>NZ_CP150229.1:0-4800000 GCF_037973325.1 Paenibacillus sp. FSL R5-0713 | reverse complement strand
CGCAACAGCAGGGGCCGGAAATCTGGGTAGCAGGAGGTACGGCGTATGCCATGCACCTGTTGGCCGATTCATTAACCAATCGTGGCATTCGTCCGTTACCACCGCTCAAGTGGCGCATACGAGCCAATCTGATGAGCACAGGAACCAAACATGGAGCCGTTGTAGAGAATGTCTGCATTGTGCTTACCCTTATTTTGGCGTGGTTTGCGTTCTCGCCATTATTTCTGTAATGATACATAAAATGCCAGTCCGGTGAATCGGATTGGCATTTTGATGTGTTCATTTTCTCCAGATGCTGCGATTTTTACTGTTAGGACTTACAATAAGATCAGGTTGAAGTAGGTGAGCCAGTGAGTGTTCCGATGTCAGTAGAGCCATAAACAAATAAAACAACAAGAATAAGCACAATTAACAGTTCGGCAAACCCGGTTCCGTCAAACTCGGACATGATGTCCACCTCATTTCTTGGCGATTAGGAATTGATTCTCTGTTGAAATGCCTGTATAACATCATTCAGCGTCATATCGCCGCCGGTTTCATCCAGGAATTGTACCAGTTTGTCTGAATTGGAGGGTGTGACCTTTCGAAGTGTTTTATATTGACCAACCAATTCCACAACCAATGTAGCCTCACGAAACAACGTGACAGCATCCACTCTCAACTTTCCGCTCACCAATAGCGCTGCTACAATCAATTCGAGATTTTTTCCCTTGAGGTTTCCATTAAGGAGGGTATTAGCAGCGTTTGGTTTTTTGTTAGAACCTTTATTCGATTTTCCGTTTCTTCCCACTGCCATAACAGGTCCCCCACTGGTTGGTGTTTGGTTATTGATCTTCCATTATCGTATATCTTATGTGGCATTCTCCATAATGTTCGACCTATTAATCTAGTTGATTAAACCAAAAAAAGAGACATCCCGGTCTGACGGGACATCTCTTTCAGGCATAATTATTTAAGTGTTTTCCATGTAACTGAACTACGCGTTATCAATAATGGTATTCATCGTTGTCCGATCAAGACCTTTAACGAGTTTTACAATCAATTCTTTGGCCGCATCGTAGTCATCCGTATGAATGATGGAAGAAGAGGTATGGATATAACGTGCACAGATCCCAATCACTGTTGAGGGCACACCAATGCCGCTCAGGTGAACTTGACCTGCATCAGTACCGCCTGGTGAGATGAAATACTGCATTTTGATCTGATTCGATGAAGCCGTATCTTGAACATATTCCACCATTCCGCGATGAGTGAACATACCCGGGTCAAAAATACGAAGTAATGCTCCTTCTCCGATATGTCCAAATGACTGTTTGTCACCTGTCATATCATTCGCCGCGCTACAGTCAAGCGCGAAGAAGATATCAGGCTGAATCAGATTGGCCGCCGTACGTGCACCGCGAAGCCCCAGTTCTTCCTGAACCGTTGCACCAGCATAAAGTGTGTTTGGCAGTTTTTCCTTGTGTAACGCTTCAACCAGTTCAAGTGCAAGACCTACGCCGTAACGATTATCCCACGCTTTGGCCATGATTTTTTTCGGGTTCGCCATCGGCGTGAATTCACAGATTGGCACAATCTGCATCCCTGGATGAATGCCCCAGGATTCTGCTTCGGCACGGTTGTCTGCTCCAATATCGAGATACATGGAATTCAGATCAACAGGTTTGTTCCGCTGGGACTCGTCCAGCAAGTGTGTAGGTGTGGAACCTACAACTCCGGTAATCCGACGATCAGGTGTGATGATTTCCAATCGTTGAGAAAGTACAGCCTGACTCCACCATCCACCCAGTGGACGGAATTTGATCATACCTGTTTCGGTAATGCCCGTAGTCATGAAACCAACTTCGTCAAAGTGTCCGGCAACCATAACTTTAGGACCGGATTCCTCTCCCCGTAAAACACCAAATAGACTCCCTAGGCGATCCTGGACGAACTCATCCGTATAAGCGGAAAGCTGCTCTTTCATCCAGCCGCGAAGCTCACGTTCAAAACCGGATGCGGAGGGAAACTCCGTCAACGTGCGAAACATATCCATCGTTTTTTCATTCATGTGTCAACAACTCCTCTGTTGGTATGTATTTCAGGTCACAGTAGAACGGCTACCCGCCTGTTGTCCTTTTAGATGTAGTTCAAAATCAGACTTTTTTGAACACGCATCTGATTATGCGGAGGACTTGTTATTTAACCACTGGTCACATTACAGTATGAACCTTGCGCAAGTGATTGTCCATGTTTATGTCACGTATTTAAGGCATGTTTTGGGCGCTTGTCTTACCCATGTTTCATGATTTTATCCGCGGTAGCCGCAGACCTGGAGCTACTTCAATGAATATGAATATACAGAGGGGATGTCATCATTTTGTGAAGTTTATATACTCAATATTTCCTTGTCTCATACAGGAAGGAGCTAACTATCCAATGAAGCCTCCGGAAGAGGGCACGGAAAAAGTACTGTTCATCGTTCTTTTTATCTTGCTCGTGATTGTTCTTCTTTATTTATAGAACGTATCTATGAGCCTTCAAATCCGGCGGATCTCCAACCTGTTTCCACCGTATGATCTTGTTGGAAACATATGCTGTCTGTCGCCGGATACATAACCTTCCGATGATTAACAAACACTGAATATAAGATTATACACATTGGCATTCAGCCGTAGCTTTGAACCATTTTGACATAGAGGAGGTCTTGCATCTTGCCAGCTCAATCTGCATCAGGAAGCGAAAAAAAAACGTCGTCCCTGTCCATGGATGAAAAGGAGTACAAAAAAGTTGCGAAAAAACATGAACCGCCTCGTCCAATCCTGAAGAACTGCCTCAAGGCATTTCTGGTTGGAGGTACCGTCTGCTTGATAGGACAGGCCATTCAAGAGGCTTTCATGGCCGGTTTCGACATGACATCGAAGGAAGCTTCCAATCCTACGGTGGCGGTCATGATTCTCATATCCGTTATTCTGACTTGTCTTGGGGTATACGATAAAATGGCTCAATGGGCAGGAGCAGGAACGGCTGTGCCGGTAACCGGATTTGCCAATTCCATGTGCTCTGCTGCACTTGAACATCGTGCTGAAGGGTTGGTACTTGGGGTTGGGGCCAACATGTTCAAACTTGCTGGTTCCGTTATCGTGTTTGGTGTCGTGGCAGCATTTGTTGTAGGCATCGTGTACGCCTTTTTGGGATTTGGAGGTGGACACCTGTGAAGCGATTGGGTCGCCAAACGTGGCAATTTGAGAATCGTCCGCGAATTATCGGCAAGGCGGCAGTAGTAGGACCAGATGAAGGCAAAGGTCCCTTGTCATCAGATTTTGATTACATCTATGACAACCTTGAGATCGGTGAGAAGACGTGGGAGAAGGGAGAACGCAAACTGCTCGAACAGGCTTCCCAACTCGCTTTGATTAATGCAAACATCACCAAGGAAGAGCTACACTTTTTTGTTGGTGGAGATCTGATGAATCAGATTATCAGCAGTTCATTTTCAGCGAGAAAATTGGGTGTGCCTTACCTTGGTGTCTTCGGAGCTTGTTCAACTTCTATGGAAACGTTGGCGCTGGCATCCATGATTGTGGACTCGGGAGCTGGCGATTATGTCCTTGCAGGTACGGTCAGTCACAACTGCACGGTTGAGAAGCAATTTCGTTATCCGACGGAGTATGGCTCTCAGAAGCCGCCTTATGCGCAATATACCGTTACGGGTTCAGGGTGTGGTGTGGTGTCCCGTACAGGTGATGGTCCAGTAGTGACCAAGGCTACCATTGGTAGGATCATGGATTTGGGAATCAAAGATCCCTTCAACATGGGTTCAGCGATGGCACCGGCAGCCGCCGACACCCTGATCTCTCATTTCAGGGATACGGGACTGGAGCCTGGTTATTACGATCTTATTGTGACCGGGGATCTGGCTTCTGTCGGTCTGCCGATTACCAAAGAGCTTTTGCAAAAAGAAGGTCTCCCCATGGAACAGACGGTGTTCAATGATTGCGGATTGATGATCTATGATCGGGAGAAACAGCCTTATGTTGTTGCAGGAGGAAGTGGCTGCGGATGTTCTGCCACGGTAACCTACGGTCACATTTTGAATCGGATGCAGAAGGGTGATCTCAAACGGGTACTCGTTGTGGCTACGGGTGCACTCTTGTCACCGCTCTCGTATCAGCAGGGTGAAACTATTCCTTGTATCGCACATGCCGTAGCTATAGAGAAGGAGGGTTAATGGAATGCAGTTCTTGTGGGCATTTATCGTTGGCGGTTTGATCTGTGTTGTAGGACAGCTTCTAATGGATGGTGTCAAACTTACACCGGCACATACCATGAGTACACTTGTTGTGGCAGGGGCGGTTGCGGATGCACTCGGTCTTTATGATCCTTTGGTTAAGTTTGCAGGTGCAGGTGCTTCTGTTCCTATAACAAGTTTCGGTAACTCCTTGGTACATGGAGCATTGACTGAACTTGAGAAAGAGGGATGGATCGGGGTGATCACCGGGATATTTGATCTGACAGCGGCGGGAATATCGTCAGCGATCATCTTTTCTTTTTTGGCGGCATTGGTGGTTCGTCCAAAAGGCTAACTTCATATGACAAATTCACTTGAACCTGATTTTGATTCACCAAAGGCTTCGGATTACTTCTATCCGGGCCTTTTTTGTCGTATTCATGCGAGAACTGCGGTGAATCTGACGGGCTGGAAACAAATTGTGAGTTCCTTCGAGTGTACTCACGCCCGTGGATCATGTACAATAAAAGGAAATCTGTATGCTTTTTTAGGAGGTTAGACCACATGCCTGTGCGCAAAGAGTCGATCCAAATCATATCCGCAGTTCGTTCGAATCTGGAATCCTGCATTATGGGGAAATCCTTTGAAATTCAACTTTTACTTACAGCTTTGCTTGCAGGCGGGCACGTTCTGATCGAAGACGTACCGGGAACTGGCAAAACGCAGTTGATCAAGGCATTATCGAAATCCATGCGCGGAGAGTACCGACGCATTCAATGTAATCCTGATATTTTACCCAGTGATATTACGGGCGTATCCGTGTTCCATCCGAAGGATGAACGTTTTTATTTCCGTCCAGGTCCCGTGATGACCAACATCCTGCTGGCTGATGAGATTAACCGGGCCACTACGAAAACTCAGTCAGCATTGCTTGAAGTCATGGAGGAACGCAGTGTAACCGTGGATGGCGATACGTATGATCTGCCACATCCGTTCATGCTCTGTGCAACTCAGAATCCGATTGATTTTGAAGGCACATACACGTTGCCGGAAGCACAATTAGACCGGTTTATGTTGAAAATAAGCCTTGGTTATCCGGATAAAGAAATCGAGAAAACCCTGCTGAAAACGCATCAGTCCGGCCAGCCTGTAGATCGTCTCGAATCCGTCACCCATATGGACCAGATCTCGGCAATCCAGCAGGAGATCAAGGAAGTCTTTATCGGTGATCCGGTCATGGACTATCTGCTGGATGTTGTTCGTCAAACCCGCTCCCATCCATCCGTATTGCTGGGTGCCAGCCCACGGGCAGCCATATCCTTCATGATGGCGGTAAAAGCCTTTGCTTTCTTGCAGGAACGTGATTATGTGCTCCCGGATGATGTGAAGACGATGGCCCCTTATGTGATCTCTCATCGTATTGTGCTTCGTCCCGAATCGAGACTGGACAGTATGAGTTCCGAAGCAGTTCTGAATGCCGTGCTGCAGCAAGTACGCGTGCCCGTCTCCATGGGGCAATAGTTCATGAAGCAGCTTTTGAGTACAGTCAATAGAGGGCTGCGCCACCCACGCGTATGGAGCATCGCAATGGTGTGGATGTGCTGTCTGGCTTATGTTTTGTTCCAGGGCGGGAAGACATCCCTAATGTTACTTTCGATGGTGACCCTGCTCTGTGTGTATCTTGCTATCGCTGGATTTAGCGGTGTACGACGTGCTCAGGGAGTGCGTAGGCTATCTTCTGGTCCGGACCATGAAGAACTGCTTCATGCAGGTGATCAGGTTCAAGTACAGTTGAGTCTGACCATTCCGGGATTCCTTCCGCTTCCCTATGTGGTTGTACGTGAAATGCTGCATCGGCATAATGGAGAATCGTGGTCGTTCAAGGAAAGTTTGATTCCCAATATGCGAGGTAATGGGGAGTTGTCATTCCAGACACCGCCACTTGAGCGGGGGAAGTACGTGTTCTCAGAAACGGAATGTGCCAGTGAGGACATATTCGGACTGATTGAACATCGAGGAAAGTTTAAGGCTAAAGGTGAGTTTCGCGTACTGCCAAGAACGGTATTTATTCCATATTGGCAGCTCTACGACCGCAAATCACGGTTATCTGGTCCTCAGACGGCGTTAACCCGTTCACGGAGAGAGACCACTCAGATCAATGGTGTACGTGACTACGTATACGGAGATCGACTTTCCCGCATTCACTGGAATGCTACGGCAAAGACAGGGAACTGGAAGTCCAAGGAGTTTGAACATGAGTCTGTGCCCAAAACCATTCTGGTTCTGGATGCGCTGGCATCAAGTTATGAACATGGGGATGCTTTTGAAATTGCCGTGTCCACAGCTGCCTCACTGCTGGAGTATGGTGCGAGGGAACGGATGGGAATGGGATTGTTGACATTGTCAGACGAGACCTCTTACATGGCCCCCAGTGAAAGTCAGCTGGAACGACAGAAGATGATGCATCATCTGGTAGACATTCAATACAACGGTCAGGACACTCATCTGTTGCCTGGAGTGGAAAGAATCGCACGTCAATTGCCTCAGGGAGCTTACTTTGTTGTGATTTCTCCCCAGAAGGATGAAAAGATATTGGAACTGTTGCGCTGGGCTGATACGCGGGGCATGACGCCATGTCATATTCTGATGGATACCAGTGAATCCCGCCGTAGTGCGGAGTGGAATGCGATGTTGCGTGGAAGAGGCACGAGGTCATTCACGGTTTCTCACTTGCAGGAGCTTCCAACGGTGATGGGGGGAGGTTCTGTATGAGTACAAAAGGAAATGAAAGTGTTGCAGGCAAACGATCTTGGTATCATGCAGCGTCATTGCTCTGGATTTTCCTGATTGGCATGCAGTGGATTTCATTTACGCAGGAATCGTGGTATACGGAGACAACGTCTCTCGTGTTATGGACACTTGCAGCGGTCAGTGTGCTGGAGGTCATTCTGCCCTTCAAAACGATGTATCGCGCGATGATCAAGGCGGTCGTCGTTGGTTACATTTTGCATAAAACGCTAATTGATTATACGGTGTACATCCCTTACGGTTCATTAACGGACCGAGCGGAGCAATTCATATTGCATATGACGCCTTACATCTGGTTCTCCCTGTGTGCATGGGTGATGCTTGAAGCTGCGCTTCGACTCGTGACCACAACACGTCGCATTCTTGTTTTTCTGGGTGTTAACATCATTTCGATGGGGATTCTCGATTCTTTTACCCAGATTCCACTCTGGATTGAAATCGCGTGGGTGATGTTTGCAGGGATGGGATGGCTCGTATGTCAGCATTTCCGTAACTATCAGCTCCAGTATCCACAAGGTTGGAAACGAATCATCCGTTATCCTTATAAAGTCCTGGCCAATATTGCCATTATTTTTTCTTTGATTATTGTAGCCAGCGTCAACATGCCAGAGATTCCGCCCACCTTGACGGACCCGTATACAGCGTGGCGGAACTATACCGGAAGTTCCACAAGCCAGGTTGGTAACGGAAACCTTGATATTCCGGCAGCTACCGAATCGGGATACAGCAGGGAAGACAATCAGCTGGGTGGCGGATTCAACTTCGACTATACCCCTGTCATGTCTGTCACGACCAATGAACGTAGTTACTGGCGCGGTGAGACACGTGCAGAGTATACAGGCACAGGCTGGGATGACCGTGGACGGGGTGCAACAGAGAATGTTCAAGCAGGACAGCCTCTGGAGAACGATCAATCCGGAAATGTGAATACCAAACAAGTGATTCAGAACGTAACGATGCTAAACGATAATGTCTATCCAATTCTCTTTGGTGCTTATTCGATCTCGGAAGTGAGCTCGATTAATGGCGAGGGCAGAACGGAACGGATGTTGTGGAATCCAGAACAGGCTGAACTGCATGTAGTGACAGACCGTCAGCAACCACAGTATCCCAAGACGTACACCATCGTATCTGAAGCCCCTGTGATTGTGGAAGATGAGCTTCGTACAAAGTCTTTTGAAGATCTGTATAACAGTAACCCTGCTGATGATATGTACTTGCAGTTACCATCCCGTTTCCCTGACCGGGTCTCGAATCTGGCAGCCGAGATAACGGCATCTGCGAATACGCCGTATGAAAAAGTGGCATTACTGCAAAACTATTTACAAACTAATTTTGAATACACGAACAATCCGGATTTATCTCGAAAAGTAAGCAGTGACTTTGTGGAAGGTTTCCTGTTTGATATTATGGAAGGCTACTGTGACTACTTCTCCACGGCGCTGGTGATGATGGCGCGCTCGGAGGGCATTCCTGCAAGATGGGTTAAAGGTTATGCGCCTGGACAGCTGTCCCTCAATTCGGACATGCAGGCTCCGCGTCAACCTGGCGCGGAGATTGAGACGACCTACACCGTTACCAATGCAGATGCACACTCCTGGGCTGAGGTCTACTTCGGTGAGTATGGCTGGATTCCTGTTGAAGCAACACCGGGCTTTGATATGCCACTGCTTACGGAACAGCCTGACGTACAGCCTGTAGATGAGCCTGAAGAACAGCCTGAAGAGGAGCCGGTACAAGAGGAAGAGCAGACCCCTGCACCTGAGCAGAACGCGTCTACCATCCCGACTTTTGTCATCTGGGCTGCAGGAGCCGTTATCGTATTGTGGGTAGCATACATGTTCTGGCGTAATCGCTTCTCCATGCGATTCTTCCTGCTTCGTTTACGGACAGGTGGACCGCTCAGTCCTGAACAGAAGGTGGTGGCGGAGACCGAGCGTTGGATTCATTATGTGAAACGCAAGGGACTGACCCGGAGCGGAGACGAGACACTTCGTGAATCAGTAGCTCGCTGGAGCCAGGCCAAACCTGCTGCAGAAGCTACATTGTATGAGCTTCTCACGAAGTTTGAACAGACTCGTTACAGTCCGGCGTCCGTAACTGCCGACGACTGGAAGGGTGTCTATCAGACTGCCTTGAAGCTGAGAAAAGAATTGAAAGCGGAACGGGCATAGTTGTTGCCCGTCCCGTTTTTCCTTTTTTCCTATGCCATCAGGCGCTGTATGCATTTTCAGGAAAGACGGATTTGTGATATAGTGTGTCGTATGAAACTGAGGTGACTTCTTTGTTTAAAATGTTAATGCCCAAGCTGCGTGTAGACACGGTTTTTGACATTAATCTGGAAGAGCTGTACGCTCAAGGCTACCGTGGAATTATAACTGATCTGGATAACACACTCGTTGGAGCCAAAGCCCCTGACGCTACACCCGAACTGATTGAATGGTTTGCGCGTGTGAAAGAGGCCGGTTTCAAGCTGATGATTGTGTCCAATAACAATTTGAATCGTGTATCCCTATTTGCGACCCCGCTGGATATCCAGTTTGTGCATAGTGCACGCAAACCATCGAATGTACCGTTTCGTAGAGCAATGAAAATGATGGAGTTATCTCCTGAAAACACGATTGTAGTAGGCGATCAGATGCTTACGGACGTCTATGGAGGGAACCGGATGGGGTTATACACCGTTCTGGTACTGCCAATCTCCATTGGTGACGAAGGATTTATGACCCGCTTCAATCGGCGCGTGGAACGGATTGCTCTAACGAGTTTACGCAGGAAAGGCTTATGGCTTGAGGAGGAAAAGAAGAAATGACAGAACCGCATAACGGCAATCTTGCCGTAAGGTGCAGCGGATGCGGCGTGCATCTGCAAACAGAAAATTCGGAATTACCAGGGTTCATCCCCGAGAAGGCACTGGATCGTGAACCGGTTATATGCCAGCGCTGTTTCCGCATCAAAAATTACAATGAGTCATCATCCGTTACAGTGGATCAGGACGAATTCCTGGCGCTGCTTAGCAAAATCGGGGATAAGGATGCACTTGTCATCCATATCGTTGATTTGTTTGACTTTGATGGCAGTATTATCTCTGGTCTGCAACGTTTTGTAGGCAACAATCCGGTGTTGCTTGCTGTGAACAAAACGGACTTGCTTCCAAAAGTAACCAACTGGAACAAGGTTCGCAACTGGGTGCAGAAGCAAGCCAAAGAACAAGGTCTGCGCACCGTGGATGTCGTCTTGTGCAGTGCGAAGCAAAATCAGGGCTTCGACCGACTGCTTGAGCTTGTGGGAACGTATCGCGAAGATCGTGACGTGTACGTGGTTGGCGGTACCAATGTGGGTAAATCCACATTGATTAACCGTCTGATCCGTGATTACAGTGATCTGGAGCAGGAACTGACCACATCCCGTTATCCGGGAACAACGCTGGATATGGTGAACATTCCGCTGGATGATGGGAAATATATTATAGATACGCCCGGAATCGTATATCCATGGCGTTTCAGCGAGATTGTTTCACGTAAAGATCTCGCTGCCATCATGCCGGAAAAACCGCTTAAACCGGCTGTCTATCAGTTGAATTCCGGTCAGACGCTGTTCTTCGGCGGCATGGCTCGATTTGACTTTGTGGAAGGTGATCGTCAGTCGTTCACGTGTTTTATCAGCACTGCGCTTGATATTCACCGGACGAAGCTGGAGCGTGCAGACGACCTGTACCGCGATCACCTGGGAGAATTGTTATCTCCGCCAACCCGTGAGAATGCAGCTGAGATGGCTGAATGGACCCGACATGAATTCCGCATCAAACGCGGCAGTCAATCGGATGTATTCATCTCTGGTCTGGGCTGGATTAAGGTCAATGGTGATATTGGAGCGCTGGTTGCTGTTCATGCTCCAAAAGGCATTCGTGTACAGATCCGTCCATCATTGATCTAACAAATTCTCAAAACCTGTACATCAGATGGATCGGAGGCTTACCTATGTCTGAGCAGAAAAAGTTCAACACTTCACTTCCCGTATTGCTTGGTGTCATGGGTGATCCTATTGCTCACTCCAAGTCTCCGGCAATGCACAATGCAGCTCTACTGGCTGCAGGAGTGAATGGAATGTATATGCCACTGCATGTTCATCCGGATCAACTGGAAGCCGCAGTTCGGGGTATTGTGGCATTGGGCTATCGTGGTGTCAATGTCACGATCCCGCACAAAGAGCAGGTCATGCAGTATCTGGATGTGATCGATGAAAGTGCTCGCCTGATTGGTGCGGTGAATACCATCGTCAATGAAGGTGGAACACTGACAGGGTATAATACGGATGGTATTGGCTATGTCCGATCTTTGAAGGAAGAGGCTGTACCTGAGCTTGCGGGCAAACGTATTGCGGTACTTGGAGCAGGTGGAGCAGCGCGGGGCGTCATATACGCCCTTGCACTGGAAAAGACTGAGCATATCCATATTCTGAACCGTACAGCGGACAGGGCTATTGCACTTGCTTCGGATTTACGGGGCCATGGTCTGGGAGAAATCTCGGGCAGTGGCATGGAAGAAGTTGCGAATGTACTGGCTACGGCTGATATCGTGATTAACACAACGTCTGCCGGAATGCATCCGCATGTTGATGACGTACCGGTTGACCCTTCATTGATTCGTGAAGGAGCAGCGGTAAGTGATCTGATCTACAATCCGTTGGAGACCCGTCTCCTTCGGGAGTCACGGATGCGTGGATGTACGGTGCACGGTGGTCTGGGTATGTTTGTATACCAGGGCGCAGTGGCCTTTGAACATTGGCTCGGCATTCCGGCTCCTGTGGAGACGATGAGACGAGCGGTGTTAAACAGTTTTGAAGTGTGAAAATGATATTAAGAGTACAGGCAGACGACGAGTGCAGAACCAATCTCAAGAAACGGAGTGGTCGCTTAAAAGCTTTCTGCAAGAAAGCTGCTTCGGAAGCATAAGCTATAACCGGATTTTCCCTTTGTGAAAAGGGATCAGAAAAATCTGGGGATAACAGCGATCGGAAGATGGTACTGCAATCGGAGTCACCTTGTGTCTCAGTGATCATTTTCACCAGTGAAAAATAATAATTGAATGGTCAGGTCCGGACAGTTTTTGTGCTGTCGATCAGGGCCTGCTCAACATAAGGAGTATGGAGTATTCATGTTAAACGGTAAACAAAAGCGCTTTTTGCGGTCACAGGCACATCATCTGACCCCTGTATTTCAGATTGGTAAAGGTGGAACGAATGAACACCTGTTCCGTCACATCGAAGATGCGATTGAGAAGCGCGAATTGATGAAAGTGCAAGTGCTCAACAACAATGATGAGGACAGAAAAGAGATGGCTGAAGAAGTTGCCCGTGAAACGGGAAGTGAGCTTGTACAAGTCATCGGTAACACAATCATCCTGTACAAAGAATCGCGCGATAACAAACAAATCGAACTACCTAGATAAGGGAGTGTGACGCGGGTGAAGATCGGTATCATGGGTGGTACGTTTGATCCGATCCACATGGGACACCTCCTGGCAGCTGAAGCGGCAAGGGATTCGCATGCACTGGATGAGATCTGGTTCATGCCTTCCCATGTTCCACCTCACAAACGTGGCGCCGGAGCTTCGGGACAGCAACGTCTCGATATGACGGAAGCCGCTGTGAGGGGTGTTGAGCAATATGAGGTGCTGGATATCGAGATGGAACTTGGCGGAGTGTCTTATACAATCGATACGATGAAGGAATTGTGGCGTCGCCATCCTGAACATGAATTCTATTTCATTATCGGGGCGGATATGGTGAACTATCTTCCCAAATGGGAGCAGATTGAAGAACTTGCAGAACGCCTAACCTTTATCGGGGTTGGTCGACCGGGCTTCCAGTTACATCTGGATGATCTACCAGACGAGTTGCAGGATCGGGTCCTACTGGCCGAGATGCCTTTGGTGGATATTTCATCGACAGCCGTACGCAGACGTCTTGCCAAAGGACATTCGGTGCGCTTCATGATTCCTGATGAAGTGCACCAATACATTGTAAGGAGCGGTTTATATGGGACTAAGCCGTGATGAACTGATTCAAGCCGTATCCGGACAAATGCCGGAGAAACGCTGGAAACATACACTTGGCGTGATGGAGTCGGCTGTGATGCTGGCTGAAAAATACGGTGCTGATCCTGTAAAAGCGGATCTGGCAGCGATATTGCATGATGTGGCGAAGTATTGGCCCGTAGCGGAGATGGAAGCGGTAATCCGTGATAACGGATTAAACCAGGAACTTCTGCAGCATGACAAACAGCTCTGGCATTCCGAAGTCGGTGCTTTTGTAGCCGAGCGTGATTACGGTGTAGAGGATTCCGAAGTTATTAATGCCATCCGGTGGCATACCTCGGGTCGGGTAGGCATGAGCCTGCTGGACAAAGTGGTGTGTCTTGCCGATTATATTGAACCGGGACGAGATTTCCCGGGAGTGGATCACATTCGCGAACAGGCTGAACATAGTCTGGAGGAAGGATTAATTGCCGGATTCGATTCGACGATCAGCTTGCTGATTTCGCAGCGCCGTGTTATTTATCCGTTAACCGTGTTGTCACGCAATGACTTGATTACTCAATTATAGTTGTTCAAAAAGTCCACTTTTGATTATAAAGGATCTTTTTGAACACACAAATATAGATTATGGAGGTTGGTTCATGACAGTATCATCGAAAGAACTTATGAATATGGCGGTTGCTGCCGCTGACGACAAAAAGGCATCCAATATTGTAGCGTTGGATCTGATTAATGTTTCCCTGGTGGCCGATTATTTTGTTATTTGTCACGGGAATTCCGATACACAGGTACAGGCCATTGCCACTGAGATTCGCAAACAGGCTCATGCAGCTGGAGCGACGATCAAAGGTATCGAAGGTATGGATTCCGCACGTTGGGTACTGATGGACATGGGCGATGTAGTTGTTCATATCTTCCACCGCGACGAGCGTGAATACTACAACATTGAACGTTTATGGTCTGATGCCAAAGTGGTGGAAATGGTATGAGTTTGATTGCTGGAACAGTCGTCTCTTTGTCGGTGTCACGTGAAGTGTCTCCGTTTGGTTTCTTTTTGACGACAGGATCGGAAGATGTACTGCTTCACTACACCGAGCTAACACGGGATATTAAGATTGGTGAGACACTTGAGGTCTTTGTATTCTTTGATACGGAAGATCGTCTGGCTGTAACGATGAAGAAGCCTTATCTCATGCTTGGCGAAATGGCACGACTGGTTGTGGCTGATGTTCACCCACGACTGGGCTGTTTCCTGGAAATGGGACTTGGACGGCAATTGCTGCTTCCTATTCGTGAATTGCCTGAACTGGAAGAACTGCGTCCTCAAGTGGGGGATGAAGTCTTTGTCATCATGGAACATGATAAGCAAGGACGTCTGCGTGCCAAATTGGCCGGGGAACGTGAACTTTCACCATTGGCTTTCCATGCGCCAACTTCATGGTTAAACGAGTGGGTTGAAGCGACGGTATACAAGCCACTGCAGATGGGTACTTTTGTACTTGTAGAGGGCGGTGTACTTGGCTTTGGGGCAATTGGCATGATTCATTCATCTGAACGTAGTCATATGCTGCGTCTTGGTGAGAAAGTGAAGTGTCGAGTGACACTGGTACGTGAAGACGGACGTGTGAATCTGGCCATGACTCAGCTCAAACAAGTTGGACGTAACGAAGATGCAGACAAGCTTCTCGCCTTTATGAAAGAGCGTCCTATGGGCGGCATGCCTTACTCGGATGCAACTCCGCCGGATATCATCAAGCAGCGCTTTGGGATCAGTAAGTCTGCGTTCAAGCGTGCCTTGGGAAAATTGATGAAGGACGGATTGGTGGTCCAAAAGGAAAGCTGGACGTATCTGTCCGAATCTGCTCCTAAGGAACAGAATGAAAACAATTAATTTTTTTGATTGAATATTTCGTAATATGAAACTCGGAGAAGGCAGGGATAGGCTGGGTAAATACCGGATACCCCTGCTTTTTCTTTTGTTAGCGAGGTTTGAAAAATGAAATTGAAAGTGCGGTGCCTGACATGTCTTACCGGAAATTTGCCTATGTCTACGATGAATTAATGGAAGATATGCCTTATCCGGACTGGATAAGGTTTGCAAGAACAGCATGGGAACAGCATGGAATGCCCAAAAGTGTCGCTGAACTTGGCTGTGGAACGGGCTCTATTACAATCCCGCTCGTGAACTCCGGTTTCGAAGTTACAGGCATTGACCTGTCAGCAGATATGCTGTCGGTTGCGCGCAGCAAGATGGAGGCTACGCCTCAGGGTCATCGCTTGTATCGGGAAGGCAGCGTACGTTGGGTGCAGCAGGATATGCGAGACTGGCGAGTTCCGGAACCTGTGGATTCGGTGATATCATTCTGCGATTGCGTCAATTATCTGCTTGAACAAGAAGATGTCGTTCGAACATTCCAGCGGACATATGAGATGCTGAAGCCGGATGGAACGTTTTTGTTTGATGTGCATCATCCCAATACGCTTATCCGTTATGATGAGGAGCAGCCTTTTGTGCTTGATGAGCGCTCCGTATCTTATATTTGGACTTGTGATTTGGACCAGGATCGCTGTGAGATTGAGCATCATCTCAGTATTTTTTCACGTGTGGATGACGGCAGCAAGGATATGTATCAGCGGTTTGAAGAAGTTCATGTCCAACGTGCATATAACCCGGACTGGATGAAGCTGGAGTTATCCAAGGCAGGTTTTAGAGATGTGAAGGTATATGCGGATTTTGAATGGAAAGAGGCAGGAGACAGCGCACAGCGCTTGTTCTACGTTGCTGTGAAGTAAGTATAAAAGATAAAAACTGTTCCTTATGTTGTATGGGGGCAGTTTTTTTATTTCTCGTAAAGATGGATTGACATGTTTCTGTGATCGGGCGAAGAAATGCTTGGAAAGACCCAAGAGCGTGACAAAAAGTATTGCCAGCTAAAGTAAAGGAGGCGATAATAGTCGGATAGAAAGCGTTTTCTATGGAAACCAATAGTCGAGGTGAGGTGTGGAAGTGGAAAGTACATATAAAACAAGACTCTCGTCAGAACAAATAAATGCCATAATCGAGCAGCATCTATCTGCAAGTATACAGGACTACAAGGAAATGGTGGATGGCTGGGCCAATCATGCATATCTCATTACATTGAGTGACCAACAGCAAGTGGTACTCAAAATTGCCCCTTCGGCTTCCACCAATCTGATGCGCTGTGAGCAGGATCTGATGATTGCTGAGGTCGAGGCACTGCGTCTCATCGGCGAGTTGAAGGATGTTCCCGTACCCAAAGTTCTGGTTTATGATGATTCGTTAACCATGGCTTCAGCGCGGTATTTTATCATGGAGTACATGTCTGGAACACCCTATAATCAGGTCAAGGATCAGTATTCTGCGGAAGAGCAGGAAGCCGTTGAACAACAACTGGGGCGTTACAATCGTCGAATAAATGAAATCAAGGGCGAGAAGTTCGGATATTTCTCAGAGCAAAAACAGCGTTATTCCACATGGAAAGAAGCATTTATGAACCTGATGGAAGACGTTCTTGCCGATGGGGAAGAAGCCGGGATTACATTTTCGATGGATCACTCTGAATTGAGACGTTTGATTGAAGAGAAATCGGATGTGTTGGACGATGTAAAAGAACCTCTTCTTGTCAGCTGGGATCTATGGGATGGAAATATTCTAGTAGACAAAGGTCGCATCACAGCAATTATTGATTTTGAACGTTCACTGTGGGCAGACCCTCTGATGGAGCATTATTTCAGTCATTTTAACTATACACCCGGTTTTGTGAAAGGTTATGGGCGTGCGATTACGACTGAAAGTGAGCTAAAAAGAAGAAGTCTGTATGACTTGTACTTTGATCTGGTGCTGCGCATTGAGTGCGCTTATCGGCAATATGACAATCAGGAACATGTGAATTGGACTATTCATAACCTGGAGGAAGGAATTGAGCGATTTCGGTTATCCTGAACAGCACCAGCGTTATGAAGGATACAAACTGTGATCTTCAAGAAGGCAATTATAAGGTGTAATATTGACTTTGGGCTTGCTTTTTTATATAATGGTCCCGATATTGTATACATATTTCGATGATAAGGATTAGTAGTGATTTCTGTACATCACAGAGAGCCGGCGGTTGGTGCAAGCCGGTTGACAGTAAATTGCGAACTCGCCTTGGAGAAATGCGGTGATTACACCATCCTGTCTAATCTGCTAAGTATAAGCTGGAATTCAGGAATGGAAATCCGCATCGGTTAACCGCCGTTACAGGTCCAAAGGGAGTGGATGACGAAGCACGTTCGTCCGCTAACTAGGGTGGTACCACGGGAATTCAACCTCTCGTCCCTAGCGCTGCAAACGCTACGGGATGCTGAGGTTTTTTTGTTGCAATTAAAGCTAAGCGAGTAACCTGAAGGAGGAACAATAGATGAGTGAGAATAACCAGCCGAAGCACGGCTATCAGCCACAAGTCATGGAAAAAAGTTGGCAGCAATACTGGGATGCCAATAAAACGTTTAAAACGGGTGAGGACCCTGCTAAACCGAAATTTTATGCACTGGATATGTTCCCTTATCCATCCGGTTCAGGTCTGCACGTAGGTCACCCGGAAGGATATACGGCAACGGATATCGTTTCCCGTTACAAACGTATGCGCGGTTACAATGTATTACATCCGATGGGTTGGGATGCTTTCGGTCTGCCTGCTGAGCAGCATGCATTGGATACAGGTGAACATCCACGGCATATTACATTCCGCAATATTGACAACTTCCGTCGCCAGATCAAATCACTCGGTTTCTCCTATGACTGGGATCGTGAGATCAGCACAACAGACCCTGAGTATTATAAATGGACACAATGGATATTTATCCAGTTGTACAATAAGGGCCTCGCTTATGTGGACGAAGTCGCAGTAAACTGGTGCGAAGCACTTGGAACGGTACTGGCTAATGAAGAGGTTATTGATGGCAAGAGTGAACGCGGTGGACATCCGGTTGTACGTAAACCGATGCGTCAATGGGTACTGAAAATTACCGAGTATGCAGAGCGTCTGTTGGAAGACTTGGAAGAGCTGGATTGGTCTGAAAGCATCAAGGATATGCAGCGTAACTGGATCGGTAAATCGACAGGTGCAGAAGTTGTTTTTGCCATTGAAGGTCGCGAGGAAGTTATTAAGGTATTCACTACCCGTGCGGACACATTGTTCGGTGCGAGCTTTGCAGTACTTGCTCCGGAACATGAATTGGTAGAAGCGATTACAACGGATGACCAACGTGAAGCGATTCAGGCTTATCAGGAGCAGGCTTCTCGTAAGAGTGATCTGGAACGTACGGATTTGGCCAAGGACAAAACAGGTGTATTCACTGGTGCTTATGCAATCAATCCCGTTAATGGTGCAAAATTGCCGATCTGGATTGCTGATTACGTTCTTGCGGGTTATGGTACAGGTGCGGTTATGGCTGTTCCAGGGCATGATGCGCGTGACTGGGAATTTGCGAAGCAGTTCGGTCTGGATATCATTGAGGTTATTCAAGGTGGAGACGTTACACAAGAGGCATATTCCGGTGATGGCGCACATGTGAATTCCGATTTCCTGAACGGACTGAACAATGAAGAAGCAGTTGCCAAGATGATTGCCTGGTTGGAAGAGAACGGTAAAGGACAAGGGAAAGTAACCTATCGTCTGCGTGATTGGCTGTTCAGCCGTCAGCGCTACTGGGGTGAGCCAATTCCGATTCTGCATCTGGAAGACGGAACGATGAAGACCGTACCGGAGGATCAACTTCCACTGCTGCTGCCTGATATCGATCAGATCAAACCTTCGGGTACTGGAGAATCACCACTGGCGAATGTTACGGAGTGGGTGAATACGGTAGATCCGGAAACGGGAATGAAGGCGCGTCGTGAGACCAACACCATGCCACAATGGGCGGGTAGCTGCTGGTATTACCTGCGCTTTATCGATCCTCACAATGACAAGGAACTGATCTCCAAGGAGAAACAGCAGCAGTGGCTGCCTGTTGATCTGTACATTGGCGGAGCGGAGCACGCGGTGCTTCACTTGCTGTATGCTCGTTTCTGGCATAAAGTGCTGTATGATCTGGGTGTTGTGGATACCAAAGAGCCGTTCCACAAACTGGTGAACCAAGGTATGATCCTAGGCACGAACAATGAGAAAATGAGTAAATCTCGTGGTAATGTCATTAACCCGGATGAAATTGTGAATGAATTCGGTGCGGATACATTGCGTCTGTACGAAATGTTTATGGGACCATTGGAAGCGACAAAACCGTGGAATGCAAACGGGGTTGAAGGCATGCACCGCTTCCTGTCACGTGTATGGCGTCTCTTTATTAACGAAGATACAGGAGCCATCAATGACAAGATTACGGTGGACGGTGGAACGGATGAGTTCAAGCGGACTGCTCACAAAACGATCAAAAAAGTGACGGAAGATTTGGAACATCTGCGCTTCAACACATCTATCAGCCAGCTGATGATCTTCATCAACGATGCATACAAAGCCGATACACTGCCTCGTGAAGCGATGGAGAACTTTGTGCAACTGCTGTCACCACTGGCACCGCATATGGCAGAAGAACTGTGGAGTCGTTTGGGTCATGAAGGTGGAATCTCTTACGTGGCTTGGCCGGAATATGACGAGTCCATGACAGTGGATGCGGAAGTAGAAATCGTTGTTCAGGTAAACGGTAAAATCGTAACTCGTGCGACGATCGCGAAGGACTTGGATGCACAGGGTATGCAGGACTTCACGATGGAGCTGGCACCTGTTAAGCAGGCGCTGGAAGGCAAGACCATTCGCAAGGTCATTGCCGTTCCAGGCAAACTCGTTAATATTGTTGCCGGTTAATCTCACCGGCTCGAAATAGTTCATCCAGCTTTAACAAATCTTCATCATATTTGTCATGTGTCGTGCGGATCAGGCTGTCGAAAACACCGTCGAGACTAACCTTCAGCAGTGCAAGTGCCTGAGCGGTAATACCGCCAGGTACAGCGACACGAGCTTGAAGCTCTTGCGGCGTGTATCCTCCTTCGGTAAGCAGCTTGCCTGTTCCCAGAAGCATTTCGCCAGCCAGAGCGCAGGCATCTGCTCTTTTGATGCCTGTCAGCTTCACGGCACTTTCGATCCATTGTTCCAAAAAGAACGATATGAATGCAGGTCCGCAACTGGAGAAGTCGGATGTGATTCGTGTACAGGCTTCGTCCACTTGGTACGGCCTGCCTATATGACTAAGCAGACTTTCCAACACAGCGCGGTCTTCATTAGTCATTCGTTCGCCGTGTATACACAGGGACGCGCCGCTGCCAACCTGGTGTGTGACGCTGGGAATAACCTTGGAGACTTTGCAAGGAAGTGAAGATTCCAGATGGCGCAGCTGCACGGGACTGGTGATCGAGACAATGATATGATTGGGATTCACGACAGGCAGGATGTCGTCAATGACATGTTTGAATTCAAGCGGCTTCACGCACAGGAAGATGATATTACTTCGGATCACCGTTTCCCGATTGCTCTGGGATTCATGCAGACCGGGGTAACGGAGGGATAACTGTCGTACTTTGGATGGGGTTCGATTGCTGGCCACGATCTGCCGGGGCTCAAGTGCACCGGATTGAATTAGGGCATAGATCAGCAGGCTGCCCATGCTGCCGGTTCCGATAAATCCAACCTTCATTGTTCAGGCCTCCTTTCATGCTTTACGGTACTGGCGCAGTTCATTCCCTCTATTCTATGCGTGAGGACCTGTTTCACATGACATGAAAAATGCATAACTTGTTTCATCAGGGATGTTCAACGGTTCGGAAGCACCGCCCGTGTTCGAAATGAATGATTTTGAATTCAGGGAGAGGTGTGGAAGAAATGAGATGGAACAAAGGAATGACCATTGCTGCTGCGGTGGTTGGAAGTATACTCATATTATGGTCGGGCAAAAGTGAACAACCACCTAGTGGCTGGGAACCCTTGCAGCTCGGCACCGAGAAGCCGACGTTAGAGCAGGAACTTCCTGCTGTACAGTCGGCTACTTCGGTTCAGGGCAAACCAGGGGCATCTTCAGGAACGGATGCAAATGGGATGCATACTGGGAATGATGCAAAGGTAGGAGAGTCTAAAGAAAGCTTGATTGGTGCAGTCGAAGGTGATCCAGTAGCCCAAACTCCAACTCAGACGAACGATATTTCATTGGTTACTGCTGCTTCGACTGAACCGGTAGTGCAAGATACGAAATCCAATCCTTCGGTTACCTCCGAGACGGCATCAAGTAGTAATTCATCTATCGTTCGTGAGGAAGCAAGCGATAATGGCAAGATTGATGTGAATAGTGCACCTCTCTCCAAGCTTACAGAGCTCCCCGGAATCGGAGAGAAGAAAGCTCAGGCCATTGTGGACTATCGGAATGCACATGGTCCTTTCACAAAAGTTAGTGATCTGACAAAGGTCAAAGGAATCGGCATGAAGATGCTGGAGAAGATGGCACCATATGTGCAGATCCGGTAAATATTAGAATAAAAAATGTGTTGAGCGGGAGGAAAGCAGCATGAGTACAGTAGAGGTACGCAAGGACTGGGATACGTATTTTATGGACATCGCGTATATGGTTTCCACCCGTTCCCGCTGTTCGCGTCGTCATGTAGGTGCCGTGCTAGTTCAGGGAAAGAAACTGCTGGGAACAGCCTATAATGGTGCACCCACTGGTGTTCCGGACTGTTCTGAAGCGGGTTGCATGATATCGGAAGAATATGAGTTGGTTGTGACCGATGG
The DNA here is from genome assembly GCF_037973325.1 of Paenibacillus sp. FSL R5-0713. NCBI lineage: Bacteria > Bacillati > Bacillota > Bacilli > Caryophanales > Paenibacillaceae > Paenibacillus > Paenibacillus sp. FSL R5-0713. The sequence continues at coordinate 4,778,167 of NZ_CP150229.1, read as the reverse complement.
TCAGGAAGAAATGGTGAAAAAGCAACGCTGCATTCGCACAATCCATGCTGAGCAAAATTTGCTTTTATTCACAGATCGAATCGACCGCGAAGGCTCGTCTGTGTATGTGACCGACGAACCTTGCTGGACATGTGCCAATATGCTTGCGAACAGTGGTATTACAGAAATCGTGTTTCATCGCTCTTATCCTAAAGATACGCGTAAGGTTACGAATATGATGGAACAGAAGGGCATAACGTTCCGCAGGCTGGAGAATTACCAACCGCCGCGGGAAACGATGATGACTGTGAGCAATTAATGTGAATATGGTCGAATATGCGAGGGAGAACCTCCGGCAAGCCTGAATTGGCTTTTCGGGGGTTTTTCTGCGTTCAACGCGTGACGTGAAGGAGGGAGACGAATGAAAGGCAGACCTTTGCTGACTTTTTCGATGTGCTGGTTATGCGGTAGCGGGATGGCATGTGTGTTAACCGGTTGGACGTTAATCTGGGGAATGATTGGAGCGCTGGCGTGTCTGCCACTTCTGCTTCGTTTCATAGATGTACGTGGATGGTCCATTTTCTTTTTACTCGTTGCCCTTATTGGAGGTGCTACACATTGGGAATGGAATGACGCACGCAATCACAGTAGCCTGTCCGAGACTACTCATATCGCTACTAAAGAGCTTGACGGTTCGGTAGCCGAAATTCAGGGTGAGCTTGTGTCAGATGTACGTATTGATGGAGATCGGGCTGACTTTAAGATACAGATGTCTTCAATAATGCGCTTATCGGATTCATCAGCAGATACAAGTCTGGCAACATCATCTGCATTCAAAATAGATGAACAATTGATGGTACAAGTCAGACTGTTGGAGGAAGAAGAACAACAGGTAGCAGGGGGCTGGAAGCGGGGTGATTTAATCACACTTGATGGTTCATTTGCCCTTCCGGGCGAAGCGAGGAACTTTGGCGGGTTTGATTATCGCAGTTATTTGCGAACCCTCCATATCCATTGGTTGTTCAAAGTGAAGGGAGTCGGCTCTGTCACAGCTACGCCTCCTGAGGGCATTGGACAATTTAACGTACTACGGTGGACGGATTGGACGAGGCATAGGTTGGGTTCGGCGATAGAGCAGTTATTTTCTGAGCCCCATGCAGGCTATATGAAGGGCTTGATCATCGGGATGGCTAATGATATTGATCCAGGGACTTATGGTCAGTTTTCACAACTGGGTCTAACGCATATCCTGGCGATCTCCGGAACTCATGTCGCTGTATATGTAGCTTCTCTTCTCCTTATTCTATCCTGGTTAAAGCTTACCAGAGAGACGGCACTCACGATTGTTCTGATCCTGGTGCCTGCATATGTACTGTTATCCGGTGGTTCACCTTCAGTCATTCGGGCAGGGATTATGTCCATGATTGGTTTGTATATGGCACGCCGTGGTCTCGCCAGAGACGGGCTCCAGATGATTAGTGCAGCAGCTTTGCTGATGATGTGGTGGGACCCGTACTTTTTGCTAAGTGTGAGCTTCCAGTTATCCTTTCTCGTAACCGCAGGTTTGATGATCTATATGCCGTTGATTAGCCGACTCTTCAGCAGTTGGCCGAAATCTCTTGCTGCAACAGCATCGGTTACGGTGACCGCTCAGCTGATTTCTTTTCCAGTAACCATCTTGTATTTCAACCAATTCTCATTGCTCTCATTTGTGGCCAACTTTCTACTGGTTTCACTGATTAGCGCCATTATATTACCTCTGGGGACGGTCGCCATGCTATTGTCATTCATATGGGTTCCCTTGGCGAGACCTCTCGCATGGATTGCGATTCAACTGAATCAACTGACATTTGTAAGCGTGGAGTGGATGAACAGCCTGCCAGGTTTTGTGTTGATCTGGGCAACACCTTCCCTGTTGTGGATAGCCGCATATTATGCCGTGTTGTATGCCTTACTCTACTTGTTGCATCGTGGCAATGGTGAACAGCGGGAAACGGCGTTTATTGAGGAGGATACAGCTCCTCTTGTGAGGCGACAACCTATAGTTTCCATGGGGAATATGGGCATTCGCTCTTCGATGTCTAACGCGGCACAGGATCAGGATCAAGGTAAGAAACGTATAGATGGAAAAGAAACTTCGTTAACCATATTAGGAGCCAGTATTGCCTGGCCGGAGTATGCAAGTGCATTTACCGCACGAGGTGCAGGTTATTATGCACATGAACGAATGAGTAAAGCTCAGCAATGGTTGTGCGGTTTGCTCACGCTCAGCTTTGTTGCTGGCTTGTGGTGGGCATATCAGACTCCCAAGCCTGCTGGAACCGGCATTGTGCAGTTTTTGGATATTGGACAAGGGGACGGTACGTTGATCACAACCCCGGAAGGCAAACACATTTTGGTGGATGGCGGGGGAACAGTTAACTTTGGGAACACCGAGCAATCGTGGAAAACAAGACGTGATCCGTATGAGGTCGGAGCCAAGGTGGTTGTTCCTTTATTGAAAAAGAGAGGCATCCACCAACTGGACGCTGTCATTGTAACACATGCCGATCAGGATCATGCCGGAGGGCTACAGGCTGTGCTGGAACAGATTCCGGTTAAACGGTTCATGTTTAATGGAACGACCAGCGGTAAGGAGAACTTTGATAAGTTACTGAATACAGCCATGGAACGAAAAATTCCTCTTTACGCTATTCAGCAGGGTATGACTTATAAGGCTGATAAAGAGACAAGTTTACGTTTTATAGCTCCAGATCTGGCGCATATGGATGTAAATGCATTAGGCAATTTGCCTGTGTCGGAACACCAGAATCATGATTCGGTTGTCTTTTTGCTGGACATGGCTGGCACTTCCATGCTGTTCACCGGGGACATGGATGCAGCAGCCGAGCAGGACCTGCTCTATATGATTCAGGACGGCTCATTGGCTGCCCAGTTTGAACAGAAAGGTGCAGATATTGGAGTTACAAAGGGAGTTGTACAAAGGGGACTTACAGGCCTGTTGCCGGAAAATTCAAATATTGCTCCACCAGCATCTGTCTCCATTGACGTGTTAAAGGTCGCTCATCATGGGAGTAAAACGTCGTCAACCGAAGCCTGGCTTCAATACTGGAACGCCAAAACCGCCGTGATTTCTGCTGGTGTTAACAATACATATGGGCATCCCAATCCGGGAGTGATGGAACGTCTGGAAGCTAACGGGTCAGATATTTATCGGACTGATCAGATGGGTGAGGTACAGATGAAAGTGAAAGATGGAAAAATTGATATCCGGTACAAGGTGGTTGGAGTTGAGTGACGGAATTTACATGGTTGCATATGTCGACAGTATCTTTTAGAAATTCACAAAGGCAGGAAAGTATGAGAAGTATGAGGAATAAATATACAAATTTATCTTATTTGGAGGTTGTAAAATGACGTTCCCGACACATATTGTATCTGCAGGTGGAATTGTAGAGGATGGAACTGGAAATATCCTTTTAGTAAAAGCCCATGACGATGGTTGGGTGTATCCTGGTGGGATAACTGAAGTTGGAGAAAACCTGATTGATGGGGTCATCCGTGAAATTAAAGAGGAAAGTGGAATAGACGCCACGGTTAGCTATTTGGTTAGTGTTATTTCGAATACAGCAATCCATAAATGGTATGACGGTGTGACTGATGTCCCTACCAAGGTCATGTTTGATTTCGTGTGTAAAGCTGTGGGTGGAGAGTTAGCTACTTCTAATGAAACGAGCGAATGCAGGTGGGTTCCAAAGGAAAATGTTCTGGATTTGATTACTTTACCTGGAATCCGCATGCGTTATGAAGCTTATTTGAACTTTAACGGCTCCGTGAATTATATGGAGTATGTCACTGCGTCAACGACAGAATTTAATGTCAAGCTTCAAAGAAGTGTTTAGTTGTAAGAGGGATCGTGTATTGAACTAACGGGAAACGATAACTCAATACAACTAAAAAGCAACTGCTCAACTTAATCGGCTGCTTCTGTTCAAATATCGGGATTGCTTTATCAATTTTCGAACCCTATATTTGTCGAGGGACAAGAACATGGTTCCATTGCTGACGTTGTTTCATTAAGTTATACCAGCTAATAGCTCTTCAACATTTTCTGCCAAACAACTTGAGAGATTGTGATATATTTATTGACAAGCATACCAATTTTTAAAAATTACACTCGGTAAGACCCAGAAGGAGAAAAAAAATATGAAAACCATCGATAACTCCAATATCTATAAAGGCTTCGATAATGGAAACATCTACATCATCGCAGAAACAGAAACAGAAGGTCAGTTCAATGTCTATCAGTTGTTTGACAATTATAATGATTATGCAACAGCTTCCGATATCCGGGCTGCAACTTCGTATCTTAAAAATGTCCCAGACGAAGAAATCATTGTCGCTATTCCGTACGAAAAAAGAAACGCTTTTTTGATTATGAATCACATCGATCGTGATGAAATGAATTCCTTCAAACTCCCTCTAGACGAAATACTGTAGAAAATTCACAATAACCGCCGAGTTATCAATTGGACGGCTTTTTATGGAGGTGGAAGTGAATATAATGGAAAGAAAAATAAAAACCAAGAGTCACTATGCTATTGTCGACTCTATATGCTATTACATCAGGAATTAGTTATGTATTCAATAAATTAACTGTTGGTAGAATGGAACAACAGCCGTGGGTATATCGATAATCATTGGAATGATGAATTAGAAAATGAAAATGTTCTATAATAAATGAAACTTTGAGCCTGATATATTAAGCTAACAAGAAACGTTAGTTGAAACATTAAGAACAGTCTGTAGTTTTCTAGACTGTTCTTAATGTTTCGTTGAGTTATCCATTGGTTTGTGATGATACTGAAGTGACATCACTATTGGAAGCCTAAGTTTACTAAATGGAAACCTTATGGGTTAAGTCGTACTATCGGTGTGAAGATAAGTGAAAAAAGCTCCGATTTAATACCAACTGTAAGGCAAAAAAAACAAGAGAGCTTACAATAATGTGGATAGTCTGACCAGAAAAAGTAATGAAGTTAAGTGTAAATATCGAGTAGATAATTCCACCTATGAAGCCTAATAGACCATACGCCGCAATAGCAACAAGCAATCTCATATACGTATTATCTTTTCTTCTGTATAAAAGTAATCCATCCACCAATATGGAAAGTGGCATAATTAAGAAAAGTAAAATAGCGAGGTTAATCAATAATCCAACCGCAAAAGTATATCCGAATGAATAATAGTGGGCATTCTCTATTCTTTCATCCAAGGGAATGTAGTGATATAACCCCATTACAAGTGAAATTACAATTGCAGTTAATATAGCTGCAAGTATTTTTCCGCGCGGCCTATGGATTCTATGAGTTTTTGTCATTTCAAATATTGACCTCCATCTTAAAAAAAAACTATATTCAACAACGAGTAGACTTGAGATTTACTATATTTTAACATATACAGGCTGAGAAAGAAGACGTCCAGGCGCTATTAATTCCTCACTTCATTTGATAGCAAGTTACAGCACAGCATCCCAGCACAGCATCCCAGCACAGCACAAAAAAGCCCGCTTTCCGTTACGCTCCACGAAGGAGAATATCGGAAAACGGGCCATTTTTTCAAAATGTAGAAGAAATATAAGAACTACTCCACGCCATCCTTAAAGTGTTTGTTCCAATGTTTGTCACCCTTGTGCAACAGATCTTCTACCGTTTTTTCAAGAGTCATCAACAGCTGTGCTCTGACATCAAGTACGGTTTCTCTGTACAAGCGTTCTTCCGATCCAACGATTTTATCGCCGTATAATGCCTGTGCAGCTACATACTTCCGATGTTCCTCAACCAGAGTATCAATGGACTCCAGTGCATGTTCCACAAAGTGGGAAATACTTTGGTATTCTTTGGGCATTTGTTCTTTTAAAGCTTGAATTTTCGCTAGAGCTGGCATGCTCATCACCTCGTGTTTTATGAATGTAAATTTACAATACACCATTTTCATGAAAATTGCATTAAAATCAGCTTAAATTTGGACAAATTTCGACTTTTTTTTATTTTCAGAACCAAAAAGTGCTTAGCTATAATGTATGCCATTGCATTTGAATTGAGTCGTGTAAGTAATGGAATCCCTTTTGGATACGTTTGGTGACTCGTTATGCAATTTCTGTTATTCTAAGAGAAGATTTCAGCGGCCCAAATACATACGCCGTTATTTTGTTATGGCAAATTAAAAAATACTTAACTTTGCAACAATTTTATTGATGATCACGTCTGTAAGGTTGCAGGGAGAGGGGGATCCTTTGTGGTAGAGCCGGAACTCATCAGAGCCGCTCAATCGGGCGATCGCGACGCTCTAATTACCCTATTGCGGGAGATTGAACAACATGTCTATCGGACCGCATATTACATTCTAAATAATGAACAGGACGCTTTGGATGCTGCTCAGGAAGCATTGATCCGAATTTACACCAAAATCAACTCATACGAAGAAAAAGCCCAATTTAAAACCTGGGTACAACGCATCGTCACGAACATCTGTATTGATAAATTCAGAAGAACCAAACCATCCGTCTCCATTGACGAACATGACATGGTTTTTCAGGATAATCAGGATGTGGAGTACGAGGTCATGTCTACATATGTGGCCCAAGACATTCAGGATGCGATCAACAAGCTTCCCGAGCATCATCGGACCGTTATTGTTCTAAGATATTTGCAGGACTTATCCTACAATGAAATTGCGGATTGTCTCGATCTTCCATTGAATACGGTGAAATCTTATTTATTTAGAGCCAGGCAGCAATTACAGAATCTACTACAGGAATATCAGAAAGGTGGTGTGACAGGATGAAATGCGAAGAGGTGGTGGAATGGATGCACCGCTATCTGGATCATGATCTGGGCGAGGCGGAAACCGCGCAGATGCTACAGCATGTGGCGAAGTGTCCGGAGTGTGCCGAGAATTTTAGTTTACTCAGAGCTCTTTCCAGAGAACTGGAAGAATTACCGCAAGTAAGCCCGAGATTCAGTCTGGTTGATGCGATTATGCCACAACTTGATGCCATTGACGAAGCGCGGAAGGAACAAAGCAGCACCATACAGGAAATGAATCCTGTCCCCGCTACATTTGAGAATTTACAACGTTCAAGTGAGCGGAAAACGAAGCAAAAATGGCTCAACTCGATGGCAGGACGTATGTCCATGGGTGCAGCGGCTGCGGCAGTTGTATTGGGATTTGCCATCTGGGGATATCAGCCTGAACAGATTGAGAATGCCGATTCCATGATGCTGAGCTCTGGAGCTTCTCAAGAGAGTGGCAATGTGGATGAGAATCCATTGAGCAAGAATATTGAGAATAATGATCCAGCAGCTTCTTCCACACCAAGCAGCAACGATGTATTTGTGGATAATTCGAATACTTCCTCAACGGAAGGGGATAACCTGAGAACAGAAACAACTCCCGAAGAGAATGGTGGAGAAAAGGTGCAGGAGCCTGAGGTTCGGTCAGATCCGACTCCTCAACAACCGGCTACTGAATCAACGCCTTCTTCAAATAAAGGAACACAAGACAATTCGTCCAAAACACCTACGACCGATAATCAAAGGAATCAAGTTCAGAATCAAGATTCCGAGCAGAAAAATCCAGATTCAGGAAGTGCGCCCAGAACTCCTGCAGATGGGGAAGAGACCGGAGTAACTGAAACAGACAATGGAGATTCCTTCACTTCTCAGACAATCGTACCGAATGTAAATGAAGATGCTCCGGTAGAAGGTAATTCTGCTCCTGATTCCGCTGCATCCGCTGCAGGTACAGACGCCTCTGGAGGAAGCCAAGGATTCGCAGCAGGACCGGATCAGGAGATGAGTACAACGGCAGCACCAAAAGAATGGAAATCACCTGACGGCTCTTATGTAGTTATGCTTATTGGTGATCAAATCAGCATATACTCGAAACCTGTGGGCGAACCGGATGTTCTAAATTTGGTTGAACAACGTAGTATAGAGGGCACACTGAAGTCAGCGAGTTGGTCTAAGGATGGTACACTATTTAATTACGAAACGGACAAGGACGGAACAACGGCGAAGAATTCGTTTAATGTACCTGCCGTTTCAGGTGGAGCTTCTGCGAAATAATTAAGATTGGGAAGTTCACTCCTCAAACGAAAGAACATTTTCAGTATGACAAGCATATAATGGAAGTAACAAAACGTCCTATCTCAGTTCAAACAACTGACGTCGTATGACCGCGCGCTGGCTTTTTCTAGAATGGCTGGTGTCTGCGTTTATATAGATGTAGGACAGGGGACCTTCATCCGCAACTGGATGTAAGGTCCCTTTGTTGTCTTGCGCTTTTTCTGGTAGGATAAGAGGGATAAGGAGGCGCCGTGAATGGATGTAAAAAGTGCAACAAAGGCAATACGTAATGGAGAAACGGCACCGATCTATGTGCTGTACGGAACGGAGAAGTACCAGATACAGCAATTTACGGATATGTTAAAAGAACAGGTTATTGAAGAAGAACATCGTGATTTTGCGATTATTCCATATGATTTGTCTGAGACGGCTGTGGAGGTCGTTATTGAAGAAGCAGAGACCGTACCTTTTCTCGTTCCACGCAAATTAATTATTGTAAGGGACGCGAGCCTGTTCACTGCAGGTAAAGAATCCAAGATTGAACATCAGGTTGATCGTCTGCTTACATATATGGAAAATCCGGCAGATTACAGTACGATTGTTTTCCTGGCCCAAGGGGATAAGCTGGATGAGCGCAAGAAACTGGTGAAGGCTGTCAAGAAACAGGCAGTCGTTCTTGCTTTTGCTCCACTAAGTGGAGATGAGCTGTTGAATTGGATTGTGAAACTGGCGAAGCAGCGGGATGTTTCCTTGGAGACAGGAGCGGCGGAAACATTAATCAACTATGCAGGAACAGGTCTTCAGACCCTGTCTGCTGAAGTAGACAAGTTATGTTTGTTTGCGGGTAATGGTGGGACTATTAAGCGTGCTGATATTGAATCGCTGGTTGCCCGCAGTACAGAGCAGAATGTATTTTCACTGGTGGAAGAACTGGCTAATTTGCGACTGGAGAAGGCATTGGCTCTGTTCTATGAGTTGCTGAAGCAGCGGGAAGAACCGATTAAAATTGCGGCTTTGATCGCTCGGCAGTTTCGGATTATGATTCAAGTTAAAGAGTTGGGCCAACAAAGCTACTCCCAACAGCAGATCGCCAGTCAGCTTGGCCTGCATCCATATGCCGTTAAGATTGCGGGAGAACAAGCTCGCAAATTTCAGGCGGATCGTCTGAGAATGATCTTGAGTCACCTCAGCGAACTGGATTACCAGATGAAAACAGGAGCGGTGGATAAAGTACTTGGTCTGGAGCTGTTCTTATTAAGACTTGGTGCGTAAAAAATAGGTACCGTAATAGATTACTAGTGTAAATAACAAACAAAGCGACCTTTGCTCCATGATGGTTAGATCATCGGAATAAAGGTCGCTTTGTCTGTGTCTTATACTTATCGAATCAGATACTAAAAAATCCTGAAAGCCTATGCTGTTCAGGATTTTTCCATTGGATCGTATAAGTAACGCTTCTTACGCTTGTGCGGAAAGAGCGTTCAGTTTTTTCGCCAAGCGAGACTTTTTGCGTGCTGCAGCATTTTTATGAACCAGACCTTTAGTTACAGCCTTGTCCAGCTTTTTGGAAGCAGCTTGAATCGCAGCTTTTGCAGTATCAACTTCGTTACTTACCAGAGCAGCATCAGCAGCTTTAACAGCTGTACGGAGTGCAGACTTCTGGGAAGCGTTGAGTGCGCGGCGCTTGTCGCTCGTTTTTACGCGTTTAACAGCGGATTTGATGTTTGGCATTACATTCACCTCCTGTAAGGCATTTGCATGAATACAAACGTTTCACAACTTAAAATATTCTATCACGCTAGCATGTAAAATGCAACAGATATTCCTACGATGTTCGACATGCTGCATAAAGAAACTCTTTTTCCCACACAATATGCTCAAATGCGGTAAGGGAGGCAGGGACAGAATGACACTGGATTTGCAAAACTATACAGTTCGTACCGATTTGGCCATCGACTCCAAGGAAATGGCGCAAGGTGGACAGAAACAGACGATTCCCGGATTACGGGAAGATGTGGAAAAAAAAGAGGGCATTACGATTACACGTATTGATGTACTTAATGATGAAGCAGCCACAGCCATTGGTCGGGTGAAAGGTCATTATGTCACGTTGGAAGTCCCCTCACTACGGAATGGGGATACGGATTTACAGGAACGTGTTGCTGCCGAGTTCACACGCGAGATGGAAGATTTTATGATCAAGGCCGGAATCAACAAAACATCCAAGGTCTTGATTGTTGGTCTGGGCAACTTGAATGTCACCCCGGATTCACTCGGTCCACTTGTTGTGGAAAATCTGATGGTAACCCGTCAGTATTTCGAATTGGTGCCCGATCAGGTTGCGCCAGGATATCGGGAGGTCAGCGCAATTGCTCCTGGTGTGTTAGGGACAACAGGCATTGAATCCAGTGACATCGTACAGGGGATTGTAGACCGGACCAAGCCAGATGCTATTATTGCAATTGATGCCCTGGCCTCCCGTTCTCTGGAACGTGTAAATACCACCATTCAGGTAGCCGATATTGGTATCCATCCTGGTTCCGGTATTGGAAACAAACGGCGTGGCCTGACTCGTGAGATATTAGGCGTGCCATGCATCGCCATCGGAGTGCCTACCGTATGTTATGCGTCCACCATTGTGAACAATGTGATTGAGATGATGCGCTCACACTTCCGCCAGGAAACGGATCAGACAAAACAGATCATGGGCATGCTGGACGACATTGGTGAGCAAGATCGCTTAAGTCTGGTCAAAGAGGTACTGGAGCCGCTGGGTCATGACCTCATTGTTACTCCGAAGGAAATCGATGAGTTTATTGAGGGCATTGCCAACGTCATCGCCACGGGACTTAATGCCGCACTCCATGATGCAGTGAATCCGGATAACGTAGCTGCTTATACACATTAAAACTTAAAACTGAGAAGAAGGTCCGAATCTATCGGACTTTCTTTTTTTTGTTTCTGGAATCTTTCATTTTCCTGTTCTATCAGATTGGGCGGGCTCATAGAGTTGAAGTATAAGAGTTGTCCAGCAGGGAAGGAGACAGCAGAATGAACAAGATATTGGCCTGGAATATTGGAAAGTGGAAAAAAAGATGTCTGCACGTGCTGGCCATGGGCCGTACGTTGTTGTTGCTTATGATCATATCTGCCTTGTTTTTTGTCGTACTTGGTCTTGGGGGCATGGCAGAGAAACGCTTGAATAATTCCCCCGTTTCTTCGATGAAAGGATTTGCGAGTGCTGTATCAAGCCGCTTTTTCGTCGATATGCTCGGTATGGAGATGCCCCATCTCACCCAGAAAGAACAGACCTCTGCCATATCCGGTGAGAATCTCACTTCATTTGTTTTCCAATTACTAACGAATGTAAATCCTCAAGATCCCAAGAGCCTGATTGCGAGAGAAATGCCGGGCATGGGTTCCAACCAACCTGTTCTGCTCCGTCCTGGATCTGGTAACGAAAAAGCAGAGGCTCCCGAAGATTATCAGCCCGGTCCTGGTCTTACGGATACAGCTTCCGCAGGTGGAGGGAAACCCGGTAGTGAACTGCATGTTCCACCAGGTCAGGACAATACGGATCCGCCTGATTCGAGCGAGCCTGGGGATGGAGAAGGCAAGGCAGATCCCCCAGCGAAGAATGGAGAGAAAGATAATTCAGGCTCCCCGACAACAGGCAAAAAATCAATTCTTATCTATCATTCCCATCCACGGGAAGGATACAATCCATTGCTAGGTACCAAAAGTGATAATCCATCATCAGGCAAATCAACCGGCAATGTGTTTCAAGTGGGCACCTATCTCTCAGACAGTCTGGAGAAGCTGGGAATCGGCGTAGAGCACGCCAAGGATGATTACCCGACTAAAGTAAAGGATTATAACTGGAACTATTCCTATAAATATTCTCGTCAAACGGTAAAAGCGGCACTTGCTCAAAATGATGATCTGACGTATCTCATAGACATTCACCGCGATTCACAGCGTCATGGCAAAACAACAACGACAATTAATGACTTGGGCTACGCCAAAGTGTATTTCATTATTGGACATGAAAATCCAAATTGGCGGCAGAATGAAGCCTTTGCAGCGAAAATCCATAAGAAGCTGGAAGCCAAGTACCCGGGAGTATCCCGTGGTGTGTGGGGTAAGGATGGCGGAGGCGCCAACAATGGAGAGTATAACCAAACACTTTCACCCAACAGTATTTTGATCGAGATAGGCGGCATTGACAATACAGGAGCTGAGTTACAACGGACATCAAAGATCCTCGCAGATATGATTGCCCAAGTGTATTGGGAAGATCAGAAGGTGGACAAAGCAAGTGCGGAAACCTCGTCGCAGGGTGGGTAGGGATTATATATGTAAGAAGATGAAAATAGTAGAGAGTGACAGGAGGCTAAGCATATGTCCAGATTCGGTAAAAGACTATTATCCATGGCTGTATTAATGTTGTTGGGTGTTCTGTTTGGAATGCAGCTGGCTGGCGGCAACTTTCAGACTGGCAATCCATCAGGAGACACGTCAAACGTGGTAACAACTGAGCCAACTTCCCCGGTTACCGAATCTGTTCCAGCTGCACCTGTGCAAAAGGAAATCAAAGAACCCCCATTTGTACCTGTTCAGTCACCAAGCCAAGTGCTTGGGGCAGATCAGAGTAAGGCTCCGGTCGATGTGTTGGCAGACAAAACGGCAGGACTATTGCAAAATCTCTCACATAGTGGAATCAAGTGGGTGGTCTCTCTTTTTAGCGGCGTTGCTGAATAAAATACCATGGATTAAAGGTACAATATAACCTCTAGGAGTGTATGATCACACTTTATTGTAAAGTTGAGACATCACGGGATTGATGCACTGTGCTTCAACTGTTATAATGAAGTGATTGACACTAGGCTGTTTCTGGGGGTAAGGAATGACTGACATTCGGGCAAGACAACGTAAAATTCGTAACTTTTCTATTATTGCACATATAGATCACGGCAAATCAACACTTGCGGACCGGATCTTGGAGCACACAGGTGCGCTCACTTCGCGTGAAATGCAGGAACAGGTTCTGGATAAGATGGACCTTGAACGCGAACGTGGAATAACAATCAAGCTACAAGCAGTAGCTTTGACTTACAAAGCGGATGACGGTGAAGAGTATTTATTGAATCTGATTGATACACCAGGACACGTAGACTTCACATATGAAGTATCACGCAGTCTTGCTGCATGTGAAGGTGCTCTGTTGGTTGTGGATGCGGCTCAGGGAATTGAAGCCCAAACACTTGCCAATGTGTATCTGGCACTGGATAACAACCTTGAAATTCTACCAGTTATCAACAAAATTGACCTTCCAAGTGCTGATCCTGAACGGGTGAAGCAGGAAGTGGAAGATGTTATTGGTTTGGACACAAGTAATGCGGTTTTGGCTTCGGCCAAATCAGGCATCGGAATCAAAGAAATTTTGGAGCAAGTGGTGCAAAGTGTTCCTGCACCAACCGGTGATCCTGACCAACCTTTGAAAGCGCTGATTTTTGATTCGCACTATGACCCGTACAAAGGTGTAATCGTATATGTACGTGTTGTCGACGGCAAAATCAAATCCGGTTCCAAAATCAAAATGATGGCAACAGGTAAATCATTTGAAGTCATTGAAGTTGGTGCGTTCAAACCTCGCATGACCATCGTGGACGAGCTGAACGTGGGTGATGTTGGATTTATCGTTGCAGGTATTCGGCATGTTGGCGATACACAAGTCGGGGATACCGTAACGGATGCCAAAAATCCAACACCAGAGCCTTTGCCGGGTTATCGTAAAATTAACCCAATGGTGTACTGTGGTCTCTATCCGATCGAAACCTCCGACTATGTTGATCTGCGTGAAGCATTGGAGAAATTGCAGTTGAACGATGCGTCTCTGAGCTTTGAACCGGAAACATCCAGTGCACTCGGTTTTGGATTCCGTTGTGGATTCCTTGGACTGCTTCACATGGACGTTATTCAGGAGCGGATCGAGCGGGAGTTCAACATTCCGTTGATTACAACGGCACCAAGTGTAATCTACCACGTCACTTTAACGAATGGTGAAGTGATGAAAATCGACAACCCATCCAACTATCCTGAGGTGGGACGGATTGATTACGTCGAGGAACCATATGTTAAGGCAGATATCATCGTACCGAATGATTATGTAGGTACCATTATGGAACTGTGTCAGAATAAACGCGGTGAATATGTGAATATGGAATATCTGGACACGACCCGGGTTACCATTACCTATGAAATTCCGTTGTCCGAGATTGTATATGACTTCTTCGACCAGTTGAAATCAGGTACCAAAGGATATGCGTCTCTGGATTATGAGCTGTCCGGTTACCGTCAGTCCAATCTGGCGAAAATGGATATTGTACTTAATGGCGAGCAGGTTGATGCCCTGTCCTTCATCGTTCACCGTGACCGTGCCTATAACCGCGGACGCATTGTCTGTGAGAAGCTGCGCGAGCTGATTCCACGGCAAATGTTCGAGGTGCCGATTCAAGCATCTGTAGGTACCAAGGTCGTTGCCCGTGAAACGGTAAAAGCCATGCGTAAAAACGTACTTGCCAAGTGTTATGGTGGTGACATCTCGCGGAAACGGAAACTGCTTGAGAAGCAGAAGGAAGGTAAGAAGCGGATGAAGCAGGTTGGTAACGTTGAGGTGCCGCAAGAGGCATTTATGGCGGTACTGAAAATTGATGATTAAGACGTTTGCTTGCAAACGTCACGTGAATCCTTTCGGTACATCAATAATTTGTGTATGAAAGGATAAACGATATCTTTTCTCAGGTACAACACAGAATATTAAATAACGAAGCTGAAAGGGAAGCCGGATGGCTTTCCTTTTTTCAAATAGAGGGGGACTTGCCATGACATTGGCAGCACACAGCCGGAAGACAGGTGCGCCCCAAGCGGTGTATCTACACATTCCCTTTTGCACGAATAAGTGTTTTTATTGCGACTTTAACTCCTACGTTCTGAAAGATCAGCCCGTGATGCAATATCTCGAAGCGCTGGAACGGGAGATGGAACATACAGTTAAGGCAAATCCACCGGGTGAGATCAAGACCATATTTGTAGGTGGTGGTACGCCAACAGCTCTGAAACCGGATGAAATGGCCGTATTCCTTCGTTCAGTGAAGACGTATTTCCCCAATTGGGCCGACGATATTGAATTTTCGATGGAAGCGAACCCGGGGACAACCGATGCGGAGAAGCTCGCTGCAATGAAAGAAGGCGGCGTAAACCGTGTCAGCTTTGGCGTTCAGGCTTTTCAGAATGATCTGCTGACAGGCATTGGCCGTATTCATAATACAGATGATGTATATCGGAGTCTGGAGAACGCTCGAAAAGCGGGACTGACTAATCTGTCCATTGACCTGATGTTCGGATTGCCGAACCAAACTGTAGGGATGTTGAATGAGAGTATCGACAAAGCGCTGGAACTGGATCTGCCGCATTACTCCATCTACAGCCTGAAAGTGGAAGAGAATACCCTTTTCCATACACTGTATCAGAAGAACCAACTCCCTCTTCCTCATGAAGATGATGAGCTTGAGATGTATCTTCTATTAATGAGACGTATGAAAGAAGCAGGCTATGGACAATACGAAATCAGTAATTTTGCCAAGTCAGGCTTCGAGAGTCGTCACAATATTACGTACTGGCGCAATGAGGACTACTACGGTCTGGGTGCAGGTGCACATGGATATGTAGGCCGCGAACGTCATATGAATATTAAAGGTATAAACCCTTATGTTGAAGCTTCACGAGCAGGATTGCCTCGTCTGGATCATTTTGAGATTGCTCGCCCGGAGGCTATGGAAGATTATCTGATGGTTGGACTGAGAATGCTGGAGGGGGCTTCAGCCTCACGGTTTAGCGAACAGTTTGGAGAGTCCATGGAAGAAGTGTTTGCGAAGCCTTTGGGTAAAATGTTGAACGCAGGGTTGCTTGAGCGTACGGCAGACGGCTTCCGACTGAGCGAGCAGGGTATCCTGTTCGGAAATGACGTTTTTGCGGAGTTTATCGGGTCCATATCGCTGAATTCGTAGCTTGAAATTCTATACGCTCTGTTGTATATTTATTCATATTGATTTTACAGAGCGTGTTAATTTAACAACTACGAAGTCAGCTTTCCTCTGGAAAGCTTGGTAATAGGAGGAGAGCAGGATGTCGGTAATATGCAGAAAAGCCGTGCCGGAGGATGTTGAACCACTGTATGAAATGATTAAGGGCTATGCAGAGCGTGGGATCATGCTTCCGCGATCACGGGAAATACTGCACCGGCAGCTGGAGCACTTTGTTGTAGCCGAAGTTGATGGTGAAGTGGTGGGTTGCGGATCGCTTTGTCGTCTGGGGAATGATCTGGTAGAAGTCAGATCACTCGGTATCTCGGAAGGGCACAAAGGGCTTGGTATTGGCTCTCGATTGTTGGATCGATTGGTAGAAGAGGCGGAGAAACAACAGATTCCCAAGGTGATGGCGTTGACATATGAAGTATCCTTCTTCCTCAAAAACGGCTTTGCCGTGGTGGAAAAAGAAATTTTCCCCGAGAAAGTATGGACGGACTGTGTTCATTGCAGCAAGCAGGATTGTTGTGACGAGATCGCGGTATTGAAAGAGCTTAATGTTTCAGCTTAACAATTGAATGGACTGCATGGATCGAGCCGAGTCAGCCTCTGCCCTACATGCAGTCTTTTTTTACTTCAAAGTATGCTCAATAAAGTATGTTAGGACTCGTCGACATTGGTCTATACTATAAATAGATGAGCCCACTCATCAAACTCACTTGACAATGTTCACGTCAGTTTGGTATTTTTGTATTACCGCTTAGCACTCATCTAACCGGAGTGCTAACGACATGGGACAGTACAGTCAGAAGGAGGGAATACTCACCATGTTAACAGAGCGTCAACGAATGATTCTGAACGCTATAGTGGATGACTATATCCGTTCAGCTGAGCCCGTAGGGTCCCGGAGCATTTCCAAAAGGGGAGATGTTGGATACAGTCCGGCGACGATCCGTAATGAAATGGCGGATCTTGAAGATATGGGCTTTCTGGAACAGCCGCATACATCGGCTGGACGCATTCCATCCCATAAAGGCTATCGATATTATGTCGATCATTTGGTTCCCTGGAATCAGGTGGAGCCTCAGGAGTTGGATGATCTGAAGTCGTTCTTCGCTGAAAAGCTGAACGTCATGGAACAAGTTATTCAGCATGCATCCAATATTTTGTCACATATGACCAATTATACTTCAATCCTGCTTGGGCCTGAAGTATTCCATACGTCCCTGCGTCACTTCCAATTGCTTCCGCTGAACGAGAGTGAAGCTGTGGCAATCATTGTGACCAATACAGGTCAGGTGGAGAACAAGACCGTCCAGATTCCACCAGAAATCTCGGTTGCCGAGATGGAAAATGTGGTTCGTTTGTTAAATACCAAGCTTGTGGGCGTACCCATCTACAAATTAAAATCCCGTCTTTATACCGAACTTGGGCAAGAGATGGAGCGGCATATTACACGTTACGAGGAAGTTATGCAGGTGCTGAACAGTGCCTTTGACAATGAACATGATAATCGTCTGTTCCTCAGTGGTGCCACCAATATGTTGACTCAACCTGAATTTAAAGATATCGAAAAGGTAAAAGATATTCTTGACCTGCTGGAAGAGACACCAACACTCATGAAATTGATGATGCCTGTGCCGGGTGGATCTGGTATTCAAGTGCGAATCGGCACTGAGAATGATCATGAAGCCTTTGCCAACTGCAGCCTGATTACAGCCTCCTATTCATTGGACGGTGAGGCTTTGGGTTCGATTGGTATTCTGGGACCCACGCGAATGGATTATGCACGTGTCATTCATATTCTAAATACACTATCCCGTGACTTGACGGCGATGCTGACGCATCGGTTCAAATAAGATTCGGGAATGAACCATTTCATTCGTATAAGGAGGTGAACATCTTGAAAGAGGAGCAATCATTTACAGAAGAACAAGAGGTAACAGCAGCTGAGCAGGAGCCTATTAATGAAGCTGGCGCTGCAGAAGCACAAGCTGAGGAGATCGCTGATCAGGAGCAGGATGAGCTTGCGCGTCTGAAGGCTGAAGCTGAAGAGCAACAGCAGCGTTATGTCCGTGCACAGGCTGATTTTGATAACTTCCGTCGTCGTACGCAGAAGGAAAAAGAAGAATTGGCTAAATATGCTTCGATGAAGCTGGTCACCGAACTGGTACCGGTTATTGATAACTTCGAGCGCGCCATGGCTACTGTACCGGAAGGAGCAGAGGTCGAATCTTTCTCCAAGGGCATGCAAATGATCTTCCGTCAATTGGAAACGGTGATGAATAACGAAGGTCTGACGGCTATGGAATCGGTAGGACAACCGTTTAATCCTGAATTCCACCAAGCGATTATGCAAGTGGAGAGCGACGAGTATGAAGAAGGTATCGTTGTTGAGGAAGTCCAAAAAGGCTACATGCTGAAAGATAAAGTGCTTCGTCCAGCTATGGTTAAAGTCAGCTCATAATTTCCTCATGGGAAGGTATGAGTCGGCTCCTTGGTTGAACAATGTGGGCGAAGTTTAATATAAAGGTTTGTACACATAGAGCACGATTAGCAACATGAACATCTAAATAAGGGTCAGATCAGACCCATTCATTTTAAATTGTTGAGGAGGAAATTTTCGGATGAGCAAAGTAATTGGTATTGACTTAGGAACAACAAACTCATGCGTAGCAGTAATGGAAGGCGGCGAGGCTGTCGTAATTCCAAATCCGGAGGGCGCACGCACAACTCCATCCGTAGTTGGTTTCAAAAAAGATGGGGAGCGCGTTGTCGGTGAAACAGCAAAACGTCAAGCGATTACCAATCCGGATCGTACGATCATGTCGATCAAACGTCACATGGGTACTTCCCACAAGGAAACAATCGATGGCAAAGACTACTCTGCACAAGAGATCTCTGCAATCATCCTGCAAAAATTGAAATCTGATGCTGAAGCTTATCTGGGTCAAACGGTAACTCAAGCCGTTATCACTGTACCAGCTTACTTCAACGACAGTCAGCGTCAAGCGACTAAAGATGCGGGTAAAATTGCAGGTTTGGAAGTTCTGCGTATCGTCAACGAGCCTACAGCAGCAGCTTTGGCATACGGTATGGAGAAATCCGAAGACCAAACGATTCTCGTATATGACCTGGGTGGTGGTACGTTCGACGTATCCATTCTTGAACTGGGTGACGGCTTCTTCGAAGTTAAAGCAACTAGCGGGGACAACCAACTGGGTGGCGATGACTTTGACCAAGTGATCATTGATTATCTCGTAAGTGAATTCAAAAAAGATCAAGGCATTGACTTGAGTAAAGATAAAGCGGCGGTTCAACGTTTGAAAGATGCAGCGGAAAAAGCGAAAAAAGAACTTTCCGGCGTATTGACTACAACGATCTCCTTGCCGTTCATCACGGTAGCTGATGGCGTTCCTCAGCATTTGGAGTTGAACCTGAGCCGTGCGAAATTCGAAGAAATCTCTGCAGGTCTGGTTGAGCGTACGCTTGAACCAACTCGTCGTGCATTGAGCGATGCGGGTATGACAGCTAACGATATCGACAAGATCGTATTGGTTGGTGGTTCCACACGTATTCCTGCAGTACAAGAAGCGATCAAAAAACTCACTGGTAAAGAGCCTCACAAAGGCGTTAACCCGGATGAGGTTGTAGCCTTGGGTGCCGCTGTACAAGCGGGCGTACTGACAGGTGACGTGAAAGACGTTGTATTGCTCGACGTAACTCCATTGTCCCTGGGTATCGAAACAGCAGGCGGCGTGTTCACTAAAATGATTGAGCGTAACACAACGATCCCTACAAGCAAATCTCAAGTATTCTCCACGTATGCAGACAATCAACCAAGTGTTGAGATTCATGTTCTGCAAGGTGAACGTGAGATGGCAGCGGGTAACAAATCGCTTGGACGTTTCATGTTGGGTGATATTCCACCAGCTCCACGTGGCGTTCCACAGATCGAAGTTAGCTTCGATATTGATGCCAACGGTATCGTTAACGTATCTGCAACAGATAAAGGTACGAACAAAACTCAAAAAATCACAATCACTTCTTCCAGCGGTTTGAGCGATGAAGAAGTTGAACAAATGATGAAAGATGCTGAGTTGCACGCTGAAGAAGATAAAAAACGCAGAGAACTCGTTGAAGCGAAAAACAGTGCAGATCAACTGATCTACTCTGTTGACAAAACGATCAAAGATCTTGGCGAAAAAGCAGATGCTGGCGAAGTTGAAAAAGCGAATGCTGCTAAAGAAAAACTGCAAGGTGTTCTGGCTTCCGACAACCTGGAAGATATCAAAGCGGCTACAGAAGAACTGACAGAGATCGTTCAACAACTGTCCGTGAAACTGTATGAGCAAGCTCAGGCGCAAGAGCAAGAAGCGCAAGGTGCTGAAGAGCAACAAGGTTCCGCTAAACGTGATAACGTCGTAGACGCTGATTACGAAGTTGTGGATGAAGATAAAAAACAAAACTAATTCGTAGTTCTACGCGAATTAAACATCGGTGACGTTCGAATTAGAGGGAAAGTCATAGCCGGGGCTCCCGCGCTTTGGCTTTCCTTTTGTCACGATGTGCGATATGGTGAATGATATGGGGGTGGAAGAGTGGCTGAAAAGCGTGATTATTATGAGGTGCTTGGCGTTAGTAAAACAGCTAACGACGATGAGATTAAAAAGGCTTACCGTAAGCTTGCCCGTCAGTATCACCCTGACGTAAACAAGGCTGCTGATGCGGAAGCTAAATTTAAAGAAGTCAAAGAAGCTTATGACGTAGTGAGTGATAGTCAGAAGCGTGCACAATATGATCAATATGGTCATGTCGATCCGAATCAGGGTGGATTCGGTGGTGGCGGTGATTTTGGCGGCGGCGGATTTGGCGACATCTTCGACATGTTCTTTGGCGGTGGTGGCGGTGGACGACGTGATCCAAATGCTCCGCAACGGGGGAATGATCTGCAGTACACCATGACGATTGAGTTCAAGGAAGCGGTATTCGGTAAAGAAACCGATATTACAATTCCGCGTACTGAAGGCTGTGATACCTGTCATGGCTCAGGTGCCAAACCTGGAACGAAACCGGAAACCTGCTCGGTCTGCCATGGTAGCGGTCAGCAGGAAGTTGTGCAAAATACACCGTTTGGTCGTATGGTGAATCGTCGTGCATGTTCAAACTGTAGCGGTTCGGGCCAAATTATCAAAGAAAAATGTACAACGTGCAGTGGCAGCGGGAAAGTCCGCAAGCAACGCAAAATTCATGTTCGCATTCCAGCGGGTGTGGATGACGGAGCGCAACTGCGTATGACAGGTGAGGGCGAGGGAGGCCTGCGTGGCGGACCAGCCGGAGATCTGTATATTGTCATTCGCGTGAAATCACATGATTTCTTCG
This sequence comes from Paenibacillus sp. FSL R5-0713, assembly GCF_037973325.1. Taxonomy (NCBI): domain Bacteria; kingdom Bacillati; phylum Bacillota; class Bacilli; order Caryophanales; family Paenibacillaceae; genus Paenibacillus; species Paenibacillus sp. FSL R5-0713. The sequence continues at coordinate 4,756,590 of NZ_CP150229.1, read as the reverse complement.
AGCGTGAAGGCGACGATATTTATTGCGAAATCCCACTTACCTTTGCTCAGGCAGCTCTGGGAGATGAAGTTGAGATCCCGACGTTGACCGAGAAAGTGAAACTGAAAGTACCAGCGGGTACACAAACGGGTACGTATTTCCGTCTCAAAGGCAAGGGCGTACCACGCTTGCGCGGTATGGGGCAAGGGGATCAGCATGTGAAAGTGGTTGTGGTTACACCTAGTAAGCTGAATGACGAGCAGAAAGACCTGCTTCGCCAAATTGCTGCGCTGGATGGAGAGCAAACACATGAGCATGAACAATCTTTCTTTGATCGAGTGAAACGTGCCTTTCGCGGCGACTGAGAATAAAATATAGCAAGTCCCCAAAGGACACCACAGCGGTTTTTACCGCAGGGTGTCCTTTTTTTTGCGTCTTTTTTAATGCCCCAATGGTTTTGGCAACATCCATGGTTATATGCTGCGAAGACGACAGCAATTTGTGGGAGCATTTCGGTATATTCTGAGCGAACTTGCGGAAAGATAGCATGGCGAGAATGATATGCATAGCTGGTATACGAGAAATTAGGGAAGCAGGTGAAGCGAATGACCGAGAAAAATATTTTGGCGTACTTTCACAGCCCGGAGCAGGCACAAGGGGCGGCCAAAAAACTGGAGGCATTGCGAGTGGAGGACCTGTCCATTAATCGATTCAGCCGATATGCGGGTGTAGGACCAAGCGGGGCTTCCTACAAGCCGGGCGTTTCCGGCAGTTTTTCATCATGGGTGCCCGATTCGATGCAAACGAATGCCAGTGCTGGAATCATGGCTGCAGCAGACCCTTCTGCGAGCGGCATGAGTGATGGTGGACAAGGTGGACCTACAGGAAGGGATGTATTACTTACTGTCATCGTAGATGAATCGGTACATCACCGCGCAATGTCCATAATCGAACAAGCCGGTGGAATGATCTAGTTTCAGGAAATGTATAAAGATGAACAGTGAATTACACTTTAATGGAGAGTGTAGAACCAATCTAAAGAAGCGAAGCGTTCGCCTTTATCTCCGGATTTCTCCCTTTAAGAAGGGAGTTGAAGAAATCTGGGGATAACAGCGATCGGAGGTATGGTACTACAATCGGAGTGTTACAGTGTAACACTTCTTAGTTCATTTTAATTTGAAGGAGGAGCATTACAATGGCAGAACATGAACGTCCGGGCAAGATTCTAACAAAAACGGAAAAAATGAAACGGATGCAATCCGCGAAAAATGAAGACGTGGAATTCAGCGCTGAAGCTGCGGATCATGAAGATATAGAAGCACTACGCCGCAGTGAAGCGGCTGATCGACGTCAGGGACGGGAGCTTCATGACTGAAGATCGCTCGGCAGTGACCCTCGAAGCTGTTTTTACAAGCTGGACGGAGGCCGAGTCTGCACGCAGAGCCCTGACATTGTTGCACCCGAACCAATTGAGTATCGAGAGCCTTGGCAATGAAACGTCTGCATTGGACTCACACGATGTTACGGGCTCTGATAATTCTCCTACAGCCATTGTCGGCGGATTCAGTGGTGAACTGAATGTACTTGCTCTGATTAGTGATGACACGGAAATGTTGTCCAATGGTCAGGTGTATGATACGCCTGAAGAGGATTCGGCAAACAGGTTTAAACAAGAAATTTTGCTAACCGTGTCCGTATCGAACGATTCGCTCCCGCAAGCCGCAGAGATGATCACGCAGAATGGTGGACGCTTTTGCTAAATCAGATTTGAATGTTGCAATATGCTGAAGTAAATGAATCAGATATGTATATTAGACGACAGGATATTCGAGCAGTCAGACTGCGGATATCCTGTTTTGTTTTTCTTTTACTGGTGCGGCTTTGTACTCCGGCTCGCTTGTGTAGTACAATAGTTGGGATGTTTGAAAAATGAGGAGGAAAAACCAAGTATGTTATGGCATGAACTAACAATACATACCACAGAAGAAGCTGTGGAGATGATTTCGAATTTTTTACATGAAGCGGGTGCTGGAGGGGTTTCGATAGAAGAGTCCGGTACTTTAAATAAAAAACGGGACACCACATATGGTGAGTTATACGATGTTCCTTTGAATGATATTCCTGAAGGCTTTGCGGTCATCAAAGGGTACTTCTCCGAAGGTACGGATATGGTTGCACTACAGTCAGAAGTTAATCCTAGAATTGAGGAACTCTCTGAATTCGGAATTGATACAGGTGAGGTTCGTTATGAGACACGTACAGTGGATGAAAATGACTGGGCAACAGCCTGGAAGCAATATTTCAAGCCGGTACGTGTATCGGAACGTCTGACGATTAAACCAACGTGGGAAGAGTATACGCCAGAAAGTACGGATGAGAAAATCATTGAGCTTGATCCCGGTATGGCTTTTGGTACAGGAACACACCCAACAACCTCCCTCTGCTTGCGCACACTGGAAACGGTTATTCAGGGCGGTGAGGAAGTCATTGACGTAGGTACAGGTTCTGGCATCTTGGCTATAGGCGCGATTAGACTCGGGGCAAAACATGTGCTGGCCCTCGATCTTGATCCGGTTGCGGTAATCAGCGCCAGGGAGAATGTGGAACTGAACGGGTTGGAGCAACAAATTACGGTTAAAGAAAGTGATCTGTTGTCCGTCCTTGGGAATCAAGACCCTGCGCTTGGAGTGCAACTGCCAGTTAAGGTTGTTGTGGCGAACATTCTGGCTGAGATCATTTTGTTGTTCGTGGACGATGTGTACAATGCGCTTGAGTCGGGTGGCACCTATATTGTGTCGGGCATCTGGAAGAACAAAGAGCAAGTAGTGCATGATGCGTTGGTAGCCTCCGGGTTTGAAGTGAGTGAGATCCACCGTGATGAGGATTGGCTGGCGTATGTAGCCAGAAAGGGGTAACGTATGGACTTTTGGAATTCGTTCTTTCGTTATCCGATTGATCAGCTTCCGTTTTTCCTGCTGACGATCCTGATCGCATTTACGGTGCATGAATTCTCGCATGCGTATTTTGCCAACAAATTTGGTGATCCGACAGCCAAGCTATTGGGTCGGGTCACACTGAATCCGGTTGTACATTTTGACTTGTTTGGGGTGTTGTTGCTCATTATTGCCGGCTTCGGTTGGGCTCGTCCGGTTCCGGTTAACCGTGCTAACTTCGACAAGCCAAGGTTGATGGGCATCATCGTATCCGCAGCAGGGCCTCTGAGTAATCTGTTGCTGGCGATCATCGGTACAATCATCTATGCGTCACTGGTTGGTTCGGGAGCACTCGGCGGTATAGATAATGAGCGGTTGCTGACAGCAATCACGACGTTCTTCGCTATTTTTAACTTAACCAACTTTTTCTTGTTCCTGTTTAACTTGATTCCGTTGCCACCTCTGGATGGTTATCGGATTCTAGAAGATGTACTGCCACCTTCACTCAGCCGCAAGCTGCAAGGGGTGGAGCAATGGTCCATTTTTATTTTCTTATTAATTCTTGTTATTCCTCCGTTGCAAAATGTGACGATTCAACCTTTGTATGAGTTTGCGCAAACAATGTATGTGGATCTGGCAAAGGTGATTATTGAATTATATCGCTAAAAGCGCATCTTGTATTGGACCGGAATACTGGTCAGAAACACGTAAAAGTTGTATGATCATCTGTGGCGATTGGATTCATGCCTGTCTTAAGGCGGGGTGAATTCCAGTCATAACAGGACAGAATGGGTGGATTGACTAATGCAGCGATATTTTGTATCTGCAGAACAGTTTAATGAACACGATGTGATCATCACAGGTGATGATGCACGCCATATTGGTAGGGTCATGCGTGGTAAACCTGGAGATAAACTGATTGTCAGTGACGGAAACTCCAGAGAAGCTCTCGTCGAAATTGAGACCATTGAAGTTGGCCAAGTGACAGCGAATATTGTGGAACCTCTCGAGATGGACCGTGAAGCACGGATTCGAGTAACTGTGGCACAGAGTCTGCCCAAGGGCGACAAGATGGAAACAGTTATCCAGAGATGTACTGAGATCGGAGCGGTATCCTTTGTACCTTTCCTATCAGAACGTACGATTGTGCAATATGATGCCAAGAAAGAAGGCAAACGGTTGGAGCGGTGGCGAAAAATTGCCAAGGAAGCTGCCGAACAGAGTCATCGGAATCGCATTCCATCCGTCGAGCAGCCGCTTTCTTGGAAAGGGCTGTTATCTTCTTTTGAGGGCTATAGTCTGGTATGTTATTGTTATGAGAAAGAAAACGGTAAACAGCTGAGAGATGCATTGAAACCGTTTGTTGAGCAGCTTGCGCCTGATGCAAGTGCAGAAGTACTGATCGTTGTTGGACCGGAAGGTGGATTTTCTGAGAAGGAGACGGCAGAGGCTGATCAGGCAGGTGCTGTATCTGTTGGACTGGGCAAACGCATTTTGCGTGCTGAGACAGCTGGAATGGCAGCACTAACTTGCGTGCTATATGAATCCGGAGAAATGGGAGGAATGTAATTATGCCATCCGTGGCGTTTTACACCTTAGGCTGCAAAGTTAATTTCTATGATACAGAGGCGATTTGGCAATTGTTCAAAAACGAAGGTTACGATCAAGTGGACTTTGATGAACAGACAGCGGACGTATACTTGATTAATACTTGTACAGTAACCAATACCGGCGACAAAAAGAGCCGTCAAATTATTCGTCGTGCCATTCGGCGCAACCCGGAGGCGATCGTGGCTGTTACAGGCTGCTATGCGCAGACTTCTCCGGCAGAGATTCTGGATATCCCTGGGGTGGATCTGGTTATCGGTACACAGGACCGTGACAAGATTTTGCCATATGTTAATGAAATTCAGGAGTCCCGTCAACCGGTTAACGCGGTGCGTAATATTATGAAAACCCGTGTGTTTGAAGAAATGGACGTACCGGATTTTGCTGACCGTACCCGCGCATTCCTGAAGATTCAGGATGGTTGCAATAACTTCTGTACATTCTGCATTATTCCGTGGTCTCGGGGGCTTTCACGCAGCCGTGAGGCAAGCAGCATTATTCAACAGGCGCATCAACTCGTACACGCAGGATACAAGGAGATTGTTCTGACGGGTATTCATACAGGTGGTTATGGCGATGACATGGAGAATTATGATCTCACCGATCTGCTGTGGGATCTGGACAAGGTGGAAGGTTTGGAGCGTATTCGAATCAGCTCGATTGAAGCCAGTCAGATCGATGACCGCATGCTCGACGTGATCCAACGTTCGGATAAACTCGTTCGTCACTTCCATATTCCGCTGCAAGCGGGGGATGATACGGTGTTGAAACGCATGCGCCGCAAATATACGACAGAAGAGTTTTACAATAAGATGCTTCGCATTCGGGAAGCGATGCCGGATGTAGCGATTACAACAGACATTATTGTTGGATTTCCAGGTGAGACCGATGAGATGTATCGGAATGGCTATGAGCTGATGCGGAAGATCGGTTTCTCCGAAATGCATGTATTCCCTTATTCCAAGCGTACGGGTACGCCAGCAGCACGAATGGAAGATCAGGTGGACGAAGAGGTCAAAAATGCACGTGTGCATGAACTGATTGAGTTGTCTGAGCAGATGCAGCTGGAGTACGCTAAGCAGTTTGTTGGACAGGTACTTGATGTTATTCCCGAAGGTGAAGCCAAGGGTCGTGAGGGAAGTGGCAAGCTGCACGGTTATAGCGACAACTACATTCAGCTGGTCTTTGACGGAACCATGGATATGGTCGGTAAAGTGTGCCGAGTCAAAGTGGTTGAAGCTGGTGTCAACGAGAGTCAGGCTACGCTGGTACGGGTGTTGGAAGAGAATCTGAAGTCCGCCGCGATGTGATCGAGGCGTCAGAAACAAGGATTTCATTTCCTTGGGGAGCTTACCCGGGGAGATGAGGTCCTTCTTTTGCAAAAAATAAGATATTGAAGTCGATGGGGGAGAGTACGATGAACAAAAAAGAAATTTCAGCAGGCGGAGTTGTGTATAGAAAAGGGGAAGACGGACGTCTTCAAATTCAGCTTATCGTAGATCGTTATGGTAAAACAACTCTCGCCAAGGGCAAAATGGAAGATGGAGAAACAATCGAACAGACGGCACTGCGCGAGATTTTGGAAGAGACAGGTATGGTGGGTCGTATTGTAGAGCCAGTTGATATCATTGCATATACGTACCAACATGCAGACTTTGGCCCGGTGGACAAGGAAGTTCATTATTATCTCGTAGAAGCCGAGAGTGGTGATCTACAGCCTCAGATTGAAGAAATCAAAGGTGTGGATTGGTATGCTCCGGAAGAAGCATGGTCCAGACAGCAGCAGAGCGGATATGATAATAACGATGACATCTTGCGTGTAGCACTGAACAAATTGGGCATTAATGTATAACTCACTATAGTTCTAGTCTTGGTTCAGTTAGCCGGGTGTTCTGTGGGTCTGGATAGGCAGATCATCAAGCCACAGGTGACTTTGCCGCGGGGGCGTGGACCGGTGGTTTTTTGTGCCAGATGGGCAAGTAACAGAATGGCAAAGCAAGCAGTGAACTGGTGATGTTAAAAAGGGTCTGGGCATGCGCAATCTGTGCCCCGTTGTCCGCTGACAGCCAGGCCGAAGCTGCATGCAGCTGGCCGATCAGCGGCATAAAGAGCAGCGCTCCCGCAATGTTTAATACAACATGGGAGGCTGCGACAAATTTGCCCGCGGATGCGCCGCCCGCGGCAGCGATCACAGCGGTGATGCAGGTCCCCACGTTGGACCCGATCACAATGGCGATGCCGATCTCCACAGGCAATACCCCTGTGGCTGCGAGCGTAATCGCCATGCTAATGACAGCTGCGCTGCTGTGAATGAGCGCGGTAAGACAGGCACCTGCCAGGAAGCCCCACCACAGGCTGTCGGCCGAGCGGTCGAGAAACCATTGAAATACACCCATGCTCCGCAAGGGTAAGGCAATGGATTGCATCACCTGTATGCCTGTCATGACAAGTGCAAATCCCGCAGCTGCCAGGAAGCTGTACTGGATGTTAAACAAAGTCCGGCGTGTGCTCTCAGGCGCGGCCAGATTGCGTTCACCAAGCACAACAAACATGGCCCAGCCCGTCAGCGACAGGACAAGCAATGGCAGGGAAGCGCGTCCGATCTGCAGTCCCACCAGCTCCGTCGTCAGACAAGTCCCGATGTTGGTACCAAGGATGATGCCGAGTGTGCGTCCATAGGTAATTAATCGGGCATTCGCCAGTCCAATGGTAAGTACGGTGACCGCCGTACTGCTCTGTAACAAGGCCGTTGCACCTGCACTGAAGGCCATGCCTTTCCACGGAGCAGAGGTGGCACGATTGAGCCAACCTGCCAACATGGGCCCTGCCATGCGCTGCAAGGCCGTCTCCATCAGCTTCATGCCACCAAAAAAGATAATAAGCCCATAGAGTAGGGGCAATATTACATCTCTAAACATAGAACATCATTCCTTCCGTCCGGTTCCTTACCTCATCCTATGAGTAAGAAAAGACAACCATGACAAGCCTAAAGGAAATCAGAGGGAAACCAACCTCCCACAATTCAAGTATTTCAATTGCCGCACCCCAATTCGAAAGATACGGTGCTTTGTGCAAGTGTAGTGGAGGGGACGAAATCGAATCTGAAGAAGCGAAGCGTGCGCCTAAAAGCTTTCTGAAAGAAAGCTACATCGAAAGCATATGCTGTCCCCGGATTTTCCCTTTAAAAAAGGGAATCAAAAAAATCTGGAGACAACAGCGATCGGAAGATCGATTCGTAACCGAAACGCCACCTAATTGCTGCACCCCAATTCGAAAGATACGGTGATTCGTGCAAACGTAGCGAAGAAGACGAAATTGTTACCGAAGAAGCGAAGCGCTCGCCTTTATCCCCGGATTTTCCTTTTTAAAGAAAGGGAATCGAAAAATCTGGGGATAACAGTGATCAGAGGAACAATTCGTCGCCGTAGCGTCTCCTTTGCACCAAACCTATCTTTTCAACTAACTATGAAAGAAGTGGATCTACCTTGCCATCAGTTACACTCGAACGCAGTCGCAAAAAGCGGCTTGAACATGCACATCCATGGATATTTAACAACGAAATTGCCTCGGTTGAAGGAAACCCGGAGCCGGGAGATCTGGTCAATGTATTGAACCATCAAGGTCGCTATCTGGCGACAGGTTATTACAATCCCGCATCTCAGATCATGGTAAGGGTTGTAGCTTATCAACCCCTGGAGTCCGAAAAGATGGATACGGCGTTCTTTGTAGCGCGTTTTCGCGATTGCTTGCGTCATCGGGAACGTTTTATCCAGGATGGAGAAGCGTACCGTCTCGTTTATGGGGAAGCTGATTTTCTGCCCGGATTGATCGTTGACCGATTCGGTAGCATCCTCGTTGTACAGTTGCTTACACTTGGCATGGATCGTTGCCGTGAAGCCATCGTTCAAGCACTCATTGAAGTGATGCAGCCTGAAGGCATATATGAGCGCAGTGACGTCTCAATTCGTGAACTGGAAGGTTTGGAGCAGACCAAAGGTCCACTGTATGGAGAATGCCCAAGACATGTCACCGTTACCGAGAATGGACTACTCATTAAAGTCGATATCGTGGAAGGACAGAAGACAGGTTACTTCTTCGACCAACGTGAGAATCGTGCAGCGATCGAACCGCTTATGAAGGGTTGGGGCTATAAGAGTGGAATCACACTCCAAACGACTGAGCAGGACGGCACAGAGCAGCTCTTGCCTGTGAATAAAAGCGGTAAGGTAGTTACATTCCCTTATTGGGATGGTGCCACCGTACTGGAGTGCTTCTCACACACGGGCAGCTTCACGTTAAATGCTTGCAAATATGGAGCCAAGAAAGTGACTTGTCTTGATATATCGGAGCATGCCATTGAAAGTGCACGAACGAATGTCGAACTGAATGGTTTCACCGACCGTGTCGAATTCGTAGTTGCCGATGCATTCCAGTACTTGCGTGAACAAGTGAAAGGACTGGATGAACGTACTGCACGTGCGCGTGCTGGCGAACAAAAAGTAGATACTTCCAAAGCGCTTGCAGCTGGCGGTAAAACGTTTGATGTAGTGATCCTCGATCCCCCAGCGTTTGCCAAGACGAAATCAGCAGTCAAAGGCGCATGCCGTGGATATAAGGATATCAACCTGCAAGGAATGAAACTGGTCAATGAGGGCGGATATTTGGTAACCGCCAGCTGTTCATACCACATGCGTCCAGACCTCTTCCTGGATACGATTGCTGATGCAGCGGAAGATGCTGGCAAAGTGCTTCGTCTGATCGACTGGAAGGCAGCCGGTAAGGACCACCCGCAAATTTTGGGCGTGGATGAAGGACATTACCTCAAATTTGCTATTTTTGAGGTGCGCAGCAAAAAGAATTAGAGGAGTCTCTTTTTACTTTTTTTAATCCTTTCGTGAGATAAAGTGAAGTTTAAATGAATGATACTTTCGGTTAGAGTCCACAGTGTGAACAGCTGCGGGCTTTTTGCTGTTTTGCCGTGTTAACGGAGAGAATCTCCGGTTTTACCGGATAGTGGCAAACGTATGTTCCGAACCAAGTCAGATATGTTATACTGGGAATTAAAATCTTGTACGTGTGGTTTGGAGGATTAGACATGTCCGTTCGTTTTGTTATTGGCCGGGCAGGCAGCGGCAAAAGCTCGCTGATTACCCGGGAAATTACATCCTTACTTCAAAAGGAGCCGCAAGGTAAACCTTTGATTTTACTCGTTCCCGAACAGAGTTCCTTTCGAACAGAGCAGGCATTGGTGTCTTCTGGAGCAATTAAAGGTACCATGCGTGCAGAAGTGCTCGGCTTTCGCCGATTAGCTTACCGCATAATGCAGGAAGCAGGCGGTTCTGCTCGTATTCCAATCGGAGCCGAAGGCAAAAAGATGCTGCTCTATAAGGTCATCCAGCGTCGTAAGGAAGAATTGAAGCTGTTTGGTGCATCCGGCAGCCAGCTGGGTTTTATAGGCGAATTAAATGACTTATATAGTGAGTTTAAACGTTATGAAGTTGATCCATCTTTGCTGGAAGAAGGGTTGTCTGGAGGGTATACCTCATCCTCTTCGCCAATTCTGGAGGACAAGTTGCATGACTTGAATCTGATCTATCGTGACTATGAACAGGAACTGACCAATTTATATATTGATGATGAAGATACGTTGACCGAACTGACAGAGCGCCTGTCTGAAAGTACATTGCTGCAGGATGCTCAGATCTGGATTGATGGTTTTCAGGGATTCACGCCACAGGAGATGAGTGTGATCGGTCGCCTGATGTTGCAGTGCTCTTCCGTGACGATTGCACTGACATTGGATCGTCCATATGATCACGGCGCACTGCCTGGAGAACTGGAACTGTTCTATCCAACGGCAAGTGCCTATGCGCGTTTGAAAGGGATGGCTGAAGAACTGGGTGTACCGAGCGATATCACCGTGCTAGATTCGGAGATTCCACCTAGATACAAGGATCGTCCGGGACTTGCTCATCTGGAGGCTGGTTTTGACCGCCGAATTCGTTGGAAAGGTGATGGTACTGATTCAGGAATTCGCCTAGTTGCAGCGGAGAACCGACGAGCTGAGATGGAGGGAGCACTCCGTGAGATGCGGCGTCTGGCGCAAAACGAAGGTGCGCGTTATCGGGATATGGCAGTACTTGTTCGTCAGTTGGATACCTACGCTGATATAGCTGAACCGCTATTCAGGGACTATGGTGTACCTGTCTTTCTGGACCGCAGAAGAAATGAACTTCATCACCCATTATCCGAATTTATCCGTTCCGCACTGGATATTGTTCGGCGCCACTGGCGTTATGAGGATGTATTTCGCTGTGTCAAAACGGATCTGCTGCTTCCGCGTGATGGTTCCATCACTCGTGAAGATATGGACCAGCTTGAGAATTATGTGCTGGCTTGTGGTATTCATGGGTATCGCTGGACTGACGGCAAGCCGTGGAAGTATGTACCCAGCCTGTCGCTGGAAGACAATGGTCAGGATGGCCGTAGTCGTGGACGGGACCAAATGCTTTCTTTAATGGAGCGTTGTCGAGCGGTCATTACAGATGCCTTGGGTGCTTTTGAGAAACGGATGAAAAAAGCAAAGACAGCCAAAGCTCAATGCGAGGCACTATACAGACTGCTGGAAGAGGCCGAGATTCCATGGAAGCTGGAACAGATGTCTGCTGAAGCTAAGACTCAAGGTGACCCAGAACGGTCGAGAGAACATCGGCAGATGTGGGGAGCTGTGCTGGATCTATTGGATCAGATGGTAGATATGATGGGCAATGAACGGTTGGATATCACTCTGTTTGCCGGGATGATTGAGACCGGATTAACGGAACTGAAGCTGGGTCTGGTACCACCCGCACTTGATCAGGTATTGGTTGGTTCCATGGACCGTACACGTCTTCAGGATATCAAATACGTATTTATCCTTGGTGCAGTTGATGGTGAATTGCCAGCTGTACCTCAGGATGATGGCGTATTAACGGAACTGGAGAGAGCGTTATTGACGGAAAGAGGTGTAGCGCTTGGACCAGGTGCAACGAGGCAAATGTTGGATGAACGTTTTCTGATCTATACGGCACTTACAGCGGCAAGCAACCAATTGTGGTTGAGTTACCCGGTTGCTGATGATGAGGGAAAAGCACTGCTTCCTTCCGAAATTGTCCGCCATGTACGGAAAATGTTTGGTCTACAAGAACAGCCATTGCTTGCCCAACCACCGGTTGTGAACTCGGAAGAATCCCATTGGTCGTATGTCACCCATCCGGGTCAGAGTCTGTCTGCGCTCATTGGACAATTGCGTAAATGGCGTCGCGGAGAAGACATCCCTGAAATGTGGTGGGCGGTCTACAATTGGCATGTATCTCAGGAGACAAGCAGACCTCAGCTGGAACGGTTGATGGGATCAATCTTTTATCGTAATCGGGCATTGCCACTACGTACAGCCACCAGTCGCAGACTGTATGGCACAGAGGTGAGGACGAGTGTTTCACGAATGGAGCGGTTCGTAGCTTGTCCGTTCTCCCATTTTGCCTCGCATGGGCTGCGTCTCAAAGAACGGCAATTGTACCGCCTTCAGGCTCCTGATATCGGACAGCTGTTTCATGCTGCACTAAGCCAGCTGGCTATGCGGTTGCGCGAAGAAAATCGTAGTTGGGGCAGTTTGACTCCAGACCAATGCCGTCAGGAAGCCGAGCAAACGGTGGAGCAGATTGCTCCACAGCTGCAAGGGGAGATTTTGTTAAGCACCAAGCGATACGGTTATATTTTCCGCAAATTGAAGGACATTGTTAGCCGGGCATCTGTTATTCTCGGGGAACAGTCCAGACGTGGAAGTTTTGAACCGATTGGGTTGGAGCTTGATTTTGGACCGGATAAAACACTGCCGCCACTGCGTTTTGAACTGGAGAACGGCTGTGTGATGGAAATCGTGGGTCGGATTGACCGTGTGGATGTGGCAGAAGGCGAGAATGGTCTGCTCCTCCGTGTCATTGACTATAAGTCGAGCCAGACGGACCTCAAGCTGCATGAAGTGTACTATGGTCTGTCATTGCAGATGCTCACCTATCTGGAGGTGCTGCTTAGTGCTGCCGAGGAATGGCTTGGAGAAACGGCGATGCCTGGAGGAACGCTGTATTTCCATGTGCATAACCCGCTGTTGCAATCCGCAAACGGTATGACATCGGAGCAAGCCGGACAAGAACTGCTGAAACGGTTCAAAATGAAAGGTCTGCTGCTGGCGGACCGGGATGCTATCGCGCAAATGGACAATACCCTGGATAAGGGATATTCGGCCATAATTCCGGTTGCTCTTAAAGCAGATGGCAGCTTTTATAGCAGCGCCGCTGTAGCTACGCCAGAGCAATGGGATACGCTGCTTGCTTCAGTTCGCAGTAACATCCGCGAGATTGGTACCCGGATTACGGATGGGGATGTGGCGATTGAGCCTTATCGTATTCAGCAGGAAGTGGCATGCACGTTCTGTCCATATAAGCCTGTTTGTCAGTTTGATGAGAATATAGAAGGAAATGAATATAATCTGCTTGCCAAACCGGGCAAACAGCAAATCTGGGATATGTTATCTCACACCAAGGGAGGGGAAACATCATGACGAATATGCCTAAACCGGAAGGAAGCTTCTGGAGTGACGATCAGTGGAGTGCGATCTCGGAAAGCGGAGAAGATATTCTGGTTGCTGCTGCGGCGGGATCGGGCAAAACAGCCGTATTGGTTGAACGTATTATTCGCAAGATCGCAGATCCCTCCCAAGGATTCAGTGTGGATCGTTTGCTTGTAGCCACGTTTACCAAAGCCGCCGCCGCCGAGATGAAACAACGGATTCGGGAAGCACTGGAACGTGCGCTTGAAGAACAGCCTGGAGAAGAACATCTGCGTAAGCAACTGTCCCTGCTTGGGCGGGCATCCATTACCACATTGCATTCATTCTGTATGGAAGTCATTCGCCGGTACTACCAGCAGATTCCGTTGAACCCGGCTTTCCGTATCCTGAATGAAAATGAAGCGGAAATCATGCGGCAAGAACTGCTGGAAGAACTCTTTGAGGAAAAGTATGGCGAAGAAGATGAAGGCAGTACATTCCGTGAATTAGTGGACTGGTTCAGTGGAGAACGAAACGATGATGCCATGCATCGACTGGTGCAACGCTTGTATGATTTCTCCCGTAGCCATTCCTGGCCGGATCATTGGCTCTCAGAGATGGCATCCGCTTTTCAGGTGGAGAGTGTGGGGGAGCTGGGGCATTCAGCATGGGTTCAGAGTATTATGCGTGATGCTGCTCTTGCTTTAAGTGGTGCAGCAGGACTGCTCCGCCAAGGCATCCATATTTCCATGCAGCCGGAAGGCCCTGCACCGTATGCAGATACGTTAAAAGAAGATCTGGTGATGGTGGAGGAGCTGCTATCTGCGACCCAGGTAATGCCGTGGGAAGGGTTGCCCGAAGTGTTTCAACCCGCTGCATTTGGCAAATTGAAACCTTGCAAAAAGGATCAAACGGACCCGGTTTTACAGGATCAAGTGAAGGAACTCCGAGAGGCTGCGAAAAAGGCAGTTTCCGACCTGAAAGGCTCCATGTTCGGGAGAAGTGCGTTTTCGTTCTGGCAGGAGCTGGAGCAAGCGGCACCACTCATGAAGGAACTTTCGAGGCTGGTGAGTACATTTGGAGAACGTTATCGACAGGCCAAACAGGAACGTGGGCAAGTTGACTTCAGTGATCTGGAGCATTACTGTCTTCACATATTGCGACATGAGGATTCAACGCCTGAACTGTCGATGCCTTCCGACGCGGCTATGGAGTACCGTTCACGATTCGATGAAGTGTTGCTTGATGAATATCAGGATACCAATACGGTTCAGGAAGATATCGTGAAACTGATCTCCCGAGAAAATCCGGGTAACCGATTCATGGTAGGTGATGTCAAACAGAGTATCTACCGGTTCCGGTTGGCTGAGCCAGGTCTGTTTATGAACAAGTATCGCCAGTACGGAGCGAACATGCATGAGGACAGAAATGGTGAAGATCGCCTGAATCGTACAGGTCAACGTATTGATCTGGCACGTAATTTCCGCAGTCGTGCGGAGGTCGTGCATTCGGTCAATATGATATTCCGGCAACTCATGAACGAAGGTGTGGCAGAGATTGCTTACGATGAACGTGCTCAACTGGCATATGGGGCTACGTTCCCGTCAGAAACGCTTGGCGATGAGGCGTATACACCTGAACTTATGCTGATCGATCGTCAAGGCGGTGGTCCTGATCTGACAGATGGTATGGATGAGAACGGAGATGCAGCGGTCTCCGCAGAACTGGAGAGTGCCGAACTTGAGACAGCCCAGTTGGAAGCAAGGGCGATCGCAAGGCGTATTCGTGAGATGGTTGGAGATACGGACCAACCTGCCCTCCATGTGTACGACAAAGCCCTGCAAACGATGCGCCCGGCACGTTACGGTGACATGGTCATCTTGCTGCGTTCAACCTTGATGTGGGCTCCGCTCATGATTGAGGAGTTCAGACAGCAGGGAATTCCTGCTGGAGGAGAACAGAGCAAGGGGTACTTCCAGGCCACGGAAGTGGAAATCATGATGTCTATGCTTCAGCTTGTTGATAATCCAAGGCAGGATATTCCGCTTGCTTCCGTGCTTCGTTCCCCGATTGTTGGATTGGATGAAGAAGAACTGGCACAGATTCGGCTCGGTGACAAAAGACAGTCATTCTATGATGCAGTTATAACGGCTGCTGGGGAATGGGGCGATTCTTCCACTAATGACGTACAACAATCCCGGCAGGAAAATCATCCTGATTCCAATATCGTCCAGTTGCAGTGGCCGGAAGCCTGGTCAGAGATGGAACAAGGACAGCGGGAGACAGCCGCTTCTGTCGAAGCAGAGATTCTTGACCATGGATATGAATTCGATGTGCATACAGAAGGAATTCAAGATGCTGGTTTTACTGGACATGCAAGCGAGGATATGGGCGTTACGGAGATTTCAGGCTCGGCGTTGCAGCAAAAGTTAATTCTCTTTTTGCGTCAATTGCAGCAGTGGAGACTTGAGGCAAGACAAGGCAGTCTGAGTGAACTGATCTGGCGTATGTACCGAGAAACCGGGTATTTGGACTGGGTTGGTGGTCTTCCCGGAGGATTGCAACGTCAAAGTAATCTTAAGGCATTGTACGATCGCGCACGACAATATGAGGAATCAACTGCAAATCGCGGCTTGTTCCGTTTCCTGACCTATGTCTCAAGATTGCGGGAAAACGGAGGAGACCTGGGGACTGTAGCGGGTAGTTCCGGTGAGCAGGACAACGCTGTACGTATCATGACGATTCACCGGAGTAAGGGTCTGGAGTTTCCGATCGTTTTTGTCGGTGGCATATCCAAGATGTTCAATCAACAGGATCTGAACGCACCGTTTCTCATGCATAAGGAACTGGGATTTGGTCCGAGGTTTGTGGATCGTGAGAACCGGGTTGCCTATCCTACACTAGCCAATCTGGCGATTCGTCGTCGCGCGCAATTTGAATTGCTTGCTGAAGAGATGCGTGTGTTGTACGTTGCGTTGACCCGTCCTAAAGAGAAAATGATTTTGCTGGGTACTGTAAAAGATGCGGCGAAAAAAGCGTTGGCGTGGTCTCAGGTCAAGGACAGTACTGAACTGGCATTGCCAGACTACCTGCTGGCTGCTGGACGGAGTTACTTGGACTGGATTGGACCATCCTTAATGAGGCATCCAGATGCGGCTGTGCTGCGTGAACTTGCTGGAAGCAATGATTCGTTCTCGTCCTGTCTTGCAGATGATCAATCACGATGGGCAATTTCTATTATTTCCGCCGATCAGGTATCCCGTGATCATGTGGTGGATCAGACTCTGGGAGAAGAAGACGGGATGACGGTGGTGCGGAAAGAACGAATTGCTGCGCTAAAAGCGGTTCAGCCCGTGAAATTGGTTACATCCTCAACTGTAGAAGAGCTCACGATGAATGCACAAGATACGGTGAACCAAAACATTGCAGATACAGGTGCAGATACGGTAGCTCTGCAACAAGAAGAGACACGGCTGATTCACGAGGTTGATCAACGCCTTTCGTGGACATATGCCTATGAAGCGGCAACTCAAGTGGCAGCCAGTACATCTGTCACGGAGTTGAAAACGTTGCTTTCGATGCAGGACATCCAGTCTGTAGAGGTAATGGAGGAACTGGGAGAACAGTCGGAGACATTATTGGATCACAACAACCTGGGAAACCATTACACCAACGATGAAGCAGGCCATGCACTACATGGCTTATCCAGTGAATTGAACGAGCATGGGATTGGGTTGGGGTCAGGTTCAGACGGTACGATGAACGTTTCGGATGCGGGATCTTTGGGTACGTCATTCAAATTGCATCTTCGTCGTCCAAAATTTATGGGTGAGAACCAACTGACAGGGGCAGAACGGGGGAACGTGTATCATACGTTGATGCAGCATCTTCCTGTGGATGGATCAACAACCATTGACTCACAGGTTGTTGAACAGACCATTGGGCGGTTGATTAAGCTTCAGATTCTGCTGCCCCATCATGTTGAGGCGATCGAACCCGAAGAACTGACCGGATTTTTCAATACAGAACCCGGGGAAGAATTATTGCGTGCAGATTGGGTAAAACGGGAGATCCCGTTTGTATATGGGCTTCCGGCACATCAGTCTCCTGTGGAATGGTTACATGAACGGGCATCGAATTCAGATATGCAGGCACTAAATATAGATAGCAAAATGAAGGCAACGATTGAAAATGAAACAGTGCTTGTACAGGGAATTATCGATTGTCTGTATGAGGTTGACGGTGAGCTTGTTTTGCTCGATTACAAGACAGATCGGGTGTTGGAGCATCGTGGTGGTTTGGGTGAACTCACCAAAAACTATCGCTTCCAGCTCGATCTGTATGGACGGGCTATTGAAGATATATTAGGTCGGAAAGTTGACCGGAAATGGCTGTACTTTTTTGATGGTGGACATGCAGTGAAACTGTAAAAGAACTTGATCGGAATCAGAACCATGGATATCACATGGGAGAGGGGTGGAACGGACGATGCGTATTTTGCACACAGGGGACTGGCATTTGGGAAAAACGCTGGAAGGACGAAGCCGACTGCGTGAACAGGAGGATTTCGTTGATGAACTCGTCAGACTGGCGGATGAGCAGCAGGCGGATGCCATATTGATGGCTGGAGATGTGTATGATTCGGTGAATCCTCCCGCAGCGGCGGAGCAGCTTTTTTACGAAGCTGCAGCGCGTCTGACGGAGCATGGAAGACCTCTCGTGGTCATTGCAGGCAATCATGATCAGCCAGAACGTGTAGCTTCTGTTACGCCACTTGTGAACAGGCAGGGCATTACACTCGTAGGTATGCCTACTTCAGAAGCAGTGACCATCCATGCCAAGCGTACCGGAGAGACTGGACAGATTGCGGCATTACCTTATCCTTCTGAAGCCAGATTGAATGAATTGCTGACAACGGATGGGGACGAAAATGTGCTTCGCCAGGCATATAGTCACCGGGTGGGTATGTTAATGCAGCGTCTGGCAGCTTCCTTCCGCCCGGATACCGTGAACTTGGCCATGAGTCATATCTATGTGCTCGGCGGACTTGAGAGTGATTCGGAACGTCCGATTCAGATCGGTGGGGCCTACACGGTGGACCCTTCGTCTTTATCGACTGGTGCACAATACACGGCGCTTGGGCATCTTCATCGTGCTCAGGCTGTCAAAGGTGACGGTGTAATTCGATATAGCGGTTCGCCTTTGGCCTACAGCTTCTCGGAAGCTGGACAGAGCAAGTCTGTCACGATGGTTGATCTGGCCCCGGGCGGAGCTGCACAGGTAGAAGAAGTTTTGTTGACGTCCGGGCGTCCGCTTGTTCGCTGGAAGGCACGTGGCGGTCTGGCAGAAGTATATCGCTGGCTGGAAGAGGGACGTGA
The DNA here is from genome assembly GCF_037973325.1 of Paenibacillus sp. FSL R5-0713. Classification (NCBI taxonomy): domain Bacteria; kingdom Bacillati; phylum Bacillota; class Bacilli; order Caryophanales; family Paenibacillaceae; genus Paenibacillus; species Paenibacillus sp. FSL R5-0713. Next base: position 4,738,105 of record NZ_CP150229.1, on the reverse strand, counting down.
TCCGCAGGCTTTTATTGACATGGAAGTATGGCTGGACGAGGCAATGTCTCTGAAGGAGATTCAACAGCTGCGAAAATCACATGAAGGGATCATTCATATTCGCCCGGTGTATCCCGAGATGGCTGCAGCAGGACTTTTGGAGCAACGATCCGAGCTGCCGGTACATGAACTATTCCGTAAATTCTATCAGCGTCAGACAGGCGGCGCACAGCCGGAAGACAGCCTGGTACAGCTTTTCCTTGAACTTGTGGATGAAGACGAGCCGGGTCTGCGTGAGGAGGTCGAGGAAAGATGAAGCCAATTCTACTGAAAGTTGCCGGACTTCAAAGTTATCGGGAGATGCAGGAGATTGATTTTACCGTGCTGACGGAGACGGGTCTATTCGGTATTTTCGGTCCAACGGGCAGTGGTAAATCTTCCTTGCTTGATGCCATCACACTCGCCATGTATGGCAAAGTGGAACGTGCGGTGAACGGGACGCAGGGCATTATGAATCATGCAGAGGATTCGTTGTCGGTTGCTTTTACATTTGAATTGATGTCGACTGAAGGCACGCGAAGGTTCCGGGTAGAGAGACGTTTCAAACGAAATAATGAAGTGTCGGTAAGTAACACGATCAGCAAATTTATAGAGACGGTCAATGGCGAAGAGCAGGTACTTGCCGACAAATTGGCAGATGTGAATCGCTGTGTTGAAGATGTGATTGGTTTGAAGATGGATGATTTTACACGGGCAGTGGTGCTTCCGCAAGGGAAATTTGCCGAGTTTTTGTCACTCAAAGGCAGTGAGCGTCGCCAGATGCTGCAACGATTATTCCATTTGGAGAAGTATGGGGACCAGTTGGCCATCAAATTAAGTCGACGGGTCAAGGATAATGATATGGTTCACCAATCCCTTGCTGCGGAGCAACAGGGACTTGGCAATGCCAGCAAGGAAACATTGGATGAGACGAAACGTCTTCTTCAAGCTGCTGTTCAGCAGTCAGAATTGTCCCGCAAAGCGCTGGATGAAGCTGCAAAGGAAGCCGAACAACTGGGTAAAATTCGTGAGTTAAGTCACGAACGGCAGGCCCGTACAGATGAACAGCAGAAGCTGAAGGCAATGGAGCCACAGGTTGAGGCGGGCGAACAACGGCTGAAACAATCCGTTGCGGCAGATGCCATACTCCCTGCGTTGCAGACGGTTCGAGATGCTACAGCTACACAGAAGCAGCGGCAGGATATTGCCGAGACGGCTCATCAGCAAGCTCTGGAACATGAACGTGTGGCTATTCAGGAATCGGAGAAGGCCGAGACGGCACGTAAGCAATTGACTGAGGAAGAACCGAAACTTATGCTGCGCCTGGAGCAGCTCGAACAAGCGAAAGAGCTGCAACGGGAACGGGATGGGCTTCAAGCCGATTGCTCGCGCCTTGCTCAGTTTCTGGAACAGGGGCAGGGCGAACAGACCGCGCTGGGACAGCAACTTGAAAAGGAAAAAGAGCTGCAGCAGCGCGGACGCAAACGGCGTGAGGAACTGCAGGAGAGCCTCAAGCCGAATGAAGTGAAGTCAGAGGAACGCAGGCTTCTTCAGGCTGCGCTTGAACTGAAGCATCGTGTGGATACTGCTGCGGAGCAATTGCAGCAAAACAAGGCTGACATGCAAGCCTATAAGCAGTCGGCAGAACAGGGAGCCGACAAGCTGAAGGCGGCGGCTGAGGAAGAGAGACGCCTGAGTGATCAGCGTCAGCATCTCGTGGAACAGGCGTCAGCAGGTCTTGAGGCCTTGCTTGCCTGTGAGCAGGACATCAGCCGCGAACAGCGCCTGCTGGCCCTTGCGGAGGAACAGCTGCGTGGCACGATGCGCGAGCAGGAGCTGCACCAGCTGTCCTCCGCCTTGCGCGCCGAGCTGCGCGATGGCGAGCCATGCCCGGTGTGCGGCTCGCCGCATCACCCGCTCCCGGCTGCGCCGCCGGGAGAAGGCCCGCACGCAGGCGATGCGGACCTGGAACTGCTGCGCAGCCTGCACGCGGAGCTGCAGGAGCTGCGCTTTGGGCTGCGCCAGCAGCTGCACGAACGTCGCAGCCTGCTGACGCAGCTTGGCGCTGCGGCCGGCGAAGCTCCGGCCGCAGCCGAGGCCGCGCCTGCGGCAGCGGAGCCCGAGCCCGCCGGGTCGCCCGAATACGGGCGCTCCCCGGCAAGCTGGGCATCGCGTGCCGCTGCGCTGCGCGAAGCCGCGCAGGCGCTGGCTGCCGCAGCAGCGCCGCTCCAGGCCGAAGCCGCCGCGTTGCAGCAGGCGGCTGTGGGCGCGCAGCAGCGCCGCATGGAAGCGGCAGCTGCGCAAGAGGCCGGCCGTGCCGGGCTCGCCCAGGCGGAGCGCAAGCTGGCCGAGAGCGAGGCTGCAGTGGCTGCCTTGCAGGGCCGCTGGGCCGCGGAACTGCCGGGCATCGCTCAGGAGGAGGCCAAGGCCCTCTATCAGGCGATGCAGGAGCGCGATGCGCGCGCCGAAGACATCAAGGAACGTCTGAATAAAAGCGTGACATTCCTTGAGGAAAAAGATCAGATCATTCAATCGCTTCAGCAGAAGCTGGTGGAATTGGACAAACAACTGATCCAGTGGCAAACGCAGTGGCAGGGAAATAACAAACTGCTCGCCGAGAAAGAAGAACGCTTGCGCCAGTGGGTTGGGGAGCAGCGGGTAGAAGACCTGATTGCTGCGGCTCAGGCTCGTCTGGATGGACTGCGCAAAGAAGCTGCGGAGTCAGCACAACGCTTCAAAGAAGCGGATCATCTGAAGCAGGAATCAGCCAAGAAAGATGTCATGGCTCAGCAGGCTGCCGCCTCGGCAACAGAGCATCTGCAACAGGCACAGGAACGGTGGAATCAATTGCTGGAACAATCCCCGTTCGACTCGGATGATGCCGTTGTGTCCGCGGCGATGCCTTCCCAGGAAGCGGAACGACTGGCGGGCGAGATCCAGCAGCACCGTGAACGTGAGCGTGAACTGGCATCCCAATTGCGTGAACTGGAACAAAAGCTGGGTGGTGCAGTTGTATCGGAGGAGCAGTGGTTAGCCTGCACTGAACGTTTGCAGCAGGTCCGGGCTCAGGATGAGGCTGCCCTACGTGCGAAAGCACGTGCAGAACGTGATCTGGAGGATGTGGAGCAGCGACATGTTCGCTGGACCGAACTGGAGAACAAGCGGTTGGAGGTCAGCCGTCAAGGCGAACTGCTCAGCAAACTTCAATCCGCATTCAGAGGTAATGCTTTTGTTGAATATATTGCAGAGGAACAACTGATGCAGGTCAGTCATGCGGCATCTCAGCGTCTGCGCTTCCTGACCAAACAACGTTATTCACTGGAGGTGGATTCCGGTGGTGGTTTTGTGATCTGTGATGATGCCAACGGAGGAGTCAAACGACCGGTATCGACGTTATCCGGTGGCGAGACGTTTTTGACTTCGTTGTCACTGGCCTTGGCACTGTCGGCCCAGATTCAGCTGCGAGGTCAGTACCCGCTTCAATTCTTTTTCCTGGATGAAGGGTTTGGTACACTTGACCCTGAGCTATTGGATACCGTCATTACGTCTCTGGAAAAATTGCATGACGAGCGATTGGCTGTTGGTGTAATCAGTCACGTGCCTGAACTGCGTGCACGCTTGCCGCGCAAGCTTGTGGTGATTCCGGCAGGTGAGGCCGGAAACGGCTCACGGGTGGTCTTGGAGACCCTGTAGCGGGAAACGATGTAAGCAATATCACGGATAGAAGCGCTTCTTATAGTCCAAGCCACTGAATATTGAGGTTGTTCAAAAAGTCCGCTCTTGATTACGAAGGGTGTCTGGCGGCAGCATCATCCTCAACATCGAATATGAAGTATAGCCGAAATAAGTAGGGGCTTATATGGATGCCTGGGGAAACATTGCAGTTGCTCACGTAGCTTTTTACGCTCCTTACGACATTTCTGGCTTTATCCCATCTTTTTGGTGCTAAAAAGACCTTTTGAACACGCACTATTACCGAATATTATTTTTGTAAAAATATTTCTTTTCTTGCTTGTATGACATAACGGAGTGAGTTTCATCACAGATACAGGTTCATCCCGCTGTTATACTACAGTTAAGCCGACAAACCTTATTTAAGTACCCCGGCGGACATCTGATCAGGACGTATCCTGAATAGATGTCCGCGCAGCAGACTTCTAAGGAAGCCGCTCACGGGGTGCTTCTTTTTTTGTGTTTTCTCGTCGGTAGTGTCAATTCGCCCAGTTCTGAATACCATGAAAAGGTGATCAAGAGCAGAATCAGGGAGGCGTTGGCAAGTGGAAAAAGTGGAAGCGAAGAAATTATGCAAGGCACACATGCACCGTTATGTATGTGTACAGATGAATGACGGTATGCACTACGATGGCATAATGGAAAATGTGGATGACGAAATGATCTACCTGGCTGTTCCCGTTGGACCGGAAGCCATGATGAATCATGCGAACTGGGCTCCAAATGCCATGCCTGGAGGGAACTATCCAATAGGTCATACTCGCGGATTTTATCCAGGTTACGGCTACCCTACGCCTTATCCATATTATGGTTATGGACGTAGACGTTTTAACCGTCTGGTGCTCCCGTTATTTGCGCTTACGGCGTTAACCCTTTTACCGTACTATTGAAATTGAGAAATAAAGGCATACGAACAGTGAGTCATTTTCATGTTCCTTAACGTCTTTGAAAAAGAACAGCTCAGGATGAATATGTTTCATTCGTGGAAAGAAACTACCATGCAGTATGAAATAGAGCGGTTTTATCACATACGGAGTCTCAGCCTGATGTATCGCGATCTGTCATTGCAATACAACTGGCAACATACCGAACATCCCAAAGGTTATGCTTTTGCAGAAGCGAACTTCTGTAAGACATGACCTTTTTTTGAACCCTAATTAGGGAAAGGTCGATGATAATTGGATGGCATATACTGTGTAGTTAACCTGCTGAAAGCAGAAGCGAGCATTAACGTGTTCGTAGCAGCAAACGGCGAATCGTATTCTGAATATGCGAAGAGCGAGAAGGTACCCATGTGTGAGCAACAATCAAGACACCGCATGGCTTTAATTCTCTATTTAATTCTCTATTCCGATAAGAAGCTTCGTTTCGAGTGAAATAGATGCTGTTCTCATGCCTTACGGTTGGAGGAGAAGAGCATGATGTGAGCGCTGACGAATCTGAGGCATCTTATTCAAGGTTTTGAAGCGTCAGCAGCAATCTAAAGAATCTGGGACACGCTATAACCGGATAAACAGCCATTTCCAGCATTGTTGTGAGGTTATTTTGGGAAATAACGTGTCTGATGTTCCTTATAATTTTGAAATGAGAGCCTGAGACCCAATTAAGAGGTTCTGTGTTCCTTAGAAAATGGTCAATTTTCCATACGCGAGTATCAAGCCCAGCATGGACCGCAGAACGCCCTTAACTTAATGCAAGTTTCAGATCCTCAAGTAAATCCTCAACAACCTCGATCCAAATGAGATACGAGTCAAACCATCTGTGAGCCCCAATTCTTGCCGACATTTATAGGAGATGCAGAGTTGACATAGATCACCTGATTGTGTGACTGGACATTGGACGTGAGTTTGTACTTCTAGTATGATAGAAGGGAATACATACATTGGGATACAAAGGAGGGTATGAACTATGGATTGCTTATTTTGCAAAATTGTAGAGGGCACCATTCCCTCCAATAAAGTACTGGAGAATGACCATGTTATCGTGTTTCATGACATCCAGCCCGCTGCACCGACACATGTGCTTGTCATTCCGAAGAAACATATTGCTTCCATGAATGAAGTTACTGCAGAAGATCTGCCTTTGATCGGTGAGATCCATCTGGCTGCTCAAGAAGCAGCCAAGCGTCTTGGCGTGGATGAAACAGGATATCGCTTAATCAACAATTGTGGTAAGGATGGAGAACAAACTGTTCATCATCTGCATTATCATTTGTTGGGTGGTACAAGACTTGGCGTGTTAACAAGCCTGTCGGATTCTCACCAATAACGAGCTAATGGGTACTACTATTGAGGATTTAGTCATATGCATGAAGTCCATGGATATGTGACCAAACGCTCATATAAATAAGTGATCATTACATTGAGGTTGACACCTTTATTACCTTTCGCCTATAATGAAAGATGATGAACCGTGTTATTGCTCTTGGACGGTCTGGTCGGAGGGAGGGAAAACTGGTGTCTGAAACTAAAGTTCGCAAAAACGAGACTATTGATGCTGCACTTCGTCGTTTTAAACGCTCCATCGCTAAAGATGGCGTATTGGCTGAGGTGAAGAAACGTAAGCATTATGAGAAGCCAAGCGTAAAGCGCAAGAAAAAGTCCGAGGCTGCTCGTAAGAGAAAGTTTTAGGAGGATTTTAACTACATGAATCTTAGCGAACGATTGAACGAAGATATGAAGCAAGCGATGAAGAGTAAGGACAAGTTCAGACTCTCCAACATTCGGTTGATTCGTTCGACGATCAAGAATCTTGAAATAGATTTGAAAAGAGATTTGGATGACAACGAAGTGCTTGATATTCTGAGTCGTGAAATCAAACAGCGCAAAGATGCCCTCCAAGAATTTGACAAAGCGGGCCGTGAAGACCTCGCGGCAAATGCAAAAGCGGAAATTGAAGTACTCATCCAGTACCTTCCCGCACAGCTTTCCGAAGAAGAAATTAAAGTTATTGTACAGCAGACCATCCAGGAAACCGGTGCTTCTTCGAAAGCCGAGATGGGGAAAGTTATGGCGGCCCTTATGCCGAAAGTTAAAGGCAAAGCGGACGGCAAACTGGTGAATCAAGCAGTTCAACAATTCCTGCAATAAAGCAAATCAATAAACACCTTCTGACTTGTCAGAAGGTGTTTTTTCCATTTATTTTAATTCAGGATGTTCTTAGGAAGTCGAATTTCTTTTTAATGGTTAATATATATGATTATGGTTTTATATTCTTGCAATTGATCAAGTTTTCAAATATAATCTTAAGATTTTGAAACGAAATGTTGCATTGCACGTAATAAATACCATAAGCTGGACAGTATAACATTAATGGAAAAGGGGGGACTATTGTGAAGGGAAAGCGCCGGAAGAAGCTTACGGGGCCATTGATGCTCTTAATGCTGCTGACGCTGTTGCTTCCTGTCTGGATTGGATCACCGTCAGCGCATGCAGCTGAGAAGAGTGGCGCCGTATATATTATTCCGGTTGATAAACCAATCGAGCAGGGACTTGGCAAGTTCATGGAACGTGGGTTCAAGGAAGCGGAAAAGATGAACGCTGGCCTGATCGTTCTTGATATCAATACGCCAGGAGGTCGTGTAGACACTGCGGAAGCGTTGGGTATCCTGATCAAGGACAGTCCGATTGAGACTGTTGCATTTGTCCGTGGAGATGCTGCTTCAGCCGGAAGTTTTCTGGCCCTGAATGCAGATAAGATCGTAATGTCACCAGGCAGTATGATTGGTGCGGCAGCCATGGTGGACAGTACGGGTAAACATGTTGATGATCCAAAGCTTGTTGCATTCTGGAAAAGCAAAATGCAGGGAGCGGCTGAAATCAGTGGTCGTGATGGCAAGATTGCAGCTGGAATGACGGATGTTAACATCGTTGTTGAAATGCCAGAGATCAATAAAACCAAGCAAAAAGGTGAGATTATTGCTCTCTCGGCTGAAGAAGCGCTGAAAGTTGGTTATGCCGACCACATCAGCAACACACCGGAAGAAGCAGCAGCTTGGCTCGGATACAGTCAGGATGATGTATTTAAGGTGGAACGAACGACAGCGGAGAATATCTCATCTTTTCTGACCAATCCCGTTGTCATGACTGTACTTCTATTCCTTGGAATCGCAGGTGTGGCCATTGAATTGATCGTTCCTGGTTTTGGAGTTCCTGGTATTGTGGGTATCGTGTGTTTCGTGTTGTATTTCTCGGGTAATTACATTGCGGGATTTGCCGGAGCAGAGACATGGGTGCTATTTACTGTCGGACTCATCCTGATGATTCTAGAGATGTTCATCCCAAGCATGGGTATTCTTGGTATTCTGGGATCCATTGCACTAGTAGCAGGTGTTGTGAGGGCTGCTTATGATACAAGCGATGCATTTGTGTCATTGGGTATTGCTTTCGGAGCAGCAGTGGTAGTTATTGCTATTATTGCAGTGCTGTTTAAAGATCGAGGGATATGGAATCGATTTATCCTGAGTGACAGTCTCTCTGCGGAACGTGGATACTCATCTGCTACGGAACGCAAAGAGTTGATTGGACTGCAAGGAATCAGTCTGACACCGCTTCGCCCATCTGGAACAGCGATGTTTGATGGCGAACGAATTGATGTTGTGACCGATGGTGACTTCATTCCAGTTGATACACCGATTATTGTAATTAAAGCGGAAGGTACCCGGATTGTCGTTCAACAAGCACTACCGGTGTAACTCGCTTTGTTGTCGAAGCGTATTAACACTTCGGCAATGTACATAACCACTTAAGCTGAAGCTGCCAGCGAGGTGGTGCAATGTTTTATTTTAGCAGCGCACTCATGAATGTCTTCTCTGACTGTCTTTATCAAATTCAAATTGCAAATGGAGGAAATTAAACAATGGACACATCTACGATTACGATTTTGCTCATTGCGGTAGTAGGTATTATCGTATTGAGCGTATTCTTCAGCTTTTTCCCGGTTATGCTCTGGGTTTCGGCGATTGCATCCGGCGTACGCGTAAGTATTATTACACTGGTAGCGATGAGACTGAGACGTGTAACGCCTAGCCGTATCGTTAATCCAATGATTAAAGCAACCAAAGCCGGTCTTAAACTCTCAATGAACCAACTGGAAAGCCACTTCTTGGCTGGTGGTAACGTTGACCGCGTTGTAAATGCTCTGATTGCTGCACAACGTGCAAACATTCCACTGGAATTTGAACGTGCTGCTGCCATCGACCTCGCAGGTCGTGACGTATTGCAAGCTGTACAAATGAGTGTAAATCCTCGTGTAATTGAAACGCCAGTCGTTTCCGCAGTAGCCAAGGATGGTATTGAAGTTAATGTTCGAGCAAGAATTACAGTTCGTGCCAATATTGACCGACTTGTCGGTGGTGCTGGTGAAGAGACAATTATCGCCCGTGTTGGTGAAGGTATCGTAAGTACGAACGGTTCCTCCAACTCTCACAAAGACGTTCTTGAAAATCCGGATATGATCTCTCGTACGGTCTTGTCCAAAGGACTGGATTCAGGGACTGCGTTTGAAATTCTGTCTATTGATATTGCGGACGTTGATGTAGGTAAAAACATTGGTGCATTCTTGCAAACGGAGCAAGCAGAAGCTGACAAACGAATCGCTCAGGCAAAAGCCGAAGAACGTCGTGCAATGGCCGTAGCACAAGAGCAAGAGATGAAAGCACGCGTTGTAGAAATGAGAGCACGCGTGGTTGAATCGGAATCCGCAGTACCACTAGCAATGGCAGAGGCTTTGCGTAGTGGGAAAATTGGTGTTATGGATTACATGAATCTCAAAAATATTGAAGCGGATACTCAAATGCGCAATACATTGGGAAAACCTGGTGAAGGTTCGAATTCCAACGATCAGGGTGATTCCAAAAACGGAAGATAGGCGGTGAGTGCATATGGGCCTATTTGAATGGATTTTTAATAATCTGTATATTGTAGCTGTTATTGGCTTTGCCCTCTTTTCCTTCTTGGGAAAAGCGGCCAAATCGGCCGATCCGAACAAAAAGCGACCTGGAAACGGGATGCCAACCTTCGGTGGCAGTGGCGACTCCCCGCGTTCGCCCGCGCAGACCTCTAAGCAGCAATCTTCGCGGACTGAGGCGGCAGGTGAGACTCGTTACGATGAAACCTATGACAATCAGTATGATGAACCTTATGAAAACCAGTATGATGAAGCTCCTCACAATCAGCCCAATGTAGGACCTGTAACTTCTTCACGTACCTTAGATGAGGTAGGTAGTCGAGATTTTAGTGGAGCAATGGAACGTTCGCTTGACCAACAGAACAAAGAATTTGAAAAGCAACAACGTTTGATTCATGAAAGGCTAAATCGCTTTTCTCCTTCGAACAAACCAGTTGTGTCTGATTCTAGTTGGGATCAAGTTGACACAAGTGATTCGGGAAATTCCCAACTTCGTCCTGAAGATATTCGTAAGGGCGTCATATGGGCAGAAGTATTGGGTCCGCCCCGTTCCAAGCAACCGTTTGGTACAAGAGGGAAACTGTAAAGAAGTTAAACTGTTGGACGGAAATAGAGCCGTCTCTGGTGAGCATCAAGCCGCCGGAGACGGCTTTTTCTGTGTTCTCTCCATTTTTCTCAACATTCGTATCTAACACGCCCCGGAATTTTCATAAATTCATGAATCTGCGCATAAGTTGAACTGTAGAGGAAGGGGGAAGACCTTCGAATGACCCGGATCAGCCGCAAGCTGCGCAGATGGACCAGTGAAGTGTTGGATCTGCCGCAGGATGTGCTTTATGATATGCCACGGTTAACCCTGATCGGCAGTAAGCAACTGTATATAGAGAATCATCGCGGTGTCATCCATTTCACCCCGGATCGCATCGTGTTGGCTCTTTCCCAAGGCCAATTGGAGATCAAAGGAACTGCCTTGGTGATACGTAACATTTTGCCGGATGAAGTAGCTGTTGAAGGAACGATTCTGGATATTCATATGAATGGAGTGGAGGGGAACGGATGAAGCAGCCCAGTCTGTCTAAACTGCGGGGAGCAGTCCGAATCACGGTCACTGGGGGAGACATTGAAACATTGATCAACACGGTGGCAGAGCAGGGATTGGAAGTGTGGAACCTGCGTGCTCACGATGGACGCGTGGCAGAGATGAACATTCTGCTGCCGCATTTTTTCAGGCTGCGTCCTGTGTTGAAACGGACAGGCTGCAGGGTGAAAGTGACCCACCGCAGCGGTTTCCCCTTTTTTGCAGCCCGATTATTACGCAGGAAGTTCTTTCTTGGGGGAATGCTGTTTTTTGTAGCAGCTTTGTTTGTGTTGTCATCCATGGTATGGGATGTAGAGGTCAAGGGTAACGTTACCATTCCTACGGACGAGGTGCTCGCAGCAGCGAAGAAAGAGGGGATATATCCTTTCCAATGGGGGTTCCGCTTGCCAAGCCAAGACAAGCTCTCCAGACAGCTTGCACTCGCTCTTCCGGATGTAACCTGGATTGGCGTGAGCAAAGAGGGGACAACCATTACCATTCAGGTCGTGGAATCGGCGCAACCCAAGCGCGAGCCATTACTGAATCCCCGACATCTGATCAGCAAATCAGATGCTGTTGTCACTCAAATCTATGCGGAGCAGGGACGCCCTGTTGTTCAGAAGGACATGCGTGTCAAAAAGGGCCAGGTATTAATATCGGGGATTCTCGGGGATGAGGAGAACACCAAAACCATCGTTGCCAAAGGCGAAGTTCGTGGTCTGGTATGGCGTGAGTATCAGGTAGAGGTCCCGTTGGTGCAAAAACATAACACAATGACAGGTGAGAGCAAAGAACGTTTTTACATGGTACTGGGAAAATGGGCGATCCAACTGTGGGGGTACGGAAGTACACCGTTCAGTTCATTTGATACCGAGAGTAATCACAGACCATTGACGTGGCGATCCTTCACACTCCCGATGGGTTGGCTGACAGAGAAAGATCTGGAGACCCGAGAGCATGAGGAGCAGCAGACGATAGAATGGGCCAGAACGAAAGGATTAGAAGGAGCAAGGAACGATATTATTGCCAAAAACGGTAAAGGAACGAAAATTATAAGTGAAAAAATTTTGCATGAGAAGAAAGAGAATGGTAAAGTTTATATGAAAGTCTTATTTGAAGTAGAAGAAAGCATTGCGGAGGAACTTCCGCTAGTCCATAGTCAAGGAGAATGAGGATATTTGTCAGAGCAAACACGCAGCATACAAATCTCGCTCCAGAGTGCGGGAGAGGGTCAATCTCTTTTTGGACCCCAAGATACTTTTCTTAAACTGATTGAATCCGAGATTCCCGCCCAGATTGCATCCCGCGAAGCGGAAATTGTGATTTTTGGCAGCACACAGCAGGTGGAATCGCTTGAACAATTATTTGATGTGTTACTGCAATTGATACGCAACGGATATGTGTTAACTGAAAGAGATGTGAAGTATGCAATTGAACTTGCCAAGGATATGCGGGCAGACCAGCTACTGGATCTGTTCAAGGGCGAGATTACGACGACATACCGAGGTAAACCAATCCGTGTCAAAACCATTGGACAGAAGCACTATGTAACTACAATTAAAAAACGTGATATTGTATTTGGCATTGGTCCTGCCGGTACGGGTAAAACCTACCTTGCTGTTGTACTGGCTGTTGCCGCAATCAAAGAGGGCAGCGTCAAACGCATTGTACTTACACGGCCTGCGGTTGAAGCGGGCGAGAGTCTTGGGTTTTTGCCAGGTGATCTTCAGGAAAAGGTAGACCCGTATCTGCGACCGCTGTATGATGCCCTGTATGACGTTATGGGACAAGAACAGACCGCGAAGGCACTGGAGCGTGGGTTAATCGAAATTGCACCACTTGCCTACATGCGGGGGCGTACCTTGGATGACTCGTTCATCATTCTCGATGAAGCACAGAACACAACGCCGGAACAGATGAAGATGTTTCTGACCCGTCTTGGTTTTGGCTCCAAAATGGTTATTACCGGAGACGTGACACAGATTGATTTACCGCGTGGTAAGAAATCCGGGCTTGTGGAAGCGAATACGATCTTGAACGAAGTTGAAGAGATCGGATTTGTGCATTTTGCCGAGCAAGATGTTGTGCGGCATTCTCTCGTCCAGAAAATTATCGTGGCTTACAACCACGCCGCAGAAAATCAAGCATAGAAAGGGATTGTCTAAAGTGACCTCGAAGGAACCGTCAAAAGGCAAATCTTTTCAGAATAAGGCTACAGGATGGAAGTATAGCGTGTGGGCACGCTATCTTCTGTTTTTGTTTCTGGTGATTCTTTTCTACGTGAGTCTGGCTTCCAAGCTGCTCCCTGAGCGGTATGATATTCAGGAAGGTACACGGAGTGAAGTGGATATTGCTGCGCCCATGCAGATTCCGAACAACAAGGCTACACTCAAAGCGCAGGAAGAAGCTGCTGAACGCGTACAGCCGATATTTCAGATCGTGCAGATGCGAAACGAAAATCTGATGACAACCCTGCTTGATCGTGTAGATCGATTGAATCAGGATGATCAGATTTCAAGTCAGGACAAAATTGATATTTATCGGGATGAAATTCCGCAGCGTCATAAGGACTTTGTGACCAACTATATCAATAATAATCGGAAAGCCGGTACATACTCCGAGACTCTGTTGGAAGAGATCAGAAATGTGGTACAGGAGCAAAGTTACCGTATTCCCGAAGAAACCTACATCAAAATCTCGCGCCTGACATCGGATGATATCCAGGAGATGAAACCAGTTGCGAGGGATATTGTTTCCCGGTTAATGACGGATCAGATCAGCGATGCAACCACTGCCCGTGCCAAAGTAGCCGAGATGGTAAGTGTCAGCTCTCTTAGTAAGCGTACGCAACGTGAGGTAGTGCAAGAGCTTGCCCGCCTCGTAGTGACCGCTAACCGCTTCTACGATGAAGAGGGAACCAAGGAAGCGAAGGTTCAGGCACGTGAGAACACGCAAACCGTCTTTATCAAGCAAGGGGACACCTTAGTTGCCAAAGGTGAGATGATCACCCCGGAGATGTATACTTTGCTGGGTGAGAATGATTTGCTGAAAAACGAAGTCAACTACTGGCCACAGCTTGGTCTTCTTATGTTTTCCTGCCTGTTGTCGGCAGCAATTCTGATGTATATTCAGCAATGCAGTGGAACGCATTTCAAATATAATAATGCGCAGCTGTTGATGCTTGTTCTCATTTTTATTATTACGATAGTGGTTATGCATGTGACGGCGATTATTCAAACCAATGAGAGGTCGTATGTAGGCTTCCTTGCACCTGTTGCGGTAGGGGCAATGTTAATTGCACTGCTGCTGGATACGTCACTTGCCTTTGTATGTTCGATCTTGATCGGTATGTTATCCAGCATCATTTTGAACACCCATCAGGGTCAACTTTTTGACTTTGAATTAGGATTCTTCGCCGTGCTCGTGTCGTTTGTTGCGATTTTCGCTACCCATAAGGCCAGTCAGCGTTCTACGATCCTGAAAGGGGCTATTATGGTCTGTCTGTTCGGGTCGATAGCCGTCTTCACCCTGGCTTTGATTGACTCGGGCGATTGGAACCGAACTACGACATTGTATGGCGTTGGGTTTGCATTTGCGGGGGGCGTTTTGACAGCCATACTGGTCATTGGGCTGATGCCATTTTTCGAAACATCGTTTGGTATCTTGTCAGCACTCAAACTGGTGGAACTGTCTAATCCGAACCATCCCCTTCTACGCAAGTTGCTTACGGAGACACCGGGTACCTATCATCACAGCGTTATGGTGGGGAATCTGTCCGAAGCTGCAGCAGAAGCCATTGGAGCTAACGGATTGCTGTGCCGAGTGGGTTCGTATTATCATGATATTGGCAAGACGAAGCGTCCCATCTATTTTATTGAGAATCAGAACAATATGGAGAACCCGCATGATTCAATTGATCCAAAACTGAGCAAATCCATTATTGTTGCTCATGCACGCGATGGGGTGGAAATGCAGAAGGATTACAAGCTGCCTAAACCTATTCGGGATATTGCGGAACAGCATCACGGAACGACCTTTCTCCACTTTTTCTATCACAAAGCACTGCGTCAGGCGGAAGAAGCGGGAGTTGAACCTGATTTTACTGAAGAAGATTTCCGTTACCCTGGGCCGAAGGCGCAGTCCAAGGAATCTGCTATTGTTGGCATTGCCGATAGTGTGGAGGCTGCTGTGAGATCTTTGCGCAAACCGACCGTGGAACAAGTGGAATCCATGATTGAGAAGATTATTAAAGGACGATTGGACGATCATCAATTCAATGATTGTGATCTTACGATGCGCGAACTGGATATCGTCGCCAGAACATTGAAGGAAACGGTGATGGGGATCTTCCACTCCAGGATAGAATATCCGGAGGAGATTAAGAAACCAAAGCCGACTTCACCTGAAGCGGGTTGATTTCACTTTTTGAAGAACCTCTAATATTGAGCAGACAGGAGTTATGAAAGAATGAGTCTTAATCTGGCATGGAATAATGAACAACAGGATAAAGAAATTACAGAACCGATGATTGCGATGCTGGAACAGTTGCTGAATCTCGCCGGAGAAGCGGAAGGTGTTGCAGACGGGGAAGTGGCTCTAACTTTTGTGAACGATGAGCAGATCCATGAGTTGAACCGTGATTATCGCGGTATTGACCGTCCTACGGATGTATTGTCTTTTGCGATGAACGAAACGGTGGATGAAGAGCTTGATATTATCTATGAGCTTGACGAAGATGAAGAAATGGAAGAAATGCCGGATGTTCTTGGAGACATCATCATTTCCGTACCACGGACCATCCTGCAAAGCGAGGAGTATGGACACTCTTTTGAACGTGAACTTGGTTTTCTGTTTGTCCATGGTTTTTTACACCTTCTCGGATATGACCATCAGGATGAGGCAAGTGAGGCTGAAATGATGGGTAAACAAGAAGCGGTATTGGCCCAGGCCGGGTTGACACGATAATGAAAAGGCGCTCCTGGGGTCTGGTATTCCGCAATGCTGCGGAAGGAATCGCATATGGGTTGCGGACTCAGCGTAATGTGAGAGTTCACACGGGAGTGGCTATTTTGATGTGTGTAGCCGGCTTTTTTTTCAGAATCTCAAGAACGGATTGGATGTTTGTGCTGACCGCTGTCTTTTTGGTCCTTGTGACTGAATTGATGAATACGGCTGTAGAGGCAGCAGTTGATTTGGCACATCCCCATATCCATCCGCTGGCAAAAGCGGCGAAGGATACCGCGGCCGGGGCAGTTCTGCTGGCTGCGGTATTCGCCGTCATCATCGGTTGTATCGTTTTTATTAAGCCGGTGATGAGCTGGCTGGGTCTGTACTGATTTTGATTCGTTCTGTGATTTTAATACTACACAACTTTATAAAGTTAGACCTTGTTTAAGTTGAACTTGTAGACGTTACACGATAACGAAGAGGACAGAAATAAACCTGTAGAAGCGAAGCGTTCGCCTTTATCACCGGATTTTCACTTTGAAAAAGTGAATCAAAAAATCTGGGGATAACAGCGATCGAAGGGTTATTCTGGACTCGGAGTGGCTAGTGTAACATTGGCTTTGGTTGAACTTAATTCGTAGGTAGTAACTTTATATTGCACCCTAAGGGAGAGAATATTAATGGATAATGATTTGCTCATGCAGGAGGCAATTAAGGCGCGTATGAAGGCATATACGCCTTACTCCCATTTTGGTGTAGGTGCAGCGTTGCTTGACAGTGAAGGACATGTGCATCATGGTTGTAATATTGAGAATGCTGCGTATACTCCAGGCAACTGTGCTGAACGTACAGCGATGTTCAGTGCCATCGCAGGTGGGCAGAAGCCTCGCAGCTTCAAAGCGATTGCCATTGTGGGAGATACGGATGGTCCGATTGCTCCATGTGGTGTATGTCGTCAGGTGATGTACGAATTGTGTGAACCCGATATGAAAGTCATCTTGGGGAACATGAAAGGTGATCTGCAAGAGACCACCGTTGCTGAACTGTTACCTTGGGCTTTTGGGCCTTCTGATCTCAATTCTGCCAAAAAATAAACCAATATTCCAGGCCTAGGCGCCTGAGGAGGAACATATGAAAAAACAAGCATTTAAATCCGGTTTTGTAGCTATTATTGGACGTCCGAACGTAGGTAAATCCACACTGATGAACCAGGTGATAGGACAGAAAATCGCGATCATGTCGGACAAGCCGCAAACCACTCGTAATAAAATTCATGGTGTGTACACATCCGAACATCAGCAAATCGTATTCCTCGATACCCCGGGGATTCACAAACGTCAATCTAAACTGGGCGATTACATGAACCAGACTGCTCTGAACACGCTTGGAGAAGTGGAAGCAGCACTGTTCCTGATTGACGCTTCGGAAGGTATGGGTGGCGGTGACCGTTATATTGCGGAACAGTTGAAAAATATCCGTACACCGGTCATTCTTGTCATGAATAAAATTGACAAAATCGAGCCGGAAGCGCTGCTTCCTCTTATCGAGGAGTATCGCAAGTTACATGATTTCGCTGAAATCGTGCCTGTTTCTGCCATGCTCGGCAGTAATGTAAGCACCTTATTGGAACAGCTCGGCAAGTATTTGCCAGAAGGTCCACAGTACTATCCGGATGACCAGGTTACTGACCATCCAGAGCAGTTTGTATGTGCGGAATTGATTCGTGAGAAAATTTTGCAGATGACTCGCGAAGAAGTGCCGCACTCCATTGCGGTAACGATTGAGGATATGAAAGTACAGGATAACGGTGTTGTTTATATCTCAGCCGTCATTTTTGTGGAACGGGATTCGCAAAAAGGAATCATCATCGGGAAGCAGGGTGCCCTTTTGAAAGAAGTGGGTAAACGAGCTCGTCATGATATCCAAAATCTGCTCGGCTCCAAAATTTTCATGGATCTGTGGGTTAAAGTGAAAAAAGACTGGAGAAATCAGGATCGAGTTCTGCGTGATCTTGGCTTTGGCCGCGAATAATCACCGGATTTGTATCCAGTAATTGCAACACATAGTTTACCTTGCAAGACTCCATCCTATTTGGTAGATGCAGACGTCATTTCCGAAGAGAGGATGAAATTCCGATGCGAGATTTTTCGTGGAAGGTTTTTGCGATGACGGGGGATGTAGAGTCCTATTTGTTATATACCGAGGCGTGTAACTCGTTAGGACAGGAGTCGGATCATGCAAGGGAAGTGATTGAAGATGAAGAAGCCGAAGGATAATTGGCTGATTCGGGAATGGTTAGGTGACGAGGCATGCTATACAGGGTGGAAGGGATTGTCATCCGCAGCATGGACTACGGCGAAGGGAACAAAATCATTACGCTTTGCACCGAAAGCGGCGGGAAAGTAGGGGTACTCGTCCGCGGTGCCAAAAAGCCCAAGAGCCGACATGCTGCACTGGTGCAGCCGTTTACGTATGGTCAATATGTATATTTTCGCAATACAGGTCTAGGCACACTGAACGCTGGAGAAATTGTTGAATCCTATCATGAGTTGCGTGAAGATCTGGTCAAGGCCTCTTATGCTTCTTATGCGTGTGAACTATTGGATCGTGTACTTCAGGATGAAGAGACAGGTGCTTTTTGGTTCAAGCAGTTGAAGGCGTGCTTGCAAGCGTTGAAGGATGAGAAAGATCCGATTGTCATAACAAGTCTGTACGAAATGAAGATATTACAGGCAGCCGGTTATGGTCCGCAGTTTGACGAGTGTATCTCCTGCAATCAGGAGCGACCGGATGAGCAGTTGTTTGTAAGTCCAAGACTTGGTGGTGTCCTGTGTCGTGCATGCAAACATTTCGATCCTCCAGCGATGTCAGTCAGTCCAAAGGCTCTGAAATTGTTACGTTTGTTCGCACAGTTGGATCTGCAGCGTTTGGGAAATATATCAGTGAGTGAGTCTACCCGTGATGAGATCAAAAAGCTGATGCGTGCTTTTATGGATCATCAGCTTGGTCTGAATCTTAAATCCCGTTCTTTCCTCGATCAGATGGAGAAGTACGGGATTTGAGGCGTTTTTGTGGAAGTGAAACTATATCTTGACTTCATACTAGATTTTATATATTATGAAATATAATTTCTCTTTATGAGACATGCATTGAACGAGAGAGTAGAAGTCTGGATTTATTGCATTTATGGAGACAAGTCGTTGTATGACACTTGCAATCATGGATGAGCGAGCCGGGGATGGTGGAAGCCTGGCTGAATCGGTCTTTGAAATGGCACTCGGGAGCATGAATGGACACGGAAAAGTGGGCTGGAACGAACAGGATCATCTTGTTTGATCCAAGCCAAGTAGGGTGGAACCGCGGGAATAGCTCTCGTCCCTACGTCTGTACAACAGGCGTAGGACGGGGGCTATTTATTGTTGTCTGCACCGTTCTAAGCTTGCCAACAAACCATCGAAAAGGAGCATGATTATGAATTTTCAGCAGATGATTCTAACGCTGCAACAATTCTGGGCCGAGCATAACTGTATTATTGTCCAGCCATACGATACGGAAAAAGGGGCAGGTACGATGAACCCGATGACCTTTTTGCGTTCGCTTGGACCCGAACCTTGGAAAGTGGCCTATGTGGAGCCTTCCCGTCGTCCTTCGGACGGACGTTATGGCGAGAACCCTAACCGGCTGTACCAGCATCACCAGTTCCAGGTAATCATCAAGCCTTCTCCAGACAATATTCAGGAAATTTACCTGGAAAGTCTGAAACGCCTGGGTATTGATCCGCTCAAACATGATATTCGGTTTGTCGAAGATAACTGGGAGAATCCTTCCCTTGGTTGTGCAGGTCTTGGTTGGGAAGTATGGTTGGACGGAATGGAAATTACCCAATTTACGTATTTCCAACAGGTTGGTGGAATTGAGACAAATCCGGTAGCTGTTGAAATTACGTATGGTATGGAGCGTTTGGCTTCTTACATTCAGGATAAAGAAAATGTGTTTGATCTGGAGTGGGTGGAAGGTATCACTTATGGTGATGTATTCCGTCAGCCAGAATTCGAACACTCTAAATATACGTTTGAAGTATCTGATGTCAAAATGCTGTTTACACTCTTCAACATGCATGAAGAAGAAGCAAACAAGGCTATGGCACAGCATCTGGTGTTCCCGGCATATGACTATGTGTTGAAATGTTCCCACACATTTAATCTGTTGGATGCACGTGGAGCCATCAGTGTAACGGAACGTACGGGTTACATCACACGTGTCCGTAATCTGGCTCGCCAAGTCGCTGCAACATATATGGAAGAGCGTGAGAAGCTAGGCTTCCCGCTGATCAAGAAAGGGGGAGCCGAGCATGTCTAAGGATCTGTTGTTTGAAATCGGACTGGAAGAAGTACCTGCACGTTTCATGCGCGCAGCGATTGCGCAGCTGCAAGAGCGTGTCGTGAAATGGCTTGATGCATCCCGCATTGCTTATGGTGAAGTGAATGCGTATGCTACACCTCGCCGACTGGCTGTTTTGATCCAGAATGTGGCTGATAAGCAGGAAGATATAGAGGAAGAAGTAAAAGGTCCTTCACGCAAAATTGCCCTGGACGACAGTGGCAATTGGAGCAAGGCTGCACTCGGTTTCGCGCGCAGTCAAGGTGTTGAACCGGACCAGTTCACATTCAAGGAACTGAACGGTGTCGAATATATCTATGCAATGAAGTCCAGTAAAGGTGTAGAGACGGCTTCTGTGATTGGCGAAGGATTGCTTTCTGTATTGCATGCCATGACGTTCCCGAAATTCATGCGTTGGGCTTCCTATGATTTCAAATTTGTACGTCCAATCCGCTGGATTGTGGCTATGCTGGGCAGTGATGTCATCGATCTGGAAGTGACAGGTGTGAAGTCGGGTAATGTAACTCGCGGACATCGTTTCCTCGGTAAGGAGGCCGTGATCTCCACTCCGTCTTCATACGTGGAAGTGCTGCGTTCAGAGCATGTCATTGCAGATATTCAGGAACGTGAACAGATGATTGTATCCCAGATTCAAGCACTGGCTAGTGAGAAGAAATGGGATATTGCGATTAAGGAAGATTTGTTAGAGGAAGTCCTGTTCCTGGTGGAAACACCTACCGTATTGTTCGGGACATTCGATTCTTCATTCTTGAATATTCCACAAGAAGTATTGATTACTTCCATGCGTGAGCATCAGCGTTATTTCCCTGTACTTGACAATGAAGGACAATTGTTGCCATTCTTCGTGACAGTACGTAACGGTGGAAGTGATTCACTGGATGTTATTGCAAAAGGGAATGAGAAAGTACTGCGTGCACGTCTGTCTGATGCCAAGTTCTTCTATGAGGAAGACCAGAAGTTACAGATTAAGGATGCATTGTCGAAGCTGGAAAGTATCGTCTTCCAGGAAGAGCTGGGAACGGTTGGAGATAAAGTGCGCCGTATTCGCAAAATTGCTGATGGAATTGCTGCTAAACTGCAAGTATCCGCTGATGTTGCCGAGTCGGTCAGCCGCTCAGCAGATATCTGTAAATTCGATCTGGTGACACTGATGGTGGGTGAATTCCCGGAACTGCAAGGTGTGATGGGTGAGGATTACGCTCGTAAATCCGGTGAAAAAGAAGAAGTGGCCAAAGCGGTATTTGAACACTATCAGCCACGTTTCGCTGGAGATCAATCCCCTGCTTCTCTTGTCGGTGCCATTGTGAGTACTGCGGACAAAATGGATACAATCGTGGGTTGTTTCTCCATTAACATCATTCCAACGGGATCTCAAGATCCGTATGCACTGCGCCGTCAGGCAGCAGGTATTGTACAGATTTTGCTGGATCACAAGCTTCCGCTGACATTGTCAGACGTATTCGGAGTAGCACTTCAAGTACATGCACAGATGAACCTGTTGAAACGTGCAGATGAAGAGGTGCGTAAAGACTTGCAAGACTTCTTTGGTCTTCGTGTGAAAAAATTGTTGTCCGAAACCGTTCGTTACGACGTAGTGGATGCCGTAATCTCTTCCGGATTCGATGATATTAGTGCTGTAGTTCCAAAAGGTGAAGCGTTGATGGCTGCTGTTCTGACAGGAGACGCATTCAAAACAACGGTTGAATCGTTCAACCGTGTGGGTAACCTGGCTGCCAAAGCATCCACTGCTTCTGTACATCCAGAACTGTTCACAGAAGATGGAGAGCGTCAGCTACACGAGTCATGGAGTAGAACGAATGCAGAATATCGTCAGGCATTGACTCAGCATGATGCTGCTGAAGCACTGGCTATTGCATCAGCTTGGAAAGATGGGATTACCTCATTCTTCGATTCGGTCATGGTTATGGCTGAAGATGAGGCTGTCCGTGCGAATCGACTTGCCTTGCTTGCGGCTATTGATCGCGACTTGAAAGGATTTGCTGATTTTTCCAAGTTGGTTTGGTAATTGGGCGTATTTCATGAGTCCTTTTCCACAGACTTGGAGCAAAGCTAAAATTCAGTATTAAAGAAGGATATATGAGGGTATAAATATACGGAACGGGTTGTGAAATGTATTTTTGACAACCGCTCCGTATTTTAGCCTTTGATTTCCCTTGTTGTGGCAGAAGGATTTTGCCTGGCCGGGGTCGTATATTACAATATGCAGCTATTTTATGAAACCGGGTGGTCTGAGTTTGAGTGAGTTGAATGTACGTCATATTGTTGTGGATGGTGATGCTTGCCCGGTCAAAACCGAGATTGCGCAAACCGCTCGCCTTTTCAACATCCCTGTACTGTTAGTCTCTTCATTTGATCATTTGCTTCAAGGGGGAGAAGGGGTGCGTACCGTGCAAGTGGATCGCAGTGATCAGAGCGCAGATCTCTATATTGCTAATCATATTAAGCCATATGATGTGGTTATCACTCAGGACTATGGACTTGCGGCACTTGCGCTCGGCAAACGTTGTTATGTTTTATCCTTTCGTGGTCGTGAGTTTAACGACCGTGACATTGATTTCATGTTGGATTCTCGTCATACTGCGGCCAAAGCACGAAAAAGAGGCCACTACGGGAAAGGCCCAAAGCCTTTCACAGAGCAGGATCGTGAAATTTTTCAACATAAACTGACAAAACTTTTAAAAGATTTGCAGGAGAATGTGTAAGTTTATCGAATTATATTTACGTGTTGAAGAGATGAAGGTGGCCAGAGATGAGTACCGGACAAGGCGGTATACCCGAAAGTATTATTGAATCGGTGTTGCAGCAGAATGATATTGTCGATACGGTGAGCCGATTTGTGCATCTGACCAAGCAGGGGAAGTATATGAAAGGCCTCTGTCCTTTTCATTCCGAGAAGACGCCTTCGTTCACCGTTACACCTGAGAAACAAATTTTCTACTGCTACGGTTGCGGCACGGGTGGAAATGCCATCAAATTCAGGATGGAAATCGAAGGGTTATCCTTTCCCGAGGCTGTCAAAACGATGGCGGAAGAAAGTCACATCTCTATGGGGGACTGGCAAGGGCGTGAATCTGCTCATGTGAATCCGGAGACTGAACGTCTGTTGGAGGCTTATGAGCTTACCGCGAAGCTGTATCATTTTTTGTTGAAAAATACAGAGCACGGCAAGTCAGCCATGGAATATTTACGCTCCAGAGGTTTTGGCGACAAGTTGATTGACCAGTTCCAGATTGGTTTCGCACCAAATCGTTGGGACACACTGGTACAATTTCTTGAAAAACGTAATTATCCGCTCGAAGAAATGGAAAAGGGTGGACTTCTATCTCCGCGAAATGAAGGTCAGGGATATGTGGACCGATTCCGAGACCGGATCATGTTCCCGATTAATGGCAGGAGCGGTAAGCCAATTGCATTTGCAGGACGCATATTGGGAGATGGGCAACCGAAATATCTAAATTCACCGGAAACCCGGTTATTTAACAAAAGCCGTGTTCTCTATAATCTGCATCAGGCCAAAAATGCAATTCGCAAACAAAGACAAGCCATTTTGTTCGAGGGATATGGTGATGTCATCTCCGCATGGGATCAGGACATCCAGAATGGTGTAGCTGCAATGGGTACTGCGCTAACCGAGAATCAGGCACTGATGCTCAAAGGCATGTGCGACGAAGTCATCATATGTTATGACGGCGACAAAGCAGGACAGGCTGCTGCACTGAAAAACTTCCCCATTCTTGAGGAAGCCGGATTGCAGGTCAAAGTGGCTCTCATACCCGAGGGACTTGACCCGGATGACTTTATCCGGAAGCATGGTGGTGAACGGTTCCGAAACCAGATTGTGGATGGTGCCGTGACAACTACAAAATTTAAACTTATAAACTTAAAAAAAAGCCATATACTGCTAGAGGGTGGCGGACAAATCGCCTATTCGAAAGAAGCAGTAAAATTGATTGCCCCCTTGCCTTCTCCAACAGAGAGGGAAGTGTATCTTCGTGAACTGGCTGCAGAAGTGGACGTATCGTTCGAAACATTGAAGCAGGAGTGTAATGAAGAACGGGAGGCGATGAAAAATAACCTACAGTATGGGGATAATAACCCGAAAAGGTGGAATAATGGTAGGCAACAAAATAGGCAGGTGCCTACACCTAATCTGTTGCCGGCTTATCACGCTGCTGAACGCAAACTGATTGCCTGGATGTTACAGGATGATGAGGCTGCCCAGTACGTGAATGAGCATCTTGGTGAAGCTTTTAACTTGGATGATCATGCAGCTATTGCTGCTTATCTATATGCCTACTATGCGCAAGGCAAACCGTCGGATACAAGTCGTTTTATGTCTTCACTGCATGACGATCGTTTGGAAAAAACGGTCAGTTCAATCTCGATGATGGATGGTCCAGGTGAATGGAGTATTCAAATGCTCGATGATTGCATCAGGGAAGTGCTGAAGTATCCACGTAAGAAAGAGTACGATTTGAAAAAAGAAGAAATGATTGCTGCAGAGCGGGCAGGTGATTCTGTACGCGCGGCACAGATCGCAATTGAAATGATTGCCCTAGAGAGACAGTGAACGTCTGATGATTAGATGTTTCTAGGGAGGAGGGAGTCGAGTTATGGCGAATGATCAGCATACTGAACTAGAAACAGAATTGACACTGGATCAGGTTAAAGATCAATTGATTGAATCAGGTAAGAAAAGAGCTTCGCTGAATTACAAGGAAATTATAGAGAAACTCTCTCCTTTTGAGCAGGATGCAGAGCAAATGGATGAGTTCTACGAGCAACTGAGCGATCTGGGTATTGATGTAGTGAATGAGAACGATGAAGAGGTTACACTTCGTCCTAGTGAAGATTCCGAAAACAACACCAGAGAGGGAGAGGACGAATTCCACTTTGATGATGATCTGAGCTTGCCGCCAGGAATCAAAATCAATGATCCTGTCCGTATGTATCTCAAGGAAATTGGTCGTGTGCCATTGTTGTCGGCAGATGATGAAGTACAACTGGCTAAGCGGATTGAGAATGGGGATGAAGAAGCCAAGCGTCGTCTGGCTGAAGCGAACCTGCGTCTCGTAGTCAGTATCGCCAAGCGTTACGTTGGACGTGGAATGTTATTCCTTGATTTGATCCAGGAAGGTAATATGGGCCTGATCAAAGCGGTTGAGAAGTTCGACCACAAAAAAGGATATAAGTTCAGTACGTATGCCACTTGGTGGATTCGCCAGGCGATCACTCGTGCTATTGCTGACCAGGCGCGTACCATTCGTATCCCTGTGCACATGGTGGAGACGATTAATAAGCTGATCCGGGTATCCCGTCAGCTGTTGCAGGAACTTGGGCGTGAACCGACACCGGAAGAAATCGCTGCTGAGATGGATCTGAGTGTGGAAAAAGTTCGTGAAATTACGAAGATTGCACAGGAACCGGTTTCTCTGGAAACACCGATTGGTGAGGAAGATGATTCCCATCTGGGTGACTTCATTGAGGATCAGGAAGCACTTGCTCCGGCGGATGCTGCTGCGTATGAGTTGCTGAAAGAACAGCTCGAAGATGTGTTAGATACACTGACTGAACGTGAAGAGAACGTGCTTCGTCTACGTTTTGGTCTGGACGATGGACGGACGAGAACGCTGGAGGAAGTCGGCAAGGTGTTTGGTGTTACGCGTGAGCGTATTCGTCAAATCGAAGCCAAGGCTCTTCGTAAATTGCGTCACCCGAGTCGTAGTAAACGACTCAAAGATTTCCTCGAATAATTGAACTACGGGAGACTTTCCGCAAGACGCATTAGCGGCGGCGGGGTCTCCTTTATTTTTAATTTGAACGTCTTGATTTCTTGGTTTTGGAAATTCATCCTTGAAATGTTTGATTGGATTTTATTTTATCGCTTTTCCTTGTTCAATGCAAATCAATAAATTAAATGAATGGTGTAGGTGCTTCATGAAACTTTCGAATCGATTACAGCGAATACATGATCAAATTCCCGATGGTAGCCGCATGGCTGATATCGGTTCAGACCACGCGCTGCTGCCAGTAGCCGCAATCCGCAGTGGGAAAGCCGCGAGTGCAGTAGCCGGGGAAGTTAATCCTGGCCCTTATGATGCTGCATGCAAACAAGTCAGTGATGCTGGCCTGAAAGAAAAAATAACGGTACGCCGTGGAGACGGATTGGATGTGATCTCTGCGGGAGAAGTGGATGTCATCACCATTGCAGGTATGGGTGGTGCTCTCATTGCCTCCATTTTGGACCGAGGTTTATCCAAACTGGATGGAGTGCAGTTACTTATTTTACAACCGAATGTGGGAGAGGATATTCTCAGACGCTGGTTGCTGGAGCATCACTGGGTAGTTGTAGCAGAACAGTTGCTCGAAGAAGATGGCAAGATCTACGAGATTATAACGGCGATGCCACAATCCGTAAGCCCGATTGCAAATGAAGAAGTGTATCGTGCACGTCCGCTTCAAGACGGGGCAGAATTGACGGAAGATTTGCTGCTGCGGATGGGACCCTATTTGGTGGATCGTCCAACGGATGTATTTTTTGCGAAATGGGAAAGTGAGATCATCAAATTGCAAGGGGTTGTAAACTCCATCTCCAAATCCGATCAGGATTCTTCTCGGGACAAGGCGACTGAGGTAGAGCGTCTTATCGCAAACTTGAAGGAGGTTTTGGCATGTTTGCCAAAGGTCAAACTGTAATTCAACTGATGGAGCAGCTCGCTCCCAAACATCTGGCTGTACCGGATGACCGGATTGGTCTACAGCTCGGCAGTTTGCAAAAAGAAATCAGCCATGTGTTAGTTGCATTGGATGTAACGAATGAAGTAGTGGATGAAGCGATTCGCATCGGTGCCAACCTGATTATCGCGCATCACGCCATCATTTTCAGACCAGTTAAGTCACTGAGTACAGATACACCTATGGGTAAATTGTATGAAAAGCTGATTAAGCATGATATTGCTGTTTATATCAGTCATACGAACCTGGATGTGGCCGAGGGTGGTATGAATGACTGGATGGCCGAGGCACTTGGCATTGACAGTAAAGAATCGTTGGAAGATGTACACACAGATCATCTGTACAAGCTGGCTGTATTTGTCCCACGTACGCATCATGAACAGGTGCTTCAAGCGGTTCTTGAAGCCGGAGCGGGGAGTATCGGCCAATACAACAAGTGCAGCTTCAACACGGAAGGTACAGGAACGTTTGTACCTGGTGAAGGGACTGAGCCGTTTATCGGAACCCAAGGGCAGATGGAACGTGTGGAAGAAATGCGGATTGAGACCATCGTACCCCAAAGTCTGAGAAGTAAGGTCGTTCAGGCGATGCTTAAGGCTCATCCGTATGAGGAAGTGGCCTACGATCTCTATGCAATGGATTTAAAGGGCCGTACGCTTGGTCTGGGGCGCTTGGGACCCCTTAGGGAGCCTAAGACATTAGGTGAGCTTGTGGAGGTCGTGAAGACCCAATTCAATGTGCCTCATGTACGTGTTGTCGGAGATCTGAACAAGCAGATCAAAAAAGCAGCGGTTCTTGGCGGTTCGGGCAGCCGTTACGCGCTCACTGCCCGCTTCAAAGGTGCGGATGTTATTGTGACCGGAGATATTGATTATCACACGGCTCATGATGCGTTAATGGCAGGCATGTGTATCATCGACCCAGGTCATAATTCCGAGAAGATTATGAAACCAAAAACGGCTGATTGGCTTCGTTCCCGTTTGGAAGAGAAACGATATGATACGCAAGTTACAGCTTCAGAGGTCAATACGGAGGTATTCCAGTTTATCTAAAAAGACAGTTGCTGTGTGATTCCCAGTAATATTAAGCTTGTCTGGGAACCCAAATGCCTGTATACTATGTAATGTTGTTCGGAAAGCTTGACAGACAATCGCTGGTGGCCTTTGTTGCCACGAGAGGAAAGTCCGGGCTCCACAGGGCAGGATGCTGGATAACGTCCAGTCAGCGCGAGTTGAAGGATAGTGCCACAGAAATGGACCGCCGATGGCCGGATTTTCCGGCACAGGCAAGGATGGAACCGAGGTGTAAGAGACCCCGAGGAACGCTGGTGACTTCGTTCCTGGTAAACCCCATCTGGAGCAAGACCTAATGGGACACAGTCGCCTCTTCGGAGGAGGCAGCCTTAGCCCGAGGTGTGTCTAGGTTGGTCGCTTGAGCTGTGCAGCAATGTATGGCCTAGATAGATGATTGTCGCTTCTGGTGGGAGGGTAGTTCCCGTATGAACCACGAAGAGCACAGAACCCGGCTTACGGTAAGCTTTCCTAACTGCAACAACAGTATTACAGTGTAGTCCACCTATCAGTCGAGGACAATCCGTGTGATTCACCGATGGCCTGACTGATCAGAAGGACCCATGCATATCTGGATAAACATAATTCCTGTTGATGACAGGTTCTATACTATAAAAAAAGGCGGCAGTTCCGATATTCTCGGGCCTGCCGCCTTTTTTTTGTTGCTCATATCAAGTTTTGGACGTGCCTGGTGTTTTCAGACACGTCCTAATCAATGTCATACGCAAAATATAGGGCAACGTTTATGACAGTTCATTACAGTGTAACAACACTGTCCGATGTTAACGAAGCGTGCCAGCGTTGGATGGCGCGATCCATTCTTTCCACGGCTTCAGGAAGAAGCTCAGGGTCTGTATGAGTAAAGTTGATTCGCATGCGGTTTAACTCTGGTGTACCTGCATAGAAGGAATCACCCGGAACAATGCACACTTTCTCCTGGATACCGTAAGTGAATAGATTGCTTGCCAGCATGCCTTCTGGTAGTTGCAGCCACAAGAACATGCCACCTTGTGGTGAATTCCATGAGATGCCTTCCCATGACTTGGCTGCCATGAGAGTGGTCAGTGTTTTCATCCGTTGTTCATAATCCTTTGAAATATGACGAATATGCGCATCCAGATCGAAAGATTCAAGCAGCGCATGAAGCGCTCTTTGGTCAATGCTGCTGGAATGCAAGTCGGCGCCTTGTTTGGCGCGTGCTGCCATTTTAACAATATCGGGAGCAGCCAGTATCCAGCCCGTACGAAGGCCTGGTGCTACCGTTTTGGAGAATGTACTTGTGTAGATAACATTGGAAGGGCCATCATAGGATACGGCATCCAGTTCTGCGAGAGCAGGGACATCCAATTGCTCTGGATTGAACCGGATTTCACCATAGGGGTCATCTTCCAAAATAAGTACGCCGTACTTGCGGCACAGATCCACAGCCTGCTTTCTTCTTTCTCGAGACCATACTTTTCCCGTAGGATTGGAGAACGTGGGGTTAATATAGACCAGTTTTGGACGATGCAACTGGAGCTGTTCCTCCAGAGACTCAGGCAACATGCCGTGATCATCACAGGCTACGCCGTGAGATTCAGCTTGATAGGAATGGATGACTTGCAGAGCAGCGAGGTAGGTTGGTGATTCAACTAATACGCGGTCACCCGGGTCAAGAAGGATGCGGCAGACCAAGTCAATAGATTGCTGTGAACCCGTAGTGAGAAGCATATGATCAGGTGAAGCGGGAATGCCCTTGGATTCGAGACGTTCGGCGATTTTGGCGCGAAGAGGACGGTAGCCCTCAGTCTCTGCATATTGAAGAGCGGCTGCTCCGCTCATAAATACTTTTTCATACGCAACACGAATGGCTTCCAGCGGAAAAGAAGTCTGGGCTGGTAATCCACCGGCTAGCGAGATCATTCCAGGTGCCTGAGCGGCCTGGAGCATGTCGCGAACGACAGAGGACGGGGTATTTTGTGACATTTTGGACCATGGGATACTCATGTTATTCTCATCTCCTGTTATTCACTGTTATACTGATATTATAAACTATAATAGACGGACTGCACTATAACAGTAAAATGAAGATCATAACAGTTGGGGGGCGCAACCATGCATATTGAATTAAAGCGGGGAAGCAGTACCAAATTGTACGTGCAGATTGCACTAACAATTGCCGATCGTATCAGATCAGGACTCATTGAACCCGGAACCCGACTTCCTTCTGTTCGCAAAATGACCACAGATTTGGGTGTTAGCCTGGTCACTGTATCCAAAGCGTATGCTGAACTCGAAGCGATTCAACTGATCACCTGCTCTCAGGGGAAAGGTTGTTATGTAAGAGGTACTCTAAACGCGGATTCGATGGAGGATGTGGATCGAGCCAAGCGTAATCATCTTAACAGTGAATCCGGTACGTCATGGAATTGGCAGATGGCACTTGTGGATTATTTACCCCGAGCGCAGCTCTGGAGACATTTCGATACGTCCCCTCAAGTACGGTATGAACTACATATGTCAGCGATTCAGCCAGAACTGCTGCCTACACGCGAGATTATTGACAGTGCCTACCGGCTCTCCTCTGACCATGCAGAGCGTATGGCGGCGTATGGATCTTTTCAGGGAGATCGGGAGCTCAGACAGATCTTCGCCGAACATTTTGCCGAACGTGGACTACAGGTAGTACCTGAACGCATGCTAATCACAAGTGGTGCTCAGCAGGGGATTGATCTTGTGGCCCGGACTTTTATTGGACCTGGGGATGTTGTATATATGGAGGCGCCAAGCTATACCGGAGCCATTGATGTATTTACGAGTAGAGGTGCGAAGATCATTACGGTCCCGATGGATGACGAAGGCATGCGTATCGATCTGTTGACCCGATTATGTGATACCTATCCGCCCAAACTCATCTATACGATCCCGACTTATCATAATCCAACAGGTATTACGATGAGTGCGAGAAGGCGGGCACAGCTTCTGAATCTCGCGCAAAGCTACCACTGCCTCATCCTGGAGGATGATCCATTTGCAGATCTTTATTTTCGGGACCCTCCGCCAGCTTCCATTAAATCGATGGATGGGTCAGGCCATGTCGTATATATCAAAAGCTTCAGCAAGGTGCTCTCTCCCGGTTGCCGCATAGCCTGTGCTATCGCTGATGGAAGTGTACTGACCCGGCTTGTGGCTGCGAAGTCAACGGCGGATCTGGGTAGTCCGTTGCTTACACAAAAGGCATTGCAATCTTTCATTCAGAATCAGTATGGTGCCTATGTATCCCGATTGAGGGATGAATTGTATTCTCGTTTGCGTGCCGCATCTGAAGTGATGGAAGAGCATGCTCCTATGGGAATGCAATGGCGTTTGCCAGAGGGAGGACTCAATCTGTGGCTCCAACTTCCGAGCAACCTGGATATGCGTGAGCTGCATCATCAGTCCTTGGCTGCAGGGGTCTCTTTCCTGCCGGGTTCCGCCTGTTATGTAGGGGAGATGGATACACCAAGTCTGCGCATCTGCTTCACGGTTACGAGTGTGGAGCTTTTGTGTGAGGGTCTTCGTGTACTGTGCGGAGTCATTGCTAGTGTGACACCTGGGCAGGGTGGGGCAGTGGCGGACAGGCTACCGCTCATATAATTTTTCGGAGTATGGACATACATCCAATCCACTTTCGACCTGCTGCAATAGGTTATAGTATCACCAGAAAGGGAGTTGGTTTTGAAATGAACCATTACTGTCCACCGCTTTGCCCGATTGTCTGTGACCCGATCCAGGTTGTTGAGGATTACTACATCCCACAAATCGTGCCTGTAATCCACCCGATCGAAGTAATCAAAAAACATCACTGTGTTCCGATTCATCACCACATGTATCCTGTTGTTGTCAAAGAAGAAGATCCTTGCTATGTATCCAGTCACAATGCGAAGAAAAAATCCGTGAAAAAATCAAGTAAAGCCCGCACATCTTCACGCAAGCGCTAATTGCAGCGGGTGCCCCGGGGAATTGAATATAAATCAAAGAGCAGCGTACGCCCCGGGGCGCAGCTGCTTTTGTTTTTTACTGATTAGTGTTATTACGGTTAATGGGTATACTTCTTCATTGTATTATCCATTTGTTGTCTGACATGTTGCGGCCAGAACTGCAAAGGAGCGCTGTTGCCTGATGCGGCTTGCAATGCCTTATAGACATCGATTTGCCCATATCCAAAATACTTATCGTGACCCGGATCACCGAGGTCAATAACACTTTGACGCATCAAATCCATTACTTCCGTGTTGGTCAAATCCGGGTTTAACGAACGAATCAAACCTGCAAGTGCGGCTACATGGGGGCTAGCCATGGACGTTCCGGACAAGGCCGCATACTGATTGTTTGGATAGGTACTGGCGATACTAGAACCCGGAGCCATCACATCCACATAATCCCCATAGTTGGAGTAGGAAGCTTTGCTCATATCCGGGTCGGTAGCTGATACGGCAAATACTTCCGGATAAGCAGCAGGGTATCCTGGACGTTCTGTATTATCATTTCCCGTGGCTGCAATCAGGACAATATCCCGATCAAAAGCATATTTAACGGCATCATGAAGAAATTGCGCATCAGCATAATTGCCCAGACTCATGTTGATCACTTTGGCTCCATGATCGGCTGCCCAGATGATACCTTCGGCAACGGCATACGTGGTACCTGAACCCGAGTTGTCGAGTACTTTAACCGGTAGTACCTTGTTATACCAGCTCATGCCTGCCACGCCTTCATTATTGTTGACAATAGCACCGATAATGCCTGCGACATGTGTGCCATGTCCCACATCATCCATCGGTTTGCTTCCCGGCTCGACAACATTATAACCTTCGAGGAGTTTGCCCTTTAGGTCAGGGTGATTCATATCAACCCCCGTGTCAACGACTGCAACGATGACATCTTTGTTTCCCCTGGTAATATTCCAACCTCTGTTTGTCTCAATCGCAGGCAGGTTCCACTGATAATCGGAGAACAAAATGTCATTGGGTATCGTAACATCGGTTTGTTCAGTTACGGTATCATTGGTTAAATACATGTAGTGGGGTTCCATATAAAGTGGATTCCATTTGCTTTCGAAATAGCTATGCAATTGCTTGTAACTCATGTCTTCTGACCGAAAAACATACGTGTATCCCAGCTTGCGCGCAGATTGCATTCTTAGATCAGATTTAATGATACGCATATCCCGTTCACTGGGATCCTGGCGAAATCGGATAACGATTTCGTTTTCGTAAAAATGACTGGCATTGGCGTTATCATGTCCGGTTTTCACTGTGATTTCGTTAAGTGTATCCGGGTGAACAGACTCAATCTTGAATTTACCCTCACGCGGATAAGGGATCATACGCAGATTTTTGCGTTGATGTTGTTCAACTGCATTTAATACATTCTGGCTGAACAAGGCAACTACAGCTCGTTTGCCATCTTTGGAGGGTTGCCCCATAACAAAATATTTTTCTTTTCCCAAAGGAAAAGAAGAGGATTCGAAACTTTGACGTTTGTTTACCGCTTTTTTGGCAAGGTTCAGTGCATGTTGAAGCTTCTGTTGTTCCAGCTTGCTTCCTAGTGTGGAAGCCTTATCTAACGGTTTGTCAAAAGAGCCATTGATATTCATCAGATGAATGGATCTGATATGTTCATGTGAGCCTTGAAGATCATTCACATATCGATTCACCTGCGCGGCATTCATTGTGGCGGTTTTCTCCAACATGATACTGAGATGTTGCTTGGCATCCATGCGGGTCAGAAGATCGGTTGCTTTGACATCCTGCACTTTCAGACGCTGTTTACTCGTGTGCTCTTCATGAGCAGAATCGGACAGGGCGCTAGGTTTGGGCTCGGTACGATTTGATGTTGGAAGCAAAAGTGTCAGGGCGAGTGCTCCCGCACCAGCTGCAAGGGCCCAGTTAATCCATTTCGGTCTGGCCATGGCGGATGGATCCTCCTTCGTTCATTTTTGGACAGTCATTAACAGTGCTTCATCGTTGTCACTGGTTATATCTATCGTTAGAAAAAGTGGAACGTTTTATGCAAACAAGTTCGAGTCTGACTGCGTATAATAGGCATGTTCAATGGCAGAAACGGAAAGCATGATTAAGGGATACCGCTCGTCAACTTTTTATGGTAGGATTATAGCTGAGAATTCAAAGGTCAGGGGAAAACCACCGTTGGCCGACCTATATGTAAGGACTTATTTAAGGGGGAGCTACCTTTATGTCAGCAGCCAATGTACAGAAAACATGTGAGTCAACTAGGGAAAAGTTAAAACCGGCTATCGATCGGATTGAAAAATTTTTGAATGAGAATGCTTTGCCTGAACTGGATCAGAATCAGACGGAAGAATCAACAGTCTTCTACAAAGGATTTCTTTCAGATCTCCGTCATTTACTCGTTTTTTCTGAAGTTTCTTACGAAAAACTTGGCGTTGTGCTGCGTCGTGCCAACTTTGATGTCGATTTTGCCGAAAAGGCTCTTTATAATACGTATCACCAATGCGTAAACAGCTTTTTCTATCCCAAAAATGAATGTTACTCGGAAGACGGAAGATACGCTTACACAGGACAAGATGCCATTCGTTTTCGTGACAAGCCAATTCGTGCAGTGCGGGATGTCATTCTTGAGGTTTCCAAAACGTACGAAGAATTGCGCGATGATCTGGCATACTACGAAAGTGATTACCTGACTCAGCGCCGTATGCAAAATCAACGGAATCACGCTTAACTAACGTTTGAATTTTAATATGATATTGAACGAAACCGCCCTTGTGGCGGTTTTTTTGTGTTTTCAGTCAGAAATTAACGGGGAGGGATCATGTCATCATCTGGCATTTTAGCGGAGAATATCGGGTTTGTGGCGGGGAGACAATAGTAGTCGAGGTGATAAAAAAAATGAGCCAAGACAAACCAATTGTCAAATGCAGCGTCTCCAACTGCAACTTTTGGGGAGAGAACAACTTCTGCCAGGCTGATGCTATCATGATTGACATCGACCAACACGCCACCCGTCGTCTGCATGAGGAGTTTGCCGGTGAGACATTCGACTCGGATCATCATGATCATGCGCGTACATCCTCTGCAACCTGCTGTCACACGTTCAAACCCAAGTGAGCAGTCATCCCTATTCATAATGGAGGTGCTTCCAAATGAAAAATGACGATAACAACATTCGTTCTATTGATCGCCCTGAAAACAAAGGTGAGGTTGAAAAACAGCGTATGCGTGTGGATTATCCAAGGAAAGTACATCGGGAAGAGTACGGGGCTGAGGTGGCTCCTCCAACTGTTGTAAGAACTGGAGGCACCGAACGTTCAGAACCTGTAGTTGAGAAGCATGAGGCGGACCGTGTCATGGAGTCAACAGGCAAAGTCGCAGGTTATATGGGGCTGGCCTTCGGTATTGCGTCCTTGTTCATGTGGTCAATCGTACTTGGACCAGCGGCAGCTGTTCTGGGTTACTATGCTTATGTAAATGGTAGGAAAACGGCGGGAGCTTGGTCCATTGGACTGGGTATTGTAGCTACGCTGAGTTATTTTTTCATGATCCCATTTGCGCGCTAGGTGTAAAATATGCTTCACCAAGCCTTCTGTTTGCACCCATGTGTGGTGACTTACAGGAGGTTTTTTTTTTCGTATATACGCAGGTTAGACCGTGGGATTTAACTATTTTTTTGAAAACAATGGAACCTTGCTGTAAAACGATGTAGAATAAGGTCATATTACGCTTAATACTACGGGAGTGGGTATAAGTCATGCAGATAGATCCAAGCGGATCGCGGCAGTTGTTGGAACTGCAATTGTCCAATGTGAATAACCAAACCAGTGGGTCACAACCAGATGCTGGTTCAACAGTGGATTTCGCCAATGTGATGGACGAGCTGTTAGGCACGGGTGCCAATTCGACGAGCAATACGGATTCCACCGCTACGGTCTCCAAAAGATCCAGTGATGGTTTGTTGTGGCTGCAACTCGGAAGCACGTACAATCCGGATATAAATACGGCAGGATCGTCCTCTGTCTCCAATAACATCGTTGAGTCTTTATTATCTTCATCCAATACAGGAATCGTGGATTCCGGTGCATCCGTACCTACGGATTTTGAATCATTGATTGCGGAAGCAAGTGCGAAATATGGTGTGCCTGAATCATTGATTAAGGCCGTCATTGACACAGAGTCCAATTTTAACCCAAATGTTGTTTCCTCCGCCGGTGCCAAAGGGCTCATGCAATTAATGGATGGGACAGCTGCAGGGCTGGGTGTAAATAATTCATTTGATCCTGCCCAGAACATTGATGCCGGGACGAAATATCTTTCTCTTCAGCTCCAGCGTTTCGGTGGAGAAGTGAAGATGGCGCTTGCTGCATATAATGCAGGACCGGGTCGTGTTTCACGTCTGGGCGTGTCGAGTGATAGCGAACTGATGAGTGTACTTAACCGTCTGCCTTCAGAAACACAGAATTATATCTCCAAGGTGGAAAAGGCACAGTCTAAATATGTGATTTAAACTCACAGTAACATTTGCGATAACACATGATAGGCAGGATGAGATCAAATGTGGGGACAGCAGCGCTTGAAACGCCTGTTCCCGGTTGGTCTTTTTGTGTTGTATGGGTATCGTGTTACAATGCTCACTGTAGGTTCATGAACGAAGAGATAAGGGAGGTCTAACCTCATTTGAAATATTTTGATTATGCTGCAACCACGCCTCCCCATCCGGATGTAGTTCGTACGATGGCCGAAATTATGGAGACACAATTCGGTAATCCGTCCTCTATTCATGGATATGGAGAGCGTGCTCATCAATTGTTGCGTCGTGCACGCTCTGGCTGTGCTGCGGCGATAGGCGTTAAGCCTGAGGAGATTGTATTTACTTCCGGTGCGACCGAGAGCAATAATCTTGCGATAAAAGGTGCTGCATTACGTTATCAGTCACGAGGAAGACATATTGTCACAACGGCTACCGAGCATGCCTCGGTGTATGAAAGTTTTATGCAATTGCAACAGTGGGGATGGGATGTAACGCTAATTCCTGTCAATTCCGCTGGTGTTGTGAATGCTCAGCAGGTTATAGATGCAATCAGACAGGATACAGTGCTAGTAAGTCTGATGCATGTAAACAATGAAACAGGAGCTATCCATCCGATTGCAGAGATTGGCAAAAAGCTCAAAAAGAAAGCACCCCGAGTGCTTTTTCATGTGGATGGTGTTCAGGGGTTTGGAAAAATGGAGGCTTCACCTGCCGCTTGGGGCGCAGATCTGTACAGTTTGTCTGCTCACAAGATCCGTGGACCGAAGGGAGCAGGTCTCTTGTATGTGCGAAGTGGAGTGGAACTTACGCCACTCATGTCAGGGGGATCACAGGAGCAGGGTCTAAGAGCTG
The DNA here is from genome assembly GCF_037973325.1 of Paenibacillus sp. FSL R5-0713. NCBI lineage: Bacteria > Bacillati > Bacillota > Bacilli > Caryophanales > Paenibacillaceae > Paenibacillus > Paenibacillus sp. FSL R5-0713. The sequence goes on along the minus strand of NZ_CP150229.1, from coordinate 4,700,818 downwards.
GCACGGAGAACGTGGCCTTGTTAGTAGGCATGGCAAAGGCCATGCGGATGGCAGCAGAAGGCCAGGTTAATTTTGCCCGTCGTACTCAGGTACTCCGTGATCGATTGATGGAAACGATACGTCATATTCCTGAATTTGAATTGAACAGTCGCACAGAGGGTGCACCTCATATTGTGCACTTCTCCTATCCCGGGATGAAGGCAGAAGTGGCGCTGCACACCTTGGAGCAACTTGGCATAACCATATCCACCCAATCTGCCTGTTCTTCGCGTTCGGCTGAACCAAGTAGAGCTCTACTTGCGATGGGCAGAGATACAGCTTGTGCTGCTGGCGGATTGCGTATTAGTCTTGGAGATGAACATACAGAAGAAGATGTAGCCTCGCTTGAACGGGCTTTACATCAGATGGTGGCGCAGTTGCGACCCCTTGAAAGGCGGATGTGAATGGATATGAAATATGATATGCTGCTTCTCCGTTTCGGAGAGTTTATGTTAAAAGGAAAAAATCGTGCGCGATTCGAGAAAACGATCATTACACAGGTGAAAGCTTTACTTAAACCTTATCCAGGAGCAAGTCTTCGCAAAGAATATGGCCGTGTCTATGTGGATCTTGGCGGTGAATCACATAATGAACTGATTAAGGTGTTAAAGCGGGTATTCGGTGTGATGTCGATTAGTCCGGTTAAAGTTACTCCATCCGAGCTTGATGAGATTGTGAAAACCGCAGTTGCTTTTATGGACGAAAGGGAAGACGAATTTAAGGAAGGCACCACATTCAAGGTAAATGTAAGGCGGGTATGGAAGGAGTTCCCGAACTCTTCACATGAAATGAATCATCTGGTTGGTTCCCCGATCCTTCGGAAGTTCCAGCAATTGAGTGTTGATGTTCGTCAGCCTGATATTGAACTGCGAGTGGAAATTCGGGATCAAGGCACTTATATTTTCAATGAAACCATTCCTGCGGTGGGTGGGTTTCCGCTGGGGACGAATGGCAAAGCAATGGTACTGCTATCAGGTGGGATAGATAGCCCTGTTGCTGCCTGGTCTTCCATGCGTCGTGGACTCGAAGTGGAATGTGTACATTTTTACAGTTATCCGTTCACAAGCCAGCGGGCCAAAGAAAAAGTCATTGATTTGGCGCGTGCCCTTGCTGATCATGCAGGAACAATCAAGCTGCATCTGGTTCCATTTACGGAGATCCAAACGGCATTCACCCAACTGGGTCAGGACAATCTGATTATTACCCTAATGAGACGTTCAATGCTGCGAATTGCATCCAAACTTGCCGAGCGGGAGCGTGCACTAGCACTGATCACCGGGGATAGCCTGGGCCAAGTAGCGAGTCAGACTCTTCCGAGTATGAATGTCATTGGCCGTGCGACGGATCTACCACTGTTGCGACCACTGGTTATGATGGATAAACAGGAGATCATCACCCTGTCCAAACAAATTGGAACGTATGACATATCGATTTTGCCATATGAGGATTGCTGTACTCTCTTTGTGCCAAAGTCACCTTCTACCAATCCCAATCTTCGGATTGTGGATAAAATTGAATCAACCATGAGCCATCTGCCAGAATGGGTCGATCAAGCGGTAGAATTAACAGAAACCATCACGCTGCACGCCGGTGAAACTACTGTGGTAACGAATCAGTCAGGCGATCAAGCCATGAAGGATGACTGGTTCTAAACTCAATAAAAATGAGCATGGCTGACATAATAAGGGCTATGTTAACTGCAAAAAAGGACTGTCCGATAAAATATCGTTCAGTCCTTTGCTGTGTTCAGGAGCAATTATAAAATTAAATAGCCTACGAATAGGAGCGTTGCTGTTCCCCGCCAGATCCCTTGTGACTCGAACTGCTGGAGCGTTTGCGATAACCTGCAAAGACTACGCCTGCGATAACCACAACGATGAAGAGAATTCGCAATGCCGGATGTTCAGTAAAGTAAGGCGAGAGTCGCTGCTCCTCGGTAATCATATTGGATGCCGTATACCCGAGAACGATGGCTCCGACATAGATGATCCAGGGAAAGTGATTAATGAGCTTGATAAACAGAGTGCTGCCCCAGACGATAATAGGTACACTGATCAGGAGCCCGAGAATGACAAGCACAAGATGCTGCTGCGCAGCTCCGGCAACGGCAATCACGTTATCGAGTCCCATGGCTGCATCTGCGATCACGATGGTACGAACAGCAGTCCATAAGGAAGTCCCCGCCTGAATATCATTGTGTTCATCTCCCTGATCCGCCAATAATTTATAGGCAATCCAGATCAGCAGTATGCCTCCCACCAGCAAGAGCCAAGGCACTTTAAGCAACCATAAAACAACAACGGTTGCCAAGATTCGAATCAGAAGTGCGCCGCCCGTTCCATATAGAATTGCCTTTTTCTGCACGGAAGGGTGCAAATTTCGAGCTGCAAGACCAATGACGATGGCATTATCTCCAGCCAGAATGAGATCAATAAAGACAACGTTCAGCAAAGCCAGCCAGAAAGCGGGGCTAAATAGCTCCATGTATTATGTCACTCCTTATATACGGTTCAATCATTAAGAATAGCATGGACAACTCTGACATACAAGTTAATGTGGGGGGATGAGGACATGGATACACTCTGGCTGTTGACTGAGATTTTAATGATCAATCTGGTATTGAGTGGAGATAATGCGGTTGTTATTGCGCTTGCTAGCAAGGATCTGCCACCGATACAACGCAAAAAAGCGGTATGGTGGGGAGCTTTTGGGGCGGTGCTGCTACGCTGTGTGTTAACCTTCGTCGCAGTGTTATTACTCGGGATTCCCTTTATCCAAGCGGCAGGTGGACTGTTGCTACTCTGGATTGCAGTGAAGCTACTGCTTCAAAATGAGGATGAAGTACATATTCGGGAAGCTTCTACGACGTGGAAAGCCATTCAAACCATTCTGATTGCCGATTTTGTAATGAGCCTGGATAACGTTTTGGCTATAGCGGCTTTGGCAGATGGAGATTTGGCTTTGATCGTCATCGGGATTGCAATAAGTATTCCCATTGTCGTATGGGGCAGTGGGCTAATTGTTGGTTTGCTCAAGCGATTTCCGATTCTGGTATTCGCCGGATCAGGCATTCTGGCTTTCACAGCTGGTGAGATGGTGATGAAAGACCCCAAGTTAGGAGAATGGCTGGGAGGAATGGCATCAGAGGTACACACGCTGTTGCCCGCAGCAATGGCTTGTCTTGTAATAGCGGTTGGAGGAGCCCATAAATTTGTGAGGAAGAACGCATAGTTTGACTATGGATAAAAGCTTGAACACAGGACCGCCCGAACCCTCAGGTTTAGGCGGTCCTGTGTTGAGCGAATACTCTTGCCATTAGAAGTTCCATTGGGCTAGTCATAAGTTGCACATTTTAGGGTAATACAGGTAAAGGGCACTTGCAAAGTGCGACATAAAGTATAGTTTTTTGCCGAAACATCAGATACACTAGAAGCAGGATAACAGGTTAGGAAATCAACAGTCAGCATGGATTGTAAATTGTTTATCAAAGAAATAAAGTACATAGCCATGGTATAAGAGGTGATTGCAGATGAGGATGAGAAATGAAAAAGCAATTGGCATATTTATTGTAGCTGCTGGAATTATTATTCTGCTCGGTAAGTTTGGCGTGTTTGGATTTATTGGTCGTAACTTCTGGCCTTTGCTGATCTTGCTGCCAGGCATAGCCCTTCATGCGTTATATTATGCGCGTATTTCACCGTCGTGGTCACTTGTTCCAGCCGGCATACTAACGGTGTATGGTGTGTTATTCAGTATAACCAATACATGGGGTGCTGGACTGATGAGCAGGCTCTGGCCAGCAATTTTGCTTGGGATCGCCATAGGGCTGCTCGAATATGGAATGGCTGAGCGTCGAAGACCGGAATATGTATTACCTGCAGCTTTGATCCTTGGTGCGGTATCCATCATATTATTCGGATTTACCTTGCTGCAAACGGGAATAATCTATGTCCTTGCTGTTCTTTTGATCCTGGGCGGAGTCTGGTTATTGCTTGGACGAGGACGGCAAGGGAGAGGCTGGTAACATTCCCAATGGTCTTTTCGTGCGAAATATCTTGATTTTTACCTATAATAAACTATAATATAAGGGATATAGACATGCGTCGGGATATCACCGACGCTTATTTTGTGAGTAACCTGCGAAATTGCGGGAAGTTTAGTAGATAAGAATTGAAATTGGAAAGGATATGGATACAAACCATGCATTCAAGAGAACACATTCGCAATATTGCGATTATTGCCCACGTCGACCACGGGAAAACTACGCTCGTCGACAAGTTGCTCCAGCAATCCGGTACTTTCCGTGATCACGAAACGGTACAGGAGCGCGCAATGGACTCCAACGATTTGGAGCGTGAACGCGGTATTACGATTTTGGCCAAAAACACGGCTATAACTTATAAAGATTATCTGATCAACATTGTGGATACACCAGGACACGCCGATTTCGGTGGCGAAGTGGAACGTATCATGAAAATGGTTGACGGCGTATTGCTCGTTGTTGATGCTTATGAGGGCTGTATGCCACAAACGAAGTTTGTACTTCGTAAAGCACTGGAGCACAACCTGACACCTATCGTTGTTGTAAACAAAATTGACCGTCCAGCGGCTCGTCCGGCTGAGGTAATTGATGAAGTATTGGACCTGTTCATTGAACTGGGTGCCAACGATCAACAGCTTGAATTCCCTGTTGTATATGCTTCCGCATTGAACGGAACATCCAGCATGGAAAGTGATCCTGCTAAACAGGATGACAACATGGTGGCGATCTACAATACGATCGTTAGTCATATCCCACACCCTACCGAAAATGTTGAAGAACCACTTCAATTCCTCGTTACTTTGATGGACTACAATGAATACCTTGGCCGTATTGCCATTGGTCGTGTTAACCGCGGTGTGATCCGTCAAGGACAATCGGTAACGGTTATTATGCGTGATGGCAAGAGCAAAACTGCACGTATCGAGAAACTGTTCGGTTTCCAGGGTCTCAAACGTATTGAGACGGAAGAAGCAGGAGCAGGCGACATCGTTGCCATTGCAGGGATCAAGGACATCAACATTGGTGAAACCATTGCCGATCCGAACAATCCAGAAGCACTTCCAGTTTTGAAAATCGATGAGCCTACACTACAAATGACGTTCCTCGTGAACAACAGTCCATTCGCAGGTCGTGAAGGTAAATGGGTAACTTCCCGTAAACTTCGTGAGCGTTTGTTGAAAGAACTGGAAACTGACGTTTCCCTTCGTGTTGATGAAACGGACAGCCCGGATGCATTTGTCGTTTCCGGACGCGGTGAGCTTCACTTGGGTATCCTGATTGAGAACATGCGTCGTGAAGGATATGAGCTTCAAGTATCCAAACCAGAAGTTATCGTTAAAGAAGTTGACGGTAAGAAAATGGAACCTGTTGAGCGCTTGTTGATTGATATCCCTGAAGAGAGCATGGGTTCCGTAATGGAGAGCCTAGGTGCACGTAAAGCAGAGATGGTTAACATGGTTAACACAGGTAGTGGTCAAGTTCGTCTGGAGTTCCTGATTCCAGCACGTGGTTTGATCGGATATAGCACAAACTTCCTGACATTGACTCGTGGTTACGGTGTTATGAACCATGCATTTGACAGTTACGCTCCAGTCGTATCCGGTCAAGTGGGTGGACGTCACCAAGGAGTGCTGATCTCAACTGAAACGGGTACATCTACGTTCTACGGAATGATGGGTGTTGAGGATCGCGGAACGCTCTTCTTGGAGCCGGGTACTGAGATCTACGAAGGTATGATTGTTGGTGAACACACACGTGATAATGATATCGTTGTTAACATCTGCAAAGAAAAACAACTGACTAACGTTCGTTCTTCTGGTAAAGATGATACAGTTAAAATTAAAACTCCGATTATCTTCTCATTGGAACAGGCGCTTGAGTACCTGAATGAAGATGAATATTGTGAGATCACACCGAAATCCATTCGTCTTCGTAAGAAGATCCTGAATAAATCCGAGCGTGAACGTGCAGAAAAACAACGCAAAATGGCTTCCAAAGCCTAATAACAACAAAATAATTTATATAAGTTAGCATTTGATGGGCCCGGCTAGTAACGAGAGCTTGTACAGCTAACGTAGTGTAGGGAACAGAATCGATTCTGAAGAAGCGAAGCGTTCGCCTTTATCCCCGGATTTTACCATTGAAAATGAATCAAAAAAATCTGGGGATAACAGCGATCGGAAGAACGAGCTGAGATCGAAACGGTCACGATGCACGTACTGGCTCTCTAAGTTGCTAAAGGGAGTTTCATCAACCAGTTAACTTATACTCTAGCATGAACACGAAAGGAGCTGGCTGTGCATGCAAGCATGGTTCGCATCACACCCGATCGTAGCCTACATCGTCATCTTTGTATTGATTACTTACGTATATAACAAGGTGTTTCGGGTACGTCAGAAATTGCCGCTTGGTAAGGAAATCGTTCTCTATATATTGATGGCGATGGGCACATTCATGCTTCTTATTTTCCAGATCGACAAGCTTCCCATCATTCAATGTTTGTTGGTTGCGGTTGGTTTGATGTTGTTAGTGAGAGTGCGTTATTTTATCGAAGGCCGTCAAAAGAAAAAAGCGGAAGCTACCGCTCGAAATTCATAAATCCTGTCTTGTACAGACCATCCGTTTTCCTTAGGGAAAGCGGTTGTCTTTTATTTAGACAAAAAACAGATGTGATAAAGGTGTTGAAGATATGAACTCAAATTCGAACGGACTGCCTCCACGGAGACAGGCACCAGCGCAATCCGGTGCTTCTGGATCGAAGAATGGCAAGGGCAAGCAGCCTAAGAAGAAAAAGAGAATGAATGCTTTTGGCAGAATCTTTTTAAGTCTATTGGTTATTGCCATTCTGGTAGGCGGTGGATATGCGTACTGGGTATACAATCAAGTCGTGGATACAGGCATCGATAAACCGGTACCTCCCGGCATGTCAGCCACAACCAAACCGATCACGATGCTGTTATTAGGCACAGATAACCGTCCTGAAACGGGCACATATCTCTCGGATGTCGTAATGGTGGCTTCGTTGAATCCGGAGACCAAGACGGCAACCATTGTATCTTTGCCACGAGACACCCGTATTCAATTGGATGGGTACAAATCCAACAAGTTGAATTCCTATTATCCGAGGTTTAAAGCACAGGAAAAAACCACTGGCAAAAATGCAGAGGATCAGATGAAAGAAATGATGAGTAAGTATTTGGATGTAGATATTAATTATACAACCGTACTGAATTTCCAGGCTTTCCGTGACGCTGTTAATGCCGTGGGTGGCGTGGATGTGACTGTGGATAAAAATATGTGTTATAGAGATACAGCCGATGGGACAGATATCAATCTGGTCGCAGGCGCACAACATCTCGATGGTAAAGCGGCACTGGATTTTGTGCGTTACCGCAAATCCAATTGTAATCCGAAGACTGCTGAATCCAATGACTTTGACCGTAACAAACGTCAAAACCAAGTATTGAACTCCATGTTGGATCAGATGAAATCTCTTGGGGGAATTACGAAGATTAGCAAAGTGATTGGTGCAGTTGACAAGAACATGACGACAGATGTGGAATCGGAACAAATGAAAAACTTTATCTCGACGTATTGGAATATTTCCACCTCGGATGTACACTATACTCCGGTAACCGGAGAGTGGAGAAGCCCTTATGTGTATATTAATGAAACGGAACTCGCCAATGCGAAGCAGGCATTACAAGATACTCTTTCAGGTAAGGTAACCACTTCAACTTCGAGTGAATAACCTTCATTCTTTTGGGATTGGAAGCACATTAATTCGTATGCTATAATAATATAAACCAAGTTTAAGAATTGCATAAAGAAGGTTAGGGGGCTGGTTGAATGTCCGAAGCCGTCACACAATTAACTGAATCTCTTTTACAGCAATTCAAGAATGAGACCTTTGTGCTGCTGAGCACAGTGGATGTAGAATCCGGAGGTCCGACTTCAACAGCCATCTCCTGGATTTATGCGGAGAATGCTTCTACTTTTCGTTTAGCGATCGATCATCGTTCGCGCTTAGTGAATAACATGATGACTAACCCGCTCATTACGATTACTGTCTTTGGAGAAGAGACAGTGTACGCAGTGAACGGACGTGCTGCGGTACGACAAGATCCGCTGCAGGATGTTCCATTTAATATGTGTTGTTTCGACATTACGATTGAAGCGGTGAGGAATGCTCTGTTTTACGGCGCTCAACTGTCCTCCGTGCCTCAATATGTCAAAGTATATGATCAGCGTGCTGCTGAAAAATTAGATGGGCAAGTTTTTGCTGCCATGAAAAAAGCCTAGTGAGAGATCACTGGGCTTTTTGTTGTGTTTTGTCTGATGAATGCAGCTGCTGCATTTGTTGTTTTTGATTCACGTGTTCATCCGGATTTTGACGGACTTTGACGTCTTTCGGGAGTTGAGGGATAATTCGTCCCACCATGTCAGCGAGTTCTGAAGCAAAACCGGATATGGGGTGCCCTTGACGGATATGTTCACCAATCTCTTTAATTCGTTCAGTGACATCGGCATCAGCAGTAACAATGGAATCTACACCTTCGGGATCTTTACGAAGCGCTTCGGCAACAGCGTATTTGATGGTACCTACCCGAGCACGTTCCAGTTCACCATCAACATCAATACCGACCACAGCCGTATTACCGAGTATAACGCAGTTCGCATCTTTAACACCTTCCACTTGCTTGGCAAGTGCTTTAAGGTGATTGATTCGTTTTTCATTTGGCATCCGGCCACTCTTTGCATCATCCGCAATGTTGGTATCGTGGACTTCACCTGTATTTTCATTAAGACGGTCCAAACGTGAAGGATTCAACCGATCTTCCTGTGCATCGAGCATGTGAGATCCTTTCCTTTGATCTTGCTGAGTTGTAATATTTCCTCCGTAGCTTCTTGGATGTGACGTATGCGGTTCCTGAGAAGCGTTACGAGTGGTACTGTTGCAACCTGTAAGTATAAAGATCAGAAGCAGCGTGCAAACCCATATTTTCATAAATGTTCATCCTTTCTTGGAGTTTTTCAGAATGGTTGACAATTATTTTGCCCTAGTCGAATACATTTATGTATGGGATCATGATTGTCCATGCCGCTGCTGAAAGATCACACTATCCATGCCTTTAACGACGCCGCTTTGGAGGGGATTGAATGAAAAAGATTTTTGTATTGGATACCAACGTGCTTCTGCATGACCCCAATGCCATATTTGCCTTTGAGGAACATGAGGTAATCATTCCCGCGGTTGTATTGGAGGAGATCGACTCCAAAAAAAGAAATGCCGATGAAATTGGGCGTAATGCCCGTAATGTATCCAGACTGTTGGATGGATTACGTGAGCTGGGTCACCTGCACAGTGGGGTACCTTTGGCTAATGGAGGTAACCTGAAAGTAGAGCTGAATCATCGGAGTTTCGTAAAAGTTCAGGAAATGTTTGGTGAAGTATCCAACGATAATCGAATTCTGGCTGTCGCACTGAATTATCAGATCGAAGAGAATGAAAAGGAAGTAGTCGAACGTCAGGTCGTGCTTGTCAGTAAAGATGTTCTTGTGCGTATCAAAGCGGATGTACTTGGTCTGTTTACACAGGATTACTTATCAGATCGGACGGCAGGACTCAGCGAGTTATATCCAGGTTATACGGCCCTAAAAGTTCATCCGTCAGTGATTGATGAGTTTTACACATATCGTTTTTTACCAATCAAACCGCTACAGTTGTCTTACTCGTTGTATCCGAATGAATTCGTCATTCTCAAGGATGAGATGGGAACCAATAAATCGGCTTTACTTAAAGTGAATACAGAGGGAACAAAGCTGGAGCCGCTTTTCCTCAGTAATGATAATGTCTGGGGCATTAGCGCACGTAACGCACAACAACGCATGGCACTGGAACTGCTTTTAAATGACGACATCCCGCTTGTTACCATTACCGGTAAAGCTGGAACAGGGAAAACCTTGCTGGCACTTGCAGCAGGTCTGCTTAAGGTAGAGGATGATCATAAATACAAAAAACTGTTAATCGCTCGTCCTGTCGTTCCCATGGGGAAAGATATCGGTTACTTGCCTGGTGAGAAGGAAGAAAAACTTCGTCCATGGATGCAGCCGATTTATGATAATCTGGAGTTTTTGTTTGACACCAAAAAAGCCGGGGATATCGATAAAATTCTAATGGGGCTTGGCAGTATTCAGGTGGAGGCATTAACATATATTCGTGGAAGATCGATACCTGGACAGTTTATCATCATTGATGAGGCTCAGAATCTGTCCCGCCATGAAGTGAAGACCATTGTATCCAGGGTCGGTGAAGGCAGTAAAATTATTTTGATGGGTGACCCCGAACAGATCGACCATCCGTATCTTGATTCCGCCAGTAACGGTCTGACGTATATCGTGGAACGGTTCAAGCAAGAGGGAATCAGCGGACACATTATGCTCGAAAAAGGAGAGCGGTCCAAGCTGGCACAGCTTGCGGCTGATTTATTGTAAAATTCAGGGGATTTATTTCCCGGAAAATGTTGTTATTGAAGCCGGCTCTTGGAGCCGGCTTTTTTGCTGAAAAAATAAGAAAGCGTTATTGCACAGAACTCGATATGCTCGTATTATGCGAAAATCCGAAAAAGTGTTTTTCGGCAGGGTAGGACAAGAGTACTACTTATTTGTTACAATAATTGCTGCAGGAAAAAACTAGGTGAACAAGGAGGGAAGTTAATGAAGCGTAAACATCAGGTTGTTTTGTTCGCGGTATTGCTGCTTTCGTTAACGATCTTGTCACCGAGTTTTGACTTTAGAGGTTCGCAGCTCAATCAGGAACAAGAGAAGGAGAACGATGCTTTTCCGGGTAATTCGTCACGTAATGAAGATGCTCAATCCCCGCTGGAGATTGTGGTTGCCATGTCGGATGAAGAGTTCCAAGCCTTTCAAAAGTTAGCCAAAGAAGTTGCTGCTTCCCAGCTGGTAGAGATTAATCTTCGGAATGAGAAACCGGATACATATAAGCGTGTTTTGGATCTTGAATTTTCACTAGGAGAGAACGGCGATGTGGTTCTGCTTGATAGTGAAGAAGTGCAATACTATGCCCAAAAAGGGTACCTGTATCCGTTAAATGGAACAACATTATCGAAGTCTCTCGGTGATACAGTAGTTGGATTACGGGGAATGACAGAGTGGAATGGTTATCAATGGGGAATGCCTTTTGATTTTGATCCGTACATTCTGGCTGCACAATCTTCATTTCTGAAGAGAGCTGGAATGGAGTCATTACCTCACAATAAAGATCAGTGGGTCAAACTTACTCAACAAGCCAATGCCGAAGGAATCCCTTTAATTACAATGAACATCAATGATATGTACGGGACAAATGCGTGGTTAAATCATCTTGAACCGAGAATGGCACCTGATCAAGTTCATCAAATGCCATTAGATTCGCAACCGGGAGACCTCCAGGAGGGGATTCAATTGATGAATCACATTCAACCTCATATAATGGTCCAGTCTACCTATCCGATGTTCTCATCAACTGCTGACGAGACTAACATACCAATGGTTGTATCCTTGTTATCTCAATTATTAAGTGCAGATCAAGCGAGTACCGTTCATAAAGATTCTTTGGAGCGCATTTCTTTTGAATCCTTGGAAACAGTAAGCTCCAGAAGCCTTGTCATTACTTCGGGTTCGGTTGAGGCTGAGGAGGCCAGTAGATGGATTGAAGGCATGACGTCCGCTACGTCACAGTTAAAATGGTACCAACAGGTCAACCGTTTGCCTGCAAAGCAACAGGAACTGGATTTGGAGTCCGAGAAACTTGCTGGACGTTATGAAATGACAAAGAGACATTCCTGGTTCTCAACAACCCAAGATGCCCCTGCGTCAACGACCGAAAATCTTGCTCTAATCACTCGTTTTCATAAAAAGGTACAACAATTTCTAAAGGGAGAGATTACAGCGAATCAATACGTAAATAGTATTAGAACAAGCTCTTTAAAATGATATAGCTAGTTTAACTTCCAGTATGCCTTCACTTGTTGAAACATCCGTTGCTTTGACAAAAGACAGGATTTTCTGTGGATAGAATCCAAGGTCGAATTCTCTTTCCAGCATTCGGCGGGTGGTGTCGGGCAATTCAAGCTGATTAAATACTAGTTTGTCTACATGAAAACGAATGGAGTTCTGAGGTTCATTTTCTACCGTATAATGTCCTTCAATGCTTAATTGCAACTGATCCCGCTGACCGGATGCGATAATCTTATCCTGATTAAACTGAAAGGCAAAGTCTTCAAAGATAGGATTTTGCGAACGTAAAAATGCGTTAAGCTCATCCTGCCCAATCCGAATCGTATAAGTTGTTCCAGTTGTGGATATGCCTCCGTTTTGTTTTTGTATAAAATCAGGCAGGTTCTGCATGGCAGATGCCAATGCTTTGAAATATCGTTTCACCTCATAGATGCCGATATTCTCCCAATAGAGAGTTAATTCATCCATTAGTTTCTGAATCGCCGCCGCATCTCCGCTGGCGGCTATTTGGGCATCTACTTCTTTTTGCAAGGCGACTACACGTTCCCGCTGGTTTTGAAGATTAGTCTTCATTTCGGTTAGTTCTGCTGTAGTCTGACGAATCTGAGTGGTAGTCTGTTGCAGGTTGCGATACCGGTCCTGATACTTGTCCAGCACAGCCTGATCCCGTCCAATAATAATCTGATAATAATCATACAGTACAAACAGGTCTTTGAATGATCGGGCCCCCAGGACCGTCATAAGAAGACTGTCACGTTCTCCAGTATAGTAGGACCTCACTACAGCTCCGGCCCGATCTTGCTGAATATGTATCTGTTCTTCCTGATCCTGAAGTTGGACGGATAATCTCTCGTATTGTTGAGCCAGCTGCTTCTGTCTGCCTGCGATACGTTCAATTTCATGATCGATTTCGACGATGGATAGACTTTTTTGCAATATTTCACGTGTATCCTCAGATGAAGACTCTCCATAGGCATAGTTTGAGGGTAGTTGCAGAAATACAATGATGCATAATATAAATGCGGCAATGCCGTTATGACGTCTCAACGATCATTCTCCTTTCCACATCTTCAATGACAATAGTACAGGCTAGTTGTCTTCCAGACAATATATGAAACAAATACGTGAATTATCCTTAGAGGTTACATAACACCATGAACAACCATTTAATCTGAACACAACAAAAAAGTAACCCGACAGATATCGGATTACTTTGATGCTGCAGGTGGATTATAGCGGCAAACCCATTTGGAATACGGTCCAGTAGCTGAACCCCGTGAATGTGACGATCATATAACCCCAGAAGAGCAATATGTACGTTCTTTCAGTAAATTTCAAGTATCCCAAAATGACAAAAAACGCAGTCTGCAGGAAAAAAAGCAAAGCCATTTCGACCAGATCTCCCGCAAAAGCCATCAGGCCAATCGCAAGCGTGAAGAACCCGAGTACCCGAAACATGCGTGCCACGGTAAATCCTCCTCTCTAAGTACGATCATAGATTGTCTACACAACATTATACCGGGAAAGGAAAAACGTGTAAACAAATTTGGATATGAAAGCGAATTCTTTTTTTGCTCAAATGAAGTATAAAGAGAGAAGTTTTACTTGTGTCACGTATGAGCAAGCCTGAATGTGGAAATACATTTTAGTATGAAATCAATTCTATGAACTCTATGAGAGGCATAAGAATGAATGAAGCAGCTTTTATACCTAATTCACATACCGGGCTTCCGGTAATGCGGACGGTTATTTTAGGATGTTGTTAGGAGGGTATTATAGCATGACTGCAGTGAGACAGGATGCTTGGAGTACAGAGGACGATTTGATATTAGCTGAGGTTACTTTGCGTCATATTCGGGAAGGCAGTACACAATTGGCCGCTTTTGAAGAGGTAGGTGAAAAAATAGGCAGAACATCTGCCGCATGCGGTTTTCGCTGGAACAGTTGTGTACGTAAAAAGTATGAGTCTGCCATCAGTAACGCCAAGGCACAACGGCAAAAACGAAGTTATCTCAGAAAGCAGCCAGCGATGCTCGGACCACAGGTTGCTGCATTGTCTACACTGGACACTGAAGAACATCTGTACAAATCAGATGGGATCTCGGACGATTCATTATCGATGGATGCAGTCATTCGCTTTCTGCGACAATGGAAGGGAACCGTGCAGGAGAGTAATCGTCAACTCAAGATGTTGGAGAAGGAGCTTCGGGAGAAAGAAGATGAATTGCTCGAACTGCGTCTTGAGAATGATCGTCTCTCCAAGGAAGTGAATGAAGTACAAACGGATTACCGCGTGGTGAACGACGACTACAAAGCTTTGATTCAGATTATGGATCGTGCTCGCAGACTTGCATTTTTGTCCGAAGAAGAAGAAGAACTCAAGACACGTTTCAAGATGGATGCCAACGGGAATCTGGAACGAATTGAATAGCAAGTACAGACGTCTGATTTGTGAGAGTCAGGTATGAACCCGTCACACCTCCGTTACATAACGGCAGGTATGACGGGTTTTTAGTTTAGTGTTTTTGTTCTATTATAGATAAGGGAAGCGTAACTACTGAAGCGGATAGGAGTGCATGATATGATCATTGACATCGTTGGAGCGGGGGCGCTGGGTCTATTATATGGCGGGAAACTGCTGTTGACAGGTAACCAGGTCAGATTCTGGACAAGAACAACGGCTCAGGCAGACCTTCTCAGTCATGATGGAGTAACCCTTGTGGAACGAGACAAGGAGATACATATTCTACCGGATCAAATACATGTGAAACCCATAAGTGAGCTGACTGACACATGGAAGAACACGCCAGGAGAATGGTTACTGCTCATGGTTAAGCAGACAGGCATTGATGATTTCATTCATGAGATTAGCCCATTGCAAGATCATATGCTGAATATCGCTTGTTTTCAAAATGGGATGGGCCATCTGGAAAAACTTCATGCTGCTATGCCAAATTCGCTTCTCTGTAGTGCGGTTACAACAGAAGGTGCGAAGCGTTCACAGCGTCAGGTGACTCGTGCAGGGGCGGGTGAAACCAGGTTGGGAAATCATAATACACATATAGAAGCTTCTATCTCTATAGAGGAAAAAGGAATATTTACTCTTTCAAGAGTCCTGGAGCAGGCAGGATTTGACTGTACAGTGTCGAATGAAATCGATAAGCTGATATACAGGAAACTATTAATTAACGCAGTCATTAACCCGCTTACAGCGTTATGGCGAATCCCGAACGGAGAATTGATCACCACGGAAGAACGCAAGAGGCTAATGCGGCAGTTATATGAAGAAGTATTGTTAGTCTACTCTGAACGCGGAATATGTTTGGATCAGGATATGTGGGATCAATTGATATTAGTCTGTCGTTCGACTGCAACGAACACTTCTTCCATGCTTGCAGATGTTCTCGCTGGACGTGGTACAGAAGTCGGATCAATTAACGGACATATTGTAAGGATGGCACAAAAGTCGGGCCTTACTGCACCTACACATGAACTACTGCTTCAACTGATTGAAGGAATGCAACCGGAAGGAGTGAATTAATGGGACTTTTTATCGTGCTGAGTATATTACCTTTTTTTCCGTTCTTTCTCGTCTATTGGGGCATGTACTTATGGAAAAAAGACAAGCGCACAGCATTGCGGACGGCAATGGATGTAACCACCTTTTTCCTTGTATTTTCAGTATCGGCGTTATTCAACTTAACATTTGATTCGAATTTTGGTTTTTATCTGACATTATTACTCATACTACTAGCACTTGGATTCATCGGGGGAGCGCAAAATCGACTAAAGGGGAAGGTGGATGGGGGTAGAATGTTCCGGGCCGTTTGGCGCATGGCTTTTGTAATCATGAGTTTCGGATACATTTTGTTTACTTTATTTGGATTATTTAGATACTTCATGCAACAGATGTAAGGATACATAACGCAAAAGAGCTGAAAAATGTGTCGATTTTGTCGAAAACTGAAAAAAACATTACTTTCTGAAAAAGTAATGTAGATTTTTTTGACCGGTGGTTGTATAATCTATAAACATATAAACCATATCAATTTAGGGGGAACGTGTTAGATGAAAAGGAAAAGTCTATTAGTCCTTTTGACGCTGATTCTGGCGTTCGGTACCGTACTTGCAGCGTGCGGATCGAAAAACGAAGGCACAGGTAACACCGATACTGGTTCTGCAAGCGAAGGAAATGGTCTTGCTAAAGATCAAATCCTGAAAATTAACCTGTCAGCTGAACCTCCTACGTTGGACCCGGCTCAAGCAAAAGACAGCCAAACCAACACAGTTCTGAAGTTCTTGTATGAAGGTCTTGTACGCATCGATGCTGACGGTAAAGAACAAGCGGGCGTAGCTAAAGACTGGACAATCTCCGAAGATGGTTTGAAATATGTTTTCAACTTGAACCCGGATGCTAAATGGAGCAATGGTGATGCAATCACTGCCGAAGACTTTGTTCGTTCTTGGGAACGCGCTTTGAAACCGGAAACAGCTTCTCCATATGCATACCAATTGTACTACATCAAAGGTGCTGAAGGTTACAACCTGAGCAAAGACGAAACATATAAAGGTACTAAAGTTACAGACTTCTCTCAAGTAGGTGTTAAAGCTACTGATGAGCACACGCTTGAAGTAACGTTGGAAAACCCAACACCTTACTTCTTGGGTCTGACAGCATTCTACACGTACTACCCAGTACATGCATCTGCTGATACAAATGACAAATTCTTCACAGACTACAAAAACATGATCGTTAACGGACCATTTGTAATGGATCAATACGCTAAAGGTCAAAAAATTGTTGTGAAGAAAAACGATGGTTACCATGCAGCTGCTGACATTAAACTGGCTGAAATCGATATGTCTTTGACAAACAGCAGTGCTTCCGAACTGCAAGCTTACAAATCAGGACAATTGGACTACACTGGTGCACCTAACGGTGAAATCCCATCCGACCAAATTCCTTCTGTAAAAGCGGAATTGCCGGACGAGTTCAAAGCTACTGGTATTGCAAGTACGTACTACTACCAGTTCAACGTAAATGAAGCACCATTTAACAACGTTAAAATCCGTAAAGCATTTGCAATGGCGATTCAACGTCAATTGATTGTTGACAAAGTAACACAAGGTGGACAAATTCCAGCATTCGGCTTTGTACCTCCAGGTATCCGTGGTGAAAACGGCGAATTCCGTGATGAGCACAAAGACGATTACTTCACAGAAAATGTGGATGAAGCTAAAAAATTGCTTGCTGAAGGTATGAAAGAAGAAGGTTACACTACATTGCCAGCTGTTACTTTGATCTACAACACAAGTGATGGTCACGCGAAAATCGCTTTGGCAATTGCTGATATGTGGAAACAAAATCTTGGTGTCGATGTGAAAACAGAAAACCAAGAGTGGGGCGTATTCCTTGAGAACCGTCAAAACCAAAACTTCCAAGTAGCTCGTGCAGGTTGGTCTGCTGACTACAACGATCCATACAACTTCTTGGAAATGTGGACTACTGGAAACACAAACAATGATTCCAAATTCAGCAACGAACAGTATGACAAAGATGTTAAAGAAACTGTAAAATCCGCTGATCCAGCTGCACGTATGGCTGCATTTGCTGACGCTGAGAAAATCCTGATTCAAGATGAAATGGGCGTTATGCCGATCTATTACTACACTAACGTATCTTTGACTAAGCCTTACCTGAAAGGCGTACAACTTGATTTCAGTGGAGCTATTGACTTCACTCGTGCATATCTGGAAGAGAAATAAGTTGTTCTGAAGTCTAATATGATTACTTCGGGATATATATGTGGAATTCCATATATATCCCGATTTTTTTGTATGTGCACCGATTTTCCTTATAATTCTTGAAATTTCCGATAAATGGATTGGACTTTATTTCTGTCTAATTCTACAATCGATTTGTATACAAAATATTGTTTGTGGAGGTGTGCAAGGGTTGGTTAAGTATGTGTTGAAAAAACTACTATTTATGCTGCTATCGCTTTTCATACTCGCATCGCTGACTTTCTTCCTGATGAAGGCCATTCCTGGTGACCCGTTTACAGCAGAA
The DNA here is from genome assembly GCF_037973325.1 of Paenibacillus sp. FSL R5-0713. Lineage (NCBI taxonomy): Bacteria > Bacillati > Bacillota > Bacilli > Caryophanales > Paenibacillaceae > Paenibacillus > Paenibacillus sp. FSL R5-0713. Next base: position 4,682,648 of record NZ_CP150229.1, on the reverse strand, counting down.
AAGAAACTGTCGCCAGAAATTCGTGCACTCTTAGAAGTTAAGTACGGTTTGGATAAACCGATGTATGAACAATACCTGAAGTATATGGGTGGAATCCTTAAAGGGGATTTCGGCGTTTCGATGAGGTATCTGAATCAGGACGTAACGGATATGATTACTCAAACATTCACGGCTTCACTGAAGCTTGGGATCTTTGCAATTCTCATCTCCATTATTGTTGGTGTACTGTTGGGACTTCTCGCGGCAGTTTATCACCGCAAATTGATTGATGATGTTACCATGGTCGTCGCTGTCATAGGTATTGCTGTTCCGAGCTTCTTGCTTGCCTCATTATTGCAATATGTCTTTGCTTTCAAATTGGGATGGTTCAACGTAATGGGCTTCGATGGACCGCTTGACTATGTACTCCCAGTTGCAGCTTTGTCTGCATCACCAATTGCCTTTATCGCTCGTTTGACTCGTTCCAGCATGCTGGAAGTTTTACATGCAGATTATATCAAAACAGCTAAAGCCAAAGGTTTAAAATGGCCAGCGATTATGTTTAAACACGTTGTACGAAATGGTATTTTGCCAGTAGTAACTTATGTTGGTCCAATGACAGCAAACATCATCACAGGTTCCGTTGTTATTGAACAGATCTTTAACATCGGGGGAATTGGTAAAGTATTCGTAGAAAGCATCACTAACCGGGATTACACCATGATTATGGGTATCACAATTTTCTATGGTATTCTCCTCATGTTGGCACGCTTCCTGACGGATATCGCTTATGTACTAATTGATCCTAGAATCAAGCTGGAAAGCCGGAAGGGGGCATAACGTTGTCTGGCACGAATAATAAAAAGAATGAAACGGCGAACACGAACCTGACTAGTCAGGCAGCGGTTAAACCGCAAGAAAGTGTATCCCTTTTTAAAGATGCCATGTACAGACTTGCAACCAATAAGGCTGCAATGATAAGTCTGGGTGTATTGGTTCTTGTCGTGATTTTCGCTTTGATTGGTCCAACTTCTTTGTTTACAAGTTATAATTATTATTCAAACGATTTGATGAATGCCAACGCGGCACCTAGTGCAGAGCATTGGTTCGGTACGGATGAACTTGGTCGTGATGTATGGGTAAGAACATGGGTTGGTGCGCGTGTATCCCTTACTGTCGGTTTGGCAGCAGCTCTGATTGACCTTGTTATTGGTGTAATTTATGGTGCGATTATGGGTTACTACGGTGGACGTGTTGATGGTATCATGAACAAATTCTCCGAAATCCTCTATTCCCTGCCGTACATGCTCGTTGTTATCTTGTTGTTGGTTGTATTGGAACCAAGTCTGACAACCATCATCATCGCCCTCACCATTACGGGCTGGATCAGTATGTCATGGATTGTACGTGGTGAGATTATGCAACTCAAAAACAGAGACTTCATTCTTGCGGCTCGCTCCATGGGTGCAAGTACTGGACGTCAATTGTTCCGTCACTTGTTGCCAAATGCAGTTGGTCCGATTATTGTAACGTTGACATTGTCTATTCCTAACGCGATCTTCGCTGAGGCGTTTCTGAGCTTCCTCGGACTTGGTGTATCTGCACCGAGATCATCACTGGGATCTATGATCAATGACGCACTCACAGGCTGGACGCTGTATCCGTGGCGGATGTGGTTCCCGGCGGGTCTGATGGTACTGACTATGCTTGCATTTAATTTGCTCGGTGACGGTCTGCGCGACGCGCTTGATCCGAAATTACGTAAATAGAAATAGGAGGTGGGATTATGGAGCCGATTTTAACAGTCAAGGACTTGAGCGTGTCATTCTCAACGCGCTCTGGTGAATTTGATGCCGTTAAAAATGTGAGTTTTGAAATTGGCAAAGGAGAGACGCTGGGGATCGTAGGTGAATCTGGTAGTGGTAAGAGTGTTACCGCCCAAACCATCATGAAATTGATTCCCTCCCCGCCTTCGAAGGTCAAAAGCGGAGAAATTACTTTTCACGGGCAAGACCTGTTGAATAAGACAGATAAACAAATGGAAGCGATTCGTGGTAAAGATATCGGTATGATCTTCCAAGATCCAATGACTTCTTTGAATCCTACCATTAAAATTGGTAAACAAATTACCGAAGTATTGCGCAAGCATCAGAACATGTCCAAACAAGCGGCGGATAAAGCTGCTTTGGAAATGCTGGAACTTGTAGGAATCAAAAATGCGGCAATCCGCATGAATCATTACCCACACCAATTCTCTGGTGGTATGCGTCAGCGTGCCATGATTGCAATCGCGCTTGCATGTCGTCCATCCCTTCTGATTGCGGATGAGCCGACAACTGCACTTGACGTTACCATTCAGGCTCAAATTCTGGATGTCATGAAAGACATGCAGCAAAAGCTTGGAACATCGATCATGCTGATCACGCATGACCTTGGTGTCGTAGCGGGTATGTGTGACCGTGTTGTTGTTATGAAGGAAGGCGAAGTTGTTGAAACAGGAACAACTGCTGAAATCTTTAGTAACCCTCAACATCCATACACCATTAAATTGCTGAATGCTTTGCCTCGTCTGGACGAGCCCAAAAAGGAAAAACCAGCTCCGGCTGGTATTATCAAAGGCAGCAATAAGCCTCTGGTACAAGTGAAAAACTTGAAACAGTACTTTAATTTGGGTAAAGGTAACATTCTCAAAGCGGTCAATGACGTAAGCTTTGATATCTTTGAAGGTGAAACGCTTGGCGTTGTAGGCGAGTCCGGCTGTGGTAAATCCACAACAGGACGTACCATTCTGCGTCTTTATGAGCCAACTGGCGGAAATGTTAACTTCAACGGAACGGATATCTACAAGTTGTCCCCGCGCAAAATGAAAGAAATGCGTAAAGATATGCAGATGATTTTCCAAGATCCATATGCATCTCTTAACCCGCGTTTCAACGTTATGGATATTATCGGGGAGTCCCTGGATATTCATGGCCTGGCTTCCAGCTCCAAAGAGCGCAAGAGAAGAGTGGAAGAGCTGCTTGATCTGGTAGGTCTGAATCCAAGTCATGCACTTCGTTATCCACATGAATTCTCCGGTGGTCAAAGACAACGGATCGGGATTGCGCGTGCACTTGCTGTAGACCCTAAATTCATCATCTGTGATGAGCCATTGTCTGCACTGGATGTATCCATTCAGGCGCAGGTCGTTAAATTGCTTGAAGAACTTCAGCAACGTCTCGGTTTGACATACCTGTTCATTGCGCATGACTTGTCAATGGTTAAACATATCAGTGACCGTGTCGCTGTAATGTACATGGGTAAAGTGGTTGAACTCGCAGAAAGTGAAGAACTGTATGCGAATCCTGTCCATCCTTATACCAAAACGTTGCTCTCAGCGATCCCTGTGCCTGATCCGGAAGTGGAAGCGAACAAACGTCGCATCTTGCTGCCGGAAGAGCATATGAACCCGATTCAGAATGGATCTGGCGGTCCTGCGAATGACCCGTACAATCTGGAAAATGCTCAATTGATTGAGGTTTCCAAAGGTCACTGGGTTGCAGAGCCTTACGTATAATAGGAATATTAAAGCGATATGCTATTATTGATGTATTAAGTGCCGCCGACTCGTTCGGCGGTTTTTTTCGTATTTTCATCACTTTCTTTTGACGAAGCGGCCTTGAATTCGGTACAATCAAGAAAGGCTCTTTGAAGCAGAATAGGAGGCAGACCTCATGAACGGTATTACCGAGGCACTCCGCAGCGGATCAAGACTTGCAGAAGATTATATCTGTTCAAGAGATGCTGCGCGTGGCCTTTACGAGTATGACATTCGCTGGGAATCAGGACTTCAGGCGCGTGCCGAATGGCTGGATCAATCGGAGAACACACGTATTGATCGTCGTGATCTGGCAGAGTATTTACGTATATATAATAAGCGGGTGAACGACCATGAAGAGGTTCATGCGTCCATTACACGTCTTGCAGAACAAGATGCACTGGTGGTTACAGGAGGACAGCAGAGCGGTCTGCTCACCGGACCACTGTTCGTCATATACAAAGCCGCCAGTGTAGTGGCAGCTGCGCGTGAAGCGGAAGATAAACTTCAACGTCCGGTAGTCCCCGTATTTTGGATTGCCGGTGAAGACCATGACTGGGATGAAGTTAATCATACGTATCTACCTGATCATCAGGGAGATATGAAGAAGATCAAGTTACAAGGACGGTTCGCAGGAAGGGATTCTGTGAGTAATGTTCATGTGGATACGCAGCAATGGATGAATGTACTCGAACAGGTGGAGCATCTGTTACCTGATACGATACATAAACCAGGATTGATGAAAAGTATCACGGAGATCCATCAATCCAGTTCAAATCTGAGTGATGCATTTGCCCGTATGATATCTGCCTTGTTTGCCAGCAGTGGACTTGTTCTAATGGATGCAGCCGATCCAGAGTTACGCAGGTTGGAACAGCCCGTGTTTGAGCGGATGATACGCAAAAATGAAGTGCTGCGCAACGCATATGCACAAGGAGCTTCGCTGGTTCAACAAGCGGGTTATGCTATGCCTGCCGAAGTAGCAGAGGATGGAGCGAATCTGTTCTACATTCACGAAGGTACGCGTCTGCTCCTGTTGTTGAAGGACGGTTTGTATAGTGATCGCAAAGGTTTGGTTTCTTTCACGGAGGAGCGTTTGCTTCAGGAACTGGAAGAACATCCGGAGCGCTTCAGTAACAACGTATTGACGCGACCTTTAATGCAGGATTCCGTGCTGCCTGTAGCCGCTGTGATTTTGGGGCAAGGTGAAATTGCATATTGGGGTTTGACTCGGGAAGCATTTTGTCAGTTCGGACTGCAAATGCCCATTCTGTTGCCGCGGTTGTCTTTCACTATTATGGAAGATATTCATCACAAACATATGAAACAATATGGACTTTCTTTCCAGGATGTACAATATCATCTGGAAGAAAAGAAGGAACAGTGGCTAGCACAACAGGAGACGTTCCATGTAGATGAGCAGTTTGACAAGGTTCAGGAAGCGTTTCTTGATCTGTATGGACCATTGCTAGATGAGATCGCGGAGATTCATCCGGGGCTGGAGCGAATTGGCGATACCAATTTGAGTAAAATCAACGAGCAAATGCAGTATCTGAAACAGCAGACTCACAAAGCCATTGAAGATAAACACAATGTGAGCCTAAGGCACTGGAACGGCATTCAAAACTCCTTGTTTCCAACGGGCAAACCACAGGAACGAGTACATAATGCACTCTTTTACCTGAATCGTTATGGCTCCGAGTGGATCGAAGAACTGATTAAGACCTCAAGCGAATTCCTTGGAGAGCACAAGGTTATTGAACTATAGAGCCCTTTATAATAGAAGAAACACATAAACAAGGAGGATATGGAATGACTACACCTGCGTTGCAAAACAGTATTGTTAAAGATATGGGACTCGCTTCAGAGGGTCATCTGAAAATAGACTGGGTAGAGGCACATATGCCGGTATTAAACCGCATTCGTCGCCAGTTCGAACAGGATCTGCCTTTCAAAGGTTTGAAGGTTGCGATATGTCTTCATCTGGAGGCAAAAACAGCTTACTTGGCAAAAGTGATCCAAGCGGGTGGGGCGGAAGTAACGATTACGCACAGTAACCCATTGTCCACACAAGATGATGTCTGCGCAGCATTAGTGGAAGACGGTGTTACCGTATATGCGAAATACAATCCGGAACCTGCGGAATTCAAATCTCTGCAACTGCGTGCGCTTGAAGTGAAGCCTGATCTCATTATTGATGATGGCGGAGACTTTGCAACCATTATTGCATCCGAGCGCCCTGACCTCGCAGCAACAATTCGCGGCGGAGCAGAAGAAACGACAACGGGTATTATTCGTTTGAAAGCATTGGCGAAAGAAGGCCAATTGAAGTTTCCAATGGTTGCAGTTAATGACGCATACTGCAAGTATCTGTTCGATAATCGCTACGGTACAGGACAATCTGCATTCGATGGCATTATTCGTACAACCAACTTGGTTGTCGCTGGCAAAAACGTAGTGGTAGCAGGTTATGGCTGGTGTGGTAAAGGTGTAGCGATGCGCGCCAAAGGTCTTGGAGCGAATGTGATCGTAACCGAGATTGATCCAATCAAAGCGGTAGAAGCACATATGGATGGGTTCCGTGTCATGACGATGGTGGAAGCAGCCAAATTGGGTGATTTCTTTATCGCAGTTACAGGCAATAAGGATGTTATCACGGGCGAGCATTACGATGTGATGAAGGACGGAGCAATCCTGAGTAATGCAGGTCACTTTGATGTTGAAGTGAACAAACCTGAACTGGCTAAACGTTCGGAATCGATTCGCACGGTTCGCCGTAACATTGAGGAATATCGTTTCAAAGACGGTCGCAAAATGTACCTTCTTGCAGAAGGTCGTCTCGTGAATCTAGGTGCAGCAGATGGTCACCCTGCCGAAATCATGGATACGACGTTTGCTCTGCAGGCTCTGGGCCTGCGTTATGTGAGTGAGAACTATGCGGAGTTAGGTAAAAACGTTGTTAATGTACCTTATGATATTGACCAACAGGTTGCCAGCTATAAACTGGAAAGTTTGAATATTGGTATCGACTCTTTGTCGGCTGAGCAAGAAAAATACCTGGATAGCTGGAAATTTTAAGTTTTATCCAATAATTACAAGCTGATGAATTGATTCAAAGGGTATAGAATGGTTTATTGATGATATGGCTCATGTGCGTGTAGACATACGATTGCCCGTTTACGGGAAACGTCTTTGATCCTGAGTGACAGGATCAAAGACGTTTTTTTATGCTGAAAAATTAAAAAATCAAGTATTGCAAGAAGGGTTTTGATTTTTTTGTGCGAATCTATTATGCTTAGGTGGTGGAAAGTGGGGCAAAGTGGGAGAAACGGGTGAGGAGTGAGTGGGCCAATGTTTATGGGGGAGTTCCAACATAGCATTGATGATAAGGGTCGGGTTATCATTCCGGCCAAATTCCGCGAATCTCTGGGACCGTCTTTCGTTGTCACACGGGGTTTGGACCAGTGTCTTTTCGTGTACCCCATGGAGGAGTGGGGGGTCATGGAACAGAAGCTCAAAGCACTGCCATTGATGAAATCTGACGCACGTGCGTTTACCCGGTTTTTTTTCTCGGGTGCAACCGAATGTGAACTGGACAAACAGGGCAGGGTAAATCTGCCGGGCAATCTAAGAGAGTATGCCAAGCTGGACAAGGATTGTGTTGTCCTTGGCGTGTCGAACCGGGTGGAGATTTGGAGCAAAGGCATATGGGAGAGTTATTTCAATCAATCCGAAGAAGCATTCAACGACATTGCCGAAAAGCTGGTCGATTTTAATTTTGATTTATAAAGTCAGGAGGGGTGCAGGTTGTTTCACCACATAACCGTACTCAAAGAAGAGGCAACAGAGGGATTAAACATCAAGCAGGACGGTATATACGTGGACTGCACTTTAGGCGGTGGCGGACACAGCTCCGTGATTGCGTCCAAGCTCGGTCCAGGGGGACGTCTGATCGCACTAGATCAGGATGATTGGGCTTTGGATAATGCGCGCGAGAAGCTCGCTGCCTATGGAGATCGTGTAACATTGGTGAAAACCAATTTTCGAGATCTGGAACAGGTACTTAAGGATCTGGATGTGCCAATGAAGGATGGTGCACCACAGGTCGACGGTATTTTGTACGACTTGGGTGTGTCATCTCCGCAATTTGATGAAGGAGAACGTGGATTCAGCTACAATCACGATGCTCCGCTCGATATGCGAATGGACCAGGATGCAATGCTGACGGCCAAAGAGATTGTGAATGAGTGGCCAGAAGAAGAGATTGCTCGAATTTTGTATCGCTATGGTGAAGAGAAGTTTTCGAGAAGAATTGCCCGTGTTATCGTCGCAAAACGAGCGCAGTCCACCATTGAGACGACAGGTGAACTCGTGGAACTGATCAAGGAAGGCATCCCGGCGGCAGCTCGCCGTACGGGTGGACATCCTGCCAAGCGCAGCTTCCAGGCATTACGTATTGCCGTTAACGATGAGTTGGGTGCGTTTGAAGAAGGCTTGCATCAGGCTGTTCGTTGTCTGGCACCAGGAGGACGTGTATCTGTTATTACCTTCCACTCCCTTGAGGATCGGATATGTAAACAAATTTTCAGCAGTTATCTGGAAAAATGTACATGTCCACCCGACTTTCCGTTGTGTGTATGCGGCGGCAAGGGTACCCTGCGTTTAGTTAACAGAAAACCGCTAATTCCAACGGAAACGGAATTGGCCGAAAATTCACGTGCTCGTTCAGCCAAGCTGCGCGTTGCCGAGAAATTGTAGATCAAGAGTGGAGGAGAGAATCGGAGTATGGCATATACACGTGGTAATCTCGCTGTAAAAGAAAAAGCGTCCCAGGAACGTGTGACCCAGCAACGATACAAAGAAACCACCAAAGTGGTGACCCGTCGTACGGGTCTTCCGGCACGCGAGAAGATTTTGTATCTGATTACCCTGGTTGCAGTTATCCTTGTTGGTGGAGCTTTAATGTCTCGTTATGCTCATATCTATGATCTGAACAAACAGGCCCAGGCTACTATTACGGATATCAAGGGGTATGAGAAGACAATTGCAGACCTGCAGGTGGAAAAAGAAACCTTAAATAATCAGGTCATCGAAAATGCAAAACAACTTGGTTACGTCGAAGCTTCCGGTAAGGATGTTATTTTTGTACCACGCTCAACAAGTACGAAATCAACAGGTACTGAATCGTCTTCGAATACAGCAAGCAGTAAGTAAAGAGGTGTTCCGATGATAAAAAGAATAAAGATGCGCACGTTGCTTATAGGGGGATGTATTACCCTCTTTTTTCTTGTACTCGTAACCCGAATCTTCTTCATTCAAGTAGTAAATGGCGGTGTATGGCAGGAACGGGCGGCCGGTTTGGTAGAGCGGGAACAGACGATTAAGGCCGCACGTGGGACGATTACGGACCGCAATGGTAACGTTCTGGCTACTGATGCGCCTGCATACACGGTTTCCGTGAATCCTCTGTTGATTAATGAACTTGGGATTCAGGATGTAGTGACAGAAAAGCTCTCAGCCCTTCTTGGTAAAAATGAGAGTGAGATGCGTGCTCTGGTCACAGCGAAAAAGGAAGATGGCAAGTTCTATCAGCAGCGTGAAGTACGCAGTGAAGGGTATAAGATAAGTCCTGAGCTTGCGGAAAAAGTCAACGAACTGCGTGAGGAATTACAAGAAGAATACAAGGCTCGTAATGCCATTGTCATGGCTCAAGAGTCGAAGCGTTTTTACCCTGAAGAAACACTTGCTTCTCACCTCTTGGGATATATGAGCCGTGACGGGAAAGCTGTCAATGGACTTGAAGTCTCATATGATGAAGCACTGACTGGTACAGACGGATATTTGAATTATCAGAAGGATGCCAAAGGCATCAAACTTCCGGATTCACAGGATAACTATCTGCCGCCTCAGAACGGGAAAAACCTTACGCTAACCATTGATGACACGATCCAGTTTTACATTGAGGATGCAATGAAAGAAGCCGTTGCTAAATATAATCCACTGAGTATGACGGTCATTGCAGCAGATCCGAGCACGATGGAGATTCTAGGCATGGCGAATTGGCCAACCTTTAACCCTAATTCGTATGGGAGTACACCTGATCAAAAGAATTTTATCAATCATGCCACTCAATCCATCTATGAGCCAGGTAGTACATTCAAAATAGTTACGCTGGCAGGAGCTGTGGAAGAAAAACTCTTTGATCCCAATGCTAGTTTCGAATCCAAACCGACCTATATTGGCGGATATACGATTAGTGATAACGGTCATTCTTACGGACGAATATCCTACCTTGAAGGTGTAAAGCGCTCCAGTAACATTGCTTTTGTTAATCTGGGTTACAACATGTTGGGCGGTGAACGTCTGCGTCATTACATAGACGAATTCGGTTTCGGTAAAAAAACAGGCATTGATCTACCGAATGAGGCAGCATCACCAATTAAACCACTGGTTTTCAAATCCGAGATTGCCACGGCAGCCTACGGTCATGGTCTTGTACAGGTAACACCAATTCAACAGGTCGCAGCTATCTCTGCGATTGCCAACGGCGGTAAATTGCTGGAGCCACATCTGGTGAAGGAGATCAAGAACCCGAATGATGGGACCACGGAAGTGATCAAACCTAAGGTGGTTCGTCAGGTGATTTCCAAGGAATCTTCCAAGCTGGTGAGCGGTTATCTGGAACAAGTGGTTGCAGATCAAACGATTGGTACCGGTCGTAATGCCTATATTGAAGGTTACCGTGTAGCTGGTAAGACGGGTACGGCAAGAAAGGTAGTTAACGGAGAATACAGCAAGTCCAAAGACGTTGTATCGTTTATTGGATTTGCACCAGTGAATAATCCGAAGATTGCCATACTTGTTGTCATTGACCAACCGGATGGAACCAACATCGGTGGAGGAACCGCGGCTGCTCCGGTATTCAAAAAGATTGTCAGCCAGACTCTTCAATACATGGGAATACCGAAGGACACTGCCAAAACTCCTGACAAAAAGTCAAAAGAAGTCTCTGTCGTGCAAGCGAAGGCGCCTGACCTGAGTGGCAAGACAGCCAAACAGGCCAGAAGCCAACTTCTAAGCGCAGGTATTGCTTATGTTACTCTTGGTCAAGGGGATAATGTAATTCGGCAGTATCCGGTTGCTGGCGCCTCTATGAATCCAGGCCAACGAATCTATCTGCTAACGGAAGAAAGCAGCAAGATGAAGATTCCAGATCTAACAGGTGAATCTCTTCGTGATGCCCTTGAAGTACTTTCACTCATGAAAGTGGGGGTAACGGTCGAAGGTGAGGGCTATGTCGTGAAGCAAACCGAGCAGGTCGCAGGTGAGCAGAGAACCGTGAAGTTGAACTTGCAAACTGCCAAAGCGGCAGTGACAGGTATAGCCGATGAGGCTCCAATCTCTTCTGATCCGTCGTCAGATTCTGAAGTGAAGGAACAAGAGCCTTCGGGTGGAGAAGTTAAAACCGACGGAACAAATGAAACAGATAACAGCAAGGCTCCTGCCAATGAATCCAAATCCTCTGATGATCCAGCAACAGACGGGGCTTCGCTACCATAGGGAGCTCTGACAGCTTGTTCTAACCCCCGGTTGTCCTGAATATTCATGAAGGGAACGAATGTCATGATTTTGGGACGAGTGGGGGGATCTTTTCGTGAAGGGATCAAGTGTAAATCTGCGGCGCAGGTTGCTATGGAGTTTAATGATTTTAGTTTTGTTATTTTCGGCCCTGATGATCAGGCTTGCTTATGTACAACTCGGGAAAGGCCCGGAGTTGTCAGCAAAAGCAGAAGAATCTTGGCGGCGTAATATTCCTTATTCAGCCAAGCGAGGTGAGATCCTGGATCGCAATGGAACCTCTCTGGCCTATAATGTGACAACACCGACCATTATGGCCATTCCGGCTCAGGTCAAAGAAGCTGAAACGACAGCTAAAGCACTGGCACCATTGCTTGGAATGACGGAAGAAAAAGTGCTGGCAACCATCAAGAAACGAGAACTGATTGTACGACTACAACCCGGCGGCCGCAAAATTACGATGGAGAAAGCTCAGCGCATCCGTGATTTGAAGCTTCCGGGTATCGTTGTTGCTGAGGACAATAAACGTTTTTATCCCTATGATGATTTGGCTGCCCATATTCTTGGTTTTACGGGTATTGATAATCAGGGTTTAACGGGTGTCGAGAAGAAATATGATGATAAGCTGAATGGTCTGAATGGCAGTGTGTCCTACTTGTCCGATGCGGCCGGAAGGCTAATGCCGGGCTCATCCGAGAAGTATGTGGAACCGAAGGACGGCCTTAACCTCAAGCTGACCATTGATAAATCCATTCAGTCCATCATGGAGAGAGAACTGGATCAGGCCATGGTGAAGTTCCAGGCGAACTCAGCATTGGCCATAGCGATGAATCCCAAAACAGGTGAAATTTTGGGCATGTCCAGCAGGCCTGGATACGAACCTGCCGATTATCAGCAATATCCCGCAGAGATCTACAATCGGAATTTACCAATCTGGATGACCTACGAGCCAGGCTCCACCTTTAAGATCATTACGTTGGCAGCAGCGCTTGAAGAGAAAAAAGTCAATCTGCAACAGGATCAATTTTTTGATCCCGGATATGTTGAGGTGGGTGGAGCCCGCCTGCGTTGCTGGAAAAAGGGAGGACACGGAAGTCAGACCTTCTTGCAAGTGGTGGAGAACTCATGTAACCCTGGATTTGTGGCCCTCGGGCAAAGGCTGGGGAAAGAGTCACTCTTCTCCTATATTAAAGACTTTGGCTTCGGCACCAAGACAGGGATCGACCTCAGCGGAGAAGCCAGTGGAATTTTGTTCAAACTGTCCAGAGTTGGCCCTGTTGAGCTTGCAACGACCGCTTTTGGTCAAGGTGTATCGGTAACACCCATTCAGCAAGTAGCAGCTGTGTCAGCGGCCATCAATGGGGGTAAACTTTACAAGCCATATGTTACGAAAGCATGGGTCCATCCGGTTACGGGAGAAGTCATGGAAGAAGCCAAGCCGGAACTGGTTCGTCAGGTGATCTCGGAGAATACGTCCAAGCAAGTACGTGAAGCACTCGAGAGTGTTGTCGCCAAAGGTACAGGGCGTCCAGCATTCATTGATGGATACCGGGTCGGTGGCAAAACAGGTACAGCCCAGAAGGTCATCAACGGACGTTATTCCTCAACCGAGCATATCGTATCCTTTATCGGATTTGCACCAGCAGATGACCCTCAGATTGTGGTCTATACCGCAGTGGATAATCCCAAAGGAATTCAGTTCGGAGGCGTGGTTGCCGCCCCGATTGTACAGAACATCCTTGAAGATGCGTTGCATTATATGAATGTCCCTGTTCGAAAGGATCAGGTCGCGAAAGAATACAAGTACGGTGAGACCAAAATCGTGACAGTTCCAGACCTGACAGGAGCTACTGTCGAAGATCTGTACGAAGACCTGAACATGAATTTTATGCTGGCCAAGTCTGGCAGTGGTAAATACGTAATCAATCAGGCACCCAAGCCCGGGGCAAGGGTAGATCAGGGATCCACCATCCGCATTTATATGGGGAATGTACTGAACGATGCGCACGATCACACGAAGGATGAATAACTTGTGCACTGGAGCAGTTTCGGCTTCAAGCGCAACAAAGTTCATCCAAGTGCGTTTCATTATTTGGCTGTATTGACGATATTAATAAATACAGACATATGCTAAAACAGAAGTATAATTGGAAAAGTGAGGTTATTCATGTGCTTTTAAAACAATTTGCATCGATGCTGACCACCGCCCGTCTCGTGGGCGAACCAAATACAGAATGCCAAAACCTTCAGACAGATTCCCGGCAGGTAAAACCGGGTGATCTGTTTATCTGTCTTCCGGGACATACGGTAGATGGTCATGATTATGCAGAAAAAGCGGTTAATTCCGGTGCAGTCGCATTGGTGGTTGAACGGCAACTGGATCTGCCTGTACCACAATTGCTGGTGAAGGACAGCCGGTTTGCAATGGCTGTTCTGGCAGATTTCTTTTTTGACTCGCCAAGCCAGAAGATGAATATGATTGGTGTTACGGGAACGAACGGAAAAACAACAACCACGTATTTGATTGAAAAAATCATGAGTGATTATGGACGCAAGACAGGATTGATCGGTACCATTCAAATGCGGTATGACGGTCGGACCTACCCGATGTCAGGAACGACACCAGAAGCGCTTGATCTGCAGCGCAGTCTGCATGATATGGTTCAGAAGGGTACGGACTGCTGTGTCATGGAAGTTTCTTCTCACGCATTGGAACAAGGACGAGTAAAGGGAACCAACTTCCGTACTGCGGTATTCACTAACCTGACGCAGGATCATCTGGACTACCACCATTCCATGGAGGAATATCGTGGGGCGAAAGGATTGTTCTTTGCACGGCTGGGTAACGGCTATACGCAAGATGCTTCGCAGCGTAAGTTCGCGGTCATCAATGCAGATGATGCAGCTGCGGATTATTTCATCTCTGTGACGGCTGCTGAAGTGATTACGTATGGCATGGGTGAAGAGGCCGATGTACGTGCATCCCAAATCTCAATCACTTCTCAAGGAACTTCTTTCCACGTGGACACATTTGCGGGCAGCACGGATATTCGCTTGCGCATGGTAGGCAAATTCAATGTGTACAACGCCATGGCAGCAATCTCTGCAGCACTGGTGGAAGGTATTCCGCTGGAAGAGATCAAGCGCAGTCTGGAGACGGTTCCGGGTGTGGATGGACGTGTTGAAGGAGTGGACGAAGGACAGCCATTTGCTGTTATTGTCGATTATGCCCATACACCGGATGGACTGGAGAATGTGTTACGGACGGTGAAGGAGTTTGCCGAAGGACGTGTAATCTGCGTGTTTGGCTGTGGTGGTGACAGGGACCGTACCAAACGCCCTCTCATGGGGAAAATTGCTGCGAAGTATAGTGATTATGTACTGGTTACTTCCGATAATCCACGGACAGAAGATCCGGATCTGATTCTCAAAGACATTGAACAGGGCCTGATTGAAGAATCTGTTCCTGCTGAACGTTATACGATGATTGTGGATCGGCGCCAGGCGATTCATGAAGCTATTGAAATGGCAAGCCCAGCCGATGTAGTATTGATTGCGGGCAAGGGTCATGAGACCTATCAGATTATCGGCACAACCAAAACCGATTTTGATGACCGAATCATAGCCAAAGAAGCGATAAGGGGCAAATCCAATTGATGAAAAGAACATTGGCACAATTGGCCGAGATGTGTGGAGGAACATTAAGTGACGCTGCTGCTCATGGCCATGTAACGGTTGAAGGGGTGTTTACCGATTCGCGTAAACCCTTGGAAGGCAGTTTGTTTATCCCGCTAGTGGGTGAAAGGTTTGACGGACATGAGTTTGTGCAAGATTGTTTAGAGAAGGGTGCCGCAGGGGCGATCTGGCAAAAGGATCATGGTATTCCACCACAAGGAGCTGTCATTGTGGTGGATGACACACTTGTCGCACTGCAAGCACTCGCATCGGCTTATCTAACGGAGAATAAAGCAGCTGTTGTTGGCATTACAGGCAGCAACGGCAAGACAACAACGAAGGACATCGTGGATGCGATTCTCTCAACTACATTCAAAGTGCATAAGACACAAGGCAACTTCAATAATCACATTGGTCTACCACTGACCGTATTAAGTATGGCCCCGGATACGGAGATTATCATTTTGGAGATGGGTATGAGTGGTCGCGGGGAAATTAACGATCTGTCGGTTATTGCTCAGCCTGATGTAGCGATCATTACCAATATTGGTGAATCTCATCTGCTTCAGCTGGGGTCCAGACTGGAGATTGCCAGAGCCAAAGCCGAGATTGCCGCGGGACTGAAGCCTGGCGGATTACTGATCTACAACGGAGACGAGCCTTTAATTGCACAAGTTCTTGAAGAGCCCGCAACGAAACAACCCGATGGTTTGCAGCGGTTTACATTTGGTCTGCAAACCGATAATGATGATTATCCTACCGGACTTATGAATGCGCAGAGCGGAGTCGTTTTCACCACCAAACAGTCTGGAGAACATGCATTTACACTCCCTCTTCTAGGAACGCATAATGTCGTTAACTGTCTGGCTGCTTTGGCTGTAGCCCGTCATTTTGGAGTGACAACGGAGCAGATTTCCGCTGGGTTGTCTCGCTTGAAATTGACAGGCATGCGTATTGAGGTTACTCAAGGTGTTAGTGGTCTAACCCTGCTGAATGATGCATACAATGCAAGTCCTACCTCCATGAAGGCCGCAATCGATGTACTAGAGGGTCTGAAAGGATACCGCATGAAAGTGGCTGTGCTTGGTGATATGCTTGAACTTGGTCCTCAGGAGCAGGACCTTCATTTTGGAATTGGAGCGTATATTACATCTGCCAAAATGGACATGGTGCTCGTATACGGCCCGCTATCAGCGCATATTGCCGAAGGAGCAAGAAAGCATATGCCGGCAGAGGCTGTGCATGCTTTTATAGATAAAGAAGAAATGACCCGTTATCTACTGGAGAAACTACATCCCAGAGACGTTGTCTTGTTTAAAGCCTCAAGGGGCATGAAGCTGGAGGACGTGGTCGAAGCACTACAAATGGCAACATTACAGAATCGAGTAGACTAGAGGGGTGAACCCATGGATTTTCAGGTATTACTGTTAACAATCGGCGTTTCATTTATTCTGGCGGTGATTGCCGCACCGCTCCTGATTCCGCTGTTACGACGCATGAAATTCGGACAGCAAGTTAGGGAAGATGGGCCTCAGAGCCATTTGAAAAAAAGCGGAACACCTACAATGGGTGGAGTCGTCATTTTAGTTGCGTTCACATTGGCCTTTTTGAAATTTTCGGCTGTCAAGAATACAGACTTTTATGTCTTGCTTGTGGCTACGCTGGGATTCGGGCTGATTGGCTTCCTGGATGATTACATCAAAATTGTGTTCAAACGTTCCCTGGGACTGACGGCCAGACAAAAAATGCTGGGCCAGTTGTTCTTCAGTGCAGTGATGTGTTTCTTGCTGATTCAGAATGGACACAGTACAGCCATTTCTATTCCGGGTACGTCAGTCTCGTTCGACTGGACTGGATGGTTCTATTATCCGTTTGTCGTATTCATGATGCTTGCCATTACCAATGCGGTTAACTTTACCGATGGTCTGGATGGGTTGCTGTCAGGGGTAAGTGCGATTGCCTTTGGCGCATTTGCCATTGTGGCGATGCAAGCCACGTCGATGCCGGCGGCAGTGTGTGCAGCAGCGATGATTGGAGCCGTGCTCGGTTTCCTGGTATACAATGCACATCCAGCCAAAGTGTTTATGGGCGATACGGGTTCTCTGGGCATTGGCGGTGCCATAGGTGCGGTAGCGATAGTAACTAAAACAGAGCTTTTATTTGTCATCATTGGCGGTATTTTTGTCATCGAGATCCTGTCTGTTATTATTCAAGTGGTATCATTCAAGACTCGTGGCAAACGTGTATTCAAAATGAGCCCCATTCATCATCACTTTGAATTAAGTGGTTGGTCGGAATGGCGGGTTGTTATTACCTTCTGGGCGGTAGGCGCAATTTTGGCCGCTCTTGGACTTTATCTCAACAAGGGGTTGTAGATCATGAACCATCCTGAATCATATCGCGGACAACAAGTAGTCGTGCTCGGATTGGCCAAAAGCGGCGTACAGGTCGCCAAAGTGCTAGATCGCGCCGGAGCGAAAGTTACAGTTAATGACAAAAAAGAGAGAGATCAATGTCCCGAAGCTTCCGAATTGGAGGCTTTGGGAATTTCTGTTGTATGCGGAGGACATCCGGACGATCTGATTCATAGTGATGTGAAGCTGGTCGTCAAAAATCCGGGTATCCCATACCGTGCAGCTCCTGTGCAGCAAGCTTTGGCATTGGGCATTGAAGTGGTGACCGAAGTCGAGGTTGCTTATCATCTATGTGCTGCACCCATGATCGGGATTACGGGCTCCAACGGCAAGACCACAACGACCACTTGGGTGGGCAAAATGCTGGAACATGCCGGCCTCAAACCGATCGTTGCCGGTAATATAGGAACACCTCTCTGTGAAGCGGCAGAGCAAGCTTCTCCAGATAACTGGATGGTTGTTGAGCTTAGCAGTTTCCAGCTCAAAGGAACGGTTGATTTCCGTCCCCGGATTGCCAGCTTACTTAACGTTGCAGAGACACATCTGGACTATCACGGGAACATGGATGATTATGTGGCTTCCAAAGCCAAACTGTTCGCCAATCAGCAGCCTGACGACGTAGCCATTCTGAATTGGGATGATGCGGTATGTCGTGGTCTGGTTCCTTACATCAAAGGCAGATTGATCCCCTTCTCAGTGACAGAGAAATTGGATACAGGTGTGTATGCAGATCCTCCTTATGTGGATGGAGATGAGGACGATGTGAAGCGTCAGGTTATCTACGCAGATGAAAACGGAGATCACCACATCATTATCGACATCGAGGATATTGGCCTTCCTGGGCGATTTAATGTTGAAAATGCACTGGCTGCTGTAGCCATTGCGGTAGCGGCAGGAGCTGATCCTGCGGTGCTGGCTGCACCGCTCGCAGACTTCAAGGGAGTTGAACACCGACTTGAATATGTCCTGGAGCATAATGGCTCTGCATACTACAACAACTCCAAAGCAACCAATTCGAAAGCTACGGTCATGGCTCTGAATTCGTTCAAGGAACCGGTCGTATTGATTGCCGGTGGGCTAGATCGTGGATCAGACATGATGGAGTTGTTGCCCTTGTTCCAGGAACGGGTAAAAGCTGTCGTTGCAATTGGAGAGACACGGACAAAAATTGCCAAGGTCGCGGAACTTGCCGGATTAAAGCAAATTAAGGTCGTCGATAATGAGGAGGACGCTGCCCGGACGTTAACCGTTGCTGTGCAGGAAGCAGCGAAGCTTGCCAGTGCCGGTGATGTCGTTTTGTTATCTCCGGCATGTGCAAGTTGGGACATGTTTGCTTCCTATGAAGAGCGGGGACGCATTTTTAAAGAGGCGGCGCATAACTTGTAAGTAGGGGGGTGGAAAAGCCCCTACTTCCATGCAAGGGGTGGCCTCCTGATGAAACAGACGCGACCAGCACCAGATATTTGGTTGCTGATTAGTATTTTGGCATTGCTTGCCATCGGCATCGTAATGGTATATAGTGCGGGCTCGGTGCTTGCCTTTCATGACTATGGCGATTCTTTTTATTTCGTTAAAAGACAGGCCCTGTTTGCGGTGCTTGGGCTTATGGCCATGTTCGTCACCGCTAACGTAGACTACCGGGTGTGGAGGAAATATGCCAAGCCGATATTGATTGCCTGTTTTATTATGCTCATTGCGGTGCTCATTCCTGGGATCGGTGTGGTTCGCGGCGGTGCACGAAGTTGGTTGGGCATAGGCTCGTTCGGTATCCAGCCTTCAGAATTCATGAAGCTGGGCATGATTCTGTTTCTCGCTCACTGGCTGAGCAAGGAACCGGGCAAAATTAAGACCTTCACAACGGGGCTTCTGCCACCGCTGGGATTGATTGGTTTGGCTTTTGGTATTATTATGCTCCAGCCTGATTTGGGGACAGGCACGGTGATGATGGGTGCATCGATGCTTATTATTTTCACAGCCGGAGCACGAATGAAACATCTGGGTTTGCTTGCTCTTGGTGGTGTAGCCGGATTTGCAGCATTGATCGCGGCAGCTCCCTATCGGTTACAGCGTATCACAGCGTTTTTGGACCCGTGGTCCGATCCGCTGGGTGCCGGATATCAGATCATTCAATCCTTATACGCAATTGGTCCGGGTGGACTGGCGGGATTGGGACTGGGTATGAGCCGGCAGAAGTACAGTTATGTACCTGAACCGCAAACGGACTTTATTTTTAGTATTTTGGCCGAAGAACTCGGCTTTATCGGTGGAATGATTGTATTATTGTTGTTTCTGGTGCTGGTGTGGAGAGGAATGCGTGTAGCCATGACTGTGCCGGATGCCTTTGGCAGTCTGCTTGGTGTGGGTATCGTAGGTATGGTCGCCGTACAGGTCATTATTAACATTGGTGTTGTCATTGGCATGATGCCTGTAACGGGCATTACCTTGCCTTTGATCAGCTACGGCGGATCATCATTGACCCTCATGCTCACAGCACTGGGCATTTTAGTGAATTTATCCCGTTATGCGAGGTGACTATGCGATGCGAGTCGTTCTAAGCGGTGGCGGTACGGGTGGACATATCTATCCGGCCGTTGCCATAGCAAGACAATGCGAGGCGGAGAACCCGGACTCGACATTTCTATACATTGGAGGAACCAGAGGGTTGGAAAGCAAGCTGGTTCCCCAGGAAAATATCCCTTTTAAATCCATTGATATTACCGGCTTTCGACGGAAACTGTCCATCGACAACCTGAAAACGGTCATGCGTTTCATTCAAGGTGTACGCAAGTCCAAAAAAATGCTGAAGGAATTCAAACCGGATGTTGTGATAGGTACAGGTGGATATGTGTGTGGACCTGTGGTATATGCAGCAACAAAACTGGGAATTCCGAGTATAATTCATGAACAGAACGCCATCCCGGGTCTGACGAACAAATTTTTGATGCGGTATGTGGACACGGTTGCAGTTAGCTTTGAAGATTCTGAAAAATCGTTTTCTGGCGCGAAAAAGGTGATCTACACCGGTAATCCACGTGCGACTACGGTAGCCCAGGCTAGCCGTGATCGTGGTTTTGCCACGTTAGGTGTACCGATGAACAGCCGTGTTGTTCTTGTGGTTGGTGGCAGTCGAGGGGCAAAAGCAATCAATCAGGCCATGGTGGACATGGCGCCAATGCTGGAACAACTGGACGATGTACATGTGGTTTATGTGACAGGGGATACCTATTTTGATGAAACGCGTGAAGCCATTCGCAGCTCATTGGGTACGATGCCAAACCATCTGCATGTCTTGCCTTACGTGCATAATATGCCTGAGGTGCTTGCCTGTACATCCTTGATTGTAAACCGCGCAGGTGCATCATTCCTTGCGGAGATTACGTCACTGGGCATTCCTTCCATTCTGATTCCTTCGCCTAACGTGACTAACAATCATCAGGAAGCCAATGCACGTACGCTTGAAGGTGGGGGCGCATCACTCACGATGCTGGAGAAGGATCTTACAGGCCAAGTTCTGTATGAAGCCATCGCCAAAATTATGAATGATGAATTGGGACGAAAACGAATGGCTGAGGCCTCCCGGAAATTGGGTAAACCCGATGCTGCTGAAGTGCTTGTTCATGAAATTCAGCGTCTTGCTGCACGCCGGTAAAGTGCGTTTGTGGGCGATTGTCACACACAAGACGGGGCTGACATAAGATACCGTATAAATCGTGACCATCGTTCCATGGCGCCAGAGCACGTTCTTTAGCAACAACAGAATACCGTGCTCATCGGTTTGGAAGTAAAGGAGGAAGCAAACATGCACCAGTGGATGTCGTTACTATCCCAGAATAATGTTGGCAGAGTTCTTGAAAACGAATCGCTAGCCAAATACACCACATGGAAGATCGGCGGTCCTGCGGATGCACTGGTCATTCCCGAGAATAAAGAGCAGATGATGAATCTCGTTCAATTGCTTCACAAGTTTCAGATTCCGTGGATGCAACTTGGACGGGGCTCAAACATGCTGGTGTCAGACAAAGGAATACGTGGTGTTGTTGTGAAACCAGGCGATGGCTTTGATTATGCCGAATTTCACGAAGGTGGTGTAACTGCCGGAGCAGCACATTCTTTTGTTAAACTCAGTGTGGTTGCTGCCAAAAAGGAATGGACCGGTCTGGAATTCGGCAGCGGTATCCCCGGCACTGTCGGTGGAGCCGTATACATGAATGCAGGTGCTCATGGATCGGATGTGTCACGGATATTCAAATTCGCTGAGATTGTACTGGAGACAGGGGAATTGGTACGTTACAGCAAGGAGGACATGGATTTTGCTTACCGCCACTCTGTTCTGCATGATCGGAGAGGCATCGTGCTGGAAGCTACATTTGAACTCCAGCATGGAGAACGCAAAGTCATTTCGGAAACCATGGCAGCTTACAAAGATCGCCGACGACGCACACAGCCACTGCAGATGGCATGTGCAGGCAGTGTATTCCGAAATCCACCGGGTGATCATGCAGCCCGTCTGATTGAAGCAGCAGGGCTCAAAGGCATGAATCAGGGAGGCGCACAGGTATCCACCATGCATGCCAATTTCATTGTCAATACAGGCCAAGCAACAGCAGAGGACGTTATCACCCTAATGCAGCAGATTCAGAGCACTATATCATCTCAAAACGGTATTAACCTGGTACCGGAAGTCTTCGTAGTGGGTGAACGGTAAACCCCGGAGGTGATACATTGGACAAATTGGTGATTGAAGGCGGGAAACCCCTCTCAGGATCCATACGCATCCATGGAGCAAAAAATGCCGCTTTACCGATTATGGCCGCAAGTTTGTTGGCAGATGGAGAAGTTACACTGCATAACGTTCCACACTTGCTGGACATTGAAGTGATGCTGTATATCCTGGAACGGCTTGGATGCACGTGTCGGCATGAACAGGGAACAGTGACCATTAATACCTCGCAGATTCGGTCATATGATGTGCCAGAAGATCTAATGAAGCAGATGCGCTCTTCCATTTTTTTGATGGGACCATTGCTGGCTAAGTTTGGGCATGTGTCAGTGTATCAGCCAGGAGGCTGTGCCATCGGAGAACGCAAAATTGATCTTCACCTCCGGGGCCTGGAAGCGCTCGGAGCTTTGATTGAAGAGCAGGACCAACAGATTATCTGCCATGGCCGCAATCTGGTGGGTACAGATATTCTTTTGGATTTCCCGAGTGTGGGAGCAACCGAGAATATCATGATGGCAGCCGTTCTGGCTAAAGGGACGACAACCATTTGCAACGCGGCAAGAGAACCTGAAATACAGGATCTGCAAAACTTTCTGAATGCTATGGGTGCAAGTATCATTGGTGCAGGAACGGATACGATTACGATCAATGGTGTTGAGAAATTGAAGCCTTGTTCCTATGAGATTATACCGGATCGAATCGTTGCCGGAACTGTGATGATTGCAGCAGCAGCAACACGTGGCAATGTTACGCTTACACACTGCAATCCTGCTCATCTTACTTCACTTATACATGTATTGAAGCGCACTGGTGTTCAAATCACAGTCTGCAATGATATAATGACGGTGAGCTGTATGAGCCGTCCCAAATCAGTAGACCGTATTGTGACTTCTCCGTATCCTTCATTTCCGACAGATTTGCAATCGCAAATCATGGTGCTGCTCAGTCTGGCAGACGGATTCAGTGTGATGAAGGAAACGGTATTCGAGGGCCGGTTCAAACATGTGGATGAACTGAATGTGATGGGGGCTGATATTTCAGTCGATCTGAACGCAGCATTTATCCGTGGTGTTCCCCGTCTGTACGGGGCTACAGTAGAAGCAACCGATCTTCGTGCAGGTGCAGCTCTGGTCATTGCTGGTCTGGCTGCTCAAGGCAAAACGGTTGTGGAGCAAGTGCATCATATTGACCGGGGCTACGATCAGATCGAGAAGTTATTCCAAAGTCTTGGAGCATCGGTTGAGCGACAGTCACCCGTTTCAAAACAGTTGGATTTTGCCAATTAACGTCCTTGGAGTCCCCTCTTGAAGGGAGGGGACCTGAGGCTTTGTGGAGCGCTACTTATGCCTAAAAGTCAAATTCCGGTTCTGAAGAAGAATCGGCCAAAAGGAAACACAAGCCGTAGAATTGTAATTATTCTCTTATTACTATTTATTGTATTGCTCGCTGTATTATTCTTTCGTTCTTCCATGAGTCGGATTTCGGCAATAGAAATTACGGGTAATGTATATACAGCGACTTCAGAGCTACTGGAGAAAAGTGGTCTGAAAGAAGGCGATCAATTTTTTGGGACAAGTACTGCCGAGGTGATTGAGCGTCTCAAGACCAACAAGGCCATTTCAACTGTTACCGTGGACAAGCAATTTCCGGGTATTATCAATATCAAGGTTCAGGAATATGACACCGTTGCGTATGAGCTTGGTTCTGACGGTACACTTAAAGCGATTTTGGCCAGTGGGACAAGCTTGACGGTTCCGGCTACAATTGGTGTTGCTGTGGAGAAGCCTATATTGACTCAATGGAAGGCTGATGATCCACTCAAAGCCAAACTGAGTCAGACACTGGCTAAAATCCCGAATGAATTGACGACGGATATTTCGGAAATTATTCCGAACCCAACGCCTTCATTTCCGGATCAGATTCGGATGTATACCAAATCACAGTTTGAAGTGATTACGACCGTCTCTCTTTTATCGGATAAAGTGGAATATCTAAATCAGGTGATAGAGACCGAACGGCCTGGGAAAATCACCATGCTTGAGGCAGATACCTATGTCCCGTTCATCCCGGATGACCCGGAAGATGATGCTGAGCCAGGAGCAAGCCCTTGACCTTTGCCATGATGAGGCTGTACTGAATATGAAAGCCTAGGCTGGTCGGGGGTTGGGCCCCGTCAGAGCAATGAAACTTGTTCTTTCTGAGATGAAGAAAAAATGATACACTTGAACTTATGGCACATGAGTTGCCTCCTTCTTTTTTCTTCAAGGTTTTATGTCTCGCAACCAGATTTTGACACCCAAAAACATTGTAGAAAAAAGAGGGAAAGCCTGAAGTGTGTTGAATATGTTTTAAGAGTGTTTAAATTCGAACGTAATTTACTATTGGAGTCAGGAGGTGCCACAGACTTGAGCAACAATGACATCATTGTTAGTTTGGACATCGGTACATCCAAAATTCGCGCTATTATTGGGGAAATGAATAATGGAACCTTTAATATTATAGGAGTTGGATCTGCCGACTCGGAGGGAATTCGCAAAGGTGTAATCGTAGATATCGATCAGACGGTGCAGTCGATCCGCAACGCAGTGGATCATGCAGAACGTATGGTGGGTATTCAAATATCCGAAGTGTATGTTGGAATCTCGGGAAATCATATCGGACTGATGAGCAGTCACGGTGTCGTGGCTGTTTCTAACGAGGATCGTGAAATCGGAGAAGAAGACATGGAACGGGTGTTGAAAGCAGCCGAAGTAATTGCAGTTCCGCCGGAACGGGAAATTATTGATGTTGTCGCCAAGCAATATGTTGTAGATGGCTTGGAGGGCATACAGGACCCCCGTGGAATGATTGGTGTTCGTCTGGAAGTTGAAGCAACGATCATTACGGGTGCAAAAACCGCGATACATAATCTTTTGCGCTGCGTGGAAAAAGCGGGTCTGAAAGTAAGCGATCTGGTTCTCATGTCGCTCGGAGCGGGTCAACTGGCTTTGTCCAAAGATGAAAAAACGATGGGTTCAGTGCTTGTGGATATTGGAGCAGGTGCAACAACCATCGCCATTTTTGAAGAGGACAGTCTTGTTGCAACATCAACATTGCCTATTGGTGGGGAATTCGTAACGAATGATATCGCCTATGGCTTACGCACGTTGACGGATCAGGCGGAGAAGGTGAAACTGAAATACGGATGCGCCTGGTTGGATGATGCTGCTGCGGATGTGATGTTCAAAGTAACCCGAATCGGCAGTAATGTAGACAAGGAATTTTCACAGGAGGATCTGGCGGCTATTATTGAACCTAGGGTTCAGGAAATATTCCAGATGATCTCTCAAGAAGTGAAGCGTCTTGGTTACAACGAGCTTCCTGGAGGTTATATACTAACGGGAGGTACGGTCTCTATGCCTGGGGTTCTGCAGGTCGCTCAGCATGAGCTTGCGGCTTCAGTACGAGTTGCAGTTCCGGATTACATTGGTGTGCGTGACCCTGGCTATACAAGCGGAGTCGGCATATTGCACAGTGTAATTCGCAGTTTGCGCATTCGTCCCTCGATCAATAACGGCGGTGGAAATAACAACAATAACAATAATAATAATAAGAAACCGACCAACCGTCCGAAGCCAAATACGGTTCAGGAATCGGAGCAAAAACCTGGTCTGTTCGAACGGCTGAAGAATATGTTCAGTGAATTTATATAACAGGTTGGATCCATTTCATACATTCTTAAAGCCGTCTGAATGCGCGGGTACTAACATAAACGCTTTCGTTCGTCGATATATGAAATTGATTCGGTTCAAAGCAAAAATTGGACGGGCCATCCATGCACATTGAGGGGGAGATGGAATAATATGTTGGAATTTGATTTCGAGATGGAGAGCTTGGCTCAAATTAAAGTCATCGGTGTAGGCGGCGGCGGAAGCAATGCAGTCAACCGTATGATTGAAAATGGTGTACAAGGTGTTGAATTTATTACGGTGAACACGGATGCTCAGGCATTACACCTGGCGAAATCCGAGCATAAATTGCAAATCGGTGATAAATTGACTCGTGGTCTTGGTGCTGGCGCCAACCCGGATGTAGGTAAAAAAGCAGCGGAAGAGTCCCGCGATCTGATCATGAACACGTTGAAAGGTGCAGACATGGTATTTGTTACAGCCGGTATGGGCGGTGGTACAGGTACAGGTGCGGCTCCAGTTATTGCCGAAATCGCTAAAGAGTGTGGTGCACTTACAGTGGGTGTCGTAACTCGCCCATTTACATTTGAAGGACGTAAACGTTCCAGCCATGCAGAGCAAGGTATTGAAGCTCTCAAGGAAAAAGTGGACACGCTGATCGTTATTCCGAATGATCGGTTGCTCGAAATTGTAGACAAAAAGACACCGATGCTTGAAGCATTCCGTCAAGCGGATAATGTACTTCGTCAAGCGGTACAAGGTATCTCGGATTTGATCGCTGTACCGGGTCTAATCAACCTTGACTTTGCTGACGTCAAAACAATTATGCATGAACGTGGATCTGCTCTTATGGGGATTGGTGAATCAACAGGTGAGAATCGTGCGGCAGAAGCAGCACGCAAAGCCATTATGAGTCCTTTGCTTGAAACATCCATTGAAGGTGCTCGCGGCGTAATTATGAACATTACGGGTGGCGTTAATCTGTCCCTGTATGAAGTGAACGAAGCGGCAGAGATCGTAACTTCTGCTTCCGATCCGGAAGTAAACATGATCTTTGGTGCCATCATCGATGAAGACTTGAAAGAGGAGATCAAGGTTACAGTTATCGCAACTGGTTTCGAAGACAAACCTGCTCCACCTCCACAAGGACGTAAGCCAGCTCCGGCAACAACGGAGACAACCGATACACGTTCGCCGAATCTGCGTCCGTTCGGAAATCAGCCGAGCAATGATCAGCTGGATATTCCGACATTTTTACGCAATCGTTCACGCAATAATAATAACGATTAATACCCAAATCAAATTATGGATAGCCCGGTACTCCTTATGGAGCGACCGGGTTTTTTCTGTTTTTTTAAATATCATAGCATACAGCATTGAACAAATTCTGAACAAAAGGGCTGAGCAATTCCGACAAAAAAAGTTGGAAACACACCCCCATGATTAGACAGACTTTGAACAGGGGTCTCCGTATACTTGTGAATATGCTCATGAATATCAGGATATCGGGATACCGGTATTTCGATATGTTGCGCGCAGGCAGGTGAAGAGTTTGGTTGTGTATGTGGATCTTATTTTTTTGACAAACCTGTGTATTGACGGTGCACTCATCGGCATGACCGCCTGGATGCGAAAAACGAAGCTGGTTTGGTGGCGATGGTTGCTGTCAGCCATTGTGGGCGCATTATACGTGGTTATGATGTTTGTACCGGAGTTTGATTTTATGTTCACTTTTTTGATCAAGTTCGGGTTCTCGCTGGTCATGCTTACGATTGCTTTTGGTTTTAAGGGTCTGCAGGCTTTTACGAGGACGCTCGGTACCTTCTATGTGATTAATTTTGTCGCTGCCGGAGGTATTCTGGGTGTGCATTACATGCTTCAGAGCTCCGGTGAGCTGTTTAACGGCATTTGGTTCACGGCTTCTGGCGGGATATCATTTGATCTGAAGATTGCCTTCTGGTTCACGTTTATCGTATTCTTTGCTGTCCTGTTTGTATTCAAAGCTGTGCAGAGCTCAAAACGGAAAACAGATCGCATGACGACCTATTTGGGTAAAGTTGAGGTCTGCATCGATGAGGTAGTCATTTCTTGTACAGGCCTTCTGGATACGGGCAATCAACTTACAGATCCCTTATCGCGTATGCCAGTCATGGTGATGGAGGTTTCGTTGTGGCAAGACATGTTACCGGCTTCGTGGAAGGGTAGACTCAAGGACGAGGCGCCGGACAACCTTATTATGGAGCTTGATCAGGAAAGTTTTCAGTGGCAGGATCGACTGCGGCTAGTGCCCTATCGAGGCATTAACAAAGGCACTGCGTTTATGCTGGCAATGAAGCCGGACCGGGTGAAGGTGACGATGGGGGAAACATGTTATGAGACGACAAGGGTACTCATTGGGCTGGATGGAGGTGTTTTGTCGTCGGATGGGAAATATCAGGCCGTGATTCATCCTGAACTTGTGCAAGACGCTGCTTCTGCGCAGTCTACGGCTCTCTCTGCGGGAGCAACAGAAAAGCCGCTGAATGTGGTATAGGAGGAACGTACATGCTTGTGAAATGGAAACTGGTGGCGCAGCTGCAATATTACCGTCTGTTATTTTTGTTGGGACTCAAAAGTGAAGAGATCTATTATATCGGGGGAAGTGAGGCACTTCCGCCGCCTTTGACAAGGGAAGAAGAAGAATTTTTACTGCAAAAATTATCTTCGGGAGACTCGGCCATTCGCGCGATGCTCATTGAGCGCAATCTGCGTCTGGTGGTATACATCGCACGCAAGTTTGAGAACACAGGAATCAATATTGAAGATCTGGTCTCCATTGGAGCCATCGGACTGATTAAGGCAGTTAATACATTCGACCCGGAAAAGAAAATCAAACTGGCAACCTATGCTTCACGGTGTATCGAAAATGAAATTTTGATGTACCTGAGACGTAATAGTAAGATCCGAACAGAAGTTTCTTTTGATGAACCACTTAACATTGATTGGGATGGAAATGAACTATTATTATCGGATGTACTGGGTACAGAGAACGATACAATCTATCGGAATATTGAAGAGCAGGTAGACCGAAAACTTTTGCACAAGGCACTGGAAAAATTAACGGAGCGTGAGCGAATGATTATGGAGCTTCGTTTTGGCTTGACGGATGGGGAAGAAAAGACACAAAAGGACGTAGCAGATCTACTTGGAATCTCCCAATCCTACATCTCTCGTCTCGAAAAAAGAATCATTAAAAGACTTCGCAAGGAGTTTAATAAAATGGTCTGAAAACCATCGATCCTCAGAATGGGTATTACTGGCAAGGGTGCCGAGTACGAATAAAAAAGCCTGCCCCGGAGATAATGTACATTAATGTTTCTCCTTGGGAGGTAAATCACGATGACCCGAAACAAAGTCGAGATTTGTGGCGTGGACACCGCAAAATTGCCTGTCCTCACCAACACTGAAATGAGGGAATTGTTTCATTCCCTTCAGCAACACCATGATCGCTCAGCAAGAGAGAAATTAGTGAATGGCAACCTGCGTCTGGTACTCAGTGTCATTCAGCGTTTTAACAATCGGGGGGAGTTTGTCGATGATCTGTTCCAGGTTGGTTGCATCGGCCTGATGAAAGCCATTGATAATTTTGATTTATCCCAGAATGTCAAATTTTCAACCTACGCGGTGCCGATGATTATCGGTGAAATCCGTCGATACCTGCGTGATAATAACCCGATTCGGGTATCTCGCTCCTTGAGGGATATTGCTTACAAAGCGCTTCAGGTCCGTGACAGCCTGACGAATAAAAATTCCCGGGAACCGACGATATTCGAAATTGCGGAAGTACTGAATGTGCCGAAGGAAGATGTTGTTTTTGCATTGGACGCCATTCAGGACCCTGTCTCGCTCTTCGAACCGATTTATCATGATGGTGGAGATCCGATCTATGTTATGGATCAGATCAGCGATGACCGAAACAAAGATGTCTCGTGGATTGAGGAAATTGCGCTGCGCGAAGCGATGCATCGTCTTGGTCAGCGGGAAAAAATGATTTTGTCGATGCGGTTTTTCGAAGGAAAAACCCAGATGGAAGTAGCAGATGAAATTGGCATTTCCCAGGCTCAGGTATCACGTCTGGAGAAATCAGCGATACAACAGATGCAAAAACATGTGAAGTCGTAACACGATGCAAAGGCAGGAGGACGATCAATCGGGGCAGTGTATACCGTTGGTCGTCTTTTTGTATGGAGTCGTTCCCACATTCGATGAAAAACAGGACATTTTTCGCCCCTGAAACATATATTGTATAGAAGCGTGGAGAACGGGCTGAAGAGGAATAACAGGGGGCGGGAATGAATGAAAGTAAATACGAGCGAAGTTGCGGCACGTGGGATGAAAATCTCGGACTTTCAGACTAAGGATGTCATTAATATCACGGATGGTAAACGTCTGGGGCAGATCAGTGATTTGGAGCTGGATCTGAAGCAGGGACGAATTGAAGCGATTGTTGTGCCGGGGTACAGCCGTTTTATGGGTCTCTTTGGAGGGGGAACGGATCTGGTGATTCCCTGGAGAAACATCGTAAAGATTGGTTCGGATGTGATTCTGGTGAAGATGGATGAGGTGAAGGAAAACACATATGATGAGCGTGATCGCGAAGCGCGCCTGTATGATGAACAGCAGCATAACCGCACAGAGCGTGTGGAACGCATTGAACGATCTGACCGTAATCAGCGTCGAACGATATAAATGAGACAGAATGTGGCTCATTTGGTACACTGGAAGTGGTGAGGTGAGAGAATGGAACCCTTTGTAGTGGATAAGGAATTACTTGAACGGACAAAGAACCCCAATTCAGATTTTGGTCCTGATCCGTTATTATTATATGTTGAGCCATGGACACAGCAATTCGAACAGTTGTCAGCCGGGTTTACGACGAGGCATGGTGGAGTGGGAAAAGTTCCGTATGCTACGCTCAATTGTGCCTATCATGTGGGGGACGATCCTGAAGTTGTGCTTAACAACCGCCGGCTTGTGACCGAGAAGATTGGCTTTGCAGCGGAAGCCTGGACCTGTGGAGAGCAGGTGCATGGCAAACATGTAGCAGTAATTACCGCTGAAGATCGGAGCAGAGGATTACTTGATCGTCAGTCGGCGTTGCAGGATACGGATGGATTGGTCACGAATGTGCCGGGTGTGCTGTTGACTTCTTTCTATGCAGACTGTGTCCCGCTGTATTTCTATGACCCTGTACAACAGGCGGTTGGTCTTGCTCATGCCGGTTGGAAAGGCACAGTCGCGGGTATCGCTGTATCCATGGTGGAGACGATGGAACGGGAGTACGGTAGCCGTAGGCAGGACATTCGGGCTGCAATTGGCCCGTCGATTGGGGATTGCTGTTATGAAGTGGATGAGGCGGTCATGCAGCATGTACGGGTTTGGTTTAATGATTCCCCGGTTAATGATGAATACAAGGATTCTGCTCCTAAACAGGCATATCGATCCGTGAATAACGGTAAAACGATGTTAAACTTGAAAGAATGTAATCGACACATTATGATGAAAGCAGGAATATTGCCGGATCATATCGAATGTACAACATGGTGTACAAGTTGTCATCCCGAACTATTTTTCTCCTATCGGAAGGAAAATGGCGTTACAGGGCGGATGGCGAGCTGGATTGGGCTGGAAGAGAGGTGACCTCTGTGTCATTGGAGGAGCGTATACAACAGGTAAATCAGAAGATTGAGGATGCATGTCGGCGCAGTAACCGTCATCGTGATGATGTGAATGTGATTGCGGTCACGAAATATGTCTCACTTGAAACAACGGGATCGGTGCTGGATCATGGTCTTGAGCATATTGGAGAAAATCGGTGGCAGGATGCACAGGCCAAATGGGAAGCTTTTGGTCAACAGGGTACCTGGCATTTTATCGGTCATTTGCAGACGAACAAGGTGAAAGACGTGATCGGCAAGTTTCGTTACATACATTCACTGGATCGTTTGTCATTGGCGAAGGAGTTGGATAAGAAAGCAGCTTCACTTGGCATTCAAGTGGAAACGTTTTTGCAGGTGAATATTTCGGGTGAAGAGAGCAAGAATGGCTTACAGCCTGAACAGGCAAGTTCTTTTTTGCGTGATATTCGTTCGTTCAACAATCTCAAGGTTGTTGGCTTAATGACCATGGCACCTCATGAGGAAGATCCCGAGCTGACGCGTCCCGTATTTCGTGGATTGCGTGAGCTGAGAGATCAATTGAATGGACAAGTCCTTACAGCAGAACCATTAACGGAGCTGTCGATGGGGATGTCCAATGATTTTGAAGTGGCCATTGAAGAAGGGGCAACCTGGGTACGGCTGGGATCGATTCTCGTAGGAAAAGAGGAGGGTTCACGATGGGCGTAATGAATAAATTTATGAATTTCCTCGGACTTCAGGAAGAGGAAGAGATTGTGGAACGTGAACGGATGGCTTCGCAGGAGGAAAATGAGGCTGAACAGCAGGAAGCTGAAACCTCCAGTCTCGATAAACGTAGAAACCAAAGGGGGAATAATGTGGTGAGCATTCATTCCCAGAAAAATGTTAAAGTTGTCCTGTATGAACCGCGTTCTTATGACGAGGCTCAGGAGATTGCCGACCATCTGCGTTCGCATCGTACCGTTGTGGTAAACCTGCAGCGGATACGTCAGGACCAAGCGCTGCGTGTTATAGATTTTTTGAGTGGCACGGTATACGCATTGGGTGGCGGTATTTCCAAAATCGGCGGAAACATTTTTCTCTGCACGCCAGATACGGTTGAAATTCAGGGATCAATTACGGAAATACTGGCTGACAGCGAGCAAGATTATAACAGAATGAGGTGAGCCACTTTTGTATCAGATTGAAAGCGTGCTGTACACGTTATACCAGATTTACTTTTACATGGTCATCGTCTACATATTGATGTCTTGGCTTCCCAATGCGCGGGAAAGCTTCATTGGTGAATGGCTAGGTAAGTTTGTGGAACCATATCTAAGACCATTCCGTCGATTTATCCCACCTTTGTTCGGTGTACTGGATATTTCCCCGATTGTGGCGCTGATCGTTCTGCAACTTGCGCTTAATGGATTGATCTCCATACTTCGGTATTTTGTATATTAGAGGTTGTTCAAAAAGTCCGCTTTTAATTACGAAGGATGCCTAGTGGCATCGTCAGCATCGAATATGGAATTCAGCCGAAATAAGTGGGAGGCTTACGAACAATGTTTCCTTCGGAAACATTGTGGTTGCTCACGTAGTTTTCTCTACGCTCCGCTGCTCCATTTCTAGCTTTATCCCATCTTCTCGGTACTGAAAACCGGTCTTTTTGAACACGGACTATTAGGGTAGGGTGACATAGATGAGCGGTGAAATTTACGAACATTTTAGCCATGATGAGCGAGATTTCGTAGATAAGGCTTCAGATTGGGTTGAGGGTGCAGGCAAGTATCATGAGATGAAGCTAACTGACTTTCTTGACCCAAGACAGGTGTTTATCTTACAAACTCTTGTCAATCGTCGTAATGACGTACAGATTCGTCTGGATGGTGGTTACGAGGCTGCTGAGCGAAAGCGTGCGCTGGTTGCACCTGATTACATGTATCTGGATGATGAGGATATGGGTATGCAGGTGCTCAGCATCACGTCTGATGATCAGAAAATCTCAGAGCTGGAGCACGGGGACTATATGGGTTCCCTGCTCGGACTTGGGATGAAACGTGGAAAGATCGGGGATATCCAAGTGCTGGAGGACGGTTGCCATACAGTGGTGGCGGCGGAAACCGGCGCTTTTTTATCGCTTCAACTGAATCAGGTGCATCGGTTACATGTGTTCACAGAGTTACTTCCTTTGGAACAGATGCGGTGGTCAGAGAACAAACTGGAGACGATGGACATTACAGTCGCTTCGCTTCGTTTGGATGGAATCTGTGCAGATGTATACCGGCTTAGTCGCAGTAAAGTGTTGGTGCCAATCAAAGCTGGACGCTGTCGTGTAAACTGGAAGGTTGAGGAAGATCCGTCCAAATCACTAAAAGCGGGTGATGTCGTATCCATTCAGGGATTTGGCCGCTTCAAGGTCATTGAACAGGATGGGATGACCAAAAAAGGACGATGCCGAGTGAAAATCGGCAAATTTGCCTGAGTCTGTTGCAGGAAAATCCGCTTTCTTGTCGAAATGTTTATCATAAAGGTGTAGAAAATACGCGGTGTATCCGATATACATTAAGTCAAAGATTTATGCTGCAAACCTTCTCTGGACGGGAAGGAACTTTTACAGGAGGTGGACAGCATGCCATTAACGCCGCTGGACATACACAACAAGGAATTTTCCCGACGTTTGCGCGGGTATGACGAGGATGAAGTCAATGAATTCCTGGATCAAGTCATCAAAGATTATGAAGGCGTCATTCGCGAGAACAAAGAGCTGAGCAATCAGTTGCTGTCCGTTCAGGAAAAGCTGGATCATTTTGCAACGATTGAAGAAACGCTCAGCAAAACAATCATTATTGCGCAGGAAGCTGCTGATGATGTGAAGAATAATGCGAAGAAAGAAGCGCAGTTGATCGTGAAGGAAGCAGAGAAAAATGCAGACCGGATCGTGAACGAAGCGTTGGGTAAATCACGAAAGATTGCTTTGGAAGTAGAGGAACTGAAAAAGCAGGCATCGATCTATCGTGCCCGTTTCCGCACGCTTGTTGAAGCGCAGCTTGAACTGTTGACTCAGGATGGTTGGGAAGTGCTGGAGAGCCGGGAGCAGGAAGTGCGTGACCGTGAGCGGGAGATGAAAGAAATTTATTAGTCTGTCGCCTGGTTGACTTTTGTCTGCAAAGAGGCTATAACTATATTCATAATGAATAGTGATTCCATGACGGGTTCAGTACGTTATGATCTCATCCCTCAGAGAGTTGGTGGTTGGTGCAAACCAATGGATGAGTTATAGCCGAATATCTCCCCGGAGAAGTGACGCTGAAGCGGTGATCGTGATTGCCGTGTGTAAGCCGAACCGTAAGCCGTACGTTATAACGGCACCCTGCGGTAGTTTAGCGGGGCATAAGCGCTGTTGATGACAGAGCATACCCAGGCTTGCCTGGATGTGGTTTGTGATGAACAGAATTAGGGTGGTAACGCGAGTATAGCCTCGTCCCTTTCCAGGGATGGGGCTTTTTTGTGTCCAAAAAAGGCGAACGTCCATGAGGCCCGCAGGGACCTCAGGTAGAGAGCCGCCCGCCGGGAGAGCAAAGCACCCGGCACACAGGGTTCGCTAAGGCGAACGTCCATGAGGCCCGAAGGTGCCTCAGGTAGAGAGCCGCCCGCCGGGAGAGCGAAGCACCCGGCACACAGGTTAGCCAAGGCGAACGTTCATGAGGCCCGAAGGTGCCTCAAGGAGAGAGCCGCCCGCCGGGAGAGCGAAGCACCCGGTACAGGGGTTCGCTAAGGCGAACGTCCATGAGGCTCGAAGGTGCCTCAAGGAGAGAGCCACCCGCCGGGGGAGCGAAGCGCCCGGCACACAGGGTTCGCTAAGGCGAACGTTCATGAGGCCCGAAGGTGCCTCAAGGAGAGAGCCACCCGCCGGGAGAGCGAAGCACCCGGCACACGGGTTTCGCTAAGGCGAACGTTCATGAGGCCCGAAGGTGCCTCAAGGAGAGAGCCGCCCGCCGGGAGAGCGAAGCACCCGGCAACACCCGCCTCGCGGTAAGGCCATGCGGCGTTCACGCAGGGAACAAGCCGCAAAATGGCCGTCACCACGCACATAAACCCTCGCCCACAAGCGGCGCAACTGTCCCCCAATCGACAAGCCATCCCGGGTGTCCAGAGGGCGGAGCGCCTATGGGGTCCCCCTTGGCAAGGGGGATTTAGGGGGATTGAAACGCTTTTTGTGGACGGTCCACAATCTTAACCAAAGAAAGGGAAGATGATCACCATGCAACGAGTTGACGTCAAAGAGAAGGCACGTGCCAGAGAATTACGCGTGTTGGATAAATGGAAAACGGAGAATACATTTAGAAGATCCATCGAAAACCGCGAGGGCAAGCCAAACTTTGTATTTTATGAAGGGCCGCCTACAGCGAACGGAAAACCGCATATCGGTCACGTACTGGGACGCGTAATCAAGGATTTCGTCGGTCGTTATAACACGATGAAGGGTTACCGTGTTGTTCGTAAAGCGGGTTGGGATACACACGGCCTGCCCGTAGAACTGGGTGTACAGAAGAAGCTTGGCATCTCCCACAAGTGGGAAATCGAAGATTACGGTGTGGAGAAATTCATTAACGAATGTAAAGCGAGTGTATTCGAGTACGAGCAACAATGGCGTGATCTGACAGAGGGTATCGGATATTGGACAGATATGGATAACCCATATATCACCCTTGATAACAACTACATTGAGAGTGTATGGAACATCCTCGCGACAATCCATGAGAAAGGCCTGCTGTATCGGGGCCATCGTGTGAGCCCGTATTGCCCATCTTGCCAGACGACACTGAGTTCCCATGAGGTTGCACAAGGGTACAAAGACGTCAAAGACCTGAGCGCTACAGCAAAATTCAAGCTGAATGACAGCGGAGAATTCGTGCTTGCTTGGACAACGACACCTTGGACGCTGCCTTCACACGTCGCACTTGCCGTGAATCCGGATATGGACTACTCCCGTGTTCGTCAAGGTGATGAAGTGTACATCATGGCAACGAATTTGGTAGAGAAAGTAATGAAAGATACCAAGGGTGAGTATGAGATCATTGGTGCACTGAAAGGTGCCGATCTGGTTGGCAAAACGTATGATCCTCCGTTCAACTACGTTCAGGCTGAGAAAGCCAACATCATTCTGGGTGCAGGCTTTGTAACGGATGCAAGTGGTACGGGTATCGTACACATGGCTCCTGCCCATGGTGAAGATGACTACCGTGTGTGCCGTGAAAATGGTATCAGCTTTGTGAACATGGTGGACCTGGAAGGTAAATTTGTCGCTGAGGTTACTGACTTTGCCGGACGTTTCGTGAAGGATTGTGATATTGATATCGTGCGATATCTGTCTGAGAATGGACGTTTGTTCAGCAAAGAAAAATATGAGCACAGCTATCCATTCTGCTGGCGTTGTGATACACCGCTTCTGTACTATGCAATGGACAGTTGGTTTATCCAAACAACAGCCATCAAGGACCAATTGATTGCCAACAACAGTGAAGTGGATTGGTACCCAGGTCATGTTCGTGAAGGTCGCTTCGGGAAATTCCTTGAGGATCTGGTGGATTGGAACATCAGCCGTGATCGTTATTGGGGAACTCCGCTGAACATCTGGGTGTGCGAGGAGACTGGTGAACAATTTGCTCCACACAGCATTGCAGAATTACGTGCCCGTGCGGTAGGGGATGTGCCTGAGAATCTTGAATTGCATAAACCGTATGTGGATGACGTTAAAGTCATGAGCTCTTGTGGCAAATATGAGATGAAACGTACACCGGAAGTGATCGATGTCTGGTTCGACAGCGGCTCCATGCCGTTTGCCCAGCAGCACTATCCATTTGAAAATAAAGAAGTCTTCGAACAGCAGTATCCTGCTGATATGATCTGTGAGGGAATTGACCAGACACGTGGCTGGTTCTACAGCTTGCTGGCGGTTTCTACCCTTTTGACAGGCAAAGCGCCTTACAAAGCAGTTATGGCTACAGGACACGTTCTTGATGAGAACGGACAGAAGATGTCCAAATCCAAAGGTAACGTGATCGATCCTTGGGAAGTAATTGAAGAATACGGTACCGATGCATTCCGCTGGGCTTTGTTGTCTGACAGTGCACCGTGGAACAGTAAACGTTTCTCCAAAGGGATCGTAGGCGAAGCCAAATCCAAAATGGTGGATACACTGGTTAACACCCATGCATTCCTGACGCTATATGCTACCATCGATGGATTTGATCCACAGGAGCATCCGTTCCAACTGTCCGCACACAAGCTGGATCGCTGGATTCTGTCGAGGCTGAACAGTCTGATTCTGGTTGTAGAAAAAGCGTTGTTGGTTAACGACTACCTGAACTCCTCCAAAGCGATTGAAGCATTTGTCGATGAGCTGAGTAACTGGTATATCCGTCGTTCCCGTGACCGGTTCTGGGGAAGTGGCCTGACAGAGGATAAACTGGATGCTTACCGCACATTGACTGAGGTATTGGTGACTACTGCAAAACTGGTTGCTCCGTTTACACCGATGCTCGCCGAAGATATCTATCTGAACCTTGCAACAGGCGAGAGTGTGCACATGGAAGATTATCCGGTAGCCAATGAATCTCTAATTGATGCAGGACTGGAACAGGATATGGAGACGGCTCGCCGTGTGGTTGAACTTGCCCGTAACGTTCGTAACGAAACCGGCATCAAGACACGTCAGCCGCTGTCCGAATTGATTGTTTCTCTGGATAAAGGCTTTGACCTGGCAAGTTACGAAGAGATCATCAAGGAAGAGATCAATGTAAAAGGAATCCGTACGGAGCATAACGATGCGGAATTCGTTGACTTTACATTGAAGCTGAACCTGAAAGTTGCAGGTAAGAAATACGGTAAAAACGTAGGATTCCTGCAAAACTTCTTCAAGGGAATGTCGGCCGATGAGACGCGTAAAGTGGTTTCGGAAGGTGTGCTGAACATCGTTTCTCCGGAAGGCGAAGAGCTGCAAGTGACGAGCGAAGAATTATTGGTTGATAAACAGGCCAAATCAGGTTTTGCTTCAGCATCAGGTTACGGTCTGACGGTTGCGCTTAATACTGAAATTACAGCAGCACTGGAACAAGAAGGCTGGGTTCGTGAAGTGGTTCGTGCTGTGCAGGATACCCGGAAACGACTGGACTTGCCGATTGAGAAAAGAGTACGTTTGACACTGGATGTGGATACATCCCTACAGGAAGCTATTCAGGCGTTTGATGATGTGTTGCGTGAGAATGTTCTCGTAACCGAAGTGACATTTGGCTCGAATGAGTCCATGGAACGTGTTGAAGCCGGAGGCAAATCGATCGGTATTTACATCGAAGCATAATTCGAAGCATTTTCCATTCAACAGTGAGAGCGTATAGAGCATAAACAAACGAGCCGCAGAGGCAGGGACATTTTCCCTGATTCTGGGCTCGTTTGTTTTTTAGGCAAAAAGGAAATGATTCTATAGTGCAGTCAATCTATATTGATCAAAGGAACTGACCAAAACATGAGCGAACATGACAAGCAAACAGCAACGGCGGCTACACCATCAACATCAGATCATCTGAATTCACATGACAAAATTGAAGAGCTGCATACCCTGACTAACCGTCTGGCGAATGAACTGGAACGTTCACGGATTGCGCAATACACAGAATTGCTGAACAGACCATGGAAATTAATCGGACTTAACTTGTTGTCTGGAGCCGCACGAGGTGTGGGGATCGCCATTGGTTTTACCTTTTTCGCAGCAACAATTATTTACGTTTTACAGCTACTCGGGGCGCTCAATCTTCCCATTGTTGGAGACTACATCGCTGATATTGTGCGTATTGTCCAGCGTCAGCTTGATATGAACACCTATTAAGCAATTAAGGTGAATGATATTGAGTTACAGTTAGTAAATGTCATCCGTCTCCATATCCGGTTCTAACAGACCCTCGCCCTCACGGTTCTCCAGATACTGGCGATATTGCCGATTGCGCACGATGGATACGTCATGACCATAGATGTCTGTTGCAACGAAGCTTTCATAGGCTTCAACGCAGCCCTCCACTTCATCGGTGGCTTCAATGGCCATAACATCATAGCTGTCGATATCTCGATCTTCAGCCATGGCTGGTGAGTTCGATGTGCCCCAGCTTTCAACAATCTGCCAGGTGTCCTCACCATCGAAGCCGTTTTGGTCATCACGCTCGTCCAGACTGGTTCGACCGAATGCCGGGGCGAGGAACTCTTCCTCTACAGGGCGGTTTTCGGAGACAACGGTTTCCGGTTGATGTTTTTTGCAGTATTTCGTATAAGGAACAGCTTCCATGCGTTCATAAGGAATGGGTTGCTGGCAGACTGCACATGTACCATAATTTCCTTCTTCGATGGAGTGCAGTGCAGAATCGATTCGCTCCAATTGGAATTCATCATGTTCCAACAGGGAAATATCCTTTTCGCGCTCATACACTTCCGTGGCTAAGTCGCCAGGATGGTTATCAATCGGTGATAGTTCACCTGTCTGTAGTTTAAGGGAGTCTCCAAGGCCATAATGCTCGTTTTCCGACAGTCTATGTTCAATATCGCGCTTATCGGACATCAGTTGGGAACGTAAAAAATGCAGTTGTTCGGCAGTAAAATGTGACATGATTTTCCCCTTTCTGATTTCATGCTGGAATCCGGATGTTGACTCTATTGTAGGATGTGCCATTATGGGCAAGATTACAGAAGGGAAATGTTATCGTTTTTGCCATAAGCATTGTGATATAGCCGCGTCGTGGACGATTTCCAAACAGCTGTGCTACAATAAACAAGTCTGGCGTAAGCCTGGTATCGTTTGGAAAAGACAAGAACGGAGTGACAAACAAACGTGGTGTATTATATCCTCGCTTTTATCGTATTTTTATTGGATCAGGGAACCAAGTATCTGATTGCAACCCGGATGGAACTCAGAGAAGAAATTCCGGTAATCGGCAATTTCTTTGTCATCACATCACATCGTAACTCAGGAGCAGCTTTTGGCATTCTGCAGGACCAGCGTTGGTTCTTTATCGTGGTTACGTTGATTGTGGTCGTTGCCTTGATTTGGTATTTGCAAAAAGTAAAAGATACCCCGCACAAATTGCTGCCTGTGGCGCTTAGTTTGGTGCTTGGTGGAGCAATTGGCAACTTCCTTGACCGGGCATTGACCGGAGAAGTTGTGGATTTTGTACAACTTAATTTTGGAAGTTATACGTTTCCCATTTTTAACATCGCAGACTCTGCAATCTGCATCGGTGTAGCGTTGATCATTGTGGAGACGTTACTTGAAGGACGGCGCGAAAAAGCTGCCGCGAAGATTGAAGGGAATGAACATCATGAGTAATCCGAATAAGGAACAGATTAACGACGAAGAACTAATGAATGGCAATGAACGTATGGAATGGACCGTTGCCGCTGAACATAAAAAAGAACGAATTGACAAATATATTACGGAAGCGGTAGATAACGTATCTCGCTCCCAAGTTCAATTG
This sequence comes from Paenibacillus sp. FSL R5-0713, assembly GCF_037973325.1. NCBI lineage: Bacteria > Bacillati > Bacillota > Bacilli > Caryophanales > Paenibacillaceae > Paenibacillus > Paenibacillus sp. FSL R5-0713. The sequence goes on along the minus strand of NZ_CP150229.1, from coordinate 4,641,859 downwards.
TGGATCGGAGACGGAATGGTTACGGTCAATGGTGCTGTGGTTAAAGCCAATGCCAAGTTATCCGAAGGGGATCTGGTCGAGTTACAGATTCCAGAACCAACAGCTGTGGAGATCGTTGCCGAAGATATTCCACTGGAAGTGGTATATGAAGATAGCGACTTGATCGTGATTAACAAACAGCGTGGTCTTGTGGTGCATCCAGCACCAGGACATACGTCCGGTACCCTCGTTAATGCACTCATGTATCACTGCAATGACCTCTCGGGTATTAATGGGGAGTTGCGCCCTGGTATTGTGCATCGTATCGATAAGGATACATCCGGCCTGATCATGGCTGCCAAGAACGATCGTGCTCATGCATCACTGGCTGCTCAGTTGAAAGACCATACGGTGAATAGACGTTATATTGCGCTCGTGCATGGTCATCTTAACCATGATCAAGGGACCATTGATGCACCAATTGGACGAGATACCAATGACCGCAAAATGTATACGGTCACGGATCGTAACAGTAAACATGCCGTTACGCATTTTACTGTTACAGAGCGCATTAAAGATTACACCTTACTTGAACTGAAACTGGAGACAGGACGTACTCACCAGATTCGGGTTCACATGAAATTTATTGGTCACCCGCTTGTAGGAGATCCAACGTACGGACGGAATAAAGGCATCAAAATGCAAGGACAGGCACTTCATGCGGCCATTCTTGGATTTGTGCATCCAACAACGGGAGAATATCTTGAATTCTCAGCTCCGCTTCCTCAGGATATAGAAGACGTTCTGGCCTCACTACGCAGTCGTTAACCGTTCCAAGAAAGTACAAATGTTCGGATACTTTGTCCATGGCTTTGATCACGCAAATGCTTCATATTAAAGTGTAGAAATTTGCGTCAAATGAGGAGATGAACAACGTTATGAGTATCGATAAATACCAAGAAACTTACATTCAGACTAATTTTGCCGACCGTATCGGTGGCTCCAACTATGGTAAAGACACGAACATTTATAAATTCGAGAAAATCAAACGTGCCAAAGCTTCGGCCAAAAAAGATTTTCCCGATGTGGAACTGATTGACCTTGGTGTAGGTGAACCGGATGAAATGGCAGATGCAGGCATTGTAGCTGCACTTGCTGAAGAAGCTTCCAGACCTGAGAACCGTGGTTATGCCGACAATGGTATTCCTGAATTCAAGGCTGCTGCTGCTTCTTACCTGAAAAACGTATTTAACGTAGAAGGTATCGATGCTGATACTGAAATCGTGCACTCCATTGGTTCCAAACCGGCTTTGGCGATGATGCCTTCATGCTTCATCAATCCGGGTGATGTGACAATCATGACCGTTCCAGGTTACCCGGTTATGGGTACACACACTAAATATCTGGGTGGAGAAGTGTTCAACATTCAATTGACGAAAGAGAACAACTTCCTGCCTGATCTGACGGCTATTCCGGAAGACATCGCAAAGCGTGCGAAGTTGCTCTACCTGAACTACCCGAACAACCCAACAGGCGCAAGCGCAACGGTGGAGTTCTTCACTGAAGTTGTTGAGTGGGCTAAGAAATATAACGTAGTGGTTGTACATGATGCGCCATACGCAGCATTGACGTATGATGGCAAAAAACCGTTCAGCTTCCTGTCCGTACCTGGAGCGAAGGATGTCGGCGTAGAGCTGCACTCTCTATCCAAGTCCTACAACATGACGGGTTGGAGAATCGGATTCGTAGCGGGTAACCCGCTTGTAGTCAAAGCATTCAGCGACGTGAAGGACAACAATGACTCCGGTCAGTTCATTGCGATTCAAAAGGCTGCTGCTTATGGATTGAATCATCCAGAAATTACGGAGAAAATTGCAGAGAAATATTCCCGTCGTCACGACATGCTCGTTGCCGCATTGAACGAACTGGGCTTCCAGGCTGAAAAACCTAAAGGTTCATTCTTCCTGTATGTGGAAGCACCAAAAGGTGTGGTTGGCGGACGTCGCTTTGAATCCGGTGAAGATTTCTCCCAATTCCTGATCCGTGAGAAATTGATCTCATCCGTACCTTGGGATGATGCTGGTAACTTTGTTCGTTTCTCCGTAACCTTTGAAGCTAAAGGTGAAGAAGAAGAGAAACGCGTTATTGCTGAGATCAAACGTCGTCTGAGCGACGTGCAATTCGAATTTTAATTGTAGTACCCTATAGATTAATCATGTGTGAGAACAAAGAGACCGGTAACGGTCTCTTTTTTTATGTTTATATTAGATTTTTTTCATTTACTCCCTTTACAAAATTATACAAGCAACATATGATTAGATCTTTACGTTATTTCTTATATACAGAAGTTGTTTTTGAAGGGAGTTATTACAATTGTTATCATCACGAACGAGTACGGTATCCTCACCGGCTACAGGAACAGGAAGTACAGTGTCAGGATTATTCAGATTGTTAAGACCCAAACAGTGGACTAAAAATCTGCTGTTATTTGCTGCGTTACTATTCTCTTTTGAGGAGATTCGGGCTGAAACCATTCTTGCGACTTTGCTTGGTTTTATTCTATTTAGCTTCGTTGCAGGCTGTGTTTATATTTTAAATGACTTTGTAGATCGGGACAGGGATCGACAGCATCCGGTGAAAAAGTATCGTCCGATGGCTTCTGGGCAGGTAAATCCGAGTCATGCTTTATTGTTTGGTATTATTCTGTTAATCCTTTCCGTCGGAACGGCCTTCATGATGAACCCTCTATTCGGCGTGTTATGTATTGTTTATTTCCTATTGAATGTATCATATTCATTTGTGCTGAAACATCTCGTTATCCTGGATATGATGACCATTGCAGCCGGCTTTGTACTTCGTGCCATTGCAGGTGGTGTGCTGATCCATGTACCATTCACACCGTGGTTTTTGATCTGTACCATGCTGTTGTCATTGTTTTTGGCCATTGGCAAACGCAGAAATGAACTTACGCTGCTTGAGGGGAATACGGGATCGCACCGTAAGGTTTTAGACAACTACTCCATTACGTTGCTGGATCAATTCAATACGATTGTGACGACAGCTACGATTATCAGCTACTCTCTATTCACATTCACTTCAGACCGGACCATCCATCTCATGTGGACCATTCCACTGGTCATTTACGGCATGTTCCGTTATCTGTATCTGATCCACATGAAGAACCAGGGAGGCTCGCCCGATCGTGTACTGTTTGAGGACAAGCCCATATTAATTACGGTGATTTTGTATGTGATCAGTGTTGTTACCATTTTTACTATCTTTGAATAAAGGCTGAGGGGGATCAGGGTGAAAAGCACGAAAGTCGCAATTTTTGATATTGATAAAACAATTATACGCAGTGATTCCATGTTTCAATTTGTGCACTACGGTGTTCGCCGTTACCCGTGGCAGGTATGGAGATTACCTGTCATCGCATTACATACTGTTTTATTCAAGGCAGGCTTCATGACTGTTGAACAAGTCAAACGATCCTACTTTCAAGAAATTGAGCGTATGTCTGAAAAAGATCTGGAACATTTCTTTGATACTCGCTTGCGTACGTCCATATTTGCCGAGGCCAGTGTAGAGATGCAGCATCGCAAAGAAGCAGGATATCATGTCTTGCTGGTCACTGCATCTCCGCATGCCTATATGAAATACTTTAAAAACTTCCCCTGGGTGGATCATGTCATCGGAACTGAACTTGTCCGTCATGCGAATGGTTACACATGCAGGATTGATGGCAGCAATTGCAAAGGGGAAGAGAAGGTACGCCGAATTCAGGCTTATCTGAGGGAGAAGGATATGGTCATTGACTATGACCAGTCATGTTCCTACTCGGACTCCTTATCCGATCTTCCAGTCATGCAGCTAGTGAGTCAACGATACTTTATTAACAAGCGTGTTCCGGACATGGAGGCATTAACGTGGGGGAAATAAAATCGCGTCATACCGGTAAATGGTTGATGCTCGTCTCCGCATTTCTGACAGCAACGGGTCAATTGTTCTGGAAATGGGGACTAACCGAGTGGATTTACCTTGGTGTTGGTTTTCTGTGTTATGGACTTGGAGCGATTTTGATGATTAAAGCTTTTGCTCTGGAAAAACTCTCTGTTGCTTATCCTCTGATGTGTGCCAGCTACGTATTTGCCTTAATCTATGGATATTTTTTGCTTGGGGAAGAAATTACGGTGCAGAAGCTGGCAGCAGTTGTGTTGCTTGGAATCGGGGTGACATTAACCAGTGTTGATCGATAGCTGGATGGTTGCCGTTTTAGTTGTCATGACATTGTGTGGTGCACTGGGCGGGGCTGGACTGAAGGCTTATGCATCTAGTCGCAATCGTCTGCATGTACTCATGGGACTCGGATTCTACGGAACCGGTGCGTTGCTGAATATTGTATTGTTGAAGTTTCTCCCATTAACCGTAGTACTGCCTGCCAACGCATTAACCTATGTTTGGACTCTGATCATTGCGATGCTGGTATTTAAAGAGGCAGTAGGGCCTTTACGCTGGATTGGCGTGGCGTGTATTATGGGGGGCCTATGTTTATTGGTGCTCTAATTTGAACCATCCATTATATACACGAACACTGCGATGACAGAATGACCTTCCAATCGCTCAAATTATGATGGTTTTTTATAAAATTTATTGGATGTGAATGATAGCATGAAATTTTTGGACTACTTATTTTATAATCGCAGAGCCAACTGGACAGCCTTTTACCTGTTTGCAGGATTTGCTCTATTTTATGGTTTAATGAACGGCTCGTACGTTCTGTACATTGAAAATAATGCGGAATTGCTTGGGAAGTATAGCCCTTTTAATACGACGCTGTTTCCACTCAATATATTCAACTTTGATCCTTCAATGTATTATGGGGACAACAGTTCTTCTGTTATTCATCCGCTGATTTCCTTTTTGGCAGTCACCGTTGCGGCTGTAGCGAAGCTGCTGGGAGGCAACTGGTTCTTTCTAATTTTGCAATCGCTGGTGAATGCAGGTTCGGTAGTGCTGGCGTATCTCTTCCTGAGTCAAAAAGAAGATAGACCGACGATTATACCTTTGCTGTTCGCCTTACTGTTTGGTTTCAGTTCCTACCTCATGTATACTGCGTTGATCCCGGACTCGTATCCTTATGTACAGTTCGTTATTCTGTTCTCCGTGGTTTACATGCAGTATACGCGTGAGCGTCAGGACGTACGATATGTACCCAATGCATTGCTTGCATCGATTAACTTCGGATTAACCTCAACCAATATCGTACCGTTTGCTGGTGCCAATTTCTTCAATATGCATGCATGGCGTGATAAGGCGAATTTGAAAAAATACATCGGCATCATGGCACTGGCAGTTCTGATGATTGCCGTATTAACAGGTGTTCAATATGTTGCATTTGGAGGTCGCAGCTGGGTTAGTAACTGGCTATTGGGCATTCAAAATGGTGGAACTAGCTATGCAACACCATTCCAGTTCGCCATTCACTGGAAAGCATTGAACATGTTAACCATCAATCCGATGATGACACCGAAGATGCATTTACTGGACCCGGGCATGGCTGCCTTTGTTACGGATCTATCCCGTTCCAATCCAATCGTTGTACAGATTACAGGTATCTTTATTTTATTACTGGCACTCATGGGCTTCATCAAGGGCATTCGTGAACGTGAAGTGTGGACACTTGTGCCATATATTCTGTTTGCCTTTTTGCTTCATGTAGTCGTGGGCTTTGGTCTGGCAGTATTTCAATATGATATGTACCTGTATGCGGGACACTATCTGTTTGCGTTCTTCCTGTTGGGTGGAGGTTTCGTCATCAGCCTGCGTCCGGGATTGGGGAAAAAAGCGATTATAGGCTTAATCATGTTATGTGTTATCGTTACGGCAAGTAACAACATCTATCGCCACGTAGAAACATTAACAACAATCAAGCAATCCTATGATCAATTGGAACAGGACCGGTCAGTGAAATAATCAAGATGCAGCGATTCTCATAATGAAATAAGATAAGGCCATGGGATGGAAAGTCCTATGGCCTTATCTTTATTTGTGTCAAGCTAATGAGTTAAGCAATAATTTTGGTCTTCTTGGCATTCTCGGCTGAACGTTTGGTGAGACTGCTGAGTGGGCGTTTCAAAGCGAGAGCAACAATGAGACTCAGCGCGATGAACAAACACAACCACAGAATATCCTTGATGGCAGTAGACCACAATATACCGCCGACCGACTCACGCAGCAGACTGATCGCATACGTGAAGGGCATGAACGGATTCAATGCCTGGAAAAAGGGGGATGTCATGCTGATTGGGAACGTACCGCCAGAGCTGGAGAACTGGAACACCATAAAGATGATGGCGATCCCTTTTCCGATATTTCCAAAAACGGACAGCAGGGTGTACGTGATGGTGACAAATACGGCACTCACCAACATGGCAAACAGGACAAACCACAGTTTATCGGCGACATAGGTACCCAGGATTAAGATATCTCCCAGGGTGACGCATATCGCCTGAAGCAACCCAATGGTCAGAAAAGTAGCGAGGCGTCCAAGATATAACTCATATCCCCGGAACTTGCCCTCTGGATTCTCAGCTTCGGCACGAAGCAGAGAAATCAGCAGTGTCGAGCCGACCCACAAGGACAGCACGCCATAAAATGGTGACATGGCCGATCCATAATTCGGAATCGGGTAAAGCTGCTGTTCCTTGATTTGCACTGGGCTTGCAAGGAAAGCACTCTCTTCTTCGATATCGCCGCGCAGAAGTTTGGCGAGCTCGGCAAACTGGTTATTACCTTCGACTTCTCTAAGTTTGTCTGCCGCTTTGCTGATGGCACTTTCCAATGCTGGCAGATCATCACGTACCAGTGTGGCAACACGATGGACTCCTTTTTCGACCTCCGGAAGCTGGTTCTGAACAAAATCGGATGCCTTGCCTATTTGTTTCTCGGCATTAGGCAGATCATGACGAACAAAATCAGCCGCTTCGTTCAGTTTGGTTCCCAATTTGGGCAGATCGGTCCGGATTAAGGAAGAGACGGTGTTCAAAGCTTGAATAAAACCTTCACTTTTGCTTGCGAGTGTCTCTGATATCTCATGGATCTTGGATTGGATTTGAGGCAGGTCGCTCTGGATTTTCGTCAACTCGGTCTGTCCAAACGTAATCCCTTCTTTGGCAGATGCAAGAATGTCCGCAATATCCGGAATTCGATCTCTTGCTCCTTGCATTGCACTTGAAGAAGTGGAGAGGATGGACCGCAATTTATCCACGCCAGCCGATAGAGCCGGTGATATGTCACTTTCATACGTAGTCAAGAGATTGCCAATGCCGCTGCTAATGTCTTTGGAGAGCAAATTTAACTGAGCGACGACGTCTGCGGGTAGCGTTGTATTGCGGCGCATGGCATCACTGATGATGCCAGCCAGCCGGATTTGCAACTGCAGTTTATCTGAAACGGAGTTCAAATGCTGAATTTGTTCGGTAAGTGGGTGGCTTGGAAGTAAATTGTCTATTTTGCCCAGCAGTTCTGCCATACTGTCGACAAGTTTTACCGCATTCCCCAAACGTGCAGCAATCCGGTCCAGATCTTCTGCTGTGGGCAGGTTATCAAGATCCGAATCCTGCAATTGGGAAAATACTTCTCCAGCAGCGTTGGTAATCTGCTGCACTAGCAGCAGATTCTGGCGGATCGTTGGGCCAATAGCCTGGAACGCTTCTTCACTTGAATCTACAAATTGATTCAAGCCTTCAGCCAGCTCAATCCCGTTGCCAGCGATTTGGGATACCTTGTACAGATCTTGTTCTGCGGCCGTTACGATAGAGAGAGCCTTGTCGGTTTTATCCAGGGCTGTTTGAATGACAACTGATACCTGACCAAAGTTTTCATCCACTTCTCGAATGCGTTCTACCGCTTTTTGTATATCCGGTATCCGCCCTTGAATAGCCAGCACTTCCGAAGCCGCATCATTAATTTGTGGCCAATACTCCTGCACCTTGAGCACATACTTTGCCGCTTCATTGATTTCAGGTAGTTTTTTTTCGATTTCGACGATCTTTTGAGCATCTTTTACAATCTCAGGCATGGCTTTTTCCACTTCCAGTACCTTTTGACCCGCGGCTTGGATGGCCGGAAGATTTTTCTCCAGGGTGAAAATGCCATTCTCCATCTTGCGCAAAGTTGGAAGCTGGGCGTTAATTTCAACCCCGGCTTCCTTCAACTTGGTAAGAACGGCCTCACTGACGGCTTCAGTGAAATTTTCATTGATTTGTGTTGTTATGGCAGATACACCAGAGCCTGTGATTTTGGGAGCAATGGCATTCACCTTCTCATTAACAGTATAGATTACCTCTGGACGCTCCAGCTTTCCGTCAACAATACCTGTAATTTTGGACGAAAAGTCTCCGGGAATGAGCAGGCTTGCATAGTACTCTCCAGTTTGTACACCTCGACTGGCCTCAGCCCGATCTACAAAAGTCCAGCCCAGCTTTTCGTTGTGTTTGAGGCTGGATACCAGTTCGTCTCCGATATTGACATTGGTTCCTGCAACAGTTGCACCCTCGTCTTCAGTTGTCACTGCAATTTTGATCCCCTGGGTGTTACTGTACGGGTCCCATACGGACTTCACGTTGACCCAGTCATACACCCCGGGCAGTAAGATGATAGCCACAATTAGAAATATACCTGTGGGAACCTTCAGAATATGCAACCAGTCTGTTTTGTAAACGTGCCAAATGTGACGCATGACTTCCTCCTAAATGTACATAAATGTAGGGCGTATCTTAATTCCATGTCGCATAGCTGCGAATCTTATGTATATCGGCATTACAGCAGCATCTATGAATGGGTTTATGTTTATAAACTGTACCCATTTCAGTGGGTACTAATGCAGAGCCTACATATATTACGTAAGATGAAACTGACTGCTTGTTCCAAAAAGAAGTGTTTTGTGTCTACTTAAGCATAGGCAGAGGTTTATTTTGGTTATATCAAATTTCTCATTTGCCTATGGATAAATATGCAGAAATGTTGTATAATTATGAATAACCAATGAGATGAATTGTGCATGGATGTTTTTCAGGCTAACTGCTGATTCTAACAAGAACGTAGCAGAGGGTTTTCACCTGCGATGGTGAGGTGTTGACAGGGGGTTGTCTTTCTGTCATAATTCATGAAGACAAACGGACATATTGATTACAGAACCCTGTGAGGTCCTGCAATATGAACGACATGAATAGCACCTTTAAATCAGTCCCGTGAGACTGGCAAGGTAACGTGAACGATACATCGTTTTTTGCTGCGGCAAATGAAGCGATGCATCCCCGAGAGTAAACTTTCTTCAGAGCGGTCTGAAGTTCGGAGACTCCTTGCCAATAAACACGGCAAGGAGTCTTTTTTGTTCTCCTCGTCACGGGGCCATGATCTGAAGGGAAATCCTGAGGAGGCTGAACGCATGAGCACAGAGACACATGTCATTATGGATGAGACGGCGATCCGCCGCGCATTAACACGGATTGCCCATGAGATATTGGAGAAAAACAAAGGAATCGATGATTGTGTGCTGGTCGGTATCCGTACACGCGGGGTTTACCTCGCAGAACGGATTGCCGCGAAGATTGAAGAAATCGAAGGCGCCAAAGTCCCCTGGGGAGAACTAGATGTGACTCCTTACCGCGATGATCGCTTTGACGAAAACAAGGCGAATCGCAAGGAAATGTTGATTATGACACCTGAATCACTTTCGATCCATAACAAAAAAGTGATCTTGTTCGATGATGTGCTCTATACCGGACGTACGATTCGCGCAGCGATGGATGCCCTGATGGACTGTGGAAGACCGCAGAATATTCAGCTGGCGGTACTCGCAGACCGTGGACACCGGGAACTTCCGATTCGACCTGATTTTATCGGCAAGAATGTGCCGACTTCCAAATCAGAAGAGATCGAAGTTGCACTCATGGAAACGGACGGACAGGACGAAGTCAAAATCACTCAGAACCGGGGGGAGCAAGCATGATGATTACACAGACAGCATTGAGAGACCGGAGCTTGCTTGGACTGAAGGAACTTAGCCGAGGAGAGATCGAGTCCATTCTGAACAGGGCGGCTCACTGGGAAGCGCAGAAAGAGAAACTGGTTCCTGTACTTGAATCACGCTTCGTTGCGAACATGTTCTTCGAAAACAGCACCCGCACCCGCTTCTCCTTCGAAATGGCAGAGAAACGCCTGGGCGCACAAGTGCTGAACTTCACGGCAGCCGCATCCAGTGTGGAAAAAGGAGAGTCCATCTACGATACGGTGCGAACACTTGAGTCGATGGGCATTGATGCAGGCGTGATCCGGTTGAAACCGGCAGGCGTTCTGCAACAGCTGGCTAAGAAAGTGAGTGTTCCGCTCGTGAACGCCGGAGACGGCAACAATGAGCATCCCACACAGGCGTTGCTGGACCTCTACACGATGCGGAAAGCATTTGGCGAACTGAAAGGCTTGCGTGTTTCCATCATAGGTGACATTCTGCATAGCCGCGTAGCACGCTCCAACCTGTGGGCACTGCAAAAGTTCGGCGCAGATGTACGCTTCTGTGCACCGCAAACGATGCAGGCACCGGAACTCGCAGAGCATGCTCCTTATGTTGGTTTTGAAGAAGCGCTGGATGCAGATGTAGTCATGATGCTCCGTGTTCAACTGGAACGTCATCAACATGGCTTAATTACTTCAGCTGAGGATTATCGCGAACACTACGGATTGACGGAAGAACGGGCGTCACGCCTAAAACCAAGCACCATTATCATGCACCCTGCTCCAGTGAACCGCAACGTCGAGGTAGATGACGCGGTTGTGGAGAGTGAAGCATCGCGGATCTTCCCGCAGATGGCAAACGGCGTTCCCATCCGCATGGCGGTTATGGAACGTGCGATGAAACTGTAACAGGGTCTGGCTGTGGGTCATAGGCTGACGAAGATGGCAGTTCTTATAGAGCAATAAGAGAGTAAACGATAAAGAAAATCATCCGGTTTACCTGGTAAGCCGGACAGAACCGAAGCGGAGGGCAATTATGCTACAGATTATAAAGAATGCGAACATCTTGAACCAACAAGGGGAACTTGAACGGAAAACCATCATTATAGATGAAGGTAAAATTAAAAAGATCGCTGGCCTGGAAGATCAAGCCGTATTGGATGCCGAAAAGTCAGCGCATCATGTGACAGACGCATCAGGCAAACTGGTCATTCCGGGATTGATCGATATGCACGTGCATCTGCGTGAACCTGGATTCGAACACAAAGAGACGATCGAGACAGGTGCCCGTTCAGCAGCACAAGGTGGTTTTACAACGATTGCCTGCATGCCGAACACAAGACCGGTTACAGACACAGCGGAAGTTGTGAAACTGGTACTGGATAAAGCCAAAGAAGCCGATCTGGTAAAAGTGTTGCCTTATGCAGCCATTACCAAAAACGAACTGGGTCGTGAACTTACCGATTTTGCCGCCTTGAAAGAAGCAGGGGCTATCGGATTCACGGATGACGGTGTCGGCGTACAAAACGCTCAAATGATGAAAGATGCCATGAGCCTTGCGGCAAGCATGGATATGCCAGTGATCGCACACTGTGAAGATGACTCACTGGTTGTCGGTGGATATGTGACGGAAGGCGAGTTTTCCAAACGTCATGGTATTAAAGGCATTCCTAATGAATCCGAGGCTATCCACGTAGGCCGGGATATTCTGCTCGCAGAAGCAACGGGAGTTCATTACCACGTCTGCCACGTAAGCACAGAGCAATCGGTTCGCCTGATTCGTCTGGCGAAATCCATCGGTATTAAAGTAACTGCTGAGGTGTGTCCGCACCATCTGGTGTTGTCGGATGAAGATATCCCGGGCATGGACGCCAACTGGAAGATGAACCCGCCGCTACGCTCACCACGTGATGTGCAGGCGTGTATCGAAGGTTTGCTGGACGGCACGCTGGACATGATCGTAACCGATCACGCGCCACACAGTGAAGAAGAGAAAGCCAAAGGCATGGAGCTGGCACCTTTCGGTATCGTAGGATTCGAAACAGCCTTCCCACTGCTGTACACGAAGTTTGTGGAAACTGGACTTTGGAGCTTGGACTTCCTGGTAAAACGCATGACAGCTGATCCGGCACGTGTATTCCGACTGGATACAGGCAAACTGGAAGAAGGAGCACCAGCGGATATCACGATGATTGATCTGAACGAGGAAAAAGCAGTTGATCCTGCAACGTTTGCAACCAAAGGAAGAAACACCCCATTCACAGGCTGGAAGCTGAAAGGCTGGGCTCTACAAACATGGGTGGATGGCAAAAGCGTGTGGAGCAACACTGTACAACAATAAAACGGTAATTTAGTAAATTGATAAATTACTAACTCTATATCTTTAAATCAGTAACAGTAATTCTAAAACTTAATCTACAACTTTTACACCAGTAACATCTTTTCAACTAACTCGAGGCAAATCATGCCGAGAGTCTAACATACGAAACAAGCAAAGTTGAATGTCATGATTTTGAACTTGGACACCAACGTAACTGCGGAGCGGACAGAAAAGACCCGAAGAAGCAAAGCGTTCGCCTTTATCACCGGATTACATCATTTGAAAAATGATAAAAAGTAATCCGGGGATAACAGCGATCAAAGGGTTTTCTGTACGCGGAGCCGCACAATCGTAACGTCCCCCATGTTCAACCCAAATGCCATTCAACGTTGATAAACACAGAGGAGTGAAATGGGATGCAGGCACAGGCAAGATTATTGTTGGAAGACGGCACACTGTTCACCGGGAAAGCATTCGGTGCTGAAGGTGAAACGACAGGTGAGGTCGTTTTTAATACGGGAATTACAGGCTATCAAGAGGTGCTTTCGGATCCTTCCTATTGCGGTCAAATCGTAACCATGACGTATCCGCTGATCGGAAACTACGGTATTACGCGTGATGACTTTGAGTCGATTCGTCCATACGTACACGGTTTCGTTGTACGTCGTCATGAGCCAACGCCGAGCAACTGGCGTGCGGAATATAGCGTAGACAATCTGCTCAAGGAATACGGTATCGTAGGAATCAGCGAAATTGATACACGCATGTTGACTCGCCGGATTCGTCACCACGGCACAATGAAGGGAATTCTCACAACAGGATCGAAGCCTGTGGAAGAACTGCTGGAGATGATGGGAGACACCACCATCGCCGAGCTGCGTAACCAGGTGCCTATGACTTCTACAGAGCATGTCTACAACAGCCCGGGAACGGCTGAACGTATTGTGCTCGTGGATTATGGTGCCAAAACAGGAATCTTGCGCGAACTCAGCAAACGTAACTGTGACGTTGTCGTTGTTCCGCACGATGTAACAGCAGACGAGATTCGTCGCCTGAACCCGGACGGTATTCAACTGTCCAACGGCCCTGGGGACCCGAAAGATGTACCTCACGCAGTTAAAATGATCAGTGAACTGCTTGGCGAATACCCGATCTTCGGCATCTGCCTGGGTCACCAATTGTTCGCACTTGCGGCAGGAGCAGATACCGAAAAACTCAAGTTTGGACATCGCGGAGGAAACCACCCGGTGAAAGAGCTGGAGAGCGGACGTTGCTTCATCACATCCCAGAACCATGGTTTTACCGTAAACGAGGAGTCTGTGAAGAGCACGGACCTGGAAGTTACACATATCAACAATAACGATAAGACTATTGAAGGTCTGAAACATAAATCCTTCCCGGCATTCTCGGTTCAGTATCACCCAGAAGCAGCCCCGGGTCCTTACGACAACAGCTATCTGTTTGACCGCTTCATCGAGATGATTCGCGAGCACAAAATCACTAACCCGCAAAAGCCGCGTCAAGCCGTATTGGCAGCCGCAGTGAAAGGAGCACAATAACATGCCGATTAACAAAGATCTCAAAAAAATCCTGGTGATTGGTTCCGGTCCAATCGTCATCGGTCAAGCGGCCGAGTTCGACTATGCCGGTACACAAGCTTGCCAGGCTCTGAAAGAAGAAGGCGTGGAAGTTGTACTTATCAACAGCAACCCGGCGACCATTATGACCGATACTAACATGGCTGACAAAGTCTACATTGAGCCAATCACACTGGATTTTGTAACCCAAATCATTCGTCAGGAGCGTCCAGACGGCTTGTTGCCAACACTGGGTGGTCAGACAGGTCTGAACATGGCTGTGGAACTGGCACGTGCAGGCGTGTTGGAACGTGAAAATGTAAAATTGCTCGGAACGCAGCTGACATCCATCGAGAAAGCGGAAGATCGTGATCTGTTCCGTGACCTGATGCGTGAACTGGAACAGCCTGTACCTGAGAGTGTGATCGTAACGACACTCGAAGAATCACTTGAATTTGCAGCTGAGATTGGCTATCCAATCATCGTTCGTCCAGCCTATACGCTGGGCGGAACAGGCGGCGGAATCTGTGCGAACGAAGAAGAACTGCGCGAAACTGTGGCAGCGGGAATTCGTTACAGCCCAATTGGGCAATGTCTGGTCGAGAAGAGCATTGCAGGCATGAAAGAAGTCGAGTATGAAGTTATGCGGGACAAAAACGATAACTGTATCGTTGTCTGCAACATGGAAAACTTTGACCCGGTAGGTGTTCATACAGGCGACAGTATCGTTGTAGCACCAAGCCAAACCCTGTCGGATCGTGAATATCAAATGCTGCGTTCAGCTTCACTGAAGATCATCCGTGCCTTGAACATCGAGGGTGGATGTAACGTACAGTTCGCACTGGACCCACACAGCTTCCAATACTATGTTATCGAAGTTAACCCACGGGTAAGCCGTTCATCGGCGCTGGCTTCCAAAGCAACGGGTTATCCGATTGCGAAAATGGCTGCCAAAATTGCCATGGGTTACACACTGGACGAAATCGTGAACCCGGTAACAGGCCAAACATATGCTTGCTTCGAGCCAACATTGGATTATATCGTGAGCAAAATCCCACGCTGGCCGTTCGACAAGTTCATCTCGGCGAACCGTAAACTCGGAACTCAGATGAAAGCAACAGGCGAAGTAATGGCCATTGGCCGGACATTCGAAGAGTCGATTCACAAAGCCGTGCGCTCCCTGGAGATTGGTGTACACCGCCTTTACCTGAAGGATGCCGAAACGCTGGATGAAGATACGCTGAACGAGCGTCTGATCAAAGCGGATGATGAACGTATCTTCCTGATTGCCGAAGCATTCCGCAGAGGATATACGCTGCAACAACTGCAAGACCTGACCAAGATTGACTGGTGGTTCCTGGACAAAATCGAGGGTCTGATCGCATTCGAAGATCGTATTCGCGAAGAATCCGAATTGTCTTCCGATGTTCTGTATCAAGCGAAACGCCTTGGATTCACGGACCGCGCCATTGCCGAACTGCGTGCGCAAGGTCAACCTGGTGGCACATTAACGACGGAAGCGGAAGTTAGAACTCGTCGGGAAGAAGAGAACCTGCGCCCAGTGTACAAAATGGTAGATACGTGTGCAGCCGAGTTCGAAGCAACAACGCCATATTACTACTCAACATACGAGACTGAGAACGAAGTGATCCCTTCCGACAAGCAAAAAGTTGTGGTACTGGGTTCAGGACCAATCCGGATCGGTCAAGGTATCGAGTTTGACTACTCTACTGTACACGCTGTATGGGCTTTGCAAAAAGCAGGATATGAAGCAGTCATTATCAATAATAACCCGGAGACGGTGTCGACGGACTTTAATACATCAGATCGTCTGTACTTTGAACCACTCTTCTTCGAAGATGTCATGAACGTGATTGAACAGGAGAAGCCAGTAGGCGTTATCGTGCAGTTCGGTGGTCAAACGGCCATCAACCTGGCAGCACCACTGCGTAATGCAGGTGTAACGATTCTCGGAACGGATCTGGAAAGCATCGATGAGGCGGAGGACCGCAAGAAGTTTGAGCGTCTGCTCTCCCGTCTGGAGATTGCACAGCCGAAAGGTAAAACGGTCATTTCCGTTGATGATGCTGTAGAAACAGCTCAAAGTCTGGGCTACCCGGTACTGGTTCGTCCTTCCTATGTACTCGGCGGTCGTGCGATGGAGATTGTATACTCTGATGCAGAATTGCTCACGTACATGGAGCAGGCGGTTAAAATCAATCCGGAGCATCCGGTACTGATCGACCGTTACATGATGGGTAAAGAAGTTGAGGTTGACGCCATCTGTGATGGTGAAACGGTATTGATTCCGGGCATTATGGAACATATCGAGCGTGCAGGAGTTCACTCTGGTGACTCCATCGCGGTATATCCTCCTCAACACCTGTCCCAGGACATGAAAGAGAAAATTGTAGAGATTACAATCAAAATTGCGAAAGAACTGAAAACGGTAGGTTTGGTCAACATCCAGTTTGTTATCCATGATGGCCAAGTGTACATTATCGAGGTAAACCCGCGCTCATCCCGTACCGTACCATTCTTGAGCAAAGTAACCAACATTCCGATGGCGAACCTGGCAACACAAGCCATTCTGGGTGTAAAACTGAAAGATCTTGGTTATGTTGACGGGCTATGGCCTGAGTCGGACCATGTATCTGTCAAAGTTCCGGTCTTCTCCTTCGCGAAGCTGCGTCGTGTAGAACCAACCCTCGGACCTGAGATGAAATCCACAGGTGAGGTTATGGGTCGTGACCCGAATTACGCTAAAGCGTTGTTCAAAGGTCTCATCGGGGCAGGAATGAAAATTCCGGCAACCGGAGCCATTGTCGTGACTGTAGCAGACAAAGACAAGGACGAAGCTGTACCATTGCTCGAAGGTTTCTACAGACTGGGATACAAACTCATGGCTACCGGCGGAACTGCAGCTGCGCTTGAAGCAGCGAACATTCCGGTAACGACGGTGAACAAATTAAGCGAAGGTTCGCCGAACATTCTGGATATGATTCGCAGCGGCGAAGCGAACTTTGTCTTCAACACACTCACCAAAGGCAAAACACCACAGCGTGACGGATTCCGTATTCGTCGTGAAGCGGTAGAGAATGGTATTGTATGTATGACTTCACTGGATACGATTCGTGCGCTGCTGATCATGCTGCAAACAATCAACTTCTCTTCAGAAGCAATGCCTGCCTTTGTAAAATAAATATTCACTGATGAAGGACATCAGTCAGCCTGCGGGCTGGCGAGATGTCCTTTATATCGGGCAAAAACGGAAAAAATGAGCAAGTGGAGGGGAGCGCTGGTGATGAATCACGCGAGTTTCAATGAAATGGCTGGCCGTCTGATGGTGGCACTCGATTATCCTGGAGCGGAAGAAGCGAAAGCATTGGTACAAGCTCTTGAAGGCATTCCCTGTTATCTCAAGGTGGGAATGCAGCTGTTCTACGCAGCAGGACCGGACTTCATTCGGGAGCTGAAATCTAAAGGGTATTCCGTTTTTCTGGATGTGAAAATGCATGACATTCCCAACACCGTTCGTGGCGGTGCTGAGAGTATCACGCGTCTTGGGGTAGACATGTTTAATGTGCATGCCGCGGGTGGAACGATCATGATGCGTGCTGCACGTGAAGGTGCTGAGGCAGCTATAGCCGCCGATCCTTCCTTACACAGACCCGAGATTATTGCGGTCACCCAACTGACCAGTACAAGTCTGGAAACGATGAACAACGAGATTGGCATCCTGGGCAGCGTGGAAGCTGCTGTGGTCCGTTATGCAGGACTGGCCCAAGAGGCCGGATTGGATGGGGTTGTTGCTTCTCCGCTGGAAGTGCCCGCAATTCGGGCAGCGTGTGGCAGTGCTTTTCACACCGTTACACCAGGAATTCGTCCAGCAGGTAGTGGTCTGGGAGATCAGACACGTGTCTTGACGCCAGGTGAAGCGATCGCCAGAGGAAGCCATTACATTGTTGTAGGCAGACCGATTACAGGCGCTCCCAATCCGCGAGAAGCGGCAGAAACCATTTTGAAGGAGATGTTGAACGCATGATCGAACTGAATGAGATTCCGAACCATATTGCTTCCCAACTGTTGAAAATTAAAGCCGTGGCATTGCGTCCGCAGCAGCCATTTACATGGACTTCCGGTATCAAATCACCAATATACTGCGATAACCGCTTAACGATGTCCTATCCCGAGATTCGCAACGATATTGCTGAAGCCTTCGCAACGATTATTCGTAACCAATACCCGGAAGCAGAAGTCATTGCGGGTACGGCAACCGCAGGGATCCCGCATGCTGCCTGGGTGGCTCAGAAGCTGAATCTGCCGATGGCCTACATTCGTGATAAAGCGAAAGGACACGGTAAGGAGAACCTGATTGAAGGTCTGATTACCGAAGGACAAAAAGTAGTTGTCATTGAAGATCTGATCTCTACAGGTGGCAGTTCCATCAAAGCAGCAGAAGCTGTACGCGTAGCAGGTGCAACGCCGCTCGCAGTGCTTGCCATCTTCAGCTACCAGCTCGATAAGGGTGTTAAAGCCTTCGAAGATGCTGGAATTCCGCTTCAGACGCTGTCCAATTACACGGCGCTGATGGATGTGGCTCTGGCTCAGGGAACGATTCAGGAGAGTGACTTTGAGTTGCTGAAATCCTGGCGTGAAGATCCTTCTTCATTTGGAAAATAATATCATTGCATAATGCAATATGTGTTCAATGTTAAACGGTATCAAAATTGTAATGATTGCCGTCACAGCGGCAAAACCATCGAATATGCAAGAGGCATCCCATACATTGGGGTGCTTTTTTCGTTTGTTCATCAAAATATTAACTTTTTCCCTCTACCGTTGTAAAAAGCTTGTAACTTTTAGTTGTGATCGGTCGTTTATAATTCAGTGTAGGTTGGAACAGATTTCTAATTTTAGGTTTTTTGAAGAAGTGAACGGGATATGAAGAAAGGATGAGCGTGATTGCTGGCATGAAGAATTTATTTCTCAGAAAAAGACCTGCCAAGAGCCAGTCAGGCGATGAAAATCAACAGGGGGAAGCAGAGCTGGAGGCACCGACGGTTTCGGGAGAACATACATACAACAATGAACACGATCATCCGTCGAGTGAACCTCTGGTACCTGAAAGTGAAATCGCTTCAGATGAAGTGGCTGCAACTGCTGTCACTTCCGTTGATAACCCCCCGAAGAAGATCAAACCGAAGAAGGATATATTGCCTCCATATGATGGACCTGTACTGGAGGTGCGTAACGTGCATCGCAGTTTCCAGACAGGCAGTCGTATCATCCATGTGCTCAAAGGCATTGATATGGAAGTGAATCCGCAACAACTGGTCATGCTGAAGGGGCGATCTGGCTCAGGCAAAACAACGCTGCTGAATATGCTCGGTGGATTGGATCAGCCTTCAAGTGGAGACATTCTGTTCTCCGGCCAGCCTCTTCAGGATTGGGGAGACCGGCGGCGGACCGCTTTGCGGCGCAAAGAGATCGGTTTTATTTTTCAGGCGTATGCACTCATGCCCTTATTGTCTGCTTGGGAAAATGTAGAACTGTCGCTGCGAATGGCGGATGTTCCGCGAGCGGAGTGGAAGGACAGGGTTGGTCACTGTCTGGACCTGGTTGGACTATCCAAACGGGTGAAGCATCGACCTTTCGAGATGTCCGGGGGAGAGCAACAGCGGGTAGCTATAGCCAAGGCTATTGCCCACAGACCCAGATTGTTGCTTGCGGATGAGCCTACAGCGGAACTGGATTCCAAGATGGGCGCTCAGGTCATGGCCGTATTCCGCAATATTATTGAAGTAGAACAAGTAACGATATGTATGACTACACACGATCCTACAATTTTGGAGGTTGCGGACCATGTTTATGAAATGGCGGACGGCAGATTTATCAAGTAAAGGGGCCGCTCCGAAGAGGGGGAAACGCGCAGCGCTTATTGTACTTGGTGCGATAATGGTTGCAACGATGTCTGGCTGCTCATTGCTGCCGTCAGAAACAGAGGAAGAAGTGCTTCCGCCAATTACACCACCAACGATCTCTAAGAAACCGGAATATGAAGTCCGGACTGAAACGTTGGAGAAAAGAGTAAGTGGAAGTGGCAAGATGATGAGTCAGCGGGAAGAGAAGGTGTACTTCACGCTTGATGGCATGCATGTCAAAGAGTTAAATGTTAAACCAGGAGATAAAGTGAAAAAGGGTCAACTTCTAGCCGTGCTCGATGTGGAAAGTGTGGAGAAGGAGATCCGTGGCAAGAAACTGGCTATTCGCAAATCCGAAGTTCAAATGAAGGAAACACTCCGCAAAAAAGATGAGATGGACCCTGTAGAGTTCGAAGAGGCGACCATTGCGTTTGAAGAACTACGCCAGGAACTCGCCGATCTGGAAGCGCAACTGGGCAAAGCTACGTTGACTGCTCCGTTCGGTGGTACCGTAATTGCTGTGCAGGTTGAGAAGGGCGCAGCCGTGAAAGCGTATGACCCGATTGCTACGATTGCGGATACATCGAATCTGGTTGTGGCAGCTACCTTTGCAAAGGAAGATCTGGAGAAGTTCTCAGCCGGTATGAAGGCAGAAGTGGACATTAATGGAGCCGGTAAAGTCGCTGGCAAAATTAAAGTCATGCCTCTGGCTGAAGCATCGGGAAGCGGCAGTGGCGAAGGAACGGGGGAAGGCGGGACGCCTCCAACGAAGGAAACGCTGGATAAGTATGTAATCGTTACACTTGCAAAAATGCCAAAAGGCGTGGAACGTGGCACACCTCTATCGGTCTCTATTGTGACGCAGCGTACCGAGAACGCGATTGTGATTCCTGTATCCGCTTTACGCTCCATCGGTTCAAGAACGTATGTACAAGTCGTGGAGAGTGATGGTAGCAAGCGTGAAGTGGACGTTGAAGTGGGCCAGCAGACATCGACAGATGTTGAGATTCTGAAAGGTCTGACCGTAGGCGAGAAAGTAGTGGGACGCTAATGGGGCTGCCATTGCTTCGACTGCTGTTCCGCAAAATGTGGAACACGCGCTGGATGACCTTCAGCACATTAATCGGATTAATTGTGGCGGTTGCGTTCACCGTCAGTATTCCCATGTATGCCGATGGTGCACTGAAACGGGTCGTCGCGCAGACGTTACAGGATAATAGTGAAGGATTGCCAGCGGGTTCGTTGCTCATGAGTTATCAGGCACCTGGTGGTGTGAAGACAGACACAAGGGGTCTGGATGAAGTAGATCGATATATTCGTGAGGATGTTCCTCGCGAGATCGGTTTCCCATTCCATACGTATGTGAATGCCAGATCCATTCGCAGCACCGAGGTGAGTCCAGAGGATCCAACCAAAGTGGACGCCAGCCGGGTGCGCAGTATGAGTATGGGCACGATGAGTGGACTGGATGCACAGGTGAATTACTCAGCCGGAGTGAAACCTGGCAATCAGGTCAAGGACGATATTATCGAGG
Source organism: Paenibacillus sp. FSL R5-0713 (assembly GCF_037973325.1). NCBI lineage: Bacteria > Bacillati > Bacillota > Bacilli > Caryophanales > Paenibacillaceae > Paenibacillus > Paenibacillus sp. FSL R5-0713. Next base: position 4,620,511 of record NZ_CP150229.1, on the reverse strand, counting down.
CAGTCATGTTGGAAGAAGGCATGTATCGTAACGATCTGCATATCGGTGATATTCTGGAATATCCGGTATACAGCGGTCTTGATATTACGTTGCGTGTGAAGATTACGGGGTCTTTCAAAGCAGATGATCCAAACAGTCCTTACTGGGTACAGGGATTTGACGGTATGATGAATGGACTTTATGTGGATGAATCGGTTTTTAATGATGTTTTACTGAAAGAAAAAGGCATCCCACTTCAAAACTCACGTTGGTACTATGCCTTCGATCTGAAGGAAATTCAAACCAGCCAGCTATCAGGTCTGACTTCCATGCTGGAAAGGCTGGATATCGATCTGTATCAGCGGCTGAAAGATACAAAAGTGGACATTACCTTCGGTGATCTGCTCAAGCAGTTCCGCAGTCAGAGTCTGCAATTGCAGACGATGTTGTTTACCTTGGCAGCACCGATGATTGCGATGGTCTTTTATTTTATTGCTATGAATGCCAGACAGTCATTACAGAAGCAAGAGAGTGATATTGCGGTATTGCGCAGCCGTGGAGCTTCCGCTCGGCAGATCTTCTCTCTCTACCTGCTTGAAGGTATATTTTTGGGCGCTATTGCGCTAATTATCGGGCCGTTGCTCGGTTATTTTATGGCCAAGAGTATTGGTTCAGCGAGTGGATTTCTATCCTTTGTTGATCGAAAGTCGATTCCGATTGGCGTATCCAAAGAAGCCATTCTTTTAGGTGTAGCAGCAGTGCTTGTTGCCATTATTGCCTCCCTGATCCCTGCGATAACCTATGCACGGGCAACCATTGTATCAGCCAAACGGCGGCAAGCACGTACAGACCGTGCTCCAGTATGGCAACGCTGGTTCCTGGATGTTGTGTTACTGGGTCTGGCTGGATATGGATACTACCTGTTCTATGAACGCCAGATGTTGACTTTCCAGACGGGAATGACAACCGATCAGTTACAGGTACAGCCGTTTCTGTTCTTTGTACCCGCACTCGCGATCTTTGCGCTCGGACTATTCTTCCTGCGTTTGTTCCCGTGGATATTGAAGCTGATTCAGCTGATTGGTCGCAAGTTGCTCCCGGTCCCGTTGTATCTGACATTAACGCAGCTATCGCGTTCATCTTCGTCTTATTATCCGCTGATGATCCTCCTTGTACTGACATTGGGACTTGGGGTGTACAACTCGGCTGCGGCTCGGACGATTGATCTGAATTCCACTGAGCGCACCTTGTACCGTTATGGTTCTGATGTGATTATGCAGACGGTGTGGGAAGGAACACCTGAGGTTAAACCCGGCGGTTCCGGGCAGAATGGCGGCACGGGTGGAGGTCAACAAGGCGGTGGTGGTACGGGTGGTGGCGCTCCCGGCGGAGGAAATGGCGGTGGAGGTGCTCCAGGTGGTGGCGGCGGTTCTTCGCAGCCATCCAAAGTCATCTACTCCGAACCTCCTTTTGAAGTGTTCCGCAGATTAGATGGTGTCGAACATGCAGCAAGAGTACTGCAGACCAAAGGCAATATAATCGTCTCTGGTAAATCGGGCGGGCAGGGGATGCTGGTCGGGATTGATAATGTGGATTTCGCTCAAGTGGCTTGGTTCCGCAATGATCTGTTCCCGGCACATCCCTACAAGTACCTTGACTTGCTCGGCAAATATGAAGGGGCTGTATTGATCTCTTCCAAATTTGCTGACAAATTCAAGCTGAAAACCGGAGACCTCGTCTCCATGGGTATACAGGGACAGGCGATTGAATTCGTAGTCTTCGGAATCATTCCTTACTGGCCATCCCAGTATCCGGATCAGATGCCATTCTTCGTGGCTAATCTGGATTATATCTATGACCAAGTGCCTCTAATTCCTTATGAGGTCTGGCTGAAAATGGAACCGGATGCCAAAGTGGCTCCATTAATGGAGAAACTTGCAGCAGAAGGGATTGAGTTATCTTCTGTGCGTGACGTACGCACCGAATTGGTATCTCAGGGTAAACACCCATCACGAGGTGGCGTATTCGGAATTCTGAGCCTTGGTTTCCTGGTATCGGTGATTATCTCGTTGATTGGATACGTGCTGTACTGGTTCTTCAACCTGTCCGGACGTGTTGTGCAGTTCGGTGTATTACGTGCCATGGGATTGTCTCGTGCACAACTGAGCGGCATGCTGCTGCTGGAGCAGGTATTCACAGCGGGGCTATCGATCCTGTTAGGTATTGGTATTGGTCAGGTATCCAGTCGTTTATTCCTGCCATTCCTGCAAACGACGGATAATGTATCTGCTCAGGTACCTCCGTTCCGGATTGTCTTTGAGCAGCAGGATATGTTGCAACTGTATGGGGTTACTGTGGTGATGCTGGTCATTGGTGCAACGATGTTGCTCTGGCAGATTCGCAGACTGCGTGTTCACCAGGCGGTCAAAATGGGAGAGGAGAGGTAAACGTGATCCAATGCGAAGGACTTGTCAAAATTTTTAAATCCAGCGATGTGGAAGTCGTTGCCCTTCAGGGTCTCAACCTGACTGTCAATCAAGGTGAAATGATGGCCATCATTGGTAACAGCGGTAGCGGTAAATCCACACTGCTGAATATTCTGGGTGGACTTGATCGTCCTACGGCGGGTACGGCTGTTGTGGGAGACTGGGATTTGCTGAAGATGACAGATGCCCAATTGGTTGAATACAAACGTCATACGGTAGGTTTTATCTGGCAAAATAACGGTCGTAACTTGCTGCCTTATCTCACGGCATTGGAAAATGTGGAGACGCCCATGATTCTGGGAGGCAAGCGTGATCGTGCTTACGCGAAACAATTGCTCGAATGGGTAGGGCTTAAGGATCGGATGAATAACAAATTGCATCAATTGTCAGGAGGAGAGCAGCAACGGGTAGCGATTGCGATCTCCTTATCCAATCGTCCCAAAATTCTGCTTGCAGACGAACCAACGGGTTCGGTCGATTCCGAGACATGTGATACAATCATGGGCATTTTCCGAAAAATGAACAAGGAACTCGGCGTTACGATTGTCATCGTTACCCATGACTTGACGTTAGCTGGCAAGGTAGACCGGATCGTTGCGATCCGGGACGGCTTGACCAGTACCGAGTTTGTGAAGCGCAACCCGAATTTGGACGATGAGCATAGCTTATCCGAGACGGGTATGCCGGACATTCATGAAGCATTTGTCATTATTGACCGTGCTGGGCGGCTTCAGGTGCCAAAAGAGTATCTGGAGGCCTTAGCCATCGATAACCGGGCTACATTGGAATTTGACGGTGAACGCATTGTCATTACACCGCCAAGATAATTAATGAGGGGGAATTGGGAGATGAAGAACAGGTTGTGGGGAAAACGTGTGCTGGCTGTCATGGCTACTGCGACGCTTGCATTGCCGCTGATTGCAGGATGTACGGCAAGTGAGGCGAAGGATACAGAGCAACGTGTATTACGTGTGGCTACTATGTGGGGAGGACAAGACGACAGTTATTTCCGTCAACAATTTACCGATGCTTTTGAGTTGACCCATCCCAATGTAACCATTGAGATTGTAGCTGCCGTTGATCAGAGCAGCATGTATGGGTATGGCAACACCGAAGAACAGCAGGAAGTTCCGGATACGATGGAAAGTCTGAAGAAGATAATGACTGGCGATAATCCGGTTGACGTCATCGTGGCAGATACCTCTACAGTCAAATCATTAATTCAGGAGAATCTGGTGAAACAGCTGGATCCATTAATGCAAGAAGACAAGTTTGATACGACAGACATTGTTCCTAGTGTGCTGGAGGGTATCAAAGATCTGGGGGATCAGAGCATTTATGCATTGACACCAACGTTCTCCTCTTCCGCTTTGTTCTATAACAAGGGCATGTTTGAAAAAGCAGGCGTGGAACCGCCAACGGACAATATGACTTGGGACGATATCTTCAATCTGGGTACCCGACTTACAAAAGGCGAGGGTAAAGATCACGTATTTGGTTTCACCTTCACGACATATCAGGGTGGTTCGCCTTACTACTCCATGCAGCAGTACTATAGCGCGTTGCAACTGAAGACGTTCGATGACAAAGCAGAGAAGATGACCGTAGATTCTCCTCAATGGGAGAAAGTGTGGAGTACCATCAGCAAACTTGCCATTGACAAAGTCATCCCTAAAGGAGACGAACCGCAGGATCAGAATCCTAGCGGACGTTATGATCCAATACAGGGTGACCTGTTCCTGAGCGGCAAGGCAGCCATGGCTATTGGTGATTACAGCTATATTAATCAATTAATTGATGCCAATAAAAATGCAGATAAAATGAAAGACTTTACGAAAGTGGATTGGGATGTAGTTACACCTCCAGTTCACCCGGAAGCTCCTGAAATTGGAGGTAGCATCTACCTGAGCAATCTCATGGCGATCAATAGTGCGGCTCAGAACCCGGATGATGCGTGGGAACTGATCAAGTACATGAACAGTGAAGATTGGGCTAAAATCAAGGCGCGTAGCAGCTATGAGATGGTGTCCCGGAAGAGCTTCATCAAGCCAAAAGATGGCTTGGATTACAACATACAAGCTTTCTATTCTTTGAAGCCGATTCCGCCAACGAATACCAACCTGGATAAAATGTATCAAAAATCCCCAGGTCTATGGCAAGTGAACGAAAAAGGCATGGAATATTTCAATCAGGTTCTCGAGAACAAAAAGACACCAAAAGAAGCACTTGGTGAGTGGGCAGCTAAAGGAAACGAGATGCTGGAAAAATTGAAAAAGGATCCTAAAGCCACGTTTCAATGAGAAATGAGAGTTGATTGAGTAGTTTTATTATAAGGATAGCCGCTGAAGATTTTATCTTTGGCGGCTATTTTTATGAAAATGGGGTATTCTACAAAAAGCAGGAATAAATGACGACTCTGGAAAGGACGAGCGGTATGCACTGGGTATATTTCAGCAAGTTGTATGCAACCAAATTTCAGGCAGGATGTCTGGCCAAGCGTATGGAACAGGATGGATGGATATATGGTCATAATGAACCGGCGGAAGTGGAAGTTTATCGATCACGCAAGGGTCGTTACGGTGTGCGATTTATTCCCTGACATTACCCCTTGACTTATAGGGTAACAATAGTGTATATTAATTAAGTCGCTGTTTTAATATTTCTTACTGACGCGGGGTGGAGCAGCCCGGTAGCTCGTCGGGCTCATAACCCGAAGGCCGCAGGTTCAAATCCTGCCCCCGCAATTTAGTTTCACTTGGATGATTTACAGCCATCATCTGCACGTTATACATTATGTCTAGGGCCCTTAGCTCAGTTGGTTAGAGCGGTCGGCTCATAACCGATTGGTCACAGGTTCGAGTCCTGTAGGGCCCATACTCTTGAAACCCTTGCCTAGCAAGGGTTTTTTTCTGTCTGCAATCAGCTGCTAGAGGAAATGCGTAACTTTGTTGTTGGTATCTTTCTAATATGCCCTTTTTTGTGAAAGTCAATGTATGTCCATGCCATATCTCAAATCTCGCATATACTACCTTATCCCAACCCATAGGAGGTAGATTTCATGAGTCAATTTATTGATGCAAGAACTTCGCAGAATGCGAGCTTGGCGAACTCGATCGCAATACCAATCCTTGTTATTAACACGCCACAATTATTTGGCCAGATCGGTCTAATCACAGGAGGCAGTATTGGAGCTAACCCGCGGGTGCAATTTACGGGAACGGTATCTGTGCAACTGCCACTGGCACTCGTGGGTATAACGATTACGATTGTCAGAGGAACTTTGTCAACAGACCCAGTTATATATTCGGCAACTTCAACTTTCAATTTAAGTGTATTGGCACCTCAGGTAATTACGTTCTCGGCAAGTGACTTCGATCCGCCAGTAACCCCTCAATTGACGTACACGGCATTTATCAGCTCCAACTTGCTTGGTACGATCCGTGTAGGACCTGAAAACTTTGAGGGAGCTTTGTATTCGGACTAATGTTACCATCCTTGTTTTAAAAATATATTAATAGTCTTCTTAATGAAAAGACTCACAGACCTGCCCTCAAAAGCAGGTTTTTTTCGTGTTTAAGAGGGGAAACTGATCTTCATCGAGTAGGCAGGGTTCTATGATATAATGCATGTACAGAGATTGATTGGCATTGAAAATAAGTAGTGTCTAGAACATCCGAGAATCTTATGAAATTAGTGATAGAAAGCAGGTTTCCATTTTAATGACGTCAAATGAAAGTCAACGTTTTCGTTACAGTGAAGCTCCGGTCTGGGATTGGCAGAGAGCCTATTATGAACAGAAGGGCTTGCAAGCTTGGACAGAGAATCAAGTCCCACAATATATTACCAGTAATCCGATGATTGCCACGGCGTATGCAGAGATGATTTTTGGATTTCTTCAGGATCTCGCGAACAAGGGACAGATCACCGAGACCGTCACCATTCTGGAACTTGGGGCAGGAGTCGGGCGTTTGGCGCATCAAATTCTCTTGAAGCTGCTGGAACTCAAACAATTTGCGGGAATACAGTTACCACCTTTCAGATATGTAATGACCGATCTTGTAGCGGAGAATGTGCTCGGTTGGCAAGAGCATCCATCCATGCAATCCTTTATTCAACAAGGCATAGTGGATTTTGCACGTTTTGACGCTGTAAAGGATACAGAATTAAATCTGGTCGTCGCAGGCACGGTTATACGGCCCGGTGATCTGAAACAACCGTTGTTGCTGATTGCCAATTACTTTTTTGACAGCATTCCGCAGGAACTAATCTATATTGGGTCTGGCGAGATATATGAGTGTGATCTGCTCGTTCAGTCTCCTGATCGTCGTCATGATCTGGATCCCGCTGAGATGTTGAAGAACATGACGCTCAGTTATGAGTATCGCCGGGCGCCTGAATACAGTGCAGATAACTATCCATACAAGAGCCTTATCACATTGTACAAAGAGGAGCTGGAGGACTCGCACATCCTTTTTCCCGCAATTGGCTTGTCCTGTCTTGAACGGTTAAACAAGCTGTCGCAGTCAGGTTATGTGTTGATTACTGCTGATAAAGGGGATCATCGTCTGGATAACTGGAAGTTCGCAGAGCCACCTGAATTCGTTCTTCATGGAAGTTTTTCTTTGACAGCCAACTACCATGCGATTCAATATGTTTTGGAACAACAGGGAGCACATACTCGATTCACAACACATCATTATAAAGATCTGAATGTCGGGTGCATGTTGATGGTGGATGAACCAATCAGTTTCGTGAACACACGTCTGGCCTATCATCGATTTGTGGAACGTTTCGGACCGGATGACTTTTTTAGCATGAAACAATGGGTAGACTCTCAAATAGAGACTATGGAGTTGAAGCATATATTGCCGTTCTGGCGTCTGGGTGGATATGACGCTGAGTTCTTAATCCATAGTGCGACGCACATCTCCAGTCTTCTTCCTGATGCAAGTGATGAGGAAATGCTCGATATTCAGTCTGGTATTCATACGATGTGGTCGTCCTATTATGTGATGGAACAGCAAGGGGGGCTTGCATTTCTGGCAGGGCAGCTATTATATGAAATGTATATGTATGAGGATGCGAAACGGTTTCTGGAGATATCATTGGTTGCAGATCCAAGTAACCATAATCCAGCCGTCTTGTACGACTTGGCCGTGTGCTGTTATGAACTTGAACTGGAAGAAGAAACACTTTCCTATACCCATCAAGTGCTCGCTCTGGAACCGCAACATGAAGAGGCGGCAGCGTTGCTCCAGAGTTTTGAGTTAATCTGAACGGAGCATTGTAGTCTTGTCTCCTATATGTATAGAAATAGGGATGGTTGTATATAAAATTGAAACCTAATTGGGTTTTAATCGTATTAATGGGATATTAAACCAATCAACTATTTCAACAGAAAAGGAGACAACGGTATGAAAAAAGCCTTATCCGTTGCATTATATCCATTAATGTGGATTGTGGGTGCGTTTAGCGTGCTGTCTGTTAATGCGAATAGTGCCGCAGGCAGCGCCCTCTTTGTGAAAGACATCGGTACAGATCGAAGCTATGATGGGCAGGCTATATATGATAGTATTGAACGTAGAAATGCCTAACTACATAGCACTGAACTGTAAAGGTAATTGATTTATCGAACAATAACATGAGAATCAATTACTCTTGAAGCAAATACGATGCGCATGAATACTGCTCGTACAACCTTTAAGCCGGTTTCGTACCTTATTCAGGTATGAACCGGTTTTTATTATTGAACGGGGGATACCGAATGAAAATTATCATTGGACAACCCAGGCTGGAACAGCATCTGCTGCAGCTTGAAGCCGAACTTAAGCAACACCCAGATGCGGATATAATATTCTATCCTGAAGGTTATCTCAACCAGAATGTCGAAGACGCTTGCCGCTTGGCGGCTGAATACGGAACCATGATTGTATCAGGTCATCGCAGGTTGCAAGAACGTCCGAAGGACCGATCGATCATCATCAGTAAAGCTGGAGAGATTGTATTGGAGAAAGCTAAATATACACCTGCTGAGACGATCGTGGAACAGGGGTGGAAAATAAGCACGTTGTTGTGTGATGAGCTTGTCCTGCAAGGATTTTCCAACGAGAGTATAGGAAATGTGGATATTGTGATGCATTCCATTGGTGTGGGGATGTTCAGTGAAGAGCAGTACAGTGAGTGGGTTGAAGAGGCGAGTAAGATCGCCATGCAGCAGCATTGTATTGTCATGGGGACAAGCCATGCGGATGGTTCCTACCGCGACAGCGAGATCTCCATTCCAATTTCCTATTGTATAACACCTGATGGCGAGGTTGTTCTGGCATCCCGAAGTGATACACGTACTCGTACAATCCTTCTAGACAGAGGAATTACGGAGCCTTCATCTAAGGAATCAGAAGAAAAACAATTGAAAATCTCCATCGCCCCATCCAGTTAAAATAACGGGTATGAATCCAAGATGAATGGGCTGTTGAACTTGCCGATTCGCCCGGTCACTTGCACAGAATACGCATATGTTATGGCATACCTTGAAATTCAAAGGAGGCCAATCAAATGAGTCAAGTTGGATACGGTTGTGGCAATGTTGGTGGATTCGGTGGATGGACTTCTACAAGTGCGATTCTCGTGCTTTTCATCCTGCTCGTGATCATCACAAAATCTTTCTGGCTGTAAGTCACGTATAGTAACGTGTAAACAGTGGCTCCGCTGAGACTTCAGCGGGGCTTTTCCTATAAATAAGAAACAACATATGTCATCCATGACATTTGACAACTGAAAACAATGTGCTTAAAATCACATAAGAGACTATTAACAGAGATTGAAGGGATAGCAATGCCGTTTATTCGCTTTAAAGGATTTACAGGTCCTCAACTAGAGGAAGTTGTACCGCAAATTACAGAGCAGATGGCCCTTATTACTCATATTCCACGGGAGAGAATGAAGGCAGAGCGTCATGATGTACAAGCGCTAACACCTTCTCCGGCTTCTATAGAGATTTTGATGTTTCAACGTGATCAGGAGGTCCATAACCGGATTGCATCGTCGTTGCAGGCTATTCTGGAAGAAGCGTACATGCCGGATGTACATATTTTCTTCAACATATTGTCACCCACCTTGTACTATAAACAAGGCAAGCCGCTGACAGATTATCGATTGGATTGAGATTGTATGGGACGAGCAGAGGATGCTCGTCTTTTTGATTTACATATTTTTCGTATGTTTAGCAATGGGCTGGCTCCTGTGAACCGTGCCGAGTAATAATGAGCATATTGCAGACGCGAGGAATAAGGCTCCACCAATGAGGTACACCCATTGAACGCCCAGCTGATCAGCGGCTAGACCAAAGATAACTATGGACACACTCGTAACCGTGGAGATCAGGACGCCATGTGTGGCGTATACCTGGGTTAGAGATTCGACAGGGACACTGTTCTGAAGCGCTGTCTGCTGAGCCAGATTACGAATCTGATGAACTGGACCCATGATAATGCATAACACCAGAGCGAGCCATGGCAGGTTGTTTATACCATAAACGATGGTCAGCATGCTCAAGAGAAGAGAACACATGGTCATGCTAGCGATTAAATGCTTCCTAATCCGTTTGGCCAGTGCAAGAGCCAGCATACCTCCAAGCATGGTTCCAACAGCGTAACTCGAGTTCATAAGTCCCCACCAGCCTTCTCCTCGTGCCAGAACTTCTTTTGCAAAGGCCAGCGTTATAGCTCCAATCCAGATCGAACCCGCAAGTGCCTGGGCAATGTCCATAAGCGTGATCAGTCGTAATGTTGGATTCTTCCGGAGCATACTCCAGCCTTCCCTCCATTCGTGACGCGGTACATCAGATTCCTGGGATTGTTCTATACCGCGTGTGAGCGAGCCAAGGGCAATTTGGAAAATTAGAACGGCCCAGGACAGGCTTGTAGCTGCCCAGAAAGTCTGTGACGCCCCCCAGTTCATCACGGCGAATCCCGTCATGGCGTAACCGACAATGGTTACAGTCTGGTTGGAGAAAATGAGGAGGCTATTGGCTTTTGCAAGATCTTCTCCCTGAACCAATTGTGGTGTCAAAGCATTCAGTAACAGAGATTCCCATCCATTCAAAAAGGATAGTACGGCCATGCCGATCAATAGAAGCGGTAGCTGTGAAATTAAGTGACTCAATGAAATGGCTACACAGGTCATGATGAATGTTTTGGCTATGGAAATGCGGATCAATAGTTTGGAGAATGGGAAATGGTTCACAAGTAATGACAAAGTGAAACCTGCTGTTATATGTGTAATGATCTGAATTAGTGGAAACATTGCAGCATAGAGTACCGATCCAGTGTGACTGTAAATCAACGTAGTAATGACCATGATATATATGACATTAATAAGCGAGAGCAGCGTTTTGGCGGCCCAATACGGATAAAATGCGATGTTCATGCCAGTGATGTCCTTTCCGAAACGATATATCTATATTACGGGCATTGTCATCATTACACCACAAACAAAGTTATCATTTTCCCGTCATTTCAGCACAAAAAAAGAAACTGCCCAACAGGGCAGTCATCTTCTAATGGTTAACGTTCATGCCATAGTGAGTGTGAAGGCGATAAGTAACATCAGCAGGCTGGTCGTTCTTACCATCGTCATATAAGGCCTGCTGGGTTCGGCCTCACCGCGGAAAATCCAGCCATAGCGCAGATACCAGCCGAATTTTGGGAAACAGAAATTGATGATACAGAGTACCATGAATATAAAAAAGAGGGTTCTCATACCCATCTTCCTTTCTTACTTACATACATAACAATCTCATCTTAACGTTTACGTCTGGTAAAAAAGACTACGATCAAAATAATAATGATGATGATTAACAGAAATTTCATGCGTATTCCTCCTGATGACAGATAGGTTAATGTCGAATGTTAGTTATCAACTATTACCCATAAACCACACGACTTGAATAACTGTGTTACAATTAAAATATATTGTTCCAATATCAACACATACCATTTGGTTAGTTGTATCTCCATATAATGTACGAATACAGACTATATAAACATTAACGTGTGTGAGATGAAGGAGGAAGGCATGAGCCAACATAATCAACTCCCATTACAGTGGGAATTTATCATCTCGAAAGTGAAATCCTCCGTGACCGTGGTCGATGCTACCTTGCCTGAGCTTCCGCTCATGTATGTAAACGAACACTTTACTCGGCTGACAGGATACACGTATGAAGAGTCTGTAGGACAGAATTGCCGATTCTTGCAAGGACAGGACACAGACCCCGAAACAGTAATGCAGATTCGTGACGCATTAAAGAAACAGCAGTCCATTAAGATTGATATCTTAAATTATACAAAAAGTGGCCAGAAGTTCTGGAACGAACTGAATATTGATCCGATCTTTAATGAATCTGGAGAGTGTTTATATTTTGTAGGCATTCAATATGATATCTCAGAACGGAAGTATGCCGAACAACAGTTAAAATTCGCAACTTCCATGGCTGAGATGAACAGCAGAGGGCAATTGGAATTCATCGGAAAGCTGAATCACGAGCTTCGTACCCCGCTCAACGGCATTATGGGAATGATCGAACTTGCCAGTATGGGTGAAATTACGGATGAGCAGAGAGAATATCTGGAGCTTGCACGTCAATCGAGTGAGGCGTTGCTTAACATCGTTAACAATAGCCTGGATATGGCGAAACTGGGCAGAGGCAAAATGGATGTCGAAAACATTGAGTTTCAACCGCTGAAGCTGATTCAACAGATTGTAAAGACACATGAGCCTGCAGCGCGGAATAAACACATACGTTTGCTCTGTCATGCTGATCTGAATGTTCCCGATGTGCTTATCGGCGACCCGCTAAGACTTCGGCAGGTACTGGATAATTTGCTGAGTAATGCGATCAAGTTCACGGAACAAGGTGAAGTGCAGTTACAGGTGGATGTGAGGAAACAAATCATGGATACCATAGTTTTGGTATTCTCTGTGCGTGATACGGGAATTGGCATTCCTCAGCATCAGATCGAACAATTGTTTGATGCATTTACCCAGACGGACATCTCCCATGCGCGTCGATTTGGCGGAAGCGGGCTGGGGCTGACCATCTGCAAAGAACTGCTGGAACTGATGAATGGCCAGATTACAGTAGAGAGTACCGAGGGAATAGGTACACAGTTTGAGGTGACACTGCCTTTACTGCGCCAACAGGCCATTCCCAATGTAGGATAATCAAACAAGCAGGACAGCCGGGAGGTCTCGGCTGTTTTTTTTATTTTTTTTATTGTTTTGCGAACGGGCGTTCTGTTATAATGCTAATGTTGAATGGGGGAGACACAGCATGAGTAAGAGACGCACTGGACGAAAACGAAAAGGTAAACAAGGCTTCAAAAAGCAGTTACTGACACTGGTAGCGATGCTGCTGGTAGCCCTCTACGCCTGGGCGGGGGGAGAATGGCCGGAGGAGATACCTAACCCATTCGGAGGAACGAATAAGAGTGTAGACCATACCATTACGTTTCCTTCTGAGCGCTATCCCGAAACAGCCAATCATATTAAAGCTGCCATTAAGGCAGGGCATTCGGATGTATGCACCATTGATCGTAGTGGAGCTGAGGCCAATCGGGATCTATCACTCAAGGGTGTTCCGGTCAAAAAAGGTAAGGATCGTGACGAGTGGCCTATGGCGATGTGCGCTGAGGGTGGGACAGGTGCAGATATCCAATACATTACCCCGAAGGATAATCGTGGTGCAGGTTCATGGGTAGGGAATCAGTTAAGTACATATCCGGATGGAACGCGAGTGAAGTTTGTAGTGAAGTAACAAAAAGAGAAAAACCAGACGTGCATGCGTCTGGTTTTTTGGTATGATGTGCTGGCATAAATAGATTTAATTAACGTATCTATACGGGAACTAAGTTTCTAGGATTACAGAACCGACTATACGAGTTGCATTCCACTTAAATGATGAGACCGGATGCTTAACAGACGTGTAACATGTTCAACCTCATCAAACGGTATCCACAGACTTCCGTGAACGGTACGTAAGGAGAGAATCGATGTATCAGCGGTTCGCTCGGGATAACCGGTTACCGTCTGACCGCTTGTATTGCGAACCATGATCTGTTGTTTGCGCCGGATGGCAATTTCTACCTCTTTTTTCATAAGTCATTGCTCCTGATTATGAGATGTTAAATCCATATGTCAATGTTTTCAATGGTTAATTTGTCTTCTTTATCTAGTCTATCAGAACTAGGTATAGATTTCCAGAAGAGAAATCAACATTCTTCTAGGTGATTTGTCTTAGCTGTGGATGATCCGTTTTTGAATGGGGATTACGGGGTTATATTAGGGTAAAAGGAGGGGAACGGAATGACACAATTGATTATTGGGCTGGCCCGTACCGAGAACGAGGCTATAATCATGCTGAATAAGGCTAAAGAGGAAGGCATCAAGGATAAATATCTGGGAGCCGTGGCGAAGGAACAGCTTAATCTCGAGCTGGTGAGCGAGAAGACGGGGCTGCCCAAACCATTAAAAGGTGCAGGAACGGATGGTGCCTTTGGCGCGCTAAAAGGGATATTGGCTGGTCTGGGGAAACGGATGGATCAGACGATGTCGATCGGAAAAGCAGTACGCAGGCTCGCTGGTAATGAGATTGGGAGTGAGACCGATGATTTGGTGCTTACACTGACTGAAGCGGGGATCTCGGAAGAAGACGCACGGTATTATGAAGATTGGTTGTTAAAGGACCATATCTTGGTTATCGTGGAGTGCAGTGAGGAAGAGGCGGCCCGTGTTCGACCGATTTTACTTTTTTAGTTTAATTTAAGGCTGATTTTAGGTTTCTTTAATGTTGGGGAGGTATTCTTATCTCACACCTCCCTTAATATAGATTGGTTTACCGGAAGTCCGGGACCGCAACTCGGACTTTCTAGGCACTGTGAGCTGACGCTTACAGTGCCTGTTTCATTTTTTTATTATTTTTAATAAAAGTGTTGCAAAGTTGATTAGTTCATGGTAAGATATTTCTTGTCGCCAAGAAATACATAATTCTGCCGGGGTGGCGGAATTGGCAGACGCACAGGACTTAAAATCCTGCGGTAGGTGACTACCGTACCGGTTCGATCCCGGTCCTCGGCATCAGTAGAACAAGGGTTTCAACTCGTTAGAGTTGGAACCCTTGTTTCTTTTTAAGATGGTTTGCTAACGTACTTTTTTTGTACGCTCGGAATGATGCTTGAACCGGCTTTACGGTGAACGATTCTATCTTATTCCTTTAATTCAAGGATTCTGTCACGCTCCATTATCAGTCGCAGGATTTCTGCTCTAATGACTTCTTTATGACAGGTAAATTTGAGTTTTCGTTGTGGGTGAACGGAACTGTTGTGGACCATCTTCGTAAGTGCTTCTCGAGATTTCTCTGTATCTGATTTCTTCTCCGTTTCCCGTACTCGTCCTTAGGTTCAACAATGATGTACCAGTATTTATTGCGTTTGCATAAGCTGCCTTTCAAGTGCTTGGACCTTCTATGATTTAATTGGATATGAAAAAGACAGGAGTGTGGTTGCCTCTGTCTATTGTGAATCAAGTGAATTGATATTTCCTAACTGACTAGAATTTTGTTCATCGACAAATTAAAAATAATATAGGAAATAATTTGGGAATGTGATATATTTCTGGTGTGAATTCATATTTTCATTTAATTTTGGATGGTTTATGAATACTGTGGATGATGAGATGACATTAGAATAACTTTTTTGTCTTTTTGATGAGATATATACCGATGGTATATTCTGTGTTGATGAATTTGGGGATTTTAAAATGTTCATAGTAGGGAAAATGACTCCTCTGCGTCATTGTATTTTGATTCCGGTTGAGAACATAAATGTATTAGGCAAGCAAGGGGAGATATTAGATACATATTACAAATTTTATGCTTTATAAACAAGAAAACGTATCCTTGAATACGCATTGATCAGAAAATTCCCACGATCAACGATCATGATAAAATTGGCCGGCGTTTTTTTTGCATTCTGAGGGGAAGTTAGGTGCTCAAAGCAGGAGTGTAGAAAACTTTTGCAGATTTCAAGTTCCTGAAATAAGACTCTTTAAGCGAAGGACAATCATTCAAAGAGACTATAGAGATGTTAAATATCTATGATGATCACAGAGTTACATAATGAATCTTTTAAGGGGAACGTAAAAACATGAAAAATATTATCGCTTCTTTGGTGTGGGAAATATCGTTTTTTTTAAGAACAGCGTTTAAAAGACATATTAGAAGTGTTTTATTTAATGGAATTATATTAACAGTTATAGCGAGTTTTATTTATTTATCTAGAAGATTCAGCTTGAGTATTTTAGATAACATGGAATTATTAGATCAGATAACTTTAACTATTTATATACTTACCTTGTACGGGATATTTTTTGCTTTTTTGCAATTCATCCTTACTATTGTTAATAATAGCAAGAATGAATTTTGGGGTGTCAATAAATTAGCTTTTTCATTTTTTAAAAGACGTGTATACTTAGTGACAAATAGTTTTTTGACTAAGTTAATAATTATTATACTTGTTATTCTTCCTATATTGGGTGTTTTAGTTGAAAAGATCGCAATACAACTGAAATTTTATTTTCAATTTGAGGTATACTTACATAATTTATGGCAATTTTGCGTATGTTATTTAATTATTCTTTTTGGATTTTTACTAATTCAATCAATAAGCATGATGTTCATAATTTTTGATATAAGTCTAAATTATGATTATAGAATCAAATATAAAATCAAAGTGGAATTTTTTAGGAAATCGATTTATTATATTAGGAGAGATTCATTTTGGGAATATTTTAAATATAAAGCAAAATTAGTAGAATCAGATCAACTTTTTGATTTCACAAAATCTATTTTTGAAAAAGTACTTTCAATCCTTACTAAGGATATAAGCAAAAGTCGATATAATTCAAAAAAAATGGATAAACGTATTGGATATTTTGTGAGATTTATGAATAATAAATGGAGAAATTTAAATTATTTAACCGTTATTGAAAAACTTAAGCTTCTAGATAATGAAGTTAATATTATTAATACATTTAAAAGATCTTGTATTGAAAACGAAGAAAGATTTAACCAAAGCTTAAAATGGGTTAAAGACGTACTTAGACCTTTTTATGATTTAGCAGCACAAATTGAATCAAGTGACGAAATTAGTGAATTTATGAGAATTTTAAATAAAACTCAATATTTCAATAATATTGATAATACAAGTAATAACTCTTTTAATGACAAGATTTCTTTAAATCAAGTTATATGTTCAATGATGGACTCAATTCACAAAAATATTGAGAACTTTAATAAAGATGAAATACAAAATATGAAGTCTGTTTATTACAATGGCATTGATAAATACCAAAAAGAAATATTTAAATATTCATATAATCATACCTTAGAAAATAACAACAAAAATAAAGAATTTTTAAAGTTTATATTTTCGTTGCTTAATACCAAATATCTTTATTCTTTTATATGTTACAAAATTTTACATACAGGGTCTGGATATGAAATAGAAATGCAAGAAGAAATATTATTTTTTAAAGAATTGACCCGAAATAGTCCTAGTATACTTGAAAATGATAACTCACTATCTGAAATAGGTGAGATTGTAGAATCAACCAATATTGGGCACAGAGTTAAGGCTGATTTGATTTATTGGATTTTGAAAAATATAAAAAATAACCTTACGAGTGACTTGGTTACAGAAATTGACAAGTTTAATTATTTGAGCTACGTTAAATTTATCAAACTTAAATTTATATTATCAGAATGCTCCTTGAATGATGACTATTTTAAGAATGTGCAAACTTGTGACCGGTATCTAGAGATATTAATTAAACCGTACTTAGGATATGTCTCTTCAAAGTTATTTCTACTTGAGAATCAGTTCTTTTACTATCATCACGAAATATTTATGGAAAAATTCAAAAATTTATTCATTCAGTTTATCGAAAAGGACTTCTTGTTAAATTATAAATATAGATTCAGAAGTATTATTCTATATTTATTAAAAGACGTATCTGATGTGAAAAATTATTTCCTGGAAAAAAAGTACATAAAAACATTTGGTGAGTCCACTTGGATCGAAGATCATATTATTGATTTTATTATTCTTGTTTTTGACGAATATGAGTATCGTGCAGTTTTATCAAAAGACTCATTGGTTATAAGTTCTCTAAAAGCCAAGATTGATAGATTGCACAAAAAAAATGAGCTAAATAAATATTTTGAAAATTTACTCAACCCTATTAATCAGTGTTACAGATTAAATAGGTATTCTGAGTCAAAAAAATATCCTGAGTATGTGTCATATTTTTTGGAAAACTTCCAATCGATATTGTCGAACAGTAATCCTGAGGAAAGTTTTGTATTTCCCCAGTTTTCCCCATTTGTTTAGTAATCCGGTATGGTTCCATTTACACAGAAGTATATTTCTTCTGCATTGCCATATACTTCCTGAAAGTAGCGTACTTGGAACATAAAGAAGAGTCTATAACCCATATGGTTAAAGAATTTTTGACCGAGTGTCCTACAATGTAGACGCACAGGACTTAAAATCCTGCGGTAGGTGACTACCGTACCGGTTCGATCCCGGTCCTCGGCATCTTAAAAAGAAAGCTCGCATGACGCTTGTTAACCAAGCTGCATGCGAGCTTTTTTTTTTGTTCTTTAATATGAATGTGATATCATAGCTGACCACTTCACCATGCAGTTCATAAACATAAACACTGCATAATACATATCAGAAGGTACATTTATCTGACTTTTATGAAGAGACGGAACAATGGTGTATACTATCCATAGGCATATATTACCTTTACTTTGCTGAACGATATAAGTTCAACTACACATTTACACGATAACGGAGAGGACAGAAATAACCTGAAGAAGTGAAGCGGGCGCCTTTATCCCCGGATTTTCCCGTTTAATAGGGAATCAAAAAAATCTGGGGATAACAGCGATCGGAAGGTTGTTCTGTCATCGGAGTGCCTGTGTAAATAACCATATTTGAACTTATGTAGAGTCACAAAACCAATAAAACAATCTTATGGACGGAGGACTCAAGTTTATGTTGAAACAGCTTAAGCCATACAAGGTGTTACAGGAGCGCAGAATTGAAGAACTGAAATCGGATGCGTATCTGTTGGAGCACCAGAAATCCGGAGCCAAAATCGTACTTTTGTCCAATCAGGACGACAACAAAGTATTCAGTATCGGTTTCCGCACACCTCCGGAAGATGATACAGGGGTAGCCCATATCCTCGAACACTCCGTGCTCTGTGGGTCCAAGAAATTTCCGGCCAAGGATTCTTTTGTTGAGTTGCTGAAAGGTTCATTGAATACATTCCTTAACGCCATGACGTATCCCGATAAGACGATCTACCCGATCGCGAGTCGTAATGATCATGACTTCCATAATCTGATGGATATTTATCTGGACGCGGTATTGAATACGAATATTTATGAGAATGAAAAGATATTTTTGCAGGAAGGTTGGAATTACAATCTGACCTCGGCTGATGATGAGTTAACTTACAACGGAGTTGTATATAACGAGATGAAGGGCGCCTTTTCTTCACCGGAACGTATGGTGCGCAGAGAAGTGCTGAACTCCCTTTTCCCGGATACCACATATTCCTCCGAGTCTGGCGGATTCCCGGAAGCTATTCTGGATCTTACCTATCAGGGGCTGCTGGATTTCCACACGAGATACTATCATCCTTCCAACAGTTACATCTATCTCTACGGGGATATGGATATGGAAGAGAAGTTGCAATGGCTTGATGAGAACTATCTGAGTGCATATGATCGAATCGAGATTGATTCGGCTATCCAACTTCAACCTGCCTTTGGAGAACGGGTAGACACAGTTAAGACTTACTCTGCGGGAAGTACGGAATCCGAAGTGGATAATAGCTTCTTGACCTATAATGCGGTGATTGGCACAAGTCTGGACAAGGAACTGAACATTTCGTTCCAGATTTTGTTATACGCCTTGCTGAACGCCCCGGGAGCGGTATTGAAACAGGCGTTGCTGGATAAAGGAATTGCGAAGGACGTCTATGGTTCGTATGATGACAGCCTGTATCAGCCTGTGTTCACGGTGGGACTGAAGAAGAGCAATCTGGAGAGCAAAGAGGATTTCCTGGGAACGGTCCAAGAAGTGCTTGAGCGTGTGGTGAAAGAAGGCTTCGATCCTAAGGCGCTCCTTGCAGGCATTAACTCGTATGAGTTCAATCACAGAGAAGCAGACTATGGCAGAATGCCGAAGGGTCTGATCTACGGATTCTCCTCCCTGCAAAGCTGGCTGTACGATGAGGAGGCACCATTCACTCATCTGGAGGCTAATGACGTATTTGCTGAGCTGCGGACAAAAATGAACGAAGGTTACTTCGAGCAACTGATTGAGAAATATATTTTGCAGAACACACATACTTCCTTCGTAGCGCTTACCCCGGATAAGGGGCTGAACTCACGCAAGGAGGAAGCGTTGAAAAAACGGCTGAAAACCATCCAGGCCGGACTTAGCGAGGAAGAAGTTCAGACACTGATTCAGAAAACGGAAGCACTCGCCGAATATCAGAATACACCTTCAACCAAAGAGCAGCAGCAGGTCATTCCGACGTTATCGATTGAAGATATTGAACCGAAGGCCTCTACGTTGCATCAAACGGTGAACCAGGTCGACGGCACAACCATTCTGCACCATAACCTCTACACGAACGGGATTGGTTATCTGAGACTGCTGTTCGATATCAAAGAAGTGCCACGTCATCTGCTGCCGTATGCAGGATTGCTGAAAAATGTACTGGGTTACGTGGATACTCAAAACTACTCCTTCAATGAATTGTCCAATGAGATTCATATCCATTCGGGCGGTATTCATAGCGGGATTGGATCGTATGCCAACGCGCATAAGCACAATGAATTCAAGGCTACCTATGAGTTCAACGCAAAAGTGTTGTATGACAAGCTTGGATTTGCCTTTGACATGATCCAGGAAATTGTCTTCACATCCCGATTCGATAATTCGAAGCGATTATATGAGATCATCTCTCAGATGAAAGGTAATCTGCAACGTAATCTGATCAACAGCGGACACTCTGCGGGAATTGGACGGTCTTCGTCCAAACATTCAGCCGTAGCGGATTTCAGAGAAGCGGTAAGTGGCATTGCCTTTTACCAATGGCTTGAGGATCTTCAAGCGAACTTTGAGGCTAGAAAAGAAGAGTTATCTTCCAAGCTGCAAGAGTTGACGGGGTATATTTTCAGACCGGAGAACTTGCTTGTTAGTTACACTGCCGATGAGCAGGGATATGAAGGACTGGAGCAACAGGTATCCGATCTGAAAGCGAAGCTATTCACACATGAGGTTGCCAAGGAAGAGTTTACGTTCCTACCTGCTACTCATAAGGAAGGATTCCGTTCCCCGTCAGAGGTGCAGTACGTGGTGCAAACGGGCAATTATATCGACAAAGGATATCAATACACGGGTTCGTTACGGGTCTTACAGGGCATCCTGTCCTTGGATTACTTGTGGACCAATATCCGCGCCAAAGGCGGAGCTTATGGCTGTATGTCAGGCTTCAGACGGAACGGAGACAGCTACGTTGCATCGTATCGTGATCCGAACCTCGCTAAAACGTACAAAGTATATGAAGAGATACCGCAATATTTAACCGATTTCCGGGCAGACGAGCGGGAAATGACACGTTATATTATTGGTGCGATCCAGGATCTGGATACGCCGAGAACCCCTTATGGCGAAGGGGCATTCTCTCTGGAGTGTTATCTGTCGAATGTGACTGAAGCGGATCTGCAACAGGAGCGGGACGAAGTATTAAGCACGAAGGAAAGCGACATTATCGGTTTTGCTGCGCTCTTATCAGACATACTTGAACAGCAACAGCGCTGTGTGATCGGTAATGAGAACAAGATTGAGGAACAGAAGCAAATGTTTGACGAGACGCTGGATTTAATCAAAAACTAAACGTTAGTCTCGCTGATTTTCGATTCAATAGGCGTCAAATGCATAAGGCACTTTTATGAGCTGGTTTAACAGCTTATAGAAGTGCATTTTTTAACGGGTAGCAATGAGGTGCGACTATCCCCTCCCATATGAGAATGGTTGACACGCTGCATTATTCAAGTGACAGCAAGCATGTTGTATATTTTTAAAGTCCGCAGATCTTCCTTTGAGATTTTCAATTCATTATACAACTCCTGATTCTCGGGCAGCGGGGTTCTGGAGAATAACATTTTGAGCGCGATCGGCATGAAAGGTCTGAAGGAGACACCAGCCATCAATCCCCATTTTTTCTCCGATTCCTGAAAAGATGCCAGAATATTAATATATAGATTCTCCAGCGGCGTAGCCTGATTTTTCAAAATTAGCGTGGTGAGTGTATCATAATGCTCGGTGTGGCCCCAGTACATATTCTCGCATTCTTGATAGTTCTCAAAATCCTTCACATTCATATACATCACGGTGCGATAACGGTTGGCATCCGATTGAGCTATCATGTCAATGACACAACGAATGAGACTGTTGTTACGCCCGTCATAGAAGTAGGAATAGAAACGGGTGGAGTTCTTGAAAAAGCTGGACGGGACCGCATTCATCAAGGGAGAAGCGTGTCTGGGCTCTTGGTACAAGAGTTGCTCCACCTGAATGTTGAGCGCGTTCGCAATATGATGTAATGTGACCAGATCAAGTGTAATATCTCCGCTCTCATATTTGGACAGGGTGCCCTTGCTCTTAAAGATCTGATCCGCCAGCTGTTGGATGGTCAGTCCCCGCCACTTCCGAAAGTTTCGTATTTTCTTGCCAACTTCCTGATTGATATTGTTCATAACCGGTTCTCCTTATGCAATGTTTCTTGAGAGTACGTGAAAATGATGAAAGTCATTCATAAAAATGATGTTATATGAGAAATATATCACTTTCTCGACAAAAAACCTATTCTGAGGAAACAATAAACTTTATTTGTTTCTTCAGGATAGATTGTATTACATTTGATGCAATTTCTACGTCATGGAATAATAGATCTCATACAACATGAACCGACAATGAAAAGTTGAGCAGACAGAGGAGCAGAAGCTATGAAATATGACTTTGATGAGATTATAGATCGCACAGGAACAAATGCCATGAATACGGATGGATTCCGTCAATATATTTTTAACGCTTCAGAAGATATGACATTTCCATTTAAGGACGAAGAATTCATTCGCATGTGGATTGCAGATATGGAGTTCGCCACACCTCCCGAGATTCTAGATGCAGTGAAGGAACGTTTGGACCGCAGAATTATGGGTTACTCCCAGGTGTTTGATCCGGCATACTATGAAGCTGTCTCGAATTGGATGAAACGGTACTATGACTGGTCCTTCCCGAAGGAGCATTTGGAGACCTCAAACGGGATCATCCCCGCTTTGTATGAACTGGTGGAGTATATCTGTCAATCGGATGAGAAAGTACTGATTGTTACCCCGTCTTATGGTTTCTTCAAGTCAGCTGCGGAGCATAATGATCTTGAACTGGTATGTTCAGATATGCACAATGAGCAGGGGCGTTACTCGATTGATTTTGAGGATTTTGAAGCCAAGGCCAAGGATGAGAAGGTAAGGGTATGTATTTTCTGCAACCCCCATAATCCGTCTGGACGCGTCTGGACAACGGAAGAGTTACAACGGGTGGGTGAGATCTGTCTGAGGAACAATGTATGGATTATTTCGGATGAAATTCACTGTGATCTGCTGCGGACTGGCAAAAGACATACGCCACTTGCGAAGCTGTTCCCGGATACGGATCGAATCATTACATGCATGTCTCCGAGCAAAACATTTAACATGGCTGGTCTGATGTTCTCCAACGTCATCATTCCGAATAAGGCACTTCGAGACATCTGGCAGGCACGCCATTATGGTTTCAAAAACCCACTGAGCATTGCTGCTACGCAAGCGGCATATGAAATGGGTGATGAATGGCTGAAACAGTTAAAAAGTTATCTCGACGCCAATTTCACCTGCGTGGAAGAGTATGTGAAGCAGCATCTGCCACAGGCTGTCTTTCACATCCCGGAAGCCACATATCTGGCCTGGATTGATATCTCGGCATATGCTCCCCAAAATGTAAGTTTACCGTTATTCTTCGCAGAGCAAGCGGGTGTATTGATCGAAGATGGTCACATGTTTGTAGCGAATGGTGAGGGCTGTATTCGGTTGAATCTGGCTTGTCCGCGTTCTGTCCTTCAGGAAGGATTACGGAGAATCAGTAGTGTGCTTGTAAAAGAAGTTGAAGAGGTGCCCGTTCAAGTATAACGTCATCAAGTCATCCGAAAAAGTCATCTTGCAACAACGAGGTGACTTTTTCGGATGATTATACTGAACGCAGCAAGAACAAGGTTTAATTTGAGGTGAACGTATACCCTGATGCACGATTCTGGTCTGCTGTCCCCGGTTATGTTAAAATGGTGGATAGTCTATGAGTTGCATGACATGCGGCTCTCAGAAGGAAGAGCCCGGTAGTTGGGCTGCACGTAATTGCATTCATCAGGGGAAAGGAGCCTATACATATGTTTGGAAACGATTGGGACAAGGTGCTACAGGAAGAGACGGAAGCCGAATATTTTAACAAAATTCGTTATACCCTCGCCGCCGAGTACAAGACGCAGACGGTCTTTCCGCCGAAAGAAGACTTGTTCTCCGCACTGAAGCTGACGCCATATCATCAGGTTAAGGCCGTTATTATTGGTCAGGACCCTTATCACGGTGCGGGTCAGGCTCATGGATTAAGCTTTTCGGTTAGACCGGGGGTACGCGTACCTCCTTCTCTGAAAAATATATATAAGGAACTTCAGGCCGATCTGGGCCTGCCAATTCCGAATCACGGATCTCTGGTCCACTGGGCTCAGCAGGGGGTTCTGTTATTAAATGCTGTTCTCACGGTTCGTGAAGGTCAGCCGAACTCGCATCAGGCATTGGGCTGGCAGACGTTTACGGATGCTGTCATTCGCGCGCTGAATGAACGTTCAGAGCCAATGGTCTTTATGCTGTGGGGCAGTCATGCCCAGAAGAAAGGTGCATTTATTAACAGGGACAAACACCTGGTACTGGAGTCTACACATCCCAGTCCACTGGCTGCGCATCGCGGATTCCTCGGCAGTCGTCCCTTTTCCAAAGCCAATGAATTCTTGACCTCCAAAGGTATTGAACCGATCGATTGGAAGATACCTGAAAACTAGACAGATGGAGGTGAGAACATTGCGACATTGGATAGGACGAAAAGTAGCGGTATATCGTGCAACAGGCATACGGGAGCCATTGAAGGGAACGCTGGTCGAGTGGGATGAAGAAGCGGAATGTGTGCGGATCGGACCGAAACGGATTAAGGTGTCGTTTGACAATATCGCAATGATCAGACCTCTTCCCGAAGAGAGTCTTCCCTTAAAGAAAGCACGTTCTGAAGTGCACAAGGTTGGATATGTGATGAAAAAGGCGATTCAGTTCGAAAATGCAATCTATTTCAAGTCACAGGTTATGATCTGGCGCCGGGCCAAAATTGTAGCGTTATGCACGACGATTCTGCGTCATGACGAGGATCAGGTTGAACTTGCAGATGGTCGGGTTCTTCGTAAAGACAAGCATATGTTTGTCGTACGTTCACGCCGTGGCATACGTTAGATATACGAAGATTTAATACTCATTTCATGCAAAAATCATACGGATTTAATGTTTGTTCTGTATATTAGGTAGTAACAACCCCTTCTAAATTGATGTGTACTGAAATGGGAGCCCGGCCGGCTGCAAACGGTCGGGTATTTTTTTGTCCATGGGTTCTGTTAACCTGTTGTACATACCCATAACATTCATGTTGTATACTATTAAGATAGATCATGAGAAGGAGTGAAATCCATTGAAACGTATAGCTGTTTTTGCAGGCTCCAATCCGGGAAATCACCCCGATTATACAGAGAAGGCTGTTCAACTGGGCAAACAGATTGCCAATAGTGGGTATGCGCTGGTTTATGGTGGTTCTTGCATGGGTCTGATGGGTGCAGTAGCTGATGCTGCTCTTGAGCAAGGGGGAGAAGTAATCGGGGTTATGCCTACGGGATTATTCCGGGGTGAGGTTGTTCATGGAGGGCTCACACAACTGATTGAAGTGGGAACCATGCATGAACGCAAGGCTACGATGGCTGAATTATCCGATGGCTTCATTGCGCTTCCCGGAGGTATGGGTACATTTGAAGAACTATTCGAGGTACTGTGCTGGGCACAGATCGGCATTCATCGTAAGCCTGTTGGCTTATTGAATGTCAACGGATATTATGGACCGCTGATGAAGATGGTAGAACATAGTGTACAGGAGGGATTCTCTAACACCTCGCATCTGAGTCTGTGGAGTCTGGAATCGGATCCGGCTGAACTGATCAAGCAAATGTCATCCTATATTCCTGCAGAGTTGACTCAGAAGTGGTCACAACTTAACGGGAAATGAGTGCATAAGAAGAATGCCTGTACCCAATCACTCCTCGGGAGAATTTTCGATCTGCCCAAGCAAGTTGCGCTATCGGACATAGTCTATAGTGTACTTTGATGAAGAGGGGAGTGTCACTGATGAGCGAACTCAAAGGTACAGGTTACGGGTATTGCGGAGGCTTCGGTGGTGGAGCATGGACATCGACAGGTGCAATTCTTGTATTGTTCATTCTGTTGGTTATTATCTCACGCACATTCATTCTGTAATTCGGTCAGTATCCCGGGACGGGAATGAAGTTGCAGAGGCAGCGCCCGAATAAAAATGACCTTTCCATAGAGACGCCGGTATATGCCGGCGTTTCAGGGGAACGGTTTTTTGACATTTCCAGAATACGTTGAGTAATTGAAAAAGCAAAAACCTGCCCCTGAATAAGTTCAGAAGCAGGAGAAAGCCTCCTGAGCCAATAGCTGCGCAACAAGCAGTCTACACTACCACAGCAGTTTGATCCGGAACACTTAACGATTTCCAGGCGATATATAGCCCGATGGCAGCTGCAATTAAGGATAGTATTGCTGCAACAATAGCCAGCTGATCCAGTGTACTTGATGAAGTGGAGTTAAAAGAACGCTGATTAGCCGTCTTGCCGGATTTGTTTTTGATATGGACAGATGATCTGGAAAGCCTGGAAGCCGACTGTAACTGGGATGTGTGAGCACGCGTAGGTATCGATTTTTTCTTTGAGGGATTCAATAGTCAACCTCCTTATAGCGGAGTTCGGTGCTTCCATCGTTCATACTATGTTATGTCGATTTTCAGATTGAGTTCGCAAAAATGAGTGAATCCCCAGCCCGTTAGATAATCAACTTGGCCGCTAGTGTTAGCGAAGCAGGCAACCCATTATACGCTCCGTTAATACAGGTCTAACAAACTGTGTTTATAGTGATGATCATAGAGTGAAGCTTGAACACAGGAGGCGCTGGAATGAGGAACGTGGAGATAATTGCCCATCGCGGTGCATCTGCCGTATGCCCGGAGAACACGATGAGTGCTTTTGAACGGAGTCTGGAGCTTGGAGCAACAGGTATTGAAACTGATGTGCAGATGACAAGTGATGGCAGACTGGTACTGATTCATGATGAGACATTAAGCCGAACAGGCGGCGCAGAAGGCTGGGTTAAGGATACAACTTACGATCAATTGCGCACCCGGGATGCCGGATCCTGGTTCCATGCCGATTTTGCCGGGGAGCGTATTCCTTCGCTGGAGGAGTTATTCAAGCTCGTACAGGGGAAAGGAACGCTGCTTAATCTGGAATTGAAAAATGGTATTGTGAGTTATAAGGGGATGGAAGAGAAGGTTATACAGGCGATCCGGGACTGGAATCTGGAGCAACAGGTCGTGCTGTCCAGTTTCAATCATGCTTCGCTCGTGAGATGTAAACGTCTTGCCCCGGAGATCCGTACTGCACTTCTATATATGGAAAAGTTGTACCGTCCCTATGATTATGCCGCCAAACTCGAAGCTTCCGGCCTTCATCCCTACAAGCTGGCAGTCACACAACAAGATGTTGCCGCTGCACTGGCCCATGGCATTATTACCTATCCATTTACAGTGAATGATCCTGCCGAGATGCAGGCCATGATAGACATGGGTGTGCAAGGAATCATTACCGATGCTCCAGATGTCCTGGCCTCCTTAATTAAGGTACCAGCCCGTTAAACGAGTCTGTTTTTTATATGTTCTACATATGTAATGACAAGGCTGTGTTCGAGCTTTTTGGCTCCTACATGGCCTTTTTGCGTGTGAAATTATGTGCAAATCTTCATATATGCATTAAACATGTCCTATTTGTCCATTGCCAGAGCCTATAGATTCACTTACAATGGTCTATGGGAATGAGAATCAATATCATTAAAGTTTGGTATTTATAGAGAGGTGATTGTTATGTACATAGGTTTGAAGAGCTCCACTCATAACGAGGGTGGGCGCGTATGAGTTCACAAGCTTCACCAGAAAAACATAATCCGGATTCACCCACAGCGAAGATTCACACTCGTCCGTGGGCAGCCACACTTATTCTTACAGGGGGAATTTTGCTACTCGCTCTGGGTATGGCGTTGTCCATTTCTTTTGGCGCTGCTGATATTAAGCTTAGTGTAGTCTGGAAAGCCATCTTTGATTTCAATCCGGAGTTGACCCCTCACCAGATCATATGGGAGATTCGGTTACCACGTATTCTTGGAGGAGCCATGGTGGGTGCATGTTTCGCTGTGGCTGGTGCAATCATGCAGGGCATGACTCGTAACCCGCTGGCCGATTCAGGTCTGCTTGGGCTGAATGCGGGAGCTGGATTTGCGCTTGCAGTTTGTTTTGCTTTCTTCCCAGGATTGCCATTTATGTATATCATCATGTATTCCTTCCTTGGGGCAGGGCTTGGTGTCCTGTTGGTGTATGGTTTTGGTGCAGCTTCCAAATCGGGTCTAACACCACTACGCCTTGTGCTTGCAGGTGCAGCAGTATCAGCGATGTTGTCGGCACTCAGTGAAGGGATTGCATTGTATTTCAGAATTGGACAAGATCTGGCATTCTGGACAGCCGGTGGTGTAGCGGGAACGAAATGGTCTCAACTTGAAATCATGTTCCCATGGGTACTCGCGGCACTAATCGCAGGTCTTCTTATCTCCCGTTCCATTACTCTGCTTAGTCTCGGAGAAGATATTGCGGTGGGCTTGGGGCAACGTACGGGGCTGATCAAGCTCATAGGTCTGATTGTTGTACTGATTCTTGCGGGTACGGCTGTGTCGGTGGTTGGTGCGGTTGGTTTTGTAGGACTCATTATTCCCCATCTTACGCGGAAGCTGGTTGGAGTCGATTATCGCTGGATTATCCCATGTTCCGCTGTGATGGGTAGTTTGCTGCTTGTATTTGCGGATCTGGCTGCACGTATGATTAACCCGCCGTACGAGACACCAATTGGCGCATTGGTTGCCCTTATCGGGGTACCATTCTTCCTATATCTGGCACGTAAAGAAAGGAGGACTCTGTAAAGATGGAATCCTCAACAATAGTTGGAGCAGAGCGCAAGAAGAGAACCAAAAGTACGATTGTTCTCATTGTACTTGCCCTATTAATTATTACGGCTTTTGTAGTGAGCATGAATACGGGTTTTACCAAGCTGTCGCCGCTTGAAGTGATGCGTACCCTGTTTGGTGGAGGCACGGCGAAACAGGAATTGATCCTGTTTGAATTCCGTTTGCCACGTATTGTGATTTCGGTGCTGGTCGGAGCAGGACTTGCGTTATCAGGTAGTATTTTGCAGGGGGTATCTCGGAATGCACTGGCAGATCCGGGGATCCTCGGGATTAATGCAGGTGCAGGTCTGGTCGTTATGTTATTTGTTTCCTTTTTCCCGACAACGACAGCAGCGCCGGTATTTCTTTTGCCTATTCTGGCCCTGATCGGTTCCGGTTTTGCTGCATTTCTGATCTACGTTCTCTCTTACAAAAAAGGAGAGGGCATCCTGCCTACGCGTATGTTGCTTACAGGGATCGGGGTAGCTGCGGGAATCAGTTCTGCCATGATCGTGCTTACCTTACGGCTTAGTCCGGAAAAGTATCAATTTGTAGCAACCTGGATGGCAGGCAGCATCTGGGGTTCAAACTGGAAGTTTGTAACGGCTCTACTACCGTTTCTTATCATTCTTGTACCGCTTGTTCTGTATAAGGCACGAGTATTGAATGTGCTGAATCTGGGTGACCAGACTGCCAGCGGACTCGGGACCCCGGTTGAGCGTGAGCGACTTATTTTGCTTGCCGCTGCTGTAGGTCTTGCCGGCTCATGTGTATCTGTGAGTGGGGGAATCGGTTTTGTGGGGCTGATCGGGCCGCATTTGGCGCGTCGTCTGGTGGGTCCAAAACATCAATTCCTGTTACCTGCATCGGCCCTGATCGGTTCATTGCTCGTACTGGTTGCAGATACCTTGGGTCGTGTCATCCTGCAGCCTTCTGAGATTCCTGCGGGTATCCTGGTTGCCATTATTGGTGCGCCATACTTCCTGTATCTCTTAAGCAAGACGAAATAGAACGTAATCATTGTTGTGTGATTGCATAAGGAGGACTTGAGTCCATGCTTCGCCGTTTCTTTGCCTATTACAGGCCTTACAAAAAGCTCTTTATTCTTGACTTTAGCTGTGCGATTCTGGTCGCGCTGCTTGAACTGGCTTTTCCACTGGCGGTCAACCGGGTAGTTGATGATCTGCTGCCAGGAGGACGCTGGGACTGGATTCTATGGGCGTGTCTGGCATTGCTCGGCATCTACTTCCTGAATTCCTTTCTGAACTTCGTAGTTACCTATTGGGGACACAAGCTGGGGATTAACATCGAGACGGATATGCGTAAAAGTCTGTTTAATCATGTGCAGAAGTTATCGTTCCGTTTCTTCGATAATACGAAAACAGGACACCTCGTGTCCCGCATGACTAACGATCTGATGGATATCGGTGAGATTGCCCATCATGGTCCAGAGGATGTATTTATCGCGGTGATGACACTGATCGGTGCATTCAGCATCATGATGAGCATTAACGGAAATTTGGCGGTGTTAACCTTTATCATCGTGCCACTGATTATTTATCTCTCGCTCTACTTTGGCAGCAAGATGTCCAAGGCATTCAGCCGAATGTTCGGAGATATTGCCGACTTCAACGCTCGTGTAGAGAACAATATTACAGGTATCCGTGTTGTTCAGGCTTTTGCCAATGAAGAGCATGAAAAAGCACAATTTGCAGTAAACAACGGTCGTTTCCGTCAAACCAAACTGATTGCATACAAAATCATGGCCTGGAACTCCTCTGTCAGTTACATGCTGATGAAGCTGGTATCCCTCTTTGTTCTGGTATGCGGAACATGGTTTGTCATTAACGGCAGCATGACTTACGGTCAGTTCATTGCATTTATCATGTTGTCCAATGTGTTCCTGACACCCATTCAGAAGATCAACTCGGTTATTGAGACGTATCCGAAGGGGATTGCAGGCTTCAAACGATATACAGAGCTGCTTGATATGGAACCGGATGTGGAAGATCGTCCAGGGGCTGTATCGGTATCCCATTTACGTGGAGATATTCGTTATGAGCAAGTGACCTTTGGTTATTCGGATCAGGAGCCTGTGCTCAAAGGTATCAATCTGAGCGTGCAAGCTGGCGAAACGGTCGCTCTTGTCGGTCCATCCGGGGCGGGTAAAACAACGTTGTGCAGTCTGCTGCCGCGATTCTATGATGTGCTGGAAGGTTGCATCACGATTGATGGGCAGGAGATTCAGAATATGACGCTGGATTCCTTGCGTAGTCATATCGGAATTGTACAACAGGACGTATTCCTCTTCGATGGAACCATCCGGGAGAACATAGCCTACGGTAAGCTGGATGCATCCGAAGAAGAAATCTGGATGGCTGCCAGACGAGCACAGATGGAGTCTTTGATTCAATCGATGCCGGAAGGGTTGGATACGTTGATTGGTGAACGCGGCGTGAAGTTGTCCGGTGGACAGAAACAGCGTTTGTCCATTGCCCGCATGTTCCTGAAAAACCCACCGATTCTAATTCTGGACGAAGCCACATCCGCGCTGGATACAGAAACGGAAGCAGCCATTCAGCAATCGCTGGCTGAGCTGTCCGAAGGCCGGACTACACTGGTCATCGCTCACAGGCTGGCAACGATCAAAAATGCGGACCGCATTATTGTAGTAGCCGAACAAGGCATTACGGAGCAAGGACGTCATGAAGAATTACTCGCAGCAGGTGGGGTCTACAGCCGCCTTCACTATGCGCAGTTTGGCGCGTAACCTGTTCGATGTAGATTTAACAATGCTAAAATGAGATGTAATGCCATCGTTCATGACTTGGAAGGAGTCAGGACGATGGCATTTTTTTCTGTGATGTGAATAGGATGTAGGTCTGGGGTGCTGAATTGTGTCTGCCTGTGATCATCTGTGATCAGGGGACATGGAAACGGGTAATAATAATCAAGTCTCAAACTTTACTTGGCTAATATACTCATCATTATGTATAGCGTAGGAGGCGAACGAGATGCAGATGAACGATATGTTGAAAATTCTTATAACCTGTCTATTATTTATTCTGATCTGGTGGCTTCTGACTCAAGGGATTCGCAAACTTTCCAGTACTCGTGCGGGGTCCTGTTTACGACGCTGGGGTGGATGGTCCATTGGACTTCTCATTGTTGGCGCTGTGCCGCTTGGTTTTTCGCTATTCACAGAGATCTTTGATGAACGCCTGGATGCCAACATCGGGTTAGGGCTTGCCATGTTATTTGTCTGGGCCTACTGTGCTGTCTTGTTATGCGCAACATTGGTGGTCTGGGGCAGGTATGTGTACAAAAGGGATATAAGGAAGTGAATATTTGGGTTGATCGTGCTAGGCGCGTCAAAAATTTAAGGGTGAGCCAAAGGCTGTATTTGCAACAATGAACTGATATGGAACGTTAAATTTAGGAAGAGGTGTTGTTAAAAGGGGGATTACATATGATCAATCTTCGTCAAGTCGTTATGTTGCTCTCAACCCTAATCGTATGCCTTACGGGATGTTCAGGACATATTGAGTGCAACTCCGAGCAGGCTCAAGCCAATGCACCGAGTGAAGATGGATTTACTGGTTATGTGGTTGATCGTAAAGACGATTCCATTCTTGTGGTTGATCCCGCCTACCGAGATAACAGTTCCAATGGAGGAGCCGATCGATATTATCCGGCAAAATGGTTCTCCAATTCACCTGATCCACAGATCGGCTCCTATGTTGAAGTCTGGACGGATGGAGGCCCGGAAAATCAGCCCTATCCTGGACAGGCCAGAGCAGAAAAGATAGCGGTATCTTGTCCAAATACGCCAGACGGTGCCCATCTAAGTGAGGCAGACGCCATTCGGGGTGGACTATACTCACCAGATGGAGAAAAATTACGTGTTCCTGTGATTGAGGATGTACAATTTGATCAGGATGCAGGAACGTGGACGATTCGCATGATAGATGCGATGTCAACGACGAAGAATCAAGATCGGATTGATATCAGAGTAGAGGATGTAGAGCCAGAGGAGTAACAAGAGGGAGTATATCATTATGTAATATAGATGAGAAAGGAAAATTAAATGGATATGAGGTCGCGTCTTCCCCGCGACAAGTTTGATTTTGAAGCAGTTAGCGAGTTAAATGAATTTAGTAATGAAGAGTTGAGAAACAGTATTCCAGAACTTATGCAGTGGTTGCAAGACGGGAATTGGCCAATCTCTAAGCCGGTAGAGGATCTATTATGAGATTGGGGGAGGACATAATTCCTCATATTAAGGATGTGTTGCAAACCCAAGATCCACAGTGGGAATATTTCATTTTGGTCGGACTAATTGATCGATTGCCTGTATCTCATCCCAGTATGCTACAGACGGATCTGGTAAGGATATTGGAGTCCCCTACACATGACGAGATACTAGAGGAGTTGGATGAGGTTATCGTGGAGCTTTTGGAAAAGATGAAGGGAGACCAACGAGAGGTAAGTGGAGATGGGAGTTTGCATACATAAAAACTGGTGCAACAAGAAAATTGAAGAAACTAGATACCTAAGAGGGGCGAAACGTGATTAAACTGATTTTGAAAGACCTTATTATTACTGGAGATCCGAATATCCATGGCAAGTTACAATTCACGAGATCTGAAGATATTGGAGACGATTTTTACTTGTCAGGTACAGCCTGTATTGGGACGGAAGATTCTGAAGGTGAGGATAATTTTGATTTTACAATCATAACTCCGAAAGCTTTAGAAAAAGAACTTAGAGATGGAACAGATATCGTATTAGGTGCAAGGCACTTTATTGTTAATAAACTGGATTTCGAATTAATATCCGAAAAAATAAATCAAATTCTTATGAAACAGCAAGGAGAAACCTGGGAAGTTGTAGTTAAAAATCTTGCCCCTTATTTCAGTTGGGAATATACAGATTCTATACGATTAAATAGTGAGGAAGAGCTATGGCAGATGATCAACAAACATTCCATTGAAGACGCTGATTAAGTTAAAAATGAGAATTTAATTTACCTTCAAAATCACCTTACGCGGATTGTTGATGGATTAGAAGACAGTAAAGCCCTCAATACTGTGTTGACAGTATCGAGGGCTTATTAGTTTTAAACAGTGCATGTACAACTCTAGCTTAATCCGCAATATTTCCCGCCATCTTCAGACGACGAGCAATTTCCTTAAAGTCTTCTTGCGAAATGCCTGGGGCGAATTCTTCTTCCACCGCAGGGGCTTCTGGAATCGGGAATCCTTCAGGTATCCCTTGGATGACTTCAAGAGGTTGTCCATCTTCGGGGTGAGTTCCTTTCCAGATCTGACCGATCGCATTGAAGTCTTTATCACTATAGGTGTACAGCTTGGTGTGTACCCCTTTTTCTTCATATTTACGAGCCTCATTGAAAGCTTTGTTGTTCAGTGAAGGAATAGGAACGAGTTTGGTTACATTGACGCCAGTTGCAATCTCAAGGGCTTTTGCATATGCAACAACATGCACGCCGCCACGTACCAGCAGGAAACCAACCACTTCCCGGGCTGCCGGGTGATCTGTCATCTCATATACCTTCATTTTATGCGTACGCGCTCCACATTCGAGGAAAAAGTTGTGCAACAGATCTTCGACCAGATTACCACTGTTGAAGACATTTGCTCCCGTCCATGGATTACCCATAGAGTCAAAAGGCATTGCACCTTGTGCACCTGCCAGATAGTGATACGACAGACGAGCATCTTTCACCGAACCTAGCGGCGTATCGTCGGGTTCTTTGTACTCGGTTGATCCTCTAAGACATTTGTTAATGCCATGAGACACGAGTTCAACATGGCCCAATTCTTCAGCCGTAATGCTCATGACGAGGTCATAGAAGGGCTTCAGCTTTTCTTTGGATCGAAAATTAAACGATTGATAGAGGTAATTGTTCAACGTTGACATTTCTCCGAATTTGCCGCCGAGCAACTCTTGTATGGCTGCTGCTGCATTCGGATCGGGCTTCTCGACATTGGGAATCTCAATCAGGATTTCATCCAAGCGTTTGAACATTGGGGTGTAACCTCCTCAAAGTGGTATTGCAGATCCTGTAGAAATGTTAGATCATGAAGTCAGGCTGTCATGGCCTATTACACGGTTATTCCCTTTTTTAAACATAAAATCAACCAAATGGGACTTAAGTATTGCATATCAAATGCTGCATATCTTCTCCCTGTTGTTATTTCCAATACGGTGAATTTTATGTATAATCTAACCTTTAAATGGGTCTGCCAGATACAAGAGAATTAAGGTACATAAAGGAGTTAAAGATGAACAAACGTTGGGTAAAAATAGTGTGGATTCCGATCCTTCTGATGATGCTGATGTACATAAGCAGCGAGCCTGTCACAGCATATGACGTTTCGAACGAGGTTCAGGTGGATGAACAAACGAGGCAAAGGCTTGAAAAGAAATACGGGTTGGATCGTCCTGAGGAGCCGAAGACACAACAACACGTTTTCTCGGGTGACTGGGGAATGAGTTTCCGGACGGAGCCTCCTGATTCGTTGGACCGGCTTGTTCATGTGGTTCCTTTTTCCCTACGGCCACTGGCTTGGATCTTTCGTTTATTCGTGTAAAATGAAACCCGGACGGGCAATATAACAGAAACATATTGTCCTAAGGAGTGAGTGAAATGAGAATGCTCATCGTTACAATACTTACGGTTATGCTTAGTTTAGCGGGATTCACACCTGCCTCGGCTACGGGCGCCGCCATCCCAGATTATGCGAAGTGGGGAATTATTGCGGTCAAAGAAACACAGACAAAGTACAATGTGGATATTTTGGACTATAAGCACATCGGCCGTACCTCTCTAACAGCAGATCAGTCACGGGAACAGTTCAAGCTATGGGTTCGTGCCAAAGACGGCAAGCAATTCGCGGTCTATGTAAATGTTGATTTTAATCCATCTACACAGCAATTAAAGAAAGTGCAATTTTCGGAATCCGATCGACACTGATCCGTTACTGAACCGGATTATTACAAGAAATGTTGTTATATCAGCAGCATTATCAGAGGAACCAGACTCCCTTGATCAAAGGGGAAAGTCTGGTTTTTTTTATTTTGCAAAATCCTTTTTTTACTATTGAATAAAGAACTTATGTTCGCATATAATATGAAATACAAACAAATGTTCTTATCGGAGGGATGATTATGCTAGGGAAATATATTGGCCAGATGGTGGAGCTGGTCTACATGGATCGTGCAGGGCAGATTACGCAGCGACAGATTCGAATTAATAGTGTACGTGGCGGGATGATTAGAGCATCAGCGGGAAAAGAAGGCTCACCCCGAACATTTCTGGAGCAAGGTATTCTGGCATGGCGTCCTGTTACGGATATGAATGGGGAGGTAAAGTATGCTGAACGACTTTGAACGTAAGATTTTGCGGATTATGGTGAACTATGCAGGACAACGGCGCAGGCTGCCGCGTATGGATGAACTGGAGACCAAGACGGGACGAAGCAGAGCTTACATTCATGAGTCTTTGCTGGAGCTTGAACGAACCGGGCACATCGCCTGGGAGAATCGGTCTACTCTCGAAGGGATACAGATCTTGCAGGCATGGGAACAGGTACAACAGCCAATTCGCAAAAGCCAGCCTTCCGGGGACTCCGTAAAATATTTTACGGACTATTAATCATAATAAGAAAACGCCAACCCGGATAACCGAATTGGCGCTTCTGTGTAACACGTAACGATCTGTGCATCTATTTTAGAATTGGGGAAGTTGGTCCAGGTTGTTGGTTGGGTCACCGTCGGCATCGCCGCGAATATACATTTCGCCATCTTTGCCTTTAAATACATTCACGCCGGCAATAGCGCCAGCCTTTACTTCTGCAAGTGCTTGTTGGTAATCCAGTATACGTCCTGCTGAAGTCTGAAAGGCTGTCAGGTCACCGTCGCCATTTTTCTGTACGGCTGTGAAACTCTCGCGTGTTGTTTGATCCATGATGTCACACTCTCCTTATATGACGAGATAGGAATCTGTTTACCTGATTAGCCTATCCGAATTCCTGGGAAGTATGCACTATATGCTCATAAGACCGCCAATGCCGAAGTTTTACAGACTCTTTTTCATACGAACATGCAGAATTTCTGCATCATAAAAAGGTTCTTCCGAAATCACTTCATAGCCCAGTTTCTCATAGAATTTCTGCGCCTGACATTGAGCATCCAGTACGGAATAGGATAAGCCGAGTTCACGTGCCAGTTCCTCCATCGCGAGCAGAAGCACGCGTCCATAACCGAATGAACGATGAGACTCAAGCACCGCGATCCGCTGCATTTTGGCCGTATCCTTGCTGTAATAGATCAGACGTCCTGTAGCTACAGCTTGCCCATCCGTACTTAACAATACGTGATGCACATCCGGACTAATGACATCGTATTGATCAATCTCAATCTCGGCAGGAACCTGTTGCTCGATCACAAAAACGTGATTGCGAATACCCAGGGCTTGTTCCAGTTGTTCTTGCGTCGTTACATAACTAATCTCAGCTGCCAATTCCATTCCTTCTTTCTGCTCTTGCGCGACATATCAGACTGAATTATACAAAAAAATGTTTTTCCTGTATAGTGAAGTCTGGGACATATTGGGAGAGGAGGGGGTAGTGATGGGCATGGCAGGCATCATGGTCATTACATTGTTAATGTCGGCGGGAATGATTATTCTGTTGTATTATGTGACCAAGAAAGCATACTCACGTAAGTGGGATGAAGAAGAGTAATTTACCTCTTACCTTCACGGCAAAACTTCACTGCTTCCTCGCGGAGAATATACATCTTGAACTACCGATTTGGAGTATACGTCCAGCCAGACGGGTAGAGATTCATCATTTTCATTGGGTTGTTTTAACTGTTGGAATTGAACCGTATGTTCATCCCGTTCCAAGCCGCAACCGGTAAGGGTTGTCATGACAATCATAAGCCCAACGAAAAAAAAGAAGCATTTGGTAAATGTATGTGTATTGGATTTTGACCGTTTTGTTAAGTTTCTCATAGAGAATTCACCTCGTTGTAGATATGGTAATCTTCCTTTATTGTGCACCATTTTGGGTGAATTATAACCAAATAAATCATTGACAATGAACACGGTTACTTGATATGATACTGTTACTTGATTGGGAAATAATTATATATCATGATCTGTTAGCTCAGCTAAAGATAGCATTATGATCGTGATGGATACATCCTATTTATTACAGGGCGATAGCTCAGCGGGAGAGCATTATCTTGACAGGGTAAGGGTCGTGGGTTCGATCCCCACTCGTCCTATATGAAAAAAAGGGCAACTTCTTTTGAGAATTATATCTCAAGAGGAGTTGTTTTTTTATATAACATTATGGCCACCTCCGATAATATATGTAGGTGGTTTTGTTGAAAATAAATATACTTAATGGTATAATTTGGCTTAAATTAAGCACATTGCTAGAAGTGGTCTACATTAGTAAAGATAAAATATCGGTCGAAATCAAGGCTGGAATAAAAGAATTACTCGGTCATCTATACAGAGAGAGAAAGGATACCAAGAGCTCACTTATTTGACAGGGTAGGGGTCAGTGGTTTGAGCCCACTACAGATCATACACGAGGAGCCTTGCGATGTAAGGCTTCTTTTCTTTTTCTACATACAACCATGTGATTGAAGAAAACTTCAGTTTCTCTTCCTCTTTTTAAACAAAACTTAAATAAAACATAAATTCATCATAAGGTTCCTCTTCTATACTTGGTTCTGAGGTCAACATAGAACAGGAGAAGGAGAGAACTTATGAATTATTCAAACCCATTTACATCAAAGTTAGCCAGAGTAGGGATCGCGGGTACACTGGCTTTAATACTGGCAACAAGCCCACTTGTCACCATGGGGGTTGTGGTAGCGGAAGCGGTCCCACCTGTATCTACGAATATACCTAACACAGACTCCCTAAAGCAGTCCCCGATTCAATACGAGATCCAGGCTCGGCTGAATGAGAAAGACATGACGATCCAGGGGAGCGAGAAGGTAACGTATCGCAACACAAGCAAGGATACACTCCAGCAACTGGTCCTGCATACATATGCTGATGCGAACCTTTCCAAGTCCACACAGGCTTCAATGTTCCAACAGAACAATGAACAGATTAGTGAAGATCATCCCGAGAAGACAGCGGAGGACTTTCTGGGTGGCATTGATATTCAGGCTGTAACAGCAGATAGCCAGTCACTGGACTTCCATAAGGAAAATCAAGCGCTGACTGTACAGTTGAAAAAGTCCGTTCAACCAGGCGAATCGATAACATTACAATTGGAATTCCATCTGAATATACCTTATGGCTCACAGCGAATATCCTATTACAAGGATATAATTAATGGTGCACACTGGTTCCCGGTGATGTCTGTATACGATGAGGTCAAGCAGCAGTGGAATAAGGCACCGTATAGTCGAACATTCGAGAGCGATTATTACACCTCGTCCGACTTTGAAGTCCAATTTAATGTGCCTGAGGAGTATCAGGTAGCCATGCCTGGCATGATCTCCACTCAAAACAGTACAGAACATGGGCGTAAGATTGTGTCTGCCGTAGCCGAGAATACGAGAGAGTTTGTTTTCTTTGCCAGTCCTAATCTTCAAGTGGAGCGCGCTACCCGTAACGGTCTGACGGTGGAATACTATTATTTCAACGATGATCCATCCAAGAAAGAGATCGTTGACCGATACATTAATCAGGCATTCAAGGTCATTGATTTCTATAGTGAGAAATATGGCAAGTATCCCTACCCAGAGTTCCGAATTGTCGAGACGTATGTACAAGGCGTTGCCGTGGAGTATACGAGACTCATTCAGATGGGCCAGATTCAAACGGGTAAGGTTCCAGAAGAAGATACAACATTTGTTCATGAGATAGCACATCAGTGGTTCCATGCATTGATTGGTAATAATTCAGAGACCGAATCCTTCCTGGACGAGGGCTTTGCCGATTTCTCCATGGTGTATTTTGCCGAGAAACAGGGAGTTAAGCTAAATGGTTTCAGATCCATACAGTTTGACACTGCGCCCGTAGATATGGCGATTGCGTCAACAAACGATGAAGCCGGGGAGTTAGCCGGTCTGGTGTATTATCAGAAGGGGCGACAAGCGATCTATCAGCTTTACCGTTCCGTCGGTGAAGAGAAATTTGACGAGTTGATGAGAACATATTTCCAACGCTACGTGTATCAAAATGCAACAATAGAGGGGCTTCTTCAAACCATTGAAGATGTGCTTGGTAAGGAAGTGCGCGCAGAAATGCAAACAGCCCTATATCAGCCTGATTTTGTCTTAAAGCCTGAATACCAATTATCCAAAGAAGAGACCGCTGCATATGTGCATGATATCTTACAAGCGCAATATCAGGCTGTCATGGGTATGATCCCTCATCTGCCTTATGAAGTGATGAATCGATTGATGGACAAAGTCCTTCAAGGCGAGGAATTAACCATTGTGCTCAGTGATCAGGTGAGTAAGCTTGCAGCCAAACAGCAGGAAGATATCGTTCATCAGTTGACCGGATTCCTTGATATGAGCGGGATAAGATACGACGTTGTACGGGATCGCAAGGAGCTGAAGCAAAAGATGAAAAAAGCGATCGGCAACAGCAACCTTATTGTCATTGGCAATGCCAAGTCAAACGGATTGGTGCAGGCTTTAAAATCCAACATTATCGATCGGACGAAACAGACTGGTTTTCCTTGGAAGAATACCATGAATCAACCTCTTGCCGCTGGTGCGTACGTGATCAAACATCCCTATAACCAGAATCGATTAATGCTTCATTATTTCTGGAATGAGGATCATCTGAGCAATGCGGTATTTGAAGCTTTTAAGCTGAAAATGCAGGAGTCTATTGGATTCAGTAACGACTTTTACCAGTTCTATGTATTGAATAACCAAGGCAAGGAGCAATCCGATAAAAAAGTAGCCAATCCCTTATCTTCACTTTTTGCAGAGAAATAAGTAGTTAGTTTTGCAGTTTCTTCATTTAAACAGGTTAGCCTATTATTTATGGGTTAGCCTGTTTCGTCTTGTTAACATAAGCAAATGTTTGGTTATATGAAAAACCAGACTTAGAATAATAGGCTGCAAGATGGGCATAATGCTTTAACATAAAGGTAGCTTCATGAATATACTTATCGGGAGAAAACAATAGGAGGGATTAATATGAAGGATCAACATTATCCGGGCGTACCAATGAAAGGCACAATTGCTGAGTACAACTGTAAAGGCATTAAAGGAATGACTAAAATGAAAGCGTATTCATATAATGCTAGAATTCGCTCTATCATTCGTATTTCTCGGGAGTCAGCTGCGAATGAGGGTAATGTTGTTGATTTTTCAATCCTATTAATGAACGCTTCGGATGTTTTATATTCGCGACCGGTAACGGGTAATACCCCGTTCACGAAGGAGTTGAGCTCCCATGTCCATGACTGAAAATATTGCTCAGGCAGCACTGGGCGCAGCGATGAAGGCCAACAGGGCCATTGCGCCATATGATTATTGCGATGCAGAATCCAGACGGATGTACACGCCTCAATTTGATAAAAAAATGGACAATCCTATATATACCGCTGCAATGGCGGGTCTTCAATCGATCTATTGGTTTCGGGCGATCAAAGTGAAGGGGCTTATCCCTGGTGCAAAAGCAGATTATTATGCTACGTATTCTACCAACCATAATCGTATAGGTGGAATTGGACTTGCGTATTCCAACAGTCCGACAGGACCATGGACCAAACACGGACAGGTATATCTCGATACTGTGGTTGGGAATTCGACGGAAACGCCATTTGTGATCTGGAACGATGAAGAACAATTATTCTTTATGTATTATCAACAAAACGGACTTGGGATAAATCAATCGACGGCACTTGCAACCTCTGTAGACATGATTAACTGGACAAGAGTGGGTTTGATATTGGACAAACCTCCAGGTTTCCCAGGTGATGGTCATACCGGTTACTTCTCGTGTTTTCGAAATGGTGGCAAATGGATCGGTTTTTCGGTAATGGGCGGCGGTGACTTTGGCCGTAAATGTATCTGGCATTCTCATGACGGACGTAGCTGGTTAGCTGATCCAAGACCATTAATGGGTGGCAATGATGCGACTTTATCAGCAGAAGAAAATATTTCGAGACCCAATGCAGGTGTATTTATGTACAAAGGGAGCATGTGGTGGCTGGGCATGTTATCGGCTTATGCTTCAGGTGGGGTTACGACTGTAGCTCGGCCTGCCATTGCCAAGATCAGCGCAGACTTCCGTCAACTGCTGGACAAACCTTCAGATATATATTTTCCGGCATTGAATTGGGAAACGACCAATATGCAATCCTTGATGGTGTCCGTTATGGACGGGGTAGTGTACGTGTATTACAATACCGATCATAATATCGGTGTAGCCTATTCGGTGGGGGTGTAGAGATGGTTATACGTGATGCAGCGGGTAAGATCGTGCCCTTTGGAAAGGTCCACAAACAGCTTGTGGCCGATTTTCTATATGGAACGTTACCGGATTGGGTGGAGGTGGTGGGCACCCCTACGTTTGAGCCTTTGCCCGATAGAGGAACCATAACAGTTACAACACCGACCACAGTAGGAGCGACGGCAGAGTTGAAAATGAA
Source organism: Paenibacillus sp. FSL R5-0713 (assembly GCF_037973325.1). Classification (NCBI taxonomy): domain Bacteria; kingdom Bacillati; phylum Bacillota; class Bacilli; order Caryophanales; family Paenibacillaceae; genus Paenibacillus; species Paenibacillus sp. FSL R5-0713. The sequence continues at coordinate 4,577,765 of NZ_CP150229.1, read as the reverse complement.
ACATCTGATTGACAGCTCGAAAGTAACAGCAATTGCAGTCACTTTGGAAGCGCTACAATTCAACGGCAATATTGGAATATCGGTTCAGGTTGGCATCAAATCGAAGGATAGCAAGGCTGGTATCACCTTTTTTCATAACGTTAATCAGAAGTATGGGATGGTCCGAGCCTATAAAGCAGATGGAACGTACACGGATTTTAAGCAAAACATGGTTTTCTTCACTACGCAAGGTGTGGCGGGAGATGAAGCGCAGAATCGAAAGAACCTGACCGTGCTGCTCTGCACAGGGTTACAGTTCTCGGCGGGGTTCGAAAGACCTTCCGTGTGGCTTGGTGCGGATGATCAGTATGGAGGTGTTGCTGCTGACCTGAGTGGTGGGTTGTTCCAACATGGAGAATTGCAATGTCTGTTGAAACTCACCACAAGCAAGGCTGAGGCCAAGTATTTCAAATGTGCGCAGATGAAAGTGGATATCTGGAGTAACTAATCAAACTGGGGAGAAGTCTGAAGACGAACAAGGAACCTGATTTGAAGAAAGAGTGTAGACAAGCTAGGCCAGCTCGGATTTGAGAAACTTGAATTGGGATGCTGAAGAAAATAAACAGATGATCTGCATGGATCGGTCAATAACTTACTAGCAGTAATAGGGTACCTAAACACGGACGCTTTGAAAAAAAAGTGCAGTGTAGGGGTACCTTTTTTATTTAGAAAAGGTTCATCATTGTACCGCCTGCTGCACCAGCAAAGACGACGATCCAGGGTGGTACTTTCCAAAAAACGAGCATTAGAAACAACATGCATACAAGTGCAAAATCAACAGGCGTCAGGATCGCAGTTGTCCAGAGTGGATCGTACAACGACGCCAGCAAAATACCTACAACAGCTGCATTAATTCCGCGTAATGCTCCTTGGGTTTTTGAGCTTTTACATAAAGCACTCCAGAAGGGCAATACGCCTACGATCAGAAGAAAAGCTGGCAAAAAGATAGCGATCGTTGCAACCAAAGCTCCTGAAACCCCACGCATCATCGCTCCTAAATAACCGGCAAAAGTGAACAATGGTCCGGGTACAGCTTGTGCTGCTCCATATCCCGCCAGAAAGTCGGACTTGTTGATCATCTCTGCAGGAACGAATTCACGTTCCAGTAACGGAAGCACAACATGCCCTCCGCCAAATACGAGTGATCCTGAACGGTAGAAGCTATCAAAGAATAACAGCCACCCCGAACGATCAAAGGGAGTGAGTAACGGGAGAAAAATCAGAATTCCAAAGAACGTAGCCAAACAGACGATTGCCAAGTTACGATTCATAGGGACAGACAAGTCTACTGTTTTAAACTCGGTCATTTTACTAAAAAGGATCATACCTATCACGCCTGCTATCACAATAAAAAGGATTGGAGTGAATGCAGTCTGCCACACAACAGTCGCCACTGCAGTAAAGATAGCGATGGTTGCCCTATAGCGGTCAGGAGTTAGTTTTTGCCCCATGCCCCATATCGCCTGAGCGACAATAGCTACAGCAACAATTTTCAGACCGTGAATCCATCCAGTACTGCTAATATCAAATCCTTGCAGAAGAAAAGCGAACAAGACTAACGCAATGACAGATGGAAGTGTAAAACCAAGCCAAGCCATCAGTCCCCCCAGCAATCCGCCGCGGATAATGCCAATTCCAATCCCGACTTGACTGCTGGCAGGTCCGGGCAAAAATTGACACAGCGCAACTAAATCTGCATAGCTACGTTCATCCATCCATTTTCTACGGCGAACATATTCTTCATGAAAGTAACCAAGATGAGCGATCGGTCCTCCAAATGAAGTCAGGCCGAGTCTGGTTGATACAGCTAGCACCTCATAGAGAGCCCTGGATTTATGTTTGGGCTTGTCCGGGGTTAGAAATGAATTATTCTCCAAACGTGTTATTCCTCCTTAAGTTCAACTTAGGTTATCTGATGCCTACAATGATAAACCTCATTATCGCTATTCATTTAAACTCAGCATTAAACTGTATTATTTTTTTACATCAACTATTTACATGCACAATTAAATTGTGTACAATGTAATTGTTAGCGATACAAGAGAAGTCGAATTTATGTCAACATAAATCCAATCAACTAAAGGAGTTTTACAAATGAAAACATTATATGAAACAACAGTCATCAATACAGGTGGACGTCAAGGAATTGTACAATCTCCAGATAACGTGTTTATGTTGGATGTTGCTGCACCACCTGAACTGGGAGGACAAGTGACGACAGCTACCAATCCGGAGCAGTTGTTTGCAGCAGGGTATAGCGCTTGTTTTAACTCCGCACTGGAGTTTCAATTGAAAAAACACAAAGTTGAAATTGAAAGAAGTACTGTTGCTGCAACCGTGATGTTGGTGACGGACTCTGAGGATAACGGCGTGAAACTTCAAGTTGATTTGGAAGTTAAAATTCTCGGTCTGGATGAGGAGACAGCACAGAAATTTGTGAAACTTGCTCATGACTACTGCCCATATTCCAAAGGAATCAAAGGGAACGTGAATGTTAACGTGGAACTGGCGTAAGGTGTAATCACTGAAATGATTTGTTCTTGATAAGAAGCCTCCGAGAAATCGGAGGCTTTTTTGATTTATTTTGCTCCGTTGTAAGATGCACCTTATCCGGAAAAAAACAATAATTATGATTGCGATATACCCATAGGGGGTATAATAAATGATATAAATACAATTAAAGGAGTGCGGACACATGAAAAAGTACTTAATGAACATATCGACTATCTTGATCGTAAGCAGTTTGATTTTGGGTGGATGTGGCAAGGAGACTCAGCAGACTATAGAGAGTAAAGATGACAGTCATACAGCCACCGCAGGTGAGATGCACCATTCTGAATCTGGAGAGCTACCGGAAGGATTGCTGGAGAAAAGCAATCCCACCTTTCCAGTAGGAAGCCAGGCAATGATGAGTGCCGATCACATGTCGGGCATGAAGGGGGCAACAGCAAAGATTGTTGGAGCTTATGAGACTACGGTATATGCAGTGACGTATACCCCAACCACAGGCGGAGATCCCGTGCAGAATCATAAATGGGTTATTCATGAAGAAATACAGGACCATACCGATCAATCGTATAAGGTAGGTTCTGAGGTGCTGTTAAGCGCTGATCACATGAAAGGAATGAAGGGTGCCAAGGCCACAATTGAGTCCGCTGAACAAACAACGGTATATATGGTTGATTACACCCCGACAACAGGGGGAGATTTGATAAAAAACCACAAATGGGTCATAGAAGAAGAATTATCTGCGATCCAATAGAACCAATTGCATGAAAAAGCTCTTTTATACAGAAAAATCAAATTCATACTCAATTATGGGTTATAATGGTATTAAGATTATACAAAACTGCTGAAAGGGGAATGTACTTATGATGGATTTTAGCAAACCACCCCATGGCTCTGAGACGGATACACACCGTCAGCGTCATCAGGAGAATGAACAGAAATACCTGTCCGGAGGCAAAAGCATTTGGTATGAAATCAGCAACTGGCTCATTCTCGGGGGTATCCTCCTTGTCATATTTTTATTATTTAAATACGTATTTTAAATAGACACACAACCGGGCGGATCCCCATATGATGCATTACATCAGTAAGCACTTGGGGAAATGGGGAATCCGGGATGGCAAAAGCAAAGGGAAAGAAAGCTCCCGCATTAAAGAGTGACAAAATCCGTGTATCCATGAAGTTGGTCACTTCCGATGTATGCGAGAGATGTAAAACACCATGTACACGAGGCATGGATTACGCTGCGCGGATGCGAATCGAAGGGGCTATAGGCAAGGGTGTTCCCTGTATCCTGACCCGCCATACTTCATCATAACCCTTCGTCTAATTCCGTAGTTATAACATGAATAGAACAGAGGCATCCTTTAATGAGGAGAGCCTCTATTTGTGCATTCCAAGGGGTGGAAAAAATTCTGGATAAAAAATGAAAAATGATGAAAAACAGCGCAACTTTGTGGATGAATGTACAGTATAAATGTACAACAGCTAGCAGCAGGGGAGGGAATATTGACGGGATGAAATGGAAACGAGTATTGCTTTGTGTCACGGTATTCTCCTTGCTCGGCGGGTCTTTATTGTTTGCAGATTCGGTGAACGAGAAGATTCGTGTTCTCATTAACGGCAAGGAAGCAGCTGATGGAGGTTATCTCATTGATGGAACGACCTATGTACCTGTAAGGGAAGCTGGAGGCGTCGTCAAATGGGATAGCAGTAACAAGAGAGTAACGGTGATCAAACCGAATGTACATATTTTTCTCTTCAAGGGAGACACTGTATTTGGCAACGTTAACGTAGGGAAGCTGAAATTCAATGTATTTTCCCAAGTGGACAGTCTGACAGCAGATGTAGCTGCGGTGAAAGTAACGATTACCAATCCAAGCGGTCAGGTGAAGGATATCCAGTCACAGGAGCTTACAACACAGAAGGATAACTTCTGGTTCCGCACTTACGATTTTACGTACGATTTCAGTCGTGCCGGCAAGTATCAAGTCGGCTTTCATATTAAAGAAAATGCAAACAGCAGTTACGTCCTGGTAGCGGAGAAAATCATTACAGCGCTGAACGATTGAAGCGGAAATAACCCTGTGAGTTAAATTGACCTGGGTCATTGAACATGTTACGATATGCAAGGTTACACAATTTCTATTTATAAAGCGAGGTATTTCAATGAGCGATCACACACATGAACACGGCGATGGCTGCGGATGCGGGCAAGACCACGACCACGACCACGAGCATGAAGAAGTCCTTCTCACATTAACAGACGAGAACGGCCAAGACGTGGAGATGGTTTTGGTGGAGACGTTTGACGTGGAGAAGCATGTTTATGCGCTCCTGCTGGAACGTAACAATCCTGAAGCTGACGGCATCATCCTGCGTATGGAAGAAGAAGACGAGGAAATGGTGCTCTACAATATTGAAGACGAAGAAGAGTGGAACCGCGTTGAAGCGGCTTACAACGAACTCGTTGCATCACAAGAATAGTCATTCTTTTGGAACATAACATGAAGGCTCCTTGATTTCAGGGGGCCTTTTGTTTGCTTTTAAAGAGGTGGACGAGCTGTTTATGACCTGATTGAACGACGAAATAGACGGGAAAATGCAAACTCACTTGTCCGATAAAATGAATTGTCCGACAAAATAAAAAAAAGACCAAGCGTAAGGCTTGGCCCTTCAAGTTTATCCCTGCTCAGCGCTAGGGGTGTTTTAGAAAATGGCATCGGCTTCCACGATCACTTTAACGTTGGTTACGCTGCGATCTTCGGGTCCTTTGACAGGCAATCCAACTTCGACATGGTCGATGATGTAGTCGATGTTCTCTTGGGTGATAACTTCACCCGGTAACAGGATCGGAATTCCTGGAGGATAGACATAGATGAATTCTGAGATAATACGTCCTGCGGATTCTTTAAACGGAATCACTTCGGTATCACCGTAGAATGCATCACGTGGCGTCAACATCAACTGTGGAATATCCGGAACTTTGACCACCAGTTCATGAGCCGGGTTCACTTGATAATAGGTACGGGAGAGATCCTGCAGAGCGTTCAGCAAGATATCCACGCTGTCGTCCGTATCTCCTGGCGTGATGAGACACAGAATATTGTACATATCACTAAGTTCGACCTCGATGTTGTAATGCTCACGCAGCCAGTTCTCGGTCTCATACCCTGTAATACCTAGATGGCGAACATGGACCGTAACTTTGGTTGGATCGTAATTGAAGGTCGCTTCCGTACCCAGCAGCTCTTTACCGAAGCAATACAGTCCATCCATATCGTTAATCGAACGTCTGGCAAACTCAGCTAGTTCAATCGCCTTCTGTGCAATCTCATGACCGTGGAGTGCCAGGTTACGTCTGGATGTGTCGAGCGAAGCAAGCAAAATGTATGAAGTTGATGTTGAGGTGAGCAGACTCAGGATCGTCTGTACACGCTGTGGATTCACGAATCCATTCTTCGTGTTCAGGTTGAGTACGGAACTCTGTGTCATGGAGCCACCAAGCTTGTGAACACTGGTTGCAGCCATATCGGCACCTGCTGCCATCGCAGACAACGGCAGATCCTCATGGAAATGAATGAGTACGCCATGTGCTTCATCAACAAGTACAGGGACTTGGTAGCTGTGTGCCAGTTCAACAATTTCTTTTAGGTCTGTAACTACGCCGTAATAGGTCGGGTTAATGACAAGCAATGCCTTGGCATCCGGATGACGCTCAAGTGCACGGCGGATAGACTGTGTGGTCACTCCATGGTCAATACCCAGATTGGCATCTTGTGAAGGAGAAACAAATACGGGTTTGGCGCCTGAGAAAATAATGGCGGACAGAACCGATTTATGCACATTACGGGGCACAATAATTTTGTCACCCGGTGAGCATACAGATAGAATCATGGTCATAATGGCACTGCTTGTGCCTTGTACACTAAAATAGGTATAATCGGCTCCGAAGGCATCTGCTGCCAAAATCTGTGCTTCCTGAATGACACCGGTTGGCTGATGCAGGTCATCCAGCGGTGCGATGTTAATCAAATCTATGGAGAAGGCATTATCGCCAATAAATTCACGGAATTCGGTATCCGCTCCCAATCCTTTTTTATGGCCCGGAATATGAAACTGTACCGGATTGAGTGCCGCATGATTTTTTAAAGCGGTAAACAGCGGCGTACGGTGGTGATTCATTATTGCTGTCACAACCCTTCCTAATAAAATTGGTAAACAAAGATGAGTATAGCAAATTAAGACCCGAATGCAACAGGTATAATCGACAATTTTTTAAATTGCCGAGATTTGGGCACATTCCCCACGGTTACACTAAGGATAGGGAATAGGTAAATGAACGCCGAAAGGGGAAAAAGAATGCAAACTGATACAAAACCAGCCAAAATTTTGCGGTCTCCATTTTTTATCGCGATGTGGCTGACACTTTTTCTAGTTGAAATTATCAAAGGAGCGCTGTTGGTAGCCGTTTTGCCCGTGTATATGGATAATATTCTGGGTCTGTCCGCAGGCGTCATTGGTGTGGCATTTGCTCTTCAATATCTGGGAGATAATCTGTTCCGGGCGCCTTCCGGCTGGGCAGCAGAACGGATCGGATTCCGCGCAACGATGGTCACAGCACTAATCTGTACCTTAATCGCTGTTATTATGATCCTTTTTCTCAAAAGTGCCTTTGGACTGGCTATGGCCTGTCTGATTCTTGGCATTGGTACGTCACCGCTCTGGCCTTGCGCCATGACAGGGGTGACTGCGATGTCAGGCCCACAGAACAAGAATGGTACAGCAATGGGAGCGCTGGAGATGGCCGCTCTGGGCGGTACAGGCCTTGGACCAATTGGCATGAACTGGTTGCTGGAGCGTACGCACCATGATTATCGCACCATATTTCTTGTGTTGATGGGTTGTGCCATTCTCGTTATTCTGGTGGCCATGATTCTTCCTGGACGTGTCATTGTCGAAGGAGAGGAGCATGCCGAGCAAGCGGCGAAGAATCGAGATGTGAAATATCCAGCCAAACCAAACTTGCTCACGCCGTTCATCCGACTGCAAAAGAGTGTGAAGGGCACACTGCAGCGGGTTCGCAGCACGCTTAATGTTAATCCGTTAGTGTATCCTGCCTTGTTTATGCAGTCGTTTGTCATTGGGCTGCTCAGTCCAGTAATTACGCTATATACACGCACAGACCTGCATATCTCACCCAACCTGTATAGTTTGTTGTTGATTGCGGGGGGTGGAATAACTGTTATTGCGTTACTGCCTGTAGGTAAAATGGTAGACAGGTTTGGTACGAAACCGTTCCTGAACGTTGGTTTTTTGATGGCGTCAGCAAGTCTGTTCGCATTTTCCTCCATAACATCCATTCCGGTAGTCTTTGGTGTTGTTATGTTGGTGGGCGTCAGTTATGCCATGATTCTGCCCGCCTGGAATGCGTTTGTAGCCACACTGATTCCCAAAGGGGAGCGGGGAGCGATCTGGGGATTCTTCCTCACTTTGCAGGGATCGGGTATGGTTGTAGGTCCTATTGTTTCCGGATTGTTGTGGGACCACGTTAGCCATCCGGCACCATTCATTGGCAGTGCCGTCGTCATGGCAGGACTTGCCGTAGTACATTTTGTACTATCCCGCAATCCGTTTCGCACCGCTCCAGCCAAATAAAATAGAAAAAAGGGAGTTCCGTCAACCTTCATGGTTGTGGAGCTCCCTTTTTGATGTCTGTTATAACATGAAAATCGGGGGCTTGCCCCTGTGCGCTTGCGGAAAGCTGTAGTGCTGCCGTCCTTTCGGTGAAAAATAGTCAAATAACCAAGTACCCTTACATAAAATGAAGTATAAAATAGGGTAAGCCGATTGAGTAGAAGCGATTGAAGACGAGGGCCGGAGCAGATCCGGTACAGATGGAGGGAGTGCCGTGAATAAGAGTTATGAAGTTGAATATTGCAATCTGGAGCTGCGGTTCAACCGTCGGCATATCCAAAATTTGATCAGAGACCTTATTCGTGAGGGATATTCACTATATTGGAGCGAGGACGAATCCTTTTTTATACTGTCAGTCCGGACCGGCCGCAAGCTGGTAAAGCTCCGCTTTCAACAGACACGCACGGGGAACTATAAGATGACTGGGGATTACATCATTAAGGACGCAAAGCTTGCAGAATGGCTGGAGAAGCTGATTGGAGATACACGCGGGCATGCAGTTGTGAAGCGGTTTAAGGATCAGCAGATGACGGTGGAGAACATTTTATTCGGTGAAGTGATTCGCCTCGTGGAGGTTTCTGGGTTCAAGCAACGTGTAATCTTTCAAAAAGAACCTGCGCCGACGGCGGAAGAGATGGAAGAAATGTTCCTCTCGCGCGAGGGCGAGGAAAGGCTCATGTTGTTGCGCATGGAAGTGGACGATGAATTGGAGCGTCTCCACACTGCCATACAGACGGATAATGTAGACAAAGCAAATGCTTGCCGTGAAGTCTTAAAACAACTGTCCGGACATCTATTAATGTTGGAAGGTTGAGGAACGGTTAACGCTGTAAGGTGAATGAAAACTGTTCTCGAAAAAAACATCAACTCATATCCAAACCCTGGCGCAAGCCAGGGTTTTATTTGTATGTAGAGGGCATTAGGGACGACAAGGGTCAATGATAGAGTGTTCCGAGCTTTCAATGAAGGCATCGAATTCATCCAATCCTACGGATAACAAGAGATTGGCTTCATATGAGGTGATGGGGATGGCCCATAGTAACGGAATCGTTTCATGGCCAACGTATATCTGTTCAAGGGATTCGCTTTCGCCTCGCAATTCATCGAGGAGAAAGGCAGTTACGGTCCAACGGGAGGGTGCTAATTCGCTCGGTGTCATCACACGCGGAACCGTTGAATCCGGTACATTTTCGATGTGATGGGAGATTAGATCGGCCATATAGGAGTTCACACGCTCCACACACTCACCACCGAGATTGGATTGCAGCGCGAGCATCCATTCCGATGCGACCTTCTCTCCTGATGGACGACATGCCTGAGACAATCCGACTGTTGCGAATCTGGCGATGTCTGCATGCGCGGTGGGAGGGAAATAATAAATTTCGATATAAATGCCTCGGTTCGGCTTCGAAAGAACGGTTCTGAGCTCTGGCATACCCCATTCATTGATATAAGACCCCAGCAAAAAGGTTCTGCGAATATCCATTGAAAATTGTTCTTGCTTTGAAAGCTGTTCCCACGCCATGTGTTATAATCCTCCTTCTTGAGTCCAGGTTCAATGGGTATGATTATACCATCAGATGTACAATATTGGATTACTTTGGTATGAGACAGAGTGATCCCCACTGTATTTATGAAAATACGATGAACACCTCAGCAGATTGGGGTGTTTTCTCGTTGCGTAGCTGTGTCACGGGGTTCACTTCTATACATAAAACCGTTAAAATGGGAGTATTGTTGAGAATTTATTTCAATAAAATTAATTGGAGCAAAGGATGGAGGACCAGATGACAAAACAACAAATTGGCGTGATTGGCCTGGCTGTCATGGGCAAAAATTTGGCCCTTAACATTGAAAGCAAAGGTTTCTCAGTATCGGTATATAACCGTTCCCCCGAGAAAACCAATGATCTTCTGAAAGAAGCTGAAGGTAAAAACCTGACAGGTTCATTCTCCATTGAAGAGTTCGTAGCATCCCTGGAATCCCCGCGCAAAATTTTGATCATGGTACAAGCCGGCAAAGCGACCGACGCTACCATTGAACAACTGCTTCCTCACCTGGATGAGGGTGATATCATCATCGATGGAGGGAACGCATACTTCCCTGACACGCAACGTCGCAGCAAAGAGTTGGAAGACAAAGGCATTCGCTTCATCGGTACAGGTGTATCCGGTGGTGAAGAAGGCGCACTGAAAGGCCCTTCCATCATGCCTGGTGGACAGGAAAGTGCCTATAAACTGGTTGAACCGATCCTGACGGCGATCTCAGCCCATGTCGGTGACGATCCATGTTGTACATATATTGGACCTGATGGTGCCGGACACTATGTGAAAATGGTGCATAACGGTATTGAGTACGGAGATATGCAGTTGATCGGTGAAGCGTACCACTTGCTCAAATCCGTATTGAACGTTTCCGTTGAAGAGCTTCATGCGATCTTTACGGAATGGAATCAAGGAGAGCTGGATAGTTATCTTATCGAAATCACAGCAGATATCTTCTCCAAATATGATCCAGAAACAGGCAAACCAATGGTTGACGTTATTCTGGACGCGGCAGGACAAAAAGGAACTGGTAAATGGACAAGCCAAAGTGCGCTGGATCTCGGCGTTCCATTGTCCATGATTACAGAATCCGTATTCTCCCGTTTCCTGTCTGCCATGAAGGACGAGCGTGTAGCAGCTAGCAAAATCCTGAGTGGACCAGCAACTGAAGCATTCTCTGGCGACAAAAAAGCGTTCATCGAGAACGTTCGTAAAGCATTGTTTGCAAGTAAAATCGTATCCTATGCACAAGGATTTGCACAAATGCGTGCAGCTTCCGATGAGTATGGCTGGGATCTGAAATACGGCAACATTGCCATGATCTTCCGCGGTGGATGTATCATCCGTTCGCAGTTCCTGCAAAACATCAAGGAAGCTTATGATAAAGACGCAGCTCTGAAAAACTTGCTCTTGGATCCTTACTTCCAAAACATCGTTGAGTCATATCAAGGCGCATGGCGTGAAGTTGTAGCGGCTGCTGTAAAACAAGGTGTTCCCGTACCTGGTTTCTCCAGTGCGTTGTCTTACTACGACAGCTACCGTACAGAGCGTTTGCCAGCAAACTTGCTGCAAGCACAACGTGACTACTTTGGTGCTCACACGTTCAAACGTGTGGACAAAGAAGGCAGCTTCCACCACAACTGGATGGAGTAGTACCACCTATACGAATCGATGAGATTTGGGTTGAGCGTCTTAAAGTGGCAGGTTTGGCCTGCTAAGAGGCTTAAAAGAGGTTTGGCGTTCCGGTGATTGCCGGTTAACGCCAGGCCTCTTTTGGTCTTTCCCAGTCCGCAGGGCTGTGTTATGATAGGACAAAAGTGCTCACGAATTGCTTGAATTAAAGGAGTGTACACCTTGAGCAAGTCTAACAATATTATTCTCATCGGCATGATGGGAACCGGCAAATCAACCGTCGCTGACATGCTCGCACGCGAGCTTGGTTACCGATTGATTGATGTGGACGCCGCGGTGGAAAAAGAAGAAGGCTGTGCGATTCCGGAACTGTTCACCAGCAAGGGAGAGACATATTTCCGTGATGCCGAGAGCCGCATGCTGTGTTCGGTACTGGAGAAAAAGTCACAGGTCATAGCGACCGGAGGTGGCGTAGTGCTGCGTTCGGATAATTGTGACGTGATGTTGGAAAATGGTTGGGTTGTTGCTCTGACTGCTGATCCGGCAGTGATTGTGGAGCGTGTTAGCGGCTGCGACAATCGTCCGCTTCTTGCAGGAAATGCGGAGGAACGCATCAAGACGATAATGGAAGAGCGGAAAGACGCATACCGGTTCGCACATTATACGGTGGATACAACCGAGTTATCCGCTGCTGAAGTGACTCGTTTAATTTTAGCGCATTACCGCGTCTAAGCTTGTTATCATCGAAGTTTGATGGTTGATAGATGGTGGCAGATATAACAAAACGGGCCATATTGGCCCGTTCGTTTCTAGGAGCAGAGTAGGTTAGAGGTCTAAAGTTACCTATGACTTCGATCCGCTCCACATTACTCTAGTCTTCCTGTTGCCACTGAAGCATACCGCCGACCATGTTTGTACAGCCTTCGTATCCCAATTGCTGCAGATATTCACAGGCACGCTCACTGCGGTAACCGCTACGACAGATGATTACGATCTCGCCTGATTTTTCAATCTCAGACAATCGGTCCGGAATCTGTCCAAGCGGGATATGCTTGGCTCCTTCGATCATGCCTTGCGCCACTTCATCGTCCTCGCGGACGTCTATCATCTGCAGCTTCTCTCCCGCCTGTAAACGGCGGCGCAGCTCAGACGTTTCAATTTCAGCTATTTGTGTCATATTCAGGTCCTCTTTTCTGTATGGACTTAACGCCTATAATGATACCCAAGCGATGCACGGAATGTCAATTTGGCGACAATATAATCAATGAAGGAGAATTTCATCCATGGACGTTATTGTTAAACCAACCCCCACTCTGAACGGGGAAATCGGGGCTCTGTCCTCCAAAAACTACACTACCCGCTATTTGCTGGCTGCTGCGCTGGCAGAAGGCACAAGTACCATTCATTTCCCGGCACACAGTGAAGACAGTGACGCCATGCGCAGATGTATTCGTGATCTTGGGGCTGAACTTGAAGAAGACGACAGCAAGATTGTAATCAAGGGCTTCGGCAGTCATCCCCGTGATGTGCGTGAGTTGAATGTGGGGAATGCGGGTGCTGTACTTCGTTTCCTCATGGGAGTTACAGCGCTTTGTCCAGACGTTACATTTGTAAATACGTACCCGGATTCGCTGGGTAAACGTCCGCATGATGACCTGATTGATGCGCTTGGTCAACTGGGTGTAGAAGTACAGCACGAACAAGGACGCCTACCGATTACAATCAAAGGTGGCAATGCCAAGGGTGGACACATTCGTGTATCCGGCTCCGTCAGCTCCCAGTATCTGAGCGCATTGTTGTTTGTTACGCCTTTGCTTGCAGAAGACAGCACCATTGAAGTGCTGGATGACCTGAAGTCCAAGGTCGTTATTGGACAGACGCTGGAAGTGCTGGAGCAAGCAGGCATCGTTATCCATGCAAGTGATGATTACATGTCCTTCCGTGTACCAGGTGGACAGGCATACCAGCCAACGACTTATACCGTACAAGGGGATTACCCTGGATCAGCAGCGGTTCTTGCAGCAGCAGCGGTTACACAGTCTGATGTGAAAATTCTGCGCCTGATGGAGCAGAGCAAACAGGGCGAACGTGCCATCGTTGACGTGCTGCGCATGATGGAAGTGCCATTGACACATGAGAACGATGTCGTACACGTTCAAGGAAATGGCAGACTGAAAGCAATTGAATTCGACGGGGATGCCGCAACGGACGCCGTTTTGGCTATGGTAGCCGCAGCTGTGTTTGCGGAAGGCACTTCTCGGTTCTATAATGTAGAGAACCTGCGTTACAAGGAATGTGACCGAATCACTGATTACTTGAACGAACTGCGGAAGGCAGGAGCGAACGTTGAAGAGCGTCAAGCTGAGATTATCGTACACGGACGTCCGGAAGGTGTTGAAGGCGGCGTTGAGATTAACGCTCACTTCGATCATCGCGTAATTATGGCGCTCACTGTTGTCGGTCTGCGTTCCAAGGAGCCGCTTCGTATTCGGGATGCACACCATGTAGCCAAGTCTTATCCGCAATATTTCGATCATTTGCAGGCGCTTGGCGCCTCGGTTCAATGGGTAAAAGAGTAAATAGCTGAGAATCAGTCTTTTGAACACGCACTTTAATCAGAAAAGGATGGTGCTTGAACATGGAATTTAACAACCCTACTCGTGAAGAAATTGGACAACTTTTGCGCAAAGCAGGCAACATCGCAGTCGTCGGCTTGTCAGACAAATCAGATCGCACTTCCTATATGGTGGCCGAAGCCATGCAGAGCAGAGGCTATCGCATTATCCCGGTTAACCCACAGGTACAAGGTGAAATTCTTGGAGAGACGGTATATGCTACGCTTGCGGATATTCCGGAGCCAGTAGACATCGTCAATGTGTTTCGTCGCGATGAGTTCTGTGCAGATGTAGCTCGTGACGCTGCTGCCATCAAAGCCAATGTCCTGTGGCTTCAACTTGGCATCCATAGTGATGAGGCGGTTCAGATTGCGGCGGAGAACGGCATGACAGCGGTAACGAATCGTTGTATCAAGGTAGAGGATTCCATCGTTCTGCGCGGCGCTGGACGTGGCTGAGAGGCCTGTTCATCTCGGATCGGTTAATATCCTGATCTGACCCAATTGAATGATTGCAGGATAGATCCCGTTAACTTTGAAGTTGACGGGATTTTTTCTGTTCTATTTTTGCTATATAAAATGACCAATGGGTTACTGTTTTGCTTTGACAAAACGTTGCGCAAAGCTTACCATCTAGGATAGAAAGGAGAGGTCGCCATGAATTGGCTCGGATCCTTGCAGCAGCTCGGACGAGCGGTAATGCTGCCTACAATGGTCCTGCCCGCCGCCGCAATTTTGCTCAGTGTTGGCAGTCTGCCTTGGGACGCCTGGGGATTAAGTGTTGTCGGTGAAGTGTCTACCGTGGCCGGACACGGCATTTTTTATTTTTTGCCGTATTTGTTCGCTGTCGGTGTAGCACTGGGACTCTCCAACCAGGCCGGACAAGCGGGACTTGCTGCTCTGGCTGGTATCGTGATATATGATCAGGTGACTCGGAACTTTGGTGACGGCACCGTTCAGCCCGCTTCCTTAATCGGAATCATACTCGGCGCGCTTGCCGGTGGGATGCATAATCGGTTTAAAAGCATTAAACTGCCCGAAATTTTACAATTTTTCGGAGGTTCAAGGTTTGTTTTGCTCATCGTCGGACTCTGTTCGGCATTGTTCTCCTGCTTTATGTTATGGCTCGCTCCAATTTTACAGCATGGATTGAACGCCATTGCCACATGGGAATACAGTCTCGGCGGTTTTGGATTGTTCATCTACGGGGTGTTATACAGGGTGCTGGTCGCTTTTGGACTTCATCATCTGCTTAACAATGTATTTTGGTTCCAGTTAGGAACATTCGAAACACCTGATGGTAACATTGTACAAGGGGATTTGCCCCGATTTTTTGCAGGAGACCCCACCGCAGGATTCTTTATGGCGGGTTTGTTTCCCATCATGATGTTTGCCATTCCGGCAATAGCCTTTGCTATAATTCAGGAAGCCAGGGAAGATCTGAAACCGAAAATCAAGAAAACGTTTCTGACATCGGCACTCGTTTGTTTTCTAACCGGGGTATCGGAACAGATTGAGTTTGCTTTTTTGTTCGCCGCACCTTATCTGTTCATCGTGCATGCAGTCATGTCCGGTGTTGCGATGTGGATCAGTTACTGGCTCGATATCCGGCATGGATTTTCGTACTCCGCAGGTATTATTGATTACATACTCAATTTCCATCTATCGGAGAATGCTTGGAAGCTCATTCCGATTGGCATACTATATGGGCTAGTTTATTACTTCTTGTTCCGATGGGCGATTCGTACGTTCAAGATTCCAACACCAGGACGTGAAGAGGGCTCCATGCTGGAAGATTGGGTAGGCAACATTCCTTATCAGGCACCTCTAATCCTCGAAGCATTGGGTGGGAAGAGTAATATTGTACAGGTTGAGGCATGTATTACACGTCTTCGCCTGACCGTGCATGATGACCGCCTGATCGACACGGGTGCTATGAAGAGTATGGGGTCCGCTGGATTAATCAAGCTGGGTGGCGGTAATGTACAGGTGGTATTCGGTACCTATTCGGAATTGATTCGGGAAGAAATCGCGAAGCTATTGGAAAGAGATCTGCAACAGGTTCTGTTCTGTGCTCCCGTTCAGGGAAAAATGTTACCCATTGAAGAGGTGCCGGATCAGATTTTTGCAGCCAAGCTTGTTGGGGATGGAGTAGCCTTTGTTCCAGAACGCGGAGAGCTGGTATCACCGGTGTATGGAACGATTATGCACTTGTATCCGACCATGCATGCCTTGGGGATTTCCACCCGAGAGGGGCTTGAGGTGTTACTGCATATCGGCATCGATACCTCTCAGTTGAAAGGCCATTTTGAAGCTTTTGTTCAGGAGGGCGATACAGTGGAGCCAGGGCAGTTGTTGATCAAGTTTGATCTTGCGGTACTTCGCGAGCAAGCGGCGTCACTGACAACCCCAATGGTAATTACGAATCCCGATCGAGTAAAATCATGGAGCTTTGCTCCATTTAAGCAAGTGAAGAAAGGTCAGGCATCCGTCATGTCCGTGGTGCTCTATGACAGGAACGTTGGAGGGGTAGAATGAAGATACAAGGCATCAACGGAGCTGCAGGCATAGCCATCGGCAAAGCATTTGTCCTGCCCAGTTGGGAATGGGATCTGCCGGATCAGAAGATGGATTCGGTAGATCTCGCCCAAGAGTTCGAACGGCTGTATGAGGGCATACGGACATCTAAGGATGAGATTGAATATATCAAGAATGAGTTCAAGGAAGTCGTGGGGCCGGAGGAGTCCAGTATTTTTGATGCACATCTGGCCATCCTCGAGGATCCAGTATTCATGAACGAAATTCGGGGCATTATCGAGCGTCAGTACAAGGCGGCAGAAGTGGCAGTCAAAGAAGCCATAGACCATTTTGTCACGATGTTTGACTTGCTGGAAGACGAGTATATGAAGGAGCGGGCCATTGACATCAAGGATGTAGGTAATCGTCTGCTCAAGCATCTGCTTGGTGCACCGGAGATTACACTCCCTTCGGATACACAGCCGTATGTACTTGTTGCCAAAGAACTATCGCCATCTCAATTAGCACATCTGAATCCCAGTCATGTCCTTGGCATTGTAACCTTGATTGGCGGGAAGACATCACATTCTGCAATAATGGCTCGTGCGCTTGGCATTCCTCTCGTTTCCGGTCTGGAAGCGAGTCTTGGCATGCCGGTTGAGACTGGTGATATGCTTGTGGTGGATGGTGATAATGGCTTGGTATTTACCGACCCGGATCGCAAGACAATTGAACGGTATACCATGCTTCGCAGCAAACAGCTGAAGAAAAAAGAACAACTTCAGGTGCTTGCTACGGTGGATGCTGTAACCAAAGACGGGGCTATATTACACCTCGCTTCCAATATCAGTTCGGTGAAGGAACTGGATCTGGCTTTGAAACATGGAGCCAAGGGCGTAGGCTTGTTCCGGACAGAGTTTCTATATATGGATCGGGCTACATTCCCGGGTGAGCAGGAGCAGTATGAGGTGTACCGCCTTGTGGCAGAGAAGACGGCAGGACAATCCGTTGTCATTCGTACTCTGGATATCGGTGGTGACAAGCAACTGGATTACTTCGAATTGCCGGAAGAAGACAATCCGTTTCTGGGTTACCGTGCAATACGAATTAGTCTGGACCGTAAAGACCTGTTCAAAACACAGCTTACAGCCATTCTGCGTGCCAGCGCTGCTGGCAATGTGAAAATCATGTACCCGATGATCTCTTCGGTGGAAGAGCTTCAACAAGCCAATGAGATTCTTCGTGAGGCGATGTCCGATCTGGACGAGCGGGGATTATCATACGACCCTCATATTCAGGTAGGGATCATGATTGAAGTTCCTGCAGCGGTGATGATTGCTGATCTGCTGGCGGAGGAGGCGGATTTCTTCAGTATAGGAACGAACGATCTGGTTCAATATGTACTGGCAGTAGATCGAATGAATGAGCAGATCGCTCATATGTATCATCCTTATCATCCGGCTGTTCTGCGGATGCTTCGTGCCACAGCGGATGCGGCGCATACGGCAGGAATTGATGTTAGTGTATGCGGAGAGATGGCAGGGGACGAGCGTGCCATTCCGCTTTGGCTGGAGCTTGGTATTCGCCACTTGAGTATGTCTCCGCAATCTCTGTTGCGTGTGAAGCACCGAGTGCTGAACACAACAGCATCGGACGCCAAAGAAGAAGCTCGAAAGTGCTTCGCCCTGCGGACCAGCGGAGATATTGAGGAGCGATTGCAAGTCTTTAATGACTCCACAGGAAGCCCGGATGAACAAAGTGGTTCGAATGCATCGTGATTGGGATAATTGGATATAAATACCTTTAAGTTAATATATTTACATTTGTGATAATTATTTGTTGGAAAGCTTGTTATATAAAATAACCCCACTGTGTATGAGAGCACAGTGGGGTTATTTTTACTTGTCAGCGAGGGCGTCACAGAATGCCTTGCCGTAAGGTGGAAGGTCCGGTGGACGACGTGCCGAGATGATATGTCCATCAACAACAACCGCTTCATCTTTCCAGATCGCACCTGCATTTTCCATGTCATCCCGAATGCCTGGTGTAGAGGTTACCGTAACTCCGTCCAGAATTTTGGCAGAGATTAGTACCCATCCTGCATGACAGATCTGTCCAATCGGTTTCCGGTCTGCATTCATTTCCTTCACGAGTTCCAGAACTTTGGGATAACGACGCAGCTTATCTGGCGCCCAGCCGCCTGGTACAAGAATGCCATCGTACTCTGAACTGTCCAGTTCATCGAAACTATATTCAGCTTCAGCAGGCACACCGTATTTGCCGATATAGGTTTTTCCTTTTTTCTCTCCAGCAAGATGCACTTCTGCACCTTCTTCACGAACACGATGCACAGGGTACCATAATTCCAAATCCTCGAATTCTTCATCGACCAGAGCGATGACTTTTTTACCGGTTAATCTCATGTTCATCTCTCCTTTTGCTGTAATTAGGTATGTCGCGTCTCTAATTGTAACAGATTCTACAAGGGACTTCATGGTTGTGCATATGCAGTGTGGAGGAAGCGATTACAAGTCAGTAATTACCTGCATTCGACAACCTTCATCTGGAGGGAGTGGTAATTTGTGCAACCTTTCTTTTGCAGCAGGATTTGAGCCGAAATAGGTCGAATGGTACTTATATAGAGTATAGAACGAATGAGGTGAGGGTGTGCGCAAGTCGTGCAGATGTGGACATGTAATGGAGTTGGAATTAAGAACCGTAGTATACGCCAAAAAAGTGGAGATTCGAAACGTACCCGTATTTGCGTGTACAGACTGTGTATCATACGAAGTGCTTCCTCCGGTCAAGCCGGACTTAACAGAATGCATTAGTACATTGGGTGAACAGCCCGTGAAGCAGGACGTATCTTTTGGTGAACGTAATGAATTGGCAGACCTGTTTCATGAGCAACTGCTGGCCTGGCCGGATGCGACCGATCGGGAGATGCAATATCGGATGCAGCAAGCGGTAGAGGAACGTATCAATCTGTTGCTGGACATCATGGGTTACGCAACGAAGTCTGGAGATACAGTTTGGATAGAGACCACGGAGCGCAGGTTAAGTCAATTATCCGGATTTGTGTGGCAGGAGTACTTCTCGAATGCTGTCTAATTTTGACGTGCAAAATGTTTGTTTTCATGAAAATTGGCTTTTTCGCGCGCTTTTTGTTAAGATATCGAAGAGTGAAAACGCTCAACATAGCGGTATTCCTGGTAAAGGGGGATGTATATCTAATGGCTGACATGACTAAAATGACAAGTATTGAACAGCTAAACTCCGCAGTAGAGGCTACCGAGGATCAACCCTTGCTTCTGTTTAAGCACAGTACGCGCTGTCCGATCAGCTCGAACGCTTATCAGGAGATGAACGACTATTTGCATAATAATGCCAATGAAAATGTGAAATACGGTATCATCTATGTTGTGGAAGATCGCCCGGTATCGAATGAAGCAGCAGAGAAACTGGGTGTTAAGCATGAATCTCCACAGGCGATCCTGATTAAAAAGGGAATTCCTGTATGGCATACTTCCCATTCAGATATTACTAGAGCTACACTTACGAATGTTTTGAGTGAGTCCTAAAGCCTATTTTAATTGATTAATGCAAAAATTTGTCGTAATATAAATCTTAATGAAAATGGTATGAAAATTTACTGGTAATGGAGAGAAGTACTGTGACGGTAACCATTTATGATGTGGCACGTGAAGCTGGAGTGTCTATGGCAACGGTATCACGGGTAGTTAATAATAACCCTAATGTCAAACCGCAAACGCGGAAAAAAGTATATGAAGCCATCGAACGATTGGGATATCGTCCGAATGCGGTAGCCAGAGGTCTGGCAAGCAAGAAGACAACCACGGTCGGGGTTGTTATTCCGGATATTTCGAACTCAACCTTCGCGGAGATTGCCCGCGGAATTGAAGATATTGCGAATATGTATCACTACAACATTATTTTGTGTAATGCAGATAAGAAAAAAGAAAAAGAAATTCGTGTTATTAACACGTTGCTCGAAAAACAAGTGGACGGATTGCTCTTCATGGGCGGAACAGTAACAGACGAACACATTCAGGCGTTCCAGTCTGCCGCTGTGCCAATCGTACTTTGTGCAACGAGTGATGAGAAGGGTACATTCCCATCCGTGGATATTGACCACGAAGCAGCTGCATTTGATGCGGTAAACACCCTGATTCGTCATGGACACAAGGAAATTGCGATGATCAGTGGTACACTGCAAGATCCAGCGAATGGTTATGCCCGTTTCCAAGGATACAAAAAAGCACTGGAAGCAGCCGGGATCGAATACCAGGAGGATCTTGTTCGAATCGGTAACTATCGGTATGAATCCGGTGTTGAAGCGATGAAATATTTCCTTGGACTCAAGAAAAAACCATCAGCTATCTTTGCTGCAACAGATGAAATGGCTATTGGTGCCATTCACAGCATTCAGGATGACGGCCTGAAAGTACCGGATGACTTCTCCATTATTAGTGTGGATAACATCCGTATGGCTTCCATGGTGCGTCCTCAGTTGACGACAGTGGCACAGCCAATGTACGATCTTGGCGCAGTTGCGATGCGTTTGCTGACCAAGCTGATGAAGAAGGAAAATGTGGAGAATCCACGGGTTATTTTGCCGCATGAAACGATTCTTCGTCTGTCTGTAAGTCATGCAGATGTAGTGTAATCGGGATTATATACAGGAAAGAGAGAAACCTCTCTCTCTACATAGTGGATATGCGAAAGCTCCGGAGACGGAGCTTTTGTGCTGAATGAGGTTGAAAGTGAAAACAGGAGGTATCAGAAGATGCGTGAAACGATTGGCATTATCGGAGCGATGGATGAGGAAGTAGCGCTTTTGCTTGCAGGTATGAAACAGCTTGAGACGGTCAAACAGACCGGGATTACATACGTTGCAGGCGAATGGCTGGGCAAGCAAATTGTCGTGTGCAAATCCGGCGTAGGTAAAGTAAATGCAGCGGTTACGACACAGATTTTGATTGATCGTTTTCAGGTGAATCGCATTATCTTCACAGGTGTTGCGGGGGCGGTTAACCCGGAGCTGAATATTGGAGATATGGTTATATCATCCGTATGTGTTCAGCACGACATGGATGTAACGCCATTGGGGTTCAAACGCGGGGTTATTCCTTACCAGGAGACATCTGCATTCCCTGCCGAGGCTTCGCTTATTACACTGGCTGAAGAGGCATGTAAAGCGCTGGGGGCCCATTATTTGATTGGTAAAGTATTATCAGGAGACCAGTTTATTGCCAATAAAGATACCGTTAACATGTTATATACCGAAATGGACGGTGCATGTGCCGAAATGGAAGGGGCAGCAGTCGCTCAGGTTTGTTACATGAATCGTGTACCATTTGTTGTCCTGCGTGGAATGTCAGATAAAGCGGATGGCTCGGCGCATGTCAACTTTGCTGAATTTACCGTGGAATCTTCCCAGCGTTCGCATCGTATTGTGGAGCATATGTTAGAAAATATGTAAAGGCGCATCAAGAAAAACCGCTTATCGATTAGCTGTTCCATGAAGGATGGATCAAGCTTCGAGAGGCGGTTTTTGTTATGTATATCGTTTTTTCGAACAGATCATCGAATTAATACATGAACCGATGGCGGAAGCGTACACGATCAAACTGTTCTTCCGATGTGATCGGCACCTGACTTCCGATACGTACCATCAAACAGTTTGCAGGATGTGAACATATTTCAGGGTCGTCTGTTGCATACCAAGTCATGTCGATCGTTTGCATCAGCTTCTCCATCATCTTGCGATAATCCCATACATTCAGTCCGCTGCCCTTCAGATCCCAATGCCAATAATATTCTGTGGTGAAAATAATATAGTTCTCCATGTATTTATCTTCCAGAGCCGTAAGCAACATCTCACGTCCAATGCCAAGCGAGCGATAGTCGTCCGCAACCTCGATTGCCCCAAGCTCTATCAGATCAGTCATATTGCCCTCGGACCAGCGTTCACAATCATCCGCATAGTGAAAGGTTACATAACCGATAATCGTTTCATTTTCATGTGCAATGATAATTCGCCCTTCAGGTAATGCTGCGATCTCGGCCAGAGCTTCCTGCTGCTCCGTTGGTCGCCGAAAGGCATCCAGATCCGGATGGAAGGCAAGACGGGTAATCTCCTCGGCCTGCACGGGGCCTTCAACAGTAATGTGGTGGCCGGACTTGAAGATGGAACGCATATGATGTTCTTTGATATGTTCCATGGTTCATGCTCCTCTCTCTCCCTACTTATAGAGGTTGTTCAAAGTGTCAGCTATAGCAAAAATCCAAAAAATTGAAAAGCCATAGACGACAATTGAAAAGATTTGCTATAATTGCGTAGACAAAAAATGTTCACAATTCAATACAGTATGGTTAACATCTGTTTGGCCGAGCAAGTACATGATGAGAAGTTCTCTCTACTAATGTAAGCGCTAACTGGAAGTTCAGTCAACACAAAGGCAATGAGAATTGAGCCCTAACGGGAATCGAAATGTCGAGTTGAAGGAGGCTGGCAAGCATGAGTCAAGCACATGGTGAGATGCTGCAAACGGTTGTGTCTGAATCTAATCTGGGCGATTACACGGAGGCGAGAAGCCGGTTCGATTGGGAATCGGTGGAACAGCATTTTACGTGGCACGCCAGCGGAAAAGTAAACATGGCGCATGAAGCGATTGATCGTCATGTACTGGAAGGAAGGGGCGGCAAAACCGCTTTATTGTATAGCGATGCTTCACGTGAAGAGGCCTATACTTTTGCTGATCTGAGTGAACAGTCGAGTCGGTTCGGGAACGTTCTCCGCAAATATGGCATAGCCAAAGGAGAGCGGGTATTTATTTTTATGCCTCGAAGTCCTGAACTGTATTTTAGTCTGCTGGGAATATTGAAAGCTGGAGCCATCGCAGGCCCGTTGTTCGAAGCATTTATGGAAACGGCAGTGAAGGATCGGCTGGAGGATAGCGGAGCAGTAGCGCTCGTCACAACTCCGGAATTACTGAAACGCATCAAACGTTCCGAGTTGCCTGAACTCAAACATATCTTTATTGTGGGTGGAGGCGAGCAGACGGAAGAAGGACTCATCGATTTTGATGCAGAGATGTCTGCCGCTTCGGATGAGATGGAAGTAGAGTGGTTGAATCGTGAGGATGGTTTGCTCATTCATTATACCTCAGGCTCTACGGGTAAACCCAAAGGGGTGTACCATGTTCAAAATGCCATGATTCAGCACTATTATACAGGTAAGGTTGTTCTGGATTTACGTGAGGATGATGTGTACTGGTGCACGGCAGACCCGGGTTGGGTCACAGGGACTTCTTACGGTATCTTTGCTCCATGGCTCAACGGAGTGACCAATGTAATACGTGGCGGTCGTTTCAGTCCTCAAGATTGGTACAACACCATCCAGAAGAATAAAGTCACGATCTGGTACAGTGCACCAACGGCCTTCCGTATGCTGATGGGAGCTGGAGAAGAGACCATCGCCCAGTTTGATCTGAGCAGTCTGCGTCATGTCATGTCTGTCGGTGAACCGCTCAATCCGGAGGTTGTTCGTTGGGGATGGAAAGCCTATGGTCAGCGAATTCATGATACATGGTGGATGACGGAAACAGGTGCACAGCTGATCTGTAACTATCCCGGAATGCCGATCAAGCCTGGCTCCATGGGACGTCCGTTGCCTGGCATCCAAGCAGCCATTATTGATGATCGCGGACAGGAATTGCCGCCGTACAGTATGGGTAATCTGGCCATAAGGGCACCTTGGCCATCCATGATGGCGAAGATCTGGAATAACCCTGCGAAATACGAGGAGTATTTCAGGCTTACAGGCTGGTATGTATCTGGTGACTCTGCTTATATGGATGAAGAAGGGTATTTCTGGTTCCAGGGACGGATTGATGATGTGATTAATTCGTCAGGCGAGCGCATTGGACCCTTTGAGGTGGAGAGTAAGCTCGTGGAGCATCCTGCGGTAGCAGAGGCGGGTGTAATCGGTAAGCCGGATGTGACACGTGGAGAGATCATCAAGGCCTTTGTGGCGCTTCGTGAAGGATATGAGGCGACACCGGAACTGAAAGAAGAGATTTATCGTTTTGTCAAAGAGGGTTTGTCTGCCCATGCGGCTCCACGTGAGATCGAGTTTAAGGATAAACTGCCTAAGACACGTTCTGGCAAAATCATGCGCCGTGTGCTGAAAGCCTGGGAGCTTGATCTGCCGGCAGGAGATCTATCCACCATTGAAGACTAACGTTAATACTCTACGAAGCCAAATCCGGTGACTCTATCAATGAGGAATCGGTTGTGGTTGTAAAAGCCTGCTTTATGCTAATGGCATAAAAGCAGGCTTTTTTAGCTGATGCAAGTACAAATAAAAAGCCGCACCCTCAGATACGGTCTGAGGATGCGGCTTATTTTGGATCACTATGCCTGAATCAGGGTTGAAAATGTACGGCCGCGGAAGGTTCGGACTCACCCGCACTGTTGCTTGCAGATACCTTGAACCATCCACTGGTCGATGCGGGTACGCCATAATCCATGGTATTTCCCGCTGTCGTTCCAATTTTGGTGTAAGGAGCCGAACCTGTTTCGCTGTAAAATACAGCATAACTATCTGCGTTTGGAGTTGACGCCCATTGAATGCGCAGTCCTTGAGAGAGAGCAGATACGCTGACTTGACCCGGTGTGCCTGGGGCTGTCGTTGTCGTATTATCGGTCTGCGTTTCTCCCGGAGTAACAACTGTACCTGGAACTTCAATCGGCTCATTAATCTCTTCTTCCACAGGAGGAGCTACACTTCCAGCACTATTTACGGTTGCGCTAGGAGAAGACTCTCTGCCAGCAACATCCACTGCGGTTACATAGAAGGCGAAGTTGCCGCCTTGAGCTGCATATGCAGAGAATGATCTGGATTCACCGGTCAGGACAACCTGACCTTGGTTCTGGAATCCTCCACCGTTTACAGAACGATACAGACGATAACCCACGACATCATTTTCAGGTGTGGCATTGAATGTAATGACAGCTCTGTCACCCGAGGTTGAGATTCGTACGTTACCTGGAGCATCAGGAGTTTTGCCATTATCTGTTCTTGGATCAATCTGTGTTGGCATGTCTGCATCAGCATCTTCAGGAAGGTAATAAGCAAGTGATTCATGTCGACTCATACGTGAGAATGCATTTTGCAATTCTTTGATGAGATCCGAGATTGGTTTTTTACGCTTGATTACTGTTTTTTCCTTCAACATGTCCGAAGGTGTTCCGTCACGCGGAATATAGTTTACACCATTGTAAGTGATGTATTTTGCTTTGGCGACACCATCATCGCTATCCTTCGGAACAAACTTGCTGTTGAAAATATCCGTAACAAATTTGTCCGTCATGGATGTTGGCAACTTGCCGCTGTAAGCTGATACCGTGCGCGTTTCGATGCCAGATGGTTTTTTGAACGAATCCGTGACGAACAGATCTTTTTGCGTATCGATCACTTCATTCAGGATTTTTGACCACAGTTGCTGCGCACGTTTTCGCTGTGATTTGCTTTCCAGCGTATTCACCGGCTGTTTGTATCCAACCCACACGCCAAGTGTGACATCTGGTGTATAGCCTTCAAACCAGACATCTGCATAGTTTTGAGTGGAACCCGTTTTACCTACAATCGGCACACTCTTCGAATATTTGTAATTCTCACGTACTTTATCTGCCGTTCCCTCTGTAATAACGGTCCGCAGCATATCGGTCATCAGGTATGCTGTCTGCTCCGAGAAGGCCTGGACAGGTTCAGTATCGTGTTTGTAGACGATGTTGCCTTTGGAATCTACAATTTTGCTAATCATGTAGGAATCATTATATACACCATTATTGGCGATGGCACCATAGGCACTGGTCAGTTCTTCAACGGTTACACCGTATTGGAGACCTCCGAGAACACCGGTCTGAGCCTGGTAGTCTTCCTTCTGAATCGTGGTGATTCCTAATTTCTTGGCGAAGGCCCACGCTTTGTCGATCCCGACTTCTTCATTGAACAATTTCAAAGCCGGTATATTAAGTGAGTAATTCAGTGCTCTGCGGGCCGTAACAAGTCCTTGGTAACGGTTGTTAGCGTTCTTTGCAATGTGGTACCCACTCGGTCCACTTTTCAAAATGATCGGTGAGTCATCAATAATTGAAGCTGGCTGAACAAGACCTTCATCTAACGCAGGAAGATAAGCGGCTATTGGTTTCATCGTTGAACCTGGCTGACGTATCATCTGCGTTGCGTAGTTCATCTGTTCATCCTGGAAATCGCGTCCCTCAATCATGCCAAGAATAGCACCCGTTTTGTGATTAATCAGCATGGCAGCAGTTTGTTCTTTTCCTTTGACAGGATCATCTGCTGAGAAGTTGCTGTCATCTTCTGCAATGGTACGCATCGTTTTGTAGATACTTTTGTTGATGGTCGTGTAGATTCGATATCCACCTGTCCGCAGTTGCGTCTGAGCTTCCTCTAATAATGCACTGCTTTCCTTCTGAGGTGTGTCGGCATCCGTTGCTTTGTCTGTAGATTCAGCTGTATCGGAATTCAATTGTTTCATCAAAATCTGTGCAGCTTGTCGTTCCGTTTCCATCATAAGATATGGATAAGTATTGTAAGCCTTGATGGTCTTCGGAGCAAGTGAGCTTTTGATATCAAAAGCAAGAGCTTCATCATACTGGGATTGATTGATTTTACCCAGTTCAAGCATGCGACGTAATACCAGATGCTGACGGTTGATTGCGCGGTCAAAATTTTCCTCTACAAAATCACCTTTACCGTTAAAAGCGGAGTAAGAGGAGGGGAGTTGTGGCAATCCAGCAAGATAAGCCGCCTGAGCAATGTTGATTTTTTCTAGATCGTTGATATTGAACAATCCTTTGGCGGCCGCTTTGATTCCGTAAACGTTGTATCCGCTGGAACCATTACCAAAAGGAACTTTGTTCAGATAGGCTGTCATGATCTCGTCTTTGGTCAGGAAACGTTCGAGTCGAAGTGAGAGCAAGATTTCTTTCACTTTTCGATCTTCCGTGCGATCCAGATTCAAAAACACACGACGTGCCAATTGCTGAGTCAGTGTACTACCGCCGGTTTGTACTGATTCTTTCAGCACTTTTTGTTTCACGGCACGTAGTGTTCCGCTCATGTCTACACCTTTATGTTCGTAAAAATGATTGTCTTCAATCGAAATGACTGCATCAATAACCTTTTGTGGGATCTGGTCCGTAGTGACCGGACGCCTGTCTTCTTCCGTACGTAATTGACCGATCGGACTGCCGTCGGCAAAGTAAGCAAAGCCTGTGATGGAGTTTTCGCTGACTTTTTGTTCAATCAGGGCCCTTGAACGGACAGGCTCGTCTTTCACAATGGAACTGACGTATCCCATCAAAGCACCGCCTACAAATAGTACCCCCATAAATCCAAGGACAACCATCCAACTGACGAAACTTCCCAGTCTGCGGGCGAAGCTACGCTTGCGTACAGGCTGTTCATCGGGCTTTTTCTTATTAACATCAACCATTCAGTGTCTTCCTCCTTTTAACAGCACTTATTATAGCATAAAAAGGCGGGTTTGCATGCCTGAGAAATACAAGTAATGGTCGAAATTTGCCATTCTGCCATGCATTATGCTATATATCATGCGATATTGAAGCACATTTCATGAGTTGTAAGCCCAAATAAGCAGGCCACCTCCGTGCTGAGGTGCACAGGGTGGCCTGAAAGATGTGTCGTATTGGAGGTCTTCTACATCAGGTTTTGAAGCGTTGAATCAGTTCTAATAGTTCTTGGGTAAGATTAGCCAGAGAAGCAGATGCCGCCGTAATCTCTTCCATGGATGCGAGTTGTTCTTCAGAGGCAGAAGCAACACGAGTTGCATGATCTGCTGTCTCATGACCAATGGTTTTAAGTTGTTCCAACGTGGCATCAACCTGCTGTGATCCAGCTGACATCTGCTGCGCAATGGCTGAGACGTGCTCGATCTGCTCATTAACATCTGAAATCTGTGATGAGATGGAGAGGAAGAGTTCACCACTCTCATTAATCACGTCCGCAATATGAATAACTTCGGAATTTCCATGTTCCATATTTTCAACGAGAGAAAGGACCTCTTGCTGAACGCTATGAATTAACTCTGCAATCTGCGCTGCTGATACTCTGGATTGTTCAGCCAGATTACGAATCTCGGAAGCAACAACACCGAACCCGCGTCCGTGCTCACCTGCTCGTGATGCTTCAATGGAAGCATTAAGTGCAAGAAGGTTGGTTTGACGGCTAACTTCCGTAATCATGCCTGTAATATGGCCAATTTCTTCAGAACGTTGTCGGAAATTCTCCAGTGCGGTCATCGAGGTCTGCACAGAAGAAGTGGCACTATCGACCATACGCATAGCAGACTGAATCTTATCCGTTCCGACGGTTGTTCGTTCGGCCACCGTTCGCGATGAATCGGATACATCGGAGGCGGCCTTTGCAATTCTTCCGATCCCTACAGATATTTCATTCATGGAACGGGAGGACTCTTGCAGCTCCTGCACCTGTTTACCTGCTTTTTCTGCAAGTTCGACTCCTGTTAATGCGATCAGTTCAGCAGCCTTGCCTGTTTCTTCAGCACCTGCGGTCAACTGTTGAGAGGTAGAGCCCACAGATAGAGCATGTTCGGATATAACCGATATGGTATGCCGCAGTGTATCCATCATCTGATTCATATGACCTGCCATGATGCCAAATTCATCTTTGGATCGGACAGGTAACTTTTGTGTCAAATCTCCGCCAGCCAGCTGCCCAGCCACGATATTAACTTGATTCAACTGTCTAACAATGGAGATGATGGTGTAGGTAACTACACCTGCAAGCAGAAGTACAGCCAGTGCGGCAATCAGTATGGACCAGTTCAAGCTGTCATAGAAGGGTTGAAGAATGTGGCTCTTTGGCAGCGCCGATACAAGATACCAGTTCGAATCGGTTCCTTGTAACCTGGCAGGTTCGGCAATAAACAGTTCTTCCCCTACTTCAGGATCAGTGGCATAAAACTGAGAATCGCCAGACTGTATACGCTGAATGACCGTCTTCATATCAGATGGAATGACGGCGCCTGCATTAGCCAGTTCCGGTTTGGAGCCGTGTGCGGCAATCTGTCCTTCGCTAGTAATCAGCATGGCATAACCCTGATCCGGATTGAGTGATGCTATATTTTGCTGAAAACGATCAATGGTAAAGTCGGCCCCAACTATGCCGAGAAAAGTGTTGTTTTCATCTAATAGAGGGAGGACAATTGAAACGAGTAGTGTTTCTTTTCCGCCAACTGTGTAGGTAACAGGCTCGGACCAATAGATGGATTTGGTTTTCTTGGGCAGCTGATAATACGTACTGGTTTCACTGTTTCCCTCATAGGTCGTGAGCGGTTCAAAATGCAGAGAGTTACCGTCCCGTATGGCGTATGGAACAAATCGACCCGTAGCATCATCATAATCATTTTTATTGACGTGACTCGCATCGTTTCCATCAAAGGCATTCGGTTCCCAGCCCGTATAAAAGCCGAAAACTTTCTCATCCTTTTTCAGATACTGTTCAAGAAGCCTAACAACTTCCTCGCGATTGAGTGAGTCGTTCTTAGCGGCATCCAATAACGTGATACTCATAGTGTCCAATGTGTTTTTGACCTGATTCATGTCTGTCATGAACTCGTTCGTAGCACGATTTGCTGCTTGTCCCGCAACAGTTTCGCCGTACTGCAGGCTTTTGTCGTAAATCGATTTGGTGTTAAATGCAATCAGGGCTCCAATACAGCAGAGCAATACGATCCCGAGTAAAAGTCCCAGCTTAACAGCGAGCTTGCGATTGCGAAAAAAATACATGTGTAATCCCCCTCGATGTAACTCTTGTGATGATCGTATGGATGTGTGCTTCTCCTAAAGGGAGTCTATATTTTATATCGTTAATTATGGGCTTATAATGAAGATAAATAGAAAAAAGCATAGAAAAACAGCTGCCGAGAAATCTCGACAGCTGTTTGGATTGAAACTTTAATGTGAGTGCAACGATTAACGGTTGTAGAACTCGACGATTTGTTTTTCATCGATGTCTTGGGACAATTCAGCACGCTCAGGCAAGCGGATGAATTTACCTTCTACAGCTGCTTCGTTGTATTCAACGTATGCTGGAAGATGCGAACGACCTTCCAAAGCTTCTTTAACGGAAGAAAGAGCGCGGCTCTTCTCACGCAAGCCGATTACATCGCCAGTGCTTACTTGGTAAGAAGCGATATCGACTTTTTTGCCGTTTACAGTTACGTGACCGTGTGCTACCAACTGACGCGCTCCAGCGCGGGAGTTAGCAAACCCAAGGCGGTAAACGAGGTTGTCAAGGCGGCACTCAAGCAAGAACATGAAGTTCTCACCGGCAATACCTTGCATTTTTTGAGCTTTAGAGAACAGTGTGCGGAATTGCTTCTCGCCCAAACCGTACATGTGGCGCAATTTTTGTTTTTCTTGCAATTGCATACCGTAGTTGCTCATTTTTCTGCGTTGGTTAGCTCCGTGCTGACCTGGAGGGAAAGGGCGTTTCAATTCTTTGCCTGTTCCGCTAAGGGAAATGCCGAGGCGACGGCTCAATTTAAATTTAGGACCAGTGTAACGTGCCATGTTTAAAGTAGCTCCTTTTTAGTTAAAGTTCATATTAGGGCTCTGTTTGCGCTCCAATTTGTTGATGCGGGCTTGGCCTCGCATAGAACGATCAGGAAAGTTCAGCCGCTGTCCTGAAAGCAACAAAAAGAATGAGGGTGACACAACCGGTAATGCCCAAATTTAAAGACCCATTAGTAGTCTTCATCAACAATTTATATTACAGTTTAAGAGAACCAAAGTCAAGCGTAGAATAAAAGCAAAAAAACGTCTAA
This sequence comes from Paenibacillus sp. FSL R5-0713, assembly GCF_037973325.1. Classification (NCBI taxonomy): domain Bacteria; kingdom Bacillati; phylum Bacillota; class Bacilli; order Caryophanales; family Paenibacillaceae; genus Paenibacillus; species Paenibacillus sp. FSL R5-0713. The sequence goes on along the minus strand of NZ_CP150229.1, from coordinate 4,546,290 downwards.
ATTTGTCGATAGGTCATTGGGCCTAAAATAATGGGACAATTTTCTGGAATATGGATGCAAAAAAGCTTTAAACAGAGTAAAATAGATTGTATCTTAACTTTAAATCATCTTTATGTAATAAGGTTATCGTGACGAATTTGCAGGTTTGCGATAACGTCTGCAGATTAATGCATCCTGGTGGATGCAAAAACGGTGCAAAGGAGCGCCTGACATGTTAGAACATCTAAGAAGTTTACCTGCCAGCTTGAATTCACGAAGTTCGGGCGATTCCGCATCTGTTTCCGCTCCTCGTTCTCATGAAGAGCATGTGTTGTGGATGCAAAAAATGGATATCACACCTTTTGATTTTTCATATTTGGGCAGCTTGCTAGAGCAGGCATACAGTGACTGGAACTCCAAAGCAGATTCAGGCCTAGACAAGGGATCAACCTATTACAGCGTATGGAACACGGAAGGCGATTGTGTAGGGTACGATCGTGATCATGAGGCTGATCCAGGGTTGGATGCACGCAGGCTTGTATTGGAATGTTTGGATAAAAGACAGGCCCTGTCTCTCAGAGGGACTAGCGACCATGGAGAATATCTCCTGATAACACACCCCTTATTCTCCAGAACGAACAAGGATATGTTTGCCGTATTCACTGCTGTGATCTATGAATCCAATCGATATGAAACGTCTGAAGCTGTGGTTCGATCTGAGGCATTGCATTACCGCACCTGCTTTTACCGAAGATTTGAATACATATTTATGACGGACCTGTTACATGCTCATGAACAAACAGCGCGTGAGGAACACCGGAGGTCTATCCTCTTTCAGATTGTTCAGCGAATGCATGACAAAATGGATGTCGAGGCCATATTGGATGAGGTATTTGACAGTATGGACTACCTGTACCCGGCCACCTATATCAAACTCTATATGTCTCAGGATCAGAGCAACTATAATCCACGGATTAAACCGTTGCTTGTCCACGAGCGGGGAGAAGATATCTGTGTACGTTCATTTATGGCAGGCAAACTGATTGTTGCTCGTTCCGATGATGGAGAAGACCGCATTGTAGATGTAGGTATTCCGCTGAAAGGAAAACAAGGCATATACGGTGTGTTCCATATTGAAATGAATGAAGAGATCATGGAAGAATCGGACTTGCAATTGATTACCATGATGGTGGACACTGCAGGCACGGCCTTTGAGAACGCCAAGTTGCACGAACAATCCAATATGTTGATTCAGGAACTTCGTCTAATCAATGATCTTACACAGCGTTTAAACAAGAGCCTGCACCTTTCGGAGATTTATCAATTATCCGAGCAGGAGTTGAAGGAAATATTTCAGGCTGAAACATGTTGCATTCTTCAACTCAATGATAGTACAAACGACTTCGAAGTCATGTCATCCAATGTGAAGGATGTATTTCACCAATCTTTTTCTGTGGACTACGGTATTGCAGGCTTGGTGTATCGAACAGAGGAACCGCTTATTATAACCAATTATGCGCAATATGATAAAGTCTCCTCCTTTTTCATGGAAGATACGGGATCTATGTCACTGATTGCTTCACCGATTAGAGTTAATGGTGAAGTGAAGGGAGCCATTTTGCTGGGACACAGTCGAGAGCATTATTTTTCATATGACAATTATCGGCTCTTACAGATGTTGTCCATCCATATCGGGCTAGCGCTGTCAAATGCCACGTTACACGCCGAGGTTCGGCGCTTGGCTAATCTGGATATGTTGACAGGTCTGTACGTGAGGCATTATCTGGATAGTGTCATTCACGAGCGACAGGCTCATGAATTCTGTGGCTCCCTCATTGTGGTGGATATTGATCAGTTCAAACAGGTGAATGATACCTTTGGACACCAGACTGGCGATCAAGTACTGAAACAAGTGAGTGAGATCGTCACCAGTTCGGTTCGCACGGAGGATATATGCGCCAGATGGGGTGGAGAAGAACTCGCGATCTATATGCCGCAGGTGAGTGTACGTCAGGCGCTGGATTATGCGGAAGTGATTCGAAAGAGAGTTGCAGAAGAGACCAGACCACTCGTTACGGTATCCAGTGGCATCGCAGAGTGGAATTGGATGGATGAGAAGGTTAGCGTAGAGTCTTTGTTTTATCGGGCTGATATGGCCTTGTACAGCGCGAAGAATGGTGGTCGGAACAGAATTGTTGTAGAGGAACAGGATATAACGCGTTAAGAGAGAACAATTCCATTTGCGGAGTCGTTCTCTTTTTTTTATGTATTCGTGATCAAGTTGTGTATAGAAGGAAGTATAAGCATATACGGGCGGGGCAATCTATGGAGAAAGTTCATGGAAGGGTGAAGATAGACATGCTTAACCGCCATTCGGTACGTACGTTATGGTTATTAGTGAGCATCTTGATGATTGGTGTCCCGGGTTGTGGATTCATCCAGCGAGATCGAACGCCCGAAGAGGTTTTTTCCCTGGCTTTATCGGGGATAGCGGGAAAAGAAACATTAAGTTTTGAAGGAGAAGCAGGACTTCGACGGGAGAACAGTGGATTGTTCGAGAATCAGTTCAAATTCGAAGGAAAGCTGGAGAATCATGACCGCCTGACCCTTCAGACCCGATTACCTGGAGAAGTAACTGCTGTGGGCACAGGCATTCATACGACTGCCGTAAAAAATAATGGACAGCCCAGTGGGTTTAGCGCCTCTTTCGAGCGGAAACAAGGGCAGTGGATGGCATTATCAGCGCAACATGAGCCGCTTCGTGGTTCTCTTTCCCGCTTTAATCCAATTGCCCAGATGGAGAAAATAGACAAGATGAACAAAACCATTCAATCCGAATATGGGGCCGGTCGTCGAACCAGAACATTACGAATTGAACTTGCACCGGAAGATGCCAAAACATGGGCTGTAGCCCAGCTGAACGACGAAATGAACGCCATTCGGGCAGAATATATGCATAAGGCTTCTACGGTGAAAGGCGCACGTAAAGAGAAGCTTGAGAAGGATCTGGATCAAGTTTGGAAACAAGGTGAAATAACGATGCAACAGATGATGAAACAAGCGAGCGTACAGACGGTATATCATCTCACCGTAGATCGGAAGAGCAGTCTGCCTCTTCGCTTATCCTCTGAAAGTCAGGTAAGTTACACGGACAACAACCGTAAAAATAACAAAGAAGCCCTTGTCACCGATGTAAACTTCAAGTCATATCAATAAACGAAGTGAGGGACTGCCTGCTGACGGGATGACTGTTCGCGTGCTACAATAGTATCGTAATTTACCGTTGTTCAATTCAAGCATGGCAGAAGACAGGAGGATTTTACCAAGATGAAAGACCCAAGAATTCAAAAGCTTGCAGCAAGCCTGGTGGGCTATTCTGTAGATGTGCAGCCTGGTGAAAATGTATTGGTTGAGATGATTGGATCAGAACGTGATCTGATTAACGCCATCATTGAAGAGGTAGGCAAAAAAGGTGGTAACGTCTTTGTACAGTTGACTGATAAGACCGTACAGCGTGCTATGCTGAAAAATGCGACCGAAGAAATGATGAAAACATGGGCAGAGATTGATCTGAACCGTATGAAGCAGATGGATTGTTATATCGGTATTCGTGCGGGAGAAAATGTGAATGATCTGTCCGATGTACCGGAAGAAAAAATGAAAATGTACAATTCATTGTACTCCCACCCGGTACATAGTGAACAACGTGTCAAACATACGAAATGGGTTGTACTTCGTTACCCTAACGCAAGTATGGCGCAACTCGCCAATACGAGTACAGAAGCGTTTGAAGATTTCTACTTCGACGTATGTAACCTGGATTACGCCAAAATGGACAAAGCGCAGGACTCGCTCGCTAACCTGATGAAGCGTACAGATAAAGTTCGTATTACCGGACCGGAAACAGATCTGAGTTTCTCCATTAAAGATATCGGTGCAGAGAAATGTTCCGGGCAAAAAAATATTCCGGATGGTGAAGTGTACAGCGCCCCTGTACGTGATTCCGTGAACGGAACGATCAGTTATAACACACCAACGTTGTATAACGGAGTGACATTTGAAAATATCAAGTTCACATTCGAGAATGGGAAAATCATTGAAGCGACAAGCAACGATACTGAGCGTTTGAATGAAATCCTGAATTCGGATGAGGGTGCTCGTCATATCGGTGAGTTCGCAATTGGATTTAACCCGCATATTCTGCATCCGATGAAAGATATTCTATTCGATGAAAAAATTGCAGGCAGCTTGCACTTTACACCAGGTCAGGCTTACGAAGAAACAGACAATGGCAACCGCTCGTCCATCCACTGGGATCTGGTGTTGATCCAGCGTCCGGATTATGGCGGCGGGGAGATTTATTTTGACGATGTGCTGATTCGTAAAGACGGTATTTTTGTGATTCCTGAGCTGGAATGCCTGAATCCGGACCGTTTGAAATAGGAACAGGATTTTGCTGTTGCTAGGAAAGCGGATTCACGGTATCATGTAGTGGTAATTAATAGATGATACCAATCGTAAAAAGACGGAGGGATTCCTATGTCGAGTAATAACGCGGCTGTAGTGGAAATTGCTCAAACAGCAGGCAAGTTTACTTCTTCAATCGTGCTTCATTCGGAGAACAAGTATATCGATGTAAAAAGTATTCTCGGATTGTTTACAACGCTGATCAGCACGCACAGCTATGAACTGCATGTTCATGGTCCAGATGCAGTTGAAGCAAAAGCAGCCATGTCAGAAGTATTTGCCAAGCATGGACTGAATGTAAGCATCGCATCTGAGTAATAGCTCTCAAGAAGCACCTTTGCCTTTTTGGCAGGGGTGTTTTTTGGCATGGAAGGATCTGAATACTCATCTGGACGGGACTGGAACAGGAGGATTAAGGTTCAACAGCAGGCTTAACTTTGCGTTCTTATTTTGGTCAGGTTCTTGTATTAGCTCTTCATTTCGTCTAATATTAGAGGTAGAACGTCTTTACGCGATTTTTGGGACATAGGGGGGAAAAATGCATGACTTCATCTGATCTGCAGGACCAGCTGAATTTGAAAGCGATCAGTCTTCTTCAAGAAGATGCAGATAAAATACAGAAGCTTATTGAAGTACAGATGGAGAATCTGGCTACCCGCTACTGCCCTCTCTATGAGGAAGTATTGGATACACAGATGTATGGGTTCTCCAAGGAAGTTGATTTTGCTGTTCGTGCAGGGCTCCTTCCAGAAGGTGCTGGTAAGCAGCTGGTTAGCGCGCTTGAGCGGAATTTGGCAATTCTATATGAAGCCTTGAACAAGAAGAATGAGCAATAGCCTGCAAATGCGCGGGTCAGAATAGAAGGCATGCAGGCGTTTATGCATGCTTTTTTTGTGCGTCTGAAGGGGATGGGGATACAAGCCAGCCAGAAGGCGTATACAAGCAAAGAGACAGCTCCAAATGTACATTGGGCTGCCTCTTGTGGCTTGTTTATTATGATGATGGATGCGTAAGGCCTTGTTACACCAGGAAGAAGGATACGCCGAGTATGATATATACCACGAGCAGGAGTAGGCCTTCGTACCAATTGGTTGAACCATCTTGGGTAATGGACTTGGCAATAAATACGGATACGCCAATGGCGACCAGTTCAATGGTTGTAAATACGATATCCATGGTTCTGCCTGTGAAGTAGCTGACAAAAATCAGTACAGGAGCTACGAAAAGTGCGATCTGCAAACTGCTGCCGACCGCAATCTCGACGGCGGCTCCAATTTTATTTTTCATGGCAAGCATGATGGCTGCACTGTGTTCGGCCGCATTACCGATGATGGCCACCAGGAATGCACCGACAAACAGTTCGCTAAGTCCAAATTCCGAAGTGAAGACTTCAAGCGTGCCGACCAGCCATTCACTGACAAAGGCAACCATGACCGTTGCGAGCACCAGGTAGAGAATAGACTTTTTCTTGGACCATGCCGGAGCATGTTCATGCGGCAGCTCTTCATCGCGATCCTCAGTGACGTCTGCAAGGTAGTTCTTATGCGTCACCATGGAGAATAATAACCAGGCAATATACGCGAGAATGAGCAATCCGGCTACGATGAGACTAAGTGTATTGGTGTCTTTCTGTGTAATGGAATGTGTATTGAGAAAGACTGCCGGAATAAACAGCGCAATGATGGCAACAATCATCAGGGATCCATTCAGACCTGCGAGTGAAACATTATAATTCTGAATTTTGAACTTGAGTCCCCCGGCAAAAATACTTAACCCAAGCACTAACAGCAGATTACCGATGATGGATCCTGTCAGACTTGCTTTGACCATGTCGAACAGTCCCTCTTTAACGAGGAAAATGGCAATAATCAATTCGGCGGCATTGCCGAAGGTCGCATTCAAGAATCCACCCAGCCGCTGTCCGGCGTAGTGGGCAACATTTTCGGTGGCTTTGCCTAAAAAACCGGCCACAAAAATAACCGAAATGGCTGATATCACGAACTGTAGAATCGAATCCCATTTCAAGAAGTGGGCGATGGCACTGAGTGCAAAGAACACAATCAGCAAAATGGATGAAATCCGGTTTCTCACAACAAACACCTCGGTTATAAAATTATTTTGTTTTGAATTGCATGTAAATCGCTTATGAGATTATTTTCATATTTCAATATAACCAAATGGTGGTAGGTTGTAAACGCATCTTTTTGAGTTTAATTTGCTTTTTGGGGTGGAAAGGATTTAAAATACGAGTAACGAAGTGAAGGAGGATGTGGCATGGCAGAACAACTTCAACTGGAGAGCGGAAACATCCGGATTGCCGATGACGTGGTTGCGAAAATTGCCGGAATGGCTGCAATGGAAACGCCCGGAATTGCCGCAATGTCTGGAGGTTTGTCAGAGGGCTGGGCGAAGCGACTCAGCGGTAAAAACGTACAGAAAGGCGTGAGCGTTGAGGTCGGCCAGCTGGAAGCAGCCATTGACCTGCGCATCATCGTCCTGTACGAAACCCCGATTCATGAAGTTTCCCGTATGCTTCAGCAGAACGTAAGAGAAGCGGTAGAGACCATGACCGGATTACGCGTGGTTGAAGTCAATGTAAAGGTAGAAGGCGTATCTTTCAAAGGCGACGATCTGTAGACATCGCAATCCGCAATGGAGAACAGGATACATCAACCTGTTCTTCATCTTGATAGACAGAATTGTCAAACGAGTACACACAAAAAGGCTGCGCATCCATTAGGTGCACAGCCTTTTTTTATGTTGTTTTTTACCGAATCCGACGAATGGACTCCCGTGAACGAAGAGCAGGAGAGGTACGAGTCTGTGTCTGTACAGTCACGGACTTCGTTTTCTCTTCCTTGATTACGTCCAGATTGTTGGTGCGCGAGATACTGAGCAGAATGCCCATGGCGACCATCATCACAAAGAGTGAGGTACCCCCATAACTGATAAACGGAAGCGTGACACCCGTCACCGGAATGGTTTGAGTTACACCACCGATGTTGATAAATGCCTGAATCGCGATCAATCCCATAATGCCAATGCCGACCAATGTTCCGAATGGATCGGGACAGCGGAGAGAGACAATAATTCCTCGCCAGATGAAGTACAGGTAAACGAGCAGGAATAATGTACTTCCGATGAACCCGAGTTCTTCACCAATGACGGAGAAAATAAAGTCATTATACGCATTTGGCAAATAGTGAAGCTTCATCGTACCTTGTCCAATCCCGGAACCTGTCATGCCGCCATCACCAATGGCAACAAGGGAACGGTAGAGGTTAAGACTTCCGCCATTAATATCGGATAATGGATTCAGGAAAGCTTGGATACGTCCGATCTTGTAGTTCTGCTCCGCAGTGACAGCTGTTGTAGCGGTCGTCGTGTCGGAGGGAGACATGGAAGAAAATAGGGAATTTGCTCCGAACGCCAGGGCTCCACCGAGTACAACCAAGAGAATCGAACCTAAGATATGTTTCATACTGGCTCCACCGGCATAAATCAAGAGACCACAAGTGGACACCAGAATGAAGGTGGTACCAAAGTCTGGTTGCAGCATGATCAGTCCTGCGATGAATCCAACGATGAACAAGACGGGAAAATAACCTGTCTTGAAAACTCTGAATTTCTCACCTTTTTTGGTGATCAGAGCAGAGAGATATAGAATGATAGCAATTTTGGCGAATTCCGCAGGCTGAAGACTGAAGCCGAAAATGTGAATCCAGCTTCGTGCACCGTTCAATACTGCGCCTGAGATCAAAACAATCACCAGCATGACCGTAGTGATCAGGAAAAAGGGTGCATAGAGCTTTTTGTACTTGTTGAAGCGGATATTCATGGCAAAGAACATGCCAAATAGACCGATAATCGCCCACATAAGTTGTTTTTTCGTGAAGTAAAGGGCATCATTGTTAAATCTGTCGCTTGCGATTGCAATGCTGGAACTGGAGCTGAATACCATCACCAGTCCAAAGCCCACCAACAATAAAGTGAGGATTAGCAGTTGAAAATCCGGCGTGCCTCTCTTCGTTTTCGTTTGGGCCGTTTGTTGTTTCATCGTTTGGCCCAGCCTATGCTTCCAGCAGTTCTTTAAGCTGCTGTAATTTTTGGGCTGCCAGCTTCACGACTGGTTGGGGAACGGAAGAGTCATAGTCCAGGCCGTGAGGGAAGGTGGCTTTGCCAAGGTACACTGCTTCAACAGCAAGAACGGTATCCGGTTTTTCCAATTTGCCTTCCACGGCGCGGGTATTAATGCGTACAAAGTATTCTGAGTTGGTTTGTTCATCTTCAATTTTGTAGTCGTATGTAGCACGGTAATATTCCCATTGCCACCGGACAAATCCGACTTTCTCGGCGCTCTCATCCAGGTATGCCAAGTCGCTCTTCAAGCCATCCAAGCCTGTATTCTCAAAAATCATAAGCGTTTGATCCTCCTCATAAGCTTCCGAGTATAATTTCTCGAGTATTTCTCTAGTTCATGATAGTATGTTTCCCCTTCCCGTGCAAGCTTTCCAAGGGCGTTTCGTATCGGTTTTCTTCCAATTCTGCTACAATATACAGCAATAGGTTCGAAGAGGCAGGTTCGGGCTTGATATAAGTCCCGTTCAAGATTGAAAGGATGGAGAGACATGACTAATAATATATGGTGGGAAGATCTGCAGATCCACATGGTGGAATGGCGGCGTCACCTTCATCGCAATCCAGAGGTTTCCTTTCATGAGGAGAAGACATCCTCTTTTGTAGCGGATATGTTGGAGAGCTTTGGCGTTGAAGTAAGGCGTCATGTTGGTGGTCACGGGGTCATTGGTACAATCCGTGGCGACAAGCCGGGTCCTGTCGTCATGCTGCGAGCTGATATGGACGCACTGCCGATTCAGGATGAAAAGAATATCGAGTATGCTTCACAACAAGCAGGAGCAATGCATGCATGCGGCCACGATGGTCATATCTCCATCTTGCTCGGTACGGCATTGTATTTCAGCCGTCACAAGCAGGAGATTCGAGGAGAGATTCGCTTTTTATTCCAACCAGCAGAAGAACTTCTTCCAGGCGGTGCAGTCCAGGTTATTGCGGATGGTGCGCTTGAAGGTGTAGATGTCATATACGGAATTCATCTGTGGACTCCGCTCCCTGTAGGTGTGGTTGCCAGTAAAGCAGGACCAATGATGGCGGCGGCGGACGATTTTTACATTGAGATCAAGGGCAAGGGTGGACACGGCGGGATGCCGCAATCCACAATAGATAGTCTTATCGCCGGTTCTGCGCTTGTGATGCAGCTTCAGACGGTTGTCAGCCGTTCGGTGGATCCCTTACAGCCGGCGGTGCTGACCATTGGCACAATGCAGGCGGGATCTGCTCAGAATGTAATTGCAGAGCAATGTAAAATGAGCGGTACAGTTAGAACGTTTGATGAAGAGACCCGAAACGTGATGAAAGAGCGTGTGCTTACCATGGTAGACCAGACAGGGACAGCCTATGGAGCAGAGACACAAGTGAAATATATTATGGGATATCCACCTGTGGTGAACGATGAACAGGAGACAGCACGTTTCTTCAGGGAAGCTACAGAGTTATTTGGGGCAGAACGAGTACAAGCCTCCCCGATGCTGATGCCAGCGGAAGATTTTGCGTATTATCTGCAGAAGGTTCCAGGGTGCTTTATGTTTGTTGGAGCAGGCAACCCGGATAAAAATGCGATCTATCCGCATCATCATCCGATGTTTGATTTTGACGAAGACGCGATGCAGACGGCCGTGAGATTATTTATCGCCATGGCTAAGGGTTACACAGCCGAATGACTTTAGATGCAGTTGGGCATCCTGTTCATACCGAGGTATGGGCAGGGTGTTTTTTCATGGATTTTTTAGAGTTTGTTCAATAAGTCCACTTTTCGTTACTGAAATAAGACTTGTTGAACTCGGAATTATACAGGTTCATTTTCGGAAGCAGCCGGAACTGGACTTTTTTGTGATAGGAGGAAGGCGCGAATGGAAGGAACAGAACATATGGGTAGAACGGATGCTTGCATTGTTCAGCGAGATTTTACAGTTTTGCTGGAAGTCGGCCACCCCGGATTCGAAAGGGCAAGAGAGCAGCTTGGGATGTATGCTGAACTGGTCAAGACACCCGCAGCATTTCATACCTACCGAATCACTCCGCTGTCGCTCTGGAATGCAGCTGCGCTAGGGTGGAATTCAGATCAGGTCATCGCAAGTCTGGAGCTGGTATCGCGTTGGAACGTGCCTGCTGCACTGATACAGGATGTTCGGAGAATTATGGATCAGTATGGCAAATTAAAGCTGCATTCCGAAGCAGATCACACCAGAATGCGCCTTTACAGTGAGGATGAACGGTTGCTCGATGAATTAAGTGGATTGAAAACAATAGCTGCCTTTCGTATGGAACGTAAGGACGCTCATCAACTTATGCTCCCGGGAGAACAGCGAGGGTTACTAAAAAGGGAATTAACACGACTGGGTTACCCCGTACTTGATTATGTGGGGTATCGGAAGGGAACCGAGCTTTCATTTGAATGGCGAACCAATGATTCAGGGGCTCACTCTGAGCGATTTGCACTGCGTTCTTACCAGAAAGAGGCTGTGGACGCATTCGAAGGCAGTGAGGGCATGGGAGGAAGCGGGCTACTTGTACTTCCTTGTGGGGCAGGCAAAACGGTCATTGGCATGGCCGTGCTGGAGCGGCTTCAATGTGAATGCCTTATTTTGACGTCCAATACAACGTCTGTGCGACAGTGGATTCAGGAAATTCAAGACAAAACCACGATCACCAGCGAACAGATTGGTGAGTATTCAGGTCAGAAAAAACAGGTGAAACCTGTGACTGTAGCTACATATCAGATTCTTACACACCGGAAATCAAAAGATGCTGATTTTACCCATATCAAACTGCTCAGTGAGCGGCAATGGGGGCTGATCATATATGATGAAGTACATTTGCTTCCAGCGCCGGTGTTTCGTGCAACTGCGGATATTCAAGCTACGCGAAGGCTGGGATTAACAGCCACGTTGGTTCGAGAGGATGGCTGTGAACAGGATGTATTTTCGTTAATTGGTCCGAAGCTCTATGACATGCCGTGGAAACAACTGGAGCAGCAAGGGTGGATTGCTGATGTACAATGCCAGGAGATACGTATCCCATTCTCCCCGGAATTAAGATCGAATTATCTGCAAGCCGAGGTTAAGCATCAATTTCGATTGGCTGCAGAGAATCCGGCGAAGGTACGTGTGGTGAAGCGTTTGCTGGAACGTCATCAGGATTTGCCTGCACTAGTAATTGGACAATATCTGGACCAACTAGAGTTGATTGCCCGGGAAATTGAAGCACCTTTAATCTCCGGAACCATGTCACAGCAGGAGCGAATCAAATGGTTTGGCGCTTTTCGACGTGGAGAGATTAAAACGATTGTTGTATCCAAGGTTGCCAATTTTGCTGTAGATCTGCCCGATGCTGCTGTTGCGCTTGAAATATCCGGGAGTTTCGGTTCAAGGCAGGAAGAGGCACAGCGGTTGGGACGAATTCTGAGACCGAAAGCGGGGGAAAATAAAGCATATTTCTATGCGCTGGTATCGAAGGATAGTAAGGAACAGGAGTTTGCATTAAACCGTCAGATGTTCTTGGTGGAGCAGGGATATGAATATGCTATCGTTCATGAGAACGAATAGCCCATTTATACTCGCGAAAAGAGGAGGGATTGGGAAATGTCTTCATCTGGACCAACAAATGAACCTGTGGTACTGAACCTTGATTCATGGTCAAAGCTTACTTGGGTGGAACAAAAAGTACTTGGTGCAATTTTTCACAAACATGCTGGTCAGCCTTTTTCCTCCCTCATGCCGCGAGAACAATGGGCCATCGAAGGACTAAGTGTCGCAGAAGCCAATTCTTCCTTCGCCCACCTTCGGCAGCAAAAATGGATCGAATCTGTGCATAAGAGTTGGGGGGAGCGACTATTCTATATTCCTGCTTCACTGATCGAGACATTGACTATTGCTTATGCGCAAAGAGTGGGCATAACCGTCAAACAGGATATAAATTTTGCTCATGTAATACAGGAGGGAAAGTCGGATGTTGCTGGAGAGTTACTTCATCTGATTGCTTGGATCGGAAGAGAAGGACTTCCTTTGACAGGTAAAGGCACTATACATAAGAAAAGTGTTCAAAAATTAAGTATGATCACGGTGTTATCTTCGACAGACTTTGATGGTTTGGGTATCCGATATGAACATTCGGAGTTGTATCCGACCCACGTTGCCATTCTTCTGGATCTACTTCTTAGTCTGAATCTGGTTCAGAAGTCAGATGGGCGAATCCAGATTCAAGATCATCAATTAAAAAAATGGTTAGGGCTATCGTGGACACAGATGCATAGGGAAATATATCAAGCGTGTATGGAAAGATACGGAGAAGTTGAACCCGCGTTACAGCATTTCCGTTATCAATTGGCAGTGCTTGTTCCAGAAAAGAACATATGGTGCCGTATAGCGAATTCGGAGCTGAAACCACGAATTATGGGCTGGCTCTATGCCCTTGCTGGGTGGGGTTATGGTGAAGTTGGAGCGGATCAGTCGGGAGATCTGGCATTTCGTTGGCTGATCGACCCGCAGAGCCTTTTATATCGAGAACGAGAGATGGTAAGTGAGACGGAACCGAGTGGATTTTACATGCAGCCTGATTTCGAAATGTTGGTGCCACCGGAAGCAAGGCCTGATGTGATCTGGATGCTGGAGCAATGCGCAGAACGGGTAACGCGTGACCGGATGTCCATCTATCGCATGACAAGAGAACGATTCGTTTGGGCCTTAGCCAAAGGGCGTGGATTACGTGAAATGATGGAGTTTCTGGATCAATATGCCCTGACAGGCATACCGGAGAATGTACGTATTGCGTTGGAAGGGTGGGGAAGGGAGACGGTTGCTGTACCGTTGACTGTAGAAGGGAAGATGGAGGCAACGGAGGCAAGTACAGGTACCGAAGCGCCTTCGAAATTATTAGAAGAAGATGTGTTGACCGATGTATATGCTTCTTCTTTCTACACACCCGATAATCAAGGACTGGTTGATGTTCCTGAACTTCTGCATGGGTTGGAGCGTGATCATTCTGTCATTGAGAAGAAGTTCTCTCTGCTCGGATTGGAGGAGATACCGGAGACCTGGTACAAGGAGTGGCGTCGATATCATAGTTCAACCGCACGACAGATTGCTGCCAAAGCCATTGAGTGGCAGACCAAGCTGGGGATACAGCAGGAAAATTGTACGCGATACCTCATTCCACACCAGGTAGAGGGCCATGAACAATGGACTTTAAGTGGTTGGTACATGCTGGATTCAAATGAACATACATCAGAGACGGAATGGCGTACATTCTCCCCGTCGGAGTGGGATACAATGCGTCTTATCCTGCCTGATGATGTTACAACCTGACTGTTTTTCGTGAATATCAGGTTGAAAGGCGAATTTTAAAGCTCTCGCTATTTCTAATTGCAGGAAAAACTCTTCTTAACTATTCATGGATATGCTATGATGGGGTAGTCTACGTTAAGTAGAACTTTATATATAGATAGGATGAATATTTCATGAGCGTAGCGGAAATGAACACGGTCGATATGGCCCAAGTGTTAACGGGCGCATATGAACTGGGCGACATGATTAACCAATCTGCCGAAGTATCGGATTATTTATATTGGAAGCAGCAAGTCGAGACTTCCCCTGAGATTCAGATGGGGATTCGGAAGCTGAATGCCAAGAAGGAATTGTTTGAAGAAACACAGCGTTTCGGTCATTTTCACCCGGATTATCATGCAGCGAAAGACCAGGTGAAGGCTCTGGAACAGGAGTTGGAAAATTTCGAGGCGGTGGTCCGCTTCAAACAGGCAGAGAAGTCCCTGGATGATATGTTATTCCAGATGTCAGAGACCATTGCATTCGCAGTGTCAACGACCATTAAGGTACCGAGCAATGATCCGAATCCGAAGGGCGGCTGCGGTAGTGGCGGCAAGTGTGGTTGCAGTTAAGTAATCATTATAGAAGGGCGGGGAACGATGATGTTTGCGGAAAGGACAGGATTCATTATTTGGGTCAGTGATTTGAAGGCTGCCCGTAATCTCGAAAAATATGGCACCGTGCATTATATCTCCCGCCGTATGCATTATGTGGTCATGTATGTTAATGCAGAACGGGCAGAAGATACGATGAAAAACGTGAAGCGACTTTCCTATGTGCGCAAGATCGAACGATCGTATCGTAATGAGATCAAAACTGAGTATGCCAGCAAAACCATGGACAAAACGAGCTTTTACGGAATATAGACGAGAAACTGGAGGGGCCCCTTGGGGTCGCTCTTTTCTTAAATTATGCACAAATGAACTTTAGTGAAAAAAAGTTACACTTACGCCTTGAGGTTGCGGGACTAATGTTGTAATATATTTGGTAATAAATAGATAGAAAGTCCTATCTGGTGGAGAGTGATTCCCATGCGTGATAAGGTGATGCAACGTTGGAGCACCTACGAGCCGTTTTTCGTGGCTCTTGGAGACAAGAAAGTGGCCGACATCGTCATTACCCATCATGCCAAGATGCGGTATGCAGACCGTATTGAGCCTGCACGTAGTGATGATGACCATATTGCGGCGTGGTTATGGGAGTGTCTGAAGCAGGACCGTATAACACCATACTACCGTAATGAACAGGACGTCTACCTGATTGATGAGGATCTGGTGGTGGTCGCCGAATTTTCCGAACTTGAAGGGGAATATGATATTGCGGGCAACCCCTTGCACAAAATGATCGTAGTTACGTTTCTGGGACGAATGTCGGAGACCATTGAATTAAGGGACTTGAAGTCATACTATTCATGGTTAAGACACTCAAGAAGAATGACGTTGGTCAAAAATAGCCGTAAGCATAAGTAAGTTGATTAGATTCAATATGAGATTCAATATGTTGAAATCATAGATTCAAGTCGTATCGCATGCAGACAAGCTGCATGCTTTTTTTGTTGCCAAGCGGGAAATCGGCTACAATATAGAGAGTGTAATCGAAGAGGGGCGAAGATATGAATTTTCACCAATTGCATATTTTTTATACGGTAGCAGAGAAAGGAAGCTTCTCGGCTGCTGCACAAGCATTACATATGACTCAACCGGCAGTGACGATGCAGATTCAATCATTGGAGGACTATTTCGGGACCAAGTTATTGCATCGTTCCACCAAAAAAATAGAATTATCCGAGGCGGGTCGGACATTATTACCTCATGCCAAACGAAGTGTAGAACTGGTTAGACAGACGGATGAAGCGATGTCAGCGTTTACCCAAATGTTACAGGGCCGACTCCAGCTTGGAGCTAGTTTAACGATCGGGGAATATGTACTTCCACGTATGCTCGGACCTTTTGCACTTCAATATCCGGATATTTCAATCGTCATGAAAGTGATGAATACAACGCAAATTATGGATGATATCTTAAAGCACCAGCTTAATTTTGGTCTGATTGAAGCGCCAGTACACCATCCGGACATGATTGTAGAGCCTGTCATGCAGGACGAGCTGAAACTGATTGTACCTGCCGGGCATGATCTGGCTAAGCGTAGCAAAGTGAATATTGAG
Organism: Paenibacillus sp. FSL R5-0713; assembly: GCF_037973325.1. Classification (NCBI taxonomy): domain Bacteria; kingdom Bacillati; phylum Bacillota; class Bacilli; order Caryophanales; family Paenibacillaceae; genus Paenibacillus; species Paenibacillus sp. FSL R5-0713. The sequence continues at coordinate 4,530,222 of NZ_CP150229.1, read as the reverse complement.
GATGTCATGAATTATCCCTTTGTACTGCGTGAGAAGGGCTCAGGTACTCGTCAGGTGATGGAAGACCAATTGCAAAAGAAAAAGATTGATCCACAGGAAATGAATGTTGTGATGGAACTTGGCAGTACAGGAGCGGTAAAATCAGCCGTGGAGGCAGGGGTAGGCATTACGATGTTATCTCCTTCTTCCGTGCAGCATGAACTGGCTCTGGGACTTGTTCATATTGTGGATATCCGAGGACTCGAATTCAAACGGCAATTCTATGCCATCCATCTAAAATCGTCCTTGTTGCCCCTGTCGGCAGTGGCTTTCCTGAATTATCTGCGCCAACAGGAGCAACCTGAGCCGGAGTCCAAGACGGGGAAGGCATAATCGTTCGCACCATTAATGATAGATAAGATGTAATCACAAACCACTTTTGGAAAGAAAGGAGTTGTTGTACATGAATCAAAGCAAAGGACGCTGTGATCTGCATACCCATAGTCAGGCATCGGATGGAATGCAGCCACCTGCTGATAATGTGAAGCTTGCCAAACAAAAAGGGCTATCGGCGGTTGCTCTAACAGACCATGATACAGTTGCTGGTGTAGCGGAAGCACAGCAAGCGGGAAAAGAGTACGATATTGATGTTGTTGCCGGAGTGGAGATCAGCACTCGGGCTGGCGGAAAAGATATTCATGTGCTCGGATATTATGTGAATACGGAGGATGAGCCATTCCTGCAACGGTTGCGCGGATTACGAGAAGCGCGAGATGAGCGGAATCATCTCATTATCGCGAAGCTTCAGGAACTTGGGCTTGATATCAGCTGGCAGGAAGTACTGGATGAGCTGGGACGGCCACTAGAGCCTGACGAGAGTATCGGCAGACCTCATATGGCTGATGTGCTGGTGAAGAAGGGATATGCGGTTGACATGCGGGATGCATTCGATCGATACCTTGCTGAAGGCAAGCCTGGCTTCGTATCTGTACCCCGCGTTGCGCCGAAGGATGCGTGCGAATGGATCAGAGCCGCAGGTGGAGCCGCAGTGATTGCCCATCCGGGCCTCTATGAAGATGATGAATTGGTACGGCGAATCATTGAGGATTGCCGTCCAGATGGACTCGAAGTGTTTCACTCGGACCATGAACCGGAAGATGAGCGCAGATACGCCGAGATGGCTAAGGATTATGGGTTAATTGAGACTGGCGGATCCGATTATCATGGGGAACGGCAAGGTGTCGTTTTCCACGGGGATCTGGGTAGCAAGACCGTAATGGTTGATGTGTTGGAAAGGCTGAAGGCAGCTGCCTCACAGCAAAAGGGAGTATAAGCTAAACGTGGTAACGCTTTTTATGACCACAATGAATTCTGCGTTAGAGAGATACATGTTAGGGACGTTTGAGAAAAGGACATGGAGCATGCAAGGGATAAACCTGCATGTATTCATGTCCTTTTTTTGTGTGCCAAAAAGAGTCTATGTAATCGAATAATTGACCCAAGCGCCGCGTGTAGCTCCAAGACGCTCGAATAATTGTTGTGCTCGTTCATTAGTCACGGCTGTGATCCAGGACATATAAGCACACCCATGTTCACGTGTATATTGCTGGCAGTGTGCAAATAACTTGGCTTCTGCTTCGCCTTCTCTGAATGCTTCCGTAACAAATAAATCATTCATGATTGCGACACGCTCTGCTTTCATTGTGCTGTAAGTGAAGAACAGGGTGGCAAATCCGATAAGCTCCCCGTCCTGCTCTGCCACGAATTGAGCACCGATCTGCTGATTAAGCAGGTTATTAATCAAAAGCTGGATGGATTGATCACCAGGCCAGGGGTTGTTGTAGAATCCCACCACATAGTCATGCATTAATACCATCAAGGGTTTCAGATCATCAGGTTGAGTTTCTCGAATATGTATGGTCATGGTACACTTCCTTAAAAGTAGTTTTATTCGTGAGAATTGAATTATTATACATTTAAAAGAATTAATATTCAACAAAAACGATAAATAAGATGAACTTCACATTAGTATTGAAACAATTTTGATGCATCCACAAAAATCCCCTGAACCGTTATGGTCAGGGGATTTTTCTACTGTTACATCTATATAAGTGGAACTAATCTTTAGTTCCACTTATATAGCCTTATCCATTTTTAATGGTGGATGGCAAACTCTTGATCAATTCATCATTTGGCGTGACAAACAAGGTCTTTTGATGATCATAAATGACAAAACCAGGCTTCGCACCACTTGGTTTGCGTACATGACGGATAAACGTATAATCCACAGGCACACTGCTGGACTCCTTGGCTTGGCTGAAGTAGGCAGCAAGCTGTGCTGCTTCTTCCAATGTAGCTTCACCAAAGTCCGTGCTGCGAATGACGACATGTGAACCTGGAATGTCTTTGGTATGCAGCCAGGTGTCGTTGGAAGAAGCGAGGCGATTCGTCACGTACTCGTTCTGGAGGTTGTTTTTGCCCACAAGAATATCAATTCCCTCTGAGGACGTAAACTGGTGTACGGTCGGACGATCACTTTTCTTTTTCTTTTTACCCTTTTTATTGCGGTCACGAAGGTATCCTTGCTGCACAAGCTCGTCCCGTATTTCCTCAATGTCGTTCATCGATGCAATGGATAGCTGCTGTAACAGGTTATCCAGATAGTCAATTTCGTCTTTGGTTTTGCCAAGCTGCTCATGAATGACAGCCAGACTGTTTTTGTATTTGTTATACCGCTTGAAATAACGTTGTGCGTTGTCAGACGGTGTGAGCAGCGGATCAAGCTGAATGGTAATGTTGGCTTGGTCTTCGTCGTAGAAGTTCACAAGCTCCACGCTCTTGTCCCCTTTGTGGACCTGATGCAGGGAGGCAAACAGCAACTCACCCCATAGTCTGAACTTGTCCGCATCGTCTGCTTCCAGCAGATCCTTGTTCAGGTTGTCCAGCTTTTTGATATTCTTGCTTCGCTCATTTTGCAGAAAACGGAGCAGATCACTTACTCGCTGTTTAACCGTGTCCCGTTCAGCCTTGTCTCCATAATAATCTTCCATGCACTTGCTCATCGTGTCATACGTTTTCTCCAAGTCTTGAATGCTCTCAAGATGAACGGCGGAGAAAATCATTTTGCCTTTGGCATTCATTCCGGTTACAGGCGTGTAGCGATGATCTCTGACAGGACCCATCACGGCTTCAAAAGCGTTCCAGAGCGCATCAATCTCAACTCGGCTCTCACCCTCAACCACAGCCTGGGTGTTCCCTTTGCCTTCAGCAGCAATCCCACGGGCAGCAATCTCGCCAGCAATTAACGGGCTAAGACCGCTAAAGGAGTTCACAAGCCAGCGTGATGCCTCTTCTTCAACGGCTTGATAGCTGTCCTCGAATGCTGTACGACTCACTTCGAGCGGATTACTCTTATGTTGCTCAGGTGGGGCAGTATACGCGAAACCTGGCATGATTACCCGGTAGCTGCTGATGGACGGAGTCACATGATGAATGCCATCCAGAATCGTTCCTGTAACGGGATCAAGCAAAATAATGTTACTGTGACGTCCCATCAATTCAATGATGATCCGTTTAACCGAAACATCCCCCAATTCGTCGCGTTGGCGCACATCGATGTGGATGATACGTTCCATGCCAATCTGACGGATCTCCTCAATGATTGCACCTTCACAGTGCTTGCGGAGCAGCATGCAGAACATGGGTGCTTCCGTAGGATTAAGGAATGTTTTTTCCGTAAAATGCACACGGGGATATGTTGGGCTTGCCGAAACAAGCAATTTACTATTACCGCGCTGAGCTCGCAGTGTGAGAACTACGTCATGACCATTCGGCTGATGGATTTTGCTGATACGTCCACCAATGCAGCCTTGCAATTCATGAACAATGGCCCGTGTTACGATGCCGTCCAATGCCATTTTTTCCACTTCCTCTCTCTATCGAGCACCTGCATTTGTCATGCGCAATGCTTCATCTATATAACTGAAACGTGCAACCAGATATGTAAAAAACAAGGACCGGATGCAGATTCTTCGTTGCTTACCTGTTGAACACTGAACATGGTACTGCGCAGAACATCGCAGACCTTTATTTTAGCCTATTCTGTCCATCAGGGAAAGGATTCACCTTCCGGGTGCTAATCACAGACCTGTCCGAATACATATAGAGCAGGTAGTTTGTCCGGCATTGTGTACAGCCTGTCGACCAGCACGCCGGTGAAGCATGTGAGCTTATTTAGCAGATGAAATACAGACTGGGAGGGAAACATGAAGCATGGAACATACCAAGTGGCATCAACTTAGTGATGAAGAGCTTCGTAACACTCTTGGCGTCAGCCCGCAGGAAGGATTGACGGATGAAGCTGTAGCAGAGAAGAGGAAAGTGGTCGGTTCGAATGAGCTGAGCGAGGGGAAACGTATATCTCCGATTACATTGCTCTTGAATCAGTTCAAGGATTTTATGGTGCTGGTGTTGATGGGAGCAACGTTGGTATCCGGATTGCTGGGTGAGTATCTGGATGCGGTAACGATTGTGGCCATTATCGTACTGAATGCCATTCTGGGGTTTGTACAGGAATTCCGAGCTGAACGATCACTTCGTGCATTAAAACAGTTGTCTGCACCTCTCGCCAAAGTGCTTCGTTCAGGCCAGGAAGTACACCTTGCAGCCAAACAACTTGTCCCTGGGGATATCGTCATGGTAGAGAGTGGGGACCGCATTCCTGCTGATGTGCGCTGGCTGCAAACGAACAGCCTGGATGTGGAGGAGTCTGCTCTTACCGGGGAATCGGTTCCCGTAAGCAAACATTGCCTTCCGATTGCCGATGAGGACGTTCCGCTTGGTGATCAGAAGAATATTGGTTTTATGGGCACCATGGTCACTCGTGGTACGGCCAAAGGTGTGGTTATCCGTACAGGCATGGAGACGGAGATGGGCAAAATCGCCGATCTGATCCAGAATACGGAGGAGCAGGAAACACCCTTACAGCACAGGTTGGAACAACTGGGCAAAATTCTGATTTTTGTCGCATTGGGATTAACCATTATGGTTGTCGTCGCAGGCATATTGCACGGACAACCAGCCGTTGGCATGTTCCTGGCAGGGGTCAGCCTCGCGGTGGCTGCCATACCGGAGGGTCTGCCGGCCATTGTAACCATTGCACTCGCACTAGGCGTGCAGCGTATGATCAAACGTAAAGCCATTGTTCGCAAACTGCCTTCTGTCGAAACCCTTGGCTGTGCATCCGTAATCTGTTCGGACAAGACAGGCACGCTCACCCAGAACAAGATGACGGTAACGGATGTATGGCTGGAGGGACGCAGCATCAAGGTTACCGGGGATGGTTATGCACCTGAAGGGCAGATGCTGGAGAATGGCCGAACGGTGGAACTGAAGAGTGACCAGTCGCTACGCAGAATGCTTCAGATTAGTGCGCTATGCAACAATGCAAGTATTGTGGAGACCATTGCAAACGAGTCTGGAAGCAAGAAAAAGGGCAAGGATAACAAAAAAGACGGCAAGAAAAATACCAAAAAAGATGATTTCCAAGAAGAAACGGTTAAGCGAGAAAATGTATTTTGGGAGTTGAAGGGAGATCCGACGGAGGGGGCGCTCGTCACACTGTCCTCCAAAATGGGGCTTACCCCTGCTGGGCTCAAAGAGCTGTATGCCCGGGAGCAGGAGTTCCCGTTTGATTCGGAGCGCAAACGCATGTCGGTCCTGGTTCATCATCAGGGAGGTCGAATGATCTACACCAAAGGTGCACCGGATGTGTTGATCGGACACTGCAGTTATATTTTGTGGGAAGGTAAGGTCGTACCTTTCACTGGAACGCTGCGGCAGAAAGTGATGGCAGCCAATGAGAGCATGGCCGGGGCGGCACTACGTGTCCTCGGAATGGCTTATCGTGAAGTGCGGCCGGAAGAAAAAGTGGCCGACGAACACGCCGCCGAGAGTCAGCTTGTATTTGTAGGGCTTACAGGCATGATTGATCCGCCACGTCGTGAAGTGCGCGATGCGATTGCCACATGCCGCAAGGCGGGCATACGAACTGTCATGATCACAGGTGATCATGGTACAACGGCAGAAGCGATTGCTCATCAACTCGGGATTCTTCCACGCGGTGGTGCTTCTCTAAGTGGTCAGCAGCTGGCAGGCATGACGGATGAGCAGCTGGATAAACAGGTAGAGGGTATCTATGTGTTCTCAAGAGTGTCTCCTGAACATAAGCTTCGCATCGTGAAATCTTTGCAGCGCAAAGGACATGTCGTTGCCATGACGGGGGATGGGGTGAACGACGCTCCGGCGATTAAAGCGGCTGACATCGGGATCGCGATGGGCATTACAGGAACGGATGTCACGAAGGAAGCTTCGGCGCTTATTCTGAGTGATGATAACTTCTCGACGATTGTGGCGGCCATAGAAGAAGGTCGTAATATTTATGAGAACATTCGTAAGTTTATCCGTTATTTGCTGGCATCGAACGTGGGTGAGATTCTAACCATGTTCTTTGCGATGATGATGGGCTTGCCACTGCCGCTTGTACCTATTCAGATTCTATGGGTTAACCTGGTGACGGATGGTTTGCCTGCAATGGCGCTCGGGGTAGATCAGCCGGAAAAAGATCTGATGGAACACAAACCCCGTGGTGCCAAAGAAAACATTTTTGCCCGCAGACTGGGTTGGAAAATTGTCAGCCGGGGTGTATTGATTGGACTATGTACACTCGGAGCGTTCTGGCTTACCCTTCAGGCTGCGCCGGATAACCCGGGTCAATTGATTAAAGCACAGTCTGTGGCTTTCGCTACACTCGTATTGGCGCAGCTCATTCATGTCTTTGATTGCCGCAGTTCGCGCTCCATCTTCCATCGAAATCCACTGCAAAACAAATATCTCGTTCTTGCCGTGATTTCATCGGTTGTACTGATGCTGGTTGTCATGTACGTTGAACCGCTGCAGCCGATCTTTAAAACCGTACCGCTAGGTTTGCGTGAATGGGCAATTTGTATCGTTGCTGCTGGCATTCCAACGTTCCTTATGGGCGCGGGCAGCGTGTGGGGTGGTCGTCGTAACCGCCGCCGTATGGGTGGTTCTGGACGCTTCGTACCGAAAAGTACAAAGTTTTCAGCATAAAATCAATACCTTTTCCTTACCCATTTCGTTATGCTATCCTCAAAATGATTCGAAGCGGCAGCTTTGGCATTTTGCAGGATAGCTTTTTTGTGTAAACGTTGAATATGAATTTCTATGGTAATCCTGTAGAAGAGCAAGAATATAGCTTTGGCAGCAGACTGCCAAAAGGAGTGGGCAAGATGATGGAATTTACGAAAATGCATGGACTTGGTAACGATTTTATCGTTGTATTTGGTGAAAAGGAGCTTCCGGCAGATGCTGCAGAATTGGCTGTGAAATGGTGCAACCGTTTCTTCGGCATTGGTGCGGACGGCCTGGTCTATATACTGCCTTCGGAAAAGGCGGACTTTCAGATGCGCATCATGAACTCGGACGGATCGGAAGCAGAACAGTGCGGTAATGCCATTCGCTGTGTATCCAAATATGTATACGATCATGGTCATGTTAACCAGGAGCAAATTACCATTGAGACGATTGGTGCAGGGGTACAGCCTGTGAGTCTCAACATTCGTGAGGGTAAAGTGGAAACGGTTCGTGTGGATATGGGTGAGCCGATCCTGAACGGTCTTCAAGTGCCTACAACAGTGGATGCCAATCCGGTGGTTGATCACTACATTGAAGCGAACGGACATGCGTTCAAATTCACTGCCGTATCCATGGGTAACCCGCATGCCGTTATCTATGTTGATGATGCTGTTAATTTTGATCTCTCGACGTGGGGCCCGCTTCTTGAAGTACATCCCATGTTCCCGAAAAAAATCAATGTGGAATTCGCAACAGTTCGTGACCGTGGATATGTGGACATGCGTGTATGGGAACGCGGAGCAGGCCCAACACTTGCTTGTGGAACTGGAGCTTGTGCAACACTGGTATCCTCTGTCCTGAATGGACATACAGATCGTACAGCAGTCATCAGCCTCAAGGGTGGGGATCTCCACATTGAGTGGAATGAAGCTGACAATCATGTGTACATGACTGGACCGGCTGAAGTTGTTTTCAAGGGAATCACTTCATAAATAAGAGAACGGTGTAACCCAAGAGGCCTGCGGGCCTCTTTTTTTTGTTAAAGGACAGTGCGTGTCTCCTGTACAGAGACATATTGGGTGTTATGTGGAAAGAAAGTCCATATGAGCTGGATATTCAACAAAAACCTGTGTTTTTCTTCGTTTTTTAGCGTTTTTTGTGTTACATTAGTATGAAAATGATCACAGCTAGGCGGGGGGAAAAGGGATGAAGGCGGATTTGCGCAAAGTTATGCAGGAACGAGTTCTCATTGGAGATGGGGCCATGGGAACCTATCTGTACCAAATGGGATTCCCGGTAGGGATTTCATATGAAGAGTTAAACTTGATTTCACCTGAAGTAGTGGCAGAAGTACATCGCCGTTATCGGGACGCAGGTACAGAGATATTTGAAACGAATACGTACTCTGCCAACTATGACAAGTTGTCCAAGTTCGGTTTGGAGTCCAAGGTGGAGGATGTGAACCGGACCGGCGTTCGTATTGCCAAAGAGGTGGCTGGAGCTAACGGTTATGTTCTTGGTGCAGTAGGCTCTATTCGCGGAGGCAAACGGACAAACGTCTCCACAAGTGAACTGAAACGCTTTTATCAACAACAGATCTTTGCACTGCTTGATGAAGGCGTGGATGGTATTCTGCTTGAGACCTTCTATGATATCGAGGAAATGGATATTGCCCTTTTGCAAGCGCGCAAGCTAAGTGATCTACCCGTGATTGGACAGTTCGCGGTAGAGGATGTAGGACACACACTGGACGGATACACAATGCCCGAAGCATTCCGGATCATGCGGGAGCAGGGTGCGGACGTGATTGGTTTTAACTGTCGCTCAGGTCCAAATGGAATTATGCGTGCCATGGAAACCGTCTCCGGACGTATTGGTATTCCAATGTCTGTTTATCCGAACGCGGGTGCAGCAGATTATGTGGATGGTCAGTTCCGTTATGGTGCGACTCCGGAGTACTTTGGTCAGACGGCAGTGCAATTTGCGGAACTCGGTGCCCGTATTATTGGCGGATGCTGTGGTACAACGCCCGATCATATTACCGCCATGAAAGAGGCGCTCGCAGATTACGTACCTTCGCCTATTTTGGAGCCTGATCCATCAGAATCCAAACCGCGTATTGTACTGCATGAGCATGTGGATGAGCGCTCCGGACGTGGAGGCCAGCCTACGATTGTTGATCTGGTCAAGCAGCGTCACACGGTCATTGTTGAACTTGATCCGCCGCGTGATTTGGACATTGCCAAGTTCATGAAAGGTGCCGAGACCCTAAAGGCAGCAGGAGCAGACGCTCTGACACTGGCCGATAATTCATTAGCGGTTACACGAATGAGCAACATGGCGCTGGGTCACCTCGTTCAGGATCGCACGGGTCTCCGTCCATTGGTGCATATTGCCTGCCGTGACCGGAATCTGATTGGAACGCAGTCCCACATGATGGGGTTTGATGCTCTGGGCATTAATCACGTACTGGCTGTGACAGGTGATCCTGCAAGATTTGGCGATCTGCCGGGTTCAAGCTCGGTATACGATCTGACCTCTTTTGAAATCATACGCATGATCAAACAGTTGAACGACGGGGTGGCCTTCTCGGGTAAACCGTTGAAGCAGAAAGCTGGCTTTGTTATCGGAGCCGCATTTAATCCCAATGTGAAATATTTGGATAAAGCTGTACAACGTCTGGAGAAGAAAATTGCCTCTGGTGCAGATTACATCATGACTCAGCCTGTCTATGATCCGGAGTTGATTGTGGCAATGCACGAAGCGACCAAACACCTGGATGTGCCTATTTTTGTAGGTGTAATGCCACTGGCAAGTGGACGGAATGCAGAATATCTGCACAACGAAGTTCCCGGAATTCAGCTTTCGGATGAAGTGCGTTCCCGTATGGCAGGTCTGGAAGGCGAAGAGGGCCGTGCGATGGGGGTAAAAATTGCCAAGGAACTGCTGGACGTAGCAACAGCACATTTCAAAGGCATCTATCTTATGACACCGTTTATGTTCTACGGCATGACGGCCGAACTGACTCAATACGTATGGGAGAAGTCGGAGCATCAATGTCCTACTTGTTTCAACCCTAATAATCAATTACAATAGTAAAACGGATGTGATGCCGATGTCATTCAGTATGACCGGATACGGTCAATCCGCCTTTCATTTTGGCGGCTATAAGGTACAATTAGAGATCAAATCTGTTAATCATCGTTATTGCGAAGTGATGATGCGTCTGCCAAGAGAGTGGACGTATTATGAAGACGGTTTGAGGAAAATCGTACAGAGTCGTTTGAAACGTGGGCGGATTGATGTTTATGTAATGAAAGAAAAAGAGGAAGACCAGGCTCTTCCCGCTGTTCTGAATGAACAGACGGTCAGGGCCTATCTGCAAGCTGCAGAGCAACTGGAGACCCAATATGGAATGCAGGGCAAACCAAGTATTGTGGATATGCTTGGGCTGCCGGACGTTATGGTTCATTCGGATGGGACAAGTTCCATTCCCGAAGAGCAGAAGGACGAATGGGAGCGAGTTTTGCAGGAAGGATTGAAAGAGGCACTGTCCAGCCTTGAACAGATGCGCGCTCGCGAGGGTCTTCATCTGGCCAGTGATCTGGAACGGCGTATTACCCGTCTGGAGTCACTGCATACCGAGATGCTTGATCTTGCACCGACTGTGGTAAGTGATTATCGCAACAAGCTAAGACAGAGGCTTACGGAAATGCAGGAAGAAGGCTCTTTCCCTTTTGATGAGCATAAATTGGGTATGGAAATTGCAATGTTTGCCGATCGTTCTAACATAGAAGAGGAGCTTACGCGTCTACAGAGTCACTTTGGACAGAGCAGGGAACTGCTGAAGAGTGATGAGCCCGTAGGTCGTAAGTTGGACTTTCTAATTCAAGAGATGAATCGGGAAGTCAATACGATTGGATCAAAAGCCAACCATTTGGCTCTGGTGAATCGTGTTGTCGAAATGAAGGCGGAACTGGAGAAGATTCGTGAGCAAGCTGCGAATATCGAATGAACGGCCACATTTCGGCAAAAGAGTCGCATGTATAGGGGGAAGAACCTGATTATGGCAATCAAACTCATTAACATTGGATTCGGTAACATCGTATCGGCGAACCGGATTATATCCATCGTGAGTCCGGAATCGGCGCCGATCAAGAGAATTATACAAGAGGCAAGAGATCGTCACATGCTGATTGATGCAACGTACGGAAGACGTACTCGTGCCGTAATTATTACGGATAGCGATCATGTCATTTTGTCTGCAGTTCAGCCTGAGACGGTCGCCCATCGTCTTTCTTCGAAAGATGATGATAACGACGAATAAAATGGAGTGTAATATGTCTAAAGGATTACTGGTAGTGTTGTCCGGCCCATCTGGGGTCGGGAAGGGTACGGTATGCAGCGCTTTACGCAAACGGGTGCCGGAATTGATCTATTCCGTATCGGCGACAACCCGTCAGCCTCGTCTGGGTGAAGAACATGGTGTGAACTATTTCTTCAGAAGTCATGAAGAGTTCCAGAACATGATTGCTGAAGATCAATTGTTGGAACATGCGGAGTATGTCGGTAATTATTACGGAACACCGCGTGATTTTGTAGAGAAAACGATTAACGAAGGCCGTGACATCATTCTGGAGATTGAGGTTCAAGGCGCGTTAAAAGTGAAAGAGAAATTCCCGGAAGGCATCTTTGTTTTCCTGCTTCCTCCTTCATTGGACGAGCTGAAAGATCGCATTCAGGGCCGTGGTACCGAGAGCCAAGCGACCATTGATCACCGGATGTCCGTGGCGGTCGATGAGATCAGTCTGCTGGAGCAGTATGATTACGCTGTTGTTAATGATGAAATTGATTTGGCGTGCAAGAGAATAGAAAGCATCATAATCGCCGAACATTGTAAGATCAATAAATAATCCCTTTTGCCGCTGCAGAATGCGATATAAGTGGGGCAGTTGTCATATCATGTACTGAAGCACTCCCTTCGGGGAATGCCTGGATGAGAAGACATGCCACATCCGTTCTGTCAGGCGGCAACTTGCGATTATACTAATGCGAAGAGGTGTTTGTTAATATGCTGTATCCTTCTATTGATGAAATGATGAACAAAGTCGACAGCAAGTATTCCCTTGTTGTTGCTGCTTCCCGCCGGGCTAGACAGCTACGTGAAGGTGAAAAAACGGATTTAAGAGGTGCGAGATCCCATAAACAAGTTGGCGTTGCACTGGAAGAAATCTATGGAGACCTGCTCGTTGTCATCAAAGGACAGGACGAAGAAGAAGAGTAAGCCGCCTGCGGCTGCTCTTCAACTGCATACGGCGTAAGCCGGATTAATTGACAACCGCGAGGTTGTTATTTTTTTACGAATAAGCATATTTCAATGAACTCATTGTTTAGATGTCGTATAAATATCGGGGGAAATAAACATGTTGAACGGTAAAAAAATCGTGCTTGGTGTGACAGGCGGCATAGCCGCATACAAAGCAGCAACATTATGCAGCAGACTGGTGCAGAAGGGTGCGGATGTTCATGTCATTATGACAGCTTCTGCTACACAGTTTATTACCGAATTAACGCTGCAAACGTTAACCCGAAACACCGTATATACCGATACATTTGATGAGCGTGAGCCAGCAGTCGTATCTCATATTCATCTGGCTGATCTGGCTGATCTTGTTCTGGTTGCCCCGGCTACCGCCAATGTAATTGCCAAGATGGCACATGGCATGGCCGATGATATGCTCTCAACAACGCTGCTTGCCACGACAGCTCCTGTCATGATTGCTCCAGCGATGAATGTACATATGTATGATCATCCAGCGGTAAAGCATAATATGAACCTGCTTGTTGAACGGGGTGCCATGATGATTGAGCCGGGCGAAGGCCTGCTTGCGTGTGGTTATGTAGGCAAGGGCCGTCTGGAAGAACCGGAGAGCATTGTGAATGTGGTGGAACGTTTCTTTGAACAGCGCGAGTCCGCAGACCGTACAAGGAAAGAACAAGCTTCACTATTACAAGGCAAGAAGGTAGTTGTTACGGCTGGAGGTACAATTGAGCGAATTGACCCCGTACGATACATTACGAATGATTCGTCTGGCAAAATGGGATTTGCCATCGCTGCAGCTGCGCGTGATCTGGGGGCCAACGTGAAATTGGTCATGGGCAATACACAAGCCAAGCCGCCAGAGAACGTTGAGTTGATCCCTGTGCAGTCAGCACAGGATATGTATGAAGCCGTAACACGCGAGTGGGACGATGCTGATATCGTGGTTAAGGCGGCGGCTGTTGCCGATTATCGCCCTAAGGAAGTTTACACCGAGAAGATCAAGAAGAAAGGCGACACGTTGTCGCTCGAACTTGTTAAAAATATAGATATTCTTGAAACGCTGGGCAAACAGAAAACCCATCAGTTTTTGATTGGTTTTGCTGCGGAGACTCAGTCCGTTGAGATGTATGCACGTGAGAAATTGGAACGGAAAAACTGTGATCTGATCGTAGCCAATGACGTAACCCACACGGGTGCAGGATTTGGAACAGACACCAACGCGGTACATATCTATGACCGGGAAGGTTTGGTGGAGGAGCTACCAGTGATGGCCAAGGACGATGTGGCTCATCGGTTGCTCCGGATTGCGGCGGAGCGCATTGCCGGGAGGAATTAGGATATGGAGATTGCCAAGGTCATTGTCGATGTTCCCGTGAAGGATACAGACCGGCCGTTTGATTACCTGGTACCTGAATCGATGAGGGAATGGATCGAGATTGGCAGCCGGGTGGGTGTACCTTTTGGACATCGGACGGTGCAGGGATTCGTGATTGATCTTGTGCCGCGTACCGGAGAGGAAACATTCAAGCTCAAGCAGATTCAGGAGTTACTGGACATTGTCCCCCCATTGTCAAAGGATTTGGTGGAGTTGGCTGAATGGATGAGTGGGCGTTATGCCAGTAACCGGATTCTGTCTTTGCAGGTCATGGTACCGACCGCATTGAAAGGAAAAGCAGAGCGATACATCTCGCTGGGAGATGCACTTGATGGACAGATGGCGGGTGCACAACCGGATGATGAGGTGTTATTTGTTTGGGGAGAAGAGTCTACGAACGAGAAAGTGCAGCAGGATATCATCCGTTTTGTCAAAAGTCGGGGTCAGGTACCGTTGCAACAATTGAGTCGAAAATATCCCAATCATGCTGCACTAATTAAGAAACTATTACTTGGTGGTGTGCTGCTTGAGAGTCAGGCGATCAAGGACAAGCTGAATAAAAAAACGATGAAATCCGTTGATCTGGCTGTAGATATTGCTGCTGCTCAGGAAGCACTTGCTTCATTCCCGGCGAAAGCACAGCGGCAGAAGGAGATTCTGGCTTTTTTGCTGGAAATGAAAGAGCTGCTGCCCATGCCGATGAAAGAAGTGTTATCCACCCTGCAGGTATCGGCGGCGACGATGAAGGGACTTGAGGAAAAGGGATTAATCGTCACCGAGGACGTAGAGGTCTTTCGTGACCCTTATCAGGGCAGGAAGTTCCAAGCAACGGAGCCGCTGGTTCTGACCGATGAGCAAAAGCATGTCTACAACAATATCAATGGCCGATTGCAGGAACAACGCCACGGGGTATTTTTGCTACATGGTGTCACAGGCAGCGGCAAGACGGAAGTCTACCTTCAAACCATTCAACAATGCATCGAGCAGGATCGGCAGGCCATCGTACTGGTACCCGAGATTGCATTGACACCACAGATGGTGGAACGTTTTAAAGGGCGATTCGGCGACCAGGTTGCGGTCATGCACAGTCGTCTGTCCGGCGGTGAACGTTATGATGAATGGCGCAAAATTCGTGAGGGCCAGGTGAAGGTTGCGATTGGGGCGCGTTCAGCCGTATTTGCTCCATTCAGTCGGCTTGGGTTGATCATTATGGATGAGGAGCACGAGACTTCCTACAAACAGGAGGAAACGCCGAAATATCATGCCCGGGATGTAGCGGTTAAAAGAGCACAGCAGCATCAGGCCGTGGTTGTTCTGGGTTCAGCGACACCTTCGCTGGAAAGTTACTATGCGGCACGCTCGCAGAGTAACGATGATTTTGCACCACTCTTGCTGGAGATGCCAACACGCGCACTGGGTAACAAGCTGCCCGAGGTGCGAATTGTTGACATGCGCGAGGAGTTGAAGGATGGTAACCGCTCCATGTTCAGCAGGGCTTTGCACAAAGGGCTGGAGGAGCGCTTGGAGCGTGGTGAACAGACGGTGCTCCTGCTGAATCGCCGGGGATATTCGACCTTTGTCATGTGCCGCAGTTGTGGATATGTAGCAGGTTGTCCCGAATGTGATATTTCACTGACGTACCATCAGCGCTCCAATAATCTCCGTTGTCATTACTGTGGGTATGCGGAAGCCGCTCCGGAAGTGTGCCCGGATTGTGGAAGTGAGCATATTCGATACTTTGGTACAGGTACACAACGGGTCGAGGAAGAGCTTGCGAAGCTCTTTCCGGGTATTCGGGTCATACGGATGGATGTAGATACAACAACGGAAAAAGGGGCTCACGAGAAGCTACTGAAACAGTTTCGTGAGAAAAAGGCTGACGTATTGCTTGGCACCCAGATGGTTGCGAAGGGGCTCGATTTCCCTGATGTGACTCTGGTTGGCGTGATAACAGCGGATTCAGCATTGAATTTGCCTGATTTTCGTGCTGCCGAAAAAACGTTTCAGTTATTAACACAGGTAGCTGGCCGAGCTGGTCGGCACCAATTGCCTGGTGAGGTGTTTGTTCAGTCCTATACGCCGGAGCACTACTCTATTGGCCATGCGAGTAAGCATGACTATGTATCGTTTGTACGTGAGGAACTGCTGCATCGTCGTAATTTGCAATATCCGCCATACTGTCGCCTGATTCTGGTGACCTTTTCGCATGAGCAACTTCCGGTGTTGATTCGTCTTGCCGAGAACTACACGCGGATACTGAAAGAGAAGGCTAATGCGGCCGGATGGCTCGGCAGTCTGGATCGATTCAGTAATGAGGCCTTTGATGTATTAGGGCCGGTAGCGTCCCCGATTCCCCGGATCAAGAATAGATACAGATTCCAATGTATGATAAAATGGCGGGGGGATGTAGACGCCATAGGACTCGCTCTGGCAACAGCCCGACGCATGGACGATGATGTTCAGGCGCAAAAATTGCTTATTAGTCTGGATGTAGACCCGCAAATGTTAATGTAAGCATTTTGCAGCAATGCGGATGTAAACAAGCGGTATAAACATAGATTAAAATGAATACCCCAAAAATACAGAATATCGTCCTGAAATTATGATGAGGATTAGGAAGGTGCTTACAACATGTCGATTCGCATTATCGTGCAAGAACCAGATGAGGTGCTCCACAAGAGAGCTAAAGAAGTAACCAAAATTACACCAAATGTACAAAAATTGCTGGATGATATGGCGGATACCATGTACGATGCGGAGGGTGTAGGTCTAGCTGCGCCGCAAGTTGGTATTTTGAAACGTCTGATTGTTATCGACGCAGGTGATGAGCAAGGGCTGATCAAGATGATTAACCCGGAGATCATTGCAAGTGAGGGAGAACAGTTCGGACCGGAAGGATGTCTGAGTATCCCTGGAATTAATGGCGATGTTCGCCGTTTTGAGACCGTTACGGTTAAAGGTCTGGATCGTGAAGGCAAAGAGTTGATTATTACGGGTAGTGGCTTGCTGTCCCGTGCATTCCAGCATGAGATTGATCATCTGGATGGCGTACTCTTTACGGATGTCGCCGAGAAAGTGTACGAAATTGCAGCCGATCAAACGGGACCGCGTCGTAATTAAGGAGTGATCGATTTGAATATTGTTTTTATGGGAACACCTGAATTTGCAGTTCCTTCTCTCGATATGCTGATTGCAGAGGGGTACCATGTGGTGGGTGTGGTGACTCAGCCTGATAAACCACAGGGACGCAAAAAAGTACTTACGCCAACACCGGTTAAGGCCGCGGCAGAACGCCACGGTCTGCCTGTATTTCAACCCGTTAAACTGCGTGATCCGGAAGCGGTAGCCCGCTTGGCTGAATGGAAGCCGGACCTGATCGTGACTGCGGCTTTTGGCCAGATTCTGCCCAAAGCCGTGCTGGATATGCCTGTTCGCGGTTGTGTGAATGTGCATGGCTCTCTTTTGCCGAAATATCGGGGAGGAGCTCCAATCCAACGTTCCATTATTAACGGGGAATCCGTGACAGGAGTCACATTGATGTATATGGCTGAAGGCCTGGATACCGGAGATATGATCTCGCGTGTGGAACTGCCAATTACAGACGAAGATACATCAGGATCGATGTTTGATAAATTAAGTGAGGCTGGTTCCAAACTGCTTCAGGCAGAAATGCCACGATTGATTGCAGGCGAGACAACGGCAGTCCCTCAGGATGATGCTGAGGCTTCGTATGCTCGCAATCTGACTCGGGATGACGAGAAGATGGACTGGAGTCGTACTTCACGTGAATTGTTCAATCAGATCCGCGGCCTTGTGCCGTTTTCGGGTGCATTTACGATGTGGGATGATCAGGTCTTCAAAGTATGGGCTGCGGCTAACCCCGATCAGGTGGATCTGGAAACCTCTTCGGATGCTGGACAAGCAGAGCCAGGAACAGTGCTGCAATTGAACAAGACAGGGATTGAAGTTCGTACAGGTAATGGATCTCTGTGGTTGACTGAGGTGCAGCCTGCAGGTAAAAAAGTGATGAAGGCGGCTGACTTTGCCCGTGGCGGTACATTGAAATCTGGAACGGTGCTACGATGAGTGGTAACACACCAGGTCGTTCGTCGGGAAAAGGTCATAAAGCTACAAGTGGTGCATCTCGCCCCCAGAAACCCAAAACATCTGCTCGTGCATTGGCAGTCAAGGTTTTGAGTGCTGTTGAGCAAGATGGAGCATACAGTAATCTGGAGTTGAATCGTCGTCTGAAAGAGGCTGAACTGAGCCCTGCGGATGCTGGACTAGCTACCGAATTGGTGTATGGAACAATCGCCAGATTGAATACACTTGATTATTATCTGGAACGGTACGTCGCCAAAGGAGTATCCAAACTGCAACCTTGGGTTCGCAGTCTGCTGCGGATCAGCGTATATCAGATGATATATCTGGATCGTATTCCGGAGCATGCCGTGGTGAGCGAAGCGGTTAATCTGGCGAAGAAACTGGGCCATCAGGGAATCTCGGGAATGGTGAATGGTGTACTGCGCAATATGATTCGCAATCGGGATGAACTTCGTATTCCAGAGAATCTGCCGGTTGCCGAACGTATTTCACTGGAACATTCCCACCCGTTATGGATGGTTGAGCGCTGGATCGCCTATTATGGCGCGGAGACAGCGGAAGCAATCTGCCGTGCGAATAATGAGCCTCCAGCAGTGAGTGTCCGAGTTAATACAACAATGACCACACGGGAGAAACTGATGCATGAGATGGCAAGCACAGGTGCAGTCGTTGAAGCTTCTCAGTTGAGTTCGGATGGAATTCTTGTACGCAGTGGTGGGAATATGGCACTAACGTCCTGGTATCGGGACGGCTTGTTCTCTGTACAGGACGAAAGTTCCATGCTGGTTGCTGAAGCAGTTGCACCAGAAGAAGACCAAATTGTATTGGATTGCTGCGCAGCTCCGGGTGGTAAAACAGCTCACATGGCGGAGAAAATGCACGATCGCGGTCGTATTGTCGCGAACGATGTACATGCTCATAAGCGCCAGTTGATCCTGGATCAGGCGGAGCGTCTCGGTCTGAGCTGCATCGATGCTGTAACTGGAGATGCTCTTGATCTGAACGAGAGGTATCCGGAAGCATCGTTTGACCGCATTTTGCTGGATGCGCCATGTTCCGGCCTGGGTGTTATTCGGCGGAAACCCGATGTAAAATGGACCAAATCCGTAGAAGACATCAAAGATATCGCAAGCTTGCAACGTGAACTGCTTGATCGTGTTGCGCCGTTGTTAAAACCAGGTGGTATTTTGGTGTACAGCACATGTACAATTGAGCCTGCTGAGAATGAGGATATGGTCGCAGACTTCTTGAATCGACATCCGGAATATCGTCCAGCAGAAGTAGCTGTCTGGACTGAATCGGAGACAGCGAATTTGAAGGTTGTGAACGGAGGCGTTCAGATTTTGCCACAATACGCTCACAGCGACGGATTTTTCATCGCACGGTTGACAAAAACAGTGGAATAACAGTTTAATAGAGCACGGAAGCACGGCCGCCGAGGGGAACTTCGGCGGATTTCTTTGTGATGGGACTTCAGCATAATGGTTAGAGAAAAGGGATGACAGGGTGCGATGGCGGCATTCAGGTGTTATAATGCATGAAGTACAGATATCAAGGGTATACATGGATGTAACGTGGTCTTTGTGATAGAATAGGACGAATGGAACGAAAAGAAGGAAGCCAAACGAAAAGAAAAGAAGGAATAGGTGTTGACAACAAAATGAAACCTTTTATATATGATTATTCTCTGGAACAATTGCAGCAATGGGCTGTGGAGAATGGGGAGCCGGCGTTTCGCGGTGGTCAAATCTTTGACTGGATTTATGTAAAACGCGTGAATGATTTCAGTGAAATGACGAATCTGTCCAAGCCATTGCGTGAGAAGCTGACAGAGCAATTTGAATTCGTAACGCTTAAGGAAATTACAAAGTTTGAATCCAAGGATGGAACGGTTAAATTCCTTTTTGGTCTTCATGATGATCATGCCATCGAGACCGTAATTATGAAGCATAACTATGGGAACAGCATCTGTGTAACCACGCAGGTTGGATGTCGTATTGGTTGTACGTTCTGTGCATCTACATTGGGTGGACTCAAGCGTAACCTTACGGCTGGAGAGATTGTTGCCCAGGTTGTACAGGCTCAGAAAATTCTGGATGAACGCGGCGAACGTGTCAGCAGCATTGTAATCATGGGTTCGGGTGAACCTTTCGAAAACTATGAAGCAACGATGACTTTCCTGCGCATCATGATTCATGAAAAAGGATTGAACATTGGTCAGCGTCACATCACGGTATCAACGAGCGGAATTGTTCCGAACATCTACAAGTTTGCAGATGAAGATACACAGATTAACCTCGCCATTTCGATTCATGCACCGAATGATGCACTTCGTTCGAAATTGATGCCGGTTAACCGTCGTTTTCCTTTTGAAGACGTAATGGAGTCCCTTCGTTATTATCTGGCCAAAACAGGTCGGAGAATTACGTTTGAGTATGCACTGATTGGTGGCGTAAACGATCAGCCAGAGCATGCAGCGGAACTGGCAAGTGTGCTTAAGAACATGTTATGCCACGTGAATCTTATTCCGGTTAACCATGTACCTGAACGCAAGTACGTAAGAACATCGAGAAGCGACATTTTCAATTTTCAGAAGATTCTCTCGGAACAGGGTGTTAATGTAACCATTCGTCGTGAACAGGGACATGATATTGCTGCCGCTTGCGGTCAGCTTCGTGCAAAGCATATGGAGTTGAGGTGAGAACGTTTTGATCAAAACAGTTCATGTGAGCCATATCGGACGAGTGCGTTCGGTGAATGAAGATTCAGCCTGGATTCGTAATCTGGATACAGGATATATTCTGGGTATTGTTGCCGATGGCATGGGTGGACATCTTGCAGGGGATACGGCAAGCCGCTTGGCAGTGGAGACGTTGGTACAAGATTTGGGAACACTGGAACCAGGTCTGTCACATGCGTCTCTGTCTGCAGCTCTAAGCGATGCTATTTTGCATGCCAACGAAGTTATCTTCCGCACGGCATCCACAGATGACAAGTATCACAACATGGGAACAACCGTGGTTGCGGCATTATTGAACGATACGGAAGGTGTTATTGGACACATCGGGGATAGCAGAGCCTACAAAATTGCGAACAAAGCTGTGATCCAGCTAACCGAGGACCATACACTGGTGAATGAATTGTTCAAAAACGGTCAGATTAGCAAAGAGGATGTGTCCCATCATCCACGTCGCAACGTGTTAACTCGTGCACTTGGAACAGATGCCGAGGTGAAGGTAGACCTGGATACCGTCAAGCTGGAGGAAGGCGAAGTTCTTCTCCTGTGCAGTGATGGTCTCAGTAACCTGGTCAGCAATGAGCAGATTATTCAGGTTGCCGGCAATCTGGAACTGGCACTTGAAGATCGTGCAGACCGACTGCTTCAGTTGGCTTTACTTGCTGGGGGAGACGACAACATCACGGTTGCCTTGTTCGAGTTGCAGAAGGATGGTTCCGTGGATACGGAAACGGGGTGTGAGTCATGATTGGGCACCAGCTAGGCGGACGCTATGAAGTGATTGAGCGTGTCGGCGGTGGCGGCATGGCTCTTGTGTACAAAGCCCAGGATCTTCTGTTGAACCGGAATGTAGCGATTAAAGTTCTAAGACAACAGTTTGTGCATGACGAAGAGTTTATTCGCCGTTTCCGCAGAGAAGCACAATCGGCAGCATCACTGTCTCATCCGAATGTAGTTAGCATTTATGACGTGGGGCAGGAAGATGACGTTCATTATATTGTCATGGAGTATGTGGAAGGCAAAAACCTGAATGAAATTATTAAAGAGCGTGCGCCTCTGCAAGTGGACGAATCGGTCCGCATTGCTTCACAGATTGCAGATGCTCTTGATCATGCACATCATAATCAAATCATTCATCGGGATATCAAACCGCATAATATATTAATTGGCCGGAATGGCCGCGTGAAGGTAACGGACTTTGGGATTGCCCGTGCAGTTACATCTACAACGATTACGCAGACGGGTTCAGTAGTTGGTTCTGTACATTACTTCTCACCGGAACATGCCAAAGGCATCGTTACTGGTGAAAAATCGGACTTATATTCTCTTGGGATCGTACTTTACCAAATGCTTACTGGGCAACTTCCGTTTCTGGGTGAAAGTCCAATCAGTGTGGCATTGAAGCATTTGCAGGAAGAGTTCGATGAACCACGCAAATTCAATCCATTGATTCCGCAAAGTGTGGAAAATGTCATCTTGAAATCCATGCGTAAAAATCCGCAGGAACGTTATCAGTCGGCCAAGGAAATGCAGACTGATCTGGAAACTTGCCTGATGCCGGAGAGACGTAATGAAACGAAGATTGATTTTCCGGATGAGGATGATATAGACCAGACCCGCGTTATGCCAGCGATCAAGCCTGAACCGCGCGGAGTTACGTCGACGGGTGCGGTGCCAGTGATGGAGTCTGACGAAGAAACTGGCAAGGGTAAAGCGAAAGCTAAGAGCTGGAAAAAACCAGCGCTACTCATTTCATTAACCGTTCTTATTCTAATCGCCATGGTGGGCGTTGTATGGTATGTCAAGGGTATGCTGGTTGTACCTGAAGTAACCGTGCCTAACGTGATTACCCAGACGGAAGAAAAGGCTCGCGAAATGCTTGAGGAGAAAGGACTCGTCGTCAGTGATGAGGTCATCCGTCTCTATCAGGAGGGTGTCGAACCCGGTATTGTCTTTGACCAGAGCAGAAAAGAAGGCGATGTCGTGAAAGAAGGTTCTGAGGTCCAACTCAGTGTGGGTGCAGAAAAAGAACTGGTGAAGATGATTGATGTCAAACAGGAAACTTATGATGAGGCTGTCAAGAAGCTGACTGCGCTTGGCATTAAGGAAGATCAGATTCAGCGGAAAGATGAATTCTCTAATGATGTGCCTTCAGGTTCTGTTATTTCCCAGACCCCGGGTGTCAATGAGGAATTCGATCCAGAGGCCGTTCAGATTGAGCTCACCGTAAGTAAAGGCACTGAAACGGTCAAAATGCCTGATTTGAAAAATTTAACCCGCAGTGAAGCCGAAGAAAAACTGAAATCTGCTGGACTTGTGCTTGCTCAGGTGCAGGAAGAATCAAGTTATACGGTGGATCAGGGGAAAGTGACGCAGCAGTGGCCTGTGGAAGCGGGCACAGAGGTTAATCCTGGCGATAAGATTACAATCTTTATCAGTACAGGGTATCCGCCTGAAGCGCTGAAATATCCGTTTAATATCAATGTATCACCCAAAGAAGATGGTAAAAACAGTAAAATTCGTATCACGTATGAAGACGCACGCGGCAAGAATCAGGAATGGGGAACACGCACCGTGAACTCAACCCAGACCTTGACCATTCCACTTGTGCTCGCTCCAAATGAAAATGGGGCTGTGTCTGTATATCGTGATGGACAGTTCCTGGATACGTATCTCGTCTCCTACAGTGAAGCCAAAAACGGAACAGTAAACGTACCTTCCATTGACCCGGAACCAAACACGCAGACGCCGCCAGAAAATGAGCCTGATCCAGGCCAAGGCAGTGTTGATGAGGGCAGTGGTGACCCCAATCAGGAAGGTGAGCCTGAGTCCACACCAGCAGACGGTGAAGGTGACAGCGTAGATGAAGACACTTCTGCCATGAATAAGGGTAAGGAGCCCGGCAAGGAAAAAGAGAAGAAGAAAAAGGAAGTCATTAACGCATCAAGCCGTCCATAAGGGCGGCTTATGCTGGCGTCTGGATTAAATGTACCACCATCAAAAGGAGGGCGACGGAGCTATGCCAGAAGGTATCATCGTTAAAGCGCTAAGCGGTTACTATTATGTCATGCCAGTGGAAGACAACGGGGTTCCTTCGGTTGAAGGTTCCGCCGTTCAATGTCGAGCCAGAGGTATCTTCAGAAAACGGGGAACATCACCGCTTGTAGGTGACCGCGTCAGCTACATGTTGACGGAGAACGGTGAAGGAACGGTGGATGAAATCCGGAAGCGTGAGACGGAACTCATCCGTCCTCCAGTGGCCAATGTAAGTTTGGCTGTTCTGTTATTCTCGGTGAAAGAACCGGATATGAACCTGAATTTGTTGGACAAGTTCCTTGTTCACATCGAGCAGGCTGGTCTGGATGCTCTGATTGTGCTGACCAAACAGGATTTGGCAGATCCAGCCAAAGACACTGTTGCTGAAGTGAAAGCATTGTATGAACAGGTTGGTTACGAAGTGATTTCCACAAGTTCACGTACCGGTGAAGGCAGTGAACTGCTCAGAGATCGCCTCGCTGGCAAGATTAGCGTATTCTCTGGTCAATCCGGTGTAGGCAAGTCGTCCATGTTAAATGCATTGATGCCCGGCCTAACGTTGGAGACGAGTGCGATCAGCATGCGTCTTGGACGAGGGAAACACACCACCAGGCACGTAGAACTTATCCCCTTGGATAATGGTGGATTTGTGGCGGATACGCCAGGGTTCAGCCAACTGGACTTTCTGGAGATTGGTGTGGAGGAACTCTCCACGTGTTTCCGGGAATTCGCCCAGTTTGCAGATCAGTGCAAGTTCCGGGGGTGTACCCATACCCATGAACCAGGTTGTCGTGTGCTCGCGGCCAAGGAGGAAGGTCTAATCTCCGAAAGCCGATATCAGCACTATGTGCAGTTCCTTACCGAAATGAAAGATAAGAAGCGGAGGTATTAACATGATTAAAATTGCCCCATCGATATTATCAGCTGATTTTGCCCGCCTTGGTGCGGAAGTTGCCGAAGCCCAAGCTGCAGGAGGAGACTGGATCCATGTTGACGTTATGGACGGTCACTTTGTCCCTAATATTACGCTTGGACCCGCGATTGTAAAGGCGATCGCACCGCATACAAGCTTGCCGCTCGATGTGCACTTGATGATTGAGAATCCGGAACGTTATGTTGAGGAATTTGCCAAAGCCGGTGCAGCAGTCATTACCGTGCATGCTGAGGCTTGTGTGCATCTGCACCGCGTTATTCATCTGATCAAGGAGCAGGGAGTGAAAGCAGGAGTTGCCCTTAATCCGGGAACGCCAGCGTCTGCTATTGTTGAAGTACTGGATGATGTGGACATGGTTCTTGTTATGACGGTCAATCCTGGATTTGGCGGACAGGCTTTCATCTCAGGTACCATGAACAAAATCAAGCAAATTCGTACCTGGTTGAATGAAAAGGGACGTCATGATGTACATATCGAAGTGGATGGCGGAATTGCTGCCGACACAGCCCCGCTTGTGGTGGAAGCTGGAGCAGATGTACTCGTTGCCGGTAGTGCCGTATTTGGACGTGAAGATCGTGCTGCAGCGATTACTGAAATTCGCCGTAGCTACGGAGGCTAATTGATGACTCTTAAGGAGACGCTGTGGACGATGGCTGCGAGTCTCGTAACGGGACTTGTGCTTGCTCTGTTTGCGGTTATTCAGTCCCCGTATAATGCCATTACGTCATTGATCGGGGTGGGTGTTGTTATTATGTATTTCCGCAAATTTGATCGTACGGGACATCGGGTTACTTTTGTTATCTTCGGCATACTGTATTATCTAATGAGTGTTTTCATGATCGCTGCCTATCAATATATTCCTACCCAAACGTAAATGACCTGATCTTCGGGCTTGTCATTGTGGAATAGGGATCGATGGTTCCGCATAAATATGGTTACATGAGCAGGTTTCTCATGTAGCCTTTTTTGTCGTGTTTGAGGTAAAGAAGGCCTGAAGCATAGGATACGGCGGACGCATGAGCATGATGGGGAGGGTGAATTATGAAATTTTACACATTCAAACTGCCGAAGTTTTTGGGAGGGTTTGTAAAGGCGATTCTTAATACGTTTCAAAAGAACTGATCTGATTGATAAGGCAACAGGGAATACCGCCGCTTTGGCTCAGGCTAATCTGGAATTCGTACCTGCGAAGCGCCATGCGGCGGCCATTCACATGTTCATGAGTGTATTCAAGAATCCCTTTTTTGAATACCAAAAAAGCACCTGCAAGGAACAAGGTGCTTTTTGCTTACCCGATTTATAGTAGCTTTGCGTGATTATACGCGAGTCACTTTACCGGCTTTCAGTGCACGGGTGCTTACGTATACACGTTTTGGTTTGCCGTCAACGAGAATGCGGACCTTCTGAACGTTTACGCCCCAAGTACGACGGTTACGGTTGTTAGCGTGGGATACGTGGTTACCGGTGCCCGGTTTCTTACCTGTCACATAACATTTGCGAGACATAGATTACACCTCCTATCCTAAAATAACCAGTTGCCTTCAGAAACGAAAAGTCATTCCATAAGGACTAAATTGTTCTTCCTGATCATAAAGATCAGGCTTCAGTAGCTAATGGCGTTGTTTAAGCCGGCATGACCGGATCATTTCCATTACTTAACCTGCATAAAACAATACTTGAATATAATATCATAATCAAAAAAGCTTCGTCAACTGATCCAAAAACTTTATTTATTTCTCCTGCCTAATATAGTACAATGTTGAGTAGTCCATAATACAGTGGTGAACAGGCTGTTGCCGCGAGGAAGTCGGAGAATACACCGTACCTAGAGGTCGGTGGTCTGCTTTTTGGCAACGCTGTGAGCTGCGGCATTCCATCATTGGCACCAGTCTCCACGCGGCATTCATGCCGGCTCTTGATACCGGTGCATATCCGTATGCCCCGAAGTTAGGGGTGCAGAGAGTGCAGGATATTGGTAGCCCGGCCGCCCAGACCGTTAATCCGGCTGACATGTTGTATTGTATGCCTGTGCCGGACAAGGTATGGACGAAGAATAACGCAGTCCGCGTTAGCGCATGAACAGACCAGACACATCTTGGTGCAAGGTGTTCGTGTATCAAGCTAGGAAGGGGAATTCTCACTTGAGTATACGTTCTTTAAATGGAACAGATTTCACCGCTATGGTACTTGCCGGAGCGGAACAACTTGGACAGCATGCAGAGCACGTCAATTCCCTGAATGTTTTCCCTGTGCCGGATGGTGACACGGGAACGAACATGAATTTGACAATGAGTGCAGGAGTCGCAGAGATTAAAAGAAAAAGTTCTGCCTCCATCGGCGAAGCTGCCGGTATTCTATCGAAAGGCCTGCTTATGGGCGCACGGGGGAATTCAGGAGTTATTCTGTCGCAATTGTTCCGTGGTTTTAGTCGTTCAGCTGCTCCCTATGAGGAACTGAATACGCTCCAATTTGCAGCAGCCCTGCAGAACGGTGTTGACGCAGCTTACAAAGCAGTCGTAAAACCCGTTGAAGGGACCATTCTTACCGTAGCCAAGGAAGCGGCGAAACATGCCAACTACTACGCAAGACGGACGAATGATATTACTGAATTAATGAATGAAGTTTTGTTAAAAGCAAAAGAAGCACTGGCCATGACTCCGGAATTGCTTCCTGTACTGAAACAGGTGGGTGTTGTGGATTCAGGTGGTCAGGGGCTTGTATATATCTACGAGGGCTTTATGGAAGTATTGCTACAAAGTGACGGTGTGAATCGTACTTCGCTGAACAAAGAAGTAACTCCATCCGTGGCAGCATCTGCTTTGAAACCGGCTGCACCGGCAGAAGTGGATATCAAGAAGCCTGCACAGCAGCAGGTGATTGCGCCGGAGATGCCATTGTCTGCTCAGGCGAGATTGGAAACGGAGGATATTGAATTCCTGTATGATATGGAATTCTTCATTAATCGTGAGCTTGGAGAGAACGCAGGAGTGGCATTTGATGATGAGGCATTCCGGAAAGCGTTGTCAGTTAACGGGGATTCGATCATTATCATTGCCGATGATGAAGTTATCAAAGTTCATGTCCATTCCAAAACTCCAGGCGATGTGTTGAATCTGGCACTGCATTATGGTGAGATTACACAGATTCATATTCTCAATATGCGTGAACAGCATCGGGATCTCCTGACAGCAGGCATGGATATTGCTCCATCACCTGAATTGTTTGCAGAGATTCCACCTGAGGCAGCACGCAGTATGGAAGAAGCTGTGCTTCCTGCAGATGAGATGGCACCGTATGGTTTTATTGCGGTATCCTCCGGTGACGGTATTGCAGAGATTTTCCAAAGTCTTGGCGTCGATGTTGTTCTGTCCGGTGG
Source organism: Paenibacillus sp. FSL R5-0713 (assembly GCF_037973325.1). Lineage (NCBI taxonomy): Bacteria > Bacillati > Bacillota > Bacilli > Caryophanales > Paenibacillaceae > Paenibacillus > Paenibacillus sp. FSL R5-0713. The sequence goes on along the minus strand of NZ_CP150229.1, from coordinate 4,502,203 downwards.
ACAGACGATGAATCCGAGCACGGAAGATTTTGTAAAAGCCGTTCGCTCCATTGCTGCGGAGCAGGTATTCATACTCCCGAATAACTCGAATATTGTACTGGCTGCGGAGCAGGCACGTGAACTGCTTGAAGATGAGCGCCGAATTACGGTTATTCCTAGCAAGACCATTCCACAGGGAATGGCTGCTGCTTTTGCATTCCAGGAAGATGAGTCTGCGGAAACGAACCGTGACCAAATGTTGGAGGCCATCAGCCGGGTACAGTCCGGTCAAGTAACTCATGCGGTTCGTGATACGCAATATGATGAATTGGATATCAAGGCGGGACACTATATTGGTATTCATAACTCCAAAATTGTAGCGACGGATGAAGTCATGCTTCAAGCATGTGAAGGTCTGCTCAAGCAGATGATGGAGAGCGGAGATGAAGTGGTGACGATCCTTGAAGGGGACGAAGCTGACCCTGAGGTTACTGCTGCCCTCGCTGCATGGCTTGAAGTAGAGTATCCTGATGCTGAGGTAGAGGTACATCGTGGAGGACAGCCTGTGTATTATTATTTGTTCTCCGTAGAGTCCTAATAAAGGTTGTTCAAAACGTCTCTTGTTTTTGAACAGGTACCAATAGCACTCTGGCGAAGAGGAGGAGAGTCATGAGCCACAAGGTTGCGATAGTAACAGACAGTACGGCGGATATTCCCGAAGAACTCATTCGCAAATACGGGATTCATATTGTTCCGTTACGCGTTCTGTTCGGTGAAGAGACTTATGCAGATGGCGTTGATCTGACTTCGGAACAGTTCTACGAAAAATTGAAGAAGGTTTCTGTGTTGCCTACAACTTCACAGCCTTCTCCAACTGATTTCATGAATGTATATCAATCACTTCTGGATGAGAACCCGGAACGCCCGATTGTATCCATCCACCTGTCATCCGGCATGAGTGGTACCTACCAATCGGCCATGCTTGGCAAGTCTTTGCTGGAGCGTGAGGGTGACATCACCGTGCTGGATTCGAAGTCAGCATCGTATGGATACGGTCTAATGGTGGTACAGGCTGCTGAACTTGCCGAACAGGGGAAGTCAGCAGTCGAAATCGCTGCTGCCATTGAAGAGATGCAAAAATCTCGTAAATTGTTCTTTCTCGTGGATACCCTTGAGTATCTGCAAAAAGGCGGTCGGATTGGCAAAGCTTCAGCCATCTTGGGAACGTTGCTTAACATTAAGCCGATCCTGTCTATTGATGAAGAAGGCGTTATCTACGCAGTTGAGAAAGTCAGAGGTCATAAAAAGGCAATGGCACGCATTATTGAGCTGTTCCAGAAGGATCTTGCAGGCAAACGGGTTAACCTCGCGGTAGGTCATACCGCTGACCCGGGATCAGCGATCGCTTGTGCAGAGCAGCTGCGTGGTCATTTTACAGTGAATGAAGTGATCTATACCAATATTGGAGCCGTAATTGGCAGTCATGTTGGACCTGGTGTCATTGCGATCTTTATGTGGCCTGTTCCGGAATGAGGGATTAGACATGAAATTGGAAGAAATATCTGTTAAGCAAATTAACGGCGTGAGTGCTCTCAAAGAGGGAGAGCTTCACGCCTTTGGCATCTCTACTGTTAAAGACCTGCTTGAATATTATCCGTTCCGTTATGAGGACTATCGTCTGCGTTCGCTTAGTGAAGTGAAGGATGGGGACAAGATTACAGTCCAGGGACAGGTGATGGGCATTCCTGTATTACAACGATACGGTAAAAAGTCCCGTCTCACCTGTAAGATCATGACGGAAGAGTGGATGATTACAGCGACCTGGTTCAATCGCCATTTTCTCAAAGAACAGCTTACGCCCAATCGTGAGATTGTGATTACGGGGAAGTGGGAACAAAAACGCATGCAGATGACAGTTACCGACTCGGAGTTTCCCGATAAAGGCGATGGGCGTTCAGGTACACTGCAACCTGTATATTCAGTAACCGGCAAGCTGACGCAACAATGGATGCGCAAAACGATCAATCAGGGATTAATCCAATTCGGAGATATGATTCCCGAGATTCTGCCCCAGTCCTTGATGAGGAAATACAGCTTCATGCCGCGAAAGCAGGCGATTGCGGGAATTCATCGTCCACAGGACAACCGGGAAGGCCAACAGGCCAGACAGCGGATGGTGTATGAAGAACTGTTTCTGTTCCAGCTGAAAATGCAGGCGTATCGTGCGCTCAACCGGAATCGGATGGATGGTGTGGTACATACCACGGACAATACAACGATTCGTGAGTTTGTACGCAGTTTACCATTTGAACTGACAGATGCTCAGAAAAAGGTGGAGCTTGAAATTCTGCATGATATGCGTTCGCCTTATGCAATGAATCGGTTATTGCAGGGTGATGTAGGATCGGGTAAAACGGTTATTGCGGCAATTGCGCTATACACGACTGTTCGATCCGGTTTTCAAGGGGCTCTGATGGTGCCTACAGAGATTCTGGCGGAGCAGCATATGCGTTCACTGCAAAAGCTGTTTGAACCGTTTGGGGTAACTGTAGGCCTGTTAACAGGCAGTGTAAATGGGCGTAAACGTAAAGATCTGATCGCGTCATTGCAAATGGGCATGATGGATATCGTGGTGGGCACACACGCCCTGATTCAGGAAGATGTTTTCTTCCGTGATCTGGGTCTTGTGGTGACGGACGAGCAGCATCGCTTCGGGGTGAATCAGCGCAGCGTTTTACGACGCAAAGGATATAATCCAGATGTGTTAACGATGACGGCTACGCCAATTCCACGGACACTTGCGATTACGGCTTTTGGGGATATTGAGGTATCCACGATCTCAGAACGTCCGAAGGGACGGATTCCGATCTCCACGTATTGGGTCAAGCACGATATGATGGAGCGGGTGCTCGGGTTTATCTCCAGAGAAGTGGATCAAGGGCGTCAAGCCTATCTGATCTGTCCGCTCATTGAAGAGTCGGAGAAGCTGGATGTGCAGAATGCGATTGATCTGCATGTGCAGATGCAGCAGAACTTTCCGAAATATCGTGTAGGTCTGCTGCATGGACGGATGACGGCTGCGGAGAAAGAAGAGATGATGCGTGACTTCTATAGCAATGATATTCAGCTGCTGGTCTCCACCACCGTTGTGGAGGTCGGGGTCGATGTGCCGAATGCCACGTTAATGGTCATTATGGATGCGGACCGTTTCGGTCTGTCCCAGCTGCATCAGCTTCGTGGTCGGGTTGGTCGTGGGGCCCATGCATCCTATTGTGTACTCATTGCTGATCCCAAGACAGAGGTCGGACAGGAACGTATGAAGGTCATGACGGAAACGGAGGATGGATTCGAGGTATCTCGTCGGGACCTCGATCTCCGGGGTCCGGGTGATTTCTTTGGTACCAAACAGAGCGGATTGCCTGAGTTCCGTCTTGCTGATATGGTTGCCGATTTTGCTGTGCTGGAACAAGCCCGAGATGATGTATCCCAGTTGATTGCGGAAGTAAATTTCTGGACATCTGTGGACTACGCACCTTTGCGTGATTTCCTACAGCAACAGCAAGTATTTAAGGGTGATCTGATTGACTAAAGCTTGCTTTGATAGCTGGTTTTTCATATTACCTTTGTAAAAAAAGACAAGTGTACAAGCCCTCCCGACATATGAATAAGAAGTGAGTTCATTTTTTGGGAGGTGCTATACGTTTTGGGTTACCAACAATATGGAATTAGTCCGCAACTGGTGGAGCGGATCAAACTAAAGATGAAAAACCCCGCAGTTAAAGAGCGTATCAAAAAGTTGATTGATGGCGTGACCAAGTCTGATCTGCAAGATAAGGCCAAGGTCAGAAGGCTGGTCAAGTCTTCAGCAGTCATTATGAATGAGAATTTTTCTGCGGCACAGGAGGAGCAGTTTGTTGCGTTTGTACTCGCGCAGAAGATTGATCCGAACAATACGTTTCATTTGATTAAGCTGTGGGGGATGTTTAGGTAGGGATTCGATGTAATGTTGGGTTAACTAAAGAGAGTTGTTTACACGGGGGCACTACGATGACAGAATAACCTTCCGAGCGCTGTTATCCCCAGATTTTCTGATTGACCCTTTCCAAGGGTAAAATCCGGGGATAAAGGCGCACGCTTCGCTTCTTTAGGTTATTTCTGTCCTCTCCGTTGTTGTGTAAACGAAAGTACTTTATAAAAAACCAAATTACATCCAAGTTGGTGTAGTAATGTAAAGAAGGGTGTTCCACTAGTCATGTATGACATGGTGGAACACCCTTTTTTTGTGGTGGAGAGCAGTTGGGATGATGGAGGTTTTAGTTGGGCATTAAATGGAATGATTATGTAATTTTATCTGCTGCACTCTTACTTTGATCAGGAAAAGAGCTGATGATGATTAAAGTTATGATTAGAACTACAATGATAATGCTATTGGAAGGCAATTCTTTCAGGATGTAGTCTTGCACAAGTAAGACCAGGATTGAAATAAATAAAATCATTTGCAGGACAAGTCTTGTTGAGCGATCAGGATCGTTCGATCGTCTGGAGACACCATATAGGATAAGCCATATTAGACTAAAAAGCAGAAGTGAACCTAGGAGTATAATGGCAAGCATGCATTAACACCTTTCTGTAATTAATTTTTGACCAATTGGAATAACATGACAAGTCATTAATTATATCATAGGAATTTCTGTATTTGTTGATTTTATGGAAATATGAGGTGATGATTGATCTTCACATATTCCCTTTTTTGATTGTCACAGGATGTACTTTGCTTTCCTCCAGGGGGAGCGGTAAACTGTTGCATACAAGTTAGTTGTGTGAATTAGAGTTAATTTATAGATGTTGTGGCGGATTGGCATTACAATGAGACATGCCTTTTATTTTCAGACAGATGTGGAGGAAGTACGATTGGAGATGTTTACGATGCTGCTTGGTTTATTTGAACGGGCGGCGCTGTTGATTATATTTTTATTCTTTCTGTCGAGGGTGCCGAGGTTTAGGCAGATTCTGCAAAAGGGGAAATTAAGGTGGCAGGAGTCTATTGCGGTTACCTTGTTATTCTGTGCTTTTGCCATCTTCGGAACGTATACGGGCATTAATGTGGAAGGTTCACTGGTGAATGTCCGCATTATAGCGGTGCTATCGGGTGGTATTTTGTTCGGGGCGCCTGTGGGTATTATTACGGGGATTGTATCCGGTGTACATCGGTATTTGATCGATATGGATGGTGTCACAGCTATACCTTGTCTAATCACGAGTATCCTGGCGGGTCTGGTATCCGGATATATACATAAGTACACGCCCAAGCCTAAGCGATGGATCATCGGTATTGGAGCAGGTATGATCTGTGAAGCGCTCACGATGTTACTGATCCTGCTATTTTCCTATCCCGATCCATTGGGTGCAGATATTGTTTCGAAGATTGCGCTGCCTATGATTCTGGGTGAAGTCAACATAGGGCTGATTGTGCTCCTGGTGCAGAGTGTTGAAGGGGAAAAGGAAATGATTGCAGCTCGTCAGGCGAAGCTCGCCCTAGAGATTGCCAACAAAACCTTGCCGTACTTCCGTTCCATTGACGAGGATTCTCTGCGCAAAATCTGCCGTATTATTCAGGAGGATATTCAGGCAGATGCCGTTGCGATTACGGATACCCGGAATGTACTGGCATATGTAGGATTTGGTGAGGAACGATATCATATTGGCAATGAAATTATAAGTGAGATGACCAAGAAGACGATATCCAGCGGGGAGATTACAATCAGTAATGATGTCATTGATGAGAAAACACCGGATATCCACTCGCTGTTAATCATTCCGCTTAAAGAACGAGGAGAAATTACAGGTGCGCTCAAAATCTATTATCGCAAAGCCTATAAAATTACGTATCCTTTGCAAACGATGGCTGTAGGTCTGTCGCAGATCATCTCGACCCAGATGGAGGTATCGCGGGTAGAGGAGATCAAGGCTGCTGCCAACAAAGCGGAGCTGCGTGCATTACAGACAACCATTCACCCTCATTTTCTGTTTAATGCGCTAAATGCGATTGCTTCATCCATCCGAACCAAACCGGATCGTGCTAGGGAGCTGATTGTGAATCTATCCGGGTACATGCGGTACAATCTGGAACTGTCGGATGAGTTAATTGATATTCATAAGGAACTGGAGCAGGTCCGTAATTATGTAGAGATTGAGAAAGCCCGCTTTGGCAGCCGACTGAATGTAATCTATGAGATTGATGAGGTCGCGGTGCATATTCCGAGTCTTGTCATCCAGCCGCTCGTCGAAAATGCCATTATTCATGGCATTCTCAAGGTGAAAGGACCGGGTACTGTTCGAATTCGGGTACAGGATTATCCGGAGTTTGTTCGCATTAGTGTCAGCGATACAGGGGCAGGGATCAGTGCAGATATTATTGAACGGGTCTACCATGACCGTATGCCTGGTAACCAGATCGGGCTGTATAATGTGCATCGCCGGGTCAAGCTTATTTACGGACAAGGTGTAACCATTACCAGGCTGGAACAAGGAACCGATATTTTATTTGATGTGCCCAAAGGAGATGTCGTAACAAGGTGATGATGGATCGATGAGAGCTCTTATTGTGGAAGACGAGATTCTGGCAAGCGAGGAATTGAATTACTTAATCCAGGAACATAGCCAGATTGAGGTGGTGGATCGCCTTGAAGACGGGCTGGATGTACTGAAATTTTTGCAGGAACAAGAAGTGGATGTCATTTTCCTCGATATCAATATTCCCTCGCTGGACGGCATGATGCTGGCCCATCATATTGGGAAATTTGCAACAAAACCCTATATTGTTTTTACTACTGCATACAAGGAACATGCAGCAGAAGCCTTTGAGTTGGAGGCATTTGATTATATTTTGAAGCCTTATGACGAGAAGAGAATCGCTGCGATGCTCCATAAGCTAGAGATAGCATTCAAACGTGATCATGCGCCAGTGGAGCAATATGTTGAGGATGAACCAGCCCCTATGGAGGACGGATCTGCTGCGCACGGTGAACTGGTACGAGATACGAATTCCCATACCAACAGAAGAATTAATCTGCTGCGGAATGACAATATTATTGTTACGGATACGGCAGATATCTACTATGCGGAAGCGCAAGAGAAAGTGACGAAGGTATATACCAAAAATGGGGAGTTCACCATGCCAGTGAGCATATCGGATTTTCATAGCCGTCTGCCACAGGATACGTTCTTTCGCTGCCACCGTTCGTACGTTGTAAATCTGTCGCAAATCCGTGAAATCGTACCTTGGTTCAACAATACGTACCTGCTTCGCCTGCGCGATCTGGAAGCTGAAGTGCCCGTGAGTCGCGGGAAGGTCAAAGAGTTCAGGCAACTCATGCGCATCTAGAAGCATTTCATTCCGCATCTGATGCAACTCATGCTCAAAACGGTGTAATGAATCCCCTTTCATGTATGATTACCTTGTGAACGCATTCATGTATATGACATCGGCAAAGGGGAGATCACGATGAAAGCAGCTATTTCATCCGCTTCATCAGCACCTACATCAACAATTACACCTACAAAAATGAACCGCTGGCTTATTGTTTTGGGGACTATCATTGTACAAATGGGTCTTGGAACCATCTATACGTGGAGTTTATTCAATCAACCGCTGTCTGATCGTTTCGGATGGGACGTCAGCTCGGTCGCGATAACTTTTTCAATTACCAGTTTTGCTTTGGCATTTGCCACATTGTTTGCAGGACGGTTGCAGGAACGTTGGGGTCTTCAGCGCCTGATCCGTGTGGCCGGGGTTGTGCTTGGGCTGGGTCTTATTCTGAGTTCCCAAGTATCTTCATTAACTCTACTGTACATTTTGGCTGGATTTGTCGTTGGTTTTGCAGATGGTACGGCGTATATTACGTCGCTATCTAATCTGATCAAGTGGTTCCCGGAACGTAAAGGTCTGATCTCAGGGATCTCGGTCGGCGCCTTCGGTACCGGTAGTTTATTGTTCAAATATGTGAACTCGGCATTGATCGGGGCCGTTGGTCCTGCTCAGGCATTTATGTACTGGGGCATTATTGTTCTGGTTCTGGTGGTTGCCGGATCATTCCTGATCCGTGAAGCGGTTGTTCGTGAACAGGCTCCGGCAAGCAAGAATGGCCCTAAACAAGTGGTGGCGCGTCAGGAATACACGGTGAAAGAGATGCTACGTACAAAAGAAGCGTACATGTTGTTCGTTATTTTCTTCACGGCGTGTATGAGCGGTCTTTATCTGATCGGTATTGTCAAAGACATCGGTGTACAGCTTGCAGGTCTAGATGTAGCTACAGCTGCCAACGCAGTGGCCATGGTTGCGATCTTTAACACGGCAGGACGTATTATTCTCGGTGCGCTGTCGGACAAAGTAGGACGAATGAAAGTCATCGCTGGTGCGCTGCTGGTGACAGCTGTAGCTGTCATGACACTTAGTCTGGTTCCATTGACCTTCGGGATCTTCTTCGCCTGTGTGGCGGCCGTTGCATTCTGCTTCGGCGGTAACATTACGGTATTCCCGGCGATTGTGGCTGATTACTTCGGACTGAAAAATCAGAGCAAAAACTATGGCGTGATCTATCAGGGCTTTGGATTTGGTGCTTTGGCAGGATCATTCATCAGCGCCCTGCTGGGCGGGTTCCATCTAACCTTCATCGTGATTGCCGTACTCTGTGCAGTCTCCCTGTTGCTCGCACTGATCATTACCCCTCCAGGTCAAGGTCGTCGTGAACGTCAACGTGAAAAACAGATGAACCTTAAGCCTTCATCACGGGCAAGCTAATAGCACGCTTTGGAAGCACCGAACAGAGAATATTTCTTCATCTTAAAAAGCAAATTAAAAACAAAGTAAACAAAGCGGTCTCCAGATGAGGCCGCTTTTTGGTATCTATTGTTGCCAAATTGCTGGTCAGACTGTTGGCCTTTTGGACCATCCGGCTGCCTGCAAGTGGGGTGCCTTGTGTGCATTCCATCATTCGCTTCTGTTATACTCTAGGTGAATTCAACAACACCAAGACCAAGTTATGTACCCCAGAGGAGGCATATCATGAAATTCATTAAATACACACAACCTGATTTTGACGATTATTACGCATTGGTTTCCAATACGGAAGTGATGAAACAGATTACAGAACGGGCAATACCGGAGCAAGAGGCGAGAACGCAATTCGAATCCATGCTGGAGTTTAATGAACGTTCCACATGTGGACATTACCGAGTATTCAGTGAAGAAGGTGCGGGAGTAGCCTATGCCAAACTGATTCCAGATCAGAAAGACCCGAATCGGGCTGAAATAGGTTATATGATTCTGCCCGAACATTGGGGCAAGGGCCAAGGGACATCCATTGCGTCACGGTTGATTATCCAGGCACAAGCCGCAGGGATTGGATCGCTCTATGCTGTTATCGATCCGTCTAACGTCGCTTCCCGCCAGATTTTAACCAGACAGAACTTTGTATCCACCTGGACAGGGGATTATGATGGTCTTCCTGGTGAGATTTTGGAGTTAGATCTTCAAATGAAGCGGTAAAGTAACTGTTCTGCGGGTAATCAGACATATGAGGCATCTTGCATGGGATGGATGGAGCGCATTGCTCATTAATGATATGGGCGCTCACCATGCACATTTCATGCAAGAGGTACATATAGAGATGTGGAGGAGATGACATATGAGCAATACAACCATGGAGCGTCTGAATGATTTACTGCCGGAGTGGCTGGAGACCAGTCGGTTGCACACAGGGCAAGGTAAAGTCGCTTCTTATATCCCGGAGCTTGTCAAAGCTTCTCAGGATGAGCTGGGTATACATATCATGGACGCCGAAGGCAATCATGTGTCGGCAGGGGATTGCGGTGTGCCATTTACGATGCAAAGTATCTCCAAAGTCTTCACCTTAATTCTGGCCTTAATGGATCATGGAGAAGAAGCAGTCTTCTTTAATGTAGGAAAAGAACCTACAGGCGATGATTACGACTCGATGATCAAGCTCGAGCTGGTTGAACCCGGAATTCCGTTCAATCCGTTGATCAATGCCGGCGCGATTACGGTGTCCTCCCTCATTGGAGGAGATTGCAAAGAGGAGAAATCACGGCGCATCCTGGAGTTCTTCCGTAGGCTCGCGCATAATGATCAGTTGGGTTATAACGAGGATGTATTCAAGTCCGAGTCGGAGAGTGGGCACCTGAATCGTTCACTGGCATATTTCTTGAAGCATAATGGTGTGATCAAGGATGACGTGGAAGATGTACTTGCCGTGTATTTCCGTCATTGTTCCATTGAAGTGACCTGTGCGGACTTGGCACGCATGGCACTGGTTCTGGCTTATGATGGAACCGATCCGATTACGGGTGAAGAACTCATCCCTCGTCGGTATGTACAGATTGCGAAAACCTTCATGACGACCTGTGGGATGTATAATGCGTCAGGTGAATTCGCCATTGAAGTTGGCTTGCCCGCCAAAAGTGGGGTTTCCGGTGGGATATTGACTCTGGTACCGGGACAGTTCGGTATTGGAGTGATTGGACCCGCTCTGAATCGCAAAGGTAACAGCCTTGCAGGCGTGCATCTGCTGGAGCGTCTGTCCAAGGAATTCGACTGGAGCTTTTTCTAAAAGTTTTCTAAAAAAAAGCCATACCCTTATATGTAGCCGATGAATCACGTATCCGATATTTTACTTCTTTTGAACGAAGTGAATGGCCTGGGTATGTTTCGTCGGCTGCTTTTGGTATTCATCAGGATGTGTAGGAAGACAGTCCTGAATGTAACGACTAAGGTGCACCTATCATGGAGAATCCACAACACTGGGGTAGGTATAAACGCCCTCAGTCATCGGCTAGGGCCACATCTGTAATGAGGTTCATCTGAATATCCCGGGACCCATCTTCCATCCGTAGTCTGAGGGTACGGGCAGGACGGTCCAGCCGAAGCACCTGTCCCGTGTAACGGATATCGTCATGTTCGTGAAACAACGTAATGGTGACTCTATCTCCAAGCATCATCGAGTTGCTGAGCAGACGGGACATTTCTTCCGCGGCCTGGGCATCCAGAGATGGGCGGGTACGAGGAGCAAGTTGTTCCTGATGAAGAATGTAGGCTTCCCGGTGTTCGGGGAGCATCATGCGTGAGGATTCGAAGATACCGTTTTGCTGCAGTTTTTTACTCATTTATAATGACCTCCAATTTTATGAGAACGTTCATGGGCTTGCGCGGACGAGCAGAGGGAGGATGCCCGCATAATGGCAGTATCTCCGTACCTGCGCTTGATATCATCTGTCGCACGTTCCAGCTCTCTTTTGCGTTCACGGTCATCGAACCAGGACAGCTGAACTTCAGAATCGGGTACAAGTCCGGTCAGTGACACGCTGATGCGGCGGATGGGTAGTCCGTCCCAATGGCGCAGGAACAGCGCTGCTGCCGCATCGTATACTTCGTCCGTAATGTTGGTGGGTTCATTGACCTTCATCTGACGGGAAAATCCGGTTGGTCGATCATAATCCTGTCCGCGACATGCAACCGAGACCACATGGCCCATAAGTGATTTGTCCCGGGAACGTCGACTGACGAGTTCGGCCAGTTCAAGCAGGACCACTTTGATATCTTCCCACGAGTCATAGTCCCGGGGCAGCGTCATCTGATGTCCAATTCCCTGCTGCTGATTAGCATATGTCCCGGGTTTGACCGGGGAATCATCCATACCGCGGGCGATACGCCATAGTACCTCGCCATTCACACCCCAACGTTCTCTGAGTCGGGACAGTGGGGTCTGGGCCAGATCACCGATCGTATGGACCCCCATCTTGTAGAGATGCTGCGCCATGCGGGAACCGACCATGAACATGTCTCGTACAGGCTTCTTCCAGATGGTTGATGGCAGGTCTTTGCGGGGCAGCGTGCAGATGCCTCCTGGGACTTTTTTGGCATACAAGTCACAGGCCATCTTGCTAACGACCTTGGTATCACTGATGCCGATCCGAATGTATACACCCGTCTCCTCCATCACCCTGGATTGTATGCTGCGAGCAATCGTCTCGGGACTGCCGAACAGTTCCAGACTTCCGGTTACATCGAGAAACTGTTCATCAATACTATAGGGTTCTACCAGATCGGTGTAAGACTGAAGGATGCGTGTAATATGAAGGGACACCCGAATGTACTCAGCCATCCGAGGGCGTACAACCACAACATCCGGACATTTGGCGAGTGCTTCGCCTAGTCGTTCTGCTGTCGTAATTCCATAGGACTTGGCGAGTGGACAGGCTGCGAGAATAATACCTGAGCGACGGGCCGGGTCTCCCGCGACTACGAGGGGGAGGTCCTTGTATTCGGGATGTGCAGACTTCTCCACACTGGCGTAGAATGACTGGCAGTCAGCCAGCATGATGACACGTCTGTCTTGGCGGGACATAAGACTTCTCTCCTTATTCGTGATGCGGTACTCTGTTCACCATGGATTATCTTCATTTGAATATCGTTATTTAACATTTAATTTACATTTTGGAACAAGTGTTCTTGTTTTATAAGCATATCTGACAATTTAAAATGCGGCAACCGGAATTATTTTGCAAATTGGACACAATTGCCCTAAGACCATATTAGAGTCAGAAATTAGGAAATAAGATGTGCTTTTTTACATTTAATGTGAGAGATCCGTGACTTGAGGGTGATGACCGGGCGTTCATTTCGCTTTTTGTAAAAGGGTTATAAATGGGTACAGTCCTATAGAGGGGGACTGATGTCCTTTTTTGGTTTTCTGCACTTTTCAGAAAACCTTGATGTGACGCGGAATATCGCTGATGCGTTATCAGACTATAGTATCAATTTTGTAATCTTTATGGTTAATACTGTAAAAACGTCCGCAACTTTAAAATATAACTCGCGTTTAATGGGGTATGCGTTCTAACGGCAAACGTTGCCTGTACCCGCGTTGCACATAACAATAAAGGTTCCAGAATTGCAAGATCAGCACGGTATCCAAACCATGCGATACTAGCAGATATTAGTGTTCGGGAATCAGATGTACCCTGAAGGCTTTCGGGTACCCGTTGATGGCGCTTTTTACGAATCATGGGCAGAATGTTCCATTTCATGTTTGCTTCCATCAGCCTAGTTACAAATGCAGAGTCTTAGCGCTATAGTGAGAACTACACCGCTGACATCTCTACCAAGCGGACATCCGAAGCGGAATGATTCGTAAACTTCATGTTGGACCATTCGATGTTGAAGCAGGATGATATTAGAGAGGTGAGCAATCTAACGACATGAGCAGACAAAGACGAAGACGCTGGTTATTAACGGTGTTGACAGGCGCAGTCGTGGTGACCGGCGGGATATTTGCCGGATGGCACTATATGCAACCTAAGCTTGTTACGTACACAGCGGAGAACGGCACGGAAATGAAATTCAAGACCGATGGAGACCGGTTCATGGAATACGGGCCGGATGGAACGTGGAGGGAGATGTTCGTCAAAGGTGTCAATCTGGGCGCAACATCACCGGGGCATTACCCGGGAGAATTTCCGCTGACCAAAGAGGATTATTTGCGGTGGTTCCAACAGATCGAGGATCTGGGAGCCAATGTTATTCGGGTATACACGGTTCACGAACCGATTTTCTACACCGCATTGGTCGAATATAACCGTGGACGGGAGCAACCGTTATATTTTATACAGGGCATATGGTCACCTGAGGAAGAGTTGATTGAGAAACAGGATGCCTACGCCGCCCATATTGAGCAGACGTTCAAGCAGGAGATTGAAAAAGCCGTATCTGCTGTCTATGGCGATGCGGACATTCCGGCCAAGCAGGGAGAGTCCAGCGGCAAATACAAGACAAATGCAGGGAAATATCTGATGGCCTGGCATGTGGGTACGGAATGGGACCCGGCGATGGTAGACAATACAAACGAGAAACATGCGGACGTGCCGCAGTACAAGGGAGTTCATTTCTCGGCTACGCCAGAAGCATCACCGTTTGAGAACTGGCTCGCAGAGCTGCTGGATCATACGGCGGTACTGGAGAAGCAGTATGGATGGGAGCATCCGATGACCTTCACCAACTGGGTAACGACCGATGTGCTGGATCATCCCGGCGAGCCGCTGTATGAAGAGGATCTCGTCAGTGTGGATGCCCGGCATATTCAGCCGGAGGGGTGGCAGGGAGGTTATTTTGCAGCCTACCATGTGTACCCGTATTACCCGGATCTGTTCCATATTGATAAAACGCTCCAAACCATCAAGGATGAGAATGGCGAGTACAACACGTACAAAAGTTATCTGCGCAAACTCAAAGCCGAGTTTTCCGATATGCCTGTAATGGTTACAGAGTATGGCGTACCTTCTTCTCTTGGTATTTCCCATCTGGGTATGGGAGGCCGGAATCAGGGTGGACATAACGAAGTAGAGCAGGGAGATATTGACGCGTCACTGACGCAGGATATCTATGATGAGGGATATTCGGGAGCCATTGTGTTCATGTGGCAGGATGAATGGTTCAAAAAAACATGGAACACGATGCCACTGGAAATTCCTGCTGATCGACGTGCATATTGGCTGAACGTGCTGACAAACGAGAAGATGTTTGGTCTGCTTGCCATGGACCCGGGGAAACAGGAACAGTTGACCATCGACGGATCACTGAATGACTGGGATGATCTGAAGGATGAAGAAGTTACGACCTGGCAGGGCCAAGTGGACGGCATCCAAGAAATGAAGATGACCCATGATGAAGCTTATCTGTATATTGGGCTGAACTTGGATCAACCTTTTGACCCGGATCAGACGGTGCTGCGAATCGGGACTGATACACTTGCTGGAGGCAGTCAGCCTGACAAGTTACTCCCGGGCCGAACGCTCAGTGATGGTCTTGAGACGGTGATTACACTGGGGCAGGATGAAGAATCTCAGGTGGAGATTGCCAAGGATTATGACTTCAATCACCGCCTGTACGGCAAGGAAGGATACGACATGCTGCCAGATCAGCAGTCAGACACCGCAGATCCGTTCCACCCATGGAATCTGGCAGTCAGCCTGAGGATGACACCGCCGGATACCCGATCTGCTCATCCATTCATGAATGAAAAGGTCGGAACTTTGAAACGGGGAACGACAGCTCCCGGTCAGTCCGACACGGATTCGTTAACGGCATGGCAGTATAACGGCAATCAGGTGGAGATGCGAATTCCCTGGATGTTACTTGGGTTCGGTGATCCGAGTTCGCTGCAAGCGATCGACTATGGACCGCTCAAGAATGAACGTGAGTTCTCCACAGTTGCTGTGGAAGGTGTCACCCTCATTCCATGGTTAACGGACCGCGCCACGAAGAAAGTATCTTGGCCTGGGGGTGAACAGACAACCCTGGATCTGAAGACTTTGCCGGTATATAGCTGGCAGCCTTGGGAGCAGGTGCAGTATAGTGAACGGCTGAAGCTTAGCTACGAAAAAATGAAGAAGAGCTACGAGAAAATTCCTAGTTTTCAGATCGAATAAATGAGTATAAAGGAGGACCTTTTCACATGTTTCCAAGTTTGGCTTTGGCCTATCTGTTTTTGTACATCTGTATCGCACTTGTTGTTGTAGGCGTCATCGTATTGTTTGCCATGAAAATGTCCCACAACGGCAAACGACGCAAGACGGCGTTCTATGAATTAAAACAGCGCGACTACTTCACTTATCTGCAAACGGCCTTAACCGAGAATAGCCCGCTGAGATTGTCACCAGGCAAGCTGGCTCCGCTAGAACGCAGAGTTATTCAGGACAGGCTGATTGAATGGATCGACCAGTTCAAGGGTGAATATCGGGACAAGTTAATTGCACTATGCCGTGAAGCAGGATTTGTAGAGCATGATCTGAAGGAATTAGGCCGTCTGCGTTACGGTCGCCAGATTGATGCGGCTTATCGCTTGGGTGGCATGCGTTGTCCAGAAGCTGTTCCCGGCTTGATGGAATTGCTGAAGGATGAGAAGCCGGGGCCGATGGCCATTATGATTGGTCGCTCCATCGCAAGATGTACAACCCGGCAAGGGGAACTAAAAGACATGCTGGCGTTGCTGTTGAACAAAGGCAAGTCCATTCACCATCTTGCAGCAGATATTCTGCTTGAAACCAGTCTGGATACCAGCAGAATTCTAATCGAATTGCTGGAAGATCGGAATCCGGATTTTGTCAAAGTCGGACTCGTTGCGATGTGGGGACAGGCTGTGCCTGAAGTAATGCCTGCACTGGACAGACTTGTAGGAGCCGAACATCAGGATGTACGTGCCGAGGCGGTGAAGCTGTATCTTAGCGCAAGTCCGGCACTGCGGGATGAGACGATTCTGAAGCTGATTCAGGACACTGACCCGGAAGTTCGTGCCGAAGTGGTGCAAGCACTCGGTTCGAAGCATGCATCGGGTAGCATTCCACTGCTGCGCAAAGCGCTGCGGGATGAAGACTGGAGAGTTCGTTATAACAGTGCGGAGAGTCTGAGTAAGCTTGGCGAACCGGGATTTGAAGCGCTGTGTCAGGCTGCGGTACAAGGAACAGGTGCTGAACGCGAGATTGCGATGCAGCAGATCGAGAGTACAATGCAGCACACGAGAACCGATGACAGAGCTGTAGAGCAGATGATTGCTCATAACAAAAAAAGACTGCTGTACGATCGTTATTTTGGGCCTGTACGAGAGAACAGAACCAGCAAGAAACGCACAGGTGTCGCTACGGTAGGAGGGGATTACACTGCTTAGGGATCTATTATTAATCTACGGCATGGTCGCAATCTACTATGTTGTTTTCGTCAATACGCTCTATTTTTCCATCCTGGCCTTATCGTTCCGTAACATCTGGACGATCTTCCGCCGGTCGCATTATTCCAAATATAATACGTTGTCAGGATCGGAACTGGTACCTTCGGTTTCTCTGCTGGTACCGGCATACAACGAGGAACTGACGATTATTGAAAATGTGAACTGTCTGATGACGCTGAATTATCCAACGTATGAAGTAATCGTCGTTAATGACGGTTCCAGTGATGCCACACTGAAGATTTTGCTGGATGAATACCGCCTGAAGCCGGTACCCAATACGAAGATTCGGGGCAAGATCGCCTGTCAGAAAATTCGCGGGATTTACCATAATCCGGAGTTTCCTGATCTGTATGTCATTGACAAGGAAAATGGCGGAAAGGCGGATTCCCTCAATGCAGGAATCAACTTATCTCATTATCCGCTGATCTCTTCCATTGACGCCGATTCATTGCTGGAGAAGGATGCTCTGATCCGTATGGCACGCATGTATATGGAGAATCCGGAAGAGACAGTAGCCATCGGGGGAGATGTACGGATCGCCAATGGCTGCAAAATCGAAAACGGGGCAGTGCAAGATGTATCACTGCCGCGCAAAATCTGGCCCATGTTCCAGTCGATTGAATATCTCAAAGCCTTCCTGGGCGGACGGATTGGCTGGAGTCATATGAACGGTCTGATCATTGTCTCCGGTGCTTTCGGCATGTTCCGTAAGGATGCTGTAATTGCCGTAGGTGGGTATCGGGATGGTTATCCCGGGGAAGACATGAACATCATTATCAAGCTGCACCGTTATATGCTGGAAAATAAATTGAAGTACCGGGTTGCCTTCTGTCCTGAGGCTGTTTGCTGGACACAAGCCCCCGATTCCTACCGGATCTTGTCCAGTCAGCGCAAGCGCTGGGGCCGCGGGAATCTGAAGAACATGCTGGAGAATCGAGGCATGCTGTTCAATCCCAAATACAAAGTGATGGGTATGGTAACGATGCCGTATAACGTCATTTTTGAAGCACTCAACCCGTATTTCCGAATTACCGGACTGCTAGCTCTCGCTGGATATGTCCTTCTGGATATGACCCAGTGGCCAATCCTGCTTCTGTTCGGACTATTGAACTTCGTGAGTGGTTATCTGCTGAGTGTAGGCGCACTTGTCCTGGAGGAGATTGCTTTCAAGCGATACAACAAACTCTCCGATCTGGTCAAAATGCTGGTCTACTCCGCGCTGAAATTCGTGGGTTACCATCAGCTGGGCGTACTGTGGAGATTACAGGGACATGTGCAGTTCCTGCAAAACAACAACTCATGGGGGACCATGACACGTCAAAGCTGGTCCGAGGATGAGAAGAAAACAAGCGAAGCCGCTTAATTACAGAGATCATGGTAATACAGTAACAGCAATATAGATGTTCAACTATATATTTACACGATAACGGAGAGGACAGAAATAACCTGATGAAGCGAAGCGTGCGCCTAAAAGCTTTCTGAAAGAAAGCTGCATCGAAAGTATACGCTATCCCCGGATTTCCCCTTGTTAAAAGGAATCAAAAAATCTGGGGATAACAGCGATCAAAAGGTTGTTCTGTCATTGGAGTGTCAGTGTAAATAACATTTTGAACATGTATAGATAATCGAGGAGAAGGGTGGAAAAGAACATGCCAAATACGGCGACATTGCAGCGTGAGGCTGCCGTTAATGTGTACCGAAGTGTAGAACAGGGATTAAAGGAAACGGGTGCCGAAACATGCGGCTTAATGTTCATCCATTGTGCAGGACACGCTCAACCTGAGCAGCAGGTCAGGACACATCTGGAACAGACGAGCGAGTCTGCCTTCCAGGTGTGGAAGGATGGGGCGACACAGGCGATTGCCGTCCTGCTGCCGGGGTTGTCACTGGATGAGGTTCACTATAAAGGACTTCGGATCAAGCATGAGCTTCAAGAGACCGTACCTGGTGCCGATCCACAGATCACACTGGCCAGTTTTGCAGAGGGTGAGCGTCCTTCGAAAGCAACCATTCAGCATATGGCTGAATCCTCGAAGCTCGTAGATTCGTCGGAGATTCATATCTACACGCTAGACAATACAGCGGACGAGCCGGAACGCATTTTGATTGTGGACAACGATCCTACGGTACGGGAATTCCTGCAGTTGCGTTTGAAAATGCAGGGATACGAAACCTATGAGGCTGTAGATGGACTGGCTGCACTGGACTTGATCGAGAAAGTCACACCGGACTTGGTGCTCACCGAACTGAATCTGTATGGCATCGACGGTCTGCCGTTCATTCATCATATTCAGAAGCTGGAGATGGAGCAACCGCCCAAAATTGTCGTGTTGACCGAGCAACGTGTTGAGCAAACGATCAGTCAATGCTTCCGCAGCGGGGTCGATGATTACATGACCAAACCGTTCTCGCCCGTAGAGCTGGATGCCCGAATCAGACGCTGCCTGCATTAGAAGATAAAAAAGAGCAACAGACAACCATCTATTTACATGGTTTGAAGCACCATCAAATACACTACCCGGAGGGAATATCATGGAGAATCAACAATTCCACACATTACTGAATGCGATTGAAAATAAAGAAGCTGTACTCGGCGTTGTCGGGCTCGGTTACGTAGGACTTCCACTTGCCGTGGAAATGGTCAATCAAGGTTTCACGGTAATCGGAATTGATCTGGATGCGTCCAAAGTAGAGAGTATCTATCAAGGGGATTCCTATATTCACGATATTTCGTCCGATGAGTTGAAAAAAGTCATGCAAAGCGGTCGCTTCCAGCCAACGACAGATTACAGCATGCTGCGCGTCATTGACGCACTCAGTATCTGCGTTCCGACACCGCTTAGTGAGAATCAGGACCCGGATACATCTTACATCGAGACGGTTGTAGATCAGATCAAACTGCATATGAAACCAGGCATGCTGATTACGTTGGAGAGCACCACGTATCCAGGTACCACCGAGGAACTAATCCAGGATGAGTTGGATAAAATTGGACATGAAGCAGGCAAAGACTACTTCCTGTGCTTCTCGCCTGAGCGTGTAGACCCGTCCAACGGACGCTTTACAACATTCAATACACCGAAAGTGATCGGGGGCACAACCGAAGCTTGCCTGAAACTTGGAACCGCACTGTATGGCAAGTATGTAGAGACCGTAGTACCGGTATCTTCGCCAAAAGTGGCTGAAATGTCCAAACTGCTGGAGAACACATTCCGCAGTGTAAACATTGCCTTTGTGAATGAAATGGCGATGATGTGCGACCGCATGGGCATCGATATCTGGGAAGTAATTGATGCGGCAGCAACGAAACCATTTGGTTTCATGCCATTTTATCCAGGGCCAGGGATCGGTGGACACTGCATCCCGCTTGATCCGATGTACCTGTCGTGGAAAGCCAAAGGTTTCCGTTTCTATAGCAAATTCATAGAACTGGCGCAATCGACCAATGACAACATGCCATATTATGTGTTGAACAAAACGTCAACGATTCTGAACGAATACGCGAAATCTGTACGTAAATCCAATATCTTGCTGCTCGGTATGTCATACAAACCGAATATTGCCGACCTGCGTGAATCACCAGGACTGGAAGTATATGAACTCTTCAAGGAAAGTGGAGCCAACGTAAGCTACTATGATCCACACGCGGATTCCTTTAAGGACAAGCATGGGGAGACGGTACACAGCGAAGCGTTCAATCTGGAACAGTTCAAGAAATACGATTGCATCGTGTTGATCACCAACCACAGCGATTTGCCTTACTTTGATATTGCCGAGATGGGTGTGCCGATTCTGGATACACGTAATGCATTCCGTTCGTACACACATCCGCACATCTACAAAATTGGTCACTCGGTTCAGCATCCTGTGTTTGAACCAAGTGAAGCGTTGCTCGTCTGAGGAAATATATGAAGCAACGGGGCAAGCTGGTGGGGATGGCGAAATGGGCCATTCTGGCTGTGGTGTTGTGCCTGCTGCTTCTGTCTTGGATGTTCAAATGGTTCCAGGCGGAGCAACACAAAGCGACCTGGCTGTGGGACGCGTCCATTATTGCAGAGCAGACGCCTGAGATTATTGCCTTCTCCAAAGAGCAGGGTGTGGATACCATCTTCCTGCAAATTCAGGATGAGGTGCCTGACGCGACATACCGCAAGTTCATTGCGGCTGCAGGGCAGGCTGAGATTGAAGTGCATGGACTGAACGGTCATGCAGACTGGGCCTATGAGCAGAAGCGGGATGAAGGACTTGCTTTTATCGAGCGAGTGAGAGCCTACAATGCAGCTTCTGCCAAAAATGAACGTTTCCAAGGTATTCAACTCGATGTGGAGCCGTATCAGCTGAAACGCTGGGAGGATGAAGAAAGCAGTGTCATTGCGGAGTGGAGCGACAACATGAAGGCTTGGACGAAAGCGGGAGAGGCCGCCGGATTGTACATGAGCGCTGCCATTCCGTTCTGGCTTGATGCCCGTCAGTCGGCGGAAGGTGAGGGTACATTCAGCCGCTGGGTTATCTCCCACTTCGATGCAGTGGCGATTATGGCTTATCGGGATAGCGGGCAGCAGATGTATGATCTGTCCAAGGAAGAATTGAAGGAAGCGGATGATCTCGGCAAGAAAGTCTGGATTGGCGCAGAACTCGCGGATACACACGAAGGGGATCACCTGACCTTTTTCCGTAAAGCGGTTAGCAACATGAATGAAGAAATGGCCAAGGTGTTTGATCTCGGTTCTTCCCATTCCTCTTTTGCAGGTGTGGCTGTGCATCATTATGAAGCATGGTATGCCAAGGAGAATGGTATTCCGCTTGCGCGTAAGGATGAGAAGAAGCAATAACGTTAAGCGAGAACATGCATAAACAAGACATACAGTTACAACATACAAGACGAGTTTCAACGTTATTTATCCATCCCTTTTGAGCAAAAGGAATTCGTTCCTTCCGTCTGTAGCTCAAAAGGTTTTTTTACATAAGACAGTTAGTGGGAAAATTAATCATAGTAGCTTGAGCTTAAGGACAGTACTTTCTTTTTCTGTACCCCAATGTGACATTACCTTTTAGTTGTTTCAGTGAATAAATCTATATAATTATTATTATGCTATCATATGGATAGCGAACATTTATTTGGAATAGTGATTATCAAAAAATGGGATACATCCTAAAAATCCGAATCCAAGCTATAGTACCTAATGGGACTTAAATCATATATAAGCCAATAGTAAAGCTTCATTCGATTCAAATTATCTGGGGTGGAATACCGGGTTTTGATATCGGAACCTAATAATATCCTTTTTTGTTATTATTAATAGGTGTATTCTACTATTTACATATATTTTATATTGTAATATTATTCCTTTATCGACATCGGCCGAAGTTCGAAATATACTCATTTTGGAGATAAATAATGAAAAAAACAAAATTGTTAACTAGTTTCTTGTTGCTAATGATCTTCTCTATTTTTTCTATCGGTATGGCTAGTGCAGAAACTACTACATATGCCGAACAACAAATTACTGATTCTCCCACAGTGAGAGCCTCAGAATTTAATAACACTAATAATGTAATCACAGAACAGAAGGATGACTCCGTAGGAGTATTCGCAATACCGGATGAGTATTATCCAGGAACTTCTACACCAATTCGTGTTGGTGACGTACTAGTAACCAACAGTACTAGTTCAAAAGGTCTGACAGGACATGCTGGCATTGTAACGGATCTTGGAGGAAGTGTTGTCTCAATTGGTGGTTACGACTTGCCACTAGAGAAAATTTCTATTTCTACATGGAAAAGCAGAAACAAGAATACCAAGATTATGCGTTATACAAATTCAAGTGTAGCTAGCAAAGCGGGTGCATGGGCTGCTTCCTACTATACAAATTATAAAAGTGTGGTAAAATATGGTTTGATAAACACAATTGGATCCTACGAAAAGGAAACATATTGCTCTAAAATTGCTTGGGATGCTTATTATTTTGGTGGAGGAGTATCCATTGATGGACATGGACCATTTTGGAGTGGTATTTATGGCCCCTATCATTTTCTGAATGAAAAAGGTTTCTCATTGGCTGGTTCTTGGGGAAGTAACTTCTAAATAGTTCAAATATTTCTTATACTCACAGTTAAGCTCCCTTTGGGGCTTAACTGTGAATTATTTCTAGTTTCAACTCTCATAATAGGAGGACTTTATATGACTAAAAGAATTAAAATCAGTTTACTATCAATTCTAGCGTTAGTTGTAGTTATATCAGTATGGGGATATTTAAGTTTATTTGGTAATCCAATCAAAAAAAATGATGCTGAAGAGAAAGTGAGAGCCTATTTAATTCAACAAAAAGGCTATTCACCTGAGGAGCTTAAAGATATATCCGGCACGTATTCCTTTAAAAGCTCAGAAGCTCCTTATGGTGCTGCCGTAACATTCGCTGACGAGCCTAATGATAAGTATCAATACATCATTTTCAAAGACGGGAATATTGAACAGTTCAGCTATTCAAGTGACAATCCAAAGCATCAAGAGCCTATGAACTAGATAAAATATTTGAAATATAGCAAAATTCACTTTTCTTTGTTACCCATTGAAAGTCACAAAGAAGGGATAAATAGCGAATTATACAAATATAGTACAGATTAAAGTAGCGATTATTTTTTTTATAATGTAATTTATTGTGCTGGCATGTGTATTTTTAAGTGAATTCAGTTTTTAAAAGGGATACCGCTTTATTAGGGAGAGATCCCTTAAATGTTTCTGTAATTAAGGGAGAATCTCAGGAATTTATTTTCTTACTTTAGTTCAGTAAATCGATCTAAACACGTTCAGTAAAATTTTTCCTTTAAATTACTAAGCACCAATTTGTGTTTCGTTATTGTCTCAACTATTATACAGGGTATTTCTGAACGAAAAACGAATCTTCTATAGTTGAGACGCACAGGAACTAATTTAATACATATGAATGAAAATGTGAATCTACCCTCTGTAACTCCTAAACTTGAATTTTGTTTCATTTATGTAGGTTATATTCATTTTTCTTATATACACATATTGTTTAGTGTTGCTAACATATATGTAGGAGCGTTAATTACAATTATATAGTTCAAAAAATAAGGCAAGTCCACGGTCAAATGATCGAAGGAACTTGCCTTTTATTGTTTCTAGCCATATCAATAAACAGATTCCACTTTTCTTTATGGACTTACTCTTTACTGCTCTCCGCTGTACGATAGCGATTGGGTGGCAAACCGACTTGCTTTTTGAACGCTTTGGAGAAGGAGAACAAGTCGGGGTAACCCACGGAATGAGCCACTTCGGTTAAGCTTAGCGGCGTCTGTACGAGCAGACGTTTGGCCTGATTCATCTTCAATTGCTGAATGTATTGCACGGGGGACAGACCATAGGCTTTGCGGAATTGTTTCGCAAAATGAGTCCGATCCACACCCGCATGAGCAGACACACCTTCCACGGAGATGCCGCCTGCAAAATGAATGTCCATGTATTCCTTGCCTTTCTGAAGCCAAGGCGTGGCAGAATCTGGTTGCAACCCTTTGGTTGCAGGGGAACGCGCTATCCGGTCAAAGAGGCTTAGAAACCGGGTGAGTCGTCCCAGATCGCTCGCTCCATCCTGCGGTTTACGAACATCCTCCATGAACGAGCGCATGGCACTTGCAGTCTCCGGTGTTAATACACCTGACCGATACGGTGAGTCGGGTGTAAGTCCGATTCGAGACAACAGTTCGGGTGCATATGCACCGTCAAATGCAATAAATATTTTCTGCAACGTATGCTCCGGGTCTGTCCAGTACTCATGCGTAACATGGGGAAACAGACAGAAGGCATCCCTGGCACGAAGGGAATGACGCTGTCCATCCTGTATGAATGTACCTTCCCCCTCTAGCACAAACAGCAAATAATGATACGGTGTGGTACGCGGGCCAATATGATAGTTGGTTTTGACTATATTACGGCCAATGCGAATCGGCCAGGCGCCACCAGCTTTCTCGAATTCAGATGGAGTGAAGAAAATAATATCCAAAAACTCATGGTGGTCCTCCTTCATGCTCTCGGTCATTAGGAACACCTCTTTAATGTATATAAGTATCGTTTGTAGATCCTAAAAGTTTCACTTATAACCTATTATACAGGTGGGTTTTATACATATTCAAGATCAGCAAGACCTAAATCTGAGAAAAGACCACAAAATGACAAAATGAAATTGCCGCGAAATGACATTGCTCACAGACAAATCAATTGATATGATGTCCATACCTATTAAACCAAGTTAATTAATCGGCATTTGATTCTGAATATGCCTAATAAATCAATTTAAAGAATGACACGACAACGGAGGGGACAGAAAGGACCTGAAGAAGCGAAGCGGGCGCCTTTGTCACCGGATTTCCCGATGAAAGGGGAATAAGAAGAAATCTGGGGACAAGAGTGCTCGAAAGGTTTTCTGTAACCGAAGTGCTTGAGTGAAACATTTTTAGAACAATTTATCATAGAAGGGATTGACTTTTGTGAGCGAACAAGAAGATATGAAGTTTGGATGGTTTTTGCCTACAGCAGGGGATGGTAAGTATGTGGGAGTTGCCCCGGAGCGGGAGCCGAGTCTGGATTATCTGATCGATGTAGCACAGACGGCGGAGAAGGCAGGATTCGAATTCGTACTAATTCCGACAGGGGGAGCCTGTCTGGACGCATGGGTGGTTGGCTCGGCAGTAATGAGTCACACGAAGACATTGCGTCCCCTTGTTGCCATTCGCCCGGGATTGGTTACACCCGTACTCGCTGCACGCATGGGAGCGGCACTGGATCAGCTCTCTGGTGGTCGCGCCATGATCAATGTAGTGACAGGCAGTTCGGTTCGGGATCTGGAGGAACTGGGAGATCCACTCGCACATGCGCATGATGAACGGTATGTTCGCGCGAGTGAGTATATGGAAGTCATGAAGCGTTCATGGACGCAATCAACGGGACTGAATCTGACGGAGTTTGCCGGAAGTGGCACACAATCAGGAGCTGATGCATCCAACGATCCCAATCCTGAATTCAACGGGCAGTATTATAATTTCAAAGGGCCGGTAGGCATGCCTGAGACGGTACAAAATCCGTATCCACCATTCTATCTGGGAGGAAGTTCACCGATTGCCAAGAAGGTGGCCGTTGAGCATGCAGATACGTTCCTCATGTGGGGCGAGCCTCATGACTGGATTCAGGAGCAGATCGAAGAGATTGAGGTCATTCGTCAGCAGGTAAAAGAGGAAACGGGACAAGATCGTCAGCTCCGTTACGGCATGCGTGCTCAGGTCCTCATTCGGGATACCGAAGAAGAAGCATGGGCAGCAGCATGGGAGATTATTAGCAAAGTACCACCAGAAGCGATCGAGAAAGCCAAAGCCGCTTTTGCCGAGACGGATGCAACCAACCAACGCAGACAGAACGAGTTACGGGAACTGTCCGAGAAGCAGCAGTTTGTCGTAGGTCCCAACCTGTGGACAGGCTTGTCCGTTGTGCGTTCCGGCGGTGCAATCCTCATTGTAGGTACAGCCGAACAGGTCGCAGAGCGCTTGATGGAATATGGAGATCTCGGCGTTACGACCTTCATTCTATCCGGCTACCCGCATCTGGAAGAGGCTGAAATCTTCGGACGGACCGTGATGCCGATCATTCGCGAGAAATGGAAAACAAGACAGAAGCAGCATTCATTTACTACTAACTAAGTTACTGTTACTACTAACTAAATAGGTTCAACTAATCTTTTTATACGAAAACGGAGAGGACAGAAATAACGTGAAGAAGCGAAGCGTTCGCCTTTATCCCCGGATTTTTCCTTTTATAAAAGGGAATCAAATAAATCTGGGGATAACAGCGATCGGAAGGTTATTCTGTCATCGGAGTGCGCTCAGTATAAACATTCTTTAGTTAACATATTAATCATCCTCAGGAGGTCGTCTTTCATGAAAAAAAATAAAAAATTGATCCTGCCGCTCGTCAGTATGCTGGTGATGTCCATCCTGTTGTCAGCTTGCGGCGGTGGGGATAACGCGCCCTCTGGAGATAACGGCTCCTCAGGTTCAGGCAAGGTTACGATCAGCTTTATGCACTGGCGCGGAGAGGATTCCGAAGCACTCAACAAGACCATAGACGCATTTGAAAAAGAAAACCCGAACATCAACGTGGAGATGCAGACGCTTCCCTCCGATCAATATCAGTCCACTGTTCAATCCAAAATCAGTGACGGTTCGGTAGGGGATGTATTTGCATCCTTCCCGGGTGCACAATTCGAAGCTTTCACCAAAGCGGGTTTGTTCACGGACCTGAGCGGGTCATCGTTCCTTTCGGCTTACAATCCGAAGCTGATTGAAGCAGGACAGCATGATGGCAAGCAATATGCGATCCCGTATCAACTTGTATATAACGATCCAATCTACAATGTGAAACTGTTTGAAAAATACGGCTTGACGCCACCAACCGATTGGGAAGGCTTCTTGGCCCTTTGCCAGAAGCTGAAAGACAATGGCATCATTCCGATTGCCTTTGCCGGAGCGGACATTGGCCCAGGGCAATTCATGAATACAATGGTGATGAACAACGCACCAAGTGACGACATTTTTACCAAAGTAGAAGCGGGCGAAGCTAAACTCACAGATGAGTTTTGGGTGAAAACGTTGACTCAAATTAAGGAATTGAACGATAAAGGTTACTTCCAACAAGATGCACTGGGTACGAAAGACCCTGCTGCAGGCGCATTGTTCATTCAGGAAAAAGCAGCCATGCTGGCAAGTGGATCATATCAACTCGCTCAGAACAAACAGCAAAACCCGAATCTGGAGCAAAAACTACTCGCACCAATTACGGTAAGTGCAGATCAAGCGAAGTATGAAGGGGTGCATACCACTACATTCATGCTCGCGGTGAATAGCAAATCAAAACATCCGGAAGAAGCGAAGAAGTTCCTTGAATTTTTGAGCAATCCCGATGTAGCAAGTGACTACGCCAACCAGACGGGACAGAATGTAACGGTGAATGATGTGAAGTACGATACGCCTGAGCTTCAGGTAGCCGGAGAATGGGCAAGCAAAAAGACCGTGTTCCAGCCACGGTTCACCATCCTGAACGGAGATAATCAAAAAGCTGTAACCAACTCCATTCAGGCTGTGCTGAGCGGCACTTCTCCAGAAGAAGCAGCACAGCAGGCACAAGCGATCATTAATCAGCATATCGGGAAATAAACGATGAAGAATCGTATTCAGCTATCCCTGTTTTTGATCCCCGGGTTGCTGCTGTACGTGGCACTGTTCGTATTTCCTACATTGACGGGGCTGTTCTACTCCTTTACGGATTGGGACGGGGTATCCCCGTCGTATGCATTTGTAGGGCTGGATAATTACAAGGACAGTCTCAGCAGCATCGTATTCCGCAAAGCCTTTGGTAATAACGTAGAGTTCATGTTAACGGTAGTTATAGCACAAACCTTTATCTCACTTGTCCTGGCCCTGCTCCTGGTACGCAATACCAAGACACGCATTGTGCTTCGGGCATTATATTTCCTGCCTGCGATTCTGTCCTCCGTATCGGTCGGATTGATCTGGGCGTTCATGTATGATCCATCCATTGGATTGATCAACTATGGACTGAATGAAGCGGGCATGAGCAGCATCGCCCGTAACTGGATTGGAGATCCCAAGATCGCCATCTATTCCATCGCTGCGGTCCAAGTCTGGGCACATGCCGGACAGATGATGATCGTATTCATCGCGGGTCTGCAAGGCATCCCGGCAGAATTATATGAGGCGGCTCGTATGGACGGCGGCAGCAAATGGCAGGTATTCCGTACCGTGACCTGGCCGCTGCTGGCACCTTCGGCAACGATTGTGGTGGCCTATACGACCATTCAGTCGTTCAAGGCATTTGACCTCATTTTCACCATGACGGACGGAGGCCCTAATTACGCAACTGAAATTTTGACCACATATATCTATCATACCGCCTTTGGCAGCTATTCATTTGGTCTGGCTTCTGCCGGTTCGATGATCTTCCTGGTGTTGCTCGCGCTCTTGACGCTGTTGCAGTTCAAGGCACTTCGTGCCGACCGGGTAAGCTATTGAAGATTGGACGCGTGTTCGTGAGTATGTGAGCCGTGACTGAATGAGATGTAGAAGTATTTGTCGTAACCGTTCCATCCGAACGGCGAACCTGAACGGCACCGAAGTTGACCTAATAGACTTAAAAAAGAAGGGAGGGAGTTTATATGGTTTTAAAATGGTTCAATCGACTGATCCTGTTGGTGTACGCACTGCTGATTCTTGTTCCGCTGTATTTTGTATTTGTATCTTCGTTCAAAACAAGCAGCAACTTCTTCACCAGTCCATTCAGCTGGCCTGACCCGTTCACGTGGGATAACGTCATTGGCATGTTCCGCAATCAGCCGATGTGGCAATATTTCGGAAACAGTCTGGTCGTAACGTTGGGTACTGTTGCGATTGAGCTGCTGCTCAGCAGTATGATTGCTTATGCCATTGTCCGTTGGGGCGGCAGCGTAGGCAAAATCGTATTTGCGCTGTTCGTGGCAGGCCTAATTGTTCCTTCCCAGGTGAGCATGCTGCCAATCTATTCCCTCACGCGTACACTCGGGTGGTCGGACAGTCTGACGGGCCTGATTGTCGTATCCGCCGCGATGCTCATGCCTGTCTCTGTATTTATGCTGACAGGTTTCATGCGCATGCTCAATTCGGAGATTCTGGAAGCGGGCAGTATGGATGGAGCAAACGAGTGGAGGCTCTATACCCGGATTGCACTGCCACTTGCCGCACCTTCGCTGGCGGCAACAGCGACGTTCCTGCTCGTCATGGTATGGAATGACTTGCTTATTCCGATGCTCATGCTCAGCAGTAAGTCCAAGCTGACTTTACCACTCGCACTGATGCAATTCCGTGGGGAGTATGTAACCAACTATCCGATGATGCTCACGGGTGTACTTGTCACTGCTATTCCGATGATTGTGCTGTTCCTGTTACTCCAGCGTTACTTCGTTGCAGGTCTGACAGCGGGTTCACTCAAGGGGTGAGGTATCGTAGAAATCGGAAGGAAAAGCTTATTTTGCATTGATTTCTGGAGCATTCTGCATAATAATGATTTAGTGTCAGAGTGACTACATAGAGATCAAGGGAGCTATAAGTGATGAGCAAACTGGAAGTATTGCGGAATCCCAAGCAGCGCAAGCTGCTGTTCAGTGCCGGTATGAGCTGGCTGTTTGATGCGATGGAAGTGGGTATGATCTCCTTTATCGTGGCTGCACTCGCCAAGGAATGGAGTCTCAGTCCCGGACAAGTCGGGGTGCTTACGAGTATTAACTCGATCGGTATGGCACTCGGTGCTTTGCTTGCAGGTGCACTTGCGGACCGTTTTGGACGGAAGGCCATTCTAATGTGGACCTTGTTAATCTTCACGATTGCAAGCGGTCTATCTGCATTGGCGACTGGATTTGCCGTATTGTGTGCACTACGTCTGGTTGCGGGTATTGGACTTGGCGGAGAGTTGCCTGTGGCATCCACACTGGTATCGGAGTCGATGCCTACAGCGGAACGTGGACGTGCCGTTGTATTGTTGGAAAGTTTCTGGGCTGGGGGCTGGATTGTATCGGCGCTCATTGCCAACTTTGTCATCCCGGAGTACGGATGGAGAATTGCCTTTGCCATCGGTGCACTTCCGGCGTTCTATGCACTGTATCTGCGTCGTGCCATTCAGGACCCGCCGCGGTATAAGAATCATGCCAAGCTTCGTAAAATCACGTTCCGCGAGAAAGTGGCTGCCGTCTGGTCAGCACCACATCGCCGTACAACGTTGATGCTCTGGATTTTGTGGTTTACCGTCATTTTCTCTTATTATGGCATGTTCCTATGGCTGCCTTCGGTTGTAATGGCGAAAGGATTTACGTTGGTTAAAAGCTTCCAGTACGTGCTGATCATGACGATCGCACAGTTACCAGGTTACTTCACCGCAGCGTACTTCATTGAACGCTACGGTCGCAAGTTCGTACTTGTTGTCTATCTTACGTTGACTGCGTGCAGTGCGATTGCGTTCGGACTGGCAACAACGGAAGCAACGATCCTGGCCGCAGGGATCTGCCTCTCGTTCTTCAACCTGGGAGCCTGGGGTGGTCTGTACGCCTACAGCCCGGAATTGTATCCAACTTCTGTTCGTTCGACAGGTGTGGGTCTTGCCACATCGGTAGGCCGGATCGGTGGCGTACTTGCTCCACTGATGGTCGGTATGTTGGTTCAGCGTGAAGTGGCAATCAGCCTGATTTTCACCATTTTCTTCGTGACAATCCTCATTGGCGCAGCGGCTGTGCTGTTCTGGGGCCGGGAAACGAAGGGACAAGAACTCGCCGAGTAATTGTCATTATATTCAAGCGCAACTTTTGTACGGGTCTGCCTGCCTACGGAAACGGGGGCTAGACAAGCGGTACAAGGTTGATACAAGAAGAGGTGTGACCCTGATACGACCATGGGCTCATGCCTTTTTTTGTTGTGTCCAAGACTCATTTTTACATGCTCCATCGGTCCGATAGACGGCACTTTTTCTATATCCTATAATGACACTCGGGATGTAGAGCCGTGAGGATTCAGGGGAAAGAAGTAGGATCTGGATTCAGAAAATGGAGGGTAACGAAAAGATGCAGACCAAGCGAGAAATGGATCAGATGCATGAATTCAATGAAAACAATACGATGGGTGAAGCGACTCGTGCGAACAGCATAAATGGAAGCCACATCAACGTGATTGACATGGTGCGAGTACATGGAAATAACGACATACATGTAGCGTACCGCGATAATAACAGTAATGGACGTAGTGAGATAAACGGAATGTATGGTGTGTATGTTGTGGATGAAAGTAAACCTACGAAAGAGATGGAGGTCACTAATATTATGAATAACATGACGTTTACGAAAAATTTGGAGTACACGGGCAGTGAGGATGCACGGATTAGAGTCGGTAGCACAAATGAGGGGGCTGATGTGCAGTTGAGTGCTGACTTGATAGAGCCTATCACCGTTAGCCGAAAAGTAACCCATCGGAGAGGGAGAAAGGCGGGCAAAAGAGCAGGACGAGTGGGTATGCTTCTCGGAACTTGTGCGATGGCTGTCGGGTTGACCGTAGCAGCGCCTTCTGCGGGAGCACAGAAGCTGGAACAGGGCGTTCGCAGTGAACATGTGCTGCAATTGCAGGAACAATTAAGTGACCTGGGGTATTTTGACGCGGGAATGACCGGTTATTATGGTTCGATTACCAAAAGCGCTGTCCGCGAGTTCCAGCAGGCGCAAGGACTGAGTGCGGATGGAGTTGCAGGTCCCGCAACGCTGAACAGACTGAATAAAAAGGCCAAAGCGGAGGGCGAGACGCTACGCCAGTTGGCGAAGCTGATCCATGGTGAAGCGCGCGGGGAGTCTTTTGAAGGACAGGTTGCTGTAGGAGCGGTTGTCTTAAACAGGGTGCATTCGGATGCATTTCCGTCGTCGATCTCCAAGGTCATTTTCCAGAAAGGTCAGTTCACGGCGGTTGACGATGGACAGTTTAATACCAAGCCGACGGCGACCTCTTATAAGGCAGCACGCAAAGCATTAAATGGCGTTGATCCAACGAATGGAGCACTCTATTATTACAATCCGAAGATTGCGACTTCGGTGTGGAGTAAGAGCAGGCCGACGCTGCTGACCATTGGGCAGCATGATTTTACGAGATGAGTTTAAGTTGGTAGGATATTAGATGGGTAGACAGTAATTGGATACCATAGTATAACCCCGGTGGGTGCTGCGAAGTGCAGGATTCATCGGGGTTAATTTAAGTTCGTATGATTTACAAGACTATAACTAGAGTTTCACACTGAATTGAAAGTTAATGATGGTCCTAATAAGTCTAGATCTATTGTTGTAGCCAAATCCCATGCTTGATTCGAAGGATTCATCAATCATACCTTATACCTACCTCTTTTGATAGTTTAGTGGTAAAATATTCTTACTATTTCCAAATATGATTATTTTCTTTGAACCTATTAGACTAGATGAAATGGCCCATATAGTGAAAGAGGAACGCATAATAGAATGAAGAATGATTATTTAAATGAAGAAATTTTTATTAATTGTATTAGCAGGATTATCTACTGTAGGTATGATTGGATCAGGAACAAGGATTTCAAGAGTTCAGATGATAATCAATTTAAAGTCATCAAGTTGAGTGATTTCAAGGCATACGAAAAGTCGAATTACGTTTTCAATAACATCAAACTCAAATGTCGAGCTAGATGAGTATGAGGTGTTATTGATTTTACAGGTGGATCTAAAATAGTAAACAAATTGCATGAAAAAGTATGGGTACATTAATTTGCCCAACATGAATACAAAAAAATTCTTCAAAGAAAACAATAAGGGAGTACGACTATGGGTTGCTAACTATATTGATCTAGATAACCCGAATTCTCAATTTGATATGACGGTGGCTCGATTGCTGTGATCAGAAAGAAATGAGGTTTTATATATATGGTGGTTGCTCATTAAATTGAAAGCGAGGGAAGATTATGTACCGAATGGTGATGATCATCTTGGTTGCTATGCTGCTATTAATATTAGGGGGGTGTGCAGGTGTGAATGAGAAAAAAATAAAGGATCAAGAAATCATAAATCGGTCAGAAGCAATAGCAATTGAATATTTGAAAAATAACTATAAATTAGATGTAACGATAACAAAAAAAAAAATTCTACCTAAAATGGCGATGAGTCGTGTCACTATCTATGGATATGTAACAGGACATGAAGATCAAACTTTTAGTGTGTATATAAACTATGAAACAAATAAACAAGAATCTTTCGGATATAGTAAACAACTAAAGAAGGCCCTTAATGAAAAAGGATATAATATACAATAATATAGGATGTGATGAACATAGAACGCTTATCTAGTGAAATAATTACTGATCAAAATTACAAGGTAATGTCGCAATATTCATATGATGAAGTAGAAGTCGGACAAGAATTCACAGATATTCCTGGCTGGGAAGTGCTAGATCAGAAACATAATGTATCCGGTATGGATGCTGTTACATTCTACAATCCAGAGACAAAGCAAGCGGTAATTGCATTTCGAGGAACAGAAGGGGACGCAATTCCGGCAAGATCTGTTCCAGATTTTAGAACGGATGCTCTACATATTGGTTTCCCCGAAATCGGTGCAACCATAGAACGTGCAATAGATTGGAAACCGAAGTTCTGGAAAGATTTCTCACGTGGGGTTGAAGATGGGTTAGGCATTACAAAATTAAATGATTGGGTTGGCGATGTCAAAAAGACGGTAGATAAAAATGTGGGTAGCTTTAATCAACTTTATGAGGCAGAAAGCTATGTCAAGAGCATGACAGACCAACATAAAGACCTACAATTTTCCCTAACGGGTCATTCTTTGGGAGGTGCTAATGCACAGTATGCAGCGGTTTACACTGGATTAAATGCCGTTACTTTTAGCGCTCCCACAGTCGTAGCATCGCTTACTCCTGAGATGAGAAGGAAAGCAGAGGAGGGAGGATTTGATGGACAAGTGACTAACTTTATACATCCTGGAGATGGCATTGCAAGTGGTTTTTTTGGAGGTTATGAGCGGCATGTGGGGGCCACGTTTCTTATTGATTCTAATTATGCAGATGGAAATGAAAACTATGGCATTAACGTTTGGGCCAAGGTAGTGGATACGTTTTTTGAGGATGGTCCTAAATACCACGATATGAAGCACTATAGCTTCGATCAAGATGGATATATTGATAATCCTCTTTATGATGAAGTTACTGGAGAACGAGTAAATTTCTCTCCGCGAAAGCCTTCGGAGCATAATATACTTGATCACGCGCGCGAAGCATGGGACACATTGACCAAAGGATTCAAATCGGTGGCCAACGTGGCTGGCGGATACTCCGCAGGGACCATAGAGCTAACTCCTGAGGAGTTGAAAGAGACTGCGGACAAATGGAGACGACAAGCTCAGGATATGAGTCGTACCTTTGAACGGATTCAACGGAACTTTTTCGAGTATACCGAGAGCAGCCATAGTCAGCGACTTGTACCCATCGTGTGGGATCTTCAAATGAGTATTAAGCAGCTGGATGAATGGCACCTGGAGCATACGTCGGAACTGGTGGACTACATTAATCAAAAGGCAGAAGATTTTATACAAGCAGATTCCGGAGCACAGTGAACATTTACATAGTAGTAAACCATGTAAAAAAAACAAAGGCATCCCAAAGAAAATGCAGAAACTAGAAAGACCTAACCAAACTAAATCTAACTAATCGGAGAGTGGAACAGTTGAAAAAAATAATGTTACCCATAATGAGCGCTGTAGTATTCGTATCGACATTGATTTCTTCCCAGGCTTCTGCCGCAACAACAACCTTCAAAGATGTACAAGCTAATCACTGGGCAAAATCTGCTATTGAATCTGCGGTTTCCAAGGGATACTTCAAAGGATACGGCAATGGCCTATTTAAGCCTAATGCATCGGTAACAAGAGCCGAGTTCGCATCACTCATTTCCCGTGTAGCAAAAGATATGCCACTTCCAGAAGATGCAAAAACAAATTCATTCAAGGATCTGAATGGACACTGGAGCAAAGCTGAGGTAGATCGTGCTATCAGTTTGGGTTTCATCAATACCAAAGACTATCCGAATGGATTTAAGCCCAGTACTCCGATTACTCGCGAGGAAATGGCTAAATGGTTGAGTTCCGGATTGGTTGCTTCCAGTGCTGCGTATAAAACAGCATTTGCTGAAACAAAAGGAACGTTACTTCCAGTCAAAGAGTCATTTAAACCAGGAGTCGCGCAAGACAAAATTCCTTATCTCGCTCTTGCAATGGGGACCAACCTAATGAACGGCTTTCCGGACGGATCGTTTGGAATGGATAAGACGACTACTCGCGCTGAATCTTCTGCCATTTTATTAAGACTCGAAAATGTCCTTAAAAAAGAAGCAACAAGCTTTGATGATTTGAATGAATTACGTATGGTAGGTACGGAAAAATCCAACATTGAGTTAGTTTCTAGTTTAACAACGGGAAACACATCCATTGCGGATATCTCAGGTAAGAGAAAAACGTTCAGGAACGGATCTGGCAGCCTTGTGTTTAATCGTTTAATTGGGGTGAATATTAGCGATTGGAACAAGAAAAAAAGTATCTATGCACCTTTATTCGTAAATGACTTAGATAAATCTTTTTACAAAAACAGAAACGTGTTCCCTGTGTTTTCGGAGCTAACCATCTATCCAAAAGCTAAAGAGTTTAGCATCTCACATTATTCAAATGGTGTAATCGACATGACTGGTGGTTCGCGTATTGATAATGGTTTAGACGCTAAATTTGGTTATCAAACTCTACCGAATTTAGAGAGTGCAAAATTTTTCGCGAAATATAAAAATGGTATTAAGTTGTGGGTGGTCAACTACATCAGTCTTGATAATCCGAATAATCAATTCAATATGGATGATGGATCGTTTGCAGTCATTAAAAAGAAATGAGTGAAAAACGTATGAGAAAGATTCCGGCTATTATTTCATATCTACTAGCCTTAGTAATAATGCTTGGTATATTCCCGATGCTGGCTGATGCTAATTTCAGTAATGGCTATCCAGATAAAGACATCGAAGTTACGCCATCGGGACTAGCAAAAGGAAAGCAGACGATTAAAGTTAAAGTTACAGGAACAGCATCGCCACGTCCGAAAACGGTCTAGTTAAAGACACTGGTAGCATTTCCAAGAATACTGCTAACTTAAGGATTTGGGCAGAAAAAAATGATTGGGTGAGACAAGATACTGCTGGTGGTGTCGAGCAATGGGGAGTAAAGAACGGCGATGGAACGTTTAGTTGGAGGCTGAAGTTAAAACCCGAAGCTAGTACAAGGGAAGGACTGGGTACAGGGAGTAATCAACCTCGTTTTGATGCTAGACTAAACGATAAGGGAACATACGTTAATCCGTTTACAGGTGAAAAGGGCGGTAGAAGTGTTGGAACTCATATTTCATTAGGGGAGTGAAGTCTATGAATAGGGAAAGATTATTGGAAATATTAACAGATCCAACAGCATCAGATGCAGAAAAAGATGACGCAGTAATTGAATTAGGAGAGAACTTCCAAGATGCTGAGACTGTGGATATATTAATTAAAGTTTCAAATGAAAGTAACTGTGATGACATGATCAAGGCAAGTTGTGGAGAGTCTATTGGTCAAATTTGGCTTTCAACACAACAGATAAGTTATGATAAATTATCTCATCTACATGGTATTGCTTTGACAGAGGTGCTCTCCTTAATCAAAGCACAATGCCCTGAGTGGTACGAAACATATTTGAAGATGTTCCCTCAATCATAAAGGTATGATATAGCCCGAAGATTTTTTCTTGAGGGCTTTCTTTTTGTGGGACTATGTAGTACTAGCTAAATTCAACATTCAACCAACCAATAGCACATATAACCCATGTTACCCTTAAAATAATTTCTTTAATTTGTTGTTTACAAGTTAAAGGCAGCGTCAAGGAATTTTGTGTAAATGAAATGGCCTTTCTTATGTAGATCCTCAAGGTAGTCAGAGCAGCTTTACCTGCTTCTTCATCCTCAGCGCGGTACACTTGAAATCTCCCAGATCTCTGCTAGATCCGTGACACGAACTAAATGAACGCAACAGGTTTGATACTTCGCCTGAGGTTACACCTCCTTGATTGCATTTACGATCCTGATCAATCCGTCGGAGATAAACAGAAGGATTTGCTGCATGCCACGCTTTTTGACTTCCTCAAGCAGCTCTTTCCAGATATAAGCGGATTCGGTCGGTACAATCGCGTACGTAAGCACCTCTTTGGAGCCATCCTTACGAATGCCTACGGAAATATAGACCGCTTCCTTGGCTACCGTTGCACGCTTCACAGGGATGTACGTAGCATCAATATAAACGCAGACATAGCGCTTCTCTTGGGTCATACTAAGCTGCAAGTCGCCATACTCGGTATGAAGCGTGCGGGTTTACGAACCGTTATGAGAGTTGCCAGAATTTACACCAGCACGGTCGTATATTTCGTAATCCAAAAAGGCTTGCGAAATATTTCTGTAATATCTTGTTTGTGACTAAAGCTTGAACTAAATCTGTTGTAAAATGATTCATAGGGAAGACCTCTCTTTGAATTGTTGTGTGCTAGCCCAATTCTAATAGAAAGGTCTCCTTTTTCTATTTACACAATACACAATATATTCTACGCTCTCTGTTATTGATTTTACAGGTGGATCTAAATAGTAAACAAATTGCATGAAAGTATGGATATATCAATCTGCCTAGCATGAACAGAAAGCAATTCTTCTAAGAAAATAATAAGGGAGTAAGACTACGGGTTACTAATTAAATTGGTCTCAATAACCCGAATTCCCAATTTGATAAGGATGGATGGTGGCTCGATTGCTGTGATCAGACATAAATGAGGTTTTATATATATAGTGGTTGCTCAGTGAATCGAAAGTGAGGGAAGATTATGTACCGAATGGTGATGATCATCTTGGTTGCTATGTTGTTACTAATATTAGGGGGCTGTGCAGGTGTGAATGAGAAAAAAATAAAGGATCAAGAAATTATAAATCGGTCGGAAGCAATAGCAATTGAATATTTGAAGGATACCTATAACTTGGAGGTAACTATTACGGATAAAGAGATAATATCTAAAATGGCCATGAGTTGGGTGACTGTGTACGGCCACGTAAAAGAGCACAAAGAGCAAACGTTTAGTGTGTCTATTAATTATGAGACCAATAAGCAAGAATCATTTATTTATAGCCAGCAACTAAAGAGTGCATTGCAAGAAGAAGGATATATTTTAAATAGAAATGCAACACAGTAGAGGGAGAGTTACACATGGAAGCTATTGTAAGACAAGACATTAGGATCTAAATTATAGAAATGGGACACATTGACCAAAGGATTCAAATCGGTGGCCAACGTGGTTGGCGGATACTCCGCAGGGACCGTAGAGCTAACTCCTGAGGAATTGCAAGAGACTGCGGACAAATGGAGACGACAAGCTGAGGATATGAGTCGTACCTTTGAACGGATTCAACGGAACTTTTTCGAGTATACCGAGAGCAGCCATAGTCAGCGACTTGTACCCATCGTGTGGGATCTTCAAATGAGTATTAAGCAGCTGGATGAATGGCACCTGGAGCATACGTCGGAACTGGTGGACTACATTAATCAAAAGGCAGAAGATTTTATACAAGCAGATTCCGGAGCACAGTGAACATTTACATAGTAGTAAACCATGTAAAAAAACAAAGGCATCCCAAAGAAAATGCAGAAACTAGAAAGACCTAACCAAACTAAATCTAACTAATTGGAGAGTGGAACAGTTGAAAAAAATAATGTTACCCATAATGAGCGCTGTAGTATTCGTATCGACATTGATTTCTTCCCAGGCTTCTGCTGCAACAACAACCTTCAAAGATGTACAAGCTAATCACTGGGCAAAGTCTGCTATTGAATCTGCGGTTTCCAAGGGATACTTCAAAGGATACGGTAATGGATTGTTCAAGCCCAATTCTTCGGTAACAAGAGCAGAATTTGCATCCCTAATTTCACGAGTAGCCAAAGACATGACACTTCCGGAAGATGCCCAGAAGGATTCATTCAAGGATCTGAATGGACACTGGAGTGAAGCTGAGGTGGATCGGGCCGTTACTTTGGGGTTCATTAATACCAAAGACTATCCAAACGGATTTAAAGCAAATACTCCGATTACTCGCGAGGAAATGGCTAGATGGTTGAGTTCCGGATTGGTTGCTTCCAGTGATGAGTATAAAACAGCATTTGCTGAAACAAAAGGGACGCTGCTTCCAGTAAAAGAGTCCTTTAAACCAGGAATCGCGCAAGACAAAATCCCTTACCTAGCTCTTGCAATGGGAACCAACCTGATGAACGGATTTCCGGACGGATCGTTTGGGATGGACAAGACGACTACTCGCGCTGAATCTTCTGCCATTTTGCTAAGACTCGAAAATGTGCTGAAAAAAGAAGCTGTGACATTTGATGATCTAAATGAATTAAGAATGATGGGTACGAAAAAAACGAATCTTGAATTGGTATCTAGCCTGACTACAGGGAAAACTTCTATCGCTGATATCTCAGGGAAACGGAAAACGTTCCGTAACGGATCTGGTAGTCTGGTGTTCCATCGTTTAATTGGTATCAACACGTCAGAGCCTAAGAAGAAAGGCAGCATCTATACATCGTTGTTCATGACTGAATTCGGAATGAACAAATATAAGAATAGCGGCGTACTTCCTGTATTCAAAGAGATCACGATTTATCCAAAGAAACAGGGTTTTGACATTGGAGATTATAAGAATGGTGCTATTGATATGACTGGTGGGATGACTATCACAAATGAATTGAACCAAAAATATGGATACGAAGTAATTCCTAATTTAGAGCCTGCAAAGTTTTTTGCAAAGAATAAAAATGGTGTGAAGGTGTGGGTTGTGGAAAATCTTAAAATCAAAGACTTTTACGGACAATTTAACATGGACGACGGTTCATATGCAGTTATTTCAAATAGCAACTAGGCAGGGATTATAAAATGAAAAAGAAATGGACTGTTCTATCATTACTCGTAATATTCCTAATTTACTCCTTCGGAGTTATGTCTATTAAAACCTATGCTAACTTTAAGAACGGCTATCCTGAAAAAGACATAGAAGTAAAACCAAGCGGATTAGCGAGAGGTAAGCAAACGATCAAAGTCAAAGTTACGGGAAAAGCTAATCCTAGGGCCCAAGACTATATGGACTCAAGGCGATTTTAAAGTATGGCAAGCAACAAGTGAAAAATACGGTAGGGTAGAAACGAATACTTACTCTTCTAAATTAGATGCTCTTCCCTTGAAGCTTCCTTCAGATAATTTGTTAAAGATGAGATTAACACGAAAAACTACGTACCGGATTCATTACAAGATAAACCAACAGGTAATAAATTCAAGAGAGATCACGTCACAGGTATAGAAATTGATGATATTAAATACAACACCACAGATAAAACCTATTCAATTAAGCCAGGTTCAAAACCGGACTACAAAAAAGGGAGTCTACTGGTAACCATAGAAACAAGAACTGGTACTGATTCTGTAGACGCGGATAATGTTGCTGATTATCAATGGGAAAAGAAAACTCCGTATGGTACAAGACAGGATGGAGATCCAAAATATCAAGTTGAGTATTACACACCACTAGAGATCGATTACAGTGGTTACGTTACGGAAACCAAAGAGATCCGGGTTAGAGAGGACATGCAGCTTCAGGTTAATGATGTAGAATCATTGGTTGCAGAGATCCGAACTAAAGCATACGACCAAGAAGAATTCGGTAACTGGGTGAATGTCTCCAAGCGTGCCGATCAAATTGAATGGAGTTCTAACCAAAAAGAAGTAGTTTACGTAGAAAAATTAACAGGGCAAATTGTAGCTAAAAACGTCGGAACGGCAATCATCACTGCAAAATGGAAGAATTCCGAAAAAGGCCCATATTACATTTATGAAAATGTAACGATTACAGTTGGCGACACCCCACCACCCGAAATTCCGGAAACGCCAGATGCGGCATGTGCAGAGTCACCTGTCGGAGAAATGACAGGGGAGAGAATGGACCCTAATGCAAGCGCAGTTATTAAGGCCGACCAACGTGGAAGTGAGCCATTTGACGTACTGCGAGGTATCCCTACCTCTGAGAGTTTATATGGTAATGTATTTGGTCTAAGTTACCTATTCCAAAATAAGTTTGTGAATATGCAAGGCACTTGTACATATACCGTAGTGGTTGAAAAAACGTATAACAAAACGTGGACAGACGAAAAGAAAATTTCGGATGGTAAAGGTGGTACGACAACGGTATTAACTCCAAGATCTAGAGATGTAAAAGTACCCTACACCTATACTGTGAAACGGGATTTCGAGTATTGGAAAATTGACACTTTGCTTGTTTATGAGATAACCGATGCGATCCTAAAAAACTATGCTTTACCACAGATTGAACTATATCCTGCTGATTATCGTAGTCCCATCTATGCAGCGACTACGAACGGTACCTTTTATGCACCCAATACACCACCTGTGTTAACAGCGCCTTCACAGCCAGTGCCGGGAGGGACCAGCGAACCTTCAACACCAACAGATGATCTCTCATCTATTGCAGAAGATGCTGTGCCAAAGGTCCAAGTTAAGAATGACTATTTGAAGTTTAACGGGGCTGTTGTCATGGACAACCCAAAAGTAGAAGAAACGGGGCCAACACCAGGTCAGATCGCAGAACCCCAAATGATTGGAAAAGATGTTCTGTACAGTCCTGACAATGAAATATCCAAAACCTTGTTAAATAAGAAGGACACGCCTAGCACAGGCGAAATCCGTTATGAATTAATGAGTGGAAATGTTAATGAGGGTAATGAGGAAGAAACCTTTGAAATTCCGGGGATTAACACGGTCACTGTTCATACGCCAGTCGTGAACTATTCTCTTGTTTCAGACGATCAGCCTCATAATCAGAAAACAAT
The DNA here is from genome assembly GCF_037973325.1 of Paenibacillus sp. FSL R5-0713. Taxonomy (NCBI): domain Bacteria; kingdom Bacillati; phylum Bacillota; class Bacilli; order Caryophanales; family Paenibacillaceae; genus Paenibacillus; species Paenibacillus sp. FSL R5-0713. The sequence goes on along the minus strand of NZ_CP150229.1, from coordinate 4,459,821 downwards.
ACCGAATATGGCTCGGTCTGCCCTTATTTTGGAGCGGCCGTTCACAGTCCGTATCCCCACGAGCGGACAGCATTTAGATGTCAACTCTTATCCGGGATATGGGGATCGGGATTATGCCAAATATTATCGAATCAAACAGGTGCGGTTTCCGTTTGACGTTTACAGTGCCGACCGGACACAGTTCTACCCGCGGAGTACGTGGATTGATATTCCGGTGGATGTGCTCGATACCACCTTTTATCTGCCTGTATGGGTAGACGAAGGAGATTACCAGGTGGAGTTCCGCAATATTGCAGAGAATGCACCTGCCGAGTTTGAATCGATGTCCAGAAGCAATGCACAACCCGATGCCAACACAGATCTAACCTATCATCTGGCCAGCGACGAAGTATCCGTGGAGGTCATTGGGAGGTTATACGACTTTGAAATCACGGACATCGCAGACTACAACTGGGAGCTTGTTTTCCGGCGATTTAAGGGAAGTATTGCCCCAACCTGGATCAGTTATTGGACGGGAACGCAGGGCATCGACGGTGACAAGCGAGGGAACAAACCGCAGTTCACCGTACCGATTCGCCCAGGCAGTCATCCGCTGCAAGGGTATCAGAATGTGGCTGTGAAGACGGGATATCACTTTAAGTTTGATTTCAAAACCAAGGGCAATATGTTCGGGCCCAGAGACGGCATTCGCCTGACTCCGACTTTTGATTTTGTCAGTAAAGACGGGAAAACATGTGTACCGGTAGATCTGTATTACTCGACAAACCAGCGAAGTTTTATTCGAATTGGTTCAGCAGAGGATCAAGTTAAGCGGTTTGTCATTCTCAATGATCGGTTACGTCAAGTACCTTCGGAACAGCTACGAGATACGGCGACCTACAAATATAATCGCTATGGCGAAATTCATCCAGGGATGATGAGTGAACGGACGTATCAGGAGTATTATCGGGATAAATTTACGAAGATGAAAACTCCTGTAGGCGGATACAGTCTGCTTCTGATGCCGGAGCAATTACGTACGTTTGTCGGCCCCAAAACCAATATTCCGACGAACGCAAGTGCGGATGTACTTCGTGCAAATGCTGCCATTCAGCAGTGGTATGGGGAGTATAGTCTGCCCGCCGAGCCTTCCGTGGTTCAAGCGGGAACCAATCTGGCCGAGTATGGGCGTACTCATGGTGGGTTGGATGCCAAGTCACCCATCTTCCTGAAAAATGGTTATATCGTGGTCAACTTTAACTTGGAGTCGATCCAGGAAGGGAATCTGAGGGCTCCGCATCTGCAATATATCCATGCACCGCTAATGAACCAATGGTTGCTGGAAGGATTTCAGCGTCAAGTCGAAGATAGCTACGGCAACTCGTTCACTTTAAGAGATGGAGACGTGGTGTTCTACCATGCTGATCGTTCCAGCCGAGATGATTTCAGTGCACAGGTGCCACATTAAGCGAGAACATACAGTTAAAATAAGCCCGAAATAGGCTGAACGTTTAGAACACAATAGGTTGAAACAAGCAAGAAATAGAGTCCGGCATCGGACAGATGGAGAACGCGATGAGTAGAATACAAGTAACCCCGGAGCGTTTGTTTGAAGCCTCACGAGAGGTTGAACGGACTCGCGTGCGAATGGGAGATACACGCGAGGAACTCGTTCGATTGATCCGCTGGATGGAATCGATGTGGTCCGGGATGGTGCGAGAACGGTTTTTAGAACGATTTGAAGAAACCCAGCCCCGCATGATCGAAACGCTGGAGCATTTGACCTACATCGCGAAGGAACTCCGAGACATTAGTGTCCGTTTTCAGCAGGCAGATGAGATGAGCGGGGCAGCAGTGGCAGGTGCCGTAGCTACGATGTCGATCGGGCTGAAAGCAGCGAATAGTCCTAGTGATAAAGGATATCGAATGGTGTACAATTCTCAGTGGCATATGTGGCTACCGGTTAATGAGAAGGGCGTGACCGACCAGGCAGCCCTGCAGGCGTTTGAAAAGGATAAGGGTAATTTAGATATTAGTACCTTGAATCAGGGCTCTGGTCCTGTCGAACCACTAGATCAGGATTTGATCCAATTACAGATTGAAGCTTTCGAGTTGGGTGTTAATCCCTTTACAGGAGAACCGGTCACGGAATCCTATGCCAAACTGATGATTGCATCGCTAAAATGGAGTCAAATTGTAGCCGGAATCGGGCTGGTCACCGGAGGTCTATCTGGAGGGAAAGGTCCATACAAAGGACGCGGGACCAATCCGGCGATTGCCAAGGTGAAACAGACTATTAAAGATGCAAAGGTTAAGAGAGAAAAGTCGAGCAATGACGCTAACGGAACGAGTAAAGGACTTAAAATACCACAAGGATTAACGCAAAAACAATTTGATAAAGTTTCAGCGATGATTCGGAAAAAAGTTGGACATTTGAGTGATGATATCGTTGTTCAAGGCAGTAGAGCAAAAGGAACAGCTAAAGCTACCTCAGATATTGATTTTGCGATACGTGTCTCACCAGAGAAATTCAACGAATTAATTAAGGATTCATTTAGTAAAATAAAAGCTCCAAATCCAGGTTCTGCTAAAGAAAAAACAATGTTACATGCTATTGAAACGGGTAAAATTCAATCTGGTGAAGCAAAGTTGAGTAAATTTAGGGAACTACTGCAACAGGAGTTAGGTATAGATGTGGATATTTCTATAATTAAAATAGGTGGACCGTTTGATAATCCTCCATTTACCCCAATTAAATGATGAGAGGTGCTTTTAGTGAAATATCAATATGATTTGTTTACAAAAATATTTTTAGATACAGATTTGGAGAAAACATCAGTTGTAGAAACAGTATCATTAATGGTTAAGGGCTCTACTGCAGGTTCTAGGATTGTGACTGAACAAGCTGAAATATTTATATTTAATAATGGGGATTTTGATGAAGAGAGAAGAAATAGGGGGAGTGATGAGTTTCTATATTATAAATATTATCTTGATATAGAGCCAATTGAGGATGTCGAAGAAACGCTCTATATCAAAGAAATTTCGAAAATTCTCACAAAATTGTGGGACTCAGGATACAAAGCAGTTGCCTCATGTGACTTTGAAGAGGAGCTCCCAAGAAAAGGCGGTTATAATTTTGAAGAACGTTAAGATGTAGAGTTATTCCCTGAATAAGCATTTCTAAATATGTGATCCTGTATTACCTGTAAACTATCCCTGAGTCATGAGCAAGCTGCAGAGCAAAATAGCGGCGCGGGGAGTGTATCTCCCTAAGAGCGGTTTGAAATGCACGCCTTGCTTTCTCACCAATTGAATGTGTTGAATTTGAATGAACAAGCCGGTCCAATTGTGGGCTGACTTGTTCATTTTGAGTCTTTTCAAAGGTACTATGAGGGATTTAGTTAAGCCATGGCATTGGATTCACCTGTCCAATCCTGTACAATGAATAACGACAAAAACAACGGTAGATTAAGGATGGATTAGCACGATGAGAATTATAATATCACCAGCTAAAAAGATGAAGATTGACACCGATCTGATGGCTATCGCGCAGATGCCGCATTTTATAAATGAATCAGAACAGCTATTGAGTCTGCTTCAAAAGTTATCCTATGACGAACTCAAAGCGATGTGGAAGTGTAACGATGCAATCGCTGAACAGAACGTGGAGCGAATTCGGAATATGAATATAAAAGCAAATCTGACACCAGCAATATATGCCTATGAGGGCATTCAGTATCAATATATGGCACCGGGTGTTTTTCAACATGAGGAACTGGCGTATCTTCAGCAGCATTTACGCATACTATCCGGTTTTTATGGCATTTTACGGCCTTTGGATGGCGTTACGCCGTATCGGTTGGAGATGCAGGGTAAGCTGCAAGGTCCAGGTTTCAAATCGCTCTATCAATTCTGGGGCAGCAAGTTGGCGGATCAGCTTCAATCTGAAAGCAATTGTATTCTGAATTTGGCTTCCAAAGAGTATAGCAAGAACATCATGCCTTTCCTGAAAGAGGAAATCCGGATGATCACTTGTGTGTTCGGTCAAATGGTCGATGGAAAACTTGTTGAAAAGGCAACCCGGGCCAAGATGGCCAGAGGTGAGATGGTACGATATATGGCTGAGCGGAAGATTACAGATGTGGAGGATATCAAAAGCTTTGATCGGTTAGGTTTTGTTTTTTCAGAAGAGAAGTCGGAAGAGAGTACTTATGTATTTATATATTCAGAGGGACAGTAGCCTGTTGTACAATGGTTTATAAATTTTGGTTCGTATAGAGTTACACATTGGTAAATGCCATCAAATAATTTGATGGCTCTTTTTTTTGCAAGACTAAGGCAGGCTTATTCCGAATATGTTGGTATCTACAGAGGTCTACAGGAAGCGTCGCTGAATATCATTGAAACCTAATATGAATTTACAAAGTATATATAAAGAAGGATATAATTAGTTGCTATTTATAAATTTGTACTCGGTTACATCCAAAGAGGGGAGGACGAATATGCCATTTATTGGGGGAATCATTTTAATCTTGATCCTAGCATTTATTCTATGGGCATTAATGATCCCGCTATTCAATAAAATAGGTAGTAGAATTCTGAAGAAATACAATAAATTCAAACAAGAGGAGAATGGTGATGAAAAATTCAAAGACGTTTAGAGTAGGGGCAATAACAGTTGCATTGGTTATTATCGTGGGAGTATTATTGGTGACTTTCTTCGTCACACGAATTCCTAATGGTTATGTTGGGGTTGTGTATTCACCCAATGGAGGGGTAAAAGATAGCACACTGAGTCAAGGGTGGAAACTGGTTGGAGCGTTCGATAAAGTAACCAAATATCCGATCCGAATTCAAACGGTGGAATACAGAGATATTCAAATTGCTACATCTGACGGAAAGAACATCACCATCGATTTTGCTTACAACTACCAAGTAGAACCAAGTAAAGTATCTTCTATTTTCAACACATTTGGGCCTATTAGCATTCAAGAAATTGAGGATACATATCTCAAAACACGTTTCCGTGACGCAGCTCGTAAAGGTATTTCCAAGTTTACAGTCATTGATGTGTATGGTGAAAAGTCATCTGATGCAGGCGTGGACGTGCAACAACGTTTCTCTGATGACGTTAAAGAGTTAGGTTTTATCGTATCCAACGTTACCGTAGGTGTTCCTCAACCTGACGCTAAGACTCAGGAAGCCATCGATAAACGTGTCGAAGCTTCTCAAGAACTGGAACGTAAAACGACTGAACTTGAGATCGCCAAGAAAGAAGCAGAACGCAAGCGCGTGGAAGCACAAGGTAATGCAGACAAACTATTGATCGAAGCAGAGGGTCAAGCTAAAGCCAATAAAGAGCTTCAACAATCCTTATCGAGTCAACTCGTTGAATATGAAACCATTAAGAAATGGGATGGAGCCCTTCCATATGTGAGTGGGTCAAATACGCCAATGATTCAATTACCGGGTACTAAAGTAGAGCAAAATAGTGGCTCAGGAAGCGTATCTCCCTAATTAGCGGTTGAAAATGCACGCCTTGCTTTCTCAACAAATTAATGTTCTAATGTGTTGAAATTCGAATGAACAAGCCGGTCCAATCGTGGGCTGGCTTGTTTATTTTTGATACATTTCAGAGGTACGACAAGAGGCATTGGATACATTTAGTCTAAAATTTGGATTCAAGAGTAGTACGTACGTGACATTGTTGGGCTACAAGTTCAGGCTTGTTGTGGCAAAAAGATGCTCGGCATTGGCTTGGCAATTTTGCTCGGCTACTGCTCTTAGGATAACGTCACAATGAGAAAAGACGCAGCGATAAATATCCCTGCGCCTGATCAAGCTAACGTAATTGTTAGCAGAAGAGTCATATCATATTGGGGCGATCCGATTCGTTTCCAAAGCTGATGAGCTTTTGGGCTTACCTCCCGTATTCCTCATGATAGAACCAGGATAGCCATTTCCTCCAATATTCAGATTACATCTTTCCTGTTAACGAACATTAATCCAAGCGGTCCACTGTGTTGGGATGTTAATGGAATAGACCGTACCTACAAATTGCCCGCCTGTTGTATTAGGAGATTCATAAACCCAAGAATGGGCAAAAGCATCTATTACACGATCACCGTCTAGATCAATAGCTTCAGACCAGTTGTTTGTCATTGTATTGCCAGCGAGTTTGCCGAAGTGACTGCTGTCATAACCGATCTGGAACGTAATACACTGAATCCAAGCCCCACCATGATCATTGGTCGTGGAGAGCGGGTTGTTATTGAAGCCGTAAATTTCTTGACCGCCATTAGGAGATACAACACCGTATACATTAATGTGAGATACGTTCGGAGCAGGTGCAAACAGAACTGGACCACCCGTATCTTTAGCCTTCTGCGCTTTAAATTCAGCCTTAGCAGCCTCAACAGCTTCACGAAATTCTTTGGAATTAATAATTTCTTCCTTTGTTAACGGTTTGGCTTGAGTCACATCACCATCTGCATAGGCAGCTACATTAAACGAAAGCACGAGAACAAGAATAAGAGCTAAACCAACCAACTTTTTCATAGTAATAAATTCCACCTTTCTTGTTATGGGTATTCTTTTTTTTACAAAAAAATGGATAACGACAAATAGACCTGCTTGCAGATTAAAGCCCCTTGCCCTCCTCTCTTATGTGAAAATGGTTCTACCCTCTTTGTTCTTTACTGAGAACAAAAATAAAGGAGATAGAACTCTACAGGCTAGAAAACTCTATGAAGTAGGAATGTATATGTAAAATGAATGCCTGCCAATGATTGGGTTTTGCAGACAAAATGGTAAACTCAATTATAAGAATTGATATCTTAGCTGTGTTAAGCTCTGACACATATCTTGAAGTATAAGATTTCAAAATAAGTATTTAAATTGAAATATATTCCATTTATATAAACATATAGTACATCTAATTATCAATTCAAGTCAAGTTTATTCATTAATTCTATGAATTGTTAAAGCGTGTTGCTCGTCGCAGTAAAGATGCTACAGTATCCTGTAGTCGTGAAATAAAAGGAACCATCAGGAACATGTATACACCTACATAGAAATCGTATGGGACTGAAGGACGGAAACTAATCATTCTAAGCGTGGATTGATGCAGTGAAATCAGGAGATTAGCCGGATATCATTGCCATTAAACTTCTGCTAACATAGTTGTATCATATAGTAGATGAGCGGTGAAAATGGATGAGTACCATTAAAGTTACTCCTGAACAGTTACATAACGTATCGAATCAAGTAGATCAGGCGAGACATCAATTGGAGCATATACGGGAGGATCTCTCAAGACAAATCATGTTCCTTCAGCAGATGTGGCTGGGTGTAACGCAGGAGCGATTCTATTATGAATTTGAGCAGTCGCGCCCTGTTTTGCAGAAGGCGCTGGAAAGTATGGTGGGCATCTCCAAGGAACTCAAGGATATCGCCATGCGGTTTGAGAATGCTGATGCTCAGAAGGTGAGTCTGGGTAATGCCGTTGGCGCTGTTGGCGCTGTAACGATGATGGAGACCTCGAGATATTATGCCGGTTCGGATGATAAGGGCTATGGGATGGCACAAGTCAATGTTTTTGGAAAGTGGATGTCGATGCCTGTCAACGAGAATGGGGTTACGGATCAGTCTGCGCTCCAAGCTTATGAGAGAGATCAGGGGCATTTGGATATTAATCGGATGCAGGCTGTAACTACTGAACCGTCAGGGGAAGATATTTTTGCGATGCAGATCAAAGCCTTTGAAATGGGAATTGATCCGTTCACAGGCGAGCCTGTATCTGATAAGTATGCTCAGATGATGTTGACTTCCCTAAAGTTTAGCCAACTATTCATGGCATTTCAGATAGTTCGCGGGAGTATGCCGGGCGGCAAAGGTCCCTTTCGCTTGCCTTCTTCTCATCCAGCTGTGGCGAAGATTAAAAAGAATTTGGAAGCGGCTGAAGCGAGTGAAGCGAGGAAAGGTAGTAAGATTAAGGGGACGGGTGATGTTTCAGGGGTTAAGAGTGCAAAAGAGGTTGAGATTATTAATAAAAGGGGAGAATCTCTTGGTGAATTTGATGAAATTGACTTGAAAAAAGGGGTCTTTTATGAAGATAAGTCTGCTCAAGGTCTACATAAAGTTAATCCTAAAACAGGACTGCCTGCACAAACACCACAAGAATTCGCGGATAAACAAATACTTACGAAAACGCGAAATCGGATTTTTGCTCTAGAGAACGCCACATCGACAAGAACAACTGTGAATGGGTCGCAGGATACCGGCACTTCAAGAAATAAAAGGTATTAAAGAGTTTGTTTTTAGACTAGACGGTGATACACCCAAATTGAGGCAAGCTGTTAACAAAAGCATTAATAAACTAAAAGAAGAGTTTCCAGACTACAAATTTAGTGCTACTTTTGGAGGTGAATAAGTGCATGTCAATCAGTGCTGTAATATATGAACCACAAAATGATTTTGAACAGAGTTTCTTTGTTCCCATTGCTACAGAATCGTTTTTTAAAGAATGTTGGCAACCTGCGATTGAAGCACTAGGGTTACAATGGACAGACCTTTTTTCATCAGGTGTTGATGTAGAGGAGGAAGATGTACCGTCAATTATTGAGGAACTAATTCAAATCAAAGATTGGGCGGTAAAAAACTTAACTGAGGAAAAAAGGAATAAAATGTTTGAAAGAATAACAATTCTTCAAAATAAATTGCCCCTAGCATTTCAGCGCAAAGATGCTGTTGTTTTTATAGGATAGATAGGTTAGCTCACTTACGAGTAGGGCTTAGACTTAAGAGCTTAACGAAGAATTTTGGTATTAATATATACTTAGCGGATTTCCCGCTAAATTTCTATCTCACCTGCTCTTTTGATGTACAATCTTCCTGAGGTGACCTTACCATGAAGGATAACATGTACCTGATCGAGAATTTGTTTCACGGGAACTTGCGGTTGGACGAGTCGATTCATCCTGAGCAAGCTGAATATCAGGAGATCAATCGCCAGATATCGGATCTGATGCAGGATTACAAAACACAGCTTACGGGGAACGAATACGATACTCTGGAACAACTGATAGACTTGATCGGACAATCCACATCTATGTATGTGGAAGCCGCGTTTGAACAAGGTTTTCGTACAGGCGGCAGACTGATGATTGAGATTTTAGCCAAGCCGTGAGTATCTACCTACTTCATCAGCCAGGAGCAGACAATACACAGCAATCGAAAATCCCCTTCTCCATTACCACCGCTAGGCTGGCATGGGGAGGGGACTTTGCTTTTAAATTACTCTTTTATCGTACTATCTTCCACTTACCTTGCCCCAATATTCGTACCCGATGGCGTACCTGACCCGATCAGATCACTACCACCTGCAAGCTTCAGGAAATTACCCAGGACAGGCGTTCCGTCCGCGCTACGTGTTACCGAAGGCACGAGGGAGACAAAGTCGGCTGCGCTGGCGAGCAGGCCTTTGGCGTTCTCGCTTTTTTTGTTCTTCCACCAGACGTTAGTGCTGCTGACGTCGGTTCCGCTTGTTTTGTCACTGGCGCCGCCTTGGAAGGACAGGTTGTTGGTGAAGATGTGGGTGCCTACATCAAAGGCAAAGTTGCTTTGCCCGTTGTTCCAGGAAGTGTTGTTTTTCATCTGGATCGAACCGGGATTGCTGTTGTAGGTGAAGCCGTGCTTTTTATTATTAAACGCAATGTTATTCTCCACAATATGATTCACCGCAATCTTCTCGCCGCCAAGCTTGAAGCCGTTGCCATCGCTGTTGGAGGTAGAAGTACCGTCTGATGTTGCACCGTTAGCGTAGGCGATGCTGTTGCGGATCGTGACCGCGCCGATGGCGCCTGTGTCCGTTTTGCTGTACAGATCCCAGCCATCGTCCACGTTATAGGCGGCAATGCAGCCGTCGAAGACGTTGCCCGGGCCAACGGTCAGTTTGGCGGCAAAACCGTCTGCATCCTCGCCGTCATCCGGGTCATAGTTGTTGTGGGAGTAGGAACGTATGACTTCATTATACGCAGGCCATTCACTCTTGGCGGCGGTGGAAGCATAACGTCCCATTTGAATCCCCGTATCCCGATTGTGATGGGCTTCGATCTGCTCCAGGCGGTTGTAGCTGCCTCCGATGAAGATTCCGTTGTCACCCGCACCCTTCACCTCAAGACCTTTGACGAACCAGTAGTCTCCGAACATTTGCAGGCCACGATTAGTGGAAGCGAAGGCTTGAGCGGAGAAATCAAAGACTGGTTTTTCCGATCCATACGCTACCAGATTTTTACGTTGTGAGGAGGTGCCGCTGTTACCACGTTCAATGGTAATGGTCTGCGAGAAGTTGTAGGTGCCGCCGCGTAGATAGATCGTTTTGCCCGGAGCGATCTGGGTCAATGCGTTAGCCAGAGATGTTGGACTATTTATGGTTCCCGGATTGCTGGCTGAGCCGTTAGGGGAGACATAGAGATCACCCGCAGCAAGTGTCACATTTGAGGTAGCCACGGCTTCTGATGGATTACTTTGCAAGCTGCTCTCGATTACATCCGCAGCGCTAACCGATCCACCACCAATCAATAAAAGAGGAAACGCGGCACTCAGACAGATCTGGGCCATTTTTGATTTGAGGGAACGCTCCTTCAGGGAATGTACAGATCGTGCAGACACATGAGTAGATGTGGATGGGAATAATTTCATTAGTAGACCTCCTTGGTTAATGGAAAATAGAATGCGTGAGCTGTTGCGGTATGCCGGACAGATGCATCAAATGAAGTAGCTCATTGCGATGGGATGAATACTCTCTGTACAGCATAGTTTTATGGTAAATGTTGTAAACGTTATCTTCAATAATCATTTGATCAGATGAGTCCAGATACAGGCAGGTTAGGCGTAGTCGCTCCCATTGCCTGGGGTTTCACAGGTTACGTGTAATCCTGACATTGGGTGGTAGCCCTGATTTAACGATGAATCATCTGAAATGAACCTAGAGATGCACGCTTTTACAACCCTCAGGGCACGAGACTCACCCTCAATCCACCCTAATGAACTTCGCATTTTCCAAAAAAAGAGCAGCACACATCCGATAGGAAGCATAAATGTAATCCGTGCTCTATATCGAAATGATGGGGCAATCAACGCATAACAAAAAGCCCCATAGCGGCTGCCAGAGGCAACGAGACTATTGGGGCGATGTTCGAAGTGGCATTATCTGATCATTGTAGGCACTGTCCTGCATGGCAAGACTCATCGTATCAAGCGATATGCTCCATTAAACCAACGCTGGGACTTATCGTCCGAACAATCTCATGCATTATAAGCGATGCATAGACGAGAGTTATACAACGGTGCCCACTTTAATATCCGTCCGTCTCACGACTGCGCTTCTTCGCTTGCTCGACACTCGGTTCATGTTTCAGTTGGACTGTGGCACTATCATCGGTAGGCACTGAGGCCAGTCCTTCCGCTACACGACGACCGTAATCGGCATCCGCTTGGGTAAAATGAGAGATCATGCGCTCCCGGATATCCGGTTTGCATTGGGCTAGAGCATCAACCATGTTGCTGATTAGCTCATCCCGCTCCCAATCTTCGAATGCCCGGTACGTATCCCCGGCTTGTCCAAAATCATTCGTGCGTTCGATCTGCTCACGCACTAGCCTGCCTTCCACCAACGGTTCATGTTCCGGGCCGCGAGGTGTAGCTTCTTTTAACCCACCAAGGGAGGAAGGCTCGTAGTTCACATGCGGATTCTGACCCGGTGCACGATCCACCTGATATTGCATCTGCCCGCCGCTCTGATTGGTCGCAACACGGTTCTTCGGCGCATTCACAGGCAGTTGCAGGTAGTTCGCACCGACCCGGTGACGCTGGGTATCCGAATAGGAGAAGGTGCGTCCTTGCAGCAGCTTGTCATCCGAGAAATCCAGACCGTCCACTAATACACCGGTGCCAAATGCCGCTTGCTCCACTTCATTGAAATAATCCTCGGGATTGCGGTTGAGCGTCATTTTGCCCACAGGCAGAAACGGAAACTGATCCGGCGGCCACAACTTGGTTGGGTCCAGTGGGTCAAAGTCCAGCTCCGGGTGCTCGTCATCTTCCATCACCTGAACGCACAGCTCCCATTCGGGATAATCGCCTTGTTCAATGGCATGATACAGATCCAGCGTGGCATGGTTGAAATTCTGCCCCTGAATCTCGCTCGCATCTTTTTGCAGCAGGTTACGTATGCCTTGATTGAGCGGTTCCCAGTGGTATTTGATGAGCACGCCCGTGCCTTCCTGATTGACCCATTTGTATGTATTGACACCCGACCCTTGCATCTGACGGTAATTGGCCGGAATACCCCAAGGGGAGAAGAGGAACGTCACCATATGGGTTGCTTCGGGACTGAGTGAGACAAAATCGAAAAACCGCTCCATATCCTGTGCGTTGGTCAACGGGTCGGGTTTGAAGGCGTGTACCATATCCGGGAACTTGAGCGGATCACGAATGAAAAAGATTTTCAGATTGTTACCGACGAGATCCCAGTTGCCATCTTCGGTATAAAATTTCACGGCAAAGCCGCGCGGGTCTCGCAGCGTCTCGGGAGAATGTCCACCGTGAATAACCGTTGAGAATCGAACGAATACTGGGGTTTCTTTTCCTTTTTCCTGAAACAGACGTGCCCGTGTATACTTCGATACCGGTTCATTCCCAGCCGTTCCATACGCTTCAAATACGCCATGAGCACCAGCACCCCGGGCATGCACAACCCGTTCCGGAATACGTTCGCGATCGAAGTGAGTGATCTTTTCGAGAAAATGATAGTTCTCCAGTGTTGTTGGTCCGCGGCTGCCCACAGTTCGTACGTTCTGATTGTCCGTGATGGGGTGACCCTGTCGGTCTGTTAAAGTCTCGCTTGATTGGTCTGAGGAATGCTCGGATTGTGAAGAATGGTTATCCATGGAGTGGAACGCCACCTTTCCTTAAGTTGGATTCCTGTATATATTTTCCCTGTGGGCAGGTTCTATACATCGTGGCAGTCAACGAACATCTAAGCTACCTTTTGAAAAACCTATTCAACTGCCCTTCGAATTCCCTCGTAAAAAAAGCTTGTCACCAGCCTTACTGCGTGAGATAATTAACTTTTGCCCTGCGGCCTTTTTTGAACGGAAATGAAAGAGGACCGCGTCTAAGAATGGAGGCTGACCTAGGATTGTCTACACAACGTTATCCTTTTGCATATGATCCGGCTGAACCTTTTGTATCCCGTCTGGGAGAGTGGGTTGCCGATGTTTTTTACGATATTTTGCCTGAGTCCGGCTTCGAGGTACGGGATGAACAGATTTTTATGGCGTACCAGCTCGAACGGGCCTATGGAGATAAAAAGACCATTATGGCGGAGGCTGGAGTAGGAACAGGCAAGACGTTAGTCTATCTGCTCTACGCGGTCTGTTATGCACGTTATACGGGAAAACCGGCGGTGATCGCCTGTGCCGATGAGTCCTTGATTGAACAGCTTGTGAAGCCTGGCGGAGATATTGCGAAGCTGGCTGCACATCTAGATCTGGAAGTGGACGCACGTCTGGGCAAGTCCCCGGACCAATACGTCTGTCTGAACAAATTAAGTGCGGTGCGATTCGCCGATGAGGATGCGCCTGTTATTGAAGAAGTGCACGAGAGTTTGCCGGATTTTGTGAACACGCCGGGTACACTTCAGGCTTTCCATCCGTATGGTGACCGCAAACAGTACCCACATCTGAATGATCGTCAGTGGAACAAAATCAACTGGGACCCGTTCCAGGATTGTTTTGTTTGTCCAAAAAGACAACGCTGCGGCCTGACGCTGTCGCGTGACCATTACCGTCGTTCCAAAGACATCATCATCTGTTCCCATGATTACTACATGGAGCATGTGTGGACGTATGATGCGCGCAAACGTGAGGGACAACTGCCACTGCTGCCTGATCACAGCTCGGTTGTATTTGATGAAGGACATTTGCTGGAAGAAGCAGCCCTGAACGCACTGAGTTACAAGCTGAAACACCGCATCTTCGAGGAACTCGTGACTCGCCTGCTTGAAGGAGAGATTCGTGAATCCCTCGCCGAGCGTGTGGATGAAGCCATTGAGAGCAGTGAGCGATTGTTTGCGTTGCTCGATACGTATACGGTGGCGATTCCGGGATCGGAACGGAAAGAAGTTCGGGTAGAAGCTCCGCTTCTGCGTGAGATTGAACGTCTGACCAACGTATTGGATGCCATTGGCGAAGAATTGGTATTCGAAAGTGGATTGTTCTCGCTGGATGGGTACCAGATGCGTGTCGTTGAAGAACATTTGGACATGATTCAGTCTGCACTTGCGTTGTTCCGTAAGGAAGATGGTTATATCTGCTGGGCGGAAGAGAGTGAAGACGAGACGACATTATCGATCATGCCGCGTACGGTGAAGGAAATGCTGAATGAGCGTGTGTTCAACACAGGTATTCCAATCGTGTTCTCCTCTGCAACGTTATCTGTGGATAGTTCATTCCGTTATGTGGCGGACAGCCTGGGCATTGATGATTTTGTATCGTTCTCGGTGGCTTCCCCGTATGATTATGCGGACAAAATGAAGATGAAAATTACCGATGAAGCTGTACCGGGTCACCCGGAGAACGAAAATCGCATGCGCGACGCAGTATCCATGCTTCAGGAGAGTGGGGGACGTGCGCTGATCCTGTTCCGTACGATGGAAGAATTGCGCGCGTTCAAGCAGGACATTGTTCATGTGCCAGAAGCAGAAGGTTTGCGCTTTATGTATGAGGGTGATCGGGAGATCAGTGATCTGATCGCGGCATTCCAGCAGGATGAGGAGAGTGTGCTGTGCTCCGTCAATCTGTGGGAAGGACTGGATGTTCCAGGACCGTCATTATCCAACGTCATGATCTGGTCGCTTCCATATCCACCACAGGACCCTGTCTTCAATGCAAAACGCAGTGCATCGGCAGCACCATACGAAGAGATCGATCTTCCGTATATGCTCCTGCGTGTGAAGCAAGGTCTTGGACGTCTGATTCGGACAAGCACGGATTCCGGTTCCGCGGTCATTCTCGATGAATCACTGTATACCAAAAAGGAAGCCAAAGACCGTATTGCGGCCCTGCTTCCCGAAGGTGTGGAATGGACAACCCTGACACACTAATGACTGAATTCTAAATCATACAAAATCGTACTAAATCCTACATTTACATTGAATTATACGTTCTAACCGGGCCGAAATGGCTCCCATCAGAAAAAAGCTCTTGTTCTCTGCGGATGCACCATCCGTATGTGAGCAAGAGCTTATTTTTTATTTTGATGGTTCCTTCAATGTACTTCTCTTCCCTTTTTTTCGAGGGATTTCCCCTCGCTCCTCGCTACCAATCGCTCCAAAATTCTAACGAACCTATCATACCTTATTGGGGTGATAATGAAGAGATGTAAATTCTAACGAATCTCAGTAACGTTATCCCGCCGAAAATAGCTTCTAAGCCCGTAAATCAACCCAATTCGGGGAAATAACGCCGCTGTGATTCGTTACACTTCAAACCTGCATAAATAGGAGCGAATAGCGTGTCTCAGGTTCATTAGAAGCAATGAGCGCTAAATGAACAATACATGTGTGAGTACTAAATGAATGCTCATAAGGGAGGGCCTCTGTCAAGCTTATAACTTATGGGCTCATGGCTTGTGGGACATGGAAGCCCCTTTTTGACGTGTAAAGATGTTAGCTGTGTTAAAAAATATCCATGCTCAGATACCGTTCCCCGGTATCCGGCGCAATGCAGAGCACCCGGTGCCCTGGCCCCAGTTCCTTCGCGATGCGAAGGGAGGCCCACACCGAAGCGCCAGAGGAAGGGCCGAGCAACAGCCCTTCCCGGGCAGCAAGCTGCCGCATCGTATCCAGTGCGTCCTCATCGGACACTTGGATGATGGCATCCCACACGTCGGTATTCAGGATGTCCGGAATGAACCCCGGACTTGTACCGACGAGCTTGTGTGGTCCGGGCTCGCCACCGGACAACACCGGAGAACCTTTGGGCTCCACCGCATAGATACGGATATCGGGCAACTGCTTACGCAGTTCTTCCCCGGTTCCCGTAATTGTTCCGCCAGTTCCCGCCGTAGCGATGAAGGCGTCCAGCCTGCCATCCATCTGCTGCATAATCTCGGGAGCTGTCGTGATCCGGTGAATATCTGGGTTCGCCGGATTCTCGAATTGCTGCGGAATGAAACTTCCCGGAATGTCTGCCTGAAGTTCTTTCGCTTTGCGAATCGCACCTGGCATCCGCTCCGCAGCAGGGGTGAGCACCACATCTGCGCCGTAGGCTTTCAGGATGTTGATGCGTTCCTTGGACATGTTGTCCGGCATGATTAGGATGGCTTTATATCCTTTGGCAGCGGCATTCATCGCCAAACCAATCCCGGTATTGCCACTGGTTGGTTCGATAATGGTTGCGCCGGGTAGCAAGTGTCCCGCACGTTCAGCTTGAAGTATCAGGTTATAGGCGGCACGGTCTTTGACGCTGCCGCTGGGGTTGAAGTATTCCAGTTTCACGTATACGTCAGCGGAGTCGCTGCCTGTGAGTCGGTTCAGTTTAACGGCAGGTGTCTGGCCGATCAGTTCAGTTACATCTGCAGCAATGCCTGTATGTGCTTGTGTTCGTTTAATCGAATGTGTATTCAGATCCATGAAGTACAGCTCCTTGATTGATAAGACGTTGAGAGATATCCAGTTGAACTCAAACCCTAAGGAACAATCTGTCTGCCATGAATGGCAGGATGCTTGTTTTAGTATAGGAATTGAATTTAGATCATGCCTTATTGGAATGGTTGGTTATCTCTCCTCCATCTTAATGAACATAACCTTCTGTGGTCAACTTGTTTTGAATTAAGCGGAGGGCGCGGAATCATACGAGCAGTGAATCGGACGAAGCGAGTAGGAGTTGGATTCAAGCGTAATGACGGATGGACGCAGATCCATATGTGTTTGGATAACAACAGGCGTATGCTCCGGTTCAATAGGAACAGAGTTGCATCAGCTCTGTGCCAAGTCCATCTGCAGATGCCGACTGAGTTCTTTTTTGACTTCATTGCGTGCGAACGTCCATAACATATAGAACCGTTGCCAATACCCCCTGCACATATACAGAGTTTCGATACCATCAGCTTCACGATTCTCTTCCAGAACTTTGACACCGCGAATTCTCATCTGCTTGCGAAGACCCAACATCTCCTTGAGCACATTGTTCTGAATACGTGTCAGCGAAAGAATGTAGACTTCAGGCATCTTAAGCATAAGTGTATCCAACGTTCGAATATCTCGCTCAAGTACATCCAGCAATAGGGTGCGTACAACCAAACCTTTAATTAGACGATGGTCTTCATCCGCAGGGGATGGGGCGGAAGTTGAGGATGTCATATGTTCACTTCCTTAACCTATAATTGTAAATTTTTATTTACAGAACATGTGTTCCTATATTATAATCAATATATGTAATGGAGATACACAATACAACCGAGAAATATTGGAAGCAAGCACTAACGTATTTTCCTGAGGATACAGATCGTGTATGAGGCTAAGGATTTGAGGACAAGCCTGCTCCAAAATTAGGTATAATTTATGGGTTTTGCAGGAAACCTAAGGCCATAAACCAAATAAGCATTATGCAATGCGCCTACTACAGAAGTAATAACAAGCAATGAATTTTTGCAATCAACTGCAATAATCATCTAAGGCTGGCTTGCCTTAATACGCTGATGCTATGACAACAAGAAAAAGCAATTCACTCTACTAAAAATGTGCAACAAAAAAGCCCCTGCCTTGGGCGGCGGGGCCTATGGAATACTGCCGATTCAGCGGCAGGTTTAATGACGTGTTTAAGAAATTAAGCAAGATATTGAGGCTTTTCGTAGAACGCCTCTTTTTCAAGGATGACCTTATAAGGTCTTTCCTTGCCCTTAAGGGAGGGCCCAATAGTCGTTAGCGGTACGGCCGGCTTGTGGAAACGATCTTCTTCCTTGGGTTCCGGAACCGGTCGTGATGATTCGGGCGCAGAACTGAGGCGTACCTTTTTCTCGCTGCCCCAGCGCTTGCTTATTTTTTTCGTTTCCGGTTTCATTCCGGTTCGCCTCCTAACAAATCGTTGATGGCGTTGAACAGTTGACGATTCTGTAGGTCAATCTGCTGAAAAACCGCCTCATCCGCTTCAATATGTCCAATAATGTGAACGGTGATTACATACCTCTTGGCTACAGGATAGCATAGCAGATACTCTTTCTCAAGGTAATCATCATATAGGTTGATCTTGATCTTGTTCTCCCGGTAAGAATCAATCACCAGGATGCGCTTGGGATCATCCGGTTGTTTGTCGTCATTAGCGGACAAGTCATACTTTCTCCCCGGTTCTCCAACATTACCACATAATTGCTCAATATAACCACTGTCATCTGTACGGTATATGGCTGTGCCACGTACAGCGAATGGAGGATGAGAGACAAAGGCAGTACGCAGGGCATCACTCATTCGTTCCAGCATTTTGGCATCTGCTTTGCGGGTACGCAGCAATTCCCTAAAGAACCGCAGCAACTTAAGCAATTGTAACCTTGCTTCTCCCTCGGTGCGTTTATGCTTCTCAATGATGTTCTCCAATTCCGGATCACTCCAGCGTCCTTGTTCCTCAATACTGTCTGCAATCTTGGAACATGCCACGGACACGGCTGGTGCCCACTTTCCGTCAGAACGGATTTCATATACGAGTGGATTTAATCCCAGCAGATCTGTGGGCATCCGCAATCCTTCGATCTTGGTCGTGTCCTTGATGTCCGTAATATCTTCAGGAAGAATGAAAAAAATACGCTTTCGTCCCAGACGACCCATAAACAGACCCATTTCAAGCATTGTATTATCCCGGACCGACGCGTAGTACTTCCCGCGAATCTTGGATATATCATCCGGATGAAAAATAAAAATCGCAAAGTCAGTCGTACGTACCTCTACTTCCAGATCGTCCATGGTATAGCTGCTTGGATTAAAAACCCCGGAATACCAAGGGGTAACTTCAGCTGAAAAACGTAAGTTTTCGTGTACTGCGGCTGCAATCGGCTTCGCTTCCAGCGAGCAGCCAATAAAGACTCTTGGCTTTAACGTTTTCATCAATCCGCCTCGCTTAAACGGTAGTGGGATTCAATTGTTATATTATACCATAAACAGCAGAGTAAGTCTGGAAACGTCTGAACTGGACAAATCATAAGCCGATTACGTTTGCTATAGTGTATGTGTGAAAGGGAGATGATTCCTTTAAAAAGCACAAGAAAATAAAAAAAGGCCCCAATTTGTCACAGTTGGGTGACTGACAGTTATTTTTGGAAGCTTTGGTCATAGAATAAAGGAGCAGGTTGCACCATTAGCAAGCATTGCTACTCCTGGTGTGCCCGTATGACTGCTGGAGCAGCCCAGATGCTGCTTTATGCGCATATTTGACGGGTCCGCTGTTTAGACCCGGTCACGTTGGTGTTATATAATAGAAGAACAAGCAAGTTAGCTTTGGTGTTTAAGCAGAATCTTTACACGGTAACGAAGAGTGCAGAACCCGTCTGAAGAAACGAAGTGCTCGCCTTTATCAACGGATTTTCCCATTTAAAATATGGGATCAAAAAATCTGTGGATAACAGCGATCGGAAGAGGGTACTGTTATCGAAGTGTTATAGTGTAAAGTATAATGTTTAACCAAGCACAGCTAACCACAACAGAACAGAAAGGATCAGGATACCATGAGTCCCCGAAGGACAATCTCCCCAAGGACAATCTGGAAACGTTACGATCTCTCATACACATAGCGCCCCTTGTAGAGTACATCAACCGGTTCAAAAAAACGGCTGACTCTGCGAAAGAGGGGATTGGAATGAACATTCGAAGGACACACACGATGATTTCTTCCAGGCTTACCTTTTGCAGGGTACGGTCGGTCTAAAAAACCAACCTACAAACTGCGAGGGAACCTGAATGAAGAGAACATCGTTAACCTTACAACACGTTAAAACAGAGGCGATCAAATTCGCCATTATGCTGCTCGGTACATTTATATTAGCTTTTGCCTATTATCACATTAACTTTCAGAATCATTTATCGGAGGGCGGATTTGTTGGTCTGGCCCTGCTCGGAAAATACGCAACAGGCTTATCGCCTGCCATCGGTATGTTGTTGCTCGACATTCCGGTCATGATCCTGGCTTGGTTCCTCAAAGGCTGGAAATTCATGATTCAGGCATTGCTTGGCGTCGCTGCATTTTCCCTATTCTATGACGGCTTTGAACGATACTCCACACTGGTGTTGTCGTTTAACGGAAATCTGTGGATTCCGGCAGTTCTATCCGGTGTATTGACTGGAGTAGGCGCTGGGATTGTGCTTCGTTTCGGCGGAGCGACAGGCGGAGACGATATTCTCGCCGTGCTGGTTAGCCGCTGGAAGGGATGGAAGCTGGGGACCGTTTTCTTTGTCAGTGATGCTTTTGTATTGGGATTGTCGCTTTTCTTTCTTCCGGTAAAAGAAACTTTATATACGATTCTGGCCGTATGGATCGCCAGCAAAGTCATTACGTACGTCGTTAGTGTTCCGGCTCGTGGAACCGTGGTAACAACTTCGGCTGTGAAATTGCCGATGCCATCGGCTGCAGCCAAAGCAGTTAATGCTGCTGCTGTTTCACAGCGGACTACGGTGGCTAGAGGGGTATCCCATTGATCTTACGTTTCAGAATAATCATAACCTGTATGGATCTTGTTGAGATCTTAATTGACGGTTACGTTCATACAAAATCCCTTTTGACTGCATGTCAGCAGCAAAAGGGATTTTGCTTTTTCATTCAGATTATGATTAATTATTCGCTGAACTGTAGAATAACAGCCAACAATGAATACGGCCATTTTCCGGTGTCATGCAATTCATTCAAGGCTTAATCGAAGAAGCAATCTGCCCATCCTGATTATGGATAATGGCGCGAATATGTTGATGGCTACTGCGTTTTTTAGCTTCATCCACAGCTTCAGCTTTCGTTTCAAATGTAGACAGATAGGTAGACTTTCCTTCTTCCTTAATTGCCCAACCGGAGTCGGTAGGCACCACATGAATGTTGTCATGACTCTTGGACGATGAGACAGGTTCGGAATGCCGACGCTGCGTGGAAGATGACTCTTTATGGTTAGAATTTTCGGAAGAAGATGTGGAGTTCGATTTCGACCCTTCCGGTGTGGGATGATTTTCATCCCATTCTTCCGCCTTAGCTGTCGCTATGGCAATCGAACGTCCTTCCTCATACCCGTCTTCGAGCAGCGCATTCGCAATCTCAATTGCTTTGTGTCTGACACGTGGTTCCAGGTTCTTCATGGATACCGGATAATCCTGTTTGTTCCAAGGCATATGAATCCCTCCTGTACAATAATGGATTAGTTGTATATTACCCTGTGAGGGAAGAGATAAACGATGAAGAGGAACGGGAAGAAGCAGAGCTAAAAGCTTTCTGTGAAAAGCTACTCCGTAAGCATAAAGGAATCAAAAGAATCTGGGGATAACAGCGATCGGAAGGTTGTTCTGTCATCGGAGTGTCAAGTGTAAATATACTTTAGTACAACGAATATAGAAGGATCTCGTTCCTATACTTTTAGAACACAGAAGAGTATAATGCTGTGCATGAAAGAAATAAGTTCAACAAAAGGAAGATAAAGGAGTACATACATATGTTTAGCCTCAGTCTGGCAATACCGATGATATTCACTATGTTGATTCATGCAGCAGACAGCCTATCTTATGCACTTCGTCTAGGTGGCTTGCGTACGCGCAGAATCGCGCTAGCCATTTCATTGGCTGGTATTTTGCTGTTGGTTTCTCGAACTTCCAATATGGCTCAGGGTCCGATGGTAGGTAATCTGGTGGATACCGCAACACGTGGAGCTAATCCTCACTTTGCAGCACAACTACATTGGCTGATGGGGGCGGCTACCATCGGAACCGCATTAGCCATATTGTGTTTTCCGACCATGGTTAAACTCTCATCCCGAATGGTCGTGCATTTTGAAGCAGCGGGTTCCATTCCTGTGATGGTTCGCGGGATGCTGAAGCGCAGCAAGATTAGAAATGCAATGTATTACATCACTCCGCCATCCTTGAAGATGGCCAAACGATTGGTACAGCATGGGATGCCAAGACGATTAATGATGCTGAATGTAGCGGTAACCGCGATCTATACCACGGGTGTCCTGTCCAGCTTATATGCAGCGTACCTTTACCCCGGTCAGGCTGTAGCTGCCTCTCAATCGACCGGGCTAATTAATGGCATAGCGACTATTTTGCTAACTATCCTGATTGATCCGCGGATTTCCTTGCTCAGTGACAAATCATTACGGGGTGAGATCCGTTTGGATCGCATGAACCAGATTTATGGCTGTATGCTCGTATCCCGTTTATTCGGTACACTGGTGGCACAGCTGTTATTAATTCCATTTGCGTATTGGATTGGTTGGATTGTAAATATGATGTGATTGTAAAGTGCCAAAAAGAGCAGCGGGATCATCCCACTGCTCTTTTTGGTACTCAAACTTATTGGAAAAGGACGGCGTACTCACCGTATCCTTCTTTTTGAAGGTCTTCTTTGGGTACAAAACGAAGTGCCGCAGAGTTGATGCAATAACGCATTCCACCAGCTTCAGCAGGACCATCATTGAACAGGTGACCCAGATGGGAATCCCCCTCACGACTTCTCACTTCGGTACGAATCATGAAGTGACTGAGATCGGTTTTTTCCTTCACATTGTGGTCACGCAATGGACGTGTGAAGCTCGGCCAGCCGCAACCCGAATCGTATTTGTCAGCAGAACTGAACAATGGCTCGCCGGATACGATGTCCACATAGATCCCGTCACCGTGGTGATCCCAGAATTCGTTATGGAATGCAGGTTCGGTCGCGCTGTTCTGGGTCACTTCATATTGAAGCGGCGTCAGACGCTCTTTCAGTCCGTCTTTGTCCACCTTGCCGGACCAGTTGCGTTCGATGAAATCTACGCGTCCAGAACCTTTGCTGTACCGTTTGTAGTGGGCAGGGTTCTTCCGGTGATAATTCTGGTGATGTTCTTCCGCTTCATAGAACGGTTTGGCTGGCAAGATCGGAGTGAAGATGGGTTTGTCAAAACGCCCGCTTTGTCCCAGCTCCGCTTTGGACGCTTCGGCAATCTGACGCTGCTCTTCGCTGTGATAGAAGATGGCCGTCTGATAGGAAGATCCGCGGTCATGGAATTGCCCGCCTGTATCCGTAGGGTCGATCTGCTGCCAGAACAGTTCAACCAGTTTCTTATAAGGGAAGATAGCAGGGTCGAATGTAATTTGCACAGCCTCTACATGTCCTGTTGTCTCCGAGCAGACCTCTTCATATGTTGGATTTTCGGTATGTCCTCCTGTATAACCCGATACAATCTTGTGAATACCGGGCAGTTCTTCAAAGGGGGATACCATACACCAGAAGCATCCGCCTGCAAAAGTTGCTAACTCATTTGAATGTTGTTCCATGCTATAGTCACTCCATTTCTGATGAAGATTTAGTGCTCGTGTTCGAGCTCCAGCAATCTACCATTTTTATAAAACCTGTTACCACAAGCATTGGGCTTGCTCTTCTATTATATCCTGAATTGGCAAGCCAACCAAGCAGGATTGAAAACAAACTGGATCTGAATACTTGCGAATTCTGAATTCAGGCTTTGTTGCGTGACCGAAAGCGAAATAAGAGCAATACAATGGCCATGAACACCAGGTATCCGGCAAGGATCGCCAAGCTCAACCAGATCGAGGTTTCAGCCTGTGCACCTACATAGGCAAAAACAAAAATCGCGGGCATTTTGCCAATAGCCGTAGCGACCATGAAGACCCAGAATGGCGTATACGTTATACCTGCGTAGATATTAACGGCCATCTGGGGCACGACGGGCAACAATCGCATCGACATAACACCCATAAATGGATGTGCTTCCATCCATGTGGTAAAACGGCTCAGACCCCGAATGCGTTCGAGGTACGATCTCGCCTGATGTCTGAAGATGGTTCTTGCTCCGCCATAGACGAGCATGGCAGCAAGTGTAGTGCCAAGCCAGCATATCCAGGCTGCCGTGGTGGTACCGTAACTATAACCAAAGGCGATAATAACAAACTTATAAGGAATTACAGGCACAAGAGCAAACAATGTTGCCATGGCGAGTAAAAGCGGTATGGACTGATGAAGATCGGTCCAGGCCAGCAGTTCATATCTGTAAATAAACGTGACTCCTGCAAGTAAAACATATAACAGAAGCCATAACCATTTTCGCAAAATCCCAAACGCTCCTTTCAGATCAGGCAGGTCTAGTCGTGTCCCGATCTGTACTGCTTTTCATTATAAGTTTACCACGTTCGCCCATGGTCTGAACAATTCGTGAGAAGTCTGCTGCAATCACTGGCAAGTTGCTGTCCGAAGGGTTACACTATAGGACGTGGAAATATAGAACCGAACTGAAGGTGGAATGATCATCATGGAAACAACCCAACGTAAACGAGTTGCAATTATCGGCCTCGGCGATATTGCACGTAAAGTATATTTGCCGCTGTTAACCGCTCATCCGAACGTGGAGATTGTAGGCATTATGAACCGATCTCCGGAGCCGGTCAAAGCCGTTCAGGAGGCGTATCGATTAGAACGTGGAACAACGGATCTGAAAGAACTGTTGTCCTGGGACTTGGATGCGGTGTTTGTACATACAGCAACAGAAGCGCACTTTGACATTGTCATGCAATGTCTGGAACAGGGATTAGCCGTGTATGTAGACAAGCCGTTATCCTATACGCTTCGGGAGTCGGAAGAGATGACTGCTTTTGCCGAGGCACAAGGTCTGTTGCTGGCCGTGGGCTTCAACCGCAGATTCGCACCGATGTATCAAAAAGCGAAACAATGGATGGAGGGTGGAAAAGGCTTCGACTCCCTGACAGTGACCAAACATCGTACAGGCATTCAGGATCGTCCTGCGGCAGAAACGATCTATGATGATCTCATCCATCTGCTCGATCTGATGTTGTGGTACTCGAATCATAATGTGGAGCTGCTTCACCAATGGATTCGGAAGAATGATCTGGACCGATTACTGCATTCAACCGGAACGGCCAAGCTGGGTAGAACAGCCTACGGTCGATTCGATATGGTGCGTGAAGCTGGGGCAGATCTGGAGAAGGTCGAATTGCATGGTGGTGGGCGTTCTGCTGAAGTGGTGAACATGGACACGATTAGCTACTTGGAACAGGGGAGTCTGGAAACCAAAGAAGCGTTCGGGAGCTGGGACACCGTGTTAGCACGCAGAGGTTTTAGCGGAGCAGTTGATAATTTCCTGGCTTGTCTGGACTCGCCAGATGATTGCCTGATCAGTGCAAGTCATGTCATGGACAGTCATGAACTGGCTGAACAATTGATTCGCAAATAGTTAGAGAATACACTTACGGAGGATTACACGTCATGGATGAATATGAAAAGGAACGTAACAAGCAGATCGAGGAAGCGGTCATTGAAACCTATAAACAGGAAGAAGAGATGATGATCCTCGTATTTGCCCAGTGGTGTGTGAATAATGGTTTGGACCCGGAAGAGATGTACCGGCAAGCCTACCCGAATCAGCAGAGCAACGAGCGTTTGCAGCAGGTGCAGAAGCTGATTGTATCCAAGGAGGAAGCCGGTGAGATCCCGGATGATACGGTACTTGGCGTGTTGTCCATGTTTGGCAATGAAGATCTGGCGATGGTTGTATCCGAGGCCATAGCCGCGCGCAAATAAGTTCAACTTACGTATACTGGTATGATTACATCTGTTCCCGGTGAATGACGCGGAATTCCTTCGGGGACATGCCGAACCGGGAACGGAATACCCGATGGAAATAGGTATAGTTGTTGAAGCCGGAAGATTCGGACACTTGCTCCAGGGTCATTGGACTGAAAATAATCCGTTCCCTGGCCATGTTCAGCCGTACGTCAAGCGTGTATTGCATGATGCTTTTGCCAAATGCCTCTTTGAAGAGATGAACACCCCGTGAGACACTGATGCCAATGTGTGTTGCCACATCATCCAGCTTGAATAAAGAGGAAGCGTTTTCTTCAATGTAGTTCTTGATCTCATAAGCCACATAATTGGTATTGGTTATCGTTGGATGCTCCGCAAGCAGACGATCCACTTCGAGACATAAAATTCGCATATAATAACTTGAAATTTCAGGATAAGGATTAGAGATGCGGCGTTGCTCCAGCACGAGCTGTCGAAACAGGACTAAAAGACTTTCCGTCAGTTCGACTTTGATCCGTGTCGGCCGTTTGTGACGCTTCCACCACTCATCCACCCAGGAACCATTGAAGAAGATGTGATAGTCACCACTCTCCACCAGTCGTTCTCCCATCGGATTAATTTCATTGTCTATTCTCAGCTCATAGGGCTCATCAGGATCAAAAAGAAGCAGATCGCCCGCATCCACTAGGGACATGTCCCCGTCAATGCGTGCACGGCAACGTCCGTCTGTTTGCAGTCTTAACAGGTAGTTCTTGACCCCTTCAGGCTGCACCATAGCGTAGGGTTTACGATGAAATGAAAAGCCTGCTGTAAGAACTTGGCAGGATTGATCTGTCGACATGGGCATACTCCTTGCAATTTGAAAATTATGACCAGATAGTTCATGTTTCAATCATATTATTCATTTTAATTGAAGCTGAAACGGAATACCATAGTATTAGATTTAAGGAACAGGAAACATCCAACAAAACATATGTATCTCAACCATTCAAACGCAGATTTTCACCATGCGTAAGGAGATGAACGTCACAGTGGAGAAAATGAAAGCAGGCATCATCGGGTGTGGTAACATCAGCGCCATCTACCTGGAAAATCTCAAAAACAACCCGGTCATTGAAGTCGTGGCTGTTGCGGATTTGATTCGTGAACGCGCTCAGGAACGGGCAGATGAATTTAATATCGCAAACGTTTACAATGTAGATGAGTTGCTGCAAAATAACGAAATTGAACTTGTGTTGAACCTTACGGTTCCTGGCAGTCATGCCATGACCGATCTGGCTGCACTCGAAGCAGGCAAACATGTGTATGCCGAGAAGCCGCTGGCAATTTCGCTTGAGGATGGTCGCAAGGTTGTTGAACTGGCTGAAGAAAAGGGATTGTACGTGGGTTCTGCACCGGATACGTTCCTTGGTTCAGGCATTCAAACGGCTCGTAAAGCGATTGAGGATGGCCTGATCGGCAAGCCGATTGCAGCGACTTCATTCTTCATGGGTGGAGGACCGGAAGCTTGGCATCCTAATCCGGAGTTCTTTTATGTTGCAGGTGGTGGACCGATGTTTGATATGGGACCCTACTACCTGACCGCTCTGATTACGCTGCTTGGACCGATACGCAGAATTAGTGCCTCGGCAGGCATACAGATTGCAGATCGCAAGATCGGCTCCGGGCCGAAGGAAGGTACAGCGTTGCAAGTAGAGACGCCTACCCACTTGGCAGGAACCATTGATTTCGCAGAAGGTGCCATTGCGACCATGATTACCAGTTTCGATATTCGCGGAGCTTCGGATCTGCCACGTATTGAAATCTACGGTACAGAAGGTACGCTTAGTGTACCGGACCCCAACTATTTTAACGGGGAAGTGAAGGTTCGCAGATACGGTCAAGACACTTGGGAGACGATCAAACCAGTCTTCGAAAGTGGACAAAACGAACGAGGCATCGGCGTAACCGAAATGGTTGAATCCATTCGTGCCGGACGCGAACACAAAGCCAGTGGCAAGCTCGCTTATCACGTACTGGAAGCTATGCATTCATTCCAGCGTTCTTCACTTGAAGGCAAGCACATACATCTGGAGAGCGACTATGACGCTTTTGCAGTAACTCGCACAGTTCAAACTGAGATTGAAAGCGTGGAATCGCTCTAGTATGAGTAACAAGTGTTAACGCTTGATGCCCATACGAATGGTACAGAATAACCAGTATTCTTACGTTCAATTTCAGGATAGAAACACTCTCGATTTTCCACACTAAGCAAACAGGCATATGATTCTGAGCGGTAAATGTATACAGTTCAATTTTCATGAATTCAGCAATTATTCGATATCTAATCCAGGGAGGAATCGCACTTGAAACTCGGCGTATTTTTGGTACTATTCGGAGGACGTAAATTGGAGGATGCTCTTGATTATGTAGCATCCAAGGGATTAAAAGCAGTAGAGATCGGAACAGGTGGACATCCAGGCAATGCACATTGTAAGCCGGATGAATTGTTAAGCAACCCTACGGCACTTAAAAACTTCAAAAACGCAGTGGAGTTACGTGGTTTGACAATTAGTGCATTGAGCTGTCACGGTAACCCGCTTCATCCGCAAAAGGATATTGCGAAGGGATTCCACGATGATTTTGTTAAAACGGTAGAACTGGCTGAGAAGCTGGAAGTGCCTGTAGTGAATACATTCTCCGGTTGTCCGGGAGACCATGAGGATGCCAAGTATCCGAACTGGCCTGTTGCACCATGGCCGAATGATTTCCAGGAGGTCCTGAAGTGGCAGTGGGAGAACAAAGTGATCCCGTATTGGACAGAGTGGGGTAAATTTGCAGCAGATCGTAACGTAAAAGTCGGATTGGAGCTGCACGGTGGATTCTCCGTTCATACACCAGCAACCTTGCTGAGACTGCGTGAGGCAGCAGGTGAAGTAATCGGAGCCAATCTGGACCCAAGTCACATGTGGTGGCAAGGTATTGATCCGGTTCAGGCCATTCACATCTTGGGCCGTGAAGGAGCCATCCATCACTTCCATGCCAAAGATACAACAATTGATCCGGTAAACGTGAACAAACACGGTGTAACGGATATGCAAGATTATACGAATATGCTGGATCGCGCTTGGCAGTTCCGCTCTGTCGGTTATGGACATGATAACAAGACATGGGCAGATATTATTAGTGCCTTGCGTCTGGTCGGTTATGATTACGTAGTAAGTATTGAACACGAGGACGGTCTGATGTCGGTTGAAGAAGGATTCTCTAAAGCCGTACAAAATCTCCAGCAAGTATTGATTGAAGAACCGCTGGGCGATATGTGGTGGGTTTAGAGCTACACTAGGGGGAAATTGATTATGATCAACGTCACCATTTGGAATGAATTTGTCCATGAGAAAATTCACGATGAAGTAAGGGAAGTCTACCCGGATGGTCTGCATCGAGCACTGGCTGACGGACTTGGCGGCGAAGGCTTTGCTATTCGTACGGCTACACTGGATCAGCCTGAACACGGATTGAGTGATGAAGTGCTGAATTCCACAGATGTGCTTATATGGTGGGGACATATGGCACATGATCGTGTAAGCGATGAGATCTCACAGAAGGTTGCGCAGCGAGTGCTGAACGGGATGGGAATGATTGTGCTCCATTCAGGTCATTTCTCCAAACCATTCAAAGCGCTGATGGGAACCAGCTGCGATCTGAAATGGCGTGTAGCTGACGAGCAGGAAATTGTATGGTGTGTTAATCCATCTCATCCGATTGCAGATGGCATTGAAGGCAAGATTGTATTGGAAAAAGAAGAGATGTACGGTGAATTCTTCGATATTCCAGTACCGGATGAACTGGTATTTGTAAGTAACTTCCAGGGTGGGGAAGTATTCCGGAGCGGATGTACGTTCCGGCGTGGTGAAGGTAAAATCTTTTATTTCCGACCAGGTCATGAGACGTATCCGACCTATTACAAACCGGAAATATTGCGAGTAATCAGTAACGCAGTAAAATGGGCATATCCTGCCCGCAGCTTTAAGCCGGAATTTGGCAAGAGCGAACCTGTAAGACCATTTGGTGGCGTGCTGGTTTAATTCACAATTTGCTTTATTCCTAGAAAGGAATCAAAAAATCTGGGATAACATATCCATACCAAGGAACCCTTCTGCAAGTCGATGATGACTGTGGCAGTTGGGTTCCTTTTGGGTAAGATAGTATTATGGGGAAGTTATACGATATTTCCCATGGTTACGAGGTGGGATGTAAGGTATACTGGGATATAACAAGTAATACTTCTAAAATTTAAACTTTTTAGGGGCAGACGTTTTCTTTAATGCTTAAATATGTTATTATGAAATATACTAACAAAATGTAAGTTGAGTGATCTCTAAAGAGGTGATTAATGTGGAAGGTCAAGACTTGCGGATGTGTCCGCGTTTTGAGACGGCGTTTTCCTTTTTGGGCAAGCGCTGGAATGGTTTAATTATTCAAACGTTGATGAGTGGTTCGAAGCGATTCAAGGATATCTCCAATCTGATTCCATCCATGAGTGATAAGATGTTATCCGAACGGATGAAAGATCTGGAGGGTGAAGGTATTCTGGTTCGTCACGTCTATCCTGAGACGCCGGTTCGTATTGAATATGAACTGACGGATAAAGGTAGAGCGCTCCAGCCTGTCATGAATCAAATTCAAGACTGGGCTGAGAAGTGGGTTGACTAACGTCTAAGCAACATCACCCACTTTCGTTGCATGAATGACATAGACTCCTGATTTCTGTGGAAATCAGGGGTTTTTGTCTTAAAAATAACGTGGATTGCCGTTTTTCTCTTAGGCGTTGCACATGTTGTCATGAGTTGTAGTATAATCTATAGAAAATGGCCACAGACGGCCGGAGCGAAGGAGGCCCACTTGTCATGAGAGAAGAAAGCTTATCCCGTGAAGTACGCTACGGCAAGAAAGATATTGCAGAACTTGAGAGCGCATCCATTCAGGTCCATCTAATATACAAAAAAGCTGCAGAGTTATTTAAGCGCACAGCATACTCCCGTTCGGTTAAAGATGATCTGACCGAAGTGAATACACATTCTGTGAACAGCGAAGGCCCGAGATTAGCTCCGGCTGTGCTGCAAAAATGGATTCAAACGTCCAGGGGCTGGAAGTGTATCGGATGTGAACTGAGACAACCTGATTTAACAATGTCTCAGATGGAAGAAACAATCGACGAAAAGCAGTTGCTTCTGGATATCGGAGAAGGTCGGTTGGTTCACGCAGAAATGCTGATTCAGGCGGTTGTCTGGTCTCAATATGAGAAGATTCGAATGTTTGCACCTTGGCTTGGGGATGACGCCTTCTATAGCGTTCAGGAACTGGATGTCATTGCCCGTTATATTGTGCCTACCTATTTCTCGGAACGGCCTTTGCATGAGCAAGGCAAGGTGTTCAAGATACATCAACCATATGGGCAGATTCCGTTATATCAGGAGTATGTAGATGCACCTTCATGTTGCGTGCAGGTGGACGGAGGCTTGCTTGAAGGGCGATTGCTGACAGGTGTATATGTGTCTGAAGAACAGTTCTTCGGACTTAATCCATATCTGAAAGATGGAGATGGAGGACGGACATACATGCAGGCTAGTGTCCAGTAACAGCAGAACCAATGAAATCGAGAAAATGATTCAGATTGGAGAGCCTGTGTGCAGGCTCTCTTTCTTGTACAAGCCTTATTTGGAGAGGCACTCCCTTAAAAGTAACGGCTTTGACACTTTTTTTTGCTGAAGGTTGTGCCATAATAGAGGTTATGGACAACAGGGTGAATGATTTTACGCAGGGTGGTGTTACCTACATGATGAAGAAAATCCCCGGTTACATAGGTGTATGTTTGCTCTTACTGGCGATCTTGGCTGGTTGTAGTGAGACACAGCCTTCTGAACAGCCAATTGTCAAAGAGACAGAAACAGCGAATACGATTACAGTGGCTGTAGATGGCAGTACGTTTTTGCCTGATGCAACCAAGTCCATTAAGCGAGATTTTAGCGAAGGTTTGACACTCAAAAAGGCATTACTCAATAGCGGACTGGTTGATTTTACGGCAGATGGCAAACGGATACAATCCGTTGGTGAAGTTTCTCTGGATTCTTCGCTTAGCTGGGCTGTCAAATTGAATGGCAAGGACATTGAACAGGAAGATTGGGACATGGAGCTTCATGCCAAAGATGAAGTGATCATTTACGTGAAAGCCGCTGACAGTGGGGGGGATGGCGTTGCATATCAGACAACGTTACTCAAGGTGAGCGGTGGAAACATTATGCCAACCCTCAATCGTCAATATGCCGGAGTCTACGTTCAAGAGTGTACCGTTCGCGATGTGTTGAAGTCCAGCGGAATTGTAAGAATGTCAGAGAATAACAAATTCGTCGTTTCGGTCGAAAATGTCACACCCCGAATGAATGAGCGGTGGGTCATTATGGTGAACGACAAAGAACTAATGGAAAATGGTTTGGACATGAAATTGAATCCACGTGATGCGGTGAAGCTTGAATTGACCAATGCATCCTAAGCATACCAAGAAGCCCAATCTCTATTTAAGAGAACTGGGCTTTTTTCATTAAAATTATAAGCAACATTCGATTAGCATAGTCAATTATTAAATACGACAGATCTCGTTCGGGCAAAGTTCACAGTGACAGATCCCTTGCAGCATCTTCAGATCTTTGATGACGATCATGCCATTGTCATATTCGATCGCATCTTTCTTGCGCAGATCGCTTAACATGCGGTTTACACTTTCACGGGTAGCTCCAATCATATTGGACAGGTCCGTGTGGGTAATTTTTTTATGAATAATGACATGCTCTCCATGAGGCTCACCATACGAATTCGACAATCGAATGAGGGTGGAGCAAAGCGCACCTGGTTTGCCATATAACATGAGATCCCGGAACTTCGTCTGTGTCAACCGGTGGTGGATGCCCATCCATTTCATAAAGTCGATCGCGAAGTCACAATGCTGGCAGATTAGCATCTCCAGGTCCTTATGCTCCAGTACACCGATCTCACTATCCTCCAGTACTTCCGCTGAGAAGGTGTGTTTCGAGCCAAAGAAGGGATCAGCCTGACCAATCATATCACCGGACTGATACATGTACATGATTAGTTCCTTGCCTTCATCCGTGGATTTGGTGATCTGGGCACGGCCCCGTTTCATATAATAAAGTTTGTCAGAGACGTCTCCTTCCCAGTACAGATGTGTACCTTCCGGATAGGTTCTATCTTTCATGGTAACCAGCAGATGGTTGAAATTCGCTTCCGAGAAACAGTTCGTATTGCCGCGTTTTTCCAGTACAGTTGTTAGTTCTAACATAAGTCTATCTCCCCTTTGTGTCCGTCGGATGGACTCCTGTAGTCTGCAGTAGCCTCCGAGGTTTGCCGCAAACCGTTGCCGTCCTGATCAGGGTCATCTCGGCCGGGAGGAAGGACGGTACAAATTGCGGTGGTTCAATTTTTAAGTTCAGTATATACCTAATCTTACCGTTTGAGGGGGAAGGAAAGGGGGCAAAAATGACGAAATTTCAAACATTGTGATTAAATTCACTTTTCTTGGAGAGCATGATTTTTACAGCCCTATACTTTAAATAGGAAGTGAAAATGGTTGGATGAAGGACACTACAAAACTTAAATTAAATTCGTTATACTTTGTGAAAAAAATCACATAATTAAGTTTATGGTCATGTTACGATGTGAATGTAAAGAAGAGAGACAAACCAATACGAACCTTTAGGAGGATGAGGGAGATGGCTGTAAAGAACGAAGTCGCCCCAGCAAAAGAACCGACAGCAGGTCAGTATATTCAAACGTTAATCGACAAAGCGAATAAAGCACACGCTGCATTCATGAAGATGGATCAGATGCAGATTGACCGGATTGTGCAAGCGATGGCGCTTGCGGGTCTGGATAAACACATGATGCTCGCCAAGATGGCCGTAGAAGAAACAGGCCGCGGAGTATATGAGGATAAAATCACCAAAAATATATTTGCAACAGAATATGTCTACCACAGCATCAAGTATGACAAAACCGTAGGTGTGATTGAAGATAACGAGTATGAGAGCTTCCAGAAGATCGCGGAGCCGGTCGGTATTATTATGGGGATTACACCCGTCACGAATCCAACATCAACAACGATGTTTAAAGCACTGATCTCCATCAAGACGCGTAACCCGATCATTTTCGGTTTCCACCCATCTGCACAGAATTGTAGCCGCGAAGCTGCCAAAATCCTGCGCGATGCAGCGGTGAAGCATGGTGCTCCAGCGGATTGTATCCAATGGATTGATGATCCTTCCATGGATCGTACGAACGAACTGATGAATCACAATGATGTGGCTCTCATTCTGGCAACAGGCGGATCCGGCATGGTACGTGCAGCGTACAGCTGTGGTAAACCTGCACTGGGCGTAGGACCGGGTAACGTTCCTTGCTTTATCGAGAAAAGCGCGGATATCAATCAAGCAGTAACGGATTTAATCCTGTCCAAGTCCTTCGACAACGGCATGATCTGTGCTTCCGAGCAAGCGGTCATCATTGAAGAACCGATCTTCGATCAAGTGAAGAAAAAAATGATCGCGAATGGCTGTTACTTTGTTAACAAAGATGAAGCAGCAAAATTGACAGCAGGTGCGATTAATGCCGAGAAATGTGCGGTGAACCCGGCGATTGTTGGTCAATCTGCGGTGAGCATTGCGAAGTTGTGCGGAATTGAAGTTCCAGCAGGCACCAAAATTCTCGTGGCCGAGATTGAAGGAGTAGGTACGAAATTCCCATTGTCGGCTGAGAAATTAAGCCCGGTACTGGCTTGTTACAAAGTTAAAACGGCAGCAGAGGGCATTGAACGTGCAGCAGAAGTGGTTGCTTTTGGCGGCATGGGTCACTCCTCGGTTATCCACTCCACAAATGAAGAAGTGATTGGCAAATTCGCAGATCGTCTGCAAACTGGACGGATTATTGTGAACTCACCATCCACACACGGTGCCATCGGGGATATCTACAACACAAACATGCCATCATTGACACTGGGATGCGGATCATACGGACGTAACTCGACTTCTTCCAACGTAACCGCTGTGAACTTAATCAATGTGAAAAGGGTGGCTCGCCGTACCGTGAATATGCAATGGTTCAAAGTGCCGAACAAAGTCTACTTCGAAAAAGGGGCAACGCAGTATCTTGCCAAAATGCCTGACATCACACGTGTGGCGATTATTACGGATGCCATGATGGTGAAACTGGGATATGTTGAAAAGGTAGAACATTATCTGCGTCAACGCCAAATGCCGGTAGCAATCGAAGTATTCTCCGATGTGGAGCCAGATCCATCCACAACAACGGTAGATCGCGGAACCGAAATGATGCGCCGCTTCCAGCCAGACTGCATTATCGCACTCGGCGGGGGATCACCGATGGATGCTGCGAAAGCCATGTGGTTGTTCTATGAATATCCGGACACGGACTTTAACGATCTGAAACAAAAATTCATGGATATCCGCAAACGGATCTACAAATATCCACGTCTCGGCGTAAAAGCGAAATTTGTAGCGATTCCAACGACATCCGGTACAGGTTCTGAAGTAACATCGTTCGCGGTTATCACAGATAAAAATCAAGGGAATACCAAATATCCATTGGCCGACTATGAGCTGACACCAGACGTAGCGATTGTCGATCCGGAATTCGTATACTCTCTGCCTAGAACAGCCGTTGCAGATACAGGTATGGACGTACTGACTCATGCGATTGAAGCTTATGTGTCTGTCATGGCGAATGATTACACGGATGGCCTTGCGATCAAAGCGATTCAACTGGTATTCCAATACCTGGAGCAATCGGCACTGCAAGGTGACAAACTGGCACGTGAGAAAATGCATAATGCTTCCACCATTGCCGGTATGGCGTTTGCCAACGCATTCCTGGGCATTAACCACAGCTTGGCGCACAAATGGGGCGGTCAGTACCACACCGCACACGGACGCACCAACGCAATCCTGATGCCACACGTCATTCGTTACAACGCGAAAAAACCGACCAAATTTGCATCGTTCCCGAAATATTCGCACTTTGTAGCGGATGAACGGTATGCCGAAATTGCCCGGATTCTAGGATTGCCTGCACGTACAACAGAAGAAGGCGTAACCAGTCTTATTAATGCCATTCGCAAACTGAACAAAACATTGGGCATTGAAGAATCGTTCCAAGAAATCGGATTTGATGCCAAAGACTTCGAAGCACATGTAGATTATCTGGCAGACCGTGCCTTCGAAGACCAATGTACAACCGCCAATCCGAAGTTGCCGCTGGTAACTGAACTGGCTGATGTGTACCGCAACGCTTTCTACGGAAAGTTTGAATAACAAAGAACGAAACCTGCCTTACGGCAAGAAGATCAGGGTTCCCCGAGAGGGGAGCCCCGATTGCCGTCTTTTTAGAGGTTACACGGAATTCGTGATTGAGTGAGATATTAACACGATGACGAACAAAGCAGAATGGGCAGAAAAACAGAAAAGCGAAGCATCTGTTTTTCAGGAAATAGTCCTAAGTCCTTGTTTGCTCCGAGTTTAACGGAGCAATGGTCCTAAAGAGGTTACCCGGAATCCGTGATGAGGTCGTTTGACCCAGATATTCACACAATAACGGAGTGGGCAGAAAAAACCTGAAAAAGCGAAGCTTGCATCTTTGAAATAAATTTTGACCTTTTGTATTATCAGTTGAATTACACATGTACACGATAACGGAGAGGAGAGAAAAAACCTGAAGAAGCGGAGCGTTCGCCTTTATCACTGGATTTTCACCTTTGAAAAAGTGAATCAAAAAATCCGGGGATAACAGCGATCGGAAGGTTGTTCTCTACTTGCAGTGGCCAGTGTACGGCACCTAATGTTCATTCGCTTTTTCAGTAAATTTAAATAGTGAGCAGCGATTGGAAGGTTGTTCTGCCCGCGCAGTGGCTAAGTGTGAATCTAAAGGGGGTTCAATGGGACACAGCGCAGGTGGAGTGAGTTAGTTCACTGACTTTGTGACAAAAATCACAGATGATGAAAGCCTCAAGACGTATACTGAAAATGTAAGAAAAACATTCATCCCGCGGTTCCGGTTCCCAGGTAGAGAGAACATGATCCGGTTTATGTGAAACAATTCACATTAATCGCGGCTCTGGGCACACAATGCTACGAATGAAGCAAGATGTTATGTGTCCAGAAATCCAAATTAGTGGAGGGATTAAGATGTCGGTGATTGAAAAAGATGTCAAACAACAAACAGGCTGGAGAAACTTTACCAAAGGAACATGGACCAAATCCGTAGATGTGAATGATTTTCTGGCACACAACTTGACTCCGTATTACGGTGATGAAGCATTCCTAGCAGGTGCAACCCAGAATACCAAAGAATTGTGGGAGATCGTATCTGATCTGACCAAAAAAGAACGGGATAACGGCGGAGTACTTGATGTTGATGTGAACACACCAGCGACTATTGTGTCTCACCAACCAGGTTATCTGGATCAATCCAAAGAACAGATTGTCGGCGTTCAGACGGATGCTCCATTCAGACGTTCCATTCAACCAACAGGCGGAATCCGGATGATGATTGATGCATGTGAAGCATATGGCTTCGAATTGCCTCAAGGCGTCATTGATATATTTACAAACAT
Source organism: Paenibacillus sp. FSL R5-0713 (assembly GCF_037973325.1). Classification (NCBI taxonomy): domain Bacteria; kingdom Bacillati; phylum Bacillota; class Bacilli; order Caryophanales; family Paenibacillaceae; genus Paenibacillus; species Paenibacillus sp. FSL R5-0713. Next base: position 4,422,324 of record NZ_CP150229.1, on the reverse strand, counting down.
TCGCAAAACACATAACCAGGGTGTATTCGATGCTTATACTTCCGATATGCGTGCAGCGCGTAAAGCAGGGATTATTACAGGTCTGCCAGATGCTTACGGCCGTGGCCGGATCATCGGTGACTATCGTCGTGTAGCTTTGTACGGGGTAGACTTCCTGATTCGTAACAAAAAAGGTGAATTGAATGCACTCGAAGTTGATGTTATTGATGAAGATGTCATTCGTCTGCGGGAAGAATTGTCTGAGCAGATTCGTGCATTGCAAGAATTGAAACAATTGGGTGATATGCACGGGTTCGATATTTCCTTGCCAGCGACTACTGCAAAAGAAGCGTTCCAATGGTTGTACTTCGGTTATCTCGCTGCCATCAAAGAGCAGAACGGTGCTGCGATGTCTCTGGGACGTGTATCTTCTTTCCTGGATATCTACATTGAACGTGACCTGCAAGAAGGCATTCTGTCCGAAGAACAGGCTCAGGAACTCGTTGACCATTTCGTAATGAAACTGCGGATTGTCAAATTCCTGCGTACACCGGATTACAACGAACTGTTCAGTGGAGATCCAACATGGGTGACGGAGTCCATCGGCGGTATGTCAGTGAATGGTGAAACACGCGTAACGAAAAACAGCTTCCGTTTCCTGCATACCCTGCACAACCTGGGTCCTGCACCAGAACCGAACCTGACTGTACTATGGTCCACGAAGCTTCCAGAAGCTTTCAAAGATTATTGCAGCAAAGTATCCATTGAAACCAGTTCAATCCAGTATGAAAATGATGACCTGATGCGTCCAATCTATGGTGACGATTACGGTATTGCATGCTGTGTATCGGCGATGAAGATCGGGAAACAAATGCAATTCTTCGGCGCTCGTGCCAACCTGGCAAAAGCTCTCCTGTATGCGATCAACGGTGGTCGTGACGAGAAATCCGGAGCACAAGTTGGACCTGAGTATCCTGCCATCACTAGTGAAGTGCTGGATTACAATGAAGTCATGAAACGCTTCAAACCAATGATGGAGTGGCTCGCGAAGCTGTATATGAACACCCTCAACGTCATTCACTACATGCACGATAAATACAGCTATGAGCGTATCGAAATGGCATTACATGACCGTGACATTGTACGTACGATGGCTTGTGGTATCGCGGGTCTCTCGGTTACAGCAGATTCACTGAGTGCCATCAAATATGCCAAAGTAAAACCAATCCGTAACGAACAAGGCATCGCTGTTGATTTTGAAATTGAAGGCGACTTCCCTTGTTACGGTAACAATGAAGATAGCGTGGACAGCATTGCTGTTGAACTGGTTGAGAGCTTCATGGGCATGATTCGTAAGCACAAAGCATACCGTAACGCAATACCAACACAATCCGTTCTGACGATCACTTCCAACGTGGTATATGGTAAGAAAACAGGGACTACACCGGACGGTCGTAAAGCAGGTGAACCATTTGCTCCAGGTGCGAACCCAATGCATGGTCGTGACAAAAAAGGTGCACTGGCTTCCCTTGGCTCTGTAGCCAAATTGCCTTATGAACACAGTCTTGACGGGATTTCCAATACCTTCTCCATCGTGCCAAAAGCATTGGGTAAAGAGGCGACTACACGTAAATCCAATCTCACTGCGATGATGGATGGCTACTTTGGTCAAAACGCTCATCATCTGAACGTTAACGTATTTGATCGTCAGCAACTGATTGATGCGATGGATCACCCGGAAAACTATCCGCAACTGACTGTACGGGTATCCGGATATGCGGTTAACTTCATTAAACTGACTCGTGAACAACAGTTGGATGTCATCAACCGTACGTTCCATGGCTCGATGTAAGTAATATGCAAGTAGAAGACCGCTAGAGCAAGACATTCCAACTCATATTAAACGCACAGCGGATGCGGATACAGAAAGGAAGAGGCAGCATGGTTAACGGACATATTCATTCACTCGAAACTTTCGGGACGGTTGACGGCCCAGGCATCCGCTTCGTGCTTTTTATGCAAGGATGTCTACTCAAGTGTCAGTACTGCCATAACCCTGATACATGGGCGCTGGATGGTGGAAAAGAAATGACGCTAGAGGAGGTATTGGCTGAAATTGAGCCATATCTATCCTATTACCGCAGCTCCGGAGGCGGACTCACGATATCTGGTGGAGAACCAACGTTACAGGCCCACTTTGTAGGCGAAATCTTCAAAGAAGTGAAGCGGCGCTGGGGATTGCATACGACACTGGACAGCAACGGATTTAACGAACCGGAACGGATTCACGATCTGCTGGATCACACAGACCTGGTTCTGCTGGATCTCAAGCATATTGATGATGAGAAACATATCAAGCTGACAGGCAAGTCGAACGAGAGAACGTTGAAAACGGCCAAGTGGTTATCGGAGCAAGGTCGGAAAATGTGGATACGCCACGTGTATGTGCCTGGCATTCATAACGAGGAAGAGGATCTGCTTAACCTCGGACGGTTTATTGGAACATTAAATGGCGTCGAGAAGTTCGAAATTCTTCCATACCATCAGATGGGGATCTACAAATGGGAAGCACTCGGCAAAATATATCCACTGGATGGCGTTCCTTCACCAAGTGAAGAAGAAGTGGAGCGGGCGTATCGCCTAATCGAACAAGGTCGCCAGGAAACGGCTGGCGTGGCTTGTTCCGATAAGTGATCAACATTTATATATAACGTATATACCAACCAAGCAGCCCTTGCGAATATACTTCGCAGGGGCTGTTTTTTGTCCAGTGAAGGATTTTATCCCTCCATTGATGAATTGTCATCCTTACGATGTAAGCTCCGGCTTTTTATAATCAGAGTGTAAAGCCAAATGCTCAATATCTTGAGGAGGGTCAACCCGATGAAAAAAAGAATGACATTGCTGCTTTCATTATTGCTTATCACTTCATGGACTTTGGCGGGATGTGCAAGCTCAAGTAACGAGCCACAGCAAGGCGCAGGCAATACACCTGTGGAGGAAACAAGTAAGGAACCGGTTGAGATGCTCCTTCGGCACACGCAGGTGGGGGCTGACAAACAGAAACGATTGGCCATTCTGCAGGACGTTGTGGACAAAGTGGAGGGTGAGATACCCAATCTGACCTTTACGCTGGATGGTGTCGAATCCGATGTGAATCGCAAGGAGAAGCTTCGCGGGGAGATGGCGGCAGGTAACCCGCCGGATATATTTGAACTGTTCGGCAGTCCGGATTCCAAAGTGTATGCCAAGGAAGGTATGCTGCTTGATCTGACTCCGATCCTTCAAGAGTTGGGCATCCAGGACCAGTTTACATCCCTTGAGCCATTTACGTATGAAGACAAAGTATATGGACTGCCGATTGGCGGTTCGGGCGAAGGTTTTTTCTATAATAAAGAGTACTTTGAACAAAAAGGATGGAAAGCTCCAACGACCATGGCTGAACTGGACAACATGTTGGCCGAGATTAAGGCTGATGGCAAAGTGCCGCTTGCTTCTGCATCCAAGGCAGGCTGGGTTCCGCTTATGTTAACCAACCACCTGTGGTCCCGCTATGCCGGGCCGGAGATTACCGCAAAGTTTGCAACAGGTGAAGCGAAGTGGACTGATCCGGGTGTTGTCCAAGGTTTTGCCAAACATAAGGAATGGGTTGATAAGGGTTATTTCAAAAAAGGTGAACTGGGCTTCGAATATGCCGAATACACCACGCAATTTACCAGCGGAGAAGCGGTATTAATGTATGACGGAACATGGAAATCATCTGTATTCAAGGAAGGCCAGAGCGGGGAATCGCTCATTGGCAAGGTTGGATTCTTTAATATGCCTCCGGTAGAGAACGGAGCAGGTGATCAAACGTCCTTGATGCGGGATGTGAACAATGGATATGGATTCTCGGCAGCCGTGGCGGATGATCCGCAGAAGCTGGAAGCCGTTAAAGCTTTTATCAAAAATTTCTACAATGAAGATATGCAGGTTCGCGGCCTTGTGGAAGATGGTGTATTGCCTGCCATGAAGCTGGATGAAAAAGTGTTAACCGATAGCATTACCGATGATCTGATGAAAGAAATTGTGGCCGTGCTTAATGCGTCCAAGACGTCGTTCCCGGCATTTGATGCACTCGTTCAGGCTGATGTGACGACAGAGATCAGTAATCTGCAGATTCAGAAGTTGATCGGTGGGCAGACTACGCCAGAGAAAATGGCAGAAGAACTGCAAAAGGTACAGGAGGAAGCAAACGCTTCAGTGGAATAAATCAATCCAAGTTGAAACTGCGATCGTTGAAGTGACTTAAGGAGGCTGACCATGAATACTTCACTCCGCAGCCCGTTAATCTATACGCTGTTTGTAATGCCAGCCCTGATTCTGTTTATCATGTTCTTTCTATATCCTATTGGCAGCTCCTTATATTACAGTCTGACGAGTTGGAATGGGGTTTCCGCTGAGCCACGTTTTGTGGGCTTATCCAACTATGTGAAGGCACTGACCGATGAACGATTTTGGATTTCCACACGGAATAACGGCTTTTTCATCGGATTTTCGGTACTGATTCAGGTACCTCTAATCGTCCTGTTTTCGCTACTGATTGCCAATGTGAAAAGGCTGAAAGGTCTGTATAAAACAGCTGTTTTTTTACCATCCATTATGTCGACAGCCGTGATCGGTATCTTATGGGGGTTCATCTATGAGCCCAACATCGGATTATTAAACAAAATGCTTCATGTGCTGGGCATCGATCCAATCTACTGGTTATCCGATAACCGATTTGCCATGTTGTCCATTTTGGTTACCAATGCCTGGCAGTGGACGGGATTTTACATTGTCATGGTACTGGCGGCCATACTGGCGATTCCCCGTGATTTGGATGAAGCAGCTGCAATCGATGGTGCAACGGCGGTACAACGTGCAATGCGGATAACACTGCCACTGATTCGCCCAATTATTTCCGTCGTTATCATGTTGTCCATTGCAGGAGCTATGAAAGCAGCTGACATCGTGATTGTCATGACCAAAGGTGGGCCCGCTGGGTCCACCGAGGTTCTTGCGACATACATGATCAAATATGCGATTACCAATTTCAAATATGGTTATGGCAATACCATTGCGGTACTGATCTTTGCTCTGACGCTTGTGCTTACTGCGGTGTATCAACTGCTGGTGGCGAGAAAGAGCGAGAAGGTGGAATATTGATGGCGAAAAACATAAAAAGCAGTATACCTCATGTGTTGTTAATGTTGTATTTAATCGCAATTTTGTTTCCCTTTTTATTTGTGATTTTCTCGTCTTTCAAGCAGGATAACAATGAAATTGCCTTGAATCCATTCGGTCTGCCGACAACATGGGAGTTTAACAATTATGTGGAGGCCTGGGTGAATGCGAAGATTGGCACGTATTTCTGGAACAGCCTATACATCTCAATTCTGTCTTCGGCGTGTACAATTGCACTCGGTGCGATGTTTGCTTTTGCCGTAACCCGGATGAGACACCGGAAATGGAGTCTATTTCTGTACAGCTTGATTCTGGCTGGCATGCTTATTCCCAACAATGCACTCATGCTGCCGATCTATCTGCTTGTACGCAAAATGGGCATATTGGATACACATCTGGCATTGATCGTTCCCTATGTGGCGAATGCGATTCCCTTTACCATTATTATACTGGCGGCTTTTATGCGATCTCTGCCTGGTGAAATTGAGGAAGCGGCGGTTATGGACGGCTTGAGGGCTCCGGGTATCTTTGCTAGAATAGTGATACCTCTTACGGTTCCGGCTATTGTTACCGTTTTTATCGTTAATTTCCTCGGGAACTGGAACGAATTTTTACTCGCCAACTATTTCTTATCCACCGATAAATTGCGCACGCTGCCCGTGGGTATGGTCCAGTTTCGGGATCAATATCAGATGAACTATGCTCAGATGTCGGCAGGTATTGTATACAGCGTTGTACCTGTACTTGTGATCTACGCCATACTCCAGGAGAAAATTATAGAAGGAGTAACTGCAGGCGGTGTCAAAGGTTAATACCATGAACCAGTGAATAGGGAGAACGGGATATGAACTTGCGAATGAAGCTGGCCTTGGCATTTCTGCTGCTGATCATTGTACCGATGTGTGCGCTGGGCATTGGCATGTTTCTGGTCACATCACATACGATTGAGAAAAAATACAATCAACAGGCCGAATATGCGCTTCAGGCCATTAGTTACAATATCGAGAATGTATTTCAGCAGATTAATAATGTGACCGACAACGGGATAGCGACATCTGTTTTCCAGATGGCATTGAACGCGAAAGACCCGACCAAGCAGGATCTGGGCACCGGTAATCAGTTATCCCTGAATGCCAGCCAGCGCAATTTCCGTTCCCTTCTATATAATTATCCGTTCATCAGTTATGCCTTTTTATATGATTTGCGTTCTTCCGAGAACAACCAGATTGTCTCCATTTTCACCAAAGAAAATTTTCAAGCCCTTCCTTTTCAGCAATTCAAAGTGCATCCCTTATTCAACGAAATTCAGCAACTTAATGGCGTGCCCAAATGGCTCGCACCTCTGGAGTATTCCGAATTAACCGGAGTAGAACCTGTTTTCACCCAGATCAGACTGGTCAAGGAACTCAGTTATTTTCAAAATATCGGCGTGCTTGTTGTTCAGATCAAAAAAGGAGAGATCGACCGGATCTTTCGTCACCTGCAAATCAGTGATTCGGCACAGGATACATCATTCCTGTTAATTAACGAAGAAGGACTGATCGTTTATGATCCAGCAGGGCGTTATAACGGTGAGAACATGCAGAACCTTGGAGCAGAATCCGGCAGTTACGGTCCCGGCTTTCGCAGCATCAGAACGGTCTTTGACGGCAAAGAGAGCATCATTTCGCAATATCATCTGAAGAACTATAACTGGAGTCTCGTCAGTGTGACTTCATGGGAAGCCTTATCTGCGGAAACAAATGCTTTTGCAGGCTGGTCTGTCATTATTATTCTGTCGTGCCTGTTCGCCGCCATGATCTTTAATCTATTTTTCATGAATCGCATTACGGGCAATATTGCTGTACTTGTAAGATTTATGCGCCGTGTGGATGATGGTGATTTTAACGCAAGAGTGGAAGGTAAGGGTTTTGACGAGATGCAGCTTCTGGCGCAAGGATTCAATGAGCTATTGGAACGTATTGGGGGATTATTCCGTCGTGTTCGGGCTGAGCAAGAGCAGAAGGCCCAAGCGGAACTACGTGTACTCCAAGCCCAGATCAAACCCCATTTTCTGTTTAACACATTGGAATCCATTAATGGATTGGCACTACGTGGCGAGGGCCGCAAAGTAAGCGAGATGGTGACCAGGTTGGGCAATATGCTTCGTATCAGCATTCAGGATCAGGAGGAGATTCCGCTGAGTGAGGAGATAAGGCATTTGCAGAGTTATCTGGAAATTCAACAATACAGGTTCAGTGATTTGTTCACCTATGAGATTGACATACCACCCCATCTATACAGTTCAATTTTGCTCAAACTGACGCTCCAGCCTCTGGTGGAAAATAGCATTCAACATGGGTTTGAGGGAATCACCTATCCAGGTGTATTGCGGATAAGCGCATATGCAGAACGGGATCAACTTGTGTTATGTGTTGAGGATAATGGGATTGGTATTCCCCAGGAAATGCTCGCACGATTTGAGTACATGGCAGCAGATCCGCCGGAAGACATGCTGGTCAAAGGGACGGAATCATTATCATCCATAACGGAACGCCGGGGATTGGGATTACGAAGTGTGGCAGATCGAATTCGTATTCAATACGGGACCGGGTATGGCATATTCATATGTTCTGCACCGGGGTATGGCACTGTGATTCGATGCATCATACCATTATATGAGCAGGAGGAAGCCGGATGAATCTGACTGCAATGCTGGTTGACGATGAGCTCCCGATTCTGGAGAATCTGAACTACATCTTACCCTGGGAAGAGATGGGGATTGAAATTACGGGTACAGCGAGAAGCGGGGCAGAAGCGCTGGGGAAAGTAACAGAAATTCATCCAGACATTCTCTTATGCGATATTCGGATGCCGTCCATGGATGGATTGGAACTCATTCGGTTGCTGCGAGAGCAGGGTGAAACGTGTGAAATTATTTTGCTGACCGGTTATCAGCAGTTTGAGTATGCTCGGACCGCTATTCAATATAACGTGCATGAATACATATGCAAGCCCATCGATTATTTGAATCTGGAACATAAACTGCGTGAGCTTGCCGGGCAGATCCAGAAGAGACGTATGGAAAACGAATCGCAACGTTATCGCAGCCAAGAGATGGAAAGCTGGATCAGACACAAACATTTGATTGACCTGTTGCGGGGAGAAGCACCGCAGAAAATTGCCTATCCTGCCTCTGTTCCTGAGTTCATAACAGCGGCTGCACCGTATACGTTGCTGCTGGTGGATGCGGTCGGTTATTTTCGCCATTCTATCGGCTGGTCCGAGCTTCAGCATGAGCGATGGCATGAGAACATCAGTTCAAGACTTCGGGAAGTGGCAGAGAGCATGACGGGGGACTGTCAGATTCTTTCGACTCGCAAAGGTGAGTGGTGCATCCTGCTGGAGGCATCGGGTGAGTGGAAATGTCGTTCAGAGGAACTGGCCCATCAACTGTATCATGAAGTGAATGCGATCGTATCCTTGAATTCAAGTGTGAGGATCAGGGTTGTTCAGGATGATGTGCCCGTGAACCGGGAAAGTCAAATTCTGGAGCGATACCGGCATTGTCAAAAAATACTGATGTTCCATTCGGAGAGTGAAGACAGGGTGCTGAGTTCGAGTTGTCCCGAAACCGCTTTATCGTATGATCACACGACCTCCAAAGGGGCTAACTCATGGATTACAAGAGAAGATCTGGAGCTGGTTACTCGGTGGATTCGTCAAGGGAACAAGCACGGGTTACGCGATGTGTTGGATCGGCTTAAACAACGAATGGGGAATTCAGGACACACCTTCAATAGAATGGATGAAACTAATCTTCGGTTTATGCTTGTACACATGCTTCGGGAACTGCGCGAAGTACAGGCCATCGCTGAAGGGCATGAAGTGAATTATTGGAATGCACTGCAAGGGGCCGTGTCCATGAGGGAACTGCTTGAACTTGCAGAGGTTCTTACCCAAGCCTGTCAGGGCAAACAAACGCAGCCACGTCCTTCCGTATCGGAACTGATCCTGTCTGCTTGTGAGTATATGGATGCACGGCTGCAACAGGACTTGGGAATAGATGAAGTCTCCGATTGGCTCGGAATCAGTCCGGGATACTTCTGCCAGCTATTTAAAACTCAAATGGGTGTTACTTTTGTGGAATACATGACCCAGAAACGGATGGAAAGTGCTGCTTTATTGTTGAGTACAACGGAATGGAGCATTACAGCGATTGGGGAAGCAACAGGGTTCAAGGAGCGCCGTTACTTCTCCAAGGTGTTTCACAAACACTTCCACATGAAACCTTCGGAGTATAGACAGAGCAAACGACTGGGTTCATAGTGGCAACGGAAACGAGAGGAGAGATCGAATGAAACCCTTGAATGAGCTGACATTGGAGCAAAAGGTAGGTCAATTGTTGATGTGTGGATTTCACGGTCAGCACGCAGATGAACAGATTACTCAATTAATTCGTGAATATCATATTGGAGGCGTCATTTATTTCCGGCGCAATGTGCACAGTGTAGATCAATTGACAAAGCTGTCCGCCGAACTGCAAGATATGGCTGCTGCAGCGGGGGCATTTCCACTCATGATTTCGGTGGACCAGGAAGGTGGCATGGTTGCACGGATTGACAAAGAGGGAATGACGCAAGTGCCGGGTAATATGGCACTTGGTGCGACAGGCAATCCGGAATATACCCTGGCGTGTGCCCAAATTCTGGGGCGTGAGTTAAAAAGCATCGGTGTTGATATGAACCTTGCCCCCGTGGTTGACGTGAATAACAACCCGCTCAATCCGGTTATCGGTGTGCGTTCGTATGGTGAACATGCTGAAAGTGTGGCCGCTCATGGCGTAGCAGCCATCAGCGGATATCAATCACAGGGCATAGCTGCTACTGCCAAACATTTTCCGGGACATGGAGATACCGCCGTAGATTCTCATCTGGGTATGGTTACGGTACCTCATGATCGAAACAGATTGGAACAGATGGAGTTGTTACCGTTCCGCAAGGCGATTAAGGCCGGAGTTGATGCTATTATGACAGCTCATGTGATGTTCCCTTCAATTGAGCCCGAGCCCATTCCGGCAACGTTGTCGCGTAAAGTTTTAACTGGTCTGCTACGCGAAGAAATGGGCTTTGAGGGCATTATTATTACAGACTGTCTAGAAATGCATGCAATATCCAAGCCGTATGGGGTAGCTGAAGCTGCCATTCGTGCTGTGGAGGCAGGAGCAGATCTGATTCTGGTAAGTCATACCCTGCAAGATCAGGTTGCTGCTGTGGAAGCCATTGTTCAAGCCGTTCGAACAGGGCGAATTACGGAAGATATCATTAACAAGGCACTGGAACGTATTATTACATGGAAGGCAGCGCGCTGCGGGTACCCGGACACTGGTCTTGATTCGCCTAAAGCAAGTGAAACGATCGAAGTAACCGATGTTGAACCTGTTAACGACAATGAATCCACTGAACCCAGTGATCCCAGTGAACGAAACGAATCGACGCTGTTCAAGATTGCTTCAAGCAGCATTACCATCGTTCATAATGATGGACTACTGCCGTTGGATCCAGAGAAGGACGTGCATGTCATCTGGCCTGAGGTTGTGCAGCGGACAGAGGTGGATGAACCATGGTCCCATACAGAATCGCTTGGTATAGCGTTATCGCAACTACGAGGCAGAGTTCGTGAACACAAGATTACAACTCAGCCTACTTATGATGAAGCAGATCGGATATTGGCTGAAGTGTCGGAGAGTGAGCAAGTTATCGTATGTACGTACACATCTGCAGGGCATCTTCCGAAAGGGCAACAGTATTTGGTTGAAAAGCTGAGTGAGAATCATTCGCTGATTGTCATTGCTCTGCGCAATCCATATGATCTGCTGGAGATTTCGAGGCCGGGAAGTTATGTGTGTACTTATGAGAATACACCAGCAGTCGTCCGGGCACTGTCCCAAGTGTTAACAGGGGAACTGCAGCCAACAGGGCGCCTGCCTGTCCGTTTGCGCTAGATCTATTCAATCCTTACATCTCTCTGTGATATGGTGCTGATAGACCATATGGCAGAGAGATTTTTTTGTTGAAAGTTGTCAATGGGTAATTTTGGAATCCCATGCCGAAATGATTATTGATAGATAACAATTTTCATAGTATTTTCCTTCTATTAAAAGTTTACAATTCTCCTCTTAACTTTTTAGCAACTTTTCCCGGTTGCAAGCGTCTAATAATATGACTTTTTGAGGGGGATATTTATAAATGGGAGCAGAAGGAGCCAAAGACAAAGAATGAATTTGAAGAAGAAATTGTCCATACTTACCGCTTTTGCTGTTTTTCAGGCGTTTGCAGTGATTCCTGCCAATGCACAGTCAGCAGATCAGAGCGATACTACACCAGTGAATACAGCCAAAGTTAAATCCGTGGAGGTTGTGAAGAAAGAACAAACCATCGCGGAATCCGAAGTGAAATCCGAAACAAACACGCCAACATCAAATATTGAAACAACTGAAGAAGTGAATCCGGAAACCAATGTTCCTACAGGAACAGATGTTACTCCAGTTGATCCGGTAGAGGAACCGACGGACGAAGAAGGTACAGCTGAGGAAACACCAGCACCTGCACCAGCAGAAGTAGAGCAACCGTCTACGGGGAGTTCATCTGTTGCTGGAGGCGGAGACCTTACTCTTTATATGAACAGTAATAAAATGATGCAAGATGGCAAAACATATCTTGCCGGGCAGCCAATGGCTGTTAAAAATGGTGTATCCTATGTAGCTATTCGTGCTCTCGTTGATCGGGTTGGCTATGATGTTAAATACGATAACACAACCAAAGAAACGATCATTATTAGTGGTGAAGATGAGCTGCGTTTCAAAACCAACAGCAAGATCTATACCGTTAATGGTGTATCCAGAACGATGAAGGGCGCGGCTTATCAACAAAAAAATACGTTCATGGTGCCATTGACTTCAATTACACAGGCTCTGGACATTACGTATAAAGTAAATCAATCTGCCAAAACGGTTGTATTGAATCTGAGTACCAAACCGGTGGCAAGCTTCACGGTACAAAAAGAGGTCTTTGCCGGAGACCAGGTAACCTACACCACCAGATCCAGCTCTCCCAAGGGACTCAGCATTGTAGATGAGCGTTGGACAGGCCGTCAGGATTCATTCGACCAACCAGGTGTATACACAGTAACCTATGCGGTTCAGGATTCAAGTGGTCAATGGAGCGATCCGTATTCGGTTACGATTAAGGTTGAAAGACCGAATCTACCACCTGTTGCAATGTTTACGACAGATAAAGAAGAATACAAAATGGGTGAGAAAATCACTTATATTGATCAAAGCACAGATGATGAGAACGCAATTGTTAAAACCGAATGGGATAACAATGCACTTGCATTCTTTGTTCCAGGACCGAAGACCGTAACGATTACAGTTACCGATAAACATGGTGCTAGTGATAGCTACACCAAGATGATCAACATTACGGGCGAAACGCTGTATAGTTTGTCCGACTTCAATCAATTGTTCACACCAGTTGGTGAGAAATTCACTTTTGACGGTGGTGGAGTACCCGCATTGGAGAAAGTACCTTTCACTTATTATGATGAACCCAGTCTGCTGATCCGCAGTAACAGCCCGGAAACCGTGAATACAGAAGGCATTGTGTACAAGGAATCTTCCTTCGGACAGACACGATTCATGATTCACCATGTGAACAACACGGGCAAAAACGTGAAAATGTATGTTGTAGCGACAAACAACAATGCATACACGGCGTCCATTGAACAACAAAACATGGGCTTTGCAGGACCATCTCCTTTTGCAACGGTAGCTGGAAAGTTGTCCATTGATCGTTGGTTCCAGTCCATGCAGAATGGCACAGGACAAAAGAAAGTGTACATCCAGCCAGGAGAAAGCAAGCTGATTCTTAATGATCTGAGTGTTCTCCCGATGAAACAGGGACAAGTCATTTCCTTGTATTCGGATGTATTCAGTGACTATGAACTGGATTACAACATTATCATGATCGAAGAAAACAAGGACCCGATGGAAGTGTTGTCGAGCCTGCCGGTTCTGGATCGTGATGGTGTTCACAACCGCGGAACGTACCCGAATGCAACACGGATCATCACGTATGATCAAGAAATAGGATCGAAGCCTGCACGTCTTCCACTTGGAGACAATGCAAGTGATCCGAACCTTGTGGGAACGGACCCGATGGCTTACACAGAAGCTTCCAACGCAGGTAACTTCGGTGTATTGTACAAAATTACATTGAATAATGTTGCTCCGCGCACGTTGATTTCATTTAACCCTCGTGGAGGCAGATACTCAGGTGTGGCACTCGTGAACGGACAAGTTGTTCAGATTTCCACAGGTAAATCTGTAACTGCACCTAATGAGCAAAGCGTAATGTATCGCACAGGTTCATACGGCGAGAGTGTAACGATTCTCTTCTCGGCGGCACCAGGAAGTAACTTGCCTGTTAACCTGCTGTTCACGCCGCTTCCGGCTGAAAAGTAATATCATGAACATGCACGGACGGTTTGGAGTGAAAGCTTATATCATATATACCCGTTCACCCCAAAAGTCGCCCGAACGATTGATCATCTGAACCGTCAGGAAGGGACTCCATTAATATGTAATGTCATTAGCTCAAAGCTAAACGTAATGGCAATGCATGTGTATGGAGTCCTTTTTATGTGTTGTTGGAATGACCTAACCCGGTGTCTTCGTTGACTCTAATCGTAATTTGATGCATTATTAGATGTATACAGAAGAGGCAAAATGCTCGTAAGACAGGAGGTGCTTTAGATCATGCTGTCGACAGAACAGATTATTTCGACTATGTCCTCACAGGGGCTCCGCATTACTGATCAGCGGAAAACACTGGCCCGGTTATTTGCCGAGTCCCCCGGGTATCTTACACCCAAGGACGTCTATGAATATATGGGTAAGACTTACAGCGGACTGAGTTTTGACACAGTATATCGGAATCTGCGGGTGATGCAGGAACTGGGTGTACTGGAACAGGTCATCTTCGAAGATGGCGTTAAATTCAAAGCACACTGTAGTGAAGATCATCATCACCATCATATGATCTGTCTGAAGTGTCAGAAGACGTATCCTATTATTTTTTGCCCGATGCAGCTTGCGGATGCGCCTGAACAATTTCAGGTTGTGGACCACAAGTTTGAGGTGTTTGGCTATTGCAAGGACTGTGCTGAGCATGCTCCTGCCAAAGCGGCGTCGGGACATCACGCTCACGGGAAGCACTGACGATGAAGTTATCGCGCAGAATCGCTCAGGCACCCATTCGGGTGTACCGCAACTATATCTCTCCATTAACGCCGCCAACATGTCGGTTCTATCCGAGCTGTTCGGCTTATGCCATGGAGGCGATTGAAGTGCACGGTGCGCTCAAAGGCTCGTTGTTAACAGCGAAACGTATTGCCAAATGTCATCCGTTTCATCCAGGTGGTGTAGATCTGGTGCCACCAAAGGCGGAGAAGTCTACTCTGGTATCCGAGTAACGTTATAACCTGAAGTATTCGGGTGGCCGTGAAGCAAACTGGAATTGAACTCGAGGCTGCTGCCCACTTGACAAAGGGGCCCGCATTTCAGTATATTTTTCCTATATATGCGAGTTCAAAATGTCTAGTTTTACTTTTTGAACAACTTCTATATGATTTCCAGTGAAGGGATAAGTACAGACACACCCCCAGTGCAGAGAGCCGGATGAGCTGAGAACCGGTCTGGGAGGAGGATGGAACATGGTCCCGGAGGAACCTCTTTCGAGCGTGCAGACAGCGATTTCAGAGCTGCTGTCGTAAGGCTGAGGCGTGATCCAGCGTTAATGGGCGGTCGAAGGACCGACAGAGCCTGTGTTTTGCGAAAAACATGGGGAATTTGGGTGGTAACACGTGAGAGCAACTCTCGTCCCATAGGGGCGGGAGTTTTTTGTGTTCTTTTTTAGTTGTTTTGGACGAAAGGATCACATGAAGCAGGACCATTTGAAGGAGGAGAAGTCATTCATGGCTGACCAAAAAACATTTTATCTAACAACCCCGATTTATTATCCGAGTGACAAATTGCATATTGGGCACGCGTATACCACTGTGGCGGGAGATGCGATGGTTCGTTACAAGCGTCTGCGTGGTTATGATGCTCATTATCTGACAGGAACTGATGAACATGGCCAGAAGATTGAGCGTAAGGCCCAGGAGAAAGGACAGACTCCGCAAGCTTTTATCGATGATATCGTTGTGGGAATCAAGGAACTGTGGAACAAGCTGGACATTTCCAATGACGACTTTATCCGTACAACTGAAGAGCGTCACAAAACCGTCGTTCAGGATATCTTTGACCGTTTGCTGAAACAGGGAGATATCTACAAAGGTGAGTATGAAGGCTGGTACAGCATTCCAGATGAGACGTATTACACAGAGACTCAACTGGTGGATGTAGAGAAGAATGAGAAGGGCGAGATTATCTCAGCCAAGAGCCCGGATAGCGGACACCCCGTTGAATTGGTCAAAGAAGAATCCTACTTCTTCCGTATGAGCAAATATGCAGATCGTTTGTTGAAATATTATGAAGAGAACCCGGGCTTTATTCAGCCGGAATCCCGTAAGAACGAGATGATCAACAACTTCATCAAGCCGGGTCTTGAAGATTTGGCTGTATCACGTACTACATTTGAATGGGGTGTCAAAGTTAAAGGCGATCCAAAACACGTCGTCTACGTATGGATTGATGCGCTGTCCAACTATATTACAGCTCTGGGCTATGGTTCATCCGATGCATCCCTGTATAACAAGTTCTGGCCTGCGGATGTACATCTGGTAGGTAAAGAAATTGTTCGTTTCCATACGATCTACTGGCCAATTATGTTGATGGCATTGGATCTGCCTTTGCCGAAGAAAGTGTTCGCACATGGCTGGTTGTTGATGAAGGATGGCAAGATGTCCAAATCCAAAGGCAATGTGGTTGATCCAGTGACTCTGATTGACCGCTATGGTCTCGATGCACTGCGTTATTACCTGCTGCGTGAAGTACCGTTTGGTTCCGATGGTACGTTTACACCGGAGAGCTTCGTAGAACGTGTAAACTCCGACCTTGCGAACGACCTGGGTAACCTGTTGAACCGTACAGTTGCCATGGTAGACAAATATTTTGAAGGCAAAGCCCCTGCGTTTGCATCGAATGTAACGGAATTTGATGCTTCGCTGGAAGAAGCAGGCCATGCTACAGTAGAAAAAGTGGAACAGGCGATGGAAAACCTGCAGTTTTCCGTAGCACTGACGGCGATCAGCCAATTTGTCAGCCGCACCAATAAATACATTGATGAGACGCAGCCATGGGCGCTGGCTCGTGATGAAGCAAAACGCCATGAATTGGCATCCGTTATGGCTCACCTGATCGAAAGCTTGCGCATTGCTTCAATTCTGTTGCAACCGTTCCTGACACGTGCTCCGCATAAAATCTGGGCACAGCTTGGCATTCAGGAAGGTGAACTCACGGCGTGGGATACAGCCAAGCAATGGGGGCTTGTTCCGGTTGGAAACGCTTTGCAAAAAGGTGATCCAATCTTCCCGCGTTTGGATTCCGAACAGGAAATTGCCTATATCTCAGAAGCGATGACTGGCGGCCAAAAAGCGGCACAGCCTGAAGCAAGTCAAGCAGAGGCTGGAGCTTCGGCAGCTGTTGAACCGGTAACTGCACCTGAAGGTACGGAAGAGATCGGCATTGACGATTTTGCTAAAGTTGAACTGCGTGTGGCTCAAGTCATCTCCTGCGAACCTGTCAAAAAAGCGGATAAGTTGCTGAAATTGCAGCTCGATCTGGGTTATGAGCAGCGCCAGGTTGTCTCTGGAATCGCAAAGTTCTATTCGCCAGAAGAGATGGTTGGACGCAAAGTCATCTGTGTAACTAACCTCAAACCGGTGAAACTTCGTGGTGAACTGTCTCAAGGTATGATCCTTGCTGCATCCCATGGCGACCAGCTTACACTTGCTACAGTACCAGACAGCATGCCTAATGGCGCACAAGTAAAATAAGAAGAATCAAATCATAATCCTTTTTTTATGAGTTATGAAATTGATTCAAATATTGTCGTATCTATAACTCAAGGTGGCCCGATGTAATTCGGGTCCCTTTTTTTATTGATATAATTTCGTATCTGACGGGTAGAGAACAAGCATATACTGTTATAACTCCGTACTTCAGGAAAGAATGAATAGGAAGGTATAGCTTGACAAGTGGGTTCATGTTACCTATAATTCTTTCAGTAATGTTTACGATTAAGAGATACGGAGTGAATCATAATGACATTTTATAAAGTGCAACATCAAGTTCCGGATAACCGGACAGGGAAGACAAGCAAAAGAGGCAATATGAAGTTACTGTGGACTGGTTTCCTTATTCTCAGTTTACTGGTATTGTCTGCATGTGGGCAGGATAACTCCAAGAGTGCGACGATTGTAGAAGGTAAGGTAAACGTGGTGACGACATTTTATCCTGTGTATGCTTTTACAGCTGCAATTGGTGGTGAAGATGCCAATGTTATTAACCTGCTGCCAACAGGAGTAGAACCACATGACTGGACTCCAAAGAGTCAGGATATTGTCAATACGTCCAAGGCACAGTTGTTTTTCTATAATGGAGCTGGACTGGAAGGATGGGTGCCTAATTTCCTAAAGTCGTTGAATAGCGATACAAAGGTGAAGTCTGTTGCCGTCAGCGAAGGCGTGAAGCTGTTGACCGCAGAGGGTGACGATGGGCACGGTCACGGCGAAGAGCATGAAGACGAACATGCAGATGAGGCTACCAGTGAAGAAGATGTCGCTGATCATCATATTGATCCACATACGTGGGTTAGTCCAAAATCTGCTATGATCATGGCTGAAAACATCAAAAATAGTCTGGTTGAGGCAGATCCTGATCACACAGCAGGTTACGAACAACGTTATGAAGAGCTTCGTACCAAGCTTGAGACGCTGGATCAGCATTTTACAGATGAATTGGCTAAAGTGCCAAACAAGGAAATTGTTGTCTCGCACCAGGCGTTCGGCTACCTTGCACGTGATTATGGACTAACTCAGCATGCCATTATGGGACTTTCCCCGGATGCTGAACCGACAGGGCAGGATATTGTGAAACTTGCGAAACTGGTTAAAGATGAAGGCATTAAGTACATTTTCTTCGAAGAGCTGGTATCTGACAAATTGGCGAAAACACTGGCAAGTGAAGCAGGAGTGGAGACTATGGTTCTTAACCCTGTAGAAGGATTGACCAAGGAGCAGGCCACTAACGGGGATGATTATTTCACCCTGATGGAGAAAAATTTGCAAAATCTGCTGATCGCATTAAAATAAGATAGAATGAAGGATTCAGGTCGAAGAGTCTTTACCGTTCGCGGTGAAGGCTCTTAGAACGCTATGCAATCCTTATATATAATGAAGGGCGGCTTTGCCATGCAGCAAATCATGCCACTATGTCATGATCCAATTATAGAGATCGAGAAACTATCATTTTCCTACGGGGACCAGCGAGTGATTGAGAATCTCAATTTTATGGCCCAGGAACGGGACTTTGTCGGGATTATCGGTTCCAATGGGGCGGGAAAAACGACATTGCTGCGTATGCTGGTAGGACTTCTTCCTCCTGCGCAGGGAGATATCAAGCTATTCGGAGAGTCGATCCGCAGGTTCAAGGACTGGGAACGAATCGGGTATGTACCTCAAAAGAATGCGTTTAATCCGTTATTCCCTGCAACTGTTCGTGAAGTGGTTATGTCCGGTTTGTACAATAACAAAAACATGTTCCGTCGTATGTCTCGCAAATGTCAGCAACAGTGCACAGATGCGATGCAGGTTATGCGGATTGAAGATCTGGCGAATAAACGAATTGGTCAATTGTCCGGTGGACAGCAGCAGCGTGTTTTTTTGGCACGAGCGCTTATCAATCACCCGGATCTGTTGATTCTGGATGAACCCACAGTAGGTATTGATGCCGAATCACAGGCCAGTTTCTTTGAATTGATTACCCATATGCATGAACATCACCGCATGACTTTTCTGATGGTGTCTCATGATATGGATCGGATGGAGAGTTATCTGGGTTCTGAAGCTGCCGTAACGAATGGCAAAATTAATTTCCATGTCCGTCATTCACACGAGGTACAGGATTGTGCAGAAACCAATCTGCAACATACCACTGCACAGGTACGCTAGCCGTATGTATGGCCCATTAGATTAGAGTAAGTAAGGCCGAAGGAGTCGTGTTTGTTTTGGAAATATTAATGAGTGATTTTTTTCAGCGTGCGCTGGCGGGTGGGTTGCTAATCGGTATTACCGCTCCGTTAATCGGACTGTTTCTGGTCTTGCGGCGGTTATCCATGATCGGAGACACCTTGTCTCATGTGACCATTGCCGGGGTTGCACTTGGATTCCTGATTGAAGTGTATCCCATTGCGGTAGGCTTGATATTTGCCGTGCTTGCTTCATTTGCGATAGAGAAATTGCGCAAAGCGTATAAAAGTTACGCCGAATTATCGATTGCCATTATCATGTCCGGTGGCGTCGCTCTTGCTTCCTTGTTCTTCACGCTGGGCAAAGGATATAATGCAGATGTCATGAGTTATTTGTTCGGCAGCATATATACCTTAGACGCTACGGATCTGAAGCTGGTAGGTGTGGTTACGCTGATCGTGGTGATTGTAGTGGCATTGTTACATAAGGAATTTTTCCTGCTCAGCTTTGAGGAAGATGCAGCAGCGGTTACAGGATTGCCTGTAAGAATTCTGAACATGTTAATCACTGTAATGACAGCACTCGTTATTAGTACGGCGATCAAGATTGTCGGCGCACTACTGGTGTCAGCGCTATTGACCATTCCGGTAGCGGTCAGCCTGTTAATGGCTCGAAGTTTCAAATCCGCGATAATTCTGTCCGTGGTGATCGGTGAAATTGCTGTAGTCCTTGGATTGGTTGTTGCAGGCATTTGGAACCTCGCACCTGGAGCAACGATCGTATTATTGCTGATTATGATGCTGATTCTGACGATGATTGGAAAAAAAGGGTTCCGAGCCTGACGACGGAACGAGCAAGCACGTGAGCCCGGGGAAGGGAGACATCCGCTTCATGCCTGATGTTAATGTATGGATGGCTTTTGTAGCAGGTTTGGTCTCATTTATATCACCATGCTGTCTTCCGTTGTATCCGTCATATCTCTCTTACATTACAGGGATGACGGTGCAACAATTGAAGGATGACCGCAATCAGCGAGAAGTCCGCTTTAAGACCATGACGCACACGCTGGCGTTTATTCTGGGCTTTTCGGCTGTGTTTTATTCGCTTGGCTTGGGTGCCGGACTGTTTGGCCAATTTTTCAATGATAACCGGGAACTGATTCGGCAATTGTCTGCGATTTTGATTATGCTTATGGGGTTATTTTTGCTTGGTGTGTTCAAACCGCAGTTTCTAATGAAGGAACGAAAGATGGATATGAAGTGGAAACCAGCAGGCTATCTGGGCTCTTTCATATTTGGTATCGGTTTCTCAGCAGGATGGTCGCCTTGTATTGGGCCTATTCTAACAGCGATTATTGCAATGGCTGCGAGTGAACCCACCACCTGGCTGGCACTGATTACAGGTTATACTGCAGGGTTCGCCATCCCGTTCTTCATTTTGGCGTTTTTTATTGGTTCGACACGCTGGATCTTACGGTATTCCAATGTCATGATGAAAATCGGGGGAGCATTGATGCTATTCCTTGGAATATTGCTTTTTACAGACCAGATGACGAAGATTACGATCTGGTTGCAGCAGATTACACCAGACTGGATGATTATTTAAACGGATGAACTGAAATTAGATTTTTATTATGCATGATAAAGCAGGCTACATGTTAACCAGAGTCACTCTGGGTCATGTAACCTGCTTTTTAATCGTTTGGTGTGAATGTTTATACCAACATCACTATTCGTGCAGGGCAGTCCCGTTTTTTCGTTTAGGTGAAGTAATCAATATTGGCTAGTGGAAAATGTTCAAAGATCCGTTCCGTAATGAATTCGCGCAGCGCATCTTGCTGATCATCTTTATACACATACTTGTACTGGCCCCAGCGGCCCCATTTCATCTTGCGTTTCTCGATATCCATCTCCAGCTTGGTCTTAGGATAACGCTTTTCAATGGTCGCTTTGGCCGTTTTGGTAAAACGGTGCTGGATCATCTCAAACGTAAGGTCCTTGGTTGCTTCCTCTGGAAGTGTATCTGCCAGCTTCTGCAACAGCTCGGAATATCCTTCTTCCCAGCCCTCATACCACATAATCGGAGCGATAATGAAGCCAAGAGGGTAACCTGCGTGTGCAATTTTGCCAGCAGCTTCTATGCGTTCCTCAAATCTGGAGGTAGCCGGTTCAAAGTTTTTGATGACATAATCCGAATTGACACTAAACCGGATACGGGTGTGGCCGTTATGCTTAATGTTCAGCAACGGATCAACGTGATGATATTTGGTTACGAAGCGCAAGCGTCCATATTCTTCTTCTGCCATAAAACGGATCAAGTCACTTAAATTCTCCGTGATATGCTCGAGTCCTACGGGATCAGACGTACAGGCGGCTTCAAATCGAGTGATTTCTGGCGCGCGCTCTTCGATATACCCTTTGGCAGCCTGAATGATCTCCTCGGTATTGACGTACACCCGGACATAAGGTTTGGCACCAAGTGTAGTTTGAAGATAACAATAATGGCAGTGTCCCATACAGCCTGTAGAGATAGGAATGGCATATTCCGCTGAAGGTTTCGACTGGTCGAACTTAAGTGTTTTGCGCACACCAACGACCAGAGTACGCTTCGCCATCCGGTACTTTTCTTGTTCGGTTTCACCTGGTAGATTCGTGATCCGGTTATGCGATGTGGTCATCTGATAAGGGATGTCTTTGGAAGTCACCCACTCCATAATACGTTTACCTTTATCATATTCCAGCGCACCGGGTTCAAAGTACACCAAATCGGGAATAAAGGGTTTAGTACCTTTTGCTTTGCGAACTGGCGGTTGAGCTACACTTGTACTCACGAAATCACTCCTTTCGATGCGGAACTTAGCTTAGTTTGCCTCGTTCGGTGAAAAGTCACGCCTGCCAATTACTTGTGTACCGTGCGCTGCGAAATGTGCAGGACTTGCCAATGCGTATTGATAACATGTATCATTATAAGATAGGGACCAGGCACGAATAGGGGCCGGTCAGAGAGAAAAGAGGGAAGCAGATGCCAACGCCCAGTATGGAAGATTATTTGGAGCGTATATACAAATTAATTGATGAAAAGGGCTATGCTCGTGTGTCTGATATAGCTGAAGGACTGGAAGTGCATCCTTCATCGGTGACGAAGATGATCCAAAAGCTGGACAAAGACGAGTACCTGATCTATGAGAAGTACCGCGGACTGGTGCTTACGCCAAAAGGCAAAAAGATGGGCAAACGTTTGATGGAACGCCATCATCTGCTTGAACAATTTTTGACAACGATTGGTGTTCAGGAAGAAAATATCTACAATGATGTGGAAGGCATTGAACATCACCTGAGTTGGGACTCCATTACATGTATTGAGTCCTTGGTTGAATACTTCCGTCAGGATGAGAGTCGGTTACGTGACCTCAAAAATCTTCAGGACGTCATGAGTAATACGGAGTCTTGAGTAATACGGAGTCTTGAGTTCCAGCAGTACATTAAACAAAGTAATATACAATGAATTTTATCCTGTGATCAAAGGATGCTTCTTGCCGTTTTAATGGCAGGAAGCATTTTTTTGTTTGCATGAACACCATAATTTGGCGAATTATCGCAACTAAACGATCGATAGGAGCGTCTATTAAACTAGTAGAATTTACCGCAAATTTATAATGATTTTGGAGGACTGCACTAATGAATGTTCGTAAAGGATTGATGCTGCTGCTCATTTTTGTACTTGGATTACAGACAGCAGGCATGACGGCACAAGCAGCCGGACAGAAGGAGATTGCTATTTTTCTGGACGGCAACCGCTTGGAGTCGGATGTATCACCATACATCTTGCCCAAGGTCAATGTAACGATGGTACCTCTGCGTGTCATTAGCGAAGGACTGGGTGCATCTGTACTATGGTCTCAGGCTACTCGTACCGTGACCATCCAGAAGTCCGATTCCGTCATCACAATGACAAGTGGACGCCAGCAGGCGAACGTGGATAACGCTGTAGTTGGTCTGGATGCATCGGTAGAATTGAAACAGGGTCGGGTTATGGTACCTATTCGATTTGTCAGTGAGAACCTTGGCATTCGGGTGAATTGGAACCAATCAGCCCAGACCATTGATTTGTACACAGGAGACGTTTCAACACCAACACCTGAACCAACTCCGGCAATCCCGGCAGAGCCTGGAGGCACAGGCACTGTACCGGCATCTGAAGAGATGCGGGGAGCATGGATCTCCACTGTAAATGGAGACTGGCCTTCATCCGGGGCGAAGGGAAATGTAGAGAAGCAAAAGCAAGAATATACGAAACAGCTTGATACATTACAAGGCATGGGCATTAACGCCGTATTTGTCCAAGTCAGAGCAAACGGGGATGCCATCTATCCTTCAGGTCTGGTACCTTGGAACAGTGTGCTGACAGGGACACAGGGTAAAGATCCAGGTTATGATCCCCTCGCCTTCATGATTGAGGAAGCTCACAAGCGGGGCCTGGAGTTCCATGCCTGGTTTAATCCGTTTAGGGCGACCAACTCAGCGAGTACATCCAATCTGGCTGCAAACCACATCTCCAAGCTTCATCCCGACTGGATTGTGAATGCATCCGGCAAAATGTATATTAACCCGGGCATCCCGGAAGCCAGACAGCATATTATCGATACAATCATGGAAGTGGTCAATCAATATAATATTGATGGTGTACACCTGGATGATTATTTCTATCCATCCAATGTGACGTTTAATGATGATGCAGCCTTCAAAACCTATAACACATTGAATACGAAAGACCGTGCTGAATGGCGTCGGGACAATATTAATCAGTTCGTCAAGCAGCTCGGACAGAGCATTCATAGGGTAAAAGCGAACGTTGAATATGGAATTAGTCCATTCGGTGTATGGCGTAATAAATCTGTTGATCTGACCGGCTCTGATACCAAAGCAGGAGTAACCGCGTATGACAGCATGAATGCAGATGTGCGGACATGGATCAATCAGGAGTGGATCGACTATGTCGCTCCTCAGGTGTATTGGAGTATGACACTAAGCGCAGCTCGATACGACAAAGTTGTGGACTGGTGGGCGAATGAAGTGGCTAACACAAATGTAAAATTGTACATTGGTCACGCTCCTTATAAGCTGGGCACGCCGGAAATTGGCTGGCAGACATCACAGGAGATCATCGATCAGCTGAACTACAACAAAAAGTATGGCTCGGTCAAAGGAGACATTTTCTTTAGCTCACAGTACCTGACGAAGAACCCTCTTGGGTTGATTGCCAAATTGAAAGCCTACTATGGTCTATAAAACATTTTAACAACATAGTGATAAGACAAACCCTTGTTCTCATAGAGTGGCAGTAGAAATGTGCTGCCTGGAGAACGGGGGTTTTTTGTGATGTTAATTAACGCGGTATTTGAAGGTGGAGGCGTCAAGGGAATATCGCTTGCAGGTGCTGTTCAGGGTGCTCAAGATTGTGGCATTCAGTTTAATCGGGTAGCTGGCACGTCATCCGGCTCCATTGTAGCTGCGCTGCTGGCCGCCGGTTATCGGGCCGAAGAGATGAAAGACATTATTGAGAAAACACCCTTTATTTCATTGCTGCGTCGTTCCCCCATTTTTAATACCCGATGGATCGGACCCGCAGCAAGGCTGTTCTTGAAGAAAGGACTGTATTCGGGAGAAGCGCTGGAATCATGGATTCGCAAGATGCTGGAGCAAAAAGGGATTCGCACATTCGCTGACTTGCCGAAAGGCAAGTTGCTTATAACCGCATCGGACATATCCAATGGGACCATCTTGGTGCTGCCGGACGATATTCGGCGGTTCGGCATTGATCCTGCTAAGTTGGATGTGGCAAAAGCGGTACGTATGAGTTGCAGTATTCCGTATTTTTTCGATCCAGTTGTCATACGCAAATCGCCAGTATTCTCCAAAGGGCTTCCTTTTCAAGATCAGTTCGTGTACGTAGTGGATGGTGGGTTGCTTAGCAATTTTCCGTTGTGGCTCTTCGATGGTGATCGTACGGGACAGGGGGGAGATGTTATTCCGGTCGTCGGATTCAAAATGGTGGGCAAAACGGAGGTGGAGCCTGCCCGGATTAAAGGACCGCTAAGCATGCTTCAGGCCCTTGTGGAGACGATGCTCACAGCACATGATGAACGCTACATCGAACAGATTAACCGGTTTCGTACCGTGAAAATACCAACGCTTGGCATTAAACCAACACAATTTCATTTATCGTTACAGGACAGCACGGCTTTATACCGTTCAGGTGTTACCGCTGGAAGCGAATTTTTCAACGGGTGGAATACGAAAATGTATGATGAGCAGCTGGACAAACAAAGAAAAGAATTGCGCAAGAAACAAGCAGAAGCTCCACCGCAGATTCCTGTATAAACGTGAAAAAAGCAATTCTCCGCATGGGAGAATTGCTTTTTGTACATTCAGTAACTTTTAGTGATATTTCGGTATATCTTCATCGCTTTTACCCTTTTGTCCCTGAATCACCTGGAAAGGATAATCCTTGCGTTTCTTTGAAGAACCACTGCTCTTTCTGGCACTGGACTGTGCATTGACTTTCGCCATGGTTCGTGCGGATGGCTTAATCTTCGGTGATTTGGTTTTGCTTGCCCAGCGACGAGGCGGATATCTGTACAGCAGGAATACGGCTCCGAACACGACCAGAGGAATAATGATCCTGGATGGACTAGCATTTCCCAGCCAAGTCAAGACTCCAACAGCAGCTAGTGCGATGAACGTCCAAAATAAGATTGCCTGCTTGTTCATATCATTCACCCTTTCACAGGATCGAGTGTTGCAACAGGTACTTCTGATGTAGCAGAGACATTGGCAAGCTTGGCATCCAACTCACGCATACGGTTAAACGAAGCAATGGATACTTCTACCTGTTCGTTGGTCGGTTCTTTTGTTGTCAGCAATTGCAGCCACAATCCCGGATAGCCGAGATAACGCAGTACAGGAATATCGCGTACCGAATTCGTGAGCTTTAACAGTTCAAAAGAAATGCCTAGCACAACTGGCAATAACAACAGACGCTGACCCATACGTTCCCAGAGGTTATCGTACGTGAAGAGGGAGTATAGAAACACGCCAATAATGACAGTCAACATGATGAAGCTGCTTCCGCAGCGGTAGTGCAGACGGCTGTACTTTTGCACGTTCTCCGGTGTCAGTTCTTCACCAGCTTCATGTGCGCTAATGACTTTGTGTTCCGCTCCATGATACTGGAAGAGACGTTTAATCATCGGCGTCTGTGAGATTAACCACAGATAGGCCAGTAACAGGATCAGCTTAATGCCGCCTTCCAGTAAATTATGCAAAAACTGATTGTCGAATGCATTTTTGAATAGAAAATTCTCGATAACAACAGGAAGCAATGTGAGCACAACTTTACCAAAAAGGAATGAGAGGATGGCTACGGCGGTCACACCAATGATCATGCTAAGGCTCCACCCCGAACCTTCTTTCTCTTTTTGCTTGGCTTTCTCTTCCGGTTCCAGTTCATCATCAGCATAGGCGTCAGCAGAATAATTGAGATGTCTGCTACCTTTGACACTTGAATCTATAATGCTGACAATTCCGCGTAATAAAGGAATCCGCCGCAATTTCGTGACCCAGGACTTGTCTTGCTTGGGAACTTCCAGATACGTAATTTCGCCGTCTTTTCTACGAACAGCTGTAACGTTGACATGTTTCCCACCAAACATTACGCCTTCAATGACAGCTTGCCCCCCATAGCTGACAGGCTTGGATTGTTGAGGCAAATTATTCACCTTCCTATTCTGTTCTTGGCCTTCGCAATCAAAGGCAGTTTAATAACCCTATTGTATCGAATTTTAAGACCAATTTCTAGTTTGTGAGTCAAAGCTTGAAGGATGTTGTTAAGATTGTCCTGTTTTGAACATACTACCTCGTAGAATCAGACAGGAAATTCGGGGCATAACGCGGGATTATCAACTGAATGAAGGAGAATATCGATGACAGAACGTACGCATGAAGATACATCACATCATGAAGGTCAACGACCGAGAGAACGGCAGCCAAAAGACAGGGGCAGGCGCCCTACCCAGAGGCAGGGTCAAGCGCACTACTATACCAAGCCATTTTCCTTTGCTTTGGAGCTTGGTTTCTTTGCAGGTCTAATCTGGGGAGGGCTACACTGGCTATTCTATCTGTTGCACTTTACGATTGTGCCTGTAGGATTTCTCGCAGAGCCTTTTTTCAAACATCAATATATATATACCGCAGCAGGGCATTTAACAGGGTGGCTGTTTTTTATTGTCTTTTCGGTCTTGGCTTCCTTGCTCTACACGTTTACGATTAGAAAATTGAAAGGGCCGTTACCCGGCATGGTGTATGGACTTGTCTGGTGGCTGATTCTCTTTGTGCTGGTCGGACCAAAACTGGGAATGATGAAGCCTTTGAAGGGTTTAACATGGGATTCCATCATCACGGAAATCTGCTTCTTTTTGCTATGGGGGCTGTTCATTGGATACACGGTAGCCATGGAGTACACGGATGAACGCAAACGCGAGCCAGAGCAAGCAGGGGCATAGCGCAAAAAAGCTTCTCAATCCGGCAATGCCTGTGTTAAAATAGCAGATGGTTATTTGCAGAGAGGGTGGAGCAGCGATGAAACGAATTATTGTGATCAATGGTCCGAACCTGAACATGCTTGGCGTACGCGAACCAGGCATCTATGGAACGCTTAGTCTGAAGGATATTGAGGACAAAATTCGCAGACAGGCTGATGAACTTGGCGTCTCCATCGCTTTTTATCAATCGAACCATGAAGGGGATATCATTGATCGTATTCATGCAGCGATGGGCGAAGCAGACGGAATGATATTGAATGCCGGAGCATTTACTCATTATAGCTATGCTATACGTGATGCAATCAATGCTGTAAAAGTCCCTACAGTGGAAGTACATCTATCCAACATTCATGCACGCGAAGCGTTCAGACATCATTCAGTGATTGCAGCGGAAACAATCGGGCAGATTGCCGGATTTGGCGAAGTAAGCTATGAACTGGGATTGCTGGCTCTTGTGCGTCATCTGGACAAACAAACCTGAGCCGGGAACCCGGGAATGTGAGAGAAAGAAGGGTTACCGATGGAAAACAAACGAGTTAATAAATTGCGTGAAGCCATGCGTGAGCGTGAACTCAGAGCAATGCTGATTACAAACCCGATTAACCGTCGTTATATGACGGGTTTTACAGGCTCGGCGGGATATGTGCTGATTACGGAACAGGATGCTTTCTTGTTGACTGATTTCCGTTACATGGCTCAAGCGCCTCAGCAAGCCAAAGGATTCACTGTTGTGGAGCATGGAGCTAAGCCGATGGATACGGTGCGCGAACTGCTTGCGTCCGCGAATATCAAAGAAGTAGGCTTCGAGCAGGATAGTGTTACATTCGGCACGCACTCTGCTTATTCTGAAGCACTTCAATCTATTGAACTGAAAGCTGTATCCGGGATTGTGGAACAACTTCGCATGTTCAAGGATGAAGACGAGATCGCGGTCATGCAGAGAGCGGCAGATCTGGCAGATGCCACCTTCAGCCACGTTTTGCAGTTTGCGAAACCAGGCATGACGGAGCGGGAAGTGGATCTGGAGATGGAGTTTTTCATGCGCAAACATGGAGCAACGTCCTCTTCGTTTGACACCATTGTAGCATCGGGTGAACGTTCTGCTATGCCTCACGGGGTAGCGAGCAGCAAGGCTATAGGGCAAAATGAGTTAATTACATTTGACTTTGGTGCACTTTTGGACGGATACTGTTCAGATCTGACACGTACCATTGCAACAGGTACACCTGTACCTGAACTGCGCAAAATTTATGACATTGTACTGGAAGCTCAGTTACATACGCTGGAGAACCTGAAACCGGGCATGACCGGACGGGAAGCAGATGCATTGGCTCGTGATATCATTGCAGGTCACGGATACGGAGATCAATTCGGACACAGCACAGGCCACGGTCTGGGTATGGAAGTTCACGAAGCTCCTCGCTTGTCCAAGCTTAGCGACGATGTATTGAAACCGGGTATGGTTGTTACCGTTGAACCGGGTATATATATTGATGGGCTTGGCGGCGTGCGTATCGAGGATGACGTAGTGATTACCGAGACGGGTATTCATATTCTCACGAAGTCGGACAAGAAGTTCACCGTAATCGGCTAAATTACAGCCACAAGGGATATAAGACGATTTTTAATATAAAGGTACAGGTTATTGCTGAATGTTTTGGACCATATGCAAAAGTAGTGAAGGGAGCGGAATCGATTCTGAAGAAGCGAAGCGCTCGCCTTTGTCTCCTCATTTTAAACCTTATTAAAATCTAGTCGGGAAAATGAGGAGACAACAGCGATCGGAGGAACGATCCAAACCCGTAACGGTCACATCGCACATGGTCATCAATTCAGAATAAACCCACCTTTACATTAACCCATCGTCTTATATCACCTACTTTTCAACCATATCAGGAGGGATTTTTTGTGATTTCAGTAAACGATTTTAAAACAGGCTTGACCGTGCAAGTAGACAACGATATCTATACCGTGCTTGATTTCCAACACGTTAAACCAGGTAAAGGCGCTGCCTTCGTACGTTCCAAATTGAAAAACCTGCGTAATGGTAACACCGTTGAAAAAACATTCCGCGCAGGCGAAACCATTGGTCGTGCCATCATCGAAAACCGCGGCGTATCCTATCTGTATGCGAGTGGTACAGAGCACACGTTCATGGATAACGAAACTTATGATCAGTTCACATTGACTAGTGATCAACTGGAATGGGAATTGAACTTCCTGAAAGAAAACATGGTCGTTAAAATCGTTAGCTACCAAGGTGAAATCCTCGGAATCGACTTGCCAACAAGCGTTGAGTTGAAAGTCATCGAGACTGAGCCAAGTGTTAAAGGTAACACTGCACAAGGCGCTACCAAAAATGCAAAAGTGGAAACAGGCTTGAACGTACAGGTTCCTTTGTTCATTAACGAAGGTGACGTTCTCCTGATTGACACACGTGAAGGCAAATACTCTTCCCGTGCGTAACTTTCACAAGCTGTAAGCTAATAAACGGTATTAACAACCCTTTGCCATTCCTTTGGCAGAGGGTTTTTTTCGAAAAAAGATTAGCCTATCAGGCGCTTTCGTAATATACTGGGTTAAAGTCATTTCTCGTAGAGAATAATGACGATGGACATCAATTATGCATACTGCACAAGGTAGGGAGTGGATTTGCGTTGTCATTGTACGTCATGAAATTTGGGGGCAGCTCGGTCGGAGATACAGAACGCATGAAGCGTGTAGCCGGACGTGTTGTAGAAAAAGCGGATGAAGGACATCGGTGTGTAGTCGTGGTTTCGGCCATGGGGGATACAACAGATGATTTGATTGATCAGGCAAAACAACTGAATAGTGAGCTGCCTGCTCGTGAGATGGATATGCTCTTAACCACAGGAGAACAGATTTCGATCTCTTTGTTATCCATGGCTATTCAAGCGCTTGGGCGCAAGGCAGTATCGTTTACAGGCTGGCAAGCGGGTTTCCGCACAGAGCCAGTTCATGGAAAAGCACGTATTCATGATATTCATCCAGACCGTGTGAATGCAGCACTTGCTGAAGGCAACATCGTTATTGTTGCAGGCTTCCAGGGCATGACGGAAGACGGCGAGATCACAACATTGGGTCGTGGTGGTTCGGATACTACAGCGGTAGCGCTGGCAGCAGCCATTAAGGCTGATGCGTGTGAGATCTATACGGATGTAGACGGAATATATTCTACGGACC
Source organism: Paenibacillus sp. FSL R5-0713 (assembly GCF_037973325.1). NCBI lineage: Bacteria > Bacillati > Bacillota > Bacilli > Caryophanales > Paenibacillaceae > Paenibacillus > Paenibacillus sp. FSL R5-0713. Next base: position 4,391,105 of record NZ_CP150229.1, on the reverse strand, counting down.
CGCGGATCGTTAAGGTTGCGCGCAAGTTGAAGGAAATATCGTACGACGAAATGCTGGAGCTCGCTAATTTGGGGGCAGCGGTGCTGCATCCGCGTGCTGTAGAGTACGCGAAGCATTCCGGTGTACCTTTAATTGTAAGATCCAGCTTTAACCATAATGAAGGAACGGTTGTGAAGGAGGAAGCAGCAATGGAACAAGGCGTAGTGGTTAGTGGGATTGCCTATGACAAAAATGTGGCTCGCATCAGTATTTTGGGTGTGCCGGATGTACCAGGAGTTCTGGCCGAAGTATTTGGTGCACTTGCGGCAAATCAGCTGGATGTGGACATTATCGTTCAGAGCGGAGTGATGGATGGCAAAGCGGACTTTTCTTTCTCTGTGGCGCTGTCTGATCGTGAGAACGCATTGCGTGTCATTGAAGGCCTTCACAGCCGTTTGCCTTACCGTGAAGTCACATCAGAGGAGAACCTCGTTAAAATCTCCATTGTTGGCGCAGGCATGGTCAGTCACCCAGGTGTAGCTGCGAAGATGTTCAAAGTCATCTCCGCTGAAGGCGTGAGTATCAAAATGGTGAGTACTTCGGAGATCAAAGTATCCTGTGTTATTGATGGAGATAAGCTGCATGACGTCATTAAGGCATTGCATACAGCATATGATCTCGACACTGCCGAGCAAGCCGTTATCGGTGGACCACAAGATCGCAGATAAGTTGTTTCTGTGTATGTAAATTAGCAAAGGTGTACTGTTGCCAACGGGCAGCAGTACACCTTTTTTTGTTTTACTCATCGCCATTCTCACATTAACTTGAACATCTTCCCCCCACGTATGCCTCTATAAGGTTGCATGCGGTTCCCCTCCCCCATCTCGGGAACGCAATCCAGCAGGTTTAATTGAGAACAATACGATATATCATGAACTCTGCCTAACTTTTCAAGCCTCCGCCCGCTAACCGATTTTTGCACCAGATCCGGGATGCTCTCCTGTTTTTGGGATACGGCTTGATGAAGCACTGTGCCGAGATCGTTTAGTTGGAGGGGAGAACAGGATTGACGGTGCAGTTCATCGATGATACATCCGGCACATAAAGCGTCCTCCAGTGCAAATTCATCCTGGTTCCCCGCACATAACAGCAATACATCTCGTTGAAGTTCACATAGAACTGCTGCAACAGCCTGCACATTGAGGAATGAACCAGCGAATACATGTTTCCCCTTGGAAGCTTTGATCAAAGCACGGGTTCCATCGGTTGTGGTTAGAATAATGGTTTTATCTGCAATGCCTGCGGTCATATATTCATAGGGGGAATTCCCCACCTCAAATCCGGTGATTTTTTTGTCAAAACGCTCTCCGCCTCGAATGCAATCTTTCACTTCCATTTGTTTGGCTTGTGGAACCGTCTCTACGGCAATCACAGCCGAAGCGTCATACGCCAGAGCCGTAACAATTGTACTGGTCGTACACAATACATCAATGACAACTGCACTTCGCCCTGCAATATCAATGGTACGTACTTCATTCACATTGCCAATGACATCGACTCGCACTCCCCACAGCTCCTTTCTGTATCTGGGGATCGGTAGTTCTGTTTTGAACCCGAATGGAACTTACCTATCTGCCATTATTGTATGCATGCGCATCTAGACGGGTGCCTAGAACAGAAGGTGGGTCTATGCTTTCAACTCTCAACCGTATTCTGAAGAATTGATAGATTTCAGCGTCATAAATTAAATGTACAGGCATAAACTTGAGATATGAACAAGCGCCAGAAGCGTGAACCAAATGATCTCAAGGTTGGAGGAGCCTACTCATGAAGGTGAACTGGAAGGAACTTTTTCCGGAACCGATCCGAACCATTCTCGGAAGGATGCCACCCGCTCTATTGGAACAAGTGGAGGAAGTACGTATTCGTGAAGGCAGACCCCTGGAGATTAATGCAGACAACACATACCACTTCCTGACACCTCAAGGTTGTCCGACCGGGAATCCTGATGAAGCGTATGTCCCTCAGAAAGAAGTGACCCACAGGTTGCTGGATCTGATCAGTAATCATTCACTTTATACATTGGAAGAGGAGCTGCGCAAAGGGTTCATCACCATACCTGGCGGACATCGAATCGGACTTGCTGGCCGGACGGTACTAAGTGATGGGCGTGTTGAATACTTGCGCGACATCAACGGGTTTAACGTTCGGATAGCCCGTGAGGTACATGGAGTGGCTGATCGTATCCTTCCTTACCTTCTCGACATGAAGAGCGGACAGGTCCTGCACACGTTAATCCTGTCACCACCACAACAAGGAAAAACGACGTTGCTGCGAGATCTGGCGAGACAAATTAGCAGTGGTACAAAGCTTACAGGGGGCAATGAACTGGTTCAAGGCATTCGTCCACGTCTGAAAGTAGGCATTGTGGATGAAAGGTCCGAAATCGCTGGTAGCTACAAAGGAGTACCTGGCTTCGACGTAGGTCCCCGAACTGATGTGATGGACGGTTGTCCGAAGGCTGAGGGCATGATGATGATGCTTCGATCCATGTCGCCCGATGTCCTGATTGTGGACGAGATCGGTCGCCCGGAGGATGCTGAGGCGGTGATGGAAGCCCTGCATGCAGGAGTCTCTGTGATCGCGACTGCTCATGGCCGTGACCTGTCGGAGCTGTCGGCCAGACCCGCCCTCAGAACCTTAATTACAGAGCAGATGTTTCAACGTTATGTCCAGCTGCAACGGACGAGCCGGGGCATGACCTTTCGGCTGGCTGATGGCAAAATGCGTGGGTTGCAGCAGAGCGGGGCGGGAGGTGAAGGATTTGGTTAACATGCTTGGTGCGGTAATCATTCTATTAGCCAGCACCCTCGCCGGTTTTTACAAGGCCAGACAGTATGCATTAAGACCGAGACAGTTGCGAGAACTCATTGCGGCCCTCCAGCGACTAATGACGGAGATTAACTATGGGCTCACTCCACTTCCCGATGCCATGAGTAAGATGGGAGCCCAGACCAAAGAACCTGTTAAGACGCTGTTCCTTCATGCAGCCACACAGATGGAACCTCCCCATGGACTCACCGCCCGCGAAAGTCTGCAGTCAGGCGTGGATGTGGCATGGGGAAGATCAGCCATGAAGGCTGACGAGCGTGAGGTCATGATGCAATTAAGCTTCAGCCTTGGCACAAGTGACCGTCAGGATCAGACCAAACATATATCGTTAGCCATTCAACAACTAATGCATGAGGAATCCCGTGCTCAGGCGGATCAAATGAAATATGAACGAATGAGCCGAAGCCTCGGGATGCTTGTCGGAGCGTTAATCGTCATTCTGATCTTCTGAAATAGCCGGGATAGTGAGGTGCCAAGGTCATGAATCTAGAAGTGAACGCAATCTTTCAAATTGCGGGTATCGGAATCATCATTGCCATGATTCACACGGTACTGAAACAAATGGGAAAGGAAGATATGGCTCACTGGGTGACCGTAATCGGATTTGTCGTTGTATTGTTCATGGTGGTCCGTATGTTGGACAGCCTGCTGCAAGAGATCAAATCGATATTTCTTTTTCAATGAAAAACGGTCATAAAGCCGGATGGTGGTGACCTGTGGAAATTATACAAGTTGTAGGTTTGGCGCTCATCGCAACAGTACTCATTCTGGTCATTAAGGAACAGAAACCGATGTTTGCCTTTCTGATTGCAGCCGCGACCGGCATTGTCATCTTCATGTTGTTGATTGGCAAAATTGGTGCAGTCATCGAAGTGTTGAAGCGGCTTGCCGAGAACTCAGGCATGGAAAGTATCTATCTGAAAACGGTGCTGAAAATTATTGGCATAGCGTACATTGCTGAATTTGGAGCGCAGATTGTCAGGGATGCAGGTCAGGAGAGCATTGCGTCCAAGATTGAACTGGCCGGTAAGGTATTGATCCTTGTACTTGCTATACCGATCATCAGCATTATTATCGAAACCGTCATGAAGCTGATGCCGGTGTAGAAGGGGTGTGCGGACTTATATGAAATTAATGCATCATAAGCCGCAGTGGCGCCTTACGGTTGTGCTGATGCTCTGTTTTCTGTTCGGAGTCCTGGGACAGGTGACTGCAAGTGCACCTTCCGGTGAGTGGATGGAGCAACAGGCGGATCAGCTTCCCAAGGATCAGGTGGAGAAATACTGGGACCAACTGATGCAACAATACGGTGGTTTCTTCCCGGATGGGAAGACCCCTTCCTTCATGGATATGTTAATCCCCGGCAATGAAGGGTTCAGCCTGAAATCGGTGTTTGTAGCCATAGGCACCTTCATGCTGCATGAAATTTTATATAATGGCAAGCTTCTGGTCACGATTGTGATGTTAAGCGTACTCAGCATGATTCTGGAGACCCTTCAGACCGCATTTGAGAAAAATAATATTAGCAAAATCGCCTATTCCATCTGTTATATGGTCATCATCATCATTGCAATCAACAGCTTCAGTGTGGCGATTGGATACGCCAAGGATGCCATTACCGGCATGATCAACTTCATGATGGCCATGGTTCCCTTGTTATTCACACTGCTCGCGTCCATGGGGAATGTCATCACCGTCTCCGTGACCCATCCACTCATCATTTTCATGATTCATCTGGTGAGTACATTGATTCACTTGCTGGTATTCCCGTTACTCTTCTTCTCAGCTGTTCTGCATCTCGTCAGTTCATTGTCTGACAAGTACAAGCTGACACAGCTGGCAGACCTCCTGCGCAATATTAGTGTGGCATTGCTGGGTATCCTGTTGACCATGTTTTTGGGCGTAATCTCGGTTCAGGGGGCATCGGGTTCCGTAGCGGATGGAGTCAGCCTGAAGGCCGCCAAGTACATCGCAGGTAACTTTGTCCCTGTTGTGGGCAGAACATTTGCGGATGCGACAGATACGGTCATTACAGCTTCTCTACTGGTGAAAAATGCAATTGGGCTCACCGGGGTGATCATCATTTTGTTTCTATGTGCCTTTCCGGCACTCAAGATCCTGGCCCTTGCCTTGATATACAACGTAACGGGAGCCATCATGCAACCGCTAGGAGACACCCCGATTGTAGGATGCCTGCAGGCCATTGGTAAGAGCATGATTTATGTATTTGCGGCGCTCGCAGCCGTCGGACTGATGTTTTTCCTGGCAATTACCATCCTGCTGACCGCGGGCAATCTGACTGTCATGATGCGCTGAATGTATGCTGGCAAGAAAGGGGATGGAAAGGATGGGGTGGCTGAGCAACTGGCTCCAGGAATTGATTATGATCGTTCTGCTGGCGACTTTCGTGGATATGCTATTGCCGAATCGATCCATGGAACGTTACGTCAAGCTTGTGCTGAGCCTTCTCATCCTGCTGACCCTTTTATCACCCATAACCAAGCTGCTCAAAAGTGATCCGGTTGGCGAACTGAAACGGGCAATGTCGGCAATGGATGCTCCATCGGATGGGAATGCAACACTTGAACAGATTTTGGCTCAGGGAAAACGACTGCAAGCGGGTGAACAGGAACAATCCCTGCAATGGACAGCAAAAGAACTGGCTAATGTCATGAAAGGCCAGATTGAAGAAACTACAGGAGCGAGGGTTCGATCCGTAGAGGTACAGCTAGCAATGAGTAAATATGAAACCGAGATGGAAGCTGCCTCATCCGTCGAACTGCCTGTGATCCAGCGTGTGTTGGTTGAGATGGCAGGAGAGGACGCAGGAAGTGAAGTGAAAGCTACACAGCAAGAAGTCGCTGTAAATACACAACCCATATTCGGTACAGACACAGCAACCGACAAGGATGAGTCATCTCAAATGCAGCAGCCCATCCAGATCGGTCAGATTGAAGTGCCTGATGTACAGATTGATGTAAATAAAGGACAGCGTGCTGGAAATGAAGCGTCTTCCGAGCCTGTTATACGTGATCAAGCAGATGAAACTAAGCAGCAAGGTGAGACATCCACAAGGTCTGAACATGCAGTGCAGATTATTACCTTGTTGACTGAAAAGTGGGATGTTGATGCAAATAAAGTTCAAGTGACAGAACCGAAAAGTGCTGAAGTGCTCTGAGAAGGAGGGTATCCGATGAAACAATGGTTCAAAAAGATGGAAACCTGGATGGGTGGCGGAGAGGGTGGGGCAAGGCGGAGTCAAACCTTCCGCTGGCTGATTATCCTTGGTTTGATCGGCGTGGGAATCATGCTGTTCAATTCCTTTGTCAATGTCAAAAAAATTGATTCCGAAAATATCGGTCGGGAACCACCGGACCCTGCAACATCCATGGCATCCATACAGAGTGATCCGTCGGAACAGAATCCTTTTCAGGCGATCGAAATTGCATTTGAAGACAAAATCAAAGGTGTGTTGGAAAACATCGTTGGTGTGGGGACGGTTGATGTGATGGTTACCGTGGACTCCACAGAAGAACTGGTCGTTCAGCGGAACGTTAAGGATTCTCAGCAACTTACCGAAGAAACGGATGCCAGCGGGGGCAAACGACATATGACGCAGTATACCCGTGATGGTGAGATTATTACGTACGAAATATCAGGGGATCAGACACCCATAGTGACCAAAAAGCTCAAACCGCAGATCCGTGGTGTGCTTGTGGTTGCGAGGGGTGCAGAGAATAAGGTTGTGAAGGACCTGATAACCGATGCTGTAGAAAAAGGACTGAATGTGGCAGCCTACCGGATCTCGGTTGTACCGCGCAAACAAGACTAATTTGGTTTGTTGAATCACAAGATTCAATTCTCATAAGATTGAAGCCAATTTGAGGAGGAAGTTCTAATGAATAACAAACGTCAAACGGTATGGCTCGTTTCCATGCTGAGTCTGATGGTCATTTTGTCCGCGTATTATCTGTTCACTGAAGATTCCGGTCCAATCAACGCGCCGGTGGCTGACAGTCAGCAAGTCGATGGAATCAAGCAAGGGGAAGCGAAGGAGACGGCAGGCATTCTTGATCCTACAGAAGGATTGGTTGTGAATGAAGTAGTAAGTAGCGGCGAAGTTGAAAGTGATCCAAGTGCGGCTGGCGCTGTGGAAGAACCGGCGGCTACGGAAGGTAAAGAAGCTGGAAATACAGAGAAAACACCTGCTGTTGAACCGGGAGAGAATAAGGGTGAAGCAGGCAAAGAGACCGACAAAGGGGCAGCAACCACACCGGAGACAGACGGTCAGGCTGGGGGCACTGCAACCAAGACTGATGAGGAAGTCCTCAAGGAAATGGAAGAGCAGAATACGGCAGCATCTGCGAGCAGCCAGTTCCAGAACTATCAATGGCAGCGTGAAGAGAGCAACAATCGCAAGTATGAAGAACTGATGACTGTGGCAGGCGACTTGAGTAAAACACCAGAAGAGAATGCCAAAGCAACGGAGCAACTCCGTACCTTGGAAGAAAAAGAAGCCAAAATCACAGGCATTGAGGAGACCCTCTCCCAACAGTTCGCCAATGCGATTGTTCAAGAAGATTCCGACAAGTATAAAGTGGTGGTCCTCAGTGACAAACTGGATGTAAAACAGGCGGTATCCATTGTGGATCTGGTGATGAAAGAATTAGCCGTTTCACAGAACAAAATCAGTGTGCAATACGTCACAGAGCAGTAATCCAAATCATGGAAAAGCAATCCCGGGAGCTTGTTCCACTCTCGGGCTCTTTCCATTTTTAATGATTATGATATAATACATAAAGCCATATGACCGTCCTAGTGAGACTGGCATGATGCCGAAGGAGTGAATAATGGAAATGTTTAAATTGAGTGAGATTAAAGAACTGATCAAACTGGTAGATGAAAGTTCCGTTCAAGAGTTGGAAATTGAAAATGAAGGATCACGGTTATCGATCCGCAAACCGGGCAAAACGGAGTATGTTCAAGCAGCTGCTGTGCAACCGCAAATGATTGCTGCTCCGCAAGTACAGCCGGCAGCAGTGGTAAGTGAAGCTGCACCGCAGGTCGATACTACAAGTCATTTACATAAAATTGTATCTCCGATGGTAGGTACTTTTTACAGAGCTTCCTCGCCGGAAGCGGGTCCTTTTGTGAGCGCAGGTGATAAAGTTGTTGAGAAAACAACGGTATGTATCATCGAAGCCATGAAGCTGATGAACGAGCTTGATGCGGACATCAAGGGAGAAATCGTTGAAGTGCTGGTTGAGAACGGACAGCTGGTCGAGTATGGGCAGCCCCTTTTCCTGGTGAAACCGGAATGACCGTTATAGCTGGTTAACAGCTAACCGCATGAGCTTCGAAGGAGGACAAAACGAAATGAAATTTCAAAAAATATTGATTGCGAACCGTGGAGAGATTGCGGTACGTATTATTCGTGCCTGCCGCGAAATCGGCATCTCAACGGTAGCCGTCTATTCGGAAGCGGACAAGGATTCTCTGCATGTTCGTCTTGCAGATGAGGCTTACTGTATCGGACCGACACTGTCCAAGGACAGTTATCTGAACTTCACCAACCTGATGAGTGTAGCTACCCTGACGGAATGTGATGCAATCCACCCTGGTTATGGTTTTTTGGCGGAGAATGCTGACTTTGCAGAAATCTGTGGTTCCTGCAACATTACATTCATCGGCCCTTCACCCGAAGCCATTACCAAAATGGGGGACAAGGCTGTTGCCAAACAGACGATGAAAGATGCAGGAGTACCTGTTATTCCTGGATCAGACGGTCTCGTTGAAAGTATGGAAGAAGCCATCATGATTGCTAGAGATATCGGATATCCTATCATTATCAAAGCTACTGCCGGTGGCGGAGGTAAGGGGATTCGTATTGCCGAAGATGAAGAGACGCTGATTAAGCAGATTACGGCTGCTCAGCAGGAAGCACAAAAGGCATTTGGTAATGCAGGTGTGTATCTGGAGAAATTCCTGACAGGCATGAAACACGTGGAAATTCAGATTATTGCTGATAAACACGGAAATGCAGCACATTTGGGAGAGCGTGATTGCTCGGTTCAGCGTCGCCGCCAGAAATTGGTAGAAGAAGCTCCATGTCCGATTCTCTCCGAAGATGTGCGTACACTTATGGGCGAAGCTGCGGTACGGGCTGCCCTTGCTGTGGATTACTCTGGAGCAGGTACATTGGAGTTTCTGCTCAGCCCGAATGGCGAGTTCTATTTCATGGAGATGAATACGCGTATTCAGGTAGAGCACCCGGTAACTGAGATGGTTACTGGCGTGGATCTGATCCGTGAGATGATCTCTGTAGCGGAAGGCAACCCACTTTCATTCCGTCAGGAAGACGTGGTTATTAATGGCTGGTCCATCGAATGTCGTATCAATGCAGAAGATCCGGACCGTAACTTTATGCCATCACCAGGCAAAATCGGATTCTACCTTGCACCGGGAGGACCTGGCGTTCGTGTAGATAGTGCTGCGTATCCTGGTTATACCATTTCACCTTTCTACGACTCCATGATCGCAAAATTGATTGTGTGGGGAGCGAATCGTGAAGAGGCGATTGCCAAGATGAAGCGTGCACTTGGGGAATTTGCGATTGAGGGCATATCTACAACCATTCCTTTCCATCAGAAATTGCTGGAGCACCCAACGTTCATTCGTGGTGACTTTGATATCAAATTTCTTGAGGAAAACGAGATTTAATAGGTATATTGGGCTTGTTTGTCATAATGTAGCCCAAATGATATAGTATGTAATAATAAGAGCGCATGTCTCCTGCAAAGGATAAGCCCGCACCTCGCGGATGTTTGCAGGAGTTCCGGTAAAGCCGGACCGGAAGGGTTCTGAAGGTTATCTAACCTGAGTCCAGCGCCCTGACGGATGGCCGCAAACTTATCTCGCGAAAGGTGTGTTGAACAGTTATGAGTACACTACCGACTGAATTTGAACGAACGGATATCGGTGAAATCCAAATCGCACCTGAAGTTATTGAAGTGATTGCTGGATTGGCAACCCTTGAAGTAAAGGGTGTTGCAGGCATGAGTGGCGGATTCGCTGGCGGATTTGCTGAATTGCTTGGCCGCAAAAACCTTTCCAAAGGTGTTAAAGTTGAAGTGGGCCAACGTGAAGCTGCAGTTGATGTTTCCGTAATTATCGAGTACGGATACCGTCTGCCACAGGTAGCTACGGAGATTCAACAGAACGTGAAACGTTCCATTGAGAACATGACAGGATTGAATGTGAATGAAGTGAATGTGCACATTCATGACGTTCAGTTCAAGAGCACCGAGAAAGTGGAAGAGATCGACCTGAACAGTCAGCGCGTAAAATAAAAGAAGACAGATTCCCCCGGCATATTCTGCCGGGGGTTATCCCCGTCTTGGACAGGTCTTCATTATAGTGAAAGCTAGATGACGATCTCATTTTTGCTAGTGAACAGGTTAAGTCATGTTAGTGAGCAAGGGAGGCTGTGCAGTTCGTGGCTAAAATACTGGATCGGCTTCTGTTGTTTATATACAGCATAAGCGTTGGAGCAATATCGGCAGCCGTCATTCTTCTGATCAGCGGTGTGCTGCCTTACGAATTGAATTATCAGCAGGAACAAAACGTTATTGTTGCATCGGTTATTGCAGCAGCCATTTTGTTTGTCCTGAGTTTGCGATTTTTCTACATCTCGGTTCGGCGTGAGCGTGCATCGTTGCCGTCTGTAGATCAACGTACGGAGTTTGGTGATGTACAGATTTCGATGGAGACGATTGAGAATCTCTGTTTGAAGGCAACTTCCCGTTTCCGGGGAGTACGTGATGTCAAGGCACGCATACGCGTGGTTGAGTCAGGACTGGAGATTATGATTCGTGCGGTAGTGGATGGTGAGACACCTATTCCTGCGCTGACTTCTGATCTGCAAAAGGCGATACATGATCATGTACAAGAGATCACGGGCATCCCGGTTTCTTTTGTAACGGTGTATATCGCCAATGTAACCCAGTCGCCTAACTACAAGAGTCGAGTGGAATGAGGTGAGTTTCACTGATGCTGTGGAAAGAGATTTGGGATAGTCATAGAGGCCGAATTACCGGAATTATCGGCGGCATCTTTTTTGGATTTCTTTATGTATGGATCGGTTTTTGGGATATGTTGTTCTTTGCACTCTTGGTGTTCATCGGTTATACGTTAGGCAGACGAAGCGATTCGAAGCTGGGTTCGTCCATTCCCTGGAGGGAGTGGGGACAATGGCTGGGCGATCGCTGGCGTCCGTTTAAATGACCTACCTGAACCCTGCAATATGTTTCTTCCGAAAATAGAGCTGTAGTTTAGGTTGCCCGTTTTTTGGAGGAGACGTATTGCAGGTTTTTTTGTGAAAAGAGATAACAATAACAATACCGTGGAAGCCATCGACTAATCCCTTGAGGACTTGATGAGATGGTTGCATGGATTATAAAATAAGCATGATGACGCTCCAGAAGGAGCGCTGCAGGAGGCAGGACATGAAAAGACGTTTGGCAAGGGAAATTGCAGTACAAAGTCTGTATCAGATGGAAATGAATGAGGTGGGTGCAGCAGAAGCTGTAAACATGTTGATCAATGAAGCTGCTGAAGATAATGAAACCGAAGTGGTTATTCGCGATGCAGATGTAATGCGTACTTATGTTACTGAGATTGTACAAGGAGCTTGGAACAATAAGGAAGCCATCGACGGATTGCTCGTGGATTATTTGAAAGGTTGGCAGATTAGCCGTCTTTCGCGTGTAGATCGCCAGATTTTACGACTGTCTACGTATGAAATGGTGTTCCGTGATGACATTCCGGCAAAGGTATCTGTCAATGAAGCGATCGAACTGTCCAAATATTTTGGTACAGAAGAATCCGGCAAGTTTGTCAATGGCGTACTTGGACGCATGATTCAGGAAGTGGATGCCATTAAAGCAAAATTGTCTTAAGTTATGATTAACCATAGTGCGTGTTCAAAAGGACCGGTTTTCAGTGCTCCTCGTAATCAAAAGCGGTTTTTTTGAACAACCTCTAATTTTATATTCACATAAGGGAGAGAGAGTACAATGACAGCATCTATTATTAACGGTAAAGAAGTATCCCAAGAGATCCGCGCAAGCATGACAGCAGAAGTAAAACAGCTTAGCGAACAGGGGGTAGTACCTGGTCTGGCTGTTGTGCTCGTCGGGGAAGATCCGGCATCCCAAGTATATGTGCGTAATAAAGAAAAAGCATGTCATGACCTCGGATTCTACTCCGAAGTGCATCGTTTGGATGCAGACACATCCCAAGAAGATCTGCTCGCGCTGGTGGACAAGCTGAACAATCAACAATCCATTAACGGAATTTTGGTTCAACTCCCACTGCCGAAACATATCGAAGAGAAAGCGGTCATTGATGCGATTGCTGTGGATAAAGACGTAGATGGATTCCATCCAGTTAATGTTGGTAATCTCGTGATTGGAGACGATAGTCTGCTTCCATGTACCCCAGCAGGTGTCATTGAACTGATCAAGCGTACTGGACTCGAAATGTCTGGTAAACATGCAGTAGTTATCGGAAGAAGCAATATCGTTGGCAAACCGGTATCGCTGTTGCTCCAACGCGAGAATGCAACGGTAACCATGTGTCACTCCCGCACAGCAAACATGAAAGAAATCACGCGTCAGGCTGATATTTTGGTGGTAGCTATCGGTCGTGCAAACTTTGTGGATGCTGATTTTGTTAAACCGGGTGCTGTGGTCATCGATGTCGGCATGAACCGTTTGGAGAACGGCAAACTGGCAGGAGATGTAGACTTTGAGAGCGTGAAGGCAGTATCTGGTCCAATTACACCGGTTCCTGGTGGTGTTGGTCCAATGACAATCACAATGCTGATGCAAAATACACTGATCGCTGCCAAGCGCGCTCACGGATTGGCCTAGGGCTCTGTCTGTGGCAGATCAAAAGATCTACTCCATCAAAGACCTGAACCGATACATTCGGATGAAACTGGAATCGGATCAGGTCCTGTCGGACGTTTGGTTACGCGGAGAGATATCCAATTTCACACATCACTCCAGCGGCCATATGTATTTTACATTGAAGGACAAGGACAGCCGGATTAAGTCGATTATGTTTGCCTCCCATAACCAGCGATTACCCTTTGTACCGAAGGAGGGTGCAAGGGTTATTGCCCGTGGTAATGTCTCGGTGTATGAAAGGGATGGGCAGTATCAATTCTACGCGACTCATATGCAGCCGGACGGGATCGGCAGTCTGTATCTGGCTTACGAACAACTGAAGAAAAAGCTGGAGGATGAAGGCTTATTTTCACCTTCGCGCAAAAGAGAGATCCCGCGTTATCCACAGACCATAGGTGTTGTTACTTCACCGACGGGAGCAGCGGTACGGGACATCATGATTACACTTCAGCGCAGGTATCCATCTGCTAAAGTGGTTTTATATCCTGTGCTGGTTCAAGGCAAAGGTGCTGCGCCTTCCATTGTTAAGGCGATTGGCAACTTGAACCGGATGGGAGAAGCCGACGTACTCATCGTTGGACGTGGAGGCGGCTCACTAGAGGAATTGTGGGCTTTTAACGAGGAGATAGTGGCCAGAGCGATCGTCGCTTCGGATATACCTGTTATTTCTGCAGTTGGACACGAAACGGACTTTACGATTGCGGATTTTGCGGCTGATCTGCGTGCGGCGACGCCAACAGCTGCTGCGGAGCTGGCTGTACCTAATCGAGCTGAGTTGCTGGATCAGATTGCACAACGTCAGCGCCAGTTACAACACAGCTTGCGTCAGCGTGCTATCCACAATCGTGAACGGCTCGCAAGATTACAGCGTTCGCCGGTGCTTGTTCATCCAAGACGTACCTTGATGCAGCACACGGAACGACTGGATATGATGCATCAACGGCTGTTGAGAACAGTGGATACGCGTATGAAATGGACTGGAGAGAAGCAGGAGCGTCTTCGGGCGGCACTGCAACGATTCAATCCTCGTGATCAGGTCAATGTAGCACGCCGCGAGAATGCGGCAGCACGCAGACAACTGGAACTTGCGATCAGATCCATAACCAGATCGAAGCAGCAACAGTGGAAATCATCTGTGCGGCATCTGGATGCGCTTAGCCCGCTTAAAGTCATGTCTCGAGGATACAGTCTTGTCTATGATGAGCAGGAACAGCAGTTGATCAAGTCGACGAAGGATGTACAGCCTGGAGATTCAATTAAGATTAAATTAACAGACGGACAGCTGGACTGTCAGGTTTGGGGAATGAAGGAGGACGACAATACCCATGGCGAATGAACCGGAATTGAATTTTGAAGAAGCAATGGCGGCATTGGAAGACATCGTAGGTCAGCTTGAACATGGTGATGTTCCGTTGGAGCAGGCCATCGATCTATTTCAGCGCGGGATGAAACTTTCGCAACTTTGCGGTCTGAAGCTGGAACAAGTGGAACGTAAGATCGAGATGATCGTAGAAGAAGATGGAGAGCTTCGCAAGAAGCCTTTCGGAACTGCTGACGATGAGAGCGGTGAAGTCCATGAGTAATCGTCCTTCGTTTCAAGCATACCTCGAAGAGGTCACAGCTGAGGTGACAGAAGCGTTGAAACAGACGCTTCCTGATCACTGGGATGTACCCCAATCGCTGACTGATGCGATGCAGTATTCACTTATGGCCGGAGGCAAACGCCTTCGTCCTCTTCTGGTCGTTGCTGCGGCGGAAGCCTTCGGTGCACAGCGTACAGCTGCAATGCCGGTAGCCTGCGCCGTGGAGATGGTTCATACCTATTCACTGATCCACGACGACCTGCCCGCTATGGATAATGATGATTACCGCAGGGGAAAATTAACGAATCATAAGGTTTATGGTGAAGCAACAGCCATATTGGCAGGCGATGCACTGCTAACTCATGCTTTTTATAGCATTGTTCAAGCTGGACGCCGTAGTGGTGTGGCAGCAGATGCGTTACTGTCTATCGTGGAGGACATGTCCGAACTCGCTGGAGCAAGAGGCATGGTCGGCGGCCAGGTTGCGGATATGGAAGGCGAACAAGGCATGACTGATCTTGCACAGCTTCAATATATTCATCTGCACAAAACGGGTGACCTGATTGTTTTTGCCCTCATTGCCGGAGCACGAATTGGTGGAGCAACGGAAGGACAATTGGAAGCCTTGCGTGTATTTGGCCGTGATCTTGGCCTGGCGTTCCAGATTCAGGATGATATTCTCGACCTGACGGGCGACGAGCAGAAGATGGGCAAGAAAACACAAAGCGATGTGAATCAGCAGAAGGTAACATACCCTTATTTTATTGGTATGGAGGCTTCTGTAGACGAAGTAAAATCCCTTACCCAATCTGCTAAAGATGCACTTGAAAGAGCCGAGTTACCTGATGCATCGAGATTGCTGGAGATTGCAGATTATTTGATGAGTCGAGACCATTAGATTCTGACAAATGCGCTGTTTCAAACCCTGTATAACCGTGTAATAAGTGTAATGTCCTTTTTCCGAGTGGATGGGATAAGTCTGTCCCGAGTGGATGCGGGAATACATATGGAGAAGAATTCTAAATAACTTGCTGGCGAGAATGCTCGTTATCGGGAGTATAGTGCAGGAAATTATGATTCTTATTCTTTTATGTTATAATGATTTAATGTTATTTGATTCATAATGTATATATCGATTTACAACAATAAACTAAACAATCTAGGAAAGCGGGGAGATTCTCGTGCTGCTTCCACAAATTAAACAACCCAGTGATCTAAAGTCGATGTCTCAGGATGATCTTGCCCTTTTGTCGGCAGAGATCCGGCAGTTTCTGATTGAGAAGCTGTCCGTTACAGGGGGGCATCTCGCACCTAACTTAGGCGTGGTTGAGCTCACGGTAGCCCTGCATTACTGCTATAACAGTCCGGCAGACAAAATGATTTTTGATGTAGGGCATCAGGCTTATGTGCACAAAGTTCTGACAGGACGTATGGACCGCTTTGATACATTGCGTCAACATAACGGACTGTGCGGGTTTGTCAAACGCAACGAAAGTGAACATGATGTATGGGAAGCCGGGCACAGCAGTACTTCATTGTCTGCTGCGATGGGGATGGCCCTTGCACGTGATCTGAAGGGTGAGGACAACCAAGTTATCGCGATGATTGGTGATGGAGCGCTTACAGGTGGTATGGCTTTTGAGGCTCTCAATCATATCGGTCATGAGCAGAGAAAACTGATGGTTATTCTGAATGATAATGAAATGTCCATTGCTCCAAACGTTGGGGCCATGCATAAATATTTGAGCAAAATTCGTTCGGATCGTCATTATCTGAAAGCAAAAGATGATGTCGAGGGGATGCTTAAAAAAATTCCTGCTATTGGAGATCGTTTGGCTAAATCGGCAAGCTGGATTAAAGACAGTGTCAAATATATGATGGTACCAGGTGTTCTTTTTGAAGAACTGGGCTTCACATATTTGGGACCGATTGATGGGCATGATATTCCCAAATTGATTGAAACCTTTAAACAGGCGGATAATGTGGATGGTCCAGTCATGGTCCATGTACTTACAACCAAAGGTAAGGGTTATCAGCCAGCAGAAGCCGATTCGCACAAGTGGCACGGGATTTCTCCGTACAAAATTGAATCGGGACAAGTGCTGAAAGCAGTCGGAAAACCGATGTACACAGAAGTGTTCGGTCAAACGCTGATTGATCTTGCGAAGCAGGATAAGCGGATTGTAGCGGTAACTCCGGCAATGCCTACGGGATCTGGTCTCATTCCTTTTAGTAAGGAATTTCCTGATCGCATGATTGACGTAGGGATTGCAGAACAGCATGCGGCCACCATGTGTGCTGCACTCGCTATGGAAGGCTTGAAGCCGGTCTTCGCGGTGTATTCCACATTCATGCAACGTGCATATGATCAGATTGTACATGATATATGCCGACATAACGCCAACGTGATGTTTGCCATTGACCGTGCCGGATTTGTTGGACCGGATGGGGAAACACATCAAGGGGTATACGATGTGGCATTCATGCGTCATATTCCGAATATCGTGCTGATGATGCCAAAAGACGAAAATGAATTGCGCCATATGATGAAAACGGCGCTTGATTATAATGAAGGTCCAATTGCTTACCGTTATCCACGAAACAATGTGGTCGGTGTACCTCTGGATGATGTACTTGTTCCGATTCCAATCGGATCATGGGAGCAACTGCGTCCATCGGAGGGATATGCTGTCATCGCTTCAGGATCGATGGTGCAGCTTGCTGAAGAAGCAGCGGAGATGGTGAAGCGGGAAGGTGTCACAGCAGGCGTAATCAACGCACGCTTCCTCAAACCTCTTGACGAGCAGATGCTGCGTGATCTGGCCGTTCGCGGAACCAAATTGATTGTACTTGAAGAAGCATCCCAAGCAGGTAGCATGGGTAGTGCAGTGCTGGAGTTCTATGCAGAACAGGGACTGCATGATGTTCATGTACAATTAATGGGGATTCCGGATCGCTTCATTGAGCATGGCAGTATTAAGGAACAACGTGAGGAAGTGGGTCTTACCGTGGAGAATGTATGTGCTGAGCTGCGCAAGATGGCCGTTCAATCATCTTACGGCATCCCCAAAACACGTTTTCCTTCGTAAATCTACATGATAGGAGAAATACATGTCACTCCCGAAAGAACGAATTGATGTTCTGCTGGTTGAGCAGGGCTATTATGAAAGCCGAGAGAAGGCAAAAGCTGCAATCATGGCTGGACTGGTGTATGCCAATAATGAGCCGATCGAAAAGGCGGGCATGAAAATTCCAAGGGAAGCCGAGCTGAAAGTTAAAGGCTCGGTACATCCCTATGTCGGCAGAGGCGGATTGAAGCTCGAAAAAGCGATCCGTCATTTCGGCCTTGATATGAATGGACTTGTCATGCTCGACATTGGTTCATCCACCG
Organism: Paenibacillus sp. FSL R5-0713; assembly: GCF_037973325.1. Classification (NCBI taxonomy): domain Bacteria; kingdom Bacillati; phylum Bacillota; class Bacilli; order Caryophanales; family Paenibacillaceae; genus Paenibacillus; species Paenibacillus sp. FSL R5-0713. The sequence goes on along the minus strand of NZ_CP150229.1, from coordinate 4,373,289 downwards.
GTGGATTTACGGATTGTGCACTACAGCATGGTGCGTCTCACGTTTACGCTATTGATGTGGGTTATAATCAGCTTGACTGGTCTTTGCGTAATGATGAGCGGGTGACGGTTATGGAACGAACCAACTTTCGCTATGTCACTCCTGAAGATCTGATGGGACCAGTGCCGAACTTTGCGAGCATTGATGTGTCGTTCATTTCACTGCGAATCATATTACCGCCACTTCTGGCTCTGCTGAGACAACCTGCAGATATCGTTGCATTGATCAAACCTCAATTTGAGGCAGGACGTGAAAAAGTAGGCAAGTCCGGGGTGGTACGTGATACGAAGGTGCACAAGGATGTATTGCAGACGATGCTTCATTTTGCCAGTCAACTTGGTTTGCATCTGAAGAGTTTAACTTTTTCCCCGATAACCGGTGGAGAAGGGAATATAGAATTTCTCGCACATTGGCGTCTGGAAGAACCAGATGCATCACAACCAGAGAACGATCCAGCTTCACTTGATGCACTTGCGGAGCAAGTTGCCAAGGAAGCAGCTCATACATTTACGGGAAACTCATCATAAGATGGGTTTCTTTTCGCTGGAAAGATGATTGGTGTAAAGGGAAATCGGGAATGAACCTCGAATATGTCTTCGAGGTGAGCGATAATGGATGGTCAATATGACACAATCGTTATAGGTGTACTTGCTGTCTGTTTGATCTTGTGGTTGTTCTTCGGCTTGCGTAATTGGGTAAACCGACCGATACCGGTAAGCTTGTCTGGAATGCAACTGAACGTGAAGATTCAGGATTCTCCTGCATTGGATTTGCTTGAAGCACAGGGTTACGAAGTTATCGGTGGCAAAATGAAAGTCCCTCTGGCTTTTGAAGCCAATGAATCCGTTTATTACAGCAGATTATTTATCGATTATGTTGCAGAACGTGAGGATCTCAGATACCTGGTGAAAACATCACGTCGCAGACAGCCACTTGAAATGACCGGCCCTGCGCTCAGGGATCGCTTTCTCAATTATCTGTTGTTATATCCTGGCTGTGAAGGATTGCTGTATGTTGACTTGGAGGATTCCGATATTAAGTTAATCAGGCTCATGGACTATCAGGAAGATGTTTATGATGGGGATGATCTGGACTAATATAAAAGAATAAACATTGCAGGGCAAAGTCTGCGGCGGGTTACAATTGCTGCTTTATTGCAATACATTTAACTGGAGGCATGTATGAAAGGACAAAGGCACATCAAGATTCGTGAAATCATTAGTCAAAATGAAATCGAGACTCAGGATGATTTGGTTGAAGCACTGCGGAAATCAGGTTTTCAGGTGACTCAAGCGACGGTATCCCGGGATATCAAGGAACTACTGTTAATCAAGATCCCGATGGATGACGGACGGTATAAATATTCTTTGCCGACAGATCAACGATATAATCCGATTCAAAAATTGAAGCGTGCACTCGTTGACAACTTCCTGCACATTGATCACACGAACAACCTGGTTGTGATGAAATGTCTGCCAGGAACAGCCAACTCCATTGCAGCGCTGCTTGATAATATTGAGTGGAATGAAGTCATGGGCACAATCTGTGGAGATGATACCATTCTTATTATTTGCAGGACTGAAGGAAACAGCGTGACCGTTATTGAGCGGATCATGGGTTATATTGCTTAATGAATGATTCAAAAACATAATATCTGAGGTAGTCATCCGGAGGTGTTTTTGCAGATGTTAGTTACGTTATCGATTCGCAATCTGGCTGTGGTGGAAGAAGTGGACGTTGTATTCCATCCGGGATTCCATGTACTTTCAGGGGAAACGGGTGCAGGGAAGTCGATCATTATAGATGCTCTTGGCTTAATTGCAGGTGGACGCAGTTCGGCTGATTTGATTAGGTACGGATGCGAGAAGGCAGAGATGGAAGCTCTGTTTGAGATGGAACAAAGTCATCCGGTATGGCAGACATTAGAGAAGCTTGGTATCCATTGTGAGCCGGAAGAGCATTTGGTTATTCGACGTGAGTTAAATACTCAGGGGAAAAGTACGTCCCGCATTAATGGACAATTGGTCAATCTGACCATGCTGCGTGAAGTAGGCGAGAAGTTAATCAATATCCATGGACAACATGAACATCAGAGTTTGCTGCGTGCAGAGAGCCATCTGGGGCTTCTTGATACCTATGGCTCGGAAGTAATCGGACCTGTCAAAGCGAAGTACCAAGAACGCTACAGCAAGTTTATCACGGCGGAAAAAGAACTTCGTGCGCTTCAGGAGTCGAGTCAGCGGGCATATCAACTCTTGGACATGTATCGCTTTCAGCTTGAGGAGATCGCAGCTGCAAGCCTTACACGTGGCGAGGATGAATTACTCGGGGAAGAACGGGTCAAACTATCCCATAGTGAGAAAATGATGGACAGTGTCGCTGGTGCATATGATCTGCTCAGTGGTCAACGAGGGCTTGAAGCTGTGAGCATTGCTCTTTCAAGAATTGAAGACATTTCTGGATATGACAGCAAAGGATTACAACCCATTGTGGAACAGCTGCAATCCGCATTTTATCAATTGGAAGATGCGACATTCCAGTTAAGGGATTATCGGGAGAAGATTGAATTCAATCCGGCAAGACTGGAAGAAGTGGAGCAACGGCTGAATCTGATTTCTGGCCTCAGACGGAAATACGGGGACAGTGTTGAACTTATTCTGAGTTATTATGAGCAGATTAGCCATGAAACCGATCAACTGGAGAACAAGGACGAACGGCTGGAGAAATTGCGAGCTGAACGTGACAAAATGCTTAACCTTGTGATGGAGTCTGCTGAAGAACTCAGCAAGGTTCGCAAACAATGCGCGGAAGAACTTGCTGCACAGGTGGAAAGTGAGCTCAAAGATCTGCAGATGGAACGCACAACACTGCGTGTTCAGATTACCCCATTTGAAGATCCGAAGGGTATAGAATGGAATGGACGCCGTATTCGTCTGAATCGTCAGGGTGCTGACAATGCGGAATTCCTGATCTCACCGAATCCGGGCGAGCCATTACGACCACTGGGCAAAATTGCTTCAGGTGGTGAGTTGTCGCGAATGATGCTGGCGATGAAGAGTATCTTTGCACGACATGATCGGATACCTGTGTTGATTTTTGATGAAGTTGATACTGGAGTTAGCGGTAGAGCGGCTCAATCCATTGCTGAAAAATTGTTCCGTCTCTCTTCGACTTGTCAGGTTTTCTCAATAACTCACTTGCCACAAGTGGCTTGTATGGCAGATCATCAGTATCTCATTGAGAAACATGTCTACGATGGACGGACGATGACGCAAGTGGAATCGCTGTCAGACGAAGGCAGAGTGAAGGAATTGGCACGTATGCTAGGTGGTGTGGAAATTACAGAAAAAACACTGCACCACGCACAGGAAATGCTGAATTTGGCGGAAGCCAAAAAAGGGTGAAACGAACGGCTGGCGTAATGATTGACAGTAATAAAAGCCTGGGGGCAAGGTTATCTTAAAGGTACGCAATTGGCGACCACCTTTCGTCAAGCGAAAGAAGCAAAGGGAGTGTGACAGCCATTGAATTCCCCCCTCAGGAAGAAATTGCTAGGTCTTTTATTTGCCTTCTTTCTTTGTGTGATTAGCCAGGCCATTCAGCCTGTGCAAAGTTATGCTTCACTGCCGGATGAATTGCAGGTGTTTGCTGGCAGGCAAGCAGATGTCCGGCTCGCTGTACCTGCTGCTTCAAGCGCCGTTGTAGATCGTCCAGATATTGTTGGCTTGGATGATCAGGCCGCGATGCATGTTACGAGTCAACAACCTTTGCATCTTAACCCACAACAGACGGGACATGCCAAATTAACGTTGAAGTTGTGGGGGAAAATTCCGGTCAAAACAGTGCATGTGAATGTGATACCGGATTTGCGTGTTGTACCCGGGGGTCAAACGATTGGCGTCAAAGTGAAATCGGCAGGCATTCTGGTGGTTGGCCATCATCTAGTCCATTCCGGGCAGGATGAGCGTGTATCGCCAGGAGAAAACGCAGGCATTAAGCTCGGAGATCTGATCACGCATATGGATGGTAAACGTCTGGATGGCGTGGCAGGTGTCTCTGAAGCCGTTGAGCTTGCAGGGAAAAGTAAAAAAGGTATTGATGTTGTGTTGAAACGTGGTAATGAAACAGTCAAGACTCGATTGACTCCGGCTTATGACTCCGAGGATCAAGCGTGGAGGCTTGGTTTATACATTCGTGATTCCGCAGCCGGCGTTGGCACACTTACCTTCTATGCTCCCGATCAGGGCGTATACGGCGCACTGGGCCATGTCATTACAGATATGAATACACAAACATCTATTGTTGTGGGTAGTGGTCAGATTGTTCAGTCCAATGTGACGTCCATTTCGAAAAGTGAGACCGGTGATCCGGGTGAAAAACGTGCTCATTTCCTCAAGGAAAGCAAAATTTTGGGCAATATTGAACGCAATACGGCTTTTGGTATCTTTGGTAAAATGTCTGGAAATCCTGAGCACAGTTTGTATTCAAAAGGTATTCCCGTCGCTTTCTCACATGAAGTCAAAGAAGGACCGGCCGAAATACTTACCGTGGTTGACGGTCAACAAGTTGAACGCTTCTCCATTGACATTGTCCATGTGGCAGATCAAACGGAGCCAGCAACGAAAGGTCTGGTACTACGAATTACGGACCCGAAACTGCTGGATAAGACCGGAGGCATCGTTCAAGGTATGAGCGGCAGCCCCATCGTACAAAATGGTAAGTTGATCGGTGCAGTTACTCATGTATTCGTGAATGATCCGAAATCGGGTTATGGTTGCTTCATTGAATGGATGTTACAAGATGCTGGTGTGATGATGAAAAAGGAAAACACGAAGAACCTCAAGGCTGGATAATCAGCCTGAGGTTCTTTTTTGTCGAAACGAAACATAATATATCGGATAATGAAATAAATTATTTATTATATAGGATTGAGAAAAAAAAATAAAGAAAAATAATTTTCGACAGGAGGAATTTAACTTGCTGTGTCGAAAATTTAACCTGTAAGGAAATGTACGAAACGATGTTTAATTTAAAGGAGGATACCGTTTTGCAAAAAATTGAGGTATTGCTGGCCGATGATAATCGTGAATTTACGAATTTGCTTGCCGAATATATATCTGAGCAGGAAGATATGGAAGTAACCGGTATTGCATACAATGGAGAAGAAGTACTGCAATTGCTGGAGCAAACTCGGGATGTGCCGGATGTATTGATTCTGGATATCATCATGCCTCATCTGGACGGTCTGGGTGTGCTTGAGCGCTTGCGCAACCTGAACCTGTCTCCACAGCCTAAAGTCATTATGCTGACGGCATTCGGACAAGAGAATATCACACAGCGTGCCGTGCAACTCGGAGCTTCCTATTACATTCTCAAGCCGTTTGACATGGAAGTGCTTGCGAACCGTGTACGTCAATTGGTGGGAACACAGACTGCGATGTCTACAAGCAGCGGTTCATCCATGTTTATGAAATCCAATGTCGTGCCAATGGGCAAACACAAAAATCTGGATGCAAGCATTACGTCCATCATACATGAAATCGGTGTACCTGCGCATATTAAGGGATATCAGTATTTGCGCGAAGCGATTACGATGGTGTATAACAATATCGAAATTTTGGGAGCTATCACCAAAACATTATATCCGGCAATCGCCGAAAAATTCAAAACAACGCCTTCTCGCGTCGAACGTGCGATTCGTCATGCCATTGAAGTGGCGTGGACGCGTGGTAACATCGACAGCATCAGCCACTTGTTTGGTTATACGATCAACATCAGCAAGTCGAAACCAACGAACTCGGAATTCATTGCGATGGTTGCAGACAAGCTGAGAATTGAGCATAAGGTGTCCTGAAAGGATCAGGAGTGATGCGGGGAGGAAACTTGTATTCAGATTAGTTTCCAGCCGCATGAATTTGGCGATAAATATCTGAATTGGCACATTTCATGGCGATCAACTTCTGAGATATATGCTAACGAATACCGTCATTTATTGGATGTAGTACATCCAGTAAATGACGGTATTTTTGCTTTAAACTATTATGAAGCAAAATGATGAAATTGATCTGTGTACGAATTATTCCCAGCATTTGAGATTCAGTATTAGAGTAATACGATTTAGTTAATTTTCAGTAGAAGGAAATCTTTCATAAACTTTTACCCTCAGTTAACGCTTTTTTGAGTAGAAAGTGGTACGATGTGACCATTGACAAAGACCTACATATGGATTTGGGAAATTTGGATTAGATGCTACGAACAGAGGAGTAGAATACTATGTTTACGCAAATAGGCGAGATTGCTGAACCGATTCCCGTAGTACAATCTGATACAAAATGTGATATCGTCTATCATCTTTTCAAGTCCGATCCCAGTCTCGAAGGTATAGCTGTTATGGGGGAGAAGGGGGTGTCATTGATGATGCGCCCGCGATTCTTTCAGCAGATTGGCACCCAGTATGGCTATAACCTGTATATGGGGCGTCCTGTAGAGCTGGTGATGAACACACAGGCTTTGGTCGTGGATTATTCGGAACAGATCACTGATGTCAGTGTTCTAGCCATGGATCGAGATGAAGGCGAGATATATGACCTTGTACTGGTCACGTCAGGCGAACGTTTCTATGGAGCTGTGAGTATTCGCCGTTTGCTGCTTGCTGTTGCTGATGTGCGGGCTGAGATGGCTATTTTTATGAACCCGCTGACAGGCCTTCCAGGGAACCATATCATCGACGAACGGCTATATCAGGCGCTTCAGTTGGACCATTTTAGCGTACTGTACGTTGATCTCGATCAATTTAAATCCTACAATGATAGCTACGGTTTCAAAATGGGGGATCAGCTTATTCAGGCGACAGCTAACTTGCTTCGCAAGCTTTTTGTTTTCCCTGAAGCTTTTCTTGGACATATCGGTGGTGATGATTTTATTATCATCCTGAACCACCATGATTACCAACAGATTAGTGAGGAAGTCATCACAGGTTTTGAGGAAATGAAAAAGATGTTTTACAACGAGCAAGATTGGCATCATCAATATGTTCTGGGGGAAGGACGTTCCGGGCAGACTCGGCCCATTCCTCTGGTGTCGGTATCCATCGCCGTTGTCACCAACAGCAAGCAAAAATATGAAAACATAGATCAGATTATTGATGAGGCCACACGGATCAAAAAAGGCTGTAAAGCGATTGCCGGCAGCATCATCTGTGCAAATGATACCACAAGCAATCCATGTTAGAAGTGGAATTCGCATACGAAATAAATTGAAACATACATTTATAAGAGAATATAGAGGACAGAATGAACCTCAAGAAGTGAAGCATCGTTTTAAACCTATACCATTAATATGCAGAAATGAAGAAAAACCACTACTTATCAGGAGTTAGTCACCTGTAATAGTGGTTTTTCTATCATTGGATGCGAGTTGAGAACTTTGCTATGAAAACAAAACACCTCAACCCTAATATGTATACATATAAGTTATGTTTGAGCAAATGGTACTCAGATTCGAATATCTACAGATGGATATGACGTAGCTGGAGAGGCGGAAGCCGGAGTTTGCGTGCCGTTTCCGGATTTCTGATTCGTGGCTCCCCCATCTGATGGCTCCTTACTTTCCTTTTTCTTTCCTTCATTTACTTCCTGATCTTCTTCTCCAGATGTTGCAGAGATCGGAGGTTGTGTTGTTTCTTTAGGTGCAGGCTGATGGATCTCTTTCACCAGATCGCCAATCTTTTGATTGACCTTGCTGAGCTGAGAAGTGATGTCCTGAACAACCTCTCGTTTTGCCTGAAAGACGGTGCGCTCTGAGTTTTCCAACATCATTGATTTGCCGAGATCAGAACTATTTGCAGGAGGATTGATCTCCAGAACGAGTCGGTCGAAGCGGGTCTCCCCTTCAGTGGTCTGAATGGAGCCCTGCATGCGATCACGCAAACCGACGAGCTTACCCAATTGATCATAAGTCTGACTATGTTTGATTAGATGATCCAGTGAAGGGGCTTGTGTCTCATCGCTAGGTTTGGGTTGTTGCTGTTGAGTCTTTTCGGGCTGTCTTAATTTGTTCTTCTCTTGCAATTCCTCTGCTTTAATCTGAGCAATTTGGCTATCGATCTGGGATATGGAGCTTGTTAAGGATTTAATCCGCTGAGCTTTGGTTTTGGTATCCAACTCATCATTGGTTTTTACCCCTTGTATTTCTTCATTGAGCCGGACCTTCTGCTGCATAAGTCCCTGAATTTCTTTATCCCGACTGGAGACTTGATTCCCGGGAGTGAAACTGCTTTTGGTTGCAGATGAGATTGAATTCATATCCTCATTCTCCTTCTCTCTTTATCATGGTTCTATTTACATATATCGGATGTTAAGAGAAGGATTTGAATAGCTTTATGTCAGTCAGGATGGTCTCATTTACCTCGCTTGTATTGCGTACTTCATCATAATAATTGATAATGGTTATCAATAAGTGGGTGGAAGTCAAGACATAATACATGAAGACGGAGTTGGGTTAGCGAAATGTGGAATGATTATTATATCCTCTGGAACTATGCTGCGGTGAGTATAGCAGATATCCGTTACATGGAATTAGAGGCATATGAAGAGATGAAATACAAATTTCCAGCAAGTACCTTTGTGCTCACCATTCAGGGTGAAGCTGGAGTGATGATTGACAACGCAACGTATGAAGTGAGTCGCTTTTATATTCTCCATGGCGGTAAAGGGAGCAAATTGGTGATTCAAGCAGGCGAAGCCGGATTGCGCTTCTATTACTTGATGTACAAAGCTAACCTACCTAGCAGAGGAAGAACCGATCTGGGAAGGTTAATGGAGCGTATCAATCCGTTTCGATTGAACTATGGCTTTACCCCCGATATGCCAACCATTCTATATGAGCAATTGAAGCAGATGCGTTTTTTGTGGGAGCAAAAGAACCCCATTCAGCACTTTCAGGTCAAGAGTTTGTTTTATGCATTTGTGGAGCAGATATCGTCACAGGTTCCTCTTGTATCCAATCGTTATTATCCAAGTATGATGGATCAAGTCAGCAAAGTTATTGAAATTGTAGAGGCTTCCTATACCCAGCCACTTACACTTCATGTTTTGGCAGACATGATTGGCACCAGCCCAAGAAGCTTGTCACGCAAGTTCAAGCAGTCGACGGGAAGCAGTCCCATCGATTATCTGATTCAGTTTCGGTTGTTCAAAGCCAAGGAGATGTTGCTGCAAACGGACGCCACGTTGGATGAGATTGCAGCCGGTATCGGTTATCCGGATGGTTATTATTTGGGACGTATGTTCAAGAAACATACAGGTCTTTCTCCTTTGCAATTCAAAGAGAAGACCTCAGAACCCTTATATTGGCCTGATCTGACATCAAGCGTGGCGCGAAATGACATTTTCAGAGGCGGAAGTGGAAGGTATGTTTATAGTGATGGTGATAATCATTATCAATATAAGCATGGAGGGTCAATCAAAATGAACAGACAGACAAGAACGGGAATGCTGCTGAGTATTCTACTAAGTCTTACTTTACTGTTAAGTGCCTGCTCTACAGGGGCTGCGAGTAATTCAAACGTGGATGCATCTGGAAGCAATAGTGCGTCAAGTTCTACGAAAACAGCAACAGGAGAGAGTGAAAGTAAAACATCTGAACCACGTACAATCTCAACGGTGAAGGGAAATGTTACAATCCCTGCTGAACCTAAACGGATTGTGGTTGACTTGTATCTAGGGAGCCTAATTGCCCTGGGGATCAAGCCTGTGGGTACACCCGAGTTGAACCTCAAGAATCCTTATTTTATCAAGTCACTTGAGGGTGTGCAAAATATTGGCGAATACGAAACCATCTCTCTCGAAAAAGTGTTGGAACTTGAGCCGGATCTGATTGTGACAGGTAATCCTGATTTATTTGATTCCTTTAGCAAAATTGCACCTACGTTAGTTATTCCATTTGGCGAATTGAAAAACACCCACGAAGAGATTGCCTATTTTGGTAAAGTGCTGAATAAAGAAAAAGAAGCTGAGGCATGGTTAGCCGATTATGATGCAAGAATTGCAGATGCCAAGAAGCGTGTCGGTGAGGCGATTGATCCAGCAGCCGAGGTGTCGGTCATGCAGTTCAATGATAAAGGCCCATTAGCTTTTGGTGATAATTTTGGTCGGGGAGGTCAAGCAGTCTACAGCGCGCTTGGTTTGAATCCTCCTGCAGATAAAAAAGAGATCTTAATGAAGGATCAACTAGTGGAAGTATCCTCAGAAGCAATTCCTGAATTTGCTGGTGACTACATCATTCTTACAGCAGATAATCTGACTCTCGAAGAGTTGAAATCAAAACCGGTCTGGAGCTCATTGGATGCGGTTAAAAATGATCGTGTGTTTATCTGGAGCCCCGATCGTTCGTGGTACTTTGATCCCATTGCAACATTGGATCAAACAGAGGAATTGGCCGCGTGGTTTACGAAGATCTCTGAACCAAAATAAGCGTAACAAGTGCTTGATGAGATGAAATCCAACTCCACTCTAAAATTACAGTTGATAATGAAAATTATTATCATTTATAATAAAAGTATATTATTAGTGAAACTCTGCTCCGCATATGTTGTCGGATGTGTGACAGAATGATGCCTTGTAAGGTCTTTGTTCCGGATGAGGCTGGGATTGGAGAGTAATTGATGCAAATAGATGAACAGATAAAATGCTGGAATCTTGCCGCTGTTAAGGTTCTGGATATACGCCGGATCGTTATGGAGGCGGGGGAACAACTGAGTTCCTACACACTTCCGGCAAATGGTTTTATATATACAATCCGAGGATCGGCTGTGCTTCAATTGGATGGACGAGCATACAAGGCAGAGCGATTTTTCATGCTTCATGGGGCCAAGGGTGCTTCATTGGATATTCAAACCAATGAAGATTTGGAATATCTACTGCTCTATTACAGAGCATTCCTTGCCTTTCCTGGTTATCGCAAAACGTGGTTGTTGACACAGCCTGAGGTTGCACCGTTCTCTTTGCAATATGGTTTTACGCCGAATAGTCCGCTTGGACTGTTACGTTACCTAGATGAGCTTGAAGATGCATGGGCACAGTCCGGCAGTCTGGATCTGCTTCATACGAAAAGTTTATTTTACCAATTCATTCATGAAATGCTGATTCAGCTAACAGAGCAAGAGATCAAAACAGAACATGCTGATCCGGTGAAACAAACACTTCGTTACATACAGAACCATTACAGGGAACAGGTCACGCTTGATTCTCTGGCTGAACAATTCAACTACAGCTCTCGTCATTTATCCATGCAATTCAAACGAAAAACGGGTTACAGTCCGATTGATTATCTAATTCAGACTCGACTTGCCAAGGCTCGTACTCTGCTTGTACGATCTGATGCAACGCTTGGTGAAATTGCAGCAGAAGTGGGTTATTCGGATGTGTATTATTTTAGTCGTATCTTCAAAAAACATGTGGGGATCTCACCAATCCAGTATCAACGAAACAGGAGAGAAGAAGCGAGAGCAGAGGATCGTCCATTACAAATATCTGAATCGTCCATTGGCCGTAGATGGAAGTCAGGATATATTGATTATGAGAATCATTATCAATATATAGACGGAGGGTCTACACCAATGAAAAGAAGAAAAACAAGTTCAAGTATGATTATGGTGGCTCTATTGAGCATAACGATGCTGCTCTCAGCCTGCTCTTCAGGTACAACCACACCAACAGCTGGCGAAGGAACGGGTGCCAGTTCCAATAACAGCAGTACGACCGTGTCATCAGACACAGGAAACCAGACCAACAAGGACAATGAAACACGCACGGTCTCGACGGTTAAGGGTGAGGTCGTTGTCCCAGCTGACCCCAAACGGGTTGTTGTTCTGTATCTCCAGGGAGATGTCGTTGCCCTTGGGGTTAAGCCGATCGCTACCTCAGATGTATATGACGGGGCTGCATACAAGAGTGAGCTTGAAGGTGTAAATGCACTGGGTACCTGGTTTGAACCGAATCCTGAAGCTGTCATTGATCTTGATCCGGATCTGATCATTGTTCCTTCTGAAGAGACATATACGTTATTAAAGGATATTGCACCTACTGTATATATTCCGTACGAGAAAATGACAACAGAAGAAAGACTGCATAGTATAGCGAGTATTTTTGGCAAAGAGCAGGAAGCCGAGAAGTTACTCCTCAATCTCAAAACCAAAGTAGAAGAGAGTAAGAAAACTCTTGCAGATGCAGGCATACTGGACAAAACGATCTCCATTGTGGAGGGCGGTTTGAAAGGCATGGTCATTGTAGAGAGCAAACAGTTTGGCCGAGGATCTCAGGCGGTATATGAGTACTTGGGAATGAAAGCGCCTGAGGTTGTACAGAAAAAAATTGATGTGGTTTCGGAGGCAGCTGGCTCCAGTATTTCCATGGAAGTACTGCCTGAATATATCGGTGACTATGTATTCCGCTCTGTATACGATGGGGCAGATAACTTGACGGATAATCCAATTTGGAGCAGCATCCCTGCGATCAAGGAAGGTCGTCTGATTGAGATTGATTTTGATTTCTTCTACTATTCAGATATCTATTCAATCAATAAACAACTTGATTTTGTCGTTGAAAAGCTGTTGGCGGCTCCAAGAGCGCAATAGTGGAGTACAGAGTAGTTCGTAAATGTTTTGTACAAGAAATGTTTGTTTTTTAGCCATTGTATTTTGATAAGATTACCATTACACTAGGATTTAAGTGATAATGAGAATCGATATCAAATACTCGATGTTCTGGATCGAATTAACGGAGGTATTTTTAATATGAATCAGCAGTTGGAACTCTATGATGTAACCATTATCGGCGGTGGCCCTGCGGGCATGTACTCTGCCTTTTATAGCGGCATGCGGGATATGAAGACCAAGTTAATTGAGGCACGGGACAGATTAGGCGGTCGCATGTTATTTTATCCGGAGAAAATGATCTGGGACGTCGGGGGTGTGACGCCAATCCTGTGTGAGGATCTGATTAAACAATTGGAAGAACAGGCACGAACTTTCGATCCAACGCTTGTGTTCGAACAACAGATCGAAGGATTCGAGCGTCAACCTGATGGCACAATTCTGTTAACTTCTGCAACAGGTGAACAACACTGGACACGTACCGTCATTATGGCAATCGGATATGGTATATATAAAATGGCCAAGCTGGAGCTTGAAGGTGCTGACCGTTATGAGGTTAGCAATCTGCACTATACCGTGCAGGAACTCGAGCCATTCCGGGGTAAACGGGTACTGATCTCGGGTGGAGGCGACTCTGCTGTAGACTGGGCGAATGAACTGGAAGCATTGGCAGAGCAAGTGACAGTTGTGCATCGTCGTGACCGTTTTGGCGGGTTGGAGCGTAATGTACTGCGCATGAGAGAATCCTCAGTAGATGTCCGTACACCTTATGCGGTAGAGACATTGCATAGTATGAGTGGCGATGTGATTGAACAAGTGACCATCTCACATGTGGACACGGGCGAGACTGAACTGCTTGAAGTAGATGCTGTCATTGTGAACCATGGCATGAAGAGTGACTTTGGTCCAATTCGGGATTGGGGACTTGACCTTGGCGAATGGCACGTCACTACAACGGAGAGATTACAAACGAATATACCGGGCGTATTTGCTGCAGGTGATTTTGTAGATTATGGTAGTAAACTTTATCTGATTGCGGGTACTTTCACTGATGCTGCTCTTGCGGTGAATAGTGCAAAGCTTTACATGGACCCTGAAGCGGAAAAAGTGGCTTATGTTTCTTCCCATAACAGTCGCTTTAAGGAGAAAAATAAAGCCCTTGGTGTTGTAGAAGAATAGAGGGTTACATTTGGATACGAGTAAGATGACTTCGGGTTAATCCCGAAGTCATCTTTTTTGCATAAAATGGGTAATAAGAAGGCATAATTTCAACAGACACAATGGTTGCCGAATTGAACATGTGCTACCAAATGTCTATAATAAGCCTGAGATACATTAGAATGACAAAAACATCATCTGAAATAATCATTTACACAATAACGGAGAGGACAGAAAAAGTCTGGGGATTATAGCGATTGGAAGATTATTCTGTCATCGTAGTGTCAGTGAAAATAATTTTTATATATAGATCCAATAAATAGATGAGAGTGGAGTGCAGCGTATGAAAAAGGGATCACAGCCACAGCGAGGTTTCACCTTCATCCAGCGGTGGTTCAAACGATCTGATAAAAAAAAGATCAAATGGTCTGAAATATATCTTGCACTTGCCGGGGCACTTCATCGCTTGTTGGTTGAAGGACGGCGTGAACGTACAGCAGCCAAACGGCTGCATCAAGACTTGCCCATTAACGCATTAGGCGAGATGAAGCTGGAGCCTGGAGATATTGTGTACACACCAAGTTCGGAATCAACGTATTACGCCGGGCATATGGGGATTATTGGGCTCGACGGCAAAGTGTATCATGTGCATCCTTATGGGCCTGTATTTGCTGATTCATTAGACTGGTATCTCACACGTTTCTATGAAGGAGATCGCTTCATTGTATTCCGTTCCAGGCTGAGTGAGGCAGGCATGAAAGCAGCCGGTTGGGTACAGGACCATTACAAGCAGGTGAAATTCTACCGTTTGCAGACCAATCTTCGCAGTATTGAGCGTAATTACTGTTCCAAGTTTATATATCAGGCCTATCAGTTCACATCCGGACTGGATCTGTGGAGTCGCAAATTTACCCGAATGAATCAGGGGTATATCTACCCGTTTCGAATTGAGCGCTCACCAGAGCTGGACGTTCTGGGAACTTTTTATAAATAAGGTGGGAACCGACTAAAATACTGTTCTTCCAAAAGGAAGGAAAGCAGGTTATGTCGGTTTTTTTTATATGTGTAGAGATTAAAACAGGAAAAACGCCCAAAACGTCGAATAGATTATGAGATAGGCATGCACAACTTGGAATCGTATACATAACAGAAGGCGCGATAATTTTTAACCAAAAGCGAAAAACGACTACGAGGTAAGCGAACAAGAGAGAGTGAAGCGAGATGAAATGGCTGGGCTTCTTACAACGATTCCGACAGAACCAAAATGTAGTGAAGCTATCGGACTATATCCCAAAAAAAGAAAGGAGGCACTACTGTTCCATATGTAAGAAAAACGTCAGATCGGTCGTGCATTATGCGGCACCGCAGGGAAATGTTTCAGGTGTATGCAGTTCTTGTAAGTCTTTGGCGGATGAAAGAGGAATGTTTCCCATTTAATAAGAAGAGATGCGCTCAGGAAATAAGAATTTTTTGATTTATGCGCGTTTTTGTAGTACATTAGCAAATGTATTCGAAGGAGGATTCTAATGTACTCAGGTAGACAAGACGATACTTTATACATCATGACCTACACCTTAAACAGCGGTATCAAGGGTACGGTTCCACTGTCTAATAAGCAGATTATTGAGTGGCTGGATTGCTACAGAAATGAGAAGCGCTTCGTGACCGAAATCGGCAAGGAGTTTTTTGGATTGAATGCAGGATTGGTAGCAGACTTTAAGGTTCAGAATCATCTATCGGATTATCAGCAGACCATTATGCCTACACAGCAACAGGATAACCTGGAACGCCTGTCCAGTGCTTATAAATCAACCGAGTTATTAATGAAGATTGATTGTAAATGCGGCACGGCTTACGTGACGGAATCTCCATACAAGCGCACGAAATGGTACTGCACGAAGTGTAAAGAGATTGTATTTTTGGATGCCAAAAAAGGAATGGTGGAAACGTCGCGTGGTGACGCTTACTACATGACCAACAAATATTTTGTTTCCCGGGACTAGCGGGAAGTGATCCTGTAAGCATCGCTGCAAAGCGGTGCTTTTTTGTGCAAAAGTTCGCTGCGATAATCAAAAAAAGCCCAAAAAGGGCTTTTTGGAGGATCTTAGAGATCATTTAGAAACTATGATGAGCATTCAACTTTGTGAGGAGGAATGAAGCAGCAACGACAGCGCGGCTCGTAAGCTTCCGAATCGCCAATCATAACAACCGGACCCAAGGTAACGGGTTCCCCATTGACGATACGTTGCGTAAAGGCAGCATCCGGGCTACCACATACGGCACAGAAAGCCGAGAGTTTCTCAATGTCATCTGCCATGGCAAGCAAACCGCCGATATATCCGAATTCCTTACCACGGTAATCCATATTAAGTCCGTCCACAATAACATGTTTGCCACAATAGGCTAGCTCCGAGACCAGTTCCATGATGGCACTGCTGAAAAATTGTACTTCATCAAATGCAACAACATCAGCATCTATGGTTTGATTCAGGATCATTTCTACGGATTCCGGGGTTAATTGCCGGGGAATGGAATGAGCAGGCAATCGATAACCAATTCGGCTCACGATTTCATCTTGGGCAAACCGATCATCCTCGGCTGGTTTGTAGGCCACAACCTTTTTACGGCCAAATTGAATTAATTTCTGACAACGGCGAATGAGTTCACCGGACTTTTCACTGAACATGGGTCCAGTAATTACGGTAATACGTCCTGTTTGCACGGTGCTGCTACTCCTCTCACATACGGGATTCAACAAAAAAAGCGACCATTACAGAGTACCACAAAATCTTTGGTAAGAGCCAGAACTAATCTGTGCAGCTTTGTGTTACTATATGGAATGTTAAGCCGTTGGTTCCGGCAGCTGTTACTAGGAGTTATGAAAAGAGGTGTTTACGATGAGTGAAGTATTAACATCACTTCAAGAACGATATGAAAGCCTGAAAGAGCAGGCATCACTAGATGAAGCGGCGCAGGCCTTATTTGCAGAACTGTTCGCAGAAGCGGAGCGACTGCAGGCAAGTAACCTGACGCTGCGCAGAACGATCCTGAAGTCTTCTTCCAAAGAATCACGTATGTCTACCAAACTGCGGGATGCCTTATACGAATGACCCGGAGATTACTCCGGGTCCTCTTCTGTCTTTAATTTGCGAGGGAATAGAATACCTGCTGTAATTCTGGCAATCATGGCAAAGGTGAGACCTATGCCTGCAAACATGTAGATGACAGTAAAGGCTTTACTGAATCCGGTGGATGGCACAAATTCAGGATGTCCAACCGTAGTCAGAGTAACCGCACAGAAGTATAATGCATCGATCCAGTGCAAACCTTCAACACGAGTGTAAAACAAAGTGCCTGACAGCAACGTTGCTGCCGTTAACGCGAACAAAGCCAGAAACTTGGGGTCTTTGAACGCATGGAAAATGCCTTTGAGCAGTCGTTGTAACGTGATTAAAAATGATACCATGATGATCCATCCTGTCTATGTAAAGTAGGCGGTGTGTTGTAAAAACACACAAAAAGCCCGGACTCAAGGAGTCCCTCCGGGCGTCTCTGCTTTTTCGGGTACATTTTTGGATCGGAAACGGGGACCTACATAATTACGCTTGCGGTCACGGAACAAGATCCAGCCTCCCAGAAAACTCATACCTGCGGCAAAAAGGACAAGTCCACCGCCAAAGGAAAGCCACTGGAATCCTGGTGAAATCAGTTCGTTCCCGTGCTCGGCATAATATAGGAACAGGGCGTCTTTCATCATCAGAAAACCCTTCATTGCCATTAAACCGGGGATGACCAGAACAACAATCGCCAAAAATCGCGCAAATACCAATCTTGTATTCATGAGCATTATACCCTTTCTGCCAAAGTCGACATTAAATAAAGGTTACGCTTACAGATCATACCTGATTCCATCATAGCTTGGAATGCATGGGCTGTCCATGTGTGATTGGTTCAAACTTTGAGTTGACTGCTCAAGGAGAGTACAATGGCATATAGAGGGTATATTCCAAACCATGATTCAAGCCATCATAAATGATACTGAAATTTGATTCATAGAGGAGAGCATGAGAGATGCCAATTACATGTGATGTAGCAATTCTTGGAGGAGGAACTGGTGGATATGTAGCCGCAATCCGAGCTGCACAGCTAGGAAAACAGGTGGTTATTATTGAGAAGGACAAGCTCGGCGGAACCTGTCTGCATCGTGGGTGTATTCCGAGCAAAGCTTTGCTGAAAAGCGCGGAAGTGTACGCCGAGATTCAGGAGAGCGAGACGTATGGTATTGAGACAGCTGGAGCCACACTTGTATTTCCCAAAGTACAGGCGCGTAAGGATGCGATTGTGGAGCAGCTCCATCAGGGCGTTCAATATTTGATGAAAAAAAATAAAATCCAGGTCGTACACGCGAACGGTCGCGTGATCGGACCTTCCATCTTCTCCCCGCAGAGCGGAGCGGTCGCTGTAGAGTTTGAAGATGGGGAGATGGATACGGTTGTGCCGACCAATCTCATTATTGCTACTGGTTCACGTCCACGTGTGCTGCCAGGGCTGGAACCGGATGGCAAGTTTATTATGAGCAGTGACGAAGCACTGCGTATGGACGAGCTTCCTGCATCACTTATTATTGTCGGCGGTGGTGTGATTGGACTGGAGTGGGCATCCATGCTGAATGACTTTGGTGTAGACATCACGGTGGTAGAAGCTGCTGCTCACGTGCTGCCTGCAGAGGATGAGGATGTTGCAAGAGAGATGCAACGATTGCTTGGTAAGCGGGGGGTTCGTTTCCTGACAGGAGCCAAAGTGCTAACGGAAACCTATAGCACGGATACAGATGGCATCCAGATTGATGTGCAGCTTGGTGACGAAAAGCAGGAAACGCTGAAAGCGGAGAAAATGCTCGTGTCGGTTGGACGTCAGGCCAATGTCGAAAATATCGGACTCGAAAATACGGATATCAAGCTGGAGCGTGGCTTCATTGCTGTGAACAAACAGCTACAGACCGGTGAAGGTCACATCTACGCCATTGGCGACTGCATTGGTGGTCTACAGCTTGCGCACGCGGCAAGTCATGAAGGCATTCTCGCTGTCAATCATTTGGCAGGGGAAACGGTACATGCCGTTGAATCCCACCGTATACCGCGATGTGTGTACACACGTCCGGAAGCAGCCAGCATTGGATTCACCGAGCGTGAAGCCAAAGAACGTGGCTATGACATTAAAACAGGAAAGTTCCCGTTTCAGGCGATTGGCAAATCGCTCATTCACGGAAGTCGTGATGGATTCGTGAAGGTGATCGCAGATGCCAAGACGAATGATATATTGGGGGTACATATGATTGGCACCCATGTGACGGAATTGATCGCTGAGGCTTCACTGGCTCAGATGCTGGATGCGACACCTTGGGAAGTCGGCCAAACCATTCATCCACACCCTTCTCTGTCGGAAATCATGGGTGAAGCCATGCTGGCGGTCGATGGAAAGGCCATTGGAATGTAAGCCAAAGAGGCTTATGAGAAAGGTTCTTTCCTTTTTTGGGTAAAAGGGATTATAATAAGGTTAAGCCAAGTCTTAGTACCAGGTTATAAGATCGGGTAGTAAGAGTGGCACAGGCTCTGATTAAAAGGAGGTACCTCATATGAGTTCACAAGGTACTGCAGACGCGGTCCACCGGCATCAACAGCTGGGACTTAGCGATGGTGAAGTATTGGATATGTACAAATACATGCTGCTCGCACGCAAGTTTGACGAGCGTTGCCTGCTCTTGCAACGGGCTGGCAAAATTAACTTTCACGTATCCGGTGTAGGGCAGGAGGCTGCGCAAGTAGGCGCTGCTTTTGGTCTGGACCGGGATGACGATTATTATTTGCCGTATTACCGCGATTATGGTTTTGTACTGGCGGTAGGCATGACTCCGCGTGAGTTGATGCTGTCTGCTTTTGCAAAAGCCGAAGATCCGAATAGTGGCGGTCGGCAAATGCCGGGTCACTTCGGTCACAAAAAGCTGCGGATTGTGACGGGCTCCAGCCCGGTTACAACACAGGTTCCGCACGCTGTCGGGTTTGCGCTGGCTGCCAAAATGAAGAAGCAAAAATTTGTTTCTTTTGTTACGTTTGGTGAAGGATCAAGCAATCAGGGTGACTTCCATGAGGGAGCCAACTTTGCAGGTGTACACAAGTTGCCTGTCATTATTATGTGTGAGAACAACCAGTATGCGATTTCGGTTCCAATTCACAAGCAGCTTAGCGGTAAAATATCGGACCGTGCACTCGGTTACGGTTTCCCCGGACTGCGTGTAGATGGTAACGATGCGCTCGAAGTATACGCTGCTGTGAAGGAAGCACGTCAACGTGCCATAGCAGGCGAAGGCCCCACACTAATCGAAGCGATGATGTATCGTCTCTCTCCACACTCCACTTCTGACAATGATCTGGCTTACCGGACCAAGGAAGAAGTTGAAGAGAACTGGAAGAAGGACGGCGTGCTTCGCATGAAGAACTATCTGATTGATTGCGGCATCTGGGACGAAGCCCGGGATGCGGATCTGGCTTCCCAGCTTGCGCTGGAAATGAAAGAAGCGACTGAATATGCAGACAACGCGCCATATCCGAAACCTGAGGACACTCTGACGCACGTTTATGCGGACAGCGAAGAAGGGGGACGGTAAGTATGGCAGTGATGGAATATATTGATGCAATCCGTCTCGCGATGAAAGAAGAGATGGAGCGGGATGAGAATGTCTTTATCCTCGGTGAAGACGTAGGGGTCAAAGGTGGTGTGTTTACCACAACCAAAGGCTTACAGGATCAGTTTGGCGAGATGCGTGTCATGGACACACCGTTGTCCGAATCCGCTATTGCAGGTGTTGCCATCGGTGCAGCGATGTATGGCATGAAGCCGATTGCCGAGATGCAATATTCGGACTTCATGCTGCCGGCAACAAACCAGATCATTAGTGAAGCGGCCAAAATCCGCTATCGTTCCAACAATGACTGGAGTTGTCCGATTGTTATCCGCGCGCCGATTGGTGGCGGAATCTTCGGTGGGTTGTATCACTCCCAATGCCCGGAATCGATTTTCTTTGGTACACCTGGTCTTAAAATTATAGCGCCCTATTCGGCATACGATGCCAAAGGACTGCTCAAAGCGGCCATTCGCGACCCAGACCCGGTCCTCTTTTTTGAAAATAAAAAATGCTACAAACTTATCAAGGAAGATGTGCCTGAAGATGATTACATCGTTCCGATTGGTAAAGCCAACGTACTTCGTGAGGGTGCGGATATTACGGTGATCGGCTACAGCCAGCCGCTGCATTTTGTC
This sequence comes from Paenibacillus sp. FSL R5-0713, assembly GCF_037973325.1. Taxonomy (NCBI): domain Bacteria; kingdom Bacillati; phylum Bacillota; class Bacilli; order Caryophanales; family Paenibacillaceae; genus Paenibacillus; species Paenibacillus sp. FSL R5-0713. The sequence goes on along the minus strand of NZ_CP150229.1, from coordinate 4,352,123 downwards.
ATGCAGGCTGCTGAGGAGCTGGAACGTGAGGAAGGCATTACAGCACACGTTCTGGATCTGCGCACATTGCAACCGCTGGATCGTGAAGCGATTATTGCTTCCGCTCGTCTGACGGGCAAAGTGCTGATCGTTCACGAAGATAACAAAACGGGTGGTGTAGGTGCCGAAGTTGCCGCGATTATTAGTGAGGAATGTCTGTTTGAACTGGATGCACCGATTCAGCGTCTCTGTGGACCTGACGTGCCAGCCATGCCAATTAGCCCAACATTGGAGAAATTCTACATGCTGAGCAAGGACAAAGCCAAAGCAGCAATGCGTACACTTGCCGAGTTTTAATTTCGTTTTATTGGATCGTTTAATCGTTTAAAAGTAAAGTTTGGAGTGATAATCAAATGGCTGAACGTATGAAATGGATCGAGGTCATTATGCCGCAATTGGCGGAATCGCTGGTCTCGGCTACCATAGGCAAATGGTTGAAAAAACCGGGCGACCGTGTGGAACAGTACGAGCCGATCTGTGAAGTAATCACGGATAAAGTCAATGCCGAGATTCCATCCACGGTGGATGGAATTATGGGTGATCTTTTGGTGGAAGAGGGCACAACGATTGCTGTTGGTGAAGCAATCTGCCGCATGCAGGTCGCAGCTTCTGACGAAGAAGCGGCTGAACAGGTAACACAAGTATCGCAGCAACAGGAGCATGTACAGCAACATGTAAGCCATTCTCCTGTGGCCGCCTCAAATACAGCAGCACATGACCCTAATCAGCCGATGCGTAATCGGTATTCCCCGGCAGTGCAATCCCTGGCAGCAGAGCATGGTTTGAACTTGCAAAGCATCCAAGGTACTGGAGCAGGTGGTCGTATTACCCGCAAAGATGTGCTGGCATTTGTTGCACAGGGAGGTAATGTGGCTAGATCGTCTGCGTCTGCACAAGCATCATCTCCAGTTGCACAGCATACACCTTCTAGTGTGCCGTCTGCTTCTCCATTCAGTGGCGTAAATCGTGGAAATGGAGACATGGGTTTAACCGCTGGAGAAGCGATCTCAGCGTCCGATGCAGGCGTTCCTGTGAGACATTCAGGTATTCATCTAACCGAAAGCCCGAAAATTCCACAGATCGAAGTAGAAGGTGGCGGCCAGGGAAGATCGGAGTATTTCATTGATGTTACCCCTGTGCGTAATGCGATTGCGCGGAATATGCGTCAGAGCGTATCGGAAATCCCGCATGCATGGACGATGATCGAAGTAGACGTGACGAATCTCGTAATGCTGCGCAATAAACTCAAGGATGAGTTCAAGCGCAAGGAAGGCATCAATCTGACATATCTGTCCTTCATGATGAAGGGAGTCGTTAACGCGATTAAAGACTACCCGATCATGAACTCCGTATGGGCAGTAGACAAAATTATCGTTAAACGGGACATTAACCTGTCCATGGCAGTAGGAACCGAAGATTCCGTACTTACACCGGTAATCAAACATGCCGATCAGCGTAATATCGCAGGTCTGGCCCGTGAAGTGGATGAACTGGCTCGCAAAACACGTGAAGGTACATTGAAGCTTGATCATATGCAGGGTGGTACGTTCACGGTGAACAATACAGGTTCATTCGGTTCAATCCTGTCCCAGCCAATCATTAATTATCCACAGGCAGCTATTCTTACATTTGAATCGATTGTTAAGAAGCCAGTCGTTATTAATGATATGATCGCTGTTCGTTCGATGGCTAACCTGTGTCTGTCGCTGGATCACCGAATCCTGGATGGCGTAATCAGCGGACGTTTCTTGCAACGTGTCAAAGAAAACCTTGAAGGATATACCATGGAGAGCACGGTGTATTAAGTAAATAGTAGACGGGAAAGTGTATGTGCCGGAGGCCGTGCACTTTTCCTGTTGTCTATGGACAAGTGCTCAATTGTACATTGAACCTGAAGCAGAAGGGTGTGGGGAATCATGAGCAAGCCGCTGGATGTTGCATACATACCGATGCTTGATTATGAAGAGGCTTGGAACCGCCAGAAAGCGATTGTGCAGCGATTGGACGAGGGCGAGGGAGCCGAGCAGATGCTGCTTTTACAACACCCGCCAACGTATACGATTGGTTCACAAAATCATCCGGAGCATCTGCTTCTCAGTCCGGAAGAATTGCGTGAGCAAGGGATTTCTTTGTTTCAGATTGATCGGGGCGGTGATATTACTTATCATGGCCCGGGCCAGTTGGTAGGTTACCCGTTATTGATTCTTGGTCGGGATGAAGACTTGGATCTACACGGATATTTGCGGAAACTTGAGCAGGTACTTATAGATTATCTCGCAGACCAAGGCATCGAAGCCGGACGCAAAGAGGGGTATACGGGTGTGTGGATCGGCGATATGAAGATTGCTGCGATCGGCATCAAGTTTAATCGTTGCAAACATCGCCGCGGTTTCGTGACCAGTCATGGGTTTGCTTTTAACATCAGCTCAGGCATTCAACATGCTGGTTTTCAGGGGATTGTTCCTTGTGGAATTGAGCAATATGGTGTTACTTCACTGGAGGATATCACGGGCAAGTCTTATACAGTGGAGCAGGTAGCACGCGAGATTGTTCCGTACTTTAATCGCATTTTTCCATATCAAATCAATTGGATTAGCGAAAAAGAAGCCCTTCAACGTCTGTAAACAGACCGCCAAAAGGCTTCATGCGGCTATCCGAACAGCAACGGTTCGAGAGCGATGAAAAGGGTGGACCCGATCATGGCGATCAGCATGAGATAGATGATGATTTTGAACCATTTCTTTTTTTGCATGACGAGAGAACTCCTTTCAACATAAAGTAAGCCATAGTAATTGTATTGTACCGTATCCACGAGAGGGAGGAAAGTCCTATGATTAAACAACAACGTGTTATCGATCAGTTCATGGAACTGGTTCAGATTGATAGTGAAACGAAAAATGAACAGAACATCTCCAAGGTGCTTCAAGAGCAGTTTGCAGATCTCGGCCTTCATGTATATGAGGACGACACCATGGAACAAACCGGACATGGCGCGGGAAACCTTGTCATTACCTGGGAGGCCGAAGGAACAGATGGTGTTGCACCGATCTTTTTCACATGTCATATGGACACCGTAACGCCTGGACAGGGCATTAAACCTGAACTGGGTGAAGATGGCTGGATTCGCAGTGATGGAACAACGATCCTGGGAGCAGATGACAAGGCAGGGATTGCGGCACTGTTCGAAGCGATTCGTGTGATTCAGGAGAACAAGATTCCACATGGTAAAATTCAATTCGTCATTACGGTGGGCGAAGAGTCTGGCCTGGTGGGCGCACGTGCCATGAATCCGAAGGATATCGATGCCGAATTCGGCTATGCGTTGGATTCTAACGGAGCTGTAGGGACGATCTGTGTAGCTGCACCGGCCAGAGCCGAAATCCAAATGAGCATCTATGGGAAGTCCGCACATGCGGGCGTGAACCCGGAAGACGGGATCAGCGCCATTCAGGTTGCTGCCAAAGCCATTGCAGCGATGAAGCTTGGACGAATTGATGATGAGACAACAGCAAACATTGGTAAATTCCAGGGTGGATCAGCACTCAACGTGGTATGTGACTTTGTACAGATTGAAGCGGAAGCTCGCAGTATTGTGCAGGAGAAAGTGGAATTGCAGGTAGCACAGATGCGTGATGCGCTCGAAACAACATGTCGCAAATACGGTGCAACGGCTGAATTCAGAAGTGAAATCCTTTATCCGGCATTTGGTTTCCATGATGAGCACGAAGTTGTGCAGCTTGCACAGCGCGCCATCCGCAGTATGGGTCTCGAGACTCGTACGTTCGCTTCTGGTGGGGGCAGTGATGCCAACATCTTTAACGGATTTGGTATTCCAACCGCGAATCTGGCGGTAGGGTATGAGGATATTCATACAACCAAAGAACGTATTCGTGCCGAAGACATTGTGAAGTTGTCCCAAGTGGTGGTGGCAATTATTCAGGAAACGGCAGCTGGCAAGAAATAAGATACTGCACATGTTACCTCACATGTTTTTAGACAAAAGTCCGAACCCGGTCTGTACGGATTCGGACTTTTTGTAAATTCATGTTATATTTCAAGGGAGAAGACTCGTTAATATTGGATGAAACATGTGTCTATGGCTGAATAGATCAATGCCCCATTGATTTGCGTCCAGCGAGCAGATCACTTAATTTGGCATCCGGTCCCCACTCGTGCAACCATTGCTTAAGGATGAGCTGTACTTGCCGGGCTTGTCCTACCACGTGTACGGATTTAGGCGTCAAATAACTGTTCATCAAAATTCCCCCTGATTTGTTTATATTTGCTGTTGCTGTGAGAGTTCTATACGCTCACCATATGCCCAAAATCAGAGATTTATACATTAAACGAATATATAATCCAATGATATGGAGTTGAAGAACGAATGAAATCAAACCAATCTGCCCAATCCATCCATGCAGCGCAACCCGCCAATCCGAAGTTGGATGAAGTGACCGTATCCACCAAGCCCATCTTCGAGGGGAAAGTGATTTCACTGCAGGTCGATACGGTTAAACTGCCGAACGGTGAGACGGCTACACGTGAGATAATCCGGCACCCAGGAGCAGTAGCTGTACTCGCGCTGAATGGGGATCGCATGCTTGTAGTGGATCAATATCGTCAGGCAATGGGACGCACCGAAGTGGAGATTCCTGCGGGAAAACTGGACCCGGGAGAAGAGCCGGAAGTGGCTGCAGCACGTGAATTGCGAGAAGAGACGGGATATGTGGCCAAGTCGCTGCGTCATTTGCGTTCGTTCTACACCTCACCAGGGTTCGCAGATGAGATCATTCATCTATACATCGCTGAAGAGTTGGAAGCCGGTGATATGGAACTTGACGAAGATGAATTCCTAGAAGTATCCGAGATCACACTGGAGGAAGCCTACGCACTCATGGACGATAATCGGATTAGTGATGCCAAAACGATGATGGCTGTGTACGCGTGGGATCTCTACAGAACGACAGGACGGTTCTAGGGATGAATGACCAACTGGAAACGTCCACGATGTGGGAGCCCTGTTATACAGACCTGCATATTCACATCGGACGAACCTCTCGCGGCGAGGCCGTAAAAATCAGTGGCAGTCGCGATCTGACATTTGAGAATATTGCCCGGGAAGCATCGGATCGCAAAGGAATTCATTTGCTGGGTGTGATTGATTGTCATTCGCCGATTGTACAGATGGATATCGAGCAATTGCTGGAGAACGGTACAATGTCCGAGATTGAGGGAGGCGGTATTGCCTACCAGGACACCACTATTCTGCTGGGTACAGAGATTGAGCTACGCGAGCCTGAAATGCGTGAGTTCCATATGCTCGCATACTTCCGTGATCTGAAAACGATGAAGTCCTTCACGGACTGGATGAAACGTTATATGAAAAATGTGAATCTCAGTTCTCAGCGGGTATACGTGCCCGCTCTAGAGATGCAGGCCGAGATTAAGGCACGTGGTGGACTAATTGTGCCTGCACATGTATTTACACCGCATAAAGGCATCTATGGAAGTACAGCCCCCCGTATGGGCGATGTGCTGGATACCCGTCTTGTGGATGCGGTAGAGCTGGGGTTAAGCTCAGACTCATCCATGGCCAGTTATATTCGAGAGTTGGATCATGTGCCGTTCCTGACCAATTCGGATGCACATTCTCTTGGTAAAATTGGACGGGAGTATAACGAATTGCAAGTTGCTGCCCCTTCTTTTGATGAATTCCGTATGGCACTTCAAGGAGAAGATGGCAGGAGCATTGCTGCCAATTATGGACTGAATCCAAGGCTGGGCAAGTATCACCGTACCTACTGTGCAGCGTGTGGCAGTATCATGGATGAGCAAGCGATGTCGGCAGAACGTTGCCCTCACTGTGGCAGTCTGAAGCTGGTTCAAGGGGTATTGGACCGCATTCTGGCCATCTCTGATCGGGAGAGTCCTCATGTTCCTGCAAACAGACCCGCCTATCATTATCAGGTACCACTGGAGTTCATTCCGGGACTTGGCAAAGCCAAATTGCGCCAGTTACTGGATCATTTTGGTACAGAAATGAATGTGCTTCATCGTACGCATGAGGAAGAACTTGCTGCGGTTGTTGGACCTGTGCTGGCTGGCTTGATCGTGGCTGCACGGAATGGTCAACTGGAATTGTCCTCCGGAGGTGGAGGAACGTACGGTAAAGTTGCTGTTCAGGAAAGAGCCACGGAGTGACTCGTGTAAATCTGCTGTAGTTATATTTCGAGGTTCAACTCATATAGCTTTCACCATACAGGGAACCAATCTGGACAAGAAGTCATACAGGTGCATTCCGGTTCATAAGAATGACTATGAGGATGTAACTGAGAATCCTTGCAGCATGATACCGGAAAGGGGACTCGTACCTGTATGCGCTCATCCTACTTTACATTTAAAGGTCAGACTTCGTTATATGTATTCGTGGCTGTCTTGTTTCTGGTCGGCGTCATTTTTGGCGCGCTTATGGTGAATGCATTGTCTCTTGATCAACGCCAGGATCTGGAGGGTTATCTCGGTAATTTCTTCATGACCGTGCAGCACAGTGCGCAGGTGACAGAGACAGGGGCCTATTGGGACATCGCCATGCTTCATCTGAAATGGGTAGGTCTAATCTTTATTCTGGGTTTATCCGTCGTTGGACTGCCCGGTATACTGGTCCTGGATTTTCTGAAAGGTGTGCTCATTGGATTCACTGTGGGTTACCTGGTTGGACAGTATTCTTGGAAAGGGCTGCTGTTTGCACTGGTTTCCGTGGCACCACATAATCTATTTGTCATTCCAATCCTTCTGATCTGCAGTGTGGCGGCGATGACATTCTCGCTATACATCATTCGCAATCGTGTTTTGATGCAGCGAACACCTGGTCGACAAAGGCCGTTTGCTTCATATATAGTGTTAACTTTGGTTATGGCTGCAATGCTGCTCGGCGTGGCGTCTTTTGAAACATGGGTTACACCTGCGATGATGCGCTGGGTCACGCCAATGCTACTACCGGCATAACGTTCATCGCATAGTGTAAAATGTTGACTTTAATTACGCACTCCCCCTATAATGAAAAGAGTGGGTTAAGTTGCAGTGTGCAGTGATTTCCTAGGGGGAGGGAGAAAATGGAAGCACGGATTGATAAAATTAAGCAGCAACTACAGTCCCAAGGATATAAATTAACGCCCCAGCGGGAAGCCACCGTAAGAGTACTTCTTGAGAATGAAGAAGATCATCTGAGCGCAGAAGACGTATTCATGCTCGTTAAAGAAAAGGCTCCCGAAATCGGTCTGGCAACCGTGTACCGTACCCTCGAACTGCTGAGTGAGCTGCATGTTGTAGAGAAAATCAACTTCGGCGACGGTGTAGCGCGTTATGATCTGCGCGGAGATACATCCAAGCATCACCATCATCACTTAATCTGTGTTCAATGCGGAAGTATGGATGAAATACGTGAAGACTGGCTTGGACCGCTTGAAGAGCGTTTGGAGCGGGAATTCAACTTTTCGGTAGTAGATCACCGACTGGATTTTCATGGAATTTGTTATCGTTGCAAAGCTAAAAATGAACAGAAACCCAAAGATGAAGAATAACATAGCATATCTTCAAGCTCTCACCGGCGGTTTTGACGGGAGAGCTTTTTTGGCACCGGACGTGATCTGGAGTTTACCCCGAATGGCATAAACTTGTGTTTATGGACATACCCTGAGTCAAGGACATTACCGGATTTGAATCAGAAGGGGGATATACCCATGATTATATCAGTGCGGAGAGGGCTCCGTTTTATTCGATTTATTATATTTTTTGCTGCACTAGTCTATCTGTTCTATCATGTTCTGGATCTGTTCAATGGCTGGATCTCACCTGTGGACCAGTATCAGATGCCGACTGGCAATGCAATCAAAGTATTTCAGGAAACGGATTGGCCGGGTAATGGAGAAGGACGTCCTACGATGGCAGAGCGTCTCCGTTTGTTCTATTGGTACGGGGAGTAGCTTCGAACAGTCAGGGATGCAAATACGGGAGCAGTCTGCCAGAGCGGCAGATCTGTCAGTTGAGGAGCGTTGTACATGAAACAGACGATACACGCCTATGCCTTATACTTGGAAGATGATAAAGGGATGTCGAGCAGCACGCTTGAATCGTATCTCCGAGACGTGGACAAGTTCATTGAATTTGCAGATAAGGAATTTGGCATACACAAAGCCGATCAGGTCAGACGCACGCATGTCGTCCTGTTTGCAGGTCAGCTCAAACAGGCAGGACGTGCTAACGCAACCATTGCCCGCAGCATCGTATCTCTGCGCTCCTACTTTCACTTTTTGATGCGCCGGGGGGAGATTATACAGGACCCTACGTTTGATGTGGAAGCTCCCAAGGCGGACAAGTCGCCACCACAGGTATTAAGTATACAGGAGATCGAACAACTGCTGACAGCGCCTGATATTCGTTCACCGCAGGGTGTGAGAGATCGAGCGATGCTTGAACTGTTATATGCTACAGGTATTCGGGTCTCGGAACTGATTGCGCTGGACATTCGGGATGTACAGCCAGGCATGCGTTTTATACGATGCGGTGGAGCGGGCAAAGAACGCATTCTTCCCATCGGTGCACCCGCTGCACATTGGGCAAGTGTATATGTGGAGGAATTCCGCAACAAATTGCTCAAAACCGATTCGGACGAGCAGGCACTGTTCGTGAATGTATCTGGCAGACGTTTAACCCGGCAGGGCTTCTGGAAGCTGCTCAAAAAAGCGGCAGTGGATGCAGGAATCTCGGATGAAATTACACCGCATACACTGCGTCATTCCTTTGCGGCACACCTGATTGCCAATGGGGCGGACACACGTGCGGTTCAGGACATGCTGGGGCACGTAGAGCAGCCGGGGCAACAATATGGCAACCATGGTCGCAAAACCATGAAAGAAATCTATGAAACCCATCACCCGAGGGCAAAATAGATTTTGACGCATGGCATTCACAAATAAATGCGGAACATCGCGACAATTTAGGATAAAATAAATTGAATACATCCAAACGCCGTTATACATAAGCAGTTTGCATAAATTCGGATTGAATAGATTTTGCAAAATGCGTCTATAGACGGATCGTTTCAACTCAAGGAGGAACATACATCGCATGACAGCATTAAACCAACAAATGATTTCGGAAGCAGCATCTTATATTCAAAGCAAAAGCTCCATCAAGCCGGAAGTCGGTTTGATTTTGGGTTCGGGTCTTGGCGTACTGGCAGAACTGATTGAAGATGGCGTAAGCATCGCTTATCAGGATATTCCACATTTTCCGGTGTCCACAGTAGAAGGACATGAAGGTGAGCTATTGGTCGGCACCATTAAAGGCCGTCCAGTCGTGATGATGAAAGGCCGCTTCCACATGTACGAAGGATATGGTCCGGAATTGACAGCTTTCCCGGTACGAGTAATGAAAGAACTGGGTGTAAGCAGCTTGCTTGTAACCAATGCAGCGGGCGGCGTGAACACGTCGTATGAAGCTGGAGATTTGATGCTGATCTCTGATCACTTGAATCTTACAGGCAAAAATCCACTGATCGGACCCAATGACGCTGCCCTGGGCGTGCGTTTCCCTGATCTGTCCGAAGCCTATAGCCGCCGTTTGCGTGCGCTGGCGAAGGATACGGCGGCTTCACAAGGTTTTAACGTACGTGAAGGGGTATACGCAGGTATGCTTGGTCCGAACTACGAGACACCAGCAGAGATCAAAATGCTGCGTACATTGGGCGCAGACGCAGTGGGCATGTCCACTGTATCTGAAGTGATCGTGGCACGCCATGCAGGTCTAGAAGTGCTAGGTATTTCCTGTATCAGTAACATGGCTGCCGGAATTCTGGACCAGCCGCTGTCACATGATGAGGTGATGGAAACGACGGAGCGTGTTCGTGAGTCGTTCCTGGCGCTGGTATTGGCTGTTATTCCACAAATGTAAGCAAGAGTTGAGTAGAGAAGGTTACCTCTTCGAATGAGAAATCATCGGGGGTAACCTTTTTTTGTTGTGTTGAACGTCCGCTTACTCATGCGTTGAGTAAAGTGCGTTTTTTTCGCTTTGATCACATTTTCAATAAAAGTTCGGGAAATCATGCTTTACATGGAATAATTTACTGGAAACGGGCCGACAATGATTAGCAGTACATGCATGGAACATGCAGTAAGCAAGTCATTTGAGGAGGTAACCTTGTGAAGAAAAGAATAATGGCATCGTTCATGACCCTTTGTATCCTGCTGTCCCTTATGGCATCAACGGCATTGGCTGAAGAAACACCGAAGGCAGCGGGAGGGACGGATCTTGCCCCGTCGGCACGCTCTGCGATCCTAATGGATGCGGACACAGGAACCGTCATATATGAGAAAAACAGTCATGATCAGCTGCCTCCGGCGAGCATTACAAAAATTATGACCATGCTGCTTACAATCGAAGCGATCGACTCCGGCAAGCTGAAGCTGACAGATAAAGTAAGAACGAGCGAATATGCAGCTTCCATGGGCGGTTCGCAGATCTTTCTGGAGCCTGGGGAAGAGATGACCGTTGATGACATGTTAAAAGGGATCGCGATGGCTTCGGGCAATGATGCCTCAGTGGCTATGGCTGAGAAGATTGCTGGTTCGGAGGAATCCTTTGTACAGCTGATGAATGAGCGTGCGAAGGAGCTTGGCATGAAGGATACTCATTTTGCCAACTGTAACGGTCTGCCGGTGGATAATCATTATTCGTCAGCCCACGACATTGCCGTCATGAGTCGTGAACTGCTGAAGCATTCCGGGATTACGAAGTACACCGGTGCCTATCAGGATTATCTTCGCAAAGACTCGGAAAAGCCATTCTGGCTGGTGAACACGAACAAGCTGGTTCGTTTTTATGAAGGGGCAGATGGTTTGAAAACAGGTTATACATCCGAAGCGAAGTTCTGCTTGTCCGCAACAGCGTCCAAGGAGGGACTGCGTGTCGTTTCCGTGGTACTTGGTGAACCCAATACCAAAACACGAAATAGCGAAGTGTCATCGATGTTTGATTATGCCTTTAGTCAATATACGATGAAGGCTCTCTACAAGGCAGGGGATCTGCTGGGCAGTCTGAAGATCGAAAAAGGTGAAGTTGCCGAATTGCCTCTGAATGCCACGCAAAATTATAGTGTGCTGATGCGCAAAGGAGCGAAATCCAATGACATCCGGCATGAATTGCTGGTTGCCAAAGAATTGAAAGCTCCGATCAAGGCTGGACAAAGTATAGGTAAACTGGTGGTGTACCAGGGCAATGACGTCATTAAGGAATTCGACATTCAGGCTCCACAGGACGTGAATAAAGCTGGCTGGTGGAAGCTGTTTAAACGGACTACGTCCAACCTGTTTGATTAAAAGGCGAATTACGCGAGTTGTTCGCATCCTTCGAACATATTTTGTAGTTAAATAGGGGTTTTCTTCTAGTTTTGTCGGGGGGCAGGAAAAGCCTTTGGATACGTAGAAATCCTTGTTCAAGACAGGGAGGAGAGTGGGCAAACGTGAACTTGCATGTGGAAATGGAACACCATCGCGGGATTCTGATTGTACGATTATCCGGGGAGCTGGATCACCATACAGCTGACATGGTACGGATGCAAATGGATGAAGCCATCCAGCGGAGACAAAGCGAGCATCTGGTACTCAGCCTGAAAGATCTGCAATTTATGGATAGTTCGGGCCTGGGTGTCATTTTGGGAAGATACAAGCTCATTAAAAACAAAGGCGGCAAGATGGTGGTCTGTGACGTCAATTCGCCGGTGTACCGTTTGCTGGAAATGTCGGGTCTGTTCAAGATAATGCCGATATACGAAAATGAGGGAACTGCTCTCTCAGGTCTGGAGGTCGTCTCATGAATGAAGGAACAGGGACAAATTTCATGAATCTGCAATTCGCGGCCAAGTCAGAGAATGAGTCGTTTGCACGGGTAACCGTTGCTGCGTTTATCTCCCAGCTTGATCCAACGATGGACGAGCTCAGTGACCTGAAGACGGTCATTTCGGAAGCCGTGACCAACAGCATCATCCACGGATACAACAACAACTCCGAGGGTGTGGTGTCTATCCAGGCCGAGATTCGGGAAGACATGATCACAATTATCGTGGAAGACCGCGGTGAAGGAATCGAAGATCTTGAACTCGCCAAGCAGCCGCTATATACGTCCAAACCCGAACTTGAGCGGTCGGGGATGGGCTTCACCATTATGGAAAACTTTATGGATGAATTCGAAGTCAGCAGTGAGCCCGGCAGAGGCACCTCCATCAAGATGAAAAAAAGGATTGAATCCAAGAAAGCATTGTATAATTAGGGGTTGGTGTTCTTATGGATGCTGAAGTGAAACCATCTTCACAGACCTATTTGGACGATGCCGAGGTCAAACGGCTGATTGCGCTCAGTCAGTCGGGTGACCATGTTTCGCGGGATACGCTGGTGAACTGCAACATCAGACTCGTCTGGTCCGTCGTACAGCGTTTTATGAACAGGGGATATGATCCGGAAGATCTGTTCCAGATTGGTTGTATCGGTCTGCTCAAGTCAGTGGACAAATTTGATCTCAGTTATGACGTGAAGTTCTCAACCTACGCGGTACCGATGATCATCGGAGAAATCCAGCGATTCCTGCGAGATGACGGTACCCTAAAGGTCAGTCGTTCACTGAAAGAGATGGCGAATAAAGTCCGCAAAAAAAGGGACGAACTGTCCAAACATCTGGATCGTTTACCAACGATTAAGGAAGTTGCCGCAGAGCTGGGGGTAACCCCCGAGGAAGTCGTATTTGCCCAGGAAGCGAACAAACCACCGACCTCCATCCATGAGACGGTATTTGAGAATGACGGTGATCCCATTACATTAATGGATCAGATTGCTGACGAGTCTCAGGAACGTTGGTTTGACAAACTGGCGCTGAACGAAGCCATCGGTGGTCTCAGCGAACGGGAGCGGTTAATCGTCTATCTCCGGTATTACCGGGATCAGACACAGTCCGAGGTTGCCAGCAGGCTGGGCATATCTCAGGTGCAGGTATCCCGTTTGGAGAAAAAAATACTGCAATCCATCCGCGACCAGATCGCGCAGTGATTCGGGGATTGCGACAACATTATTGGCGGTTTTGCACCAATATACGACAACTAACAACCTTCTATCGCGCGTTATGGCGAGGGAGGTTATTTGTTGTTAATTCAGTGAGATCCCGAACGATTGGACTGCATGACCAGCATCATGCCAAGAATACATGCCGTACCGATCCATTGATAGATGCCAAAGGGTTCATGAAGCCATATGACGGTTGTTCCAACCGCAGCAAGGGGCTCTGCGCTCCCGAGTAGACTGGTCTCTTTAGGAGAAAGCCTTTTGAGACTTGCGATATAAAACCAAAAAGCAATCATGGTTCCAAAAAGGATCGTAAATATCAAATAACCGTAAGTTTTAAGACTGATGCTCGCAAAATTCATGACCCAGGGCGGGTGAATAAAACTCATTCCCAGACCACCGATGATCATAGCCCAGCCAACCACAACAAATGAATCGAACCTTGTAATTAATTGCACGGCATACAGCGTATAAAATGCAGCGGAAATCCCGGATAACAACCCCCATATAACTGCAAGCCAGGAGACAGATAACTGCGTAAACGAGCCGTTCGTTAGCAGGAGGAAACACCCTCCGAGAGCCAGTACGGCGCATGCAACGTCATTTCGTGTAAGGACAGACTGTTTCTGGAGGGCGATGTAAATCATGATCATAACAGGGGACAGGTATTGCAGCAGTGTAGCTACTGCGGAATTGCCATGTTTAATAGATGCCATGTAGGTATATTGAACGGCAAGCATGCCCACCAGTCCAAAAATGATCAGCTGTATTGCTGTTTTCTTATTTCTCCACACATCCCAAATCTGAACTCTTCCACGTGTAAACGATTGAATAACCAAAAGGAGTAGCCCAGCAATCAGCAATCGAACAGTTACATACCAGTTGACCTCAATGCCATCCAGTTGAAACAGTTTTTGAGATACCGTACCTCCGACTCCCCAACATATTGCTCCCGTCAGGACGAGTAAAATACCTGAATATTTGGATTTTGCAAAAGTTATCATGCTTGTCGCCTCACCTTAAATATAAGAATAGTGTTATATTAAGGAGAAATTCAGTACATTAATATCAATATCGCACTTAAAAATATAACAATATTGAGATGAGGCCTATGCAGAATATTGAATTTATCATTGATCACAATTTGAAAGAAATGACGGAACACCGCACCGATGCATTATCGGTAGCCTGTTATGAGACAACCATTGTTCAACATGTTCACGGACATATTCCTCTCCATTGGCATGATGAATTGCAGTTTGTTGCTGTTCTTCAAGGTAAGGCATTGTTCCATATCAACGATCAAAAAATAGCAGTACCCAAAGGTGACGGGATTTTTATCAACAGTGGTATGATGCATATGGCCGAAGATCACGGTGTGAGCGAGAACTGCATTTATTTATGTCTGAATTTGTCCCCACACGTTATCATGCCTTCGGACTTGTATATGAAGTATGTACATCCATATGTAACAGCAACTAATTTGCCTTTTCTGTATATCGAAAGAACGAATGTGTGGGGAGAAAAGTTCCTGGACACAATTGCACGGATTAGAGGAGAGTTTGTGGACCAAGTTCCGTTTTATGAAGTGAATGTTGCTTCTGCGGTGCTGGATATGTGGAAAATGTTGATTATGAATGGATATTCCCTGGAACATGATCCATCGGAGATGAGCAGAAACAAGCGAATGAAAGACATGTTGCAATGGATTCATCTCAACTATGCTGACCCGATCAGGCTGGAAGATATTGCGAGGATGGGACAGTTAAGTCGATCAGAGACATGTCGTTACTTCAAGCAAATATTGAGAACAACACCCATGCAATATGTGATAGAGTACCGTATCCAAAGAAGCATTGAACTTTTACAACTCTCCGAACGAAGTATTACCGAAATTGCCTATGAAGTCGGTTTTAACAGCACAAGTTATTACATTAATCAGTTTCGCAAAACAATGAATGCAACCCCTTTACAATTCAAAAGGGAATTGAGTCAACAAAGGAATCCGTAATATTTTTTAAAGTAATTCTTGAGCTGTAAGTCTATCAACCAACACCGGAGAGTCGCCCATAAGGCGACTCTTTTGATATGGAATACAATGCTCCACACTCAGTTTCCCTCAACCTGATCAATAGCCGCTCCCCGTCTAAGCAAAAATAACCTCAAAAACTCATCTTATAAATCCCTTCCTTCCCACTCCCTAGCATATTTATCACAAACGTTTGGAAACGGGAGGACGATGGGCAGCGGAGGGATGGAATCGGTCAAAAGGAGCGAAGCGTGAGGGCTTGCCTAATGATACACAAGCAACGCAGGCGGCAGATTAGACCTGAAGAAGCGAAGCGTTCGCCTTTGTCTCCAAATTTCTAACACTTAGAAATCAATCTGAAGAATTTGAAGACAGCGATCAGAAGGTTGGTCTGCCGTCGGAGTGTCTGCGTGTATCCTCCCCCGAGCAACAGCGATCAATGACCGATCTATCCCGCAGCGCCCGCACCCACCTCCCGATCTTTTTCCAACCCGTTTGTAATAAATTTGCACATTCTTCAAATACTAACCTAAATTACGCAGCAAAGGAGTGTTATGGATGTCTCAGACGCCCACTCCAATGGTCTACGTTCGACTGCGCAGCCGCATTCGCATCCAGAGGGGCAGGGCAGTCAAGCTTGGAGACATTGCACATGTGCTGACCACTTCTGAAAATCAGGAGAGCAGGCTACTGGAGCTTGAACTTTTGCGTCCTGGACCGGAGGATGGCAATCTGATCCTCATTGATATATTACAGATTATTCCCCGAATTCGGCACATCTTGCCGGAGGTCAGTGTTGAACTGATGGGATCAGGTCATACGTTGGTTGAAGTCATCGCGGGAAATGGTCAACCTTCCAAGTCCCTGTTCATTTTGGTGTGGCTACTGCTTTTCTTCGGATCAGCCTTAACCATAATGAATTTTCATGCCGATGTGAACATGCAGGAAGTTCAGATTCGAATTGTGGAGATGCTCACTGGGCATCGTGACGAACATCCCTACCTGTTCCAAGTGGCATATTCGATTGGCATTGGGTTCGGAATGGCAGTATTTTTTAATCACTTGTTCAAGAAAAAGTGGAATGAGGAGCCTACCCCGCTGGAAGTGGAGATGTTCCTATACCAGCAAAATGTAGATCAATATGTGGTCATCGAGGAAAGCGAACGGATGCATGAGCAGGAACGCAGGGAGATGAATGCGGATGAGCGTTCTTAATGGAGCAATCAGCATTGTATTGGGTATTGCCGGAGGAATTGCCGTAGGAAGCGGCGTAATTGCGCTTATTCTGGTGCTCGATATGATTCCCAGGTTGGCTCAACTTACGCAAACGTATGACAAGACTCACTGGTACGAAGGGGCGCTAATCGGTGGTTCACTGCTCGGAACGGTGGCGGACTTCTGGCATTGGAAAATGCATGGGGTGCTGCTGCTTAGCCCGATCGTAGGGTTGTTCTGCGGTGTGTTCATCGGTCTGCTCGCCGCAGCACTCACCGAGGTGCTTAATGTACTGCCCGTGCTAGCTAAACGATTGGGCATGAAACCTTATTTGTTTGGATTACTGCTCGCCATGATTTTGGGTAAAATGACAGGTTCCCTGTTTGATTTCTTTATATATCAACGGTAACTCGTGGCCATAGGAGGATGGAAGATGGATGAACGAACGGAGCACACAGGCCAGGAACATAGTGAAGGTATAACGGAAGAGATGCTGCACAAGTCTGCATATGAGATTCAGAAGGAAGAAGAGGAGAAAGCGTACAATAAGAAAAAACAAAATGAGATGTCCGACAGTATTGAGGAATCCGTACAGTATTGGCAGGAAAATGATGATATTTCCCCTCGGATGAGTGAAAACAAAAATACGCTCAAGCAAGTTCTCGGACTTGGGGAATCCTTTGATGTGGATATGAGAGAGATGGTGCTGGGTGGCAAACATGTGGGATTGCTTCTTTTGACGGGTTTTGCCAAGGATGAGATCCTACTGGAAGTATTAAAAAGGTTAACCTATCTCACGCCTGATCAGGTATCCGAGCACGCACTAAAATCTTATTTCGACTGTTACATTCCCCATATACAGGTGGAAAAAGTCGAGAAGATGAGTGCGGTCATTAACAAGGTTCTTACAGGTATGAGTGCATTGTTCGTTGAAGGGGATCGCTCGGTCCTAGTAATGGATACCCGGAGTTACCCGGTTCGTTCACCAGAAGAACCTTCATTGGAAAGGGTAGTCCGAGGTTCCAGAGATGGCTTTACGGAAACCCTCCTGACTAACGTAACCTTGGTGCGCCGCAGAATACGCGACCCTGGACTTAAGTTTGAGATCATGCAGGTGGGGCGGAGAACACAAACCGATGTCTGCGTGGTATACATTGACGATATTGTGGATAAAGTGCAGGTGGACTCAGTCCGTGAGAAAATTCAGCGGGTGGATATCGATGGTATTCCCGCCGCAGATAAACAGCTGGAGGAAGCGATTATCAACAAGGGATGGAATCCATTCCCGCTCGTTCGATATTCGGAGCGGCCGGATGTAACAGCATCCCATCTGCTGGAGGGCAGAGTCGTCATTTTCGTTGATACTTCTCCCAGTGTAATGATTTTGCCAACGACGTTCTTCGACCTGTGTGAACATGCAGAGGAAAATAGACAGACGGCATTGATGGGGACGTATTTACGATGGGTTCGTTTTGCAGGGATTCTCATATCGCTGTTTTTGCTGCCCCTATGGCTTCTCATGGTAATAGAACCTTCGCTCAAACCGATGGGGCTGGACTTCATTGGTCCACAGGAAAATGTGAAGTTGCCCCTGATTTTGCAGTTTCTTCTCATAGAGCTTGGTGTCGATCTATTGCGGATGGCTGCGGTTCATACGCCTACACCTCTGGCATCGGCCATGGGTTTAATCGCGGCCATTCTCGTTGGAGATATTGCTGTGAAAACAGGATACTTTGTTAATGAGGTTGTACTCTATATGGCCATTGCAGCCATTGGAATGTTTGCCACACCAAGTTACGAGTTGGGACTTGCCAACAGGTTAGTCAGACTGTTTTTACTCATAGCAGTAGCGATATTCAAAGTTCCGGGATTGGTTGTTGGCTGTACATTGCTCATATTGGCACTCACCGTTCACCGGTCGTATAATTCTTCGTATCTATGGCCTTTTATACCGTTTAATGCAAAGGCCTTGGGCAACTTTTTATTCCGGCTACCTTTACTGGAAAATAAAAAACGTCCATCATTCAACAAAACCCGTGACAACACCAAAATGTCCGATGATCCGGACGGTGAACTGCGAAAAAGTAAAAAACACAAATGATCTTCCGAAAAATCCATTCATCTCGCCGCCTAATTTGATATACTGGTGTAAAATCATTGGAATAGCAACTGTTCCAGTATACAAAAAAGTGAGGAATGCAGATTATGTATTTACATGGTACAAGTAAAATAAATGCGCAAGGGCATCTGGAGATTGGCGGAGTGGATGCAACAGATCTGAAAGAACAATTTGGAACTCCCCTGTATGTTGTGGACGAGCAATTGGTTCGCGAGCGTTGCAGAGAGTACATGGAAGCATTCCGCGCTTCCGGCTTGGGTTTCCAGGTTGCATATGCAAGTAAAGCATTCTGTGTAATGGCGATGTGTGCACTTGCAGCTGAAGAAGGACTTTCCCTGGATGTTGTATCTGATGGTGAACTGTTCACTGCACTGCAAGCAGGATTCCCGGCTGAGCGCATTCATTTCCACGGTAACAACAAAACGCTGGAAGAAATCGAAATGGCTCTTGATGCAGAGATTGGATGCTTTGTTGTTGATAACTTCAATGAATTGCATCTGTTGCAGGCTGTAGCTGCGGACAAAAATCGTAAAGTAAACATTTTGCTTCGTGTGACGCCTGGTGTTGAGGCCCATACGCATGAATATATTTCCACTGGTCAAACGGATTCCAAATTTGGATTCGATATCGGCAATGGTACAGCATTTGAAGCGATTGAACTGGCTTCCAAGCAGTCTAACCTGGTATTGCTCGGTGTGCATTCCCACATCGGTTCCCAGATCTTCGAAGTTGAAGGCTTCCAGATGGCTGTTCAACGTGTTGCTGAATTTGCAGCAAGCGTATATGAACGTCTTAACGTTGCTTTCAAAGTGGTTAACCTTGGTGGTGGATTCGGAATCCGTTATATCGACGGAGATACACCGCTTGAAGTTGCGCAATACGTGAAGGCTATTACAGACGCAGTTAAAAATCATTTTGCCCAAATTGGCTATGCCGTACCTGAGATCTGGGTTGAACCAGGCCGTAGCATCGTGGGTGAAGCGGGAACAACGCTGTATACCGTTGGAACAAGCAAAGACATTCCGGGCGTGCGTAAATACGTTGCTGTTGACGGTGGTATGACCGATAACCCTCGTCCTGCTTTGTATGAATCCAAGTACGAAGCTGTGCTTGCTAACCGTGCGAATGAGGCTGCTCAGGAAACGGTATCCGTTGCGGGTAAATGTTGTGAGAGTGGCGATATGCTGATCTGGGATCTGGACCTGCCAAAAGTGGAAAGTGGTGATCTGCTCGCTGTAGCTTGCACAGGTGCGTATAACTACTCCATGGCGAGCAACTACAACCGGATTCGTCGCCCAGCTGTTGTGTTTGTCAAAGACGGTCAAGGAGATGTCGTGGTACGCCGTGAGACGTATCAGGATATCATCCAGAATGACCTGGTACCAGCGCGTATTGGCAAACAGCCAGTAACTCGCTAATTCGTCAAAGATAATGCGTTTCTGCATTATTCAGGATATAGAGATTCTATAGTTGAAGCAGATGAAAAGGGAACTTCCTTTTTCGTCTGCTTTTTACGTATTCGGACTAAATTGTGAAAAAAGTTGCCGTTTTTTTTGCGATCCAGTCATTTTCGGTGTACACTAAGAAAAGTGCTGTAATGCTTGACCCAGGGTCATGCGTTTTGGCACCATTAACGATGGTCAATACGAAAGGAGTCATTTACATATGGCGAAACAAGCGAAAATTAAATTGGCAAACGGCGGAGAAGTTCTGATCGATCTGTTCGATCAAGAAGCTCCCAACACAGTAGCAAACTTTGAGAAACTGGCTAACTCCGGTTTCTACAATGGTCTTACATTCCACCGCGTTATCCCGGGCTTCGTAGCTCAAGGCGGATGCCCTAACGGTACTGGTGCAGGTGGCCCAGGTTACACAATCAACTGTGAAATCAACCCGAACAAACATGAGCGTGGAACACTGGCTATGGCACATGCTGGCCGTAACACAGGTGGAAGCCAGTTCTACATCTGCTACCAACCACAACCACATTTGGATGGACAACATACTGTATTTGGTAAAGTAACCAAAGGTATGGAGTTCGTGGACGCTTTGGAAGGTAAAGACAAAATGGAGACTGTTGAAGTTGTAGAAGCTTAATAAGCTTTGTAACGTTGACTTACTTGATTTAAACTCGGAGTGCTTCTTTTTATAGAAGCACTTTTTTTATTTTCATCATGAAATAGTGCAAAATGAGCATAATGGATCTGGCGAAAGTTCTGGCATGGGGTTATTCTGTCGTTAGACGAAGCGACAAGGGAGGATGAAGAACCTTTGAATACAGTGGATCAATTACGTTTGTTAAAACAAGTCTATAGCGGACCCACACGATGGGACGAAAAACTACAGGCATCCCGACATGATGTTTCTCAGAGTATATCCACACCGGATTTAGAAGCGCTTGAGACAGCGGGGCATGAACCGAACCGGTTTGTACGTCCGGGGCATGATGAAACGATCACTGAGCTGAAACAACTTGCAAATCAATGGACGATAAATGAAGCAGCACAGGCCTTTGTCGCATCGATGTGGTCAGCACCCATGATCTGGCGCTCGCTGATTACGGGCAAGCTTATTGCAAGCGGTATGCCAAGCCATGAACACACGCCATATCCATCTTCGAGTACTTGTCAGATCTGCGGATTAAGCGTAGATCAAGCAACCGACTCGACGTTGCAATGGTATTGGCGCATGACCAATGGAACACCTTTGGATGGAAATCCCTTTGGACATGTACTGGCACTTCGAGAGCTAGCTTCCGCGCAGGAGCTTCCAATACCTAATGATTACGACCACTGGACACTCCGTGCGGTGTTAACGGTGCTGCGCCAATTACCTCCAAAAACACGCTACAGCAAAGCAGCAATAGCACTCAAGAAGGAACGTCTTTTGCCTACACAAAAGGAATATGCCTATCGGGACTTGCTTGAGACATTAGCTCTGATTGGCATACTGGATACGCCGGAACATCCCGGAATGATCACGGAATTTACTTCTTACATACAGCGTGACGCGCGCCCCAATGTGCGGGTTGAGGTACAGGCGCCTCTGGCGTGGTGGGACTCATCTGTCGGAATCAATGAGAACAACCTGAACAAGATATTCCATGATTTTGATCTGAGTAGCATATCTCTTGCGGATAAGCCTGAAGAGAGTCCACCTGTAAAGGAAACGATCCTGGGAGCATTGGAGAAGATGAGAAGTGTTCGAGGGAAAGTGCCAAAGAAATCTCCTGATGCAGGCACAGGGGAGGCAGAAGCTGGAGATGTGTATGCTGTTCGGGTCCAGGAAGGTGTATGGGTGACGGTATACTGTCATGAAGTCAGAGACAAACGCGTTATCGTTGAATATCTCGATGGTGTCTTTCCTGACATGCCGGGAAAAACCGATTTGCAGAGAACGTTTCGACCGAGAACGACTGGACGCTGGCAATGCTCGGCTATCGCGATCGATTCCACAAGTTGGGTCAGAAGAGTTGCGAGAGGTATTCCGCTTCCCAGTTCGCCGCTACCAGAACCTGACCGCTTGCCATTTCACAATGCCAAAGATTTGAAGCATATGGTGCGTTGGTGTTTTCCTGATATGTAGAATGCTGTGATGGAACTGAGAAGGATGTAAACTAAATCTAAAATCTAAAAACTTAAAATCGTGTCTCTTAGTGAGATGCGGTTTTTTTTTTGCTGTATCTTAGCTTATTAAAAGTTAGTATGTGACAAAAAGGAACAAAAAACAATTGATTTTTTGGCATTAAAGTGCTAACATCCAATTAATAACGAAAGCAATCCTTCAGGGCAGGGTGCAATTCCCTACCGGCGGTGATGCAGAGAGTGTAAGGACACATGTCCAGCACTTGATGCAAAGTCCGTGACCTGTCTGCCTGTGGCAGATGGCTGATCTGGTGTAATTCCAGAACCGACAGTATAGTCTGGATGGGAGAAGGAGAGGTGCAGACCTAACAGGTTTGCATTCAGCAGGAGTTTGGCTGTACAGTCACGATGTGTTTGTCTTGCACTGTACAGGGAAGATCCGGTTAGGCCGGACAGTTCCATACATATGCCACACGATAAAGCTCTTTACCTGTAATTGATGTTCATTAAGGTATGTGTCTATTTTCACTTGCCCGAAATGAAGTTTTGGGCAAAGTGTTGGCGTGCTGTATCCATTTGGCTCCTGTTGTTGACATTTGTCTCTCATCATCCCCATCGAACGGTTGTTCGACGGGGATTTTTTAATAAACAAGACTTTAAACCGCGGGGTGAACGGATTTGGAAATGATCAATGATGAATTTTATATGGCACTGGCACTAGATATGGCGGAACGAGCACAGGGACAGACGGGAATTAATCCGGTTGTTGGATGTGTGGTTGTGAAAGAGGGGCGTATTGTAGGCCTTGGGAGCCATCTGAAACGTGGAACCGGTCATGCGGAGGTACATGCACTGAACATGGCGGGCAGCGATGCAGAAGGCAGTACGGTATACGTTACACTTGAGCCCTGCAGTCATTATGGCAAGACGCCACCTTGCAGTGAACGCCTGATTCATGAAAAGGTAAAACGTGTTGTGGTATGTTGTGAAGATCCAAATCCGCAAGTATCCGGCAGAGGCATAAGCATGCTTCGTCAACAAGGCATTGAAGTTGAAGTTGGCGTACTGCGTGAGCGTGGAAGACGCATGAATGAAAAATTCATTAAATTTATTACAACAGGCCTTCCTTTCGTGACACTGAAAACGGCTACGACTTTGGATGGGAAAATTGCCACTCGCAGCGGAGACAGTAAGTGGATCTCCAACGAGTCCGCTCGTGAGATTGTGCATGCCCTTCGTCATCGTCACCAAGGCATTATGGTTGGTGTCGACACGGTGATCGCAGATAATCCGGAGCTTACAACCCGCTTGCAAGTGGAAGGCATCAGCCCGGTACGAATCGTGGTGGATTCCAAGTTGCGTCTTCCAGTAGGTTCCAAAATGGTTAAGGATGGTCTTGCTCCAACATGGGTATTGACAACAGACGAAGCCAGTCCTGAAGCTGCTGAACGTTTGGAAGCCTACGGTGTTGAAATTATCCGCTGTGGTCCTGGACCACGTGTGGATCTGTTAAACGGACTTAGCAAGTTGGGTGAGCGTGAGATTGGTTCGATTTTGCTTGAAGGCGGAGGCACTCTGAATGGAGCGATGCTGGAGGCACGGTTGGTCGATCGACTGCTCATGTTTATCGCTCCTAAGATTGTAGGCGGTTATGATACACCTGGCAGTTTCCGCTTCGAGGGTGTGGAACGTATGAATCAGGCAATTCAATTGAATCAGTTGGAGATCGAACAAGTTGGAGATAATATCAGCATTGGCGGTATTCCGGTGTGGCCTGAATAAATAAATTAAACAAGGGAGGCGGCAGCATGTTTACCGGTTTGGTGGAAGAAGTTGGTCAGATCCGGCGTATTGGTCGGAAAGGCGAAGCGATGGTCCTGAATATCGGAGCTTCCGCCATCATGGACGATCTGAAGATAGGTGATAGTGTAGCAGTGAACGGAGTATGTTTAACTGCGACAACGTTGGAAGGTGGCGGCTTTACCGCCGATGTCATGCCTGAAACGTATCGCCATTCCAATCTCAGTCAGCTGCAATCCGGCAGTAAAGTTAATCTGGAGCGGGCCATGCAATCCGGTGGCCGTTTTGGCGGACATATCGTTCAGGGCCATGTCGATGGTACTGGAGTGATTGGCAGTATAACACGTGATCAGAATGCGATTGTGTTTGAGATCAAGCCGGATGATCACCAGTTGTTCAAATACCTGATCCCCAAAGGATCGGTTACACTGGATGGCATTAGCTTGACCGTTGTCCATACATCGGATACCGCATTCACGGTTTCCATTATCCCGCATACCATTGGTGAAACTGTACTAAATGTGAAAAAGACAGGGGATACCATTAATATCGAATGCGATATTTTGGGCAAATATGTGGATCATCTGCTCCAGTATGGGAGAGGACATCGAGAGACGGGTGCTGGCAAGCCGCGCAGTATCAGTGAAGATTTTCTCGCCAATCACGGATTTGCATAAATAGAGAAAGAAATAAACTGGAGGTGGGACAATGTCAGAACAATCCATTTTGGACACGATAGAAGCAGCCATATATGATCTCATGCGTGGCAAACCCGTCATTGTTGTGGATGATGAAGATCGGGAGAATGAAGGCGATTTTATCGCTTTGGCTGAAAAGGCGACACCTGAAGTCATTAATTTCATGATTACTGAAGGTAGAGGTCTGGTCTGTGTTCCGATTACACAACAACGTGCGGATGAACTTAACTTGAAACCAATGGTTCAACAAAATACGGATTTCCACGGAACTGCCTTCACGGTCTCTGTGGACCACAAAGATACTACAACCGGTATCTCGGCACATGAACGCTCTATTACCGTGAAAGGTCTGATCGATCCTGAGGCGAAAGCCGGGGACTTCCGTAAGCCTGGTCACATGTTCCCGCTGATTGCAAAAGACGGCGGTGTACTTCGTCGTGCGGGCCACACAGAAGCGGCAGTAGATTTGGCCATTATGTGTGGTTCGTATCCCGCAGGCGTTATCTGTGAAGTGATTAAGGAAGATGGCACAATGGCCAGACTTCCGGATCTGCAGGAGATTGCCCGCAAACATGATCTGAAGCTGATCAGTATTCAGGACATGATTCGTTACCGTAATGAAAAAGAACAGCTGGTTCAACGTGAAGTGGCTGTACGTATGCCAACAGACTTTGGCGAGTTTCAAGCAGTGGCCTATACAAATGCTGTAGACAACAAGGAACATGTGGCTCTGGTTAAAGGTGAAATTGATGGTTCCAAACCTGTACTTGTACGGGTACACTCTGAATGTCTGACAGGCGATGTATTCCATTCCCATCGTTGTGACTGTGGTCCTCAGTTTGATGCGGCACTCAAACAGATCAATGAAGAAGGCAACGGCGTACTGCTTTATATGAGACAGGAAGGTCGAGGCATTGGACTCATCAACAAACTCAAAGCCTACAAGCTGCAAGAGGAAGGTCTGGATACGGTGGATGCAAACCTGAAGCTGGGATTTGCTGCCGACTTGCGTGATTATGGAATTGGCGCCCAAATTCTGAAAGACCTTGGGGTTCGTCAGATCAGACTGCTAACCAATAATCCTCGTAAAATTAAAGGTCTTGAAGGATATGGACTTGAAGTCGTAGAGCGTGTTGCGATCGAAATGAAAGAGAACGAGGACAATACGGTGTATCTTCATACGAAGCAAGCCAAGCTGGGGCATATGCTCAAGTTTGATGATATCGAGCAGAACGAACAGTAAATGCGTTTTAGATGAACAACGTTCACCATGTAATTTATGGAATTGATTACTTAGGAATTTCCGTTACTTACATTACATTATACCGTTAGGGAGATGACTTGAATGCCACAATTTTTCGAAGGACATTTAGTATCAGAAGGATCCAGATATGGAGTTGTCGTTGGACGTTTCAACGAATTTATCACCAGTAAATTGCTTAGCGCAGCGCTCGATGCATTCAAACGTCACGGTGTGCAGGATGATGAAGTAGATGTAGCCTGGGTTCCAGGAGCGTTCGAAATCCCTTTGATTGCGCAGAAAATGGCAGAGAGCGGCAAGTATGATGCAGTGATTACCCTGGGAACCGTTATCCGTGGATCAACTACACATTACGATTATGTGTGCAACGAGATGGCTAAAGGGGTAGCAGCAATTAACCTGAAAACTGGCGTGCCTACGATCTTCGGATTGGTTACGACAGAAAATATTGAACAAGCGATTGAACGTGCCGGAACCAAGGCGGGTAACAAAGGTTGGGATGCAGCTACGGCGGCAATTGAGATGGCAAACTTGACGAAACAGCTAAAATAGTGCTTATTTAATAGTAGTGCCCTGCTATGCGCAGACGAAGACGGGAGACCGGATTCGGACGGCTTGGCAGGGTTTTGTATTTTTCTGGCGGGAGGATTCGTCTAGTGACGGTAGTTACATACAAACTGGAGACTTTTGAAGGGCCTTTGGATCTGCTGCTTCACCTGATTGACAAGGCTGAAATTCATATCCAGGATATTCCCATCAGCGATATTACCGATCAATACATGGCGTATCTGCATTCGATGCAGGAACTGGAACTGGATATTACAAGTGAATTTCTGGTCATGGCTGCTACACTGCTGTCGATCAAGAGCAAACTTCTACTGCCCAAACCACCGGTAATTGAAGACTTCGAGGATTATGATTTTATGGAAGAAGAAGATTATGATCCACGTGCAGAGCTCATTGCACGTCTGATAGAATATCGCAAGTACAAGGGAATTGCGCGACATCTTCATGAACGTGAGTGGGAACGCAGCCTTATATTTTCCAAAGAGCCCGAGGATCTGCGCCCTTATATGCCTGTAGAAGCTCCTTCGAACCCGGTTGAGGGATTACATACCTCTGACCTGATTGCAGCATTTCAGAAGGCGCTACGCAAGGCTGAGAAGCGTACAACCGTAACCCGTATCAAACGGGATGAGATTTCGGTTAAGGACCGGATACGGGATGTCATCGGCGCTTTGGAAAGTATGGGGCCGGGAGGCAGACTGTTATTCTCCAAATTGATGGATGAGCATATCTATCGCCATGAGATTGTTGTCACTTTTCTGGCGGTGCTGGAACTGATGAAGATGAAGCAGATTGTCTGTTATCAGGAACGGTTGTTTGAGGATATCGTTATGGAGTGGAGAGGGGAAACAAAGAATCATGGATTTTCCGAAATTGAAATCGATTATTGAAGGCCTGCTGTTTTTGTCCGGAGAAGAGGGTCTAAGCATCAAACAAATTGCCGAGATCGTCGACCAGCGAGTGGAGCTTGTAACGGACGCGATTGAGGAGATGATTCATGAATTTTCACAGCAGGGTCGAGGTGTACAGATTCTCAAGATTGCTGGCGTAGTTCAGCTGGGTACCTTGCCTGAGCATGCTGTGTATTTTGAGAAACTGGCGTATTCACCAGCACGAACCTCCTTATCCCAGGCGGCGCTGGAGACGTTGGCCATCGTGGCGTACCGGCAGCCGATTACCCGGGTTGAGATTGAGGAGATTCGGGGTGTAAAATCGGAACGGGCTATTCATACACTTGTGAATAAGGATCTAATCATTGAAGTGGGACGAGCGGAGGCAATTGGACGCCCCATTTTGTACGGAACGACCAAGTCATTTCTGGATTATTTCGGACTGGCTTCAATTAAGGATCTTCCGGAACCAGGCTTGTTTGAAGATTCCGAAAACCTGGAGGAAGAGACACAACTGTTGTTCAACAAACTGGATTTGCAACAATTGGAACCGGAAAGCGCTGATCCGACAGATGATGGGAGTCAAATAGACAACGAAGACGATAATACGGATTCATCATTCTAATTTGCAAATTCATGATAACCGACACCCAGCAGTGGAGTCGGTTATTTGTGCATTGTTTTAGATAGATTGAACTAAAGATTTTACACATAACGGAGAGGACAGAAATAATCTGAAGAAACGGAGTGTTCGCCTAAAAGCTTTCTGAAAGAAAGCTGCATCGGAAGCATACGCTTATCCCCGGATTTACCCTTTAGAGAAGGGAATCAAAAAAATCTGGGGATAACAGCGATCGGAAGGTTATTCTGTCATCGGAGTGACCAGTGTAACTAATCTTAAGTCCAAATTTGTCTATATAAAAGGTTACGGACCGGTTCCAAACAAATCTGAAATGGGATTTTTAGGTCAGACGTGAATTTTTTCCTATCCAGAGTGCCATACTAGACGAGAAAAGAATTGAGGGCTTGGAGGTAAGGCCTGTGTGGATTTGGCTTGGAGGAATCGGTTTATTGTTCGCATTGCTGATTGCCGCAGTCCTCATCTCAAATGTTCATGTACATTTTACATTCAGTAAGCATAAAAGTGATGATTACGCCAATATTAATGTTCGTATTCTTTATGGAATTGTGCGGATTAACTATGAGATCCCGAGTATTGTTTTTCGCAATATGAAGGAAGGTTTTCTGGTCAAAACTGAACAGTCCATGAATCATTCCAGAGGGGAAGCCCAGGGTAGTGAGCGGGTGAACAAACGTAAAGTCAAAAAGTGGGCCAAAGATGTAAAGGTTATGCTAAGAGCGACTGATGCACTCAAGCTGTGGCTCAAGCAAACACTCATGCATGTGCATATGACTCAACTGTCCTGGTCTACCCACATCGGCGTTGGCGATGCAGCATACACCGCGGTGCTGACGGGCTGGGTGTGGAGTATCAAGTCCATTATTGTTGGTTTTCTCACCTATCAGATTCGGTTCGATGATACACCCGTGCTTCAGGTGATGCCGGTGTGGTCAGACGAAATGGAGTTCAGAACAGAGCTCGATTGCAGAGTAAAGATTCGGATTACAGCTCTTTTGATCGCTGGATTTACACTGCTAACCCGTGTGCTCCAAGTCGAAGGCGGATGGCGGATGTGGCTTCAGCTTCTTCAAGAACAACGCCGTAAGCGTAAGGAGAAGCGAAAGCAAAAGAAAAAACTTAGTGGGACAGCACTGTAGATGTCCATCTTAGTCGGTCTGTTTTTGGGAGTGTGAGGTTGGAGTTCAGTGAGTGTACTTAAATTGCTTATTTACATAAGTCCCTTCAAGTTTGGGGATGATATGGTTAGATCAAACCTAGCTTACATTGAAACTGGAGGGAATTAAAATGTCAGATCATCCAATTCAAGGCTTAATGGAAACCGCTATGGAGAATATCAAGGCCATGGTGGATGTCAATACAATTGTTGGCGATGCAGTCGAAACACCGGATGGTACCGTGATTCTGCCAATCAGTAAGGTGGGATTCGGATTTGCTGCCGGTGGTAGTGATTTTCACGTCAATGGAGAAAGTAATGGCAAAAGTGGTGCCACGGGGACTTCTACTGAACATGCCAGTTCAGCAAAAGTGGCTTCTCCATTTGGTGGCGGTAGCGGCGGCGGCGTATCCATACGTCCTATTGCGTTCCTGGTGGTAGGTAAACAGGGGGTACACATTGTGCCACTTGATAACTCCACACATCTGTTTGAGAAACTCATTGACTCTACGCCTTATGTTCTTGATCGAATTCAAGGCATGTTCCAACGTAATACAACACCAACGAATACAACAGATGTACCGGTTACACCAGATCCTTCAACCTATAGCTGAATAAGTTGGTCATGATCCCTCCCGCATCCAAGCGTGAGGGATTTTTGCTGTTTTTGCCCTATGGGACATACTCCAAGTTGTCCGAACATAAGATAGTACAAGATTCCAAGTGACCCGGAGGAATGAATTGATGCGAAAAATAACGAAAGTTCTTGCATGCATGCTTATCCCTGTCTTCTTGCTGTCTTCCTTAGGGGTTACTCAAGCCCAGGCAACAATTCAAGGTCCGTCCACACATGCGCAAAGCGCTGCTCTCATCGATGTCACATCAGGCCGGATCTTATACAGCAAGGATGGGGATAAGGAACTGCGAATTGCCAGCTTGACCAAAATCATGACAGCGATTGTAGCGATCGAACACAGCAAGCTGGATGAGAAAGTGAAAGTGTCTCCCACGGCTTTTGCCAAAGAAGGATCGTCTCTCTATCTGAAGTTAGGTGAAGAGATGACACTCGAGAACATGTTGTACGGGCTAATGCTCCGTTCAGGCAATGACGCGGCTTCTGCGATCGCAGAGCATGTGGGGGGTTCGGAAGAAGGATTTGTGCTATTAATGAACAAAAAGGCAGAGCAAATCGGTCTGACGCACTCCCACTTTATGAACCCTCATGGACTGGATGCAGAAGGTCATTATTCTACAGCCAATGACTTGGCCAGATTAACTGCCTACGCGTTGCACAATCCGGTATTCAAACGCATCGTGGCCACGGAGGACAAATCCGCACCGAACCCCAATGAAAGCTGGGAATACTCCTGGCACAACAAAAATAAAATGCTACGGATGTATGAAGGTGCAGATGGTGTGAAAACCGGCTATACAAAGAAAGCTTTCAGATGTTTGGTCAGCTCGGCTACACGCAATGGACAGCAGCTCGCCGCGGTAACGCTGAACGATGGAAATGATTGGAATGATCATGCTCGGATGCTTGATTTTGGGTTTGAATACTTCCCATTGGTAGAGATTGCGAGGCAAGAACAGCCTGTGCAAAATACAGATGTCGTTACAGGCCGGGGATTTTGGTATCCACTTGCTGAGAGTGAGAAAAGTTCATTGACTAAAAAGTTGATTTTGCACGAAAATCGCGCCCAATCTGAAACGGAAGGGAATAAACAATCCACAGACCCTACATTTGGATTGGCAGGACGCATCGATATGCAACTTGACGGAAAACTTGTTGGCTCGATTCCGGTATATCGCAAAGGCAGTTTTATTCCTCCTGAACCAAAGACAGATGAGGCAACGATAGGGGGAATCGGAGACGTTTCTTCCTGGGCAGCAGCTTGGCGTGCCGTGTTAAGTCACCTGTTGTCTCCTTAGTAGAATCATCGTTGAAGGGAGGGTATAACCATTGATCAATTTAATTTGGCTGCTAATGATCTTAATCGGATTTGCTTTTGCAGCCATCAACGGCAATATTGAGGTGGTCACGCAAGCCGCTTTTGATGGCGCGGCCACGGGAGTTACAGTCTGTTTTGGACTGATCAGTGTGCTTGTGTTCTGGATGGGCATGATGAAAATGGCTGAGGATGCCGGTCTCCTGTCTCGGATTGCTAAGCTGCTTGGTCCCATTGTGGGCTTCCTGTTCCCCGATGTGCCCAAAAATCATCCGGCGATGGGTTATATTCTCTCTAATATGAGTGCCAATCTACTGGGGCTAGGAAATGCGGCGACACCAATGGGAATCAAAGCCATGCAACAGCTGCAGGAGCTTAATCCGGATAAACAAACAGCTTCTCCAGCCATGTGCACCTTACTGGCTCTGAATACGGCCAGCATTACCATTATTCCAACAACGCTAATTGCCATCCGATTAAACTATCATTCCGCCAATGCTACAGAGATCGTGGGAACAACATTAATGGCTACCATTATCGCTACACTTGCTGCTATAATCGCCGATCGCTGGTATCGGAATAGGGCTTTACATAAACCGCCACGTATACAGAAAAGTGGCAAACCCGGCATGAAAGGATGAGTAGCTTTGTTAACCTTCATCAACTGGATCTCTGTCTGGGCCATCCCGGTTATTATCGCGTTTGTTCCATTATATGCGTTTACCAAAAAGGTCCCGGTTTATGAATCCTTTGTTGATGGGGCCAAGGATGGATTCTCTACTGCAATCAGTATTATCCCGCATCTCGTAGGCATGATGGTCGCAATCAGCGTATTTCGTGCCTCGGGTGCACTGGATTTTGTAATTAGTCTATTGGCTCCATTGGTGTCCTGGATGGGTGTTCCAGGCGAAGTGTTACCACTCGGAATACTGCGTCCTTTGACTGGGACAGGCTCCCTGGCGTTTACAACCGATCTGATCAAAACCCATGGCCCCGACTCCATGATTGGACGTATGGCATCTACGATTCAGGGGAGTACAGATACTACATTATATGTGCTGACTGTCTATTTCGGGGCTGTAGGCATAAGGAACGGTCGGTATGCACTCAAAGTAGGGTTGTTTTCCGATGTCGTTGGTTTTATTGCTGCCCTCGCCATTTGTTTGCTCGTTTTTGGTTAAAAGATATCTCCTTTCCTTCCGATATATTAGTTATGCTAGAATAATAGCGGAGGAGAGTGAGACATGCAGAAGAGTTGGAAACGAATGCTCCGTGTTGGAATGTCAGGTGTGCTTGCCATTGCAATGCTCGCTGGTTCAACGGGGCTGGCGGCGGCTCAAGCCGTTCAGACGATACATTTTACAGGTTACTTCGACAAACAGCTGCGTGCACAAATGGCAGTCACAGCGGATTCTTTCCCCGTCGTAAATGTACGTTTGGTCAAGCAGAATGAACCCGATATGGTATATTATGATATTGGTACCTCGATACTGATCTCGAAGGATGAAGTGCTCACGAATTACCATGTGGTTCAGAGTTATGCTGAACTGTCTGATGGCGATGAAGGCACACTGACTGTTGCGAGTCCGGGTTCCTTAGGTAAACCTGTAAAGGCAAAGATTGTGAAGACTGATCCGGTGACAGACATGGCGCTGCTGAAGTTGGACAAGGAAATAGACGCCCAACCGGTCACATTTGCAAACGCAAGGGATAACCAGGTTGTCTATACGATTGGATTCCCCAAAAATCCTGCTGGTGATCTGGTCATCCTGGATGAAGATTTTCCTTCAACCTACAATACGATAGCCAAAAGCAGAGTATTCAGTTCCCAAGCCTCGGATGTTCCGGGTAAAAAAGGAATCGGCAGTATTGTGAAATCCATGGCACAAGGTAATTCAGGTGGCCCTGTGCTGGACCAGAACAACCGGGTCATTGGTATGATGACATTTGTATACGGTGGACGCACCTATTATATTACTTCCAAAACATTGCAGTCTTTCATTAAGGACAGCGCTACGCCTGCCAAAAAACAGGTTGCAGT
Source organism: Paenibacillus sp. FSL R5-0713 (assembly GCF_037973325.1). Taxonomy (NCBI): domain Bacteria; kingdom Bacillati; phylum Bacillota; class Bacilli; order Caryophanales; family Paenibacillaceae; genus Paenibacillus; species Paenibacillus sp. FSL R5-0713. Next base: position 4,319,029 of record NZ_CP150229.1, on the reverse strand, counting down.
TGCCGGGAAAGTTTCCAATTAATTGGTTTGAGGTAAAGGCTTATCTTTACGCTATCTGTGTTGAACAGATCGTGCAAAGGTAGGCTTTTTTTACGTGAATCTCAAAGGGGAAGTCAGCCTGAAATGGATATTCGTGTCGTCAGTTTACAAAATCCTTGGATTATCCTTGTGATTTCCTTGCGTGATGGGTATCATTAGTGTGAGGTGACATGACAAACATGGAAAGATTACAAAAAATTATCGCACAGGCAGGCATTGCATCCCGCCGTAAGAGCGAGGAACTAATCCTGTCCGGCAAAGTAGAAGTTAACGGGGAGGTCGTAACCGAACTGGGTACGAAAGCGAACCCCGAAGAGGATATGATTACGGTTAATGGAAAACCGATCCGCAGTGAGAAAAAAGTGTACTTGATGTTGAACAAGCCAAAAGGCGTAATCACAAGTGCATCTGACCCGGAAGGTCGGAAAATTGTATCCGACTACCTGAAAGGTGTCAAGGAACGTGTATACCCTGTGGGTCGTCTGGATTATGACACAGAGGGCTTATTGATTCTGACCAATGATGGTGAGTTTGCACATTTGTTGACGCATCCGAAACATCACGTACCCAAAACGTATCACGCAACGGTCAAAGGTGTGCCGCATGGTTCGGCTCTGGAAAAATTAAAGACAGGCATTATGCTTGATGATGGCATGACTGCTCCTGCAGAGGTGGAGTACAAAGATGTGGATACAGCGGCCAATGAGTCGGTGATCTCCATTACGATCTATGAAGGGCGTAACCGTCAGGTTAGACGCATGTTCGAGGCGATCAACCATCCGGTAACCCGGTTGAAACGGATTTCGTTTGGTGGCATTTTGCTACAAAACCTGAAACGTGGTTTGACACGCAATCTGACCAAAGAGGAAGTTAACAACCTGATTACCCTCGCACAATCAGAACCAGCCAGAAAAATGAAAAAAAGGTAATGTGAGGACACATAATTTTCATAAAACCGCCGCAGTTTTGTGACGAAATTCGCTATAATTGTTCATAGGATGTTCACAGTTGTCCAGTTCAATAATATGCGAGTGTTAGAGTCACTTAAAAGGGGAGCAGCACATGGGGAAATCAAGAAGAACGGTGCAAATCGTCATTTTGACATTGATCCTGGTGTTGGGCGGATATGCGATTACGACATCGGTATCCGGCTCGAACGGCAAGCCAAAGGAAGGGGACAAGTCTCCTTCTTTTGAACTGCTGGGCCTGGATGGTCAAGTTCATACGTCTGACGAGTACAAAGGAAAAGCATTGGTGGTCAATTTCTGGGGCACCTGGTGTGAACCTTGTGTTAAAGAAATGCCTGCACTTCAGGCACAAGCTGACAAATGGAAGGACAAGGGAGTACAATTTGTCGGAATTAATGTTGGAGAAGACCAGATGACCGTGGATAATTTTGTTCGGCAGGTTGGGGTTACATTTCCAATCATGTTAGACCGTGAGAAAAACTCGGTTCGTGATTTCGGGATCTCTCCGATGCCAACAACATTTTTTGTATCCGACACCGGCAAAATCTCTACCATTCATATCGGGCAACTTGATTTGGACACACTTGACGCTCAAATTTCGCAACTGGCGAAGCAGCCCTGACAGGAGGTCTATTCGTGTTCCAAAATACCAAATGTGAGTGCGGACACCAAAATCCGGTTGGCACTGTACTATGTGAAGCATGTGGGAAACCACTACTGGAGTCTGAAGCTAAATCGAATGAAGTGCTGGAAATGCGTTACGATGGCATGGCGCGCCGTTCACAGCGCAGTAATCCCAACATCATTGATCGCATCTGGAACTTTTTTTCATCCGTCAAAATTGCTGTCTATATGATTGTGTTAACGCTTGTAGGCTCTATGCTTGGCACGATCTATCCGCAAGAAAGTACATTTCTAAATATTGATCCTTCCGTGTATTACAAAGAAACATACGGTCAGTTGGGTCATATCTATTATCTGTTGGGTTTATCCCATACATACGAATCCTGGTGGTTTATCTTGCTATTGGTGCTGATCGGTGCATCATTGGTGATATGCAGTCTGGATCGCGTCCTACCGCTCTACAAAGCCCTGAATAAACAGAAAATACGTAAACACACGCAATTTCTAACAAGACAGCGTCTGGTGTACCAAGGTCCTATCGAAGAGGCACCAGAAGACTGGATTAAGAAAGCGGTTACGCCGCTGAAAAAGAAAGGCTACCGCGTGCATACTCAGGGTGATGCTTTACTCGCCGAGAAACAGCGATTCAGTCGATGGGGCCCATATGTCATTCATATTGGACTCATTATATTTCTGCTGGCGGTGCTTGCACGAGGGCTGCCTGGCCTGAATCTGGATGAGCATGTTGCTTTTCCGGAAGGTGAGATCAAAAAGATACCGAATACGTCGATGTATCTGAAAAACGAACAGTTTAATGTTGAATTTTACAGTGAGGAAGAAGTACCGGAGCAATTCCGTAACCTGAACAAGACCGTTCCAAAACTGTTCGAAACAAAAGTTGTTTTGTATGAATGTACAGCAGATTGTTCGGATCTTTCAAAAAAACCTCAATTAGCTGAGGTGGCCAGACATGATGTTCGTGTGAATCATCCCTTAAATTATAACGGTCTGAAAGCATATCAGTTTGATTATGATCTAACACCCACCATTCGATCCGTAACGCCGGATCTGGTTAATACAAAGACTGGTGAAGTATATGGGGCGATTAAGATTGATATGGTCGATACCCAAAAAACATTTGAAGCGGGCCCTTATGAACTGACCGTGAAGGAAAAGTTCATGGACTTTGGATTGGATGAGAATGGACAGCCCAAATCAATATCGCCTTCACCTAATGCACCTGCTTTTCTCTTTCTTATTAAGGGACCGAATCTGCCGGAAGAGGGGATACAATATCTTTATTTTGCGAAGCAGATTGATAAACAACGGTTTCAGCAGGATGCAATTAACCAACAGCTAATTGGAACAGAGATTCCTTTACAGTTGGAAGTGGACAGCATGGACAAGGTTGATATTATTCAATCCGTAAGTTATCTCAATATACGCGTAGATAAAGCAATGCCTTTTGTGTGGGTAGGAGCCGGCATTGTCATGTTGGGTCTGGTCATGGGTTTTTATTGGCATCATCGCCGCATCTGGATTCGTTTTGATGATCAACAGCTTACCTTGGGTGGACATACCAACAAAAACTGGTTTGGCTTCAGGCGTGAAGTGGCGGCTGTTTTGAAACAAATGAATTTGGAAGTGGAAGAGAAGTCGTTGGATAACGGGGGGAACCAAGCATGAATTTATTGGATTTCAGCAGCGACGCATTTATCGTAGCTTTCTTTCTCTATTGTGCCGCATTCTTTTTATATGGTGTTGCGGTAATGGGCAAAAAATGGAGCAATCGTGATCCTCTGGCGCACATGAATCGCTGGGGTAAACGAGCTTTCATTGCCTCGACTGTCGCTTTGGCGGCACATCTTGTATTCTTTGCAACCCGATGGGCTGGGGCAGGGCATATTCCTGTTAGTAACATGTACGAGTTCATGTCTTTTCTGTCCATGATGATCATGGTTGCATTTATCGTTGTATACGCGATATATCGGAAGTCGTTACTGGGTTTGTTTGCCTTACCACTTACCATCATTATAATGGCTTATGCTGCTGTATTTCCTCAGGAGGTACAACCGTTGATCCCGGCACTTCAGTCCATCTGGCTGAAAATTCACGTGACGTTGGCCGCACTTGGTGAAGCATTCTTCGCCGTGGGTTTTGCCGCAGGGTTCATGTATTTGCTCCGTACTGTTGATTTTAGTGGTAAGGACAAGTCTTCAAGACGTCAACGAGGATGGGTTGAATTCACCCTGGTTACGATCGTTGTCGTTATTGGATTTATAGGGACTGTATTTGCCTTTCGTGCAGCTGGTTATGAGGCGGTTTTTGTGCAGAAAACGGTCAGCATTGACATGCAGGTACAGGAAAATAGTACAATAGAGAAAGTGAATTATCGCATGCCTCCAATTTTTGCGCCATATAATAGCGAAGTGGAGAGCATGACACCGTTTCTTGGCATGAAAAAACCTTTACTTGAGACGCCTTCCTGGATGAACGGCGTAAATGCCGGGCGTAAGCTGAATACGGTGGTTTGGTCACTTATTGTAGGTCTGATCCTGTATGGAATTGTACGACTTCTTGTGCGCAGACCCCTTGGACAAGCGTTACAGCCAATGATGGATGGAATCGATGCTGATGATCTGGATGAGATAAGTTATCGTGCGATTGCCATCGGTTTTCCAATATTTACACTGGGAGCATTAATCTTTGCCATGATCTGGGCTCAGATTGCCTGGAGTCGTTTTTGGGGTTGGGACCCCAAAGAGGTGTGGGCGTTAATTACATGGCTATATTATAGTGTGTATCTGCATTTGCGTTTATCCAGAGGTTGGCAAGGTCAAAAGTCTGCATGGCTTGCGGTTCTTGGTTTCCTGGTTGTCATGTTTACGCTGGTTGGGGTGAATCTGATCATTGCCGGATTGCATTCGTACGCTGGAGCGGACTAGGACAGACTCGTCTTGCAAAGGTTGGATTTAGAAACGGGAAACACAAACGTACCTTTTTATTGAAGGGTATTCAAATATTGTTCGCCAGATCGAACATAATAGAAGTGATCAGGAGTTATTGCAAAGGGGCTGGAGAGGCATGGCTGAACATGAGAATCGAATACTGGTCGTGGATGACGAAGAGAGAATCCGCAGACTTTTGAAAATGTATCTCGAAAAAGAAGGTTATGAAATTGATGAAGCTGAGGATGGGGAAACTGCGTTGCGTAAAGCAACAGCAGGGGACTACGGACTGATTTTGCTTGATGTGATGTTACCGGGTATGGATGGAGTTGAAGTGTGTACCCGTCTTCGTCAGGTGAAATCAACGCCGGTTTTGATGCTCACTGCAAAAGGTGAAGAGATTAACCGGGTTCAAGGCTTCGAAGTTGGCGCTGATGACTACGTAGTAAAACCATTCAGTCCGCGTGAAGTGATTTATCGTGTCAAAGCGATTTTGCGTCGATCTTCCGCGACAGCTTATCTCTCGAAGGAGAGCAATTCGAGTAATAACATCGTGTTCCCACATTTGGTTATTGAGCATGATGCCCACCGGGTCACGGCTGGTGGTGAAGAGATTAGCCTTACACCAAAAGAATATGAATTGTTGCACTACCTGGCAACATCTCCCGACAAAGTGTTCTCCAGAGAAGAATTGCTCAAAGATGTATGGAACTACGAGTTCTTTGGCGATCTTCGTACCGTGGATACGCATGTGAAGCGTCTTCGCGAGAAACTTAACAAGGTATCGCCAGAGTCGGCGGCCATGATTACGACGGTGTGGGGTGTCGGTTATAAACTGGAAGTACCGAAGTAGTTTAAGTTTCTGGAGATCGCTGGTCGGGAAGTTATGGATCACTATTATCTGCCTTGTGGGTTGTGTACTTATAGCGCTGGGTCTTTTTTTGCTGCCCTACATTGATACGAACTTTGCAGAATCCGAGTCCAGAGATATTAAACGGTTGTTCACCTATATCTGTATTATCGGATTCAGTTTAACTACCTTTTTTGCATTGTTCCTATTCACCAAAATAACGCAGCCTATGCAGCAATTGATTCAGGCAGCCAATGCGATTCGCAAAGGCAACTACGGAACACGTCTCTCCCTGGTAACGAGTGATGAGATTGGTGAATTGGCCAATACTTTTAATCATATGGCTGCCCAACTGGAAGATAATATTCGAAACCTTAACCATGAGAAGGAACATTTGGCTAGTGTGCTTCGAAGCATGACCGATGCGGTGGTTACATTTGATGGTGAAGGCAAAGTTATTCTGACGAATCCGCCAGGAGAGAAGATCATGCAGACTTGGTATGATCTGGATTGGGCGAAAGTGGACGAAGGAAAAGATTCTGAACAGTTTGACAAGTCTTCACGTGATGTACCTGAGCCCCTTCTTCCATTGTTCAGAATGGTGATGGAGCAAGGTGGGGACCAGAACTCCAATGTTCATGTACAGCAAGGCGTTTGGTCTGTCCAGATGGCACCGTTGTATGCTGACAGTGTTGTCAGAGGCGCTGTGGCTGTCTTGAGAGATGTAACAGAAGAAGTGCGCTTGGAGAAAATGCGGCGTGATTTTGTGGCTAATGTATCTCATGAAATACGAACTCCGCTATCCATGATGCAAGGTTACAGTGAAGCCCTACTGGACGGTATGGCAACCTCACCGGAAGAGAGCGAAGAACTTATCCAGGTTATTCATGATGAGTCCCTGCGGATGGGCAGATTGGTCAAAGACCTGCTTGATCTGGCTCGGATGGAAGCTGGACACACGGACATGGTGATGAAGGAAGTTGACCTTGGAGAACTACTTGAGCGTGTATACCGGAAGTTCTCAGTGCGGTCGAAAGAACAGGGAATTCAACTGCACTTCGAATGTGAACAGCCAACCATTGAACTTCAACAGGCAGATGAGGATCGACTTGAGCAAGTCTTTACGAATTTGCTGGATAATGCCTTCAGGCATACGCCGACTGGCAAAAATGTAATGATCTCGGCAGAGCGGGTCACTTATCTTCGTGCGCCATTCGTTAGAGTTTCAGTGAAGGATCAGGGTGTAGGTATCCCTTCATCCGACTTGCCATTTATTTTCGAACGATTCTACAAAGCAGACAAGGCTCGTGTTCGGGGAGAAAGTGTAGGTACAGGGCTTGGGTTAGCGATTGTGAAAAATATTGTTGATGCGCATCAAGGCATGATTACCGTCAACAGTGTGCTTGGCGAAGGAACAGAGTTTATTTTACAATTTCCCTTGGATTCATCGAAATAGCCTGATTTCATACAAAAAGTGCGGAAACACCCTCTTACGGAGGGTGTTTTTTGTTGAAGAGTACCGTTTAATCTTGTTCAACGTGGAACATGATTTTTTTTATTTTTGACTAAAAAGAGTGTCCAAGATAATTTTCCTTCCTATGTTACATAAGCTTGAAAAGCAAGCAAGATAGAGGAGGATTGAGTTAAGCATGTCCGATGATCGAAAAAGGGTCAATATTAAAGCTTTTCTGGAAGGCAGATCTTTTAGAGCGGGCTCTCCGTTTATTCCCATAACCACTAAAGAACAGGAGCAATTTGAATTCATACTGCGTTCTCTCGCTGTGACTATTCCAGCTGCACTCGGCCAGCCGACTTCAGCCAATATACTAGCATTACAGAATGGATTACGCCCGTTACTTACATTTGTAAATGAATCCGGATTTCGTGCCGGGGTAAAAGCAGAATTACAAGCAGTACTGGAATTAACGATTGCAGGCTCAGAGGTTATTCCTGTTCCTTTAATTAATCTCGCAGGTAACTTGCAACATTTACTAGATGATTTATTGAGTGTGACGTTACTTCTTGAAGTGCCACCTGTAGAAAAAGATAAATTCGTGGGGTTAATCCGTTCGATATCGTTATCCTTAAGTCGGGCGACGACAACTCTTGGAAACGGAGGAGCTACCGGACCAACTGGCCCACAGGGAGTTCCAGGAGTACCAGGAGTACCAGGAGTACCAGGTGTTCCGGGTGTTCCCGGGGTGAAAGGTGCTACTGGACCAGCAGGAGGAATTGGACCAATCGGCCCAGTAGGACCAGTTGGCCCACAGGGAGCACAGGGTCCGGCAGGAGCACCTGGTGTAGGTTTAAACAATATTACCGGATATGATCCAGCACTTGGACCGACATATGCTCAGGGTCAGGTAGTAAGCTATGAGGGGAATCTTTATGTTGCTAATGTAAACGGTCCGTTGGGTATACCTGGGAGTTCCCCGGATTACACTCTTTTGTTGGCGGGAGGAACGACCGGAGCTACAGGAGCAACCGGAGCTGGTTTAACGGGTGCATTAGCATTTGATCCAGCGCTTGCCCCGGGTTATCCAGCCGGTCAGATAATTACGTATAACGGGAGTACGTACATTACAAGTGTTGCCAGTCCTTTAGGAACACCGGGAACTTCGTCAGATTATACATTAATTGCGGCTGCAGGGGACACCGGTGCAACTGGTGTAGGCCTAACTGGAATAACTTCTTTTGATCCGGCTCAATCCCCGACATATCCAACCGGTCAGGTTGTTACGTACAACGGGAGTACTTATATTACGAATGTTGCAAGTCCTGGAGGAGTACCAGGAAGCTCCCCGGATTACACGCTGCTTGCGGCTGCGGGAGACACGGGTGTAGGAACGACAGGAGCAACCGGGGCCACAGGCGTAGGTTTAAGTGGTATCGTGCCATTCGATCCGGCATTAGCACCAACCTATCCCGCTGAGCAGATCATCACATTTGGGGGAAGTACTTATATTACCAATGTGGCATCACCAACAGGTACACCCGGCAGTTCACCAGATTATACACTGCTAGCAGGATCTGGAGTTACAGGTTCGACTGGAGCTACGGGCATAGGCCTTGATGGTGCAGTTACGTTTGACCCTGCAGTAGCTCCAACGTATCCAACCGGTCAGGTTGTTACCTTAAATGGCAGTACGTATATAACAAATGTGGCTTCTCCTGCGGGTACTCCAGGGACTTCGCCAGACTATACATTGCTTGCAGGAGCAGGACCTACAGGAGCCACAGGTGCATCAGGTGTAACGGGAGCGACAGGTGCAGGTTTGAGTGGTATCGTACCATTTGATCCAGCCGTAGCCCCAACGTACCCAGTGGGTCAAGTAGTAACGTTTAATGGCAGTACGTATATTGCCAATGTAGCCTCACCAACGGGCACGCCGGGCACGTCGCCAGATTATACGTTGCTTGCAGGCGCAGGAGCGACGGGAGTTACCGGAGCCACCGGAGTTGGGGTAACGGGAAGTACCGGAGTTACAGGGACTTCAGGTGTAACGGGAGCGACAGGTGCAGGTTTGAGTGGTATCGTACCATTCGACCCAGCGGTAGCCCCAACGTACCCAGTGGGTCAGGTTGTAACGTTTAACGGGAGTACGTATATCGCGAATGTGGCATCACCAACGGGCACGCCGGGCACGTCGCCAGATTATACGTTGCTTGCAGGCGCAGGAGCGACGGGAGTTACAGGAGCAACCGGAGTCGGGGTAACGGGAAGTACCGGAGTTACAGGGACTTCAGGTGTAACAGGAGCGACAGGCGTAGGTTTGAGTGGCCTTGTGCCATTTGATCCAGCCGTAGCCCCAACGTATCCAGCTGGTCAGATCGTAACGTTCAACGGCAGTACGTATATTACGAATGTAGCCTCACCAACGGGAACGCCGGGGACTTCACCGGATTATACATTGCTTGCCGGCGCAGGAGCAACGGGAGTTACCGGGGCCACAGGAATTGGATTAGATGGTGTTGTGCCATTCGATCCGGCGGTAGCGCCAACGTATCCAGCCGGTCAGATCGTAACGTTTAATGGAAGTACGTATATCGCGAATGTGGCATCACCAACAGGAACGCCGGGCACATCGCCGGATTATACACTGCTTGCAGGTGCAGGATCTACGGGGCCCACTGGAACAGCAGGTGTAACAGGAGCGACAGGTGTAGGTTTAAGTGGCCTCGTGCCATTTGATCCAGCCTTAGCCCCAACGTATCCAGCCGGCCAAGTTGTAACGTTTAATGGCAGTACGTATATATCCAATCTTGCATCTCCAACGGGCACACCGGGTACATCACCGGATTACACATTAATTGCGGGTGCGGGAGCAACAGGTGTGACAGGTGTAACGGGAGCTGGAGTGACAGGAAATACCGGAGCAACGGGTGTTACGGGTGCAGGACTCACGGGAGTGGTGCCGTTCGATCCAGCAGTTGCGCCGACGTATCCAGTCGGTCAGGTCGTAACGTTTAATGGAAGTACGTATATCGCGAATGTGGCATCACCAACGGGAACGCCAGGGATTTCACCGGATTTTACGTTGCTTGCGGGCGCAGGGGCAACGGGTGTTACGGGAGCCACAGGAGTTGGCGTAACCGGCAGTACTGGAGACACAGGGGCATCCGGTGCAACCGGGGAAACAGGAGCGACGGGAACGGCAGGGCTAACCGGAGTCACTGGTGGAACAGGAGCAACAGGTATAACGGGGGCCACTGGAGTCGGCGTAACAGGAAGTACCGGAGAAACGGGTGTCACTGGTGAAACAGGAGCGACAGGTGTGACTGGAGCAACGGGAGTCGGCATAACGGGAAGTACGGGAGTAACGGGAGCCACTGGTGAGACAGGAGTGACAGGGTTAACTGGAGCAACAGGAGTTGGCATAACAGGAAGTACCGGGTCAACGGGTGCGACAGGGGAAACAGGAGCGACAGGGATAACGGGAGCCACAGGAGTTGGTGTAACGGGAAGCACTGGACCAACGGGTGCCACTGGTGAAACAGGAGCGACAGGGGAAACAGGAGCGACAGGGATAACCGGAGCCACAGGAGTTGGTGTAACGGGAAGCACTGGACCAACGGGTGCAACTGGTGAAACAGGAGCAACAGGGATAACCGGAACCACAGGAGTTGGTGTAACAGGAAGTACCGGGTCAACGGGTGCGACAGGGGAAACAGGAGCGACAGGGTTAACTGGAGCAACAGGAGTTGGCATAACAGGAAGCACTGGACCAACGGGTGCAACTGGTGAAACAGGAGCAACAGGGATAACCGGAGCCACAGGAGTTGGTGTAACGGGAAGCATTGGACCAACGGGTGCCACTGGTGAAACAGGAGCGACAGGGATAACCGGAGCCACAGGAGTTGGTATAACGGGAAGCACTGGACCAACGGGTGCGACAGGGGAAACAGGAGCGACAGGGATAACCGGGGCCACAGGAGTCGGCATAACAGGAAGTACCGGTATAACGGGTGCTACTGGTGAAACGGGAGTAAGTGGAGTAACGGGTCTTGCAGGGGCGACCGGAACGACTGGGGTTACAGGAGCTACAGGTACAACCGGACCAACGGGTGTCACTGGTGAAACAGGAGCCACAGGAGTCGGCGTAACGGGAAGTACGGGAGTAACGGGCGCGACTGGGGGAACAGGAGCGACAGGTATAACCGGAGCCACGGGAGTCGGCATAACAGGAAGTACCGGACCAACGGGTGCGACTGGTGAAACAGGAGCTACCGGTGCAACCGGAACATCTGTAACATCTAACTCTGCTTTTGCTGAGAACACTAATGGTACGATTGTTGTAATATTGGGAGGTACACTCGTTCCATTGCCGAATAACCAAAATATCGGCACAGGTATAACCGTCAATGGGACAAATGACACCTTCACACTTGCCAATGCAGGTCGTTACTACATCTCATACAAAATAAATCTGACAGCTGCACTTGCTATTCAATCTCGGGTTTTACTTAATGGTACAGCTATTCCAGCGAGTGTAGTATCTCCAGCACTTTCTCTCAGTCAGCTTCAGTCTGACTTTATGGTTACCGTTACAGCTGGTTCAACAATACAGTTACAATTATTCGGGCTTGTTGGCACAGCTATTCTTTCTCCTCCAGGATCTACACTAAATATTATTCAGTTAAGTTAATCGTCTGATAACGTCTTAAGATGAATCACTAATGGGCAAAAGAAGAGGGACTCATTACGGGATTGGTGCATCAGAATCCAGAGAAACCCAAATCGTTTTTATAACTCGGGTTTCTCTTTCTTTCCAGATAGTGGTCAATCAAACAACAGGTGTTTGGGGCAACCGAAAGTGCACGGCCAGAAGTATCACTCACCATTATCAAATTTAACTTGAAAATGTAAATGAAAACTTCATTTAATTCGCGACAAAAAAAGGCGGAACCATGATGGTCCCGTCTTTTCTTTTACATTTATAATACGTATGATTATTCCAGCACGATTTCAACAGCAGTATTGATCTCAGGCAGCGCAGCAAGCTGCACAAGCACGTCTTTTGGCACAGCTTTATCTACGGTCAGAATCATGATGGCTGCACCACCAATAATCTTACGTCCAACCTGCATGGATGCGATGTTGACATCGTTTTGTCCAAGCAGTGTTCCTACACGACCGATAATACCTGGCTTATCGTTATGTGAGATCAAGATTTGATGACTTTCCGGAGCGATATCTACCGGGAATTTGTCCAGACGAACGATACGTTCTCCATAACCTGCAAGCAATGTACCTGCTACACGGCGTTCCTCAGCATCCTGAGTTGTAACCAATGTTACAGTAATCAGGTTAGTGAATCCTTTGGTTGCAGAGGTTTGGCTTACAACCACATTCAGATCACGGATTTTGGCCAAATGCATGGAGTTGACGATGTTGGCTTCCCCACCCAAATGTCTGGCGAGAATACCCTTCACAATGTAACGCGTAAGAGGCGATGTATCTACTTCAGAAAGTTCGCCAGCATAGTCGATTCGGATCTCCTGCACTGCATTTTGTGTAATCTGTGCTGCAAAACTTCCCAATGTTTCCCCCAATTTGAAATAAGGCTGCAATTTGTTCATTACGGTTGGTGCAACAGCCGGCATGTTAACTGCGTTCTTGAAAGGTTCATTGCGCAGAATGTGAAGAACCTGTTCAGAAACGTCAATTGCCACGTTTTCTTGTGCCTCAACAGTCGATGCACCCAAGTGAGGTGTGACGATGATGCTAGGGTGATTCAGGAATGGATGGTCCTGAGCAGGTGGTTCACTTTCAAATACATCAAATGCTGCTCCAGCAACAATGCCTTCGTCAATTGCTTCCACAAGTGCCATCTCGTCAACTACACCACCACGAGCACAGTTGATGATACGCATGCCTTTTTTCATAACTTCGAATTGTGGACGTGAAATCATGTGCCGTGTTTCCGGTGTTAATGGCGTATGAACAGTCATGAAGTCCGCATTACGAATGATATCATCTACACTAGCCAGCTTCACTTGCAGCTTCTCGGCACGCTCCTCCGTCAGGAACGGGTCGTAAGCAAGGATGTCCATTCCGAATGCTTTGGCGCGTTTGGCAACTTCACTACCGATTCGTCCCATACCCAGTACACCTAGCGTTTTATTTCTTAATTCCACACCCAGGAAGGTTTTACGATCCCACGTACCCTGAATAGTCTTGGCGTATGCCTGAGGAATGTGTCGTGCCAATGCCATCATCATGGCAAACGTATGCTCACAGGTTGTGATGGTATTGCCATCAGGTGCATTAATAACGATGATCCCGCGCTGTGTAGCAGCTTCCAGATCAATGTTATCTACACCAACACCTGCACGTCCAATCACTTTAAGGTTGGTACCCGCCGTCATAATACGATCTGTAACACGAGTCTGGCTACGAACCAAGAGGGCATCATAATCACCAATAATGGCAACAAGTTCATCTTCACTAAGACCGGTTTTCTTCTCAACAACAACATCATTTGCATCCACCAGTTGCTGGATACCGAGATCACTGATTGGGTCCGACACTAACACTTTGTACATGGTTTCTTCCTCCTTAGGTATGTGTATCTATATCGTCAAGGTTTGACCTCAGGGAAGAGGTATTCCTTAAAACCAGATTGATTCTTCCGCCCAACAACGCGGTGTCGCAACAGAGGGGGAAGGTGAAGCAAATAGAGTGATTCCACAGATATCCATTAAAATAAATCAAAAAACTCTCAATCCACATACTGCTTGCGCAATAAGGGACGAGAGTTGTCGTGGTACCACCCTAATTCACCGCCGTTTCGCAACGACAGTCTTAGCGGTCAATGAAGACCGAAGAGGATAACGGGTCTAAACCGATTGCACCTACTCCAATTTCAATGCAATAACTCAGGAGCGCTCAAGACCATTTGCCTGCCACCGATTCACACCAACCATCGGCTCTCTGTAAGACGAAGCAACGTCTTTTTTCCATCATCGTGTTTAACGTGACTAATTTTTTCATAATGTATCATGGCTGACATGAGCATGTCAATAGGCTTAAATGTTTTAAATTGTTTCGCAGATGGCTTTCGCTTCTTACCTATACCAAGACACCATAAGCAATGCATTCCTTATTCTATCTACTACAAGAAGATGGAATGTAAGCTGTTTGGTGAACCGGATTTTACTGCTTTAATGAAGTAATGTCACTGACGCAAAACCAGGACTTGGGGCAGGCCTTGAACCTATTTGGTTTTTTGGCTATGATTTAGTATACTATCCGATTGGACAACGTAATTGTTATCCATCAAATTTAACTCAAGAGGACAGACGCATCCGATGAAAAAATTCAAGTTTCCCAAGTTCAAGATTCAGAAGGCTGAGCCACAGCAGCTCACCGAGCGTTTGCTTTTAATCAATCTATACTTTACTCAAGGTCTGACACTGATTATCGGAGTTGTGTGGATCTTATTGCAAAAACGAAACTTGTTAGATGTACTCGCATGGCCTGACAATTACCAATTTGTATGGTGGGGTCTTGGTCTTGCTGGCATTATGCTTGTTATGGACTTGGTACTGTCGTATGTTATACCTCAGGAAAGCATGGATGACGGTGGAATTAACGAGATGTTGTTCCGTGGACGTCCGATCTGGCACATTGTATGTATAGCAGCCATTGTTGCTGTGTGTGAGGAATTATTATTCCGTGGAGCCATTCAACATGCCATCGGTCCTTACTGGACAAGTATTTTATTTGCAGTTATCCACATTCGTTATTTGCGCCACTGGATTCCAACAGGCTGGGTGTTTGTCTCAAGTTATGGATTGGGTTGGATTTACCTGCAATCCGGCACATTATGGGCGCCTATATTATGTCACTTTATTATTGATTTGGTGTCCGGATTAGCGATACGTTTTCGGAGGGGATCATGAATCAGCCATTAAGTAGAATGAAGACATATGGCAGTCAGCGCCATCGTCAATCGGATAAAAAAGAGACATCCGAGCGAGAGATGGCTTCTCAAGTAAGCATCGTTGCTGAAACAGCAGCAGCTGCTGAGGTTGGCGGAATTACACCAATTACTTCCGTTACTTTACCTAGATCACAGCGCAAGCCTTATACAGAAAAGCTGGAAAGTCCAGTACTTCCTCAAAGGGCACCATCACGCTCCAAAAAAACGCTAAAATCGACAGAAGAATCGATCCCCGAAGCGGGTTCGCTTCCTACACGGACAGAATTACATCCTTCACGTCGTTTAAAATTGAGCAAGAGGTTTGTCAATTCACTCATTTTTATTTTTGTCATGCTAACGATTAGTCTGGTTTGGTGGGGAGTAAAAGGAGCCCCCGCTCTGAATACGTTCCTTCCCTTGCCGTGGTAATGTTATTACTCGCAGGATTAGTCATTTTGATTGGAATTTTGCTACTCTCTCATATGTGGCGTCAAGCCCATGTTCATCAATTGATTGAAGAAGAGGTCGAAGTTCCTCATCTGCCAACATCCTTTGATGGGGCCATGATTTTGTATGTATCCGACACTCATAAGCGCAAGCTAAAGCAGAAGGATCTGGCAAACTTTAAAAACAAGGTGGACTGGGTTCTGATCGGTGGGGATGTTGCGGAAAGAGGAATCTCATGGTCTCTAGTAAGACATAATATGAAACTCTTATCGAACATTGCTCCTTCTTTTACCGTGTATGGCAACCATGACAAGCGGGCTGGTACCACTCAACTTGCTCGTATTCTTCAGCAATCGGGCGTTCAGCTCTTGCAGGATAATGTGGAATATCTGCAAAGGGGCAACGACAGATTAAGCCTGATCGGTATAGATTATCGTTCCAGACAGGGCGATGAATTGTTAGAGCAGATCGGCGACAGTTTTTGCAAAATTGCGATTGTTCATGATCCTTTGCAGGCCCTTCGCTTGGAGCAAAATGCAGATCTTATTTTAAGTGGTCATACACATGGCGGGCAATTGGTATTACCATTTTTTGGACCCGTTTTCCTTAGTAAAGCGTATCGTCCCATATCGAATGGGTGGTACTCCCTGAAGCGCAATCCGGAGGACGTTCATCGAGAAGGTAAAATGCTGGTCAGCAGAGGATACGGTACGAATCATCTTCCTCTCCGACTAGGTTGTCCTGCGGAGATGCATATCATCACATTAAGAGTGCCCGCGGAAAAAGCACTCACAGAGAAACAGCCTTGATCCATTGGATTAAGGCTGTTTAACTTTTGATGCGAGAAATAAGGATTTAACGAGCTTCCAATTCGATTGCACGCGGATCGACAAATGCGTAGCCTTTCTTTTCGAGCTTGGTCAGCAACTCATCCAATGCTTCAACCGTCCATGGCAATTCATGCATCAAAATATTACTTCCTGGATTTAACTGGTCCATTACATTTTGAATGACTTTTTCCGGTTTGTCTTTGGTGCTTTTATCCCAATCAAGGGAACCATTAGACCATGTCATATATAACATGCCATTTTTCTTCACAGCAGCTTTCAGTGCATCATTACCCGATCCAAAAGGTGGGCGGAAGAATTGCGGTTCTTCACCAATGGTATCCTTCACTATTTTTTGGACATCTGTAACCTGTTTTGCCGCTTCAGCATTAGACATTTTTTTGAGATCCTCATGATCCCAGGCATGATTGCCTACAATCTGACCCCGTTCGTGGATAAGTTTGAGCAATTCCGGATGACTTTTCACCCGATATCCATTGACGAAAAATATCGCTTTGGCGTTGTGTTTATCAAGAGTGTCGATTAGTGAAGTAATCATTTTTTCTTCTTTGGGTCCATCATCAAACGTTAACAAGACCACTTTGCTTTGGCTTGTATCATCGTTCGGTTTAATATAATAATTTTCATTCATATGATAGGTCTTTTCCACTTTCTCTTCTGAAGAAACCTTCCCCGAAGATTCGGTTTCTTCTTCAGTCACAGTTGTATCATTCGCTGGGAGTTCAGGGGCACTGGTTCCGGATTCTCCTGTTTCAGCCGGGTTAGAATTACTTTGTTCTTCTTGAATCGTGGTGGATTCGCCTGCTGATGTGGAATTTTCTGATGTTTTTTCTTCGGCTACCCCACAGGCTGACAGCAGCAAACTTGCAGCAATAATCAGGGAGGCTGTATGTCTGAACATGATTTCAACTCGCTTTCCTGTATTTATGCGGAATGAGATTGCTCACTACCGCAAACACTAAATATGATTTTAACACTTGAAGGAGGTTGGTGTAATGAAGACGTCATCCTTTTTTTGGGGCATTGTGATTGGTGTTGCAGCCAGTTCATGGCTGTCCAAAGGCAAATTGCCCATGATGTCATCGGGTTCATCACGAAACATGATGGATCAGGCAAAACATAAGATGATGGAGATGACTTTCCCGGGTATGGATGGGTTCACAAGCAAGCAAAATCAACATGGTGAATCTCACAAAAATCCAGTGGCAAAGAGCGCAAGAGCAATCACACCACAGGAAAAAGAAGCGAATATGAGTATGCTCAAAGATTTTATTCGCACTAATCCAGATGTGAAGCATGAAGTTGAGCAAATTTTAAGCCAAACAAACACAACAGTACCGGGTTTATAAACCAAAACCTCCAATTAGAATCATCCACAGTCTTGATTGGCTGTGGAATGATTCTTTTTTTGTCGATTTTACTTCGTGCATTTAGAGGTATAAAATGATAACATAACTACATAGATTTATTTTCAGCACATATTGTTTTGTGCTTCATAATCTGTTATAAGACTTGCTTATAAAGGGGAGATCCTGTATGAAAATAGAACGACTAAGTCACGATAAGATACGGATTTTCCTGACCTTTGACGATCTGAGCGAGCGCGGAATACAAAAAGAAGATATGTGGCAGGAAATACCTAAGGTTCATGAACTGTTCACTGAAATGATGGATCAGGCCTATTCCGAACTTGGATTTGATGCCACGGGTCCACTCGCTGTCGAAGTATTCGCACTTCCCGCTCAAGGGATGGTTGTCATTGTCACACGTGGAAAATATGATCCGCAACAATATGGTTCAGGTCATGAAGATGATCTTCCTGAAGAAGTATATGAAATGGAAGTTACACTCGAGCAAAGCGATTCCATCGTCTATGCGTTCAAGGACTTTGAAGTGCTCATTGAAGCTGCACATATGTTGCGTCAGCATGTTACGGATGCTGGGAGACTTTATTCTTATAAAGACAAGTGGTTCTTGCATTTGGAGCCAGATGAGGTTGATTCCACCAAACATGCGGCATTGATTGCCTTGCTTGCTGAATTTGGTGAAGGCTCCTCAGTGACTCCGGCAGTTATGGAAGAGTATGGTAAAGTTGTTATTCCTGCACAAGCGATTGATGTTATCTGCACCCACTTCAAACGCCAGGATTAATCTCTAGTTGTAATCGCGTCTTTAGTCAGAGGAGGGAATTTCGGTGCTTTTGTTTTCGGTCTTAGCGGCAGCAGTTGCTCCGGGTCTCGCCTTGTTAACATACTTTTACCTGAAAGACCGTTATGATTATGAGCCACTTCATATGGTATTGCGAGTGTTCCTTATGGGGATTCTCATGGTATTGCCAGTGATGATCATTCAGCGTGGCATGATGATGTGGCTCGGAGATAATCCTTATGTTGAGTCCATTCTGATCTCAGGTGGCGTGGAAGAATTCATCAAATGGTTCGTGCTTTATCATATCATCTACAATCACACCGAATTTGATGAACCGTATGACGGGATCTTATATGCAGTTGCTGTCTCGCTTGGATTTGCCACAGTTGAGAATGTGTTGTATGCCTTTGCGGGGAATGCATCCGTCTCAGCTATGTTTCTCCGGGCGTTGCTCCCTGTATCAGGGCACGCTATGTTTGCGGTAATCATGGGTTATTACATGGGCAAGGCCAAGTTTATCGGTGGCAAGAAAAAGCGGTGGTACCTGGTTCTTTCCCTTGTGTTACCTTTTTTCTGGCATGCGTTATATGATGTCATCATGAACACCATGGTGAATTATTGGTTATGGTTTATAGCGCCGCTAATGGCGGGACTGTGGTATGGGGCAATGGGTAAAATCACACGTGCCAATAACCGTTCTCCTTTTCGTTTTGTGAAGCGGGAGGAAGAGGTTAAATTATAAAAATACGGACACACTGGTGGACATAAAGCGCATATTGCGCCTATGGCTCCGGTGTGTTTTTATTTTTGCGAAATATACTCCGGGGAATGACCAACAGAAACGGAGATTAACTGTGATGAGAATTAAAATTAAAATCAGATGCAAACAATGTGGTGAACGTTTTACATTACGTGGCAAGAAAGAACGGGGCCGAATTGAGACGGGATTCAAGCAGTGCCTTTGTGATAACAGAGACCAGTTCGAAATTGAAGAAGAGGGCATGGCAACTGGGGTTCAGTTGAATTAAAAGCAGGACCCTAACGGTACTTCAGCAGCCTGCTTGTGTAAGGACTGGAAATCGCATGCATAAGAGGTCTTTCTTCGATCCACAATAGAGGTAGTGGTTTAGAAGAAAGGAGACTCTACCGATGTATAAACGTTTAAGTTCAGTTATGTTTCCGATATTTGCGGTTCTGCTGGTTGGTGCGCTCGTGTGGGGCTATCAGGAGAATCAGGAGAAGAATGCGATTCTGATCAAGGCAGAGAACCAATATCAGCGTGCCTTTCACGATTTATCTTTTCATATGGATAAATTGCATTCGGAGATTGGCAACACCTTGGCGGTTCACTCCACATCACAGGGGATGCACCGCAAAGGTTTGATGAATGTATGGCGACTCACCAGTGAAGCACAGAATGAGATTAACCAGCTGCCACTCACCATGCTGCCATTTAACGAGACAGAGGAATTCCTCTCGCGCATTTCCAACTTTGCCTATCGGGCGTCGATGCGTGACTTGACGAACGAGCCGCTCAGTGAGAAGGAAATGGGCAACTTGAAAAAGCTGTATCAGAATTCATCCGAAATTACCAAGAATCTGCAGGATGTACAGCAGAAAGTGCTGACGGACCGTTTGCGCTGGATGGACGCGGAGACTGCCATGGCAACACAAGAGCAATCCATGGACAACACGATCGTTGACGGTTTTCGTACTGTGAATAAAAAGGTGCAGGAATACCCGGAGCTTGATTGGGGTCCTTCCGTATCCAATATCTATGCCAAACGAACAGTCAAGAAACTGGACGGCATGCCGGTGACCAAAGAACAGATTCAGAGCAAGGCTGCAAAATTCTCTGATGCGGACAGCAGCAAAATTAAGGTGCAGGAAAACGGTAAAGGAACGGACTGGGAATCGTATACTGCGACGGTCGATCATGCCAACAATGGCAAACTGATGATGGATTTCACCCGTAATGGGGGGATGCTTATCTCTTATAGTGATACACGTCCGATTGGAACCAAAAAAGTATCTCGTCAGGATGCCATGGCAAAAGCAGATCAATTTCTAACGAATAAAGGCTACAAAGATATGAAAGCCGTCAATTACGATGAATTTGGTAATTTGGGTAACCTTACTTACGTGCGTAAGCAAGGGGACACCTTGATCTATCCTGAGAAAATGTCAGTTCGTGTAGGACTGGATACAGGAGAAGTAACCGGATTTCAGGCGAGTGACTTTGTCTATGAACATAATGACAAGCGCAAAATTCCGAAAGCAACACTTACGGAGCAACAGGCACGTCAAAAGCTCAACTCAGACTTTGAAGAAAATTATGTACGAAAATCTCTGATTGAGAATGATTACAGCAAAGAAGTATTGTGTTATGAATTCGGAGGGAAAATTAACGGTTCTCGTTACCGGATATACATTAATGCGAATACAGGAATAGAAGAAGCGGTTGAAGAGATCAAACCGGTCAATGCAACCTCATAAAAAGATGGATAATCTCAATTTTAAGTTGAGCGAATAATTGCGGCAGACCACGATGTGGTCTGTTTTTTTCTTGTTCAATGTGAGAAAGGTCATGGTATAATAGTCCTTGTACATACGAAGATAAATACATAAAGTGGCGGTGAACAGCTTGTTTCCTAAAATAAATGAAATTTTATTCATCCAGATTGCTTCTGCAGATGAAAAAGAGGAACACAAAGAGTACAAATCACGCATTGCAGATATGGATGACAGCAGTTTTCTGATTGAGGTCCCAATGCAACAAGGAAGCAGCCGTCTGAAAAGACTTTTTTTCGGAGAGGAACTGTCCATTTCATACATTACGGAAGATGGAGTCAGACATTATTTTAATACCTTTGTCACAGGATTTGAAGAAGATGTGGTTCGTCTTGTTCGTATACGCAAACCGCTTGCGAGCGATATATCCAAAATACAAAGGCGTAGCTTTCTTCGTGTTCATGCAAATCTCGAATTGGCCATCCAGAGTGAAGATCTGACCCGTGCCGTCGGATTGACTGAAGATATTGGTGGCGGTGGATTGTCCATCTACGGCGAATCAGGGTTTCCAATAGCTGAAGGTCAAAAATTGAAATGCTGGTTGCTTGTTCCATACCGGAATTCAATCATAGAACATGTGAATTTTGAAGCTGAAGTTGTGCGGATCAAAACCCTGGAAACCGGCAGACAGTTATGCATGCTGAAATTTGTGCAGATCTCAGATTCGGAGCGCCAGAAAATTATCAAGTTTTGTTTCGAACGGCAACTGGACTATCGCACGAAATAGGAATGTTGTGGCATAAATAGAGGGAACTGCGGGCACTGTAATGTAAAAAACGGAGGAATTGTCTTGAATCATCGTCATGCAACCCGCAGATATGAACGACTTTATTATGTTTTCTCCAGACGAATGGAACGAAGGGTTACGATTCTGATTACAGGCCTTTTAATCCTGCTTGTGGTGTATCAATTACTGCTGTTGGTACCAGGCTTCAAAAAGAATTTGACCACGATTGACCGTCTGGAAGGAACGCCAGTTCAATTGCAAACGGTGAATGAGTAAGGGCAGCGCTGATTTGTCTGTTTTTGCATCCATGTGTAGAGTGTGGTATAATTTTCACGATGCAGGCAATGCCTGTTTTTTTATTGAGGTTTATCGGTTGAGGAGGAATGCCCCGTTGGCAAGCCAGAACACATCAGAGAACGGGAAAATGAACGTTGCAATTGACGGACCTGCCGGTGCCGGGAAAAGCACGGTGGCCCGATTGGTTGCAGAGGCGCTCGCGTATGTATACGTCGATACAGGCGCAATGTACCGTGCGGTAACCTTGCACATGCTTCGGAAAGATATTGCGCCAGAAGAAGTGACACAGGTACTTCAGGAAGCCCAAAAGCTGGTCATTGATTTACAACCGGATCCCGACGGACAGAAAGTGTTCTGTAATGGGGAAGAAGTAACCTCGGAAATCCGCTCCCGTGAAGTGACGGGAATCGTGTCCCGATATGCGCAAATCGAGGGGCTGCGTACGCAATTAGTGGATACTCAGCGGCAAATGGCTTTGCGCAAGGGCGTCGTTATGGATGGACGCGATATCGGAACGACAGTATTGCCCGATGCGGAAGTGAAAATCTTTATGACTGCCAGTGTGGAAGAGCGTGCGCTTCGCCGCTTCAAAGAACTGGACCCCTCTGAAGGACTGACGTTGCAACAGCTGGAGCGAGACATTGCCACCCGTGACAGATTGGATGAGAATCGGGAAATTTCCCCACTGCGTTGTGCTGAGGATGCTATCGTCCTGGATACAACAAAGATGAACATTCATGAAGTGGTTGACAAAATCGTATCTTATTGCACAATGGTCAGAGGAGAGATCGGTCTATGATTTACACATTTTGCAGCACATTACTGCGGATCATTTACACCATTCTTTTCCGCTTGGAGGCCGTTGGACGGGAGAATATTCCGGAAGAAGGCGGCGTACTTTTATGTTCCAATCATATTAGTAATTTCGATCCTCCAACTGTTGGTATCAAAATTCGCCGTCAGGTGCGTTTCATGGCCAAAAGCGAATTGTTTGAAATTCCGGTACTCGGCCGAATTATCAAAGCCGTGGGCGCTTTCCCCGTTAAACGTGGAGGTGTCAGCAAGGAATCCATCAAAACCTCACTTAATATTTTGCGTGATGGTCAAGTGCTTGGGATCTTCCCCTCGGGAAGCCGTCACAATGATGGAGGTATCGGCAAAAAAGGAGCAGCGAGTTTTGCTCTCCGTAGTGGCGCTACAGTTATTCCTACTGCTATTATCGGTAACTACAAAGTTTTTCGTAAGATGAAAGTTGTATATGGAGCACCAGTAAGTTTGGACGAGTTCAAGGAAGACCCCTCTGGAGAAGCTCTGGAGAAGGCGACCGAAAAGATTATGTCCAAGATTAACGAAATGGTGCAAACGGGCGTGCCAAGCAAGTAATGGCTTCGTCGGTAGCTGAGTGCATGTTTCCATATTTTTGAGGGAGACTAAAGCTTGAGTACTCAGTGATGAAAGTGTTTTGAACTCTGCTACAGGCAGGTTTGAATATAATGGGGTTTTTGAATTGAGGAGGGTATTTGACATGTCGGAAGAAATGAAAAATCAAGAAGCAACCCAAGATGAGTTGGATCAATTCGTTTCCTTGAAAAAAGGAGATACCGTAAAAGGAACCATCGTCAAATTGGAAGATAACCAAGCCTATGTGAGCATTGGATATAAATATGACGGTGTCATTCCAATTCGTGAACTGTCTTCATTACATGTGGACAGCGCGTCTGATGCAGTAGAAGTTGGACAAGAAGTTGAAGCTAAAGTTCTTAGCATCGACGACGAGAAAGAAAAACTCGTTCTGTCCAAACGTGCAATCGACAGCGAAAACGCTTGGGATCAATTGCAAAAGCATTTTGAAGACCAAGACGTATTCGAAGTTGTTGTAGGTGATGTTGTTAAAGGCGGTCTGGTAGCAGACGTGGGCGTGCGTGGATTTATCCCGGCATCCATGGTTGAACGCCATTTCGTTGAAGACTTCAGCGACTACAAAGGACGCACACTGCGTGTTAAAGTGAAAGAGATCGACCGTGAGAACAACAAAGTGATCCTTTCCCAAAAAGACGTACTGGAGCAAGAATTCGAAGCAAACAAAGCAACGGTTATGGCTGGTTTGCAAGAAGGTCAAGTGATCGAAGGTACAGTACAACGTTTGACTCAATTCGGCGCATTTGTTGATGTGGGCGGAGTTGACGGTTTGGTTCACGTATCCGAGCTGGCTTGGACACACGTTGAAAAACCATCCGACGTTCTGTCTGAAGGCGATAAAGTTAGTGTGAAAGTGCTGAAAGTTGACCCTGAAAAAGGCAAAATCAGCCTGAGCATGAAAGCAGTTCAACCAGGTCCTTGGGAAACTGCAAGCGAGAAATTCAATTCCAGCGATATCGTAACAGGTGTCGTAAAACGTCTGGTCGACTTCGGTGCATTTGTTGAAATCGCTCCTGGTGTTGAGGGACTTGTGCATATTTCACAAATCTCCCACAAACACATCGGCACTCCTCATGAAGTGCTGAAAGAAGGACAAGAAGTTCAAGTTAAAATCTTGGACATGAACCCTTCTGAGCAACGTGTAAGCTTGAGCATCAAAGAAACTGAAGAAGCTCCTGCTCAACCACAAAAATCAGAGCGTCCAGCAAGAAACAACGCTCCACGTGAAGAAATCAACAATCCAAACGTTTCCTTGAACAATCAAGGTATGAGCACTACGCTCGGCGAACTGTTTGGTGACAAACTCAGCAAATTCAAATAAGTTAACAATGCATGGTTCTAAGTTATATACTGCATATTTTGCTGAATAATAAAAGCAAGATCGGCGAGCCCCAGGCGGGTTCGCCGATTGTTTTTATTGCAAGTAATTTGGCATGAAACGTTAGCCAAGACTTATCTTTTTTGCTATGATGATTATCGTAAGTATGGACAGGAGGAGTGGACTGTATGGCAAGACCCGTTGTGGCAATTGTCGGACGACCGAACGTGGGTAAATCCACCATTTTCAATCGGATCATCGGCGACAGACTGGCCATTGTGGAAGACAAGCCGGGCATTACCCGTGACCGTATATATGGAATCGGTGAATGGAACGGTAAACCATTTAGTATTATTGATACAGGTGGTATCGAAATTGATGGTGAAGATGTAATCTTAAAATCGATTCGGATGCAAGCAGAGCTCGCTATTGAAGAAGCAGATGTTATTGTATTCATGTGTGATGCAAAAGCAGGTATTACGCAATCGGATGAAGAGGTAGCAGAGATGCTATACCGCTCAGGCAAGCCTATTGTTGTAGCGGTTAACAAAGTGGATAATATCGGACGAAGTGAGCTCATTTATGAGTTTTATGGATTCGGTTTCGGTGATCCCATCGGCGTATCCGGAAGTCACGGTACAGGTGTAGGTGATTTGCTTGATGCTATTGTGGAGAAGTTGCCAGAACTTGAGGAAGAGACTTACGACGAAGATGTCATTCGTGTAGCTCTGATCGGACGTCCTAATGTGGGTAAATCTTCACTGGTGAACGCTATTCTGGGGGAAGAGCGTGTCATTGTAAGTGATGTGGCTGGAACGACCCGGGATGCGATTGATACACCTTTTGAAAAAGACGGCCAACGTTACGTGCTGATTGATACAGCAGGTATGCGTAAGCGTGGTAAAGTATATGAAACAACTGAGAAATACAGTGTAATGCGTGCTATGCGTGCGATTGAGCGTGCAGATGTCGTTCTGATTGTCATTAATGGTGAAGAAGGCATTATTGAGCAGGACAAGCATATTGCTGGATATGCATTTGAAGCGGGCAAAGCGTCTTTGTTTGTCGTGAACAAATGGGATGTAGTCGAGAAACATGACAAAACGATGAAAGAGTTTGAGACGAAAATTCGGGATCACTTCCTGTTTATGACGTATGCTCCAGTCGTATTTTTGTCAGCCCTGACAAAACAACGCTTACAAAAATTATTGCCGGTTGTAAAACATGTGGCGGAACAACACTCGTTGCGTGTTCAGACGCATCTGCTTAACGATGTCGTATCGGATGCGGTAGCTATTAACCCTCCGCCAACAGATAAAGGACGGAGAATGAGAATCAACTATGTGACTCAGGTTGCCGTTAAGCCACCGACCATGGTTGTTTTTGTGAACGATCCGGAATTGATGCACTTCTCATACGAGCGCTATCTGGAGAACAAGATCCGTGCAGCGTTTAACTTTGAAGGTACACCAATCCGTATATTTACTCGGAGGAAGTCCGACGAAGGTTAGGGGAGAAGTGTGTGATTTTACCAATCGCAGCGATTGTGCTGAGTTATCTGCTCGGTTCGATCAGCTTTAGTGTCCTCCTTGCAAAAGCGATACGGGGGATCGATATTCGTCAGCACGGAAGCGGAAACGCAGGAGCTACCAATACGTTGCGTATATTGGGTAAAGGACCGGCTATTGCTGTTCTGTTACTTGATGTACTTAAGGGTGTTGCAGCTGTATGGATTGGAATCTGGCTCGGCAACGGTTCTGCCTGGATTCCTGCACTCAGTGGTATAGCAGCCATCGCAGGACATAACTGGCCTCTTTACTTCCATTTTCGTGGAGGAAAAGGGATTGCCACGGCCATTGGTGTTCTGGTGAGTCTTGCTTTCCTACCTGCGTTATGTGCTGGGGTGATCGCTATTCTGTCTATTGTATTGACCCGGTATGTTTCATTGGGGTCTCTGATTTTTGTAGCATTTACACCCATCTTTATTCTGGTATTACCCGGATATTCAATGAATATCTTCTGGGGGAGTCTGATTATTTGTCTGTTTGCGTTCTGGAGACATCGTACCAATATTGCGAAGCTCGCCAAAGGACAGGAAAATAAATTGGGATCGAAAAACCCTGGAGGGGGTAAACGTGTTGTCTAAAAAAGTTGCTGTTCTGGTTGCTGGGAGCTGGGGAACAGCTCTGGCCAGTGTACTTGCCGCCAATCAGTTGGACGTGATGATGTGGACACGTGGTGAAGACCAAGCTAACGAAATCAATAGCAAGCACACCAATGCTCGCTATCTTCCGGATGCGGAGCTTTCACCACGAATTCAGGCAACAAGTGATATGGAAGCAGCGGTGGAAGGCGCTATAGCTGTGTTAATTGTTGCGCCTTCTTCAGCCATGCGTGCAGTTACGAACCAGCTTAAGGCTTATTATAAGCCTGAGATGTTAGTCATTCATGCAACCAAAGGTTTTGAGACAGAAAGCCTGAAACGGATGTCTACAGTCATTTCAGAAGAACTTGAATGTGAAGAAGGCCGTGTTGTAGTTCTTTCTGGCCCAAGCCATGCGGAAGAAGTGGTGAAGCGTTGTCCGACTACTGTGGTTGTAGCTTCATTGGATAAGTCATCTGCCGAGGCTGCTCAAGCTTTGTTTATGAATGCCTATTTCCGGGTTTACACGAATCGGGATATGCTCGGTGTTGAGCTGGCAGGTGCATTCAAAAACATTATTGCTCTTGGTGCAGGTATGTCCGATGGTCTTCAGTTCGGTGATAATGCCAAAGCCGCTTTGCTAACACGTGGTCTGGCAGAGATCACACGTATTGGAGTAGAGATGGGAGCGAATCCGTTAACGTTTTCGGGACTTGCCGGAATCGGAGATCTGGTTGTAACGGCTACAAGTCAGCATAGCCGGAACTGGAGAGCAGGTTCGATGTTGGGCCAGGGACAGAAGCTGGATGATGTTCTGAAGTCCATGGGCATGGTGGTAGAAGGCATTCGAACTACCCAAGCTGCCTATTTCATCTCGCAAAAATACGGTGTGCAAATGCCGATTGCGGATCAGCTGTATCACGTTTTATTCCAGGAGAGACAGCCGCGTGATGCAGTTGAAGCCTTGATGGGACGTGACCCGAAGACTGAAATGGAAGTCATGAAGCTTGAAACCTGGGAGCAGTGGCATTCCTGATTGTAATCCGCCTAAACCTATTTGTGAAATGAGAAGCTTATTCACCTTTTCTGTTCCGGACTCATACTATACACATGAGTATTGCCGGAGGAGGGGAGACGAATGGGTAACAACATTTCCAAAGATGCGCTGAATGCAATCAACAAGAAAACGGGTAAAACGATCACAGAAGGTGCCGTCAAGAAATTGGCAAGCACGGTGAAACCAACGACGATTCAAAATGAAGCTCAGTTGCGCCAATTGATCAAACAAGTATCCGCCATGGCGAAAGTTCCGGTATCTGAGGATACGGTTAAGGATATTGTGAGTGCGGTCAAGAAAAGCGGATTAAATCCGAGCAGTATGGAATCGTTAATGAAAATGATGATGAAAAAATAATAGATCACGCCTGCTTGTGCAGGTGATCCAGTAAGACAAAAAGACGAGTCGGCTCCTGTCGGCTTGCTTTTTTGTCTTTTTTTTGGAAAGTTGCGCTGAATTTCGTGTTATAATGGTTGCAATTGTCACAGTGTCAGTGATGAATATCGGACTGAAGGGGAGATTGCTGGATTATGAGCGCAATGGACAAGATGTGGCTGTCATTGGTCGCCATCCTCATTATGGGACTATCTGTATTCCTGATTACGTTTGCTCGTGCCAAAACAAAAGGTATTGTAAGAGGGATTCTTTCTTTCATTGCATTTTTGATTATGCTGATTGGCTTTTTCGGTGGAATCGCTTCTCTGACCTGATTTCCTATGCCTGAAGGTTAACATCCGCATAAGCACATCATAAGAACTGACACAATGAACACGGATGAGGGGAGTGTGAGCCTATGGGGCCGCATGATACGGAGGGTCGGACAGAGCGTTATCCGGAATTACACGCGGCTTTGCTGGAAACGGCCAAAGCCTGGAACACACAGCCACAGACATGGTTGCTTGGAGGAAGCTGTGGGTTGCTGCTTCAGGGGGTAGAGTTGCAACAGGCTCCCAGAGATATTGATATTTATGCGGATGTTGCTGCTGCTAAGGAACTTCACCGTAGTGCTCCAGGGGAAATGCTTGACGAGCCCACAGTGGATAAAACTGGACCTTATGCTTCTCTGCTAAGCCACTATCAGGTTGGTGAATGTGCGCTAGAACTGGTTGGTGGCTTCGAAATATGGGCTCGCAAAAGTTGGTACCGCA
This sequence comes from Paenibacillus sp. FSL R5-0713, assembly GCF_037973325.1. NCBI lineage: Bacteria > Bacillati > Bacillota > Bacilli > Caryophanales > Paenibacillaceae > Paenibacillus > Paenibacillus sp. FSL R5-0713. Next base: position 4,290,052 of record NZ_CP150229.1, on the reverse strand, counting down.
TCGATATTGAACATGTACTTGCTCCGCATGCACCAGTAGCACAAGTGGGTTCATATCCCCTGCGACTGATGCCGCTTGCGCATGAGCTGTTGTTTAATATGCTGCGAGGTCGAGAAGATCGTTATGTACCCATTGCATCACAGATGCGTCAGCAACCACATGCCCATCAACCTATAATGATGCTTTTAAGTCAACAGAATGTATGGACAAGCCGCTTTAGAGCCGAAGTGGAAGAACTTGTTGGCTTTGCCTGGTCACAGTAGGGAGGAATATAATGGACTACAAGGTTACTTTTTTACCCATGAACAAATCGATCGTGCTTAAACCAGGGGCGACACTTCTGCATGCAGCACGACGAGCGGGAGTGAAGATTACGACCCGATGTGATGGTAAAGCTGCTTGCTTGATGTGCAAGGTGAACGTAGGCGAAGAATATCGGGCGGAACTGTATCCGCCAACGGATGCAGAAAAGCGCAAGTTGGGTTCATTGTTGGAAGCAGGTACAAGACTGTCCTGTCAGGCCAAGGTGTGTGGTTCTCTATCGGTTCATGTTCCGGAGGACCCGCTGAAGGCAGCCATACGGAAACAACTGGAACGTCAGCAACAGGAAGACGACTGGTTCTGAGATAAGCGTTATTCTAGGAGGACACGAATGATTAGGAACAAGCCAAAAGGTGTTGAAGGAAGCGGACGGCACCGTCTGACGCATCAGATGAGCGGTCTGCTGTTATTCCTGTTGTTTGCTTTTACAGCAAGTGGTTGTATGTATCCATCGCAGAGCAATTCGGACCCTAAAATAGCCTATCGGGAAAGCGTGAGCCGTATCCAGAGTGCGGTAGAGGCATTCCAGCAAGATGAGGGGATTTTACCCATCCTCAATGCAGATATGGAAACGCCAAAATATGAAAAATTCAGAGTGGATCTGCCCAAGTTGAAGCAGCTGGGGTATCTGGATGAAATACCGGGAACCGCTTTTGAAAGCGGTGGTAGCGCTTACTTCCTTATCCAGGATGAAGAAGTGAATCCCACCGTTAAAGTGATGGACCTCCTGACCGTTCAGAAAGTCAACGATGTGCAGCGAATGGTTAATCAATATAAATCCGTACATAACAATAAGCTGCCAAGCGGGGAAGAATTGTATCCGGGGTTATATGCTGTGAATATGGATCAGGCTGCACAGGCAGGAACTCCTTCCACTACATTGAATAGTGTGTATTCGGGTCAGGCATTACCTTTTATGATGGATGACGAAGGCAAAGTCTATGTAGATTATGCTTTTGACATTATGCAGGCAGTGGAAAAGTCTGATGTGTCTCCAGCAGAGACGGATGATGTTCGGGATCTTCTGTTGGAACACTCCTACTTCGTACCGGTAAAATCTGTTTTATACACTTGGCAAAATAATGCACCAGTGGCACAGCCAACAAAATAAGTCTGGTTGCCATTCATATGATCTAACTGTATGCCACCCCATGCCTCTAAGGGTTCAAAAAGAGATATTCCAAATCAGGAATATCTCTTTTTCTTTTGTGCGTATGAGCAATAACCGTCATAAAAACTTCACGGATCACATAAAGTAGATTGAAATAAAGACGCGCAGTCCGAGATCGGGGGATTCTCCTAATGTCATCACCATAAGATAAAAAAACAAAAATACGCGTCATATTGCCGCATACGGATACATAAGATGATACTAGTCCAATTGCATGTACGAGTTAACGCCGCTCTCGCCGGTTTCATCAGAATGCAACGTTCGGCGGCGGACGACTTCCGGGCACTCACAAAGGCGGCTCTACCGTTGCAGGGATTTCAGTCTTCTGATTGAAAAAACGAAGCGGATGCTCTTTAGCATTTTTCCTTCGGAGTAATTTAGGGAGGGGATTTCATTGGAGAAAGTGGACATTTTTAAGGACATAGCTGAGCGGACCGGAGGGGATATTTATCTCGGGGTTGTCGGCGCAGTCCGGACGGGAAAATCAACATTTATTAAACGATTCATGGAAACGATCGTATTGCCCAACATCGCAAGCGAGGCCGATCGTGCCCGTGCAGTGGATGAACTTCCACAAAGTGCAGCAGGCAAAACCATCATGACAACCGAGCCGAAATTTGTACCGAATAACGCAGTCCAGATCAAGGTGGCCGAAGGGCTTGATGTCAATGTACGCCTTGTGGATTGTGTGGGTTACGCGGTGGAAGGAGCCAAGGGGTACGAGGATGAAAATGGTCCGCGCATGATCTCCACGCCTTGGTTCGAAGAGCCAATTCCGTTCCAGGAAGCCGCCGAGATTGGGACTCGCAAAGTCATTCAGGAGCATTCCACACTGGGTGTTGTGGTCACAACAGACGGCACAATTGCCGAAATTGCCCGCAGTTCCTATGTGGAATCCGAAGAACGGGTTATTGCGGAATTGAAAGAAGTCGGTAAACCGTTTGTCTTGGTCATCAACTCCACTCGCCCACGCAGTGAAGAAGCCCTGCAATTGCGTAGTGAACTTGCTGCCAAATACGACATTCCGGTGATGACACTCAGTGCAGCCACAATGACTGAAGATGATGTGACGGGTGTACTTCGTGAAGTGCTCTATGAGTTCCCTGTGCATGAAGTGAATGTAAACCTGCCGAGCTGGGTTATGGTGCTGAACGAGACTCACTGGCTGCGAAGCAACTACGAAAATTCTGTACGGGATACCGTGAAGGATATTCGCAGACTTCGCGATGTGGATCGGGTTGTCGCTCAGTTCATGGAATATGAATTCATTGATCGCGCAGGCCTGAGTGGTATGAACATGGGGCAGGGTGTAGCTGAAATTGACCTGTATGCGCCGGATGAGCTGTATGATCAGATTCTCGTAGAAGTGGTTGGCATCGAGATTCGCGGCAAGGATCATCTGCTGCAATTGATGCAGGAGTTCTCACATGCGAAGAGAGAATACGATCGCTTCGCAGAAGCGCTGGAGATGGTCAAAACGACCGGATACGGCATTGCTGCTCCATCTCTCGCCGAGATGGCTCTGGATGAACCTGAGCTCATTCGTCAGGGCACCAAATTTGGCGTACGCCTGAAAGCTACGGCACCGTCCATTCATATGATCCGGGTTGATGTGGAATCGGAGTTCGCTCCAATTATCGGTACGGAGAAGCAAAGTGAGGAACTGGTGAGATACCTGATGCAGGACTTCGAGAACGATCCGATCAAGGTATGGGATTCAGATATGTTCGGCCGTTCGCTACACTCTATCGTGCGAGAAGGGATTCAGGGCAAGATTGCCATGATGCCGGATAATGCAAGATACAAACTGCAAGAGACGCTGGGAAGAATCATTAACGAAGGTTCAGGTGGCTTGATCGCTATCATTTTGTAAGACGTCAAAAGACCGTAAGGGGAAATCCCCTCGCGGTCTTTTTTATGTGATTTCTTTATTTTGGATGAAATGGATGGGAAGAATAGTGCTTTCAAAAAAAACTTAGCGATTTTTAGCTTTAAATTGCTAAAACCCATTTACATACTAGGGATTAGCCGTTATATTAATATTCAACTATTGTGATCGAGATCACAGAGAGTGGACAGGGGGAGACAGAGATGAAAAGAAAAGAGACAAAATGGGTATGGTTGAGTGTGTTATTGGTATTTACATTGGCACTGTCCGCTTGCGGAATTAAAAAAGAACCGGCAGCAACTCCAGCTTCAGGTGCATCAGCTGATACGCCGAAAACGGAAGCAGTTACAGGCCCTCTAAGCGGTAAAAGAATTGCACTTATTATGGAATTTAATACAGGTACCTTCTCGCAGCAATATGTACAAGGAGTCAAACAAGAAATCGAAAAATTCGGTGGCGAACTGACGACGTTTGTTGCCGATAATGACAAAGCAAAGATGGTATCTTTGCTTGATAGCGCAATTAACCAGAAATTCGATGCCATTCTTACGGATCACGGCGATTCCCTATTAGAGCCAGGCGTGAAGAAGGCAGTAGAACAGAACATTCCCGTGGTTGTATTCGACGCAGCCATTACTGTACCGGGAGCTACAGTCCTGTCACAGGATGACCAGAAGATGGCTGAGCTCACACTGGAGCAAATGAAAAAAGATATCAATGGACAAGGAAATATTGTGAAAGTATGGGTAGCTGGTTTCGCACCGATGGAACGTCGTCAGATTGCATACGGTGAATTCATGAAAGCAAATCCGGACATCAAGGAAATAGCTACATTTGGTTCCGCACAGAATCCTGCGCTGGATACTCAAGCCAAAATGGAAGCTATTCTCAAGCAATATCCAAAAGGTGAGATTACAGCTGTATGGACTGCATGGGATGAATTCGCCAAAGGTGCAGCGCGTGCAATTCAACAAGCTGGACGTGACGAGATCAAAGTGTATGGTATCGATATGAGTGACGAGGATCTGCAAATGATTCAGGACCCGAAAAATCCTTGGGTTGCTTCTGCTGCTGTTGATCCAACGGATATTGGTCGCGTCCAAGTCCGTTATGCTTATCAGAAACTGAACGGGGACGAGACAGAAGATTCAGTTGTGCTTAACCCGGTCTATGTTCAACGTGAAGCTCTGCAAGATCAACAAATCTCCACTTCGGAGCTCTCAGAGTTCGTTGAAGGATGGGGTGGAAGCACACAAGGAATCAAGGACTGGATGAGCGAATACGGTATTACTGCTAAATAAGCAGCGTATAGGAAGCGCGCCGTAAGGCGCGCTTTTTTCAAACATAATGAAGATATGTATGGCCTGGATGAAAAAAGGGATGCTCCCGGAAGGGAACGATTGGAGGTTAACATCATGAGCACTGCACCGATTCTGCTTCAAATGGAACACATCCACAAGCAGTTTTCAGGCATACCTGCACTGAAGGATGTGGATTTCTCTGTAAAAGGCGGGGAGATTCATGCGCTGCTGGGTGCCAATGGTGCCGGTAAGAGCACGTTAATGAAAATTTTGTCTGGTGCTTATCCATTGGATCAGGGGACGATTCAGCTGAGTGGACAAGCGCTTCATTTAAGTTCTCCGGGAGACGCGAAGGCAAGCGGGATTCACTGTGTCTATCAGGAAGTGGATGCGGCACTGGTGCCACAGCTGACGGCTGCGGAGAACATTATGTTGGATCAGTTGGCTTCACCTGCCGGGGGGTGGTGGAAAAGTCCGCGGAAGCTGCAACAGCGTGCGATTGAGGCATTGAAGCAATTAGGGGCGGACATATCCGTTCACCAAAAAGTGGCTGATCTGACGCTTGCAGAAAAACAGATGATACTGCTGGCGCGGATTTTGATTCAGGATGCCAAGGTCATCATTTTTGACGAACCTACTGCACCGCTGAGTCAGGAAGAAACGGATGCATTTTTCCGGATTGTTCATCTGTTGAAGGAACGGGGCGTAGCCTGCATTTTCATAACACATCGTCTTGCTGAAGTGACGGGTCACTGTGATCGCGTTACGGTTATGAGGGATGGGCAACATGTATTTACCGGCGAAGCAAAGGGACTGACAATCAACGATTTGGTTACTCAGATGTTAGGCAAACCATTTGAAGAAGAGTTTCCGAAGACGGAAGCCCCCGTGGGGGAGATGCTGTTGGAAGCTCGTGGGCTTCGTCGTGGAGTGAAAGTCAAAGGTGTTGACCTCTCTGTACGCCGAGGTGAAGTCCTCGCTGTGGTTGGCTTGGTAGGCGCGGGTAAAACGGAAAGCTCTCGTTTGCTGATTGGTGCAGATCGGCTAGAGGGAGGAGAGATTCGGCTTAACAACCGTAATCTTCGTCTGTCTCAGCCTGCGGATGCGGCGGCTCTGGGGATTGTTTCTGTACCGGAGGAGCGACGTAAACAAGGAATCCTGATTCAGGAGAACGTTGAACGGAATCTAAGTCTGCCTTTGCTTAGCCGTCTCAGTACATTAGGTTTCGTAAGCCGCAAACGGGAACGTCTGAATGCTGAGTCATTGGTGAAACAGCTTGGAATCAAAACATCGTCAGTGAAGCAGGAAGTGAAATATCTAAGCGGTGGTAATCAGCAGAAGGTAGCCATTGGCAAATGGCTTAACGCGGATGCAGATGTATTTATATTTGATGAGCCAACCAAAGGCGTAGATATCGGGGCAAAAAGTGACATTTTCCGCATTATCAACGAACTGGCTTTAGCCGGCAAGGGCGTCATCTATTTCACCTGTGAACTGGATGAAGGCATGGGAATTGGCGACCGAATCGCTGTCATGTGCGAGGGTGTTATCGTGAAAGAGTTCAATCGAGGCGAGACTAATCAAGAACAGCTGCTATACTATGCAAGCGGTGGACAAGAGGTGCAATCATGAAGGATAAATCACTGGATTTTGCGTTCCGTTACGGAGCAATTATAGTTATTATAGGAGTTATCGCATTTTTCGGCATTAAATTGCCTTATTTCTTTACGTACAGTAACTTGACCGATATTTTGGGCTCGATTTCAATCGTCACGTTTGTAGCGATAGGTGTTACGTTATCTCTCATTGTTGATGGATTTGATCTCTCTGTAGGGGCGACTGTTTCATTGACCACCGTCGTGACGGCTTCGTTAATGATATGGTATCAACAACCGCTAGCAATCGTCATTATCGTGCCACTAATTATCGGTGCTGTTATTGGTTTGTTGAACGCTTTGCTCATTGTAAAATTGCGTATTCCGGATTTGCTGGCAACTCTCGCCACGATGTACATCATCGGAGGTATTCACAAAACGTATGCACAGGGATATACCATTTACAATCATATGCAGTTCCCTGATGGAAGCAAAGCTGCGGGCGAGATGGACCCGACCTTCCTGCTTATAGGGCAGGGTAAATGGCTGGGGATGCCAATATCGGTTATCCTGCTGCTTATTGCGGTAATAGGTGTGCATATCTTTTTGACGTATACGAAATATGGGCGCCAGATGTACATTACAGGCGGTAATGAGGAAGCTGCACGATTGTCTGGAATCAAGGTGAAAAAGGTGCGTACACTCGCCTATGTAGCCGCTGGAGTGTTTGCAGCAATCGGTGGTATCATCTATGCTTCCAAAGTAGGATCTGGGCAAATAGATGCGGGATCACCGTTGTTAATGGAATCCGTAGCGGCAGTATTTGTCGGTTTCTCTGTGTTCGGGGCGGGTAAACCGAATGTCATCGGAACCTTCATCGGTTCGGTTCTGATTGGTGTTCTTGTGAACGGGTTAACGATGATGAACGTACAGTATTTCACGCATGATATTGTAAAAGGTGGAGTTCTCGTGCTTGCCCTGGCGGTTACATTTTACGTCTTAAACCGCAACCGGACTTGAAATTGTGGGCTGTCTGTATTAGTATGAAATTTGTTCGGCGTCTGAAATGCCCGTGGTTTCAGACGACATTCTGCCGAAAATGACTGTTGACCGCAAGCGGAGATTTGTGTTCATCGCTCAAGATGTACGTAGATTTTTTGCGTATGAACGTATATTTCGCTATAAAACGGAAACACAGTATAACATTCAGGACATTGATACAGGAGGTGAAAAACAAATGAACAAATCAGACTTGATTACACACGTATCTGAAGCGACTGAATTGTCCAAAAAAGATGTAACGAAAGCGGTTGATGCCGTATTCGAAGCAATCTCTGAGGCTCTTCAAAGCGGAGATAAAGTACAATTAGTTGGTTTTGGGAACTTCGAAGTTCGCGAGCGCTCCGCACGTAAAGGACGCAACCCGCAAACAGGTGAAGAAATCGAAATTCCTGCGAGCAAAATTCCTGCATTCAAACCAGGTAAAGCGCTCAAAGACGGAATTAAATAAGATTTCTACATATTCCATATGTCGACAAAAAGACCGTGACTTGTTCACGGCCTTTTCTTTTGCCCTTTAACGATGATTCTTGCGGCTATCCGAGTGCTCAGGATCATCCGGTTGCCCGGTATAAGCAACGAGAATCAGTTCTTCGCCAGCAGCTGCAGACAGATGCTGTTCAATTTCTTTTAACTGATGAATATGCTCGTCTGTAAGTGCGGCAGGGGTGTACTTCATGTAGATTCTCCTTTCTGTGGGGGTACAACTGTAGTATGACCCGGGGGTAGCTGATTCTTGCGGTGCATTCGTATAAGGGGCAGGTTGACAAATGAAACAATCTTAATCATCATTAACGCTATCGAACTTAAGAAGGGGACATGCGTGATGGATCATCCAACCGGCAATGATTATATTGTAATTAAGGCAGAGGAAAATGGTGTCCAGGTGATCGGATTAACCCGAGGTCAGGATACACGTTTTCACCACACCGAGAAATTGGACAAGGGTGAAGTGATGTTTGCCCAATTTACAACCCATACCTCAGCTATTAAAATCCGGGGCAAAGCCACGCTGATTACCAAGCATGGACAGATTGAATCGGAGTAATGTACAGATTGAATACAATCAAATGAAGATTGCAGGCATAGCCTGCTTTTTTTCATTGTACAATGAGGTATGAGCCTTTACCGGACAGACTACACTAACAGGTAAAGGCAGGGAGGCGTATATGAATCCGCGGATGATTGTTACTGCTTCAATGCTGGCAACGGTTGCGGCAGTCTTTCTGCTTGTTGCGATACAAACCTTACATATGCGTACCTGGGGCGGGGAAAACGTACAACCTGCCTCTGCATCACATCATCCTGTTCAGCTAACGAATGACAATCTGGTTGATGTGCTAAGCTCCATGCAACTATCCACACCCATCGCAAGAGTGGAATGGAAACAGTCCATTTTGACACTGGACCTCAAAGTAAAAGGAACGGGTACAAGTTACACTGAAATCTATGAGAACATGGCAGCTGTGGCGGATCTGGGCTTTCGTGCTCTGGATAACGTGGATCAGGTGCTGCTGCGTGTGATGGCAGAGGATGAATGGATGCATAAACGACATCTGTTGCTTGCTGCTGATATTCGGCGTGGTGAGTGGCCCCTGTATGCGATTGACACATTACGGAACTGGAAAAGTGCGGCCTTTTCAGAGGAATTGAAGGACTGGTTTCATTTGATGGAAACCGAACTCTGGAAGAAGCAATTCGAAATGACAAGTCAGGGGTAATAGAATAGCAGGATTCAGTGCGTGCCCGATCAACATATGCTATAATATATAAGATTGTAGTGCAGAAATGGTTTAACAATGTTAAGGCTCGGAGGCTGAGAATGAATTCATATCGCGTACCCCAACTAGCAAAGAAATATACGGATTACGACATGATTCGACAACATACGGAAATCCCATCATTTCCGGATAGCCGAGCACGTCTGCTGCAGGTATTTGTGGGCCGCACAGACGAAAAGCTGCATCAAGAGTTATATGCTCTTGCAACTTCGCTCGTTCAGTTGGCCATGGATACGCATGATCGAATCGATACCATTTCCGGTGAGCGGAGAGAGCAGGAGATGCGTTCACGCCAGTTGAATGTACTCGCCGGAGATTATTTAAGTAGCCGTTTTTATCAATTGCTTGCCCAAGCGGGCAGAATTGAAATGATTGGCAAACTCAGTGGTGCTGTATCCGAAGTGAACGCACGCAAGATGACGCTGTATGAACGGATGAAGAAGCTTCTCGTTTCGGCTGATGAATACTTGCGTGAAACGGTACAGCTGAGAATGCAGCTGTTTCTTTCATTTACAGGCATGATTCGAGATAACGAAGAATCACTATGGAACAGCCTGTTGACCGAATTCAGCTCCTGCGAAACGATCGTGGAAGAACTGAAGCGGATGAATGACGAAAGACAATATCTCCACAGCTATGCATACTGGCACATATACGAGCATGGTAATGACGATGAGCGCACTGTGCTGCGTCAATCTGAACCGGATGTACGTGCATGGAACGCTATGATGCTGAAGCATAGGGTTGGTGAAGTTTTGCTGGACAAGCTTCGCGATTGTACACACCGCATTCAAGTGTTGTTGCAAGACGAGGAAGGGCGAATGGGCTTGCATGAGATCCATGCGATTCTTGAGCCTTACTTGGCATATTTGCAGCCTTCACATGCGGCAGTAAGGGAAGATTGAGGGGGAGACAGACGAATGGGGAGCGGAGAGACCAAACCGAAAGAAGAATATGTCCATTCGGTTTTTCAGAGCATAGCCGGAAAATATGATGTCATGAATGATATTCTAAGTTTCCGCAGGCATAAGGCTTGGCGCAAATTCACCATGAAAAAGATGAATATGTCCAAAGGCGACACCGGTCTTGATTTGTGCTGCGGCACGTGTGACTGGACGCTTGCTATGGCAGAAGCAAGTGAAACAGGGCACATGCACGGACTTGATTTCAGCAGCAACATGCTGGAGGTCGGCCAGACGAAGATCAATGCGGTGCAGCGTCAGAATCAGATTACCCTGACACAGGGAAACGCCATGTCACTTCCTTTTGAAGACAATTCATTTGATTATGTGACAATCGGGTTTGGGCTTCGCAATGTACCGGATCTCAGACAGGTGTTATCTGAAATGAAACGTGTGGTCAAACCGGGCGGTATGGTTGTGTGTCTGGAATTGTCCAAGCCAACATGGCAGCCGTTCAAAGGCATTTATTATTTTTATTTTGAGAAGGTTTTACCGAATCTTGCCAAAGTGTTTGCTAAAAGTTTTGAGCAGTACAAATGGCTGCCCGACTCTCTGGCGATTTTTCCCGGAAGGAAGGAACTGGCGGACATTTTTTCAGAAACAGGATTACAAGAAGTGCAGGCCTACCCTCTAACCGGAGGTATCGCGGCATTGCATATTGGAACCAAGGAGAATCAGCATGTTTAGGAAAATTCGCATCTTTTTAGAAATGATCAAGATTGAACATACGCTTTTTGCTTTACCCTTTGCATTTATGGGGGCCATTCTAGGCTCCATGGTAGTGGATGATACCTTCCCAAGCTGGATGCAGATCATGTGGGTATTGCTTGCGATGGTCGGTGCACGTAGTGCAGCATTCGGTTTGAACCGGATTATTGACCAAGCGATTGATGGTAAAAACCCCCGTACTGCGATGAGAGCCATCCCGGCAGGGCTTTTGAAAAATGGGGAAGTTGTTATATTTGTCATTATCTCATTTATATTGTTATTCTGGGCCTCATCCAATCTTAATGTATTGTCCATGCAGCTGTTGCCTATTGCTGTGTTTATGTTGGTACTGTATTCGTACACCAAACGATTCACATGGTTATGCCACGTCGTTCTCGGAATGACGATTGGTTTGGCACCACTTGGTGGCTGGGTAGCTGTAACAGGCACGATGGATTGGACAGCGATTGTGCTGTACGTTACGATTGTGTTCTGGACAGCGGGCTTTGATATTATCTATGCATGTCAGGATCTGGAATTTGATCAGGGAGAGGGTCTTCACTCCATACCTTCCCGTTTTGGCCTGGTTAAATCCTTGCAGATCGCTAAGTTCTTCCATGTGATTACTGCAATTGGTTTTCTTGCATTATTGTTGATGACAGATCTGAGCTGGTGGTATGGCGCAGGCATGTTGGTGACGTATGGAATTCTGTTCTATCAACACTATATTGTATCGCCTAATGATATGAGCCGTGTTCAAACGGCGTTTTTTACCATGAACAGTTTGCTTAGTATAATCGTATTTACGTTTACTCTGATTGATCTGGCGGTGAAATAAATGGTACAGCAACCGGACAATAAAAGACTGGTTGTCGGAATTACCGGAGCGAGTGGCAGTATATATGGCATTCGATTAATTGAAACGCTGCTTGATTTGGAATATAACGTTCATCTGGTCATATCCAATGCAGGGTGGCGTGTATTGAAAGAAGAAATGGACTGGGATGTGACGAATCGGGATGCGGTGCTGGAAGAAAAATTCGGCAACCGTGCCGGTTCTCTGATCTATCATCCTGTGAGTGATATAGGGGCCTCCATTGCAAGTGGTTCTTATCTGGCCGACGGCATGATTATCATGCCATGTTCTATGGGAACTCTTTCGTCCATTGCGCAGGGATCCTCGGATAATCTGATGTCCCGTGCAGCTGATGTGATGTTGAAAGAGGGAAGAACATTGATCCTCGTACCACGTGAGACGCCTCTTCATGCAATTCATCTGGAGAACATGCTGAAGCTTTCACGTCTTGGTGTGCGTATGATACCGGCTATGCCTGCTTTTTATTACAAACCTCAGACTATGGATGAGTTGATTCTGTTTTTGGTGGGAAAAGTGTTGGATAGTTTGCGCATCCCACATCAACTTTTTACAAGATGGGGAGAACCGGATGAACGGGGATAATGACTGAGTCCGATACAAGGCGTTTTTTGCCAAGGTGTTGCTCGGTTTATTTGTCCCCCGAATCCCGGGGTATTGGTGAGTGCTGATGGTAAGTCTTCATGAACCACAGTCTTGACCCATGCTCCGGCAACTTCTGTATTTTGTTTCAGAACAAGTCGCAGAGTTTAATTCCCGGGTGTCGGCCATGACATTCGGTGAAGAAGAATACGTTAGATCTTTATGGAAAAACACAAGCAAGAACGGTAAGCCGGGTTTATCGTAATGCCTGCAGGCCCGACTTGCTGGAGGGGAAGGTAAGCATGGATTTGTGGACTGACAATACGCTGACACGGGTGAACGAATGAAACTATTGGATATTTTCGGGTTGTTAAAAAAGGACATGGATTACATTGAGAAAGAGCTCTATCGCAGTGTTCGAGGAGAACAGAAGCTGCTGAGTGAAACGTCGCTTCATTTGCTCAAAGCAGGAGGAAAACGGTTGCGGCCCGTTTTTGTATTACTTGGCGGGAAATTTGGTACATATGACATTGAACGTCTGAAGCTGGTCGCGGTTCCATTGGAACTGATTCATTCCGCATCGCTCGTTCACGATGATGTGATTGATAATGCGGAGACACGCCGAGGCAAACCCACGGTGAAGTCAAAATGGGATAATCGGATTGCCATGTACACAGGAGACTATATCTACGGTAAGGCACTTGAGATGACTGCCGGATTATCCGATCCAGCTATTCATCGTATTCTTGCCAAAGCCATGGTACAGATGTCCATTGGTGAAATGGAGCAAATTCGCGACTTTTTCAATACGGGACAAAGTGTTCGTAACTATCTGCTGCGGATTCGCCGTAAAACAGCACTTCTGATTGCGGTTAGCTGTCAGTTAGGCGCATTGGCCACACGCGCGCCTGAGCATGTATCTTCCCTGCTGTATACATACGGATACAATGTGGGGATGGCTTTCCAGATTCAAGATGATGTACTGGATCTGGTAGGTACCGAGAAACAACTTGGTAAGCCACCAGGCAGTGATATGAAGCAAGGAAATATTACTCTTCCTGTACTTTATGCCCTAGAAGAATCCGATCTGCGGGAACCTTTGCTTAAGGAGATTTCCCGTGTCCAGCATGAAGAAGGACGGGCAAGTGCATCGGATGCAATTGGAATGATTCGCCAAAGTCAAGGAATCGCTAAAGCAGAAGCCCTTGCTGACCGATATATGAAGAAAGCGCTCGATGCTCTCGATCAGCTACCTAACATCAAGACGACCAAAAACCTGCGTGACATCGCTCATTTTGTGGTTAAACGTACGCATTAAACTTTGTATGACCTTCAACTCTCAGACCGCTCATACCCAAAGATGAACAGACTTGTGATATTCCTCATTGGGAGGATTTGGACATGTATGTTACAATCAGAGGGATTGCGTTTACATAGTGATTAACTTTGAACCGTGAGTGAGGAGTGAGCTGATGGATCGTACATTTTTGATGGTGAAGCCGGATGGTGTGCAGCGTGGATTGATCGGTCGAATTATTAGCCGTCTGGAAGACAAAGGATTTAAGTTGGTGGCAGGCAAATTGGTGCAGATGTCTGAGGAACAGGCAAAACGCCATTATGCTGAACATGAGGGCAAACCGTTTTTCGATGATTTGGTTCGTTTTATCACATCTGGGCCTGTATTTGCCATGGTGTGGGAAGGGGACGATATTGTGGCGCTTGCGCGCATCGTCATCGGAAAAACCAATGTGAAGGAAGCAGCTCCGGGTACCATTCGCGGAGACTTCGCCAGCCACACACCACATAATCTGATTCATGGGGCAGATTCACCGGAAAGTGCTTCCCGTGAAACAGCCAATTTCTTTGCTTCAGATGAATTGGTGGTATACGACAAGAGCATCGCAGCCTGGTTGTAATTATTAGCCAAAAGGGTGATACACGATGCTGGAGCAAGAACAACTACTAGACCCGGATTACACCGGATTCATTCGTAAAATCAAAGAGAGCACAGGCATTGATCTTGCTCAATACAAGGAAGGCCAGATGAAAAGAAGGCTGACCACACTTCGCAACAAAAACGGGTTTCATACATTTTCTAACTTTTTTGATGCTATGCAGAAAGATAAATCATTGTTCTACGAGTTCCTTGATCGCATGACCATTAACGTGTCTGAATTCTGGCGTAATCCCAATCGTTGGGAAGTGCTGCGGGACGAGATCCTGCCTGAACTGCTAGGGTCCAAGCGTCGTGTCAAAGTCTGGAGTGCAGCCTGTTCAACAGGTGAAGAACCATACACACTTGCCATGATTTTGGACACGATGGGCATTTTGAAGGACAGCTCGATTACGGCAAGTGATCTGGATGAAGGTGCATTGGCCAAAGCCAAAGAAGGGCGTTATATGGAACGCTCACTTAAGGATGTGCCAAAGGAAACGGCGAACCGTTACTTCAAGCAGGATGGCCTGGTGTACCGTATTGATGAGCAACTCAAAAATTCGATCAAGTTCATGAAACAAAATTTGCTGGTGGACCGTTTTGACGATGGGTACGATCTGATTGTGTGCCGAAATGTCATGATCTATTTTACCGAGGAAGCCAAAAACCTGTTGTATCACAAATTTGCAGCAAGTTTACGTCCAGGCGGTATCTTATTTGTGGGCAGTACGGAGCAGATCTTCTCCCCGGGACAATATGGTCTGGAGACAGCAGAAACATTTTTCTATCGGAAAAAATAATGATAATGGTTGTTCAGCCGTCTGAAGCACATGTACATGTGTTCAGGCGGTTATTTGTATACCAAGTACAAGAAAGAGCCGACTTTCTTGTCAAAGCCGGTCAGCTATACTATAATAAGCAAAGAAATTATGGGATTTTAGCAATGTGAAGTTTAACAGTTTAAAGGGGGAACGTATTATGAGTTTACGCTATTTAACCGCAGGGGAGACGCACGGACCCCAACTGACCGCTATTATTGAAGGATTGCCAAGTAATTTGACGATTGATTTTGAAGAACTGAATTTCCAGCTTCACCGCCGCCAAAAGGGGTATGGTCGTGGGCGCCGGATGCAGATCGAGAAGGATCAGGCGAATTTCGTTGGTGGTATCCGTCACGGATATACAACAGGTGCTCCGGTAGCGCTGGTTGTTCAAAATAATGACTGGAAACATTGGCAGAATATTATGAATATTGAGCCGATCGAAGGCAGTGACGAAGAGAAACGTCGCGTTCATCGTCCTCGTCCCGGACATGCTGATCTGAACGGTGGACTCAAGTATAATCTCAAAGACTTGCGTAACGTATTGGAGCGCTCCAGTGCACGTGAAACAACAGTACGTGTGGCATGTGGTGCCATTGCACGTCAATTCCTGGCGGAATTTGGAATCAAGGTAGCTGGACGTGTACTTCGTATTGGAGAGATTGAAGCTCCATATCAGGACCTTCCGATTGATGAACTGATCGCAGTGACAGAAGCTTCCTCTGTACGTGTCACGGATGCTGAGACAGAGAAGAAGATGGAAGCCTACATCGACCAGATTAAACAAGAAGGCGATTCCATCGGAGGAATCGTGGAATGTATCGTTGAAGGGGTGCCAATTGGTCTGGGTAGCTATGTTCAATACGATCGCAAGCTGGATGCGCGAATCGCTCAAGGCGTAATGTCCATTAATGCATTCAAAGGTGTAGAGATTGGTATCGGATTCGAAGCCGGAGTCATTCGTGGATCACAGGTGCATGATGAAATCATGCATACGGATGAGCGCGGCTACCACCGTGCGACCAACCGTTTGGGCGGATTCGAAGGCGGGATGACGAACGGTATGCCAGTGGTTGTACGCGGTGTGATGAAGCCAATCCCAACCTTGTATAAGCCACTGCAAAGTGTGGACATTGATACGAAAGAAGCATTTACGGCTCAGGTTGAGCGCTCGGACGCTTGTGCTGTACCAGCAGCAAGTGTTGTGATGGAGCATGTTGTAGCGTGGGAAATTGCCAAGGCATTCCTGGAGAAATTCGGCGGGGATTCCATGGAAGAGATCCGTGCTAATGTTGCTAACTATAACGCTCAACTGGAGAATTACTAATATGCGTCAGCTGACGGTACAGTTGGAGGAACGCTCATATCCGATTCTGATTGGTAGCGGCCTATTGGCACAAGCCCCTCAATATTTTGAGCAATATGGCCTAACCAAAAAAAGTCCCTTACTCATCATTACAGATGAAAATGTGGCTCCCAAATACTTGTCAGGTTTGGAGCAAACGCTGCGTACGGCTGGTTATACAGTCGTATCGGCGGTTGTACCCTCTGGTGAAACATCGAAATCCCTTTCGGTGTATCAGGATATGATGACCGTCGCGATCGAAGGCAAACTGGATCGGAGTTCTGCGATTCTGGCCCTAGGTGGTGGTGTCGTAGGTGATCTGGCAGGCTTTGTTGCTGCTACATATATGCGTGGAATCAAGTTTGTTCAAGTACCTACAACGATTTTGGCGCATGACAGCAGCGTAGGTGGCAAGGTGGCTGTCAATCATCCGCTGGCCAAAAATATGATCGGTGCATTCCACCAGCCCGAGCTGGTACTCTACGATGTGGACACACTTCAATCCTTGCCGCCACGAGATGTTTCGGCAGGTTTGTCAGAGATGCTGAAGCACGGGCTGATCCGTGATGCGGCTTTTGCACACTGGTGTGAGGAACATGCAGAGGAGTTGCTAGCGCTCAATCCCGAAGCACTGGGATACGGCTTGGAGCGCGGGTGTGGTATCAAGGCAGAGATCGTATCCAGAGACGAACGTGAAAATGGAGAACGTGCATTGTTGAACCTTGGACATACGATTGGTCATGCCATTGAAGCGATTGCCGGTTATGGAGAATTCCTGCACGGAGAAGCAATTTCCATCGGTATGGCTGGATCGGCATTGCTTGGTGAGAAGCTTGGTGCGCCAGCAGGGCTGTATGAAGATACGGTCCGCATGTTGCGTTCACTTCGCCTTCCAACAACGATGCCTGCTCATCTGGACACGGATGCATTAATGGAAGCGATGATGCATGACAAAAAATTCCGTGAAGGTCATATGGTGTTCATCATTCCTGATCGGATTGGGGCTGCAAGAATTGTGAAGGACGTACCTGTGTCGGCAGTTAGGGACGTCATTGAATTGCTCAGGAAGGGAGAATAACAGCAATGGTCACACGGGGAATTCGCGGGGCTACAACAGTCACGCAGAACAACGAAGAACAGATTTTGAAAGAAACGGCTGTATTGCTGCAGGAGATTGTGGATCGTAATGAGATCCAACCGGAAGATATCTGTAGTGTGTGGATTACGTTAACTGGGGATCTGGATGCTGCTTTCCCGGCAAAAGCTATCCGCCAACTGGATGGTTGGGAACTCGTACCACTGATGTGTGCACTGGAAGTTCCGGTTAAAGGTGCCTTGGCACAATGCATTCGATTCATGGTACATGTCAATACAAACAAAGCTCAGAACGAAATCCATCATGTGTATCTGAACGGTGCACAGGCATTGCGTCCGGATCTGGCAGCACCTTCTGGATCTTAAAGAAGCAGGTTGTCAAACCGATCATAATGATGTATAGTGAGAACCAGTTGAGTAGAGTAGAGATTGAGCTGAGAGCAGCTGAGCTAGTGGAGTATATAGCAGAGTCCAGTGGGTGGTAACCGGGGCAACAGAAACCGGTCAACTGATTCACGGTACGTCGTGCTACGGAAGTTGTAACAGGAACAGGGAAGCAGCAAATGTGTCGTAGGACACCTTTTGTGTAGATATATATCGGTACAACACAAACATGTACTCTCCCATATTTTACGAAATATTGGAATGAGTAGTTGATGTGTTATAACTGATTTATTTTCCCGCATTGGATGATGTAACCATGCATCAATCCAGAGACCTGTAATAATCCGAGAGCGAAGTATAGGGACTTGTTATTTATGAAGCATCACCCTGTTGAATACAGCTTATAACCAAACCTCTACCTGATGGTAGAGGTTTTTTTGTACATATTATTTTTCTTCTACCCTTATAGGTTCAACTAAGCTTTTTACACAAACGGAGAGGACAGAAATAACCTGATGAAGCGGAGCGTTCGCCTTTATCACCGGATTTTCCCTTTAGAAAGGGAGTCAAAAAATTCTGGGGATAACAGCGATCGGAAGGTTGTTCTGTCATCGGAGTGCTCAGTGTAACCTCTTTAGTTGAACTTACCTAAATCTGAAAGGACGTGATTTGATGATAACGCCAAACGTTAATCAAGTACTGAAAATGTCAAATGAGTATAATCTGATTCCGGTAGTCAAACGGATTTTGGCAGATATGGAGACTCCGATTCGAATATTCCGCCGTTTTGCTGACAACGACCGGGCATTCCTGTTGGAAAGTGTAGAGGGGGGAATCCAATGGGCGAGATACTCGTTCATCGGTACAGATCCGTTCCTAATGATTTCGGCCAAGAAGGGCCGGATTGTAGTGGAAGAAGCGGGACAGACTCGTGAATTGCCAGGCAAACCGATTGAAGAACTGAAAGCACTGTTGCGTAAGTACCGCAGCCCAAAAGATGATGAACTGCCACCATTCACAGGCGGGGCAATTGGTTTCTTCGGATATGATCTGCTGTCCTATTATGAGAAGCTTCCAGCCCACGCGCTGGATGATCTGAATATGGATGACATCCGTTTTATGTTCTGTGACCAGATTATCGTGTTCGACCATGTGAAGCAGCAGATGCTGCTTGTCGGTAATGTACACGTCAAGGATGGTGCAACGGATGATGAGATACGGCAAGCATATGCGGTGACTTCGGAGAAGCTGGAGCAGGCCGCTGAACGGTTGCAGCAGCAAGGACCAGGGGAAAATCTGAATCCGCGTTCCATTCCGGGAGACGTGGAGCTGGGAGATATTCGCTCCAACCTTACGAAGGAACAATTCATAGGTAATGTAGAGCAAGCCAAAGAGTACATTCGCGCAGGTGACATTTTTCAAGTGGTATTATCCCAACGTTTTCACATTGATACAGAGGTTTCTCCGCTTCACGTGTATCGCGTGCTTCGGACTCTTAATCCATCACCTTATATGTACTACCTCAAAATGGATGATGAAATTATCGTCGGCACTTCGCCTGAAGCACTGGTCAAGGTGGACGGAAATCGTGTGGAGACACGTCCGATTGCGGGAACACGTCCACGGGGGGCAACCGAAGCGGAAGATCGTGCACTCGCTGCTGATCTGCTCCAGGATGAGAAGGAACGTGCGGAGCATCTCATGCTGGTTGATTTGGGCCGTAACGATCTGGGTCGGGTATCCAGCTTCGGCAGTGTGAAGTGTGACATGTTCATGGAGATTGAACGGTATTCTCACGTAATGCACATGGTATCCAACGTTACGGGCGAGCTAAGAGAAGACAAGGATTTCTTCGATGCGTTCCTCTCATGCTTGCCAGCGGGTACCGTATCGGGTGCACCGAAACTGCGTGCAATGGAGATCATAGCGGAACTGGAGAAAGAGGCACGCGGTGCATACGCCGGAGCGATTGGATACCTCGGTTTCTCGGGTAACATGGACTCCTGTATTACGATTCGTACGATTATTTTCAAAAAAGGAAAAGCATATGTGCAGGCCGGAGCAGGCATCGTGTGGGATTCAGTGCCTGAGAATGAATATGTAGAAACGGTTAACAAAGCCAAAGCATTGCTTAAGGCGATTCGAACAGCAGAAGCCATGTTTCCTGCCAAAGAAAAGGACAGCACGTTGAGACTAGCAAATGCAGATTATTTTGTCACACCAGCGGCCGCTAAAAACTAAGAGAGGAGAGACCGGAGATGAACATAAACCCGATTATGAATGAAAACCCTGTAACCCCAATTACTGAGATGACTCGCGAGGATGGCATGAAGAATGGATTAGCGAAGATTTTGGAGGGCAGCCATCTGGAGCAAGCCGAAGCGCGAGATTTGATGTATTCGATTATGAGAGGTGAGGCAACGCCGGCTCAAATCGGAGGTTTGTTAATGGCGCTGCGTATGAAGGGCGAAACGGTGGATGAGATCACCGGTTTTGCTGAAGCGATGCGTGGTCAAGGCGGACGGATTCTCACGGATGGCAGCGGCTTGTTGGACACTTGTGGAACAGGCGGATCGGGAATTCATAAATTCAATATTTCCACGGCATCTGCCATTATTGCTTCCGCCGTCTCGGTTCGGGTCGCCAAACATGGCAACCGTTCAGCTTCAGGCAAAGCAGGTAGTGCAGATGTATTAGAGGCACTCGGTGTAAATATCCATCTGAACGGGGAACAGGCCAGACAATGTCTGGATGATATCGGAATTTGCTTCTGTTTTGCCCAAGTATATCACCCTTCCATGCGACATGCGGCAGGACCGAGAAAAGAGCTGGGTGTGCGTACCATTTTCAATATGCTCGGACCCTTAACCAATCCTGCGGGAGCAGATCGCCAATTGCTTGGCCTGTATGATCGTTCCCGGACGCCGATGATCGCTGAAGTGCTGAATCGTCTTGGTCTCAGAAGAGCGTTGGTCGTAGCCAGTCATGATGGTTTGGATGAAATCAGTATCTCGGCGCCAACTCAGGTATCTGAACTTCGCAATGGTGAAGTGCACACCTACGATATTGATCCACGTGATATGGGCTTGTCTCTGCATCCGCTCGAAGCGGTGCTTGGAGGAGATGCGGCACAGAATGCCGAAATTATTAAGAGGATCTTCCAGGGTGAGCAGAGTGCCTACCGTGATGTCGTACTGTTGAACGCTGGAGCATGCATCTACGTATCCGGTCTTGCAGATAGCATTGCTGAAGGGGTCACACTTGCCGCTGAAGCGGTAGATTCAGGCAAAGCTGCCGGGAAGCTTGAACAGTTAATTCATACAACGGAGGCGTACAGTCATGTATCTTGATCGAATCGTTGCAACCAAACATAAAGAAGTAGAAGTATTGGCACAGACATTTCGCATGGATGAGGCTATCCAAAAAATCGAACAACTACCCGCAACCCGGGGATTTGAACAAGCATTATCAAGCAGACGTAACCGCAAACTCGGCCTTATTGCTGAAGTGAAGAAGGCTTCACCATCCAAAGGGTTAATTCGCCCGGATTTTCATCCGGTAGAGATTGCTGCTGCTTATGAGCGAGCAGGTGCAGACTGCATCTCCGTATTAACGGATGTGTCGTATTTTCAAGGGAGCAACGAGTACTTGCAGGCGATCCATCAAGCGGTGAATATTCCGTTATTACGCAAGGATTTTATTATAGATGAGCGACAGATTGCCGAGGCAAGATTGCTGGGTGCGGATGCGATCCTGCTGATTGCCAGTATTCTGACACCTGAACAGATTCGTCAATATCTGGAATTTGCCAAAAGTTTGGGACTGGATGCCTTGATTGAAGTTCACGATCGAACAGAACTGGAGCAGGTATTGGAGATTCCGCAGGCCACACTTGTAGGCATTAATAACCGTAATTTGAAAACATTCGAAACCAGTCTGAGCACGACACTGGATTTGATGGAATTGATTCCAAGTGGGGTCACTTTGATTAGCGAAAGTGGTATTGACGGACCAGAATCAACAGTGCCTCTGATCCAAGCCGGTGTTCATGGTATTCTAGTAGGTGAGCATCTCATGCGTAAGGATGATGTCGAGGCGGCTGTATATGATCTGATGGGATCCAAATGATGAATACTTCCATACACGATGGCACAGGTGACAGTATGTCTGAACGGAGAAACCCGCTGCCAGCGGCCGTAAAAATATGTGGACTTCAGGACGTTGAAGTGCTAAAATCGATGATAAACTTGCCTGTGGATTACATTGGTGTTGTTTTTGCCAAATCACGCCGCCGAATCGAACCCGAGCAGGCTGCTGCATTAAGAACCGTGTTGTTCGAATGGTCTATCTATGATCGCCCGAAGCTTGCAGGTGTATTTGTGAATCCTACGCTCGAAGAGTTGGAACACATTATGGAGATTGCTCACCTGGATGTTATTCAACTGCATGGACAGGAGTCTGCGGAATTCTGCCATCAGGTCAAGCAGCGGTGGAATGCCGAAGTATTCAAGGTTTTTTCTTTTCCCAAAGATGAAACGGGTCCGGAAGCTGATGATGTAGCCGTAAGGGCTCTTGATGCTTACGATAAATTCGTTGATGCGATATTGCTTGATACCCATGATCCTCTATATGGAGGGGGCTCCGGGAAAACGTTTGCCTGGGAGCGAATTCCTGCCTATGCGGAATGGGCGAAAAGTCGCGAAATCTCTCTGTTCGTTGCAGGAGGTTTGCAGCCGGACAATGTACAGCAATTAATACAGACATATGCACCTTTCGGCGTCGATGTATCCAGTGGCGTTGAGACTGAAGGTGTGAAGGATATTGCCAAAATTACAGCATTCGTAGAAAGGGTGAAGCAGGCATGACACATCAATTGCCGGATCAACACGGGCGTTTCGGTCACTTCGGAGGCCGCTTTGTACCTGAGACACTAATGAACGCACTTATTGAGTTGGAGGAGGCATACAGCCACTTCTCTGAAGATGAGGAATTCAACAAGGAACTGAATTATCTGCTGAGCGAGTATTCTGGACGTGAAACCCCATTGTATCATGCAGAGCAATTGTCACGCCGATTGGGCGGACCGAAAATTTATCTGAAACGTGAAGATCTCAATCATACAGGCGCGCACAAAATTAATAACGCCATTGGACAAGGTCTGCTTGCCAAACGGATGGGCAAAAAGAAAGTTATTGCCGAAACGGGTGCAGGTCAACACGGCGTTGCAACGGCAACTGTAGCCGCATTGCTTGGACTGGAATGCAAAGTATTTATGGGCGAAGAAGATACAGAGCGCCAGCAGTTAAACGTATTTCGGATGAAGCTGCTCGGAGCAGAAGTAATTCCGGTTACGTCCGGAACACGGACACTGAAGGATGCTGGTAATGAAGCGCTTCGCTACTGGGTCAGCAATGTGGAGGATACGTTCTATGTGCTTGGATCAGTGGTTGGACCTCATCCATATCCGATGATGGTACGGAATTTCCAACGAGTGATTGGTGATGAGACTCGTCGTCAGATTCAGGAGATCGAAGGACGTTTGCCGGATGTAATTGTAGCAGCTGTCGGAGGAGGAAGTAATGCAATCGGCATGTTCTATCCATTTATCGGTGACCAGGATGTGAAGCTTGTTGGCGTTGAAGCCGCAGGCAAAGGGGTCGATACCGAGTATCACGCTGCGACGATGACCAAAGGTACGCATGGTGTGTTCCAGGGATCTATGAGTTACCTGTTGCAGGATGAGTATGGACAGGTTCAGCCAGCGCATTCCATCTCGGCCGGACTTGATTATCCGGGTGTTGGTCCGGAGCATTCCTATCTCAAGGATATTGAACGGGCAAAATATGTACCGATCACGGATCAGGAAGCACTTGATGCTCTGCAACTCCTATGTCGGACGGAAGGAATTATTCCTGCTCTGGAGTCTGCACATGCGGTTGCCCAAGTTGTCAAACTGGCGCCTGAACTCACAGCAGATGATATTGTAGTCATTTGTCTGTCGGGACGGGGAGACAAGGACGTTGAATCGATCATGAAATACACGGGAGGCGACTTGGGATGAATCTGATGGACCAGACCTTCCAGCAATTGAAGCAACAGAACCGAACGGCACTTATTCCATTCTTAACCGTGGGAGACCCGGATGTGGATACAACGATCGATATCATCAAGGAGCTTGAGCAGGCCGGAGCGGATATTTTGGAATTGGGTGTTCCTTATTCCGATCCACTTGCAGATGGTCCCGTCATTCAGCGTGCTTCCGAACGTGCGCTGAAAAGCCAGATTACCATTCGTACGGTTATGGAAACCGCAGCAAAAGCTCGTAAGGCAGGCGTGAAACTGCCGTTTGTGCTGTTCACCTATTATAATCCGGTCTTGCAGACCGGGTTGGATGTATTCTTTGAAGAATTGGTCAAACACGATATTAGTGGCATGATCATTCCGGACTTGCCAATTGAGGAAGCGGAAGAGATGCGACAACGTGCTAATCGCGCGGGAGTACATCTGGTGCCACTTGTTGCACCTACATCTAATGCACGGATTGAGCGGATTGTGAATGGAGCAAGTGGCTTTATCTATTGTGTATCTTCCCTTGGAGTAACCGGAGAGAGAGCTTCTTTCTTTGATGGGGTAGAAAGCTTCATTGAGACGGTGAAAAGTCTGACAGACGTCCCTGTAGCGGTAGGTTTCGGTATTTCTAGTCATGAGCAGGTGGAACATTTCTCCCGCATCTGCGATGGCGTTGTTGTAGGTAGTGCCATCGTTCGTCAGGTGGAAGACGCGATCCCTCTGCTTGGAAATCCGGACACGCGTGCAGAGGGACTGTTGCAAATTCGCAACTTTGTGGCACAATTGAAGGGATAGAGATGTCTTGAAAGTACATCCCTTGGACACGTGAGGTGCACGCTCATTCGTGTCTAACATTATTTCAATAACAGGAGGCGGTCGGGTTGAAACCGAAATCCCAGATTGTCAATCTGCCTGTGTACCAACCGGGCAAACCGATTGAAGAAGTGAAACGTGAACTGGGGCTTGAACAAGTCATCAAACTGGCCTCCAACGAAAACCCATACGGCAGTTCTCCTGCCGCCCTGGAAGCCATTACGAGAGAAATGACTAACATAAGCATATACCCAGACGGTAGCTCGGTTGAGCTGACTGGAGTTCTTGCCAAGCATCTTGGTATTGAACGGAACAACTTAATATTTGGTTGTGGTTCTGATGAGATTATTGCTTTGATCACGAGAGCTTTCTTCTTGCCGGGTGACGAGACCATCATGGCAGATCAGACATTCTCCGTATACAAAAGCAATGCCGATATTGAAGGAGCCGTTACCATCGAAGTGCCTCTTAAAGATGGAACGCATGATCTGAGCGCGATGCTTGCGCAAATCAACGACAAAACGAAAGCGGTCTGGGTGTGTAATCCAAATAATCCGACAGGTACGATTATCTCTGAGCAGGAACTTACAGCCTTTATGGACCGCGTACCTGCTCATGTGATGGTTGTGCTGGACGAAGCTTATTATGAATTCGTAACCGATGATGCATATCCGCAAAGTATACCATTGATCGAACGGTATCCGAACTTGGTCATTCTGCGGACATTCTCCAAAATTTACGGTTTGGCTTCGCTCCGGATCGGATACGGCATCGCACGTCCCGAAATTATTGATTTGATTAACCGTGTACGTGAACCGTTTAACACTTCCCGATTTGCACAGGTTGCGGCAACCGCTGCACTACTGGATCAGGATTTTGTTCAAGAGTGCTCGAAGCGGAATGCAACGGATCGGGATTTCCTGCAAAATGAATTTACACGGCTCGGATTGTCGTATTTCCCTTCACAGGGTAATTTCATTATGGTTGATCTGAACATGCCTTCGGCAACGGCGTTCCAATCCTTGCTGAAACAAGGCATTATCGTTCGCCCAGGATTCCACGTATACCCAACTTACATTCGTGTGTCCGTCGGAACATCAGAACAGAACCGTGCATTTGTCACGGCACTGGAGAACACGCTGGCTGAGAAGGCGGTAGCAAGCCCTTAATACTGGCGATGAAAGAGTGAGGACCCATGAAACTAAAAATTGCAATGATTGGTGTAGGACTCATCGGCGGTTCACTTGCGCTCTGCTTCAAAGGCAAGCCAGGTGTAACCGTGATGGGCTATGCCCACTTGGATGAACTGAAGGACAAGTACATAGCGAGCGGTGTAGTGGATGATGCTACGCTCTCTCTGGAAGAAGCGGTAGAGGATGCCGACTTTATTTTTTTGTGCGTTCCCGTAGGTTTGCTTGAGTCCTATTTCGAGAAGCTTTCCAGGCTGCCATTGAAGAAAGGATGTATCATCACGGATGTAGGAAGCACCAAGGCTTCCATTGCCGCTTGTGCCGAGCATGTGCGGCTGACTGACGCTTACTTCATTGGTGGTCATCCTATGGCAGGGTCGGAGCGTGCAGGCGTGGATGCGGCCTCAGCCGTGTTGTTTGAGAATGCATATTATGTCTTAACCCCTTCAGAGCAAGTACCTGAAGAAGCTTACAGCAGGTTGTCGGAGCTGCTTGCCTATACGCGCGCACAGATCGTGCGTGTGGAGCCTCTGCTGCACGATGACATCGTGGGTGCGATTAGTCATTTGCCACATGTTATTGCTGTTGCGCTGGTCAATCAGGTGCGTGAATATAATGAGTCAAATCCGCTGTATAAAATGCTGGCTGCAGGTGGTTTCCGGGATATTACCCGGATTGCGTCCAGTGATGCAATTGTATGGAGAGATATCTTGCTTAGCAACCGTGATGTCCTACTGGGCTTGCTTAAGGACTGGAATAGCCAAATGACGGCCTTTACGGATATGCTGGAACATAAGAACGGTGATGGCATAGAGGAAGCATTCCGTCAGGCCCGTGAGTTCCGCAGTGTATTGCCCGAACGACGCAAAGGCATGATCTCACCGTTATTTGATCTGTACACCGATGTCCAGGATGCTCCGGGTATGATTGGTAAGATCGCAACTGAGCTTGGGGCGAATGACATTAACCTGAGCAACTTGGAGATTATCGAAAACCGGGTGGATGTGCCGGGCATCATGCGTCTGTCTTTCCGTCAGGAAGAGGATATGGAACGAGCCAAGACATTGTTGGATTCCTTAGGCTATCAAGTGTGGGTATAAGACGAGAAAGGGGGCGAAAGCCCTCTTTTTTGTGGAGTTGCATTGGAGTTGTTATATGAATTTCCTCGGAAATCAAAGAGGGCGATATATAAAAGATGAATGCAAATATTAACCTCTAAACTAGAGGTAATTCCTTTTTGAAGACAAAAAAAAGACCGCTTACAAAAGCGGCCATTGCTCACGTGGAGCAATACAGTTATTGGATAGGAGTGGAGAGAAACCATACTGTACCCTTATTATATGTATACGTTTTCATTCTGTCAACACTTTAAATAAAATTGTTTGAATTAATTATATCTTTCGGTAATTCAGGATAATAACTCCTTTTTTTGAGGGCCTGAAATCAAAAAAATATCACATTTTTGTAACCTTTTTAGTACTTCGTCCGTCTATATATGAAAGGCTTACCAAAAAGGCTCTAAATGAAGTCATGAACGTGAAAATGACTGCATATGAATGACAGGTCGGGTTCTGTGGACAGCAATGGATTTGCCAGGATGATGCAGACCGTTGTACAATAAATACTGTTAATGTAGAAACGTTGGGGAAATTGCCATTACATAGGGGAATTTGGCGGGAAGGCCAGTTATGGCGCTGAACGCTGTTTATATGCGGTGAAAACCGCAACTTTTTTGTGCCTGTTCGGTAATACATGGATAGAGTCGAACGGGGAGAAGCACATGGATGGGCGAGGAGGGGTCGCACTCAAATGACGGATTCCCAGTTGATTCGAGAGATCAAGGAAGGTAACCTGGAGTTATATTCCGAGCTGATGAGTCGTTATCAGCGTAAAATACTGGCTTTCGTATATCATATGTTGAAAAGTTCCAATATGGAGCTGCTTGCGGAAGATCTCTGTTCTGAGACTTTCTATAAGGCGTTCCGCAGTCTGCACTCTTTCCGTGAGGTGGATGCCTCATTCTCAACCTGGTTATATACCATTGCGAGAAATACGGTACTGAGTGAGCTTCGCAAACAGCGCAGCGGAAATGTCCCACTTGAAGAGAGCGGGATTGTTCCCGTTGCTCCTTCGGAGAATGCACCGGAGTATGCTGTACTGCGCAGCGAGCGGGTGATGCTGGTTAGAGATGCGATTAACAACTTGCCGGAGAAGCAACGTTCTGCGATTATACTCCGCGAGTATGATCAACTAGACTACCAGGAGATTGCGAATATTCTTGGGCAGAGCGTCAGTTCTGTGAAATCGCTATTATTCAGAGCAAGATCAAGCGTAAAAACTCAATTGGAACCTTATTTCTTCGAACCGGTGTACGAGCCATATGAAGGGATGAAGAACCGATGAATTGCAATGATGCCCAGGAACAGTTTGCACTGGTCTGGGACTTGCCGGAGAATCATCCTCAGCGGATTGCATTTCATGCTCATCTCGCTGGTTGTGAAGACTGCTCCGAGCAGTTTGAGGTTTGGGAAGAAGCCCAGATCTTGCTGCACAGCATCCCGATTCCAGTGACAGAACAACAGGCAGAGAGAGTGAACCGTAACGTTATGGACCGGATTTATGCGGAGTCTCCATGGTTATTGCCGGAGGAGGCAAAGGTTAATCGTTTCTCTGCTGCGATCCGCAAGCATATGTCTTTGTGGATTGCCGCGTTCCTGGCTATTTTTTTATGCAGCTTTCTGTACATGGCAATGTTTAAGCCAGATGTGTCAGAAGCTGAGCAAACCAAAGTTGTTGCTACGGGTATTCTGGAGACAGGAGTTGCCGGAAGCGCACCTTCGTCATCTGGATTATATCAGTACGACATGACTGGAGCGGATAGAGGAAGCATTATCGAACCTTTTGTAGTGAGTATGGGACCTGCTTATCCGCAGTATTGGATGGCCCTGTCTTTACTTGCAATTGGAATGGCGTTATTTTCTCTTGGCCGTATGCATCGAACAACGAATAAACGTAAACAAAGTGCGAGTGCATAGGTAATAACCTTTCGTTCGCCGTGTGGAGAAATGAGGGATGTAAGTGCGAATCGGGCTTATTCGTCACGGTCTTACAGACTGGAATGCGGCAGGCCGTATACAGGGGCAGACTGATATACCTCTGAATGGGGAAGGTCGTGAACAGGCTGAGCGACTGGGAAGACGTCTGTTGACTGAAGATTACCTGTGGGACCATATCATCACAAGTGGATTATCGCGGGCACAGGAAACAGGGGAGATTATCTCCAAACTGTTAAATGTACCTATGCTTGAGCCGGACGCACGGTTGAAAGAAAGGGCTTTTGGTCAGATTGAAGGTCTGACGTCAGAAGAGCGGCTTGCCCGTTGGGGCCAATCCTGGGAGACATTGGACTTGGGACAGGAGAAGATTGCGGATATCCAGCTTCGTGCAATGGCGTTTCTGGAAGATCTATGGTCTGCCTATTCGGACCAAAACGTACTCATTGTCACTCACGGAGCTTTTCTGGCCAACCTGTTAACAGCTTTGTTTAAAGATCGGTATACGCAGCGGATTGGAAACCTGTCACTGACGATCCTGGAAAAGGAACGTGATGACTGGAGTCCGCTGTTATATAATTGCACACGACATCTGTCTTTGGACACAGCAAAACAACCTGAGTAATCCAACTTGGGTTGTTTTTTTTGCATTTTAGGGGGAATAAAGCCTTTATATGATTTCAAACCTCTCATTTTTCTTCTGATTGGCCGACTTGGGGCATAGTATGATTAACAATTAATTTCATAATTCACTAAAGATATTATGAAATTGATTCAAACATAAAAGATTTCCAAAAAGAGGTTTAGATTATGGGAATTCCGTCAACGATGTTTACAAAACCAAACTATTTCAGGCTCCGAATCAGCAGCCGAAGTAGTTAACGGGCGAGGCGATGGACCCATGAATCTAGCGGATATGCTTACTTTTGCCGATATTGGCCAGCTTAATCGAATTGCAGACTATTACCAATGTGAATGCAAACCCAACTCCAAACATGAACTCATCCAGAGTATTCTCACTACATTGGGCAGCAGACCCTTTTTTGAGCAGCAGGTACGACAACTGAATCAAGCAGATCAGCGCTTTTTGAACAACTTGTTGTTTGATCCTCGCCAGTATTATGGTATGGAAGAACTCATTGCCATAGCCCGTCAATCGATGGACAAAAAGGAGAGTGAGGCAGGCGCCAGTCCACGTGATCTCATCGTTCGCTTCAATAAGAGTGGATGGTTGTTCAATGGGACAACGCAGCAGACCAGGTATTTGTATCAGGTGCCACAGGATCTGAAATTAAGATTCAGGGATGTGTTATCCACACATCTGCGAGCAGGGATCACCAAAACAACGGAACCGCCCATGTATCGGGATGAGTATCATCTCTTAGCGGATGATCTCAAGTTGTTCTTACAGTTTGTCCAGCAGCACGAAATTGCCCTTAACGCTGAGGGCATGATGTACCGGCGCTCTCAACAGCAGATTATGGAGCATCTACACATTAGTGAGGAATTGGTGGGCAAAGGTGGCTGGAGATTCGGATATGGTCGTTCATTTAAGGATTACCCGGATCGTTTTGCACTTCTCTACGACTATGCATTTCACCACCGGCTGGTTCGTGAGGAGCAAGGCATGCTGAAGCTGTCACCAACCGGAGAAGACAAGCTGGGGGCTGAGAAAACGGCCGAAATGATACAGCTATTTAGGTTTTGGTTAAGATTGTATAAAGGTGCTATTCCCAATCTGTCCTCTATTGTGTATTGGACAGGCGAATGTGCCTTGGAATGGTCGACCGCCGAGTCGCTGTTTCGTCAGATCGGTCCATTCATTCAGCCGTTCTATTATGATACGGCGGAGGCCATCTATGATAACAGAATTGTTAAAATGATGTTGCATCTTGGCATGGTCCGAATTGGGGAACATGAGGAAGGTCGGACGATACAAATGACAGCTTGGGGTTCACGTCTTGCTGCATCCTGTCGCTCCATTTCAGGAGACGTTACACCTATTATGTTTGACAAGTGAAGGACAAGTTGCTAAAATCACTCCCAAATTAAGGAGTGATAATAATGATAATTCCATACAAAGGCCTACAACCTCAGTTACACTCTTCGGTATATATAGCTGAAGGTGCGAAACTAATTGGTGATTTGAGAATGGGAGAAGAGTCTTCCGTCTGGTTCAATGCGGTCCTGCGGGCTGATTTGGCTCCTATTGTCATTGGAAAGCGCTGTAATATTCAAGATAATGTTGTTGGGCATGTCAATACGGATCAACCTTTAATTGTGGGAGATGATGTTTCCGTAGGACACACAGCGATCATTCATGGTTGTCGTATTGGAACAGGATCATTAATCGGCATGGGAGCCATTCTGCTGAATGGAGCAGACATTGGGGAATATACGCTGATTGGAGCCGGTTCTGTTGTTACTGAGAATAGTAAAATTCCGCCCTATACTCTTGCTTTGGGGACACCTGCCAAAGTGATACGTGAGTTGACTGATGCTGATCTGGAGCGGATGTCCAGAACTTCACTGGGTTATGTCACCAAAGGAAAAGAATATAGGAGCTCTTAAATCCGTTTTGGAGGTGCATCCTATTGGATAAAATGAAAGTTACGTATGAAGTCATGTTGGGGCTAGCAGCTGAGATGGTGTGGGACGAAGCGCTTCGCAAACAGCGCAGCGAGAAGCTCTATTTGGAAATCGATAAAGCGTTAGCTACCGGAGACGAAGTAGCTTTCCGGAGTCTGACGGATGAACTGAGGACCATAAACTGATGGGCAAAATAGTTCCTTTCTGAGATAAAAGGGAATGCGCAGATGCGTGTTTCCTTTTTTGATATGTGAAATTACGAAATGAATGTCTGGATTTATAAGAAATGGTCATATATAATATGGGAATAAAATGGATAGAGAGGGGATATAGGGAATTGAAATTCAGTGAGATGACTCAAGACAGCTGGGCTGAACTGCAACTCTATCTGGATACATGCCTTATTCCATATACAGCTCTTAGCGGTGAGCAGTCGCCGGTTGAAGTTACCGAGGCATTGGAGCGGCTGAGAGATTTTCTGGATCTGGTCGAAATTCCTTTCAAAGGGAGAATCATGACTTATCCAGCCTTTCACTATGCTAATCCAGAATTGTCAATGACATTAAATTCCTTGTCTTCACAGCTTAAGTCTTCCGGATTCAAATATGTGGTTATTATGTCATCAGATGGTCAATTAAATGAGGTGGAAATTCCTTCTGCTGATCTGGTTTTGAGTCGGTCCGTATTAACTCATGAGGTCGGAGAAGAGGGCATTGCGAGATTTGTAGGGGGAAAGATACGAGAGTTGTGGAAAAAATAGTTTTTGGCGACAAATGTGACAATTTTACAACATTTTTTTAATAACGCTTACAAATGAACCTTAAAAATGTGTGACAAATTCTTGACGGTGTTCTAGGGCTACTATATGATTATGTATGTTCTAGTAAGTCGTGGAATTTATGAAAATGAAAACGGTTGAGAGAGTTGGCTGAAAAAGGGGGTTGGAGACAGTATGAGCAGTGAGCATGACCACCACGAAGCTTCATTGAAATTGCCAAGCCGCATGGAGATGTCACGCAGGCAGTTTTTGACCTACACGCTTGGTGGAGCTACAGCCTACATGGCCGCCGGTGCAATCCTTCCTATGGTCCGTTTTGCGGTGGACCCGATTTTGCAACATAAGGGAGAAGGCACCTCTGTCAAAGTAGCTGAAATCAGCAAAATTACGAATGAGCCTCAAGAATTCACCTTTGAACTTAAACAACAGGATGGTTGGTATCTGAGTAATGCATCGTTAGTGGCGTGGATTCGCAAAGACGAGCAGGGTAAAATTTATGCACTTTCACCTATCTGTAAACATCTGGGATGTACAGTAGGCTGGAATAGTGACAAACAGTACCCTGACGAGTATCATTGCCCCTGCCATGGCGCGCACTATGACAAGGAAGGCAAGAATCTTGCCGTAGCCCCCAAACCGCTGGATGAGTACGTAGTCAAGGAAGAGCAGGGTTGGGTATATCTGGGCGACATTGTTCCGAACACCCGAGTGAATTAGGAGGCGTGAACGCAGATGTTTAAAAATGTCTATGACTGGATTGACGAGCGTCTCGATATCACGCCAATATGGCGGGACGTTGCGGATCATGAAGTTCCAGAGCATGTAAATCCGGCTCATCACTTTTCCGCATTCGTGTACTGCTTTGGTGGATTGACGTTCTTTATTACTGTTATTCAGATTCTGTCAGGCATGTTCCTGACCATGTATTACGTACCTGATATTATCAATGCCTACGCAAGTGTGGAGTATTTGCAGACCAAAGTAGCCTTCGGCCAAATTGTTCGCGGCATGCACCACTGGGGAGCCAGTCTGGTTATCGTAATGATGTTCTTACATACGATGCGTGTGTTCTTTACAGGCTCTTACAAGGCACCGCGTGAAATGAACTGGGTTGTCGGCATGCTGATCTTTTTCGTCATGTTGGGCCTGGGTCTGACAGGGTACTTGTTGCCATGGGATAATAAAGCCTATTTCGCAACAAAAGTAACACTGGAGATTGCCAATACGGTTCCTTGGTTGGGACCAATTATTAAAGAATTCCTGCAAGGCGGTACGATTGTTGGTGCACAGACACTAACCCGATTCTTTGCCCTGCACGTATTCTTCCTCCCCGCTGTGCTTCTGGTGCTTCTGGTCGGACACTTTATCATGATCCGCAGACAGGGCATTTCGGGACCACTATAAACGAAAGAAGGGAGGAATCGCAATGGCTCACGGACATAAGAAGCATGATGAGGAAAAGGTTATCTTTGTCGGTGATTCACGGGTTCGTAAAGGTGCGGGATTCATTACCCCGCCTGATTACACGGCGTATCCCGGCAAATCAGAAGCCTTTATTCCTAACTTCCTGCTGAAAGAATGGATGGTTGGTGTCGTTGTATTGGTGGGGATTTTAGTACTAACGATCTCAGAACCTGCACCTTTGGGGTATCCGGCCAATCCAAGCGCATCCGTTATACCTATGCCGGACTGGTACTTCCTTTTTCTGTATCAGTACTTGAAGTATCCATACGCATCGGGCGATTACGTGTTGCTCGGGGTACTGGGGGTCAGCGGGGTCGCTTTTGGAGCGTTGCTGCTGGCACCATTTCTGGACACAGGTAAGGAGCGGCGTTTCTATAAGCGCCCCATTGCTTCATCACTGATGATTCTGTCGGTCATTTCTGTATTCTATCTGACGAATGTAGCGTGGACACACTACGAGCATGAGTTGGAAGCAAGTGGACAGAAGCCTGAACATATTCAACGTGAAGAAGAAGCACTGGAGAGGCGTGAACAGGGGCTCCCTCCAGTTTCCAATGCACCTGGACAGCAAGAAGAAGTTGCGATCGTGGAACAGGATGATCCTGCAATGGAAACGTACAAGAAGGCTGGGTGTATTGGCTGCCATGCGGCTGATATGAAGGGGGCAAGTGGACCTTCACTTCGGGGTGTAGGTGACAAGCACAGCCAGGAAGAGATTCTGACCATTATCAAAGAAGGCTACAACGAGATGCCTGCGATGTACAATCAAGCGATTGCTCAAGGTGTAACGGATGAAGAGATTACTCATCTGACCGAATGGCTTGCGAAACAGAAAGCAGAACAGTAAAATCGAAATAACCAATGAAACCTGATCGTTTATGCGGTCAGGTTTTTTTGAAGTGTTTTTTGGACAGCACTGTATGTGCGCAATATATGATGAAGGAAGGGGCAGGGAATGTGGCTTTATCGTATTTCTGGAGCAGGGAGTTTCTGACCAATCGTTATTTCCTGTGGCTATTATTTTGGTGTAATGCGGTAGGAACGGTATACGGATACATCTGGTACGGAGAGCAAATGAAATTGACGCTGGCTGAGCAACCGGTGTGGCAGATCGTATTTGTGCCAGATAGTCCAACAGCGAGTTTGTTTTTTACTTTAGCGTTGCTATGGATCTTGTACCCACCACGGTCCATCGTTATCAAACGGATCGGACATGTGATTCAGGCGCTTGCTGTGGTCACATCTGTGAAATATGGCGTGTGGGCCGTATCCATTATTTTCGCTGGCTGGATGCAAGGTGGAACACAGCACTGGCAAGACTGGATGTTGATTGCTTCGCATAGCGCAATGGCGATTGAAGCTCTTATATATGTACGCTTTTTGGGCTTCCGATGGGCTGCCCTTGTCGTTGCAGGTTTCTGGACGCTGTTGAACGATACAATGGATTATACATATGATATTTACCCTTGGTTACCCGCCTCCCTCTATGATCATGTAGATGGTGTGCGTAATTTCACATTCGGACTGACACTGGTGAGCATTCTGTGCGCGTGGCTAGCCTTAAGACAGGCAAGACGTACCTGATCTCATACTTTGGGGAGTGAATAACAGTCTCATGAAGAGTCGCTATTTTAGCGGCTTTTTCTATGTCACAAATCCAGTAGCTACGGAATCCTCTTCTGCTTGTTCTAACGAGTTGTCCCCCGCCATACATTGGTGGTGGGAGGGATGTCCATGAAGAGAACGTTTGGGATCAAAACCGGCTTATTGGTGGTATCGTTCATGGCTCTGCTGCTTTGGACGAACTTAGCATATCGTGTATCCGCGCAAAGTGAAGGACTGAATTCCATTTCGGATCAGCAAGTGTCCACTAGCAATTCAATTGCACAACTTAATGAAGAAGCAGCCATTTTGTATCGTCAGGCACTGGAGAACAATATTGAAGAAGTGCGAGGAAGCATTCTGCGTATTAGTAAAAGTCTGGAGCATATCTCCTTTGAGGGACAAACGACAGTCGAAGGCATTCACGCCTTATCCGAAACCATAGTTGAAGTGAAACAAGCCGTTGTGAAGGTGAAAAATGACGACGCTTCTCTTCAGCAGTCCTCTGCCAAACTCAGACTTGCAGCAGATAGTCTCGCGAATCCAACCAAGCCTTTATGGCTTCAGTATTATAAAATCGTGAAAAACGATCTGGATGCTTTGTCCGCTGCTACAGATCAAGGGCAAACTGCGGCTGTGCTGGCAAATCGCTACACCGTTTTGGAGGAGCATTATGAGACGATACGTCCTGCCGCTCTGATTCGACGTGAACCGTATGAAATTGCTCAGATGGACGCTTGGTTATCTCATACCAAAGGGCTTACCGCTGCAAAACAGCCTGATCTGGCTCAGTTAAAGAGCATGGTGGGCCACGGTGAGGAACTGGTGAACCAGTTATTTGGTCGCGAGAAGGACGAGAGTGCCTTTGTACCGTTTGTACAAGGCCCTGATCGAAGGGCAGCCGGGCTGCTGATAAGTTCGGTCATTGTGGCGACGCTAAGTTACGCCGGATATCGTAAATATCGTGCACAGCAGCAGGGGATTTTTCCTTTTCGGCGCTAATTGGATATAAACGTGATCGTGGTATATTTATTATACAAAAAGACCTCTTTCGCATAAACAGCCACGGTAACGGCTCTTCATGTGAAAAGAGGTCTTTTTGTAGTTTCTACAGCATGTCAGCTTTCTTTGAAACCTTCTCCATGTACATCGTGAACATCGCTGATGATGACAAAAGCTCTGGGGTCTATGGAACGTACAATAGTCTGCAGACGCCGGAACTCTTGCCTGGAGATCACACAGTAGGCCATGTGTTTGGCCTGTTTAGAGTATGCGCCAATGGCTGGAATGAGGGTAACGCCACGATCCATATCCCGTGTGATCTGGTCCGCAATCTCGGGTGCATGGTCACTAATGATCATAAATGCCCGGGCAGAATATGCACCTTCCTGAATAAAGTCGATGACTTTGGAAGCGATGAATACAGCTACGAGCGTATACAGGATTTTTTCTTTGGGGATGTAGATGAGAGAGAGACCGATAATAACAAAATCGATGCCAAGCAATACCCGTCCCATACTCCACCCATACTTGCGATTTAGAATGCGAGCAATGATGTCTGAACCGCCCGTCGTTCCACCCCAACGAAATACGATGCCAAGACCGGCTCCAAGGGTGACACCTGCATATAGTGCAGCTAACAGCAAGTCATTCTCGGTATGTAATGGTTCAATCCAGCCCAGATGAATCAACTTTTCAAACAACCATAGAAAAACGGTCAAAGCCCCGATTCCGATACCCGTATAGATCATCTGTCTGCCGCCCAAAATTTTGAGCCCGATCAGAAAGAGGGGGACATTAAGAATCAAGGTCGTTAGAGAAGGTGAGATGCCGAAAGCATAATTAATCAGCACGGTAACCCCGGTGAGGCCACCTTCCATAAGCTGGTTAGGGATAATAAAATAGAGGAGCCCAAAGGCATATAAGGCTGTACCCAACAGGATGGGGAGTACCAGTTTAACTTGAACCCAGGTTTTGGCAGTGCTCATAAGATCCCTCGCTGTATATAAATTAGAATGAAGAAGCAATCATTCCCATCCTAGTATACCTGTTTATTGATTCTTTAAAAATGATTTGTCGCTGATGATGGTGGAAGTGAATCTAAATAACTGATATTATTAGGAACAAATACGACATCATTTCAAAAGGAGAATCCGTTCTCATGGAGAAAAGCATCGCAGAAATGCAGCGTGAGGTTGATCAGTATATCTCCCAGTTCAAGGAGGGGTATTTCAGTCCTCTGGCCATGCTGGCCCGGATGTCTGAAGAGGTTGGGGAGCTTGCCAGGGAAGTGAATCATGAGTTTGGCGAGAAGCCAAAGAAATCTTCCGAAGCAGACAATTCCATTGAACTTGAGCTTGGAGATATTTTATTTATCACGATTTGTTTTGCGAACTCACTCGGCATTGATCTGGCTGAGGCGCACGACAAAGTCATGCATAAATTTAACACCCGCGATGCCAATCGGTGGACTCCCAAAAACACCGATTAGGCGTAGATTACATATGCTGTACCATCACCCGATCGGGGAGGGTCAGCTTAATGATGAAACCGGAAGAATATATGCAGCAGGCTTACCGCTGTATATTGCAAAATGATTTTGAGCAGGCGATTCGTTGGTTCGAGTCAGCCATTCACGCTCATCCCAAACATGCGGAGTTATATTATCGCTGTTCCATTACCCACGCCCGCAGCAAGCATCTGGTTCCGGCGCTTGAATATGCGCGTAAGGCGGTTGAATTGTCGCCAGGAACAGAAGAGTATATATTACATCTGCAGACGCTGGAAGCGAAACAATTGACCTCCAGAGCGAAGTTGCTGTTGGAGCAGGCGGGTATTGCAACAAAGGAGCGCTATGTGGAAGCGTCAACGCTTCTGCAAGAAGCGGTCAAACTTGATCCGCTCTCCGTGGAAGCTCATGTTATGCTTGCGCTGGCTTACAGTGATTTGAATGAATTTGACTATGCCATTCAGGTGCTGCGTGAGGCAATTTTGCTGGACCCGCAGAATGGGCAGCTGCATCAGATGTTACAGGAAATCAAGCAACGTATGAAATCCATTCAATAAGAATTCATTTTGCAAAGATTCTTTTGAGTTGAAATGGATTCAACGATATGATCCAACATAGCGAGGAGATGCAGTCAATATGAGTGAAGTAATTAGAGTTGCCGTGATCGGAGCGGCTGGCCGAATGGGCCGTGAAGTTGTGAAATTGGTACTTCAGGACCCGGAATTGGAGCTTGCAGCGGCTGTCAACCGCTCCGGAGCAGGCACGGATGCAGGAACCCTTGTTGGTTTGCCGGAGTGTGGAGTGCTGGTGACTGATGATATCGAAATGGCGTTTGCCGAAACAAAACCTCAGGTTATGGTTGATTTTACAGTGCCGCAATATGCATTTGCACATACCGAGATCGCGATTCGTCATGGGGTTAGACCTGTCATGGGTGTTACCGGCTTTACGCCGGAGCAGATTGAACAGTTGGACAAGCAATGCCAGGACAAAGGAATTGGAGGGCTTATTGCCCCTAACTTCTCGATCGGTGCCATTCTGATGATGCGATTCGCAGCACAGGCTGCCAAACATATGCCGAATGTGGAGATTATCGAATATCACGGGGATCAGAAGCTGGATGCTCCTTCCGGAACAGCGATCAAAACGGCTGAACTGATTGCTGCCAATCGGGAAGAACTTCGCCAGGGTAACCCTAATGAGGAAGAAACGATCGAAGGATCACGTGGCGGTTATTACAACGGCTTCCGAATCCACAGTGTACGACTGCCTGGCGTATTCGCACAGCAGGAAGTTGTTTTCGGAGACTATGGACAGTCACTCAAAATTCGGCATGACTCCTACGAGCGCGCAGGTTATATGCCTGGTGTTAAGATTGGTGTGCAAAAGGTTATGGAATATACAGGAATGATCTACGGATTTGACCACTTTATCGACTAAAAGGAGATTGTCATGTTGAAAATAGCATTTATCGCCCATGATCGTAAAAAAGAAGAGATGGTTAATTTCGTGACAGCATATGAGCCTGTTTTTACGGACCATCAATTGTATTCTACAGGAACCACAGGCCTTCGTATTATGGAAGGAACCTCTCTGAAGATTCATCGATTTGAATCAGGCCCATTGGGCGGAGATCAGCAGATTGGAGCTTTGGTTGCGCAAAATGAGATGGATCTGATTATATTCCTGCGAGATCCACTGATGGCACAACCTCACGAGCCGGATATCAATGCATTGTTACGTCTTTGTGATGTGCAGGGAATTCCACTTGCCACGAATATCGCAACCGCTGAGATTCTGGTTAAGGCACTGGATCGTGGCGATTTTGCCTGGAGAGAGCTGGTACATAAATACAAGCCGGAGGCTGGATTGAATTCAGGTGATTCCGAATGAGTCTGGATATTCTCATCTTTGGAGCTCATGCGGATGATGCGGAGATTGGTATGGGTGGAACGATTGCCAAACATACCGCTGCTGGCTTGAAAGTAGGCGTGTGTGATCTGACTCGTGCTGAGATGTCCTCCAACGGAACAGTAGGGCGCAGAACCGAGGAAGCGGAGCAAGCCTCCCGCGTCCTCGGTCTTTCGTGTCGAACGAATCTGGGGCTTCCTGATCGTGGGTTGTATCTTACTCCAGAACATGTACAGGCAGTAACGGCTGAGATCCGCCGTCATGCCCCTCGGATGGTATTTGCTCCCTATTGGGAAGATCGTCATCCGGATCATGTCAATTGCAGTAAGCTTGTGCAGGAGGCTGTTTTTAATGCCAAGCTTCGGAACTACATGCCAGATATGCCTGCCGTGCAGGTGAAGGAACTTTATTTTTACTTTATTAATGACATTGGACCTACGGATTTGATTGTAGATATTACGGAACACTATGAGCAAAAAGAAACTTCATTGCTCTCTTATCGTTCCCAATTCGAACTGGGAGACGGAGCGGTCTCGACGCCATTGAATCAGGGGTACATTGAACGTGTAAGAGCCCGTGATTCGTTGCTCGGACAACGAAGTCTCATCTCGTTTGCAGAAGGTTTTGCTACAATTACGCCTTACGTGGTTCATCAATTTGGCCCGAGTGCCCAATAAACGATTTCATTTTCTACGTATTAATGAGACGATTTGTTTCATTATTCCGTTGCATTATATCAACCTGCATGAAGCGGGAGATCAAAGGAGCGTCCACCGGATGGATCAAAAGTTAAAAATCGGCATCACCTGTTATCCGTCCCTCGGAGGGTCTGGCGTTGTCGCAACGGAGCTGGGCAAATTGCTTGCCGAACAGGGGCATCAGGTTCATTTTATTGCCAACAGTATCCCGTTCAGACTGGGTACGTTCCAGAAAAATATTTTTTATCACGAAGTTGAAGTAAATGATTATTATGTTTTCCGTTACCCTCCGTATGATCTGTCACTGGCAACGAAGATGGCCCAGGTGGCTAAGTCACAGCAGCTGGATCTGCTGCATGTTCATTATGCAGTGCCACACGCCGTATGCGCCTTTCTCGCGAAACAGATGGTAGGGGACGGCTTGAAAGTAGTTACCACGTTACATGGAACGGATATTACGGTTCTGGCTCAGGATGAATCTCTGAAGGATCTGATTCGACTTGCCATTAATGAAAGTGACGCGGTTACTGCTGTATCACAAGATTTGATTCGGGAAACGGTCGAATTGCTGGATATTCAACGTCCAATTGATTTAACCTATAATTTTATTGACAAACGAATATATTATCCGCGGGATGCTGCCAGTCTGCGAAGAGACTTTGCTGCGCCTGAAGAAAAAATATTAATGCACATTTCCAACTTCCGACCGGTGAAGAGAACTCAGGATGTGGTAGAGGTCTTCCGTCAGGTACAGGAGCAGGTTCCGGCAAAACTGTTATTTGTAGGAGAAGGGCCCGATTTGCCGAAGATGCAATGGAAGATTAATGATCTCGGCTTAAATGATAAGGTTCATTTCCTTGGTAAGCAGGATGATATTGCCCAAGTGATCTCCATGGCTGACGTGTTGATGCTTCCATCGGAGAAGGAAAGTTTCGGACTTGTGGCGCTTGAAGCAATGGCTTGCGGCGTACCCACGATCGGTTCACAGGCTGGAGGAATTCCGGAACTGGTCTTACATGGCAAGACGGGATTCTTATCCGCCATTGGGGATACACAATCCATGGCCGAGAACACCATCCGTTTGTTAACGGACGATCGTTTGGCTGCGGAGTTCAGGGAAGCGTGTCTTCAGCGCGCACATCATGACTTTTGCAATGATGCCATTCGGCATGAATACGAGCAGATTTATTACCGGGTGTTGGGAAGGGAAGTTCCGAACTTGAAGCCGGTTTGCGGTTAATCAATTTTTTGACGTAATTATACTGTGCATACCACAACAGGCAAGAGAAGAGGTGATATGTGGTGGTTCAATGGACACAGGTTGATCGTGAAATGGCAATTCAAAGTGAGAATGTACTCACAACTTTAAACAAACATGGCTACAAGGCATATTGGGTAGGTGGTTGTGTTCGTGATGAATTGTTGGAACGTGTTGTAGACGATATGGATATCACGACATCTGCTTCTCCCCAGCAAGTCATGGAATTGTTCGACGATTGCATTCCTACAGGTTTGCAACATGGGACAATTACCGTGCGTTCAGGCGCTTATTACTTTGAAGTGACCACGTTTCGAACAGAATCCGACTATCAGGATAAACGCAGACCTGCTGCAGTTCAATTTGTTCAGGATATCAAGGAAGATCTACAGCGGCGTGACTTCACAATGAACGCTCTTGCGATGGACGTCACTGGAGCAATCGTTGACCCGTTTGGTGGACAGGCAGATATTAAGGAAGAGCGAGTCAGATGTGTAGGTTCTGCGATGGAACGGTTTGGTGAAGATGCACTGCGGATGCTCCGTTGTGTGCGATTTGCTTCGGTATTTGATTTTAAAATTGCCCATAACACGTGGAAGGGTCTTGTAAGGCAGAAAGACCTGCTTCAACATATTGCAATGGAACGGGTACGGACCGAGATGGTAAAAATGATGTCTGGGCCGCATCCATTAAGAGGGTTGGAACTGTTATACAGAAGTAATGCGCTTGCACATGTCAAAGCGCCGGTAAGCTCAGCCCGATTCAACAAGACGTTGTTATCTAATCTGGAACAGCTGTCAGGTGAGCATGTGTTGCTCCGTTGGTCACTCATTCTGCTTGCTGGCGGTTATAGCAAGGACGAGGCAGACGCATTATTACGTCAGTGGACATTCTCTAATGAACATCGTTCTCGTATATCAGGGGTCCTTCAGGTGGAGCAGTTGATTTATACTTCCGTTCAGGAGCAGAAGGATACGGTTAGTCTCCGTTCCGATTGGATTGTTACTGTACTGGCTTGTGGTGTTCAGGCTACTAATGATTGGCTTCGCATACAGTCTCTACTGCCAGCAGGGTGGCGGAATCAGACCGAACAGGCAGAAATGCAGGTTGTTTTGGTTCAAGAAATGGCAGTCGAATGGAGTCAATCAATCCCTGTGCATGACTTGAAAGAATTGCACATCACAGGGGAACAAGTATTACAAATGCTGCAGCGCAAAGGCGGGCCTTGGCTGGGTCAACTGATGAAACATTTGTTAAGAGAAACGGCGATTGGAACGATATCGAATCAGCATGAAGCACTAAGTGCAGAAGTGAAGCGGGTGGTTGAAGATGACCAAGCATGAAGATCTGTTACATATGTTATTAGATGCAGAAGGACGGTTTGTATCGGGTGAAGAGATTAGCCGTCATCTGTCCATCAGTCGGACTGCTGTGTGGAAACATGTGAACAAGTTGCGGGACATGGGGTATGAGTTTGAAGCTGTATCCCGCAAAGGATATCGTCTGGTCACGAAGCCGGACAGTATTGACGCAACTGCCCTCCAATTGGCGCTGGATACGGCCGTATTCGGCCGTAAGGCTGTTCTGTTAACCTCGACCTTGTCTACACAAGGGGATGTTCTGAAGCTGGCTGAGCAGGGGCAAGCTGAAGGTGCTGTGGTCATTGCGGAGGAACAAACAGGAGGACGAGGACGTTTTGGTCGCCAGTGGTTCTCTCCCCCGGGAAAAGGAATATGGATGAGTATCCTGTTGCGCCCTGATCTACCACTTCAGCATACGCCACAGCTTACTTTATTAACAGGAGTGGCTGTGTGTCGTGCCGTTCGAGCTTGTACAGGCACTGATGCAGGCATCAAATGGCCCAATGATCTGATGATTAATGGACGCAAGGTATGTGGCATATTGCTTGAATCCACGGTGGAAGATCATGAAGTCAGATACTGTATTGCAGGTATAGGCGTTGACGTGAATTTTGATCCCGAGGATTATCCGGAAGATCTGACAGCTATAGCTACTTCACTCAAGATGGAGACGGGGCAACCTGTTGATCGTACCAAGCTCACGGCTGCCATTTTAACCGAGCTGGAACAGTTATATTTTTTGTATCAAAAAGAAGGATTCGGTGTGATCTCAGCTATATGGGAGGCCTTGTCCGTATCGATAAATCGAGAGATTACAGTGACGAATCCTCAGGGTGTCATTGAAGGGACAGCAATCGGTCTGGCCCCTTCAGGAGCACTCCTTGTGGAAAAACACGATGGAGAACAAGTACACGTCATCTCTGGTGAGATTTCCTGGAAATCGTAAACAATATGTCGAATTTTACTGGGAAAATGAACATAAGACGTGAAGTTTGAGCAGAACTTTGGTATACTGTCTTCGTGAGGCGATATCGGCTAATGCAGACCGAATTGCACTCCCGTAACAGTAACCTTTGTTCTGCTTTGATGTGTTTGATGTAAGCAGATCGCAGTGCAAGAATGAAATACGTTTAAGTGAGTTGTTGGATTCTGCTCTGAGCCGAAGAGGACCGAGACAGAAGGGACGATCGCAAGTGACTCTTTTTTGACTTTTCGGGACTTTTTAGTGGAAAACTAAAAGGTTTTTTTGTTGCGTTTTATTTGAAAAGAAGAAAGGAGCCATGAGAGAAAATGGCAAACAAACAAGCGATGAATATTGTGAAAATGAAAAAATATAAGCAGGATGGCGTGCCGCTTACGATGATCACGGCTTACGATTATCCTACAGCGCTCCTCGCAGAGGAAGCAGGAATTGATCTGATTCTAGTTGGTGATTCACTCGGCAATGTAGTGCTGGGTTATAACTCAACACTTCCGGTGACCATCGACGATATGGTGTACCATACACGTTCCGTCGTACGCGGGGCTGAGAAGACGTTTATCGTGGCTGATATGCCTTTTATGACTTATCATGGCAGCGTGGATGAGACGCTTAAGGGTGTACGTCGACTGATGCAAGAGGGGCATGCCCATGCGGTTAAGATGGAAGGCGGGGTGGAGATTGCGGACACCGTCAGAGCCGTTGTGCAAGCAGGTGTGCCTGTTCTTGGACATATCGGGCTGACACCTCAATCGGTCAATCAAATTGGTGGATATCGCATTCAGGGCAAGGATGCAGCGGATGCGAAACGTTTGATGGACGAAGCCAAAGCCTTGGAAGCTGCTGGTGCATTTGGCATCGTGCTTGAACTGGTTACGGAAGAAGTTGCACGG
This sequence comes from Paenibacillus sp. FSL R5-0713, assembly GCF_037973325.1. NCBI lineage: Bacteria > Bacillati > Bacillota > Bacilli > Caryophanales > Paenibacillaceae > Paenibacillus > Paenibacillus sp. FSL R5-0713. The sequence continues at coordinate 4,245,062 of NZ_CP150229.1, read as the reverse complement.
GCGATCTCGGAGGAACTGTCGATCCCTACCATTGGGATTGGTGCAGGACGGGGCTGTGACGGACAGGTACTGGTATTCCACGATGTGGTTCAATACGCCTCCCCGTATACGCCAAAACGTTTTGTCAAAACCTATGGAGATGTGGGTACATTAATCAGAACCAGCATCGAAGCTTACGTGAAAGAAGTTAAAGATCGTTCGTTCCCGGCCGAAGAGCATGTATTTAATGCTGCGGATGGTGTTCTGGATCAATTGTATGGACAACGCAAGGAAAAGGTGGGAAGTAACTCATGAAAGTATTACGGACAATCGCAGAGTTAAGACAGGAGCTGAGCTTGGAGCGTCAAGCGATTCGATCCAATGCGTCCGTTGTAGGTCTGGTACCGACAATGGGGTATCTACATCAAGGTCATGCAAGCTTGATGCAAGCAGCCAGACAACAGAGCGATATCGTGGTATTAAGCATATTCGTTAATCCAATTCAATTTGGTCCTAATGAAGATTTTGACAGCTATCCGCGGGATGAAGCCAGAGATGTGGAAACAGCACGCTCACAAGGAGTGGATATCGTATTTATTCCCTCAGTTGAAGAGATGTATCCACAGGCAACGCAGACAACGGTATCTGTGTCAAAATTGACTGAGCGCTTATGTGGCGCTTCCAGACCAGGACATTTTAACGGAGTAACGACGGTAGTATCGAAGCTTTTCAACATCGTACAGCCACAGCGTGCTTTTTTTGGTATGAAAGACGCTCAGCAGGTTGCGGTTATTCAACAGATGGTGAATGATTTGAATATGCCTGTAGAAATTGTTCCCTGTCCGATAGTTCGCGAAGAGGATGGCCTTGCTCTTAGTTCACGTAATGTCTATCTTAGCTCGGAGCAGCGTACACAGGCATTAGTTCTGTCGAAAGCACTGCGCACAGCCCAGGAAGCTGTAGATACAGGGATAGCTAGGAGCGCCGCAGATATCCGTCGTATTCTGCGCGAGCAGATTGCAACCTCATCGCTTGCAGTGATCGACTATGCTGAGATTCAGGCTTTTCCAAGTCTGGAGCCGCTCGCAGATCAGGAAGAAGTTCAAGGACGTGACGATCTGCTCATTGCACTTGCGGTGAAATTCGGAAAAACAAGATTGATTGACAATATAAGGTTGCAAAAATCGGAGGTGCTGTCCCATGTTTAGAACACTCATGAAATCCAAAATTCACCGGGCTACGGTAACGGAAGCCAACTTGAACTATGTGGGTAGCATTACCATAGATGAAGACTTGATGGAAACATCCGACTTGATGGAAAACGAGAAAGTGCAGATTGTGAACAACAACAATGGTGCACGTCTGGAAACTTATGTGATTCCAGGACCGCGCGGAAGCGGGGTCATCTGTCTAAACGGCGCAGCTGCTCGTCTGGTGCAGCCTGGAGACAACGTCATTATCATTTCTTATGCCATGATGTCGCAAGAAGAGGCAAATACTCACAAACCAACCGTTGTGTTTGTAGATGGACAGAATAAACCTGTACAAACCATGAAGCAGGAAGTTCACGCAACAATTATGTAATCGACTGGTAAGGAGAATGAAATCGGCCCTTGAAGCAAAAAATGAGTACAGGTCACTGCACTAATCCATTTTTTCAAGGGTGGGGATGCAACGATGTTCCAGCATGTTTTCGCAGAAATGAACGACATGTTAGATGAAATTATCAAGAGCTATCCTTCCGCTGAAGGTCTGAACAAACAAGAATTGCTGCAAAAGTGGAACTTGCTTAAGCGGATGAGTGACGGAATGTTGGATGAATGGCTGATGTTTGAAGAAAAGATGAGCCAGGTGAGGGAACGGGAGATGGATAAGCCTGCGTCCCTTGAACCGGAACAGGAAGCTGTCACCGCTCTGCCTGAACTCCATCTGGAATGTTTCAGTCGAGGACAAGGGTATTTCAAATTACAGATGTATTCGCAGGCGATCTTGCAGTTCTCCCGGGTTGTGACCGACCATCCGGAGAGTGCATTAACTCGTTTTTACTTGGCACTCGCATATCTGAATCTGGAACAAATCGCTGAAGCCGGGACACATTTGCAGCAGATCATGTATCTTAAGGGCTCACCTCGCTTGAAAGGGCTTGTATGTAACGCTCTGGGCTGTATTCAAGCCAAGCTTGCGAACCCGGAGGCTGCATGTTCACTCTTTGCACAGGCCCTTCAGTATGACCCGACATTGACCGAACCGCTGTACAACATGGAAGCTTGCAGGTTGAACAGGGGAAAATTGCAATATGCTAATCAGCTGACGACCCTTCATTAAGCGGGAATTCGGCGACAAAAAAACGGTGTTCCCTCCTTTGGCATAGCGGCGGGGACACCGCTTTTTTGTCAGTTAATTTTCAAATCCCCTTTTTTTTGCTATGCTGTAACATAGACTGGAATGGAAGGGACCGTATATTGCAATGAAATTTGCCGTATTGGATTTCGAAACAACCGGCACGCAGTCCGACGGTGAGATTATACAAGCCGGACTTGCCATCATAGATCATGACTTCAGCATAACTCAAATATATAGTTCTTATGTGAACCCTGGTGTCCCGATTCCCCCGTTTATCTCGGGGCTAACGGGTATTACCGATGAAGATGTGGCGGACGCTCCATCACTCGAAGAGATGATGATGGAGATGGTTCCGCTGCTTAACGATGTGGTGCTTGTTGGACACAACGTCGCTTTTGATTTTCACTTTTTGCAGAATGCTCTTGACCGTTGCGGTTATCTGCCGTTCACTGGCCGTATTCTGGATACCATTGATTTTCTGAAGATTACGTTCCCATCACTGGGTTCTTATCAACTCGGTTATGTGTCTTCTGAATTTGGATTTCAACATGATCGCCCTCACCAGGCCGACAGTGACGCACTGGCGACAGCCTATGTGCTGCTCAAGTGTCTGGATGAGTTAAAGGAATTACCGCTCATAACGATTCAACGGCTCAGTGACCTGTTCGCACCAGAAGACAGTGACTTGGGTTGGTTCTTGGACGGGATGCGCAGTGAGAAGGAAGCAGAGCCGATTCAGGATCTGGACGGACATACCTATTATCGGCAGCTTGCTCTTAATGTAAGTGATTGGACCGATATTGGTGCACCACGTGATGAGCGGGAAGGTAACCCCCTCGATGGTGTAAGCTTCGAACAGTTTATGGACCAGGTTCGGGAGAACCTGAAGGATACGCTGGATCATTACGAAGAGCGTGAAGCGCAGACCCAGATGTTCAGCAGTGTAAGGCAAGCCCTGGATGAAGAGAAACATCTCTTGATCGAAGCTGGAACAGGTACCGGTAAATCTCTGGGTTATCTGCTGCCAGCGATATACGAAAGTGTGAAACAAGAACAGAAAGTCATGGTCAGCACGCATACGATCAATTTGCAGGAGCAATTGAGAGAGCGAGATATTCCGATGTTGACCCAAGTGGTTCCGTTTCCGTTTAAGGCTGCTGTCTTCAAAGGACGTGGACATTACCTGTGCCTGCGCAAATTTGAACACAAAATCAATAAACGTGAATTCGCCACGCCCAAAGAGGATTATTTCACAGCCGCTCAGATGATCGTGTGGCTCACACAGACTGAAACTGGAGATGATGAGGAGCTTAACCTTAGCGGACGCGGAGGCGACTTCTGGGAGACGGTACAGAGCGAATCCGAGTCCTGTCTGGGAAGATCCTGCCCATGGTTCCGCAAATGTTTCTATCATCGCGCCAAACATGAGGCCGGGTTGTCTGATATCGTAATAACCAATCACTCCAAATTGTTTACGGATGTCAAAGCAGCACATCAGTTGTTGCCAGCCTATGAGAGTCTTGTGATCGATGAGGCCCATCATCTCGAGGATGTAGCGGGTAAACATCTTGGAATGCATATGAAATACTTCACGTTGGTTCATACCCTGACCCGTCTGTTCAAAGACAGTCGTAATGGACAATTGCCTATGCTTCGTTCGCAGTTATCCGGGCATGAAAATTCGGTGCAATGGGGCTCCATGGTGGATCAGATGTTCCCGCTGGCTGTTGAGGTGAAGGAGCTTTGGGATCGTATGAGCGATGCCCTGTTCGGTCTTTTGCCTGAACGAAGTGATGCTTCACCGGGAGAGACAGGGCAATTTTCCCTGCGCCTGAAGGCATCTCAGAAACCTGCGAAATGGCAGGAGTTGCAGGATCTGGAGAACCAGATCTATGTGACTCTGGGCGATTTGGTTCGCAAAGGGGACAAATTGCTGCTTGAGGTGAAAGAGGATCAGGATGATTATCAATCGGATAGTCTGATTACGGACATTACAGGACTGCTGAAAGATCTGACCACATTGAAGGAGAATCTGCGATTCTTCATGCGTATGGATGATGCCAAAACGGTGTACTGGATGGAAGCCAGCGGTCAGTTCCGCAGTAAATCTCTTCAACTGTACGCCGTACCTGTCGATGTCAGTGCACAACTGAAGGATTTGTTCTTTGATAAAAAGAAAAGTGTTGTGCTTACATCGGCTACGCTCTCTGTAGATAAGTCATTCCAGTTCATGATTGAGCAGCTTGGCTTACAGGAAGCCTCTGAGAATAATCGGCTGTTAACGTCGATGCTGCCATCACCTTTTAATTATCGTGATCAGGCACTTCTAGTGATTCCGCGTGATTTCCCGAGTGTGAAAGGCAGTGTGGGTGATGCGCACTTTGTCAATATGCTGGTGCAATCACTCGCAGAGACCGCAATTGCCACGCGTGGACGCATGATGGTTCTGTTTACTTCATACAAGATGCTGCGACAGGTCTATGATCCACTGAAGGAGGCACTGTCTGGTAACGACATCTCTTTGTTGGGTCAAGGTGTGGACAGTGGAAGCCGCTCCAAGTTGACTCGCAGGTTCCAGGATGCCAAAGCTACGGTACTCTTGGGCACAAGCAGCTTCTGGGAGGGTGTAGATATCCCGGGAGAAGCACTGACCTGTCTCGCTATTGTGCGTCTGCCTTTCCAGCCGCCGAATCATCCGTTGGTTGAAGCCAAGAGTGAATTGCTCCAGGAGCAAAAGAAAAATCCATTCATGAAACTGTCTGTGCCGCAAGCGGTCATTCGCTTCAAGCAAGGATTTGGCCGATTGGTGCGAACAGCGAAGGACAGAGGTATTGTCATTGTTTATGATACACGTGTGATCGAAGCGTACTATGGCAAATTCTTTTTATATTCATTACCTGGTCCCAAAATGGAGCATATGCTCACGGAGCAGATGGTTCCACGGATTACCGAGTGGTTAGAAAAACCTGTTAATGAACAAGAATAATGGTTGATTTTGTTTGTTATATCATTGCATGACACTATCGTTTGGCGTTAAACTTTATTAGATATTTCCGTATCCGATTAAAGCAGTTGCACGTAAGAACTTATAACCTAAATTACAAAGAGCATTCTGTATAAAATGTCACGTCTATCTTTGAGTTTATACAGAATGCTCATCTTTTCATCTATTATTTTATCGTGGCATTGGTAAGGGGGAGCAAGAATGAAATCGGATAAAATTTCGGAAGCGGTGGTACGACGTCTGCCTGTATACTTGCGCTATTTGAACGAGTTGCATCAGCGTGAGGTGGCTACTGTTTCTTCTCAAGAGCTTGGACAGAGGCTGGATCTGAATCCGGCCCAAATTCGAAAAGACCTGGCTTACTTCGGTGATTTTGGTCGAAAAGGGATCGGGTATGATGTATCCTATTTGATCGAGAAAATTCGTCACATTCTCAAAATTGATCAGCAAATTAATGTAGCTTTGGTAGGTGCGGGTAACCTGGGACAGGCCTTGTCCAACTACAACGCATATCTGAAAGACAACATGAAGATTGTTGCTGTATTCGATGCATATGGACCGAAGATTGGTAGTCAAATCAACAGTTTGACGGTAAAACCAATGAATGAATTGACGGAAGCGGTTAAGACAGATAACATCCGCATCGGAATTATTACAGTTCCGGATACGGAAGCTCAAAATGTAGCCGATCAACTTATTGAGTCGGGAATCGAAGCGATTCTTAATTTTGCACCAACTATTCTAAAAACACCGCCACATATCCGCATTCACCATGCTGACTTTACAACGGATCTGCTTAGTTTGGCCTATTACTTGGAGACTGGAAAGGACGACGAGGAAGATGACAACAAATAGATGGGTAATTCACAACGGCAAATTTGCCGTTAATGAAGGCACTACATGGAACGTGGTTCATGGATACATGGTTGTCGAGAATGACAAGATTGTGCATATTGGTGAGACATTGCCGGATGGAGACGAAAATTGTACCAAAGTGGATGGAAAAGGATTGTTCTTCCTGCCGGGTCTGATCAATACGCATGGTCATGCAGCGATGTCGTTGCTCAGAGGACACGGGGACGATCTTGCGTTACAAGTATGGTTGCAGGAAAAAATGTGGCCGATGGAAGCAAAAATGACTTCTCAAGACGTATATTGGGGAACTTCGCTATCCGTGCTTGAAATGTTGAAAGGCGGAACTACAGCTTTCCTGGACATGTATGATCACATGGATCAGGTTGCCAAAGTTGTGGAACAATCCGGCGTTAGAGCAGCACTGGCACGTGGTGTAATAGGACTGTGCTCGGAAGAAGAGCAATTGCGGAAGCTGGAGGAGTCGGCAGCGTTTGCGCGTGAGTGGAATGGACAGGCAGATGGTCGCATCACAACCGTAATCTCGCCACACGCACCATATACATGCCCTCCTGACTACATAGAGAAGCTTGTACAAGTCGCAAATGATCTTAACCTTCCTCTGCATACACATATGTCGGAAACGCTTCGTGAAGTGGAGCAGAACGTTACAGACTATGGACTGCGTCCTGTGGCACATCTGGAGAAACTGGGCTTTTTCTCCCGTCCATCCCTGGTAGCACATGCGGTGCATCTAAATGATGAAGAGATTGAAATTTTGGCCCGCCATGATGTGGCTGTATCCCATAACCCGGGAAGTAACCTGAAACTCGCTTCCGGTGTTGCGCGGGTACCTGCGTTACTGAAAGCAGGAGTTACCGTGTCACTCGGAACCGACGGACCGGCAAGCAACAACAACCTGGATATGTTTGAAGAAATGAGACTGGCTGCATTGATTCACAAAGGTGTGTCTGGTGATCCGACTGCCGTGCCAGCGGGCGAAGCGTTACTACTCGGAACTTCATATGGTGCTAAATCCATCTTCCTGAACAATACCGGTGCGCTTCAGGTAGGCATGAAGGCTGATTTCATCGCCCTGGACATTGAACAGGCACACTTCTACCCACATACAGACCTGATCTCGCATACGATTTATTCAGCCTCTGCCAAAGATGTGGAGCACGTATGGGTAGATGGGAAACAAGTGGTTAAACATGGCGAATGTCTGACGCTGGATGAAGAACGCATTTTGCGTGAGTCTCAATTGGCATTTGATGGTTTGCTTGCTCGTTAATTGCATTGCGGAGCATCATAGGGAAAGGAAGTTCGGCTTTTGAAGAAAAAAAAGAAGTGGATATGGATTTCGCTGCTTGCACTAGTTCTGATTCTGTTTGGACTTCAGCGTTATTACGTGTATGTCACACAGGACCAGCGTAAGGAAGAAGCGCTCGCCATACAGGCAGCACAGGAGCAACTGGGCATTACATCTTATGATGAATTGCGTAAGTACATCTGGGGTGATAAAGAAGGCTCTGACAACATCTACTGGACCCTGCTTGGCAAAAACAAGGATAACCAGGATGTTATGGTCTGGGTTAAATTCGATGCAAACAATCAACCTGCTACAGGTGCTAACGCTATACACAGTGAACTGCTGCAGAATGGCATGTCCGAAGCACAGATACGCAATCGCTTTAGTTCCGAAGTTCCAGCCGGTGAGATTAAACGAATCATGCCCGGAGTTGTGAATGGAATATATGTGTGGCAAGTGTATTATAAAGACGGTACGCATAACCACTATCGGTTTTATCGTTTTAGCAATGGAGAACAGGTAGACTTGGTTTACACACTCCCGAACAGCTAGAACAAATAGAGTAACTTAGCTAGAGAATCGTAGAAATGAAAGAACCGGCAGACGGATATCCGACTGAACCGGTTCTTTGTGTTGCCTGTGAACAGTTTTGATTTAAATAGTTAAAATTAATAATTTATTCATATTTTCGCCTTCGAAATTGTATATACGATGTGATATACTCAGTTATGTACTCAAAGTTACATTCATAACAAATAAACCTGTCGAAATTCTCGCAGGAGTCAATGTGCACATATTCGTATATACCAATAGGCCAGTAAGTTAGGCCAAAATCTGGGAGGGGTAATTCACTTGAAGCTAAAAGTATTGCCTATTGCTTTAACTGCCGTCATTTCAGCCGTTGTGTTGTTTGGAGGTTGGTTTGTGTATCGTCAGGTGGCTTTGCAGAATCCGATTGAAAAGATGGTTACCCAGTACGATGGAGTCAATGACGTTCAATTAACTATTAACCGCAATGACGTACAATTGAAACTGGATCTGCAACCTGATGTTGATTTGGGCAGACTGGTACAATATATTCACAAAGAAGGACAGACCTTGATTGGAACTCGCTCATTAAAGTTGGATGTTGTAGATCATTCCAGTGAAGCACTCGAAAGCTGGTGGGGTGATGCGATGTTTACCGTAGCTCAGGCGATGGAGAACAAACAGTACACCGAGATCACACCAACATTGTCCAAGATGGCTACGAATGGAATAAAGGTAAATACAGCGATGGATGACAACAATGTATATGTTAGTCTTAGAGACGGAGATGCCAGCAAGTTTATTATTCTGCCGCGTGTGCCCGGTCAGATAGGAGTGTGGCCTAATGCCTAAGTGGACCAAAGAAATTGCCATTGGATTTGTCCCCGTGTTGATTATTTTTCTTGCTTTTACTGGTGTTAATATTGTTCCGATTCTAATTGCAGCGGTGTTTGTTGGAGCTTTGTTGTTCATGATGCAAATGCGTGGCGGGATTACCGTAGGCGCTGCACAGGAGCGTAAACGGAAGAAAAAAGGTCCTTCCAAGCTTACTTTTGAAGAAATTGGTGGTCAGGACAGTGCCAAGCAAGAATTGCGTGAAGCACTGGACTTTCTCATCAAACATGAAGAAATTCGCAAGTTCGGGATTCGCCCGTTAAAAGGGATCTTGCTGACAGGCCCTCCAGGGACAGGGAAAACGTTGATGGCCAAAGCGGCTGCGCACTACACCGATTCTGTTTTCGTTGCTGCATCGGGCAGTGAGTTTGTGGAAATGTATGTTGGTGTAGGTGCCAGCAGAATTCGGGATTTGTTCAAGGATGCGAGAACCCGTGCCACCAAGGAAAATAAAGAAAATGCTATTATATTTATCGATGAGATCGATGTCATCGGGGGGAAACGTGAAGGTGGACAACAGCGGGAGTATGATCAGACGCTGAACCAGCTCTTGACGGAAATGGATGGAATTTATTCTTCCGATACCCCAAGAATACTGGTTATTGCTGCAACAAACCGCAAGGAAATGCTGGATAGCGCCCTAACACGTCCAGGACGTTTTGACCGCCATATTCAAGTAGACTTGCCTGACAAGAAGGGTAGAAAGCATATTCTGGAACTGCATGCGGTGAATAAACCTCTGATGAAGGAAGTGAATCTGGAGAAGACAGCGGAAGAATCGTATGGTTTCTCCGGTGCGCAGCTTGAAAGTGTGATGAACGAAGCAGCGATATATGCAATGCGGGATGGGCTGTTACACATAGAACAACGGCACTTGTCTCTGGCTATTGATAAAGTCATGATGGGCGAGAAAACAGACCGTGAGTCCAGTGTGGAAGAGAAGAAAAGGGTTGCCATTCATGAATTGGGACACGCCATTATGGCTGAACTTGTTCGTCCGGGCAGTGTAAGCCAGGTGGCACTCAGTCCGCGTGGACAGGCGCTGGGATATGTGCGTCATAACCCGCAACAGGAACAGTTCCTTTACACGAAGCGCTTTCTGGAAGAACAGATCATGATTGCACTCGGAGGGGCAGCTGCGGAGGAAATGTACTATGGTGGACGTTCGACAGGTTCACGCAATGACTTTGATCAAGCAACCAATGTCGTGCAAACGATGATGGCTTCCGGATTGACTTCTCTTGGGATTGTGAACATGGATATGGTTACCACCGAGGAGCTCATGCGAGAGAATAAATTAATATTGCAAGAACTCATGGAACAGACGAAGCGCTTACTTGAAGAGCAACGGACAATTTTCGACAATTCACTCGACATCCTGATTCGAGAGGAAGTTTTGTCCGGCGAACAATTTCGTTGTCAATTTCGTGACAGTGCCCGTTTACCAGCATAATTTCTTTATGCTGGTTATTTTTTTTTACATTTCACTCGTGCTAAGATATTATTATATGTTGGGTCGAAATTTGTAATTTTCGGCGAACAGGGTACAATAGAGAAATAGAGAACCGAAAGGATGGAGCAGAACCATGTTTTTCAAAAAAATAGGAGTTGTCGGCGGCGGTACGATGGGGCAAGGCATTTCCCAAATGCTCGCAGCCAAAGGACTTGATGTGCTTCTCGTGGAGCATACAACACAAAAACTGGATCATGCCTATGACATGATCGAAACGAACCTGGATAAACAACTGGAGAAATGGGCGATTACAAAAGCGGAGAAGAAATTGATTCTTTCCCGTATTACCAAGGTAGCTCATTTAGCTGAACTTGGAACTTGCGATATGGTCATTGAGACGATTTCAGAGGATCTGGATGCGAAAAAAGCAGTATTCAGCCAACTGGACCAAGTTTGCCCAAGCAATGTCATTCTGGCAAGTAATACATCCACGCTGAGTTTGACCGAGCTTGCAAGCTCGACCAAATACCCAGAGCGTGTTATTGGTATGCACTTTATTCACCCGGTATCCCGGGTTGATCTTGTAGAGATTATTCGTGGACTGAAAACGTCGGATTCAACATTCGAAGAGACCAGACGTTTTGTTGAAGAAGTGGCAGACAAAAAAGGAGTCATGATCTATGAATCACCTGGATTCGTAACTTCCCGCTTGATCTGTCTGTTGATTAACGAAGCGTTGCATGTATTACAGGAAGGTGTTGCATCTGCTGAAGATATCGATGATGCAATGCGTATCGGATACAACTTCCAACATGGACCACTCGAAATGGCTGACCGTTTCGGATTGGACTCTGTTGAAGCTGCACTCGAAAGAATGTTCCGTGAATTCGGAGAATTGAAATATCGTCCTTCCACGGTCCTGAAGAAAATGGTGCGTGCAGGACACCTGGGTGTCAAAACAGGCGAAGGATTCTTCAAGTACGACAAGGATGGTGACCGACTGTGAAAGTACTCGTAATTAATGCGGGGAGTTCCTCGCTCAAATATCAACTGTATAATATGACTGACGAATCTGTCCTGGCTAAAGGTCTGGTAGAGCGGATCGGAATGGATTCCTCCATTCTGACACACAAACCGACAGGCCGTGAGGATGTTACAGAAGTTAGCGAGATTCTGGAGCATACAACAGCAATCCGTAAAGTCATTGATATTTTGACTCATAAAGAAAATGGTGTACTGGATTCTGTAAATGAAATTCAAGCTGTTGGACACCGTGTTGTTCACGGTGGTGAAGCATTTAAAGAATCTGCATTGGTAGATGATGCTGCCAAAGCTGAAATTCGTCGTTTGTTCGACTTGGCTCCACTTCATAACCCCGCAGCAATGATGGGGATTCGTGCGGCTGAATTAAATATGCCAGGTGTGCCTCAGGTAATGGTCTTCGATACAGCGTTCCATCAAACGATGCCGGAAAAAGCATATCTGTATGCTATTCCGCGTGTACTTTACAAAAAATATAAAGTACGTCGCTACGGCGCACATGGTACTTCCCATGATTTCGTAAGCAAGGCAGCTGCTGAATATCTGGATCGTCCAGTGGAAGATCTGAAAATCATCACTTGTCACGTCGGTAACGGTGGTAGTGTAACAGCAGTTAAAGGTGGCGTATCCGTTGATACTTCGATGGGTATGACTCCACTAGAGGGACTGATGATGGGAACGCGTTCGGGTGACCTTGACCCAGCCATCGTACCTTATGTCATGAACAAGGAAGAACTGAGCGTAAGCGAAGTGAACTCCATGTTGAACAAACACAGTGGATTGCTTGCAATCTCCGGAATCAGCAGCGACATGCGTGAGATTACAGAAGGTATGGAGAATGGCGATGCGAACTCCACGCTCGCTTTTGAAATGTACGAATACCGTCTGCGTAAATACATCGGATCATATGCAGCTGCAATGAACGGTGTAGACGTGATTGTCTTCACAGCTGGTGTAGGTGAGAACTCCGTTGTTCTTCGCCAAAAAGTATGTGAGCAACTTACGTATCTTGGCGTTGAGCTGGACGAAGCCCTGAACGCAGTCCGTTCTGGTGAACCGCGTCGCATCACAACAGCGAACTCGAAAGTGGATGTTCTCGTTGTTCCAACAAATGAAGAATTGGTCATTGCGCGCGATACGCATCGAATCGTATTGAATTCTAAGTAATCTAACTGTAAAGTAAATATAGAGTGGCAAGGAAGTGCAGAGGACAGGCAACAGCCTGTCCGCTGCATTTTCAAATTTCAGGAACCAAGGGGAGATATGGCATGAATACGAATTGTGTAATTCGTAATGTGAACGAGCATGTGGGCGAGACCGTAACGATCGGTGCCTGGATTAACAACAAACGTTCCAGCGGCAAAATTCAGTTTTTGCAGTTGCGTGATGGAACCGGATATATTCAAGGGGTTGTTGTAAAAAGTGAAGTTAGCGAAGAGATCTGGAACAATGCGAAGAGCCTGACTCAAGAAAGTTCTTTGTATGTTACAGGGATTATTCGTGAAGAACCTCGCAGTGCGTCCGGTTACGAGATGACTGTGACTGGGGTCGAAATTATACATCTGACTGAAAACTATCCAATCACGCCTAAAGAGCATGGTGTTGATTTCTTGATGGACCATCGTCATCTGTGGCTCCGTTCTACGAAGCAACGTGCGGTTATGGTGATTCGTGCAGAGATTATTCGTGCTGTTCAGCAGTTCTTTGATGGTAACGGATTCACACAAGTTGATCCTCCGATTTTGACACCGTCTTCTGCGGAAGGAACGACAAACCTGTTCCACATCAAATACTTTGATGAAGATGCTTATCTGACGCAAAGTGGTCAATTGTATATGGAAGCAGCAGCTATGGCGCTGGGCAAAGTATATTCCTTTGGTCCTACATTCCGTGCTGAGAAATCCAAAACACGTCGCCATCTGATTGAATTCTGGATGATTGAGCCGGAAATGGCATTTGTAGATCACGAGGAAAGTCTGCGCGTACAAGAGAAATTTATCGCTCATGTTGTTCAATCCGTGGTGAAAAACTGCCGTGCAGAACTGGAATCCATCGGTCGTGATGTATCCAAACTCGAAGGCATCGTAGCGCCATTCCCGCGAATTACGTATGATGAAGCGATTGAATTCCTGCATGGACAAGGCTTTGATATTCCTTGGGGAGAAGACTTCGGTGCACCGCACGAAACAGCCATTGCCGAGAAGTACAATACACCAGTCTTTATCACGCATTACCCTGCAGGAATCAAAGCTTTCTATATGAAACCAGATCCAAATCGTCCAGAAGTTGTTCTTTGTGCTGATATGATTGCACCTGAAGGCTACGGAGAGATTATTGGCGGTTCTCAGCGTATTGATGATCCGGAATTGATGCAACAACGTTTTGAGGAGCACAATCTCTCGGATGAAGCTTACCAATGGTACCTGGATTTACGTAAATACGGATCGGTTCCTCACTCCGGTTTCGGTCTGGGATTGGAGCGGACGGTAGCATGGATCTGTGGATTGGATCATGTGCGTGAAACAATCGCATTCCCACGTATGCTCTATCGTCTGTACCCTTAATGCTTAACCGAGGACCGTCTATGGAAGATACCACATCCAAAGCCTGGTTGGATGGAGCAGCTTATGGCATGACTTCGGGTACAGCCCATCTGCCTTATGCCTTGTTACGTTATTATCACCAGCTTGGCCTATCAGATGCAGAAGTGCTTCTTCTGATTCAACTCCTAGGGTTCCGTCAGGCGGAGTTCAATGAGTTTCCGACGCTTGAAGAGCTTGCGGGGCGTATGGGACTTGCACCTGAAGGCATTGCCAGAATGTTGCAACGTCTGATGAGGGATGGATATATCGCTATTGACGAGCATCGTGACGAGGAACATGACATCCAGTACGAACGATATGACTTACATGGACTCTATGCCAAACTTGCAAAGTGCACTGCGGAAGAAGTAGCCGCATTGCGTGCGGAGCAGCTGAGCAGCAGTGCAGCACGCCAAGATTCGAACAGTGTTCAAAAAGAAGAGGAAGAACGGAACATGTTCTCCATCTTTGAAAAAGAATTCGGACGTCCGCTCTCTCCAATGGAGTGTGAGACGATATCCAGCTGGTTGGATCAGGACCGTTACCAAGAGGAATTGATTTTAATGGCTCTGAAGGAAGCGGTTTTTGCAGGTAAAGTACATTTCCGGTATATCGATCGAATACTGCTTGAGTGGAGCCGTAATCGTGTCAAGACCGTTCAAGACGCGAAGGCATACACGCAGCGGTTTCGTAATGGTGGACGTTAATTCAGGTGTGGGCAAAAACAAGAGACAGGCCAGAAGTCATTCTGTGCCTGTCTTTTTTTGAATTATGAATTGGGTGAGTGATCAGCGACATCGACCTTTCAGGCAATGATTTCACTTTGTTATACAAAAATTTGATAGATCACGCAGGGGTAAACACACAAGCTGTCGTCTATTGTATTGGAGAGGAGGGGAGAGTTATTGATGAAGCGCGCGTAATCGAACAAATCCGTCAAGGAGATACATCGCAGATGCGTACTCTGATTGATAAGTATAGCCAGCATGTATACCATGTTGCCTATTCCGTACTCAGGAACGATCAGGAAGCACAGGATGCAGCTCAGGAGGCGTTCATACAGATGTATAAGTCTCTCCCCGACTACCGTTCCGAAGGTTTCAAAACGTGGTTAACCCGAATTGCCTTTCACAAAGCGATTGATGCCAAACGTAAGCTGGGCAGACGAACGGCCGAGGATCTGGGTGGAGAAGAAAAAATAATAAACATGCCCGGACGGGATGAAGACGTTCTTACCCGTCTCGTTCGTGAGGAACGTCAGGACAAACTTCGCGAACGGATCAATCAGTTGCCTGCTCAGCACCGTGACATTATCACTGCGTATTATCTAAGCGAAAAAAATTATGAGCAGATTGCCAGCGATGCACAGGTAGCTGTGAAAACTGTGGAATCCCGCTTGTACCGTGCCCGGCAGTGGATTCGAAAACATTGGAAGGAGGATGAATGGCGTGAGTAAACAGGAAAAGTATACCGCTGAGCAATGGACGGATTATATTGAAGGCTATATGAGTGAAACTCAAGCGAGTCGAATGGAGCAGCTTCTGATGGAAGACCCGGATGCGATGGACAGCTATCTGGAAGCACTCGGCATCCATGGAGAACTGCCCTCGTTGCCTGACCCGACAGGGTTTGCAGATTCAGTCATGCATCGGATTGAGGGGATTCACTCCTCCAAGGCACAACGCAAATCCCGTGCTGGACGAAATCGGCGCTGGCTTGAACATAAAGTGTTCCATTACGCGGTAGCGGCCTGTTTGACATTGATCTTCCTCTCGTCTGGACTTTTTGACAAGGTAGCACCTTATCACAAGTTTCAGGATGGCGACCACAGAGGGTCTTTTACGGAGAAATGGACGGAGGCAGCCACTTCATGGCTGGATAACCTCAAGCCTAAACCATAAATGGTTTCACATTGCCTGAAAAGAAAGGATGACGACTGTGCACTCAGATCGTAATAAATTACTCGCATTTCTATTAAACCTAATACCCGGTCTTGGTTTTATGTATTGGGGTAGGCCGGCAAGGGCTGTAATCTATCCATTGCTTTTTTTTGGAACAGCTGTTGGTTCATTCATGCTGGCAATGCTGCTTGCTGAACATGATTTATTGATTATTGGTGCCATTTTTTCGGCTTTCTTCTGGGGGATCAGTATGCTGGACATGATTATTGTTCTGCTCCGTGCACCTACTGCCCGGGATGCTCACTACAGGGGATACGCGGCGCACTATGGGCCACAACAAGGAGCAGCATACCAGGGAGCATACATGGGTCAACAAGGGCCTATGGAACCTATGAATGAAGATGAGCAGCATCAGCATCCAGGTAGTGAATATAGTCACCATGAGGGTGGATATGGTCAGCCCATGTATCAAAAAGGCAGTGAGGGTGAACGATTCTTCACCATTTTACTTTCATTTGTTCCTGGTTTGGGACATCTTCATCTGGGATTGTTGCATCGCGGGTTGTCCTTCCTGATGGCGTTTTTTGGTTCCTTTGCCATGATGGTCTTTGTAGCTTCAATCACCAATGAATCGGTGTTTCTAATGTTCTTGCTCATACTGCCCGTAATATGGGTATACTGCATGTTTGATGCGGTGCAGCATGTCCACCGTAAGCAGGCTGGAGAGGTACTGCAGGATCGGACGTTATTCGAAGAATTGGAGATGGGCAGAGTAGCTGGACGACGCAGTAAAGTGCTGGCAACCCTTTTATCTGCTTTTCCAGGTGCGGGTCATCTATATCTGGGTTTGCAAAAAAGAGGCATGCAATTGATGTTCCTATTCCTGGGCAGCATTTATGTTCTGGACCTGCTACACCTATCCGTGTTCCTTTTCATGATACCGTTGATCTGGTTCTACAGCTTCTTTGACGGGCTACAGTGTTCCAGCCGCTATGGACGCGAGCCATTGATCGATCAGCCGATCTTCAAGGATTGGGCCCGCCATCAGCGACTGATTGGATTCGGGATTGCTGCGCTGGGTCTATATTACCTGACGATCCGTCTTGTCATTCCACAGCTGAATGAGCTCTTCCCTAATGCATTTATGACGTATGAGATTCGTTCCTATTTGAACACCGTTATTGTTTCCTTGTTGCTCATTTTTGGCGGCTTGAAGCTGCTGTTCGGCAAGCAACGGGGAACAGGCACCAATCATGCGGTTCATCGGAATGACGAAGAAGTGGATAGCCTCTTTTTATTCAAGGATCGGGATGACCGACTGTGAGTTGTAATCGAAGGGGATCAAAGATGATTTTACTGACGCTGCGATGACAAAGGAATTTTCTATTCCATATCATCCCACAACATAGAAACACGCCAAGGACTGTGAAAATTCAGCCTTTGGCGTGTTTTTTGTTTTACATTTTAGATTTCAAGATGAATGATTGCTATTTCGTAGCACCCTTCAGCAGAAGTTGACGGTACATCACTTCGAATAGGAATTCGAAAGCTTCCAGGTGACGTTTTGCTTCAAAAGCATCTTTGCCCCACGCATATATGCCGTGATTACGAAGCAAGATTCCTGGCACATTGGCATCCAGAACATCCGGCACCAACTTAGCAATGGATGGGATGTCGGCAAAGTTAGGCAAGACAGGGACACGAATCTCGGCATTTTCTTCCCAGATGTTGAAAGCCTTAATCAGTTCGATGCCCTGAATCGGCACTTGACCCTCTGCTCCAAAGAATTCACTAATCAGATTGTTAAACACGGTATGCACGTGGAATACAGCACCGCAACCGGTCAAACGATAGATTTCGCAGTGAATCAACGTCTCGGCACTTGGTTTCAACGTTGTTGTCTCAATTGCTTTGCCATGTTTGTCCACAAAAAGGAAGTCTTCCGGTGTGCGAAGAGATTTGTCTTTGCCAGAGGCGGTAACCGCAAAATAAAATTGCTCCGGGTCAAAATCTCCTACACGCATCGACAAGTTGCCACTTGTACCCGGGAACCAGTTACGGCTGGCGAACAACGCTTTAATATCAGCCAGTTCTTCAAGGACCTGACGTTTGTGTTCCAATGTAATCTTTTCAAAGCCCATCGTTTACAGCACTCCTTGTGTTTGCTTCTGTTTCATATCTTCGATGATATCGTAAAAGGTAGCGAATGGCACATGGTCCACACCAAGTTCAATACATTTATCCGTCAAAATGGAGCGGGAGTAGACGAGATCGGCAATCTTTGCACCCTCAAAATCTGTCAGACTGTCTCCAATGAGGATTCGATTGTATTGTTCTGCCGGGAATGTACGAATCACGGTCGTTTTACACATTCCGCAACCGTTCTCACAAGGAGGCTGGCAGGGATGCGGCCATTCAATGCGGATGGTCTCACCAGAGAAGTCAGCGCCGTTACAATAGACATGATCCTGCGGGATATCGAAGGGCGCGAGTAAGGGTTCGATAAAGAAGTCCATACCACCGCTGGTCACATTGAATTCAATCCCTTCGCCGCGAACATAGTCAAGAAATTCGCTGAACCCTTCACGGATGCCGGCTTGTCCAAGTACAAATTCGACAATTTCATCTTTTTGCGATGCAGGCAACAGAGCGAACATGGCTCCAACCCCTTCACGCAGCGAGATGTTCTGCTCAATCGTATCTTTCATAATTGCTTCAATGCCCTCAGGCTTGAAATGTTTCATAATCGCGACAATATTGTCCGAGAGGGTAATTGTACCGTCAAAGTCACAGAAGATGACGGTTTTTTTATCACTTCTCATCGTTCGCCACCCCACAGGTCCAGTGCGCTTTTCAGTTCTGGATGATCGATTGCATATTCAGCGAGTGGAATGGAACGCTGAGCCGCTTCAATCGCTTGCAGGAATGCACGTCCGCCTGCTTCAGTTCCCATAGGATGCCCATGAATACCACCACCAGCATTAACGATAACATCTGTCCCAAAGTCTCGCAAAATAAGCGGTACTAGGCCTGGATGGATACCGGCTGATGGTACTGGCATACTGGATCTTACAGGCAGATCAGCTGTCAGTAATTGTTCTGTGATTGCCATATTTTCTTCCTTCGGCATCGTTACCGATCCATAAGGAGAAGGGAAGAGCACCAGATCGGCACCCGCAAGACGCATCAACTGGCCAAGTACAACCGAAGCCGAGATGCCGTAATGTGGTGAAGGATACAATGCTCCTGCAAGTGCAGGGTGAGCCATAATCGGCACATTAATATCAGGATCACTGCTGAGTTCATGCAGGACATCATACCCGTAGGACAACACGTTGAACAACAAGGCATTGGCTCCAGCACCGATGGCACGTTCAGCCTGCTCTTTCAGACGAGATGTAGGTCCTGTGAGATTGGTTGCATACAGTAGCTTCTTGCCTGTCTCTTGGCGTGCCTGTTCGGCAGCTTTGATGCAGACCTCGACTCTTTTTTCGATAGGTGTTAATTTGTTCTCGAACAGAATTTCATCGTCTTTGATCAGATCCACGCCACCAAGTGCCTGACGGATAAACTGTTCACGCAGTTCATCAGCGTTCAGCCCGATGACGGATTTGAAGATACTCATTAACAGCGGACGATCATGTACACCAAGCAGATCACGAACACCATTCAGTCCAAACTTGGGTCCCGGGAATGCACGGAGGAAGCCATCCGAGAAACCAAGCTTTGTCAATTTGATTCGGCCATCCATTGAGATTTTGCCAAAGGCCGTTACGAGCAGGGCAGGGATATCACGGCTAAAGTTGATATCAGGATAGCCGATGGTAATGTCAGCGTAACGCTCACCCGCAGCCATTCCTTCAGCTTCATATACTTCTACGCTTATGACTTCACCCAGATGCTTCTGCATCGCTTCACGCTGAGCTTGTGGTAACTCCGTCCAGCTGCCCACGGTCATGCCGATCGCGATGGACTCGGCCTTCTTGCGGAAGTCTGCATGATCATCATGCAGACGATATGTGGCTGTGCACATGTTATTCATTTTTTAAATCCCCTTCCAAAGCAGCTCCCATCTCCCGTGAGCGCTCTGCACAGCGGTTGACGGCTGCGATTACATTTTCAAAGAAATCACCTTCGTCCAGCGTCTTCAGTGCTGCTTGTGTTGCCCCTCCCGGGGATGTCACATCACTGCGAAGCTTCATCGGCTCCATACCGGTTTGCTGTACCATGCGTGACGCGCCGAGCACCGTCTGAACAGTGAGATCACGAGATTGCTGACTGGATAAGCCACCACGAATGCCCGCGGCAATCATGGCCTCCATTAAATAGTATACATAAGCAGGGCCGCTTCCGGAAATCCCAGTGAGTACTTCGAGTTTATCCTCAGGTACAATGGTTACGATTCCGACCGCTTCAAACATGGTCATCACCGTACTGCGCTGCTCATCCGTAATTTCCGCAGAGAAGGCAAGTCCGGTTGCACCAAGCCCGATGGTACTGGATGTATTCGGCATGGTTCTGGCAATAGGCTGTTTACGTCCAAGCAAGGATTGCATCGTGCGGATCGATAATCCGGCAATGACAGACACGATCAATTGATCAGGTGATAACAGCGGACCCAGTTCGCGCAGCGCTGCGGCAGCATCTTTGGGTTTCATACAGAGTACAATGACCGGAGTGGAAGCGAGATGATCCAAGGATTGCGAGGCAGTTCCGGTATGTACAGCATAACGGGTGCTGAGCTCCTCCTGACGTTTCTGGTTGCTGCGGTTCAGCATCGTAATATCCTGAGGACGAACGACAAGGCGGGAGATGAGTCCGCGCACGATGGCTTCCGCCATCGCGCCTGCTCCGTGGAAAGTAATCTTCTGTTGTAGTAACGTCTGTTGCTCTTGACTCATATTAATCGTTCCTCCTATATAACTGGTGCTGGGATATTATTGACGAATCTGTCCATTGCCTGTAATACGATATTTGGTTGATGTCAGTGCTGGCAGCCCCATTGGTCCACGTGCATGCAGTTTTTGGGTACTGATGCCAATCTCGGCTCCATAACCAAATTCGAACCCGTCCGTGAAACGTGTGGAGGCATTGTGATAGACTGCTGCTGCATCCACATCATGCATGAAGCGTTCTGCATGGGCTGTATCCCGGGTTACGATACACTCGGAATGTTTGGTTCCGTAATGTGCGATGTGCTGCATGGCTTCGTCCAGGTTCTCAACCACACGGATATTTAAAATATAATCGTTGTACTCGGTCGCATAGTCTTCCTCGGTTGCCTCAAGGGCGGTAGGGACAAGACGGCGCACCGTGTCGCAACCTTTCAAGACCACACTCGCCTCACGGAATTGCTCGGCAAGAGCAGGAAGATGCTCTTCCGCGTATGCGGCATGCAGCAATAAAGTCTCCATGGAGTTACACACGGATGGGCGTTGTGCCTTGGCGTTGATGGCAATTTCGGCTGCCATGACGGGATCAGCTGATTCATCCACATAGGTATGACAGATGCCTGCACCGGTCTCAATAACAGGTACGGTCGCATTGGCAACCACATTACGGATGAGGGAGGCCCCGCCGCGTGGAATGATGACATCCAGCAGTCCGTTCAACTTGAGCATTTCATCTACGGAAGCACGATCCGCATCTTCAACCAGTTGCAAAGCATCAGCAGGCATGGCTGTCGTTGCCAGTGCATGATGCAGAACCTCTACAATTTTGCGATTGGAGGACAGGGCAGAGGAGCCACCGCGCAGAAGCACTGCATTACCTGTTTTGAGACATAATCCGGCTGCGTCTACAGTGACATTGGGACGAGCTTCGTAGATGATACCGATTAGACCAATAGGCACTCTTAACTTTTCAACATGCAATCCGTTGGGGCGCGTGAATGTCTCCAATACCTCACCGACAGGATCAGGCAGACCTGCAATCTGACGTAGTCCTTCGGCAATGCCTGCGATCCGTTCCTTATTAAGTGCGAGTCGATCCAGCATCGATTCCGGCGTGCCTTGTGCTCTGCCTCGTTCGAGATCTTCAGCGTTTGCTGTGATGATTGATTCCGACTCCGTGATCAATGCATCGGCCATAACACGAAGGGCCGCATTTTTCTGATCTGTATTCAATCGGTTCAGCTGTGTAACCGTAGCCTGAGCTTTGCTGGCTTTTTCTCTCACTTCACTCATCGTAATTCCTCCTCATATATAGTTGAGTTTTTTTTCGACCAATGTATAGCTCCAAGTCTATTTTAACGTAATCCACTCGTCTCTATGAATAACTTCAAGTCTGTGGATACTGGCAAGCTGTTTCATCACTTCGCCACTGGGAAGTCCGGCAATGAGTCGAAGCTGGTCATCATCATAATTGACAATACCGCGACCAAGCAAGGTTTCATCCATTCCAATGACCTCTACGACGTCTCCGGCGTGGAATGTTCCCAGCACCTTTTTAACCCCTACAGGCAGCAGACTATGCCCACCGTGCACAAGAGCCTCTTCTGCCCCAGCATCCACAACAATTGTACCGAGCGGAGTGGACATGAAGCCAAGCCATTGCTTTTTACGGGATAACGAAGCGAGTCGTGTCTCAAAATAGGTTCCTTTGCCCGTTCCGTCCACGGCCTGTTGCATATCTCCAGGTTCTTTCACACTTCCTACAAATACAGGGACACCACCACGGGTTGCTACCTTGGCTGCATCAACTTTGGATCGCATTCCGCCTGTACCAACCGATGATCCTGAACCGCCGGCAAACGCATAAATCTCAGCCGTTATTTCAGGGATGCGGTCGTAACGAATGGCTGATGGATCTTTACGTGGATCGGCGGTGTACAGCCCGTTGGTATCCGTTAGAATGATCAGATGTTGTGCTTTTACCAGGTTCGCCACCAACGCGGACAATAGATCATTATCACCAAACTTCAATTCGTCTACGGATACCGTATCATTTTCATTGAATATCGGAATCACTCGCTGTTTGAGCAGCTCTTCTACGGTCATTCCCGCATTACCCATACGTTTACGACTGTGAAAGTCTGTGCGGGTTAACAGAATTTGTGCCGTAGTAACGCGGTGCGCTGCAAAAGCCTGTTGATATGCCTGCATCAGCAATGCTTGCCCAACGGCTGCTGCAGCTTGTTTCTCATGCAGCAGTTTGGGCCGCTGAGGGTAACCGATCTCCCGGAACCCTGCCGCCACTGCTCCAGAGGTAACCAAGAGCACCTCATGACCCTGGTCAGCCAAGGCTGCAATTTCTCCGGCAAAAAAGGTGATCGAACTGCGATCCAGACCGCCTTCTTCCGTGGTAAGCGAGCTGCTTCCAATCTTAACTACAATACGTGAAGTCATGGTTTCACTTCCTTAAACATGATTAATAAGTGATTTTGTGTGAGGCTTAAGCGGGTACAAAAAAAACTCCCGCCCTTTAGTTAAAAAGGACGAAAGTTCGTTACTTCCGCGGTACCACCTTTATTGATGATTAAATCATCCGGCTTCATGCCCTGTAACAGAAGGCACTGTCCTGTACGTAACAGGCCGCTCAGGGGTAGGTTTCAGAGAAGAGCCGCGGTAAATTCTTTCAGCAGGGTGGAATTTACTCTCTGGGCACGACTGATATTCTCTTACTGGTCCCGTCATCACGTTTCGTTCAATATTTCTTATAACATACCATGGAAACTTGGCATATGCAAAGGGGTTATCGTCCTGTAAATTACTTGAATAAGTTCAGCTTGCCAATCCGTTCAACAGCTTCGCGTAATCGGTTTTCATCACTGAGCAGTCCTGCGCGGACATAGCCTTCACCATGTGAACCAAAACCGACACCTGGGGCGACTGCCACCTTGGCTTCCTGCAGTAACAAGTCTGCAAATGAAGCAGAGGTATAACCTGCAGGTACAGGTAACCAGCTGAAGAATGAACCTGCCGGTTTCGAAGCTTGCCAGCCAATAAAAGAAAGAGCGTCATAGAACACATTACGACGGGATTCGTAACGTGAAACCAGCGAAGTGACACATTCCTGAGATCCAGTAAGTGCTTCCGTTGCCGCAGCTTGTATCCCACCGAAAAGACTGACATAGATATGATCCTGCAGCAGATTGATTTTAGAGACGATCTCCGCATTACCCAGCGCGAATCCAACACGCCATCCAGCCATATTGTACGTTTTGGATAAAGTATAGAACTCAATGCCCACTTCTTTGGCACCAGGGGCTTGTAAGAAACTTACTGGACGATGTCCGTCAAATCCAATCGCACCGTAAGCAAAGTCGCTTGCAACGACGATTTGATTTTGAATGGCGAATTCAACCGTATCTTCGTAGAACGACAGTGGAGCCGTTGCCGATGTTGGATTGTTGGGATAGTTAAGGAACATCAGCTTGGCCTTCTCCCGATCTTCGGCTGTAACTGCTTCATAATCCGGCAGGAATGCATTGGACTCGAGCAAAGGCATAAAGGACATGTTTGCTTTCGCGAGTGCAACACCAGACCAGTAGTCCGGATAGCCTGGATCGGGAACGAGAACAGTGTCACCGGGGTTAAGCAGAACCTGAGGTAACTGAACCAGTCCTGTTTTGCCTCCGAACAGAATGGCTACTTCAGTCTCGGGGTCCAGATCAACATTGTAATCTTCCTTATAACGTTTGGTGACCGCTTCCTTCAGGAAAGAGTACCCTCTAAAAGGGGAGTATTTGTGGTAGAGGGGATTGTCAGCCGACTCTTGCAGTGATTTCACAATATGGGGCGGTGTAGGTGTATCCGGGTTCCCCTGACCCAGATTAATCACATCATGTCCACTTGCGATTTCACGATTTACATTTTGAACAAGGGTAGCAAAAAATTGCGTTGGCAGCTGTGTCATTACATCAGAAGTCGGTATCGTAAATGCTGAACGAGCAGTTATATGATCTGAATGGGTCATTAGCTTCATCACTCCGGTTATTAAAAATGGCAAATAGTTCTCATTAATTTATCACGCCAATCCCGAGCTGTATAGAGGGAAATACACTTAATTATGCAGTACATAGGTGCCAAGAGCGGGAGATTGTACAAAATTGAAAGTGCTCATTTCGTTTTGTCCATTGAGCTGAGAGGAGCCATGTTTTATGATAATATCCGATAATGATAATCAATATCATTAAATTATATTGCACTATGCACATGATACAGGGGGAGAAACAGCAA
The DNA here is from genome assembly GCF_037973325.1 of Paenibacillus sp. FSL R5-0713. NCBI lineage: Bacteria > Bacillati > Bacillota > Bacilli > Caryophanales > Paenibacillaceae > Paenibacillus > Paenibacillus sp. FSL R5-0713. Next base: position 4,219,994 of record NZ_CP150229.1, on the reverse strand, counting down.
TGAAAAAGGGCATACGAAATACGGCAGTATTATTTACGATTACGTGGTTATCCGTGTTGATGCTGGCTTGTGGAAATCAGGCTGCAACACCTGCTGCTGGCGCAGAGGATTCCAAAGCAGCCACAGAAACTCAGGCTGAAGGAAAGGCAACCAATCAGGAACAAACTGCAACGGAAGAGACAACGAATGAGGGTGAGACCCGGGTATTCAAAGATTGGACTGGCCATGAGGTTGAGGTTCCTGTAAATCCGAAGCGAGTCATCTATCATGGAGAAGTTACCGGGGACCTGCTCGCGCTAGGTGTTGTACCAGTAGGCATACTGCATCAGGAGGGAACCGTATACGATGATCAGGTTGCTCAGGCAGAAGATGTAGGATTTCCGATTAGTGTGGAAAAGGCGTTAGCCTTGAATCCCGATTTGATCATCTTCTCCAACAGTGATGAGGCGCAATATGATCAGATTGCGAAAGTTGCACCCACGGTTACTTTTGACTCATTCGGGTCAATAGAAGATCGGTTGCGTATCCTTGGCGACTTGTTGAACAAGAAGCAAGAAGCGGAGGATTGGATTACGAAGCATCAACAAGCAACAGATGCGATGTGGAAGCAACTGCATGAGAACGGCTTGAAAGAAGGGGAGACGGCTTCGGTATTCACCATGTATCCCGGGAATCGTCTGTTTGTCATGGCAGGTGCAGGATTGCCACAGTTGTTATATGGTAAGGACGGACTGAAGCCAACCGCGGAAATTCAGAAAGTATTGGATCAAGACATGGGATTCGTAGAGATTTCGACCGAAAAATTATCTGAAATTGCCGGTGATCGGATATTTATTCTGGACCCTGTGACCGATGATGCCAAGCAATCCACCAAGGAATTGCTGGATAGTTCAATCTGGAAGAACCTGCCTGCGGTGAAGGAAGGAAAAGTATATCGTTTTGATATCGTAAAAGCTTCAAGTGATGCCCTTTCCAGGGAGTGGCTGTTACAAGAGCTGCCTAAACAGATGATCCAATAATTGGTGATGAGCCAGTAAGGCACCAGTAATACCTTTAAGTATGTTGATTAAAAAGTAAAAGGAGCCTTCAACTTTTCGTTGAGCGCTCTTTTTTGCTGATTAAAGTCATAGCTGGATTATTAACCATCACTCGCTTATAATCAGACCATACAGAACAATTGATAATCATTCTCATTTTAGAAAGACGAGGTGAACCGACATGCAGGCGCTGGATGCCGATGGGGGAGCGTTGTTCTTTTCAGCATTCATGTTTCGGCTGGATCATCTGGTACGACGAATTGAGCCACCTGAACAGGTGATGCTAGAAGTTGATTGCGAGAAACATGCGTTCCTGATCTGCGAAGAAGGAGAGGGACGTTTATATATTGGAGATGAACAGTATCCGTTTACTACGGGATTTGTTTATCCACTTTCTCCGGGAGAAGGCTACCAGATTGAACATCGCAAGGATTCGGAATTGAAATATATCGTGATGAGCTTTGATGTTATTCATGTGTTGACGAGCGATCCAGAGCTCTATACCCGCCCTGTATTTGCACACAGAAACCAATTGAATGGCTATCCATATGCTCCGTTAAATGGGCTATTGGAACAGATGTATGTCATTCGGAACTATAAAACAGACGCCGAGTACAGTCATCTGAATGCACAGTTCCAAAAATGGATGGAGATAATTATTACCCGGTACACTTCTCCAAAGAAGGAGCAGAGTATGGAAGCAAGGCTACGCAGTACAATTCAGTATGTGGACGACCATTATACTGAAGAAATCACTGTACAGAAACTGGCCCGTCTTGCAGAGATCAGACCTGTGCAGTACACGATTCTATTCAGACAACTTACAGGTCACAAGCCACTTGATTATGTAAACCACGTACGCATTAAACATGCCAAGGAATGGCTCCGCAAATCGGATGAGCCTCTTCGGGATATCGCAAGCCGCGTGGGGTTTAAGGATGAGTATTATTTCAGCAGGCGTTTTCGCCAAATGACTGGATTATCTCCTCGTCAATATGACAGATCTATTCAGCAGCAGATGTTGGTACAGGACTGGATGGGTCATGAAGTGAATATTCCTGTAAATCCGGAGCGAATTATGTATTACGGAGATTCCGCGGGAGATCTGCTGATGCTGGGTATTCCGGTGCTGGGAGATCAGACTTATGACGCGGTTGCTCCGGTTAAAGTGGAAGCAGCTGTTGTCATGAAGCCGGATCTGATAATTGTTGATAGTAACAATGAACAGCAGTATGAACAACTTTCCCACATTGCACCAACACTCGCTTACAATTCACACGCCATGTTGGACGAGCGAATGCGCGGTTTAGGCAACTGGTTTGGCAAACAACCTCAGGCTGAACAGTGGCTAACCTCCTATGCGGAGCGTACTGAGCAGATGTGGGTGAAGATCCATACAGCGATTGAAGAAGGGGAAACAGCATCCGTATTTACATTCCATCGAGGTGCACGATTATTTGTTATGGGCAATATCGGGCTGGCGCCATTGTTATACCATCCAATGGGGTTCAGGCCGGTTACCAAAGTGAAGGAAGCACTTGCGGCAGGCAGGGCCTATAAGGAAATTTCAGCAGAAGCGGTACGACAGTATGCGGGGGATCATGTATTTGTTATGCTGCCTGAGGAAGTCGTGGCAAGAAAGGCTACCGAGATGCTGATGAAAAGTTCCAGTTGGCAAGCCCTTCCGGCTGTGCAGAATAGACGGGTGTATACTGTGGAGGAGTCGATCTGGAACATGGGTGATGCGCTTACAAGCGATCGATTGTTGACCCTGCTGCCTGAGTTATTGTGTGCAAGTTCATAACAAAAACAGGCTTGCAGTCTTCAAGAGGATCAAGCTATGATAGCAGGTATTACGGTTCAGAGGAGTGCTTGTCATGACAGAACAACAACAGGGAGAAATGCGTGTAGCTCTGATTCAGGGGGATATTCAGCTCGGAGACCCTGAGGCTAATCATAAACATATGCAGTCGTTGCTTGAACGTGCGGTAGAACAATATCCGGATCTGGGGCTGGCTGTGCTGCCTGAAATGTGGAATACCGGATATGCGTTGACGCAAATTCATGAACTCGCTGACCCGGAAGGACAGAAATCACGGGAGTGGCTGTCTGCTTTTGCTCAAAGACATCAAATTTCCATCGTTGGCGGTTCCATTGCCGAGAAACGGGATGGTCAAATATACAATACAATGTACGCGTATGATCGTGAAGGAACACAGGTAACGCGATACGATAAATTACATCTGTTCCGCCTGATGGACGAGGAGAAATTTTTACAGCCTGGTGCGGAACCTGAAATTTTTGAATTACAAAATGGTCTTACAGCGGGTGCTTCGATCTGTTACGACATCCGGTTTCCGGAACTCGCCCGCACCCTTGCTTTAAATGGTGCCAAGGCTTTGATTGTACCGGCCGAATGGCCGAATCCTCGTCTGCATCACTGGCGTACATTGCTTACGGCAAGAGCGATTGAGAATCAGATGTATGTGATCGCCTGTAACCGTGTGGGAAAAGGGGGGGACACCGAGTTTTTCGGACATTCCCTCATCATTGATCCATGGGGTGAGATTGTGGCTGAAGGTGGCGAAGGGGAAGAGATCGTGACCGGAATCATTCGCCCTTCCCTGGTAGATGAGGTTCGCGGACGTATTCCCGTGTTTGAAGACCGTCGACCTGGCGTTTATTTTGGTGATAAATAAAAAAATGAAATAAATTCTGCAGAAAAAGTGTTTATTCTTCCAGCGTGCGGGTAATGATAACTATCCCGTTACCAAGGAGATGATCAATCAATGGACAACCATGTGAAAGATACGCTCAGGAGACTGGAACAGGATAACACAAGGGAAGATCACTTAAGGGCATTCTTAGAGAATGGAGCAGGAGGGCTATCACCGCCTGATTCAACTGTTCAGGACGAAGGCCGTGTAATGAATCAGCAAAACAGGCTGACAAGCGATCGTAATTTGCGAAAATAAACCGTTAGACATGAAGTTTTCTTATGTACGTTTCTACATTAACATTATAAATTAGCAATAAAACTAAACAACTTAACAAGCAACATTGTACTCTAACCAGTGACTGTGATTGCGTTGTAAGAACTCTATCCTGCTTATGCGGGAAACGAGTATATGACAAAGGCTTGGCCCATTAGGGTCAAGCCTTTGTTTTGGTCTGTGTTATATGTCCCCATACCCCTAGGAGAAATTCCTTAGTCTCCCTTGGACAATTCGGCCACCGTTTGTTGAAACGTATGGATGAATGCTTCGGCTGCCTTCGACAGTACTCTGCCTTGCCGGTAAGCCACAACAAGTGTTCTGCTGGGCGTTGGCTCAGCAAGTGGCACATACACGGGTACGAATTCACTGCGCGGCGCACGGGCAATAAAGCGTGGAACCAGTGTAATCCCCATCCCTGTGGCGACCAGTGACTGAACGGTTTCAATATTTGTGCTCTCGAACACAACCTGGGGATCAAAACCGGCCTGCTCACAGAGATCAAATGTAAGTTTGCGGAAACCTTGTCCTTTTTTCAATACAACAAATGGCTCATCCCGAAGCTCTTCAATGCGCACAGGAAGCGGATTATCCGGATCTGCCCTGCGTGCCAGAGGGTGATTCGGGGGAACCGCTAGATCAATCCGTTCTTCGCCAATAGTTACATAAGACAAGCTTGGTTCTTGTAAAGGAAGTGATAAGAGGCTAAGATCAGCTTTGCCGCTTGCTGTCAATTTCTCAAGCGTAAGTCCGGAGTCTTCCAACAAGGTGACTTCAATCTCGGGGTACGCTTGTTGGAATGCAGGAAGCACGTGTGGGAGCAGGTGTGAGCCGGTGATCGGCATGCTGCCCACAACGACTTTACCTTTGCGAAGCTGGGAGATGTCTGACATTTCCTGACGTAATAACTCCATAGCATCTACGATCTTCTGGGCTTGCTCCACAAACGTAACACCGGCATGGGTTAACTCTACGGTACTCGTATTACGCTGAAACAGCAGTACTCCCAATTCTTTTTCTAATTTGGATAATTGCTGGCTTAATGAAGGTTGAGCAATATGCAGTTTTTCTGCTGCCCTGGAGAAATTGCGTTCGGCCGCAATTTGCAGCGTATATTGAAGTTGTCTGAATTCCATCGTCATTGGTCATTCCTTTCGTTATGCCACCATTATATCACTACAGATAAAGAAATCATTCTTATTACCGGAACTACTGGTAAACTCAATTATTAAGAGGCGGCTTCTTTATTTTGTATAAAAACATTGACAGCGACGAAGCGGGAACGTACTATAAGACTTACATGATAATGATAATTGTTATCAATTGAAACCTCTGCGATGAGCAGTGGTTTATTTGCCTTTCTTTTATTATAGGTTAAACCTATTACATCTATAGATATTATATCTTGGAACAATGAAGGACGGGGTGATATATTTATGTCATTCAAGAGCTTCACTTTTTAAAGAAAAACAGAGGCTCTTCCAAGGACCGAACTTATGATGAGGTGAAAATGATGAGTAAAAAAACGATGTTTGAGAAAATTTGGGAAAATCACGTAATTCATCAAGAAGAAGGCAAACCAAGCATTCTGTATATCGATCTGCATCTGGTGCACGAAGTAACTTCTCCGCAGGCATTTGAAGGACTTCGTCTGAGTGGACGTAAAGTTCGTCGCCCTGAGCTGACATTTGCAACAATGGACCACAACGTTCCAACCAAAGACCGCTTCAACATTACAGATCCAATCTCCAAACAACAAATTGATACCCTTTCGCAAAACTGTCGTGATTTCGGCGTGAAGTTGTATGATCTGGACACGGTTGATCAAGGCGTTGTGCACGTTATGGGACCTGAACTTGGTCTGACTCACCCAGGTAAAACGATTGTATGTGGTGACAGTCATACGTCCACACACGGTGCGTTTGGCGCACTGGCATTCGGAATCGGAACAAGTGAAGTTGAACACGTTATGGCAACGCAATGTTTGCAACAAGCGAAAGCCAAAACGATGGAAGTTCGTTTTGTCGGCAAACGTAACCCGGGTGTAACCGCGAAGGATATGATCCTCGCAGTCATCGCCAAATACGGTACAGACTTTGCAACAGGTTATGTTATTGAGTACACGGGTGAATCCATCCGTGAATTGAGCATGGAAGAGCGTATGACGGTCTGCAACATGTCCATTGAAGGTGGAGCAAGAGCAGGATTGATCGCTCCGGATGAAACAACATTTGAATATCTGCGTGGACGTGAATACGTACCAGCGGGTGCGAAGTTCGATGAGGCTGTAGCAGGCTGGAAACAGCTTGTAACCGATGAAGGTGCAGAGTTTGACCATGTGGTTGAAATCGATGTGGAGACATTGATTCCGCAAGTAACTTGGGGAACAAGCCCTGGCATGGGAACCGACATTTCTTCGAAAGTTCCTGTTCCGGCTGAATTGCCTACAGAAAACGAACGCAAAGCGGCTGAAAAAGCGCTTGAATATATGGGACTTGAGCCGGGAACACCAATTGCCGAGATTCCAATTGATTATGTATTTATCGGTTCTTGCACCAATGGTCGGATCGAAGATCTGCGTGCAGCTGCAAAAGTGGCTAAAGGTCACACGGTATCCAGTCAGGTTACAGCAATTGTTGTACCAGGTTCAGGACGAGTTAAAATCCAAGCAGAACAAGAAGGTTTGGATAAAATCTTTACGGAAGCCGGATTTGAATGGCGTGATGCGGGATGCAGCATGTGTCTGGCGATGAACCCGGATGTATTGAAGCCAGGACAACGTTGTGCTTCAACGTCCAACCGTAACTTTGAAGGACGTCAAGGACGCGGAGGACGTACACATCTGGTATCTCCAGCAATGGCAGCAGCAGCAGCGGTTAAGGGTCACTTTGTGGACGTACGGGATTGGAATTTCAAAACGGAAGCAGCGATCTAATCTATAACAGACAGAAGGGAGAACGTTTAATATGGAAGAATTCAAAACATTACAAGGCATTGTTGCACCGGTAGACCGGGTCAATGTAGATACAGACGCAATCATTCCGAAACAGTTCCTGAAACGGATTGAACGTACGGGATTTGGACAATTTTTGTTCTACGAATGGCGTTTTGATGAAGAGGGTAACAACAATGCCTCCTTCGAAATGAACAAACCTCGTTATGAAGGAGCATCCATCCTGATCTCACGTGCCAACTTTGGCTGTGGATCTTCCCGTGAGCATGCGCCATGGGCAATTATGGACTATGGATTCCGTTGTGTCATCGCTCCCTCTTTTGCAGATATCTTCTATAATAACTGCTTTAAGAACGGGATCTTGCCAATCAAGTTGTCAGAAGAGCAAGTGGAAGACTTGTTCCAACGTACAGCGACACATGAAGGCTATGAGATGAATGTAAATCTGGAAAACAAAACGATTACCGATGCATACGGACTGCATATCGATTTTGATCTGGATGAGCATCGTCGTCAATTCCTTTTGCAAGGACTGGACGATATTGGTCTCACTCTTCAACATGATGACGAAATCGCTGCGTATGAGCAACGCCATGCGGCTAAACTATTCGGTTAATCGCTAGATTAGCGTACAGCAGAAAGCTTCTGTCTCGCCAAAGGAACCTTGTTTCCTATGGATGAGACAGAAGCTTTTTTTATAATTTCAGAAGCTAAAATATCTTAATGAATCATCTATACATAGAACTCCCGATCTTTCTCGATTGAATACTTCAACATGTAATATCTTCAATATATGACATCATTGATACGGAATCGATGTACATTCATGTAAAAGAGAGGATGTTTTTGAATGTGAGCTGCTTTTTTTATCTTATTTCCGACTGAATATGACAACGTTGTAACCGGATGAAGGGACAATATCTGATAAACTGATTAGTAGATTATGGAAGGTTACATAGCGCCATTGATGTTACGCTGCAGAGAATCAGGTCGGATGTTCAAAAGACAAAAAGAATGGTGGATGAGGTATGAAAAAATGGTCCGCAGCAATCGTTTTTCTTCTGTTCCTATGTTTATTTCCAGTCATGGCCCATGCAGACACCACTCCCTCGATTGTACTCGACGGTGTAACCATTAACCAGCAGACAGGAGCACCTGCCGAAAATATCGGAAAGACGGTCATGGTTCCGATTCGAATTGTATCGGAGAATCTGGGTTATAAGGTGAAGTGGGAGAAGGCAACTCAGTCAGTCCAGGTTCAAAAAGGAAACAGCACAATTCAAATGACGGCTGGCAAAGATGCAGCTACAGTGAATGGAAACGTGGTGAATCTGGATTCGCCTCCACTGATCAAACAGGGAACGACACTTGTTCCGTTACGTTTTGTCGGGGAAGGCATGGGTCTGCGGGTTGGTTGGGACAATGGGACCAAGACAGTAAGCCTATTTAGTATTCCTCCTGTAGTCGGAACGGAAGGTGACAGTGACCCCGTCGAGGCTCCAGTCCCGGATGGTCTGACAGAGCTTCAAGGGATCACCTTCAGTGGAGATCGGTTGATTGTAGCAACAAATGGGAATATCAGTCCCAAAGTATCCAGTATAGGCGGGCCAGACCGTATTATAGTTGATCTGCCTTCAGCCACATTTTCTCAGGAATTCATTCAGGGACAAGCCTCTAACGTGGATGGCAGTGGACAGATTCTCGTTACGGATTCATCATTCGTTTCGAAAGTCCGGTATGCCATGTTTAGTAAATCGCCTTCCACCGTGCGTGTCGTTCTGGATCTGAGTCAGCCGGCTACTGCCAAATGGTCAATTGGAGATAACAATGTCTTGCTTGTTGACCTGACAACTACAAGTGGAGAACCCACAAGCCAACCGGCATTACCTACGAATGATGGCAAAACCATTGTGGTCATTGATCCCGGACATGGTGGTCGTCAATCCGGTGCAGTAAGTTTGTCTGGAGCTTATGAGAAGGATTTCAATCTGGCTGTAGGGCTGAAGGTACAGGCTATCCTTCAACAATACCAAAATATCCAAACGGTCATTACACGCCAGGATGACACAGAGCTTTCACTCAAACAGCGAGTGGATATTGCTGAATTGAATCAGGCAGATGTTTTTGTATCCATTCATGGAAACAAATTCACAACACCCGTGCCAAACGGGATTGAAACGCTATATAGTCGCAAAGAAAGCAAGACTTTGGCTGATACTCTTCACAAATATGTGTTGCCGGTAACCGGACTCAAGGATCGTGGGGTTAAAACGGCTAGTCTACATGTGACCCGTGAAACAACCATGCCTGCTGTGTTGCTTGAATTAGGTTTTTTAAGTAATCCTTCAGATGAAGCAGTCATGCTCACAGAAGAATACCAGGAGAAATGTGCTCAGGCGATTGTGGACGGAATTGTTGAATTTTTGGGACTCTAAAATGAATTGTGCGTAATTATGCAGGTTAGGCTAGTACGTTGTTTAGAGATGTATATTTGATAAATAAGGAAAAAATAAGACATTAAAATGTAAAAAAAGCTTGATCTGACAACGTTTTTTTTCTGATATGTTGGAATATATTCGCAACTTTTGAGAGCGAGGGGCGTCTAATAGGTGTCTGGTAATGCCCAAACGGTCAGTCGGAGTTGGAAAATGACAACATGCGGCAAAAAAATATGAGAATGGTAGGGGTGAAGGATGAAGAAGTTCGGTTTTTTGGTACTGTTATTTGTCTTTGGGCTCGTATTCCCGGGCTATAGTCACGCAGCAACAGACACGAAAATTATCCTAGACGGAAAAGAAATCGTACAGCCATCGGATGCAAAAGCGGAAATTATCAACAGCAAGGTGATGGTTCCGATCCGGGTTGTGTCCGAAAATCTTGGATATAGCGTGGAGTGGAAGCAGCAAACGCAAACGGTGACTATCAGCAAAGACAACACTGCCATGCAGATGATTGTTGGACAGAAGACGGCAACGGTGAACGGCAGTAACGTAAACCTGGATGCCCCGCCACTCGTTAAAAATGGTACTACGCTCGTACCTCTCCGATTTATTGGTGAGGAAATGGGTCTTAAGGTGGGTTGGAACAATACCACGAAGACGGTAACATTAGTTACCCAGAATTCAGGTTCCGGAAACGGGACAACCACACCTCCGAACTCTGGCAATGAAGGCGGAGGATCGGATCAGGAAGGTCTTGTACTGGTGAACGGCATCAGCTTCAGCGACAACCGCCTCATGATAGCAACAAGCGGGAGTACGAAGCCGAACGTCTTCACGATGACAGGACCAGATCGAATCGTTATAGACTTGCCGAATACCGCATTTGCTGATTCATTCAGTGAAGGACAGGCTCTAGACAGCAACCAGAATGGACAACTCGTCGTTAGCGGCTATCCGGATGTGTCTAAGATTCGTTACTCGTTATACAGCAACAGTCCATCCACAGTTCGTTTTGTGATCGATCTGTCCAGTTCGAAAGGGTACAGTGTGCAAAATGATTCCGGACTGATCATGATTAACCTCGACAATCAAAGTGGTACACCTGCTCCTCCCGTTGGGAATAATGGCAAAAAAGTTGTCGTTATCGATGCAGGTCACGGAGATCAGGATCCAGGGGCAATTGGTGTAACTGGTAAACGTGAAAAAGACTTCAATCTGGCAATGGCTCTGAAAGTGGAAGCCTTGTTGAAAAAAGAATCCAAAATTGACGTTGTGTTAACCCGCAGCGATGATACATTTTTGGCATTAAAAGAACGTGTGAAGATTGCACAAGACATAAAAGCGGATATCTTCATCTCCATTCATGCTAACAGTGGCCCTGCTGCTGCGAACGGTGTAGAGACATTCTATACACGCTCCAACAGCAAAGCACTTGCTACAGTGATGCACAAGTATCTCTTACAGTCTTCCGGACTGAAAGATCGCGGAGTGAAAACGGCAAGTCTCCATGTTACCCGTGAAACGACAATGCCAGCAGTTCTGCTGGAAGGTGGATTCCTTAGCAATAAGAGCGACGAAGCAGCCCTCTTCACGGAAAGTTTCCAGAATAGTGTTGCCAAAGGGATTGTTGCAGGAATCAAGGAGTATCTGGGAATTAAATAAGGGACAAGCCCTTATGTTGAGGAGGCGGAGTTAGAATGAACAAGAAAATATGGATTGCAGCCCTGCTGGTAACGGTTATGGCAGTTGCTGCTGGATGTGGAAGCAAGCCAACAGCTGCTCCGAATCAGACGCAAGGAGCAGGAACGGAAAACAATGTGACCGAGGTTGAAGGCGAAACCATTACCGAACCGGTAACTGCTGAACCAGAAGAGAACACAACACCAACAGAATCCACGGAAGGCAGTTCGGAGGGAACGACTACAACCACTCCGCCAAGCGAAACGTCTACGGACACGCCAACAACTTCCGAAAGTAATGAAAAGAAAACGATCACTGTATTCTATACGGATGAAGAAGAACTGGAGTTGCATAAAGCTTCGGCAGAGATTTCATACGCATCGGATGATGCCAAATATAAGGCTGCCTTTGAATCACTGCAACAGAGCAAAGACAATAAACTTGTTCCACTGTGGTCTAAAGAAATTGAATTGAAATCTGTTCAGTTCAAGGATGGAGCTCTTACGCTGGATATTCATATGCCAGATACGGCACGTCTTGGAGCAGGCGGGGAAGTCTTTGCGATGGATGCTCTGAAACAAACGTTCTTCCAGTTTGATGAAGTAAAATCACTTGATTTACTGGTGGATGGTCAGCAGACTGAGAGTCTGATGGGCCATGTGGATCTTGAACATCCAATGACAAGATCCGAATAGGCTGTACAGCAGGCTGTTGTACCGTGAATCCACGGAATATGGGTCGTTTTACATGAGAGAGGGGAATCATAGGTGACTTTTAAATATAACAATCCATCACACTCTAAAAAAGTAGTATCAGCCGTGCTTGCAGGCATGATGGCCCTTAGCGCCGGCGGAGCTGCCATGGCAGCAGAATCAACAGAAACGGGGCAGGGTCAGACAGCTGCAATAACGAATACGGCTGCACCAACTGGTTTGTTCAGTGACATCAAGGTCGGATACTGGGCTGAGAAACATGTGTACAAACTGGCATATCAAGGCATTCTTCTCGGTAATAACGGCCTGTTCCGTCCAGGAGACGCGGTAACACAGCAAGAAGCTGTAACAATGGCAATCCGTTTTATGAATCAAGAGGGCCAGTTGAATACCGACACGGCTGCGGCATTACCGACAAACATGGAAGTGGGAAATTATTTCAAGCCATATGTCGCGCGAGCACTTCAACTGGGACTGATTGACAAGACGGAAGAATCAACTGTGGATGTATCCAAGACACCATGGGGGCAAAAGCCGGCTTCACGGGAATGGATTACGAAATTGTTAATCCGCTCATTGGACAAGGATGCGGAAGCAAAGGCACAAAACAATCAATCTACCGGATTTGCTGATAATGCAGATATCTCTGAAAGTGGTAAAGGTTATGTCAATCTGGCTGTTAGCCTGGATCTGGCCAAAGGTGTGGAAGGCAACAAATTCAATCCAACTGGTTCCGTAACCCGTGCTCAACTCGCTACCTTTTTCAGTCGTGGCGAATCGTTAACGGATACGAAGTATCCGAACACTTCCACGGGTTATGTGACTGGATTGAAAGATGGGCAGATCACGCTGGTTGTGGACGGCAAAGCCGTTAACTTCGCAGTGAACAGCAGTACGCCTTACTTTACGAAAGACAGTGAGACGCGTGCTTCATCCACAGATGTGAAACTATACACGAAAGTTATGGTTGTGGGTTCGGCTGGCGGGGCTTCCTATGTGGAAGTCGTTGATGCTACACCACAGGTGGAAAGCGTTGAAGGTACATTTGCACGTTCATTGTCTGGCAATAAGATTGGTATTTTTGTGGGCGAGAATTACGAAACGTACAGTTATGATGAAGCAACGGCATTCATCGATCAGAATGGTAATGCAATCAAACTGTCCGATATTACGGCAGATAGTGTCATCGAAGTACAGCGTGAGACGTTCTCGGCTGACAAAAAAACAGTCGCAATCCGTGTGAAATCCGGCATTGTGAACAAGAGTGACAATGGCGTAGTTGCTGAAGTATCTACTTCTGGCAAAACCATTAAACTTGTCAATGCAGCGGGTGCTACCGAGCAGTTTGCTTACAATGACAATCTGCTTATCACATATCAGAACCGTATCCTGTCAGTGGCTGATCTGAAAGCCGGCAGTGCCGTAAAATACACCGTTAAGGACAGTGTTCTGCAAACGATCGTATTAACTCAAGGTGTGGAGCAATCTGTGCGCGGAACACTGGTTGAGATCGGTGGTAACCAATCCACGTTAACGTTCAAACGTGAAGGAGGTTCACTGGAGGCGAAACTGCTGACTGAAAAGCCGGAAGTCATTATCAATGGCATTCAGGATGCAACTCTGAATGATCTCATCACGGATGCTACGAACGGGGATCAGGTGGAGCTGACATTAAACGCTGATGACCAGGTAACGCGTATTCAGGTCATTGGACGCCAAATGGAACCTATGAACGGGGTAACAGTTGTGTCTTACAATAGTAAAACAAAGGTACTTACCGTGCTGGACAACAACAAAAAACCGTTTGTATTTACATTGGATGAGAAAACAAAGCTGGATTATAATACGACCAAACCTACACTGGCTGGTCTGGAGTCACTCTTAAACGATGGTCGAAAATTGGATCTGACATATGTGGGAACACGTGCATTGTCCGTTAAAGTGATTTACAAGTATGAAGGTACAATCAGCAACATTGATACTTCTGGCAAGAAAATCAGTTTGTTGTCCGGTAATCAGACGATTACAGTGCCTTATTCTACGGTTCCTACAGTCGAGATGTATAACAAATCCGGCGCAAGTCTGGGAGATCTGAAGATTGGTGACAAAGTTACCATAACACTTGGAGCAAATCAGGATGTAGTGCAGAAGATTGCACTGAACACTGTGGCTCAATTCGAAGTGGTTGCCTTGGAAGCAAATAGTCGTATTCGAGTAAAATCAGATCTGTTGACAAGTCAGTTCTACGTGGATCAAGCGGTACTGACAGGAGAGAGTGGTCAGACGATCACGCCTTCACAGCTGACAGCAGGCAACCTGATTAATGTAACATTTGAAGGAGTTACGCCAAAAGCGGTTCAAGTCGTGAAGCGTACCCTAGCTGAAGTTACAGCAGTGGATGCTTCATCCGTAACACTCAAGCAGTTTAACGGCCAGACTGAAACCGTGCCTGTTAGCGGTTCGGTTAAAGTCGTAAAATCTGGCTCTACGTTAACTTCGCTGACTAGTCTTACGGTCGGTGATCGTGTTGAAATGACAAAAGATACGGATAATTCAACACGCTTCAGAGTACTAACTGTCATGAGCAAACAATTCTGGTCTTATGATGGCGTGGGTAACCAGATTTTGGTTAAACGGGAAACGACAGCAGACACAAACTATCGTTTTGCACTCGGATCAAGTGTATTTGTTCACCAGGGTGACAATACTTTAAGCGTGCAATCTCTCAGAGATAATGATAATATTGTATTGTATCTCCTGAACAATGTGATTCTGGAGATTCAAAAACAGTAATCGTTTCTTTTCGAGGATCAAAAGAATGACCGTCTTGATACGGGATCTTTCCCGCATCAAGACGTTTTTTTTGCAAGCTTTTTGAGGTCCCCGCAAAGTATTCGGATGAAGCTTCGAAGTAAGGCTCCGCAGAGTGGAGTCATTTTGTGGGAGGTAGCTCTTCATGAATGCAGCGACGGTTAGGCATATACTCGAAACGATGGAAGCAATGTTTCCTGATGCACATTGCGAATTAAATCACAGCAATGCATTTGAATTGACGGTAGCTGTCCTTTTGTCTGCCCAGTGCACCGATGAAACGGTGAACAAGGTAACCGCAGATTTGTTCCAGAAGTACAAAAGCCCAGCAGATTATCTGGCGGTTCCTCTCGAAGAGTTGGAACAGGATATTCGGCGAATCGGTTTGTATCGGAACAAGGCCAAGCATATTCAGAACATGTGCCGAATTTTAATAGAGCAGTATGGCGGTGATGTACCGCAGGAACATGATCAGCTTGTGACGCTACCAGGTGTCGGGCGGAAAACCGCGAATGTAGTTGTTTCCAATGCGTTTGGAGTACCGGCAATTGCGGTAGATACTCATGTTGAACGTGTATCCAAGCGGCTGGCACTTGCAGGTTGGGATGACTCCGTACTTGAAGTCGAAAAGAAACTAATGAAGCGCGTACCCCGGGATGAGTGGACACTAACTCACCACCGGTTTATATTTTTTGGACGCTACCATTGCAAGGCACAGAACCCTGCGTGTCATATCTGTCCATTGCTGGACATATGCAGGGAAGGGAAAAAACGTATGAAAACGTCCCAAATCAGGAAAGATAAGGAACGTGTCACCACCCGAAAACGAAAAATAAATTAATGAGCAGAAAAGGATGAATAATCATGAAATGCATTTCCGTGTACACTGACAATTTTGAGGCCTTCTCCGATATTTTTGAACAAATCGTTGAACAGGAAATGGCGGAGAATGAAGAAAAAGAAGTAGAAGGCATCACAGTAAGCCATTCTGGCGACGTGCCTGAACATTACCTGGAGCGTATGTCCGTTAAACCAGAAGTTGTGGTTATGAGAGACAAAGGCAGAGACATTACAATTCTTCAGCATGGACAAGTATTTGAAATCTTGCTTCCTTCCATGGAGAACGCAGTTTCCTAAGTAGTGATTACACAATTGGGTTCTGTTGTATTAAAGAGTAAGCAGTATGCTAAATACTGAGTATAGAACGTCTGACAGATAAAACCGACTTGTTCGGTTTTATTTTTTTATAGATTTATATGTTCACAGCGCACCTGAACAATCCGGTAATTGCAAGAATAGCAATCACTAAACACGTTCTGTCTTCTGTGAAAATACGTTGATCAACGTTTTTCTTATATTTGCATTTGTATATATAGGATAGTTCAGGTATATTCCATTCAATCGTTCAAATTCAAACTTGATAATGTTAAAATAAATGTTGTAAAAGAGATAGACATCGAAACGGATGTCAAATTAGAGGAGCCAGGGGGAAGGCCAGTCATGTCCAGAACAGATTACCCAAAAGAAATGGCCAAACCTCTGCTTCCGCTGCGTGAAGCGATGGAGCAGACAGGGGACCATACGGCTGTACAGGCTTTAACGGATTTAATCAGCAAGGCGGAAACGAAACATCTGACGATTGCGTTCTGTGGTCATTTCTCTGCAGGCAAATCGAGTCTCATCAACAGTTTGTGCGGTAAGCGGGTGCTGCCTTCAAGTCCCGTGCCAACAAGTGCGAATGTGGTATCCATACGTAATGGTAAGCCGAGAGCGCTGATTTATACTACGCCAAACGTAAGCGCTGACAATGGAGCAGGAACACTTGAAGTTTCTCCAGAGGAATTGGAGGCGTATTGCAAAAATGGGGGAGCGTACAGCTCCATTGAGGTATGGGATGATATTCCCTTGCTGAAAGATGATGCTGTTCTGCTGGATACACCCGGTGTGGATTCTACAGATCGTGGGCACAGTCTTGCGACCCATTCCGCGCTCCATCTGGCGGATGTGGTCTTCTATGTCATGGACTATAATCATGTCCAGTCCGAGACGAACCTTTCATTTGCCAAAAGTTTGTCGGATTGGGGCAAACCCTTGTTTTTGATCGTGAACCAGATCGACAAGCATCGGGAACGTGAGCTTTCTTTTGAACAATATACCGAAGGGGTCGAAGCTATATTTGCAGCCTGGGAAGTTAGATATGACGGACTGTTGTTTACTTCCCTCCGCGACAAGGAGCATTGCTACAACCAGTGGGATATGCTGCCGGAACTCATTGGACACATGATGCAAGAAAAGGAAGCGTTAATTACGCACAGTTTGGCAAGTTCGGCCAGTCATGTAACGGAGCAGCACCTGACGAGAGAAGCGGAGAAACGTGAGGATGAAGAACAATCTCTGCTGGATGAGATCGGTGGTAAGGAAGGAATTGAACGCTTGGAACGGGAGCTGGAGCTTCTCGATCAACAAGCAGAAGACATTCGTACCGGGCCTTCGCGAGTGCGTGAGAAATTCCGGGCAGAGCTTGAGCCTCTTCTGGCGAATGCAAATCTTACTCCTGCGGATATTCGCGCGTCGGCTGCTGCCTATTTGGAGAGCCGCAAACCGGGTTTCAGGGTAGGCTTATTGTTCTCAGGCGGCAAAACCGAGCAGGAGAAACAACGCCGTGTTTCTGAACTGGTGCGTTTATTACAGGATCAGACTTCCGGACAAGTGGAAGTACATATTCGTACGATGCTTAGGCAGCTGGGTGAATCCCATCAGATATGGGGAGCGGAGTGGGAGCAGGCGCTCAATACGGAGCTTCCTGCTGTGGATGAAGCACTATTGGAGATGAAACGCAGTGCCAGTGCAGAGGTATCTCCCGAGTATGTGATTCAATTCAGTAAAGATGTGCGGGGCGAGATTGAGGCCCGCTATCGCAGGTCGGCCATGATGCTGGCCGACCGCATGCTTGAAGCGCTGGGTGCGCGAGGCGAAGCCGCGCTCCAGGCGCTGGACGCCAGCCGCGCAGCGCTGCTGGCGCAATCCGCGGCGGCGGCGCGCTACACGGCGCTCCAGCGCAGCGCCGCCGCAGAGGCAGCAGGGCTGCGCAGCCTGCTGCCTGATGCGGGCCCCCTCCCCTCCGGGCTATTGCCGGAGGTGAAGGGCCGGCACGTGCCCGCGGTGCCTGGACCGGGCGAAGCTCCCGGTCCGCATGCGGGCACGTCAGCGTCTGTGGCTACGCAGCCACAGACGCCAGAGGCACCGCCAGCGCAGCGCGCAGTCGCGGCGGCGGTGCCAGGGCCAACGGCAGCGGCTGGCGCTGAACGCCGCCGACGCCTGGACGCAGCAGCTGCACGGCTTGAAGCCGCTGCTGCGCTGGTAGAGCCGTACCCCGCCATGGGGTCGGCGGTACGGGATCTGCGTGCACGCGCGGCTTCGCTTGCGGGCGGCACGTTCACACTCGCGCTGTTCGGAGCGTTCAGCGCCGGCAAATCCTCCTTCGCCAACGCGTTGCTGGGCGAAGCTGTACTACCCGTCTCGCCGCATCCAACAACAGCGGCGATTAACCGGATCATGGCTCCTGCCGGGGGCGCGGAGCATGGAACAGCCCGGGTCCGCATGAAGACCCGGGACGCCTTCCAGGAAGACCTCGCCTATTCCTTCCGTTTGCTTGGACTGGGTGAGCCTGGAACCGAGTGGCAGAAGCGAGTACGTTCCCTCTCGCCACAGGATGTGCATCCGGCGGGGCGCCCGCATTACAGCTTTTTGCAGGCGGCAGCAGCCGGCTGGGAAGAAACAGCGGACCAGTTGGGCCAGGATGTACTGGTGGATCTGGAGGGTTACCGTAATTTTGTCGCAAACGAGAAGAAGTCCTGTTTTGTAGACAGTATTGATCTGTACTACAGTTGCGATGTGACTGAACAAGGCATTGTATTGGTAGACACACCAGGAGCGGACTCCGTGAATGCTCGTCATACGGGTGTAACCTTCAATTATATGAAGAATGCGGATGCACTCATTTTTGTGACGTATTACAACCATGCTTTCTCACAAGGCGATCGGCAGTTCCTGAATCAGTTGGGACGTGTTAAGGATAGTTCTGCCATGGATCAGATGTTCTTTGTTGTGAATGCTAGTGACTTGTCTTCCTCCGAGGAAGAACTGGAGCAGGTTCTCGATCATGTGAGCACCCAATTGCGCAGTAATGGAATTCGGGCACCACGACTCTTCCCCGTATCCAGTATATTGGCGATGGAAGGCAAGATGGCAGGTGATTCAAAGCTGCTTGAGCAATCCGGATTTATTCGTTTTGAGGAAGAGTTCAACCAGTTTGCAGGCAGAGAATTAGCCGATCTTGCCGTAGGCGGAGCTTCCGAAGAGATGGCACGTGTCATTCAGCGGCTGAAGAAACGCGCGGAGGATGCGGCTCAGGGAGAGGAAGCTTTGCAGCAGCGGCGGAATGAACTGGAGACGATCCAGGGACAATCACGCCAGCGCATCCAGCAACTTGCAGCACGATCCATGAAGGAAGAACTGTCACAGGAAACAGCAGAACTGCTCTTCCATGTGAGGCAGCGACTTGCCTATCGCCTTGGCCTATTCATGGCAGAAGCATTCCATCCATCCGTACTTCGGGAGGATCGGGGCAATCTGAAGACGGCTTTTGCGGCCTGTGGACGTGAACTGTTGCGCATGATTGCGATAGAACTTGAGCAGGAACTGCTTGCGACCACCCTCAGACTTGAACAGACAGGTCAGACTTGGCTGACAAAACAAGTTACAGATTGTATAGATGACGTCAGACAGTTATCAGGTGGGGTGGATGTGTCACTGCCACTGACCGAGCGCTGGAGTACACCTGTGCTTGAAGAAGTCCGTCTGGAAGAACCGTCTGGATGGAAAAGCTATTTGAATTATTTCCGCAATCCGAAACAGTTCTTCGAAGGGGATGGGCGTCAGCGGTTACAAGAGGCGCTTGATCCGGTCCTCAAACAGATGATCATTGAAGTTCTTCCTGCTGCGCAAGACAAACTGATTCAGTTTTATGACAACCAGCTCAGTCAGTCATTGCAACACCAATCCCGTCAGTTGGAAGAACGTCTGGACGAGGCAGTGAGCGGAATTCAAGATACACTGGAGAGCGGAATTCCGGCGGAGCAATGGACCAGCTTGTCCAACCAACTGGAACAGATTGAACACCGTTAGAATCGCGGCATAACGCGTATTCTCTGGAAGTCTTTGTAAAACAAAATGAATGATACAGCAACACATTGAAAATGTTGCGAAAATCAACCTAAAAAGGCCCCTGCCGAAAAGGCATATAGGGAGCCTTTTTTTGGTACGAACAACCTGAAATAAAGAGAATATTCAAACATTTGATTGAAAGGTGGGTATTTACCTTCATTAATGCGTCAATAAGCTGAAAGCAGGCAGAATATGGTCTGTTATTCGCTTTGCCGCGAATGGGGTACGGTGATAAACTTCATAAATGTTCATAGTATTTTTGAACGACATAAGAGGAGGAGAAACATGGATGTTCTTAGGCAACTGCAAATCTTTTTTTGGGAAAAGCGAACGTATTTATTTGTATCAATCTTGTTCCTCGCCTTAGCGACCGCACTTGGGTTGGTGTATCCGTACATGCTGAGGATACTGATTGATGATGTTATTGTTCCGCGCACTTTTGAAGACGTTCCCATAATTGCCTTAACTGTGTTAGGTGTAGTGATTTTAAAAGCAGGAATGCAGTTTTTACATGGCTTTTTTGGAGGACGCTTGGGTAACTTCCTGGCGTACAGACTTCGTAACGCATGTTATGAAAAGCTTCAATTTTTATCCTTCCGTTATTATGATACGGCCAAGACAGGTGATCTGATGTCCCGCCTCACGGGAGATTTGGAAGCCATCCGTAACTTTATCGGATTTGGTTTCGCCCAGATTCTCAACATGGTATTGATGGTCGTATTCGGCGCAATCATGATGATGACCATGAGTTGGCAGCTTACACTGTTCACGCTCATATGCATCCCATTACTTGCCTTCGTTGCGCTGAGATTCGAATCCAAAATTCACCCTGCGTTTCAGGAGATGCGGCTGGCGCTCAGTTCACTGACGACAGCGGTACAGGAGAATATTACTGGCGTGCGTACGGTAAAATCCTTTGCACGTGAGCCTTATGAAGTGGAGAAGTTCTCCACACGCAATGAGCGTTACAAGACGAATCAGATTCATGCCGCAACATTGTGGAGTCACTATTTTCCGATCATGGAGATTCTTGCTTCGGTGAGCATCGTGCTGTTGCTGGTAATCGGTGGAAGAATGGTTATACAGAATACGCTGACACTTGGTGAACTCGTTGCCTTTTTCAGTTTGATCTGGTACATAATCGGTCCAATGTGGAATCTGGGGTTCCATATCAACAACTATACGCAATCGAAAGCTTCAGGTGAACGGGTGCTCGAACTGCTTAATACGCCAGTGGATGTGGAAGAAACGCAAGATCCGGTCATTGTGGAAGCAGACCAAGTGAATGGTCATGTGACATTTGATTCCGTTACCTTTGCCTACGGCAACAAAATGCCAGCGGTAACCGATATTAATTTTGATGCTGCACCCGGTTCTGTAATCGGTTTCCTCGGGGGCACAGGGTCAGGTAAATCGACGATCATTCAGCTTCTGATGCGTGCATATAACGTCAACTCGGGTACGATTAAGCTGGATGGCAAAAACATCAAAGATATAGGCATTCGCAGTTTGCGGAGTCAGATCGCTTCTGTTTTCCAGGAGACATTCCTGTTCTCATCCAGCATTCGCAATAATATTTCCTACGGACTCAAGAATGTCACCATGGATGAGATTATCCGTGCAGCCAAGCTGGCCAAGGCTCATGACTTCATTATGGAGTTCCCGGACGGATATGACACGGTGGTTGGTGAACGCGGCATGGGATTATCGGGTGGACAGAAACAGCGGATTGCGATCGCAAGGGCTTTGCTGAAAAATCCGAAAATTCTGGTACTTGATGACGCAACAAGCGCCGTGGACATGGAGACGGAACATGAGATTCAATCTGGTTTCCAGGAAGTTATGCGCGGTAGAACTACATTTATTATTGCACACCGGATATCTTCACTAAGACATGCAGATGAGATTCTGGTGCTGGATGAAGGTCGCGTGGTACAACGTGGCAAACATACCGAACTTATTGAAGTACCTGGACCATACCAGGATGTTTATAAAATTCAATACGCAGATTATATTGCCCGCGGTAAGCGGGAGGCTGGGGAGCAGGTGAATTCATGAGTGCCGAGACGATAGCAGACAGGCGCGAGGCCAAAGGGGCCTCCGAGAAGAAACTGAATGAACGATTTGTGTATCAGGATGATGAAATTATTGAAAAACCGTTTAACTGGAAAGAATTTGGACGTTTATTTGCATACATGAAACCTTATGCGAAACAACTGTTGCCACTCGTTATTCTAATGATGATTCTGGGTACCATTACGAAATTATCCGTACCTTTTCTGATCAGTCTGGCGATTGACCGGGCCATCGCACCGGCCACAGGGCTGCCAAGTATGACGATGCTTTATCTGATCGCAGGCTCCATATTCGTGTTGTATCTCATTCAGTGGGCTGCCAATACGTACCGGATCAAATTGACGAACATTATTGGACAGCGCGTTATCTACGATCTTCGCTCGGATCTGTTCAAGCATATCCAGAAGCTGTCCTTTAACTTTTTTGACAAAAGACCGGCAGGTTCCGTACTGGTGCGTGTGACGAATGATATTAACTCCCTGCAGGATCTGTTCACGAACGGTGCAGTTAACGTCATGATCGACTGCGTGCAGCTGCTCGGCATCATTGTGATCTTGCTGTTGATTAACTGGAAACTGGGTCTTGCCGTAATCATTACGGTGCCGATCATGTTTATCATCTCGACCAAACTGCGGGTGCTGATCCGTCGTGCCTGGCAGGATGTTCGCATGAAGAATTCCCGGATTAACTCTCACTTGAATGAATCCATTCAAGGGATTCGAGTGACTCAGGCGTATACACAGGAAAAAGAGAACATGAAGTATTTTGACAACATGAATCTGTCCAGCAAAAAGTCATGGGATAAAGCATCAGCGATGAACCAGGGCTTCGGACCACTGATCGAGATTACCGGCGGATTCGGGACATTAATCCTTTTCTGGTTTGGTGCCTATCTGATTCAGGATGGTCAGTTAACCGTAGGGTTACTTGTCGCTTTTGCCAACTATGTCGGCAACTTCTGGGACCCAATCAACCGTCTGGGACAGATGTACAATCAGCTATTGGTTGCGATGGCATCATCGGAGCGTATCTTCGAATTCATGGATGAAAAACCAAGTATTGCGGATAAACCAGGTGCCAAGCCACTTCCTTCTATTAAAGGAGATATCGCATTCGAAAACGTGGTGTTCGAATACGAGAAGGGCAGACAGGCGCTGAAAGGAATCAGCTTCTCGGCGGCTGCGGGACAATCAATTGCACTCGTTGGTCATACCGGTTCAGGTAAAAGTACGATCATCAACCTGATCAGTCGTTTCTATGATATATCCGGTGGACGTCTCACCATTGACGGACAGGATGTGCGGGATGTAACGGTAGAGAGTTTACGCAGCCAGATCAGTATTGTCTTGCAGGATACCTTCATCTTCTCGGGTACGATTCGTGACAATATTCGATTTGGACGATTGGATGCAACGAATGAAGAAGTGGAAGAGGCCGCCAAAGCAGTCAATGCGCATGAGTTCATTATGAAGCTGCCTGGCGGATATGATACCGAAGTGGAAGAACGAGGAAACGTATTATCCATGGGACAACGGCAATTGTTATCCTTTGCCCGTGCGCTGCTTGCCGATCCTCGCATATTGATTCTGGATGAAGCTACTGCCAGCATTGATACCGAGACAGAGCTTAAAATCCAGGAAGCACTGAAGGTATTGTTGCAGGGAAGAACGTCCTTTATGGTCGCTCACCGTCTCTCCACCATCCGGAATGCAGATAACATTATTGTCCTGGATCATGGTGAAATTAAAGAAGAGGGCAACCATGAGCAGCTTATCCAAAAACAAGGCGTATATAATGGATTAATAGAAGCTCAATACAGATTTTTGTAATAAGACCTTCGGACGGCTTTTAAAGTTAAAGTGTCTGAGCGCATATGAACGTATAATACTCTGGCGTTCTTTAGCCTGATCCTCAATAATAAGTGCATTTTATTTATTGAAGACAGGTTAAGGATAGCCGGAGTGTTTTTTTTATCTTTAGTTCGTGTGGTATGTTATGTTTTTAAGAATGAAATCAGCATAATCGTTTAAGTCTGGAGGGAGATCAATGCAGATGGACAACAACGAAATAGACTCAAAACATTTTGATCACCTGGATCATATGAATTTTAGGCTCATTCAGGTGAATTATACGACTGATCCTGCGACGGAGTGGCTTCTGAGGAAACACTTTATTGAAACTTACATGTTATTATTTGTAGCGAGTGGCCAAGGTTGGTTAAAGATAGATGGGACTTTCATTGAATTGAAAGCAGGCGGACTGTACATAGGTTTTCCAGGGCAGTTGATTGAGGCAAATGTGCATTCGTTGGATGAACGAGGCGTGTATCACATGAGTTTTGATGTCATGTACGCACTGGAGCAGGAGGGTGGAACAGCCCTTGATATGATGAAGCAACTTTTACGTAATGAAGTGAATGGCGAGGTCAGCTCATCTTCTCCCATTGCCGTTGGCGTGATCTGTCAGATGATTTACCACCACACAATGAAGAAGGATGGCTTGCAAAGGTACTATGGTCAGATACGTTTTCAGGAACTGTTGTATACCCTGTTTTACGACGTGGCCTGTGCAGAAAAGACGGATCTGGCTTCACCGATTGAACATGTTAAAGCCTACATGGAGCAGAATTATTCCAAGAGATTAACTATTGAGGAATTAGCAAATGTGGCACGAATGAGCCCTCGACACTTCATGCGTTTATTCAAGAAAAGGTATGGCTACAGTCCAGTCGACTATTTAACGCTATATCGAATGAAACAAGCCCAGATCTTAATGAGAAATGATCACAGTTATCGACTCAAGGATGTGGCATCGTACGTGGGGTACCAGGATGAGACGTATTTCCGGCGTAAATTCAAGCAAATCTCCGGCGTTCCACCGGCAGCGTTTATACGTAATAGCAAACAAAAAATTGCAGCGGTTCATTCCCTGAGCATTGGTATATTGCTTGCATTGCAGATCATTCCATGTGCCGCGCCGGCAAGTCATCCATGGACATATTATTATAGACGTAAATATGAAACGGACAAAGTTATGCCACTTGCTGAGAGTGAGACCACCTGGCTGGAACAGCTTCGATTAGTTAAGCCTGACTATATTATTACGATTGGGACGGAGTCTGAGGTTTTGCAAAGTCAGCTTCATTCCATTGCTCCTGTGTGTGACCTCCCGTGGGAAAAAGGGGATTGGAGAGAGCATTTGAGAGTTGTTGCAAGTTTTTTGGACAGGTCTGATATTGCAGAGGTATGGCTTCAAAGATATGAAGAGAAAGTAACGGTCATAAAGAATCAGCTTGCGGATTCCATACGAAAAGACAAGCTAGTTGTACTCAAATTTTGTGGCGAAGAGTTGCGAGTGTTAGGCCCAAGGAGCATTGCTTCCGTTTTTTACATTGATATGCAAATGGATGGTCCCGAAGGAATTGAAACTTATTGGGAACGGGGAACAGTGAGCATTAAGGAGTTGTCTGTTCTTAACATTGAAAGAATATTACTGATTGTGGGTGATGATGAGACATCCAGGCTGACATGGTCTGTTGTGCGTAAGTCTGAAGAGTGGCTTGAGCTGTTAGCGATACAGAATGGCGTAATAGATGTCCTTTTGTCGAGCGTCCTGTTGGACTACACGGCGTTTACCCACGAGCTTATGTTGGATGAAATATTAAAGTTATGGCAAGATCGTCCATGGCAAAAAGTCTGAATAGTCAATATCATGCCTGAACATATTTGATTATACTACTCCTATATCGTAGTGATAATGATAATTATTATTGATTAGACATTGTCATATATTAATGACCTATAGGGGGTACATACAGAATGAGATTCAGATGGTTAACCGTCATATGTACAATGATGTTGATGCTCGTTATTTCGGCTTGCGGGGCAGCAGGTAAAGAAGCGTCCAAGATTGAAGGACAAGAAGCGGGTACCACCAATTCTTCAACGACAGAAGCAAGTCAGGTGAAGAAAGTGAACACGGAAATGGGAGAGATTGAAATCCCGATAAACCCACAAAAAATAATGGGTCTGTCTGTGGTATATCCAGAATTTTTATATTCACTTGGGATCGTACCCATTGCTGTACAGAACTATCATGAGGAGTTTCCTTCTTACTTACAGGAACCGTTCGCAAACACGATGAAAATGGGAATCGGAAGAACACCTAATTTTGAAGCCCTCATGGAGGCAGCTCCGGATTTAATTATCGCTCCTGACTGGTGGTCCAAAAAGGATTATGATCAGCTTACGCTGATTGCACCTACCGTACTTTTACCACAGCGTGATGATTGGCGTGATGAACTGCGGGATATGGCCAAAATTCTGGATAAAGAAGAGCAGGCAGAAAAGGTTATTCAGGATTTGGTCGCTAAGGAGAAGATAGCTGCTGACAAATTGCATAAGCTGATCGGTGAAGAGACTGTTCTCTACATTAGAGTGATGGAAAAAGAAATTGTACTGCATGGAGAGAATCTTGACCGAGGAAACTTTGTCCACAAACGATTGGGAATGAAACCACTTCCTAATTTCCCGAAAGATCAAACGGCCATGTCCGTATCCTTGGAAGTACTGCCTGAATACGACGCAGACCATCTGATCGTTCAGCTGGATGATGAGACTAATCCGGAAATTAAAAAGAAATTTGAAGATATGTTATCGTCATCGTTATGGAAAAATCTGAAAGCATTTAAGCAGAACCATGTTTACATGGTGGGTGGCAAGGAATGGTTCAACCTGGGAATGTCCCCGATTGCCGACGAATATGTCATTGATGATATTGTAACTGCTTTTGAAGAAAAAAATAAATAAGGCAAACCGTATGTTACCAGAATCTCTCTAATTCATAACTAAATTAACAGGGTGTGTTCAAGATGAATGAAGAAGATATCTACGATGTAACCATCATTGGAGGCGGACCTGCCGGCATGTATGCGGCTTTTTATGCAGGGATGCGTGATATGAAAGTAAAGATCATTGAAGGTAAAGACCAGCTTGGTGGTTTTCTGCACACCTATTCGGAAAAAACAATTTGGGATGTAGGCGGTCTGCCGCCTATGAAATGTTCGAAGTTGATCGAGTGGCTTGTTCAGCAGGCCAATACGTTTAACCCGACGGTAGAATTGAATTGTAAAGTGGAAAGGTTCACTCGAATGGATAACGGAATATGGAGGATGTATACCACTGGAGGAGAGATACATTATACTCGTACGATCATTGTTGCAGTAGGCCGTGGTATCGCAGAGCTTCAGAAGCTGGAGCTTCAGAAGCCGATTGAATATGAGCAAGAGAATCTTCATTACACCGTGCAGAATCCAGAACATTTTTCCGGGAAGCGTGTACTTATTTCGGGTGGAGGCAACAGTGCAGTAGACTGGGCAATTGAACTTGCTCAACTTGCTCGCAGTGTAGTTGTAATTCACCGGAATAATGAGTTCCGTGCAATGGAACGAAATGTCAGTGAGATGAACAATATAACGGATGTGAGAACACCATACAGCATCACGCAGCTTCATAATAATGGTAAGCGAATCCAGCAGGTTGTGATTACGCATATGGAAAGTCAGGCCAATGTCGTGTTGGAAGTGGATGAAGTCGTTGTTAGTCACGGATATAAAAGCAATCTAAGTGATCTGGCCAGTTGTGGGCTGAAGATGGACGATGGAATGGTTCGAATGAGCCACCATGCACAGACGAGTCATCCAGGTGTTTTTGCAGCAGGGGACTGTTCGACCCACGAGAGCAAAGTCAGACTCATTGCCGGAGCCTTTAATGATGCGATTGTTGCAGTCAATAGTGCGAAGCAATACATGACTCCAGACGCACCCAAGATGGCTTACGTTTCCTCACATAATGAAATTTTCAGAGAAAAAAATCGACAAATCCCAAGATTTTAAATTTGGGATTTGTTTGTGCACCCCGATTCTCTGAAATATTAAAATCTTCCCTTTTAACTTTTCCTTAATTCTGGGAGGAATGGAAAGAGTATCGAATCTGTGAGCGGTAATTGTAAAATTTGATCGAAAAAACACAAAAAATCTTGTAAAATTCACAAGAAAAATAGGGAGCACTCTTGCAATCTTTAACCAAAACCCCGAAAATAGAGAGACAGATATATAGAAGATTTCTCTTTGGGAGGATTGGAAAGAACATGTGGGGTGCTCCTTTTACGGCTCAAGCCAAAAAAATGCTGCTATTAGGCAGTGGAGAATTGGGAAAAGAGGTCGTTATTGAGGCCCAACGACTGGGAGTAGAGACGATCGCTGTTGATCGTTATGAGAACGCACCTGCAATGCAGGTCGCGCACCGGTCTTATTGCATCGACATGCTGGATGCCGAAGCTTTGAAACAATTGATCCGTAAAGAAAAACCTCATTACATCGTACCTGAGATTGAAGCTATTGCAACAGAAGCTTTACTGGAGCTTGAGGAAGAGGGATTTTGTGTAGTACCTACTGCCCGTGCTGCACGTCTAACGATGGATCGCGAAGGCATCCGTCGTCTTGCAGCCGAACAATTGAAACTTCCGACAGCTGATTACCTTTTTGCGGACAACCTGGAACAACTTCAGGAAGCCGTACGTGAGCTTGGCACACCTTGTGTCATTAAACCATTGATGAGTTCTTCCGGCAAAGGCCAGAGTGTATGCCGTACACCGGGGGATGTGGAGGATTGCTGGAACATTGCTCTTTCGGGAGCTCGTGGCAAATCCGTTCGTGTCATCGTGGAGAGCTTTGTGCAATTTGATAGTGAGATTACATTACTTACCGTCAGGTCTGTATCAGGCACCGTATTTTGTCCTCCGATTGGCCATATTCAAAAGGATGGGGATTATGTCGAATCGTGGCAGCCTCATGCAATGACGCCTGAGCAATGGAAACAGGCTTGTCATATTGCCAAATCCGTTACGGATGAACTTGGCGGCTATGGACTGTTTGGAGTGGAATTGTTCCTAACATCGGATGGTGTTGTGTTCAGCGAGGTATCTCCTCGTCCGCACGACACAGGTATGGTTACAATGGTGACGCAAGACAGTTCCGAGTTTGCGCTGCATGTACGTGCAATTCTTGGTTTTCCGGTCACAGGTGTACATCTGTTGACACCGGGAGCTTCAGCAACGCTGAAAGCTAATGATGAAACATCTGACTTTACTGTAGGCGGGATTGAAGAAGCACTGGCTCTTCCTCGTACTCAGATTCGTGTATTTGGCAAACCTGAGACGAAGGTAGGACGCCGAATGGCTGTAGCGCTAAGTGCTGGCCAAGATGTGGAAGAAGCTCGTAAAACAGCGGTGCAAGCCGCTAATATGCTGAAAGTGGAGGTAAATCATGTCCAATAATGTTGAGGCCCCTGTACTGATGATCCGAGAGTGTGAACTGCGAGATGCTGAAGCGGTAACAGGATTGATGCGAGAGGTCAGCTATCCGACAACAGCTAATGTCATGAAAGAACGCATTGAATGTTTGGAAACTAATCCAAACGCATGCATGCTTGTTGCCGAAGTGGATGAACAAATTATTGGTGTGATTGGCTTGCAATGTGTGCAAAGTCATGCCTATCCAGAACCTGCCGCACAAATTACTTCCCTGATTGTAGGTCAAGAACATCGTGGTGGTGGTATTGGCCGTCGTCTGATGGCTCGTGCCGAAGATTGGGGCAGACAGCAAGGTGGTAAACAACTGTTTGTCACGGGTGCGAACCGTGAAGTGACTTCAACAACGTACTCTTTTTATGAGCACATTGGTTTCCAGAAGAGAGGCTATCGGTTCAGTAAGGTTCTTCTATAGTATAAAAAGGTCTTTCCTACAACATTAAATTCTCATGATATCCTGATCTGCATGTTCTGATGTAGTGACTGATAAATAAATGGTGAAGCGACATTCGACTAGCTTTGTTAGTCTGAATGTCTTTTTTTTTATGGCTAAAAAATGACAAAAAAGTTACTTTTCCATATTTTATAGGTTCACAATCTCTTGTTGAATTGATATACTGCTAGAGTATTAATTACAAAGTTGTAATAACTAATTTTAAGGAGATGAATGAATTTGAAAAAGAAATGGATGAAAACTGTCGTAACGAGTAGTCTGACAGCCGTACTGGCCGTAGGTGTAATGCTCCCTGCTTCCGCGTCTGCTGCAGATTCAACATATAAGACTACCACAACGTATAAAATTACAAGTACAGACAGCCTGAAAGCATATATCGAACAGTGGCTCAAACAAAACGGATACACTGTATCCGAGGGACAAATTGTAGAGAAGCCTGCTACGCAGCCTGATCAAACGACCAAACCTGCTGAGCCGACTACAAAGCCAACTCAGCCGACAACTAAGCCTGAGCAACCGGCTAAACCAGCACAACCAACACAACCAACACAAGAAGAAAAACCGGCAACCACGCCAGCTAAAGATTCTTCAAACACAGGTAATACCGGTAACAATACAAGTAATAATGGCAGCGAAAGCACACAATCCGACTTTGCTACGCAAGTTGTAAAGCTTGTGAACGCTGAGCGTGCCAAAGCAGGTCTGAGCGCACTGACTTCAGATGCTCTTCTGGACAAAGTAGCTGTAGCCAAAGTAAAAGATATGAGCAACAATAACTATTTTGATCACCAGTCACCGACGTATGGTTCTCCGTTTGATATGATGAAACAATTCGGAGTAACTTACAGCTATGCAGGTGAGAACATTGCCAAAGGACAAAAAACACCTCAGGAAGTTGTAACAGCCTGGATGAATAGTGCAGGACACCGTGCCAATATTCTGAGCAAAAACTTTACACATATCGGTGTAGGGTTCTACAACGGATACTGGGCTCAAGAGTTTATCGGTAAATAAGTAATTATAATGAAGTAAATAAAAATTTGTATATCAAAAGGTTATGCCAGCACAGTTGAAATCTGTGTATGGCATAACCTTTTTTCCGTTAAATGACATATAGAAAATGAATTCTGCGAATGTAGCGGCAAAATTTGCAAATTAACGACAGAACATTTATGTTATTTAGGAATAGCATCATCAAGGCGTGTCTTGAAAACTCCGAAGTAAGCGGATTTTCAGACACGCCTTGATGTAAAGTCATTATAAATTATTAAGCACCCAGACTGGTGTACATGAGCGGAGATGTGATGATGAAAAAGAAAAAAAGCCTTGATTCAGCACCATGGATCTGGAGAACCGTCAGTACAGTATCCATCTTGGCAACCTTGTTGTTGTTATTTGGATTTGGATACGCTATAAAAGACGTGATTTTTCCCGAGGGAGATTCAGCGTTAACTACAGGCCAGGAGGCAACTGCTCCATCTAAGGATAAGGAAGGTGAACCGGCCGTAGTGGAAGATGGCAAGATTCGGATGGCCGTCATCGGTGATTCCTTGGCAAGAGGTACGGGGGATGATGAGGGACTTGGTTTTGTGAGACGTGCAGGGAACTTGCTTAAAGATAAAGGATATGATGTTCAGGTTCTAAATAATCTGGGTGTAAACGGGTTGAGAACGGATGCTTTATTGGAAAAACTCGATGAGCAAGGGGTGCGTTACGTCCTACAGCAGTCCAATTTTATTTTGCTATCCATTGGCGCGAATGATCTGTTCCAGGGAGGGCAAGTTCTACAGGGGGAAGATCCGCCAACAGCAGAGCAGCTGGCAGCGGCTTTACCGGAAACGTCAAAACGCCTTCAAGAGATTTTGAAGAAAGTCAAAGAAATCAATCCCGATGCACAGATTGCGTACATAGGGTTGTACAATCCATTTGGTGATGTGAAAGAATTGGAGAAGCCAGGGAATGCGGTTGTTGCCGCTTGGAACGATGCTGCACTGGCTATTTTAAACAATGAGGATAAGATGACACTTGTCCCTACATTCGATTTATTTGAGAATCATCTGGGGGAGTATCTCTCGTCAGATCATTTTCATCCAAACGGCCAAGGTTATGAGCAAATTGCAGTTCGGATTGCACAGGAATTCCAGGCGGATACACCGACAGAAGGGAGCGGAAAATAAATGGCAGAGCAGCAGTATGATTCCGTCCTGTCTGTACAGCATCTGAAGAAGCGGATCGGGCGCAAGTGGATCATTAAAGACGTTACATTTGACGTGAAACCCGGTGAAATCTTTGGATTTCTCGGTCCTAACGGTGCTGGGAAAACAACAACAATACGGATGCTCGTGGACCTGATCAAACCGACAGAAGGGAAAATTAAAGTCTGTGGGTATGATGTGAATCGGGACCCTGAGCGCGCTTTGAAGTATGTAGGCTCCATTGTTGAAAATCCTGAGGTATATACCTATCTGACCGGATGGGAGAACCTGGAACATTTTGCTCGCATGCAACCGGGAGTGGACAATGATCGTATCCAGGAAGTTGTGGATATTGTACGATTGGATCAGCGTATTCATGATAAAGTCAGAACCTACTCGCTTGGTATGCGTCAGCGGCTCGGTATTGCACAAGCGTTACTTGGGCGGCCTCGTCTGCTCATTCTGGATGAACCGACGAATGGTCTTGATCCAAAAGGAATTAAGGAACTTCGTGTCTTTATTAAACAACTTGCGAGTGAAGGCATGGCTGTATTTGTCAGCAGTCACTTGTTAAGTGAGATCCAGCTTCTCTGTGACAGAGTCGCAATTATCAGTGCGGGACGTGTGCTTGCCGTTGGAGGCGTAAGCGAACTGATTGAAGATCATTCCAAGTTGGCGATATGGCATGTATCCCCATTGGAGCAAGGTCAAAAAATGTTAAAGGATGCAGGCATTGCTCTGGTAAGTCGACCTGCGGATGTAATGGATGATACGATTGTTGCGGGTCTTGGTCCCAACGCTGTGGTTGCCGAGATGCATGAAGATCGAATTCCTGATATGGTACAGCAGATGGTTCAAGCTGGTGTACAGGTTGAAGGGGTACAGCGGATTCAGCCTACGCTCGAACAACTATTCTTAAAAATGACAGAAGGTGAATCCATTGAGTAATATCATGCCGCTGATTCGCAATGAGACGATTAAGATGGTGAAGAAAAAACGGCTTTATATTATATTTATTGTACTTGCGATCCTGGTACCGATGTTTACGTATGCCCAGATGAAATCTGCGGAGAATAATCGTGACAAATTCGGAGGCGATTGGCGGCTTGAACTGCAACAGGCCATTACAGACAATCAAAACTCGCTCGGGAGCGATCGGGTACCTGAAGAGTACAAGAAATATAGAACCGTGTATATCCAGCAGATGCAGTATTATCTCGAAAATGACATCAATCCCAAAGAACCGGGTGGTGTTACCTTTACACGGGAGTTCATGAACAATGCAGTTGGATTGTTTATTCCATTGTTAATCATGGCTATTGCTTCAGATCTTGTTTCAGGTGAACGTACCACAGGTACGATTAAAATGCTTTTAACGCGTCCGGTTAGGCGCTGGAAAGTGCTTCTGAGCAAATTAATTACACTGATTATGTTTGTTTCGATCATCGTGGTATCAGCCTACATTATATGTTACGTCATATCGGGTGCGGTCTTTGGCTACAAAGGCTTCAACATGCCAATCTTTACAGGATTCAAAGTTGTGGGAACCGATGTAGATATGTCGGCAGTGCATGCTGTAGACCAGTGGCTGTATATGCTTATGCAGGCAGGACTGATCTGGTTTGTGAGTGTAATCGTGGCTATGCTAGCATTTATGGTATCCGTACTTGTGCGAAGTACAGCTGCAAGTATTGTTATTATGATGGCCGCTCTGATTGCAGGAACTATCTTGACAAGTATGGCTGCATCTTGGCAAACAGCGAAATATCTGTTCATGGTTAACCTCGAACTTCCTGATTATTTGTCAGGTGGATTACCGCCAATCGAGGGTATGAATTTAGGTTTTTCTCTTATTGTGCTTAGTGTTTGGGGCGTTGCTTCACTCATTGTGTCATTCCTTGTCTTTACGAAACGGGATATCTTGAATTAAAATGGACAAGGATAAGAAAACATCTGTTTGCATTTTAAGCATTTTTTTAGTTGCAAGTTAAGAAGGGGGAGCATGAATGGTCGAGCAAATCGATATGTCGGCAGGTTCGACAGGCGGAGGACAGGGGTCTTCAGGCTACGACGCGGACGACATTCAAGTACTTGAAGGGCTGGTAGCAGTACGGAAACGGCCGGGCATGTACATCGGCAGCACCAGCACTTCGGGTTTACATCATTTGGTATGGGAAATTGTCGACAACGCTGTCGACGAACATCTCGCCAAATTCTGCTCCAAAATCGATATCACGCTGCATAAGGACGGTTCTATTACGGTTCAGGATAACGGAAGGGGAATTCCGACAGGTATACATAAAACAGGGATTCCTACTCCCCAGGTCGTGTTTACGATTTTGCACGCAGGCGGAAAGTTCGGTGGATCAGGATACAAAAAATCAGGCGGTTTGCACGGTGTAGGTGCGTCAGTTACAAACGCATTGTCCGAGTGGCTTGAAGTCGAGATTTTCCGTGATGGCAAGATTCATCGTCAGCGATTCGAGTATTGGAAGGACAAAAAAGGGATTGAACATGTCGGTGAACCGGTCTCCGGTCTCGAAGTGTTGGGCAATACCAATCGGACAGGTACGAAAGTGACATTCAAACCGGATATTCGGGTGTTCCAGAATGGCATTCAATTTAATTATGATACATTGGCAGAACGCCTTCAGGAGATTGCTTTTCTGAATTCAGGTTTGAAAATTGTGCTCAAGGACGAACGTTCGGGCAATCAGGATGAATACATGTATGAAGGCGGAGCAAGCCAGTTTGTTGCTTTTCTTAACGAAAATAAAGATGTGCTGCATGATGTTATTCACTTCTATGCGGAGAAGGATGACATTGAAGTCGAAGTGGCAATTCAGTATAACGCGGGTTATACGGAAACACTGGCTTCGTTCGTGAACTCGATCCCTACTCGGGGCGGCGGTACTCATGAGACCGGATTCAGGGCTGCGTATACCCGTGTAATGAATGATTACGCACGGCGTACCAGCATGATCAAGGAAAAAGATAAAAACCTCGAAGGTAATGATCTGCGTGAAGGCATGATGGCCGTCATCAGTGTCAAAATGTCAGAGGTTGAGTTCGTAGGTCAGACGAAGGATCAGCTTGGGAGCGCAACCGCGCGGAGTGCTGTGGATTCGGTCGTGTCCGAGAATATTCAGCGGTTCCTGGAAGAAAACCCGCAGGTAGCGCAAACGTTAATTCGCAAAGCGGTTCAAGCCTCCAGAGCCAGAGAAGCAGCTCGCAAAGCACGTGATGATATGCGTACAGGCAAGAAACGCAGTGAAAGTTCCAACCTGAACGGCAAGTTAACGCCGGCGCAATCCAAGGATTTTACCCGAAATGAGTTGTTTATTGTCGAAGGTGATTCCGCGGGTGGTTCTGCCAAACAGGGACGCGACTCGAAGATTCAGGCGATTCTGCCCCTCAAGGGAAAACCGCTCAATCCGGAAAAATCGAAGCTGGCGGACATTCTCAAAAATGAAGAGTACCGCGCCATAACCGCGGCGATCGGGGCGGGCATAGGAACCGAATTTGCAGTTGAAGACAGCAATTATTCCAAAATTATCATTATGACCGATGCGGATACGGACGGCGCACATATTCAAGTGCTGTTGTTGACCTTCTTTTATCGTTATATGAAGCCTTTAATTGATGCAGGCAAAGTATATATTGCTCAGCCGCCATTGTACAAACTTACTCGTAAGTCTGGTAAGCTCGCGAGTGTTCGATATGCATGGACGGATGAAGAACTGGCGAATTATATGAAGGAATTCGGTAATAATGTTGAGCTTCAACGTTATAAAGGTCTTGGTGAGATGAATCCGGATCAACTGTGGGAGACAACAATGAATCCGGAAACTCGTGCGATGCTGAAGGTACAGATTGTTGATGCAGCAAAAGCAGAACGTCGTGTATCTACGCTCATGGGTGATAAGGTTGATCCGCGGAAACGCTGGATTGTAGAGAACGTCGACTTTACAGAGTACGAAGAATAGAAGGTGCTTGGAATGAGTCCATCAGAACAATTTATGCCGGCCTTTCTCGAAGAGGTCGTAGGGGACCGTTTCGGTCGCTACTCCAAATATATTATTCAAGATCGAGCCATTCCGGACGTCCGGGATGGATTGAAGCCAGTACAACGGCGTATTCTGTACGCCATGTACGATTCAGGTAATACGCCTGACAAGACTTACCGCAAGTCTGCCAAAACCGTTGGGGACGTAATGGGTAATTATCATCCACATGGTGACTCCTCCATCTATGAGGGAATGGTGCGGATGGCTCAACCATGGAAAATGGGCCATATGCTCGTGGACGGTCATGGTAACTGGGGATCACAGGATGATGACCCGGCAGCGGCGATGCGGTATACGGAGGCCCGTTTGTCGCCCATCGCGATGGAGATGCTTCGCGATATCGAGAAACGGACGGTTCTGTTTAAGGATAATTTTGATAATACGGCCAAAGAACCGGTTGTATTGCCATCCCGTTATCCGAACTTGCTGGTTAATGGTGTCAGCGGTATCTCCTCAGGGTTTGCAACGGAGATTCCTCCACACAATTTGCGTGAGGTCATTGATGCTTCCATCGCTGTGATGGAGAAGCCGTCGATTGAGCTGGACGAGATCATGATGTTCATGAAGGGTCCAGATTTTCCAACCGGCGGATTGATTATGGGCGGTGACGGCATCCTGGATGCTTATCGCACAGGTAAGGGACGGATCTATATCCGATCCAAAACCGAGATTGAAAACATGCGCGGTGGCAAACAGCAAATCGTCATTACCGAAATTCCTTATCAAGTCGTGAAGTCGCGTCTGGTTACAGCGATGGAGAACATTAGACTTGAGAAAAAGGTCGAAGGTATTGCCGAAGTGCGTGATGAGAGCGGACGTGAAGGGCTGCGGATCGTGGTTGAGCTGAAAAAAGAAGCTGACGCACAAGGTATTTTGGCTTATTTGCTGAAGAAAACCGACCTTCAGGTCACTTATAACTTCAATATGGTTGCGATTGTGAATAAAGCACCACAGCAAATGGGATTGAAATCAATTCTGGAGGCTTACATTGCCCATCAGCGGGAAGTAGTCACATTCCGTACCCGGTTTGAGCTGGAGAAAGCGGAAGACCGTGCACATGTGCTGGAGGGCTTGGTTAAAGCTCTTAACATCCTTGACGAGGTCATTGCAGCAATCAAAGCGTCCAAGAATCGGCAGGATGCTCAAAATAACCTGATGTGGATGTTTGGATTCACGGAACGTCAAGCGGATTCCATCCTTACTTTGCAATTGTATCGTTTGACGAATCTGGAGATTAATTCTCTCGAGAAGGAACTCGGTGATCTGATGAAAAAGATTGCGCAATTACGATCCATTCTGGATAGTGACCGCAAGCTTATCGGAGTCATCCGCAAGGAATTGATGGAGATTCGTGAGAAATACGGTATAGACCGTCGTTCTGCGATCCAGGGTGAAGTGGAAGAACTCAAGGTTAATCTCGAAGTACTTGTGAATGCAGAAGATGTATTTGTAACGTTATCCAAAGAAGGATACGTGAAACGTACAGGCATGCAGTCCTTTACACGTTCTGGTGGTGAACGGAGCGGAAGTGGTGTAAAAGACGGCGATTATATCGCTCAGGTTCTGGAAGTAAATACGCTTGAGAATCTGCTTGTCTTTACGAGGAAAGGTCAGTATTTCCTGTTACCTGTTCATCAGGTACCTGAGTTCAAGTGGAAAGACCCGGGCACAGCCATTGTGAACGTCATTCCTCTTGCGAAAGACGACCGTATTGCAAGTGTGCTTGCTGTGAAATCCTTTGAAGAGCCGAATCACAGTCTGGTCTTCGTTACACGAAGAGGACAGGTGAAGCGGACGGAACTGAAGGATTACGTTACCAAACGTTCCGGTGCAGTTGCAGCTTGTAAAGTGGGTAAGGACGATGAAGTGTTATCTGTACATCTGAGTACGGGTGACCAAGATATTATGTTGATAACAAAAGAAGCCATGGCGATTCGTTTCCGTGAGGATGAGGTCAATCCAATGGGACGTGTATCCGGTGGTGTTCGTGGCATTCAGTTGAGAGATACAGATGAAGTTGTATCCGCCCTATGGGTTGCAGGAGATGAAGGTGAAGTTGCCGTGTTGTCCGATTTGGGATATGGTAAACGTTCATTACTGCTGGATTATGCTGTGCAGAGTCGTGGAGGCAAGGGACTTGCCACATTCGAGTTCAAGGAAGGCAAACGCGTGAAACCGAATGGCAGTCGTATTGTTGGCGCTTTTTATTGCAAAGAGCAACGCAACATCACTGTCATGACCAAGGAAGGCCACGTGCATCCGATCTCTTCGGAAGGTGTTCCGATTACGGAACGCAAACATATTGGCAAACTGCTCGTTCCTGTGGATAAACAGGACGAGATCGTTGAACTTCTGAGGGACTTCAATGAGAATCAGCCAGCATCAACTTGATAAAGAGTAAGCATAAAAGACTTTTCGCAGCGCAGCTAATCCTGTCATGCGAAGAGTCTTTTTTTGTTGTTCGAAGGCGGATTAGAAGAGCACATCCATGCGAAGTTTAACAACCTTCGTCGATTACGGTCGATCGCTAGGAAAATGAAAAAAGGCAGCAGGAATGCGGCTTTGGAGGGCGAAAACTTAAGCAGGTGAAGTGATAACCGGTTGCAGAGAGGAGCGATGCAAGATGTATAATTCCGATTTTGCCAAGTGCTGGTCCAGACTAACCAAAGATTATAAACTGCATATGGATCAAGAGCTGGCCCCCTCATTGACGGAGGCTCAGCTAGCTGTTCTGGAGGTGCTTGAGGATCATCAGAAGATGAAACCTTCGGATCTTATTCCTTATCTGGCGACTACGCCAGCTGCCGTAACCATGCTGCTCGATCGGATGGAAAAGAATGATCTGATTCGCAGGAATCGGGATAATCAGGATCGACGCATTGTCTGGGTTTCTCTTTCCGATAAAGGAAGAATGGAAACAGAGCGGGGGATTACCATCCGCAATGAATTCATGAACTCTGTTCTCAGTAACATATCGATGCACAATCAACAATTGCTGGTATATCTGTTAGGCAAAATGACAACACCTAAAACGAAAGAGCCTGCATTATCCACTTCGGTATAATACAATGCTGATTCTTCTGAGTAACCATAGGAGTACCTGCTCGTTTCGTGCAGGAGCCCTATGGTTATTTTATTTACAAATTACATATGATACACATTGTGTCCAGGTTAGTTGAGGAAAGGGGCAAGGAAATCACACATTTTAGTATGCCCCAATATTATTTTGTTGATTTCATATGTAAAGAGTTGACTATGTAAATATTTTTGTTATAATAAATAATTGTTCCCCTGATATTTCGTGTACGAAATATTATATTCCATAAGTAAAAGGGTGAAACAATGACTGATACGTATGAAGTATTCTATATTATCAATTCGTTCCGCCAAGTGAATCAAATGCTTTTTCGAGCATTCTGGAATGAAAACAAGGAGATCGAGTTGACTTCGATTCAGTTTATGGTGTTATCCATCTTGAGGGAGCGTCCTTCCATCGGCATCAACGAAGTAGCTGAGCTATGCCATATGGGTAGCAGTTCCATGAGTGCTGTTGTGGAGCGGCTCGTCAAGGGCGAGTATATCGTTCGGACACGTTCTGATGCTGACCGCCGATCCGTTAAACTTCAGATCACGGATAAAGGGGAGCAGGCCCAACAGGAAACCCACCATCTGTGGATGGAGAGAGTGTCACCCATTCTGGATATATCGAAGGAAGACCTTGAGCACCTACTTAGAATTCATAGTCAAATGATTGAAAAGTTACAAGGAAGAGAGATGAACAACATATGAGCACGACTACTGCTGCAGCTCCATCCTCCGCGATGGACAACATCAAGAAAGGCCCGATTGTAGCGGCATTGTTAATTGGTGCCTTCGTGGCATTCCTGAACCAAACCCTGATGAACGTAGCTCTTCCTAAAATTATGGAAGACCTCGCGATCAATGCAAACAAAGCCCAATGGTTAACCACGGGTTACATGCTCGTCAACGGTGTACTGATTCCGGTTACGGCATATCTGATTGCGAAATTTTCAACTCGTCAAATTTTCATTACAGCCATGACTCTCTTTACCATAGGGACGTTAGTCTGTGGTCTTAGTCCAACCTTTACGATTCTGATGGTGGGTCGTGTCATTCAGGCTGCGGGTGCAGGTATCCTGATGCCTCTGATGACCGTTGTATTCCTGACCATCTTCCCGATTGAGAAACGTGGTCAGGCCATGGGAACCATGGGGATCGCGATGATTCTGGCTCCTGCGATTGGGCCTACACTTTCAGGTTATGTAGTTGAGCACTATTCCTGGAGATTATTGTTCTACATCATCTTGCCATTCTCTATTATTGCAACGGCAATTGGTATTGCTTTTGTCAAAAACGTAACACGCCAGTCCAGACCTAAACTGGATTATCCAGGCGTTATTTTATCTACACTTGGTTTTGGTAGTTTGCTTTACGGATTTAGTGATGCGGGTACTGATGGATGGGGCAGTGCAATTGTCATTGGATGTCTCGTGGTAGGTGCGATTTCCCTGATTCTGTTCGTTATTCGTCAATTGACAACAGATCATCCGCTCCTTGAATTCCGTATTTTCAAGTACAATATGTATTCTTTAACGACAATCATCAATATGCTTGTGACAATGGCGATGTTTGCAGGTATGATCCTGCTTCCAATTTTCCTGCAAAACATTCGTGGTTTCTCACCAATTGAATCAGGACTTCTGATGATGCCTGGTGCGATATTGATGGGGATCATGTCTCCGATCACGGGTCGCATATTTGATAAGGTAGGCGCTCGCTGGCTTTCAGTTGCAGGTCTTGCCATTACGGCGATTACAACATTTGGACTGAGTCGTCTGGCCATCGACACGACTTACGGTTACATGATGTTTATCTACACGGCTCGTATGTTCGGTATGTCGATGCTGATGATGCCGATCCAGACAGCAGGTCTGAATCAACTGCCTCAACGTCTGAACGCGCATGGTACAGCGATGTCCAACACATTGCGTACGGTTGCCGGAGCGATCGGTACAGCCATTCTCGTTACCATCATGAGCAGCAAGCTCAAAACACATCTGGCCGATGCAGTGGCTGCGGGTCAGGTTGATCCTACTGATAAGACAGCGATGATAGCTGCTACGGCAGATGCAACAATATATGGTGTTAACTATGCATTCATCGTGGCTACCGGAATGACCGTGGTTGCTTTAATTATGGCGTTCTTTATTCGTAAAACGAAACCGGCTGTTGAACCTGTTACTGTAGAACAGGAAAAAGCGACGGCTACCGCATAACAAATATCAGATAAAAACTATAAAAGAGAACTCTAGCAGTTGAAAAGGGGTAGCCCCTAACTGCCTGAGTTCTCTTTTTTGGTGTGCTGAAATATGGAGAGAGGAATCTTATTCTGGCTGGATCGTTGGATCGATAAGAAATACAGGATCGGGCTCATGTCCGAACCGTTTGAGATTAATGGTTCCGTTTAGTTGGAACTCCACACCTTCGCTAATCAGTTCTGTTTCCTGCATCATGCGCGAGTGTTCATCCGGTATGGAGATTTCGCCTTTTGCGTTGACGACACGGTGCCAGGGCAGACGTTCCTTGCGGCTCATCGAGTGCAGGATTCGTACGACTTGTCTCGCGGCTCTTGGACTACCGGCATGGGCTGCAATCTGACCGTAAGTCATCACTTTACCTTCTGGAATCGCCGCAATAATCGCAATGACTTGTTTGGTAAACGGGGTCATCAAAATGTCTCCTCTCTGTATCTTAGACTTATAGCTGGAAATATTAAAAAACGTGTCGTCAGATACAGAATCTGAACGACACGTTGTATGGACAGATCTAACCTGATCCTGTGTACTTATAGAGGTTGTTCAAAAGCTTTTTGGTACACTGCAGCAGGCCATTCCGCCCAAGGAAATTCTCTTGCAGGCAAGGATTGCAGAATAACTTCTTCCTTGGTAACTGGATGGGGGAAGGCTGCAATCACAGACCATAGCGCAATCTGTTGCCCGGGTTTATTCACGCTTGCACCGTACTTCTGATCCCCGTACAGAGGGCAGCCGACTTCTTTCATTTGCACCCGAATCTGATGAGATCTGCCGGTGTGCAGTTCGATATGGACGAGGCTGTAACGGTCTGTCTCCCCAATAACGCGGTAATCGAGAACGGCATCCTTACCACCAGCTGTACCCTTAGGTACAACCGTAACAATATTCGTGCGTGCATCCTTCAGGAGCGTATGTTTTAACGTTCCCTGTTGTGCAGGCAGCTTGCCATGTACAACTGCCGCATATATTTTACGGAAATGACGTCCCCGCACAGTCTCGGACAATCTCGAAGCTGCCTTGGATGTCTTGGCAAAGATCATTGCCCCTCCAACAGGACGATCAAGTCGGTGTACTAACCCCAGATAGACATTGCCAGGTTTGTTATATCGTTCTTTCAGATCCTGTTTCAGCAATGTAAGCAAATCCGGATCACCTGATGCATCTTCCTGGGTAGGTACATTGACCGGCTTCGTAATGCCTAATAGATGGTTGTCTTCAAACAAAATCGGAATTGCATCATGATCATGCCGATGTTCTGACATGATTAGGACTCCCAACGGCCCAGAATACCACAAGGCAGATCAAGACCACTGCGTGTGATCGGCAGCCCGATTTCACCTGCAGTAATGTCACCACCGTACTGAGCAGACATTGTCATGGTTAACATGTTACGCAGAACCGTGGAGGAGATACCCGTGGTGTAGGAGTTAACCAGCATGAACAATGGATTATCCGACAGGATTGTCATACATGATTTCAAGAATGGATAAAGGTTCTCTTCCAGTTTCCATGTCTCTCCATTCGGACCACGGCCATAAGAAGGAGGGTCCATGATAATGGCGTCATAACGATTTCCACGCCGTTGCTCCCGTTGTACGAATTTGAATACATCATCTGTAATAAAACGAACAGGGCGATCAGCCAGTCCGGATAATTGAACATTTTCCTTGGCCCATTGAACCATGCCTTTAGCTGCATCCACATGCACGACAGAAGCGCCTGCGTAAGCTGCGGCTACCGTTGCACCGCCTGTATAGGCAAACAGGTTCAAGACAGAAATAGGGCGTCCTGCATTGGAGATTTTATCCATCATCCAGCTCCAGTTGGCAGCTTGTTCAGGGAACAGGCCAGTATGCTTGAAGCTGGTAGGTTTAATGTGGAATTTCAGGTTTTCGTATCCGATCGTCCAGCGCTCGGGAATGGGCTTTTTCATATCCCAGTTACCGCCACCGGAAGAGCTGCGATGATAGTGACCATGCACTTGACGCCATTCATTGGTTTCTTGCTCAAGGGGCCAAATAATCTGTGGATCGGGTCTGCGTAAAATCACATCTCCCCAACGCTCCAGTTTCTCGCCGCCTCCTGTATCGATTACTTCATAGTCCTTCCAATTCTTAGCTACGTACATAATGATTTATCCATCCTTCAAAAGTCATTTGGATACTATTGTACAACAAAAAAGGGCTTGTACGCCAGTTGGGGGACGGTATCATTGGAGGAAGGTATGACATCGGACCTTAAAAGGGTGAAGGATGTTTAGCTGTGTTGAAATCCACTGTGCGCCATATATTGAAAAACAGAGATAATCAAAATTTAATTTGACAATGATAATCATTATCACATATGATTTTGTTAATTCAAATTCATTCTTTCTTCGGAGAGAATATTAACATGATCCAATTAAAGTGAGGGAAAAATAGATGGCTAAATTGTTAGTGGCTTATGCGAGCATGACGGGAAATACAGAAGAAATTGCAGAACTGATTGTGGAAGGAATTACACAGGGAGGACACGAGGCAGATCTGAAATCCGTAACGGATTGTAATGCATCCGATGTATTGGACTATGACGGATTCATGATTGGCGTCTACACTTGGGGAGACGGGGAGTTGCCAGATGAATTCCTGGATTTCTATGAAGAGCTGGATGAGCTTGACTTGAGCGGGAAGAGAGCCGCGGTGTTCGGAAGTGGTGATACCTCGTATGAGCAGTTCTGTGGTGCAGTTGATCTCGCTGCTGCCAAGCTGCAAGAGCGTGGGGCGGAGGTTTCTCCAGAGATGTTAAAAATAGAATACAGTCCGCTTGAGCAGGAGAAGGATTCATGCCGTGACTTTGGCAAACGCTTTGCTGCTGCCGGATTACAGGTGTCCTAAAGATCATGTTAAGACATAATATTCAGGCGGCGATGCCGGTCGGAAGGAATGACCTTCCTGTCCGCTTGCTTGAAGATTACAGATTGGAAGAAATGCTGCGCAGCCCAGACCGGTTCATCCGCCCTGAACCCGTGTCTGAGCAGCGTCCTCCACTGCAATGGAGGCACCGTGTACAATATGCGGTGAGCCATGCGGTTAATGCCTTTTATAGCCTGGACCCCGATGTTCGCAAAGAAGTACCCGTACAGTATTTACTTGAGAAGTGGTGGCCCAGAAAGACAGATGGTTTCGAATCGGTACTCCATTACTGGGATGTGAAGAGCAAGATCACGGATGAATTGTCACTCGCCATTGCAATGAACGATGATCTGAAGCATCCAGCCATTCTATTTGAACAGTGGAGAACGGAGTTACCTTCATTATCCATGCATTTGTCGATGATATTTCAGGCGGCCTGGCAACCAGAAGGATGGGATTCGCTGCTTATTCAGAAATATATGGTTGTCCATGATCCGAACGTAGTTGAGGCGTTTCAGCATATGGTCAGTGCATTCTGCTGGGAAGCTTTCGGAAAATTACCGGGGATGATCGAGATATACTGCTTGTTGGAAGGACGCAAAATTAGGTACATCCCTGGACGCCAGTCTCTGATTCGTTCCATGGACTACATTCACTTGATACGTGATAGCATGCCGCAAGCAGAAGTGG
The DNA here is from genome assembly GCF_037973325.1 of Paenibacillus sp. FSL R5-0713. Classification (NCBI taxonomy): domain Bacteria; kingdom Bacillati; phylum Bacillota; class Bacilli; order Caryophanales; family Paenibacillaceae; genus Paenibacillus; species Paenibacillus sp. FSL R5-0713. Next base: position 4,175,063 of record NZ_CP150229.1, on the reverse strand, counting down.
TGGAGTCAGAACAGTTTACAACGCGTGATAAAGTGCGCATACACGAAGAGGTGGATCGCTGGAGAACGGAAGCCGTTGAACCGAAGAAAACATGGTTGATGTGAAGGCGGTTGAAGGATAAAGATATATCATGCAGATAGAGGAGGGAAAGTAGCCATGTCTACCGGTCTAAGTCAAGATATAAGCAGCGGCAAAAGACGTGCAGGAACTTGTGAATTCAGTCCGTTGCCAGTACCCCAGTCGGTTATACGAAAGTTGCTTGATGAAGCAGATCCTTCATTATATGTGATGAGTTCAGAACCTTGGAGGTTTATGTTGTTTGCAGGCGAAGGGCGACAGCTATATTTGGAAGCGGTCAGACAGAGCTATCCACCCCATCTGGCTGATCGTTACGGCGATTGGGCTACATATCAGTACACGGAAGCGATCCCTACCCATCTGGTTGTGGTAGCGCCTGTGAATGCCCGTGAGGATAATCTTCTGCCGGCCAAAGCCTGGAGCAAACGTTTCAGTATTCTGGCTGCGGAACAGGGGTTGAATGCTGTCTGGAAGATCAATGATTATCAGCAACATCCTGTATTTATGAATCTGATGGGTTTGACAAGTGCAGAGAAGGTGTTAGGTGTATTCCATATCGGTTACGGAGACCAGCCTGGATTGCGGGATGTCGATGCAAGCAGACCGGCCTCTGAACTGATGACGGTCTATGACCATCTGGTATAAAATGAATCTTTGGTTCTCTTATTTGCTGGTATTGGTTAGAAAATCACGAACGAGCTTACGATTTGTCTGATCTTTGTTATATACGGAGTATAATCGATTGGATACGGTAAGGACATTGCCAAAAAAGAATCGTTCGAATTGAGTCTGTCTGCCTCCGAATGATCCAGCCCCAAGTTCCCAGATCAGACGGAACAGAGCGTTGCGTTCATAAGAAGCCATATCGTTCCCTTTCAGATAGATATTCAATGAAGGGGCGATATCGGATTGAAACTCTTCTTCCTGAGGGATCATAATTACCCCACTCGAACCCAAAAGTTGCAGAGTTTCAATCATCTCAGGATAAAGTTTCGGGAAAAGAAGATTGGCTGCCATCAATGGTTTGGGTGCAGGTAATACAAATCCTCTTCCATCTGGTATCGCACCTGCCTCCGCAGCCAAAGCCAATGCTTTTAATGATTCAAGACCTGCGAACAGACGTGCAGTTTTCTCAATAACATGTGCTTCCGTATTCAGATCGAGAGTATCCGTGAGAAGCTGAATTGTACCGAGGACAAATTCCGTCTTGGCAATATAACGACACAATACCTGATGACCTGCGTGAATATGAAAGTTACTACCACTGAAGAGACGTGAGGACATCTCCTCACTTCCTGCAAAAAATATTCGTTCATGTGGAACGAGTACCCGGTCAAAGATAACGATATTGTCCATTTCTTCATATCTGGAACTCAGTGGATAGTTGGTGTGAGATTCGGCTGCATAGGTATCCCTGCATACCAGACTGATTCCTGGAAGATCATTGGGGACAGCAAAAGAGAAAGCAAATGGATTTTCGTCATCAAATGGGGCAGGAGAAGGTGACGGATAGACAAAAATCTCATCCGAAGTGGCCGCTTGTGTAGCCATCATAAATGCTCCGCTAATAATGAGACCTTCTTCGGTACGATCTACGACTTTTGCGGCAATAGCATCCTCAGTGGCATCCAATTGCCCTGACATTTTGCTGGCATAAGGCTGAATGAAGGCATGAGATAGCGTAATATCATGATCACGGCAGTAGGCATAATAATTCTTGAGATTTTCTGCATATTGGGGAGACAATTCGTTCAGAAGATCGGCACCTGTGTAAAAGGACATGATGGCTGTATTCATGTAATCGGGTGAGCGTCCAAGAAAGCCATGATGGACATTTGCCCAGATATTCATCCCTTCCCGTCGTTTGCGGAGGTCGTCGGCACTGGTTGGGGGAAGGAAGGATATGCCCACAGGTTTTCCATCGGCCGGAGAGGCATACGTCATCATTTCCGTAAATTTAGGGTCAGATTGCAGATCATACATGTACATCTGAGTCTCCATTAAACCAGCAAATGCTACATGTTCAGAGCGTTTTCCAGTAATAAGGTTACCTTTGTACCAGCAAGGGACGGATTGTGCATCAATTCGTTCACGATACTGTGTGCCACTTTTAACAGGCATTGTTATTCACCTCTTGGTTCTAATCGTTCATGGGCAGATTGACTTCTTACGTAGTGTACGTAGGTGATCTGTCCAATGTGCATTTAAGAGGTGAGAAGGATTTTTACAGATTAGGGCTTGATAATAATTATCATTCTTGTTAAAATAGACAAAGAAAAAAGGAACCGGTAAGGGCTCCTTTAGGGAATTACACGAGATTACTTATTTTACTTCAAAAGTCTTACAGTCTGTTTCAGCAGACTGACTTGCTTCTTTGGAACTGTGGCTTACGATGTAGATTGAAGAAGCATTACATTTGTTCTCTTGAGCCCAGTGACGACAGGAATTAACTTCACACAATACGTCTTTTGCCATGATTGTTAACCTCACTTTAATTGGATTACATTCGTTGGTATAAAGAATCCAGATGTAGCAAGTTGCCGCTTGCGAATATGGAAAATTATTGCTCTCGCGAAATTTGGAGGGCTTTTTTGCGTTATACACAACGATGCATATTTAGAATAGCAAATTTTATTGAAGCTTGCAACCAATGACTACCTTCTGTGGCAGAATAGTGGACGTGCTTTGGTTAGATTTGCAAAAAGGCATTAGTATGTTATTATTTGATAGTAATAATTACGATTAAAATTTATTGGATTCTATATAACTTGAATCACGGACTTAAACTATAAGTGAAGGAGCATTTGTTACATGAGCAAAATGAACCATATGAACCGGATTCCCCGAGCAAAAGGGATCGATATGGCTGCTTTTTACACACCCAAAGAGTGTAGGCGCAAAGCCCAGCATATTGTATTTTCCGCTGAAAATGAGCGTATCATTAATGAATTCATCACCATTCTGGGCATGAAAGAGAAATTCAGAGAGCATGATGTGTCCATCCCCAATAAAATGGTCATGTTCGGGCCACCTGGTACAGGAAAAACATTAACGGCATCACATCTGGCAGAGCGGCTTGATTTGCCACTGGTACTCGTGAGATTAGATGCAATTATTCATAGCCATCTTGGGGAGACGGGCAGTAATGTTCGCAAGTTATTCGAATATGCGCGATTGAATCCCTGTGTGTTATTTCTAGATGAATTTGATGCCATAGGTCGCACGCGTGAGAGTAATGATGAAGTAAAAGAGATGGCTCGTGTCGTCAATACGTTGTTGCAGTGTCTGGACGAATTCGATGGGGACAGTATTCTGGTGGCTGCAACGAATCTGGAAACCCAACTGGATCATGCCATATGGCGGCGTTTTGATACGAAGATGACCTATGGTATGCCTGATGATTCAAGTCGCAGATTGTATATCAGCAAGTTGGTTGGGACATTTGAACAAGAGACCCGGCTGGAAGATTACATATGTGAACGCCTGGCAGGGTGCAGTTATGCGGATATAGAGCAAATCGTGTTGAAAGCAAAAAGGAAAGCGATCATTGCCAGTAGTACACTTCAGAAGCAACTGATCTCGGATGCGTACGATGAATATAGGCCACGTGTATTAGAGTGTTGACGACTACCATTTGGAATAAAAATAATAAGGAACAATGACACATAGCCCAGTCTCCAATAGTGGAGTGCTGGGCTATTTATCATATTAACGTGCGTTACGCTTTAACGGCTGCTCTGTATGCTTTTTCTGTATTCATGGCTTCTTGTGTTGCAGTCCAACGTGGCAGGCTTAATCTGAACATGCTGCCTTCAGGACTACTGGAGACAAGTGTCAGCTCACCGCCTTGTTCCCGAGCCAGTAGCCGGCTATAGGTTAATCCAAGACCCAGGCCGCGGTTACGACGTTTTTTGAGTTCTCCACGATAGAAGCGTTCGAAGATCTTAGGTTGATCCTCGGCCGCGATGCCAGTCCCGTTGTCCTTCACATCAACATGCAGCATCCGTTCTTCTGCACGTAGATAAATATCAAAGACAGCCTTTTGTTCAGGAGCTGTAGCATGAAGTGCGTTGTTGAGTAAATTGACAATAATCTGCTGAATGCGGAGAGCATCCCCCATGGTATAGAAGTTGGCTGGAGGGGCATGCAACTGAACCTCTGGCATTTTATCCTCATATGCAATCTTCCACTGATAGATAATCTCGCCGACCAACAGCTTCAGATCTGTCCGTTCCTTGCGAACGGCAACACTTCCTGCAGCCATGGCATTATAATCAAGCAGATCAGCGACCATACGCTCCATACGTTCGGATTCCTTCAAAGCGATATCCAAAAATTCTTTTCCTTCCTGTGGACTCACAACATCATCACGTACTGCCATTACGAGCCCCTTGATGGAAGTTACCGGTGTCTTGAGTTCATGACTTACCCCTGCCAGCGAAAGTGTGCGCCATTCTTCAAGTTGTTGGAGACGAGAGGCCATATCGCGGAATGAATTAACAAGTTCATTGATCTCACGCTCTCGTGTATTCAAGTCAAGACTCACATCATAATTGCCACCTCGAATCTGTTCAGCTGCATAGGCTACCTGACGAATAGGTCTGGATAACTTATTGGACAGGAGATAGATTGTGAACCATCCGCAGAGGATTAGTCCTCCGAGGATTAGAGCCACGAGCCATATGGTCTCTGGACCAAATGTAATGGATTGTTTGGACTGCATGACCCACACTTTACCCAAGGTTTGATCGCCCTCGGATATGTTGACCGTTACACCTGCATATTTGTTGTTTCGCGGTTCAAGATAGTCGTCTGATAGTCGATATTGTACATCTTTTTGCTCCATTTTAGGCTGGGAAAAAATCAATTGATTGTTGTTGTCCAAGATCATCACACAAAAATAATGATCTGTATTAAATAGTTTCTCTCGCTTGGTTACCAGTCTGTCCAGATCGGGTGGAACCCGTAGCATATTATTTTCACTGGTCACATGATCTGCGATCTCTAGACCCAGCAGTTCTGCAGTTTTGAGGCTTTTCTCAATGGAAGTTGTTCGAATCCAGTAGAGTGCCCCAGCCACAATAATTGTGAAACCAATACATAAAATCAGAAAATATCGCAGTGTCCAGTGTGACAGAATGGATATCGTTCGTTTCGGTTTCTTCTGTTTCAGTTGGCTATCCAAAATTGATACCCCATTCCTCGCAACGTCCGAATTTCTCCTGTCTCTGGCAACCAGTGGGAGAGGGCTTGACGCAGTCTTTTAATCGATAGATCCACAGCACGGTCACTGCCATCATAGTCCATCCCCCATACCTGTTCAATAAGGTGATCCCTGGTAAACGTACGATTCGGATAATCAGACAGGAAGAACAGTAATGAGAGGTCACGAGGTGTGAGTGCAACTTCTGCACCGTTCAGCAGCACCTGCTTGGCAGCAAGATCAATGACGAGATTTCCAAAGGAACGTTTCTCTTCGCCGCCTGAGGTCCAATGTGGATTACGGCGCAACACCGCATTCACTCTGGCGACCACTTCTTCCGGTACAAAAGGTTTGCTCATATAATCGTCAGCACCGGCATTCAATCCATTAAGACGGTCTGAAATGTCATCCAGTGCGGTTAGCATGATCACGGGACAAGCACTTTTTTCACGAATAATCCGCAGCAGATCCCATCCATCCATTCCTGGCAGCATCACATCAAGTAATACAAGGGAAGGCGTTACGGTATCAAAAAGGCTAAGTGCAGTCGGTCCATCTGCTGCATGATGAACTTCGAATTCTGCTTTTCTCAGATAAGCAGCCAGTACTCGTGCAATAGCTTGTTCATCCTCGACGATAAGTATGGATTTCAAGAAAAGCGTTCTCCTTTCATTTCATAAACTTGTACTGATTTTACATGAGCCAGAGCGTAAAGCCAATCCTGTATTACGGATTCGAAAAAATATGGGCTGTGTCTTTTCTTGACTTCTTCCTGACACATTCAATTGATATGATCCATTCAACAACCAACTTAAACAATGATGTACTGGAGGAAATAGAGATGAACAAGAAAGCAAAGGCATGGCTCATAACAGGTGTAGCGACTGTTGTCGTAATCGGTGGCGGTGGATACTATCTCAGCAATAGCTATTTGGGGAACAACGTGGAGATTGAGCAGGTGATTCCTGCGAGCACAGCGACTTCCACAACTACGGTAGACAGCACAGGAACGGCTGTAGCCAATGAAACTGCGGGAGCAGAGCAATTGAACGGAGACTGGAGCATTAGTGAAGGTTCCAAAGTATACTTCTCTGTAACTACTTCGCAGGAGACCGTTAACTTTGTGGACGAGCAGGTAACAGGCAATTGGACTATTAATGTAGACGATGCTGCTCAGATGAAAGCTGAAGGACAGATCGAGATGGATGGAATTGACTCCGGGAATGGACAGCGTGATGGTCACGTGAAGCAAGCTGATTTCTTCGACGTTGCTACATATCCGCAAGCTACATTTACAGCGACTTCATTTGAAGGGGTACCTGCAGAATGGCCTGTCGGTCAAACGGTTGATATCAAGATGACGGGTACTTTAACTGTTAGAGGTATTGAAAAAGAAGTCACTTTTGATGCAAAAGCGGCTTATGAGAATAACGAAGTTTTGTTGTCAGCGACATCGATGGTAACCTTCGAAGATTTCGGAATGGAAAATCCGCACTCGGTTGTGCTTTCGACAGAAAATGATATTCAGGTACAGCTTGAATTAAAACTCTCCAAATAAGTATAGCAACGATCATATACCTAAAAATCTGTTCTGCATCCGCATTCCGGTGCACGGACAGATTTTTTTGTTTCTTACAAAAAGTGTGATTCTTATAGCTCAAATGTAACTTTTACAGGATCATATTGTTAAAATAACTGCTGTTTCCTTTGGAAAATGCCGTGTTATCCACCGCTATTAAGCGCTTACAATGAGAAGGATTCATCACATTCATTGATCCATGCACAATCAAACACAAAAAGGGGGAGATCAAGAGTGAACAAAAGGTACATAAGTGGTTGTCTGGTCTTACTGATGCTGTTCTGTGATCTGGGACTGATGGTTCGTCCAGCGGCTGCGGAAGAAGCGAAAGTGAACGTGGCACTTAACAAGGCAGTTACGGTAAGTGAGGAAGATCTATTGAATGGGGGGCAAAAAGAAAAGGCGGTGGATGGCAATGGGAGTACTCACTGGAGTGCGAGCTCACCATCTTCTGAAAGCAATCCTCATTGGTTGACCATAGACCTAGGTTCGCCATATGAGCTTTCCGGAGCGGAGTTGACTTGGAAGGACAAAGACCAAGTTATAAAATATTTGATTGAAGTATCAACTGACGGAAGTAACTGGTCAACTTTAGTAGACAAAACGACTAACGAAACAAAACAGACTGTTGCCAGTGAGGAATTCCAGACCAATACATCGGTTCAGTATGTGAAGGTCACGATTCCGTACTATGCGGGACCAAATTGGTGGCCAGGGATATCCGAGATTAAAGTCTGGGGCGAAGAGGAAGAAATTGATCCGTCAACCATTACGGCCTATGATGCTATACAGGTCAAAACAGTGGCTGGGGTTGCTCCCGTTCTACCGACAAAAGTGACAGCGCAGTATCTGATCGAAAAGTCGGGTTCTGTTCCAGTGGAATGGAATAGTATCAGCCCTTCAGAGTACGCACATGCGGGCAGCTTTACCGTAACGGGTGAAGTATATGGAGCTCCTGTTCAACCGGAGGCCACTGTAATTGTTGAGGGATATCGTGAAGACTATGTTAGAGGTGTCGATATTTCCACATTGACTGCCATTGAGGACAAAGGCGGAAAATACGTGGACAGCAACGGAACAGAGCGTGATTTGCTCGATATTCTCAAGGATCGCGGTGTTAATTACGTGCGTCTTCGTCTGTGGAATGATCCACAGAAATCAGGGGGCTACAACGATAAGGAAGATGTCATTCGTTTGGCTACGCGGGTGAAGGAAAAAGGTATGAAAATCCTGTTGGACTTCCACTATTCGGATGAGTGGGCGCACCCGGGTCAGCAGCTTCGTCCCAAAGCTTGGGAAGGTCTTTCCCACGAAGAGTTGAAGCAAGCCGTATACAATTATACGGTTGAAGTTGTGGGAGAGATGAAAGCAAAGGGCGCCATGCCAGATATGGTGCAGATCGGTAATGAGATCAACAGTGGTGTTCTGAACGGCTTGAGCAGTGACGTCGATTTCGAGAAAAATGTTGCATTGCTGAAAAGTGGAATTGATGCTGTACGTGCAGTAGAAGGAGAGATCACCAATAACGCGGATAAGGTGAAGATCATGATCCATCTGGCTGAAGGCGGCAAGGCGGATATGTTCGACTGGTATTTCAGCGAGCTTGAGAAACGCGAACTCAAGTACGATATCATCGGACTTTCCTATTATCCATTCTGGCATGGGACATTTGCCGATGTGCAGAAGACCATGAATGAAGTGTCTAACAAGTTCCAAAAAGACGTGATTATTGCCGAGACATCCTATCCGTTTTCCTACAAAAACGGGGACGCTCATTGGAACATTATCGGGTCGGACGAAGCGCTTCATGTAGGGGGAGCAGACTTCCCCGCAACCGTTCAAGGTCAATATGATGCCATCGCCGGCATTATGGACATGATTGCAAATGTGCCGAATAACCATGGCGCAGGTTTCTTCTACTGGGAGCCAGCGTGGATTCCGGCCGGTGTAGGCTGGATTGCATCTGAAGGCAATGCATGGGAGAACCAAGCGATGTTTGACTACGATGAATTTCCGGCTAACGGCGGCCATTCGTATGAAGGCAGAGCATTATGGTCCCTTGATGTGTACAAACGCGGATTAAATCTTCTGCCGGCAGACCGCCAACAACTGGCTGCGGCGCTTGCACGAGCCGAATCATTAGTCGAGACTGATTTTATTCCTGAAAGCTGGGGTACTCTGGCTCCGGCAATCTCCTCAGCGAATGCAATATACCAACAGGCATACACGCCGGGTGGCGTGACTCAAGCAGATACAGATGCAGCGACAACGGCATTAGAACATGTGATGCAGCAAATGCAGGTTATCCCTCCGCAGCTTGACGAGCTTCGAGCCAAATTAGCAGAAGGGCGTACGTATCAGCAGGCTGATTGGTCTGCGGCCACTTGGGCGGTGTTGACCAAAGCGCTGGAAGGCGCTGAGCAGGTCTTGGATGATCCAAGAGCAACACAGACGGATGCGAATACAGCGGTTAAACGTTTAGATGATGCGATTCAAGGTCTATCCAATGTGGACAAAACACAACTGCACCAGTACATTCAACAAATGCAGCAGCAGAACGAATCTTCCTATACACGCCGGAGCTGGTCTGTATTGCAACAATCTTTGCAGGCAGCGATTCAGGTCCGAGATAATCAAGCTGTTGTCCAGTCTGAAGTGAATTCAGCACTGAGTACGTTGAAACAGGCCTTTACTAATCTGGTCTCTCTGGAGGCTCTCACAACGGGTAAAACGGCAACGGCTTCAAGCAGTGCAGGAACTGGAGGCAATCAAGCCAACTCACCTGAAGGTGCGATTGACAACAATCCAAACACTTCATGGGGAACAGATAATAGTATTGATCGCTGGTGGCAAGTGGATTTGGGACAGGTTGCTAACCTTCGCAAGATCGAGATGTCGATGTGGAGTGGCGGCATCAAATACAAGATTGAAGTGTCCAATGATAACCAAAATTTTGTGAAAGTAGTGGACACCACAAATGATGTGGTTGTATCGACCGCACCTAGCCATGTTCTTCCAGAAGGCACGGAGGGACGTTATATTCGCGTAACGATTACAGCAGGTCCTACATGGGTAGGATTCATGGAATTTGAAGCCTACGGTACGTTCCCGGCGGACAAATCTGCACTGCAAGTTACTGTAGATAACGCTGAGAAATTAAAACAAACGGATTACACGACTTCAAGCTGGAATGTATTCAGTAAGGCGCTTTCTGAAGCGAAGGCGTTCATGCTGGATGTTGAATCTTCAACGCAAGATGTAAGCAATGCGGATCGGTCGTTACAAGATGCTGTGAGTAAGCTTGTGCGTCAAGATAGCACACCTGGCCCTGGTCAGCCATCCCAACCAAGTGTACCTTCACAACCTTCCAACCCGGGCACAGCTCCTTCGACGGGTAATCCGGTTGTAACCCCACCCGTTGGATCGGGCACTGCACCAGAGAAGGGTTCAATAACAATAAAAGGAAAAGCAACCGGGGATGACAAGTATTCGATTCGTCCGGATGCATCCCAATTAACTCAGGCACTGCAGTCCACGGATGCAGGAAATCGTACATTGAAGTTGATTGCAGATGTTCCTAATACAGCCAACACAGTTACATTCCAATTGGCTGCAAGTCAATTGGCAGCATGGGTTCGTTCCGAGGAAGTAAAATCTCTGGATGTAGTCGTAGGACAGACTACCGTTCGTGTTCCTCTAAAATCACTGCAGCTAACCATTGCAGAGACTGCGGGAACGTTCGACATTGTAGTGGCAAAAGGATCAACAGATGCACTATCCACATCTCAAAAAGCAGCAATCGGTCATCATACGGTTGTTGATGTGAATTTATTAATGAACAATAAGCCAATATCATGGACAAACAGAGCTATTGAAGTTGCTCTATCAAGTGTAGAGCAGCCTAAGCTGAATGATGTGGTTATGATCGTACATTCCATATCTCCAAGTGGAGAAATGAAACCTGTTACGTATTCCAAGTACGATGACAAGACAAAAACGATGACGTTCAAACCGCTGGAATCCGGCAGTTTTGTCATAGCAGAAGTTGACGTGCCACTACATGATTTGCAAAATTATAATTGGGCTCTCCAAGAAGTGCAGAACCTCTACGGTAAGGGAATCATTACGGGGATGAGCGCAACTCGTTTTGCCCCGCAAGGTGAACTGACCAGAGCACAATTTTTGCAAATGATTATTAAAGGCATTGGTGATGCACGCCAGTCCGATGCATCCATTTCGCTCCCAACGGATGTGAAGGAAGAGCAGTGGTATGCGGATTCAGTACGACTTGGCATTGAAATGAACATTATTCAAGGCCGAGCGGATGGAAGCTTCGGGGCCAACGAACGCATTTCACGAGAAGATATGGCCGTTATGCTGAATAGAGCTCTTCAAGTTGTGCAGCGTGAGCATGCGACCCATTCTGTACAAGGAAATATGGTGTTTGCAGACAACGACGAGATCGCGCCATACGCCAAAGAGGCTGTAGACTTGATGCAGCAACTTGGACTGCTGAATGGCATGCCTGATGGCACGTTTGCTCCGAAAGAAACGGCGAACCGTGCACAAGGGGCTGTTGCGGTAGCCAGATTGATGGAACGACTGTATTAGAAAATAACAAAGCAGGTAAGGAGATCGAATCAACGGATTCGGTCTCTTTGTTTTGCGGAAAAGAAGAGGTTTAGAACTTAATGCTTTTCGCCACATAGGCATATGAATCATTTGTTAATGTCGTATTGACAATATCAAATTCATTTGTTATCATTTCAATAATATCAAAACGACAATATTAAGAAATGAGGAATGAGCCATGTTTGGATTCCGATTTGCGAAGTTTCAACCCAGTGAATATGTCATGAAGGTGAAAAATGGTAAGGTACAACGTCAAGGCGTGGGATTGTCCTTCTATTATTATGAGCCGACCACATCGGTAGTGGTGCTGCCCGTGTCCTCGGTGGATGTACCATTCATGTTCGAAGAGATTACGGCGGACTATCAGACTGTTACAGTGCAGGGACAACTGAGCTATCGCATTGTAGATTATTTGAAAATAACCCAGAGCCTGAATTACACGTACAATTTGCGCAAGAATCGGTATATTTCCGACGACCCCGGCAAACTGGACCAACGGGTGATTACCACAGCGAAAGTACTAACCAAGAAATATCTGGAGAAAATGCCGTTGAAGGAGGCCATTCAATCCAGTGAACGGCTGGCAAGCAGCATGAAACGCGAAGTTGTGCAGAGTGAAGAGTTGGAGAAACTGGGCGTTGAGCTGATGAGCCTATCCATCCTGGCCATTTTGCCCAATAAAGAGACGATGCGTGCATTGGAAGCACAAGCGCGGGAAGAGATTTTGCGTCAGGCTGATGAAGCGCTGTACGTTCGTCGCAATGCATCAATTGAACAGGAACGCCGAGTGAAAGAGAACGAACTGAACACCGAAATTGCCGTGGAGACAAAGAAACAGCAAATTCGTGAGACCCAATTGCATGCAGAACGGTCGGTGAAACAGAAACAAAACGAGATGGAGCAAGAACAGCTTCAGTTCAATACAGTGATGGAAGAACGCAAGCAGCAGTTAATTGAATTAACCATTGCCAATCACAATGCGGAAGCCGATGCCAAAGCGTATGAGATCGCTGCCGTGATGAATTCGTTGCAACATGTACAGCCGAGTGTACTGCAAGCGATGGCAAACATGGGCATGAATTCCGATAAGCTGATCGCACTCGCATTCCAGGAACTGGCTGAAAATGCAGGCAAGATTGGACAGCTTAATATCTCGCCGGATCTGTTGCAGGGGTTGATGTCTCCCGCGCCGGGCAGAGATCAGGGAGGTAGAGGGCGATGAGATTAGGAAGAAGAGAGCAGACAGAGCAAGCAGGGAAATCAGTACGTCATCAGGCTGCGCCGGACGATCGAATGAGCGAACACAAGCTCATTCTCGTTAAGCGTCGGACCCGACTGGAAGAGTTGGTGGTTCGATATAACACGGTGCAGCAAGCTCAGTTTTATATTGAACGTCTGGGCGCCGACTTCAGTGATTATATGGAGGAAGACCGTCGTTATCGGTTATCTGTGCAGCAGGCGCAGCAGCAACTGGGGCAATTGGGCCGTGTACAGACCATTGATCGGGAACATGTGCCGAACTTTATTTTTGGAGAGCAGGATATCGTGGTTGTGGTTGGACAGGATGGACTTGTAGCCAATACTCTCAAATACGTAACCGAGCAGCCACTCATTGGCGTGAACCCGGACCCAATGCGATGGGACGGGGTGTTATTACCTTTTACTGTGGAGGATCTAAGTTTCATTGTCCCGGATGTCATTCGAAAACAACGAACGTTGAAAGAAGTCACACTCGCCAAAGTGGAACTCAATGATGGACAGTATCTATATGGTGTCAACGATCTGTTCATTGGTCGGAAGACACATGTATCGGCACGTTATGAAGTGCGTTTGGGTACATCCGTAGAACAACAATCCTCTAGCGGTATCATTGTATCTACAGGCATGGGATCGACAGGTTGGTTCAAAAGTGTGCTGGCCGGGGCTACCGGAATTGTAGGATCGGCGGCATGGCAGCACATGAATTCGGAAGAAGCGGTTGCTGCAGCATCCTCATCCATTCATGGAAGCAGGCAGGAGCTGAATCATTTTAACTGGGATGCGCCGTACTTGTATTTCTCAGTACGTGAACCTTTTCCAAGCCGAACGACTGCGGCCAACCTGGTGTTTGGACAGATCCATTCGAAGCAACCATTGCACATTGTATCCCAGATGCCGGAGGATGGAGTTATTTTCAGCGACGGGGTGGAGCAGGACTTTCTTGAGTTCAACTCAGGGGTGGAGGCTATCATTGGTTTGGCAGAGAGAAGGGGGCGTCTCGTAGTCTGACCCTTTATTTCCAAGCCGTTTCCAACTAAAATGGGTAACTAGGTGTGATACATTGACGTCAGGAAACGGGAAGAGGGTTAACGATGCAATCGATATTGTTGGTTGAAGATGATGCCAAGCTTGCAGGATTGCTGGCGGCTTATCTGAGCCGAAATGGATTCCAGGTACAGGTCACCGGCGATTTTCGTCATGTATTGGATGAGTTCGTGAAGATGGAACCGGATCTTGTGCTGATGGATGTGAACCTGCCTCAATATGATGGCTACTATTGGTGCAGACAGATACGTACACATTCCATATGTCCCATTCTATTCATATCCGCTCGGGATAGCGGCATGGATCAGATTATGGCATTGGAACATGGAGCGGATGATTATATTACAAAACCTTTTCAATATGAAGTTGTGCTTGCCAAAGTCCGCAGTCAGCTGCGCAGAGCCTATGGTTCTTACGCTGCTGTGCAGCAGGAAGTGAAAGTGAATAACGGTCCCATGATTCTCTATCCTGAGCGATTCGTATTGGAATATGATGAACGCTCTACAGAACTGACTCAGAAGGAAGCGATACTGGTGCAAGCGCTGATGGTGAAGGCAGGTCGAGTGGTCAGCCGGGAAAAATTGCTAGAACAGATGTGGGAAGATCAGCATTTTATTGATGATAATACGTTGAATGTCTATATTACACGTGTACGTCGGAAGTTGAAGGAACTGGGAGCAGAAGAGATTTTGGAGACGGTTCGCGGAGCAGGTTATCGCGTGTTGGATCTGGGCGCTTCTGCACAAGGACAAGGGAAATGAAACTTTTTCTGAAAGACCACCAGATGTTAGTTGGATTTTATGTGCTGCAGATGCTGCTTGTTCCGTGTGTATATTGGCTCTCTGGTGAAGATCGCCCGATGAAAATTATCCTCTATGGCATGCTGATTAGTACCGTTGTGTTACTGGTATATCTGGTCGTACGTTACTTCCAGCTACGAGCGTATTATCATCTACTTCAACAACCACGTAAATGGGTAAACGAGTCTTTTCAGACCCTTGGAAATTCGGTTGTAGCTGAGGCTATCCAGGAATTGTTACACGAACTGGAGCGTAATCGGCAGAACGAGATGGGTCAGTTACGTACTAGCAAGGAACAGCAGGTGGTATTTATGAATCGCTGGGTTCATCAGATGAAGACACCGTTGTCTATTATCCAACTGACCTTGGAAGACGTGGAAGATGAGACGGCTGGCAGCATTCAGGATGAGCTGGATAAAATGCGTAAAGGACTTGAAATGGTCTTACATTCATCCCGGCTTGAACAGTTCGAAGGAGATTTTCGTGTGGAGCTGCTGTCTCTGCAAGAGGTACTTCGGAGCAGCATTGCAGAGAACCGACGTTTGTTTATACGCAGAGGTATTAAGCCGGATATCCGCATGGAGGAAGATCTTAAGATCTATAGTGATTCCAAGTGGCTGCGGTTCATGTTCACCCAGATCCTGACCAATGCGGTGAACTATTCCGATAGCAAATCAGGCAAAAAAGTGATCATTACCGGCTATAAACAGGAAGAGCGTACAATCCTGGATATTCAGGATGAGGGAATCGGCATCTCGTCCGAGGATATTCATCGTGTGTTCAATCCCTATTTTACAGGTGAACGGGGCAGGCAATACCATGAATCTACGGGAATGGGATTATATCTGGTTCGTGAGATTAGTGCACGCCTGGATAACCGGGTAGAGTTGTTTTCAGAGCTGAATAAGGGAACATTGGTTAGATTCAGCTGGGTTCATACGAAAGTTCCGCAGTAAAGAGCGCTTTGCCCACAGCCGTGGGTGAGGTGTTTTTTTTATGGATACCAAAAGTTATGGAGGCAGGGGAACAGAACCTTAAACGTACTGTAAGGAAAGTTTAAGGTAATTCGATAGCACCGTTACGGAAGGTCAGTTAGGATAAGAATAGGATTAACATATAAAGAGTAATAGATTCGGAGGGGAATACACATGGAAATGTTACAAGTATCAGCACTAAGCAAAGTATATCAGGGCAAAGTGCAGACTCAAGCCCTTAGTGATATTCATCTGACAATCAAGCAAGGTGAGTTTGTGGGCATTATGGGCCCGTCCGGCAGTGGCAAAACCACATTGTTAAACATGGTCTCTACCATTGATGAACCCAGCTCAGGCAAGGTGCTGATTAATGGCATGAACCCGTTTGATATGAAAAAGAAAGAACTTGCCATGTTCCGGCGTCGGGAACTCGGGTTTGTCTTTCAGGATTTCAATCTGTTGGACACGCTGACGGTTGCCGAGAATATTGTACTTCCATTGACACTGGACAAGGTCAAACTGAAGGAGATGGAGAGTAGACTACAGCGCATTACAACCAAGCTTGGGATTGATCATATTCTGGATAAACGAGTGTACGAAATCTCGGGCGGTCAACGACAGCGCACAGCCATTGCGAGATCCATGATCAATATGCCTTCAATTGTATTGGCGGATGAACCTACGGGCGCATTGGATTCTACTTCATCTCAGGCTGTCATGGAGTCGCTTGAACAGATTAATCAGCAGGAGAAAACGACCATTATGCTGGTGACACACGATCCCCTTGCAGCAAGTTATTGCAATCGAATCGTATTCATCAAGGACGGGAAACTGGCAGCGGAGGTACACCGCGGAGATAATCGGCAGACGTTCTTCCAGCGGATCATTGATACGTTATCCTTCTGGGGAGGGAATTCACATGAGCTTTCCTCAGTTCGCGTTTAATAACATTCGCCGCAATGGGCGAGCGTATATTGCTTTTTTTCTAAGCAGTGTGTTTATGGTCATGATTTTCTTCGCTTATGCAGTGTTCATCTATCATCCGTATGTGACAGAGTTGCCGATGGGTGACACAACTGCTATGGGGATGCAGGTGGCTTCGATCATTGTATATGTGTTTGCATTTTTCTTTGTCATGTATTCCATCAGTGCTTTTCTCAAATCACGGAACAAGGAGTTTGGCATTCTAACCATACTTGGTGCGGAGCCTGGACAGATTCGGAAATTAATTATATTGGAAAATATGTTGATCGGCTGTCTTTCCATTATTGCGGGTATCGGCGGAGGCATGTTGTTGTCGAAGCTGTTCCTGATGTTAACCACTCGTTTTATCGGGATGGATGATCTGCCCTTCTATTTTCCGGTGAAAGCGATTCTGATTACGATCGGGGCATTTCTGTTATTATTTTTCTGCATTTCACTTTTCACATTGATATTTATCGGAAACAAACGGACGTTAGAGCTTTTGACAGGGACCAGCAAACCTAAAAAAGAACCCAAAGCTTCGTGGTTCTTCTCACTTCTGGGCCTGACATTACTTACAATCGGATTTGTAGTACTCCGCAGTAAATTGAGCGGCGGTACGATCTTACTCGCAGCAGTAACAGGCATCGCGGGGACGTATTTTTTCTACTCACAACTTTCCGTGCTCATTATACGGGTATTAAAGCGTAATCGTAAAACGGTATGGCATGGTACTCGTCTGTTATGGATCTCAGAGATGAGTTACAAAATGAAGGATAATGCTCGCATGCTCTTTATGGTGACCGTGGTCATTGCGATTGCTTCGATGAGTGCAGTTGTGATTTTGTCACTGGATCAAGAGAACCGGGAGCAATTTACCAATAACGATTTTGCAATCCAGTACAATGTGTACACACCTACGGATCAAATGGATATGAGCGCTATTAATTCAGCACTTGAAGCCGCAGGCTTGGATTATCAGCAAATGTATCTAGAGTACTTCTGGTCGGATGCGGATCAGAGTGCTGTCTCGGTTATGCCACTTAGTCACTACAACCGATTCAATACAATTCTAGGAAAAGAGACATTCCAATTGGATTCAAATTCAGCATTGTTCGTAGATTCCCGGAATGAGAAGGATCAGGCTCAGATCGATCGCAACAGGTTTCGCAATTTTTCGGAAGGAGACACATTGACCTTGAATCTAGAAGCTGGCCCAATGCAAGCAAGAGTTACAGCTACAGATGTGGAGCCAAGGTTTGCAACCTTAATCTATTCAACAGGTGTAGTTGTCCTCCCGGATGAGAAGTTTGAAGAGATCACACAACAGGTCCATGAAAATAGGTTATCTGGCAAAGTTCTGTATCAGATTCCTGCCTGGGGTCATGCAGTACCTGACCGGCACTCCTCGGAAGCCATGGTTAGCGATCAGTTACTTTCGTCCGCAGATACCATTCGAAGCGATAATGCTTCGGATGAGAATTACTCCGGATATCTGAGTACACGGTACGGTGATTTTGAAAGATTTAGACAGGGGACAGCACTATTTACCTTCTTGGGCATATTTATTGGATTGATCTTCTCCATCTCTTCCGCAAGCTTTCTGTATTTCAGACTGCATACCGATCTTGAAGCGGATGGAAAGATGGTGCATTCTCTTTCGAAAATGGGTCTCAGTTTCCAGGAGATGAAACGATCATCCACCGTTCAGATTGCTATTCTGTTCTTTTTACCGATCGGGGTAGCTATCATTGAAACGTTGGTCGTGGTTAAGCCATTTCTTACTGAATTCGGTATTACCAATTATACGATGCCGGTGTTGACTGTATTTGGTGCCTTTGTACTTGCACAGACGTTTTATTTCATCGTTATACGTTCGAGATATATCGCTTCTCTGCGCAAAATGATGGTGTAACCATCTTAAAAACAAAGGGTCGTAAGGACCGACCATGATCTGTTCATTGCCTGCATTCCTTGATTCAGATCAAGGAAATGCGGGCTTTCTTGCGATAAGATGAACGTATTCACAGATTATATTATTGAGGAGGAAGATTAATCATGAATATTACGTCATTGCAAGAAGTCAAAACATTCAGCGAGGATCGTTTTACGAAACGGGTATTATTCCAACAGGGTGGGGGAGTGACCTTTGTCCTTCATTTTCTGCCAGGACAAGAGCTTCCCGTCCATCAACATCCGGGCACAGACGTTATTCTGCTGGTGGTCGAAGGCACAGGCACACTTATTCTGGATGGTGAAGAACAAGTGGTGAATCAAGAGGATGTAATCCATTGCGGCGGCGAGGTAGAGTTCGCATTCCGTAATACA
Source organism: Paenibacillus sp. FSL R5-0713 (assembly GCF_037973325.1). Taxonomy (NCBI): domain Bacteria; kingdom Bacillati; phylum Bacillota; class Bacilli; order Caryophanales; family Paenibacillaceae; genus Paenibacillus; species Paenibacillus sp. FSL R5-0713. The sequence continues at coordinate 4,156,202 of NZ_CP150229.1, read as the reverse complement.
GGAGAACAGGAAGTTCGTTTGTTCGTGGTGTTAAATAAAGTACCAGCAGCATCGTATGCAAAGGACATCTAAGAGTTATTATCAAGGAATAGATACAATGATTCACTGATCGCCACGAATATAAGGGGGAACTCTATTCTGGAGTTTCCTTATTTATTTTTTTATCCAAAAATCACTGCATGTGTCCGACAAGGCCATTTCGTAGGAGACGATCCAGTGCAAGTCAATCCTTCGCAAAACAAAAAGCATACCTGGGTCTGAGAGAACATCAGATATCAGGTATGCTTTTTCATATTCCGTCAGCAACTTGTTCATTCATCCGGTCTATAGTCATTCGACCTAGAAGTATCCCAGCATTTCCTTGGCTTCATTCGACATCCGCTGTGGAGACCACTGTGGCTCCCACACGACTTGAACATCAATATCAGTCTTGCCCGTATTTTCCTGCAAAACCCACTTCACCGCACCAACGATGGTATCGTGCAGCGGACAACCTGGTGTAGTCAGTGTCATCCGCACATGTACTCGTTCAGGTTCTTCTCTTACTTCATACACCAGACCCAAGTCAACGATATTGACACCTAATTCAGGGTCATACACTTCCTTGAGACATTCGAGTAAATGCGTCGTTTGTTCCACCTTTTCCACGCTCCGATCGATTTTATAATTTTAACGTCTGAATACCAAAGCAATATTTGCGATATAAACGATGGAGACAAGAGACAAAATCGTTCCACCAACCATCATGACCTCCGCCAGATTAATCAGAATTCCACTAACAAGCAGCAGGCTTCCAGCCACCATGGCGAGCATACCCCAATTGACATACCGTTCACTCAGCATACCTGCCATCAGCGGTGTTCCGGGTCTGCCTGCCTGCTTGCCATATTTGTGGGTCCACCACAGAAAAGGCACGATTTTGGAGGCATAGCCAAGTATGGTGAGAGACACCCAGCCCCCGAGATATATCCATCCAGACAACAGAACAACACGTGGATGGAGCAGCAGTTCAGTCCCTTGTGCGGAATAGATCAGTAGGGCGACAGCATATGCGGCAAATGCACGGCTTACATACGCAGACCAGCGAATGCCTGGACCTGGGTTGCTTTTGTGTCGTTTCTCCTGAATTTGCTCCAAGTGATACACATAGACGAGTACGGCTGCGGTAAGGAGAAGTAGCGCGAACCAGAGCCAACCTCCCTTGAGCCCAGTGAGAAATGCAACAACGCCTGTGATTACGGCTGCGTTCCACAGAACCAGGACCACTTTCTGTAATCGAATGGAATAATTGTGGGACAGGTAGAACATGGGCAGCATTTTGTAACTGAAACCGGTAATTAACATGCCAAACCAACCGAGTGTACCCATCCAGATGTGTGCGCCGAACAAGCGTTCATGCAAGCCATTCCAATCACCAAAGGCAAAATTCAGACCCATCAGCATACCGGACAACCCGGTAAGAACCAGATAAAGACAGGAACAAGCTGCGCTGATCGTTACCGGATTCCATTGTGAAGCCCGGAAGAGGGTAATAGCCATATTCCATCCGAACAACAGAATGCCAGAGAGCGCGAGTGCAGCAGAACCGGCAATCCAGATGACATCAGCATGAATGAAGCCATATAACATGCCCAAGATACCGATACTGAACAAGAAATAATGACAATAACCGAGAAACAGACTATAGATATTGGATTGCAAAATAACATGTATCAACTGATATACGGCACCCATAGCCAGCATCGTTGCCCATCCAAGCACAAACAAATGAGCATGAAACCAGCCTTCGGGTCCTCTGAGTTCATCACCAAGCCAGCCTGTCAGCGAGAGCAGGGAGAAGACATGATACATTACAAATCCAAAGATGCCCGTGATGATAAAAAGAAACGGCAACCTGGACATGGCTTTCGCCTCCTTACCCTTTTTCAATTCTCACTTTGGCTGTGCCATCGGTTTGATCTTCAACCGTGTAGGTGCAACCGAGATTATTCAACTCTTCAATCAGGAATACAGGTACACGGTCATTGTGGATCAGCACGACTTCCCCAGACTTGCAACGATCCAGAGCTGCGAGTGTTCTCACCATGGGTTGTGGCGGTTCCAATCCGCGATTGTCCAGTATAATGGTGGGAGCCTGTAGAAATTCTAGGTTTTTAAATGCAGCAGGTTGCTCCTCTGGATGTCCATGGCATGAAGCTGATTCTTCATCTGAATCAGGTTCTAAATTAACTTCTGATCCAGATAAAACCATTGCAGAAATTGCCTTTGCACCGGTTTTATTTTTTTTGTGCACAAACGTGGTGACCCAGTGATCTGAAGCCTTTCGTTCCGATGTGCTGGAGTATCCTTTCAGCTTGAGAATACCGAGCAGAGGTGTTGGCTTGAACGGAGCGTGTAGTACAAACACATCGTCACGCTGAAGACCTTTGACCGTGTCCATAATCAGCTGAAACGGCTCCACCTTGTTACTCAGATGAGGACGCACATCCAATTCAACAACATGAACATCAGATGGATACATGTGCGTTCACATCCAATCCTGCTCCAGTTCCAGCCGTCTGCTGTACTAACTGTAGAGATGATTCATACAGGCCGGCCATCCCACCGTACAGTGCATAGAAGAATGAATCCGGCGCATTGAGGGAGAAGGACAGATAAGATTTGGGGTCTATGCTGAGCATCTGTTCAAATAGTCTTGCACTGTCATAGGCGTAAAAACAGAAATGAGTATATTCGAACACTGGCATTTTTTCGTAAATGGTAATAATCTCTTGCGCATATTCGGCCTGTTCACGCTGTGCCATCTTCACCATGGTTATGGCATCTTCCAGCCGTAGCGTGATGCGAAGTGTAGTATCATCAATGATTTCAACGTGTGCCATCGCGGTTCAGCTCCAATCTATAGTTTGCTGATTTTGACCTGGAAGGTTGTAGGGCCCTGCTCAATATATTCCCAGTTGAAACCATCCGGATGTGTGGACTGGAACTGGAATCGAAGTGGCTTTGGATCGTGATCGTTAATGAGCAGCATGGATTCCTGTGGTCGCAACTGATCAAACGTTTCGAAAATCACTTTATGTTTCAAATGCGGTGCATACTCCGTGGCATTAATGGTTGCTGTGTATGTGTTCATGTGTCATTCCTCCAATTAGGGTTAGTTTGGTGTTGCAATTTGATTATAGGAAATGTGAAGAGGGATCTGTGTGAGCCTGCTCACATATTTGTAATGTCATTGTCTCGCCTTAATATGACTGAATTCTGCATACACAAAGAGACCTTAACGTGGGTTACGGGCGCTAAGGTCGTTTTGTGTAAACACAGTTTTATTGTTAGAGTGTGGGCCAAAAATAAAGTAGCCTGGGTGCAGGGAGATCAAGTATCCCTTTGCTGCTTCAAAGCTTGCAAATCATGAATGATAATCCGGTTGCGATCTACTTCGAGCAGATTCTCTTTTGTAAGCTGGTTCAAAAGCCGATTTGCTGTTTCCCTGGTTGTACCAATGGAATTGGCAAACTCCTGATGGGTCATGGGCAGATTGATGACAATATGTTCTTCATGTTTGTGTCCGTGCTGCTCTGCGAGCATGAGAAGGAAGGAAAGCACACGATTGCGTACATCCTGACCAGAGAGCACCTGCAACTTATCCTGCAATTCTCGTATTTTATCACCGAGCACACGCATAATTTTGATCGCAATGGAGGGTGTACTCAACATTAATCGTTCGAAAAGCCGCACAGGTATGGCAAGTAGCTCGGTAGGGGTAATTGCTTCCGCAGTAGCCGGGTAGGGGTGCGCGTTAAAAAAACCGGTGTGTGGGAACATATCTCCTGTTTTGAGGAAAGAGACGATCTGTTCATGCCCGTTCTCATCGGTTTTGTAGGCCTTTACAATGCCGGTACGTATGAAAAAAACAGCTTCTTTTTCGCTTCCTTCGCTGAAAATAACCGATTTCTTCTGAATGCTTCTGGAAATGGCGATGTCTTCGACTTGCTTTAATTCCTCGGGGCTAAGATCCTGGAAGATGGGGAACTGTTGCAGAAACTCCGCTGTGGTATCTTTGTTTACCCTACTCATGAGAATCTCTCCTCTCTGTGCTCATATTTCTGAACTACGACATCATTTTATCATAGCGTGATTTTTAAACACATCAGGTGATATAGATCACCGTAAAGCCACATCACTGTTTTTGATTGTTCAACCAGGGTTAATGGAATGATAGAAGCTAGAATATGATTGAACAAGAGAGGGGTCGACCCGGATGTGGACTGCATTCATGTGGGGCGGCATCTCTGCCTCCGCGGTAGTCATTGGCGCACTCGCAGCATTGTTTGTGAAGATTCCCAAACGAATCATCGGCTGGATCATGGCATTTGGAACAGGAACATTAATTGGTGCAGCAACCTTTGAACTTCTCGGAGATGCGCTGAATGATGGAGGTATTATACCCACAGCCATTGGATTTACAGCGGGGGCTGTTGTGTATACGCTGTTTGACCTGCTCGTTTCTGCAAAGGGAGGGGCAGGGCGTAAACGTTCGGCAAAGTCGGGAGACTCCAATCAAAGCGGCCTTGGCATCTTTGCAGGAACGGTAATGGATGCGATCCCGGAATCCATCATGCTTGGAGCCAGCTTGCTGGCTGGCAACGGTGTCAGTGTAGTCCTGGTGGTATCGATCTTTGTCAGCAACATCCCTGAAGGTCTGTCCAGTACGGTTGGGCTACAGGGCAAGTACAGTCGCGGTAAAATCATGCTGATGTGGCTGAGTGTCCTTTTGATCTCTGCTCTTGCGGCACTGGGGGGCTATCTGTTTCTGGAGCAGCTTCCCAAAGAGATGGGTGCAGCGATTGGTGCATTTGCAGGTGGCGGAATTATTGCCATGATCTGCTCAACAATGATGCCGGAAGCCTTTGAAGAGGGCGGGCCTGTAGTGGGATTGATTGCATCCATGGGACTGCTTGTGTCGCTGTTGTTGGATATCTGAATGACAGGACCATACGAAAGAGTATCCGAACAGAAGCTCTCTGTTCGGATACTCTTTTTGGCATAAACAGACTGCTCGCACCTGCAAGCTTGCTTACCACGTTCATTGGCTTAACGCTGGCGGTTCAATTCTTTCCCTGAGCTGTTCCAATTGAAGAATAAGAATACAGTTCCCTGTAACCTGAAGAAGCCCCTGCGCTTGCATCATGGCGAGTTTACGACTAAGCGTCTCTGGTGTGATACCAAGTAATAGTGCCATATCTTTTTTGAAGACAGGCAAACGGATCTCATGCCTTGCATGATTTCGGTTGTGGAAGAACAGAAGCAGCTTGGCAATCTTTTGTTCCGTTGTCATGGCACTAAGCGAGCAGTTCCATTCATCGGTTTCACGCAGAAGGTTGGAAATGGCAAGCAGGAAATGATAAGCAAGCTTTGGATCATGTTCAAGTAACCGGTCAAAATCATGCTTGCCGATGGAGCAGATGGCTGAAGGCTCCAGAACTTCGGCGTTCGCGGCATGTGGTTTTTGGTGTAACAGGGAATCTTGTCCGAAGAAATCTCCAGGAAACAGAAACCGGATAATATGTTCTTTGCCATTTTCATTATATTTGGATAACTTTACACATCCCTGATGAATCACATAAAGCGTATCTGAGCGTTCGCCCTCCTGGACAACCATCTCACCTTTGTTATATCGGCGGGTATGCAGAAGGGAGCTCAGCAATGCAGCTTCGGATTCATCCAGATGCTGGAACAGAGATACTTTGGAGAAACAGGTATCCTTCGCTTCGTGCGCACAGATCATCATATAATCACCTCGAAATGTTCAGGATGGGTACAGCCATTACCTATTGTTATGTCTTTAGTGAGACATGGCGAATCCACCATGATCTTTACCATCCTTGGTCACACGCAGAACAGCAGCAGCTCCTTTGGCTACATGATTGAACTGGTGGGTTACGATCGCATAATCGCCTTCTTCGGTCACGGTAAACTCCACGACAGCTCCACCACTTGCAGGAAGCATAACCGTCTGTATTCCATACTGGATATTGCGTGGATTCCCATCGGTATATACACGGTCCATAATTGTACCTACAACGTGGAAGGATGAGACTTCATTGGGCCCGGCATTGCTGACATAGATTCGCACGGTATCGCCAACTTTGGCTAGCAGGGGGTGCTTGGTCAATCCATAATCATTGCCGTTAAATACGACATATTCAGGTTCTTCGTTCAAAAAAGCTTCGTAATCATGCTCTTTATACCATTCACTTTGAACCAGGGTATACTCACGATCAACCAAGTGATCGGAAGGGTATCCAGCCTTGGGCTCCACAATAATCATGCCATACATGCCGTTCGCAATATGGGCCAGCACTGGTTTGGTTCCACAGTGATACATGAATACACCGGGTGAGGAGGTTGGATAGGTGAACGTGCCTTTCTCGCCTGGCATAACATCTATAAATTTGCTGCTGGGAGCGGCATGTACCGCGTGAAAATCCATGGAGTGAGGCAGAGTAGAATCTTTATTTTTTAGTGTGAACACCAAGGTATCCCCCTCGGTCACTCGCAGGACGGGTCCCGGAACAGTACCATTAAATGTCCATGCGTTGTAGATCACACCCTCGGAGATTTCGATGTCTGTAACCTGAGCCGTCATTTCAATATATACCGTAGTTCCTTCTCTGCGAATGATTGGGTCCACCGGGGGTTGACTGGCCGCAGAGGAGGAGACTTCATCGTTGTGAACAGGTTTAATCGTATCGGTGGAACTACAGTGAGAGAGAGTAGCAGTGAATATGGCGAATAGGAGTGACCATTTATATACATTTATGAAGGAAAACATAGGTGCACAACCTTTGCTAAGTGATGTTTTTCACAATATAAAAAGCAGGTATACTTTCAATCCAGTATTTATTTAGTTATAGATTACGTTATTGAGGCAGGAGCTGGTGTGACGGGGCACACACTTGGGTATGTCTTATTAGAGCCATTTTCAACAATCTGGCTTCCATTCTTGTGCTGAGGAACGGAGTTACATATAATTTTAGAGAGATGGATTGGTAAATGTTACGTATTTTCAGGCTGTGTATATCTTAGTTACAGAAGGAAGGGTGGATACGGAATGAAACGTTTCGAAGATGAAGGTGCGTATAAGTACAGTTTCTATGCGGTACTTCGTCGGGGCGAGCAGGTTGATGTGAAATGTCCCCAATGCGGTGGGCACGCATCTATAGAACAACGGAACAATCAACTGGGATGGAAGTGTTTTGAATGCTACGCTCAAGCTCTTGAAGAACCAGTGTATCAATATAGAGCCAAGGGGAATTGTGCTGTATGTGAACGTTGGTTTAACGTGGAGGTCACAGACGAGAAGAAGACGTCCCACCGATCATCGCATGTGGAATGTCCACATTGTGGTTCTGTTAATCAGGTTGAATTACATGCGAAGCCGATGTACGGCAGGTGTTTTTCCGAGATTCGTGCAGGGAAAGATCCTGTATTCGGGTTGGAGTTATACTTCCTGGATGAGTTCAGAGGAAAAATAATATGGGCAGTGAATCGGGAGCACTTAAATTATCTCATCGCATATATTTCCGCAGATCTGCGTGAAAAACCTGGAAATATGCCTTTAAAAACAGCTTCACACAGTATCCCAGCTTATATTAAGGATGCGAAGAACAGGGATGTGGTTGTTCGTACACTGTCGAAGCTTCAGCACAAGACTGGATGAGACTGAAAGCGAAGATGAAGCGTTAACGCTGCAAGGGAGAGTAAAACATGAAACTACGATTGAAATTAACTATTTTTGCAATCATTCTGGGTATGTTGATGATTCCGGCTTATTTTATTTTACAGACTTATGGTGTATTTCAAAAACAGACAGTTTTATCTGACTATGCTCTCGCGGTTGATGTGAATGGCAAGTCCTATGCAGCCTGGCCGCTGATTAACAGTTTTGCAGCGATGGATAAACAAGAGGATAACCGTCAGTTTTATTACCGGATTGATATGAGTCATATCCAATACCTGTTTAATCTGGCCTATCGGGAGTATGAAGTGAAGCCCGGTGGGGACAATCCATATCTGGATGGTACTGTGAACTATGAACATACGGACCATAACTACGTGCAGACCGAGAGAAAGTACGAGAATGCCAATGACTTCTCAACGGTCTTAAATCTGTATGATCAGGATGGGCAGATCGTCTATACCTACGATAATACTGGCAAAGCGGATAACGAATTGGTGAAGTCCATAATTCATCAGGGAATGAGCCGTACCAGTGGGAGTGGCAGCGAAGCTGCTCGCGATCCTTATATCAATATTACGGCGCTATTCCGTGACAAGTTAAACATCGATGTGAAACTGACGGTGGATGATGAGCACAAAGTAGTTACTATTCGAATGAACAAATCGGAGGCGAGATGATGAATGAGTATGGTGTACAACACGGACCTGTTTATCTGGAAGGTTTGACAAGAAAAGAAGAGGACGTTAAGTCCGAGGAAGTGGAGTGGAAAGGCAAGCTTCTAACGAGTGATGGTCATGATAAATTCCATATTTTTTATTATGGTGACTTGACGGAAGATGATCTGATTACCTGGCATGATTCGACACCGCTTCTTGTATATGCGGAGCATACCGTCACAGGTGAACGTTACCTGCTCATTGATGCCGCTAAGCACGGATATGATGCCATGTTATGTGAGAACTATTCGGAAGAAACACTACGTGACAGACCTCTTCGCCCTTATCTGGATGTTGAAGGAGAGGACATCTTTGAGGTGGAATTGACGGCCTACTACAATGTGCCTTGGGATGAAGAGTTCGGCGAAGATGTAGATGAAAATGGTGCATATGAACTGATTACGGGAGAGCGCATGCATTTTGATCAGGTCAAACGTGATGGATATGATGCCTTTGCTATTCGTATTCTGAATCGTAAAGGGGTATGGACTGACATTATACAGGAAGAACTGGCTTAGATCTGTAACGAATGAACCAAATTGAGATGGGAGATGCCAAAACAATGTATATCGTATCCCGTGCACTTAAGCCGGTTCCAGCAGAGGAACTGGATCACTTTGAACAACAGCATGCCATCTCACTACCTTTGTCATACTGTAACTGGATTGAACAATACGGGGAAGGCACATACACGGGCTGGATGAATGTGCAAAGACCGGACCCGGAAGTGTTGAAGCCTTTTGTTGAATATGATTTTTGGATACATACGGATGAATCGCCTATAAGTCAGCATCAACTTGAGCAGTGCATTACCATCGGCAGTTCTGTAGATGGAGATTTCCTTGCTGTTCATCCGGAAGTTGAGGGGCTGTTATGGCTACCGCGTCATGATGAGAATATCACCTTATGGACATGCTCGGAGACTGAATTTGGCAAAACGCTGGATCGGATCTATTGTGGGTATTACCATCAGGATACACCGATAACGCCTCGATACTATGAACCGTGGAATGAGCTGCGGAAACATACGTTTTACCACTTTACAGGTCTGGAACAGGGAATTTCAATGATGGCTCTGGCGGAGAAGTGTAAAACGGAATACGAGTGGGACGCTGTGTTGGAGAATGAATACATGTGCAAGCTGTTTATGGCGTCAATGGGCGGATATGTACGTTTTAACTATGCAACGGGGAGAGAAGTTGCCTTATTTTATGAAGAAAAAAGCGGGACTGAAGAGGCTACAGATAACGATATCAGTCTGTTTTTGCAAGCACATCATTGCACGGCATATGAATAGGTTAGGGTGGAGGGGAACAGATGAGTTGGTTAAAGGAAGACATCGCGGAACAATGGCGCAATGAAGGCAAGCGTTATGCAAGGGATGTCAATGCATTTGTACGGAGAAGCATGGAGGGAGAGCAACCAGACGAAGCCGAGCTGGAGGGAGACTCCAGAAGCGGAATGAGTACTAAAGTGCTCCATATGGTGAGACAAGCCAATCTCCACGGTGACTTGGAGGTGCTCCGACGTGAGCTGCCCGCAGCAACATGGCCATTGAGCGAGGCCTTTCAGTCTTCCATGCAAGCGGTCAAAGTTGTAGGTTATCTGAATGAGGAAACGTGTGTATGTAATACGGGTATCTTCACGGAGAAGGGTCAGGTCTATACGATGGATCAGCACGGATGGCAGTTGATTCCTTCGTATACTTTTGCAGGGTGTTCATCAGACGGATTGGACTATGCGCTTGCAGGACCGGATGGGATTCGCGTCATCCGTCAGCCTGATCGAAGGTTGGAAGGACAGGAGTTGGCAACATATCGTTGGGAGGATATTCAAGCCCGGATACAGTCTTCCTTTCCTCGGATCGAATCGCTTGCGGACTGTGAGCATCCCGAACGGACACTTGAGGGACTTATCCCTATGGATGCAGGCAGAGTATTACTCATACAATCACGATATGGGATATATCTGGTCACACAAGCTGAGGTGACCTTGCTTCATCCCGATCTGGCAGAGATCGAAGAGTATGAGTTAGAGGATACACAGATAGATATGGGACATGCAGCGGTATCTCGGGATGGCCGATGGATTGCCTATGGTAGCCAAGGGAGCAATCATATGGTGATGGACCGTCAGGTGAACAAGACTTACTCCCTCTATCCGGAATCGAGTTACCCTCATTATGCCGCATTCATGAGTGCTAAGCAGAGCGTCTGGTTTAACGCATGTCATTTCTATAACGGGGTCACGATACAGGTCCCGCTGGAATCAATTGCAGGCAACGAAACGAAGGAAGATTGGCCAGTGATGGATGAGAATGCACGTGTGTATGCGGCAGTGGAAATAGCGGCGGGCATGGTGCTTGGAGATGCATATGGTTACCTGTACTGTGTGAATGGCGAGGGTGAGGAAGTATGGCGTCATTTTGTGGGCAGTACGATCTATTCTCTGGCTGTATCCCCTGAGCAGTCCAAGTTGGCAGTAGGTACCTATGGTGGCATGTTGCATGTGCTCAATCTTCATTCCAACGAGATGGACGAGTATGGGATCGGCACAGGTACACTGCGTGAGTTGGAGCGGTATGTATTGTGGCGTGGAGAAGAACCTCTGCGCTGGTGAGGTAGCATGATGAGCTGGTTAGGGGTGAATGCATGGAACGTGAAGAGGCTGTAATGCTATTAAAATGTCATGCTTTTTCCTATGATGATCTGAGTCATCCCAAGATGCAGAACGGTTTTCTTCGCAGTCTGCGGCCCTTTCGTGGACATTTAATTGAGGAGAATTTTCATGAGTTGATGGAGATACTGCGGGTTCTGGCACCAGAACTTGCACGGTCTTCATTGGATCGGGAAGTCATGGCATGTCTATGGGGAATTACTCATATGGCACGTGCCTGGGCTATTGAACCTGAGGGTATGCTTCGCAGAAACAATCTCATCTCGGACGAGCAGGTAGTGTTGATGGAACACTGGCTTAATTTGTTATCTTACGCAGTCACGATCCTGATCGAGGGTGGTGGAGAGGAAGAAGCATTCTGGGAATATCATCAATATGTGCAAGAAGGGAATGGCGGAGCTAAGAAAGGGGAGGCCTAGTGAAACCGGAGTCGAATGTAACATTAAACGTACTTATGGACGAGCTGAATCGATTGCTTGATGAAAAAATACAGGATCAAGAGATTCGCCAATTGTTTGAAGAGTATCAGCATCGGGATGGGGCATACGAAGAAAATCTCGATTTGTTCGAAAAGGAGTATGGGATTAGATTTCCTGCTGATTTTCGTACATTTTACAAAGGCAAAGATGGCAGTGGCTACGGGTTGCATGTGCTGTACCCGGGTGATGCTGAGGCTGGGCGTTGTACGCCATTTTATCTGATGTCATTGGAAGAGATTCGAGAGACCAAACAATATTTCTGTGAAGTGGATGAGAAGCTGGAAGAGTATTATTCTGCGGAAGAGATCAGCCAGTTGGACCCGGAGATCAAGCCATACCTTTTCCACAAACCATGGATTCCATTTGCAACGATCGCAGGAGGTTCATTATATCTGATGCTCGATTTCGATCCAACGGAGGAGGGGACGTATGGGCAGATTATTATGTACGTGCATGATCCAGATTTTGTCTATTATCTAACCCCTACCTTCACGGATCTCCTCAGCATTTCGAACCGAAATCTGAAGGTGATGGATGAGATCACATATTAGCTCTAAACGATTAGAGGATAGTTCTAGATGAATAAAGAAGCTGCTGAAGCAGCTTCTTCATCTGATCTGAACCTGGACTTTGAATGAATCACATGTTTACCACTGAAAAAAACGATGTCCGTGAAATCCTCCGCCTGGAGGTCCTCCGTGTCCACCTGGACCACCTGGACCGCCGTGAGGTCCGCCGGGATAGCCACCTCCTGGGAAATGACCAGGGTGTCCACCGGGGTAACCACCGCCGGGATAGCCACCATGCCACCAAGGACCACCAATCGGAAATGGCAGTGGAACAGGAACGACGGGCGGGTATGGATAGGGATAAGGGTAAGGGTAGGGTGCCGGTGGTGGTGGATAATAAGGGTAAGGATAACCCGCAGGTTGCGGGGATGATACTGAACCAGGGCCGTATGCCATGTAACAAGCCTCCAATAACTGGATTGATGATATCAGCCTATGCCACAATGGTTGCAGGTGATACAGCAGATTGAAGATTAATCAATATAGAGTCATGAGGAGGAACCTATGGTAGCTGTAGCTTTTCACACCGATCCAAGTGGAACTGCCTATGAACTGTTGATTGACGAATTGATCGAGAAGACAGATCGTTTTATGTTGGTTGACCGAAAGTATGTTGAGGGAGATACAAGAGGGTTGCCAAAGTGTTACAAAGACTTGAGCCGTATCTGATTGAAAAGAGTACGATGGAAGAAATGATGATGCTAAGCGGCGCGATGTACTCAGAGGGCATCTATTACATATATCGGTGCACGCCTGATTCCGGGCAGGTCCTTAAGGAGGAAGCCAATCGCTTTCATGACTGGTTATATCCGTCATTGCCGGATGATCTTTGTTTTCTGAAAGAGGATGGGAGCGATTACTTCTACACGGTTGCTCATGAGCATATGTATGGCATGCACATTACACAAGAAGAAGCAATTGAGCTAATGGAGCGTATTCCAGGCTTGTTCTTCGAGTTAGATCGTCAGAGAGATATTCATCGACTGTTGGACGATGCCATCATGCATCAGGCTGATGTGCTGAATATTAGTTCACATTTCTTGAAAGAGATTCCGGAACGAATTCGGGAATTGACACATTTGAAACGTTTGACGATTTTTGAGCAGGATGTATATACGCTTCCTCCAGCCCTTTTTGAACTGACATCATTGGAAGAATTGGAGATCATGACAGCGGATTTGGAAGGCATTCACCAAGACATTGGAAAATTGAAACAACTTCGAGAGCTTAGAATTTATTGCGGTAGTTCTTATCATGTTCCTACCGGGTGGAAGCCGAAGGAGAAGTCGGATCTGGGTCTGAAACATATTCCAGCCGAGATTGGCGAATTGAGTGAACTTGTGAGTCTGGATATAAGTTACTCTGGCATTCGTGAAATCCCACCCGAACTGGAGCAGTTGAAGAAACTGCGGTATCTGAGTATAACGAATAGTTTAATCGAAGGAATGCCGGACATAGTCAAGCGGATGACATGGCTTCAGAGTGTAAATCTGGAAAGCACTCCATTAGGGATCAGTTGGGAGGACATCTCCGACGGAAAAGAATTATAATAGCCAAATATCCCTGCTCCGTGTATCCGAGTCAGGGATATTTGTTATGCGATAAAAACTTGGCAGAAATGGGCTCACGTCTCTGGGCACTGGGCATAAGCTGATATATAGGTTATGACCTAAACCGAGAGCGAAGGGCAGGCGTTTTATTTTGGCAACCTCAACCATGGATTATACTTTACCAACCACCCAATTTACTTACGATTTAAGCAACAATCCGTTATTCAAGAAGGATGAGGACAACTATATTAACTCTCTCTCCATCAACCAGTTAAACACACTGGGCAATACTTCCTTACTGGATATTTTCCTTAACACAGGCAATGTGGTTGAACCACATATTCATCAGAATGCGACCGAACTGGTATATTGCATAAGCGGTTCTGCCGTTGTGTCCCTCATCAATCCGTTCACCAATGAGTTGCTTCATTTCCCAATTACTCCGGGGCAAGTGGCGAATGTACCTCAAGGCTGGTGGCATTATGAAGTGGCTACTGCAGATCATACGCATTTACTGGCGATCTTCGATGCACCCGTGCCTGAAGCGATATTTGGTTCAGACATCTTGCGACTTACACCTGCCAAACTTCTGGCTTATACGTACTGTCTGGACGAGAAAAAAGTTCAAGAAGCGCTGGCCCCCATTCAAAAAACAGTGATTATTGGCCCGCCGGCAGATTGTATGACGTCCACTGCCCCTATCTCTAACAGTGCTCCGAATGTGAATCATCAGCCGTACGTAATGCCTAATGTACAACCAAACATGCAGCCCAATGCTCAGCCCAACATGCAACCAAACACACAACCCAATGCACAGCCCAACATGCAACCAAACATGCCGCCAAATACTCAGCCCAATATGCAACCTTACGTAAACCGTCTTCCATACTGGGGTACTTGGGTCGATCCACGTATCATCCACGAACCGGGTTGTCCGTATTATAGAGAGCTTCCTGTGAATACCAATAATCAAGAGGGAAGATGACGGTTATTTAGGCAAGGTTTATATAGTACACATAGGTACTTCAGTTAAATAAGGTATAGACAAAGAAGCGTTCCTTGGCGAACGTTTCTTTTTCTTGATTGCAGGTGTCTTCATACTTGCGGAAAGCCGTGTTTAGAGCTAAGCATGAGGCGCTAACGAATCGTAGCGTCTTAATCAAGGATTAAAAGCGTGCCCAGAAATCTAAAGAATCTGAGACATCTACTTACGATGTGTAATTTCGTCCCAAACCAATTTCCGTTAATAATTGCCGATAAGCAATTGAAGTACGGTCAGCGGGAATGTGGGCCTCGGCATGCAGATCAAGGGGCAGATCCTCCGGTTTCTGTGACTCGACCATCTCGCGATCTTCTTCGAATACCTGCAAATTAAACTTGATTGTGTCTTCAATAGGAGCGTCTTTGTCAAAATTGCGTGTGATTGGACAGAATAGACGGGTATACCGAGCAGAGATTGGCGAAGCACAATTCAGAATATTCAGCTTGTCGTCTCCTGGGAAATGTACCGTCAGCGAAGCCGCAAAAGGCGGGAATACCCGAAACTCACGCAACCATTGGAAACCTTCTGGAGCAACAAGATCTTGCCCTTTGCCATAGTTGCTCACCGTACTCCAAT
This sequence comes from Paenibacillus sp. FSL R5-0713, assembly GCF_037973325.1. Taxonomy (NCBI): domain Bacteria; kingdom Bacillati; phylum Bacillota; class Bacilli; order Caryophanales; family Paenibacillaceae; genus Paenibacillus; species Paenibacillus sp. FSL R5-0713. The sequence continues at coordinate 4,140,853 of NZ_CP150229.1, read as the reverse complement.
ACTCGGCCAGTAACTCATTACCTTCACGTTTCACTTTGTATTGAGGGACTTCTGTGTTGTTTTTGTCACCAAACGTTTCCGTATGCACATAGGCAAAATGGGATACATCGAGGAATCCCTCCATTTGTCGCCCAGAAGAACCGGCAATATCAAAGTTGGGTGGCAAAATATTGATATATTCCGGATCATCCCATCCAGGGAAGGAGGGGATCTGTTCTTCCGTTCCCGCCAAAGTGGTCCAGATTAAACCATAACGTTCAACTGCGGGATACACGATAAGTTTGAGCTTAGGCGAGATCTTGGAGCTTGGGTGTGCAGGTACTGCGGTACATTTACCCTCACAATTATAACGGAAGCCGTGATAAGGGCAGACAATCTCACCATTTTCTACCCAGCCTTTGCTAAGTGGGGCCCCGCGGTGAAAACAAAGATCCTTGGCTACGACAACCTGATCATTACTACGATAGAGAACCAGCTTCACATCGAGTAATTGAGCAGCAAGTGGTTTGTCTGTTACTTCGGTAGCTTGTGCTACCGGATACCAATATTGTGATAATACATGCCAGTCTTCAGCGGTGAATGTACAACCTCTAGGCAATTCGGACGTATTAGGGTTTGCGTTGGAAGTTATCATAGTAAAAACACTCCTTACCAATATGAATAAACATTTCTCTTTATTATGTTAGAAAAGTTAACTTTATTAGCCGTATGTTACTACTCTTATAGTCAAAGTATCAATATATTCAACCTATTTTTGGTTTAAATCACAAACGGTACAGCAAAAACCGTACATGAACACGGAAATTTTCGAATTTACTTTACATCAGATGTTATATGTAGGGGGGCAACTTCTAGGCATGTTTTTTCTTTAACTGATGGATGGCTGTATGGAGATGTTTTGTTAGAATCTCATTGTAATATCTGTTAGTTGAGCAACCATTCTTGTGGGAATAAAAAGATTTTCGTAAAGTATGTCACAGATCCCGGCCATCGTTTGTCTACAGTATGTAAACCAAATGATGGAGGCGAATGAAATGAATTTAAGAACCAACTACAGAGCAGTGAGTCCAGGCGCTTTTAAAGCGATGATGGCGATGGAGCAGTATATATCCGGGCAATTCGAAAATAAAGTATTGTATGAGTTGTTAAAAATCCGTGTGTCCCAGATCAATGGCTGTGCCTTTTGTCTAGATATGCATGCCAAAGATCTGATGAAACTGGGTGATTATGCGGATCATATTCTATTGCTGAGTGTGTGGCGTGAAGTGTCTTTCTTCACGGATCAAGAACGTGTTATGCTGGAGCTGGCTGAGGCGGTGACCCGTATCTCGGAACATGGTGTACCCCTTGCGTTGTACGATAAGGTTCGTGAACATTTCAGTGAAGCCGAACTGGTGGATCTGATCCTGGCCATTAACACAATTAACAACTGGAACCGGATTGCGATTACAACAGGGATGTATCCGGGCTGCTTTAACTAAAATACATGCACCATGCCAGAGGAGGCCATTCTTATGAATTCCAATCTTCACGCCAATGAACCAGAAGTGTCTTCTCTGGATGTTGGTGAGCTGTATATACGGTATAAAAATTATGCATTTTCAATCGCTTATCGCATGCTTGGCAGTGTGGTAGAAGCTGAAGATATGGTTCAAGATTGTTTTGCGGGGATTCAGAGCAATGCTACTCAAGATATTCGTAATCCGAAGTCTTATATCGCCAGACTCGTGGTGAACCGAAGTTTGAACCTGCTCAATTCTGCCCGCAACCAGAGGGAGAATTATGTTGGAGAGTGGCTTCCGGAACCGATAGCAGACAGTAAGGCGGGAAACATACCAGAGGAAACGATGCAGAAGAAAGAGATGATTTCCTATGCCTATCTGGTCTTGTTGGAGCGGCTCTCGCCTGTTGAACGGGCTGTTTTTGTACTTCGTGAAGCTTTCCGGTATGACTATTCTGAAATAGCGGATTGGCTGGGCAAAACGGAGAGTAACTGCCGTCAAATCTTTAGCCGCGCCAGACGGAACTTGCCTGAAAAACTTCCACCAATCGAGCAGAGTGATACCGATATGATAGTTAAGGGTGAATTAATCAGCCGTTTTACAACGGCTTTCCTTCGTTATGATGTCGCTGCGATGCTCGAGTTACTGGCAGATCAGCCTGTATTTACAGCAGATGGCGGTGGCGTTGTGCATACTGTGATGAGAACGATGAGCGTTCACAAAGGCGTGCTTGCCCTTCTGACCTCACGGCGGGTCCTTACACGATTGCGTGAAAGAGAATGGGTACCGATGTGGATCAATGGTGAGCTTCAACTTGCATTGATGAAAGAAGGACAATTGTCCGAGGTGCTCTGTTTGGTGTTGGACCCTTCAGGAGAGCGGATTGAGGGCATTTATCTCGTCGTTAATCCGAACAAACTTACATCAATTGACACTTCAACTCTTTGATCCAAACGTAAGGTGTGGTGTGTAATGCAAAAAGGCGGCAACCTCGTTCAGAAGGTGTGCCGCTTTTCTGCATTTGTATTTGGCTTTTCTCGATCCGGGTTAATCAAGGGCAAATTGTTGTTGAACAGGTTCAATGATTGCTCGGACTTCAGGTGTAAGCTCATCATTGTTCTGATTCAGAACCTGCAAAATCTTTTCCATGGTATCGAGAAGAACACTCTCCGTATTGGGCTCCCGCTTAGCCAAAGCTTTCTCGTAAGCTTTTTTCACCTCAGGGTCCATGGTGCGGATTTCTTCATCCGTGTACCAATCATATACAGGCGTGTTGTCACTTCCGTAAAACACATATTCTACAAATAACCACTGCTTCACTGTTGAGGTGCGATTGGAATTCGGGAAGTTGTTCAGAAAGGCCTCTTTCTCCAATATACGCTGAATTAATTCATTCCAAGAGATGATAATGCCACCATCCGACGTGGTCATCTGATTGGATTCGGTAGCCATAATGTCGATGTATGCAGCGATATCAGCCTTAACAAACGGTTTGAACTTTTGGTAGATCTCATAATTGATGATAGGGTAATACAAGCCTTCACTGGTTTCCAGTTTGAATCCGAGATCAGATGCTTCTTGCAGAACCTTCCTCACTGTCGGATCTTTAATTTCTTGCAGCAGACGACTATATGTAAGCTTCTTTTCGTAACCAAGTTGTTCATGGGCTTGAGATAGGGCTTGTTGAAACTGTTCCGTATACATTTGGTGATCCATATCCGCCAGCTTCATATTCTGCATATTCTCCAGTTGCAGCGTCATTAATGTTGCCTGCCAAGGACCGACTTTGTCGATATGATTCATCAGGTATTTACGTGCTTTAGCCACACTTGCTGTAGATTTCGCTGCTTCCGTTCGATACGTTTGGAATTGATGATACACCGCTTTGGAAGCCGGAACGGGTGCAGCCAGTGTTGTTGAGGTCACAAGTGTTGAGCCGATGGCAGTACAGCCGAGAGCCATAGCCAGTAAACCAAGTTTAGCAGGTTGCTTCCATCCCATTCGTATACCTCCCTATAAATAAGAAAAAGCCATTTGAATTCTCGTATAACGGCATTTCACCGTATTCTATATGTATGATCCGTAAGTTGACTAAGTACGGGTTTGTCATTGATTAAACCAGTTTCTGGTAACCGAATCAAGAGTCCTCAGTAGGAAAATGATTGTAAATAAGCAAAAAACAGCCCCTAAAACCCAAATGGGTTGAAGAGACTGTTCTGGGTCTTCAGACTTTATGTTCTAACTTAATGAAGTGGTTTATTGCTGTTAGGCATCTGAGGTGCTCCGGTTGCTGGGATATATGCCTGAAGCATCTGTTGTGTATCACTTGCAGTGAGTTGAGGCACTTGATAATACGCGTTTTTATTCTGGAACATGAAAATTTCATAAGCCATTTCGATAAAATGCTGGATCTGTGAAGCGATGACACGGCGAACCGTTCCGTTCGTGATCTCGCTGCAGGACATGCCGAGCAGACTCGCATGTGATTTAATGAGTCCAAGCATATGACCGCTAATCCCGGCATCCTTTACATCAGCCAGGCTCTGGTTTGGCTTTTTCGGTGCTGAGGGCTTAAGGCCATATACTGGCGGTACGATGTTGGGGATCATGTAGGTTGCCGTCTCTTGATGAGGCTTCTGTCCGGATGCAAAACACTCTGCTGTCAGATTGTACTGGGATAAAATGAAGTTATACTGCCGGTCCAGAATGCCAATCAGTTCCTGGCTTTGCACGAATGAACGGAAGATCATATATTGATCCAGCACGTTAATGGTGGAGGACAGGATCTCATGCACATCGAACATCTCATGACCGCCATGATTCATGTTAGGGCTGATATTTGGATTTGTATTCAAGCTGTGCTGCATTGCATTTTGAGGGTTCATCGAATTTGGATTCATTGGTAATTTGATTCTCCTTTGGTAAATGGTATGATTCTAGTATGCTTGGAGAGTAGTGAAATTATGTAATACGTATGGATAAAAGCGTAAGCACAAATAGGAACAGGTTTGATCGAGATTAAGTTGAAGGAGACCGATTGGGGTGTAGTAGGATAACTGTGGATTGAATTTACGTGTTGAAAAGAATAAGGAAGAATTCATCGCTTTTCGGCAATGAAATGAAATCTTATCAAGTGAGGTCAGAATCATTGAGAAAACTGAACTATATTCGCATATTTATTTTCCTTTGTATGGTCACAGCCGTAACGCTGGGCTTGTACTATGTAGCCGCAGATTGGCTGGATCAGCGTTATTTCCGCTTCCTGATCTGGAATCTGTTTTTGGGCTGGATTCCTTTTGTGTTCTCCTATGCATCCTATCTGCTATCTGATGTGAAATGGAAAGGTGCCGGATGGCTTGCAGTCGCAAGTGGGCTGCTGTGGTTATTGTTTTTCCCCAACTCTTCTTACATTGTTACGGATTTGGTTCATCTGACAGCGAGAAGTTCCCGGTATTATGGTGGAAATGGAGTGGACTACACCTATTGGTACGACTTGAGTGTTGTTTTAATGTTTGTCTGGACGGGGCTCCTGCTTGGCTTCTTGTCCATGTATCAGCTTCAGGAAGTGATCTATCACCGAATCGGACGCTGGGCATCTTGGATCTTTGTACTCGCAGGCTGTGCTTTGGGAAGTTATGGAGTATTGCTTGGACGTGTATATCGACTGAATAGCTGGGATGCACTGACGAATCGCGAGACGCTGATTGAGCTGATGCACGAAAGTGTAAGCCGCCCGTCTCTTGCATTTTGCCTTTTCTTTGGCACGTTTATCATCACAATCTATGCCACACTATATTATCTGATTAATACGAGGTCTCTCCGTGATATGAAGAGTAGTGCAGGAATTCCAAGGTATAAAACGAGTGGAACAAGTGATTGAACAGCATTTAGGTATACTTTGTTCAACTTAGTCTTACCTTGTATGAAGAAGGGATATTTCCTTTTATAAGGGGGTAACTCTTCTTTTTTTATGGAAATTTGGCAGGTATGCAGGATGATATAACGAAGAATTAAGAATGAGAATGTAATGAATACATAGACAAGTAGGTGAACAACAAAATGTTGAATGTATTAGAGCTGACAACAAAGGTAGAAGAAGCCATGGAACGCGTGAATTTTTCGGGTATTGTATTACTCCAACAAGGCGGGAAAACCCTTTTGAATATGAAACGTGGTTATGCGAATCGCAGTGAAGAGCTTGCCAATCAGGTGGATACACGGTTCGGTATTGCATCAGGATGTAAGATCTTCACGGCAGTGAGTATATGCCAGCTCATTGAAGCGGGTAAGTTATCTGTTGATTCCAAGCTTACGGATGTGTTGAATGTGGAATTTCCGCAGTGGGACGAAGGCATTACCATTCATCAATTGTTAACACATACGTCGGGTATTCCAGATTATTTCGATGAAGAAGTGATGGAAGACTTTTCGGAATTGTGGAAAGAGACACCCGTCTACGCGATGCGGCGATTAAGTGACTTTCTGCCCATGTTTCAGCAGCTGCCGATGAAGTCTGCTCCGGGTGAACGTTTTCACTACAACAATGCGGGTTTCATTGTGCTGGGGCTTATTGTGGAACAACACTCAGGACTGTCGTTTACAGATTATGTGGAAGAGCACATTTTCAAACCGTGTGGCATGAAGGACTCCGGTTATTTCGTAACAGATCAGCTTCCGCGTAACACGGCTTTAGGGTATATCGATCATGAAGATGGCTCCTGGAACACCAATATGTTCTCCATTCCTGTCAAAGGTGGATCAGATGGTGGAGCCTATGTTACAGCGCCGGATATGGTTCGATTTTGGGATGCTTTGCTGGGTCACCAATTGTTGAATGCTGACACAACACGGCAGTTATTAACTCCACATGCTCATCAAGAGGATGAAGAGTATTATGGGCAGGGCATCTGGATTGACCGCAAGGGGGAAGGGATTTTGAAATTTCATGTCATGGGGTTTGATCCAGGGGTATCGTTCATGTCTTCCGTGTATCCAGACTATGATCTACAATTGGTTGTGCTCTCGAATCAAGAGTCTGGTCCGTATCCAATCACGGTTGCCATCGAAGAGGCATTCGTATGACGAATAAACCCTCAGCCTATGGGCTGGTTAAGCCTTCATAGGTTGGGGGTTCATTGGTCTAACCATTGGTCCAACAACATAAAAGAGCGGCCTGCATTTATAGCATTTTCCATAGCTCAGGGGCGATTAATCGAGGGAAAACATCCAGTGGAGGTTTCTCTTTCTTTCGTTTGTCATTGGTTAACACCGTAACAAGTTCCAGCTCAGGGACAATATATACATACTGACCACCAAATCCTCGTGCGTAATAATAATGGAGGTTGGGTCTGTCGTTCTCAGAAGCACTATCTTCGGCAACAGACCTTTCATTCGGATAGACATCGACCCACCAATGCCAAGCATAACTGCCGTAATTAGGTGGGCTGACTGTAATGAATGGCTGCGTTGAACGGGTAACGAGATGACTAGAAATGAGAGATTCACCCTCCCACATCCCTTGCTGTAAAAATAGCTGGCCGAATTTCAGCAGATCTGCGGGCAACATCTTCATACCGAATCCGCCAGTATGAATACCTTGTGGGTCACTTTCCCATTCATAGTCCTTAATTCCCAGTGGGTCGAAAAGATAACGTTCTGCGAACGCGGCTACGTTCATACCTACATTTTGCATCAGAATAGCGGATAGGATCTGTGATACTCCTGAGTTGTACTCCATATGTGTACCCGGTACATGACTTAACCGTTGTTCCAACGCAAAATCCACCCAATGATCGGTGCGGGTCATGCGAGGAAATGAATTCTGCCCGCCGAACTCATCCCAGTTGAATCCGGCTGTCATGGTGAGCAGTTGTTCCAGTGTGATCACAGGTTTACGCGGGTCAGGATCGGATGTCAACTGTGGGAAAAAGGTAGAGATTGGGGCTGATGCCTCTGGCAACAAGCCTTTATCCATCGCTATACAGATGAGTGCGGATAGCACACTCTTGGTACAGGAATTGATTTTTGCAATATCGGTCGCAGCCTCTTGGTTGCGGTAGTGTTCGTACATAAGCTCACCGCGTACACTGACGAGGCAGCTTCGCAGATCCAGCGGTGGAATGATCTGTTGTAACTTGGATGACAGTAATGAAGGATTCATAGTGTCCTTTCTGTACGGTTGATTTGTAATAGAATTTTGAATTTTGTAGAAATAGGTGTCCATTATCTTAGCATACTCCTGAGGTAGGGCTCAACAAGCACTACATTATTATTTCAAAGCAAGCATATAAAAAATGATTTTCGTTGAAGGCGATAAGAATCACATGCGAATATTGCATAAAACCCCAGTATTGTCTGTCAATCTTATATAATTGTCAGGAGAAGGGCACAAGACATTTATAAGAGAAAGGGGGCTGTGATGTGGGAAACATAATAGAAGAATTATATTACGGTAATCTGAGACCAGAAGAGAATATTGTTCCTAAAGATGCGGAGTATCGATCTATTAATAAGGAAATTTCAACTTATATCGAAAAATTCCAGAGAAAGCTTTCGGAGGATGACTTTAAACAGTTGGAGATATTGTTTGAAATGATGGATCAAGTTCACTCAATGCATTCAAAAGAGGCTTTTGCGAGTGGTTTCAAGATTGGGACGTTGATTATGATCGAGAGTGGATACTCAAGCTAATATTTTTGATTTTTCACAACAAGTGATTATATAGAAGAAGTTAGTAAAAAGTGATAGGGGGAATCTTTCTTGTTCAAAATCGGAAATCAAGGATCGTTCGAAACGCTTCCTGATCAAGCTAGGGCAATATATGAGGGAGACACCGGTGCTGTAGAACAATTCATTAAGCAGGGCATGGACCTTGAGGAAGAGATTACACTCAGTAAATACATAGCATTAACGCCACTCGACCTTGCCTTAATCTGCAATCAGCTGGAAGTGGTTAAGTTGTTGGTCGAGCATGGAGTTAATCTGAATGTCAAAAATAATTCGGCGATCCTGAAGGCAGTTAGATATTGTGGAGAAGAAATGGTGCGATACCTGTACCAGCAAGGTGCCAAGTTAAATGGACTTAATCGGGTCAAATCCAGTGCATATGATGAAGCCTACTATGGTAACAAAAAGAATATAACCGTGCTGAATGAACTGGGGTTGGATATTCGTAAATATGGAGGCAAAACGTTGCGCAAAGCGGTAGCTGATCACGATATGAAGACAATTCAGTACTTGCTGGATCAAGGAGTGGATGTCAATTACAATGAACCGGATATGGTATACCCGTATAAGGCGACACCTCTCACGGTAGCTGCAAGACTTAATAACATGAAGATGGTTCGATATCTGGTGGACCAGGGAGCAGATGTGACCATTCAGGAGAAGGATGGAGAGCGAGCGTACACGATCGCAGTGAGTCAGAAAAATGAAGAAATGGCTGAATACCTAAAGGGGCATGAACCTCAAGAATTTCATGATATGAGCAACAAATTGCATGCATTAAAGTCTTATAAACTTCCCCAGCAACTTATTGATTTTCTAACTAGTGGACCCAGAAGAATAGACTTGCCAGATAGTGAATCAGGCATCCGATATATAGAATTCTTTCATCTGATCGATACCGTAGAGATGAAAATGGGCAGACAGAAGCTACTGCGTATTTCCTCGGATATCGATCAATACTCACATATCCTGATTGTCTGGAATCCGAGCAAAAAAATGATGGGATATGCGGATATTGAACATCAAGAACATGGAACGATAGCTACCTTTGAAGAGTTCATGTTAAATCCAGATACAGCTATAGAGGATATCCTGAATTAGATGGAGTATACACGAGAATTCCATGAACCTCTTTCCTATGATCATAATGGAAGAGGTTCTTTACTATTATGAACATGTTAATATAGGAAAATTTTCGTATGAAAAATGAACTATGCTAGTGCGTAATAAGGTTAGAAATGGTAAAATATCAATGCCTAAACATGAAAACAAGTTAATGAAAGATCATTATAGCTTTTTAATATAGGAAATAGTGTAGAATCAGTGTTTTAGCAAGAGTGTTTTTATCAAATTATAGTAATCTAATACTGAATTGAGGAATTGAACATGGCGATTATTGACGTAATTAAGTATGATGGCTCACCTGATGTGTTTGCTTGGAAACATCCCGAGACTGAGTTGGGAACATGGACCCAGTTGATTGTGAATCAATCTCAACAAGCGATTCTTTTTAAGGATGGAAGAGCGCTTGACATGTTTGGACCAGGAAGGCATACGCTGAGTACTGCGAATATCCCGATCTTGAACCGACTCGTTAACCTTCCGTTTGGAGGAAAGTCACCTTTTGCAGCAGAAGTCTGGTATGTCAATCAGGTTAGCGCATTAGACGTTAAATGGGGAACAGCGAATCCGATTCAGATCCAGGATCCCAAGTATAATATTATAGTTCCCGTAAGAACATTTGGACAAATGGGAATTAAAATTTCGGATTCACGAAAGTTTTTGGTCAAGCTTGTGGGCACACTGCCTGAGTTTAACCAAGCTAATATGATTAATTACTTCCGCGGGCTAATTATCATGAATATTAACTCGATGTTGTCATCCTATCTAATACATAGAAAAGTTAGTGTTTTGGAGATCAATGCCTATATCGCCGAGATTTCAAGGCATTTCGCAGACACAATAGCTTCTACTTTCGAAGAGTTTGGTATTGAGCTGATCAACCTGTATATTCACAACGTCAATCTGCCCGAAGAAGATCCTTCCGTTATTCGATTAAGAGAAGCGTTGGCGCGCAAAGCTGAGATGGATATTATTGGGTACACATATCAGCAAGAACGTTCGTTTGATACGCTGGAAGGTGCAGCCAAAAATGAAGGAAGCATGCAGTCAGACATCATGGGCGCAGGACTTGGTATGGGTATGGGGGTTGGACTGGGTGGTTCTTTCAGTAGCGAGATGTCCCAGATGTCTAAAGTGATGTCGACTAAGGAGACGCCTGCGGTAAGCATATGTAAACAGTGTAATCATCCGAACCAGGAGAACAGCTCTTTTTGCAGCAAATGCGGCAATTCATTAGCCGAAAAATCCGCAGTAACAACAGATTGTAATAATTGTGGACATGCTTTGCCAAAGGGAACCAAATTCTGTCCTAACTGTGGTGACAAATACCATGCGTGTCCATCCTGTGGAGCGGATAATGCTGAGGACGCATTGGAATGTATTCAATGTCATCAACCGATGCCTAGCCCATGCCCGAACTGTAACCACATGAATTCCGGTCATACCAAATTCTGTGGCAACTGTGGCACAAGTTTAAGCTTGAAATGCAGTCGGTGCCAACATGAAGTAAAACCCGGCCAGAAGTTCTGTCTTGATTGCGGAAACAATCTGCAAGAAGGAGGACAGGCATAGTGATGGTAAAACGCAGCAATCTTCTGATTTTGGATGTCATCTATTTAATATGCATGCTCGTATCGACAATCGTTTCTTTTACTTTGTTTAATCATGCGCTACTATCGTTATCTTTTTGGATGAACCTCGTGGCTTCTTATGTAGCCATTACGGCTATTAGGATCTACGCACGGTTCATCATGCAGAATATGGATCGGTTTAAACGGTTTGTTCCAGGTTACACAGCGTTAGGTGTAGTGTTGGTTAGTTATTTGATTTGTGTGATGATCTATACGTTGTTGTCAGGTTCAGCAGATCATGCGCTTCGCTGGTTTGTATTGTTGCATACGGTAACGATTGCAATCGCAACTATTTTATGTGGAATCATTATGATCTACATTCACAGTGTGCGAAGTCATGAGGCGGATGAACATACTAAAATCGAAAATTTACATTTAATCGAAAAAGCGTTACAGCAATTGCTTCACACCATGATGCAACATCCCGTTCTAACTGTGGAAGAGGAGCGGCAAACCGTTCAATCATTAATTGAACTGGTGAAGTATAGTGACCCGATCACACCGGATTCCCTTGAGAAAAATGACCGCCAGATCTTGATGGACATTGAATTGATGAACAGTGAACTTGCAAATCAGTACGAAGCAGGGGAATTGGTAAATAGTGAACGTATTGCTTCGCAACTATCCCAATTAAGATACCGTTTAAAAGAGCGCAATCAACAGATCTTGATAAGTAAATCATAAATTGCAGGAGGAAACGCGGTGAAGAAATTTTTTGGCATTTTATTCATTATCCTTTCGTCCGTGACGATCCTGTTATCTTTAATATTAATATCCGAAGGAACAGAAACGGCCATTATCAGTACGATTATTCTTTTTATCCCTGGGGTTATCGTACTTGTTACGGGCATAAAAATGTGTGGTCGACCTAAATCTCAGTCTAAGACTGATCCATACCAGCATTACGATCATTACGACTCTAATGATAAGCAAGATCAGGAAGATCAGCATCGTGTGAGATATGACGAGGCCCCTCAAGAAACTGTAGCCGTGAATTGTTCAGGGTGTGGAGCCAAGGTAAGGGTATATCTTACCTCGTCTGCGGATTGTGAGTATTGCGGAACAACGATGAGGATCTCGTAAACTGCATAGGAGGAATGGTGTTGTTAAGGAAGTTATTTGGACTCTTTTTCATGTTATATGCCATTGCGATCCCGATCGCCATGTTTAATGCAAATAATTTCATAGGTACTAAAAATCTCATTGCTATGGCTGGAGTTATTATCGTTGAATTTTTATTTTTATATTGGGGTATTAAATTGCTTAGGAAAAAACGTGTTAAGAAAAAGCATGTCCCTGAACGAAAGTTTTATGGGGGAGATTATGGGGGTCATCTTGATCGCGAGAATGCGAATTCGCATACGTATTCAAGCTACAATAGCAACACTGTGAGTTACAGCAGTCATAATACAATTAACTATACAGAGATCAATTTTTCAGACAAGGAAAACACTGAAGTAAGGGTCGAAGAAAAAGTAGAAGAGCCACAAAGGCCAGTTTCAGTAAGTTGCCCGGGGTGCGGGGCGAAGGCAAAAGTGCTTCCCAAGCAATCAACGGACTGCGAGTATTGTGGAACAACGGTTGTAGCAACATAGGACGGTTCAGAAGGGTACGAGAAAGGATTAGGCCTGATTCCTATGGAGTCAGGCTTTTTTCTTTTCAATTTAGAATATAACAGACCTTCATATGGACTAATACGTCATATTATCCTGCGTGTACTACTCTCGTGTTGCATCAATAATGAAACGTTTCGAGTTAATATCTATCGTTGATCCATAATATATGTAGAATTTGTAAGCGTTTTATTTTCTTGTTTACGGAAATGGGAAATTTATGATAACATATACACGAAACGTTTCGAATTCATTTGAAGGGAGAACATCATGAAAAAAGTAAAACTATTCAGCTTCATTTTAACTTTTTGTCTGTTCGCTAATCTAGCTTTAACTCCGATGGCCTCAGCAGGTGAATCAAGCAATTTAATTGGATTTCGAGCAGAATTGAAAGCGATTGCATATAAAACCTATTCGTATTTTGAGGATTATACGGATCAGAACACTGGCTTGACTTACGATGAAGTTCGGCTCACTGAAAAAGGGACAGAAGAAGCTAAACGCACCTCGCCCACGAACATCGCCATGTATATGATGAGCACCGTTTCAGCGCAACAATTGGGTATCATTTCGAAGAAAGAAGCAGTACATCGCCTGCAAACGACTATCAATTCCCTCGAAAAGTTAGAAAAATGGAACGGCCTATTTTATAACTGGTATAACACAGATGACGGTACAGTGAAGAAAGATTGGGGACAATTTATATCCCAAGTCGATAATGGCTGGTTATCCGCTGGTTTAATTGTTGTGGGGCAAGCCTATGAAGAACTTCATGGGGCAACAAGCGAGTTGGTCGAAAATATGAATTATACTCCGTTATATGATCCTGAAGTCGGTCAATTCCGCGGAGGCTATGATGTGGCTAAAGGTGCACTGACGGATCACCATTATGGAATGTTTTACACGGAACCACGTGTAGGCAGCTATATTGCCATTGGGAAAGGTGATGTTCCCCAAGAGCATTGGTGGAAGATGTATCGCACATTACCTCAAGAATGGGATTGGCAAGCTCAGATTCCTCAAGGCAAATCCGTTAAGTACGATGGAGTGGATGTGTTTGAAGGAAGTTATGTATACAAGGATAAAAAGTTCGTGCCAAGTTGGGGAGGCAGTATGTTTGAAGCTCTTATGCCCGGTATGGTTATAAAGGAAAAAGACCTAGGTACTCAAGCTTTGGGATTGAACAACCAGCGTCATGTTGAATTGCAGATCGAATATGCCAAAGAAAAAGGGTATGCCGCATGGGGGTTTTCACCTTCTGCAACGCCAACAGGTTACAGTGAGTTTGCTGCAACGCCGTTGGGGACCTCAGGTTATAAAGATGGAGCAACGGTTACAGCACATGCAACATTCCTTGCCCTGGATTATGCCCCTGAAGCGGTTCAAAAGAATATTAAAGCTTTAAAGAAATTCAAAATGTTTGGCAAGTATGGGTTCTATGACTCAGTCAATGTTGAAACGGGAGAACTCGCAAAAGCTTATCTGGCACTGGATCAAGGAATGATTATGGTGTCGATCGCTAACTATCTTCAAGACGGCGTTATACGCGATTATTTTCACAGTGATGTGATAGGGCAGACGCCAGAAGAATTGTTGAAAAAAGAAGTGTTTTCTATTCAATGAACGGGAGGAAAACTTGCCATACCGATTGTTTGAACGGAACGAAGCAGAGTGTTTTCTGCTTCGTTCTATTTGCATTTGTCGAACCGTCTCTGGGTACAGCTCGAGATGTTTAGGCTGGGTGAAAGGAGTGGTTTCTCTCATGAATGATGCAATGACTTAGAGTTGTATTGGTCGTTATCAAGATCCTATAGAGAAGAATTTTTCTTCGTATTTAATACCTCAAATGCTTCTGTCAAAAAATCCATGGTATGCTTAGGGATCAACGACTCATAGGGTTTTACGTTTATATAAAGTTCTTCGTTCTTTTCTTCGTCATGGAGAATCAGTTGATTTAATTGGGTATTTGTAATGATATCCTTCAACTGTTGCTGTATGGAAGGATGATCTGGTTTAAGATCGTGTAGGGTAGCTCGATGGACAAGCAATACCAGATTGGATAATTGTTCATCCAAGTAAGTTTGCTTAGAGATATCCTCTGGGAACACCTTTTCAATAATATCCGCAGAAACATAATTTCGAAGTAGCTTTTTTTGGTCCTCCTCAACACGCATCGAGTTCATAAGTAGCATGAGCAATTCTGAGTTTAATTCATTGAATTGATCTTTTTCCTTTAACCGTTTTATTCGTTTAATTAATGCCAAAGAACAATCAATAGCTTTTCTCCTATGTTTAAGCGATTGTTCTTGAACTTTAATTATTTCATCAAAAGAATATTGCGGATTATCCAAACCGGCTTTAATCTCGTTTAATGAAAGTCCTAGATTTTGCAACAATTGAATTTCATGCAGCCTTTTAAAATCCTCATTTATATATACATGATGATCATTTTCGTTCTTTTGTGAGGGAACCAATATGCCAAGTTGTCGATAATGTCTTAACGTACGGACTGTTGTGCCCGCCAGCTTTGCAAATTTACTCACTGTTAATTGCATCTAACGTCCCTCTTTTCAAATAATCAGTTCTTGTATTTTCGTGCCAGAATAATTCCAATAGAAATATTATAAATGACATGGGCAAGGATTGGGGGAATTAACGACCCCGTAAAATAAAAGAGTAGAGCAAAAATCAAACCATTTACAAACACAACGATAAGGACACCCGTAGCTCCTCTATATTGAGGAACGTGTATTATCCAGAATAGAAAAGTGCTTATTAGAATGACGATCCAATCCACGAACAAAGAGTATCCAATAAATAATCCGATCAGGACCCCTCTAAAAAAGAATTCTTCAAATATACCACCTATCGCTGTTAAAGCTATACCACTTGGTTGGATCATTATTTTTTTAATCATATCTGACCCTTCGGTTTTAGGGAGTTCTGTTCTTGTTCTGATAAATGTAATTAGGACAATCGTAGTAATAAAAAGACTGGCAATAAGACCAATGATGATTACGGATAATAAACTAATCTTGTTCGGTATGAATAAGGAAGCTATAAATGGCAACATTTCTCCCCACTTAAATAAACCAATAAAAATAAATCCAATAAATAGAAAGGCTGATTGCGTTAGTAATGCGATCAACAGTATTTTGTAATGTTCCTTTGCATAGGTCTCAGACATAATGAAAACTCCTTTATCACATTTTTTTCATTGTAGATTGTGACGTAACGTCCTCCGCAACAGCTTTTTTTATCAAAGTATGATCAGATACTCATAACAAACGTTTGAATTCTTGCTGGGTGATCACAATATGTTTCTTTTGCAACGAGGAGGAGGTTCGTAACTCACATATTTACAGCCTTGCTCCATCTGCAACCATCCACATCAGGGCTAAACGAAAAGTACCGCAGTAGCGCGGTTTTACACACCCTATCGTGACAATGCAGAACCTACATATTTACCGTGTCATCTTCGTTTCTCTATACTTCGGATTGTAAGCGTTACCAAAATAGAGTCAGCAAGAATGCAAAGCAGTAACATAACCGTAGGTAATGAAAGACATAGAAAGGAGTGAGAGAGTGAAGGAGAGTCACATAGTAGTATCCGTAAATCCTTCATTGAAGAAGAACTCCCTTGGCAAGAGAATTTGGAAAAACTGGGAGCTTTATCTGTTCATGCTTCCCGCTTTGTTGTATTTCCTTATTTTTCATTATGGCCCGATGTACGGCATTCAGATTGCTTTTAAGAATTTCGTACCTTCAAAAGGAATTACAGGCAGCGAATGGGTTGGTTTTGACCATTTTGAACGGTTTTTCAATTCTTATTTTTTCTGGGATCTGCTCTGGAACACATTCAGTATCAGCTTCTATGAACTTGTCATCGGATTTCCGTTGCCTATCATATTGGCGCTGGCCTTCAATGAAGTCCGCAACGGTCCGTTCAAGAAATCGGTCCAGACGGTCACCTATGCACCCCATTTCATTTCTGTAGTTGTCATGGCAGGTATGATCATTACCTTTTTATCACCCTCAAGCGGAATGATTGTCCGGTTCATCGAATTCATTGGTCTTGAACCAGCACAGTTTCTGACTGATCCCGCATGGTTTAAGACGGTATATGTATTCTCCGGCGTCTGGCAGAGCACCGGGTGGGGAACCATTATTTATCTCGCAGCCCTGTCAGGCGTAGATCCCCAGCTTCATGAAGCAGCCATTATGGATGGAGCAAGCCGAATGAAACGGGTGCTACATATCAATCTGCCGACGATATTACCCACGATTACGATCATGCTGATCTTGAATATGGGTAATATACTGGGTCTTGGTTTCGAGAAGATTCTGCTGCTGCAGAATTCACTCAATATGGAAGCTTCCGATGTAATTTCCACCTATGTATATCGCGCCGGATTGGTGAACGCTCAGTATAGCTTCTCAACGGCTGTCGGATTGTTCAATTCGGTTGTCAACGTTATTTTGCTTGTTACGGTCAACCAGATCGCCAAACGCACCAGTGAGAACAGCCTCTGGTAGAAAGGAGTTGAAGTCTTTGGTTACTGCGATGAAAGAATCTCGGGGGGACAAGCTTTTTCTGATCAGCACTTATATTTATCTGGGTCTGGCAATGTTGGTTGTTCTCTATCCGCTCATCTATATTCTCAGCGCTTCAATCAGTTCGCCGCAGGACGTCAATTCGGGAGCGATGTGGTTGTTTCCGAAAAATGTAACACTGGACGGATACAAGCTTGTGTTTGAGAACCCAAAGATATGGAGTGGTTACTGGAACACCATTATCTACACAGTGGTGGGCACTCTGCTCAATCTCGCCGTCACTCTTCCGGCCTCGTATGCGCTCAGCAGATCTGATTTTGTCGGGCGCCAATTGTTCATGGGCCTCATTCTGTTCACGATGTTCTTCAGCGGCGGAATCGTGCCGACGTATCTGCTGGTCAAGAATCTTGGACTCATGAACAGCATGTGGGCATTGGTCCTGCCAGTGGCCGCTTCGGTCTGGAATATCGTCGTAGCCCGTACCTTTTTCCAGACGACCATTCCGAAAGAACTTCAGGAAGCAGCGCATATTGACGGCTGTACGAATCTAAAGCTGTTCATTCGCATTGTTCTACCGCTGTCAGCACCGATTGTAGCCGTTATGGCCTTGTTCTATGGGGTTAGCCACTGGAACAGCTACTTCCCGTCTCTGATCTATCTAAATGATGAAGCGAAGTATCCGCTGCAGATGGTTCTGCGTCAGATCCTTGTTCTTCAGGAAATGACAGCGGAAACGACGGGCTCTTCCATCAACGGCGAGGTGGCGACCGCCATGAATAATAAGGCAGAAACGGCATCCCTGATCAAATATGGAGTCATTGTTGTCTCCACACTGCCCATCGTGGCAATTTATCCGTTCCTGCAGCGTTACTTTGTCCAAGGGGTCATGATAGGCTCTGTTAAAGGTTAAACAGCTAAAATGTGATGAAATCAAGGGAGGAATTATAAATGCCAACCACACGTAGGTCATGGAAGCTTCTGTTATCTTCGGCTTTAGTTATTACATTACTGGCAGGCTGCAGCAGTACAAACGAAGGTGAAGCGAACAACAATCTCGGAAAAGTCGCTGTGAACAATGAAGGTTTCCCGATTGTTAATGAACCCGTTACTTTGTCGCTTATGGCACCAGATGTAGGGATTCAGAACTGGGAGAACATGGCTGTGCTTCAGCAGATGCAAGAGAAGACCGGTATTAAGCTGGAATACAAGAACGCACCGAAGGATAGCTTCGAAACGAAGAAAAATCTGGTGCTCGCCAGTGGAGATTACCCGGATATCCTCTATGCTGCCGGTTTGACAACTGCAGAGCAGATGAATTACGGAGAGCAGGGTATCCTCATTCCACTGGAGGATCTGATTGAAGAGTATGCTCCGAATTTCAAGGCGCTGTTGGAGGAGAATCCGGATGTCCGCAAATCGATAACTGCACCGGACGGGCATATCTATTCCTTGCCAGTAGTAGAACTTAGCCAGCACTGGTACCGCAATCCGATGTGGTATAACGGAGACTTCCTCAAGGCGCTGAATATCGATAAACTCCCCGAAACGACAGAGGAGCTGTATACCTATCTGAAACGTGTGAAAGAGGAAGATCCCAACGGTAATGGCATAGCTGATGAAATTCCGATCTCCTCGGTGACTACACCCGCTGCGAACCTCCGCGATATCCGTACATGGCTGCTGGGTGCCTTCGGCATTTATGAAGAAGAAATTTACGTGGACGATGCGGACAAGGTGCATTACACACCACTTGAAGAAGGCTACAAGGAATATTTGACCTATATGAACCGACTGTGGTCTGAAGACCTGCTGGATCATGAGAGCTTCTCACAAACAGCGGAGCAAAAAAAGGCCAAAGCACAGAACAATCAAATCGCCCTCTTTTCGGACTGGCATGCCTACATGAGCAAAGGTGGAGAGCCTTCGACGGCAGATCCCATGTTTGCACCTGTCCACAGTGAATCAGTTGCTGCCCCAGCGATTGCAAAGAACAGGGGGATTACAAGCGGTGCCTTTGCTATTACGCAGAGTAATCCTGCGCCGGAAGCCTCTATGCGCTGGGTGGATTATCTCTATTCTTATGAAGGTGCCATGTTCTTTAATAAAGGTCCAGAGGGCACTCTCTGGGAGTACACAGACAAAGAGAATCGGGTCAAACGTTACTTGCCAGTACCGGACGGTAAGGAAATGGAAGATTATCGGGCAACTCTGACACCTAACTACGGCATTCCCGCTCCAACCCTGTCCATGGATGATATTAATAAGGGGCTGAAGACAGACTTTGACCTATGGGTCGAAGAGGAGACCAAGCAGAAGCTTCTCGATAAAGGCGCACGGATTCCGTTTCCGACCCTGTTCCTTACCGTGGAAGAGCAGACCGAAATCAGTGGCCTGAATTCTGATTTGAAGACATATGTGAATCAGATGGAGGCGAAATTCATCACTGGAGCGGAGCCTCTTACGGGCTGGGACAATTATGTGGCGACAGTCAAGAAAATGGGCGGAGAGCGTATGGTTGAAATCAATCAGGCTGCCTATGATCGTTGGAAATCCAACTAATCAGGTCCATGCGAAAACGCGTCCCTGAACATTCATGCAGATGCAGGAGGAATAGACATGCAAATTACGAGGCATCCGAATAATCCCATTGTTGTGCCGGGCGATTATGAATGGCGTAAGGTTACGGTTTTCAACCCGGCGGTTATCATCGATAACGGCAAATTTTATATGATTGAGCGTACAGCGGGTTCCCTAACTCCATGCAAAAATTATTTGAGTCTGCTAGAGAGTGAAGACGGGGTGAACTTTACGCACGTGAAGGATGAGCCCATTGTGACGCCAGACATGCTGGGATTCCCTTATGGTAGTGTGCAGGATCCGCGGATTGTCAAAATCGACGGAACCTTCTATCTAAACTACGCTCTTCGTCCCTGTGCCATGAGTTATTACCCTACCGGGGCAGGTGTCCCCCTTCGCTCTATTCCGGAATATCCGGACGGGTGGGGGGACGAGGCGGGACATTGGCTAACCCGGTCCTCCATATTGAAATCAGGTAATCTGCTGGATTGGGAGTATGTGGCGGACACGACACCTCTTGATATTAATGACCGGGACAACATTCTGTTCCCTGAGAAAATAGGTGGCAAATTCGTACTGTTGCGCCGCCCTGAGGAATATGTAGGAGAAGCCTACGGTACGGATAAGGCGGCCATGTGGATTACCTACTCCGAGGATCTCGTGAACTGGGAAGAGCCCAAGCTGCTTGCTACCGCCCAGAACTTCTCCTGGGAATCAAGGAAGATTGGCGGCTCAACGCCTCCGATTCGTACGGACAAGGGCTGGCTGGTGCTCTATCATGGCGTCGATGAGGACATTGTCTACCGTGTGGGAGCCATGCTGCTGGATTTGGAGCAACCGGAGAAAATCATTGCCCGAACGCATCATTTTATTATGGAGCCAGAGATGTATTATGAGAAATTTGGGTTCCAGATCCCAAATGTCATCTTTCCGACTGGAAATGTGGTCAAAGATGGACTGCTCTATATCTATTATGGGGTAACAGATACGGCGATTGCTCTTGCAACAGTTCCGCTGGACGAACTGGTAGAGCACATCCTCCAGGAAGGCAGTAGCTAAGCAAAATAAACCTTAGATGAAGCGTATCTTTTAATATAAAAATGTAGTGCAGAAAAGGCGGAACCTTCACTAACTTAAACAGGTCCTTTAATAGTGGCTGCTCTCAGGGCATGTTCCTTGCGATACTGACCTGGTGTCAAACCGATTTCTTTTTTGAACTTGCGGATGAAATTTGGCGCATCCATGTAACCGACCTGTTCGATAATTTCTTTGAGGGGTGCGCTAGTGTTCTCCAGGAGCCGCATGACTTCATCTACACGCCGCTGCCAGATATATTGTGAGAAATTGCGGCCGGTCTTCTCTTTGAAGCTCCGGCTTAAATATGAAGTTGAAATGGCAAACTTAAGTGCCACATGCTCTAGGCTGAGTGTGTAGTCTGCAAACTGTTGATCCACGTAAACCAGAATATCATCCATTAATGTTGACTCGCTTGTCTTCGTATTCAGCTCCACCTGCGCGCAAATGTCAGCAGCCAGACAGAGCAAACGACTCTCCAGCTCTTCGAGTGTTTCAAAGGCAGTCAATTCTGACATATTGGCGAACACCTCGTTCATACCAAGCTCGGAGGCGGTGCGTAGAAAAGCGTTTAGCAGATCGAAACAGATGCAGCGCAGCAGGTGAACCTGTAATGGCTCATTTTTGATCATATGAATGGTTTCGGTAATCAGTTGCACGGTTACTGATTCGTTGCCCTGCTTAAGGCTCTGCTCCAGTTTCAGCATGGATTTGCGTGGAATCCAGAAGCTCTCGGAAGCAGAAGGGTTCAGCTCTGCAAGCTGTTCGAAATAAGTTACCTGACCGCTGTGTTGGATGATCCGGTGCTCCAGAGCTGTAGCAGCTTCAATGAAGGATTGGTTAAGACGGGCCAAGTCCCTGTATGCCGTGCCGACACCGATACTCAGAGATAGCTGCGAATGCTCGCGGATTACCAATTGAATGGCTTCAATTACCTCTTCCAATTGGTTTTGAATCGGCTTCTCCATATCACCGGGAAGTGAAATTATTAGAGCAAACTGCTCTTTGACCGAGAATTCAACGCCGAAGATCTGAGCACCGGTGCCTGGTAGACATACATTGCTAAGTATATCCTGCAACAGAAGGCGTTCCTGCCAGCACTTGTCGCCAAGCAAAGTATCATCCCAAGACAATATAGCCGAGAAATAGTGGCCTTGTCCCTGAGGATGCCGGAATCCGGCGTTCAGAATCATTTGTTCGATCTCAGGATCATCCGGCTTGCCGTGCTTGAGTAACAGCAGCATGCACTGATTACGGACGAAGGGCTCCTGAAAATCAATTTTCGCACTGTAATTGTGTAGGGTCTGTCGTATCCATTCCCATTCATTGTGGAGCTTGGAAGCATCATCGCCGTTGCCTCTCATCTTGTCCATCAAATCTCTGATTGGATGGTACTGCCGTTTGGCTAGCAACAGCGCAGCAGCTATACCGGTAATGACAGTAATGCAGAAGACGATCAGGATCAGAGTCTGGACATGGGCGACACGGCTGAAGAATTGGAAGCTTGGCATGGTGGTTACATAGGTCCAGCCATTTTCTTCCGATTGAACAGAAACAACGGAGTATTGTTCTCCGTCCATCTTCAAATTATGGATACCAGGCGCAAGTGTAGCTAAGTTCTCAATTTCGTTCTGTGGAAGGCTGATGCCATGGCTGTTCGCGGTCAACACCTGTCCGGAGGGACTGAATATATAGCTGCTTCCTGAAAAATCACTCAAAATCGAATCCATGACCCCGGTAAGGTTGGATTCTTTCATTAAATATACAACGGTCCCATATGGAAAGGGGTCATTCGGTTTAACAGGCACAAGCATGACGAGCATCGGCTCCATTCGGGAATTAACCTTCACGTTCTCAGCGGGACGGACCAGCGGCTGTCTAGTTTCATTTAACTCCTGCCGCAATTCTTGCAGATTCCAATGTTCGAACTGATAGAGGCTAGCAAAGGTGACATCAAGATTAGCCAAACCGCGGTGCGAATAGATGTGGGAATCATTATGGAAATAGAGAAGCAGATCCTCTGCAATGCTGCTGCTAGCTTTGTAATTGGCCAGCGCTTGAATCGCCTCCAAGCTGTAATAGGGGTGCTTTACCATATAAGGGGTCAGGTGTTTGTCATAGGCGATTCTCCCCGCTATTTCCTGAAGTTCATTCATCCGGTTATCTATAGTGCTCTTCACCTGGTTAAGTTGATTGACATTTGATTGTTCAATCTCAACACGCAATCCCTTGACAGCGTTTTCATACACAAAAATAGTTACACCTGTCAGAGGGATAAGAAATATGAGAATGTAAGAAAAGGCATATTTCAGCAGAAGCCTTGATTTGAAATGATTCCAGCTGAGCCTGAATCTGTCGAGCAAGGATGGCTTGAATGCGGAATTTGCCATGAAGCAGTCCCTCCAGTGTTAAAATATTCGGATTTTGAATTGAAAATCGCTGTTCTCTTCTGGATTACACTTGTGCTAGTATAAACATTATAACATTATAATCTTTGAAGTGAAGTAGCTCATCAGGCTTATTTTAACGATTTGGAAATACAGATCTCATGTCATGAATCATTTTTTTGGAATTTGCCTGTATACCGTGGTTGAAAAAGGAGATGGGATGAGTGGGCACAGAGAATGTGCTGCGCAATTTGCAGCTTGTTGACGGGCGGATCGTGGATATCACCATTCAGGACGGGATCATCACCGCCATAACACCGCCAGGCCAAGCTGAAGGAGAAAATGTGTTGGATTGTTCAGGGTTATATGCGTCCAGTGGGTGGATTGATCTGCATGTGCATGCCGTCCAGGACCTTGACCCCTATGGCGATAATATCGACGAAATTGGTGTGAAGCAGGGGGTAACAACGCTTGTAGATGCCGGAAGCTGCGGTGCAGACCGAATAGGAGCTTTTTATACCGCAAGACTACAGGCTGCTACACAAGTATTTGCTTTGTTGAATATTTCAAGGATCGGACTTGAACGGACGGATGAACTGTCACAGCTGGAATGGATTGACCGGGCCAAGGTCTTGAAGGCGGTAGCGGCTTATCCTGATTTCATTGTTGGTCTGAAAGCCCGCATCAGCGAAAGTGTCGTCAAAGACAGCGGGATACAACCCCTCAAGCTCGCACGCACACTCTCGGAAGAAACGAAACTTCCGCTCATGGTTCACATCGGTTCTGCTCCGCCCGCGATCTCGGATGTGCTGGAGTTATTACAGTCTGGCGATGTAATCACCCATTACCTTAACGGCAAGTCCAACAATCTGTTTCATCCGGACGGCACACCGCTGCAAGAATTACTGGACGCGGCTGCTCGGGGAGTTCATCTGGATGTGGGACATGGTACAGCGAGCTTCTCCTTCCGAATTGCAGAACAGGCCAAGGCTGCAGGCATTGCGCTGAATACAATCAGTACGGACATTTACCGAGGCAACCGTATGAATGGTCCGGTATACAGTATGTCGAATGTACTGACGAAATTTCTGTACCTCGGTTACAGTCTGGAAGAGGTCATTCGCGCGGTTACAAGAAGTCCAGCGGAGTGGCTCGGTAAGCCGGAGCTCGGGAAGATCAGGGTTGGACAGAAGGCAAACCTGACTTTGTTTTCCCTGGAAGCAGGCGAAAAGCAGCTTGAGGACTCGGAAGGAGATGTCCGGGTCACACAACACTATATTGAGGTTAAAGGAGTGTTTGCTAATGGGTCACTCACTACAGGCTAAATATGGATTGAAGCGTGTTATTAATGCCAGTGGAAGAATGAGCATCCTTGGCGTTTCTGCACCAACGGATTCAGTCATGGATGCGATGAAACAGGGCGGACAGCGGTACGTGGAAATGGCTGATCTTGTGAACAAATCCGGAGAATATATTACACAGTTTCTTGGTTCGGAAAGCGCAGTTGTGGTGAACTCTGCATCCAGTGGTATTGCGCTTTCGGTAGCGGCCATTGTGACCGCCGGAAATCCGCGTATCAGCCTTCGTTTGCATCAGGAGCCGGTATTGAAAAATGAAATTATTATGCTAAAGGGCCATAATGTGCAATATGGAGCGCCAGTAGAAACCATGGTATTCCTTGGAGGTGGCCGGGTAGTGGAAGTTGGATATGCGAATGAAGGCCGCAAGGAGCATATCGATCAGGCGATCGGTGAAAACACGGCAGCCATTCTTTATGTTAAATCTCATCACACTGTGCAGAAAAACATGATTTCAGTGGAAGAGGCCTGGGAGGTGGCACAGCGCAGAGGGGTGCCGCTGATTGTGGATGCGGCAGCGGAAGAGGATCTGCGCAGATATGTCCAATTTTCGGATCTGGCCATTTATAGTGGGTCAAAAGCTATTGAAGGCCCTACTTCCGGTATTGTCGCCGGCAAAAAGAAATATGTGGAGTGGTTAAAGGTACAACTTCACGGGATCGGCCGCAGTATGAAGGTTGGCAAAGAGACCATCTTTGGGTTACTTCAAGCTTTGGAGGAATACCAGGACAAAGCGGACCATAGTGAACGAGAGAAGCAGAAGCTGGAGGCTCTTCAGCCACTTGGTGAACTTCCTGGTGTTTCGGTCCGCATTGTGCAGGATGAAGCCGGCAGATCGATTTTCCGAGGGCGTGTTCAGATTGATTCCTCTCTTGCTGGGGTGGATGCAAAGAAAGTGAATGACCAGCTGCGTGAAGGTGTTATTGCGGTATATACCCGAGACTATGGCGTCAAGCAGGGTTATTTCGATATTGATCCAAGGTCGCTGCAAGGGGATGATTTGCAGGTCATCGTCAGCAGAATACATGAAATCGTGGGAGGCAAACCAGAATGAGTCATATTCAGCAGTGTCTGTATAAGAATAGAGCCGCAATAAATGTACTGGCAGGAAGTATCGGGAACGCTAGAGATGTGTACGAGGCTGCGGAAGGTTATGTACTTGTTGGTGTGCTCTCCAAAAACTATGCTACGTCGGAGGAAGCTGTAGTGGCCATGACTGAATATGGTCAAGCGATTCAAGATGCAGTATCCATCGGACTTGGAGCTGGAGACAGTCGTCAGGCTGCAGTTGTGGCGGAGATTGCCGCGAGCTATCCGGGAAGCCATATCAATCAGGTATTCCCGGCAGTGGGGGCAACCCGTGCCAATCTGGGACCTAAAGATAGTTGGATTAACTGCCTGGTATCTCCGTGCGGGCAACCAGGCTATGTGAATATATCGACTGGCCCCGTTAGTTCAGTAACCACTCCACAGGCCATTGTTCCGGTTCATGCCGCCATTGCACTGGTTCGTGACATGGGAGGGAACGCGCTCAAATATTATCCGATGCAGGGATTGAAGCTGGAGGAGGAGTACCGTGCGGTTGCCAAGGCATGTGGGGAAGCGAGTTTTGCTCTGGAGCCCACAGGCGGAATTGATCTGGACAACTTTGAACCCATTCTAGAGATTGCACTACAGGCGGGTGTACCTCAAGTTATACCACATGTGTATTCTTCAATTATTGAGTCACAGAACGGGAATACCAACGTACAGGATGTCCGCAGATTGCTCGAGATAATGAAATCGCTGGTGGACCAGTATGCATAGGGTTGCTGCTTTTGGCGAAGTGATGATGCGGCTGCAGGTTCCGGGATACGAAACGCTGGTCCAGAGCAGCAGGCTGGAGTATTCTTTTTCCGGCAGCGGGGTGAATGTAACGGCAGCACTAGCCAGATACGGCCATAACGGTGCTCTTATTACGACTTTGCCGGAAACTCCGGTGGGCGAAGCGGCTATCGCTTATCTGCGCAAGCTTGGGGTGGATACCTCTCTTATTAGACAGGGCGGTAAACACCTTGGGATGTATTTTCTGGAGAATGGCTTTGGAGCCCGCCCAGGCAGAGTCACTTACACAGACCGGCTGGGCAGCAGTTTCAATACTGCGGGTGCGGCCAATTATGATATGAGAGATCTTGCGTCCCGGATCGACGTGCTTCATTTATGTGGCATTACGCTGGCTATGAATGATGGCGTGCGCAAGCAGATGAAACAGCTTGCGGAGGAAGTGAAGAATGCTGGAGGCAAGGTTGTCTTTGATTGTAATTACCGTCCTGCGTTATGGGGGCCGGATGGCTATGTCAAGGCCCGCCCGCATTATGAAGAAATGCTGGGGCTGGCAGATCTGGTGCTGATGAATGAGATGGATGCGAAGGGCATTCTTGGCATCGGTACCGAAGAATATGATAGAATGACACGGATGAAGCAAGCGATTCCTGAAGTTGCACAGCGCTTCGGAATCGGAACGGTAGCAGGAACCCACCGTGAGATCAATGCGGACCATACGCATTCCTTGACAGGATATATCTATCATCAAGGTACGTTCGTATTTTCCCGCAAGCTGACGTTCCCGGTATACGACCGGATTGGTGCTGGCGATGTGTTTGCCAGCGCCATCATCCATGGGGAATTGCAACGATATCCACAGGAACATACGGTTAATATGGCGGTGGCGGCAGCGATGCTGGCCCATACCACACAAGGTGATACAGCGCTTTTTACCGAGAATGAAGTACTCCGAGCGCTGTCGGACCGTACCTCAGATGTTGAAAGGTAGTGAACAGTGAGTGTCCCTAAAGCGCAAGCAAGGTCCTTTATATCAGCAAATCCAAAAAATTCTCAAAGATCGGATTCTACATGGCGTATATCCTCTCGGAAGCATCATTCCCTCCGAACCACAGCTGGAGAAGGAATTCGGGGTCAGTAAAATGACAGTCCGCGGTGCGGTCCAAGAGCTGTCCCAGGAAGGCTATGTGCAGAAGAAAAGCGGTGTTGGAACAATTGTAATGCGCAATACCTCTCATCAGAAGCTCTCAAAGGGCAAACGGTTTACGGAACTGCTCGTAGAAGAGGGTCATAAGCTGGAAAAGAAAGTTCTGAATTCCCGGTTACTGACCAATGATACTGGTACGGAGGAGTATGATCTCTACGGGCCATATTGTCAGCGGATTGAAAGACTCTACATTCTTAACGGACAACCTTATATTCATCTGATACACTTCTTGGCAGCAGCTGCATTGCCCGGCGGAGGCAAGGAGGAAATCAATGGAGACATCCAATCGCTCTATGAATCACTGGAGGAGAACGACATTTTGCTGGAGAACTTCAAAGACCGTTTCTTTGTAGAGCCAGCAACTCCTGAAGTATGCCAACTACTGAAGATCTCCCTGGGAACGCATGTGCTAAAGCGCCTTCGTAACTCCTTCGACGGAGAAGGCAGATTAATTGAGCACAGTATCGGGTGTTATAACACGGAACTTCATCATTATCTGGTTAGTTATGACACTTGAGGCCGGCGGACATATCGTGAAAGAAATTGTATTCATACCAAAAAAGGGTCCTGCACTTTTGATAACAGGGCCCTTTTTGCGTAAACAACGGTTTAATGGTGAAATCCCTAGAAATCTTTCAAACGTCAAATACCTCATATAATTCCTCGTGATTAACTTCTACCGAATCATCTTGACGCAGTTCCTAATTCTGCTGCATCTGCTCTAGTTGACTTAATTGACGAATTTCCTTCAAACATTGCTTGTATTTTCGTTCTGCACCATTTGATGCTAAGCTACTTGTAAATCAGGTATTCTGAAGAACTAACAATAAATGGATTATATCCAAGTCATTCAGAGACTACCATTTTGGGATAGAGTCGAATAGGCCTGAATACTTTTATAAAAAGGAACGATGTCTATGGATGCAGGTATGAGCCGTAGCAAAAAACTGGGTGAGTTTTTGAAATCACGTAGAAGCCGCATTCAACCGGAACAAGTTGGATTGTCAGGATCTTATGGACAGCGAAGAACACCGGGACTAAGGCGGGAAGAAGTAGCGGTATTGGCTGGTGTCAGCGCAACGTACTACACGTGGCTTGAACAAGGTAGGGAGTTGGCAGCTTCACGAGAAGTAATACAAAGCATAGCGAACGCGCTCCGGTTAACCCCGGAAGAGAAGATTCATCTGTTTGACTTATGGGACCCGAATGCGGAACATGAATTCCTTGCATCGTATTCACAACTGGACCCAGGTTGGCAGAGTATTATTAGTCAGTTGACTCATCCTTCCTTTATTACCAATGAACGCTCTGAGGTGCTTGCCTGGAATGAAGCAGCGGATACGAACCTCTTTAAGTTCTCGTCGATGAATATGAATGAGCGTCTATTGATGCGGATTTTATTCTTGGATGAAACGTTGAAGGAGCGCATGCACAATTGGGATGAATTCGCACGGCACTCGGTAGCTGTCTTTCGTACGTATTATGATAAGTATCCGAGTGACCCCGGATTTGGCAGCATCGTGAAACAACTGAGTGAAGAAAGTGTGGACTTCCGAACGATCTGGAACCTGCACCAAGTCGAATTAAAACAAGTCAATCGTGTTCTGCTTGAAACGACGGAACGGGCAGATGGTGTTGTACATGCGTACGATATCTTTTCCATGAATAATCTGAACAGCCAATCGGGCATTCATTGTTGTATTTACGTCCCTGTTGTTATGTAGAAGGTTGACTAGACTAGTAATTTCTTTACTAGCATACACGGAGTGTGGTTGGTGTCTCGGTATTAAAATAGAATGAACTTAAGCTCACTCGTAGCTATTTATCGTTTCTATTTTAAGATGAAAAGAGGAAGCCACATGCTCAAGACAAGAACGTTAGGCAAAGACAAATTACGTATATCTGGGCTCGGCCTGGGTGTGATGATGATGCCGGATAATGACGAATCGGTACATACCATTCAGGGTGCACTGGACGCAGGAGTCACCATGTTTGATACGGCGGATCTGTACGGAGAGTATGAAAAACAGCGATTTGGAGGAAATGAAAAACTGCTTGGTCGTGCGCTTCAAGGTCGAAGATCCGACGTTGTTGTTGCCACCAAATTCGGTATTACGCACACGCAGGGCCCCAAGGGAGATCCGGCCTACATTAAAAAGTCAGTAGATGCGAGTCTCTACAACCTGGGAATGGATTATATTGATCTATATTATCAACATCGTCCTGATCCGAACACCCCCATTGAAGAGACGGTAGGCACACTTGCCGATCTGGTTCAACAGGGAAAGATTCGATATATTGGTTTGTCCGAGGCGCCAGTAGAGATCATTCGGCGTGCACATGCTGTTCATCCGATCACAGCGTTGCAGACGGAATATTCATTGTGGAGTCGGGAACTTGAGGATGAGATTATGCCTGTCCTGCATGAGTTTAACATCGGCTTGGTTCCATACAGCCCATTGGGACGTGGCTTCCTGACTGGTCAGATCCGATCTATAGACGATTTGGCGGAAGATGATTATCGTCGTCACTATCCGCGTTTCCAAGGTGAGAACTTTCAGAAAAATCTGGAGGTTGTTGGATTGATCCAAGAGATGGCTAAGCAAAAAGGATGCACCGTTTCTCAACTTGTTCTGGCCTGGTTACTTGGAAAGGGAGAGCATATCGTTCCGATCCCGGGGACTCGCAACCTGGAAAGAGTTCACGAAAACTTAGGCGCGTTAGAAGTTTCGCTTACGGATGATGAGATGAAGCAGATTGATCGCATATCACCCCAAGGCATCGCAGCTGGAGGCAGATTCCCTGGCCAAGTCTAACTCTTTAAGACATGATTCATGAAACCTGCAGTTTCGGATGAAAAGAATGTATAACAAGTCAACGGTATTATCTTTCTACTCTCCGGCATACAGTACAACAATGAGATGTATGCTCAAGGAGGAGAAATGATCGTATGATGAATCCGATTTTGCAAGCCCCAAATGCTCCACTAGCTGCCGATTCCAATGCGGTTGTCAATTATCAGAGGGATTCACGCAACTATGTAACCCAGTTGTTTGGAGAACAGCTGCAGACCATTGCCAATGGTTTCTTCAACGTGTACTTAAGCAAAGGAATTATTGTACAGCCACACTGGCACACCAATGTCACAGAGATGGTTGTAGTTATCAGCGGTGAAATTACAGCGTCAGTCTTTAATCCGTTTACGCGTGAACGATTGACATATCGCCTGAAACCAGGTCAAGTTGTGGTATTTCCGAAAGGTTGGTTTCACTGGTTTGTCGCTGAGACAGATGATGTATATGTATTAACGATCTTTGATCAACCAACCCCTGATATTGTGTTTGGAGCGGATTTCTTGGCAGCTACACCACCGGAGGTGGCTCACCGCGCGTACTGCTTGGATGAAGAGGCGTATGCCAGAGCCGTTGCGTCCATTAAAAATGATGCCATTCTGGGCCCTCCAATAGGATGTGATACGGAGGTTTCTGATCAATCGACTTCACCTTCCAAGACTTCAGTGTCACCATCCGATAAGCAGAAGTCTTAATTCAAAATTCCTTATTCATCATTATATAAGTACAGAGCCTGTAACTGGGGAATAACAGTTGCAGGCTTTTTGATGTGCCGATGTAATCATTATTATCGTATGAAGTCCATGGAGGGGGTAGCATTATATTAGAAAAAAATTCAAAATACCTGAGTCAGTGCCTTGCGTTCTCTGTTAGTATAGTATGAATATCCAATAAAAACGGAGGACTCCTTAATGAACATGTCAGAGATGGAAACACTTGAAACTGCAATGAGTTATGCACCTATTTTGATGTTTGACAGAGCAGAGCCCTTTTATCCTGATTTTGTTGGTATTTCTGTGTTGCTTCAATCCGGGCCTTCACCATCGTTCAGAAGGGAAATTGCGTTTCCAAGCGAGGTCGTTCAATACGTGATTGAATATGCAATTTGGTGGGATTATGAGATTGGACATCTGTACGAAATGGAGCATGTATGGATATATGTGGGTCATAACGGAGAGGTAGTAGACTGTGAAGCGAGCTTTCATGGTAAGGTTCTGCGCGGATTATTGAAGGAACGGGTTAATATGGTTGGGCATCATGTATGTCTGTACTCGCAGCCCGGCAAACATGCTTTCTCACCGCTTCCGGTTGTATTTGAGTTATTGCCTAACCTGTATAGTGCAGCGGGTTCAGATGCTGGATGTGATGGGCTGCTTGTGAATGAGTTGTTTCAAGGTTATTTTGAAACGAATGAACAGATCGATGCTCAGGTGGAGCGTTATCTAAAGACCAAAGCGTTCGTTCCTACCATGGAGTTTGAAGAATATATATTAAGACCGGAGATGTTCATGACGTGGGAGAACCTGTTTGGTATTATTCCGCATAGGATTAAAGACCGCTTAGTGGAACTGGAACAACTATATAACACATGAAAATTAGTTTTAAATGGGTTATATGTTAAATTAAAGTGTCTTTTTTTGCTTCAAACCAAACTTTGTTTGACTCGGGTTTGGTTTTTTTGTGGGAAATTGGACTCATTATATGTGAGTATTTAATAGACTTAAGTCTTGTAATTTGGAAGTGGAATGTTTTGATACATATATTTTTTTACAAGAAATATGTATGTGTTAGACGTAAGAACTATATAGTTTCTTATGTAAATTTAAGAATACCATATTACATGAAAATTTGTATGTAGATGTATATGCAAGTTGATGCTAATTGTTTTGTTATGCGTAGATATGTAATGTTAAAAAACAATTATATAGGTAAAAAGTATATAAATGATAAAAAAGTAGATTCTTTATATCTGAAATAAAAATTCATAATAACGCAAATTCATATAAATAAAAATCTTCTATTCAGTTTTATTATATTTATGTCGAAATAAATCGTAAGTTGTCTGGAGCGCGACCAAGAGAAGGGTTTGCCAAGCGTTATATACATAACTGGACACTACGATGCCTAGGAGGAGATTACATGAAGTGGTTTGGAAACTTGAAAACAGCAACAAAGATTATCTCGGCATTTTTAATTGTGTCGATAATCCTCGCGTCACTTGGCGTCTACTCGGTAGTAACATTGAGAAGTACGAATGAACGAATGCAAGAGATGTATAACAATAATCTGATTTCGGTTAGAGAACTGTCCTCAGCTCAGGTTGATTATCAGAGATTGCGAGTTAACGTGCGAGATTTGAATTTTGAAACTGTAGCAGCAGAACAGACCAGAGTTACGGAAAATATGGCTACAATTCGTCAATCCATGGAGGAGCGAATTGCTACGTATCGTCCTCTTGCTACTACCCCGGAAGAAACGGAATTGCTTCGTAAGTTAGATACCCAGTATGACAGTTATATGAAACTATTTGATCAAGGCGTCACTATGGCGTTATCTAATGATGATGCAGCTTTCATTACATTCCTCAAATCAACATTGAAACCTCCGGGTGATGAGGTGGTAAAAACACTCTCTGATTTGGTAAACCTTAATGTAACCCTGGCAGAGCAGGCAAACACGAAGTCCGAAGAAGCCTATACAACTTCTTTTGCAGTAACCATTATTCTTGTGATTCTGTCTGTACTCTTCAGTATCCTCATTGGTTACATGATCTCTCGCTCGATTTCAAAACCACTCATGTCCATGTTGGTTCTGGCTAAGGAAGTCGCCGGGGGAAATCTGACACTTAAGTCAGACATCTCTAGTAAAGATGAAGTGGGTCAACTGGCAGCAGCACTGAATCGTATGGTCGACAACCTGAAAGAGTTAATCAACAATATCGTGTTGAACTCCCAAAGTGTTGCTGCTTCTTCGGAACAGATCTCAGCCAGCACACAGGAAATAGCAAGTACCAGCACAAGCCAATCCAGCGAGGCAGGAAACATCTCCGAATTGTTCAAGGAGCTCTCACTTGCCATTAACTCTGTTGCTGCTAGTGCGGAAGAAGCTGCTGAATTGTCCAATGATACTGTGAAGACTGCCCGTGAAGGTGGGCTTGTTGTACAGACTTCTCTGGAAGGCATGCAAGCTGTTAATACGAAAATGACCAAGCTTGAAGATGATTCCCGTAAGATTGGCGACATCATTGAAGTGATTGACGATATTGCTGAGCAGACCAACCTGCTTGCGCTGAATGCAGCAATTGAAGCGGCACGTGCGGGAGAACAAGGACGAGGATTCGCCGTAGTAGCAGATGAAGTCCGGAAGCTTGCAGAACGAAGCGGCGAGGCGACGAAAGAAATTACAGCCATTATCAAAGCGATGCAGGAAAATACGAGACAGAGTGTGCAGGCAGTAGCAGCCAGTGTTGAGCAGTCTTCCATGACTGGACAGGCGTTTGATCAGATCATTGATATGGTCAATAACTCCTCCCAGAAAGTAAACGAAATTGCAGCTGCATGTGAGGAAGAGGCGGCGCAAGCGGCAGAAGTAATGAGTTCTGTTGAAGCCATCTCGGCTTCAAGTGAAGAATCCGCGGCTGCATCAGAAGAGACTGCGGCAACCTGTCAGTCTTTGGCACAACTGGCGGAAGAGCTGGCGAAATCTGCGGCTGCCTTCAAAACCCATTAAAACAAATTGAATTGAGGGTGAATCGATGTCTTCACTTCAGAAAGAACAATATATTGAGCTGTCTGTAGGTTCAGAGACTTGCGCCATTCGAATCGAAGAGATTCACGAGATTATTAAAATGCTAAGCATTACGGATATCCCATTTAGCCGTCCGGAGATTAAAGGGGTAGTTAATCTGCGGGGCAAGGTTGTATGTGTGATGAGTCTGCGCAACCTGCTGGGTATGACGGATGAACCGGATACCAGAACAACACGAATTATCGTAGTTCGGTATCAGGATGAATATATTGGCCTGATTGTGGATCGAGTGAACAAGGTAACCACATATTCGGAAATACATCCACCAACCGGGGGTTACGGTCGTAACCGTGAAGACTTTTTCCATGGCGTGGGTCAACAGGAAGACAAGCTTGTGGGCATTTTGAAACTGGACGAAATATTGGGCGGTTAGGGAGGTATATACGAATGATGGATTTGTCTGCCTACCGTGACATCTTTATCGAAGAACTGAATGATCAACTGGAACGGATGGATCAGTCTTTGCTGGCGTTGGAGCTTTCGCCTTCTGTTGAACTGGTTCAAACGCTGTTCCGGGCAGCGCATACCATCAAGGGATCGGCATCGACAATGGATTTTCGTGAATTAAGCGACCTCACTCATGAGGTGGAGTATGCCCTTGAATGGGTTCGGGAGAAAAAACCGGAGATGACTTCCGAGTTAATTGATACGTTATTCCGCTCTTTAGACGCCATGAAGGTGCTTCGTGATCAGTATATCCGTGGAGAAGCCTATGCAGACTTTCGAGCGGTCGTACGAGAAATTAAGGATCTAATTCAAACCCCGGCAGTAGTTGGGAAACTTGCAGCACCTCAATTGCAACCAGCGGAGGCAAATGTTGCACAGGTTGCTGTTGAGTCAGGAAAGCACCTGTTATCCATTCACATTGTGCTTGAGCATAAGTGTATGATGAAGGCGGCCAGATATCATATTTTGCGCCAACGCATTGAAGACATATGTGGGACGGTTGTTACAACTTCTCTCATGGAGATCCAGCCGGGCGCGCAGAATGAAGATGATCATTACAGTCAGTTCATCATCATCACGGCAACTTCGAAGGACTCTCAGCAGCTTGAGACAGAATTGTCTACAGACTCGGATATTCATACGCTGGAGATTCATCCATATATGCTGGAATCCAATGACGTTGCAGCGGCTTCTGCACAACCTGAATTAATGAATGAACCAGAGCAGACAAAACCAAGCTTGCCTACCGTGGCTACATCTGGCCCGGAAGAGAAAGCGAAAGCTGCTCAACCTACAGTTCGTGTGAGTGTTGAACGTCTGGATCATTTGATGAATTTGGTCGGTGAACTGTTAATTGATCAGACATCCCTTGCAGATCTGAGTGCGTCGGGTGCGCGTAAGGAGTCTTCTTCACTGATTCAGAGTATTAGTGGTGTATCCGATCATATGGGCAGCGTTATCAAGGAGCTCCAAGACGGTGTGATGAAGACCCGGATGTTACCCATTGATCAACTGTTCAGTCGCTTCCCGAGGTTGGTTCGGGACCTTTCGCAGAAGCTGGGTAAAGATCTGGAATTGGTTATTCAAGGTGGAGAGACTGAGCTTGACCGGATGATTATTGAAGAATTGAGTGACCCACTGATCCATCTCATTCGCAATAGTGCAGATCATGGTATTGAAAGCGCAGAGGTTCGTGGAGAGTCGGGCAAGCCGTCCAAGGGACGTATTACCTTAACATCATTCCATGAAGAGAATCATGTTGTCATCCGGTATTCGGATGATGGCAAAGGTATTGATGGGGATAAGATCAAGGCTTCCGCCTTGAGCAAAGGCATTATTAGTGAGGAACAGGCTGCACGCCTATCAACACAGGAGGCTGTACATCTCATATTTGAGCCCGGTTTCTCCACAGCTTCTTCTGTAAGTGAAGTATCAGGTCGCGGCGTTGGAATGGACATTGTGCGCAGCCAGATCGGGCGACTGAACGGCATCATTGATATTGATACGGAGGTTGGTGTGGGTACTACGTTTACAATTCGTCTACCGCTCACTTTGGCGATTATTAAAGGTCTGTTAGTCAAAGTATCGGGGCGTGTTCTGATCGTGCCGATGTACAACGTGTCCGAGATTGTTCGGATTTCACCTGAAGATATTCAGATGATCCAGGGGCAACAGGCGATCCTGAACCATGGACGCATTGTACCCTTTCACCGCCTGTGTGATAAATTGAACTATCCACGAACGGAACGCAAATCCAAAACCATTCCTCTGGTGATTGTGCGCTCTGTCGATAAAATTGCAGCTTACGCAGTAGATGAGATCATAGGAAATCAGGAAGTCGTTATTAAGACACTTGGTACGTATCTGGGCGCGATGAACCATCTTTCTGGCGCAACGATCCTTGGGAATGGTAAGGTTGCCCTTATATTGGACGCGTCCTATCTGGTCAGTCACTAATCGTTAGATAAACTAAAAATTATGCAGGCCAAAGAGCCTCATCATCCATAACGGGATGGTGGGGCTCTTCGTTGTGCTTTTTGACATGGTAACTAATCAGGACTGGAAAATAAGATCCATAAAGCGGTTGGCAGCCAAAGAAATCGGCATATTGCGCTTGGTCATAATCCCCACATGGGAAGGGGGGAGTGGAACATCAAGCTGAATCTCGAAGAGGGAGCCTTCCTCCAGCTCTTTAGAGATGAATTCTCGTGTCACATAGGAAATACCCAGTCCTCGACGCGCAAACTCAATCAACAGATCAACGCTACCGACCTCAATCTCAGGCTTCAACGTGTAATTATAGCTGTTAAACAACTCGGTTATAGCCATACGAACCCGGCTGTTCCGGGAGAAGAGGATCAGTTGATGCTCTAGGAGCATCTCAAGTGTCATGACTTTACCCTTCAGCTGAGCATAGCGTTCTCCGGCTACAAAACAGTCTTTCAACTGAATGCTTTCTCTGACTTCGAGCTGCGGATCAACAATGGGCATCCGAACAACACCGAGATCGATCTTGCCTTCTTTTAGAAAAGTGATGACTTCCGGCGTGGTTCCATGACTCAGATGTAGCTTGATGTTAGGATACAGGGTGTGGAATTCCTCCAGATACGCCAGCATGTAATGCTTGAACAGGGAGTCGCTGCCACCAATCCGGAGTTCACCATTGTCCAGATTCTTCAGTGCGGCCATTTTTTCTTCCGCAAGCGAGATCAGAATCTGGGATTGTTCAATATAGGAGTACAGACTGGCACCTTCCTGTGTCAAGGCTACACCCTTGGAGTTCCGATAAAACAGGGTAAGACCAAAGCTCTCTTCCAATTGCTTAATGGCATGACTGACGCTGGGTTGAGTGATATACAGTGCTTTCGCAGCCTGTGTCAAACTTCCCGTTTTGGCCGCCCAATAAAAGACTTTATATAGTTCATAATTTGTTGTCATAGATGTTGTCTATAGCTCCTGTGAAATATATTAATTACTTGTATGGCTATAAAACGTATTATAGTGTAACTACAACAAAGAAACCAGAGTTACTTGGAAGGAGAACGGTGAGATGGAACCAACTACCATTGTTTTATTTGGTGCTACTGGCGATTTAGCCAAAAGAAAAATATATCCTGCCTTATATAACTTATATCTTGAGCAGAAGCTTCCTGAAACCTTCTCATTGATTGGTCTGGGGCGTAGAGAGTGGTCTGATGAATTCTTTCAGGCACAAGTGGAAAAATCATTAAATGAATTTTCCAGACGCCAGGCTGATCCTGAAGTTGTGAAGTCATTTGTGAAAGCTTTTCGCTACAGTGTATTGAATATAAGCCATAAGGAAGATTATATAAAGCTGTTGGGATTAGTTGAACAAAGAGAAGCTGAACTTGGCATTCCGTCCAATCGCTTGTTTTATCTCTCGGTTGGTCCGGAATTCTTCGAACCGATTGCCGAGAACATTCAACAAAGTGGGCTGGGTTCCACAGAGGGCTGGAAGCGTCTCGTCATTGAGAAACCATTTGGTCACGATCTGCCGTCGGCCCGAGACCTCAATCGCAAATTAAGCGAATCGTTCACGGAGGAAGAGATTTATCGGATTGACCACTATTTGGGCAAACCGATGGTACAGCGCCTGGAGACGTTACATCAGAGTAACCCAATCATGAAGGCGTTATGGAACAACCGTTACATCTCCAATGTGCAAATTACGGCTAATGAGACTGTAGGTGTCGAAGAACGTGCATCCTATTATGATCATGTAGGTGCAGTACGAGACATGTTTCAGAATCATATGCTGCAATTGCTTATGATGATGGCGATTCAGCTTCCATACAACAGTTCTTCCGAAAAAGTTGGATTGAAGAAAAAGCACATCATGGAATCGATCCAGCCGCTACAAAAGCAAACCGTGGGCGCAAGCATCATTCGTGGGCAGTATGCAGAAGGCAACATTCAAGGTCAACCAGTCAATGCGTATACTGCTGAACCGGGTGTAGCGGAGAATACGATGAATGACACATTCATTGCTGCCAAATTGCAAATCGATGATTTCTTCTGGCGCGGTGTTCCGTTTTACATTCGTACGGGTAAAAGAATGAAGGAGAAATCAACACGTATCGTGATTGAATTCAAAGAACCGTCAGGACAGACGAATGTGCTGAAAAACAAAGGATCCAAGCCAAACCTGCTCGTCATTGAGATGAGTCCAGATCAGAGCATGACATTGCAACTGAATGCAAGTGATCCAGAGAATAAAGGTGAATTCAAACCGGTTCATATCGATCTTTCTCCGGATAAAGGTGACCTTGCGGAAGCTTACGAGAATCTGATTCGTGATGCTTTGCTGGGAGATCCAACTTTCTTTGCCCACTGGGATGAAGTAGAATTGTCATGGGCATGGGTGCAACCCATTCTGGATGCATTCCAGGAAAATCTGCTGCCACTTCACCTGTATCCTGCAGGAAGCTATGGACCAGCTGAATCAGACGCTATGCTTGAAGAAGATGGTCACCACTGGTGGTTTGATGAGCCGGCGGATCAGGAGTCTGTAGTTACAAATAGCATGCCCTTGGCGGTTAATGCGAATCTCTAAACCATAATAAAAAATATATCTGGAGGTAATTAAATCATGAAATTTTTTATCGATACAGCTAACGTGGAAGACATCCAAAAAGCATACAAAATCGGTGTATTGTCTGGTGTAACAACAAACCCATCTTTGGTAGCCAAAGAAGGCGTGAAATTCGAAGATCGTATTGAAGAAATCTTGCGTTTGGTACCTGAAGTGGAGTCCGTATCTGCGGAAGTGACACCAGATGCCCTTACTGCTGAAGATATGATTGCACAAGCAAACGAATTGATCAAAATAAACAATAGCGACAAAAATATTACGATCAAATTGCCAATGACACTTGCAGGACTTGAAGCTTGCCGTTACTTGACCAAAAAAGGCGTGAAAACCAACGTAACGTTGATCTTCACTGTGAACCAGGCGCTTCTGGCTGCTCGTGCTGGTGCGACATATGTATCTCCATTCCTGGGACGTCTTGATGATATCTCTGAGGATGGCGTACAATTGGTTACCAAAATTGCTGAGTTGTTCCGTACACATAACCTGGATGCACAGATTATTGCGGCTTCCGTAAGACATCCGGATCATGTTACACGTGTAGCAATGGCGGGAGCACATATCGCGACTGTTCCATTCTCCGTTATTGAACAAATCTCCAAACACCCACTGACAGATCAAGGTATGGACAAATTTGCAGCGGACTGGAAAAAAACAGTACAATAATCACTGAACATTTATTCGTTTCAACTTACAATAGAATTATATAAATCATGGAGCATTGGGAGGACATAATGAGTAAACAACAGATCGGTGTTATTGGATTGGCAGTAATGGGTAAAAACCTGGCTTTGAATATTGAAAGTAAAGGGTTCTCGGTATCGGTATTTAACCGTTCCCCTGAGAAAACCCATGATCTTCTGAAAGAAGCAGAAGGTAAAAACCTGACTGGTGCGTTCACTATTGAAGAATTCGTGGAATCCCTGGAGTCTCCGCGTAAAATTTTGATTATGGTACAAGCAGGTAAAGCAACAGATGCAACGATTGAACAACTGCTTCCTCATCTGGATCAAGGCGACATTATTATTGATGGAGGTAATGCTTACTTCCCTGATACACAACGTCGCAGTAAAGAGCTGGAAGAAAAAGGTTTCCGCTTCATCGGAGCAGGTGTATCCGGTGGTGAAGAAGGCGCACTGAAAGGCCCGGCAATCATGCCAGGCGGTCAGGAAAGTGCTTATCAATTGGTAGAACCGATCCTTACAGCAATCTCCGCCAAAGTGGGCGATGATGCTTGTAGCACATATATCGGACCAGATGGTGCCGGACACTATGTAAAAATGGTGCATAATGGTATCGAGTACGGAGATATGCAGTTGATTGGTGAAGCGTACCACTTGCTCAAATCCGTATTGAACGTTTCCGTTGAAGAATTGCATGAAATCTTCACAGAGTGGAATCAAGGGGAGCTGGACAGCTACCTGATCGAAATCACGGCAGACATCTTCTCCAAATACGATCCAGAAACCGGCAAACCGATGGTTGACGTTATTCTTGACGCTGCTGGACAAAAAGGAACTGGTAAATGGACGAGCCAAAGCGCGCTGGATCTCGGCGTCCCATTGTCCATGATTACAGAATCCGTATTCTCCCGTTTCCTGTCTGCGATGAAAGACGAGCGTGTAGCAGCAAGCAAAATCCTCAGTGGACCAGCAACTGAAGCATTCTCTGGCGATAAAAAAGCGTTCATCGAGAACGTTCGTAAAGCATTGTTTGCAAGTAAAATCGTATCTTACGCACAAGGATTTGCACAAATGCGTGCAGCTTCCGACGAGTATGGCTGGGATCTGAAATACGGCAACATTGCCATGATCTTCCGCGGTGGATGTATCATCCGTTCGCAGTTCCTGCAAAACATCAAAGAAGCATATGACAAAGATGCAGCTCTGAAAAACCTGCTGCTTGATCCATATTTCCAAAACATCGTTGAGTCTTATCAAGGTGCATGGCGTGAAGTTATAGCAGCTGCTGTAAAACAAGGTATTCCGGTACCAGGCTTCTCCAGCGCTCTTTCTTACTACGACAGCTACCGTACAGAGCGTTTGCCAGCAAACTTGCTGCAAGCACAACGTGACTACTTCGGTGCTCACACGTTCAAACGTGTGGACAAAGAAGGTTCATTCCACTTCCAATGGATGGACACCAACGAGTAATATTCGTTTCAAACATATAGCATTCTTGCAGTCGGTCATGAATTCAACTTCATGGCACCTGCAAGGGTGCTTTTTCACGTTAATGGTTCGAATTTGAATATCATCAAATTGTAATAAAATGTACGAATCTGGTTTGGGCAAACAGATGATCTGACCCTTCAACTACGTTATACTTGTTCAGACGGAACTACATCCGTGATGAAAATTCAGAATACAACTTATTGACGTGGAGGTTAGACCGGGCATGTTTGTATTAGCGGGTATATTGTTTTTGGTCGTATATGGATTATTAGTGTTCTACATAGGCTGGAGCGGTTGGAGTTGGATGAAACCAATAGTGTCCGCCAGATTTCGATGGTTTTATATTATAGCGCTTGTATTCCTTGCTGTTTCCTTCATTTTGGCACGTGTGTTTGGAAGTATTTCGTTTCTCAGTATTATCGGTTCTTACTGGCTGGCGATCTTTTCGTTGTTATTGCTGATCCTGCCCGTCGTTCATCTTACGATGTGGTTGCTGAGATTAACCCGTATTCCTAGACATCACACACAGAAATGGGCGGGTGTCGTTACACTGGTGCTGTTAGTGTCCACAATGGGTTATGGAATTTTCAATGCTTACAGCCCGGTAGTGAGAACGTATAATATCCAGATTGATAAAAAAGTAGAAGGTGTGGACAAGCTTAACATTGTCATGGCTGCCGATATGCACTTTGGATTACTGTCTGGCCCTGCACATGCCAAACGCATGGTGGAGGAGATTAATGCGCTGAAGCCGGACCTGGTGCTATACCCGGGAGATATTATTGATGACAATCTGGATATGTATCTGAATAGCGGAATTGCTGATATTATCAGTGGAATTCAGGCTCCATATGGTGTCTATGCTTCTCTCGGGAATCACGACAAGTTTGATGGTCCAATTGAAGAGTTGATCGCTGCGCTGGAGAAGAGCAATATGCAAGTTTTGTACGATGACAAGATTGTCCTGGACGACAAGATCACCCTCATTGGACGGAAAGACCGGACAGAGAAGGATCGTGCAGAAGTAGCCGCATTAATGCAAGATACGGACTTGAGCCAACCGGTACTTATGATGGATCACCAGCCGTATGATCTGGATATTGCGGAACAGAACAATGTAGATCTGGTGGTATCCGGTCATACTCACCGCGGTCAGATTGCACCTGCTCAGTTCATCACACAGGCTATTTACGAGAATGATTGGGGTTATCTGCAAAAGGGCTCCATGCATTCTATTGTAACCTCCGGATTTGGTTTCTGGGGACCTCCAATTCGTACAAGCAGTCGTTCGGAGATTGTGCAGATTCATGTGACGTTCCAGTAATGATGAAGGCCCGTTGAGAAAAGGGATAGCTTATAAACACGTCAACCGTAGATTGATGATACCGGCTCCGCTTTACGATGACAAGCTCAGATCACTGTCATTATAAAGCGGAGTATTTCTTATGCGAAATTAGATGGGCGCGCTGATTATTTAAGGCGTTTTTACTAATATAGACGGCTTGATCTCTCGGAAATCGGAGTTCAAGCCGCCTGTTTTTTATTATGTAAGTTTAGTTTCTTACCCCGTTGTCAGGAAGGGCTTCAAACGAATAAAATGCGCCTTTTGTATTGATTTTACCGATAAGCGTTGTGGCTCCTTTTTTCGTGAAGGTGTATTCGTTGTTTTGGATACGAACGAAATAACCGTTTAGCTTAATACCAAATATAGATCTGACTGTAGGTGCAGCGAGGGATAGTGCTTTGTTTTTGCTGAGCTTGGGCTTGGCGAAAGACTTTTTGAGATCAGTATCATTTTTCCAGTTAATACCTAGTTCGTTAGTGACTTTCCATACTTTTCCGGTCTTGCTGCCGATATGTACATAATTTAGATTGTCGTCATCCCGATACTGCCATAGCATATCTTTTCCTTCTACGGTAAATAAGGTGTAATCAAAAGCTTTTACTGAGGGAATTCCAAGTGTTTTGAGTGAATTTCGTGCTATGTTTGTCATCCAGGCATAGGAATCATCGATTTTATATTGCAGAATTGCCGACATTTGATTACCTTTGTCCACATCGATGTAAAGTTGTTGACTTGGTCCAAAGATGACCCAGTAGTTTTGGAGTAAATGTCCATGTTCTGGATCATTGGCTTTGAAACGCCAGAAACCACTCTTAATGAAGATATCTTCATCTTCAAATGTTTTTAGGAAGGCATCAAGCTTCAGGAGCAGCGCATT
This sequence comes from Paenibacillus sp. FSL R5-0713, assembly GCF_037973325.1. NCBI lineage: Bacteria > Bacillati > Bacillota > Bacilli > Caryophanales > Paenibacillaceae > Paenibacillus > Paenibacillus sp. FSL R5-0713. Next base: position 4,097,170 of record NZ_CP150229.1, on the reverse strand, counting down.
ATCCATGACTTTATCCAGATCAGCGTTATCATACATGATATGGGTGGACGCGACACGATTAGTATCGGGATCGTATGTTTGTGTGAAATAGGCGAACCCGGTTTCATCAATAGTTCCGTTGATGACCCACGGATCAAATGATGAATCTATTGTGGTGAATTGAATGTTCTGTTTTCCCACGAGTTTAACTAGTTCTTCACTTAAAAGTTTTTTTGTCTCCGAATCTAGGTGCTCAGCAGACTCTTGACTCTCTATCAATGAGAGGTTATTGGAATTTGCGGCCAAGGTGAGTGGGGCAGACAACAATAGTGACATGGTGGCGACAAATGCGGTCAATGAAACGATTTTTTTCAAAATGAATCCTCCTGTTAAGTTTAGGTCATATTATTAAATGTCAGTACGCACATATCTTTCAATGTACCATAAAAGTAAAATGTTGCCTAACCATATAAACGCAAACATCGGTTTTCTGTTGACACCGTTTTCAGCTTATGATAAATTAGATCCGAGGCTTGTTACCGGTAATGCGGGCAAAACCACTATGGAAATGATTTTATTATTTCTGTTTTGGTTTTGCCCTTTTTTATTCCTCAAAAAAAACCAGGTGGGTCCAGAATGATTATTAAACAGATATTTAATAACAATATTGTCAGTACCGTGGATGACAAAAATCAGGAACTACTGATCCTCGGCCGGGGTATCGGATTCAAGTTCAAAGCAGGCGATGAGATTGATGAAGAGCGGATTGAGAAGGTATTCCGTCTTCAGGATACATCGATCTATGAGAAATTTAAATCCATCGTAGCTGAAGTGCCGATTGAGATTTTGCAGGCAACAGATGATATTGTGACACTGGCACGAACACAATTGAATAAAACCATCAGTGACGGGATCTATGTCTCGCTGTCGGATCACATTCACTTTGCTGTTCAACGCTTGGAAAAAGGAATGATCACTCGTAATCCACTTTCTTGGGAAGTTCAGCACTTCTATAAGGCGGAGTATGATGTGGCCAGAGAAGCATTGACTTTGCTGAAGGAAAGATTGGATATTGAGTTCCCCAAAGATGAGATCTGTAATATTGCACTACATTTCATCAATGCGGAAGTGAATGATTCCATGAATGATGTCACTCATCTAATGCAGCTGCTGCAGGAGATTATGAATATCATCAAATATCACTTCAATATCGAATTGGATGAAGATAGCGTCAATTATTTCCGCTTCATCACCCATTTGAAGTATTTCTGTCAGCGTGTCATTACCCATTCTTCACATGATGATGCTGAGGAGTATCTGTATGAAGTGGTTCGGAAAAACTATCCGGAGACATTCAAATGTATTGGCAAGATCGAGACGTTTATCCATAAGAACTATCAGTATGACATGACACACTCGGAGCAGTTATATCTCACGCTCCATCTGGAACGTCTGATGAAAACCAAGCGGGACGTATAATGTTCACGCGATCGTATGAAATTACAACTGGATATCCCATGGGCTTGTTACTGTTCAATCAGGCAATACCCGAATGAGATGGCGCCACATTTTTGCGCTATATTCATTCGGGTATTTTTTATTGGAAAAATGAGGAGGAAAACATCATGAAACATCAAGAAGCGGCGCAGGAAATCATCAAAGCCGTTGGGGGAACTAAAAATATCAATTCAGTGTATCACTGTGTTACACGTTTGCGTTTTGATCTGAAAGACAACGACAAAGTCGATAACGGTTCACTCAATAAACTGGATAAAGTCATGGGTACGAATATTTCTGGTGATCAATTTCAGGTCATTATCGGTAATGATGTGTCGAAAGTATTCGACGCCATGGTGAAGGAACATCCTGCAATCCAGCAAAGTACGGAAAATAAAGAGCCTAAGTCGGATAAAAAACAAAATGTCGTGCTGAAAATTTTTGAAACGATCGCAGGTGTCTTTGCCCCGATGCTTCCAGCGATTACAGCGGCAGGTATGCTCAAAGGGTTACTGGCACTATTCGTGTCCATAGGTTGGATGTCCGCTGGAACAGATACGTACCGTATTCTCTCAGCCATTGGTGACGGCGTATTCCACTACCTGCCCTTACTGATTGCAGTCAGCGCTGCTCGCAAATTCGGCAGTAATCCGTTTGTTGCCATTGCACTAGGTACGGCATTAATGTACCCAGACATGACAGCATTGCTATCTAGCGGTGAATCGGTTGGATTCTTGGGAATTCCGGTTACGGCTGTAAGTTATGCTTCATCGGTTATTCCAATCTTACTCGCTGTATGGTTGATGTCCTATGTTGAGAAATGGGTTGACCGTGTTATTCCTGCTGCACTCAAGCTATTGCTTGTGCCTTTGATTACCTTGCTTGTGATGGTTCCGGTGACACTGATTGCAATCGGTCCATTGGGTACATTTGTAGGTAGCGGATTGTCTGGCGGCATCAACTGGCTGCTGAATGAAGGCGGATTGATTGCAGGTATCGTACTGGGCGGCGCAATGGCGCTCATTATTATGACAGGAATGCACTATGCACTTGTGCCGATCATCTTGAGTAATATCGCTACACTGGGCTTCGATAAATTCTTGCCATTGACCTTTATCTCCAATATGGGTCAGGCTGGTGCAACTCTTGGTGTATTCTTCCGGGCAAAAGATAAAAAACTCAAAACCGTGGCATTATCAACGAGCTTCACGGCACTCATGGGTGTAACGGAGCCGGCGATGTACGGGGTTAACATGAAGTATAAAAAACCATTTGCCGCAGCGATGATTGGTAGCGCAGTTGGTGGCGGCTTCGCCCTTGCTTTTGGCGCCAAAGCATACGTACTTGCAGGTAACGGTGGTCTCCCAGGACTTCCTTCCCTGATCGGACAAACCTTCTGGTATTCCTTCGGGGGGATGATCTTGGCCTTTGTTGTAGGTACGATTATGTCTACGATATTCGGTATTAAGGAAGAAGAAGGAGACGCTGAGGCGTTGGCTCAATTCTCACCAGGTGCTTCTTCTGCACCAGCGAAAGTAGCTTCAAGTGATGCTGCCAGCGTGAACGTGGACGATATGGGCGCTCCGTCACCAACGAGTGATGCGGTAGCCGTAGCTCCGATGACAGGTAAAGCGATCCCGCTCAAAGAAGTCAATGATCCAACATTCGGTGATGAATTGATGGGTAAAGGTGTGGCATTTGTTCCTACGGTGGGCGAATTGCTATCTCCAGTGACGGGTACGATCATGAATGTGTTCAAAACGAAACATGCGATCGTTGTCCGCAGTGATAACGGAATGGAATTGCTGATTCATGTCGGAATCAACACGGTGAAGCTGCGTGGACAGTACTTCGATGCACATGTGGCTACAGGAGCACGTGTACAAGCCGGAGACAAGTTACTCACATTTGAACTGGCCGAGATTGCCAAAGAATACGACATTACAACGGCTATGGTTGTTACCAATACGGCAGATTACAAGCAGGTTCTACCGGTGAAATTGGGCGATATCACGATGGGTGAAGACGTCTTGAAAGCTGAAATCTAAACCGTCTTAGGACTAATAGACAAATTCAAAAAAAGAAGGAGAGATACGGATGATTCATCGACAAGGGTTTCCGGAAGGATTTCTGTGGGGCGGCGCTATTGCCGCCAATCAGGCTGAAGGTGGATTCGACGCTGGCGGCAAAGGATGGTCGACGGCCGACATGGTTCCTTATTTTGAGAAAAAGGATTACACCAACCTTAGAGAACTGATGCATGTTACGAGTGCAACGGTTGAGAAAGCAATGGCACATCGCAGTGCGGAAGGTTATCCGAAGCGTTATGGGATTGATTTCTACCACCGTTTCAAAGAGGATATTGCGCTGTTCGCTGAACTGGGCTTCAAAACATTTCGTCTGTCCATCAACTGGCCGCGCATTTTCCCGAATGGTTATGATACCGAGCCAAATGAAGAGGGACTGCGCTTCTATGACGAAGTGTTCGATGAACTCCGTAAATACGATATCGAACCTCTCGTAACACTCTCACACTATGAGATGCCGATGGCACTTGTGCTGAAATATAACGGCTGGGCAGGCCGCGAAGTGATTGGACATTTTGTAAGATATGCAGAAACCGTGATGAATCGGTACAAGGACAAGGTAAAATACTGGTTGACGTTTAATGAGATTAACACGACCATTATTGAACCGTTTACAGGCGGAGGTATTATTGAAGACCGGGTGGAGAACACGATGCAGGCTTCCTATCAGGCACTTCATCATCAATTTGTAGCCAGCAGCCTGGTAACGGAAAAAGCACGTCAGATTAACCCGAACTTCCAGATCGGATGTATGCTTGCACGCATGATTCACTACCCGGCGACATCGAAGCCAGAGGATGTGCTGCAAGCACAGATCGATAACCAGCTGAACCTGCTGCATACGGATGTACAAGTTCGTGGTAGTTATCCAACATTCATGGCCCGGTACTGGGCAGAGAACGGGATTACCATTGCCATGGAACCGGGGGATGAGCAGATCCTGCGTGAGCACACAGTTGACTTCATCTCATTCAGTTATTACACATCCTTGGTGTCCGCAGTAAATCCAGAAGAATATGGAGTGACTGGAGGCAACCTGTACAGCACGATTAAGAACCCTAATCTGGAGCGTACGGAGTGGGGCTGGCAGCTTGATCCGATTGGTCTGCGTGTAGCATTGAAAGAGTTGTATGATCGTTACCAATTGCCATTATTTGTGGTGGAGAATGGACTTGGCGCGAAAGATACCGTTGAAGCAGATGGTTCCATTAACGATGATTACCGGATTGATTATCTGAGAAAACACATTACACAAATGAAAGAAGCCATTATGGATGGTGTGGACCTCATGGGCTATACCAACTGGGGAGCGATTGATATCATCAGCGCATCCACTTCGGAAATGTCCAAGCGTTATGGCGTGATCTACGTGGATCAGGACGACAACGGACAAGGCACATTGAATCGGTATAAGAAAAAGAGCTTTGGTTGGTACCAAAAGGTCATTGCCTCCAATGGCGAAAACTTGGAATAAATTAATCTAAAAAGGCACCCCAGGCATAGCTAGTGTTACGCCATCGGGGTGCCTTTTTAATATCATCTCGCAGGATTTTCATCCACGCTAATGGCACTTCAAGGTAAAAAGGATGACTTCATAACATACTGGATGGTATACTGTGATCGTATTGGGGGAGGGATAACCATGAAGAAGCCTATTATTGCTGTAGATATGGATGACACGATATGTCATCTGGTCAAGCGGGCTATATATCACAACAACCTTAACTTCCCGACCCATCCGTTGCGGTATGAGGATATGATTCATTGGGATACGTCCCATTTGCGTCATCCAGAGAGCACGCACGATGTATTTTATGGTCGGCCGGGTCTGTTCGAGGAATTGGAATTATACGACGAATATGTTGTAGATGAGATGCGAAAGCTGAACGATGCCTATGATGTCATTGTCGTGACAGCAGCAGAGCCAAAAACAGTGGTTGAGAAGTGGAACTGGCTTCAGCAGCACATGCCTTTTATAACCGCTGAACAGTTTATTACATGCAAACGAAAAAACTTGCTCGGATTCGATCTGCTCATTGATGATGGAGCACATAATCTGATTCCCGCGCATGAGGATGGCAAAAAGGTTATCTGTATCCCGCATCCGTGGAATATACAGGAGCGTGAGCGATACAACTTTCCGTTGATGTCTTCATGGAAAGAAGCCAAGGCATACATAGATGAAATGTTACAGGTTGTTGGTGTCTAAAAGATAGGTAATCTTATCGTCCAGAGTGAAGTGCTCTGGATTTTTTGCGATAGGCGAGAGGTGTTTCGCCTGTTATTTTTTTGAATGCGGCATAGAATGAATCCATATCCCGATATCCGACCAGCTCGGCAATCAGGCTGACTTTGTGCTGTGAATTCTTTAGAATTTCGCAGCTTTTTTGTATGCGTAGATGTTGCAGGTGGCCGCTAAAGGTCTGTCCGGTATGCCGCAGAAACATTCGCCCAATCTGCTTTTCGCTCCAGCCTGATATGCGTACCAGATCAGACATCCGAATACGATTGCTTACGTGTTCCTTGATATAGTGAAGGATGTAATCAAACCCAGTGGAATGATTCTCTTCATCCTGATCCTTTTGATACAGTTGTCTGTAGGTCATCAATACCAACTGGCTTACCAAGGTGTATAACATGGTAGACGAGCCGATTCCAGGAACGGAGGATTCACGATACAGCTTCACCATTAGTTCTTCCATCTGATCGTTGCGATCCACAATGGATATATAAGGAACCTGATTTTGTGCCAAGTCCATCAGATGTTGAATGATTTCTTTCTCCTGAATGATGGCTGTCAGCGTGTTGATTAACTCAGCATTAAACAGACAATTATATATAATTAGCGGATGCTCGGTCACATTTGTGCTCGCAGGACGAAAGACATGAGGAACGCCAACAGGAATGACAAACAGCATGCCTTTCTTCACGGGAATGACATCTTCACCGATATGATGAAAGCCCTTTCCTTCAGCAACATAGCTATACTCAATAAAATCATGTGCGTGAAAAGGGAGCATAAAATCTTCAGAGCAACGATTGACAAAAAGTTGCAGATGATTATGCAGAAAGTATTCGCTTTTCATAAGTTGTACAGATGAATCCACAGGCAACCTCCTCGCATAGATGGCTGAATCACCGGATGAAATAGTCCGGATCACCGGGTATTTACGACAGCAGGATCGATATAATTATATCGTAACCCCGAATGGGAAGCCAAGATGGAAAGGACGATCTGCTAATGTTCAACGTTAGTCACCTTCGCTGTGAATATAGAGTCAACCCGATAGGCCTCGATGTAAAATCACCGAGATTAAGCTGGCAGTTGCAGTCCGATCGGCGGAACTGTATGCAATCCGCTTACCAGGTACAACTCTCCCTAACGAAAGATTTTGAAGGGATTACATGGGATTCTGGCGAGATAAGCAGTGATCAATCCATACATGTGGAACTAAACCATTTTCAGCCTTCTCCGCAAACGCGATACTATTACCGGGTTCGGGCATGGGATGATACAGGAAGTGATTCGGGTTGGTCCGAAACGGCTTATTTCGAGATGGGACTTATGGATCGTCATAACAAGTGGCAAGCAGAATGGATCACAGCTCAAGCATCAGATGATGGAGATACGTCATGCCCGCGTATGCGCAAGCAGTTTAATGTGAAACAACCTGTTACGTCTGCCAGAATATATGTCACAGCACTTGGACTATACGAGTTGTACATCAACAACTCAAGAGTAGGAGAAGATTATTTTACACCTGGCTGGACTTCTTATCGTAAGCGATTACAATATCAAACCTATGATGTTACCCACTTGCTTCAAAATGGACAGAATATATTGGGTGCATATCTTGGAGATGGCTGGTATCGGGGATATCTTGGCTGGAACAAAGAACGGGAGATATTTGGTTCAACGTCCGCATTGCTGCTGGAACTGCATATGAAATACGCAGATGGATCAGAGGAATGTATTCTTTCCAATGGGGAATGGACAGCTGGTCCAAGTGCCATTCGGATGTCGGACATCTATATGGGAGAGACGTATGATGCACGAATGGAGTCTGATTGGTCGGATTCATCTGAAGTGAATTGGTCACGCGTGAACGTACTGGAACATCCAAAAGACATCATCGTTGCGCAGGAGAACGTACCCGTCACCCAAGTAGAACAGCTACAGCCAATCGCCTTGTTAACAACCCCACAGGGAGATCGTGTAATAGACATGGGACAGAATATGGTGGGATGGGTGAGATTTAGCATTCAAGGTGAGGTCGGTCAGACGGTTGAGTTGCACCATGCTGAGATATTGGATCATGAAGGCAACTTCTACACCAATAATCTTCGCTCCGCCAAGCAGTGTATTCGCTATACGTGCAAGGGGGATGGAGTGGAAACATTCGAACCGCATTTTACGTTCCAGGGGTTCCGATATGTGAAACTGGTTGGCTTTTCTGAACACATTCATCTCGATAATTTCACTGGCATAGTGCTGCACTCAAATATGGAGCAAACAGGTCAGTTCTCGTGCTCCAGTCCCCTGGTGAACCAACTGCATCACAATATATTGTGGGGGCAAAAGGGGAATTTCCTTGATGTGCCGACAGACTGCCCACAGAGGGATGAACGGCTCGGGTGGACCGGTGATGCACAGATGTTTGTCCGCACGTCCTCCTACCTCATGAATACGGCGCCATTTTTCACCAAGTGGTTGCGGGATCTGGAAGCGGATCAGGGAGAAGATGGAGGTATTCCATTCTTCGTTCCGGATCTGAGAAGTTCCACGTCGGAAGGATGGGGAGACACCAGTCATTCCTCCGCCGCTTGGGGTGATGCAGCAGTCATCTGTCCTTGGACCATCTATGAGATGTATGGGGATGCCAGATTACTGGCCGAACAATATGAGAGTATGAAGCGGTGGATCGAGTACATTCACGGGCAGGGCGATAACCCATATCTGTGGAACACGGGATTCCACTTTGGCGATTGGCTGGGACTGGATTCCAAGCCGGATAGTTATGTTGGCGCAACGGACACGGACTATGTAGCAACTGCATTCTATGCCTATTCGGTTTCGTTAACTCAAAAAGCGGCAGAGGTACTTGGTAAGACAGATGATGCTGAATACTATAAAATGTTGCATACGAACATTGTTCTTGCGTTTAACAAAGAATTCGTCACTCCAGCCGGCAAAATTGCTGTTCCTACGCAAACAGCGCATGTTCTTGCGCTTCAATTTGACCTGCTGGACGCGACTGCACGAATTCGCGCTGTCGATCAATTGGCAAAACTCGTGAAAGAGGCGGGCAATCATCTTACTACAGGCTTTGTGGGTACACCTTATCTGAATCCGGTACTGAGTGATGCAGGTCTTCACGATCTGGCTTATACATTACTTTTTCAAGAGGATTATCCGTCCTGGTTATATCAGGTGACTCAAGGCGCAACGACAGTCTGGGAACATTGGGATGGCATCAAAGAGGATGGCAGTCTCTGGAGTGCTGATATGAACTCATTTAACCACTATGCGTATGGTGCGATTGGGGAATGGTTGTATCGTTATGTTGCCGGAATCAAGTCCGATGAACATCAGCCAGGATTCCGAATGGTGCATATTGAGCCGCAACCCGGACCTGGACTGGATTGGGTGGAAGCGAGCTTGGAGACGATGTATGGTCAAGTTGCTTCAAGTTGGCATCGGCTGGCGGAGGGAGAAATGGAGATATGCGTGCACATTCCTGTCAATACAAGAGGTACGGTACGTCTTCCTGGAGCAGGTGCACAGATCGTTCTGGAGCAAGGGAAACCGTTGGATCAGGTAAATGAAGTTCAGGATATTCGAAGTATTGGAGACGATATTGAAGTTACACTTGGATCAGGAAGTTACCAATTCAATTACAAGGACACGGATATGAAGAAGGACCGAGATGTTCAGGATGTTACATTGACAGAGTCCGTATAATAATAGAATAAACGGTAAAATGTACTTTTGAATAGGATCTGCTCACATGCAGGTCCTTTTTCGAACTTGTCTGATGGAAGAGCAAGAATGTTGTGTCCTGGAAGCGGCAGCATGGCAGTTTCAATATCTGTTGGGAGGGTGTAATGACTGTGGGGAAAGAACATGTTAGATTAATTAAACCATCGCGAGCGTATAAGGATGCATATTTGGAATTTTATGAAGACTGGGTGAGAAGTGGAGAGTTGATGGTACCGTGGGTCATTTCCAAAGATCCTTCTGCATTTGGTGAGATGTTGGCGTTTTTGCAGCGCAATGAACAAGGTATCGATATTCCCGAAGGTTGGGTAAAAGACAGTACATACTGGCTACTCACCGAGAGTCAACAAATCGTGGGTGCTGTAAATATAAGGCATGAGCTTAACGACAAATTGTTCAACAGTGGAGGACATATTGGATATGGCATTCGTCCTGGAGAGCGGCAAAGTGGCTATGGTTCCGAAATTCTCAGGCTCTCTTTGGAGAAAACGAGAGAGCTTGGAATCACCAAAGTATTGGTCGTATGTGATGCAAATAATGAGCCATCCAGAAGGGTTATTCTTCGAAATGGTGGCATTCAGGATGAAAACTATGTGGAGTCCAATGGCAATGTTGTTGAACGATTCTGGATAGAGAATGTCGAATAATGAAGAATGATGGTGAAATTTAACGAAAATAATATAGATTATGATTGTAATACCCTCGCGTGCTGATTAAAATGAAGCATAGAATCTGGATTGCGGCCGGAAACTATCATCCCATATCAGGCACAAGTGAGGTTATTTTATGAATCAACCGGTTAATCGGCCCCGGCGTATTGAGTATCTGGATCTCTATCGTGCATTGGCCATCATGGCAGTGGTAGCCATCCATGCGACTTCAACAGCAGTTGCGCATTACCCCAAGCACACGTTAGATCATGATGTGTATTACTTCTGGAACACGTTCCTGCAATTTGCCGTTCCAGCGTTCCTGTTCTTGTCCTCCCTGGTTCTGTTCTACAACTACAGCTCCAAGGTGAATGAGAAGGGTTGGATGCTCGCCTTTTACAAAAAGCGTTTATTCTATGTATGTGTACCCTATGTGGTATGGTCCTTTATCTATTTTACTGTTAAACAGTTGCTTGCGGGTAAAGAACCTTTGACCCATGGTGTGCAATTTGCCAAACAACTAGTGATGGGAACCGCTCATACCCACCTGTACTTTTTTCTGATTATTCTTCAATTCTATATCGTTTTTCCATTGCTTCTGTCGCTAACACGCCATCTTCTTTTTACTCGGTATTTGCCATTATTCTTTATTATGGGCCAAGCAATCTTCTATGCACTGCATTTGCAGTTTCACTTCGAGCGAACAGGAAGTTTGTTACCCAGTTATTTGATTGTAATTGGTTTTGGCGCATGGGTTGGGCTCAACTTTGAGTGGGCATTGAAGAAACTGTATACTCACCGTTATGCACTTATAGTTGCGTTATTGAGCGGAGGTGCCATTTTTATATATGGTAATGCTTATATCAAAACCGCTTTTCCTGCATACCCGGTGGTAACCTATACCGTGTTGTTCCTGTTCCGCAATCTGTTTACGTTGTCAGCCTGCTTGCTCCTGCTGATCTTTAGTGAACGGTTGGGCGCAGGAAAACATACTGAAGTTCGTAAAGCTACGCATGTTCTGGATTCCTTGGGTACAGTTGCGTTCGGTGTGTTTTTAATGCATCCCCTCGTACTGCTCTTCTGGAGACGTGAATTCTCAGATGACCTGGCTCGGCACTTCAGCGTGGGTGTCATCCTATCTTATGTTGTGGCGCTCCTGATCTCATGGATCTGCGCGATGGGATTGCGCCGGATGAAGTGGGGATGGGTCCTGATAGGACGTTAAGTTAAAATAAATCCATGCCATCTAAGAAAAGAGTTTTCAAGCCATCAAGCATTGTAATCGGGTACCCATACACTGAACACGTATAAAAGCAGTGTTTAGTGTATGGGTACCTTTATTTAGAACAATTCTATGGAATCAGACTCATACTAATTGGAAGCGTTCTATCAGATGGAATGAATGAATTGGTTCGTATTGGATCCACTGTTGCTGTTTGTGGTAATATGTATGAATTCCATGGGAACGTCCTTAAGAAGATTTTGACCAAAGATTGCTAGCCAGTCAACTTTACCTCCAAAAGTTAGAGTCTACCTACATAATTTTTTTGCATATTTTAGTAGTAAACCTACCTCGACAACCTCACTTATTTATTTCTACAGATTATGATCAATTTCACATTTATGTATAATATTGTTGATTTCAGTCTAGGAATCAACTAAAATTTAATAAAACATTCCAATTTCTTCAAATGGGGGCGACTTTTGATGACATGGAATTTGTACAGTATGATGCCCAAAATGATCATGGCTCCCGGCTATTCTGAAACAGTATGTACGGAGCCAAATAGAATTTTGGTAGCGTTTACCCAACAGTCTTTTGAAACGAGGTATCGTGACACCTCGTACTATATTTCCTCCAGGGACTTGTTGGTGGGCAACGATCTCATCCTGTTAAACCGATTGTCAGTACCTGTCGTAATCAGCGTTCTGACCTTGGAAAACATGACTAAAATGCGCTTTGGTTTTCCAATGGTATTATCCAGACAAGACGACGGAGTCAAGTTGTTTGTAAAACGCGTTTTAGAGATGTTCGGACAGAGCGCTTTCAAACCTGAGTACAGCAAACAACTATCCCTTGAATTCACACGATTTTTCAATATGTACCGGGTGATGAACCAGAGCACCGATAATTTGAAAGGTAAGATTGACAACCGATTAATTATCGTTCATCGCATGATACGAAGTCAATATTCGGAGCCGCTTACCCTTGAAGACATGGCCGCACGAATCAGCTGTAATCCGGTCTATTTAAGTAACACATACAAGAAAGTGTTCGGTTGTTCACCCATTAAATCTCTTCAGAAAATTAGAGTACAAAAAGGACGCGAACTGCTTAAGCATACCGATCTGACGATCAATGAAATTACGAAGTCTGTCGGTTATATCTCTAGTTCACAGTTCTCCGGGTACTATAAAAAATATTACGGGCGCTCTCCAAGTGAATATCGTAAACATCTGTGCAATAAGACAGGGGAGGGAATCAGTGATGGAACAAGTATCTAACTCGATGATTGAAGGAAAAATCATTCAGATTATTCACAATATACTTGGATATCACTTGGACATTCCTCTGGATGAGCGATTAGAGAATCTCGGGTTTAACTCAATAAAATATATTTCACTAATTGTTTCACTAGAAGAGGAGTTTGAGATTATTTTCCGCGACGAGGACCTGTTGTATGAATGTTTTGCTACAGTCGAGCAGATAGAGTGGAGAATCTCAGGTATGGTATCTTCTGCGTAAGAAATAGCTGGGGAAAATATGGACAGCGACTTATGTTCAAGGCTCTATAATTGAATTATATTCATCAAACAACATGTTAACGACAATTTATGCGATGAACGTATCACTGAAATCGTGCAAGATAAACACTGCGCATTCATGGAATGAGGGTCTGAATTGAAACGATTATGTGAGTTGTTAGATCAGTCAGAACAACGATATCCGCATAAAGCAGCTTTGATCACAGACGAAGGCCATTTTACTTATAGTCAACTAACTCAGGAGAGGGATCGTATATCCACTTATTTGCAAACCTGCGGTGTAAAAACTGGCGAGCGAATCATACTGCTTTTGCCTCATGGCAAATTTCTCGTCTCATCCATTTTTGCTGCCTCCAGGCTTGGAGCAACTTATATCCTCTTGCATGAGAGTACAACAAGGTATCAGTTGGACTACATTGTTAAAGATTCGCAAGCTTCCTATCTGCTGACGACCGATGCTTTTGTTGAAAAGTTGGCGATGTCATCCTATATAGGGATTAAGGTCATATCAGAAAATGACGTGACCACACATGCAGTGGAGCATAGCAGATTAGATGACCCCGATTACGAAGATCGCTCAGGTAATGAAGTTGCCTGCCTGTTGTATACATCGGGAAGTACAGGCCGGCCGAAGGCTGTGGTGTCACACCACTCCAGCATGCTATTTGTACTGGAGAGCATTCAGTCTTGCCTGAAAATAGAAGCAGACGACGTAATCGGCAATTTTCTTCCATTGTCTTTTGATTACGGGATGTACCAGATTTTTCTGGCGTTTAATCAAAATGCAACGATAGCCTTGGGTCAGCGATCTGATGTGGGCCCGGCGCTCATTCATAAAATAAGGGAATGGGGTATTACCGGGTTACCAATTGTACCTAGCATGGGAGAAGCGCTGATCAAACTTATGCGCAGACAGATGACGCAATTACCGGAGATTCGTTTCATTACCAATACAGGAGCTGCACTTCCTCAAACTTATGTAAACGAATTCAAAACATTTTTCCCGAATGCCCGGCTACATCTGATGTACGGACTGACGGAGTGTAAACGGGTCTCCATCCTTCAGCCGGAATTTCTCGCTGATAAACCGGGTTCTGTCGGAACATCTCTTCCGGGTACAAGTTGCACCATAATCGATGAGAGAGGATTGCAACTGCCACCAAATAAGGTTGGCGAATTGGTTGTGCATGGTCCTCATGTCATGATGGGTTACTGGAATGATCCGCAACGAACACAGCACGTTTTTCGAAATATGGCTTCTCATGAGCGGAGCTTGCACACAGGGGACTACTTCTGGATGGACGATGAAGGTTTCTTGTATTTCTACGCTCGCAAGGATGATATGTACAAGCAAAACGGCTTTCGTGTAAGTCCTACGGAGATCGAACTGGCAGCAGTCGACATCGATGGCGTCGAACAAGCCGCGCTGATACTGACCGGAGACACTGCTGTGCCTATTCTTGCGGTGAGTTCTACACGGACTGCGGATAGCCTTCTCGACGAATTACGAATGCGGCTGGAAGATTATAAGATGCCAGCACACATCTATGTTACAGACCAGTTACCTTTAACTTCGAACGGTAAAATTGATAAAAACAAGCTGAAAACAGACCTGGAAAAGGAGTGAAGCGTTTGGACTATGGAGAGTTGCGGTCGAAATACGGCAGTCCGTTATATATATACGACTTGAATATTCTTCGCCAATCCTGCCACAGGTTGAGAGATGCATTACCCGAGCCTTCGATGTTGTATTACTCTCTGAAGGCCAATCCTCACCCGGCAATCGTTAAGCAGTTGTTAGATTTGGGGTGCAGGGCTGAAGTTTCATCGCTAGGTGAGCTGAATTCTGTGTTAGAAGCTGGAGGATTGCCCCGGGATGTATTGTACACGGGTCCTGGAAAGAGCGAATCGGAATTGAAGGTGGCTGTTGCACAGGGAGTACAATGGTTCTCGGTCGAATCAATGAAGGAGCTGGAAAGATTAAGGTCTGTAGTGTCTTCTGGTACACCTCCAATTCAAGTCATTATGCGAATCAATCCCGATCAGGGCTTGGCTGATGCTGGATTGGCCATGACGGGCACACCCTCTCAGTTTGGAACGGATGAGCAGAAGCTTTTGCGAGAGCTGAAGGAAATGCAGGAATGCGACGAAATTCGTATTGCCGGTTTTCATATTTTCAATGGCACCAATACTGCGAATGCAGAGAGACTTGCGGAATCTTTTCTCTCTTCCATTCAGGTGATTGCGAGAATATCCAAGGAGACTGGAATCCCACTCCAATTCGTGGATTTAGGAGGAGGATTTGGACATCCTTATGCTGTGTCAGGCCCCCCTCCGGATTTTAGTGAAATCAAGGTCCAATTGGAGACTGCTCTCGATGAGCATATGCCGGGATGGAGAATGGGAGAGCCTGCTATAGCATATGAGTCCGGACGATATCTTTCGGCCGCATGCGGTGTTCTCGTTAGCTCTGTTGTGGATATCAAGGAAAGTAAGGGCAGCCGCTTTATCGTTCTGGACAGCGGCATTCACCATCTGGGCGGGATGGCGGGGCTCGGACGCATTCCACGTGTTCAGTATGACATCAAGCCTTTCACAGAGAAGACCGACCCTCATCCGGAGTCGACCCACATTGTAGGACCGCTGTGCACCCCTCTTGATTTTTTTAACAAAAAAGCAGCTATACCTTCCTTACAATTGGAAGAGCAGGTCTACATTCCGAATGTTGGGGCTTATGGGATTACGGCCAGTTTATTGGGATTTTTGAGCAGGGAAATTCCCGTTGAATTGGTCGTGGATGACGGTAACGTGAAGCATGTCTCACAGCTTGCTCTAACACGAAGAACGCATGTGAATGAAATGCACGAAGGGAGGACTATTCATGAGCATGGAATACATTAAACATGAAGTCACGGCGCTGGTAAAGCAGAAAATTCATCGGGATCTGGAGATGACGGACGATCTGAAAAGTGCAGGTCTCGATTCTATGAAAGCGATCGATTTGCTGCTAGAACTGGAAGAGAAGTTTGAAATGACTATTCCCGACGAGTACATGATTAATGATACGTTTGCTTCCATGAGCAACATTGTGAACATGATCCATACGTTGAAGCAAAATGCTTAGCTTTTCTATTAGGGGCGAGGGAGGATGCCATGGACGTACTTTTCATCTATAGCGGAAAGGGCGGAGTCGGAAAATCCACTTTCGCTGTAAATTTAGCCTATTCATTACCAGGGTTAAGAGTAGGACTGTTTGATGCAGATTTTGAAGGGCCAAGTATACCTACCATGGTATCCGGAGTTGAAGACGAGTCTATGGTAGCAGAAGGACTTGGAATCAACCCGGGAACCTACGCAGGCATCCGCATCTCTTCCTCTGGGCTGATTGAAAACAACGGTCTCAGCAGATCTCTTTCAGGCAAATATCTGGAAGGTGCGCTGGATCAGTTACTGATAAAAGCCCGCTGGGATGTAGATGTATTAATCGTCGATATGCCTCCAGGGACTTCCGAGATTCACCATCAGCTGTTTCGTCTGTTGAAAGGACGATGTCTTCTGATTACAACGCCTCAGACGGTAAGTTTTGCAGATACTCAGAAAGGGATCGACTTGATGCGACGGATGGAGGTTCCGCTGCTTGGTATCGTCGAAAATATGTCTCAATTCCAATGCGAATGCTGCGGGCATTCCACTGCAATCTTTTCGGGGGATACCCAAGGCATGTTAGCTGTTCCGAACGGTCTGCAAGTGCTCGACACGTTTCCTATAATACCTGAACTTAGTGCAAAGGGGAACGCTGGCATTCCATTTGTACTTGCGAATCCAGAACATCCTGTTAGTGTGCGAATGGCCGGACTTGGACGTCAACTAGTTATTTTACTCACACAAAAGTTCAACACATGGAGTGTACATTAAGGGTCTTACTTTGGTAAAGGGGAGGATGCCGTTGCTAAAACCGTTAGAGCTGAGCAGAGGACTTATCCCGGAGGATATGCTATCGCAAGCGTTAGAGCAGTACGGCATCATGGAATACACAACGTACCCGTATCTCAATATGAATGGTACTGTCGTTCCGATCAACCGGGTTTCGGAGACATCCAGAAAAGCCCTTGTTGAAGACCGGGAGGGAAACCTCTACTTTTTGAAAGAAATTCCTTGGTATATCCGATCCATTGAGCACGCCGTGAGCATAATTAAGCTCCAGCATGAGCTGGCTCTGAAAGGGGTTCGTGTCCCTGCCGTTCAGTTAACTACATCCAGGGAGCTGATTGTACATGCAGGTAATCAAAGTACATTGTACCTACAATCGTATATACCAAACGGCTCGATGTATAATGCCCAGCCTCAACAGATACGTGCTGCCGGGGCGGTATTGGGTGAATTTCGGACAAAGGCTGCGTCCGCATATCCACTACAGAGACTGAGGTTGCCTGAGCAATCTCCTTATGTTTCTACAAAGGATGTACTTGTTCTTTTGCTTAAAAAGTACATGCAGAAACGCAATGAAATGAGCAAAGAGGATCAGGAGCATGTGCAGCGTTTTGTCCAGGTTTGCAAGAAATTGGTAGACGAGTGGTCTGCTCAGCATGCTGACAGAGCTGAAGCGGTGACATCGATTGCGCACGGAGACTTGAATCCGATGAATTTCATTTTCTCATCCGACGGTTCGGTGTCGGCGCTGATTGATTTTGACAATGCATGCTTCACCGATTCCCTTGTGGATCTGGCTGAAGGATTGCTTACTTTTTCCGGCATAACTTACCGGTACGGCAGCTCGCGTTTTGAAGCCGTTCATGAATTGGAACCTCAGCCGTTCCAGCAATTTCTTGAAGGCTATCAAGAACATCATTCCCTGCTGGCCGAAGAAATTACGGTACTTCCGCTGTTAATGGGCACAACGTGCATCAGGCTGGCAAGTCTTGGTCTCATTCGAGGGGATTGGCCAGTTTCCTCGGCGAGTATGCACATCGATAACATTCGGAATGTCGTGAAGAGCTCTCGAGCGTATTTGAGTGAAAATTACTGAACCCACAAGGGGAGGGAGGTTGGACATGGAAAAGAGAACGCTGGGAAAGACAGATATGCATGTAGGCGTCATGGGGTTCGGCAGCTCCCAGATCGGTTATGAACAAACCAGCCAGGAAACAGTGAACCACCTACTGAATCTTGCACTGGATCATGGACTTAATGCTATTGATACTGCTGAGTGTTACCCGAATAGCGAGGAACGAATTGGTCAGGCCGTTTCGGGAAGGCGTGCAGAATTCTATCTATTCACCAAATGCGGCCACTCGGACGAGGACAAGTATCACGATTGGGACCCTGACTGGCTGGAACTGAGTGTAGACCGGAGCCTGAAGAGATTGGGCACAGATTATATTGATGTTTTGCAACTGCATGGCTGCTCTGAAGAGATTTTACAACGTGGTGAAGTCATTCAGACGCTAAAAAAGATTCAGGCAGCGGGAAAAGCGAGATATTTGGGTTACAGCGGGGACGGGGAACAAGCGAAATATGCGATCAAGATGCAATGTTTTGATACGCTGCAGGTGACCGTTAATATTGCTGATCAAATCGCCTTAGACGAAATCATTCCCTTAGCACAGCAGCAGCAGCTTGGGGTCATTGTGAAGCGTCCGATTGCCAACGCCGCTTGGGTTAATTCAGGGGAGCATAAGAAACGTTATGAACGCCAGCTTGCTATGTGGAAAAGAATGGGCAAGACGCCGGAATCTATGGTCAAGCCAGCAAAAGTAACCTATGAGGAGCGTTTGCTCAAGCTGGGGTATTCCTTTCAAGAGGATCCTTTGCTTACGACAGAACTGGCACTGAGGTTTGCGCTGTCGATTCCCGGTGTGCACACAGTCATGATTGGCACGACGAAACCAGATCGTTGGCGGGACAATTATGCATTGGCAAGCAAAGGGAACCTTGCTGAGGAACAATATAAGGCCATTCGAGAGCGCTGGAAGGAACGGATGGACAAGGAATGGTTCGCGGTTCCATAACACCAATAGCAAGAAAGGAGTTGCTTGATCATGGGTCTGAAATCGCGCTTTCTAGATGATGGTTATGCTGTCGTTACAGGAATTTTTGTATCGGATGAGGTGAATCAGCTAAAGATTGCGATGGAAAAATTGATCACCAAGGTGAAGCAGGAACCACTCCGGTATACGACGCGTTACACCTTGAAACAGGAGCCTGATTACGACACTTGGGGTGTAAATAATATTTTCAAATTGGACTTGTACGAGCCCGCCTTCGGAGACGTTTTTGGGAACGAACGTCTGATGGAAGTACTTCAAGAGATATTGGGCGAAGAATTGCGATTTTGGGGAGCTCATGCGCTGTGGTCGCCGGAGAAGATCAATTATCGATTGCGTTGGCACCGGGATTACGGGGATAACGAGTTATATCACCCAGAAGGTATTCCCAACCATGTGCAGTTCAATATTCCCTTGTACCCAGACTCTTGTTTTATCGCGATTCCTGGTTCGCACCGACGTGCACTTTCTGATCAGGAGAGATGGGAAGTGAACAATAACGGGGCTAATCCGTTACCTAACGAGGTTCGAATCACATGTCAACCCGGAGACGTTCTATTTATGAATGCGCATACACTTCATCGCGGAGCATGTACGTCTCATGACTACAGGAGAACGTTGCATTACAGCGTTCAAGGTAAAGAGGAAGCGTATGGAGGACATACTTCCTATCCGGAGATGAAGGAAAAGGCATATCTGGATCAGATGCACCCCACGGTTCAGCAACTGATGATTAATTCTGTCCTATGGGATGAATCTCACCCCCTGTCTCCATCGGAGTTGTTACGCAAGGTAAGAAGCAAGAACGAACGGGAAAAGTATATCGCCGGCCAGGTTTGATTTTAACCCAAAATAATATCCATATGAGGAGAGATGAGCTTATGTTAGGACCTTATTTTACAAAAAAAGACAAGAAGTTGGGATATCGCGGGAACAACATATACGATGCCTTGGATAACGTACTTGCAGGGCAATACACGCTGGCAGAAGCTGAAAATCGGGTCAAGAGCTTCAGCGAACAGAAGTATTGGGGCGCTATCGCCAGAATTAATCATCAGATCAATATGTCAAGCAATCTGTTTTTTGGAGAAATGAATGCCCTGTTTACACTGCTGCCCTTGACTACTCGAATGATTTCTTCCCCAGGTGCCGTATACGGTCGCGAGGCCATCAGTTATACAACGGATGTATGCCCTATTTCATTGGAGTGGTTTGATCTGCCGAACAAGGCATTTTTATCAGAGTCCTCACAAATTTATCTGGAATTGTCGGTGCTCCAGCACCAGGTAGATCATGTATACTCCGTGTATAACTCATTCCGCAAGGAAAATGTGGATGCATCCCATCTGTCCGAGTTTCACCATATCGAATATGAAGGCGCGGTTGATCAAGTAGCAAATAAGGAGATAATCCGTCAATTGTTGTTTAGAGTCATTCAGGATTTGCTCAAACATAATGAAGCGGATCTGAGTGTGTTCCTTTCCCAGGATCGTCTGAATCAACTTGACGAAGTTAGTCGCAGTCAAAAAATAACGGAATTAACTTTTGAAGAAGCTTTAGCCGCACTTTACGAAGATACAAAAGATGAAATCTACAACAAATTCACACTTGAACACTTCGGTTCTTGGGAAGAAGTCCGACTCACCGAGATTTATGGCGGATTCCTGGCAATTAGTGAGTTTCCTTTGCTTGAAGTACCGTTCTACCACGCCGAAATGAAGGGCCGGGACAGACGCGTTGCAAACAACACGGATTATATCTGGCCAGGGTATCGGGAAACGATCGGGAGCGGTCAGCGTGTGGGTACCCTTGAGCAATTGAAAGAAAAAGCAGAAGTGTTTAACCTGCCTGAAGAAGATTACGCATGTTATCTCCAGTCCAGAACGCTCGATAACTACAGGGAGACATCGGGTTTTGGCGTCGGATGGGAGCGATTGATCCATGGTTTGCTGGAGATGCCATATATATGGAGTGCCGTTCAGTTCCCAAGAACCAATGTGACTTTGAAACCATAAGGTGGGAAACCATTGATGATAACCAAGTGGGACCATGTTCAGGACAAGCTACTAGGTTTAATCGAACACGCAACAGCAAAGTCTTCATTCTACAAACAAAGGTTACAAGGCGTTACCGATGCCGGCTGGAGCCAAGCCCGTTTTGAGCAGATACCCATATTGGAGAAATCTGAGCTGACCGGCAGAGAAGAATCGCTGCTGACGGACAATGAGGCCAAACTCTATGTCGAATATACCAGTGGTTCCACGGGACAACCGCTCAAATGTTATAAATCAGTTGAAGAAAAATGGAAAAAAGCACGCCTCTTATGGGGCCTTCGAAACACTAAAGGAGGTATTGGACCTAAAGATCCGTATGCCATGTTTTATGCCTTCAATGAAGATGATCTGTCAACGGATCCCATATCCATCTACCATGAGGTCATGTATCTCTCCATGCTTGATCTGTCCCCGGAACGACTGGATGACTATTATGAAGCGTTGCTGAAGTACCGTCCGCAGTGGATGCTGTCCGTATCTACCGCACTCTATCTATTCGCGAACCATCTGCTGGAGCGAAAGCTGGATCGGAGCAAACTTCCGTTTAAATATATCGAAATTAACGGAGAGATGTTATTTGACTATCAGCGTAAGACGATTGAAGAGGCCTTTGGTCCCATTGTTTATAACCATTATGGTTCCCGCGAATTTTGGTGTATTGGCATGAGCTGCAGAAGCGGTAATCTGCACTTATCTAGTGATCAATTGTATGTGGAAATTGCGAATTCGGACAAAGATGGCTATGGAAACGTAGTGATTACTGACTTGACCAATCGAATCTGGCCTTTGATCCGGTATGACACGGGAGATATTGGCAGGCTGTCTGAACAGAAATGTGATTGCGGATCGCGATATCCCGTTATCGAAGTGACCGGTGGGCGGGCAACCCAATATATTCGATCAGGTGATTGGATCGCCAATCCGATTCTGTTTCATTATGCGGTAACCAAGGTCAACCGGAATTTCCCGGATGCCGTTCGACAATTTCGTGTAATGCAGGTGCAGGAAAAGCAATTTATGTTTTACCTTGTTCCTGGCAAGGGATTTCAGGAAGCATCCGAGTTTCTATTGCAGCAAGAACTGCTGCACAAACTGCCTGACGATGTTAACCTGACGATTGTTCATCAGGACAGACTGAGTATGGATGGTCCCAAGTTCGATTATTTTATTCCTTATCGCCAGGCGAATACATGATGTCAGCAATATTACCAAATCATTCTATATCTGAGGGTGAGCATATGTCGCATTATGAAACGGTGTGCAGGCTCGTAAAAGAAGAGCTTGAGGATCGAATTGAAGAGAATTATGTCTTTTCGGGAAAAGAAAATCTGGTTTCTGATCTGCAACTGGACTCCATCATGATTCTTCAGTTGATCATCAAGATGGAGGATGAGTTTCAAATCACGATTGAGGATGATGAACTTACACCGCAACTATTTGAGAATGTTGAAGTGTTAACGGCCTTCGTTGATACCAAGACAGCGTAAAGGATGAATATTCGTGCACATTTCTCTTCAAGGACTTCGATTGCTTCTTGTTGGGGGTTCGGGAACGCTTGGAGGGTGTCTTCTTGAAAAAATGCTGCAAGAAGGGGCGATTGTTGCTGCCACCTATAACCAAACCCCTATTCATAGTAATGATTATCATATGGGTATACAGGATCGTCTGCATGTCGGTCATCTGGATGTCACGAATACGGAACTACTGGATGAATCATTGCAAGTACTGATGGATCGACTGGAATGGGTGGATGGGCTGATATATAATGCCGGAATTATCAACGATGCGTCTTTAGAGGAGATGAGTTATGCTCAATGGCGCGATGTTATGCAGGTTAACCTGGATGGCGCATTTCTCGTCTCTCAGAAGGTCAGCAAGGTGATGAAGGAACGAGGCAGGGGGAAAATCATTCACGTGTCCTCTTACCGCGGTATTGTAGGAAGCGCACAGCAAAGTAATTATGCAGCTTCCAAGGCCGGACTTAATGCTCTGACCAAATCAATGGCACGTGAGTTGGGTTCATTCGGCATTGCCGTTAATGCAATCTGTCCCGGATTTATGCGAACCAATCTGAACCGGCATCATGCTGGAAAATATCAAAAGGCTCTCGATGAGAGTCTTTTGTCCCGCATTTCCACACCGGAGGAGACAGCGAATTTCATTCTCTACCTGTTGTCCGAACACGTTGCCAACGTCAGCGGGCAAATCTTTCAAATGGACAGCAGGGGCTAGACAAAATATACGCGAAGGAGGCGAGTGGATGAAGGATATGGAACCTCGGTGTATCGGTGAAATACTGTTACATCAGACAGCGCGGAGTCCGGATCGGATTGCCGTAACATTCGGCGAGGAGAAGTGCACGTATAAGCAGCTTTTGTCCACAACCGCGGCCTTGCAGTTAAAGATTGAGGACCGTGTTAGGGAAGGCGAAGTGGTGGTGATCTGCTTGCCCAACTCTCCTGCCTATATCCATGCTTACTTCGCGGTTACCTTACTGGGAGCGGTAATCATGCCGCTCTATTCCGGCAGTTCCGAGGCAGAAATCAGGCTGGCGTGCCGCACGGTAGACGCTGCTCTCTGTATCACTACTCACGAGATGAAATCCAAGCTACGTATTCAGAACTTGTCCGTCCTGAGCCAGGAAGATTGGCAGGCACCGGATGAGGAGACCAAGCCCATATACAGGCCTCGTCTTGCAGACGAGGTTGCCTTAATGCTGCAAACGTCGGGAACGACCGGGAATGCCAAAATCGTGCAGCACACTCACCATAGCTTAATTACCAATGTGAAGGCTCATTGCGAATCTCTGTCACTGACGGAGAAAGATACCGTGTTGATTACCCTGCCTATGCCTTTTGGCTATTGCAATACCTCCCAGTTCTTGAGCCACCTGTACCTGGGTGGAGAATTGGTCATTATGACTGGTCTATTTCTACCGTCTTCATTCATGAAAACGATGCAAGAGCAAGACGTTACCGTAGTTACTGCAGTACCCACCATGCTGCAAGCGTTGAGCCTGCTGAAATCCGATTATAAAGCGCTGCCCCATCTGCGTTATATCTGCTTTGGGGGAGGACAAGTCACGCCTAACATACTGGAATCTGTTCGCAAGAAACTGCCTTCCCATGTGAAAATGGTGCAAACGTACGGCCAAACGGAGGCTGGTCCGCGTATTACAACCAGGATCATTTCGGGAGTATACGAACCATCTAATGT
The DNA here is from genome assembly GCF_037973325.1 of Paenibacillus sp. FSL R5-0713. NCBI lineage: Bacteria > Bacillati > Bacillota > Bacilli > Caryophanales > Paenibacillaceae > Paenibacillus > Paenibacillus sp. FSL R5-0713. The sequence continues at coordinate 4,072,879 of NZ_CP150229.1, read as the reverse complement.
AGGGCAAGCAATACGCGGGGTTGAAATCTCCATAAGAGATGAAGAAGGGAATCGCTTAGGCGTTCATGAACCTGGTGATATATGGATTCACAGTCCCAGCATCATGAAGGGATATTACCTCAATGTAGCAGAGACGGATAAAGTTCTGCAAAACGGATGGCTTCGTACAGGAGATCGAGGTTACTTGGACGAACAAAATAATCTGTGGCTACTGGGAAGAACCAAACTGTTGATCAAAACAGCAGGAAAACAAGTACATCCTGAGGAAATTGAGCGACTGATCATGGAGCACTTTCCACTGGAGCAAGCCATTGTCAAAGGAGAGGCCGACCCCTGGCTCGGCGAAGCACTGGTGGCTTACATCATTCCTCGCAAGTCGGATACACTTGTTGAAGCTACGGACATTTTGCGTTTTTGCCGTTCCAAGTTATCCGCTTACAAGGTACCTAAAAGGGTGGAAATTGTGCAAACCCTTCCGAGAACCGCTACCGGAAAGATCCGAAGAGATTAAGGAAGGAGGAACTCTTCTGTATATTTATCGTTACGGTCCCTTTCATGTACAAGTAGATTTTGCATCTCGTCTTCATGCGCTTGAGGAACGGACCAGACAATGGTACTCACACGTCTTGATAGATGATCAGCCGGAAAAGATGGATCATCACTGCAGGATTGAAGCTTGGGACACAAGCCCTTGGATTAACAACCCGGAACGAGACGAAGTAATTTGGGGCGAAGACCGGGTAGAAATTCGTTCCAGCCTTCAGTTCAATTATAACATCGACTGGGATTCTGCTTGGAACAGCAGACTGCATTTCGTTCAGCGGACGGGGTATGACGAATATGAAGATCGGTCATGGGAATTCTCTCAACGGATTTCTCTTTTTCCCAAATTGATGGACATGAACGCATTTCTTTTGCACTCGGTATGTGTTGTAGGTCAAGACGGAAAAGCGATTATTTTCCTAGGAACAAGCGGAGCCGGTAAATCGACGATTGCCCAGAAAGCAATCGATTCAGGGTACTCCGTCATTACTGATGACACGGCGTTGCTGATGTTTGTCGAGGATGAATTGAGAGTATATGCCACGCCGTATATTTCCCGATCTGGTCTTATTGGACAGCCTGGATTCTGGACGGTCGGTGCGTTTGTTCTGTTGGGGAAGGATGCTGTTAATACTGTCATACCGGCCAGCAGACAACCGTTCGTACAATCTCTGCAGGAACGAATTTTTGAGACACAGTATCTCACTCATATCTTCTCATTCTCCAGCGGCGGACTAGGTGGCGACATTGCCAAACGATTGCTGGGGTATACACGTAAAATTACGAGGCAGTACAAGGCTTATCATCTCCAATTCAATCTGCAGTTGAAGCTGGATGACGTGATGGGCGAATTCCTATCTGGGGAGGGGCAACATGTACGTTAACGTACGCGCTATGATCGAAAGAGTGGTGAACGGTGAGCTTCAACTTTATTTACAGATTCGGGACAAGCCCAATCAACCCAAAGCATGGGAATTGCCTGGAGGGCAACTCGAAGAGTACGAGTCCATGATCGATGGACTGAAACGGGAGGTCAGGGAAGAAACAGGTCTTGAACTGACTTGCATTGCAGGTAAGGATACGTATTTGCAGGTAAGGACAGGCACAGGTTTACTGGAGGGCATTCAACCTTTTGCTGTCTACCAGACACTGGAGGGACCTATCGATTCAATGGGCGTGTATTTTCGCTGCGAAGCTGAAGGCATAGCCTTGCAGTCTGGCGATCAGGCTCGTGACGGACGTTGGATACCTGTCAAAGAATTAAGGCAAATGGCAGAGCAGGATTTGGAAGCCTTCAGCTGGATTGATTCTGTGGGTATCCAGTTGTATCTGCAATCGGAAGATAATAAATCATTTCAACCATTGGAGAAGGGGGATTTAAGATGAGCAAAACAACACACGACACCATTGCGTATTTCAAAAATAAAGCGGACAAGTACGACTTGGTAGAGGAACAGGCATATTGGCAGCTCTCCGACCAGCTGTTATGGAACGTTTTCAAAAAAGAGGTCTTGGATCGATTACCCGCCGGGTTCACGTTTTTTGACGCGGGTGGAGGGACTGGTCGCTGGTCGCTTAAAGTCCTTCAAGAATACCCGGAGAGCACCGGATATACGTATGATCTGTCGGAAGACATGTTGAGACAAGCGAAGGCCAAACGCGAAGCGAATGATCTTCAGGATAGATGGACGATCCGGCAAGGTGACCTTCATGCTATTGAAGGCGTACAGCCGGCATCGGTGGATGTCTGCTTTAACTTTCATAACGTATTGGGATTTGTGGAAGAGCCGCTTAAAATGCTGCATGAAGTCGTAAAGTTGCTTAAACCCAAGGGATACTTGGTATCGTTTACACCTAATCTGTACCATGCCCTGTACTTTAATATTTCCCTAGGCAGAATTGAAGAGGCGCGGAAGTTAACGGGCGGCAAAGGGCGCTTCACGCTTGAAATGCCCGATATTTATATGTTTACTCCCAAGCAGCTTCAAGAATATTACGTTGAATGCGGGCTGAAGGTATTAAATCTTAAAGGCTTCCCTGCCTTCATTTATCCCGGATTTCTGGAGACACAGATTGAGGGTAACACCCAAACCCTAAGCGAGATTTTGTCTGATCCGGCTGTGTTCGAGAGCATTTTGGAGATTGAATCCCAGTATCTTGACGTAGAAGAACTTGTATCGCGTGGAAACAATATTTTTATTGTCGGGCAGAAGTAATTCTCTTCCAAGGCGAAAGGAGCTGTTTGCCATGTCATCAGATTCTACCCTAACCGATGAAGAAAGATTGGTTTTATTGTGTTCAAAACCTGCTCTTCGGAATGCGGAGGTTGAAGATTTTCGTCAATTAATGGCTGCTCACATGGACTGGAGCCGAGTATTCGGCATGCTGCATACCCATGGTGTGATGGGAACCGCATGGCAGAATATCGAGCGTTACTTTTTGGTGAAAGGCACGGAGAAGGCAGTCTACGGCAAATTCGTTAGTTCGGTCAAGCAAATGTATCATATGCAAAAAATGCGAGGCGAACAACAGTGCAGATTCACCCTTGATATTTGCCATGAGCTGGACAAGCGAAGTATTCAATACAGTTTGCTGAAAGGGATCGTACTTTCCCAAGTCGCCTATGGGGATCTAGGAAGCCGGGATTTCAAAGATAATGATATGCTTATACATTCAAGCCAAATTGATGAAGCGATAGCGATTATGAAGGAAATGGGATACGTGCAGGGGATGATTAACTATAAAACGAATTCGGTTACCCCGCTACCTCGCAGGGAAATTATGATCCGATCGATGGTGTCCCATGAAGTCATCCCTTTGATCAAATATATCGAAAATAGTCCGTTTCTCGAATATCATGCGCTGGATTTGCAATTTTCGCTTGATCTCATGACCAGCCGCCGAACAGATACGGCAGTGCAGCAAATGCTGGAGAGAAGCCAGATTATTGATGTTGCAGGACATCCTGTTCGCACTTTGGAATGGGAAGATCTGCTGTTATTCATGCTTATCCATCTTACCCGCGAAGCAACAAGTGAATTGGATGTTATTGCCTACAAGGATATCCTGCTCTATAAATTCATGGACATTCACCGATTCCTGGACAGCCCTCAAGTGAATGTGGATTGGGATAAGGTACTGCAGCGGGCTCAGGATTTGAATTTCCAAAAGGAAGTATTCTATGCCCTGCATTATACGCAGATCCTTTATGGCGAGGCCGGACCGGAAGGATTCCTGGACAAGCTGAATATTGAAGATCGGGAATTCCTCGATCAGGTGTATCGGTACAACAGTGAAGATATTGCTATCCGTTGGCAGAATTCCTTTGAGGAACGTTTATTTGATACGAATCGACCGTTCAAACTTCAGAAGAGCAATCCAATCGTTCCAGGGAAAAGATGAAGCATTTCTGACCAAATCCATTTGAGTGAAAGGGATTTTGATATGCGATATTCGTATGAAGTATCCGAAGTCACGGACACATTGTCCAAGGTAAGAATGGCGGCAAAGCGATTTGCTGAGAGGGCCGGTGACCTCGACCGGGATGGGTCCTTCCCCGAAGAAAATATAGCTGACTTGAAGTCTGCAAGCCTAATGTCAGCATCAATCCCTAGCCGGTCAGTCGGTGAACGGCCTTCACTCCGTTCCTTGTCCTCTATGGCAGAACTTTTGGCAAGCGGGTGCTTATCCACGGGAATGATATGGGCCATGCACATACAGCAGGTTGAGGTATTAATCCGTCAAGAACAGAATGATTTTTCAGATCATCTTCTGTCCAGACTGCAGGAGGAACAGCCCTTAATCGCCTCAGTCACAACTGAAAAAGGAAAAGGGGGGCACTTGCTCTCGTCCCAAAGTCCGATGGTTACCAATGGAAGCTCGCTCTATATTGACCGAGATGCTCCAGTCGTAACCGGCGGTGAGTACGCCGACTGGTTTCTCATCACAATGAAACCTTCTGATGAAAGTCCCGACAGTGACGTTCAACTGGTTTTTGCCGAACGACATCAACTGGAACTGGAGAGTGTCTCCGATTGGCATGCCATGGGGATGAGAGGGACCGGCAGTGTGGGCATGCACATTCGTGGCTCAATTGAAGAAGAACAGCTGATCGGTGCAGCGATAGACTTCAAACCGTTAGCTGTACAGACGATGATTCCCATGGGACATATTTTATGGTCTGCCTGTTGGCTTGGAGCCGCTAAGGGAGTATACGAAGGGTTAATACAACTCATCCGTAATCCGCAAAATCGTTCCCGCTTCAATTTGCAGTCCGAGTTGCTCTATGCAAGGCTTGCAAGGATTCGACTGCAGTTGGACACAGTTAACATATACCTGAACGAGATGATCAAACAGTATGAAGATCATTCCAATCAGGGGAATTTGAAGCTGCTTGAAGCGCCGCGGTTCAATATTCACATCAATAATCTTAAAATTTTGGCATCAGAGACTCTTTTTCAGGCAACGGATCAAATGATAGACATTGCAGGACTATCCTACGGATATACCGCTAATGACCAGCTTCCCTTGGAAAGGGCTTTCCGGGATTTGCGTTCTGCAAGTCTGATGTATCACAATGATCGGCTGTTACTGGCGAACGGAAAGCTGAATTTAATAGATCACAGGTTGCTGCCTTGAAAGGGCGCAAAGTTTGAGGGTGACATATGAAGGATAATGTCTCAGCAGCAATACAATCTAAACAATCGGTACCTCCCCAAGACTCACTATTTAAAACTTATCGATGGGTCCTTTCTTATGTGCAAAAATATTATGGCATGTTTTGGCTGCTGGTGTGTTGCGGTATTGGAGTCACGTTCATTCAGGTTTCCATTCCCAAGGGTGTTCAGTACTTCATCGATATCATCGTTCCATCCGCAGACATGATCCGATTCCGATGGCTCATTATACTTTTGGTTGCCGGCATGTTTCTGATGTTTGGTCTGATGGCATGGCAAAATCTGTTGCAGAGGTCCATTCAGGAGAAGGCGGCACGAGATCTGCAATACGATATTTTTAGTCATATGAGGAAGCTGGGGTATTCTTATTTTCAACAACGCCCTGTTGGTGAAAGCTTGTCGTTTATGAACACGGAAGTGAGTATTCTGCAGGACTTCTATCGGTTTCTTCTTCCGCATACGATTCAAAACATTGTAGTCTCTATTGTATCTGTCACAGTGATGTGTGCCATTAGCATTCCTTTAACACTGATCATGGTGCCGTGCCTGCTTCTCTATTATCTGGTCGGACCATCCATCGAAAGAAAGGCTACCATCTTGGCCAAGCAGAATACGGAACAGCGCATAGCCTATAATCAAAAAGTATACGAGAGTGTGTCAGCTCTGACCGAAATGCGTGCTCACGGAGCCGAGGACTGGGATTGGAAACGGTTCAAGGGACACATGCAGCCTTTTTTGGATGGAAGGGTTCGCATGTTATGGATGGCCTTTTGGAGGGGAACGATACGCCGATTATCCTATTACGTCGGTGGGGTGGCAGTCATCCTGTACGGCATTCACTTGGTCAAGGAACAGGCGTTGAGCGTAGGAGAGATGTCTGCATATTTGCTTTACTATTTTCAGGTCATGCAAACGGTAACTCTGGTCATTACGGTTATTACGGAGCAGAAAGTTCTGATGCATCAAGCTTCCAAAATCCATCGCTTCATGCAAACAGAACCTCAGGTTGTCGAAGAGGCCGCACCTATCTGCTTGAAGGAAATCAGAGGAGAGATTCGGTTCGAACACGTCACATATCGATACAACAAGGGTCCGGAAGTGCTCGCGGATTTTAATCTGGTGATTAAGACCGGTCAACGAGTGGCCATCGTAGGTCCGAGTGGACACGGAAAATCTACCCTGCTTCAGCTTCTGGTTCGTTTTTATGATCCACAGCAGGGCGAAATTCTGTTGGACGGTGTACCTATACGAAAACTTTCATTTGCACAATTACGAGAAAGTATAGGATATGTGTCTCAGGAAACGTATCTTTTTGGCGATACCATTCGCAATAATATTCTTTTTGGTCATCCGGATGCGACAGAGGAAGACATGATCCAGGCGGCCAAGGCCGCATATGCTCATGATTTCATCTCTGCTCAGCCGGATGGATATGACACGCTGCTTGGGGAAAGAGGCGTTAACTTGTCCGGAGGTCAAAAGCAGCGTATATCCATTGCACGTATGTTTATCAAGAAACCTTCTATTCTATTGCTTGATGAGGCAACGTCCGCGCTTGATACAGCGAGTGAACAAGAAGTACAGCAAGCCCTGGAACGTCTCCTGCTAGGCCGGACGACCATTGCCGTTGCTCATCGGTTATCTACCATTAAGGATTATGATGTAATTGTTGTACTCGAACATGGACAAATTCGGGAAATGGGAAGCCACGAGGAATTGATGAGAAGACAGGGAGCGTATTATCAGCTGAATTCGGGAGAGGAGGGGTGAGCATGTCGCTGAAACAGCATATTCACTTTCTGAAAAAATATATCATGTCGCGTCCCTCATTGCTGCTCATCTCCATCATTCTGATGTCCCTGGAGTCATTGTCTTTCCTGAGTATCATCGGCCTCCAGCAGCGTCTCATTGACAATATTTTATTACAAGGCCAATATGAGCTTGTGCCAGAGATCGTCTGTCTTTTTGTGCTGGCTTTCCTTCTTTATGCCGTGCTGTTTACCTATGCTCCGCACATGATGCATCGAAATCAATCCGTTATTCAATCCCATATGGCCGATGATTTTATGTCCTATGTATACAGAATTCCAATACGTCAATTGCAAAAAGAACGCATAGCCACATATGTGCATTACATTACCCAGGATCTGGACAAGGTTGCCGATATGATCGGAAATCAGATTCCTCGCGGTATTCAGCAGCTATTTGTTGTTCTGTTTGTAGCTGTCATGATTGGCATGGTCAGTCCAGTCATGCTGATTGCCTGTTTTGTACTGGGTACGGCATACGTGATTCTTGGCAGATTCTTCGCAGTTAAACTGAAGAAGGCAGCCGGCCATGTTCAGAAGGCGAAATCCGATGTGCTCGTTCATATTGAGCAAGGGATCTCGTCCACCCGAGAAGTGCTGGCTTATCACAGACTGGACTGGGAGAAAGAGAGATATGACAAGCTGTACAATACGTATTATGAGAAAGTAATGCAGGAAGGCAAACAAGTGAATCTCAAAATGATCACTAGCGAACCCCTGAATTGGGGAGTAAGAGTGCTCATTCTTGGATATGGAGGTTTGCTCGTCCTACAAGGCGAACTATCCATTGGCATGTTCGTTGTGCTTTTCCAGCTTGGATTCCAGTTTATCCAATACTTACAGGATTTGTTCAATTCATTCATGGACTGGTCCGCAGGCGGTGCCAGCGTGGAAAGACTGCTCAACGTGATGGAAGGGGAGCAAATGGAGGAAGGCAACTCTCCTGTACCTTTGCCGTTGCAAAGCATATCTTTTAACCATGTTGACTTTAGCTACGAGCCAGGGCGAAATGTGATATTGAATAATCTGACCTTCGACATTCCTATGGGACTTAAAATTGCCATTGTTGGTACCAGCGGTTCCGGAAAGTCAACCATTGCCCAACTCCTCATCCGTTATTTCGATCCGGATGCAGGTTGTATACTGGTGAATGGTAAGCCGCTCAACCAATTGTACCGTTCAGACTGGACAGAGCGTACAGGCATTGTATTTCAGGAACCTTATCTTTTTCCGGATACCATTCAAAACAATCTTTTAATGGGAACAGAAGATGAGCAGTCTGCCAATTTGATGAGATCCGCTTGCGAGGCAGCACAAATCAATGATTATATCGTGAGTCTGCCGGAGGGATACGATACTTTTATTGGTGATCGGGGGATCACCTTGTCTGGAGGCCAGCGTCAGCGTCTTGCCATCGCCAGAGCCTTAATTCAAAACAGAGACATTCTGATATTGGATGAAGCAACCTCGGCGCTGGACTTGACAACAGAAAGACGCCTGCAGCAAGCTATTGACTGTTACCGTAAAGGGAAAACAACCATCGTTATTGCTCATCGTCTATCAACGATTCAAAATGCGGATCTGATTTTTGTCATGCATAAAGGGGAGATGGTTGAATCAGGGACGCATGATCAACTGTTGAATCGAGAGGGATTGTACCGGGATATGGTCAGTCTACAGGACTTGAATGGAGAAGGACAACAAACGGACCTTCTCCAGAGTTTGAACCAAAGCGGGCCGTCAGCTTTGGCTTAATATCGGTTTGCCACTGCGAATACCCCGACTGTTGAAATCATTTAATAACAGCTCAAGTGACTCTTTCTCCAGTTGGTAGAGAGCACCTAATCTGCCCATCAAGCTGATGATATGATCCTCACGTTGGGTCATGCCGTATTTTAAAAACTGGTTCAGGATAATCGTTGCTTCTTGTTCAACTCGAATATAGTTATCTTTAAACTTTACGGGAAAAACATAGTGGCCTTCCTGTTCTATATATTTAATTTTGAGATTCATAAATTTTTTGTGTTCTTTCAACGTATACAACAAACGTGTATCAATGGTTCGCTGCTTGGAAAGCATCATTTCAAAAAACATGATTAGTTTATGATAGATATCCAGACCGAAGGTTCGATCCGAATAAAGCGCTGGCGTATAAAAGCTCTTGAAGTTTTCCGTTTCATTACGAGAGGTATAGTAGTTTTCCATACACTCGGCAAAGTAGGAGAGAGAAAACTCATAAATTTTTCCATTGTGGTACTCCGGGTTAATCTTTAACAGATGGGTGAAGTTAAGATAATCATCATAGATATCACAGTGCTCGAACGCCGTCTTCAGATCATCATAAGAGACGGTTGTTCGAGAATAAATCCGATACTTGAAGAATCCAGCAAGCTGGAACTCCCGTGCGGTGTCATCATATCCATAGATCATAACCGCATGTGCAAAACGATAATTGCGAAACGAAGGCGTATCAGGAATATAATATTCATCCACGTGAGTCCATACGTAATACCCGGAATCGATCTGATCCTTAATAAACGAGATGAAATCGGGAATTGACCCCAGGATTAGATCGCGGTGCAGTCGCTGTGAGTCTTTGAACCAGGGATTAAAGTGATGTTCCGGTGTCTGTACGTAGAAGTCCAGGAAAATCTCGTCATTTTTCCAATCGGATAGAAATAGATTCGTATAATTCGAGTAAATCCAAGGTTGGCACTCCTGATGGTCAGAAATAATGGAAAGATAAAAGGCATGTTGAGGATAGTTTGAAATGAGAGGATCACAAAGAGGCAAAGTTTTCATCAATGGTGCTCCCTTCACTAGATAAATTTTTTACTCATATACCTTAATTATGGGAGATTATTGCTTGTTTATTTGCATTTTAGTATATATTTGTTAAAAATTCAAATATTTAAATGATCAAAGGTGAGTGAAAATTGTAAAAATAGCGATATTTCATTAGATTTCTACTTTTTTTGAAATTAAAATTAGTATTCTGGCTATTTTTGCCGGAGAGGGTTGCGTGGAAAGGAACACTAAATTCAATGCAAATGATCGGGAGTGTTTACCCGTTCTTATATATTAACATGTGAACTTTTGCTTTATAATCTGGCTTAAAAGAATGCTTAAGGTTTAACAACAATGTCTAGGGAGAGACGTTATGATGGTGAAAATTGAATTACCCATTCAAGATACTATTATCAACACATTTAATGTTTATGGTAGTATTTCATCTATTATATCTAACAATAAAAAGTGCTTCCCCTGGTTTTATAATAATTTTATTCAAATTCGATATGTGTATGATTGGGATACGTTTTTTTTTGATAACCATCATTTATTATTGGATAATTGTCCTTGGTTAAATCATCATATAGTTCCTCGTTTCGTTATCGAAAGTAAGTGGGATTCAATAGTAGATTTCATAGTGGACTCAATAAAATTGGGTCATTATGTTTACTTGTATGTTGATCGATATTTCATATCTACTTCTAAGGCCTATCTAAAATGGTCTCATGTACATGAGATCTTTATTTATGGGTTCAATTCAGAAAGTAAGAAGTTTTTGATAGCCGACAATTTATCTGATGGGAAATATGTACAGACTGAATGTACATTTGAAGAAATTGCACAGGGACATAACGCAATCGAAGTAAGTAATCATTTTTTTCTCAACATTCACTTATTAAGTAAGAAAGAGGAGGAGGAATATACTTTAAATCTTCCCCAAATTATATTGTCCATTGAAAATTATCTCAATTCAGTTATTACACTGGATGTTTCTTTCAAAGAAAAAACTCTGTTTGGTCAAAATGCAATATTATTTTCAGTAGATAAAATGATAAAGGATGAAAACAAACTACTAGACAAAAGAGCGTTTCATTTATTCTTGGAGCACAAGAAACTAATGTTGAGTCGAATTAATTACTTAATCCATGTAAACGAACTAAAATATGAACATGTCTCAGAAAGTTACAAAGACATCCTAAGAAGATTCGAAATTATAAAAAACTTGTCCTTAAGATATAACATAACCAAGGACCGGGATGTTTTATTTAGGATCAGAGATCAAATATTAGATGGCCTGTATGAAGAAAAGCTTATTTTGGATGAAATGATAAAGCTAATATCCAAGTGAAAAGTGGCAAAGTTTATTTAGACACGATTCAATTTGTAAGCTGAGACCCAGCTACCTTAGCAGAAAAGATAGTTTATAGAGAGGGGCATTACACATGTATTTTGTTATATTTTTGCTCATAGGACTTGTTTTATGTTACTTGTTCCCATTTGGTCCAATAGTGGCAGGTGGCATTATTTTTGCACTTGTTGTGGACCAATATCGCCAGACGATGCATATGCGTGATGATATCCGAGACATCAAGAATCATCTGGGGTTAATGAATAAAGGCGAGGCGCAGGAGTACGAGATGAATAAAGAATACAAGCAAGTCGATCGTTTGGATTCAGAACAGATGGATATCATTAATCGAAGAATTGAAGCGGAACTGGAGAAAGAAAGCAAAAACAATAAATCGTAAATTATTGTAAAATGATTCTTGTTTTGCTTACGCTTGTGAGTATATTTACCTAGATCGGGAGTCATTTTAATAAGATAATATCTTTTTGTTGCACTGTGTAGAACTTTGTAATATTATGAGGGAAGCGCGTACAACATATCGGGTTGTAACTGTTGAATCAGGCAAAGCCGTTTACCTTGAGAAAAGGGACTGGTTTGTCTTTTTCTGTATATTGGAGTGATAAAGTGAAAATCGAGAAGGTGCTGAACAATAATGCTGTAGTTGCCATGAATGACGAACAACAGGAAGTTATTATCATTGGCCGGGGGATTGCTTATCAGAAGCGGGCGGGTGATATGGTTTCCGAGCAGCATATCGATAAGATATTTACTTTACAGAATGAAGATATTCAGGAAAACTTCAAGGCATTAATCTCAAGCATTCCTCTGGAATACATGAAAGTGTCCGAGGAAATCATCGCTTATGCCAAATTAAAACTTGGCAAGAAACTGAATGAGAGTATTTACTTGCACCTCACAGACCATATTCACTTTGCCATTGAGCGGTATCGCAAGAATCTGCCTATACGCAACGGGTTGATCTGGGAGACGAAGCAGTTATACAAAGAGGAATACGAAGTAGGAATGGAAGCGCTCAACATGATCTGTGATCAGTTTGGCGTAATTCTGCCCGAGGACGAAGCCGGTTTTATGGCACTTCACTTTGTCAATGCAGCTTTGAACGAGGAAATGCCCAACATCAAGAGTATGACGCAGGTCATGCAGGAAATCTTGACGATCATCAAGTATCATTTCAAGATTGATTTTGATGAGAACTCACTGACATTCTATCGCTTTGTGACGCATTTGAAGTTTTTCGCTCAACGTTTGGTGAAGGGAAAACATTACAAGAGCAACAACGACGATGAACTGTTCCTGATGATTCAGAAAAAGTATCCAGCAGCGCACAAGTGCTCGGAGAAAATCAAGAAGTTCATTGAAAGCAACTACACCTATCAACTAACTGACGAAGAAATCATGTACTTAACGATTCATATTGAGAGAGTTGTGAATGCAACTTCTGAATAATCCCATAGATCAGCTTGCAGGGTTGCAACCACTAGGGCAAAACCTGAACGATTGAATGATAGAACATACCGTTAACCGGATGTTCCGTACATTCAGATGTTCAGGTTTTTTTATTCTCTCCAATAGGTTTCGAATCCGTCTCTAACCAGAAAGGAAGAAAGTAACTTCATGAAACATGAGCAATTAGCCAAAGACATTCTGTCTGGCGTTGGTGGTAAACAGAACATTAACAGCGTGGTGCACTGCGCAACCAGACTTCGTTTCAAATTAAAAAATGACAATAATGCCAAAACAGATGAACTCAAAAATCTGCCCGGAGTCATAACAGTCATGCAAAGCGGTGGGCAGTATCAGGTTGTCGTGGGTAACGAAGTGTCTGATGTGTATAAAGCCTTGCTACAGGTTGGCAATATGAATACTGATGGACCAGTCTCTAGTGATGATGGGTCTGAATCTTCCGGCAAAAAAGAAAGTCTTCTGGGTCAGTTTATCGACTTGATCTCAGGTGTATTTACACCGATTCTCGGTTTGCTTGCTGCAACAGGGATGATCAAAGGTTTCTTGTCCATGTTTACTTCTCTCGAGTGGCTGGACCCGGCTTCGGGAACATATCAATTGTTGAATGCTGCAGGAGACTGCCTATTCTATTTCTTCCCTATCTTCTTAGGTTACACGGCAATGAAAAAATTCGGTGGATCTCCATTCCTCGGGATGGCCATCGGAGCATCACTTGTATATCCGGCCTTGACCGGTCTAAGTGGCGGGGAACCGTTATATACGTTGTTTGCAGGCACATTGTTTGAATCACCGATTCATATCACGTTCCTGGGTATTCCTGTTATCCTGATGAGTTATTCCTCATCCGTAATTCCGATTCTTATAGCTGCCTATTTTGGAGCAAAAGTAGAAACGTTCTTCAAAAAGATTATTCCCTCTGTTGTGAGAACGTTCCTCACGCCATTCTTTACCATTCTGATTGTTGTACCTGTAACATTCCTCTTGATTGGTCCAATTGCGACATGGGCGAGTCAGCTGATTGGTGCTGGGGTATCAGGCATCTATGGATTGAGTCCATTGGTAACCGGTATTGTTGTTGGTGGATTGTGGCAAGTATTGGTTATCTTCGGTTTACACTGGGGAATTGTACCAATCATGTTGCTGAATCTGTCTACACTGAAAGCAGATCCGATTCTGGCTATGATGTTTGCTGCTTCCTTTGCTCAGATTGGTGCCGTTCTTGGCGTTATGCTTAAAACGAAAAATACCAAACTGAAATCACTGGGTGTTCCTGCCTTTGTATCTGGTATCTTTGGTGTAACGGAACCTGCAATTTATGGCCTAACTTTGCCGTTGAAGAAACCATTTATTATGAGCTGCATTGCTTCTGCAACGGCTGGAGGTATTATTGGATTCGCTGGTTCCAAAATGTTTGTATTTGCTTCAGGCATCTTCGGTGTTCCAGCGCTCATTAGTCCCACAGAAGGGATCAACTATGAATTCTGGATGGCCATGATGGCTACGATTATTGCTTTTGTATTAGGCTTTGTTCTCGTTTATTTTGTAGGATTCAAAGATCCTGCTAATCCAGAGGCTGCAAAACAGGCTCCTGAGCCAGTAAAAGAAGAGAAGGCTGCACTTGAACCTAATCCAAACAATCGTTATGAAATTGCCAGCCCGATGACGGGTGAGGTGGTTCCTTTGCAAGAAATTGATGATGCTACTTTTGCTGGTGAACATATGGGTAAAGGTATTGCGATTCGTCCAACCAGTGGAAGAGTCGTATCCCCGATTAATGGTGTGGTACAGACGATTTACCGTACCAAACATGCGATTGGACTTGTAGATGATCAAGGTATAGAGATTCTAATCCACATCGGTCAGGATACGGTACAGCTCAAGGGTCAGCATTTTACAGCACATGTAAAAGACGGGGATCGTGTGAGTGTTGGCGATTTGATCGTTGAATTCGATCTTCAAGCTATTATTGAGGCGGGATATGAGACCGTCACACCGATTATTGTAACCAATACGGCTGATTATTTGGACGTGGTTGCGACAACAAATCGTGAAGTGCAAGAAAAGGATAAATTGATTACGATTATTGGTTAATTCTGTCCGTATCTTATAAAGACCTGCAAGCTGCACACGTTGAAAAAAAGTGATCTCTTGCGGGTCATTTCTATGTTATTCCGATCAGAAACAATGCATGGAACGTCATGAATTGACCGGTAAATATATTCATGTGGTTAGAACGACAGGTCATTGATGATTATTCAATAATTTATTAAAATAAGTGTTGCAAACGTAGTTCAGATGTACTATGATGAGTTCAAGAAGTAAGCGCATACATCAATCGGGTTGTAACTGTTTAATCAGGCAATTCCGACCATCCTCAGTTCAGAGGATATGGCATGCAGATTACTTTCACTAGTAAAATAATTAAATACCAATGTGTACAGCCTTACAGGGTTGCAACCGTTAAGGGCAAAACCTGAATTGCTGAATAACACGACTGATTTCCGGAAGATCCGGTATGTTGTGTATGTTCAGTGGTTCAGGTTTTATTTGTTTCAAAAGTAATGGGGAGTTCACTTAGAGAGGGAGAATTACAATGAGCAACTACGATCAATTAGCTAAGGACATTCTGTCACGTGTAGGTGGTCGCGAGAATGTAAACAGTGTATTCCATTGCGTAACAAGGCTGCGGTTTAAACTAAAAAATGAAAGCGTAGCCAAAACGGAAGAACTTAAAAATCTGCCAGGTGTTATTACCGTCATGCAGAGTGGTGGACAGTATCAAGTTGTTATCGGCAACGAAGTGCCGGATGTATATAAAGCAGTTGTTAAAGCGGGAAATTTGTCTGCTGAAGGTCAGATTGATGAAAATGAAGTAGACTCTGCTCCTAAAGGAAATCTCTTTAACCGTTTTGTAGACATGATCTCCGGCGTGTTCACGCCAGTTCTTGGTTTACTAGCAGCCACAGGGATGATCAAAGGTTTCACGGCGATGTTCGTGTCGCTGGGTTGGATCGACAATACTGCTGGTACGTATGCCTTATTGAATGCCATAGGAGATTGCTTATTCTACTTCTTCCCGATCTTCCTTGGATACACAGCTATTAAAAAATTCGGTGGAAGTCCATTCCTAGGTATGGCTATTGGTGCATCGTTAGTCTACCCAACACTTGCGGGAATTCGTGCTGGAGAACCGTTATACACTTTGTTTGCAGGCACTTTGTTCGAATCACCGATTCGGATCGAGTTTCTAGGTATCCCGGTTATTTTAATGGATTATGCTTCATCCGTTATTCCGATTATCGTAGCAACGTTCTTCGCGGTTAAAATCGAACGTTTCTTCAAAAAGGTTATGCCTAAAGTAGTCAGCAATTTCCTAGTTCCATTTTGTACTTTGCTAGTTATTGTACCCGTAACATTTCTGGTAATTGGACCGGTTGCGACATGGGCGGGCCAACTGTTAGGTGCATTCACATCTTCGATTTATGGACTGAGCCCTTTACTTACAGGACTTGTAATCGGCGGTTTGTGGCAAGTATTCGTATTGTTCGGACTCCACTGGGGACTCGTTCCATTGGTATTCGTTAACCTTGCAACGCTTGGCTACGATTCGATTCTGGCATTGTCTTTTGCAGCTTCCTTTGCTCAAATTGGTGCAGTGCTTGCGGTTACACTGAAAACGAAAAGTCAAAAAATTAAAACGCTTGGTGCACCTGCGTTTATATCCGGTATTTTCGGTGTCACTGAGCCAGCGATTTACGGTGTAACATTGCCATTGAAAAAACCATTTATCATGAGCTGTATTGCTGGTGGTATTGGTGGAGGTATCCTTGGTTTTGTCGGAACTAAAGGTTATATCATTGGTGGTCTTGGAATCTTCGGTTATCCGAGCTATGTAAGCCCTACGGAAGGAATGAATTCCGTATTCTTCTGGACTGTTGCAGCAACCATTATTGCATTCATCCTTGGTTTCATCTTGACATATGTTGTTGGTTTCAAAGATCCGGTTGACAAAGCGTCTAAACCAGCACCAGTACTTGATCCAAATCCGAACAGCAGATACGAAATCGTAAGCCCAATGGCTGGTGAAGTCGTTGCACTGAAAGATATTAATGACGTAACGTTCGCAGGAGAGCACATGGGTAAAGGGATTGCGATTCGTCCAACCAGCGGTAGAGTGGTATCTCCAATTACGGGTATTGTTCAAACCGTATATCGTACCAAACACGCCATTGGTCTTGTAAGCGATGATGGTGTAGAGATGCTGATCCACATTGGACAGGATACGGTCAAGCTGAAAGGCGAGCATTTTACAACCCATGTGAAAGATGGAGACCGTGTTAACGCAGGTGACCTGATTGTTGAGTTTGATCTGCAAGCGATTAAGGATGCTGGATATGAGACGGTAACACCGATCATTGTCACGAATACTTCGAATTATCTGGACATTGTGGGAACGAAAGATGCATCTGTTCATGAGAAAGACAAATTGATCACGGTATTAAGCTAATTGAAATTACAGATGGTTTAGGAGGAACTCCTCAATGAATGAAAAGTGTACAGCCTTCCCGGAGAATTTTCTCTGGGGAGGAGCAACCGCAGCGAATCAATTGGAAGGTGCCTATCTGGAAGGTGGCAAGGGGTTAACAACGGTAGATCTGATTCCGATTGGTGCTAATCGATGGAATATTGCTCTGGGTAACCTTGATTCGTATGAGCCAAAAGCAGGTGAATTCTATCCTTCACATGAAGCTATAGACTTCTATCATCGGTATAAAGAAGATATTGCGCTATTTGCAGAAATGGGATTCAAGTGCCTGAGACTCTCCGTAGCCTGGGCACGGATTTTCCCTAATGGGGATGAAGCGGAGCCAAATGAAGCAGGCTTGCAATTTTATGATGATGTATTTGATGAGTTATTGAAATACAACATTGAACCTGTTGTGACGATCTGTCATTTCGATGTACCTGTACATCTCGTCGAGACTTACGGCGGGTGGAAGAATCGCAAGATGATTGGTTTCTTTGAGAAATATGCAATGACGCTATTCAATCGATACAGGAATAAAGTGAAGTATTGGATGACGTTTAATGAGATCAATATGCTACTGCATCTTCCTTATATCGGAGCAGGCATTGTTCTTCAGGAAGGTGAAGACAAAGAGAAGGTCCTGTACCAGGCAGCGCATCATGAATTGGTAGCCAGTGCCCTTGCTGTGAAGGCTTGTCATGAGATCATTCCTGACGCACAGATCGGCTGTATGTTAGCCGCTGGCATGGTCTATCCATACAGCTCTAATCCGGATGACGTGTGGAAGGCTATGGAGAAAGATCGGGAGTCATTTTTCTTCATTGACGTGCAGTCGAAGGGAGCATATCCGGGTTATACCAAAAGATTTTTCAGAGAAAATGATATTCAGATTGAAATGCAACCAGAAGATGCAGATATCTTGATGCAGAATACGGTTGATTATATCGGTTTTAGCTACTATGCAAGCCGTTGTACAAGTACGGACCCTGAGATTTTGAAAGATTCGACTGAGGGTAATGTGTTTGGTTCAGTGAAGAACCCGTATCTGAAAGCATCCGAATGGGGATGGACGATTGATCCTAAGGGGCTTCGAATTACATGTAATCAGCTGTATGACCGCTATGGCAAACCTTTGTTTATCGTGGAAAATGGACTTGGGGCAACCGATGTGTTGTTAGACAATGACATCGTTGAAGATGACTATCGCATCGAATATCTAGATAGTCATTTTGCCGAGATGGCCGAAGCGATTCAAGACGGTGTAGAGCTCATAGGTTACACAAGCTGGGGACCGATAGACCTGGTCAGTGCGGGTACCGGAGAGATGAAGAAGCGGTATGGCTACATCTATGTAGACAGAAATAATGATGGCACGGGCACACTTCGCAGAGTGAAAAAGAAAAGTTTTCATTGGTACAAAGATGTCATTGCGAGTAATGGCGCACAATATTTCTGATAGGTGTTCGACGCTATAGAATAAACAAAGAGCAGTCTCGTTATTATGGGATTGCTCTTTGACTGGGCAACCGAAAAAATCAATTGGGATCATCTATATGCCAAATGGGAACAAAAGACGAATACTTTTTAAGCAAAAGAAGGAGCATCTTACATACAGATGCCCTTTCTCTTTTTATTCGTGAAAAGCGGAAAGGTATGCCCGGCAATCGTGAGGATAGTTAGTGTATTATGGCACCTGTAAGCTCCTATAGGCATTCAATCGTCCGTAAGTCCAGTAGACACTGGAGCCGGATACTGGATCAGAAGCGAAGCATAGTGCATCCCGAATCTGGGCATTGGTTTTACCTTGTGCAGCGAGAAGTGCGGCTACTCCAGCCACATGTGGTGCTGCCATGGATGTTCCACTTAGGTAGGCATAGGAACCACCCAGATAGGTGGATAGGATGGTATCTCCTGGTGCAGCCATATCGACCCACGAACCATAGTTGGAGAAATTGGATTTGAGATCGGAAGGATTGGTTGAAGCGACAGCAATGACGTTGGGATACGATGCGGGTACGATCGGGAATGTAGTGTTGTCGTTGCCGGCTGCAGCAATAATTACGGCTCCACGATCCCAGGCATACTGCACAGCAGCTTGGAGGAATGCGTCTCCCATCGGACCACCAAGGCTCAGGTTAACCACCTGTACACCGTTATTGGCAGCATAGACAAGACCGTTACCGACATTACCGACCGTTCCTTGCCCGTTGTTATCTAAGACCCGGAGCGGAACGATGGATGCAAGTGGTGCAGCGCCTGCGATTCCCACACCATTGTTGGTAACAGAAGCAGCGATCCCTGCTACATGGGTACCATGTCCGTTCCCGTCTTCAGGGATATTATCATAATCAACATAATCGTAACCGGGGATGAGCTTGGAAGCCAATTCTGGGTGGTTTAGCTGTACACCAGTGTCGATAATGGCGATTTTAACAGAGCTGTTACTTTGAGTGATATCCCATGCAGCGGGTGCATTGATTTTGGACAGGTTATACTGGTAAGGGAAGAAAGGGTCATTAGGGGTGAAGGAAGCCTCAACAAGGTAATTTGGCTCTGCATGTTCAATCAACTCATGATCTTTGTAATGTTTCAGGATCCGGTGCATTTTTTTGCGGGATTCCACACGGTACCAACCCAAATCCTCGTATGTTTCCGCGACTTTACATCTCCCTTTTTTGTGAAGGGTGTGCATTTCATCTGGTGTTGTACCTTCCTTGAATTTGACTAAGAGCTGCTTGGGAGCATGGGGGTGAAACTTGCTCTCGGCACGTTGGTCCAGAAAACGATACACGAACACGATTATTGCTAGCGAAATGAAACCAAAAACACCTAACCATAACCACATGAGCGTTTCTCCCTCCAACATGGATTGTGACACGCCTTATCGTATGCGAACTCTATCAGACTGTGAGGGCATGTTTTTAATTTGGTTAGTAGTGTAGATAGATTGATAGGGAGGGACAAATTCGGTAAGATGAGATGAAGAGAGTCGATCTGACATGGCATGAAGAAGGATCAAGGAAATGCCTAGAGATCGCTCCCAATATAGAGGAGAAGGAATGTGGATCTTTTGACACAACTTCAGAGTATACCGACAGTAACACCAGTTCAGGCACACCAGATTCATGATGCCATTGATTTTGCCATGCGTGTACGTAGAGAAGTGTTTCCCATGATGGATCACACGAGGTTACCTGTGGATTTCGAGCAGTTCACTGAACATTATCTGGTATCCAATGAATCGATTTTTCTTGTTGCAATGATGGGGGATGCGGGCATCGTCGGAACGATTGGAATATTACCATATGATGGACGTATTCAGGCCATAGACGGTCGATATGCAGCCCAATCTGCAGCCGAAATTGTGAAATGTTATGTAGATCCTGCGTATCGCAGATATGGCATTGGGTCCATGCTGGTAAAAGAACTGGAGAATGTGGTGAAGGATATGCACTATACTACGCTCTACTTGCATACACATCGCTTCTTGCCAGGAGCCATAGATTTCTGGAAGCGTCAAGGGTTTACGGTTATTGCTGAGGAAAATGATGACTGGCAAACTGTACATATGGACAAGTTGGGATGAAGGTAATCAAAACTCAATGACATTACAATGGTATTGGAGGAGATCTATCCATGTATTCAAGTCTGATTGAGAAATTGGAACATACCGAGGCTATACGCTGGTTCCCGAACCATCAAGTTCAAGAGAGCTGGATTGTTGAAGTTGAACAAGAGTTGGGCTTTTCGTTACCCCCATCCTATCGCTGGTGGCTTCTGAATTATGGTCAAGCGCTGTTAAGCGGAACAGAAATTCTGACGATTACGTCTTCGGAACACCGAGAGTATACCGATGCTGACATTTTGTATAGATACCGACTTGCCGATGAAGACGCAAAGAAGGAAGGGAAGCTGGAGCTGTTTGTACCGGACGAGGATGAATATTACTATTTTGATACGCAGACGGCTGATCACCTTGGGGAGTTTAAAGTGATGCGTTTGGATTACTTTAATGGGGAACCTGAGGTATACGCGGATTCTTTTGCCGGATTTTTGGAGAAGTTGATCGATCAGCGAACACCACGAAATAGGTGATTTTATATCAGGAAAATGCCTGTCGGTACTCGCTAGGTTAGACATAGACAACATTACATGACAGGGGCATAAGCAGATGCAAGAAATGAAGCGGAAAATTGTATTTATTGATATTGATGGCACATTGGTAGATGATGACGGAAACATTCCGTTGTCAGCGCAGAAGGCTTGCAAACAGGCCAGAGAAAATGGACATCTGCTCTATTTATGTACAGGCCGGTCCAAGGCGGAAATCTATGATTCCATCTGGGATGTAGGGTTCGATGGCCTGATTGGTGCAGGTGGAGGTTATGTGGAGTTTGGCAAGGATGTGTTGTATCACAAAAGGGTTACAGCGGAAGATGTTCGTCATATGGTCGATTTCTTCAATGAACACGGCATTGACTTCTACCTTGAATCTAATTCGGCATTGTATGCGAGTAGTAATCTGCAACCTCACTTAGAACGCCGTATCTATGGTGATGTGGAGAATGATCCTGTAGCCAGAGAGAAGAAGGAATTGAAACCACACCCGTTTATTGCCGGATTGACGTATGGAGAGAGCGACCTGTACAAGGATGACGTGAACAAAGTATGTTTCCTGGAGAGCGCAGTGATCCCGTTTGGGCGAATCAAGCAGGAGTTCGAAGGCAAATTTGAAGTCATTCAGTGCACGGTGCCGATCTTTGGTGAAGGAAGTGGTGAGCTGATGATCCCTGGCATTCACAAAGCTATTGCAATCGCCGATCTGCTGAAGCATCTGGACATGTCGCAGGAGGATACATTCGCCATCGGTGATGGCATGAATGATGCCGAGATGCTGGAGTTTTGTAACGTCGGCATTGCCATGGGCAATGCTAAGCCAGGTCTGAAAGCCATTGCAGACGATATTACTGGCACAGTTGAGGAAGATGGCTTGTATCATAGTTTTGTGAAGTATGGATTGATTGAGGGGTAAGTAGACTTGTTATGTATGTAAATTGAAATGAGACAGGCAACATGATCATCGCTCCCGAATGAGTTTAACATACCAACTAAAACGAATGAAGTCTGCTTACATATAAGTAGAGTGGTGTGGCTTACTCAACATTTGAATCCTACTGACCGATATAAAGTAAGTACGCCCATATATAAGATAGAGAAAGGAGTGAAGATCATGGATATTGCAGCATTATCAATGGCAATGAGCCAAGCTTCAGTCGTACAGTCGGCAAGCTTGCAAGTGATGTCAATTACAAAAGACATGGCACAGCAGCAAGGCCAGCAGATGACGGAGATGTTGAAGTCTGTGCCTGCTCCTCATCCCAATCTGGGTGGAAGTCTCGATCTTTCGGTTTAATTGATATTACAGCATGTGTTTTAATGTAACACCCATTGCAGCAAGCAAAACCCGACCCGCTCCAATTCGAAAGAATGGAAGCGGGTCGGGTTGTTTTTTCCATAGATATGTTTAGGCGTTTACTTCCAGACTTACTTCTGCTCAGCGTAGCTTCGCCAGGCTTGGCAATCTGCCTTCAAAGGGCAGTGCATCCTTCAAGGTCCATAACTCATCGTAACTGGAAATCTGAAGATCGGCTTTGGATAAGTCTTGGTTGCCTGATCCCGGATTGTGATAACCGATGCAGCGCATGCCTGCACTTTTGGCCGCCTGAACACCATTGCGAGAGTCCTCAATCACCAGACAATTGGACGGGGATGCGCCAATCATTTCAGCTGTGGTTAGGAAAATATCCGGTGCCGGCTTGCCGTTCTCGACTTCCTCTCCGGTCATTCGTACCTCAAAGTACCGCCCAAGTCCGGTCTTGTTCATGATCAAATCAATCAGTGCACGTGGAGAGGAAGAAGCAACGGCTATGGGAATGTGTTGCTCGTGCAGCCAGCTTAACCAACGTTCCACGGAAGGCATTGCCGTCAAGTTGGAATGAGCCAGCATGGTTTGCATCACATTATGCTGATGATAAGCCAATACTTCATCTAACGTAGCTGTCAGTTGATGTTTGTCCAATACTTGCTGCCACATGGACTCCAGCGTAACTCCAACATAAGTATGGTGTTCTTCTTCGGTCATGACTGCGCCAAAATGGGCAAAAGAGCTGCGCTCAATCTCGAAATATATCGGTTCGCTGTCAATCAATACACCATCCATATCAAAAATGACTGCTTGAATGATGTTATCATCGGCCGCACCCAGTCCGCCAGATTCTTGATTCGCTACCATGTTGTATTCCTCCTCCAGGATTGTGTAAACATATATCTTTAATCTACTCTATTTTATCATGGTTAGCTTTGCGTTTTAGAAACGGGAACCGCTGGATTGCAGTACAACTTTGATTGCATGTGAAGAGGCTTGAAGTGTGCGCCCCTGGATATCGCAGCCAAGTGTGCGGAATGCTTCTTCGTAATCCTCCAAAGGGAAGGAGTGGGTAATGATTTTTTTAGCCGGAATGATCTCTTGTTCGATCATGTAATGTGCTGTTGCGAATGTGCCCAGAGAATCGATGGAACCGATAATTTTCAGACTACGGTCCACGACTTCTTTTGGATTAAAGGACGTATTTCCATCTCTTAGACCTACCAGCATCAGATAACCGCCACTGGCGAGCTGGGAGAGTACTTGTGTACCTACGACACCTGTAGTATCCACAATCATATCAACCTGATGGGTTGCAGGTGACAGCGATTCTATTGCATTTTCGAAGGATGAATGAACCTGCCAGCGATCTGGTGCAATGGAACCGGCAATCGCCAAGCGTTCCTCCGAGATGTCGACCAGACAGCCAGTAACACCTTTGGAAGCGAGCGCGTAGCTGTACAGAATGCCAATCGGGCCTGCGCCGAGGATGATCGTTCTGAAATTCGGCAGTAGATGGATCTGATTAATCCCCGTTAGCATACAACTGAGCGGTTCCGTCAACGTCGCTTCCTCATAGCTCACATGATCCTTTAATTTGTACAAAAAGCGATCTTCGGTCACATAATAATCCGTAAATGTCCCGTCAGCACTTACACCTGTCTCTGTAACAGACTTATGTGTACAATGATTTTGTCTGCCTGTTCTGCACATGTCACATTGTCCGCAATAGTAGGTAGGATCAATCACAACACGGTCGCCCGGTTGTAATGTCGTTACCGCAGAGCCAACATCGATGACTTCCCCGGCAGACTCATGACCGAGAATGACGGAAGGGACCGCATGATATTTGCCGCTGACAATACCGAGATCGGTACCGCACACGCCTGTCGCTCGAATACGAACCAACACCTGATTATCTCTTGTAATTTCCGGGACGGGCCGTTCCTCAAGTGCAACATCCCAGGCTGATTTATACACCAATGCAAGCATGATATAACCTCCTTGTAATTATATAAAATATAAATATAGCGTTTGATCTTAAAGCAGTTTCTGACAAGATACGAAAGTAGTGAAGGGGACGAAATCGATTCTGGAGAAGCGAAGCGTTCGCCTTTATCACCGGATTTTTCCCTTGGGAAAGGAAAATCAAGAAAATCCGTGGATAACAGCGATCATAAGAACGATACGTAACCGAAACGACCACTTCGAACAGTTGCATTGAAATGTTTTAATGAACGCTGGCAAGTACCGAATCTAGCCGCTCCACAATCTCTACCAGTTCGTCCTCGGTTGTGGTAAGAGAAGGCCGGACCTTAACCACGTTACCGAAGCCATATCTTGAACTTCTTAAGATCAGATGCTCATCTGTAAAAGCACGGTCAACAATGGCATTTGTTTTTAACGTATCCGGTTCATTACCGTCACCTACGATCTCCAACCCCCACATTAACCCGACACCACGAGCTTCCCCGATACTTGGGTATTTCATAGCCAATTCATGCAGTAATTCACCCAGAATTTCACCTTTGCGTTTCACGGCATCGAGAAATCCGGGTTCAGATACCACCTCCAGGGTGGATTTGGCAGCGGTTACGGAAATCAGATTGCTTCCAGAGGTGAAGGAGTGTTCGTGCTTTTCGAGCACATTTAATCGGGATTGCATTAATACAGCAGCAACAGGTACGCCAATTCCGCCAAGACCTTTGGCAAGGGTAATCATATCAGGCTGGATATCAAACAGTTCGCTGGCAAACATAGTTCCGGTCCGACCGATGCCGGTCTGTACTTCGTCCGCAATGAGAAGCATGTTGTACTCATCACACAGTTTACGCAGTCGTTTGAAATATCCGGCAGGAGGAATGATATTGCCACCATTCCCAAGAATGGGTTCAATGATCATGCAGGCGACTGAGCCGGAACTTGCATATTCTATTGCATCAGAGATAGCTTCAACGCATTGATAGCCGCAGTCTCCGTTTGAGGATTTGAATGGGCAGCGATAACAGTATGGGGCAGGTACATGAACAGCGTTAGCCGCTGCTGAATTGGGGAACCGTTTCCGTCTAAAGGCATTTCCCGAGATTCCGGTGGCAAATTGGGTCTGTCCATGATGGGATAGATACAGGCTGATGATGTCTGTCGATTCGGTATACTTCTGTGCAATTTTTGTTGCACATTCGTTTGCAGTTGAACCGGTAATATCCCGCATCCATCCGGCATTAATGTCGTTTGGAGCATATTCGATTAAGTGATCAAGTACTTCATTTACGTATGGTTCAGTGAAGGAGGAAGACATATGCGTCAGATTGCCGACTTGTTCCTGAATTTTGCTGACTACATGGGGGTGATTATAGCCCAGTGACAGATTGAACGTACCTGATACGCCATCGAGGTATTCAACACCTGAATCGTCAATCAACTTAATCCCTTTTCCGGCTACGAAGCGGTTGTTGGTCAAAGTTTGCATACGATTTCCTCCAATATTATGGTGTACTAGCTCGAACGAAGCTCAACAATTCCGGATGATGCGGGCATCACCTCCCTTAAGAAATGAAGAAGTTTACATTTCCTTACTATGTTGTGCGAGAGCGGCACTTACGGCATTATTCTTAACAGTCCATAGATGAGAGACCATCAATGTGAGAAGAAGGATCAGACAGAATCCGGCCAAAATCCAGATTGTATTCACAACAGGCCAGGCACTCATACTCCATCCAGTCACATACTGCAAGACTGCACCTCCAATACCACCCGATGCGATCAGGATACTGGTTGTGCGTTCGGTCATGCCGGGAATCAGAACATTAGCATAGACGAGTGCGATACAGAACAGCCCTGACATGAACAAACCGGTACCGAAGATCAGCACGTACGTTGCCCACTGTCCAGTTACAAATACCATAGCCACTGCGAACATAAGCGTGCCGATCGTACTCCAGATCAGGAAAGGCATATAGTTGACCGCTTCCGCTATTTTTCCCGAGAAAAGACGGCCGATGATCATCGCAATCCACAGGATGGAGACACTCAGTGATGCGACAGATTCCTGAAGCTGCAATCGTTCTACGAGAATGGAGGGCAGGAAGTTCATCAGTCCCAGTTCCAGTCCCATGTAGATGAAAAAGAAGATGACGAAGATCGTCAGCAGACCTAGATGTTTTTTTGAATATCTGGCTTTACCTGCGGCATGCGCCACTGTATTCTCACCAGCTTGTTCCAGATATAGTGCGGCTGGCCGGGGCATAGTGATCCACAGCAACATGAGAACCAGTGACAACACGGCCACCGCATAAAAAGTGAGATGCCACATGTCTATCCAGATAAATAAAGCAGCGACAGCGGGGATGAGAAGTGCTCCAAGAGCAAAAAAGACATCCAGCTTGGACATGGCGACTGCCTTCTGATTCTCAGTGAATTCGATCGTGAATGCACCTACAGAGGGTTCGATGATACCTGAACCGAAACCTACGATCATTGTGAGAAAGAGAACTACAGCCCAGGATGGCAAAAAACCGAGTAATGTATAGGCGGCTACAATACAGATCAAGGCAAGGGTAAGCATCGCTTTTCTTCCAATCCGGGCTGTCAGGGCAGGAGCTACAAGTACACCGACAAGAAATCCAAGAAACTGCAGAAATAACAAAAATCCGCCATCACTGTAACCGCGCTCATAATATGACAATAAAACAGGGAGAAGTGCACCGAGCACAACGCTGGTTATGCCGATTAACAGATAAAAACCGCAGCTTAGAGCGAATATTCTTTTCAAAAGCCCGCCTCCTAATTGGATTAAAATTTTATATTATGTAATTAATGTTTATTTCATATATAACTTATACCATAATTGCCCAAATGTACATGCTTTTTATTGTAAAATAATGTTAAGTTTTGAATATTCGTGTTACATTTTTTTCTAAAACGATTTCGTGTCGAAAGGATAGATACGATCCAATCAATATGAACTTTTAACAGTGTTGGCATTTGAATTGAACGAGGATTGTAAACTGGGCATATATCAAAAAACGTTCCCTGTCTGAGTAGACGAGAAACGTTTTGATTAGCCGTTCTATATGATGGTATTTGACTTAAAAAATCGCCATTAAGCAGTCTGTACAAAGAAAATTGCATCGAATGGTGCGTGAGCAGACGCGAGACCCTTTCGCAAAAATAAATAACCGTTAGCATCCGAAAGACCCAATATATCCCGATAAGGATCAGGAAAATCTCCGGAATATATTTGGCACACCAGTTGATACTCCTCTACCAGATGCTCAATTCCCTTCACACCGTTTGGTAAAGTCGGAGAGAAAAACGAACATGCAGGGAACTCCTGATCGTCCAACTCCATTTCAATCAAACGTCCGCCACTTAACGGAATAGGTGGAATGGGACATACGGAAGTTAGCGGATGCGAAGATACCGAGACATAAGTATATCCTGCGAGAATATTTTCGTTCCATTCCAGCTCATCTCCCGCATAGGTTACCTGGTCCAGAAAGTATTCGGAGGCGGAGTAGGTGGAGAAGACCGAGATATATTTATCTTGTGGTAAATAAGGGATATCGACATGCTGTGAAAGTGTATTGCAATGGATGGAGAACAGATGCATTAAAGGCTGCCCCTCAGGGTTGACCGGCCAGTCTGCAACGTATGCGATTTCTCCACCAATCCATATGCCAGAGTCTAGGTTTGGATCATCGGGATCAATGGTAAGTCGAGTAACTTTGTTCATGGATACTCCTTCCAGAGTGTATTTTGACTTTTCTATGAACCGTTGTATGTGTTTTCATACAACCATTCATTGCTTCGTATCAGTATAAATGAGATGATGGGGAATGAGAATCAGTACAAGGTACTAACTCTTGCATGAAGAAAGAACGCACCATTTAATTCAATGAACCATCAGATATATTACAGATGAGAAGCGGTGACACATGTTAATTAACAAATACATAAGTGAAACGGGATTCTGCTCCCGCAGGGAAACGAACCGATTAATTGCAGCCGGACGCATAACGATCAATGGCAGGGTATGTGAAAAAGGGGCGAATGTTGAACCTGACGATGTGGTACTCATTGATGGCAAGCAGATTCCTCGTAATGACAGCGAACCTGTCTACATTGCTCTGAATAAACCGATCGGTATTGTCTGCACAGCAGCAGAACATGTGGAGGGCAACATCATTCAATATATGAATTATCCTTCTCGCATATTTGCAATAGGCAGGCTGGATAAGGCATCTGAGGGGTTGATTTTGCTTACGAATGATGGAGGCATTGTGAACAAGATGATGCGTTCGGAGCATAATCATGATAAGGAATATGTAGTGACTGTAGACAAACCTATTACAGATGAATTTGTAAAGTCCATGTCTGAAGGTGTTGAAATTCTGGACGTGGTGACCAAACCTTGCGAAGTGAATAGGCAAAGTGAACATGTGTTTCGTATTATTCTGACACAGGGGCTCAATCTGCAGATCCGCAGAATGTGCAAAGCTTTGGGGTACCGCGTATTGAAGCTGGAGCGCATCCGAATTATGAATATTACGCTGGATCAACTGGAGCGGGGGCAATGGCGTCATCTGGAGCAAGAGGAACTGGAGATTCTGCTGTCTCAATTGAATGAGATCACATGAATGAATTCTGCTGCATGTCAACGGTGGGCAACCAAGCGTTCCAGTTATATCCGTAAAACTGAAGCAAACACTAACCCATCCGTGGATTAGTGTTTTTGTTGTTAAGATTGTGTGCCTTGCGCTCTGAAATGTAAGAGCCGAATAGGGTTAAGAACGCACCAATTACAATCACCCAGGTGATCTGTTCCCGAAGAATGAGTGCAGATGACACGACAGTAATGACAGGCACCAGATAGATATATACACTTGTTTTCATAGCTCCGAGAAGATTCACAGCCCGGTTCCAGGTCACGAAACACAACGCGGAGGCACCCAGACCGAGGTAAAGTAAATTAGAAAGATTGGTCATACTTGTGAAGCGCCCGAGTTCCCAATGGAATTCAAACAGGAAAAGAGCTGGCAGCATGAAGATCAGGCCATAGAAAAATACTTTGCGAGTCGCACCAATCGTGTGAAAGCGAAGCTGGCCAATTTTACGCATGAATACAGAATAAATCGCCCATACCGCAGGTGCTATGAAAGCAAGCAGATCACCTGCCGGATTCAGTTGCAGTACGAAACTGCCATTCAGTGCGATGAGTAGGATGCCGCTCAAGGCAATCCCAAATCCGATAAGAAAGCGGCGTGTTAACTTCTCACCATCCAGGAAGAAATGTGCGAGTACGGCAGTGAAGAACGGGGCAATGGAGACAATAACTCCCACGTTGGAAGCGGTTGTGTACAGCAGCGCAATATTTTCAATGAGAAAATATAGAGTCACTCCACATATTCCTGCTCCGATAAATAAGCATTCCTCTCTGAATGAGGCGGTCCGCAGTGAACGCGGATAGATCAGTATTAGTACCACATACCCGATCAAAAAGCGAAAAAATAAAATTTCCACTGGAGTGAAGTCAATCAGCAGAACCTTCGTCGAGACAAAGGTAGTGCCCCAGATCAATATGGTAAACAAAGCGAGTAAATGCCCAGTAGAGACCGTGGTGTTCTGACGACTCGTCATACAATGTGCTGGGTAGTTCGTTTCGGCTCGGTATCATGATTGAAGATACGTCGGTATTGCTTAGGCGTCAGGCCAATCAGTTTTTTGAAAAAATTCGTGAAGTGGCTCTGATCGCTAAATCCTGTTTGTGCAGCAACTTCAATCGGAAGCTGGCCCTGTTCCAAGAACCGTTTAGCATGATTAATACGAATGGTTTCCAGATAGCGGTAAGGGGATATCCCTTTCTGACGAGTGAACAAACGCAGCAGGTGATATTTGCTCATCTCCGTCAAGTCGGCTAACTCGTTTAATGAGATGCTCTCCATGTAATGAGTTTCGATGTACTCACATATGCGTCTGATCTCCATAGTAACATCCTGAATGGAAACAGGCGGTTCAGCATCTGAATATTCTCGCATCAATTGATCCAGCAGAAAGAGTAACAATTCTTCTTTGCAGAAATCCGATTGCTCCTCCAAAATCATCTGATGCAGCTCGTGCAGGGAACCCACAAGTTCACTTTGGTAGAGAACGGGGGTTGTAAACCGTGGCAAGTAAGCTTGTCCGGTAATCTCTCTCGCATACTCTCGCATCACCTCAGGCTGGACGTTGATACAGCGATAATCGAGTGTTCTGCCATCGACCTGTTCGCAGGCATGAGGATCATGTGGATTAAAGACAATCATGTCTCCGCTATTCAAAATGTATTCTTCACTGTTGCAGACGAGGTGACGCTTGCCTTGCTCAATAAAACCAATGACGTAATAGTCATGAAAGTGATTGGGAAACTTCTGCATAATGCCTTCAAACTGATAGGCTTCTAGCTGTAAGTCGGTATCAAATACCACAGTCCGGACTTCCCGAGTCATGATGCACCTTCTTTCTGTATGTTAAGGTCATTATAGGTTGCAAAGAAGGAATTTTCTTGAACGATATTGCTATGTGCTCCAAGTGTTTGATTGTACAGTTATCTCCAAAAACAAAATACCCGCAATCCCGGAGGGAAAGCGAGCCCTTTGCATATTATAGTGGATACATGAGATCAAACCTATAGATATGAGGAAAAACAGGGAAAGAAAAAGGGTTCTTTTCTTACTGTAAAGTCGCCAGCACTTCAGGTGTAAAACCTTGAATCTCTGATATGCGGCCTTCGCGTACTTTGGCGGCCCATGCTGGGTCACCCAGCAACGCACGTCCAACAGCCACCAGATCAAATTCTTGTTGATCGAATCGCTTCATAAGTTCGCCCATACCTGGATGCTCAACTTTAGTTCCTCCTGTGTCAGACTCATCCGGCATCCCTACAGAACCGACCGTTATCGTGGTTTGGCCACTTAGCTTCCGCACCCACCCTGCAAATCCAAGATCAGATCCTTCAAACTCGGGTTCCCAGAAGCGTCGTGTGGAGCAGTGGAAGATATCTACACCTGCGTCAATCAGCAAACCAAGGAATTGTTCCAGTTGTTCCGGTGTGTCGAACAGTCTGGCTTGATAATCATTCATTTTCCATTGGGAAATCCGCATTGCAATAGGAAAATCAGGACCTACCGCAGCACGAACTGCCATTACAAGTTCAATCGCAAATTGAGTTCGTTTCCGAAGGTCACCACCGTAGCGGTCGGTCCTTCTATTCGTCGTTTTCCAGAAAAACTGATCGATCAGAAAACCGTGTGCACCGTGAAGCTCAATTCCGTCAAAACCGATGCGTTGGGCATTAACTGCTGCATCAGCATAAGCTTGAATCACCATTGCAATCTCTGCCTCCGTCATGGGCGCACCTACTTGATTACCCTCCATATCCATTCCCGATGGACTAAGTGATGCAGCTTCCGGGTGTGGGTCAGATCCTGAAGGACGAACGATTCCCATGTGTAAAATCTGAGGGAAGATTTTGCCGCCAGCATCATGAACTTGTTTGACCACTTCAGACCAGCCTTGAAGAGCTGCTGCTCCGTACATATGAGGGATTCTAGGCTCACTTGATGCAGACGGATGATCAATGGTCGCACCTTCGGTAATAATGAGTCCAACACCATGCTCGGCACGGCGACGATAATATGCGGCTACATCGGGGCCGGGGACACCATTCGGGGAGAAGGCTCGAGCCATGGGAGACATGACGATGCGCGAGGACAGGGTTAGCTTGGCAACGGTGTATGGTTGAAACAAACGCTCTGTAGAAATAATGTTATATTGTGGATTACTCAACATATGCACCTCCATAATGTTGTACCTCTCAGTGGGTACGAGTGCAATGTTAGCAATCCCTACAAGCTTACTCAACCAACAGTTTGATTGTTTTGTTGCTTAAGCGAAAGACACGGATTATTGTATGGCGTCTTTGCACTTGCTTTCACTTGTTGAACCAATAGCACTTATCTATAATAAAGGAGTCTCGCCAAATATGTTATGCACAAAGGAGGATTGGGACTTGTCTGGTGTATTGTCTCCAAACTCGAACGATCCACGTGTAGTTCGCACTCGGCAATTAATTCTTGATGCGTTTCTGCACCAGTTGAATCTTAAAAATTTCAACAGCATTACGATTCAGAATATTACGGAACAAGCCACAATTAACAGAGCCACTTTTTACGCTCATTTTCAGGATAAATATGCATTGCTTGAAGCCTTGTTATCGGATGCTTTTATGGAATATGTAACGAAAAGGGTGGACCCGGATGCCCGGTTATCAGCGGAAACCATAGAGCAACTTATCTTTTCATTATGTGATTATCACGTCTCAAGCAATGACTGCATCAAGAAATATGAGACGGTTGCACCGATAATTGAAGAAAACATTAAGACACAGCTAGAGCAATTCTTGCTTGAATTAATGAGCAGAGTGGCGAAGGATGTAGATCCCAAAACGCTGAATATAACTGCAACGATGCTAAGCTGGTCGATCTACGGAATGACGTATCGATGGAATATGGATGGAAGAGAGGAATCTCCTACTGACTTGGCCCAGCGAGTTGTCCCTTATATGATGGGCGGATTGGAATTGTTGAATTAACTTCATGAATTAACTTCATTTAACGAAACCGCTTTACTATTCGAATGGACGAAGGAGAAATGAAAAGATGATTGAACATTTGGTTGTTTTCAAATTTAACGATAAAACCACGCTAGCCAAACAGCAGGAATGGGTGGAGCAATTGCTCGCGTTACAGGAACAAATCCCGGGAATTGCCGCGCTGACCGCAGGAACTAATGCAACGGAAGAAACGGACCGTATTCAAGGTTATACGATTGGGTTGAGAGTGACGTTTGAAGATCAGGACGCACTGCGTGCCTATGGTCCACATCCTGCTCATCAGGCATTTGTAGCATCTCTCGATGGTTGGGTAGAAGATGTCATTGTAGTTGATTATGAGATATAAAGGCGCGAAATTAGAGGTTTAACGAATATAGGAGTTGAAGATTCCCATGTGTTTAATTTTATTTGCTTACAACATGCATCCAAAGTATCCACTTATACTGGGATCAAATAGAGATGAATTCTATCACAGACCTACGGCTCAGGCACACTATTGGGAAGACCATCCTCATATATTGGCTGGCCGGGATTTGTCCAAAATGGGAACCTGGATGGGCGTAACAACAACTGGGCGTCTGGCTGCTGTTACGAATTATCGTGATCCGAATGAAGAGGTACATGCCAAGGGCTCAAGAGGAGATCTGGTTGCTGACTTTTTAAAGGGAACGTCCACACCTGAGCAATATATACAACAAGCAGAGCACAGTCGCAATGATTATCCTGGCTACAACTTGTTAGTGGGTGATCCGGAGAACCTCTATTATTATTCGAATGTGGGTAATGTCGTGATGAAGTTGCAACCGGGAATATACGGGATTAGTAATCACTTGATCAATACAGATTGGCCCAAGGTGAAACGTGGGAAAGAAGGGCTGGAGAGAATCATTCAAGGGGAGAACCTGGACGAGGATACTCTCACTGAACAAATATTAAATCTGCTACAGAATGCAGATCCTTCAGTGGATGAACTTCTGCCTCATACCGGTGTTCCATTGGAGTGGGAACGTTTGCTTTCTCCCATCTTCGTCAGAAGTGAGAAATTTGACTATGGGACGAGAGCATCATCCGTTGTTCTGATGAACAGAGAAGAAGTGTTTTTTACAGAGAGGGTTCACCAGAACGGTGAGATAATGGAGCAACGTTTTGACATCAAGCTTCTCAACTGACAAGCTGAGAATATGAAACAAGTGATGTTGAGAAATACGCATTAACATGCAACACTGAAGTTAAATTCCACATTTATGTCTCTTTTTTTCGAGTGTCAAAGAGGGCTATCCAACCTTATGTGTCAATTAATATAACGCGACGTAATCGGTATGAGAGTACCTTTTGTATAACACGCCCAATTTTAGTTGGACTCTTTATCTCTGATCACAATTCTATGTTATGAATCATGGAACTTCCCTGAATAGTTTATATAATGTGAATCAACATAACATGATTTTTGCAGCGGTTCGGTTGATTCTAATTTCAGGGGGGCAACGTGGGATGAAAGAAACCAAAAAGATGAGAGTTTTTTCACTGGGGATTCAGCACGTACTCGCAATGTATGCGGGAGCAATTCTGGTACCTTTGCTTGTGGGCAGAGCGCTAAATCTGACAGCAGAGCAGTTGGCGTATCTGGTATCCATTGACCTGTTAACGTGTGGGATTGCAACATGGCTTCAGGCTCGGAAAGGTAAGTACTTGGGGATCGGTTTGCCAGCAGTGCTCGGCAGTTCCTTTGTCGCGGTGACACCGATGATTGCGATTGGATCGCAATACGGCATTCCTGCCATATATGGGTCGATCATTGCAGCGGGTTTATTTATCGTCATCTTCGCCGTGTTTTTCAGTAAAATCGTCAAATTGTTTCCACCAGTTGTGATCGGTACAGTGGTAACCATCATCGGTCTTGCGTTAATCCCAACCGGTATTAAAAACATGGCGGGTGGAGCAAACAGCGAGAATTTTGGAAGTTTGGACAATTTGGCTCTTTCATTTGGTGTTTTACTTTTCATTCTGATTCTGAATCGATATGCTCGCGGTTTTGTTAAATCCCTGGCTGTTCTCCTTGGTATTATCGCGGGGACCCTCATCGCAGCTTTCATGGGAAAAGTGAATTTTGCCGCTGTACAGGAAGCCTCCTGGTTCCATTTACCTCAACCCTTTTACTTCGGATGGCCTACCTTCGAAATTGGTCCCATTATTACAATGATCATTGTAGGTACGGTTGTCATCATTGAATCAACAGGTGTTTTTATGGCTTTGAGCAAAATCTGTGATCAACCTATTAACGAGAAAGATCTGGCACGGGGATATCGCGCAGAAGGTTTCGCGTTTGTCCTGGGCGGCATATTTAATGCTTTTCCATACAATACCTTTGCACAGAATGTTGGTTTGGTTCAGCTCTCGAAGGTGAAAACGACCAATGTCGTTGTTGCAGCCGGAGGCATTCTGGTCTTTCTGGGACTGATTCCGAAGGTAGCTGCTTTTGCAACCATTATTCCAAGTGCTGTCCTCGGAGGAGCGACGGTGGTTCTGTTCGGAATGGTCGTCTCATCCGGGATCAAAATGCTGCAAAACGTCGACTTCAGCAAACAATCCAATCTATTGATCGTGGCTTGCTCCGTCTCACTTGGGCTTGGTGTTACTGCTGTACCCGATCTATTCGCCGAGCTTCCTCAAAGTATTCGGATTATTGTTAGTGATGGTATTATCACGGGAAGCCTGTCAGCGATCCTGCTCAATGTCTTCTTTAACCTCGGTTTCAAAAAAGAAAGCTTGCCTGTACAGGTACAGGCTCAGGAAGCACACACGTAATCCTTGCCATAACAGACTTGTCATCGGGTATACGTAATAGATCCAAGAAGGATCTTCTGGGAAGTGGATTGAAAGGGAATGATTCCACTTGCCCAAGGAACTTCTTGGATTTTTTTGTGCGAAACCAACGATGTGGTAGTTCCCTTATCCAAGTGACTAGTGATGAAGAATGCAAAAGGAATGCAAATATGCTAAAGTTTCAACAAGAACATTTTAGATGTTCGTTTAAGTCAACATCCTCTTGAATTGAATTTCCATGCGACTACATAAATGAGCATTGGTTCACAAGGCAAGAATATAACCTGGGGATGATCCCTTGGTAAAGAAAAGGAGTTGTGATCACCATGCAAGAAGAAACGTTGAACAAAGGATGGAATTTGGACAACAGTTATGCGCAGTTACCACAACCTTTTTTTACAAGTCAGAGCGCAGTGCCTGTTGAATCACCAAAGCTAATCATATTCAATAGACTGCTTGCCTCCAGTTTGGGACTGGATGTGGAGTCACTAGACAGTGATGAAGGAGCGCAAATTTTTGCAGGTAACCTGGTTCCGGAAGGAGCTGAACCTTTAGCGCAGGCGTACGCAGGACATCAATTCGGCAATTTTAACATGCTTGGTGATGGAAGGGCTTTGCTGCTGGGAGAACAGATTACGCCACAGGGCGAGCGAGTGGATATCCAGCTGAAAGGTTCAGGAAGAACACCCTACTCCCGTGGAGGGGATGGACGAGCTGCTGTTGGACCCATGTTGCGTGAATATATCATTAGCGAAGCGATGCATGCACTGGGTATTCCAACGACTCGCAGTTTGGCCGTGGTGGCAACAGGAGAAAACATTATTCGCGAAACAGAGCGGCCTGGGGCTATTTTGACTCGTGTGGCTTCCAGTCACATCCGAGTAGCAACCTTCCAGTACGCAGCCAGATGGGGTTCTATTGAAGATCTTCGGGCATTGGCTGATTACACGTTGCATCGACATTTTCCTGAGGTTGCTCAAGCCGAAAATCGTTATCTTCTGCTCCTTCAGGAAGTGATTAAGCGGCAGGCGGCTCTCATTGCCCAGTGGCAGCGAGTTGGTTTTATTCATGGCGTGATGAATACGGATAACATGGCTATTAGTGGTGAGACCATTGATTATGGTCCATGTGCCTTTATGGATGCTTACAATCCTTCAACCGTATTTAGCTCCATTGACAGACAAGGTCGCTATGCTTATGGCAATCAACCGTATATTGCCGGGTGGAATTTGGCTCGATTTGCCGAGACGCTTCTGCCGCTGTTGCACGAAGATGAAGAGCAGGCGGTGCAACTCGCGCAAGATGCCATCGCACAATTTTCAGAATTGTATCATCATCATTGGCTCAAGGGGATGCGTTCCAAACTGGGCTTGTTGGATGAAGAGGCAGAAGATGAAGCCTTGGTCAAGGATTTTCTTGAACTTATGGAGAAGCATAGTGCAGATTACACGAATACGTTCCTAGCTTTGACTTTTGATACTTTGGAAGGAACAGCCTGGTTTGGCACGTCAGAATTTGCTGAATGGCATGAGCGTTGGCAAGCCAGATTGGACAGACAGCAAGGTGGGAAGGAAGTCTCTACGCAGTTGATGAGAACGAGCAATCCAGCGGTCATTCCCCGTAATCATCGGGTCGAGGAAGCCCTTGAGCGAGCAGAGAATCAAGGGGATCTTAGCGTGATGGAGAAGCTTTTGGCTGTCCTTTCAGATCCGTTCGCACATTCACCTGAACAGGCTGAGTATGCTGAACTACCTGCACAATGCGATACTTCGTACCAGACTTTTTGTGGGACCTGATTGAACAGTAAGGAAGAAGAGGCTGCCTTTGGCAGCTTTTTCATTTTTTTATTAAAATAGGCAGGTGCATTCATGTCCAACATGTTAAACAAACAACAATTGGCAGACATCCTTATACAGCTTTTAGAGCGAACTTCTTTCCGCAGGGAACAGATGCAGAACTATGTTAACCGCCTGTATGAGACCTTTAAATGGGACGGTGTACCCTATGTGGAGTGTGGAAAAGATATGTATATCGTGCGAATATACGAACGTGGTCTCGTCTCGTTAGAGAAACGAGTAAAACAGCCGGAGGAAGTCATCTATTGGCTGCTGGAGGATATTATTTTCACCGCGACGCATGTAGGGTTGTTGGAAAAACATGGTGTCGATAATAAACAGACGCATTTGAACTATACAGATGAAGTGATGAAGGAACTGAACAGGGGTGTTCAGGAAGCTTTCCAGCAGATCGGTGATCCGTATTTACATTGGTATCAGACGGGTAAACGTCAGGAGTTAGAGAGCTTGGAATAAAGAAAAGTGAGGTGTGTTACGTGAGCGAGCAAGATATCCATGATATTTGGTATGAGTATGCTGTATTATTTGTCGAAAAAAAGAATGAATCTGAACAGGGCTGGGCTTCGTTGAATTCGAACGAGCAGGACATTGCTGCTTTATGGCTGTTAGAGGCGGATGTCTTTAATGCCGGTTTTATACAGTTTTTCTGCAACTGGGGGGAAGAAGTATACCGTTACGCGTTACGGGCATTACATAACATTGGTGCGACTCAAGTAGTGGAGATTATAACCTCGGCATACGGCTGCATTGAGCATCTGAAAGAGGATGAAGGGCTTACTGGATTATGGGACATTCCTAAATTACTGACAAAGGAACAAGAGCACCAGTTAGATGCGCTGGATCAGCAATTTTGGAACAATGAGGATCAGATCGCGGAGAAAGCCTATGGTTATTATCACGGAAAATTGAACATGATGATTATATAATCTGGTTTTAACTAAGCATCCGTTGTTCTGTTTAAGGTTTGCATACTTGGTCTTGCAATGACCGAAACGTTCGGCTATACTTGCTATAAATTGAATACATGAATCACGTTGATAGAGCGCAGTAGCGGCTTTGTCCCTGTTACAGAAAGTCAGGGGTTGATGGAACCTGATACATACAAGGGCTGCGAATTACACTCTGGAGTACTTGGGTAATGCCAAGCGGATGGGCAAACGATATATTGCCAAAAGTGGTATGGATAGCGTGTTAAGGTTATGTGTTATCCATGCAATTTGGGTGGTACCACGGTTATGATAATCGTCCCTGTGTCTAATGAAGACAAGGAGGCGATTTTTTTGTGTCCAAAAAAGCCGTTCCAGCGTGTTATTTCGTAAATTAACGTAGATCATGACTGAATTTTGAGGATAGAAAAGGGGTTATACGAATGAATATTATTGATGAACTACAGTGGCGTGACGCCATTAATCAGCAGACGGATGCTGAGGGATTACGTGAATTGACTGAAACGAAGTCCGTTTCTTTGTACTGCGGTGTTGATCCAACGGGAGATAGCATGCATATTGGACATCTAATTCCCTTCATGATGCTGAAACGTTTTCAATTGGCAGGACATCGTCCAGTCATTTTGATTGGTGGAGCAACAGGTACGATTGGTGATCCGAGTGGTCGACAGGCAGAGCGGTCATTGCAAACGATGGAGCAAGTGCAGGAGAATGTGGATGCACTGACAGCGCAGATGAAGAAGTTGTTTGTAACAGATGGAGATAATCAGGTTCGCATGGTGAACAACTACGATTGGACGCACAAAATCAATGTCATTGAATTTTTGCGTGACTACGGCAAAAACTTTAACCTTAACACAATGCTGGCTAAGGATGTAGTGGCGAGCAGACTGGAAGGCGGCATCTCGTTCACTGAGTTTTCCTACCAGATCCTTCAGTCACTCGACTACCTGCACCTGTTCCAGAACGAAGATGTACAGCTGCAAATCGGCGGTTCCGACCAATGGGGGAATATCACGAGTGGTCTTGATCTGATTCGTAAAAAAGAAGGATCTGAAGCGAAGGCGTACGGTCTGACCATTCCACTTATGCTTAAATCCGATGGAACCAAGTTTGGTAAAACAGCTGGCGGCGCAATCTGGCTTGATCCGAACAAAACAACACCGTTTGAATTCTACCAGTTCTGGGCGAATACAGATGACCGTGATGTGATCAAATACTTGAAATACTTTACCTTCCTGAGCAAAGAAGAAATTGAAGCTTTGGCTGAAAAGGTAGAGACAGAGCCACACAGACGTGAAGCACAGAAAGCACTTGCGGAAGAAATGACAAAATTCGTTCACGGCGAAGAAATGCTTGAACAGGCTAAACGTATTACAGCGGCGCTGTTCAGTGGAGATATCCGTTCCCTGACGGCAGACGAAATCGAGCAGGGCTTCAAGGAAATGCCTACCTTTGAAACGGATGGCGAAGCCAAAAATATTGTGGACTGGCTCGTGGATCTGGGTCTGGAGCCATCCAAGCGCCAGGCGCGTGAGGATGTCACCAAAGGTGCGATTTCCATGAATGGTGAGAAAATCACCGAACTTGAATTCACGGTGTCGGCAGAACACGCCATTGGCGGTAAATTCATCATTATCCGTAAAGGTAAAAAGAATTACAGCCTGGTTAAACTTCAATCGTAGTTTCCAAGAAGTAGAACGTAACACAGACACGTATAGAGACTGCAATAGAGATACAATGAGAGCCACATATACAGGAACAAAAAGACCGTCTTCCATCTCTGTCAGGCGACAGAGCGGAGACGGTCTTTTGTATCACGGGTCATTGCTTGACCTATTTTATTGATTAACAATCGCTGTGATCTCTTCATCCAGATCAAGTCGTACGTTCTCACGGTACGCCCGAATGTTGTATTCGCTGTGCAGGTAACGAAGAATCGCTTCAATCATATTGGACTCTACCAGATATTGACTACGGCCTTGAATCCAAACTTCAGCGGAATAACCTGTATCTTCTTCCCAGCTCAGTTCTACATTCACATCGGTTGGACGTACACCCTTACGTTCTGCCATATG
Organism: Paenibacillus sp. FSL R5-0713; assembly: GCF_037973325.1. NCBI lineage: Bacteria > Bacillati > Bacillota > Bacilli > Caryophanales > Paenibacillaceae > Paenibacillus > Paenibacillus sp. FSL R5-0713. Next base: position 4,031,921 of record NZ_CP150229.1, on the reverse strand, counting down.
AATACAGATTGCATTCACAATTTCATCCATGCTCAGAACCATAGAGATTAGTACCGTCCGTTTCTGTTACGGTCATCATCACGATCATTGCGGCGGTCATAACGGCCATCCGCTGCAGGTTTACGACGATTTGTAATGGCTCTGAAGAGTGCCATAGCCAGCATAACAATCAACATGATTGCTGCAACGTTCACGAGCAATCCAAGGATGTTACCCAGAGCGCCCATGCCACCGAACAATCCGCCGAACATCATACCCGCAAGACCACCTAGCATCATGCCTTTCATGAATCCGCCGCCACCGCCGAAGAATCCACCACCACGAGTTGCAGCTGCACCAGTACCGGAGTTATTACCGGAATTGGATTGATTCACGTTGCTGTTGGAGTCGGATTTCTTAGGTGTGTTGGTATAACTTTTTGTACCGGATTTGAATCCGCCACCACGTCTTGCATCCGCAGAATCCGGATTTGTTACTCCCACTGTTGCGAATAATAATGTAAAGGCCATAAATACCATCATTAGATGTTTAACTCCGAATTTTTTCTTCATTGTAAAGATCGTAACCCCCCGATTAATTTGTTTGATTCGCCCATAATTGGACCTTACTCAAGTAATACGGTTAACCTACAGGAACGTTTCAAATTTTATTAAATTTCAGAAACGCTTGGACTGGGGTCTTGAATTGCAGCTTGACCATCAAGCAATTGGGTAACCCAATGACACCATTCCAGACCTGTTTGCGCATGCATTAACCCTTTTTGTACCAGGATGTAGCTTCCAAAATCTCGATTGCCTACACGAAGATTATCCAGAGGTATACGTGACTTCAGATCCTCGAAGTACCGTATACGTTCCATAAACCAGCTTTTACGCTCATTCAGAATGCGTCTCATGCTTCCGTCTTCCGCTATGCCAACACACAAAATACGCAAATTAAATTCATCGCGTGTAACCGGTGCGGTAACCGGAGTGATCATCCATTCCAATAGCTTTTCAATGCCTTTTTCCGTAACCGCGTACATTTTCTTATCCGGTTTGTCAGACTGTTGTACCCAGCGGGAGGCCAATAACTCATCGTTTTCCATCTTGGACAGGAGTGGGTAGATCTGGCTGTGTTTTGCCTGCCAATGCGGCTGGATTTTCAGCATTAGATCATAGCCCGATGACTCCTCGCGGGTAAGCAGCCCGAGTAATCCGTAGGAAAGTATGTTCATGCACATGTCTCCTTAATATTAGGGCTGGGTCAGAGAAAACAATTGATTTTGCTTTCTTTGACCGCTTTCATAAAAGTGTACACTGAAACTGTATGGTTTGACAACCTGATCGAGCAACCGCCTTAATTTAGACAAAAAAAGTGCGAACCATAAGGTCCGCACTCCAAACCATTTAGAGAGATGCCTGTTGTCCATACCCTTCAGCGACAACATCAAGCTCACCTGTGGCAGAATCGATAACCATGCCGTGAACGGGTACATTGGGAGGAAGTAATGGATGCTTCTTGATCACTTCCACAGTTCCTTTTACCCCTTCTTCAACACTGTCAAACCCACGCAGCCACTTTTGCAGACGAATGCCGGAATTTTCAAGCGTAGACATGACCTCTTCTGAAACTCCACGTTCTGTCATGTGACCAATCATCGTTTCAGCATGCAGGGAAGCCATACCACATTCTGTATGACCTACCACCAATACCTCATCAGCGCCCAATTCATAGATAGCAACCAATACAGAACGCATAACACTACCAAAAGGTTGAGAGATAATGGCACCTGCGTTTTTGATGATTTTTACATCGCCATTTTTCAGATTCATCGCTTTCGGCAGCAGCTCTACAAGACGGGTATCCATACAAGTGATGATGACCATCTTTTTGGTTGGAAACTTGCTAGCCGTATACTTCTCGTATTCTTTAGTCTCGACAAATGATTTGTTGTAAGCCAAAATCTCTTGAATGTTATTCATGTCCATTGCCTCCTGTTATCCAATACGACGAGCACGGCCACTTGCAATTGATGCAGCTTGTCCTACGCGCCTTTTTGCTTTAATAATGTATCACGGTCAGCAAATGGCATTACTCCAACCTTATAGAGGTTGTTCAAAAAGTCCACTTTTGATTACAAATCATGCCCGAAGGGCATCATCAGCATCGAAGTTGAAATTCATTTCTATCTTCTCGGTAATGAAAACCAGACTTTTGGAACACGTATCTTGAGGAGGATAATGCGATTTGCCTCTGTTAAAAGTTGATTATACGCAATAGGAAAAGTATCATCAATAGGTGAATAAACTTTTTTTGAAGAGGTGAACGATAACAATGGATAAACAAACACAGGAACATTTGGAATCCTTCCGTAATCTGGCTCGTAAAATCAAGAGCTATCATGAAGCCATTGGTTTGCTTCACTGGGATCTGCGCACAGGTGCGCCAAAAAAAGGCGTTCCGACTCGTTCGGAGACGCTGGGTATGTTGTCCACCGAAGCATTCAAGCTGCAAACCTCGGCTGACATGAAAACCTACCTGGATGCATTGACTACTCCAGCAGTATTGGGACAACTCGAAGATATAGATCGTCGTCTGGTTGAAGATTGCAAGAAAGAGTATGATCGCAGTCAATCCGTACCACCTGAGAAAGTGCAAGCCTATACCGTACTCACGGCCAAATCCGAAACTGCTTGGGAAGATGCCAAGCATAACAGTGATTTTGCAGGATTTTCCCCTTATCTGACAGATATCGTTAAGCTCAAACAGGAGTTTATTGATTATTGGGGTGTAAAGGATACGCGTTACGATACGCTGCTTGATATGTACGAACCGGATCTGACCGTTGAAAAAGTGGATGCTGTATTTGCTCGGCTCAAAGCACGTTTGGTGCCTTTGCAAGAGAAAATTAATGCTTCGGACAACCAGCCCAATACAGAGTTCCTGAATCAGTTGTTTGACACCAAACAGCAGGAGAAGTTTAGTCTGTTCATCTTGGAACAAATGGGCTATGACTTTGAAGCTGGACGCTTGGACGAGAGTGTGCATCCTTTTGCAACGGGGCTTAACCCGGGTGATGTGCGGATCACAACACATTATCTGCAGGATGATGTAGCAAGCGCAGTCTTCAGTTCACTGCATGAGGGCGGACATGCCCTGTACGAGCAAAATATTGATGACAGTCTGGCGGGTACCCTTCTGGCTGAAGGAACGTCCATGGGAATTCATGAGTCTCAGTCCCGTCTTTGGGAGAACATGATTGGTCGCAGTCTGCCATTCTGGGAACGCTATTACAAAGATTTGCAGCAGCATTTCCCGCAACTGAGCGAAGTTGAACTGGAAGATTTCTATCGTGCAATCAACCGGGTGGAGAGTTCACTCATTCGGATTGAAGCGGATGAACTGACCTATAATCTGCACATTATTATCCGATATGAGATTGAAAAAATGTTATTCAACGATGGCTTGGAAGTGAAGGATCTGCCAGAGACCTGGAATGCGAAATACAAGGAATACCTTGGTATTATGCCAACGAATGATGGAGAGGGCGTTCTGCAGGATGTTCACTGGTCTGGTGGCGACTTTGGATACTTTGCTTCGTATTCTCTGGGCAATATGTATGCAGCACAAATTCTACATACATTGCGTAAGGAAATGCCGGAGTTTGATACCCTCATTGCCGAAGGTAATCTGATTCCGATTAAGGAATGGCTTACAGACAAGATCTACCGGCATGGGAAAAGTCGGACACCTTCCGAATTGATTGTTGCCGTAACGGGTGAAGAATTGAACCCGGATTATCTTGCTGATTACCTGGAAGCTAAATACGCCGAGATCTACAAGCTGTAGGTACCACATATATAACGTATTGAATAGCATTATGAATAGCGGAAGAGTCGGGCATCATTGCCCGGCTCTTTTTTTGCATTCAAGTTCTTAACCTTTTGTTGGGCAGCAGCATATCCATAATAGAGAGAAACTGCTCAAACCAGTGAAGGAGGGAAACAACATGAAATACACGCCATGGTTCGTCCGGGGCATCGTTATTCTGCTGATTATCATTGTGGCGCTTACCAGCTGTAATAAGGAAGAGAATGAAGCCAAAATTACGATTGGCGAAGTGACTCGTTCGGTATTTTACGCACCGGAGTATGTGGCTGTGGCTCAAGGCTTTTTTGAGGAGCAGGGACTTGAGGTGGATATTCAGACGACTGCTGGCGGTGACAAAACAATGGCGGCATTACTCGCAGGTTCGGTGGATATCGCCTTGGTAGGAGCGGAAACGTCCATATACGTCTATCAGCAGGGAGCGGAAGATCCGGTCATTAACTTTGCTCAACTCACCCAGACGGATGGTACTTTTCTGTTCGCACGTAACCCCGAAGGCAGCTTCGATTGGGAGCAACTGAGGAATTCCACATTTTTAGGACAGCGCAAAGGCGGCATGCCGCAAATGGCAGGGGAGTTTGCATTGAACAAACATGGCATTAATCCGCAGAGTGATCTGGAGCTGATTCAGAATGTGGACTTTGCCAACATTGCATCTGCTTTCGCCTCAGGCACGGGAGATTATGTTCAACTATTTGAACCCCAGGCATCGATCTTTGAACAAGAAGGTCGAGGTAAGGTTGTAGCATCGTTTGGAGCAGAAAGTGGTGATCTGCCCTACACGGTTTTCATGACGAAACAGAGCTATATTAACGACAACAAGGATATCGTGCAAAAGTTTACGTACGGTCTGCACAAAGCGCAAGCGTGGGTAGATTCACATACGGCTGAAGAGGTTGCAGAAGTCATTACTCCTTTCTTCAAAGACATTGATCCAGCCATTCTGGTCAGCAGTGTAAATCGTTATAAAGAACAGGGCAGCTACGCTACGGACCCGATCATTGATGAAGAAGAGTGGAACAATCTGCTTGATGTTATGAGTGCTGCCGGAGAGCTGAAAGAACGCGTGGATATGAATGCAATTGTGGATAATGTCTATGCGAAAGAAGCTGCAAATTCAAAGTAATGGGTATTCAGGAAAGGAAGTGAGCAGAATGCCTGAATCCGAAAGTGTGATCCGACTGGAGGGGATCTCTCAAGTATACGTCAGCGAGCGGGAAGCTTCATTGGTGATTGAAGACTTGAGTCTGGAGATCCAAAAAGGAGAGTTCGTCAGTCTCGTTGGACCGAGCGGATGCGGGAAAACGACATTGTTGTCGATCATCGCTGGGCTGCTCACACCGACCCGAGGAGAGGTTAAGGTTAAGGGGAAACTCGTTGGCGGTCCCTCCGCACAGATTGGTTATATGCTTCAACAGGACTATCTGTTTCCATGGCGGACCATTCTCGATAATGCATTGATTGGTCTTGAACTTACAGGCAGATTGGATGTACGGAGTCGTGAGCGTGTACGGGAACTGCTGATCAGTATGGGCTTGGCCGGAACAGAGAATCAGTACCCTTCAGAGCTTTCAGGGGGCATGAGACAGCGGGTAGCTCTGGTGCGCACGCTGGCAACCGACCCGGGAATTTTATTGTTGGATGAACCATTCTCGGCACTCGATTATCAAACCAAGCTGCAATTGGAAGATCTGGTCTCGGACACGTTAAAACAGTTTGGCAAAACCTCTGTACTCGTCACCCATGATTTGTCTGAAGCCATTGCAGTCAGTGATCGCGTCATTGTACTTGATCGCAATCCTGGGCGCATTCGTCGTGAATTTATCATTCCCGATGAAATTCGGAAGGCTCAGCCATTCCATGCCAGGGAGCAAGAAGGGTTCAATGCATTGTTTCAGGCATTATGGAGTGAACTGGATCAGCCCGGGGGAGGTGAGAAAGACGCGTGAATCAAACGAATCCGAAGCAGGAAAAGCGTGACGAATGGATGGGACAGCTGCATCGGAATCATATTCAGCAGGTGGCCAGATGGCGACATCAAGTTCTTGCCGTACAGTTATCTATGCTCGTATGTATGTTCTTGTTATGGGAAGTGGCGGGCAGGCTCCGTTGGATCGATGTACTGTTATTCAGTTATCCAAGCAAGATATTTGCACAGATTGGCAAGGATATCGCTAGTGGCGAATTATGGGCGCATGTTGGGGTAACCGTAGGGGAAACGGCCGTTGGTTTTCTACTGGGGACACTCGTTGGAACTTTGCTTGCGGTTTTAATTTGGTGGTCTCCTTTTTTGTCCAAAGTGCTGGACCCCTATATGGTTGTGTTCAATAGTATGCCAAAGGTAGCACTCGGCCCAATCTTTATCGTTATGTTCGGCGCAGGTTTTACAGCCATTGTCATGACCACGTTGTCCATCACCGTCATTATTACAACACTGGTGGTGTATAACAGCTTTAATGAAGTGGATCCCAATTATATTAAAGTGATTCGTACGTTTGGTGGAGACCGTTCCGAGATTTTTACGAAAGTTGTATTGCCAGCTTCTTTTCCGGCGATTGTATCCACCTTGAAAGTGAATGTAGGCATGGCCTGGGTGGGTGTAATTGTAGGGGAGTTTTTGGTCGCCAAACAAGGGCTTGGTTATCTCATTATCTATGGATTCCAGGTATTCAACTTCACGCTTGTGTTATCAAGTCTGTTAATTATTGCAGCAGTTGCAACGGCCATGTATCAACTTGTTGTCTATGCAGAGCGCAAATTGCTGGCTGGGCGCAGATAATGTGGCTATGTTTTGTTCGTTTGATGAACGTTTATATATGTATACAATTTCACAAGGGGTGTCACGTTGCCCGATACCGTAAAATCAAGTACCATATTTAGTATGAATATTCCGCGCTGATCCGGAATGAATGCGATGATTGGAGAAGAGGGCCTTGAGGTTCTGTCGCAACGATTTAACTTGCCAGCGTCCCTCATTCGGGGCGTATTGCTGTGACCGGCATGCATGCGCATGTCGGTTGATGTCGTCTAGTTTACACTTGGACGAGACATACTAGTCAGGATAAATGAATGAGGCGACGAGCTGGCTAACAATTTTTTTACAGCTTAGAGGAGATGGAATGTTAAATGGGTTTTAGGGTAATTAAAACCGCAATCGCCGCATTAATGGCTGTGTTGATTGCGGACTGGTGCGGCTTGCCAGGACCAACCTCAGCAGGATTGCTTGCCATTCTTGGGGTGGATGTAACGAGAAAACGAAGTATTCGCACCATATCGGCGAGGTTCTTTGCTTCAGTCGTTGGACTTCTATTTGCAAGTGTACTTTTTCACTTTCTAGGATTCCATTACTGGGTACTGGCCGTATACATATTGATCGCATTCCCGGTTATTGTCCGGGTGGGCTTCAAGGAAGGTATTGTAACAGGTTCAGTCGTTGTGTTTCGCGTGTTCAGCGGCGGAGAGATGGACGTGAATGTTGTCCTCGTACAAATTGCTTTGTTACTGATTGGTCTTGGTTCCGCAATGGCGGTTAACCTGGCCTATATGCCAGCAGCAGATCCACAGATGCTGCGCATTCGCAAACGGATCGATGAACTCTTTTCGAAGATTTTCAAAGAATTCGCGGCGACGCTGCGTAATCCCAATGAAGCATGGGCGGGTAGAGAACTGATTGAAGCAGATAAAGCGATTCTGGGTGGTATTGATGCAGCCAAGCGTTCTCTGGAGAATCAGGTGATTCATCCGAATGAGGAATGGAGTGTCTACTTCTATATGCGCAAAACGCAGCTCGACTCCATCCAGCACATGATGCATCTGGTGTCCCAGATCTATCAGAAGATGCCACACGCGGAAATGGTCTCGGAACTGTTCGATCAGCTCAGTCAGGATGTACTTACTGAATCCTACACCGGACGAACTGAAAAACTTCTTGCGAATGTGCAAGAAGAATTCAAACGTATGGAGCTGCCGGATACAAGGGAAGAATTCGAGATTCGTTCCGCAATTCTCCAGTTGTGCCGTGAACTCGCGCTGTATCTGAAAGTCGCGAAGAAGGACAAAGCACCGTCCCCAATATCGGACCGGTCCCAATCTACAAACGAATAATAGAAAATAGTTGTCACCCTAGACGAATGCCCTGCATACACTTGTAGTGAATGATTGTATGGAGGAGGTTTAAAGATGTCATTGAGTCATAAACATCAATGTAGAGAGATTATCACGAAGGCGATCTGCGGCAAAGGTCGTAAGTTCTCTACCGTAACACATACCGTGACTCCGCCAAATGGTCCGACAAGTATTTTGGGGGCTTGGATTATCAACCACCAATATGAAGCCGTATCGGCGGGTGACGGAATTGAAGTTATTGGTACTTACGATATCAACATTTGGTATTCCTATGACAAGAATTCGCAGACGGATGTAGCCAAAGAAACGGTGTCGTATGTAGAACATGTGCCTTTGTCCTATCTGGACCCGAAACACCGGACTTCCACAGTGGAGGTATCTGCGGATGCAACGCAGGAACCTAGCTGTGTGGAAGCCACAGTATCGGCGGGTGGAAGCAGTGTAATTATCCGGGTAGAACGGGAATTCGCTGTAGAACTCGTTGCCGAAACCAAAGTTTGTGTGAAGGTCTGCACAGATGGTTGCGGTGATTACGAAGACAAGGATTATGAATTTGGCAGTGGTGATGGAGATTATGACGATCTCGATCCCGACCTGCTCGACGATGAGCTGTGAGATTGACTCAAGTATTTGATAACCTAAGGTATCATATGCGCCAGAAAGCGCGGTGAAGAGGGCGTAAGCCCTCTTTCTTCTTAAATATTGAAAAATGGGTGGTAACGAGCCTCGCAATGCGCATGGAATACCTTTCACGGGAAGGCTCCGCATTGCGGGGTTATTTTTATTTTGTTGCATGATCGGGTAGGGGGAGACGTCATGAATGTGATGGAACAAGCGGAGGAGGCATTACGCCGATATGAAAGGATGACCTCCGGAGAACGTACAGAACGGTTGAAACAGGCAGGCATTGAAGTATTGTCACTGCGCGATCGGCGCAAACGAGAACCAGGCTTGCGCGTACGTTATGATGTAGAGATAAGTTGTCTGCAGGCGATCCGGATCAAACGCAAGGATACAAGTGGCATGGGAGGGGCGCAGGAAACGCTGTTGGAGCGTGAAGCGAATTCAACCTTGTTTAAGCGCATAGAACGACTTGCGATCAAAACGCTGTACACACTGGGACTGGATCATGGAGCCGTTCGAATGGAATCCTCAGGGAACGGTGGTTGTGCAGTCATTTCGATCGATCCGAGTCCGTGGAAAGGGGTGACGAACCTTGCTGCAATCTACAGGGAAAGCTGGAAGCAGCATCAGGAACTGCTGGATGAGGAGCAGCGTCGCAGACCTATTCCCATACTTGGCATGGACCCTGAGTTTCTTCTGGTACAGATGCCAGAATCCAAAATCGTCCCCGCCTCCAGATTTCTGGAACGTACCGGAATGGCAGGCTGTGATTCCGTGACAATGGGTGGGCGGCGCATCTACCCGGTTGCCGAATTGCGGCCCGCTCCCAGCTCCGAACCAAGAGAGCTATTGGCTCATCTGATGAGAGCATTTGCAGCAGCTTCCCGCAGCATAAGCGATCACTCGCTCATCTGGCAGGCAGGGGGGATGCCACAGCGGGGGTTACCTCTAGGTGGTCATATTCATTTTAGCGGCGTGAACCTTACCGGGGAACTGCTCCGCACACTGGACAATTATCTGGCATTGCCACTGGCGTTTCTTCAGGACCCGCGTGGATCGGGAAGACGTCCACGTTATGGAGCGCTTGGTGATTTTCGCCTGAAATCCTACGGTGGGTTTGAGTATCGTACGTTACCCAGCTTTCTTGTGTCACCCCTTGTTGCCAAGGGCGTTGTGGCATTGGCAGGTTTAATCGCAAGCGGGTATACTCAATTACTGCAGCGTCCGTTGGAGAAAGCGGAGGTTCATACCGCCTTTTATGAAGGAAAGCGTGAAGTGATCAAGGAACACATTCCAGCTCTGGCAGATGATCTGAAGAGATTGGATGGATATGCACGTTATGAACGGTATGCGTCTCCGTTACTCCTTCAATTAAAATTGGGAAGAACCTGGGATGAGAGCCGGGATATCCGTAAACTCTGGAATATTCGGGCAGGTTCATGAAGAACGGACGTTTTTTTGATATAATAAGAAACAAGTCTTTTATAAGTAGTAATTACGGAAGATATGGAGCAGCAACCTTTGAAGGAAGTGGCGAATAGCCAAAACATAAGGCGGAGGCGCAAACACGGTGCCTGACCGTCTTATTGTCCTTCCAAGACGCGTTTCTTCCTGACATTATAGGAACGGGATGGAGGATATTCATCATGGCTCAGTATACGCCAATGATTCAACAATATTTGCAAGTGAAGGCCGAAGCACAAGATGCTTTTCTATTTTTTAGACTGGGCGACTTCTATGAAATGTTCTTCGAGGATGCGATTAATGCTGCCCGTGAACTTGAGATCACGCTGACTGCACGTAACGGAGGCACGGATGACAAAATTCCGATGTGCGGCGTACCTTATCATTCGGCTGACAATTACATACAGCGTCTGATTGAAAAAGGCTATAAAGTTGCGATATGTGAACAGATGGAAGATGCGAGTGTAACCAAAGGCATGGTACGACGTGAAATTGTTCGTGTGGTTACACCCGGAACGGTAATGGAAGGCAAAACACTAGGGGACAAATCCAACAACTACATGGTGTGTCTTACTGGTAATCAAAATACGCTCGCGCTCGCAGCCTGTGATCTGTCAACGGGTGAGTTGTATGTGACATCCGTACCCTATTCCAAGGAATGGCTTAAAGACGAAATCGGCATCTACGAACCATCGGAGCTGGTGGGGGATGCAGCGCTGCTTGAAACGGTAGAAGCCGAGGCATCTCCAATCGGTCGCCCTGTGGTCTACACGTCATGGACAAAGAATAAGGAAGATTTGGTCCGGCAGCAGTTTGGTGAGGCTGTGTGGGCAAGATTAGAACCTGAACGTCAAGCGTGCATTGCACGTCTTTTCTCCTATCTGAGTGAGACACAGAAACGCTCTCTGGGACAATTAACCCAAATCTCAACGTATGAGCCAGATCATTATATGATCTTGGACCCGTTTACCCGCCGGAACCTGGAATTGGTTGAAACCGTGCGTGAACGCTCCAAAAAAGGTTCATTACTCTGGTTGCTTGATCGGACCGAGACGTCCATGGGTGCAAGAATGTTGCGTCGCTGGGTCGATAAGCCATTATTGCAAAAAGGGAAGATTAATGAGCGTCTTGAAGCAGTGGATACGTTGTACAACCAGTTTATATTGCGTGAGGACCTGCGGGCAGAACTCAAAGATATCTATGATCTGGAGCGCTTGGTTGGCCGGATTGCGTTTGGTAATGCCAATGGTCGTGACCTGAATGCGCTCAAATCATCACTGGAGAAAATTCCAGGACTTCGTCAGCATTGCGCAGGATCATCTTCCGCAACACTTCAGCATATTGCCGAAACGATGGATGATTGCAATGATCTGCGTGAAGCGATTGGGCAAGCCATTGTGGACGAGCCGCCTGTATCCGTAAGGGACGGAGGCCTGATTCGTGAAGGGTACCATGAACGTCTGGATGAATTGCGTGAGGCTTCGGTTAACGGGAAACAGTGGATTGCGGAGCTTGAAGCGCGAGAACGCGAGGCGACAGGCATTCGATCGCTGAAGATTGGATATAACAAAGTGTTTGGTTATTATATCGAGATCACCAAGTCCAATCTGTCCGCACTGCCGGAGGGACGTTATGAACGTAAACAGACACTTGCCAATGCAGAACGTTACATTACGCCGGAGTTGAAGGAAAAAGAGACGCTTATTCTCGAAGCTCAGGACAAAATGGTTGATATTGAGTATGGACTGTTCGCAGAACTGCGCGAGCGGCTGAACAAAGAGATTGCAAGATTGCAAAAGCTGGCTGAACAGGTAGCCGAAATTGATGTGTATCAATCTTTTGCGGTGATTAGTGCTGAGCGAAACTTTGTACGGCCTACATTGACCGACGGTTATGATCTGGTTGTGGAAGAAGGACGCCATCCAGTCGTCGAGGCGGTTATGCGAGATGGTGCATTTATTGCCAATCACACGGCAATGACCAAGGAAGAGGCACGTATTCTGCTGATTACTGGACCGAATATGGCTGGTAAGAGCACATATATGCGACAGGTCGCTTTAATTTCCATTTTGGCGCAAGTGGGTTGTTTTGTGCCTGCGGGTCAAGCGGAGGTGCCGATCATGGATCGCATTTTCACACGGATTGGTGCAGCGGATGATCTCATTGGCGGACAAAGCACATTCATGGTGGAGATGGCTGACATTCAGGTCATGACGGACAAAGCAACACCACGCAGTCTGATTATAATCGATGAATTGGGACGGGGAACATCAACCAGTGAAGGCATGGCTATTGCTCAGTCTGTTATTGAATATGTACATGATATCATCGGCTGTAAAGCCCTTGTATCCACACATTTCCATGAGCTTGCTCATCTGGAGGAGAGTCTGGACAAGCTGGCAAACTACTCAATGGCGGTACAGGAGAGCGGTGACAAGGTTAATTTCCTGCGCAAACTGATTGCCGGAGCAGCCAGCAGCAGTTATGGTATCTATTGTGCACGCCTTGCAGGTCTGCCTGATAGCATTATTGAGCGGGCGAATGGACTGTTGCATGGATTCGAACATGCGGCTGCGCAAGTAGCGGTGGGTAGTGAATACATCGGAAACGAGAAGCAGGAAGCAGGCTTGAGATTAAAAGATGGAGAGCTCCAACACACGGATTCAGCGTCTATACTCCGGGAGCATGTTACTGCGGAAAGTGCAGATTACACATCTCCTATTGAAGATTCAACCGGGGCTGGGAAGCAGCATACCAAGAAATCTAACAGCAAAGCACAGTCCAGCGCAAGCCATTCGGATGTGGTTCAACTGTCCATCTTTGGGGATGATGAGCCGAACGTGGCAACGAAAACGGATGTAGTTGTGGTGGAAGATAAGCCAGCACGAGAATTCATACGGACGATGAAAGATATCGATGTCATGAACATGACGCCTCTTCAGGCGATGCAGATATTAAATGATCTCAAATTGAAGGCACAGCAATTATCCTGAATATAAGGGAGGGGAAAACCTGTGGCGAAAATACATGTGCTAGATGAACATATTGCCAACCAGATTGCGGCTGGTGAGGTGGTCGAACGACCTGCTTCAGTCGTCAAGGAGTTGCTTGAAAACTCGGTGGATGCAGGCGCCACCAAGATTGAGGTGACTGTGGAAGAGGGCGGACTCCTCAGTATTCGTGTCAAAGACAATGGGTCAGGTATCGAGCCAGAGGATATGGAAACGGCCTTTTATCGTCATGCAACCAGCAAAATAGCCCATGGACGAGATCTGTTCCAGATCACAAGTCTTGGATTTCGCGGGGAAGCCCTGGCGAGTATTGCCGCAGTCTCCAAGGTGGAGGTGTTATCGGCAAGTAACAATGACGGGCGGGGGCGCCGCATTGTAATTGAAGGCGGGAACCTTGTCTCTCATGAAGATGCGACCTCGCCCCAAGGTACAGATTTTGCAGTGAAAGAACTTTTTTACAATACACCAGCCAGACTCAAATATATGAAAACGATCCAGACGGAACTCGGACATATATCTGATGTTCTATACCGAATGGCGATGTCGCATCCTAACATTTCGTTCAGATTGCGCCATAATGAGAATGTGTTGCTTCAGACGCTGGGTAACGGCGATCTGCTGCAAGTGGTTGCAGCGATCTATGGGACAAGTGCTGCCAAAGCGATGCTTCCTATTCAGGGTGAAAGTCTGGATTACCGGGTGGGCGGGCTGATCAGCCTGCCAGAATGGACACGAGCGAATCGTGGTGGTATGTCGACGATCATTAATGGGCGATTTGTTCGCAATTACGGTCTCAATCAGGCGATTCTCAAAGCCTACCATACCTTGCTGCCCATCAATCGCTTCCCGCTTGTCGTGGTGCAGTTGGAGATGCATCCCTCTCTTGTGGATGTGAACGTGCATCCGGCCAAGTTGGAAGTACGTTTTAGCAAGGAACCAGAACTCTATGAATTTGTGGAGACGACGTTGAGGGGGATCCTCCGGCAGGAGGTATTGATTCCGCAGGTCAAGAAGCAGCAGATTCGACGTGGAGATGATAGTTCCTTTATCCAGGAACAATTCCTCTTTCCGCGTGGTCCGCTGAAAGACCAGTCTGACGCAGAAGGCTATGGACAACAAGGTCCACTCGGGAAACCTTCTAATGCATTGTTAAAGTTAAATACGGAAGATGATGATCTGGATGCTCCGGCGGATCTTTCCGCAGTACAACCGGTAGCTGAAAACGGACAGACAGTGCCGCTGCCCGAAGCTCCACCTGAGGTTACACACCCCCCTGAGCAGTTAGAAAGTTGGAACGGGCATATTTTGCAGAAGGGGTCGAGTCATGATGGAGGGCAGACAAATGCTAACGTGCAGGAAGCTACTAAAGAGGTAAGTGCAAGTTCTTCCGAAGCTTCTCCAAAGTCTGACCTGTCTTCTCAAGATCGTGTAGCAGCAGAGAAACCGCTGACTGATGGCAAACCGACTACCTACCAGTCCGATTCCGTAACTTTGCCGGTTAGGGAAGCTCGTTCACCCTACAATCCGTCTTCGAGTGCGAGAACTGAACGGACGTGGAAAACTTCAGGTTTGCCTGATGCCACTAAACTTGCTGCTGCCATTAAATCGGATGCATCCATGCCGGCATTTCCGGAGCTGAGCCTCATTGGACAGCATCATGGTACGTATTTAATCGCGCAAAATGACCAAGGTTTATATTTGATTGACCAGCACGCCGCTCATGAACGTGTGAATTATGAATATTATTACGAGAAATTCGGCAACCCTGCTCAAGCCTCACAAGAGTTACTGCTACCGATTACCTTGGAATTCACACCTTCAGAGACTGAAAAGCTGAAAACAAGGCTGGCCTGGTTCGAGCAGGCCGGTGTATATTTGGAGCATTTTGGTGGACAGACGTTCCGTGTTCGTTCCCATCCATTCTGGTTCCCCAAAGGGGATGAGAAAGACATTATCGAAGAGATGTCCGAATGGGTTCTAAGCGAACGAAGCATAGATGTGGCCAAGATGCGAGAAGCTGCATCCATCATGTGTTCCTGCAAAGCGTCTATCAAAGCCAATCAGAAGCTGACGGATCAGGAAGCAGAAGTGCTGATTCAGCGTCTGGGTTCATGTCGTCAGCCCTACACCTGTCCACATGGGCGGCCGATTGTGGTTTCATTTTCAACGTATGATCTAGAAAAATTATTTAAACGAGTGATGTAGCTATTTAGGGGGACATTATGTACATTACAACCGGTGACAAGGAGATTGCCTCTCAGGTGGAGCGTGCGCGTAAGCTCGCCGAAACGACAGGAGGTACCTACGTACCGCGCAATAGAACGTCTTTACCCAGACTGATTGAACATTATGGTATCAATGAAATATTAGTGGTACTCAATGGCAGAGCCCGTCTGTTTCGCAAAGATGCAACGGAGCTTGAGTTTCACCCCAGTATGGGATTTGTTCGCGCTAAACGTGTTCTAAGAGGGGAAGCTGATCCCATGCTGGAAGCTGGTGCGGTACTTGAAGGAGACACCATTGTTGATTGTACCGCTGGACTTGGTTCTGATGCGCTGGTATTTTCGGTTGCGGCTGGGTTGAGTGGACGGGTCATCGCCTGCGAAAGTTCTCAACCACTCTATACACTGTTGCTGGAGGGCATGTCGCATTATAAGAGCAATCAACCCTTGGTGGATGAGGCTTTTCGGCGCATAGATCTGCGGCATGTGGATCATCTTGATTTACTGCGTTCCATGCCAGATCGAAGCTGTGACACTGTATATTTTGACCCCATGTTCCGTGAACCGATGATGGATTCTAGTGCGATACAGCCCTTGCGAGATTATGCGAATGCTCATGCGCTGGATGAAGAGAGCATTATGGAAGCGAGACGGGTCGCCCGTAAAAGGGTAGTGATGAAAGAAAAGCGCGGCAGCGCGGAGTTTGACAGGCTCGGATTTGAAATACTTGATCGAGCGAATGCAAAAACCCTGTACGGAGTGATTAATGTTGAACGTGGAAGTTAAACCAAAACCCAAACTGCTTGTGCTGGTTGGACCAACAGCAGTAGGCAAAACAAGAATGAGCATCGAGCTTGCCCAAGCTTTCGATTGTGAGATTATCTCAGGGGATTCGATGCAGGTATATCGTGAAATGGATATCGGAACTGCTAAAATTACCTCTGAAGAAATGAAGGGTGTACCTCATCATCTCATTGATATTCATGAACCGGAGTACCCTTACTCTGTGGCCGAGTTCCAGGAGAGTTGCACACGATTGATTAGTGAAATCCATGAACGTGGTAAAATGCCTTTTATTGTAGGTGGCACCGGTCTGTATGTGGAATCGGTATGTTACGGCTTCCAATTTTCCGATAGTGGTTCGGATGAAGCGTTCAGGGAGCAACAATTCAGCTATGCGGAGCAATATGGCGCACAGGCCCTTCATGATCGTCTAAGGAGAGTTGATCCGGTCAGTGCAGATCGTCTGCATCCGAATGACCAAAGGCGAATTGTGCGTGCGCTTGAGATTCATCACCTCACAGGCGAGAAGTGGTCTGATCAGCTGGCAGTACAGAAGAAAGAGTCGCCTTATGACCTTCTTATTGTTGGTTTGACAATGGATCGGCAGAAGTTGTACGCCCGGGTAGAAGAGCGGATTGATCTGATGATCGAACAAGGTCTGGTAGATGAGGTGAAATCCTTGTTGGAACGGGGCGTGGCGAGAGGTCATATTTCCATGCAAGGGCTGGGATATAAGGAAATTGCAGCGTTCTTGCAAGGGGAAGTGAGTTGGGAAGCTGCGGTTGAGTGGTTAAAAAGGGATACGCGTCGGTTTGCCAAAAGACAGCTGTCCTGGTTCCGCCATATGAAGGATATTGAATGGGTAGACATGACGGATACCCAGGATTTTGAAGGGAAATACAAGCAGATAAGTGAATTGATTACACAAAAATTTGATTGATTTGAGCGATGATTAGTATTCTTCTGACAGGTATCAAATAGATCGAGATATGTAAACCTCTACCTTTTGGTCATCAAAAGGATAGAGGTTTTTATGTATCACTAGAATAGGTGTAAGAGATTGAGGATTCGCCAAACAATGAATAAATGAGCTTTAAAATGAAGAGTTTGTCCCTCTTTTGCAAAACTGGCAAGCGGTGTATAATGGATAAGTCTTCTATTTGTTTGCCTTGCCAAGAATGGGTGTAAAATAGCAGACAAGGGGTTTTTGTGGATTATATGAAACTGTTCATGATATAATAGCACGAAAGCTACTCAGCGATATTGAATATTACTTGAACACGAATTCAAATGAACCAATGGGGGTACGGCTAATGAACAAGTCCATCAACATCCAAGATACGTTCTTGAACCAACTGCGGAAAGAAAATATTCCTGCTACGGTCTATCTGACCAACGGCTTCCAAATCCGCGGGACGATCAAGGCATTTGACAATTTTACGATCGTCATCGACAGCGACGGACGCCAGCAAATGGTCTACAAGCATGCCATCTCCACGTTCACGCCGCAACGCAGCGTATCGCTGATGCAGCAAGATAATAGCGGCGAAGCTTAAAAAAATTACGAAACCTTTTCACCAACCATTTCGTCTACAAGTATAGGTATTGAAACAGAGCAACCTGAATAAAGGGTTGTTCTTTTCATTCCGGGCAAAATATGTTTAATATATGTTTGAGCCAACAGACGAATAGAAATTATGCAACTGAAAGGGAGTCAGGAGGTAACATGCCAAACGATCCGTTGTCGAGGTCTAATAATCGCAACAACAATAACAAGTCACCCAAAAAAGCGAAGCCAAAGACCTCTAAAAAGAAAAAAATTACGGGTAAACGCGTTGGATGGACACTGTTTTTCACAATGGCAATCGCCATATTCTGTGCACTAGGCGGATATTTATTTATTATGGTGAGTGGTGAAAATCTGCTCAAAGCCAACAAGGACAAAACTACAATTAATGAAACTTCAAAAGTATATGATCGCAATGGCCAATTAATGGGGGAGCTATCCATTCAGAAGCTGGAACCCGTCAAAGAAGATGATATTCCTGAGCTGGTGAAGCAAGCCTTTGTTGCAACAGAGGATAAGCGATTCTACGATCATCAGGGCGTGGATATCTGGTCCATCGGGCGTGCGGCGGTTAAGGACGTCATGGCTCGTTCCATGGTGGAAGGTGGTAGTACACTAACCCAGCAGCTTGCCAAGAATATGTTCTTGTCCCGTGACAAAACGTTCTTCCGTAAAGCAACGGAAGTATCCATTGCCATGGCATTGGAGCGCAAGTACACCAAAGACGAAATCCTGACGATGTATCTGAACCGGATTTTCTTCGGTCATCAGCGTTACGGAATTAAAGCGGCATCTGAATTTTATTTTGGAGTTACCGATCTCAAGAAGTTGAAGTTGTGGCAAATTGCTACATTGGCAGCCATGCCGAAAGGCCCTTCTGCCTATAACCCGGTAAGCAATCCAAACGACTCCAAAGCACGCCGTGGTGTGGTATTACAGCTGATGTATGAACAAGGCTACATTACCAAGGCGGAGATGGATGAAGCAAAAGAGATTAACTATAACTACAAACGACCAGAGAAAGACATGAAGTATCAAGCCTTTATTGATTATGTGCTCCGTGAAGCTGAACGCGTAACAGGTAAAACGGAAGATGATCTGAATATTGGCGGATACAAAATTTATACAACCATGGATGCACAGGCTCAAACAGCCATGGAAACTGCCTTTACAGACGATAGTCTGTTCGAGGCAAGTAAAGACGATCAACAGGTTCAAGGTTCCATGGTCATCATGAACCACGAGAATGGCAGTCTCGTTGCCCTCCTGGGTGGACGTGATTATCAGACTAAAGGTTATAGCCGTGTAACGCAGAGTCGAAGACAGCCGGGTTCTGCTTTTAAACCAATTGTGTCTTATGCACCGGCGCTTGAAACAGGAAACTACAGTGCCAACTCGGCGCTGAGCAATGCGAAGCAATGTTTTGGTAACTACTGTCCGGGTAACTTGCATGGATATTCTTCGACGATCAGTATGACAGATGCCATTACGAAATCGGAAAATATTCCTGCGGTTTGGTTACTTGATAAAATCGGCGTTAACACAGGTATTAATTTTGCCAAGAGTGTAGGTATACAGCTGACAGATGAAGACAAAAACTTGGCAATTGCCCTCGGTGGTCTGAGTAAAGGGACAAATACACTGGAAATGGCGCAAGCCTATAGTGCATTTGCCAACCTCGGAGAATACCGTCAAGCCTATTCGATTAAGGAAATAAAGGATAGCGCAGGCAAAACCACGTATAAACACGATAACTCGGACACCACGCGTGTCATGAGCGAGCAAAATGCGTATCAGCTTACACAGATGCTGCAGAATGTTGTTAATGATGGTACGGGACGTTCGGCACGTCTGGATCGTCCGGTAGCGGGTAAAACAGGAACGGTTCAAAGTGGTATCTCTGGGAACAGTGCCAACCGTGATGTATGGTTCGTTGGATACACACCGGAATGGACTGCCGCAGTCTGGATGGGCTATGACAATCCGGATGCCAATCATATGCTTAAGAACAGCAGTAAGCTGTCAGCAGCTTTCTTTGCCAAAGTCATGGGGGATGCGTTAAAAGGCGTTCCAGTGAAGCAATTCAAAACACCGGCTGGAGGGCAAGCACCTCCGCCAGTAGAAGAACCAGAACAACCAGCCCTATCCGTTAGTGGTCTGAGTGGATCATACGATCCAAATGCTCAAACAGTCTCACTGAGTTGGACTGGAACAGGTGACACGAGCACTCCATATCGGGTGTATCGTAAAGAAACCTCCGAAGGCCAGTTTACGCATCTCATTGATTCAGTGGGATCGACCAGTGCACAAGATTTAAGTGCATTGCCTGGCCTGACCTATGAGTACTATGTGACAGCTTACGACTTGGCATCAGGACAGGAGACGGATCCTTCGAACACCATTTCCCTGATGATTGAAGCGCAGGAAATGCCACCAGAGGAACCTGATCCTGGTATAGACCCTGGTACAGAAACAAATCCTGAGCAGCCAGGTACGGAGAATCCGGACAATGGTTCGCCGGATAATGGCAACTCGAACGGTAATAACGGAAATGGGAATGAAAATGGCAACAACGGAAATGGGAATGGTAATAACGGCAATAATGGAAACAATGGTAATAACAGCGGAGCCGGCCAAGGTAACGGTCAACCTGGTGGAGGAAACACGAGCCCACCTGGTCAGGGGACAACAGAGCCAGGCGGTACAGGTGAAGGCTCTGATGATGGGGCCGTAACAACACCGGGCGAGGTTGTAACTCCAGACAGCGGAACGAGTGGTGACACTGGAGGAACAGACGAACCTGCAGATTCTCAAGCTGGAACTGGCGGCTAAACCAGTGAATAACTAAATAGCTGCATGAATTAAACTGCTTCCCGGAATTTCGGTGAAGCAGTTTTTTTTGGTTATACGAACCTTCTTTAATAGAAGATCATTTAATGAATAGGTGGGACAAAGCTTGATTTTGAGTGTATACCTTAAATATGGTAAGCTGTAACTATTCGTAATACGTTGTGCAAGGTGGGCCAGAGCGCTGGAATTTATCATGCGGACGTTATTACATTGTTCACCAATAACATCAGAGCAGGTCACGGACCTGTAGTCGGCAAAGAGGGGTTCGTATGAAACGGAAATTCGGGGACCGCGCGAACTGGCGCCGGATTACGAACCGACAATTCACATGCCGGTTCGTTCAATCCAAAATTTTCACAGGTTATATTACGTTGTACACCATACAGGATTTGAAAGAACCTCTGTGGAAAACATATGGAGGCAGTACCTTCTGTATTGCAGATAAAGGGTATTCTTGGCTGCAATACTACCCGAAGGGAGAGCATTTCGTTGTTACAGCGATGTTTGATGATCAGGAGCGGATTGTGGAATGGTATATTGATACATGTCGCAGTCAGGGGATAACCGATCAGGGGGTACCTTGGTTTGATGACCTGTATCTGGATGTCGTTGTGCTGAAAGATGGAGAGGTCTTTTTGCTGGATGAAGATGAGCTTGAAGATGCATTGTCGCGGAAGCATATTACGACAGGTGATTATGACTTGGCTAACAAAACGGCAAAAGAATTGCTGCATGCCATTGATGCGCATGTATTCCCATACTTTCAGTTATCACTGAAGCATAGGCAGAGTTTGTTTGAGAACGGAGAGTTTCGAAAAAACATTCAGATCTAAGACATGTACCTAACCGTAGAATTCTTCATGATCCTTCTAATATTGGAGCGCCTGATAGAATACATTAATAATCAGGAGAGTTCAGCCCGATAAAATAGAGGTGATGGCGAATGAACGGACGGGTCATGGCTGCAGGAGAGCAACCAGGAGGCAGACCATCCAGACAAATTAATATTGTGTTGCGTAACCAGGAACCTCAGATGTTGGTCAAAGATGAGGCAGCGGCAGTACAGGCGGCCAAGAGCATAACCAAACATGCGCACTTCCAGGAGATACAGGGTGAATTGGAGCAATTGGTTGGACTTGAAAATATCAAAGACCTGGTATTTGAGATCTATGCTTTCTTACAGATTGCTCAGATGCGTACCGAAGCAGGCTTACTTAGTGGTGCGCACGTGTATCATATGATCTTCAAAGGTAATCCGGGGACTGGTAAAACAACCGTGGCGAGGATTGTTGCCAAACTTTTTCAGAAGATGGGTGTGTTGAGTAAAGGTCATCTTATTGAAGTTGAGCGTGCGGATCTGGTTGGAGAATATATCGGTCACACGGCGCAGAAAACAAGAGATCTGGTCAAGAAGGCACTCGGTGGGATATTGTTCATTGATGAAGCTTACAGTTTGGCCCGCGGTGGAGAGAAAGATTTTGGTAAGGAAGCGATTGATACACTTGTAAAATCAATGGAGGACAATAAAAACCAATTTATCCTTATATTGGCTGGATATTCGGAAGAGATTGATTTTTTTCTGCAGACGAATCCCGGATTGCCTTCCCGCTTTCCCATTCAAGTGGAATTTCCAGACTATAGCATTGATCAGTTGATTCAAATCTCTGAGATTATGGCCAAAGAGCGTGATTATATTCTAATGCCTCAGACCATACTCAAACTTAAGCAGCATTTGCTTCAGGAAAAAAATGATTCGCTGCATGCGTTCAGTAACGCCAGATACGTTCGTAATGCCATTGAGCGTTCGATCAGGCATCAGGCGGTTCGTTTGTTGGAACAATACTCGGAAGGCAGTCCAGGGAAACTGGAGCTGATGACAATCCGTACAGAGGATTTGAACTTTGAGCGAAAGTAAGCGATAATATAGTTTTTACACTAGCCGGCCGGGCCAACCGGTTCGGCTTAAGGCATGCCATGGCATATTTGTGGTAATGAATATCAACGAATAAGTAATTAGAGGGAGTGAACATATACATGACAAATGGCACGCATGATACAGATATGGTCAAAAAAGATCGCGCCGTCTTAGTGAGTCTTGTTACGGATGATGTAAAACGCACGGGTATCAATCCTGAGTACTCTTTAGAGGAATTGGTGAAGCTTGCCGAGACAGCTGGAGTGGAAGTGCTAAGTGTACTTTCTCAGAACAGGGAAAAACGGGATACCAAATGGTTCATTGGTAAAGGTAAGGTAGAAGAGCTTCGTGCAATTGCAGAGGAACTCGGAGCAACTACAGCTATTTTTGATCAGGAATTGTCAGGAGCACAGGTTCGCAATCTGGAAGAAACCCTTGATCTCAAAATTATTGATCGTACCCAGTTGATTTTGGACATTTTTGCACAGCGTGCCAACACGAGAGAAGGTATCATTCAAGTGGAGTTGGCTCAACATAGCTACTTGTTGCCACGTTTGTCGGGTCATGGCAAGAATCTGTCCAGACTCGGTGGGGGCATCGGAACAAGAGGGCCGGGGGAAAGCAAGCTGGAGACAGACCGTCGTCACATCCGTGGCCGCATTGACGATCTGAAGCGCCATCTGGAAGAATTGACACGTCATCGCAAGTTGCACCGTGAACGCCGGAAGAAGACAGGTATTGTTCAAG
Organism: Paenibacillus sp. FSL R5-0713; assembly: GCF_037973325.1. NCBI lineage: Bacteria > Bacillati > Bacillota > Bacilli > Caryophanales > Paenibacillaceae > Paenibacillus > Paenibacillus sp. FSL R5-0713. Next base: position 4,008,743 of record NZ_CP150229.1, on the reverse strand, counting down.
TGGCCCTTGTTGGTTATACCAATGCTGGCAAATCAACCTTGCTCAAGCAGTTGACTGCGGCAGATGTGTATATTCAAGATCAGCTTTTTGCTACTTTGGACCCAACTTCACGCACGATGGAACTTCCAAGTGGTAAAGAAATCGTACTTACCGACACCGTTGGATTTATTCAAAATCTCCCGCATGATCTGATTGCGGCTTTCCGGGCAACACTGGAAGAAGTGAATGAAGCAGATCTCATCCTGCATGTTGTGGATGCCTCATCAGCTATGCGTGAAGATCAGATGAGAACGGTTAACACGATTTTGCAAGAACTTGGTGCAGGGGATAAACCGCAGTTAGTCCTGTATAACAAAAAAGATGCGTGCACACCAGAGCAGCTTGAGATGCTTCCACTGGATAAAGATCATATTAAAGTAAGCGCATTAGATTCAGAGGATCTGCTTAAAATCCGTGAATTGATTCAGAACGAGCTGACAGGTGACACGAAACGCTTCCGTATTCCGGCAGAACGTGGGGATCTTACGTCGGTACTCTACAAAATTGGTGATGTAGTGGATACTAGCTTTGAGGAGAATGATGTCATTTATGAAGTGGAATTGCAAAAAGGTGAATATGAGAAATTTGGTTATATGCTCGAAAATTTTATTGAATCGTAACATTCATGACATATTGATGTGATAAGTTACACGATAATGACTATTCAACGTCAGATTCGTGCTATGAAGGGGAATGAAGTAAGATGGTAAGCTTTGATTCAGAAATATCTGAACTTCAGCAACAAGTGGAGCGTCAGATTGAAGGACAACTTCAACAGATTGATCGGATCACAGATCACAATCAATGGAAAGTGATTAACGCTTTCCAACAGCGAAAAGTAAGTGATTTTCATTTTGCAGGTTCAACAGGTTATGCGTATAACGACCGTGGGCGTGAAGTACTTGATGAAGTATATGCTGATGTGTTCGGCGCGGAAGCCGCGTTGGTACGTCCTCATTTTGCTTCAGGTACACATACGATTAGTACAGCTCTCTTTGGCGTATTGCGCCCAGGTGACGAATTATTGTACATCACGGGTAAGCCTTATGACACATTGCATAAAGTGATTGGCAAACCCGGTGATGGTACAGGTTCGTTACGCGATTTTGGAATCGGCTACCGTGAGACGACTTTAACTGCTGAAGGTGGCGTGGACTGGGCAGCAGTTGAGAAAAGCATTACACCGGCTACAAAAGTCATTGGGATTCAACGTTCACGTGGTTATGATTGGCGCTCATCCTTCTGTGTTGCTGAGATTGCCGAGATGGTGACACGTGTTAAAGGGCTTAAGGAGGATGTCATCGTATTCGTGGATAATTGTTACGGTGAATTCACGGAGGAACGTGAACCGACAGAAGTCGGAGTTGATCTGATGGCCGGATCACTTATTAAGAATCCTGGTGGAGGTATTGCAGAAACCGGAGGATACATATGTGGGAAGGAACAATACGTACAGTTGGCAGCTTATCGCCTGACAGCCCCGGGAATTGGGGGAGAGGTTGGAGCAATGCTGGGAACAACACGTGGCATCTACCAAGGACTTTACATGGCACCGACAATCGTAGGACAAGCTATTAAAGGTAGTACGTTTGCTGCTGCGATGTTTGCTGAATCGGGATTTGTAACCAAGCCCGCTTGGAATGAAGCTCGTACAGATCTGATTCAGGCTGTTCAGTTTAGTTCTGCTGAGCATTTAATTGCCTTTGTGCAGGGAATTCAGCGTGCAGCAGCTGTAGATAGTCATGTGGTTCCTGAACCGTGGGATATGCCTGGTTATGAACATCCTGTCATTATGGCGGCAGGTACGTTCATTCAGGGCGGAAGTCTGGAATTATCAGCCGACGCGCCTATTCGGGAGCCGTATATTGGGTATATGCAGGGCGGATTAACGTACTCTCATGTCAAATATGGCGTTTTGATGGCATTACAGACCATGAAAGATCGTAAATTATTGTGAGTTTATCTAACACGTCATTGACACTTGGTAACAACTAAATGTACAATAGGGTGAAGAATAGATGACTGGAAGGTTGATGAACATGGGTGATGAAATTCGCAGAAATATGGCCTTATTCCCAATTGGTATTGTAATGAAACTTACGGATCTGTCTGCACGTCAGATTCGTTATTATGAGCAGCACAGCTTGATCGTTCCTGCGAGAACGTCAGGAAATCAGCGGTTATTCTCTTTTAATGACGTAGAGAGATTGCTAGAGATCAAGGCTTTGATTGAAAAAGGAGTTAACATCGCAGGGATCAAACAAGTGATGAATCCTGTTTCGAAAGAATCCGAGGAAGCTACAGTTATCACGCCAGATACAGAAGTTAAACGCAGAGAACTGTCCGATACGCAGTTGCATCGCTTGCTGAAGCAGCAGCTTGTGTCAGGTAAGAGACCTGGACAAGTATCTCTCATTCAGGGAGAGCTTTCCCGATTCTTTAATAAAAAGTAAGTTCGCATAACTTGGCGAGTGAGAGGAAATCATGCACTTATGGTGTAAGAATCCTTGACCCGTGGAACTTTCTAATGTACAAATATAACAGGCAAGCCAAATACGCAGATAAGAAAGGGAGAGGTTATAGTGAGCTATACAAAAGAAGACATTCTCCGCATTTCGAAAGAAGAAAACGTACGATTCATTCGATTGCAATTTACCGATTTGCTTGGAGCTATCAAAAACGTTGAGATTCCTGTGAGCCAGTTGACTAAGGCTCTGGATAACAAAATGATGTTCGATGGATCTTCCATTGAAGGTTATGTACGTATTGAAGAGTCCGACATGTACCTCTATCCAGATCTAGATTCTTGGCTTATTTTCCCATGGGTAGCAGAGAACCGTGTTGCACGCCTGATCTGTGACGTATACCTTCCAGATGGTAACCCGTTCCCAGGAGACCCACGTGGTATCTTGAAACGAAACCTGAAGGAAGCCCAAGATATGGGATTCACTTCCTTCAACGTCGGTCCTGAACCTGAGTTCTTCTTGTTCAAAACAGACGAAAAAGGAAACCCGACCAACGAGCTGAATGACCAAGGTGGATATTTCGACTTGGCACCTACGGATCTTGGTGAAAACTGTCGCCGGGACATCGTTATCACCCTTGAAGAAATGGGCTTTGAGATCGAAGCTTCCCACCATGAGGTAGCTCCAGGTCAGCATGAGATCGACTTTAAATATGCTGATGCGCTGAAAGCGGCTGACCAGATCCAAACGTTCAAACTCGTTGTTAAAACGATTGCACGTCAGCATGGTTTACATGCTACATTCATGCCGAAACCGCTGTTTGGTATGAACGGATCCGGTATGCACTGCAACCAATCTTTGTTCAAAGGCAATGAGAACGCATTCGTTGACGAGTCGGACGAGCTTGGTTTGAGCAAAACTGCACGTCACTTCATGGCTGGAACTCTGAAGCATGCACGTGCGTTTGCAGCAATTACTAATCCAACTGTGAACTCATACAAACGTCTTGTACCAGGCTATGAAGCTCCTTGTTATGTAGCATGGTCTGCGAGTAACCGTAGCCCAATGATTCGTATTCCAGCTTCCCGTGGTTTAAGCACACGTGTTGAGGTTCGTAACCCGGATCCGGCTGCTAACCCTTATCTGGCTTTGGCTGTACTGTTGAAAGCAGGCCTGGACGGAATCAAACGTGAGCTTTCCTTACCAGCTCCAATTGACCGTAACATCTACATCATGTCAGAAGAAGAGCGTGTGGAAGAAGGCATTCCAAGCTTGCCAGCTGACCTGAAAGAAGCACTGAATGAATTGATCCGCAGCGAAGTTATCTGTGATGCTCTCGGCGACCACGCCTTGGCTCACTTCTATGAGCTGAAAGAAATTGAGTGGGATATGTATAGAACACAAGTCCACCAATGGGAACGCGATCAATATATCACTTTGTACTAATAGCTCAATCCCTTGGCGCTCTAGCGCTGAGGGGTTTTTCTTTTTGTGGGCAATCCCTAAACATTTAAAGAAAAATCAAAGTGCCCCCAAAATATTTTTCTACTCAAAAATTTCTTCAGTAACGAACCTCAAAATATTCCATTGAATTTTGTTTCCTGACCATGAGTAAAAAAACTTCGTTCAAACTTTGAAAATGATAAAATATGATGCATAGCTATTTCAAGAATTTGATTTAATAAAGCTCTTTTCAATCTGAATAAGCAATAATGACTCAATGAAACATTCTCTTAAGCTATAATTCAACAATTAAAAGAGCATTCTCTCTGGAAAACAAAAAATAAATTATCGCTGTACTCATCCTTGTCTACAAAGTATAAAAAATGGCCCACCCATTAATATAGCGGGGAGCCATTGAATATCTACTAAAATATTATTTAGCTGGTTTTTGTGAATTGAATTGTATAAGGCTCGTTATAGTTGTTGATACCGTTGTCCATAATTCTGAAGTAAACCTTCTCACCAGGTTTAGCATTCCAACTAATCGCCTCAGGGTATCCCCGTCCATTCCAGTTATCCATTTGAATGGACAGGATCGCACCGCTTGCATTCATTTTAATAACACCCATAACAATGTCGAAGTTAGCTGGTGGAGTGGCTATAACAGAATATGTGATTTCGGATGTACCGTTTGTGTTGTCGACTACATAAAAATCATTGTCGCTCATGCTATCTAAATACTGTGTTGCGCTAAATCCAGAAGACTGGTTTACACTTGAGTACATCACTTCTGCTGTCTCAAATGAATCAGCCCAACCAGTTTTAGCGAATGCAGAGCTGGAACCGAATGCTAATAGACAAGCAGTTGCCATAACAGAAATAGAGAATTTTCTTAATCTTTTCATATTCAAACCTCCCAAATATACTAGAACCAATAGAGTAAGATTCTGTTTTAAGTTGTTATTTGAAAATTAAAGATATCGAGTAGAGTTCAAATAATTAGGTCGGCCAACCATGGTTAAATATACCATATAAGATTACTATTTGTAAATAATACAGTTGTAAAATGTTGGATTTATGGATATTCTTTTGAAATGCTAATTTTGACTAATTGATAGAAATGATTTATTTAGCATGCTTTTTATCGAACTAATAGGTTTGGGTGATAATAAGATAAATATACATATAAGACATTAAGATATGAAAAATGATTTCCTCCCGGTAGCCTTATGTAGGTTCGGGTACCTATCTAGTATTTGATTATAGAGGAGTAGTAGAAGCGTAGCGCACACTATCCATTAAGAACATGGAAAAGAGAAAAATTCGTGATACATTCGAGTAAAAGATTCAAAAATAGGCCGGCTTCTTTGTTTACTATGCAAACAAAACCAACACAAAACCACAAGTCATTGAATTAGAGAAATTACTTCTCCACGTCCGCAGAGTTATCGGCAATTAGGACATATGATCTCTATGTTGACATTGCGTCAGATCTACAAGGCTACATCCATCTCTTTAGATCTCAGTACATATAATCTTCTGGAGAAATAAAGATGAATTCTAATAATACCCAATAATTCGCTATAGTCAATGGACACTTACATTAAAAAAAGGGTAGCTTTCTCATATCTTGAAAACGCCTACCAAATTTCAGAAATTTTCAAATTAATGTTTCAATATTATGTTGATAGTTTCATATAGAAGAGGTATACTTTAATTGAATTTTGAGCAATTTAATTTTAAATAATTAATTGGAGATGTTAATATGGATCAGGCAAAACAATTGGTGACAGAACAACGTACATTTTTTTATACAGGACAAACTAAAAATATCGAGTATCGGATTAATGCACTTCAACAGCTTAGAAAAGGAATCGAAAAGTATCAGCAACGGATTCAAGATGCACTTCGGGCGGATCTGAACAAATCCGAGGCCGAAGCTTACGGTTCCGAGATTCGCATTGTTCTGGGTGAATTGGATTTTGCATTAGAACATCTGGAGGAATGGGCTGCGCCAAAACAAGTCCCAACCAATTCAGCTATGCCGGATGGGGTGAGCACCATTTACCCTGAACCATACGGAGTGGCTCTTATTATTGCACCTTGGAACTATCCTTTCCAACTGGCGTTTGGTCCACTGATTGGAGCAATTGCAGCCGGTAACTGTGCAGTTATCAAACCTTCTGAATTAACACCAGCCGTATCTCGTCTGACGTATGATTTTATTCAGGAGATCTTCCCTCAGGAGTATATTGCCGTTATGGAAGGGGAAGTCGAAGCCAGCACAGCATTGTTGAAAGAGAAGTTTGATTATATTTTCTTCACAGGCAGTACGGGTGTTGGTCGCATTGTTATGAAGGCGGCTGCGGAGCACCTGACTCCTGTAACTCTTGAATTAGGTGGTAAGAGTCCTGCTATTGTCCATAGTGACGCAGATCTGAAGCTGGTAGCTCAACGTATTGTTCGTGGTAAGTTCCTGAATGCAGGGCAAACATGTGTTGCTCCGGATTACTTGCTTGTGCATGAACAAGTTCATGCTGAATTAATTAATCTGATTGGCGCAGAGGTCAAAGATAAATTTGGGGATGATGTGTTACAGAATGCTGATTTCCCGCATATTGTCAACGCGCGTAACTTTGATCGGTTGTCGAAATTTCTTACAGATGGCAAAACGCTGATAGGTGGACGGTCTGTGCGTGAGCAGTTGCTGATTGAGCCGACTGTACTTGGAGATGTGAACTGGGATTCACCTGTCATGCAAGAAGAGATCTTTGGTCCGATTCTTCCCGTATTTACGTACAGCGACCTGAATCCCGTGCTGGATGAGATTGTTCGCCGGCCAAAACCATTGGCACTATATCTCTTCACACAGGATGAGCAACTACAGGATCAGGTGTTGAATCAAGTTTCCTTCGGTGGGGGATGTATTAATGACACGCTTTCTCATATGACTTCGCATTATCTTCCGTTTGGTGGTGTAGGAGAGAGTGGTATGGGCTCATATCACGGACAACAGAGCTTTGATGTGTTCTCACATCACAAGAGTGTTCTGAAACGCAGTGAATAATTAGCAGATAAAACAATATAAACATAAAAAGAGGTTGTCCTGTTCATCAGGGCAACCTCTTTTTGTATTCAGTGTATTGCATCTAGTTTTGTTACTCAGGTTAGTTATTAATGAATATCTCGGAAAAGGCCAATGACTTTACCCAGAATACTAACGTGTTTCAAACGTAAAGGCTCGAAGGTCGCATTCTCCGGTTGAAGGCGAATATGATCTTTCTCTTTATAGAACGTTTTCACTGTAGCTTCATCGTCTTCAGTCATTGCCACTACGATATCACCGTTATCAGCAGTTTGCTGTTGACGGACAATAACGTAATCTCCGTTAACGATTCCTGCTTCCACCATACTATCTCCGACTACCGAAAGCATAAACACTTTCTGTTCACCTACATAATGTGTAGGAAGAGGAAAGTAGTCTTCAATGTTCTCGGTTGCAGTAATTGGAACCCCGGCTGTAACCTTACCAACGACAGGAATACGTGCAACGCTATGAGCAAATTGATGAGAATGCTCAGATTCTTCCTGGCTCAAAAGCTCAATGGCTCTTGGCTTGGTAGGGTCGCGTCGGATCAAACCTTTTTTCTCCAGGCGATCCAAATGTCCATGTACTGTTGAGCTGGAAGCCAGTCCAACAGCTTCACCAATTTCCCGTACGGAAGGAGGATACCCCTTCAACCGGACTTCATTTCGTATAAATTCCAGAATTGCCTGCTGCCTGCTGGATATCTTCGACATACCGTATCAACCCCATTTTAGTAACGTTTGGGAAAATTATAACATAGAACCTCCGTTCGTACAAACATAAGTTCTAAATAAAATGGCATATAATCAGTGTTTTTTAACTTATAGAACCGAATTTGTTCAAAAGTGAGAGCAAAATACTGCAAATGCTTCGCAGAAGGGTTTGAATTAAGATATTTCTCCTTTAAAAAATAAGCGAACAATTGTTCTAAAAATCTATTGAACAAAACAAGTGTTCGTGTTATATTGATTTCAATAGATAGGAACAAACGTTTGGAGGCGGGTATTTAATGAGATATTCAACTTATCAAAGTATTTATGAACCGATGAATTCGGAACTGGTGAAGTCTAACATAGGGAACTACAAGAAGGTTTTAGCGCGTTTCAAGATTTCTTCATGGATATTAAAGGTAGCCATCACTTCTTTGATTATATTTATTGGATGTAGCACTGTATTAACGGTATTTGCTGGCAATGAGAATGATGTTCTGCCTGGAGGAAAGATAGCCGTTTCACAAGGAGAAACATTATGGAGTATTTCCTTGGAACATAAACCGACTAATATGGATACACGTATATATATAGAAGCAATTAAGAAAGTGAATCAACTTCAAGCGACTTCGATCCAAGTGGGACAAGTACTAACTCTACCGCAATTCGCAGAATAAAAGCACATCAATGAGAGTTAACGCGTGTCAGCTTGACAAGCAGCCTTTATCATGGCAAAGTTAATATGACTTTGTATTTTTGGAGGGGACAAGCTTGGATATAGATAGTCTGGTAGCACGTATTAACGAATTGGCTCGTAAGCAAAAGTCCACTGGATTGTCGGAGGAAGAACTTGCTGAACGTGCCGAGCTAAGAGAGATTTATTTGAGTAATATTCGCAGCAATTTCAGACAACAACTGGATACCATTGAGATTGTTGATGATGAGAATGACAAAGGCCACCAAGGCAAACTCAAACACTAACGAAACCTAATGATATCATTATGATATTTAGGTTTCTTCCTGTTATTCTGAGTATGCAATTTATAGGGGGAAATGTTGGTTTACAGTTATGTAAGCCGATACAAAGACACATAAGGGGGATTCTCATGTCGCGTTCGTTCGAGAGAACGGTTAAGAAAAATTCCAAGCAGTTAAATCAGCAACGCAAAAAAAGTGGTCAGCCAATCACAGGTACACCAGGTGAAGAAGTCTTTAAGGGACGTAGCCTTTTGTTCCCTATATTTTTGATCGGTCTCGCCTTTTTGTATCTGTTTATGAGCACGTTCCTTGTGCAAGCTCCGATGACAACCTGGGACTGGGTGACGATGCTGCTTTACGTATTTTTGGCAGTCATCTTCATGCTTCGTCGTCCATACATCAAGATCAGCAGTAATCGGATTATAACAACAAAGGGTAATCGTGAACGTTCAATCGGGGTTGAAGATATTGTCAAATTCAGAATTGAACCAGGCACAGTTGTTATCGAACATAAAAGTCGCGGGAAAAGATGGGTGTTCACCAAGTTATTGAACCGTTACGATACAGATGCGATTGCAGAACGTTTGCTGAAGTTTGCAAAAGCACACCAGATCACCGTGGAAACGATCGATAAGTAATTATTGTATAAAGGGGTAGATGATCGGAATGGCGTTAAAAGCGATTTTGTTCGACCTGGATGATACTTTATTGTGGGATGAGCGCAGTGTTCGAGAAGCATTTCGTGAGACTTGTCTAATTGCAGCACAAGAGACTGGGGTCAAACCGGAGGAACTTGAAGAAGCTGTTCGTAACGAGGCACGTGCACTATATGAATCTTATGAGACCTTTCCTTTTACCAAAATGATTGGAATCAATCCGTTTGAAGGCCTTTGGGCCAACTTTACTGGTGGGGATCAAGCTGAGTTCCGTCAGTTGGAACAACTTGCTCCAGTTTACCGTAAAGAATCCTGGCGTCGTGGCTTGTTGAAGTTGGGTATAGATCGGGAAGATCTTGCTGAACAACTGGCCGCGCAGTTTGGAGTAGAACGTAGATCCAGACCTCATGTGTACGAAGAAACGATGGATACTTTACGTCAATTACAAGGGAAATACAAACTGTTGCTGTTAACGAACGGTTGTCCTGCTTTGCAACAAGAAAAGTTGGATGGTGTACCTGAATTGACTCCTTTCTTTGATGAGATTGTTATCTCGGGTAACTTTGGAAAAGGAAAACCAGATCCGTCCATATTCGAGCATGCTTTGAGTAAACTGGGTGTTAAACCCGAAGAGAGCATGATGGTTGGGGACAAGTTGACGACGGATATTCGTGGTGCTCTATCAGCAGGCATCCAAGCCGTATGGATTAACCGTGAGCATAAGACCAACAATGAAACGTATGCGCCTGACCATGAAATTACGCATTTATCCGAATTAGATCAACTTATTGCTAAGTTCTGAGCAAATCAGCCATAACATCTTTCCTCAGCACTCTGAAACATTGGAAGCTTCAATGAACGATGATATCGTTCTTGAAGTTACCAATGTTTTTTTAATTTGAGTAAATTAACTAAGTTGCCTTGTTAAATGAGATTTCCATTTATTTTGCTAAAAGTTATTGAAATTAGGGGGGAGCTGGATTAAAATATAACTAACATACTAGTATGACTAGTATTTAGATTATCCTGAGCAATTTCTTTTGACTTAATTCATTTGAATGGAAGCGAGGGTTGTTGCTAATTATTTCTTATTTGTTGTAAGCGCTTTATACACTTCGAAGACCTTCTTTCGATCTGGAGATCACACCAATTATTAAGTGCTAATGCATGATGTGAAGCACCTTGGATTGAGTGATTTTACATAAAACATCAAAATGATATCGCTTACATTGGACTGTACTCTATTTCGTGGTGGGGGTGAAATTGAAGGATTGGTTGTTTTCTACCAAAGAAGCGATGGGAATTGCTCATGAAATAGTTTATATCTATCAAGTCCTGGATTGGAGTGAAAACACATGGAGTCGGAAACCGCTAAAACAACGTTAACCATGACATCTTTACGTAAAGAAAGCAGATTACGAACGGCAGCAACTTTGTTCCGCAAAGACTGGCAGTTGTATTCACTATTAATCCTTCCCATCATCTATCTCCTTATTTTTAAATATGGGCCGATGATCGGAAATGTAATTGCGTTCAGACGTTTTGTTCCCGGAGGAAGTATATTTGGAGAAACGTGGGTTGGGTTAAGATACTTCAAAATGTTCATTGAGGACCCTACCTTCTGGAGAGTATTTGGTAACACGCTGATGTTGGGCGGACTCGCGTTGCTCTTTACATTCCCGGTTCCAATCATTTTTGCCTTGATGCTTAACGAAGTGAAGAGTAAACGATTCAAAAAGTTTGTTCAAACCGCGTCTTATCTGCCTCATTTTCTGTCCATCGTTATCGTGGCGGGTATGATCCTGCAACTGACAGCAGTGAATGGTTCCATTAATGGATTGGTGGCTTTCTTCACCGGAGACAATATTCCTTTTATGCAGCGGGCGGAGTGGTTCCGAACAATCTATATCACTTCTGAGGTATGGCAGGGTATGGGTTGGGGAGCGATTCTGTATCTGGCTGCACTGACAACCATAGATGATTCACTGTATGAAGCTGCACGTATCGATGGTGCCAACCGGTGGAAGCAAACGATTCATGTAACGATACCAGGGATCTTGCCAACGATTGTGACATTATTGATTTTGAACATGGGTAATTTCCTTGCTGTTGGATTTGAAAAGATCTTACTTTTGTACAATCCGCTAATCTACGAGACATCTGATGTCATCTCGACTTACCTGTATCGGGTCGGACTGGAATCCAGTAACTTCAGTTATGCTACCGCAATTGGCTTGTTCGAATCGCTGATCGGTCTGATTCTGGTGTTCTCCGTAAATGCGATCTCACGCAGACTGACACAAAGAAGCTTATGGTAAAGGAGGAGCATCATGCAGGAATCCAGATCTTACAAGGTATTTAAAGTATTCAATGTTATCTTTCTGCTGTTCGTAGTATTTATAACGCTCTATCCATTCTTAAATGTCGTGGCACAATCCTTCAGTAGTGAGTCCTATATTAATTCGGGCAAGGTTAGTCTGTTCCCAAGAGGATTCAATGTGGAGACGTATAAGACCATCTCGCGTGACAGCATGTTCTGGACGAATTATAAAAATACGATTATCTACACCGTGCTAGGTACGCTAATCTCCATGTTCATGACAACTATTTTCGCATATGCCCTGTCCAAAAAGAGATTAATGGGTCGCAAATTTCTGACCATGTTCGCCGTATTCACCATGTTCTTCAGTGGTGGATTGATTCCAAACTATGTGTTGATTAATTCCCTTGGGTTCAACAACACCATGTGGGCACTTGTTGTTCCTGGCGCAATTAGCATATACAACATGCTGATCATGAAATCATTTTTTGAAAATATGCCTGAAGAACTGGAGGAAGCTGCCTCCATTGACGGTTTGAACACCTACGGAATCTTGTTACGCATTATTTTGCCGCTGAGTAAAGCTGTTATGGCAACGATGGTACTGTTCTACGCAGTGGGCCATTGGAATTCCTGGTTCCCAGCCTTTCTGTATTTGGACAAAAAAGAACTGTTCCCGGTCACCATTTATCTGCGCAATATGATTGCAGGAGCGACAAGTGGGGCGTCTGCCGGTGCAACCTCAGCGGATAACCTGACACAGATTGCTGCCAATATTAAATCAGTAACGATGGTATTAACCATTTTGCCGATACTCACCATCTATCCATTTGTCCAAAGATACTTTGTAACCGGAATCATGTTAGGCTCTGTCAAACAGTAAAAAGCAGCAGCTAGAGTAATTCACATGATTAATTTTTAGATGTTGTTTAAAGTTTAAGGCAAAGTCAACCTAAACCAAACTCAGGGGGATAACCTAAATGAATCAAAAGCCACGTAAGTTTGTTGGTAAAATGGTGTTGGCAACAATGATGACCTTCGTTCTGGCAGCATGTAGCAGCGATACTGGAGCTGGAGGCGACATCACGGAAGTTCAAACCAAGGCAGCGATGGAAACGTACAATGTAGGGGATACATTCAAGGCGACCGAGCCATTTAATCTATCCATACTATACAGTGATCATCCTATTTATCCTTATAAAAAAGACTGGTTACTTTTCGATAAAATCACCGAACTGACGGGTGTTACGCTTGAGCCAACGATTGTTCCCATGAGTGACTACTCTCAGAAGAGATCCCTTCTAATTAGTTCAGGCGATGCACCGCTGATTATTCCCAAAACCTATCCTGGTGAAGAATCTGCATTTGTATCTTCCGGTGCGGTCTTGCCCATTAGTGATTACATTGATTTGATGCCGAACTTCAAGGATAAAGTGGAAAAATGGGGTTTGGAGGATGAACTGGAAGGACTTCGGCAAGAAGATGGAAAGTACTATGTGCTCCCGGGTCTGCATGAAGAAGTATGGCCGGATTATACATTACTGGTAAGAACAGATGTTTTTGAAGAAAATAACATCGCCATCCCGACGACATGGGACGAATTGTATGATGCAGCCAAAAAGCTGAAAGAAATCTACCCGGATTCCATTCCATTTTCGGATGGATTTAAATTCAATAGTACATTGAACATCGCTGCTACCGGTTTTGGTACCAAGGCTGGATGGGGTTTTGGTAATGGATTGACATATAAAGAAGATCAGGATGAATTCGTATACACGGCTACAACACCAGAATACAAAGAGCTGTTGACCTACTTTAACAAGTTGGTATCTGAAGGATTGCTGGACAAAGAAAGTTTTACACAGGATGACGATCAGGCAATACAGAAATTTGTATCCGGCAAATCTTTTATGATTAACGGCAATTCCCAAACGCTGGTGCTGCACCGAAATGATATGAACAAAACGCTGGGAGAGGGCAAATTCTCAGTTGAGAAGATTACAGTTCCTGGTGGACCAAAAGGCCAATTAATGTCAGGCTCCAGACTTGAAAACGGTGTCATGATCTCTGGGAAAATTCAAAAAAGCGAAAATTTCAAAGCCATTATGCAATTTATTGATTGGTTATACTACAGTGATGAGGGTCAAGAGTTTGCCAAATGGGGTGTTGAAGGCGAAACATTTACCAAAGAGGGCGGAACACGTAAATTGGTTGAAGACGTTAACTATAATGGTTTGAATCCAAAAGGAACGAAGGATCTGCGTATTGACTTTGGCTTCTCGGGTGGTGTATTTGCCTACGGAGGTACAACAGATCTGCTGCAATCGATGTTTAGTGAAGAAGAGTTGAAATTCCAGCAAGACATGAAGGATACCAAAGAAGTGATCCCGGCTGAACCACCGATTCCATACTCTTCTGAGGACCGTGAACGGGTGACACTTCTGAGTACTCCACTGAAAGATTACTCAGACCAAAATACACTTAAATTTATCTTGGGTGAGCGAAACTTGTCTGAATTCGACACTTTTGTTAAAGAACTTGACAGTCAGGGTCTATCCAATTATCTGAAGCTGGCAAATGACACGTACAAAGCCTACAAAGAAAATAAGCAATAACATAGTTGATGTTGGCCAAATTACCGTTTCACACCGATATTTAAGTGGAACGGTAATTTGTGCTAATATGAATGAATACGGCTGAGAGAAAGAGGTCAAGGCATGTCAATTAATCAAAAAATTAGAGGCTCGACCCGGGCATATTCATATAATTTGTTAAAGGAACGAATTCTGCATCTGGAACTTAAGCCTGGTACTAAAATTTCAGAGAAAGAGATTGCAGATGAATTGCAAGTGAGCAGAACCCCCGTGCGAGAAGCATTCATGAAGCTTGCAGAAGAAGAACTGCTGGACATTATTCCCCAGAGTGGAACGATCGTCTCTCATATTAATCTAGAGCATGTGGAAGAAGGCAGGTTTACGAGGGAAAAGATGGAGAAGGAAATCGTGACTTTGGCATGTGTTTCTTTTCCTGAAGAATTCCGATTTCGACTTGAAACCAACATTGCGATGCAGGAAGTTTGTATAGGAAAAAACAATTTCTATCGTCTTTTTGAGCTGGATGAAGAGTTTCATCAGATTTTGTTCCAGGGCACGGGTAAGCTAAGAACATGGAAAATGTTGCAACAACTGAATATTCCGTTTAATCGGTTGCGTTTGTTACGTCTAGCGGAGGACTCCAACCTGGAGGTCATTATCTCCCAACACAAAGATATATATCGACTTATCACAGAGCGTAAAACAGAACAGGCTGTTCAGGTGATGGAAGCTCATCTCAGACTGGTTGTGATTGAACAGGAATCGATAAAAGCGAAATACCCGCATTATTTTATATAATGCACGGATGATGTATAATACTCTCCATATGCATATGCGAAAACCCCTGTTCAATTGAACAGGGGTTTTGGTTAAGCAAGTTATAACACGAGAGTGTCAGGCGTTCTTGATAAATGTAGGATCAGGGTATGGATCTGCAATCCAGCCATCTTTTTCGATGAACAGACGTACAGCGATAATTTGTTTGTTCTCCATTAAGGTGAAGAAGTGCGGTGTATTCTCGGGTACAGAAATGACGTCTCCAGGAGACAGTTCTACATTAAAGTAACCTACATCATCAGTAGCTTTGATAACAAAGATTCCTTTACCAGCGACAATCGCACGGATCTCATCTTCAGCGTGGGTGTGGATCTCTTCGAACTTGGCCAGCTTTTCTTCGATATCTGGTGTTTGCTCGGACAGTGTGATCACATCCCAGATTTGGTACCCGCGACGTGCAGCCAAATCTCTGATCTCATAGTCGTAAGTTTCCAAAACTTCGGTTTTCTGTTCATCCGTTAATCCAAAGTTATTTTGCAGATCAGTGTTCAGTTTGGATGCGTCCCACTTCTCATATAATACTTCGTATTTGTTCAAGAAATTTCGAACATTTTCGTCACCAGTGATGCGTTCGTTCGTATTTCGGATAACAATTTCAGCCATGTTCTTTCCCTCTTTTCCACTTGGTTTAATTGAATTATATCGGATACCTCTGTTTTTGTCGATTCTCAAATTCCGTTCATAATTCGTGTAAACCCGCCATCTTTCGCGAGAAAACCCGATCTTTCACATTAAGTTAGTTTCTGTTAAACTAAGATTTAACGTTTTGCGGGGGTGAAGATATTGGATAAGATTAGTCTACACGATGCATTAAAACAACGAATATTAATCCTCGACGGTGCGATGGGGACCATGATTCAACAAGTTGATCTGACTGGCGAAGATTTTGGCGGCGAAGATCTGGATGGATGTAATGAAATGTTAGTGCTTACTCGTCCAGAGCTGATCCAGCGCATTCATGAAGAATATCTGGAGGCTGGCGCCGATTTAATTGAAACCAATACATTTGGTGCGACATCGGTCGTGCTTGCTGAATACGATATTCAGGATCGGGCACGCGAAATCAACCTGGAAGCAGCCAGAATTGCGAAAGCTGCGGTTGATCGTTTCTCTACACCGGAATCTCCACGTTATGTGGTAGGTGCGATGGGACCAACAACCAAAACACTGTCTGTAACCGGGGGAGTAACGTTCCAGGAACTTATCGACAGTTATTTGGAGCAAGCGCTTGCTTTAATAGAGGGAGGCGTTGATGCGCTACTGCTTGAAACCTCACAGGATACCCTCAATGTAAAAGCAGGCAGCATCGGAATTCAGCAGGCCTTCGAACAGAGCGGTGTTACACTACCCCTGATGATCTCAGGAACAATCGAACCGATGGGAACAACCCTTGCGGGCCAGAACATCGAATCCTTTTATATATCCTTAGAACACCTTAACCCAATTTCGGTAGGACTAAACTGCGCTACGGGTCCGGAATTCATGCGTGATCACATTCGTTCGCTTTCCGGAATGGCATCGGTTGCGGTTAGTTGTTACCCGAACGCGGGTCTTCCGGATGAGAACGGTAATTACCATGAGTCACCAGACTCACTCGCTCAGAAGATAGGTGCATTTGCGGAACAGGGCTGGTTGAATATCGCTGGTGGATGTTGCGGGACAACCCCTGCACATATTCGGGCTATGCGTGATACGCTTGCCCAGTACCCCCCAAGAGAAATGAACGGAACACATCCACCGGCATTGTCTGGTATAGAACCAATCTATATCGAACAGGACAATCGTCCCTACATGGTCGGTGAACGTACGAATGTGCTGGGATCACGGAAATTCAAACGACTCATTGTCGAAGGAAAATATGAAGAAGCTTCGGAAATTGCCCGTGCTCAAGTGAAAAATGGAGCGCACATTGTCGATGTGTGTGTACAAGATCCAGACCGTGAAGAGTCAGAAGATATGGTGAAGTTCCTTGAATTGGTTGTGAAAAAAGTAAAGGTTCCTCTCATGATCGATACGACAGATGCTTCAGTCATTGATTTGGCTCTTCAGTACTCGCAAGGTAAAGCGATAATTAACTCCATTAACCTTGAGGATGGCGAAGAGAAATTTGAGCTGATCACGCCGTTGCTTCATAAATATGGTGGTGCGGTTGTTGTCGGAACGATTGATGAGCGGGGTCAGGCGATTAGTCGGGAAGACAAGCTCGACGTAGCCAAGCGTTCTTATGATCTGCTGGTGAACAAATATGGACTCAAACCAGAAGACCTTATTTTCGATACATTGGTGTTCCCTGTAGGTACGGGAGATGAACAGTACATCGGTTCAGCCAAAGAAACCATTGAAGGTATAAGAGTGATCAAAGAAGCGATGCCTGAATGTCATACGATACTTGGGATCAGTAACATTTCATTCGGACTGCCTGAGGCAGGCCGTGAAGTGCTGAACTCTGTATTTTTGTATGAATGTACCAAAGCAGGTCTCGATTATGCCATCGTGAACACAGAGAAACTGGAGCGTTATGCGTCCATTCCTGAAGAAGAACGCAGGCTCTCAGAAGAGCTTTTATATAACACGAATGATGATACACTGGCGGCATTCGTAGCGGCATTCCGTAACAAGAAGGTGGAGAAGAAGGAAAAAATCTCGAACCTTTCATTAGAAGAGCGTCTCGCTTCATACGTTGTAGAAGGAAGCAAAGAAGGATTACTGCCAGATCTCGAACAGGCCCTTGCCAAATACACAGCACTTCAAGTGATTAATGGTCCACTTATGCGGGGGATGGAGGAAGTAGGTCGTCTCTTTAACAACAATGAGTTGATTGTAGCCGAGGTGTTGCAGAGTGCGGAGGTTATGAAGGCTTCTGTAGCATATCTGGAGCAATTCATGGAGAAGAACGAGACTTCGGTTAAAGGCAAGATCATTCTGGCCACGGTTAAGGGTGATGTGCATGACATCGGGAAGAACCTGGTAGAGATCATCCTGTCCAATAACGGTTACCAGATCATTAATTTGGGTATAAAAGTACCACCAGAACGTATTATTGAGGCTTACCGAGAAGAGAAAGTCGATGCAATCGGTCTCTCGGGGTTATTGGTAAAATCAGCCCAGCAGATGATTCTTACCGCTCAGGATTTGCGAACAGCAGGGATTGATGTACCTATTATGGTTGGCGGAGCGGCGCTAACTCGTAAATTCACCAAAAACCGTATCCGACCTGAGTATAATGGAATGGTTGTATATGCCAAAGACGCGATGGATGGTCTGGATCTGGCGAACAAATTGATGAATCCCGTTACACGTGAAGCCATGCAATTGGAGATGGATGCGGAGAAAGAAGCGGATGCTTCAGGTGCTGTAGCTGTTCAGGCCCTTCCAGAGCTTACACGAGTGGAGCGTTCGGATATTGCTGTAGATCATCCGGTTCTTGTACCGCCGGATCTGGAGCGACATACGATGCGCAACTATCCGTTATCACATATTCTGCCATACGTGAACATGCAGATGCTGCTTGGACACCATTTAGGGTTGCGCGGTTCAGTTGAACAACTGCTTGCTTCAGGTGACAAAAAGGCTACCGACCTGAAAGCAGTGGTGGATGATATCATGCAAGAGGCTGTTCGTGACGGGATTATACAGGCGCATGCCATGTATCGTTTCTTCCCGGCTCAGTCCAGTGGTAACAGCATCATTATCTATGATCCAAAGGACACGAGCAATATTTTGCATACATTTACGTTCCCACGTCAAAAAGTCGAGCCGTTCCTGTGTCTGTCCGACTTCCTGAAACCTGTTGAATCCGGTCAAATGGATTACGTTGGCTTTATGGTTGTTACTGCCGGACACGGTGTGCGTGAACTATCCACGGCGTGGAAAGATCAAGGGGATTATCTTCGCTCGCATGCTCTTCAATCCGTAGCGCTCGAAGTAGCAGAGGGATTAGCTGAGCGTGTGCATCATATGATGAGAGATATCTGGGGATTCCCAGATTCTGCGCAGATGACGATGAAGCAACGACACGGTGCACGTTATCAGGGGATCAGGGTATCCTTTGGATATCCGGCTTGTCCGGATTTGGAAGACCAAGGACCGCTGTTCAAGTTGTTACAGCCTGAGGATATCGGTGTGGAATTGACGGAAGGTTTCATGATGGAACCTGAAGCATCCGTATCAGCGATGGTATTCAGCCATCCACAAGCCAAGTATTTTAACGTAGAAAAGGCATAAATCAGTTGAGTGTCAGGCAAAGCCCTCCGCATTGTCGGAGGTTTTTTGCTGGCAACAGAAAGAGGTGCGATCCAGAATGGAACTATATTTCCTGGGAACTAATGCTGGTGTACCTACGCTTCAACGGAATGTAACTTCCATTGGGCTACGCATGTTGGATGAGCGCAGAGCTTTGTGGTTGTTTGACTGCGGGGAAGGAACGCAGCATCAGATTTTAAGTTCTCCGCTTAAACTTAGCAAATTGGAGAAAATATTCATTACCCACCTGCATGGTGATCATGTATTTGGACTTCCAGGACTGCTTTCGAGCAGAGCCTATCAAGGTGGCACTACACCTTTAACGGTATATGGTCCGCCAGGTACGGAACGAATGATCAGTACAACCATGGAGCTTAGCCAATCACGGGTCAACTACGATTTGAATATCGTGGAACATACGGGAGGCGTCCTGTTCGAGGATGACAGTTTTATCGTGGAAGCCGCTTTACTTGAGCATCGGATTGATAGCTACGGATACCGAATTACAGAAAAAGATCGTCCAGGAAGCCTCGACCCGGTCAAACTGGCGGAATACGGTTTGAAACCAGGCCCATTGTTCGGCCGTCTGAAACGTGGAGAAACCATTACGCTGGATAACGGTGATTCGCTTCGTCCAGAAGATGTATTGGGCGCGCCAAAACGCGGCATGGTAATCACCATATTGGGTGATACACGTCCATGTGACAATGTACAGCCTCTATCCGTAAATGCAGATGTGCTTGTCCATGAAGCTACATTTATGCATGATCTGGCCGATACAGCGCATGAGTACTATCATAGTACTTCAAAACAAGCGGCGGAAGCGGCTAGAGCAGCCAATGTAGGCCAATTGATCATGACTCACTTTAGCTCACGTTATAAGGATGAGGATCAACTGCAGCCACTTTTGGAAGAAGCACAGTCCGTATTTCCGAATACCAGACTTGCAAACGAACACCAGCTTATTCCTGTCGTGCATCGCAAGCAAGAATCTTAACCAGGATTGCGATCCATTGCACGGCTATACACGTCATATAATGAACCGGGTAATTGCACGGGACTGAGGGAGAGGAACTCCCGCGGTCCCTTTTGCAATCTGGTCAGAAAGCGTGTAGGATGGGCAATATGAAGAGGGAAATGATTCAAATTATTTTCCGGGAAAGCGCAGGAAATGACAAGCTTGTACAGAAGACGCGCGAGTTAAACCGTCGGTGTTCGATTCGGTTCGACTTGTTACATGCACATGTCAGCAAGCCATTATTTTTTGCCTGAATACATAGGTTCGCGGTCAAGTTCAAGGTAAATGATTAAGGACATGAAACGTTAATGGAATAAAGAAAGGAAGTGCTGTGTGTGATTAAGGCCTATCTGATTGACTTGGATGGTACGCTCTATCATGGCAGACATCGTATCGAAGGAGCCGATCAGCTTATTCGAACACTGCAAGAGCTAGGAAAGCCGTATTTATTCGTAACCAATAATTCTTCTCGCACACCACAAGGTGTGGCAGATCATCTGAACGGGATGGGCATACCTGCCGATGCGTCTCAAGTATGTACTTCTGCTGTGGCAGCTGCTGAATACGTTGCTGAAGAGTCTCCGGGTGCAAAAGTGGCATGTATTGGTGAAGCAGGACTGCTGCAAGCCATAGAAGAAGCAGGACTTCAGTTGACAGAAGATGCACCTGATTACGTGATACAGGGGATTGATCGTGAATTTTCCTATTCTAAACTGACCAAGGCGCTAAGGTGGATTAATGCGGGATCAAAGTTCATCATGACCAACCCGGATCTGCAGCTTCCTTCCGATGATGGACTGACGCCTGGTGCTGGAACGATTGGAGCAGCAATTGAAGCCGCAACCGGAGTTCGTCCTACAGTCATAGGCAAGCCATCCAGTGTTATAATGAAGTCAGCCATTAGCCGGCTGAACCTGGCATCTCATGAAGTGGCAGTGATCGGAGACAATATGCGAACCGATATCGCAGCTGGAGTCGCAGCAGGATGTGAGACGCTGCTGGTACTTACCGGTGTGACAACACGGGAAAATATGGATGGACACATTCAAGCAGCCAAGGCTCGACCTGATCATGTGTTTGAAGATTTGCATAAATTGATGGAGTGGCTGTCGCAAGAGACAGACCAAACTTCCAAAAAGGGGTAATGTACGATGCCGGAACTGCCGGAAATGGAAAATTACCGGACCTTGTTGTCCGAGAAAATACTTGATCTACCGATTACAGGTGTTGTAATTAACCGGGATAAAACGATAAATACGGAGCCTGATCTGTTCATCAATGAACTTACAGGCAATCGCATCATATTTGTTGAGCGCCGAGCGAAGCATTTGATTTTCCACCTGGCTAATGGCAAACGTCTGGTGCTGCACCTCATGTTGGGCGGTATGATTTTCTGGGGCACGGAAGAGGAACGCCCTGATCGTTCTACACAAGTGGAAATCCAGTTTGGAGATCACATTTTATTCTTTATTGGCCTGCGCTTGGGGTATTTACATCTGCTTACTTCAAAAGAAACCGAAGCGGCAATGTCCGATCTAGGACCGGAACCTTTGGATCGACGGATGAACGTGGAACGTTTTGCTTCTCTGTTGAAAGGTCGTCGGGGGACACTCAAGACAACGTTGGTTAACCAGCATATCATTGCAGGGATTGGCAACTGTTATTCGGATGAGATTGCGTTTGCTGCAGGTCTGAGACCAAGCTCCAAAACGCAGAACATCGCAACTTCACCTGAACTGACGGAGCGTTTGTTCCATTCGATGCAGTCCGTGTTGCGCGAAGCAGCATCTGAAGGTGGATATATGGAAATGCCACTGATGCAAGGGGATACGAAGACAGGAAGCTTTGACGAGCAATGTCGGGTGTACGATCGGGAAGGCGAGACTTGTCCGCGCTGCGGGGGAACGATTGAACGAGTGGAAATTACGGGCAAGAAGGCATTCTTTTGTCCGAAATGCCAGCATGAAGCCTAACAACGGAATCGGGGCACATGTCAGCACGAGAGGTGGATTTCTACAGGCAGCCAAGAGAGCACATGCGATGGGAGCAACGGCGTTTCAGTATTTTCCGAAGAACCCGCGTAGTCTTGGTCTGAAAAGTCTGGATCTCAAGGATGCTGAGCAGTGCAGGGATTGGTGTGAACAGCATGGACTGGCTTCGATTGGCCATTCACCCTATCCTACGAATCCGGCGTTGGGCATGACCCGTGGAGAGGCGGGGTTTCATGCTACAATAGCTTCTATTCGCAATGATCTTGAAATTTCGAACGCTTGCGGTTCCGTTGGGACGGTGGTCCATTTTGGACATATCAAAACAAATGATCCGCTGGAGGGTTATCAGAACCTCATTCATTGTCTGGATACCGCCTTGGAGAATTGGAATGGTCATTCGAAGGTGCTGCTTGAGAATCAGGCAGGTGATCATGGCCCCATGGGCACGACAATGGAAGAAATGATACAGATTCGCAAATTGTCTCGATATCCAGAGCATATTGCGTTTTGTTTTGACACATGCCATGCTTTTGCTTCTGGAATGTGGTCGTCAGGCAACGAATCAGAGATGCTTGATCAAGGCAGGGTGCTCGGATACTGGGATGATGTTGCTGCTGTACATTTTAATGATTCCAAATATGCGTCTGGTTCGTGTAAGGATAGACATGCGAGGATCGGACAGGGATATATCGGAAATGAATCACTGAAAACATTGATCAATGCGCCTGAGTTCCAAAAGGCGGTTGTTGTGCTCGAGACAGAAACGGGCGAAGATGGAACGCACCGTGATGATATAGCGCTCATGCGTTCCTGGTTATAATGGGGAGAGGAGCGATTGTATGCATGTTTTTTTGGACGACTATCGGGCATGTCCAAAAGGATTTGTTCTGGCAACGAATGCAGAAGAGTGCCTGATGCTGCTAAGAGAAGGTGACGTGGACATTTTGTCTCTGGATTATGAGCTTGGGCCGGATTCGCCGAATGGCGGTGAGGTTGCGGCATCCATTGTACGAGAAGGTTTATTTCCGCGTGAAATTTATTTGCATACGTCCAGTATGTTTGGGAAACGCCAGATGTACGAGATGTTATATAGCAATAAACCCGATACGGTTACCATTCATAATGGTCCTATGACGGGTGAGGTTATGCTGCGTGTTGCTGCGGGAGAAGAAAGTTCATGAAGCCAATTACATCCAAAATGCTAATGCGCGGCGTATGGGAAGGCATGCCACAGGCTGTGTTTATATACACTCCTTTATGTGGGACATGTGCGGCTGCACGGCGTATGTTAGAGGTTGTTGAGCACATGCTGCCAGAAGGTATTTTATCCGAAATGAACATCCATGACATTCCTGAACTTGTACAACAATTTCAAATTTCAAGCGTACCAGCCGTGATGCTGTTTGACGGCCAGCAAGATGTTCCAAAAATGGTTTATCGGATGAGCTCTGTGGAGCATTTACTCTCGGAGATCCGGAAGGCGGTGCTGAAATGAGTATAATCTCAATGGAACATGTCTCACTCAGACGAGAAGAGAATCAGATTCTGGATAACGTGCATCTACGCATTGAACAAGGCGAGCATTGGGTTATTCTCGGCCGGAATGGTTCTGGCAAAACAACGTTGCTGGAAATGATGAACGGATATATGTTTCCAAGCCAGGGACGCATTGAAGTACTCGGCAATCTGTATGGACAATGTGACGTCAGGGAAGTGCGTAAGGAAATCGGTTATATTAGCCAAACATTGATTGAGAAACTCACACCGAGAGATCCGGTATGGGAGGTCGTGGCTACTGGGGCTTATGCTTTTTTGCGTTTTTATCAGACCATTCCTGATGAAGTAAAAGCAAAGGCAATGAGTTTACTAGATGACATGGGCTTTGCCAACCTCGCCAACAACCCGCTTGGAACGTTATCCCAAGGGGAGCGCAAAAAAGTCATGCTAGCTCGTTCATTAATGGCTGAGCCAAAACTGCTGATTATGGACGAGCCTTGTGCCGGGCTGGACTTATATGAACGTGAGAAAATGCTGGCTGAGATTGATCGTTTGCGCCAACGTAACATTACAGTGGTGTATGTAACACACCATGTTGAAGAGATCGTACCTTTATTTACGCACGTGGCCTTGATCCGCGATGGACGCATTGCGGCGGCTGGCCCCAAGCATGAAGTTTTGACACAAGATACAATTAAGCATACGTACGATGTTCCGGTCGATATCCAGTGGGATGACGGTCGTCCGTGGATACGCGTACGTTCTGGAGGGTAACACAATTTGAGTACACAATCGTCTTGGGAAGAAGGCAACTTCTCCCGTTTTATCTGCACAGCCAATCATGGCTTTGCCCCTTATGCACAGGAAGAATTACGCCGTACGTTTGGTGCGGTGAAGAGCACAGTACTCGTACCGGGAGAAATTTTGCTTGCGGGTCTGCCTGTAGCGGAGGAAGAAGTTGCAGGTAAACTGCTGGAAGATTATCCAACGTTTTTACGTCATATCCAGCCTGTTCAGTTTCAGGAGAATACAGAAGATTCGGAGCAGTCTATTGAGAAATTGATTGCATTTGTAATGAATCATAAGGAACTGACGGGTACCCCTGTCGTACTACAGGTACGGAAGACAGACGGGGCCTTTTGGCAAGAAAATGCAGCTTCATTGAAACAATTGCTGACAGAAAAACTGGATGAGCTAGGCTGTGAATGGGTTGTACGTGATGCTGAATATGTCATTTCCGTTTTTGCTGCGAATGACATGTTGTATGCAGGCGTATCCAGACCTGAACAGAACCTGTCAGACTGGAACGGGGGCGCCGTACGTTTTCAAAAAGAAGATGGACAGATCTCGCGTGCCAAGTTCAAATTGCTTGAAGCCGAGCAAACGTTTGGCATTGACTTTACTTCATTTCGTAAAGCACTTGATATCGGTGCAGCGCCAGGTGGATGGACCTCGTTCCTGCTTGAACGCGGGCTTGAAGTTACTGCGGTAGATCCCGCGAAGATGGATGCAACGCTGTTGGCATCACCAAAACTGACTTTCTTGAAGAAAAATGCAGGCGATGTACGCTTTCGCGAAGGAGAATTTGATCTGCTCGTATGTGATATGAGTTGGAGTCCCAAGCTGATGAGCCGACTTGTATCAGACCTTCTATATAGTCTTCAACCTGGGGGAACAGCGATTGTTACCGTGAAGTTATTGCATAAAAAACCGCTCGCACTCATTAAGGATGTTATCGATACGTTTGAGCGTTCGCGAATGCAGATTCAACGTTCCAAGCAGTTGTTCCATAACCGGGAAGAGATTACACTCTATATGGTCAAATATTAAGAGATGCACCTTGCTTAAAGCAGCTAAATGTATTATGAAATTGATTCGATTAAGCACATTAAATTTTGTGCTTTACAATCTATTCCGGCCTGTACTATAATGATACCAATATTAACCATAACAAACCTAAGGGAAAGCATCCCGAAGCGAACGAAACCGGATATCCGGTCTGTTCTTCTTCGGTGAAGTTTTCCCTTTTTTGTTGTGTATTGAAGGAGGAATTGGTATGAGACATCCGGCTAGGCTGGAACGCGGAAGCCTGCTGGGAGGTAGATATCGTATCGTATCCATTCTGGGAACAGGCGGAATGAGCCATGTATACGAGGCGGAGGATCTGAAGCTGCCGGGCAAGATATGGGCAATTAAAGAAAGCGTAACGGCTATGCCGTATGAAGGCAGCATGGAGACAGAGGCCGCTCTCCTGACATCACTCCGCCATCCAAGATTACCGCAAATTGTTGATTTTTTTGTCCCGGATGAAGATGGGTACACGTACTTGGTGATGGAATACATCGAAGGGTTAACGCTCAGTGAGTATTTCAAGCAGTGCCGCGGGAAAATTCCGATGGAGCAGTTAACGGAGCTGGTGCTTCAATTGCTGGATGTGTTGAGTTATCTGCATAGTCTGAATCCACCTGTCATCTATAGGGATCTGAAACCATCCAATATCATGATCACCCCGGAACATGAAGTAAGATTAATCGATTTTGGCATCGCCAGAAGCTACAAGCCGCAAAGTGCAGAAGATACCGTCAAGTTGGGAACAGCTGGTTTCGCCGCTCCAGAACAATATGGCTCGGGTCAAACCGATGCCCGTTCGGATCTATATGGACTCGGAGCATTGCTGCTATATCTTATGACTGGTGGGGCGTTTACGGAATGGATTCAAGGTGTAGAAAGCTCTATTCGGAGTGATGTTCCACGGACGTACATCCCTGTGGCGAGAAGACTGTTAAGATATAATGCCGAGGAGCGATTCCAATCTGCGGATGAGGTGAGGAAGGAACTGCTACGCATACCTGGTGGAATAACGCCTGGTGGAGATGCGACCATGACCCTGAATGGTGGAACAAGAGTTATTGCCTTAACTGGTGCTTCATCTGGTGTAGGGGTTACCCACACCGCTATAGCTATCAGTCATTATCTCGAAAGGCAAAACTTTAAAGTGGCTGTGATTGAAATGTCACCTCGCTCTCAATCCTTTGCAAGAATCCAACAAATCGCTCAAGCCGGTAAACCGGTGCCGGCAGGTAGACAATTTGCAGTGGATGGTGTGCATTATTGGAAACAATCCGGGCGAGCAGATATTTTGTCTTTGCTTGGGGGGAGCTATCAGTTCATCGTGATGGACCTCGGTAGTGGTCAGGACCAGAACCGGCTGGAGGAATTTCTGCGTGCAGATCTGCCGATTGTTATTGGCTCAGGTGCCGAATGGAGACAGGCGGAAATTGGCGCCTTTGTTCGATCACATCATCGGTATCCACGAGAGAAATGGATATATTGTCTGCCCCTCGCAGCAACTGAAGCTGTTCAGCGCATTCGTAAAACGCTGGATACATCGAGTGTATATGGTCTGCCGTTACATATTGACCCTTTTGACAAGGACGCACAGATGGATAAAGTGTTTTCTCATATTTTAACGCATATGATGGGACAGCAACCCAAGAAACGTTCGTTCTTTTCAAGAAGGAAAGTTCAGGATTAGACGAGATTACGAAAGGAGAGCCTCTTTTGTCTAAATTAAGAAAACAAAGCCGTAAACTGATCTATGCCGGGCTTATCGGAGCAGGCGCTGTAGGGTTGGTGTTCGGAGGATATGTTATTTATAATGTCAAAACGATGGGTGATGTCAGGTCAGCTGTAGAAGCCCGTTATTTATCGGCATATGAGGAAAAGGAAGCTGAATTAAAGCAACAATGGGATTCGGGAGCACAAGGATGGGTCACGGTTCGGGATATTGAAGCAGGTGAACCGATATTAGCGGAGGATCTGAAGCTCATTGCTGTTCCAGATGCACAAGCACCACGAAATCTCTGGTCCAGTACCAAGCAAATGGAAGGCCAAGTGGCCAAAATAGAGTTGAAAAAAGGAACAGCCATTACTACCGAGATGGTGTATGAGGATACACCGGCTCCGCCTGATTTAAGAAATCGAGAGCTGCAAGTTGTATTATTGCCATCCTCACTCGTTAAGGGAGATATTATTGATGTTCGTATTCAGTTCCCGACAGGGCAGGATTATGTTCTCTTATCGAAGAAAAAAGTGGAACGACTCAATTCAGCTACCTTATGGATTACGATGACGGAGGAAGAGATTCTGTCACTCTCCAGTGCAATTGTAGATGCCTATTTACATAAAGCTTCAATCTATGCCTTAACCTATGTAGAACCACAGTTTCAGACACCTGCAATCGCGACGTATCCTGCCAATTCAGAAGTATTAAAACTGCTGGAGAGTGATCAGAATATTGTTCGACGAGCGGAACAGGAGTTATCCAGACAGGTGCGAAGTTCGCTTGAAAGTTCACTGGCTGCCTCCGTGACAGCACCGTCAAAAGGCGTTGAACAGGATGTGGCACAATCCTCAGTTACCTATAACAGTCGTCCATCAGCGAATAATTCGGCAACATCGGATGCAGTGATGTGGAATGATGGTTCAGGTAACGGAGCAGAAACTAATACTGGAAGTGTTAATGATCCCGTTGAAGTTTTACAGACAGAACAGCAGAGTTTGTTAACAGGCGGAGAGTAGAGACCGATAGCAATGTTCACGTGTTCAGTTGAATAAAATTCAGA
Organism: Paenibacillus sp. FSL R5-0713; assembly: GCF_037973325.1. NCBI lineage: Bacteria > Bacillati > Bacillota > Bacilli > Caryophanales > Paenibacillaceae > Paenibacillus > Paenibacillus sp. FSL R5-0713. The sequence goes on along the minus strand of NZ_CP150229.1, from coordinate 3,980,240 downwards.
TAACAAGGTTTTTGAGAAATGGGAGGGAGTGATAACATCTATGCGATCATGGATCTTTGCAGGTTTGTGTGAGAAGAATGATCTGATGTTATATCTTTGCAAGATATTGGCTTCGACAGGTAACAAGGTCTTACTCGTAGATGGAACCTTACTACAAAAGTATGGGTACGGTGTAGGTGACAGTCAGCAGTCTTTGCGAATTACGGAATTTGAAGGATTTGATATCGCTTGTCATTTTGTTACATCAGCAGCTGTAGAGAATCATCTAGAAGTAAACGGAGAACGATTGGACAGTTATGACTATGTGTTATATGACATGGAGACCTCACATTTTGCTTCACGTAATCTCTGGCTAAGCGCTGATGTAAGAGTCTGGGTGAGTGATTATGAGCGTTATAATCTGGAACGTGGCAAGGGTTGGTTGAAGCGGTTGCTTGAAGAACAGTCATTGCCTGGTGAGCTGTCATTTCAGCGGCTCTTAATTAACGGGGTTGATTGCAAACTTGAAGCTCGTTATCTGTGGGCATATCTGGAGGGCAGTCCATTTGTGTGGACAGGAGAATCCTTAGTGCTTCCGTGGGATGAGTTAACAGCGGCGGTTAAGCTTGAGAATGAGCATCATCGCCGAGTTCATCTTGGACCTTTATCACGAAATTACAAAAAATCGTTGTGCCGCGTGGTCGAGCAGCTAACAGGTTGGGAAAGTGTTCGTAGTCGCCGTGCGATGAAAGAAGCAGAGAGGATGAGAGCATGAGCACGATTACCTTTTGGAGCCCTTTTGCAGGAACAGGCTGCACTTCAAGCACATTAATTAGTGCCTATGCGATGGCACTTCACTACAGGACAAGAGTGTTACTTGTTAACGCAGGCCTTGCTGGAACTGGCACAGAAGCTGCTCTACCATCCAAAGATTCGGATTCAGCGGATTTTATGTTCTCCTTCGAAGAGGGGGGCTGGGATGCGATTGAACGGCTGCATTCGAGCGGAAGTCTGAATAAGCACAATCTCAGGGATTATACCAAGCCACTTTTGAAAGAAAGACTTGATTTCCTGACCGGGAGAATTGATGAGATGGAACGTTCCCCGCAGGAACATGGTGAGACTGTGAAAAAGCTGCTGAAAGTAGCTAACGAGTATTATGATCTGGTTCTTCTGGATGCGGATCATGCTGGTGTCGATTTGCAGCTCAAGCTGCAACAAGCGGACTATGTTGTCATTAATCTCGATCAAAATATGCGAAATCTGGAGTTGTTCTTTGAAGAGATTCTGCCAACACGAATGAACAATAAGAATATGCATGTTGTCATTAACAAATACGATTCTCACTCCCGTGCAACGCTTTCCAATATTCGGCGCCAGTTTAGATACAAAGGTACGATATCTGCGATACCGTACACAACTGGTTACCTGGATGCAATGAATCGGCGAGATGTCGCTAGGTACTTGCAGTTGGAAAGTTTGTCTGAGGATAAGGATATTCGTAAAGGGAGCTTTGCTGCAAGCATGAGCGAACTCGCTCGCCTGATTATGGACGGTGCAGGTATGCGCACAGTTCTGAAGAGGCTGGAAAGGGGAGCCTGAACCTCCAATGCTCTGGAATACCATATGGATAAGTTTAATTTTGATTCTGTGCCTGACTTATGTCTGGTTCAAGTATAGTGCGTTTCTTCGTGAAAAGAATGCTCGTGTTCCTGAACAGCAATCCTTCACGATTGACATGTTGATTGAGAAGGTGAAGAACTCACTTCATGAGCTTAGTCATAGTCAGCTCGCGGATGCAGGTCTGCATGAAGAAGAATATCGTCGAAGAATCAATCAACGTGCAGAGATGAGAAAAGCGCTGAAGGGCTGTGTCTCAGGCAGTATCAGTGACAAAACGTATGTCAAAAATCTGATAGGGGATCTTCTGATCCGAAGCATAGGACTGAACAAATCAAATGTAGATGAAGTCATTTTGTTTGCAGAACCGGATTTATTGACGATCCAGGACCGATTCGAAATTGTGTTTTATCTGTACCGACAGCAATTCGGTGTGGATGCACTCTCCCGAATGATTGATACCTACGATCTGGGAAGGCTGAGAACGGAGGAAGGAACGGAGGACGGAGGGAGTTATTATATTTCCGAGGAAGACATTCACTATGTTTTTGAGTGCGAATATCGAGAGCTTGGGTTCAGAGAAAAGACAGATATCATCGTGCAGCGTATCTATCAGCATTACAAAGGATTTTCGGTTGTTGATGAGATAAGGGACCAACGTATTGACGGCGTTAGTGGTGGTGTCAGCGGTATGTTGGATACTGCTCATAATATTGGATTTCAGAAACCGGCATCATGGAATGATCTGTTGGAGCAAGGACTGGAGGATGATACTCATGAAGAACCGCTTAGCGGCATGGAGAGTGTCTGGATTTTTTATAAAGGGAAATCCATTCATCTACCTTTTCTGTCCTTCGGCAGCATCCGTGAACTGAAAAGGGTATGCCAGAATATATACAAATACAATTATCCGGGACAGTTGTCAGAAGCAAGTGGATACAAAGTGAACGAGATGAAAGACGGTTCCCGTGTGGTTGTTGTCAGACCTCCTTTTGCAGAATCGTGGGCGTTCTTCGTCCGGAATTTCGATATCCCAAATGCTTCACTTGAGCAATTGATTACGGGTAACAACGCAGATCTGCCAATTACATTGCTTCAATATTTGATGAAAGGAAGCCGGATCACAGCGGTAACCGGAGCACAGGGTTCTGGTAAAACGACATTACTTATGGCTATGGTCAAGCACATCTATGCATCGTACACCCTTCGTGTGCAGGAGATGGCGTTCGAACTTCAATTAAGACGGATCTATAGCCGACGTAATATTTTGAGTTTCCGAGAAACTGAGCACATTTCAGGTCAACAAGGGCTAGATTTGCAGAAAAAAACGGATGGTACCGTCAATATTCTTGGTGAGGTTGCGAGTGATGAAGTGGCCGCATGGATGATTCAAATGTCTCAGGTTGCCAGTCTGTTCACCCTGTTTACCCACCATGCCAAAACGTTTCGTGATCTGGTCTTCTCTCTTCGTAATTCCTTACTCAAGACAGGCATGTTTCAACATGAGCATATTGCTGAGGAGCAGGTTGTGAGTGTCATCAATTTCGATGTTCATATGAAGAAAGATGCTGAGGGACGAAGATATATCGAACGTATTACGGAATGTCTTCCTCGCGCGAATCAAGGTGACAGCGTGGAAGAGAGGGCAGGTTTTACATTTCGTAATGTAGTGGAGTACAGAGATGGAGAGTATGTAGCAACAGCTCCAATCTCCTCGGAATGCATGTTGGATATGCGAGAACAGATGACATTGCAGGATGCCGAGAAATTTGGACATTTTATGAAGCAACACTGGGGTGATCCGCATGACAATTAAATGGATTCTGCTCCTCGTATTAGGTATTTGTGCAGGAGGGTTGCTGATCACACTTCTGGTTTTAAATGTATTACGTCGCGGAGAAGGGGGTCCAACAAGTCCATCCGGCGTTATTCTAACTCCCGGAACGAAGGGGTTCAAGGGACTGGGATCATTCTTGTTGCAGTCCTACCGCCTGGGAATGAAAGTTCCACTGCTATCCACCTATATTCTACAAGTGCAGAAACGTATTTCATTTCGACATGTAGGGGATGAGCCTTCACTTCGAAGACTGACGATGACAGTGGTTCTGATTATTCTGGGAGGCTATGGAGGCATAAGTGTCATTTTGTTCCTTCTGCAGCCGGGTATCGCTTTTGTAATATTGTCCGTGCTCTGTGCTGTGGTGCTAAACAGCTTGGTGCTGGATATGTGCCTCAGTCGTATGGAGAAACGGTTGCTGGTTCAAATGCTGGATATCTTTGCAGATGTAAGACATCGGTATCACCAGCATGGCATGGTTGAGGAAGCACTTTATGAAGCGGCTGAAGCCGGTACAGGAGAAGCAGCAGAACAGGTTAGACTGATCTATGAAGCTCTAACTACTCCAGATCCGAATGAAGCACTTGAGCGTTACTATGAAGTGGCACCCAACCGTTTTCTCAAAGGCTTCGCCGGCGTTTCCTATATGGTCATGGAGTTCGGGGATAAGGACCGAGAACAAGGGTCTATCTATCTTAAGGGACTGGGGAACCTGACACAGGAGATTCATCTGGAGATTTTGCGGCGTGACAAATTGGATTACCTGCTTAAAGGACTTAATATCATCGCGCTTGCCCCGGTATTATTCACCGCTCCAATTGAACGCTGGGCCAGAGTCAGTTTTCCAACGATGGATGAATTTTATCGCAGCAAGATTGGTTTTGTTACCAAAATATCAATTTATGTCATCATCATTCTTGCTTATTTGCTTCTGCAGAGGCTCCAGCAATACGATGAAACTCGTTACCGCTCAGGACATAAGCATTCATGGTTGGATCAGTTTCTATACAGGCAGACCTTCATCCGGAAATTGGCGATGTTGTTTGCGGCGAAACCTGGCAGTGTACAGTACAACCAAACGATACGGCTTATGAGGGAGAGTAGCTCGGAGTTGAAATACGAATGGCTCGCCATTCGCCGAGTGATGTTATTCGCAGGTTGTTTGGTCCTTACACTGGGTTGCATCTTGCTGTTGCACCAGGTTGAACGTAACCACATCTTGCATGATCCAAGCCGGGATGATCGAATGTTTGGTGCAATGGCTGAAGCGGATCTCAGGAAAGCCAAGGAAAAAACAGCATTGGATCAATCCGTGCTGGAAAGTGTAGAGATGAACCGAGGAGCTACATACGAAGAAGTCTCCAACGCGTTACAGCAGTTATCTCCCGTTCAGTTGGACCATGATACCCAGAGTGAGACCATCATGCGCATCATGCAGAAACTTGAGGTGTATAACAAGCAATATGTACGCTGGTGGGAAATGATTATAGCAATTCTCATCGGTGTAGCAGGGTATTACATGCCCATATGGCTCATGTTATTTCAGCGGAAAATGCGAAAGTTGGATATGCGGCATGAAATCTATCAATTTCAGACAGTGATATCCATTCTGCGTGAGATGGATCGGATGTCAGTCGAGGAGATATTGGAATGGCTTAATCGATTTGCCGTCATTTTCAAGCGTCCGCTGCAAAAGTGTTTGTTGCATTTTGAACATGGGCCAGAGCTTGCACTTGATCAATTAAAGGAAGAGGCGGGCTTGCCCGAATTCCAGCGATTGATTGATAAATTGCAGCTTGCCCTTGGCAAAATCTCAATACGTGAAGCCTTTGATGATCTTGAGAGCATGATGGCATTCTATTTTGAACAACGCAAGCAGGAGTACAGTAAAATGATTGATGTTAAAGCATCCTGGGGGAGAACCATCGGATTTGCTCCCATGTATGCCCTAATCTTTTTGTACCTGGTCATACCATTGGTCGGTATGAGCTTCCTGCAGATGAACATCTATTATGAACAAATTCAGAAACTGTAGCACTTCTTCTGTGTGACAGTCTGAAATATATTAATAATTTATAACTTGGGAGGATTTATCATGAACAATGCATCAAGCGCTTTAAAGGTAGCAGCAGGGATATTTTTGACAATCGCTCTGATCACAATTGTAGTTCTGTTATTTATTTCGGCTCAGGAAGCAACCAAGACGGCGCAGAACAATTTTGCTGATATTCAGACCGAGCTGTCTCAGGCTGCATTCACGGTGTATGACGGAACAACGATCAGTGGATCACAGGTAACTAATGCGCTGCGTAAATACGCGGACAAGGATCAGTTCGGTATTCAAGTCATTACAGGTAAAAATAAAGCGGGTCAATGGTATGGCAACCAATTGAACATTTCACAGGATCTCAATAACGCGGACTACGGCTCGGTTATTGCTCCTGACGATAAAGTGGGGATTATTAACCAGACCATGAGTGAAAAGGACAATCAATATGTCAATCCAAGTGGTAAATTCAAAGCCATTATTGTAAAAGACCGCTCCAACGTGGTAAGAGGGCTAATCTTCCAGCAATCCTGACAGGAGTTGGTTTAACATGTCCCAGAATACCCAGCATCTTATGTTGTTTTGTACGGCGGTTGTCCTGTTTGTGACAGCCTGCCTGTACGGGCAACAGAATGTTAAGATTTTATCAGCTTCATTGAACGACAGAGTACGAACAACAGCAGGCATGGAAGGTCGTCTGACAACAACATTGCATACCACCAAACCATCTCAGTATAGTGGTGCGGAAGTGTTACATACCGTGAGACAGATGACAGGCACAGGCATACCTGTAGAGGTAGACGGGACTTCATATGTGATTGATACACTAGTCAGCAAAACAGCGACTATTCCTGTCCAGCTCGATGCTACCTACAGACCAGAGTTGATACGAGATGAAACTGGAGAACTGCTCAAGATTGTTTTTTGGAAGGAGGCCAGTGTGAATTGATTAATGCCGCATCCAAGCTGCTTGCTGTATTGCTCGCAGTTCTTCTGCTCTATGTGTATCCAGCTGCTGAAACAGCCGATCGGCAGGATGATATAGCACGTATGACGGCTGTACAGAATGTAACACGTTTTGTCGATGCAGTCCGCACGAAAGGGTATATTTCACCTCGAATGTTGGCTGAGTTTGAGGAGCAACTGGCCCAGACGGGCAATGTGTATGAGGTGTCGATGGAACATTTACATAAGAAATATGTACCTCATTATACGGACCCGTTGGACATTAACAGTTTTACTGGGACGTACGAGGTTGTACAGGATGGATATTATGCAGCTCAGATTCGAGAGAGAATATTCCCTACCTCAAGTGTGATTCCGGTTGTTGATCCTGGCCGAAGATACACGTTGACAACAGGAGATTTTTTTACCGTGACGCTCCAAAATACAAACCGTACACCTTCCATGCTCATTCGTGAATGGCTTAGTGGTACGGCTCAGGCCTCAGCGGTATTTGTAACCTATGGAGGTATGGTCCTCAATGAAGATTACTGAGCTATCCATAGTATTCGTGCTGATCTTCTTCCCGCTCTTCTGGATCATCTCACTCCATACCCAAGATGCCGAAGAGGCTAACTTTCTTGGACATCGATACAGATCTACACTTCAAACCGCAGTGATGGATGCAGGTGCAGTTATGCATCAAAATGAGAAACAAAGTGATGAAGCAGGTTATGATTCAACCAAGTTTGTTAAAGCGGATAAGGAGCTTGCCTTGTTGACGTTTACTCAGACGATGGCTTTGAATATGGGGATTCAGGATGATGCCGCAGCTATTCGAAACATGTTTAATTACATTCCTGCCGTGGTTATTCTGGATTACGATGGCTATTATATGTTGTCCACAGAAACAGAGTTGACAGGTAACCGGGAAGATTCTTTCAGGCAAGTATGGAGTCCTAAGAAACCTTATACATATTCAGATTCATACGGTAACAGTATTAACTTTACATTGGACGACTATGTCTATGCCTACGACGCAAGCGCAGGGAGATGGGTGGAGGGCTTTCAAAAAGAACTGGTTTCAACCACACAGATTCCTTTACTTCAAGATAGCAGCGTATTTGAACAAGTTCGACGAAGCCGGATTGTGACTTCTGTGCAGGATGATCTTGCTGATGTGATTAACCGCCATAATGAGTTTGCCAGAAAGAACGGTGTATCCTACACATTTACGATGCCCCTGATAGCACAGGAAGATTGGTACAACTCCGTCAACGATACAGGGATTATGGCCTTTATCCAAGGTATAGGTGTTGGTGACCAGAAGATCAACAATTATGCGATTGGTGGAGGCAGACTTGTGAAGAAAACGGCCATCGTAGGTGGAGTAGATCCTTTAACGGGTATCAAGTACTACTATCCCTCCACATGTGGTAATGGTTACCGTGCCGAAGAGGTGTTCACAGACGGAAGACAAGCAGCTGCACAAGGCTATTTCGAATATAACTGCTCTAATCGTTAGCTTGCGTACATGACAAAATCTTGGAAGGAGTTCCTGAACTGTTTACATTACTTTCAGAAAAGACGAGACCTGTGCTAGAATAGGGGTTCGGAACCATAATAAAAGTAATGTCTAATAGATAGGAGCAACCTCATCTTATGAGTTTATTGTCAGTAGAGAACGTGAGTCACAATTTTGGAGATCGCACGTTATTTAAAAATGTATCGTTTCGTTTACTCGCCGGAGAGCGTGTAGGACTTGTTGGTGCCAATGGTGTTGGTAAATCCACATTAATGAACATCCTTACCGGTAAATTGCTTAAAGACAGTGGAAAAGTGGAATGGACACCGAAGGTCCGTTATGGATATCTGGATCAGCACACAAAGCTTACGCCAGGCAAAACGATTCGTGATGTGCTTAAGGATGCTTTCCTTCCGTTGCTTGAATTGGAAAAAGAAATGATGAATATTACGGACCAGATGGCAGATGCAGATCCAGATAAGCTGGAGCAGTTGCTGGAAGAGATGGGCGATATTCAGGAACAACTGGAACAGGGCGACTTTTATCTGATTGACGTAAAAGTTGAAGAGATGGCCAATGGTCTTGGTTTGTCTGCAATTGGTCTTGATCGAGATGTCGCAGCTCTAAGTGGTGGACAGCGCACCAAGGTACTGCTTGCCAAGCTTCTGCTCGAAAAACCTACAGCTCTGTTACTGGATGAACCGACCAACTATCTGGATGTTGAGCATATTGAATGGCTGTCACGTTACCTGAAGGACTACCCGCACGCATTTCTCTTAATTTCCCATGACACGGAATTCATGAATGAAGTCGTAAATGTCATTTATCATTTGGAATTTGCCAAATTAACGAGATATGCAGCGAACTATAACAAGTTCCTGGAGATGGCTGATATGAATAAAGCCCAGCATATTGATGCATACGAGAAACAGCAAGAGTACATCAAGAAACAGGAAGATTTCATTCAGCGTAACAAGGCGCGGGCTTCAACTTCAGGTCGTGCGAAGAGCCGCGAGAAACAGCTGGACAAGATTGAACGTATTGATCGCCCGGATGAAGCGGCTAAACCAACGTTCAAATTCAAGGATGCCCGCGCGAGTAGCAAAACGGTCTTTGAGGGCATTGATTTTGAAATTGGATATACCTATCCTTTGCTGCCCAAAATGACGATGACGATTGAACGTGGTGAGAAAATTGCCATTGTAGGCTGTAATGGTGTGGGTAAATCGACACTGCTGAAAACCATCCTCGGGAAAATATCTCCACTGAGTGGAAAGACCTTTTTGGGAGATTATCTCGAAACGGCCTATTTTGAACAGGAGGTTCGTGCTGGAAATATCACGCCGATCGAGGATGTCTGGAATGAGTTCTCACATTTGACTCAGAATGAGGTCCGGGGTCATCTCGCTCGCTGCGGATTAAAGAATGAGCACATTACTCGTCCACTCAACATGCTGAGTGGTGGAGAACAAGCCAAGGTTCGTTTATGCAAACTCCTGATGCGCGAAAGCAACTGGATTTTATTCGATGAGCCGACAAACCATTTGGATGTCACTGCCAAAGCGGAGTTGCAGCGTGCCTTGCAAGAATTTAAGGGAACGGTGTTACTGGTATCTCATGAACCTGATTTTTACGAGGGTTGGGTCACCAAAACATGGAATGTCGAAGAATGGTCTGAGAAAAAATAGACGATTCAAGACCGTGTTTAGACCATGTTTAACAGAAATTACGGTGACAAAAAAATCCGTCTATGGTAACATAGGCTACAACTTCATATGAACACTAGGGGGGCCGCACGATGCGGCTGAGATGGAAGAATGCGATTCCGGACCCTTTGCACCTGATCTGGATCATACCAGCGTAGGGAAGTGGCGAGCGCGTTTCAGTGAATGACGTGAGCAAACGGCAACTCGAAAAGATTTCAACCGTCTGCTTAGCGAATTGAAACATGCAGTTGCGTGTATAACGTTATGGCTATAGGTCTACAGCTGTACTGCACGAAATGAACTGTATGCATCAGTCAGTGATCTGATCCTATAATTCATACGCAGCCACTCCCCTACGGGAGTGGCTTTTTTTGTGTTTTCATAGCATTCACGCCTGGAAGGAGAGGGAGGGTACCGCAATTTTTCATAAGCATGTTCACGAATCATTTGAATTGCATGTTGTATCTACGGGGGCAGGAGATCGAGCATCTTTTGTAAAAGCAGCCAAGGACGTTTGGCCATGGGTGGACTATATTCACATACGAGAGAAACAACTTACATGTCAAGACAAGATCGGCTGGGCTGAAAGTCTGCGTAATGTTAATATTCCATCTTGTCGCATCGTTATCAATGGTTCAGAACTGCCTTCACAGAATGATCTCTATGGCGGTGTTCATTGGGGGCAAGATGCGATACGTAAATACAACCCTGCTGTCATAAGCAAAATGCAGCGACTTCGTCTGGGTGTATCTGTTCATTCCATCGATGAGGCAAAAATCGCTGAAGAACAGGGAGCTGATTACCTTTTCTTTGGGCATGTCTTCGCGACCAACAGCAAGCCAGATCTAGAACCAAGAGGATTATATGCTCTTGATGAAGTATGCAGAGGTGTCTCCATTCCTGTCATCGCGATCGGAGGCATAGAGCCGGGAAATATTCAAGCGATTCGCGCTACAGGGGCACAGGGAGTTGCCGTGATCTCAAATGTATGGTCGAGCGATTCCCCGGATCGGGCAGCTGCATCACTAAGGCAGGCTATCGTTGCTACAGGAAGTCTAAGCCGGTGAAAGGAGATGAGAGGATGAATGAGATCGTAACGGGTCAGAACAGGAATCATTTCAGTCATCAACTGAACTCTGAAACGGAATCAAGAAGCAAAAGTTTAACTGATAATCCGGATAAGATTCATGCAGAAACCATTATTGTAGGCGGAGGTGTTGTTGGTTGTGCCATTGCGTATGAGCTTGCTTCCCGGGGACAGGATGTTTTGTTGCTGGAGCATTCCGCAATTGCGGGAGGCACTTCTTGCGCAGCGGCTGGAATGCTTGCGCCAGATAGTGAGGATTTTGCTCATCCTTTGATGGCTAAGCTTGGCAGGCAGAGTAGACAGTTACTTATTGAGCAACAAGTGCTAATGGATACCCTTAGTGGGGTAGAGGTTGGGCTGCAACGCCGTGGATTCTTGACCCCTTTTCGATCATACAGTGAATTAAACCGCTATAAGAACAATCGAAATTCCGGTTTGTCTGCTGATGAGGTGTGGTGGGATCGTTCGGTTGTGCAACAGGAGGCATCGTGGCTTAACAGAGATACATACGGAGCCTACTACAGGCCATACGAGAGTGAAATCCTTCCTGTCCATCTAACTAGGGCATATGCGGAATCTGCTCAAGCCATGGGAGCTCGGTTTATAGAGGACATACAGGGTATACGTGTACAAACAAACGAACACGGCGTGCAGGGGATCACCACATCGATCGGTGAGATAACGTGCAAACATGTCGTTATAGCGGCTGGATTACAGAGTGAAGCATTGATGAGACATGTGAATCTGAGCTTACCTGTGTGGTCGGTAAAAGGAGAAATAGCTGCCGTTCAGTTCTCAGATGAACATGCAGGGTACAGACCTGACAGAACGGTTTATGCAGAGGATGTCTATATTGTTCCCAAAGCCAATGGCGAAGTTTGGCTCGGGGCAACCAGTCTGCCGGGCAGAACGGATTTGAATGTTTCTGTACAGGGTGTTCAGAAGCTGCTAACAGCGGCTACCCACTGGGTACCCGGGATGAAAGAAGCGCAATTTAAGCGAGCGTGGGCAGGTGTAAGACCGGCAACGCCAGATGGGCTGCCTTATATAGGTGCATGCAAGAGTATACCTGGACTGTTCGCTGCCTTTGGGCATTACCGTAATGGTATTTTGCTAAGTGCGATAACAGGCAGGCTTATCGCGGAGTTAATCACTGGCAAAAGCTCAGAAGAACTCGGAATTGAAGTGCTGAATCCAGAGCGTTTGAACAGAAAGGGAGTGGTGCAGTGAATATCATTGTTAATGGACAACGGATGGAGATTGAAGACAGATTAAATCGTGTGGATAAACTGCTCCAATCGTTTGACCTGCAAGTCAAGACTGTAGTTGTCGAGCTGAACAGGCATATCTTAACGCGTGAGTATCACGAGTCAACGGCATTAAGAGAAGGCGATCGAATCGAGATTGTACATTTTGTAGGAGGCGGTTAATGATGTTGAACATTGGTAAATATACGTTTGAGTCCAGATTATTGCTCGGAACAGGCAAGTTTTCGGATTTTGAAGTGCAGAGTCAGGCTGTGGATGCTTCTGGAACGGAAGTTTTAACCTTTGCTGTTCGTCGTCTGAATCTTGAGGAACGTAACCAGAAGCATTTCCTGGATACATTGGATCTGGATAAATACACGCTTCTTCCGAATACGGCCGGGGCTTCCACTGCGGAAGAGGCAGTGCGGATCGCCGAGCTTGCGCGGGCTTCGGGACTTTGTGATATGATAAAAGTCGAAGTCATCGGAGATGGAAAGACATTGCTCCCAGATCCGATTGAAACGTACAAGGCTTGCGAAATTTTGGTTGAAAAGGGCTTCACCGTATTGCCTTATATTTCAGATGATGTCATTCTGGCCAAAAGGCTGCAATTGCTTGGCGTACATGCCGTAATGCCTGGCGCTTCTCCCATCGGAGCAGGTAGAGGCATCATTAATCCCTATAATATTGAGATCATCATTGAGCAGGCCGTTGTGCCTGTGATTGTGGATGCAGGGTTGCGCTCTCCAAAAGATGCTGCTTATGCCATGGAACTTGGTGCAGATGGTGTATTGTTGAATACAGCAGTATCCGGATCAGGAAATCCGGTGAATATGGCTAAAGCGATGCGAATGGGTGTAGAGGCAGGTAGACTGGCATATGAGGCAGGCATGATTCCTGTGAAGCGTTATGCAGCGGCCAGTAGTCCGGTGGAAGGAATGGTTCATACATGATAGATCAACAACAATCAATTTCCTCCGAGCAGGCCGACCGGTATTCCAGACAGGAAAGGTATGCGCCACTTGGCAAGGAAGGCCAGGACAGATTAAAGGACAGCAGAGTTTTAATTGTAGGCGCTGGCGCACTCGGAACAGGAATTGCCGAAACGTTAGTACGTTCAGGCGTCGGGCACATAACGATCGTGGATCGTGATTATGTGGAGTGGAGTAATTTGCAGCGGCAACAATTATATGTAGAGCAGGACGCAATTGAACGGATGCCGAAAGCGATGGCTGCGGAAAAACGTTTATCTGCCATTAATTCCACGGTTCATGTGGAAGGAAAGGTATTGGATGTCAGGGTAGATGAACTGGAAGAACTCATTCAGCATGCAGACTTGATCATGGATGCAACGGATAATTTTGATACCCGACTACTCATCAATGATATGGCACAAAAGCATCGTATTCCCTGGATTTATGGTGGATGCGTGGGGAGTTACGGCATCACCTATACGTTTATGCCTGGAGAAACGCCATGTTTAAATTGTTTGCTGGGTGAAGTCCCCCTGGGTGGAGATACCTGTGATACGTCTGGCATCATACCACAAGCAGTACAAATGGTAACGGCGAATCAGACAGCAGAAGCGATGAAGCTGCTTAGTGGCAATGCGAATGCATTGAGACGCAAGTTGTTGTCATTTGACGTGTGGAGGAACGAATACATATCCATCAATGTGGATGGTGCGAAAAAGCAAGACTGTCCTTCATGCGGCCCTTCGTCAACGTATCCATATCTTTCTGCGTCCAATCTGGAAAAAACCGATGTGTTGTGTGGAAGGGATACCGTTCAGATCCGCCCTGCACGGCGCATGAATTTGAATCTTCAACAAACGGCGGATCGCTTGAACAGACTTGAAGAAGGAAAAGTGGAATCCAATCCGTTTCTGGTTTCTTTTACAACAGGAGCTCATAGAATGGTCGTATTCCAGGATGGACGTGTTCTCGTACACGGAACAAAAGATACAGCTGAAGCGCGTACTCTCGTTCATCGTTACTTTGGTTAAAGCAAGAAAGAAACAAAGTCTGTTCCCTTGAGGGAATGGACTTTTTCATTTTACGGCATGCTAACTGTACCAACCACTGCTACGCGCAGCGGGGATAGAGACAGGCCGGGTGAAAAACAGTGAAAACAGCCATTTTGCTGATTGGAGCAGGAGAGCAGGCTAGCCTTATTTACGACGTTTTATGTGCTGAAGGGTATGAGGTGCAACGAATGGAGTGTTCTGAAATAAACCAATCCGTCAAGCCTTCGTTGCAGCATATTAACCTGATCATCCTGGTAGACCGGGAAGAGGAGCATGCACACCTTAACCAGGATCAGAAATCAGAGTTGAAACGTTGGATAGAGAGCGGACAGGTGATCCCTCTGCTGGTTATTACTTCAAATGCATCTCCTCAGGTCATCGTGGAATGGCTGGATTACGGAGCTAATGACGTGATGGAGGAGCCCATTCACTTGACCGTGATGCTAGCCAGAATACGAAATCTATTGCGTGTTTTTGCGAATGCAACGCAAGAGAGTGAAGAAGTGATTGTAGTTCATGATCTTAAAGTGAATTTACGTTCAAGGCGGGTAAATCGTGCGGGTGAGTACCTAACATTAACGCCAAAAGAGTACGAATTGCTGGAATTTCTGGCGTTGCATGTGAATGAAGCATGTACCCGGAGTGATATTTTAAGGGAAGTGTGGGGGTATGAGTATGCCATGGATACGAACGTTGTGGACGTGTACATCAAACATCTGAGGGTTAAGGTAGATAAGGGAAGAAGTGTGAAGCTGATTCATACTGTGCGTGGGATCGGCTATATGCTTCATGATAAAATTTAGAAATTTCAACCATTCCATGAATCTCCAGTTTAAAGTGTGGTGAAAAAAGGGTAAAAGAAAAGACCGGATCATATTATCCGGCCCTTACTGATTAAATATGAACTATAAATGGTTCTAGAGTACACGACGAGCTTTAACGTAAGTTCTCTTCCAAGTACCGGAGTTCAGATCCGAGATCGTTACGCCTGGAGATCCATACGTATGCAGAATCTTTCCGTCACCTGCGTATACGCCTACATGAGTAACGTTGGAGCCTGTAGAACGGCTACCGCTGGAGAAAAATACAAGATCACCAACACGCAGATTAGCTTTGGATACAGCTTTACCTTCTTTAGATTGTTTCACGGAAGTGCGTGGCAAGTCTACACCATACTTTTTGAAAATATATTTCATAAAGGAAGAGCAATCAAAAACTCTGGTTGTTGTTGTTGAAGCACCAAATTCATATGGAGTTCCAGTGAATTTTTTACCATAGTTAACAATTTGTTGACCTGTGGACACAGATGCAGTTGCTGCCTGTGCGACAGGGGCGTTAGTCATTAATACAGCTCCAAAACCTAGTGTAGCGCACAACCCGACGGTTACGGCCTTTTGGACAAAGATGTTTGTTTTCATATTAGTTAGTACCTCCAAAATTCGTTTTCGTTAAGTTGCTAGAGCGAGTATAACAGCTTTGTAACAGCCTAGAAATTGGATGGGCATGTGTAATCCCTTGCGCCACAATGGTTTGGGTATGTTTATTAAAATATAATTAAAAATGTCAAAAAATTAATCATTGACGAATAATAAATAAAGATGAAATAGAAAAGACCCTTGAATCTCAAGGGTCTTTGTTGTGTATGAATCTATTTTATGATCGAAATCACTGGTTACAAAAACGTAATAATTAAAATGCCATGCGGATACATTTAATCTTTGCTTTGAATGATTAGTAGTAGGCCGCTATCGATAGTGACGGTACCTAAAGCGCCTAGGAGTTGGTTGCTTATGCCAAGGGATTGGCCCATGCGAATAGTCGCTTGATTCAGCGGATACATGAAACCTTCCAGTGTTATTCCTGTAACTTCATGAGTTAAGGGGAGTAAAGAAACATATTTATAGTCACGGTGTTCAACTACAGCTTTGGAAGTTGTCAGAGTCATATAGTTATGCTTGTCCTGAATTACACATGAGATATGATGCTGCATTGCACGAACCATAATATGTACATTAGCGAGTGTATGATCCATCCGAGTACCTGTAGCGCCTAACATCAGAATGTGAGAAGGTTCGTGATCTAACGCTGTTTCAAAAGCCATTTCCGTATCTGTAAGATCTTTATGAACAGGGTCGCATGTAATGAACTTTGTGCTGTTGTTACTAACAATTATACGTTGCTCTTCGGAGATAGAGTCGAAATCACCAACTGCAATATGAGGCTGAACGCCGTGTTCAATTAAAAATAATGCGCCGCGATCAGCCGCAATGATCATGTCATCATCACGTATTTCCTGAAGTAATTCCGGAGATAGATTTCCGCCTGTAAATATAACAATCCGTTTCACCGTCATTTTATTTCATCCTTCCTAGTTCAAAGAAAAATAGTTCGTTGTTCAGATATGTTGTAGGAAACTGTACAAATATATTCACCAAACCAGTATAATCCACAAAATGTGGTTGCACAATTTCAGTGCTCGCGGATACAATGGGTAGAGCGACATGGAGATGACTTGAAAAGTGAGGTTTGAACAGGTTGGACTTACACATTTTTGAAGTATTCAGTATTATAGGCACCATCGCATTTGCAATGTCCGGTGCTTTCGTGGCAATGGAAGAGGAGTATGACATTTTGGGTGTACTTGTGCTGGGACTTGTCACGGCATTCGGAGGCGGAATTATTCGGAATGTACTTATAGGTATACCTGTAACTACACTCTGGAGCCAGGGATCACTAATTATGTTGGCCTTAGTATCTGTAGCGATTGCGTTTATATTACCTCTTAAGTGGATTAGTCACTGGAAGCGAACAGAGGCGTTGTTTGATGCAATCGGACTTGCAGCATTTGCAATCCAAGGTGCACTGTACGCTGCAAACATGGGACATCCTATTAGCGCAGTTATTGTAGCGGCTGTAATGACAGGGATTGGCGGGGGCGTTATTCGTGATGTGCTTGCAGGGCGCAAGCCGCTTGTATTGCGAGATGAAATCTATGCTGTATGGGCAATGACAGCCGGTTTTGTCATAGGTATGGGCTGGTTAACAACGAATGCCGGATTATTGTTATGTTTCGCGGCTGTTGTGTTTTTCCGAATGTGTTCTGTACATTATAAATGGAAACTGCCACGCCGTTCGCTGGTGCCATCCGAGACGGGAAACATCGGTCCTCAGCCGGAAAGCATTGTAACACAGCCAACATCGTCGGTACTTCAAGGTACGTTAAGCAAGGGGGATTAATATGATTCGCGTTTTATTTGTATGTCTGGGCAATATATGTAGATCACCTATGGCTGAAGCAGTTCTTCGCCACAAAGTCCTGGAGAATGGGCTTGAACACCAGATTCGTGTGGACTCAGCGGGTACGGGGAACTGGCACGTTGGTAAACCTCCGCATGAAGGGACTCGAAAATTGCTGGATTCATACCAGATTTCTTATGCCAACATGGCAGCGAGACAATTCGCCAGCGAAGACTTTGATCAATTTGATTATATTGTGTGTATGGATAATTCGAATGCAGATAATGTACGCAACGTTCCAGGCGGAGCTGAGGCGGAAATCATCAAGTTTATGGACATGCTTCCGGAGGAAAAACTCAGGGAAGTACCTGACCCGTATTACACTGGCAATTTTGAAGAGGTGTACGAGTTGGTTAACGCAGGCTGCGACGTTCTGTTGAGTAAGATTAAAAAGGAACATTCCATAGCCTAGTAACTAAACGTGAACTGATATTTCACTTGTAATCGGACAAAGAAGCAGGAGTGGGCATTTAACCAGGCAGGGAATCCTGCTTCTTTTTTAGATTACAATTGTAAGCGATATCATTATGGTGCAAAACAAAAGCGGCATTTCAGCCGCCTGTTGAAGTGATCCAGTTTATTTTTATCTTTCCTGAAGAAAATATAACAATGCATCTGGCAATTCATTCTGCCAAAAACCCCATTGGTGGTTCCCGTCTTTCTCCTGATAGGAGACGAGAGCGCCACGTTTTTCCAGCAAATCACGTGTATCCCGGTTTAATTGAACGAAATTATATGTACCGGTGTCTGCCTTGAATGCAGTTTCCTGCAAACCAACGATCATCCAGATCGAGAGCCAGGACAGATCTTCGGCTGCAGCATAGATTTCTTGAGAAGCAGAATAGAAGGCACCGGACATGCTGATTACACGTGTGAACAGATCCGGATATAACAGAGCAAGATGAAGCGAAACACTGCCACCTAGCGAGTCTCCGGCAAGAATACGTTCCTGCGGAGAACGGCGCACAGGATATTTCTCTTCTATATAGGGAATAATCTCTTCAGCGAAGCAAGCGGTATATGCCTTGAACCGATCTCCGAATGGAGCATATTCCTGCGTTCTTACAGACACATCGACCTGAACACCTACAATAATGAAAGGTTCAGCTCCTTCGTCCAAAATAATTCGGTTAGCTGTTGTGGCAATTCGACCGAAATTGAAAAACTCTTCACCATCCTGACAATATACGACAGGGTAGCTAAGTAATTCGTTATAGCCCGGAGGAAGATAAATACGGAGTGTTCGCTTCTCTCCGAGATAGCGACTTTCAATCTCTTCCTTCACAATCGTGCGTTTCAAATAGCGGGAATCCGTCATAAAACGTCACCTTTCTCGGTTAATTTTTTGCATTCGACCGCGCAATACGGTAAGATTACCCTTGTGCGGGGTTAGGTCAAACACGCAATCATGTATTATGCTGTTATACCAATATTAATCCCCTGTTATACATACAATCCGACAGGAAACATAAAAAAATTACGGATTTCTTTGACGTATGGAGTGAAACAGGTGTATAATAATATTATAACAGCGGAACTTGATATTCAAATTTTTTGTTGAGGTGAAGAAAAAAATGAGCAAGGTTCCTTATGAAGTGTATACAGAGGATGTAGAAGCTCTGTCCGTGCTGTCTCCTGACGGCGAAATTGTTAACAAAGACATGATGCCTACACTTTCCGATGATCAATTAAAAGAAATTATGTACCGCATGGTATTTACCCGTACTTGGGATGACCGTGCAGTAAACCTGGGCCGTCAAGGTCGTCTTGGTTTCTATGCTCCAGTATCTGGTCAAGAAGCTACAATGGTTGGTAGTGAATTTGCAATTGAAAAAGAAGACTTTGTATGTCCTGGCTATCGTGACATTCCGCAACTCGTATGGCATGGACTTCCTCTTTATCAAGCATTCTTGTACTCCCGTGGACACCAACATGGTGGACAAATTCCAGATGGCGTTAATGTATTGATGCCACAAATCATCATTGGTGCACAAATTCTGCACGCAATGGGTATCGCTATGGGTTACAAATTGAAGAAACAAAAACAAGTTGTTATCACGTACACAGGTGATGGCGGTTCTTCTGAAGGTGACTTCTATGAAGGTCTGAACTACGCTGGTGTATACAAACTGCCTGTAATTTTCTTCGTGCAAAACAATGGTTATGCCATCACAACTCCTTTTGCTAAACAAACAGCAGCTCTGTCCATCGCTCACAAAGCGGTAGCAGCAGGAATCAAAGGTGTTAAAGTTGACGGTATGGACATCTTCGCTGTTATCAAAGCTGTTCAGGAAGCTGCTGAACGCGGACGTAACGGAGAAGGCGCAACATTGATCGAAGCAGTAACATACCGTTTCCGCCCTCACTCCCTTTCGGATGATGCTTCCAAGTATCGTACAAAAGAAGAAGAGGCTGAATGGTCTGCTAAAGATCCTATCGCACGTTTCGCTAAATATCTGGAGAAAAAAGGTCTTTGGACTGAAGAAGATACAGCACGTGTGAAAGAAGAAGCAAAAGCTAAAGTAAATGAAGAAATCAAAAAAGCGGAAAAAACCGAGAAAATGACGATTTCGGGCTTGATCGACAGCATGTTCGAACAAACGCCTAAGCACTTGGAAGAGCAAAAAGCTGATTTCCAATAAGTTTTTTCCGATAAAGCATAAACATCCGCGACTTTAATGTCCCGGTATACATGTACGAATTCAAATGTGAACTGTCAATGTTTAAGGAGGAAATGAAGCAAATGGCACAAATGAACATGAAAGAAGCAATCCGTGATGCGCTTCGCGTGGAGTTGAAACGTGATCCTAACGTTCTGCTTTTCGGTGAAGACGTAGGTAATGTAGGCGGCGTTTTCCGTGTAACGGAAGGTCTGCAAAAAGAGTTTGGCGAAGAGCGTGTATTTGATACACCACTGGCGGAGTCCGCTATTGGCGGTTTGGCTGTAGGTCTGGGTGTGCAAGGCTTCCGTCCGGTTGCTGAGATCCAATTCGTTGGTTTTATCTTCGAAGCCCTTGACCAAATGGTAGTGCAAGCTGCTCGTATGCGTTTCCGCTCCGGTGGAAAATACAATTCTCCAATCGTATTCCGTACACCATTCGGTGGCGGTGTAAAAGCGGCAGAATTGCATACAGATTCCCTGGAAGGTCTGCTCACGCAAACACCAGGTATCAAAGTAGTTGTTCCTTCTAACCCATACGATGCAAAAGGTCTGATGATCGCTTCTATTCGCGATAATGACCCTGTATTCTTCATGGAGCACTTGAACCTGTACCATGCTTTCCGTGCAGAAGTTCCTGAAGAAGACTACGTTGTTGAATTGGGTAAAGCGAACGTTGTTCGTGAAGGTTCCGATGTAACGATCATCACTTACGGTATGATGGTTCATACTTCTGTGAAAGCAGCAGAGGAACTCGAAAAACAAGGTATCAACGTTGAAGTTATCGACCTTCGTACGGTTAGTCCGATCGACATCGATACCATCGTTGCTTCTATTAAGAAAACAAACCGTGCAATTGTTGTACAGGAAGCTCAAAAGAGCGCAGGTGTTGCAGCTGAAGTCATTGCCCAAATCAATGAAAAAGCAATCCTGCACTTGGAAGCACCGGTTCTGCGTGTAGCTGGTCCGGATACTGTATATCCTTTTGCACAAATCGAAGATACATGGCTGCCTAACCCGGCACGTATCGTTGCTGCGGTTAACAAAGTCGTGAATTTCTAATCTAATCATCTGACATGCCGCAAGGCGCAGTATGGTGATTCACACCGCAGCGCAGGCTGCACTGTAAACAGCCATTAGCCCCTTGAGTAACAGTTATTTGCATTAGCAGTAACAGTTGGTTCTTGGAGTTAAGGGTTGTTTTCAGGATTGAGCACATAATCAAGGAGGTTTTTCAGTTGGCTAAATTTGAATATAAATTCCCTGAACTAGGCGAAGGCCTTCACGAAGGCGAAATCATCAAGATGCACATCAAAGTCGGGGACAAAGTAACTGACGATGATATCATCATGGAAGTACAGAACGACAAAGCGGTAGTTGAAGTACCTTGTCCGGTTAACGGAACTGTGACTGAAGTATTCGCTAAAGACGGTCAAGTCTGCCACGTTGGTGAAGTTGTTGCCATCATTGATGCAGAAGGTGAAATTCCTGAGCAAGAAGACGCTCCTGCTGGCGATCAAGGCGAGCAAGAGAAAGATGCAGCTCAAGGCGGAGCTGATACTAGCGGTTCTTCTGCAGCAGCTTCCAGCTCGGATTCAGCTAAAGAAGGCGGAAACAACAGCGTTCCGGCAGTACCTGCCAAAGACGTTCTGGCAACGCCAAGCGTGCGCAAATTTGCTCGCGAACAAGGTGTAGACATCGCTCAGGTTAACGGTACTGGCAACAACGGTAAAGTAACCAAAGAAGATGTTGAATCCTTCAAAAACGGTGGCGGTTCTTCCGCAGCGGCATCTTCCGAAGCTCCGGCTCAAGAAGAGAAAAAATCCGCAGCACCAGCAGCGGCTGCAGGTGAACAATACCTTGAAGAAGAGCGCGTACCATTCAAAGGTATCCGTAAAGCGATCTCTAACGCAATGGTTAAATCGGCTTACACAGCACCTCACGTTACAATCATGGACGAAGTGGACGTAACTGAACTGGTTGCTTTCCGTACTCGTATGAAACCTATTGCAGAGAAAAAAGGAACAAAAGTTACTTATCTGCCATTCATCGTTAAAGCACTGGTTGCGGCTTCCCGCCAATTCCCTGCTCTGAACGCTATGATTGATGAAGAAGCTAACGAAATTGTCTACAAAAAATACTACAACATCGGTATCGCAACAGATACAGACAACGGCTTGATCGTTCCTGTTATCAAAGATGCTGATCGCAAATCCATCTGGATGATCGCTGATTCAATCCGTGATCTGGCAGCTCGTGGACGTGACGGCAAATTGAGCGCGAATGAAATGAGAGGAAGCACAATCTCCATCAGTAACATCGGTTCTGCTGGCGGTATGTTCTTCACTCCAATCATCAACTTCCCTGAAGTTGCTATTCTCGGAACAGGACGCATCAGCGAAAAAGCAGTGATCAAAAACGGCGAAGTAGTTGCAGCACCTGTAATGGCTCTTTCCCTGAGCTTTGACCACCGTATCATCGATGGCGCAACAGCACAAAACTTTATGAATTACATTAAACAGCTGCTCGCTAACCCTGAGCTGCTTGTTATGGAGGTGTAAGATATGGTAGTAGGCGACGCTTCTCTCAATATCGACACATTAGTAATTGGTGCGGGTCCTGGCGGCTATGTAGCTGCCATCCGCGCTGCTCAACTTGGCCAAAGCGTATTGATCGTAGACAAATCCGAACTGGGCGGAGTTTGTTTGAACCGTGGATGTATTCCATCCAAAGCCCTGATCTCTGCTGCACACCAATATGAGTCTGCACTTCACGGTGAAGCTTTTGGTATCTCTGCTGAGAACGTAAAAGTGGACTTCAGCAAAACTCAAGAATTCAAAAACGGCGTTGTTAAGAAAATGACTGGCGGCGTAGCTGGTTTGCTCAAAGGCAACAAAGTTGAAGTTTTCAACGGTGAGTGCATGTTCATCAACGAAAACGAAGCTCGTGTATTCAATGACCACGAGTCTCCACGTTACAAATTTAAAAATGCAATTATTGCAACAGGTTCCCGTCCAATCGAACTGAAACCTTTCCCGTTTGGCGGACGCATTCTGTCTTCGACAGAAGCTCTGAACTTGCCTGAAGTACCAAAAAGCATGATCGTTATCGGTGGCGGATATATCGGTGCTGAGCTTGGTCAAATGTACTCTAAATTCGGTGCAAAAGTAACAATCATCGAAGGTTTGGATACAGTACTGCCAGGTTTCGATAAAGACATGACTAGCCTCGTGGCTAAAAACATGAAGAAAACAGGCATCGAAATCGTAACGGGTGCAAAAGCTGAAAGTGCTGAGCAAACGGATAAAGATGTAACTGTTAAATATTCTGTAAATGGTGAGTCCAAAGAAGTTACTGCAGACTACCTGTTGGTAACGGTTGGACGTCGTCCAAACACAGATGGTGAGCTTGGTTTGGACCTGATCGGTGTAGACGTTGACGAGCGTGGATTCGTTAAAGTTGACCACCAAGGTCGTACTAGCATTCCTCATATCTTCGCTATCGGTGACATCGTATCTGGTTTGGCTCTGGCACACAAAGCTTCTTATGAAGGTAAAGTGGCTGCTGAAGCAATCGCAGGACAACCATCTGTAGTTGACTACAAATGTATGCCGGCTGTTGTGTTCACAGATCCAGAGTGTTCCAGCGTAGGTTACACGGAGAAAGAAGCTAAAGAGAAAGGTTACAAAGTTAAAGCAGGCAAATTCCCTTATGCGGGTAACGGTCGTGCTGTATCTTTGAACCACGCTGAAGGCTTCGTGAAAATCGTAGCTGACGAGGAAAGCGGCCTTGTATTGGGTTGCCAAATTGTAGGTCTGGAAGCTTCTAACTTGATTGCTGAGCTTGGATTGGCAATTGAAATGGGCGCTACTTTGGAAGATCTGGCTCTCACAATTCACGCTCACCCAACTTTGGGCGAAATCGTGATGGAAGCTGCGGAATTGGTTATGGGTCACCCGATCCACATCATCTCCCGTTAAGATCATCTAAGCTTCGGATCCGTCCGGCATTATACGTATATCAAGAGGTGAATAGCGCTAACGCGTTATTCACCTCTTTTTTGTGAGTGTAGAACCTTCCGTAGAGTTATATCATGTACTTTGTGTCGTAAAACATAGGTCCGATTGAATGTGTTTTCAACTCTTTTTCCATCGTGCACAGTGTGATAAACTGTTAAGATGATCAGACATGATGTAACTCAGACCAATCTGGAACTGAGTGGCAACATATATAGAGATGCGAGGGGAAATCAACTTGAAAAACTATCTCGATTTATTACAGGATATTCTGAACAATGGCGTTCATAAAGGAGATCGTACGGGAACAGGAACACAATCCGTATTCGGCAGACAACTCCGTTATGATCTCTCCGAAGGATTTCCGCTGGTAACAACCAAACGAATTCATCTCAAATCGGTTATTCATGAACTGTTGTGGTTTTTGAGTGGCGATACCAATATATCTTATCTGAAAGAAAATGGTGTGAAGATCTGGGACGACTGGGCGGACGAAAATGGCGATCTGGGTCCGGTATATGGTTCACAATGGCGTACTTGGGAAGCACCAAATGGGGAGAAGATCGATCAGATCTCCGCAGTCATTGATTCAATTAAAAATAATCCAGATTCACGACGTCATCTTGTCAGCGCATGGAATGTGGCAGAGATCAATAATATGAAGCTTCCACCTTGTCACTTTGCGTTTCAGTTTTACGTTGCAGAGGGTAAATTATCATGTATGCTTACGATGCGTTCCGTGGATACATTCCTCGGGCTGCCTTTTAACATCGCGAGTTATGCGCTCTTAACTCATATGATCGCGCAGCAATGTGACCTTGAGGTGGGTGATTTCATCTGGTCTGGTGGGGATGTTCACATCTATTCCAACCATGTTGATCAGGTCAAAACTCAGCTGGAGCGTGAACCTTATGCGTTACCTAAGCTGGTAATCAAGCGTAAGCCCGATTCTATTTTTGATTATAAGTTTGAAGATTTCGAGTTTGAGAACTATCAGCATCATCCGGGCATCAAAGCTCCAATTGCAGTCTAATTATGTGTTCAATCTCGATAAGTGCGTGTTCAAAAAGTCTGGTTTTCAGTACCAAGAAGATGGAATGAAGCTAGAAATGGAGTAGCGGAGCGTAGGCAAACTACGTGAGCAACGGACATTTCGGTTGAATTTCAACTTCGACGCTGATGATGCCGCTAGGCATGATTCGTAATCAAAAGTGGATTTTTTGAACAACCTCTAGAAGAGACTTGGATTGAAGGAGTGTATTACCCTTGAGTATTGAATTGGTATGGGCAATGGGGGAGAACGGTGTGATCGGATTGAATAATACGATTCCATGGCGGTTACCCAAAGATATGGCCTTTTTCAAACAACGTACGTTAAACAAAACGATTATCATGGGACGTAACACGTGGGAATCTTTTGGCGGTAAGCCGCTTCCTCAGCGCCGTAATATCGTAGTGACAAGAGATCTGAACTACAAGGTGGAACAGGCTGAGATCGTTCATACGATTGAAGAAGGGCTGAGCGTAACCAAAGGTGAGGAACTGTGCGTAATTGGAGGTTCCCAAGTGTATCGCGAGTTCTTGCCCTTTGCAGATCGTCTTGTGGTGACCAAAATTCATGAGAATTTTGAGGGAGATACGTTTTTCCCCGACGTGGATTGGTCTGAATGGGAACTGATTGACCAGATTGAAGGCGAACAGGATGAAAAAAATGTTCACGCATATACGTTTGAATTTTATGAGCGTAAACAGTAAATATGGCATATAGGAATCCTGACTTCGGTCGTGGTTGTATGATGGGAGGCGCTGATTGCGAAATATTCGTGAACAGCGTCTTTTCTTTATAAAAAAATAAGCCATTTGTTTAGAATGGAATCCCTATTACATTAATATAACATGAATGATTGAAATTTATGTATATTATACATACGATTCAGCATTAAATAGTAAAAAAGTGTAAAAGATTTGGGGGTTTAACGTTGTGAAGCCCTAAAACAGGTCTGGAATTCGGAAATACGAACGATTCCTAGCAGAATATGTTGAATTTGATGACAAATTATCTAACATTTATATGACGTTTCGACTTATTAACTCTTTATCAAACACCAGATTTCGGAGTTCAAGACCACATTTAACGCCAAAATAAGGGTATTGACCATAGGTAGACTTCAAAGATATGATGTATAAAATACAAATAATTATGCGGATAATCCATTTAATATTCACCACAGTAAATGCTACTATAATTGAAATATCTTCGAGAAGATTTTGTGATACAATAGACAAAAACTCAAGTAATGAGTAATCCATTTCATATAGAACCATGCACATGAAGGGATTAAGACAAGAACGGATGGGGGAAAACGTAAGATGTCTACACCTACTGGATTTATGGAATACAAACGTCAACTGCCAGCGGATCGTGAGCCAGCGGAGCGGATCAAGGATTGGGAAGAGTTTCATAAACACATGGCTGAAGAAGAACTCAGAACACAAGGTGCACGATGCATGGATTGTGGTACCCCGTATTGCCATACAGGTATAGATATGACTGGCGGCACGTCAGGTTGCCCCGTGCATAACCTGATTCCGGAATGGAATAATCTTGTATATCGCGGACTGTGGAGAGAAGCACTTGAGCGCCTTCACAAAACCAATAATTTCCCGGAATTTACAGGTCGCATCTGTCCAGCTCCTTGTGAAGGATCTTGTACAGTTGGCTTAATCGGTCAGCCTGTAACCATCAAAACGATTGAAGAAGCAATTATTGAAAAAGGTTTCGAAGAAGGATGGGTCGTTCCGGAGCCTCCTGAAAAACGTACGGGTAAACGTGTAGCTGTGGTAGGTTCAGGTCCAGCTGGCTTGGCAACTGCGGCTCAGTTGAATAAAGCGGGACATTTGGTAACGGTATATGAGCGTTCGGATCGTGTTGGCGGATTGCTGATGTACGGTATCCCAACGATGAAATTGGATAAAAAGGTCGTTCAACGTCGTGTTGATCTGCTTGAAGCAGAAGGGATCCAATTCATTACAAACACCGAGATCGGTAAAGATATTGCAGCACAACAACTGGTGGATGAATATGACGCTGTTGTATTGTGCGGTGGTGCAACGAAGCCGCGTGAATTCAATATTGAAGGCAGCGACTTGAAAGGCGTTCATTACGCCATGGATTTCCTGAATGGCAGCATTAAGAGCTATCTCGACTCCAATCTGGAAGATGGTCAATATCTGTCCGCTAAGGACAAAGATATTATCGTCATTGGTGGCGGTGATACAGGATCTGACTGTGTAGCTACATCGCTGCGTCATGGTTGTCGTACGATCACTCAATTTGGTACGCATACCCAAGCACCTATGGAACGTGATCGCATTAACAACCCTTGGCCACAATTCCCGAACGTATACACACTTGATTATGCACAAGAGGAAGCCAAAGCATTGTTTGGTCAAGATCCGCGTGAATTCTCCATCATGACAACGAAATTTGTTGGAGACGATGAGGGGAACCTCAAAGAATTGCATACAGTACAGATCGAGCGTATTGTGGATGAAACTGGTCGCAAGATTTATCAGCCGATTCCTGGTACAGAGCGTGTATTCCCGGCTCAGATGGCCATGATTGCCATTGGTTTTGATGGACCGGAACAAACGTTGGTAGAGCAATTGGGTCTTGCAACAGATCGTCGTACTAACGTTAAGGCACGTTACGGCAAATACAACACCAATGTGGATAAAGTATTCGCAGCAGGTGACATGCGTCGTGGCCAAAGCTTGGTTGTATGGGCAATTAATGAAGGCCGTGAGGCTGCTCGTGAAGTGGACAAATACTTGATGGGTGCTTCGGTTCTGGTGTAAAAAGTATAGATCGAGATATCAATGACAACCTTCGCGATCAGCGAGGGTTGTTTGCTGTTATTTTAACCAATTTCACTACATATTTCATATAAGTGTGAGCAATAGCATTGCTTTTTACATGATAAAGATTTATTATTATATTATAATAATTATAAATAAGGATTGAATGAAACCACGAATCCGTACGATAAAAGCAAATTTCAATGAATATAAACCGGAGGTGCGACCTGCTATGGCAAGTAACCGGGACAAGTCCATTTCAGAACAGATATTTCACATTAAAAATCAATTGGTTGAAAAAGGATATAAGTTAACACAACAACGGGAAGTTACTGTACGTGTGTTGCTTGAACATGAAAAGGATCATTTTAGTGCAGAGGAAGTTTTCCTCTTGGTTAAAGAGCAGTTCCCTGAGATCGGATTGGCTACGGTATACCGAACTCTCGAACTGCTGAGTGATCTTCAGGTCGTTGAAAAGATTAACTTTGGGGATGGTGCTGCGCGCTTCGATCTGCGAAGTACAGATGGTTCTCATCATCACCATCACTTGATCTGTACCGAATGTGGGAAAGTAGAAGAGATCATGGAAGATGGTCTGCTTCGTTTGGAACAACAGATAGAGCGTCAGTATGGCTTTGCTGTCACGGATCATCGTCTGGATTTCCAAGGTGTATGCAAAGAGTGCAGACAAAAACATGTACTGAAAGAACAGGCTGCAGTTTAATTCATTCTGGGAGGGTGCTCCCGAATCCAAAATCTGATATAATATGTATCAGAAGCAAGGGGCTTCCGTCGGCGGAAGGCCCCTTTTTGCCGTCATGCGGACGGTGAAGGAGGAGAGATGGACGGATGAAGACACTGGTTATAGCGGAAAAACCCGACATGGGTCGAACCATTGCCGCCGTCATAGAACCAAAGGCCAAGAACAATCGCACCTATCTGGAGGGTGAGCATTACATCATCACATGGGCGATAGGGCATTTGCTTGGACTGGCTGAACCGGATGCCTATGATACGAAGTACAAGCGTTGGAATATAGCGGACCTGCCGATCATACCCGATCAGTTCAAGATTGTACCCAATCCGAGAACGAAAGATCAGCTCAAAATGATTGGAGAACTGGCGAAACGGGCTTCAGCGATCGTTAATGCTTGCGATGCAGGGAGAGAAGGGCAGTACATCTTCGCTCTTATACAACAGCAATTGAAGCTGCGTCAGCCTGTAAAGCGTTTATGGATATCGGATTTGACAGCAGAAAGCATTAGGCGTGGTTTTGATGGTCTGAAGGATGCCTCTGAATTTGAAAATTTGACCCATGCTGCTCGCGCCAGAAGTGAAGCCGATTGGCTGATTGGTATGAATGCCTCACGGGCATTTACAACCCGTCATAATGCATTGTTGTCTGTAGGCCGTGTGCAGACCCCGGTACTTGCGCTAATCTACGATCGGGAAATAGAGATTGAAGCGTTCCAGTCGCAGACCTTTTATGAAGTGGCCGCCTGGTTTCGGCAGGAAGGTGTCGAGTACCGGGGACTGCGTCAAGGAGATAAGTTGACAGATGCGGAGGCAGCAGAGGCCATTGCAGCCAGTGTGAAGGGCAAGACAGGGCAGATTACCAAATATGAAGCGAAGCAGACGAAGGAGTATCCGTATCGTTTGTATGACCTGACCCTTTTACAGCGTGAAGCCAATGCCAAATTCGGATATGGTGCCAAAAAAACACTGGATATCGCACAGGCCTTGTATGAAAAACACAAGGTAATTTCGTATCCGCGGACGAACTCCAACTATGTTACGGAACAGAATATTGAAGGTATGCACAAAACGCTAAACCTGCTTAAAAATGGTACCTATAGTGAGCTTGCGCAAGGGGCTAAGCCAGAGCTTGTTCATAAGAATAATAAAGGGGTATGTAATCCGAGCAGGGTTGAAGATCACCATGCGATCCTACCTACTTTGAAGCGACCAGGTACCTTATCCAAGGATGAGCAGAACATCTATGATTTGATAGTAAGACGTTTCTTGTCTCACTTTTATCCTCCGGCGGAGTATAAGCAACATACCGTGCTCACCGAAGTGGAGAAACATCAGTTTAAGACATCTGTCAAAGAGCTGCTGTCCCTCGGATGGAAAGTGGTTCTCGGTTCCGGAGATCAGGAACAGGGCGGGGCAGGCAAGAAGAAGACCAAGAAAAACGGCAATGAAGAAGAGGAAGCTGAAGAGTGGACGGACAAGGCTTTTAGCGTACAACCTGAATTGCCTGTTCAATGTACGAAGAGTGAGTTCAAGGAGAAGGCGACCCAGCCTCCCAAAAGTTATACCGAGGGAACATTGCTGAAAGCGATGGAAAGTGCAGGCAAACAGATCGAGAATGAAGAGCTGCGAGATGCGATGAAAGACAGTGGTTTGGGTACTCCGGCTACACGTGCTGCTACAATTGAGCGCCTCAAAAACGTAGGTTACATTACGATGCAGGGGAAAAAAATGCAGTTAACGCTCAAAGGAAGAACGGCTATCGAATTGATTCGCCGAGCAGGCGTAGATCTGTTAACCTCACCCGAGATGACAGGCCAATGGGAAAGAAGATTATATCAGATTTCCAAAGGTGAGGCGGGGCAGGACAAGTTCATGGAGAACGTTAAGAAATTTACGTTGTCCATCATTGAGAAGGTGCGTGTGCAAGCCCCGGCGCCGGCAGATGCTTTTGGAGAAGATTCGCGTGCAGGCAGGGGGAAAGGCAAGGGAGCCAGAACCCAGGCAGGTAATGCAAGGACATCAGCCAAGACAGCTAGTGGCGGTTCAACTGTAAAAACGTCCCGTCAGACTTCGGCATCTTCATCGAGAGCCAGCAGTGCGAAAAGCACCACCAACAAGGCGCCATCTTCAACTGCGAGCCCAACCGGAGTGAGAGAGTTACTGGCACCTTGTCCTTCTCCCGGCTGTACAGGTCAGATTATAGAGGGCAAGAAGGGTTATGGATGCTCACGTTTCAAGGAAGGATGTTCGTTTGTGGTATGGAAAGAGTATGCGGGCAAGAAAATCACCAGTACGATGTTAAAATCGCTGATTGAGAAGGGGAGTACCCAGGTCCTATCGTTCAAACGAAAAGACGGGAGTACCGTGAAGGCACGTATTATTTTGCAAGACGTGGTAACAGGCAAGTTATCTGGTGAGAAACAGGATGCTTGATGTTAGTCATGATAAAGTAAAAGGACCCTTATCCAAGGGTCCTTTTTTGTTGCTGCTGTTGTATATTTTCGTGTATGACTTTGGGTACCTCTTCCAGTGCAGTGATGGTATACATCGATGTTTCCGGATTGGGTTGAAGTTCTACGATGTTGTATTGCCATTCATTTGGTTGTTTGATATATATGCTGTGTATTCCGGCTTTTACCGCGGGCATAATGTCTGTCCGCAGTGAGTTGCCAATCATCCATGTCGCACGACGATCAAACGGACCGTTAGACAGAATGCCTTCCAGTGCCTCTATGTTTTTGTGTTGTCGGATATAGATCCGATCATCAAAATACGCCGAGAGTTTCATCTGATCAATCTTACGCTGCTGGATCACAGTTTCGCCGCCGGTATATAAGTAGAGGGAATGTCCTGCGCCTTTGAGGTTCTCAAGCGTTTCAACCATATGAGGATAGGGTTCAACTTCCTGTTCGTACACGCTCATACCCAACTTGCTCAGATAAGATTCTTCTCTGGGAGAAGTTGATCTGGCAAACTTCCCAGAAAAGTAACGATAGGTATCAATCAGGGATTGCGGGAAATGGTGACTTGCAAAGCCAAGCTTGTCCACTCCGGTTACATCAATCTCCAGCTGTTTCTCACGGATCTCTTGCGTTGTCAAAGAATGTCCATCAAACCACTCCTGCATATTCTCAAAGAATTCTCCCAAAATCAGGTTGAAATATTTATTGCAGTATACGAGTGTATCATCAAGGTCAAACAAAATATGTTGTTTCATTAATTTCATGATCTAACTCACTCCTTGTAGCCAGCAACTCCACATTGGGTCAAATGAATTATATGCGAATGTAAGATTCCAGAAACATATTCAATTCAGATACGCCATCTGGGCGAATACTGTATTTCTCTTTACGGTTGCTTCCGAGCAGATGAGTTCGCAGCAGACCTGCGATGCGCAGCGCCATCACCTGATCTTTGACCGTATCTTCGTCTTTGCCCAATTCTTCACACATCTCAGCGAGAGACTTGGGTTCATCCGATACGTAACGAAGCAGGCGAAGTCTTTCGGGATCAGCCAGTGCATGGGTGAATCGTAAAAGGCATGTTGGCGGCTGATCTTCATTTTCTTCAGGTGCATCTACCGGATACTGCATAATCATCATTCCCTCATAGAAGCAGTACATATTAATAGGGCGATTGTGCACCGTTGGAAACAGGATAACTTCGTTCAGTCCAGGCATCGGTTCAACAAGAACGCCCGCTGTAGCATATTCAATAAGCAGTTCAGAGCCCATTTTATCAAGCAAAATGCGTTTTTCCTCGGCATCTTCTTCCAGCCATACACGCTGATCTTCGCTCATATTCTGGCAGTAGTGTTCATCCCATAGTCGCAATAATGGGACATAACTGTTCCGAATGCGTGTAGATTCTTCTATTGTAAGTGCGGGCAGAAGAGGAGACACACGTGCATATAGGTCTTCCGCTGTCATTCCGGCAAGCATGTCCAGGAAATCACGATTCTCTGATGTATCATTTTGATATGCTGCCCATGCAAACAAAACATCAAAATCATCAAAAGGCCAAGTGGCAGCAGGTGCGAGCGCAGCTCGTACATTGGAACTTAGTTTGCCTTCCACTTCCAGAATCCATTCAGGACCAATATCCAGATGCTGAATCCATTTTTTCGTGACATAAACCAGAAAGCTGTTAAGCATTTCATATATCGGTGAAACATCAATTTTCACATGATAAGCCATAATGTTGCAGAATCCTCCCGTCACATCTAAATGTACGCAGCGACTTAACTACTATTATGGCTTGTTTTGCAGGGCGTTGTCCACTATAATGTTCAAGTCCGGGGCAAAGCCCTGGTCTATGAATAGCAGTTTAAAACCATATGTATAACATACGAAAGTCGTCAGCGATGGCGATTTTTCTTTGTGTGCTTGCAGGAGGAATGAATTCGTGTCATCGATTACTCGTCCCAAACGATCACACTCGACAGCCAATTATCTGATTCTGATTACGGTTATTGTGGTGGCGGGCATAAGTCAAGGGCTTTTGCTTCCTGTGCTTTCGATTTTTTTGGAGCAAAAAGGGGTTTCACCAGGTTTAAACGGATTAAACGCTGCCGCCTTGTACGTTGGTTCATTTGCCATGACGTTAGTTGCGGAGCGACTACTGGGTGCATTGGGGTTCAAAAAGCTGATTGTAGGCGGCCTGTTATTGGTCATGGTTCCTTTGATCCTGTTTCCTTATTTACCGGATATTAAAATATGGTTCATTTTACGTCTGGTCGTTGGAATAGGAGATAGCGCACTACATTATGCGGCCCAGCTCTGGGTGCTGCTTGTTACTG
Source organism: Paenibacillus sp. FSL R5-0713 (assembly GCF_037973325.1). Lineage (NCBI taxonomy): Bacteria > Bacillati > Bacillota > Bacilli > Caryophanales > Paenibacillaceae > Paenibacillus > Paenibacillus sp. FSL R5-0713. The sequence goes on along the minus strand of NZ_CP150229.1, from coordinate 3,946,840 downwards.
CACCTGAAAAGCGTGGACGTTACATATCGTTATATGGCATGTCCTACGGTCTCGGATTCAGTATTGGTCCTCTCGGAATAAAGCTGCTTGGCTTCGGTGATGCTGTCCCTTTCTGGGTCTTGTTCATCTGTATTGCAGCAGTACTTATCCTAGTATTAATGAAGCTTCCGGATACGAAACCGGAAAAAGCAGAGCATGGCCAACTGCCGGAACGTCGCTTCCGTCGCAGTCTGGCATGGGCCTGGTATGCACTTTTACCAGCACTCTTATACGGATATATGGAGGCCGGTATGAATAGCAACTTCCCCGTGTACGGCCTTCGGATTGGATTCGATACCAATCAGATTTCATCGTTGCTTCCATTTATCGGTATTGGAGGTTTGTTCCTTCAATTGCCCCTCGGAATGTTGAGTGACCGATATGGGCGTAAGAAGATATTGATGTTTGCGGGCATCAGTGGGGGGATTGTATTCATGCTGGTTCCTGTTGCAGGTACGCACTTCTGGTGGACACTTGTATTGTTAACGATCGCAGGTGGTCTGGTCGGTTCCTTTTTCTCATTGGGCTTGGCCTATGCCGCAGACATTTTGCCTAAAGTGTTGCTGCCCGCAGCCAACGTGGTGGCATCCTTTCATTTCACGATTGGAAGCATTATCGGACCGAATCTGGGTGGTCAGATGATCAACTGGATCTCACCCGGAAGTATGTTCACACTGCTTGGAATCATGTACCTTCTTTTTGGTGTGGCAGGTATATTATTTCGTCGTAAACCTGAGTTCGAATCTGTGTTAAAATAGAAGCTGGTGTTCGCATGGAAATTGATGTCCATTTCCGAGTACACTAGTGGTAGGGAAAAACATGGACAAGAGGAGACATCGCGATGATCAGAGTAGAGAACTTGAGTAAATCCGTTGGCGTGGACCGCGTTCCCGTTCTGCGGGATATTCGATTTGATATGCAACAAGGTGAGATGATTGCTGTCGTTGGTTCAAGCGGCAGCGGTAAGAGCATGTTGCTTAAATGTTTGGCCATGATGGAAAAATGGGATTCTGGCCGATTCACGGTGGATGGTGCCGAGATCTTGAAAGAAGGCTGGTCTGGAAAACGGAAAATCAAACGGGAATGGGCATACTTGGAGCAAAATCCTGAGTTATTCCCCAGACGTACAGCTCTTAAAAATGTATTAATCGGGCGATCGGGTCAGACTCCAGTATGGAGAATGGTAACCGGTATGGTACGTTCCGATGATTATATGGGTGCTATGGATTATCTCGAAGGATTGGGATTACTCGATAAGGCACATCAAATCGCAGAAAAGCTTAGTGGTGGCGAGAAGCAGCGTGTTGCCATTGCAAGAGCACTTGCTCATGGTGCCAAAGTGGTTCTGGCCGACGAACCTGTGATTGGTCTTGACCCTCACACGGCAGATTCGGTGCTGGAAACATTGCGCAAATTATGTGAAGAAGAACGTGCTACAGTCATTGCAGTACTGCCTATTGAGCTTGCTGAGAAACATGCCACGCGGATCTGGGGATTGGCAGAAGGCAAGATTGCTTTTGATATTCGTGGACGGAGACTGACGCAGCAAGAAAAAAACCAGATTTAAACTATTGAAAAGAGTGATGAGATTGTTTAATTCACGGTGGGGACGCTTCATTGCAGCAGGAACTATGGCAATTATGCTTGGTTCTGTTCTGAGCGGATGCACAGTCATAAGTGACCCCAAGGGTTTGATGAGAAAACCAATGATGTCCACAGATAAGGAAAAACTATACAACGTGGTTCAGCTTAAATTACCACCAGAGAGCACCTTGATCCGTCCCAAGGATATGAATAACACCAGTATGATTCGGGTAGAAGACCTGAATGGGGATGGAACTCGAGAAGCAATTGTCTTTTATGAGACACCAAACGAGAATGTGCGAATCCATGGCATGATTTTGGAAGAGCAGGGAGGCGCATGGGTTAAAAAGCTTACATTTGATGTGCCGGGAAATGAGCTGCAATCCTTTAAAGTATTGGATATTACGAATGATGGGAATCCGGATATTATTCTTGGTGTAAGTTTACAGGAGCAGAAAGCTTTGACTGCCTACTCTTATAAAGGCGGGGCGCTGGAGCAGGTTCTGGGCGGAGTACCATATAACCAGTATATTATTGATGATGCGCAGGGAAACACGCTGGATTTGAGTGGGGACGGCAAGAGCGATTTTGTTATCATTTCGCTCAACAACAGCGGCTTTGCAACCACTGCTTTATATCAGTATGAAGATGGCAGCTTCAAGGAAGTTGATCGGGTGCAGACCGATTATACGGTTAAAGAAGTTTATAGTGCTCTTGGTGGAGAGATCTCCAAAGGACAAATGGGGATTGTACTGGATATTGAGCTGGATGATCGGAGTTCCTTCTCGCAAATCATGTATGTTAAGGATAACAAGTTAATTAATGCTTTTAAATCACCGGATCAAACGTATAGAGATGACAAAATTTTAAGCGGTGATGTCGATAATGATGGTATTATTGAGTTTGGACTTAAAGAGACTCCAAAAGGTTGGGAGCATTACGTTTTTGACTCCAGGTTGTGGTTCTATACCTATTATCAATGGGATGGCAAAGAAGGCAAGAAATTTGTCTCGTTCCAATTCCGGGATGATGCTGATTTATTTCATCTAAATCTCAAGCCAGAGTGGTACGGTAAGATCACTATAGACACCAAATCGGAAAAGGAAAAATATATTCGATTTAAAATGATTGATACGGATGAAACCGTGGCAGAGATCAAATATTTCACCCTTTCCAAGTGGGAACAGGAGAAGGGTAAAAGCTGGAAGGAAATTACGCGTACCAAAGATCGGGTTATTGCTTCACGAGTAGCACAATCAGAGGCGGGTAAAGATGCACTGAGCAATATTTCTCAGCTGAATAGAAAGGGAGAACTTAATGAGTAAAGTACTTATTCTTGAGGATGAAGAATCCATCCGCAGTTTTATAGTGATTAATTTAAAGAGAAACGGATTCGAAGTGCTTGAAGCGGGTGACGGTCATGAAGCGCTTCGCATACTGCAAACAGTACCGGATATTGATCTGGCTCTGCTTGATGTCATGGTACCAGGTATTGATGGATTCGAGGTGTGTCGACGGATCCGTGAAACAAATGAACGTCTGGGCATCATCTTTTTGACCGCGAAAGTTCAGGAGCAGGATAAAGTGTACGCACTCTCCGTTGGTGCAGATGATCACGTAAGCAAGCCTTTCAGCCCAACAGAGTTGATTGCACGTATTCAGTCGTTATTACGCCGTGTGAACGTGCATCGGGAAACTGCGGCGAAGGTTACGTTCCAGTCCGGACCATTTTCGCTGGACCTCATTTCGAAGCAATTTAAGAAACAAAATGAAGCCATTGAGCTGACTCCAACGGAGTTTTCCCTGATTCAGTTTTTCCTGGAAAAAGAGAATACACCGCTCAGCCGCGATGTATTGTTAGATCATGTATGGGGAAAAGAGTACATGGGTGATCCCAAAATTGTGGATGTTAACATTCGTCGTTTGCGTCAAAAAATTGAGAACAATCCTTCCGAGCCCGAATACCTGCAGACTGTATGGGGTCACGGGTACAAATGGAAGGGCCGGGAGCAATGATTAAAAAAGGCATTACACGGCAGATCGTACTACATTATTTCTTTGTAGTTTTTCTTGCTCTGCTGTTGGTCGAATTCGTATTTATGTTAGCAGTGCAAAGGTATTATTATGAAAGTATCTACAATACGATTAGTACCCACATTTCCAATTCAAAGGACTTTTTCGAGCCGATCGCTCGTGAGAATAACACGGAAGATGGCAATAATCTGTCCAGATTAATTGTAAATTTGGCACTGTCCAATACTGAATTGGAAATTTTGGATCTGAACGGGCGTGTATTGGCAAGTTCAACTGCTTTTGAATCCGACCGTGCGGTGCTGCAAACAAGTGATATTATGCAGGCTTTGAACGGGGATATGGGGCGCTGGATTGGAAGACAACCAGGTACTGGAGAATCTGTCATGGCCGTTTCACATAAGTTTGATCTTGGCGGCGAAAATACGTATGTTATTCGGTACCTTACATCGCTTGAAAATGTGAACTCCAAACTACTGAATATGGGAATGCTTGCAATTGCGGTCGGTATTGGCGTGCTTGCTATCGTTTTGATCATTAGTATTGGGATGGCGAATTCCATTGTACGTCCAATCAACAACATCACCGCAGTCTCTGCCCAAATGGCCAGAGGACGGCTGGATGTCAGGGTAAAGGGGAATTACAAGCACGAACTGGGCGAATTGGCATCAACACTTAATTTCATGGCACATGAGATTGTGCGCAGCAATCAGATCAAGGATGATTTTATCTCGTCGATCTCCCATGAATTAAGAACACCGCTGACCAGTATCAAGGGCTGGAGCGAGACACTGGACTCAGGCGGTTATGATCCGGAAGAAACCCGTATCGGCATGGGTATCATTTCCAAAGAAACCGAACGATTGATTGGACTGGTCGAAGAGATGCTGGATTTCTCCAAATTGCAGCAGAATCAGATGAAGCTGGTTAAAGGAACGGTCAACATACGTGAAATTGTGCAGGAAACGATGTTGAATGTCTGGGCCAAAGCGGAACAAAAACAGGTTCATCTGAAGCTGGAAACAGACGAGACTCGAGCTTATAATGTCCATGGAGACGGGAATCGACTGAAACAAGTCTTTTTAAACATTGTAGATAATGCGATCAAATTTTCACATGAGAATTCCTGGATTTTCTTGTCTGTTAAAGAAGAGAATGGTCAGATTATTGCAGCGGTTCAAGACACCGGTATCGGAATTAGTGAAGAACACCTGATTAAAGTACGGGATCGCTTCTTCCAGGTCAATCATCAAAATGGGGGAACGGGACTGGGACTTGCGATTACGCAAGAACTGGTTGAACTGCATGAGGGAACAATTACGATGCAGAGTGAACTTGGATCGGGTACAATCGTTACGGTGACGTTACCGGCTGTGGCTGATGAGACGGGTACAGAAGAATCTGTAACGCAGTCTGGTGATCATGCATTGCCTGAAGAACGAGCAGCAAGTGATGTAAAATTGGATCAGGAAAAGTCTTAAGCTTGAATCCATTTGCGATCACCGACCAGGTCTGCTTCACAATATTCATATCAATATCAAAAAGGCGAGCCATCCAAGGCTCGCCTTTTTTGTATAACGTTTATTTCATTATGAAGAAAGTTCACCAGCGCGCAAGCGCCCACTTTTTTCATATACTTCTTTCAACATACGAACGGGTTGCGTACGGACAGCCGGTTTGGCAGAGACGACCTCGTTAGGTCCAACGACAACAATTTCATCCGCTGTACCCTTCACAATTGCACCGTCTTTGATAATTGCACCTTCACCGATGATGGCGCGTTCGATGTGAACCCCACGGCCTATACGTGCGTTAGGCATAACGACACTGTCTTTAACCTCAGAGCCTTTACCTACTTCAGCGCCGCAGAAGATAACGGAACGTTCTGCACGACCTTCGATGGCACAAGAGTCATGAATCATGGAAGCTAACTGTTCGATCTTCGCATTTCTGGCTTTGTAAGCACTTGGCTTGGAACGCCAGCCGCGAGTAAACATCGGCCAGTTTTCTTTTTGCAGACTCCAGTTCTCATCGTTGTAGAGCAGGTCCATATGGGCATCCCACAGACTCTTAACTGTACCGACATCTTTCCAATACCCATTAAAGTTATAGACAAAAAGGGGATTGTTTTCGTTCAACATCTGTGGAATAACATCTTTACCGAAGTCATGGCTGGACTCAGGGTTAGCAGCATCTTCCAATAGATGGCGCTTCAAGTACTCCCATTTGAACATGTAAATGCCCATTGAAGCCAGATTACTTTTTGGTTCAGCCGGCTTCTCGGCAAATTCTGTTACACGCAGATCAGCATCGGCAGCCATAATGCCAAAACGATGTGCTTCGTCCCAAGGAACTTCCATAACTGAAATCGTTGCTGCGGCATTATTGGCCTGATGAGCCTCCAACATATCACGATAATTCATATGATAAATATGGTCACCCGACAAAATTAGAACATTTTCGGGGTTTTGTTGATCAATATAGTCAATATTTTTATAAATAGCATCCGCCGTTCCCAAGTATTCGTCATTTCCTGTATGATAAGATGGAAGTAAGGAAATTCCTGCCTCATTTGAGTTGCCATGTCCCCATGGTTCTCCTCCACCAATATGATCATGTAACGATTCCGCTTGGTACTGCGTCAATACTCCTACAGTATCGATCCCTGAGTTTACGCAGTTACTGAGAGGAAAATCGATGATCCGGTAGTGCCCGCCAAACGGTACAGCGGGTTTTGCGATACTCGAGGTTAAAGGGGCTAATCGCTTCCCTTCTCCTCCCGCCAACAGCATAGCGATGCAATCTTTATTAAACATAATCGTTTCCCTCCCAAAATATTGTGCATTGTAGTACATCATTAACGCAAAGTAGAACAATTGAAACTATTGTTGCTGTAAAAATTCAGAAAAAATACAACATTTTCTAAAGCACCGCATTTTTCTTTTCAACTTGGCTAGAATGGGGTAATGGTAACTGTTATATCTATTTTCTTGAGAAGAAGGTGATCTCTTGGCCATTCAACCGTTAGCACATCCGGATATATTGCCGGAGCATATTTATTTATTTCATGAAGGAAACCTTCATCACAGTTATCGAATGTTGGGCGCACAGCCTGAGACTTGCGATGGCCTTCAGGGGTATCGCTTTACCGTATGGGCGCCAAATGCCGCAGAAGTAGGACTGGCTCTGGACCGCAATGAATGGAAAGGCGAAAAGGAACCTTTATATAAGATACCCGAATCAGGATTTTGGAGTCGTTTTTTTCCGGAAATCAGTGAAGGAACTTTATACAAGTTCCGAATATTAACGGAAGATGGCACAGAATTGCTCAAAGCGGACCCATACGCGTTTCAAGCAGAGGTTCGACCTCAGACAGCTTCTGTCACCAGTTCAATCGAAGGGTATAAATGGAATGATGGAGCCTGGAGACGCAAACAACGTACCATGTATAACAAACCTCTACATATTTACGAAATGCATATGGGAACCTGGAGGCGAAAAGAAGACGGAAGCCTCTATAATTATCGCGAGATGGCTGATTTACTTGTTCCTTACTTATTAGAAATGAAATATACACATGTTGAAATGATGCCCCTCAGTGAACATCCATACGACCTTTCGTGGGGATACCAAAACACAGGATTTTACGCGCCAACCAGTCGTTATGGGCATCCGAAAGATCTGATGTACCTGGTGGATACATTACATCAGGCTGGGATTGGCGTATTGCTGGATTGGGTTCCTGCACATTTTGCCAAAGACGCTCATGGGCTGCGTATGTTTGATGGTACGCCTTTGTATGAGTATGCAGATCCGATGTTAGCGGAGAAGCCGGGTTGGGGTACACTCAGCTTTGACTACTCGAAACCTGAAATTCGTTCATTTCTGATCTCCAATGCATTATATTGGATGGAGATGTATCATTTTGACGGACTCCGTGTTGATGCAGTTACGAGTATGCTTCGGCTTGATTTTGAGAAGCAGCCAGGACAATATCGTACCAATGATGAAGGTGGTCTTGAAAACAAAGAGGCTGTAGCTTTCTTACAGCAGCTAAATGAGACGGTGTTTAAGTATTTCCCTTATGCATTGATGATGGCTGAAGAATCAAGTGCATGGCCAATGGTGACTTTACCAGTACATGAAGGTGGTCTGGGCTTTAACTACAAATGGAACATGGGCTGGATGAATGACACACTTGATTACATGGAATCTGATTTTCATGAACGTCCTTCCAAACATCATTTGCTGACTTTCCCGGTCGTATACTCCTTTGCTGAAAATTATGTGCTTCCTCTGTCTCATGACGAGGTTGTTCATGGCAAAAAGTCGCTCCTCGACAAGATGCCAGGAACCTATGAGCAGAAATTTGCTGGCATGCGTGCTTTTCTGGGCTATTTTATGACTTTCCCAGGGAAAAAGCTGTTGTTTATGGGTGGAGAATTCGGCCAGTTCATCGAATGGAAAGATGAGGATCAACTGGACTGGTTCTTGCTGGATTATGACAGTCACCGCAATTTACATCAGTTTGAGCGTGAGCTGTCTAACCTGTACTTGAGCGAAAAAGCTTTGTGGGAGCTTGATCATTCCTTGGACGGTTATGAATGGATCACTCCGGATGATCAGGACCAGAGTGTCATTTCATATGTACGCAAAGGAAAAAAACCTGCGGATACACTCCTTGTGCTCATAAACTTTCAGCCGGTCAAGCGGGAGCGTTACCGGATTGGTGTCATGCGTCCCGGTATGTATACCGAAGTTCTGAACAGTGACCATTCCGTCTACGGCGGTTCAGGCATTACTAATGATATGCAACTGCCTACCGAAAAGATTCCTTTTCATGGGCATCCGCATAGTCTTGAATTAGTTTTGCCTCCGCTGAGCATTGTGATTCTAAAAAAGAACACACGTCGGAAAACGGATGAATCGCCTGCGAGTATTACTTCCGTCAGTTCAACAACGAAAAATAAGAAAGAAAACAACACGCTAAAGCCGAAGAGGAGGACAAAGGCATGAATATTCTATTTGCTGCTGCTGAAGTACATCCATTTATCAAAACAGGTGGCCTTGCTGACGTAATCGGTGCTCTCCCTTTCGCATTAAAGAAGAACGGGGCAGACGTGCGGGTGATTATGCCTAAATACAAAGGGATTCCTAATGAATATAAAGAGGCATTGCAACCAGTCATCACAACTGATGTGCCTCTTGGTTGGCGCAGACCTTATTGTGGAATAGAAATGCTGGTTTATGATGGAATTCCAGTTTATTTTGTGGATAATGAGTATTATTTTGGTCGTGATGGAGTGTACGGGTATATGGATGACGGCGAGCGTTTCGCCTTCTTCAACCGTGCAGTTCTCGAAGTGTTGCCACAGATTGAGTTCAAACCTGACGTGCTGCACAGTCATGACTGGCATGCAGGAATGATTCCTTTGGTACTTGAAGCCCATTACAGACATGATTCATTCTACAGTGATATTCGTACGGTATTCACCATACATAACTTGTTGTACCAAGGGGTATTCCCGCATGAGTTATTCAGTGAAATCCTTGAGTTGGACGATCGATATTTCACCGTAGATGGAGCCGAATATTATGGTAATGTCAATTTCCTGAAAGCAGGAATTGTGTATGCTGACCATGTGACAACTGTGAGCCCAACATATGCTCAGGAGGTGCAAACCTCTTATTATGGATACGGATTGGACGGACTGCTAAGCTCACTTGGAGATCGTTTCAGCGGGATTGTGAACGGGATTGATACCAAGAGCTACAACCCGGCAACGGACACCAAAATTCCAGTGAAATACAGAACGAGTCTGGCCAAGAAAACGGAGAACAAAATTGAGCTGCAAAAGGAACTTGGACTTCCAGTTCGTCCCGATGTACCTCTCATGGTGATGGTGACAAGGCTCGTGGACTCAAAGGGGCTTGATCTGGTCTGCCGTATCCTGGATGAATTGTTGTACTATGACGACATTCAATTCGCTGTACTGGGAACAGGAGAGCCAACGTATGAACACTGGTTCCGTGAAGCCGCTAATCGTTATCCGCTCAAAATGTCTGCCCAGATCACGTTTAACGATGGGTTATCCCGCCGCTTCTATGCAGGGAGTGATATCTTCCTGATGCCATCGAGGTTCGAACCATGTGGTATTAGTCAGTTACTGGCTCTGCGGTATGGGAGTGTGCCTCTGGTAAGGGAAACAGGGGGGCTGAATGATACTGTGCAGGCATACAATGAGTATACTGGAGAAGGGAATGGATTCTCATTCACTAGCTTTAATGCACATGACATGATGAATACCATTCGACGTGCCGAGGAAATCTACAAACAGCCAGAACATTGGAAGAAGATTGTGAAAAATGCAATGAGCGGGGAATACAGCTGGAACGTTTCAGCTGAAGAATATATGGACATATATCGCCGGATCACACATGAGCCTGTAAACTGATGTAATCCTGAATGAGTCGCAGCATATCATGCTGTGGCTTTTTTTAAACTAATAAACAAAAACACTTCCAAAGTTCAGAATGAAAGTCAACATCTGAGACAGTGGAAGTGTTTTCTCTTTTTTTATATGACTGTTTGAATATAAACTTCAATAGTGTTGGATGTTTGTCTGATCAAGCTGTCTATACAAAATGCGGTACCCATACGGGTCAAGTTTAATATTCATCATTCCATCGGTTGGAAATACAGGCTCTTCGGTTAATGCATCCTTCCAGTCTTTCGTTTCCATGGGATGAGAAAGCGTTCGATCTTGAGGTGTATTATTCATCCATACGGTAAAGTGAAGGTTGTCATCCACACGCTCGTACACAATACAGGGATCATGGTGATCCGCCTTAAGGAAACGGAAGCGTCCTTTACGCAGGGCTTCATTGCTTTTACGTAAATCAATCATCAGACGATAGAAATCATACAGTTCTCTGTCTTGCTTGGCGGGGTCCCATTCCATACATTTTCGACAATCTGGATCAGCATCACCACTAATTCCCACCTCATCGCCGTAGAAAATACAGGGTGTACCGATATAGGTGAAAAGAAATACAACCGACAACTTTAAACGGCGTTTGTCTTCTCCTAACCGGGTCAGCAGTCGTGGGGTATCATGGCTGCACAGCATATTGAAGATGACTTCGTTGGTTTGTTGTGGATAGCGCATAATCAGTGAACCCATCTCATTGGCAAAGTTATAACCATCCATTGAACCACAGAAGAACTGAAGCACTTTGTCGGCAAATGGGTAATTCATGACGGAATCGAATTGATCACCCATAAGCCAGGTCAACGAGTCGCTCCATACTTCACCAACAATATAGGCTTCCGGATTCGCTGCCTTAACAACCTTGCGAAAATCACGCCAGAAATGGTTGTCCACTTCATTGGCTACATCCAGACGCCAGCCATCCAGCTTGATTTCCTTAATCCAGTACTCTGCTACATCAAGTAGATATGCTTTAACCTCTGGGTTGGCTGTATTGAACTTGGGCATGTTGCCATAGAAACCAAATGTATCGTAGGTAGGGATACCGTCTTTGATCTGAATCGGATATTCATTGATGTGGAACCAGCCGGCATACTTTGAGTTTTTTCCATTCTGGAGAACGTCTTGAAAAGGAGGGAAGTCTTCACTGCAATGGTTAAACACAGCGTCAAGCATCACTCGGATACCCAGACGATGGCATTCTTCTGTCAATTGTTTGAGCAGGGCATTGTCACCAAAATGAGGGTCGACTTTTTTATAGTCTATTGTGTCGTATTTGTGATAGGAATTGGCTTGGAATAGCGGGGTAAAGTAAATGGCGTTCACGCCAAGTTCGGTCAAGTCATGCAAATGATCCAGCACACCTTGCAGATCTCCACCAAAAAAATTGTCCAACTCCGGTTTGCCACCCCATTCATGCGTTTCTGGAGGATTCAGCTTGGGATCACCATTAGCAAACCGTTCAGTCATGATCTGATAAAAGACGGCTTCTTTGGCCCATTCAGGTACCTTAAACACATCGATTTCATGTATATACGAAAACTCATAATATCCTCCGGTTGGATAGGGGAGCTCATAATGAATTCCGTTATCGGCAAGAAAAACATCTTCCGAACCGGCGGTTATTCGAAATATATAGGTGAGACGTTTGAATTGTGGCTTGACGGCAGCCTCCCAATAATCAAACATGCTATCCGCAGCAGCCTTCTCCAGTTGTATTTCCTTATACGTTCCGTTCCAATTGTACTTATCTCCGGTCAGTGCAGTCACGTATTGCACATCATTTCGTTTGGTTCGTACACGCAGATGTATGGTTGACGAATTATAGGCATAAGCCCACTTGTCACGAGGAACATGATACATGGCTTCTAGCAGCATGACAGCACCTCCTCAATATAGGATAAGTTATGAAAACCGGTCTTTTTGAACACGTACTTATATCAATAAATAACCAAGTTAGCCAGCAAATGAACCACATTTACTGTAATAAAATGAATTATTTTCATCGTTTTCAAAGGTTTCTTTCACAGCATCTCCAGCTTCTTGCTGAATATACGTACAGCTAATTAAGAAAAAGGCACCCTGAAACAGCTTGGAATTCAAGTCTGTTTAGGGTGCCTATATCACATGTTGATTAGATTCTTAGCGAATAGCTTGCTCGAATTCCGTTCGGATGGTTTGAAGCAGTTCTGGCTGACTGAGTACGTCGTAGGCTGTTGTAGCAAGTGCTTTTGCTCCCAGAATCATGCCATCCAGCGCGCGGTCCTGAAGTGCAAGATCACGGAAGGCAATGGAGTGCAGGGTATGAACTTCATCCACTACACGGATGTAGGGGTGGATTGCGGGACATTTCAGGGAAACGTTACCGATGTCCATGGAGCCATGATCGTTACCACTCACAATCTCTTCTTGCGGGATACCGAGTTCCATCAGATTTTGACTAAATGCCGCTGAGAATGCCTCATTGGTGACCATCTCGTCATAGGACGTTTCATAGTTGGATGTCACGAGCTTGCAACCTGTCTGCAGCGCAGAACCTTCAGCGATCTGAATCACACGTTCAGTGAGGATATTCAGTTCTTTACGGGTTGCAGCACGCACATAAAATTGTGCAGAAGCGTAGTCAGGAATGATGTTTGCTGCCTGACCTCCGTTATTGATCACACCGTGAATCCGAACGGTACTTTTCACTTGTTGCCGGAATGCATTGATTCCGTTGAACGTTTGAATGACGGCATCCAGAGCATTAATGCCTTCATGCGGACTTGCGGCAGCATGTGAAGATCGACCATGAAATTCAAATTGAACAGCATCAATCGCCAGCGAGCTGCCTGACTTTTCGTAGGCATAGTATGGATGCGCCATAAGGGCAACATCGCAGTCATCGAACAAGCCTGCTTCCGCCATCGGAACTTTGGCACCACGAGTCTCTTCAGCAGGTGTGCCAAACACTTTAATTGTTCCACCTACTTCATCCAGAATGGCCTTAAGCCCAACAGCAGCTCCAAGACTCATCATGCAGATCAGATGGTGACCACAAGCGTGACCGATCTCCGGCAGCGCGTCATATTCGCACAATAATGCAATGGTAGGGCCGGGTTTGGCGGCGGAATACGTTCCGATAAAGGCTGTCTCCAGTCCAAGAATGGGAGCCTCTACTGTGAAACCATGATAGAGAAGTTCTTCTTTCAAACGGGCAGAAGCGAGATACTCTTCATTTCCCAGTTCGGGATTCGCACCGATATATGATGAAATGGCTTTAAAACGGGAAGCATATTGATCAATAATCGTAAGAATTTGTGATTTTTTAGATGTCATTGGTAAACTCCTTATACGTAATGAAAATAATTCATTGATTATATCATGTTTGCTTTATTTTTTCAGAAACAAGTCAAGATTTGTAATTTCAAAATGCATTGCATAATCATGCATTGTACTTTATAATGACTCAGTCATCAACATGAGAAGCATACAATGTACTGTAAGGGGAGAAAAAGGTTGAAATTGATAAGTCGTTACACCATGATGCTGTTGACCTTTGTTATTCTGCTGACGACTGCCGTTCCTGTGGCATTGGCAAGTGGAACTACAGATAATTCAAGCAGTAAAAAGCTGGTGCTCGGTACAAGTGCCGATTTTGCACCATATGAATTCCATAAAGTGATTAATGGTAAAGATGAAATCGTTGGTTTTGATATTGAGATCGCCAAAGAGATTGCCAAAGATCTTGGCGCTGAGCTTGTGATTGAGGATATGGGCTTCGACGGTCTTCTGCCTTCATTGCAGAGCGGGCGTGTTGATCTGGTGATTTCAGGTATGACGCCGACGGATGAGCGGAAGAAAAGTATCGATTTTTCCGACACCTACTATAAATCAAAACAAGTGATCATGGTTCGCAATGTGGATAAAGACAAATATCCAACCATGACCGAACTTGAAAATGCGAAGATTGGCGTTCAGAAAGGCTCCATTCAGGAAACGATCGGACAGAGTATTCCAGGAGCGAAGCTTACTGCGCTTGATAAAATCTCGGATATCGTGCTTCAACTGCAAACCAAACGTATTGACGCGGCAATCGTAGAAGATACCGTGGCTGCAGGTTATCTGGACGATATCATTGGACTTGCTGCTGCTGTTCCGGACGAAGAGCAAGCAGAAGCGGCAATCGGGATTCGTAAAGGCAATACCGAGCTGCTAGCAGCCGTAAATGGAACACTGGAGCGATTGAAAAGCGAAGATAAAATCAATCAGATGGTGACGGACGCCAGCCTCATGATGGCGGACAAAGCAAACAAATCACAAAATATTTTCCAAGTATTCTGGCAGTACAAAAGTTTCTATGCTACAGGTATAGGCTACACACTTCTGTTGTCTGCACTTGGGGTTATCTTCGGGGTAATTATTGGATTGATCATCTGTTTGTTCCGTTTGCATGACGCTGCAATTTTGCGGTGGATCGGTACTGCTTACGTTGAAGTGATCCGTGGTACACCAATGCTGGTACAATTAATGATCATTTACTATGGTTTTTCCCTAAGCTTTGGCATTAACTTCACTGCACTTCAGGCAGGTATCATTACACTTTCAATTAATAGTGGTGCTTATCTGGCAGAGATTTTCCGTGCAGGTATTCAAGGTGTGGATCGGGGTCAGTTGGAAGCAGCTCGTTCCCTGGGAATGGGTAGAGGGGCAGCAATGCGTTATATTATTTTACCGCAAGCCTTCAAAGCTGTATTACCGGCGATCGGTAATGAATTCATAACCATCATCAAAGAATCCTCCATTATCTCCGTTATCGGTATGGTGGACATTATGTATCAGGCAAGTGTGGTCAAAAACATTACGTACCAAGGCTTGAGTCCATTTTTGATTGCAGCAGCCATCTACTTTGTAATGACGTTCATTTTGTCCAAGCTGCTGGGACGACTGGAAAGGAAGTTGAGTGCAAGTGATAGACGTTAGACAATTACACAAATCTTATGGAAATAACGATGTGCTTAAGGGCATTAACGTGACGATTGGCAAAGGTGAGGTTGTCGTGGTCATCGGTCCTTCCGGTTCGGGGAAAAGTACATTCTTGCGTTGTCTGAACCTGCTGGAACAACCTACCTCGGGAGAGATTGATTTTGAAGGCGTGTCAATCACAGACCCCAAGCACAACATTAACGCAACTCGTGAGAAAATGGGAATGGTGTTTCAGCATTTCAACCTGTTCCCACACAAAACGGTAGAACAAAACATCACAATCGCTCCGATCAAAGTAAAGAAACAATCCACGCTGGAAGCGGAAAAAATTGCTGCTGATCTGCTTAACACCGTGGGCTTGTACGATAAAAAAGATGTATTCCCGAATCAGCTGTCCGGTGGACAGAAGCAGCGGATCGCCATTGCTAGAGCACTGGCCATGCAGCCGCATGTCATGCTGTTTGACGAGCCTACCTCGGCACTGGACCCCGAGATGGTCGGCGAAGTGCTGGATGTCATGAAACGTCTTGCAGAAGGTGGGATGACCATGGTCATCGTAACGCATGAGATGGGGTTTGCACGTGAAGTGGGAGACCGTATCCTGTTCATGGATGGCGGGGTTATTGTGGAAGAGGGAACACCTGATGAGGTGTTTGGAGCACCGAAAAATTCACGTACACGTGACTTCCTTGCGAAAGTACTCTAAATGAATTGATTAAATAGCGTTACTGACTTCGAGTCGGTAACGCTATTTTTTTGTTGAAAATAATTACATATGGGATTCAAAAAGTAACTATTCTGTTACCAAATATATAGCGGATATCTGGCCCAAACACTTTTAGTGTATTCAATATTCTTACACGTGCTTATACATGTTGAATCCATTTGGTAAGAATTACTACAAGTTCAGGTTACAAAATTGTGATATATTGAACTCTGCCGAAACTTCCGGACAGGGAGTGCGGGGGATGTAACGATGCAGATAGTGCAGGGGGAAGATCTACAGCACACTGCTTGGGGTGAATTAGGGGTACATATCGTTTCAAATGTAATGATGGACCTATAGGGTGGGCTCCTCATCCGAATCCGACAACTAACTTCGCAGGCACAATGAGGGAGGAAGACCATGATTAACAAGAAACGTATAGCCAAAACAGCAGTAGCATTAATGACAACAGCAATGCTCATACAAGCCGTTCCGGCTCACGCCGATTCAGTTCATGTGGCCAAAGAGGGAGATACCTTCTACACCTTATCGAAACAATACGGAGTATCAATGAACACATTAGTTAAAGCAAACAATGACATTTCGCCTTACAACATTTATGGTGGTTTGAAAATTACGATTCCCGGTAAGGCAAACAATGTAGCAGCCGCGGCGACGGAGAGCAAGACCCAAGCCAAAACGGTTACCACAGCAAGCTTGGACGTTAACACAGATAACAAAGTGGTTCAAGCGTGGGGTAAAACATTTGATTACAGTAAAACTGTGAACGTGAAAGCAACAGCGTACTCTGCAGATCCGTCTGAAAATGGAGGATGGGGTGCCGTCGATTATTTCGGAAATGACCTTGAACTGGGTACGATTGCAGTAGATCCTAGTGTCATTCCACTTGGAACCAAAGTACTGGTAACGGGTCACAGCCATCCAGGCTTGCCAAAACAGGCTTTTGTGGCTACAGCACGTGATGTGGGCGGTGCAATCAAGGGTCACCGGATTGATATCTTTATCCCTGGTAGCAAACAATCGGTAAGCACATTTGGTTTTCAGGATATCGAGTTGTACATTCTGAAGTAGAGCGTAAATTACATTTAAACTGAATTCAAACAGGGTGTCTGCCAGTCGCTAACTTGCGATTGAACAGCACCCTTTTAATATTTCCATGATTACCTAACACGGTTATTCTATTCTTTCGCCTTCGGTAATCCCAGCATTTCGTCCAAGGTGACCAGTTCATATCCCCGGTTACGCAGTTCCTCAATAATTTCAGGCAAAGCCTCAATCGTGCCATTCAGATTCGATCCAACACCGCCTCCTGCATGTTGTAGAACGATGGAGCCAGGTTTTACAGCAGACAGGATGTTATCTTTCACCTTTTCCTTGGAAAGACCTTTCCAGTCCAGAGAGTCAACGTTCCAGTTCACAATACTATAATGTTGTCTGGCAGCCCATTGCAGCTGTTCTTCATTAATGTCTCCATACGGAGGTCGAATCATCTTGGGCGTATATCCCGCCAAATGGCGAATGATATCCCCGGTATGTAAAATTTGTTTGCGGAAGGCATTCATCGACAGCTTACTGAACTCCGGATGATTGTAGCTGTGATTGCCAACGATGTGCCCTTCCTTAACAATCCTTTTTACCAAATCGGGGTGCTTCTCAGCACGACTACCAACGATGAAAAACGTAGCTCTGACTTTATACTTTTTCAACAGATCCAACACCTGCGGAGTAAACCGTGGATCGGGCACATCATCAAATGTCAACGCAACCTGCTTGGTTGAAGGACCATTAGTTTTGAACGTATCGGCATATTTCTGACGTAACTGTCCCAATGTTAATTGTTCTTCTTCCACGGAATCAGTATTGGATACCGATTCACTTGGCGGGTCTGAAGCATCCCGTGATGAAGCTGGTGGTGCTTGATATCCGCCGAGAAAAACAACGATAACCATCAGCATAATGAGGCGTACGCGCATAATAACAGCCTCCTTTTCCAAAATGACGTTCTCTATGGTATGCCCGTGGACTTGAGAAAATATGCGCAGTGTGAGAAGTTTCATTGCTGATTTAACTCATGACAGCCATAATTCCTCCATATATAACATATAGAAAAGGAGCGGTGGAATAGCCATGAGTACATATGATTTGAAATCGATACGTTTACAGGTGATTGAAGCAGGAGAGGATAAGGTTTTTCTCGTTACTGGAGGAAAAGCTCATATTGGCGCTGTAGCCACGTTCTATGTGGAAGATGAGCGGGTCAGCGGCACGACAGTCCATATTCCGGGACATAAGGAACAAGAACTGTGTGAGCGGCTTGCCCGAAAGGCTGCCCAACAATTAAAAATGACCGTTACGGTAATTATGGGTATCCATTTTGATTCCATTACACGGATGCAGATCGATGAAATCGTGCAGACTGCAGAGAGGCTAATGGAGGATCATCTGAGCAAGGATAAACGATCTTCCTAATATAAAGAGCAATCGCATGTTTTAATTTTATTTGCTAAAATTGAAACGAGTTGTAGATTGTTACGTATGTATGTTTATATACGATGTAATATCGACTAGGAGGAATAACATAATGTCCATTTTCAAACGTTTACGTGATCTAACCATGTCTAACATCAACGCTATTATTGACAAGGCAGAAGACCCAATCAAGATGACGGACCAATACATCCGTGACATGCAAGAGGATCTGGAAGATGCGGAGAAAGCAGTAGCGCAACAGATCGCCATTGAGAAGAAATTCAAGCAGTTATTCGAAGAGCAGGAAGCTCTAGTGAAAAAACGTGAAGAGCAGGCGCATACGGCGGCACGTGCTCAAAACTTGGATCTGGCCCGCAGGGCTTTGGAAGAGAAAAAAGCAGCCGAAGAGAAGATGACTGAGTACAAAACCAGTTATGATCAAAACAAGGCTTCAGCAGATAACCTGCGTGGCAAGCTGGACGAGATGCGTAAGCAACTGACTCAAATGAAGAACAAACGGGAAACACTGGTAGCGCGCTACAATGCAGCAAAAGCCCAAACGGAAATCAACAAAGCGTTGAATGGATTTGGCTCCGATACTGCAAGTGCCGGTATGAAGCGCATGGAAGAGAAAATGATGCAGATGGAAGCACAGGCAGAAGCAAGCAACGAGATGTCTTCCAAAGGCAAATCGCTTGATGAAGAATTCGAGAAGTTGGGTAAAGATCAGGCTGTTGAAGATGAACTCGCAGCATTGATGAAACAGTACGATAACAAGAATTAATACCTTGGTTGTCAGCAGGGTTAACTAGCGGAGGAGAAGAATGTTTCTCCTTCGCTTTTAAATGCGGTTCATGTTGAGATGTGGGGGCTGTGTAAATGGATTTGAACATTTTGGCGATGTTGGTCTGGACGGTATCTGGTTCGGTTTTGCTGTTTGTCTTGATGTATGTCGATTCACTGTTCACGAAATATAAGGATTTTGCTGAAGTTAAGGCTGGCAACATGGCGGTTACCACTCGTATGGTGATGAAATTATTTGCACAAGGCTATGTACTTGCTACGTCCATTTCTACGGCTGGTCATCTTGGAGAAGCGTTGTTGGTGTCCGTGGTATCCTTTATCATTTTGTTGATTCTGGAGAGTGTCGTTCACTTTATGATTCGCAGATGGGCCAATCTCGATCTGGATACAGGAATTCAGCAAGGTAAGACAGGATACGGGTTGTTCTCTGGCGCTTTACATATCGTGGGCGCACTGATTATTGCAGCTTGTTTATAAGATAAGGAACAGGAGTAATTCTCATGAGTGTATGGAAACGAATTAAAGGAATACTAACGAAACCTGAACCACCGCAGGCAGAGAAAACCATGCTTCAGCTTGCACCTGGTGATATCTGTGAGGTTTCTCTCGTCACTTATGAAGTCGTTGGTCGGGTACAAAATCGCGCTCGAAATGCAGTTGTGCTCACCCTGCAGGATGGTACCGCATTTCGATATTTGCATATCGAAGAACGGGAACTCACACGTTACGCCCTATATACACCCATTGATGGCAGGCTTGATGCACCTGATGAAGTACCTACATTGTTGGATCTGGATGGACGCGCATATCATCTGGAGGAAGAGTATGGAGGAATGGTGTCAACAGCAGGCAGAACACCGTATGGCCAGGCTGGGGAACAATTGGTATGGCAGTATCAGTCCGATGATAATATGCTTCTTCGCGTGGAGTGGCAAGACAGAAGATTTACACTGTATGAGGGTGAGTCCATTCTTCCTGCGGATATCAAAGTGATTCGTTCGAGCTAGGAGAGGTTCCAATGAAAAAACGCTTGGCACATGGATTAAAATTAATGCTGGTCCTCAGCCTTGTGATGTCTCTGTTGTCCGCGTGCGGAGCACCTTCTGTTCAGGACACATACCCGCTTGAATCGGTTAACGGCAGTGGTAACTCAACGTCTTATGTGTACCGGGCTTCGGACCGCACCGTTCCGGAAGTGGCTCAGGAATTGTCTGACCAAAGGCAACCGGATCAGATCTCGGCAGAGAACACAGAGCGTATGTTCCTCGTGTATCAGGACGAGTATTATCACCTGCAACAAGACCCGAACAAGCCGGAGGATACCTTGGTTGAGGTGGACTCCAAAGAATATGTTCGACAGAACTACGATTCATCTTTTCTACAAGGCTACCTGACCGCTACATTAATTGGTAATCTTTTTGATTCGTTTGGCGGGCGAGGTTATGGCAACTATCGGGGATATACCAATAAAGATACGTATAAACCGAGTGCAGGATCTTACCGTGCGCCGACAAGTAATGACAAGAAGCTTGCACCACCTATTACTGTCGATCGGAAAGGTACGATTACAAGGCGCGGAAGTGATAAAGATTCAAGTGTGGGATCTGGCGGAGGATTATTCAACCGCAACAAGGATCAGAGCAAGGGAACCATTGATCGCAACAAAAGCAGTGGTGGTCTGGGCGGGTTGTTTGATTCACCCAAAAAATCCTACAAAAAACCGAAAACTAGAGTGGGCGGCGGCCGCATTATGAGGCGTAGATAATAATCTAATCCTAAGCGTGGTAACCAACCCTCAAATAGTCCAATTCATAAGAACAGTGAAAAGGTAAGGCGGATTTATCTCTGCCGGCACATTTACCTTGGAGCTGTTCTTTTTGGTTTACGATTTGCGAACATGGTTGGATTTACGTACACGGGGAATGGTTGAAGCAGGTTGTTTGCGAATCCAGCGGATAAATGGAACCATTCGTTCATCCTGTCTCAAGGACTGCAGATCCGTAAGACCAAGCGTTACAATATCGCGATTGGTATATAGCGAATGGATCTGTTTGTGACAAGGGATGCACAAGTTGGCCGTAGGCAGAAAGGTTCCTCCCATTTCTTTGGGTGTCAGATGATGAACGGTCGTGTCTACAGGTTCTCTTCCGCATAGTTCACATTGGTCATCCATGATGATTACCTCCTTTTGTAAATTATATTATGGGCAGACAAGAGTCCTTTCATGTTAAATATAAGGTCGACGAATGTTACACCTGTATGAAAATAAGATTTTGTCACAGGATTCAATTAACTGATGTGCTTGTTATCTTACAGCATTCGGGCTACACTTTCTTAAAAGATGATATGTCTCTAGGAGGTAAGAATACTTTTGAAACTGAACTCACATTCACATGATATGACAACTGCCAAGTTCAACCGTACAGCTGTACAGGTCCCGGATGCTCAAGCCAAAGTAGCAGCACACGTAAATTCAGGCTCTATAGAGAAAGTTCACCTTGAGTCTGCCCATGGACGTACTCTTGCAGAGAGCATTCAGGCACCTCATCCGTATCCATTCTTCCGGAGATCAGGCATGGATGGATTCGCAATTATAAGTACAGATACCATAGAAGCATCGAGTGATCATCAAGTTTGGTTTCGTGTAATTGATGAAATTCCTTGCGGCTACACCTCGGACCACACCATTGTGTCAGGTACGACCGCTCGCATTATGACGGGTGCACAGGTTCCGGAAGGTGCAGATGCGGTAGTTATGATGGAGATGACGGAGAGCAAGATTGAGAACGGGGAACAGTGGATTGCATTGAAACGGCACATATTGTCGGGTGCTAACATCACACCAATCGGACTGGAAGTCCAAGAGGGACAGCATCTGCTGGAAGCAGGAACAATCATCAGAGCAGGAGAACAGTCCGTGTTAGCTACTTTTGGCATAGCAGAAGTTCCCGTCTTTCAACGTCCAAAGGTGGCTATATTCGCAACAGGTACGGAGTTGCTTGATGTGGATGAGCCATTACAACCAGGTCGGATTCGCAACAGTAACAGTTACATGCTGCGCTCTCTGGTCGTTGAAGCCGGTGGAGAGCCTGTGATGTATGGTTCAATTGCGGACGATGTGAATACGGCAAGAGCCAAACTGGAAGAAGCCATTCAAGATAATGATATCGTAGTGACCACAGGTGGTGTCTCTGTCGGGGACTATGATATTATGGGCGAACTTGTGCTGGAAGAACATGTGGAGATGTTGTTTAACAAAGTGACGATGCGACCAGGAAGTGTAACCACAGCTGCTGTATATAAAGATAAATTACTTTTTGCACTTTCGGGTAACCCGGGGGCTTGCTTTGTGGGTTTTGGTCTCTTTGTTCGCCCAACCATTCGTTCCATGCAGGCGGATGCTCATCCTTATTTGGAAGAATGGACTGCAATTTTGGAAGAAGAATATACGAAAGTGAACAATTTTACACGGTTCGTACGTGGACGTACAGAGATCCGCAACGGAATGGTGTACGCGATACCGGCTGCTTCCCGTGTAGATGAGTCCAGTGTGATGATCACCATTAAGGACAGTGATTGCCTGATTGTTGTTCCACCTGAGAAAAAAGGTATTCCTGCGGGTGAGCAGGTACGTATTCTCAAACTGCCCACAGGTCATGTGAGGTAGTTGATCGATGACGACAATAAGTAATACCAAACCACATATTATACAGATTGTCGGATACAAAAATACGGGCAAAACAACCCTGGCAGCCGCATTGATCGGGCACTTTTCTTCCATGGGACTTAAGGTAGCGGCGATTAAGCATGATGGACACGATCATTTTGAGATGGATCAACAAGGAACGGATTCATATCAATTTGGGGAGGCAGGGGCCGCGGCTGTGGTTGTCATGTCAGAGAAACGTACTGCAATTATGGAAAGAAAAGCAACCAGGTTGGAGGATATGTTAAGTCATCTGTCCGGGTATGATTGGATTGTGATCGAAGGATTCAAGGATACATCTTATCCCAAATTCGTGATGGTTCGGGAAGAGAAGCATCTGACCTTGGTTGATCAGCTTGAAGGGGTAGTGGGTATAATCTCATGGTTATCTTCAGAGAAGTTTATGGAGCTGAGCATCGTAAGCAGAGATATGACTTGGTACTCCGTTCATGAAACGCAGGAGATAGCTCAATCGTTGTTAGAGAGGGTCAAGAGCGAATGAGTAGTTACGTGGGTAAGGTAGGAGAAATATTATAACGTAATATTTATTATGTAAACTAAAATTGTTTATAAGGTCACTTCGAATCAAGATACATCTATATTAGCAAAAGAAGAATTCATCAAAAAAGCAGCAGGCCTTTCTCCGATCCTCATCCTTGAAGCGCTTTGCTGCTTTATGTTGTTTAAGATGTTACATCCCATCGTCCGTACGACGTTCGATGGCTTCGGACATCGTTTTGTCAGTAAGGTGAGCATAGATCTCGGTTGTTTCCGTAGAAGCATGTCCAAGCTGCTCCTTGGTTTTGTAGATATCATTTTGCAAATAATAGTCGGTTGCGAATGAGTGTCGCAATTTGTGCACGGTCAAGTAGGGTTTGCCAAAACGTTTGGCATATTTCATGATCATGGCCTGAATCGCTCTTTTGGTCATTCGGCTTCCTTCTGAATCTCCGTTACGCAAAGCAATGAACAGACCTTTCTCCCGCTTGGGCGTACGGTAACGTGATTGCCGCAAGTTCATATAGTTCGCGAGTTCGTCCTTGGCCTGTTCCCTGAAATAAACGGGTGTTTTGTACGTCTCATCATTATTACCTTTACGATATACATACAGGAGTTTGTTATTCAGATCGAGGTCATCGACGTTCAGGTTCACAACTTCCGATACCCGTAAACCTGAATTGAGAATCAGGCTGGCGATGCAGGCATCCCGTTCTTTGTTGAGCTCATGGGAATATAATGCCTGCTTGTTCTTCTCCATATCGACAGCATAACCTTCAAGGATATATCCGATAAATTCCAGCAGTTCCTCTTCCTCCAGAATTTTACCTTTGAGTTTGGCAGCGGTGTCTTTGGGTTTATGGGTTCGTTTAATCTCGATTTTGGCCATAATGTTCCGCTTCAGCAAAGGGTAGAAGTCTTCATCCTCCGCAATCTGGCTCAGGTAATGAAAAAGAGAGCGAAGGGAAGAGAGTTTGCGAGAGACGGTGATTCTAGAATTGGTTCCTTCCCGTTTGGTTGTGAGAAATAACCGATAGGCGGTAACCGAATCCATGCGCAGGACTTCCAGTTCATTCAACGTTACATCTTTATTAGAGCTTGCCTCGGACAGCCCTTCTGCTCGCAACCAACCGAAGAAAGCTTCATAATCTCTCAGATATTCGAGCAGGGTAGAGGGGGACAGGTCAGGTAGCTTGTAGTCCATGAATTGCTGAACGAACCAAGGCATGGAAGGTAGTTTATCATCCAGCTTGCGTCGATCAATCTCTTTTTGCACGTTGGTCAAGTTCGACACCTCCATGTGAAAAAACATATAAATTAATATTCAATCTAATCGTATTCTATTCTCTAGTGTACCATAATTTACATGCTCACAGCTTGTTCACCAAAGTAGGCGTAAGTATGGGATGCTTCCTTGCCCTTCGGCGCGTAAACCTTTAAAGTAATCAGTATACGTAGAGCAGAGGAGGTGAACCGGATGAATATGAAAATAGAGCTGGTTCCCCGTGAACGCAGTCAGGTGATTCGGCATTTAATGCAATTTTATCTCTATGATTTTACCAAATATCTGAATATTGATGTGGACAGTAACGGCATTTTTCCTGAATATCCCGGTCTAGAGGCATTCTGGACAGAAGAAGACCGCAAATTTCCTTTTTTGATTACAAGTGATGGGGCACCTGCAGGGTTTGCTCTGGTGGAGAAATTGGAACCTGGAAGCAAGGATAATGACTACTATTTGACTGAGTTTTTTGTGATGCAAAAATATCGGCGCAGTGGCGTGGGCACTCGGGCAGCCTATGAGTTGTTTAAACGTTTTCCAGGAAGGTGGAAAGTGACTCAGGTTCGTAACAATGTCATTGCACAGGCGTTTTGGCGAAAAATTATAGGAGATTATACGGGAGGCCGTTTTCGAGAGAAATTCCATCCGGAACTGGGTAATCCAAGCCAGTATTTTGTAACCTGATCCCAATCGGGATTTACTTACATATAAAGCATTCTGCTTAAATGAAGAATTTAATGAAGGAGTGAGTCACATGAACGTACCCAAATTCCATCTCGATGGACAGACAGCACTGGTGACAGGTGCAGGGAGAGGGATCGGAAAAGCAATTGCGATTGGACTTGCCCAGTCAGGCAGTGACGTTGTACTTGTATCCCGAACAATGAAAGAAATTGAGGACACAGCCGCTTACATTTATGAACAGACAGGGCGTAAAGCGCTCGCTCTAACTGCAGACGTGACTTCAAGAGAACAAATGGAAGAGACGTTTCAAGAGGCGATCTCGGAGATGGGGAGTCTTGACATTCTGGTGAATAACGCAGGTATGAACATACGGACACCAGCACTTGAAGTTACGGACGAGCAGTGGGAAACCATCATGCAGACAAACTTAAAATCCGCTTTCTTTGCTTCGCAATTGGCGGGTCAGCATATGAAGGAGCGCGAGGGTGGGAAGATCATCAATATCTCTTCGGTAGGCGGCCACACAGCTCTACGAACAGGTGTCGTATATGGTGCGACCAAAGCTGCATTGATTCATATGACCAAAGTTCTCGCATTGGAATGGGGGAAATATGGCATCCGTGTCAATTCAGTGGGACCATGGTATTTCCGAACACCGCTGACCGAAAAACTGCTGGATGATCCACAGTATTTACAGGAAATTGTGAGCCGCACACCGCTACAGCGAGTGGGTGAACTGGAAGAAGTGGTAGGGCCGGTTGTGTTCCTAGCATCAGATGCAGCCGGATATATAACGGGTCAAACGTTGTTGGTTGACGGTGGGATGTCGATCTACGGATTTTAGATGAGTTAAGTTGGTAAGAGTCTGAAAAAGTGGGTGGCATCACCAACACATGGGTAATAACATAAGGGATGTTAACCTATATTTCTATTTATCTGTACCCAATTCACTGAACTTGGAGGAAGATAACCATGGAAACGCGTAATTACGGAAACACAGGTATGAAAGTAAGCACACTTGGATTCGGTGGGTCGGAGATCCGGGATTCATCCAGAAGCGATGTTGAAAAATTGCTGAATAGTGCCTTGGATGCGGGATTAAATGTGATTGATACGGCTGAATGTTATGGTGATAGCGAGGAGTTAATTGGTGAGGTGTTGTCACATCGGCGCGGTGACTACTATTTGTTCACCAAATGTGGACATGCTGCCGGGATTGATGGTCCGGATTGGGATGCTAAAGTACTGACGCAGACGATTGATCGTAGTCTGAAGCGGTTGAAAACAGACTATGTGGATGTTATCCATTTGCATAGCTGTTCTGAAGAAGTTCTTCGACAAGGAGCAGTAATCGAAGTACTGCAACGTGCCAAGGAAGCAGGAAAGACCCGATTTATCGGATATAGTGGCGATACAACCGATGCGTTATATGCAATTCAGACCGGAGTATTTGATAGCCTGGAGACTTCATTAAATATAGCAGATCAGGAAGCGATTGAACTGACATTGCCCGAGGCGAGAAAGAGAAATATGGGGGTAATCGCCAAAAGGCCCATAGCTAATGTGGCCTGGACGTTTGAAACGCTCTCCGAAGAAGCATATCCTTATGTATATTGGAAGCGTTTAAGCGAGCTTAAATATGGTTTTCTGGGTGAAGATGCCCGGGCAGCGGTAGAAACTGCACTGCGTTTTACACTAAGTACGGAAGGCGTAGATACAGCGATTGTAGGAACAGCCAAGCCCAATCGCTGGCAGCAAAATGCTGACCTTGTGGCCAAAGGGCCACTACCACAGGAATTATATGATGAGATTAGAGCACGATGGAAAGAAATCGCCGGAGCAGATTGGACTGGCCGGACTTAATAAAATGCATATATTTTAGGGAGTCGCCAGTTTGGCGGCTTTTTTTATACCCTACAAAAATATTTTCAACATATGAAAAATTCACAATAGATTCGGAACAGGGCTGCGAAAACTTCAGGCAATCATGTTTAGATCAGCCTAGTCAGAAAACAGGTGAAAAAGGATAAAAGAAAAGAGATCAGTCCAAGAACGGGATGGGAACCTTTCGTTTGATAAACAAATAAATTTTTCAAAGAAGCTGGAGTTGTTGAGATCAAACGAAAAATATCAAGTCTGCGTTCGATACGAATGAAACAACAACTTTATTATAATATTTCAACATATGAAAAATTCACAATAGAAAGATCGTTTTTTCACCTTAGTTACCATATCACATAAAGTTTCGTTAACGCTCCAACATGTTTAAAAGGAGAACCGCTCCAAGCGTTAGAAGTCAACAACATTTTTTGCGAATTTTAAATAGGATTGAAAATATTCTTCAGAATGCTGTCTAAAAGTATATAGCTTATATTCATCATCAGATTAAAATAACATATTAAGTATTATGTAAACTAATAATAATTCTTTTGGCAATACGGACATAAAACCTCCATGACCTGTAAATCGTAAGGGGAACAGGTTGAAGGAGGAGCTTCATGAAAAGTCAGCAACACCGTAAAAACGACGAAGAAAAACTAAGTTGGGTAAGCCTGTCTTTATTTGGCGCGGGTTGCACACTGGGAACGGGATTTTTTCTAGGAACCAGTCTCGCGATTCATTGGGCTGGCATATCCGTGCTTATATTGTTGGTGCTGGCGGCGGCAGGGACTTACTTTGTATTTGGTGCGCTGGCACAGATGACCGCAGATGATCCAAAGGAAGGTGCTTTTCGAACCTATGCGGGCGAAGCATTCGGACGTTGGGCTGGTTTTGGTAGTGGATGGATGTATTGGTTTTCTGAAATGCTCATCATGGGCAGCTCATTGACTGCACTTGGGCTATTCTCTCAATTCTGGTTTCCCAAGATTCCGCTGTGGGCATTTGTTGCGGTCTATGCGGCTATAGGTCTGTTCATTGCAGCACTGGGAGCGAAGGGATTAACCAAAACGGAGAATATCCTTGCTGTAATTAAAATTGCTGCAACGGTTGCATTTATAGCTATAGCAGGAGCAGCTTGTCTGGGGTGGTTACCTGTAAAAGTGACGCCCGAACAATTAAAGAATGAATGGTTCCCTCATGGAGGTAAAGGGGTATGGACTGGTTTCATCTATGCATTCTTTGCTTTTGCCGGGATCGAGGTCATGGGCTTGATGGCAGCCAACCTGAAAGAACCAAAAGATGCAGTGAAATCAGGCCGAGTAATGCTATTATCGGTGAGTACACTCTATGTGATTGCCATTGCATTGATCCTATTTATTGTGCCTTCTGCTCAATTGACCCCGGATGAAAGTCCTCTGGTCAAAGCCATGTCAACCATTGGGTTAACCGTAGTAGTTCACATTCTCAACGGAATTCTGATTATTGCCGGATTCTCGACAATGGTGGCTTCGCTATATGCCATTACGTCCATGTTGGTGAAACTCGCAGAAGATGGAGATGCACCTAAGCTGTTCACGAAGACCTGGGGGAAAAAGGACATGCCACTTCAGGCATTGTGTTGCACAGCGGCCGGATTGCTTCTGTCTACGTTGATGGCATTATGGATGCCCAAAAGTCTTTTTGAATATGTGACGACAGCAGGTAGTCTGGTCTTGATGTATACATGGCTACTTATCTGCATCACATACATTAAGAAATTGAAGCCTGTGAAATGGAATCGCATCAAAGTATGGATTGCCATGGTATTCATTGTGGCTGCTGTGGCCGGAACAGCGATGGAAAAAGCCAGCAGAACGGGTCTGCTGGCAAGTGTGGGACTTGTCGTATTTCTTGGGATCATCACATATATTGTTCACAAAGTACGTGGCTCCAAATCGGCAGAATCTTCACCATCCAGACCTTAGGATTATTTCGTGAACTTACCTAAAGCTTGCTTCATCCGCATGAAAGGACATTTGGAAGGTGTCTGCTCATCATCAGGCAAGAAATACTGTTTCCATTCCAGATTATCCTGCTGACCATACCACATCAGTGAAGGGTGAGCAGGTACAGCATCATACGCAGCGAGACGTTTGCGAATCAAAGTTTTCATTTTACGGCCTAGAGGCGTGTTGTCGTTAATGGATTCGAATACCCATCGTGGTTGAAAGGCAAACATGAGATAAGGAAAGTGCCGACTAGCTCGGAGTTCATGTGCTGGAGTCGCACAGAAACAAAAATATGGCTCTCCGCCAAAGCAAAACTCCCATGATGAATCATGAGGATCAGTTGAAATATGTTCAGGCCACGGCTCGGTATCGTGTGAACTTACCCGATTAAGCATTTGCCAGAATAACGTCTGATATTGCTCTACCGTTGTATGCTCTTTCAGATCATTTGGCGTATCACAGATCACAACCATCGAAGCGTATTGACCGGTATCTCTGGAAATAGGACCATACTGTCTGAGCAGATCGGCCATATCTACAGCAGCCTGTTCTGAACGAGGGTCACACGTAAAGCCGTATCTCAAATGTCCTGACAGAAATCCCATTCGTCCAGGTACACACGGATACGTGTTATTTTCATCGGCGATCATCTTGGCAAATTGCGAATAAGCGTCCTGCTGCCAAGATGGAAGACGCTCATATAAATTATTTATTTCGTCGGCACTATACAGCTCCGCCATGAATACCCAACTCCATTCCACATGATACCGTTACAGTATTAATGTGGGGGAAGTTGGGTGACTGTCCAGCCTGATTTTATTGTCAGAAAAAAATGGAACGCACGGCTTCGTACCCGAAATACAAACCAAATCCGATCAGGCAGATTCCCGAAATGATGGAGATCCAGCGCAATACATTCTCACTACTGTGTTTGTGGAATCGGCTGGCCATGCCAGCCATAATGACATCCCACACCAGGATACCGATGAATATGCCTGAACTGTAGAGCAGCAAATGGGCCGTGTCGGTATGCTTCACAGTCGTCGCAAGAATGGAGCCGTAGATCCCGAGCCAAAACAAAATATTTAGTGGATTGGACAGGGCCATCAAAAAGCCGGATATAAAAGATTTCTGAACAGTGGCCTCTGCAGTAGATGTACCTTGAATCCCCTGTTTCAGCTTCGAGAGCGTTTCCACTCCCGTGTAAATTAGAATAAAACTACCAAATGACCAGAGAAAAGAGCGCATGAACGGCGTGTCCAGAAAATGGGCAACCCCAAAGTAAATCAGCAGCATATACACCAGATCCGCAAACATGGCACCGAGCCCCAAAATCCATGCATGCATGAATCCATGTCGGGCTCCACGGTCGAGTTGGGCGGCGTTAATCGGACCGATTGGAGCGGACAATGATATTCCCAGAATAATATAACTGAACAGTACAGACATAAACACGTTCACTCCTTAACGGGTTCGATGAATTGTACCAGTCGTCACAGAACATGGGTACAAGTCATCGTATTCCCGCAAGGAGTGAATTAGAACAAGCTGCTTTTTATCGTATTGTATCAAGGCCTTGTTATTCTGTTAAAGTTCCACATCCAATTGGATTGGGGTGCAGTTGTAGCCGTTGCAAGAGCTTTCTTCACAAGGACAAGCGGAGAGCCCAATCGTGAGATCCATTAATGCCTCCATCTCGATATAATCCCCCGCACGAGAATCGGGAGCTACAACATCAATCTTGCCTTCACTGTCTACAACGGACTTCATAAACAAATTAAAGGGATAGTGTTGATCCGGTGGTAAGATCCCAAAGGGTTCCAGTGCCGTGTTCAGATTGTGGTAACAACTGGCGTGATCCTTTTTATCGTATAACACCTCATACATCTCTGGACGACAAGCGGAGTTGAAGAAATCATGTACCCCAACGGTGTCACGGACAATCTTGAGTATTGGTTGATATTGATTGGAATACACATACTGTCCCGGTTTAATTCGGTAAGTACGCAATACGTCCATGGTCACACCGGGGTCCAAGCGATGGTTGGCATCTGTAGCATCGTACGCCACAAAATCAATAACTTGTTGTCCCTCAAGATCCGTTATGCGTAGTAAGGAACCTTTGCTTACTTTCAGAGCATATCCCGTTTTGGCAGGGATACGATAAGACTGTTTATGGCGCTGATTCGTATTCATCCGTCACATTCCTCCGCTACTTTTTGTTTTCAGTATGCGGAGCAGATGAAGTTTTCATGCTGGAAAAAGTGGATTACCTTTCATCCCGATCCAGAGGTCTGATTGTTCAAGCTGTGCAGCCAGATGTAATAACCAATCTTCACGTCCCTTGGTTGCCATCACTTGAACACCCATTGGCAAACCTTCAGGTGTGAGATGCAGAGGTACACTTATCGCAGGTTGGCCGGTCAGATTCGCAAGCTGGGTGAAAGGTGTATACGTAAGACTGGGCTCAAACATTTCATAGATGAGTTGTTGCTGCTGGGTCTTGTCCAATTCACTAATTCGCATCAGATTATGGATCTGTTCGTCGTGAGGTGTTAATTCTCCAATCTTAGGCGCAGAAAAAGCATTAACAGGTGTGACGTAGAAGTCATAACGTTCAAACAAGATAGACATCTGAGCTGCGGCTACATCCCATTCAGCTAAACTATGTACAAATTCTGCTGCGGACACCTTTTTGCCAGCTTCAGCCAGAACCCAGGATTCAATCTCCATATCATCGGAGGTCAGAGCACGGCCCATGGAGCGTTCCATGGAAGAGATCATCGCGGCCATCTCTCCACTGTTCATCATGTAATAGTTCTCCATTAATCTGACGCCGTTGACTGGACTCAGCTTTTCTTCAACATGATGACCTTGTTCTTCCAACCAGCGAACGAGCTTGAATACAGACTCCTTGGCTTCTGGACTGACGGGTGTACCTACGGGCGAATCGGTTGTGTATGCAATTTTCAGTTTGCGTTGATGTGGATAGCTCATATCTGCCAAGTAACTGCCTGGAAAGAGTGGCGCATGAAACGCAGCTTCAGGCTGTATGACTTGTAAAGTATCCAGCAATGCAGCACTGTCCCGAACCGAGCGAGAGAGGGCAAAATCAATCGATGCGCCTTGCCATTGACGACCAACTCCCGGTCCTACAGGTGTGCGCCCGCGGGTTGGCTTCAATCCAAACAATCCGCTAAAGGAAGCCGGGATACGAATCGAACCGCCTCCGTCACTGGCTCCAGCCAGGGGAACAATACCCGAAGCTACAGCGGCAGCGGCACCACCGCTTGATCCACCTGGAGAGTGATTGATATTCCAGGGATTGCGACTTGGGCCATGGAGGCGGGGCTCCGTAATATTTTTCAAGCCAAACTCGGGCGTGTTCGTATGTCCTATGATGATAAAACCCGCATCACGGAGTCGAGTGACAAAATTGGAATTGCGTAATGCCCGATGCTCGCTGAACAGACGGGAGCCTGAAGTCAGAAATTCACCTTCCAAGGATTGCGAGATATCTTTCAGGAGCAGGGGCACACCGGCAAAAGGTTGTTCTCCAGGGCGAACCAAGCTTGCTTCCTCCCGTGCGCGAGTTTCGTATGTACGAATAACCGCATTGAGTTGCGGATTCACTTCTTCAAGGCGTGCAAACGCCGCTTCCAGCAATTCAACCGGGGATACTTCCCGGGATCGGATCAGTTCAGCCAAACCTACGGCGTCGTAGGAGGTATATGAGAATGAAGACATTATGATCGTTCCTCTCTGAATATAATTCATCTGTTTATTCCATATGTCATCGTACCACCGGATTGGACAAAAGACAAAACATAGAAGAGACGTAGTGCAATGATTTGCATATTCGATATGAGGTTGAAGGGAAAAGAGGGGAGGAGTTTCGATATCAGTTGCGATATCGAATAAAATAGGGGGTTAGTAGCTCGTATTACTCATTGAGAAAATGATCTAGTCATATCAATGGAGTGGAAATGAAAAAGCCATTGCTCATCTAATCCGATGTACAATGGCTTTCTTTTAATATTTGATAATTATTGATCTATATGTGATGCGGATATTACCTTACTCTGTTCGCAGCTTTGGTGCGGCATCGGCCACAGTGGATGATCTTTCTTGCTGTTTGGAAATGGCAAAGAGGGCAACCCAGATCAAGATGAAACCAAGCAACTGCTCCCATGTAATCAGTGTACGGAAAGCAATCCAGTTCACCAACACACCTGCCATCGGGAAGCTAAGCTCTGCGAGTGTTGCAACAGAAGCTTTGGTTGACGACAGACCTTTGTAATACAGCAGAAGACTTAGCAGACCTGGTAACAATGCCTGACCAAGAATATTGAGGATAACAGCAGTCTGTTCACCCGTTCCGGACGGAAATGTCCATGCTGCACCTTCGTTCCACGTCATAAAAATAAGGAGCGGGAGCGCAACGACAAAGCGAAGGGAGGTGACGGTTTCGTAACTCGCCTGTCCCAGCATCAATCGTCCCATAACGGTTGAACCTCCCCATAAGGCAGCAGCCCCAAGGGATAACAAGCTTCCAGCATGAATCCAGTTGTCCCAGTTACCTAATGGCAATGTGAAGCCGAATGTGAGCAGATACGTTCCTGCTAATGCGATGAAGAACAATCCACCGAAGCGACGTGGTAACGTCTCTTTCAATAACAGCTTAGCCAGCACGATAGCGAAGAGTGGTTGCATTTTTTGCAATAAAAGAACCGTGTTCGGATCATTATGAGTAAGTGCCATGGTGAACAACACCGTTGCGAGAGCTGAACCTCCCCATGAGATAAAGATCACGGCAATCCAGTGGCGAGCACGCAGGTTTTTCAGATCAGCCCGAAATTTCCACAGCACAGGAATGGCGATCAGACTGACAATGATATGTTCCACCAGTACAATCTGCGTGGATGTCATCGTATTTAGCAAAATAATGCGGAAGAGTGGGTCGACCCCCCATAAAGCGGCGCCGAGAACTACAAGCCAGAATCCGGTATTACTTCGTTCCTTGCGGTAAACAGGTGATGCTGCTGATGTCTTTTCCATATTCAGGACTCCTTCGTCAGAACACGGAATCTTCAGTTGGCAAAATCGACAAAAGCCCCCGTTTTGGTATATACCAAATAAACGGGGGCTCATCCAAGGACATGCGTCAGGAAAGAGGCCTTCCCGTGAACGGCATGTCAATGTGTTGATCTTCTCTCATCCGGACTGTACCGTCGGCCTTGGATTCACACCAAGTCAGTCGCTAAATGTCCTTTGTTAAGAACAAATAGCGAGTCGCGGGCTGGTTCCGAAGAACATCACCGCCGGTTGGGAATCGCACCCTACCCCGAAGATCCTATTCAATTATATAGTGGGTTGAACAAGCTGTAACATTAATAAGTTCATCTTATTCCTGTAAGCGCTAGCAGTTCAAGCATTTTTTTTAGAAAACGATTTTCCAGCTTCCTTGCTGTCTGCGAAGCAGCACAATCTGTCCTGCGTGATAGGCATCGTGAAGTATCCAGCGGGCAAGTTCGTGTGCCCATTTCTCTTCAGAGTCCATATAAGCAGCTTCAAGGTCTGACTCTTCAAGTGCAGCCAATTGATCTCGCAACTGTTGGGCTAATCGAGTTGTACTCTTCATCAGTGTATTCCATCCGGCTTCATCCGTTGCATCCCCAGGATTGCCAAATGTGTATTCATTGGAGTCTACAGCAGGAAGGGTAGGTTCTTTACCTTGCATGCGACATAATAAGCGATGATTGTAATAATACATATGGTTAACCAACTGCCAGATGCTTAATCCTCCTGAGGGTGGAATCCAGGCGGCTTGCTCTGCTGTAAGACCTTCCAAAGACTTCGACAAAGGTACAATCCAATTGCATTGATCCCATGTATCATCCTTTTGAATCAGTAACACATCTAATGCTGTTGTTTTCGTCATTGCCGTTCCTCCTTAAGTATTATTGTGATGTGTGACGTAACTAGCTAAAACTGATTAATGAGGTTACACTTAATATAACACATCAAAGACAGAGTGTAACCACCTTTATTGAATTAAGATGGTTACACTAAACGGAGGTAGACAATGGACAGACTTTGGACTGATTTTGTAAACAGCGATTATCACGATTGGCGTGGGGGAGATCGATCGGAGGACAGGCTCGGGAAGGCGAACTGGCAGCGAGATTTTCTGGATCGATGGCAACTTCAGGCTTCTGTTCCTGCTTCTCCAGAAGATGAGTTATTGATGAGAGACTTCAGGAATGAATTGATGGCTCTTGGAGCCCGCTTGTCTTCTGGAGCATCATTAACGGATGAAGAACAACAATGGCTGAATGATGTTATGGAAGCAGGGTATGTAAAAAGAACATTGACTACAATTGATCAGGGACTGAAACTCCAACTAATAGCTGTAGAAGCTCATTGGCAACAGGTTATGGCTGAGGTAGCTGCTGACTTTGCAACAACGTTGGTGGAGGGAGAAGGGGGCAGAATTCGGATCTGTGATAATTCGGATTGCCGCTGGATGTTCTATGATGATACCCGAAGCAGAACTCAGAAGTACTGTGATGATAAGATGTGCGGCAACCTGATGAAGGTCAGAAGATTTCGAGCCAAACGCAAAACCCAAAATTGAAAAATATTAACAACAGCTATATAATGTATATATACTAGCGAAATAATAGTCAGAAGCAGTACGGGTTCGTATGCAGGATGTAATCGTCTTTCAAACCAAAATAGATGGGAGATGTGTCTTGTGAAGACTAGTTATCTGTTGAAAAATGGCTGCGTGTTGTCGATGGATGCACGGATTGGACAGTATAAAAGGGCGGACGTTCTAATTCAGGATTCATTAATCATGGCGATTCAACCCGATCTGGATATTCCGGATGTGGAGGTCATCGATGCTTCATCCATGATTATTATGCCTGGGCTGGTGGATACACATCGGCATATGTGGGAATCACTGGTCAAAACAGCGGGAACCAATTGGTCATTGCCTGTTTATTTGCAGAATCTCTATTATGGTGCGATGGGAAGCAAGCTCCGCCCACAGGATAGTTATATTGCTAACCTGCTCGGTTCCTTGGAAGCGCTTAATGCAGGTGTTACGACAGTGTTGGATTGGAGCATGCCGTATTCCTCAGACCATACGGATGAACTGATTCGTGGTCTTCAGGATGCGGGGATTCGGGCAGTATTTGCTCACGGAGTTCCTGGTGAGACGAACTACTGGAACCGGGATAGTCAACTGACATATTCAAACGATGTGCGAAGAGTCAAAGAACGTTATTTTTCATCACGGGATCAATTGCTTACTTATGGGCTTGCTATTCGTGGTCCAGAGTTCAGTCATTGGGATACAACGGTAAAAGAGATCGAGCTGGCCCAAGAACTGGATGCCATCTGTTCCATGCACGCCGGATTTGGCAGCTGGGGATCGGTAGATCGCTCGGTTAGTCACATGTATGAAGCGGGGTTATTAAGTCCTCGAGTAAATATTGTTCATGGTAACACCATGGGGATGGATGAATATAAAATGTTGGCGGATAGCGGTGCTTCCCTGTCGGTCACACCTGAGGTTGAAATGATGATGGGTCATGGATACCCGGCCACCGGCTATTTTCTTGAACATGGGGGAACCCCTACACTAGGTGTAGATGTTGTCACGTCCACAGGCGGAGATATGTTCTCGCAGATGAAGTTTGCACTTCAGGCAGAACGATCCAGAGCCAACGAACAACTTCTGCAGCAGGGTGAGATGCCAGGTGAATTGAACTTGCAGTCCAGCCAAGTACTGAGATTTGCAACTTCGGCTGGTGCACAAGCATTGGGATTGGAGCAGAAGGTCGGTACGTTGACCCCAGGAAAGGAAGCAGATCTGATCATGATTCGTACTACGGATCTGAATCTGTTCCCCGTCCATGATCCAATCGGCGCTGTCGTTCAGTTCGCCAATCCTTCCAATGTGGATACGGTCTTTGTAGCAGGTAAACTCGTGAAGCGAGAGGGTAAGCTGCTCCATGTTGATTTGGACGCCATTCGTCATACCGCGATGCAGAGCCAAGAATATTTGTTATCCCAGTACCGGATGTCAGACGCGGAGAGAATTGCTTTTTCCTGATTCGCTTTTTCATAAAAGCCAAGAAATAGTTACTTCGTATTTTTATATACACCTCTAGCTGTATAAAGAGGAAAGGAAGAGCCATATCATGCGATGTGGCTCTTTTACATGCTTGCATATCGTCGAATTAGACAGGATAACGGAGGAAGGGACAGCGGAAAAAGACGAAAAAAGCTCTCATTCTCTTGGATTCATATAACAGAGGGTTATAGATGATTTACTTAGAAAATAAGGCTCATAAAAACTGCGCATAATATAAATTATACGCAGTTTTGTTTTAAATCGATTTTCATATTCAATCCTGTGCAACAGTTCATGATAATTTTCGCGAAAAAAGAACAAAATAAGAGATCCTTAAAAATAAATTTAACCAAGCAACGCGATAACGTGTAGAATTCGATAGGTTTTTATAGGTGATCGATAAGATAGAACAAATGACTTTTTCATAGAACAGATGGGAAACCATTTAATCTCTGCTGCATCCATAGCACATTCAAGATTCATGACGAGAGGAACATGACTATGCGTGAGAACAAACATCGATCTTCATTATTTCGTAAAAAACCAATTGCTTCGGAGGGAGATAACAGCAGTGCATTAAAACGGGCGCTCGGCCCCTTGGACTTAACCACACTTGGGGTAGGTGCAATTATTGGTACCGGGATTTTTGTGCTGACCGGTGTAGCTGCCGCAACGTATGCTGGCCCGGGTCTTGTACTGTCATTCTTGCTGGCAGGTATCATATGTGCCTTCGCTGCATTGTGTTACTCGGAGTTTGCCTCAAGCATACCGGCATCGGGTAGTGCGTACACGTATAGTTATACGGCTTTTGGTGAAGTGATTGCCTGGATTCTGGGATGGGATCTGATATTGGAGTATGGATTCGCCAGTGCGGCGGTAGCCAGCGGATGGTCGGGATATTTCCAAACGTTATTGTCCGGATTTGGATTGGAGTTACCACATGTACTGACGAGTGCGTTCAGCCCGGAGAAGGGAACTTATTTTGACATTACGGCTGCGGTCATTACGTTAATTATTACCTTCCTGCTAACCCGAGGGGTGAAGGAGGCGGCTCGTGCGAACGGCATCATGGTTGCGATTAAAATTATCGTGGTGTTGATCTTTATTGGTGTGGGTGTCTTCTATGTAGAGCCAACCAACTGGCAGCCATTCTTGCCCTTTGGTATCTCAGGCGTAACTGCGGGAGCAGCAACCGTATTCTTTGCTTATATCGGATTTGATGCGGTCTCCACAGCTGCAGAAGAGGTTAAGCGGCCACAACGGGATTTGCCGATTGGAATTATTGCGTCACTGGCGATCTGTACCGTGCTCTACATCGTTGTATCATTGATTCTCACAGGGATCGTGCCGTATAACATGTTGAATGTAAGTGATCCGGTGGCGTTTGCATTTGAATTTGTTCAATTAAAGGGATTATCCTGGATTGTATCTCTTGGAGCGATTGCGGGCATTACGACGGTATTGCTGGTCATGATGTATGGCCAGACACGTCTGCTCTATTCCATGTCTCGTGATGGACTGCTGTCTCCCGTTTTCTCCAAAGTTAGTGGCAAGAGTCAGACACCAGCTGTTGGGACATGGGTTGCGGGCATTATCGTGGCTCTGTTCTCCGGGTTCATCTCGCTGGGACACTTGGCAGAACTTACGAACATCGGAACGTTGTTTGCTTTTGCAGTCGTAAGTCTGGGTATTATCGTGTTGCGTAAAAATAACCCGAATCTCAAACGAGGCTTCCGCGTTCCACTTGTGCCGCTGATTCCGATTCTGAGTGCCTTGGGCTGTGTATACTTGATGACACGCCTTGCGGCTCTGACATGGATTACGTTTTTTGCCTGGTTGATCATCGGGTTGATTATCTACTTTGCGTATGGACGCCATTATAGTCATCTGAATCCGGCACGCCGAATCTCCAGTGCTATGAGAGCGAAGGATAAGTAAAGTAAAGTCGAGAACAGATTAAATCGAGAAATATCTTCTAGTTTCCTCATTTTGTATCGCTTAGGCGAAACGGGATGGGGATTTTTTATATAGAAGGACAAAGGGAGATAACAGCCGGAGAAGGTTGGTATTTCCTTCATATATGGGTAAGTATTAAGGGGCATGATTAACATAATTAGGGAGCCGGGGTTGCGGCTAAGCCAAATATGAAATATATTTGGGGATGTGACATGCCATCAGACAGAAGAGAGGGGATGTATCATGAACACACCATTACATACGAATTCAGAGCATCAGAATGCAGCGTTTGGATTTGCCTTGGCTGACTCAACCGTACTGGCGGAGGCTCAGTTGCTTGTTTCAGATTCGAAGGCTTCACAAACCTTACAGTTGGATATAGATCCACAGCGCCTTTTGAGGGATGGACGTAAAGTATCTGTCATTGCACAACCGTTGGAATCACCCGTCAATCGACAAGACGCCCATATCATCTATGGTCAGGAGCTGGCATACGTACAATATGCAGTTAACCTGAAACCAGATAGCACGATCTCGATTGCTTCAATTGAAGGTGTTGAACAGCCTGTTCATCTGGGTTGGTCAGCATTTACAGAAGGGGAATACGAACTTCGAATCTCCCTGCATATGAAAACACCCCGTATTGCTGAAGGCACGCTCGAACCTGAGCAGATTGCCATGGTTAAGTACGCGCAGGTGATTACCGTATATATATCGCTTTTCCTGGCAGAAGCAGCGTCGTTGAATTCACCATCTCAAGCTGTATGGAGCAGAAACCATCATGTATTTGACTCCTACGGTAGAGCAGGATTTATTCTTGCTGACCTGCCTCGGCTCGCTAAGCGTGTAGAAGAACTGATTGGACCGGGTAACCATAATCTGATTGAACAATTTGCGGAAGGGGATCTGTCAGATACTTTATTAGAAGAAGGTCTGATGGCGATGGCTTGGGGCGTGACTCCCTGGTGTTATTCACTCTATTCTGCACCAGACAAGCAGTCCGCTCGAATGATAGCTGTAGACAAGCTGGGTGATGAACCTGAACGGCAAGGGATCTACTGTATGGACCCGTCCATTCAGCAATTAAGTATCGTGCCAGCGAATGAACTGGCTTACTGGCCTGCATGTGTTCAGAACGATTGGCCTGTTATCGATGTGGCAGGTGAAGGTGAGACTTTGCATATGGATCTGTATACTCAGATCTGTGAATCCGTGAATGGGCTGCATGAGAATCCATTGCCATCGTTTGTACTTACGCGCAGTCAAGGCAAACCCGAAGTGATCCTTCCGCTGATGGACGTTGTTATTGTGGAAGAAACATAGGGTTTGTGTTCAGCAGAGCCAATTTTAACCGAATCGAGGTGACGTAGACAGATGATGACTGAGGAGATCCAGGAGCAATATGCGGACGAGCTAGAAGCTTTTCACATATGGATGAAGGACGCCGGTTATACAGGCCATACGGTAAAATCATACACGGGTGACGTGGTGGAATTCCTGATCTCCATTCAAGGAAAGTCACTGGAGCAGGTCAAAAAGCTGCATGTGCTGTCTTTTCTGTCCCGTGCGCGGGAGCGTGGGGTTAGTGATGCCACGAGAAATCGCAAACATGCGGCGGTGAACTGCTTTTACAAGTCCCTCATTGAACTCGAATTGTTAACGAATAATCCGGCTTTTGGCATTAAAAAATCCAAAACTGAGAAAAACCGTGCGCCCGTTTTCCTGGATGAAAGTGGGCTGACACGTTTTCTGGAGTCGGTAGAAGGCAAGTATCGCACACGGAATCTGGCTGTTTTTCTGCTGATGGGGTATATGGGATTACGGGTTGGAGAAGTGCATGCTTTGGATTGCAAAGACTATAATGCGGAGCGGCGTACATTGGATGTATTTGGTAAAGGTCGTAAATGGCGCTCGCTACCTGTACCGGAGACCGTGGCAAACGTCTTGTCTCAAGCTATGGCTGAGCGTTTGGAACCTTGGCGACCGAAAGAGGAAGCATTGTTTGTCTCGCAAAAAGGAAAGAGACTGTCGATTCGCAGCATTCAGCTCATATCTACGGAAACCTTTGAACGCTTCCAGCAGGAATCACCAGCCAATCAGCGTCAAAACTACTCCAGTCATAAGCTG
Source organism: Paenibacillus sp. FSL R5-0713 (assembly GCF_037973325.1). NCBI lineage: Bacteria > Bacillati > Bacillota > Bacilli > Caryophanales > Paenibacillaceae > Paenibacillus > Paenibacillus sp. FSL R5-0713. The sequence goes on along the minus strand of NZ_CP150229.1, from coordinate 3,905,462 downwards.
CGTCACTCCTTCGCGACCATGATGTTACGGCGCGGAGCCGACTTGCGAACGGTGCAGGAGCTGCTCGGTCACGCATCGATTCAAACGACAACTGTCTATACACATGTCACCAGTAGGGAGAAAGAAGAGGCTATGGCTCTGCTTGACGTTAAACTTCCGACATATTAAGAAATAAATAACGCTTATTTAATCTGAAGAGAAGTCTGTCCTATGGACAGGCTTTTATTTGTTTTCATGTGGAGGGGAGAATTAATAACATAATATATATTATGTTAACTTATAATTTAAATAATCATAATCATAATCATAATTATAATCAAAATCAAACCAAAGGGGACCATCTGAAGCTTCTCTCTGGAAGACTCCAATGGTCCCTTTGGGTATGACAGATATGTTAAATCACAACGGTTAACGTGCTTAATCGTTCACGACATGAATGATAAGCAGTCGGATTATTCCAAGCCAGCGATCTGTTCTTTTAATTTGTTAGCAGAAGCCTGAAAAGCCACTTTCTCGGTTTCATTCAACGGAAGAGGAAGGATCTCGCGCACACCGTTGCGATCAACAACACATGGAACGCCCAGATATACATCCGATACGCCATTGTAATCTTCAAGCAACGTGGACACGTTCAGAACGGAGCCTTCGTTGCCGAGAATTGCAGCTACAATGCGGTCCAGAGCAAGGGCGATTGCATAGGAAGTGGCCCCTTTGGCATTAATAATCTCATACGCTGCATTTTTGGTACGGTCGAAGATATCCTGCTGTGTTTCTTCATCCAATTCCAGATCTGTTCCTGCAACGTTAGCCAGGCTCCATACCGGTACTTCGGAATCACCATGCTCACCAATAATGTGGGCGTGAATACTACGTGGGTCGATCCCTTTATTCTTACCAATGAGGTAACGGAAACGTGCGCTATCGAGCAATGTACCTGAACCAATGACACGAGAAGCAGGCCATCCGCTTTGTTTCCATGAAGTATAGGACAAAATATCTACAGGATTCGTTGCAATCAACAAAATACCATGAGAATTCACTTCAGTAATACGCTCAATAATTTCTTTGAAAATGCTTGCATTTTTCTTCAGCAGATCAATCCGGGTTTCGCCTGGTTTCTGGGAGGCACCTGCTGTAATAATAATGATATCTGCATCTTTGCAGTCGGAATAATCGCCAGCCCATACTTTCACGCCTCCCGTAAACGGAAGACCGTGGTTCATATCCAGCATTTCGCCGGTTGCCTTATCATGATTCACATCCACAAATACCAACTCGGACGAACGCTGTCTCAGCATTAGCGTGTATCCCGTTGTTGTTCCCACCGCACCCATGCCTACAATCACGACACGACTTGGTTTCAATGCTGCACTATTTGTCATGTTCACATCCACTCCTTTTGGGTTATACTCCCATCCATATTAAGGGATTACAGAATAGAAAGCGAGTGTTGTCTATAAAATAGTTCACATTACATGTCTTTTTACCAATTATTCCGTCGAAAAACAGTTTAGGATGAAATTAATGGTAATTAATGTGCAACACTTAGCCCAGATCTTCAGTTGGAAAAAGGGAGTGGGCAGCCCTAGAGGGGGCAATGAGCCTTTTACACAAGGTTTGTGGTAGAATAGGAGCAGTGGATTCTGAATGAATCGTAAATATAACGCCATAGGACAGGCATGCGCGCCTGTATATTGGATGAGAGAGGTGGAACCCACTTGCGTTTGCAATGGATCAAAATCGCGCAGACAGCATTGCTGTCTATAGGTATAGCAGCCTTACTGGCTGCATGCACCGACTCAGATCAACCTCCGGAAGCAGAACCTCCGCAGCAGCAGGAGGATTCCGGGAATACAGGGCAGACATTAACTGTCGTTCCCCCTGTCAACAGTACAGAATCTGCGGATATGGCCAAGTATCAAATACAGACCCGTTTGACCGATTTTCAGTTGCTTAATGACAATGGAGGATTGGCATGGGGGGTGACGCGTAATGCGCTGCGTCTGTACTATACACAGGATCAAGGAAAGACCTGGACCAATATTTCACCTTCGGAAAATGTACAGTTTCCGGCTAACCCTCAATATGGACAAAGCATTTATTTTGTAGATCGTACGCACGGTTGGATTGTTCGCGAAGGCATGGGTGGAACAGACACCATGGTGCTTCGTACCAACAATGGGGGGGGAAGTTGGAGTCTGTCATCGCTGTCCAAGACGGATAAAGTGACTGCGATCTCCTTTGTATCTCCTGAAAAAGGATGGATTCTCACTACGGTGGATACCGCTATTGGTAAGCAGGACAAGAAACTGTACTTTACCGAAGATGGTGGAATCACTTGGAACCGGATGTCATCGAGTGATGGGGATGGTACACCGAAAGCAGAAGAGATTTCTCAGCGTGGATACACAACAGGTATGACCTTCTCCGATCCGAAGCATGGTTTCCTGACGGCGATTGAGTTCGGCACACCGAAGTTGTACGTAACGTCAGACGGTGGAGAGAACTGGGATAAAGGACCATCTTTCTTTGATCGGAATAAATTCAACGGGTGTGGTAATTTTAGTGTCAGTTCACCCCAATTTTTTGGACGTGAAGCACAGTCAGCCTGGATGTCAATGTCCTGTTCTCAAGGGGAGAGCACGACATTTAATGGTTTTTTCACTACAGATGGTGGAAAGAGCTGGAAGCTATCCAATTTTACTTTGAATAAACAAACGGGTCCGAATCGTAACCTTTCACCGGTATTTCTGAACGCTCTAGAAGGTTGGGCGATGCAAAAGGGCATAACCTACCACACCAAGGATGCGGGCAAAACATGGAGCGCTCTTCCTGCGAGCAGTGTACTGGAGAAAATTCTTGAAGACTATCCCGAGATCGTGAAGATTCAGATGATTACCTCCAAGCTAGGCTGGATATTGGTTGAGAATACAGATGCCAAAAGATCGTTGTTATTGCAAACGATGGACGGCGGTGTACATTGGAAAGTGCTTTAAAAGTAGAGTGTTATCGATGTGATTAAATATAGGGAAAGTGAGGAGCCGAAAGGTTCCTTTTCTTTTTTTGTTTAGTTTGTGAAATAAATCACAAATAAAGCTGTTAGAAAGTGATATATTTAACTCAACAAGAGAAGGAGTGATGAAGATGAGAACCAACGGTCAGACTCAATTCACGCAGGCGGATGATTTAACCAGATATATGCTTCAATTATGCTACACATGTGATGATGCCAATCGTTGTACGACAGAAGAAGCAGTGAAGGCTTGCATGGCAGAACACGCAAAGGCAGACCAGCCCGAACCAGCCGAAGGTGGAGAAGTAACTCGCGGGTTTATGGATATGATGTACGCTTAGTCATCAAAACTGATCAAAAAAAGGCTGATATATCAACGTTTTGCCCCCTGCTGGGGGCTTTTTTAATTAGTTTACGTACTTTCCATAATCCGGTATGGCAATACGGTCAAATTCATTAACCAGTTTTCTCAGACTTGTTGTTAGTAATTCACCAGACATCGGTAGTCCATGGCCAGTTACAGCAACCAATGGCTTTAAACTCTCAAGTTTAACAACAGATTGCTTTGCAGCTTCCCAATCTGTTGTTAAATAGCGAGGGGGTCCACTTATCTCCAATTCCTGATTTAATACTTTATACATATACTCTTGTTTTACAGTAGCAAAGGCGTCACCTGCGATTAATGCTCCGTCACTTTCCCTAAACAACGAAACATGACCGGGAGAATGTCCTGGGGTATGAATCCACCTAAATCCTGGCATATGGGGTACAGTTCCGTTCGGAGGTAACGTTTGTACATGACTTCCAAGGTTTATTGGTTCGTTAGGAAAAGCTGGGGACATCTTTGCTACCAAACCACCTTCAACCGTAGGGTCTGGTTCCGGGTAGCTTTTAACCCCTGTGAGGAAGGGGATCTCCAATGGATGTGCATAAACCGGAACTCCCCAGTGTTCTACGAGTTCGATCACCCCTCCTACATGATCAAAGTGTCCATGGGTCAAAATTACTGCTTTGGGCCGGCTGTTTGCACCGAAACGTTCCTCAATGACAGAAATTATTTCATTTGCTGACTTTGGCATTCCGGCATCTACTAAAACGAAATCGTCAGATTTCGGGTTACCTACTAAACAGATATTTACAATTTGAATCGTGTAGCAAAATAAATCAGGTCGTATTTCAGTCCCCACACCACTTCCCACTGAAGTTACAGGAATAAACTTGTAATCTGTACCGTAATTCAATTCTTCTTTCATTAAGCTCATCCTCCTTATCGATGTTAAATTGACTTGCTGTAGTATACCCAGAAGTTTAGAATTATCCGATTTCCGTACCCTCTCCCGCTGCCCACGACAGGGAGGAAGCTTGTTATAAAAGATCACAATCTCTGCGAATAAAACCAGATATAAGTGATACGTTCTATAACTAAATTTTTTTATTTGGAGTGAAATGTATGCGCTTTTAAATGTACTTCGCAAATATTGCAGCATGGGTTATTATAGAAATAATTAAGGTAATTTTCTCAAAATGTGGAATTGAATGTGTTGCTGAAGAGAAGACAGACTTGTTTTTGAAACATGTTACTTTTATCAATCCGGGTATTCAGTAACTCTTTGCGAAAGTAAGCTAGTATTATGGGATCTGCTCTCTGTAGCCTTTGTGGTAAAGGCACAAAAACTATAGTAGATAATAAGGGGGTAGCGAATGAAGATTAATCAAAAATATTCCTATGTTAATAAAGCAATCACTTCTGTTCTTGTACTTGTAATCATCATAATGACATGTCCGGGATCTGTGCGCGCTGAGGTAGAGCAGGTGGAGACAACACCCTCCAGAATTGCGTTATCTTCACTAGAGGAAACGATTGATTCATATGTGGCCACGAATCAAAAGAAAACCGCTGCCGTATCGGTTGTAGCTATCAAGAACGGTGAGACGATTGTGAATAAGGCCTATGGTTACGCAGATTTTGAGCAAAAGAGACAGGCAGACACCTCTACTGTATTTGAATGGGGTTCAACCTCTAAACTGTTGGTCTGGACGAGTGTTATGCAACTTGTAGAGCAGGGGAAGCTTGATTTGGATACCGATATTCAGGAATATTTACCAGAAGGGTTTCTTAAGAAGCTTGAATACGATGCTCCCATCACCCTAAGGAACCTAATGCATCATAACGCAGGGTGGGAGGATAGATTGATCGATTTATGGTATTCATCCGAGAGTGATATTGTGGAGTTAGGTGAAGCTTTACAAAAATTTGAGCCAAGGCAGATTGATCAACCTGGGAGTGTCGTTGCTTATTCAAACTATGGTACGGCTATGGCTGCTTACATCGTTGAAGTGCAAAGCGGACAACTATTTTATAAATATGTAAATGAACATATATTTAAACCGCTGAATATGAAAGAAACTTCGATGCACCCGTCACAGCATGATAATCTAAACGTCTTGAAAAAGAGAAATGAGATTCAAGGGTACACTACGAGTCTGAAACTCATCCCTAAGAACAGAGCATACATAAGCTTATACCCTGCGGGGGCCGCCATTGGCACAGCAGAGGATGCAGCTAAATTTCTCGCAGCTTTAATGCCGGTGGATCATAGCAATTTATTATTCACGAATAAGGAAACGTTAGACGAGATGCTGTCACCAAGTCTATATTATGATGGAACTTCTAATCCTCGAATTGCACATGGCTTCTTTGAAGTGGAGTACTGGGTGCCTGCACTTGAACACGCTGGAAGTACGGCGGGATTTACAAGTAAATTTGTTATTGACCCGGAGTCTAAATTTGGGTTAGTGGTCATGACAAACCAGTCAAATGAAATGGCTTATAGCGTTGGTCTTGTCCAAAAAGTGTTTGGAAGTAGCTTCAGTACAAATTCGGTTACATCTGAGAGTGGAGGATATTATCTGCCTGCGCGACGGGTCGTTTCCGGTTTTACGAAGGCATATTCGATGTTAAGTCTGCAGAAGTATACAACATTTGACCTTAGTAACTTTGCAAATGTTGTTGAGCGTAACGGGACTATTGAGAAGGTCTCCATTCCTTATAATGACTTTTTGCCCGTATCCAACTTGACGATAAACTTGATCAAAGCATCTTTTATTGCGCTTGCAGTAGCCATCCTGCTCAGTTTGAGAGCGATAATTGGCTATTTTATTAGGTTATCCAAATACAAGTTAAAAAACTGGGAAAGACCCGGTACAGGCTTTGATAAGTATCATATTGCTATTAATATTGCCAGTTTAGCATTGATTTTAAATACGACCCTATTGTTCATGCGAGCCTTAGGCTTTGCCCCCTATTCTTCATTACGCGTACATCTCATCTTAAACCTGGTTTATGTGATTCTAGCAGCGGCGTACCTTGTCTTGATGTTCTACAAACTCCTGAAGAGAAGTTACAGAAACAAGCAAAAGGCGGTATACATCATGTCTGGCATATCTGCTTTCCTGTTTGCTACTTTTATTATGGGATGGGATTTGTACTTTTAGAGCGATATGCAACGTGCACTCAATCAGAAAGGGTACGAAATAACAGAAAGGACGAAACCATGAATATTCAGGATCTCCCCATTGAAACAAAAGAACATATAGGGAAAGTTCAGAAAATCACTTTTCCTAAGCAAGGTCATACTTCTACTGTGGCTATTCTACATACGTGCGACCAAAAGTACATCATCAAGAAGACAGAAAACGATCTCTATAATGAATGGTTATCCGATGAATATCAGGTGCTTCAATCCCTTTATCGCACGGGGCTCCCTGTTCCAAAGGTATATTCGTTTCATATGGAGGAGACATCGAGATGGCTTCTGATGGAATATATTGACGGAATAAGTTTAAGAGAATTTCTCTCTACAGTGCCTGACCTTGAAAGTAAAGAAAAAGCGATTTTTAACTTTGGGCGTTGTTTAAAGAAAATACATGAATGTTCTTGTCCTGTTGAATTATTGAGCAATGACAGTCCTTGGTTAGATACAATGCTTAGCAAAGCAGAGTATAATCTAACTCATTTTGCGGTAGACGGCTCAGCAGAACGACTTCAACAGTTGAAAGAAGCACGGCCAAGACCAATAGATAATACTTTTATTCATGGAGATTTTACTATAGATAATGTGCTAGTTAATGATTGCAATATTGTTGGAGTTATTGACTGGGCAGGAGCGGCATATGGCGATCCAAGATATGATGTAGCATTAGCCATTAGACCGAAACCTAATGCGTTTGATAATGAAAGAGATAAAGAAATATTTTATAACGGTTATGGAAAGTTAAGAATAACGGATGAAGAATACAATTATTTTGAAGACGGGATATATAACTTCTTTTAGTTTGGTTTTATATTATTATATTCCAACGTATATCAATCTCTATAGAAGGAGTAAAACAAATGAGCCCTCCAAAACATATCGTATCTGCCGCTGCAATCGTGATCAACGTCAAAAATGAATTATTACTTATTAGAGGCCCACGAAGAGGATGGGAAATGCCGGGTGGTCAAGTGGAGGAAGGAGAATCTCTTAGTCAAGCAGCAATTAGAGAGACGAAAGAAGAATCTGGCATCGACATTGAAATTATCAAATTCTGCGGCATCTTTCAGAATATCGAAAATTCAATATGTAACACATTATTTTTAGCCAAACCAATAGGTGGGGAATTAACGACATCATCGGAGAGTTTAGACTCTGGTTTCTTTCCAATTGAAGAAGCCATTTTAAAAGTCGAATGGAAAAACTTCAGAGAAAGAATAGAGGTTTGTTTAAACCCTGAGATGCAACCTTTTTGTATTGAGTTCAGTGATAAGAGTAATATTTAATGTTTCCGGAAAGGAAGTCAATCAATGAAACGAGTCGATGTAGTTTACTCACTACTGACCAACCCATCCAAGTCTAAAGTGCTTGCAGTAAAGAATGTAGGGCGTTCAAGCTGGTCGCTGCCTGGCGGAGCTGTTGAAGCTGGTGAATCATGGGAACAAGCAGCAATCCGGGAAGCCCAAGAAGAAACGGGACTTGATGTTAGCGTGCACGGTATTGTAGCAATCAACGAGTGTAAATTTGAAGAAATACAGGAACATGCGATTTTTATCACATTCAGAGCAGAAATTGTCGGAGGGGGAGAAGGGATATCAAGACCAGATGAAATCTCTGAGATGGCATGGTTGGATATTACACAGGCAGATGAGCTCATGCCGTACTACAAGAGCGGCTTTAAAAGCTTACTTAATGGCCATGAGATTACATATTTCAACGAAGGTAACAAGTGATGTTCTGGATGTAGTGTATAAATGGGAGGCTAACAGATGAACAAGAACAGTGTTTATGAAACAAACAGCTTCTATTGGGATACAAGAGGGAATGACTATTTGAGAGCAATCGTGCTTCCGCATTATGGAGCATTCATATCAGAAGAAAAACACCAACTATTTGGGGATGTCTCAGGATTAAAAATGTTAGAGGTGGGCTGTGGAGATGGCCAATCCTTGCAGTATCATGGGGATCACAATGCTGGTGAACTGTGGGGTATGGATATATCACAGAAACAGATAGAAAAGACACAACAACACTTGAGGACACACGGTATTTCGGCAACATTGATATGTTCACCCATGGAAGAGGAATGTGGAATTCCTACGAATTATTTTGACGCTGTGTATTCAATTTATGCCATCGGTTGGACTACTGATCTTCAAGGTACTTTCAGCAGAATCGCTTCTTATTTAAAGAAAGATGGCATTTTTATTTTCAGTTGGTCTCATCCAATTCATAGATGTGTCGTTGAAGAAAACGATAGATTTGTCTTCAATAAGCCATATTCTGATGAATCGTGGTATGCGGTATCTCCTGACTTTGTTCAGGGTGAACTAACTTTAGCGGATCGGCAAATATCAACCTATATCAATTCGTTGGCAAAAGCGGGATTTGTCATTGAACACATGATCGAGGAATCCGATGAGGATATCATGCAATTACATGATAATAGCGATAATCTCCTTAAAAGAGTGAAGGTGTTACCTGTAACTTTTGTGATCAAAGCGAGGAAACTTTAGAAGCGGACTTAGTTATCGGGGGAACTTATATGAACAAAATACCTTTATTTATAGTGACAGGCGCAAGTGGAACAGGAAAAACAACGATCTCTTCGCTTGTTCGCAAGCTGCTTCCCGAAATTGACGTCTTTGATATGGATATCATCAATAATGTGGATTGGCAGATTGCCAAAGAGAATTGGTTGAGGATTGCGTATAGCATATCCCTAAGTGGACGAGGAACCGTTTTATGCGGAACGATGGTGCCGGAAAACATTGCATCGTCCGACTACATCGATCGATTCGATCAGATTCTATATATGAATTTGCATTGTGACGACGTTACTCGCGAGACGCGTTTAAGAGCTCGTGGGTGGGATGAGAACTCGATCGAAGATCACAAGGATTTTGCAAATTGGCTACTCCAGAATTCGGAAACTGCATTTGACCCACCCATGCAAAAAATCGAAACGGCAGAACTTACAGCAGAGGAAGTAGCTGAACAGATTAAAGAATGGGTTCTAAAAAACTGGTGCGAGGAATGAACACCTAAAATAACCTTATAGTTAGATTGAGTGGGAGGAACAGATGTTACCTTTTCAAGTAAATGAATCTATTGTATTAAAGCTGATCGAATCTCAAGATCGAGATGTGTTGTATGCATTAATAGATGAGAATAGAAAGCACTTGAGAACGTGGTTACTCTGGGTTGATAAACGGCAATCGCCCCAAGATTTAGATTCTGTAATAGAGTTATGGACACGTAATTATGAAGAGCGAAACGGTTTTGATTCCGGAATATGGTTTAATGGACAATTGGTCGGGATGATAGGGTTGCACTATATTGATTGGAACAATAGAGCAACGAGCATTGGATATTTTTTAGCTGAGTCAGCACAAGGTAAAGGAATTATTACCAAATCGATAGAACAATTGCTTCAATATCTCTTCAACGAGTTGAAGTTAAATCGTGTAATCATTCAATGTGCAGAAAACAATTTTAAAAGCAGAGCCATACCTGAGAAAATCGGATTTACTAATGAGGGTATATCGCGAGAAGCTCAATGGGTTTACGATCATTACGAGAATATATTGACTTATAGTCTGTTATCTGGTGAATGGGATACTTAAACGGTAGAGTATATCGTCTGCTAAGCGAAGGAGGGCACGGATTGTTTCTCAATGGATTACTTTGGTTGATCATCCTCTGGGTGATATCTATCTATTTCAGTTTTCCCAAGAAAGATCGCATCAACAGCATCAATGTGCCAAGTACATATTACATTCAATCTTCCAATCAACTGGATATGCAAAAGAATAATGAATGTGCTGCATTTTCCAGTGCGTTCGTCTTAAGACATTTCGGTTTGGAGTCCAACGGAACTAAGCTTTATGAATCCTATCCTCGCAAATTACTGGATGGAACCGTATATCCGAAAGCGGTTGTTGTTTTTTTCAGAAAGCTAGGATACAAGGCAATGTACTTACGTGGTAATGTGAATACGTTGAAGCAACAGATCAGCCAAGGGGTGCCTGTTATTTTATTTATTAAAGTACATGCCAAACAACGTTACTTGCATTTTGTTCCCGTTGTTGGTTATGATGAAACGCATTTTTACTTGGCAGAATCGTTAGATCACAAGGTTAATTGTGATGAAGAGTATTACAACCGAAAAATCAGCATCAATGAACTCAACACGGTATGGAGGTCATGGTTGCCCTTTTGTCAGAACTCATATATCGTCGTACATCCGAAGAAGACTTAAGAAGGCCCGCTCAAGGGACAGGTATTTTTACTTTGAACGAACGAATCGGCATTATTCGAAAATTCTGCATGGTCAAAATATGAAACTCATGCCCAATTGGCATGAGTTTTTCTGTGAACAAATCTCCCTACGTAAACAAGTTCGTTTTAATCGCTGGTTATGAAATATAGATAAAAAGTATGGGCAGTTGCTACGGAATTTATAGTTTTTCTTGTAAATCAGGCTTAGCTTTTTAATTAATTGGTTGTTCGTCCACGCATCTATTTATCTACATACGTACGTTAAACTATGTCCATAGGGAGGTGTCCACACGGTGAGTCATTCAGAAGTGAAGAAACGAATGAAGAGAAAAAAGGCAACATTATATCCGTGTAAACTTAAAAGAAAAGAACGCCGATTGAAAGTGGTTAAGAAGTTCGTTCACGTAAAATGTCCGCCTCCAGAAGTGAATATATCTACCCCTACTGTCGTTGGTCCAACAGGACCGCAAGGGATACAAGGCGTGCAGGGTGTACAGGGTATTCCAGGTAAACAAGGGGTAGAAGGGCCACCTGGAGCTCAAGGACCAGCGGGAGGGCCGCCTGGACCACAAGGACCTCAGGGACAGCCTGGTCCTGCTGGAGCCGTAGGCTCTCAAGGTCCGGTCGGACCTGCTGGCCCCATGGGAGCCCAGGGCATTCCGGGAGAAGCAGGGGCTGTAGGGCCACAGGGTCCGCAAGGTAATCCTGGGCCTGCCGGTGCAATTGGAGCTCAAGGTTTTCCTGGTCCCCCTGGAGCTGTTGGGCCGACGGGTGCGACAGGAGCAACGGGCCCGGCAGGCACAGCCGGTGCAGCAGGAGTGGCAGGCCCTGCTGGAGCAGTAGGCCCGGCAGGACCAGCCGGTGCAACAGGAGCAACAGGCCCTGCTGGAGCTGCAGGCACAGCTGGTGCAACAGGAGCGGTAGGCCCTGCTGGAGCAGTGGGCGCGACAGGAGTAGCTGGTCCCGCTGGGGCAACAGGATCTACAGGAGCGACCGGAGCAGCCGGAAGCGTGCTGGGATTCGCTGACTTTTTCGCACTGATGCCACCTGATAATGCTGCAACGGTTGCTCCCGGTACGGATGTAAGCTTTCCTCAGGATGGGCCAACAAGTGGAACAACTATCGCCCGCACGGGGCCTAGTTCATTCAATCTGGCAGCCATTGGTACGTATCAGATTTTGTTCCAAGTGAGCATCAATGAAGCGGGTCAATTAATCTTGACCCTCAATGGGGCAGATTTGGCCCCTACAGTAGTTGGGCGAGCTACGGGTACGTCTCAGATTGTGGGTATGGCCTTGGTACAGACAACCGTGATTAATTCTATTCTGACCGTTCGAAACCCGGCTGGTAATTCTACTGCGTTAACAATTACGCCACTTGCGGGCGGAACAAGACCTGTATCGGCACATCTTGTGATCACACAATTAGCATGAGTCCGTTATCAGCCCTGGCTAAGTGTACTTTGCTTTATTAAATAGGCATCCCCAATGTAACATTGGTGTGCTTGAACGGAGATCTCAGTGCTTTACTCAGGCTGTTATCTCCGTTGGGGCTGATGTTGTACATATTAATTAGATTTGAAGACCAAAAAATAATATTAGCCCTGTTTCGGTAGCAGGTAGCGGACAAGAGTTCTTCAATGAAGCATACCTATTCATTCACTCCTTCTTTGATTTAATTGTTCAAATATTTAATCGGGTTAACAAGTTCCGTGTCCGTCCGCATATACATTACAGGAGACGGGTCAAGACTCCGGCTGTCCTAAGTTGTATGAACGGAGGGAGAGACATGGGCATTGAATCATCCTGGATGTTTGATTTGTTTGGAACCGTCTTTCCGGTTGTATTTGTTCTGATTTTAGGTATAGTCCTTCTGTCGATGGGAAAAGAGGTATGGAGGTGGGGACGCAACAACTCGGAGCCGTTGTTGACCGTGCCTTCACGAATCACCAGCAGACGGATGAAGTTGAGCCAGACGCAATCTGAACCAGGCAGTACAGCACGAACGTTATACTACGTCACCTTTGAAGTGGAGAGTGGAGATCGACTCGAATTCAAAGTTAATGGCGAAGAGTATGGTTTGTGTGCTGAGGGAGACGAAGGACGGCTCTCGTTCAAAGGAACGCGTTATGTAGGCTTCGACCGATATAATCGTGTGTATTCCGAACGCCTACGGGGTTAAACTAAGCAGCTTGCGCCTGGATGGCGTGAGCTTTTTTTGATTATTTGCTGGACAAGCGTTTCTTAATGGCTTTAACGTGTATTTATATAAGAAGAGGCATACTGAGATTATGATCAAAGGATCATTACCATAGAGGAGGCAATGAACATGTCATTTACAGACCAGGTTGTTGTTGTAACCGGTGCGGCACAGGGAATTGGACGGAGTGTGGCTGAGGCTTACGCGGTCGCCGGTGCCAAAGTTGTACTTGCTGACTACCAGGAAGCGGAGGGTGCGGCAGCTGCGGCTTCCATTCGTAATGAAGGTGGAGAAGCCATTTTTGTCCAATGTGATGTTCGAAGTGAGCGGGACATTACGAACCTTTTTCGCACAACCGTGGAAGAGTTCAATCAAATTGATGTGTTGGTGAATAATGCAGGACTCGCCAAATGGAAGTCCCCCTATGAGCTAACGCTGGAAGAATGGGACGATGTACTCAATACGAATGTGAGAAGTTGCTTTTTGGCAAGTCGGGAAGCAGCCAAACATATGAAAAGCAATGAGCACGGGGGTGCCATTATCAACATGGCTTCTACACGTGCACTGATGTCTGAGCCGGATACCGAAGCTTATGCCGCATCCAAAGGAGCGATAGTAGCTCTAACGCATGCGCTGGCGGTCTCACTGGGTAAAGACCAAATTCGGGTCAATTGTATCAGTCCGGGATGGATTGAAACGGGTGACGTGGAGAAATTGAAGAAGGAGGATCATGAACAGCATCCATCCGGTCGAGTGGGTGTTCCTTCGGATATCTCCCGTGCTTGTCTATATTTATCTGATCCAAGCAATACCTTTGTCACAGGGACCAACCTCATTATTGATGGAGGCATGACCCGAAAAATGATATATGAGGACTAGAACCGGGATCGATCCGGGCGAGCCCGCCACTATACCAACTTAAGAGTAATAAGCCCAAGTTAAGCACTTGGGCTTATTTGTTTTTGATAACTCGGTTGCTATAATAAATGTGATTTTACAACCGTAGAGGAATGGAGGGAGTATATGTTCGGGAAACAATCCCGGAAGGTATTTTGGCTGTTACTGCTGATCGGAGGGATGATAATGATAGGGAATGAGTCACCTGCTGAAGCTGACGGCGCGGATATACGGGCGGCCTGGGTATGGCAGGCACAGTCTGTTAGCAACGGAGATGAGCTGTTGGCCAATGCAGCTAGACATAAGATAAACAGGCTATACGTAAATGTAGACATGACGCTGTCCAAGGAGGTATACCAGACGTTTATAGCCAAAGCCAGCCGTGCAGATATCACGGTTGAAGCGCTAGGAGGCGATCCATCCTGGGCAGTCAGTGGCCGTGAAGGCCCCATGCTCAGATTAGCGTCCTGGGTAAGTGACTACAATCAGGCTGCTGAGCCCAACGAGCAATTTGATGCCATACATCTGGATATCAAGCCCTATGTGTTATCAGCTTGGCAAGAAGATGCCAAGCCACTGGTACAATCCTGGGTGGCCAATATGAATCTGTTATTTGAGCAAGTGAGACAGAATGGCGCGGTTGCCGTGAATATGGACCTGCCATTTTGGCTGGATTCCTATACTATCACAGGGAATAGAGTTTCGGAGGATGCAGATAACGAACCATTGTCACGTTGGTTCATCGAACAAGTGGATCATGTCACTTTACTCGCTTACCGTGATAACGCACAAGGAAACAACGGTATCATACGTTTAATTGAACAGGAAATGAACTGGGCCGACGCCAGCAATGTGAGTGTCACGGTTGGGTTGAACACCAAACCAATGCCTGGCGAGGAATTCACGACTTTTGCCGGTAAAGGTGCAGCGCAGCTGGAAAGCGTTATTGAAGAAGTTGCCTCCGCATTCAGTGAACATACTTCATACGCCGGTTCTGCTGTACATGACATCGTATACTGGGGACAACTGGAGCCGTCAGAACTGCCATTACCGGAGATTCCAGCCAATCAGCCCGAGATTCGGGGGACGTATATCTGGGAGGCCTCTCAGGTGACGAATGACGGGGGAGAGCACATACTAGAGTTTGCCAGAGCGCAAAATATTAACTGGTTGTATGTTCGTTTAGATCTGGATCAACCGTATTCGAGTTACCGCAGTTTTGTAAAACGGGCCAATGCACAGGGCATTGAAATCCATGCCATGGGCGGACATCCGATCTGGGGCAAAAAGGAAAACCGTCCACGCATTCAGCGCCTGATTGATTATGTGAAAAACTATAATGCGGAATCAGAGCCGGATGAACGATTTGAAGGTATCCATCTGGATATTGAACCTTACACTTTGCCGGAATGGGAGAATAATCGGGACACCCTGTTGACCGAATGGGCAGCCAACATTACATTTTTCCAGGAAGAAACGAAGAAGGACAGTGATCTCGAAACAAGTGCAGACCTTGCTGTATGGCTGGATACCTTCCCGTTGCCGGGAAAAGACATGTCTGTGACAGAGTTTATGATTGATACACTTGATCATGTGTCGATGATGGCATTCCGTAATCAGGCAGAAGGGTCCAATGGCATTGCTGCTGTTGTGAGTCAGGAGATGGAGATTGCAGATCGTCTGGGCAAAAGGTTAATGATTTCGGTAGAAATGAAGCAGAACTATGAAGGTCAGCATATTTCTTTTTATGAGAAAGGGGCGGCGGAAATGGAACTTCAGCTCGCCAAGCTTCCGGATCTGCTGGCTGAGCATCAGGCTTACCAAGGCAACATTGTACATGCCTATGATTATTGGATTGAAGCCAAGCCTTAAACCGGCGAGTATTATAAGAAACGAATTGCTTCGGGACTTCACCTTGGGTGGGGTTCCGGGCTTTTTTTTATGGAAAAAAGATGGAATCGTGTCACCGAATGGGCTCCTGCACAATACGATGTACGGTGATGAACAGCTGAAACAAAGGAGGAAACAGACTATGGCTGTTATTAAAGCCAACTCAGAGGACGTCAAGCTGCTGGCTAGGCTGCTGAGGGCGGAGGCTGAAGGTGACGGCGAACAAGGCATGCTGCTTGTAGGTAATGTAGGTGTGAACCGGGTGCTGGTGGATTGTCTGGACTTCAAAGATATTCGTGACATCAACCGCATGGTATTTCAGAACCCCGGAGGCTTCGAGTCAACACAGAAGGGTTACTTCTACCAACGGGCGAGACAATCCGAGATTCGTCTGGCACAACGTGTAATTAATGGAGAACGGTTTTGGCCAGCCAGCAATTCGTTGTGGTTTTTCCGACCTGTGGGCGACTGTCCGGATACGTGGTATAACCAGCAAAATACAGGACGTTTCAAAGCACATTGTTTCTTCAGTCCGACAGGCGACGACTGTCCGGAAGTCTATTAAATTTGGGGAGGAATCACTATGATTAATCAACCGTATCAACCTACGACTCAAACTATGGGTCAGCAAGCGAATTCCGTATTGGGCCAGCAAGCGAATTCTGTGTTGGGTCAACAAGCCAACTCTCAGGTTCAAGGTACATCTTACAAAATTGGTAACGGCATGCCTAGCATGTCACCAACGCCAGGAATGGTATCCCCTAGCTCAACTAGTGTACCGCCACTCGTATCCAGCGGAAGTCCAATGACTCCCTCGGGTGCTGTGGTTACGACAACGGCTCCTCAATTTGAGCAATCGTACATTGAAAATATTCTGCGTCTGAATCTCGGGAAGTACGGCACGTTCTACATGACATATGAAGGCAACAAAGAATGGAATGCTCGCATATTCCAAGGTATTATTGAGGCAGCGGGCCGTGACCATATTATTATCAGCGACCCGAAGACTGGAAGACGGATCATGCTGTTGATGGTCAATTTCGACTATGCTACATTTGATGAGCCATTGTTGTATCAATATCCGGGCGTGGTAGGCAATTACCCACAAGCTCCGAGCAGATTCTAATTGGTGGTTCTTCGTTTCAATTGATTGGATATGTCTAACACATCCTGATATATTATGCTGTCCCGAATGTGGAGATGATCCGCGGACGGGACAGCTTTTTACATAAGCATTTAAGCGAAATCGTTACAAAAATAATTGAGTCAGACGTAACCTTTTGATAAAAAGATGGCACTTATATATGAACAGAACAAGCAACATGCCTATATGAAGGGAGTCCATAGCATTGAAGTCATGGATTGAAGGAGCAATGAAGGGCGAACCCGAAGCTTATGCGCAACTGATGGCGCAATATCGCGGAATGGCTCTTACTGTAGCCCATCACCGGCTGGGGGAACCATTCTGGGCAGAAGATGTTGTGCAGGAGGCCTTTACGGAGGCCTTTGGCAATCTGTCCAAACTGGAGGACCCAGAGGCCTTCCCGGGGTGGTTCAAGGTAATCGTAGAGAGGCAATGTTATCGCTGGCTACGACGCAAGCAGCATACCATGATTCCCGTTCAGGAGTTGGAGCATGTTTTCCAGGAAGAGGATCAGGCGCATAATCCGGAAAAACAAGCGGTGCAAAACGAAATGAATCGTACGCTGCGTGATTCTATTGCAATACTTCCATCATCGATGCGGATAGCTGTTAAACTGTTTTATTTGGAAGGATACTCGCTCAAGGAAATATCGGATTTCCTCGGAGTCAACGTACCTGCATTAAAGAAAAGACTGTTCGATGCCCGATCCAAACTCAAGCGCTCTATGCCTGTGAGAGATCTTGCCTCGATGTTCAATGATTTATATGAAGGAGGAAAAGGATTGTTACACATTATGAATGGGGACCACGCTGCCAATCGTTTAAGAGAGAGTGGGATCGAGGGGGATATCCTCGTATGGAGAGAATTATATACGTTTGGACCGGTAGTCCAAGATATGGGAGATGCAGAAGAGCGGAAGAATCGGGCATCCGTATTGGAACGGCAATTAGGCATTCCACAGACGGAATACTTGCAGATTGAGGAGCTAGAACGCAGGTTGCATTCGTTTCAACAATATAAAGAGATTGTCCTATGGTTTGAATACGATCTCTATGACCAGACGATGTTATCTTACCTGTTACATTATTTCAACGGACAAGCGCTCCAGAATACGAAGCTGAATCTGCTCTGTATTGACTCGTATCCAGAGATTGAGCACTTTAGGGGATTGGGTCAGCTTACTTCCTCGCAGATCGAACGGTTGTCCGGGAGTTGGCATCTGATTGAGAAAAAGGAGCTACAAGCAGGTGCACAGTTCTGGGAAGCCTATACGTCAACGGATATACGGCATCATCTGGATTATTTACTGGCAGATACTTCTGCGCTACCCTTCGCAAAAGCTGCCTTTAAGGCGCATTTGTCCCGTGTACCGTCGGTATCCAATGGCCTTGGAGTCATTGAACAGACGACCTTGGAGACCGTTAGAGCGGGAGTAGATCGTCCATATCCTTTGTTTCGCGAGGTAGGGGAGAAGCTGCATATTCTTGGGATGGGTGATCTTGAATACTGGGCACATTTGAGGCGGATGACAGAAGGACCTCATGCTCTGCTTCATATGATTGGAGCAACAACTTTCCCTAATTTCAAGCAGCATGATGAAACATTCCGGGATGGAGTCCTGTCGCTAACGGAACTCGGAATTCAGGTATTGAATGGAGAAGTCGATTGGACACTGCTCAAGCAGGATGAATTCTGGATCGGTGGATTGCATAATGCAAGCGGGGAACAGGCCAAATGGCGCTGGAAGCCCGCTTCTGAGACCATAGTGGAGATTGAGTCTACATCGTAATTAGTGGATAGAATCTGGGGAAAGAACAGTATTGTAAAAGAGAGTATCCAGCCATGCGGAAGCATGAGCGAGGGTGCTCTCTTTGGTTTGGTTAGATGATTGTATGTGAAATGTTAAAAAAAACAGCGTAATCATTACTTTTGTTAAAGAAAAAAGGCGATTGTGCCATTTCGTTGTCATAGGACACGGATTGACTGTGTAGTGTAGAATTATATAATAAAAGAAGCATATCTTTGTTATTCGACAGAACAAGGTGGAGGTGGAAGCATTGGGAAGTTGAAATTGCATATGAACGGCAGAATGGCTAATATCCTACATTTTCGAAGGAGGTGGACCTATTTGCCGAAGAATGACGGCGAATAGGATGAAAATTTGAGTGACCCCTTACCGAGTATTTTAAATTTAGTATTAATTGGTTTACTTGTATTGATGAATGGTTTCTTTGTGTCGGCGGAATTCGCGATGGTGAAAGTTCGTGGAAGCCGGATTGAGACTTTGGTGGAAACAGGCAACAAAAATGCAATATATGCTTCCAATATCATACGTAATATGGATGCATATCTATCAGCTTGCCAATTAGGTATAACGCTCGCTTCACTGGGACTTGGATGGTTGGGAGAACCCGCAATTGCACACTTGTTAGAGCCCATGTTTACCGCATTTGGACTAGGACCCGTCTACGTTCATGGAATCTCTATTGCCATTGCATTTGTAATTATTACAATCCTGCATATTGTACTGGGGGAACTAGCTCCCAAGACGATGGCGATTCGAAAGTCTGAAACGATCACGCTGTGGTCTGCAGCCTTGCTAACGTTCTTCTACAAGTTAATGTATCCATTCATATGGGCACTAAACGGTATGGCTAATGGCTTGTTGAGACTTTTCCGAATGGCACCCGCTTCCGAGATGGACGACGCGCATAGTGAAGATGAATTACGTATTCTCATGAAAGAAAGCAATAAGAGCGGTTTAATTGATAATACTGAATTAGCACTTGTTGATAATATATTTGATTTTACGGATACAACCGCCCGTGAAATTATGATTCCGAGGACGGAAATGATCTGTCTGAATGCCAATCAGTCCATGCTGGAAAATCTGGAGATTGCCAGTGAGAGTATGCGAACAAGGTATCCGGTATATAACGGAGACAAGGATCATATTATCGGCTTTATTCACATTAAGGATCTGATGCGATCCCAACTTACGGATACCATCTCCGTGATCCGGCCTATCCTGGCTGTACCAGATACCACCCTGATCAGTGATCTGCTTAAGCGTATGCAGCGTAGTAAAACGCAGATTGCGATTCTGATTGATGAATACGGGGGAACCTCCGGGCTTGTCACACTTGAAGATATCATGGAAGAGATCGTAGGCGAGATTCAGGATGAATTCGACCAGGAGCGTCCTGCCATTGAGCAAGTGGATGAGATGGAATACTCCATTGATGGCATGATGCTGATTGAAGAAGTCAGTGAACGATTCGGACTGGAGATGGACCGTGCCGATTACGATACCATCGGAGGTTGGCTATACTCCAGAGTGGATGCCATTCCACCTGAGGTCGGTCAATCGGTTGAGTATGGAGGTTATGTATTTGTCATTCAAGAGACAGAGCATAAGCGGATTTCCCGAGTGAATGTGATTAAGCTGGAACTGTTGGTTGAAGAAGAAGGCGCTTAGCCAGATCGAAATTCGAACAAATGAAGCTGTATGGTGACGAATGGTCATCGTACGGCTTCTTTGCATGCTCATGATTCCTGGGGTGTGAACAACAATACCTTACATTACTGAATACATACGGGATGGAATAATTTAGGTTTCACCATATTTGAAAATGTATAAAAAAACAAAAGACGCTGCCGACATAGAATCGGAGCGTCTAATTTTTTTTGAAACCTGTCACCTGATTCGTCCGTTTATACCCTTACACAAAATGAAGTATAGAAGCGGAGGATGGATCAATATGCGGAAGATGAATAATAAGAGTGCAGTATCTATACTAAAAATACCCCTTGTTGCCTTGTTCATGGTGCCAACACTTCTGGTTATTCCTACGTCTGAACCAGCCGTTGCAAGCCCGATTATGAAGGTGTCCTCTGGTGCACTTACAGCTCCACCGCCGCCAGAACCATCCATCCATTCGCTCGCTAACACTCGCGAACGGGGACATATCTATCAAGCGGTCGGTGCAGTCATCCCTGGTGGAGGACTGTCGGCCATCGTGAATACCAAGACTACGACCTATACAGCAATGAAGACACTTTCCGTAGATTATCGGCTTGAGCGTTGGACAGGAACAGCATGGGTGACTTTCAAAGCTGGTTCTAACAATGAAATGAATACAAACTTACTCAATGCCTCATCGGATTGGACCGTTATGCCAGGATATTATTATCGCGTTACCAGTATTCATACAGCGTATGATGGAAGTACTACGGATACAAGCAAACATGTCTCTGGCACCGTGTTGTTTTGATATTATCGGCGGGTACTGCCAGGAAACTTCTGCTCTTGAAAATCGTTGGCAATCGCAGTCATTTCTTCTTCTGAAAGGGTGCCAAACAGACTCATATTGTTCGAGCCCATCATCCACTGAAAGGAGTTATAGGGTGGGCCGATATACATTAGTGCTTCCGTACCGTCTGCCAGCTTAACGGTGCTCATATCACGAAGCATGGCCCCTTCAATTTTCTCCCCAGGCATGACATAAACATAATCAAACTGGATAATCTCATCTTCTATGCTCTTGCCTTCACTGGTATATTGAACTCTCATTTGGGTGGACTCATAATAATCGTCTGGATTCACAGGGTTTTCTGTATCAAGCACAAGTTCGAATTTGACCTTATTGAATCGCTCCGGAATGGCCTTGGATAACAGAAAGTCACCCATGAACCCTTCACGTGCAATCTCTTCCGTAACAAGCACTGGACGAAGCACGTGGCGCGATAACTCATACGAAGGTGTATTAAGAGCCTCTTCTTCTTGTACTCTAAGAATATCTTCCAATGATGTTTCCGGTGGTGGAGGCGTTTTGGCGGTTGACGGATCAGCCCCCAGATGGGTCGTGCGATCTTCGATGATAATGGATTTCATGCCGTTGCCCCAATCCTTGATGGATTGCACGAATGGGGATACCGCTTGCGTACCGGATGGCAGGCTGAAAATAACCGCCCCGATGGTCACGGATGCAGCTACGACAACTGAAAGTCGCAAGGTACGTATTCTTTTTTTACGTAAACCGATTCTGTTAATTTCCCGTTGTACCTTCTGCCAGGATTGCTGCATGGATTCGGTATGGGAGGCGGAAGGGGCAGAGACAGCTTGATGGAAAGCCTCATCAAAAGCCATTTCAAACGCAGCGTCGAAATATTCGTCTTCTAGCTCGGAATCGAATTGCTCCACATGCTTATCGGACTTGCCTTTGCTCAATGCTTCCACCCCATTCCTTATGTAATTTCTTCTTGATACTGCTGCGGGCTCTGAACAAGCGTTGCTTCACAATCTCTTCGGAGGTATCCAGCAGTTCGGCCATCTCTCGGTAGGAGAGACCATTTTTCCACCGTAACTCCACCAGTACACGGTATTCCGGTTTGAGCTGTCCGAGATAATATTCAATGGACTCTTCCATCATCTGCGTTTCTACCATACTTTCCACGGAAGCTGCTGTCTGATTCATCGTCTCCATATCTATAAAAACACTATCCGTATCCAATTGGTTACGGTTATTTTTATTTTTTCTCAGATAATTAATAGCGGTGTTCCGTGTGACGACCTTGAGCCAGGCTTTCAGTTTGACCTCGTCTTCGAAAATGGGTTTGTTTTTAATAATTTTGATAAAAGCTTCCTGAATAATATCTTCTGCTGCAGCACGCTCCTTGATGATATAAACGATAAGACCATGTACCATATTATAATATTCATAATACACTTCTTCCTGAAGTGCAGAGCCTAAATTATGGAAATCTGAGGCGAGTAGTAACTGGAGCCGATTGGCCATGATGTTCTCCTTTCTGGTGAACAATCCACAAACATTGGTATCATTACATTTTACAACATAATATGGAAACGATACAATGGGAGGTTGGTCCGAGAAAAACCAGAAGAAGAGAGCATGTGCAGCCTCCGGACAGTTTGCTGAAAATTAATAAAAAGGCTGTCTTGCAACCATGAATACATAGTTGCAAGACAGCCTTATGACCGAAAAGTGAGAATGTTTCTTTCGAGCACTTTTCCGTAATCAGTTAAAATGCCCAGTCTCCTTTAAGGAAGATGGGCTCACGTTCACCGTTTGCCGTAATACCGTAGATGTCCGTCTCGGGGGAGCCCATCATGAAGTCCACATGGGTGATACTGCTATTCATGCCACGGGCTGCAAGCTCTTCAGGAGACATCGTTTTGCCACCTTCGATATTGAATGCATAGGAACTGCCAATCGCAAGGTGGCAGGACGCATTCTCATCATACAATGTCGTGTAATACAGGATGCCACTCTCAGAGATCGGTGAATGAAAGGGAACCAATGCGACTTCGCCGAGGTAATGAGAGCCTTCATCCATCGAAATGAGTCTTTCCAGTGTGTCCTGACCTTCTTCAGCATGAAAATCAACGATGCGTCCGTTCTCGAATGTGAGTGAAAAACGATCAATGATACTGCCACCGTAGCTGAGTGGTTTGGTGCTGGACACCTTACCATTAACGCCATGTTTGGATGGAGCGGTGAATACTTCCTCTGTCGGGATATTGGCAACAAAAGGGATGCCTTGCTCATTTACGCTACCCGCCTGCGCCCAAATATGGCCTTCTGGAAGCTCGACTGTAAGATCCGTCCCGGGGGAGAGGAAATGAAGTGCTTGATACTTTTTGTTATTGAGTGCCACAGCCTTGGTTTCCAGTCGTTCAATATGCTGTTCCCAGGCCGCTACAGGGTCCTCCAGGTCGGCTCTCACCGCAGCAAAAATGGCTCCCCACAGCTGGTTAACCTGCTCCGTTGCCGGGAGATCCGGGAATACTTTGGCTGCCCAAGCGGGAGAAGGACAAGCCACACCCGTCCAGCTCATTTTATCCGCTTGTTGATACTGTCGGTACTTGGCCATCGCCTGACCAAATGTACGCTGATGGGCCGAGATCCGCGCAGGATCAATACCTTTCATCAGATCCGGGCTGGATGACAATACGGTCAGGAAGGCTGCATTATTGGCCGCCAGTTCTTCAAGCTCCGCTGCATGCCACTTTGGCGGCTCTTGGAAGGATTCCTCTGGGGCCATCTCAAACCGCAATCGATTCACCGTTTCATCACTGTATTTTACAATAACCTGCTTGGCACCGGCCTCGTATCCCTTACGCACAAGCAAGCGTACGAATTCAGCGGTATCAATCATCGCACTAATGACAAATACTTGCCCAGGCTGCACGTTGGCACCTACTCTTACAGCCAGTTCAGCGTAACGATCCAGTTTTTGTTCAAAACTTAACATATGCATTCCCTCCAGTTATTGAATTTTTCGACCTGTTGACGCAGGAAAAGAGAGGAGTAATCTCCTCTCTCCACATCAAACGGGATTAAAATGCCCAGTTTCCTTGCAGGAAGATCGGCTCTTCCGCACCTTCGGAGGTTACACCGTGGATGTTCATTTCTCCAGATCCAATCATGAAGTCCACATGAGTGAGACTGGAGTTCATGCCACGTTCAATCAACTCTTCTTTGGACATCGTTTTACCACCTTCCAGACAGAAGGCATAGGCATTACCGATCGCCAAATGATTGGACGCATTCTCATCAAACAACGTATTGTAGAACAGAATATTCGTATCCGAAATCGGTGACTGATGAGGAACAAGAGCAACTTCACCCAGATAGTGTGCGCCTTCATCCATCTCGATCAGGTTTTTCAGTGCGTCTAGTCCCTGCTCAGCGGTATAATCTACAATTCGACCATTCTCAAATGTCAGGGAGAATCCGTCAATCAGATTACCGCCGTAGCTCAGTGGTTTCGTGCTGCGAACGGTACCGTTAACACCGGTTTTCAGGGGAGCTGTGAATACTTCTTCGGTAGGCATATTGGCAATAAAGACATGTCCTTGCTCATTCACACTTCCACCGGATACCCAGATATGACCTTCTGGAAGTTCAATGGTCAAGTCTGTGCCTGGCGCTGTATAGTGAAGCTTCTTGTATTTTTTGTTGTTCAGCAGGTCAGCGCGGGAATCGAGATTTTGCAAATGGGTTTTCCATTCGGCAACAGCATCCTGTTCACCGATCCGTACGGTTTTGAAAATAACATCCCACAAGCGGTCCACTTGCTGTGCTTCCGGCAGGTCCGGGAATACTTTAGCTGCCCATTCCGGAGAAGGAACGGCTACAATAGACCAGCTGAATTTGTCAGCCATCTGATACGAACGATATTTTTCGAGCGCTTTACCGCGCACTTTTTGACTCGTAATAATGCGTTCCTGAGCTACACCGTTCAGCAGATCCGGGTTCTCAGCAATGACGTGCAGTACAGCTGCTCCTTCTTCAACGAGTTCAGTCATTTCAGCTGCAAACCATTTCGGTTCAATGGAGAAGGCTTCATCAGGTGCAAGATCGTAATGAAGACGTGTAACGGTTTCGTCGCTCCAGTTTACTTTGACCAATTTGGCACCTTTACCGTAAGCTGCTTTGACAATCAGTCGTACAAAATGTGCTGCCGAGATTGGTGCATTAACCACTAGCGTCTGCCCAGGATGGATATTGACACCGACTTGTACAGCCAGTTCAGCATATTGCTGCAGATTCGTTTCGAAAGTATTCATGCTATTTTTTCCTCCAATGTGATAATAATATCGTAGCTTGTTGGCTATTATAGATGTTGGTCAAACACGTATTATAGTCCTCATTACAACTATGTAAGGACTCAAATGGTTCCTTCATTGAATAAGGTATACGTTGCTACGTTATATATTGTACAATTAACCAATAATAATTACCAAACTAGGTTTACTAGAAATGTTGGAGACCGACTGTAGATGAAAGATTAAAGGAGAGAATGATTGTGAATATTGAAATTATCCGTGCTGAAATGCGCCGTGAAGATGAAAAAAGTTTCGTAGGAAATACCGTTTTCCGTACAGAAGGTGAAAAGTCAGTATATGAGATTACCTTCATGAGCAAGAACGGAAAAGATTGGGACTACAGTTTGCATTTCACGGAGCAATCCGGTGATGAAGAAGAGTTACTGCGTATGGACGAGTTACTGGAGAATGATGATGATCTGTACAATCAATTGCTCGATGCTGCTTTGGAGGCATATCCGGCTTAACTGGCCGAGATGTTCTTGTTCTATTGTGTCGTGTCGATGACTATACTAGACGGTGTATGCCCGAAACAGGGTGTATACCGTCTATTTTATTGGAAATGTTGAATAGATGATCCAGAAAAGGGAAGTCTACGAGATGAATGGAACCAGAGAAATAATCCGCCAAATGGGAGGTAACCGTGAATGACATCTGACAATCTGATTACAGAAGGGTTGACGGGACTTGAAGAAGTCGCGCCCGATATTCTCAGTTTACGTACACTATTCGTTAATGTCGTGTTCATCGGAGAGCCAGGAAGCAGGAACTGGGTCCTCGTGGACACCGGAATGGCGAGGTTCACAGATCATATTGTTCAGATTGCAACAGAACGATTTCAAGGTCCGCCGTCTGCGATCATTTTGACACACGGTCACTTCGACCATGTAGGAACCGTTATTGAGCTGGAACAATTCTGGGGTGTGCCCGTGTATGCTCATCCGCTTGAAATTCCGTATTTAACGGGATTGAAAGATTACCCGCCAGCGGACCCTTCTGTAGGTGGAGGTTTAATGTCCAGGTTGTCATTCGCGTATCCCAATGAGGCAATCAATCTGGATGATCGGATATTCAGTTTACCCAAAGATCACACTGTTCCAGGCTTAGCAGGATGGGAGTGGGTGCACACGCCAGGTCATACACCTGGACATGTGTCACTGTTTCGTGAATCGGACCGTCTGTTAATTGCGGGAGACGCAATCATTACAGTGAAGCAGGAATCGCTGTGGAGTGTGTTGCTTCAGGACAAACAGTTGCATGGCCCGCCTTCCTATTTTACAACCGATTGGCAGGCTGCTCATCAATCGGTCCAGCATATAAGACATCTGGAGCCGAAACTTGCGATTACCGGGCATGGGCATGCCTTGAGCGGAGATATGCTGAGAGAATCCCTCAAGAGGCTTGATATGGACTTTGAAGAAAGCACTGTGCCGGATCACGGCAAATATGTGGATTAATTCAACGAACATATGAAAGTATGCAGAGACAGCCGCAGGGGATTGCAGCTGTCTTTTTCCTGTCTTTTTTGTTTTTCTATCATGAATTTGTTCTCTTTCATAGATTGGTATTTTGTGCTCGGGCATGATATAGTCGAGCCGTATAATATAACCTTAGTATGCAGGAGGTACATATAACGATGACACAACAAAATGCAGCATTTGAAGAACAATTTGGAGGGATACCGGCCATTTGGCTTCGTTTTAATCAGTTTGAAGCGGCTGTTATTCCAAGCGTGGGTGCCAACCTCGTTGCTTTCCGTGATACAGAAAAGGGTTTCCGTTACTTAAGAGAGCCTAATCAGGATCAGATGGATGAGTTTATGGCTGCACCAGCGGTCTATGGAATTCCGATTCTATCTCCGCCGAATCGTTATGAGGATGGACGTTTCCCTTGGAATGGTCAAGTCTATCAGTTGCCTGTGAACGAACCGGCTACAGGTAACCATTTACATGGATTTTTGCATGATGCCGAGTGGAAGGTCGAAGGATATGGTTCTGATCAGCTGGAGAGCTATGTGTTGCTTAGCCAAGATGTGAAAGAAGGACATACATTCTATCAGTACCTGCCGTTTACGTTCACCGTGACGCTTCGTTACTCTTTGAGCAGCCAAGGGCTTCAGCAACAATTAATTGTTCGTAATAACGGGCAAGAATACATGCCTAATCTGTTTGCATTCCACACGGCAATTGCTGTTCCTTTTGCACCGGATAGTCAATCCTCGGATTACACGGCCAAAGTTACGATTGGACAACGACGTGAATTGAATGAGCGTTCTCTGCCAACAGGACAATTTCAACCGCTTACACCTGAGGAAGAACAATTGAAGAAAGACGGAGTTAGTCCGTTCTTTGCTGCCATGGATAATCATTACACTGCAGAACCGCAGAATGGTCGTAACTATATGGAGCTCACGGACCACCGTACTGGAGACAAACTGGTCTATGATGTAGGTACTTCCTACAAGCACTGGATGATCTGGAATAATAACATGGGTGGCGAATTCTTCTGTCCTGAACCACAGATGAACCTGGTTAACGCTCCTAATGTTGAAGGCATCCCGGCAGAAGAAATCGGATTGGTCGGTCTGGAACCAGGTGAACTATTCGAACAGAGCAGCCGATTGTATCCAATTGCGGCACAAAAATAATTGATATTCGTTTTGCGCTACGCTTACAATTTTGTCGAAAAGGTGAAAACCTGCTCGTAAATCATGTATAATATGACGAGATACACACGCTTTGTAGAGACCCAAACCATCTTTTTGGAGGAGGACAAGCAAGTGGAATACCGCATTGAGAGAGATACGTTAGGCGAAATGAAAGTACCAGCCGACAGGCTGTGGGGAGCTCAGACGCAGCGCAGCAAGGAGAATTTCCCGATTGGCAGCGAACATATGCCGATGGAAGTTATCCGTGCCCTTGCCATTTTGAAAAAAAGTGCTGCGGCCAGTAACCATAAATTAGGTAAATTATCTGCCGCTAAGTCCGATGCCATCGCTTATGCAGCAGACGAGATTATTGCAGGTCGTATCGATGACCATTTCCCACTGGTCGTGTGGCAGACTGGTAGCGGAACGCAATCCAATATGAACGTGAACGAAGTGATTGCCAATCTGGGGAACCAACTGCTGGAGCAAAAGGGAAAAGAAGAGCGTCTGCATCCAAATGATGACGTGAACATGTCCCAGAGCTCCAACGATACATTCCCAACGGCTCTGCATGTCGCAGGTGTTCTGGCTGTTGAGGATCAACTCTTGCCGGCCATTGCGGTATTAAAAGCGACTTTTGCAGACAAGTCGGAGGCATTCAAGGATATTATCAAGATTGGACGTACTCACCTTCAGGACGCAACACCAATTACGCTTGGCCAGGAGATCAGTGGTTGGGAAGCCATGCTGGGCAAGAGTGAGCGTATGATCCGTGAAAGTGTACAGTACCTGAAGGAGCTTGCGATCGGCGGTACAGCTGTCGGAACGGGCATCAATGCTCATCCGGACTTTGGGGACTTCACTGCCAAGGAGATTGGTAAACATACGGGGAAAGATTTTGTATCTGCACCAAACAAATTCCACGCCCTTACAAGTCATGATGAAGTTGTATATGCGCACGGTGCCGTTAAAGCGCTTGCAGCTGATTTGATGAAAATTGCCAATGATGTTCGCTGGTTGGCCAGTGGCCCCCGCAGTGGATTGGGCGAGATTCGTATTCCTGAGAATGAGCCAGGCAGTTCCATTATGCCGGGTAAAGTCAACCCAACTCAAAGCGAGGCCATTACTATGGTGGTTACGCAGGTCATGGGTAATGATGCAGCGATTGGTTTCGCGGCAAGTCAGGGTAATTTTGAACTGAATGTATTCAAACCGGTTATCATCTATAACTTCTTGCAATCCGTGCAACTGCTGGCGGACTCCATTATTGCGTTTAATGACAAGTGTGCCGTAGGCATTGAGCCTAACCTGGATCAGATTGAACATAATCTGAACAATTCGCTCATGCTTGTTACAGCGCTCAACCCGCACATTGGTTATGAGAATGCAGCCAAAATTGCGAAGCTTGCGCATAAAGAAGGCTTGTCTTTGAAACAGGCGACGTTACAAACAGGCCTGCTTACCGAAGAGCAATTTGATCAATATGTCGATCCAGCCAAAATGATCGCTCCAAAGGCCTAAAATCAGACCAAAAGAGCAATATAGATCAATGAAGAGGGCGACCTGCACAAGCAGGTCGTTTTTCTTATGCTTACCGATGAACTTAAAGCTTGTCAGACTATACGTATCCATATAAACTACATATGCACCAGTTTTCATTTAATAGAATGGGATTCGTATATATTTGGAGGTTTCCGCGTTGTCAAAAACGAGAAGATTTACGATACGCTCCAAAATTTTATTGGGCTATCTTGTGGTTGTGCTTTTGTTTGGAGCTGTTCTGCTAGTGCTTACGGCCCAAATTAATGTACTACAGAAGGAAAATGATTTTATCTCTCATCATGATCTGGAAGTACATAATCTGACCAACGCGATTGAAAAAAATGTCTTGAACATGGAGACAGGACAGCGTGGATTCATGATTACAGGCAATGAGAGTTACTTGGAACCTTATTCTCAAGGTTTATCCCAGTGGAGTTCCAACTATGATCAGTTGAATGCTCTCATTAGTGACAATCCTTCGCAGCAGCAGAGTCTGCAAAGCATCAAAACTCATATTACGCGCTGGATTGAGATTGCTGGGGAGCCGTTGGTAAAGTTGAAAAAGCAAGAGGATCAAGCCAAAGTTGTTGCATTCTTTCAAACTGATCCGGGTAAAACTGAAATGGATCTACTACGCTCCCAACTTACTACCTTCCGTAACACAGAGATCGCATTGACTGAGGCAAGGGTAACCGATCTAGCCACACGGAGCTCCACATTGTTGACGATTATGTATACGCTGTGGGGTATTATCGCGGCGTTATCAATTGCAGCGGCTCTTGTGATATCCGGAAATATCGTCAAAACGTTGCGAGATGTTATGCAGACCATCAGTGATATCTCCAAAGGTGGGAACCTGAAGCAGCGAATTCAGGTGCGGACACATGATGAAGTGGGGGATCTGGGCCACGAAACCAACAAATTACTGGATGAAGTACAGGAACAGAATCGGGTCAAGGACCAGATTACAGGCATTGCGACACTCTTGCAGAATCCGACCAATCTGGAGGGATTGTCCCGCTTGTTCCTGAGCGAGCTTGCCATGTTGTTTGAAGTTCCCTACAGCGTCTTGTATTACTGGAAAGACAATCGACTGCTGCGTGTGGCTGCATATGCTGCGGATGGTGAGAAAGAACGTTCGCTCGGTAAAGTGTCGCTTGCCCCCGGTGAGGGGCTGGTAGGTCAAAGTGCCGTGGAGAAGCGAGTCTTGCGCATGAATGATCTGCCCCAGAACTATATTCGAATCTCTTCGGGTCTCGGATATACATCTGCCACCTCTCTTACCGTAGTACCGGTCCTCTTTGAAGGCAGAACGATTGCGGTCATCGAGCTTGCTTCAATGAAGCCATTGCAAGAGAATAATATGAAGCTGATGCAAGAACTGACGGACATTTTTGGTGTTTCTTTACACTCGACCGTCACTCGCATGGAATTACAGCAATTATATGATGAGTCACAAGTTCTGAATGAAGAGTTACAGGCACAATCGGAGAAACTTCAGTCTCAGACCGAAGAAATGCTGTCTCAGACAGAGGAACTGCAAATGCAGACCGAAGAGCTTCATATGCTTAATGAACGTCTGGAAATACAGAAGAGCGCTGCTGAGACATCAGCCAATGAACTTGCAGTTGTGGCAGATCAGTTACGAACAAGCTCGGGGTACAAATCCGAATTCCTGGCGAACATGTCCCATGAATTACGGACGCCGCTTAACAGCATGCTGATCCTGTCCGAAATATTGTCTGAGAATAAAAACCAACACTTGAATAGTGAAGAGCAGAACTATGCTTCGGTCATTCACAAGTCAGGCAAGGACCTTTTGAATCTGATCAATGATATTCTTGATCTATCCAAGGTAGAGGCCGGGCAGATGGAAGTGGATTTTGATGATGTCTATCTGAGCAGCCTGCCTGAAGTCATGAATCAGTATTTCCTGAAAACAGCGGAGCAGAAAAAAATAGATTTCCGAATTCAGCTCCAGAGTCCTTTACCGGAAACCATCGTGACTGACGAGATGAGAATGCATCAGATTCTCCGAAATCTGCTCTCAAACGCCTTCAAGTTCACCAGTGAGGGTGAAGTTGCCTTAACCATCTCCAGAATGAGTCTGGCTCATCCTGAAGTGAAAGACCAAGAGACCGAAGTGATTGCTTTCTCCGTCAGTGATACAGGGATTGGCATTGCGGAAAACAAACTTTTGCAGATCTTTGATGCATTCAAACAGGCGGATGGAGCTACGGCACGTAAATATGGCGGGACAGGACTTGGTCTGTCGATCTCTCAATCGCTTGCAACTTTGCTGGGGGGTTCAATCTCGGCAACAAGTCGTGAAGGACATGGCAGTGTGTTCACGTTGTTCCTGCCACTGCGAAGAGATGAACCGGAGACCATGAATGCATCGCGGTTGTTCCTGAATGAGGTGGCAAGCACTACACCTGAGATCAATAAGCTCCCTTCAATGACTTCCGAACCATCTGATGTTTTATTGACCCCTCTGGAAGAATCTTTGCTCAGCGGTCGTCAAGTGCTTGTCGTTGATGATGATATTCGAAATGTATATGCGCTAGCTAACGCTCTTGAGCAGTACGGCATGAATGTCATATCAGCTCAGAATGGCTACGAATGTCTGGAATTGTTGGAGCGTGGAGGCGTCAAGCCTGATATTATCATGATGGACATTATGATGCCGGAACTGGATGGTTATGAGACGACTCGCCAGATCCGTGAACGGCTTGGCATGACTCAGCTTCCGATTATTGCACTCACAGCCAAGGCCATGAAAGAGGATCGGGAGAAATGTATTGCAGCAGGTGCTTCAGACTATCTCAGCAAACCGCTGAATGTCAAAGATGTATTATCTCGTATGAAATTATGGATGAATCACGAAACTATGGAAATCTGATCGTAGTTGAACTAAAAGTTATTTACACTGACACTACGATGACAGAACAACCCTCCAATCGCTGTTATCCCCAGATTTTTTCGATTCCCTTTTTTAAAGGGGAAAATCCGGGGATAAAGGCGAACGCTTCGCTTTTTCAGGTTTTTTCTGCCCTCTCCGTTATCGTGTAAATGGATTACTTCAACTTATGTGGATCATAATAATTTTAATAAAACCTATGCCGATTACAGCAAAGTGCGCTGTAATTAGGTCATAGGTTTTATTTTTTTGTCGTGTAAGCTTTATTGAATGAATTGATGTTATAATACTTAACAACAAACAAAGTTAAATAGATGAATATAGATTTAATTAGGAATATAAACCAGAATTTATATTGTGGAAACAAAAATAACATGATTTCGTGTTATATATATGGGAGGTAGTGTCCATGCAACTTACGGTTAAAGAGGCTTTACAGGTATACCCGTTATCCGAGGCCAAACTGGTTGCGGGTGGAGAAGGGACTTCACGGATGATGAAATCCGTTAATGTCATGGACGCTCCTGATATCGCGGATTGGATCAAATCCGGAGAAATGTTGTTCACCACCGCTTTTATTATGAAAGACAGTGAAACAGACGCACTGCGTTTGATGCGGCGCTTGAATGAACGTGGCTGCGCAGGACTCGGCATCAAGCTGGGACGCTTCTGGCAGTCCATTCCCCAAGGCATTGTCGAGGAAGCGGATCGACTTCGGTTACCATTGCTGGAGCTTCCTTTTCAATTCACTTTCTCGGACCAGATGAATGCCTTGTTCAAGGCTGAACATGAACGCAGTAACCGATTGCTGCATGAGGTTGTGCAGAAGCAAAAGAAATTAATGCAGTTTGCACTGCAACAACAGCCACACCGGAATGTGTTTGCCGAACTTGCTACGGTGTTGAACTATCCGCTTGCCGTCATTGGTTCACGTGGGCATGTTCTTTACGGTAGTGAGGGCATTGCAGGGGATGCTGTAACCCAAGGCTGGCCATGGAAATCCGTTATGCACCGAGTGAAATGGAATCAGGGAAGTTGTCATCGCGTACCGATCAAGCAAAATGATGAAGAATACGGATCGTTGCTGGTGTTTACCGATTCAGCCTTATCGCTTCGGGCAGAGGAGGAGCTGTTCCAACAGGCTGCTGATGTACTGGCATTTTATATGGATATGACTTATCGCGAGCATATTAATCCAACCGTTCAAGATGAGATGCGTACACTACTTTCACAGTATCTGGATAACAAAATGACCATTCAGGAATTGACCACCTTGAGTGAAAACAAAGGTGTACATCTGTTCCAGGGAACGTATCAGTGCGTACTGATTACGCTTGAGCCGACTCTCTTCGCCGAGGGAAAGCTGCTTAAACAGATTCATCGTGAATTACAATACAATCCGCTGATGCAATTCACGGCCTCACAGCATTTTCAGATCGAAGATGGCATTCTGTCCATCTATACCTGTCCAACAGGGAGAGACTATGGAGAGGAACTGTCAGGTTTTCTGTTGAACCGGTTCGGTGATGTACTGGCAGCACAAGAAGCAAAAGGGGCACCGGCTCCGCGTTTCTGGATCAGCAAAATGAAACATGAACCCAAATCGCTCCGTGAAGCGTATCAGGAATGTCTAGATACTCGACAACTGGCTCGTCGATTCGGCATGAAAGACCGTGCGTTGCAATTTGAAATGCTCGAATTTGCCTATGTGTTCCAACATGTACCGGATAACATCATGGAGAATTACTGCAATAAAGTACTTGAACCGTTACTTGCCAGAGACGGTGATCCCAATCAGGTATTGATGAATACATTGGAGTCCTTTATTGAGAATGATGGACTGATCAATGAAGCTGCCAAGCAGCTGTTTGTACATCGCAACACAGTCACTTATCGTATGGAGAAAGTCGGCAGCTTGCTGCAAATGGACTTTAAGAAAACAAATGATCTGCTGAAATTAAAGCTGGTATTCACCTTCCGCAAGTTTGTGCGGGACAAAGCAGCTGCAAGACCGCATAATGTGCAACTCTAACCGCGCATTGTGCAAGATGACAATGCTAATGGGTCTTAGACCCATGAACCGCATTCCCTTGATGGAGTGCGGTTTTTTCATGTTTAAGGACAATAAAAGCTGAACTTCCCGTGCACAGCAAACAAATCGAAACTCTGATGTTATGTTATATTACAAAATTGCGTAAATATTGTTGTCGCGACATTGAACGACACTTAGAATGAAGAACAATAATCCATAACAGACCGGAGGTTCTAACATGAGCGACTTAATTAAACTTGTTAACAACTGGTCTATCACGCAGTTCGTGCATACGTTTGGCGGCTTATTTGAAGAATCACCATGGGTGGCTGAGCGTTCCGGGCTTTTACGACCGTTTGATTCATTTGAACAGATGATGAACGTGATGAAGAACGTGGTTCAGGCATCGGATGACCAGGTGAAGTTGCAATTGCTTCGAAATCACCCGGATCTTGGAGCGCGAATCAGCATGAGCAGCAATTCCGTTCAGGAACAAGCTGGTGCAGGCCTTGATTCACTCTCACAAGAGCAATACAACGAACTTCAACAATTAAACAAAGCATATACAAGCCAATTCGGCTTTCCATTCATACTGGCTGTAAAAGGCCATACCGCAAGCTCCATCCTCGAATCCATGAGGCAACGTCATCGCCGAGGCAGGGAAGAAGAATTCGAGACTGCCTTGAGGGAAGTATTCAAGATTGCGGGCATTCGCTTGGAGCAGTGGCTCGCACAGATCGGTCATGAACATGAGTTTGTGAGCAAGCCAGCCG
Organism: Paenibacillus sp. FSL R5-0713; assembly: GCF_037973325.1. Taxonomy (NCBI): domain Bacteria; kingdom Bacillati; phylum Bacillota; class Bacilli; order Caryophanales; family Paenibacillaceae; genus Paenibacillus; species Paenibacillus sp. FSL R5-0713. The sequence continues at coordinate 3,869,959 of NZ_CP150229.1, read as the reverse complement.
CAGTGCAGCAGCGGACCATGTATTACGGCAAAGGGGATGTGTGGATGTACCGTTCCTACGCCAAACCGTTGACGGGCATACAGTCCATTCCGGAATCGCCGTTCATGGGACGCAGCAATATTCTGTTTGGATTAAACATTAAGGTCGCTGTGCAGGGTGATGAATTCTTGCCTTCTTTTGCAGAAGGGGATAATTCGCTGGTGGTCGCAACTGATTCAATGAAAAATTTCATTCTGAAACATGCAGCGGATTATACAGGGGCAACGGTGGAAGGATTTCTTGCGCTGGTAAGCCGTCGTTTCCTGGAGACGTATCCGCAGATGAGCAAGGTTCAGATGACAGCGGACCAGATTCCTTTTGAAGATATACCCATTGGATTAGAAGGAAGCTATCGACCGAGTACGCTCGTATTTCGTTATTCACAGAATGATCGTGCGACAGCTGCCGTGGAAGCAGAACGAACAGGAGACTCGATCGAATTAAGCAACCATTTCAGTGGTGTAGCCGATCTAAGACTGATCAAGGTCAAAGGCAGTGAATTTGCCGGATTTATGCAGGATGAATATACCACTCTTCCAGAGACATGGGATCGACCGTTATTTATTTTCCTGAACATCAATTGGCGTTATGAAGATCCGAGAGATGGCATGGATGATCAGCGTGGACGGTATGTAGCGGCGGAACAGGTCAGAGATTTGGCTGCTGTGGTATTTCATGAGTGTCGATCTGCTTCCATTCAACATCTGATCTACCAGATTGGACGAAGGTTGTTAAGTCGATTTGAGCAACTGAGTGAGGTTTCATTTGAATCCAACAATCGGACTTGGGAGACAGTGCTGGAGGAAGTGAAAGAGGGAGAAGGCAAAGTATTTACCGAACCGAGACCACCTTATGGATTCCAGGGTTTCTCGATGACAAGGGATGATCTGGGAACAGGCGGCCGTGACGCCGGGAAAGAAGGTGACGTCTAATGTCGATGTCTGATGGCCGAATTACAACACATGTGCTGGATACCTCCAAAGGTGTCCCTGCTGCGGGTGTTCGGATCGAACTGTATACCCTGAAGAGGGATGGAGAACAGGAAAACAAGACAAAAGTAGCTGAGTCGGTGACCAATGCGGATGGGCGTTTGGATGCACCGCTGCTGGATGGAGGCAAGTTGGAGCCAGCGATATATGAGCTTCAATTCCATGTCGAGAGTTATTACGCACATCGTTCATTGGAGGAGCTGGGGCAGGCATTATGGACGATTGTTCCGATACGGTTTGCCGTATCTGATGCCTCAAGCCATTACCATATTCCATTATTAATTGCTCCAGGAGGTTACAGTACATACCGGGGAAGCTGAGCATGCACATATCCGGTTCTGATTCAGGGGGAGGGTCATCCACATGACAACATTTGATACCATCATCCGGGGGGCCCGGGTGGTGCTGAGAGATCGGGTAGAGCAACTGGATATTGGCATTACGGGTGAGAAAATTACGGAACTATCCACGCGGCTGACCGCTGGTGAAGCGACTTGCATCATAGAAGGTGAGGGTCTGACAGTGATGCCAGGTGTCGTGGACATTCATGTACACTTCAATGAACCCGGACTCGCCAGTTGGGAGGGGTTCCGGTCTGGCTCGGCAGCCCTTGCCGCAGGGGGAATCACGACTTATGTCGATATGCCGCTTAACGGCGTACCACCAACCACAAGGCCGGAAGCATGGGACATGAAAATGAAAGCAGCCGCAGACCAATCGTATGTTGATTTTGCTTTCTGGGGAGGTTTGGTTCCCGGCAACCGGGATGAACTTGCTTCACTGGCACGGCTGGGGGCTGCAGGATTCAAGGCATTTATGTCCGAGCCGGGTGGAGATGGGGAAGACATCTTTGCCAGAGCTGATGACCATACGCTGCTGGACGGGATGAAAGAACTTGCAACATTAAACCGTGTGCTGGCACTTCATGCAGAGGACGAAGGCATCGTTGCCGAACTTGCTACGAGAAGCATCGCAGAGGGAAAGACGGAACCGATGGATTATATCCGGTCTCGTCCTGTGGAAGCTGAAGTCGTCGCGGTTGCCCGAGCGTTGAAATACGGCGAACAGACCGGGTGTGCGCTGCATTTTGTGCATATCAGCACCCGGGAAGCGCTGGATCTGATTGCAGCAGCCAAACGGCGTGGGCAAGACGTAACTTCGGAGACATGCCCTCATTATCTGACGCTGACCGAGAAGGATGTGGTTCGATTGGGTGCTGTAGCAAAATGCGCTCCACCTCTTCGCAGCTCTTCCGAACAGGAGCAGTTATGGGATGCACTGACTTCAGGATTGATTGATGTTATCGCCTCAGACCATTCTCCTTGCCCACCATCCATGAAACAATCGGATAACTTCTTTGAAATCTGGGGCGGTATATCCGGGGCACAAAGCACATTGCTAATCATGCTGGAGGAAGGACATCTTCAGCGAAATATCGACCTTCCGTTGCTCGGAAGAGTGCTCTCTCTGCAGCCTGCCAGAAGGCTTGGTCTGGAGAATAAAGGGGAGATTGCAATTGGCATGGATGCAGATCTGGTTCTGATTGACTGGGGTAAGGGCACGACCCTGAACACGGAGGATCTGCTCTACACGCATAAACAGAGCCCTTATGTGGGACGTACCTTTAAGTGTCAGATTGCAGATGTATTTTGCCGTGGTCAGCGCGTCTACAACTCGGAATCCGGGTTATCTCCTTTGCCTGTCGGGCAACACATTGCGGCTTATTCTTCTAGTCCCATTGAAGTGGGAACGGAGGAGACGCCATGACGGAGTCTGGAGTATACCGGTCATCTGGTACCAATAACGCACCGCTTCCTTTGCCAAATGTGGAACAGGTGGAGCTGCAAGCCATGCTTGACTGGCTGTCGACATATGGTGCGGATGCACAGGGCGGAGTCACACGACTGTTGTATGACTCGGCTTGGTGTGAAGCACAAGGTGCCCTTGCTGCCAAAATGCAGGAAAAAGGGCTGTCTCCCGAGTTCGACCAGTCCGGTAATCTGTATGGCACACTGGAGGGCGAGGGTAAGGGATCAGCGACTGGTACTGAAGAATTACCAATCGTGACCGGATCACATATCGATACCGTGGTGTATGGTGGAAAGTATGATGGTGCTTACGGTGTGGTGGCGGGTGTCCTTGCTTTGGAGTATTTGCAGAAGCATTTCGGAGTACCGAAGCGCACACTTCAAGTGGTATCTCTATGTGAGGAAGAGGGGAGTCGATTCCCTTTTGCATATTGGGGCTCACGCAGTATAACAGGAACAACGTCTCTGCAAGATGTAGAGCATTTGAAGGATCAAGACGGCGTCACCTTTGCACAAGCGATCCGCGATGCGGGCTTTGGACCCGATAGTGCATATAGACCGGCCGCAAAAAAATATGGTGCCTTTATTGAGCTTCATATTGAGCAAGGTCAGGTTCTGGAACGTCTTGGACATTCGATTGGCGTTGTATCCGATATTGTAGGTCAGAAGCGGTTCAGTATCACCGTCAGCGGAGAAGCGAATCACGCGGGAACGACACCGATGTCCTGGCGCAAGGATGCATTAGCCGGAGCAGCTGAGATGATTACTGCAGTAAGGGATATTGCATTGCAAGCAGGAGAACCGCTGGTAGCCACGGTTGGGCGAATCACAGCCGATCCGGGTGTGGGGAATGTGGTTGCAGCACGAGCAGTGTTTTCACTGGATATCCGCCATATCCGGCAGGAGAGCATTGATCGCTGCTGGCAGGATATGCTTCAGGTTTTTAGTAAGATCGCAGCCGAGCAGCAGCTCGGACTGGACTGGGAAGAACATCTGTCGGTGACGCCCATTCCTATGAATGCAGAGATGATCTCAGACATCCAAGATACCTGTGAGCAGGAGCAGTTGTCCTATTGGCTAATGCCAAGCGGAGCGGGACATGATTCGCAGATTTTTCAGCCGGCTTGTCCGACAGCCATGATTTTTGTGCCGAGTCAGGACGGTATCAGTCATAATCCACTTGAATATACAGCTGAAGCAGACTTGATGCACGGTTTTCGGGTTCTGGTTCGGCTACTCTATAAATACGGTTACGGGAGTTGAATGCAGATGTCCAGCTATAAAGAGTTATCTCCGTCCTTGCGGACCATTATGACCCCGGGACCGGTTGAAGTTGATCCACGTGTACTCAGAGCATTATCCTTCCCGATCCTGGGGCAGTTTGACCCCGAGTTCACATCCTTGATGAACGAGACGATGGCGATGCTGCGTGAGTTATATATGACAGATAACGAGTGGTGTTATCCGGTCGATGGCACATCCCGTTCAGGCATTGAAGCGGTGTTGGTCAGTCTGATCCAGCCTGGTGACAAAGTTCTGGTTCCGATCTATGGACGATTCGGACATCTGCTGGTTGAAATCTCGGAACGCTGTGGTGCAGAGGTCGTCTTTTTTGAAACGGAATGGGGAACGGTATTTGATCCGGAAGAGGTGATCAAGGCGATCCATGCCCATAAACCGAGTCTGGTTGCGATGGTTCATGGTGAGACTTCCACTGGCCAGATGCAGCCCCTTGCCGACATTGGCAAAGCTTGTCGCGACCTTGATATTTTACTCGTCGTCGATGCTGTAGCAACCATTGGCGGGACACCGGTGGAGACGGATGCCTGGTATCTGGATGCGGTGATGGGCGGAACGCAGAAATGCCTGTCCGTTCCTTCAGGGATGGCACCTCTCACGTACAACAGTCGTGTGGAACAGAAGCTGATGAGCCGCAAAACTGTTGAACGTGGACTCCGAGACGCAACCAGTGCGCGGGCAGAAGGCCGCACCATTGCCAGTAATTATTTTGACCTGAGCCAGCTGCAGGATTACTGGAGTTCGGCCCGGCTGAATCACCATACAGAAGCCACCTCCATGCTCTACGGCCTTCACGAAGGATTACGTATTCTGCTGCAAGAAGGGTTGGAAGCCAGGTTCCAGAGACATCTGATGAATGAACGCGCGTTGGTCGCCGGAATTCAGGGAATGGGACTGCAACTGTACGGGGATATGTCCAGTAAACTTCCGGTGGTTACCTGTATTACGATCCCGGAAGGAATTGATGGTGAGTCGGTGCGCAGCATGTTGCTGAACGACTTCAGCATTGAAATTGCCAGTTCATTCGGACCGTTGAAAGGGCAAATCTGGCGGATCGGTACCATGGGATTCAGCTGCCAACGCAAAAACGTACTTCATGTGCTCGGAGCGCTGGAAGCTGTTCTATTGCGTCATCGACACGTATTACCTGCCGGTGAAGCAGTGCAGGCTGCTTTGGATGTGTATGCAGGGAAGGAGGGTGCCTTATGTTAAACCAGATGCCAATCTCCAGAGAAGTCATGGTTACCACTCCTCATTATCTGGCGAGTGCAGTGGGAAGCTCCATCCTCCAGCAGGGCGGGAATGCTTATGATGCTGCTGTTGCGGTCAGTGCAGCACTGGGCGTGGTATATCCGCATATGACCGGACTTGGCGGGGATGCCTTCTTCCTGATTCATGATGGAGCCAGCGGTGAGATTACCGCCTATAACGGAAGTGGCCGCTCAGCCGCAGGCATTCATGCGGATACGTTCAAAGCGATGGGTATGAATGCCATTCCTCAGCGCGGTGTACTTAGTGCTATCACGGTTCCAGGAATGGTCGATGCGTGGTGGGAAGTCTGGTCCCGGTACGGAAAGTTAACCTGGGGGCAACTGCTTGAACCTGCTGCGCAGTATGCAGAAAAAGGATGCCCTGTATCCCGGAATCTCCGCCTGTGGATGGAAAGGGATGAAGATTTCATTATGGGGCATACACCGCTGCGAGCGGTATTTGCCCCTAGGGGTACACTTTTGCAGGAAGGTGAGCTGCTGATCCAGCCTGAACTTGCTGCCTCCATTCGTCTGATTCAGACGGAAGGGCGAGATGCTTTTTATACAGGAGAACTCGCGGATCGTCTGACTTCGGCTATTCGTGAGGATGGGGGCATGCTTGCACCAGCGGACTTTGCGGGTCATCAGGGAGAATGGGTGAAGCCCGTCAGTACGGGGTACCGTGGGTATGAGGTTCATCAGATGCCGCCCAATTCGCAGGGTTTCTCCATGCTAATGATGTTAAATATGCTCGAGCATATTGATCTGTCCTCGGTTGCACGTACCTCACCGGAATTCTATCATCTGATGGCGGAAGTGGTAAAAAAGGCGTTTCGTGATCGTGACCAATATCTGACGGATCCGGATTTCAGGGACATCCCGCTGGAACATCTGTTATCCAAGGATTACGGAGACCAATTGTGGAATGAGATTCAGTCTGCTCCACCTGTGGCACAGCCGTTTTTGTCCAAAACAATAGGTCAGGACACGGCGTATGCAGCAGTTGTTGATAGCGAGGGTAATGCCGTTTCCTTCATTCAAAGCCTGTATTTTGACTTTGGTGCAGCCTATGTCCCAGGGGATACGGGTGTTATCATGCAGAACCGGGGGTCGTTTTTCTCCTTGGACCCGAGGGATGCTAACGTTCTGGAACCCAACAAACGCTCATTCCACACGCTCATGCCGGGCCTTGTTACACGAGATGGCAAACCCTATATGCTCGTGGGTACACAGGGGGGAGAAGGCCAGCCGCAGACCCAATTATCGGTGCTTACCGGCGTGCTTGATTACGGGCTGAACATTCAGGAAGCAATCAGCTTGCCGCGTTGGGTGTACGGACGTACATGGGGCGAAGACGGCGATACGATGCGTGTGGAGAACCGATATCATGATGACGTATGTGCAACCCTCGCCCAGTGGGGACATAACGTTGAAGCCAGAGCACCGTGGGACGGTATTATGGGACAGTCGCAAGGCATTGTCATTCGTGAGGACGGCATGATCAGCGGCGCGGCAGACCCCAGGGGTGATGGTATAGCTATTGGATGGTAACAGACAGCGATCGGAAGGTTAATTTGTCATCGGAGTGCAAGTGTAAGTATGTATGAGTTGAACGATATAGACAGATACAGATAGGGGAGATTGGCATGGGAACGATCCTGCTGAAAGGCGCACAGCTTGTGACGATGAATGCAGAGGAAGAAGTGTTCATTGGAGATCTGTTGATCGAGGATAACAAAATCAAGGAGATTGCAACGCACATCGATGTTCAGGCTGATCAGGTCATTGATGCGCGTGGCAAAGTGCTGTTGCCAGGCTTTATCCAAACGCATATTCATCTGTGTCAGACCTTATTCCGTGGACGTGCGGACGATCTGGAACTGATGGATTGGCTCCGTCAACGGATCTGGCCGCTGGAAGCAGCGCATGATGAGGAGTCCGTATATTATTCAGCAATGCTCGGACTTGGCGAATTGATCTCCAGCGGAACCACGACCATTCTGGATATGGAGACGGTACATCACACAGACTCGGCGTTTCAGGCGATGGCACAGAGCGGCATCCGGGTCATCTCCGGCAAGGTGATGATGGATCATGGAGACGAGGTTCCGGAACCTTTGCGTGAGAATACAGCAACTTCGCTGCAACAGAGTGTGGATCTGCTGGAGAAATGGAACGGATTTGGCGGAGGTCGCATTCAATATGCGTTCTGTCCACGCTTTGTTGTATCGTGTACCGAAGAGTTGCTGATAGAGGTCCGCGACCTGTCCAATAAATATCATGTCAAAGTCCACACCCATGCCTCCGAGAATCGCGGAGAGATTGAACTGGTAGAGCATGAACGTGGAATGCGTAACATCGTATACCTCGATCATATTGGTCTGGCGACCCCAAGATTGGTGCTGGCCCACTGTGTATGGTTGAGCGAGGAAGAGAAAGAGATCATCCGCAAGCGCGGAGTCAAAGTCACTCACTGTCCTGGATCGAATATGAAGCTTTCCTCTGGAGTAGCGGATATTCCGGATCTGCTGAATCGTCAGATCGCAGTTGGGATCGGGGCCGATGGTGCCGCGTGCAACAACAATCTGGATATGTTTCAGGAGATGCGCCTCACAGCGCTGATGCAGAAGATTCCTCATGGCCCTACAGTGATGGATGCCCGGACTGTATTGCGCATGGCTACCATGGGTGGTGCAGAGGTGCTCGGCTTGTCGAAGGAAATCGGCAGTCTCGAAGTGGGCAAAAAGGCAGATATGCTGCTGCTGGATCTCGATGATTTCCACACGTACCCTTCCTATGAGACGGATGTCTATTCACGCGTGGTCTATTCCGCAACACGCAGTTGTGTGGACACCGTAATTATCGATGGCAGCATTGTGGTCAAGAATCGCAAGATTCAGACAATTGATCGTGGTATTGTGCTGCGTGAGTCGGATAAAAGCATTGCGAGATTGATGAAGCGCATCTGATCGAAGGAAACGTATGCAATTCAGAAAGGATGGAGACCGATATGGAAATGCATGATCTGTGTACAATCGCAGCCCGTGAAATGCGCTGTGTGCTCGCAACAGCGATTAAGGTAGAGGGTCATGCTTACCGTAAGCAGGGAGTCTCTATGCTGTTGACCGAGGAAGGCCAAATGCATGGCAGTATCAGTCCGGGATGCCTGGAGAGTGATCTTCAGGCCCGGGTGAACCATGTGCTGGATACCAAGCAGATGGAGTTCGTGGAGTACGACATGCGTCCCGAGGATGATCTGTCCTGGGGGGAGACCATTGGCTGCGGCGGGCTCGTTGTTGTGCTTCTTGAACCTGTGTGTGGTGAACTCCGATCTACGTTGCAGAAGATGCATGAGTGTTTGCAATCCGGCGCTGCAACAACGTTAATCCGAACATTCCATGATGATTACACAAGGGTTCAATATGACTGGAAACGAGTTGAGCCTACGGCAAAGGGGCATCCGGTCTTGCGTCCTTCGCTCGTCCCTCCTCATGATCGTGTGACAAATTATAATCTAACTTCATTGCAGGTTGATGTACAACACAGCAGAGAGAATATCAAGCATGAACATACCGCATTAACACAATATTCTCGCGATATACCTCGCCTAACGCTTGTGCCTGAAATGGTACCTGCTACGTCAAACGGATCTCACTCTTCCCCTCCGTCCAGTGATTCACAACATATCTCTGAGGCTGATATACCGACTAACGATGCGATTTCAACGAATCCTTGGGATCTCCCGCAGCAACTTACTTCGCAGTACACACCTAAACCTCGCCTGATTATCATCGGAGCCGGAAATGATGTTATTCCTGTTGCCCGACTCGCCGGGTCCGCAGGATTCCGTGTTGTGGTAGCCGATTGGCGAGAATCCTTATGCACATTGGAACGGTTCCCTGGAACCGAACTCGTACTGGGTTTCCCATGTGAGATCATGCCTCTGTTAAATGTGAACAACGGGGATTATTTGATTATAATGAGTCACAATTTCCCCCGCGAACGTGAACTGTTAGAGATGTTAGTGGACTGTGAGTACGCGTATCTTGGCATTATGGGTTCCAAAACACGAACAGCCCGTCTGCTGGATGGTTTACCACCGTTGAAAAATGTACATTCTCCCGTTGGTTTGAGCATCGGAGCAGACGGTCCCGAACAGATCGCCATCAGCATTGCAGCGGAATTGATCGCATGTAAACATAAGGTTTCTGCCTTGAGTACTGAGGTAGGGCAGAAGGGAAGCGTTGCACATGCGAATGACGGGCATCGTTCTGGCAGCAGGTAGGAGTTCTCGCCTTGGTCGGGATAAACTCTCGGTTGTCATGCCAGACGGGAGGTCACTGGCTGCATGGTCACTGGAAGCTGCGCTGGATTCAGATCTGGATCAGGTGATCTGTGTGGTCAAACCGGAAGATTCATTGGCTTGGTTGCCTGTAAAATGGATTGATTCTGCCACGTATGCCTATCATCCCACAGCGCGACTTCGAATTGTAGCCTGTGCTGACTATGCTTGCAGTATGGCCAACTCTCTTCATTCTGGCGTATTGTCGGCCATGGAGTACCAACCGGAGGGCATTCTCATGTTGCTGGGTGATCAGCCTTTAGTAAAAGTGCAGGATATTAATCGGGTGACCATAGCTCTGGCTACCCACAAGCTGAGTGACTATGTCGCAGCTACCGACGGTGAGGGAGGCAAGCCGCCCGTTGCTTTTCGCTCCCATATGTTCGGACCTCTGTTGTCTCTGCATGGAGATGAGGGGGCACGCAAGATTATGCGCAGCGCTAACTATTCAGGTGTGCATGTGCCACTGTCTGAGACGAGTTTCTGGGATGCGGATACAGAACCGGAATTGGAACGCATTTTGAATCATGTATATGAATCGAGGCAGGAGACCATATAACAGGAGAAGATTAATGACCATGTATAAATTTATAACATGATGAGGTCAGCCAGGCAGTCTGGTTGGCCTTTTTGCTTACTTTTCACGAGTGGCGAAAGAGACTTCATGTTAGATTTTGATAGATCATAATGCATCAAGCACAAATAGAACGCAGGTTTTATACATTTATCCAAAACGATGTGAAGGTAATTGACGTTGCTGCTTAACTCTCATATGATTTGAAGAATTATCTGGATCAGACGGTTGAATGTCCTGCCCATGGAAGAGAGAGAAAGGGGATACGGCGATGGTGACACCGGCATATGGTTCTGGAGCATTGCCATCCGTATGGCAGCCTGAGAACTTGCAAGAACTGCAAACGTTGAGAACTAGATTCAAGGGAATATGTTGTTTCACAGCAGGTGGAACATTACTGCGAACCCAGTGGGAGGGCGGCTTGGTTCCGGCACCTGAACACATGATTAGCCTGGCTCGTATTCCTGAAATGAGCGGTATATCGAATCGTGAAGATGAGATCGTCATTGGCGCAATGACCCGTTTAAAGGAATGTGCTTCACAGGTGTTGCTGCATCAACTGCCGATCCTGCAAGAAGCGGTAAATGCAATTGCAGCTCCTTCCATTCGAAATGTGGCAACCATTGGCGGGAATATTGTGTCCGGAGTCGGGGATACCCTGACTGCTTTGCTCGTATATGATGCGAAGTTGCACTGGTTAACGGACAACGGAATTGAAATTCGAAGTGTGTCTTCGTGGCTTCAGGGTGGACCGGATGGCAGCCGTAATCCAGGGGACGTATTAATCTCGATTCATATTCCGATGGGACCGTCTTCTCTGCTTGATGTGGACAGTGGGAACAAGCCTGCTGCACGAGAGGTTTCCTTTTACCGCAAGCTGGGTCGACGGGAGACGTTCAGTGCATCGCTCGTGACGGTTGCGTTATACGGTGAGATTGATTCGGATCATCGCTGGACCAAGATTGCGATTGCGGCTGGTGGAGGCTCAGGCATGGCGATGAGACTGCTGGAGTCAGAACAGCAGCTCCTTAACAGCGAAGCTTCTGTCATGCAAGCGGCGACTCTTACAACTGCTGTGGTTGACGAATTTACGACTTATGGCGATGCATTTGCAACGGAACATTATCGTAAACAGACCGCAGGCAACCTTCTTGGTGCCGGGCTATGGGAGGCACTTCACGTATAGATAAAAGGGATCAAGCAAAGGGGGAGAGGATTATGCTGCTGAATCGGAAACAGAGCGGGAAACGCTGGCACCTGCGGCCAGATGGGGCACCCAAAGTAACAGGTCAGCTTCAATATCTGACGGATATGACGCTGCCTGACATGATTCATGGCAGAGTATTGCGAAGCGAATATCCTTATGCTCGCATATTGTCTATAGATACTTCGGAAGCTGAGGCGCTGGAAGGTGTCTATGCGGTTCTGACCTCTAAAGATGTGCCTGGTCTGAATCGTTTTGGCATAGCAACCCCGGATCAGCCCGTGTTCTGCGAGGATATTGTCCGTTATGTTGGGGATGCCATTGCAGCGGTTGCTGCGGATTCCCCGGAACGTGCGGCACTTGCGCTGGATGCGATTCGTGTAGAGTATGAGGAGCTCACGCCGCTGAATAGCACAGACGCTGCGTTGGCTCCCGGTGCACCAGAGCTGCATGAGCATGGTCCAGGTAATGTGCTGCATCGGACGGAGATCAAACGTGGAGACGCCGAGCAAGCCTTTGGCACATGTGATCATATCGTGACAGAGACCTATTATACGCCACGCCAGATGCATGCGTACATGGAGACAGAAGGTGGCTTGTTTGTCCCGGATGAAGAGGGAAGGCTGAATGTATACGCGGCAACGCAACATGGCTATAAAGACCGGATGCAGCTTGCACGCATTATTGGCTGTCCTGAAGAAGATATTCGCGTGGTGTCTTCACCGATTGGTGGTTCATTTGGCGGAAAAGATGAACTCAACGTACAGCCTTATGGTGCACTGCTGGCCTTGAGATGCGGACGTCCTGTGAAAATGCATAATTCACGTAAAGAATCCGTGCGTGCAGGGCTAAAACGGCACCCCATGAAGATTGAAATGCAGACCGGTATGAGTCGAGAAGGTATCATACAAGCTCATCGTGTCCGTATTACAGCAGATACGGGAGCGTATGCCACACTGGGTGCACCCGTGCTGAACTTCTGTACCGAACATTGCCTTGGACCATACGCCATTCCGAATGTGGATGTGGAAGGTGTGTCTGTGTATACGAATAATGGATTGTCGGGTGAGTTTCGCGGATTTGGCGGGAACCAGGCGATTTTTGCCATGGAAGGCCAGATGGATCGGCTTGCAGAAATCATGAACATGGACCCTTGGGAGTTCCGCAGACGCAATATGAGGGAAAAGAATGATCCCGGACCGCTGAATCAACGCATTTTGGTCACGGATGGACTGTCCCAAGTATGGGAGGCATTGGATCGCTCCGAACTGTGGCAAAAACATCAGCATCCCCCGACAGATCCTACTTTGCCACCATGGATCAAGCGTGGTGTCGGAGCAGCAATTGCCATGCATGGTGCAGGGCTCGGTTATGGCATTCCAGATCCTGCGGGCGGTCGCTTGTCCCTGAATAATGAAGGCAAGATTGAGGTGGCATTCAGCTACGAGGAATTCGGTCAGGGGCTCGTTGCAACGCTGGAAATTATGTTATGTGATCTATTCCAATGCAGTACATCGGATCTCAGTATTATCATTGGAGATACGGATCGTGTGCCACACAGCGGATCAAGTACAGCTTCACGTTCAACAACGATGGCCTGGATGGCTCTTCAACGCTTGCAGTCTCCATTTCGTTCCCGTGTTCTCGCTGTTGCGTCTGAAATCTCAGGCATTCCGGCAGATGAACTGGTAACAGGACCGGGGGGGATATGGCGCAAAGGTCAGCTTCCTGCCGAAAGTTCAGAAGTAGAAACAGATGTGCAAGGGACAGGAAAGAGCGAGAAGAAAGTAGCATTGGCGCTGGAAGGCATAATTCAAACGTCTGAAGAAGCAGAAAAACTAGAGAAGGCTGAAAGAATTGAAGTGGCTGAGATCGTTGCTGGAGGGAATGAAGGTGATCAAATTGCTGAAAGTTATTTAGGTGCATCTCAATACCTGGCGAAAGAGGGAGTTTCATCAGGCTTCGTGATCTCGTATGCTGAACTCGCGACGCAGGGCGAAGCCGATGAATGGATTTTTGATACAAAGTTTGATTATCCAACTACGCCGGACAATGTGGTAGGCGGGCATTATTTGTATACGTATGCGGCGGTTGCGGCAGAGGTGGAAGTCAATACGTTGACTGGAGAAACCAAGCTGCTCGATACACGTCATGTTGTAGCGGCAGGTCCAGTTATCAACCCTATGGGCTATATTGGACAGATTGAAGGCGGCAGTGTCATGGCGCTGGGATTCACGTTGACCGAGGATGCGGTCATGCAGGACAGCCGTTATGTAACCACGAACCTTGACACGTATATGATCCCAACCATTCAGGATATTCATACCCAACTGGAGGTTGAAGCTATTGAAGACTTACCCGAAGGTGATGTGTTTGGACCGAGGGGGATCGGTGAGATTGGTTCCGTAGCGCTTGCGCCAGCCATTACTGCCGCAATACATCAGGCGACAGGTGTATGGGTTAACCGTCTTCCTGTACCGAGGGAACAACTGGTCAGACCTTTAAATGTACCTTTGCAGGAAGGAGTGAGCCCATCATGAATAAGCCACTTGAGAATCACTGGACAGCCATTGTGAATGGTGAACATAAACATCTGGAGATTGCGCAAACGACCCGACTTGTCGATGTGCTTCGGACTCATTTGCAACTGACGGGTACCAAAGTATCTTGCGAAGTTGGTCGCTGCGGCTCATGTATGGTTCTGATGGATGGAGAGCCGGTGAATTCCTGTCTTGTCATGGCTTATCAATGTGAAGGCAGTGACATTGTGACCATTGAAGGTCTGCATGGCGAGGAGAAAGGCACCCTGCATCCGATTCAACAAGCTTTTGTGGAGGAAGGAGGCTTCCAGTGCGGCTACTGTACTCCGGGCATGGTGATCTCAACCAAGGCATTACTGGATGCACATCCAGAGCCATCTCAAGAACAGATTGAGTCGGGGTTGTGCGGGAATCTGTGTCGTTGTACCGGCTATGGTGGCATTATTCGGGCGGTACGTAAGGCAGGGGAACGCTGTGCGATAAAGGAGACATCTGCCGAGGAAACCGTTAGTTGAGTTGGTGCAAGGACGTATGCGTAGGCATAAAAACAAAAACAAGGAGAATTGAAGAATCATTCTTTAGAAAAGCATTCGATCCAGGAATGCTTTTTTTGTTTTTGTTTTTTTAGGTGTTCTGCCAAGTACAATCATATAATGGGAGATGAGGTGTACGCCCGATTCTGGTTAGATAATAAACCGTTTTCGATTGTCATCAATATTGGTGAAATAATAGGGATATGGCATTCAAAGTGCTGGTACAAAGGAATTTCAAATGTTTACTTTAACCATATATTTACAAATATTGATGGGCGTGATATGTTTAAAATGAAAGCGCCATCATGAATGGGTTCATTGACATTTCATTATTATATTTTACATGGGAAGGAAGATGGAATGGATGAAAAATTTGCTCAAAAAGGCAACCGCAATGATGCTGGCATTGGCCCTGCTGCTTGGATTAATGACAGCGCCCGTTCATGCAGACACCCCACTGTTCACCATCGAAAGCGAAGATGCGCAGCTCACCCCGGATCTTCAAGTGGTCACTTCGATCTATGGACAACCCAAGCCCGGATTCTCAGGGGCTGGCTTTGTCTGGATGCAGAACTCTGGCACATTAACGTTCACCGTTACTGTCCCGGAAACCGGCATGTACGCAATCTCCACACGATATATGCAGGAGCTCAGTGCGGATGGAAGGTCTCAAAATCTAATCGTAAATGGTGTTACAAAAGGTGCGTACATGCTGCCGTACACGACTACATGGTCAGACTTCGATTTTGGCTTTCACAAGCTGAACCAGGGTAGCAATACGATTGAGCTGAAGGCTGGCTGGGGCTTCGCGTATTTTGATACTTTTACCGTGGATTATGCGGATCTGGACCCCCTGAATGTACAGCCTATTCTAAGTGATCCTGAGGCCACACCGGAAACGCAGATTTTGATGAACTATTTAACGGAGGTATATGGTAACCATATTATTTCTGGACAGCAAGAAATCTACGGAGGAGGGAATGACGGAGATTCAGAACTTGAATTCGAATGGATTCATGATCTGACCGGAAAGTATCCGGCTATTCGCGGCTTTGATCTGATGAATTACAATCCGCTGTATGGTTGGGAGGACGGTACAACCGATCGCATGATTGATTGGGTGAATAATCGTGAAGGTATTGCAACAGCTTCCTGGCATATCAATGTACCCCGCAATTTCAATACGTATGAACTAGGGGACTTTGTTGATTGGAAAGAAGCAACGTATAAGCCAACCGAAACGAATTTTAATACAGCGAATGCGGTCATTCCTGGTACCAAAGAGTATCAATACGTGATGATGACCATTGAGGATCTGGCAGAACAACTGCTGATTTTGCAGGACAACAACGTGCCGGTTTTGTTCCGTCCGTATCATGAAGCGGAGGGCAACGGCGGACTGAACGGGGAAGGCGCATGGTTCTGGTGGGCTTCAGCAGGCGCAGACGTGTACAAAGAGCTGTGGGATATGCTCTATACCGAACTTACGGAGACGTATGGCTTGCACAATCTGATCTGGACGTACAACAGCTATGTATATAGTACTTCTCCGGCCTGGTATCCGGGTGATGATCAGGTGGATCTCGTCGGATACGACAAATACAATACGATCTACAACCGTGATGACGGTTTGTCGGGCGTGCCCAATGAGGATGCGATTACCTCGATTTTCTATAAGCTTGTTGAGTTGACAGGTGGTACGAAAATGGTAGCGATGACGGAGAATGACACGATTCCAAGCGTGAAAAATCTGACAGAGGAGAAATCAGGATGGCTGTACTTCTGTCCTTGGTATGGCGAGCATCTGATGAGTTCTGCATTTAATTACCCGGCAACACTGAAAACGCTTTATCAAAGTGATTATGTCATTACGTTGGATGAGCTGCCGAGTTTAAAGGTTAACAATCCCAACCCCAGCGCATCCATTACACCTGCAAACGTCGAATTTGATAAATATGCACCCAATCAAGCTGACAAAGCCGTAACGGTAAATGCAAATGGTCATACGCTAACCGCTCTTCGGGCCGGCAACCATGTGTTGACCGTAAATACGGACTATACCCTGAGCGGAAGTACGCTGCTGCTGAAAAAAGCTTATCTGGCAACACTACCCGTTGGCGAGCATTCGATTGTTCTGGATTTTAATCAAGGCCAGGACCCTGTGTTAAAAGTCAAAATCGTGGATTCAACACCGAGTACCGATGCTGTGATTTCACCTGTGAATGCAACATTCGATAAAGCGACGAATTACGCGCAAGATATGAATGTGTCTCTCACCTTGAATGGCCGTCAGCTTACAAGCATCACGAAGGGGAATGTGACGCTTGTAGCGGGTCAGGATTATACGGCATCCGGCGCTGCAGTTGTGTTGAACAAATCCTATCTTGCCACGCTGCCGCTGGGCCAAAACGTATTGACCTTTCACTTCAATGGAGGAAATAACGCTGTATTAACAGTGAACGTAGTAGACAGTACAGTTACTGTGCCTGCCGGAGATATGACGATTCAAGCGTTTAACGGCAATACAAGTGCATCCACCAACGGAATATCACCCAAATTCAAATTGATCAACTCTGGTGATTCGGCCATTCCGTTGAGTGAGGTCAAACTTCGGTATTACTATACGATTGACGGGGAAGAAGCTCAGACGTTCTGGTCGGATTGGGCCAGTATGGGCAGTGCGAATGTAACCAGCCAATTCGTTAAACTGGAGACGCCAGTTGCCGGGGCGGATTATTATCTTGAAGTGGGCTTTACAAGTGCAGCGGGAACATTGAATGCAGGGCAGAGCGCAGAGGTTCAAGCTCGCTTCTCCAAAAACAATTGGTCGAATTACACTCAGACTAATGATTACTCGTTCAAGGCCTCCGGTAGTCAGTTTGCAAACCATGATAAGGTTACCGGGTATGTGAATGGTCAGCTGGTATGGGGAATTGAGCCGTAAGGAAGAGAGAACATTGAGGGGCTGGATCAGGGAGTTAACCTCTGATCCAGCCTTTTATGATGTAGACGGTGTACATTCGTTAGAAGGAATGTTCTTTTTAAAGCTCAGTACGTGACAATGTATACCTATCTGTTCATATGCGATCTATGATCTTATTCGTATGGCCCATGATGAACTGAAGAAGCAGACCTGCGCAACATACAGTTAATAACGTACCAAGCCCGATCGGTCCGCCAAAAAGGAATGCCAGCATCAAAAATACAAAGTAAATCAATGTTCTCGATACAAATAAGGGCGTTCGCGTGATTTCGTGCAGAATTAAGGTTAAGCGGTCAATTGGAATGGGTGCGAAATTGGTCTGTAAATAGATGGCCGTGCCGATACTTATGATCACTAATCCAATGACAAAAGTCATCAGTTTGCTGTACCAAACTTCGGGCGTGATTAAAGATTCAGATACATATAGCCATAGATCAATCCCCACACCAGTAATGAATGCGGTGACGAGCCCCAGAAACTCGGGTTTTTGCTGCTTCAAAAGCGAATTGCATCCAATTAATAGGAACGCAATGATGACCTCCCAGCTTCCTACACTTAGCCCTACATGTTGGGAAAGCCCCACCAGAAGTGCATCAAACGGTGAGGTGCCCAGTTCAGATTGGATGGTAAGGGAAATGCCAAGTGTCAAGATGAGAATACCTGCGACAAAAATGACATATTTCAATTCATTCAACCTCTTTTTGAGATTTTTTTGTTGCAAATACAACAAAAATAAGATAAATTCAATGTAATCCTTTTTTATTGCATTTGCAACAAATGATTCATGATTAACTTGTTAAAGGAATGTGAACCTAAATGACGATTCGTATAGACATATGTACCATTGAACATGTATGTGAACTGCAGGAGATTAGTTATGAGACGTTTAATGAAACGTTTGAAGCGCAAAATTCATCCGAAAATATAAATGCTTATCTGGAAAAGGCGTTTAATCGGGAACAATTAGAAACGGAACTGTCCATGGCGGATTCGCAATTTCTTTTTATTTATATCAACCATGAACTTGCAGGGTATATGAAAGTAAATATCAATGATGCGCAATCTGAGAAGATGGGCGTTGAATCCCTTGAGATTGAGCGGGTATATATCAGAAAAGAGTTCCAAAAGCATGGCCTTGGTAAAGTATTGCTCCATAAAGCCATAGAGATGGCAACAGAACATCACAAAACGAGTATCTGGTTAGGGGTGTGGGAGAAAAACGAAAATGCCATCGCCTTTTATGAAAAGATGGGGTTTGTACAGACTGGAGCTCATGCTTTTTACATGGGAGATGATGAACAAATTGATTTGATAATGACCAAAACGATACTGTAACTGGTTCATTGAGGGGAAAGCTTGGGAGAAAAAATGCTAATTAAGCAGAATTCTTTCGGGCTTTTTTATGTTTTGCCAGAACCGTTGAATAATAAAATGTAGAAATGGACGAGAAACATTTCATAATAAATATTATGTAAACTTATTATTTTCGATGACCATTATAAGCTGCATCTATGGCATTAGTAAAAGTTAAAGTCCTGATTAATACATAATTGGCAGTATTGTTTAGCTCAATATCCCTCAAGGGAGCAGGCTGGTCTCAAGGTATGTTATTACAATGTATTAGTTTATTTCTGCGTTTGGACAGCCAGTTGAAAATCGTTTTCGTTTGTCGTCTAATAGATCGTGTTACGTTCTTAATAATCACTATGTTAGTTGTACATACACTATGTTAAAAGAACTTCTTGCGCATGAAAAGGGCGTGCTAATTCATCATGTTAAACTATTTGGTTTTAGACGCGGAAAATGGAAAATAAAATTAATATTTTAAGTGAAAATCAGGCGAATAAGGCTCTTGAAACGAGCCAAAAAAAGGACTGAAATCATTCAAAATATTAATTGGATAAATAAGGGATAAATCGTTCGAAAGGCGCTGCTGCGCCGATTACAGATCAATTTCATATAGATTTGCGATGGATTTAGTGGCGCTTTCACGATATGCTTTTGGAAATTGGAAAGGAAGTGGGAAAAATGGAACGCGAACTGGCGTTGGAAATTGTCAGAGTAACAGAATTGGCTGCGTTAGCTTCAGCACCCTGGATGGGACGAGGTGACAAGAACAGTGCAGATGAAGCGGCTACTTTGGCCATGCGCGCCATGTTCGATTCCGTGTCTATTCGCGGCACGGTGGTAATCGGTGAAGGAGAAATGGATGAAGCACCCATGTTGTACATCGGCGAGGAAGTGGGCAACGCTGAGGGGCCTGAGGTTGACGTGGCTGTAGACCCGCTCGAAGGTACAGAAATCGTGGCCAAAGGACTAAACAACGCTCTATCGGTTATTGCAGTGGCGGGAAAAGGTAACCTGCTCCACGCACCGGACATGTATATGGAGAAATTGGCGGTAGGACCTGCACTTGTAGGCAAGGTCAGCATTGAAGATCCGGTTGAAGTCACACTGGAGAAAGCCGCTACCGCATTGAACAAAAACATCTCGGATCTAACGGTGATGATTCTGGATCGTGTGCGCCATGAGAGCACAATTAAAACCCTGCGCAAGGTAGGCGTGCGGATCAAGTTCCTCAGTGACGGTGATGTGGCGGGTGCAATGGCACCGGCCTTCCCGGAGGCAGGCATTGATCTGTATGTCGGTTCTGGAGGAGCGCCAGAAGGAGTGCTGGCAGCCGCAGCGTTATCTTGCCTTGGGGGCGAGATTCAAGGTCGCCTGATGCCTGCCAACGCCGACGAATTCCAGCGCTGCCTGCAGATGGGGATTGATAATCCATACAAAGTGTTAACGATGCAGGATATGATCGGTACGGAGGACGTCATTTTTGCCGCAACGGGAGTGACGCCAGGTGAGATTCTGGGAGGGGTACGGTATCTTGCAGATGATCGCGCCGAGACGGATTCGATTGTCATGCGTGCCAAAACCAAAACCATTCGTTTTATTCGTTCCCAACACTTCTTACCTAACAAAGAAGTGCTGCACAAGGTAAGACAGCTCCAATCCACGCCAGAACCATCGGACCGCATTCCGAATCTTGTGAAAACGATGGAGCAGGCTGAGTTTAGTCAATCCTCCGTTGATCATGGCGTTACAACCACGTTGTGAGCTGGACTCTCCATAATTGAACAAATAGGATCAACTGAAATCGTTGTATTGAGTGTTGATAAGTAACTTGAACCCCTAAGATTACAGGTGCTTGAATCATTGAAAGTACCATCTCTGGTAAGATAATAATGAGGGCTTGGATTAATCCACAGCCCTCATTATTTTTTGTGTTAAAAGCATTGACAACGGTTACATGGCATGAGAAAATGTACGCGCGTACATAAATATTTATTTTTAACCATTATATGATTTAATGATGAGCTAGAAAGGGTTGAAATTCATGGCATCTCGTAAAGAAGTGGCTGATCTTGCGGGTGTTTCCGAGGCAACGGTCTCCCGGGTGCTTAATGGGGTAGGTCCTATTAAAGAAGAGACACGCCGCAAGGTTCTTGAAGCTTCCGAACAGTTAGGCTATGTGCCCAGCGCTCTTGCTCGCAGTTTTGCCAGAAGTAAAAGCGGGAACCTTGGCGTGGTATTACCTTATGTTCCGAAGGCGCATCTGTTCTCGGCGTATTTTTTCTCGGAAATGCTGAGTGGGATTGGAAGCAAAGCCAGAGACCATGGCATGGATCTGCTGGTTATGTTCCGGACACCCGGTGAAGTAATGAATTATACGGATCTGTTCCGGCGTCAGAAAGTGGACGCTTGCATTATCCTTGGTGCCAGAGATGATCATGAAGAACTGGCAGCCATGCAGCAACTTCACCAAGAAGGACACCCGTTCTGTGTCATGAATCAGCATTTTGAGGGCCAATCATTCACGGAAGTGGATGCGGATCATGTGGAAGGAAGCAGGCTTGCCATACGACATCTTACGGATCAGGGGTATCGCAAAATCGCTTTTCTCAATGGTCCAGACAGCTATTCCAACAGCCAGGAACGAATGGAAGGTGTCCGTCTTGGTCTGCAAGAAGCAGGTATGGAACTGGACCCGAGTCTGTTGCTTGAGGGGAATTATAGCAGACGAAGCGGCATTGATGCAGCAGCGATTGTAGCAGATCGGCTACATGAGATTGATGCTGTATTTGCGGCCAATGACCGGATGGCCATTGGGGTGATGCATGGTTTGCGTGTGCGGGGAATAGGGCCTGCGGATTTCCCGGCATTTGTGGGTTATGACGACTCCGATGCCGCCGAGATGGCGGTTCCGCCGCTGAGCAGCGTCAGGGTTCCATTTTTTGAAATGGGTGAACTTGCAGCATCGAAGCTTATGCATGGCTCTGTTGGTGACACACATAATGCGAATAACTCTGTTGTAGCGGTAACCGAATCAGCGAGAGCGTTGTTGCCTACCGAACTGATCATCCGTGCTTCTTCTATCCGTCAATAGTTTATTGGTACACATATGGAAAAAAAATTTTATTATTCCAAAGGAGGAAATGACCATGTCAAATCGTCTTCGTGTCGGAATGGTTGGATACAAATTTATGGGGAAGGCCCACAGTAATGCCTATCGCAGTCTGCCGATGTTTTTCCCGTCTGCTCCGCTGCAGCCTGAGATGTCTGTGATCTGTGGACGTAACGAGCAGGGAGTGCAGGAGGCAGCGAATCAGTTCGGCTGGTCCGAAAGTGTAACGGATTGGCGCGAACTGGTGAAGCGGGATGATATCGATCTGATTGATATTAACGCGCCAAGTGATGCCCATAAGGAAATTGCGTTGGAAGCAGCCCGTCAGGGCAAGCACCTTTTTTGTGAGAAACCACTTGCTCTGTCCCTCGCGGATTCGCGTGAGATGCTTCAGGCCGCAGAGGAGGCCGGAGTCGCTCATATGGTCGGGTTCAACTATCGTTTCTCACCAGCAGTGCAATTAGCGAAGGATCTGGTGGAGAGCGGACGACTGGGCAAAATCTATCATTTCCGTGCGTTTTTCCTTCAGGACTGGATCATGGACCCTTCGTTCCCGCTGGTATGGCGTTTGCAAAAAGAAGTGGCTGGCTCCGGTTCCCATGGGGATCTGGGTGCACACTTAATCGATCTGGCTCGTTTCCTCGTTGGTGAATTCCAGGAAGTTATCGGTATGAGCGAAACATTTATCAAAGAACGACCACTTGCAGCCGAGATGACCGGACTGAGTGCAAAAGGTAGTTCGAATGCGGATGCACCCAAAGGAGAAGTGACCGTTGACGACGCGACGCTGTTCCTGGCACGATTCGCAGGAGGTGCATTGGGCAGCTTTGAAGCAACACGCTTTGCAGCGGGACATCGCAGTACGAACTCGTTTGAGATTAACGGCAGTCTCGGCAGTGTACGCTTTGATTTTGAAAGGATGAATGAACTGGAAGTGTATTTTACCAAGGATGAAGAGGACGTACAGGGATTCCGCCGTGTACTGGCAACTGATCCTGCACACAAATATGCCGAGGCCTGGTGGCCTGCCGGACATACGATTGGATTCGAGCACACGTTCACACATGAGATGCTGGAGCTGGTGACAGCGATCTCTGAAGGACGACAACCATCACCGAGTTTCCACGATGGGGTCGCTTGTCAGGCTGTACTGGAAGCGGTGGAACGTTCGGTGACGGAGCGGCGCTGGGTGACGCTTGAAGAAATGTAAGCAAAGATGGACAGCGAGACAGTGACGTCAGGATTAGAGTAGAACACAACTAATACATCCGAAAGCGAGTGATAAAACGATGAGTAAAGCACTGATTGTATGGGGCGGCTGGGATGGTCATGAACCGGAGCAAGTAGCAGCGATTTTTGAGCGCATTTTGAAGGAAGAGCAGTTCGAGGTTGAAGTCTCGAATACGTTGGAGTCTTATGCAGATGCAGAGAAGTTGCTGGGTCTGGATCTGATCGTCCCATTGTGGACGATGGGGCAGATTGAGCAGGAACTGGTCAATAACGTATCAGCGGCTGTTCAGAGCGGTGTGGGCTTGGCTGGTCTTCACGGCGGGATGTGTGATGCCTTCCGAAATAACGTGGACTGGCAGTTTATGACGGGTGGACAATGGGTTGCCCATCCAGGTAACGATGGTGTGGAATACATGGTGAACATGAAGCGTGGCTCCAGCCCGTTATTGGATCATATCGAAGATTTTCAGGTGAAAAGTGAACAGTATTACCTGCACGTAGACCCGGCCGTGGAAGTGTTGGCCACAACTCGTTTTCCAGTGGTAAGTGGTCCGCATGCAGCGAATGGACCGGTAGATATGCCTGTTGTCTGGACGAAACGATGGGGAGCAGGACGGGTATTTTACAACTCACTGGGACACCATGCAGACATTGTAGACATGAAACCTGTGACTGAAATGATGCGCAGTGGTTTCAAATGGACAGCAGCAGGCAAAGAGCTTGCCAAGAGTCGAGTAAGTACAGCAACCGAAGTGTATACAGGTATGGCGGACAACCAGAACTAATGAGATCGTAGTTTGATTGCAAACGTAACTTCAGTGTCAACAATTCATCCTCAATGGATAAACCATTTCTGATCCACGGCGAAGGGAGCCCCAGGCATGAAAACAATGAAAGTAGGCATTATTGGCTGCGGTAAAATCAGCGGTATATATATGGAAAACTGTCACCGGTTCGAGGTGCTGGAACTTGTTGCTGTTGCGGATATTGATCGGAAACGTGCAGAGGAGCAGGCTGCAGCCTATAACGTGCCAAACGTATACAGCGTGGATGAAATCTTGGCTGATCCCGAGATTGAGCTGATCATCAACCTGACGATTCCTTCTGTTCATGCGGATGTATGCTTGCGGGCACTCGAATCAGGCAAACATGTCTATGTGGAGAAACCGCTCGCAGTTACCCGTGAGGAAGGTCAGGCTGTGCTCGAAACAGCGAAGCGTAAAGGACTGCTCGTGGGCTGCGCACCAGAGACGTTCTTTGGATCAGGCATCCAGACTTCACTTCAATTGGTGGAGGAAGGAGTGATCGGCAAGCCAGTGGCGGCGACGGCATTTATGATGAGCCGTGGTCATGAGCACTGGCACCCAGATCCGGAGTTTTATTATGCGTCAGGCGGTGGGCCAATGTTCGACATGGGTCCGTACTACCTCACGGCATTGGTTCAACTGATGGGGCCGATCAAGTCCATTGCGGGCATGACAGGTAAAGCCATGGAAGAACGCACGATTACGAGTGAGAAAAAAAGAGGTCAGGTGGTTCCCGTTGAAATTCCGACTCACGTTACGGGTCTGTTGCAGTTTGAGCAGGGTGCCATTGGCACGCTGATTACGAGCTTTGACGTATTTGGCGGAAGTGCACTGCCACCGATCGAGATATATGGCACGCACGGTACTTTGCAGGTACCTGATCCCAACACCTTCGGCGGTCCTGTTCGTTACCGCTTGCTGGGTGAACAGGAATGGACGGAAGTTCCGCTTCTACCAGGGTATCAGGAAAATACTCGCGGCATTGGTGTGGCAGATATGGCCTATGCAGCTCATAGCGGACGCGCACATCGGGCGAGCGGGGAACTGGCGTACCATGTTCTTGAGGCCATGTGGGCATTCCACGATTCATCCGACGAACAGACTTTCTACCAGATGAAAAGCTCGTGTCAGCGCCCGGCTGCATTGCCAGCGGATCTGCCATTGTATACATTGGATAAGTAAGATAGCCATTATTGTTTATGTCATAACGAATAGCCCCTTTTCCTGCAAATCAGGAAAGGGGCTATTTTTTATTAAATCCAAGAAATCTGGGGATAACTGGGATCGGAAGGTTGTTCTGTCATCGGAGTGTCCAGTGTAAATATTCTTTGGACAACTTATATAGTCATTTACGGCTCGAATCCAGCCTGACTGATCCAGATTTCATCCTCGGCAAAATAGTCTTTCATCCGCTCAACGACGATCTGATACGCATCTGGATGATACCAGTCCGCCATCCCCACTTGCTGGTAGAGCGACTCCATGCCGAGTCGCCGGGTGCGCTTGCCCTCACTGCCATCGCCCATGAAATAATCGTCAATGCATACACGCTGAACGAGAGGTCTCAAGATGGCTGCAAAATCCTCACTGCTGGGTAATACGGGAGCAATCGCAACCTGTGTGGGTATTCCGGCATCCCGCAACTGTTCCAATGCACGTAATCGGCCTGCAATCGGTGGAGCAGAAGGACTGAAATGTTTGCGCATATCGTCCAAATCCGTCTCGACAGTCATACTGACCCGAACCCGGTCTCCTAACTGTAGTAAGAGATCTATATCCCGGGTAACGAGGGGACTGCGGGTTTGGACCAATACAAAATCGGGCGGATACTGTACCATCGTTTCAAGTAATGAACGCGTGATACATTCCTTGTATTCGGCGGGTTGATACGGGTCTGTACTGGATGACATGAACAGCGTGACTTTGCCTTTCGCCAGGGCACGCTGCAATTCTTTGGCGAACACTCGGGAGGCCTCCTGTTTCACATCAACCCAGCTCCCCCAATCCTCTTTGCGAAATAGAGAGACTGGCATCTGTCTGACATAACAATAGGAACAACCGAAGGCACAGCCTGTGTAAGGATTCAACGTATGTGTATATCCATTAAGGAAACCTGTTCCTTTGTTCAGTAACGTTTTGGGTACTTTGTAAGAAAGGTTGGTTTTCATGAGTTGTCATACCTTTCGCGGTAATGTGCAGGTGTAAGACCTGTGTGTTTGCGAAATACAGTAATGAAATAAGCCGAGTTAGGTATACCGACCTGGCGTCCAATATCCGTGACGGTTAGTCTGGTATGTTCAAGCAACTTCCGGGCTTCGGTCACTCGTTTATCCTGAATATATTGAACCGGTGTGCGGCCTGTAATCCGCTTGAATACACGATGCAGATGATAAGGGCTGCCGTGACTCACGGTGGCAAGGACATCCAGGGTTAGCGGTTCGGCGTAATGATGTTCAATGTAATCGGTGATCCCATATATCCACTCCTGATCAGGTACCCGCTCCCCTGTAGGTTTGCAACGTTTGCAGGGCCTGAACTTTCGTGCCAACGCTTCTTCAACACGTTGAAATATCAGCACATTTTCAGCTTTGGGTGCTCTGGACTTACAGGAAGGGCGGCAGAAAATGCCTGTTGTCTGCACACCGTAAAAGAACGTTCCATCATAAGAATTATCGTTGTGGATGATGGCACGCCAGTATTTTTCATCTATCGATTTGGGCAGTATGCGATCTTGATCCGGACTTTCCATGGTGATCACCTCATCTCTAATTATACCCCTGATTCCAAGGGATTGACGAAGTTTCAGCTTAAAAAGCAAGATATCAATACCGGGATACCGTACCTTTCTTCAATCTGAATGAAATATGAGCTACAATATACAAGATGGTATAAAAGGTTATATAGGTTCAACTAAACTTTCTACACGAGAACGGAGAGGACGGAAATAACGTGAAGAAGCGAAGCGTTCGCCTTTATCCCCGGATTTTCCCTTTGAAGAAGGGAATTAAAAAAAATCTGGGGATAACAGCGATCGGAAGGTTATTCTGTCATCGGAGTGGTAAGTGTAGATACTTTAGTTGGATTCATATAGAACTCAAATGAAATTTATAGATGAAAGAGGTAGGTAGGCATGGTTCGTTTTGGCGTAGTGGGTACCAACTGGATTTCAGAAAGGCTTCTGGAAGCCGCAGCACAGGTTGAGGGATTCAAATTAACCGCCGTGTATTCAAGAACTGAAGATAAGGCTAATGCATTTGCAGATAAATATAATGTTGAGCATCGCTTCACCGATCTGGAAGAGTTGGCGGCAAGTGATGTGATCGATGCAGTCTACATTGCAACACCGAATACGGTTCATGCAGAGCAGGCTGAACTTTTTCTGAGAAATGGCAAACATGTATTGTGCGAGAAACCTCTGGCTGCAAATAGCGCCGAAGTTCGGAGTATGATCGATACAGCACAAGAACATCAGGTTCTGCTTATGGAAGCGATGAAATCTACTCTTGTTCCCCAGTTCAAAATGGTGCAGGAAAACCTGCATAAAATCGGTCCTGTCCGCAAATACGTAGCAGGATACTCTCAGTATTCTTCGCGTTACGACAAGTACAAAGAAGGGATTGTCCTGAACGCGTTCAAGCCTGAACTCGCCAATGGTGCGTTAATGGATCTCGGTGTATATTGTCTCTATCCGTTGATTACATTGTTTGGTGCACCTAACCGTGTCCAGTCCCAAGCGATGATGCTGGAATCTGGCGTGGATGGACAAGGGAGTGTGCTTCTGGATTATAATGGGATGGATGCGGTCGTTACCTATTCCAAAATCTCCAACTCTCATGTACCAAGCGAAATCATGGGGGAACTGGGAAGCATCATCATTGACAAGATTGGTTCACCAGAACATGCAGAGATACGATACAATGACGGTACGGTGGAGCAACTCACAGTCGAACAAAACCATCCGGCGATGTATTATGAAGTGGAGGAGTTCGTGAATCTGGTTCAGGAAGGCCAGATGGAGTCCAGTATGAACACGTATGAACGCTCTTATGTTACGATGCAGGTCATGGATCAGATTCGGAAGCAGATTGGGCTTGTGTTCCCTAACGATTGATTCCAAAACAAGAAAGGTAGCTGAGACGAGATGAGCAGAGATGAGCAGAAGAACAGCAGAGAAGATAATCGTGCCAATGATTCTGGTAGTTTGGAATTGTCACAGATTGTCTTTATAGGAAGAACCTTCGAGGAATATATGAAAATGTTCAACTTAACGGTAGAGGAGATTACTGGCAAGTCGATTCTGGATTGTCCCGGCGGAGCATGTTCGTTCAGCAGTCAGGCGCGCAAGTTGGGTGCAGACCCCATAGCTGTAGATATTGCCTACGACTACGGGATCGACGAGCTTGAAGTAAAGGGATATCAGGATATTGAGCATACGATGAAACAGATGGAACCCGTGCAAAACATATATGTGTGGGATCAATTTGGATCAATCCAGGGGTTAAAGGAAGAGCGAACTCGTGCCATCACAGATTGCATCGCAGATATGAGAATGTTCCCTGACCGTTATGTGGCGTCTGCGCTCCCGGATCTTCCTTTTGCCGATGAACAATTCGATCTGACGTTATCCGCTCATTTCCTGTTTACGTATGCGGATCGATTGCATGTTGATTTTCATGTTGCAACCGTAATGGAGCTGCTGCGTGTGAGCAAACGAGAGGTTCGCATTTTCCCAACAGTGGATCTGTCTGGCGAACGTTACAAGCACATGGATGAATTAAAATTAATACTCGAACAGCGTGGATACGCCGTTTCCGAAGAACCAACGTCATATGAGTTTCAACGGAATGCTCACACCATGCTTCACATTGTTAAATAGAATTGAACAAGATAGGAGGTTTTTCGGATGAATAAAGTCCTTATACTTGGGGGTACACGCTTTTTTGGAAAACGTCTCGTGGATCACTTACTGTGGGAAGGGAAGTCGCAGATCACAGTCGCCACTCGTGGTAAAACGGATGTCGACTTCGGACCCGAAGTGAACCGGATCAAGATGGATCGTGAAGACCCGGAATCTCTGGCAGAGGTTGCGCAGACAGACATGTGGGATGTCGTGTACGACAATATCTGTTATACACCAGATGCGGCAAAATCGGCATGCGAGGCATTCGCTGGGCGAACCAAAAGATACGTTTTGACATCCACACTCTCGGTGTACGGTGATCCCAGACCTGGATTTAAGGAAACGGATTTTGACCCGTATACATATCCATTACAGTATGGGAGTGCGGAGGATTTTTCGTACGGAGAAGGTAAACGGCTTGCAGAGGCTGTCTTTTTTCAGGAAGCGGATTTCCCGGTCGTAGCGATGCGTATTCCAATTGTACTCGGGATTGATGATTATACGAGAAGACTCCATTTTCATATTGAACATGTGCAAAAAGGAAAACCGATTGGCATGCCAAATCCGGATGCAGAGATTGGATTCATTAATTCTACCGAAGCGGCAAGATTTCTTGCTTGGCTGGGACATTCTTCCATTACCGGTCCGGTGAATGCAGCTTCTAAGGGTGCAATTACGCTGTCAGCCATGATACATCTGATCGAGACGGTCACGGGCATGCAGTCCCAGATCCTCACGGAAACGGTGAAAGAAGATATGTCTCCCTTCGGCGTTGAGCAATCATGGACGATGGTGACGACCAAGGCAGAACAAGCTGGATATACGTTCGAACCTCTGATGGACTGGTTCCCGGGACTTGTTCGAGAAGTCGCTCTCGCATTACAGTCGGAGCGGTAGACATATCGCATTGGATAGAACTGAAATATCACGGAATGAACATAAAGAGGGTGCAACCAGAGCGTAATCTCTGGTGCACCCTCTTTATGTTGTACTTTTTTTCAGAATTTGAACGTGACTCAATCCAGATAGGAGGGAGAAATCACGTACACGATAACGATAACAGCAATGGGTAGGTTGTTCTGTCAGTGTGGCTCTCGTGGAGCAGAGGCAGAAGCCCTTATGCGCATTTCTGACGGTAAAATGATGGTTTGGGGCTCGGAAGGGGCTTTTCCCTCAATCCTGTCAATCAGCATCTGTACCCCCTGAAACCCAAAGTCATATGCCGGCTGTGCCGCTACGGTCAGAAATGGATCAAAGGCAGAAGCCAGATCCAGATCGTCGAAGCACACGACAGATATGTCTTCTGGTACACGTAGTCCACGTTTGCGCAAAAGTCGGATGACCCCAATCGCCAGCATGTTGTTGGCTGCAAAAATAGCGGTTGGTTGCTCCGGTTGTGAGAGTAGTCGATCCAGTCCCTCTTCATCGGTGAAATTCCGATACCCTGTTCGAAGCACAAGCTCGGGATCGATCTCAGCTCCGGCCTCACGTATACCCTCTATATAACCTTCCTCCCGCAGTCTGGCGGTAGAAACCTCGGAAGAGCCATTAACCAGAGCAATGCGCCGGTGCCCCAATTGCACCAGATAGCGGATTAGCTCAATTGCGCCTTCCCGGCTATCTCCAGCAATGATATCGGACGTAATGCCAGGGACGGTCCGGTCCAGAAAGACAAACGGAATGTGACGTTCCTGCAACTGTTTCAGATGAGGGAGAGAACGATCTCCAGCCGGGGCAAAGAGTACACCATCGACGCGAGTTGACAGAATCGCATCCATGTAGTCCTTTTCCTTATTGTAATCCTCATCACTGTTGCCAAATAAAAGACGGTACCCTCGAAGATGGGCTGCATCCTCAGCACCACGGGCGAGTGTTGTATAAAAAGGGTTGGTAATATCCGTAATAAGCAGCGAGAGCATCTGGGTTCGCTGAAGCACAAGGCTGCGCGCATTCGAGTTCGGGATGTAGCCAAGTTCGTCGATCACCTGCTGCACACGTTCACGTGTAGCGGAACTTATGCGGCCTGTATGGTTAATGACCTTGGAGACCGTCATGGCGGAGACGTTGGCTTTTTTAGCAATATCGTAAATGGTAATCATAAGAAATCTAACCTTTCCGCAACATAGTCTTACCATTCTATAGGATAATGCCAATTGACAGCAAGATAGGCTCATGCTATGTTAGGGTTACCGATAACCCTAAGGGTTCTGAACGTCACTACTACATAACCATTTTGTTAAATTCGCTCATGCACGTTCCATTTTCTAGAATAGAGGAACTACATATATAGCTGATTAATGAAATGGTTTATTGTATTTTTTCAAACTTGTAAACGCATTCAATATTCGAGAAAGCTCTTGATAATCTGTATATGCAGTTCTTGTGTGCCACCCGGGTATCGGTTGTAATACCGTCACTATCTCATGCCATTCAATACACATGGATCAGACAAAAGATTTCTCAATTCAACCCAAATTCTATGAAACGAATTGAAGGAGGACACTTTAGTATGACACATCAGGATTATCGTTATAAGCAGGCTTTCCCCAAGATTGGTATTCGTCCAACGATTGATGGAAGACGCAAAGGGGTCCGTGAGTCACTGGAAGAGCAGACGATGCGGATGGCGACATCCGTTGCCGAGCTGCTTGCAGCCGAACTGCGTTACCCGGACGGTTCCGCGGTGGAATGTGTTGTCGCTGAGACTTGTATTGGCGGTGTGGCCGAGGCGGCCGCAGCATCTGAACTGTTCAGTCGTTCCAATGTGGGCGTAACGATCACCGTGACACCATGCTGGTGTTATGGTACGGAAACCATGGATATGTCGCCATCCATCCCTACTGCCATCTGGGGTTTTAACGGGACTGAACGTCCGGGTGCAGTATATCTGGCAGCGGTACTCTCTGCCCACGCACAGAAGGGGATTCCGGCCTTTGGGATCTATGGAGAGGATGTGCAAGACGGCGGGGATACAACGATTCCTGATGATGTGCGTGAGAAATTGCTCCGGTTCAGCCGTGCGGGTCTTGCAGCCGCTACCTTGAAAGGGCAAGCGTATCTGTCCATTGGATCGGTATCCATGGGAATTGCGGGTTCGATTGTGAATGATTCATTTTTCCAGGAGTATTTGGGTATGCGCAATGAATACGTGGATATGAGCGAACTTACTCGCCGTATCGAAGAAGAAATCTACGACCCCGAGGAGTATAAGCTCGCGCTGGCATGGGTGAAGGAGAATTGTAGCGAAGGTCCGGATAACAACGCTGCCCATCTGCAAACGGATCGTAAACGCAAAGAGTACGAATGGGAAACGGTTGTGAAAATGACCCAAATCGTGCGTGACTTGATGGCGGGCAACCCGAGATTGGCAGAGCTTGGGTTTACAGAGGAATCGATGGGCCACCACGCGATTGTATCCGGCTTCCAGGGACAACGGCAGTGGACGGATCATTCTCCGAACGGAGATTTTCTGGAGTCGATATTAAACTCTTCCTTTGACTGGAATGGCAAGCGCGCGCCCTATCTGGTTGCAACAGAGAATGATAGCTTGAATGGTGTGTCCATGTTGTTTGGTTCACTGCTGACACATACAGCACAGATCTTCGCTGATGTGCGTACGTATTGGAGTCCGGATTCGGTACAGCGTGTGACGGGGCATCAGTTGGAAGGAAACGCGAAGGATGGCATTCTGCATCTGATTAACTCCGGTTCCGCAGCTTTGGATGGCACAGGACAACAGTCCAGAGAAGGGAAGCCTGTCCTTAAGCCTTTCTGGGAAATTACAGATGAGGAAGTTCAGGACTGTCTGAAAGCAACATCGTGGAGACCGGCATCCGTTGAATATTTCCGCGGAGGCGGTTATTCTGCGGATTTCCTGACCAAAGGTGGTATGCCCGTAACGATGACACGTCTCAATCTTGTCAAAGGACTGGGACCAGTGCTGCAGATCGCTCAGGGTTACACGGTCGATCTGCCTGAAGCCGTGCATGATACGCTGGATCAACGGACAGATCCAACCTGGCCATCCACCTGGTTTGCACCTGTTCTAACCGGGGCAGGAGCGTTTACTTCCGTATACGAGGTCATGAATCAGTGGGGTGCGAACCATGGCTCCATCTCGTATGGACACATCGGTGCTGATCTGATTACGCTCGCTTCCATGCTTCGCATTCCGGTAAATATGCATAATGTACCAGAATCGGAGATTTTCCGGCCACGTGCATGGGGATTATTCGGCACAAGTGAACCCGAGAGTGCAGACTACCGTGCTTGCAGTGTGTTTGGCCCGTTGTATCGTTAAAATAAAGTTCCATTCCTGTCAAACGCCATGTTCCTTGTGAAATGAAGGTACCATGGCGTTCTCTTGAAAGCTGTGTTCAGAACTTGAATACAGCTCATCGCGTAGCGTTAAGGAGGCTTGGTAGATTGGGCGATCAAGCAACACATGTGCTTGCTGCCGATTACGGTGCTGGTAGTGGACGTGTAGTCCGGGGTTCTTTTGATGGAAGCAAACTCTCGTTACAAGAAGTACATCGATTCAACAACGAACCCGTGCAGCTGGGGGGCGGATTGTATTGGGATTTCCTGCGACTTTTTCATGAATTAAAACATGGCATTGTGAAAGGGACGCAAGGTATCTCTCCATCGGTCCGTTCAATAGCAGTGGATACATGGGGGGTGGACTATGGATTGGTGGATGGTGCGGGAAGATTGTGCTCGAACCCACGTCACTATAGGGAAGCACGCAATGCACAGTGGATGGAAGAAGTTCTGCACATGGTGAAAGAAGAAGAACTGTATGCCATGTCCGGTGTCCTGCCGCAGCAGATCAACACCGTATTTCAACTGGTAGGGAGTGTACGAGAGCAGGCCGAAGGTTTGCGTCCGGATGTGCGGATGTTATTCATGCCTGATTTATTTCACTATTATCTATCCGGTCATCAGGCTTGTGAATATACGATTGCAAGTACCAGCGGGCTGTTGCATGCAGGTGAGGCGCGATGGAATAAGCACCTGTTCGGGCGTCTCGGTCTACCGGAAACATTATTTCCAAAACTCGTTCAGCCTGGTACCATACTGGGCAATTTAACACCTGAGTTGTACGCCGAATTACGGACTGGACCGATGCAGGTGGTCTCTGTGGGCTCACATGATACCGCATCTGCCTTGGCAGCCATCCCTGCGATGGATTCGAATTTCGCTTTTATCAGCTGTGGAACCTGGTCTCTTATGGGTGTGGAGCGTGATACACCTGTATTGGATGACCAAAGCCGTGCATTGGGATTCACCAATGAAGGCACCGTAAGTGGTAAAGTGCGTACCCTGAAAAATCGTTCAGGTCTGTGGCTGCTACAGGAATGCAAACGACAATGGGAACGGGAGAATCAACGTTTCACACATGAAGAACTGGTTCAGCTGGCTGCCTTGGCAACGCCGCATCAAAGTTACGTATCGCCGGGAGATAGCGTATATTTGGCGCCAGGGAATATGGCTGAGCGAATACGACAACAATGCAGCGCCAGCGGACAGACTGTACCTGAAACGACTGGAGCGGTTGTACGCTGCATTCTGGAAAGTCTTGCTCTGGAATTCAGACAGACGCTGGATGAACTGCAGTTGATTACAGGTACAAGACCTGGTGTCATTCATATGGTTGGTGGCGGTGTGCACAATCGACTATTGTGTCAGTTTACAGCCAATGCAGCCGGTGTACCGGTGGTGGCAGGCCCCGCAGAGGCGACTTCAGCCGGGAATTGCATGCTGCAATTCCTTGCTCATGGAGAAGTGAGTAGCTTGGCCGATGTTCGGGAGGTCATGGCTGCTTCCTTTTCCCCCGAAACCTATGAACCTGAGGATACAGAGGTGTGGCAAGAAGCTTATGAAAACTACCAAAGTCTGAATCACATCAAAAGGTAATGAACAGATTCAAAGTAATGAGCATAAACGCAAAATGCTAAAAAAGAAAAGTTCGAGGAGTGGTGAGGAACATGTCTGAACAGCAAATAAGGGAAGAGCTGACGAAATATGCCCGCAGAGCAGTTGCCCAAGGACTGGTCGTAGGCCCAGGTGGTAATCTGAGCGCCCGTTCGGAGGGGACGATGTTGTTGTCTCCGAGTGGTTACGCGCTTGAAGATCTGGAGCCTGAAGAATGGATTGCAATTGATATCGAGACAGGGGAGACTCGTGCCGGAGCAACACGCCCTTCCTCTGAAGTCTTGATGCATCTGTACAGCTATCGTGTGAATCCGGATATTCAAGCCATTGTACATACACATCCGGCATATACAATCGCACTCAGTCTCGTTTTCAATGAATTGCCACACTTGTTTCCGGATCAGTCCGCATTGGTGGGTGATATCGGATTCGTGCCTTACGTTCTGCCAACGACCAAACTTCTCGCGGATGCAGTCTCAGCAAAGGTAGAGGAACATACGGCACTCATTCTAGTCAATCACGGATTGGTCACAACGGGTAAAAACCTCCGTGAAGCCTATTACCGCACCCAGGTCGTGGAAGAAAGTGCGAAGGTGTATATGATCGCCAAGGCAGCGGGGGAACCCAAAGTGCTTACTGCCGAAGAATACAAGGAAATTCAATCCCTTGAGAGTGAAGCATACCGTGTGCAGTTGCTGCAACAACTCAAGTCCTGAGACCTTATTTGTTCCTTCGTGAGTGTGTTCATGATTCAAAATATTACTTCCATGAGGGCAGTTTGCATCCTCCAGCTAAACGTTGGACTAAAGGATGTAAAATGCTCTTTTTTATTGTTGAATTAGAAAGCATCGAAGGTTGGATTCGTGGCTATCAGCACAAATCCGAACAATGCGTTGTAGTTGGTTTTCTACTGCCTTGGTTCAGGCGTAAGCGGAACAGAACGCGGACTGTTATGCAGCTATCTGAATGGATAGGCACAGGCTACATAAAGCAACTTTTTCCGACAGCTATTGCATATGCTGAAATACCGAGTATAATACTTGGTAAATAGACGAAAAGGGGATGCAATAAACGATGAAAACACATGCTGAATTGAACTCACTTCTTGTTGACGATTATCTGGATCTCCTGAACATTGCGAAACAGCTAGGTGATGACGAATGGAAAGATGCCATTCTGCAAGCATTGAAGGAAGAAGTCGATGCGAATCATCATCTGGATTCAACAGAGGTAAGACAGGATCTATGGAACCAATTTGAAGGCATTAATGAACAGATGCATGAGCTGTTAATGCAACTGAAGCATGCGGACAATCCGGAAGAGAAAGAGCAGATTATCGAGATGATATGGGGATTGAAAGTGGACCGTCATGCGATTACACGTAAACTTGAAACGATGAGCCGTGCCAGCGCTGGACGTCAATAAGCTCCAGGTTGATTATACATTGAAAACCCGCGTGTTTCCTGGGAATATCCCTAGGTCGCACGCGGGTTTTGTTTTTGGTTTAGTTTTGTTTAATACACTTTAAGTGAGTGTTCAAAAAGTTCGGTTTTCAGTACCGAGAAGATGGGATGAAACTACCTCTCTAAAACTGTTTTGCGAAAGTGCGCGCCTGTTCAATGGCTTGTTGCTTGATCTCATCTGCACGATCTTTATATTGATTATGTCCCTCTACAAAGATGCCATCAAGGTTCGGCACACCGAGGAATGACATGATAATGCTTAGATAACGATGACCGGATTCCATCTGAGCCGCTGGGCCTTCGGAATAAATGCCACCGCGTGCTTGAATATGCAGCGCTTTTTTGTCAGACAACAGTCCAACAGGACCTTGTTCTGTATACCGGAATGTTTTGCCGGCCACACAGATAGAGTCCACATATGCCTTCAGAATGGGAGGAAATGAGAAGTTCCACATCGGGGTTACAAAAACATATTTATCTGCTGAGGCAAATTGATCCGACAGTTCATTCAAACGGCTTACTTTCGCCTGCTCTTTCGAAGTCAGGTCACTGCCCGATTGCAGTTTGCCCCAGCCACTGAAGACATCCGCATCGATATGCGGAATATCCGAGCGGTACAGATCGAGGTGAACAACCTCATCGGAAGGGTGACTTTCACGATACGCATCAATAAATGCTTTGCCCGTAGCCATGCTGAAGGAGGTTTCATGATCATGAGGATGGGCAGTAATATACAATAAGGTAGACATGCAGTTCTTCCTCTCTGTGCGATTAATGGTTGAACCAATCTTGGCAATAATGAAGCGACCGCAGTAGTATGCATCGTTTTCCTCGTTTTATACGTCAGAAAGGAATTGAATGGATGGAGCCGATACTGAATTGAATGCTATATAGTAACCAGATACTAAATCCATGTATAATATACAGGACGAGTATTTGTGTTCCAACGATAATAGGGATGAGTGAGATGAGCGCACATGGGAATGGACCTGGAGAAGCAACGATTAAGCATTGAAGCAGCGAAATTGTATTATCAGTCCGATTACAGCCAGCAGGATATTGCTGCAAGATTGGGCGTGTCGCGTCCAACCGTATCAAGGTTACTTCAGTATGCGAAAGATCGGGGATACGTCCGGATTGAAATAATGGACCCGCTGGAGGATATCGATATCATTGCCGGAGAACTCAAGTCGAAATATGATCTGGATACGGCACTTGTGTGTTTTGCCCCGTTGAAGAGTGATGAGGAAATACAGAAGCATATCAGCAAACGAGCAGCAGACTACCTTCAGGAGACGGTTCAGGATGCGGATATTATCGGGGTGACTTGGGGAACAACCATGCATGCCGTAGCACGTCAGCTCCGTCCCAAGCAGGTTAAAGGTGTCGAAGTTGTACAATTGAAGGGGGGCGTAAGCCACTCCCATGTCAATACGTATGCTGCTGAGATTGTACATTTATTCGCTGAAGCTTTCCACACGGTACCAAGGTATTTGCCACTGCCCGTTATTTTCGACAACATCGAAGTGAAGAACATGGTGGAGGCCGATCGGCATATCGGCAGAATCGTAGAACTGGGCAGACAGGCCAACATCGCTTTGTTCACCGTGGGTACTGTAAAAGAAGATGCTTTATTGTTCAGGCTTGGCTACTTTAATGAAGAAGAGCAACAATTATTAATGAACTCTGGTGCAGGTGACATTTGTTCACGCTTTTTCGATGCGGAAGGTCAGTTGATTAGTGAAGAGATTAACAGCAGAACCGTCGGCATTGACTTGGCTGAATTGAGAAATAAGGAAAAATCCATCCTGGTCGCCGGGGGTCAACGCAAAATTGAAGCGATTCACGCCGCGCTTAAAGGTCATTATGCGAATATTTTGGTTACGGATCAGTACACAGCCCAGGCATTACTGCGGTTCTAATTTCAAATGGATATGGATGACAACATCTGCCACGTAAAAAGGGCGGATGTTTTGCTTTGTTAGGCAGAAAATATAATGAAGCAAGAACGGTAAGTCAAGGTGTGAACAAAAGTTCAAGTTGATTTTTACATATGTTCATGTTAGTGTAAGGGTATAGAAAATAACTAGTTCAGATAAGGGAGAGATTCAATTGACTACACCACAATTAGCTAAAATGATCGACCATACGTTGCTTCGTGCGGACGCAACGCAAAGTGAAATGGCCAAGTTAACCGAAGAAGCGAAGCAATATCAATTTGCTTCTGTATGTGTTAATCCAGGTTGGGTTGCTTATGCTGCTGAGCAGTTGCAGGGTACTGGCGTTGACATCTGCACCGTTATTGGTTTCCCTCTGGGAGCATCCACAACGGAGACAAAAGCTTTCGAAACCAAGGATGCGATTGCTAAAGGTGCAACTGAAGTCGATATGGTCATTAACATCAGTGCTTTGAAAGATGGCAAGGATGATTATGTTGAACAAGATATTCGTGCTGTCGTTGAAGCGGCTGCGGGTAAAGCTTTGGTGAAAGTTATTATTGAAACTTGTCTGTTGACGGATGATGAGAAAGTACGTGCTTGTCAGGCAGCTGTACGAGCTGGAGCTGATTTTGTTAAAACTTCTACAGGTTTCTCTACAGGTGGAGCAACGCCAGAAGATATCGCTTTGATGCGTCGTACTGTAGGTCCTGATGTTGGCGTTAAAGCTTCCGGTGGTGTACGTAGCCTGGAAGATATGCAGAAAATGATTGAAGCGGGTGCGACTCGGATCGGTGCAAGCTCTGGCGTGAAGATTATGCAGGGCGGTCAATCTACATCTTCTTATTAAGCAAAAAGTTTAATAAGCACAAGCTTATCCAACAAAAGTAATGTTATGTTCTCTGTACTTGAGCGTTCGTCTCAGGTACAGGGAATACAATTTACACTTATATTTTAATTAACGGAACTTATTGTAAGCGCTTCATAAGTTTTCTGAAAGATTACTGTTAAAAATGCTTTAAGCACCCTTTGAGCTGAATTTCACATCCGGCTTAACTACCTTCAAAGGAGAGATCAAATGAAATTTCTAATTGCCCTTCTTGGTTTACTCGTTGTTTTTGGACTGGCTTATATCGCAAGCAACGGTAAAAAGAAGATTCGATATCGGCCGCTGGTCGTTATGATTGTTTTGCAAGTTATACTAGCTTATGCTCTGTTGAATACAGGAGTGGGTACTTTTTTAATTGGCGGTTTCGCTACCGTATTTAAAAGTTTACTCGACTATGCGAATGAAGGTATCGCATTTGTATTTGGGGGTTTAACTACCGTAGGTGCAGAGAGCGGGGGGGCGCCCTTCTTCCTGAATGTGTTGATGCCGATTGTTGTCATCTCGGCACTTATTGGGATATTGCAGTATATCCGAATCTTGCCTTTTGTTATAAAATATATTGGTCTGGTATTAAGCAAAATCAACGGAATGGGCAAACTGGAATCATATAACGCGGTTGCTTCGGCTGTATTGGGGCAATCTGAAGTGTTCATTTCTGTGAAAAAACAAATTGGGTTGTTGCCAAAACATCGGCTGTACACCTTGTGTGCTTCGGCGATGTCCACGGTCTCGATGTCCATCGTTGGTGCTTATATGACCATGATCGAGCCGAAATATGTGGTTACAGCTCTTGTACTGAACCTGTTTGGCGGTTTTATCATTGCTTCGATCGTTAACCCTTATCGGGTGACGGAAGAAGAAGATATATTGGAAGTGCAGGATGAAGAGAAACAATCGTTCTTCGAAATGCTCGGCGAGTACATCCTGGATGGATTCAAAGTTGCTATCATCGTAGCTGCGATGTTAATCGGTTTTGTTGCCTTGATTGCCCTTGTTAACGGAGTTTTCAGCTCGGTGCTTGGCATTTCGTTCCAAGAGCTGCTTGGTTATGTGTTTGCACCATTTGCCTTCATCATGGGTGTTCCATGGAAAGAAGCGATTCAGGCAGGAAGTATTATGGCAACCAAAATGGTATCCAACGAATTTGTCGCTATGCTTAATTTGAAGGAGACTGCAATGTCTGCCAGAACAACGGGTATCGTATCCGTCTTCCTCGTGTCGTTCGCCAACTTCTCCTCCATCGGTATCATTGCTGGTGCGGTGAAGGGACTCCATGAGAAGCAAGGTAATGTGGTCGCCCGCTTCGGTCTGAAGCTGCTTTACGGTGCATCGCTTGTCAGCGTGCTGTCAGCGATTATTACTGGACTGTTCTTGTAAGCTGGATTATTTGGAAGGAGTGCTTAGGTTATGTCAACATTTAAAAGAGTACATCTGATTGTTATGGATTCTGTAGGGATCGGCGAAGCGCCGGATGCAGCAGAATTTGATGATTTTGATGTAGATACCTTTGGTCACATTGCACGTGAACGCGGAGGTCTAAACATGCCTCACATGGCCAGTCTCGGACTGTCCAATATCAAAGAAATTGAGGGTGTGCCTGTAGTGGATGCACCTAAAGCGTATTACACCAAGATGCAGGAAGCCTCCAGAGGCAAAGACACCATGACAGGTCATTGGGAGCTGATGGGTCTTTATATTGATACACCTTTCCGTGTGTTCGAGAATGGTTTTCCCGATGAGTTGATTCAGCGCATTGAAGAGAAAACGGGCCGGAAGGTCATCGGTAACAAACCGGCTAGTGGCACGGAAATTCTCGATGAACTGGGTGCAGAGCATGTCGAAACTGGCGCGCTCATCGTCTACACATCCGCGGATTCGGTTCTGCAAATTGCAGCACATGAGGACGTTGTTCCACTGAAAGAACTGTATGAGATCTGTGAGTTCTGCCGTGAAATAACACTTGAAGATCCGTACATGCTCGGCCGCATTATTGCCCGTCCATTTGTCGGTGAAGCGGGTAACTGGAAACGTACTGCGAATCGTCATGACTACGCGCTCAAACCTTTTGGTCGTACAGTAATGAATGAACTGCAAGATAGCGGATTTGATGTGATTGCCCTCGGTAAAATCGCAGATATCTATGATGGCGAAGGTGTAACCAAGGCTGTTCGTACTGTCTCTAACATGGATGGCATGGACAAGTTGTCTGAGACGATGGATGAAGCGTTCACTGGACTCAGCTTCCTGAACCTGGTTGACTTTGATGCCCTATATGGTCACCGTCGTGATCCACAAGGGTATGCTCAGGCGCTTGAAGACTATGATGCAAGACTGCCAGAGATTTTTGCCAAAATGACCAATGATGACCTGCTGCTGATTACAGCTGATCATGGTAACGATCCAACTTACCGTGGAACAGATCATACACGTGAATATGTTCCGCTGCTTGCCTACTCTCCGCGCTTCAGCGAGGGCAAACAGCTTGATCTGCGCAGCACTTTTGCTGACCTTGGTGCAACCGTAGCCGAGAACTTTGGCGTGAAAATGCCAGAATACGGCACCAGCTTCCTGAAGGATCTGAAATAGGTTTTTGCTGAAACTGGATAGGGGATATCGGAGTAGCTCTGCTGCTCCGGTTCCTGCCATCATAATAGACTAAATATATAACTGGAGGAGATTCATTCATGAGTACACATATTGGAGCAAAACCCGGAGATATCGCAGAAACAATCCTATTGCCAGGGGACCCTTTGCGCGCGAAGTATATTGCAGATACGTACCTCGAAGATGTTGTATGTTACAACGAGGTTCGTGGAATGCTTGGTTACACAGGTACATATCAAGGACACCGGATTTCGGTACAAGGTTCAGGGATGGGCATTCCGTCTTTTGCAATCTATGCTAACGAGTTAATCAGTGAATATGGCGTGAAAAACCTGATTCGTGTAGGGACTTGCGGCGGTATGCAGGAGCATGTACGTGTACGTGACGTCATCCTTGCACAAGCAGCATGTACGGATTCCAGCATGAACAAACATGTATTTGGTGGATATGACTTCTCGCCAATCGCTACGTTCTCTCTGCTGAAAGAAGCATATGACCGTGCAACAGCTAAAGGCATGAAGATTCATGTCGGTAACGTGTTCAGCTCCGATTCATTCTACCGTGATGACCGTTCCGTCACTGAGAAATTGATGAAGCACGGCGTACTCGGCGTAGAGATGGAAACAACAGCACTGTACACCATCGCTGCTAAGTTCGGTGTTAACGCACTGACCATCCTGACAGTAAGTGACCACTTGCTGACAGGCGAAGAAACATCTGCCGAAGAGCGTCAAAAAACGTTCAACGACATGATGGTAGTGGCTCTGGACACAGCAATCACACTGTAATTGTTGTATTTTATATTCATCATCATTTGATTTAATCGAAACTTTTGTTTTAAGCACGGAGTGAAGGACCCGGAATCGATTCTGAAGAAGCGAAGCGTTCGCCTTTGTCTCCGAGTTTTCCCATTGCCAAATGGATCAAAAAACTTGGAGACAACAGCGATCGAAAGAACGATCCGGAGCCGGAACGGTCAACGGTCTAATAACAAAGTGTTCTATACAATCAATACACACAAGGAGAGATCATCATGAGAATGGTAGACATTATTGCCAAGAAACGCGACGGTAAAGAACTGACAACAGCTGAGATTGATTTTGTTGTTCAAGGATACACACAAGGAGAGATTCCGGACTATCAAGTCAGCGCATGGGCGATGGCGGTATTCTTCAAAGATATGACAGATAAAGAACGCGCGGACCTGACCATGTCGATGGTGAATTCCGGTGAAACGATCGACCTGTCTGCTATCGAAGGAATCAAAGTAGACAAGCACTCCACAGGAGGAGTGGGCGATACAACAACACTGGTACTCGCTCCGCTCGTTGCTGCGCTGGATGTTCCTGTTGCCAAAATGTCCGGACGTGGACTTGGTCACACAGGTGGTACAACCGACAAGCTGGAATCCGTTGCTGGTTTCCACGTAGAGCTTGAAAAAGAAGAGTTCATTCGTCTCGTCAACGAGCATAAGGTTGCCGTTATCGGACAAAGTGGTAACCTCACGCCAGCTGACAAGAAACTCTATGCTCTGCGTGATGTAACAGCTACCGTTAACTCCATCCCACTGATCGCCAGCTCCATCATGAGCAAGAAAATTGCAGCAGGTGCAGATGCGATTGTATTGGATGTTAAGACGGGTGCAGGTGCATTCATGAAAACAACGGAAGATGCTAAAGAATTGGCACATGCCATGGTTAGCATTGGTAACAATGTTGGACGTAAAACGATGGCGGTTATCTCCGACATGTCCCAACCACTGGGTCTGGCGATTGGTAACGCGCTTGAAGTAAAAGAAGCTATCCTCACCCTGCAAGGGAAAGGTCCGAAAGATCTGGAAGAATTGTGTCTGGCACTTGGACGTCAGATGGTATTCCTTGCTGGTAAGGCAGATTCTTTGGAGCATGCTGAGGAGAAATTGAAAGAAGTGATCCAGAACGGTAAAGCACTGGAGAAGTTCAAAGATTTCCTGGCAAACCAAGGCGGAGACGCTTCGGTTGTGGATCATCCAGATCGTTTGCCACAAGCACAGTACCTGATTGA
The DNA here is from genome assembly GCF_037973325.1 of Paenibacillus sp. FSL R5-0713. Classification (NCBI taxonomy): domain Bacteria; kingdom Bacillati; phylum Bacillota; class Bacilli; order Caryophanales; family Paenibacillaceae; genus Paenibacillus; species Paenibacillus sp. FSL R5-0713. Next base: position 3,826,133 of record NZ_CP150229.1, on the reverse strand, counting down.
AGTACCAGCAGACAAAGACGGATATGTTGCCGGAATCGTTGCTGACGAAATCGGAACTGCTGCAATGCTGCTGGGCGCGGGCCGTGCAACAAAAGAGTCTGAAATCGATCTCGCGGTTGGTCTGATGCTGAACAAAAAAGTCGGTGACCCAGTCAAAGCTGGTGAGTCCCTCGTAACGATCCATGCGAATCGTGAAGATGTAGCAGATGTCATTGCGAAGATCAAAGAAAACATTACGATTTCGGATCATGCCGATGCTCCTGTATTGGTTCATGATATCGTTACGGAATAATAAACAAATCAGAGCAGATGAAATCTAATCTAATATCTGACTGAACACGAAAGCCCCAGACTATGAAATCCATAGTTTTGGGGCTTTTTTGTCGTTGAAGAGCCCGCTGTTAATGATAGCGATTATCGGCTCTTAATTTGTTCATACGCCATTACGGAATCGGCACTTGTATAAATGTAAGGCGTGGACGGCTCGGATACAGGTGTCACCTTTGTTGCACGAATCTCAATGGTATCTTTGCCATCTACTTGTGCAGAGCCGATGGTGCCATCGATTTGCACCCAGCTGTCAGTAGGGAGATTATTTGCTTCTGGGATGTGAACCATGACGCCGAAGGGAGCAGCATCAGCAGGACAGCACATGACGAGAAATCGTCCGAGTGCAAAATGTGATTCATGATCCATGCTTTTGTCCCGATAAACAAACCCGGATAACGAGATATCTTTGCCTGCAAATTGTCGCTGGAACATATCGATCGTGCCGAGTGTTTCAGAGAAAATTTCAGGATAGACTCGAATGACCTGTTCGGCATATAACTTCTCTGCCAGTTCTGCGAATTCACGGCTGTACTCATCCGGCGGTACAAATTGCACGGTAGTGGCCGTTGTAGATGTAACAGCAGTTTGTTGCTGTTTTTGCTGTGCAAGATCCTGTACATTTAATTTTACTGTTTCAGGTAAAGGCTCTTTACGACGAATCTCCGGAGGAGCATAGGTGAGAGACATGCCTTTCTGACTGGCCATAGAGCTGCCAAGAGCCCGATCAGGTAACAGAAATCCCAGCAACAAGGGAATAGCAATCAGACCATAGACTAACGAGCTGCGTAGCAAACCGGAAGGCGGTGGATGTTCACAGTCGCAATGAACCTCGTTTCTGCCGAATAATCCATGCCAAGCCATGATAACAGCAATAAATAAAAAGGGAACAGGGCAGCATAACAGCAGTTTTTGCATCGTTGGTGCCAAATAATAATGAAGAGAATCACTCGAATTCAAGTGAATAATGTATACTGCTAACCCGCCGATCCATCCTGCACGGATCAGGTTATGCCATTGGATGAAGTGTGATCTTGGAACAGGAGATTTGGTTATCGTATAAACAGTGTGGTTCATATCATCACCTCATTTCTATATCATAGTTAGGATGAAAGTTCATGGGGTTAACCATTCAGGTCATGAAGTATGTTGCTCAACGTTTATACCAGCAGGTTAATCAACCAAGAGCCGACAAAGACGAGTGTGATAATCGCCAGACTTAGACCGATAACAAACCGGGTACGGAAGGTCGAGAGCAGCATAAGCGTGCTTTTAAAATCCAGCATCGGACCTAACACAAGGAAGGATACCAGCGGCCCCAGTGCAAACGTATGTGAGAACGCAGAAGCCACAAAAGCATCCGAAGTGGAGCAGAGAGACAGTACATAAGCAAAGGCCATCATAAACACATAGGAGGCGACAGGACCATTGCCAAGTGAGATGAGATCGCTGCGGCTAATGAATGTCTGGATGCAGGCTGTAATCAGGGCACCGATCACCAGATATTTGCTCATATCGATAAATTCATCTCCGGCATGAATGAAGAAGCTGCGCCAGTTTTTCACATGGTTGTGTTCATGAGCATTTGCATGAGCATGAGGTTGAGCCATTTTAAATCCAGGATGCGTCTTGACCTCTGTCACTGCAACTTTTGGCAATCGAAGGGGATTTCGACGAACGAACACATATACCAATCCACCTATGGAAGCTGCCACGGCAAAGGCCAGTCCCATGCGGGCAATGGTAATCTCAGGATGGGAGGGAAAGGCGAGCAAGGTTGCGGTAAATACGATGGGATTCACTACAGGCCCACTCAAGATGAACGTAACTGCGATATAGGCAGGCATGCCTTTGTGCATCAACCTTCTTACGACCAGGATCATTCCACATTCACAGATAGGAAAAATAATACCAAGCAGCCCCGCAACCAGCACACCGCCGATCGGGTTCTTAGGCGTAAGTCTGCGGACCATTTCTTCGGATACGAACCACTGCATGAGCGAAGACAATAGCACACCCATGAGCAGAAACGGTGCGGCTTCAAGGAAAATACCTATGAATACGGTTTTCATATTTTGCAAAGCTTCACTGTTCCATGCTTCCTTCAGATCTGGAGCCATCGTGATCAACACGGGAACAAGAAATGCACAAGGGATCAGGAAGGACAGGAGCTTCAGATTGGCTGCCATTTTCATGAAACAGACCTCCACAACTAGGACTTTGCTAAAATATATGCTTGTACGTGCAGCAACATACATCATTTCTGTGTTCTAATCAACATTTTTACGATTAATCAAGATTCTTTATCATAGTAGAGTTGACAATCTAAAGAAAACTGAGGTATAGTTCGGATTGATCATGATTAATGGTAATAATTACGATTAAGGCTACAACTTAAACAGAGTGGAGGAAGTAGAAATGTCAGATCAACAGGTTCAACATCGGGTTCCAGTAACCGTACTTAGTGGATATTTGGGTGCAGGCAAAACGACACTGCTCAATCATGTGCTTCATAATCGCGAGGGAATGCGGGTTGCTGTCATCGTGAATGATCTTAGTGAGGTTAACATCGATGCAGGCTTAATACGAGATGCTGGAGGATTATCACGTATTGATGAAAAGCTGGTAGAGATGTCGAATGGTTGCATCTGCTGCACGTTGCGGGAGGATCTGCTGAAAGAAGTTGAGCGGCTGGCGCTGGATGGTTCTTTTGACTACATATTGATTGAATCCACGGGTATTGGAGAGCCGGTGCCTGTTGCACAGACGTTTACGTATATTGATGAGGAACTCGGCATTGATTTGACGAAATTCACTCGTCTGGACACGATGGTTACGGTTGTTGATGCTGCCCAGTTCTGGCGTGATTTTTATTCCAAAGAAACATTGAAGGACCGCGGACAGGAAGCCGGCGAGGACGATGTTCGAGGAATTGTTCATCTGTTGACGGACCAAGTGGAATTCTGTGATGTGCTGATTTTGAATAAATGTGATCTGGTGTCGGAGGAAGAACTGACGAAGCTTGAGAAGGCACTACACGCCATGCAACCGGAAGCCAGGCTGATTCGCACCACACATGGGCAGATTGATCCGAGAGAAATATTGAATACAGGACGTTTTGATTTTGAAAAAGCAAGCCAGTCCGCGGGTTGGATCCGCGAATTAATGAAAGAGGAGCATACACCCGAGACCGAAGAATATGGAATACATTCATTTGTCTATCATCGTAAACGTCCATTCCACCCGGAACGCTTGCTGCGTTGGATTGCCAAATATCCAGATAGCATCGTGCGATCCAAGGGTCTGATGTGGCTGGCGACAAGGAACCATATGGCGATTTCGTTCAGTCATGCAGGGACATCGAAGCAACTTGCGCCAGCAGGAATATGGGTAGGTGCGATGAGTGAGGAGGAAAGGCAACTTCACTTTGGCGATACATTACCAAACATACCGGATTGGGATGATGAGTGGGGTGACCGGGTAACGAAATTGGTATTCATCGGTATTGACATGAACAGGGCGGAGATTGAACGTACTTTGGATGAGACTCTTCTTACGGAGGAGGAGATGCAATTGAACTGGCGTGAATTGAAAGATCCTTTTCCGGCGTGGAGTTGACAAAAGAAAAGGCATAGGCTAATATCATTAAATAGTAATTATTACGATTAAATAAGAGGAGGCAACAACCATGAGAGTCATTGTAACCTTAGCCTGCACCGAGTGCGGCGATCGCAACTACACAACAACCAAAAATAAGCGTAACCATCCGGAGAGACTTGAGATGAAAAAGTATTCCTCACGTTTGAAGAAAATGACGATCCACCGGGAAACCAGATAAATTTTTTTGATATTTTTAAATCGTAAAATTTACGAAAAGAGGGAGCGGCATGATCCTATCTTCCATGCGTGATGTTGTATTTGGATATGGCAAAGAGCCAGTCATTGATCAACTGTCGCTGGATATCCATGTGGGAGAGTTCATAGGCATTACAGGTCCCAATGGCTCTGCCAAAACGACCCTGTTAAAGCTGCTGCTGGGGCTGCTCAAGCCCTGGAGCGGCACGATACATATGAATCCACAGTTGAAACGTGGGAACAACTCCAATATCGGTTATGTGCCCCAGCAGGTGGCATCGTTTAATAGTGGATTTCCCAGCACCGTAATTGAACTGGTTCGGTCAGGGTGTTACACCAGGCTGGGACTATTCCGCAGATTCACAGTAGAGCAGGATGCCATCGTTGAACGAAGTTTGCGTGAAGTTGGCATGTGGGAGTATCGGGATACACGAGTTGGTGAACTGTCCGGTGGACAGAAGCAGAGGATCTGTATCGCGAGAGCGATGGCTGGGCAACCGCAGGTTCTGGTACTGGATGAGCCTACAACAGGAATGGACCGCCACAGTCGTGAAGGATTCTACAATCTGATGCGCCACTATGCTGATGAACATGGGATCACCATTATTATGGTTACTCACGGGCTGGAAGAAATGGGAGATCGATTGGACCGAACGATAACTCTGGAGCGGCAAGAAAGTGAGGAATGGCAGTGTTTGAGTACGAATTCATGCAACGTGCCTTCTGGGCAGGGGGACTGATTGGAGTCATCGCTCCAATTCTCGGAGTCTATCTGATGCTCAGGCGGCAGGTACTAATGGCAGACACGTTATCCCACGTCTCACTCGCAGGGGTTGCGCTCGGTTCAGTCATGAATCTTAACCCGGTCATCTGTGGATTCGCTGTCGCATTGATCGGTGCATTATTGGTTGAACAACTGCGGCGAAGTTACCGAACCTACAGTGAGGTACCAGTAGCGATCATCATGACTTCGGGGCTGGCCCTTGCTGTAGTGTTAATGAGTCTCCAAACTAATCTGTCGAAGGCATTCAGCTCATACTTATTCGGATCAATTGTCGCAGTTAGCGATATACAGTTGTGGATGATGGCAAGTGTATGTGTGTTTGGTTTACTTTTTTTCATTCTGTTACGCAGACCTTTGTACAGCTTTACCTTTGATGAAGAGACAGCTTCCATAGGGGGTGTTCAGGTGAAAGGATTATCGTTTGCCTTTGCCATTCTGACAGGAATGACTGTAGCTTCAGCCATGCCCATTGTCGGTGTGTTGTTGGTATCAGCTCTCATAGTACTGCCCGCTTCCTTGGCACTGAGAGTGTCTCGAAGTTTTACAGCAGCGATTATTGTCGCGGTAATTACAGGATTAATCGGTATTTTTAGCGGACTCACAACATCTTACCATCTAAATACACCTCCAGGAGGAACAATTGCTCTTATCCTGCTGGTCTTTCTATTGACTGGAATATCAGCGCAAAAGCTGATTGCACGATACAATCGCAAGCGTCACCGCACAGAAACAAAATCACAGCACGTCATTCGGGTCAACCATTCAAGGAGGAAAACATCACATGAAATTCAGTAAAAAAGCTACGCTCGGATTATTGTTCAGTCTTACACTTATCGTTGCAGGCTGCGGACAACAATCCGCTTCGAATACAAATGCAAGTTCTGCAGGTACCGGTCATACGGCCCCCACAGAGAGTGAAGCTGCCAAACTAAACGTACAGGTCAGCTTCTACCCGATGTACGAGTTCACCAAAAATGTGGCAGGGGATCTGGCAGAGGTGCATACGCTCGTTCCAGCAGGGATGGAGCCTCATGATTGGGAGCCCACACCACAGGACATTGCCAGCATTGAAAAAGCGGATGTACTTGTATACAACGGTGCGGGTATGGAATCATGGATGGATCAGGTCACTGGAAGTTTGAGCAATGCTTCGCTCATTCAGGTGGAGGCAAGTAAAGGCATCAACCTGCTTGAAGGTGGAGAACATGATCACCATCATGGAGATTCTGAGGCAACAGAACACGATCATGACCATGACCATGCGAATGGAGCGACTACAGATGAACACGACCACGATCATGCGGTTGGAGTGACTACGGAAGAACACGACCATGATCATGACGCTGAAGCGGAAGAAGGACATGATCACGATCACGGTGGACTGGATCCCCACGTATGGCTGTCACCTGCACTGGCTGTCAAAGAAGTACGTAATATTGAAGCGGGATTGGCACAGGCTGCCCCGGAACATGCTGAACAGTTCAAGAAGAATGCAGATGCCTACGTTGCTCAGCTGGAGTCACTGGATCAAGACTTCAAGTCGGCTGTGGCGGATAGCAAACGCAAGGATTTCATCACACAACACGCTGCATTTGGCTACCTTGCACAGGAATATGGATTGCAACAGGTGCCCATCGCAGGATTGTCTCCGGAACAAGAACCTTCGGCAGCGCAGATGGCATCCGTCATTGACTTTGCAAAAGAGCATCAGGTGAAGACGATTTTCTTCGAAACACTAGTGTCCTCCAAAGTGTCTGAGACGATTGCAAGTGAAGTGGGAGCCAAGACGGCAGTACTGAACCCGATTGAGGGGCTCACCGAGAAAGAGATCGCGTCGGGAATGGACTACATTAGTGTGATGAGACAGAATCTGGAGGCTCTGAAACTGGCATTGAACGAATAATAAAAGATCAGTTTGATGCCTTTCAATGAAAAAGGTACAATAATACAACATGCTGAGGAATGGGAGTGCCATTCCTTTGCCTTTTTGCGAAGCAGAGAGCACAGGGATGTGCTCTCTCTTTGTTGATGAGGTGACCGGATCAAGGAGAACAGGAGGACGCATTGGATGAATTTAAATGAAGAACATGAAGTGCTGCTAAGTGAACAGCCTGCCCATCTGTGGAGACGGCGCAAGCTGGAGCTGATGCACTGGACGGAACGCGACAAACATACGGTTTCCGCGAAGAAAACGGAGATATGGAACGGTGTTGAAGTTGATGCCGAGCTCGTGAACGCATTGTCCATACTTCAGAAGGCGGGGGTAACGACGGAATTTTCATGTGCAGGGGTGAGTCCGCTTGATGAACCTGTTGATCATTCCCTCTATGCTTATGTTACTCTGGTACAAAGTGAAGTTGCCGATCAATTCGTGCACTACGCGCTCCATCGGATGCGGAATCGACTACTCGTTACGCTAGAGGCCGAAAAAGGCCGCTATGATCTATCTTCTTTTTTCATTGGACACAATCGGAGCTTCTGCTGGTGGATGGAGCACTGTGCTTTACAGTTCGGAAGCCGAAACGAATCGAGTGAAAAAAGCGTAGTATAAAGGATAGGCTTGTTTATTTGAAGGTAAAGGAGGTATGACACGATTGAATAAGTGGGTCAAAACGATACTTTTTCTATTAGGCTCCGTCTTTCTCACACGATTCATCCCATTCTCGTCCCTGTTCCGCAACCTAGATACGATGATTCACGAATTCGGCCATGCACTAATGACGTTAATATTGTCGGGTAAAGTGCTGCGGATTGAATTGTACGCTGATCATAGCGGTGTAACGTATTCATCCATGCTGACGCCAGGCAGATCTATATTGGTTTCTCTCGCAGGATATATCAGTGCATCCTTGTTCGCCTGGCTGTTGTTTTACTTATACCGCAAAGGCTTGCATATGTGGGGACTCGGGATTATGACGGCTGTCGCTCTGGTGTCGCTCCTGTTATATGTAAGAGGAGAGTTCGGCATGTTATGGCTGACCGGGTTCATCGTACTTAACGTTGTCATTATGATTTTTGGTGCCAAGATTGTGAAGTACTATTATCTACTACTGGCGTTTCTTACACTGGAAGAGTCTGTCGTTAGTGCCGTATACGTTGGACTGATGTCCTGGACTCAACCTTCTCGGGCAGGCGATGCGGCGAATCTCGCTCAGCAGACATTCCTTCCGGCGCTATTCTGGGGAACACTGTTTGCTTTGTTTGCACTGTGGTGCGCCAAAGGTGCGCTGACACTCTTTTTCCGCAAAGAAAGTACTTCGCGTTCATCACGTTCTCGGGGATTACGAAGAGCGTAACGAATATGAAGATATATCAAGCAAAGAAGGCACCTCCTTTCTGCCTGAAGGGAGAGTGCCTTTTGCTGTTGGACTTACATCGGATATAGATTACACGGAATTTAATCTCCGAGATTTTCCCATAGCACATAAAAGTAATAAATCTCTTCCATAATCGCCTTATCATCCTCTGCCGCAACGCCGCCCTTGATCCGCGCAAGGGTGCCCAGAATATCATATATGGTTTCACGTTCCACACTGAACTGAATGCGGTTGACAATTTTATCCCAGGCCTTCATGGCGTAATTAACTTGAGACTTGGCTTCAGTCCATTTTTTACCCTCAACTTGTTTCTCTAATGTTTGTATAGATTCAAGCAAGCGATCATCGGTGCCAAATGGCTTTTTAAGAAAGGCTCCGCTAGCCATAATTGCAACGAACACAAGAATGAGGCAGATCGGAAGCACATATAACAGCCAGAAACGCGTTTTCATTCAAACGCCTCCTTGATGTAAAGAGTTTAGAAAGGCCCCTCATAATCGCCCATATCGATTTTATCGGTGATCTTGTCCTTGAACAGATCAACATACAATTTGTCATTGGGCAATATCGCGGCAAAAGCAATATCCTGTATCGTGATCTTTTGCTTTTTCAGCTGCTCGCTGAGCCAATTGATATCCTTGTTTCGTTCCTCCAGATTCTGCTTAATCAGAAGGCCGTCAATGATGATTTCTGTCATCAGCTTGCTCTTGGGCGGGTGCATATGCATGTCTTTTGCGGTTACAGGCTGATTCTCAGGTTTCAAAACGACGGAGAGGCTTCCATCCGGTTCAAGAATGGCATAGTCTAGCGTCGTGATATCAAATACATCTTTTTGCCTAAGCATCATGGTCAACTCGTCAAATTTAACTCGCATTTTGCTCAGGTTCTGTTCGAGAATTTTACCGTTCTGGATGATCAATGTGGGGTCAGAGTCCATTAGTTTGGAGATGGTACGATTCTTCAGTGTAATATACTGAAAGATGATCGTAATGATTGTGAAAATGGTCAAGGCCACAAAATGAATCCACGCTTTGGAGGAAAGATCAGTTGCAAACGTTCCCGCAATGGAACCAATTGTGATGCCGTTGATGTAATCAAAATACGTTAAGTTACCCATTTGCTGTTTGCCCAGCACCCTTGTGTAGATGATGAGGGTCAGGAAGGCAATAATAGACCTTACTGCAACAACCCATGTTTCTTCCATCATATATGTATCACCTTCCTTTACTTCACTTCTCCAATTCTCTATGACAAGCATTTCCTAGGCTGGGTGATCTTATGCTTGAACGCAAAAAACCGACACATGGATAAGTATTCCAAGTATCGGTTTCAACAATGACCTATATGAGTTGAACTGAATCATTTACATGTAACGAAGATAAAAGAAAAAACTATGAAAAGGAAGCATTCGCTTTTATCGTTATACACCCGAGTACGCCATAAATCCACCATCTACTGGAATGACTGTGCCAGTGACAAAGCCGGACTGTCTTTCATCCGCAAGCCACATCAATGTGCCAAGCAGGTCTTCCGGTTTGCCAAAGCGGCGCATGGGTGTATGTGCAATAATTTTACTGGAACGCTCCGTAGGTGAGCCGTCTGGTTGCAGCAATAGATTACGGTTCTGCTCGGTCAGGAAAAACCCGGGTGCAATAGCATTGACACGAATACCCGATTCGGCCAGATGAACGGCAAGCCACTGCGTGAAGTTGTTAATTGCGGCCTTCGCAGCACTATACGCTGGAACTTTCGTCATGGGCGATGGGGCGCTCATGGAAGAAATATTAATGACAGTGGCAGGAACATCGCGCTCTATCATATGTTTTGCAAAGATCTGAGTGGGGATGAGAGAACCGACAAAATTCAGATCCATCACCTGACGAAAACCCTCTACAGATACATCGAAAAACGTAGTGACATCATTCTGCGCCAGATCTACCAATCTAAAAATTTCATTCGTGGTGTTGGCACTGGCGTTATTGCCACCGGCGCCATTAATAAGAATATCACAGGGTCCAAGTTGCTCCAGCACAGCATCTGCCGCCGCTTGCACGCTCTCAGCCTGGGTTACGTCACAGGCAACAGCAATCGCTCTGCCACCTGCAGCTTCAATTGCAGCTACAACTTCTTGTCCCTTGGACACGGTACGGTTCAGAATGGCTACGTTTGCACCATGTCGAGCGAGTTCTTCCGCCATGGAGCGGCATAATACCCCAGCACCTCCGGTGATTACAACTGTTCTGCCTTCGAGACGAGTTGAGCGTTCATATTGGTGTTCACTCATGCTTTTGCCCTCCTTTGCAGGGAATCCCAGACGCCCCAGAGATACATGATTCCCAAAGCCCGGTCATAGAGTCCATAGCCAGGTCGGCACTGTTCTCCCCAGAGATGACGACCGTGGTCGGGTCTTGCATAACCTTCATAACCGATATCGTGATAAGCCTCAACAACCCCCGCAATATCAACACTGCCATCCTGACTGCGATGTGAAGTTTCGATAAAGTCGCCGTTTTCGTAGATTTTGACATTACGAATGTGGGCAAATGGAATCCGATCCTTGAACTCGTGTATCATGCCGATAATGTCATTATCCGCATTTGCTCCCAAAGAGCCACTGCATAGTGTCACGCTGTTGTAAGGGCTATCATAAAGATTCAAATATTTCCGAACATTCTCCTGACTTATAATAATCTTCGGCAATCCAAAGATTGGCCAAGGCGGGTCATCCGGATGGATGGCCATTCGAATCCCCAGCCGTTCGGCTGTAGGCATAATCTCTTGCAGGAAATAACGTGCGTGCTCCCACATATGATCCTCGGTTACATCCTTGTAGGCTTCGAACAGACCTGTTAAATACTGCAATCGTTCCGGTTCCCAACCTGGCATGGTGAGTGCGGAGTTTTCCGTAATGCGTCGAACGAGTTCTAGAGGTTCTATATCTGCGAGTTTACTGTGCTCATAGAAGAGGGCAGTTGAACCATCCTCCATTTCCTTGTGCATATCCGTGCGAAGCCAGTCGAAGATCGGCATGAAGTTGTAACAGATGACCTTCACACCCACCTGAGCCAGTTTCTCCATCGTTTTAATATAGTTCGCAATGTATTTATCCCTTGATGGCAGACCCAACTTGATATCTTCGTGGATGTTCACACTCTCAACGACATCCAGATGTAACCCGGCCTTGTCCGCTGCCGTTTTGACAGCGAGTATCTTGTCCATCGGCCATTCCTCGCCAGCAGGAACATCATGCAGTGCCCACACAATACCTTCAACACCCGGAATCTGCCGGATATGATCCAGCGTTACCGTATCATTGCCTTCGCCGAACCAGCGAAAAACCATTCTCATCACGTTCACCTCATCATGAATAGTAGTAAGAAAAATGCAGTCATTGAAAATAGGAAGGATATGTATCCTGCAGGACAGCCAAATCGGTAACAGTTAAATGCAAGTGTTCCTGCATCAGTCGCTCTGCTGTGTCGGCATCATGCTGTTGAATGGCCTTGACCATCGACAGGTGTTGTTCAATTAAATGATCCCACTGATGATCCGAGGACAGGCGTAACATGCGACTTCGATTCAAGTGTACATTCATCTGCTGGATAACAGTCCAGATGTTGCTTTTATTGCATCCTGCAAAAAGAGTGCTATGGAATTCCTCATCCAATTGAAACATTCGTTCATCATCCGGTTTGATCCTGCATTCCTGCTGCCACGCAAGGTTCTGTTCAAGAGCTACCATTTGTTCGTTTGGAAAGTTCTCGCAGGCGAGCCTGATTACGGCTCGTTCGAGCTGTTCACGCATGAACCGTGCTTCCTCAACGAGATCGACCTGAATCAGAGAGACGTATGTGCCACGCTGTGGATACACTTCCAGCAGACCTTCCTGAGCAAGTCTTACAAAACTCTCTCGAACAGGTGTCCGGCTTACCTGAAACTCCATTGAAATTTCCTTCTCAGAAATAGCTGTTCCTGGAGGCATTTTCAGACTTAAAATGAGTTGTTTCAGCGTGAAGTAAAGAATATCTCGCGTTGAATAAGATTGTTTATTCATGGAAAACATGCTGCTCGCAACAGGTAACAAATCGGTTTTGGATGATAACTTCGGGGTATATTCCACAACTTCAACTCCTTCATTGACATACTACCATACTTGTATGGTAGTATGGAAGCGCTTTATCGGCATTATATTAAATTTAGTTGATGATTCACTTGCAGTTCAAGGAAATGCAGAGTACAATTCAGTTTATTAGGTTCGAATGTTTAAACCAACAGACGCAAATAACGGAGAAATTACACGTTGGAATATTGATAAAGAAATATAAAGAAATCGTATAGAGGTGAAACCATGGGACAAAAAGCAATCAGCGTTTTTCAAACCTGTATCCCGTTATTTCAGGTGTTAAGTGACAATCACCGTCAAGCCATTTTGCTGACACTCACCGAGAAGGGCAGAATGACCGTGAATGAAATTACTGAGCAATCCAGTCTATCCCGGCCAGCCATATCTCATCATCTCAAGCTTTTGTTAGAGAAAGGACTCATATCAGTGGAACAGAAGGGCACACAGCGATATTATTCGGCTTCATTGAATGCATCGGTGGAACTTCTGAAGGAACTGGTAGCTGCTTTGGAAGAAGAGTGCCTGTAGAGGAATAGTGCTGTAACATGCTTTTGCATGTACCTAATAGGTTCGTAAGTTTAAACGCTTAATCAAAACTAAACAGAGGAGTATGTATATATGACAACGATTATGCAGGAAGTAACCAGTCAGGAAGTTGAACTAATTTTGGAGCAGCAACGACAATTCTTTCATTCCGGGGCCACACGATCAGCAGAAGCTCGAATTGCCCGTCTGACCCAACTCAAGCAGGCGATTCAAAAGTATGAGACCAGACTGACAGAAGCTCTACATCAGGATTTGGGCAAAAGCGAGTTCGAATCCTACACGACCGAGATTGGATTTATGATGGACAGCATTACACACACCATTCGTAAAGTGAAAAAATGGGTGAAACCCGTTAAAGTGAAAACGCAAATGGCACTCTTGGGGTCCAAAAGTGTTATTATACCTGAACCCTATGGGTCTGTTCTGATCATTGGACCATTCAATTATCCATTTCAACTCTTAATCGAACCATTGGTAGGGGCGATTGCAGCAGGTAACACAGCCGTGCTCAAAGCGTCAGAGAATACACCGGCAGTGTCCGCGGTTGTACGTGAAATGATTGCGAGTGTGTTCGAACCGGCATACGTACAAGTGCTTGAAGGTGCCAAAGACACAACGACAGCGCTGATTAATGCGCCATTTGACTATATTTTTTTTACAGGCAGTGTACCGGTAGGCAAGATTGTGATGGAGGCAGCTGCCAAAAATCTCGTTCCCGTTACGTTAGAACTGGGAGGCAAGAGTCCGGTCATCGTTGATGAACAGGCGGATATCAAAGTAGCTGCGCAACGCATTATATGGGGCAAACTGCTCAATACAGGACAGACCTGTATCGCACCCGATTATTTGCTCGTGCATGAGCGCGTGAAGGAACCGTTAATTACAGAGATGAAAGCAGCGATCGTGTCCTTCTTTGGATCGGATATCCAGCACAACAAGGACTATGGACGAATCGTGAACAAGGGTCATTTTAAACGTCTGACGACGTTGATTGAACGGGATCAGGCCAAAGTGATATATGGTGGCGCATCGGATGAGGAAGACCGTTTCATTGAACCTACATTAATTGATGCTGAATCCTGGGATGCAGCTACGATGGAAGATGAAATCTTTGGACCGATTCTGCCGATCATTAGCTACCGTAACGTAGATGAGGCCATTGTAGAGATCGTAAAGCGGCCGAAACCACTCGCCTTGTATCTATTTACTTCCGACACACAGATTCAGGACAAGGTGCTGCGTGAAGTTTCTTTTGGAGGCGGCTGCATTAACGATACCATCACACATGTTGCGAATCCGCGTTTGCCATTTGGCGGTGTTGGTCATTCCGGTGTTGGTTCATATCATGGAAAGTACAGCTTCGAAACGTTCTCCCATCTCAAAAGTGTACTGAAAAAAAGCACCAAACTGAATCTGCCGATTCTGTATCCCCCGTATGATAACAAGCTGAAGCTGATTAAACGTTTGTTGAAATAAATAAGAAATCAATAAAAAAGACGAAAGCCTGCTACTGGACCTTATTCCAGAGCAGGCTTTTCCTGTCGGTAACGGGATGGTGACATGCCGGACCAGCGCTTGAATTGACGACTGAAATGGGCAATATCCTTGTATCCAAGCATGACGGCAATATTCTGAACGGATAGCTTCGGATTGCCCAGAAGTAGCTTCGCTTCATGCAAAACCAACTGGGACAATACAGCACGGGGAGACTGGCCAAATACCTGCTTGAACACGCGATTACAGTGAGAAGAACTGATACCCAGCTCGGCTGCAATATCATCAATGCCATAGTGACCACTCGATTCGTGTCCCTGTTTGAATTGCTGACTCATCAGGCCCTGCAGTCGATTGCGAATCTGGTGGGCGAGTTCGATCTTTTCATGTCCGTCGGTAAACCATTGTGCTGCCTCTTGCGAGACCGCCTCCCACAGATGACCAAATAATTCGAATACCGCAGATTGCAACTGCATACGCTGCACCATCGTATTTGCAGTTTCATCATCCGCAGATGACATCAATTTGTGTAAAACCGGCTCAATCTGCTGTGTAACCGGACTATCCGCGCTGAATCGTATTTGCTTGATGCGTGCCAACAACGATAGGAACAACTGATCATCAATATCAAAGTGCATACAAAAATACGTGAATCCCTTGCCGTTATGGCTCTGACTGGAATGAATGCTTCCCGGTGGAATCAGGAGCAGTTCGCCAGCCTTTTGAATATATAGGGTACCGTTCACCATCATCCTTTGCTCGCCTTCGGTAACATAATTCAGTTCATATTGAGGGTGCTCATGCGCCGGATAATCCCAGTCCGTACCAACTCTTCGTAAATGAATGGCGAACAGATTGACTGTTGTTTGCACATCTGGATAAAAAACTTCATGGACACTTTCTCCCAAAGCAGGAGGCAAGAACGTTGACGACATGGAAGATCCCCCTTTTATAGAGATTGTTCAAAAAAGCGCTTTTGATTACGTACTTATTTCAAATGGAATGCTTTTGTGTAACCGCTTTAATCCATTATAGTCTATCAGCTTGATTTGGGTAAATATCAGATTGATTTGATCATGGTCTGAGGTGGAACCACGTGTTAGGATGGGGCTAATGAAAACGTATGCAAACTATTTAGAGAGGGGTTATGATTCGTGAGCACATCGAAATCCATCTTTTATAATGCACATCACGCACCGATTGGTGCTTTTGCGAGTTTCACACTGGGATATAAAGGAGCCAAAGGCGGGCTGGGTCTTGAGCTCGGCAAACCGGCAGACCAGAATGTATATATTGGATTACAATCTCGCGATGGAGAGAATTATCAGGCGCTTCCTTTTTATGAAGCTTCCGAGGATGAGAGCAGCCGTTATGATGTAGAGAAGTTGGAAAATGGGGACACGGCGCTGACCACAGCGTCCAAAGTTCCGCAACCTCTGATTGCGGCTTTTCGTGATGAAGAGATTACCCGTGAATTCACCTCAGGTACAGATACATGGACTGCAGGAGATCTGACATTTTGCATCTACTCGCCTGTACGTCCAGTACCTGACCCAACGAGTGGAGATCGTGAAGCCTTAATGGATGCACTCGTACCTGCCGTATTGGTCGAGATGACGATTGACAATACGCAAGGTCAACAAGCACGTAAAGCCTATTTTGGCTATCAGGGCAATGATCCGTACTCTGCAATGCGTCTAATTGGGGGACCTGAGGGCGGCTCCATCACAGGTGTGGGACAAGGTCGACTTACAGCGATTATGTCGGCAGATGACGGACTGTGGCCAGCACGCGGATTCACGCTGGAGAAGCTCTTGCAGGAGAAACATCGGGATAATCTGGCATTTGGACTTGGCTCAACCGCTGCACTACTGATGGAGGTGCCGGCTGGAGAGAAACGTACGTATCAATTCGCCGTATGTTTCTATCGCGGGGGCATTGTGACAACCGGAATGGACACAACGTATTGGTATACGCGCTACTTCTCCGATATTCAGGCAGCAGGAGCGTATGCACTCCAACGATTCAGTGAGTTGACCGCATCCTGTGGAGAGGTTGAACAGCGCCTTGGAACGACTGCTTTGACCGAAGATCAATCATTCATGCTTGCTCATTCCATTCACAGTTATTATGCCAGTACTCAATTGCTGGATGCCGATGGCGAGCCACTCTGGGTGGTGAACGAAGGGGAGTATCGGATGATGAACACACTTGATCTGACGGCCGATCAGTTGTACTTCGAGCTTGCCTTGAATCCATGGACGGTGCGTAATGAGCTGGAGTGGTTTGTCAAACGATACAGTTATACCGATCAGGTTCGTTTCCCGGGGGAAGAAAAGTTACATCCGGGCGGAATAACCTTTACCCATGATATGGGTGTTGCCAACGTGTTCTCACGCCCTGGACACTCGGCATATGAACTGGTTGGCATTGACGACTGCTTTTCACAGATGAGCCACGAGGAACTGGTGAACTGGCTCTGCTGCGCGACAGTATACATTGAACAGACACAGGATCAAGCATTTGTGAAAAACATGCTGCCTGTTATCCAAAATTGCTTCGAAAGTATGCTTAATCGTGACCATCCTATCGCGGAACAGCGTAACGGTCTGATGGGCCTAGATAGCAGCCGTACCCAAGGTGGAGCGGAAATTACAACTTATGACAGCCTGGATGTGTCACTGGGTCAGTCGCGCAATAATATCTATCTGGCGGGTAAATGTTGGGCGGTCTATGTTGCATTGGAGAAGTTGTTCGCAACGGAGAAGTTGGCGGATCTGTCACATCAAGCGGGGCTTCAGGCGGATCGCTGCGCAGCCAGTATTGCTGCACAGTTGACGGATGGCGGCTACATTCCAGCTGTTATTGCAGAAAATAATGATTCCCGAATCATTCCGGCGATTGAAGGTCTGGTATTCCCTTACTTTACAGGCTGTGAAGCAGCATTGGATGTCAATGGTCGTTTTGGACCTTATCTGAAAGCACTCCAAACTCATCTGAAGACGGTTCTTGTACCAGGAACATGCCTGTTCGAAGATGGAGGCTGGAAACTGTCCTCAACAAGCAATAACTCGTGGCTGAGCAAAATCTATCTGTCCCAGTTCATCGCTAGAGAGCTGCTGGATGTGGAATGGAATGAGACAGGCAAGGCAGCGGACGCGGCTCATGTCAACTGGCTGTTGCATCCGGAGGAATCGTACTGGTGCTGGAGTGACCAGATCCTGTCTGGCGTAGCGGTTGGCAGCAAGTACTATCCGCGTGGTGTGACGTCGATTCTATGGCTACTCGAAGGAAAAGGGAATCACCTTGCACACATCTATGCTACCAAGGAGGCGGTACAATGAACCAATCTATCGTTCAATCTGCTTTGTCAGGTCCACAGTATGATGCATGGCTGGGGTATCACTCCGAATTGCCAAAAGTGAATGGAATTGCCCGTAAGAAGGCTCCTGCGTGGAGTAAGCTGATACTGGCGGAAGAGAAGCATGGAGTAATCACAACAGCGCTGACCGAACTTTCACGGGGACTGGAGAAGCTGTATGGCGTGAAACCGACAGTCAGTCAGCTGTCTGATGCTCAGCAAAGTGAGCGGCACAATCACGATTCCGATCCCGCCATACGAATCGGTACTTGGACAGGGAGCGATTCGGTGGCTGCGTCGTTCAGTGAGACAGAGCGTTCTGCTGTTCAAGGAGAAGGGTACATCATTCGTGAAAGCGAGGGTGTGCTGGTCATTGGTTCAGAGACTCCCCAAGGATTATTGTATGGTGCATTCCATCTGCTTCGGGAACTGACAATGGATCAAGGAAGTGCAAGTGAGGCGGATGGCGCTGTGAGTAAATGGAGCTTCATTACAGAGCAGCCTACCAATGCGCTACGGATGATCAATCAGTGGGATAACGTGGACGGCAGCATTGAACGTGGATACGCAGGAGACTCCATTTTCTATGATAACGGGGAATTCACACTGGACTTGGACCGCATCAGGGACTACGCACGTTTACTCGCTTCGACAGGCATCAATGCCATAGCGATCAATAATGTCAATGTACACCGCCGTGAGAGCTTGTTTTTGACGGAACGTTATCTTAGCGATGTGGCGAAGGTTGCTGCTGAATTCAGAGCGTATGGTATTCGATTGTTCCTGAGCGCCAACTACGCGAGTCCAATCGAGATTGGTGGGTTACGTACAGCAGATCCGCTGGATGCACAGGTACGGGAGTGGTGGAACATTCAAACGGCCAAGGTGTACGCAGCCATTCCGGATTTTGGCGGTTACCTGATCAAGGCAGACTCCGAGAATCGGCCGGGACCGTTCACGTATAACCGTGATCATGCTGATGGTGCAAACATGCTGGCTGAAGCCCTTCGGCCATTCGGTGGATTGGTGATCTGGCGTTGCTTCGTCTATAACTGCAAGCAGGACTGGCGGGATCGTTCCACTGACCGTGCACGTGCAGCATATGACCACTTTACGCCGTTGGACGGGCGTTTTGCCGAAAATGTCATTTTGCAGATCAAAAACGGGCCGATGGACTTTCAGGTGAGGGAGGCGGTATCCCCACTGTTCGGAGCCATGGAACATACGAATCAGGTGATTGAATTCCAGATTACACAGGAGTATACCGGGCAACAGCGTCATCTCTGTTATCTGGTTCCCCAGTGGAAAGAAGTATTGGACTTTGACACCTACGCCAAAGGCAAAGGTTCAGAGATCAAGAGAATCGCGGATGGTTCTCTGTATAAACGACCTCACAGTGGCTTCGCGGCAGTCTCCAACATTGGTGCTGATGCCTGTTGGACAGGACACCCACTCGCGCAGGCGAATCTGTATGGATACGGGAGACTTGCGTGGAATCCGGAGCTGTCGGCAGAAGAGATTGCCGATGAGTGGGTGAGACTCACATTTGGACATGAAGACGAAGTCGTGCGGAAGGTTACGGATATGCTTTTGACATCACTAGATATCTATGAGAATTATACGGCGCCTCTCGGTGTGGGTTGGATGGTTAATCCCGAACATCATTATGGACCGAATGTAGATGGATACGAGTATTCCAAATGGGGGACGTATCACTTTGCCGATTGTCATAGCATTGGTGTAGATCGAACCGTGAAGAGCGGTACAGGATACACCTCACAGTATCATCCTGAGAATGCGGATCGCTATGAGTCCTTGGACACCTGTCCGGATGAGTTGATCTTATTTTTCCATCACGTGCCATACACCCATGTTCTGCATTCGGGCAAGACGGTCATTCAGCATATTTATGATACCCACTTTGAAGGTGTAGCGCAGGCGGAGGCGTTAGCCGAGAGATGGAGACAGCTGGAGGGCAAAATCGACCCGGACATTTTCAGCAAAGTTGCTTCATTACAGGATAATCAGGCCGAACATGCCAAGGAATGGCGGGACATGATCAATACGTATTTCTATCGCAAGAGCGGTATTGCGGATGAACAAGGTCGAACAATCTATTGATTGGTGATGTAAAGAGGGAAGATACCTTGTTTTCTTTGATGTACAATAGACAGCATGGACATACCTGAGGAGGAGATGCGTATGGGACAACATCAACTGCCCGAGAACATGAAGGCCGCAGTCATGACAAAGCCAGGACATATTATTATTGAGGAACAACCCGTTCCCCAACCAGCAGCGGATGAGGTGTTAATCCAGGTGATGGCTGTCGGGGTGTGTGGCTCGGATGTGCATTATTTCGAACATGGGCGCATAGGCAGATTTGTCGTGGAAAAACCGATCATTCTGGGTCATGAGTGTGCGGGGATCATTGCTGCTGTGGGCTCGAACGTATCACGTTTGAAAACAGGGGATCGGGTTGCTATTGAGCCTGGGGTGACTTGCGGACGTTGCACGGCATGCAAGGAAGGTCGCTATAACCTGTGTCCGGATGTACAATTTCTGGCGACCCCTCCCGTGGATGGCGCATTTGTACAATACATGGTGATGCGTGAAGATATGGTATTCCCGATTCCAGATCATCTGTCTTATGAAGAAGCCGCAATGAACGAGCCATTCTCCGTTGGGATTCACGCTGCACGCCGGAGCAAATTGGCTCCGGGTACAACCCTGGCGATTATGGGCATGGGTCCAGTTGGACTCATGGCCGTGGCTGCTGCCAAATCTTTCGGTGTAGAGAAGATCATTGTAACGGATCTGGAAGAAGTTAGGCTGGAAGCGGCACGCCGCATGGGTGCCACTCATGCCATTAATGTGCGGAATGAAGATGCGCTGGCTGTGATTCGCGATTTAACAGGTGGTGTGGGTGTCGATACCGCATGGGAAACAGCGGGCAATCCAAAGGCGCTACAATCTGCTCTGTATTCCCTTCGACGTGGAGGTAAACTTGCGATTGTGGGTCTGCCTGCACAGGATGAGATTGCACTCAATGTTCCATTTATTGCGGACAATGAAGTTGATATCTATGGCATATTCCGTTATGCCAACACGTATCCGGCAGGGATCGAGTTCCTGAGCTCCGGCCAGCATGACGTAATGTCCCTGATTACAGATCGTTATTCACTCGAAGAGACACAGCAGGCGATGGAACGTGCATTACACAATAAGAGCAGTAGTCTGAAGGTCATGGTATATCCGAACGGCAGATAGGCACAACTTGAGAGAGTCCGGCAGTTCAGGACTCTTTTTTTGTTTTTTTCACAAAATTAAGGGATAGACAAGCTCCCATAACATGGTATAATTCATGAAGATTTTAATATATAAAAGGATACACACCATCATGGTGAATAAGTACCTTGAATAAGTACCTAGCGAAAGGAAATGAAAGTTGTGAGAGTACATGAATTTATGATTCACGCTGATTTTCATCGGGATGATCTGATGTCGGTATCTTCTCAAGCGTCACGTTTTTCCTCGGATATTATTTTGTCGTATATGGAGTCTGAGCATGAGCATCGTGTAGATGTCAAAAGCCTGCTTGGAATGGCGTTACTACCCATTCGATATGGTAGTGTTGTCAGATTACAGACAAGGGGCAGGGATGAACTGGAGGCTTTGGAGTACATGCTGAATGTACTGGAGAAAGGGACGGCGTAACACCTGATTAGGTGCAAAATCACAGATATCATATTTTTTTTGGCTATTCCTCAAATCCTGCTGGTACTTTGTCCAAAAAAAGAGTATAATAAAATTTAGTTTGATTCTAAAGAAGTACCCATATTAAAGGAGTGTAAATAGATTATGCCAAAAGTTGACATCCATCCAAAGACACAAATCGTAATTTTTTACGATGCAAGTGCTGATTACAAATTCCTGAGTTCTTCCACGAAGTCCTCTAACGAAACTATGGAATGGGAAGATGGTAACTCTTACCCGGTAATCCGTGTGGACACTAGCTCCGCATCCCACCCGTTCTTCACTGGTAAACAAAGAAACGTGGATATCGGTGGTCGTGTTGATAAATTTAACCGTAAATACAACATCAACAAATAAGTTTGTCCATACATTACAAGAAAACCTCGGGATTCGTCCTGAGGTTTTTTTGTGTATTAATAAAAATTAATTCAACCAATTATTGCGCTTACAACACATTCGGATGTACACTAGAAAACAGAGCAAGAACATATGAAGGAGGAAATAGAGATGAGCAGCATCACACATATGGTAACGTTTACACTATACGCAGGTAAAGATACACCGGAGGCAGAAGCCTTTTTGAAGGAAAGTTCGGATGCACTGGCAGCCATTCCTGGGGTAGAGCAATTTCGGGTTCTGAGACAGGTAAGTGAGAAGAATGAGTTTGACTACAGCTTTTCGATGGTCTTTGCGGATCAGGCTGCGTATGATGCATACAACAATCACCCGGTTCACCGTCAGTATGTAGAAGAGCGTTGGGAAAAGGAAGTCAGTCGCTTCCAGGAAATTGATCTGATCCAGCATAATCATTAATATTCTCTACATATAGGGAAGCAAGCTGACTTACCATATACAGCATTGTACAATGCTGTATTCTTCTCTTCATAATGCGTGATTGTAGAGATAATACAATACTTCCCGAAACCGTTTTCGTTAAAATAAATTAAAGGAGGTTTTTGCTGTTATGCAATTGGATCTCACAGGAAAAACGGCTCTTGTTACAGGCGCAACCGGACAACTGGGGAGAGTCATCGCACGCACGTTGGCCAACTGTGGCGCCAATCTGGCTTTACATTACATTAATAATGATACCAAAGCTCGGGAGCTCCAGGGTGAGATTGAAGCACTTGGTCGTAAGGCTGTAATTGTACAGGGAGATATTACGAAGCAGGATACGGCATTTCGGATTCGTGATGAAATTCAGCCTGTCCTCGGCGGAGTGGATATCGTCGTTGCCAATGCGGTCATTCAATATGAATGGACAACGGTGTTGGAACAGTCTCCTGAAGATTATTTGAGTCAGTTCGAGTCCTGTGTTATGCAGAGTGTGTATCTTGCCAAAGCTTTCATTCCACATATGCAAAACGTCAAAGCAGGTCGCTTTATTGGCATTAATACCGAATGTGCGATGCAAAACTTCGCTCACCAATCGGCCTACACCGCTGGTAAGCGTGGAATGGATGGCGTATATCGCGTGCTAGCCAAGGAGGTTGGCGAGTATCAGATTACCGTAAACCAGGTTGCACCTGGATGGACAATCAGTGAACGTGATCGCTCCAGTGAGCCTGGACACGATGAAGCATACACGCGTACCGTGCCACTGAAGCGCAGGGGTGAAGATCAGGAAATTGCCAATGCAGTTGCTTTTCTCGCTTCGGATCTGTCCTCATTTATCACAGGTGCCTATATCCCGGTAAGTGGTGGAAATGTGATGCCTGCCATCTAAATACGAATAAGAGTTCAACCTTAATGAGGGTGTCCCATAAGTCATGAATATGGCGGGGGCATCCTCTTTGCTTTGTTTTTTTTGTAATGAACCTGACACACGTTATTCGCCCCCATTTGCCGAGATCTGAGAACTAACGAATCACAGAGACGTTATTTCGTCGATTCACTTGATTTTTTAGGTGTAGAAGCCCGTTTATGACTATATAGCGTTGCTGGGGTTCGTTAAATCTTGCAACTGATGATAATCTTCCTTTTAAGGTGCGGTAGGTTCGTTAGCGTTCGTTAGTCATTGGAGAGAAGCGGTATTCTTTTTGAAAAGCCTAATTTTTTGGAATTTTGCTAACAATGAAACAACCGTTATAAGGTGCTTAATTATTCATATATCCAGATATACATATGATTTGGTTCGGTTTTCAGCAGATTGGGGTATAAGAATAGGTATATTACCTGAGTGGAAACATAATCAAAATGAGCTATCAAAGGAGACCCATCACTTATGAAAAAAACAGTCGCGGACGTTCTGGTTGAATCCTTATTGAACGCTGGCATCAAACGAATATATGGCATTGTTGGAGACTCTTTGAATGCGGTGCTTGACTCCATCCGTCGTTCAGGCAAGATCGAGTGGATTCATGTGCGGCATGAGGAAGTGGCTGCTTTTGCTGCCGGGGCAGACGCTGAGGTCAGTGGAAGTATCGCCGTCTGCGCAGGTAGCAGCGGTCCTGGTAACATGCATCTGATTAACGGTCTGTACGATTGTCATCGCAATCGTGTGCCTGTACTCGCCATCGCTGCACATATCCCAAGTGACGAGATTGGTAGCGAATATTTCCAGGCGACTCATCCGGAGTATCTGTTCCAGGAATGCAGTGATTATTGTGAAGTAATTACAACAGCAAAACAGATGCCACGTTCTCTTACGATGGCGATCCAGACAGCAGTCGCACGTTCAGGTGTATCTGTCGTTGTATTGCCGGGGGATGTAGCTGGACTTGATGCGGCGGACCTGCCTGTGCCAGAGCATGTATATCACGCGACCCATCCTGTGGTTCATCCTTCTGAGCCTGAACTCGTGAAATTGGCGGAATATCTGAATCAAGGCAAAAAAATTACATTGTTGTGCGGTGCAGGCTGCGCGGGCGCTCGGGAACCCCTGATGCAGCTCTGTGATCGGTTGAAATCCCCCATGGTTATTGCGTTAAGAGGCAAGGAATATTTGGAGTATGACAACCCCTATTCCGTCGGCCTTACCGGCCTGATCGGGTATTCATCCGGTTATCATGCCATGATGGACTGTGATGTATTATTGATGCTGGGAACGGATTTCCCATATCGTCAATTCTATCCCGAAGATGCAAAAGTACTTCAGGTCGACATACAATCTTCCCATCTCGGTCGTCGTACGAAGCTGGATTACGGCGTGTGTGGGGATGTAAAATCGACCATTGAAACCTTGCTTCCATATCTAACAGAAGAACACAGTGACAAACATTTGCGTAAAAGTGTGGATCGTTATGTGAAAGTACGTAAAGAACTGGACGAGCTGGCCGTTGGAAAACCGGGCAAAAAGCCCATCCATCCGCAGTACCTGACCAAGGTCATTAGTGATGCCGCCGCAGAAAATGCCATCTTCACATGTGATGTCGGTACACCGACAGTATGGGCGGCCCGTTATATTGAGATGAGCCGCAACCGCAGACTGCTCGGTTCATTCAGTCACGGTACGATGGCGAATGCCTTGCCACAAGCGATTGGTGCCCAGGTTGCTGATCCCGGCAGACAAGTCATCTCGTTGTCGGGTGATGGTGGTATTACGATGCTGATGGGTGATCTGTTGACATTGAAACAGCATAATCTGCCGATCAAGGTTGTGGTGTTTAATAATGGAGCACTTGGTTTTGTTGAGCTGGAGATGAAGGCTGCCGGATTCCTGGAGTCGGGAACAGAGCTTGTCAATCCGAACTTTGCGATGGTTGCCCAGGCGATGGGTATGGAAGGCATTCGCGTTGAAGATCCGGGTGAACTGGAAGGGGCTGTACAGCGTGCGCTTCAGCATGATGGTCCTGTACTGATTGATGTGGTGGTGAACCGTCAGGAATTGTCCTTACCACCGAAGATTGAGTTCAAACAGGCGGAAGGATTCACCTTATGGATGATGAAAGCCGTGCTGAACGGACGCGGTGACGAGATCATTGAATTGGCAAAAACCAATTTGCTGAGATAGGCGCTACGTTAAAGTGGATATGCACGTTTGAAGGTGTGGAACCACTAATTTTAATAGGGTTATTTATGTAATAAAGAGAGCATGCAACAAGACATTCTAGTTGCGTGCTCCTTCCATGAAATGATGAAAATGTGACATGTCATATAGTATGGATACATATTATATAATTTGTTTTTATGTCGAAAGTCTATTAGAATAGGTAAAGTCAGGAAGGTTTTATGCCATTTTTGACCTACATATTGCATCATTGCATGTACGTACGTTTCATATCGTATTCATCGATCCAATCACAAGATGACACACACACATGGAGGAGATCAACATGAGTCACGCAGGAAAAGTAGCCATTATCACTGGAGCAGGAAGTGGATTGGGCCAAGCAGCAGCGCTAAAGCTGGCTGAGAAGGGCGCATCCATTGTCGTTGTGGATCTTGTCGAAGAGACAGGTCGTGAAACGGTTAAGCAGATTGAGAAGCTGGGAAGTAAAGCTATTTTTGTACAAGCAGATGTGAGTAAAGCACCTGAAGTTGAGAATTATGTAAAAAAAGCAGTCGAAGAGTTCGGACGAATCGACATGTTCTTTAATAATGCAGGTATTGCGGGTCCTGGGATCAAGTTGATTGAACATACGATCGAGCAGTTTGACCAAATTATTGATATTAACCTGAGAAGTGTGTTCTACGGGTTGAAGTATGTGATTACGGAAATGCTCAAGACAGGTGGGGGTTCCATTCTGAATACAGCCTCCACAGCCGGTATTGTTGGTGTACCCGCGGTTGCACCTTACGCAGCAACCAAACATGGCGTGGTCGGCTTGACCCGCACAGCTGCAATTGAATATGGCAAGGACAATATTCGTGTGAACGCGATTGCGCCAGGCACGATTGAGACACCGATGGTTGTTCAGTTTGGTAAAGATAATCCTGAAGTGTTCAAAGCAACGGTGGACAGCATTCCATCTGGACGCCTTGGCAGACCGGAAGAGATTGCGAACCTAGTTTCCTTCCTTCTGGGAGATGAAGCGCCGTATATCAATGGTGCAGTATATCCGATCGATGGTGCAGTTACAGCCCAATAAGCGTTAAGCTTATTGGCAATAAAATAGTTGTTAAGATGGTCAAAGAGAGGTCACTGTATGTGTACAGTGCCTCTCTTTTTGATTCCTCTTTTATACTACGAATGGTATTGCGAATTCATATTAGGCAACGTTGTGTGATGCATCAGTTTGTGTACTTTTATTAGATGATGAACGATACGAGCCAATAACAATGATGATGGCCACAACGACCCCGACAGCCCCAATCCAGGTAATCGATGACAATGATACACTGCTGACCGCGATGCCACCAATACCTGCCCCAGCGGCCATGGCTAATTGCATGACCGAACTATTCAGACTAAGCATAATCCCTGAGGATTCGGGAGCCATCGTCACGAGGTTATATTGCTGAGTTGGACCCGAAGACCATGCGGCAAAAGACCACAAAATCAGAACAAGCAAGACAGTGAGATGAGAGCTTGCCGTTATATTCAGCAGGACCAGACTCACGATATGCAGTGTCATGCCTGTGATCAACGTCCGTTTGACACCCCATCTGTCAGCACTGAATCCTCCTACTTTTGAACCAATCAGACTAGCTATGCCGAATGCGAGTAAAGCTGAACTGAGCAGTGCTTCGCTCATTCCTGCAACGGTTACGAGATAAGGTGAAATATACGTGTAAGCAATGGAATAACCACCTAACCAGAAAAATGTCACGAGCAGTGCTAAACCAATTCGTGGCTGTTTGAGCAACGATAGTTGTTTCTTCAGTGGAACAGATGCTTCCGCTTTTGAAGGCGGAATGGTGGCCGCAATAACCAGCATGGCGAGAATGCCGAGAACGGCTATACCTGCGAAAACAAGCTTCCAATCCCATGATGCAGCTACAAGCCTTCCTAGCGGAACGCCCACAATCAATGAAGCGGTAAAGCCAGTGATTACTGTGGCAATTGCACTAGCTTGTTTGCCCTCGGCAGCTATTTGGGAAGCGACTGTTAACGCCGTGACAACAACGACGCCTGCACCGAGAGCCATCAAGACACGTGCTGCGACGAACAGACCATAGCCCGGCAACAGATAAGCAAGTACATTCGCTAGAACGAACAGACCAAGGAAGTACAGCAACAGCCTGCGACGATCCCAGCGCGAAGTCAGTGCAATAATGACAGGTGTACCAAGCGCATATACGAGCGAAAAAATCGTAATGAGTTGCCCGGCAGCGATCAAAGAGATATTCATGGTATCTGCAATGCGATCCAAAATGCCGGCAATGACATATTCGGACGTTCCTACAAGGAAACTGACCAAGGCAAGAACATAGATTTTGAGCGTAGAAGACATGGATACATAACCTCTTTCTGTTCATAATTATTATAATTCTAGAAATATAGAAATAAAGACGAGAGAACAAGGCATGAATCTGTGAATGCAAATCATATGTGAAATGTAACCCATCTGCGAATGGTGATGTAACAATTGAGATCCTGAAGATTGGCATAAGCATAAACTTATGTGACCTCATTCTACAATGATAATTGTTCAATGTTTCGATATTTCTAATTATATAGAAATATAACTTAAATTTTTTATTTATTTAGAAGATAGGGAACATACTTCTGTGCGGTCTCCGTGTTCAGGCTGTAGTAGATATACGTACCTTTCTTCTGTGAGGTGAGCAAGCCGCAATCGGACAGCTGTTTCAGGTGATGAGACAGAGTTGATAGGGCAACGGTAACAAGGCGACTCTCCAGATCGGCAGGACACAGGTTGCTTTCGCCCGATAGAATCTTAATGATTTTATAGCGTGTATGTTCACCAAGTGCTTTATGAATTTTGACCACTTGTTCAAGTTCATTCGGGTTTGGTTGCATCATCATCCGTCCTTTCGTCTTTATTTCTTATTTCTAGTAATATAGAAATACAGTATCATATGCCATTTGAAAAGTAAACTCTCGGACGAAGATTCTTCCCCCGAGAGTGATGTGAGTTGTATATAGTTGTATATAGTTGTATATTACCGTTCCAGGGAATCAACATAGTCTTTGGCTTCCTTCAACGAAAGACCTCTGGCCTCGCGCAGTCGTTTAATCGCCATAATTTTTTTCCCTTGTTGTATAAGTGCAAGCAGCTCCAAATCCAGATCAGTTTGACCCGGTGGGCTTGTGTGTGAAGCAGATGCTTCCTTCGGCGACAAGGTGAAATTGTAGTCGGAGCGTGGGCTGGCAATTGCGGTTGAACCATTCTCCAGACGCTCCACATCTCTTTTCAATTCATTCAATTGGCGTTGCAGGCTGGTAACTCGGACCAATAATACTAGGATCAGAAGCGACAGAACGATCCATATCAAGGTGTTCATTTCCATGATGTCATGTGCCTCGCTTTCATGTATTCCTTATTAGCCATTATTTAAGTTGAACCGGGATTTCCTTGACACCACGAACAATCATGCCAGGTCTCCATTCCAGTTCATTCACATCTGCCTGAAGCTGCATATTTGGAAAACGATTCAGAAGTGTGCTGACTGCAATCTCACCTTCCAGACGAGCAAGCGGGGCTCCGAGGCAGAGATGAATGCCTTTGCCAAAAGCCAGGTGTGAACTTTTTTCGCGGGTAATGTCGAAGATATCAGCATCCTTAAACTGCTGTTCGTCCCGGTTGGCAGAATCAAGCGCAACGATGACAAGTTCACCTTGAGCAATATGCTGTCCACGGAATTCAATATCTTCAAGAGCCCAACGGGATGTGCTGAACTCTACCGGTCCGTTATAACGCAGCATCTCTTCAATGGCATTGTGAATAAGCTCGGGTTGCTTGATCAGCAGTTCGCGTTGCTCCGGATGCTCCAGCAGGGCGAGAATGCCGTTCCCGATGAGATTAACGGTTGTTTCATGACCGGCAATGATTAATAAAGAGACCACGCCAAGCAATTCTTGTTCAGTTAACTGCTGCCCGGATTCTTCTGCAATGACGAGCTGGCTGATCAGATCTGTGCCCGGGTCTTGGCGTACTTTCGCGAACCAGGCCGTAAGGTAATCTGTAAACTCCTTGGAATGCTGCTCAAACAGCTCAGCGCTCTCCGCTGTGGAAGCGTCGATTACCGTATTGGACCATATGCGGAATTGGTCACGATCCTGGGCAGGGACTCCCAAAATTTCACTGATAACAATGATGGGCAGCGGGAAAGCAAAATCATCGATCAGATTCATTTTTTCCTGTGACGGGAGGTTATCCAGCAGTTCATCAGCGATGTCCTGAATATGGCTTCGCATGTTAGCGACCATTTTGGGTGTGAATGCTTTCTGCACAAGTCCCCGAAGACGTCTATGATCTGGCGGATCGGAGAATAACATATTATTCGAGAAAATGCTTTGATTTTCAGCGCCATAACGTCGGACCATGTCTTTGCTGAAGCGAGGGTCTTTCAAAATCTGGACTGCATCCTCGTATCGGGTAATAATCCAACCGAATTCTCCATGTGGAAACATGACTCTGAAAACAGGCTCATCTTTTCTTAACTTTTCATACACCGGGTAAGGGTTATGTGTGAATTCTTTGGTAAAAAACGCTGGCTTTGAGGATTCGTTTATTTCATTCGGTTTCAAATGCAAAATCTCCTCTCATATTCCTTCATATGTCTGCACCTTCTATATATTCAATACGTAGGCTTTTGAAACCTTGTTTTTGGTCCAGGTGAATGATTGAGCAGGAAAATAGAGGAAGATGGAAGAAGACATGGTAGATAGAATTGGTTATTATGCTTGGTAAAAATGAAAACGAGGTGAACGCTGACATGTCTTACGCACAACTTCCTTTGCATCAACACCGGATTCCGGCAAGTCGAATGGTTCTTGGCTGTATGCGTTTTGGGGGCGAATGGGACGGGCTTCCCATTACTTCAGATCTTGTCGTGGAGGGTCATCGAGCGGTCGAAGCGGCTATCGAAATAGGGATTAATCACTTTGATCTGGCGGATATATACACACGTGGTAAGGCAGAGCATGTATTGGGGCGAGTCTTATCCGAAACTCCTGGCTTACGTGAACAGATCATTATACAGTCGAAGTGTGGTATACGTCTTGTGGGTGATGATGAAGGACCGCAGCGTTATGACACTTCAGGTGCACATATCCTGGCGAGTGTCGACGGTATCCTGGAACGGCTTGGCATCGATTATCTGGACATTTTGCTGTTACACCGTCCTGATCCACTAGCCCATCCACAAGAGATTGGAGAAGCACTGGCTGAGCTGCATCATTCCGGTAAGGTACGCCATTTTGGTGTGTCCAATATGGGGTCTGAACAGATTCGCCTTCTTCAACTTCATAGTAAAGTACCTCTGATTGTGAATCAGTTGGAGATGAGTCTGGACAAAATCGGATTCGTAGAAGCTGGTGTGACGGTGAATCGCCCCCAAGCCAGAGACAACGTATTTCCCTATGGCACGATGGAATATTGTCTGGCAGAACATATTCAACTGCAAGCTTGGGGTCCACTTGCTCAAGGTCGATTTACGGGCAGGGTCGTCGAAGGGCAACGCCCGGAGATTGCGCATACGGCTGGGCTGGTTGATCGAATGGCCAAGGAGCGTGGGGTGACACCGGAATCTATTGTACTGGCTTGGTTAATGAAGCATCCAGCAGGGATTCAGCCAGTCATTGGTTCGATTCGACCAGAACGTATTCTGGCCTGTCGTGATGCAGCAAATATGGAGCTTACCCGTTATGAGTGGTACGAGCTGTATTCCGCTTCATGCGGGCGTAGGATGTAACTAGAGATATCAGAGGATTGCTTCGTTTTGATCGAAAAATTAATAGATATTGTGTGAAAGATGATTGTAGAAGAAGACACGGTTGCTGAGCTGTGTCTTTCTTTGTGATATCTGGCCTCATTTGGTTGAAACACAATATGGAAAGTGTAATGATTCCTATGATCATATGACCTACACTGCGAATGTACTAGTCATAAGCATGCTCTTTTGCTCGAAACCCGTGTGTCGAAACGACTATAAGGATAATTCAACTTCATATTTGTGCTAGAGGATATGTCCATGGGCTTAGGAAGAGTGCTGATAAGAAGGACGTTTCAACCATTTTTATCGTTTTACCGGGTAGATGTTAGGGTGCTGTGATAAAATGATAGGAATAAGAACATACGATCTGTTTATGTGAGAGGAGACACCTTGACGATGGAGATGCTTAAACCACCCGCCGAGACATTATACGAGGTTGAATTACGTGCACTGCGAGAAGAGGATCAGGGAAAACGTCCCCCGAACTGGCTGTTATCTCCCGCCTATGTGCGTGATTTTATTATTGGCAGGGATAAGCCAGCGCTATGGAATGGAGAAGAAATCCCGATTACCCGCAAATTTTATGGCAATGACGTGTTGATCGAACGTGCAGTAGTCACTCTGGCAGGCAATCGGGGATTAATGCTTGTGGGAGAACCCGGAACAGCCAAGACCATGCTTAGCGAACTATTAACCGCAGCGATCTCCGGCACCAGCCTGAACACGATTCAAGGTACAGCAGGTACGACGGAAGACATGATCAAGTATTCATGGAATTACGCCATGTTGCTGGATAAAGGCCCTTCGGAAGCGGCGCTTGTACCATCGCCGTTATATAACGGAATGAAGAAAGGCATTCTTACCCGATTTGAAGAGATTACACGTTGTCCCGCTGAAGCGCAGGATAGTCTGATCAGTATACTCAGTGACAAGGTTATGAGCATTCCCGAACTGGATGGCGGTGTACTGTTTGCCCAGCCGGGATTTAACGTTATTGCTACAGCCAATATTCGGGATAAAGGTGTTAACGAAATGAGCGGTGCCTTGAAACGGCGGTTCAATTTTGAAACGATCAAGCCCATTCATAACGTGAAGATGGAAGCCAAAATTATTGAATCCCAGGCAAGAAGCCTGTTATTACATAGTGGAATTGATATTGAAATTAACCCGGATGTGGTTGAATTGCTGGCTACAACCTTTATGGAACTGCGCACCGGCATGACACGGGAGGGCTACAAGCTTGATACACCTCAAGCCTCTATGAGTACAGCAGAAGCGGTGTCAGTCTATGTCCAGAGTGCGATGACTTCCTATTACTACGAAGATAAGGCTATTGCGCTGGATCGATTAGTGCAGAACATGCTAGGGACCATTGCGAAGGAAAACGACAAGGATCTGTCCATTCTCAAAACCTACTTCTCCAAGGTTGTTAAAGAACGTTCCAGGGAAGAGGGAATATGGAAGGACTATTATGAGGAGAGAAAATGGATCGGTTAACAGCAGTTCTGGACCCTGATGTTGATCAGTTACAATCCTTGTTCAAGTCCCATGTCTATAACCTGAGTAATCATACGGTCTATTACCCAATACGACACCATAGTCCCGTATGTTCATATCATTTGTTACGATTAATCGAAGAGTACAAGCCGGATATCATTCTAATCGAAGGACCAGAGAGCGGTAATCCATTCATTTCGGTTCTGAGTGATGAGGCAACCTTGCCTCCTGTCAGTCTGTACTACACCTATGAGAGTGAGTTGCAGAGAGAAGCCTGCTATTATCCGATGCTTCGTTATTCGCCTGAATATGTGGCCATGAAAGAAGCAAAACGACTGGGCATTCCGGCGAAGTTTATTGACCTGGACTACCAACATTTCTCCACTCATGCATCCAAATCCGGCCAGATAGAGCAAAAGGAGATCTCCATCCAAGACGAAACCTTGCTTGCAGGGTCGGAATTTATCAACCGATTGTGCCAAAAAACAAACTGTCGCAGTTTTGATGAATTGTGGGAAAAGGTGTTTGAGATTGGTGGACTGGAGAAATCTACTGAGGAATTCGTGCAGGATGTATTCACGTATTGCACGCTATCCCGAATGTGTTATTCCACGGAACGATTACAGTCTTCAGGTGACTTGGCAAGAGAAGCATATATGAAACAACGTATTCAACAAGCGGTACTTGAGCATGAGCGTGTGCTTGTCATTACCGGTGGATTTCATACGTATGGGCTGTTGATGTCAGAGAAACATGAATCAGAATTGGAACAGCCAGAAATGGATAAACAGCATGCAGAACAGCATGTGGATGCACAAGGTAAGCCAGGTACGTCTCAACACGGTTCGTTTGAACCAAGTACGGTTCACCAACAGATGTATCCGATGGTCTATACTTTTGCTGAAGCGGATCGGCTTAATGGATATGCAAGCGGCATGCCTTATGTGAATTACTACGATCAGATCTGGAACCAGCTACTTCGCAAGAAGAGTACACCGTATAATCTAACGGCTCTGGACTTGTTATCTCGGCTGATGCGCAAATTACGGGACGGTCACGAACATGTATCAACCAGTGATGCAATTGAGGCGTACAGTATGATTCAGGGACTTGCCGGTCTTCGGGGTAAGAGGGAAGGCGGCGTTTACGAGTTGATGGATGCAGCACTCTCTTCCTTTGTGAAGGGGGAGCTTACCTTGGCTACCGATAAACCGTTGCAAGAGCTACAGCAGTTATTGACAGGAGACGTCATTGGAAGCGTGGCTCCCAATTCATTCAGTATCCCCATCGTGGAGGATTTCAAGGCGCGTTGTACAGTCTACAAATTGCAGATTCGCACAACAGGACAACACAAGAAAGTGCTGGAACTGTATGCGAAACCGGAGCATCGTCAGATCAGCCAATTGATTCAATGCATCACGTATCTGGTTCCAGAATTCGCAAAACGGCAATCGGGGCCAGACTGGATCGCAGAGCGTGACATGAATCTGGTTCGTGAAACCTGGGTTTATATGTACTCTTCCCGTATTGAGGCCAGATTGATAGAGAACTCCCTCTATGGCGGAACGCTTGCTGGAGCAGCCACACGCAAAATGGAAGAACAAATGCAGGAGATCCCGGATCATCATAGCGGTGAACTTGCCGGGCTCATGCTTCAAGCACTGCTCATGGGACTTCAGAACACAGCAATGAAGCTCTATGAACAGGTGCGCTCGGCGCTGAGAACCGACGGGAATTTCCTATCCTTATGTAACAGCTTGCAAGTCTTGAACCGAATTCATCAACACCGCAGGTTGCTGGGATTATCTGACGAGCAACATCTCCCTGACCTGGTATCCGAAGCTTATAGGAACGCCGTGGACAAGTTGTTGCAGCTCTCCAGAGCCAATCCGGATGAACATGAAGCCATTATTCAGGGACTGAAGCTGCTAGCCATGCTCGCGGAGTCATCGGAGGCGTATTTTCAGGATGAGACATTCCGAATTCATCTGAATGAGCTTTTGTCTGATCACCAGCTTCCGGCACAGCTGGAGGGTGTGTGTGTGGCTATTTCCTCAGGTCTCGGCGACAGGCCCCGAGATGAGATTGTTGATCGTGCTCGCGGGTATATCCATGGTACACCGGATCAGACCCGTCAAACGGCACTTTTTTTACAGGGCGTATTCACAGTCGCACGTGACGCTTTTTTATATGAAGATCAGCTCTTATCCGAGTTGAATGTGTTGATTGAAAAGCTGTCATACGACGACTTCATCAGCATGGTACCGGAATTAAGGCTGGCATTCACTTACTTTACACCAATGGAAACAGGTTTGATTGCTGAACGGGTGGCAAGTCTGCATCAGGTTGAACCAGTGGAGATGTCAAGACCTGCGCTTGATGAACAGATGCTGATCCAGTCCAAAGCATGGGACGAAGCGCTTCGAAAGGAGTTTGCCGCATGGAAGCTAATATGAATGAGGCGAATCGGAGAGCGGGCGAATCCAGAGATAACCATGAAAGTTCCAATCTGGATGGAGGCAAACGAGGGGAGCATCCTTCTGCTGAAACCTTAAATCGCTGGCGTCTGATTCTTGGTGAATCGGCCGAAGAAGGGCTGTGCAATACAGACCAATACACTTCGAGTGAATTTCAATATACGGAAATGGATGAGATTCTGGGCTATCTCTATAACCGTGAATACGGTGAAGAACAAGGTTATCGAAAAGAGGGAGGACGCGGTGCGTCCAACCTGACTGTACCGAAATGGTTACACAAGGTCAGGGACCTATTCCCCAAACCAACGGTAGAAATATTGGAGAAGCAGGCACTCGACCGCTATGGACTGACTGAATTGTTAACAGACAAAAAGCTGCTTGAGTCCCTTGAACCCAACATGAATCTGCTCAAGAACATTATGCAGTTCAAAGGACGGATGAAAGGTGAGGTGTTAAAAAGCGCTAAAGAGATCGTGCGAACGGTGGTGGAAGAACTTCGCAGCAAGCTGGAGTCTCAGACTCGAGCCAGTATCATGGGTAAGCGCAGTCGTTATACCTCCAGTTCAGTACGATCCTTGCGCAATCTGAATTTCAAACGAACCATCACCAAAAATATGAAAAATTATGATAAAAATAAGCGCAGATTTGTGATTGATCGACTCTATTTTGACGGGAATATACAGCCCCATAACAAGTGGAACATCATCATTGGAGTGGATGAAAGTGGCAGTATGCTGGATTCAGTCATCTATAGTTCGGTAATGGCCAGCATCTTCTATCGCTTGAATGCGCTACGAACAAAACTATTCATATTTGATACCCAAGTGGTTGACCTGAGCGACAGACTGGAAGACCCGGTAGACGTGCTTATGAATGTACAACTCGGCGGGGGCACACATATTACCAAAGCGTTGCGTTATGGCGAGACGCTGATCGATAATCCAGGCAAAACGATCTTTATTCTGGTCAGTGACCTGGAGGAAGGTTACCCAATCGCGCAGATGTACAAAGCCTGTAAAGATATCATCGACGCAGGCTGCAAATTGCTGGTTCTCACTGCGCTCGATTTTAACGGAGATTCAGTCTATAACCAACATGCAGCACAGACGTTGACCAATATGGGCGCACATGTAGCAGCAATTACCCCAAACGAGCTTGCGGATTGGATTGGCGAGATCATCACTTAAATTCAAGGAGGAATGTGTAATGCTTACCACAGATCGTGCAGTAGAAACTTTGGTGGAGAAATTCGCAGTAACGTGTTCAAACGAGTATTCATTAAAAACAGATCGAAGCTCCGAGATTATTGATTATGTCTTGGGAACGACAGACAAGTTCCCGGATATGTTGGGAAATTCGAGTCATTATGTGTATCAGACGATTGATCTGCTCATGAAGCTCGCCAAAAAAGAGGACGGAGACATCTTTTACCGTGCCGGGGCTATTGTGATATATCTGGAATCGACTTATTCAAAAAGAAATACATGGAGAACGGATGCCTTTACCATCTGTATGGGAAATGATTCTGAAGCCTACGGCTTAAGCGGGAAGAGCAAAAGTTCTGATCGCATGGGCGGGTTGTTGGCCAGGTTGGAGAAGATCCAACAGTTTGCGGGCGAAAACGAAATTCTGGCTGAATTGAAGAGCAAATTAAAACGTGCCCAGTGGCTTTTTGATTCCAAAAAAGCGGACAGTCAGGGGAATTATCGGGATGTCATTAATGCATTAATGCTCCTGCAACTATATTCGAAGCTAAGTGATACCTCTTCTCATGCAGAGGTTGAATCTGCTGCGCAATCGTTGCCAGCGTTGTTTCAACATGTGATGGCGAATGATCCTGATCAGTTGCGGAATGAGCTACATACGTTGATCGAACCTATAGTGGTCAGTAACATTCAAGGGAAGCATAACGGCTCTTCCCAAGAATTAAAAGATGAATTCCTCAAGCAAAAGCGTAGTCAGCTCATAGCTGAGCTGTATCCCAATACGTCTTTCTCTCCTAAAGAGCAATGTTCACACGCTGTATTCCATCAAACGATGGTACTGGTGAGCAGTGCCTTGTTGTACCTGATTAATATTAGTGGAGGCAAACAACGGTTTCTTGATGCAAAGAGTGAGATTGGGAATGTTTTGCTTCACACCCTGCATCAGTTACATGAGATTTATCCACTTGAAGTTCGAAGTTACTTGCTGAGTATGGACCCGAGAGCAAAGAGTCCCAATGATCTGCTTGCTGGACTTGTGCCTCTGGATGAGCCTTATCAGTTGGTTGAAATGCTGAGAGACGAGCTTAATATGTATACCATATCCTGGAACATGTTACGATCCGCGGTCACGAATCATCCTGAACAAGCAATTCGAGCTTACGAGTTGATCAAAACGCCATTCCTCAAACTTTGCATTCAAAAATTCATGGAGGATCAGGGATTGGAGCTGCCCAATGCAGAGGAGTCATTGGAGCAAGCGGTATTCAGCGCTTTGCGGCATCCATTGGATGGGGGGCGCCAGGGAATTGCGATTGCAAGATACTTAAGTGGGGAAAACACCCTTGAGGAATATTGGCAAGACTCGAATAGTCGTGCGTTGTTTAATCAACTGAATCGGGACAAGAAGCGTGTTCATATTCTCATCAGTATTAGTTTTCTGCCCTTGGAGTCGGAAGCAATGCGCAGATTCGCAATCCTGACCACTCATCCCGATTGGACGCTGGATATTGTCTCAGACATGTATAATTCATACGCGTTTAGTGGAGAGAAACTGCTTCAACGTTATGGGCAAGATCCTGAAGTGCAGCGTGAGAAATTGCTGACCAGCCTGATCTCTCTCAATGGCATGACCGACTACAGATACAAAGCCATGCCACATGACGAATACCGCCGAATCATTCAGCAGAACTTGGACTATGCACTGACACAGTACAAGAAGCTGCCAACGGATACGCGCATTTTAATTCTGGAGATTACTTTTGAACAACGTGATGAGATCTCGAAGAAACAACTGTCCGAAGCAATTCGTGCCGGATTGCAGGATTCGTCCAAGAAGGCCAATGGTGTGGCTTTAGCCGAATTTAACCGGATTCCTGATGAGGACTTGTATACGCTCGTATACCTCTCGGAGAAAAAAGCGGGAATCAAGGAGATGGCTCTGACTGCAATCCGCAGTCTCGAAAACAGCAAGGAGCTGTACGGTGAGCTTTTGAAGAAAGAGAAGGCAGCGGATTGGAAGAACCTGATTCAAATTCTGCTCGATACCGCAGATCTGAGCCCGGAGTATGCTCATGCTGCGCTTGCTGATCAGGCAGATAGCAAGAAGCTGTCCAGACTAAGCTGGTTGTCCCTGAAAGATCTCCCATCCCTGATACGGACAGAAGATAATCAGCCGGTAGATGACCGAATTAAGCTTTATGTGCTGGTGCAATCCTTGGATCATACATCTAGTCCCAATGAAAGGTTAAATGAATTACGGGACTACGTAAGTGAGGCATCGCTCGCTCGTTTTGCAAGTGAATTGCTTCAGGTCTGGATTCAGGAAGGTGCTCCCGCGAAAGAGAAGTGGGTGATGTATGTTTCAGCACTCTTTGGTGATATTCAGATTGTAAATATTCTGGCTCCGCAAATTAAGGAATGGACTGAAAACAGTCGTGGTGCGATTGCAGCGGATGCTGTAAAAGTGCTCGCTTATCTGAAAGATCCATCCGCTCTTATGGCGATTGACAAGATCAAACGTGGTGTGAAGAACCGCCAAGTGAAAGGTGCAGCTGAAGAAGCATTGCAGCTTGCAGCTGATAATATGGGACTTACCTCGGAACAATTGGAAGATCGGCTGGTCACTACACTTGGTTTTGATGAAAAAGGGACCATGCAGCTGAGTTACGGGGAGCGCTCCTTCCTGGTTAAGGTGAATGGAGACTTGCAAGTGGTTGTACTCAATGAAGAAACGGGCAAATCCGTGAAGAGTCTGCCTGCTCCTGCACAGAAAGACGATGCTGAACTCGCAGCACAGTCCAAGGCACGTTTTACGCAGCTGAAAAAAGATCTCAAATCCATGGTTAATATTCAGGCGCAGCGTCTGGAAGAATCATTGTCCAAGCAACGTCTGTGGTCTGCCGATGAGTGGAAATCTCTGTTTGTTGATAATGTCATCATGCAAAAATTTGCTGTTGGTCTGATCTGGGGAACGTATGAGGATGGCGTTCTGATCAGCACGTTCCGTTATATGGAGGACGGCACCTTTAATTCCGTGGATGAAGATGAGGTTGATCTGCCTTCAGGTGCACAAGTGGGACTTATACACCCATTGGAACTGGATCAGGCGACGCTTGAAGGTTGGATAACGCAGTTGGAGGATTACGAGATCAAGCAGCCGTTTGAGCAACTGAATCGTGAAATTCATCAGCCTGAAGATGAGGACAAGACCAAGAATGAATACGATCGTCTACCTGAGTCTGATTTCTCACCAACGTCTTTCCCCAAAGCACTGGAGAAATACGGCTGGATCAAGGGGCCTGCACAGGACGGCGGCTGGTATCATGAATTTTATAAAGAGTACGGAGATCTTGTTGCGGAATTGCAATTCAGTGGTACGAGTATTACGTATTACGAGGGATTGGATGACATTACCCTGGAATCCCTGCATTTCTTCAAACCGAATAACAAGCAATATTATTACTACGGTGACAACAAACCCATTGCTCTGGGCAACGTTTCAGGTCGCGTATTCAGTGAAACGATCTACGATATTTTGAGAGCAACGGGGCGTTGATAACGTGAGTGCGTTCAAGGAGAAATTCCGGATTTTTTCGAAGCTGTGTACAGAGGATTATCTGATCCGTTACGCCAACAAGGGATTGTACAAAAGGTCTTTGAAAGAGTTGGACAATGGTGTAACTGTAACATACACATGGAATGAATCATCCGTGAGCTGCGAGTTAAGTGATGGGACACAATGTACGCTTGAGGATACGCTGGATCATTGGAATTGTTCCTGTCCGTCAGAGCATATCTGCAAGCATGTGCTGATTGCAATTCTATATGATCAACGGAAACATTCGTTAGAGGATTCGATCAGTGTTGACGAGAAGCAAATGCCAGATAAGGACTCAGGGATATCGGAAAAGAATTCCTTGGACGTATTAAAAGGTTTAACAGTAACAGACTTTGTGTCAAACGTAGGATCAAATAGGGATGATTCAGACGTAGTTTCGCATTCGCCATCTCTTGAAATGGAGTCTCGTTTCCGCTGGATGACGGAGTCTGATCTTAGCGTGTTAATTAAACCATATAGTGCTTCCATGATAGAGGAAGTTGTATTCCGCTTAAGGTACCCTGAAGAGGTGAAGATCATTGAAGATTCACTTCTTACGGTACAGCTGACAAGCCAGAACATTGAGGTGTCTTTTACTGAGGAAGCCAGTCTTGCGAAAGCTCTTTGCAAGGTGCAGCAGACAGCCGGAAAGACGGCCAAGCTTGAAGCATTGTTACGGTATCGTGCACTAAAAGGGCTGGATGATACGGATGCATTAAGTGGACGAGTGTACGAAGCCAAGTTTTCTTTGCAGACCGTGCAGGAATGTCGCATGATGCTGGCAGGATTGTTGAAGACGGGACTGGCCCGTCTTCCGCAGTCCTATATGGCACAATTGGAGACACTGGCCATTGCTGCCCATAGTGGCAACCTGCCTGACATCGAACGCAGTCTGCGAGGGATTCAAGGCGAACTACAGTTGTTTTTCAACAGACATATCCGTTTCTCCATGCAATCCATGCTGGATCGGGTAAGCAAGCTGTATCTTGCACTCCAGGTTCTTGAAGAGAAAAAGGTATCGACCATTCAGCAGAGTCAGCTCATTGGCAGTTTTCGAAGTAAATACTTTACGGTTCCTTCACTTCACCTGTATGGACTGGGAGCCGATGCGTGGGAAACACGATCCGGTTTCCGTGGAATCACCTATTACTTCTATTGTTTCGATGATGGGGAAATCTACACCTATAGCGATGTACGTGCTGTGTATTATGATGATCAGCAGTTCTCATATACAGAGCATTATGGTGCATTTACACCATGGCTGCCTCATGTGACCTTTCGTCAGTTCGTGGGTGAAGAAGTTCAATTCCAATCCGTGAAAGTGAATGAAGAACGCCGGATTTCCTCCGGGGAAGGTGCCAAGCTTGCCATTTTGCCACGTTCGGGCGTGGAAACGCTGAATATGGGCAAAATCATGCAGGATGCATCGTCTGTACTTCAAGAGGAATCGCGAACATTCGCCTTATTCACTGCGCCTAGAGAACGACTGGCTGTGATCAAAGTTGCTCGAATTGTGGACCATAGCTTTGTCAAACAAACGCAAGATCTTGTCCTAAAGGTTGAGAGTGCCGATGGAGAACTACTGACACTCACTCTCC
Organism: Paenibacillus sp. FSL R5-0713; assembly: GCF_037973325.1. Lineage (NCBI taxonomy): Bacteria > Bacillati > Bacillota > Bacilli > Caryophanales > Paenibacillaceae > Paenibacillus > Paenibacillus sp. FSL R5-0713. The sequence goes on along the minus strand of NZ_CP150229.1, from coordinate 3,784,412 downwards.
CGTATTCAACAGATTGGCAGACCATGATCCAAAGACTGGAATCAGGATATGGTTCCCAATCCCTTGAACACTTCTATGCGTTCGTGCGTGTGGAATCAAGACGGATTAGCCCAATCAGTTTCCTGAAGGGTCAAACGGTGCTTAGTCTTAAACTGGATATCGGGAATGGAAGGATGGGAAGACTTGGAAGAATATAATCAGTTCATGCAAAGAATCAGCAGCTGGTCTGAAGAGCTGCTCCTGCGGGGTTTATCCCAGTTTGCGATCCGAGATATTGAAGTTCTTGAGCAGCTCATAGCTGAATCCATGCGGTTGCAGATGAGTTTCCTGCATGAGTTGTTGAATCACATGATCAAGGAAGGGCGTAGCGTGGCTCTGGGACAAGGTAATGAAGAGATGCTGTTATTTCAGTATTGCCGTCTCACGCAATATGTACAGCTTAGTGTGCAAGAAGAGACGTGATACTGGATAATAACCGCGAAGCGAAGGCACATGAAGCGATATGATGTAGAAAATAAGATATAGCATAGAAATAAGAAGATTTGCAGAAGGCCGTAGAGGTCACTGCAAATCTTTTTTTATCGTGGAGTAAGTAAAAGTCATTTCTCAAACGAATATAAGTAGGAAGCACGGATCAACACCAGCATTTGTGACTCATATGCGCATGGAAGGGAGGGATATATAATCGTGGAAGAAGAACAGATACGGAAGGCAGTAGTGAATCGTGATCCTGAAGCCATGGAATGGGTGATGAACCACTACGCAGGTTTGTTATGGAAGATTGCTCATTCTATCCTACATCATGCATCGGCAGAAGAGATTGAAGAATGCGTAGCAGATACATTTTTTGCTTTTTGGCAGAATCCGGATGCATTCCAATCTGGGCGAAGTAGCTTGAAAAATTATCTTGCAACGATCACAAAACATAAAGCGATTGATCGCTACCGGAAACTTAATCGAAGAACTGAGCTTACATATGTAGAGGAGATTCATTCGGTGCAAACGGATGATTTGTTGGTTCAGATGATCAGTAAAGAGACATATACGGAACTTAATCAAATGATTGAATCTTTTCCAGAACCGGAACGGGAGATTATGAAACGTCGGTTTTACGAAGGACAGAGACCCCATGAGATATCGGAAGCATTGTCCCTACACGTTAGGCAAGTCCATAACAAGCTTTATCGCTCCAGGCAACGATTGAGGACATGGTGGATGAACAGGAAATAAAGGAGGCGATCAAATGCGAAAATCCGAGAAAGAATTCACTGAGAAGAACCTCTTTAATATTAAAAAGTTGTTCTATGATAAATTGGCGATGAATGAACCACCAACCGTTACGAGATCAGATTCATCATTATATCCATCCGCTCCATCTGCACAGGCTAAGAAGTCCATGAATAGGGGAAGAAAGTATCGCAAAGCCATCTATATTCCTGTAACCGCTGCGTTATCGTTATGTCTTGTTACAGGTGCAGCTGCATCTGTGGGCATCATTGATCTGCCTTCTATTCTTCATTTTCTAGGTGCAGATCGGATTGGCATTCTTCAGCCTGTTCATCAGGTGAGTGAAGATCAAGGGATTCGAATGGAGGTTATAGGTGCTGTCAGAGACGGAGATACAACGGAAATCTATGTTTCATTATCAGATCTGACGGGTCATCGCATTGACGATACATTGGATGTATATGATTACAGGGTAACCGGAGGTAATGCAAACAACGCTCAGATTATTCATTATGATGATGCTAATAAAACGGCTATTGTCCGATTCCTCATTCAAGGAAAAGTCAGCAAAAATCGAATTACAGTTCAGGTCAATACGCTGATGTCGGGTACCTCTCGTCAAGATGGTTACAATGTCCAAGTAGACTGGGATCGATTGTTACAAGATAAGAAAATTAATGACTATGATATTCTGAATCAAGATCGTATAAGTGGCTTGGGAGGTAAAACCGATATTCAGATGGAAACCGATCCAATTCCGGTATTGCATCAGGATGTAACGAATATCCCTATTGAGGGCATCGCATGGATGCATATTTCCAATATGGGTTTTGTGGATGGCAAGTTACACATTCAGATTAATCCAGATAATGAAATTGGCGAGTACAATCATGGGTACTTCTACTTCACTGATGAGCAAGGTCAAAAGCTCGATATACCTGAATATTCCGTTAGCTATGGACATTATATGAAAGATGGGGTCGGGTATGGAGGAGATTATGAGGAGTATGTGTATGATCTGTCTGCTGTTGACGATTTAGATAAGTTGAGACTTCAAGGCAGTTTTACGAGTATTAGTGAAGTTGTAAAGGGGAATTGGAAAACGACGTTTAACTTGAGTCAAAATGGTTTGAGTAAAACAGGAAACGTTCAGCTTGATGCAAATGGAGCCTCACAGGCAAATGTAACCCTTTCCGCAGTTGGCGTCACACTTACAGGTGAGGCACTGAGCAAGATTCACATGGAGAATCTGAGTATTGAAGTTCACCTGAAGGATGGTACCAAGTTGACTGGCAAATCCGGTTTCCTCCAGCTTGATCAGGATCTCATTAAGTGGATATCCCCTAAGACCATTCCGGTGAACGATGTGAGCTACCTGTTACTCAATGGAAAGAAAGTGACTTTGCAAGATAGATAAATAATTAAAAAGTGGAAAGCAGTGATCGGAAGGCGGTTTTGTCACCGGAGTTGTAAGTGTGAATATTTTTAAGTCCAACTTATATAAAATGAATTACATGTCATATCCCGATTTATGACGCATACCATTAGGCGAATGCGGTCATAAGGGAGGAAACTGAGATGTCCATGAGCGAACCGCTGTTAACGCAGATTGTGAATCAACATATTCCGGCTGGTGCAACGGTCGTCACTATTGATAAACCTGTTCAACATCAAGCAATCTATGCGGCAGATCTTACCGGTGACGGTATGCCGGAGATTGCTGCAGTCTATCAGTTGAATGGTGAGCTGTATTTGCTCATTCTGAAATTTGTTCAAGGGCATTGGATCAAGATGGCACTAATTAAGGGATTGGGTTATGGGGTGACTTTAATGACTGCTGCCCCTGTAACTTCAACGGCAAGGAACAATCTCATCATTGGTTGGCGGATTGGATCTATTTGGTCTAAGCTTGCTGTATATGAGTGGACTGAATCAGGGCTCAAAGATCTGGCGCCTGACGATCTATATTATAGCTATGCAGAGATTATAGATATGCCTGGTCCGCATGGTCGAGATGGTAAGGTGGAGATTGCACTCTGGATTCATGACACAGGTGAAGCCTATCGTGTAGAGATTATCCGATGGCAGAACGGGAAATGGGTTCCTGCACCGTACGTATATGCAACCTATTATCCCAAAGTGGTGCAATATTACGAGCAACTAACCCAACAATATCCTGATTATATCTTCTACTGGTATTACCTTGCGGATGCTCAGTACCATGCAGGTCAGTATCCGGCAGCACTCGTTTCCGTTCAGAAGGCACTCCGTTTCCCGGAAGCGTATCCTTCCAGGGAAGTACTACAGGAACTGGAAAAGAAAATTAAGCAGGCGATGGTCCCCATAAGCCATGCTCGGGTAACAACATGGTTATACCCCATCTCCGTTCGAACCACGAATGGGACGCGTTGGGGGTATATGGATGCCCAAGGACATATTCGGCTTGAGCCGGTTCTGGATGATGCGCAAGCGTTCCAGCCCAATGGATTGGCTGTCGTTGTGAAGGATGGTCATGCCGGCGTAATTGATCTTCAAGGGAAGTATGTCGTTCAACCTGTATACGATTCCATCAATTCCTTTTCTGAAGAACGGGCGATAACCATTGATTCTCAAGGATTTAAGATGATTAATGAACAAGGTACAGTCCTGACCAAACGGGCATACCCGTATATCTCGAATATGAAGGACGGCCGAGCGTTGTTTTACGATTCCAATCCTGGTCAGACAGATGGAACGGTGAGTCTTTATGGTTATCTGGATGCTTCGGGCAATGAGGTGATACCGGCACAGTTCACATCAGGGAATGATTTTCAAGATGGCAAAGCGGTTGTGCAGATCAAAGATAATGAATATGCGCTTATTAATCGCAATGGACAACGACTCGCTACTTATCCCTATGCCTATGTGGGACCACTGGGGGATGGACTGCTTGCTTTTCAAAAAGAGGCTTCTGGCAAATATGGGTATATCGACGAACGGGGGAATATTCGCATTCAGCCCAAGTTTTCATCGGCATTTCCTTTTAGTGGCGGGCAAGCGATTGTTAATACAGCGGAGGACTACAAATCGAACTATGGTGTCATTAATACGCAAGGATCATTTATTATTCAACCCGCGTATAATGATATTCGCGAATTAGGAGAGCAACGTTATGCGTTAGGGCAAGCCATTAATCCGGAGCAGCCTTATATTGGTTCTGTATACGCGATTGCAGAGATTAATGGTAGAAGGCTTACGGATTTCATATATCGCGATGTAGGCAATTATACAAACGGTCTGGCTTCTGCATCGGATGGAAGACAGACCTATCTGCTGGATCTGAGTGGAAGACCTGCTGCTGGATATCCCCATGTAGAAGGTTCGGGTACGCTGGAGGTCGTGGCACCAGATCTGATTAAAGCCTATGTAGATCAGCGCTTATCATATGTGAACCGGGCAGGACAGATCATTTGGCGGCAAAATACAATCGTTCCACTTCATCCGCCGTACCGTGTACGCGAAGAGAAGTACAAACCGAACAGGGACTACCTCATATATTATCCGCAAGTGGAAGGATTAATGAACCAAGCGGAGCAAATTGCGCTGAATGCCAAGTTGAAGGAGCTCTCACAGGTTAAACCAATCCCTGCCGATCAGCAACTAGATTACACGTATACAGGGGATTTTGATATCACGTTCTATCAGCAGCAATTATTGCAATTGCAACTCACAGGTTATAACTATCCGGCGGGTGCAGCGCATGGTATGCCTACGATGATCTATGCGATTATTAATCTGACGAACGGTCAGTTGTATGAGCTGAAGGATTTATTTAAACCGAATAGTGACTATGTCAAAGTGTTAAGCCAGATTGTGGGGGATCAGATCAAAAATGATCCTCAATACTCGTATGTGTTTCCAGACACTTATACGGGCATTAGTGCGGATCAGCCGTTTTTTGTCACAGCGGATGCGCTGCATCTTTATTTCAATCCATATGATATTGCACCTTATGCAGCAGGGTTTCCAACGTTTACGATTCCGTTTGTGCAGATCAAGGATATCATTAATACAGAAGGTTCGTTCTGGAAATCTTTTCATAGTTGATTGAGGGTACAGCCAACATTTTAACGAAAAAATACACTAAGGACGTTAAGGCGCAAAGACAGCGAATTTTTCCTGCTTTAAGCAAATGTCCGCTGATACTTAGCGTATAAAACAGTCAAAATGTTGGCGCTACCCCATATAGAGCTACTATAAATCAAACATTCCATCCTTTACACACATCAATCCACTCTGAATAACTAGAGTATTTTTCTAATTGTTTTATGGTAAGTTCAATAGCACTATTGCTACTCCCGCAAGCTGGATAGATTGTCTCAAAACGTTTTAGAGATATGTCTAGATAAACAGAAACATCATTTTTAATAGCAAATGGACAAACACCTCCAATGGCATGACCAACCATATCCATGGTTTCATCAGGAGAAAGCATTTTTGCTTTTGTTTTGAAATACTCTTTGAATTTTTTGTTATCCACTTTTGCATCCCCGGCAGCAACTACTAAAACAGCTTGTCCATTCACCATAAAAGAAAGTGTTTTTGCGATTCTCTTTGGCTCACAACCTAATGCAGATGCAGCCAAATCCACGGTTTCACTAGATACTTCAAATTCGATAATTTGAGAATTCATACCATATTGTTTGAAAAAATCTTTTACTTTTTCAATTGCCATAATCACCACACCTCATTTTAAATATTTTCTAGATGATCACAGATGAAACTTGCCTATGTTCTTGGGTAAAAAATCATGTTGTAAATGATACATGGTTCCTGATAGAGATTATTATAGGAATGAAAAACATTAGCACGGAAGCGGAGTGCTTGATTTTCTTTTAAAACAATTTTTTTTGTGTTGACTACCATTTCTAACATACCTTGTACCACAAAAATATATTCTTCCACACCATCAAGGTGTCTTTCAGATGGATGGTGACATCCAGGATCAAATTCGATATAAAATATTTCAACGTTACGGGTAGGGTCAAAAGGAAAAACAGGAAATGCTCTCATTTTTCCATCATTTTCAACGATAGCGTCTTTGGACCGTGTATCAACCACACTGCACTCATCTTCTAGCTCTTCCAATAATAAAGATAAAGGGACTTTTAAGCCGACTGCGATTTTCCAAAGAGTTGTAATCGTTGGTGAAGACTGTCCTCTTTCAATTTGTCCAAGCATAGGCTTACTTACATCAGTCAGTCTAGAAACATCTTCAAGTGTAAGATTTCTAGTTGCTCGTATTTCTTTTAACCGTTCTCCAATAGTTAATACTGGCGATTGCATTGCATCACTCCTTTTGTATGTTATAACATTTTAAAATATATCATAACATACCAGCAGTTGGATTCAATAGGCGACAGTTTAATGATATAAGTAACTACTTCTCATATTTAACCATAATAAATGGAAAATATTACGGGAGTTAAAGATCGAAAAAGTCACATTTGTCTATACAATAAAAAAACGAAAATTTTCTCCGACGACACTTCTTTTGGTTGGCGAGAATTGTAAATAGAATCAAAAATGAAGCCGACAGTCGGCTGCATGAATATCTGAGTGGTATTCGTGAGATCAAGATACCCACAATATGGGGGGCAAACGTTTTGAACGGCTGCGTCGTTCTTTTGATGAATTGAAGTCAGCTTCCATTGGGTTGGAAGGCATCATGGGACCTACAATTGAGAAGAAAGCAAGAAGGATGAATATCTGGCCAAGTATGATGCGAAATCTGTAGAGTGGAAACAAAAGCTGGAGGGGGCTGTACATGGTGGATCCTTTGCCGTAATTGAGACATATCCAAACAACCCGGTCGTCTATTCATATAAAGGGGCAGCTGAGATGTTATACGGTGAATGGGGCCTGAAGCGCACAGAGGGGGATCCCTGATCCAGAGGGCTGGGGCGGTAAACAGATCGCACTGGAGGCTCTGGCTACCTTTAATCCGGATCGTCTGCTATTGATGGAGAATAGCGAGAATAAAATGGTAGACAGCAAGGTGTTGAATAACATGAATGCAGTGAAGAATGAAAAGATCTATAAAATGAGCTTATGGACCGCCTGGATACGATGATTCTGGAAGGTCAGAAGTAGTCGTTGGATGAGAGCAATTTACGATGGATTAACTTTAACATTAACATAACCTAATAACGCATATGTGTAATTGTGTAATTTGTTCGAAATCATGTAACTTGAACGATCCTGGCTGCGTTTAGACATTGGGGTGATCTGATGTTGGTGAACGCGGTTCAACGTTACATGGTATTAGGACTGATATTTATCGGGATCTTCTTTACAGCACTTATCGTTCTTGAGAGGATTGAAGGGTACCATATTACAACGACAGAGTATTACGGCTTACGTAATCTAGGGGGCTTGATATATATTTTGTCGCTTATCCTGGGATTTGGTCACTATTTAGTCGTTTTTCATGTTGTTATTCTTATCCCGATCTCATGCTGCGGAAATATGTATGCTTTCCTATGATGAGAACTATCATCTATATGATTGGGTTTGGATGGGGCGGGCTGTGGGTTTTTGATCTCATGTACAATCCATATTTCGTGAATGGATACCATCTGAACCGAATGACATCGATATGGATATTTGCCATCGCCGGTTTAGTCTATGCCATTGTGGAGTATAAGATTTGGCGAAGAGGGCAGACGCAGAACGAACAGAAGGCTACTTAACAAATGTTGAGTAGATTTTCTTGGTTTACATAATTATTATGGTGTATTTATTGGAGACTCAGAAGCTAAATATTAGAAAGGATAAGAGTAAGCAGTGTGAACAGCAATTAAGTTAATTCGAAGTTTGTTATAAAATTCACAAAGGTTGCAATTAAAATGAAATAGGAGTTTTATCGTGAAAAGGTAAAATTTTCTGTTATACTATTTGAGTTGTGTACATAAAGTTAGATATTTTAATGAAGGGAGTTCAGGAAGTAATTTAGAAATTTAGTTTAAAATTGTAGTTTGGAGGAAAACATTTTGTATAAAGCAGGTTTTTGGATTAGATTAGGAGCAAATGTATTGGATAGTCTTATTATTTCAATTCCGTTAGTTATTATTGCAGGTGTGGTTACGGGTAATTTTGATACGGATGAACCGATTGCCAAATTACTTAGTGCGATATATTCAATTTTATTACCAGTTTACTGGTATGGCCGAACCATTGGAAAACGTATATGTGGAATTCGAATCCGTAAATACGATACACATGAACCGCCAAAAATTGGTACGATGCTGATGCGAGTTGTTGTGGCTGGACTTGTGTATGTAATAACTTTGGGTATCGGAGTTATTGTGAGTGCTTTTATGGTTGGTTTACGTGAGGATCGACGTGCGATTCATGATTTTATTGCAGGAACAGAAGTAGTCTGGGATTAAACTGAATGCTTATAAGAATTGGCTGTACAGGGTTAAAATCACTGTGCAGCTTTTAAATCGCAGCTTTTAAATCATTGGTACTGTTTCACAAAACTCGTATTTTGTACATATGTTTAATGCAGATCTTTAGCTCTAATTTGATGTCCTAAATATGTTACTTATAGATTTCACCCAACTGGAGCTATGCGTAATTTAGATTCTTTGAATTACTTCTCTCCCTCATGACATGAATCTATGTTAGTTAAAGAAAAGCAGCCGATCAAATCGATCAGCTATCTTTCTTAGTTTTATTGTACTATCGTTTCTCGTTAGCGTAACGATTAAAAGCCTTGTTTCAGAATATTTTATTTAATAAATCCTTTTGCACCGGCTTAATATTAATGATACTTCTGATGCTTTTTGCCTTTATTTCAGCATCCTCAAACGTATTTGCCAACCCTAGCTTTAATAATATCCCGGCTGCAACGGTACCCGTTCTTCCCTTGCCTCCTCCACAGTGAAAGGCAACTTTCTTGCCAGCGTTATACGCTCCAACAACCTCATCAATGGCTTGTTTGAAAAGCTCGGCTTCATGTTCTTTCGTATCGTCATCAAGCGGAATCTTTACCCACTTCACATGATCTGTTGGATACGCGCACTCTGTTGCTTCTTCTCGAAGATCCACCACGACTTCAATGCCTTCGTTAAGAACCATTGCCTCTACGTCGGCAGCTCCGCCCATAAAAACTTTTTCAGCAATAAGTGCATGATATTTCTTTTCTGCGTGATCCATTTTACTTACCTTCTTTCAAGAATTGCTCGATACGAGCTTTAATTGAATCGCGAACCTCAGCGAATGTAGCTGTGATTTCTTCCTCTGTACCTGTCGCCTTGGCTGGATCATCGAATCCCCAGTGCCATCTTTCAGCTTTGTCATTACGTACAACGGGACAATTATCGTTGGCATGACCACAAAGCGTGATGATGTAGTCTGCTTGTTTTAAAATCTCAGGATCAATTACATCTGATGTATGTCTCGAAATATCGATTTCAGCTTCTTTCATCGTTTGAACAGCACGAGGATTTAAGCCATGCGCCTCTAATCCTGCGCTTCTCACCTCGTATTTATCACTACCAAGTGCCTTCAAAAATCCATCGGCGATTTGGCTTCTGCAAGAGTTTCCTGTACATAAAAAGTAAACAAGTGGTTTATTGTTCATGATTACTGATCTCCTTTATCTTTGGTTTGGCTTACTTGTACTTTCGCTTCGCCCATTTTTGAGTGAGTTAATTAACGTTTTTATGATCATTGCGATAACAACCAATGCTACTGCAATAACGCCAATCATTAACCAAACGTTTATGCTTGTTGAATGAATCAAGTGTAGCCACAAATATAGTCCTGTTAACGTAATAAAGAGTGTTGGAATAGTGAGCACAATCCCAATTTTGAAATAACTTCCCCACTTGATTTTTACATCCTTACGGGACAGTACATGTAGCCACAAAAGTGTGGCGAGCGATCCGATCGGTGTGATTTTTGGACCCAAGTCACTGCCGATAATATTGGCATAAATCAGCGATTCCCGAATGACCCCTTGCGTATTGGTTCCATCAATAGCAAGCGCATCAATCATCACTGTCGGCATATTGTTCATAACCGAAGATAATATAGCAGCCAGAAAACCCATACCAAGTGTGGAGATGTAAAGTCCCTTGTCGGCGATAACTTGAATGACCTTCCCAAGTTCAACTGTCAATCCCACATTTCGTAGTCCGTAAACCACGACGTACATACCAATGGAGAAAATCACGACTGCCCATGGAGCTCCTTTAATGAGCCTCCACGTTTGAATAGCGTGACTCCGCCTTGCAGCTAAAATAAACAAGATTGCAATAACCCCAGCGACTACAGACACCGGAACTTGAATGAACTCGCTCATCAAGTACGCAACCAGTAGCACAGCTAAGATCACCCAAGATATGTTGAACAGTTTCTTATCCTTGATCGCTTCGGCTGGCTTTTTGAGCTGACTGACTTCGTAGTTCCCTGGAATACTCTTTCTAAAGAACAAGAATAAGACCAGAAGACTCGCTAATATTGAAAAGAAATTGGGAACAATCATACGACTTGCATACTCCACAAAGCCAATGCCAAAGTAATCGGCAGAAACGATATTGACGAGGTTGCTAACGACGAGCGGAAGTGAAGTTGTATCTGCAATAAAACCACTTGCGATGATAAAAGGTAAAATCATCTTTTGATCAAATTTGAGCGCTCTGACCATAGCCAGCACAATAGGCGTTAAGATCAGTGCGGCACCGTCATTTGCAAAGAACGCTGCCACCCCTGCCCCAAGCAGCACAACATAAATGAACATCAACTTACCGTTACCTCTTGCGAGCCTTGCCATGTGTAGTGCAGCCCATTCAAAAAATTTGATTTCATCTAAAATCAGTGAAATTAAAATAATAGCTACAAAAGCAAGCGTGGCGTTCCATACGATCCCTGTGACCGTACCTACATCGGATAGACTGACGACTCCAAAAAGAAGTGCAAGGACAGCTCCAGCTGACGCTGACCATCCAATATTAAGCCCCTTAGGTTGCCAAATCACAAAAGTCAGTGTAAGTAGAAAGATTAGAATAGCGATAATGGTCATGCTTCCTCCTGAGGAACGCAGCAGTTTTTCAATCCTGCTATTTTATCTTTCATGGATGGCAGATACGGATACACACACTGAACATATGCTTCTGCATCTGAATTAAGAGAGTAGTACACCCACTGCCCTTTTTTCTTTTCATTAAGGAGACCAGCTGCCTTTAGTTTTCGAAGATGCTGACTGGCGTTTGGTTGTGACATGCCAATAATGTCTGTGATATCACATACACAAAGTTCCTGTTCCTGAAGTAGCGCAATGATGGTCAAACGTGTTTTATCAGCTAATAACTTATACGCCTCAGCCATCTCCTGAATGTTTTGTTCCATATGTACACCCCCTGTGCTTAGTCTTGTCGGCTTCATTTAATGATATAAGCATATTATTAATCACTTATATAAGCAAATACGAATATAAGGAATTTTAGTGCATCAAAAAAGTCGGCAATAAAGATTACCGACTTTACTCTCGAACTAAAAATTCACATTTTGACTTAATAAAATAATGACCGTCTTTCATATTAACTATAACGTTCGTTTGATACTTAATGACTCCACCTTGATCTAATAATTCATCATGCTGATACACCTCTACATGCCATTGTTTGATGATTGCATCATTAAGTTGTGCTGCGGTATACAAAAGTGTACCTTCATTTAGTCACCTCGAGAATAGTTATAATTACCAATTATAACATCCTCCTGAAATTCGATAGCTCACATTCTTTTCACAAGCGATTGTACAGCTTTTTTCGCGTCTTTCCCAGAACCTCGAATCGTCGCAGTCGCAAATGAGGTCTGCCACGGTTTTCCGTAAAAGCTTTAAACATCAGTTTGGCATCCAGCTTACCTTGATCGAAAGCATTTTTGTATATACCTGTATCAAGGACACCGTCACTGCTTTTTTGCAATAATCGTTTACCCAAATTGGATTGATCAAGCATAAGCTGACTATTTATAACCAAGGTGCTGACTATTTATAACCAAGGTATTGAAGACCGTATTGCCACGCTAGAAACAGATATAAAAGATGAAGCTTACATGTCTGAATGGTTTAACAAGCACCAGGGACGTTACTCGGTACTTATAGCCGAACAGAATGATCAAGTGGTTGGATGGGCTTCTATCAATTCATATAACCCTAGAAGCGCATATGACGGTGTCGGTGACCTCTCCATTTATATTCATCGTGATCATCACGGTAAAGGGGTCGGAAAACAGTTACTTCAGAGATTAGAGGAAATCGGTAATCAGAATAACTTTTATAAGTTTGTTCTTTTTACCTTTCCATTTAATACGCTTGGTCAGAGCCTATATCATAAAGTTGGATATCGAGAAGTAGGTGTATTTCAGAATCAAGGTATTCTAGAGGGGAAATTTGTGGACGTGATGGCTATGGAAAAATTATTATAAGCATCGCGAGCCGTATTGATCTTACAATACTAGGTTTTCGAATTACTTGAACACGATACAATAAACTATCCTGCCCGTTAGTTTAATGTATTGAAGGGCAAGACGCCGCTTAAATATACGTCTAATCGGCAATAGGAACATGTTCTTGTCCCTCGACACCTGCAGCCATACCCCGGTGCCAAATCCGTGAGATCGATTACATATTTCTGGTCATAACCTTCTGAATAAAAGGTAATTACCGAATCTGTCGTTGGCGCAGCCACCGCAATCGTATCCAGCGTAATACATGGTTATGATCCATATGGTTCGCTGCGTCCAACCGCGCTGAATAATTTGCTGCCCTCTTGTACGCCAAAATACTGTTCGAATGATTCATTTTTTGAAGTTGATGTCTTCACAATCATACGGGCTTAACGTCACTCCAATGTAAATTGATTAATTCAGAAAAGGTGCAATGCTCTCCTCCAACGAAGTTATTGGTTTGCCCATCAATTGCTCAAGATCCTTAGACGTAGATCCGGTATCAATACTGCTTAAAAAAGGATAGATCCAATGCTGTACAGACACATCCTCGATGTGCATGACAGGTTTATCCGCCAATGCTGTGAGCACCTCAGCCAGATCAGCAAAGTTCCAAGTCTTTGGTGCGGCTAACTCATATATCCTCTGCTCATGCCCTTTCTCTGCAAGCACGTTCGCAATGGCCCATGCAAGATCACCGCGTGTAACCGCATTAAACCGCCAATCTCCGGCTGAAGTTGTTAGCACGCCACTTTGTATCGCTTCCTGTAGTCCAAGGACATTCACAAAATCAATATACAGCCCATTGCGCAAAATCGTATACTTCATCCCCGAATCAAATATGACCTGCTCGGTAAGTCTATGCACGCTACTCGAACCTTTAAGACTCGTCTGTGGGAAAGCAAAACTGGTATAAAGGATATGTTCAACTCCAGAGTTCTTCGCCGTATTGATTACACTTGTATGTTGAGTTAGCCGGACTGTATCATCGGTATGTGAGCTGGAAATCAGCAGCAATTTACTCACACCGGCAAAGGCATTCTGTAGCGTTTCCGGCCTGTCATAGTCAATACTGCGAACCTCCCCACCCTGATCCTTTAAAGCTTTTAAAGTTTCGGACATCGCCCCATTACGGACACCTGCGATAATTTCTGTAGCGGGGACCCGGACTAGAAGATTTGCAATAATCAGATTGCCTAATTGTCCTGTGGCTCCTGTAATCATGATCGACATCCTGCTTTTCCCTCCTATAAATGAATTGCATCAAGTAGTTAAGTTATTAACTAAATGAACAGAATGATTCACTGGACTACAACACATTCCTCGCTGAACCAATCCCATCCCTTTCCAACACATGTCCTGCCTCAAAATTCACTGGTCTTAGTATCATTTTAAAGTGTATTAAGGATCAAGACCTGTTCAGCTTCTGTAACAGAACAATCAACTGATGCTGCTCCTGTTCATCCAACTTGCCCATTTGTAAAGCCACAGCTTCACGATTACCCGGCAGATGCTCCCTCAATAATGTCTGTCCTGCATCGGTAATGGAAATCACCGTCTTGCGACCATCTCGGGCATGCTCAGCCCTCGCAATGTATCCATCACGCTCCAGCGGAGTCAGCAGCAAGCTAATGTTGGCCTTGGTGACACCGATTTTTTCGGCAAGCACTGAAGGCAGCATCGTTCCCCCATCTTTTGCAATCTCTACAAGTATGCGAATTCTTGCTCCATTCAGTCCTTGGGATTGCCAGTATTTCTCCGACACGGCCACCAGATTGGCAGTCGCCTCAACCATCGTAAAAAAAGCTTCATTGGGCAGTGGCAGACTAAGCAAATATTCTTGTAGCGAATCTCGTTTAGGATCAATTGGCAGTAAGTTCTCTTCTTGCAGATTATCCATGTGTTCTGTCATCTCCATTTAGTTAATAGCTTAACTATATAGGCAAAGATAACTTACCCCATAGAAAATGTCAAATCATTATTTCTTTTCTATGAAAATCAAAACGCTCGCATGCTGGACTTCGTCGATTAAAGATAGCCGTTTCCTTAAAATGACCCATAGACAACAAAATGAACCTGGCTGCAGGAGCTGCTTTTGGATCCAAATGATACATATTCCGAATATTACCCTCTTATTCAACCCCAAGGAGATGTTATAAAAAGGTATATTTTTAACGTCTTAGATACGTAATTGATATTACTTTTGTACCCACTGTTTGAAAGAGTCCATGTTTTGTTGAACAGGGTAACAAAACATGGACTCTTTCTTTGAGCCGTAAACGAATCTTGTACTTCCAATCAAAAATGTGCAACATCTCATCTGCTAAATAATAAGATCCTCGAAACCACTCTCCCTTACAAAACTCTTTTTACTCCGATCCTCCATCAGCGCTTGAATCTTTCCGGCTGTGCCATCCGGAAGCGGCACTTGGACTGATATTTCAAGCTCTGGGGATTCTAAAGGTTGCAGTGTGAGATGGTCAAAGTTCAATATGCCTGCCTCTGGATGATACATGATTTTATGTGCATCGTAAGCATCCAATACTTCATAGCTCTGCCAGTACTCTTTGAATTCGGGGCTTGCCTCACTTAACAATTCAACCTGTTCAGCCCACCAAGGATCATCCACATACTTTGCATATTCTGCCCGAAATCTGGCAGTAGTACGTCTGGCGTGAGCCTCCCACTGATCCCCTTTTAATGTGCGAAAATATTCCGATGTGAACGTAATCCAAAGAAAGTTCCGCTCTCTTTCCGAATTGCCCTCCAGGTTCACAAAATCGCCCTGAAGCGCAATGAATGCATCATTCCAGGAGAGTATGTTCATTCTGACATCCATAGCCGCAGCGGGAGATGTTCCTAGGCTATCAAGATGCCGCTGAATCACCGGGCTAACCTGCACATCCAAAGAACGGGGGCGTTCGGGAGGATGCTGACGGTGAGCCAGCAGAAACATATGCTTGCGTTCCGTTTTATCCAGCTGCAGCACTCTCGCCAAGCTTTCAAGCACTTCAATGGATACATGAATTTCCCGCCCCTGCTCCAGATAGGTATACCATTCAAGGCTGATGCCTGCTAGCGTCGCTACCTCAGCCCTGCGAAGACCCGGCGTACGCCGCCGCCCTTCAGGCAAGCCTAGCTGCTTTGGTGATATGCGTGCCCTGCGGTTGCGCAGGAATTGAGCCAATTCACTGTAGCGATTCGGTTGTAATTCCGGCATGTTCATCCCCCTCCTTATGTTCATCCAACGTAGCTTGGTAGTGACAATACTAGAATAAATGCACCTCTGCATATCCATTCAACTTGATTATACAATGGGTTTCGAGCAGATACAGTATAAGACAATAAAGGAGCGATACTCAATGAATATACAAAATAACACCATCCTGATCACTGGCGGTGCTACCGGTATCGGATTTGCGCTTGCCTCGAGATTCCTGAAAAAAGACAACAAAGTAATCATCACCGGCAGAAGAGCCGATAAGCTGCAGGAGGCAAAAGCCATCCATCCTGAACTGGTTACTTATATTAGCGATGTGTCTAAAGAGGAGGAGCGCATTGCACTTTTTGAAAAAGTGACCCGTAATTTCCCCCAATTGAACGTTGTACTCAACAATGCCGGGATCATGCACTATCTGAAATATGATGGCGTGGAGCCATGGTCGCATATTGATTTGGAAATAAAAACTAATTTAGGGGCGCCCATTCACTTAACCCGGTTGTTCACATCTCATCTGCTTAAGCAAAAGGATGCAGCGATTTTAAATGTGACTTCCGCCCTGGCTCATGTACCGCTGGCTGCAGCCCCTGTGTACAGCGCCACGAAAGCCGCCCTACATTCCTATACACAATCGATGAGACATCAGTTCAACGGTCAAATCAGAGTCATCGAGATTTCTCCGACGCTCACGAACACCGATTTGGGCATTCCCGGGGCAAATACTACCGGCGTTCCTGTGGACCTCTTTGCGGACGAAGTTATGGCCGGATTGGCACGAGGCGAAGAAGAAATAACTTATGACTTTTCCAAAATTTCCGCGAATGCTTCCCGCCAGGAGCGGGACGAGCTTTTCAAACAGCTGAATGCCCAAAACTATGCCTAAGAAAAGTGATTATGCCTTATTTTCGCAAATTACAAACGACGTCCCTAATACCATTTATTGTTATATTCCATAAAAATATTGAATTATTCTTCCCGTTAGCTTAATGATATTGCTTTGAACATAGTTAGATACTTATCTAATCGGAAATCGGTACAAGTTCTTGTCCATTCCGGCAATCGGTACAAGTTCTTGTCCTTGGCTTGGGACAAGACCGGCTGTAAAATCTGATTTGTTCAGTAACTATGTCTACTGAAGGATTCACTGTTTTTGTAGAAGTACTATCGTATCTTAGGTAGTCATCTGGATCGACTTTCTGCGTTTAAAGTATAGCCACGTATCTCCCTTACGATCCCTTCAGTGTGTTAGTTTTAAAAGTCTGAATGCCTTTACGAAACTGTGTGTCACTGCTATTTCACCCATTATAATGCGCTTAGGAAAAATCGAGTAATAAATGGGGTGCAAACTTGAGCGAAACCTCCTTTTGTTTCGAGAGGATTCACCTCTTATCTCTAACCGTAAACAAGTTTTTTGCGCAAAAAAGCGAGCCATCTTTTGGACGACCCGCTCTTGTATCACCATATGGATTGGACCGATCTTATCCCTAATGAAAGAATCGACCAATTGGATCTACACATCACAGTATAATTTAAAGTTATTTATCTTCTTCAAATGTGCTAAACAAATCTCGAGCCTCATGAAGCGCTTTTATGTTCTTTTGAAACTCCAAAGCCTCTTCATACGACTTAAGGTAATCATCGACTTGAAGCTCTTTTGATCAGACCTATTCTCAACTATACATTCCCACTTTCCTTGCTCTTTTTTACTGGGTATTATATCTGTAATACGCAAATCATATACGCCCATCACTTCAAACAGTTCCAGATCTACCCCAAGTAGGTTGATATTCTCAAAAGGATCAAATGAAAATCGAAGTATACTTTATATTCTCTCTAAATGGCTCTTCCTTAACAAAGGATGCGTACAGTTTAGGCATGAAATTGAAAAGTACATTCGCACTTTGTCTGTAAGTGTAGTTAACCTGAGTCACCTCTGGAACCGAGTCCAATAAAATATCACTATACTGTTCAGTGGTCATAAGAGTCTCCTATAGGTGTTGTGTTTCACTGCTAAATCAAAGAATCATTACAATAAAATTATACCTTATGAATTGCAATAAGGCATGAATACAAGAATTTCTTTTTATCTCTTGGAGAAAGTTATTCCCCTTGGCTTTGCATTAAATGAAAATCCTCATACGTAATTTTAAATATCCTATTTGGTATCTAGTTACCTCTGCCTGTACCCTTACCAACGCTGAATGCAACCCTTCACTTTCAATGGTTACTTACAGATCAATGTAATTGGAAGTTAAATAAGAAGGGGGTGTCTCAAAAGCCATGAAATGGCTGCTTGAGACACCCCCTTTGAGTTGGAGATACGTTAGCTCGTGGTGAAGACGCCCTGCGAACGGACCAGACTTGCCGATCCACAGCTGGAACATAGGCTGTCCGCCTCATTTCCAAACCGAACGTTTACTTTCAACACATCTTCCCCCAAAAAATGGTTATGAAGCTATCGATTCCAGCCGGAGGTTAAACCGTTTCGGCAGAAAAGTCCTATGTCCAAAGTCCGTACGCAGCCAGCAAAGAAAGGCTCACGCCTGCCTCATTACCTCAGCGAGCAGCTCATACATCCGGCATTTATGTCCAAAATCCGGCGATACCGTAGCCAGCATAATCTCATCGGCATTGTACCGGTCCGCCAGCCGGATCAGCTGACGCTTCATCCGTTCCGGGCCGCCGACAAGCATCCGTCCGCGTCCGGCCGCCATGATCTGCCGCTGCTCCGGCGTATACTCTCTGGCAGCGACATTCTCGATGGACGGAACCCTCAGCAGTCCGCCGCCTTCCCGGATGTTCAGCAGATAATCGTCGAACACGCCGGCCAGCTTCTCCGCCTGCTCGTCCGTCTCCCCGCAGACGGCAAAAGCGGACACCAGCACCTGCGGTTTCCCGCCTGGAGCTGCGGGAACAAATTGCTCCCGGTATGCCTTCACGGCCTCAGGTCCCCCTTGCCCGCTGATGAAATGACCGAACGCGAGGCCCATCCCGTGCCGCGCGGCAATTTCAGCGCTGCCGGAGCTGGAGCCCAGCAGCCATAAGTCCGGCGGCTCCGTTGGAACCGGCCTTGGCAAGGGCTGCTCGCCGGAGCGGCGGACATAACCGGTCAGCCGGGCAATCTGATCCGGATAGAGCCGGAACGAGCCGCTGCGCCCGTCCAGCAGCACCCGCGATACATCCGCCGGGCCTCCGGTAGAGCGGCCAACGCCGAGGTCGATCCGCCCCGGGTAAAGGGCGGCCAGCACCGCGAAGCTTTCGGCCACCTTGAACGGGCTGTGCATCGGCAGCATGACGCCGCCGGATCCGGTCCGGATCCGGTGGGTGCCGGTAGCAATAGCCCCAGCGAGAATTTCCGGCGCAGAGCCTGCAAGCACATTGTTGCCGTGATGCTCTGATACCCAATACCGGTGGTACCCCCACCCCTCCGCAAGCCGGGCCAGCCGGACGGAATGAGCTAAAGCCTGTTCGGGAGTCTCCCCTTCGGCAATTTCCGAATAATCCAGGATCGACAACTTCATCTATGATACCTCCTATGACAACAGGCGCCTTCTTTCCGACGCCGGTGCTCACTGATTTCTATTCATTCCTGTTTAGTTTATCCATGTTATGCCCAGGCGTCCAATGGAGGAATAGAATGCCGTCAGGCCACGCCCTTTAAATACGTTTAGCGGTTATTCCCCCTGCCCCGTGATTCATGCCGCCAAAGACGAAAAAAGACGCCCCCTGCGACGCCAGCACAGGAATCATCTTCTGTTAATACACAGCCTTCCTTTCCGTATTACATTTTTCCGCAGCGGGACTATTCTGCCTGCACCTTCAGATTAGTGAGAATTCCCTCAAACCACCCTGCTGCATAATAATTGTGAATCGCCTTTTCGGATAAAGATGTACTTTCTTGTCGTTGGGTTTCAACAAGAACAGATTTCGTTAAAGCAAAAAAAGCCGCATGATAAGCGGCTATTAAGCGTGTATGTTCTTGTGTCTTACAAAATAGCACTGCCGAATCGTTGCTTGGCTGCGTCCTTTTCGGTCGAAGTACGATCGTGCTAGATGCTTAGCTGTCGTGTTCAGGATGGGTATGCCCGGGACAGCTCTAACATCACCACCTAGCAAACGTTATTCAAAAAAAGTTTCCCGCGAGAAATTCACTGCTGCACTTTCTCATCGTTTTAAGTACTACCCTTGAAAACTGGATACGAAACAAATCTGTATTTTAGCCCCTGCTTTATTCTTCCAGGTGAATTTGGATAATCCCAGGACCAATTAGTACCTGTTAATTTCATGCATTGTTACTTCTACCTCTGGCCTGTCATCCTCGACTCCCTGCTATGCTCCCGGAGTCAAACAGTTGATTCTCTTCATGCCGTTACCGGTGATGCTATGAAGGGTTCACAAAGTTAAATCACTGTTTTTTCTTCTATGACCATGATGCCGACAGAGCTGAAGTCAATGAACTTCTTTTCGTCCGGTTGAACTTTTTGCAGGTAGTTGTCCGATGTAAAGAACGCGTCATGTTCGGTCCAACTGTCGAACCAGATTTCAGTAAGCCCATCATACGCTGGTTGCGGATAGCCCTCGGCGGCAACCGGGTGAGACACCACATATTTCCGGACACATAGAGTCTTTATTCTGCACACAAGTCTATTTCTTGAAGTTAAATTGTATGCAATATATACTGAACTGCCATTTTCACTGGCAGTTCCTTTTGTCTAATTTTAGTTTGAACAAACTCCCTCGAAACTTTGCCTTGTTGCTCGATATTCATTTCGAAGAAGCCTCTGTACTGTATCGGTGGCTTCTTCATCTTTTGGTTTAATTGTACAGATTCGTCTATATACTTCTCAACAATGAAGCTGTCTCAAAGAGAGTTTTGTTAAGTTCCTTTCCATTTGTTGCATTAACGTTCTTAGAATCAAACGGTCTGCCTCAGAAATAGACTGAAGCAATTGGTTTTGCTGTTCCCTCCATTTTTCATCAACTGGTATTTCTAGTTCTTTTCCTTTTTCGGTTAGATATAGTTACTACAGAATTGCTTGTTACTCGGTGTGTATCCATCCGGCGTAACCTATTGAATCGGGTCGGTGGTTTCAATGAACGGTTTGTACTCTATGGGCTTGAAGACTGGGATCTGGGTTACAGGCTGCATCGTTTGAAAGTGCCCTTCTACTGTATGAAAGAGGTCGTAGGTTATCATCAGGAACATCCCACTCATTTCCGAGGGGAAGTGCTCAATACAGAGAATCTAAAAATCATGCTCGAAACCTATGGATTCAATGATTCCGCACTCAATTTATTCTGCGTTGTACCACCATCAGCTGACCTCGAAACCTACAAAAAAACGCTGCGAATCTTGCGCAGAGGCTTCCGGTCCAGAACAACACGTTCTTCCGCACGATTGTTAAAAAAAACATTACGGATTGCCGCCAAACACTTCATGCTGCAAACAGATGTGGAAGCATATAAAAAATCTCTCGCAAGAATACAGAGAAAAGCAAAAGGCAGAAAAAGTCGGGTGGCTCGCGTTTTACAGGATATGGCGCAGAGGTCTGAAAAACTGGTGGAGTAGTTAGCTGTATCAATAACTTAAGCATACTACTCCTGCTCCAATTGCATTCACTTTTTTTATACAACAAAAAGCCCCTATCTACATCTTTAACCTGCGCTTCCTTTGTGATATCTCAGGGAATTTATTTTAAGATTTACTAGTCCAATACCAATGATAATCAGAACAAGTCCCACCACCATCTTCGTAGTAATCGTTTCTCCCAAAAAGATAACGCTTATCACTATTGCAATGAGTGGAACCAGAAAATTGTATGATCCGATTTTCCCAGCTTCACCCGATCTGACAAGCAAAAAGAAAACGAGCCAGGTTAGGGCCGTACAGAAGATCGCAATAATCGATAACGTCGTGATGAATTGCTGATTCCATATGATATCAGTCCAGGTTTCAACGGTTGTCCCTGCACTTAACAAAACAATTCCACCAAAGATCATCTGAAGAGTAGTCAACCAGATTGCATCGACTTTAGTAGATGTTTTCTTCATATAAATCGTACCGAATGTCCAAGTAATGGTGCTGGCTAAACCAAGTATGATACCCAGGATGGAAATTTGGCTAGAGCCATCATTTATGCTAATCACAGCAACGCCTATGAAGCCTAGAATAAGACCAACGATTTTGAAACTGTTCATGGATTCACCTAACCACAACCATGCTCCGATTCCAAGTAAAACGGGTTGCATAAATACGATCGTTGAAAATAAACCAGCAGGCATCAAATTCAGTCCAAACGTTTGGAAACCAAAAAAGAGAATAATATTTAACAATGCGGAGATCAGGTAAATATGCCAAGTATCTTTCAAATTAATGTATTTATAACGTGGTAAAGCGAACAGAAGCAAAATAAAACCACCAATCGTGATCCTCAAACCGGCGAAGAGCAATGGTGTTGCAAATTCGAGCGCATATTTAGATAGCGGCCAATTCACCCCCCACATCGCTACTAAAAACGTTAAAAGCAAAAAAGTATGTGTCTTTGAAAGCTGCATGAATGATCAGGCTCCTTTGTATAATGATGTTTACTTATGGTACAATGCTCTGAAAAATAAATAAAATGCATTATTATTATTAAGGAGATATCAAATTTGTTATGAATATTTCTCAACTTAACTTGTTTGTGAAGATCGTTGAGACGGGTAGCTTTACCAAAGCTGGAGAACTACTGCATATGTCGCAGCCTGCTGTAAGCCGTGCCATCTCTACACTCGAATCAGAGTTAGGAGTTACTCTCCTGATACGGGAACGAAGAAATGGGGTTATTCACCTTACCGATATTGGTACGCGTCTGCTTGTCATGTTCAGAGAGATTTTAAATGGAGTTAATAAGGTTGAGCAGGAGGTTACTGCTGAAAAAGGGTTTGAAGTTGGCACCATTCGTGTTGGTGTATTCCCAATGGTGTCCGCGCACTTCTTGCCAAAAATAATGCGAATTATTGGGGAGAAACATCCGGGGCTGGCATTCGAACTGTTTGAAGGAACCATCGAAGAGATTAAACATGGGCTGGAATCCAGAATAATCGATGTCGGATGGATTATTCCGCCATGTAATGAACTCGAAACGATTCCTTTCTTTCGTGATGAATTATGTCTGGTTCATCGGGATGACCATCCATTGCAAAGTCGTGAAACCATTCATATCACAGATTTAGATAATGAGCCTATGATTGTGTGTCAAGGTGGTTTTGTAACGCCGATTATTGAGATATTCAAAGAATTCGGAACCACTTTGTACGCCAAATATAATGGCCACAACATAAACACGGCGTTGAGTATGATTCAAGAAGGGCTTGGCGTCTCAATTGTTTCAAGAACTTCTTTGTCACTATCATCAATACCGCCCAATGTGCGCATCCGGACAATTGATCCGCAACCCGTTAGAGAGATTCACCTAGCTGTTCCTTCGTTGAAGGAGTCATCGCACGGGGTGAAGCTCTTCCTTCGGACCGCTAGAAAGTTGTATTTATCTGAGAGTCAGATCCACTAGTATATTTTATTTACGTATTATAGACATTCTCAACACATCCCATCAATCACACCCCTTCATTTCGTTCGTTCAGTTTGAGATTCCAGAACTTTATATAGAGCCAAGCTTATAATTTATTTTATCCAGGTTTATCTTTATAAAAGGGTCTACACTTAAAAAGTGTTTACTGGACAGAAGGCTTGGATTCTTCCGGTTCATCTTTTAGATCGGCAACCTTTATCACCGGGTATGTTTGTACCGCACGGTCCAAAGTCTGCTTCTCCATCAGTTTTCCATCCAAGACAACTGCGGAGACGCTTGTCGTGTTTCGAATGTCCTCCAGCGGGTTCTTGTCGAGCAGCACGAGATCGGCGAGCTTTCCTTTTTCTACAGTGCCCAGTTCCTGCTCTCTCTCCAAATATCGCGCCGGATTCAGCGTTGCCGCCTGTAAAGCCTGTAGCGGGGTGAGGCCGCTCTTAACTAGCAACTCCAGCTCATCATGCAGAGAAATACCGTATATAAAGTTAGTCATTTCGAAACTGGAATCACTACCTGCAAGCATAGGCACGCCGGCATCATTCAATTTTTTGACCATGCCTGGCGTTAGGGAATTGATGGCCTCCATTAATTCCGTTTGTTCCGGAGGAGTGGCACGAATCACTTCAGCCCATTGCTTCTGCACGGCCGTCGGTACGTATTTGGACCGCTGATCGATTTCGGTTTTGGCCATATTCAAATAGGTAACAACGGTCGGTACAGGCCAGACTCCCTTTTCTTTAAATTTGCGAAAAAGCTTGTTGGCCTTAACAGAATCATAGGATTCAGACGCCTCGATCTCCGCCAACGAATAACCGAGCAAATCGCTCATGTCGGCATTCTTGAAAATATCGTCTTCAATGCTTGAAGTGGCAATAAACAAACCGTGCAGATGTTCTATGCTCTTGAATCCGAGTTGAATGCCTTCAGTGGCCCGTACCTCAACCGGCAAATGGCCCACTACCGGCAAACCGTACTTTTGGGCTTCATCTATGACCGCCAGAAACAGAGGGCGAGGCAACCAGGAGTATACCTTGATATGATCCGCTCCATGTGCAACGTTAAGACGTACGGCTTCCCGTGCCTGTTCCTCTGTGTTTAAATAAAACATGTGAGGAGCCTCATCAGCCGGACCTCCATTTAAAGTAGACCCCGCGTAGACAAGACGTGGGGCAGGCATACCGGCACGTATACTTGTTTTCCATATATCGACGTTCTTCAAAGATGCTCCCATCTCTCTTATCCCGGTCACTCCGTTTGCAAGAAACAACGGGAAAGCGGCTTTATAGTTATCTTCCACATGGACATGCATATCCCACAAACCGGGAATGACATATTGGCCTGTAGCATCCCGTACTTGCGCATAATCTGGAGTAGCCGTTTGCTTGCTGTTTCCAATATAACTGATCTTGTTATCCTTTATGATAATGGTTTGATCATTGCTTAACTTTCCAGATCTTACATCCACGATCGTTGCATGCTCAAGCACCAGCGTCTGCTTAGTCACAGGCTCAATGCTTGCATATCCAGTATCTGTACCTCCCGTTAATGCAATCAATAATGCCAATATCCCTAACAGGGACTTTCTGAAGCTGCGTATTTCTTTCTTTAAACTCATCCTTATCCTCCTCGTAAAATAAATCATATCAACCGATATAATTTGATTATAGAGTTCGGATCCTGCTTTTTTATTAATTCATTCTTACAAAAAGCTTACACTCTTGCACGAAGCTTAAGGGTTTTGTAAGAATCGAGTAATAAAAATGAAGGCTTTCCCCTTTATAATATAGATAAAATAACTGCAAGGGACTGTACATAGAGGAGAGCAAAAGTAATGACATTTTTTGTACGTAGTATTAACGTCACCAGAGAACTGCGGAAGGGGGATGGAGTCGTTGCTTAAACTGATCTCGATGGAACTAAAGAAGTACCGGTTCGCCCGTTATATCGGCTATGCCGCCATGGCTAACCTGGCGATCCTTCTGTTCCTGACGATGATAGGTATTACCGATTATGGGGCACAGGATTACGCTTTTGCCACTTACTCGGAGTCGTTCATGCTAATCGATACTTTTGTCAGGGCAACCTTCATGATATTTGCTGGGGCGCTGCTCTCAACTATGATTGTTGGGGAATACAGAAACAAAACGCTCGGCGTGCTCTTCACATATCCAATCAAACGCCGCAAGTTTATCGCTGCCAAATTGGTCATCATCTTCGTCTTTACATCCGGAATGATCCTGCTCACCGACGTGCTTATGGGTTCCGTTATGTTTGCCATGGATGGCTTCTATCCCTTCATTGGGGATTCGCTGACGATGGAACAAGCTGGGATGCTATTGCTCGAGTACACCTTTAGCTCGCTGTCTGCTGCCGCAATGTCCCTTATTCCTTTGTTATTCGGGATGCACAAAAATTCGGTTACGGCCACTATGGTTACCTCCATCCTGCTAACGATCATCGTATGCTCCGGAGTTAATGGACCGCTGGTATCCATTAACTCCTTCATTGCGATCCATTTGTCGCTTGGAGCCGCCGGATTGTTGATTGCCTTACTATCAATGCTTCGTCTTGAGATGAAGGACGTGTAATGATTTGATGTTTATTTAATATGATATCTCGGAAACGTTATATGAATTTCATTCGGATCTACAATACATGTCGATAAGTGTCGATATGGTATTAATACATATTAATTTATGCAACAAATTGATGAGTTGAAAACAACATGAAAAACTCCAGCCATTCGTGCCGTTAATTACTCAATAGAGACCACCACTTCTACTTAGATGTTTTCTAATCGGAAATGGGAACATGTTCTTGTCCTTTTCGGCAAAGGAACCAAGTTCTTGTCCTCCGCTTGGGACATTAACTTGGTTCCGTAAATCAAAAAAGCCGCTAAAATAGCGACTTTGAATGGAACAATGTTCTTGTCCCTCGAAATATGTCTAATATAACTATCCCAATTGATTTTGATCAGCTCGGATATGTTCTTCTCATCTTCACAATAAGAATATTAATCATGTTACAGTTCACGTTTATCCAAATCCCTTTATAGTAAAAGGCGGGCGGACCCGTGTTCCTTTTCCCCAACTTCAGCTTGGTCGGGTGTGTCATTTGCAGTTGCTTAACAAGCATTATAGTATTACACATGACTGAATTCTTGCAACCAACCGTGCTTAGTGAACAACTCCCAAGCCCGCGATGGGGTGAAATTATTATATGCGTTAACGCAACAATCTAACGAGACCTTTCCACATCTTGAAGTTTTGGAACCTGATTGACAAATTTCCCGTTAAAAAATGATCAAACCCAGCATATATCATGTCATCGTCCAACATTAACGATCTTCCTGATCCATGTAGGCTCACTCGTCGCCGCCCGCACAAGGCAGTCGGCACAGTCTGCAAAGGGCAGCGCCTGGAGTGGAGCGATACGAGCTAATGGACCTGCTGTATATTTTAGAGTGCCCTCCGCGTATTTAAGCACTGACGCTCGTACAATGACCCAGTCCAGGTCACTCCGTATTACCGCATGCTCGGCAATCCCCTTATCCTCAATCGCCTTCCAAAAGATGCGGCGCATCATGCCTACCATCCACCGATTAACGGTGGAAAGTTCTTTTCCATCGCTTAAATTAATGCCGCTCTGCATGACTAGGCGCTTAACTCCAGCACGCTGACAGGCCGCAAGAATATTCGGGATTCCTTCCGACATGACGGTACCCGGTGAGAAGTTTGCAGCCATGACATTCTTTGCTGCCATAATATTATTCATATCCGGTGAGAGGTTACTCGGCGGGCCTATGCAACTGATTACGGCCTCAGTACCGGCAATGGCTTTGGCTATACTCGACGCGTCGAATACATCCCCCAGCCGGGTACTGAGCCGTTTTGCGGGAGCGATGACTTCCGGCCGGCGAGCCACGGCTACAACCTCATGTCCCTGCTCAAGTGCCCGCTCCGTCACTTTCCTTCCAGTTCCCCCTGTGGCTCCAATAATCGCAATTTTCATGGAAATGTTCTCCTTCGATTGGTGATCATGATTAACTCCATCCCCGTATATTCATAAAATGCACATTAGTATATTAAGGAACGACTATGTATAATTATATACAGAAATAAACAGTCTACAATTCTTAAAAAGACAGGTTCCGTGCATTAGTTCACAGATCCTTTGGAATTGTGAATTTATTATTAGGAAAGCTGGTGATCCTCAAGTGTTAAAGATGGATCGAAGGATCCGCAAATCCCAAGAAGCAATAAAAAAGGCTGTTATTGAACTGATGATTGAAAAAGAATTTGATCAAATTACGATACAAGATATCTCCGACAGAGCGGATGTTAGCCGAAGAACTATCTATCTTCACTACACGGACAAATTTGACCTTCTGGATAAGCTCATCGAGGAACACATTGACAATATACGGGAACTCTGCGATTCGTCAGACGATGATACAGATTATAGAGATGCGGTATTGCTATGGTTCGAGTATTTCGAGGGTCATTCATTATTCTTCTCCGCATTGCTAGCGAGTAAAGGGAGCCCATTTTTCCGCAATCGATTCCTTGAGTTTTTCCTCCAAGAATTAGAGAAAGAGAACAACAGTAAGCCCGAAAGGAGCAATCAAGGATTAACTGACGGTGCGAATGTTGACATCCAGTTTTTGGGGGCTGCTATCGTAGGGGTAGTGGAATGGTGGTTTAAGAATGGAAAGCCTCTCCATCCTTCCTTAATGGCGTGCCGGTTGGGGGCATTGCTTGAACGGAATCTCGAATTTCTGGAACACAACAAGCATCAGATAGCCCCTGCCCAGTAGTACAGGCAATGGCTGGTAAGATGCTATATGTTCATTATCGCCCATTTTCTCCCCCCAGGAATAGCCTTCGTTTCATTTTATCATTGTGTTAATCTGCCCGTTAGCGTAACGAGAAGCAGCCGGTCCAAAGGCCGGCTACTTCTGTCTGTATTGAGCTATCGTTTCCCGTTAGTTGAATGAATATTTTACTTATATAACTTCCAATCCCCTCTCCTCTAGAAATAATTAAAAGTGGGGCTCGAATATGAATACGTTCTTATTTATGTTGCATTAAGAATGAATTGTCCTTCTTCAGCTCTAATCTCAAATAAGTATTCTGTATCATTAATCAGGCCATCTAAATGCTTGCTGGTCCCAGGAGATACTTGGAATTCCTCAGTAACAATACCTCCTTTTGCATCTTTAACTCTCAATAACACGTTTCGGTCACTATTTGCTCATTAATGATGGCCTTGTGATGACCATGAAAAGGCGGACTCATTATGCCGGTACATTCTTCATTAGATGTTCAGGTTTAAATGTCGAAGCTTTCTATCACTATCATTACCGGTTAGTCATAGACAATGCCCGCCTCTAGAGATCGTCCCTCGATCAAGGTCGGGCATCCTCTTACTTCATTTTGATGTTAGTCGGCGCTATCACGGTATTCCCCATCGCTCATCAGTCGGTAAGCTATATCATTAGTACAGCAACGGATCTTTCTTTTGCTTGCCGGTTACAGTGTCGGGCGTATTTCAAGCTTTGGGCGAACCGGTAAGTACCTTTTAACCATCTTCCTCAGCCTGACCGCGTTTCTGTTGATGTTGCGAACTGTTACCAAAATCCTGACCCGTGTTCCAGATGGAAACCCCATCGTCGCTGAACTGAATTCACCAATTCTTCTTGGTTCTCAAGCCACTCTTCTCATCATTCTCACCATTGGTTTCTGCTTTCTATAATATTCTTTACGACGTTCCAGGCTACCTCCAGAATATTATGAAACAAGTAGGCATGGATCTAACCGAATGTAACGCTATGAACAGCTGGGTCTTGCCCATTCCTTCCACCTTCATGATCGACGAATCTGGAATTATCCGTTCCGCTCATGTGAATCCTGACTTTATCCAGCTAACGTTTCTTCATTAGTTGAACAGTGATTGCTGAAACAGCCGTTTTTAGTTGCTCAAATAACGGGCAGTTTACGACAAAACACAGTGTGTACAACATAATGCATACACTAGCCCTCAACAGCGCGGTTTCACTTAGGCCGCATCTTTTACATTTATCCCCTTTATAACGATAATAAATATATTTTACCCGGGTAATATTGACTTCTTATTTTTACCCGGGTAAAATAACGATAGTATTTAAAGGAGGTTGTACATAGAATGAGAGATGATCAAACGAGCGTTTACTGCACGGCATTTTTGGGTGTGAAAGTCGTCGCCAGCGGTACGTTACAGCACGTTGTTTCTACAGTGAAGGATGCTCTGGGTGACAGAGACCTAACACAGCTGTTTATTTTTGACGATACCACGGGGAAACAGATAGATGTTGATTTTCGTGGGGAGATCAATGACGTACTTTTACGATTAAGAGAACAGTTTGGCGACTTGTCCAGAACCGAATTGAATAACCAACCTACACGGCGAGTCGGTCGGCCTAAACTGGGGGTTGTATCCGGTGAGGTTACGTTATTGCCACGGGATTGGGAATGGCTAAAGAGTCAACCTGGAGGGGCATCGGTAACATTACGAAGACTCGTTGGTGAGGCGCGCCGTGCTGGAGATAAACAGAGTAAGATTCGAGAGTCACAAGAAGCAACGTATAACTTTATGACAGCTATGGCTGGGAACTTTCATCAATATGAAGAAGCTCTGCGCGCACTGTATGCTTATGATCTCGATCGTTTTTATCACTTCATCGATGACTGGGCACCTGATATCAGAAACCATATCAAAAAATTAGCTTCTAATGTATTCCCTGAAGGGGACTTATAAAAGAAAGTATGTGTAGACGTTTAACATTTAACTTGGAACAAAAAGGAGTTTCACTATGACAGAGTTTAAACCTATTCGCTATATCGAGCACACCCTCCCATTTCTCCGTGAAAGCGGAGGTGAGATCATGTTTCTTGGCGATGGCGGGGAGTTTCTTATCAGACCCGAAAGAGTACATGGCCGGTATCGGGCATCGCACTACAGCAATTGAAGAATCATGCCTACTACCTATGACAGAACTTCTGATATCAAAATTAAGGAGGAGAACATTATAATGAACATCCTGAAAGTCAACTACATCGATTTGGCCTATGACAGTTTCGGTAACGAAAATGACGAGGCTATTATCCTAATCGCCGGGCTTGGAACCCAGATGATCCGATGGTCAGATTCGTTTTGTCGTTTATTAGCAGCGAAGGGCTTTCGTGTAATCCGTTTTGATAATCGCGACGTCGGTTGCTCGACGCACTTTAGCCATTATCCGACACTGGATTTCAACGCACTTGCGACTACTCTCATGTCGGGACAGCGGCCAGATATCCCCTATACTCTCGATGACATGTCCAAAGACACTATCGGAATGCTCGACGCCCTATCCATTGATCGAGCTCATTTCGTTGGCAGGTCAATGGGCGGAATGATCGCCCAGATTATAGCCAGTGATTACCCTGAACGGGTTTTATCACTCACATCCATTATGTCCAGTACTGGTAATCCCGCACTTCCGCAAACTTCCCCAGAAGTTATGGCGATGATGACTAAACCGGCGCCGAACCCATTTGAGGATGAAGCAGGATTCTTGGCGCAAAAGCTCTCCTTTTCCAAACTCATCGCCGGCACCGGCTATCCGTTTGAAGAGGATTCTTATCGGGCGCTCATTCTCGAGGAAATCCAACGAGATTACGATCCAGGCAGTGTCGGACGACAAATTGCTGCTATGGCTGTCGCCGGTGACCGTCGTCCGCGGCTTGCGACCATAAAAGTACCCGTACTTGTCATTCATGGGGTGGATGATCCCCTGTTTCACCCAGCATGTGGCAGAGACACGGCTTCTGCCATCCCGGGCGCCGAGCTAATGTTGGTTGACGGCATGGGACACGATTTGCCACACCAACTGTACAAAGTAATCGCCGATGGCATAGAGCGAACGGCTCGTCGTGATTGACACGTCTTCCTTTTCTTTTGGTTTAATTAACCTGCCCGTTAGCTTAACAAAAGCAGCCGATCACGATGATCAGCTGCTTTAATAGCATTATTGAGCTAGTATTCAGTCTACAATGGCTACCAATGGGCAACATTGAACTTATAGGGTTCCAACGTTATTGTTTTTCAAGTCCAATTGTTAAAGCAACATCACATTTCTCTAACCAACACCAATATATCTTACCTATGATAGGACGGTTTGCTTTAACTGAATAACTGAACTTCTTAGTTCTTTCTCTTGTTCTAGGTAAGCACACAACGCTTGAATAACCGACCTCTTTGGATTAGTCTGAGAAATTTCGCTATTCAACAATTGAAAAATCTCATGCAATTCCTTACGGCGTTCAATCCCCCCTTTCCAGACCTCAATGATAGCAATCACTCTGCTGAGCAACTCTTCGGTGATCCGTTTTTTTTCTCCATTCCAGTCATTTGAGCCTGAATGAATAAATGTATCATATGCGCTTTTCCCGAGCAGCCCATTCGAACCTAACTTGGACATGTGGTTGACTAAAGCTTCCATTTTATCAACGATAAACCAAGCTGTATCCTCAATGGACAATAGATTCTCTTCGGAGATGACGCGCTGTAGATAATCTTTAATAAAAGACCGGTAAATAAAGATCAAATCCCAGAGAAACGGCTTAATTCTAGGGCCGTAGACTTCTAAAAGCCATGATCTGTGCCACTCCATCATTCGCTCGCGAACGTGATTCCTCAATTTGCGGAATGTTTCGTACTGCGTAATTGGTAGATCAATGAAATCCACCATAATATGACGATATTCCATGAAATACTGAAAGCGAAATACAATCTGATCCACTAGTCTCTCCTGGGGGCTTCCCTTTCCGATATCTTTCAAACGTTCAGCCCGATCAAAATAAGCCATTTGGCAATGATCGAAAACCTCACACAACAAATCCTCTTTAGAAGGGAAATATTTGTAAACGGAGCCCTTTGCTATGGAACAGTCCTGGGCGATTTCCTGAATGGATGTTCCCAGGTAACCTTTTTCTTTAAACATTTTAGAAGCCGAATAAATGATATCTTGCTTCGTTACGCTCATGCTCAGACATCCCCTCTTGACAACTTTGAACCAATAGTACAAAATTGTGAACACTAAGTCAATGAACAAAAGTTCAATTTTATGAACTTACTATTAAGGATGAACAAATTGAAATTGGAGTGTGACTAACATGAAAGAGCATTTATATCAATTTTCTAAAACGGCTTTAATCGTAATCGACTTGCAGAAATGGATCGGAAACCAGTATGCCCCTCATTCAGCAGAACAAGTTGTCGAACGTGCCGCTGCCATGGTCCAAACTTTCCGTGAGGTTGGTGCCTTCGTTGGACTCGTACGTGTTTCTTCGAAAGATTTCAAAGATATGCCCCATCCGGTGCTGGATCAAGAAACTCCAGCGATCAATCTGGTACCTGGATGGGATGAAATTGTGCCTGAAATTGGAGTCACTACTAACGACCATCTAATTACTAAGCGTCAGTGGGGTGCATTTTACGGGACGGATCTGGATCAGCAGTTACGCCGGAGAGGCATCACTACGATCATACTCTGCGGAATTGCTTCAGGGATTGGGGTTGATACAACTGCGCGAGAAGCATTTGCTCATGGGTATCAGGTGATTTTTGCAATAGACGCAATGACCGGATTCAGCGAGGCAGAACATGAGCACGTAAGCAAAGTCATCTTTCCACGTATCGGCCGAATCCGCACTACCGACGAGATTCTCGCTTGTGCAGCGCTTCAATCATAGATCCACATAAAAGAACTTAATAGATTAGAAGTCCGATAACAAGCACGTATCGGGAATGATACCATGTTAATTTTTACGAAACCATTCTTTCTAAATTAAAGCAAAGGCACGCAACCAGGTATCTTTGCTTTGCATTACTTTTCTAATCTGTTGGCAGGTACAAGATCTTCTCCTTGGCTCGGGACAAGATCTTGTACCGATAAATTAAAAAAGCCGCTAAAATAGCGACTTTCAATGGGCATATGTTCTTGTCCCCCGACAGTTTATCAGTTCCAGAAATACTGCATCTTCTTATACCCGACATCCCATACTTTCAAGTCTCCCTTAATAGTAAGCTTCAGCTCGTTTCCCGGCTCAAGTGGAATCTCGAATAACGACGGGAACAGATCAGGATCAGTACGCTGAAGTTCTCCAGAACTGCTCAAGATCTCCCGGCCATCCAGGGTCATGCTGATGCTTCCGGAATAATTCGTTGGTTCCGGGATGCCGTAATCGAAGGAGAAAATAGTCTGCCCCTCAGACTTATACGTAAACGTTCTGGAATCTCCACCTTCAGCGCCATACATGTTTGAATCGGGCGTCACCTTCTGTCCGTTGATTAGGATGCTGTCCGGCTTGTCTCCGGCGGATGAATGGCCCGAAGTATCCGTCCATTCGTTAATCGCCGTAAAAGGGCCCTCTACTTTTGTTGTTATTTTGTCTACCGCCGCCCCTACTCCCCATAAAGCTATAAAAAGAACCATACCCGATATAGCCGTTGCGACCAGATTGCGCCCGAGGCTGCGGTAACGGAAACCAAGCTTGTATGCCCCAAAACCGAGGACTGCTCCAATAGAATTTTGAAGAGCATCGTTGATATCGAAACTGCCCAGGAATGTAAGGGCCTGGATCGTCTCCAGCACAAGAATCGCTATGAAGAATAGGGTGATGAACCGGACGAAGCTGACTCGGTACAGCCATGGAATCAATATACCGAAAGGAATAAACGCAATAGTGTTCCCGAAACCCACCATACTCATTAGGCTGGGATGCAGAAGTTCGGATGGAGATGGCAAACTAATGAAGTTATCGGGCATAAAAATAAAGGTGTAGCCTGAAGTATGCTCTGAAGCCTCTCCTCTGCCGAAAGCGAAAAACATAAAATAAAGAACAAGCAATGTGTACAATACGGTTATAGTTATTAAAATCTTGCGTTGATTGACCATGGTTAACTCCCCCACTCTATTTTTCCATCTATTACTATAACTTACTTACCCATTTCATGCACTCCTTAGCTTAATTAGAATTGCCAACAGGGGTGAGAACGCCGCCTTGTGGTGTCCCTTCATCGGAGCGTCGCCTTACGTTCCCACGTTCATAGTACACTTTTTGCTTGTGTTATCATTTAGGCAAAGATATTAGCCTAATCGGCAATCGGTACAAGTTCTTGTCCTTGGCTCGAGACAAGAACTTGTACCGATAAAACAAAAATAGCCGCTAATATAGCGAATTCAATAGGATCACTTTTGGAGTCCGCCCTGCACTTCACCTGAAGGATAAGAAAACTCTGCGATAAATACAGGTATACCCCCGTTATATTTCAGAATCATTATTTAGTGGCTGAACGTTATCATATACAAAAAAAGGTACCTCTGTGGAGAGGTACCTTTAGCAACGGATAAGCATTAAATCATGCTGCAGATTTCAAACACCATAAATAAATTTAGTTGTCATTGTATACAGCCTCCCTTTTTCGCAGTACCACTACGATATCTGTCTGAGGTACAAATAAATTATAATTCGTTACATGCACTTGTCTCGTTTCGGTTACGGATTCTATCTTTAATTCAGGAGGAAGACAGCGCTCTATGTGAGTAATTAATGTTTCTTTGGTAAATCTCCAAATTACACCATCAATCGAAGAGTTCGCCATATAACCACGGTCTGTTACAGAACCTGAAAGAGACTTGAGAACAACCGGGTCCGCAATAATGATAGATCCACCGTCACGTAACAGTCTGCAGCTCTCTATGAAGGCTTTTTTGTGATAGCGAATGTGATGAAAGCTTCTTGCAAACAAAATCATATCGCAGCTATGATCAGGTAAAGAAGTTGGCTTATCAATGAAAGCATGGATATAAGAATTAAACCTTCCCCACTTCTTTCCAAGTTTTAGAGCATTTAAATTCGGATCCATGTTGAGAAAACGAACATCCTTCTGCTTGCGAAGATACTTGTTCAATAAACCTGTACCACAGCCCACCTGAAGAACATCGCCCTTTAAAGGGGGTAAAATTTTGTAGACATTACGAGGAATAGGGAAATTTTGAACGTACATGGCCAATTCGTAGAAAATCGGATAACGCTCTTGCAATCGAACTAATTTACTGGTGTAGAAAGGTTTCCGGTTTTTGTGACGTTTAAAGTCCCATTTGTTCAAATAGTAGACAGGGGTTAACAGCAAGAACAAAATAATAAAGACACTTTGGACGCTATAAATTCCTAGTTTACTAAAACGATCATTGGAATTATGAGGCATCATTTGTTTAGAAGTATTCAAAAGCATCACTTCCCTCTCACAACGCTATAAATGGTGTAGAACCTGACCTGTTATAACATAACAAACGAATCCAATTTAATGACTTACGAAGCGAAGGGAATCTGATCATGCACAATTCAATCGTATTTAGAGAAGAGTATTTTTTTGACTCCTTCTCCCCCGTCCATTTGAAGCTGACAAAAGAAGAGCCGTTTACGATGATGCATCACTATATTTTGTTGAAATCGCTTATGTATTGATATCATTTTTTCGTGGAGGCCTCAATTGGACAATGTTTGTCGAGCGGCCTAATGAATTTCGCAATGTATTCGAACTAGTGTTACATCAACAGGAGGCTGATACACCTCATCTGAGCATCGAAAAAGCCGCCCACAGGCGACCTTTTGAGCAAGGATACGATTTTCAACTTGAGGACGCTGGATTATATAGGTCTGCATCATGTTCGGAGATCCAATCAATTTGCTTGTATCCACGGCCAGCCATCGTTTGCTGACGCACATCCAGGACCTCTAATTTCGGTGCCTGCCAAGGCGTTTTTTTCGTTTCCATCGGCCGTCTCCTCCTTTCTACAAAACTGGAACCAAGATGCGAGCACCCTTACATTACTTGCGCGATACAACTTTTGAAGATACGATATGTATCTTTATGGGAATTATAAGACACAATACGTATCTAAGTAAACAAATATTTCATCCCTTTCCTTCTATAAATATCTGCAAAATTCATTCCGATTGCTTTCACCTTACTAATAGATATACTACCCTTTAACAGCGCCTGCAGTCATACCGTCTATGAAATATTTCTGAAAAGCAATGAAAAGTATGAAAATTGGAACGATGGAGAAGAAGGAGCCCACGATCAATAGGTCATAGTTATTGCCATAAGGAGTTAACAACGTTTTCAAACCGATTGGAAGTGTATATTTACTCTGATCTCCGAGCACCATGAATGGCCACAATAGATTATTCCAGCTATTCATACCATTCAAAATAGCCATTGCTGCAAAAGATGGCTTCATAATCGGCATAATTAGTCTGAAATAAATCGCATACTCGTTTGCGCCATCAACCCGGCCAGATTGAATAATCTCTTTGGGTATGCTTCGTAGATATTGCCTGAAGAAAAATATTGTCGCGGCATTGGCTATACCAGGCAGAATGATTGCCGAATAGCTATTCACCATTCCCAAATCATTAATTAGGCTGTACAAAGGAACCAGCAGTATTTCGAATGGCACCATCATAATGAGCAAAACACATATGAAGAGGAAGTTCTTACCTTTAAAATGATATGCTGCAAAACCATATGCAACAAATGCGCTTACAAAAAGTGTTAAAACCACTTGAACGATTGTTAAAATCATACTATTCCAAAACCACACAAAATAATCATGTTCTCCAGTAAACAGAAAGATGAAATTATCAAAACTCATGATTTCAAAATCCAAACTTAGGTTAAGACCATATCTAACTAATGATTCACCTGGTTTAAAGGAAGATAGGGCCACTGCGTAGAATGGGATCATAATTATAACGAATAGTATAATGAATAAACCAATAATTACTATTCTAGAGATGAAATCACTTCTCGTCTGACTTCTGCCCACTTTAATCCTCCTCCTTTTTGAACATTCCACTAAATTTCAACTGTGTTAAATTGATAACCATAGCAATGACTAACAGAATGATACCAACTGCAGCTGCGTAACCCAGCTTATTCTGCTCAATCCCTTGTCTATACAGATATCCAACAATGGTTAAGCCAATATTTTGGGGTGATTTATTACCGTTGAACATCATCAGACTCTCGGTAAACATGGCTAAACCTGCATAGACACTAATTGTGGTAACATATACCGTGGTCGGCTTCAATAATGGCATTGTGATCATTCTAAACTTCTGCCAAGCAGATGCACCGTCAATTGAAGCAGCCTCATAATATTCATTGTCAATGCTTTTCAAACCCGATAGATAGTAAAGCATATTAACGCCTGTCCATCTCCAACATGCGAGGATTAACAGTGCTGCCATACTCCAATTTCCGTCTTTCAAAAATTTAATAGGTTCTACACCAAATAGACCCAGGAAACTGTTCATTAATGAACCTTCCATTTCACCGAATGTCAGGCGGAAAATGGTACCCGCAACTGCGACAGATGTCAATGCAGGGAGAAAGAACGAAGATTTAAAAAACTCTCTTCCCATCATTAACTTACTGTTGATCATAACGGCGAATAACATGGGAAAGGGAATTAACAGCACTAAGGTTCCTAACATGTACACAACGCTATTCTTAATAGATGTCAAAAACACTTTATCAGTAAGCAATTTCGAATAATTTGCTTCACCAATCCATTTAGGATCCTGCCCCAACATCCGATCTTGAAAACTCATTATGAATGAATTTACAAGCGGAAAAAACCAGAACATCAAAAATATGAGTATAAATGGCAATACAAAAACATAAGGTGCAACTTTTTGAGAGTATACAAATTTCTTTATCATATTCTCAATCTCCCTTGACTATGGTTAAACCTGCCGACCACTATACCTGCCGACAGGTATAATCAATCATTTACTTATTATATTTATTTCAATTCTTGTTCAATGGCTGCTTGTGCTTCATCCAACGCTTCCTTCACGTCTTGGCCATCTTCAAAGATGGCATTCAAAGTAACCGTATTGAATATATTGCCGATGGTTGGTGAAGCTTTAACGGACTTTATCGCTCTAATTTCGTCCTTGATCTCATTCAAAGTATCAAATGCATTTGTTTTAAAGTATTGGACGTATTCATTTTCAGGGTTTTTCGTAACTGCATCATCTTTCCATACTTCCATGTTGATTGGGTCAAATCCAAGTGTATTCCAGATTTCAGTCGTAGCTTCTTTTGAAAGCTTAGCAAAGGCTACAAATTCTTTTGCCAACTGAACGTCTTTACCATTCTTGGTAACCACTGTGCCAGTACCGCCTAAGCCAACAGAACGAGGATTACCTTCTTCGAATACAGGCAATGGAGCTATTGCATACTTACCTTTAAGGTCTTTCATTTCGTTTACAAAGCGGGACATGTACCACTCAGGCATTAATGCACTTGCGTAGTTGCCTTTGTTATATTCGCCTTTTGCTTCTTCTGTGTCGGGTTGTCCGCCAGGGATCGTATGAATAACATTGTTCTTCTGCAGATCGACTAACATTTCAAACGCTTTAATCATTTCAGGCGAGTTCACTTTTGGATTACCATTTTCATCTGTAAAATCAGCATTTTGCTGAGCTAGTAGCAGCGATGCTTGGAACGAAGCTGATGTATCAGCAGTACCTAAGTACTTGCCAGTCTTTTCGTAAACCTGGATACCTGCTTGTTTGTAATCTTCCCACGTTATGATTTTCTTGTAGTCAACACCTGCTTGTTCGAGAATTTCAGTGTTGTAGAAAGCAAGCGTAGCCCCTACGTGATAATCAAAGCCATAAACCTGATCGTCTTTGGAGTAAATCTCGACACGTGAAGGAACAACAGCGTCTTTGTATGGTGCATATACATCATTCAAAGATTCCAGGGGAACGTTGTCACCTTCCAAGAATTTCGGGAATTTACCTAGCTCAATATCCGCGATATCAGGAGCACCTTTTCCACTTGTAACTGCCAGTAAGAGCTTGTTATGCATATCATCGTAAGGCATAACCGTTACATTTAACTTAATCTGTTTGTCTGGATTCTGTTGGTTCCATAACCCCAGCATTTTATCCAAATGCTTGCCGTGCAAATCTACAAATGTCCAAAATGATAATTCTGTTGCATTCTCACCGGCATTAGCGCCTAATTGACGTGTTTCCGTTTTTGAACCAGAAGGATTACCACATGCAGTAAAAACAAGTGACATAATAAGGAGTGTAACGATGGAGATTAAAGCACTGCGTTTTTTCATTTGTTCGTCATCCTCTCTTTTTGTTATGCATTTGAAAAGTCGGCTGACTAGTTAGTTCTGTTGATTTAAGCGGTTACAATCCATCTTGGCACCACCATCCTTAACATAATTCTAACCTTTCAAAGAAAAGACCCCTTCGCAACAATTTCTTAGACTCCGTACTGTAAGCGCTTAACATGCCGTATTATAATATATATGAAATAGGCTTTATATAACCATTTGATTATAAAATCATAAAGTTTATGGTGAGATGCTACTCTTTGAAAAAGCTTCGGCCAACGGTCCGCATTCCTTCTGAACAATAACTAATGGACGAATTCAGAGTAAGTAAAAAGACCCTTCCACCGAAGAGCTTTGTAGTCTCTGGAAGAGGAATTGCCTTTTCTATAGGAACAGCCACTTTTTCTGCGTTAGCAATTCAAATGCCCGTTAGCAGAACAAAAGCAGCTGATCACGTAGATCGGCTGCTTTTCTTGGTAATATTGAATTATTGTATCCCGTTACCTCAGCAGTGAGGAATCTTAGAGCTTAAAATGCCTCCAATTCCCTTCGGAAACCACTTCTACCGCTCCATCGATCACCTTAATGGCGGTCTGATCATCGATTGCATATGCCGGCCCTTGAATCTCTGCGACCCAGCTCTCAGCTGTAGCCATAGTGTTATCTGGCAGCATGACGTGATCAAGATGCGGAAAAATTGAAAAATCAACCAATCCCAATGTTTCATCGCCACCGGTAGGTGAAGTCCACCCCACAAAGTATTCCCCGATCTTAGGTGCCATCACCATACTGCCGGCGCTCATTCCCACATAAACGGCCTTCAGTGAAGGCAAGAGTTCTGCCAGTCCGGATTGTCGCATCCAATGGTATAGGAAGAGAGCGTCGCCACCCGATACCAGCAAGACGTCTGTTTCCCGGACCAGAGGCTCCCAGTGGTCTTTACTGATGCTTGGCAGTGCGGTGAGCTCCAGCACGCCTACAGACTTCCAGCCGAGGTCTACCATGGGATTCTCGGATTTCCCGCTGATAAACTCCCAAGTTTTGACGCCAGGGCCAACCCAGGGATGTCCGTACATCGCCGTGGGAATGCACAGGGCATTGGAGTCAGCAATCGGCTTGTCCAACATGCCAACTAACGCGTTCTGTATACTTTGATTATTAACACCTGCAGATGTCAGTAATAATTTCATACCCTCACTCCTAGTCATTTGACCTTAATAAAATCTGTTAGCTGAATAAAAGCAGATCATATTGATCAGCTGCTTCTTCGTATTATTGGACTATCGTTTCCCGTTAGTTTAACCTATGAATCTTACGGCTATGATCTTTAGCGTTATCTGGATCAAACTTTTTAGCGAATGCTACGTACAATACGACACCAATGTTTACAAAAAAGATGAGCCATCCAACTGACTTATATAGATAAGAGCTGAAAGTAACAAGCTAAAGCTACCGAAATGTTAAAAATATTGAATTATCCTGCCCATTAGCTTAATGATATTGCTTTAAACATAGTTAGATACTTATCTAATCGGTAATCAGTTCAAGTTCTTGTCCTCAACAGCTAGTTCCAGTACCATTATTTCGTTTCATTAATACCTAACCACCCGTGTTTTACTTTACATTGTGTCCCATAACAATGTGAATACTTTTATGTATTATGGTACTTAATGAGGTTTTGGTGCATGAGCTCATAGTTAGATATACGCGTAATCGGCAATCGGACTAAGTTCTTGTCCTTGGCTCGGGACAAGAACTTGTACCGATAACAAGAAAAAGCCGCTAAATTAGCGACTTCAATGGGACCATGTTCTTGTCCCTCGACAAATAATTGAGTGATACAACTCGTTGAACAGCAATATTAAAATTCAGTCATTATTATTGTATTTAATGCATTTTTTAGTGCTAATTTATCATTATCAGTCATGTTTAGAAGCACCTTTTGATTCAACTTAATAGTTGC
This sequence comes from Paenibacillus sp. FSL R5-0713, assembly GCF_037973325.1. Lineage (NCBI taxonomy): Bacteria > Bacillati > Bacillota > Bacilli > Caryophanales > Paenibacillaceae > Paenibacillus > Paenibacillus sp. FSL R5-0713. Next base: position 3,742,695 of record NZ_CP150229.1, on the reverse strand, counting down.
TGCTTCAACACCATTTCTGATTTCTAAAGATTTTTGAGTGGCTATCACGAAGACATTTCTACGATTTTTTGGATCTGCAGAACGTTCGATTAATTCTGCCTTGTGCATTTTATCCAATACCCCCGAGACAGTTGAAGCTTCTAAAAATAACATTTCTCCAATTTGTTTTGGGGTTAATTGCCCTTCTCTCCATAAAACATTTAACACGCCATATTGAGACGGTGTTATTCCATATTCTTCTAAAAGCTTGCTGAAATATTTAAAAACTTTGTTCTGACTAACACTTAATAGAAAGTTCATGCAATCATTTAGTTCCATAGTCCCTGTCCCACTCTCCCCCATCTTGACAATACCTATTATACCATGTTAGATTCTGTTATAAAACATTTCTGTCACAGAAATATTTTATAACAGAACTAAGGGGGATTTTATGGATAACTTCAAGGCAATCGTCGTAAATGAAGATAACGGTCAAGTAAGTTACAGTTTGGAAATTGTTAATTTGGATAGTCTCTCCTATGGGGAGATTTTAATTAAGGTATCTTACTCTTCAATAAACTTTAAGGATATGTTGGCTGTTCAAAAAAATGGTGGTGTTATAAGAGATTACCCTATGATTCCAGGAATTGATTTGAGTGGAACGATTGTTCACACAGCAGATAGTCGTTACCATGTGGGACAGGAAGTCATTGTTACAGGATTTGCTGTTGGTATGAGTCATACAGGAGGATTTGCGGAATATGCAAGGGTCCCTGCAGCTTGGATTGTTCCTATGCCAGAAAACTTCTCCCCCAAAGAGGCTATGATTTTTGGAACCGCAGGGTTTACGGCTGCTCTTTCTATAATGGCTTTAGAGAAAAACGGTATGGACATAAATAAAAATCCTAAAATCCTAGTCACCGGTGCAACTGGTGGAGTAGGTAGTATTGCTTTACAAATTTTATCTAAAATCGGTTACAAAAATATTTCTGCCTTAATTAGAAAAGAACATCAATTAGAGGTGGCAAGATCTTTAGGTGCTACAGATGTCGTTTACGCAGAAACATTAGGTGAGCAAATTAAGCCACTAAATAAGCAAAAGTTTGACTTTGTTTTAGATACTGTAGGTGGAGATATTGCTTCCATATTAATTCCCCAAATTTTTTATGGTGGTAGTATGAGTATGTGTGGGAATGCGGGCGGCATAAAACTAACCTCGACCGTACTGCCGTTTATACTTAGAGGAATCAGCCTCTTGGGCATTGATTCTGTAAATGTACCTATTGAAAACCGCGGATATATATGGGGTAAATTAGCAAATGAATGGAATATCTGTCAAAGTACTCTCGTGAAAGAAATTACACTTGAAGAACTATCTCAAACGATTGAAGCTATAAAACACGGAAACCATTTAGGAAGAACAATTATAAAATACGCATAGCTAGAGGTATTTATCAGATGAAAGTACTTTTTATTCTTATAAATTACCCCTCCATCACATTCAAGTAGTTGACTAAAAAGCAGCCGATCATAGGGATCAACTGCTTTCTTTATATATTTGAGCTATCGTTTCCTGTTGGCGTAATTTATATCTATTAATGTAATGTATTCATATGCTCTTATTTTCTTAGATAATACTCACTCTTTACATCAGCTTAAGCCGCAGATTCGGACGAAGGTCAAAACCGGAACTTGACTAAGAAGGCATACTGCGTTCGCCAATGTCCGTTGGGTTTGTTTTTTGAGTGCAGTTAAGTAGTAAAGACCGCCTGGTATTCTCCAAGGCGGTCTTTACTACATTTATAATAATTTTTTGTCTCTAATCCAAGTATAGTAACGGTATATTGAGATTATAATAAGCACAGTCAATAAACAAAACACGAACAGTATCATACCAAAGATTCCGCTTTCGGATAATTCATTACCATTTCTAAGGATAAATATGAGTAACCCGATGTCTGCTATAATAATAATTAATAGGGGGACAGCGTATCCTATCCTTCAAAAATGATTTCACCCCCTTTTTTTAAAATTAAGAGCCCGGTTTGTAGTTTATACCGTAATTAGCATCGTTGAACATATTATAAACCTGATCAATAGCATATTGTTGGTATTGAGCTGTATTTTTAGTTATTGTAAGTCTAGAAGCGGTTCTATAAGCTGATGAGGTAATTCCAATTAGTATAGTTAATGCATTAGAAGAGTTTAAAACCATGGTTACCCATCCAGCAGGACCGGAATATGTGAGGTAAAATAATAGCATAGATGCAATTGTTCCGCCCCAGCTTAGTGATTCCATTTTATTATTATATTCCAAGCCATCAACTACATATCTTTCGTAAGTATTAATATAAGATTTAAATGTTGAGAGTCTTGATGCTTTCCCAGAGTCATTACCGATATTACCATGCAGGCTGGTGTACATATTAGGCTCGCCAGATAAACCTAAGACTTGAGCAGTGAAATCACCGTTATTCCACATTGTGTCTATAATAATTATCAAACGCTCCACAAGATTCTACACCATTAGATACTGCAGGACAAACTGAAACGTTGAGTGAGTTATCCATTATGTTCTTAGATTCTTGAGAAGAAAACTGAAGTTGGATATCTTTAACTTGTTCACGTAAGAGATCCATATCTTTATAAGTTAGGCCTTTTTCTTCACTGACCCTAGCTAAAGTTACAGGCATTTGATCAGGGGCACTAATCAGTGGAGTGGAGTTTTCATTCGGTCTAGCGAACGACCCCCGGTCTTCTTCAGACCATAGCAACTGTCTTCCATCAATCAATTCGAACACCTTTTAACCATTCTCATCCCGCTTAACACTCATCCGTTTACCCCTCTTTCAATTTGAATAGTTTTTTGTTGGAGTCACAACAGTATGCAAATTTCCCGCACTTGTACTTCAGGCATTCGTAATAATCTCCGTTGTCTGTTTTAAGAATCCATCGTAGTTGTGTGCTTGTACTGTGTTTTCCCGACCACGTAATCCTTGGTGTAATAACCATCGGTACTTCCACAATGATTACAACTATTTTCCAGAATTGCTGGGCTTGGATCCTCTGCATGCCTTTCGGGATTTTTTTCACATGCTGCCGCACACTTACCGTTTCGAGTTGACATGATTAACCTCTTGTAACAAATTTCAGCTTTTAGCTGCGTGGTTATTATTTGTGCCTCTTTTCATATCATCCCCTCCTTTTTTTTGTTAACGTGTTAAGCCACTGCAGCGCATTTGCCGATTTCCCAAAAATTAATCCGGGTACCGGGTGATCCTTGGTTCATAATATAGATTGGTTAAAAATACTAATCACGAAAAGGAGCGGCGTCAATGACCGAATCGTAGAACTCATTGAAGATGTGTGTCATCTTGAAGCCACCTGCCGACAAAATCAGCGAAGCGGTATCCATCGCAATAAAAGAACGCGCGGGTAATGCCGGCTCGCTTGAACTTGAAGCCGACGCCTTGGAGAACATGACCTCCCGCAATGAAGTCAGCCCCGAGATGGCCGTTATGGTCCGAAAACTTTGGCGAAACGGCAGAACGCTACGCGTCCGCTTTCTGGACGGAGAGCCTGCGATTCAGGCCAAGGTCGTCCGATGGCCAAGGAATGGGAAAATTATGAAAATATTATCTTTGATTTCGGCAATCACCGGGAGGCGTAGATCCGGATTACCTTTCGCGACAAAGGGAAAGCCTACTCGGCCGTATAAGCTGCCGGGCTTTTTGGTGAGAAGCGGGGAAATCCTACAATTCTTCAGAATAAAAAGCTTTAGATACGGATTCCGTAGCTTTATCAATAAAAGCTGCAATTTTACTCGGGCTTTCCTTCAGACCACTACTCACCCACTTTTTAATAATAGCTATACTGCCATGAGCGGTGAACGTATACCAGGACTCAAATAATTGTGGATCAAAATATTTTAATTCCGTCTTCCATCGTTCAATAGTTAAATCGTGACTGATATAAAGGATTCGTTCTAATAATTCTTTATCGCCATGCTCTGAGAACAGAACCTCACATATCGTTTTATTCGCTTTTATGTACTTACATAATTCATAAGATAACGTTTGAGGGTTGGAAGAACTCATCCCAACTTGCTTAATGTCTTCGTAAAGATCATTTTCAATCGTTGAAAGAAGCTCAAACTGATTAGCATAGTGTGTATAAAAGGTGTTGCGATTAATCCCTGCTTCTCTGCAAATGTCGGTCACTGTAACTTTATTGATAGACCGTTCTGTCAACAGCTTCAATAGGCTTTCTTTGATAACCATTTTTGTATATCTCACTCTGTGATCTGTTTTTTTGTCTGTCATAATATCCTCCTAATTTAAAATAATGAACAAATCTAAGGTGGTTTGTATGATAACTAACATATCTCAATCGAACAGCCTGTTGTTTAAGTAACACAGTGAAATTATAATTTATTTGAACGTTCAATTCTAGTTTTAAACTGAAATGGAGGTAAAATATGGGTGATATAACTGTAGTACCTGTATGGATAATTCAAGATCTTATAGTCTTAATTGCTGCTGTTCTGATGGTTTTCTATATCCTGGATAAGGAAACGCATCCCAAAACGGTTCTACTGCAGTTTATAGGTTTTGTGTTTTTTTACGCAGCCGTTTTTGAAATTACTGCTTCATCGCTTGGGGAAGGCTTTTACGCCTATGGGCGGAGTATTTTAATGTTATTTAATATACCGATTACTGTCCCTATTATTGAGTTTCTGATCATTTATTCAACTTTGCGTGTTCTAAAGTCTGTAAATATACCGTCCTGGACTAAACCATTTATTACGGGATTGAGCGCTATGGTTTTTGACTTTTCACTCGACCCGGTGGCTGTTAAACAGATATTTCAGACTACAGATGGACTCATGGCAAGATGGACTTATTATCCGCTAGCCGGTGAGCCTCAAATCTATGGGGAACCTGTGATGAATTTTACAGGATGGATTTATATAGCAGGATATTGGACCGTCTTTATTCTAATTGGAGAATGGTGGCATAAAAAGAAAGGCTACAGTAAATCAATTGGTTATATCTATCCGTTTCTGGCGGCCATTCTGTCATTAGCCTGTATGTTCTCACCTTTATCTAACTTCCTTAATTATATGGGGCCGTTCTTCGAAAGAACCTCTAATATGCAATGGGTGATGTTGATTACACTTTCTGTAATTACAATCGGAATTTTAGCATTAGCTTTTATAAAGTTTTGGGACCGGAAGGTTAATTATTCAATCACTCCCAAAAAAGATTTTCCTATCATGTTTACTTTCGTAGGGTTCCCCCTAGTCAATACTATATTTTGCATTATAGGCGGTTATACGGAAGTGTTGTGGCTGGTCGCTCTGGCTCAGATCTTCTTATTGCTAGGCTGGATTGGAATTTACATTATGGGTAAAAAAACAAGTCCAATCACGAAATAACCATAAACCCAAGCATTGAGGCAAAGACACACTTTCATTACTGTTCCTTTTCGGTATTTTAATTTTGGTGCTTCTTGCTTACATGAAAAGAAATAGACCGTCCACCCTAATCTAACAGTCTATTCCGGCGACCACCTAGCGGCCGACTGCTCTTAATGTAGTTAATGTACACTGGAGTCGTGTTACAGCACGGCTCCTTACTTATTCTTCAGTTGTCCATAACAATGTGAACATAAATAAGTGTTAACTGATGGGAAATGTTAACACATACTTTTTCTTAATTACCAATTTCGGAGATATGATAAAAAATAGATAGTAATAGTTGATTAGCTGCTTTTTGGTGTTTTCATATGCTCAACAATGTGTTCCAAGCGCTGAATAATCTTCGCTTAGAGAGCAAAGCTTATTTTTAAAGTCACTTTCATTCCGCTGCACATGAACAATAAACTGATCCCTTTCGTGCTGATTTCTAAATAAAAGTATGACTTGAAAAAAACTTTTACGCGAAATCCCTTCTTTATCGTTATTCTCAATGTAAAAAAATCGATTAGTTTATGAGCCGTACTACCTTCAAAGAAATATCCAACGATTTGTTTCCCTTAAATTGTGATATCGAATATCAAACTGTCGATTCATCGCATAGGTGTAAAAATTAACTTATCTCTAAACCCAATTTTTAAAGCAGTCTAGTACTTCTTCCAAATTTGTTGCTCCTCCTGCACCGTGAAAGACTCTATCACTCACGATACAGTAGAACCAATCTTCTTCATTTCTCTCTTCTTCGATCATATCAAAAGGAACATCCTCTAAAAAAGTACCTATTAAATCGATTTTGACAGACCAACCGGGATTATCCACAGTATCAATTTTAACACCGTATGAATGCTCCCAATCACCATTACAGTTTTCAAGATACCAGTTTTGAAGCCATTTTAATGTGTTCATCATCTCTACCTCTTCTGCGGAATTTCATCTTTTCTTTATGGTCTAACTCCCCAGGTATTGATTTATTTTTAACATGAGGTGTTGGTACATTTTGCTTTGTTAAATTGTTGATATGTCCTTTTCCATCAAGTGAGCATATTGTCATTATACAATTTATTTCTAACGACAATATAATTAGTGTTCTATGGCTACCAAATACTTTTCATTTGCCTTTTTATTGATTAAAGCAACTTCAAAATCAGATTCCCATTTAAGTTCGCCTAAATGCTTAGTATAAGCAAATTCATCTGGTTTTTCTGATATGACCTTTTCTAAAAGCACTTGCTTACCATCTCGTTGTAGAATAGATATGAATATATCCATGCTTTCTACATTATGATGGCATATGACTTTAGCAGTGTACTTCATATTAGAACTCCTTACTGTTTTTTTCCAAGTCCATTCATTTACATAACCTAACTCTTCTATCTGTAATGCTATTTCTCTAAATGGATCAATATTCCAACCATTACGTAGAGCAAGTTTCTCGATCCCGTCCATGAGTAGTCGAAGCGTAACCTTTTTTTTCTCCAACTCATGTTTTGCACGAAAGTCATTCAAATTAAATTGGATTGGCGCCGAACAAACACCTGAATCATTAACAATTCTTTCGTCCGAAATATTTTCTACACATTCTATTAGAACTTTCCAACAATCTTTCGTTTTGTATTTCCCGAATAAACGTTCAAACATTGCTGTAATACAGCGAGTTTCCAATCTAAATGAACGTCTTTTCCATTTCCAATTCAATTCATAATCTAATTTTGCTGCCTCGTTGTACTCACATTTTTGTGTTTTCATTATAGATTCAATGCTTTCATCATTCGCAATATATGGTAAGTCTAAGTCAAATGCTTTTAAAAACATCTGATTCTTTCCTTCCTTTATTCCCATAGTCTAAAATGTAATTTAAATCTGGACTTAAAGCTATTGAGCTGTAACTTGGTATCATTGTACATTGTCCTTGGACATAATCCATTCATTAATTCTACCATAATAAACGTATTCACAAGCTAAAGACCCGCCTGATCCGCAAGGATCCGGCAGGTCTTTTATTGGCCGAATGATATTTGAATATCTATAGATCGCTTTGCCAGATTCGAGCTTCCGATTGCTTTGAAGACGGATCAAAGCTCCTTAAGCTCACTTTGTCATCTTACTTGGACAAGCCGTACGCTTTTCGGATCAGCGAGAAATATTCGTCCGCCTTAACGACCTGAAACTCGGCTCCAAGAGATTCCGTAATCGCCAGCACATCCGATGGGGTCATGCTCCATGCATTAATCCCAACCGAAATAAACGTTGGAGATTTGCCATCCCATTCGGTCTTGGTACGATTCAAAATATCTTTACCATCCTGCACCGTTGAGATGCCTCGCAGAATGGAAACCGGAAAGTTGTCATTCATGATCTGAACATTGGCTTTGTCCTCGCCTGCGAGGAACAGGCCTGGAAGTTTATAGTTCTTCTCATACGCAGCTGCAATCGAATCACTCAGCGGAATGTCTTTTCCAAGTTCACGATTGAGTACAAAAGGGTACGACATGTTAGTTTTCTTCAGATATGAGAAGGTTTGTTTCAGATACGCCGGGAATGTGTCTGTTGGCCAGACATTTGGATTGAAATAACCCACTCCGGATGGGCCTGCAACAAGCTGATCATTTGGCGTCGCGGTTGAACGGTAATAGTTTAGAATGGCAGGCGCTGCATCGTAGAGCAACGGACTGGAAGTCCAGTTGATAGGCACTTTACCCCGAGCGGGATCAGCCCACAGGTTGCGCATATGATTCTGATCGTATTGCAGGTTGTCACCTTCGCCAAAGGTATAGGTTACATAGATTTTGTTCTCCAGCTTGGATTTTATCGGTTTGGGAGCAGGCTGTTGTTTTACGTTTGTTCCTGAAAATACGGTCATGTTATGGAACCAGTCGGAAGGAACAACATAGACACCATGACGAGATGTGAGTTCTATGCCAGCAACTTCGCCCTCAAAATCATTGTCGAACCAACCGAGATAAGGTGTCCCTGGCTTTACATCAGACAGAATCTTCTCAAATAGCGCCTTTTCCTCTGGCACACTGGTAGACAACCAGAACACCATGGCTTTGTTCGCTACAGCATAATCGCGGAGATAGCCATAAGGTTCCTTTTCTTCAGACGAGAGTGGTTGAACATTACTCGCAGATACCTTGTATTGGTTCCACATCTCGATCGATACGGTTAGTTGCTTTGTGTCCGCTGCAGGCTTAAATTCGTATACAAAGTAGTTTCCATTATCTGCGAAGCGGTGATCGCTTCCAGGCAAAAATTTGGAGTTATGTCGGTCATAGAGAAACGCTTCTTCCTCAGTAGAACCCGTTTTGAAATCCGCAATAATCTGTCCATCTGCTTTCACCGTCACTTGATGAACGGCAGGTCCCCAGCCATCCTGAGGAAAGGCATCATTAAAGCGGAGGTAGACCGCTTCTTTTCCCAAATAGGATGACAAGTCATAGTCATAGGTCTTCCTGTTACTTGCATCACGAATCTGTTCCTTCTCCACTCCAACCGTTTGGAATGAATCAAAATTTCCGGACGGAATCGGGATGGAGGTGTTTGGACTCAATCCGACCAACATTCGTTGAGTGGACTGGCTCCAGAGATGCTCATACTGCCAGTTGTATGCATCCATACGATTCTTGAACTTGCCCTGCAAGTCTTCGATTACCGACAGGTGATACGGTGCAGCAGTCAATTGTTGAGCCAATTCAGGACTGGCAACAACAGCATTTTTGAGCCCGGCTAGTGTCGTGGCCACGTTAATGGAGTCCGGCAGCTGCGGATCATATACGATAATGCCTTTGATCTCTTTCGCATATTTATTGAAAACATCCATTACGTTGTCATGCTGCTTATAAGGGACGTTCAAGTCCTGCAGCCAAGGGTCTACTTTATTCTGTTGAATGTAGATTCGCGGCTTTTCTCGATTGATTACCCCTTCAAGCGTCGTCAAAAGCAATTTGATATCGCCAGATTCCTCATATACATTCGCCACATCCAAACGTTCTACTTTATTGAAAGTTGGAAGCGCTTGATTTTGGGGCCACTTCAACGAGTTGGTATGCTTCAACTCATCTGTGGCAGCAAATGCACTAGCCGATAACACGGTTGTACAGACCAGGGCAACACACAAAACAGTTAATTTACGAATCATAAAGTTCATATCTCCTTTTAGAGGTTGTTCAAAAAGCCAAATTTTGATCACGAGGTAACTCGAGAAGCGGATTCGACATCGAATCTTGAATTCAGCCGGGCCTTCCGTTGCTCACGTAGGTTCTCAAGCACATGCTTCCGAAGCCGTTTTCTCCAAAAACGTGTAGCTCGGCTACTCCGTCCCTAGCTTCATCCAACTCCAGCGTTTGAAAAAACGCACTTCGGAAGCATAAGCTTCGGTGCTGAAAAACTGACTTTTTGAACACGCATTTTTAATGTTTTTATGATTTGTTGTGATGTTGCGTCTGTGATGTTCTTCGCGTTCGTCGGATCAACCTCACCTGTCCATTAATTCCTGATGTCAGCGCTGATTTTCCATACAAATTCTCCAGTGTATTTGCGGCATGTAAGTTCATTTCATTCATTCCTTCTTGAATATATGGCGTTATGTTCCATTGGTAAGGCGGCCATAAACGAATACCTGCTTCAATATCATTCACATATAGGCTTGCTGTCTCCCTTATATCTTCGGCTTCCAGCCATAGCTCCTCATTTGCAGCTAAGTTTACGTTAGACAGATCCACCTGCTGCGAGTAGACACCCGTACCTGAATAATAAGGATAGCCAGCAGTATTCCAACATCCACCCGATTGTTCCACATCGGTATTTAACGTCGTATCGTTTTCTATCGCGAACGGACCAATCAGAAATGCTGGGAATGAAATAGCAGGCATCGGTTCCAATAACGAAACCGTCAGAATTTCCAGCTCATTCTCGCCAGCCAACAAATGTGGAGTGATATCTACACTGTCAACATCACCAGCCTGCCACGAAGAGCGTCTTAACGCTTCCTGACGTACCCCATTGACGAATATTTCCAGATTACGCCTACGCTGCAAAAATCCGATATGGGATGGAATGTTCTGATCTACATCATCCAGAAGCAATTCCATCCTGCCCCATGATTCTTCTCCTGCCTTACCGGAACGATCCGAACCACACCGGGATTGAAGCCGTTCAATCAATTTTGGCGTCATGCCAAACGTCGTGCGATACGTATTTACTTGCCCGGGCATGGTCGCGTTCATCCTGGAGTGTCGGTCATTCAATGTGACATGCCATTGATCTAGCAGAAGAACGTTGGGGCCTGCGGTCCTGAACTCCCACTGCTCATCCAGAATGACCTCTACCACATTCATGGAAAAAGATTTATCTCCCAGGCACGCTTGCTCTGTATACTCCGCATGATCCGTACGTTCTTGCGGAATAGAGGAGCTCTTTTGAGGACTTACCGACAGCACACGGAGCTCTCCGGGTACGAATGAAAGGAACGATTCAGCGTCAATGCTGCATACGCTTCCGCTCTCCAACTCCCACTCTTGCAAGCCACCTTTATTTTCATCGCAAATGAGCTTAATGGTCACGGAGTGCTCCGACCAATTCATCAGCCATACATACACCAGATTTCCAATTCTGCGTTCGACACTAATCAAATCGTCAGACTGACCTTCAATCCAATCCCATCGTATTACCGGTGGTTCTCTAATCAACTCCCCTAATTGAATACAAAACGCTTCGAGTTGATCCAGACGCTGACTCTGACCGCCTTGATGAACAGCGTCATCCATGGAATAAAAGAGGCTGTGACCCTTGCCAACAGCACGTAATTTTCCGTGCGGCGGGTCGGAACCAAACAGCTCCTGGATATCCTTCAACAACACCGGATCATGCCGCAAAGATTCACTATGCTGCGGAATTGTACCTATTGCAATTAACGTTCCGCCCTGCTTAACAAAGGATACAAGCCGGGCTGCAACATCCCTTGACAGCACCTCTATTTCCGGCATAACGAGGATCGAATATCCATGGCCATCAAATTGCAAACCTTCTCCTTCAACAAGGAGCGCTTCGCGAAGCTGGCATTCATCCACATAGTCGTAGTCGATAGATGATCGCAGCAAGCGATCTGACAAAAGCGAGAACAGCACATCTGATGCAGGATGCATATCCGCTTCGCCTGATGTGAACATGGTTTCATATACCGTATGGATAGGCGATAACAGCAGAACTTCCGGCGTTCGTTTTCCTTTTGCTCCAAGCAGACTCAATCGCCCTATATAATCGGCAAAAGCACGATAATGCAGCCAATGGGGTGCATGTTTGAATTCAGTCGGCGGAAAGTCGGTCTTCCGATACCCGGCAAACGAATAATAGAATGCATGCGGAATAAACAGATTAACTCCCAAAAAGGCCATAAAATTGGCATCAAGTCGCCGCTGGCGCATGGAATAACCATGACCACTTGCACCAAAGGCTTCACAGATCACCCGCTCCTTCCTGTTCAGCTGCGCGACAGAAGCAGCCGTCTTGACGGACACAATGCGATGCGGATTTGCCTTTGACCCGATGCCGGGAGTGAGATAATCCACGCCTGCATAGTGGAATTGCTGCAATACCCGGGTCTGATTGCCCTGAGATCGAGCCTGCCCCCAGACAGGCTCCTCCAGCGTATGACCGATATAGAGCAGACCGGATTGTTCACACCATGTACGAATCGCTGCATGATATCCATCCACGTACCAGCGGGTGATCGTATCATAATATTGCTGTCTTGCGGATCGGCTGCCGTCTGCCATGGGATACAACAATGCCCCCAACCGCGGGATTAGATCATACCCATTCTCTTGCTGATATCGTTCAGCCATTCCCTCGGTCCAAGCGAAGACGAGGCCGGGCAACGTAGCATCTACATCATGAACGGCGGTTCGGATGGCCTCCACCCCGAAGAAGCCATCGTGAATCATAAGACCCGGCTCGTCAGTAAACACCCCTTGAATGGTTGATCCGTAATAGGGCTTTAATGCCAGAAACGGTTCATAAGACATCTGAATGAAAGACTGAACCGCTTCCGGATTCAATGTATCCAGGTAATACCCTTGAGCGAAGGTGATTCCCTCGGCAATCTCACAGGACCAGCAGGCGAGAACAATATAAGAATCATGGGCGTGACCCGGACTCCACTCCTCTCCCCAATAATGCGTGATATTTTCCGGTTCATCATGAAGCAACCACTCTCCATCGCGGTTAAACGCCCGATAGGCCAGGATGGCAATCAGCTCATTGTGATCATGGGAGGCAAAATCCAGCTTCAAGCTTTCCGGCGGCGCATCTCGCATATATCGCTTTTCCTCTATTCTCAAATAACGCATGCGATATTCCGGTTGTTCCCGTGTCAGTCTGCCGCCCAAGGTTCCGCTCGGCCAATTCTCTTCATCGTACAGCCAGACGGCCATATTCCGTTTCTTGCATTCTGCTGTGCAAAACTCCAGCACCTCCATAAATTCTGGCGAGAGATATGGGATTAGCATTCCGTGCCGGGCATGCAGAACCACACCACCAACTCCCGCTTCATACATGGATTGAATCTGACTCTCCAGTTCGGTCTTCTCCAGCGCATGATTCAGAAACCAGAAAGGCTGCGGACGATACGTTGCATCCGGATTCGCAAATTGCTGCTTGAGCTGCTGTAAATGATCACAGACTTCCTCTGCGTCTGCCTTCATATTCACCACCTGCCTTCACACCCATTAGTCTGTAGACTGTTGCATGAGTAGTTGGATAAAGAAGCCGCCGACCACAGAGCGATTCTGAAAATTCATCTGCTTAGCGGTGATCGTGTCATACCAATCCGTTACGGGAACACGAGACGAAGTTTCATTCATGAAATCCCACAGCGGTGAAATGAAAGACTCAAATTGCGCTTTCGTTGCACTCATGGAGGCACACCATACCAGCCAATCGGATTTGGTATACGTTTCACGACTATCCAACGGCAGGCCATAGCGGTTTTGTTTGTGCATGTAATATTCAAGTTCTTTGGCGGCGATCTCTTTCGGGAACAGGTGCAGGTCGAGCAGATGATCCCACACCAGATTGTACTTCATGCTCCATGACTCGGTTGGACTGTCAAACGTCAGCTTATAATGGTCCCCGGCATCTGCCATGGTCGCCCACTCCTGAGCCATGTTCCGAGCTTCCTCCAGGTACTTCGCGCCTTCCTTCAGTCCGAGCCTGTCACACATATAGGAATACGCAGCAATACCCAATATGGCCTTGATCGATAAATTGGTATTGTGCGCCAGATGCCCGGCGAAGTCATCCGTGCACAGCTGGTTTACAGGATCGAGTCCATTGTGCAGCAAATAATCTGCCCATCGCGTAAGAGGTTCCCAATGCTGCCGAGCAAATTCGATATCTCCCTTATATTTGCTGACCGCCGCAGCCATCAGCAGCATATTGCCACATTCCTCAATCGGCATCTGGTATTCCAGCTTATTCTCTCCATACACCTGACCGTTGGCCCTAGGGTAGGTTCCTACATCATGAGGAGCAAAATCAAACGTCCAATCCGGGCTCATCGCATACTTGTAAATTGGACGCATCATGCCCTTGATCAGTTCAGGGTTGTATCTCAGGAATAATGGGATCGAAGGGTAACTGACATCCACCGTAGCGATACATCCGTTGCTGAAATTCTCTTTGGAGAAAAATAAAACATTCCCCTCCTCATCGGCAACCAGCTTATGCGCTGCAATCGCCTGTCTGTAGGTTAGCGCCACAATATCCCGGTATTTCTCACCGCCTGCGGCCTGACTCTCTGCCATGAGTTCAAGATTAAAGCTGTCACAGCGCTGCTGAATCTCTTCGTATTGTTGAGCTGCCAGTAATAGCATTTCATGAAACGTTAATCCATTTCTTTTCCAATAGGCATGTAAAGGCTGTTGAAAATATTCAATCGCATGGATATCGTCATACGCAAGCATGAGAAATTCGGATATCGGTTCGTCCCGGACAGCCCCCAGATCGATCTCGGCGGCCATAACCGGCATGTTGTCCGATACAGCTCGCGGCTGAGGATGATCATCTTCGATAGGCAATTGTCCAGTGCGTGCATACTGCTCACGGCCTGTTACTGAATGAATGGCCGTCTGGATATCGGAAGATTGGGGAACAGCCAGAACCATATATCCCCAATCGATTCGTGTATCATCACCGGCAAGCTGTAATACGGGCTGATCCACAGTGCCCATGGACATGACATTCCATTGCCCCTCAATCACATGGCGTTCCCATGTAATGTGTTGATCGGATGTGTTTACACACCATTCACCTGTCACATCAAAATATATTTTGACTTGATGGGATGCCCCATCGATGGATTTGGCCTGAAAAGTCAAATACGTCACCGGCCTGGATAACAGGTCCAGATCATCCAGCAATAAAGGTGTATGGAACTGAACATGAAGTTCAATTCCTTCCCCTTGAAACGTATATCGAGTCGTTACAGGCTGGACAGTCAGGTTGGTCTGCACCAGCACTTCAGGTTCCTGGACAGCTGTACGCTCCTCCGATCCCACTTTCCCCATAAATCGTCGAAGCTTTCCATCGATCACCGCCAAGCCCACCATGCCATTCGTTTTGTTCGTCCAATGCCGGGTATGATCTTCATACAGATGGTCCGCGGCTGACCATACGCTAAAATAAGGGTCCACAGTAACCAGAGGTACGGAAGGCGGTCTGAACTCAGTCGTCATATGAATGCAACTCCTTCAAATTAAAATTAAGAATATGGGGGGGGTGATCAGTTCGGCATCTGAACGGTAACTACGTCTTTCCCTTTCAAGTTTTCGTTCGTAAACTGCATGGCTTGATTATATCCGGTCTTTCGAAGCTGCTCGCGAAGCTCGTTGATAATGCCCAACGCCGCTTCATCCGATTTCGCAAAGATGGCTTCCTTCCAGGCATCACCCATCCGATCCATGGAAGGTTTTAGCATCTCCCATTCCGGTGCTTTGGTAATCACATCGCCCGGGTTATAGGCTGTAATGACATGAATGCCATTAGGACGCAGAATTTTTCTGGCTTGTTCCATGGCATCAAGCCGTTTCTGATCGGCCCAGATATCTCCGCCTGCGACCGAATTGATTCGATCAGGCCCCGTGATGGATTCCAAACCAATGGAAATGCCTTCGTTCTTGCGAACTTTACCCGATTGATCTGCCGTAAATTTATCGAACCACTCCTTTTTGGCAACAGGTTTACCCTCCTTCATATCCCAATGAACGCCCTGCACTCCGTATCTTGCCAGCATAAATCCTTCATCAGAAGCCATGTAATCGAGGAACTTCAGCGCCGCATCTACACATGCGCCCTTGCAGTTTTTGGTGATCACTGTTACGTTGTTGCCCTGAATGCCCAGATCCGCAGGGCGATTCGTTTCAACATCTGCACGCTCTAAAGGGCCGATCGGGATGTAATCGCTTCCAGGGTGTGAAGTAACATACTCTTTGGAGGCATCCAAAATGGCCGGATAGTGTGCGGCCAGAATGGCGATGCGGCCCTGATTGATTTTCTCCTTGGCGATCGGGTCAGTCTGGGTGAATGCTTCCGGGTCCATTAACCCTTCTTCAACCAGTTTCCGATAGAACAGGGTGTATTCTTCATAACCTTTGGTGAAAAAGTTATGCTCTACCGTTCCGTCACCTTTGTCAACATAACTGCCACCCGAATTGAACATGGTATTGCCGATGCCGACGGACCAGCCGTTGCTGAAGCCACCCAATGGAAAGACCGGCTGCCCGTTCTCTTGCAGATTGGCATCCTTGATTGCTTTGAGGAAGTTATAGAATTCCTCCTTTGTCACGACCGATTGAGGGTCTATACCCACCTTATCCGCGATATCCTTGCGAACATAGAAGCCGTACAGCCAATCCATGCCATCTTCATTCTGGGCAGGCTGGTTTTGCAGGAGTAGATATTTTTTGCCGTCATAGGCATTAATCGCTTTTTCGTAGAGCGCTGGGGGTACATTTTCTTCAGCAATGGATTTCGCGAGGTTAGGATAGTCCCCCAATTTGTCGGAAATATCGACGAGCTGCCCTTCTTTGGCCGCCTTGATAATGCCATCCAGCTCACCTCCCCATGCGGGTCCGGTATAGATATCCGGCAGATCCTGCGTGGCAAATATCTGGTTTACCTTCTCGGTCTCACTGCCTTTGGTATACTCCCAATCCAGCGTGACGCCAGTCTTCTCCTTGATGACTTCTTCCACAGGCGTTATTCCGTTGTCCGAACCACCTGAACCGTTCCAGTTGTGCAATATTTTGAGCTTGTATGAACCATCAGCTGCTTCTCCGCTATTCCCATTTCCTGATGAATCCGTGCATCCGCTCAACGATCCTCCAACCAAGATGGACACGAGTAATACGGATACGCCTTTCGACCAAATTCGGTTCAAACCAATCGCCTCCTGAAATATGATGATGAATGATCTGGGTCAAGCCTGATAAAACTCAGCAAATTCCAGGTTAGGATCACCTAACCTTTCACCGAACCGATCATCACTCCTTTTACGAAATATCGTTGCAGGAACGGGTAGATACACAGGATCGGGAAGACGGTAATGACAAGCAAAGCCATACGCAGGGATTCGGGTGTCGCACCCGCTCCGCCTGAACTGCCAATCGTCTGCCCGCCCTGTTGTGCTGCGCGCTGCATCGAATTGGACAGCGACTCCGCTTCGGTCAGCATCTCCTGCAAGAGGGTTTGCACCGGAATCAGATCCTTGTTGGATACATAGTAGGCACCCGAGAACCAGTCATTCCAGTGGGCGACCCCAATGAAGAGGGAGATGGTTGCCAGTACGGGTCCCGAGAGAGGCAGAATGATGCGAATGAAGATTTGAAAATCCCCATACCCGTCAATGTGGGCTGATTCCTCCAGCTCTTCCGGAATTCCTTGCAGAAAGGTCCGGATAATGATGATATGCATGAAGTTGAATAACAGCGGTAAGACGTACACCCAGAAGGTATTGATCAGATGCAGCTTCTGAAGCGTAATGAAGAACGGGATGAATCCGGCACTGAAAATCGTAGGCAAAAAGATGTAAAAGGTGAAAAATGAACGGCCCGGCAATGATTTCTTCGAGAGCGCGTATGCCATCAATGTACACAGAATCACATGAAGGAACGTACCCAGCACGGTTCGCATGATGGTGATCTGGTACGCCTTCCAGATGCGTGCATTATCAAATACTTGGGCATAGTTCTCCAATGTAAATTGTCGTGGAAGGAAATAGATCGCGCCCTGCATGGAATCTTTGCCGTCATTCAGCGAGTACGCCAGGATGTAAATAAACGGGTAGATCATGGAGAATCCGACCAAAGCGAGAATGGTATAGTTTATAACTGAAAATAAGGACCATTTGCGTGTCATCACATCACCTCCTTAGAACAGGGATACATCACTGACTTTGCGGGCAATCCGGTTGACCGTTAGCACCAAAATAAGCCCAATTACACTCTGGAACAGCCCCACAGCTGCCGCGTAACTCAGACGCCCTTCCCGGATACCCGAGTTAATGGCGTGCACGTCGAGTACACTGCCCATGCCAGCGGTCGCAGGTCCATTCAGAAGAAGTAGCTGCTCATAACCCGCGCTCATCAAGTTACCCACGGCGAGAATAAATAATATAATGGCGACATT
This sequence comes from Paenibacillus sp. FSL R5-0713, assembly GCF_037973325.1. Lineage (NCBI taxonomy): Bacteria > Bacillati > Bacillota > Bacilli > Caryophanales > Paenibacillaceae > Paenibacillus > Paenibacillus sp. FSL R5-0713. Next base: position 3,724,559 of record NZ_CP150229.1, on the reverse strand, counting down.
ACGGATACCCGGCAGGGTCACATGCCACATCTGTTGGAAACGCCCTGCACCATCGATCTTGGCAGCTTCATATTGCTGCTGGTCAATTCCGGCAATCGCAGCCATGAATATGATGGAGTTCCAGCCGATGTTCTTCCAAATATCCGATCCAACAATCATCTGATAGAACCAGGTGGGATTGTTCAGGAATTGGATTGGATCAGTTCCGAACGACCCCAGCAAATCATTCACTGGTCCACCGTATGGCGTGAGCAATCTCTGCATCAGGGTGACAACCACAATCCAGGATACAAAGTAGGGTAAATAGGAAAGTGTCTGAACGGTTTTCTTGAACCTGATCATGCGTATTTCGTTTAAAAGAATGGCGAGAATGATTGGCATCGGAAAGCCGATTAACAGCTTCATGAGACTGATGATCACCGTGTTGCGGATGATATCACCAGATTGATAGTAGTTAAAGAACTGTTGAAAGTACTTGAAACCTGCCCAAGGGCTTCCGGTAAAACCGCCAACGAAGGTATAGTCCCTGAAGGCAACCTGGATTCCATATAAGGGAACATAGGAGAATAAGAAAAACCAGATAATGCCAGGTAACATGAACAAGTAAAAGAGTTTATGCTTCCAGATTCGCTTTATTAACACACTGTTCTTAATCACATTCCCAACGCTCCTTTCTCTTAAACTAACCTTTCAATCGCAGCGAGATGATCTCGAATGGTGTAAAGGACAAAACTACGTCAGATTGATCCTGAAGCTCCAGCGATGAAATGTTATTTTCCATGAGATCAGCCGCCCAAACCTCAGCAGTATCCCATCCGATAGACAGTTTCGTTTTAACCTGGGTTCCCGAGGTCTCATACAGACGGACAATAATGTCATTGCTGTCCTCGGCTTTTTTGATGGACTCCACCATGATGTGCGGATGATCTGGCTGCAGGAATGCTTTCATGTAAGGCAGCTTTTCCTCTTCGACATCCATTGAAGGTGCAGGCAAGGAACTCAGGCGCAGCGGAATATTGAGCTCATTGCCTCTTCGATAGATTTCAGCCTGAACATGGTTCCCCTGATGCGGATATAACGAATAGGTGAATTGGTGCTCTGCACGATCCGCCACCGGATCCGGGTAGGAACTGCTGCGCAGCAAATGAAGGTCAAGCACATTGTTAATGGCTCGATGCCCGTATTTGCAATCGTTGAGTAAGGCGACTCCGTAATCCGGTTCTGATATATCCACCCATTGGTGAGCGCATATCTCATCCTTGGCAAAGTCCCACATCGTATTGCGGTGAGTCGGCCTGCTCAGGCTGCCAAACTGGATTTCACAGTGTACCTGATCGGTACGAATCTGCACCGGGAACGAAGTGCGTAACATTTTACCGTTTTCCCGCCAATCCACGATCGTCTCAAAATCAATACGCCGATTGCCCTCCGTTAAAATAACGGTTTGGGTTAGAGACGATTCTCCGTAGCTGTAATCAAAAACCAGCCCAACTTTCGGACCATCCCGAAGCTCACGGATATCATTCAGAATTAATGGCATCCCCACTTGCGCTGAATAATCATGGCGGAAATCCCAGGCATCGCCTTCATCATGATATACACGAAGGTCGTTCCCCCGCTGTCCTTGCAGGATAACTTCACGTGCCTCCAGCTTATCCAGGATTGAGGTAATGCCGCCATTGGGGTCAAATTTCACGATGAGAATGTCATTCTCCATACTGTACTCCTTGGCTGTTTCACGGAAATCTGTTTCCAGCGCAGCAACATCCGTTTCAATACCCGTTGCGATCTCCCCCATGACCTCCTGATATTCATGATTAGATACCACGGTGTAGCCCATGGATGGAACCTGCACCTTATGCCATCGTCCATGGAGGTGCAGCCACTCCTGACGTTCCCACGGTAGTGAGTTGAATACCACAGTTGAATTGGAGCTTTCCTTTTGGGAAGAGATATAATCTGTAATATAGCTGTAGGTTTCGGTGATCATGCCTTCCGTCTGCTGGAGCAATGCTTCATACCGTATTAACGACTCATCATATACTCGCTTAATCGAAGATCCGGGGAGGATATCATGGAATTGGTACAGAAGCACTTCCTTCCAGATCGTCTCCAATGTTTCGGCCGGATAAGACTTGCCTATGCGGGCAGCCAGTACAGCAGCAAATTCCAGCTCGCGCAGAGCTTTCTCCATCTTGCGGTTATACCACTTGCTCCGTGCCTGACTGGTCAGGGTTCCTTGGTGCTTTTCGAGATACAACTCCCCACGCCAGGTCTGGAATCGCTCTCTTTCTTCATTCAATCGTTCAAAAAATTTCCAGGAAGGTTCCTGCACAACAGGTGCCAGACCGAGCAGGTTTTTCTCCCGCTCCAACCGTTCCAAATGCTCTTCTCCCGGCCCGCCGCCGCCGTCTCCAATGCCGAAGAGCATCAATGCGTGGCTGGAAACATTTTTGTCCAGATACTCCCGCTCTGCTTTGGCAATGGAACGTGGGGCGGCCGGACTGTTGTACGTATCCTCAGGTGGCATATGTGTTAACACCGAGGAACCGTCGATCCCTTCCCACAGAAAGGAATGGTGAGGATGGCGGTTGTACTCACTCCAGGAGAGCTTCTGGGTCATCATGTAATCTACACCGGATTTCTTCAACAACTGCGGCAAGCTTGCGGAGTAGCCAAATACATCCGGCATCCACAGCGACTTCATCTCCATTCCAAATTCCTGTTGAAAATAACGTTTGCCATACAGAATCTGGCGTACAAGAGATTCACCGCCTGGCACATTGGTATCCGATTCCACCCACATGGCTCCTTGCGGTTCCCATCTGCCTTCCTGCACCCGTTCCTTGATCTGGTCATACATCTTGGGATAGTGCTGCTTCATCCAATCGTATAGCTGAGGCTGACTCGCTCCGAACACATAATCGGGATAACGCTCCATCATGCGAAGCACCGTGGAGAATGTTCTTGCGCCTTTTCGGATCGTCTCACGGATCGGCCATAACCAGGCCAAATCAATATGTGCATGCCCAACCGCACTTATGTTCAGCACAGGATCGCCGCCACGACGTGATATTGGTTCGTTCAATAATAACTTGGCGCGATGTATGCGGTCAGGCGTTAATTCCGTCAATACTATGGAAGCGTCATACAGGGATTGAAGAATCCTTTCTCTGCGCGCCATGTTGACAGGAAGGTGTTCTGCCGTCTCCAGAAGCACTTCGGTATCGTAATACAAGCTTCGTATATCTTCATGACAAATGGCCAACATCGCTTCTTTTACCGTACCGCCCTGATACTTTCCAAATAAGTCGTTATTGCCGGCATCAGCCCACAGCTCGAATGCCCCGTCCGTCAACGTTATTGACGAATGGTCCAGTTCAACAACTCTTTTCCCAGGGAGACCGAGTGTGAATTCAAACTCTGAATTGATCGTTGTCAATCCCTGTACAGGCGTTCCTTCGTGGTCCACCAGACAGAGTTCGCCGTTCACGTCCAGCAGAAGAACAGCATTGGCGTCACTACCGGACGGTGGAATGCTCCCTGTAAAACAAAACCAGGCACAATCCCATAACTTCCCCCAATGCTCGCCCTGTGAAAGAGTGATTTGCTGACCTGACATTCTTTCCTCGAATGGAACAGGCTCCTGGGTAACCCATGCCTTCACATTCAACTGGGCAATGGGCTCATATATGGCTTCACGGAGTTTGGACAGCATTTGATTCAAATGTCCGAGTCTAATCGGTTCATATGGCATAATGGTTGTGTTCTCTCCTCTCGTTCATCAAGTTTTCGCTTTTGCATTCTCATGATCCCACCTTACTTGAATCTCCACCTTGTTCTTGCTGCCATGCTCATAGTTCAGCAGTACGGTTTTCGATTTTGAATCCCATTTCCATTCGGCAAGCACAGTCTGGTGTTGATCTATACTGCAAATGGATATGGGTTCAAATGGGCAATAGAATCTGGCGGTGGCCTGCATGTTAGTCGGACCCTTGGCTACACATTGAAAACCTGTATTCGTTATCGTCAGATCTTCAATTCTGGAAGAGGCAGAGATCAGGCTCACCTTGTCTTGCTGTGGCCTTCCTGCCGTAATGTCGTATAACAGTGCTTGCTCACCAGGAGCTAACCTTACTTCTTGCCGAACATGCAGGTCAGGATCGAACAAGTCCACCACCGGACCTGGGATAATCAGTGGTTCTTCGGATATGGACTCTTCCAGGACAGAGGCTATGATGTAGGGCCCACGTTTAATTTTAAAATAATGCTTGGCTTCCCAACGGAAGTTGGGATCCTGTAGTCTCTCCCATGTTTCTTTCACAGTCTGGCGAAGTTGATCTGCACTCGCTTTACTTGACGCACATGCAGCCGGATGTACAGGAAGCCAATACACCGCCCCTTTGCCCACAGGATGAATCCCTTCCTGTTCTAACTTAAGCCCTAGCTCTTCAAACAAGTGCTCGCGTGGTGAGGGATATATGGTATTCGTGCTTTCCCTGCGCTGGTCATCATTCCACCAAGCCCGGATGTTGTGATAGGGGTCGCTGTCGTCTCCCACATAAATCAATGCACCACCATCCTGTACCCATTGGGCCAGTGCATAATGGATATCGGAGTGCTCCGGCTTCATGTACTCATAACTCAACAGCAGAACACGATATGGAGCCAGGTAATGTGGATAGCGCCTCACATTATCAAGCTGGACGGGTCTCACAGGTATTCCGTGTTTAAGCAATGGCAGGGCAAGCCCATAGAATGGAGAGAAATCCAGCAGCTCCGTGTCGCCATCCTCTTGGAATCCTTCCGGATCTGTGCCGTCATACTTTGCAGCATTCGATGCCCCCAGCTCCGGCTTCATGCGCTGAAACATCGCTGAGTCGGCAATTAATACACCAATGCGGGGAGATTGACCTTCTGTTTCGACATTGTCTTGATCCATGTTGCCAAGCGTGTGTATGACATGCAGCAATGTCGTTGCATAGTCAGGTGGAATCCGCTCTTTATGCGTGCCTTCATCGGAAGGATAAGTACCTTTGAAAATTCTTCGCGGCCAAGGTGCGACCTCGTAATGGGAAACCCCGGGATGAAGCAGGGAAGCAGCAACGGTCTTCAGGTAGTTCTGTTTATAGTCGGCCCATGTATAATTCGGATTGTCCTCGATAGGGTCATGCAGAAACCACATTCGTCTGTCTGTACCCCGCACAAGCTCTTGCATGACACCATATTCCAAGTAAGCGGTTTCAAAAGTGCGTTCTTTGCGCACCCCTTCATACACGTTCGGTGTTCGTGATGTCCCGGTCCAGATTTGTGCAATATATCCATCTACGGAGGGAAGCTCTATCAATCGAGACTGCGGGCTAACAATTCGCCACTGCGTATAATTGATCAGGCTGTGGGTCGGAACGTAGAATCGCAATATGCGATTGTAACGTTTCAGAGCGTAATCTTTCATCTCGGTACACAATCGGTCTAACACACGTGTGTATAAATACGCTTTCAATTTGGAAGCCCGAAACTGTGCATCGGGTGAGGAGTGAGGCGGACTCCAGGGTTCTTTGTAATATAACTGCCATTCTCTCTTAAACGATTCAGAGTACCCCCCATTTACCCAAAATTCAGGCTCCTCCAGATGGATCGCCTCCACGCCAGAATCAACAGCTGCACGGATGCGTTCAGCGATATATTTACCAAAGGAAACCGTTGGGACCATGTAAGGAATAATAGGTTCCTTCCCATGGACAATCATTTCGCCATCGCGATCCATCTGGGCTTCATCCCAATGCGTTTCTCCGTCTACTTCCCCGTCCAGATAGTCGTTATAGGTCCCCCATGCTACTCCTGTCATTAAATGAACCACGTACCCTATATCCTTCCATTCCTGAATACGTTGCGGCATCGTATCATCCATTCCATAGACCATGACAAAATCCGTTTGCAGATCATAATCAGGATGATAGGGTGCTGATTCCTGGAATCCGGTTCGTTCTTCTTTCCGATCTCTAACCACAGCTATGACCTCCCTGCCCCTGTTGGATTGGTCTTTCGTTGTAAATTTTCACCATTTTACAAAATATAATATATATTAAGAATATATTCAATATGTTTTTATAAAAATAAAAAAGTCCTTTCCGTACATCTACGGAAAAGACTTAAATTTAAGCATTCATATATGATGATTAGGGACATCTTCCAGTCGTTTGACGAACGACAAGTTCAGGTTCAATCAGAATTTTGCTGAAGCCCGTAATCTCGCGGCTATTCCGAATGACTCCTAGAAGCTGGTTGCCTGCTCGGATTCCCATCTCTCTCTCAAATTGCTTTACATGTGTAAAAATACTGAATTCCTCCACGATGGAAGTGGGGTCATCAAAGCTTACAATCGATACATCTTCGGGAATGCGAAGACCGGCTTGCTTGGCCATTTGATAGATCTGAACCCCCAGCCTGCCATTCAGCGATATATAAGCAGTCACCATTTTGTTGCTGATATATCGGTACAACGGATGGGCTTCGGCGTCTTTCAGAACAGACAGCGGTTTGAAATCTGTAATCATATGTGCAGGGTTAATCAATGCTTCTTTATCCTTCAGTGCTTCAATATAACCATCAATCCGCTCCTGGACAGTGACGGTTTGCAATGGAGAATCCGAGCAGATCGCTATATCACGATGTCCAAGCTCCCATAGATGTTCAACTGCCAGCTTCACGCCCAACCTTCCATCTGCCGCAATGTAATGGGTTTCGACGCCAGGCAAATATCGGTCAATCAGCAAAAAAGGGAAGCCGGATAACTTCATGCCGAGAATCTCCTCGTTATAGTTACCTTCATCCACAGGAAAGATTAAGAGCCCCTCAGTTCCAAGTGCCTTTAACTCCCTGATCGCATCCTTTTCTTTCTCGATGTTGCCATGCGTCAGCATGATCATGCTGCGATAACCTTCCTGATTGAGTGACTGCTCGATTCCTTCGATGAGTCGAATCGCAAAGTAGTCGTGAATCGTAGGCATGATCACCCCAATCATTCTTGTGCTCGATCTGCCTCCCTTTACTGCCGGAGATTCAGAAAATGCGGTGTCTGCTTCATCTGTGCCTTCCGCGACAAAGCTTCCTTTCCCCGGGACGCGTGCAATCAATTTCTCGTTAGCCAAGCCTGTCAGGGCATTCACAACTGTAATTTTGCTAACGTTAAATCGTTCCATGAGTTCCTTCTCTGTCGGTATTCGATCACCCGGCTTCATATTTTCGGAAGCAATGAATTTGCGGATATAGTCTTGAATTTGTTGGTACAACGGTATTCGATCATTCGTACTCATGATAATCACATCACCAATTCATTCATTATATTTTTATATATAAAATATATTTTTACACATATAAGTACAATAAACAACCGTATAATGCCTGTCAATCCTTCATTCCTTGACTCACCTTCTTTATTTGGGAGACAAACCATTTTTCTGGGCGCAGGATCATCAGGTGTTGATCCCCTACTCTCGTGTGCGCCATAAACTAATCGTGCTTGGTGATCTCTTAGGGCACAAAAGCCTTATTGGTTCAGCGATTCAGGCATTCCAACATTAGAGTTGCAGTCCGCCCAGAATCAAAACTTCTGAATCGAATTTTGCTATGCGGCGTGGTGAAAAGTGGAGACGCCTACGATTTTTTTTCGACGCGGCTATCCATTAAGACTTCCCGATCGCAGACTTAGGATTGAAACTCTTTTCCCCATACTCTTATAGAATCGATGATACTCGACAATTTATTTCCTTGTTCAGTGAGGGAGTATTCTACTTTGGGTGGCACAGTGTCATCTACTATCCTCTTCACAATTCCATCCGCCTCAAGTTCCCTGAGCTGTAAAGTCAACATCCGTTGTGTAATCCCTGGTATTAATCGTTTAAGTTCATTAAATCTGACCGATTTTTCGGATAAAATGTCGATAATGATTCCCTTCCATTTTCCTCCTATCATATGTAAAACCATTTCAACAGGACAAGCCTTTATAACCTCTTCACTGCAATCGCCATAATTTTTTAATCCATATCCCATATTGCCACTCCATTCATTAAGTTACAAAAATGTGCGTACTTATAAGTCTCAATCATTTCCACTATATTAACTATATCAAAAATGAAAGGAGATATATCATGGGTACAATGAGAGAATCTTAATGGCAGTCACAACTATAAGAATTAAATATATTTTCGTAGGTACAGGTTTTAGAAAACAGATTAGGGAGGCAATCTTATGAATAAATCCAAGATCGTATTAATTACAGGTGGCAATAAGGGTATTGGTTTTGAGACAGCAAGACAATTGGGAAACATGGGGTATGAGATTTTAATAGGAGCAAGAAGCGAAGAAAAAGGACAAGAGGCCGTAACGCACTTGGAAACGGAGAACATTAAAGCTAAAACGGTGGTTCTTGATGTCACAAAACCCAGCTCCATTCTCTCCGCAGTAGAATGGATTGAACAAGAATATGGATACCTTGATATCTTGATTAATAATGCAGGCGTGTTTTTTGAAGGCACCACATCTCCAAGTGAACTGGAACTGTCCGTTCTCAAGAATACTTATGAGACAAACGTTTTCGGCGTATTTTCTGTCACGAAAGCATTACTTCCCTTGCTCCAAAAATCTTCTGCCGGAAGAATCGTAAATCTTTCCAGCGGATTAGGTTCCTTAACTTTGAATTCAGATCCAACGTCGGAATTTTATAATGTGAATTCGCTCGCCTATAATAGTTCCAAAACGGCTGTAAATGCTTTAACTGTTTTCTTTGCTAAAGAATTAAGAGATACTCCTATTAAAATCAACTCGGTTTGCCCTGGATTTACAGCTACCGATTTAAATGGTAATAGTGGCTATCGCACAGTCGAACAAGCAGCTTCCAGTGTAGTTAAGCTCGCCACAATCAATAATGATGGTCCAACCGGTAGATTTTTTGATGAAAATGGAGTTGTGCCTTGGTAAACCATTTTACCCGAGCAATTTCTGAGTATTCCGTAAGTTACATGCAGTTTCCCAGTCCCATTCACCAGAGTAGCGGGAGTAGACTCTCTGTGTAGTCAACGGCTATAAGGGTCAAATTCATGTGCCTGACCAAGGACATGAACTTGACCCTTTAAATTGAAAAAAACGCGCCTAGAGCGGGTTTGTATCGGAATGATCTTAGTGGTCAAACCCTCAATCCCTCCACCCGCATAGCAGGTGGTTTTTGTTTCGCGCGTTTCACGCACTCAACTAGCTAAAGCCATAATAAAAGCCTGGGCGGCATACACTCAGACCTTTCACTTGGTTCTGCTTTACCATCTGATAGCCGCACCATCGCAGCGGGGGTCTGTGCCCCCGAGCAGGAAACCATTGTCATCGATCATAATGGCATGCGCATGTCCCATGACTCTAGCAAACTCTTCAACTGTGTTTACCTTGTGTCCGGCTAGCTTTAAACGCTGCTGCACTTCTGCCGCGATTCGGCCCTCCACTCTCAATTCTTGTGTTGCCTCTCCCCACGTTCTTCCCCACACCCAGCGGGGTTCACGCACAGCGGTCTGGGGAGTCATACCATAGTCCACCATGCGAGTCAGCAGCGCGGTCTGAGTCTGGGGCTGACCTTCTCCTCCCTGGGTACCGTACAAAATATATGGCTTCCCATTACGGCAAGCCATCGCCGGCATCAGCGTATGAAAGGTTCTTTTGTCCGGTTCCAGCCTGTTCACATGCGACGGATCAAGGGAGAAGAATGAGCCTCGGTTCTGCAGCAATATACCGGTGTCTCCCCCAACCACAGCCGAGCCGAATTCAAAATAGAGACTTTGGATAAATGACACAGCATTCCCCTCGCTGTCTACTACTGCCGCATATGCCGTATCATGACCTACCGGCTGGGTATCCATGGGCAGAGCTCGCTCCATATCGATGCAGGCCGCCAGCTTCGCAGCATAGGATTTGGATAGCAGTCGGTCCAACGGAATGGAGGAAAATTGTGGGTCTGTCAAATAACGATCACGGTCACGGAAGCTCAGCTTCAGCGCCTCCACGAGCAAGTGATAGTACTCATAGGAACCGTGCTCTATATTCTCCAAATCAAACTGTTCTATAATTTGAAGCGCCATTATACCGGTAAAGCCCTGTGAATTCGGTGGGACTTGATAAAGATCAAGCCCTCGGTAACTCCCTTTGATCGGCTCCACCCATTCACCTCTGTGTCTCGCAAAGTCCTCCAGTGTCAGTAGACCTCCCTGCTCCTTAAGTGAGCGAACAATCTCCTGACCAACACTGCCTGAATAAAATACATCTCGACCTTGATCCGCAACCTGGAGCAGGCTGCTTCCCAAAGCAGACTGCACAAAGCGGCTGCCTTGCTCCGGAACCTTGCCTCCAGGCAGATAGATGGCGGCAGTCTGTGGATAAGCTGCCAGCACATCGAAACGCTCAGCCGTATTGACATGCTGGTCCGGCGATAGCGGGAAACCTTCCAGCGCATAACGGATCGCGGGCTCAAGCACCTCCGCCAGCGTCTTCGTACCATATTCCTGTAATATGGCATCCCAACCGTCCACCATACCCGGCACGGTAATGACGCTTCGGGGTCCCCGCTGCGGGATGGCTGATTCGCCGGCAAAGCAGGCCGCGGTAATCCGACTGCCCGAACGTCCACTCGCGTTATATGCCCTGACCTTTCTCTCTTCGGTGCTATAGGTCAGCCAGAAGGAATCACCTCCGAGTCCCGTCATATGGGGGTATACGACGGCAAGACAGGCGCTCACCGCCACGGCGGCATCAAAGGCGTTACCTCCCTGCTGCAAAATACGCGATCCTGCCGCGCTGGCCAAAGAGTGAGGGCTGACGACCATCGTCTGTGTGCCTGTGACTTGTGGAACCATCTTGCCACCTTCTTTCTCTTCTATGTTCAACTGAGGGTAATTCCTGTTTGTTGCTAATCATGTTACCAGTTCAGACGTGAATGACTGAGCGGTATGCAAAGCAGACTGCCATCTGCCGGAGGCATACACCCAGCGACTCATTTTTGTACCTGATAACAGCTGCGTCACATCCGAAGCATCCGTGACAACAAAGTTGCAGTCATGCCCTTCTTCTATTCCATACTCGTCGCAGCCCGTGATTTCAGCAGGTATATCCGTGATCATCCGCAGCAGCTGTACGAAATCCCGTTCACTGCCCATATGGGCAGCATATGATGTGATTTGGGCGATCTGTATCAAATCCCCGCGGCCGAACGGATGGAATGGGTCTTGAATATTGTCGGAGGCCGCAGCAAGCGGAATGCCTTCTGCAAGCAGCTCGCGAATGCGTGTTGTGCCCCGTCTTACCAGGCCGCGATCTTCCCGTCCTTGAAGATACAGGTTCACCGCAGGCAGCGTTACCGCGTTCAGACCGGCTTCCTTCATCTTCGCCATCACATGCTGTGCATCTTTTTCCGTCATTGCGGACAATGAGCACAGATGATCTGCCGTCACTCTGCCCTGATAACCGTAGCGAATCGTATGCTCAGCGATGCTCAGCACGGTTTTTTTTCCGGGATGATCACTTTCATCAGCATGCAGATCAATAGGTACACCGAAACGTTCTGCTATACGAAAAATCCTGCTAATCTCTCCTTCAGAGTCATCTGCCAGATGAGGGGCTCCGCCAAGTACATCAATTCCCATCCGCAGTGCTTCCTCGATGGCCTCATCCGCAGCTTCATGATTGCCACGGAATGGAACCATGAGCGCATATTGGATAGCCATATTACCCTTCAACTTCTCCCGTACTTCCAAGGCTGCCTCAATTGTCCGAAAGGCCACCTCTCTCCCCAAATGAACAGGGAAGTCGAGGTGGCTCCTTATGGTCGTGGTCCCGTAGCTCAGTGCCATTCTGGCAGCCGTCAGCATGCGTTCCGCTAACTGCTCCTTGCTGAATGTCTGTACAGCCTGGCTGTAATTAAGAATAGCTTCATGAAGTGTACCGGATCGATTCGACACCTGCTCAAGCGAGAAGGCCTTATCCAGATGCATATGACAGTCAACCAGGCCAGGAAGCATCATGCCGCCCTGCAGATCGATGCAATCTGCGTCTGCGAGCCGTTTCAGATCCGATCCAGCCTGATGCGGGAGCATCAGACGGGAAGCGCCGCTTTCCCATGCATCAAGGAAATCATCTTGCCGACGGATGCTAACCCATTTTCCAACCTCCGCCTTTAGTTCATAAAGACCAAGGTCTTTCCGGTGCGGAAGGCATACATTAATGAAACGCAGCCCTGCACTCATTGTGCGGTAGCCAGCGCCTGAAGCACGGCCAGATCCTCCTCGTCAAGCTTGGTGGCCGGACCCGCTTTGATCATATCCGAGAACATTTCGTCCGGTACCATGGTCGTCAGACAATACAGACGTGTGCTGCCCGTGTTAATAATATCGTGATGGTTGCCCGGTGGAATGATAATGAACGAGCCTTGGCGGACCGGAGTCTCATACTCGCTGCCAACTTTGGCTAGCCCCTCCCCTTTTAACACATAAAAATATTCATAAGCTTCCCGGTGTTCATTGGATGGAGTTCTGCCTCCAACCTCGAAGATCTCCACAAATGAAGTGAAAGGAACCTGCTCCCTGTCGCACAGCAGGATGAACTTATTCGTATCCTGTGCGGAAATTTTGTGGACGGGACAATTCTCAAAGTTACCAGCAACCAGACCTGGAATGTTCACCATATACATTCAACCTCACTTTGATTGATTTTAATTTATGCTTCGCTTTTTATCTTTTTACCGGTAGCCTCAAACAGGATATGTCCTGTTCTGTACTGCGAACAGCTGTGGTAGCAATTTTCAACCCACCTGTTCCCGTGCTGTTCATCTCGTCTCTAACACCGTTTGGATGCCGGGCGAATAACGGGAAGGCGCTGCCTGTCAACTCAAGCCGGACATACGAGCCAGCCGGAAGGGTGGCCGCCAAGGGACGCAGCCGGATCTGCGCTGTTCTCCATTCATTGGAAGCATCTGCTCCTTCACTGCAGATTTCCGTGCGACCCACACTCAGTAGCCGGGCCGTTCCTTTCTCGGATACGGTGGTGAGGATGGCTACCAGATCCGTCGGACCTCCCAATGTTTGGTACTGCACGGATAACTCCGGGGACCCAAAAATCGGGATATCCTCTGCAAGCGGCCCTCCCGTATATACCAGAATTTCTTGCCGTTCCTGAATGGCAGCTCGGTCCGACGGCAGGTAAGAGTCCAGGCGCATCGGCAGACGTGAGTCGTACACGAATACATCCGGCACAGCTTCCTCTACATCTTCCTTATGCTTTTCGAGTCTCCCCCCTCCTGCCGCACCATTCGCCGGTGTCTGTGACCCGGACAGATAAAACCATTCGGACGGAGAGGCCCCATCCTCATATAGAGAAGGCAGCTGTTCTCCCGTATGCCATTCATGACTCAATTGGTCAAAATATCGGATCGGCAGTTCACCAGACAGTTCCATGTCTTCCTTGCCCTTCAGCCAATAATCAAACCAGCGCAGCTGCTCCAGATGATGATCACCATCCGCCTGCTCGCCATGATCGATTCCGCCCGCTCTTCGCCCCCATGGAATATGGGCCCACGGGCCGACAATGAGCCGATGAAAGCAATCCGGTGTGGCCGTAGCTTGCAGAGCTTCGAACGACTGTAACGTGCCCATGAGGAAACCGTCATACCATCCCCCAATATGAAGCGCCGGCACGGGTTCCTTTACGATATCGTTGATCCAGTTCATCTGCTCCCAGTACTCATCGTACGCTTGATGATCGATCCAATCATAAAATGAGGGAAAGTATTGCTCCAGAATTGGATGTCTTTCATTCAATGGCATTTTCCAAAGCATCTCATCGGGGCTGCGCATGAGTCGTGAGCATTGCTCTGCCGTTTCGAAGTCACCCGCTCTTTGTGCCGTGTCACGAGCCAGTTGGAAAGCCCACGGCAGATGGTTGCCAAGTGCGAAGGAGCCATGTGGATAAAACAAGCCATGATACATGTCTGCCGGACACATGCTCGGTGCAATCGCCTTGAGCGCAGGAGGGTGAAGGGAAGCTGCTGCCCATTGTGTTAGCCCTTGATAAGAGAAACCGTACATGCCTACGTTCCCGGTCGAGCCGGACAGACTGGCTGCCCATTCGATGGTATCAAATCCGTCCTCTGCTTCTTGAACAAACGGATTAAATTCGCCTTCCGACTCGCCCCGCCCTCTGACATCCTGGATTACCACGATATATCCCTTACTTGCATACCAGACGGGGTGGGCATGCGTAACGGTAGAAGCAATCGACCGTCCGTAGGGCTGGCGCATCAGCAGCACAGGATATTCTCCTGTCTCGTCCGGCAGGTATATATCTGAATACAACGTTATGCCGTCGCGCATCGTGCAAGGGACCTTTCGGCGGATGACTACATTTCCAAATTTCATGCAACTCGCTCCTTTGCTGTAGATACGGATTGACTAGTAAAATCCGCATGTCACGTTAACTGCTGCAGGCTGCGCCATTCTTCCGTCACCCGTTGATCAGATACCGCTAACTGCCGAACGCTTTAATTTCTCCTGATTCAAAATTCCCTTCGGGTCATTGCGATGTTTGATTTCCCACAAACGATCATGGGCGTACGATCGCCCGCCTTCCTTCAAATCCCATGTATGCGGATTGTTGACGATAACGCGGTTTTTCTCGTAACATTCCATCAGCTGATTCAGGTTTTCCTCCGTTGTGAAGGGAACCAGCGGCAAGCCGGAGATCAGCAAATTTCCGTTTTGCCGGGCAAACTCGATATGATTCATCACTTCCGGATATTCCTTTTTCATTGATGAGATTTGCTCAAGGGCACTGGAGGGGTCAAAATTGAGCTGCAGGTAAGTCAAGTCAGGATCTGCCTTGCGCGCCCACAAAGTTGTATGATTCCATGTGAAATCGGAGACACCTACACCTTTGTGATACTGTTCGGCAGAGACCTTCATAGCCAAGTGCCCTCCATACTCCGATAGGATACGTTCAAGCTGGGATTCGTTGGCCGTATCCACTTCCAACAATGCGACAGCATGGTCAGCGGGGAGATCAAGCGGAAGAAAATAGGATGGTACCGGCCATTCATGGATGGAAATTAGCCTTTTCACCAAGGAAGTGTCCTCAGCTACCGACTGCCCGAAGCGAAAAGCCTGTTCAAAACGGTCAAAGGTCACTGCCCACTGCATCCATTCCACTCGGGGAGCCAAATTGATTTCCACTTCGGAAAAAATGCCGATTGTACCGTAAGTATGCAGGTAAGGCAGCACTTCGTCCCCCTGGAGCTCAATGGTACGGGGATGAACCTCAACGGTCTTGATTTTTAGTGATCGTACCAACCCATCCCAGATCGTCCCCCAGCTGATCGAACCGATGCCGCCAAAACCGCCGCATAAAAAACCGCCGATCGTCGCGGATTGAAAGGTGGAAGGCATCGTACGCAGCTCGTAACCTGCCTTGCGGGCAGTAGATTCCATTTTGCCGAGTCTGGCCCCGGCCTGGATCCGCATCGTGCCTTCTCCCATTTCGAGCACCTTGTTGTATTTGGCCAGATTCAGGACGATTCCGCCTGTGACCGGAACACATTGGCCATAGTTGCCGGTGCCGTTCCCCCTGATGGTTAGCGGAACTCCCAGCTCTGCTGCTATGGAGAGCAGATCGTCAAGTTCTTCCTCGGTGCGCGGACTGGCGATGCACTCGGCGACCTTACCCTGCAGCTGACTGGCCAGCACAGGAGAGAAGTGATGATAATCCATCGAATATTTGGCAAGCGCCGCCTCCTCCCAATGCAGCAATTCCGGATCCATGCGTTCTTTCAATACGGTTATCCAATGTTCATTCATTCGGTTCCCCTCCCGTATGTTGTAATACTGATCTCATTAAAGGAATCTCTTAGGAATTCGGCAAGAACTCATCCGTAAATACTTTGCTGACATCAGGCTCCTCTTTCAATGCCCCAATCTCCTTAAGCTGCTTTCCGAGCTCCGTCCAGCGTTCCTCTGTCATGTAGCCAACACCATGTGTCGCCGCATCACCTTCATATACAAACGGGATAAGCGCTTCTGCGGCATAGTTCAGCTTTTCTTTCGTAAAATCAGGGTTTTCCTTTAAAATGACGTCATTCACGGTATCATAATTGGTTTTGTAATAATCCCAGCCCTTCATCGAAGCCTCGACATAACCACGCACAATATCAGGATGATCCTGGATATACTGCTCCGTGGTGAACAGCACATTGGAATACGGGTTATAACCGGCATCCGCCAGTAGCAGGAAATCAATGTCTACATTCTGCTGCTTCATCTCGTACGGCTCACTGGTTACATATCCCTGAATGGCAACCGTTTCATCGGCTACAAAAGGAGCCAAAGAACCGGTATAAGCCAATTCCTTCACGTTACCCAATTGGTATTTACTCTTCACAAAATCCCAAAACACCGAGCCTGTCCCCACGTATACGGAGCGGTTGTTCAAATCGGCCAGGGAGGACATGTTCTGATTGGCATGAACCATAAGTCCCTGCGGGCTTTTCTGGAATATCGTTGCAATCGCAACAAGAGGGATTCCTTCTTCACGAGCGACCAGCAATTGATCCGCTGTTGCCAGTCCGAACTGCGCCTTGCCTGAAGCCACAATCTGTGTTGGAGACACCTGCGGCCCACCTGCCTGGATGGTCATATCGAGACCAGCCTCATTGTAATATCCTTGTTCCTTTGCCGCATACAGACCCCCGTGCTCTGCTTGTGCAAACCAGTTCGTCACCTGTGTAATTGCCATGAGTTCCTCGCTTCCCCCTGCAGCAGAGGCATTCTCAGCCGTTGGCTGATTCCCGCAAGCCGCCAGCAATGTGGATAAGGAAAGTATTGCTGCGAGTAAAACGACAGTTCCCTTTTGTCTGTACTTGTTCATCTCATTACCACTCCCCAAGGAAAATTACTGATGATTTATACGACTTCTCCTACCGGATTTCGAAGCGTCATAAAGCCACTGATTCTACACTCGGCCACATCTCCTTGCTGAATCCGGACGGACCCGGGTGTGCCTGTCATGATCACATCACCCGGATAGAGAGTCATCATCTGTGAAAAATACGAGACAATGAACCATGGATGATACATCATGCGAGACACCGT
This sequence comes from Paenibacillus sp. FSL R5-0713, assembly GCF_037973325.1. NCBI lineage: Bacteria > Bacillati > Bacillota > Bacilli > Caryophanales > Paenibacillaceae > Paenibacillus > Paenibacillus sp. FSL R5-0713. The sequence goes on along the minus strand of NZ_CP150229.1, from coordinate 3,707,394 downwards.
ATTGCTATGAATAACCTCATCATTCAACACCGTTTCAACGACGAGGCTCTGCAGATCACTTATTTCATCAGGTGTTATTAGTTGTGGTCCGAGACTGAAGAATGTATCGAATACCTTGGATCGCTGCAGGAATCTCGGGTTCCGTGCGTGAATGTCCTGGTTAGTCATATCCAGCGTTGCGGCAAAACCTGCAATGACCTCCTGCGCACGTTCTTCCGGCACATTTTTGCAGGTTCGGCCGATGATAATGCCAAGCTCTGCTTCTGATGTCACATTCACATCCTGAGCCGTCAGCTGGATATACTCTTCCGGCCCGATCAGGCTTGAGTCCGGCTTCATGAAGCAGACTGGCTCACGCTCTGGAGGAGTGGATGCGAGATCGATTGCTTTTTGCACATAATTCATGCCAATTCCCCATATTTTACGAGGGTGGCGGAAGAGCGGAGCAGCTATGGCTCCTTCTGAAGGTATGAAAGGTATTGATGAAACTGCTCTATCCCCGTGCTTCTGATACCACTGGATTAGCTCCTCTAGCTGGCCTTGCTGCAAAATCTCCATAACGGAGGTGCCCCATGTGCTTCCTTCCGCCCTGTTGATCTCATGCAGAAGAAAGAATTGTTCCGCATGTTCAATCGCGGCCTGTTCGCCATCGCCGTATTTCAGACTGACGAGCTTCACAGGGTGCTTCCTGCTGGCTGTTGAACCGGTTCGGTCCTGCGGACATCGGTGATTTCAAAATCACACAGTTCCTCCAGCGCCTCTGACAAAATCGTTGAGATTCTATCCTGAATAATGCTGCCTTTCTCAGGCGTGGCCGTCGTAGCATCACCAGCAATGCCGGTAGCGGAGATATCAGCCATCTTCCAGGCGAAACGAATTTTCCCTTCTAATGTAAGAAAGCGGTAAGAGGACATATCAGGAAGCTCTTTGACGAGGAACTCCTTGTCCACCCAGTCCGGTTTGATGGACATCACGAGAGAGGTCTCATAATCACCACCATGAATACCGTATTCCAGCTCCTCGGAAGACAGGAGATCCTCTGCCACATTCAGACTGCCGGGACTGAGATAGAAAACCATCATCCCCGTTCTGATCCGTATTTCTCGTGATACCGTATTTAGCAAATCCGCGTTGCCGCCATGGGTGTTAAACAACAGTAACTTGCGAAAACCACTAGCCTTCAGACTTTCTGCAATGTCCAGCATGATGGCATGCAGTGTGCTCGCAGATAAGGAAATCGTGCCCGGAAGTCCGATATGTTCATTGCTTTTGCCATACGAGACCGGAGGCAGCAGCCAGATTTCTTTATCCGCCCGCACCCGCTCCAGCGTTTGTGATAATGTCGCTTCCCCAATCAAAGTGTCCGTATATACAGGCAGATGGGGGCCATGCTGCTCCACAGCTCCGACTGGGAGAATAATCAGCGCCTTATCCTTTGGCAGTTCTTGAACCTGTTTGCTTGTCAGACGGGGCAAAAATCGTTCCTCCCACGCTGTTCCTTCATATCGTTGAAACATAACAGACACCCTTTCTCCTGAGGCTTTATTGTTTATACGTGTAACTTCATGTTCATATATCGAATGATGCTCTTATCCTTTTACTTCTGAATTTATTGCTGAAAGAAAGGATGTGGCCCATTCCAGCAGACGTTGATCTTGTCCCGGACCGGCAATGATCGAAATACCGACCGGGCAGCCCAGTACCTCCGCAGCGGGAATCGTAAGCTGCGGCAGACCCGACAAGCCGGAAATGCAGGTTAAACGCATCGTTTTCACTCTTCGTTCTTCAATTAAAGGCCCGCCCAAGCCCAACTTCGGGGCCGCTCCAGTCGTCGTCGGAATCACAAGCACCGTATCCGTTCTGAGTAGGTCAGCCATGTGCTTGCACACCTCAACCCGGCGTTTGGCTGCCTTCTCCTGATCGGCACGTTCAACGGTGCTTGCCCAGGAGAATCGCCCGGCCGTATCTGGTCCGAAGGTCGGCTGCTCACGTTCAATCCACGCCCCGTGCTCCTGCCATATTTCATAACCCTGGATCGTCCTGAACATGGTCATCCATTCAGGTAGACCCTGAGGGGCGATGCGAACAGTTTCATGGCTCGCAGCCATGCCGCACAGCAACTTCAGGTAAGGGGTAAGCGCCTCTTTGCTCTCCGTGTCAGCAAGCTCCCACGCATCCTCACCGATGAGCACCCGGCTGAAGCCTGTACCCGAGTCTGTCTGCGGCAAAAGCACTTCTCCTACCCGGCACAGCGTTTCGAGATCACGTGCCATCCAGCCGATGGTGTCGAAGCTGGGAGCGAGTGGGATAACGCCTTTCGCGGAGACAAGGCCATGCGATGGACGCATTCCATAAATTCCACAGTACGAAGATGGAACACGGACCGATCCTCCCGTATCCGTTCCAAGGGAGAAGTCAGCAAGCCCAGCGGCGACGGCAACCGCCGATCCGCTCGATGAACCGCCAGGGATGCGATCGGGAGCCCTTGGATTCACTGGTGTTCCATAATGAACATTTTCACCATTCAAGCTGAACATCAGCTCATCCGTATGCGTCATGCCCGTTAGCCTTGCTCCTTGCTGCAATAACAGGTTGAGCGTTTCCGCGTGTTCCGCCTCGGGTCCATGCGTCTGGAGCCAACACGGATTACCCGCGCCATTTGTATTGCCACGGACGGCATATACATCCTTGACCATATAGCTGAGTCCGTTCAGCCTACCCTGTCCTGTCGGTTCAACGATCACCTGGTTGACAATGGCGTTCCATTGGTCCTTCATTTCTTCATCCCATCCTTCCGCTCAGCCTTCTAAGGATGCCAGCTCTTCCGAGGTATTCCTCTCTATAGGAGTCGCTCCCCCGCTCAGCTCTTGTACCAACCAGGTGGAATCCGCAACGAAGCCATAACATTGCTTGATATTGTACAATGTCGCTTCTATGCAGAAATCCGGGGAGCTTGTTGCCGAGCAATCCTCCAGAAGTATGCCGTCATATCCGAGACAAGCCGCGTCCTGCAGTGTATGCATGACACACTGATCGAGATTTACTCCGGCAAACAATACCGTTTGAATATTGAGATTGCGTAGAATACTGTCCAGTGGTGTATCCCAAAACCCGCTCATGCGATATTTATCCACATAGATATCATCGGGGGACGAATCCAGACCATCGACAATGGCCGTTCCCCAACTGCCTTTCTCCAGCACCTTGGAGCCGTTCCCCGGCAGCGGGTCCCCGATGCCGTTGCCTCGCCCATCCGAATTGTATACATGAAGCACGGATGGCGGCACGTTCATTCGGTCTTCCCGATTGCCCCAGTTCACCCATATCACAGGCACTCCCGCTTTGCGTAGCTCGGGCATCAGTCGGTTCAGCCGGCTGACCGGGTTAAGGAGTGGAGAGGTATCGACCCCAATGGAATCCAGCCATCCACCCGGTGTACAGAAATCATTCTGCATATCGATGACAATAACTGCCGTATGGTCGAGATCAAATATGACTTCCTGCGGCTGTGCAGGGAGGGTTACTGACTTGCCGTACTTTTGCGTTCGCCTCAGATCCACCAGCGTTTCGGACACTTGCCAATAGCTCTTTCGATTTCCAAGTTTGAACATATTAAGTCCCCTCATTTTTTCTGAAATTTCTGATTTGAAGCTTCACATTACTTTTGGTTCAGGTCTATGGCTTCATCAGATACTCCGTTGTAAACGCCTGGGTAACATCTAGTGATTTCGTTAATCCTCCGCCCTTGATCATCTGATCCTGCAAGGTGCTCCAGCGTTCCTTTGTCATGTAACCAACACCATTTGCTTCGGAATCCTTGTTAAGAATAAAGGGTTTTTCCTGCACTGCCTCATAATTCATTGCTTCTACCGTCATATCGGGATTGTAGGTTTGGATAAACGGGTTTACCTTTTCATAGTTCTCTAGGTAGTAGCTCCAACCTTTCTGACTTGCCTGCACCACAGCTTCAACAACATCAGGGTGCTCTTTAAGGTAATCTTCCGTCGTAAAAAGAACGTCTGCATAGTTCGCATAACCGGAATCGGCGATTTTCAGATAGTCCACCTCAACCCCCTGCTGAGAAAGTGCGTAAGGCTCATTCGTGATGTAACCCTGATTGAGCGAACTGGGATCATTGATAAAATTGACCAGCTGCCCGTTATACTTCATTTCTTTTACATCTGTCAGATTGTATTGGCTCTTGATATATTCCCAGTAAGGCACCGCTGTGCCGATGTATACGGTTTTGCCGTTCAGGTCTGCGAAATCCTGAATGTTCTCCCCCTTGTGGTACATCAGAACCTGCGGTGTGCTTTGAAAACCGGCAAGGATACCGACAACAGGGATTCCCTGTTCCCGCGCCTTCAGAATTTCATCCGCATACGAGATACCGAATTCAGCTTTGCCTGCAGCGACAAGCTGCATGGTTGACACCTCGGGGCCTCCTGGCTGAATCGTCATGTCTATGCCCTTGTCCTTATAAAAGTTCTGCTGCAATGCCGCAAAATAGCCTCCATCTTCCCCTTTGGCGTACCAGCCCTCGATCAGTTTCACCTGCTTCAAATCTGTTCCCGCTTCCCCTCCCGCCGAGGCGGCGGATTCTAGAGCGGAGGAATTGGAGCATGCGCTTAGAAGCAGTAGGATCAAAGAAGCAGTCGACAGCAGCCATTTCTTGTAACGAAAGTTCATATGATGATTGGACATGTTGGATCTTCTCCCCCGGTTCTGGTATCATTTCATTGCTGATTCATGCCAGGACTTTAAAAGTTTGTTCGACACCATGTTGATGATCAGGAAAAATGCGATTCCTAGGGCAGATGCCGCTAAACCGCAGGCGAACAGATAAGGCGTTTGCAGACGGGTTGCCGCAACAGTAATCCCGTAACCGAGTCCGCCTTGTCCGCCACCAATGCCTGCAATGTATTCACCCACGATCGCTCCGACAACCGAACTGGAGCATGAAATTTTCAGTCCTGCCATAATGTATGGAAGTGCCGCTGGAAATCTCAGCCTCCAAATGGTTTGCAGCTTGCTTGCATTATACAAATAGAATAAATTCTTCATGTTCTGATCCGTTGAATTCAATCCGATCAGCGTATTTGATAAAATCGGGAAAAAGCTAATTAAGAATGAAATGATCACAATGGCATTTATTCCCGCTCCGAACCAGATCACTATGATTGGCGCTACCGCAACGACCGGAATAGTCTGTAGGATAATAGCGTAGGGATATACGCTTTTTTCCACTGTTTTGGAAAGGGCCAGTAGAATGGCCAATGAAATACCGAGCACGACACTGATCGTAAAACCGATCAACGCCTCAACAATGGTTGTGCTTACTGATGTAATCAGATTCGCACTGTTCTCAGCAGCGGCTGCGGCAATATCGGATGGCTTGGGCAAGATATATGGGGGCATTCCGAGTATCCGCACGATTAATTCCCATCCACCGATAAACAGGACAAACACGACGATTGGCGGCAGAATTTTTTTCAGCAGTCCAATGATTGGGCTCTCTTCTGCCGGATGATGGCTGCGGGCATTGTCCTTCCCAGAAGCTCGGATACCTGGTGTCGTTTCAACGGCTGGATTAGCTACCATCTCTTCCATGTTGCTTCCCTCTCCTCTCATTTCTGGCTATCAATTCTGGCTATCAATGATTCAGTACATTGGACACGCTGCGTACATATTCACCGAATTCAGGTTGGGTCCGGAATTCATCATCCCTCGGATAGGCAAACGGAATATCAATGAAATCCGAAATTTTACCGGGACGAGGCGTCATCACCACGACTTTTGTTGATAGGAACACACTTTCGAACACGTTATGCGTAATGAACAGAACCGACATCTTCTTGTCCTGTTCCCAAATATTTAGCAGTTCATTCTGCAGCGTCTGCCTGGTAATTTCATCAAGGGCGCCAAACGGTTCATCCATTAACAGCAGCTTGGGACGAGATATCAACGCTCGTGCAATAGATACTCTCATCTTCATTCCGCCTGACAACTCACGGGGCAGCACTTTCATATAATCCTTCAGGCCTACCAACTCTAGAACCCGCTCCCCTTCGGTAATCCGCTCCTTTTTGGATAAGCCACGCAAAGTAAGAGGCATGGTGACATTATCAATCAGCTTGGCCCACGGGAGCAGGGTATGCTCCTGAAATACAAAGGCAATTTCATTCTGTTTGCGTGCTTCCTTTGGGGAAGTACCCAGCACGGTCAGATGACCGGAGGTCGGTTCCGTCAAACCGGCAATCATATTGAAAATGGTAGATTTCCCGCAACCGGAAGGACCGACAAAACATAGGAATTCTCCTTCCCCCACATGCAGATTCGCATGCTGCACAGCTACAGTGCCATTGGGGTAGATTTTGCCGACATCATCGATTACAAGCATGGAACGACTGTCCTTTTGGGCCGCTGCCTGTTGATTTTGGGTGAGCTGCATCTGAATCCCCTCTTCTCTTTGAAGTTTTGTCCTATCATATAGGCAAAAAATATTCGTGTAAATATTCCTTACACAATTTTGGTTTTTTATCTAACGGTATACGCTTTACGTTGGTTCAAAAACAGAACATTTGATGTTTTGCGTTAACTTATATTACATTCATATAACAAAATGGATTGCAGAAATTCGACAAGCCCCTATATAATTGCTTAAAAAGTTACATGGTGTCTGGTACCTGATTCAGATATGTATCTTTTAGGAGGATGAAATGACATGCAATTGACGATAGAAGATGCGTTGGCGGTGTACCCGTTATCGGAAGGCAAGTTGGCAGCCGGTAAAAAAGGAATTTCTCGAACGATTAGCTCCATCAATTTGATGGATGCGCCGGATGTGATCAACTGGATGAAAGAAGGGGAACTCTTGTTGACTACAGCGTATGCGATTAGGGATTCACCCGAGGAATTTGTTAATTTGCTGCAAAAGCTGAATGAACGTGGGGCCTCCGGACTTGGCATCAAGCTTGGTCGATATTGGGCCGAAATACCAGAGATAGCCCTGCTGGAAGCTGATCGGCTGGGCCTGCCCCTAATTGAGCTGCCTTTTCAATTCACCTTTTCCGAGCAGATCACTGCTCTCTACCAATCCGAGTTCCAACGCGATACGCGCCGGCTGAATGAATTGCTTGAAACACAGAAGAAGCTGGTTGATTTTGCGATGCAGGCGGATGAGTACACCAATTATTTTCAAAGTATCACAAGCATTTTAGGGGTTCCTTTAGCCATTGTTACCTCTGAAGGACAGACCTTGTATAATATGACCCGCTGTTCCGATATGGAGCTATTGAGCGATTGGCCCTGGAATCAGGACAATCGGTTTTACAAGTCGGCGAGCAACTTATTGTATCGGGTGCCCCTGCTGAAAAACGGAAAGTCATACGGCTACTTGCTGATACAAACTGAAAACCTGCTCGAAGCACATGAAATGGAGGGCATTTTTCACCAAGCTGCCGTGATTCTTTCCTATCATCTGGAGGTCATCCAGAATCAGGAGGCCACTGCGGCAGGTAGTCGTCTTGGCGCAGCCATGGAACGTTACTTAAAGGGGAACGCCTCTTTGAAAACGGTGCTCGAATTTGCCGAAGCATTGGGAAGCACATTTTGGAGCACGCCCTACGTATGCATGGTATCTTCCTCAAGAGCGGATGCTTGGGACCATGAAAGTCAGAGGCGCAAACTGAGGGAGATTCAGAATAGGCTTCAGGATCATCCCAAAACGTCCTCCTTCGAATCCCATCATTTTTATGTGATGAATCGCATATATTCACTCTTCCCCCTTCTAGAAGAAGAGGCCAAGGATCGAAGGAAGTATGAGGATTCGGTACGTTTATATGCGGATTTGATGCATTCATGGGACCACGGAACAAGGACATGTTTTATCAGTAAAGTAAGAACGGGAATGGAGGAGTTCATCGACGGCTTCCGGGAGTGCGGGGATGCTGAGAGAATCAGTACGGAGCTTGGTTTAAGCGAACCGATTGTCATGTTTGCTGACCTGGAATTTATTTATCTCTTCAAACATATTCCACAGGAGGTCATGATCAGGTATTGCTCTTATTTATTCCGTCCTCTACTGGACAAAGAAGAGGAATACACCAGCGAGATGATGCACACACTTGAAGCCTATTTCGCCAACAACGGTCAAGTGAATGAAACTGCACGTGAGTTATATATCCATCGCAACACCGTACTGTACAGACTGGAGAAAATTTCGGGGCTGCTGAATCTGGATTTGAAGAATACCGATCATCTGCTGCTCTTAAAGCTGGGACTTATGTTTAGGCATTTAATGTCTTCCGAGTGACAAATTTTTTAAAAAAAGGTCTAGGGTATACCTAGGAACCTCAATTTCTTTGCTTTATATCTAACGTCCGCCATGCAACAAGCATTCTACGATGAGGATATGAGCCTCAGTGATCCAAAAACGTACCATACAATTGCCCTAGCTAACAAAATTGATCCAATCACAGTACTGGAACTTTTGGATATCAATCAGCAATGACTGGAGGTCGCGCAGACTTCGCCGAAGTAAATCATTTCGAGGTAAATTCCTTCTTCTATTTTTATTTTCTTCATAATGTACACTTCCATTTAGCAAATGATATCGTTTAGCTTTAAAAAGGGGGAGGCTACTCTAATCTAATCCGTAATATTTAAATTAGATATATATCTAATCATGAATTGGAACAGATTCTTGTCCAATACGGTAATCGGTAAAATCAAAAAAGCCGCTAAAATAGCGACTTCAATGGGAGCGTGTTCTTGTCCCACGACACCAGACCGTCCTTCGGATAGCCGATTGCGCGAATGTTATTCCTTCTCTCGAGCCCCCATCATTTTGCCGAAGGGGTTAAATGTGCCTCCCGGCCAGCAGGTGCCAAGTCCCAGTGAGGAGGTATGACGCACCACCTGCTCCATGACAATTCTCATCCGTTCGATCGAAAGCTCCCTCAATTCCAACGCCGGTACCAGGAATCGGTTCGTCCCGCGGATGACGCCATAGGAGAACTTTTTCTTGTTATAAACAAAAGTGCACTTTCAGTTTACAGGAGGCAAGCCGGGATCGATCCCTGTCATGTCGACGGATATATCCCACAGTCGCTTGGCAAGCTTCGGATCTCGCGCCTGCTCGGAGCAGGAGCATTCACGGGAAGGTCCCCGCAACTCGCCTAATCCTGACGGCCCGTAATAGCCGCCTGGCTTTATCTTCCCTGAGGCTGCGTGCAACGCGCCCCAGGCACCCATGGCAGGTTTGGCAAAGAATAGGCCGATCAACGGCATCATTACTTTGCCAGCCATGTTATCGCGTCCAAGGTCCGTTCCCACAAGGCCCGGGTGACAGGCCACGACTGTTACTGGTGATCCCGCAGCCCGCAGCCGCCGGTCCAACTCGAAGACGAAGAGCATATTCGCGAGCTTACTGGCGCCATAGCGTGGGAGCCATTTGTAGCTCTTTTCTGCATTAAGATCGTCCCATTCGATTTTCGCGTCTTTGTGTTGACCGCTACTTGTGACGACGATGCGCGACCCAGGCGTTTCCATGAGCTTGGGCAGCAACAGTGTGGTGAGCGCGAAGCAACCGAGGTGATTGACACCGAACGTCAGCTCGAAGCCTTGCACTGTATGCCTCAGCTTCGAACCCTGTACGCCGGCATTGTTGATCAATACATCGACGCGCGGCTCCTTGGAAGCCAATTCGGCTGCACTCCGCACACTCTCCAGGTCCGCCAGGTCGAGCGGCAGGAAAGCTAGGTCAGCTCCGGGGGTCTTCATCCGAATCCGATCCATGGCTTCTTTCGCCTTCGTTTCGTTGCGGCAGGCCAGCAGCACCCGTGCACCTCGCGCTGCCAGTACTTGCGATACTTCGAAGCCAATTCCAGTATTGGCCCCGGTGACGATGAAGCATTTGCCCGACTGGTCAGGTACATTGGCATCCGTAAATCCTGTGTGACCGATTTCTCCGCTTTTGCCCGTTTGGCGTGTCAAATAAATCACTCCTCTAATTTTTCGGCGAGTTCAGCGTCTTTGTTAGTTAGGAACATTTCTTACTTGTATTCTTTGATGAGAACTAATGCTAGGAAGTGATTGTCATGGCATATATTCCGCTGAACCAAATTGTCGATGCGCTTGAAGAGCTCCAGCATGATCACAAACAACTCTTGCTCCCAGACGCCCAACGGTTAGTCCCGTCGCCTATATACGCTGAAACACCTTTATCACGTGCGATGTGATTTAGCTTCTTAATAAAATTGTGTTCACCACCGCCATGACCCGTTGCTGAAAGACGAAGCACCGACACACGTACCTCTTGAGACGTCAGCGAAAGTACTGCTTCTTCCGGTTTAGTGGAACTTATAGTTAAGAGTGTTCAAGAATACTTCCTGTGCCTGGCATCTGTTTCATTATTTGAATCTCCATCCCCCATGAAGTTGTTATATAGAAAAATCCAAGAGGGCTCAGCTCTCTAACTTTAACATCAGACTGTTCTGCAAAATACTTCAAAGCCTCTTCTAAATTGGTAACTGTAATAGCTAGATGAGCTACACCGATATCACTGGGTTTTAGGTGAACATTCTGTTGATCTGGCGTCGACCATTGAACCAATTCAATCTTTCTACCCCCGTATTGTAAAAATGCTGCCCCTTCTACAACGGAATTCTCGTGAACCCCGAAGCACCTCTTTAAACTATCGTCTTCAAATTGCATTCCTTTTGGCCGGAACAAGACTTCAAAACCCAAAATGTTAGTGAAGAATTCAACTGCTACTTCAATATTGGGTACTACAAATCCCGAATGTTCTATTGTGCCTTGGAAAATTGCGTTTTTCATATCGTTAAGCCCCTTTATGCTAGCAGATTGAGTTAAATAGCGTTTACCGATATAACAAAAGGGGCAGCCGATGTCTGCCCAAATCTCTAACTTTTAATTCGTTCCGCCCCTTTCGTGTGCTTGCTTTTTTAGAATCTTGCCGCCAGTTCAGCCGTTTTTTTCAATCCGGATTCGATAATCTCCGCAGCTTGGTCCCGATATTTAGCATGTCCTTCAATAACGACGCTCTCTGGATTTTTAATACCAAACAATAATCCGATTATATTCTTGACGTAGTTTAAACCCATGTCCAACGGGGCCACTTCTTCCGATGAGAAGTCACTGCCGCGCGCATTGAGAAGAGCAAATTTTTTGTCCCCAATCAGCCCTTCGGGTTGCCCTTCTGCCGTGTATCTGAACGTTTTCCCTGCTTGCAACAAATAGGAAAGATAAGTGATGAGAGGGGCCGGAACTGTTAAGTTCCATAAAGGGAATGCAAAAACGACTTTGTCCACGGACAGGAATTCGTCCAAGTAACGGTTCGCGATTTCCGCAGCCAGCCGTTCTTCGGCAGTGGCTTCCAATCCCTGAGCATTCTTATAAAGTCCCGAGATGGTCTCATTGCCGTAATACGGCAGCTCCGCACTGTAAAGGTCGAGTTCTATGATGGTGTCCTGCGGATTGCGCTCCTTGTATGTTTTCAGAAAAGTATCGTACATTTGAACGCTCACAGCTTGTTCTGCTGGTCTGTTGTTAGCTTTGATGAATAATACACTTGTCATAAGGATAACCTCCAAAATAATAATTTTTTATATCTCAAGCTTCCATCTATTTGCGAGTTAACTTGTTAAATTCCAAGTCACTTATATTTAGCTGTAAACACCTCGCTTTTTTATCACCTATTGTTTTTACAACACATGTTGTATAATTGAATTATATTATTATTCAAATATTGTTCAACCAACAGTTTTAAGCCGATGTCGGATATCCGACAAATAAGCAAATATGTATAGAAAATAGTAAAAAGAAAAGGAGATTTCTTATGGCTGAAACAAAAATAGATCCACGTATTATTCGAACACGTAGATTAATCATGGATGGATTTATTCACGTTTTAAAGAACAAAGAATTTAAGGATATCACCATCCATGATATTACGGAAGAAGCAACAGTAAATCGTGCCACCTTCTATTATCACTTCATTGATAAATATGATTTATTGGAAAAAGTAATAAAAGAGGGATTCATGACCACTGTGTATAATGAAATCGTTGAGTATAGAGAGCTAAATCAAACAACGATCATAAATGTTTTCCTGTCCATCACAAATTTTCAAGTGGATTTATCAAAACAGTGTCGAAGCGGCTTCGAGACTTTTAAGACAACAATTGAAGTCATAATACAAAAAGAACTAGAGCTTTTATTTTACCAAATGTTATTAAAACAACATTCCACAGACAGCGATGAATCACTGAGAGTTGCAGCAGTCATGTTAAGCTGGGGAATTTTCGGGGCTTCAGTTGATTGGCAACACAATAACACTGTGCCACCAGAAGAATATATAAAAACGGCTATTCCTTACGTTATGCACGGACTTGATTTCCTTCATTCAAGATGAACACCAAAAAAACAAGTTCGAAATCTCGAGTTACAAACTGAAACTCGAGATTTCGAACTTGTTGCTGTTCCCTCTAATTGTACAGATTTTAAAAGCAGATGATCTGTAAGTAAGGCTATTGGATATGTTGAAATAAGTCATCAACCACTTGTCCATTTGATCAGCCTCTTTTTTTTGCTCTTCAATTCGTTGTTCAATATTCTCTTTGACAGTTAAACGTAATTGAATATCGATAAAATACACTCCTATATTAAATAATGGATTCAATAAATTGAAGCGTTAACATCTCAGATTCTCAATTATCGTGGTAACTCAACTGAGTACCCACACTAAGATATGAACTTGCAATTATAAACCGATCGGTTTATAATAAAACAAACGGTATAGAGAGTGAGGCGATTCATGAACAAGTCCCCTTTCGTATGTCTGATCCAAATAGCTTGTGTATAAACAAAATATAACAACTAATGGAGGTATTTTCCATGGCAAAAGTGAATGTAGGCGCTGAGAATGAACAAGCAATTGAACTCTATTATGAAGATCATGGTGCGGGAAAACCAATTATTCTGATTCATGGCTGGCCTTTGAGTGGGCGATCCTGGGAGAAGCAAGTTCCTGCCCTAATTGAAGCAGGCTACCGTGTTATCACATATGACCGTCGTGGATTCGGTCAGTCTTCTCAACCTTGGGATGGTTATGACTATGATTCATTTGCTTCGGATTTGCATAAATTGATACTTCACCTTGATCTGCGTGATGCCACATTAGTCGGATTCTCCATGGGTGGCGGCGAAGTTGCACGTTATGTGGGAACCTACGGAACAGAACGCGTTTCTAAAGCCGTATTCGCGGGAGCGGTTCCTCCCTATCTCTATATAACCGAAGACAATCCTCAAGGCGGATTGGATGATGCAACGATTGCAGAGTTCCAAAACGGGGTAAAAGCGGATCGGCTAGCATTCCTGGATGGTTTTACAAGCAACTTTTTCGCTGCTGGAGACCGCACAGATCTTGTGAGCGAACCATTCCGTATTTATAACCGTGATATTGCAGCTCTGGCTTCACCTAAAGGCACACTGGATTGTATTGCTGCCTTTGCCCTTACGGATTTCCGTCAGGATCTGGAGAAGTTCAACATTCCTACACTGGTTATCCATGGTGATTCCGATGCCATCGTGCCTTTGGAGGTGAGCGGACAACGTACTCATGAATCCATCCCTGGCAGCCGTCTGGTCGTTGTTGAAGGTGGACCACACGGTTTCAATGCGACCCATTCTGAACAATTTAATGTAGCATTGATCGAATTTTTGCAAGATTAAAGTTAATTCGACTGATCATTTAGCTAAAAGAACAAAATGAGAGAACAAGCAGAACGCCTCCTATAGAGGAGAACGTCCTGCTTGTTCAATATTTTCATAGGATATGCATATGAAGAATGAACACTCTCGTGATCATTGGTAATACACCAAAAGTGCCACTACGCATAAGATTGACGGCTACTTGGTACATTATGAATCTGAACCGATTCGAAATTTGTATTGAATTTCGGATGTAAACTTGCACTTATAAACCGATCGGTTTATACTGATACAAACAGTTTAGAAAGCGAGGAAGTCTAATGAATAATTTAACTCCCCCATTCACTCTTGAGACAGCAATCCAAAAAACGCGTATGGCTGAAGACAGCTGGAATAGCCGAGATCCTCAGCGCGTCTCACTTGTGTATACTGAGGATTGTTATTGGAGAAATCGGAGCGAATTTATAACAGGCCGCCAAGATATTGTATCTTTACTAACTCGGAAATGGGCCAAAGAACTGGAATACCGCCTGATCAAGGAACTTTGGTCATTTACGGATAACCGTATTGCCGTTAGATTTGCATATGAATGGCGTGATGATAGTGGCAATTGGTTCAGATCGTATGGAAATGAGAATTGGGAATTTGCTGAGGACGGCTTGATGCAGCGCAGATTTGCTTCGATTAATGACATGCCGATTAAGGAAGAGGAACGTAAATTTCATTGGCCTCTCGGCACGCGCCCCGCTGATCATCCAAGCCTAAGTGAGTTAAACCTATGACTCGTACTGTTTTTGAAAAAGCGGATGTCATCCCTCTCGTTGCTGAGGTATTTCGTGAATTAGGTTATGAGGGTGCATCTTTGAGTAAAATTACAGCCCGTACGCGTCTATCTAAAGGAAGCTTGTATTATTTCTTTCCGGGTGGAAAAGATGAGATGGCTGCTGAAATTCTTGCACATATTGATCAATGGTTTATCAAGAACATTTTTGAACCGCTCGAAAAGAATGAACCCCGGGCAGCCATTGATCATATGTGGCAAGAGGTCGATACTTATTTTCAATCCGGTCAGCGTATATGCCTTATTGGTGCATTCGCTTTGGACGAAACAAGAGATCGATTCGCTGCTGTAATTCGGCAATATTTTATAAGATGGATTGAAGCCTTCAGCGCGGCACTAGTTCAAACAGGTATCTCTAAAGAGACTGCTGACCAAATTTCAGAGGAAACCATTGCCAGTATTCAAGGGGGATTAGTTCTGAGTAGAGCTCTTAATGATGAATCCTTTTTTGAACGTACGTTGGCAAATCTGTCACAACGAGTGTCAACTCATGTTTCCAAAAGCAACTCTGCTAACTGACACAAAATTGTTTAATAGGAGGTCAATATCATGAGCAATTTTGTCGCTGATCAATTGGGATTTGTTCGCCGTCAGGCAGTTGATTATGTGAGGGATATAGTTGACTCTGCCTCGGAAATCATTCCAACTGGTTTGAAAAACAATATAAAATGGAATCTAGGCCACATGTATGTAATACATGAGAAGTTCGCGTTCCAACTTTCTGGGGAAGAAACCAAATATCCTGCTCATTTTAGCAAGTTGTTTGATCCAGGAACTAAACCGTCTGACTGGAATATAGAGCCTCCAACGATGGCACAGCTAATCGACTTGTTAACTGAACAAATTGAAAGGGTTGAAACGATACTTTCAGGCAAATTGAAAGAAGAAATCAATCCCCATTACAAGTCTTCTACAGGACTTACCTTTACAAATGTAGAACAATTACTGAGTTTTCTGATTTACCATGAAGCCATGCACTTTGCAACAATTAAAAATATCAAGAGCTTTATTGACAGTTAGTAATGTCCCTTCATTAAAACAAACAAACCGACCTTACATTCTACTTAAATCGGAATAAGGTCGGTTTGTTTATAAAGTGCAAAAAGATAGTAGATTACAAACCTGGGTTAAAATTCAATGTAACGAGTTTAAGCAGCCTAAACATGATCAGGAGTTAAGAATTAGTTTGAGTGACACAATTGATCCTCCTATCAAAAAAGCAGCTCCTTCAGGAGCTGCCTCATGTTATGCCTTATCTTGTAATTGTATCTGTTTCCGCTAACCGGCCAGCTTACTCACCGTCCGGATAAGGATTGATCTTCTGAATCGTTCCGTCTTCGTTGTATTTCAGCTCGGAATATTTAACGCACCGCTTGTGGTTGACGCCTTCCGACAGGGAGCTGTCGTGATAGAACAAATACCACTTGTCTTCAACTTGCACAATGGAGTGGTGTGTTGTCCAGCCGATAACCGGAGATAGAATCTCGCCCTTGAACGTGAATGGTCCCATCGGATTCTTGCCGATCGCATATACGAGCTTATGTGTGGTGCCTGTAGAGTAGGACAGGTAGTAATATCCGTTATATTTATGCATCCACGGTCCTTCAAAATATCTCCGGTCCTCATCCCCCGCCAGAATCGGATTCCCGTCTTCATCGACAATTGATATCTCAGCAGGCTTGCCCTGGAAGGACAGCATGTCGTCGCTAAGCACGGCAACTTGCGGTCCAAGCGCCGGCTGGTCAGGAGCCGGTCCTTCTGCATCTGGCACGAAGCTGCCAGTCTGCCACTTCTCCAGCTGGCCACCCCAGAGTCCGCCGAAATAGATGTATGACTGATTGTCGTCATCCACCAATACGGCCGGATCGATACTGAAGCTGCCTTCCATATAATTCGGCTGCGGCGTGAACGGGCCTGCCGGAGACTCTGATGTTGCCACACCCAGACGGAAGATGCCGTCATGGTCCCGTGCCGGGAAGAACAGGTAATAGGTATTGTTCTTGTAAGCGGCGTCCGGTGCCCAGAGCTGCTTGGAGGCCCATGGAATATCTCTCAGATGCAGTGCTTCACCGTGATCGACCACCGGGGAATCGAAGTTGTCCATTGAGAGAACATGGTAGTCTTCCATTTTATACTGGTCGCCGTTATCGTTGCTAGGCTCATCATGATCGAGGTCATGGGAAGGATAGATGTAGATTTTGCCCTCGTAGACATGGGCGGACGGGTCAGCAGTGAAGATGTGGGTTACGAGCGGCTGGTGAGGCTTAGGTAGTTGTTGTTGATTCATAAGGCATCTCCTTTGGTATTGGAATAATAGAATTACGGGGTTGAGTTAATTCATTGAATGCATCGTACCCTCTCTCAGCAATTAAAGCAAGCGCTTACAATATATGATGTAATTCTACACTCCCCGCTAGTTTTTTCCTATACACATACTAAAGGTCTTCCCCCGATAAAATATACAATTCCCACATAGAAATTAACTCTTTTTTCAATCGCAATATCTATATATCGTTCATGTGATAGAGAGCAACAAAAAGTCGCCCCGCATAGCGGAGCGACTTTGAAAAAGCAATCATTAAAATTTATCGATTATATTTGGTTTAATCCATCGAATCGGTTACTGCCCCTTTGGAAGCAGATGAAACTAATTTGGCATATTTGCCCAGTACACCAGATTTTACTTTCAGCGGAGGTTGTACCCACGCTTCCGCTCGAGCGGCTAACTCTTCTTCTGACACCTCAACCTTCATCTCCTGGATGTCACTGTTAATGGTGATCATATCCCCATTTTGGAGCAAAGCGATCGGTCCACCTACCTGTGCTTCAGGTGATACATGGCCGACTACAAATCCATGCGAGCCACCCGAGAATCGACCATCTGTAATGAGAGCAACTTTCCCACCGAGTCCTTTGCCTACGATGAGTGCTGTTACGGAAAGCATCTCCGGCATACCTGGTCCACCCTTCGGACCACAGTAACGTATGACCACGACATCGCCTTCTTTAATTTCATCATTCATAATCGCTACTGTCGCCTCATCTTCGCTATCATACACCTTAGTTGGGCCAGAGAACTGTTGTATCTTCATACCTGACATTTTTGCAACAGCGCCTTCAGGAGCGAGGTTTCCGCGAAGCACAACTAATGGTCCATCTGGCTTCAGCGGATTATCGAGCGGACGAATAATCTCTTGACCATTCGGAAGTGGAGCAGCTTCCGCTAAATTCTCCGCCAACGTTTTGCCTGTTACCGTGAGGCAATCCCCATGAAGTAATCCCTCAGCAAGCAATAGCTTCATTACCCCTGAAACGCCACCGATATCGTTCAAATCCTGCATTACATATTGACCACTTGGCTTCAGATCCGCCAAATGAGGAACACGCAGGCGAATGCGCTCAAAATCATCCAAAGTTAAATCGACTTCTACCGAGTGCGCAATAGCTAGCAGATGGAGAAATGCGTTAGTTGATCCCCCCAGAGCCATAACAACAGTGATCGCATTCTCAAATGCTTTCTTCGTCATAATGTCTCTTGGATAAATCTCTTGTTCAAGCAGTGAGATGACCTGTTTACCGGCTGCTTCGCATTCCGATGCTTTATCCGCTGAAATCGCTGATGTCGAAGAAGAACCAGGTAAACACATCCCCATTGCTTCTGCAGCGGCTGCCATCGTATTAGCGGTATACATGCCTCCGCAAGCGCCTGGACCTGGGCAAACACTGCATTCTACCTTATGCAACTGTTCATCTGTTATTTTGCCATCTTGATATTGACCAACGGCTTCAAAAGCGGAAACGATATCCACTTTTTTGCCGTCGAGATTACCTGGTTGAATGGTTCCCCCATATACATAAACGGAAGGAATGTTCATGCGTCCAATAGCCATCAGACATGCAGGTGTATTCTTGTCACAGCCACCGATTGCAACAACACCGTCAAATCGCTCCGCTCCGGTCACAATTTCAATCGAATCAGCGATAGCTTCCCGACTTGGTAGCGAGAACAACATCCCGCCGTGCCCCATCGAAATTCCATCCGAAACGGTAATCGTATTAAAAATCAGTGGAGCACCGCCGTTATCACGTGCGCCCTGCTTAGCTTGTACCGCCAAATCATTGATGTGCATATTACACGGCGTTACCTCACTCCACGTACTCGCTATTCCAATCATTGGCTTTTTAAAATCATCATCCTGAAAACCAACGGCACGCAGCATGGCTCTGTTCGGTACACGGTTAGCACCTTCACTGATTACCTTGCTTCGAATACGAAGATCTTTTTTATTCTCCATGTTTTTTATTCCTCATTTCAAAGTATTTCATACAGTTCCTGCATCGGTCGGATAAAATTTTGTTTCATTAGTATGTGAGCATGATCGCTATTTTTGCCTTCAAAAGCTTTAATAATCAAATCATGCTCTTCCACTGAAGCTAGTGTAGCCGTGATAGGTTGTTTTAAAAACACATACTTAAATCGCCTAATGTGAATCTGTAGAGAGGCATTAAATGTGGCTACATAAGGATTATCTGAGAGCTCCACAATATAGTTATGAAATTGCTCATCCACCTCCATAGCCTGATAAACTTGTCCATTTTTAATGGAACTAGCAAATTCCAAATTTATGGATCTTAGTTTCTCGATCTGTTCTGAAACAATAATTTGGGCGGTGATTTCAGCAGCTAAAGCCTGAAGAGCAGCCATCGTTGAGTACATCTTGAAAATATCGTTTTTCTCAATATTCGTTACTTTTGTTTCTTTTCCTGGATGCATAGACACGAGGCCTTGAACTTCGAGCAACTGAAATGCCTCCCGAATCGGTGTCCGGCTGACTCCAAGCGATTCAGCCAATTCCGCATCCATAAGCTTTTCACCTGGTTGCAGTGTTCCATCAATAATCCATCGCTGAATCTGAGAAAACGCTCTTTCTTTTGCAGACATACGGGCGGGTAAGGCAAAATCTTTGGGAATTGGCATGGTTTTCATCCTCATTACAATTAATCTTATATGCAATATATCGCATACACGATTGAGAAGCAAATATTATTTGATGACGAAAAGAAAAAACCGTCCAATTCCAATAAGGAGTTTGGGCGGTTTATGATTTTGCCTATTTCGCTTGAACTGACTATCTACACGCTGTTCTAAAATACATTGTGATTGCTCTCTCGATAATGCTTTCATAGTATCTTTGTCTTACCAATACCTGGATTTATTTATTGAGATGCTTGGTTAAGAGCTTTTAAAAATACCTCTGTTGGTTGTGCGCCGGATATCGCGTATTTTCTATCAATGACAAAGAAAGGTGCTCCTGTAATCCCTAATTGTTTTGCTGTAGCTTCATCTGAACGCACTTCGCTAGCATATTTGGAGGGGTCATGGAGAACTGCCATGGACTCATCTCTGTTCATTCCAACTGATTCTGCAATATCTGCTAATGTATCATAATCACTAATTAGCTTGGCGTCCGTATAATAAGAATAGAACAACTTCTCTGCTAATTCCTGATCTTTACCCACTGATTTGGCATATTGGGTTAAACGATGCGCATCAAACGTATTGGTGGGCTGTATTTGGTCGATATTATACACGAGACCCATCATTGCTGCTTGTTTTTCAAGTTCAGCATGTGCCTTTTTCGCTTGCTCGATACTCATACCATGTTTCTCAGAAAGTATTTGATGCATACTTTTGCCTGAGTACATGGATGTTTGCGGATTAAGTTCAAAGCTTCTATATTCAATGACCACTTCATTTGGATGAGCGAATTGCTCCAGTGCAGACTCTAATCGTCGTTTACCAATATAACAAAATGGACAAACATAATCCGACCATATCTCGATTTTCATTTTGAATTCTCCCTCACTAACCACCTTAATCGGTGAATACTTCATTTTTATTGAGTTTATTTGTTATAAATAATAGGCATTTTTCTAATCAATTGGTTGTCACGAGCAGCAGAATACATGAATTTGGCAACATTTTCTCTGGAAACAGACATTTTAGCCGATTGATCTCCAAATGAATAGTCA
Source organism: Paenibacillus sp. FSL R5-0713 (assembly GCF_037973325.1). NCBI lineage: Bacteria > Bacillati > Bacillota > Bacilli > Caryophanales > Paenibacillaceae > Paenibacillus > Paenibacillus sp. FSL R5-0713. Next base: position 3,686,786 of record NZ_CP150229.1, on the reverse strand, counting down.
TAAGACTGCCCTGTGTATTTAACATTGGGGTTAATAATTCGAACGACTGTCCAATCCATATTCGATGTTTTAATTATTCCTTCTATTTTCTTCATTTCTGCATAACCGTTCGGAAGGAGAACTTTGGCTAATACACCTGGAAGTATCGTGGACATGTTTTTCTTATCGTCATCTGATTGCAAAGCTGGCGTCGCAAGTGTAATGAACCTTTTTTTGTTATGTTTCTTCATAGCCTTAATTATCAGTTCGTGTCCGTCAGCAATCGGCGTGCCTTTAAGCTTTCGTGACATATCGGAGGCTGGCCCCAATGTGCTGATTACGACATCGGATTCGGCAACGGCTTTCTCGATGGTTGAGCTATTCGAAAGTTCCCCTTGTACAAGACTCAAATTTGGATGTTTGAGGCTGATTTTTTGGGGGTTTCTAACGTATGCCGTAACGAAATCTCCGTGATCTAATGCTTGTTGGGTCACAAGCTGTCCAATTGCACCAGTTGCACCAAAAACAGTGATATTCATATTCTTTCCTGTGTCTCCTCTAATATAAATTATTCAGCTTACACTTTATCTTGAGTTATAAACTCTTCTACTCTGTCTCTTTTGCTGTACATGTCGTACCAAATATCAGCGATTTTATCTTGAACTCCTGAATTTGGCTGCATCCAAATTCCGATCGAAAGGTGACCTGCATAAACTCCTTTGTCAGCTAGTTCGCTGTTCAAATTAAAGATATAATTACGAAGCCCTGAAATTGCAATGCCGACATTACCCATCATCGGTACCGGGTGTACTGAAGCACCTCCCGTTGTAAATAACAGAGCACCGCTTTGCTTATCCAACATATCCGGAAGCACTTGTTTAACACTTGATAAAGCACCTAAAACATTATATTGAAATTGGTATAATGCATTTTCTTCAGTTACATCTAGTGTTGGCGCTACTGAGTCAAAGCTCGGCGTTGGACTGTATTCAAGAACATCAATAAATCCGTATTTCTCTTTAATAGCAGCAAATGCCATCTCAATTTGTTCTTTATTTAATATGTCCGCTTGAAATGAAGCAGCTTCGATTCCCAATTGTTCTAATTCAATAACTAGTTGGTTCAACTTTTCTTCATTTCGTGCAATAAGCGCTACGCGGAATCCATTTTGTCCGAATTTCTTTGCAATGGACATCCCTAAACCTGCTCCTGCTCCAACAATCGCTATCGTTTTCATCTAAAATCTCTCCTTTAATTAAAGTTAATTATCAACCAGATAAATAATGGTCAATGTGTTGTATATTTATCTTTTGTTTATTATGATAAATAAAAGGTCAGCATTCAATGTTTAATAATTTTAATTTTGAGAGATAAAATACAGTTTCAACTTAAATGTCGTATATCTAACAAAAAAAGTTAAGGGAATGAGCCATAATGAGCAAAAAAATCGATTTACGTATCCTTCGCTCCAAACATTCGATAAAAAAGGCGTTTATAGAACTTCTTAATGAAAAAGGGTACGAAGGAATTACGATTCAAGATATAGCCGATAAGGCGATGATTAACCGAAATACCTTTTACCTTCATTATCAGAACAAACCCGATTTGTTAAACGTATCTATGGACGAATTATTAGAAGAACTAAAGAGTACACTCAATCTTTGTTCGAGCAGCAAATCTCCTATAAGCGGCTTTATGCTTGAACAACTAATGCAAACCATACTGGAGAAAATTAAAGGCAATATTCCCTTTTATAAAGCATTGTTACTTGATGAGAATAGAATTTATGGGTTTCAATCAAAGATGGAGGAAATTATAAAAAATACAGTGGAAGATGGCTTGGATAATATGCCCCTTCAGATTTCAAAGGAATTATTACTTCAATATATCGCATCTACTTTTATGGGCATTGTAATATGGTGGGTTAAAAATGATTTTTCTTATACCCCAAGTGAACTTGCTTCTCAATTCGGAAAAATTCTCACTCACGGACACTTAAAAGCCGCAGGTATTCCAATAGATGATGAGTGATAAATGCTTGCGAACAGTAGCTGGGTAGATATCACAGAAAAGGAGCCCCTCGAATGACGGCTCCTTTTCTATGACTGCACTTTTAAAAAATAATATTGTACGCTTGAAGATAAATCAAAACATCTCCGCTCTTCGCTTTACCACTATCCTGCCCGTTAGCTTAATGGAAATGATAAATTTCGTAATTAACATGTTCTGTACCTTCAACCCAGCCTTATTTCTACTCGCTCTGTACTGTAAGTTTACAATAACATTAAGCTTTGCGAAGCATTTGTCTCTCACTTAACTGTGATAGCATATCTTTCGTCATGGTCTTTAAGTCGTAGCGGGCATGAAATCCCCATTCTGTTCTCGCAGCTGTTGCATCCATGGAGTGCGGCCAACTATCGGCAATTGCCTGTCTCTTCGGATCAACATCATAATCCAGGATGAATCCGGGAATCTCTTCCCGAATCGCGGCAGCGATCGCTTCTGGATCGACGCTCATTGCGGTGACATTAAATGAGTTTCGATGTATCAAACAGGATGAATCCGCTTCCATTAAATCAATGATGGCGTTCAGCGCATCCGGCATATACATCATGTCCATATTTGAGTCTTTGGCGATATAAGATGTATACCGACCACTCGTCACAGCTGCATAGTAAATTTCCACTGCATAATCCGTCGTTCCTCCGCCGGGAGGCGTCATATAAGATATCAAACCCGGGAATCGCAGTCCCCTGGTATCAAGACCATATTTGTGAAAATAATAATCACAAAGCAGTTCGCCGGACACCTTGTTCACGCCGTACATCGTATTAGGCCTCTGGATCGTATCCTGCGGGGTATTATCTTTCGGAGTCGAAGGGCCAAAAGATCCAATGGAGCTCGGAGTGAAAAATTGGCAACTGAGCTCCCTGGATATTTCAAGTGCATTCATCAATCCGCCCATATTCAAATTCCAGGCAAGCAGGGGCTTCTCCTCTGCCGTAGCCGAGAGTAGCGCAGCCAAATGCATGACGGTATCTACTTCGTACCGCTTGGCGATTTCAAACATCGCTTTATCATTTGTCACATCCAGCAGTTCGAATGGCCCGGATCGGGTGATCTCGTGGGATGATGACCTGAGATCCGTAGCAACAACGTGATCCGCACCATAAATCTCACGTAATTTAACAACTAACTCAGAACCGATCTGGCCCAGTGCTCCGGTCACCAATATCTTCTTCATAAGACATTCCTCCCGAAATAGTCTCCCGCGAATGTAGCTAAATCAGCTTCATTTCTGTGCCAACTTTCTCATAAACGGAGATCACCTGTTCGAGCATCTCCTTAGTATGGGCTGCTGTCGGCATGTTGCGTATTCTTCCGGTTCCCTTCGGGACTGTCGGAAACACGATGGCCTTAGCGTAAACGCCTTCTTCATAGAGCCGTTTGCTGAACTGTTGGGTGGTTACTTCATCGCCAATGATACAAGGTGTGATCGGTGTTTCGCTTTGGCCTACATCATATCCAAGCCGGCTCAAGCCATTTTTCAAATGATTGCCGTTCTCCCACAGCTTTTCAATCAGCTCCTTGTCATTCATCAAAATGTCGATCGAAGCGCTACAGGAAGCGATTGCAGCCGGAGGTAGCGATGTGGAGAACAGAAACGGGCGGCTTCTCAGCTTCAACCATTCGATCAATTGCTTTTTACCCGCGACATAACCGCCGACAACGCCGATCGCTTTGGAAAGAGTACCAATTTGGAAGTCAATACGGTCGGACAATCCAAAATGCTTCACGGTTCCTGCACCTGCTCCGAGAACGCCCGAACCGTGGGCATCATCCACATAAGTAATCAGATCGAATTCTTCTGCTATTTTCACGATTTCGGGCAACTTTGCTATATCGCCATCCATGGAGAAAACACCGTCGGTGATAACCATAATTTTATGGTACTGACCTGATTCCTTGGCCTCTTTCGCCAGCCGTCTTAAATCATTCATATCCGAATGCTTAAAGCGAATTACCTTGGCTCTCGACAGGCGGCAGCCATCAATAATGGAAGCGTGGTTCAGCTCATCGGATAAAATCGCATCATGCTGGTCCATTACCGCGGATATCGCAGCCATATTGCAGTTAAATCCCGATTGATACACGATAACGGCTTCCGTTTGTTTGAAACGGGCCAGTTTTTCTTCCAGCTCAATATGAAGATCCATCGTACCATTAATTGTTCTCACAGCCCCTGCTCCTGCCCCGTATGTCTGCGCCGCCTTAACAGAAGCATCAATCAGTCGGTAATCTGTTGCCAAGCCCAAATAGTTATTAGAAGACAAATTGATTAGGGACTTTTCGTCAATACGAATAACAGGACCATTTGCACCCTGCAGTGTATCGATGGAGTTATATAGACCTTTATTCTTTAGATCTTCGATGTTCGAACTTAAAAATTGGTCCAATGCTTGACTTGACATTTGATTCCCTCCTTAATATACGTTTGTCCTTGTACAGGAGACATGTCATTATGAGAAAAAACCTTGTTGTTAATGGGATTTTACTAATTTCAATGTAGCATCATTTTTATTCTTTGTACACATGTGGAGGACAAAAAACAAAAAAATACGCAAATAAACATAGTAATTATTCCCTCATCCCTAGATCCGAAATCAACTTCTTGAGTGGAGTTGCAATACTGTTGACTCCTCCTTTTTTCAGCAAAAAGAAAACGAACTATCTAATGATAGTCCGTTGAAATTAGTTACAGTTGAAGCCATCTAGCCACATCTTCAGATATAAGACCATTCTGACGATGTGTGACAGGCATTTCACTGATTTGTAGCAAAAAGTAACTATCGTGTGTACGTAGACACTCAAGAAGGTACTTATCTAACAAATCAATATCATCCGCTGTTTTAATTAAATACACTCTGTCATGAAGATGTTTGACCTCAAAAAGATGTTCAAGATGAAAGTTAATACACTCCTCAGTCCATCCTTCATTTTTAGGCTTATAAGAAAACAAATAAAGTTTAGATATAATAGTCGCCCCCTTTTACTTTATTACCCGGCTTCTTTTGAAGCAATCCCCTGACGTGGATTAAATAACACCTTTAACAATGGTGGCGCTATTAAAGTTGTAAGTATGACCATTATAATAACTGAAGTGAAGTATTCAGGTAAAAGAAGTCCTGCTTGTAAACCAGTTGATGCAATAATTAATGCAACCTCTCCTCGTGATACCATCCCAGCTCCTATAGCAAATGAAGAAACATTGCTGAATCCTGTAATCTTTGCTCCCAACGCACCACCAAGTAATTTGGTTAAAACAGCAGCAACGGTTAGAACGATAAGGAATCCGATCTGTTGACCTACACCTTCAAATGAAACATTGAGACCAATGCTTACAAAAAATACGGGCACAAAAATTGAATATGCAATGGGCTCGATCTTCTTTTCAACAACATTCTTAAAATTTGTTTGTGAGATTGCAATACCGGCAGCAAATGAACCGATTATACCGGCCATACCCATCAGATCAGCAAAGTATGCAAATCCAAAGCAAATGAAGAGTGCGATTGATATTATGGGCTCTGTTACTTTAAGAGTTGAGAGCCATTTCATAACACGAGGAACTATAAATGCCCCTGCAACAAATACACCTATGAAGAACAGCACTTTCTTTCCTACTAGAAGTCCCAAGGATACATCCTGACCTGTACCCAAGAAACTCATCATAAATGCTAAAAGGATAACAACTAAAATATCGTCTACTACAGCAGCTCCAAGAATGGTTGTGCCCTCCCTGGAACTTAAACGATCCATATCCTTTAGCACCTGTACTGATATACTTACAGATGTTGCACTGAATAAAACTCCCATAAAAAGTGCATAGTTCGTAGATAATCCAAATAAATCTGCTACTCCAAATCCACCTACAAAAGGAAGTATAATCCCACCAAAAGCAACAGCAACTGCTGATCTCCAATTTTTCTTTAACTGATTTAGGTCAGTTTCTAATCCAGCAATAAACATAAGTAATAACACACCTACTTCAGAGACATAATGAATGAATTCATTATTATCAATCCACCCCAGAATTGCAGGTCCCAAAATAATACCGACAACCAATTTCCCAAGAACAGAGGGTTGCCCCAATTTCACGGATACATGTCCTGCTATTTTTGTACTAACAATGATTAAAGCCAAATACCATATAAACTCCATTCTACCTACTCCTCAACAACAATATCTCAAACAATGCGAACGCGTTCCGCAACATAATAATAGACCTAAAACTATAGGTCAATATAGCTTTTTAAGAAACAAAACAGGGTCGTTACCCTTATGAAAACCATCATTAATCCCCATATACGTATTTTTGATAAAAACTCTAAAAACGAGCATCAGGGACGTTTTTTAATATGTACAAAAAAACATAATAACCAGAAACGGAAACACAACGCATAATTTCGGTAACAGTATGACTCCAAGGCAACATTACCTGCTCGGTGAAGCACTAAGCGAATTGTGCTTTTATCTCGCCACATCATTTCTGTCATGATAATCATTGGGTAACACTCTAATCGGTAAAAATTCTCTTCTCCCGCGACAGCAACAGGATGATTAAATGCGTCCACAAATAAAAAGAGCCCCGAGCAATCACCCGGGACACTCTTGAGTTGATTTCCAATTATTTCGAAGACCACAGTTCCATACGCTGAGCATATTTCTCGTTAATGATATCTTCCACTTTCTCATCGCCAGCCTTCTTCATATCCTCCAGCATCTTGTCAAATACAGAGTTGGCTTCAGCTTCACTTGGAGCAATTATCGCTCTCGTAATGCTCTGATCCATAATATCCTTCACCTTCTGGGCGGTCAGAGCTTGAGGTGTTCCCCCATCCGGATTCAGGTTGTCATACTGCGCTGTATCCCATACGGAATCGCCCAGACTCTTAATGGCCAGTTCATCCACTTCACTGCGCTGGAATTTAACTGCCATGTCATACGGCTGTCCGTTCGGGTCCAGACCATTTTTGATAAACCATAACCATTTGCGAACGCCGCTTTTCTTCACCGTATCATCCCAATTATCCTTGAAGCTTTGCAGGAATTCAGGTTTTGGTTGTCGCTTGCCATCCACCATGGTGTACTGTTCGCCTTCCTTGCCCCACAGCAGCAAATGCTGTCCTTCATCACTGGCCAGATAATTAAACAGCTTTATCGTTTCTTCCGGGTGTTTGTTGTTTTTGGTAATGGCGATTGCATCCCATCCAAGCGAACTTCTTGGGCCAAACGTCGTTTGAGCCGGATCTACACCTGGAGCAACAACTTTGTAAGCAAAGAGTTGATTCTTTTCCCCGCCATCCTTCTTCAAGGCCGCATTGCCGTTCCCCGGATCCCAATATGCACCTGGGGTAGTAAATACCGCACCAGTCGTCAGCTTTTGAATCCAGGTCTGTGTTTTGCTAATCGCAAATTCCTTTTCGATCAGACCTTCTCTATATAAGCGATTCATGTATAACAGCATCTCGCGATATTTGGGGTCCTTGACATCATATTGCAGACGTCCGTTGTTGTCATAATACGTTTTTAAGCCCCACATGCCTTTGAATGTGCCCAGATTCGCACCCATGTTCTCCCCGTTCATCGTCATCGGAATGGACTCTTTGCCATCAATCGTATTGTATTTCTCTTTAAAATTTTTCAGGAGTGCTTCGAATTCGTCTGTTGTGAGGGGCTGTGAACCATCTGCTTTGTCCGGAAGAAACTCTTCCAACAGGCTCTGTCTCATCAGCATACCGAAAACCGGATCACTGTCGAGTCCATACCAGTTTGCCAGATAGTAGTTCTTGCCGTCTGTATTACGTGTTTTGGTCAAGGTATCTCCGTACATTTCTTTCAGATCAGAACCATATTTCTCAATCAACTCATCCAGTGGAATGAATGCGCCGCTTGAAATGTACTTATCAAGGGAAGCATCTCCCCGGCTCATGACCACCACATCGGGATAGTCCCCACTCGCCAGCATTAGGCTCAGTTTTTCCGTTGGATTACCCGTTGGCTGCTGGATGGAAATCTCTATGCCCGTCTTTTTGGTAATTTCCTGGGCAACAGCATCGGTAAAAGGTTCTCCCTTGGTATTGCCATCAAACCAAGTCAGCGTAATCGGCCCTTGTTCCCCGTCTTTACCTGCTGTATTGTTCTCCCCATCATTGGAGGAGCAACCCGCTAGTAAACCAAACGCTAATGCAGCCGTAATCCCCATTATTATCCATTTTTTAGTCTTTGTCATTGACACCCTAATTCCTCCCAATGAATAAATTCCTGTCGTGCTAGATTGAGCATTTCCAAAACGATTTTTGCCTACCCCCTTTCAGGGAGAGGCCACCGGACAAGCCTTCCCTGTAACCGGATTATGGAACAGATTAACTCTTGACCGCTCCCAAAGTCATGCCTTTAACAAAGTATTTTTGCAGGAACGGGTACACCATAACGATTGGTAAAGTGGCTACCATCGTAGCAGCCATTCGAATGGTATCGCTGGAAACGGCATTTCGTTTGGCAGAGTTAGCTAGCATTTGCGTTTGGGAAATCATGCCACCAGTCTGAAATTGATTCAATATTTTGACAAGCACGGCTTGAAGAGTTTTCAGGTCCGAGCTGTAGGTGAACGCATAGGAATCAAACCAGGCATTCCAATGCCCAATGGCTTGGAAAAGACCCACCGTTGCAAGCACAGGTGTTGTCAGCGGCATCACAATCCGGAAGAAAATCGTCAGATCGTTAGCCCCGTCCACCCTCGCCGATTCTTCAATCTCATGGGGCAGCTGTTCCATAAAAGTACGGACGATAATCATATAGAAGACATTCATCAAACTTGGCAAAATGAATACCGAGAATGTATCGATCATGTTGAGTGCCTTAAGCACCATGTAGAATGGAATGAGTCCACCACTGAAATACATGGTAAAGATAAAGTACAAGTTCCAGCCTTTGCGTCCAATCAGATTCCGCCGACTTAGCGGATACGCAAGCATCGTAATGACCAGAACCGACAGCGGTGCACCAATAAGCGTTCGCTTGACGGTGACCCAGAGCCCGTTCAATATCTCGCTATCTTTCAGAATCTGCTGATAACTATCCAAGGTCAGATCCCTTGGCCACAGGTAGACGCCGCCTCGTACCGTATCTTCCGCGCTATTCAATGAAAGAACGAGTATATTCCAAAACGGAAGAAATGTAACCAGTAATACGAGAATAAGAATGAAATACACAATTATTTTGAAAGTACGATCCCCGAATCTGTTCAGAATCATCACAAGCGCTCCCCTCTGTCTTTTATAGTTAGAACAACGCCTGGTTGTTCACTTTTCTGGAAATCCGGTTCACGATGAGAACAAGAATAAAGGCAACAACGGATTTGAACATCCCTACAGCAGCCCCGTAGGAGAACATGCTATTCTGTAGTCCGTATTTGTAGGCATAAATGTCAATCACTTCGGAGTATTCAAGTACGGTGTTATTTTGCAGCAGGTATTGCTGTTCAAATCCTGCATTCAAAATACCTCCGACCGCGAGAATAGCCAATATGACAATGGTAGGGCGCATAGATGGCAGCGTAATATGCCACATTTGCTTAAATCTGCTGGCTCCGTCCACCCTGGCAGCTTCATACAGCTCCGGATTTATGGAAGCGATTGCAGCGAGATACATAATGGCGCTGAATCCCATCTCTTTCCACATGTTCGACAATGCGATAATCCACCAAAATAGAGGGCCGTTCTGCAAAAATGCGACAGGTTCTTTGACAATACCCAGCAGAACCAGAATGTTGTTTAGCATTCCATCCGAAGCCAGCAGCGTAATCACAATGTTGGCTGCAATAACCCATGAGATAAAATGCGGCAGATAAGAAACCGTCTGCACAAAACGTTTGAAAAATCCCTGTCTCGCTTCATTCAGCACAAGCGCGAGGATGATCGGGGCAGGAAATCCGAAGAACAGTGTCAGCAAGCTTGTCGCAAGCGTATTACGCATAACCCGGTAGAAATCACCTGTAGTAAAGAAATACTCAAACCATTGGAAACCTACAAATTCGGCATGGAAGAACTGGTAAAAGAACGATCCCCCACCCGGTTGATAATTCGTAAACGCCATATACAATCCAAACATCGGACCATAGGAAAATAACAATGTCGCAATGAAGGCAGGAAGCATAAGCACGAATAACCATTTTTGCTCTTTTAGTCTGCTTATCAAGTTATTGCTCCTGACTGTTTTGATAGCGCTTACCTTATGCATTAAGTACCCTCCCTTTTTCTATACAGCAGCATGGTCGGCCATATCTTGATTCAACTTCTCTCCTATTAATCATAAATTTGACACGGATTACTCGCCATAGTTGAATTCTCCGAAAGATACCGCTTTTTAAAGATGTTTTTGTGCAAAGTGAGGATTGGATTTCCATATTCACTCTGCTATGATGAACTGTGCAACGAATATTCAGTCAAGAGAGGGCTTCCGGATGCGCCAATTCTATCGAAAATACATATACATGCCTTTTGTTAACCTGAACTTTCGTTCCAAATTGTTCATGGTATTTGTTCTGGTCACCATCATTCCAATGATGCTATTGGTTTATTTTTCCTACGAACTTACCAAAACGAAACTTACTGAGCAGATCTACATCAATATGACGAACTCAACAGCTCAGATCACTAAAAATCTGGAGAACAAACTGGATAGCTACGAACACATTTCCGCCTCCATTTATTTGGATAACCGCCTTGCCAATTACCTGACGAACGAGTATCAGGATGACCCATCCTATCTGGACGTCTATAATTACATTGGCAATCGAATTGACACTGTGATGGCTGCCTACCCTGATTTTGATAGCGCATTCATTTATTCAGACAATCCATCATTGCCCAAAGACAATTATTATATCCGGCAGATTACACCCGAAGTTAAGAACACGGAACTGTTCCACAAATTGAAACAATCCTATGGGAACATTATTCATCTCTCAACGCCGCAGACAGAGAACGGTCCTGCCATGTTTACACTCGCCCGGCTGCTGAACAACAATAGTAATCAGTATCCCTATGGGATGCTGGTCTTTCAAATCTCGGAGTCGGTCATCTATTCCTTAATGGAAAAGGAAGCAGGCGGCAAAGATATTTTCATCATTAATGACAAAGGTATGATTCTGTCCTCCGCCGACAAACAGTTAATTAATACAAGCCTGCCCGAACTTCTTCATCAACATTTTGACGATACGGCTTCTGGAAGATTTGATACAACGTATCAAGGGGTAAAGGCTCTAGCGGTTTATAACACGCTCAAAAACGGCTGGAAAACAGTATCCATCTTCCCTTATGACAGTATTATCAAGGATGCCAAAGCTCTCTCTCAGCTTATTATCAAAATTTCACTAGGCTTCATCGGCGTGGCGCTGCTGCTCATTTATATTACCGCATCGCTGTTCAGCAAACGCATCAGGACGTTAATACGGATGATTCGGCGCATTGAACGAGGAGATTTCAACCCTACCCATGAGGAACAAATGGGCAGTGATGAGATCGGACAGCTTCACTTTGCATTTGAACAGATGACAACCCGGTTGAAAAGCCTGGTGACGGAGGTCTACCAAAAGGAGCTGCAGAGCAAGGAAGCCGAGCTTGACCTGCTTCAAGCTCAGATCAATCCTCATTTTCTGTATAACACACTCGGCTCGATCTCCTCTCTGGCCGTAAAGCATCAAGATCCACAGATTCAGGATATGGTCCTTCATCTGGCCAAGTTTTATCGGATATCCCTGAATAAAGGAAAGAGCATCCTGACCATCAATGAGGAACTGAAACTGACGCAGAGCTATAATGCCATTCAGCTTATTCGATTTAAGGGCAAGCTCAACATCATCTACACGATAGATCAATCGATCCTGCCTTACTCCACTGTGAAGCTAGCGTTACAGCCTTTTGTGGAGAATGCAGTCATTCACGCTCTTTGGAATCAGGATCGGCCCCTAAATATCCATATCAAGGGCGTCATCGAGAACAGTAGCATCATCTTATCGGTTATAGACGATGGAATGGGCATGCGGCGTGAGACGCTTCAGTCTTTGTTTGAGGAGAAAGAAGGACGGGGCTATGGCATTTCAAATGTGGATCGGAGAATTAAGCTCAAATTTGGTGAATACTACGGTGTCAAAGTGTTTAGCAAACTAGGCATGGGAACCACGGTCCAGATCCGTCTGCCTCAAAAAGAGATTCAATAAAAAAGGAGTGCGATGCAGCCACTATTGGCTTGCAAAGCACTCCCTTTAAACCATTCTACAGAACGTTATACTTGCTCACGAATACGATACACCAGGCTGTCAAAATCACCGCGTAGAGGCAATTCCACGCCAATGTTCATCAGAGCACGGCCACGGACCGATAACCCCAACTCTTCAATTATATAGGTCTTGTCAGCATGGAGACCTACCAAACGGAGTCTGGGCAACGGTTCACCCAGCTTCTGCGAGTGAAGAAAGGCGAACAGCACATGGTCACTTCCAGCTGCATCGCTGTACTGTACAGCGGTAACTCCCTTATGACGAAGCGCAGTCAAACGGAATTGTCTACCGAATTGTACCAGGTGGCGAATGGCTTTGTACTGACCGATGAATTCCTGGGACTGCTCAATCCATTCATTACTCCACTCGTTCAGGTTGGAGCCAATACCAAGCGTGCCCATCATTGCACTGTGGAAACGATACTTCAGGGAGACGTTTCGACCATTCATTCCTGTAGGTGACTCGGTTACCCAACAGGTCATCATACGTGGCGCGTACGTATACGAGAAGCCTTCCTGAATGCTCAGACGGTCGAACGCATCCGTATTGTCGCTCGGCCAGGATTGGTCAGCATAACGGAAGATACCCAGATCAATCCGCGAGCCACCTCCTGCGCAAGTCTCAAACTCGACATCCGGGAACTTGGCTCGTAGCTGTGCCCATATATCATAGAGACTCTGGACATGCCTTACCCATATTTCTTTCTGGCGGTTAATGGGGTGACCCTTCATGCCAGGCTCCGTGATGGTCCGGTTCATGTCCCATTTAATGAACTTAATCTCATGGTTACCAAGCAGTTCGATCATAAAATGGATAATGTATTGCTTAACCTCAGGCTTGGAAATGTTCAGCAGCAGCTGATTGCGAAGCTCCGTTCGTCCCCGGGTTTCAAAATGATATACCCAGTCTGGATGTGCTCTATAGAGATCACTATCCGGGTTGACCGACTCCGGCTCTACCCATATGCCGAATTCCATCCCAAGTCCGTGAACCCGGTCAATCAGCTCCACAAGTCCGTTCGGAAATTTCTCCTTATTCACGTTCCAGTCACCCAACCCTGCACGGTCGGAGTGTCGCTGCCCAAACCAGCCGTCATCCACGACAAATAGCTCCACACCCATCCTGGCTGCCCGCTCGGCAAGCGCCATTTGATCCTGTGCGTTCACATCGAAGTAGGTAGCTTCCCAGGAGTTGTACAGCACTTTCCCAATTTTACTGCGGGGCAATATGTACTTGTATTGATATTGATGTAAGCGGTGGCTCATTCCGCCAAAGCCCTCAGGGCTGAATCCGCCGACAAAGACAGGTGTCTCAAAACTCTCGCCCGCACCCAGCAACCATTCATTGTCAAAATCATGGATGCCACCTGTGACCCGCACATGCGTGAATGGCGTCTTCTCAGCGACCATCTTCCAGTTGCCGCTCCAGGCGAGAGCACCAAACCATACCCTGCCGCCTGTTTCAGTCGAAAGGCCGTCATCTATTGCAAACCATGGGTTGGCATGACCGTCAGTGAAACCTCTCCGTGATTCAAGCACCTTTTTCCCCTCTGTCAAAATGGTATTGCGCAGTTGGAATTCACCCGACCATTTCCCCGTAACATGCGTCAGACGGTAATCCTGGAGATATGGCAAAGTCCAGGCTGCGGATTGCATGCTTTCCAGCACGATATCCTTCTGTCCCATATTGATGATGTTGGCGTAACGCTCCACCAGATCGAATTCCGGGATGACCCGATATATCAGCTGCGTCTCAAGTGCATATACCTGATCCTTCAACGTAATTATCAACGTCTGTCTGCCATCCTGTTCTATGATCTCGTGACGGTCATACCTTACCTGAAGATCGCGGACACCATCTGGCATACGCAGTTTCAGAGATGGCTCTGTATAAGAAGCACCTCCCCAGAAGCTATACTCCTCCACCTCTCTCTCCACTTCCGCGTCAAAAGAGCTATGGGATTGTAGTTGGAGCAACGGCGCGCTGTCCTCAATGTCAACGAGGTCACCCCAATACAGATGTTGGAGGTGGTCTCTCTCATTAATTCCGAAAATGTAGGACGAATTTTGCGTCTGTATTGCAAATATACGTAGCTGTTCATTATATTGAATCGTCAAGTTTATCATCCTTTCGAGTTCCTGTTACCCTCGTGCTGTGTGTTGTGAACATACTTATTATTGTAAGAAGCAGGAGTTACATTAGCCATATCGCATTCTTACAATCCATAAGGGATATCGTCTGTCATTTCAAAGGTATGAAAATAAGGCTGCGATGGAATTCGCAGCCTTAAAGCCTACTTCAAAATTAAGTTATAGATGACCTGAGCCGCTTCAGCACGGGATGCAATCTCTTTCGGCACAAACTGTCCCCGTCTTTGGCCTTGAACCAGTCCTAGTCGGGCTGCATCCTTTACCGAATCAGCTGCCCATGAAGAAACTTGATCCATATCGGTAAACAAGATATCTGTAGAACCAACAGGCACGTTCCCAACATTCAGTTCATATGCCTTCATCAGCATCACCGTGATTTCCTCCCGGGTAATCTGCGAATCCGGCTGGAAGCTGACTGCGCTTCGTCCCTTCACAATACCGGCTTGGGTCGCAATCGAGATGGGTTCCGCGTACCAGGCATCTGTCGCAACATCTGAAAATTGTATTTCTCCAGCTACGGTCAGCCCCAGAGAATGAACGAGCATGGTGGTGAATTCAGCGCGGGTGACTGCACGTCCTGGCTCAAATTGATCCTCGTTTGTACCTTCGACATAGCCCTTTGCTGCCAACTCCTTGATTACAGAGTTGGCCCAATGACTGGCCGGAACATCGGTAAAAGTCCGATCGAGTTCCAGCACGGCATACTTGCTGAAGTGGCTCACTGTAGTCGTTAATACACCATTCGCATAATCCGATTTTAAAAATTTCAGTTCGTCATTTTCGTTAATATAATACATTCCTCCCTGTGAAGGGTCGAAGCTCTCGGCTGCTGCCAGGCTCAGCGTAATGGGGTGATCAAACACAGAGAGTGTTTCGGTTGTACCTGATTTGGTTGTTGCCGAGAGGCTGAATTCATAGATTTCTCCCTTAAGAGCAACGGTTGCCCGAGATGATGATTCCACTGCTGCAACGACCTCCTTGGCCTTGCTGCCAAGTGGAACCATTTTCAAGTAAATCGTACTTTCTTCCTGTTGCCCTGCCGGTAACTTATTTAACAGCTGCTTGAACAAACTCGAAGGAATTTGCAGGGATAGCTTGCCTGATTTCACTTCCAGTGTATAGTTGCCGAGCTGGCGTAAGACAGCCGTTGAAAGTTTTACTTCCTGAGTATCTGCTTTGATGTCTACGACGGCTTTCCCTGCTCCACTGTCCACTTTCAGCATATCCGCTGTGATGACCAGTGTTACTGTATCGTTCTCCTGAGCTGTGCTGTTGCCGGAGTTC
Organism: Paenibacillus sp. FSL R5-0713; assembly: GCF_037973325.1. NCBI lineage: Bacteria > Bacillati > Bacillota > Bacilli > Caryophanales > Paenibacillaceae > Paenibacillus > Paenibacillus sp. FSL R5-0713. The sequence goes on along the minus strand of NZ_CP150229.1, from coordinate 3,671,030 downwards.
CCACTAGTAGTAGTATTGTTATTGCCGTTGTTGCCAGGATTGCTTGGATTACCTGGGTTACCTGGGTTGCCTGGATTTTCAGGGATATTCTTTTTTTCGGTCAATTTAACCAACTTCGATTCAGCCGGCCCCAGCGAGATGGACCATGAACCTGTGGCTGACGAAGATTCACTTGTCCACAAGTCTTTTAAAGTATAGGTTTTGGAATCATTCAGTCCGGCGCGGCCCAGATCGATCGTTTTGTTTGCTGAACTGTTGCCGTTGTAATTAAATATAGCAAGGTAATAATCATTGCCTTCCTTCAGAACAAACGTATCTGCGGCGTTGGCGTTTGTATTCCCTTCAAGTGGTTTGAATACTTTCCCTTTCAGCGCCACCTGAAGAACATCCGTGTTATTGTACAATGCCGTCATGTACTCCTGTGCCTTCGGATCATTCACATCATCGGAATCCAGCATCACCGTACCGGCAATTACACCGGAATTCACGCGGGTACGGGCTTCCTCCAGGCTGGATGCTCTGCTTAATGCCAGATGATCAGGGTCTGTGTAGGAATAGATCGTTCCATTTTGCCAGAAGCCATATGTCAATGAATTAAGCATGTACTCCGTCTCGTTGATTTTGCCATAGGTGTCACAGGAGATCCGTCTGCTGTGCGCGTATTGGCTCGGAAAGATTGGTGCGATGGACGCACTAATAAACATTTTCCCGTCCAATCGTTCTTCGACGTAATGCATTCCTTCATTGTACGCCTGAATCCCTGTCGTCACATTAGTATCATAATGTTGGCCTTCCAGCGAGCCATGGGTTAAGAAATCCAGTTTGATGAATGTGAAGCCCAGCGCTTTAAACTTATCCAGAAAATAATTCATGCGCAATTGACTCCCCGGATGTGTCACATCCAGTGCATACGCTCCATCCAGTGTAGGCAGAGGTTTCCCTGCACTATCCTTGAGTACAATGTCCCCATACGTATATTGCCCATTGGTACCATCCACTTTTTGGCTCATATCGTTGCCCCAATATACAAATGGTCCCCAATAGATGCCCGCATGCTGACCATTGTTCTTAATGACGGATACGGCTTGGGCAAGCTCTGCATCACTCAGATTATCCCAGTAGGAATCCATATTAATGAACACATTGCCGTTATTATTGAACTTCTTCAGGCTGTTCTTAAAATAATTAGACACATCCACTACGTTCTGATACGACAGCCCGCTATCATAAGCTCCCCAGCTATTCCATCCAACTGGAACACCTTGCGGCAATTCTGGATTCAAGGCCAGGGGAGGTGTGATGATCGCATTGGCTTTACCGTATTCTTCAAGTCCTGTACGATAATCACTGAAACCGCCTACCATAATCATAGGTGAGGATATTTCAGTACCGGTCAGGCTGCCATGTGGCTGGGTGTCACGAGTAACGTCACTCGCTGCGCCACCGTACACAGCAAATTCATTCAAACGATTAGCAGACCCTTTCCAATCAATACCAGTCTTCCATGTGTCATGGGTTACTGAACCGATCACCAGACCATGACGAGACGAGTTATTAAATACCGTCGTCATTTCGTAGCTGGTATCCGCCCGGTTCATCGTTTGAGATTTGTAACGAATCCAGGCATCATTGTCAAAAGGCACGGTCAGTACTCGATTATCTGAGCTGACGCCGATATCTACACCGCCCGTATTTTTCACCGTTATGGGTGACATGTAATTGCTCTGAATCTCTGTATCACTGAGGGCATCCAGACGGTTGAGGAAATACGATTGATCTTCATAAAACCGATAGACTTGCTTCAGAGTTGGCTTGCCAGTGGAAGTATGAACAAAAGTCAGCTCCACGCCTTTGCCGAAGCCATCCTGAATTTCCACCGGTTTTCCACCGCTTACATGACTCTCATACCCTTTGGTTTCAACAAGATTCTCCCCAATTTTAATGCTGCTGAAGATACCACGCATCTTCTGTCCGTCTGCCCAGCTGTACCCGGCAAATCCGGTTTGGGTACTATAAGACACTTCATATTTTCCGTTCGATACCAGAAGGCCATGGGTGTAATCGGTCACCGTGATATCCCCGTATCGTTGTGAGTCACCCGGTGTTCCCAGATCATCATCGCCTTCACCCGGAGTTTCGGGTTCCGTCTCTATTGCAGGCTCAACGATAATCCGATCCAGATCGGGAGAATAGCCATTATTGTCTGAAAAAGTTATCGTATTCTCGCCTTCATTTAATGGGAGTGTAAGATCATACGTACCTACCGTATCCCAATCCGGGGTTTTGGGCAGGTCATGGAACTGCTCTTCCCCACCATTCGCATGGACATAGAAACTCCGTGGATCACCGGAAAAATAATCTACCTTAACGCGGTAATCACCTGTCATGGGGGCTATAATTTTGTTGAACGTCAAGGAGCTCCCACCATTCAGATAGCCGACCTTTTTGCCGCCGGAAGCATTCGGACTCTCTGTTACACGCGCTTCACCAGTCAGCGTATTACCCGAATCTTCGGCTTCATAGCTAAGCGTATACGGGATGACTTCAATTCGGTCCAAATCGGGGGAGTACCAATCATGATCCGAGAACGTAATGGTATTAACTCCCTTATGGAGGGAAACTTCCGCATCATACGTACCTACCGTATTCCAACTTGCCGTTTTGGGCAGATCAATCATCTCATCCGTGCCATTGTTTACTTGCATATATACAGGTCGCTGGTCACCAGAGATATAAGATATTCGGATCAAATATGTACCCTCTGCCGGTACAGTAACATTCGTAAATTGCAGTGAGCTGTTTTTGTTCAGATCCGTTACTTTTTTTCCGCCTGAACTGATACTGCTGTCCACCACCTTGGCATTGCCTTTCAAAATATTGTCGGCTGCTTCTGCCTCAATGACTGCACCATGCAGATTTTTCTTCCAGTCGTCTCCGCCACCTTCTCCAGGATGACCACTGTCCAAACCTCGGATCACGATCTTGTCGATGTCGGGAGAATACCAGTTGTTATCATCGATCAGGATGGCGTTGGTACCCGCGTTCAACGGAAGGGTCACGTCAAACATTCCCACCGTATCCCAGTCAACTGTCTTGGGCGGTTCTTCATATTGCTTCTCCCCGCCATTCGCACTAATATTGAATGGCCGCGAATCACCTGAAATGTAGTAAACGGAAATCTTATAATTTCCTGTCTCACTTACAGTAATATTATTAAATTGCAAGGAACTGCCCTGATACATGCCTCCGACTTTCTTGCCGCCTGAAGCCGTCGGGCTATCAGAGATTGTCGCGTTACCAAGCAAAATATTCCCCTCGGCCTCAGCTTCATAGGTATTCATCTCATCGGCGTGAGCTGTTCGGGCGAACTGGCCCCCGCCTATGACCAAACAAATAATGATAAAGAACACAAATCCTTTTTTCATAATTCGTCCCAACATATCATGCCTCCATTTTCTTTTGATTGAGTTAGATCTCCATATGCCTATCCTTTAGTGGTTCATAGCTATTATCTGTAATCGCTTTCATAAAGAGCTGTTAAATCCCCTCTCTCCTCCTTCCTTTCCTATATGCCTAATTGTAAAAAGGAGGAGGGGGATGTTCCATACCACAATGTTATTATTCATACAGGAAAGCCTCTTTCATTTACCATATCAATACCATCATTACCTTTATCGTCATATACTTTTCCTGTATTCGTTGGGTGTTACGCCCTGTGTCTTAAGGAATAGAGAAATAAAATAGGATGTACTCTCATAGCCCACGTTCTGCGCGATATCGTGAATCTTGAGCGAGCCATCTGCCAGCATTTCCTTGGCTTTATCCAGTCTGATGTGTGTCAGGTAATCATGAATAGTCATCCCTGTTTTGTCCTTAAAAATGGATCTCAAATAGTTCGGTGACAGATAGACCTGATCAGACAGGCTGTTGATGGTAATCGGCTGATTGTAATTCTGATCGATGAGGGTACGGACCTTATGAATCAATTTTGCATTTTTGTCCATAAACCGTTCACCCAGCATGCTCACAGCATCTTCCGCAGTACCGAGAATCAGATCTTCGATCTCATGCAGAGTCAGTGCATTATAGATGGAATGATATAGCTCAGCCCGCTTCGGAACAGGTTTATGAAGCTGCTCCAGCAGCTCATTCACGAGATCTATCGACCAGTCGCAGATGATTTTCTTCTTGACTCGCAGTTTCGCCAATCCCTCAATATACCCGTGCAGATTCTGTGCCGCCCATTCAAAATCTAGTCGGTTAATAGCCTCAAACCATCCCTTTTGTTCAAAAGGGGGCATATGCTCCGTATAGAACTGGTTCGAAAGTGACTCCGCATGAATAATCGTGCCTGTACCTTCATAGAAACGCTCGTTCAAAACGATACGCGTCTGTTCGTACAGACAGTGAATATGGGCTAACTCGGTCTCTTGTCCTCCTACAGCTGCCGTCACCGTGAAATCCAGTGCACTACGAATAGCCTCAGCCAAGTCTTCCCACGCATAATGTCCCGGCTGTTGGGCAGCTTCCATAAATACACCAGTCTCTCCTTCCTTGTAATCCACAAAGATCCCTTTCATGTTCTTCGCCTTGAAGAAATGGTCGAGAAAAGCCACCAGCCGACCTGTACATTCCTCCAGACTTTGCTGTTCCTCTTCAGCCTCCTTGGGATCGATACTGAACAAGGCCATTGCATATCGGTCGGTCTCTGGTTGTCGGGTTAGACGGCTGTAACTACAAGCAAGATCATTAGCACGAGCCTCATTTTTTTCGTAAGATAACTCCTTCAGGATATTGGCTTTGGCCGCCTCCAAGGAACGGTTCTTCATTGCAACCTCTTCACAACGCTGTTTAACTTTACTGATAACGCTTTCAATTTCGTTCATATCCAAAGGTTTTAACATATACCCCACGGCCCCTACGTTGATAGCCGATTTTACATATTGGAATTCGTCGTGTCCGGTCAGAAACATCACCTGGATCGAGTCGTAGCTCTCATATATCTTTCTAGCCAGATCAATACCGTTCATTATCGGCATCTGAACATCGGTAAGAACGATATCCGGCTGGGTAGCCTCAATCTTCTCCAAGGCCTCCCTGCCGTTACTCGCTGTTCCCATGATATAGATACCCATCTCTTCCCAACGGATATAATCCCTCATCATCTCAAGTCCCAGTTCTTCATCGTCTACCAAAAAAATACTGTACATCCGTGTCCCCTCCCTTTGTCTCTTTCTGTCTCTATTATATGTTTTTCCCCCCGTGGGACCATGGTTTATAACAATGAAAGTCATTTTCAAGTATAGATCGTTATTTTACCAACTCCAGCTCGCTATTGAAATAGTACCTTTCGCCTGCTTCGGCATGAAGGATTGTTCTTTGTTTCCCCCAACCAATGGTGAACGTTCCTGACGAGCAAGTGTGAATGTTCGCAGAGGTCAGCTTTCCATTCTCCCAGACGATCTCAACCTCAGCATTCCCTTTTGCCCGCAGACCGGAGATAGATCCTGTGCTCCATGCCTGTGGCAGTGCTGGGAGAAGGTGAATCTCGCCCGCATAACTTTGCAGCAGCATCTCCGCTAAGACAGCTGTACCGCCGAAATTTCCATCAATGACGAAAATATTACTCTCTGCTCCTGCAATTCCGGATTTGGAATAGGTGAACAGATTATCAAAACACAAGCCGCCGATCAAATGTGAGAGGTGTTTATATGCCATTTCCCCATCGTGCAATCTCGCAAAACCCAGTCCAAACAAAGCAGCTGTAAATTCAACATCCTCCAGCTCTTCCTGGACCATGCGGTTCTCCAGCGTTACTCGTGCTGCCGCACTGAGTTCCGGTGTACGTTCAGGTGTAATCTGACTGTCCGGATACAGAGCATACATATGGGACAAATGCCGATGCTCCGGCTGCCCCTCCTCATAATCCTCCAGCCACTCTTGTAACTGGCCTTTCTTGCCGATCTGTAGAGGTGGAAGCTTGCTAATTGCTTCATACAGCTTGCGTCCAAGTTCCTCGTCTTTGTTCAGAAGTTCAACTGAATGAAGACAAAACTCAAAGAGCCTGCGCACCAGCATCTGGTCCATTGTCGTTCCCATGGACAGCTGTTGTGTCCCCTCTCTTGAATTATCAGGATAGAAATGATTCTCCGGCGAATTCGAAGGACCCGTTACCAGCCAACCGTTCCGAGGATGCTCACACATATAGTCCAGATAGAAAACCGCCGATTCTTTAAGTACGGGATAGGCCACATTCTCTAGGAAAGCACGATCCTGACTGTACTCATAATGCTCAATCAGGTGTGTAGCCAGCCATAATCCTCCTGTAACATTCAACCCCCACGAGGTCTCCCATCCAGGTAACGTAAAACCCCATACATTGGAGAACACATGAGCGACCCATCCGTCGCATCCATATACGTTACGTGCCGTTTCTCTGCCCGCCAGTGCCAGATCTTCAATGTAGCGCAACAGCGGAAGATGGCTCTCTCCCAGATTCACAATCTCTGTGGGGTAATAATTCATCTGGGTATTCACGTCCAGGTGATAGTCACAGCTCCATCCCATCCGGCACGCTTCACCATCATTCCAGATTCCCTGGAGATGGAGCGGTAGCGGAGAGTTCTTGCGAGAACCCGCAATGGTCAGATACCGTCCATATTGAAAAAATAAAGCGAAAAGCTGCGGATCTTCATTCTTGTCATTCTGTTCCAACAAACGAATGCGTTGGTCTGTAGCCAGATCGGCTTTCCTCTTGCCCCCCAATTGAATATCAACCTTGTCATATTGCTCGCTGTAATCGCGGACATGCTCCTCCCTCAACGAGGCATACCCCTTCTTTAAAGCCTTCAACAGCGTAGACTCGCTCTCTGTTTCCCAATCCTGATCTGTACGGCGATAATCTGTGCTCACACTAAAATAAATCCATGCCTCATCCGCTCTGGTCACAGTTAATCGACCATCAATACTTGCGATGGTCCCCCCGGAAATAACCAACTTGACCAAACCCTTGGACCATACGCCACAAGTCCCATCGCTATGTACATTTTCCGTTGCCTGTCCTTGGAATTCAAGCGTATTGTCATCTAAAGCTACAACCTTGAATGATTCCGTGCCTGCCTGTAAGCCAAGTGTAAAGGTTACTCCACCCGGAGCTTCGCTCCAGACTCTGGAGGCCACTAAATCATCGACATTGGATGCGAAAACTTCACGTCGAATCATGCTGTTGTCATCCTTCCAGAACGCTCCGGCAAGCGCTTGAGTCAGATCCAACTCACGTTGGAAGCTTCCCGCTTCATCCGAACTCGAATTCTTCTTCTCCATATCAATAACAACTTCACATAATCCGAGATGGGTACCGAAATTACCCTTCTTTGGCTGCAAATGTTGTTTGGCAAGACGATCTCCTTCATCATAATCGCCGGAGAAGAAATGGCTACGCATCTCTTCCAGTGCAGCCTTGCTTCCTGCAGAAGGCTGTTCTTGTTCAATCCGACCCGACCAGAAGGTAACTTCGCTCATACTCCATACCTCTCGATGGGATGAAGCCATAACAACTGCCCCTATTCTTCCATTTCCCAGCGGCAGGCCTTGAGACCAATGTGCAGCAGGCGTTGAATACCACATAGTAAAATCATTCATATCATGTCCTCCGGTCCAAAATGATTATCTCTAGAAATAGACTCCTTCCCAAAAATAGACAAACGCGCGATCTGTGAGATACATAAGCGCGCGTTTGTCTTTGTTTTTATTCTAAAACTGAACAAGGCTTTGAATGGTCACTTCGCCTCAGGTCAGTTTCCCTTCACAGTCAATCTGAAGATTTTGGATTCCGCAGGTTCCAGTGAGACAGTAAGCCCTCCAGACGTTTCCCCTTGTGAGCCTTCCCACAGATCCTGCAAGCTGTATACAGCATTGGAATTTAGTCCGGCCCGCTCCAGCGAGATAGATTTAACCGCAGCTTGTTCAGCATCAAAGTTGAAGACGGCGAGATAGAAACTGTTCTCTTCCGGCGATTCCAAGACAAACACGTCAGAAGACAGCTTCCCATAATCACCTTCAACTGGACGGAAGGTTTTGCCCATACGAACAACGCTCAAAATATCCTTGTTGCCAAGCCATTCTTTTGCTCGTTCGGCAGCTTCCTCTTTACGGAAGTCATCCCCTAGCAGGAGCACCGTACCGGCAATAACTGAAGCGGTCAGACGGCTGCGTCCTTCATGCCAGCCGGTAGCTTCCTGGTTGAAGCTTTTGTACAATACCGAATGGTCAGGATCATTGTAGCGATAGAGCGTATTGCTCATCCACCAGCCGTGTGTCAATGAGTTCAGCAGGTATTCCGTATCCGCAAGTGTACCGAAGACATCACAGGAGATACGGCGGCTGTGGGCAAAAGCATAAGGAAATAATGGAGCGATGGACAAGTTAATGAAAAACGGTCGTCCGATTACGTCTGGCGAGAGCTTATGCTGCAAATAAGACATGCCATAATGATAAGCCGCGATTCCTGTTGTAATATCCGGGTTGTGGTGCTGCCCTTCAAGCGCGCCATGCGCCAAGAAATCCAATTTGATATATTCGAAACCTTCCGAGATGAATTTGTCCGTGAACCAGTCAATCCTTTGCAGGTTTCCAGGATGTGTCGGGTCAATAGCCAGACCACCGTCTACATCCGGCAGGATCTCGCCCTCACCGTCACGCAGCAGGATATCAGCATAGGTGTATTTGCCGTTAGTTCCTTCGACCGTCTGACCGAACTGATCAGGCCCTCCCCAGAAGGCAAATGGGGTCCAGTACGTGCCCGCTCTATGTCCGTTTTGCCGTACCCGGTCCAACGCACTCTTCATTTCTTCCGGTGTGAAATTGTCCCAGAACGCATCAAAGTTAATATATAAAGTATCTTCATTCTGGAATCCAAGTGGTTGCACTTCTTTTTTTAGAAAATCGCTGGTTGCTGTATACAGATCATAGTCCAGATCACTCATGGCCGCAGACCAACTGTTCCACCCGATCGGAACGCCGCCCTCCCAAGGTAATTGAGCCTCAATCCAGGTATTCGCCTGACCGTAGGCTTCAAGACCTTCACGGTAGTCTTCATAGAACCCGATGAATACTAGGGGAGATTCCACTCTTTTTCCCTTCACATAGCCATGAGGCTGGGAATCGCGAGTCAGTTCACTCACGGCACCACCGTACAGATCAAGTCCCTCTATCTGTCCGCTTTTTTCGCTTTGCATACGAATCCCTGTTTTCCATACTTTATGCGTAAGGGAACCCATCACAATTCCCCGGCGGCTATCGGGCGCGAACAGGGCTGTCGCTTCGTAGCTCTCCACATCAAGCGGCGGCTTGACCACCGTATATCTCACCCATTTATCGTTGTCAAACGGTACACGCAGAACGCTCGGTTCATCCTGGCCGGAATTTCCGCCGAGGGATATGGTTTTGGATTGGATGACAGCCATGCGATTCGCCTTAAGCTCTTCATCACTGACTATAGCGGTCTGCACCAGTACAAACGGTGAGGATTCATACATATAAAAATGCTGCTCCAGTTGCGGCAGCAACGAGGTTTTATGCAGAACAACCAAGCGGATACCTTTTCCAAAACCTTCTCGAACAATATCTTCCTGTAACTCCAGCTCATGGTTCTGATAATGATCGGTGCTGTATTCCCGGCCCTGCCAGCGAAAAGCACTACGAATGCCTTTTACATGGGAAGAATGCTTGCCGATAAAGGATACTTCACCATTTTCAAGATTAATCTCCAGGCTCACGTGCCCATTTGTAATGCTTACAAGATTATCATTCTGTTGCTGCACTTGTACGGCTGTATCGCTAGTTAGCATAATGCGCCTCCTTATTGTTGCATGCTGTGCCCTGAGCGGAGCTGGTTATGTCTCTCCTGCCCAAGTCTGCCCTCATTATAAAGACCGAATAGAGCATTTGCCATGCAACGATCTTCCGATACATAACGCGATTTAACTCAACTTAACCTTGTAAGTACGTCCTGCAGATGTAGGGAAGCTTATGTGATTTAAATCGATGCTCTCCGTTTCAATCACGTTGCCGTCAAGTGTTACCACAACTGGACCTTCACCTTTAAGCACGCAGTCCCGGCTCAGGTGTGAAGTGATATACGCTTCTGCAAGTTGTCCGTTGTCCCACTGGATACTAACCTCAAATCCGCCTCGGGCACGCAGACCGGAAACGCTGCCTTGTTGCCAAGCATCCGGCAGTGCGGGAAGCAGTTCCATATAAGGACGGTGAGATTGCAGCAGCATCTCGGCTATCCCGGCAGAGGCGGCGAAGTTGCCGTCGATCTGAAACGGAGGATGTGCTCCCAGAAGATTCGGATAAACCCCTCCATGGTTGTATTGTTCCGACGACCCATCTCTGACCAGGCGTAGCATGTTGGATAGCAGACGCAGGGAACGGTTTCCTTCCCTGAAACGACTCCAAAGCGCAACACGCCATCCCAGGCTCCAGCCCGTGCTTTCATCTCCCCGTCGCTCAAGCGAGGTTCTGGCAGCGCCAAACAACTCTGGTGTCTCCTCGTCCGAAAGCTGGCGACCCGGATAAACCCCTACCAGATGTGAGGTATGCCGATGATAGATATCCTCATCCTCAAAGTCCTTCGACCACTCCTGCAATTGGCCGTATTTGCCGATTTGCAGCGGGTGAAGACGCTCACGGATGCTCACCAGTTCGTTTCTGAAATCCGGGTCCGTTCCAAGAATCTCCGAGGCTTCAATACAGTTGGTGAACAATTCCCAGATCAATGAGATATCCATGGTTGAACCCGGACTGACCGCTGCTATACCTTGCGCTGTTCTGAATTTATGCTCCGGCGATGTCGAAGGTGCAGTCACAAGACGACCGCTACCATCGTCAATCAGCCAGTCCAGTGCGAACAGGGCTGCCTCCTTCAACACAGGATAAGCGGAAGTACGCAAATACGCCTCGTCTCCGCTAAAGGTATAATGCTCCCATAGATGCTGAGTCAGCCAAACACCTCCCATCGGCCAGAAGGCCCAGCTTGGATCACCGTCACCATAATTGCCCACCGGCGCCGTCTGTCCCCAGATATCCGTGTTATGATGCGCGGTCCACCCGCGAGTTCCATAATTGACCTGTGCTGTTTCAACGCCCTTCTTCGCCAGATTGCTGATCAAGTCCAGTAAGGGCTCATGGCATTCCGCCAGATTGCATATTTCAGCAGGCCAATAGTTCATCTCCGTGTTGATGTTCAACGTATAATTGCTGCTCCAGGGAGGGCGAGTTACTGCATTCCATATACCCTGAAGGTTCGCGGCTTGTGTTCCCGGACGGGAGCTTGAGATCAGCAAGTAGCGCCCATAGTGAAAGAGCAGTTCCACAAGCCCCGGGTCCTCCGCTCCATAGGTTGTAATCCGCTGTTCGGTGGACATCTCCTCCGGAGCAGGTGAATTCCCAATCTGGAGCTTCACCCGATCAAACAACCTACGGTAATCTTCAATATGCGAGTCAAGCATGCTGTCATATTGCTTGGCTACCGCCTCATCCAGAAATGAACTTGCAGTGAAGGAAGCATCTTTTCCCTCAACTCCCGGAATGGCATCCATACCGTTAAAACTTGTAGCTGCGCTGAAATAAAAGGTTGCCGTTGTTGCACCCAATACATGAATTCCATTGCCATCCACCGTTACCTGTCCGTCCTCTGTCTTCACCGCTAGCTGTCCTTCAAATACCATTGCCTTGTTATGTTCAGGGTCATCGTATCGAATCGGCTCATCGCTTGCAAAATAGCTCGGATCTACATGCTCCGGGGCTGTTCCTTCCAGAACCAAACGTTCTTCCCTAGCACTAGTCACATGCCGAAGCGGGCTATCCAGTGACGCATGTACATTCAGCGCACCTTCCACACTAGCAGCCAGCCGCAGCACAAGTACCTGATCCGGATGCGACGCAAACATTTCGCGGGTATAAATCACATGGCCAATCTGATATTCAAGGCTGTGCACTGCATTTTCTACATCCAGCGTCCGCTTGTAGGAATGGTAGATATCCCCGTGTTCAAAATGCAGGAGTAAATCTCCGAAGGGTAGGTACGATTGGGTGTACGGGCCCATCATCTCTCTGGTCAGCGTGTCTGCTTCCGTATAACGTTCCTCCTGTAACAGCGCGCGGACCTTTGGCAGAGCATCCTTTGCCCCAGGATTGTTGCCGTCCTTCGGATAACCGGACCACAGGGTGTCCTCATTCAAGCTGATTTTCTCCTGCTCCACCCCACCAAAGATCATGCCGCCAAGACGGCCATTACCTATGGGAAGCCCTTCCGTCCATACATTTGCAGGTTTGTCATATTGAAGTTTCATGTGCACTCTCCCTTAAAATTCTCTCATTAGCTAGCCAATTCTATTTGGAACATCCGTAAACGTGTTTTCGACAAGGTTAACCTTGCTGCATACGCTTACATAAACTGTTTCTTCAAGTCAGGATAACTTTCCTGTCTCTGTGGTGGACAATTATTTATTCGACTTGAAAACCAACCCACAAGTGTACTTGGCTTTCAGAATCTGGACATCACTGCAAGATGCGAAACGGTGTCCAGGTTATGTTCTCAATGACATCCTGGCTGCCAATACCATCCGGTACCTGATGAGCAAGCCAGCAAAAGCTCACGAGCGCTTAAATGCTCAACAGCAGCCACTTTGTTGGAGGTGTAGGTCGTCAACGAACCGGAACGGACAGATTCGATCTCATCACCAGATAAATCACTAACAAATCGGAAATGGCACAATGTTCTTGTCCCGCGAAACTTTTGATTGTCATCGTCTTTCAGCCCGGTAGTCGAATAAGGCCGCTGATCCTGTTGATCAGCGGCCTCCTTTGGTTTTATGGAACTTTGTTTCCCGTTCGTTTAAACGTGTTTGCAAGGCAACATTCCTTTTAGCTTTAGACTATCTATATATTTCCTTTTCCATATATGCTTTCATTAATTTTGATTAGCAATTTCTTTAAGATTTGCTTCTGCTCGTCATTAAAGGTTTGAGCAATTTCATCCTCTTCTTTTTGGAATGAGTGAAGGTCGGGTTCACTCCGATCGAAGCTCTTCAGTCGGCTATTGCCAAACCGGCCCGTTGTTTTGGTCTACATGATCGCGGCCGGATTACCGAAGGTGCGCGTGCGGATCTTATTCTCATAAACGGTGATCCGACCACTAATATTTCTGATACCTTGTCAATCCAATCCGTGTGGTTCAATGGTTCGCAACAACTAGGTTAAACCTAGTAAATTATGGCGTTGCTAATTGTAGAATTACCAAGAAGAGGGACTTCAAAATGAGGTCCCTCTTCTCGTTAGGGTACCATTAAGTTTTTTCATTGTTATGGACAGCACTACGAGCTTCTTCCAATTTTTCAAGTACGTCTTGGGCATGCGGTAAAAAGCGTTTGCCCACAGTTTTAAAAGCGAGTTGCTTGCCCAATCGATCAAAGAGTCGAACGCCCAGCTCATCTTTCCGTTCCTCTAGTTCATCGCATATACCCAATAACGGAATTCATTCCATGCTCTGGCCTCGCCGTCCTGAATGAATTCGACTCGAATATGCAGCTCCTTTTTTCCTCTGGTATAGGATTCAGGGATTACAAACTCATCATCCAGCCATCGTTTATAGGGATTTCGGTCCGCCGTGTACCACGTTCTTTCTGTTACTCTCACTCCATCTACATGAACAAAGGCCCGTTGTCTGCCTGTGATCTGATCACACCGCCGCCGCATTCTTACGCCTCTGTTGTCCTCCCTGATACGGATTGTGAATTCACTATAACCATCTGTCTCATGACCTCTATCACGAATTATGATATCGTCTTGATCCCCTTCATAAGCTGAATCCAGAGTATAGTAACCGCGGCTGCCTTCTGTTTTGTAATCATGGTTCCTCTCCGATAAGGGATCGCCAATATCCATTTCGTCCGTCAGAACCATTCCCGGTTCGTCCACACCATAGTAGAACAGAATGCCTGAATGTTCGAGATACTGATTGTTATACTCGCCTGCTTCGATACCAAATACGAGCTCCGTCTGAAAGGGATACCAGTCACCGCTGCACATTCTGACCATGGACCATGGGTTGTCAGGGATTCCGTCATAGGCGCTGGATGGATTACATTCAGGCGGCGTGGGAAATCCCCAACCATAACATACCCAACTCTCGGAACCGTCGCTTTCAACTTGTGGTGTCGCATTGCCGTCAATGTGGATACGGACATCGCCTTCACAGCTGATTGTGCCCGGTTTACGGGTAAAACCTGTTACGTGCCCAGCCACCATATGTCCTCTTCCCTTGAGTTGACCGATGATGCTGTCCGACCCTTCTGTTGCCTGACGTTCATAATATGTCGATGTGCGAAAATAACCGGTTTGACCCTTCTCATAAACTGCGTTTCGCTCTGCTGTACATTCAATGTTTAATTCGGATAATAATATGTCACGGTTCCCTTTGTTCACCAGTTCAATCATCGCATGCTCCCAGTACGGCATGGAGAAATAGTTATAGAATACTCCGTCCCCTCTTCTCCCATGCGACAGTACGCCGACAGGATTGAATCCAAGCTCGTTGCCAAAGAATACACCTATGGAGCACCAAATATCCGGTTGTTCATGTTTATCCCAGCTTGCTTTGATACAGAGGTGTTGCAGGTCTTCGGATGAAAAGGAGTGGGGATTGAATGCAGCGCTTATCGAGGAGATACTGCCTTGACCCACCTCTTCCAGAATGGTTCGTTTCTCTCCTGCTTTAACGGTCAGCATTTCGTAATATCGGGATTTGCATTTTACGGCTGGTTTGGGATCTTCACCAACCCGAGACCATATTTCAATCAGCGGGGTATAGTTTTCTTTTCCGGTGAACGTAGATATTTGATCAGAGTCATCATAGGAATGATAAACGACATGGCCCCAACCGCCATCCCCTTTGGCTGCTCCTTTTAGTTGAATATCCGAAGTAATCCTGCATGATTTCTTGAAAGGCATAGGCACATAACTTCGAACGACGCGTATCGGTCCACGCCCATTGTCCTCGGGTCCAATATAAACGTCTGCCAGTGGAGTTACGAAAGGAAATTTACTCCCGAATTCGGAGGCCTTAATTACAAATTGGGGCGTATCCTCGCCATCAAAATAAAAAGAAAAGGTCGGTTCCGGACTCTCGGGATAACGGTGTTGGACAAAATTATAGATGCATCCTGGACCGCAATAATCAAAAATCACCCATTCCTCCTTGTCCTTATAAAGCCACCAATCCCAGTCCGCATTGCGTCCTTGCTTGTCGATGCTTCCTTCATAGTGAACCTGCACGCGGTCTTTTAGTACAGGAAGCAAGTCGAACCTTTCCATATTGCCAATTCCTTTAGGCTGTAAATGGGTCGTCATATGTCTGCAACCTCCGAGTCATTAGATGAATACCTTCCAAATTCACAAAGCATTTCCAATCCTGTCATCCTCTCTGCTCAGCCATACAACGGGCCATATGCAGCACAAGCACGATAGTCTGCACCCTCATGATCTTTTGTGCCAAATGCTGTCCAGGCGCTGGGCCGGAAAATGCGCTTTACTTCAACGTTGTGCATGTTAACCGGAATGCGCAGTATGCTCGCAAGTGTAATCAAGTCGGCTCCGATATGGCCATAGCTTACAGCACAATGGTTCGAACCCCAGGCTTCCATCACGCTGTAGACGTCATCAAATATCGGATCACCTGCTACCCGATTCGGGACAAACCATGTTGTTGGCCACGTTGGTGTCGTTCGCAGATCCAGTCGTTGATGCACTTCCTCTGGCAACTCCAACGTATACCCTTCCGCAAGCTGAAGCACCGGCCCCAGCCCTGCTATGAGGTTAATGCGTGCCATGGTGACGGGCATCCCCCCACGCGTTGTATAATCGGTAGAATAGCCTCCGCCTGCAAATTGGTCCATATAGGTTGGTCGCCAGCTAACCGCATTGAGGCAGGCATGAACTTCCTGATCATCAATCTCCCAGTGAGGCTTCATCGCGGGATGACCGTCGCGAAGCTGCTCTCCCGTTCCATCAAGCGCTGCCGGTCCAGAATTGATCAGATGTATGAATCCTGCCGCAGCCAGACCATCCGGCTGCCAGTCTGTTACGCGTTTCACGGCTTCCGGGCTCCAGAATGCACGAACATCCGCAAAAATCTGGGCAGTATGAGACAAATAGTGATTGAACAACATGGTGATGGCGTTCAGATTGTCGTTTTCGGTGGCGACCATATAGGGTTCGCGAATGCCATTCCAGTCGAATGAACTGCATAGAATCGCTTCAAGCACATCTGCACTGGGAAGGTGATCGGTCCATTCACGCTGTCCCTGGAACCCGGAAGCAATGGCGTTATAACCATACGCCTCCTCTTCGTATCCCATTTCGGCCAGTTTGGGATTGCCAATCATCAGATCACGCACAATCAACGTCATGCGAATAGAAGTTTTCCAGTTCTCCTTTTTGCTCTCTGGATCAATTTGAACCGACTCCGGATTGGGATCAGGCCCTTTCTTGCAATGAAGATCGGCCCAAGCCATAGCTGAGTGGAATTCCTGCTCGTCATAGATTTGCTTCTCCAGCCTGCGCGTAACCTCAGTCATGTCCAAATAGGCATTGCGCATACCCAGATAACGCTGGTAGAAATCTTCGTCTACAATACAACCTGCGATGCCCATGGAGACGGAGCCGATCGACAGATAGGATTTTCCTCGCAGCAGTGCAGCAGCCAGACCCGCACGAGTGAACCGGACCAGTTGATCCCGAACATCCTCTGGCAGTTTGCGTTCCTCCAGATCCTGAATATGTCTGCCGTAGATTTTGAAAATGGGCAGGCCTTTCTGATTATGCGCCGCATGCAGCGCAGCCAGGTAGACCGCACCGGGGCGTTCAGTGCCATTGAATCCCCAGACGGCGTGCGGCAGGGTTGGGTCCGTTTCCATCGTTTCAAGTGGATAACACCAACCGTTTGCTACCGTGACCAGGACGCCGACACCTTCCTTCCTGAATTGCTCGGCACAACGGGCTGCTTCGCTCATTCCGGAGATGCATGTATCAAAGATGACAACCTGCACGGGTGAGCCGTCCGGGTTTCGGAGAATGGAGGTAATCGCAGCAGCAGCTTCGTGCGCCAGTTCCATCGTGCTTTCAGCCAGTGAAGCCTTTACAAGCTTACGGCGATCCACGATTGGGCGAATGCCGATCTTTGGAAATCCACTCTCATAACGATGCTTCATATCCGTCATCTGTATTTCCCCTTTTCTGCATATTTTATTGGATCGTATCGATTGGGATGGAGAAGATGTGTTGTCCCGGGTTCAATGTGTGAGAACGGCGTAGATTCACGGCATTTACCATATCAGCCGGCACGACAAACGTGGCTGTGGTTCCTTCAGGGATCGTCACCTCCATGTGCAGACCTGCCTCGTCTTTTTTCCATGCTACAGCAATGGTTCCATGTGCCGTCCTGAGCGAAGCGCTCACCCTTTCCAACTTCGAGGGGATCATCGGCTCAATCCATATTTTTTCGTAACCGGGCGAGTCGGGCCTAATACCAGCCAGTCGCGTGTAAAAAGAAACACTGATGCCCCCGAACATGGCGTGGTCATGGGAATGCATGCCACCTTTCTCGCTCCATTGCTCCCAGAGCGTCGTAGCTCCGCGCTCAATCTGGTATCCGAACCCGGGATATTCCTTCTTGCTCAGAAGCTCATAGGCAACATCGATGTATCCGTAGTCCGCCAGCACGTCAATCAGATATCTGGTGCCATAGATACCGGTATGAAGATGACCGCCATGTTCCTCAATAGCTTCCACTAGCCGCTTTGCGGCTGAGGCCCGCTCTTTGACCGGCACCATGCCAAAAGCGAGCGGCAGCAGCTGAGCAGTCTGGGAACCGCTGCTGTAAACGCCGTTCCCCACGTCCCAATGGCGATGAAAGGCCTGGTTGATATCCCGAGCCAGTGTCGAATAATGTTCATGATCTGCGCTCATGTCCAGGATCATCGCCGTTTCGGCAACAATGGACGTGATTTTGTAGTAAATACTTGTATTCACCAGTTCGACTTCGTGGAAGTAGTTCTCCCAACCATCATCATTGGGAGGACACCAGTCCCCAAAGCCATCCTTCACCTGATGGTCTGGCCACTCCTGATGCAGATGGTCAATATATGCTTTCATGGAAGGATAACGCTGGAGCAAGATATCCAGATCGTTATAATGCTGATAGAGACGCCAAGGAAGAAACACTTTGTCCCCGCTCCAGTCCGGGTTGGTCATGCTTTCTTCAATATCTCCGAGCCATTTGCGATAATAATTCTGCATATTGAAATGGTGCATGCCGGCTTCCTCAACAACAGCAGAATCCATGAGACAAGGCGTACGTTCATCTCGCTGACAGCAGTCCGTGGGTATGCTGACCAGATTGTTGAGGTATGACCAGCGAATATTACTGTAGAGCTGATTGAGCCCTTCATCTGAACATTCAAAGCTGCCTGCCGGCTCTACGTCTGCATGAATGGGAATGGCCTGAATGGAGAGATGATCTGTTTCACCGCTGACTTCCACATAACGGAAGCCGTGATACGTAAAGCGAGGTTCATAACGTTCTTCCGCCTCTCCACGGAGAATGTATGTGTCGATTGCTTTGGCATTTCGATTCGTCCAGGGATCAATGTTGCCTTGTTCATCGACTAGCTCGCTGTATCTCAGCCGCACTTGACTGCCTTCCGCTCCTGTTACCTGAATGCGAACCCACCCTGCCATGTTCTGACCAAAATCGTATACGCCCACGCCCGGACTTGGCCTGAAGACAGCGATGGGCTCGACCGGGTTGTGAGGTACAACAGGAGGTTGGATGTTCGCTTCAAGCTTGCCGATAGGTGGTTCGGCAGTTACAGCCCTCGACCAATTTCCGTTTTCAAGAAATCCCGGTTGATCCCAACCGATGTACTCCTCTCGTGCATCATAGGACTCTCCGTCATAGATATCATTGGAAAGTATCGGGCTTGACGCGAATGACCAAGATTCATCCGTTATGATGGTACGCTTGCTGCCATCCTCAAACTGGAGGTCCAATTGCATGATAAAGGCTTTATCCTGATTCCATTTCCATCCCCACCGTGAATAATTGAAATGGTAACCATTCCCGAGCCACACGCCGAGTACGTTATCGTTGTCTTGAAGCAGATGGGTCACGTCATAGGTGTCATAGAGCATTCTGCGGGAATACGGCGAATTGGCAGGAGCCAGAACTCGGTTGTCCGCCCTGTTCCCGTTGATGCAGAGCTCATACCAACCTACCGAATAGATGCGCAATCTGGCTTCAACTGCGGACGACGGCAATTCAAATGTTTTGCGAAACAGAGGGCTGTCAACTGGAAGGGGTGCCTCACAGATCGACAGCATATTTTCCTCAAGCACAAGCCCATTCCCCGAAGGGCTAATCGTATCTGTGGTAAAATGAGTCGTCTTCGGATCATAAAAGCGGTTGGAGTACAGCACGCGGCCATCACTCCCGCTGAGCCTTAGATCACGGAAGGTTGCCTTTTGCCCGACTGTCGTCCGGAATGCAATCGTTCCTTCATAATCTGCTGCCATGCAGCGATGCGTGTAATGTTCATCGATGGATACTTGCCATTCCCCGGCTTCCGTACTTATCTTGAGTGATAAACGTTGAGGAAGTTTGTGCAGTGCAGGTAAAACCATCTTCCCCAGAACCTGGCGTACGTCTTCTTCAACGCGGTATATGCACACGTGTGTCTGCTGTGCATCTTCTTCAGGCTCAAGCAGTTCAATACCACAGTGATTGCCTTCGTCACGATAACCGAACAGAAATGCTGCACCGCCTTCTTCCACGCTGAGAATGACTTCCGCCTGATATGAAATCCAGTCATGAGGCTGGACTACCGGGCGTGTAATCCACTGGGCACACCATTCGTCAGATACTGATTTCTCCTTCGTTTCCGCCATGTTCTTCATGGATGTCATGTTGTCGCTCCTTCCTGTCAGTCAGCACGATTTACTTGTGATGGGCACGCCACTTCGGGATATCTCAAACGCATTCCAGGCACTTACCGTGATGCCGTCCAGGATCACGTCAGGCCCGATTTCAAACGGGATGCGTCTCTCTTCTCCCGCAAGCAATCCAAAATCATTGTCATCCAGATAACAACTCCACTCGTCTGGAAAATGGTGAATCATCACTCGAATCGCAGGCACGTTTCCCATGTTTCGAATGACAATAAAGCCGTTCTGGTCTTGGGTCTCGACAGACCATTCAAGCGCAGTGCGCGGAAGTTCACGCAGCGGTGCATCGGAGAGTTCGGCGTACAATGCAAATGCCTGCTTGGCCTCATCGTCAGGATATTCGTTTGCTTGATGGCGGTGCTCCCTCTCAAAAGTGATCAGCTCTGGAGTCTTCGGCTGGGCATTGAACCAATACCACTGATCGGACACAAGATCTCCATTGCTTTCATGAAGCGTGACGACAATCAAGAACGGCCGAATTGCTGATTCTTCCGGCAACGTGACTTCCAGTTGATCGATGCAGCTCGCCAGCCCGGTCTTCACGGTTAGCGCCGGATAATTCCACTTCCTCACCTCGCTTAATTGACTGTCGTACATCGAGACTTGGATAGCTGCATTGATAAGGGCGTTACGCGAATCGTTCACGACGTGCAGTGCTGCGCGGAATATTTCATCTGGCTGCCACGCATCCAGTTTGGTGCAGGTGATGAAGGCATTTTGCGGACGTGAGACCTGTTTGGCACGATAATAGGAAAGCTTGGCTGTTCCGTAATAATCGATCACCGCCCACGAATGTCCGGGAAAACAATCCGTGAATTTGTAGTACCAGAAGCCGCTCTTATCTCTTCCTGTTCCCGCCCTCTGTACATCAGCGGTCAGTCGAATCGCATCACCTTGAGCAGTCTGAGAATACGTGATGTAGTCCTGCCAGTTGCGGATCGGTCCGTACGCCGCGTAGCGCATGACTTTAATGATGTCCTTCAGACCGAACTGGTGAAAATGCGCTTTCCAACCCCTGCTATCTTCCGTTGGAGGAAATGACGCCAACGCTTCTTCCGGCATATAGCGCAGACAGCTTGAAACATTGGTCTGACTTGGAATGCCGAATTCGCCGTAAAACACCGATGGCATCGCTAACGTTGCCTCATCCAGGGATTCACCCCCGTGATATACGTTCCAGTTATGCACACTTCCGCCCCATGGATCGGTTCGATGGAACGGACGGGATGGATCGTATCCACGGCATCTTTTTCCGACCAAAAATAATCCTTCATCTGCACCGCCATGATTGCCGTTCTCATTGCCTCCCCCCCACATGATCAAGGAAGGGTGGTTTCTGAGCCGTTTTACTGAAATTGTGGTCTGGCGGTCAATAACGCCAAGGTCCGTCAGTGGTGAATCGGGAGGACCCCAGCAGAGCGGGAATTCCTGATAGACCATAATGCCTTTTTCATCACACAGATTATAAAATTCGTCACTTTCCACCAAGCCGCCGCCCCATGCCCGGAGCATCTGCACATTTCCCCTGCGGGCGAGCTCCAGCAGTCGTTCATACTGCCCATTCTGCTGGTCAAGCATGGCATCAGGCCAACACCAGTTCGCGCCTTTGATGAACATGGGCTCGCCATTGATGACAAACTGCCAGCGATATTCCGTTTCCGGTGCTGCATCGTTCAGAGGACGCATTTCAATCGTACGGATGCCAAAAGACGTGTGAGCTTCGCCAACGTTAATGGGTCCAGAATTAGATCCAGATAACACAAGCTCATAGAGAGGCTGTTCCCCGTAACCCGTCGGCCACCAAACCTCGGGATCAGTCAGTCTGATTACGGTACTGAATTTGCTGCGGCCATATGGCACTTCAATGGAATACGTAAAATGGGTATCCCTTTGGCAAAGTGTCTGGTTATCAGGGTCAAATGAATCCACACTCGTTTTCGATTTCTTCGATCGGATACAGCCTTTGATGGATAATTCCACTTGCTCAACGAGATTACTCTCAGCCGTAAACTCCAAGTGAAGCACAGCTTCATCCGAGGTGTGGGACAGGGTTACAACATACGGATCAAGCAAAGCGATGTCCGGTTCGGCCACCACCCGTACATCCTTCCAGATGCCGAGTGAAATCAGGTGTCCATAATGCCAGCCAAAGCCCGGACTGGGCTTCATCAGGCCGTTCCAACTTTGAGGTGCAGGGTCCAGTCGAACAACAACCACATTGGATTTATCATGTCGAACCAAGTCTGTAATATCATGAATTGGGCCGCCAAACATGCCCTGATGATGTCCCAGTGATGCGCCATTAAGAAATACGGTGCCCGAGTAGTCGATCCCGTCGAATTGTAAGGAGAGTCGGCCTCCCACCCATTCTTCAGACAGTTCAAATGACGTAGCAAACCACCATTCCTTGCATTCCACGCGTGTCCTGCGGAACCAGACGGGGGTCTCTTCAGGCATACCGTGATTCTCCAGTTCATCGATCGTGTTGGTATTCCAGTGTGGATCATCGAGCAGTTCCTGATCAACCAGGGCTTTCTGCACCGTTGTGGGCACGCTAACTTCCAGCCAATCGCACCGATCGTGATCCGGTTCGTACCAGCGTTCCCGCATGCCTTCACTTGCCTGGGCTTTTCGTCCAAACCAGCCTGTCGCAGGCGCCGGATCTCCATGATCAGCTGCCTCGCCTCCCTTCATACGCCAGATTCCGGACAAAAGTAATGTTTCTTTGAAGGCAGAATTGCGAGCGTTGTGGTGATTGGTATATGTGAAATCAGCTGATGGCTCTGCATCGGCATGGCGGGGTGCTATTGAAATGTGCACTTTGTCTGTCGTACAGCGGATTGGAATGTGGCTGTCCTTCTCCACCCATGCATCCCCATGCAGCGAGGAACGGACGTAGGCCTCGTCCTGAACTTCGTCCAGAAAGCGTTTACCTTCATCTGAACGGTAATATGAGATGTGTGTCATCGCGCTAACTCTCCATTCTTGATCAGTTTCGCTTTGCATGTGCACTCATAATGTCCTGTGTACCAGTATTGGTCGGTATCCTTCAGGTGCTTCCATCACAATTGCAATTTCTTTCGGAGCACATACCTCCAAATGAAACGTGGACTCGCTACCTTCCTCTTCCCGAATCTCCCATTTCACGTCGATCCTTCCGTTGCCAGGCAGAGGTACAGCTCCTTTTGCCCATTGCAGATTGCAAGGCTGGGGGGCAACCTTAACTTGTGTCCAACCGTCTGCAATCGGGCGAACCCCGAGCACGGATGTTCCCAAAAAGTAACCTGGTGCTGCCGACCAGGCGTGGCAATGACTGCGTGTCAGGTATTTCGGATGGGGCCGATTCTCGGCAAATCCCGGATACATCTCCCAGCAAGTGGTCGCCTCATGTTTCACCATTTCCCCAAACTTCTCTCTCATGTCCCGGAGCATTAGATCCGTCTTGCCGTGCATCACCAGCGCTTCATAATAGAAAAACGTCATGAACGGACTGCCTATGGCTACAAAATCTTCAGGTGGCGATGTTAAATATGCGTTGAGCTTCTCCTTTCGCTCATCAACTGCAATGCCGGTAACCAGCGCCATGACCTGCGTCTGCATACTATAGGTGCTGGAAAGAGAGCCATCGGCATGAATGCAGTCCATATAAGCCTGCCGCTCCTCACTCCATAGATGATTGTTTATGGCGCGGGTTACTCTTTCCGATGCGGAACAGTAGTAAGGGCTGTCTTCTGCGCAACCTGCCAATTTGGCCAGTTGGGCCGCATCTGCCAGCGTGCGTGCAAATATCGCATTTTGATGGGTGACCGTTCCGTCGTTCGGCTGCTCCAATGGTGCCCAGTCCAACAGATTCCAGGCTTCAATGAACAATAGTCCTCTGGCATCGATATGTGAGATATAGTGATCAAGCGTGAACTTTACCTTTGGCCAGATTTTCGCTGCAAAGTCCCTGCTTCCTGTATGTCGGACATATTCAAGGCAAGCGGAGACCCAGAAAAACGTCCAGTTTGGAATCACGCTGCTCCAGCCGCTAGGTACCTGATTCACATAGAGCGGCGATTGCCGGCTTGATCCCGGAACAAGCTGCAGACCATGTTGTACGATATCTGTTGCACCGAATACATAGTAGTTCACGAGCGCTTCATTACGGCTGTCGCCAACCCAAAATACCTGTTCATACGTGGGACAATCCACAAATGTATCTTCCATGCACAGTAGGGTAGTATGCTTGCTGATCTCCCAAATGTCATTCAGGATCGCGTCCGAACTATGGAATCGGCCGATCTCTGTCACCGGATAGTTGCTTTGTACAAGGCTAATGCCGAACAGCCGTACTGGTCTCGTATTTCCGTGTATGGTAAGCATGAGATAACGAAGTCCGCGCCGAATCGGCGATTCGTAGCGTTGTCTGCCTTCGCGGCATACGTAGCGAAGCGTATTATCTACACCAAAGGTATCCTGTCGCCAGTCGCCGTCCATATACTCGAAGCCATACGCGTCGATGACGGTGCCTTCCCCCGCATCGACCTCGAATCGCAGATAGCCCGACCATTCGCGGCCAAAGTCCAGAATCAGCTCCGTGCTCCTTCCGCCAGAGCTTGTCGGCACGATTGCCGGCTGCCGATTGGCGACGCATACCTGCTGCAAGTCCGCAGGAACGGGACGCGCCTGCTCCTGCATCTTCCAGATGCTGGACACAAAGATTGAAGCTTCCGAGCTAAGCCTCTCGGGAAATGGCTTCATCCAGCTGCGGAATGGAGCAAGCTCAGGGATGGAAGCCAAGCTGCGGCATCGCAGATATACCTCGGCATCCGGAAATGCCTTCTCGTCCAGAGGCCTACCGCCGCCAAAGCCCTGATATGCACGGATGGGATCACGATCCGGCTGGTGGTCGATATGCACGAGGGTGGCAAACGGACCAATCAGGACAAACGGTGTGTTGCCCATTGGTGCATCATCGAATGGCGATACAACCGTAAACGGAACATCGCAGTCGATTCCAAAGTGCAGTCCTCCGCCATGATCCTGCCCTGCCAGCTCGATTAGCAGCAGATTCTCTCCCTGCCGCAACCTAACTCGCTGAAGCCTGCGCGGCCGTTCTCCCTCCATATCTGATGCAGGGTAATATGAGCCGTTAAGCGTGATGCCGCGCAGAGCATGGAACGCGCTGAAAAATCCGACAACTGCTTCGGCTTCGCCACTTGCCCGAATGACCGCTGCGACATAACCGGCAAAGGATACCGGATTGGCGTGCATCCGACTTGTCGGCTCCATCGCTTCGCGTACATCGAGCACATGCGTCCAGGACACAAGAGATGCTTCTTTCAATGATTCCACTCGGACAGGCCATACTTCTTGCTCCGTCAGTTCCGGAATATCACTTGCGACCAAGCATTCCCATGGCGCATCGCCAGGCGTGCCAATGATGCGGGCAGGAGTCCAGATTCCTTGCTCTTCGAGCGGCAAGGTGTCAACTTCTTGCCAACGATCATTCCAGCAGCGCGCATCCATCTGTTCGGCAAAGCCAAGCTGACAAGACATGCGCGCCGACCTTCGTTCATATCCGTCATGCAGAGCGGTCTGCCAGGATGCATCCGTACCCACGATAAGTTCTTTTCTCAGGTAACTCCCATCAGCCTCATAGTGAACGGACTCCAGTTGAGCGAGAAGCCCGCCCCTTCCCGGCAAATACGCAAACGTTGCTACACCATAGCTGATAACAAGTACAGCCAGCGTATTACGACCGGAATGCAGCAGATGGCCCACTTCATGCACGTGATAGTTAAGTTCAAAAGGCCAAGAGCGATTGGGTCCTCTTCCGCATAGCACTCCGTTGACATATAACACATATCGGGCATCCGCTGTGATGGTTACCTCAGCGCTTCCATGGTCCCCATGATGCCATTCGAATTCCCGGCGAAAACAACGCCATTCGTTGCGCGGCCAGTCCTCGCCTTCTCCCCAGATCCATGAGGCATGCCACGTGAATGCTTCCGTCTGAACAGCGTTCTCTTTCCGTTCCGTCGGCAGATCCCTCCCGCCAGTCGATAAAATATGCTCCACGGCTGTATCAACTCCCGTTTGACTGAATGTTTTAAAAGAAAAGGAGCTAAAACTTCACAGCTTTAGCTCCTCTTCGTGACGCTTGTCGTTACGAGCGAAGTCGTATTACAGCCCGTGAGCTTGACGAAGCCGCTGCACTTCGGCGTTATACCAGGCGGTAAACTCATCTGCTCCTGCTTTTTTGAATGCCGCAAGTGCAGCCTGTTTATTTGCTTCGAATGCCTGTTCATCCTTGGAAAGAATCACTTTGGCCGCTTCGCGCGCTGCCAGTTCTTTAAGTTCTGCTTCCTGTTTCTTCAATTTGTCGTCCAAGGTTACGCCTGGAACGGTGTTCCGCTGTACGATCTCCTCGTCCGTCATGCCGTCCATCCAGGTGGTGAACGTATTTAGTTTGCCTTGATCGATCCAATTTTTGAATACTTCTCCCGAGTAAGAAGCGCCATAGTGTTCTGCAAAATCTTTCTCAAGCGGGGTGGCCGCTTTGGACAGCGCCTCCTCCGAGGTAAAGAGGTCGACTGGCATCTTGTCATCGGGATTGACCATGTCGCCGCCCAGACCGATGATGTTGCGATCCAGTGAAAGTCCAGTTGCTTCGTATGGAGCTCCGCCTGCTGCTTTCAATGCGAGTGTTTCGTCCGTAAGTGTCGGTTTGCCGTCTACCATCTTCCAGTGCGTTCCTTCTACGCCGTTATACATGGTGCGTGCACCTTCATAGGAGTATATATAATTGAGGAATTCCATCGCTTTTTCAGGATGTTTGGATGTTTTGGATATGCTGTAGGCTTTATCCTGCCATCCGAGCGGATTGACTGCACCCGTCCAGGCCAGTTTGCCGGCAGGTACAACGAGATAACCTTTGCCATCCTTGGCATGCTGTGCATTGAAATCCCCCATCGCCCAGGTGGCGGGGCCAACAACGATCTGTCCTGCAGTTGCCTTAGCCATGTAGTCATTGTTCTTCATCGTCAGGGAATCCGGATCGAGCAATCCTCTGCGTTGAGCCTTGTTATAAAAGTTAAGTGCAGTCCAGAAGTTGGAGGATTCGTCGGTCAAGTTGCTGATGAAATCGCTACCGCCAACTTTGGCTGCAGTCAGGTCGCTTGTCGTGCCTACATTCTCGGTAAAGATAATTGGCGGAATCGTATAAGGCCATAATCCCCAATCTTGCCACATGGACACGCCGTACACTTTTTTGCCGTCTTCGGTCTGCGGGTGCTTTTCCACAATTTTTCCTACAACGTCCAGCAAGTCATCCATTGTGGCCATTTCCGGGGTGCCGATCTCCTTATACCAGTCCCAACGAATCGTCGGGCCTATGGTAATTGGCGCAATGGAAGTGCCCGGTTTGGATTGCACTTGGGGAGGCAGGAAATACAGGTTTCCGGTGCCGTTGCTCCAGTTCTTTTTGCTGTATTCGACCACAGTACCGATGTTCGCCGTAATGTCTTTGCCGGATGTAGCGAGCAGATCGTCGAGCGGAACGATTAGATCCCCTTCAATTAACTGTTTTTGATATTTGTTCACGTCTGTACGTACCAGGTCGGGCAGATCGCCGCCAGCAAGCAATACATTGAATTTGTTTTCGTCTGCTTCAACGTATTCAATTTTGATACCGATCTTCTCGGCAATAGCCTGGGCCACTTCGTTGTTCTGCTGCGTATTCCACTTGGAGCCGGTTTCCATGATGAGCACTCGCAGCGTCACGAGGTCTTTGTCCGAGCCGGTATCTGACGAACCGGTTTCCCCCGTGCTGGTCTGGCCTCCCGAGCCGCTGCCCGTACAAGCTGCCAGCAGCAAGGACGTCATCATGAGCAGTGCAATTACTTGGCGGAACGACTTTTTAGTTCTCATGTCATAACCCTCCTGTTTCTTCTTCTATAATTATCGGCGATTGCCGGATAATCCGGTGTGATTGCACCATATACAACCTTAACCCTTGACGGCTCCCATCATGATGCCTTTGACAAAATACCGCTGCAGCATCGGATACACCAGGACAATCGGCAGCGTGACAAGCATCGTAATGGTCATGCGAATGGACTGTGGTGTGAGCGTCCGGACAACATCGCCGCGGGTCAACTCATCTGTCGTCATGTTGGACAGGTTACTGGACTGGTTCAGGAAGTTGTAGAGTACCAGTTGCAACGTTTGCAGCTTCGGATTTTCCACCAGGAAAAAGTTGTCGAACCAGGTATTCCACTGACCTACGGCGGAGAATACGGCAATGGTGGCGATAATCGGCATCGACAGCGGGAAAATAATGCTGCGATAGATCCGGAAGTACCCGGCCCCATCGATCTTGGCCGATTCCTCCAGGGATGCGGGTAGCTGTTCGATGAACGTTTTGATCAAAATGATGTTAAAGCCCGACATCGCGCTTGGAATGATGTACAGCAGGAAATTATTCTGCAATCCATACGTTTTCATCGTCAGATACCATGGGATAAAGCCTGCATTGAAGTACATGGTGATCAGTACAAAACGGTAAATGATTTTGCGGAACGGCATCTCTTCTTTGGTAATGAGATAGGCAAAGAAGGAACAGCTGAACACCGTAATCAACGTTCCGAGCACGGTCCGGGAGACACTGACAATGGCTGCGTCCATGATACCCGGCAATTTCACCGTCGCTTGGTAAGCTTCAAGGGAGAAGCCGGCTGGCCAGAAATATACCCCTTTCTGAACCTCGATGGGATCGCTGATCGAATAGATGAAGATATAATAGAACGGATAGATGGTGATGATGACAAGCAAGGACAGCACGATGTAATTAAAAAGGGTGAACGTAAGGTCTTTCCAATCGGTATGGCGGACGGGACGAAGCGTCTGTCCTGCGGGTTGTGTGCGCATGTTTGTTTTGCTCCTTTCCCTGGGGTCAGACGATGCCTTGACCGCGAACTTTCTTGGATAGAATGTTGACGCTGAAGAGCAGCAGAACGCTAATTACCGTTTTGAAAATGCCCACAGCCGTCGAGTACGAGTAGTCACCTGTCACCAATCCGAGCCGGTACACGTAGAGGTCAAGCACTTCGATCCGGTCTGCAATCATGACGTTGCTGAATACGAGATATTGCTCAAACCCTGCGGACAGCAGGTTGCTGACAGAGAGCAGCAAAAGCACAATGAAGGTCGGCATGATGCTCGGTAGCGTAATGTGCCAGATCGTACGCATGCGCCCGGCGCCATCCACCTTGGCTGCATCATACTGTTCGCTGTCGATGCCAACGATGGCAGCTAGATAGATGATGGCGCTCCATCCTGCGGACTTCCACAGCAACAGCAAGGTTTGCACCGTCCATACCCGGTCATAGTTACCGAGAATATCCACGGGTGGACTGCCGATCCCCGTTTTCATCATGATGGAATTGACGGCTCCCTCCGTGCTGAACATGCTGAATGCGAGGGAAAATACGATGATCCAGCTAATATAATTCGGTAGTGTAGAGACGGTCTGCACCAGCCTTTTGAACCAGCCGGAGCGGACTTCCGAGATCAGTATGGCAAGCAGCATCGGTACGGGAGCGGTTGCAATGGACAACAAGCTTAGTGCCAGCGTGTTCGCCAGCACGGGTCCCATCCGTGGATCATCCAGCATGTTGCGGAAATTTTCCAGCCCCAGAAAAGGGGTTTGTTGAAGTGGGATGCCTGGTTTGTAATCAAAGAATGCGTAGATCCATCCGAATAAAGGTACGTAGCTGAAGGCCAGCGTAAACAGTACAAATGGTGTGGCCAGAAGCAGGAGGTGTATGCCGTCCTTGCGATTCAGCTTGCCGGTCCTTTGGGTTACGGCTCTGTTCAGGGTCTTGGTACGTTGCATATGAATTTCTCCTTTGTACGTGTGCTTTCGTATTGGCTTATTCATATGATAACGCTTTCTTGATGGCCCTTGAATGAAAGATCTCCTGATTTTCTTGAAAAAAACAAAGCTGCCTTCCGAGCCGACTTGAACAATTTTGAGACTCCGCTTGAACGAATAAGCAGTGCTCTAATATGCAAAAAACGCCCTCATGTGCTGCCTTTCGGCGAAGCTCACGAGAGCATGGATCATTCGAAGCCGCAGCTCCTCTTCTATCATCGATGTACAGGCAAGGTAACGATGGCCTCTGCGCCCTGATCGGCCGGAACGAAATGAATGCCGAAGTCCGGTCCATAATACAAACGAATCCGTTTATTGACGTTATTCAGTCCGATTCCGCTCCCCCCAACAGTGGATTTGGGCGATTCTCCCTTAGCCAGCTTTTCGTTTAACTTTAAGATGCTCTCTGCATCCATTCCGACGCCGGAATCGGTGACCCTCAGCATCAGACGTTCCTGGTTGACTGAGGCCGTAATTCCAATCTGAATGGCAAAATCTTCACTCTGTCTGCCGGAAGCAATGGAATTTTCCAGCAGCGGTTGCAGGATAAAACGTGGCACCTGACAATCCATCCACTCTTCATCCACGTCCATTGTAAATGTAATATTATTGTTGAATCGCATATTAATGATCTTCAGATAATTGTCCAGATACGACAGTTCGTCCCGCAGAGAACACATGGAGTCTTTGCTGGAGAATACGGGGCGCAATATATTGCCCAGTGCTACAATCGTATTTACGATGTTGTCCGCCTTCACAATGACAGCCATCCAGCGGATCATGTTCAAGGTGTTATACAGAAAATGCGGATTAATCTGATACTGCAATGCCTCCAGTTCCAGCTCCCTCTTTTTCTCCTGAATCTCATTGTTTTTGTCCACCAGTTCTACCATGCTGAGCGACATCTCATTAAAGCGGCGAATGACCGTGCCCAGCTCATTATTCGGAACGTGATCGACGGTAACCCCGAGTTCACCGCGGCTCATGTCTTTCATTTTGCTAGACAATTGGTTGAGGGGTTTAATGATTTTGCGAAGCCAGAAATAGGAGGCTATGAATATCGCAAGCACACTAATCGTGAACACGAGTACAAGCATTCGTTGAACGCCCAGAATCTGGTCTGCGTATTGACTGAGCGGAATTTCCTTCAGCAGGTACCACCCGCCGTCATGGAGTTTGTAATATACAACCTGCATGCTGCGTCCGGCTTTTTCGTCATCCAGGCTTCCGTAGGCCCCGTCCGTCAATTCCGCTCCCGGTATGAAGTGGCTCTGCGTCCCTACCCGATCCGCCTCACTTGCCGAAATGATTGTTCCGTCAGCGCTGGCGATATACATATCGCCTTCTTCACTATTGAGCGCCGTAGCGTAGATGGATGATAGATACCGTTCATCGATATTAAAAATCAGGGTGGCGCTTGTGGTTGGATCATAGATGGCACGCGTGCCACGCATCAGGCTGATCAGGTAACCATCGTCCTCTCCGGTCAGATACGGATTGTAGAATGATTTTTTGATCCCGGAATGCATAACCAGATGAGGATACTGTTCGAGCGTTTGACGGAAGGGCTCGGAAGTAAAGAAACTCTGCTGCCATGCGTCCCGATCGTAAACGAGCGTCCGCTTCTGACTGCCTCCTACTGCCCCGAGATTATCCGCCGTAATATAAATCGAGTCAATATAGTTGTAGTTGTCGATGAAATCGGCAATGACCCGCTGCACGTCGTTTTTCGATTCGAGAAATTCCTCTTCCGTTTTCTCTGAAATTTTGTACAAAAACTGCTGAATGTGATCATCCCGCAGAAAAAGCATGGATAGGCGATCGATCTCTTTCACCAGGCCGCCTATGTTATGGTCAAGCTGTTGGAATTGCTGGTAGAGCAACCGTTCGTTCTGGATTTTGATCATGTTCTGCATAAAGGAATAAATAAAATAAGAAGCCCCCGCCAGTACGGCGAGGCTGATGACCATAATATACAGAATAAGCTGTGTTCGGAGCTGTCTGGAGACAAACAGGGATTTGACGGATGTTCTCATTCATGTCACCCTCTGTCTTTGAGCGTCGTTTGGCGCCGGTATTCGTTCGGATTAAGACCCGTGATTCTTTTGAATACCTTGCTAAAATACGTATACTCGGGCGAAAAGCCGACCAGAGCCGGCACATCGGAAGAGCGCAGTTGATTTTGGGCAAGCAGGTCCTTGGCGCGTTCAATCCGATAACGGTTCACATAATCAATATAAGTGATCTGCAGCTCTCTCCGGAACAGGTTGCTGAGATACCCCATGCTTAGACCTACATGGTCTGCAACCATCTGGAGGCTGATGTTTTCGGTATAATGACGTTTGATATACTCAATGGCGCGGGTAATCTCATCACTCATTTGTAAGCGCTTGCGAATTAAATCAACCAACGTGTCAATATAGATAACGACCTGGTCAAGCATATCCGGCATCGTGTCACAGATTTCCAACTGTTCGGTCATGCTAAGCAGCAGCGTTTTTTCATTGTTATGATCATATACATTCGTATTAATCCATTGCACAAACTGGTAGATCGTGATCTCCATTGATTTTCGCTCTTCGTTCATGCCGCGTTCAATCTCATCCAGGAATTCGTCATATTCTTTCTGTTTGAGCGAAGGAAGCAATTCCCGAAGAGGTGTATGGCTTCGAAGCCGTTCAAGTCGTTCAAGCACGCCCGAATGGTCTGCACGCCCTATTCCTTGATGATGTTGTCCGGGGCCGGTGATGAATTTACGCTGTAACGCGCGTTGTGCCTCGGCATATTGTCTCGGCAGCGAGTCATATCCCCCGTTGATGCTGCTGATCCCGAACGAAACAGTACTGTTGAAATAATGACGGATCGTATCCTGAACATGTTCGAGCAACTGCCGAAGTTCCTGCACGATGGATTGTTCGGACAGTATATCGGCATAATGCAATACAAGCGCGTAATGCCGATCGTTGATCTGAACCGCCTCTCCCCGTTTATAACCGGACATAATCTCGCTTAAAATGTTTAACAGCGACATCTTGACCAAGTGGCCGTGTTCATCCCGAAAACGTTCCTTGAGCGAGGCATATCGATCCACTTCCATTACGCACACGACGAGACGAACGGGCGAAAGGCGTAGACCGCTCTCCGAGACGAATCTGGCGAATTCCTGCGTTGAGAAGATGCGATAGAACATAAAATCTTTAAACATCTTTTCCTTCACAAGCTCCATATCCGGAGACGCCGTCCCTGTCTTTTGCGATTGGGGTGGGATATGCTGCTGATCTAGCTCTTCCCTGACCCCTGTTAGTACCTGCTCAATCTCTTCTTCGGTCATGGTTAGTTTAAGAATATAACTGGACACATCCAGTGTCAGTGCTTTGCGAGCCAATTCAAATTCTTCCAGACATGACAGCACAATGACGCGTGTATGTTTGTCTTGCTTGCGGATGTTGGAGATCAGCTCCATTCCATCCATTCTGGGCATACTGATATCGGTAATGACCACGTCGGGTTTCTCGCGCTCATAATAATCCCATGCGGCCAGGCCATCCGGGAAATCGGCCGTAACCTCCAAGCCGAATTTACTCCATTCGACGGAATTTTTCAGTCCGATGCGAACGAGCATTTCATCCTCTACGATCATCACCTTATACATGCATTAGACCCCCTTCAAAATCAAAATCCAGTCATTCCCTCTTCCGCTGGTTGGGGCTGCAAAACGTTTAATGCCTTGATTCGGTATTGTAGAATCTGAATCTGAAGAAACCTTGGTTGTATCTCCTGTTCTGGGGCAAAACCACATGGCATTTGTTTTCTTGCCCTCAATATACCCCATGACGACATCGACGTACAAGCCATTGGCTAGATAAATGTAAGCGTTATATTTACTCTGTGCAGCTACGGCATGATTTGCGCCTGCACGGTTCTGATGAATCAGATTCGAATTGGGTCTCCAATCCGGGCCCAGCTCCCCTTCGAGTAATGCACGCGCATGGCGCATCTGCTCCGCACCAGGACGATGCAGTGCTTCCCGCCAGGACATAATGAAATAATCCCCTTGGCTGTTCGATTCAATGAGATCATGCGGACCTTGGTACATTGACCATATGGAATGGTGTCCATACGTATGACCCAGCGCACCGGCAAATAAAGCGTAATACGCAGCTTTCCTCACATCCGCTGCATCGAAATAACCTTGTTCCCCCCGAAATCCGACAGGAATATCCTCGTAACATGGCTCGGCATCCAGCGTGGGTTTTGCCGGCTTACGTTCATAATCTTGCTGCACACGTCTATCATTGGTAATCTCCCGCTCCCCGTGTCCGGATTGAATCATGTTGAAATCAAGCCACGGCTCATCATGCAGTTGGCGAGAAGATGAATCGCATCCCGGTGGATGGAACGTCATTAGCTGCCGGGCACCGCCTTGTTTCAGCCCCTGTGCCATGGACGTGACAATTGCGAAATGACGCTTTGTCTCCAGAGGACGGTCTCCCCCCAGTACCCAGATAATCTGAGGATATTCAGCGTATCGCTCTCCCAGCCATTTTCCGTAATCAAAGGCCGTTTCCGGTGAAAATACTTCTGGGCCTTTCCCCCACTTCCTGTTGAACTTGTCACCCCAAGTCGGGAGCAGTGCAACATACAGACCCAGATTGCCTGCAAGTTGAAGCATAGCGTCTACATGATCCCAATAGGAATAAGGTCCATCGGTATCCGGACGGATTGGTTCAGGTTGACCGTTCTCGTCCATATGAAAAGGCAGTCTGCCTTGAGCATT
Organism: Paenibacillus sp. FSL R5-0713; assembly: GCF_037973325.1. Lineage (NCBI taxonomy): Bacteria > Bacillati > Bacillota > Bacilli > Caryophanales > Paenibacillaceae > Paenibacillus > Paenibacillus sp. FSL R5-0713. The sequence goes on along the minus strand of NZ_CP150229.1, from coordinate 3,636,270 downwards.
GCCCGTTGTGGTACCGCTGAACTCGGCCAGCAGCACCGTTTGAATGACCGTGAAACGCTGGTTGGCCCTTGTACGAAGGTACAGTTCACTCTCTTCCCGGTTCAAACGATGCAGAAGTTCCCAAGCCGTGTCACCAAGCCAGAAAAAAGGGACTCCTTCCGACGTTTCCAGATAGCGACCGGTGTCGGAAACCTGAAGCGCAGTGATGGTAGAGTATGGATTAGTTGACATGTTATTGGACCCTCCCTATTTTTACAGTTCCATGGGCATTGCTATGACGAACATTTTCATGTTTCTGACGAAACACTCTCTAATAAAAGCATAAAATGCACATTTGTATTCGTAAAGGGCCTTTACCAAGCAGAATCGTTCAACCCGGCTTCGTTTTGTTCAACCTCAGTCGTTATTTTTTCAACTGTTTCCATGGATAATTCAAATCTGACTTATATTGTAAACGCTATCATTTTAAGTGCCGCAAGTCGACTGACATAAACCACCTCATGGAGTAACCCTTGCGGTAAAACATGAAAAAGGAGAGCTGAAATGAAAAGTAGATCCGGTCGTTTAGCTTCACGATGGGCAATTCCGTTCCTTATATCCACCATGCTCGCTTCGTTTGTTCCCGCTCCTTCCCTCATTTATGCGGATCAGAACGAGAGCCAGAATCTGAACCGTACCAGCCACACAATTACGATGGATACGAGTGATGTGATTCAGGATGATTTTCTCGGCGTCGGCGTCAACACCATTCCTACGGCCCTCATGCCCGGGCAAACTCAATACGGCTATTCGGAAGCCCACTGGGAGGTAGACAACAAGCGAATTCAGACCATTCAGCCCAAGGTGGCCAGAGTGTGGTTTCAGATCGACTGGATGGAACCCGCGAAAGGAACCTATACATGGGACAGTGCCAAAATGAAAGCTTTCTACAAATATCTCGACGCCTTCAAGGCTGCCGGAACCGAAATTGAGCTAAACTTTGGTTGGAAAGTCGGATCGACTGTGCATGACTGGTTCACAATACCGGGCATTGATCCATGGACGAGTGCGCCAGCTGATTTGGATGCTTATGCCGCTTCTGCCTCTGCCCTGCTGGAGGAATTGATACTGAACCGCGGTTACGACAACGTGAAATATCTGACGTTTTATAACGAACCGAACGGCAGTTGGGACTTTGAGGCTCCCGGTGACCAGAAAGCCTATTATGCCGAAATGGTGAATAAAACGAGTGCCAGGCTGACTGTGGATGGTCTGCGCGATCTGATCGAAATCTGGGGTCCTGAAGAGACGGGCGCTCCGGCCTGGATTGAGTACATGAAGCAATATGCGGATGACGCCATCGATGGATACAGCTTCCATGTATATGGAGAATCGTATGAAGGGCTCGGCAACGCCTTTGCGCTGCGGAAAGGGTATGTTGGCGACAAGCCGCTACACCTGACCGAATTCGGCTGGGCAGATGATCAGGCGAGCAATTGGGATGCGGGATATGCGAACTCGGTCATCCAAACCGCCAATATGGGTGTGAAATCAGCCCTCATGTGGCAGTTAAACGGGGTTTGGACCAATGATCCTACCGGCGGAACGAACGGCACATATACGATGTGGGATGCGCTTGTTCTGGGGCTGACCCCTCGCAAAACATTTTATATCGCAGGCATGCTGAACCGTTATATTCCCGAGCATAGCGAGGTTCTGGCTGTGGACACGGGCGGTTCGAACGATGTACGCGCTGCGGCGTTCAGAGGCGACGACGGCAATTATACCGTGCTTGTGGAGACCAAAGCCGGCACGGAAAAAGAAATCAAGCTGAATTTTGGCGATACTGCGGTGAATCAAACGTTCCGCAAATTTGTATACAACAACGATATTGTTCAAGAAGCCAACGCGGTTCTTCCTCCGGTTGCAGCAACTTTTCCAGGAGGGAATTCGTTGACAGACACCAACGTGGATGGAGATTACAATGTGATCATCTACACGACCCGACCAGCCGAGACCCAGGTCAAGCTGGATGAAGTTAATCCTACGGTTCGCTCAGGTGACTCCATCACGCTTGGGGCAGAAGTAATTGATAATACCGGAAGTGTGACTTGGAGCGTGGTTGGACAAAACAACGGCACCATTAACAGCAGCAGCGGCGTATATCAGGCACCTCAGGTGACGGATGAAACGTTGATTGCCGTTCGTGCAACCAGCACGGCCGATCCATCGGCGTATGGTGTCGCCCTCGTACGCGTCCTGCCTTCTTCACAGGCGGGTAAAGTTGAAGTTCCAACATTCAGTCTGGATCGGCATATATTCCCTAGCTCCGAAGTGCTCTATCTGGAGACAACGACGAGCGGAGCGCAAATACGGTACACGACAGACGGCAGCGAGCCTACAGCCCAGTCTTCCCTGTATGTCAGACCGATTGTTCTGAACGAAGGTTCGCTTGCACTCTACAAAGCCAAAGCATTCAAAAATGGGTTGCAACCATCCGGCACGGTGTCCTCCCTGTATCAGATTGGACAAATCAGCAGCGCTCCGGACGGGTATAAGCTGTGCATGATCGAAAACGGCGGAGAGTGTTATTTTCAGGGGAAAGCGGTTGTCGCTTACGGTGCAGACGGATTATTTAATTATTCCATTCAGGAAAACGGCGTTGCCTGTACAAGTGCCATGCTGGGCGATCCGATTCCGGGTGTAGACAAGCGATGCTTTGTTAACCCCGAAATACCGGATGAGCTTCCTGTGGTCACGTTCTTCAACGCTGGTTTTGAAAAACCGGCTACCACATCGGCCAGACCGGGACCCATGACCAACGGATGGGTGTTCGACAGCCGCTCCGGCGTACAGCATAACAACGGTCCATTCCAGGCTACTGCTGCGCCTCAAGGTGTACAGACAGGTTATCTGAAAACGGATGGCGGCGTCTCCGGCACGATAAGACAGTCGATCCATTTCAAGCCGGGAACATACCAAATGTCGTTCAAGGCGGCCAAACGCACCAGCTTTGGCGGTACGCAGTCCTTTGACATCTACTTCGATGATCAGGTCATTGGCTCGTTTCGGCCTGAATCCGGTAATTTCCAAACTTTCCGAACAGAGCCCTTCGAGAGCGCTGGGGGCAAACACACGATCAAGTTTGTAGCCACAACGACGGAAGGTGACAATACGGCTTTTATCGATGATGTACGGATTACGTTACCACAGACTCCGGAAGACCCTTATATCACCAATTCGAGCTTTGAGTCACTGTGGTTACTAATCCGTCGGGCACGGTGAGCGGCATAACTGCTGGATGGAGCTTTAATGATCAGGCGGGGATATTGCGAAGTGGAAGCAACATGACTTCTACTCCAGCACCCGCCGGGGTTCAGGCTGCATTTGTTCGAATACAAGATGGCGCTCATGGTTCATTTCAACAGTCGCTGACGTTTCCTGCAGGCAGCTACGTCATTAATCTGAAAGCTGCTGCTCAGAATGCAGGGCCAGCTCAACCAGTGCAGATTGAAGTGGATGGGCAAACGGTCGCAACGATTACGCCGTCCGGCAGCACCTATGCATCCTTTACAACGGATTGGTTTACCGTTGAACCTGGCTCGCATACGATCCTATTTTCCGCAACGGGTACAGGCACAGGTGCAACCTTTATTGATCAGGTTTCCATAGAAAAGGTTGCCGTTCCTGACTATGCCGCTCTGCAACATGGCGGATTCGAAAGTCCAACCGTCACGTCCCAGAACGGAGTAGCTGTGGCAAGTGGTGACGGCTGGAGCTTCAAAAACAATGCAGGCCGCATTCGCAATGGCAGTGTGTTCGGTGCTTCCGACGCACCGGAAGGCACGCAAGCTGCGTATTTGCAGACCCTGAATGGCAAGCAGGGCGAGTTCAGCCAATCGCTGATTTTCCCAGCAGGCCACTACGCCATTCAATTTCAGTCTGCGAAGCGGAGCAGTTTTGGGGGGCAACAGTCGTTTGATGTCTACATGGATGATCAGTTGCTCGGTTCATTTATACCGACAAGCGGTGCTTATGCCGAGTTCACCACGAACTCCTTTCAGCTCAACAAGCCCGGAAAACATCAAATTCGGTTTGTGGCAACTTCGGGAACCGGGGACAACACAGCTTTCGTGGATGATATCGTGATTACTGCTCTTCCATAGAAACATAAGCACCAATTCATTACCTTCCATTAGGATAAGGAAAATCGTAACCACGCGCTCGGTGAGCTGTATCTTAAATTGTTGGAGGCTATCTAACGATTGGAGGTGCAGTTCATAGCGGGTGGTTTTTGACAATTCCTCACATCCACTCTGTTTGCCTGGTGACGAAGCCGTCGATTGACCTGTTCTATGAAAGAAACTATACTATTCAGCAAAGAAGGTGAGTAGATTGAAACAAATAAGTAGTCGCTTTTCGATGGCCGTCCATATTCTTTCCATGATCGCGCTGGACCCGCTTTACAGTACAGGCGATCGAATTGCGCGTAGCATCAATAGTAACCCTGTAGTCATTAGAAGGATCATGGCCCAGCTCAAGAAAGCGGGTTATATCGATACCAAACCAGGAGTTGCAGGGGCCTCTCTTCTGATATCTCCTGAAAAGTTAACGCTACTGGATATCTTCCAAGCAGTCGAATCGGTGGACGGAGACCAGCTTTTCAAAATCCACAAGGATACTGACCCCAATTGTTCTGTAGGAATGAACATTGAATCCATTCTATTACCCCAATTCTCTAATGCCCAGAAGGCTATGGAGGATGAACTCGCTTCTGTTACCCTTGCTCAAATTGTGGAGCAACTACGGATAAAGGCAAATACAAAATAAAGCTGCTCCTCTAATGGAGTAGCTTATTTTGTATGTTTTGATGTTGTACCAGTTCAGACAGAAGCTGCCTCAGGCTCAACATATTCAATAAAACTGCCATCTGGATGTTGAACAAAAACGCTTGGACCAATAGGACCATGCTGATCTCTAACGATAAGGGTATTTTGTTTTGTTAATTCTACCTTCAATTCGTCCATGGAATCGACATACACCACTGCCCGAAGTGATCTGGCAGGTTCCAGCGCCTCAGGACTTCCAGACACAATGACGTAAGGATATACTGTGGCTAAAGATAAGCCTGCCTCGGGAATATTCCACGTACGATCCATAGATCGATTCGCAAGAGATTCATAATATGCAACGGTTACCTCCAATTGCTCGGTAAAAACGGGTATAAAATGATTTATGATTTTCATATGAACCTCCAATTTTGATTTTTTAAATATAACCATAATGGTTATAACTAATTTAGTTATATATAAACATTTTGACTTTGTCAAGCTTTCAAAAAGATCAACACGATCAAAACGTGGTCGATAAAATAAAAAAAGCCGCTAAAAAAAGCGACTTTAATGAAAAACACTCTAGAGAAGTTCAAAATGAAGTTGAGTTTCAGATAAATCAGTAGTCCCTTTCGACTGATTTGCACCGTATCCCAATTCTAGAACCGCAGCAATACGCTCGTTATTCAGTACACCAAACACTTCAGTACGGCTCGATTCGTACATCCAGTCATGCAATGTACAGCGTACACCCAGACTCTGCTCATATGCCAGCAAGCGGAAATTTTGAATTAGGCAGCAGACAGCTGCAAAGTCCTCTTCCTGCTTATGTTGATCTGACTCTGCATTCACCAAGACCAGAAGATACGCAGGTGCTTGCTCCTGTAATCCCTGCATGATGTCCCCATACGGGTTATCAACAAAGATAAATCGCCACGGCTCTCGGAGTCCATCATTTGGTGCCCATACGGCATGATTGAGCAACTCAAGAATTAGATCCTGCGATACTGGTTGATCCAAAAATTCACTCGGACCGCCCATGTCTCCTTCCAGATCTGACAATTTCATTTTTTACATCCTCCCTTTTCTATGTAGATTGACCTCGTAATACGGTCCACTTCTGCTCGGCTGGTGTTCTTTTCCGACTTCTCGGCACTTTGTCGAAATACCCTATATGAAGAATGCCAACGAATCTTTCATCATCACGCATGCCAATTCCTCTGAAAAATCCTTCATGCTGAATCATGGACTCTGTATCCCATAACATTCCTAACCCATGTTCCCAACCCATCAGTTGGAAACTCTGCATCATCCCGCAGGCAGCCGCATAATTGCGGTCATTGGTCAAACGATCCGGCCCTACAGTCGACATAACAATGACGTGTGCAGGAATATCGGTAACTCTCTTTTTGAACACATCCAGAAGTTTCCCGGGAATCAGTTTGCCGAGTTTGCTCTGCGACATCTGTTCGAGCATGCAGTCCACCAACCGTTTGCGCGCTTCTGGAGTTCCGGCATATACCACACGCCACGAGCCAGCCTCACCAAATGGTTGAAGCCGATTAGCCTTACGTAGTAATTCAACAACTAACTCCTGGTCCACCGGCGTAGAGTTACATTTACGAATGCTTCTGCGCTCCCTGATCAATTCCGCCAGACTCAAATACCTCACTCTCCTTCGTTTGATCTGGATTCAATATTGATGCTACTGTCTTGAAGAAATTGATGAATGACTTTTAGCTCTGTTTCCGAATATTTGTCGAGCGTACGATAGAAGCGTTCAGCCTCATGTACATGCAGACGTTCATGCAATTCAAAGATCTTTTTGCCTTGCGGTGACAACCGGAAATAACTCTCCTTCTTGTTGTCATTCATTTTTGTACGTTTGACGAATCCTTCTTCCAGCAGTTTGTTGCCAATTTTGGTGATACTTGCTTTGGATAAATTCATCGCCTCGGCAATACCTGTGTTGTTAATAGGCTCATGCTTTCCTATGCAATCTATCATATGAACGGCGGTCAAATGCTGAGGAATGTTCTCGATGCTTTCTCGCTGGGCGACACTTAGGAAATGCTCAATTTCTGTATTCTTGTGGTTCTCATATACATGTAAAAAACGGATAAATTGGTCATGAAGCAATTGTTTTGTTCGATCTTTTGAAGTCATCTTGTGATCGCTCCTTATTTACTCGTAAACAAAAATTTTTCTTAAATAATAAAGTATTTTTAAATAATTACTTATATTTTGTTTATTGGTGAACAATATATCATGAATGATAATGTTTATCAACTGCATTCCTCTGGCATTACAATATCACTTTACAATCTAGGACAGATAACTGTACTCTGTCATCCTTCTGAACATACTAATTTCATATGCTCAAGCTCTTGTAGACAAATGAACAATAAAAAAACCGTTGATCATCTGAATTAGATCAACGGCTTATTAATTATGGAAATTGCTGTTTTATTACTGTTCTTTATACACGCGTACATAATCCACTTGCATCGTCGCCGGGATATCAGATGCGTTCGGAGTGCGGCCGCCGTCAAAGTTTCCGCCGACTGCCAGGTTCATAATGAGGTAGAACGGCTCATCGAAAGGTGCATTCGGATTGTTCGGTGCAGCTGCGGAATACCACTGCTCGTTAGTGACTTTATAGTAAAACTTGCCGTCTACATACCATTTAATGTTGTCCTCTTCCCAGACTACCGAGTATACATGATAATCATTGGCAAAAGTTTGCCCTGCCGGGAAGTGATAATCGCCGCCCGAATACTGGTTCGCGGGCCATTGTCCACCAAAGTGTATGGTACCGCTTACGGATCCAGGCAGACGGCCTCTCGCTTCCATCACATCAATTTCACCTGATGCAGCCCAAGTACCATATACCGAGTTTTGTGGAAGCATCCACAGTGCTGGCCATATGCCATCACCGGTAGGAAGTTTGGCACGAAAATCGACTCTGCCGTACTTCAAGGACAGTTTATCCTTGGTGTTAATCTTTCCAGAAGAATACTGTGCATACCGATTAGGGTCCTGCGGGAAAGATTTACTGTCGTTCATAGCTTTGATATTCAGCTTTCCGTCCTGTACATATACATTTTGGGTGCTGTTCGTGTAGTGCTGTAGCTCTGCATTACCCCACCCCCATGTACCGGGATCGTTGTTGAGATAATATCCTGTTTCATAGTTCCATTTACTTGTATCCAGCGTAGTTCCGTTAAACTCATCCTGCCAGATGAGGTTCATGCCTGCGATAGCCGGGTTGGTTGGCGTTCCGATGGAGATATCCTCTTGGTCAGATATATCCGGACGCGGAGCATTGGGATTGCCGATAAAGGTATAGTTGACGAAGTTGTTGCCAATACTTCCGCCCGCCTGACCGTTCAGTGGATAGCCGATACGAATCTGCATATTTTCCTGGATCGGCTGGAACCACAGGCCATAGACGTAATCGGCCCAGTATCCCCACTGGTTGGCATCGGACATATTGTTGTACCCATTACCGGAGTATGCAAATTTGCTCTGGCTGGCGTTACTCAAATCAACCCATTGTCCATTGATGTTAATTTGGTATACAAAATTGCCCAGTTCCTTGGCGATTGGCGCCCCCCCATCAATTTTCGGAAGCGGAACGCCAATGGAACCATTCGCATCTGCTGTGAAGGTTGTTCCTTCGTATGGCGTAATGACATATGAATTTCTTGTAGGTTCATTAAACGTAATGGTATAAACAAGGTTAGCCGAAGAAGTCTTTGATTCCAATTTGACATTGATCGACTCCGTTACGTTAAACCAGTACCCACCGCCGCCATCCGTGAATTGGCCAAAATTTTGATCGTAGATCCAGCCGCTGGCTGCGTTATTGTCAATATCAATCCACGTGCTGCTGTTTACAGGTTTGACATATACCTTCAAATCATCCGCAACAGCTTCATAAGTGACCGCAGGATTATTGTTGAACGTTGGATATGTAAAACCTGCACCGCCGGTGAAGCCTGCTGTGATCTGTGGACCTTGTGTTGCATTCATCGCTGTGATGGTTGTTTTGTTGATGTTTTGAAATACAAGTTGATACTCCAGCTTCACACCATTTGCTTTGGAGTACAGTTGAATCTCGGTTGTTGCGGAGAGGGTGAACCAATAGCCATTGAATCCGCCATCGCTCCAGTGCCCCCAGTTTTGGTTATAGATATATCCGCCTGCCTGGTCGATATCAACCCAGTTGTTGCCCACTTTCACATTAACGCCTACATCACTGTAAACATCATTCCATGTCGCGGAGCCACCATTGAACTTAGGCATAACAAATCCGTAGCTGGCCTTGCCAACCCCTGATTTTGAAATGACAGGTCCGTCTGCGGGTGAGAAGTACTCCATTGAGGTTACGGTAGTTCCCGCTGCCTGAACCTTTGAAGCCGGAAGTATGCCAATACTAGCCAGCATCACAACCACAAGCAACATACCGAGTACCTTTTTCATAAACCGTTTCTCCCTAAAGTGAGATGGATTCATAATTGCCCTCCTTTAATAGAATAATAGCTTCTCCCAATCCATACGTATTAAGGTAATCGCTTACATAAGGGATATCTTTATTCTATCGAATAGGTTAATTTGCTGAAAAGGTACAATTGTTTTTGTGGTATCCCATTTTTTTGGCTTTTGATTCAATCTGCCTTCTGCCGCATCATCTGTCGGTACTCAGTGGGTTGGATCTGCATCACATGTCGGAACGCACGTGTAAAGCTTTTATAGCTTTCATATCCAACCATAGCAGCCACCTCAACAATTTTATGATCAGTTTCGGCGAGAAGCCGCCGCGCTTTATCCAGACGTACATCCCGTAGGTATTCAGCAAAACCTTTACCCATATTCTTCTTAAACAGATTTGAAAAATAAGCATAATTAAGCGATACATGATTGGATACCATCGCAAGATCCAGGGGTTTATGGTAACTCTCGTGTATAAAACGAATGGCTTCATTAAGATCGTTCGAATGGCGATAGCTGCATTTATAGTCATAATAGAACTGATTCAGCCGAAGCAGCTGCTGTTGCAGTGCTTGTATATAATCACGCATCCCTGGATAATCAAAGAGATTACGCAATGATTTAAGGTCCAGCGCTTCCTCCCCCATATAAGGGCGGATAACTCGTTCGTATTCCTCCATCATCTGAACGGTGGCGGCGCAGAGCTGCTGGGTATAGCGAATAGGATAGCGTTGCAATACCTTTTTGTGAAATAGTGCAGAAATACCCTGAGTCATTATTCCACTGTTATCTGTTCCGATTGACTGGAAGAGTTCATATAAGTCTTCATAGGGAAGTTGCCACTGCTGCTCCATATGCTCAATATGTGCTGGGAAGATACTATACTGATCAGGAAACAGGTAACTATGGCGATAGAGCTCAAGCACTTGGGTATAGCTGTGTGGTAGTTCTTTTAATCCCTGAATCGGGTTAGTCATGGCCGTTATGGCATCGATCTTTCCTTCCTTGAGTGCTGCAGAAAAAACACTTGGATCTATGGACGCATCCACCGCAAGGATCAGGTATGGGCGATGTTGCAGGCAAATACAACCTTGTCTGCCGAACACACGATAAGCAATGGCTTCCATGCTATGGACGCTGCTGGCTCCGGGCTGCTTAATGCCAACTTCTTCCCTCAGCAGGGCTAGGCGATAATTACGCCATAATACATCATTTTGTTCCTCAATCTGAAGAATCCATGTATCATCACTTAACGCACCTTGCATAAACATTCTTAATTCTTTACTCTCGGTCTCTTGGGCGAGACGGGATACATGCTGCATATTATGCGTAAGTGCCTGCCGTGTCTGGATCTCTTGCCATATATGCTCAAGGGAATTGTGCAGATCCTCTCGTTTCAAAGGTTTTAGCAAGTAGCCCTTTGCCCCAAGTCCGATCGCTTTTTGAGCATATGTAAATTCACTATAACCGCTGATAATGAGGTATTCCACATCCATGTATTCCCCTTTGCTTTGAGCCATGAGTGCCAACCCATCCATATCCGGCATCCTGATATCGGTAATAACGATGTGAATGCAATGCTGCCGCAATAGGCACAGCGCCTCCATCCCGCTCGCGGCACAGTAAATGTTGTTCAGCTTCAGAGGAAATTGATGCAGCATGGCCTGCAGGCCGTCACGAATGTGTTTTTGATCGTCCACAATCAGGATATTAATCATGCTCTACCACCCTCCAAGATTTTCATTTTCCCAAGGCAAGCGTATCGTTACACAGGTATATTCGCCTTGCACACTATCAATCCAAAGACCGCAATTCTTGCCATAATGAAGCTGCAACCGCTTATTCACGTTTTCCAAACCAAGTCCGCTCCTGCGGGTAACCATTGGCGTATCCGATTCGCTTCGCAGTACTGCCTGAAGACGTTGTAACATCGCAGGCTCTAACCCTTCTCCGTCATCTTTTATATTAATGAATAGTAGACAGTCATTCTCCACAGAAAACGTAATTTCTATAGATACGCTACCGCCTGAAGGTGCTCCGTGATGAACTGCATTTTCAACGATGGGCTGCATACACATCTTGGGAATGGCGTAGCGAAGTATCTCCTGCGGAAGATCTGCCGTCATAATGATATTGCCACCTTCCATGAAGTTGATAAATTCAATATAACTTTGGATGTTGGCAAGCTCGTCACGAAAAGCAACAGTATCGCTGCGCCACTGCATGCTGTAACGTAGCTGGGAGCCGAGCGACACCAATGAATTGGCTATAGCAGGTTGCCGCTGTACCTCTGCCACCATTCGAATGGATTCCAGCGCATTATATAAAAAATGGGAATTGATCTGCGAATGCAGAGAGTGTAACTGTGCGTTTTTGGCAATTAACTGCTTATCCACGACCTGTGTCATCAGGCGTTTGACTTCATGTAACATTTTATTATAATTCACCGCCACCTCATCGATTTCATCTCCTCTTTCGTTCTCATCAAGGCCTGTATCAATCATTGCATCCAGCTCCCCTTTCCGTACCTGACGCATTGAAATGAGTACGCTGTCCAACCGCCGGAAAATACGCCGCGTCGTTTGGGATACAAGTAGCATAATCAGCAGCAATACACATAATGTAATCGTCACCACATATGCATACCAACTGCGTGGTCCCTTCATCAATGCCTGATGAGAAGCGATATCGACCACATAAGTGTTCAACGGAGCGATGTATCGATACAATACATAGTAACTCTGATCTCCCACCCTGACCTGAAGCGGGCTTTCCTGCGGCGATATATCGAGCTGACGATGGATACTGCCGAGGATCTCCTCCAGCCCCAGCCCGTACTTCTCCGAAAACTCATGCTGGGGATTGTAAACATACTGGGGAGAATCGCTTGCGTTCATCAACACCGAAAAGAAGTCCCCCTTGTTCTCTTGTAGCAGGTCGCTGAAAAACATGCTGTGGGGAACGCGCACTTCCATAATGCTAGGGCGTTTTTGTTCCTGCCCTTGAAGGCGAACCAGACGATAGTAGGATAAGGTGTGCTCACCATCCCTAAAAGAAAATAAGCGGTATGCCGCACCGCCTTCATCCCGAAGCCTTACCCAATAATCCTGCGGTGAAAATTTCTTGTAATGATAGATTTCAGGCCAGATTTCATACAAGTTTGGGTTATCGACGTAAAAACTAAGTTCACTGATCATCGCATTACTTTGAATGATATTGAGCATTTGCTCAAACTGGTTTTGCTTAAACTTCACCAGGCGCAGTCCATCCACAAGCATATTGGAATGAATAAAATCCACAAAGGACTTTTGAGTGAGGGCTGTATTGGAAGCGTTCTCAATCATGTCCATTCTTCTGCGCAATTGTTCATTCAGCCATGTAACGTGGCTGTTGCCTGCCGCCATAGCGTCCTTATATAGCTGGGTTTCTTGCATGCGGATATACACAAAGGATATCAAAATAACAGGTATGGCAATCATCAGGCTAAATGCGAGAAACAGCTTTTGGGATATACGGGCATTGCGATAAAGCTTCCTCAATCTCGTCAGTAGGTATTTCATTCGGATGTATTCACCACCTTTGTTATACCGTATATTACTAGTTATTATGTCGGTAACAATGTATTAGGGAATGGTTATCTGGCTATCTTGGATTTTCGCAGTTCCAGTTCAGCTTGGCGATATTCCATTACCTGGTTAAAGCCGTAGTTCACACGACGTATCAGAAAATTTTCGAAAATTTTGTCAAAGGCAGCTTCATCCTTCGCTGTAATCAGTTCTGGCAGCACCTCTTCCCAATTCTGAGAAATACGTGACCAGGCTAATGCTATATCGGAATCCCCTACAGGATCGAGTCCCTTATAGATGCCGCTGTCCAGATCGGCGTGTTGGTTAGCGAACGCCTCCATTTGCTTAATGGACGGAGTATGCTCGGGTCTCCACGGGTTGACGAAAGCAGGGTTTCGCAGCATCCAGTAGGTATCCATAATGCCATATTCCTTTTCCAGCCGCTCCCGATCCGTGTCATACAACTGGACCATTGCCGCTGTCAATCGGGGTTTGCCATTCTCCATCGTCCAAGTTTCACCTTCTTTGCCCAAAAATAAATCTCTTTGGCCTTCTTCGCTGGCCAGATAGGTCAAAAAACGGATGGCTCGTTCAGGGTTTTTCGTGGATTTGCTGATCATCGTAACCATCCAGCCATCCATGCTGCCAGGGAACAGTTTGGCGGATTCTCCCCTGCTGTTCCGGGGTCCATCTACAGCAATATAGGTTGAATTTTGATTCGTAAGGACTTCCAATTTCGAATTGAGGTCCGATATGTCTGTCCATTCCCGAATCATCATAAAATATTGGGCATGGCTGGTTTTTTCCTGCACCTGTGCACTGGAGTCGACCAGAAAATCAACATTAATCAAGCCCTGCTCGTATGCAGTACGAAATGTTTTCAGCCACTCGATATAATCGGGATCTGTCATTCGGTCGTATACCTTTCCGTTCTGTTCATGGGGGATCGCAAGCAAATTTTGCAAGTATTCGGTCATTCCATAGGATGCATTTCCCTGTGCCCAAAACGGACTGATTAGTTGGCCTTTATAAACCGAATATTGATTCTTCAACAATCGCAATGCATTAAGAAAACCTGTCGGCGTGCTAAGGTCCGGTTTGCCCATCGACTCATACAGATCTTTACGTACGAGAAAGGTTTGGTTTGCTCCCGTCAAGCCGGTTGAACGCATCTGTTCGGGACTGTACGCATCATTTGGAATGACATAGGTATGACCGTCCTCCTGCCGATACCATTGTAGAGCACCATCATCTGCTACCTTGAAAAAGTAAGGATCATACTGGTTGGCCAGCTCATCCAGGGCATAGATGAGATGACTCTCCCGAAGTTTGATAACCGCACTCTCCCAGGAGCCGATGGTTATCAAATCCGGCAGACGATCGGTCGTCAACATCCGTGATAACCTCTCGCTTGGTTCACCAGTTAATACTTCAAATTCGATATTGACCCCTGTTTTTTTGGTGACATATTTGGAAGTCAGACTCTCACCCCAAGTGTGCCCGTACCATTCGGCTCCAACGAACCACGTTAGATTGACGGGGGTGGTATCCAGCTTCCATGACGGTTCTTGCACATTCAGATTAAAATGCTGGCTCTGCTCTGTGAAGTCAGCATTTGTCGTAACACCCCTATCTTCCGCATGCTCTGACTTGGAACAAGCAGCCAAGCCCGACATCAGACACATCATCAACAAGGCTATAATAAAAGGACTTCGAAATAAGAACACCTAACTGCCTCCTTTCTGTACTAGTCATCTTCAATCCCTATCTGCACCAGCATTCATACCTAGTGGTGGTACAACCGATTTTACTATCATTGGATTAAAATGGAAATGCTTTCATGATCGATTCTCGGATCATCCGCAACATTCCCCCTAATGAAACATAACTTGTAATAATTCAATGGAAGGGAGACCAATGCGTGTATCTAATCTGGATACTTATTGTCGGTGGGCTAATTGGCTGGTTAAGTGGAAATCTGATTGGACGGGACGTGCCGGGAGGCGTACTCGGGAATATCATTGCTGGTTTTGTGGGATCTTGGTTAGGGTATGAACTGTTGGGACCGAGGGGGCCGGTGGTGGGTGGATTTCATATCATACCCGCGATCGTTGGCTCAATCATTGCTCTTTTGATTTTCTATGCTCTGGCCCGTGGTGGAGCGTTCCGAAGACGTTAACAGGCGGAGACGTAAACCTGTTGTATATTGGATAATCCTGATCAGAGATGCTGCGACATCAGCGACTTTCATCAAAAAGGCCCGAACCGATAATCTTAGAATGATTACCGATTCGGGCCAACATCAATAATAATCCTTCCATCGTTATAGCTGACTTGAAAAATATCTTCTTGATCCAAGAATTCCGTTTGAAAGCAATAATTCCTGGTCAAAAATCTATGTCATCAAACATAATTATGCCCCCCCTCACGTTTGCTAGCGTATTAATGAAGAAGTCATCCGGATCGGTTTGAGTAAATTAGTCGTGAGGGCAGCCGATTAATTTGGTCGGCTGCTTCTTAGTTTTTTGTTAAACTATAATTTCGCCGTCAGTTCAATAAAAAATTTTCACCTTTAAGATATTTCCTAAAATAGTTCTGAATAACCGATGGGAAATTTTCCGCTAAGGATGGTTGTTCATTTGAATTTAGAGAGTGGAATGCAAAAGTCCTAATTATTGACCATATAAAAAATGCTTCTAATAACTCGAAATAATTCTCTTGTAGTTGATTTACTTTGCTATACGTTGAAATAAAGACTTTCCTATTCTCAGATGAAAGATGCATAAATGTTTCAGCCATATCAAATAAATAAAAACCATAGCCACAATTGGAAAAATCTATGGGTCGAGGAGTATCCTCATAAAAAACATAGTTACTCTCATGAAGGTCAGAATGGATAATTCCCCAGTTACTTGGCAAACGTTTATGATTTTGTATCACATTTGCTATTTTATGGGCTGACTCTTCCACATAAACAAATACCTCACTTGAGATAAGCTCCAAATTTACCAACTGTTTTAATTGATTAAGTGATGAATATAAATGATCAGAATTGTATATTGGTCTATTAAAGCCTTTAGGTGGATTCCACTGCATAGAATGTTTATGGAGAGCCGCCATTAAGAGAGCCAAATTTTCAGTTTCATTACTTGTTGGCTCTCTTCTAAGCACACTTCCATGAATCCAATGATGAATAGTCACCATGATTGTATTTTCGCTAAGATCAGTTGATATTTCTGTTACCAGATCACCTTGAAAATTTCTGACAGGGGCAGGTACGACGAGATTTGTATCTTTAACCAAAGCTTCAAGCCAAATAAGCTCTGATGCCACATTCCCTTTTGGATGAATGGAAATCGTTAAGATATGGATTTTGATAAGATACTTTTGATTATCATCGTTGGTCTGAACTTGAAATGTAACATTATCATTCTTTCCGAGATACACAAGTTTTTCCCAAATGATTGGGTATCGATGTAAAGCTTCTTTCGCTACCTTCGCATAATCTTCCTCAGAAAGCATAGTATCCACTCCAGTTGATGTGATTTTTACTCCACAATTCTACCAAGCAGACTTTATTTTCTGGTGATAAAAATTGATTATAACTAAACTTTACTGCTCAGTAATTGAATAAAGCCGCCGATCCTGTTGATCGGCGGCCTTCTTTGATTTTATGGAACTATTGTTTCCCTTGAGTTAATGAACCGTCTGCCTAATTAAACCCACCTCGAGAATGGATGATTTGTCCGGTGATCCATTGGGAGTCATCGCTTGCCAGAAAAGCAATCAGGCGGGATACATCTTCAGGAAGACCGATCCTGCCCATCGGAAATCCCGGTAGCAAGGCTTTTTTCACTTCTTCTGACATCCAACCCGTATCAGTAGGACCGGGATCAACCGCATTCACAGTAATGTGAAACGGAGCCAGCTCAGCAGACAGACATTCGGTAAAGGTGGAGACAGCGCCTTTTGTTGCGGCATAAGCGAGATTGCCAGGCATCGGCCCCTTACCCTGACCGGATGTAAGGTTGATGATCCGGCCACCGCAAAGGACCTGCCGGCCGGCCAGTTCAGCCTCCAGCATACGCGCAAATTCGGCCGATAGCATGAACGTGCCTCGAATGTTCATAGCGCAGTGCGCATCGATCAGTGATGCATTCAATTGACGGAAATCAGCTGATACGCTGTACGTAGCGTTGTTGACGAGAATGGTCGGCAGCCCGACAGCCGACCGGCACGCATCAAGCACTCGCGCCGGAGAAGCGGGATCGGTAAGATCGACCTCCATATGCGCTGCCTTAATGCCATACGAGCGAAGTTCTTCAGCGAAGAGATCCGGCCAGTTCTTGTCGGCATCTCCCGGATTCTCTGTCTTATCGTAATCGTACAGATGGGTATAGAACACATTAGCGCCTTCTTGCGCCAACGTGCGGCAGACGGCGGTTCCGATCCCACTAGGGCGGCTTGTGCCTGTCACGATAGCCGTTTTTCCATATAGTTTGCTCATATTTTATTTCCTCCGTTTAATAAGGGAGGGAGAAATCCATTTTTCGTTGGAGATGGAATTATCCTGGGTATAACAAAAAACGGATACATCAAGTATCCGCGCCCGGGTTTGATCAAACGGTTCCTCGCGTCCCTTGAATGATTGCAGATCGGCATCACAAACGAGGCGTGTGGTTATAACCAAAACACCAAGTCGAGCGATCCAGTTTAGATAATCATTACAAGGAAGTCCACATTGTCCAGCGAGTCCCCTTTCCTACATCTCCACTTCAAATATTACGAGTCAGACTCAATTACTGTCAAGATAATAAATACTTGGGATTACAGTTCCAGTGAATATGGTTGGGTGGTCAAGCACCCAGCTAACCTGCAGACTGTTTCTTTTTGGACTGTAAATTGATATTCGATTTTTACAACTTCAATTCATATCGTATATCAGGTAAATTCTCTTCATTTTCTTGTCCTCTACCAGTGATTTCAAAACCATTATTCTCATAAAATCTTTGGGCATTTTTATTAATTTCAAATGTATATAAAGTTAAGTTTCCATTTGCTTGTGCTTTTGCTTTATTAAGCAAGGTTCGCCCTATTCCATTCCCTTGATAATCAATATGAATATAAAGTTGGCTTATCTCAGTTTCACTATAGGCAATCATTCCAACAACATTTTCATCAATTAACGCTAAATCTATTTGATACTGTTTAGATAGGATATGATTTAAAAAATATAGATGGTTTTCGAAGTTATGGGTTTCAGCCTGACCAATTGCCCGTTCCTTGCTATCTCTCCACATTTTCACGGTATGTTCAGCATACTTGGGATTATAGTTAGTTACTTTAATTTCAAGTTTTTTCATCAATATACCGCCTTAAATACAAAGATTTTCAAATGATGAAGTATTTACTCTATTCAGTGCCAACTATCTTCATCCTATTATTTCCTTTACATATTTATAGCACTCTTGGACTAAGTTATGTAAATTATTCGAGTCTAAACATCAATAATATTCATTCTATAATTATACCTGATTTGAAAAATATCTTTTTGATCCAAGATTTCCATTCCATTGTAAGAATAATTCCTGGTGAGAAAGCAATTTCATCAAACATGAATTATGCTCCTCTCACTTTTGTTTTAAATATTGCAGTTTTTGTATGTCTCATAATCCAAACGACCACCCCCCGGTGGAATACCGAGTAACGGTCGTAGCTTAAATCTCGCCTTTTTGTCTACTTTGACAGGGTAATGATCATAAATAGTGACTTTTACTGAACTAATGTTCTTGTCCTTATCCAATTTTTTCTAAAGATTATATTAAATCAGTGTTCTATGGCCCCCAGTTACCTCTGCATGCTCATCTGTTATATGCGTTCATTAATTCTGATCAATAATTTCTTTAAGATTTGCTTCTCCTCGTCATTTAGGGCTTGAACGATTTCATCCTCTACTTTTTGAAATGAGTTATTAAAGTCTTCAATCAAGTCAACCGCTTTTGGTAATACATAAATATTTTTTTGCCGTTCATTATTGGCCGGGATTTTCCGTTCGATGAAACCTTTTTGCTCTAGACCTTGAAGCATGCTTGTAACACTTGCCCCACGCAAATGAAACCGATCTGCAAGATCCTTTTGAATAATATGATTATCTTGATTCTCATAAATATAATCGATTACTTTTCCTTGTTGAGAACTTAATCCTAACTCTTTTATACTTTCATCCGCTCTTTTCTTTAACTTAAGACCGATAATTTGAAACAACTCCATATAAGGCGTATCTTCTCGGGAATGCATGACCGTCCATCGTCTCCTCTCTAATTGTTAGGAATCTAATTGTAAGTAGCTAAAATATACAGTGATCCCAGTAGGCTTGTCAAACGATTGTTAGACTGTTGACTGTTAGTTATCTAACAGTTATACTGCGAAGTGTTCAGTCACAAACACATTAGGAGGATTTATGATGGAGAAATTAAATCAGAATGCTGGGTTAGAAAAAATTACTGCGATTACGAATGTACGGATCTTTGATGGATATCAAATCATTGCTCCCAGACATATTGTCATTAAAGGGGTGTCCATTATTTCAGTGGGCGGAGACATTCCAAGCGACGCAACAATTATCGATGGAGAAAATGCGACATTAATACCTGGCCTGATTGATGCACATGTCCATACCTCAATTGGCGGATTACGGGATGCCTTAAAATTCGGCGTTACAACAGAACTCGAAATGAACGGCGACTTTACTAAAAGAGGGCGCGAAATTCAGCTAAAAAATGTCGATGACATCGCAGACGTCCGATCTGCTGGTACGGCGATTACCGCTCCTGGTGGGCACCCAGATGAATTACTGCCTGATGGAGATGAAATACCTGAATTCGTATTAAAGGAACTGGAGAAGTTATCGGAGGAAGACCGGGAAGCCATGTTGGCCGCCTACGCTCACGATCACGACGAAATACCTCAAGTGACGACGGTTGAAGAAGCGATCAAACATGTGCATACCCAAGTGGAGAATGGATCCGACTATATTAAGATCATGATTGAAGAAGGAACGGTTATGGGTGCACCTGGCCTGCCTGTTCTAAGTGATGAGATCCTAAAAACAGCCGTTACTGAAGCCCACAAATTCGATAAGTTGGTTATTGCCCACGTTTTGACGGCTCTTTCATCGAAAGCAGCCATCGATTTTGGAGTCGACGGTTTGGGGCACTTGTTTATCGACAGACCCGAGTACACGTCCGAATTGGTCAAATCCATAGCTGATTCTGGAGCTTTTGTTACACCGTGCTTGGTGTTGAATTCATCGATTATAGGTAATCCGGCATCGGAATTGGCTAATGATCCACGAGTTCATTCCAAATTAAGTCCAGATTGGATCGATATCTTGAACTCAAGCTTCAATACGTTCCCGCATGGCAATATGGAGAACAGCTTTAAAAATGTGATGGATCTTCACCGTGCCGGAGTTGATATTCTTGTAGGGACGGATGTCGCACCGGTTCCCGTTCCGAACCTTGGTGGCCTTGCTCATGGGGCCAGTGTTCACCACGAAATGCAGCTGCTGGTGAAGGCTGGGTTCACTCCGATCGAAGCTCTTCAGTCGGCTACTTCCAAACCGGCCCGTTGCTTTGGTCTACATGATCGTGGCCGGATTACCGAAGGTGCACGTGCTGATCTTATTCTCATAAACGGTGATCCGATCACTAATATTTCAGATACATTGTCAATCCAATCCGTATGGTTCAACGGTTCGCGAAAACTAGGCTAAAAACTAGAAGATTATATCTTCCTAATTGTAAAATCACTAAGAAGAGGGAATGCAAAATGCAGTCCCTCTTCGACTTTAATCTACCCTCCCCCTCTACTTAAGGAGCATACAGCTTTGGATTCAACGGGACTTTGGTTTGTCTCCTACTGAGATGGCTATCTTATTTTGCAGTATAAATAGAAAACCCATGTTATCTTAAAAGACAGCATGGGTCCTGAGAGTTGTTCAATTCGTTTCCTTGTTGAAATGATATTGTTGGATGTTACTCCATCCGCTTACATCACATTGTGCATAATCATTATCACCCACAGCAACCATCGTACCATCCGATTTCAATCCAATTGTATGGGCACAGCCCGCTGAAATAGCTCTAATGTCATGCCAGCCCCTTACGTCGCATTGTTGATGTTTATTAGAACCCACAGCAACCATTGTACCATCAGACTTAAGACCCACGGTATGATAACTTCCCGCTGCAACTGCGACAATATCGAGCCAACCGCTTACGTCGCATTCCCCTTCATGAGTTCTACCCGTAGCCACTACCTTGCCATCCGATCTAAGCCCAACCGTATGAAGATACCCTGCCGAAACAGCCAACATGTCGCCCCAGTCGTTTACGCTACATTGGTTATATTTATTGTTACCAATTGCTGTTACCGTACCGTCTATTTTTAGACCAACTGTATGCCAGTCCCCCGTCGTGACCGATATAATATCATGCCAGCTGCTCACGTTGCATTCCCCTTCATTATTTCGCCCCACCGCAACCACGGTGCCATCTGATTTAACCCCAACAGTACGGCACCAACCTGCTGAAATGGTTATGATATCGCGCCATTCGCTTACATTGCATTGATCATGCTTATTCCAACCTATAGCTGTTACCGTACCATCAGATTTAAGACCAACGGTATGAGCATTACCTGTGTTCGTAGCCATATGAACATTACCGGCATCAACGGCGACGATATGGGACCAATCGCTTACATCACATTGACCGTATTTATTATCACCCACGGCTATGACTGTTCCGTCAGATTTAAGAGCGACGGTATGACGGCGACCTGCCGCTACAGTACAGTTACGGAACCCTTTTGTCTTAAACACTGCTACCTTCCGTGAATTGTAGTCCATAACTTTCCTCCCCTCCACCCATTAAAATCCTCCGTTGTTCAACGGTGAGTCACCAACGTACTACTCTTATTCAACGTTGTATTATAATACTCCTGGCTGTCAAGATAACGGAACCATGCCATGCTATCCAGATATGTTGATACCATTCCTCTGAAGGATAAATTCTTGTTTCGGGACGGAACAATATGGATAAATGTGTCTATCTGTATGTATCTGTATGTAACTGAATCGTGAGTTCTCTCATTTTATATGGTTAGTATGCCAATCACAAAATTTGAGACAAAAAATACCGACCCTTCAATTTCAAAGGTCGGTTTACCCAAATCGGGAGAAGAAAACAATGGTTATAGCTGTATTATATCCACCCTATGCCGTTATATACCGTATTCTGCTCTAACTCTATGTTTATCTTGGCATATCAGTAATATCAACGCTCATATGTTCAGTAAGCATTAAGGTCACATCCACTTTCACTTTGCTCCACAATAGAGTCATTTTGTGAAGGTAACCTCTTACCGAATAATTTACTGTTAAACTCAGCTCGGATCTCTCCCCTTCAATGATTTTTATATGATGTTCCTTTAAACTTTGTTTTGACTTGTACATCTCTAAAGCAATTTTCTTTTGGGTACCGTCCAGGTAATCAATATACACCGATTTCATCTTAAAGTTTGAAGCGTATATTTTATGCTTATCTACCTCCAGAGCACCTAAAAGATACGGAAGCTCAACCAGCCTCTTGACGAGTGCAAGTTCCTCAGAAGTTTGTCTCACCGTACACACCTCCTCCTTCTTCAAACTTTACAGTGACCAGTTGATCAAAATCGACCCATTCAAATCCATTATCCATTTCAATTTTTATTTTTTTTCCAAAGGCACTGACTGAAGTGACGATCCCGTGTATATACCGGTTGCCTGACTCATGAAATACTTCAAAGGTGGCTTGCAACGTATAGTTGAGGGACATATCTATATGTTGAGCAATAATCTCCCACTCATCTTCATGAATCAGAGGTTTCGCTTGAACATGAATTTGAGTACGATGCTGTATAATTCGTTCTTTATGTTGTGGAAGCATCATGCGGCTCGATTCCCATAATCCATTGGCCTCCAGTTTTTTGCTCATTTGTAATGCCCCCCAATTTTAGAAGCTCGATCGATCGCTTGGCCCGCAGCCGTAATGGAGCTCGCTCGAAGAATGGCAATGTCGCCATATCGATCCTTGATGTTGTCCATCACCTGATCAATGGCTCGTTTCTGCTCTTGATCATCGAAGAAAGATAGTTGATATGTATCCGCATTGGATAATTGAGATAGGGATACGCCTACACGGCGCACAGGTTGCCCATCCCAATGTTGATGGAATATGCGTTTGGCTATTTTGCACACATCAACGGTTATGTTTGTAGGATCAGACAGTTTAACCTGCCTGTGAAAACCCGTTGGGTGATCAAAATCTGCTCCCGATACACTCACAGATATGACACTACCCATCAGCCCTTTTTTACGGGCTCTTCTGCACACTTCTGTACAGATATCGAGAATAACCACTTCAATCTCCCATGCTTCTGTGAAATCTCTGGGCAGGGTCATTCCGTTTCCGATATCCTTTTGTGTATTGTGTGTGTTGACCGTTACCGGCGAATTGTCGAGTCCATTGGCAACCCTCCAGATGACTTCTCCATTAACACCCCATTTGCTTCTTAATTTGGAAAGAGGCGTATTCGCCAGGTCTTTAATGGTTCGGATACCCATCTTCCAGAGATGTTTTTCCATTCTTGAGCCAATCCCCCACATATCGCGGATGGGCTTATCTCCAATGTGAAGATGTAACTCCTCTTTCTTTAAGTGAAAAATGCCACCTTCCGCTTTTTTAGCAATCATATCGCAGCACAATTTACTGATAATTTTGTTTTCACCAATGCCCGCTCTGGCGTAAACCCCTGTTTCGTTATAGATTTTGTCTTGAATTTGTTTGGCCAAATCGATTGGATCATTACCAAATAAATGCATAGACCCTGTAAAATCAGCGAATAATTCGTCTATACTGTATGGCTCAACCAGATCGGTGAATTCCTCAATAATGGACATGATTTGGGTGGAAACTTCAATGTATTCTTGCATGTGAGGTCTGACAATGATCAGTTCAGGGCACTTCTGAAGAGACTGCCAGAGTGGTTCTGCGGTAGATACCCCCTTAGCTTTGGCTAATGGACAAGCGGCAAGAATAATGCCAGAACGTCTTGCTGGATCGCCTGCAACGGCGAGAGGTCTATTTTTGTATTGGGGCATTTTTGCCTTTTCGACTGAAGCATAAAAACTCTGCATATCAATGAGCATGATGGTTCGCTGCTTAGTCCACACTGAAATCACTCCTGTACATTTAAGAACGTATGTTTGTATATATTATAAACCGAACATGTGTTCTTTATGCAAGAGGTAAATATTTATATTTGGCATAGGACCAAGTGAAGGATTCAGATCATACTAGGTTACGCTCGCAAAAAAAGTCGCTAAATTAGCGACTTCAACGGGAACATTCTTATCCTTTATGAAATTTCCAGATGCAATAGCGGGAACGGATTACCAGAACCATCGAATTCGGAGCGTCCGATCTGTACAAACCCCATTTTGCTATAGAATTGTGCAGCTCCAGGATTCTGTTCGTTGACATCCACCTTCAGGTGGCGTCCTTTGATCTTGACAGTATGTTCGATCAGCAGACGACCAACTCCCTGTCCATGCTGACTTGGATCGACGAATAACATCTCAATAAAGTTATCTTGCAACCCGATAAAACCGACAGGCTGATGTTCTTTATCTAGAGTTTCCCACACCTCGACTTGCCGTTCCTGTAATACTTTGTTTACCACATCCCGATAGAATTGAATGTGTTGTTCCTCCAAAAATGTATGTGTTGCTCGAACAGCTCTCTCCCAAATCTGAACCAGTCGTTCCTGATCTTGCTCCCGATATGATACAATATCCATCTCAATCTCTCCAGTCTTTCTTTAGGGCGTGTCTCAAAACTCGCTGAAGTGCATCTTTCACCGCCTTTTCGCCCCCTGCTGCGTCACTTTCCCTTGACGTGCCCCGGCACGCCTGCAGAAAACTTTCTTGCTTGGAACGAAAATTCGGCAAAATCTGCTCCCTTCGGAGTTTTCAGACACGCCCTAGTTAATTTAAATCACTGTTTCTTGCTTAGCTTTTCAATAGCCAGTTCTTCCTCTGTTACGAAGAATATATCGTTCCCCATGTTGCTTTCATAGATAAAATCTCGAAGACTTTTGCTGGTATAACCGGAAAAATCACCAATGATCGCAATTTTGGTCTGGTAATTGATGAACTTTTGCAACACTTCACCTGCCAGCCGTGTTTTCAGATCAAAAAACACTTCACTGACAGCAGATTTGTTAACTATAATACGGTGACAATCGGCTTCATATTGAACCGTAGCCATAAGATCGATAGCGGATTGAACATCGGTAATTAATTCTTCATCACTCGTAACGTAAGCAATAGATACTCCATTTTCATTTATTTTTCTGATATTCATGTCTTCTTTTCCCTCATTCCTTATATTGAAGAACCCAATATCTTGATCCAGGTTCACCTTCTTCTACAATAGCTTTCCAGCCTTGTTTTTTATAAAATGTGAGTGCTTTATGATTATCCGAGACACATTTTAATGTGACAGGCATTCCCAGTTCGACCACGGATTGCTGAAGTAACTGTTTTCCCACCCCTTTGCCGGCAGCACTTGGGTGCACAAACAAATTATGAATAAAGCGGTCAGGTACATATAGTGACGCAAATCCAAGTACTTGATCGTTGTCCTCTGCCAAAAGAATCTGTTCTTCCGATGTATCCCGGTCAAAATCGTCTAGTCTCATCTCATCGGCACTGGCCCAGTGAAAGCTCTCCCGCCGGGAATCCAAATAAATATGTCTCAATTGTGGATAGTCTGCAATACGGGCTTCTCTAATGATCATCCGATCAATCCCCCATTTCCTCTGTGTCATCAATGTCGTTGTTACCTAGAGCCGATCTTTACCATTTGTTTGGCCTGCACACGACCTGCCTGTAACAAGTCATCACTGAACTTCGCATCACTAACTGCCCGTGCCAGTGCAACGGTACCTACCATACTGCTTACCAATGCATAACCATCAGCGGTATTCATCCCAGCCATAGTTGTAATAAACGCGATAAAACGTTGCAACTCCTGCGTGTAAGCTTGTCGAATATCCTCCGATAGTTGGGAAATCTCTCCCGATAAAGCTGGTAAGATACAACCGACTTCTGTCTGATCTCGGTGCAGGGAGCTTAAATAAAAATCAATGACAGCCTCAATCGACGTCTGATCTTCGTTTTTGTTTTTGTCTGCAATGCTCTGTAGCATTGCAATGGTATCACTAATGGCGAAATGACAGGTCTCCATCACAAGCTGATCTTTATTTTCAAAATGGGAGTAAAATCCCCCATGTGTCAGTCCAGCACCTTTCATAATATGTGGAAGACTAATATTCCGCACGCCATGGGTTCGAAATGCTTTGGCCGCACTGGTAATAATATGGTTCCGAACTTTGAGCTTGTGCCCTTTTGGATAAGGCATCCCTACTTCTCCCCCTTATATAAGTCTGTATCTGTGAGTGTATTTTAAAATATTATAGTTATCATATTATTTAATGTCAATTCATATATCACCATCTTCAGCAATGAGAGAGTGATTATAAATGGAGTATTGACTCCCTTAAAATATGATGACTATAATATATTACGATCATCATATTTTAAGTTTGGAGGTACGAATCATGAATTTATTAGAAGTCGTAGATACGCTGGTCATTGGATCAGGGCCTGGCGGTTATGTGGCTGCTTTACGTTCGTCACAACTAGGCATGAAAACAGCCATTGTAGAGCGCCAACAGATCGGAGGTGTCTGTACGCATGTAGGCTGTATTCCTTCCAAAGCGCTCATTGCTGAAGCGGAGCGTCTTCATATGCGCAGACAATGGGGAGCTGTTGACGGAGCTTCTTCTTATCAGGAGGCTCAGGTGTTCAAGCAAGCTGTGGTGGATAAGCAGTCTGGAGGGGTTCGGTTTTTACTCAAAACGGCGGGTGTGACTGTTATCGAAGGAGAAGCTAGATTAACTGATGCGAATATCGCTGAAATATATCACGCTGAACAGGGTGCGCGTCGAATAAGCTTTAAGCATCTCATCCTGGCTACCGGTTCCCGTCCGATTGAAATAAGCTCTCTTCCTTACGGCGGACGGATTCTCTCTTCCACTGAGGCGCTATCGCTGCCGCACATTCCAAAGAGTCTCGTTGTGGTTGGCGGCGGTTATATTGGGGTGGAACTGGGTCAGATGTTTGCGAGATTTGGAACTAACGTTACGATGCTCGAGGGCGGTGAACAGATTTTGCCCGGATTCGAAGCAGAGCCTGTTGCACCTGTCGTTCGTCAACTGAAAAAGGACGGGATAACCATCTTAACCGAAGCTAAGGTTACAGGAGCAGATCAAAATACGAGTCATATCGATCTCCACTATATGCGTCAGAATGAACACCATGTTGTTCAAGCTGAATATGCATTAATTACGGTAGGCAGAAAACCGAACACAGATGGAGCCTTGGGTCTTGAACATATAGGTCTGTCCCCTACTCCACAAGGCTTGATTGAGATTGACGAACAGTGCAGAACATCCATCCCGCATATCTATGCCATTGGAGATATTGTTCAAGGCCCTGCTTTGGCTCATAAAGCTTCTTATGAAGCAAAAATTGCAGCAGAAGCGATCGCAGGCAAACCCTCTGTCATCGACTACAAAGCTATTCCGCTCGTTGTGTTCTCTCACCCGGAGATTACGAGCGTTGGTCTTAGCGAAACGGCGTGTAAGCAAAAATCAATTCCTGTTGTCGTTGGCAAATCTGTTTTCTCCATTAATGGCCGTGCACTGGCTCTGAAGGAAACCGAAGGATATGTCAAAATCGTTGCTCACGCTGAGTCTGGCCTTGTATTGGGTGCACAGATTGTCGGGGCTGAAGCATCTACTCTTATATCTGAGCTTTCCCTTGCAATTGAGATGGGAGCAACGGTAGAAGATATAACCATGACCATTCATCCGCATCCAACGCTAGGCGAAATCATCATGGAGGCCGCAGAACAGGCCCATCAGAGAATGGAAAGAAGGTAACCGGAGTCGTTTGATTACGGTTGGAAAGTTGTATGTGAACGAATTCATATCATAAAGAGAGTAATTAGATAGGGAGAGATTATCTTGAAGACTAAATGGAGATTATATATCATCATAACTTTGATTATTATTTTGGCAGGCGGTTTGTTGATCGCGAAGGGGACAGACGCCGTGAGTCAGGCTGAAAGTAAAAAGCAGGGAATATTGAATACGGAACCTAACACTGAAGGGTTTTATGTTGATCTGTATATTCCAGAATCACAGATTAACCAGCTTCAAGCAGATCAAAAGGTAAACGTTCGTTTTCCATATCTGGAGAATCTTCTTGTAAAGGAAGGTGTGGTTACGTCGATCGCCCCCTCTCCTCAATTCGCCAATCTGCGTATGACGCGGGAAAAAGGCCAAGCAGATCTAAGTATGTTTCTGATCCGGATCTCTATTCCAACAAGTACAGATTTGCTTCCGGGAATGACTGCGGAGGTGCAGCTTGATGAAATCACTGGCTGATGAATGGAAGCACATACGCGGGAGTAAGTGGATCATTATTATTTTTGCTGCCCCTCTAATTGCCGCTGTATTTTTCGGGCTTATGTTCTCCCGCAATCAGTTGAGCGAAACACCGGTTGTCGTTATGGATGAGGATCACTCTTCATATTCAAGGCAACTTATTGAAGAAATCAATGCTTCTCAATATATGAAAGTCACAAATGTGTTTGCCAATCGCCTCTCTCCGGATACGCTGCTGGCGAACGAGAAGGCAGTGGCAGTCATTTTCTTGCCGGAAGGAATAGAGCAACGTAAAGACCAGGGATTGCCCTCAAGTATCGGGGTATGGATGGACAACACCATGCCTTCTAGCCTGAGTGGTATTCGGCCTGCAATTCAAGAAATAATAACAACCGAAAATATGACGCTTGCTGTATCACGTCTTGCTCAAACCGGCATGGACATCGAATCAGCAAAAGCTCTGGTATCCCCGCTGTCTCAAGCGCAGCGCATGTTATATAATCCCAATTCAAGTTATATTGGTACCATGGTGATCGGATTTGTAAATATCATTATACTGATGCTCACGACGGGTGCAGCTGGCGCGATCGCTCCCCGTCTTCGGCAAGAGGGTAAGCTTATATCTGAGGGGAGTTCCCCCTTCCAGCTGTGGATTCGTGTCTTGCCCTATGTGATATTAAGCACCTGCTCTTCCCTGCTCAGTTATGGGATGTTAAAACAAGTGGGACATATGCGATTTGAAGCGGCACCGTATGTCTTTATCATTCCTTTATTGCTGTATTCGATGGCATTATGTTTGCTCGCGATGTTACTCGGTTATTCTGTTCAAAACGTGTCCAGGGTTGGTGCCAGAATGAGCTTGATCCTATATCCATCATTTCTGGTAACAGGTATTCAACTGACGCCGCTTGCATTTCCAACATTTTTTCAGGTTACAGCATGGGGTTTGCCTATGAATTGGCTCAATCGTATGATTCGTGGAATGGCCTTTAGACACGGTGAGTTGACTTTTTATAGTGTAGAGCTAGGAGCCTGTATACTGATTATCGGTTTGGCTTCATTAGGTATAGGATTATTCCTGCGAAGAGAATCACAGGTGCTAACGTCAACACTTGAAGCAAAAGCAGTTTAGATTGGACAATCGCCGTAAGCCTGTGAAAATAATAGGCTGCGGCGATTTATGTTAGAATCAAAACCAGAGTAATGAAGCCACCACCTGCAAGAGAACATTACACAGAAAAAGTGAGGTTTATGATATGAAGAAATCAAACGAAGTATATTGCGTGACTGAGCGCCTTGTTATTCGCAATTTCATTTTGCAGGATGTACATTCGTTCTATCACTACCGGGCTAATCCAGATGTTTCCCGTTTTCAATCCTGGGAAAATTATACGCTCCAAGAAGCTGAAGCATTTATCAGCAAACAAATAGTACATTCCCCTAACCAGCCCGGGACCTGGTTCCAATACGCCATTGCTCTAACGGAGTCGGATCAATTAATCGGCGATTGTGCCATTCATACACTTGCAGATGAACCTCAGATTGTCGAGCTCGGATTCACTCTTGCACCTGAATTTCAAGGCAAAGGATACATGAATGAGGCACTTTGTGCCCTGATGGACTATGTATTTGGCGCTCTAAATAAACATAAGCTGATCGCTTTCGCCGATGTAAGGAACACCAAGTCGATTCAAGTGTTAGAGCGATTGGGCATGAGACGTGAAGGACACCTGCTCGAAAATTACATGTCCAAAGGTTTCTGGATAGATGAGTTTCAATATGCAATGCTGCAATCGGAGTGGTTGAACAAACAATAATAAAGCTGGAGATGATCGTTCTTATTCTACAGGAGGAAATGACATGTTGAAGGAAAAGTATGCCACAGAGAACGGCTCTATTTTTCGAAAGCTGGCACTCGGTCTAGTACTGATGTTTATGCTGATTGTACTGATCTTCTGGTGGATCTATCGATTAAATGTGGAAGATATTCAACGAGAGTTGGAAAAGAATAAATTGGGCGAAGTGCGATTCATGTCCTCCCAGCTATCGAATCAATTTGAACAGGTATTAATGAATGCGCTAACATTATCAGAGGATCAATCCGTCAGAGGTTATACATATGTTCTTCATTACGGAAATGATTTTGCTAAATACAAGGCCAAGCTGGAGCTCATTGAGAAGCTGGCTTTAAACAGTGCTTCCACCTCATGGAACAATACCATTATTTTGTATTATCCGGATCATAAGGACACGGTATCTTCTGATCCACAGTTCTCGTTTCGATCATTCTCCATGTCTCAAGACCCGCTCGATCAATGGATATTACATATGAACAAGGATGGCACAGGTTATTATTCACATCTCACCAAGGGACATCGAGGGCCGATGTATATCGAGATCAGGATCTCATTAGACGTCTTGCAGAAAATGATGTCTGATTACACATCCGGAACACCGATGCTGTATGATTCCCATTTTCAAACAGCCATTCGAGGTTCAGGCTCCCTTGAACTTGCCCAGGCGGATGCTCAGGTTGTTCCACAGCTCAGAAATGACAGAGGTTTCTTTGAAATTGCCTTTCAGGACAGGAATTACTTCATCACGTATATGAAAGCAAGTATTCTGGATTTATACTTTATCGACTATCATCCAACCAATCAGCTTCAGCAATCCATTTCACGTAACAATACGTTGTTTGTGCTGGCACTTGTAGCCCTGCTGCTTCTCTCGCTTTTGTACATCATGGCTCTGCGTAATCAGATTCAACAACCCATTATTCGGTTGCGTAAAGCGATCGACCGGTTTGACCGTGGAGATTTCTCCAGCCGGGTCGACGAAACTCAGATTCTGGAATTCAAAATCCTGGGTCGATCGTTCAATCGAATGGCTGAGAATACGCAGACATTAATTGAGCAAGTCCTTCTTGGCGAGCTTTCTGTCAAAGAGGCCAGACTCAAGCAGTATCAGGCTCAGATTAATCCCCATTTCCTATACAACTGTCTCAACTATATTCAGAGCAAATCGAGTGTAAAGGACTATGAATCAGTCACAGCCATGACCTTGGAACTGGCTTCCTACTGCCGTTATATTCATCGTATTGAAGATATGGATTCCACGCTAGGTGAAGAGCTACGTTTTGTGAATCATTACATGTCGATTATTCATATGCGAAAAAAAACGATTACTTTTGATATCGATGTACCCAAAGAGCTTCTCTCGGTACGTATCCCTCGTATGATTTTGCAGCCACTTGTTGAAAATGGGGTCAAACATGGGATTGAACCCTCCATGGGTCCAGGGCAAATTACGATTCGCGCGGAGCAGGACCAAGAGGTCATCCGTATCATCGTTGCAGATAATGGGGTAGGCATGCCCGAAGAGCGACTGTCGCTGATCTGCAAACACATGGATGAACTAACCCGCCCGGAGGA
Organism: Paenibacillus sp. FSL R5-0713; assembly: GCF_037973325.1. NCBI lineage: Bacteria > Bacillati > Bacillota > Bacilli > Caryophanales > Paenibacillaceae > Paenibacillus > Paenibacillus sp. FSL R5-0713. The sequence continues at coordinate 3,604,350 of NZ_CP150229.1, read as the reverse complement.
ACAGATCGGAACTGGAGTTCGAAATGTCAATCAGCGAATCAGACTCACATATGGGAAACGGTCGGGCTTGTCCGTTCAATCTGGCCTATATGAAGGTACCCTGTGCATGATTACGATACATAAGGAGGATATTGCAGATGCATCAGATTCTGTTGGTTGACGATGAATCCTATGTGATTGACGATCTTGAGATCTCATTTCCATGGGATGAATATCGGATTGAGCGTATTCACAAAGCATATTCCGGAATGCAGGCCTTATCCATTCTGGATGAACAGACCGTAGATATCGTGATTACGGATATTTCAATGCCGGTGATGAACGGACTTGAGCTAATTCGGCAGATCAAGGCGGCTAAACCCAACCTGCCCTGTATTTTGCTTACCGGTTATGCCGAGTTCGAGTATGCGAAAGAAGCGACCAAACATGGGGTTGTTGAGTATTTATTAAAACCGCTAGATGTGGAAAAACTGGCGGCATGTCTGGAAAAGACGGTACTTTCCATTGAGGAGCACATTCGCAGAGCCTTGTCCTATGAACAGGCGATGAACTCGTTTCGCGAGCATCTGCCTTCGTTGAAGGACAGGCTGCTGAATCAGTTGATTGAAGGTAATCGTTATGCAGAAGATGCTTTGAACGACAAGTTGGCACACTATCATCTGCCCTTCCATGCCGAAGATGAAGTTCAACTCGTTCTGGTACGGCTAGAAGAACATTTCACCAGGCATACGACGAGCAGCCTGCAATTGTTTGAATACGCTGTGACCAACATTGCATGTGAGTTATTTAATACAGCTTTTCATACCTGGCATTGCAGGGATCGTTATGATTATCTGGTTTTCTTGTTAAAGGTAAGTCACTGTAAGCAATTGCCGGCACAGGATCAGATTGAGGATCAGAATCAGGGTCTCACGCATATTTCCCTACAGCTGCATCATAACGTCAATGAATATCTGAAAGGTGGCATTTCCGTTATCCTGAGCCAAAAGGGTAAACTCCAGCATGATATCCGTGACATGTATGAGCAAGCCCTGTCCGCTCTCAAAAAGCAGGTAGGTAACGGTATAGGGTACTTCCTTTCCCTTCAGGAAAGCTATCGTCCCGTATCCATTCGTTCCTTGCATATTTTATATGAACCACCAACATTCAATCATTTGCTTGAAACAGGACAATGGGAAGTATTCAAAGAACGTCTGCACCGAATTGAGGCAGGTTATGGCACGCTGCCTGAACAAACCGAAGAACATCTGGACGAGATTCAGATTATATTGTTGTCAGCCTTTCATTACATTGCCCACAAAAATCAAGCGCTGTTATCCGATCTGGCCGGAAACGAATGGGTTCCGCGTGTGCCTTTTCGGTCCGTATCCCAGCTTACAGATTGGGCCGAGAACATGCTTGATCGACTGCGCATGAAGCTGGAAGAACAGTCTTTAGGTGAGCAACATGACGTCATTCATCAGATCAAGACGTTTGTTTCCGCCAATCTGCACTCCCTTAGCCTTCAATCGATCGCAGATCATGTATGCCTGCATCCGGTTTACGTCTCCAAGCTGTTTAAACAATTTCAAGGCATCAGCTTGAGTGAGTACATTTTAAGTGTCAAAATGGATCTCGCCCTCTACCTGCTTAACCACTCGCAGGATAAGGTATATGAGATTTCCGATAAACTGGGCTACGCCAATTCCCAATACTTCATCAAGGTGTTTCGCGATAAATTCGGTATGACACCTCAGGATTACCGGGAGCAATAAAGCAGATTATCATGAAGAAAGTTAGCGTAAAACAAAGTAAAAAAAACGCACTACATGTATACAGGTAAATAAAACTCCTTATACATGTAGTGCGGTTCGTTTTTTATTTTATCGTGTCATACCATGCGTTTACTTCTTCCGTGATCTGTTTACCGCCAGAAGACATGTACTGTTGCACGAATGCATCAAAATCCTCAACAGGTGCTTGGCCATAAATGATTTTATTCAACACTTCCTTTTCCAGCTTGCTCAGCATATCGCCTCGGGAAACTTGTGTTTTCGTGGGAACACCCGTGAACATTTCAGGCATGATGATATCCTTCTGGTCAATGACAATCTTGGCGGCCTTAATCTGTTCAGGGATGCGGTCTGCCAGGTTTTTCTCATACTGAGTGGTTGGTTCTTTCCCACCTGCAAGCTCTGCCAGGGTATTCATCATCAGGTTAGGGATAATCGCGCCGTCAAACGTCAACGTATAACGGATCGCATCAATCCAGCCACCAGGAATTTTATCGCTTTGCAGTTCTTTATAAACGGTTCCGTCTGGAGCGATGTCATAATCATAACCTTTAGCAAATCCGTGCACGAACGTTGTGCTGTCCGGATTAGCCCAGTGATCAAACAAATAGTTCTGATATACAAAGAATGCATCTTTATGTTCCATATCCTTATTAATGAGAACGGCTCCTGTACTTATTGGCGTTCCATGTCGTCCCATCTTCCCGTCAGGGCCGGCCGGAAGTGGATATGCTTTATACTCGGCATCAGGCACGTTTTTTTGCAGATCCGGGAGCGGCCAGCCTGTCATCCAGTAAGGGCCAACGATTATACCGGACTTGCCTGCAGTAAACGCCTCCGTTGCTTTGGGCTCATCATAAAGCCCCGCTTCCTTATCAATGTATCCTTTTTCCATCCATTCTTTCATTTTCGTCAGTGTGGGCTTCATCTCAGGCTGGATGGAGCCGTAGGCAAGTGAACCGTCTGCGGCTTTGTTCCACTGATTAGGCATCGCTCCAAACATGCCAAAAATCCAGCCGGATTCCGACATCCAGGTGTTCAAGTCATTCTTGAAACCTACAGACAAAGCAATGGTATCCTTCTTGCCGTTGCCATCCGGATCTTGATTGACGAAGGCATCCATGACCGTCTCCAACTCGGCTAAGGTGGTCGGTGCTTTCAGGTTTAACTTCTTGAGCCAATCTTCGCGAATGTACATGACGGGGTCATTATTGTAAGCGTTCTCCAGAATGGGAATAGCCATTCGTTTACCATCACGGACATACGGATTCCATACGTTTGGATCTTCCGCCATCGCTTTTTTGTAAACATCGGAGGCATATTTATCAAATAATTCCCCCGCATCCGTGAATTGACCCGATTCGATCAAATCACTGATTAGCGTGGAGTCACCACGGAAAGAGATAATATCCGGCATTTTCTGTCCCGAGGTTAACATGAGACGAAGTTTGGTCTGGTACGCATTATTCTGTTCACTCACCGTCCATAAGTATTTAATATCGATCCCCAGTGTATCGTGAGCCCACTTCGTATGAACGTTATTTTCAATATTTTCCCCATTTTTGAACTTCAAGCTGCTGGTGATCGGAAATACAGTCGAGATGGTAACCGGCTCAACATATTTACCATTTTCAAACGGAGCGGAATAAAATTCATTACTGTCGCTAGGCTTGTTCTCTGATGTCGATTCATTGCTGCACGCTGCGAGCACACCGGATAACATTGTGGCAGCCATCAATATGCGAAGCGGTTTTTGCCATGTTTTAAACATGTTGTCTCCCCCATATCATTCTAAATTGGTTAGATCTGAATCCGTCTTACTCTTTAACAGCACCAAGAACAATCCCTTTAACAAAAAAGCGTTGCAGTAAGGGGTATACAACCAAAATCGGTGCCATGCCAATGAATATCTGAGCCGCCTTGATCGTCCGTTGTGAGATGTTCTCCAGGTCTTCGGGCCGCACGGAAACCTTACTGAAGTCCTGCTGTACGATGATCGTCTGGAGGAAGGTGGCTAATGGATACTTTTCGTGATCCGTCAGGAAAATCAACCCATCGAACCAGGCATTCCAGTGCCCTACCATGGAGAACAAGGAGAGTGTAGCGATGGCTGGCATCGACACGGGCAAAAAGACAGAGATCAATGTTCGAAAGTAACCCGCACCATCGATGAAGGCAGCCTCCTCCAGCTCTTTGGGAACGTTGCGGAAGAAATTCAATAAAAGAATCATGTTCCAGACAGATACCGCTCCGGGAAGAATAAGCACCCACATCGTGTTGAGTAAATTGAGTTTCTGGATAAGAATGTAGAATGGAATTAATCCTCCGCTGAACAACATCGTAAATACAAAATACCAGGTGTAGATGTTACGCCGCTTGAAGCTGCGATTCTCCCGAGATAAAGGGTAGGCCGCCAACGTCACAATAACCATACTCAGGATTGTACCCAGCACAGTTCGCTGTACAGCAATCCATAGGGAACGAAGGAAGTTCTCATTGGCCAATGTTTTCTCATAAGCATCAAGCGTAAATTCTACCGGAAAGAGTCCAACCAGATTCGCATTGGCCGCTGCTTTACCGCTGAAGGAGACCGCGAGAATGTGAATCAACGGGACTATACAGAGTAGTGATAATAAAATTAAGAACGTATAGTTAAACACAGTGAATACTTTGTAAGGCTTCGTTTTGTGATACATGAGGTGAGGTCTCCTTTCTAGAAAATACGGTAGTTCGCAAATTTATACGCTGCACGGTATGCAATCACGATCAACACGAATCCAACAACCGATTTGAAAAGTCCGACTGCAGCCGAGAATCCAAACTTGCCATCGATGAGACCTACCCGATATACAAAGGTGTCGATGATATCACCCTTATCGTAAACGAGCGGGTTATACAGATTGAAAATCTGATCGAATCCTCCGTTCAGGATATTCCCGAGGGACAACGTTCCTACTACGATCATGATGGGAATGAGAGCCGGAATCGTAATGGACCAGGTTTGCTGCCAGCGACTTGCACCGTCCACCTCAGCTGCCTCGTACAGTGCTGGATTAATGCCTGCCAGCGAGGCAAGAAAGATAATGGCACCGAACCCAAATTCCTTCCAGATATCACTTGTAACAACGACGATTCTAAACCAAGTGCCATCCCCAAGGAAAAAGATCGGTTCAATACCAAACACCGCCCCGAGAAACTGATTGATCATGCCTTTCGTTGCAAGCATGTCCAGCAAAATTCCGCCTAGAATGACCCATGACAGAAAGTGCGGCAGATAAACGAACGTTTGTATACTCTTCTTGAAGGTTTCCTTTCGTACTTCGTTAAGGAGCAAGGCAAAGATCAGCGGTGCAATCAGACCTCCAATCAGTTTCAACCCCGCAATAATCAGGGTGTTCCAGATCACCTGCACATTCTCCGGCATACTGAACAGGAATTGGAAATGCTCAAGTCCAATCCAGGAAGACTTGGCAAACCCGAGCCAGGGCTTGTAATCCTGAAAAGCAATGACCAATCCACCCATCGGTATGTACGCAAATATGAACGTCAGGATAACTGCTGGCAATAACATCAGATCCAGTGCCAGCGTTCGCCTGGAGCCTTTATTGCGTTTGGTACGCCGGGGACTCGGACGAATCACATCGGCTTGGGGCGGTGTATTGGCTTTTGCATTACTCATTCGTGTGCTTCCCCTCTTTCTCTATTGGTTTCAGAGACATCAGCCAAGGTTCTGTATGATCTCTGTAGGTTTAAGTATAGATTGGCTTCCTCCAAGTCAACATGATAAAACCCTAGCTTCGATAACAAATTGTTAATATGACTTGTCGTTTGCACGAAAAGAACCCCCATACCTATGGAGTGTTCTCTCCACAAGTATGAGGGTTCTGACTTTACAGTGATTACTAACGAAGATTTAATGTTTGTCTTTTCCTGCAAATGAGAGAATGCCATACTGGGACGTATTTCTCCAGCTTTCATTCGTGGTATCATTCCACTTCGCTACGTTTTGCTTGCCCTCTCCCTGGTTATCATTAATTTGAAGCTCGAAACCGATCACATCTCCTGCTTTGGGCGTCAGGGACTGCAACTTGATTCTGGCTTCGACCAGATAGCCTTTTTTGGTTTTCTTCACCGCACTTGTGAACCGTCCAGGCGAGGCGCTGCCTGCGAAGGTTCCCACGTTGTCTGCGCTGACTCTGAATTGGGCGTCATCATATTGGAAATACGGTGTGCGCTGGTGATTTTCGTCCAGGAAAATCTCAACCGAATCCTGATCCCATGGATTAATACTATCCGTGATAATGTTTGGGTCTGTAACGTCGATCAGCAGATACAGATACTCATCTGACCACAGTGCACGAGCCACGGCCTCAGCGCTTGGCTCTTTCTTCAACCGTTTTACTTCAAAAGGAACGGCCTTATTCCACACCACCTCTTTAATCCCGTCAATCTGGACGTGAGCTTGCACAGCTTCTGCAGATTTTGGCATAGGGTCTAGTTGAATCACGCCATATTTGCTAGTATCTGTATCCTGGGATAGTGTCCGGTCATTCCAATACAATGCTTGATTCGGTTGCTCTTCACCTGCACTGCCATCCGTCACACGGATGTCGAAGCCGATTTCAGAGCCAGAATTCACCTTTACATGACTCCAAGGAATGGACAATTCTACCTGATACCCGCCTTTCGTTTCTCTTACACGAGAAGAACGCACATCCTTACCCTGATATTTGCCTTTACGTGTAATCACAATATGTCGGTCATCTTCTTCGTAGGAGGAGGTCTTGCCATTATTAAAATCAACAAAGATGTCTACACGGTCATTCACATCAACTGTCGCATCTTGTACATCGACCAAAAGATAGAGGTTTTTGGGGTCCCATAAGGTACGGAAGCTGGCTGTACCGGATGACTCTCCCTTCAATGATGTAGACACGGCTTTATTCCATAGTGGGTCATGAAGCGTTTTTTTGTTATCGGGTTTACCCGAAAGCGAGATGGCTCTCTGTGTCAAAACAGGCAAGCTGGACTCATCCACAAGTCCCCAGTAAGCTTTTTTGGCTTTCAGTTCTGAATCAAACAACATCGCCTGGTTGTTGTAAGACCTCTCATCCTGAAGTCCCCACAGGGTTACGGAAGAGATCTGATCTTTGTGTTTTTGATACAGATCCATTAATTCCTTGTAGCGATAAGCCTGTTGTACAGCAACTTCAACGGGCATCTCTTCACCAAACGGGATTCCGCTATCTACATCCAGTTCCGTGATCTGAATATCCAGTCCAAGTCCAGCGAACAGGTTGATGGTTTTCTCAATTTCTTCTACGGGCGGGGAAGCCAGATTATAGTGGGACTGCAAGCCCACGCCATCGATCAGTCCTTTTTCTTTCAGTCGTTTGACCAACTGAACCATATGCTCTCTTTTCTCAGGGACTTCTGTGAAGTATTCGTTATAATATAGTTTGGCGTCCGGATCGGCTGCACGAGCGAATTCATAGGTTTTTTCAATATAATCCGGTCCGATGAGTTCATAAAAAGGGCTCTTACGTAAACCACTGGCATCACCATTACTATCGGCAATCGCCTCATTTACCACATCCCAGGCATCAATTTTCCCTTTATATCGGGTCATGACGGTTTCAACGTAATCCTTAATCCGGGCAAGTAATAACTCCCGGCTTGCAGGTTTGCCCTGAGCATCTTTCAGCATCCATTCTGCAGCATCAATATGCCACAGCAGCGCATGTCCGCGTACACCCATATGATGTTCCTCGGCGAACTTCACATATTGATCGGCAGCCTCGAATTCATATACTCCTTCGGAGGGCGACATGTATCTCGGTTTCATTTCATAGGTTGCAGTCAGGCTGTTAAAGTGTTTCGACAGCAGTTGTCCATATGCGCCATCCAGTTGCCAGCGATATGCCGCTGCACCAATGGGAAAATCATCTTTATACAAATCTTTCAGAGATAAAATATCTTCTTCAATCTTCGGTTGCTCGGATGGAACAAAGGATACATCATCCACATAGAACGATAACGTATCTACGCTATCCTCAGAGATGTAAGGCGTTTCAATGAATAGTTTCAGCTCAGCAGGGTCATCGCTGTACTGGAATGTTCCAGTGACCTTATGCCAAGTATTCCATTGCGCTTTAGCGATCTCCACGCTGCCGATCGAATTCCAGCTTTCGGCATTCGTTTTTTTATACGCGGTGAGCTGCAACGTTTGATCGGTAGCTGGCTCTTGTGTCAGCTTGACATATGCTGTAATTACATATAATTGATTACGCTGAAGCAGCTCTTTCATCGAGAACATGGGTCCATGATAGGAGCGTTCACGATTGGTAACCAACATGCTTGACTTCCCTTCATATGCTTCCTTTTCTGTTACTGTGAGGTTTTCCGTACCAATCCGTGCAGTCCATCCCTGAAGTGTACCATCTTCAAAATTGGTGCTGAACTGTCCTGCTTCTGTACCTGTGACTTCATTGGCTGCGTGTGAAACATTTGAAAATGGAAGGGTGGTTAAAACGAGCAGTAAAACTAAAAAACCAATATTCCATTGACGTAATTGTTTCATGTGATCCTCCTTTTCATTTATTATCCAATTTCTAGATGATTTAACAAACATCCAGATAAATGGATTATATTTCTTTTGTCATCGCTTACATATAACAAAAATCGAATAATGATAACAAAATGTTATCATCTGCTATGTAGTGCGTCATAAACTATGCTGCATCAGAATGTCTTCGATCGTTATTACTTAGAAATCGCCTCGGGGATATTTCCTCCAGCTTCAAGAACTACGGGTAATTCAACATGATCTTTGTTCTTGTTCTCGTATGTTGCAATAACCATTTTAGTTTGTTCATTTATAATGAATTCTCCCTCTATAGCTAATCTTGGCTAGTGATCTGATTAGGGTTATTTGAGTATATAACCGTTGCATACCTTACTTCGTTGACAAATAGAATTGCAATTGTTAGCATAACCTGAGTTACAGAGACAGGAGGTTATCCCTATTCAACCCCGAGAACGCCAAGAGAATGAGCGTAGCGAGCTGCGAGAAAAACGTCGTTTAAGCATCATTGAAGCTGCCATTTCTATTTTCACACAGCAAGGATTCGAAAAGGCCACCATGCAGGAAATTGCCAAGGCTGCGAGCCTTGGCGTAGCTACTGTATTCCGCTATTTTCCCAAGAAAGAGCATTTGATTGTTGCTGTTGCTTCACATATTGTTCAATCCGAAGTGATTATCATTGAAAAGATTGTGCATGGAGAAGGAACCTGTTACGAGAAATTAAACGAAATATTCGATGCCCTGATCTTCTTTCAGAAAACAGAGCATCAACAAAACTCCAAGTTGATTGAAGCCTTTGAATGTTACGTGGCGCTTTCCAAAGAGCCTGTAGAGCATATGGAACTGTATCAAACCGAATATAACAAAATCATTGGACTTTTTACGGAATTGGCAGTGTTGGGAGAACAGGATCATTCTGTCCGTGCCGGTTCAAATTCCGTCAACATTCTACTTACGATGATGAATGTATTCGGAACATTTTCGAAGAAAATGTCCATGCTAGAAGGTATCGATGCATTCAACACTCGTGTAGACCCATCCGAGCAATTCAACTTACTTAAATCTCTTTTTCTAGAGTCTTTGAAACCATGACTTCAATTCGTATGAACGCTGCAAACTGATTCATGACATCCAACGGAGAAGGCGCTGCAGTTTTGGGCAGCCCCCTCATCCTCTACTTTTTACTTCTCGTACGTTTTTCTCCTTAATAGTTTGATCAAAACCACTGGTGGCTTGATGATTTTCTCTCATAACCGATTCGCCTTCTACATCGATGTTCGGCAACAAGCGATCAAGCCATGCCGGGATATACCAAGCGCTTTTTCCAAGAAGGGTCATTATCGCTGGCACAAGTGTCATACGCACGATGAAAGCATCCACGAGTATGCCAAATGCCAGGGCTAATCCCATGGATTTGATAATGGTGTCCTCGGCAAAAATAAAGCTGGCAAACACGGCAATCATAATCAAGCCAGCAGCAGTAACGACTGGCCCACTATGGTTTATCCCGCTTTTTACCGATTGTCGTGCATCTCCAGTATGAGTGAAGTCTTCACGCATTCGGCTGACAAGGAACACCTCGTAGTCCATGGCAAGTCCAAACAGAATTCCAGTGACGAGAATGGGAAGGAAACTAAGCACCGGCCCAGGTTCAGGAATACCGAACATACTGGCCAGATAACCATCTTGAATGACCCAAACAATAAAGCCGAGTGTTGAACCTAGTGTAAACAGAAAACCAAGTACAGCCTTAATCGGTACAAGCAAAGATCGGAACACGAGCATAAGCAGTACAAAAGCAAGACCAACAATTAATAAAGCGAACTTAGGTAATGCCTGTTGCAATTTCTCGGAAATATCAATGTTAACCGCAGTCCCACCCGTAACCATAATCTCGACCTGTTTATTGTTTTGTTGATCAGATTTTTCGCGTATAGTCTCCACCAGTTCAGTCGTTCGAATGTCGTGCGGGCCTGTCTTGGGTAACACTGTAATGATGGCTGCATTTCCCGATGGACTCGGTATTGCGGGTGTTGCACTAGAGACATTCGGCAGATCGCTGATGTAAGCCGTCGCTTGAGCGATTGCTGCTTGAGGATCGTCACTATGATTAGCTTTGGCGACAATCACGAGTGGGCCATTGAACCCTTCACCGAATCCCTCAGCCATGAGATCATATCCACGACGCTCAGTCGTTTCAGTCGATTTCAGGCCATTATCGGGCAAGCCAAGTTGCATATGCAGAAAAGGCAAGGTACACATCGTTAAGATTGCAATACATAGAATGGTAGTAAGCCAAGGCTTTCTTGTGACAACTCGACTCCATGCGTTTTCGCTTGTTTTCTCTTTTTTGCTCCCGGACCATTTTCTCAGCCAACGATTTTCGCGGGACGGACTGATGCGGTCTCCTGCTGCAGCCAATATAGCAGGTACGAGAATGATCGCAATGAGGACAGCTACAAATACGCTAATAGCAGCCGCAAGTCCCATCATCGTAATGAAGGGAATTTGTACGACGGATAACCCCACTAGCGCGATAATTACAGTCAGTCCTGCAAATACAACCGAGCCTCCTGCTGTTGCGTTAGCCTGAGCGATCGCTGTTTCTCTGTCATATCCTTCTGCCAACTGCTGACGGTACCGTGACATGATAAATAGTGCATAATCAATACCGACTGCTAAAGCAAGCATGACTGCTAACGTAATGGAGAATGATGACATCGATACGAAATTAGAACCAATAATGACAGTCATTAGACCAATTCCGAGTCCTATGACCGCTGTAAGTATGGGTAGTCCTGCTGCTAGAAACGAAGTAAACGTAAATGCTAGAATCATGAAGGCAATCAGGATACCAATGACTTCGGATATGCCCCCAACTTCTATTTCAGAAAAGGCAACACTGCCTCCTATCTCTGTTTGAATCCCTTCCTTACCGAGCCACTCTGCAATGTTCAACACATGCTCTTTCGAGTGCTCATCCACTTCACTGGCAGGTTTAGAATACGTAATGTCCGCATAACCAATCTTTTTATCCGCACTTAGAGTCATTGACTCAAATGGGCTAGCTACAGATTTGACTGATAAATCCGTCTTTACATCTTTCAGGGCTTGCCGAATGTAATTTTTGTTTGCCTCGGAAGTCAATGAATCATTTTTCGCTTTGAAAATGAGCCTGATCTGACCACCGTCATCTGATGATGGAAACTCTGAGTTTAGTACTTTCGCGGCCTGATCCGACTTCGTCCCTGGTATAGTCATTTCACCCGTAAACGAAGTACCCATACCAAGTCCTAAAGATGCAAGCACAATAAGAAGTGTTAGTCCCATCGTAATGACCATTTTCCGTTTTCTCGTTGACCAAACCCCGAGACGATACAACCATTTTGCCATAACTTATTTCTTCCCCTTTCACTTCCACAAAAATCCAAGAGCTATCTAAGGAAATGCTCTGTATCCTCATGTTAACGAAATAAAACCAAAAAAAAACCGTACGAAAGGGCAAGCCTTTCATGTACGATGGGGCATAGAAGGGATATGTCATAACGGGCATACTATTTTTTATCTTTGATTACGAAAGGGTGCCTTACAGTTATAGGTTTACAAGTGTAAGATCCCCTTCTCGACAGCTACTGCAACAGCTTCTGATCGCGAATTCACTCCAAGTTTGTTGTAAATGTTGGTGAGATATGCTTTTACTGTTCTCTCGGCAATACCCATATCAAAAGCAATATCTCTGCTGCGTAAACCACGAGCCACGGCTTGTAAAACGAGTAACTCTCTCTCACTAATCAGAGTTGACTCCTTGTCAATTAATAGTTGTGGCTGTGTTTGGGGTTCTTGAGCAGACTTCGTATGAAACGCAAAGACTCTTGACGTTATTTCAGGTTGAAGTAGTGTTTCTCCACGAATGGCAGAATCCAACGTTCGAAATAATTGTTCTCGGCTCGTATCCTTGAGCAAGTACCCTTTGGCTCCAAGAGAAAGTCCTTCGATCATCAAGTCATCTTCGTTGTAAGTCGTTAGAATAATCACAGGTATACGAATGTGTTGCTCGTTCATACGTTTCAAGGTATCCAAACCACTGAGTCCCCCCGGCATATTTAAGTCCAGGAGAATGACATCAGGCTGTTTGTCTAACATAATTCGGATAGCTTCTTCTCCTTCCTCAGCCTCTCCGACAATTAGATAGTTGTCACTGGTCTCCAATATTAATTTAAGTCCTTCACGCACCACCCAATGATCATCGACGATGAGTATGTTATATTTCATTCAGATTTCTCCTTTTTCAAGTGGAACACGAAACAAAATAGTCGTCCCTTGTTTTCCGCTTTCAATCTCAATGCTGCCACCGATCAACCTGGCCCGTTCATTCATCCCGATCAAGCCATAGTGCCCGGATTGTTTTCCGATTCGGTCTACGCTAAAGCCCTTTCCGTTATCTCGTATAATAAGATGGAAAACTTCTTTCTCCATAGCCATGTGAATGGTTACGCTCGTGGCCTGAGCATGCCTGGCTATGTTCATTAGCGATTCACTTAAAATGTGCAATACGTGCTCCATGCCTACTTTGGATATGAAACTCGGAGCATTCCCGTCCAAAACGACTTCAATTCCGGTCGCCTGTTGGAAACGTAGCGTCTGTTCCTGTATTGCTTCTCCAAAGGTAATAGCCGGTGTGGCCTTGGTTCGAAGGTCATCAATGGCTTTGCGTGCATCAGCCAATGTTTGGCGTGCTTGGCCCATTGAACTGCGGATAATCTCGTGGGCGCGCGGAAAACTCCCTCGATTCATGTGCTCATCGACGGCCTCCAGCTGCATTATAATACCGGCGAGTCCTTGAGCCAATGTATCATGCAGATCTCTTGCCATACGTTGTCGCTCGCTTGTTAGCGTCAATTCCTCTACTTTTTGATGAGCCTTCTCCAGCTCATGCAGAAATGTTAATGTTCTAACACGAGCATTAACCTGACGATAGAAAAGCACCGCGTAGGATACCACAACAACGATCATCATTAACAGTAATAGAATTAACAAGGCAACATCTGTACCCGAACGTGTAAACAGGGTTACCGTGCAGAATAATAAATATAATACAAATGCAACCAGTACAATTTTTGCCGTTTCATAGTAAATGGCAAAGGTCTGTCCAATCAACACCGGAATTAAACCGATCAACACGGCAGGCATTCCGTCTGGCATTAACATGGCACTGCCGTAAATCAACCCTGATTGAAGAAGTATGTAGAGTAATTTGGATCGTTGTATAAGTTTGTTTACTTCCCAGTACACCATGGTATGAATTAACATTGCAGCTACAAAGATAATACTGGGTACTAATATAGGGGCTGACATGGTTTGCAGGATCAACGTAGCCGCGGCAACAAGCCAAAGCCAGATCATTATCGGAATACGTGAGGACGCAATCGGGTCCGTTTCTTCATTTATTCCGGCCGGATTCGTCTTCTTCCGTACTATTTTCATGGGATCACCTCTTGTATAAGCATTATAGTCCAAATCACCACCAAAAAGATGTACGATCGTGCATGCCCTTTCGTACATCCCTTTTGGTAATGAAAATCGTCCACAAGTTAGACTTATGGACGATAACTTTGAAGAATTATGTAAAACCTCCAAAGGGTTCTCCCTCCGGAAAGTTCCTATATTTATAGCATTTCAGAAGGTGAACTTGCACCAATGATTAGAGTGTGATTCCACCATCTGCGAGGATGATTGATCCTGTCATATAACTGGAATAATCAGATGCAAGAAACGCAACGATCTGGGCGAGTTCTTCTGGCTCTGCATAACGCCCAATCCGCATATTCGGAAACTCTTCAGGTACGTAGCCACTCTCCTGCAGCGATTGGGGAACCGCTGCAGTTAATGTAGTAGCTACCCCGCCTGGACAGATGGCATTGATACGAATACCTTTGCGTACATATTCAAGGGCCGCCGCTTTGGTCAAACCTGCAACGGCATGCTTGCTTGCGGTGTATGCAGCCAGACTGTGTTCAGCACGAATAGCCGTAGTGGACGCCGTATTAATGATATGCCCGTATCCCTGTTTATCCATAACCTGCAAGGCATATTTCATGCCTAAAAAGATCCCTTTCACATTCACATCCATGATCCGTGTAAATTCTTCCTCGGAGATATCCTGGAAACGTTGGAATTTCTGGAGTATGCCCGCGTTGTTGAATGCCACGTCAATTTTTCCGTAGGCATCTACTGCTTTTTGAATATAGTTTTGAACATCGCTTTCTTTGGATACGTCAGCCTGTACAAAAGTAGCTTCGCCGCCATTTTCGCGAACCAGTGCTAACGTTTCTTCCCCTGTCTGCTCATTGAAATCAACCAAAACAAGCTTCGCTCCGCGTGATCCCATAAGCACCGCGCTGGCTCTTCCAATTCCACTGCCAGCTCCCGTAACAACGATCACTCTACCTTCCAGAGAAATACCTTCTTTATTTCCTGTCGGTGCACCAATTTCTTGCTTCTGGACTGTTGCTCCAAACTCAATGGCTGCAAGTTCCTGCTTCAAACTCTGAAGAGTAGGCAAAGGAATATCTACCTGAGGCAATGCAGCTAGTTGATCCAACGTAAAGTTAGTGGCCATCTTGAACGTTGGTTCCTTCACGAATTCTGGCAAATGCTTCTCCAGTACAGCAAACGATTCTGCGTTGTTCAATAATTCACCAATTTTGATATTCTCGTTATAACTCATTAGGTTCATCTCTCCAATATATTAGTATACGACCGGAAAAGCTTTGAGTCCCCGGATGATCATTCCTGGCCTCCACTCCAGCAGCTTCGCATCCGTATTTAACCGGATCTCCGGCAGCCGATGAAGTAAAGCGTTGATCGCAATCTCGCCTTCAAGTCTCGCAAGTGGAGCGCCTAGACAATAATGAATTCCTTTACCAAAAGCAATGTGGTCATTAACTTTGCGAGTAATGTCAAACGTATCGGGGTTTTCATATTGACTGGAATCCCGATTCGCTGAGGATAAAGCGACCAGCATCATGTCTCCTTGGCGAATTTGTATTCCTTGAAAATCAACGTTTTCCGTAGCCCAGCGAACATTGCTAATTTCTGCGGGCCCATTAAATCGCAGCACTTCCTCAACCGCCGCTTGAATCAGATCCGGTTGATCCATAAGTAGTTGCTTTTGCTGAGGATGTTCCAGCAACGCCAGCATGCCGTTCCCAATCAGATTCACTGTTGTTTCATGCCCTGCTATGATGAGTACGAACACAAGTGCATATAATTCCTGCTCTGTTAGTTTGTCACCTTCTTCCTCTATCCCGATGAGATCGCTGATGAGGTCCTGTTGAATATGATTGCGCCGCTGCGTGATCAGTTCTTGTAAGTAATTCACAAAAGCCTTCATCACTTCATCGCTCTCCTGGTTCATCTGTGGATTGCTGACACTCTCCATAATGGTATTGGACCAGGCTCTGAATTTGTCTTGATCCTTCAGCGGAACACCTAACATTTCACAAATAACGATAATGGGCAGCGGGAAAGCATAGTCCTCGATCAAATCAAACTCCCGAGTGTTTCCGGCCTGAATCTTGTCCAGCAATTCATCGCTTATTTCCACAATTCGGCCCCGCAGCCTCTCAATCATGCGGGGAGTAAAAGCCTTCTGAATCAAGCGCCGCAGTCGACGATGATCTTCTGGACCAACACTGATCAGATTCCGTGAGATAATCGCCTGATGCGGAGGAAGTGACTCCTCCGTTTCAACGTTCCTGTTATCGAGAACCCCGGTTACAAAGCGACTATCCTGCAAAATGTTGACGGCATCCTCATATCGGGTAACCATCCACGCAGCATGCCCACTTGGCAGTAATAGTCGATGGACAGGCTCTTCGGCACGCAGCTTTTCGTAGACTGGGAAAGGCTGCTGAATGAAAGAATGATCCATGAAATCTACTTTGGACTTGGAACGACCTTGATTTTCATTGGTAAACATCACATCACTCCTTAAAATGATAGTGTTAATATCACTACAATATAAAGACTATCATATTTAACAATTCACTTTCAAATAAGTTCATTTAATCCCAGTAATACGCGATAACTTGCATCTTCCTAAGGATTTAAGCGTTCTTCCAGTTCTTTTACAATTTGAGGATACTTCTCATCCAAATCGTACTTGCGCAAGCAGAGATACGTAAGAACGAATATCACCAAAGGAAGATATACCGTCAGAACCAGGATGCTGGTAATCGCTGAATCCGCCTGTGTTATTAACGCTCCATCGTAATTGCCCAAGGCAAGGATCCAGCCGATCATCGCGGCAGCCAGGCCCATACCAATTTTAACGCCAAAGCTGTTTGCGCTATTGACCATCCCAACTAATCGTTTACCTGTCTTCCATTCACCGTATTCCACGGTGTTGTTCACCAACACCCCGCCTACAGCCATCATTGGAATGGTTGCCAGTGTCGCGATACCGCCAAGTACTATAGCTGCAATAAAGTTATATGGCATGAAGCAACGAATAAGTGATGAAACGATCCCAAGAATCATGCCTATCCGTGCAGTTCTGGTAAGTCCGAATTTCTTGATCATGGGTCCCACCATAACAAATCCCAAAAAAACCGGGACTAATCCAACTGCCCCCATGATTCCGATCAGGTTCTCATTCCCGAGAATATACTTGGTGTAATAGATTCCTGTTGAACCATTAAGTGTATATAGCATGTTGATTAATAACTGAGCAAACAGCATGATGACCCAGTATTTGTTCTGGAATAAGAGCTTGATGCTTTCCCAGAAGGGAATGTTATCGCTTTCAACAATACTTATGCCAGCATTATTTTCTTTGGATGCTAAGAAGGTCAGGATCAAGGAAATGAAAGATACAATACCCAGAACAACCGCAACGATAATCCATGCTTTTTGATCCCCACCGAGCATATTGGTTAATGGAATTAATGCGATAGCGATAATCATTCCGATAATATATCCAAAGATGGTTCGGGTAAGGCCCATTTTACCGCGTTCTTCTACACTTCTGGTACGGATCGCCATCAAGCTTCCGAAAGGGATCGCAATTCCCGTATACACAATGGCTGAAGCAAACGCTACTGTAGCTAAAGCATAGAAGGTTTTTACCGTTGATGATGCCTCGGCGGGCACTGTGAACAGTAATATGATAGATGCCAGGGTTGGTAGAGCCATCCATAGAATCCAAGGTCTGGCCTTTCCGTATTTGGATTTTGTCGCATCAACGATTCTACCCATCAGCAAGTCTGCTATTGCATTGATAAATTTGGTGATGAGCATAATCGTACCCACTGTGGCAGCTGCAATCCCTACCTTATCTGTATAAAAATAAGTTAACATCCCAATCAGTCCGTTGATGGAGTTTAAGGCAACTTGCGCTGCTCCGTCGCCTAAGTAATGGTAAGGGCGCATTGTTTTCTGGATTCCTTGGGCATCAAGGCCCAATGCCCTGGACTTCTTACTTCCCTTTACAACTGGTGGATTAAGGATTTCCCGCTCTGCTTTCATTGCTGTTCCCCCTTATTTCATTCGCTTCATGGTACCGCTTTCAAACATTATTTTAGTCCTCCGCAAAACATAAATATGGTAACTTCATTTTTTTTTTAGTAATTTTATGTTGGGACTTCGCTTTTTTTATGCGCTATAATTTCGGTATTCAAAAACGAATTTCCGTAATACAAAATGGCGCTGCTCGTTTCCAGCAGCGCCTTCTATATTCTATCCTTTCCCTTCACACCTAGGAGGCATTGAGCATTTGAATGACTCTTCTAAATAACTGTTCAGTCTCCGGCGGAGTATTGGCCAGCATTTCGCTTACAGATAAATCATAAGCATATTGGATCATTGGGTGATCCAGCATACCGGGAGCGTGCTCGTTTAACATTCGAACTGCTGTGGGTTCTTCCACAATCTCTTTAAGTGTCGAATCCAACGTAAACCGTTCTCTTTCGAGACTGGTTTGCGTCGCATATTCGAAGCTGTAAGATCCGGAACCAACCTCCACAGGCACAGGTTTCTCAGGCAGTACAATAATTGCGGTTGTATTTGCTGGTATCGTTACATTTACAATAATGTTACCCGCCCTGCATGACCAAGCGCTTTTTATCTCTCCGTAGACCGAATCAAAAGCAGCATCTACCGAACTGATTCCTCGGATGAACTGAGGTTTTATTAGAATCTTCTTATAACCTGCTTCAATTGAATTAATTCCCGCGAGTTTTCTATACATCCATTCACCAATAGATCCATAGGCGTAATGATTCAAGGAGTTCATACCTGATGAATCGAAATCACCATTAGGCAGAATGGAATTCCATCGTTCCCATATCGTGGTAGCCCCTTTTTTTACGGCGTACAACCAAGATGGGAAATCCTCTTTCAGAAACAAGGTACCAGCAAGGTCATGCAGGTCATTGTCGGATAAGGCATGACACAGATATGGAGTACCAACAAATCCTGTCGTGAGATGGTTTTTATGTTTTGCAATATTGCTCTCAAGCGTCTTCCGGATTCGATCCTTGTATTTTTCCTCGGCAAGGTTGAAGTGTAGCGCTAACACGCAGGCCGTTTGAGTTTCGCTGACCAGTCTGCCGGTTGAAGAGATATATTCTGCATTGAAAGCCTGTTTGATCTGGCTATGCAATTTTTCGTAACGGACGGCATCTTCGGTTTTGTCCAGAAGCTTGGCTGTCTTTGCAACGAGTTCGGTCGAATACGCATAATAAGCGTTTGCTACCAGATAAACATCTGTAGCCCCTGTTCTTTCGTTACTAATCTCCTCTTTGTCCAACCCTAACCAGTCCCCATATTGATAACCAGTCTGCCACAATCCATTGGCTCCACAACGTGCAGTAATATAATCAATCCACCCCTTCATGCTGTCGTATTGTTCACGCAGCAATCGAAGATCTCCATAGGTTTGGTACATGACCCAAGGGACAATAACAGCGGCATCGCTCCAGGCAGCGGCCCCTTCCTGATTTCCAAGAATGTTAGGGACGACATGTGGAACCCCATATTCCTCCGACTGTTCAGAGGCAAGGTCGCGCAGCCATTTCTTGAAGAAGGAGGCAACATTCATATTAAACGCAGCGGTCCCGGCAAATACTTGTGCATCTCCTGTCCACCCTAGACGCTCGTCTCTTTGAGGGCAGTCCGTCGGTATATCCAGAAAGTTACCTCTTTGGCTCCACTGAATGTTACTTTGCAGCTGGTTCACCATGGCATTGGAGGTCTCGAAACGGCCTGTTTCCTCCAGACTTGAATGCAGCACGCAAGCTGAGAATTGATCGAGCTGGATCTCCTCTACCCCTTCAATGGCGATATACCGAAATCCATGGAAAGTGAAATGAGGGCGGAAAATTTGATCTTTACCGTTACAGATCAATCGATCAATCGATACTGCCTGCCTTAACGTATCCGGATAGAAATTTCCCTCCTTATCAAGAACCTCCGCATGCCGTATGGTTATCGTTTGCCCTTTCCGCCCTTTGGTTCGAAGCTCTACAAACCCAGTAAGGATTTGCCCGAAATCAATGACACATTCTCCTTTTGGAGTTGTAATCAACTGAAGTGCAGGAAGCCTTTTTGTGATTTTGACAGGTTCACTTTCCTGAGCAACAAGGCGATTTTTATCGAAAGAGGCCGTTTCCACATGGAAGGACTGACTTTCATGAGAACAAGAATCATAAGTCTCACCCATGTAAATTTCACTTGAACGGATGGGTCCGGTAGTCACCTGCCAGGTTTTGTCGGTTGCAATGATCTCTTTTGTTCCATCCGTATAGACAATGTGGATTTCCGCGAGTGCAGCAACTCTATCTCCGTAATGGTTGGGAGTACAAGTAAAACCAAATATGCCTTTATACCAGCCATTCCCCACCGTAATCTCTATTTTATTCTGGCTCTCCAGCATCCCGTCCAAACGGTAAGTCTGATACTGCAATCGCTCGTTGTAATTCGTCCATCCAGGTGCAAAGTAGTCTTCTCCTACTCTTGTCCCATTGATCGCAATTTCATAGACACCGAGGGAAGTGGTATAGATTCGGGCTTGCTGAATTTCCTTTTCGATAGAGAATTCTTTGTAGAAAACGGGTGGAGCACTTTCTTCGCTCGGGAATGGATGTGTAATCCACTCTGCCTGAAAGTTGCTGCCGTTCAGCAACCCGGTCTCAAAATGTCCTTCCATGACTGCGTGATTACCTTGGTTATCCCAAACTTCGATTTGAACCTGATACATAGTCGAGGCCTGTAAACGAGGACCAGCATATTCCACTAAAACGGAGACGTCTTCATCCCTCTTTCCAGAATCCCAGATTTTCTGCAAATCTTGTGTGACACTTATTCGGTAAGCGGATTGCATTACGTCCTGTTCAGTAGAACCTAATTTCCATGAGAATCTTGGGTTTACTGTGTCCAGTCCAATTGGATTAAGCATGTATTCAATCCGGAAATCTTTTAATTCCATGAGATGACCACCCTTCAACATAGATCTCACACACCTAAATGTTAACGCTTACTAAAATATCATAAAGAATTTCCCTCATACAATATGGTAATATCATTGTAATTTTATAATTTTGATGTGATAAAATGATTGAAAAAAGGAGTCGAACACAAAATGGATCTAAAACGTCAATGTAAACTCGTTGCAGAACTTTTTGATATGTCCATCTTCTTTGTAAGCTCCACCGGAGAGGTTCAATTCGAACTGATGGGTAATCGAATACTTAATCCGCTGTATAAAAATGATAAACAATTCTTTTTTTCAGTGTTGGGGTTTGATCCATCCGTGGGTAAAGAAGATCCTTCAATTGTAAGAACGATGTTTTTTGAGAACTACATTTTAATTCGTATTGGTAATGATCTGAACGATGAAGGAACCATCATTTTAGGACCTTCCCTTCCATTTAGCTTGATTGAACATAAAATAAATGGGCTCATTAATGACACACATCTCTTTGCGAACCGGGAACAAGTATATCATTATTATCAGTCTGTTCCTGTGATAACCCATGAGAGGCTAATCAACATCACGATCTTGGTTAATCAAATGTTTAATCACGAATTGATCGAAGCTGAGGATGTAGTACAGGACAATTTGCGCGGTATGTATATCAAGGAAAAAGAAATACAAGGTTCCATAAATTCTTCAAAAGGCTATGATGAGACGCTCCATCACAACCCACTAAATGAAAAGAAATTGTTAACGATCGTCAAGGAAGGTAAATTAGATATGCTCAAACACTTTACACAACTTGGTCATGAAAATACAGGAGTCCTGTCCAAATCAAGTCATATCCGTTCTAAAAAGAATCTTGGCATCATCGGTATAGCACTTGCAGCCAGAGCAGCCATTGACGGGGGGCTTTATTCGGAGATTGCCTTTTCGGTAAGTGATATTTACATACAGCGCCTTGAGGATCTACGAACCGATAAAGAAATCGATCAATGCTGCTTGGAAGCATTTTTTTCGTTAACCGAGAAAGTCTCTCAGGTTAAAGAATCGCAGCATTCTAAAATCGTAACACTTTGCAAAAATTATATATATAACCACCGTTATTCCAAAATTACACACGAAGAAATTGCTGAACATGCCGGTATTAGCCCAAACTATCTATCTGTACTATTTAAAAAAGAAGTTGGGATTCCCGTGAATGAATATATTCAACAGATCAAAATTGAGGAAGCTAAACATATGATTCAATTTACGAGCACTCCACTTTCTGAAATCGGGTCTCTTTTGAGTTTTACGGATCAGAGTTATTTCACCAAAATCTTCAAAAAACACACAGGCAGAACCCCGAAGCAGTATCAACAAACGCATCATATGATACAGGAATAAGCCCGACTATGACGGGCTTATTCTAATTATTCATGCATTCAACGGTTAACAGCGGATAAGATAGTCTGTAGTGTTTCTTCTGTGAACTGACCGCCACTCATAAGTGCTGCATTGTGCAATGTGGTACCCATAACTAATTCCTGCATTCCCTCACCCAGTCCTGCTTCATTCCCGTCATATTGCCCCATCGCACCCATAATTTCAGCTCCAACGGGATGTTGCAGTAACTCTCCGAACGTGGAATGCCTGGTAATTGGTTTGGTAACAATAACGCTCGATTCTACCTCGATCGTTTCAACGAGTTCAATCTCTCTTGAAGATTTTCCGACCATAATGTCGAATTTACCTGTCTCCACATGCCAGTCTTTTAGCTTAATATCGTAGTAAGCAAAGGCTCTTTTATCCAGTTCAAAATGTACGGTGGTCTCTTCACCAGGCTGAAGCGAAACTTTGGTATACCCCTTCAATTCCTGAAGTGGACGTGGCACCGTTGATTCTACATCATGTACATATAGCTGCACCGCCTCTTTGCCCGCTCTTTCACCCGTGTTTTTAATTTTTGCTGTAACCGTTACACTGCTGGTATCTTTGATCTGTTTATGACTAACCTGTAGATCACTATATTCAAATTGGGTGTAACTCAAACCGAAGCCAAATGGAAACAATGGCTCCACATCTCTTGTATCGTAATGACGGTAACCTGTAAAAATACCTTCCCGATATTCGGCAGTCTCGCCGTCTCCAGGGAAATTCAAGTACGACGGATTGTGAATCAGCTTTTTAGGGAATGTCTCAGCCAATTTTCCGCTTGGATTTACGCTTCCAAAGAGAATATCAACGATTGCACCGCCCAAAGCCTGTCCTCCAAGGTATGCCTCCAATACAGATTTAACTTTATCCAGCCAAGGCATTTCAATGGGACCTCCGTTGCTTAATACAACAACAATATTCTCTTGAACCTCCGCGACTGCTTCAATTAAAGTTCTGTGACTTTCCGGCAATTGAAGGTGTTTCCGGTCGAAACCTTCGGACTCATAACGTTCAGGCAGCCCGGCAAATATCACTGCAACTCGTGCATTCTTTGCGGCAGCTACTGCTTCTTGAATGAGTTCTTCGTTTACAACATCTTCGTCTAATCTATAACCGGCGGCATACGAGATGCTTGCACTGTCAGTGGCTGTTTTAAGGATTTCTTCATAGATGTTATCCAGCTTCGTCGGCATAATGTGTGAACTACCACCGCCCTGGTAGCGTGGTTGTTGCGCAAATGCTCCGATAACCGCGATGGAATCTTCAGTTTTTAGAGGGAGAATGTTCTCTTCATTCTTAAGCAGGACCATACATTCACTTGCAATCTTTCTGGCCAACTGGTGCTGTGCCTCTACATCAACCGTTACTGACTTCTGCTGGCTATCTATAGCTTTGAATACAAGTGACAACAATCTCTCAACAGACTGATCCAGCACCTCTTCGCTCAGCTTTCCCGATTGAACAGCCTCAATCATTTTCTTGCATCCTATTCCGTTGCTGGAAGGCATCTCAAGGTCCAGACCGGCAGCTAGTCCCTGATCCCGTTCATTGACAGCCCCCCAATCCGACACCACTACGCCTGCAAATCCCCATTCTTCCCGAAGAATCTCAGTCAATAACCGGCTGTTTTCGGAACAAAAATCACCATTTACTCTGTTATAAGCGGCCATGACAGTCCATGGCTCACCCTCTTTCACTGCATATTCAAAGCTAGCCAGGTAGATTTCCCTTAGAGTCCGTTCATCCACCACCGCATCGACAGACATACGCTTATATTCCTGGTTATTTACAGCGAAATGTTTGATGGAAGTACCCACGCCTTGGCTTTGTACGCCTTGAATATAGCTGGCTGCCAAAGTTCCCGATAAATAAGGATCTTCAGAATAATATTCAAAATTTCGGCCGCACAGCGGGGAACGCTTGATATTCACACCTGGCCCCAAAACAATCGAAATATCCGCTGCCACTGCTTCTTGTCCGATTGCTTTCCCCATCGTATCGGCAAGTTCACGATTCCATGATGAGGCAACTCCGCTTCCGGATGGGAAGCAGGTAGCCGGTATACTTTTGTTTAAGCCTAAGTGGTCTGCGCTCCCCTCTTGTTTTCTAAGTCCGTGAGGGCCATCTGTCATCATAATAGAGGGAACCCCAAGGCGGTCGATGGATATGGTGTTCCAGAAATCTTTACCTGAGCAGAGTTCTGCTTTTTCTTCCAATGTCATTTGACTGATGATTTCTTTCAAATTAGGATTCATTCGCTCTCCTCCGTTGGTAAACGTTAATAATGTAATCGGTTACTTCATAAGAGTAGAGCAAATGACCCTGAATATATGGTAAGATCGTTTTCTTTTTGGAAAAATAATATCTTATTTATAATGTGTGAACTCCGTAAGTGCTGACCTTATTTCTGCTTCATAAACGAATTCATGATTACTCCAAAGATTAAAGGAATGGAGTGAGTCCATATTAATTTTTTGGCAAAAAAACTGCACCTCCGATCTGTTAGTTGGTGTCTAACAATTGGGGTGCAGTCACACTTTGGTCAGCAGCTTTCTTGTTTGTATTCAGTTAACGTTCTTGTCGTCTAACTTATGCAATAGGAGTGCCGTTAGGGATTTCAGTATCCGGCGTTAACAGAATAACATCTCCTTTTTCCGGGACTCCGCCCAAAACTAATACCTCCGATTTGAATCCAGCAATGCGCCGAGGAGGAAAATTGATGATTCCTACAATTTGTCTTCCTATAATGTTCTCAGCCTTGTAACGCTTCGTTATTTGTGCACTTGAGGATTTCATCCCGATCTCCGGTCCAAAATCAATCTTAAGCTTAATCGCAGGGATCTTTGCTTCTTCAAAAAACTCCGCTTCCTTAATCGTTCCCACACGAATATCTAGTGCTGTAAAATCATCGATCGTTGCCAATGTTTGACCTCCCCAATGTTCTAGTTTAATGCGCTGGACGAAACGGTTTCAGGATTCGAATCCCTTCCTCAATGGATCCCTCCATCAGTTCTAAGAGCTGAGGCACAAGTTCTTGCATCCGCGGGGCGTTCAGGTGTCGATCGAGAGCATCCCGGTTTTCCCAGCGCTCGTGGATGATGAATGTACCAGGCTGGCCTTCTACCTCGTGAGCCTCATAGTCAATGTTACCCTGGTCGTTCCGTGACGGGGTGACAGCTGCAGTCATAAACGCCTTCATCTCGGCTTCTCTCCCTGCCTTGGCTCTCGCCTCCCAGAGTACAGTAACGTAACGGTTATTGGTATCGTTCATGTTGATTCCTCCTATGTTATCAATAATGCATGTTTAAACGGTTGTTGTGACATCAGTCATACTCCCGTTACTGCAGCTTCATCTGGCTGCGGAGCATCCGGTCGAGAAGTTTATCCGGGAGAATACGAACCAGTCGGGTCAGCAGTGCCGAATCTCGGCCAGCCGTATAGCGAGTGCGCGGATTACTTGCGTGGATGGCTCGTGAAACCACTTCTGCCACTTTCTCAGGAGGAATACCGCTCGTTGCCCACGATTCAGCCTGCGCCTTCACGGCGTCAAAAAGGCGGTCATGTCGTCTGTGCTGATCGGGCGTCATCAACTTGGACAGCCGATTGGCTGTCGTAACCCCTTTCTCCGACAGGCTGGTGCTGACACCGCCCGGAGTAATCATGATAACTTTGAGTCCGAACGAGGACATCTCTCTGCGGAGGCTGTCATTGATCGCTTCCATCGCGTATTTTGCAGCTGAATAAATTCCGAAACCGGGCATTGAAATTTTGCCGCCAACGGATCCGATATTCACTACGCGTCCGCCGCTCTTCAGCAAGGCGGGAGTAAGCGCCTGAATAACCGCAACTTGCCCGATCACGCTGACTTCGATCTGACGGCGTAATTCATCCAGCGGAACCATCTCAAGAGGTGCATTAACGGCAATGCCAGCATTGTTGACCACGGCGCGCAACGGGCGACCAAGCGGATCTTGCTCCACTCGTTCGGCTAGCGTCCTTAGTGTGTCGATAGCAGTAATATCGAGAATGACCGGTTCGATATTTTTTTGTTTGATTTTGTCGGCATCTTCCTGACGGCGAACCCCAGCTAAAACGTGGAATCCTTCAGCGGCAAGCTGCTCCGCGGTAGCCCTGCCGATTCCACTTGAAGTACCTGTGACGACAACCATTTCTTGAGTTTTATATCGCATTGTAAACCTCCCGAGTTTGATAAGTTATGAATCACTGTATAGCACTGTTATACGGTCATTATAGCACCGCTATATAGAGCTGTCTATAGCGGTGCTATATATTTTTCATATTGTAATCCTCCTGCGATCTGACATCATTAATGACGGGCACAGCGTGATATACTTCGACGCTCACGACATACCGTAGCGCGAGGAATGAGCTCATCGAAACCCTTTGAAAATGAAAAAGATCGCCATCCTGCTTGGATAGGCGATCTCTCTTATGTGCTACCGTTTGTGGTTCATCATCTTTACCATGAAACAAAACAAAGCCCACATAGGGGCTTTGTCTGGAGTCTCCAAGCTTTTTCATCGATCCCTCATTTTGAAGCAGAATCCGGCATTGGGATCAAGATGATCTGCATCACGCTTTCTCGAATGAGATCAACGACGTCGGGCTGGGGTGGGGGTACCTTGCGAATTTGGGACGTCACATACAGCCATGAGGCCGTATTGGCAGAAGCCCAGACCAGATCTGCCGCAGTTTCGGCTGAAACAGCCAGTTTTCCTGCGGCGGCAACTCTTTGAACATTTTGCACCAGTGCTTGATGTGACTGATCTGCCGCCTCGATATGGGCGCCCTCTAGCAGCCGCCCCATCATTGCCGCATATATTCGAGGACGGGCTGCCGCGAAGCGGACATAGTCATCCCACCCCTGACGAAGCGCCATCTCTGGAATAGGTGACTCCACTGCGGCAATTTTGCTTTCGAATAACTGTTTGAACGCTTCCACTATAGCTGCACTCAGGAGTCCATCGGCATTACCGAAATGGTGGTAGAGTGTAGGAGCCGTAACCTGCGCGATCGAAGTGACAGCTCGCGTCGAAAATTGGGCTCCGCCCTCTTCTTCCAGTACCTTAAGAGCAGCTGCTAATATTTTGTCATATGTGCTCATAACTTCTATTATAGCAGTGCTATATACGTATGTCCATGACGCATGTTGTACTCCTGAGACTATGAATCCCGTTTGAAATCACAACAGGGTGAAACTCTGCCTCTTTAAGTTTTAATCGAATCTATTGATCAAAAGGTAGTGCAGGTAATTCATCAATTTTCATACGGAGTAAACTATACGGTTTTTGTCGCAGATCTTTTCCATAATGAAATCTTGCCTGCCTATGTAATTGATTCACAATTACATATAAGTATTGATCCGGACCAATAGAAAACGTATCTGGCCATAAAATTCGGGGATCATGGGCGATGGTTTCCATGATTCCATTCGGCAATATCTTGCGAATGCTATCATTCTCATAATCTCCAGCATACACGTTTCCTATTGCGTCCGTGATCATCCCATCCGATGCTCCCTTTTCTCCCCAATACTGCACAAGATCACTTAATTTGAAATCCGGTATCGTTCTGTCTCTTAACGATTCGGTTGAGATCGAGTATAGTTGGCGACTGGTTAATGGACAATAGAATAACATTTTCCCATCAGGGGAAATGGCTATCCCATCAGAGGCCAAGCGAAAGGGAGATGTCGAACCATCCGCGTTTCGATTCATCAAAATTTTACCTTCCACTTTCGGTATAAAATACGGGTCGGGTGAGGTTGAGCTTGCTCCATGCAACCGTCTATACGCATTGCCGTTTTCTAGATTTACGACGATAATAGCGCCTGGACCATTGGAAGAAGAATCTGTTATATATGCGTAACCTGCGTTACCTACACGAAAGTCAAATCGGACATCATTCAGATACGTTGTTGGTAAGACAACATCATCTGCAAATATATATACTTTTCTTATTGTATTTGTTTCTAAATCTACCGCGACTAATTTTGCCCCTCCTATAATTGGCTCAGAAAAATTAGGTGCAGCCGTATCCAGTACCCACAGGGTTCCTCTTCCATCTGTAACAACACTTTGCACACTAATGAAAGACATAGCGTTATTCGATGGGGTACTCAAGTTCGTTTCTAAGTTAGGATATGGCTGCAACTGACCCTCAACAATTTCCGCTACCGTAAATCTAACGTCATCTCCCCATTTCGGAAAGCAAACAAAGATACGCCCGGTTTCGGATACACTAACGCCTGTAGGCATAGCCCCGTAAAAGGAATGAACGAGTTCTAACTTACCAAAATATTCTTCCATAGGCAACATAGGCTGTATGATGTCCTCCTCAACATAGTTGGATAGATATTACCTATAATTATGTTCAAGACTTTTTCTAATGCCTGGCCCTTAATCATTCTTTTTCAACCGTGATTTTGAAATTGTCCCATACATCTAAAATACAAAAAACTTCGGCGTGAGCCGAAGCATGTGACCGTAACTATATGTGTTCTAGGAAAATTGCTTCCTCCGATCGTCAACGCAGGGTAAATCCCCATGCAGAGAGTATCGGAGAAAATACGGAATAGAAGGAAAAACACTGACAAGCTTATCAGTTCTAGGACCGTTTTATTGTTGGTCCGGGAGACGTAATGCGTTTGCGGAAGTTTGCGCTTGATCTAAAAATTCATCTGCTCGGGTCAATTGCTGCCGGGCTTTTTCCAACGCTTGTGAATCTGTTGCATTAGATTCATTTAACGAGCTTATTGCCTGATTTAAAGCTGTCTGCACTTCAGAAACCGCATTAGATGCATGCTGCTCCAGTGTATTTCCACTCGAGTTAAGGGCACCTTCTGCCGGTTTTCTTGCATTTTCGGTGGCTAGATCAATTTTGTTTTTATTGGGCACAGTGAGTCCTCCTCCCTTTTGCAAGATCATATAAAACACAAAAATAAGTATCGGATTAAGAAATTGTTTATATTCCTGCAACGGTATGGGAATATTCGGATCTTGCATCCCCCTCAATCCATTTTAGTATAAGATCCGATTCGTTGGAAAATCTAACGTTGATGAAAAAAAAGGAGGTGATCAGTTCTCCATGAACAACCCAACACTAGCGCCGCACGAATCGATGGAACTGCATGAAGCTTTAAACTTCAAAACACTGTGCATCGCCAAGTCAAAACTGATGCAAGGTCTGGTCTTTGACCAAGAGCTAAAAGCTTTAATGCAGAAAGACGTCACTGAGTCCATACAACAGATCGCCGAGCTGCAAGCCATTTATGCCAAAGCTCCTTTCCAAGCGCCTGTTCCGAGTAGTCCGACACCTATAACACATTAAGGGGAGCTCAAATGAATACCGATTATTTAGACCCGATTAATTCATTAAATATGCCGGAAATGGCAGATATGACTTTTGCCATGGACTTCCTTGTTCGTGCCAAGGAAGGTGTGCGTAATTTGTCCATCGCCCTGACGGAAACGGCTTCACCAGATGTAAGAGCCCTTCTGCACACTCAGCTTAAACAAGGAATCGCAATGCACCAGGAAATCTCGGAGCTCATGATTCGCAAAAAGTGGTTCCATCCTTACGAGCTAAACGAACAGTACCAACTCGACCAGCTTTCGGCGAACAATACGGTGATGATCGGCCAGATGAATCTGTTCCCGGGTGATACGTCGCGTAAAGGGATGTTTGATCGGACCCCAGATGAACATATTGGAGGACATAACGCATGAAGGCGGTAACGTATCAAGGGGTTAAAAATGTCGTGGTCAAAGAGGTTCCGGATGCGAAGATCGTGAAACCGGACGATATGATCGTAAAGATCACCAGTTCCGCCATTTGCGGTTCTGACCTTCATCTTATTCACGGGATGATCCCTAACCTTCAGGAGGACTATGTCATCGGACATGAGCCGATGGGAATCGTAGAAGAAGTAGGCCCTGGCGTGACAAACCTAAAAAAAGGCGACCGTGTAATCATCCCGTTCAATATCGCATGCGGAGAATGCTTTTTCTGCAAAAATCAGCTGGAAAGTCAATGTGACAACTCCAACGAACACGGGGATATGGGCGCATATTTCGGCTACTCAGGAACGACCGGTGGATATCCTGGTGGTCAAGCGGAGTATTTACGGGTTCCATTTGCCAATTTCACCCACTTCAAAATTCCTGAAAACTGCGAACAACCAGATGAAAAGCTAAGCTTGATCGCTGATGCCATGACCACGGCATTCTGGAGCGTAGATAATGCCGGCGTAAAAAATGGAGATACGGTCATCGTGCTCGGCTGCGGCCCAGTTGGACTCCTGGCCCAGAAATTCTGCTGGCTGAAAGGAGCAAAGCGGGTCATTGCCGTTGACTATGTCGATTACCGCTTGCAGCATGCGAAGCGAACGAACAACGTCGAAATCGTAAACTTCGAACAAGATCAGAACATTGGCAATACGCTCAAGGAAATGACCAAAGGCGGCGCCGATGTTGTCATTGATGCAGTAGGAATGGACGGCAAGATGAGCGATCTTGAGTATTTAGCCAGCGGTTTGAAACTGCAAGGCGGTACTATGAGCGCATTTATCATTGCTTCTCAGGCTGTCCGCAAAGGCGGAACCATCCAAGTCACTGGGGTATACGGTGGACGCTATAACGGATTCCCACTGGGTGACATCATGCAGCGAAACGTGAATATCCGTTCCGGACAAGCTCCAGTCATTCACTATATGCCATATATGTACGAGTTGGTTACGTCTGGCAAAGTGGACCCTGGCGACATTGTTACACACGTCATTCCCCTCAGTGATGCCAAGCGTGGTTATGAAGTGTTCGATACAAAAACGGACAATTGTATTAAAGTCATCTTAAAGCCTTAAATATGGATAGATACATGGGAGGACAATTCGAATGAATTCCAAATACGCATTGCATGAGGTGCTCGAGGTACATGAAATTGCAGCATTCAAGACGGTTTGCCTGACTAAATCCCAGACCATGCAAGCTCTCGTAACCGACCCGGAGCTCAAGCAAATTTTGCAACAAGATGCGATATTATCACAACAGCAGCTTCAGGAGCTTGGTGGAGTGCTGACTAAAGCGACTGTATAGGAGATAACCAAATGAACCCAATATTAGAACATATGTCAGGCCTTCATACGCTAACGGATGATGTGATCGCAATGGATCTGTTGATAAACGCCAAGAGTGGAGTCAGAAATTACGCCATGGCTGTGACCGAATGTGCCACTCCCGAAATCAAGCAAATTCTGATGAAACAGCTCGATGAAGCGATAGACTCTCATGAAAAGATATCAAATTATATGGTACAGCATGGGTTATACCATCCTTTCCATATTCCAGAGCAAATTCAGCTCGACCTGAAAAACATTCAAACGGCTATGAACATTCCGTCCTGACAGCGCCTAACTACAGCCGGAGATTTCTAAGTGCATAATGTACCCTGTGTCCATAATCCAGTAATGAAACAAGGGCGGATCCATTCCACCCTTGTTTCTGCTGCGTCACGATACATACTTAAAGAAACGTCCTCGACTTGTTCACCCTTCCACCCTCCATGTTTATAATCCAACCATCCAACAACGTCTCATGCATCTATAGAGTGCCAGTCTCAAACCAGCGGATCAACTTGCCGTTTCCGAGCCTTCGCTGTGTTCTTTTTATATGATTTTCAATGTATACAAACTTCATAAATTCCTTCGTTTTTATACCACTCCTTCTTCATTTGCGTCCTGTAGTATGACTTACATCGGGATAACGAAGGAGCAGAACGAATGAAGAAAACGATGATGTTAAGCTTACTCATAGTCTTTACAGCAGGAATGATCTGGTGCAACTGGGGGCTTGTTAGGACAGGTCTGAATCAACCTCACTCTATAGCTGGTCCTAGCGGCTGGCAGGAAAACAGGCTTATTGCACATGCATTTGGTGGAGTTGACGGTGCCAGCTACACCAATTCTTACGAGGCATTTATAACCAATTACAATAGAGGGTACCGTTTGTTCGAGGTTGATCTTGTGCAGACGACGGACGGGAAGCTTGTAGCCAGACATGATTGGTCGCAGAAGCTACAGCCCGACTTGGCTGCTCATCGCGGACGAAACGTAACCAAGCTTCAGTTTGCGAACTCGCTTATTATGGGAAGATTCCACCCTCTTACCCTGCCGGACATCCTGCAGCTGATGCAGCAATATCCTGATTTTGACTTAATTGTGGACACGAAAGCAGGCAGCAAAGCGCAAATTCAGCAGCAGTTTGTGCATCTAGTCAATGAGGTTCGACGTACGGATCCTGCACTGCTCAACCGGGTTATACCTGAAATCTTCAGCCCGAAAATGTATGACACGGTTATGGGAATCTACCCCTTTCCAAACAAAATATATTCACTTTACAAAACTGGCGCCTCCGCCGAAAGTATTGTAGAATTCGTAAGGGACAAACAACTGACAGCCGTTGCCATGCCTGCATACCGCGTGTATCTAAACCCCAATTTAGTTCCAGCACTGAATAAGTTTGGGGTAAAAAGTTATGTTCACACGGTCAACAGCAGACCGGTTATGCAGATTCTGTCCAGGTTTGGGGTACATGGGTTTTACACAGATCAGGAAGAATCACCAGAGGAGCTGATGCTTGCAGACGCTCCCCCCGGCCATGTTGAATTTTCGGGATACATGAGTTCCGGATTAGCAAGTATAAGAAATATCGTGATGAAGGTGAGAAATAATGGCTATCAATAACATTCTTGTTGTAGACGATGAACCGGAAATTCGAGAAGCGCTCGTTATTTATTTGAAAAGCGAAGATGTGGATGTATTCACTGCCTCTAACGGATTGGAGGCGCTGGAAATTCTTGAACAAGAAACCATTCATCTTATTATTATGGACAACATGATGCCGCAGCTCGATGGAATTAAAACGACATTTAAAATTCGTGAAAACAAAAATATACCGATCATTATGCTTTCCGCCAAGTCAGAAGATAGCGACAAGATTTTAGGACTCAACGTTGGTGCTGATGACTATATTACGAAGCCGTTCAATCCTCTAGAGCTGATTGCCAGAGTCCGATCTCAGCTGCGCCGGTTTACGAATTTAGGTTCCTTTCAGTCAAACGGGGATGAGCTTATACAAGTAAGAGGACTCGTGCTGAACAAAAGCTCGAAGACTGTTGAGATAGATGGTGAGGACGTTAGATTAACCCCGAAGGAATACAAAATTCTGGAGCTGCTGATGGAGAACAAAGGCAGAGTTTTCTCCATTGAAGAGATTTATGAGCGCGTGTGGAATGAACTGATCTTGACTTCAGAGAATACGGTTGCCGTACATGTAAGAAACATCCGTGAAAAAATTGAAATCAACCCTAAAGACCCAAAATATTTAAAGGTGGTATGGGGAATTGGATACAAAATCGAGAAAAAATAAAGCCGATCGGAAGGTTCCAATCGACCTTATTGTCATCATTGTCGCCGCGATCTCATGGATCCTCATACTTATAAACTCGTATTCATACACGGGGTTGAGTATTAGCTATTCAACTTCAAGTTACATCCAGGCACTGCTTGCCTTTATTATTCTTTGCTTACTGGCAAGCAGGTTGTTTCTTTATTTTAAGGCACCCCAAGCTGGACGTTCCTTCTGGGATGGTAGCCTGCTCATGGATTACTTTCATAGCTGGAGAACCGGTCTTAGAGCCAGTTTGCAGAACTGGAGATTAACGTTTGGCATCATCATGATGTTTCTGCTAACCCCGATAGCGGGCATTTGTATTTGGCAGGCAGCCACATATTACGGTGTATACGAACAGGACTTGCTCATACTCTATGTGTTGCTGTATGTGCTGTTCCTGGTTCCGTATATCCTTTCCAAGCTTGGACGCTTTATCGCCATCATCAACGGGAGCAAAGAAATTGCTGAAGGCAATATTCAGAATACGATTCAGGTAACCGGCAAGGATGCCCTATCCAAGCTTGCTGGCTATATTAACAATATGAAAGCCGGGTATCAAAGCGCGCTGGAGAATCAAATGAAGAGTGAACGGTTAAAAACAGAGCTGATTACCAACGTATCGCATGATTTGAAAACCCCGCTTACTTCTATTATCAACTATGTTGATTTATTAAAAAAAGAAGATCTGTCTACGGAGACTACCCGAGCGTATATTGAAACTCTGGACCGGAAGGCGCTACGGATGAAGCTGTTGATTGAAGACCTGTTCGAAATCTCCAAGATGGCCAGCGGTACAGTAGAGCTGGATATTGAGTACGTCGATGTCGCGACATTATTGACACAGGCGATCGCCGAGTCCAACACTGGTATGGGACAAGCGTCGGCAGTGATTCGGGAGAGGATCGCGAAATTCCCCATCCATGCACATTTGGACGGCAATAAAATTTGGCGTGTATTCGAAAATTTAATTGGCAACGCGCAGAAATATTCGCTTCCAGGAACCAGAATCTATATTTATTTGGACGAGTCTGATGATCAGGTACAATTCAAAATTCAAAATACGGCTGCGTATGAGATTGATTTTGCTGCGGAAGAGTTGTTCGAGCGTTTCAAAAGAGCAGATGAATCCCGCCAGACAGAAGGCTCTGGCCTAGGGCTGTCCATTGTGAAAAGCATCGTTGAGCTGCACGGCGGGGAGATCAACATCGAAATTCATGGCGATCAATTCAACGTTATTCTGCATTTGCCCAAGCAGCGCTTAATTTAAAAGTCCTAAAACCAAGTTAACCCTCAATGCTCCTTTTCAGGATGTATGAGGGTTAACTTTTCATTTTTATTCAGATATTGAAGGTGAATTGCATGAATGGCTTACCAACATTGCTCACTACTTATTAGTCCAGAAGACTGTAGATTTGAATGCTCTCGACCTTGGCATCCTTGATATGAAATGACATCACATCCACATAATTGGACGGCTCGTAACGGAAGTCATCCTCCTCATCTGGAGCGCCATCACCAACGAGTTTCCCCTCAGGGTAGGCGTTTTTGAGTGTATCGAGGCTATCCCCTGCTTTAATGTTTCGCACTGTGGCGTACTTAGGATCTGTGATTTCGATATGAAAGATGGAGTCTTGTTTCCCCTCAGGTATACTGATGGTTTTAATCGCCAGACCGGGATACGTGTACACTTTTTCCGTAAAACCGATTAAGTTATCCATATTGGTTCCATCGTCAGCACTGTACGTATGAGATTTCAGGTTATCCGGTTTGCCCAGCATCTGTTCCATCTGTTCTTCATTCGCTGTATCCGAAATCGCAATGGTATGCTCATTAAAGACAAAAGCAAGCTCCTTCAGTACCACATTGCCTTCCTTCTCCATCGAACCTTCCTTAATAGCTTCAGTTCCCTTTTCTTCAGCACTTTCGGAAGCAGGCGTATTAGCATTTGTTGTACCTTCGCCTGTGTTCTGTTCGTTTGCTGTGTTCTGTCCGGTTGCTGGAGATGTAGCATCACTGGATTGACAGCCCGTTAATGCCGCCGTTAGTAACGCACCTAGTACGATAAAACTTGCAGCTTTCTTTGTTAATTTCATCATGATCCCTCCATAAATGTGTGATTTGTTCTTATGAAGTGATTATAAATAAAAGATTTGTTAGTCTTATAACAGAAATGTACCAATCTTGTAACGTTACCTATTTAGGCTTGGGTTTGAAATGCAGGGCTACGCACGAGGCAAAACAATTGTAACGGTCGTCCCTTTTCCCAGTTGACTTTCAATGTCGATATATCCATTAAACCGCTCTACAATCTCTTTGCAAATGGAAAGTCCAAGACCCGACCCATTTGCTGTACTTGCATTTTTCGCTCGGTAAAAGCGTTCCTGCACTCGCTCCAGCTCATCGCCCGCGATGCCTATGCCTTGATCACGTATCCGTATAACGACTTCGCTTGGCGTATGTTCCAACTTCAATTCGATCAGCGATGGACTGCCTGAATATTTGATGGCATTGTCCACAAGATTGGCGATGGCATGGGACATCAGCATTGGATTCACGTTGGCTTGCACTCTTGTCGTACCGTCATCTTCCGGTTCTTGCTCCGCCTGACTAACTCTGATCTCGATCCCTCTATCCTTAGCCTTGGCTCCCATATTCATTGCAACTTGCTGAATCAGTTCGTTCATTTCCGTCTTCCGGGCTTCCAAATCATTAGAACCCGCCTTATCGAATCGGGATAATAATAACAGTTCATTAATCAAGCGGGTGAGTCGATCCGATTCCTGCAACAGATGAGCATAGATTTTTTGCAGTTCCTTGTTCTCAGTCTCTCCTTCGACCAAGTATTGAGAGAAACCACGAATGGCTGCCAAGGGTGTTTTTAACTCGTGAGATACGTTGGAGACAAATTGTTTCTGGTACTGAATGTAATCATGAAGCTGTCGCCCCATGGAATCCAGCCCATCTGCCAGCATGCCCAGCTCATCCTTCCGTTTTAGATGAACTCTCCGAAACTCCTGTCTGGAGAAGCTTTGCACAGCGCCAAGCAGTATCTTAATCGGCTTGGTTGTATTGCGTGCAATCCACAGACTGGATAACGTAATCAGCACAATGAAACCGCCTGCACCTGCAAACAGGATATAACGGATTTGATTCATGATCGCATAAAAGTAGGAAATGTCATCCACGAATTCATACACATAAGCGTTTTCGTAGAATTGATTCTGAATGGGCGTTGCAAAATAAAGCTGATGATCTTCCGTGACGGTGTAGGCATAACTGCCGCTCAGTGCTTTCTCTATATTTTTGTCGAAAATAAGCGGTTTGCCATCATTAATGATGATGCCATCCACAGCCAAGCCCAGTAATTGCTTGGAGCTATCATAGATACGTACTTCCTTGCCTGAAGCTTTCAGCTTCTCCAGAGCAAGTCTGACGATCTCCTCCGTTTGCGGCTCCCCTGAGGATGATCTATGCTGAGCCAGCACCTCACGAAAGGACAGCTCGGACAGATCCGCCTTCTCCATCATCTGTTTCTCAATGGTAACGAAGCTGTAGTAATCGATTGCTTTGTTCACCGCAAAAATGATGATGCCAAAGGACAGCACGGAGAAAAATAAATAATTCAGCAGTAACCGGGTTGCATACTTCAGGCCTCGCCACCTCCAAGTTGATAGCCAAATCCATAGATTGTCCTGACATACTTCGGTTCGTCCGCGTTATCCTCCAACTTTTTCCGTAATCGCATGATGGTCATATCCACACTGCGACTGTCTCCCATAAAGTCATATCCCCACCCAATCTGCAGCAATTCATCCCGGGTAAAAATTTTTTCTGGCCTTTTGAGTAACGTTTCCAGAATTTTAAACTCTTTGGCCGTTAAAGACACAGGTACATCGTTTTTCAGCACTCTTCGGCTTTCCAAGTCAAATGTCAACTCTTCATGAATGATGCGTGTAGATGTCACCTCTGTTCCTTCGCTTGATTCCTCCTTGCTCTCGTTTCTTCTCAGAATCACCTTGATGCGAGCGAGCAATTCACGATTATCAAAGGGTTTGGTCATATAATCTTCCGCGCCCAGTTCTAGTCCAAGCACCTTGTCGATTACCTCATTTTTGGCTGAGAGCATAATCACAGGAATGGCGCGTTTTCCGGTAATTTCCTTGCACAAATCATATCCGGAGCAATCTGGCAGCATCAGATCAAGTACCACTATATCGGGTTGAAAAGAGTCGAGCAGCCTCAGGCCCGTTTTGCCGTCCTCTGCGGTCTGCACATCATAGTTTTCTCGCCTTAGCACCAGCTCAATTAAATCTCGAATAGCGATTTCATCATCAATGACTAAGATTTTCTTCAAAATGTACACGCACCCCTATCTACCCTTGTTCTCCAACGTCTTCAATCCTATATTAACCCATCTTAGCACAGACGCTTTAGATTCCTCCACCGACAGGAAGATGAGGTATAATCCAACGAACCCCACATAACTTGTAATAAACCCGAAGAAAGGAGAACAATCCATGGATCTGCTCTGGGTACTCATTGTTGGTGGACTTATTGGTTGGTTAAGCGGCAACTTGATTGGGCGAGATGTACCGGGCGGTGTACTTGGGAACGTTATTGCGGGTTTTATCGGTTCCTGGTTAGGAACGGAATTGCTGGGACCAAGGGGACCGGTGATTGGCGGATTTCACATTATTCCAGCCATCGTTGGCTCCATTATTGCCCTGCTCATCTTCTTCGCTCTCGCACGTGGCGGAGCCTTCCGAAGACGTTAATCAAGAGAGACGAAGACCGATACCGTCGTTCATTAGATAAAAGGACCGAAAGCATTCATCGATGGGAGATGAACACTTACGGTCCTTTTTTTGTACTGCTTTATCCATTTTTCAAGCCTAAAGAGGCATGGAAGATCAAACATTTAGCTGCTCCAAAAATATTGCATCCGTTTATAGCCTACATCCCATACTTTTTCGTTCCCTTCGATGGTAATCTTCAGTTCGCTTCCCGGTTCGAGAGGAATCTTGAATATCAACGGGAATAGTTCAGGATCACTTCGCTGATCTTCTCCAGAGCCGGTCATTATCTCGTTTCCATTGAGGGTAACACGAATTTTTCCTGAATAATCTGTTGGTTCAGGGATTCCGTAATAAAAAGAGAAAATCGTCTCTCCCTCAGACGTGTATGTAAACGTTTTAGGATCTCCGCCTTCAGCGCCGTACATATTATAGAGAATCTTTACATTTTGATCGCTTATTTTGATGCTGTCCGGTTTGTCTGCAGATGATGAATTACCCGAACTGTCCATCCATTCGTTGATTGCCATAAAAGGGCCTTCTACTTTAGTTGCTGCGTTATCTATCGCTCCGAATAATCCCCATACGACTAATAAAAGAATCATACCGGAAATAGCCGTTCTTACCAGATTGCGCCAGAGGTTCCGGGAACGGAAACCAAGTTTGTACGCCCCATAACCAATGGTTGCTCCTATCGTATTCTGAATGGCATCGTTTATATCGAAACTACCAAGTAAGGTAAGGGCCTGGATGGTTTCCAGCACAAGAATCGCTATAACAAACAAGGTAAAGAACCGGGCAAAGGTAATCCTGTACAACCATGGCATCAGGATACCAAAAGGGATAAAGGCGGCAATGTTACCCAAATCAACTAAAGTCATGAGACTGGGCTGCAGGAGTTCAGTTAGAGCCGGCAGTTTAAAAAAGCTATCTGGGGAGAAAAGAAAGGTATAGCCAGTCGTTGTCTCTGAAGCATCTCTTCTACCGAAGGCGAGGAACATAAAATAAAGAATAAACAATGTATAGAATATGGTTAAGGTTAGAATGATTTTACGTTGTTTGGTCATGGTTAACTCCTTTGCCAGATGCATGTGCTTATCTAGGCTTATTGCCCCGTCTATTTTACCACATATTATAATTAAGCTGCTTATAGTGTTATGGAACCTCTGATCCTTCATCATTTTCGGCAACTAAAGGATAGAAAAAACAGCGGCATTTGTAGGACACAATATCCTGAAATGCCGCTGTATAGAGGAGTTAATGAACAATGAGGACTGGGCAACTTGATAACTGTGAAACCTTGTGGCTGACACTTCCAAGCATCATTTCTTTTATGCCTATTAGCCCACGGCTTCCGATAATAATAAGTTGCTGCTCGGTATCCCTTGCATAATTCAATAGTTCATGCCCAGGATCTCCCTTAAGATGAACAGTTTCCGGGTTAATTCCCGCAGACTTTAATTTAGATTTGGCTTGATGCAACTGTTCCAAACTCGCTTTCTCCATTTCGTTCATTATGTCTTCCAGAAAATTCTCTGGTAAAAACGTCATGCCGATCGGCACATAACTCTGGCTAACATGAACCAAGGTAACTTGAGCTTGTTTATTTTGTGCTATTTCAACGGTTGCATCAAGGAGTTTGTTCGTTATTTCGCCTTTATCAATGGCGACCAGAATTTTGTCAAACATAGTTATCATCCTTTCCGTGACATTTCGTAACTATTTTGACTACCCACAAAGCGGTTGTTTGCTGCTCCTATACCCACTAAAAAGAGTAAGATCGAAGCCCCTAGAAGAATGAAAAGTGGCAGGTTCCAGCTATTTGTTGCATCATGCAGATATCCTATAAGAGCTGGACCGAGTGCGGCAAGAAGATATCCGATCGATTGGGCCATACCAGATAGTTCCGCTGCTTGATGCGCATTTTCAGTGCGTAACCCGAAAAACATCATGGCCAAACTAAAGGCGAAGCCTCCACCAATTCCGAGTATGATGATCCACAACAGAATGATATTGGAACTGCCGTAAAGAAGTCCGAGCGTCCCGGTCAAAAGCAAAATGGTTGTGATGACGACTAACAAGCGTTGACTAGACATGCGCCCAGCAATCACAGGCACAATAAAGGTAAATGGAAGCATAGCTAACTGCATGATGGAGAGATACCAGCCTGATTGGTTGGATTCAATTCCTTGCTGCTTTAAAATTTCGGGCAACCATGCGATCAACACATAGAAAACCATGGACTGTATCCCCATAAAAATCGTTACTTGCCAGGCAAGCGGGGATCGCCAGACATTCACATCGTTGCTGGCCATCTGTTGACTCGTCTTGGCTGTTTGGTCCGTTTGATTTCTTAATTGAGGTAACCAACACAGGATTGATACAAAGCTTAGTATCCCCCATACCGCCAGTGCTCCCTGCCATTTTAGCCCTGCGGTTATGGCTAGCGGTACACTGATTCCCGAAGCGATTGCCCCAGATAAATTCATTGAAATAGAGTAAACTCCTGTCATGGATCCGATTTTATTTGGAAAATCCCGTTTGATTATACTCGGCAATAATACATTACATACGGCAATGGCGAATCCAAGAACTGCTGTCCCAATAAACAGATTAACTGCACCAGATAAAGATCGTATTACAATACCAACAGTCAGCAAGATTAAGGCAATCAAAATGATACGCTCAACCCCATACCTTCTCCCTAATTTGGGTACGAGAGGTGATAATAAAGCAAAGGCAAGCAAAGGTACCGTTGTGATCAGACCTGCTAATGTATTAGAAATATGAACGTCATCCCTTATAAAACCCACTAAAGGACCAACTGAGGTCAAGGGCGTGCGTAAATTAGCTGCAATAACGATAATGCCGAGAATGATCAACGCTATAGAGGATGGCACGAATTTTTTATTTTGTTTAGTCGGCATTCTTTATGTCTCCTTCCTGAATTCTTGCATATTATATTTCCTTCCTGCTGCTTAAAAACTTTGCTATAACATTCGCGCGAATAAATAAAGTATATTATAATATACTTTATTAAACAATAAATATTTTATGATATACTAAAACCACCTAAAAAAATGCAGCTCCGAGTTTCCGTCATGGAATTCGGAGTTGCATTTAATAAGTGGCTTTTCGACTTTTAGAAACCATATTTTAAGGATATATGGAGCACTGTTTCGCTATTCGTATGATTGGTATAAGCGTGAGGGTAATCTGCACGGAAACTGATCGTATCATATTGATTCAATATGTGAATCTCTCCATTGACTTGTAACTCAATGGAACCGGTCATTACTGTCGCAATTTCAGTTGTATTCACATGATGACCTTCAGGGTAATATGAGCTGTTTGGCTGTAAATAAGCCCGGCACATTTCAA
Organism: Paenibacillus sp. FSL R5-0713; assembly: GCF_037973325.1. Taxonomy (NCBI): domain Bacteria; kingdom Bacillati; phylum Bacillota; class Bacilli; order Caryophanales; family Paenibacillaceae; genus Paenibacillus; species Paenibacillus sp. FSL R5-0713. The sequence goes on along the minus strand of NZ_CP150229.1, from coordinate 3,562,459 downwards.
TATCATTGCTTTTAAAAACGGGTTCAATGATCCAATTTTTTTCATCATTAGAAAACCGCAGTCCCTCGCCTGCCCGATACAAACTAACAGGTTTCTCTGCTGTGAACAAAGCCAATAGCGGTAAAGATATTCCCTTTGATATTTTCCATATAATGGCCAAAGTTGGATTGGTCTCGCCACGTTCTATATTTCCCAGTGTAAGTTTGCTTACGCCTGTTAATTCGGATAAGTCGTCTAAGGTCATGTTTTTTTCTTTTCTGTACTTTTTCAATGCAATGCCGATTTGTAATACAATTTGTTTTGATTCATGCATTTCATCCATTTGATATTCACCTCTACAAAAAACTATATAGCTAGTATATTGTTTATTTGGATTCTTTTCCATACTCTCCTAACGACGTTACTCAATAACGAACATCATACGTGTTATATTTGAAAAATGGTATAGGTTATGAAAGGTGGTTTGACAAATGAAGATTCTCATCGTTGGTTATTTTAGCGAGACCTCAAAATTAAATATTGCAAGGTGTTTTCCGCAAGACTGGAACGTTGTAATTGTTCCGCCTGGAAACGAAATGCTGCATCATATTAAAGATTGTCAGGTAATCATTCCTGAACATATTAAAGTGGATCATAGCCTGCTTTCTATCGCAAAAAAATTGAAATTGGTACAGACGGGTGCGGGATATGATAATGTGGATGTCCCTGCCTGTACACAGCTCGGCATTTGGGTGGCCAATGCTGCAGGAGTAAATGCACAGGCAGTGGCCGAGCACGTAATGGCACTGATATTGTCTTATTATAAAAACATACCGTTTCTGGATACTTTCATGAAAAACAAGATGGATGAACATCAATTAGACTATGCAGGGAGTGAATTAAAAGACAAAACGATTGGGATTATCGGTTTGGGCGCGATCGGAAAAAAAGTAGCTGCGTTTTGCAGGGTCTTTGATATGAATGTGCTGGCTTATGCCAGAAATGCCACTGCACAATCGGACGATTTGGTGAAAATGGTGGATTTCGATACGCTTATAAGCACATCGGACATCGTCAGTGTACATGTACCCTTGAATCAACAGACCAAACAGATGATCAACAAAGCGACATTCAAAAAAATGAAGAATACATCTCTTTTTATCAACACAGCCCGTGGCGGGATTGTCAACGAAAAGGACTTAATAGATGCATTAAAAAACGGGGATATTTCAGGTGCATGCCTGGATGTGTTTGAATCTGAACCCCTTCCTCTGGACAGTGAGCTCCGGAATCTGAGTAATGTAATACTTACTCCCCATACAGCGGGAATGCCTGATGGTCGGAAATATCATAAAACAAGATATGATTTTTTTATAAAGAATATAAAACGTGTAGAAAATGGTGAAGAGCCTGAAAGCAAGCTCAATCAGTTACCTTGCACTCCCTCCACGGATAATCTAATGTAAGAATAAAGGTCTGGGTGTAATCTGCCCAGACCTTCTTCCTGTTCTGCTTTTGAATGCCTACATATCTTCAGCATATGTTTATGCTAATTTGGCAGCCCCACCAGTGTTTTATCGATAAGCGAAATCGCAATTCGTACGGATGAGGTTGATTTTCGTTTTAAACGCCACGGGGTGCATATGCGCAAAGAAAGACACGTACCCCTTCAGTGATGATATGTTTGGTTTGTTCCGCCCCCAATGTTCCTGTTTGTCCAGGTTGATTAAAGACCAATAAAAACGTTAATGCAGTGAAATGTTTGGTAGCCATTTCAGGATCGGGCACATCAAGCAATCCGTCTTGACCAAACGCTGTAAATCTCCTGATGAGCCTTTCTTCAGTTGCCTTATCCAGCCTTTCCAAAAATGAGTCTGGCAGGTTGGCAGCTTCCACCATAACCAAACGGATCAAAGCCTTATAGTCGGATGAGCCGTTCGCAGAAGCTACTATTTGCTCGCAAAACAAGATGAGTGCCTGTTTCAGATCTGTGAATTCCGAGAGGTGGTCTGAAATCCCTTGCTCGATCATGTCAAGAACCGCAGAGCTGGAATCTTCCACAACGGTAAGCAGCAGGTTCTGTTTGTCACCATAATAATCGTAAACGGTCCGTTTGGAAACACCTGCTTTTGCTGCGATCGCATCGACACTGGAACGCTCAAAACCATCTGAAAGAAATAGATCTCTTGCTGCTGTAATAATTTTAGCTCGTTTGTCAGAAGAGCCCTTTCGGATTTTCTTGTTTTCCGTATGTTCCATTCCTCTATTCCCCCTATATGTATGCTATCAGAAAACGCTTAGAGTGAAAGCTTTGTTTACAAACTACACTGCACGGTGTAGTATAACATTTGTAACCTATCAAAACAATGATCAAGGAGGATTCAACCATGAATACCATGCGGTCTTTTGTTGATGTTCTTATTGTCGGGGCCGGTCCCACTGGGCTTACACTTGCCTGCGATCTTGCCCGTCGAAACGTCGCCCATCGTATTATTGAACGAAGCACCTTATACAACGTTGCTTCTCGTGCTAAAGCAATCCAGCCTCGCTCGCTTGAAGTGGTCGATGACTTGGACGCCGTTCATCACATTGTTGACACAGGTGTCGTAGATCTGCCTGTTCGTTATTATACCGCAGATGGCAGGAGTGTGGATAAGCCGTCTATTACCGTGGCAGCCAGCGTCGAACTTGAAACCCCCTATCGTGATCCGGTCTGGATTGCTCAATTTGATGTGGAAAAAGCATTGCGTGACCGATATGCAGAGCTTGGCGGGCATGTTGAGTTGGGCATGGAAGCTGCAGGGCTTGTTCAGGATGTGGATGGTATAACGGTAACCGTAAATTCCTCACAAGGGGAAGAGCACATTCGCACTCGTTATGTCGTCGGCGCTGACGGGGGCAAAAGCAATATTCGCAAGTTTATTCAATTACCGCTGGTTGGAGAAACACACGATCATGAGCGATGGTATCTTGGCGATGTACGATTGGAAGGATTAGATCGTGACCGTATCTATATTTGGACATCTTCAGAGGGGATGGTCGGAGTGACACCGCTGCCGAAATCCGATATTTGGCAACTGCAGGCTACCATTCCAGCAGACCACGAAGAACCAGAGCAGCCGTCGCTAGAGATATATCAAGCCATGTTTGACCGGCGCGCCGGGGCTGGACGTGTTCGACTCACAGATGCTTCCTGGCTGTCCATCTACCGGGTCAACGTTCGAATGGTAGAACGTTATCGTAAAGACCGCGTTTTCCTTGCTGGCGATGCTGCCCATGTTCATTCACCGGCAGGCGGTCAAGGCATGAATACCGGCATACAGGACGCGTACAACCTGGGCTGGAAGCTCGCTGCTGTCATTCGCGGAGCGGATACCTCCTTACTCGACACGTACGATGAAGAGCGCCGTCCTGTGGCTCAAGCCGTGCTTGAGGACAGCACGAAGAAGATGGGAGCGGTTGTTGCAACGGTGACAGAAAGCGGAGAGTTGTCCCAATCTTTGAGTACCATATCCGACGATCTGACGAGTGGACTCCTCATTTCCTATCGGTCAAGTTCTCTTACTCGCCCGTATGCTTTACCCCAGACTGCCTCTCCCTTTCCTGGGGACCGTGCTCCTAATGCTACGGGCCTGCAAGGCACCGGATTTGCAGGAAGTATATTTGACCTATTGCGCGGCCCACACTGGACGCTTTTGGCTTTTGCAAACTGCGTTGATTGTATTGTTCCTTCCTTAAATAACTTCACCGACGATGAACTCCATGTGCATTATATCCTGCCATCTAACGCAGATGGGACGGAAGGCATCATAGACACAGAAGGCAATGCCTATCGAATATACAATGTAGCAAGCAAAGAACTCGTCTTGATTCGTCCCGACGGTTACATCGCACTGCGTACCTCTCTGGATGATACCGCATTAATTTCGAATTACTTGAATTCCATCTATCGCGTAAACTGATTGGGACACTATCGGAATATGGGTCTTGTCTTCGGTTTGGGACAAGAACATATTCCGAGTAATAGCCGCTAAGTTTCCAGGAAGATGAATCAACGATTTTTAATAGCATCTTCAGAATCGTAATTGAAGAATTCTACATCCGCATAGCCTTGTTCTGCTTCGTGGTTCAAGTTGTACACGCCGACCCGGTCTCCTCGATAATGCCCCCATCCAAGTGGAAGACTTCACCAAAGCTGATAAATGACTCTCCATCCAGACTGTATTGATATAAGTTTTCACCAGATCATTTGAATGCAAAACCGTCATACCAGGTGAGCAATGCAACGTGGAAGAGATACCAATGTTAATCCTTAGAGGCAATATCGTTATGATAGGCATCTTCATTATAGTAATGTTCAAAATGTCTGTTCATTTTACTAGCTATGAAATGGGTTCGCCGGGAATGAACAATGGCTCTAAGGACAAAAAACAGAGCTAACAATGTAATAATCGCATATATGATATCCATAATCATCAATGAACTCCTTTCCAGAAGGTAGATGTCATTTCTTTTACCATTCAACCTGATTAAAACGCATATCTTTGTAGTAGAATTCTCGATCCTGTTCGGTAATCTCACGAAGCACTCTGCATGGATTTCCAACAGCAATTACGTTTGCAGGCACGTCCTTGGTTACAACACTGCCGGCACCAATGACACTACCCTCGCCAATTGTGACGCCTGGTAGAATAATCGCTCCGCTTCCAATCCACGTCCCATCTTCAATAACCACGGACAATGCAAACATTCCGCCTTCTTTGCGCTTCTCCGGGTGCACAGGATGACTCGTTACAGCAATCGTTACATTTGGGCCAAACATGACATCATTCCCAATGGTTACTGTATAGTCATCCACCACGGTCAGATTGAAATTAATATATACATTATTTCCTAGGGTCGTATTTGAGCCATAGGACATCCGAAGTGGCGGCTCCATCCACACATTTTCCCCCATACTACCAAAAAGCTGCTTCATTAACGTGTTTCGCATTTCAACATCATCTGGATGCAAATTATTTATTTCATAGCATAAGGCTTTACCTCGCTGGCGTGCTTTGGCTAATTCCGCAGCCTCTTTCGGGTAATTTGCATCATCATCTGAAAATAATTGTTTGCTTGCCATTCGTTCACGGATATTCATATCATCTTCTCCTTTATGAAAAGCTATTATTTAGTAGAGTAAGTTACATAACCCCTGGTAAGATCAGGTTTATGTAAAGTTTCTAGTTAAGTTATTGAGCCACTTAAACTGACGATAACGGGTGAAAGCAATGGGTAGTTTAATTAACTCGTCTAAGCTGATGATGACGTATAAAAAAATGGGAGATACTTGCCAAACAAAAGCGCACAGGTAACTAAGTGGTAAAATAATAAGCCACATGACAACCATGTCACACCATAATCCGAACTTCGCATCTCCACCGGCCGGGAATATACCTGCTATCGTTGTGGAGTTAAAAGACTTCGCAATACAATAATACGCACTAATGTATAACATGCCATCCAGATCGCTTTGAGCGACTGGACTCAGACTGACGATGGAGTAAACTAAAGGTTTAATAAGCAAAATGGTACAGCCTGCAATGGCTCCAAAAATGAGTGCATAATAACACATGTGGTTACCCGCATACTTAGCTTTCTCCATTTCACCCTGCCCCAGATACTTTCCAATCAGTACAGAGCCCCCGGTAGCTATGCCGCCACAGAGAACAACCGCCAAGTTCTTGACTACAGATGCGATGGAGTTTGCCGCTACCATATCGGAGTTCACATGGCCTATAATGGCAGCCGTAGCGGTAAGTGCTCCTCCCCATACGATATAATTCCCCTGCACAGGCAGGGTATATCTCAGGAAATCCTTTAATAGATTACGATGCATACTGTCACGTACTGGTAAACGAAAGCGAATGGATCCCTTAGTAAAGGAATGAATCACACAACATGCCAGTTCAATTATACGTGCCAAGACCGTGGCAAGAGCCACTGCCGCAATCGCAAGTTCCGGATTGGATGGGAATAGTACAAAAATGCCAATAGCATTAAATATAATGTTTAAGACCAAGCATAATGAACTGACCCACGCACTGAGTTTTGCATTTTCCATACTTCGAACTACACTCAGATACATATGCGATAATCCCATGACGAGGTAAGAAAAGGAATTAAACTGTAAAAACCTTGAACCATATTGAATCAATTCAGGATCATTGGTGAATAAGCGCATGAGTGTATCGGGAATCAGGAAGGAAGACAAGAAAAACAGAATCGATATGCTTAGGGAGAATACACAGGCAATACTCAGAATGCGCTGTATGGTTAATGAGTCCTTCTTCCCCCAGTACTGGGCAGTGAGGATACTCGCCCCCGCTGACAATCCCATGTAAAACAATGTTAAGGTAAAGGTGATTTGTCCGGCGAGTGATACGGCTGCCATTACAGATTGACTGATCATACCCAGCATGATCACATCAACAGATATCACCGTTGCGGATATTAGATTTTGTAGTGCAATGGGGATTACAAGCGAGACTAACTCTCGATTAAAATCGCGTTTGCCGAACCCTTGAATCTGCATGCGTTTTCTCACCTGTATCTGTCCTCTCGGTTGTTCTCAATAATATAAAGATAGTACGTAATCGTTGTTGTTTCCATCAATATTGGCTATACTTTTATTAATATCGTATACATTTGTGCAAAGAAGGGATTCTCAATGACAGATTTAGAGGTGTTCTCTGATTTATCAGAACGGTTGGATTATAATCTTCCTGATGTCCCCCTTTATGTCCGCAAAGGAAGCCTTCATCAATTTGATAATCATGCCGCAGTTGCACATTGGCATGTGGATCTGGAGTTTATCTATATATTAAAGGGATCAATGGATTTCTCGGTTAATGGAAGTATCACGCGATTGCATCAAGGAGACGGACTTTTTGTGAATAGCCAACGTTTGCATTTTGGTTACGCTGCTGCGGATCACGACGATTGTTCGTTCCTGGTGGTCGTTATTCATCCCTCTATCCTTGGAGAGAAAACTTCATATCTTAAGACGTACTGGGAAGAGAAGTTCAGTTCCAATATGGCTGATTTTGTTGTACTCACAGAGCAGATGGCCTGGCAACAAGACATCGTACAGTCCATTCAGGAACTCTATCGGGAAATGCATAGGGAACATACGCCTCCCAATCCACTTCGTTTGGTATCCCAAGCGTTGTCGTTGTGCGCTACAATTGGCGATCAGTTGAAGCCTGTTTCCGGTCAACCTGGCATATTAACGCATGTTCAGGAAATGACTCAATTCATTCACCAGAACTATGATCAGAAGATAACACTTGAGGAGATCGCATCTGCCGGAGCTGTTTGCAGAAGTCGATGTTGCCAATTGTTTAACAAATATGTGGGCCAATCGCCAAACAACTATGTCACCCAATATCGACTTCAGAAAAGCTGTGAAATGTTAAAAGAAACACGGAGATCCATAAGTGAAATTGCACTTGCCTGCGGTTTTCAAAGCTCCAGTTATTTTTCGTCCATTTTCCGTAAACAGATGGGTGTAGTTCCACAGCATTATCGCAAACAAGTTACCAACAACGACTCGGACCCCAAGTAACGTTTTTATCCAATGAAAATAGGGCAATCCTAAGATTGCCCCCGTTAGATCGAACATGTAGTACCTTGTCAGACAAGGATTACTGCAAATCCAGGATTTTTTGAATCGTTAGAAGAACACCCTTTTCTTCGTTGGATTTCGTAATGAAACTTGCTGCTTTTTTCGTATTATCACAAGCATTACTTACTGCAAAGCTATATTTGGCGATGGCCATAAGCTCCACATCATTCTCACCGTCACCAAATGACATCGTCTCCTCGTATGTGACACCCAGCATGTCTTGCAGCTTCTTCACGGTCTCTCCTTTGTGTGTGTGTAATGCCGTAATATCCAGCCATCTGGCCTCCGAGTCAACAATGTAAATCTGTCCGAACATTGTACCCTCCACATGCGCTCTTAATGCTGTACTGCGTCCTTCCGTATCAAAGACCGTAATTTTGATAAAATGACTCTCAATGGTTTCGAAGGAATCTGTTTTGATTACACGTTCATAGGAGCCCTTCACGACTTCGTACATTTCTTCGGAAATGGAAGAATGAACGTAAGCAGCATCGCTTGCACATACGATAAGAGTCATCGTGTTGTCGAAATCCTGAATTCGATCAATCGCCTTCATGGCAAGTTCCTTTTCCATGCTGAACTCTTTGATGACTTCACCATCTTTTTTGATTCGAGCAGCGCTGTCACCCAGAATCCAGACTCCTTTGCCATGCTCATCAAACAGTTTTTCTACACGTTCACATTGTTTCCCGGTACAGGCTACAAAAGTAACTCCTTTTTGCTGCATCTCGGCATAAACCTTTTTGAAAAGTTCAACATCGTACGAACCCTTATTGTTCAAAAACGTTCCATCTAAATCAGTGACTACCAGTTTAATCATATTTATGCCCTCCATTGTATAATTTGTTTGCTCTCGTGCTTGAGATAATTCACTTTATTTAAACACTTTATAATGTATATTTAATAAGTGTTTAAATAAACTCATCATGAGTTCTATATGAATGATTGTGATCTCTCGCTACAAAACAAGATTAAAGTATGTAACTGGTTTCATGTCAATTTTTTTATTTTCTTATTCCAGTTGCAAGCGGCTCAAGAAATATGACGGACCGAGGGTAACTGAGAGATACAAGTGATCGCTTCATTTCACATTTCTTTTGGGTTATCCATCCAGTTCGTTCTCGATGTAATATCATTTTGACTTAAAAATCTCCTCAAATCATTGTTCAGTTGTAAAATCTCATTGTTCGCATTATTTGCATAATCCGGCAACATCATATCCCTAACCATTTTAGTTCGCAGCCATGTCATAAAAAATAGATCCAACAATAAGTTCGGAAATTTAAGCACCATTTTAAAAATGGGCGGATCGAGTGAAACGCCAGCTTGTTGTATTGCCCTTAGATACGTTTTCAAAGTGACTGTTATTCGGTGTGCCGTCGTTCTGGTTCTGGCTGTTTTGTGATCAATGATCTTATGTTCAGAATGCAAAAAGCTCAACATGGCAATGTCTGATACGGAATGTGTGATTAGATACGATTGCATATCCTTTTTAATGACGTAGGGAAGCTTGGCTGTCTTAAATAATTTTGCAAGGTTCTCTATACGCTCTGTCACCACACCATTAATTTCTCCAAATACAGTTGCAGCTATAAACCTTGGTAAAAATCGAGCATGTAATACTTCATCTTTAATCTGTCCTCCGAAGCCTGGAAAAGCTGGTAAAAGTCTATCTCCTACGATATCCAGCCACGAGGAAAATCCAATGGAGTTACTAGTCATCGTAATTATATTTTTGCTTTGATTATCTTTTAGCGCGAACAACGCTGATTCGGATCGATCATAACGAACGGTAACGAAAATAAAATCATATACATCGTCATGTTCGAGTGTATCAATGACATTCACTTCAATCGATCTAACTGCCCCTTTTTCTACATATTGCAGGCCATTTTTTCTCAATGATTTATATCTATTCGAATGTGCAAACACGGTAACATCAAATCCTGCTTCAATAAACTTAATTGCGTACATGCTCCCGATAACACCTGCACCAAAAATTAAAATTCTTTCTTGTGTGGTTGACATGTTCCACCCCCTAGGTAATAATATTTCCTTTTGATTATCAGACAACATGTTGTGTGATGCGATTATAAATCTTCATTATGCCTTGATCAACCAGCAGTTTTTTAATATTTGTCGGATAATACTCGTATTCCATAACAGGAGGAAAACATGAAAAAGCAACCTCAAATAACGGAGAAAACAAGACAAAAGTTTATAGTAGTTTTCTGTGAGCTATATAGTCAAAAGCCGATTGAAAAAATTTCGGTTCAGGAAATTGCAAATAACTCAGGATATAACCGCAGCACCTTTTATCAATACTTTACGGACATTTACGCATTGTTAGACGCTGTTGAAAATGATCTGTTGAATGACATATAACGCCATACTTAATTGAGTTTTACCTGACAACTTCCCTTGCTTTATTTCGTCTTTGGCTCCAGCGTGAAAAGGATTTATCATCAGAAGAATTTCTCAATTTAGTGCAGAACCTATACTCAAGAGGAATTACCCATCTGAATCAATACTAAGGGATAATTGATTCCTGTGGCGGTGGCATCTCATAGGCTCCTGCCTTCTGTTACATCGCTCCCTTTAAAAAAAGAAAAACTCGTACAGGCAGGGTATTTACTTCCCTGCCTGTACGAGCGTCTGTGCTTAATTACACTCCGACATTTAATCCGGATGTTTTTAGCAATCGTTTTAATTCATATAGTGATATTCCAGAAGGTCCTTCAAATTTGAGATTTTCTGCAGTAGCTTCTCTCCAACATTGGTTTCCTTCACCAGTTTTCGTTCCAGTTCCTTATCCACCAGTCTTTTTACAGACAATACGTCCGTTCCGTTGCATAACACATCTTCTTTTGAATTAAATTTCTGATGGGCGACGAGCTGCATGCCAAAGGAATTAAACAGCAACGTATATCCGGCAATGCCCGTTGTGGATTGATAGGCTTTGGAAAAACCGCCGTCAATCACGATCATTTTACCGTTTGCTTTAACAGGGCTCTCTCCACGAATTTCTTTGACTGGCGTGTGGCCGTTAATGACATGTCCATGATCCGGATTCAAATCAAACTCCTGCAGGATTTTCCGGCACACCTCTTCATTCTCACGTAAATGGTAGTAGGGATTCTTGTTCTCCTTATGTGCTTCTTTATCCTGGATAAAATACCGTTCAAACGTAGTCATTTCTCTCTTTCCAAAGAGCGAGGAACATTCCCCTGTCCAGATGTACCATACCATATCCGTCGCCAGATCTTCTGTCTCCTCCGGATGCGCGAAGGCGTAGCGTAGATAATCTTCAAAAACATCAAGCAATTGACGACCCGCATATGTCTTGTCTTCAATCTGCATTTCTTCCATATTTCCTTCTTCATCCAAAGGAATACAGCCGTGGATTAACAAATTCCCGTTGTATTTTAAATAAAGACTACCCTTCTTCATAAGAAAGTTCATATGTCTGGCCAGCTTTTCGGAATGCTGAACGGAGAACAGGAGCTTTTCCATTACCTGACGTTCTTCTTCCAGCAATTGCTCAGGCTGCTGCGGATTTACGGTGCTAAAACAGGTGTTTTCCAATGTGTACGTTTTTCCGCAGATATTAATTTCATTGTTGTCGTAATCAATCTTCTCCAGCAAAAGTCTTTCAGACATATTGAAGTATGGGCGTCTCTTAATAATCGGGATTTCCAGTTTAAACTGGATCATGGCAATGGCCTGGTGAATTTTGGTGATCTGCAGAATTTCCTGCTCCGATACGTTATGGCCAGCTTGCAGTTTAGGTCTAAAGGGCAGATTGTCTTCGTAATATTTCTCCGCCAGATTTAGTAGTGGGCGCAGATTAATTCCGTACACATCTTCAATGATGTCCAGATTATCGTACCTGGCGCAGATCCGGATAATATTCGCAAGGCAGACCAGAGAACCCGCATAAGCACCGATCCAGAGGACATCATGGTTCCCCCACTGAATGTCTACAGAATGGTAGTTGATTAGCGTGTCCATAATTTTATCAGGGTCCGGCCCCCGGTCATAGATATCTCCAACCACATGAAGATGGTCAACTACCAGGCGTTGGGTCGTATAAGCAAGGCCGATGATGAGCTTGTCCGCCTGTCCCAAGGATATAATTTGTCGATATATTTCCTCGTAATAAGGGTCCTTATTGTTGGTCGAGTCCGTCTTATATAGAAGCTCTTCTACAATATATACATACTGCTCCGGCAGAGCTTTACGCAATTTCGAGCGCGTATACTTGGAAGAGGCATAAGAGATAAGCTTAAGCATGTGTTCAATCGTTCGTCTATACCACTGGTTCAGAGCCTGTTTATTGCTCAGTTCACCTATGACCAGCTGTATTTTTTCTTCCGGATAATAAACCAAAGCGGCAAAATCATTGATTTCTTGATCTGTCCAAGATTCCCGGAATAATTCTTTGATTTTCTCTCTGACGGTACCCGAACCGTTTCTTAGTACATGCTGAAATGCCTGGAACTCCCCATGCAAATCGCTGACAAAATGCTCGGTTCCCTTCGGGAGATTGGAGATCGCTTCAAGGTTGATGATCTCGGTTACGATCTTTTCTTCCGTATCATATTTTTCGGCCAATAAATCTAGAAACTGCTCATCCAAAACAGATGTCCCCCTCCAAAGAAGTAATGTCTTCCCCAATCATACTCCAATTCGTCGTAGATGAACAAATTTCATTGAAACTGTATGTTAATGTCTATCTTTAAACCGTTTAATCGCATCCTCAGTCACGGGCTCAAAAAGGTTAAGTAGGTTGCCATCGGGATCGCGGAACAGCATGGAACGGTTTCCCCACGGCATCATGGTCGGTTCTTTTACCCAATGATCGACAAATGACTTTAAGCGCTCATATTCGGCTTCTACATCATCGACTCGAAACTCAATAATGACAGTACGGTTATGAGCGCTCAGTACAGCATCCGTACCGAATAACTGTGCCGTCTGGGTATGTCCTATTGCAAGGGTACATGATGGCACAACGAGTTCGGCAAATACCGGTGCAGGTCGTTCTGCCGTAACCTCCAAGACTTTTTCGTAGAACTCAACGAGACGATCCACGTCGTCAGTAATGATGCGTACAGAAGAAAAATTCACAATATATCATCCTTTCTAAATCTAACTGTGTCCTATTTTTTTGTAAAACAGACATGTTACTTATCCATATCTTTTACTTTTACATATCCAATGATAAAAAAACGCTACTGACAACGTTATGTCAGTAGCGTTTTAAAATGATTGGGGCTTTCTTTCACTTCACTCTAAAGTTATTTTGAGCATATTTGGATACGACAGGTACCGCACTGAACAGATAGCCTACAGTCAATACAATTAAGACAACAGTGAGCACCCACAGAGTTGGACCTAAAAACATCGTTATAACAAAGCCTAATGAAATAAGACTGTTCACTAATGTAAAAAGAGGATTATTGGTGTCCAACTCCGTTGTGTAGGGTTGGAATACATAATATACCAATAGATGATGTACTGAGAAAAATATGGACAGTGTCATCGTCATAAACCAGATGGCAAGCAATGTACTTATATCCTTTCCTTCAGACAAAACAAGTATAGAGATACTTAGTACGGCTGCTAGACACGCACCTAATTTTAGGTTTAAGGATAATACACTTCTAAATCTTAGACGAAAATGTTGCTTCGCATGCTTGCGATAAAAGGAGTAGCGCATAAGCTGCATATCACAATGGTAAAATAGCCCCTTACAAACCTCTCGACCTATTGTCAGGCTTAGCATAGCCATAATGAGTATAGGCGTAAATCGTTCCACCGTGTTTAGAGAGACATGATCTCTGAAGATGAGTGCCAAGAAAGATAGTAATAATCCGATGATCATAATAGCTGTTAAACGTCTGCGAAAAGGCAAATGGACGAGATGATCGTGCCGAGTAAACAGGAGGTTGTGAATTTGCTCGTATCCCCTTTTATCCAATGAAGGTTGCAAGCGATCATGCAGGTAAGCCGAGGAATCGCTACTATGCTCATGATCTTTTGACTGAACCATTTTCTGTTGAAGATTAGCCATCATGATTTCCGTATTTAACAAAGGATCAGCTTGGTTCGTTACTGCGCGTACTGCTGCTGTGTAATCGGTATGTTTGAGTAAGATATAACCAGCAACAGTCCCCGATAACAATATGAGTGTGACAAGCCACCGTTGATCCAATATCACCGCTCCCCCAAGAGGAATGCTCAGTGACGTCAATGGAAGGTACGCAGCAGTTAGTGTGAGTATCATAACCAAGCCCATAATCCATGTTTTCTGTATAAGGATAGTCCCTTTCCATCGAAAAATGGCCAAATGTATAACTTCGCTCATTACGCGCCAAATCGTCATAACTCCAACGATCAGAAGCGCATGAGATATTGAAAAATCAAAGAACCATGAAACCAAAGAAAAGGCAATCCCTTGATACAGAAAGAATGTAGTATACCGGTAAAACAGCCCGGCTCGCATAAATTTGGTAGGCACAATTCGCATAAGTCGAACAGCAGTATACTTCAATTTGTTTGATTCCAAAACTTTTGCACTAGTCATTCCGGCCATGACTCCACTAATGCAAAAATACATGTGAAGAAGAAGTGCAAACCGCTCTGTCGTGTTATATCCCTCTGTCCATAAGAATATGGGCAATGCAAGCATGCCCCCGATATACAATAAACTTTCTAACAGACCAGCGACAAACATCAAAATCACTGCGATCGCGCCAAGGATACGTTTCGTCCGAAAAGCAGCATAGGTTTGTTCACTAATTAAACGGCCTACAACGGGTATCCTCTGCATGAAATATATGAGGCGGTTTACGAGAGTAATAATCTGCAGCTGCCGCATGCGAGAAATCGTACTAAACATTTCCTGCATCGGCATTCTCCTTCTCAACTCTGTTTTCCATCTGTTTCCGTTCTGTTTCTGTAGGAGCAATATCGCTTTTATTTCGCAATAATTTAATGACCTTCTCTTCAAAATCGGGCTGGGTGAGGATATCGGGCGAAATCTGCGTCAAACTGCCATCATTCAGAATAATTAATTCATCACACAGATCGGTTGCCAATTGTAATATATGAGTTGAGAAAATGAGTACATGATCCTTTTTCATATTTCGCAGCAATTGTTTCATCTCGCTGGCAACGATGACATCAAAGGAAGTGAGAGGTTCATCTAGCAAGATTACTGTTGGTTTAGTGAGTAAAAATAACATCATTTGCACTTTGTTTTTCATTCCATGTGAGTAGTGCTTAATGAGTTTATGCCGGTCTTCCTGTGTCATGTGCATCATATCAAAGAGAGCGTCAATATCATCTCCTCGACCTTCAATCACTTCAAAATTAATATCAATGAAAAAACGTACAAACTCATATCCCGTTAGAAACTCCGGTAACAATGGCATGGAATATACATATCCAACATCATCTATCTCGATGTTACGTGATGTGGATTCGTCCACGACTTTCATAGTGCCACCATCTGCCTGTATCTCGCCACCTAAACAATTAAATAATGTTGTTTTTCCAGCACCATTTCGTCCCAAAAGGCCATATATCTTTCCTTTTTCAAATTGAAAACTGAGATCGTTTAATACGTGTTGATCACCAAAACTCTTCCTTACATTCTGAAGTACCAATTTCATTTATTTTCTCCTCACATTCACCATAATTAGTTAGTCGTTTACCTGAATCTTCATTCATAGATACAACAAAGTTACTGTTCTCATTTGCAAACATATTTAAAAGTTGTGTCGTTTTCATATAATCAGTCCTCTCATTATTTTGAGAATCGTCTTTCTTGATCGATATAGCCAATATTGGTAAAATAGACAATCCTTCATAATGTATTCAATTTTGAACGTAGAATCCCTCTCTTTGAACCACTTTATATAAAGTATATGATCTTATTAATTTCTAGATTCTTATTTTTCCGTCAGGAAACGATAAAAAAGCCGCCAAAATAGCGACTTGAATGAGCATATGTTCTTCTTGTCCCTCGACATCTAAGACATTCCAGCTTGCTGTAAAACATCTTCTAATTTCAATTTTCCAACAACTTGATACCCTTTATGGTCTCCCAGTGGTTTAATAATGACTGTCTCCATACTCGAGAGTTCTCCTAATCCCAGACCGCTAGGAAAAGAGTGAGCTACAATAAGCCTGTTCGAATTCGTTGGAGAGGTTTGCTCTACTTCATTTGTAAATGCTTGAATTGTACTGTTTATATTTTCTGTGTCCAGATTTTGACTGAGTTTATATATGTTTAACCAAAATGTATTTTCTTTTACATTTTGTGCACCAAACGCAATCTGAGCAGTTTGGAGAGTTCGACACAGGGGACTTGCTTCCACGGGGAAATGGACGGGGATATTTAGTTTCCGAATAGCATGACCATATTTTTCTGCCTGTTCCTTTCCAAGCGCACTTAAATTCCTCTGTGTGGAGCAATCTGTCAGACTAAAATCTGGTTGATCAACTCCAACTGTTGCATCTCCATGTCGGACATAAAGGATGTAACCCCCTTTTTGTAGATCACTAATGAGAGAAGATGTGGATATTTCTGATGCTTCGGCAGTATGATATGCTCCAAAGAACAGAAAAAGATTAATGGCTAGAACGGTTAAACGGTACATGGATTTCCCCCCCTTTTTCTCCCTACTTTCCCCCTTCTTATCATTTTTTATTCAACATTTCTTCTCCTTGGGGGACATCAAAAATCGATAAATCCTCTCCTTTGAAAAAGAGGACTTTCTCCTCACCTGTTTCAATACACGTCGAATTGTTTTATGTTATCAACAGCTGGCTTTCCGAATGATAACTAGCCGGACTAGCACATACTAAGGAAAAGTTGGATGAAGATTACATAATGGAGGTCTCATCATGGTATTTACCATCACAATTATCATCGTTGCACTGTTTGCAATATGGGGGGGCGTCGCTCCTGATCAGCTGGCGGATGCAGCAAACGTTGCCTACAACTTCTCTATTCAGAATTTTGGCTGGTTTTATTTGTTAGCGACACTGTTCTTCCTGATCTTTGCTTTTTATCTGGCATTCAGCCGATTTGGCGGGATCAGGCTGGGGGATGACGATGATGAACCGGAATATTCTACGATTTCCTGGCTGTCCATGCTGTTTAGCGCTGGTATGGGAATCGGACTGGTTTTCTGGGGAGTTGCCGAGCCCCTGTCCCACTATTTATCTGCCCCGGAAGGAGCAGAAGCCGGAACTGCGCAGGCAGCAAGACTTTCCATGCGTTATTCCTTCTTTCACTGGGGGCTGCATCCTTGGGCGATTTATACCGTTATCGGTTTGGCGCTCGCTTACTTCCAGTTCCGGAAAGGTTATAAAGGGTTGATCAGTTCTACCTTTATTCCTCTGATCGGTGAGCGTCTTGCGGCTGGCTGGCTTGGTAAGATCATTGATATTCTGGCTGTTATTGCCACCATCTTTGGTGTTGCAACCTCTCTTGGATTGGGTGCACTTCAGATTGGTGGGGGACTGAATTACTTATTCGGTATTCCTAACTCGACGTTGTCCCAGATTGTCATTATCTCAATTGTAACCGTACTGTTTCTAATCTCGGCAACCTCCGGTCTGGATAAAGGGATTAAGATTCTAAGCAACACCAACCTCGTTATAGCTGTGCTATTGATGGTGTTTGTATTAGCGACTGGACCGACTTCTTTCATATTTGACACATTCACGACAACCTTGGGCAGTTATATGCAGAATATTATTAACATGAGTTTGAGATTGACGCCGTTCTCAAGAGAAACCTGGATTGGAGCATGGACGTTATTTTACTGGGCTTGGTGGATCGCATGGGCTCCTTTTGTCGGCACTTTTATCGCAAGAGTATCCAGAGGCAGAACCATCAAGGAATTTGTAATTTACGTCATGGTTATTCCAAGCCTTTTCGGATTTATATGGTTCTCAGTCTTCGGCGGAACCGGACTTCACATGGAATTGTTCAATGCCGCTCATCTGGCGGAAGCCGTCAAGGAAGATGCGACAACCGCCCTATTCCTTATGTTGGAGCAGTTGCCTTTGGGCTCGATCGTAGCATTCATCGCAACACTCCTCATCATGACCTTCTTTATTACGTCGGCTGATTCAGCTACCTTTGTGTTAGGCATGCTGTCTTCAGATGGCAAACTAAACCCAAGTACAAGAGTGAAATTGACTTGGGGAATCATGCAGTCCGCTATTGCGGTAGTGTTGCTGATTAGTGGGGGATTGAACGGCCTCCAGACGGCCTCCATCGTGTCTGCATTGCCGTTCGCTGTAGTCCTTATCGGGATGTGTTTCTCCCTGCTCAAGGCACTGCAGGCTGAGGACAAAGAGCGACGTCAGAAGGAAAAACGGCAGCGCCAAAAGCTGAAACGACTGCTGGAGGAACAAGAAAACTTGCAGCCTGAAGTTCCGGGCACGTAATGGAATGTAGTACAATCTTCTCCTTCTATTACATGCAAGTACATAAAAAAACCAAAGTTCCAATCGGAACTTTGGTTTTTTTTATGTAACATTTGAAGTTTTTTGATTCCTGTTGACTTTTGCATCAGGTGCTTTGGATAGCTTTAATAACTTCAACCTTTTTATCTCCTGCCGACTTCGCTACCTCTAATGTTGTTTTACCTTGGAAAACGACGATTCCGCCAGTAGCCAGCATAGAAACGATTAAAGCTGCGCTAACGGCTGTGCAAAGTTTCTTCTTGATCATAACGATACCTCCGATTTTTTTATATGGATTCACGTCACTCAACACAATGTGCCGTGCCGATCCCGTAATCAATTTCTACTTATACTTTGTCTCGAACAATTACATTATTTCACTTTTATATTCGGTATTCCCATCGATTATTTTATTATAGCTTACTGACAATGATTGTAAAAGGTTTAATTGGAGATACAACATGAGAACAAGTCCTTTTTTCTTCAATCGAAACACGAACTTGTACAAAAAAAATAAGCCGTTGAAATAGCGATTTAATGAAAATATGTTCGTGTCCTTTGACATTTTTCCGCGGCCGAGTTGTTTACGCATTATTCCAGACTGCTGAAAAATCGTTCAACAAATACATCACCATATATTTTCTTCATATGCGCCGTGTTAAAAATATATTGTTCCATATGCTCAAGCTTGCGCAGATTGCGGACGAGTACTTTCCGAACATCGTCAGATAGATCAGCGTCATCGTCTATCTTCTTCATAGCCTTTTTCACACGTGAGGATACCTGTTCAACATATACATGGTTTTTTGATTTTGGCGGAATACATTGCGTTAGGTCACAGCCTACAAAACGAACTCCGTCAAGGATGCAGTTTTCAAAATTGGCGATTAGCTTTTGTGTGCCATCTCCTTCAAACGTAATATCCACCAGCTTGCCGGTAAAGGAACAATTGACGATATTCGCCGCTTGTAGAATCCGGTCATTAAATCGGCATTTAAAAAAAGTACAGTCGATAAACGTTGCATTCTCCAATGTCATGCCTCTCAGATCGCAGGAGGGAAATTCGCAATTGGTGAAAACAGCTTCGTTCCTGGCAATGCCAACAGAGCGTAAGTCGGAACGGATAAAAGTACAATGATCAATCGTACAACCGGCAAAAAATCTCGCATTGGTAAAATCGCAGGTATCAAATACAAGATGTTTCAGGTTACAGCTCCAAAATATAGGTGAACCAATATTCGAATTTGTTATGGTTGTTTCGCTGATCGTTTCGTGTTCATACCTGACAATATCAGTGAATATTTCGTTGTCTATTGTCATGCCAGACTCCAGTCTTCTCATCCCTATCACCCTATCATTTCTTCGAAATATTCTTCCGTGCTAGAAAAAAAAAGTCCCATTCGGTGCCCCGTTTGGATAACTTCTAGGTAATTGACTATGATCTTGTACCAATAATATAAGAAAGTCGCTTAAAAAGCGACTTTAATAGATAGATGTTCTTGCATATTGCCATGACTTCTTCAATCCTAAATTTTGGCGGTCATTCTTTTGGATGTAAAGTTTCAACAAATGCAATAAACCTTTTGGCTGCTGGGGAAATATGATGATCTTCTCTCCACTTCAACCCGATTTCCCAGTACCATCCTTCATCAAGGATAGGGATCCAGACCAATTCATCTAACATTAACCCCAATGTCTTTGGCAATACTGATACACCAAGACCCGATTTGATAAAACCGGCTACAGTGATCAGGTCCTCCGCTTCATAAGCCGAAGCAAGAACAAAACCGGTATGTCGAAAACGGGACATGATCGTTTCTTTTAATCCGCAGTTGTTTTTCAATCCAATAAACGGCTCGCCAGATAGCTCTGCCAAACTAAGAGCATTACAATCTGCATAACGATGTTGGGAGGAAACAACGATATATAAAGGAACATTTTGAACCGTTTTCCAGTGATGATTGTCCAAAGTAGATTCCCTCGATGTAATCATAACATCCGAAAATCCTTGTTCTAGATGTTCATCGATATCCCCTAAATTTCCTTGTGTCAATTCGAACCGCACTTTAGGGTACTTCAATTGATAACTCCGGATTAGGTTAGGAATCAATTCAACACCAAGAATGTTTAGATAAGACAACGTAATTACACCCGTATCAGGATTGGACCACTCTTCGATTTCCCTGAGCCCATTTTCAATATTTTGTAGGGCTCTACCAATCCATTTAGAGAACATGGTACCGTTTCGGTTCAGCTTTATATTGCGTCCATTGCGCTCAAATAATGGAGCTCCTATTTCATTTTCAAGCTTGGCAATTGCATGACTTAACGCTGGCTGAGTAATACCGAGTTTTTTGGAGGCTAATGTCATATGTTCAAGCCGTGCAACGGTCATAAAGTATTCTAATTGTGTAAGTTCCATTAGGACAACCTCCTATATTAATATTATTCATCATTTTCATTATTATAATAAATTGGACGTTATGAAAGTGGCAAGTGTAGTATTAGTTCTAGCTCCTCTCTCATAACACAATGTTAAGAGACAAAGCAGTTTTTAATCATTGAATATTATTACTAGGAGGAATAATTATGCATAAAGAATTTGAGTACTCTCTATCTGAATTTAAAGGCAAAAAGGTGCTGGTAACTGGAGGAACAAAGGGAATGGGACAAGCTGTTGTAAAAAGACTTGCATACGCCGGAGCTACAGTCCTTACTACTGCCCGTTCAGTATCCACTGACTTGCCCAATTCAGTGAAATTTGTTCAAGCAGATGTCGCCACACCTGAAGGTACAGATCAAATAATTACAGCAGTAAAAGAACAACTTGGAGGCATCGATATTATTGTCCATTGCGTAGGTGGATCAACCACACCACCTGGAGGCGCACTTGTATTGAATGATGACGATTGGCTTCATGCATTAAATTGGAATTTACTCGCAGCAGTTCGACTTGATCGTGGCTTAATTCCACTTATGTTAGAAAATAATTCAGGCGTTATTCTTCATTTCACTTCTATCCAAAGACGTTTGCCTTTATATGAAACTACACTGGCTTATGCATCTGCAAAAGCCGCGCTGGCTAATTATAGCAAAGGACTATCAAATGAATTTTCCCCTCAAGGAATTCGCATAAATACATTGTCTCCAGGGTTTATCCAGACAGAAGCGGCTGATGTACTAATTGATCGGATCGCAGCGGAAACTGGAAGTCGAGAAAGTGCTCTTGAACAACTCATGACTTCACTCGGAGGTATCCCCATTGGACGGCCAGGGTTTCCTGAAGAAGTCGCTGAGCTGGCCGCATTTCTGGTATCAGACCGAGCAGCATCTATTACAGGTAGTGAATATGTCATTGATGGGGGAACTATCCCTACCGTCTAAAGCGATTTAATAAGAGGAGGAACAATATGGATCTCAATCATTTACCGTTTGTAATTAGCAAATACATTCATGCATCTAATAAACCAGACCCAGCAGTATTTGTAGATTGTTTTTCAGAAAATGCCGTTGTATTAGATGAAGGAAAAAAGCGAAATGGTAAACAGGCGATTCGGGAATGGAGTGATCAAAACCATTTCGCGGCGAATGTAACCTTAAAGCCAACAAAAGCAAAAAAAATAGGAGATGAAATTGTGCTAACATGCAAGCTCGATGGTACCTACGACAAGACTGGTCTACCCGATCCACTATTATTGAATTATCATTTTGTACTTGTTGACGATAAAATCGTCAGATTATCTATTATCTAAAGATAAACACAAAGGCCTTAGAAATTGTTTTCTAAGGCCACTTTGGATGTCTATGATTCATCATTTCAATTCGGTTTGTTACGCTGAGCTGTTCGAACAATTCCGTCAATGACCATTCCAAACAGCTGTTCCGGCAAATCATGTCCCATGCCTTTAAGCACCATATATTCGGAGCCCGGGATGGCTTTCGCCGTGTCTTCTCCGCATGCTGGCACAAACATGGAGTCTTCCGCTCCATGGATGACTAACGTGGGCACACCTATTTTCGCGAGTTGCGGACGCCGGTCTCCGGATACGGCAATAGCTGCAATTTGTCTTCCGATACTGCCCGGATCATACGCTCGTCGCAGTTCTTCACGAATCATGGAATGATACTCTTCCTCGTTAAACGCATAACCCGTACCTGCAATCTGTCTGGCAAAAGCCGTACTTTGAGCCAGATATCCTGCCTCATCCTCTCTCGGGTTCGGAGCTGGACGAGTCATTAACGCCATGATCTCTGGTGAAGTCTGTGGAAGTTCTGGATTGCCTGTAGTGGACATGATTGAAGTCAGCGAGATCACTCTATCGGGATAACGGCTTGCAGTGAGTTGGGCTATCATACCACCCATGGAACGTCCAACAATATGTGCTTTCGCGATGTCCAGTGCATCTAACAATCCAATCGTATCATCAGACATATCCTCAAGCGTGTAAGGTATATGGGGGCGTTGTCCTGACATAAGTGTTCTGGCGAGTGTTTCAAAATCCAGAGGATCGTGATGACTAAAATGAGTAGATAATCCGGTGTCTCTATTGTCAAAACGAATTACCCTGTATCCTCTGGCTGCCAGCATTTCACAAAAGGGGGCCGTCCATCGGATCATTTGTGTTCCCAGCCCGGCGATCAAGAGAATGGTTTCATGCTTTTCATCGCCATAACTGTCATAAGCAAGATCAATACCATTAACGTTTAATCTATTCATTAAAATATTCTCCTTCAAATTTATATTGGTTGCATGAACGCACCTTTGGCCAAATCCTTAACATAGTCTCTGATATCTGGCGTCCAGTCATCAATCCATTCGTAAAAAAGAGCTTCATTGCCGGCATACAGTGCTCTCAGAACCTCTTCATACTGGTCAAAGTCGCCTGCCATTGCAGTCATGAAATGATACGTCGCTTCTTGAGCGGCACGAACTTTACTTTCACTCTCACCCACACGGCGGGCTTCATCAATCAGTTTCCTCAATGTGACAGAAGCGCCTCCGGGTTGAGCTTTCAACCATTCCCATTGCCTGGGAAGTAGCGTAACTTCGCCAGATACTACGCCCAGCTTGGGACGACCAACCTTGCGAGCAGGCTGTTCATTTTCTTTTTCTGTTGTATCCGAAGTAGGCCCTTCCATACCCTCGCCGTGTAATCGGTCAAGCACTTCAACGGTGCTCCCGCGAAAATCAACGTCAACCGGTTTACCTGTCCCATCATGGAAAATAAGGATTTGTGCAAGTTGACTGTCCTCCAGATTATCTTTGGCAATACCAACAACATGTTGTAATGAGCCCTTCGCGAAGCAGGCTCGATCCACAAAAGCGGTGTAGCTGATTGGGTGTGATGAAGCTTGCATATGACTCCTCCTTCTCTGATCTTACCTTGACTCTTTTATATTACCCGGGTAAAAATATAAAGTCAATATTACCCGGGTATAATTATTTGTTTTGAAAAACGTCAAAAAACAGCAGCCCGATGAATGGACTGCTGTTATACAGCATATAGGTGGGGAATTTATTTTTTGGAAATCAATTTTTCTCTCCATGCACTTACGCCGCCTTGAAGATTAGAGATCTGAGCGTAGCCTTGCTTGCTTAATATTTTGGCTGCACTCTTGCTGCGCATGCCACTCTGGCAGTATAGAAAAACACGCTTGTTCTGTGGAATCTCGCTTAATCGCTGCTGCAGTTGCGACAAGGGGATGTTAATTGCTCCCGGAATATACCCTCTTTTATATTCAGCAGGCTCGCGCACATCCACCACCATGCCTGGAGGGTTTGTTTTGATGGCCTGTCGGAATTCATCCGGTTTTAGGTTGGTCAAGCCGGTGACCGGCTTCAGTCGAGTATAGAGGAACCATACAATCAGAAGCAAAATGGCGATATTAATAACAGTGCTTGTGTTCACTGGACTCTCCCTTTCTATTCATGGCAAAATAACAACCCTTCACTGCATACAACTGTCTGAATCCACGGCGTGCCAGTATGCGGGCTGCTTTTTGGCGGGATAGCCAATTCCGTGAAAAGATCATGACCTCCTGATCGGGTGACAGCTCCTTCATCCAGACTGCAGACAATCGGCCAATGGATATATTAATTGAACCCGGGATATGATCTTGCCAGTACTCGCTTGAGTCTCTGATATCCAGTATTCTGACGTTAGACCACCGTTTCTGTGACGGGTCCCATTCCTTGCTGTTCACATAGGTTAGGGAGGAGACCGGCCAGAGCTGAATGATTAGCCATAGGATACCAATTGTAGCTGCAATATACACCAGTGTCATTCATAACATCCTTTCTTCCACGTGCTTTCATTCCTGCAGTGAACAGGTCTTATCTAACCAATTGATCGTAATCTGTCCAGTTGCTAAGACCGCCTGTCATATTCACAATCTGGAACCCTTTCTCATGTAAAAGTTCACAGGCCAGGCCGCTACGGTTCCCGCTTCGGCAGATCACAATGATCTCTTGTGAGACTGGCAGTTCCTCAACCCGTTCCATCAACTGGCCTAGCGGAATATGTTTTGCCCCCTGTACATGTCCTTCTTCCCACTCAGCATCCTCCCGAACATCTAGCAGGTATAGCTGCTCCCCTTGTTTCAACTGCGACGATACCTCTTGAGGGGTGATTACTTTTGGAATTTGAAATGCCATCTACATCCGCTCCTTTTATAAAAAATATGGTTTTCAAGATGCTTTCTATTTATCTTCAAACCGAACATATGCTGAATGTATCCATATGCCGTCCATTATCATTTTAAACATATACCCCTATGGGTATTGTAACAACAGACTAGAACTTTCTCAAGTCTAGCCAGACTCTCCATTTTAATTCTGATTCTTGTACCTTGCCTATCGGCTTTTCACAAGAAGCTCCACCGCTTCCTTCACTAACTTACTCGTATCATTATTGCCAGCTTCTTGTTCAGCCTTGATACATTGTTGGAGATTATCTGCCACAATTTGTGCTAGAGCCCGGTCAGAAGCATTACGGACAGCGGACAACTGAGCAACAACCTCTTTACAAGGTTTATCTTCTTCCATTAGACGAAGCACACCACGGACCTGTCCTTCAATTTTGCGCAAACGTGTTTTTAAGCTATCTGAATAATGATATTCCATATCCAATCTACTCTCCTTTATAGCATACCAGTATAGGTATATTATAGAGCAAAAAAGGTTAGCTTACACCTTTAAATAAATAAGTTTACCTTTCCGTTCGATGCATCACCCAGATAAGCAGCAACACCTGCATATTGCAAACCATCGAGTAACTCTTCCTGTTTTAAACCTAGAAGATCCATGGTCATGGTACAAGCAACCAGCTTCACTCCTTGTTCTTGTGCCAATTCCATCAATTGAGGCAGGGATAAGGCATTGTGTTTTTTCATAACCTGTTTAATCATTTGCGGACCCAAACCGCCAAAATTCATTTTGGAAAGACCAAGTTTGTTGGCTCCTCGTGGCATCATCCATCCAAAGGCCTTTTCCAGAAAACCTTTTTTGGTCTGGATAACCTCGTCTTTCCGAAGAGCATTCAGCCCCCAGAACGTGAAAAATATCGTTACTTCGTGATCATATGCCGCTGCTCCATTTGCAATAATGAACGCCGCGATTGCTTTATCCAGCTCCCCGCTGAATAAGACGATCGTTGATTTATCTGCCATTAATCTTAATCCCCGCTTTCTTGAATACATAAATTACAATATCTTGAGAATGTGTTTCGCTCCTCTAAAGAATTGTTGACCAAACTTTCACGGCTGTCAGCGCAATCAATACAACGAGCCCATATTGAAGCACCTTGACATTGATTTTGGAACTGATTTTGGATCCTAGAGGAGCACCGATCAAACTTCCTACGACTGTAAATAAAGTTGGCCATAAAGGAATATGTCCGCCAGTAAGCTTTCCAATTACCCCGCCGATGGCTGAGATAAAGACGATGGCAAGTGAAGAAGCGATGGTCGTACGTGTCGGTATTTTAAGAATGGTGAGCATGATGGGAATGAGAATGAACGCCCCGCCCGCACCGACAATTCCCGAGACAATACCCACGATAAACGCTGACACAACCGCGATGATTTTATTAAATTGAAGATGATCTTGTATATTATCCGAGCCCCTGCGAGGAATCAGCATCAGTATAACTGCCAACAAAGCAAGAATGCCGTAGATCAGGTTAATAACATCTCCTTGAAGCAATCCCGATATATATCCTCCGATCAGACTTCCTGCCAGAATCCCGCTTCCCATATAAACAACGAGTCCCTTATGAATGACGGGTGGCTCCAGTTTTCCTTTGCTGTTTTTCTGAAATGCCAGAACTCCTGCAAGCGAAGCAAAGAAAACCTGAAACATGCTAATTGAAGAAACCTCATGAGCTGTGAAATGAGCTACCCCGAATAGTGGAGGTACATACAGCAATAGCGGATAGTTAATAATGGCCCCACCGATCCCTAACAACCCTGAGAAAAAGGACCCGATTAAGCCAAGAGTGATCATAATGATCAACATGAGGAAATCCATAGTTCTCCTCCTTTCCCTGGCTTAATCTGAATTAAGCCAGTTTTAAACACGCGAACATTTGCCCGGCTTCCTACTGCGTGTTCGCTTATTGTAGTGATTTAGATTTTTCGAACGTAAAACGTATACACTCCATCCTTTTCCTCATGAGAAATCAATTCATGTTTCGTTTGCTTCACCCAAGCCTGAAAGTCATTAAGGGAACCTTTATCCGTAGACAGGACTTCCATGATCTGTCCGGCTTCCAGACTATCCAGTGCTTTCTTTGCTTTAACAATCGGCATTGGACATGCCAATCCTTTCGTATCTACAGTCATATCTGTTTTCATCTCATGTTCCTCCTTTTAATTGTCATGCACGGCACAGCGGTTGGGACCAATTTCCATCTCACGTTGTTTATCTTCATCGGGTGTAATTTTACCCATGTTTGTCTGCCGGATCTCCTGATACGCATTCGGTTGAGGTGGAAGATTCTTGGTCACCGTGCGACGGAAATCTTGCTCATCACCAATGTTAAGGCCCGGATTTTTTTGATACAAATCAGAAAGTTTCGCCATAACCCGGCCGCCTTCCCCGAGCTCCGTTACTTTTCCAAAGTGTGCAGGCAGGACGATAAGCTCTGGAGAAAGTTCTTTATATCGTGTATAAAGTGTTTCACGAAGATGACCTACCCAATCCTCTGCAAGACCTGCAAGATCAGGACGACCAATCGATTCAATGAACAGGATATCGCCGGTCAACAGATATTGGTTATCTATAATAAAGGATGTGCTTCCAATGGTGTGTCCGGGAGAGTAAATGGGCTGAATTTGAATCGTTGTGCTGCCGACCGTGATGTCACGCCCTTCTTCAAGTCTCTCATAATTAAAAGTAACTTCCGTTGCATCTTTTGGAGGCAGCCAATAAGTGGCACCCGTATGCTCAGCTAATTTTCGTCCGCCTGAAATATGATCGGCATGCAGGTGTGTATCCAGTGTGTGTTTAATTTGTACTCCTTGCTCTCTTGCAAACTGTTCAAACACTTCCGTCATCCGCAGGGTGTCAATCACTGCGGCTTCTCCCCCCGAAATAACCATATAAGACAAACAGCCTTTCCCAACTCTTACGAACTGAAACAATGAACCTCCATCCTTCAATTCGCCAACTTTGACGGGTTCCAGATGTTCACTCCATGATTTCATGCCGCCTTCAAGGTAATAGACGTTGCTTCTGCCAGCTTCAACAATTTGTTCTGCCACAAATTTGGAAGAGCCTTCCTTTGCACATACAACAAGCAATTTTTTCCCATCAGGAATCTTGTCGAGTGCATCATCAACGCCGTCTAACAGATCAAAATAAGGAATGTTCACGATATTTACACCGTATCCTTCAATCTTCCAATCGTTGAAATCTGTTTCATTCCGAACATCAAGGATAAATATTTCTTCTTTAGCCAAGACAATAGTAGTTAGTTCCTTTGCCGTCATTGTTCTTAATTCCATTGCTAGTTTCCCCTTTCATCCTGCAAGCTCATTAGAACGACAATGTAACATTGGCATCCTTCGCAAAATCTAGAAAAGTGACTGCTCCGCCGACCTCAATCCCATCGATAAAGTCTTCTTTGGTCAGGTTCATTACATCCATCGTCATTTGACAAGCTATAATTTTGACTCCCAACTCCTGAGCCATTTCTACGAGCTGTGGAATAGATGGAACATTTGCATTTGTAAAGCCTTCAGCAATATGTTCAGCTCCTGCCGGGAGAGGCAGCTGGTGATGCGCTTGCTTATGAATCAAGTTTAATCCTTCAAATGTGAAGAAAATGGCAACCTCTGCTTCAGTTGCTGCTGAAGCGGTAGCAATATTAAACACTTTGTATGCATCAAACATCCCACCATTGCTTGCAATAATAGCCACTTTTGTACTCATTGTTATTACCTCCGTTTTTTTAATTGTTATTTATTTTTCTGTTGGCCCTGTCCAGCCAGTCATGCCTGGCTCTACATTATTTACTTTTTTGAATCCTTTTTCGGTAAGAAATTGACAAGCCAGATCACTACGGTTGCCGGTTCGGCATACAACATAAATATCATCTTCCTGATTAAGCTCCTGGATTCGGTTCTCGAGTTCACCAAGCGGAATAGAAATGGCTCCCGCAATTCGATTAAATGCATATTCAGCAGGTTCACGTACGTCCAGTACAGTCACCTTCTCATGATCTGCAAGTTTGATCTGTAATTCATCAGTTGAAATGACATATGGATGTTTCTTCTCTTCTTTGGTTTCGGTCGCACTCGCTTTGCGAACATAATGTTTAAGAACGTCATTATCCTCTAATGTTCCCAGATAATGATGACCTGTATTTTTGGCCCAGCCTTGGATGTCCGCGAGAGAACCCTTATCTGTAGCTTGTATTTCAATAACTTGACCAGCATCAAGTTGATCGATAGCCTTTTTCGTTCTTACGATCGGCATAGGACACGCAAGCCCCTTGCAATCAATGGTTTGATCTACTTTAATTTCGGACACTGTAACAACCTCCTCCAATATGATTATGAATAAGACAAGCATTAGAACAGAGCAACGAAGGGTATGTTTTTCTTCAGAAATGGCTCTGCACTCCGTTATAAACAGGAGATTAACTATAATACGTATACCCCTATGGGTATAATACAAAGATCATTTGTTTTTGTCAACACTTCACTAGATAGGAGATATCACTTAAATTCTGGAATAAAGGTTCTGAATATAAAAAAACCAACCACTTAGGTGGTTGGCTAATCTCTACTCCGATATTCTGAAAAAAGCTGTCACATGGAGTTTTACAAATCGATATAACTGACAGCAATTGAACCAGGACCTGTGTGCGAGCCGATAACACACCCGCCCTCAATAAGAATAATATCTTTAAAGTGATTCGTTTGCATCAGAGATGCATACAGTTTATCCGTCATTTTCTCTGCAAAGGTTTGAGCGATAATAAGTACGTTTGGACAAATCTCATCTTTACGGCTAACAATTTTTTGTACAACTCCGTCCAGAGCCTTTTCCATTTTTCCGCGATACTTCCGAATAGAGCGCACTTCTCCCTGAATAATATTCAGCACAGGACGGACTTTAAGGACATTCCCGATCAAATGCTGTAAACTGCTCACTCGTCCACCCTTATACAGATAATCCAGACGGTCCACGAATACCTCAATATTAACCTTCTCTCGTACATTCTCAATATCCTTGATCACTTGTTCAAGCGAACAACCCTCTTCAAGTGCCCTTGCCGCACGTACCACCAGCATGGCATAGCTTGCAGACAGATGCATGGAATCCACGATATGAACCTGCCCATGCGGTAGCTCGGATGCTGCAATATGTGCATTCTGGTTAGTGGAAGACACCTTGGATGACATGCTGATATATAAGATTTGTTTGCCTTCTTTGAGTGATTTTTCAAAATAATGAATGAAATCGGCTGGAGATGGCGCTGCTGTTTTGGGAATGATGCCCTCTTCATCTGAGCGATGATACAATTCTCCAGTCATGATATCTATATTATCTTTGTACGATTGAGCGCCCATAACGACATATAAAGGTACAACGCTGATATCGTATTGATCGAGCAGATCCTTTGATAAATCTGAAGTGCTATCCACCATTAATTTAATGTTCGAAGGCATTTCCATAGCTGCATCCGTCCAATCTCTTCGTATTTTGTGAAAATATAAAAACTTAAATTATCATTTGATATAAAAGTATATCACTTTATGGTGTGAGTCAACTTTCCTGTGAGAAGCACAGAAAAGTTGATGCCGATATCTCCGTATGTCCTTCAATTCATCTGGGGACTAATATGATTAACCAGATCCGTAAGTCTGGCTGTAAATTCTTCAACCATTATAGGGATTGGCTCATTCACTTTTGTAATTCTACCCAGTATGGGTTTGTTATCGGAGCCGAGCTGTTGGATTGGAACCGTGACCAATTGTTCCTTATAGGTGGAGGCCAAAGCATTAACGATAAAATCGGGAGCAATTGTAATCGCATTGCCCTTAACAACCATCTGACCCAACGCATCAGTGTTATTCGTAATTAGCGATATTCGATTGCCAGCACTTGCAGACATCAGATCATGGGCAATATTTTCGATATGTTCATCTTTATATAGAACAAAAACTTCGTTCTCCAAGGTTTCTGGAGATATCATTTTGAAATAACGCAGTGGTGAGCTTGTATTCATAATGATTACAGCACTGCCCTCTACGATCGGGAACCATTCAAACGTAGAATTTTGTTGACTTTTACTGTAGGATAATAAACCCATGTTCGCGTAACCTTCCTGTACTTGCTTCATGACGGTCTGAGTATCTCCTTCAATCATCTGCACCTTAAGCGCCGGATAACTTTGCATTAGCTCTAACGTTGCCTGAACGACTTGCGGAACAAAACCGGGAATGGTTGCAATCGTAATGCTCTCCATATGATCTTCCTTTAACATGAGCAATTCTTGCTGCATACTGTCTATATTTTTTAGAATAGCTGCTGCATGTTTCAGGATCAACTCCCCTTCTGTTGTCGGAGAAACACCCTTTTTGGTGCGGTGAAAAATGATGGTATCCATCTCTTCTTCAAGCTGTTTGATGGATTGGCTGATTGTTGGCACGGTTAGATGATGTACACTTGCTGCCTTGGTAAATGAACCGAATTGTGCAGCAGATATTAGATATTGAAGCTGGGAAATATTCATCTCATTCTTCCTATCCTTAATTAATTGTTTAGGATACTAAAATATTATTAAATATATTTTATGCTTATAATCAAGTATGATTTGTCTAAGGAGGTCGATAGTATGCGTAGTATTCGAAGTTTTCTTGTAGAATTGTTGCTCAAAATGACGAAAAGAAAAATGAATGTACATGAATTTATGGAAGAACGTAGAAAGAGTAATAGCGTCCCCTATGAAGTCCCTGTGAAGCTTAAACACAAATACAATATTACCAAGGATCAGAGCCTCCCCGTAGATACTTATATTATGAAATCCAACACTCAATCTGATGAACGGGTTGTTCTATATTTGCCTGGCGGAGGATACGTTGAGCAGCCACTGACATGGCACTGGCATTTCCTGAATCAATTGACGGAGCAATTAAATTGTACGGTGTATGCATCAGTGTATCCAAAAGCGCCAAACTATCAGTGTAGGGATGCAATTGCATGTGTGTTGAACATCTATCAGCATATCTTGAAAATAACCAAACCGCAAAATATCACCATCATGGGTGATTCTGCGGGCGGTGGCCTTACGCTGGCCTTTGCGCAATATTTGGCAGAACAAGGGTTACCTCAGCCAAAGGATATCATTCTGTTATCTCCATGGCTTGACATTACATTGAGCAGTCCCGAGGTCATTGCAATGATTGATGAGGAGCCAATGCTAAACTGGGACATGCTTGTTGAAGCTGGAAAATTATATGCAGGTGAACTGCCACTCTCTCACTACCTGGTCAGCCCGCTTCATGGCGAGATCAAAGACCTGGGTAAAATCTCCCTGTTTATCGGGACCCATGAATTATTCCTTCCGGATGCACGTAAATTTAAAGAAAAAGCGGCCCGGCAATCTGTAGATATCAATTATATCGAGTATCCAAAAATGAATCACGTATTCCCGGTATTCCCCATCCCTGAAGCCAAAAAGGCGCTAAAACAAATTATAGATATTATTAAAATTTAGAACTGCTGGAATAGCATTTCGGCTGTGATCGTTTCATTATAATTAGCGGCCTTCTATAGGCTCCCACCCATTCCCCTGCTCAATGGCCTACATACAATACATTAGACTAATGAACAGGAGTGATGTGATATGACATTTTTACCTCCTTTTGGACCTGGCGGAGGGTTTGGTGGACCTGGGTTTCCCGGAGGACCTGGGGGACCAGGAGGACCCGGTGGAATGCCTGGTCCGCCATCGTTCCCCGGTGGTGGAGGCGGTGGACCACAAGGCGTGCAAGCACCTACCGGGCCGCCACCATCATTCATTCCACAGCAACCCGCATCGTTATTTGCAGTTGATCCAAGAGCCATATCTGGCTGTCTGTTTCGCTACACATATATTTGGCCGGATCGTGGTCCCGGCTTCTGGATGTACCCGGTATTTGTAGGTAGAAATTCGGTGGCTGGGTTCCGCTGGAATGGCTTCTTCTGGTTATACACCGGCATTGATCTGCAGCGAATCAGCTCGTTTAGCTGTTTCTAGAAGAAATCCCCCTGTATACGGATTAATCCGCATACAGGGGGATTTAATTTATGAACTAATTAGCTGTCTAAAGCAACTTAATCAGCTTTTCCAGCTCATCTACCAGACTTTTTGCAAGTTCAAAATTAGTATCTTTCAGAGCCATTTCGATTTTCAGTTCAACAGACTTTTTCTTTTGTTCCGTTTCAAGATAGTCTTCATTAAAATGACTCGTATATATCATCTCTCTAAATTCTTGAATACTCATTTTAGTAATCGTCTTGTCCTCGATAATCAAAACATAATCCATACCATTTACAACCGAATAGAAATCGTGAGAAATCATTAGAATCGCACCTTTGTAGTCCTCAATAGCTTTCTCCAATGCGATTTGGCTATAGATGTCCAAATGGCTTGTCGGTTCGTCAAGAAGCAATACGCTCGCTTGACTGGCAGCAACTTTAGCCAATTGGAGCATGTTTTTTTCTCCACCAGATAAAGACTCTATCTTCTGATCAAGGATTTCTCCTTCGATGCCATAGTGCACAAGATGCGATCTAATCTCATCATACGTTTGAAAACCGGCATCAATAAAGTCATTTAGTATGGTATTCGAATCCTTAAGCATTTCACCTTGAAACTGAGATAAATAAGCCACTGTAGCATCAGCATTTATTTCAATGGAATCCTGATTGTTTTGGAAGATTTCACGGAGTAAGGTCGTTTTTCCGGTACCGTTTGGACCGATCAGGGCTACTTTATCTGTCGATTTGATCTCAAAGTTCACATGGTCCAAAAGCAACTCGTCAAAGGAAACGCTATAGTTATTGACGTTAACCACAACGGTGTCTTCTATTTCCTTTTCGATGCCAAAACGGATATTCGGCTGCTTGATATCGACAAAGGGCTCTTTAATTCGACGTGCTTCCAAGCGCTCTTGAAACCTGACTCTGGCTTTTAACGCTCTGCCTCTCGAGGCTTCCGAATTATAAGTGGCGATCTCTCTAAGATTGTCAATGATGTGATCGTATCTCTCAATTTCTTCAGCTTCAGCAACTGCAATTTCTTGTAACTCGATCTTCGTCTGAAGCAGCGAGAAGTTATAGTCGATGTATCGCCCATCAAACTCTTGGATCTCCGTGTTTTCAAGGTGTATTATTTTATTGAAACAATGATTTAATAGATAGCGATTGTGCGTAACAACGAGCAGCATACCTTTGTGGGTATTAATCAATTTTTTAAGTGCGTTCAGGTTTTCAAAGTCTAAAAATACATCGGGTTCGTCCATGATCATTAAGTCTGGACGATTCAGCATTTCCTTCATTACTTGAATAAGTTTGAATTCCCCGCCGCTTAATTCGGATACATCAAGATCTTTTAGCTTCATGAGGTTAGCCAGATTTAGCTGTTTATTAATGGTGTTTTCGAAATTATCCCCGTCCATGGCTTGGAAGGCATCCAAAGCCAATTGAACTTTATCCATCAGCGAATCCATATCCGATGTAGTTGCCATTTCCGCATAAAGGGCTGTGATTTCATCTTGTATCTTGATGAATTCTTCTCCGATATATTCAAAAACAGTCATTTCTTTCGTGTTATCGACTTGCGAGAACTGACTCACATACCCGATTTTGCAATCGGGGTCTATCTCTAACTTGCCATCGAACAAATATCTTTCCGGATCCATCAATATATCGATCAGTGTACTTTTCCCACTGCCACTTGTTCCTATGAAAGCACAATGTTGTGCCTCTTCAAGCGTAAATGAAATGTCTTGATATAGTTCCTTTTGCGGGAACGAGAAGGATAGGTTATCAACTTTTATCATCATGTTACCTTTCTTTATACCTAAATTGGTGATCATCATTAAATAATTTGTCGAACACAGACTTTTAGAGTAACACTGTTTACCACCAAGCACAATCCATTTGTAGCCCTTCCTCTCACTCCCAGATTCGAATACTTTCTATATGTTCACCTCAATTGAATAAAACTTAACATGAATATGGCTCCCGTTTTCTCACCTGTAACCTATATGTATATACAAATTTAGATTTAGTCTTCATTTCCCTCTTCAATGTTACGATAAATAGTATGGGGTTATACAAATAAACCATATTGCTTTATTACATCCAAGGGGGAGCAGAACGTGAGACAGACTCGCAAAAAAAAGATGGATTTAAGGTTCAAGCTGTATTTAATCATTCTGGTTCCACTACTGACCATGGGCGGTCTAATCATGTGGACCACGATCGATTCCAGTAAAAATGCGTCACTAATGACCATGCAGCATAACAATCAACAGTTGGCAGTGAATACTGCCTCTCAACTAGGCAAGGAATCTGAATTACTCAAGACATTATCCTCTACTGCTTCAGAGGAGAGCAGCGAATACAAAAGTCTTAGAGACGAACTTGTTAAAGTTAGGCTTCAATCGGGAGCCTTATATGTTTATATGTATGAAAAAACGTCGGACGGATGGATCTACACTGTGGATGGAGCGGATTGGGACGATACGGAATATAGCCCATACGGGACTGCCATGGAATTCAACCCCCAGATTCAGGAACGTTTAGTAAGCGGTGAAGTCGTGACAACAGGTATTGTAGACGATCCAACCTGGGGACAGCTACTGTCCTCTTTTACACCAATCAAGGATTCACAAGGTGCGATTATTGGCTATTTGGGAATCGATATATCTGCTGGAGCGGTGAATCAAGTCTCCTCGATCTCCGTGAATAATGCCTATCGAACCATTATACCGATTTTCGCGGTTGTATTGATTCTATCGCTGGTCATGATGTTATTGGTGGTAAGAGGTATCCTCAGACAAGTACGGGATATTAAGTCAAGTCTGGAACAGGTTGCGGATGGGAATCTCAAAGTAGTATCCACACATATGACCAACGATCAGCTCGGTGATATCAGTGATCTGATTAACGTCATGGTTGCCCAATTGACAAACATCCTGATGGGAATACAACAAGGTTCGAATACGCTGCAGCAGTCCTCGGCCAATATTGCGGAAACGGCTCAGACGAATCAGCGTCAGACTGAAGAACTCTCCAGAGCAATCGAGGAAATTGCTATAGGCTCCATGAAACAGGCAGAAGAAACCGAACATTCCGTCCAGCATTCGGAGAATCTCGGCAAAATTATGGATGAAGTAGGTTCTTACGTGCAACAGTTTACTCATACTTCAGAGCAGCTGTCTGCCGTACAAGTACAAGTTACACGTGAACATGAGGTTCTGCTTGAGAAAGGCCGGGAGAATGCCAAGCGGGTTGAGCATCAGCAGGAAATTTCCAGGTCCCTAACCACTCAATCAGAACTCGCTTCCTCCATTAGTGGACAAATCCACAACATCCTGAAACAAACCCAGATCCTATCGCTAAATGCTTCAATCGAGGCAGCTCGTGCTGGTGAGGCAGGTAAAGGTTTTGCGGTCGTTGCTGGTGAAATGGGACTGCTTGCTCAACAGTCCGAACGTTCCATCCAGGAGATTGATGTGATTCTGAGTTCATTTGTCCAAGAAACCCACCGGATGGGCAGTCATTTTGAAGCGAACATGGTGGCGGTCAAGGAACAGGAAGCACAGATCGCGGATTGCCTTCAGGCGTTCCGACAGGTTAGCCAATTATCGACTGAAGTGCATGAGCTTGCTCAGCGTTTGGAAAACCGGACGATGGATATGCATTCCATTCGACAGGAGGTGGAACAGCACCTGAGCTATATCGCGTCTGCAACCGAGGAAACTTCAGCCATGGCTGAAGAAGTCACGGCCAGTGCTGTGGAGCAGCAGCGATCCGCGAGTGAACTGTCGGACATCTCCGGGCAGCTCGCTGGCCTTGCTGGCAACCTCAAATCCTATTCCGATCAATTTCAGATTGAGGTCACTAAATCAAATCCCCCAACGTAATAGGAGTTTTGTCACGTTGACTAATTAAGGATTCCTCATTTATAATTCGGACATCGAAAGTCAGGCAGAATACTGCTTGCCAGGTAAGACTGAACTATAGATATGTAAACAAAACTCAACCGTGAAAGATGTGAGTAATTATGAGTAAACAAAAGGTATACTACGGTAAGGATATCGAGGTCATGTTTAATTCGGATGTCTGCATTCATTCCGGTATTTGCGTAAAGGGCCTCCCTGCTGTGTTTGATTTGAGCAAGCGTCCTTGGGTTGATCCTGATGGTGAGACTTCGGAGGCCATTGCCCGTCATATCGACACATGTCCAAGCGGAGCATTGACGTACAAGCTTCTGAACGATGAAGACTCAACAAAGAAAGAGGATGAACATGCATAATGTAGAACATGAAGTTGCCAATAAGAGATTTCTTATTCATGATAACGGCGACATTGCTGCGGTAATGACGTATGTAATTTCAAGTCCAGAACTATACATTATTGATCACACATTGGTTGAAAATGCATACCGGGGACAAGGGCTTGGGGATGAACTTATCAAAGCTATGGTTGAATATGCGCGGGAAAATGGTATTAAGATTTTACCTTTATGCCCTTTTGCCAAGGGACGTTTCGAACGTATCTCCGAATATGCGGATGTTCTCCATCAATAAAACTAACTTTCTCCGCTGAATTTCATGTGGCTAACCAATGTAATGGTTAATTATTGGCGAATTCCGATACTCCCGCCACACAACAATTAAAAAGCGTCTATATCATTCAGAACATGATATAGACGCTTTTTACGTTTCCTGCTTATACGTTATCGCTTAAACCAACGATTGTTTCGAACGGTCGCAACACCAGTGGCAGCATGCCACTCTCATAGTTGGTAAGCCAGATCTCCGAGAAGTTGAGGCCAAGCTCATCTTCCTCAAGCTCCACGATATGTTCGGTTAGATTGATGACAACCAGCACCTGTTGGTCTGCCAGTGTACGTGTATATGCATATACACTCGGATGATCCGGCATAAGAAGTTCATAGATACCGTAAGTCAACGTATCGTGTTTTTTTCGCAGCTGAATCATTCGTTTATAAAAGTGAAGGATGGAACGTGGTTCCTGAAGTTGTTTCTCTACATTAATATTGACGTAGTTGTTATTCACTTTTAACCATGGCGTACCGGTAGTAAACCCGGCCTCTTTGGACGAAGACCACTGCATCGGCGTTCTGGAATTATCACGACTTGAAGCCCAGATGATGTTCATGATCTCTTCATGAGACATCCCCTCTTCACTTTTAATCTGATACATATTCCGATCGGCGATGTCGTTATAATCTTCTATGGAAGGGTAAGCCACGTTGGTCATGCCTATTTCTTGCCCTTGATATATGAAAGGTGTGCCTTGCATGAAGAAGTACATGGCACCAAGCGCAGTGGCACTTTCATACCAATACGCACTGTCATTTCCCCAAGATGAAACTTTGCGGGGCTGATCATGATTTTCAATAAACAATGCATTCCAACCGACGTTTTCCAGGGATTTCTGCCACTTGGTCAAGACGTTTTTCAATTTGGGGATATCCAGTTCTCTGTCCGTACTGTTTTTCCAAAGGTCTAGATGTTCGAATTGGAAAACCATATTAAATTTCCCTCTGACTTCACAGATCCAATCCAGCAGATCTTCCTGGTCCTCTACCTTTACTCCGTTCGCTTCCCCAACAGCCACGACGTCATATCTGGACAATGTATTCTCTTTCATTTCTTGCAGATAACTCTGGATTCCCTTCACATTCATATGTTTTTCAAAAGAAGAGATGTATTTGAAGCCTTCTTTAACAGGCATGTCCAAGAGGCCCTCTTCCTTGTGAATATGGCTAATGGCATCCACACGGAACCCATCAATCCCTTTATCCAGCCACCAATTCATCATTTCATATATGGATTTACGAACATCTTTATTAGCCCAATTCAAATCCGGTTGTTTTTTGGAGAACAGATGGAGATAGTACTGTCCGGAGACTTCATCATATTCCCAGGCAGAACCGCCAAAGATGCTCTCCCAGTTATTCGGTTCCTCTCCGTTCTTCCCATCTCGCCAGATGTACCAGTCTCGTTTGGGGTTATCCAGCGAAGTTCTGGATTCAATAAACCACGGGTGTTCGTCACTTGTATGATTAATCACCAAGTCCATAATAAGTTTCATGCCACGGTGATGCACTTCATGCAGTAATTGGTCAAAGTCTGCCATCGTGCCGAATTCATCCATAATGGAACAATAATCACTGATATCATAACCATTATCATCGTTGGGTGACTTATACATTGGGCAGATCCAGATCAGATCAATACCGAGATCTTGGATATAATCCAGCTTGGATATGATCCCCTGAATATCACCAACACCATCTCCGTTGGAATCCATAAAACTTCTCGGATAGATTTGATAGGCTACTGCTTCTTTCCACCATACTCTTTTCATTGAATATAATCCTTCTTTCTTGAGAACTGACAATTATATAACATATTACGTAGTATGCTTTAATTATGAATAAGGTACATTCTTGCTTCATATGGGCGTAATATGCTCTCGGAGAGCTCACCTGTATAATTGGATATCAAAAGCTGATTGGACTTTGTTAAATGCTCCTGAAGAGAAAGTTCGGTTGTATCCCCCTCGAAATTGCACACCACCAGAATCGTAGTACCATTCAACGTGCGGGTATAGGCAAACACGTCTGGGTTTTCTGGAAAGATCAGCTCATAATCACCATATACAATGACTTCATGGTCTTTTCTAAGTTGAATCAACTTCCGGTAATAATGGAATATGGATGCGGGGTTATTCAAACTTTGCTCGGCATGGATATGCTTATAATTCGGATTTACCTTAATCCAGGGTTCCCCTCGTGTAAAACCTGCGTTATCAGAAGTATCCCACTGCATGGGTGTTCGTGCGTTATCGCGGCCCTTGGCGTAGATCGACTCCATCACGCTGCTTTCAGGATAACCTCTCCCCATTCTTTCCTTATAAAAGTTCAGCAATTCAATATCTCGATAATCCTCAATCGCATATTGTACATTCGTCATACCCAATTCTTCACCCTGATAAATATAAGGCGTGCCTTGCATGCCATGAAGAAGGGTAGCCAACATTTTAGCCGATTCGATCCTGAATTCGCCATCGTTCCCCCAACGTGAGACAATTCGGGGCAGATCGTGGTTGTTCCAGAACAAACTGTTCCAGGCTTCGCCCCCTAGCTCCGTCTGCCATTTGGACAGCACTTTTTTCAATTCCAACACATCCAAAGGTTTAAGAGCCCACTTTCCTTTGCCTTCTTGTTCATCCAGACTGATGTGTTCAAATTGGAATACCATTGAAAACTCGCTGCCGTCCGGGTTGCTGTACAGTTTGGCGATTTCCGGAGTGGCGCCCCATGTCTCGCCTACGGTCAGAAGGTCTTCCGCGTTTTGGAACGTCTCCTTGCTTAGTTCCCTGATATATTTATGCAGATTCGGTCCGTTGCCCGTAATCTTTGCATCCGGTTCTTTGCCAATTAAGTCGATAACGTCAAATCGGAAACCACCAACACCCTTGTCGATCCACCAATTGATCATGTTGTATATCTCCTGCCGGACTTTCGGGTTTTCCCAGTTGAGATCTGGCTGTTTGACGGAAAATAGATGTAAATAATATTGCCCGATCTCAGGCACCCATTCCCAAGCTGAACCACCGAAGGTTGAACCCAAGTCGTTCGGAGCCGTTCCTTCAACACCATCTCTCCAGACGTAATAGTCATGGTACGGATTGTCTTTGCCTTTTTTGGCTTCTTGGAACCAGGGGTGTTCATCCGATGTATGGTTCAACACCAGATCCATGATGATCCGAATATCTCGTTTCTTCGCTTCAAGAATTAACGTTTCCATATCTTCCAAAGACCCAAACATCGGATCAATATCCTGATAATCTGAAATATCATAACCGTAATCATCCTGAGGGGACTTGCACACAGGTGATAACCAGATCGCACCAATGCCGAGTTCCTGCAAATAATCCAATCGGGATACAATGCCCTTCAAGTCGCCGATGCCATCTCCGTTACTATCTTGAAAACTCCGTGGATATATTTGATACACAACGGTTTCTTTCCACCATTTTTTATTTTCCATGTTCATTGAACCTCCTTAACGTTATTCTTTGACCGATCCGACGACAATACCAGTCACAAAGTATTTTTGCAGTAACGGATAAATCAGCAACAGCGGGATAACAGCAACTACGATTTTGGCTGCGTTCAGGTTTTTGTTCGAAATTTCAGTCAGGTTGCTGAGCTCGCTGGAATTCGTACCGGCTTGAAGCAAATCGGCAATATTCACGTTAAGGGATTGAATATAGGTCATTAGCGGATAATTGCTGACTTTGGTCATATAGATCAGACCGCTGAAGAAGTCATTCCACGTCCCCACAATACTGAACAAGGCAACTGTCGCCAGCGCTGGAATGGACACGGGAACATACACTTTGAACAAGACTTGAAGCGGATTGGCTCCATCAATGAAGGCTGCTTCTTCAAGCGCTTTAGGTACAGCAGAGAAGAAGTTCATCACGAGGATGACACTGAAAATCGGAACAGCGCCTGGCAGAACAAGTGCCCATATCGTATTTAGCATATCCAGGTTTTTGATCAGCAGGTAAGTCGGAATCATACCTCCACTGAACAACATGGCAAAAATCATGATATTCATATAAATGTTTCTGCCTTTGAATTCCCGCTTCGATTTGGATAACGGATAAGCCATCAAAATAATCAGAATCATATTAAGCACAAGGGCAAGTGCGACACGTAGAACAGATATGCCAAAGGAACGCCAAAACTGAGCATCATCGATAATTTTGGTATACGCTGCTGTTGTAAAATTGACCGGAACGAGACCTACTGCATTGGCAGATACCGCCTCGCTGCTGCTGAATGATATGGCAACGATATTCCATAACGGAAGAAGGCAGATCAATGCCAGCATAATCACAATGGCATAGATGACAAACCGGCCAGTTCGTTCTTTGAAGCTTGCTGAATAGGACACAGGTTTGGCCTCCTTAGAATATTTTTCGATCCGTATATTTTTTGGCCAACTGGTTGGCAGACATCAGCAAAACAATACCGATTACGGACTTAAACAAGCCAACAGCCGTACCGAAGCTATACTGTCGCCCAACGAGACCAATTCGATAAACATAGGTGTCCAGAATATCGCCCGACTCATAGACAACCGGATTATACAGATTATAAACTTGATCGAAACCGGCGCTCAAAATGTTGGTCAGGCTCATTACGCCCATGAGCAGAATAATAGGCAGCATGCCTGGTAAGGTGATATGCCATACTTTTCTCCACCAACTGGCTCCATCCATACCTGCCGCTTCATACAGACCGGGATCAATCGACGTGATCGCAGCCAAATACACGATGGAACTGTAACCAAACTCTTTCCATACATCTGTACCGATAATCAGTGGCTGGAACCAGGTGTTGCTGCCAAGAAAATTAATATTTTCCAGGCCAAAGAACGCGAGCATTTGATTCACAATGCCATCCAAACTGAACATGTTGACAACGACCGATGCCAGTACAACCCAGGATAGAAAGTGCGGTAGATAAACGATCGTCTGCACCGATTTTTTAACGTATTTGACACGAATTTCATTTAACAACACGGAAAAAATGATGGCCATCATCGTTCCAAGCAAAATCTTGCCAATCGCTATCACCAACGTATTGCTGACGACTTGCGCGATATCCGGCAGCTTGAACATATAAGTAAAATGTTTCAGCCCTACAAATTCAGAGCCAAACATGCCTTTGGCCGGTATATAGTCCTGAAAAGCCGTAATGATGCCGACCATTGGAACATAGCTGAATACCAGCAAAAACAAAATGCCTGGCAGCATCATCATATGGTACATGGCACCTGGGCCAAGCCGGCCTCTCGCTTTCATATTTCCCTGTTTCATGAATGAACCCCTTTCGTTGAAGAAAGGCTGCGTATCGCAGCCCCGCTACTGTTCATAGATGTTATTGTTTGGATGCGATCTCGTCCTCAATT
Organism: Paenibacillus sp. FSL R5-0713; assembly: GCF_037973325.1. Classification (NCBI taxonomy): domain Bacteria; kingdom Bacillati; phylum Bacillota; class Bacilli; order Caryophanales; family Paenibacillaceae; genus Paenibacillus; species Paenibacillus sp. FSL R5-0713. The sequence continues at coordinate 3,519,573 of NZ_CP150229.1, read as the reverse complement.
TCCTGAATGACTTGATCACCGCCTTGTTTTTTCCAGTTATTCACGAATGTATCGAAGTAATCCAAAGGTTCTGAACCCGTTATAATTTTGATAAACGATTCCTGTTCGAGCTTCGTCAGATTGGCCCACGTCTGTTTCATGCTTGCTGTGGTTCCAGAGAAAGCAGGTGTCATCCATTCGAATTTCTTTTCCTGTGTCAGTTTGTCGATTAGTCCAACACCGTTGATCCGTGAATGATATTTGGACCAAGCAGTCACATCATCCGTATCCATGTCGCTCAAATAAGTTTTGATGCTGCCGATATTGTTTTTCGATTCGGTTGTGCGAACCTCATCCAAACCAATCTCACCTTTGATCCCACGAACAACGTCAGAGTAATCATCCAGTAGCGATGTAGCCGAGTTGACTTCGATATTAAAAGGTCTCGTAGATCCGTCTACCCCGGTCTCCTGGTACTTGGCAGCTTCCGGCATGGTTGTAGCGGCATCTTTATCATTGGCCAGTTTATCGTAGAACAGGTTAAGAATCTTAACGGCCAGTTCAGGGTGTTCATATCCCTTTCTCACCACGATAAACTGATTGGATGGATTGGCATGCGCCACGTTAACTTTGCCACTTGTGTCCTCCAACGTATAAGCCGAGAATTTCGCATTTTTATCCATCTGTTTGGCACTGATCAGTCCCCAGTCAGGGATATGCCACGGTCCAAAAGCAATACCGCTTTGGCCATTGGCGTAGAGTGCGGTAATATCGTCAAACGTGCGGGTTCCAAATTGCGGGTCAATGATCCCATTCTTGAACCAATCCGCCATGATACCGAGCATCTTCTTCGTTGCTTCTGTCGTGGAACCATACACGATTTTGCCGTCTTCACCATTCATCCAATATTGCGGGAAGGCTCCTTCGGTTGAGGCCACACCCAGCATCGTATATGCAGAGCCATTGTAATCTGTTGTATTCATCGTGTTCACAAAGGGGATACCTACCGGGTTTCCGGATTGGCCAGGGTCTCTTTCCAGGAATTCCTGTGCCGTTTTCTCTACTTCATCGAGCGAGATGGCACCGTCTCCGTCTGCATCAAGTTGAATCCCGAGCAGATCCAACCAATCCTGACGAACCCAAACCATCGTGGGTGCAGAATCCAGAGAAGTCGCCGGAAGTCCCATCAAACGTCCGTCAATCGTCGCATTTTCTAATGCACGGCCATCATAGGAATCGTATATCTGCTTGATATTATCCGTAGCATATTGATCATATATGGTTGTCAGATCCTCAATCAGATCATTATCCACCAGCTCTTTTAATTCATCTTTGGAATCAACACGCATCATGTCTGGCAATTCCCCAGATGCGATGGCGAGCGAAACCTGACGGCTATAATCTTCGCCATTGGCTTCAAATTGATCTGAAATCTGAGCGTTAAACGTGTCTTTGACCAGCCGAGTATACGCGTTATTCTCATAGGTATCACCACTCGGCAGTTTCGGATTGGCTGTGGTTACTCGTCCCATGGTGACGGTAATTTCGTCTTTATAGGCACTGAACGGATCTCCCGGCGTTACCTCATATTTGCCTGCTTCTTCTGCAGTAGGAGGAGTGGAAGAGTCTCCACATGCCGCCAGGACAGCAACCATTAAGGCAGACATGGACAGCACGGCCAGACGTTTTGTCAACCGATTGCTTTTCATGGACCATTTTGTTCTCATCTAATTCGATTCCCCTTTTTCTGATGTTTAATATTTGTGTTTGCGCTTTCATTATAAAGTGGAGTGAAGCCCCATCGTGATAGGGAATACACGTCCGTTTGGATAGAGATATGATTACAATTTTTCAGTCCGTATGATGAAGTATGGTTAACTTGTGAGCATTTACCCTACTTACGGATCTACATTCGTCTAACCACCCTGACTTTTAATCAAAAACAAAAGCCGGCAGCTCCTAAAACAGGAGGCTGTCGGCTATTTATTTCCTCTACCCAGCTGCCGATATTCGCTTGGCAGCAGACCTGTCAGTTCGCGGAAAATGCGGCTGAAATACTTTTCATCCGTATATCCCACTCGCTCCGCAATCCAGAAAATCGTATTATTTGTATTGAGCAAATACTCTTTGGACTTCTCTATCCGGATATATCGGGAGTACTCATTAAAGGTTCTACCCATCAGATCTTTGAAACATTGACTGAAATAACTTCGGCTGATGTTGAGTTGTTGCGACAGACCTGAAGCTGTATAGGCCTGCTCCATATCATTTTGCACGATCCTCACTGCTTTCTTAACGGCATCGATGATTTCCTGCGAATAGGAAGTCTGGGCATCTGCTTTTTGAATGCTTGCAGCTGTCTGCTTGATCCATGCTTCAACCTCGTACCAGGACTCAAAAGAATGAATCATGGCGATTCTTCCAAGCGTAGTTTGGGCAAAAAGGTGGTTCCATTCCATAACGATCGAGTACAGCAATCCCATCAACTGACCTTTATGTAATCGTAATGATATAAACTGATCAATGAGTTGATTGTAGTAACTGTCGTTGTGGGTCCATGGTGTCTGGAACCAACTTTGCTTAATTCGATCGATATCTTCATCCTGCGGTTCTTTTAAACTTGTGTTGTCCTCATTCATCGAAACGGTAATGACTTGGTTATTGGGGTTGTACGCATAGAAAAATGACGTATCTGTATAATTCATAATCCAGTTTTTGATCTGTGACCATGTGCGCTCTTGTACATCAGACAAAACCAACAATGTACTATGAGCATCTTGATGCAACAATTCTTTCAATTGATGAAAGAGTTGTTCCTCTTCCGATGGATGAACAGCCCACATGCAGCTATTACGCTCAACCTCCCACCTAATCTCATCTTCATGTGCAGTTATCTCCATTGGCCACTTAGGCTCTGATTTGCGATCCTGTGAAACCAGTGCATACACATGTTGATAATGGACGTTGATTTCATTCTGCGAGGGCATCTTTCTGATCGTGGTCGTCAACCCGTTGATTCGGGTATGTATTCGTTGCAAAACATGCTCGAATTGTTCTTTCTCCAGCTGGACTTTGGCTATATAGTCAATGGCTCCGAGTCTAAGTGCTTCCTGGATATAATCGAAATCCTGATGCAGGGTTAACACAACGATATGAAGTTCCGGATAGAGCTGCCTCGCAGCTCGCATCAGTTCAATCCCTGACATAACGGGCATCGCAAGATCCGTCAGCATCAGATCGACCGGTTGGGTTTTCAGGAAATCCAGTGCTTTCGCCCCGTTACTTGCCTCTCCTACAACCTCCATGCTGAACTCGTTCCATGGCATCGCAGAGCTAATGCCTTTGCGTACCAACTTATCATCATCTACAATTAATACCTTAATCATGCCGAGATATCTTCTCCTTTAATAGGCAGTACGAGCAGGATGCTTGTCCCTGTCCCCAATTCACTCTCGATCACCAGTTGTGCTTGGTCCCCGTACTGTGCCTTCAACATGCGGTGAACGTAATTGAGTCCGATGCCCATCCCTACTTTTTGTTGTTCAGCTACACGATTGTTTAGCAGATTATGAATGGTTTCTTCGGTCATGCCTGCACCATTATCTTGTATCATAATGTTCAGCGTTGCAGTGCATGTCACTTCAATCTGAATAAAACCTTCGTCACTCAATCCATGATATAACGAATTTTCAACCAGCGGTTGCAGAATAAAGCGGGGCACAGGAATTTGAAGCACTTGTTCATCTGCAGTAATGCGGACGTCAAATTCAAAGTCATAGCGAATTTGCTGCAAAATCAGATATTGTCTTAACGCATCAATCTCCTCTTCCATCGTGGATACTTGCCCTAATTTGCCCAAATTGTAATAAAGCAGCTTGTTCAATGATTGCACCAGCTTGTCGATCTCCCCTTGACCATTCATGACGGCCAACCAGTGCACTGTATCCAGTGTATTCATCAGAAAGTGCGGGTTAATCTGATAGAGCAGTTTTTCCACTTCCAGGTCTGCACGAATCTTCTCTTTCTGCTGAACTTCCTTGAAGAGGTCACCAATCTGATGCTGCATATTCGAAAATTCACCGAGCAGAAAATCAAATTCGGGAATCTGAGTACGTGCTCGGCTCCCGGTCGTTTGAGGATTCTTGGACATCCCATCGATTTCCGAATGGAACAGCCCGAGTGGTTTGTATACCATCTTCCACAGGAGCCAAGCGAGAAACACGGTAAAGCCGAGGAAAAATAAAGCGACCAGCAAAATTTGAAGCAACCACTGGTTTTTCTCCTGTTGATATTGAGCCTGCGAAATGACCGATACGACACTCCATTTCTGTGAGGAATCCTCCTTGAACCAGTGATACCCTCGGGATATTCCGTCCTTCGCAGGATCGGCTGTTAAGCTGGAGAAATTCTCGCCGACCTTCATGGCCTCCGGTATCTCACTGTACACAATGTTTCCTGTACCATCCAGGATGAGGTGAGATAATGCGCCGTTGTATTGATTGTAACCCAAGATATCCTGTGTAAGCCGAAAGCCGGACTCCACGTAAATGTAAACATCGTCCCTTTTGGAGAGTTGTACTTTTCGCATAGCGGACAGAACGAGTTGGTCATCGAATCGGTTCATACTGATATGAGGGCCATAGTATTTAATGCCATAGGTTTGGAAGAGCACAGGTAAAGAGTCAAAAGATAAACGATCCTTGATTGGGAAGTTGCTAAACTGCGTTGTACCTTCTTTATCAAAGTAATATAGCGTCAGTCCGATGTTGGGATTGGTAAATGTGACCACACTTAACTCGCTCTTTAATTCGTCCCTGGCCTCAATCAATTGAAAGATATCAGAGGACGGATTCAAGAATTCATCCATGCTTTTGCCCAAAGTTCCCCTGTAGGACAATTGCTGGGTAACGTGATTCATATTGGTGATTGAATTGTCCAATGAGGACGTGACCTGCTGTAAATTGCTACGGATGCCATCATCAATTTTATTGGCGAAGATGGAGTCAATAGTATAATAAGAGATTGCAAATATGCTGATAAAAGGGATAAACGCACTGAGAAAGAACAGTAAAAATATTCTTTTTTTAAGAGTCATGGGAACCTATTCTCCTTCTGAAAATGAAACAGCAAGCTTCCTGTGTATGGAAGCTTGCTCCAAGTCCAATTTCCTTTCATCATTATAGATTGATATTCAAATATGTCAAACGCTTTCATAGTGGATGGTAAGATCTAAGAGATTAATAAATGAAGTTCTCTAAAAGGATCAAAATTTGCTCAATAAAGTGCTATCGATTTTGACATAATGAGTTCCATAAACTCATTCAGATGATTAGCCACTTTTTTAATTTCTTCAAATTCTGGTTCTTCTCCATATACGATGGCTCCTATTTCATTGGATAAGTCAATAGCATAGAAGGAATAAACACCGTTAACAGAAATCATGATTGGTAGATAATGATTCCACCATGTCGTTATTTCTGATCTCCATTGATCGTCCTCGTTTGCTGCTTCCAAGCTGAGCAGTTCAAATTCATTCCATTGAAAATCAGCATCTGAGCTATTTTTGTATTCACTCTCACAAAGGAACCATGTCTTTTCATCAGGAGTAATGCATCGTTCCATAACACGTAAAAAATCTAAATATTCTTCAGGAATAACTTTGTATCTAGTTATGAAACTAACATCTAAATCTAAATGACAATTCGATTTCTGAGTTATGATCCAATCGTTTGACTCAGCCCAACTCATAAATTCATGGATTTTGCTGCTCAAAGTGCACCTTCTTCCCTCAAAATGGACTCTCTTTACAATTTTATCGCAAAATAAGTAGAAAGTGCTACTCCTCGAATGGATGAGGAATAGCACTTTTTTATAAACCTAACCTACTTTATTTCATTGTGGATAATGGAATGCCTCAAACCTCTCAGCTACTCGCGCACCGTCACATTTAATTTGGTTGATCTGGTTTCCCCTGAAGGATTACGAAGCACAGCTTCATACTCATAGATTCCAGGTGCCCTTTCAGAGATTGCGGTAACCGCAGACTGTGCGCCAGGTGAGTGAGATTGCAGCGATTGTGTGTCAATCTTTACACCATTTTCGTAAAGTTCGTATTCGGTTGCGTTTGTTCCCCACCATAGATTCATGGTGACATTAAAGTTGCCGTCACCGTCCCAGTTGTCATGCGACAGAACGGCTTGCCCCGGGGAAGCATCCGTGACAACAACTGTCAACGGCGTACTCATGGTTGTACCCAGTGCATTGATTAGTTCCCCGGTATAGATGTAGGTGCCATTTTTCTTACCAGTAATATCAACTTGAACAGATTGGGCAGATGGGGATTGATCCACCAGGGAAATTTCCTTAATCAATTCACCATTCTCATACAGCTTGAACTGATTGCCGTTATTTCCCCACCACAGATTCATTGTGACGGTATAGTCCCCGTCTTTGAGACCCGTGTCATAACCATTATTGTCAGACAAGACCGGAGTGCCAGGGGCCCCGTTTGCGAGTGGCGTTGCCTGATGGAGCCATTCCTCCCACTTGATTAGCACACTTGCCTGCTCATCTGTAAATACGGTTCCTCTAGCTGCTTGAACGTCATTACCGTAGGATGCAAGCAATTGACGCGCTTTTGCTCCTTCACGATCGCTTGCTGCCTGTTTGGCCTGCTGTAACGTGTTTGTGAGCTGATCAGCAAGAACACCGGCATTCGGATCGATCGAATCAACTGCAAAGGCGCTGGTCAGATTGATCAGGCTGTCGAATGTAGCAATAACCGCAAAACGATATTCTACCGTCTGTTCCCACCCAGCCACATCGGAGATGGTTGCCGTAACCTGATTTAGGCCGGGTTCCAGTGTATACGCCGGAGTGTCCAGAAGCACACCCTCCGGTTCAGCCACACCGGATGCCGTATCGGAAGCGGTATAGCCAATTTCCACGTGCTGATCAATGGTGTACTCGGTTTGACCATGAATTTCAATGGTTGGTGGTACGAGATCAATGGATATGGACAACAATTGTTCGCTCTCTTTGTTACCGTCAACATCGATGCTCCAGTAGGTGATCGTATGTGTACCTTCTTCAGTTAGGGTCAACTGCGTGCCACTCACCGTTTCGCCACCATTAATTTGATAATAGGTCCCTTCGATTTCGGAGTCTTCATCGGTTGCTGTAAAGGTCACTTGTACAGGAGAAGTATACCAGTCGTTCTGCGATTCCCCTTCCACAGTTGCCTTAGTATGCGGGGCTTCCTGTTCCGGTGATTCCCCTTCCAGTGTGACAAAATCAGATAAAGGGATATTTAAATCTTTGACAAGGCCTGCCACGAGTTCAGACACCTTGATTGCACCGTTCATCTGCAAATGTGTGTTGTCTTCGGTTGTACCTACCCACATGAATATCGATTTGGTTCCTTCAGTGCCAAGTTCCTGAAAATGCTCCCAACTGGCCTGATTGAGATCGATGAGGAGTGTCTCCGTTTCCTGCGCCGTCTCTTTCATCGCCTGTACGTATTCCGGGAAGCTTTTGTTCAGCACTTCTCCGGTAAAATCACGACGATTCACTGGCGTAACCAGCACCGGGATCGCCCCTCTTTGAAGAGCACCGTTAATGTATTCTTTCAGATATACCTTAAACTGCTCTGGCGTAAGATAACGCTCCGGACGTGAAGGTGTGGAATCGTTATGAGACCACTGCATGAACAGATAATCGCCTTCGTGAATGGCGAGCAGAATATCATTGAGATATCCGCCGACCAAGAAGGTCTTGCTGCTCAAACCGCCAACTGCCCGGTTATCAATGCTGACTTCATTTGCATCAAAATATTCACCCAACGTTTCGCCCCAACCTGCTTGTGGACGGTAGCTCTCCGCGTAATTGGCCACCGTGGAATCGCTCGCCAAATATATAACAGGTTTATCGCTTGCGCTGTGATCTGGCAGACGCTCTAGCTTCAGCGCATTGATCTTCGGTGCATTTCCGGTGAAGTTGAAGTTAAATACCCCATCAATCAGAGCAATATCGTACGTAATTTCTTTGAATTCGCCCTTGGCAACGGTTGTGAGCGGCAACTTGGTCATTTGCTCCACAACAACATTTGCGCTAGTTGATTCCTCTGCATCCCCGATTGTCATTGTTACCCGATAATTGGCCGGCTCCAACTCCGCCAGGAAGGAGGTGCCATTTACTCGTGTGAAATCCTCTTTGAGCGCATCCCCGGTCTCCCGGTTCTCATCTTTGGTCAGTGCAGTATCGGCAAAACCGTAACCGTTGCCTTCGATGTACGCTCTCTTGGCATCTACCTTGATGTATCCTTCGGCAGCACCGCCGGAACCAAAGTCAAATCGGTATTCACTTATCTCTTCGCTTGGTTCACTTGTCAATGAATCCTTTGCCACAGTTAACATATTAAACGCATGGTCAACTTGAGCCTGAGTGGCTTCGGTATTAAATATCGCTTCCGCTGCTGTCAAAGCCCGGTTCAACACGGCCTTTGATGCATCTGTATAATCCGACAGATCCAGTGCTTTAATCTCATCGTACAGAGCGATTAATGCCGTCTGATCGCCACCCTCAGAAGGAAGCTGCGTGCCTTCAATCCGCACGTTGTCGATCTGGGTAGTCCAGTTCAACGTGCCTCCACCACCTTTTCTTGTTCCGAGGAATCGAATCGCTCTGACATTGTCGGCATATGCGATGGAACTCATAGGGATATCTTTAATCGTTTGTGTAACGGTCGGATTCGCCACATCTGTTAATGTGAGATCCAACGTTTTCTTCGCAAAATTAATGGTCGCATCCACAGTGACCCACTGGTTCTTGGAAATCTCAGTAGCCGTTCCCCCTTCGGGTATAGCTGTATCTCCTGTGCCGTAGTCCGGATTATATGCACCGATATAATAATGAATTTTGGTACTTCCGGTTTTGGTATACAACGTGAACAGGGCATTTTCGTTGGAATCCTGGACCGTGAGATGACCTTCTGACGGATAGGCACTCACATTACCGGATTGCCAGTCAAAGTTTACCTTTACCTGATCGCCGTTTACGGCATCAAACAGACGGAACACCTTAGCTCGATTGCCTGATCCAGACCCTGTGACAGACAGTACCTTATTCCCGGACTGTTCAACCACCGTTCCCGCCATGGTTCCTGCAATACCCGTGGCATTGACCATCGCATACTGGTAGCCCGCAGCGTCGCCTTCAAAATCCTCCTCATAGAGCTGGGTTTCCGGCTCTGGTTCTGGTTCGGAAATATCAGGGTCAATGACCAGCGATGAGATACTCAGCCCCATGTCTTTGACCGCACCAGCAACGAGACCGGCAATTTTCTGTGCACCATAACTGCTAAAATGAGTATTATCGTTGATTCCATTCGGGTATTTTGGATATTCACCCGGATTAGCATATAGGAATACTTTTTCTGTAGCTGTATTACCAATTTTGTCGTAGTACGCAATACTTAACTTGCTAAGATCAATCAGCGGCACGTCAAGTTCCTCCGCCACTTCTTTCGCTGCCTGCACATATGCCGGGAAGCTGACATTGAACTCCTGAGTCACTGTATTGAAATCCCGGCGTCCCACTGGAGTGAGTAATACCGGGGTAGCGCCGCGCTGTTTGGCACCGTTTACATAACGAGCCAAGTAGATCTTATAGTCCTCCGGTGATGCGTACCGGTCCGGTATCCCTGCACTGGCGTCGTTATGACCAAAGGAAATGAAGAAGAAGTCCCCCGGCTTGATTCGCTGCAGGATCGTATCGAGACGACCGTCTACCATGAAGGATTTGCTGCTTCGACCACCGATCGCATCGTTCACGACGACTGCCCCATTGGAGAAATAACGTCCGAACTGCTGGCCCCATCCTTCTTGAGGAGCCTGCGCTTCACTGTAAGATTGCATGGTTGAATCACCAGCCATATAGATCGTTGTTGCCGCACCAGCCGCTTTCTCTGGATACTTTTCGATGATGACATCCTGGATGTCTATGGCTGTACCGGTGAAGAGCAGATCAAGCTGTCCATCCACCAATGCAACATCATAGGAATACTCGAGCGGTGCTCCCGCTGTCACATTTGTTACGGCGAGCTTCTGAACGAATTCGGATTTGACCCCCACGTTGGAGTTATGCGCATCACTGCCCAATCGCAGCGTCACCTTATAGTTGGCATTTGGCAGGTCAACAGCGAATGTCGTACCTGTTACAACCGAAACCTCGTTTGTGCCTACGGTAACCCCGCTTGCATCCTTGAAGCCGTATCCCTTCTCTTGTGTATATAATGTGTCCTGTATAGCCGTACTTCCTGACGCTGTCTCTGTGCCAAAATCAAAACGGTAAACCTGTTGCGGCATTTCTGCTTCGCGGGTCAGCGCCAGATCGGCTTTCGGGAATGCTGTAGCTTCTGCTCCGAGATAAAAGCCGGTGTGAGGCGGCTGATTGTAAGATACATTTTGCCATGCTACGCCAAGTCGATACACAGGGTCCTGCATCAGCGTAGGGATGCGATAATCCGAAGGAATGGTCGTTGTGTAGAGACGATATTCCGAGCTATCTTCGCTCCGCAGCAGAATTTCTTCACGCCAGTCGCCCAGAATGTCCGCCTGAAGCGCCGGATTACCTTTGGTATGATTGTTCGTTAACGTACCGGTTGCCCGGAAGATTTCATTCAGCTTTTTATTTTCGTAATCCCATTTGTAAATGAGTGGAATTCCTTTGGCGGTACTATTATCCCACTGATGGTCAAACAGCTCCCGCTGAAGATCTCCGTCCCACCAGATGGCGAAGTTGGCAGTTTTGGGCCCTTCGTCCACCGTGTAGATCGCATTTCCTGCAGCAGAATAGGTATTGGTTACAGGTACACTTTGCCCGTTGGTAACGGTCGTGGCCCATGATTCGTAGCCCGGATAGTTCGGATCGATGTCCGCCGACATCCCGCGACCGGTGTCAAAACCTGTTTTCTCACCCCAGAGGATTTCACCTGTGGAGGCATCGCGCATCTCCAGTCCGTACGCCGCATCTGAATGCTCGTGAACACTGACGACCTGATAGCCATCCCGATTCGGGTCGAGCTGACCGGCGTGCATGGCATCACCGTGTCCAAGTCCGGTGCTGTACATCAAGCTGCCGTCATCGTCTATAGCTAGGGCGCCAAACATAATCTCGTCTTTGCCGTCATGGTCGGCATCCAGTACACTCAGATTGTGGTTGCCCTGTGCTTGATATTGTGATCCTGCTTCGTTGGTGTCGAACGTCCAGCGTTTGACGAGTTCTCCACCAACATAATCATAAGCAACAAGCACAGTGCGGGTATAGTAACCCCGACTCATCACGACGCCTGGTTTCGTACCGTCCAGATAAGCAATCGCGCCAAGAAAACGGTCTACACGGTTGCCATAACCATCCCCCCAATCACTTACGTTGCCTCTTGGCGGATCATAATTCACCGTGGATACGGCTGCGCCAGTCTCACCGTCAAACAGCGTGAGATATTCCGGCCCTGACAGTATGTATCCGCCGTCATTGCGATAATCCTTCGTCCCGTCACCAATAACTGTGCCTTGGCCGTCCTTCGTGCCGTCCGCTGTCTTAACAACAACCTCGGCCTTTCCGTTGCCATCCAGGTCATACACCATTAACTGTGTGTAGTGCGCTCCGGCACGGATGTTTACGCCCAGGTCAATCCTCCACAGCTTCGTGCCATCCAGTTTGATGGCATCGATATAGACGTTGCCCGTATAACCGGCCTGCGAATTGTCCTTGGAGTTACTCGGACTCCACAAGAAGACGATTTCATATTCGCCATCCCCGTCCAAGTCAGCTACGGAAGCATCCCCTGCATAATAGGAGTAGGTTCCGCCGTCCTTGGTCCGTCCGTCGGCCGGTTTATCCAGCGGTATAGGCAGATAATCGTTATGCCAGACCGATACAACCTCCGGCTGCATCTGCTCCTTGCCTGAAACAACAGTGGAAATCTGATATTGCGAGCTGTCGAAACCCGTGGTGTCCACATAGTTGGTCACGTCGCTTATGGGCGACGTATTCACTTTGGTTCCGTTTTTATATATATTGAAAGCGATATCATCTGGATCGTTGTTTAAATACCTCCAGCTCAGAAAAACACCGTTGTCTACAAGAACCGCAACCAACCCCCGGTTCAGGTATTCTGCTTGGCGACCCGGCAGGCTGTTTGATGATGACTCTGCACGCATCGGTGCTGGAGGAACAGCCAGAGAAATAACCATAAGGAGTGCTAAAAAAGATACAAACATCGATTTCTGGATGGAAACAGTTCTTCGGATCATTCGATTTACGCCTCCTTATCTAAAAATTCATTTTTAGAATCAACAGTTCGATCCTGCCCTGCTTGTTGTCATAGGAACACAATTTATAGCCACCTCCTCTTTATGTTACCGCTTACATTTATCTTACAGGTCTAAAAAAAGACAGACAATCTAAAAAATGTGACGTATTATATAAAATAATTGACTTTTTCAGGAAGGAGATTCACGTATGGTTCATACGGTATCTTACGCTTTTCGTAATGACGATACATCAATCATGACACTGGACTCTATTGGATGGCAGATCGTTTCGAGCGAGGAATATCGTTGTCCCAGTGATGATAGACCGGACCCGGGACACGTTGTTTTTCAATACACACTTAATGGTCAAGGTTATCTGGATATTGATAATCAAACGATTCCTTTACCCAAGGGACATGCCCTGCTTGTTAAAATCTCCGGAGAACATTGCTATTACTATAAACAGGAGAATAACGAACCATGGGAATTTATATGGATTAACATTCGCGGGGATGAAGCCAACCGAATTTGGGATATGATCCATGATAATGAGGGACATGTCATTCGACGAAACGCAGATTCTCCCTTGATTCAAGAGTTATGGCAAATCATCCATTTGATTCATCAGGATAAAGTCACCGACAAGTATCGTTTGTCTATGCAAATCTACCGCTGGTTGCTAATCTTGGTGCAGACGAGTCGGGATGCGGAGAGGGATATTGGTGCCCTTTCCATAACAACAATCGAGAAATGTAAAAAGTTCATCCGGGAGAATTATGCTTCTCCGTTAACGTTAGATTTGCTGGCCAGTCATTGCGATATCAATAAACACTACTTGTGCAGGTTATTTCAGAGATCGGAGAAAACATCACCGCTCGCCTATCTCAAAGACAGACGCATTGAGGTAGCAGTTAGACTTCTCCGCACAACCGAACTTCCGATTTCCCAAATTGGTCAACAATGCGGCTTTGAGAGCCCAAGCTATTTCGGCAAAGTTTTTCGGCAATATATGTCCATGTCACCCAAAGAATATCGCTTGAATAAGTTGGAGTTTCCTTATGAGGCCATCTATTATGAGTAGCTAAACTGGTTATTTGCTAGTTGTCATTGGCTCGGGAACTGCTCTTATACCAATAAAATAAAAAAAGCCGCTAGATTAGCGACTTTTAATGGAACTATGTTCTTTCTTGTATGCTTTGACAATTGCTACACTTATTGAGCAGTGTATCCTCCGTCTATGATCAGGCTGTTTCCTGTCATATAGGAAGAATCATCGCTAGCGAGGAACAGAACGGCTTTCGCCATCTCTTCTGCTTGACCCAGACGTTTCATTGGGGTTGCCGCAGCAAGTGCTTGTTTGCTCTCTTCCGGGATAATCGGTGTATCGATGAAGCCTGGGCAAAGGGAGTTCACCCGAATATTCTGCTCAGCATACTCCAGCGCGAGGGAACGAGTCAGATTCACAACGCCACCTTTAGCTGCATTGTAAGCTGCTGAACCAGGAGAACCAACCCATCCGTACATGGATGCCGTGTTGACGATTGTGCCGCCGCCAATTTTCAGCATTTCGCGAATTGATTCACGAGCCACCAAGAAAACGCCGTCCAGATCAACATTGACCGTATTACGCCATTCGGCGTAGTCAAGCTCATGCGTTGGATGAACTCGTCCGATTCCCGCATTGTTGAATACGATATCCACTTGACCGAAGGCTTGGACGGTTTGTTTGAACATCTCGGCAACCTCTTCTTCACTCGTGATGTTTGCTTTGATAAAGAGAGCTTCCGCATTAAGCGCTTTCAGTTCCTGTTCGAACGCCTTGCCTTTTTCTTCATTCAGATCGACCAAAACCACTTTGGCTCCCTCGGAAACGAACAGGCGAGCTGTTGCTGCGCCGATTCCGGATGCTCCTCCTGTAATAATTGCTACTTTATCCTGTAGTTTGCCCATGAATAATTCCCCCAGTATAATATTTTGAATAGCGCCTATATAAATAGTGCTATATGATGTTTACAAAACTAATTCTATGCTTAAAATTGTAACATTCCAATCATTAAGATATGACTAAGTGTCTACCTCGTAGACACTTCATAAAAATATGTCTATATTTATAGGAGTTTTTTTGAATGAATAATGAACTTATTGTGACTGCTCAACATCGTAATCGAACCAAGGAGCACCTAAAAACCGCTCTGATTCAGCTCATTAAGAAAAAAGGATTCCATGGTGTGTCTGTCAAGGACATCGTTGATCAGGCGGGTTACAATCGCAGCACGTTTTATTTACACTACCAGGACAAATATCTTCTCGCTGAAGAATTGCTGAGTACAACACTTCAAGGATTAAGGGGGGCAGTAGGTAGGCCCTATTGGCACGGTCAAAAGGTTTCAACAAACAAGCTGGACGCCGAATCTTTTCAAATCGTGGATTATATCTATGAAAACCGAGACTTCTTCGAACTGATTCAATACGATGACACGTTACCCGGTCTACATACAGGCTTCCCCCAAACTATACTCAAAATCTATCAGGAACAGTTTGTCTTTGAGACGATCAATAACTCCCCGGTGAACATGGACTATTTCAAGTACTATACCGCCTACGGTTTTTTTGGACTATTGAACAATTGGATATTAAGCGGATACCATGAATCACGTGATGTTTTTATCAAGAATGTGATCGAACTGACCAAAACGCATATTCACTCGTTTCATTATGTGGGTGAGACGTTTGATTCATGATCTCGAGTAGGTTGATTTGAAAATCACGATGAACGATATGTCTGCCTTAGATAACAACTGAATTAGTTATCAGCGGCAAAAAGTTGGAGAGGTCGATGTTTTTATCATGAAGCTGGTTCCAAGGATGGTCCAGTTATATTGTTATTACATGGGTTTCCATTCAACTTTACATTTGAGAACCTGTTCCAGGTGATTGAAGGTTTTACTCAAGCCCTATCTCTCAATAAGTATGTACTATATGTATTTGATTACGGTGCACCTGTGGGGAATAGATTGGCCGTTGCTCATCCGGAAAAGGTTTAAGCTATCATTAGTCAGAATGGGAATGCATATATGGAGGGATTTAGTGACGCATGGGGAGCCTGGGAGACGTACTGGCACTTACCGACACCGGAGAACCGTGAAGCATGTCGCGATTCCTTAAGCCCTGAAACCATTCGTGATTTTCAGTATCTGCAAGGTGCCGACGCCAGCCTGGTTTTACCTGACGGGTATACACTGGATATCGCGTACATGTCACGACCGGAATTTGTTCAGATGTGCTCATTGATTCTGTTTCAACTTCCTTATTTATTCCGATGGAATCAATACCTTATTTGGTAACCAGCCCTTTTCACCCTCTGCGGTATGAACAAAACTCCATTCATTTAGTTCAAATTCTTTTGTAACGATGATACCGGGTTTTACGGTTAATTCGTGTGCTGAATAATCTGATAATGCAGTCGCGATCTGTTCTTCATTGGGAGTGCTTAATATTTGCTTCGGTACCCAGCCGCTTTTTTTAGAATGTACGGATTCACAGAAAATCCAGTTGGGGAATTCAGTATCTTCTCTCCCATATAGGACCGTATCTCCTTTAGCTAAAACGATGGGATCAGGATAGTTTGAATTATGGGGTTGAACAACTTTATATAATTTCATAATATGCCTCCAACTATTATATTCGACCTGTTACCGACAAACATAATATCATATTATTATGTAGTTATTCATCCCTATTTTATAAAGCAACGCCCCCTTCACAAGGGAGCGCTGCTTTATCCGAATAGAAATATTTTATCACGAGTCCACCTTATAACATTTGGGCAATATCACACAATCTTCTAATTTCTTGATAACTCTCCAGACACACCATCCGCAGAATCTATATGGCTTAATGCATTCACTTCATGCTTTGTTTCTCTATACACAAAGTAATCAAAATCGGCATGTTTTCGAGTTCCACCGAGATCCTGCACACAAAGTCCGATGTAGGTTCCCGTAAACCGAATATACTCCGGAGATTCATCGCACAGATGTGTGATATCAACCCACTCGCCTACATGATTCCAGGATGAATCCTTATTTAACGCATAGTAAAAGCGGGCGCGATCATAATCAACCACTGCTTTTAAGCGAAGCGTATTCACCGACTCTAGCGGAATATCCTCTAACAGTTCGTCATACACCCCGTACTTGGACTGAATAATTCCCAAGCACAGCCCCTTCTCTTCATGATAAGTTACACGTAAATAGAGATAGTCCTTGGTATCGTAGTACAAAATCAATCCTGCCATCTGCTGTGGATGATCCGGCGCAAATTCCAGAACTGTTTCGGCTTCACACTCAAACGTTTGCAATCTTCGCGCGATCATGCTTTGCCTATGCGTTGAACTCATCGACTCCATACCGTGCAAGCGCAAGTAACCGGGACGTTCCGACAAGCTGAGCCAAGTCGGGTCGGGTGGAATGCGAAGAGTATTCCAGTCATTCCGAAGCTCGGATTGATCAAAATGATCCATTTCAGCTAACGGTTCAAACGGATGTGCCGTAATCTTCGGTGCAATGACCTGGACCTCGGGATACCGGTTACCGCTCGCAAGCCTCAGCCAGCCGTCCTCGCTCCACGTACACGGCTGAAGTGCGGTCTCACGTCCAAGAATACAATACTTTTGATGAACAGGTCGTCCAACCAGATGAGCCATGTACCATTCGCCGGTATGTGTTTCAACAAGACTGCCGTGGCCTGCCTTCTGCAGAGCCAAATCCGTTCTGCCATATGAAGTAAGGATCGGATTGGCAGGATCAACCTCGTAAGGGCCTTGTAGTGTCCGGGAACGTGCTACTGTAACCGCATGCTCATAACCTGTTCCCCCTTCAGCCGTAATGAGATAATAATAGTCCTTGTGTTTATACAGATGAGGTGCTTCGGTTAATCCTAAAGCGGTTCCTTCAAAAATGTTCTTGGCTGGCCCGACCAGCTTTTGCTCCCCAACCGAATACTCCTGCAGAACGATGCCTGCAAACCGGTTTTTGCCCTTGCGGTGATCCCATATCATATTGACCAGCCACTTCCGTCCGTCCTCATCATGAAACAAGGAAGGATCAAAACCGCTACTGTTGAGATATATCGGTTCGGACCAAGGCCCTTCAATATCGGTTGCTGTCACAAGGTAATTGTGAGTGTCTTTAAAGGCGCCTACCCGGCTTTTGACATCGGTATAGATCAGGTAAAACACGCCGTTGTCATAACTGAGACATGGTGCCCATACACCTCCGGAGTTAATGTTGCCCTCCATGTTCAACTGCGTTGCACGAGTCAGCGGTGAAGCGATTGGTCGCCAATGAACCAGATCTCGCGAATGGTGTATGCGTACACCGGGGAACCACTCGAAGGTGGACGTGGCGATATAATAATCTTCTCCCGTCCGGCATATGGACGGATCTGGATGAAATCCGGGGAGGATGGGATTGGTGATCATTTTCTTGATACTGTTCATGGAAGAAACCTCCGGTATGAAAGTGATAATCTGTACAACAGCAGATACACGAAAGGTAGAAATCAGTACCAGCCCAGCGCTTTTTTGCCGGCTTCCAGAGCAGTTACAATTCGCTCTACATCGTATACATTGCCTCTCCATGTTCCGCCGCTGACAGATTGCAGCGCAGCCCAGAGCTTTGTATCGTCCGGCAAAGCTTCATCAGGCCGCATATCCGGATGGAAGGTCCTTTGTGCCAGGATGAGAGCACCTTCTTCCGGCGAAACCTCAATCTCTCCTTCTCCGACAAAGTTAATGCTGCCCTCCAGCGTGCTCCGATCCACCACGATGTCAATCAGGTCTCCGTTCCGCAGCTTGCCAATTGGTCCGCCTGCCAGCGCTTCAGGGCCAACATGACCAATACACGCACCGGTGGAAACACCGGAGAACCGGGCATCCGTAATCAGTGACACGTATTTGCCAAAAGACAAATGCTTAAGCGCAGAGGTTAGCTGGTACGTCTCCTCCATTCCGGTTCCGGATGGACCTCGTCCGAGAAGCACGACCACATCCCCAGCCGAGATACCTCCGGTCTTAATCGCACGGATCGCCTCCCGTTCGGTGGTAAATACCTTGGCTCTGCCACGATGACGGTACACGCCATTCTCATCCAGCACAGCAGGATCAATCGAGGTGGATTTGATGACAGAACCTTCCGGAGCGATGTTTCCGGTAGGAAATGTTACGGTCGAAGAGATGCCAAGCTGCTGGGCGTGTTCTACACTCATGATGACACTGTCCGGATCGATGCCGTCCTGCTCTTTCAACTGCTTCCGCATGAGATGACGGCGTTCCGACGATTCCCACCAATCCAGCACCTGCCCCAATGACGTACCTGTAACCGTTGGTACAGACTCATCCAACAGACCAAGCTGTCTGAGGTGAAGCATAACCTCTGGTACACCTCCGGCCTGAAAGACGCGAATGGTCGGGTAAAAGATCGGACCGTTAGGCAGGGCACTAACCAGTCTTGGAACATTCTTGTTGACTTGTATCCAATCCTGTACCGTAGGCACGGTTAAACCAGCCGCATGGGCTATCGCCGGTATGTGAAGAAGCAGATTGGTCGATCCGCCAAACGCAGCGTGCACGGTCATGGCATTGCGAATGGATGCATCCGTGACGATGTCTGCCATCCTCATTCCCTGAGACTCCATATGGATGAGTGCGCGTGACGATTGGCGCGCCATTTCAATCCAGACGGGCTGCCCGGAAGGTGCAAGCGCGGCATGTGGTACTGTCATGCCCATGGCCTCTGCTACGACCTGAGCTGTTGCGGCGGTACCTAGAAACTGGCAGCCTCCTCCCGGCGTAGCGCACGCGCGGCATCCCAAATCCGACGCCATTTCGAGCGAAAGTTCCCCGCTGACGTATCGTGCACCGATGGTCTGAATTTTACCGGCGTCCTCTCCATCGGTAGGTGGAAGCGTGACGCCACCGGGAACAATTACACCAGGCAATTGCGGCATACCGGCAAGCGCGAGCATCATTGCCGGAAGACCTTTGTCACAAGTAGCGACACCCAGCACCCCTTTACGTGTCGGCAGCGAGCGAATCAGTCTGCGAAATACCATGGCAGCATCGTTCCGGTAAGGAAGCGAGTCGAACATGCCGGTCGTTCCCTGTGATCTGCCGTCACACGGATCACTGACATAGCCGGCAAACGGGATTCCTCCCCGGCTTGACAGTTCTTCTGCGGCAGCTTTCATCAGTAGACCGACCTCCCAGTGACCCGTATGGTAACCGAGGGCTGTGGGACTACCATCCTCGTTGCGAATGCCGCCTTGTGTACTTAAGATCAGAAATTGTTTTCCGTTCAATTCCCCAGGTTTCCATCCCATTCCAACATTCTGGGACATGCCGAACAAGTCGCCGCTTGGAGCATTTCGCAGTAAATCATCCGTTAAAGGCAGACGTCCGGCAGCCCCTGGAGCATGTGCTATGATATCGAAGCAGTTGGATGCCTTCTCCCCCATAATCGACGTAATCTGTTCGTGCATGATAGGCCCCCCACAGTTTATGACTTCACGAAGACCGTTTTGATGGCGGTGAAAAACTCGATAGCCGCTTGCCCCTGTTCTCTGGAATGTGAACTTGACATTTTCATTCCACCGAACGGAGCTTGCAGCTCTACGCCGGCCGTTTCTGCATTAATTCTGACAAGTCCTGCATCCATGTCCCGGATGAAGGACAGCATCGCCCCTACGTTCTGAGTATAGATGGAAGCACTTAAGCCGTAGTCGCTGTCATTCGCCGCTTCAATCGCTTCCTCCAGGGAATCTACTGCAATTAAGGCCAGAACCGGACCGAAGATTTCTTCCCGGGCAATGGACATATGGGATTCGACCCCTTCAAATACAGTCGGTTGCACATAGAATCCCTCTTCCAGTCCGGGACCGTCTCCTCTTTTTCCGCCAGCAAGCAGAACGGCACCTTCATCCTGACCTTTTTGGATATAACTCAGCACCGTATTGAGTTGTCCTTCACTTGCACATGGACCCATCCAGCTTCCAGCAGACATGCCGTCACCCAGCCGGATTTCCTGGATTTGCGAGAGCAGTTTTTCTTTAAAGGCATCGTATACGTTTCGTTCAATGATGACCTTACTGGTAGCTGTACATTTTTGCCCTGTTGATTTCAATCCACCACTGATGGTGGCTTCGACAGCCAAATCCAGGTCAGCGTCAGCTGCAATGATGATCGGGTTTTTGCCACCCATCTCAAGTTGATACTTGGCCCCACGTGCTAGCGCTGCAGCACCGACCCGTTTCCCCACTTCATTGGAACCCGTGAACGTTATTCCTCCCACATCCGGATGCTCGGCAAGTGCTGAACCGATCACTGAGCCTCTGCCGCAGATCAGATTAATAACGCCTGCCGGGATACCCGCCTCTTCAAAACATTCCATGACTTTAGCCGCAGTGACCGCAGTTTCCTGAGCCGGCTTCAACACAACTGTATTGCCATAGATTAAGGCCGGAGCCATTTTCCAAATCGGAATGGCTACAGGGAAATTCCAAGGGGCAATAACTCCTACTACGCCAAGGGGTACACGAGTCGTAAACATCAGCGCTTCACTGTCTGTCGAGGGGATAACGTCTCCTGTTTTTCGCATGCCTTCTCCGGCGTAATACCTTAAGATCGCTACACCGCGCATCGTCTCTCCTTTGGCTTCAGGAAGTGTTTTGCCCATTTCCCTGGTCATCGCCTCTGCAACTTCATCGGCCCGACGTTCCAGCACATTTGCTGCCTGAAATAGATAGTTGCCGCGTTCTGCACCCGATAATCTCCGCCATTTTTTTGCTGCTTCCTTCGCCGCTGCGACAGCCCGGTTCAAATCCTCTACGCCGGAAGTGGGTACATAGCCGACAACTTCCTTCCGATTCGCAGGATTGATGCTCGGTTCGGTCTCACCAGATGTGGCCTTCACCCATTCTCCGTTAATATAATTGTTGTACGTCTGCTCCACTTGAAATGCGGTCATAGCCTTATCCTCCTTATAGATTAGTTTGAAATAACAGAATTCACGAGTGTCCCGATATCACTAATGGATATTTCAATCCGGTCTCCGGGTTCAAGTGTAAATTCATTAGGGGGAACGATATTTGTACCTGTCAAAAGAACCGTACCGTCAAACAAATCATTGTCCCTTGCTAAAAAAGAGACCAATTCATCCAGCTTACGGTTTAATTCACTTGTGTTTGCCTCGCTCTTAACAACCAGTTCACCTGCGCGATAAATTTCGCAGACAATGCTGAATGCGTAGGGATTCTGCACCGTTTCTGCCAATCGGATAGCCGGACCGATGGAGCAGGAGTTGCGCCACATTTTGGCTTGTGGCAGATACAGCGGATTCTCCCCTTCAATATCACGGCAGCTCATGTCATTACCGGCAATGTATCCTACAATACTTCCGTCACCCGCAAGCACCAATCCAAGCTCAGGCTCCGGGATCTGCCACGTGGAGTCGCTTCGGAGCGTGACGGCATCATTCGGACCTACCGTTCGTGCTGCCGTGGATTTAAAGAAGATTTCGGGTCTTTCCGCATCGTATACCTTATCGTAAAAGGTCGTTGCATCCATTTTTCCATCCGTCGCTTCGTAATTTCTCGCTTCCCTGCTTCGTTGATACGTAACACCTGCCGCCCATACTTCCGGGGCATCCACTGGTGTGATCAGGTGTAAGGTAGTCCAATCATCCGTCAGCTTGTTTAATGGTTTAAAAGCGCTTTCAATAAGTTGAACAGGTGATATCCCTTGTTCTTTTGCTTGATGGATCAAAGTCATAAAATCGGCTTGCGGCAAACGATAGGCTTTTTCATCATCCGTAACGGCTGCCAGCCACTTTTGTTGCCCGTCCAGAAATCGAATAATTCGCATTCAAGCTTGCCCCCATTCTCCCTATTGGGTTGATAATATTACCTTAGCACCAGCCAGGTTTCGTGACGATGTTCTAATCACTCCAACGAATTACCCTTTTCACGCATTTTTTTTCTGTTAAGATAAATCTAGATTAGATGAACCAAGGATGATGTACTCATCTCTCGTCCCTGTGTGTATTCTCAGTTCAGTGGATATCAACGAAATGATAAGATGTTGGAGTATAGAAGGATAAGGAGGTTGGGGTGCTGTGGCCAAGCTTTCGGAAGCCGTGTATTTGGGTCGTCTGCCTGATGTTCGCATGTCTTTTCAATTATTGGGGCTACATGCAAGAAAAGTGGATTCAACCTGGACGTATCCATCTCATGAGCATTCAATGTATGAAGTGCACTGGATGATGGACGGCCAGATGAATATGGTTGTTAACGGACAGTTATACAGTCAGACTGTAGGCGATCTTCTGTTCATTCGCCCTGGTATGACGCATTCCTGTACGGGTGCCGGACCGGAGGGGTTCACATACTTTTCCGTGCATTTCAGTGTACAGGATACGTCCTTTTGCAGAGAACTCAACCGTTGCAAAGACATCTATTATCCGGCAAATTCGAATTTGGCTCTGGGGCTGTCCTCTTCCCTGTCTACCTTATATAATCTGGCCACAGAGCATTTGTCGAGTTCGCTATCCTCTTCCAAACAGATGAAGGTGCATGCCGCTGTGTTCGAACTGCTCGGTTCCCTGGTTGGACAGTTATCTCAGCAAGCATCCGTTACGTTGTCGAGAAAAGAAACCATTGCCCATCAGATTGCTGAGCACATTGAGGATTCGGTGAGATATATCCATCTTCATGGGGAAATTCAGGAGAGCGAGCGAACCTGGATTCAAGATATTGCCAAGTCGCTGAGCATTAGCCCGTCACAGGTTAATCGTATTTTTCGGCAGGTATACGGCATCGCTCCGCGCAAGTTTCTATCTGAAACTCTTCTGAATGAAGCACAGCGCTTGTTAAAACAAACGGACCTGAACATAGACCATATTGCGATGATGCTGGGGTATAAGACCAATGCGCACTTCAGCCGCCAGTTCAAGCGGTGGACAGGCATCGCGCCAAGTGAATTTCGCAGTCATTCGCAGCAGAATGGTGAAGCCACACATTCAGATGCCTGAGATGCAGCAATCTCTGAGCCGCAGGAAGCTAACCAATACAAAAAGCAGCTGCTGGATGTCCAGAAGCTGCTCTATCTTTCTCAGGTATTTGATATTCTGTTGTAACTTTCACGCTAAAATAAATGCAGCGAGGCTCGCACTTCCCGAACCCCGATATGTAAGATACAACGCCTGTATACCATCCGGAATATTAATCTCGGCTGTATAGGGTTTCCAATGATTAGTGAAATGTACCGGTATTGTACCCAGTGCAGGACCGTCCCATGCTGTTTTGACCTCGAATACCCCGTTACAATATCCACGCACCTTGATCGAGATTTGGCGAATCCCTTTGCAATCAAAATACTTAAACCCTGCCGTTGCGGATTCAACCATGTTGGCAATATAACCGATCTCTTCATCACCATCTCTTCCATCCTGGGTGATCTTCGGAAATCGGCTGTCCAGCCAGGCTCCTGCCCCGAAACCCCCAGTATACCTTTGATCCTCTTGGGTAAAAAGATTGCATGCAAGATACGCAGGGTACTCGCCTCTTCCCTCCAACGGTCTACCGTTTGAGCCGCAGGAGGTCATTTCCACCTGAGGAATGCTGCCGTCCTCTTCAAATGATATCTTCTCAATACAGCCCTGGCGGTTGAATGCGTCACCATTGGTATGACGGTGATAGAAAACATACCAGTCTCCGTTGATCTCTACAATGCTGCCATGGTTATTGCCTCCATAATACATGGGTTTGTCAGCAGGTTTGTAGGATTCGATATGGAGATCACAGTTGCTTACGATGACGCCCTGATATGTAAATCCTCTATTTGGAAACAGGCTGGTGGCATAACATAATTCATGCATAACGATAGAGGAATATACGAGGTAGTAGGTATCCCCTCTCTTGCGGATGGAAGGCGCTTCGAAAAATTCATGGCCCTCATAACCGCTGCCCTTACTGTAAGGTTCGCTCGGTGCTACGAATACGGGTTCTTCCACAATCGTCAGCATATCTGAACCTAACATCGTGGCCATCGCGCCATGTCTTGATGGGTCTCCAGGTGCACAAAAACCGGTATACAGATAGGTATGCGGTCCTTCAGTCATCACGCCGGGATCGAACTGCGGCTCATCCCCATCTCTTTCGCCGAGACGAGTGCCGTCAGCATATTGTACATACCCATAAAATTCATATTTGCCAGCAGGTGTAGCACATACAGCCACCGAAACAACGGGTACCTTGTCCAACACATAATACAGATAATACCGTCCATCGGGACCCCGCGTAACATCTGGCGCATACAGGCACATATGACCATTTGGATTAAGGGGGTCATCAGTTTTTTGGTAGATTACCCCTTCATTTCGCCAATCCCCAAGGTCATTCACGGGTGCAGACCAGCATACATAATCGTTCAGACAGAAGGCATGTCCGTTAAAACGGTCATGTGAACCATACACATACACTCGTTCATTGAATACATAAGGCTCGCCGTCGGGGACATATTCCCAGGATGGAAGGTATGGATTCAAACCTTGTTTATTCATTCAATGCACACTCCTTATATAACTTGATAGACCATCTATTACACTTACGATTACTTTCGTATAATAGAGAACAACTACAATGTTCCATAAGTGTCTCTATTTATTCCATAACCTGCATGGTAAAGGTGAAGAACAATGAATACGATTTTTTACGTCGAATATGATGCTGCCCATAACCATCCGTTTGTGTTTGATATTCCAGAAGGACATGATTGCTGGCTGTTAGTTGTTACGCAGACTCCTGCACAGTTCTGGGTGGACGGGAAATTGATAGATTATCCACCTCATTGTGCCGTTCTCTATCCACCTCATCAGAAAATATATTATCGCTCTTGTACGGAGCAATATGTGAATGATTGGATTCGTTTCGAAAGTGATGAGATGTATGTAACCGAAACTTCCCTACCGAAGGGCGAACCATTTCCATTAGATGATCCTGAATTTTGTCACAAGCTGTTTCAATTACTTGTTGCTGAGCATTCTTTCCAGAAAAACAACCGAGAATCAACGATAGATTATTTACTACGAACGCTGTTCAACAAGCTGTTGGAGTCTTGCGTTCAAGAGAGTATTGGCCCGCAGCATTATCCTCTGATGAAGCTTCGAACAGAGATTCACAATAATCCGAGTCACCCATGGACAGTTGCTGCCATGGCCAAAACCATGAATATTAGTCCGGGATACTTACAGCTTGTATATAAGAACTCCTTTGGGGTGTCGTGTATGGAAGATGTAATTCATAGCCGAATTCGGTTAGCTAAAGAGTACCTCAGACATCATCAATATACGGTTGCAGAGATCGCCGACAGGTGCGGGTATCGTAATGTCGAGCATTTTTGCAGGCAATTCAAACAAATGACGGGTGTATCACCCAAGCGATTCATAAACGACATAAAGAACCCGGCTGACATAACAGAATGAGAGATAAATCTCACTCTCTCGCTCTGTCCAATGGGCAGTTACACTTAACTTTTTAGCCATCCAAAAGGTATACGTCAACGAGTTTGTTAGCGTTCTCTGCTGTCATTTTAAGTTAAGGTTTTAGCCTGTATAATGCAATGACATATTCTCAAGCATAATTGATCTATTATCATATTGTGATACTTTATAATGACATCTTGTTTTTGGCATATGCAGCCGCACCAATCATCCCTGCTTGCCCGCCTAATTTCGCTTGCACTATTTTACATGCATGGGATGAAAGCTTTAGCGCATGTTTCTCAACAGTGTTGCGCACTGTATTTAGCAATCGATCACCGGCTGCCGACATTCCTCCGCCAATAATAATCATTTCAGGATTGAACAGATTGATTACATTGGATAGACCAAATCCGAGAATCTTACCTGTCTCATGCATAACTTCAATTGCAAGTGAATCGCCAAGATCATATGCTTCCGAGATCATATGTGCAGTCATTGTCGTCCAATCCTCTCCTACCCATTCCAGAATCATACTTGATCGCCCTTCCTCAAGCTTGTCTGTAAAGGTTTTGACGATTCCTACCGCAGACACGTATCTCCCCAGACAGCCCGAGCTTCCACAACGACAAGGCCGACCCTCCCGGTACATATTCATATGACCTATTTCACCCGCACTCGATGTAGTACCGTAAATAACCTTTCCGTCATTGACAATACCAGATCCCAGACCTGTGCCTAACGTTATCAATATCAGGTTTTTATAGTCTGTGCCTGTGCCAAACTGCCATTCACCATACAGATTTACCCGAACATCATTGTCGATGTAAACAGGAAATTCAAAATGTTTTTTCATATAGTTCACGACATGAATGTTTTCCCAGTCTGGAAAATTAGGTGAAAATATGGATAGTCCCTGCTCCGGATCTAATAATCCAGGAATGCCCATACCTATGCACAGAATAGAAGCTGGCTTAATCCCCTCAGAAGACAGCATTTCTTGGATAATGTGTACAATTCGGTTTAATACATGGAACGGTCCTTTGACCGCCTCTGTAGGGTCGCTTCTTTCGTGAATTTTTTGAAACTCCAGGGTGAAAACAGAGGACTTAATATTGGTTCCACCCAAGTCAATTCCGATGATGTATTCTCGCATAATACTCTCCGCTCTCATTTAATTTGATATCAAAGAACTTAACCTACTTGATTCACTGATCATCCAACTCTGTATATGCTTAACCTGCTCCATAACTCAATCGTCTTGTCAGAGTAACTTTCTATAGTATAGGTTCCGAGCTCGAAATTGAACAAGCGTCTCTATTCAAAAAGAAGTCACTATATTAGTGACTTCTTAGGAGATAAAGTTTACTATTATCAATTTTCTTTAAGTGCATAGGTTCTGTCGCATTAATCCTTATTCAAGGGTGATACTGGGATGAAGTGCACGGGCCATAGCATCCATATAACCCTTAACAGCACGCTGACTCACTTCTGTTTCCGGAGCAAAAATTTCGAAAAGATGGAAGCAACCTGGATAGAGTTGGAATTCAACATCCACACCTGCTTGTGCTAATCGTGCCACATAGTCCATCGTCTCGTCCCGAAATAGATCGAGCTGACCTACACAAGTATAGGCTGGCGGCAATCCGGCCAAGTTCTCTGTTCTCGAAGGTACTGCGTAAGAAGAACTCCCACTGCCATCGTTCCCCTCACCAAGATACATATTCCAAGCAGCCACGTTGTCCGTTCGGTTCCAGATTGAACCCTCTTCTATAATCTCATGACTGGATGGCGTGATGTTACGATTATCTAACATCGGGTACAAAGGCATTTGAAAGATAATCGACGGACCTCCTTTATCACGCGCCATCAGCGCCAGCGCTGCTGTCAGCCCGCCACCACCGCTAGCACCGGCAATGGCAACCCGATTCACATCAATGCCAAGCGTTGCTGCCTCCACCGTCATCCATACTAATCCAGCATAACAATCTTCAATCGCTGCAGGATAAGGATGCTCGGGAGCAAGCCTATAGTCGACTGATACGACAATACATCCTGCTGTCTGAACAAAACGTTCGCACAATGTGTCGTCCATATCTGGATGTCCTAACACGTATCCGCCCCCGTGAATCCATAACATGGCTGGTAGTAAATCATTCGTTCGTTCGGCCGGCTCATATATTTTGACCAGCATCTCGCCTCCTTCCCTCGGAATTTGCCGACTGGTTGTGGTAACATGCTCTGAGCTCTTCACAGAGGTAGCCGCTACCAAACTTCTGCTCCACTCTAAATTTTCCTCCAATTTAAACCCTGGAAATTGTGAATATACTTCTCTTAACTCTGGTAATATACGTGTCTCAATACTCATGATAATTCCTCCAAATATAATATTGATAATAAATTTGATCGTGTACGTTATTCAGTTCATTCTTAGCTCATTTCAGCTTCCCATTTGGAAATTTCCTCTCGTACTCGCGGTGCAACCTCTGTACCGAGCAATTCAATAGCCCGCATGACCAACTCATGTGGCATCGTGCTTAAAGGGACATACATCATGAAACGTGTAATTCCTACATGTTTGCGCAGATGAATAATTTTTTGAGCAACTGTCTCCGGATCACCTACATACAACGCACCATCAGAGCTACGGGCAGCATCATAGCTGGAACGATCATAATAGGCCCACCCTCGCTCTTTGCCAAGTTTATTCATACCGTACTGAGTGGACGGGAAAAAGAGTTCTGCGGCCTTTTCCGTATCTTCAGCAACAAATCCGATAGAATGTGAACCTACCCGAAGCTGCGATACATCATGACCGGCATGAGCTGCCGCCTTTTTATACAGTTCTACCAGCGGTGCAAATTTTGTTGGGTTACCACCGATAATTGCAAGAACCAGGGGCAGACCTAGAATTCCAGCACGTATGGCAGACTCCTGAGTGCCTCCGCTTCCGATCCAGACAGGTAAAGAATTCTGAACAGGGCGCGGGTACACCCCCAGATTATGTATCGCTGGTCGATGGCCCCCACTCCATGTTACTTTCTCGGATTCCCGTAATTTAAGAAGCAGTTCAATGTTTTCATTAAATAAATCCTCGTAGTCATTCAGGTCATAACCAAATAGCGGAAAGGATTCAATGAAGGAACCCCGGCCAGCTATAATCTCGGCACGTCCATTGGAGAGACCGTCAAGCGTGGCAAAATCCTGAAACACACGGACAGGATCTGCTGAAGAAAGCACCGTCACAGCACTTGTCAATCGAATTCGTTTTGTGAGGGGCGCCGCAGCGGACAACACCATTGCTGGTGAAGAAGCTGCATAATCTTCACGGTGATGCTCACCTATGCCAAACACATCAAGCCCTACCTGATCTGCAAGAACGATTTCCTCGACGACTTCTCGCAATCGCTGAGCGTGACTCATGACAACACCGGTCTCAGTATCAGGCTTTGTTTCTACGAATGAAGTAACTCCTATTTCCATAATTAATCTCTCCTTATATTTTTCTCTCCTTAAGAGGAATGCTCAAGACAACGAATTAAAGCGGTCCAATCCAACTCACCATAACCATGAGCAATTCCTTCAGTCAGGTGTTGATGGATAAGCTGGCCTAAAGGTAGAGGAGCTTGAACGGACTTTGCTGCTTCGATAGCCAATGCAACATCCTTTAACCCGAGCTTCATTTTAAAACCGGCTGGTTCAAAGCGCTGTTCGGTCATGATCGATCCATAGTTCTGATATACCGGAGATTGAAAAAGAGCATTCACAACATCCATATATCGTGACGGCTTAATGCCGTGCTTTTCAACCATGAGCTGCGCTTCCGACAAAGCTTCTAGCATGGAAGCAATTAGAAAGTTGACGCCTATTTTCACAATGTTACCTTCTTCGCCATGATCCCCAATCTCAAATACCTCTTGACTTAGTGCTGTTAAAATGGGAAGTACTCGTTGTCTTACATGTTCCGGACCAGCTAAGATAATACGTAATGTAGCTGCTTTAGCGGCATCCGGGCGCCCCATTACGGTGGCAGACACAAAATGTTGGTGTCTCTCCGCATGCAAAGCGGATAATTTCCGAGCCAGATCCACGCTGATCGTACTGGCAGATACGTGAATTCCATCTTCAGATAATCCGTTCAGTACGCCATGGGGTCCTTCAACAATCTCCTCCAAAGCAGCATCATCAGATAACATAGTAATTACAAGATTGCTTTCTTTCGCTGCTCCTAGTGGTGTTTTGGCGTACCGTGCTCCTTGTTTTAGTAAGGGTTCAACTTTTTCGGCGGTCCGATTAAAGATGACTAATTCATGCACTGCCTTCAACAGGTTTTGTGCCATTGGAAGTCCCATATTCCCAAGTCCAATAAACGATACC
Source organism: Paenibacillus sp. FSL R5-0713 (assembly GCF_037973325.1). Lineage (NCBI taxonomy): Bacteria > Bacillati > Bacillota > Bacilli > Caryophanales > Paenibacillaceae > Paenibacillus > Paenibacillus sp. FSL R5-0713. Next base: position 3,489,371 of record NZ_CP150229.1, on the reverse strand, counting down.
TTCATTGGTTGCATCTCCTTATTCATGATGGATTCTTTCAATAACGGAATGAATGTTCCAGAATGATTAAAAAAAAGACAGTCTTACGTATACTCTTCAAATGGCATCTTTAAAATAAAAGGAACTGAATAACGGAACAATCATTCCAATATTGCCAAAAAAAATTATATACCTGCAATCACAAAGCTAATCATCTCTTTTGCACGTTCCGGATTCTGACCCGTTTTGGCCATGATATTTATACTTTGATGTAAATTCAGCAATAAATAAGACAATGTTTGGATATCGGTTGTTTTATCTATCTCTCCCGATTGTTGCCCCTTCTCCAGAAGCTCACAAAAAGCTTGTTCCAAATCCGAAAAACTAGTCTGGATCAAGACATTGATCTGTTCATCTGGTGAATCCAATGTTGTAGCTGTATTCGTTACAAAACATCCGCCCGGCAGGCTGGTATCGTATGCAGAATTAATATGATACTCAAAAAATTGAAGAATTCCATCTCTAACGTTTGATGCTTGTTCAAGAATGGTTTGCTTATTGGAACTCCCATTTTTATAATGCTCCAGGGCATCTCTGTACAAGGTTTGCTTGTCGGAAAACGTATCATAAAGACTGGATCGACTAATGCCCATCACATCCAGTAAATCCGGAATGCTGGCCGCCTCGTATCCTTTTTTCCAAAACAACAGCATCGCTTGGTGTAACGCTTGATTTTTGTCAAATTCTTTTGTTCTGGCGATAAGTAACACCTCCCGTTTCAGAAATATAACATATCTGAACTGATCAGTCCAGAAAAGAATATTGCAGATTGTAAAACTGTATTGAAAATTTATCCATTAAAGAAATTTATATGCTATATTTGACAGGTAACTTAAAACATATTGAGGAAAAGAGGATGTTCCATGAAAAAAGCCTTATTATCTTGCCTTGCCATGTTTATGTTTTTGATTCCATTTGTTCCTGTGACTTCCGCTGCCAGTGGAGATCGGCTGATTTATGACATTATGTATAATGTCGCAGGTGGAGGGTTAGTCTCAAACAATAACAGGTTCTCATTTCAATTTGACAATTATGGTGATGCGCAGATCTGGGATGTCAAGTCACGTACAATGATATGGAACAGCAAAACAAAAGACACAAGAATACATAAACTGCAGATTGATTATTTCAGCGGGAAATTGGTCATATCCGATCCTCAAAACACACCTTATTGGACATCGGATAACCTGGCATGGGCTAAGGCATGGTACGGAGCAGACAATGTGCCTGCTAATCTTAGAGGCAATGTGCTCATTATGCAAACTGACGGCAATCTGGTACTGTACAACAATGAAAATCCGGCCTTGGGCTGGTATCCTGTCTGGGCTTCGAATACAGGTGGACGCTAAATACTATTACAGCAATTTCTTAATGGATTCGCGCTATATTTTGGCATGATGATGTGCTATGATTCTCATTATAACTTTGTCATACACCCAAAAGATCTCTTATGCAGTAAATGCTGAAGAGATCTTTTTTATTTTACATATAATGGATGATTGCATCTCAATAAAGCCAAGTACTTTAGAAGCAACAATTACCATCCTGAAATTACACTGGATCTGTTGTTTCCGTCCTGCTTCTCAAGTTCTTAAATCGTAATATGACAAGAAGTAAAGCAATGCCTACAGCTCCAAAACCCAACCAATTTAAGTACAGGACTGATGTACGACTGATCACAATCCCGCCTAATCCAGATCCCAGTGCAAAACCAAATTGGATAAACGATGTATTTACGCTAAGGGCAATATCAGGATTACGAGGTGCCAGTGTAACCAGATATAGTTGCTGGGCCGGAGATATGCTCCACGTGGCTAACATAAAAATCATTAAAACCAAGATTAAAAGCATAAGATTAACTCCAGCTAGAGCAAACAAAAGAAGAGTTACGCCTTGTAACAGAAGGCCTAGACCAATTGTAAACTTTGATCCCCTTGCATCTGCCAATTGTCCGCCCACTTTTGATCCGACAAAGCTGCAAATTCCCGCGAGAAACAGAACACCGCTGATCTCGGTCATGGTAAGTGTGGATGTAGCTTGCAAGAACGGCGTGATATACGTGAACAGTGTTGAATAGCCGCCGATATACAATAACGTAATAAGCAAGGCAGTCAGAATGAGTGGATTTCTTAAAATGGAGAGCTGCATTCTGAGGGTGATCTTTTCTTCCTCTTTGATTACCGGAACCTTTTTGTTGATAATAAGTAATGGAAGAACACTTAACAATCCAATCAATACAAATAGAACTCTCCATCCAAACCTTTCACTAAAAAATGTACCCACTGGGACACCGAGCACTAACGAACTGCTTAGCCCCATCAAAATGATGCCGATGGCATTGCCCCGCTTTTCTTTTTCAACCATTCGTGTAGATACGGCCATCGCTACTACAGTAACCATGCCTCCGCTAGCCCCTTGAACTATTCGTACCCATAGTAAAGTTTCGTAAGAAAGGTTAAAAAGCATGAGCCCGTTACTGGCAATAAACACACTGAGGGTGGACAACAGTAACTTCTTGCGATCCATATTTATTGTAATTGCAATGAGAATCGGGGCAATAATGGCGGCTGACAGAGCGAATACAGTCACCAGTAACCCCACTTGGGAAGTAGACACGCTCAAGTCTGAGGCGATCATTTCAATGACTCCTGTAATGATGTACTCAAGCGTTCCGATCAGAAAAACAGTTAACGCCAAGATATATATGATCCATTTATTTTTCACTTTACTCCACTCCGTCTTCTTCAGTTATCTATTTAGTATTGGGATCTGTATTTCTATGAATTGTGCATCTTGTTCTTGGGATAAGGGTAAATATAGTTCCCTACCCGCTTCGTTTTCCTTGATCTGATAGTTATTTTTCTCAATCCATGTAGCTAAATGAACACAGGCTTTGCAGGCAAAGGTGGCATTGGAACGATAAGCTATGGTGGCCATCATGGGCTCTGCAGGAAGAGTCCGGAGTTGAAATGGATATGGAGGTAATTGCAGCTCACAAGTTAAGAAATAACCTATTTCCAATTCGAACTTTTCCTCTTGTCCAAGGATTTCTCTCCACAAAACAACCTGTGGCCCCTGGATCATTTGACGTATTTCTTTGGTTAATGACTGATCAAAATGACGAAATAAACTTGGAATATCCTCATCCCCCCCGTACCGAGTCTGAAAAAGAAACTGTCGAGCACTTTCCTCTTTGATTCGGATTTCTTGCCCAGTTTCGATGTGCCCCTCTTCCTCCATAAGCTGCAAGCGTTCCTCAATTCGGACGAGTCTAGCTTGTTCTGTATCGATAATCTGCTGAATTTCGCTTTTTTTCAGTTGAAACATGCCTTGAATATTCTCCAATGTAATATGTTCCTGTAGCAGTTGTGTGATTTGTGGCAACGTAAACCCCAATTCTTTATAAATGAGGATTCGGTTGAGCTCCAGAAGCTGATCTGCGGAATAGTAACGGTAACCCGTGTCGTGATCTACCTTTCTCGGTTTAAGTATGCCAATCTGGTCATAATAACGCAGTGTTTTTAACGAAACCCTACTTAGCCTGGAAAATGCACTGATTTTGAACAACATATCATCTCCAATCTATTAATATAATGCGAGTATATAGTTTCCCGTGCAGGGGAAAGTCAAGGGGAATATGCTTCTCATTTTTATAGTTAAATCAACTAAATCAACTATCATCCTTGTCTTCACTCTATGTTGGGCTTATGGGGAAGTCAAAGAACCGTTTCTGAATGAAACGTTCATTTTTTTTGAACAAAAAAATGCCACTTATCGTGGCATTCTCTCGGTATTCATTCAATTATCCTGCTCAGGCAGGGTTGTATTTATTTTCCGGTTTCCGCAAATGTTTTAATACGTTCCCCGATCTGGTCACGGACCCTTTGGAATACGGCCCATTTCTCTTCATCTGTACCTTGCGCTTTGGCAGGATCATCAAATCCCCAGTGTTCCCGCTTCACATGAGGAGGCGTCATTGGACATTTATCTGCGGCATCCCCACACAATGTGACTACGAAATCAGCGTTGTTCAACAACTCTGAATCAATGATGTCCGAGGTTTGAGTCGAAATATCCAGATCAACTTCGTTCATGGCTTTAACCGCTTTTGGATTCAGACCGTGGGCCTCTATTCCTGCGCTATAGATGTCCCAGTCCTCACTCAAATATTTCTTGGCCCAGCCTTCGGCCATTTGACTCCGGCAGGAATTACCTGTGCATAGGAAGTACAATGTTTTTTTACTCATGTTTATCTCTCCTCGTTATTTAAAGTTATAAAATGATTAACCACAGATACAGACCCACTAGGGTAATAAGCAGAGTCGGAATGGTGATTATGATACCTGTCTTGAAGTAAGTGCCCCATGATATTTTGACACCTTTGGTGCTAAGTACATGAAGCCAGAGCAGGGTCGCGAGTGAACCAATCGGGGTAATCTTGGGACCTAAGTCCGAGCCAATAATATTGGCATAGATAAGCGCCTCTCGAACAGTCCCTGTTGCTGTCGTTGCATCAATGGCAAGTGCATCAATCAACACGGTAGGCATATTGTTCATCAGGGATGAAATGATTGCCGCGATAAAGCCCATACCCATTGTTGCAGCAAACAATCCTTGATCTGCTACAGCCTGAATGACTACGGCCAACAGATCGGTCAAGCCTACATTACGTAGACCATAAATCACGACATACATGCCGATGGAGAAAAATACGATGGCCCAAGGTGCTTCTTTGACAACCAATGCGGTCGGTACAGCAGAACTCCGGGAAGCCATGATCAGGAAGAATATCGCGACAATACCTGCCACAAAGGATACGGGGATTCCGAGAAATTCACTGGTAAAGTATCCAATGAGAAGAACCGCTAATACCACCCACGACAACCGAAACATCTTCATATCCTTAATGGCAGTTACCGGAGGTTTCAATTCACTCGCATCAAATCGTTTGGGAATACTCTTGCGGAAAAAGAGATACAGTACACCAATACTCGCCACCAGTGAGAACAGATTCGGAACAAACATTCTTCCTGCATACTCCATAAACGTAATACCAAAGAAATCGGCAGACACAATGTTAACCAGGTTACTCACAACCAGCGGCAAGGAAGTCGTATCCGCAATAAATCCGCTGGCGATAATAAATGGAAATACTCTCTTTTCATCAAAATTCAGTGCACGTACCATGGCTAGAACAATTGGTGTCAGTATCAGTGCACCTCCATCATTGGCAAAGAAAGCAGAAACCACTGCTCCCAGGATGGAGACGTAAACAAACATTCGTACACCATTGCCATGAGCGGCTTTGGCCATATGTAAGGCAGCCCATTCAAAAAAGCCGATACGATCCAGAATTAACGAAATCAGAATGATTGCGACAAATGCAAGCGTAGCATTCCAAACGATTTGCGTTACATCCCAGACGTCATGAAGATCGACCACGCCCACAAGTAAAGCAAGAATTGCTCCGCCGCAAGCAGACCAACCAATGGACAGGTTCTTAGGCTGCCAGATGACAAGGATTAGCGTAATTAAAAAGATCATGCACGCTAGCAGCGTAGAAAACAATATATTTCCCTCCTTTCAGTTCCGCCATCTGATTTATATTTGTATATAACAATATACTTATATATTGATTAAAAATTAATTACATCCGGATGTAAAGTTCTCTTTATTCAAAGACTTAAGAATCGTTGCCGTGTCCGGCATCAGTTCCAAGACAGATTTAATATAAGGTGTATTCTCTACATTTAAAGAGTAGTATACCCACTGGCCACGCTTATTCTCCTTAACCAAGCCTTGATCCTTCAGCTTGCGTAAATGCTGACTAATTCCAGGTTGTGACATGTCTAAAATCTCTACAAATTCACACACACACCATTCACGTTCTTTGAGGAGTGTAAGGATCGTAAGACGTGTTTTATCGCCCAACAATTTAATCTTTTCTGCTGCATTTTGAATGGAATCCATGTCACTTTCTCCTTCCGTTAAACATAAGTGCATGCTTATATTATAATATTAAAAATTTGAAGTCAACATAATTCATGGGATCTTTGACATGAAAAATAAGGTGCTTAACTCAGTTCGAGCTCTGTCAACTCCTGTATATGTCCTCCAAAATATGATTTATTGATATGATTGTCAAAAACGCCTGTCAACACTGCTAAAAGCGAGTTTTTGACAGGCGTTTATATTGGATCAATTATGAAATAACGATTCAAATGAATGTCTTATGTTAGAGTATAACAGGCTGAATCAATCCGTCCTTGCCGAAAAGAAGCAGATCAATACATATTTCACGGTGATAACCCTTTCCAGAGGAAAATCTGGAGAGTGGCGTGACAAAACGGTGATAGGCTATCCGGTACTGATCAGTTTCGGGCTCATTAAATATACAGTGATGACCTGTGCCCAGCATGCCTTTCTCCACATTTTTGCTCAGAATCGGGTATTGATAGGTAATTGGACCGTATAATTGCTCTGACGTACCGTAATTCACATGATAGTTCTCACTGCCCGTATCATCACAGGACCACGTAAAGTGGTATAGTCCGCCCCGCTTCAACACCGTTACCGCCTCACGAAAATCATGGAGCCCTGAGAGATTGCTCATGGTGTCCTCTAAGACACTTGTCATGTCGTCACCAAGCTCCACAATGGCAGCATGTCCATTCCCGAATAGCAAATACGATTTTCCATCCGTTTCAGTATAGATAGAAGGGTCGATAGCTTGCCCCATGGTGATACTCAGACGTCTTAACTGCTGCATTGTGATCAAAGGCTGCGGCTCGGCCAGGAATGGCCCAATCGGTGTATCCGCTACAGCAACGCCGATGGCACTCTCTCCATTCAGCATTTTGCCACAGAAATAAAAATAGAACTTTCCGTTGCGGGTGGCAATGGCTGGTGCCCAGGCATTACCGGTTGCCCAGGTGACATCCTCTGTCCCCAGATCAAGGATCACACCTTCGTCTTGCCAATGCTTCAGGTCTGAAGAAGAAAACACCTTGAACTGTGTTCCCGACCACCCCTCGAAGCCATCTGTTGTCGGATACATATAGTAACGATCCTCAAACTTGGCGACATCTGGATCGGCATATTGTCCAGGAAGCACCTGATGACCATCCCCGTAAGCCGCGAGAAGCCGGCTGCACTCCTCAGTTGTGATGGGCAGGACACTTCCATGACGCTTTTGGTTCGTTCCCATATCAAAATCATCATCAGGAACGATTCGGAATTCTCCGCTTCCCAGATCTGTAGTCAGCAGAGGAAGATAACCCTTGCCTTCAGCAAATCGATCAACAATCAGGCACCATTCTTCCCGGTCATTGAATTTAAATATCTGAGGTCCCTCCACACCTGCCACAGCCTCCAGAATCGGGGCTTGCAGCGGAACAAACGCTTCTTTGTCGAGAGAGTCACCTTTTTCTACCCGTATGTTTTTGGTTGTTTCATCCTTGGAGTATCGATAGTAACAACCACCCGAAGGAAGAATCGTTGTATCAATAATATGATTATCCCGCTCAATGTATTTTTCCGATGCGGAGAACGTACGAAAGTCTTTTGTGCGAGCGCTGTATATTTTTTGCTTTCGTTCTTGCTCCTGAGGCTCTTGGGTTGCAGAAGCCCAAAATACGAGAAACTCATCTGTTGTTTCATCATACACCGCTTCGGGCGCCCAGACACAACCAGCCCCCTCAACTCCTAATGTAACGTTCCAGGGGGATGACCAATTCACGAGATTGCTGGATTCCCATATAATTACGTCCCGGCTCCCGGCATTAACGGCATGAGTCCATCCTTTGCCGCTTGCGATGCGCAGATCTGTAGCAATCAGATAGAATTTATTTTCCTTGACTGAACGAATCAGAAACGGGTCCCGTACTCCTTTTTCTCCAAGGTCAGAAAACAGCACAGGTGATCCGCCATTAAGATCCTTCCAGTGAAGACCATCCTCGCTATAGGAGAAATAAACCTGCTCTCCATCTGGTTGTTCGCCAATAAAATGTACAAATAGATACCCATTATAATTTGAAGATGATGTGGTCAATGGAAAAGCCTCCTGAAATGAGATTGAGTTTAAATGATTTACTTTAACTGAAAAATGAAAGCGTTCTACTTATGTTGTATCATACTTCAAAAATAGTGGAATGAGTATATTTTTATAATCTCGTCTGTTGTAGATCATGTGAATCTTTCGCTGGAAACCTATTGTCCAATACATCGCCTTATTTTGTTTATTTTACCTCAGGTATACAAAATTCTTGGTTTTCATTTACAATTGAATGCTAACCTTTTTAATGATGAACAAATGAATATAGATTCATGCATTCATTTTTGTTTTCGAGATATGATGAGGAGGAATCATTGTGAAATTATCCAAAAAAGTATTACCAGCGGTAGCGCTGACTCTGGCTGTATCGGCTTCTACTCTCTTGTCTGCGGGACAAGCAAGTGCCGTTCAAGCTGTAAGTGTGGAGAAAAAACAAATCAAGAACATCATCTTCCTCATTGGGGATGGCATGGGGACCTCTTATACTTCGGCCTACCGCTATATGAAGGATGATCCTTCAACGAAGGGCATGGACAAAACCGTATTTGACCCTTATCTGGTTGGGGCACAAATGACCTATCCGGATGATGATAAACAAAATGTGACGGATTCTGCTTCCGCAGCAACGGCCATGTCGGCGGGCGTGAAAACATACAATGCGGCCATTGCGGTTGACCCTGAGCAGAAGGAAGTCAAAACCGTACTTGAGCAGGCCAAAGAAAACGGTAAGTCCACCGGACTCGTGGCTACGTCGGAGATCACTCATGCCACACCAGCTGCATTTGGTGCCCATGATATCAGTCGAAAAAATATGGATGCCATTGCGGACGATTATTATGATGAGTTGATTAATGGCAAGCATAAGGTGGATGTACTTCTGGGTGGAGGGAAATCCAATTTTGTACGCGAGGGTCGGGACCTGACGAAGGAGTTCCAGAAGGCCGGATTCAGCTATGTGACGGATCGTTCCGCTCTCCTCGCTGATAAGAATCAACAAGTTCTTGGACTGTTTGCCGATGGAGGATTGGACAAGATGATTGATCGTACTGCTGCAACGCCATCATTGGCTGAGATGACCAATACAGCGATTGATCGCCTCAGTTCGAACGATAAAGGGTTCTTCCTAATGATTGAAGGCAGCCAGATCGACTGGGCAGGACATGATAATGATATCGTTGGCGCGATGAGTGAAATGGAAGATTTCGCAGCAGCATTTCAGGCAGCTATTGATTTTGCCAAAAAAGATGGTGAAACCCTTGTCGTCGCTACTGCCGATCACTCCACGGGCGGACTTACGCTTGGAAAAGACGGAGAATACAACTTTTTCGTAGACCCGATCAAAGCTGCACTGCGAACACCAGACTTTATGGCAGCACAGATTGCGAAAGGTGCTTCGGTTGAAGAAACACTGAAAAGTTATCTGAAACTGGAGTTGAAGCCGGAAGAGATTCAATCGGTGAAAGAAGCAGCCAAAAGTGCAGATGTAACGAAGATTGATAATGCCATTGAAGCCATTATTAATAGCCGTTCGTTTACGGGCTGGACCACAGGTGGACACACAGGGGAGGATGTTCCTGTATATGCCTACGGCCCGGCAAGTCATCGCTTCGCCGGTTTGATCGACAACACAGACAATGCCAAGATCATATTTGATATCCTCAGCAAGCACCAATAATTTCACCATAATTCGGTAATTTATGATCATCCCTTCTCTTCTTTCATCTGAAGAGAAGGGAATTTTTTTCATTTCTGATGGTGTCACTCGACATCAATGGGATGTTTGATTTGATCCTCATAATAATCGATATAGATCCTGCCGTCGCTTCCTTTTACAGCATAAAATACATCGTTTATGTTCTTGCTTTTCGATTCAAGCTGTTGCATTAATTGCTTATCTGATATGCCATTTAGTTCTAGATTCTTGCTTAACATCGTTCCGTCCATAATTAACTCCACAGGCATGCGTTCAGGTTTGGACTCTACCTTCCTATGAACATCCTCAACCGTAGCCGTTCTATATTTGTTTTTTTTCATGACTGAAACTTGTCCATTCACTTCGAGTAAGGCGTACTCTACTTCCTCCATATTGAAAATGTCTTTCTGTCTTAGCATTTGGTTTAAGGAATCCAATGTCAGTTTATTCTTGGCGAGATTATTTTCAAGGATTTTGCCACCTTCAATCAATACGGTAGGTGAACCTTCTGCCAGTAGACGGATTTTTCTGCTTTTCAGATTTAATTTAGATAACAGATAAGAGGTTCCGGTAAAAACAATTAGAGAAATAATCAGATGTGTGACTTCTATTTTCTCGTTAAAAGCGAGATTGGCAGCTATGGCTCCCATGATGACTGCGGTGACAAATTCATGGAAGTTCATATCAGACAACGTTTGTTTTCCCAATATGCGAGCAATTCCCAATAAAAGCATAAAGGCAAAGATACTACGGATGAAGATAATGACATGTTCGTACAATACAAGCACCCTTTCGCGTGTTAGACAATTATGGAACTCTTTTAAGTATTCACCCAATTGTCCTTAAATATGTCGCCTTATGCATTACAAAATGAAACAAAACAACATGATCCGTTAATATGAGAAAAATGATATGAACATGAAATCAGTTTGGAACAAAACGCGGAGCATTTTATAGAGGGGATGGCGATTTTATTTCCGTTTGGGTTCGTTCTCGCTCCCGTATAGTCATGCATTATTTCCCATGAAGATGGGTACTCTAACTTAACCATCTATGTGTTGAAGGAGAGAAATCCGATGAATGCGGTTAACGACTGGTTGAGGCAGATTGCCCACAATTATATATTGATTGTTATTGCCGCGATACTCTTTTTTACGGTCAAAGCAATCATTGGATACTATACGTACAAGCATTATGATAAAAAATTAAATGCACTGTCAGATCAAATGGATCGTCTTATGGAGAAGAAAACGACGGACTGATTTAAGGCATGAAAATCCATAATTGAAATAAACTAGCTTTGGAGGAAAAATAAATGTTAGGAAATTTGCTTTTGGGTATGATTCTTCCCATTCTGTTGGGCGTGTGGGTTTTGCGACGACACGTTAAAATCCTCGTTATTTATTATCCACTGGGTGTGGCTATTGCTGCTTGTATCAACAACGTGGGGTTTAATTATTTCTGGAACATACTGCCGAACACTCGCAACCAGTCTTTTGCCGCTCTCCCTATGGACCTCGGTATCTATCCAATTGCCGGATGCCTGATGATGTATGCCATTTTAGTAAAAGGGGCGAAGCCATGGGCAGCCATATTTGCGGCCTCCTTATCACTGACATTCATAGAATGGATTGCTAAAATGCTGGGACATGTGATCTATTTTAACGGTTGGAACATCTTTTGGACTTTCTTGTCCTATCTCCTGCCATTTGTGCTGGCTTACGGGTACGGCGTGTTATTGAAACATCTACCCAGCGATCAAAACCCGGTCTGAAAAGTTAAACGCGTACATACAAAACAGCTAAGGGTTAACGCGGATGGGCATACGTGCATATGTTAACTCATATTCGTCTTGGAGGGATTCGTAATGTATGTGGCATATCCTTATGGTTACAGGTACACTTTTACTCCGGTATGGGCAACATCAACAGCCGAAGCACTTGAATTAATCAAATCCGCTGTGCAGGGAGAACGAAACGATGAGATGTTCTATGATTCACTGATTCAGTTATCACCTGATGCCAATCAGGCTGCCATCATCACGAGCATCCGTAATGATGAACGTAGACATAATCAAATGTATCGGCAAATGTACAAGGATCTGACAGGTCAGGAGATTTCGGGCGTAAGTAATGAGCCGGTTGAGAAGGTCACTTCTTATCTAGGCGGGCTGCAACAGGCGTTTCAAGGTGAATTGGCGGCCGTGGAAAAGTATCGGAGAATATGGTTTGGTCTCCCTTATGGCATATATAAAGACACGGTCTGGGGAATCATTCTGGACGAACAGAAACATGCGGATAAATATAACAATCTGATTACTTACAATCTGCCGAGATAGTCAGGTATGGGATAAATAAACGCGTGGATTCCTTCCCAGAAACACAATTGAAATCAGCAAAAAACCAGTGATTGATTAAAGCTCACTGGTTTTTTGTTTTGCTGAATTTCTCATTTAAAATCTAAATCTCATATGCATTCTTTCAACATATCAGGTTCCACATGAACGTGAACGGTGTATACGTCATGCTCCTCCATTAACTCGTTCTCCACGTCTGTACAGATATCGTGTGCTTGTTGAAGATCCAGCTCAGCATGTACGGTGATGACAACATCCACGACAGCATTATTGCCATAATTGCGTGCTCTTACATCTTTGACCTTCTCTACACCGTCTATTCCGGCAATCGTCTTTTTGTATTCCTGAATCAGTTCAACATCAAAACCATCGGTCAGATGATGTGTGGCTTCTTTGAAAATGTCCCAAGCGGTCTTGCAGATCAGGAAACCTACGATAACAGCCGTTACGGGGTCCAACCATGGAAGTCCGAACTGGGAACCCACGATTCCAATGACCGCACCGGTACTCACCCAAGCATCGGAGATATTATCTCGCGCTGCAGCCATGACCGCCTGACTTTTGATACGTGTAGCAAGTCTCTTGTTATATCGATAGACCAGATACATAATAACCGCGCAGAAAATACCTGTGTACGCGGCGATGATATCCGGAGATTCATGTGTACCCTGGAACACAGAACTGATGGCTTCAAACAGAACTTGTAAACCTACTGCCATCATAATGAAAGAAGCAACTAGTGACGCAACGGTCTCTGCTCTCCAGTGACCATATGTATGGTCTTTGTCGGCTGGGCGTTGGGCAAGCTTCAAACCGATCAATACAGCTATGGAGGCCACAATATCGGTAGCATTGTTTAATCCATCCGCCTTAAGCGCTTCTGATCCGGCCATATTGCCAACGATCAGTTTTAATAAGGTCAAACATATGTAGGCGATAATGCTAATGATGGCTCCGCGCTCCCCCAGCTTTAGATTATCGTATTTTAGTTGATCCACAATGACATCCTCCTGCAATCTTCATTTCTAGCACGACTATGATGGTATCATTGCTGAATTGTGTGGGTCTAGAGAAACGTTTTGAGTGTTACGAAACATAATCTGTAAGCGGCAATTCTTTTAAGAGAATCCAAAAAAGTTGGATTTGGCAAACTTAAGTGTTTGATGGGTACGAGGAAGGTGGCCTACTGGCTTCCTTACCTGTGACCACACCTTCTTGCTCCTAAACCAAAAGAGCCAAATGGATCGTATTGATCCACTCGGCTCTTAGCGTTATTTTACAATAATTTGTATAACATCACTTACCGTTGTTTCATTTCCATTCATTCATATTCACTGGTCTTGTTCAGAATGTATCGGTTCATCTGGCGCCTCATTTGCAAGCAACTGCGAATCATCGGAATGCCGTTCGAACATAACTGCGTCAGCCCTTGTATAGATCATATCCGCAGGAAGCGTTGGCGGGTCTACCGTTGTAGGCGTAACCCTGGTTAAACGAACATACTCGCTGCCGTCTCCCGCGAAGTCAAACGTGCCCAGATTAAGCCAACCCGACGAGCCGACCGTTGCATCGATATAGGTGACCTCGGTACCTGTCTTATGCTTCACTTCCACTTTGACATTATTATCATTTCCCGTTGTATGGACGAGCTTGTAGATGGAAACGGTATATTTCCCTTCTGGAAACTGGCCTTTCCACGTTGCGGATGATCCTTGAACGGTTGAGTAGCGGGATTTAACCCCAATTTTGTATCCGGCTAAATTACTTTGGCTCCAAGACCCTTCTGTTGTGTATAACCCTGTTGTATCTGTACTGTCGACGATAATCGTTAGGTCCTTAATCGTGATGTTCAAATGCGGTGTGGTTAAGGTCACTCCGTCAATCGTTACCGTGGCCCATACCTCAATGTGATCCGTGTCCCCATCGAGATTGAGAAGAGTCAACAACCCACTGCTGTTCACTTCAGCCAGATCCGTACGATCAACGAAATACTGAACATCAGCCTGTGTCAGATCACCGATCAAACCGTTATCCAAATAACCGGTTACGCTTAGTTGTGCGGTTTGAGTCATCTGCAGCTCGTTCCGATCAGACTGAACTATGGCAGACTCCAATTGCGGTATCCTGTTCGGGTCCACCCACATCATTGCATCGGCTACGACTCTGGATTTGTTGGCCTTGTTCGTTAGTTCCACGTACCCGCTATCACCTGCAGCAAACGGATAATCCCCCAGGTGCACCCAAGTACCGTTCGCCATTGTCTCATCAACAGTAACCGTCTCGGAGCCTCCGCTATAATAAACGGTAAACGAAGCATTGGTTGCCCAATTTTCACTCGTTGCAGTGATTTGCGGAATCTTGTAATACACACTGTACGTGACACTTTCCGGTAGATCAGGCCGCCATCTCATTTTGCTTGTCGATGTACCAGTCGTAGATTTGGCATACACATAGTTATCATAGTAATAGTCGTTAGCTGTTGTATCCCTTATCCAGACGCCTTCCGTCTCCGCCTCCGTATTATCCACAATGATTGATGAATGATCCTGCCCATCATCGGGCTGGACTGGCGTTTCCGTTACCTGATCCGGTAGATAGAGTGTGCGCTTACGGGTCTGTTTCCCCTCCGATTCCACATAGTACGTGAAGGTTTGGGATAAATCATTCACCCGTATCGACCATTCCATCGGATAGATCGTATCTGGGATGGTCGTATACGTAGCGCCACCATCCAACGAATAATGAATGGTCGCCGGTTTTGTCGTTTTGGCCTGCACATATGCATCATAGACCGTTTCGTCGGGCTTGACCATCAGCATGCCTTTAACCGCATCAATTGGACTGTGAGTATCAAAGAAATAGCTTGCATCCGATTGTTCAGCTGTTCTGACCTGATGGAGTGGTACATTAATGTCAAGTCCTTCTACAATGATAGCCGTGATGCCCTTGCCTGAAACGGTGGCTTGAATGATTCCGCCACTCATAACGGTTTGCTCAGGTGTACCATTGTCGCGGATGATCGTTACAGTATAATCTTGTGCCGGGTTGAACCCAATGATCTGTTCATTCAATTCAATCGGAGTCTGAATTTCTTCCGACGATGCGTTGCTTAGCCCAATGTAGAATTTATCTCCACTCTCACCTGTGATCCAGTTCAATTGAGGATGATTGGTCTTAATGATCTCCTTCGGCATCCATAGCCAAACGTCGGAATTGCCATAAAATTGACCTGGTTTATTCCCATAGAGGTGATATTTGAACCATAAAAAATTCGTTTCAAATACGGAAGGAAATGTAATGCTTCCGTTCGATTTCAAGGATTGTTCGCTGATCAAATAATCCATCGTTTGCCCGAGCTGCCCCGGAATATGGTGATAATAGATGGATGTAGCCCCGCTTGGGCCTTCCAGAGGGAAGTCCGGTTCAAGTTGGCTAACGGCGAATCCTTTATAATAATAACCTGGATAACTGGAATACCGACCAATAACCGCATTATGAGCAATGTCCTGTAACAGTTTATCCCCTGTATAGAGCGACAATCGCAGCATGAACGGCGCTTCCTGAGCATTCATCCGATAATAGCCGGTTGTACTTCCTGCTTCAAACGTCAATCCGCTTGGTGAAACAAGCCAACGCTCGGCTTGAACGCCTCCGGCAATATCTTCGGGAAGTTTGAGCCGAGGATATTGAAATTTACCGCTTTCCGGCCAATGGAATGACTCCGCGTAATTATATGTCTCTGGTTGAGGAATCGTAACGTTCCCTTCAGGAACTGGACGAGCAACAAACATGGTTGCATACCGTTTGGCTTCCTTATAGGCGGCATCCAAGTATTTGGAATCCTGCGTTTCTTCGTACAGCTCCAAAATCTCCATCCACAGCTTGCTATAATAATAAATGAACTCATTTTTACTCACATCGACAGATGCAGGCGTATCGATATGTTGTGTAATATAATTGTCGGCTGCATCCTTCGCAGCCTGCAAGTACTGTGCCTCTCCCGTCATACGATACATCATTAGAGGCTGAATGACAGGCCCCCGGTCTTTCTGGTCCGGGTCACGTACGAGGTACTCTTCCTGTGCCAGTGCCCCAATTCCTGCCGAAGTGCCCATCATCTGATTGACAGCGGCTACGCTTGAAACATCGAATGGCAGAGTAGCCATTTTCCATAAGGAAGGTACACCGTATACTTTCTTCTGCGTCGGCGACCAACCGATACCATTGCGCGATACGCCATACTGGACGGACGGCAATGCTCTCGTATCGTATAGCTGGTCATCCCCGGTCAAATAGTAAGCCCCCAGAAGAACCGCATTCGAGCTTGTTCTAACGCTATCCTCATTTTCAATATCAATAAAACCCTTGGCACGGCTCCACCACCCGCTGGGTGACGGGACATAATTAACAGAGTCGTCTCCTTGCGGCTCAATCTTGAGCAAATCGATCATATTAAACATCGCGTCAGTAAGCGACTTATTTGATACATTTTCACGATATGCCGAATAATCGTACTCATTGCGAAGAATATCCGTGTAGGACTCATACAGATTACTTTTTTGCGCGATTAACCCTATATGAAATTGATAGGTGCTTTCTGCGGTCATTTGCGAATAGGTCCCTAATTGAGGCGCATACAGGATGGGCTGCACGCTGCCTTCGTTGTTAACAAGGCTCATGCCCAAACGTTGTTTGGTCACACCTCCCGTCGGTTCAAATTCAACCGGAAGCTCCCCCGAGGGTACAAATATCCCATACGTCAATGGATTCCCCGAACCATCATTTTTCTCAACCAGGCTCATCGGAGCGCTCAGCTCTCTCAAGCTTGTAGATTCCACTGTACCTACCATTTTGGCATGTGACCGGAATCCATTTAACACTTCGTTGATGCCCGAGACTGTCTCTGTTGTGAAAGACTGATATCCAATCACATAATTGCCGTCGCGGCGAGGTGTAAAGGCAAAGGAAACATCGGGTTTATCTCCTGCCATGGACCAGTTCACCTGTAAATCGTAATCACTGCCGTGTGAGGAATCGGTTAATACCGCCGTTTGGCTGTCTGGAAAAGAGATCCCGTCAAATGTAATCCAGCGCTTATTCATCGTATCGTAGTAATTGGTTCGGCTGCCCGCATTCCCGTCCAATACAACCCATTGTTCCTCTAATCTTTCCGCCACAGTATTGATCGGCATCCAGTCTCCAGTGTCTGTGTTCTTGTAAAACATGTCACGAACGATAGAGCTGCCCCCATCCCATGCTGCTTCATAGAAAGTTGCTTTATAGCTATCATTCTCGATACTGCCTTTTTCCGTGTAACTGAGATTCCCTAAAGTGCGGCTCCGCAGCGGGGGCAACGGCGGGGCTTTCTGCTGGATATTTCCTTCAAATTTGACTGCATCAGCCCGCGTAATAATGGTACCCGTCGAAGGTTGCGTTCGAGTCAGCCTGACAAATTCGCTATCATCACCACTAAACTCATATTCCCCCAAATCAACCCATCCAACCGATGGACCTGACGAAGGTCTTAGATCCAGAAACTTCACATCCGTAATCCCGTTATGAACAATTTCAATCTTCACATTACTATCTGCTTTGTCCGCCCAATCCAGCTTATAGAACGATATTCTCGCCGTCCCTGCTTCCAATCGCGGATTCCATGTGATCGTTCTGCCTACAGCATCCGTATATTTGGAACTGGAATTATTGTATCCCTTCACTCCCGCGCTTGTGGTCCAATACGGAGCGGAGAATCCGTTATTGGTATTGCCTGCATCAACAGTGACGACATCATCAATCGTGAGGCTTCCATCATCAATGATGATCGTCTTATGTGGCTCTTTTTGCTCAATATTTCCTTCGAACTTGACCGCATCAGCTCGTGTAAGGATCGTGTTCGTGGTGCCGGTAGACCGGGTCAATTGAACGAATTCTTCCCCAACCCCGGAAAAATAATACTCTCCCAAATCAACCCAACCCGCCGGCGCGCCAGATGAGGGTCTTAGATCCATAAAGACTACATCTGTTGTCCCATTATGAACAATCTCAATTTTCACATTGCTATCTGCTTTATCTGCCCAATCCAGCTTATAGAACGAAATTTTCGCTGTTCCTGCTTCCAAGCGTGGATTCCATGTGATCGTTCTGCCTGCTGTACTCGTATATTTGGTGCTGGAAAGATCATACCCCTTCACCCCTGTGCTTGTGGTCCAATTTGGAGCCGAATATCCATTGTTCTCGTTACCCGCATCAGGTGCTAGAACATCATTGATCTTAATACTCCCGTCATCGATGATAATGGTCTGATAAGGTAAGGTCTCCGCATAAGCGGTCCTTATTCCAATCAGGCTGAAAGGAACTACGATCGTCAACATGAAAACGATGAAAAAAAACAGCTTCCTTTTGACCATACAATTCACAGCCTCTCCTCAAAGATGGTAACGCTTTCAATGATAGATTGCCTTTTGCTCAAATGATTGTAAAAAAGCTATTAACCTTATCCTTCTGCCTATTCCCGCTCTGTCGTTTTTATCTTAGCAGTCTCAACACCGTGAAATTTCTATCATTTTAAGAATTTCTTATACGATTTTAAGTAAAAAAACCTACATCTAACTGAGCGCTTATTGCAGTCAGATAGAATGCAGGTTTTAACGTGTTTCAAGTGAAATAATTCATTATAATGGCGGCTGCACCAATAACAACTTTCCAAGCTGAATGACCGTTTGATCATACCAATCCGGATGCTGCTGAACATGTGCGATACTTCTTACATTGCCACTTGCTACAAACACGGCCGCTTTGTCTGTCTTCTCGTGATCGATCTCGAAGCGAACGGTATGTTTTCCATTCGGTAGTTCTGGCAAGAAAATATATTGATTTCGATTATGATCGTTATAGGGTGTGAACCGATCGATAACAATCGGTTCCTCTCCATCCACCGACACCTTCAATCTGCCAGAATCCGGCCCCCCGATATCGAATAAGCCGATGTGGGTTCCCTCAAATTCCACTATGATCGTCTCACCGGGATCAACTGCTCGCCACAGACCGGGGAACAACCAATCATACTCGCGCACTAAGGCAAAATCATCGGGAGTCATGTAAGACCATCCTGCGGAAAAATGAGTAAGACGATCCAGTGGCAGCATGGTTGCATACTCCCAAGGATTGGCCGGAACCAGAGTGTCTTGCGGCAAATGATGTTCCACTTTTCCCACATGATCTCGAAGTTCGCTCATTTTCTCAAATGACCGGGTGATGGTGTCCGTGTAAATCTGATGTCCTTCGGGAATCGTTGGATGGATGGAATCATGTGTAAAAATAATAGCACCGGGAATGGATACATCTGCACTTGAGGTGAAAATGAGCTTTCCACCTGAAACCAATTGACTGACCGCCACGCCCAGATGAATCGAAGGAATGTCGTAATAGTCGGCAACTTCCTCTTGCATAAGTGCACCCTTCTGGTACTCTCCGGATTGAAATAAGTTCAAATCCCGCTCCTTAATCGTATATACGAACAGGATATCGGTGAATAGGCTGTGCTTGCGGATCTGTCGGACAATACCTTCGATTCGCGCCTTGGATTCGGGGACTCCCCCATCATTGCCAACAAATTCAACAAAAACGAGATCAGGCTGATGACGCAGTACATCGGCCTGCAAACGAGCGCAGCCGAGGTCCGATCCTGTCCCATCAATGCCTGCGTTCACAGCGCGGATATCGGCATGGGGATATTGCCCTCGCAGCCAATCGGCCGTCATGACTCTGTATCCTTCAGAACGTGTATTACTGCCGCCAAAATAAACGATGGTCACAGGTTCCCCATTTTCCAACTTCTGAATGACATTAGGAAGCCCTCTCCGAGGAAAAAATTCTTTCATCGCAACTTCACCCGACCTCACTTCGCATTTTTAGGAGCAAAAAATTTCACTGCAAACACTTCATAATAAGGTGAGCCATACGTTGCACAGAAATCAAACCGGATCTGGCTTACACTTTGCACATTCACCTGATGTTTATTCAACGAAAGATAATTTCCGCGGACTTTAATTTCACTATTTGTTCCGTCCTCTAACGTTAAGGTCACATCATAATCCTGGATCAGTGGTTCGATCGGATCGTCGAAATGCTCCAAACTCAGTTCTGAATTGAAGACAAGATGGATTTCATCCAGATTCTTGGGGCTTGCAAAACCAAATTTCAACCATTCCCGTCCTTCCGTACGTTCCGAAATCCAGCCGTTTGGCAGACCATAAGGTCTGGAGAAGCCGTTGACGACATTCGCGGGATTATACATATCCTGGGATGGTATCAGACCCTTGAAGCAAATGCTCTTATTAAGCTTCTTCAGCCTGGATGGCTCTTCCGGTATATAAAGGAAGCTCACCGCTCCAGTCATTTTCTCATCATTGGTGTGTATCGCAAGGCTCTCTGAACCTTCCATTACGATGTAGACCTTGTCATCAGCCGGTTTCTCACAGCCCAGGTCCAGCGTAATCCAGTCATCGTAACCCGCTGAAATAAGCAAGGGATATTTTTTAAACTCGCTGGTGGGAATATAGTTTTCCTTCCGTTCCCCGCCGTACAGCTTCACTTGCAGCGTTTCTGATTGCTCGGATCTGTTTTTAATTTTGATCTGCACACTTTCAGCCACGGATGTCTGAATCGGCAAGACCAAACATAACGCTTTCTCCAAGGAGATCTCTTCGGTTGCATGAAGATGTTCATAGTTTCGCTGAGACGAGGCACGAATGGTTAATCCATCTGCGAAATAACGATCCAACGGTTCTTGAAGCCCTACAATCGTTTGTCCGTCTCGCAGCAGCTGCGCCTGAAGCTCACCCATATGGGCTTTGACGAGAGCCACAGGGTCTGCCTCATATTTTACGCATAACGCAGCAGCCGTTCCTACCGCCTGCCCCATACAACCACAGGTTGCCATCACTCTTGTAGATCCAAAAGCCACGTGGGTAGCGCTTATATTGCGGCCAGCGAACATGAGATTAGGGATATTGCGTGAAAATAAGCTGCGAAACGGGATATTATACAATCCAGGCACAAAATTCCACGCGGTAGCCGGCCCCTCATCGTAGATGCCTTTATTTGCATGCAGATCCATATACCACCCTCCGACGGATACCGCATCCTCGAAATGAGGTTTTGCTGTAAGATCGTTCTGAGACAACATGTGTTCACCTATAAATCGTCTCGACTCTCGCTTTCCCGGAATCGGGCATACATAATCCAGGATAAGATTGTCTACATCATCAAATTCACCGCTATTTTTGATATAATCCCAGATTCCGTACACCAATTTTCGTAGTTCCAATGCGATGTCTTCATTATTCTTGATAATATCCATATGTCCGCCGTATTCCAGCCACCACAATCCGCCAAGCCCGTTGATTTTCCTTGGAAAAGACCGATGGTTTAATCCTTTTCGGATACTATCAAAAAAGTCCAGCTTGGTAATATCATACGCAAAGCCTGGCCTTTTGTAAGGAACGGGATAGTCTACGTCACGGGCTTGAAACAGAATCGTATCGCCCATCGTGTAATGATCCGCCACTTCTGGAGCGAGCTCCTCTTGGTATTCATGCTTCGCCTCTCTTCCCCATCGGAAGTGAGCGCCTGCTTGGTATCCAACAATTCCATCCCCGGAGCAATCGATGTAGGTTGAGCTTTCAAAACGAAATTTTCTCTCGGAAGCCAATTGAAGGCCCTCCACCCATTGGATTCTGCCGTTCTCCATACCCGTTTCATGTACGCATGTGTTCAGGAATAGAGAAATGTTGGGCTCATCATAAACCATGTCGAGTAAGACTGTATCGGAAAGTGAAAGCATCAGCTTCTTGTTGTATAACGGATTGTAATGAAATATCTTCAGCTTCAGTTCTTCTATCAACCCGCCCTCTCGAGCATAGTAGGATGGACTGTTTCCGAGATAAGCCGACCCGTTGATATGCACTCTGACCTCGCTGCTCGCATTTCCCCCTAGAACTGGCCGATCATTAATAAGTGAAACCTTCAGACCTTGGCGTGCAGCTGCAATGGCAGCGCATATCCCTGCAATACCTCCACCTACGACGGTTACATCAGCTTTTATAGACTCCATTTTGATAACCTCCATGATTAGATGCTCCTATCATGGTAATGGTTTTGGCCCGTTTTTTTTTACAGGATTTCACGAAAAAATCATACATTTTTTGCATCCTTATTGGAATTCCTACCGTGTCATTTTGATCCGGTATTGCTTAGGTGTATCACCGGTATATTCTTTGAAAAGTTTGCAAAAGTAACCTTCATTGACAATGCCTACTTCCTCGCACAATTCCAATAAAGAATAATCCCGGACATTTAACAACTCGAGAGCGAGGTTGATTTTTTTACGGTTGATGTAGCTAATCACGCCTTCGTTCATTGTTTTTTTGAATAAGCTGCTAAAATACGATGGCGCTAGATTCACTTCCTCCGCAATGGCCTCCAGCGTTAAACGCTGTTTCAGGTTTTTCTCTATAAAATGAATAGCACTCATGATTTCTGCACGATGTAATCGTTGGCCTGCATGCACGTATTCGAATGTGAAGTCGCCAATATAGGCGAGCTGCTCTTGAAATGCCATATATTCCATAGGGAATTCTGCTACTTCCGTGGTCAACTTGTTACCCGATTTAAACTTTAAGGTAATCTCTCTGTACAAGTCTCTAATCATGGGCGCCATGATGGATCTGTGGATTTTATGGTCCGAAACAAATTGCAACAGTTCGGCAAGTGCATTGTCCAGCTCTTCCTTGGAAATCTTTCGTTTGAGCCGTATAAGAAAATCATTCACCTTTTGCTGAAAGTCTGCTTTTTTGTCATTATGGTATTGGAACCGATGCATCGGTGTTTTGACTACTTTTTCGGTATGATAATAGAAATCCTCACTCACATTTTTTGCTTCCGTGTACGCCTGTTTGATCGATTCCCATCCTCGATGTGGACCTCCAAAAGCGACGGATACCCTTTGATTCAAATATTGATGCAAATGAGTGATGATCTGCCCTCCCAAGGATAGGCAAGCATATTCCGTTTCCATATCACTGCGGTTATTTTCCCAGGATAAAAAGCCAATAAACCGATTATCGGACAGATCCGCAGCTACACCGCTGCCGCCACTCATCACCGTTTCTTCGATGATATTCGTAATCGCATATTTCAAGATGTTTTGATCTGCGGCAGCGTATTCGTTTCGGAAACTTTCATACGTATTCATCTCAACGATGAAGCAGCAATAGTTGGCTTGAAAGAAATGAAACTGCATACGATTGGCAAAATCCGATGCCCGATGAGAAGGAATTTCACCTCGGATCAGTTCGTTAAAAAATTGCTTACGGACTCTATATTTATTTTCAAGTACGGATACGTTTAACGAGTGAAATTCCGCTTCTTTTTTCTCAAACTCATTTAGAATTCCAGCTGCCTTATCCAATGCTCGATTCAGATCGGCTTCCCTTAGCGGAACCTTTACAATGTACTCCAATACGTTGGCTTGAATAGCTCGCTGGGCGTATTCAAAGGATGAATAGGCGGTCAAAAGTATGTACTGGGTATGGGGGAGTTCCGCCTTGAGCTGCTCAATCATGGAGATGCCGTCCATTCGCGGCATAACGATATCGGATATAACGATATCCGGCTTAAGTTTGATGATCTCCTCGATCCCATTCAGCCCATTATTTGCTTTTCCCACTAGAACAAATCGCTTATCCCTATGAGATAGCTCACTAAAAAACAATTCCAATCGTTGAATGATCAGGTCTTCATCGTCAACAATGAAGCAGGTATACTCTTTCCCCATTATGCATCTCCTTTTTGCAATTCTGCCGGGAATAATGCGCGTATGCGGGTTATTTCCTTAGGTATGCTAATGATATCCAGTCCGAATTGATCTCCGTAGTGAAGTCTTATTCGACTATGAATATTATTCAACCCGATTCTTTTTCTTTTTACTTCCTCTTCACTCGGTTCTGAGATTAAAATATGCTTTAATTGGTCGGCCGGAATTCCCTCACCTTGGTCAACAACTTCGATGATGACATAGTCTTCCTCCCTGTACGCATGAATCGTAATAGGTCCCTCAATTTCGCCTCCGTTATAACCATGGAAGATACTATTCTCCACAAGGGGCTGCAACAACATTCGGAAAACCGGAAAATCCATTAATCCTGCTTCGATATGTTCAATCAAATTGAAGTTTCGGTTATACCGAATGTTCTGGATCTCGATATAGTCCGCTACATTGCGTAATTCCTGGCGTAGGGAAACCTTCTCAGAAGCATCGTCTATCCCATACTCCAATAATGAAATGAGCGACCCGATTACCACATCGACTTTCTCTATTTGTCCAAGACGTATCACATTGCTGATCGAACCAAGCGTGTTATACAGAAAATGTGGGTTTATTTGAGACTGTAATACCTGAATTTCCAGCTTCCGCTCAAGTTCATTATGAAGCTCGGCTCGGCGAATCAGTTCAACAATTTGCTGTAACATACGATCAAATGCGCGTGAAAGATCTCCAAACTCATCGTTCCGGTTAATGGTTACTGTCGTTGTGAGGATGCCTTGTTCGACCTGTTTCATTTTTGTTTTGAGTGTATATAGTGGTTTTCTTATAAATTTGGCAACCATGAAAGAAATGAACAAACTTAACAGAAGACCTGCAGCCAGAAGCTCAATATAATAGGTTTCCAATCTGGACAAAGCTGCTTTCAAACGGGATTCATCATTAACGGAGACAATGGTCCAGTTGAATTTCTCCGTTGGTTTCTTCAAAAGAGAGACGGGAATACCATCCTTCGTATGCAGTTGAAGATTTGTTTCTGACGTATCCAAAATTTCTTCCGCTGACGTCTCCCCGATCGAAAACGTATGATCTTGAATACTCAGGGGTCCTTTATTTTCAGAAAATCCGGCAATGATCTTACCTGAGGCGGTGATCAGAGCCAGATTCATTTGTTCCTGTTTATTAATCTTGAACAAGGTTTCTTCAATGGCATTTAGATCCAGATCAACCGCAATGGCCATAGGAAACGGAGCACCGTTCAGATAACGAACCATCGTAACAGTCCAGCCGGAGTACTTTGATTTGTATGGTTCACTAACAAAGGTAGTCCTTCTATTTTTGTCAGCCGCATCATATAAAGATTCTCTTTCCGATAAAGGTTCATCGAATATTCGTGTAGGTGCACTTCCGCCCAGAATGGATAAATCGCTTTTGATCAAATAAATATTACTAACATAATTACTGTTGAGTTCATACAGTTCTCTTAATTGCTCTTTAATCACTTCGGTATGGTTAATATTGGCTTTCACCGAAGTTTCAACCGAGAAGAGGATCGTTTGGAAGGAGGAAAAGTTAACGGTGAAATACTGGTCCACCTTGTCTAATATTTGATTGGTGTAATAAATATCATTGGTTCGTATTTCTTTTTGGACATAGCGATAAGATAATTGGCTTATCAAGATGATGCAGCCCAATACAAATGCAAACACGATAAAAAACAATTTTAAAGGCAAGCTGATTCTTCTTCGCATCGATCATCTTCCTTTTAGTTCCGTTTTGTACTAAGAATAGCATATGCGAATAAAGAGAGGGGCTACGAATAGCCACTCTCTCTTTGTTTATTTTTACTTGATGAGGCCGGCGTCTTTAAATTGCTGGATGGCTGTTTCCTTATATTTCTGCATATCAAACTTGGTATCCAACGTTTGGAGGAAATTGTCCCAGTTGGAAAGAGGTTCTTTGCCCGTCATAAATTTGACCAAGCTTTCATTAATGAACCGTTGGCGGTCAGCATCCAAGGTGTCGCTCGGGTCTGGGGTCAATAAATTACCGGGTAACGTTGGCCCCACATATTGCTGATTGTTCTTGAAGGCTTCCGCTGTCTTCGGATTCTGGAAGCTGAAGTACTCCGCATCATCACCGCGCCGCGGCATTCTATAATGATCGACCCACAGGTACTTCTCTTTCATTTCCTTCGATAACTCGGAGGTTTTATTTTTGATTTTGCCATCCACCACATCCCAATGAATCCCTTTGATTCCGTATGCAAAATTCGGATAGGCTTCTTCATCCGTAAAGAGATAATTCAGCATGGACAAGATGCGAATGATTTTGTCCTCGTCCGCTTTTGCAGATATGGCCCATGAATTGCCCTGGAACGATTTTCTCTCTACAATCTGATCGCCGTAAGGACCTTTCATCGGAGGAATAACGATCCATTCCGGCACCTCTCCACTAATTTCTTTCATTTTCTGTTGATAATCCGGTTCCAGCCTGCGGGCATCTCTGATCATGAAGCCAACTTTACCCTTAAACATCTTTTGATCCAACAGATCAGGTGAATTCATCGTCACCCAATCCGGATCTACGACTTTGGCTGCCATCATTTTGTTAATGTAGGCAAGTGCCTCTTTCATTTTGGGATCGATAAACAGGAATACCGGTTCATTATCTTTTATCTCAACGGCCGAAGGAGGATTAACGCCAAACATCCACATCAGGCTATCAAAGCCGTAGGTTTGCAGATTGCCTTCTTTATTCATACCGCCGATGAATCCGTACGTATCGTTTTTGCCATTCCCGTCCGGATCTTTCTCTGTAAAGGCTTTCATAACTTCGAACAACTCGTCAGGTGTCGTTGGCACATCCATATTCAACTTTTTCAGCCAATCGTTACGGATGAAGAAGCTACGACTGATACCGTTTACATTATCATAGCCTGGAACTCCGATCGTTTTCCCTTGATAGGACATCGCCTCCCAGGAGTCATTGCCAAACCGTTTCTGTAATTCAGGAAACTGATCCAGATAAGGGGTCAAATCCGCAAGCACGCCTTGGTCGTAATATTGTGCAAGATCAGCACGACTCTTCAAGAAGATCAAGTCTGGAATATCCCCGCCTGCAATGAGCGTGTTCAGTTTGGTTGTTGCTTGACCCGCTTGAGGAATCATCATATCCAAGTCGATGTTCATCTCTTCTTCCAACATTTGGCGTTGAATATCTTCATCCCGTGGAGGTACTGGAGCAGCAGCATTGAACGTACCTTGGTTAAACATGGAGATCTTCATTTTGGTTGCAAACTGGCCAGACTGGTCTTGCACATTACTCGAGGTTGTCGATGTAACTTCTTCATTTCCCCCACAACCCGACAATAGCGTTCCAAGTCCTAAGATTGCCGACATAATAGCAAATGAAATCTTTTTACGCTGCATATTGACCTCTCCTTTGTTTGTATATTATCACGGTTTGCCCGTAATAAGTTAGGTTGGAACACCTTTTAACCTTTAACGGATCCCAGGAGCACACCTTTGGTAAAATGCTTTTGCAAAAATGGATAAACGATCAAAATCGGGACCGTAGTCACAACAACTGTAGCCATTTGCACAGCGAACGTACTGACAGCTCCGGAATTGGCGAGCGAATCAGCGCTTTGCGTTGCGACGTTAAGCAGGATATTGCGCAAAATCACTTGAAGTGGCATGTAGTTGGAATCATTGATATATACAATGGCATCGAAATAACTGTTCCAATGCCCGACTGCGTAAAACAAGGAAATGGTTGAAAGCACGGGTAACGACAGAGGTAAAATGATCCGCCATAACGTCTGAAGCTCACTGGCACCGTCTACCCTCGCGGATTCCTCGATTTCACCAGGTAGTTGCTCAAAAAATCCTTTAATGATCACCAGATTAAATGCACTAATGAGATTGGGAATAATCAATACCCACGGACTATTTAACAATCCGAGAGAACGAATTAGTAGATAGGTCGGAATTAACCCCCCGCTGAACATCATGGTAAATACAATGAAGAGTAAAAACGGACTTCTTCCGGGCAAATATTTTTTGGATAACGGATATGCCGCGATTACTGTAAAAAATACATTTAACGCAGTGCCTACAATCGTTCGAAACAACGTAATTTTATACGCCTGCCAGATCCCGTGAGAAACGAATACTTCTTTATAGGCCAGAAAAGTAAAGGATTCGGGTATAATCACAATCCCTCTTCTTAATACTTCCGATTCTGGCGTTACGGAGACAGCAACCACATAGAGGAAGGGCAGCACACAAAGTAGGGATAACAAAATAAGCATCACATAAACGACGGTTTGCCAGACTTTTTCACTGATTGTCATATGGATCATTCTAAAGACCACCTCACCAAATTTGCCCATCGAATTTTTTGGCGAGCTTATTCGCTGCCAACACCAAAGCAAATCCGATGACCGCTTTAAACAATCCTACAGCAGTAGCCAAGCCAATCTTGAGACGCTCCAACCCTTCCCGGTATACCCATGTGTCAATAATGTCGATCTTCTCCTGGTTAAACGTGTTGGCAAACATGAATATTTGGTCAAAACCCGCATCCAGGATATGGCTTAATTTTAGAATCAGCATCAGAATAATGACGCCTCGAATGCCAGGTAACGTGATATGCCAGAGCTGTCTCCATTTGGAAGCGCCATCCATTCGAGCAGCTTCATATAAGCTTGGATCGATTCCTGCCAAGGCGGCAAGGTACAATATCGCCCCCCATCCAATATCCTTCCATACTTCAGATAAGATGATCAGCAACCTGCCCCAGGCAGGTTCCGTTAGGAACGATATGGGTTCAAAACCAAAATCCTTCATAATCATGTTAAAGAGACCATCGCCTGGGGCCAGTAATGCCACCATAATTCCATACACAATGACCCATGACAGAAAATGGGGCAAATACGTGATGGTCTGTACGATTTTCTTAAACCATTGGCTATACACTTCATTGAGGAGTAAAGCAAGTACGATGGGAGCGGAGAAACCGAACAGTAGCTTATACAGCGATATGATGATCGTATTTTTCATGATGTCCCAGAAATAAACGCCATTCATAAAATCCGTAAAATTTTTGAATCCCACCCAGGGGCTATCCCATAGTCCCAGAGCGAGGTTGTAGTTTTTAAAAGCAATCATGATTCCCGCCATAGGAATGTATTTGAACACGGCAAAGTAAATTAAGGCTGGTAATAAGAGAGCATACATCACTTTGTGCTTTTGTATTGTCCTGATCCATGACTTTCGCTTTGTGGAGATGGGAACGGCGTCCGCTGCCAATTTTGCTTGCATTTCATCACCTCGTCTTTGTTTGTATTTGTATAATAGCACCCGTCTATCGGATAAATTTCTGAAATTTCAAGAATTTCTTATAAGATTTTAAGGAGTGTGCCAGGGTTCGTTTCAACAACTGAATCCAAGCAAGCTGGACAAGAACTTGTTCTAATAAAATAAAAAAAGCCGCTAAAATAGCGACTTTCAAATGGCGTTATATTCTTATTCCTTATTGATATGACTGGGTTTCATTAGGGGATCTATACTTCTCCCCAAAACATTTCAGTTTCATAGTCGAATGCAACAGTACCCTCTTGATTATTTTTATCAAATAAATTTCGCAGTGCTGATATCATAGGATCGTAATTTGCATGCCCTGGTGCAGGGCTATAGGAAGATGATAGCAACCTGCCTTTCAATCCTTCGAAATCGAACTCCTGACTCATTCTGAATCGCATTTCATGCATTGAACCTTCCTTGAAAAAAGAGAGCAGCATCGTTTGAGAGATATTTTTATGATTAACTTTTTGGTAGTCGGTTCCATATGTATGGAGCAGTTGATTGTATTCTTCACGAAACGGAGTACCGTGTGTAAGACGTGAATTCCAGATGAGTATTACTCTCCCGCCAGGCCGTAGGATTCTGCGAAACTCGATTTGGGCTGCGGATTGATCGAACCAGTGGAATGCCTGAGCACAGACAATAAAATCAACCGACTGATCAGGTAATCCCGTAGATTCTGCAGAACCTGCTATACTCACGAATTGCGGACTACTTTTTAACGTTTGCTCGGCGGCTTCCCGCATAGCCTGATTTGGCTCGACCGCTATTACATAGCTTCCGCGTTCCAGAAGTAGTTTTGAGATGATCCCAGTACCTGAACCGATGTCTGATATGGTACTGTTCGCACGTAAACCGACGACATCGTACATATAGTCAATAGCCTCTTTTGGATAGCTCGGGCGGTATTTCAAGTACGAATCGACCCGACTCGTAAATCGTTCTCTATTGTTCATCGATCGTCACGCTCCCATCAATATTTTTCTGGTCCATGAGCTGCGCTTATCTTGGCTGTATTGATCATTGATTATATAATCCCTAATACATTCATCGGAATGGATTCCTCCTAAGTAGAAATAGCGGTGGCATATATGACTTTTTGATTGTGTCCATTACGTACATCTTCATATTGCCTTATGAAAAGAAAAGACCCCATATGGAGTCTTTTCTGTCGATGATTAACGCATCGCTCAAAGCATTCGTTATAAGAGACAACTACCTTACTTCTCCGATGGGAGCGGTGTAAAGAGCAGATTGACCGGCAGGTTGCTTCCTGGCGCGGCTGAGAACAGAATCGTTACGCTCTCTCCGATTGATCCGGTGCGGTAAAGAACGCTTTGTTCACTTGAATTGGCAACGGCAACGTTGCCTTCGGCAATCGATACCAACTGGTTGTTCACCAGCGCTACTCCGGAGTACTTCCCTCCACGAGGGTTAAAGGAGATAAGCGTACGCGGTGCAACATTGGTCAGCGTGATTTTGTACAATACGCCGAAATTACCCGCGTTGGATGCGTCTGTGTAAGCCATCGGATCTGTTCCTACCAGATTGGGATCGCTTGAATTGTCACCAAGTGGCAGACGAGCCGGTTTGAGTCCCACGTGCTCATCGTACTTTATGATGCGAGTTGCGTTCGGGTACGTCCCCCGGTTATGCACTCCGTCACGATCAAGCACGGGAAGCAATGGTAACGCTTCGAACGGATCTTTATTTTCTTCCACCAGGATAACGTTATAGTCTAAGGAATAATCACTATATGCATCCGAATAGAGAGAGATGACTTGTCCTTCTTTCATCGGCGTTTTATTAAGTTCGGTCAAAATCAATTTGCTTTCCCCAGGTTGAAGGTACTCTTTCTTTTGATCCGCTCCGGTCTGAATCGACTTGAACCATTTATCAATAGACAATTTCCCGGCTACAGTAGCATACGGTGTAGGTCCAGCAAAGCCCATATTCTGCTGTTCGAATAGAGCCGGATTCGGATTGTTATTGGTGGCAATCACATACATTTTTACTCGTTTGCCTGTATTGTTCACGTGGTGAATCATGAAACGGGTCTGTCCCGAAGATGATTCTTTATACACAATGCCTTCCGTATTCACCGTTTCCGGGCTGTTACTACGGATCAACAAACTTGGCTCATCCATATACGTATACGGCACTTTCTCCATTGTGGTCACTTCACCGCCGTTAAAGGTGAATTTCTGTCCTACTGGCGTGAAGAGTAAATTGAAGTCGGTAAATGAATATAAGGTCTCATTGGTTATGGTGATCACCTTGGAGTACGTGTTTGTAGCGCCATGATTATCAGTAACCGTAAGTGTTACCGTTTTTGGACCCGGTTCAAAGAAAGCAAGTGAATTGTTCTCCCACACAGCTTTGACAATATTATTTTCATCATCTGTGCTTTGGTCGGTGTATGTTATTTTTTCGCCCATTTTATATTGTTCTTTATCCGTGGCAAACATGGCTACAGGAGGAAGATTAGGAGTCATAACTTCAATGGTAATCGAGTAAGGATCACTCCATTGGCCGTTGGCATCCTGTACTTGATATGAAATCGTATATGTACCTGCTTGATCAAATGAATCCTGGCGACCTGTCCAGCGTTCGTCAACGATATCCAATCCATTGGGTGAACTGTTTGAAGTTACGTAGTCCACTGTATCGCCTGCAAAGATTTCCTTTTGGGTAATGGTGAAGCTTGCAACAGGTTTCGTATTCAGATTCAGCACAACCGTCTTGGCTGACTGATTCACTTTATAGGTGATGTTCAGGGCTTGAGTGATGGAAGTTAACGGCACCATGAACGTATTTTTTTGCTGATAAGCAGGGCCTTTCATCGTTCTGGTCTCTCCATTTACCGTGTAGTCCTTGCTGTTCGTCTTGAATCGGAGTTCATCGTCACCACTAATAATGATGGTTTCCTTGGTTTTGTTATCGTATTTGACCCCGTACCCCACACGGTCAACCAGCGCACGAATGGCAACATAGGATACACCGTTTTTGACAGCCATGGGCTGGCCAGCAAGATACGTTTTTCCATCCTGCTCCATTTTGTTGCTATTCATGTATAACGTCAGATTACCACCTGCTGCTACAGGAGACGTCCCGTCAATGGATGGTTGCTCTATTTCTGCTGGCGTAGCTGGCGTTTCAACCTTCTCAGGCACTTCCTCTTGAACCTCAGGTTTCGTGCCCGTTGCGTCAGTAGTGGCTTCTTCCCCATCCAATGCAGGTTTCTCACTATCTGTTTTAGTTGTTGCCTGATCGCCAGTCGAGGTTTTAGTTTCCTTGGCTTCAGAGGACGGAGTATTGATCGATTTGTTATTGCTCTCTGTCTTCACTTCACGCTCTGCAATCGGCTGCTCTTGTTTTAACACCTCTACGGATTCTACGTTTGCCGTGTTTACTGACGTGGTGTCACCTTGCTGTGTTGATTGCGCATTCACAGAACCAACTGCAAATGCCTGAAAAACGGCTAAAGCGGTAAAAATGGATAATTTCTTCTTCATATTCATGCGTTGTCTTTGGCTCCTTCTACTCTCTAGTTATTTATTTACAACCCCTCAAAAACTCATAGTATTAGACGCTAGATTCAGGGAAAAGTTTCTAAATCAATTGAAAATTATGGATTTTGCCAACGATCTTTCAAACTTTGGTTATAAGTTCTTGAATAAAAAGCCTCTTTTGAATAATCATCTTGATTCTGCACAACATAATCTATGTCTTTCTAGCAATCTATTGAACTATCTCACGTATGAAGCGAATATCCAACAAATTAAAAGAAAACTTACGGTTAAGGTGGAACCTGATAGCAAAATTGATGTGAGTCTCCGTCAACGCATAAAGTGCACCTCGTAGAATTTCATCGGATCAACCGTGGGTTAACCAATGTCCATTCTAATGGGTGCACTTCAAATAGTTTCGGACCTTATGATCTACTGTTCTTTAATTCCGTACTACAGGAATCCACATTTCACCATATACCAGACCGTTTTTCTGTCCCATTTCAACCGTTGTATTGGGTCCGCCAACATAGACGTAATCCTTTTCTGCGGGGAGAGCTTGACCAAAAGCAATGCCAGTAAGCATATTGCTGAGCGCTTCTGCCGTCTCTGCTTCGCCCTTCACAACCAGGTATTCTCCCTTAGGAAATTGGATCACTCTCGTTGCTTCTGGCAGAGATTCTTCTGTCATGACGCCAGCATAATGCATCATTTTGTTATTTACTGCTTCATTTACAGCAAAAATATAATCATTAGTAGCAAGGGACTTTAATGTGTCCAGGCTTCCATCCTCCCTCACGGTGGACCAAAAATCCGCCTTCTCTTTGTTGATGCCAGCATAGTCTGTGTAGTCGCTCTTAAGCTCCGTACCAATACCTAAAACGATAAAACTGTCTTTTTCTTCAAAATGATAATTACTCATTGCTACACCATCCTCTTTTAATTTTCAATTGATTTGTGTTTTCACTTGATGGGTTTATAATAACCTTAAATCATGTCAGAATATGATACTGTTTAGGGGGCCCAATGAAAAAAGTAGAACGCATTAATATCATCACGAGGTATATCAATAACCGAGCGCACTTTACCATTTCTGAAATCATGCGAGAATTTAATATTTCGCGTTCGACAGCCATTCGAGATATCAGAGAAATTGAAGCGATGGGAATGCCACTAGTCGCTGAAGTTGGGCGCGACGGGGGTTATTTTGTCATGAACAACTCCCTTCTGCCTACGGTCCGGTTTACCGATAATGAAATCAAAGCGTTATTCATTGCCTTTATGGCGACAAGAAATCAACAGCTTCCTTATCTGAAGAGTCGTCAATCTTTGGCTGAAAAATTGTTGGGCCTTATCTCAGAGAATCAGCAAGATGACCTTGTGCATCTGAATCAAATATTGCTTTTTGAGGGGACCAATCCCCATAATCCAGACTTGTTAGATCTGTCAGACCTGCCCCACCCTACCTTGGAGAAACTCATCCAAATTTTGCTTATCGAACGTTATTTGTTAGTTACTGTCCAAGAAGAGAAAAAAACAAAGTCCTATCCCATCGTGCTCTTACACCTTCATCATCAAAAAGGCCATTGGATCATTGAAGGTTTTGACTTGGAGGAAGAAAATAGACGAATCATATCTGTCGACAACCTCATCCGTGTAGAAGCATACCCAACGAAAAACAGACGGAGTACGAAAAAGATTGTAGAACAACTAAAACGAAATGCGCAGGAAGAGGTCATCAACCTTGTTCTGGAACTTGGCCCAAAGGCGATTGCCCAATATAAAAAGTACCATCCTTTAAAGTTTTCAATTGCCTATACGAATCCGTACCAAACTACAGCCCTTCTAAAGGCATTTATGAACGTTCATAACATAGACGAATTAACTGAAATCACCAATTGGTTGCTTTTTCTAGGCGAAGATATCAAAGTCAAGGAAGTTCCGGAGGAAGTCCTGAACGCTGTACAAGAGAGATTAAACCTATACCAGTTGAAGCAGTGAGCGCTCAGTACGAAAAACCAAAAAAAGCCGCTATGTTAGCGACTTGTAATGGAATCATATTCATTATGCCTCACGCCTCACGCCAATCCTTGGCGAGCTGTTCCTTCTATATTAAAAGTCAGCATTAGACTGGGCATGATTAGGTGTATGCTGCGAGATTTTTTTAACGAGTAGAAAATAAGTAACAATGGCAATGACACTGGTCATTAACAAAGTGAGTCCTAACGGGACGGCAGTGTCCTCACCTGCGATCCCGACCAGAGGAGCAACCAATGCACCCAGTAGAAAAGGAACAACGCCGAGCAGTGCTGCAGCACTTCCGGCCATCTTAGCTTGACTTTCCATAGCCAATGGGAATGCAGCTGTAGACGTAATACCGATTGAGCAAACGAAGAAGAACAATGGAATGACCAAAGCGAAAAGTGGACCATGAACCAAAGTTACCACCAAAGCCGCGACACTTGCTATTAAAGCAAGCCATAGCCCGGATAGTAGAAGCGTTTGCTCAGGGATACATTTGGCCAATCGACCCACAATTTGAGAACCGATGATCAAGCTGATTCCATTCGAAGCAAACAATATAGCAAATACTGTGGGCGTAACACCATATATATTTTGGTAAATAAAAGGTGTTCCTGCTACATAAGCAAAGACCCCTGCCGTCATGATTCCCTGTGCGAGCATATAGCCAACAAACGTGCGGTCACGCAGAAGCATTCTGTAATTACCCAATTGCTGTTTGAAGTCGGGAACCATACGTCTTTCGGCCGGGTGTGTTTCTTTTAAGCTCCACTTGGTCATGATCAATAAGAAAACTCCCAGGAATGAAAGCGAGATAAACACGCCAATCCATGTCGTGAAGGAAAGAATGCCACTTCCCGCAATCGGTGCTGCCAAAGGCCCCAAATTCCCTACAAGCAACAGCAAAGAGAAAAATTTAGTGAGTTCATGTCCACTATATAGATCTCTAGCTATCGCACGGGAAATGACAATTCCTGCTGATGCGGCAAATCCTTGCGTGAAACGAAACAAAATTAATAGTCCGATATTCGGAGCAAACGCACATGCCAAGGAACAAATAATGTAGGCTGCCATGCAGATCAACAATGGTCTCCGTCTACCGTACGCATCACTCAAAGGACCCATCACGAGTTGTCCTACACCTAGTCCTAACAAACAAGCAGTAAGACTAAATTGTACAAGTGATGCCGTTGTATTCATATTTTGTGCAATCTCCGGGAAAGCCGGTAAATACATATCAATCGTAAATGGACCTAATGTAGAAAATAAACCTAGTAGTATTGCGAGTCCAAAAACATTCCAATTCGTGCTCTTCGCCATGATAAATAAAATCTCCAATTCCTCATATAATTTTGCAAGCCTAATCGGAGTATAAGACATAGAGTTAACTGTAGGTCAAGTCTTGAGGTTACTAAAACAAAAAAAGCCGCTAATTAAGCGACTTTGGATGGAAGATTATTAAATTGTGTAACACTAATTAGAACCATTCGGAGGAATATTCCGGGATTGTTTGTTTCAGACACTATGTTTTTTTCGACAAACACTAATGATCGAAGGAGATAAAGGATTGAACGGTGTTTTATCCCAGTCCGAATATTGATTTTGGATAGAAAAGCCGTTGCTCGTCAATAAATCCTGAAGCGTTTCATTATCTATAAAGCGACATGCAATTCGAGTAATGGTTTTCTTCGATCCTCCCCAATCACGGAACGTGACCCAGTGCATAATCTGGTGACTTGTATCATACGTCTGTGTACCTGATACCTTGACTGTAATTCCATCTTTGTCAATAAACTCTCCCCAGGTGCTTTCCTCTTCGTTGGATAAATCGGTCCTTCATTATACCGGTTATTTCTAACTCTTACATAATCGCATGTACCCGATTATGTAATTTTGAATTTAAGTAGAGTATAGTAAGAGTGTTCAAAATATACTCTAGGAGGCTGCAGCCATGTCACAAAATATCTGGATTAACCTGCCGGTGAAAGACGTTGTGAAATCCACTACCTTTTTCAATGAGATTGGATTCCATGGGAAGAATGTTGGTAACGAGAGAGCCCAGCTTGTCATTGGCCAAACAACGATCATGCTGTTTCCAGATGCAGCGTTTGAGAAATTTACAGGTTCAAAAATCACAGATACTTCTCACAGCGCAGAAGTTATATTTTCCATTGGTGCTGACAGCAAAGAGGAAGTTGATGCTTTTATTCGAAAAGTAGAGATTGCCGGAGGAACCATCTTTGGCAAGCCGGGTGAAACGGATGGCTGGATGTATGGCGCAGGATTTGCCGACCTGGACGGTCACCGATGGAACCTGCTGTATATGGATGAGAGCAAAATGCCGAAGGGTAATTAAATTGTCGGTAACCTTTTTAAAATCACTGGCGTTGCAGCTTCCGATAGAATCATCATCTTGATCCTCGAACAACAAAGAATGATAACACCAACTAACCACTGTTTTAGCAGGTTGTTGTTATCATTCTTTGTTATTTTACCTATCTAATTACCACTCAGTAATCCTCGTTACTGTCTCCATTGCTTCACACACCTACTTCTCCTGCTCCTTGACCACTTGTTCGATCCCCAACAATATAAGCTTCAAGCCGAACTCGAACGCTCCGTCCGTTCCCATCACCTCAAACATACCGCTCTTATACATCCTGCTGAATATTCCAGCTTCCTTCTCACTCATGGCGTCCAGAAGGTGAATCATCTCTTCACCCTGAAGTTCCTCGTTGTCCTTAACAACAGCAGAGATATTACGCTGATGCTGGTAATTGTCCAGAACGAAGTAAAACACATAGTTCACAAGCGTGAGCACGGCCTGTAGTTTTTGTTCTTGCTCTAGTGGCGTCGATTCCATGCAGAGCAATATGCGGTTGGTGAACCGGATCATGTCCGGTTCGTGGGGTAGTGTCATCATCATGAGCTGGGTAGAACACGGGTATCGGCTGAGTACATTCCGTACAGTTATCGCAAGCCCTTCCATCTGTTCCTTCCAGTTCCCATCAGTCTGAAATTCATCCAAAATAATTTTGGATATCTGGTTGGCTAACCGTTGGTAAAGTGCCTGCTTGCTCTTGAAGTACCAATATAGAGATGGAGCCTGAATGCCCAGCTTGTCTGCCAAACGCCTCATGCTGAATTTTTCAATGCCCTCTTCTCCCAAAAGCTCCCATGAGGTTTCCAAAATCTTATCTTCCGAAATCTGAGGCTGTTGTTTTTTCATCGTTATCCGCCCTTTAATCTAACAGTGTAAGTTTATGCTTTACAGGTTCATAAGTTCATGATAACATCTAACACTGTAAGGTTCAATCTAACGGTGTTAGATTAAATCAAAAATTAATGATGAAAGTAGTGATCCACATGGATGCAGAAAACCTCCATTACTTTGAAAAAGCACCAATCGCCAAAGCTGTAGCTCACTTCGCTATCCCGATGATGCTGGGCACGTCAATGAGTGTCATCTATTCCATCTTGAATGCCTATTTCCTTGGTACATTGGGCAATACGGCCATGTTAACCGCGCTCGCCCTAACGTTGCCATTATTCGCAGTAATTATGGCGCTAGGCAACTTAATAGGCATAGGTAGCGGCACATTCATCTCTCGTTTGTTGGGTGAGAAAAAAGTGGATGATCTGAAGCATGTCTCTTCATTTGCCTTTTACAGCAGTTTAGTTCTTGGACTTATCGTACTAGCTGTTGGTCTCCCTTTGATCGGGCCTATTGTTCATGGGCTGGGGGCAACGCCCGACTCCTTCGGATTTACGAAAGAATATGTCACGATCATGCTTATCGGTTCTCCATTTGTCATCTTGTTTTTCACGTTGGAGAATATCGTGCGCTCAGAAGGTTCAGCAATCACGTCAATGATCGGCATGATGCTCAGTGTTGTGGTGAATATTATTCTTGATGCGCTATTCATCTTTGTGTTCCATTGGGGCGTGATTGGTGTCGCATCTGCAACAGTCATCTCCAACATGGTTGCAAGTGCATTCTACGCTTTCCAGATCAGTTATAAGAGCTCGTTCTTAACTGTCTCCTTGAAATGGTTCAAGGTTACCAAGGAGATTGTGAGCAATGTGTTCAAAATCGGAGTTCCCGTCTTTGTTATGAGTGTTTTCTTGGGTGCCATGTCGCTTATTCTTAACCTTTTTCTTGTCGAATATGGGGATCAGGCCATTGCAGGGTATGGGATTTCATCGCGTTTGTTGCAGTTTCCTGAGTTTATTCTGATGGGTCTGTGCGAGGGAGTCGTGCCGTTGATTGCCTTCTCATTTACAGCGAACAAATTACGCATGAAACAAACCATTGGATTCACGATTAAAACGATTCTGGCCCTGGCTGTCTTGTTCGGCGTTATCGTTTATCTGATTTCTGACCACTTGATTGGTTTATTTACGACTGATCCACAATTAATTGAAATGGGTAGCTACATTCTCCATGTGACCTTCTTATCCTTGTTTATTACAGGATTAACTTCGTTGTTTATTGGAATTTTCCAAGCTACAGCCCAAGGAACTGCCGCTTTTGTGATGTCCATCATTCAAGGAATTACGCTGATTCCTGTATTGTATATCGCGAATCAACTGAATGGATTTCATGGAGTGATCTGGTCACTTGTTATTGCGGATGCCGTCGCGTTTCTTGTAGGGGCCATCATGTTATATGCTTTGCGAACCAAATTACAGCCGGATATGGCACAATTGGTTCAGTAAATTTGCTGCTTGTATCAGAAAAAACCACGGTACCCATTTCGGTACCGTAGTTCAATAATGATCAATCTCTAATGGAGTTGTTTCATGTAAGATTTGAACTCTTCAGCGATCTCTTTATATTTCGTATGATGCAGGTAATGTGAACCTTCCATCGGGATCATCTTGCCCTGTGCAGACTGTTTCGCTTGCTCTTCGTGCAGCGGAATCCATTGTGGATTATGCTCGTTATTGGATTGAACGAATAGAAGCATTGGCATATCACGAGGGTAAGTGAGGTTTTCTCCATTTTTGAAATTGGAACCCAAGTGTTCCAGCTCATTGATCATTGTCGGATTAGTTGAGACTTGATTCGAGATCAACCTCATCTGTTCTCTGGTATGTTCGTCGTATGCAAGTGATGCATCTGAATCACCGCTTACTTTTGCAACTACTCTCATCAGCCCTGATTGTTTAAGAAATTTCATTAAGTTCAAAGGTAATTTAACATCCATCCCAGGTTGATTCGGAACACTGCTGTCGATCCCGACAAAAGCGGAAACTTCATCCGGATACGTGTTCACATACGTCGCTGCATATAGTCCCGTGATGGAATGGCCCATCAGAATGTAGCGGTTAATCCCAAGCTGTTGTACAGCTTCATGAACTTCACTGACGATATTCTCCGTTGTTCTCTCCGAATCGGTTTGGTCACTTAATCCATAACCGAAAGGTTCGATTGCTACAACTCTGTAATCAGAAGTTAATTCATCGATTAACAATTTGAAGTCAATCACTGGTGATGGGGTTCCTTGCCCAGGCAAAAGCACAATCGTTTGTTCACCACTGCCTTGAATGGATACATTCATTTTTTTTCCATCGACATTAACATATTGGCCATATGATTCAATTTTCTTTTTCTCAATCCCATTACTGATGGTATGAACAACAAACGTGATACCCATAAACAGCACCAGCGCGCCGACAATACCTCCAATTATTTTTAACCATAAGTTCCGTTTTTTGCGGCCCTTAGTCCCCGTTGTTGTTATATCCACTGTTTTTCCCACATCCATCTTCTCCTGTCTCTATATCTGTAGAGCCGCTCTTGCGGCATAGATATAGTGTAACCATGTAAGATGTCCCCTTCGTGACGGGAATATGAACGGAATATGAACTGCAAAAAAAGAGAACTGCTTGTTAGAGCAGTTCTCTTTAGGGTTTAGACCATTTTTAGTGGTCCAGGAATACAAGCTGAATGAAGAACAATACTGCAAAGATATAGAAGATTGGATGAACATCTTTACCTTTGCCACGAAGCAGCTTGAGTACTGGATAGAAGATAAAGCCTACGCCAATCCCTGTTGCAATACTATGCGTGAGCGGAGTAAGGATGATAATCAGGAAGGCAGGAAATGCTTCTTCGAGATCATCCCATTTGATTTTGCTGATAACGTTAATCATAAAGTAGCCAACAATGATCAGTGCCGGAGAAGTGATCGCCGGAATGCTTGAAATTACACTTACGATCGGTGTGAAGAACAACGTCAGAGCAAGAAGCACACTTACCGTTACCGCCGTCAGTCCCGTTCTTCCTCCTGCAGCCACCCCTGTGCTCGACTCGATGTAAGCTGAGGTTGGGCTTGTTCCGAGCAAAGCGCCACTGGTTGTTCCTACGGCATCTGCCAATAGTGCGCCACGCGAGCGTGGAAATTTACCTTCCTTCAGCAATCCTGCTTGTTCGGCAACGCCGAGCATCGTGCCCGTCGTATCAAACAGTGTGATCAGCAGGAATGTAAATATGATTGTATACAAGCCATTCGAGAATACACCTGCCAGATCCAGTTGCAAAGCCGTTGACGAGAGACCTTGCGGCATGGATACAATGGATTCCGGCATTTGGAATAGTCCCATGATCCAGGAAAGTATCGCTGTAACCACCATGCCGATGAACAGGTAACCCTTCACTTTGTAAGCCATCAGCACAACGGTAATAATCAATCCGATAATAGTCAGATAAGCCATTGGCTCAGCCAGGTTGCCGATTGTAATCAAATTCGATTCCGAATCGGCAATAATGCCGGCATTTTGAAGACCTACCGTTGTAATAAACAATCCGATCCCTGCGGTTATGGCATGTTTTAAGCTTGCAGGAATGGCATCTAGCAACATGTAACGGAATGAAGTAAGTGATAAAATAATAAACAAAATCCCTGCGATAAATACCGCTCCCAGTGCAACCTGCCAAGACACGCCATACCCGGCAACGACGCTATATGCAAAGAATGCGTTCAGTCCCATACCCGGCGCGATGACGATGGGATAATTGGACCATATGCCCATAATCAGGGTTCCGACAATACTTGCCAGTACCGTTGCTATGAATACTCCGTTAAAGTCCATGCCCGTGCTGCTAAGTATACCTGGGTTTACGATCACTATGTATACCATTGTAAAGAATGTTGTAATCCCCGCGATAATCTCTGTGGGAATGCTCGTACCTCTTTCTTTTAGTTTGAACCAATTGTCCATGCTAAAGCCAGCCTCCAACTTTCAATTTATACTCCAAGCTAAAAACAAAAAATCCTAATCTTCATATAGGATTGTATTATTAACGCTCCCATATTCGTCGTTAGGATTAAAGATTTAACAGCT
This sequence comes from Paenibacillus sp. FSL R5-0713, assembly GCF_037973325.1. Lineage (NCBI taxonomy): Bacteria > Bacillati > Bacillota > Bacilli > Caryophanales > Paenibacillaceae > Paenibacillus > Paenibacillus sp. FSL R5-0713. Next base: position 3,447,156 of record NZ_CP150229.1, on the reverse strand, counting down.
ATGCTCTATACGAAACATAAAAACGAAACATAAAGATACTCATCTCTGTTTTAACCTGAAGTCCATTGCGTATTCTAATTAAAATAACATGCAATGTCAACGATTTGATAATTTGTTCACAGTTATTTACGAACTATATCTACACTATATCTTATGTTCATTCGTTTTTTAGGATATAGTGTATACACTTAGCGCTCCATGTTTACAACATATAAAAAGACTGCCAGCAATGTTCACCGGCAGTCTTTCGTTTAATTCGTAGTAGGTTTCTCTTCATACTCGCTGGATAATTCTTTTAGCGATTTGATTTTACCATGGGGATGCTGTTCTTGCTTTCGTGACTTCCAGGCAGCTTCTTTTCGTTTCTTCTGGTCAGCCATAAAAGAGATCCTCCTCTGGAAACTGAGATGTGTACTACCTCTTTATGATGTCACTATAAGGCAACTTTATTCTACGTTTTTAGCTACTAAGAGGATGAGAGTAGAAGCTAATTGGCAGGACCCAGATTAATCAAGCTGACATCGGACAAAGAGACAGTTGTGTTACCGTCTTCTGCGCCGTCGATGTTACCCAGATCAAATGAGATGCGAGTATTCGCATAGCTGGCTTCTGTTGCATCAAATGTAAACGTGAACTCCTGTTCTTCTGGAGTCAAATCAACTCGTGCCCCAAAGAATCCATGCCATTCATAGTTGGCAGCTGCGTCGACCCATCCAATTCCCAGACCCACTTTTCTGGACTTCTCCGCTTTGGCTTTAAACGTTAATTTGTATTTAAAACCCTGCTGTATGCCAAATCCTTCATTGATGACTTGACGATCCCAGGGGTTCTGTCCAGCATTACCAATCTTGGCATGAAGCTGTTGATTGCTAACTTGCATCTCAAGATCAGCTGCATTACCATCCGCGTAGGTAAACCAGCTGTCTTGACCTTTGGAGAAGTCTCCATTGGAAATAAGATTAACATGAGCTGGTTGCCCTCCTTGATCTGCATTCGGATTAACTTCATATAACTGAATGTTATGGATGTTAATCGAGTGTTCACCTGCAGGTAGCGGATATCCTAGTCCGAATGCAAGTATGGCTGCCGAATCAGAAGTATCTCCCATGGTGATGGTATAACTATACGACTGTGGATCAGCAGTTAATTCCACTTCTTCTTCGAAATACTTCACAAAATCCCCTGCATTCTGAGAAAGGACCGCTTGCATAGATTTAGGACTGGAAGCGGATGCCTCGAAGGTAAGTCGATATGATTTATTTGCATCCAGTTCGATCTCACCTTGTTGCAGCAATGCATCCCACCAGTGTTCACTTGTACCAGGCAAGTTGATCGTTAATCCTTCGCCCTCTTCATGTGAAGCTGTCAGATCATTAGGAATTAGCTCCCAATGATTCAGATCTGTTGCAAGCTGGCTGTTTTGAACTTTGTTTAGTGAGATATCCACCCAACGGGTATTATAATTTGCTCCTTCAAAATTCACATAATAGGATTTGTCTGCTGCCAAGTTGACCCCTGGGAAATACACAGTTTTGTATGTTTGCCATCCCCCCGTGTCTCCGAGATTCACTTCGGACTGAGCAACGATTGTACCTTGTTCATCCTGAATGCTGAATCGTACTTCAGAATCACTTTTACCACTGGCCATTCGGGCAGAGAGTACATATTCCCCCTCTTGGGCCACATCAATTTTATATTGCAGCAGATCTCCCTGATCCATGTAGCTGACGTGTTTGCCGCCTTCTACGGAGTCCTCCAGTTGCAAGCCCTGCATTTCCCAGGCTTCGGTTGCAGGGATATGTGCGTAGCCATTCACGGACAGCGGTTTGCCTCGTTTGGTCAGACGCACATTGTCCACATATACCTTGCCGTTTGAACTTCCGAATAACAGTCTAAGTTCGGATTGTGCGATTGCTGGTCCATCTCCAACAATGATCTCTCCGGTATACGTTTTCATTTCTTGGTTCAATGAGATGTTTTGTCCTTGATGAACCTGCACCGTATGCCCATTACTGCTGACAAGATCGATATCCATACTTCGTGGTGAATCTGCCTTGGCATCAAAGGAGAATCCATACGTTGAATTCGCCTCCAGTTGCAACTCCGGTTGGTTCACCGAAACCTGTTGTGGTTCACCATTTGTCTGCGTAACATCCACAACCAGTTGACGCTCCATAATCGGGAATTTCAAGAAGTTGTTTACACCGATCTGAGCCTTTGCACCTTCCTGAATGTTGCTTGACCAGAATCCCAGACGCTCTTTACCTTGATCAAACGTTCCATTGTAAACGAAGTTGCCATCAGGTAACGCGTTTCGTTCAACAGTTAGCGGATCAGCATCACCCACTTCAATCAGTCGAACATTGGCAAGCCAAACGGTTTTATCATCCAATCCCAAATTAAATTCGAATCTGGCATTATTATCTGATCCATCCCGCATATTGAAGGTATAGTCATAGGATTGCCAATCAGTCGTGAGTTCAAAGGTGTTATCACCCGAATAATTCGTCCAACTCTTTTCGAATTGGTTCACTTTGGACATAATCGTGCGGTTAGCAGAAGCCTTCGCATCAAACTGTATCTTGTACTTTTTGTTTTTCTTCATGTACATGGGCATCTGAGTAAGTTGAACCGAATAGTTCTCAGTCCCTGATGCTTCAATACTAACTTGTGCTGCTTTGCCTTTCTGCTCATCCTCTACAACTTGCACACTGCCCGCTCCGTCAGCATTCGTAATAAATTTCCACTGTAGAGGCACTCCATTTTCTTCAGACCCTTCCGTAAAACGATCATTGTAGATTAGATTGCCATCGGCTTGTGGTTCACGCTGTTGTACAGGCTCGATGGGATTGGTTGTTACATCAGGCCATGTGTTGAGATTCTTATAAGAGTACACACGTACAAAATCAACATTCATCGTTTCAGAAGTGAAGTCGCTCTCAGGGGAGCCCGGCCAGTCTCCGCCAACTGCCAGATTCAGAATCAGATAGAATGGACGATCGAATGGTGCAGGGAACGTATAATACTCAGGTTGGCCCGCGGCCTTGGTTTGCCAGTTAGTCACTTCATGATGCAGTTTACCGTCTACATAAAAGCGGATCATGCCCGGCAACCATTCCACCTGGAAATCATGATAATCGTCAGCAAACGTTTCTCCCTCCGGAAGAGTAAGGCTTCCCTGATCATGTCCATGGGAACCATCAGGCTTCACACTATCATAGTGCAATGTGCTATATACCTTGTTATTACTCTCATTGCCACCAATGAGCTCCATAATGTCGATCTCACCAGATGCCGGCCATCCGCCATAATGTGCTTCATCCGTAGGCATCATCCAGATGGCAGGCCACATGCCTTTTTCAATAGGAAGCTTCGCACGTACTACCACTTTACCGTAGGTCCAGTCGCCTTTTCCCATAGAGATCAGTTTGCCAGAGCTGTAATCCTTACCATTTTTCGGACCTTTTTTCGCTTCAATCTGTAATACGCTTCGGTTCTGATCTTTCGTAATACGAGTGTTATCCGGGCTGTAATACTGCATTTCATTATTATAAACCAGACCTGTATCCTGCACGGTCCATTTGGAGGCATCAATCGCAGGCCCGTTGAACTCATCATTCCAGACCAGTTCCCATTGATCATGCGGAATCGTTGTAGCAGGCACCGGTTTTTCACCCGCAGGATTGCTTGGTGTCGATGGGTTGGATGGTGTTTGCCCTCCTGGAGCAGATTGCGTTGGCGTGTTTGCCACACTCGTAGAATCCCCAGGCTGTGACGATGCAGGTTGCTGAACTTCCCCTGCCATGGATGTACGCAAACCTTGTTTCACTTTCTCTCCATTAATAACAACATCATTCGCATCAACACTTAATTGTTGAATCGTACCTTTGGTATCCACTCGGGTCTGAGTCGCTTCTGCATGAATATTCATAGAATTAATGAGGCTGTCTGAAGAGATTTCCAGAATGGATTTTTGCATGACATGCAGATCCTGAATGTTACTTTCTCCCGCAATGGCAACTCTGACGGGTTCACCCCGTTTGTCAACGACCACTCGATTCAACTTGGAGTTGCTAATGTCGATGGAATGACTGCCTCCGCCTTTAATGATGACACTTCCTGTAACGGTTACGCCTTGGAGCACCACAGAACCCTCACCTATTCCTTCTGCCAGCAGAAGATTTCCATTGACGATCATATTTTTTAACGTGACATCCGTCGATTTAATAATCAAGTTGCCATCCACCCGGGACTCATATATACCAGGAGCACTTTTCAGATCGGTAATCATCGCCGACAACATGGCCGCTGTCTCTGCTCGTGTAATCGGAGATTTCGGATTTAATTTACCTTGGAAGCCATTTAAAATATTTTCTTTCACCAGATAGGTAAGCGCTTTCTTTGAATAACTGGAAATATCATCTGCATCCTGAAATTCCAATCGTTCATTATCTTCACCTGTAATCGTTGAAAGCTGAAACGCTCGATCTACCATAACCGCTGCATCTTGGCGGGTAATCGGTTTTTGCGGTGAGAGATGTTTACGGTCTGTGCCTTCGATGATGCCGGAACCATTCGCTCGTACCATTACATCATAGTACCAATCGTCTGAAGTCATATCCGCATACGAATCAATCGTCGCTTTACCCGTGAAACCAAAGGCCCGATCCAAAATCATAACGAATTCAGCTCGGCTAATTTCCTGATTAGGCTTGAATGTACCGTTCGTATAACCTTTCAATACATTCAACTCTTGCAACCGTGTAACTGCAGATTGTGACCAATGCCCGGTGAGGTCTGTATAGGGAACAGAGGAGTGCAGGCTTTTCGCCTGCACATTTCCCACCTCCGCTTGACCCTTTACACTTTCTGCTCCAGCAGTTGCTGGATAAACAAGTGAAGCCATTAAACTTGATGCGACCAACCATGCCAGTCCTCTTCTCATCTTACTTCCTCCCTCAGCTCAGTTATCCTTGCATAGTCTAGCTATTCCTTGACTGCTCCAATAACAATTCCCTTTACGAAGAAACGTTGTAAAAACGGGTATACCATCAGAATCGGAAGCGCACCGATAAAGATCTGTGCTGCGCGTACGGTCCGCTGCGAGATATTCTCCAACATGGAAGGATCCACGTTGATTTTGCTGAGATCTTGCTGAACAATAATAGTCTGTAACAGAGAAGCAAGCGGATAGTTTTTAATATCAGACATGTAGATCATTCCGTCGAACCAGGAGTTCCACTGATACACCATTGTAAACAAAGACAAGGTTGCGATTGCCGGTAGCGACAGTGGGACGTAGACCAGAATCAACGTTTTGATATGACCTGCTCCATCCAGATAGGCTGCTTCTTCAAGTTCTTTCGGCAGACCACGGAAGAAGTTCATCATCAGAATGACGTTCCACACGGACAGCGCGCCGGGCAGAATAAGCGCCCAGATCGTATTCATCAGACCAAGCTTCTGAATCAGAATGTAACTGGGAATCAGACCGCCGCTGAACAAAATGGTGAATACAAAGAACCATGTATACAACGAGCGACCTTTAAAGCTGATATCTTCCTTCGACAACGGAAATGCGGTAATGAGCATGATGACCATACCGATGATCGTGGCAAGCACAGTCCGTTTAAGAGACACCAGAAGCGAGTTGATGAAATTTGAATTTCCGAAGGTTTTTACATAAGCATCCGTTGTGAAACCAATGGGCCAGAAGCTGACCAGATTCGATGATGCCGGCGCCATACTGCTGAATGAAACAGCCAATATATGAATAATTGGTAAAATGCAGAGTAACGATAATATCCCAAGAAAAGTATAGTTAGCGATACTAAATATGCGGTATCCTTTTGTTTTATAATACAAGCCCTTTTCTCCTCTCTAGAAAACTCGATAATTAGCCAGTTTGTAAGCCATTCTGTACGATATAACAATCAAAATGGTAGCTACCACTGATTTGAATAACCCCACTGCTGTGGCAAAACTCATCTTCCCGTTCAAGATCCCGAGTCGATATACAAAGGTGTCAATGATGTCGCCTTTGTCATACACAAGTGGATTGTACAAGTTGAACACCTGATCAAATCCGGCGTTCAGGATATTGCCGATAGAGAGCGTCATCAATACAATTGTGATTGGCATCAATGCTGGAATTGTAATGTGCAGCGTCTGTTTGAAGCGGTTGGCCCCATCCACCTCGGCAGCCTCGTAGAGCGCAGGATTGATTCCGGATAGAGAAGCCAGAAATACGATCGTACCAAAACCAAATTCTTTCCAGACATCGCTGACGATTAGCGTAATACGGAACCATGTGCCATCTCCCAGGAAGAAGATCGGTTCTCCTCCAAAGGCTACGACAAGCTGGTTCACCATGCCGCCCTGAGGAGACAGGATGTCGAGCAGAATCCCACCGAGAATAACCCATGACAGGAAATGTGGCAGATACACAAGCGTTTGACTCACTCTTTTGAATGCCGTTAAGCGAACTTCATTGAGCAAAATGGCAAACAAAAATGGGGCGAACAGTCCCGCGATGATTTTGAAAAATGCAATGACTAGTGTATTCCAGATCACCTGACCTACATCCGGATATAAGAATAAATATCTAAAATTGTCCCAACCAACCCATTTGGATTCAGAAAATCCCAAGTAAGGCTTAAAATCCTGAAAAGCAATTACAATGCCGCCCATCGGTATGTACTGAAACACCAGTGCCAGCAATACGGCTGGTACGAGCATCATATGCAAGGTCCAATTCCGTTGCATATTCCAGCGCTGTTTGACCCTGGTGGAGCGCCGTTTATGCGGCGTTTCTAACGTATGTTCCTTCACTCCTGCATCCCCCATGTTCTAAAATTTATATTTTACAAGTCATCGTGAACTTGTATATTAAAATTATAGCAATGGAAATTTGCGATCTATATCCTAATATTGCAACAACGATATCACTATTTTAATGAGATTAAGGAGGTTGAACTTTGCTCACACGCATGAATGTCTTTACCAAAATTACATTGTTGTTTGTGATGCTGCTTATTTTGGTATTGTTTCTCTACACATACTCGAACCGGGAAAGCGTACGAGTTATCGAACATGAGATTCAGAACAACACGATGAATCATCTTTCGACATTTGCGGATTCAGTAGAATCCAATATATACCAATTATCATTATATGGGATGTCTATTGGACAAGATTCCAGTATTCAGGAATATCAACGTCCCGACTACAAGGACGTACCTTATGAACGTGTAAAAGTCGGAAGCGCCATTCTGGAGAAGATGAATCTGTATAACGCAGCGAGTAAATGGCACTCGACGATTACGCTGTACTTCCCCCGGATGAAGAAAGTGATATCAACGGATTATTATGCCTATATTCCCTATAGGGATAACGAATTCACGGAGCCGCTGTCCCAGTCGTGGACCTATGCCGATCATCAGTTTATCTGGTATACGACCGATCCAACGACAGCGATGGCGAAACCCGGCAAAGCTCGGTTAATTACCAAAATCAGTTTTCCGGATTACCATTTAACCGCACTGCTGAATCAAAACAAGTTAAACAATAAGGGTGATCCGTTTATGTTCCACCCGGATTATGGTTTAATCAGTAATAGCTCCGGAAAGGATACCTTGAAGGCCATCCTGCCCTCTCTGAAAGAAGCAGATCTGAAGACCAGTGGTGGATTCAGCACAACATTGAACAAGACGGAATATTACGTCTCTTACATTCAATCCAAAAGCCTCGGATGGTACTATGTTGACTATGTTCCCATGCAGCAAATATTAAAACCGATTACGAGCAGCCGGAATCTCTTTTACGCTTCAATTGCGGTTCTGATCGTGATGAGCGTTGTTGTGCTGTATACACTCTATCGCAGTGTGCAACTTCCACTTCTACAGTTAGTGAAAGGAACGAATCGTTTATCCACCGGGGATTTTTCCGTTCGGTTGCATCATACGGCGAGGAATGAATTTAGTCTTTTATTTGCACGTTTCAACATCATGGCACAACGAATTCAAGAGTTAATCGAGAATGTATACGAGGAAAAATTGAGAAGTCGCGAAGCCACGCTTAAACAGCTTCAATCGCAGATTAATCCGCATTTTCTCTATAACTGTCTCTTCTATATCAAGAACATGGCCCGAATGAAAAATGAGAAAGCTGTGGTAGCCATGGCACTTAATCTGGGAGAGTATTACCGATACATAACCAGGTCTGAAAAGGATCAAGCCACGCTTCGGGAAGAGTTGACGATGGTCAAAAATTATTTGGAAATTCAGTCACTGCGATTGGAACGAATGCATTTTACAATCGACGTCCCCCATGCTATTTTGGATAAAACAGTTCCCAGACTGACCCTTCAGCCTATTATTGAGAACGCTATTATTCATGGTTTGGAACCCAGATCCGAGAATGGTGAGATCAAAATTTATGCCGATTGCGAGAATGATGTGTACACGATTACAGTGGAGGATAGCGGGCTTGGCATGTCTGATGAACAGCTTGAACAATTAAGGAATAATCTTACCAAACCGCTGGATGAGAACATGGGATGTGGCACATGGAATGTCCACCAACGCTTGTCTTTTCTCTATGGTGATGGATCAGGACTGGCCTATGATCATTCTGAATCAGGTGGGATCAAAGTTAACATCGTATGGCACGACAATACTAACAAGTAGGTGAGCAACTCATGCTGCAATTATTACTAGTGGACGATGAACGATCAGTCGTGGAAACGCTGGCCGAGACCATTCCGTGGGAAAGCTGCGGGATTGGCACAGTACATGAAGCCTTATCCGGTTCGGTAGCGTTGGAAATCATGGAAAACCACGACATTGACATTGTCATTACAGATATACGAATGCCCGAAATGTCAGGTATAGCGCTTATTACAGCGATTCATGAAAAATGGCCCCATGTACAGACGATTCTGTTATCAGGTCATGCTGATTTTGAATATGCAAAACAGGCTATTGCCCAGGAAAGCTTTGATTACTTGCTAAAACCGGTTAGTGATGAAGATCTTATTGAAACGGTCCAACGCCTCGTTCATCGAATTAAAGAAAAGTGGGAAACGGCAGCCTCCCATCAACGAGCTTTACACGCCTTTCAGGATCACCTGCCCTTGCTTCAATCCACAATGCTGCATGAATTGCTGACTGGAAAAGTCTATGATCCGAAGACACTGGCAGACAAGCTTGATCTGCTGGAGCTTCCCTACTCCATAGGTGAAGACCTGGGTATGCTGGTTATTCGCATGGAGAAACATCTATCTGAAATGGCACACGGTGACCTGGCCCTAATGGAATATGCGATATGTAATATCATTAGTGAAGTCATGCATAATCATTTCCATATCTGGCACACACGAGACGTTCACGATTACATTGTTGTTCTGGTTAGCATGAAGCACTCCACAACGATGAGCTATAACAGGAATGAGACACCTCAGACCCTGCTTGAGCAGTATGCTGCCCAGATTCAAACGAATGTTAAGTTATACTTGAAGGGTGCGATCTCGATTTCTGTCTCTAACTGGGGCAAGTTCCCTCACGAAATAGGGGAAATCTATGAGCGGGCCGTTATGTCCATGCGTAAACGGATGGGGCAAGTTCAAGGCTTGTTTGTCACAGCTTCCGATGAAACGGACGCCAATCCGCTTCATACGATCAGGTCACTTTATCAGCCGCCAACGTTGATCAGTCTATTGGAAGCTGGGCGGTTTGAGGATGTGGAACAAAAAATCAGGCATATTTTTGAGGAATTGCTGCATTCGAGTGAACATCATGATATTGTGGAGTCAACCATTGAGGTGTATTTTGCGCTTGCTGGTGCATTTGCGTACATCATTCATAAAAATGGTAAACAAATATCATCATTGATTCCAGCGGAGTCCAATCGTTATTTTCATGCTCCCAGCTATTCTACTGCACAGCAGTTGCAGGACTGGTCCATACGTACGCTTTATTACATACGAGATGATGCCGAACAAGAGCTCAGAGACAATCACAGCACCATTGTACGCAGCGTCAAGAGTTTCGTAGACCTTCACCTGGCCGGTGATGTATCGCTGCCTGCCATTGCTGACCATGTGCATCTGCATCCAGTATACTTGTCCAAGGTATATAAGGCGGAGACCGGTGAAGCACTTACTGCCTATGTATACCGATTAAGGATGGAGAAAGCAGCCTATCATTTGCGAACGTCAACTGCCAAGGTATTTGAAATTGCTGAACTTGTCGGTTACAACAATACCGCCTATTTCATACGAGTTTTCAAGAAATTTTATGATCTTACTCCTCAAGAATATCGGGAAAATCTGCCGGTTTAGGCAATACTCCGACCAGACTTTAACGTTTTGCCAGACTCACCGTTTTCCCCGTTTTCATAGTGCATAGCAAAAGGCATTGCCGGAGTTCATATCCAGCAATGCCTTTTGTCTGCTTATGTGAGCACGATGCATCGAAGTAATACTCGCGTCTCAGTCCTCGTACTATTTTCCGCTTTTCACGGAATCATACCACTCGTTAACTTCTTTCGTAATCTGATCTCCGCCGGAAGACTTCCATTTCTCAACAAATGAGTCGAACGCATCCACAGAGGTTTTGCCATATACAATTTGAGAGAAGGTATCTTTCTCCATCTTCGTCAAAATATCATTGTTCATCTGCATCGTCATGGAAGGTGCACCGGTAAACATCTGATTGAACACGATATCTTTTTGATCCAATACAATTTTGGCTGCATCAAGCATAGGTGTAGGTACACCTGATTTGATTTTTTTCTCAAAAGGCGTTGTTGGTTCTTCACCACTTGCCAGCTTCGCGAGTGTTGTCATGCTCAAACTCGGAATACGCGCTCCATCAAAAGTTAACGTGTACTTCTCGGGAGCGTAACCGCCCGTTAGACTTGCATCAGTTGATGGTTTCCCATCGACCATAACCCAATCGTATCCTTCGGCAAATCCATGTTCGAACTCGTCGCCTTCTTTAGGATTTGCATAGTGATCAAAGAGATAGTTCTGATAGGTGAAAAAGGCTTCCGGATTTTTCATGTCTTTGTTAATCAGAACTACGCCGTTTCCATTCGACGTACCATGTCTCCCTGCCTGACCATTCGGACCGGAAGGAATCGGGTACGCTTTGTATTCAGCCTCAGGATTGTTTTTCTTCACGTCCTCCAGTGGCCAGGATGGCATCCAGTGAGGACCTACCACAATACCTGCTTTTCCAGCAGTAAATTCTTCGGCTGCCTTTGTCTCGTCATACACACCGGCTTCTTCCGGGATATATCCTTTGCTCATCCAGCTTTGTAATTTGGCTAAAGCCTGTTTCGCACCGGGTGTCACGGAACCGTATTCAAGTTTTCCATCTTCCGTCAGATTCCATTGGTTCGGCATGGTACCATAAGCGCCAAATACCCATCCGGCTTCTGACATCCAGGTGTTAAGCCAGTTCTTGAAGCCAATGGTCAATCCGTAGGTATCCTGCTTCCCATTGCCATCTGGATCTTGGTTCGTAAACGTTTCCATAATAACTTCAAGATCATCTATGGTTTTAGGTGCTTCCAAATTGAATTTCTTCATCCAGTCTTCACGGATCCACATGACAGGATCGCCGTTATAGGCATAGTCCAGAATGGGAATACCGATTCTTTTTCCATCTTGCATGTATGGATACCATACAGAAGGATCTTCGTTTACGGCTGCTTTCCATGTATCGCTTGCATATTGGTCAAACAACTCGCCAGCATCGACAAATTTTCCAGACTCAATCAATTCACGTACCAGATTGAACTCGCCGCGATACGAAATGATGTCAGGCATTTCAGCATTGGACGCCAGTGATAGGCGCAGCTTTGTCTCAAATGCATTATTGGTGGAAGGAGATATCCACTGGTTTTTCAGCTCAATACCGAGTTTCTCCTTGGCCCATTTGGTATGCACGTTGTTATCCTGATCCTCACCCGGCTTAAACTTCACATCTGGACCCCATGGCCGTAAATATGTAATAGATACGGGTGGATCATATTTCCCATCTTTGAGCTCCAACGTTGTCGCCGGTGCACTCGTTTCTGTCTGTTTGTCGTTTCCGTTGCTGCATCCGCTCAAAGCTGCTGATAGGGCCAATACACCAATCATGACCAAGCTGCCTACGCGTCTCTTTTTACTTGTGTCCAACTTCGTTCCCCCAGTCTATGTAATGTTGCTTACACGTTAATCATAATGAATGAATGATATTTATGCCCATACTAATATTGCAACATTTATTGCATTAATTTAGGATATTGGATATTGAATATATAGATTGAATAATTACAATACCGTTGTATAGCGAAAAAAGCAGCCGCTAACGGCTGCTTCAGTCTACTTAATTACTCGTATATTTGACCCAATCGTACTCTGCATACAGCGGATTGGCACCGTTGTAAGGACCGAGCCAGCTATCTACACCCGTTCCATTCCAGAGATTCATCATAATTTTGCCCGGTGTTTTTGGAATATTACTGGTTGCCGTATGCTTCAGGACACCATCAACATACCATTTGATATGTCCCGGCTGCCAATCGAATGCATACGTATGGAAACCTTGGGATGCATCGAAACCCAGATTGATAATCTGCTCATGATTGCCAACCCCATTGGTATAATAATTAAACTGCACTTTGGTGGTGTCTTTCCCTAAAAATTCGATATCAATTTCATCCCATTGGGTGCCATGTGAGGGCCCTGTGTATGTGAAAAATGAGGAAACCACGCCTGTGTTCTTGGCAGGTTTCATACTGACTTCATACAAGCCGTACCCATACGTATTCGTGGATCGGTACTCTCCGCAATCAAATTTGTTTTGTGCAGAACTGGTCAACCCAAGCTTAAGCTTTCCATCACTTGTAAAATTAACATTGTTAGCCCGCCAGGTACAGTTGAACATTCCCCCATTGGAATACCCATCCGCCTTTTGCCATGTGCTCGCGTTAAAATAGGTTAGTGGTTCCCAGAACACATAACCCGCGAAAGCGCTTACTGAAAAAAACAACGAAACAATACCTGTTACCGCCAAAGTATACCAAGACTTCCTCTTCATCATACACCTCCATGAATGATTCCAACATGTAAAAGTTAATATTACTGAGTGCAGGCCAATATGGTAAAGAGAACTGCACTGCAACTAATAGATAGCGCTTACATGGTTGGTATTTCCATTTTATCTGGAAGCAGAGTGGTACACTATAGAAAATTTCAAAGCAGAGATATTCATTTTTTAATATATTGAAGCGCCTGCCCCTCAGCATCGAAGGAAGCAGGCGCTCTATAAATACCATTTACATGTAGCTCAACATTTTGATTTCTTTATTGACACTAGATCATTTCTATTGGGCTCCAGCCCGTACCAAAATGTCTTCTATTTCCTTAAAACCTCTCTTCTTTGCATGACTGAGCGGTGACACACCATCACGATCTGTTATGTTTACGTCTGCTCCATGCTCAATAAGTAATTGAATGGTCTCCTGCTGTTGTGCATTGCCATCGTTTAATATGATCGCTTCCAGAAGCGCTGTCCATCCCAATTGATTCACATGGTCCACATTCACTGAAGTTTGGGTCAGGAGTTCCCGTACCACTTCCACATATCCATGCTCCGAAGCCGGAATAAGTGCCGTTCCTCCATATCGATTCGTTATCGCTGGGTCTGCTCCCGCCTCGATCGTCAATTTCAAAATGTCCAAGTATCCTTCAGCGCCAGCATACAGGAATGGGTTATTCTTCATATCATCTTGTACATTTACATCTGCACCAGCTTCAATCAATATTTTTGCTGAGGCCAGATCGTTGTTATAAGTTGCCATCATGGCAGCCGTTCTTCCGTTCTGATCCTGAGCATTGATATGGGCGCCGGCTTGAATCCATTTTTTAATACTTTCGTTATCTCTATCCTCTACCGCCTTGAACAACTGTTCTTCCAGTGAAGTCCCACATTCGAGTCGTTTTTCAACTCAGGTACACAGCCTTGCAAGATAAACATACTACTTATTAGTATAACGATGATCAGCGACTTACTCATACTGCCTCCTTTACTCCAGGGTCAGGGTAACCGAAGAAGAGACGCTCCAATCCCCAACTGGGTTTAATGTATAGGTCGTACCTGGAGTCAGCTTTCCGTCATTCGTAATGTCGAATACACCTGTAGATCCTTTTCGACTTGAGTATTTATAGGTGGCTGTCAGAACTTCCCCGCTAGGTGCTGTTAACGTTACACTACGACCAGAGAACAGTTCATCTCCGGGATCTTGGGCAAGTGTAACTTCAATGGAGGTTTCACTCACAGCCTGAGCACTTGCAACCTCTAGCGCATCAAACGATTTTGCAGTGAATGAAGCATTTTCGAGGTTTGCCCAGTCTGAAGATACGGTATATGTTACACCTGGTTTCAACACTTGACCTTCAGGCAAACGGAACTTCGGTTCTTGTTTGCCGTCTGTCGATTGTGTGAACGGCACATATCTGGCAATGATGGGCTCGCCGCCTTCTGGCGTAATTACAACTTGTCTTGCCTGCATGGAAGAGATGATTTGAAACGTTTTGCCTCCGGCTTGTTCTTGATCATTCAGCACGAACGCATTCGCGCCTCGACCACCGCTGTAAGCCGAGATAATGTAACCGTAATCCACGACTCCGTTCTCTTGCAATGCTTCAATCTCGAATGTATCATTCGTGACTTGACTAGCTGTGGTCATGTTTATTTTCGTGCCACTGCCTTCAAAGGAACCAGCATCTTGACCTTTGTAAGTAAGGCTGTACACTTCACCAGCATCTTGTACGGACGTTGGAACGATGTAAGTGGCAATCGAGCCTGTTTTCAAACGGGGCATATTGGTTAAGGTCAGTCCACCACTAAACGCAAAGTCCGATTGTGCCTTGGCAAAAGCTTCATCCGTTGCTGTCAGTGGTTTGTCAAACGTGACGATTAACGTAATGGCATTCAGCGATCTAACGCTCTGGATTTGAGCTTGCTCCGAAGGAATGGCTCGGTGAGCTGTTTGCAATAGCACCGCTGCTTCGCCGCGTGTTGCTGAACCGTTCTCGGAGTAGAACTCGCTCATCCAATGCTGAACAGATTTTACGTCACGCTGCATCGCTTTGGATACGACCTGTTCGAGTTCCGCATCTGTCACTTGAGCTTGTGGCTGGAATTGTCCATCGCGTGCCTCCATGATGCCGAGTTCAACAAGCTTTGAGGCATATGGCGAATACCATGCATTGGGATTAACATCTGTTAATTCTAAGGTTTCTCCTGTTTTGCTCTCCAAATGAAATGTTTTAAAAACCAATGACGCTAACTCTGCACGGGTAATTGCTCGATGTTCACCCATGGATTGATTTGCGTACCCGTTCATGATCCCCAAACTATTCAGTTCTTTGACAGCAGCATCAATCTGCTGTGGAGTAAGCTGTGCGGTTGTTGCCGCAATGGTATTAACGTATGTAGCTGCATGTACTTGATTCCCAGTTAGCGGGAATACTGCTGTACCTAATGCAGTTATGGTTAGAAATGTAGCGATTTTGCGGGTTGTCGAATTCATGGTTGAATTCCTCCTCTATAGGTTGTAGTTGCCTGTATCTATAGAATAGAGGACAAAAAGAAACTCCTAAGGATAAAGTTATTAACAAAATATAAACTGGCTCTAAATTTTCAGGAAACTTATGCAGTGAATCGGTAGCCTGCGCCCCAGACGGTCTCAATATACTCTGGATTTTTGGGATCTGTCTCCAGCTTGCCACGCAGTTTGCGAATATGGACGGTTACCGTTGCAATATCTCCGGTGGAATCCATGCCCCAGATACGCTCAAACAGATCAGATTTGCTGAATACCCGATTGGGATGACTCGCAAGAAATACAAGTAACTCGAACTCCTTGGTTGTAATCGCCACCTCTTCTCCATTAACGAAAACACGGCGTGATCCTTTGTCAATGTGAAGCCCCCGAATGTGGATTTCATCCTGCTCAGTTGGTTTGTTTTTGCCAAGCAGTCTCTCATATCGGGTTAAATGAGCCTTGGCTCGCGCAACCAATTCACTTGGGCTGAACGGTTTTGTAATAAAGTCATCCACGCCCAGATTAAATGTCCTGATCTTGTCGATTTCTTCCTTTTTCGCGGAAACGACAAGGATGGGCACCTCCTTCACCTCGCGAATACGCCTGCAACATTCGAAGCCGTCGAGTCCCGGAAGCATCAGATCAACAATGATCAGATTGTAGTCCCCCTCCAATGCCTGCTTCAGACCTTCATCTCCATTGTGGCAGAGATCCACGGAAAATCCATTAAGCTCAAAATAATCCCGTTCCAGTTCCGCAATCGTTGTTTCGTCCTCAATGATCAAAATGTTTGCCATGACTCATTAGTCCCTCTCTTCATTTAGCCGTTTCAGTTTGATATATATGCTCGTGCCATTATGAGGCTTGCTTTCTGCCCAGATGAAGCCCCCATGTCCATCAATAATTTGCCGGGCAATAGCTAGCCCAAGTCCACTGCCACCCGTTGACGAGTTGCGGGATTGTTCTGCCCGATAGAAACGTTCAAATATATAAGGCAGTGCCTCTTCGGCTATCCCCTTGCCATTATCTTTAAACGCCATCGTAATCCATTTCTCATCAGCTTGAAGTGTAATCTCGAATCGTTTGTTGTCATTCTCCATGTATTTGAGTGCATTATCCACCACATTGACAACGGTACGTTTTAACTTCTCCGGATCCACAGCAGACATAGCGGGACCAGACAACTGGTTATTCCAATGCAAGGCAACACCTTTGTCCTCCAGATCGTATCTCAACTCTTCAATGCTGTCTTCCAGGAAATCAGCGAGATCAACTGTTTTGAACAGGAAAGGTTCCTGGTTCAGGTCGAGCTTCGAATATAAAAACAGTTCATCCACCAGCTTATCCATACTAACTGCTTTGGAGTGAATGATATTAACGTAACTCTCCATTTTCTCAGGAGTATTGGCCACTCCGTCACGAATACCCTCAATATAACCTTTAATATTGGTAATCGGCGTACGGAGATCATGCGAAATGTTCGAGATAAGCTCTTTTCGGTTTGCTTCGTCCTGCTGTCGTAACGCATAGGAGCGCTGCAATTGATTCCGCATACTCTCAAATGCTTCGCTGAGTTGCCCAACCTCGTCATTGGAATTCAGCTGAATCTCAAAGGATAGATTGCCATCTTTAATATGTTCGGCTGAGCTTCGTAGTTGATTGAGCGGCTTAATAAAACTGCGCGTGATCCAGCGGAACAGTAGCAGATTGGTGATAATCAGGACACCGATTAGCAGAAGTGACATCACAGGCAGTAATTTGCGAGTAAGTTCCGCAAAGGGGCTTCGCTCCCGAATAACGAAGATACTTCCCCGTTCTCCATCCGAGTATTGAAAATCAAATTTCGCATACGCGTAGAATCGCTCACCTATATTGAAGGTGCTTCGAATCTGATAGTTGTTAAGATCGTAGGCAGGTAGAGCTTGTCTCAGTTCCGGCTGGTTGAAGGTCAGCGATTCGAAGATCTGACTATTCTCCCGTCTGACGTAGAGCCCTGACTTCTCAGCTCTCAGCTTCATGTCATATTCACGCAGCAAGACCTTGTTCTGCAGGTCGTCAGGATCATTTTTAGCCAGAAACTTCATCTCTTGAAAGATCGATTCTCCCTGGTCACTCAGTGGATTGATCTGATAATGTACCTTGTATATATCACGAAAACTCTGCAGATCCCCTGTGGCCGCAATCGTGTACAGGCTTGCCGTTAGCAGGATGAACAACAGACTTATTACGAGCATACTCGTGAAAGATAGCAGCATTTTAATTCGAATGGACATGGGTTCCCCTTCTCAAGCAGACATTTGGATTAGTTAGTGCACATGTTAACACAAGATCGATTCAATTGCCCAGATGTAAAAAAAGAGGTTTCGTACTCTCGTGATTCTTGAAAAGGTCTTTGTTTAATATGTTGACATTGATAATGATTATCAATAGTGTTGTAGTAAGATCTACAGCCTTTTATCTCAACAGGACTGGCAACATTATTGAAACGAGGTACGGAATGTGAAAGTAGACGTTAATCAGTTAGCAGCACATTTTGCACACATTCCTTTTCAAGTAGAAGGAATATATCGATATGCTAGAAATCCAGGGGTTCCTCACGCTGACTATACCGATTCCTTCCCTGGATTCGTGTTCCCCCTTACAGGAAAAATACAATTTCAATTTGATGGGACGCCCTATATCTTTTCACCAGGAAAAGTTGTGCATGGGGGAGCAAAAATGAAACTGGATCAGACCGTGTTTAATAAAAATGACTGGGAGTATATCTTGGTTTTATACCGAATATGTAGTTCAGATCTGGAAGAGTCAAGCTTCTCCCATCAGCATTTTGAATTATCAACGGGCCAATCCCCTCGTCTGATCGAATTAATTATGCGTCTTTGGCATGTGTATAACCAGCATGGAGGTATTTCAAGGTTTCAGACAGAAATGCTGTTTCGCGATGTGCTGAATGAAACTTTGTTATGTGTTGACCATAAGCAAAAAAGTTGTGAATCAGTTGTTTTATTTGAACGGGTCTCTGCCTATATTCAAAAATACTATGATCAAAGTCTGACTATCGCATCGCTTGCAGAACAAAATAACGTTAATCGTAACCGGCTTTCCTATGTGTTTAGAAGACATGCAGGCATGGGGCCAGCAGAATATATATTGAAATATCGTATAAACATGGCAGAACAAATGTTATTGGCAAATGACGCTTCTGTGCAACAGATTGCTGAAACGGTGGGCATTGCCGATCCCTATTATTTTAGTAGAGTGTTCAAGAAACAAAATGGTGTCTCTCCTACTGCGTATCGTCAGAGGTTCATCAATAATCCATCCTGATTTCAACAGGCATCCATGTTACGCCTAAATCTAAATCAGTATACTGAACTTAAACGAACATTACACAGGAGGAATTACGATGCATTATCAAGCTATTAAATTGAATGAGGAATTTGCTAAAATCAACGATCTGTGGTCCCCGAAACTCATTGGAGAAATGAATAACCATCAATTTAAGATCGTAAAGATTGCTGGAGATTTTGAGTGGCATGTTCATGAGGAAACCGATAAGTTGTTTTTTGTGCTCGAAGGGGAAATGATAATAGATTTTCGTGATGGGCAAGTGAAGATTCGTAAGGATGAGATGTATATCGTACCCAAGGGAGTCGAGATCAAGCCTTCCGCCGAAAAGGAATGTCATATCATGTTAATGGAGCCTGGAAGTGAAGTAAGCACTGGCGGAACTGCTTTAGTATAACCAGTAGTGCCAAGAACCAAGATCTTCTCCTCGGTTAGGGACAGGATCTTGGTTCTTTTATACCAAAAAAAGCCGCTAAAATAGCGGCTTTCATTGGTACTATACACGTAGCTCATGAAACAATCTGTAGGCACGAATGTTCACTAGCTGAAATGGCCTTTACAAACCGAGATCATCAGCGAGCCCTTCAACACCTGTGAAGATGGAATCTCCGTAGCCCCAGAAGTTGTTGAAATCAATAATGTAGATTTTCTTGTTTTTAACTGCATTGATGTTCTGTACCTGCTTGTTGGATAGCAGTTTTTCAATTGTCTGTTCAGGATCAATTCCTCCAGCATACCTGGAAATAATCAGGGCATCCGGATTCAGCTCGATGAGCTTCTCCAGACTGAGTGTTCCGGTTTCATTAATGAGCATATTATGCATATTAATTAATGACATTGCACTTTCAATAAATGTATCTCCGTTTCCGTTATAAATTCCGATGGTTCCATCACCATTATCCGAAAAAGATGCATAGTTGATCGTTTCAGCGCTAGCTCGGGCCGACAATGCAGTCTCGCGTGCTTTTAGCGTCTCAATATATGCGGCTGCATTCGCTTGTACGTTGAATATCTCACCTAATTCAGTAATATCCTGATACAGGCTATCTAACGATGCATCAGGAACACTGGTGCTTTGTACATACGTTTTGATCCCCATATCATTCAAGCTGCTTACTGTACCAACACCCCAATCCGCATCCTCAAACAATCCACCACGCCCCACAACCAGGTCAGGCGAAGCACCTATGGTCACTTCCTTGCCTACATAACCTTCAGCCAGCACAGGAATTTGTTTAAATTCATCAGCGATATCTTCAGGTACACTTCCAAACAGTGCAGCTACACCTACAAGCTTGTCTGTCAAACCAAGGCGAATCATCAGTTCGGCTGCACCTTGGGTATTAGCAACTACTCGTTCAGGTGCCTTGTCAAACGTTTGCTCCTTCTTCACCCATGTGCCGTTCTCTGTTGTATAGTTTGAAACGGTTACCGGGTAAGTTGTTTCAGCAGGTGTTGAAGCGTCTGCGTCGGTTTGTTCCCCGTTTGTTGCTGCATTCGAGGCGCTGCTCTCCGCAGCTTGCTGTGAGCTGCCATTCGTATCTTCGCTGCCACCATTGTTGCTTGAGCACGCTGCGAGCACCAGAATCATTGCAGTAATCAAACATAGAATCATCCCTTTTTTAACGGATACTAACATTTAAATAATCTCTCCCTTTTGAATTCTCTTTGATCTTTTTGACCAATATGTAAAATCATTATTGTTAGTATATAGTAAATGTCGAAGGTTGTAAATGAGAACAATAATCAATATCATTTACGTGATGAATACAAAGAGACCCCCATTAGGAGGTCTTCTCATATCAATTGATATTTATATCGTTATCTTTCACTTCGTGCCTGATTAACTTTGGTGATAAGTTCATGAATAATTTCGTCAGGTGAACGTTCATTCATCCATTGTTGACCGAACATTTGGAATACTTTGATCATCGGGAAATCTGCCCAGAATCCCACAAACTCCTCATTAAGATATACCTTGTCTGTAACATGCTTGTTCATTTCATTCAGACAATGTTCCAATTCCTTTTTCGCTGCCGGATCACACATCCACTCACTGAGCAGACTGAATTTGTGGAAAGTGATTTCTTCCTTACCAAAGTCACAATGCAAACGTTCCGTAATTCGGAGATCTTTGGACGAGCTGCCAAGTGAAATTTGGAAAAATCCGGTCTCTGCCACCCAACGATTGTACTTGGTGTTGTAGTATGAAAAGTCTCTCTCTTCCAGTTCAAAAGTAATCTTGCGTTTTTCACCCGGCTCGAGTTCAACTTTAGTGAACGCTTTTAATTCTTTCTCTGGACGGGTCCATGTGCACTCTTCATCGTGAACATACAGTTGAACAACTTCTTTCCCCTTGCGCTTGCCGGTATTTTTCAATTGGAAAGACACAGTCACACCGGTAAGGGTCTGTGCCACTTCCAGATCCGTATACAAAAACGATGTGTATGACAATCCGTGTCCAAACGGGAATTGAGGTGCCAGTTCTTTCCGGTCATAATATCGATAACCTACGAAAAGGCCTTCACGATAATACAGCTTGCCGTTCTCTCCGCGAATTCGCATATGTGAGGGGTTGTCCGACAGTTTGACAGGGAAGGTCTCAGACAACTTGCCCGATGGATTCGTCTGTCCGAATAATACATCTGCAATCACTTTACCCATGCCTTGACCCGACAACCATGAATGAATCACACCAGGAACATGCTGTACCCATGGACGCATTGCCAGTGCGGAGCCGCTACTCGTCACAACAATGCACTTGGGCTGAACCGCCGCTACCGCGAGAATTAATTTTACCTGATGCTCGGGTAGATCAATGCCTTGCAAATCATGCATCTCCGATTCGGCATATTCCGGTTGGCCCACAAACAATACAGCAACATCGGAATTCATGGCAAATGAGACGCTTTCTTTAATTAGCTCATCATTGACAGAGTCATCCTCCGGGTACCCTTCTGCATATTTCATGGTCATGGCGTCCCCAGCCAGATTCTTTATCTCGTCCCATGGAATATCGACTTTTGTAGGTGTTACCTTCGCGCTGCCCGCTCCCTGAATTCTCGGTTTTTTGGCAAATCGTCCGATCACGGCAATTGACCCAATGGACTCCTTCCCCAGGGGAAGAATCGAGTTTTCATTTTTCAAAAGCACGATACTCTCGGCCGCCGCTTTACGTGCAAGTGCATGATAGTCGGAATCTGGAGATGATTCCAAATCTTTTTTGCCCGTTACCCGCTCAACCAGTTTCAAAATACGACTCACGCTTCGATCCAACTGTTCTACGGACAGGCTTCCGTTCTGGACCGCTTCAATGATCGCTTTGGCATTGTAATGGGCGGGACCCGGCATCTCCAGATCAAGCCCGGCCTTCAGACCACGTATGCGATCATTGACAGCTGTCCAATCGGACAAGACAACACCTTCATATCCCCACTCTTCTCTCAAAATGTCATGCAGCAAATGTTCGTTCTCACTTGTATACGTTCCATTCAATAAATTATAGGAACACATGACTGTCCATGGGTCGGATTTCTTAATAATCCGTTCAAAGGCGCTTAGGTAAATTTCGCGAAGCGTCCGCTCATCGATTTCCGAACTGGTCACCATTTTCTCGAACTCCTGGTTATTGCCTGCAAAGTGTTTGACAGAAGCACCCACTCCTTCACTTTGGATCCCGTTTATAAACGCCGCACCAAGTTCCCCCGTCAAGTATGGGTCTTCCGAATAGTATTCGAAGTTTCTTCCACCAAGCGGCGTTCTTTTCATATTTACACCAGGTCCAAGCAGCAGCTCGACGTCCATCGTTTTCGATTCACGTCCCAGTGCCACACCGACTTCATGCAACAATTCCGTATTCCACGAAGAACCGATGGCTGAACCCGTAGGGTAACAGGTTGCGGGTACATTTTCCGTTGTAATACCCATTTCTTCATCGCTGTTCGTTTTACGGATGCCGTTTGTCCCATCATACATATGAACTGGCGGAATGTTTAACCGCTCGATTCCTTTTGTCATCCACATATTCAATCCTGCGCAGAGTGAAGCTTTCTCTGCCAGAGTCAATGCTGACAATAATTCATTGATTGATTTATCCATAGTATTCACCCTTCTGATATTAATTTTCTTCCTGTTCTTTCTTCAGTTCCTGTGCATCATACAGTTTGAAAAACGGAAACCAGACAATAAATACAATCACCAGAACAACCGCTAGCAAGATGAGCCCATTGAATCCGGACATAATGTAGGTGGACAGGCCGATCGGTGTATACCATAGCTGGAAGATCTGGCTCGGAATTCGAACCCAACCCCAGTCGAGAGCCAAGTATACAATCACCGGTGTGATAAGTGAGTTTATCCACATCGGCACCATGAGTAATGGATTAAAGGCAATCGGTGCTCCGTACACGACGGGTTCATTGATGTTGAACAAGGATGGGATAATAGTTGCCTTGCCGACAGATTTCAGCTTTTTCGAACGTGCCATCAGGAACCAAACAACTAACGGCAAGGTCGCTCCCATTCCGCCAATACCCAGCCATCCGGAAAAAAAGGTTTCAAATGTGTTGATATTGACGGGAGCTTGTCCCGCTGCGACGAGTGCTGCATTTTCTTCAATTGCAGGTATCCAGATGGCGTACCAGATCGGTGTCATAACCCACGGGCTTACGCCAAAGGAATACAGTACTACGCCGATAAAGTTGAACAATAAAAATCCGATTAAACTTTGCCCCACGGCATTGATCGGCTCAAATACGTTCACGATCAGTCCAAAAATATCAAAATGAAGCTGATATACAAGCACCCATCCTGTTGTTAATACCAGAGCGATCGGGACGAGAAAATCGAACCAATCCATAATGAATTCGGGAAGTGAAGATCCCTTTTTGAAGAACGAAAATTTGTTGCACAAGATCATTACAAGCGCAACGAATACACCTACTAAGAGTGCTGTAATCATCCCCGAAGGTCCGAATCGTTCAAGAATGAACTGAATGGTGCCGTCTTCGTTTAGTGTTGGGTTAAGCAGCATGACGAACAGAGATATCCCCGTCATTCCCGCAAGCAACTTAATTTTGTGTCGTTCTCTTTTTTCCATCACGACATAAGGTGTCAAAAAAGCAATAAACAACCCCAGCAAACCAAAACTGAATGTTGTGATGGGTGTCAGGTCCGGCATTCCCGGAATGAAATCCTGCAAAATTGAAATCAATGTGATAATTGAACCGATGAAAATCATCGGAATGGCGACCATGATGGCTTCTTGAATCGAAGAAACCCAAATATTGTTCGTAAACGCCTCCAATCTTGGCGCAAACGAATCTGTCATCCATTTCATGAAACGCTTCATCCAAAACTCCCCCTGTCTTCCTCTATGCTGCTACAACCATAGTATATCGATTTGTGTTAACGCTTTCTTGTTGGAACTTGCCACGTCATGGATCGTTTTTTGCCCAATTCATCGCTACAGTTCTAGCTTGCCAGCCTGCAAAAGAATTAAACAACAAAAAACATCCCTTCAATACTGAAAGGATGTCTTAAGAGCACTTTTTTCTAATATTGTCTTTCCAAAATGAGTAACATCACGCCATGAGGAGGGAGCACCAATTCCTTGCGCCAACAATCAGCCCTTACCATCTCTGTCTCCATCACCGGGCCGCTCCTTCCGTTTAAATAGAGAATTTCTTCTTCCGTCAAGGAATAGGGTGATCCCATGCGGATCCACTCATCAAATACCGATCCATGCTCCCGGTCCAGTCGATAACTGGTGCATTTATAAGTTCCCTCGAGATTACTCAGGGTAAGTTCATAAGCTTTGCTGCCTTTTTCCTCAAATACGTCATAACGGGTTGAGCAGGATAATTCCGACCAGTCTCCACTAGCAAACAGCCGGTCAACATGCACATAGTGATAGAACAAAAACTGCATGCTTCCATCCCTTTTTCGGGTTGCGACATACCCGTCTCCCTTGACCAGCAGCTCATTCCCAAGCTTTTGCATAAGTTCAAATGCATAATAGCTGGGTTTCTTCAGCCCATCGCGGTTAATCAGGCCAAAACCTCCGTAGAAAGGAGAAGAGGGAACAATACTTTCTTCGAATACATCGGTAAAGGACCAGAAAGCCATCGCTTTCACGTCACCGAGCGTGTTCATGGTGTGGTAAATGACAAATGGAGCCATGAACATGGTATCGTGCAGCAAGTTTCGGTCATACAGCGAAAAGTTCCACTCCGTGACATGAAGTTCAACATGAGCGTACGATGACGCATTCATTTTTTGTCGCATAAGCTCAATACTCTCTTTATAAAAAGCAGGATGCATGATTTGGGTTAAACGATCATCTTCAACTTTGAGCTTGGGATACTCCGAATAGATGTGGAATGAAAAAAAGTCGAGAGCCAATTCCTGTTTACTGCAATAAGCCAAAAAATCCTCAGCCCAGGTATCGTTCCAGAGAGATCCGTAACCCATAGCCGGCCCTCCTACCTTCAGTTCGGGCAAAATCGATTTGATGGCATGAACGGTCGATTCGTAAAACGCAAAGTATTCTTCCTTGCTTCCTGCCCAACAAACACCAGCCAGATCAGGTTCGTTCCAGACTTCGAAATACCACTGTCTCACTTCTTCCGCCCCATAACGATTTAAACAATGGCGAACGAACTCGGCAACAAGCGCCTGCCATTTGGCAGGGACGGATGGTGGGCTGATATTCCCCCTCCACCAAAACAGCGTTTCTTTGGATCTCGCCAGCTGGCTCGGCATAAAGCTTAATTCCACAAATGGCCGAACACCCTGATCCAGCAGGAAATCATACAACTTGTCCACATAAGACCAGTTATAAAGGGGCATGCCCTGCTCGTTCTCGCTGTACACCATCATCTCGTCATTGAAAATGCCGTGAAACCGAATATTTTGAAAAGGTATTTTTCCTTTCAGCTCGGAGAACTGCTTTCGCCAATCTTCACGCAAACCTTCAATGGCTCTCCCTGCCGTCATGGTCATATTCCAATGCTTTTCATAGACAGACGACCTCTGATCCGCACATATTTCAATGCTAGTTTGTTCTGACATATGTGTAGACGGTACAGAGAGTGTGTCATGATCGGCGTCTACCTTAGCATCCAGATATCGATACAGTGAGCTAATCGCATTTAACGTTTCCATCTCGTAATAATCTCCGCTTGAAGATTCCTCATACGTTTTGGGCTTGCGGTTCACATTCAACTGATGGGGTTCCGGTGTACGCGAAGATTCGCGATAGGAACCGGGCGTGCAGCCGTACTTTTCCTTGAAGTATTTGTTAAACAGCTTCACGTTCGCAAATCCGCAATCCAGCGCGATCTCCGAAATATTTTTATCGTTTGCTGCGAGTTGAGCCTGAGCCTTCTCCAAGCGAATGAGCGTCAAATACTTTTGGAAAGGTATCCCGATTTTGTCGGTAAAGAAGTGGGAGAAATAATGCAGACTTAAATGTTCGGAATCGGCCATATCCTGCAGCGTAATCTTCTCATTGTAGTGTAAATCAATATATGTGAGGACTCTGTTCAGTCTTTTATAGTCATAATCCTTGCTGCCGTTTTCCAATGCAAAATTTGTTCCACTGGAAAAATACCTCTGCAGGCAGCCGCATAACATCTGTAATCTGCCCATAGTGAAATTTTGATAACCCGGTGTTTTTTTGTTGATCTCCCATACCATCTGTGCAAGATATTGTTTAATGTTATGCAGCCAGGAAGCATCCTGCTCCACATTCAAGGCAGAGTTACAGGAGATAAACGCATTATTGTTCATCAACTCAGGACCGAACTGCAGTGTCAATAACACGTTGTCCTGATTGGTGCGTTCGATTTTATGGACTGACATACTGTTAACCACGATCACATCATCTTCATGCAGTGTATATTGCTGCTGGTCCGAATACATGATGATTGAACCATGAAGAACATATACAACTTCCACTTCCTTATGCCAATGAAAATCAATATGCTTCACAGAGTTCACGAAGAGTTTCATAGGCAGATCGTCCTGATGTTGAATAAACTCATATAAATAGCGAATTGTCCGCACCTTCCTTCATACCGCTTATTATAGGCACAGCATTTTGAACATATCAACAAACTAGACAGTAACGACAAAAAAACCGATCAATTAAGTTCAATTGATCGGCTCTTCTCTATAAAAGTTCAAACTACCTATTCAACCAGATACCCTGCAATCTTACCAACCGCGGTTGGACATGCGCTCTTCTGGAGCCAACTTAGAAATTTCGATCCCTTTCATAGGGGCGCCCAAGTTTTTGGATACTTCGGCAATCAGTTTGTAATCCGTGTAATGTGTTGTAGCTTCAACGATGGCACGAGCGAATTTCTCAGGGTTATCTGATTTGAAAATACCTGATCCTACAAACACACCATCTGCTCCAAGGTGCATCATTAGTGCTGCATCCGCCGGAGTAGCTACACCACCTGCTGCAAAGTTTACGACAGGAAGTTTGCCATTTTCATGAATTTCGCGGAGTAACTCATAAGCTACACCCAGGTTTTTGGCTTCAGCATACAGCTCGTCCTTGGACATGTTTTGAACTTTGCGAAGCTGGCTGTTAATTAGGCGCATATGACGAACTGCCTCTACAATGTTGCCCGTTCCTGGCTCGCCTTTTGTACGAATCATGGATGCTCCCTCGCCAATACGGCGAAGAGCCTCTCCCAAATCTTTGGCTCCACATACAAATGGTACAGTGAACTCATGTTTATCAATATGGAACACTTCGTCTGCAGGAGTAAGAACTTCACTTTCATCGAGATAGTCCACACCCAGTGATTCAAGCACTTTGGCTTCTATGTAATGACCGATACGTGCTTTGGCCATAACTGGAATAGACACAACTTTCATAACTTCTTCAACGATCGTTGGATCTGCCATGCGGGCTACACCGCCGGCTGCGCGAATATCAGAAGGCACCCGCTCAAGAGCCATAACTGCTGTTGCCCCTGCCGCCTCAGCGATTTTAGCTTGCTCTGCATTCATAACGTCCATGATGACGCCACCTTTTTGCATCTCAGCCATTCCTCTTTTTACACGATCTGTACCTGTTTGCATAATTGTAGACCTCCTATTAACTTTGGGGTGATTTTCAATAAAGGCATCGCTCTAAACTATGATTTAGTATAAAATGAGAATGGTCATATAAAAAGATCCAATAATTTCGATTTTTATTGTACCACTTCAATGATAACTCTGGAGGGCATATGCAATTTCACGTAGCTTACAGTTCATATTTAAACCGAAAATATACCAAGATGAAGGCTCTTTATCATGCGATTCGTGATGCTATTCATGAAGGCAATCTAATATATGGTGAGAAGTTACCCTCGACCAGAGAGTTGGCTGCGACGTATCACATTTCCCGGGGAACCGTGAATCAAGTGTATGATACGTTGACTGCGCAAGGTTACATTCTTTCTGAGCATGGAAGAGGAACCTTTGTCGCGTATCAGTTGGATTTGAACAATGATGCGTCCACCGAGAAAGCGTGTACCCATCACTTATCAGCCTGGGGGAATCGTATTCAGCAGTTGGGACAACAGACGATTCAAAGAGATGCACATACCAATAGTTTCAGTATGGAGAGCGACGAAGTGATCGACTTTAGCAAATACCAACCTGATTTCTCCAAGTTTCCTTACGATGAATGGAATAATCGATTGTATGCAGAGATAAGGCATCGTGAGCATCACCTGGAAACAACCTCTGCTATGGTGAGTTCAACAGGTGAGCCTAGATTGAGAGAAGCCATTGCTGCCTATCTTCGGAGAATGCGGGGAATTCAAGTCGATCCGGATCATATCGCCGTGACTGCAGGTTCCATGCAAGCCATAGCTCTACTCACTCAGTTACTTGCAGATCCAGGGGATTATGTAGTAACAGAGAGTCCTTGTTATGTCGGGATATCTCAAGCTATTTGGGCTGCGGGTGCAAAGTTGATAGAAGCCAATCTTGATGGCCAGGGAGTTGTACCTCAAGACTGGGCAGCTCGCATGTTGTTTGTCACGCCGTCACGACAATTTCCTACTGGCGAGATGCTCAGCCTTGAGCGCAGACAAACCTTGCTGGACTGGGCACATCGGCATGATGCCATGATTGTCGAAGATGATTATGATAGTGAATTCCGATATCGCGGAATGCATGTTGAACCGCTAAAAACACTTGATAAAGCAGGTCGTGTTATCTACCTCGGCAGCTTCACAAAAACCTTGCCTTTAGAAGTACGACTTGGCTATGTGGTTCTTCCCCCTGCCTTGGCGGATACCTTTAGAAAGGCGCAGGCATTATACGAGCCACGACCCGTCAACCTGATCGAACAACGAGCATTAGCAGCATTTATGACAAGCGGTCAATATGAGCGGCATCTGCGCAGGATGAATCGTCTGTACAGTCGTAAATTCCATCTCTTACTCAAACTGTTGAACCAGCAGCTCTCGACATGGTTTGATTGGGTAGAGAATGAAGCAGGTCTGCACGTGTTTGGCTGGTGGCGAGGTAATGTGACCACTTATGAGGCCTTTCGGGCATCGGCTAGATTACAAGGTGTGGTATACTCAGAAGTCAACAGTTCAACATCTGATGGTACGAAGTATGGGATCTATTTATCTTTTGCACATTTGTCAGATGAACAATTACAGGAAGGCGTATCCAGATTAAAAAATGCCGTGAACACTCCATTGTGAAGTAAATCGTCTCCAAAATGTAGTACAAGAAGATCATCATTCGGAAGGAGGGCGAGCGTTATGAATTGGTTGAATGAACTCTATAAAAAAAATCAACGGGAACCGCAAAAGGAAATCGAACGTTCTATGGTTAACGCGATCTTCCGAATATATGACCGGTTCCCCCGAATCGGTCTTAGAGAGCGGATCGGACAGCAAGACATGTCACTCGATATCGCCGATGCTTATATCCATGGACATCATGCGATGATTGAAGCTGGTGTTGGAATCGGCAAATCTTTTGCGTACCTGATACCAAGTCTGCTCACGAATCAAATGTCTCAGAAACCTGTCATTATAGCTACATCCTCCATTCAGCTTTCGGAACAGATACATAAAGATTTAAGGATCATTGGCAGTCGGTTGGGATTCTCAACGGTTCGTTCCGTTGTGGGGAAAGGCATGGGTCAGTACGCTTGCCGAAGCAGGGCTGCGGAATTAATCAGGTCTGATGATCTCTCCCCCTCCGTGTCTCCTCTTGCCCAGCGCATATTAGATTATGAGATTGATGAGCGAGCTGATATTAAAGCTGGAGTTAGTGATGCCGAATGGTCTCACGTTTCCGTGAATGATTGCAAATTTGAACGTTGCCAACATAAAAATGCATGTTTATTTTATGATATGAGAGCAAAATTGAATGCAAAAGCTCACGAGATTGATTTTATTATCGTGAACCAGGATCTGCTCATACGGGATTTGATGAAGAAAAAAGAAGGAACGAAGAGCATCATCTCGGAACAGCCTGCTCTGATCATCATTGATGAAGCGCATAATCTGGAAGCAAAAGTTCGAGACGCCAGAACTCTGGAGTTCACTTACCGGGGAATCTGCCGCGTTCTGGATACCACAGTGCAGCTGCTCACGAAGCAGACCGGGGATAAAGAGCTCTTTTCACAATCCAATTTTATTAAAAAATGTGCCCGGCATATATTCAAACAGATAAATGTGGATCTGCTCCACCACACCAAGCAGGATAACGACCGAATCAAAGTGTCGGAGATTATAGGAATACCGTTGAACCAAGCGTTGAGTGATTTGAAAGATTTCAGTCTACGCCTTTCCATTTTGACCTCACGCCACGAGCGGGAAATAGATGATGCTTTTGAAGCCATCAACGGGCTTATTGCCCTCATTCATGTCTTGATAGAAAAAGAAGATAACTATCTCTCATGGGCGAGTAGTCCCCTAGGTGTAGCCACGATCAGCATCTGTCCCAAAGATATAAGCCAATTTCTAAAATACGCTTTATTTAATGACAAGGTGCCCGTCATCCTAACGTCGGCGACGTTGTGCCAAGGCGGAGATACACTGGAGGAACAATACTCATATTTGACACATTCCCTCGGTTACAGAGGGGAGTTTATGGATCGCAAATCCTCCCCTTTTGACTACACCAATCATGCCATGATGTACATCTCGAACAACGTTCCATATTACGACCATGACCAGCGCGAAAACTATCTTGAAGCAGCTTATAAGGAACTGGTTGAACTCTGTAATCTGACTCACGGTAGAACCATCGTCCTTTTCTCAGCAAAGGAGGACATGAAGTACATTCACCAGAAGTTGACTTCAAGGGGAAGTGAAAATACATGGGCAGTCCATGTTCAAAAAGAGGGATCTTCCCAGGACAGTGTTATCGCTGAGTTCAGGAAAAGCAAAGGTGTACTCCTGGGTACCGGAGTATTCTGGGAAGGTGTGAATATCGAGGGTTCTGACCTGTCACAGATTATTATTTTCCGTCTGCCCTTCCCTGTTCCTTCCGATCCTGTGTATGAATATAAGGCATCTGTAACGAAGAATCCGTTCATGGAGGTGTTTGTACCGGACATGCTCCTTCGGTTAAGGCAAGGAACGGGTCGCTTGATTCGTAGTGAAACCGACCTTGGCATACTCAGCATACTTGACTCCCGTCTCAGCGCAGCGGCAAAAAAGAGTTACCGGGAACAAGTGCTGGACACGTTGCCCTTCAAAAATGTGACTGAGTCTTTGGAGGTATTGGAGAAGTTTGTTCAGAAAAAAGGCATAGGACGTACAGATTAGACGTAGTCACCCCAACGATATATAATGTTCAAATCACATGAAACGGCCCTTCTGCCAATCAAGCGGATCGGCCTATCTTAATGCTGGTAGCAAGATATATGCTACAATATATTCCATAGTTATGAATACCGAAGGAGGCATTACCATGGTTGAACGACCTAACACAGATGAATATGGAGCTTTTTATGAAGGTTATATCCGGCTTGTGCCTGAAGGGAACATCATCGAACGCTTGGAACTGCAAGCCAATATCGTACCAACGTTGCTCTCTTCATTAACAGAGGAGCAAGCAAATTATCGTTACGACGAAGGCAAATGGAGCGTGAAGGAGGTCATCGGCCATCTTCTGGATAACGAACGCATTATGAGCAGCCGATTGCTTCGTATCGCCAGAGGTG
Source organism: Paenibacillus sp. FSL R5-0713 (assembly GCF_037973325.1). NCBI lineage: Bacteria > Bacillati > Bacillota > Bacilli > Caryophanales > Paenibacillaceae > Paenibacillus > Paenibacillus sp. FSL R5-0713. The sequence goes on along the minus strand of NZ_CP150229.1, from coordinate 3,414,998 downwards.
ACAAAACGAATCATCCCGGTTACGATCAGGACGTGCTTATGCAGAGCCATCCCTTCAATGCGTATACACTGGCCGATTTGAGCGAAGAATATGCCGTTACACGCCGCTCAACCATTCTGATGCTCCGTCGCCTCACGCCGGAAGCTTGGCTCTGTAGAGGACTCGTCAGTGAGAATCCTGCTTCAACTCGATCGATAGCATATGTTATGGCTGGACATGAGCTCCACCATTTATCCGTACTTCGCGATCGTTACTCGTTAGATTTGAAATTTTAAAATTTGTGCAAAAAGACTTTGAACCTACATTTTTTGTAGGATCAAGGTCTTTTCTCATCAGTCGTTTTATCGTTAAATTAGCGTTCAAAATGAATCAGATGTGCATCTTCTCGCAAAGATAACGTGGCATAATCCTTTAGAATGGGAATGTCCCCATTGAACTCAATAGGTAGTACCACATAGCTGGACTGAAAGTAGTCCGATCCGTTCCAGCGATCCGCAAAGTACAGGTACTCCTCTGATCGCTTCAGCACAAACGCTGGCTGCGTTCGATACGTCGTTTCATCCCCAAAGTCGCTGAGCATTCCCCATGGGCCATCCATCGTATCAGCTATCGCGAACTTCCCTTGATTGGGTTCCCAACCGGTGCAAAATGAACTCAGCATATAATACTTTCCATTCCGCTTGAATACGGCTGGCGCCTCCCGATACTCCCCCTGCCACAACGTTTCGACAAGACGTTCCACATTAAGATAATCCTCCTGTAGTCGATAGATATGAAGATCCGCATTGTCTCTTGCAGCTGAAATGAAATATGCCTTTCCGTCATCGTCCTGAAAGAGTGTGCAGTCACGCGACATATACCCATAGGGATTAAAGCTGCCATGATAAACAAAATGGCTATCCGGATAATCCGAGGTGGCGATGGCGCATGCGGCATCGTTATAATTATCACCATTCTCATAGTGAACCCAAAGTACGAACTTCTTGGTCACCGCGTTGAACAGCACTTTAGGTCGTTCGAGATTGACCTTTCCGCCTTTGTCACTCATTAATCTCAGATTCGTCCGAACTCGAATGGATGCCACTGGAGTAGATATCGTAATGATATGGCTTCGAAACTCCCAGTTGAATAGATCCTTGGAACGATAACAACTCACATATATATCGTCTCTTCGATCTTCGCCATACCAGTAATAATAATCGTCATGGAATAATATATGTCCACCATGGGCGTGGATCGGCTGACCGCTTGAATCATACCAGATGCCACCATTGGTTAATTGATTATTCACACCGTTACCTCTCTTCTCTTCTCTTCTTTTCTTTTCTTTTAAATACATCGTTTAATTTGTACCCGATCCAAATACCTTCACTTCCCATAACCTTGGGGTATACCAGTTGTTAGGGTTATTATGGAGCGTCGCATTTAACATATTAATCCGTACATACCTGGCGTCAGTGTTCGATATAGAATCTGAGGTGAAGCCATAAGATGTATTATTAGTTCGATCCAACGCCACGGTCCAGTTTACATTATCCGTGCTGGTTTCTATTTTATATTTGTAAAATCCTTCAGAGCCTTTTTGCATCCACCAGGAGATTTGTACATTACTCAATGCTTGAACGGAGCCAAGATCGACCTTCCACCAATGTGGCCAGGAACTGCCTGTGCCCACCCATTCGGTTTGATAGTTGCCGTCATTCGCATAACTTGCAGGGTTCGTTCCGGTAGCCGTTTGCGCTGTTGCCGGTTTACCTTGTGACAGGAGTTTTCCATTTTGGACTGGAACTAGCGTATCATCGCTTGTGTTGTACAGGACTTGATCAAAATAATCATAAAATGCATAACCATCGGAGAACCACACGGGAAGCAATCGTTCCTCTGTTGTTCCATTTTGTGTACCTGCCCAACCGAACATCCAGCGATACGCAACCATAACCACGTTGTCACCCGTGTTTGGCTTCACCCGCATAACGGAACCCGACTGCGCCGAGAAGGTTGATGTGTTGCCAATGGTCCGTAATTCAGACCAATCTCCGTCTATGCTTGCTGCGGAAGAATACAAAGGAATACTCGGATACCATCCTGCTGCTTGGGAAGAGAACAAATAATAAATGCCATCCTTTTTGATCATTTTAGGTAGTTCCCTGTGTTGATTTTCATATATAACAGATACTTGATGATCCACATCCAGCCAATCAGAGGTTAACTTATACAGAATCGTGTCCGAATTATTATTGGCGGTAGAGATCAGATAAGCTGAGTCATCGTCATCTTTGAAAATGGAGATATCTCTGGATTCGTTCCCTTCCGGCCGAAAGCTTTTGTGAAATGTAAAGTCTTCTCCAGGCGTTGCTGAAGCCACAGATACTCTGGCAAGCGTGTAGTCTGTACTGTTTTCATAGTGAGCCCAAAAAACAAATTTATTCGTAGGCGCATGGTACAGGATGTTAATCCCTTCAAACTTGGAATTCGCCAGATCGGGGTGATCCGTGTAGGAAAGGACCACTTTGTCGTTACCGTATGTGATATCATCTGTTGACGTCTGTTGAATCATTTCGCCAAAACCGCCTGATGACTTTTGTACAAAGTTAAACCTATAGTAGGTATCCCCCACTTTAAGTTCATTCGGGAGCATCAGTGTGGATTGCGTTGTGTTATCAAAAGTTGTGAGGTTATCTGGAAGACTGTAAGGGGTGTATTCTGGCGAGATCGCAGAGGTTAACAAGGAAGTCCCACCGTATGCCTTCACTTGGTATTTATACGTGTTACCCAAGTTGAGCTCGTAATCATCCGTCGTTATACCTGTTAAGGTCTGTATTAACGTATATGGCGCATTGTTCTCGGATCTGTACAACTCGTATGCAGTCGCCCCCGATACAGGTGCCCAATGGATTTTGGCATTGGATACGTCAGATTCATTTTTCAACACAAATAGTGTTGCAGCTATCTTGGTCTCTTCACCAGCCGCATGAACGGTTTGTGCTGAGGACGTTAAATGAACAGTTAACAACATCAATGCAATGACGACAGCCATCCACGATTTACCTTTGATCATGTCTCATCATCTCCTTTTTTAGGAAACCAACCTCCCTGTTGTTGGAAGGCTGGTTCAGGTGAAAATTGACTTTATTTCAAATTCATCAGTGTCATAACATCCGTCTCGCTGGCTTGGTTGTACCATTCGTTAACTTCTTCGATAACCGTGTCTCCGCCTTTTTCGTGCCACTGTGTGACAAAGGTATCAAATGCTTCAAGCGGCTCATTGCCATATATAATTTTGGTGAAAGTTTCTTGTTCCATGGTGGTCAACTGTTCCCATACATTTTGCATCGTTGGTGTTGGTGGACCATTAAACGCATTGGGCAGCAAAACATCCTTGTTTTCATATGAAATCCGGTATCCGTCCTGGGTCGTTTGGTCCTTTGAAGCGCTTTGAATGAGGACGCCCGTGTCGGCTTTAACACCATTCGCCAGATCATAGTACGATTGGCCGGGACCATCAACACTCGGTGTGTTTTTGGTGAATGCCATCTTCCCAACGCCTTGTATAGCCTCTAATGGCTTATTAAATTTCGTTGGATCAAAAGTCACTTCGTCGTTGACGATATCGTAATCGTATCCCTGAGCGTAGCCGTATTTGAAATCTCCCGTGCTGAACGCTGCGTCGTACATTTTATCGTAGTATAGGAAGAAGGCTTCCATGTTCTGAAAGTCCTTATTAAACATGAACACACCATCGTTCAATTGGGCGGACTGATAGGTCTTATCACCGTTCACGCCTTGAATGGTCGGATAAGCACTAATTTTTGCACCCTCTACGTTCTTCTCTACGTCCTTCACACTGTCGTAAAGCCAAGGACGACCAATGATAATGCCAGCTTTCCCCTCCGTAAAATCGGACAGTGCGTCCCAAGCCCCTTGGGTGGCCAATTCTTTGTTCAAGTACCCTTTTGCATACCAATCGCGTAACTTGGCAAGTGCCTCTTTGTTGCCAGCAGCGACAGATCCATAGGTGAGTTTGCCGTTGTCATTATGCCATTGCCTTGGAAGATGTTTACCCGTGTATGCGCTGAAAATCATGACCGGATCGCTGACCCAGCCTGTGTTGTAGGAATCTTTACCCGAGAATGTAAAGCCGTATGTGTCTTTCTTGCCGTTCCCATCCGGGTCCTCATTGCTGAACGCAGCGATGACTTGCTCAAACTCCTCAATCGTTGTTGGCGCTTTCAAATTCAATTGGTCCAACCAGTCCTGGCGGATCAACATGACTTCGCCTTCCGTCAGATTGGGCGCGATGGCCATCCCGTACACCTTGCCATCCCTAACCACTGGATTGAAAGTGGTCGGGTATTGTTTGTATATTTCTTTAAGCCGGTCAGGCATGTAAGTGGAGATGTCTTCCGTAATCTCCTTGACCTGCCCCGACTCGATCAGATCATTGACCAGCATGGTATCATAGACGGGCAGAACGTCTGGCAGTTTTTCCGAACCCGTCAACGCCAGCCGCAGCTTGGTATTATACTGGCTGGCATCTCCGCCCAGCAGGGTGGTTTGGATCTTGATGCCCAGATTTTGTTCACCCCAACGGGTCAAGACATTGTCATTCAAGGTCTCCCCATTGATATACTTTCCCGCATTTTCATCCTGCTGTTTGGCGATGGTGATCGTCATTGGAGGATCATATTTTCCGTCTTTGAGTACCGATGCCGGTGCGGTCTCGGAAGCACTCTCCCCTTTGCTACAGCCAGCCACAAGCATGGCCGACAGTATGACCAGACTTACCGTTTTCCACAAATCATTTCTTTTCTTCATGAATTCATGTCCCCTTTACTCTAACTATTCTTTGACGGCTCCCAGTACGATTCCCTTCACGAAATAACGCTGCAAAAATGGATAAACCAAAATGATCGGTAGCGTGCTGACAAAAATTTGAGCTGCCTTGATACTTTGCTCCGACATGGCTGCCACCTCGGACTGGCTCATCGCCATGTTCTGCATGTTGCTCTGCACAACAACGGTTTGCAGGAACGAAGCCAACGGATACTTGCTGGCATCCGACATATACAAAATTCCGTCAAACCAGGAGTTCCAGTGCCCCACCATAATGAACAGGGATACGGTCGCTATGCCAGGCAGAGATAATGGTAAATATATTTTGCTGAGGATGACGAAGAAGGACGCTCCATCAATGAAAGCTGCTTCTTCCAAGGCTTTTGGAATCGTTTTGAAAAAATTGACGAGAAGAATCAGGTTATAAGCACCGAAAGCACCCGGCAGCACAAGAGCCCATATCGTGTCTTTTAATCCAAGGGCTGTGATCAATATGTAAGAAGGTATCAAGCCCCCCGAGAAGAGCATGGTGAAGATAAAAAACCACATGAGCACGTTGCGTCCCCGGAATTCTTTGGACAGGGCATATCCGGCACAGATTAGGATAAACATGCTGATGGTTGTACCCAACACGGTTCGAGTAATGGATGTCAGCATGGCACCGTTAAAATTGGAATTGTTGAACGTTTTGACATAGGCGTCCACGTTGAATCCGACCGGCCAAAATGACACCATATTCCCACTAATGGCCGCTTTGCTGCTGAGCGATTGTGCCAATAGATGAAGCAGTGGCAGAAAACACGCCAGACCAGCCAGTATCATAAACGCGTAATTAAAATATGAGAATACTCTATAGCCTGTCGTCTTATGGTACATGATCCCTCTCCCTCCTTGTTAGAATATTTTGTAATTGGCATATTTATAGGCCAGCCTGTAGGAGACAACGATCAAAATCAAGCTGATTCCCGATTTGAACAGTCCAACAGCGGTCCCGAACCCGTATTGCCCGTTTAACAAGGATGAACGGTAGACATAGGTGTCAATGATATCTCCTGTACTGTAGACAAGCGGGTTGTACAGATTGAATACTTGATCAAAGCCTGCGTCCAGAATATTGCCTAGACTCAGGGTAGAAATGACGATAATCATGGGCAACATGCTTGGCAAAGTGACGTACCGAATTTGCTGTCGGCGTGTGGCCCCGTCGATCTCAGCCGCTTCGTAATAGGAAGGATTGATCCCGGCAATGGTAGCCAGATAAACAATCATGCCGAAGCCAAAGCTCTTCCACACGTCGCTGATGACAACCGTGAATCGAAACAGATCAGGATCACCCAAGAAGTAAATGGGATCGGTTCCGAAAATCCGGGTCAAGATGTGATTGATGCCTCCGTCTAATCCGAGAATGTCGATCATTAATCCTGCCACAGTAACCCAAGACAAGAAATGCGGCAGATACACTAGTGTCTGCACACTTTTCTTAATGCCCATATTTCGGATCTCACTCAGCAAAATAGCCATGACGATTGGTACGATAATGCCGACGATAATTTTGGAAACGGCGATAATCAGCGTATTCACGATTGCTTGTGTGGCTTCTTTGTACTGAAAAATTCGTTCAAAATTATCTAACCCGATCCATCGTGAACCTGTGATGCCAAGCCATGGTTTGTAGTCCTGAAATGCCATGAGCAATCCTACCATCGGGCCATAGGAAAAGATGCAGACAAACACAAAAGCGGGAATACACAGTACGTACAAAGGCCAGCTTTTCTTAAGTTCCTTTTTCAATGAAGATCGCTGGGGAATCTTTGTTTTTGTTTTTTTCGGGGATCTGGCGGGCACAGTTTCGTTAATGTTGCATACCTCCTCTATGATGGCTCTTCAAAAGCGATCCTTGAAGATAAGCTTAACAAAAGCGCTTTCATTCCAAAATGCCAAAATTTCAAGATCATCACCCCAACCTGAAGCAATTTAAAACCGCTTTCATGTATTGCCTATGCTGCCCTTCCGCTTTTCGAAGGTTTGGCTTATATTAAGGATAATCCGATCTGGAGTTTGCACTTCTACGTTTGGCGTTATGAAAGGAACCACATATGATCAGAAAAATGTATATGAAACGATTCATTTATTTTTTTGTTTTTTTTCTGTTGTTAACGTTGAGTTTGTTTTTCGTAATGAATCAATTGAGTTCCAAGACACTGGAAGAAAATCTGATCGGCGCTTCCAAAAACCAGCTTGATTATGTGAAAGGAATTCTTGATGGAGTGATGTACGAGGCAAATATGTACGGGGTTCAGTATGCAGCTGACAGTGATGTCCGGTTTTATCAGAGGCATGTGATCGAGCTGAGCAATTACGATTCGCAAATGAAGAAAAACGATATCGTTGATCGCTTGCGGCAAACGCTTCTATCCAGTCGCTCCATCGAGTCCATCGGCATCTATTGGAAGTCTGAAGAAACATTTCTGTCCACGAACAATACGCCAGAGGCACGAATTCCTTTCAAGGATGTTCATCAACGGGGTTGGCAAATCGTCGGCAATAGCTTGTATTACTTTGCCCTCTATCCTTACATCCAAAAATCCGGACAAAATGAACCGACTCAGTACGTTGTTGGGGTAAAGCTGAATACCGATTATTTGAAAAATCTGCTGAAAAAGGCTGTAAACAATGACAGCTCAAACGCTCTATTTCTGTTTAACACTGATCAGTTATGGAGTGAAAAAGAAGTCGATAACGAACTCTTGAAAGCGGTTACCGATATGGTTTCTCCACAGCCGGAGGTCACTTTAAAATATGATTATCACACCAATTCGGACGATTACTATGTTCTTTCCCGATATATTGAATCCATCGATGCCTATCTGATTACATATACACAGACGAATGATTTCCTGCAGCCGCTTGACCGCAATCGCAAGGTTTTTTTTGCCAGTATTTTAGCCGTTTTTACGCTTGGGCTGGTTGTGATCTTTACGTTTTACCGGAACTATTACCGTAATATTCGTTTGTTGGAGCGAAAGTTTTCACAGGTTGAACAAGGCAATCACAACACGCGTATTACCGAAAATACGGATAGAGAATTCTACAGCCTGTTTAAAAGTTTTAATCATATGGTTACCGAGATCCAGGATCTGTTCGTATCCTTGAAGACCGAAACGGAGCTCAGGCGAAGTGCGGAACTTCAACAACTCCAGGCTCAGATCAACCCTCATTTTTTGTACAATAGTTTGTTTTTCATCATGTCGGTGGCCCAGTTTTCACCTGATTCGGTCATGCGCATGAGCAAACATCTAGCTGAATATTATCGTTATTTAACCAAATTGGATCAGCATGAGGTCACGCTGGAAAGCGAGCTTCAGTTTGCAGAACATTTCCTGATTATTATGGCGCTTAGCAAAAAAATGGAGTACAGCATTGATCTTCCGCCGGAGCTGGCCTCCCTTTCTCTCACGCCGCTGATCATCCAGCCCGTAGTTGAAAATGCGATTCAACATGGGATTGAAGGACAACAAGGTGCCCATCGAGTAACTATTGATGTAAAACAGACGGAGGATGCGATAACGATCAAGGTCTCTGATGACGGGAAGGGTCTTTCACTGGACGATATCCGCAACCTGGAGACTCGGCTTGAGAGCGATTCCCCGCCTGAAGGAATCAAAGGTGTAGGGCTCTGGAATGTAAATCGACGTCTGAAAAATACGTACGGCGAACGTAGTGGGTTACATTTTACTACCAATGATTGGGGCGGCTTGTCCGTCCTGCTGCTCATCCGTATTCCCGAGATGAAAGGAGATAGCTGATATGCGTTTATTAATTGTGGATGACGGACATTACGTCGTGGAGTACATGAAGCATTTGCTCGATTGGAACACTTTCGGCATTGACCAGATCGAGACGATGACCAATTCGATTGAAGCAAGGGACATGCTGACTCAAAATCACATCGACATTCTGATTACTGACATCCGAATGCCCGAAGTCTCTGGTATCGATCTGCTTCAACATATCCACCAACATGGCTTGTCAACCAAAGTTATCATCCTCTCCGGTTACTCCGAGTTCGAATATGCGCAACAGGGAATTCGTCTGGGTGCACTCGACTATCTGCTCAAACCTGTCGATAAAGATGACGTGGAGAAAGCCATGTCCAAAGCCATTAACAATATTGCAAAGACAAGGCCCGCCCAATCTATTGTATGGGAAAACTTCGATGGATTGGCGTTTCTGCTCTCGCTGCTGGGTCATAACGGGACATTAAGTAAGGAGTATGAGGCTTATACTACATTTCTAGGGGAACGCCATTTTTGCTGTCTCAAGCTGGAAGGTTTCACACAAGAACAGGAGAGTATTATAAAATATGCTGTCGGAGACAAATTGGATCGTCTCGTATGGGCTACCGGAACCCGACTGACTGCTTTTATTCCTGAAGAAGCTGCTGGAGAACTGACTATCAAACTGGAGCAATCGGTCGTGTCTCCTCCATTTTTGTTAACTGATCGAAACATGACCCGACAGATATTCTACAGGTTCTTCCTTAATGAAGATGTACACTCAGAAGACTTCATAGCCATATTCAACCATTCTCCATCATGTGGTGATGGGGAGTCAGCCGGACACATTATTAAAAAATATGATCATATCCGTTCCCGAAAGCAAAAAGTAATCTTTCTCATGGAGATCATTCGATATGCGTATCTGACGGACAAGGATCGTGATACCACCGAGACCGTGGATTGGATATTCAACCAGTTACAGTATCCTGATGAACTATCGTCAACTCTCATGGAACGGGTCAGTCGCATCACAAACAACAAACATATGTCCATTCAAACCATCATCGACAAAGTACAAACGTATATCGAAGAGCACCTGTCACATGGCCTTAGCTTGGATGAACTAGGCAAAGTTGCACATCTGCATCCGGTCTACTTTTCCAAACTGTTTAAACAGGAGACGGGCGAAAATGTGTCAAACTACATTTCCAGGAAGAGGCTGGAGAAAGCTTCTCAATTGCTTCAAGATTCGGAACTACGGGTCCACGATATCGCGCAAATGGTCGGTTACAAAAAAAATCAATATTTTATCCAGCTGTTCAAGTTGGAATACGGAGTTACGCCTTATCAGTACCGAAGAAATATGATCCATCAATGACTTCGTATGTATAGGTTGTTTTAATAATATGTGTAATGCAGTACGGAAAAAGCCCAACATCCTACTCTTGTGATTACAGAGTGAGTTGGGCCTATTTAGTGCCGTTTAACCTTGAGTTAGGTCGATCATCTTATCGAAGCAATATGAATCTCTGTCATAGCCGTTATGTTCATAAAAAGCATGGGCTTCGATTCGCTTAACTCCGCTACATAATATAATACTTGCTATTCCCCGTTCTTGGGCATAATTTTCAGTCTGTCTTAGTAATTTTGTTCCGATTCCCCTGTGTTGAACATTTCTTTTAACCGCAAGACCTTGAATATGTAGATAACCAATTGGAACGCCAACAGATAAAGCTTGAACAATAGTTACAAATCCGACCACTTCATTTTCTATTAATGCGACAAATGTTTTATAATTCCCTTCCCTATTCATCTCTTCCATAGTCTCTCGAAAGTTTGCAATATTAACATTGCTCATTCCAAGCACATCGTTCCATAAAAAAACAACCTCAGCATAATCAGCTGATATTATTTCTCGTATTTTAATATCCATATCTAACCCCCTCAAGAAAAATAATCAAACAATCTTCCCTTTCCCTCTAATGGCGCTGTCTGTAACGGCAAGTTATAGGGCCATCCTTTGTGGGGATGACCCATACTATACGCTGAATTTATTCCGTTGTCTTCTTCGTTAATGCCTGCATTTCGCAAACATCAGTGCGTTATTTTTTCTTCACCGGTATCCAGATTTCTCCTGAAACATTTCCATGCCGTGCCATTCCATAATACATTTCGAAAGTAGGGCCCTCAACCTGTTCGTATTCAGATGTCGGAAACCACTCAGAATAGATTCGTACCCATAGTTTTTGCATATCACTTTGCGGCTCGGGGAAAACCGCCCACGTTAATGCTGGGACAGCAAGTTTTGTGAATCTCTCTGGAATCTCAAGTCCTTTAGGTGCATGATAACAGATCATGTATTTGAAAGATTCTTTCGTGTGATCATAGAGGGCGGCATGCAACATGGTATCACCAAAACGTCCCAGTAAGTCATTCATATGATCAACGCTGCCATCATCATCACATTTTATACGGAATTGAGGTACTTCAGCGAATGCTGTTTTTTGATCTGCATTGATAATCCCATATACTCCAAACATCTCAAACGAATCTCTTTGCTCAATACGGTAATTCATTTCGACATCCCCTTTAATTGAAATGTGAAAGGACATTCGAGGATAGGCTTTTAGAGAGTTGCCTGTATTGCGTGCAAATGTAGGCATAATACCATGAAGATTCTTAAAGGCTCGTGCAAACGCCTCCGGCGAATCATATCCATATTTCATAGCTACATCAATAACCTTTGATTCTGTTGTCTGCAGTTCGAATGCTGCCAATGTCAACCGTCGACGTCGAATATACTCCGATAATGATACGCCAGTAATAAATGGAAACATTCTCTGGAAATGATAGGTAGAGCAACAGGCTCTCTGTGCTATTTCATCAATTGAAATAATGTCCGCTAGATTTGATTCGATATATTCCATGGCACCATTCATCCTGTCCAACCAATCCATCGTAGTAGTCCCTCCCTTCAAGGTAAGCTTATGGGAAATACATAATGAATACCTTGCAATTTATGCACGAAAAAGTCACTCCGACAAAAGAGCAAATTTTCTAGGGATAAATCTTGAATTTATTTATTTGCCTCAATTGTAAATTTCCATTGGATATTTTCATTTTCCCAGTCACGATGCTCATCAAATTTTTTTATTTTGAAGCCAGGTGTAATTACGGAATTTATTATATCAATTAGGGTGTCTTGAAACCGCATACAATTATATGGAGTACATATGAGATTAAGCCCCATCATGTATAATCAATTCTACTCAATAACCCACAGAATTCCTTAAAATAAGAATATTCTCCTGAAGGAACATACGATTTTTTTCAATGCCTCTATTTTTACACCAAACAACTGCGCTGAAAGCATCGTACAGATCGTAAAATGGCAGCACTCTTTCCAGATCCAACATAGGTCGAATTGATTCATAGCCTTTAATATACGGGATCTTAGTTCTCGGATTGACTTTCCAAATATATCGATTCACTTTTGTGAAATCTATTTCCGAGGAACCGCTACGAGCGCTCTCGAAATCAATAATACCAGCAACCTCGTTACCATTCACCAATATATTACCTGGTCTAAAATCCATGTGAACAATGCATGGTCCGTCAGGATGCGGTAAAGCAGAGAAAACACCATCAAAGTGATGAATACATCTCTCATACAATTCAGAGTCGAGAATTTCTTTACAGGGCTCTTTCCACTTTTCAAAGTTACTTTTGATATATAATCTCCAATTATTTTGGTCAAGTAACTTAAAACCATCAGTTCCATGGTAACCATACCCAGAAGTTTTAACCTCATGGAGCATAGCATGATACATGCCAATCTGATAAGAAAGACGCTCATCCATCTCTCCTGTAAAAGGCATACCTTGAAGTGCTGAAAGGAGCAACGCTCCAACAGCACTTTCATCCCCGTACCAAATGTCCAATACCTTAGGAACAGGTATTACCCCCTTTAATCGTTCGAGGATCTGAAATTCACGGTATAGTTTATCCTTATTAAATGGGATTTTCACAAATACATTTTCTCCACTGACAAGAGTAAGTTTGTAAACATCAGAACTATATGACTCTGGAACATCTTCAATATGTAAGACCTTCAACTTTAGCTTTTCTATAACTTTCAGAATGGTATTCATATGTCGCCTCCTGTTTTGGAGAATACATGGCAGATTATTCTACGAGAAATATCTCCCTGAGTGCAAATCTTCTATTTCATAAGAAAGTCTTTTAGTATGCGGCTTCATATAACATTGAGCTTTTTGCAAAATATCTGTATGTCCACCTAAATCATACAAGATCGTAGTAGATAACACTTGTACAATATAAAGGATCGTTTGAGTTGCCATCCATTCAAAAAAATTGAAAAATTTCTCTATTTGTTCTTTGTCGTTATTTTCACGAAGCAATCCTTCTACATAAGTAGCCACTTCATCACCGAAAAACACATGACCTAAAAACTCTTGATTTAATTCCAAGTGCTCTATGTAAGAATCGCAAAATTCAGGAAACAGTTTTAAGAATTGATTGATTAAAATGTCTCTGTCCAATCTCAAACCTCCCTTTTTACTCAGACTTACTGTTCTTTTCGTTTGAAAAACATCTTGCCAACTATAAGTCCCATCGCAGATGAAATGATCAGATATCCAAAGAACAAGAAAAGTAAATAAACACCATGAAGATCTGCAGGAATCTGTTTTACACCTTCAAACCAAACCAAACGAAAAGGATAAAAAATGACTACCCAAATGATTAGCAAGAAGAGAAGAAAATTAATTATTTTTAGCACAATTACGATCCTTTCAAGTCTGAGTGGAAAAAGTTGAATGTACATGCTTCATTTTTCATTTCGCATTACCTCACCACTGTCCGCACTATTATAGTAAACATATGTATTGGAATTGCTATGTTAATCTATAAAACTACAAAATTATAACAGGAAAAATTAGGGGCATTTCTTATTTTTCATCAGATCCTAAATATACGTTAAATCCTTCCATAAATTCAACATAAATTAATAAGTTAACGTAGATATTACGATCTGCTATAACGTACACAAGAAAACAAAAAAGTCGCTAAATTTAGCGACTTCAAGTTTGCACAAATTTATTGAGTAACAATAATTGGACCATTTTTAGTAAGAATAATCGTATGTTCGATCTGAGCTACATGGCTGTTTTTAGTAGCAAAGGTCCAGCCGTCTCCGGTCTGGAATACTTCTTCTTCTGAAGTTGAGACAAATGGCTCGAATGCAATAACCATGCCTTCTTTTAACAATTCATCATCCGATGGATCATTATAATTATAGATGTGGTCAGGGGCTTCGTGTATCGCACGTCCAACACCATGCCCCGTAAGGTTTTTAATAACCGTTAGTCCATGCTGTCTGGCCGTTTGGAATACCGCTTTTCCGATTCCACTTTTTTTGGAGCCCGGTTTTGCTTTCTTAAGTCCTGCTTCGAATGCCAGTTTAACAACGTCGCATATTTTCGTTAATACTTCTTCACCTTCGCCTACGACAAACGAAATTCCCGTATCTGCGAAATAGCTGTTCTTGGAGCCGGACACATCAATATTCACGATGTCCCCTTCTTGAATAACCCGCTCTCCCGGAATACCATGTGCCACTTCTTCATTAACACTGATACAAGTAAATCCCGGGAAATTATATTCACTTTTTGGAGCAGACACTGCACCAGCTTTCTCAAAAAGTGCTCCAGCTAGATCATCAAGCTCTTTAGTTGTTATGCCTGGAACTGTTTTTTGTACCAATTCATCTCGAATAGCACCAACAATTTTTCCGATTTCTTTCAAACCATTAAAGTCTTCTTCTGTTCTTGCGATCATTTTTTCTACCTCACTATCTTAATCATCAATTAATTAATCATATCCAAAGCAGCATAGCTTCGCAACTTTTTTATCAATATTGGGCTATAATTGCTCACTTATCGGTTTCCCTGATCTTGTTGATTATGTCTGTCAGAACTTGAATATCGCCACGGTTAGCAGCATCCAAATGTCATGAGTCATGATTGTCACATAAATTCAGTTTTATAAAAGTGACTAGTCGGTGGAGTTCATCAAAACAGAAAAAAAAACGAAGGTCAATGCCTTCGTTTTTTCTATTATGCTTATTTTGAAAGTGACTGCGAAAAAAGCCTCCAGTGATCCTACGTCCTCTTTAAAAACGGAGCCATACGCTCATCTCACCAGCCTTGCGATTCCCCCACAAATAATAGGGAATGGCCTTAAAACGTACAGCCTTTCTCTGATTAATATAAGAACGGTACGGTATCCCGTCTAACCATAAATTGCTGTCATCAGGCACGAGACCATCGCCTTCTATGATGACACAACCACCTAGTAGATCTGGATCAGCATACTCCGTTAATTGTGGCTCCGCAGCCAACGTGATTGTAGTGAGCGGGGCTCCATTGTCTGCTTCTTCGATGCAATACACGAGCGGGCCGCGTTGAATGGCTACTTTGCCAGCATCTGCCCGAATGGATGGGTGTGCAGCAATTAAATTTGGCTTAACCGGAAGCAACCACTCTACTATATTTCCATCTGACCAACTTCTCTTTATTTTTGCGTACCCATTCTTAATATGAAAATCTTGTCTTTCTCCATTCACCTTCAACACGGGCTGTTCCTCCTGGAACCAATCCGGTATACGTAGCGCAAGTTCAAATTCGACAGATTCGCTATCCTTGGGAAGCTGAACCGAGAATTCAACATGACCGTTCCAAGGCAGATTAGAACGTTGATGCAATGTGATTGTACTGTCGGCAAGTTGAAAGGAAACTTTGCTTCCAATATACAGATGAGTATAGATCGATCTCTCTTCTTCTGATATATCGTATATATAATCGTCCAATGAACTTAGTAAGCGTGAGACATTTGGAGGACAGCAGGAGCAACCGAACCATTTTTGTCGGACGGGCTTGACGTGATGTTTATCTGGATTTTTCAGACTTGCTTCTGGCCATACCTCAAGTGGATTGACATAGAAGAAATGCTTCCCATCCCTAGACATGCTACCGAGAACATTGTTGTACAGCGCTCGCTCCATAACATCTGCATATTCACTCTTCGCTTCCAATTGAAGCATGCGGCGCGCCCAGAAAATCAAACCAATGGAAGCACAGGTCTCTGCGTATACGGAATCATTCGGAAGATCGTAATCAAACGTAAAAGCTTCCCCGAGATGTGTCGAACCAATGCCGCCGGTAATGTACATTTGTTTGCCTGTTGTGTTCGACCAGAGTCGTTCACAGGCCTCCTTCAGTCCGTCGTCACCTGTTAATCTCGCAAGATCAGCCATCGCTGTGTACATGTAAACTGCCCGAACAGAGTGCCCAACCGCTACTTTTTGCTCACGAACAGGAAGGTGAGATTGATACATTTCCAGATTAGGCGTTCCATGGGACCAGATGTTTGTCCGGTTACCACCTTCCCACTCCTTGATAAAATAATTAGGCTGTTTACCACGTTCATCTATGAAGAACCGACTAAGATTCAGATATCGCTCTTCACCTGTAATGGTATGAAGCTTGACCAATGCTAACTCAATTTCCTGATGCCCGCAGTAAGCTCTTATCTGTCCGGGCTTGGGTCCGAACATACGATCAATCAGATCAGCGAATCGGCAAGAGATGTCCAGTAATCTACGCTTGCCTGTCGCCTGATAATACGCTACTGCGGCTTCAATTAGATGACCTGCACAATACAGCTCATGCGCTTCATAAAGATTGGTCCATTGTCTCCCAGGTTCCTGGATTGTGAAATAGGTATTCAGATAACCATTGTCATGTTGAGCTTGAGCGATCAATTCAATCGAATCATCGGCGATCTGCTCCAACCACGGATCGGGATGGTGACGGAGCGAATAAGCAACGGCCTCCAACCATTTGTAGAGATCACTATCCTGAAATACCCAACCACCAAAATCGCCTTGCTCCAAGCTAGCAGCAATACGGAAATTTCGAATGGCATGACTAGGTTCAGCGTCCTCCACCCTGTCGTTCAGAGCTTCCCATTGATAGGGAATGACTGTTTCTCGTACAAGATCAGAATATGTATTCCAAAATTGGTCTTGAATTTCAATTTGCTTTTGTCCCATTACACACACCTCGAATTTATAAAATTTGACTCTTTACAACGTCGAGTATATGCTTTTTCGTAAAGCCATAATAGTAATGGAATGAGCTTTTTTCTATACAAAATGACACTGAAAATGAGGTTGATTCATTGGACAAAGAATTCATTGTTGCGTTACAAACCCCACCCCTTCCATATTACTGGGAATCTGGTCGTTCAACGTTTCGTGTAGGAGACCGTCATCCGAATCGAAGAAATTTCGGCCTGTTTGATGTGCTACTCGTGGTCGATGGAGAACTACATATCGGTGAGAACGGGTCGGAATGGACACTTGCTACAGGTGATGCACTAGTATTACTGCCGGAAGGTGAGCATTACTCGTTCAGGCCCTGCGAACAGGAAGCAACGTTTTACTGGGTTCATTTTGAGCATGTGGACTGGCATCAAGGTCCCTTAATAGAAGAGTCGGAAGCAGCAATTCCGCTATCGCCATTTGATAAGCCTAAGTCCATACGAATACCTAAGAAAACCACATTGCTAAACCCCCAGCTCGCATTTGATATGATGCACCAGCTTGTACTATTGCCCGTGGGAGAATCCTTCTGGGAGAAGCAACAGCTGCTATTCCGTTTTTTGGCTATACTCGAAAATGGCACCTCAGATATGGCCAAGACACCTGCTTCACGCCTTGCTGAGAGCGTAGCCTTATTTCTGCAACAGAACTACCAAGAGGAAATCACCAATGAAACTCTCTCGTCAGCATTGCACTTCCACCCTAGCTACATCGTTCGTTGCATGAAAATGAAGTACGGTGTGACACCTGTTCAATATTTACATCAATTCAGGATAGAGCGTGCCAAACAGCTTCTGGTTTCGACGGAATGGTCGATAGATCGTATTGCGACTGAAATAGGATTTCAATATTCTCCCTACTTTTCTACCTGTTTCAAGCGAAATGTTGGAATATCTCCCCTTCTGTTTCGCAAGAAATATCTTAACTAGTGAGACAAATTCATGAACTTATTAGGATACTGTGTGTAATTACGAACAGACCAAAAACAACCTGCACTTTTTTTCTATTTATTTTAAATAACATAAAATAACTTCATTGGGTAACACTACAAACAAATTTCCCATTTTGGAGTGAAGCCTGTGAGGACATCCGCAACAACAATCAGTACCTCTGAAGTAATAATTGTAGTTATTAACTCCATCCTTGGTGCAGGAATACTAACGCTTCCTCGTACGATTGGCAAGGCGGTAAAAACACCAGATGTATGGATCTCCGTCATTCTGGCTGGTTTGATCGTAACGACAATCAGCCTTCTTCTTGTAACGTTATGTCGCAGATTCCCCGGTAAAACGGTGTTCGAGTTTATTCCTGAAATCACGGGAAAATGGATTTCTTATCTGTTAGGAATTCTAATTATCGTATATTTTATTGTTCTATGTTCATTCGAAGTCAGAGTCATGGCTGAAATTACAAGTATGTACATCCTTGAGCGTACCCCTAGCTGGGTCACCATTATGGTTAGTTTGTGGATTGGTATTTACATGCTAACGGGTGGTCTTATGGTCATCATTCGTGTCTTTTCAATCGTTCTGCCCGTTACGCTAGCATTGCTCGCACTGGTGTTCCTTTTGAGTACGAAAATGTTTGATATCAATAATCTCAGACCCATGCTAGGTGAGGGGATTATGCCTGTATTGAAGGGACTTAAGCCTTCTTGTCTCTCCTATTCCGGATATGAAGTTTTGCTCATCGTCACAGCTTATATGACAGACGTGAAGGCAAGTAATAAGACGTCTATTTTCAGTATACTTATATGTACGATTATATATATGGTAACAATTGTTACAGTCGTGGGGAATTTATCTCTGTCGGGTGTTGAGACACGGATGTGGCCAACGTTTGATATGGTTCGGAGTTTTGAAATTGAAGGATTTTTATTTGAGCGCTATGAATCGCTTTTCATCGTATTTTGGCTAATGCAAATTTTTGCAACCTATGCCTTCAAGCACTATTTTGCATCCATTGGTATACGAGATTTGTTTCGTCTCAAAAATATTACCGGAATACAATTTGCGATGTTACCCGTGCTCTATTTGATTGCTTATTTACCCAAAAACCTGGAGGAAACGCTAGCTTTGGGCGATTTTCTTGGTAATATGTCCATTTTTTTATTTGGTTTGTTACCACTGCTGCTGCTGATTCTTAGCTTTGTTCGTAAGAAAGGCGGGAAGCAAGCTGCTAGTGGAAACCTTAAGGTAAGTTAAATGTTGGGTTGTATAATGCATGGTGTGATTCGTACAAAAAAGAAAAAAAGCCGCTAAAATAGCGACTTTCAAGGAAAGCGTGATTATTTATTGAAAGTAACTTTCTCTGAACTGCCTTCAAAAATGATTGAAGTGTCCCTCGGTTTCGACTCCGCAATTTTACGACCGCCTCTGAAGGAATACAGTACACCGGCTTGTTTGCGAACAGCCTCATACTCGTTCTCTGCTTCAAGTACGATAAAGTTAGCGGGTTTGCCTTCTTCAATACCGTATACATCTTCAATGTGTAACGTTCTTGCGCTGTTTTTGGTAATGAGATCAAGCGAATTCACGATCTGGTCGTAACCAAGCAACTGCGACGCATGAATCCCCATGTGCAGCACTTGTAACATGTTGCCCGTACCCAGAGGATACCACGGATCGAAGATGTCATCGTGACCAAAACATACATTCAGACCTGCTTCCTGCAACTCTTTAACACGTGTCAGACCTCTTCGCTTCGGATACGTGTCGAAACGTCCCTGCAGGTGAATGTTGACTAGCGGATTGGAGACAAAGTTCAAATCAGCCATCTTAAGCAGGCGGAACAACTTGTACGTATAAGCGTCATTATACGACCCCATTGCTGTTGTGTGACTTGCCGTTGTGCGTGAACCCAATCCACGTTCGTAGGCTTCCTTGGCAACGACTTCTACGAAACGAGATTGCTCGTCATCGATCTCATCGCAATGAATATCAATGAGCCGATCGTATTTTTCAGCCAGATCAAACGCAACTTTCATGGAATCAACGCCGTATTCCCGCGTGAATTCGAAGTGTGGAATACCACCGACCACGTCAACGCCCATTTTCAGTGACTCCTCCAGCAATTCCGCACCGTTTGGATAAGAGTGAATGCCTTCCTGTGGGAAAGCAACAAGCTGAATGTCCATATATGGAGCCATTTCTTCTTTGACTTCAAGCATCGCTTTAACTGCGATCAAGCTTGGATCTGTAACGTCCACATGAGTCCGTACATGCTGGATGCCCTGTGCCAATTGCCACTTTAGCGCCGTTTTGGAACGTGTTTTGACATCCTCAAGCGTCAGGGATACCTTGCGCTCTGACCAGCGTTGGATGCCTTCGAACAGCGTTCCGCTTAGATTCCACTCCGGCTCGCCTGCTGTTAGCGTTGTATCGAGATGAATATGAGGTTCGATAAATGGTGGCAGTACAAGTGATCCGTTGACATCAAGGATCTCTTCATTGTCGGTCACTTCCAGTGATTGTGTGATTTGTTCGAACTTCCCGTCTTTCACAACAATACTCCATAATCCTTCTTTACCCCGCAATTTTGCGTTCTGTATAATCATTTATTTTCCCCATTTCTTTGGATTCTTTGGCAGGAACAATCAACATCAAGATGATATAAGCTACTGCTGTACCAAGCAGTGCATTCAATGGTGTTACGCCAGGAGCCAGTTGAGCGAATGCCACGCCGATGGCCCAAGCGACGAGCGCTACCCAGTTTACATTTTTGAAAGACATATCCGCAAAAGGCTTATAGTTTCTACGTTTCACAATGAAGTAATCTGCAATAATAATAGCTCCGATGGATGGTATCGCCGCGCCAAGTACGTTCAGGAAACTGACGAAGTTGTTGTACATCCACATGGCGAATACGGTACCGACGATGCCATTAACAACGACGAAGAATTTCTTTGAAATTTTGGTGATGTTGGCAAAACCAAGACCTGAAGCGTACAGTGCATTATCGTTGGTCGTCCAGATATTCAAGCCCAGAACGATGATCGCCGGGATGATCAATCCTTGCAGGAACATGACCTCCGAGATATCAGCCAGGTTATACGCCATTGCGCCAACTGCTCCGAACAGAAACATAAGCGAGTTGCCCAGGAAAAAAGCAATAACGGTTGCGGTAACTGCCTGTTTGGATGTCCGGGAGAACCGGGCAAAATCAGGTGTCAGTGTTCCGCCACTGATGAATGATCCGATACAGATCGTTAATGCTGCCGCAGCAGTAAGTGACTGAGTCGGCGTGTAATCTAGCAACCCTTGCAGACCACCCAGCGAACCTGCACCTTCGAACATGGAATAACCACCGAGAATGGCAATCGCAGGAACTGCGATATAACCGAGAATGACGAGTGACTTCATACCGAAGATGGCCGATGCCGTCATGGCAAGTCCAAATATGATAATCAACAGATACACGTTCCAGTCCATCGCTTTCGCGACTGGAATGGCGAACATGGCTACGCCGACTCCGAACCATCCGACCTGTGTGAAGCCTAGCAGGAACGAAGGCAGATACGACCCTTTTGCACCGAATGCATACTTAGCGAGCAAATGTGTGGACAAGCCTGTTTTGGCAGCGATATGGGCCAGTGCCCCTGTGTAGATACCAAGCACCAGATTGCCTGCAAGCACGATGCCAATGAACTCCATGAACGTCAAGCTGACGCCCAATGTGCCTCCTGCCAGCATGCTTGCTGAGAAAAATGTAAAACCGAGCATGACGGATAACGTCTTCCAAAAGTTGTTTCTTTGTCCTTTCGGCACCGCTTGCCATGAAAACTCTTGATCTTGTTTGCTCATCAGAATACCCCCAACATAAAGTGTATCTGATACCAAAAAAAGCAGAAAAAAGAGGCTACTTCATCAGGTTTTACACTGACAAGTAGCCTCTTTTTGTATCATAACCCGCGCGAAGACACAGAGCATCCCATGACGGGATATGCCCTGATTCTCGCGTGATTATGAAATCCGCTGCCCTTGCCAGCCTCTCTGGACTGAATTAAAGGTACCAGTATTCAATTACATTCTATTATTTTGGAAAAACCTGCGGTTGTCAATGTCATTATTATCCAACGGTTATTAATCCCTTATACAGCATGCTGTTTTTTTGTCGTAATCACCTCTCGGCATTAGCTCAACCGAATTCGTATAACAACTGATTATTCATAGCAGACTTCGGATCCATATCAATTACGCTCTACATCAGAGTTTGGTTGGAGAATCCTGAAATTCAGACTAGATTTATTAATACAACAGCCAATACAACAAACAGGATGTCTCACAAGTCATAAATATGACGGAGGACATCCCTACTTAATGTGATTTTCTGCTAATGAACCTGTAAATATATAAATTTTATTTATGTGTGCTTAATAATTCTTCAAAAGCTTTTATATTCGTGTCAAAATCAGGAACGGTTTGTGTTTCTTCAGCAGATTTGACCAGCTTTACAACCAAATCATTATAAGGTGTCGCAATTCCGGTGCCTTCTGCTTTGCTTGAAACTACCCCGTTAATATAATCAATTTCCGTTTTGCGGTTCTTCTCCAGATCTTGAAGCATGCTTGCTTTGAGCAGTCTGGATGGCTCCATCACGTAACGTAATGTTTTCACTCGTTCAGGGATATCGGCTTCGCTGTTCAGTTCGAGTGAAGCGATGTCGAATCCATTCATTTTAACCAATGTGACCCCATTAGCACGAGCAACTTTAATCGTCTCGTCTGCAATATGAGCTGCACTCACAATACCGGCTTCATGATCAATAATGTCCCCATATTCCCCATTCAATGCAGCTGACAACCCACTGAATGCATTGTTGATCAGCAATTTGGACCATTTGGTTCCAACCAGGTTATCGGAAATATGTGTTCCGCCCACAAGGTCCAACACCGATTTCACTTGTTGAATTCGTTCAGTGATTACACCATTCAATTCACCAATTTGAAAAGCATACTGCTTAAATTGAGTGTACTCCGTTGTGAGACTGGATACACCTGGTTCAATAAACGTAGCGCCAAACTCAACAGAGCCTGCGATGACGCGTTTTTCACCAACAATAGAAGCGACTTTTTCTTCCGGAATCCCGTTCTGCAACGAACACACCATGCTGTCTTCTTTCAAGAATGGAAGTAATTCCTGAAGAATGGAGTCGTTATAGAGTTGTTTGGTCAAAAGTAAAACGAGGTCATATTGTCCCGATTTCTGATCAGGCGTAATGGCTTTTACTTTTGCCTGAAACTTCGTAGTACCCGTCACTTTAGCACCCGTCTGATTTAAAGCTTCAACATGCTCCTGATATGCATCAATTAACTCAACGTCCATTCCGCCATCCGCCAGGTATGCACCTACGATGGTTCCCAATGATCCTGCTCCTACAATTGCAATTCTCATTTTATTTTTCCTCCTTATTTCTCTTCCAGGTAGTTGTATACAGGTTGTGCAGCGTTCAAGGTTAAGTTGGTAAGGATATGAGAAGCGGACACAACTTCCAACACAGGCAGATCTGCTAGAGGTGCCAATGCATGTTCGAACAGTTGCAGCCGCGCAGGTCCTGTCCAAGCCTCTTTCACTTCGATGTCTGTAACCTGAGTTCGGATCAGATCACATACTCTTAAATGCCCGGTATAGTCTGTCGCAATCTTAATCATAAAGTTAGGTCGGCATATCTCATGTTTGGCGAGTTCTTTATCCATCTCTACATGTTTATATCCCATCGTTGCCGTGGCTACACGCAGCGTTCCATAATCAAGTGTGCCGACAAGTGTATCTGAATCGGTATACAACTTCGGTGCGCCCAGCTTTTTCGGATAGGCGGTGAGTTCTCGACCACTTGCAATCGCGGGGAAATTGTCTACATACATCGAATGCACATAATCGCCCTCCTCCCCATTGAATTGCACAGGGATAACTTGTCCAGCTTCCGTGTAGGCGCCCAGTCCAGATACATCGGGCATCCACATCACTTCGAATTTAACCAAAGGTTCAGTAATTTCCAAAGGCTCGGGCACGGCTGCCCGCAACGCTTTTTCATCAGTTCGATAAATAATGTTCAAGTATTCACGATTCACGAATTTGTACGGTGGCATTGGATATGCCGGAGCCGTTAGGGGTGTATTCAGATTTTTAGCTATGTTATTCACATCGATTTTCATCAAAGACACCTGCCTCATACATTAATTAAGTTTTGTTATATAAAAATTTGAACTGTATCTCATAAAAAAATTCTACATCAATATTTAAATTTAATATAATACATAATAAGTACTATATATATTTATCAAAATAAATAAGAGGTGCAGACAAATGGAATTGCTTCAGCTCAAATACTTTCAGACCGTTGCCTATACTGAACACATCTCCAAGGCAGCTGCACAATTGAATATTGCTCAACCTTCCCTAAGCTTGACGATTAAACGACTTGAAGATGAACTGGGCACGCCTTTATTTCACAGGAGAGGACGAAACATTCAATTAAATGCCTCAGGTGCAATCTTATTGAAACACGTAAACCGAATTTTTATTGAAATTGAAAATGCAGAGATGGAGATTAAAGCGGAGGAACATCATATATCCAATACGATCAGGATCTCCATTACGAATACCCGCTTCCTCACCGGTCTCATAAGTGACTACATCAACGCTTCTCCTGATACCAAGCTCCATCAAGGCATAGGAACGCGCGCTGAGATTATTACAGGTTTGAAGAAAGGTGAGTTGAATCTGGGCATTACGGGGCATCCGATTCAGGATGAGGAAATTGAGAGTGTTGTGCTTGTCGAGGAGGATATTGTTCTGGTTGTGCCAACAAATCATGCATACGTCGGAGAGACAAGCATCTCATTGAGTGTTGTTGCAGATGAGCCCTATATTTCGCTTGCAGATAATAAGGAATATAGCCGGTTTACAACCACCCTCTGTGAGAAAGCAGGCTTCCTTCCCAACCTTGCATTTGAGGTCGATTCTCATACCCTGCTCGAAATTATCAGACTTGATCAGGGTGTTGCATTACTTCCTATCTCCGTATGTAGAACACTCGGGTTAAGCTATGTAAAAATTACTGATAATTCAGCGATATATCCAATTAGCCTCTCCTGGGTCAAACAAAAATGGTTATCCCCTTCTGTTGGAGAATTTCGTGATTTTATTACTTCGTACTATGAAGACCATGCTGGCTTGTTTAAAGTGCAATAGAATATCTTCCTAAATGACATATGGTAATTGTTAAAAACAAAGACCACGTTAATCCTTTTGAAGGAAACGACGTGGTCTTCTATCGATATCTGTTCCTAGTTGAACTGTAGTCTATCCTTGTACCAAACGTCTGGAATCATCTGACGCTCCAGTTCCAACAATTCACGGATGATCTGGTCCGCGTCATGGATGGAACTCACGAGCGGGTCAGTGAGCATCGCTCTTCGCAACTTCTCATAGCTCTGTTCCAGCACAGCTTCCACCGTAAGTTCATGCGTATCCAATACAAGTTCTTGCATCCCTCTGATCCCACGCGGCATCTCGCCTACATGGAGTGGTCTCACACCATTCATATCTACATCGCATAGTAGTTCCAGGAAGGAATCTGCATTCATATTGGTTACCGCACCTTGATTGAGTGTATTGACAAAGAACTTCTTGCCCAAATTTCCCACCATATTTTCAATGATATCGGTCGCATGATCCGGGCCAAATGTGTTCATATAGTCGGCAATCGGTATAGTACCTGCAAGGAAGTCATCCACCTGCTGCCACATCTCATCATGCCGCTGATACCTATCCTCTGTCTCCCAGATTGATAACGGAGGAATCGTGTCCGTTGTCTTGCCAAGCCCTTGCCAATATCGAACGTATTCCTTCGTATGTGCCGTGCAAGTGGGAATGATTCCGAAAATATTATACAGTTCGTAGGTAATGGCATCGTTAAAAAGAGCTTTGGCTCCCCGATCACCGCCGTTGTTCTCTTCACCTGCCATCTTGCGCATGGCTTCTGCGATCGTGGGCATCACATTGTTTCCTTCATACTCGGCTTTGAGCAGCCAAGTGAAATGATTGACTCCAGCGATGCGGAAATCGAATTTTCGGTCAATTTCTGTGGTGAACTGACTGTTCTCTTCAATGATGCCAGCTCTTACCGCGTAATAGGCTTTTTTATGCGGCATATGATGACTATCGCACAGCGCAAACGACTTAAGCTTCGGTGCATAGCGATGTAATGCGATGCCATGAACGGTTGACGGGTTAATATAGTTGATCACCCAGGCCTCTGGACACAGTTCCTCAATATCCTTGGCACATTCCATAATCACCGGCAGTTCCCGCATCGCGCGAAAGATCCCACCCGGGCCGATCGTATCACCGGAACACATGCGAATCCCATATTTTAGAGAGACTTGGCAGTCGATGCCACGATATTTCACCGATTGCTCCGCAAAGCTGAGTACAACGAAGTCGGCTCCGGGAAGTACCTTTCTACGGTCGACCGAGCCCTCGATCTTTAAAGATACGTTGTTCTCCCTAGCGACCATCTCCGCCAGAGTTACCATTTTCGAGAGCCGTTCCTCGTCCGTATCGACCAAAGCCAGCGTGCCCTGATTCAAATAGGGGGAGTGAACCATCTGCCAGATGGACTGACGACCGAAAAACAGGCTTCCTGCGCCAATAACGACTACTTTCGGATGCTGTGTGCTTATATCATTCATTAAGTACCCTCCTTGTAACGATATAAGTTCATTATAGGGGAGTGGGATGGAATCGGAATGTGTGATAGTTTTCAAAAGATGTCAAATCGTACGATAGTTAACAAAGGGTAATTCCTTTGATATGATAGGGGAAAATGAAAGATGTCATAAAGTAGAGAGGATTCGGCTGAATTCGATGCAATCGAGAACTGTAAATATGAGTATAATCGACGAGCTTTCGGAGTATGTCACGCTTCGCATGAGCTCTTATCTGGAACAAACGCATGACAGTCATTGGATTGAACATAAGTCACATTCCGATTACGATCTGTGGTTCATTACATCAGGTTCTGTCAAGATTACCATCGCTGGAGTCGAGCATATGGCGGCCACGGGGGACGTCGTGTTTTTTTATCCGGATATGCCCTACACTGCTTCCACGACAGGAGAGCTTTGCCGGTTCATATACATACACTTTGATTTCAGCATCGCTGATCAAAAACGGATTCTTGGCGAGTTTCAGCTCCCTGGCATCGTACCTGGTAACCTGATTCAGGAGGAATCAACGCTGTTCACCTCGTCCTACCGAAGGTTTAAGCAGAGTAGCGGCGCTACCGGAAGTCCACTTTACATGAAAGCCGCTCTTCTTCTCGTGATCGCCAAAATTTTCGAATTACATGGGCAAGGCTTCTATCACGGTGAATTTTTGAAAGACCGAAAACCGAGGAAAATTGAAGCGAGTCTGGAAGTTCTACAGAACGTATTCCCATACGTGGATGCGAATTTGCATCGTGCCATTCGAGTGAATGAACTTGCTGTTATTGCTGGCGTCTCTGAGAAATATTTTATTTCTTTGTTCAAAAAAATTCTCGGTATCACACCGGGGCAGTACATTAATCAAATCAAAATGAATCGGGCCAGAGATTATCTGTACGAGAAAAAATATACGATCCAGCAAATTGCCGCATTTCTGGGCTATCCCGACCCCTTTACGTTCTCCAAAGCATTCAAAAAATTCTACAATGTGCCTCCTTCCAAATTCGAGTAGCAAATGTAGACAAAAAAAGAGGCAACCTGTCAATCCGGCTGCCTCTATACCTTGGTAAATCATTAGAATCATTGGTTATTCATGGTTTAATTAGGATCTAGATCCTTCAGCGCTCCTCATATTCAAAAGGTGCTTCACTCGAATAGATATCATGGAAAAAACCCTTAAATGGTATATCCTCTTCCAGACATTTAATGAGATATAACAGAACCTCGTCATCTTCTTCTGGTTCTTCACCTTCGCGTTGCGCCACCTCAAAATGATCCAAAATATTCTCCAGAAGGCTGACTTGAATAAATAAAGGCAGCTTCTCCAGCATGACAGCAGAGATTTGGGTTTCTGATGTGTATCCAGAGAGCGCGGTTTGGAAATACTCATCCATGAACTGTTTACGTTTGTCTGCATCAGCTTCAAATTGAACCCAACCGACTCCGTTCATCCACAGACTTGCGAGGTCAAACATGTACCAGCCCAAACAGGAATTGTCGAAATCATATACCGTGATTTGTCCCGTATCAAAATCAATCGAATAATTCCCGTCATTATAATCAAAATGGATCATGCCAAACGTCTCCTGAGTCGAACTCAATTCTTTTACCGCTTGGAGAAGTTCCACCATTTTGCTTCTGAGCAGAGAGAATGACTTAGGGACCAACCTTTCGATACGCTCCGTATTATATCTGTCCACAAAATGATGCCGACGATGAACGGGTACATAGCTTTTGGATAGCTGATGCATTTTGCCCAGGACTTTACCGCTATTATAATAGTATTCGGTAAGCGGAACCCCTTCACGATACTGATAATGGTTCTCTACCAGCAACATCCCCTTTGCCTTATTAAACAGGCTTACAAAGAACTTATGCTCAGCATAAGTGATCTCATCCAGCAGATGGCCATTCTTGGAATTCATTACATTCGAAACACTGGCTCCATGATCAAATAAATACCGTACATACTCCAGTTCGGCAATGTAATCTTCACGCTTTCTGTCAGGCAAAAAAGACACTCGTAGAATTAGCGATTCACATCCCTCTTGCTCACAGGTGTATACGACATTCCGTCCTCCCTCATGAGGAGGAATAAGCTGAATATTGTACCCCTCCAGATGAAACAACTCGGTTACCACCGACAGTACATGTGTATTGCTAATGTTAACAACCTCGTTAAATTTAATAATGATCTCCTCCAGTAAACATTGTTGGGACGGTTTCCCGTACTGCAATGTTCACAAAAGGAATCTCTGTAACGCAAATATCCTTTTGTGAACCTAAAGCACAATCACCTTGTTAGACATTGAATTCACTCCTTTTGTTTTAATATCGCAATTCTACATAATTATTCCTAATCTTACTAGTGCAAAATAAAGACCGCCCATGTGGGCGGCGTGTAAGAATTTTTATGATTACAGGGTTTCTCCGTTCGTTTCAATAACTTGTTTGTACCAGTAGAAGGAATCCTTGCGGGTCCTTTCCAATGAACCGTGTCCTGCATTGTCCTGATCCACGTAGATAAATCCGTAACGTTTACCCATCTCTGAGGTTGAACAGCTAATGATATCTATAGGTCCCCAGCTCGTGAATCCCATCAATTCTACACCGTCAGCGACAGCTTCTTTCATCTGCTCAATGTGGCTGCGCAAGTAATTGATGCGATAAGGGTCATGCACTGTTCCATCCTCTTTCAGTGTGTCGGTAGCACCCAGGCCGTTCTCAACGATGAAGAGCGGCATCCGGTAACGATCATACAATCGGTTCAGCGCGACGCGAAGACCAATTGGATCGATAGGCCATCCCCATTCGGTAGCTTTCAGATGAGGGTTTTTGATCTGACTTACCAGCATACCCGAGTTGCTGTTGTCATTCGGGTCATATTTTCCGATATACGTCATGTAATAACTGAAAGCAATAAAGTCCACGGTATTGTCCCGAATAATGGCATCGTCGTCAGGAGCTTTAACCAGTTCAATGCCGTTTTCCTCAAAATATCTTTGCATATAGGATGGATATTCGCCTCTTGCCTGCACCTCTGGGTAGAACAGGTTCATCTGATCTTCCTTCATCGTCTGCAACACATCTTCCGGTTTACTAGAAGCAGCATACGTTTCCAGACGACAGATCATGCAGCCAATCTGAGCATTTGGCATCTTCTCTTTACCACTTTTGACAGCCAGTGAGCTTGCTACAAATTGATGATGAGTTGCCTGATAGGCTACCTGCTCCGGTGTCCCTTTAATTTTATCTTCCAGAATGCCGCCGCCAGTGTACAGACTTGTCAGCATCATATTCATTTCATTGAAGGTAATCCAGTATTTCACTTTATCTTTGTAACGGTCAAACAGCGTGTTGGCAAATTTCAGATACAGATCGATCATCTCACGGCTTTCCCAACCGTTGTATTTACGGGTTAATTCTACGGGCATTTCGTAGTGTGAGATCGTTACGAGCGGTTCAATCCCGTATTTCAGCAGCTCGTCCAGTACGTTGTCATAGAATGCCAGACCAGCTTCATTAGGAGCTTCCTCCTCTCCTGTCGGGAAGATGCGTGTCCACGCGATGGAAAGTCGGAATACCTTGAATCCCATCTCTGCAAACAGTGCGATGTCTTCTTGATAGCGATGATAGAAATCTACGCCATTCCGTTTGGGGAAATAGACGCCTGAGTTACCACTTAGATATTGTTCTAGCTGAACCGAATCCACGTCGAAAGTGAAATCTTTCCCGTTACGCTCTTCATGAGGGATATAAGGCGCCATATCTGAAGTAGAAAGTCCTTTGCCATCTGCGTCATAGGCCCCTTCGAGCTGATTGGCCGCGGTAGCTCCGCCCCATAAGAATCCTTCAGGAAATGAGTGTTTAATTGTTTTTGTCATGTGGTTTCTCTCCTTTTTTGGGTGAGTACAAAGTTGTTTTATATTGCTCGTAAGTCCTTTTAAAAAAAGTACGCCTTCATACAGCTGTTAGCGAACAGTGAGGAGAAGCAATTCATTCATCGGAATCACCCCCTTCACCTGAACCGGTACCACATCAAGGTAATCTGGTGTATTGGTTACGATGACCGGTGTGACCGGATTAACCCCAGCATCCCGGATGCCATCCAGGTCGAACGCCAACAGCAGATCACCCTTCTTCACTTCTTGTCCTGTAGTAACCTTCACGTCAAAAAATTTCCCTTTGAGCGACACACTGTTCAATCCAACGTGAATAAGAATTTCAATCCCGCTCGTCGACGTTAACATGACCGCATGTTTGCTTTTGGCAACCATGGTGACGATCCCGTCAAATGGGGCTGTCACGCGTCCTTCTTGCGGAAGAATGGCAATACCTTTTCCGGTCATCTCCTCAGCAAAGGTTTTGTCCGGTAGAGATGCAAGCGGCACGACTTCACCAGTGAGCGGGCTGAATACTTCGCCTTTCTTTTCCTCAATTGAATGTACGGTTACAGCTCTTGCCTCTTCATCAGTCACAACAGTGGTGGTGGCTTGATGCGGCTGGGATAGATGCTGAGATGAACCGGATACCACATTACTATGTGTG
Source organism: Paenibacillus sp. FSL R5-0713 (assembly GCF_037973325.1). Classification (NCBI taxonomy): domain Bacteria; kingdom Bacillati; phylum Bacillota; class Bacilli; order Caryophanales; family Paenibacillaceae; genus Paenibacillus; species Paenibacillus sp. FSL R5-0713. Next base: position 3,383,944 of record NZ_CP150229.1, on the reverse strand, counting down.
TTCTGCTCATCCCACTTGAGCAGTAAAGTCAGTATGAATGAAACGGTAAAGCTGATGCCGATACCGATCAGAGCATACCAGAAGTTAGACATGCCTCCGCCTGGGCCAATATATAACGGAAGGGCCAGCAGTCCCGGCACGGCAAAGCCAAAGCACTTCAAACCAACTGCAGTAATAAACCCGCCGCCAGCGGCCCCACCGATCAGTGAAGCATAGAATGGTTTTTTCAACTTCAGTGTTACCCCGTACAATGCTGGCTCGGTGATGCCGAGCAAGGCAGAGATGCCGCTAGATAAGGCTATGGACTTCATGGACTTGTCTTTTGTTTTGAGAAACACGGCCGCCACGGCACCCGCCTGACTCATATTGGTCACAAGGTTGATCGGCAACAAAAGCACGTCATATCCAAGTTTGCTCAAATTCTGCAACGTACCCGGGAAAAACGCATAGTGCATGCCTGTCATGACGATCAATGGCATTAATCCACCAAGAACAATTCCCGTTAACGGACCTGAATGAGCAAAAAGCCAGGAGGTACCCATTTCTAGATAGATACCGATGTAGTTCCCGAGTGGCCCAATGGCAATGAGCAGAATGGGAACCGTGATGACTAATACAATCATCGAGGTGAAGATCACTTTGACTGGGCCAGGAATGAATCGATCCACCCAGCGATGAACATAACTCAGAAGCCACACACCCAAAATGATTGGAATGACAGACTGGGTATAATTCACAATGGACACGGGCAGTGAGAGAAAACGTATCGGCTCCAGCTGATTTGCCAAATATGCATTCAGGATGGTTGGATACAATAATGTACCCGCGAGGGTCAAGGCAATATATTCATTGACTTTGAACTTTCGAGCAGACGAGACAGCAAGCAGAAAAGGTAAAAAGTAAAAGGCTGCATTCCCTATAGATGACAGAATCTGATACTCTCCACTTGTCTCCTGGATTGCTCCGAGTGTAACCAGCAAAGCCAGAATACCCTTCAGCATACCTGTACCTATGATGGCAGGAAGGATGGGAGTGAAGATACCCGAGATGGTATCCAATACAGCATTAATGCCTTTGGAACGTGGAGCACCTGCTTCGGGTTGCGGCTTGCCATCCGGTTTCAGTTGAACCTCAATCTCTTCATACACGGCCGCGACCTTATTTCCGATGACGACTTGAAACTGGTCACTCTGAAATTGGGCTCCGAGCACACCGTCCAATGCTCTGATCTGCTCAAGCTGAACCTTGTCTTCATCACGAACATTGAATCGTAGCCGTGTGATGCAATGCCAGGCTTGCGTTATGTTCCCTTGCCCTCCTGTTAAGTGAATGATTTCTTTCGACAACTCCCGATGATTCATGCTGCTTCCTCCTTTTTTGGGCGAAAAAAAACCAAATGCCAACCCGGCTCGCCGTAGATAGCGGAGTCGGAAACATTTGGTGGTGCCTGATCGAATCAGTAACACTCCATATTCATAATCATGTGGTATAGCTCCAAGCTGGTTGTATTGAGATCAACCCGTGTCGGAACGGGATGTCACTCTCTCGATGTGAATCATGAGGTATACCATCTCATCGGGAGTAATTGCGAATCCGCGCTGCTGCTCCATCTCTTCCTTTATCTTAAGTGCGCACTGGAAGCTGGACGGATATCGCTCCGACAATACGTCATACAGAAACTGCTGATCCTTGAAGGAAAGCACTTCCCTGTTCAATTGTCGAACGATGAAATATCGGAGATGGGTAACGAAACGGGAAAAATCAGTGGTTTCCTGATCCAGTGTCATTCCAAAATGATCCGTCATGATATCTAATATGTCATTAATCATCTGGGTTATCTTGATCGTTTGATTCATACTGCCGGAATCAAACTGCGAATTCACAAAATGAAGAGCGATGGAGCTTGCCTCTGTTGATGGCAAACTTACCTCAAAAGCTTCGTTAATTAGCTCGATGGCATAGGCTCCGATGCGGTATTCCACAGGATACAGATTGCGGATATCCCAGTGAAGCGGATTCTGCACGTCCACACCGCTCTTGAAGCGATCCAGCGCAAAGTGAATGTGATCAGCCAGGGTGAGCAGAATGGAATCATTCAACTTTTTACCGATTTGGTTCCGGCCATGCTCAATGATTTGATCGGTGACGTTAATGACTTGCAGCGGGATATCATTAAAAAATTGCTCCAATCGCTGGTATTTGTCATCTGAGCCGATTCGAAATGTTTTTTGAATCTGCTCCCGTTCAATCCATTGTCCTTTCACTTTTTTGAACCCAACTCCGGTCCCGATCACAATGACTTCGTAGCCTTCGGCATCTTCTGCCAGAGCGATGTTGTTGTTTAACGATTTTTTGAACCTCATGATGTTCTCACCCCCAATATGCAAAAAGCACCACCATGGTCCAGAGCACAAGTCAAACAAACTTGTGAAATCCAGACTGTGGTGGTGCCTGATCGAATCAGTGACACTCCTTATTTAGCTGTATCTTATACCACCCATGTAATCGTTGTCAATACCAATACTATGGAATTTACATGCAATTCGTCTATGTGTGCTTTGTCTTATTAAATTGACATAAAAGAAGGAATTTTATACATCAATAGGCGTAGATTCCCTTGCATCCTCGTAATAGTATCGAATCAAAATGTCCTGATCGTAGTTACCGAACCCTTTCCCGAAAAGTGTCAGACCACCACGCCCGGGCACCCCTTCTTCCGGCCTTAATGCAAACGTCCAGTAGGTCGATGAATCGAGTTGCAGATCGTGGATACACACATCCGAGATACGCTGGCCATCCATAAACGTTCCTTCTCTGTTAATACGAAGTACCTTCAGAACACCATACTGGTTAACGTCCAATTTCCACCACAGCGGTGTATGCTTGCCTTTCCGATCCCCAAAGTCCCCGGGGCTTGTCCATGTTCCCAGGTGTTTTCCATTAAGCGAGAAACGGATGTCGGAAGGCCAGTTTTCATTAACTTGAGGTGCTTCCGAACTGAGTTCGAGTGAAATCTCAATCTCTTGGAGATGCTGTTCTGTATTCAGATAATTAGGGACTTTATATTCCAAGAACCCGCGTGCCAACCAGAGTATACCCGCATTAACCCGATCCGGGTCCATAAAGCACGCCGGCGTATCATATTGCCCAATCATTTGTGTTGTTGTTGCAATTCCACAGGTGGGCCAGGCTTCGTAATCCGTGTAGTGACCAACTGGAATAGATACTTCATGATACGGAGCATCAACGGGTTCAGGAGAGAGATTGATCGTCATGAATTCTTGCAGAATAAAGCAGTATTTATATGTGCCCCCATTCTCCCGCTTCATGCGACTGCCTACAATCCCGGCTTTTTGCAGCTTGCTCACATGAGTACTCACGATGGCTTTGCTCAGATACAGTTCTTTGGCCAGCGCATTAATGTGCATTTCTCTGTTCTGCAATAATAAGCGAACGATATTTAGACGGGCCTCGCTTGCGAGGGCCTCGTAAATGATTAAGGACGCGGCATCCGTGCCAAGCATCATGAACTTCACTCCCATATCTCTATAAAATCCATTATATTTAGTGATTTAGGATTCGTTTTTTAGCGAACCCTATAAAATGAACTTGCTCAATATAATAGCATTATGATACACATTAGATAACAAATCAATGAGTTGATTTTGCTTTTATGCGAATTCAACGTGAAATAAAGTCCATGACGCACCTAAAATTAATTCTATGGAGGTTTTCCCATTGCTTACATCCAAAATGCTTATCGATAAAGACTTTCAGATTGCTGAAGTAGATCCACGTGTCTATGGTTCATTTATAGAACATCTGGGACGGGCCGTGTACGGCGGTATTTATGATCCAGGTCACCCTACTGCGAATGCTCAAGGTTTCCGTCAGGATGCTATTGAAGCGATCAAAGCGCTGAATGTACCTATCGTTCGTTACCCAGGTGGCAATTTCGTATCCGGTTACAACTGGGAAGATGGTGTGGGCCCGGTAGCCGAGCGCAAACGCAGACTTGAACTCGCATGGTGGACGATTGAAACGAATGCGGTAGGTACGAATGAATTTGCAGATTGGGCCAAACTGGTTGGAACCGAAGTGATGATGGCTGTAAATCTGGGTACTCGCGGTATTGATGCGGCCAGAAACCTGATTGAATACTGCAACCACCCATCCGGCACATATTGGAGTGATCTGCGTATCTCTCACGGTTACAAGGACCCGCATAAATTCAAAACCTGGTGTCTTGGCAACGAAATGGATGGCCCTTGGCAGATTGGTGCAATGACTGCATATGAATACGGTCGTATTGCGAACGAAACAGCAAAAGCGATGAAATGGGTTGATCCAGAGATTGAACTCGTTGCATGTGGCAGCTCCAGCCGTGACATGAAGACATTTGCAGATTGGGAAGCAACTGTACTCGATCTCACCTATGAAAATGTAGACTACTTGTCCCTGCATCAGTATTACAATAACAACAAAGACAACACGTATGACTTCCTGGCAACATCGCTGGATCTGGATCAATTTATTGATAGTGTGGCTTCGATCTGTGATTTTGTACAAGCCAAAAAACGCAGTAAAAAGAAATTGATGCTGTCCCTGGATGAATGGAATGTCTGGAAATCCATTGGCACAAGTCGTATGGAAGAACGCTGGCAGATTGCTCCTCCTGAATTTGAAGATGTATACACGCATGAAGATGCACTAGCCGTGGGTTGTTACCTGATTACCATTCTCAAGCACGCCGACCGTGTAAAAATGGCTTGTCTTGCTCAGTTGATTAACACCATTGCACCAATCATGACGGAAAATAACGGAGCGATCTGGTTCCAGACGACATATTTCCCGTTCATGCATGCATCCAACTTCGGTCGTGGTACAGTGTTGCGTTCCATCACTACTTCACCTAAATATGATTCCAAAGACTTTACAGATGTTCCTTATCTCGAAGCAATCAGTGTGCATGATGAAGAGAATGGCACGATCACGATCTTTGCGGTGAACAGACATCTGGATGAGAAATTGGAACTGAATGTGGATCTGCGTTCCTTCGGAGAAACCACATTTGTGGAGCATATCGTATTGGAGAACAACGACTTAAAAGCAACCAATACCAAGGAAAACCCACGCAACGTTCTTCCTCACAACGGCGGGCACACAACCGTAGATCAAGGTAAAGTGCAAGCTGTACTGAACAAAGCGTCGTGGAACGTCATTCGTCTTAAAACAAAACAGGCTTAATCAGAGCGGAATAGAATATTCTCCTACTCTGCAACATCAGCATTGTTTTTCGCACCACGTGCATCTCCCTGCGCGCGGTGCTTTTTGCTGCATAAGGGTAGTCGGCCGAACTACATGGTATCAAAGATAAATGTTAGACGCGTATTGAAAATCGCAGTATTTATTCCTCGCAACGAAGGAATTTTACAATCACAGGGAGTCTTATTTAACCCGATTCGGGCGACTTTTAATGGCTTAATATTGACCCGAATAAGGTTTCTGAGGTTCGTTAGCACTGAGCAAGTATGCGGAATCGAGTTGGTTCAAACCTCATATACAGCATAAGCAAATAAGCCACCCTCCGTTTGGCTTACGGAGAGCAGCTTGTAGTTAAGCATCTAACTGAGAAGACAATAACAGATCAGAAAGAGATCAGATCACTCAACATACTAGCAATCCTTCCTTCCCAAATGCAACGAAGGTTGTGTTCTATTTCACTATTTCACGATTTTCATTTCAAGTATTATCCTCGTTGTGCTTCCTCTTCACCTTCGGCTTCTGCCGCAGCCTGGCTTGCTGGAGTCATCAGCCCTTGAACCGCCCCCATAAATGGCTGAATCTGCTTAATCATGCCATACCCCATTTTGACCACAGGTGTAAACCGCTGGATCATGCCAAACAACCGCATACCACCGCCTAACATACCTCCAATCGAGCCTGCACCGCCAAGTCCGCCAAAGCCACCACCTAACAATGAACCTAACATAGGCATGAATGATGATACCTGAGCTTGCCGAGAGATTGAACGAGAAGACATCGACCGAGATCGTACCTGCGACTTACGAGTATTGTTCGTCCGTTTACGCTTTCGAGAGGTTACTGTTTTTCTTGTAGCCTCTGCTTTAGGTTTACTTTTGCGAGCACTTCCTTCAGATGAGGGTGCTGAGATTGCGGCCTGAGTAAGCTTTCCGCCTCCGGTAATCACTACCCCTGCGTGATTGACACCAGAGATGTACCCGACGTACGTTTCGCCGTTAAGAAGAGTCACGCAGACTGGACGATCTTTGAGCCGTTTTGCCTTGACGTGTATTTCATTGGTCTTAACCATGGAATTCACCTCACTTGACTTGATCTACTTTAGTCTACGCAATGGGTGGACGACTTGCCTGTGCGAATAACACAACCGTGTGCCGAAGCAGGAATATTCTGTTAAGGATAATGTGCTACTACAGATTTCTTGTTTTTTCTCAGATATGCTTAATATACATCTCATTCAAAATATAACCCACATGATATGTGTCCTCTGCCAATTCAGATTTCACATAGGATGCAACATCACTCTTTTCGATATTGTACATGACCTCCATTTCTTTAGAAAAAAGAAGGCGTCCCTCATTGATTTTCTGCTGCAACGAGGGTATCTGTTTTGGTTTCAGATCAACACCCAAGACCTGCTGAAGTGCTTGCACATATGTTTCAAGAGAACGTGCTCCGACAATTTTCATCCCTTGGTTCTCTTCATTTACAATGATAATGGATGGGAAACCTCTAACTCCCAAACTGGCGACACGCTCAAAGTCTTCCTCTAATAAATCTTGTGCAGATTGCTGTGCAGCCGCCTCAACCACTTCTTTTCCATTCAAACCCAGTTGATTGACGATATCCGTCAGCACATCATCTTCTCCAATATTTTGATTAAATGCAAACACGGCTTCACGCGCACGTCTTAAAAATTCATGCTCTTTACCAAGGTGTGTACTCTGAATGACCTTAAATACGCGAGATGGCGGATAGGAAGAAAGTATTGGATTATCGTGCCAAAGGGAACCATCAATGGGCATACGTGAATGTTCCCCCACTTCCCTCCAATGCCCTGCAACGTCTGAAGGTTTCTGAATTCCGTTAGCGCCATCCGAGAAACCGTTCCAGTTAGCCAGTAGCCCACCCATTTTGATTTCCAACGTAAAATAATGACCGTATTCCTCAACAAACCGATGAAGCACCGGCTCTAGCGCCCAGCAGTGAGAGCAAATCGGATCTGTTGCGTAATAAATGGTTACCTTTTTCCCAACGTGATTCAGATTAATTTCTTGCATAGCCTCTTCTTCGCTCACACCACATATGCCGGTTTCCAGATCACACATCATAGATTCGTTACTCACATGTATCCCGCCTTTAACTTTATGAATTGATTTCCTTGTGTTAGTTTGATTATAATGTCTACAATCTTCTGAACAAGTACGATTCTTTTTCTGACTTAGTATCAAAAAGTATACTATTGGAGGGTATCAAGTGAAATACGAGTTTAATTTCGATCAGTTATGTCCAGCGACTTATGCATTTCAGGTCATTGGAGGCAAGTGGAATCTTCCGATCCTGGCAATCCTCAGTGAAAATGACTGTATACGTTACAATGAATTAAAAAGAAGATTACCTGGCATTACCGGAACGATGCTAACGAACTGTTTGAAGGATTTGATTCATTCCGGTATCGTGCATCGGGAGCAATATAACGAGATACCACCGAGAGTGGAATATTCACTCACCGAATCAGGCAAGGAATTGGTTCCTTTAATTGAATCCATGGTCATGTGGGGTCAGAAACATATGACAGCAGGTGTGAAAGAACAAGATATGTAACACCTCACTTTGGTGGGCCTTGCCTTATGTAACCCCTTAGTCTAGGGGCATTTTCGAATTGATCAGTACACTTTGTTCAACGGCAAAAAAGGCTATCTCACTGGACCATCACGTCCTTAGAAATAGCCTTTCCTTATATAAATAAAAGACTTCCGCTTGTTTATGCATCACTTCATATTCATTCTCGGCTTCGATGTGTTAGACACGACTAACCATACAGTTCCTCATCTTCCTCATTTCCTAAATACATAACCGTGGGTTCTCCCCCAACCAATCTAAGAATCTGCTTTCGTAATTTTGAAGGAAATAAAGGTAGTTCGTTTATATTTTTAATTTCGAGCCATTCATATTCCACTTGATTTTCGTCACTTGGCAGAATAGAACTATCTGTGTCCATCAAACCTATGTACTCGCACAAAAAAACAAAATCTACACGATGAAGAGCTTCACCGTATACCCCTTCAATAACGAATTCCAATGATAACGGTTCTACCTCTACTCTGATTTCTTCTCCGACTTCACGCTTCACAGCGTCGGTCAATGTCTCCCCTGCATTCTGGCTCCCGCCCGGCAGGATATAGATCACTTCATCATGATCATCCTGCTTCATTGCAAGCATCCTTCCATCGTTGATGATCAATGCTTTTGCAGAATTTCGAATCTTTCTTTCCATTGTTAATCCCCCATATATGTCTGTGAAGAATATTTTAACACATACATCTAAACAAATTCTGAACAATCAACTTAGCTCACGCTTGGCGACCTGGATGAAAGCAGCGATGGATGGAGATATCCATTTTTCTCGATGCCAAAGCATTTGTGCAGAAAACGATATATCTGTTAAATCCCAAGGCAATGCAACCAGTTCCCCTTCGCTTAACTCTTGTTTCAAAGCCATTTCAGGCAATAAAGCGATCCCGAGACCTGCCACTGCGCATTGTTTAATGGCTTCTACACTATGAAACTCCAGCTCTGTCAGCACATCTGCGCCTTTCTTCAGAAGAGATTGTTCAAAATAAGCACGATAAGAACAGTTCTTTTCGGTCAGCAAAAAATGCTGTTTGTGAAAGTCATCGATAACTAACGCGGAACGCGATGCTAACATATGATCGGGTGAAACCACCATTTGAAAGGTTTCGTTCTTCAAAAACGTGGAGTGAAGATCTTTGGCACCCACGTGCTCATCCAATACAAAAACGACATCCGTATGCCCTTCCCTCAGACTTGATTTAAGCTCTTGACCAGACAACGGGCGGAACAATAATCGCACACCAGGATAGTCCGCTCGGAAACGTTTGAACAAGGCTGGAAGAAGATAAGCACACAGCACTTCGTCCGCTCCAATAACTACCGTTCCCGCCAATTCCCCGTGTTGACTAGATATGCACTTCGCTTCCTCTACATCGTTTAAGATTTTAGTGGCGTACGGCAGGAATTGCTGCCCAGCATCTGTTAATACAACCTTTTTACCTAATCGATCCAGCAATTTCACGCCCAACTCTTCTTCAAGCGATTTGATTTGCATGGTTATGGTAGACGGGACATAACTCAATAATTCAGCAGTTTGATGAAAGCTGCAAGTCGATGCAAGGGTCCAAAAGGTTTTTAGCTGTCGTATTTCCATGAATCCAAAACCTCCTTTGTTCAAAATAAATGAATGTTATATTCAACAACGTTTCGTTGAATTGATGATAGACGTATTGTAGAGTGAAATCAAGTTATCACTACTTTTATAAGGAGAATCCATCCATGAACGATTATGAAACATATCACCTTGGCAATACATTACTTCAATCGGGACAACAGCTCCCTCAAGCTTTTATTGCATACAAGACTTATGGAACCTTAAATCTGGCAAAAGACAATGTTATTGTCGTTCCAACATGGTTTGCTGGACTTCACACAGATAATGAATGGTTAATTGGAGTGAACAAGGCACTGGACCCCAGTCGGTATTTTATCGTTGTGCCCAATATGTTGGGTAACGGATTATCGTCGTCTCCGAGCAATACCCCTGCCCCATTTGATAGAGAGAACTTTCCTCTCATCTCCATGTATGACAATGTGCGTGCCCAACATCAACTCATCACTGAGAAATTCGGTATCTCCAAAATTAAACTCGTTGTTGGCTGGTCTCTGGGAGCCATGCAGGTGTTTCAGTGGGGCACGAGTTATCCGGAGATGGTCGAACGAATTGCCCCCTTTGGCGGAACAGCAAAAAGCAGACCCCATACACAGTTGGTATTCGAAGCAATGATCGCAGCGTTACAGGCAGATTCCAATTTTAAAAATGGCAGATATGAGCTCCCTCCGGTTGCTGGTCTCGCTGCAATGGGGAGAGTTTATGCTCCATGGGGGTTTTCGCAGGCGTATTATTTGGAGAAATTGCATCAATCTGAAGGTTACGATACCTTGAAGTCTTATGTTGAAGATTACTGGGACCAGGTGTTTCTATCCTTTGATGCTAACGACTTAATCACCATGCTTCGTACAGGAATATATGGAGACATTAGTGATAATCCCACAGATGATCGCAACTTTGAACAGGCATTGCGTAAGATCACATCTCCTGCCCTCGTTATGCCTGGGTCCAGTGACTTGTTTTTTACACCAGAAGACAGTGCGTATGATGTTCAACATATGCCGAATGCTGTTTTTCAGCCCATTGAGTCCAAGTGGGGACACTGCTTCGGGATTGGAGCTAACGAAGTGGATTCACTCCTTATCGATCGTCATCTAAAGCAATTTTTGGAGACATGAGTAAAAAAAGAAGGCGTATAGAGTAAAAAAAGTGCACTACGCTTATTTAGCTTTTCTTCGCTACAACTCAAAAGTAAAAAAACGTATGGGTTCTCGTCAATAACCTTTATATCCCCTTTCCCCTTTCTCGTTTAGAATATTTTCAAGAAAGCATTATTGAAATATGACTGATAAGGGGGAAAAGAAATGAACAAGAAAACGAAAGCTTTACTCTTGTCTGTGTGCATGTCAACCTTATTACTTGCTGCCTGTAGCAGTGGAAGCGGTGCCGAGAAAGATCCAACGACGAACCCGGATTCCAACGAGGGTGGAACGACAACCATTCACACCGTAACGTCAGAATACTCTTCTGCCAAATATCCAAAGGGCGATGATATCACCAACAATGTGTGGATTAAGCGATACAAAGAGAAGTTTAATATCGATGTCAAAACAGACTGGGTCAGCGATGAATATGATACCAAATTGAATTTGGCTATCGCATCGAACGATCTTCCTGACGTATTCAGAGTTAATCCATCACAACTGAGACAGCTGGTCGAAGCAGATATGGTCATGGACCTCTCCGAAGTATTTGATCAACACGCTTCGGATCGTCTCAAAGGTTACATGGAAGCAGATGCGGACAGTTACGAGTCTGGAAAGAAGGACGGCAAGCTGTACGGGATACCGCAGATGCATTGGGGATTAATTGAACAACCAGACTTCATCTGGATTCGGAACGACTGGAAAGAAGAATTGGGACTCCAGGATCCAAAATCTGTGGAAGACATCAAGAATATTGCACTGAAATTCATGGAAAAGCATGGCGGTTACGGCATAGCAGTAGACCAATCGTTGGACTACCTCAACCTGCTCGCGATCGCATGGAATGCGCATCCGGACCTGTGGATGGAAGATGCCAGTGGAAAACTCGTATACGGATCTGTACAGCCTGAGATGAAGAATGCGCTGGCGGAGTGGTCGGAATGGTACAAGCGAGGCATTATTGATCCGGAATTTGCAATAAAAGACTTCAACGCGATGAACGCGGACATTGTCGCCGGCAAAGTGGGAATGCAGCCTTATTACCAATGGTGGGGTTATAATCCGGGTGTCGATACCGTATCCAATCTGGGTAAGGACGCCATCTTCTACCCTTATATCATCCCTACCGTTGATGGGAAGGAAGCCACACAATCCATCTTTTTCGCCAACAACAATTATATTGTCATGAAGAAGGGATTCAAGAACCCCGAGAAAGTAATCCAGATTTTGAACGACTATGCTTATATCGTGGATGAAGGCAATGGCAAGGAATCTACAGAAACGCTATCTGCCTTGCTGGATAACGATATTGCCCATGTTGTTGGAGCCTTCCGTGTACTTAACCCCAATTCCGATTACGAGCAATTCGAGGCGGTGTCGGCTGCCCTTGAATCCAAGGATACCAGTGGACTCACGACTTCGGGTATGTGGCAAAAATATAATAACAGTGTTGAATTCATGGAGAACGCAACCCCTGGTGCAGTCGGTGATTATTTGCAACAAGGTGCTCCCAAAAATGCATATGGCCTAGCCAAAAAAGTACTCGACAGCGAAAACTATACGAAGACAGCCTTATGGGGTGTTACACCAGAGATCCTGTCAAGCTATGGAACAACCTTGGATGATATCCTGACAGAGGGCTTTACCAAGATCATTATGGGAAGTGAAAGTATCGATTATTTCGATGTGATTGTCCAGAATTGGCGTGCAGCCGGAGGCGATGATGCAACCCAGGCAGTCAATGAGGCATACGGGGCAAAATAATCTCGTTCATAAAGAGGGGATGAGGGTGATCTCACCCCTCTATTTGATAGCGATTACATTTCCCGCACGATGAACGGAGGAATATGAATGTTGAGAAAATGGAAACAGCAGAGTCCTTACCATCTCATGTTGATCCCAAGCCTGGTCTTGGTCTTCATCTTTAGTTACATTCCTTTCTACGGACTTATTATCGCGTTTCAGAAATACAATCCGGGACTCGGCTTCAACTCGCCTTGGGTGGGATGGGATAATTTTACGCACGTATTCAATCAGCCGAACTTCGTAAGAACCATCTGGAATACACTGTACATGTCTGTCTTCAAGATTATCGGCGGGATAATCGTGCCCGTTATTTTCGCATTACTCCTTAACGAAGTCCTGCACAGTGGAATCAAACGTACATTTCAAACGCTTGTATATATTCCAAATTTCCTCTCTTGGGTCATTATGGCTGGCATCATGCTGGACATACTGAGCTCTGACGGTATTATCAATACCTTTTTAGGCGTATTCGGGATTGCACCGATCTCTTTTCTTGGCACCCCCTCTATATTTCCCTGGACGATGATTGTAAGTGACATATGGAAAGGCTTTGGTTTTGGCACGGTTGTTTATTTGGCAGCACTGACCAGTATTGATCCAGGACTCTACGAGGCCGCAGTAATTGACGGCGCCAAACGCTGGAAGCAAACCATCTATATTACCTTGCCTCTCCTCATGCCAACGATTGTCTTAATGACTGTGCTGTCGTTAGGAAATGTACTGAATGCCGGCTTTGACCAGATCTATAATCTCTACTCCCCTGTTGTCTATCAGACCGGTGATATTATTGATACCTATGTATATCGGTTGGGAATTCAACAGGCTCAATATTCGATCGGAACCGCTGTCGGGTTATTCAAATCCATCATTTCCAGTGTTCTCGTTGCTGTATCGTACATTCTGGCTTACAGAGTGGCTGGCTATCGTATCTTCTAAGAAGGAGGAGGAACTCACATTATGATCCATGATAAAAGTATGAGCAGACGTGTATTTCTTATCTTAAACTACACTATATTGCTTCTAATTTCTCTCTTATGTATCCTGCCGTTTATTAACCTGTTGGCTGTTTCATTCAGCAGCAGCGCAGCTGTATCTGCGGGGAGTGTTACATTCTGGCCTGTTGAATTTACGACAAAAGCCTATGAATTTGCGTTAACGGGAGGGTCGTTTTTCTCCTCTCTCTGGGTGGCCATCCAACGAACCGTTCTCGGAACATTGGTGAATCTGGTTCTGATCGTACTCACGGCCTATCCCCTCTCCAAATCCAAACAAAAATTAATGGGGCGCAACATCTATATGGGATTTTTCATTGTAACCATGTTATTCAGTGGAGGATTAATTCCAACCTATCTCGTGGTGGTCAAAATGGGACTAATCGATTCCATATGGTCTTTGATCCTGCCTGGGGCTCTCCCCGTATTCAGTATGATTATCCTCATGAATTTCATTAGAGGGTTGCCCGAGGAGATTGAAGAATCAGCCATTATCGATGGTGCTGGTCCAGTACAGGTATTGCTTCGGATTCTGCTCCCACTTCTTAAGCCCGCTCTCGCAACCGTTGGTTTGTTCAGTATCGTTGCCCACTGGAATTCGTGGTTCGATGGCATTATTTATATGAACAATCCAGCCAATTATCCATTACAAAGCTACCTGCAGACCCTTCTGCAAAGTTTTGAGCAAATCATGCTGAAATCCGGCTCGGATTATACGCAGCTATTATCCATGATGAACGCCAGAACGGGACGCGCAGCTCAAATGTTCTTGGGAGCCATTCCGATTTTACTCGTGTATCCGTTCCTACAGAAATACTTTACCAAAGGTTTGGTGCTAGGAAGCGTCAAGGGGTAAACCAAAGGGCTTGCAGTTCATACTGCAAGCCCTTTGGTTCTATCTAAACTCTGAAATGGCAGGCAGCAAAATGGAGAACTTGGTACCTTCACCTACTATACTCTCCACCTGTATTCCATAAGGTTTCCCAAAATGAAGTTGAATTCGTCGCTGCACATTATGCAGTCCAATTCCATTGGTTCCTGTACCTGCACCGGACTTTTCTTCCATGAGGTTCTGCATCGTATGTTGATCCATACCCACGCCATTATCGCAGATTTCAATGACAACTTCATCCATTCGCAGTTGAATCCGAATGGTGATGATTCCGTCTTCCTCTAGCTCGGCCAGGCCATGAAAAATTGCATTCTCCACAATGGGCTGCAGGATCATTTTGGGCATCCGATAATCCAACACTCTATCCTCAATTTCATATCTCATCTGAATACAATCATAGTACCTGACATTCTGGATCGTTACATAATTGGCTATATTATCGAGTTCCTCACGAATCGTTACGAGGGTTCCATCAGATTTTGTGGCATAGCGGAGCATCGAGATTAGGGCATCAGTCATATCCACGATTTTGTCAGCTTGTTGCATCGAGGCGATCCATTTCACCGACCCAAGGGTATTATATAGAAAATGAGGCTTGATCTGGTCATGGAGCGCACGCATCTCGGCCTTGGCTTTTTCTATCTCTTCTTGCTGCATCCGTTCGACCAACCGCTTCAACTCGTGAGACATTCTATTAAATCGAATGGATAAGTGTCCAATCTCGTCTCTTGAGCCAATAGGTTCAACTTGTTCAAACTGACCTTTCTCAACTAACGCGATATTCCGTAGCAGTTTTTTAATGGGCGTTGTGATCACGTGAGATAGAAAGATGGATATGACGGCAGCAAAAAGAACAATGACTATGGCGAGCGTCACCAGATTACGGCCCAATATTTTGCCATCCGCAGTCAACTCATCCAAAGGCATATATAAGTAAGTTGTCCATTTTTGCTGACTAAGGGGACTGGTCACCACGACATTGAATGTTTCAGGTGGACGCACGTTGTCCCTGAACAATGTCCCAATTAATCGTTCGTTCACGTTATATACGATTTTGTCATCCTCATCAACGATCATGAATCTGGAGCGTAACCCTTCCTGCAAATTTCGATTGACAATCTCGATGAATTTGATATCAATACTGACAACGATTACACCAAGCAGCTCTCCACTAGACACATCATGAATTTTGCGAGCGTGTGACACTGCCAGTATTTTATTCTCCAATTGCTCGTCGATTCGTGTTGTGAGGGTAATGGTTCGATCATTATCATGCATGAACTTTTTAAACCATAATTCATTCGCTACTTTGTAGTTCGGATCAATGGGTTGATGCGGACTGACAAAAAGGTCCTGTCCCCCGTTCATATTGTAGAGGTAGATGGAGAATACACGATCTTTCATCATGATATAATTCATCAGAATGTTGTATGCGGCAATCTCATGCTGTTCGTCACCCGTTCGCAGGAAATCCTGGATCGGAAAACTTCCTTCATGAGTGGCTGACAGATTGTCACTAAGACCATTGCTGGCCAGCAATGAAATTTTCTCAATCTCCTTGAGGAACTCGTCAATGCGAATATTCGTCTGTTTGGCTAGATCATTGAGCAGCGTTGTATAGTTCTGTGCCAATAACCGCTCTGAGGAGTAATACGAATTGATCGTCATCACCAATACCGGAAGGATAATGACGGTCATACAGATCACCATAATTTTGTACTTGATTCGGAAAGGCCGAACATGCTTCATATGCTGCACCTCTATTCACCGATTACATATTCATCCCTGCTGTAACTCTCGATATTCCTCAGGGGTGACACCTACCGATTTTTTGAAAATCTTACTGAAGTACGTGTAATTATGGTAGCCTACCTTTTCTGCGATTTCATACACTCTCATTCCTCTGCTCGATAGATACGTTTTAGCGTGTTCAATGCGAACTCGGGTCAAATACGTGATAAAGTTCTCTCCTCGTTCCTGCTTGAACACCCGGCTTAAATACGACGGATTAACACTGATTTGGCTTGCGATGCCTTGCAAGGAAATATCCTCAGCATAATACTTGTCGATCAATTCAGTGGCCAGATCGGTGTAGGTGCTTTCCTGTTTATTTTGGGAATCGGTTTGGAAGTAATACGCAATATGGGCAAGCATATCTTGGTGAATATCCTCCCAATACTCCCCCTTTAGAACGATTTCATATGGCGATTTTTCCGTTAAAGAAGCTGTACCTCTTTCCGTAGCTCGGGAAAGATGGGAATGTATCATTTCCAGTACCAGGATATATTGCTTGCGAATGCTATTCTCATCCGCTCGTAGCTGCTCCAGATTAAATCGGATTCCTTCGAGGAACTCTTTCGCTTTATTGTTGTCTTTGCTTACCCATAACTTCAACAAATCTCGTTCTTGTTGCGGGCTTAAAGCCCCCTTAATTTCCTGTCGATCTGGGGATTCGACCATATACTCGTAATACAATACCTTGTTGCTACCTGTGAAGAACCCATGTTGTAGAGCCATTTCCGCCTCTTGGCAGGCCTTCTTAATGTGAGGGAAGCCCGAAACCATCGTACTTACACCTGCGGTGAGGGACAGATTCATAAAGTCTTTGATGGAAGACAGCAGTTTGTTACATAGTTTATTTATATCGGTGTGTACAGATTGGCTCTCAGGATGTACATTGACGATCACCCAATAGTCAGAAGAACTTTCAACAAAAATCTCCTTCTCCCACTTCGAGGGAATAATCTCTTCCATAATATTAAGAATTGAAAATCGGAGTAGCTTTTCCCCCTTCTCAACATATTTCCTCTTTGCGTCCTCGTAATAGTTCACGATGAACTTGATGACAACCAGCTGGTCCGAATGGATACGAAAATGCAGTTCTTCTGCTCTGGAGACGATGTCCTCTCCACTTATGAATCCGCTTACAATATCTTGAAAAAAACTATCCTTTAGATATCTTAGATTCTTGGAATAATCCTGCGCGATAGAGGGTGGATTGGTTGGATGAACATGTTCACTTTGCAGTTTCTGTCCAACCGTGCTCAGGAGCTCAATAAGGGAGGATTCGGTGATCTCGCTTTTAATCAAGTAATCTGTAGCGCCAAGTTTCAGTGCCTCTTTCACATAATGAAATTCGTCAAAATTACTCAGGATGACATACTTACAGGTTTTTAGTGAGCCGGAGGCCTCTTGTATAAGCTGCAGTCCATCCATAACCGGCATCTTGATATCTGTAATAATTAGGTCCGGCATTACATCAAGTGCCAGGCTCAATGCCTCTTTACCATTTCCAGCTTCACCAACAACATGGAAATTGTACTCTTCCCAATTCAGCATAGAACGAATTCCAACCCGCATGAGCAATTCATCATCGACGATCATCAGTTTATACATGCGTATCCCCCAACATGAACCATTTTTAGATATTTTACCATTAAACGGACTCCTGCGAAGGAGTCTAACGAACCTTCTTGGATTATGGTTTTCATAAATATCACTTTTTCGGAACGTATGTTCCCGAAAAAGAATACATGGGAATATCATGTAAAGCCATATTTGTATGATCGAACCCTGTGGAAAAAGCCGCTTGCGAAGAAAAATAAAACGGCTGAATCATCTGCTGTGATGTAAAGGTATTGAAAATACGTTCTTAAAACCAAAAAAACCGCAATCTATTTATGCGGCTTTTTAAGTAATCATCTGTTGTATAGTTGACTATGTTTCCTTTCTAAATGCCTCAACGATGCTCGTTTGGTTCAATCGATACATCGGCCAAGCTGTTGCAACGAGTGTTGTTGCCATGGCGCCTGCACAAGCAAGAACAATACTAGACCATGGAATGACCCAACCTACATCGACAGCACCTTTGAAGAGATGATGTATCCCATAGCTGAGTACTGCTCCGAGTATACTACCGTATACTGCAGCGTACAGGCCGTATATAACACCTTCTAATAGAATCATTTTCCCGATATTATGCTGTGTCATGCCGATCGCTTTGAGCACCGCAAATTCTTTGGTGCGTAGAATGAGGTTGGTGCTGACAGTGTTCAGTATATTCAGGAAGGCAATCAGGACAATGACACCAATAAATCCGTATATAAAGATCTTGGCAGTTGTCGCGTCGTTTTTTGCTTGGGCCAGTTGCTCCACCTTATCTGTGTAGCTGTAACCTGCATCTTTTTGGGGTAAGGATTTGAGATAGTCCGTAATTGGTTTGTTGGAAACATCGGTTTTGGCAAGAATAAAGATTCTGGAGTACGTATCGTTTCCTGTGACCTTCTCTACGACTTCAGGCGTCGTTATGAATTCAAGGATAGCACTTTCATTATAGTTGCTCGACAACAAGCCTTGATCAACAATTCCAGTTACCGTCACAGTCTTATATTCTTGATTCTCACTATCCATACTGCGTACTTTGATGTGATCCCCAACCTTAAATTGAGTTTGATCGGTAACTATCTGTTTGCCATCATCGGTTACTACTCTTAGTTTTTGATTAATGATAACACCATTTTCCTTGTTCATCTTCTCTATGTTGACCGTACCGGCGGTGAGTTTGGATTTCAGAGCGTCAAGGCCATTATTACCAAAAGATTCTATAAAGTTGTTGCTTGTTCGATACTCTTCTCCTATGGCTACAGGATACATACCTGGACTGATTTCATAATATTTGGGGTTAACTTTTTCCTTGGGATATATCGCCATCATCTGATTGCTATAAAACCTGTAAGCCTGTTCTACTGCATCAAGCTTAACAATGTCAGAATATACGGAATCATCGATCCGTTTGGAAGGTCCTTCATACATAACCGAGTAGGAATAATCGATACCTGATTCCGATGGCTGCCCCAGTAAACCAGCTAGTCCGCTAAAGACAATAAATAGAATCATACTGACCACTATTGAAAAGGCAGTGATGCGGAAGCGTTTTTTGTTCCGCCTGATGTTTCGACTAGCAAACTGCCCTTCGATACCTAACAGTTTTCCCAGCAGCTTTGATTTTCGGACAGATGATATGTCCTCCACCTTTGTCCTTCCCGAGCTATGAATCGCCTCAAGTGGGGATACCTTCGCTGCCAGTCTCGCAGGTCCGATTGCCGACAGATAAACAGTCAATAATCCCAATACCCCGGCGATGATCAAAATTGGCAGGGAGATGACCATTTGCATATCATTCAGAAATCCCAACGCCAAAAAGCTGATATTATAAAACAAAAGTTTCATAAAGACAGTTCCCGTCAGTAATCCAATAGGAATGGCAATTAGACTAAGTATTGTCGCCTCTTTGAGAACTAGTTTACGTATTTGCGATGGTGTAGCCCCGATGCACCGCAGCATTCCGAATTGGGAAGTCCGCTCCAGAACAGAAATATGAAACGTATTATATATCACTGCACTCGTACAACCCATAATAATAATGATGATTGCTGCGAATGCATATAACAAACTATGGTTTACACCTTCATAGGTGCTTTTGCCATATAACTTAAGCAGTTCATTATTATATTCGACTCGAATATTTTTATATTGAATTTCCTTATCCAATGCTACGGCAGAGCCTTGATCCACTTGGTCAAGCTTTAATGAAGATATTATCGCTTCCGCCTTCGCCTGAATCTGATTCATCGATTTCATTTTGACATATATAAAATAATTTTTATCTGCATCTATTTTTACATTATCTTCATACGTGATGGCTGGAAAGATGAAGTTGGAAGACCACGAAGCGTTACTACCTGTCTTCATAAATCCCACAACGGTGAATTCTCTCTCTTTTTGGGGACGAAAGCCTTCATCAAGATCCCAGCCAAAATCACCCAGACCATTGATGGGTTTGATCTCCCCGGTTGATGCGACAGTTCGTTCTCCCAGACTCAGGGTAATCGAATCTCCAAGCTTTGGTTTGGTCACAAAACGATCCAGACTCCAGGTCGAAAGAATAACTTCATGCGAATTTTTCGGCAGCCTCCCTGAATCCAACTGAACCTGAAGCTTGTCCATCGCATCGGTATCATAACCTTTGAGATTCAAATACCGATAAGGTGCAGCAAACGGATTTTCCTTCTTTTCTTTCTCACTCGTTTTGCTGATGACCGAATAACCTTCTCTGCTAATGATCCCAGCACTCTCTACCGATGCATTATTGACAACTCTTGAGATTGCTTCTCCAGGTAATCCGTTAAAAGAAACATGGTAACCCCCGTACTCTAGAACGGTTTGCCGAACTACTTTGTCTCTGAAGCTAAGACCAATGGTTCCGATTGCTGTAAGTAGAGTCACAGATAAAATAATGCCAACGATCGTTAGTATTGATCTTTTTTTCTGCCCTAGCAAATATTTTTGGGTAAGACTGGTATACCTATTCACGATCTTTCACCCCTGTTTGCTGCAACAGTGTGCCATCTTTTATATTTACAACTCGGTCCGCTCTCTGGGCTACATTCAAATCATGCGTGATCATAATCAAGGTTTGATTGTATTTTCTGACGGAATAGGTAAGAAGATCCACAATTTCTTTACTGTTCTTGCTGTCCAAATTGCCGGTTGGTTCATCCGCCAGAATAATCGATGGTTTATTAATCAATGCACGTCCAATGGCAGTTCGCTGCTGTTGCCCGCCGGATAATTGGGACGGAAGGTGCTGCCTTCGATCGCTGAGTCCCAGCACGCTCAATAATTCCTCAAGATAACCCTCGTCCACCTGTTTATTCTCAAGCAGCATTGGCAATTTAATGTTTTCTTCCGCAGTTAACACCGGGATCAGATTGTATGATTGAAAAATAAAACCGATTTTGCGTCTTCTGAACACAGCCAATTCATTTTCAGTTTGAGAATAGAGGTCCATACCGTCAATAATGACTTGGCCACTTGTCGGTTGATCCACTCCCCCGAGCAGATGCAGCAATGAGCTTTTGCCAGATCCGCTGGCGCCCACGATCGCAACGAATTCTCCTTGATTAACGGACAGGTTAACATCTTTCAATGCTTCCACCCTAGACTCAGCACTTCCATATATTTTACATAAATGTTCGGTCCTCAAAATTTCCATCCTGTTGTACCTCCAGTTGTATGATTAACATTGCTTGATTGTTATTATAGGTGTGGAATCTTACGTTGAAGTGAAGAAGAAGCTTACATTATCGTAAGCTTCTTCTTAAGTCCACTCTTTTTTGAAAAACGAAATCCTGAATGTCGTTCCTTCTTGAAGCACACTCTCCACCGTAATGATCCCGTTTTGTTCCTCAATGATTGATTTGGTCAAAGCCAGACCAACCCCTATACTGTTGGGCTTGTTATGGTTCTTGCCTTTATAGAATCGCTTGAAAATGTGAGGCATATCATCGGGATGAATACCTTCGCCGTTGTCCTGAAAAATGATTGTATCAAACAGTGCGTTTTCTTCCCAATAGATTCGAACCTCCCCTTCAGGCGGGGTGTGTTCCAGTGCATTTTTTATCAAATTCATGACAGCTTCCTTAAGCCATTCTTCATCTGCTTGCACATACGTATTCTCACTTCCGAGGATGATTATGTTTTGCCGTTTCTGGTCTGCTACCGTCCGGAGTGAATAGACAGCGCTCTCCATCATCTCCCTTAGCTGGATCCTCTCTTTTCGAAATCCAATTGCTCCCGCTTCGACTCGTGCCAGCTTGAGCAGACTTATGATGAGCCATTCCATTCGATCAAGCTGCTGCCGACTTCGTTCCAGAAAGGTCTTTCTCATTTCTTCTTTCATCCCGGGATCATTCAGCAGATTTTCATTGAACACAATCAGAGAAGCCAGGGGTGTTTTGAGCTGGTGGGAAATGTCGGATAACAGATTGCGCAGGAAGGTTTTTTCCTGCCGGAGTAACTCCAGGCTGTTGGATAATCTCCCAGCCATTGCATTAAAGCTCCTGCCGAGCGAGCCGAAGTCTCCATCCTCCGTCTCAGGCAGTTTTTGATCGAATTGCTGTTCCACAACCTGCTCCGCCGCATGGGAAATCGTTCTGATTTTTATGAAAAATTTACGATACTCCCACAGAAGTACAATAAGGAGTGGAATCAGGAACATCAGTAATTGAGTCGCTGTTTTCAAGGGTAATGCTCGTCCTGTAAGAGCAGGTTGCTCTTCTAAAGGCATGCCTGTCTGATAACCGTATTGTGCAAGAATGCGTTGCCCCTCTGCGATTTCATCGGCCTGAGCTCCTTGGGTAACAAAGTGAATCACCTCATTCTCCAACTGGGGATCTTTCATCAACAAATGTCCGATTAGGGCGCTATTCTGATTAACTATGGTTGTATTGATGCCATCAACTTGATGCTGCATGTAAAAGAACATCATAAACGACAAAAGAACTTGCAGAGCAAGTACTTTAATGGCGAGGGACTTCCACTCGGGATTTCGCAAAACTTCAATCATTTTCATTTCCCTATAACCTCTACATTCCATTTATATCCGATCCCCCGAACAGTTACGATATACTGTGGTGCTGCAGGAATATCTTCGATTTTCTCTCTTAACCTGCGGATATGGACAGAGAGCGTATTATCATCAATGAAATCGCCAGAGAGATCCCAGAGATGATTCAGAATTAAACTTCTGCTGCATATCTGCTTTGGATGAGAGACCAACATCAATAGTAGTCGATATTCAAGTGCGGTCAGTGTAACTTCACTATTGTTTTTGAGTACAGTTCCTTCTAAAATACGCACCTGGATGTTATCGGATATCCATAAGCTCACATCTTGTTTTCCCTTGTTGTTACGTCGTAATACGGCCTTGATTCGTGAAATAAGTTCTTTGGTTCGAACAGGCTTGGTTACATAGTCGTCTGCTCCGAGATCAAGCCCAGCGACCACGTTTGCTTCCTCATCCAAAGCCGTCAAAAAGATAATGGGCACTTGCGACGTTACCCTAATCTCACGGCATAGTTGATATCCCGATCCATCAGGCAAAGTGACATCCAACAAAATCAGATCGATCAACTGTGCCTGCAGTGCCTGTCTGGCTTCTACCAAGCTACTCGCCACAACGACCTCATATCCTTCATTGGACAATGTGTATTTAATACCAAACACCAGGTTCTCATCATCTTCTACGAGTAATAAGCGATTCATCGTACACCTCAGCTCATGCTATTTTGAATTTATATATATTTGATTTTGATTATAGAGTTCCTGCGTCATTATACATCATTTGCGTTTCTACGCTATAACATTATGATTAATGGGATGTTCCATGAACATACTAAAGATAAAAGCCTGCTCCTATGTGGAACAAGCTTTTATCCGTGTCAGTTGTAATAGATAACAAGAAAGATTTCTGTTCACCATTTAGTATTTCTCTGATTCCTTAAATATCATATAACGATGGACACCTCTGACAGCACGCATGGCTTCTTGAGCTTGCTGAATCGCAATTTCGCGGTGACCCGATTTTAGTTCGATCGCTGCAAGAAGCGTGGATCTCATCCAGAGCTTACTAATGGGTTTCAAGTGTTCCCTCGCCTGATCACTTCTTCCTTCTTCCATAAGCAAATACGTTTCATAATATGTACGATAATCCGATCTACGCATATTCTGCACCGCAGTACGAACAGCTACCAAGTCATTGTGATAGATGCCATAAGCTGCATTGTAGACTGCTTGGGTTCTTTTATTCGTGTCTTCATTTCTGATGCGCTCTATTGTGCGTTCCAACTCATCATCAAGTCTGTTTGCGAGAACGTAATAGATATAAAGCCTTGGATTATTTTCCTGTCTGCGTAAAAAAGCCTCGACGCGGTCCATACGTGTTTCCCAACCCAGAGGATAAAAAATACGAATGGTAAACATAATCAGAGTAGCGGTGAGAACGACCCCAAGTATTAAAAACAGAGATTGTTCATTCATCTTCATGTACACAACAAACAAAAATACGGCCAAATAAAAAACAATATCCCACTTATATTTTCCCATCATCCATCTCCTTTATTGACATAAAGAACTATTATATCAAATAAAACCCCAAGGAGCATATGCATCGCATCCTTTGGGGTCTATAAGTATTTATAAAAGTTAATTTATTAAATTGTTCGACAACCGACAGTATTTTCTACGTAATAGACTATATTTCACGCCCCGGCGTCTCCAATCATTTGTCGTTCAATTTGCTTCATTTCATAAAAATAACCTTTTTGATCCATTAACTCGGAGAAAGAACCCGATTCTACAATCTTGCCTTGGTCCATGACGACAATCCGATCCATCTCTTCCAATCCCGTCAGTCGGTGACAGATCAGGAGAAGTGTATCTTCGGTCGCCTGTGCCAGAAGATGCTGTAATACACGTTGCTCTGTGACGTAATCCAGAGAAGAAGTCGGTTCGTCCAGCAGCCATAACCTTCCGTTGCGCAACATGGCGCGTGCCAGTGCTAGCCGCTGCTTCTCGCCATCCGACAGATTCTCCCCTTTTTCATACACCATGTCGTTCAACGACTTATTTGGCAGTTGTACTTTGTCCAGAACAGCCATTAGTTTTTCATCCGAATGTTCTTCTCCATTCAGCAGCAGGTTATCCCGAATGGTTCCTCGGAAGAAATGACTTTGCTGCAACACAACATTTGCCCTTTGCCAAATACTCTCTTCATTCAGTTCCTGCACCGGAATATCGTTTAACCGTATATCGCCAGACCGTGGTGTACGCAGCTTGAGTAGCAGATCGATAATCGTTGACTTACCTGACCCGCTCGGCCCGACAATCGCAGTTTTGGAGCCTGCTGTAAGCTGCAAGGATAGCTCCCTCAGCGCCGGTCTCCATTCCCCATCATATTGGAAGTTAACATGAAATAACTCGATCGAAACCGCATGATCGGCTGACACTTCACCGTTTGGATGCACAGAATACACTTCTGAGGTCGGCACTGTTTCTGACAGTCGCTGAGCTGCGTGTTCGCTGTCCTGCTTATATAGAGGTAATATTGCCATTGCCGCAGCTTCTTCGAACACAGTCTGCGTAGCCAGGATCAGCATGGCGAGGAATACACCAGCGAACACTCCGTTCATAATTAAGAAAGCGCTCAGGGCAAGCACTCCCCATGTCACGAGATACGTCACAAAAACGTGCATGGATTGCCCTCGTAGCAAGTGCGAAGCGGCTTGTTTCTGTTCTGTTGCCAATGTAGCGGAAGCCTGCTGAAGCTGCTGCTCGCGCTGTTCCAATTGGCCGTATACTTTCAGATCCCGGAAACCATACAACACTTCGGTCACTTCCGTGGACAGCAAAGCCCGTTGCTGGCGGACACGTCCGTGGATTTTTCGCTGTCCCAACAAAACAATGCCAGGTACAACAAAAGCCGTGATCAGCATGCCAAGTACCAGCAAACACGCAATCCAGATTGAAAAAGCCGAAGTGAACAGCATGGTAGCCAAAAACACCATAACAACAATGATCGGTGGATAGGCGACACGCAAAAAGTAATTTTGCAAGCTTTCCACATCACCCACGATCCGCGCAAGCAGATCTCCGCTTCGGTTTTTGTTCATGATACCCGGTGTCACCGGAATCAGTTTGGCAAAAAAGGATGTCCGCAAACGGCTGAGCATGGAGAACGTCGCCCTATGAGAATATAAGCGTTCTGCGTAACGACTCGCCGCCCGAAGGAAACCGAGCAGTTTGACCATCGAGGTAAGTACGATTAAGGTATATAGCGGTGGCGCAAATACCGTTTGCGAAATCATGTATCCACTCGCGGAAAAAAGAGCTACCCCTGCAATGCCGGCGATGAATCCGCCCAAAATGGAAAGCAAGATATCCTTGCGCTCCTGAATCATCGCTTTTGACAGAATCGTCAGCTCATTCATGCTAACCCTCCTTTCCGTTGTACATCCACCATCTCCGCATATTGAGGCAGGCGCACCAGAAGCGCTTCATGATGTCCTGAATCCACCAACACCCCATTATCCATAAACAAAATGTTGTCTGCATGTTGAATCGTATATAAACGGTGTGCCACCGTAATCATCGTCGCTGTTTTGGCTAATGATGCAATGGACTGTTGCAGTACCCGTTCGGTGTGAAGATCCAGTCCTACTGTGGGTTCATCGAACAAAATAACGGCTGGTTTCTTCAGAAAAGCTCGTGCCAAGGCAAGTCGCTGCTTTTCCCCACCAGATAGCCCCCGACCACCCTCACCAACAAACGTATCCAATCCCTGCTCCAACTGAGCGACAACGCCAGCAAGTCCTGCTTCCTCTGCCGCCTGCTCTATTTCAGCTCTGGAGACGTTTCGACCTGCTCCAATCGCTATATTTTCAGCAAAGGTACCTGCAAAAATATACGGATGCTGTGTAATGTAGCTAACTTGCTCAAACCATGCAGTTTCATCATGTTGCGAAAGCTCCATTCCGTTAACCAGAACCGCTCCCGAATCTGGTTTGAACAAACCGGCAATGAGATGCAACAGCGTTGTTTTACCGGAGCCGCTTTTGCCTACAATGGCAACCTGTTCTCCCGGTCCAATCGAGACCTGTCCTGTCTCAAGTCTAAAGGAATCCGGTGCGTACTGGAAACGAACGTGGTCCAGTTCAATGGTTGGTGGCATTGGAATCAACTCGGCACGAGTTGTGCGTAACTCGTCCTGCTGCACCCTTAGATCATTTGTATCATCGATATGTGTATCCTTCTCGGCTTTCTCATCTATGGTTGGCATACTTACGTCACTTGTGTCCCCAAGCATCTCTTCCACCTTACGAATGGCCCCCATACTGGTTCGCCCACTGTGAAAAGCCGTTCCTGTATTCTTCAACAGACTGTAAAACTCAGGTACGAGCAACAACACAAGAAAGGCCGTGTGGAAGCTCATCGATTTGAACACGAGTAGCTGAATAGCCAGTTCGAGCGCGACAATCCCGATGCTTAACATCACAATCGATTCCAGCATAAACGTATTCGTAAACGCAATCTTCAAAATGCCCATCGTGGCATCCCGATAACCCAGACTGCTTCGCTCAATCTCCTGCTGCTGACGTTTAGCCCGTCCGAATATTTTCAACGTAACCAGCCCTTGAAGCGAATCCAGAAATGTACCGGAAAACTCGGCCAGCTGCGCGTATTTCTCTTCGGATTTGTTCTTTGTCTTGAGTCCCACCAAAATCATGAACAACGGGATAAACGGAGCTGTAAACAGCATAATGTAGCC
Source organism: Paenibacillus sp. FSL R5-0713 (assembly GCF_037973325.1). NCBI lineage: Bacteria > Bacillati > Bacillota > Bacilli > Caryophanales > Paenibacillaceae > Paenibacillus > Paenibacillus sp. FSL R5-0713. The sequence goes on along the minus strand of NZ_CP150229.1, from coordinate 3,356,436 downwards.
TGTGTTGGCGTGCTGGGTAAACGTAACGATCAGAATCAGTATCGGAATCATTGCAGCTTCCATCATACGCGGCATGTACTGACTGAAATAGCTGTCAGCTTCATCCACAGCATCCAGAGCAACGCTGACCTTTCCTCCCGTCTGTCCACGAAGGGTTGAAGGCATGGAAGCGCGGGTAAGGTTCTGCAACACAGAAGCTCGCATATTTGTCTTGGCACGTGCTGCCATACGCAAGCCCACTTTCCCGTTGCCGTACGTCAACAGTGTGCGCACAGCCATTACTGCCAGCAATAGCCCAAGCAGCAGCATCACCGATGAGAAGGAAGCTTTCTCTACAAAAATCTGTTGGACTGCTTCAGCCACCAATGCCGCCTGACTTATAATAGTCACACCAAGCGCCAGCGAAATGATCGCAAGGAGCAGCCTGTTTGTTCGTTGTAACGACATTTGCTGCGAGATCAGATTGGATTTGGCTTTTCTCTTCACAGAAAGCTCCTCCTTTATTTTTTCCCTTTCACATAATCCGCATCAAACAGGAACAGTTTGAAGACCAGAATAAGAGAAGGAATTAACAGGCACAGCCCACCGATAAACACAACCACTAGGGCAAAACCCATTGCTGGCGGTGTGGCACTGCTCTGAATCGTGATATATGGATCAAGAATATAAGGATACTGCCCAATGCCGTAAGCGAAAAAGGCTGTGAAAAATTGCAGCATAATGAAAATAAAAGCTAATCCGTAACGGCGACCGTTATATAACAGCCACATGGCAATCATGAAAAATGCAACGGATAGCGCCAGCAGCCACCATAAATCCATCATGTTTTGAAAATGACGCTCATTGTGTTGACCCAAATAGATAAATGCAGTCAGCGCGAGAATAATGGTCGGTGTACTCCAGAACAGAGCATAGTTACGCATCAGTTTTAATGCCGCATGATCCTCTGCCCGAGAAGCGTAAAATGTAAGAAATGATCCGCTAATGAACAATACGGATACGATGGCGAGTCCAACGATGCTCCACGATAACGGATTGGTGAACAGCGCCCAATAATCCAGGGAAACCGTCTCCCCCTGCTTTAGAATAAAGCCACCTTCAGACAGTGTCAGTGCCACTGACAACGATGCCGGGATAAGCAAACCCGTAGCTCCGTATAAAAACAAATATATAATGTTATTTTTGGAACCGTAATTCTCAAAAGCATAAAACGACCCCCGAATAGCAAGCAGAATGACGGCAATACTTCCCGGGACAAGCAGCGCGGAGCCATAATAATAAGCGGTATCCGGGAAAAACCCGACGATGCCAATATAGAAAAAGACAAAAAATACGTTGGTGATCTCCCACACCGGTGATAGATACCGGGAAATCAGCCGATTAATCAGATGATCCTGCTTGGTCAGGCGTGCATAAAAGGCGAAAAAACCTGCTCCAAAATCAATCGAAGCTACAATAAGATAGCCATACAAGAACAGCCAGAGTACCGATATACCAATTAATTCATAACTCATCAGGCCTGCTCCCCTCCCTTGGCTGATTGATCATGCTTCTCTTTCAACCATTTCTCCATCTCAAGCTCAGCAGAATTGTTATTGAACAAACGTCTCAGCACGAGCACACAGATGACGCCAAGCACGATGTACAGAAGCAAGAAGACGAAAAATAAAATTCGTACACTCGGTGACGAAGTGGCGGCCTCTTCTACGCGCATATAACCTCGGATGATCCAGGGCTGCCGCCCGATCTCTGCATAGAACCAGCCCATCTCAACGGCCAGAAATGCAAGCGGTGCACTGAGTGCAACCATGCGTAGCATCCACTTGTTAAACTGGTTGCGTTTCTTCCAGAACACAAACAGGAAATACAGAGATGAGATCGCAAGCAGTGCGAAACCGATTCCAGCCATCAGATCAAACAAGTAATGCACAAGTAACGGCGGATGCTCATCGGGTGGAAATTCATTCAGCCCGGTTACCTCGGCGTTAAAGTCTCCAAAGGCAAGAAAGCTGAGCACTTTCGGCAAATGGAGAGCACCTATGATTTCATGCTCAGCATTCAGCCATCCTAATAAGATCAGATCCGCGCCGCTTTCCGTCTCGAAATGCCACTCGGCAGCCGCGAGCTTCTCCGGTTGATGCTCAGCCAAAAACTTGGCAGATACATCTCCGGCTAAGGAGTTTAATAAGCTGAAGACCAGAACAACGGCCATCATGAGGTTCAGGCCCTTTTTGTGGTAGGCTGACACCCCTTTTCTCAGCATCGCCAAGGCTGCAATTCCAGCTAACAGAGCAGCTCCTGTCAAATAGGCCGAGCTTAATACATGAAATACTTTGGAGAACGTCGCCGCATTCAGCATTGCTTGTACAGGATTCACTGCCAAGAATTGACCTGCTTCCATGACAAAGCCTTCAGGCTGGTTCATGAATCCATTTACTGTCGTGATAAAGACAGCAGACATCCCTGCCCCGGCAACAACTGGTATAGTCAGCAACCAGTGGATATAAGGATTTTTGAACCGATCCCACGTGTACAAATAAATGCCCAAGAAGATCGCTTCAAAAAAGAACGCGAATACTTCCATAAATAGTGGCAGTGCAATAACATTCCCGGCCAATTTCATAAAATTCGGCCACACCAGTGCCAATTGCAGCGATATCGCTGTACCTGTCACCACACCAACCGCCACAGATATGACAAATCCTCTGGACCACCTCTTTGCCATAAATATGTAATGGTGATCCTTCTTCCGAATACCGATGAACTCTGCAATAGCAATCATCAAAGGTACACCAACACCAAGCGTTGCAAAAATAACGTGGAATCCGAGTGTCAAACCAGTCACCAGTCTGCTCCATAACACCGTATCAATAGCCATTCTTTATGTTGCCTCCTTTCAAAATCTGTTGATTTTTAGTGATAAATATTTGCTTATGATCAGGTCTGCTACTCACTGGTTGCATTTAATATCAGATTAGGACGTTCCTGTAATTCGTGTGTTTAGGATAAGAGAAAATTTTCACAAAGTACGCTACAACGATATGTTGCCACATGTACTTTGCGATTACTCCTGTTGATTCCTGATATTAAATGCATAGAAAATGCTATGCGAGACCTAATAATCAAAATTATTATATCTTTATTTTTACCTAATTCAATCAACGTCACGTCTTCTACCCTAAACGTTCAAGAAAGGATCAACTCTTTCTGACAACTTGGTGAAAAACAAAAAATACACCCAATAGAGCTATTGATTCATTGGGTGTAAACGTGGTATTGCTCGTGGATTCACTATTTTATTTGCTTGCTTATTTACTCTGGACTCACCGCATCTGCCTCGCGGCGTACGCTCATGATGATCAGTGATGCAGCTAATACCGTAAGGATAATTCCAAGCGTCTGAAATCCTGTCACATTGAATGTATCCCCCATAACGATACCAATCAATAACGATGATATGATGGTCCCCAGGTAGCGTGATGTATTAAAAATCCCCGATGAAACACCTATCATTTCTTTGGGTGTGCTTTTGAACAGAGCTGCTTGCATGCCAACCGCGTTTAGACCGTTACTTATGCCAAATAAAGCCAAGGCAACAATGACAACAAAGATTGGAGAAGTTTCATTCATGAATACGATGAGTACAGAGCCAATGGTCATTAACCAAGCTGATACGATTAAAGCTGGCCGTGATCCCGATCTGTCAATCCAGCGCCCTGCGATCGGAGCAATAATGACTGAACATAATCCCAAAGCCAGCATGCTCATTCCTGTATGAACTTCGTTGAGATGACGTACCTGCTTCAAATACGTTGGAACTCCAAAAAAAAGTGCGTAAAACAGGATGTTCACCAGCATGTATTGTACATTCACCCAAGTCATCTCGGGATATATGGCAAACGTTCGCAGAGGGATGAATGGCTTGGCTGCTTTTAATTCATGCCGGATGAACATGACAAGTGTAATTAACCCGATCCCTCCTGTCAGCAGATGCCATGTAGAAATATCTCCTGTAGAATTTACTGACAGTAATCCGATGAGCAGAGTCACCAAAGCTACCGTAAACATCAGGATGCCTGGTGCATCAATTAATGCAAGCCATTGCCGAACCGACATGTGACTAGAGATCGATGGAGAAGACTCGTCCTTCGGAATTGTTTTCCAGGCGAACGCAAAGCTTGCCATGACAAATGGAATATTAACGATGAATATGCTGTGCCAGTCCCACCAATGTATCAATACTCCACCAATAAATGGCCCGATGGCCGCTGCTCCGGAGAGGAATATCGCCAAAGTAGACAATGCGGTGGCTTGCTTGTCAGTCACATTAATTCTTACAATCGCCATTCCGACGGCCACCATCATGCTTGTGCCAATCGATTGAACGATCCGGAATACGATGAGCCACGAAAAACTGGGAGACCACGGAGCTAGCATGGACGATACAAAAACAATAACAAGACCCATGAGGAAGATCTTCCTGCGGCCAAACAAATCACTACACTTGCCCATGACGGGTTGAGCGACAGCACTGGTAATGTAAAATGATAAAATGATCCACGAAACGGCTGTAAAACCAAGTTGGTACACTTGTTGTAGCCTGGAGATTGCCACCGAAATCATGGAGGAATTCAACGGATTCAACATAATTCCGAGTCCCACAGCCAACATCAATCCTTTATTTCGAACGTTCATCAGTGCATCACTCCTTCTTCTGCTGTCATCTTACTTGAAAGTATTCATTTATTCCAACGCATTGTATGTTATGATTTGATGAACTAGAAGGAATGAAGGAATGGTGCAAATGGAGCTTCTTCAACTTAAATATTTCCTGACGGTGGCCCGATGCGAGCATGTTACGGAAGCTGCGGGAAGGCTACATGTTACGCAATCCTCTCTGAGCAAAACGATACAACGATTAGAGGAAGACCTGGGAGTCCCTTTATTTGATCGAATCGGAAGAAAGCTGCGACTAAACGACTTTGGAAGAACATTTCTTCAGCGAACTGAAAAAGCCCTATTTGAATTGGAACAAGGAAAGCGGGAAATCGCTGACCTCTCCAACAAAGATCAGGGTATACTGCAATTGGCGGTAACTACGGCAAGTACTTTGCCAGGTATACTACGAGAATTTCGCAAAAATCAACCGGACATTCAGTTTCATGTACAAATGGTTTCGTTAGAAAACATGTCCAGGCTTCTATATCGGGGCGAGGTGGATTTTGGTCTCTCCTCCCCTCCGATTCAAGGTGACGACATCGAATGTCAGATACTTTATGACGATCCGATCGTAGTCGCTGTTCCTATGGGTCATCGATATGCAGAACGAAGCAGCATTCAACTAGCCGAGCTTAAGGACGAGTCGTTTGTTGGGGTAAAACAAGGCTATGGTGTTCGTGATATGGTAGATTCTACATGTCAATCCGCTGGTTTTGTACCGAAGTATGTGTATGAAGGTGATGAGCCTGCACGATTAACAGCCCTTGTTGAAGCGGAGATCGGTCTTGCATTTATACCAAGCACAGCCAGAAACCCGCATGAACGCATTAGATATCTTCAGGTAGAGGAACATAGACTCGTTCGGGAAATCGCTCTACTTTCACATAAAAACAGGTATATTTCCAAAGCCGCTTTAGAGTTTCGCGGCGTGGTTATGGAGTATTTCAATGCTATGCCATGAATAAAAATTCAATTCAAAGGAGATGTCATTTTGAAATTAAAAGCAGAAAAGTTTGATCATATTTCAGAGACAGAACGATTAGTCATCAGACCATTACAGAAAAACGATTATGAGAATTGGTTAAATGAATTTGAAAAACGCTTGCCCTCCCAGCACCGCCATGATAAAGGGAAAATGGATATGAGTGAATGTACACTGGATTGGTTCCATCATCTGGTGGATCGACACCAGGAGTTAGCGCGTACAGATGCGGTTTATGTATTCGGTGTCTTTAGCAAGGAAGATGGCACACATCTGGGTATGGTTGATATTGCAACCTTGGCGAGAGATGATTTTCAATGGGGAAGCTTCGGATATACGATCCATAATCAGTATTGGCGAAAAGGTTACGGCAAAGAAGCTGTGAATGCAGCTCTTCATATTGCATTTAAACATCTGAAATTCCACCGTATAGAAGCCCATATTAATCTGGATAATACCCCTTCTGTAAAGTTAGCTGAAAGCGTGGGTATGGAATTTGAATGTGTCCGTAAAGGTTTCATACACGAAAATGATGAGTGGACCGATCATTTGGTGTATTACAAAAATTTTAATTAAACAACTCCTCCGATAATCTAAAGAGCGAACAAAGCACACTTAAGTGCCCTGTTCGCTCTTCTTCATTCAATCGTATCTCCGTGTTCTCCTTACTCGCCCAAGCTGTTCCAGAAGGATTGAAACGCGCCTTTTTCAACTTCGAGAAATACAGGAACATTACCGTAACGAACCAAACCTTCACCGAACAGAACCAGTGGAACCTGTGTTTTATCTTCCAAGGTGAGATAGATGATCTTGCGATCTTCTTTGCCGTAGAGATTCTCTTCCAATTCCGGACTCGTTGCAATTGGTTTAGCAGCAGATAACGCAGAGATGAAGCTTTCCAGTGATTCATCCACTGCTAACGGCTGAAACTGCTGCTTTCCGTTGTTCCAGCTATCAAAAGTCTCCCATTGTGCCGAGGCAACGTTACCTTCGAGATGCAGCTTGCCGATCAGGTCGGCACCCGTACCAATGGTGATTCCGTTGTTCTTGTCGAATAGTTGAGCATACACCTGACCATCGATCTCAGTGTAAGACATGATGCGGAAGTCCTTATCATAACCATTCACCGCATAGATGTCTGCTTCGCCAATATTGGAAGCAAGTTCTGTGTATTTATCCTGACCGCTCAGCTCATGGATGCCACCAGTTGTTGTGCCAAGCTTCTCGCCACGCAGGTTGAGTGCATGTGCGCCTTCAAGCAATGTTGGGGACTGTGTATAGACGTTTCCTCCATACACAACCAATTGCAGCATATCTGCCATCGCGCCTTTACCCTGTGAATCCGGCAATTCCATCTTTGGAATCACAATCGGATCAAACGACGCGCCCGGAGTCACCTCTGCCACTTGAGGAGTTGGTGCGGCTGGTCCATTGAATTGTTGCCACACACTCGGCGCAGCCAATCCAATGCTGGCAGCGATAACGACACTTGCTGCGATATATAGTGGTTTGCGTTGACGTTTTGGCCCCTGATGTTGCGTATTCAAAGCTTGCTCTACCCGTTTTTTCATTTGCTCGTTTGTTTTCATATGATTCACCGCTTTCTTGTAGTCTTGTTTGAATTGTTCTTCCTTCATTACAGTTCCTCTCCTTCCAGCTCCAGTTTTAACAGCTCTCTTCCTCGTTTTAATCTCATTTTCACTGCTGACTCGCTAATCTCCAGAATCTCGCTGATTTCTCGGATTGCATAATCTTCGTAATAATACAGATGAACCACCGATCTATACTTGAGGGGCAGTGACAGCACGAGTTCGATCAGCGCGTGATCTTCCGGGTTGTCCGCGGTAAGAGCATCGACACCCTCCAGCTTGACCTCCCGTTTGCGCCAGCCTCTGCCTAATAAGGATTTGCAATGATTGGTGATGACCCGAATCAACCATGCTTTTTGATGCTCTGCATCGTTGAATGTAGGGGCTTTTTCTATTAGTTTGATGAAGGTATCCTGAGTGGCTTCCTCCGCATCTTCCCGTCTGCCAAGGTTCACCATGGCAATTCGGAACAGCGTATCCGCATATGTCTCGTAGACTTTCATCACATGATCGCCCAGCTGGGGCACTGATCGCTGCATGGTTGTTATGCCCTCCTTTATACCTCTAACACTCCTAAGGACGGCATTTGGTCACATTTTGTTTTGAATTTTTTTATTTGTCCAATTTAGTTAACATGCAAAAAAAGAAAGCAGCTCCATGGAGAGAGTCGCTTTCTTCATCTTTTTCGTCTTTATCTTTATCTTGTTATAATCGTATATCTTCTCCCCGACTAGAACTTCTTCTGTAAAAGCTCAATATTATCTTCCAAACTGCTGTCCAGTTCCACGCCTACCTTCTGCAGTTTGTTTTGGTAATATGTCTTCACATCATCCCATTTATAGTATGGGTAGGTCTTTGTTTCGATCGGAAAGGCGATTTCTTCTTCATTTCTAAGCATCTTTACGAGGTCATCCTTACCATTGGAATACAAAATCCATTGGATGTTTGCTCCCATCGGTGAGATGACTGAGCCATTCCAGTTTTCGGTCACGTCCTGCGGTTGGTCGATACTCACATTAGCTCCGGCGATATCCAGGAATGAAGATAGTGGAATAATGGTTTCTGCGTGAGCAAAACGAAATATACCAGCCGTGTCCTTCTGCTGAATGGATTGTTCGGTAGACACGATTAATTCTTTGACCAGGGGTGCGATGATATTCTGCGGCAGATCCGTGGATGTTAAGGATGGACCTTTTTCATAAAAGTCATTGATATTATCAACGCTCTCATACCACTTTAACTGGTTGTTCGTAAAATACCGCCCGAATTCGAAATCACCTTCTCCTTTAATATTCGAAGATATAATGTACAGTTCGTATAAATTAGAAGCAGCTTCCGTTGGGTTACTGAGTTTCACTTTCCCTTTTTCATCCTTCAACTCGAACTCTCCAGAATTCAATCGCTGATAAAAGTCTTCAGAGAAAAATTGCAAAAGGACGTCTTTTGCATACCGCGTTCCAGTGCTCTGTGTGACATAATCCTCGTATAACTTAACCCAGTCTCCATCTTCCACGTATTCGTTATACTTCGTAGCCAGGTCGTAGGGCCGCAGATAAGGATCTTTCCCTTCTTCAAAGGCTGAAGCCACAATGTCTACCTTGTTATCTCCCAAACTTTCCTTTAATCCATCAATAAACTGATCTCTGCTCTGGGGCGTTCGATCTTTGAAAGTGGCCTGAGCGATTACTTTTTTATCTGATGTGAATAGTTCTTTGAAGTTCTGTCCGACTCTGCTTCCTATTCCTTTCAGTTCTTCTTCACCCGTAGTGGATAACAAGCCATAATGGTCTTTTTCAACTTTCATAAGCTTACCAATTTCCTTCTTCAGCTCTTTGCCCAGATTGGTAGCCTGCCCATCCTTCTCAGCGATGTCGAGCAGTTCATAGAGCGTCTTGTCGTACTTGGAACTGGATAGATGTCTGGAACCATGTCTGCCTATGTAATTAATAAATACGGGTTCATATCCATTAGGAGCTTTAGTATAACTCGTTTCCTTAAAAGGGTATGGCGTTTTGGTACCGCGGTATCCCTGCTGATCGTTAATTTTTGCTCCAACAAACACCGATTGGGTGTTGTTATCCCAGTCTACGTCTTGTCCCAGTGCCTCCCCAACAGCTCTTGCCGGCACGTAAGTAACTCCATTGTAGAGAAAAGACTCTCCTTCCACCCTTTGTCCGTTCACGACTACATTAGCCGATTGTTCAGCAACTTCGATCATGCGTTTGGAACCTGCACCATATACGTCAAACATACTCGCAGATGTTAGCATGGTGAGTGATACGACTGAAATCCCGATTTTTTTGATCATCATATTGTTTAGTCTTCTCCTTAATCCGCATATTATTGGTTTATTTTCGCTCATCATACTATAGGGGAGAAGTGTCTGCGCTGTATCCACCCTTTGTTAAATAAATGTAAAGGAATACATATAAAGATGGACATAAAATCGCATAACGAAAAAAAGAGCCGCTCCTTAGCGACTCTATCTCTTCATAACAGCATGTGATTTATCCGCGGCACACGAATAAAACAGTTTTCCTCTGTTCCGTGTATCAATGTGTCCTATATATTTTTATATCTACTCCTGACTCCGTTGGATAACCCTCTCCCACAAATGTCTCATGGTTCAAAAAGGATAAGGCTTTACTGTCCGTAATCATTTTGGGAGAAGTCCGAAATAAAGCAGTGTTCAGCGTTTTATCGATGTTTCCGTTGTTTTCGATATAAATTTTGCAGCTATCTCCTGTGTGATCTGTCCCTTGAAGCATGTATCTTGCCGATAGCGTATGCGGGTCACCATTCTTCCCGATAATCTGAGTATCCACGCCTCCATCCAGCACTATTCCCTCAAAGTACTTTCCGGTTACACGACCTGTAAAAGTAATCATGACAACTGAATTACCTTCGCTATTCTGTAAATCAAATGTTTTCTCGATGTTCACATGTACCGTAAACAGTTCCTCCAAATTCACGCGTTCCCACCTCCATATGAATTTAATTATAGCTCTACTCACCTAAAAAAGATTTACATTTACATATCTCATTCGAATCATTTAAAATGGTTTACATACTGTAAAGGTTAACACAATGTTAATGAAGGAGCTTACGACAAGCATGAGTACATTACCAAAATCAATTCGCTTTCCACTATTCATTCTGATGTTAAATCTGTTTATCGCTTTATTGGGGCAAGGGATGCTTATTCCCATTTTGCCGGAGTACTTGAAGCTCTTTCATGCGGGAGGTACCGTCGCCGGATTTCTAGTGGCAGCCTTCGGGGCAGCTCAATTCTTCTTTTCACCACTGGGAGGAAAATTATCTGACCGCTTTGGACGTAAAAAGTTGATCATGGCCGGCATGTTTCTTTCCGTTGTCTCGGATGTGATCTTTGCACTTTCAACCGCTCTGCCTCTCTTGTATGTCGCACGAATTATCGGGGGAATCAGTCTTGGTTTAATGGTTCCTGCGAATCTCGCTTATGTCGCGGATATCACAACGCCTGAGACCCGCGCGAAAGGCATGGGTTATTTTGGTGCAGCCATGAATTTGGGAATGGTGCTCGGGCCTGGTCTGGGTGGTCTCATCGCCGAGATGGGGATTCGTATGCCTTATTTCTTCGCTGCTGGTCTGGGACTTGTTGCTGCACTGATGACGCTGCTACTGCCTGAGACACTTCCCCCGGAAAAAAGAACCGTCTCCATCCGACTTCAAAAGGGAGATCACTTGGGTAAGAAAATTTGGAGTTCATTTAAAGTACCGTATTTTAAATACTTGATTGTGCTGCTCGTCATGACCTTTGGCCTCATGAGTTATGAGACCGTATTCGCGCTTTTTGCAGAACAAAAATACGGATTCAACGCTGCAACGATCTCCATCATTATTACCTTGGGCGCAATTATCGGTATCGTTGTGCAAATCTGGCTTTTGGATTGGTTCGTACAGCGAATCGGTGAAATTAAGCTAATCCGTCTTTCCCTAATTATTACGCCCATCGCTTTATTATTAATGTTAATTAAAGTAAACCTGACCTTTCTGTTATTCGCTTCTGCATTATTCTTTGCCTTTAACTCGTTTTTGCGGCCTTCACTCAGCACGTTAATATCCAAAAATGCAGGAGATCGGCAAGGCTATGCATCGGGTCTGAATACGACATTCTCCAGTCTCGGGACGGTGATTGGTCCGCTGATCGCAGGACTATTGTTTGACAAAAACATAAACTTCCCGTATATTTTTGGTGCAATTATGCTGCTCGCTTCTCTCGGACTTACCTTGAACGCATTTCGTTCGAAGAAAGGACAACGGTATACAAGTGAATGAAAACTGGCATCAACAATTGGGAAATAAACATCGTGATGATTTGATTGCAGCAGGTAAGGAGCTTTTTTTGAAATATGGATTGCTGCAAGTGAAGATTAAGGATGTATGTACGAAAGCTGAACTTAGCAGAGTGACATTTTATAAACATTTTCAGTCTATGGATGAGCTTCTTCTGGCCATTCAGATGCAACTGATTGAACATTTAACGGATGAGGTTAGCCTTACATCGGTGAAGGACATGAACGGGCGAGAACAACTCACGGTGATGTTGAATGCATGGGTTGTTTATGCCCAGGATCATCCAGACTACATCCGGTTTATTCAATTATTTGATATCAACTATGAGATGTATGATTTTAGTCCTGAATTAAGAGAAACATACGATCGATTCAATCAGAATGGGAAAGAAAATCATTTCCTGATGGGCGCTTTATCCCAAGGTGTTGTTGACGGCAGTATTAAGAATCCGTCCCCTCAGCTCGATCTGGCTCAGTTTATCTTCACCACGATGATGGCCATGCTCCAACGTATGGTAACGATTCGTGCTGCTCATGATCATGCATTGGATATGCGGATGACGGAGCAATTTGTGAAGATGCTGCTCCAATTTGTTTGCAGCGAAGAAATATCCGAGTGATGGCGTGGTAGATGAATCGGTGAAATCAACGTTTAGTTTAAAATAAAAAGACGGATTCCGTATGCTGGGATCCGTCTTTTTTCTTCATTTTCTCTACATTGATTGACCTTTAATCCGTTTGAACGGGCAACTGTCCTCCAGCTTTCAATTGACCAAGTAAAACTTTGATCCCGGCAGACGTATTTGGCTCCTGCTTTCCATACACCGCAAGCCCTGAGCGCACGTTCTGAAGATAGATCATCTCGTAAGGGTTACCCAATGACAACAGCGTATATCGCAGATTACTCTTGTTCAGTGCATTAATCAAGGTTTGATAATCGCTCCAACCGAACTGGCTGGCTACATTCCGGAATTGGTAAGAAGCAAGAATGACATAATTCGCTTTGCCAATCGCCTGGAGCGTTTCATTCATTTTGCCTTGTCCAACAAGTGCAATTTCAGTCTTTAACGACAGGTTATTAGCAGCTTGCAACAGTTGTTTTTCAAGCTGATTCGCCTGATCCTGCTCGGCTGCGACAATCACAACCCGATCGCCTTGCTGAATTTGATCTGGAAGCATAACTTCGCGACTGCTGAGTACGGTGACCGCTCGTTCTGCGATTTTCTGCTCCACCGCTCGATGCTCCTTCGATCCAATAATACCGTTAAGCTGAGTTAGCTTTTGCGCAAGAGTCTGGTTACGTTCAAACAAACCATATTTCGCTTTCATCTCCAGGATTCGTTTCACAGATGCGTGTATGGTTTCATCCTTGATCGTTCCATTGTTCACCGCATTCACCAGCGTTTGATGGGCTGCTGCTGAATCTTTTGGCATAAGGATGATATCAACACCTGCGGAAACGGCGCGTTCTACCGATGTATTCTCCCCAAAATGCTCCGCAATGGCATTCATGGTGAATGCATCGGAAATGATGAGACCTTTATATCCCAGTTCTTCGCGAAGAAGTCCTGTCAGTACTTTTTTAGATAAGGTAGCTGGAATCGGCACACGTTCACCGTCTTTGAGTGAAGTGACATGTTCGTTATCGATGGCAGGAAAAGCAATATGCGCGGTCATAATCATCTCTACCCCGTTTTCAATCGCCGCTTGAAATGGTTTTAATTCAACCGCATCCAACCGCTCGCGATGATGAGTTAGTACCGGCATTCCGAGATGGGAGTCTACCTGCGTATTTCCGTGACCCGGAAAATGCTTCACTGCCGCCATCACCCCGGATTGCTGCAAGCCCTTTATCGTTGCGAGACCTAGTCGCGTTACCAAATCTGGCTCCGAGCCAAACGAGCGTATACCAATGATGGGGTTATCTGGATTACTGTTGATATCCAGCACTGGCGCAAAGTTAATCTGAATTCCCAGTGCCTTCAGTTCCTCCCCCGTCAGCTGACCAGCCGCTTCGGCAAGCGCTGCATCTCCAGTTGCGCCCAGCGCCATCTGACCTGGCAGATTCGTACCGTCTGGTATTCGCTTAATCACACCACCTTCTTGGTCGATACTAAGAAATAGCGGAATGTCACCTGCTTCTCTTTGCATATCATGTGTGAACGTTGTAAGCTGCCTCACGTCAACAATATTTTTGTCAAAAAGAATAAGTCCGCCCAAGTCTTGATCATGGATACTACGTTTCAGCCCCTCATTAACGCTCGTCGTCGCTTTACCATTCCATTGCCTAACATCGGGCATAAGCATCTGACCCACTTGCTCACTTACCGTCATATAAGATATCAGCTTATCCCAATCTTGCGCCCGAATGGCTGCTTCGCGTTCGAAGCGAATGACTCTCGCCATGAATACGGCATATTCAGCGCGCGTGACAGCTTGATTTGGACGGAAAGTGGCATCCGAATAACCACCGACCAAGCCGTTGGAGCTCATAATAAGAATAGGCGCTGCAGCCCAATGCTTGTCCGTATCGGTCCATTTTGCGGGCTTCTTTCCTTCCGAGAGTGAATATGCCCTTGTAAGGAAGGCCGCAGTCTCTGCGCGGCTAAGCGGTGCATCCGGACGGAAGGTTCCGTTAGGGAAACCACTCGCAAGTCCATTTTTAGCAGCTATCATGATTTCTCGATGGAAAGGGTGTGTCGTTGGAACATCCGAATAGGTTGTGCCATCCACTGCTCTCTGAAGCTGATCTGGATAAAGCTCCCGTACCATAAAAGTGACGGCTTGTGCCCGTGTCACAAGTGCCTCAGGCTTGAAGATCCCATTACCATATCCGGCTACTGTTCCCCGTTTCGCCATATACGTGATGCCATCCTCTGCCCACTTTGAATACTTAAGATCAACAAAATTTTCTTCCGCAGCTGCCGTCCCCACCCCTATAAGCACAGATCCGAGGACGGCACCAATCATCGTCATCCATTTTACATGCATTTGTTTCACTCCTGTTGTTATTCTATGGATGAATAGACGCTAATACGGTATCGTTTGTTGCGTTGACATAATTCAATGAAATGATATGCAGATCATGACTATCCCTTCACGCCACCAATCGTCATGCCCTGTACAAAGTATTTCTGCAAGAACGGATACACCATCAGAATAGGAACACTCGCAATAATGGTCATCGTCGCTCGAATTGATGTTGGAGTAACCGCCGTTGCATTGCTCTCGGCAGACTGATAAGCATCACTTGCTGATGAAGTCGCTGAGGTCGTTGAAGTTTGCAGAATCTTCATTAATTCGTATTGCAACGTGCTTAATTCTTTATTGGAAGAGTTGTAGAGGAATACATCGAACCAGGAATTCCATTGCCCAACGGCTACAAAGAGTGATACGGTTGCCATTGCGGGAATCGTTAGTGGCAGGACAACACGGATAAATGTCGTGAACTCCCCTGCCCCATCTATACGTGCTGACTCCAGAATGCCTTCCGGAAGACCTTCAATAAAAGAACGGATGACGATCATATTGAATACACCGATTACACCCGGAATGATATACACCCAGAAAGAACCGATCAATCCAAGGTCTCGAATCAGCAGATAACCGGGGATCAAGCCCCCGCTGAAGTACATGGTGAACACAAAAAACATTGTAACAAACTTACGAAGCACAAATTCCTGACGACTAACCGTATAAGCAAGCATGGCTGTACAGAAGACGGAGACCACGGTTCCAATGACCGTACGCAGGGCCGAGATCAGCGTTGCGTGATAGATATCGGATTCGCCAAAAATGTATTTGTAATTGTCCAGTGTCCATACACGGGGCCATAGATATATTCCCCCCCGAATGGCATCGTTCGCATTATTGAAGGATACCGCAATCATATTAACAAAGGGATAGATCGTCACAATCATCAGACATACCATGAAGATCATGTTAATGGTGTCAAACGCTCGATCCCCGGTACTGCTATTCCGCAAGCGGGATGTGTTTCCTTTTCGCATGGCATAGGCCTCCTTTTAGAATAGTCTGCTCTCTCCCATTTTTTTCGCTATATAGTTCGCAGAGAAAAGGAAGACAAAACTGACCACAGTTTTGAATATGCCGGCTGCTGTACCCAAGGAAAAGTTCCCCATCCCTAATCCATATTTCAGTACAAAGATGTCCAGATTCTCCGAATAATCCATGTTCATCCCGTTACCCAGCAGATATTGCGGCTCGAATCCGGATTCCAGAATACTTCCCATGTTCATGATCAACAAGATCACAATAACCGGTTTCAAACCAGGCAGCGTGATATATAACATCCGTTTGAAGCGACTGGCTCCATCAATCTCGGCAGCCTCATATTGCGCTGGATCAATTGCCGTAATCGCTGCCAGATAGATAATAGTGTTCCAGCCGACATCCTTCCACACCTCGGTTGCCCCAAGAATACCCCAGAAGTATTCACCTTTTCCCATCCATAGTACCGGACTATCAATCAGGTGAAGCTTCATCAGGAGCAGGTTGATAATTCCGTCTGGTGACAGTACGGTTAATACAATGCTGGAGGCAACAACCCACGAGATAAAGTGAGGCAGATAACTAACGGTTTGCACAAAGCGTTTAAATATGACATTTTTCAGTTCATTCAACAAGAGGGCCAGTGTAATTGCTGTCACAAATCCCAATACCAGTTTAATGGAACTCATGACAAGTGTGTTGCGCAGCACCCGGTAGAAGGTATTGTCTTCAAATAACGTACTAAAATGCTGCCAGCCTACCCACTGCTGATCCGAGAAGGATCTCGCCGGTTTGAAATTCTGAAAAGCCATGGTCCATCCCCATAACGGCAGGTACTTGAAGATAAAAGCCCAGATGACAAAAGGTATACACATCCAGGCAAGTGTTCGTTGTTGCACAAGACGTTTGAAGAATGAATGTGCTCTGGTTCCCTTCGGATTCGAGGCTGGCGGCATCGAGTTAAGGTAGACATTAGGTTTCTCCACGGTGAACCTGCTCCTTTCCTATGCTGTTCATCATGCGAGGAGAAACCGGAGTTTATGTTCTTTCGTCTTCTCCTGCGCATGTACAGTTTGTTTTAACAAGTTTGTTCAAAAAAAGGAATTCTTGAACACGTACTTAAAGTGTTCGTATCACCATTTTCCTGCGACTCGATCCTTCACAACTTTGGTAATGGTCGCTTCATAACCAGCTTTGTCCAATTTGTTCAATTCAGCCATGTAGGCATCCCACAGCTTATCAAAATTCGAGGGTGCTCCCAAGATCATTTCCGGCAAGTATTTACGTTGCAAATCATCCGATTTGGTCGTGAAGATCTGTTCAGGTGATCCTTGCTCCAATGCGATGGACCAAGCCGGGAACCAAGGCCGCTCTTCCGGTTTGTTGAACAATTCACTAAAAGTTTGGATACCGTAGGCTTCAAGGAATTTCTTGTCTCCCTCGGTGTAAGATGCAGCGGCCACTTCCGGCTGGTTGCCAGGGCTATAAGCGTTACCATCGGTTAGTGTAGATTCACCGCCATATTTCGGCCAATCTGTACCAAAGTAGGTGAACCCGAATTTACGGCTGAGCTCCAGATCATCATGAGCCTTGCGTTGATCTTCATTTGCATAATAAAAGCGGCCCATCTCATCCACACTGTACGTCTCGTCCTTGATGCCCCATTGCACCAGAACCTGATTCTCTTCCTTCAGCAAATTATCAAAGTATTTGATGATACGAACAGGGTCTTTGGCGTTCACCGAGATACCGGTTGCATAGTTGTTGACGAAGCCGGGAGGATCAACATATTGATCCTTAATTCCTTCATCAAACACGATCGGAAGTGGTGCATAGCGCTTCTCATCTATGCCTGCCGAGAGCAGGTTTTTCGACGCATCCCCAATCTGCCAGCCATAATTGAAGTATCCTAACACACGACCCGAAGTCAGTTTGGCCAAATACTGGTCTTTGTTCATCGTAAAGGATTCCGGATCCAGCATCCCTTGAGCATTAATCTCATTTAACTTCTGAATCCATTTTTTCTGAGCATCTGTTCCGGCGACGACTTTCGCCTCATGGGTAGTCATGTCCACCATGACACTGCCATCGTTCGGATAACCGGCGAGATGCATCGCTGGATTCTGCAAGGTGAAGAAGTTATTGGCCACACCTGCAAGTGACACAAATCCGATCGTCTCTGCACCATCAACTGTTGGATGTTTTTCCTTGTAATCCTGAATCAGATCAAAATATTCATCCAGTGTAGTGATCTTAGGATAATTAAACTCTTTGAGCACAGAGCGCTGAATCCAGAAGGCTCCCCCACCAACATTTGGACTACCTGAATACTCACCCTGATTAGCCGTATAAGGCAGCGCATAGATTTTTCCGTCTTCTGCATTTTTCATTTTATCGAAGTATGGTCCATATACTCTTTTGATATTAGGGCCGTATTCCTCAATCAGATCATCCAGCGGAATATAGGCCCCGGCATCCAATAACTTGGACATCTCACCACTGGAGCTAATGACATCAGGATAGTCTCCACTGGCGATCATGACACCGGCTTTTGTCGCACTATCACCTACCAGATATTCCAACTTCCAGTCCACACCTGTTTGTTCTTGCAACACTTTACCGATTGTTGTTTCGCTTGCCAGAGTATCCTTCTTGCCTGGAGAGAACATATAATATGAGAACGTTACTGGACTGTTCTCATCATCACCTGTGGCTGAAGGTGATGATGAATTGTTCTGACTGCACCCAGCCAGCAAAACAGTCACTAATACAGCTAAACTTGCTATTCTAACTTTCGCTTTTAACATGTGAATATTCCCCCGTTCCTTATGGTCTCTATGGATTGCACTCACCATTTGCCAGCTACACGATCCTTCACTGCCTGTGTTATCGTAGCTTCATATGTTTTCTTGTCCAGTTGATTCAATTGACTCATATACTCATTCCATGTGTTCTCGAACGTGGAAGGCGAGTCCATAATCATTTTGGGTAAATATTTCTTCTGGAGATCTTCTGCCTTGGTGATGAAAATCTGTTCAGGAGAGCCCTGCTCCAATGCAATGGACCAAGCAGGAGACCAAGGACGCTCATCCGGTGTGCTGAATAGTTCTGTGAATGTCTCCACACCATATTTCTCTAACAACAGCTTGTCACCGTCCGTGTAACTAAAGGTAGCCACTTCTGGTTGATTGCCTGGTCCATAGGCGTTGCCATCCTCCAGTACGGAGTTATTACCGTAACGAGGCCAGCTGTAATTAAAATAGTCAAAGCCGAACTTACGACTTAATTCGGGATCTTCATGTGCCTTGCGTTGGTCATCATTTTTGAAATAAAAGCGACCTTCGTCATTCACACTATACGTCTCGTCCTCAATGCCCCATTGCACCAGAATCTGGTTTTCTTCCTTGAGCAAATTATCAAAATATTTAACAATTCGCACGGGATCTTTGGCATTTACGGTAATTCCGACACCATAGTTGTTCACAAAACCTGGCGGGTCCACATACTGGTCTTTGACACTGTCATCAAATACGATCGGTAGAGATACATATCGTTTATCATCAAGTCCAGCCTTCTTGAGGTTGTTCGTTGCGTCTCCAACCTGCCAGGAGTAACTGAAATATCCCAGAACCCGACCGGACGTCAACTTGGCGAGATACTGATCCTGGTTCATTGTGAAGGATTCGGGATCAAACATCCCCTGTGCGTTAACTTCGCTCAGCTTCTGAATCCATTGTTTCTGATAATCAGATCCGGCTACCAGTTTGGCTTCATGGCTCTGCATATCCACCATCACACTGCCATCGTTTGGATAACCTGCCAGATGCATGGCCGGATTTAGCAGGGTGAAGAAGCTGCCCGACTCACCCGCAAGTGTGGCGAAGCCGATGGTTTCTTTTCCATCGATCTGCGGATGCTTTTGCTTGTATTGCTCAATCAAGTCAAAATATTCGTCCAGCGTTTTGATCTTGGGATAGTTAAACTCTTTGAGCACAGCCCGCTGAATGTAGAAGCCGGTCTGGAAGTTAGGCTCTGACACATAACCAATGTTGGCTGTGTATGGCAAGAAATAGATCTTTCCATCCTCCTGTCTGAATTTGTCCATATAAGGCCCGTATACCCGCTTGATGTTAGGCCCGTATTGATCGATCAGTTCATCCAGTGGGATAAAAGATCCTGCATCCATCAACTTGGCCATTTCACCACTGGAGTCGATGATGTCGGGGTAATCCCCACTCGCAATCATGACACCTGCCTTGGTTGCACCGTCGCCGACCAGATATTCCATCTTCCAGTCAACACCTGTTTGTTCCTGTAACTTCTTGCCAATGGTCGTGCTGCTTGCCAGAATATCCTTCTTGCCACCGCCAAACGTGAAATATTTAAAGGTGACTGGGGTGTTGTCATTACTGTCAGGATAAGAGGCTTGCGGACTGGCTTTATTGCAACCTCCCAGCGTTACAGCCAGTAAAATTGCCAGACCTGTTATAATGTTTCTTTTTCTAAACATGTAGCAAATGCCCCCTTCAAGTATTGTTTGTGTCTTTAAGCCTTCTCAATATATCAAGATAGCGCTTTCAAAGTTACCCATGAAAGTGTACCTCCTACTTTGAAAAGTATATCCCTCATATTTAGTCGCCTGGCTTGGCTGATGGATCAAGTGGAAGCTTAATTTGGATACGTGTCCCTTCTCCTTCCCCTGTCTGGATGTCAAATGTAAAGTGATTTTTATAACAAAGTTTTAAGCGACTATACGCATTTTTCATGCCAACATGCTCTCCCATATCCGTGTTCTGATTCAGATAGCTCAGCAATTCTTCCAATCTAGCTTGTGACATCCCTATTCCGTTATCCGTTAGTCGGATAAGTAGGTGGTCAATTTCAGTCGAAACGAAGAGTTGAATGATGCCTACACCCGGAGATGATTCAATACCATGAATACTTGCATTTTCCACAAAGGGGAGAATTACCATCTTGGGGATTCGGTACATCAGTACCGCAGGATCAGCTTCAATTCTGTATTGGAGTTTGTCGCCAAAGCGATATTTCTGAATTTGCAAAAAACTCTCGATGAGTTCGAGTTCTTCCTTCACTGTCACATCATTCTGATTCCAACTGATCGACTTGCGAAACATCTTGGCCATGTTATGCACAATTTTGGCGGTCTCTTTCTCGCCCTTGATGAGGCTCCGCATCCGTACCGACTCCAGGGTATTAAACAAAAAATGAGGGTTGATCTGGCTATGGAGTGCATGAAGCTGAGCTTGCTGCTGTTTTAACTCTAGGTCTTTCTTCTGAATGTCAGCTAGATATACCTCATGAATCAAGTTATGGATCGTCTCGGTCATTCGATTGAATTCCATCGTGAGCTGACCGATCTCATCTCTTGCATCTTCAGGAGGAATCGTCTGAAAATTCTGTGTTTTCACTTTTTTCATATGTTTTAGAATCCGCACCAGTCTGACATGGATGGATCTGGACATGGCCGCGATGATGATGGAAGGCAAGACAAAATTAATGCAAGCAAGCCAAACCACGAAGGAACGGGACTTCCGTACCTCCTTCAGCACAATTTCTTCATCCATAACGCCATGCAGGGACCACCCTTCCAGATAGTTAATGCCTGTATACGTAAGTTCAAAGGGAATCATTTTGTTCGGAAACTGGATCTCACTGTAACGTTTCCCTATCAGAGATGCTTCTGCTGTATAATCATTTGAAAATTGGATGTGTCCTCCTGGATCAACTAAATACACTTTTCCATCGAATCCGCTGTTGTGAAAATACTGCTTGATCGTCTCCATGTTGAGGTCAATTTTAAGTAACTGCTCTCTCCCCCCAGTGTCCAGATTGTCGAGCCTTTGTACCAGACTTAACATTTGATCAGATGAGATCAGAGCCGGATAAGGAGCGGAGTATGCCTGAAATTGAACGTACCAGTCTGAGCTTCGGACCACATCAGTTAAACGATCAATATAACCGGAAGATAGAATGGTAGGATTATCGGTATACACTTGATACCAGCGAATCCCCTGATTCAATTGACCGGAGAATTGCCCTTTCAGGTACGAATTATAAGCGTCAATGTACTCAAAATGACTTCGAAACGAACGCGAGATGGTGTCATTGAACACAGGATCCGTATATAACGAATAAGAGAGACCGACGCCCTGATCAATGGTTACACGCAGGTCGTTCTTCAGATTGTTCAAGGCCATGCCGGCATCACGAGTTTTCTGACTACGAATATTGGCGGATGTAACATTGTAGAACACCACATTGGTAACAACAATGGGAATAAACACGGACAGGACATACATCAGCAGTAGCTTATCTCGAAGCTTCATGTAATTCAGGTTCCATCTTGGCATTGTGCACCTCGCTGTTCATTTCCCATAAGGAGATTGCGATACTCTGTAGGCGATAACTTAACGAGCTTCTCAAACTGGGTTACAAAATAATCTGCATTCTGAAATCCCACGCGTGCAGCGACCTCGTACATTCTCAGATCCGTCTGCCGCAGTAACTTCTTCGCCTCATGAATCCGCAGGTTCAGCAGATAGTCATTGAAGTACTGATTGTAGCTTTTGCGGAATAACCGCCCAAGATAAACGGGATTCATGTAGAAGAGCGCAGCAATGCTTTTGAGATTGATGTTCTCGGTATAATTAGCATCAATATACCGTTTGATCCTGCTGATATCCCCTTTGGATCGCTCCATTCGCAAATGAGACACATAATGCTCGGCTTCCTCCAGCGCCATGAGAAAAGCATTCTTCAGTAGTCTTAAATTCCACCCTTCATGACTTTGTTGTGCCAGCTCCTTTAGCTGCTGCAGCCCTTCATCAGTACCATCCATTTCGTGGACTACAGCGAGAATACCCGTTATATAATGCAACAGAGAACCAGCTACAGCCTGAGGAGAAAATCGATTCATATGAAACAATTTGAATTTCTCTTCTACAATGTTGTGGTAAGCTGCCCTATCCCCCTCTTCCAGGCTCAAGATTAATTGATCTACCTCCTCCTGGTATACATTAAAAACAAACAGTGGTTTGTCTTTAATCTCCGTATAGCGCACGACACCACCAGTTTCTGCATATTTATGCTTGGCTGCTTCTTTAGCCGCCATAAGGGATTGTGGGATATCTCCAATCTCTTTGACGAGTGTTCCTGCGTAAAGACCGATGTCCAGATTAAGCTTTTTGCTCAGTGTTATATGAATAGAATGCAGCTTATCCTGTAACGCCATGCCACCTTGATCAGGTTTAGACCACAACATTAATAATGCAAACATGCCGTGCTGTTGCTCACTGATGAACATTTGGCATAAGTTACTCTCGAGAGATTGTACTGCTTCACGTACCTGTTCAATGGTAATTTTAATTTCATCTAATCCGGTCTGAAGTTCAATCAAAGTCATGAGCAGATTGGAATTATGCTTGATCCCGAGCATCTCGGCATGTCGAGGTTCATCCTGCTTCTGTACATGACCTTTGATCAGATCCTCCAACATGATGCTACTGGCCTGTCCCTCAGCCATGAGTATATGTTTTCTTTTGTTGCAAATGAGATTAGCCGACTTCTGCAACGTCGCCGTCAGTTCTTCATCATCAATTGGCTTCAGAATATAGTCATGAACCCCGTATCTGATTGCCTGCTGTGCATATTTGAAGTCATGATAACCACTGATGATAATGAACACAGGTTCCAGATGAGGCATTTTCTCTACGGCACGAATAAGTTCCAGTCCATCCAGGATCGGCATACGAATATCGGTTATAATCACATCTGGCTGCAGGCGTTCAATCAGATCCAGTGCCTCTAGACCGTTCTCTGCCTCCCCGATAATCTCCATATCAAGATCAATCCAGCTTATGAGCTCATACAGCCCTTTTCGTACATACATCTCGTCATCTACCAGTAGTACTGATAACATCCTTTTGTCCCCTTTCTTCCAACGAAAATACCCCCGCCAGAAACTACTCTCCTCCCATCTGGAAGCGGTTTCATTAATTATACTCAAATATGTAATATGCTTACATTTTATAGGTTGCAATCTGTAATTTCATTGCATAGATCGTTATATTTATTGCGCGAAAGGACTATTAAAAACAGTGATTTCACACCAAAAAGCCGTTGATTCGGCTTGAATCAATGGCTTTATCTTAGCTCAGAAAAGAAAAAGATCTAATTCACCCGACAATTCTGTCGGGCGATATTCGCTCATGTAAATCGGTAACTTATTATTGATCATTCTATTAAATCCAGGTGTTTCCTTTCAATTCAATCATGGAATTCGGGCCTGGAAAGGTTAATTCTATCTTTTGGTCCTGATAGGATACGGTTACAGAAGTTTCTGCAATAGAGCGAATTCTGGTATTCAACAGACGACCCGCCTCCCATTCCAGATCTAATTCAAATCCGCCACGAGCCCGAATACCATGAATATATCCTGTTGGCCAGGCTGCGGGCAAAGCAGGTAACAATCGGAGTACTCCGTCATGGCTCTGGAGAAGCATCTCTGCTATACCTGCAGTACCTCCAAAGTTCCCATCAATTTGGAATGGAGGATGATCACAAAACAGATTGGGTAACGTGGAGGAACGTAGAAGTTCCACGATGTTATCGTGTGCAAGTTCCGACTCCTCTAATCGTGCCCACATGTTGAGAATCCACGCCCTGCTCCATCCGGTGTGTCCACCACCGTGTTCCAATCTTCTGTCGAGTGTTACGCGAGCTGCCTTAGCCAGATCAGGCGTAGCTTGCGCCGTAATTTGCGTTCCCGGATGCAAAGCGAATAAATGGGAAATATGTCTGTGGCCAGGTTCCAATTCATCATAATCGTTACTCCACTCTTGGATTTGGCCATGTTTTCCAATGGAGGTTTCCGGTATTTTGGTTAGCGCATTACGGAGCTGTTCTCCGAATTCCTGATCTTCTTGCAATATCCGGGTGCTCTCAATGCAGCGCGTGAAGAGTTCTCTAATAATTTGATTGTCCATCGAAGCACCAAAGCATAAAGCCCCCGATTCTCCATTATCTAAGATATAGCGATTCTCCGGTGAGGAGGAAGGACATATTACCCAATTGCCGGAAGGATCTTCTATCAGATAATCCAGAATAAACATAGCCGCATCTTTCATCGTGGCGTAAACTTTTTGAAGAAACTGAACATCCTGATTGTATTCATAATGGTCCCACAGATGTAATGAAAGCCACGCTCCTCCCATGGTCCAAAACGTCGATGTCATGTATACATCCTGCGGAGCAGCGTCAGCCCAAATATCCGAATTGTGGTGGGCGACGAACCCCCTGCATCCGTACATGATGCTAGCAGTTTCCTTTCCTCGAACATGCAGTCGCTCTATAAAATCAAACAATGGAACGTGACATTCAGACAGATTACAGCTCTCTGCGAGCCAGTAGTTCATCTGTGCATTAATATTAATCGTATATTTGCTATCCCATACAGGAAGCATGTCTTTGTTCCATATCCCTTGGAGATTTGCCGGTAAAGAACCTGGACGGCTGCTTGAGATAAGCAGATAACGACCAAATTGAAAGTATAGACTTATCAGTTCCGGATCATGCTTACCAGCTCTAAGCCGTTCAAGGCGCTGATCGATTGGAAGTTCGGAACAGATAACATCTGTATGATCATCTTCAAGATGTATATCCATCTTTTCGAATAAGGATTGATAATCCGAGACATGATCGGCGAGCAGTTCGTTATATGACTTTGTGGAAGCGGATTCAATTCTTCGGAGGCACTCTGCTTCGAGTTGTTCCTTGGGTATTCGGAAATCTGTGCAGGCCGAGATTAGAATAGTCGCTGAGTTACCATCCTTAAGAGAAAGCTGTCCGCTTGAATAATGAACCTGCCCCCCTTCAGATATAAGGCGAATCCCGCAACAAAATCGAATTCCTTCTTCTCCCCCACTTCTTCCTCGGATAATCAAGTTATTCGTTCCACGCTTCTCGATCCGATCCAGATAGGATTGGAAACCAACAGGATGTTTGAGAATATTGGACCATGATGATGATTCCAGAACAGTTCCCCTGCCAAAAATAGTGGAGAAAGATAACTTTCCAGGTACGCTGGATTTGAGATGAACAACGAGCACTTGATCCGGGTAGCTAGCAAAATAATCACGGCTGTATATGGATTGATCTACGGTATAATGCACGTTTACCTTACCATGTTCCAGATCGAGATGTCTTTGATAATCATTCGCTTCTTGTCCACTGTGATCCATAGCGATGTAAAAGTCGCCTAATGGCTCGTAATGTCTTTGCCCGTCAGGAACACCTACCAGAGTATCTGCTGCGAGTTCTTCTGCTTCACTAATCTTGCCATCAAAAATCAGGTTTCTGATCTGAGATAAAGATTCAAGGGCTTGAGGATTATTCCGCTGCATCGGGCCACCATACCACAGGCTATCCTCATTAAGCTGAATTCTCTCGATCTGTGTTTTTCCAAAAATCATGCCTCCAAGAGTTCCATTTCCGATAGGCAATGCCTCTTCCCATGTTCTAGCAGGTTGATTAAACCAGATATTTTTGGTCTTCACTTTTAACCCTCCAACGAAGTATAATTCCTCACATTTCTTCTCATGTTTAGTATGTTCCGTTCGTATGTTATTTTAAGTGTACTGTAATCTCAAGAGCATTTAAATGAACAAAACTAACTTGAATTATCACAATTTTATCGTAGCGAAAAGTGTTTAATCGTAAATTCCGAAGTAAACAGAAAAAGTGCGACTATCGCACCAACCATTTCGTTCAATCTACGCACCACCAGAAACGTATTTTTTCTTATGTTAATCGTATAGACAAATAAAGTTGCTATTATAGCAACTTTATTAAAAGGCATCTTTAGAATTCTTCAACATGTTCAGGTTCATAGATTCCGTAACCATTTTTGCCATTCTTTTTAATCGTGTACATGGCTTGATCGGCATATCTTAGAAGTTCAGAAGGCTCTTGTCCATGGGTTGGAAACAGGCTAATGCCTATACTTATGGATAGATTAATATGGTTTCCAGCAATTTTAAAATGCGTACTGAATGCAGCATCCAACTTTTTGGCGATTGTTATAGCCTCTTGATCATTCTGTAGATGGCTTAAGATAGTGAATTCATCCCCGCCGAGCCGGGCCACCATGTCTGTGCTCGGGATCGTTTCTCTGAAACGTTTTGCCATCTCCATCAACACTTGATCCCCAACATCGTGTCCATATGTATCATTCACTTGCTTGAATCCATCGGCATCCACAAACATGACAGCAAGTTTGCTATCGTGTCTTTGTGCATTGCTAATTGACCAGGCAAGACGGTCATTATAAGCAAGACGATTAGGCAGACCGGTAAGCACATCATGCAAAGACAGATGTTTGCTCATTCTCGCGGACTTTTTAATTGTGGTATATTCCGTCTCAAGTTCTTTAATCAGATTTTTAAGTTTATACACACGGGTATTTGTATTCGTCATGTCAGTAATCTGAATAAGGGCATAACTGTGATCTTCCAGATAGAGTGGCTCCACGTGCATATTTTGTCTGAATATATATTCATCCTCGCCTTCCCTCGGGAGAATGAATGCCTTATGTAAAGCGCTTGAGCAAAATCTGCTCTGACCGTGATACAGCGCATTTTGCAAAATATTCTGATACATGTTCGACTTAAACCGTGGGCAGACTTCAAGCAGATTCAGTCCTATAACCTCTTCCGCATTTTTTCCAGTAAAGCGTTCCAACCAGCCATTCCAAAGAACAACTTTCAATTGTCTATCGACAATGAGCATGCCTATATTGGCTTTTTTCAGTGCTTGTGATAGAAGATTATTCATGGCCAGCTCCTAGCAATGCATCAATTTTGTCTAGCAAAATGGAGATGGAGCTCATACTCAACGCAATAATAATTATTCCTTTCACGTCCGTTTCGGCGAGCAAAAACGATGTATGGAGAACAAGTACATATACTTCGTTTTGAAGTAGTATTTCCGGATCAGAGTGAGTACCATGAATTAATTCAATATCCGGCAGTACATATTCAAGTTTTAACTCAAGGAAATTGCCAAATTCTCCAATGATGGCATTGAGAAGGACATTGCTGACTTCTTTCAACACATCCAGATCGGTATCCATCAAGCGGAAGTTTTCAGGTATGGTCTCAGTGAGCTCCCCAAGACACATATTTGCCAGGATTTTAGCCTGCTCAGCGGGAAACATCAAAAAAGCTTTTCCTTGAAACTCATAGCCAAATTGAAGAGAAGACCTGAATAGATGCCCTTCATTGAAAAAAATGTTATATCTCCGATCTTTCCGATCAACATCGGAGAAAGAAATCAGTTCTACATCAGGAATGTTCAATACAATATGCCTGTCAACAATCTCTGATAACATATTGGCAGCTTGTCCCACGTATACGTTCACAAGTTCAGTAAGCAAATCCTTCTGCAATTCATTCAGCATGATTGGTCACCCGAATTAATTCAACTAACGTATTTGCTTTATCAACAGTTAAGGGCTTATTTAAAAAGCCTGAGATTCCCAGACTCTCTACTTCTTCACGTGTCGCCTTCTGGATATCCGCGGATAAAATAATAATATGTACATCCCGATCGATTTCCCGAATCATACGAAGCATTTCTTGTCCATTCAAACCAGGCATTAGCAGATCCGTTATGATAAGATCAGGCTTGAATGCCTGATATAAGTTATATCCTTGCTCTCCATTGCTTGCAATCTGAATCTCGCAATCCGTAATATGATCCATAATTAGCTTCCGGACCAATTTCTGTACAAAGATGGAGTCTTCCACAATTAGTACTTTCATTTTCTTTAGTCTCCTCGTCAACAATGTTAAAGCTTGGGAAATTCAGGTGTTGTAGACAGTTCTTTAATAAGGAGCACTTGCGCTATTGGCACTCCTGCAATTTATAGAAGTAAAACAATTTATAATACAGTAGTGTCAAATAGATTGTCAACAATATTGTTGAACAAAACTTTTTCGTTCTTCTGGTGTAACTCCCCTTTGTGGATAAAAGGCTCTAAACAAGTCAAAAACGGCCACGCATGTGGCCGTTCTGGATTATTAATCTTTAACTGAATCTGTTTACCAATCAAGTTTACTCTTTTACCCCGCCAAGCTGCAAGCCATGAACGAAATACTTCTGCAAAAATGGATATACAACCAAGATCGGCAATGCGGCAACAATTGTAATGGCTGCCCGAATAGATACAGGAGTGACCATGTTGCGTGCAGCGCCAAGATCTGCCCCATTGGCAACGGCTGCACTGCTGTTGGAATTCATGGAAGAAGATAATAGTTTCATCAACTCATATTGCAGCGTACTCAGGTTTTGTTTGGAAGAAGCATAGAGGAACGTATCGAACCAAGAGTTCCACTGGCCGACTGCAATGAACAGTGCAACCGTAGCCAACACTGGTTGGCACAGCGGTAGAATAATGGACATGAACGTTCTGAAATCTCCAGCACCATCAATTTTGGCAGATTCGATCAGTCCCTCAGGTAGTGTCTGGATATAGGTTCGAATAACGATCATATTAAAAGCACTGATCAACCCAGGAATAATGTACACCAGAAAGTTGTTTAACAAATGCAAATCTTTCATTAGGAAGTACGTTGGAATAAGACCTGCACTAAAATACATCGTAAGAACAACAATAATGGTAATGGGCTTTCGTAATATATAGTCTTTTCGGCTTAATGTGTAAGCCAGCATGGAGGTTAAGAATAGACTTAATACTGTCCCCAAAACTGTTCTCGCCACAGATATACCAAAGGCGCTGAAGATGGTTCCTCCTGCAAATACTGCTCTGTAGTTTTGATCTGTCCATACCCGAGGCCACAGATAAATCCCACCCCGGATGGTGTCATTACCGGCATTGAACGATACGGCGAGTGTATTCACAAACGGATACAGGGTAACAATCGCGATTGCGATCATCAGTATACCATTTAACGTATGGAAGACAATCGGTTCAAGCCGAGATTTATTGATTCCCATCTCTAGTCCCCCTTATATTAATCGGTCTTCCCCGAGCCGTTTGGAAATAGAATTCGCTGCAAAGATCAGCGTGATACTAACTACTGTCTTGAATATGCCTGCTGCGGTAGCCAAAGAGTAATTTCCGATCTGTAGTCCGTATTTCAGGACAAATATATCTATCGTCTGTGACCAGTCGACAACCACACCATTACCTAACAGATACTGAACTTCGAATCCAGCTTCCAGAATCCAGCCCATATTCATGATCAGCAAAATGATAACAATGGATTTGATTCCGGGTAAGGTCACATACAGCATTTTCTTATATCGGTTCGCACCATCGATCTCTGCTGCTTCATAGAGCGAGGGATCGATCGACGTAATGGCCGCCAGATAAATAATGGCATTCCAGCCTACTTCTTTCCACACATGAGATGCGCCTACAATGCCCCAGAAATATTCCGGAACGCTGAGCCACATGATAGGTTCTTGAATAATGTTTAACTTCATGAGCACCACATTGACAATCCCGCCGTCTACAGACAGTGAACTGGCCACGATGCCTGTCACGATAATCCATGAGAGAAAGTGAGGCAAATACGATATCGTTTGAATCGTTCGTTTATAGAACTTATTCTTGATCTCATTAAGTAAAATGGCAAATATAATGGCTGTCGCAAATCCGAGTACCATATTGATTACACTCATCGCAATGGTATTACGAAGCACGTTAAGAAAAGCATCATCAGTTAGCAAAAACTTGAAATGTTTGAGCCCGACCCATTCCTGCTGGGAGAAATTCTTGGCAGGACTGTAATTCTGAAAGGCCATAACCCAGCCCCAAATGGGATAATACGAGAATACGAGAATGTACGCAACGATGGGCAATGACATGAACATTAGTTGTCTTTGTCCGCGCAACCGTTTTAACATTGGTGTTTTGGCAACGACTGTACGGGTGGTTTGCTCTGGTATGGCTCCAGGCGTGTTCGCCATCTTTCACTCCTCCTATTGGCTTACAGCGACTTTATGCATGATACCCGGAAGGTACTCGCCTGAGTAATTCCTTTGGTTAATACCTTCCGAGTGAATCATTGCCGCATTTTTTTATTTAACAGACCAGTTCTCGATTCTCCATTTCAGTTGTTCATTAATTCGGTCTTCATAAGCTTTAATATCGATTTTCTTGTAAGCGTCTACATATTCAGTCCAAATGTTATCGAATTCATTCGGTTTTGACATGATCGCTTTAGGCAAGAATTTCAATGAAGTGTCTGTCATTTGTTTGTTCGCTACCGCAGCATCAGAGCCTTCTTTCAGATCGACCTGCCATGCTGGATAGTACACTGGATTTTCTGGTGCAGGAGAGAAGAAGTCACTCCATGTTTTGAAGCCATATGCATCCAGAAGCTCTTTATCTTCCGGTTTGAGGTTGTCATAGAATTCCTCAGGTTGGTTGATCGCTCCAATGGCATTGCCATCTTCAAATGTTCCTTCGAGCTTTGGTGCCGCAGCATAGAAACCTTCCGCTTTGTTAACCAATCTCCATGCCGGATCATCCTGCTCTTTACGTTGCTCTGGTGTACGATAGAATCTTCCCTCTTCATTCACCTGATAGTCTACACCCTCTTCACCCCATGACAAGAGTTTCTGGTACTTCTCATCCATAAGCTTATCGAGGAATTTAATGAGTGCGACAGGGTCTTCGGCATCTTTACTGATACCAAAACCATTGTTCAAGTTAATGACCGGACGATCCAGATAATGATCTGTGATACTTGTATCATAGACTAGCGGGAAACCTACGTATGTCTGGCCGATTTTCCCCTGTGCTACGAGTGGGTCTTCGCCGGCTTGGAAATTCCAGTGCTGGTCGAACATACTAAGTACACGTCCCGAAGAAATTTTGGCCAGATATTGATCATAGTTCTGAACGAAGGCTTCTTTATCCAGCAATCCTTCATTGTACAGATTGTTTAGTTCCTTATAATAACGTTTGGAGATATCCTTGTCGGCAAAAACACTCGCCACTCCATTCTCATCCACGACTACGCCCCCATCATTAGGGTGACCCGTAAGATGTTCTGGTGGATTAAGCAAAGGGAACGTCCGCCAGTCAGATGCCAGTGTAGTAAAGCCAATCGTCGGTTGTCCATCAATCGTCGGATTCTTGGCTGCATAATCACGAACCAACTTTGTGAAATCATCCAACGTTTTAGGAGTCGGATACCCGGCATCCTTCAGGATGGACTTTTGAATCCAGAATGCTGGCCCAGAATAATAGTTACTAATGAACTCCCCTGTATACACTCCATAGTTAGGCAACCAGTAAATGTGTCCGTCACTGGAATCTTTCATCCGGTTCCAGTCTTTACCGAAATGCTTCTTCAGATTAGGTGCATGCTCTTCAATGAGATCCTCGAGCGGAATAACCGCACCGGCTGATACCAATTTGGTATCTGCTGTGATCAAGTCAGGGAAATCGCCACCGGCAATCATAACGCCGAGCTTCTGTTGAAGATCACCCACAAGAAACTCCATCTCAAGATTGACGCCGAGCTCATCCTGGATCTTCTTGTAGATTCGGTTGTCTTTAGCTGGCGCCTGATTTGGCGTTCCGATAAAGGCCGTAATGTTCAGTACCTCTTTCCCATCCGGTGTAGTCGCTTTCTCATTGTCACCGCTGCATCCTGCAAGTGCCAAACTTAAAGCCAGAACGAGTGATACGGAACCCCAAAGCTTCTTTTTCTTAAGTCCCCCCATGTACTTGCCCTCCTTGGAAGTGGTATGTCTTACTGTTTTTAGTATGAAGAAATGTATGCGGTTTCAAAATATATATATTTAAGGTCCACCCCCCTGTAATTGCAGGTCTTATTCGGGAGAGGTTCTTCTTTTTCAAGTCTTAATTCACATACTTTTGTCTGTATTCTAAAGGTTTCATGGCTGTACGTTTTTCGAAGTGTCTTAGAAAATGCTGGTAACTGCGGTACCCTACCTGCTCTGCGATCGCACTTGATGTCTGATTCGTATGCTGGAGGAGACGTTTCGCTTCTTCCATTCGCAGATCATGTACTACCTCGATTACACCTTTGCCGTACTTTCGCAAAAAAGACTGCCCTAAATGGACTGGGTTCACGTAGAATCGTTCTGCGAGTTCCTGGATGGTAAACGTCTCTCTGTAATGCATCTGCACATATTCAGCAACCGTTGCCTGAATGCCACCAAGCTTTCTTTCCCGGAAAATAGCCAGTTCTGACTTGCATTGCAAACAGAAATGTTCCAGATTGCTAGCAACCTTTTCGATATTTCGTTGGCCCTTCTCCAGGATTCCGCTTGCCAATTCATTCATTAGAGCATTAGATTCTCCTCCTAATTCTCTACACAAGGACAGTCCGCGGAATATAATATGGGTAGAGAAAATATGTACAATCTCTGGCGCAGCCTTCATCTCTATAAACAGTTCAAAGGCACTACGAATGCAGCTTGAGAGTTCCTCTACAGAACCGTTCTCAAGCAACTCGCTAATATGGTCCACCTCTGACAGTGTTTCCGGATCAAACTGCCAATTCTCCAGCTGAATTTCTTCGGCAAACAACAGGCGCTTTTGATTAAAAAACAAATAACGCCCAACTTCCTGAGCGGAGCAGAAGGATTCAGATAAAAGCTCCAGTTTGTTCACCGTTGAACCAACCGCGATATGAATATCTTCGCAGCCGTTATTTTGCATATTGCTCATCAAACGCTGGGCAAAAGCTTTAACTGCTTCAGAAGTCCCCCCGCTATCATTCACTTCTTCACCCCATACCAGTCCCAATGAGTCTCTTGTTCTGTCTAACACATAACAACTAGTTGTTGCGTCAGCCATTTGTTCAGCTACTAAACAGGCTTCCTGAATATCTCCTTGAAGAGCTATCCGCAGGTATGCCCAATGGGACTTGTTCAAACGAGGAAGGGTCTCTGACATCTCCTGCTCCGATATAGTCTGCTTATCCTTAATCATTGCGGACAAAAACGCTTTGATCCTTTGCTCGTTGGCATGTTCCCGAATACGCTCCTGATTTTCACGTTCCTGCAATTGCATACGGAGACGAACCAGCATATCCTCTGCTTCCATACTGTCAACGGGTTTGGTTAAATAGTTGGAGACACCTAATCGAATGGCTTGTCTGGCATAATTAAAGTCACTGTATCCACTCGTGATGACAAACAGCACAGACTCATGTTCCAATCGTCGTGCTTCTTCTACAAGCTCAAGCCCATTCATGACAGGCATACGAATGTCTGTCACCACGAGATCAGGTTGATCTTCTTGTATCATACGAATGGCTTCCTCACCATTGGCGCACACACCTCTGATTTCAAATCCATGCTTTTCCCAATTGATCAGAAGTTGTAATCCTTCAATGGCATACGGTTCATCATCCACTAGCAATACTTTATACATGAGAGTTTACCTCCTATTTCCTCTGTTCCAACCTGGAGATTGGTATACGGTATCCTGCAATGGTTTGCTCTCCCGGTACACTGCTTAGATCGAATATCGCATTTCCTTCATAAAAGAGTTCCAACCTGCGGTAGACATTGCGCAGTCCTACATGTTCACCGTTTCTGGGTCTTTCAGAACGAATATCTCTCAGAAGCTCGGTTAGTCTCCCTGCATCCATGCCAATTCCATTATCGATCACCTGAATTAGCAATTCAGAAGCATTTCGTCTCGCCATTATCTTGATCTGTCTGCCATTTTTTCGCGCCTGCAAGCCATGTTTGCAGGCATTTTCGACGAGCGGTTGAATACTCATTCGCGGAATTAGCAACGAAGCTGCATCAGGGTCAACCTCGAAGGTGTAATCAAACAGCTCTCCAAAGCGAAACTTCTCAATCTGGAGATACAGATTCGTAAATTGCAGTTCTTCTTGCAAAGGAATCAGATTGTCAGAATGACTGAGCAACTGTCTCATCAGCATGGACAGACTTTTAATAATCTCAATGACTTCTGTATATCCATTTTTCGTACTAACGACCAGCAAGGCATTCAAAGTGTTAAATAAAAAATGGGGATTCATCTGACTCTGGAGCATGGACAATTCGGTCCTTACTTGATCCAACTCCAGATCTTTTTGACGGATTTCCAGTTTATATACGTCATTAATCAACGTATGAATTTTACCAATCATGATGTTAAATGTACGAATCAGCCCGCCAATCTCGTCGCGCCCTTCCTGAATTTCAATTAGATCGAATCGTTCGTTGCGAACCTTCTCCATATGTCTGGACAACTTGCGAATCCGATAGTGATAGGAGCGCAAAATAATATAGATCAACACAGAGGGGACCACTATACTTATTGCCAGTAATCCCAGAATGGATTTGAAGGCTTCTTGCAACAGGTGGTCAAGGTGACGCGTATCGGCAACGCCAATCAATTTCCAACCCTTAAGGTACGCTAAATTGCCCAATGACTTTTCGAGTGTATAACCAGAATCGCCAGCTTCCTTGGATATTGATTCGTTATCCTGGTTGGATATGGTGGTTTCGCTGAATTCTCCGCTTGAAACGACAGTACGGTTGTTGCTATCGACCAGACGCAGCTGAAGACTGTCTGACTCGCGATTCAAAATGCTATACACCCGGTTAAGTTCCAGATCGATCTTGGAATACTTGTTGTAATTGGCATAGGAAGTGTAGGTATCCATTTTGCCAATCACACTGATCCTTCTTCCCGCGTTAAATCCGGACGGCTCAACATAATCAACAACAAGAATGCCCCCACTGGTGGATTTCAGCTGTTTCAATCCAGGAAGTACATTCTTGTCTTTCATCACAATATAATGACTGCCCGTCTGAATGGTATCATTATCCGTATAGATACGTACCTCCAGAATATTCGCTGACATATACCGTGTTAATTTATCTCGCAGAAATGCATGATACACATTGTAATAATCGACGGGGGAAGAATAGGTCCGATCCAATGCCTCGTATAGCGAATCGTCTGCTGCAATAATTCGGCTAAGAGCAACGCTCTCATCAATCATGCCAAGCAGTTCCCCCGCAGCCCTGTCGATGGATTTGCGCAGATTTTCCTGTTCTCTAATTTTGATATCCGCAGAGGTTCGTTGATAGAAGAAGATATTAATCGTTATTACAGGAAGGAGAATACTTAGTACATAAATAAGCAGAAATTTTGATCGGAGAGGAATATCATTAACCTTACGGAACATCCAGAATTTATGACGCATATGATCACCCTTGATTTTTGTTTTTGTAGACGGATGGAAGCTCCCCTGTATGTGCTCTGAATTTTTGGGTGAAATATTCAGCATCATGATATCCCAGACTGAATGCAATGTCAGTAATCTTCATATTGGTACGTCGCAGGAGTTTACGGGCCTCCTCAACACGAAGCTGGTGCACATAGTCACTGAAACTGACTCCCATCTCCCGCTTGAACTGTTGACCCAGATAGGCAGAATTCACGTGAATACGATTAGCTACATCTTGTAATTTAATTTTACTTCGATAGTGTTGTTTCAATTCATTCAGCGCTTCTGCAACAAGCCCTCCTGTACCCGATTTTTGCTTCGATTCAGACTGGGAAAGTTGCTCGGACAGTCGAACACACAGGTCTTGCAATGTGCCAGAAGTCCAACTCGCAGCCTCATGCCATTCTTTTTCACATAGTATTTCTCTGCAAACCTCTCTCTTTCCATATTTCCGTAGCAACTCCCCATGGATATATCGGATGACATGATGTATCCACTCCAATGAAACTTCTGCTTTCTCACTTTTCTTTAGCAATGCCCTCACTGCATTATCGATGGAATATGTGTTTCCTGCTTCAATCAACGCCAAGATCTCTTTGGAGATGTTCATCATTTGCTCTAAATTATATTCTTCGCTTATTTGATATTCATGAAGATGATTTTCATAGGCTTCATCTGTAACCATAATTCCATTCTGCTGTTGTCGTTCATTTCTACGTTTGTCCAGAGGTTCTATCATTTCCATAAGGATTTGATGAATTTCCTCGGGAACAAGAGGTTTAAGCACATACTGATCGACTTGATACCGTATGGCTTGCTTGGCATAATTAAAATCGGAGTATCCTGTAACGATAACGATTTTGGAGGTATAAGCGAGATCTTCTCGCAAGGTGTGAATCAGACCGAGACCATCCATAACAGGCATTTGAATATCAGTAACGACAAGATCCGGTTCAACCGAGTTGAACAAAGCAAGTGCTTCCTCCCCATCGGTTGCCGTCCCACAGAGTTCATATCCACAAGCTCGCCAGTCGATCATCGTTCTCCATCCTTCTAGCATAAACGGCTCATCATCAGCGACAATGACCTTGTACATTAGCTCACCTCTCTTTTGTCCGTGATCAGCTGCATGTATTTTATCTATATCTATGGGTAGATTCCATTTGTTCCGAAAACGCTAAACAGCAGAACAACAGCAGGATTGTTGTCTGCTCGCACAACTTGGAGAATTTCAGGATCTGAAGATGTATGCAATTGTATAATAAGTTACATTTTTACCAGTCTAACCATCATTAATCGATAACTTAGAATTGTATCTATCAGTCGTATTATAAGAACGCTCCGATTATAACGAAGCGCCGGGAATGACAATACAAGTGTAACGCTTACATTTTTGTGCAACAACCTGATAAACTATAGGTTTTCACCCGATAAATTATAGGTCGAGCTCAGAAGTAATCCACTAACAGGCAAGAGAATTTATTCTCCGCGCACAATACGGAATCCTTGATCAGGCCCAAAACCATTTGCATCAAATTTGCCTCGGAATGCTATTTCATTGTTATTGACACCGCCCATCCAGCCTCCGCCTTTCACAACTCGCCAAGTTTGATTGGGTCCCTCCGGATCGCTGTACCACTCCCAGCACCATTCTCTCACATTCCCAGACATATCATAGATTCCTAACTCATTCGCCTTCTGAGTTCCGACTTTTTTGGTTTGGTTACGATTACTCTCAATAGCGGGCCAGCTCCAATCACCTGTCAGAATATTTTCGCCGGCATTTATCCAGTACCAAGCAACTTCATCCGGATTATTACTTCCGCTGTATGTGTAATCTAAGCTCTTTTGGCCTCCGCTTGCAGCGTACTCCCATTCTGCTTCTGTAGGTAAACGGTAACCGTTGGCACCTTCGTTGATCGTTACATTCCATTTGATATTGTCGTTTTCATTGTGATTATTCGTATCCAGATTGTCCTTGTCTATATTGTAATAAGGTTTCAGGTTTTCTTTTATACTTTTTTGATTACAGTATTCGACTGCGTCATACCAGCTGACCATTTCAACGGGCAGATCATCTCCCTTGAAGCCAGACGGGTTTTCCCCCATAATTTCCATCCATTCTTTTTGAGTCACTTCATATTTGCCAATATAAAAGGAGTCCAGCGTTTCATTTTTATTAGTAAAACTCGTCTTACTGCTCTTGAAAGCCCCTCCTTCGACGAAAACCATGTCATCGTTTAATTGAGAATTACCGGCTGAACAAGCACTCAGACTAACAACCATGGCAATTAAAGTTAACCATACTAGCTTCCTCATTCAATTATTCTCCTTTGCTAAGCTTGAATCCGGCAACGTCGAGGTCCGTTAATCTGCTGAATAACGGTTCCTCAACGCTTCCGGAAAATTGAAATCAAATGCAAGTGCAGACGTTGAATTACATTACATCATTTTTACCAAACCGTTACGTTTGCACTTCCGCTGCTTTGATAACCCTCTGTAGCCATTACCTGATAGGACCAACTATTTCCAAGGTACATCCCTTTGCTCGCCCACGCATTCACATGATTGCTGAACGTAATGGTAGAATTGACACCAGTCGGTCTCTTGGACTGTCTAACACTCCAATACTGAGGGAAAGTCTGCGTACCATCAATGGAAGGTGCATTGTATCTCATCGTCGTATAGATGTCATATGTGCCACCATCACTGTTCACCGTGCCCTTATACGTTCCGGTCGGACGATACGTTCCCCAGCTATCCACCACGTAATATTCAATTAAAGCGTTTCTAGTCCATCCATAGAAGGTGAGATAGCCATTACCTGAAGGAGCGAACACACCGGCATTGTAATTGACTACCCGATTAGGTGTGCCATATGTCCACCCTTTCCCGACAACAAAGTTCCCGGTATTTTGCCAATTCACGCTGTAATTCCCGCCAGATCCATTCACGGCGTTGACCGTTCCTCCACCATCTGTCCAATTTTGCCAATAATCTGTTGCAGCACTGGATGTTGCTGCGAATACACCAAAACTCATGGAAGCTGCAAGAACAACAGTCATTAATTTTTTACCGAATTTGAACATAAAATGATACCTCCTGATATTTTAATAGATTTGGTTGACACTACAATCCGATATGAATGATCTTCAGCAGATTTCACTTGAAAAGTCGTTGCGAAAACAGATACAGATCGTTCTTCCATACGGGCCAATCATGTCCTCCACTTTCCTCATGCCAAATGTGAGGTACTCCGTGTTGTGCCAGATATCGGTGAACTCCAAGACTAATCTCTATAAGATTGTCCTGCTCACCACAAGAGATCCACAACAGCGAGAGTAATGAAGGCGCTTTCGAAAGATCGGGAACAAGCAGCTCCGGACTTCTGGTGTTTGGGGCTGCAGAGAAAGCACCGATCCATGCAAAATGGTCCAGATTGCTTAATCCGATATTTAAGGCTTGACCTCCACCCATGGATAAACCAGCGATTGCCCTTTTATCCCGGCTTGTATGCACAGGATAGTTGGACTCCATGTAAGGGATCAAATCGTGAAGCAGATCGGATTCAAATCGTTCAAATGCCTTGATTTTTTTAGGTTCAAACAAGTCTCCTTCGGCCCGGTCGTTCGACATTGCGCGACCATTGGGGAAAACAATAACCATCGGCTCAAGCAAGTTATCGTTGTACAGATTATCAAGAATAATTTGGGGAGAACCATGAGTATGCCATTCGGTTTCGTCTCCACCAATCCCATGCAAAAGAAAAAGTACAGGATACATTCTTGTCGAAGAAAACTCTGGTGGGGTATACACCATCGCTTTACGGGCATTGCCAACCGCCCTGGAAGGGTACTCTATCATCTCCATGACTCCACGTGGTATATTCTCCCGATATTGGTCATATCCCGTTACTGCTGATGAGATCAATTTCATTCTCTTTTCCTCCGAACATATGAATGACTATCCGTCTTAATTAATCCACATAGCCAAAACCCAGAATGGTGAAGCATTTATGTTCATGACCTTCTGCCATGTCGATCTCGATGGAGTGCTCCCTAACTTGTTCTTCGTCAAGCAGAAGTAATGCATGGCAATGGGTCCAGTTGATCTTACGCGGATCGACTTTTTGGACCAATACCCCATCTACCCTGATATCTGCAGTTCCGAATTCGTCGCTACCCGAATCCTTAAAGATCAGAATGAGGCGTCTGCACTGCAAGCTTATGTTGAAGCTGCTCTGAGACCCTCTTCCCTCTCCCGAACGCATCCAGTTGTTGGGGAACTGGGGTGTACCATATTCATGAGCATCCATCTCAGCCATCTGCAGATCCGTGTCCGTTTTGCAAAAAGAGCCTTCATCGATAAGGGCAATGTTATTGCCGTTTTTCCGATCCAACAGCTTCACATGAACAAAATCATCTCCAATTAGCGGAGCTTTTTTATTATCATGATCTTGCTCATCCCATTCAGAATGATTCGTCACATCGAACAAATATTCCAAACAATCGGCCATAATCCGATGCCCTATGTTGGTCGGATGATATATATCATGGAAAAATTGCTTTTTGGAAATAATGTTACCCTCATCTATTGTCATGTTGAACTGATCTACGACAGCATCTTTCACACTTACCATTGGCAGATCATAATGCCAGCCAACCGGGGCGAGACGATCCTGCAGATTCCAGTCATTTTCAAATACACTGAATAACAAGATGACTGCTGGCTTGTTATCGGCAGCAAGTGCTTTGAGCACCAGACTCTCGTAACAATTCCCTTGAGTTTCATCATCTGCGTCATTCACTGCGAATTCGATTATGACAATATCCGGCTGAACCGTACCTCCACGTAACACATCACGATCATAACGTACAATCCCCAATTCCGAAGGAGTTCCACCTACGCCTGCTTTAATCAGATGAATCGGACTATCTTTTGAAATCGCAAACATAAACTTGAACGATTCATACGACCGATAAGCGTAACTTTGAAGATGAATAGGTATTGCACCAGCACCTTGGGTAATGGAGCCTCCAATATAAGCAATAACAACAGGTTCGCCGTTTTTTGCCTTCTCAATGGCTCGTTTTAATCTGACATTAATCCCTTTGTTCAGAAGAGACCGGCCAATCATGTCGCGATATCCTTGTGATTCAAAGTCAATTGCGGGCTTGACTGACGAAGCTGTCACTCCCACTGGATCACGCGGTGCAGTGAATTCCGTGTTTTCACCTGCATCTTCTGAATCCCGGAGCATAAATCACCATCACATCCTTTCGGCTAGATTCTGATCATCCCTCAAACCAAATTTAAAGGACCACAGCTTGTATTATGATTAGATCAGGTGTGATCCTTCTCCCAAAGTGTATCGCTTACATAATTTTACAACAACCTGACAAAGTATAGGATTTCAACCACTATATCATTTTAAGTTAAGTACAATAACATGCGGATCAGAACACCTATAATTTTTCATGTAAACGCTTTAATTTGTATACTATTTCCATGTTATAATTTTGAAAAACCGCATTGATGAAGGAGGAAACGCATGAATATCACAGGTCAAGGCGCGTTGGATACGGGTATGTATACGAATCTGTTTTTGAAGCTAGGCTACGATCAGAATGAGATTACGACCAGATTGGATGAAACATGGAACGCGCTGTTTTATGGCGATGAAAATACTCGAATATATTATCCCATGGGTGAGGACAAGGGATATTTGCTAGATACCGGTAATCTCGATGTTCGATCTGAGAGCATGTCCTATGGCATGATGATGGCTGTTCAGATGGACAAGAAGGACGAATTTGATCGACTCTGGAATTTCTCCCACACCTTCATGCAGCATACCGAGGGTCAATACAAAGATTACTTCGCTTGGCATTGCAAGCCTGACGGTACCCGGCTCTCGCAAGGACCTGCTCCTGATGGCGAGGAGTTTTTTGCCATGGCGCTGTTTTTCGCCGCCAACCGCTGGGGGGATGGTACTGAACCTTATGATTACAAGGCACAAGCCCGCAAGATCCTTCGTGCCTGTATACATCAAGGTGAAAACGGCGAAGGTGACCCCATGTGGGACCCGGAAACAAAACTGATCAAATTCATTCCGGAAACACCGTTTAGCGATCCGTCCTACCATCTGCCTCATTTTTATGAACTATTCGCGAAATATGCGGATGAAGAAGATCAGGCTTTTTGGAAAGAAGCGGCGACCTCTAGTCGGTCTTACCTACATACAGCCTGCCATCCCGTCACCGGACTTTCACCAGAATATGCGAACTTTGACGGCTCTCCTGCCCCAATACAGCCACATGGGGATTTCAGGCATTTTTACAGTGATGCCTATCGTACTGCTGCCA
This sequence comes from Paenibacillus sp. FSL R5-0713, assembly GCF_037973325.1. Classification (NCBI taxonomy): domain Bacteria; kingdom Bacillati; phylum Bacillota; class Bacilli; order Caryophanales; family Paenibacillaceae; genus Paenibacillus; species Paenibacillus sp. FSL R5-0713. The sequence continues at coordinate 3,314,157 of NZ_CP150229.1, read as the reverse complement.
ATATTGCGCTGGACTGGGAATGGTTCCGCAAGGATCCATGGCAGATCGAACAATCCAATCGGATTCAGTCCTTCTTTAGTGATATTGAAATGTCTGATTATCGTCGTTATACCATTGAGGGTGAGCCTTTTGACGAACCTTCACTGCATCCTGTTGGTTTGCTGGCTACCAATGCCATGGCTTCACTGGCTGCAGATGGTCCGCATGCTGCCTCATTTGTTCGCAAATTTTGGAACACGCCTCTGCGTCAGGGAGAACGGCGTTATTACGACAATTGCCTGTATTTTTTCAGCATGCTGGCTCTAAGCGGAAGATATCGCATGTACTAAGCGGATGTGTCCGTGCCATTGCACCTGTCCTGCGGACGTTGAACAATGGTTGAGGCCAGGCTAAATTCAGCGACCATCGCCCTCGGAAAGCGGATCTTCTGGCGCTGAAAAGAATTCTAAGATAAATCTGAGCATCTGCATCGTCCCGAGCTGATGCAATGATATGTAGATCCTCTCATGAGACTTATCACACAAAAAAACGTTCCCGGCTCGCATCTGATAGCTGCGAATCGGGAACGTTTTTTTGTGCCAATATAGGCAACATCATCATCATTTCTCTCTCTGTACGACATGCCTCTTTAGGAATTAAATGCGTCTTCATGGTTGCTGGTTGTCTCGTACTCATAAGCTGCGCTCCCCGTCTCGGCCACGGAGAATGGTCGAGCAGGAGAAGCGTCATTCCCCAGATCCAGGTAAACGCTGTATCTTGTTTCTTCCACCCGAAACAGTGGAATGAAGTTCAGGACTTCTCCTTGCTCACTTTCTGCAACGAATGCCAGTTCCTCCCCGGGAAGTCTGACGATCTTCTCATGCAGATTGCCTGCCGTCATTCCCTTCACTCTTCTGTAATCCCCCAGCTGTGCCAGCAAAATGTTACCATACATCATCGCGGCTTTGCTATCCGAACCTTGCAGTGGAACCAGATGCAGCTTGGCATCAATCTCAATCTCGATGATATCCCGATCATGAAATTCTCGCTCAATGACGATGTAACCATTCTTATGTTGCACATCTGGGGCACTGGCGTTGATTTTCACCGCTGCGACAGACTTCTCTTTCAGGTACAATGCCAATATCACGGGTCTTACCGTCTTGATCACCAGGGTAGACACAAGCGTATCGGGATATTTGCTGCACTGCTCAATGCGGGTGTGCTCGCTCCACTCTACGGTTGACGAGATGAATGCATTTAACAGCAATCTGTTTCCGCTTCTGAACCAGATGTTTTTCTGCAGCTCGCTCATCGCCTCGATACCGGAACCCGTACAACACCAGAAGGAATCATAGGCACTGCTGAAATTTTTGGTTACACCGCTTCCCATTGGCTGGTGGTATTGAGACAGCCCTGTCTGACTGCTGGCACTATTCAATATGGCATTATATTTAAGTAATTCCATATGTTCCAGATATTCAACTCCATCGGACCATGAATGCAATCGCTCCAGTATGCGTTCGGTGTTGTGTGCACAACAGCTCTCACTCTCTCCACCTGTCAGTGCATCTTCCAACCTTCCGAAATGGCCCCAATGTTCCGATTTCTCGGAAACTCCGCCTTGGACAGGAGCGAAAGCCTTTGAACTGTTATTGCCATTGGCAAATGTTCTTCCTTTCAAAAATTTGTAGAAATGTATTGCTGCCTCTCTGTATTGGCTCTCGCCAGTGATCTCATGACGGTGCATTGCTGCTATGATCATGGGAAGATGCGTGTTGGCGTGCAGATCTGCAAGCATATCCTGACCATTAACAAGCGGATCTATAAAATAGTCTCTGTCGAACAAATGTGCAAGCTCCAGTATTTTCGCATCTCCGGTAAGTTCATGGAGTGAGTAAAGGGCATCTCCCATTCCTCCGAACTCATTCGCCGGATTCAGCCTTGTGCAGCGGAGAATGCCATCGATTTGCCAAAAAGAGAGCTTTGCAAACCGTCCGGATATATAATGGGCCATATTCACTCCAAGCTGCAAAGCCTTCATATTCCCCAGATATATATGACAGTCGATGAGTCCTTGCATTACTTTGTGAAGGGTATAGTACGGTGCCCAGACCTTTGGACTATGCTCGCTTTCCAACTGGTCAAGCTGATCCTCCTCGAAGGCGCTTAAGTATCCGTTCGGACGTGCACAGGATTCCAGGATATCCACTATCTCGTTGGCCTTCGACGTCAGTTCCCGATGCTGATTGGCAAAAGCCAATTTGGCACATGCCGAGAGATAATGTCCTGTAAAATGTCCTCTTAGGCCGCAATCTTCGGCTTCCCATCCATTCAGAGGCTCTGCACACGATGGTTTTCCTGCATTGATTCTGAACGTGTGCATAAGTCGTTCGATACGAAATGACATCAAATAGGTTTGCACAAGCTGCTGCCGATGTGCAAAATCTCCTTTTGTCAACCTGACTTCATTCAGGCCAAAGTTGGTGAACAAAGGGACACCTCGTTTCAATGTATATCTGATTTGTTCCACCTGATGCATGCAATGGGACACCTCAACTATTTGGAAATAGAAGAAGCATCATAGGAAGACTGCATGATTTCCAGATAACGATTGATGTTCAGTCCCTCCAGTCCTTTCACATAATCTTCCCAATCCTTATCGAGACTTTTCGCTCCCGTAATGAATTGCAGCGCATTTTGATCGATATAGTCTTTAAGATTAGTCTGCATCATGCTTGTTTCATCCGCCAGAGACGGGTCAACCCAGAGTGCCCAGTGAGGGAAAACGTCCGTTGGCTCTTTTCCTTCCATCAATAATGTAGCCTCATACAGTCGCCGTTCATAACCGTCATTGGCGTAGATGTCCTTGCCCTGTACTTCGGCGTCACGATAGGCACGGTGATGATTGTACTGACTCAATGCTGCCCAGCTGTCATTGCGAGGTTCTTCTCCGGAAGGAAGCGGAATGGCTTTGTAGAGCGGCTCTATCTGATCATTGAGCGCCACTTCGCCTTCCTGTGGTTTACGCCAGCTTGTGCCCTCTTCTCCCAGATAAGATGCCATGGTCCCTTCTTGGGTGTAGAAATAATCCAGCAGCTTAATGGCTGCAATCTGTGTTTCCTCGCTGGCCTTGTTCGTCAGTACAAAAGACGCTCCGGGATCGATTGGATAGTTATACGTAGCATAGGTTGCATTCGGTCCCTTCAGTGGAGGGATGGGATTGTAATCATTTCCGTAAGGTGAACCTTCGGCAGTGGTTACAAATAACGATGGATGCATCGCTGCTCCTGCACCGAGAAGCTGTGCATCGGCATTATCACCGATCTTTTTGAAAGCACCCACGTTCTGCGTAAAGGCCCCCGGATCGATCAGCCCTTCATCATACAGGGATTTGATATACGCAAGTCCTTCTTTCCACTCCGGCTTATTCGCAACGGTCTCCACTTTCCCTTGGTTAACGATGAGATAATTCCGATCATCGTCATAGATAAAACCGTTCATTAAATAAGGGATAATGTGCACCCCAAAATTCTCGGTAGAACCACTTAGGGGCACTTCATCTGCCTTACCATTTCCGTTTGGATCTTTGGTTTTAAATGCCCGAAGCATTTCCTTAAACTCTTCTGTCGTTGCAGGCTCGGTCAAACCTAATTGTTCCATCCATTTGGTGTTGACCCACATCTTGTTCGGGTATGAACAGTGAAAACATTCATTCAAACCTGTCAGACCATAGATATTTCCATCTGGAGCGGTATTCATGGCCCGATAATAGTCATTGCTTTCAAGCACTTTTTTAATATTCGGGGCATGTTTCTCAATCAGATCATTCAGCGGTAATATTACCCCCTGTTGGCCAAACTTCAACAAGTCTGTCTGGGAGAACCGATCTACCCACGGTATTAACAGATACAAGTCCGGATAATCGCCGGAAGCCAGTGAAATCTGTCTTTTCTCGGCTGCACCATCGAATGGAACCGTGGTCCAGTTGAATTGGATATCAAATTTCTCTTCCATTTTCTTCGTGAATTTATTGGTGGACAGATTGGTGTCCGAGCCTTGGTGTGCAAACACATTAATGGCTGTCTTGCCTGACGAATCGCCGCCTTCTCCGTTCCCCTTTTCAGAACTGGAACATCCGGCAAGAACCAACGAGGTAAATAGCATACAGGCAAGAATGATGAAACCCGCTTTTTTCAATACAATCCTCTCCCTTATGAATAATAAAATGAACCTATCCTTTGACAGAACCAATCAACATGCCTTGCACGAAATATCGTTGTACAAAAGGATAGATAATCAGAACCGGCAGGCTGGCCATGACAATTAATGAGTATTTCATGAGTTCAGCCATCTGTTGCTGTTTGATCATTTCTGAAGCGTCCATATTTCCCGTACTGCTGTTCAGAATAAGAATGCTGCGCAATATCAGCTGTAGCGGGTAGAGCGATTGTGATTTCAAATAAATGAGAGCGTCGAAGTATGCATTCCATTGACCGACTGCGTACATAAGCGACAACACGGCAATGATTGGTTTGGCGAGCGGCAGGATGACACTGAAGATAAAACGGATGTCACTGCACCCATCGATGTCTGCTGCTTCGGACAGCTCTTCCGGTATTGAATTCTGGAAAAACGTACGTGCAATGATGACTTGCCAGACCCAGATAGCATTGGGTATTAGCAGTGCCCAGCGGGTATCAATCAGCCCCATCGTTTTGACCACCAGGTAGGTAGGAATCAAGCCCCCAGAGAACAGCATGGTGAAGGTGATAAACATCATTAGTGAGCTGCGACCAACAAATGTCTTTTTGGATAACGGATACGCAATCATGATGGTCAGAGCCACGCTGATCAACGTACCGCAGGCTGTGTAGAAAAGGGAATTGGCATACCCCGTAAGGACTTGATCATTGCGTAATACAGACTTGTAACCATCGAATGTCAGGTCAATGGGCCACAACCAGACTTTTCCTGAGGAGACGGCAGCAGGGCTGCTAAGCGAAGAACTCACAATGTATATCAAGGGATACAACACGGCGATCAGCACCACCGTCAGCATGAAATAAACAACCGTTATAAATACGCGATCTCCCCAAGATTCGCGGATTGTACTGCTGCTCCTGATTCGGGAACGACCGGTATCTGTTTGTGTGTTAGACATGAATTAGTGCTCCTCCTTTCGCTCCCGTTACCATAAGCTTGTGTTGGACAGTCGCTTGGCGACCGCGTTTACGATTAATAGCAAAACCAGGTTAATTACCGAGTTGAACAAGCCAACCGCAGTAGCGAAGCTGTAATTGGCATTCAGCAACCCTATTTTATAGACATACGTGGAGATGATTTCCGAGGCAGACAGGTTGAGCGGATTTTGCAGCAAATATATTTTTTCGAATCCGACAGCCATGATGTTGCCTACACTCAGAATCAGAATGATGACGGCTGCCGGAAGCAGTCCAGGCAGATCAACATTAATGATTTTCTGCATTCGGTTGGCTCCGTCCACTTTGGCGGCTTCGTACAGGGATGGATCAACACCCGCGAGAGCGGCCAGATATATGACAGCGGAGTATCCCATTCCCTGCCACACATCGGAGAATACGTAGATGGAACGAAACAGTCCGGGCTCTCCGAGAAAATTCACCGCTTCAAAACCAAGAGCACCTGCGATTGTATTGACAATACCCAACCGAGGAGACAGAAAGAGCATAATGATGGAGACCATTACAACGGTAGAGATGAAATATGGAGCATACGTCACCATTTGCACGATTTTTTTGAATCGTATGTTTTTGATTTCATTCAGCGCGAGTGCCAGTAATATAGGAATCGGGAAACCGACAATCAGGCTGTAAAACGAAATGTAAAGCGTGTTCTTGATGAGTGTGATGAATGCCGGATTTTGAAAAAGCAATTCAAAATACTTGGTTCCGGCCCATGGACTGCCCCAGATTCCCTTGATGACGTTGTAATCTTTAAACGCCAGCACCGCATTCACCATCGGTACATACTTGAAAATAATAAAGTAAGCAATTGGTGGCAGGATTAACAGATACAGCTGCCAATGTCGCCTCCAGCTTCTGGATAATGCTCGCTGCAAGGCAGACAATTTACTTGTCTTTTCTACGGACTTCGATTCACTTGTCATTGTTGTTCTCAGAATCATCCCCCCATTCAAGGCTCCCATTCATAATGAGCTTCATCACAATTGGTAGCGCTTACTTTCGGGGTAATCATAAGATTTTCTCTGGGGAGGCGTAAAGGTACAGTTACACTGAAAACGTACATAATACGAATATATATCCCTGTAAACAGCCTACATTAACCGCTATGACCATCCATTTTCCGAAACACGCTTGGCGAAATGCCGCGTACCCGCTTGAACGCTCGTCGGAATGAATGCGCACTGTTATACCCGGTAGCCTCGGCTATCTCGTCAATGGTGCGACCAGTGGACTGCAACAGGTTGGAAGCCGCTTCAATGCGCACATGTTCTACGTAATCAGATAGATTTTCTCCCGTATGTTCTTTGAACAGTTGGGATATATACTTCTCCGACTTGCTCATGTACTCGGCAATTCGATAGATCGTCAAGTTTGCATCCGCATAACTTTGTTGAATAAATTCAATCATTTCGATCATCGTATCCGCATGTGCCCCTGCTCTTCTAGTCTGGAAGTCACCGCAAATGTCTTCTGTCAGTTGCTTAAACTTTCCACGCAGCACAGCGATCGTTTCGGTCATCTGAATAGAGGTCACCCGATTTTTATATTCCTCCAGCAGGGAGGCATCCAGCTTGAATTTTGGCTCGTCCAGCTTCAGGAAGGTCCCTTTCAACTCCATGATGAACTGCTGCGTCATCTCGTAGGACAGTTCCCGCTCCTCCAGATTGCGAAGAAATAATTGCTCCAGAATACGTATCGCCTCTTCTGGCTCCCCGGCTTTGATTGTGTTCAGCAGGCGCTGTTCGGACTCAATCGGATAATAGAACATTTCATTTTCCTTCATCGTATCTTCAAATCTCACCAAATGATCTGTTCCCATATGAATGCCATAATCCAGGGCTTGTTTGGCTTCGTCAAATGAGCGACCTGCATCATTCCAGACCTCATACGCTGCACCTGTACCAATTGTTGTAGATATCCGATGTTCCCTGTAGATCACTTTCATTAAAGTATTCAGCTCTTGTTCACATCTTCGCATCGCTTCATTCAGTGGATTTGCATCCAATGGGCAAGCAAAAGCAATCTGGTCCGTTCCCCAATCCGTAATCAGTACTTGGGCATTCCACTCTGTAAGTACCTGCTTGACGAGAAGCCTCGCGACGCCCAGTTCATGAATCGTCTCTTCACTGTCCGGATTAGCATAGCCGTTTACTCTCACCAAACCTGCTAAGCCCTTGCTGCTATGAAGTGAAATGTGTGCCTGTGATGAGATGACTTCAAGCTCCGTGGAGGTATAGAATTCCCCGGTTAACAACCGTTTGATAAAACCGTCTCTCAATAATGGAATCTGCTCATTCATGGCATTTGTAAGCGAGTCATTATTTGCAATCAGATTGTTAATATGGCTTGCCAAGAAATCATATTCATTCCCCCGTCTGCCGGGAGAATCGGTGATGTGTTCCCGGAAAGTGGCCAACAGTTTGTACACGGGGGCACTATTCCGATAAGCCAGAACCAACCCGAACAGCAATCCCAGGGCAATCGTTGCCAAAGTAAAGGCCAGTGTGACTTGTTTAATCTGGTCCGCTTTGGTCATGAGTGCTTTCTCGGGAATGCCTGCCATGTAATTCCATCCATTTTGACTGGATTGAATCGATATCAACAGTCGATCATCACTTCCAGGCTGAACGCTCTGCACATTCTGTACATTCTTCGCATTCTGCTCCGTTTCGGCAGCTTTACCTTCGATCCGCTGACTTTGTGCCACTTGCTCAGCCTCGGCCTGGCCAATGCCTAGCGAGAAAATGATCTGTCCTTCTGCATCGGTGACGAGAGTCCAGCCGCCATATTGATCCACAATATTTTGAGTCAGGCTCGCCATCTTATCCTGATCAATCATGACACCAATCGTCGCTTGCGGTTTGTTGAAGCTGTTCAGAGGAAGAGATTGCAGAAATGTGATGGCCGGAACATCTGCAAGCACGGTACCGACAATTTCACGTTTATAGTTTCGAAGCGGTATGATCTCGTTAAAGTGCGGCTGTTTCAAAATTTGGTCATACCACTGTTCAAACGACATACCGTCCAGCTGATTGGCAGCATAATAATGTTCTGGACGATAATATACGGTTCTTGGTGTGATAATGGCATTGTAGTTTGGAATGTGAATGAAGAAATGGGACAAGTATTCATTGGTGCTGCTGTACATGGAGAGACTGCGCTGCATGCGGTTCATACCATATACATTGTAGAGATCATGCGGCTTCGGACCAGCAATTAAATTTTGCAAATCCGGATTGACGGCAAGCTGTCTGGTAAAGGCTTCGACTTGAAGAAGATTTCGCTCAATAATCTCTTTGCCGAGACTCAGCGACTTGTAGCTGTTCTCAATAGAGCTGGAGCGGGCCGCTTCAATGGAGGCGCGATAAGAGGCATATCCCGCAATTTGAGGAATCATCAGAATGACAAGATAGGAAATGAGGAAACGGCGGAACACGGGTGAAAATTTGGACCATAGGAGCTGCATATGTACCCCCCCTTTTTTATCAAGCGCTTACATTTCTCTTTGATTAGGTAGCTGTTCCATGATACACCGGGCATTTCTTCTTAGTGAAGGTACAACTTCTTTCTTATGGTACATTTTCGTACTACAGCGTACAATGCTTGCATGAAAATAAATGTCTCTCTGCTATTTGGTGCACAACTATAGTTGCAACTTACCTTCGCACGGCCTGCATGCCAAAGTATTAAAATAAACGCAAAAGAACCTCCCCAAGACCAGGAATGGCTTGAGAAGGTTCTGTTTAACGTTTTGTTTTTTTAATTGCTGACGGCAACAAATTTCCATTGTTGATTTGTTGCACCCGTGTAGGTGTTCTGCTGCAATTTGGCACCATCCGACGTGGAAGCGTTGGCGACTTCAATCGCTTTGTTGCTGTTCACGTTGATGATACTCCAGTATCCGTTGCCAAGGTCATTCACTTTGAAATGCTGAGCGGTTGTGTTCAGGTTGCTCATGAGCTGGACCACTTCCCCATTGGTGTTGGTACCGTTGCGAATGTCGATGACTTTGTCTGGTGAGTTCACACTTGTCAGTGTATAGTTGCCGCTGCCGATCGAGGTCAGAACCCACTTCTGAGGGTTGCCACCCAGATCGCTCCACTGCTGGAGTTGAAGATTGTTTTCGTTTAGACCACCCGGAACATCAATAACCTTGTTAGAATGCCGGGCTACAATTTTGTAGGTTGCACCGGATACCAGCCCTGTTGTTGGTCCACCTGATCCACTGCCCGGGTAAGTCTGGGCACGTTCATGGTACCAGTTAAACAGGAATCGTCCCATGGCACTCCGTGAAGCATCCCCGTCCCACTTCAGGCCGGCCGTTGGATCAGCAAAAGAGCTTCGTGGTCCTTCACTTAGAATGAATCCGTTCATATGTGCTGCAATGCTGACGTTACCTGCTGCGTTGAAGATCGTTTTGGTATTGGTACCGAAACCTTCATTGCTGCCATTGAACAGGTTCCAATAAGCAGAATCGCCAGGTTTGTTTTTGAACCAGGTCACCTCGGTAATGTTAATTGGATATTTGTCAGCGGCTGCCTTCACGTTGGTATTCCACTGGTCTTGCAGGATTGAGAAATTGTCATATGCGCCATAACCAGGGTACCAGTGAACCGCATATCCATAGTTGTTGAGCGGGTCAGTCAATGGATGACTTGCCGTTAAGCTGTAAAATTGGTTGTATCCCAGACCTGCCGCCCAGATGACATTGTCCGCACCTTTGCTGCGAATTGTTGAAATCATGGAATTTTGGAAATTACGCAGGTCATTCCAGTGATCCACAAAGTCATTTTCCCCGTTGTATCCACCCCAATGTCCATTGGCATAGGATTTCACAGGTTCGTTGATCAGTTCGAAGTGAACGTTGTCTGCACTTTTGATCTCCGGGCGTGAAGCGAGATAACCCCAGATTTCATTGAATTTTTGCAGGTTGGCAGGTGTTGTTGCCTGATCATCCTTTAATGTGAAGTCGAGTCCCAGGACCACATATACGCCTTTGCTCTTGGCATATTGGATATACGGAATAATGACATTTTGCGTAACGGTCTGCACACCGGCAAAGTTATATGTACCAGCAGCCACATCTCCCATATCCTGACGGTCGATAAACAGACGTACCTGATTCATATTCCAGCCATGATTGCTTCCGTATTTCGGGCTGGTATCCGCAAATGTATCGGTAATGTCCTTCAGATAAGCCAGAGTAGCTGCATGACGGTTATTACCGTGTAGATTGAGGTAATAATTGCTATCCTGATATGTCCAGTAGGCGCCTGAAGGTTGATGCCAACCGTTCAGAAGCACAGGCTGATTGTTGCTGTTCACCAGGTTTTTGCCGTTAACGTGAAGCTTACCCATCGGCATGCCCACCCATGCCTCGGCTCGGTTACCTCCCCATGGAACAATGGTGATCAATAAAGCAAGAATGATTAAAAGTTTGAAAGATGTCAAAATCTTCTTCACTATAATTCCTCCTCTTCTGATGTAATGCCTTGCTATACTGCGAAGTAACGCTGTCGTCGCATTCCTAAACCAGCATATCGCTCAGGTCGGAGCCCGCTCCCGCAACCCATTCCATACCAGCAAGGGAATTCTGCGGAGCGAAGGGTTGCGGTTCTGAAATGAACAGTTTTGCAAAAGATCGCAGCAAGCCCCCTTTTTACAAGTGGAATGTTCCATGGAATCCCTCCTTCCTTATCCAGCCTGATCGCCGCGCCAAAGGTACAGGTGAATTGAACTTAACCGACGATTCCTGTACGCTCAACACTCTCTACGAAATATCGTTGTACAAACAGATAGATGACGATCAAAGGCAGAATCGCAAGAAGAATTCCTGTATCCTGAATCATGCTCAGATAGAACGGATCAGCTTGGGAGGCTGCACCGTCAGTAACCTGCTGAGCCAGATTATAAGGAAGAGATGACAACTGGGTCGACATGACTTTACTCGAAGTCAGATAAGTTGTTGTATAGAAGCTGTCATTCCACTGCCATACGAACGAAAACAACATGACCGTAACCATGGACGGAATCGCATTGGGTAACATAATGGTTGAGAATGTTCGGCCGATGCCCGCACCGTCCACATAGGCCGCCTCCTCCACTTCCTTCGGAATACCTCTGAAGAATTGCCGGAAAATGAAGATGTATAAACCAGCCTTGAGTGAATTGGCTGTAATCGCGGTCAGAATAAACGGCCAATAGGTGTTCAGCAGATTAACCGGTTTGCCTGTGATAAGCGTCATAAGTCCCATCAGATCAAAGCTCTTCAGATTCAGGTATACCGGAATCAGAATGGTCGTCGGTGGAACAAGAATGGTCAGGATTACCCCGGCAAACAGCCAGTTGCTTCCCTTGAACTTCAGTCTGGCGAATCCGTACCCTGCAAGCGCACAGGATGCAGTGGTCAGCAGTGTGGTTGTTGCAGATAATGCAAATGTATTAAACAGCGTTGCCCAGTAATCCATGACGCGGATAGCCTGCTTGAAATTGTCGATGGAGAAGTTCTGCGGGATCCACACGACCACTGCGGAATACAGATCGCCTTTATCCTTGATGGACGTTGACACCTTCTGGAATATGGGAAACAGGATAACGAAGGACAGCCCGGTAATCAGGACAAACCGGATCATGGCCCACAGCCAGCCTTTCCAATGCTCCAGCGATAATAATCGTGAAGTTGTCACGTAGAGCACCCCCCTTTCTAATCTTGATAGAAGACACGCTTCGAGAAGATGATGGATACGATAACGAGAATGATGGCAATGGCCAGGAAGTAGACCCATGCCATGGCGGAGCTTAAACCAAAGTCGAACTTGACGAAGCCGGTATCCCGGATCAGTTCTGTCATGGCGTTATTGGCAAACGAATCGATTATTGTATAGATCGCATTGACAAAAATCAGCGGGCTGACCATCGGAAATGTAATTTTCCAGAATGCTTCATAACCCGTAGCTCCTTCCATCTTCGAAGCCTCATACAGCTGAGGGGAGATTGTCTGGATGCCTGCCAAAAAGATCAAAATCTGTACACCGGATTGACTGACGATCTGATAGATCCGATCTACGGCGCTGCTCAGGTACGTAACGATCCAGTCGCTTACTCCGGCATTAACCATCAGATTTTCGAGTTCAAATGTCCCGAGTGAACTGCCGCCTGTACTGCTCTGGTTCACCGCTTCAATCAGACTGGTGCTCTCCAGCGTCATAATTACTCCCGATGCCAGAATAACGGGCAGGAAGAAGATCGACCGGGCAACAGCCCGGCCCCTGAACTTCTGATTCAGGATGACAGCGAGGAACAGACTGAATATAACGATTAGAGGTACGTTGATGAGTACGTCTGTGATTGCCTCGATTAACGCACGGTTGAAGCTCGTATTGACGGTTAGCGCCTGAATGTAATTAGCGACACCGGTGAACTGAATCGCTATGCCTTCCGCGTTGGCCTGAATTGTACTCATGCTGTATCGCAGAGAGGCTAACAGCGGAATGAAGAAAAATAACACAAAACCTATGAGCCAGGGGAGCACGTAAATTACGCCCCACATGGCTTTCTGCTGAGCATACGTACGACTTCCCCATTTCCATTTCAGGAGCGTCTTCAGAGCTGCTCACCACCAGTCACATAACTTTGGGCTTCCACTGTAACGTTGTCAACATCTACAGGGAAGTCGTTATAATTGACGATTACGAATCCGCCGCCTTCATACATGGTCCGGAACACGCCTTCTTCAATGGATTCATGAGACATCATGGAACGTCCCGTAAATGACTGGTTTACGTCGTTGACCTCATTGTAGATGTCAGCAGCCAGATCCATCCATTGTTCGTAATTCGCCGCATAGAGTTGATCATAATCTGTTTCTTTCACAACATGGTTTGGTGCATTGAACCAGGCAAAGTAAGGGCTCGCTCCATATTCAATCAACTTCAATACATACTGTCTTGCGTCCGTATAAGTAGAAAGATTGTATGGCATGCCTGTATAACTAATGCTGCCGTGTACAACGAGCTGATAGAATGGAATCTCTTCATCCTCCAGCTTGAAACGGCTGCTATTCATTGGAGCATCTGTCAACCCGGTTACATATGGCAGTGCGTAAGCGTTTCCGCCTTCCGCAACGACAGGGCCTACCTGCTGTTTGATCTGTTCAAGTGCTTTCTTGACAGAGCCCAATGCTTCCGTTCGATCCACCAACTTTTTCGGATTCATGTCGCTGTTCAGCTGAGCGGCCAGGTCATTCAGACTCAACGAAAGTTCATCTTTTTGAAGAGACTTGAGTTCATCCAGCATCTCTGCCGTCACGTTCTCCAGCAAGTTGGGCGACAGCACATAGGAAGGTGAACGATCCCTGTCACGACGCTGTATGGCCTGGTTCATCGGATACATAACCGCCGGTTCCTGGGTTAAGGTTCGGGAAGCTTCTTTAGACGGTTTAAATCCTTTTTTGGATAACACATTTATCAGAGCAATATCCGGATAAAAGCCGATGCCTGCTTCTTTGGTGAATGCACTGAATTCCCGCAATCCCTTTTTGCCACCCACGGCACCGTCCACGTGAATGGAATCGGGCATCCTATGATAAAGCCCTCCGTTAAACCACCCGGCATAGCGAACCTGTATATTGGATACCTTCTTCTCCTTCAAGGTGGTGAGAATGTTTTTGGCTTCATCAAACGTCGTCAGAGCCTCCGTTGAATCGTACGGTATGCCCAACATATGTTGGCTTGTTGTCATGGCACCGAACAGTTGCAGATAAAACGGAACATCATTCTGATCCTTACTGGCGCTCAGCTCGGGAAGTCCGCCATTTTGCATCAGATAATCCCGATAAAGAGAGGCAAGCCCGGAGTACGAGGCCTTATCCGCCCCTACAAAAGCGTATCGAACGGCGAAGTCGGACACGGTCGGATTCTTCTGAAATTTCGGAAGTGTACGAACCATATCGCTTGCCTGAAGTGTCACATCGCTCTTGTTCACAACATAGAAGCTTGGATATACGTTGTTATAACTGTTTAGCTTGCCGCTGATATCGGCATTCACAACGGCAACGGCATCCCCTTCCTCAACAATACCCAGGAACGCCCCCTCTTTCCGAATAAGTCCAAACACCGGCAATCGGGCTTTGGCTTCATTCGAACTTGCTTCCCGCAGTTTCATCGTCATATCCGGTCCGTAAATATCTTGTTGATAGGCAGGATACTGCAACTTCCCATTATTAAAATGGATAAGAGCCCCCGATCCGTCCGGCACCAGCATGGAGCCTTCTTCATTCAATCCTCCGGCACCAAAATACTCCAGTATGGATATGTTATTGATCGGATATTCCTCCGGAAAATGAATGCCTGATGAAGGAACACGAACTAACAGATCCTCTCCATCCAGCTCATATTCCATCGTGATCATGAACAGCCGCGGTCCGCTACGTTCCTGTTCAATGCCGAACTCGGCATGATCCTGAGCCAGGTCCTCTGGTGTGTAACCGGCTGTGTCAAAAGCTTTCAATGCTCGGGACAACTGAAGTCCCTGCATCGCCTTATCAATCCGGACGTAAGTACCTTCTTCTTTGTCCTCTGCATATCCGACCTTCAAGGCCCGCTGCCCGGTCTTATCCAACTGTGCAAGCAGCTTTTGCTCAAAACGCTCTTTGCTGATCTTCATCGGCAAATCTTCAATGGATCGCTCGGTGCTGCCAAACTGGTAATTCACCCGTACGCCGTTTGGCAGTGACTCGAAGCTGATCTGCTTGTGTGCGGCACTGTCCGTGAAAGAATTCACCGTGCTGCTCTGACCCAGACTATTGAAGAAGCTGAGCTTGGTTTGTGAAGACAACAGGTCTTTGTTTATCCCTGCGGCAATTCCATCCTGTTCACGATCTTCAGGATTGCTGCGCCAGATCTGCCCGCTCTGCATGTGAATCACTGCAATCTCGGCAGTCTCTTCGTGAATGAACAGCTGAAGCTGATCATTCTGTGCAATGCCAATCATGCCTGGAAGGCGGGTATTACTGAAAGATGATTTCAGTTTTTCTCCGGGAGGCAGGGAGGGAACGTCCGTTTGATCTGCGGCAGATACCGCCTGGTTGGTCAGTGGTGCTGACGAGAACTGACATCCGCTGAGCAGCAGACTGCCCGCGAGCAGCATTCCTGTTATTTTTTTGGCTACGGCATATTTCATCACATTCTCCTCCTCCCTTAGCCCCGAAGCACTAATTCCTGATAGATGGTTACGACAAACGATACAATCTGCTGTACAAGGCTAAAGAACAAGAGGCACAGAAATGCCATAAAGGCCATAGCTACAAGTGTCAATAGCATCGTGAGTATCGTTTTGGCTGGTGTGTACTGATGAACCGTCATATTTCCCACAAATAACAGGTACACCGTCCAGGCGACGGCGAGTGCATTGGAGAAATAATAAAAGGCAGTTTCTTGTGCAGAGATCACAAGACTCAGCCAGATCCAAGGAAAATGGATTAGGAAAAGAGGCACCAGTGCAAAACAGGTTGACATAAAAATTTCAGAAAACTTGCCTTCCCCGTCCATCAAGGTGGTTAACGACCAGTTAGCCACACACCAGAAGAGGACCGGCACGATCACATATACCATTTCGAGCAAACTGTTCAGGTATTTGGGATTACTGAGATTAATCAGAAAACCGCTGTATTGGGCATGTAAAATTTTGGTGATGACCAGCAGTACCAGAATCATGAAAGCAATCAACAGTGAGTTCCTCTGGTTGCGCTCATATTTTAATTCCCAGTATCCATCAAACGGATGGAAGATCAGATGCAGCGGGTACTGATATAACTGTTTACTTGATGCCTGCATTCGTTGTCCTCCTTTTCTGCCTGCGAACGATGATGACGGTAACAAACGCAGCGACAGCCAAGAATAAACCGGACATCATCCATGAAAAATGCTCACGCATCAGCTCTTTGCGATACAAAAGAAAAGCTTTGGAATAACCTTTAGGTTCCATACTGCGCTTAAAGTATTTCGCAGATTCGCCGTATTCCTTCTGACGAAGCAGTGCTTTGCCGATTCCCGCATAAGCATATTCCAGATTGGCGTTCATCTCGGCAACTTTAGCAAACAGTACACTGGACTGCTCCTCGTCACCGTTATAATAACTGCGAACTGCTTCATGGAGCGTGCGTCCATATTCAGTTGTCTGAAAGACGGTGATTTCGCCAAGCGCTTTATCCAGAACCAACATCCGGTCTCCCGCACGTTCCAGCGCAACAGGTGTATTAAACTGGCCAAGGCGGTTTCCGATGCCGCCAAAAATATGGAGCAGATACCCGTCTCCATTGTAGGTGAAGATTCGGCCCTTGCTGGAATCCAGTACGGAATACATGTCACTGTCCCCCACGTCCACATCAATCAGACGGGATGGCCCCGCTTCCTGGGTATACACCATATCACCTTGCGGGGTCTGATAGCCTTCTCTGCGCAAAATGTCTGTGCCCTGTGCATTCAGCTTCTTGACCGGATCTTTGCCCCGATCCCCGCTAGTCGCGTAGATGAAGCCTTCTTCGTCCATATCCAGATTGGTAAATTCCGTCGGAGTGAACATAACCATCTGACTGCGCTGCTCACGTGTGGCGAAGCGTTTCCATAGATACTCCACCGGGTCTACCTGAACTCTGTTTGCTCCAATAAACGATGAGAACGTACCGTCGGCGCTGAACTCCATGAATCCATCAAATACGCCTTCGGCCATGACGTAGATACGTTCCCCCTTGTCCATAACAACACGCATAGGTTTGAATTGAAAATCCGCTTTTAACAGGTCCGATTTGGGCTCTGCGACAATCTTGACCAGCGTGCCTTTTTCATCCAAATGTACGACCCGATGATTATCCGAATCGGCGACCAGCAGATGGCCTTGATCGCTAACGTACAACCCCTGTGGATTTTTAAAATGATCTTCCTTGCCTTCCTGCTTAAATGAATCAATCGTCCGTACCAGCTTGAGGTTGCGATCCATCTCTATAATGCGGCCATTGCCCGAATCAAGCACAAAGACGTGCTGATTGGCGGTAACATGCATGTCGCTCGGCTCTTTCATAGGAATCGTGTTCAGCTTCTTGCCGGTGATAATGGTTGTTGCCTCATATGCCGCTGGTGCCGGAACTGCGTCACCCCAGAAGGAGTAATGATACGCATCCGTTTTACCGTCTGCACTCACATATGATGCCTCTTGAACGAACAACAGGAGGCAGATCATGCCCATGATGATCGATTTGCGTTTTTTCCATGTGCTTCTCCGCACCTCGCTGCCTCCTTTCTACTCTTTCATGCCTGAAGTGGCCATCGTTTGCATGACACTGCTCTGGGAGATGATAAACAGCGTGATCGGTACAATCATCAGCAGCAAGGCCACAGCCGCACCAACACCTGCACGAGCAATCCCTCCCTGTACAATCTGACTGAGCGCATAATGCAGCGTTTTCAGATTTTCACTGTAAATGAAGCTCCCGCCGTCCGTCCCCCATAATGCAGGGAACTGCAGGATCATGAGCGTGAGCCATGCCGGCTTTACATTCGGCATCACAATGCTCCAAAATATGCGGTATTCATTGGCACCGTCGATTTTGGCTGCTTCCAGCAACGCATCGGGAATCTGCTCCATGAACTGTTTCATCAGGAACAGTCCCAGGGAGAAAGCAAGCGATGGCACGATAATGGAAGCGTGTGTGTTAATCCATCCTAGCCAAGACATGACCATGTAGTTTGGAATCGCCGTGACATGCGGTGAGAACATCAGAGACAGAATGACAATCGTGAACAACACTTTCGAACCTGGAAAACGATATTTCGCCAGCGGATAAGCCGCGGCGGATGCAAGAAGGATGTGTCCTGCCGTCCCCAGGATTGTAATGAGCAGGGTATTAGCAATATAACGGGATAACGGCACCCATGAATTGCCCATAAGGTTGATCAGATCGGCAAAATTCTCTGTTGTCGGGTTATTCACCCAGAATCGCGGCGGAAAAATAAACAGCTCATCCAGCGGTTTGAATGCATTGTTGACAGCATAGATCAGCGGAAGCACCATAAATGATCCGAACACGGCCAGCAGTGCGAATAACATCAGGCTGACGGTAAATGACCGATTCAGCCTTTTTGGCATGCCAAACACGGCACGTACTTTGCTGGTCATTGTCATTCACCTATCTTTCTAAGCATTTTTTGCGTCAAAACGTTCGTACCAAGCATCAACGCAAACAGCACGGTTGCAATGGCAGAAGCGTATCCCATCTCAAAACGGATTGTACCGAAGTCCATCAGATGTGTGACGACGGTGTGAGCTGCATAGTTGACACTTGGGAAACCGGCCAATGCAATCGATATCTCGGCCACTGCGAATGAAGCCGTAATCTGCATCACCGCACCAAACATCAGTTGCGGTCTCATCGAAGGCAGGGTGATGTACCAGAGTTCCTGCCAGCGATTCTTGATCCCGTCCACGGTGCCTGCTTCAACCAGAGAACGATCGATGGTCTGAAGTCCAGCAATAAAGGCCAGGAAGCTGGTTCCGAGGCTGAGCCACAGCTGTACAATAATGACAATCGCGAGCACGTACTTCTCATCTGCAAGCCATTGGATCGGCTCCAGTGTGACACCAAGGCGCATCAGGAAGCCATTCATATACCCGTAGCTGTCACCTGAGAAGATGATCAGCCAGATGAAGAAGACATTTCCCGATATGGAGGGGGCATAGAACACCAGCGTCATGACCGCTCGAATTTTGGGAGATAGCTCGTTGATGATCCATGCAAACAAAAAGCAGGCGATATAACTGAGCGGACCCGTGATTACGGCAAAAAGCAGTGTGTTTTTGAGCGCGATCAGGAATACGTCGTCATTCAGGAAAAGCCGGGAATAATTTTGCCACCCGACAAATCGCGGCAGCTCCAGCATGTTGAAGTGAAAAAAGCTGAGCCCCAGTGAAATGCCGACCGGGATGACAGTAAACATGAAAAAAATCAGCATAAACGGTGCCATCAACACATAATAATGCCTGCTGAGATACAGATCCCTTCTCAAAAGGGACCACCAGCCGACCTGGCGGGTATGGACGGCAGGAGCGGCGGCTGTCTTGGTTGTTTTAGCTTGCAACCGTTACCCTCCCTTTCCTCTATTTCAGATTAAATTCCTTACGCTTCAACTCAATTTCATCATCAATGTACAGAACATAGTCCGATAAGGCTTCACGCGGATTTTCATTCGCATTGACCACCTTACGGAAAGCGTTATCCAGATGCCGTCCCGTGAAATAACCTCCAGGAAGCTGCGGGATCCCCTGTACCCATTTCCATTGCTTCTCCAGATTTTCATAATCCTTGACGGGCCAAGGAAGCTGTTTCAAAGCTTCAATGTTGGCTGTTGGGTAACGGGCTGCCGCCCCCATCAGACCTTCCATTTCTCGTCCGTATTCAATCTGGGTCTGCTCGTCAGTCCACCATTTCATGAACTTCCATGAAGCTTCCTTGTTGCTGGCGTTCTCAAGCATCATTACCGCGCTTGTTGCGCTGGCCACCTCATGCCTGATGGAACCGTCCGGAAGCTGCGTACCAGGAACAATGGTAAAGTCCCAGAGATTGCGAATTTCCGGAGCCAAAACTGTCAACATGTTATAGGTTGTATAGTCCGCAATTCCAATCGGCATCTCACCGGTACGGAAGCGGTTTGGAAAGTCCGCTTTAAGCGGGAATTTATAATTGGTATAGAATTGTGTCCAGCGTTTAAACGCATCCATCGAAATTTCCGAATCAAGGGCACTCTTCTTCTGATCTTCCGTATAGAAGGTGCCATCATTCTGGTACAGCAGCATCGCAAAAGTCGAGTTCGGCACAAGGTTTGCGTTGTTCAGTGTATCCTCGATGGGCAGATAAAACTCCATATTATGCTTTTGCAGCACAGCAATGGCGTTATACACGTCCTGCCACGTTTTCGGCGGTTCCAGTCCCAATTCGTTCAGGATATCTTTGCGGTAAAAGAGCATCGGAAAATGTTGCTGTTCCGGGAGGGCATACACACCGTCGTTATACCGGTATGGTGTCAACCCGCTTTCACGGAACCGACCCGCAATTTCCTCGAAGTCGGGGAATTTGCTCAAATCCGCTGCCGCACTTCTCATCGCATAGTTTACAGGGATGTCCTCACCCATTTGCATGGCAATGTCGGGTCCTTCACCTGCAAGCGTTGCGGGAAGCAATATGTTGGGCGGCACGAGACGCAGCTGCACGGATACATCCGTATCCGGAGTAAACGAATCATCGATCATGCCTTTCAATACCTGAGCCTGATCCCGTCCAGTCGTGATCCATACAGTAATGGAATCCTTTTTTTGCTCCACGTTACCGATGCTGTCGTAATCTTCGGTATACGAAGCCACGTATGCACCCAGCTCATGTTTCACCTGCTGAATGGCCGTCGCTTCCGCATCTGGCAAGACTTCACCCGGCGGAGACACGACGAGGTAATCCAGAGTGATCGGCTGTTCACGTACTGACAATATCCAGGTACCCAGGCCACCTACGTTAATTTTGAACGTATCCAGTCGTTTAGGAACGGTCTCCGGCTTGGCCGCCATATCTTCAAGCTGCATGACCATGGCGTGAAGCACGGCAACTTTATCACTTTGCTCACCCGTTGCCTTTTCCAGATAATCCGCTACAGAACGGAGCGTGTCTGCCTGTCGTTCAAAGACTTCCGTCATCTCCGGGATGCGTTGTTCCAACTGATAATCCCGAAGCGGATCGGGGCTGTTGGAGGTGATCATCAGGATTTTGCGATACATCTCATTCAATTCCAGCACGCTGGATTCCACGGTACGAAGCAGAGGAGCGATGTCGCCTAGCGTTACCGTCATTCGAATCCGGTGTTTCCCTTTATCCAGATGAAACTGGTAAGGCTGATTTTCTGCCGCCCCCAGCACCTGAGTTTGCCAGGATGGGCTGTAGTTGAAACGAATGCGTTTCATTTCTTTAAACGGAACTTCCCCGTTGATCGTCAGACTGCGGGTTGCGTAAATACCGCGCAATTGATCCTGTTTTACCTTTAACGCGATTTGATACAATCCGTCTTCAGGCACGTCGATTTCCCATTCGATCCATTCACCCGGCAGCTTCCAGTTGATACCCCCGATCGCATTCATGCGAATTTTGGACACATCATAAGGTTCTAGCGATGGGCTCGAACGATCCGAGATGGGTGCCAGTGTAGGTGAAGACTTGCTGACTGCTTGTTCCCCTTGTACTTTCAGCATGACTGGAGCCGCTGGTTTCAGCCCCTGTGAGGCATAAGTTGCCTCAAGCTCTGCATAGGTCGGGATCTCCCCTTCCTGATACAGCTCAATATAATCAATCGCCATACTTTCTCTTAATGAAGTGAGCGATAACTGCGGGTTACCTTTTTCAAAATAAAACTGAAAGGGCTCCTCGAAATAGCCTCCGCTATCCTTGAAGGAAGTCAACTGCCACTCGGGCTGTTCCACTTGTCTTGGCCTGAGATCGTTATCCCGATCGTCACGACGAACGTTATCCTCGCGATTCCCCCACACCCTGTCAAACAAGAGAACATCGGCCCCTCTAAAAGGAACCTCCCCATTCACCTCGAGTCTGCGTTCAATACCCGAGCTTTTACCCTCTACAGGGTAATAGTGAATGCGAATATTGTACAAACCGCTCATTTGAACGGGAACATCCCAACGAATGGTTCCAGTTTCCGGCGTAATTACAGCGCTCCCATCCAGTCCGGCATAACCTTGCACGACCTCGAATTCTCCGTCAGTTGCCTCAACATAAGATTCGCCTTCAATGCGTATTGTTTTCTCGGGTTTAGCCGCATTGGCATGAGTAGTCAGATAATGGTCATAACTGAATGAATCCTCGGTTGCCGATACTGCGTCAAAGTCCTCAAGCGCATGTACCGTCCCCGGATAACGATCCCGCGATGGATATAGCGTCCATATGGAGAGTACCAGGGCCAGGACAAGCACCAAGATTAGTCCCTTTTTCTTACGTGACCGCATGTTCGAATGTATCCCCTTTCCTCTAAGGTTGCGAGAACTGGACGATTGACTAACCCGGACAGACCGCACCATCACTGGTGCGTTCTGCCCGTGTGTCATGATGCTTATTTGTATACCTCATCAATCGCAGCCTGGAAAGGTGCCTTGTATTTCTCAATCAGCGTAGATACAGATACTCCTTCTTTGAGCTCTCCATCAAAGTCCCAGAAAGGCAAGGACGGGAAGGTGTTATGGTCGAGAACCAGCATGCCTTCTGCAACCTCTCTGGCGTTGTTGATATCTGCTTCATCGGTCAGATGTGTCTCCAGTGTGGATTGGCCCGGATACTCATAGATCGAATCGATCTCATTAATTTTCTCCCAGATGTACATCAGTTGTTCCGGATTCTCTACTGCTTTAGGAATCGTTATAGCCTGGTAACGGGACTCTCCAGAGTGATACGCTGATGCACTTGGACCTTTAGGGAATGGTACAAAACCGATATCGTAATCCTTCATGTCTGTCATAATGCCTTCAACCTCGTACATGGCACCTGAATACATCAACGTATTGCCTTGACGGAAGAACGTGGACGGCTCAGTCCAGTCGCCGCCTTCAGAAGCTCTGCCGACCTTTTCCGTAGCCAGTTTGGACAGGAAATTCAGCGCTTCCTTCGTTTTGGGATCTTCCAGGTTCTGCTTATCCTCTAGGGTCAGGGAAGCTTCATTCGAATACAGAATCGGTTCAAGCAATCCCGTCTGAGCGAGTCCCCAAGTGTCCAGCTTGCCATCGTTGTTGCGATCCTTGTTCGCTTGTTTGGCAACGCTGAGGAATGTATCCCAGTTCCATTCATCAGCATCCACATATTCCTGCAATGGCTTCAAGCCCAGCTCCTGCATGAGGGTGCGATTATAGAAAATTCCGTTGATAAAAGAAGACTGGTCCTCGGTAAAGCCGTAACCTTTGCCTTCATATTGCATATATTCCTTCGTTGTTTTCTGATTAAATACTTTGTCGTTTTTAATATAATCATCCACTGGCCACAAGAGATCTTGTTTGGTCAATGCGGGAATGGCATAGTTTTTGCCCAATCTCACCAAATCACCAAGTGGTTCCCCTGCCATCAGCGAAGCAACTACCTTCTCCTGATATTCGCCGAAATCAATGGAAACGTATTCAATATTAAAGTTGTGTTTTTTCTTCAGCGCTTCGAGATTCTCAAGGCGTTGAATGTTGTCCGGGTTGTTCCCCTGTATTTCCATGTCCCACCAAGCAACAACTTTGATCGTTCTGCCGCCCATGTCAAAGTCCATTTCTGGCGTAGAGTTTTCATTCTTTGGCTCGGTTTCTACGGGTGTTTGTTCCTCCTGTGGTGTTGTCTTTTCCGGCTCGGGTTGAGCGGTAGGTGCAGAACTGCATGCAGCAATCACCAACAAAACCGCGAATACCAGGCTCAGTAGCATGAACTTGTTTTTTCTCATCGTCTTCCCCCCTGATTGTCTTTTGCTCTCACAGTGTATCGCCCAAATGAAAGCGCAAACAACCTGCCAAAATACAGGTGTTTACCCCGGCTGAATATAGATTTCTGTGATTTTGTGCGTACAAATTGCATTCTGGGTTCCAATTGGTAAAGAAATGCACTCTCTACAAAAATATGCACATTGTATGCGCTTTCTTTTATTACCATAATGAAATTAAGTCATCATTGAGTTAAATCTGGCGGATTACAATTCAGCAGAAGGTGAGGTATTGCTTCATGTATGATATTTTACTTGTGGATTTCAGCCGTCGTTTGTGCGGAGAGTTGCAACAGATGTTGCTACGGAGCAAAGCTCAATATACTATCGCAAATTGTGTGTTCTCATCGTCCGAAGCTTTGACCGCATTGTCAGAACGAGACTTTTCCCTTGTTATGGTACATACAGAGAGGTTCGATACCGCGGGGCTCTGGTTATGCAACGAGATTCGAAAAAAAAGTCAGATCCCCATCCTCCTGATGGGTGGAAGAGATCACTTCAGGTTCGTACGCAAAGCCCTTACGTATCAGGTGAATGATTATCTACCGTATCCTGTTAGTCCCTCTTCTTTACTTAACAGTCTGCACGGACTTCGATCCCACCTTGAAACCGATCCGGCACACAAAACGTCGTCGTTCTTCAAAACGCCTGTTCAAATGAATGGTAAACCCATGCACTCCAGTCATGTGATTCGTATCGTCAAAGCCTATGTACGGGATCATCTGAGTGATGAAATCACGCTGAAGAAGATCTCTGATATGCTTCATTTTAACTGTGCCTACCTTGGGCAGAAGTTCAAACTGGAAGAGAAGATGTCTTTCAATGATTATATGCTCCAGCAACGTATGGAAAAGGCCCAGCAACTGCTGTCTTCCACGAATCTGCGAATATATGAGATAGCGATTGAGGTAGGTTATAAGGATATTGATTGGTTCTATAAAAAGTTCAAAGCGTACGCCGGATCGAGTCCTAATGCTTATAGACGACAAAAAATCCACACGGCCTAGGGTGGATTGCCGATGTGCTATTTTTGTTAAATAACTACAGAAAAACGCAGGAGATGTTCTCCCTGCGTTTTTTGTGGTTATTTGAGCTAGCCAATTCCTGAGAATTCACAATTAACGTACCAAAAGGGATTCCCGGTATTCTTGGGGGGTCATTCCCGTTATTTTCTTAAAAAGTCGGGTAAACGAATGTGCTGCCTCGTATCCCACTTGGAGTGCGACCTCACGTACCATAAAATTCGGGTTCTGAAGCAATTCTTTGGCTCTTCTTATTCGGCAGTCGTCAATGAACTCGGACAGGTTAATTCCCATTTCCTGCTTAAAGAATCGGGATAGATAGGATGGATTGAAATGATGAAGTTCAGCCAATCTTACTAAAGAAAGATCTTTCTCAAGGTTATCCTTGATGTAACTGCATAAAGAATGAATGACAACGTTAGCGCGTTCCTGTTCATTGGACCTCTTGTACCGGACTAATTCATCGGCAGCACGATACAAAAATTGAACTGCATCCTTCATGCATGTATACTCCCCTAAATGCAGCAAACTTCGTTGATCAGGAATCTTCTGTTGAAGACCCCACCGATTGATTGTCGAATGTAATAATAAAGCCAGATTATAGTAGGTTTCCATTGCACGTTCCATCGTAATCTCCTGCTGCAACAATTCGCCTGCAAGTTCCTCAAATATATCGTAAAAAGGCTGAATTCGCCCCGTTTCCAAATATCCTGACATAATCTCAATCCGGTTTGAGATACGCATGGATTCTTTGGGTACGTCAGATGAGAGGTCATTGCGATGATCCGTGAGCACCATGGATACGCCATCCCCTATTTTCATCCACTGGAGTAATCTCAGACGTTCATATTGTTTGGTTAACTCGGACCATTCGCAGCTTTGACTGCTTAATGAGAATGCAATGGATACGCCAAGAGATACCATGCAAGCTTCCTGTACCAGTTCCAGTGTGCCTTCTAGAAACCGTACAAGTTTATCATTGGACATCTCTTCTTCCTGCTTGGGCTGAATCAACCAGATTGTATCTCCATAATGGTCCGTTACGCTGACGTACGCTGTTCGATCATGCATTAGAGAAGAACCGATAATGCGAACAGATTCCTGGACTTCTGTTATGTCCGAACCTTTTTCTGGCGGATTATTGAACCGACCCAGTATGAGATAAATCGGCGAGTTTATCTGTAATCTGATATCTCTTTTGAATAATTCGTCCTGCATATCATTAGTAGAAGCCATAACTGCTGTACAATCTTGAAGCAGCTTCCGCAAGTACTCTTTTTGTTGAATCCGTGCAAGCTGAGAGTTGACTTGATGAGAATGTTCCAACAATTCAAGCATGCTGTGACTTTGCCGGATCTCTTCCATCACATCTTCGACAACAGACATCACCTTGTCATAACCTTCCGTTTTGAGCAAGTAACGTACATTGGCCATCTGAAAAGCTTGATAGGCATAATCAAAATCGCTATGTCCTGTCAGAAAAATGACGCGACAATTCGGCCAACTGGCTTGAATTCGCTCTGTCAGTTCCAAGCCACTCATGCCCGGCATGCGAATGTCTGTTAGAACAATATCAATTCTAGAACGCTGCATCCAGGACAATGCTTCTGTAGCAGAGTATGCCTTACATACATCAAGCTGGTCGGGTATATGTCTGGCGAAAGTTTCATAGAGACTATCCGTAATAATCTCCTCGTCATCTACAATCAAAAGTCGATACATTCGTTCTCTCCTTCTTTCCACTGGATTCGAATTGTGACTTTTAATCCTTGCAATTTACTTCTGGATAGGAAAAGGCCACTTCCTTCTCCATACGTCAGGACCAGGCGTCGATGGATATTTATCAACGCGGTCATTTCATCCGTACCTCCGTCTTTATGCAAGCGTTGCTGAAGAGCTTCAATATGTTGCTCATCCAACTCGCTTCCATTATCCTCTACGGTAATCTCGGCATATGAACCTTCCATAGTAAACCCGATAATTAGAAGACCGGAGGCCGTATTCTTTTCAAGGCTGTGTTCATATGCATTCTCAATAATCGGTTGAATAATGAGTCTGGGAACGTGAATATGTTCCATCTCAGCAGGGAGTGACCCAAAATCAACTTTGATTCGTCTGGAGAATCGTAATTGTTGAATCTCTGTATAGATTCGTGAATGCTCCACTTCCACTTTCAACTTCACATGATCGGTTTCATTCCGGGTGATGAACCTGAAATATTCGCCAAGCATGTTAGTAAACTGCTCAATACGCTCTGTTTCCCCTGTTCTTGCCAGTGAATTCAGAATAAAGAAGCTGTTGTACAGAAAATGAGGATTAATCTGGGATTGGAGCTGTTTCAACTCGGCCCGCTGCATCATCAATGTTTTCTTGAAATCCCGGTCGATCAGGGATTGAAGATTTTCAATCATGAGGTTGAAACGGGTGTAGAGGAAGCCGAATTCGTCCTTTCGATTATGCGCGATGGGAACATCAAGCATGCCTCCCTCCATTTTTTTGAATCTTTTCACCAATAACAGTAACGGAATATGAATCAACTTGTAGCTAGAATACAGATACGCCGTGATGGCAACAAATGATGTAATTGCAAACAGCCAAGCCCAATGATAGAACTTGCTAAGCGGTTTGGTGACAATGGCCTCGGGTAGATATGTAGCTACGGATAAGCCAAGGGTGTCCATATGCAACTGACTCACATGATACATGGTGTCCCCCACCTTCATCCGAAAGCCATCCAGTGTACCTTTTATACTGTGCTCACGGTAATTCGCGAGAATAACACTAGCTTGATGGTTATCTGTGATGGCATGCCCCGTTTTGTCCTCAATCAGGAAAGTCGAACTCTCCGGGTACAGATTAAGTCGTGTGAGTTCATTTTGAAAATGATTTGTGTCCAGCTCCACTTGAATGACAAAAAGCGGGGGCTCTCCCCTCGTGCCGGTCAGCCTGACGGCACTGAGGTTCAGGGTGTCCTCCTTCACCGTGAAACGTGTCCCTTTTCCTTGCATGCTTGAACCGAAGTATAGGTAAGAACTTTTATTGAAATCGTCGATGCCTTGGATCGCGGATATACTTTTGCCGACAGAAGGGATATGTACATGAACGTTTTTGATATAAGCAGTGCTGTTCTTAAATGAAGCGAGTCGTTCGGTCAGGTAATTTAATGTATCACGCCGCTCAACCTGATCCATCATATCCCAGAGAATCGCCAGACGATTCAATTTTCGATCCTCAACGATATCAAACTGCTGTAATTCCATCCATTCCATCTCTCTGTTCAATTCCACGACATATTGGTTCAACCGTCTCTCCGTTGACAACGATATTTCCTGGCTTGCATTGTCGTAACTCCAATGATACAGATACACTCCAAGAAGAATAAGTGGAAGCACGAATACCAGATAGGTAATTATTAATCGCGCAAATATACTATTAAGCCATGATCTAGCAGGGATCTTGATCAATACGTTCACCTCCAATGCCAAAGGCTGAGTTGGTTCCTTGTATGAATAAAGTGAACATTAGTATTCCTTTGGCTTGCTGGTGCGAAACCACGCGTTAACTTCCGATGTGATCTGATCTCCCCCCAGCTTGCGCCAGTTCTCTACGAATTGATCGAACTCATCGATCGACCTGCCTAGAATAATGTTCATATAGGCTTCAAGCTGAAGATCTCGAAGAATGATTTGTCGATCAACCATGGTATCCGTAATGCCGCCAGTGAACTGGTCATAGAGAAGTTGACCGTTTTGTTCATAAGAATCTGCAATGCTAAAAGCACCCGTTGGCCCATAGGTTTGTTTCCAGCCCCAGCCGCTCTCTACATGGTTCACATCATAGGCTACAATTCGTTTGTGAATGGCGAGAGCTTCATTCTGCAGAGCAGAGTAGTCCCCTGTAATTCTGGCATCCCGAATTTGTTTGTAAGCATCTATATTTTTATTACCGGGAAAAGGAGTCACCGGTGAGAGCATCCACACCGCTTTGGAGTCATCATTGTAGTATGTTTCATACTGTGCCTGATCCCCCCAGTTGATGTCCAGATGCAGATTCATGAGCTTAACCACGACCTCTGGATTAGAGAAGCCTTTTTTTACAGCAAAGTATTGACCAGTGTTGGAACGTAGCGGAACAAACAGACTCTGGTCAGACTTTGCAACAATGGGATATGCCTGCCATTCTACATCGTTATCCGTATCACGGGTGGTCTGAAGCATAAAG
This sequence comes from Paenibacillus sp. FSL R5-0713, assembly GCF_037973325.1. NCBI lineage: Bacteria > Bacillati > Bacillota > Bacilli > Caryophanales > Paenibacillaceae > Paenibacillus > Paenibacillus sp. FSL R5-0713. Next base: position 3,285,168 of record NZ_CP150229.1, on the reverse strand, counting down.
GATGTCCACTGTTCCCCGTAGAGCATCCCTATCTTTCCATCCTGAACCATTCGAGACGCTTTGCTCCCACTCTTATAGCCAAAATCCGGATCAAGCTGGCCTTCACGATACATCGTTTGCAATGCTTTCAGAGCTTCTCGAACTTCAGGCTGAATACCTCCATAAGTGAGTTTTCCTTCCGCATCTTTAACCCATATCGTAGGATAGGCACCATAGCCTGACATCAGTCCTGCAGCTCCCATAACTGGATCCCATAGATGGTTCGTTAGCGCAAGTCCGTACGTATCCTGCTCTCCGTTTCCGTCTGGATCTCCTTCTGTAAACGCTTTCGAAATCTGAAGAAGGTCTTCCATCGTTTCAGGTGGCCGCAGCCCCAGATTCTCCAACCAATCGGTTCTAATCCACAGATATTGTGCAGTCTCAATGGAGGAAGAAGATTCGGGAATAGCCATCAATTTGCCGTCAATGGTTGCCGCATCAAATGCTCCTGTTCCCTCTGCCTCTAATATACTCTTCGTAAGTGGTGAAGCATGCTCTTGGTACACACGGGTTAAATCTTCAATCAATCCAGCGTTGCTCAGTTGTCTAAGTTGATATGGATTTACTTTGACCACATCAGGGAAACGTCCTGCAGCAAGGGATACACCCAATTTCTGATTGTACACATCTCCATTAGCAATCCAGTCGTAGTGAATCTGAATTCCTAGCTCCTTCTCATACAAACGAGTCCAGCGATTATCCAGCATCGTCTCCCCAGGCAACTGGCTAATCATACGCTCAAGGTCATCTCCGGTTTCCCTGACAAAAGAGACTACTATGGGAGGAGAATATTTCTCATACAACGCGGGAAGTTGGATCTGCTGCCCATCTGGCTGCGAATGATGTTGTTTGGAATTTCCATCGGTATGACCTGCTGGTATCGACACAGCAAGGAACAGAATAAAGGTCCATTTTGTTATGTCCAGACATCTCTTATACATGACGACATGCCCCCAGTTCGGTTTGAACAACTCTTTTCTCTCTGTCAACTTTGAATCCATATCATTGTACAACAACTTGTAATTATTGAATACGAAAAGCCGCCGTTGGGCGGCTTTTACATATGTTCATTGTTTCTCTTCCGGATTAATCACACAATATTCGAAATTCGAAAAGTCAGCTGTTCCTCCAACCATTTGGGTTGAATATACAAACAACCCCGTTCGGCAACCCATAAAATGATCCAGTTTATATATCATCTTATGGACAATCCCGATATCTCTCCATTCCATCCCATCGAAGTAGGCAAAAGAACACTCATCCAGATTGTTCTCAAAATTTCCGAATGCTTTTAGTTTAACTACTGGACCTGACACAGGGATACGTTCATGCTCCGTAGCTGGCTCCTGGTCAATCAGATTACCAAATATGGTCGAGTCCTCACCATCTCTAGCATGCATGACCAAGTAAAACTGGTTATCCTGCTTCGTAAGAGCGATCATTCCGTATGAACCAATCAGAAAGCACAGCCCGGCATAGTCGCCATTATTCAGACGGCTGCCATCAAGCGTAACGATTGCTTCGCAAGCGGGCCCCATTGAACGCTGGGTTAGTGTGTTGACGGCGAATGTCAGATTCGGGCTGATCTGTCCCGTCCGAACACGATAAACCCCGGGTTTCTCTGTGACAGACCAGAGTTCTTGATTAGGGGTATGATTCCATTGCCAAAAGTCATGGAGGCGTATTCTGCCATCTTCTTCGGCTTCATAATTGAAATTGTCGCTACCTATTAACGGATTATAACGGTGCTCTGGTCTGGTGCTCGGAATATCAATCTGCTTTGGAGCTTTGCTCGCAAATATCGGAATACCTTGATCGAAATGGAGTGGAACCAAAACAGGAATTCGCCCTACAGCCCCATGATCCTGAAACAGCATTGCGTACCAGTCCCCATTCGGCGTATCCACGATGCCACCCTGAGCAACACCAGAATTAAAATAATCCATATCGTCATTAAATACTTCTCCACCAGTGAAGACATCTTCCAGAGATTCAGCCACGTAACAAGCCTGTGTTCTCCGGCCGGAAGCTTTCGTAATATGAATTAGGAACACAATATATTTGCCATTGATCTTGTAGAAATGTGCTCCTTCATAACCAAGGTGATAAGGCTGCTCTTCTTTTACAATCAAGCGATGCACTCCACCCGGTTTGGGACCGGTCAGATCAGAGCTTAATTCAGTCAGATAGATCTCGGTATTCCCGTACACAAGATACACTCGTTCATCATCGTCGAAAAATAAAGAGCAATCATGGTAAAATCCCTCCACTACTTGCTTCTTCCACTCACCTGCGATGGAGGTCGACGTGTACAAGTACGTTTTACGGGTATCATTTGCGACATAAATGACATAGAACATGCCTTTATGATAACGAAGGGATGCGGCCCACATGCCTTTACTATATATTTGCTGACCATTTTCCAGCCGTTGCGCGGGTGTATCGTCCAGTGTGTCGTACACATAGGTAGCTACTTCCCAATGGATCAGATCATATGAACGCAGAATGACACATCCCGGCATCATATGCATGGTTGTACTAACCATGTAATATGTGTCCTCTACACGAATCACGTCAGGATCTGGGTAATCGGCCCAAATAATCGGATTTGGATACATGCTTTAATTACACCTCATTTTTTCTATTAAACTGCCATTCTCTCAAAAGGATAGTTGAGCTGTCTGTTGTACTTCTAAAGATAATGTACAAGTCTTGCACACCTTGCGCACCCGTAACTTTGGTTGTTACTTCCATCCATTGAAGCGATTCGGTGGCGGGCTGAACAATCAGTTCTCCAATTAAAGGTCCGTCCGTGCGATCCATACGGAGCTCCAACGTACCTTCGGTTCCTTGATTCGAAATCATGGCTGAGAAGGTAGAAGGTCCTCCACTTTCAAAATCAGCCTTGGATATAGCTATCCAGCTTTCATTTTGCAGCTTGGCGGCAATGATATTCGAATCCGACAGAGACATCTCACCCGAGTCCGGATATTGCTCAGTGGATACTCTGCTGCTCCATCCAATCGTGGAACCCGTTACCCGCGCATAGGGATTGAAGTACTTGATTTGATCCACGCCCTGATAATCTGCATGTACTTTCTTAATCTTACCCGTAGCCGCATCATGCTCGACTCGATTCAGATGTGTTGAACGGTAACCTTCGGGGATATTCATGGCTTGGCATAATGTCTGGGCATGATAGGCAATGTACCACTGATCTGCCAGTTGAAATATAGCCTGGTGGTTGTTGCCGCCAATATCAAAGAAGTGTCCGGGATTCTGAAGCAGCGTGCCCTGATATGTCCATGGACCCATTGGTTGAACGCTGGTCATATATGCAATCTCACCAGGTGGCGGGCTGCCCTCTGGCCGATCTCCCTTGTCAAAATTGGAACAATACGTATAGTAGTAATTATTATTATATTTATGTATCCCTGAGCTTTCAAACATATAAGGCGCCTGAATAACCTTAGCTGTACCAACAACACTGATCATATCGTCTCCCAACCGCATAACTCTTGCCGTATCAGGTCTTCCTGCTTTCCCTTCCGGAATACCCCCACCAAAGTAAAGGTAAGCCTGATGATCATCATCTACAATTACAGCTGGATCGAACAACCAGGTTACGTCTTCCACTCCCGGAGTCTCTCTTGTAACAAGTGCTTTTCCGATGGGGTCTACCCATGGACCTACAGGTGTTGGTGCAGACAATACCCCGATTCCACTGGCGTTGTTAGCGAAATATAGAAAGAAGCAATCCTCGCCATCCAAGATTTGATGAGCAGCTGCCGGGGCCCATGATTGCGAAGCCCATGTTGCTGCACCTTGAGGTCCGGCAACTCTGATCTCCCCATGATCAGTCCAGTTGATTAAGTCATCTGAGGAAATGACCGTAATCCGGTTGATTGAACTATAGCTGTTTTTCTGAGGAAGACCATCCTTATCATATTCAAGCTTATCACTTGTCATATATAAGTAGACTCTATTGTTAAATACCAGAGCATAGGGATCGGCTCCGAATTTGTGGGCCACCAAAGGGTTCCCGTTTGGACGAAGCTTTCCAATCTCCCCTAGATTGGCTGCTTGGTCTTGCTGCTTTTGCTCACCTGAATGTGGTGTAGTATGTTGATTCATCGAAATAATCCCCCTAATAATCGTTATTTGTTACGTCTTTTATAAGAAAGCGTTTGCAATACAAAAGGTATCATGATAGGATGATTACATTTTAAGTTAAGCTGAGTACAATTTCATTGCGTTAACCGCTCTATTTATTGCGTGAAATGACGGGAGGTACTTCATGAGTGGATCCTCTGAGTGTTTTTACGATCCCATCCAGCCTGAACTCTTATATCTGCACCGCGTAACAACGTATAAGCTAGAAACGATCTATCATCGCCATAATGCATATGAGATTTACCTGTTCCTACGTGGCAATGTCCACTTTTATGTAGAAAATCGATGCTATCATGTGCAACCGGGGGATTTGCTTGTGATGTCACCCGAGGAGATGCACCGAGCCTTTATTCTAGATGAATCCGAGTATGAGCGCATTACAATCAATCTCAAAAAAACATACCTTTATCAGCTGTCTACACCATCAACTAATCTGTTGTCATGTTTTGATCATCGCCCCAAAGGAAAGGGCAATATCGTACATTTGGACGATCAAAGCTTGAAAATGATGATGCAATGGACAAACGAACTGGAGGAACTGCTTGCTTCGGATGCTTATGGCACGGACATCAAGATTAATGCAGCGGTAGCCCAATTGTTGGTTTTGGTTAACGTCTGGTTTCACAACAACTCATTTGTTCCCAATGACATCATGCCCGAGCTGGTTCGTGAAACGATGGATTATATTGAAATTCATCTAAATCAAGATATTACACTTCGCAAACTTGCCGATGCATTCTATATGAACAGCACATACATCAGCAGACAATTCAAAAAGCATACCGGACTAACAATCCGCTCCTACATTTTGGGTCGTCGTATAGAACGGGCCAAATTTCATCTGTCTGATGGAATGAGTATTACGGATGCATGCTTTCAATCAGGCTTTAGTGACTATGCCAATTTCATTCGCAGTTTTTCCAAAATGGTCGGCATCTCCCCCGGTAAATATATCAAACAAAGACGTGATGCAACGGAAGTCTTACTAAAATAATGACAAGTTCATTCAATGTAAACTGAAAACATCGAGCCATGCAGAACGGCTCGATGCTTTCTAGTTCTTGACGTATTTATCTTCGGATCTGTAAACCAACCATTATTGTGATCATATCCGATAGTTAATTGACCTCTTTTCCCGTCCACAATCTAACACGATCTTTAATCCACTCTGAGTACTGCTGTTCCATCCCAACTGCACCTGCTTTATCAAGTTCTGAAATCATATTGTCATATATGCCTTCAAAGGCACTCGGAGAGGATGTAATTGCTTCCGCAATCCGTTTCTGGATAATATCTTGTGTCTTCTGATACACCACGTTATAATCTCCGCTATCCGTAGGAATCGGCATATTATAAGCAGCGCCCCATTCTCTCACCGGGAACTCATCTCCGTTAGGAAAGAGCTCCTTCCAAGTTGTAATGCCGTAACCTTTCAGCGTTTCTTTTTCAATATCAGAGTAACCTTCCTGGATCTGCTCAGGATAGTTGGTTGTATAATAGTTGTCCGTTGAATCTTTGACACCGTCTCCATAATGAGCACCAAAAATAGTGTATAAGTTTATACCGGTTTCTTTGCTGAATGTGCTATTGTCCTTGTTTTTACGCTCCTGAATATCTGCCGGTATTTTGCGAACTCCGTCTTCCACAACGTAATGTTCACCTTCAATCCCCCAGTTCCTCAACACTTGACCTTCCTCAGAAGAAAGCCAATCCAGGAATTTGATGGCCCGGACAGGGTCTTCAGCATTAACGGTTATGCCGATACCATATCCATCAAAGCCCATATTCTGAAAATCTTTGCGTTGAAAGCTGTCATTCAGCGTTACCGGATAGAATCCGTAAGTCATGTCGTCCTTGCCAGCACTTTTAAGGGCATTTTCCGCATCGCTGAATCCCCAAAGCGGATCAAGCACCGATAGAACACGTCCACTGGCGATTTTGGACTTATACTGATCATCCTTTTGTACAAAACTGTCTTTATCCACTAGACCTTCATTATACATTTTGTTCAACCAACGGAAATATTCTTTCTCCTCAGGACGCTTATAATGAAGAACAGCTTCATATGTGTCTGGGTTAATGAAATATTCACCATCCCCAGGTCCTCCAGTTGCCATCACAGCCGGATCGGTAACGGTGATCATTCGCCGCCATCCATCTGCACTGAGTGTCAGCGGGATTGTCGGTTGGCCATCATCGGTAGTTGGATTATTTTTATAATACTCACGCAGGACATTTTCATAATCCTCCAAGGTTTTGATCTCGGGGTATCCAAGCTCTTTGACTACTCGGTGCTGAATAGCAGCACCATTCGTGGCATCGAAGCTTTCTTGATCAATTGCACCATTCGTTGGAATCCAATATATGGATGGGTCTTCATTGCTATATTTCAAGCGATTAAACTGCTCACCATAGATTTTTTTCAAATTGGGTGCATGTTCTTCGATCAGATCCGTCAGATCAATCATTGCACCAGCATCAACGAGTCTGCTCAGGTTACCTTTAGGGAATATTAAATCCGGGTAATCACCGCTGGCGGCCATAAGGGATATCCGGTCGTTTCCTCCTCCGCTTGAGATATCGAATTCTGCATTAAGGGTTACACCCGTTTCTTCCGTAATTTTCTTCCCTACAGCATCCTGCATATTGTTCCAGTTAGGACTTGCATCTGCGCCAAAGAAGGTAAACGTAATCGGACTGTTGGGGTCACTGGTATTCGATTCGGAATTCTCTGCAGCGTTTCCGCAACCTGCGGAAACCAGCACGACACTCGTTACGAGACATGCTCCTAGCATTTTTGAAACGGCTCTCATTATTTTTCTGCCCCCTAAATGGTGTTAGTTGTAATAATCAATCCAGACATTAAGATGGTTCGCTATGGAGTGGTATACGCTTACATATTCAACCGCTAGTGTACAATTACACTCCCGCCTAACCTATTCCATGCTTAAAGTATAAGGAAGTCTACTAACCCCAACCTTGATTATTAAGCCATGAAAATAGCATGATCTAGACATGGGTCTGAGTAGAATCTGATGAGAATCTGAAGACCAAAAAAGCGATGGTTGCCCATCGCCTCATCACACCAAACATATTTTCAATAATATAATTCCAACGTAAATCCTTGGATCTCCGCTTCAACTTCCCGCAACAATTCGATGACTTGATCTGCGTAATCTCCAAGAATTTCTTTGCTCTTCTCGAAGCCAAGCCATTGAACGGTAAGCGGCATGCTTACAGCCCCGGTTAAGACATCCCACAGCGCGTCCAGATTGCCTCCGTAGTTCTCGTCTAACTCAAGCTGATTCCGAAGTACTTGATGCAATTCTTCCTTGCTGTGAATGTGGTATCCGTCAATCTGAATATTGCTCATATCATGACCTCCGTTTATTTTAACTGTTCAAATGACTTGTAATGATCTGTCGTCTTATAGATTAAACCGTCATTCGAGTATAGAATTCGGTCGCTTCCGCGCCGTCCTCCTGTGTAATTGATATCGGCTTCATACCATATCCGGCCTTTTTTGTTAGGGAGTAGTCCTTCCCGGTTCCCGAACACGTCACCGCCGATGCTTTTACCTGGAGCCACTTCATGTAAATTTCCTTCACTGGCTTCCCATCCCAGATCCCTGGCCTCTTTCTTGGTGATATAGTTGGGTGGGAGCTCTTTATGCTCCGAGATATAATTGGCAACCTCATCGAATCCCATATCCTCCGAAACTTGAGGTGATCCGACGTCCAGTAAGGACTCTGATGTACAACCGGAGAACAATAATGCGGCGAGGATGATTACTAATGTGTAAGCGAATTTTCTGAAAAACATAATCTTTTCTCCTTTAGGTGTTCTTGCTATGCTGTCTACCGTTTATAAGCCTATCATTGAAATGAAATTCAATCAATAAAAGCAGTTAGTCCTGCTCCATAGTGCACAGAGTTATTTTTCAACTAAAAAAAAGTCGCTAAAATAGCGACTTTAATCGTATCACGAATCATGATCATTCGACACATGTATTATATTATTTTAATTTATCCATCCAGTTCCGTAATGCTACGACAACCTCTTCCAACTGTTCTTCTTCCGTAATAGCAGGCTGATTGTCTCCTTTTTGCATACCGTATGAGCCGAATTGACCGTGATTCCCACCCTCAATAGTGACGTATGTTGTGTCTTCTGGAAGATTTGCTTTGGCGCTCTCCCAGTCTTCCCGGTTAAGCACTCCGTCATCGGAACCTGTAATCTGTAAGATAGACAAGTCAGTATTCTTCAAGCTACCTCCTTCATCTGCATAAGAAGCCAAGAAAAAGGCGCCTTTCAACTTCTCCGTATGCTCGGCAGCATACCGTGATGCGAATGAGCCTCCCAATGAATGGCCGCCAATAACAAATGCTTCATCGGGGTGTTCCTCTATAAAGGAATCAGCCTTGTTCTGACCGAAAATGGCCAAGTTTATTGGCATATTCGCGATGTATACGCGGTGTCCCTCTTCTGCCATTGCTCTGGCAAGCGGAGAATAACTTTCAGGTTCGACCAGACCGCCCGGATAAAAAATAATATTCGGTTCAGTTACCTCTGTACCCACGGGTTCAAACCGGTAACCGTCCTTAATCTTGGTGACATTAACCTGTGCATCACTTATCATTGCCGCTTCAGCTCGTTCAGAAGGACTATACGTTACCGAATTAAGATATACGAAAGCTCCGGCTACGATGATAACGATGGACAAGATCGTCCATATGATTATCTTTTTCCATTTGTTTGTACGTTGTGCTGTTTTCAACCCTAAAACCACCTTGTCATGAGGATAATATGTTCTTATTTTAACTCTTCACAAATTATACTTACCGGTAAGTATAATTACAAGATGATTTTGCTAACCATCGTTATTTGTCATAAAATATTCATGGAGGGAAGTCCAATGACAGAAAAATCACACAAACGTTTGCCTGGAAGACCCAAACATGGCGATGACGATATCTCCATTCAGCAAACCATCATACAAACAGCTTCAAAGCTGTTCATGGAGTATGGCTACGAAGCAGTTACACTTCAGCAAATTGGCAAAGCATGTAACGTGTCAAAACCAACCATTTATTATCATTTCACCAGCAAGCCAGAGCTGTTTAAAGTTGCCTTCACAACGATGCTTCAGAATGTGAGCCGATTAACCTCGCATGTGCTCGATCAATCCGAGAGTCTGGAGTCGGGGCTTGTGTGTTTGGCAGAGGCCAGACTGGCCAATCCACATGCAGAGATTGTCACGATGCTCCGAGAAGCTGAGCCTTTTCTTGACCAGGTCCAGATTCAGGACATACGGGATGCAGAGCATCATATTCACGAAGTGTTAGCCATTCATTTTCAACGGGCAATGGATGAAAACAGACTACGGTCGGACGATCCGTTTTTTCTGGCAGAGACCTTCTCGACCATGATGCTAATGGGTAATCGGGAAGATAACCTGAATAAATATGGTTCCAATTTATCATTAGGCCAGAGACTAGTGGATATTTTCATTCGCGGAGCGCAGTGAAATTGATTCTGCTTGAGAAGAGAAATTCTACCCTATATAAGCATGATAAACGCAAAGGAAGGTGTAGTTTTGGAAATTCTACCATGGCAAGAGGTTCATTTGATACTTCCTCTTCTCATAGAGATCAAGAATAGAGCTGTATTTGTGTATTCCGTACTTGAGCAAAGACAACAAGGAACTGTATTCGTAAATAACAAGCACAACATAACTTCAGACCTGATCACAAGCTGTGGTGGTTTTTACTGTTTATTGGGGACGGCAAGCAATCGAAAATTTAATGATGACGTCATTCGATTTTTAATAAACAAAGAGAATCATAAAATAGATTTTTATGCACTGGCACTATTTTCGGAAGATTGGATCGATTTACTTGATAACTATGAATTACCGAACGCAAAGAAAATTAAACGCACATATTTTTCGTTCAATAAGATGAAGTTTACCGAGAGATACCAAGGAGATACTCACACTTTAGGTAAACACTTTAACCTCGTAGAATTAACTCCATCCATCGCAACGAAGTACATTAATGATTTTTACTCCTACTATTCAATTGTATGGGACTCTGTACTGCACTTTATTGCTAATGGTATTGCGCATTTTATTACTCGAGATAGTGAAATTGTTAGCGTCTGCTCTTCTCCGTATGTAGGTGGTGGTTATGCGGAGATCGATATCATCACACTTGAGGAACATAAGATGCAAGGATTGGCTACAGCTGTCGGTGTTCGGTTTATTCAAGAGTGTATACACAAAGGATTAGTACCGAACTGGTGCTGTCACGCCGATAACATTGAATCATTACATATGGCAAACAAGCTTTGTTTTGATAAGATCGAGGAGCAACCAATGTATTGGTATAACGCATAAATGCGCAAAATTTGGGGCAACAAGGAGAGCTGATATGAATATCCCCAGAGGAACTTATGGGTTTCGATTCGCCGAAGACAAAGAGCTCCAACTGTGTGTACTCTATGCAGCCGGAAGTGATTCAATAACTGAACCTTCTTATCATTGGGATGGACTTGAACGTTCGGACGGGCCTCTTCTATTATTCCAATACACAACTTCGGGTGAAGGTGTATTTGAGTCAAACAATTGCATACATCATGTTTCCGCAGGACAAGCTTTTTTGGCAGAAATTCCAGGAGCACATCGCTATTACTATGATTCAGCGTCAAAAGAACCTTGGGAGTTTCTGTTCCTGTTGTTCAGGCCCACTCTTATTCTCTCCCATTGGCGAAAATTCCTTCGGGAAGCGGGAGAAGTTCCCAATCTCCCCGTTGATTGTACACCCATCCGATTGTTGCGTATGATCGTGACTGATGCGGCGGCAGGCAGAATCACTGATCCTCTGATTGCATCATCCAGCGTATATCAGTTCATGACAGAATTGACCCGCTTACAGAGAACAACATTACGCAACAGGGAGAATTGGTCTGAAAACATTCAAATAGCCGTTGAATACATAGAGAACAATTACTCCAAGATGATCAGTATTGATCACCTTGCCGAGTATGTTTCCCTTTCCAAATATCACTTTATACGTCGCTTTTCCTCCAGTACAGGCTTGACTCCAGGTGCTTATCTGACCCGTGTACGTACCGAGAAAGCTTTCGAACTGCTGCGCGGAACTACTCTTAGCATTGAAGTCATCGCCGAACAAGTTGGTTATTCCAGTGGAAGTTATTTTATCAAAGCTTTTCGCAGTATAACCGGGGTCACGCCAGGCGAATTTCGAAGCGGTGGTGAAAGCCTTGTGTACCGTAAATTATTCTTCGACTAACCGCAATATTTTGCTATTACACACTCAACATTACTGTAGATATTAATAAAATCCTTTATTATGATGAATTTAGCGAGAGCAATAATTAATCAGTAGAGGAGTATTCCCATGAATCATACGCTTGCAGCATCAACTCCACCGCTTGGCTGGAACAGTTGGGATTGTTACGGTGCGGCTGTTACGGAAGACGAAATTCGTGGCAACGCGGAGTACATGGCAGAACATCTTAAAGACTTCGGCTGGAGCTATATTACGGTAGACATTCAATGGTACGAGCCTTTGGCCAATTCTTCGCAATATCGTCCATTCGTTCCACTAATCATGGATGAATATTCACGGCTTATGCCTGCTGAGAATCGGTTTCCCTCTGCTGCAGGTGGACAGGGATTTAAGCCATTAGCCGACTACGTTCATAGTCTGGGGTTGCAATTTGGCATTCACATCATGCGGGGTATACCACGTCAAGCTGCACATGCAGGGACTTCGATCTTGGGCACAACCGCCACTGCGCGCGATATTGCTCATCCGAACTCCATCTGTCCGTGGAATACGGATATGTATGGTGTCGATAGCTCAAAAGAAGGCGCACAGGCCTATTACGATTCGCTCTTTGAATTATATGCCCAATGGGGCGTTGACTTGGTGAAGGTAGACGATATCGCTGCTTCCAGGCTCTATGATACTCATCAGCCCGAGATTGAGATGATATCCAAAGCGATTGAGCGCTCCGGGCGCCCCATGGTACTGAGTCTCTCTCCTGGGCCTGCTCCGGTGGAATACTCGGAATTCTTAGCCGCACATGCAAACATGTGGCGTGTTACGGATGATTTCTGGGATCTTTGGCCGCTGTTATTGGATATGTTTGATCGCTGCCGGACGTGGCAAGGGGTTCCCCAAGCTGGCTGCTGGCCAGACTGTGATATGTTGCCATTGGGTCATATCGGTATCCGTTCTGTAGACGGTGGTGGAGCGGATCGCTGGACTCGGTTCACACCTGACGAGCAATTAACGATGATGTCACTGTGGAGTATCTTCCGTTCCCCGCTCATTTTTGGTGGTGAACTGCGAGATAACGACGAATGGACGCTGTCCCTGTTAACCAATCGTGAGGTTCTGCGAATGCATCGCGAGAGTTACGGAGCCAGAGAAGCCTTACGCCAAGAAGATCTTATTGTATGGACTGCCCAACATGCGGATGGTTCCGCTTATGTCGCTGTATTTAACACAGGAGAGAACCCCCTTCCCGTGGATCTGTCTTTTGATAAGATCGGACTGTCCGGTATTACCGAAGGTAGCGAATTGTGGAGCGGGGATGCGGCTGAAATTACACTGAATTCTTTAACTTCGACTGTGCCAACACACGGTGTGCGTCTCTATCGCTTTTCCTAAGCTTCAAAAAGAAAAAGAGAGGTCTGTCATTCATTAGGCAGACCTCTCTCATTTTATGTTCATCCTTAAGATGAACTCGAATGATGAACAGTTTTGGACATACGTCCAAATTGAAGCATATATAGCATAGTCATCGCAATAACAAACAAGGCGAGCACAATAAATATATTACTGTACACAAAAGCTGTCTTATTTTGAAGCAGAGGGTTAAGTTGAAGCGTTGCTGTTCCCCCGTCAAGAACCTTTCCTAAGGCAGCAGTAGACACAGACACTGCAATGAAGTTAAACATGGATAGTAGCCCCATCCCTATTCCAATTTGCTCTTTGGGAAGCGTCTGAGCAATGGTATTTGAGACCGCAATTTGTATATAAGACTGACCCAGAACACCAAAAACAAGAAAAAAGGAAATCAAGACCGGTGTAGCACCTACAACTAACGATAAGCTTATAAAACCAACAACAAGTAGTGAAGATGCCGTATACAGTAAAAAAGGATTCCCTTTTTCATCCGCGAGCCTTCCACCTCTGCGTCCGAGAAGTGCAGCTACGAGCGCAGAAGGTAGCATAATGACACCTGTCCATGCTGGGGATAGACCATGTACTTCCGAGAGCAATTGTGGCGTAGTAAATGGAATCGCAGGACTGATAGCGACCAGAAGGAATGCAATTCCCATTCCAGCTGAATAGGCTTTGTTTTGAAATAAGGCCGGTTTTACAAACGGCACTTCCGCATAACGAATACGCACGATGAACAGTAGCAATAAGATAATCCCGGTTAGTAGGAACCATGCATTAGATTGGGTTAATGAAAGCAAAAGTGTAGCAACTGTTCCTGCTAATAACGCTCCACCCAAATAATCCATTTTTTCACTGCCGCCTTTTCCATCATCCAGGTATTTTCGATAAAAAGGTAGCGTAGCAAGAGAAAGTAATGGGATCACAAAAAGAAATTCCCAACTCAAAGCGCTCGATACAAATCCGGCCACGATCGGAGCAAGGGCATTTCCAAGAGCTATGCCAATGGCAGAGGTACCCAAGGCTTGCCCGCGTCTCTCCGGTGCGAAGTATCGAACGGGAATAATCATGGCCAATGCAGGTATGACCGCTGCACCAGCAGCCTGCACGATCCGTGCGATAATAACCATCCAATACTCTGTTGCCACCATCCCCAGAAGAGAGCCTGCTGCCAATATCCAAAGACCAAACGAAATTAGAACCTTCATGCTGTATTTATCGGTAAGTTTCCCGTAAGTCACTGTACCAATCGCATATACAACTAAATAACCTGTAACGATCCAGCTCGATTGAGAAGCAGTAAGTTGGAACTCTTCGCCAATCACAGGTAATACAACATTAAACATCATTCCATTCATGACTGATATAATCAGTGTAAAAACAAGAACACGGAGTAATAACGCTTCTTTATTGGTGTTCATCATACTCTCCTCAATTCTTTTGAATATATTTAGTCTGTCAGTACTTACTGTCATTAAAAAGCTTAAAAAAACTAGGGAGTTAATGCCCTAGTAAACGTCCATACACTCTCTGTAATGATGCCTTCCAATGAGAGCCCTGGAAAAAGCACTTCTTCTTCGAGATTATTTATGAATACACCATAATTCAATGACATGAATGAAAAAGCTTGCAGTTCAGGATTGATTTTAGCCAACTTTCCTTTATCATACATGATATTAAAGTAATTGGTTAGAATATCCAAAAGTTGTTGAGGATGCTTTACCGTTCTCTCTCTATAACCGGGTAAATTCTCTACTTCCTTGAGGCTAATCATAAACAATTTTCGATTACGGTTCATGATATTATGATATGTCTTGCTGATTAGCAACAAATCTGTATACAGATCCCATACCAGTTTTTCATTGAAGATCCTTGTCATCTCTTCTGCATAATGATATTGGTCAAAGGCAGTCTCTAACAAGTTTTGTTTAGTTTTAAAGAGACGAAACAAGGTTTTCTCACTTAGTCCGGCTGTTGTGGCTATTTCCTGTGTCGTCACACTTTTATAGCCTTTTTTTGAAATTAAATCGATGGCCGTCAACATTAATTTTTCTTTACTGCTAAGATTACTGCTGATGGACATGTTTATATCCCTCCTTCCTGTATGTCAGTATCCACTGTCATTGATGCAATGTTAACTAAAGAACTTTTTATTGTCAAGGTGTATTTCCAATAGCACTTGAAAGCACAAAAAAAGCCGCTAATTTAGCGACCTGGACGGAACTATGATCTTATAATTTTGATTACGAATCGACAAACAACCTTCATAATGCCCTTCATATTCATAAATCCATTTTCTTGATGGAGACGACGGCTTTTCCTTTCACACGGCCTTCTCCAATATCCCGAAAGGCTTGAGCCGCTTCGCTTAACGCATACTCCCGATAAACAATCGGCACGACTTCTCCTGATTCAACAAGTTCTCTCCACACCTCTTGATCCTCATGATTCGGTTTATGGATAAGAAGCATTATTTTCTTATGTTCAAGTCTGGCAATGAACGGTGCACATATCAGATTGAGAAGAATACGGGGCATTGGGCCTCCGATCATTACGTACCTGCCTCCACTACCTAGTGCACGTTTCAAAGCAAAAACCGAGTGCTTTCCGATGACATCCAGAATCAGGTCGTATTGTACACCTACAGCAGTGAAATTCGCTTTCCTGTAATCCAACACATAGTCAGCTCCCACAGCAAGTATCATGTCGAGCTTTTCAGCACTGTCAACGCCAGTCACCTCAGCCCCAAGCAATTTGGCATATTGGATGGCATATGTTCCGACTCCGCCACCGGCGCCATTAATCAGAACACGCTGCCCCTTTTGCAGCTTTCCCCGATCACGTAGACCTTGCAAAGCCAGAACGGCTGCTTGAGGAATAGCCGCTGCCTGCACATAGTCGATACCGGTTGGCTTGAGTGTCAAGGCCTCCTCAGCCGCACATACATATTCCGCGAATCCCCCCCACCCGCAACCGGAAAGATCTCCGAACACCTCGTCTCCTGGTTTGAACCGTGTAGCAGATGCTCCAACGGCGATTACGCGCCCTGCGACGTCTGCGCCAAGAATTCGATAACGCGGCTGCCTTGCCGCGCCGATGCGGTTAACAAATGGCTTCCCACGAAGGAGATCCCAATCCCATGAATTTACCGAAGTCGCATGGACCTCAATTAACACTTCATGATCCTTGGGCATAGGGACAGATACTTTTTCCAATCGCAGGACTTCTGGTGTTCCATAGGTATCATATACCAATGCATTCATGAAGTTATTTCCCGATTTTTGGGGTAATCCAGCATGATACGTTTTTCCGCCCATGATCAGTCTCCATTCGATAGACATAGTTGTATCCATGGTCCATTACGCATACCCAATCTTCCTGTCAAACAACGGATACGTTGATATATATTCAGCGGTTTCACTTGTAGAAGATTTGTAATGTTGGAATACTTAAAATGCGAGATCATCCATGGCATGAACGGCAAGATGAAATGCTTTCATTCTTCTTTCCAGAAGAGTCTTTTGAGGGCTACCTTCTTTGGCCTTGGCATACATGCTCTCAAGGGATGGAAACAATCCAATCAAGACAAGACGGGCTTCTGTTATATCTTCCTTCGTGTATGAATGAGCTTTTTGATTCCACTGTTTATCCAACAAAGCTAGACCAATGTAAAAAGCTTGGAGACGTTTCTGTAGCAATGTTGTGTTATTACTATTCTGAGTCATATTCACTAAGGCATTTTCCGATTTGCGGATGGTTGATTGAAAGGCTTTGATGGATTCCAGTTTGTCTTCCTGTGACACATTTTCCATGGAGTACAGACCTCGCTTTCTTGCTTGATTTGGTATTCAAATATATTAAATTAAATCACCTCATAAATATAACAAAAAAAGCCGCTAAAACTAGCGACTTTCAATGTGAAAACTGTATAGTCTTGATCAGTTCTAGAGTACCTTTTCCAAAAAGCTGATCGTCCGTTCATTCTTCGGATTTCCAAATATTTGTTCAGGGGTACCCTGCTCGACAATATATCCACCGTCCATGAAGATGACGCGATCAGCTACTTCACGTGCAAAACCCATCTCGTGTGTAACAATGATCATCGTCATACCTTCGCTGGCGAGATCTTTCATAACCCCCAGAACTTCGCCTACCATCTCTGGATCAAGTGCCGAAGTTGGTTCATCAAATAACATCACATCCGGGTTCATGGCAAGCGCACGAGCGATAGCAACCCGTTGTTTTTGCCCGCCCGAGAGTTGAGTGGGGAAACTATCCGCTTTATCAGACAACCCGACACGATCGAGTAAGCTAAGGCCCGTTTTTCGAGCCTCTTCTGCGTTTAAAACCCCTAATTCTCTTGGCGCAAACGTTATATTTTTCAAGACGTTAAAATGAGGGAATAAGTTAAAATGTTGAAATACCATGCCGATATTTTCACGCGCTTTGTTAATGTTGGTTTTAGGATCATTGAGGTCCTGATCATCCACGATAACTCGACCTGCTGTGATATCCTCCAATTGGTTGATGCAGCGCAAGAAGGTACTTTTTCCTGAGCCGGAAGGTCCGATGACACAGACGACTTCTCCTTCGTTGACCGCTACATCAATTCCCTTGAGAACCTGATTCGAGCCGAAACTTTTCTTCAAACCTTCAACTTTAATTTTAGCCACGACGAACCTTCACCTCCAGATAATCAGCAACTTTGGTCAATGTGATGATAACAATCAGATACATAACCGCAACCGTTAACCAAATGTCAAAAGAGGAGAACGTTCTTGCGATGACAATTTTACCCGATTGTGTCAACTCTACAAGACCAATAACGGATAGGATGGACGTATCCTTCAGCGTGATCACCATCTGGTTAATAAAGGATGGAATCATAACCCGCACTGCCTGCGGAATGACAATCTTAATCATTGCTTTGCGATAAGGAAGTCCCAATGAACGGGCAGCTTCCATCTGACCACGATCAATCGATTGAATCCCGCCTCGGATAATCTCAGTTACATATGCTCCTGCGTTCAAACTAAGTGTCAGAATAGCCGCCAAGAACAATGGCATCGTGAAGCCCATCGCCTGTGGAATCCCGAAATAGATAAAGAATGCCAGGACAATCAGCGGAATACCGCGGAAGATATCTACAAATACAGTGGCAACACCACGTAGGAATTTGTTCTGTCCCACCTTCATGAATCCGAATATCAAACCAATAATAAACGCGAAGAACAGTGACACAATCGTATATATAAGTGTGTTCCCCAGACCTTTAAACAAGGCAGGAAGAGATTTCTGAATGAGCTCCCAGCGACCTTGATTGGCGACTTGGGCATTCTCTCCAACATATTCCGCAATAATGCGCTCATACTCACCATTAGCTTTGATATTCACGAGACCAGCATTGAACATCTCCAGAAGCTCCTGATTTTTATCCTTACTTACCGCAAATCCGTAGGAAGCCCCGTCTTCTTTGTCAGTAACCACTTTCAGACCATTATTCTGTTTTACCCCGAATCTTAGTACAGGTTCATCTTCAAAACAGGCGGCGGAATTACCGGTCTTAACATCATCATACATTTGGGAAGAATCGTCGAATGGAACAATGGTAAATCCATATTTCGAAGCGATGGATTCAGCAAAGCTGTACCCCTCTGTACCCGTTTTCACGGCGACCTTTTTACCACGAAGATCCTCGTAGCTCTTTATGGTATCATTATTCGCGCTAATACCCATGACTACGCCTGAATCATAATATGGCTCTGAGAAATCAAATTTTGCTTTTCTTTCATCCGTAATACTCATCCCTGCAATGACACCATCAACCTGATTGGCCTCAAGTGCCTGTACAGCTGCGTTAAATCCGAGAGCTTTGATTTGGTACTTGAAATTTTGGTCTTTGGCGATGGCATCCAGCAAATCCATATCAATACCTACATAATCACCATTCTCGTCTTGATATTCGAATGGAGCAAATGTGATATCGGTTCCGATAATATAAGTTTTACCTGAATCGGATGCTGCAGCAGCGTTCCCAACCCACCCTGATAGACCGCTCACCAGGAGCAGCATCAGTGAAAGTATAAAAAATGAGATCTTCGTTGTTTTCATGTGTCCTCCCCGTCTCGGTTGTCCGAATAATCATTATTTTCTTTGAAATCCGTATTGCTGTTAACCTTTTTGTCGATCTTCTGCTTATTTGATTGTTATTATTTACTGTATATTAACAATCAATGCTTTGCCTTTCCACTTGCAACATTTTCCTCCATCATTTTTTTCCAACCAGTAAAAGCCCTCTTTATACTTACCCTTTAGGTAAGCTTTACGAAACCCAATATTACATCGCAAATCTGAAAAAGGTACATTTACTTTAAAACGTATTATTTAAAATTTAAAACTCAAAAAAGCCGCGATTTCCGCGACTTCTTGTTGTACAGTTTTTTTATCATCTATTAATTTTCTCTGGTTGTCAATACAATCTCGAACTTAGAACCAGCTTCACCCGCAAACACAATGGTTCCGTTCTCAGGCAATACAATTTCATTTTTTCCACTGACCACTGTATGATTAATACCTACACCTGCTTGGTCATATACAGCAAATGCGCTGTTTGAAGACATCTTGACCGTCATTTCTTTACCTGCGGCCGATGCAGGAATTGAGTACCATGTAGCATGACCATTCGCTTGAATTGTTGTCTTCGAATGTCTTCCCGCATAGATCGGTTTTATGATATCTTGAGCGGCATAGACATTGCCTCCGGCTGTAACGTATTCCACACCATTTTCTTCATAGAAATTGAACTCCATTGTGTCACGTCCTGCTAATCCAGGAATTTGCAATTGGTTTACGGCTTGGTTAGCTCCCATAATTTTATTGGTGTAGATATAACCAGGCAGCTCATTAAAAGTATGAATGGGAATGATCGGCATAGCTGCATTGTACAATGTGGATGTGTATTTTTCATTGACCAACACGTATGCTTTGCCCTGCCGTTTCTGCCATGCTGCATTTACTTCTGCAGACAGTTCATTAGTTTCAAGCTTTTCTGCTTTATATTCAGAAGAAGCAACTTGTCCAAGTCCGGGAACAGACTGATACGAGCGAGACCACAAGTATGTGTTTCCGTTGACTTCCTGAACGAATTTGAGCTTTTCCGTACCCTCATCATTAATGAATGAGCCATCAGCGCTGTAAGTATATGTCTGATCTTGGCTGTTAGGAGAGGACAAGTTAGATAGCGTTAATGGTCCACCATCCTTCACGGCCAAGTTCAATAACATGTTTGCACCACCGCCATACGTACCCGTATGCTTTGTAAGTTCCTTCGGCATGGCTGCTTTTACCGGTACACCATGTGACTTCTCCGGTTTACGCTCTGAAATAATATTTTTTTCCTCAAGCGCACCAAGCAACAGTTCGGTTGCCAGCAATTGATCGGTTGAGCTGTGACCACCCGAAGAGGTTACGGCAGCAGCCATGTTATATTCCGGTAACACAATCAATGAGGAATGATAGGTTATCGTATTGCCACCTTTGCTTACAGCCTGAATGCCGTAATCATTAAAAGGAAACAGGTTCACGCTGTCCCATCCCAGGCCATAGCCAATGGACGAATCGCCTTCTTCCGGCCACATGCCTCTTTTGTATTCTTCTTGCTGCATGGCCTCTACAGATTGCTGTGAAAGAACCGTTTCAACCTCACCTGTAAAGATTTTCGAGAATTGGACTAGGTCTTCTGCGGTGGAATAGATACCTCCCGACCCAATCATATTGGTAGTCTCTAATGGAAGTTTCTCCTCTTGAGACGAGGAATATGTTGCTGCCATTTGGCTAAGGTCCACAATATCCTGCGGTGTTTTAGTATGATCCATCCCAAGTGGTTCCGTTATGTAACGGTGCATGAACGTGGTGAAACTCATGCCGCTGACCCGTTCAACCAGAATTTCAGCTAATGTAAAACCATCGTTACTATACACCGAGTATGCACCAGGATCGGCCTTCAGATGTTGCGTCGCCAATTGTTCCAGTAACGTATCATGTGCATAGGTATCATGATCTCCAAACAGAATTGCACTGTTACTTGACGTTCCGAGAAGTCCGGATGAATGATTCAGGAGCATACGTGGTGTAATCTTATCGTAACGATTGTCTTTCATTTTAAAGTCTGGGATATACTTCACGACAGGCTCATCAAGATCGATTTTACCTTGTTCCACCAGCTTCATTACGGCGGTAGCAAGTACCATTTTACTGGTTGAACCAATGCCATACATGGTATCAGACGAAAGCGGAATGTTGTTTTTTAAGCCATCTTTGCTGGCCTGACCGGAAATTACAATCTCGCCCCCATCCATCAGTGCGTACTGTACACTTGTCGTAGCGTATGATTCGGTAAGTATCTTCGCCTTCTCACTTGCTGCCTTTTTAGTTACATCATACGTAGGTCTACCACCATCACTGGTAGCGGGTGTGGCCATGGCCGACATTGGGGACATCATCGCAAGCACCAAGGTTATGGCTGCGATAGAACTTCGTTTCTTTCGTGTCAATCTCATCTTCTCCTGTCTAGTCTATGGATTAGGAATCTCTGTGGTAGTACTCCAGTAGTGTAACCGAACATGATGAACTGTCTATGGCTTGAATATGAATCGAGTATGAACCAGCCAGGAACGACCAAAATAAATTGAACACATGATAAAGAACCCTTTAGTACAACTCTGTTTTGTTTACAAATCAAACTTTTTCCATGATAATATATCAATCAATGGAGTGCCAATAACGACCGTAAATACATAATTAAAAGCAATCCATAACGCCCCATATTGGAGTTGAATTTATGCTAAAAGTGAATCGAGATGACCCTCGCCCGATCTGGCAGCAACTTTTGGATCAAGCGATTCAACATATTACAACTGGAAAATGGAGACCAGGTGAATTATTGCTCCCATCCCGCGAACTCGCCCAATTGATTGGTGTTTCACGGTCAACCATACAGATTGTGTACGAGGAATTATTCAGCCGAGGGTATACGGTAACTTCCCGTCGGGCAGGGACAAGGGTTAGTGATTGGGCATACGCACCGCGTTCATCAGAAGAAACCACGATCCAAGGGCCGCTTCCTCCCGAACTACCTGCACTAACCGAATCTATTGGTCATCTGCATCGTTGGTTCGGCAATAGAGACCGCCGTAAGATCGAGATAGACTTTAATCCCCACGAGCCTTATCTGGATGAAAGTTTCACAAAAGCCTGGAGGCAATCTTTTTTACAAGCTTCCACTGAACCCAATCTGGATCTTTGGGCTTACGGCGATGCCAGAGGTTTACTGGCGTTAAGAGAGCAGATTCAGCGTTATTTGTCACTTGAACGAGGCATTCATATCGAATTGGATCAAATCTTGTTAACGTCCGGTGCACAACATAGCATTGATTTAATCGCTCAGGCCCTCTTAAATGAGGGAGATAGAGTTTCCGTAGAAGATCCCGGCTTCCCTGCTGCTTGGATGGCAATGAAACACCGCCGGATGCAAGTCGATTCGGTTCCAGTCGATGAGTATGGATTATGTGTAGATCATATTCACCCAAAGACAAAACTCGTATATGTCACACCTTCTCATCAATGCGCAGCAGGTGTTATTATGTCAGAACCTCGCAGGCAACAATTAATGCACATGGCTGCTCATCATCGATATTGGATTGTTGAGGATGACTACGATAGCGAATTTAGGTACCGTGGAGATCCACTTCCGACTATATTCAGTCAGCAACCTCAGAATACGCTTTATATGATGAGTTTTTCCAAAATGGTTGCACCTGGCATTCGGCTATCCGCTATCATCGGGCCCAGAATAGCCATCGATCGTCTTACCCAAGTTCAAGAATTGACTTATCGTCATCTTCCGATTATGGAACAGTTAACGCTAACTCATTTTATTGAGCGTGGTCATTTTATGCGCCATATGAGAAGAGTTCGGAACATATACCGACGCAGACACGAAGTCATGACTAAAGCCATTGTTGCTTCTGGGTTAGGCTCACGATATACATTAAGTGGTGTGGAAACGGGATTACATATGCTTCTAGAATCAGAAATGTCATTTGATGAAGAAGCGCTGACGAATGCTGCTCTTGATCAAGGTGTGCGCGTGTATCCGCTTAGTAGATATTGCCTGGAGAGTCATCGAAAAGGATGGATATTAGGTTTTGCGAAAGTGGATGAGGATCAGATTGAGGAAGGCATACATCGACTTGCGAAGATTGTATTATGATGGAGAACATGCTCTCCAATTGGATTTGAAAGGATGTTTTTGCGATGAAAATTTTAGTGTTAGGAGCTACCGGACGGGTTGGAAGTCATTTTGTCGCTAGTGCCCTACGTTCCAATCATCAAGTAACTGCACTGGTAAGAAGCCCGGAAAAGGTACATATCAGCGATGACCATTTCGTCCTGCTTCAAGGAAACGCTCTAGCCAAAGAGGATATTCATCACGCCATTCAGGGTGCTGATCTCGTTGTTAGTGCCTTAGGTACAGATGGAACGACTACATTATCACAATCCACGAAATTAATTGTTGAGGCTATGGCTCAGGAGCATATCAGAAGAATCATTACCATTGGTACAGCAGGAATATTGGAAAGTCGAACGGATCCTGGCTTGTTTCGTTTTCAATCCTCCGAATCCAAACGTAAGTCAACGCGCGCAGCTGAAGAGCATCTGGAAATGTACAACATTCTCAAGGCCTCAGAGTTGGAATGGACGATTGTATGCCCCACCTATTTATATGATGGAGAATCGCTTGGTAAGTATCGGGTTGAGCGCAACTACTTGCCAGACGGTGGAACTTCAATATCTGTAATCGATACGGCAGAGTTTGCTTATCAGCAATTAATATCTGATGAGTATGTGCAGTCTCGTGTAGGAATAGCCTACTAGGGTATGTCTTAAACTTCACTTATGGTGTATCTATTCTGTTCAAAAAAATAAGTCTTCAATTTAAGCAAGCAACATTAAAAGCCTGCAATTGTAATCCATCAGGATCAATTGCAGGCTACATATGTTTCTGCTCTTAAACTATTCAAGCCCTTCATATAAAGGGAATTGCGAATTGATTTCGCGGACACTACCTAATATCTGTTTTTTGACATCCGAGTTCGTTGGATTCTTGAAGGCAAGCGCTATAAGCTGACCGATTTCTTTCATTTCCCTGCCTCCAAGCCCCCTTGAAGTCATAGCCGGTGTTCCAAAGCGGATACCACTCGTAACCAAAGGACTTGCCGTATCGTGAGGGATTGCATTTTTATTTGCCGTAATCCCTACTTCATCAAGTAAAGCCTCGGCTACTTTGCCTGTAAGATCAATGGATCGTAAGTCAACCAACACCATATGATTATCTGTTCCTCCTGATACAAGGGTGAGTCCTTCATTAATTAATGTTTCAGCCAATACTTTGGCGTTATCCAGAACACTCTCCATGTATGTTGTGAAATCAGGTTGTAATGCCTCACCGAATGCCACCGCTTTCCCCGCTATGACGTGCATGAATGGACCACCCTGAATTGCCGGAAATACAGCTTTGTCGATCGACTGTGCCCACGGCTCCCCGCACAAGATGGCTCCCCCTCGTGGTCCTCGTAAGGTCTTATGTGTGGTAGTTGAAACAAAATGTGCATGTGGTACCGGGTTAGGATGCAAACCTGCGGCAACAATTCCCGCTATATGCGCCATATCTACAAAGAAAAGTGCTCCCACTTCGGCGGCAATCTGGGCAAATAATTCAAACTCAATGGTCCGCGGGTATGCACTTCCACCTGCAACGATCATGCGTGGACGATACTTATGAGCAAGTTTACGTACTTCGTCAAAGTCAATACGGCCCGTATGTGCATCGACACCGTATGGAACAAAATTGTACAATCTCCCTGAAAAATTAACAGGACTTCCGTGTGTTAAATGACCACCATGGGATAAATTCATACCAAGGATTGTGTCACCGATCTCCACCGAGGCAAAATAAACAGCCATGTTTGCCTGAGCACCGGAGTGAGGCTGCACATTCGCATGTTCAGCTCCAAAAAGCGTTTTAAGGCGGTGATTCGCTATCTCTTCGACGGTATCGACATGCTCACATCCGCCATAATATCTTCTGCCCGGATACCCCTCCGCATATTTATTGGTCAATACGGAACCCGTTGCTTCCATCACAGCTTGACTCACAAAATTCTCTGATGCAATCAGTTCAATCGTATTCCGCTGCCGTGCAAGCTCTTGCTGGACAGCATTTCCTATGACTTGATCTTGCTTCTCCAAATGTTTCATGAACATCTTCCTCTCAATAATGAACTTATCTATTCGATCCAAATCGTTTTTTGGGAATTCTACTATTCATTAGTAGATGCGCCATCATTCCTGCAAATAGTCCCCAAAATGCACCACCAACACCAAGTAAGGTCACATTGGCTGCGGTCGCCAGAAAGGTAATCAATGCGGTTTCGCGTCCTTTAGGCTCCGTTAATGCATTCGCGAGACTGCCACCAATTGTTCCTAGCAACGCCAGTCCGGCTAATGTTGCAATAAAGGTAGCAGGAAGAATCAAAAACAGTGCAGCTAAGGTTACGCCAAAAATACCAACAAAAATATAAAAGATTCCACAAGCAATCCCCGCTATGTACCGTTTTGTTGCATCCTCATGTGCATCTTTTCCTGTACATATCGCTGCGGTAATAGCCGCCACGTTAAAAGCATGTGATCCGAATGGGGCTGCAAGCAGTGATCCCAAACCTGTTACCGCCAGAATGGGATTGGCACTTGTCTTGAATCCATCATTACGCAAAACTAGCATTCCGGGCATATACTGCCCTGTCAGGGTAATAATGAACAGTGGTAGAGCAACGCCAAGTAAAGCATTTAACGAAAACGCGGGGAAAACAAATACAGGCGAAGCGACCGCCAATTGGATCGTACTGAAGTCCGTTTTTCCCATACATATTAAATAAATCAAACCAACTGCCAATATGCCAACTATGGCGTAACGGGAAGTAAACCTTCTTAGCACGATGTAGGCGGCAAACAGCACAGTAACAAGCAAAGGATCAAGCTTAGCCCCTCCAAAGGCCGATATTCCAAACTGTAGCAAGATACCTGCTAACAATCCGGAAGCGATGCCTGGGGGAATAAGTCGAACAAAACGTTCAAACATGCCTGACATACCCAAAATAATAAATCCGACTGCTGAAATCATGTAAGCGCCGATAGCTTCTGGATAAGGGGTCACCGCTAATGCTGAAACGAGAAACGCCACACCCGGTGTAGACCAGGCTGTAATAATCGGTTCCTTGTATCGATAACTGAGCCAGATCCCCGTTACTCCAACCCCAATCGAGATGGACCAAATCCAGGAAGCCGTCATTTCCGGGCTTAAACCAGCCACTTTTGCAGCTTGAAACACAAGAATAAATGTACCCCCGTAATTAACAATCACAGATATTAAGGCGGCGATCATCGGTGAGATCAGATCGCGACCACGTAATGAAGCAGATGCTGTCTTCATATTTAACACGACCTCTCACTTAATCATCGATGCGTGTGTTTTCATTCCAGTAATATTCGTCTGGTAAATACCGTGGCCCAAATACACTTGTTCCTACACGAATCATTGTAGCTCCTTCTTCAATGGCGACCTGGAAGTCACCGGACATGCCCATCGATAAAATATCCATTTCTACACGCGGAATATTTTTCTCTTTAATTTGATTGCGAATACGGTTTAACAAACGAAAGCAATGCCGTGTTTCTTCATTCGTTGCATTCAGTTTTCCAATGGTCATTAAGCCCTTTACGTTCAACGTTTCGAATTGAGTTAATTGTTCTACAAGCTCAATGGCTGTTTCTGGAGAGGCCCCAAATTTACTTTCTTCGTAGGAGGTGTTAATTTGAACTAGAATGTCTAGAGTCTTATTCTCTTTGAGAAGCTGGTTATGTAACGCCTGACCCAGCTTCAGACGATCTACGGAATGAATGAGCGTAACATATTTAACAACGTCCTTTACTTTGTTTGTTTGCAGATGTCCGATAAAATGCCATTCTACCTGTTTGTTTTGTTCCATAAGTGGAAATTTGTCCCGAAGTTCTTGAGCTTTGTTTTCTCCGAAAAGGACCTCACCTGCTTGAATAGCCATTTGTAATTTCTCTAGCGGTACCGTTTTGGTGGCGAGCAACAAGGTAATGTCCGATATGTCACGCCCTGAGGCCTGACAGGCCAATGCGATTTGCCGTCTTACCGATTGGAGATTTTCTTCAACTAGATGTTTCATGTCATTCGCCTTCTTTCTATTCCGCACAGGAATGAATCATTAAGATAAGCTTCCTCCTTATGTATTGTGAAGATTGTGTAGAACGTCATGCTAGTATATCAATCAATGGATTGGTTATACATATCCAAAAACATTCTTTTGGAGCAATCCAAAACAATAAAAACTACCATTCAATTGGGGCACCTTTTGTAGGCTTTTAAACGCCAATAGGTCCATTTGATGTGATGTCCACACCTATAAAATGAAAAAAAGCCGCTAAATTAGCGGCTTGGTTATATCCCTATGCTCTTCTCCACAAGACGAGAAACATTGCATGTCATGATTTATTCGTTCACGTTTTCCTTCGTTACCAGCTTTAATTCAGCCGGGATCGATGGCTCCACCTGCTTGCCACTGAGCACATCCAGAGCAGCTTGCAGCGCCAGTTGACCAATTAGTACAGGCTGCTGAGCGACGGTTGCCGTCAATTTTCCATCTTTAATGGATTTGATTGCATCATCATTGCCGTCGAATCCGATGACCGGAATGTCTTTACCCGAGCTTTGAATCGCTTCAATCGCACCAAGTGCCATCTCATCATTATGGGCAAATACCGCTTGCACGTCCGGATTACCTTGCAACAAGTTCTCCATGACATTTAATCCTTTGGACCGATCAAAATCCGCAGATTGTTTGGAAACCACATCGAGTTGCTTGTCAGCCACTTCATGGAAGCCTTTACCCCGTTCTCTTGTTGCAGAAGCGCCAGGCACACCCTCAAGTTCAATAACTTTGGCTCCTTCACCGAGTTGTTCCACGAAGTATTCCGCTGCCATGCGTCCACCCTTAACGTTATCCGAGGCTACTAATGCTGCCACTTCGCCTTTGTCTGCGGAGCGATCCAGCGTGATCACGGGAATGCCCACACTATTGGCCGATTGAACCGCTGTGGAGATCGCTGCAGAGTCAGCAGGGTTAATCAGAAGTGCACTGACTCCTTGCTGAATGAGATCATCCACATCATTGGTTTGTTTGGCCGAATCGTTCTGTGCATCCACCACGATGACCTGTACTCCCTGTTTTTTGGCTTCAGCCATGACCCCGTCCTTTAGAGATACAAAGAATGGATTGTTTAGCGTAGAGATCGACAAACCTATTTTTTTCTGTCCGTTACTTTTGGAAGGGTCAGGTTTGGCCCATTCCGGTGGTTCCAAAGAGCATCCGGCCAGAACGATAATCATCATCACACTTACAAATGTTATTGTCCACTTTTTCATATTCGCTTCTCTCCTTATGCTGTTTTCTTGCGGTCCAGCAGGACGGCAATGGCAATGACGATACCTTTCACAACCATTTGGTAAAATGAGTTTACTTCGAGCAAATTCAATCCATTATTCAGTACGCCGATAATCAGAACACCGATCAGGGTACCGACGATTCGTCCACGTCCTCCGGCAAGACTTGTACCACCCAATACAACCGCTGCGATTGCATCCAGCTCATAGGATGTACCGGCCGTTGGTTGTGCTGAATTCAACCGAGATGTCAAGATTGCACCTGCCAGAGCAGCGAGCATGCCTGTCAGGGAGTAGATCATAAATTTCACGCGATTAACTTTGATACCCGAGATAATGGAAGCCTTCTCATTACCGCCGATGGCGTACGTTTTGCGTCCAAAAGCCGTTTTATGCAAAATAATCCATAGAATCATAAAGGTAATCAGCATCGTGATTGCAGGTACCGGAATGCCCAGCAGGTATCCACGGCCGAACAGTTGGAACAACAGGTTATCCCCTAGTCCTGTAATTGGATTACCATTTGTGTACACCAACGTTAATCCTCTAAATATCGTCATGGTTGCCAATGTAGCGATAAACGGAGCCATTCTTCCTTTGGTAATCATCAGTCCATTCACCATACCCATGACACCACCGAGTGCTACCCCGATAATGATGGACAAGATTGGATCCAGACCGGACAACATCATGTTTGCTACAAAAGCACTGGATAAAGCCAGGATCGATCCAACTGACAGATCAATTCCACCCGTCAGGATAACAAACGTCATACCGAAGGCAATCAGTGCATTAATCGAGACTTGACGCAATAAATTCAAGATATTAAGCGGTTCCAAGAAACTTGGATTCAACACCGATACGATGAGAATAAGAATGATTAAGCCGAGCAGCGGTCCCAATTTTTGTATCACGCTTGAGAAACGGAACCCGCTTTTAGCCGTTTTATTTTCCTGCATTGTTGTCATATCACTGTCCCCCTGTGGCCAATGTCATAATGTGTTCTTGTGTTGCTACTTCCCTTGCAACCTCGCCACTGATGTGTCCTTCATGCACAACTGCGATCCGGTCGCTCATGCCAAGCACTTCAGGTAGCTCCGACGAAACCATGATGATTGCAACCCCACGGTCTGTAAGTTCATTCATCAATTCATAGATTTCGCGCTTCGCTCCGACATCCACTCCGCGTGTGGGTTCATCCAGAATAAGTACGCTTGGACCAATACCAACCCATTTCGCGATAACCACCTTCTGCTGGTTACCCCCGGATAGATTCCTTGCCGCCGTATCGGAGGATTGTGTTTTGATCTGAAGACGTTTGATCAATGTATCCACGAAATCTTGTTCTTTCGAAGCGGAGATGAAACCTTTGCTCGAGAAACTGAACAGATTCGTCAACGCCATATTCTCGCGAATGGAGAAGTCTAATACCAGCCCCTCATCCTTCCGGTCTTCGGTAATAAATCCAATTCCATGTTTCACTGCATCTGCCGGTTTACGAATGTTCGCTTTTTTGCCGCGGATGAAGATTTCACCGCTATCCAACGTATCCAAACCAAAGATTGTTCTCATAATCTCGGTTCGCCCAGAACCCATAAGTCCTGAGAAACCGAGGATTTCTCCCGCTCTCACCGTGAAGTTAATATTCTCGAACAATCCTTTGCTGCTGGCATTCCTTACTTCCAGAACAACTTCACCATAAGAAGGATTCCGGACAGGATAACGCTCGGTAAGTTCACGACCTACCATTTTCCGTACCACTTCATCAAAGCTTGTCTGTGGAATGGGCTGAGTGTCCACCGTTCTGCCGTCACGCATAATGGTAATCCGGTCACAGATCGTGAATATCTCCTCCATGCGGTGAGAAATGTACACGATGGATACTCCGTCCTTCTTCAGTGAGCTGATTACACCAAACAGTTTCTGTATCTCGCGCTCCGTGAGGGCGGCTGTTGGCTCGTCCATAATGATAACCTTGGCATCTGTCATAAGTGCTTTGGCGATTTCTATCATCTGCTGCTGCCCGACAGAGCATTCTCCCGCAGGACGTTCCAATGGGATGTCAACGGACAACTTTTCAAACTGCTCTTTGGCAAGCGCTTTCATCTGTCTCGTATTAAGCAGCCCCAAGGATGATGTCATTTCCTTACCAATAAAGAGATTATCCAGCACTGTCATTTCAGGCCACACGTTTAGCTCCTGATGTATAAAGGTGATCCCTAACTTCTCTGCTTCCTTCGGACTTACAAAATAGTTTTCTTCTCCGTCTATTCTGATGGTTCCCTGATCTCGCTCATGGAGACCAATCAGAATGTTCATCAGTGTGGATTTGCCGGCTCCATTCTCCCCCATTAAGGCATGAACCTCACCGTCTTTTAGTTCAAAATCCACTCCGCTCAGCACCTGATTGGTGCCAAACGCTTTATGAATGTTTTGCATCTGAATATGCATTACGCAACCTCCTTTTAACCGAAATGGACTCCCGATTGTAAAATGCAATTGGCATACGGTGTCGCTTCGCCTGTGCGGATGACCGCTTTCACCTGTCGAGTTAATACTTTGAATTGTTCGTGACTGACGGAAGCATCGATGGCTTCCTCACTGAACTTATCCGTGATGAATTGCATAGCTGCAGGATTGCCTTCGTGAATTTCTTCTGCCACAATAATTTTCTCAATGACCATATCTTCTGCGATAAGCTCCACGACTTCCTGAAAACTGGGTGTTCCCAGTTTGAGGGCCAGATCGATTTTAACAACTCCGTCCGGTACGGGCAGACCTGCATCCGCAATCGCAATCATGTCCGTATGACCCAGATCAGACAGAATTTTGGAGATGTGACTATTCAACATGCCGTATCTTTTCATTACAAGCTCTCCTCTACTTCATCACGCGTTGGCATGCCGCCCTGCGCTCCGAACTTGGTGACTGACAACGATGCAGCCCGATTAGCGAAGCGTATACTCTCTTGCAACGGTTGACCTTCAGCCAAAGCAACTGCGAATGCGGCGTTGAACGTATCCCCTGCACCAGTCGTATCGACTACCTGCACCTTATAAGTTGGGACTAGAATTTCCTCTGTGCCATCAAAATAACGAACCCCTTTACTGCCTTCCGTGATGAACAGTTTGTTCGCATATTGGCGCAATGCCTGTGCCGGACTCATACCGTGAAACAAAATCTCGGCCTCATGCTCATTTGGTGTGATATATGCAGCGTTATCAATAACTTCTTGCGGCAATTTTCTCGCCGGAGCTGGATTAAGCAATAATGGTGTTCCGAACTCCGCACACATTGCACTGACATGAACAACAGTTTCCTCCGGGATTTCCTGCTGAATCAGTACGATATCTGCATTGCGGATCACTTCCGCTGCTTCATCGACGTATGCAGGGGTGACTTCGCGATTCGCCGCTTCAACCACTACGATACTATTATCACCTTCCGCCAGAATGATATGAGCCGTTCCACTTTCCAAATGTGTAACCGGTTTCACATTTTGCGTATTTACAGCATTTGTTCTGAAGTTCTCTAAAATATCTTTGCCAAAAGCATCGTCGCCTACCCGGCCGATCATCGCAACCTCAGCCCCCAGTCGTGCAGCAGCGACAGCCTGATTGGCTCCCTTACCGCCAGGGACCGTTTTGAAGCTGTTTCCGAGAACGGTTTCACCCGCCCCCGGCCGTCTTGACGAAGTAACAACCAGATCCATTGAACTGCTTCCAATTACACATATTTTAGCCATCTGATCTCACCTTTCTCGTAGTGCCTCGTTCGATGAAGCTTACGGGCAACTGTATGTTTTTGTTCTCTATTGCAGCTTGTTCCACAAGCTTGATAAGTAATCCCGCCGCTTCTCTTCCCATCTCGTATGCTGGCTGATGGATGGTGGACAATGCCGGCGATAACAGGCTGCTCATCGGTATATCATCGAAACCAATCACTTGGACATCATCAGGAATCTTCCTTCCAATTCGTGAGGCCTCATGCAGTACTGCCATGGCTGCGATATCATTACTGGCAATCACCCCATCTGTGTCCGCATACTTCCTGAATAATTCTTCAGCCCATATACCTGCCTCGTTAATTGAAAATGAGGTCGTCTGGATTACCCGGTAATCTAACCCAGCATCACGGATAATTTCTATCGCCCCTTCAAAGCGATCCTGAGCTGGTCTGATCTGTGACGGTCCTTGCATAACTGTGATCCGGCGACTGCCGCGTTGGATAATCTCCCTTGCAGCTAGTCTTCCACCTTCCCTGCCATCCGCATACACGGATGGACGATCCAGTGATGTTCTATCCAAAAACACGACGGGAATCTTCAGGTTTTTATATATTGAAGAATGAGGGTAGTTCGTTGAAGAGATTACACCGACCACATTGTTCTGGATAAACGTCTGAATGTAATCCTGCTCCTTCCGTTCATCCTCATCACTGTTTCCGAATATCAGTCTATAATCCTGCTCCTGCATCCCATCCTCTACACCGCGAGCCAACTGCGGAAAGTAGGGGTTGGCAATGTCCGGCAACAACAGGCCAATCAGTTTGGACTTGCGCTTATATAATGAGC
The DNA here is from genome assembly GCF_037973325.1 of Paenibacillus sp. FSL R5-0713. NCBI lineage: Bacteria > Bacillati > Bacillota > Bacilli > Caryophanales > Paenibacillaceae > Paenibacillus > Paenibacillus sp. FSL R5-0713. The sequence continues at coordinate 3,252,080 of NZ_CP150229.1, read as the reverse complement.
GGGCCACTTCATTTGGCGAAAAGTTAAGTGCCTTCACAGCATCTTCCACTTTCTTGCGTGTATCCGCGTGAACATAACCTCTATCATTGATGACTCTGGATACAGTGGCAACAGATACGCCCGCCTGTTGAGCTACGTCTTTAATTGTTGTCATAAGTTGCTCTCCTCTATGTGTAACCGGTTACAGATATTAAATTATCATATTACTTTCGATTTGACAAGCGCTTTCATTCTGGAAATTTCTCCAAGTAAACATGAAAGTACATTGAAAATTCATCAGTGACTTGGCTTCTTCCCGTCTTATTTACTCTTCTCAGCTATATTAAGGAGTTAATTATCATTACAAATATTAGCGATATGTGGTATGGTCAGTGAGGATATTAGATACATACATATGTGCATAAAATGTGAGGAGAAGATTGAAAGTGACAGACAGAAATACCCTTGAAAACCACAAACCGAGTAAATTTAGTGATCCCATTTTCGTCATGCTTATAGCGAGCCTTTGTTGCTTGTTATGGGGTAGTGCGTACCCGTCCATCAAACTTGGATATATCGCATTTAACATTCTGCCGGAAGACATTGCTTCCAAATACGTCTTTGCCGGATATCGATTCACACTGGCGGGCTTGCTGCTATTACTCTTGTCTCGTATCGTTCGAAAAGAAAAGCTGCAATTATCCAGGACTCAGTGGACAAGCCTTATCATGTTAGGTATATTGCAAACCGGTTTGCAGTATATGTTTTTCTACGTTGGCGTAGCTAATACGACAGGTGTCAAAGGTTCCATTATGAACGCAACGACGACCTTCTTCAGTGTTGTTCTTGCCCATTTCATCTATAAGAACGACAAATTAAGCAGAAATAAAATCGTTGGCTGCTTGCTCGGATTCGTTGGCGTCATTATCGTAAACTTCCATACCGATCTGCTTACTTTTTCCTTTTCATTTACAGGCGAAGGTTTCATTATTTTAGCAGCCCTTGTGTTTTCCGTTACAGCCCTTTACGCAAAACGTCTCACCGCGACCATCGATGTTCTAATCATTACAGGGGTTAGCCTGTTCATTGGTGGACTGGTGCTTACGCTGTTAGGTCTATTACTCGGCGGACGAGTCACTCATTTCACCCTGGAATCCACCAGTAATTTGATCTATTTGGCCTTGCTGTCATCCGTTGCATTTTGTCTATGGAATATGCTTCTTAAGTACAATAAGGTCGGAAGAGTATCTGTATACAACTTTCTTATCCCTGTGTTTGGTGCATTGTTATCAGCGTTATTCCTCGGTGAAACGATCTTGGAATTGAAGAATCTGGCCGCATTGTTGTTCGTATCCGTTGGCATCTACTTGGTTAATCGTGTACGTTCTGTACAAAGCGCCGAGAACACACCAATAAAATAACTAATAGTGTATCTTATGCACATTAAAAAAAGCCGCTAATTAGCGGCTTTTGTTTGTTTATACAGTCCCATGAATATTCAATTCTCTGGATTATACCACTTAATATATACTCGTAAAGTCAATCAAGTCCTCTTCTTCCTCATAGTTAAATACAATGGCGTGATTACCCAAATGATATACCATCTCATAACCACCTACGACTTCATTGTAATATTCTGAGGACGGTTTCCCCATCCATATTCTCACATTCCATGGCGAAAGATTTTGCTTCTCATTGTACAGGTCAAAAACGGCAATACGTGATTTATTGGTAAGCTCGTGCATATATGAATCGAATCCAACGCCGAATTTAGAGTAATAATAGAACGCTCCCCATTCTTCGTTAGAACGAGAATTGGGTTTCCCCAGCTTTTTTTGTGCATTTTGAAGCGTCATGCCAATCTTGATGTCCGTTCGCCCAGGCAATGCACCCTTTAATGCAGCGTCCTTCAGGCTTTTCAGGTAAGCACGATCGCCAACACCCGAGTTCGGCCAATCTCTTGTACGAAGGTTGCGCGTATCTTCCAACCGCATTTCCAATTTGTTCACATTCAGCTTAAACGTATTAACGCCATAGACGAATTGAAGGTTGTTGTAATTTTTGAACTGCACTCGGGCACCTGTAAGAGTACGAATTCCACCATCTCTGATCGCGGAGTATGCATCGTCAATTTTTTTCCCCTTATTATCGACATATGTGACACGGCGTAATTCCCCGGAACGAACGATATACGTTTTCACTTCATTGAAATTAGAAGTTCCCCAGTCCGTGATCATCAGCATATCTGGTGTACTCGCCTCTTTGCCTTTCACAACGAAGTTCCAGGTTTGAGGCAAAATAATCGTATTCAGATCCAGTTTTGCTGCTTGCACTGTTCCGTATGCTGCACCTTTTTTCAGCAAGGCCGCCCGATAGGTTCCAGTGTAACTTTTATCTCCTTTTTTATTTTTCGTCCAACCATTTTCCTCGGTCAGCGTGCTCTTCTGTTCATCATAAGCAAAAATATAAACCGTGTATGCCGTTTGCTTGGCATCACGAAGCGTAAATGAAAGCCGGCTCATACTTTCCAGCTGTTTAGCTGAGATTTGCTCTCCTTTGGCAGCGGCATTGGGCGGCAGCAGGAGCAATGCGCTCAGAACATAGCTGATTAAGGTAAGTAAGGCAAGTGAAGCCCATTTTGCTTTGTATTTAGGGTGTATCATTGATGACTCTCCTCTGAGTAATAAAATAAACATCTAAAATCTCATTTCTAATTTTTAATCGTGCATAATCTCAACATTTTAATAAGTCTTGCTAGAGTGTACTTTTGATCAAACTATGTAATTAATATAGGTTTATGTTCAATAAGCATATCCTCCTACTAGTACTATTTTCCTAAGAATGATAACATACCCTTTCTAATAAAGAAATATATATCAATCTATTTTTTTGTTATTAATCCATATAACATAAAAAAGCCGCTGATTAGCGGCTCTTCTTCCATATTTCAAAACGATATAATTTATAGACAGGAGTATATCACATTACGTAAGCGTCGTTGAACATATCCTTCCTGACTGTTCAGCAAATGCTGGGCATACATGACCGTAAGCTCTGAATCCGGATCAATAATAGCCATACAACCAGCAGCACCACTCCATCCAAATTCACCAAGCGGGCTCAGCGAACCACTGCGTGCTTTCGAGATATGTGTACGGACACCTAGTCCATAGCCGTATCCATACATATGATCCCACGAATAATCACCGCGAGTCATCTCGTTCAGATGATCCGTTCGCATCAGTTCCACTGAAGCTTGTGACAAAATGCGCACACCTTCAGGACTTGTACCACGTCCAGTAAGCGCGTTCAGAAACCGTGCATAATCGCTGACGGTTGATAACAACCCAGCGCCACCGCTCTCCAGCTCGGTACCTACACGGAATCCATTCCCATCCATACGTACAGCCTTTTCAAGTTCGTCATTGTATGCATATTGCGGAATAAGGCGTTTCTGCTGCTCATCGTTCAGATTGAACGTTGTGTCGTTCATACCAAGTGGTCCGGTGATTTCGTCCCGGAGATACGCACCAAAGCTTTTACCACTGACGACTTCCACCAAGGCTCCGAGCACATCATGGCACATGCTGTAATTCCAATGTGTTCCTGGCTCAAACAAAAGCGGTTCCTTCGCTAGCGCTTTCGCGAATTCACGTGTTGGCAATGTTCCGTGGGTGTTTTTTACGGCTTCCTGAATACTTGGACTACCTACGTCATAGGAGAATCCGGCGGTCATGGTGAACAAATCGCGTACGGTAATGGCTCTTGTCGCCTTTTCCAGTCGAACCTCTCCGTTTACCATCGTTTTCTTCACCGTCATATCGGCATATTCGGGCAAATAATCGGAAAGTGGATCACTTAGCAGTATTTCACCTTTCTCCACTAGTTGCAGTCCTGCCACACAGGTCATGATTTTGGTCATGGAGTATAGATTGAAGATTGCTCCATCGCTAATAGGCGTTTTGTCCTCCAGATTGGCGTAACCATTACGATAATGGAAAACAGTATCATTTCGATGCATCACCAATACCTCTGCCCACGGTATACGCCAGGATGTCATGCGGTCAATAAATGTAGCAAGTGGTTTAAAGTCCATTTTTTCCCGTCCTTCTATGTAAAATCGTTTATCATTTTGCGATGTGGTCCATGTTCACTCCACAATCCACATAGTAATAATATACGACCTTTTACAACGATTGACCACCTTCTATATCCTCTCTTTTGTGCAACTACCATACACAGTCCTCTGTGTTACAAAGCTTCGCATGAATAAGCCGATCCCCTAAAGGATCAGCTTAATTTTGAACTTTTAGACCTCGCCGCGTCTGTTTTCAACCGATTTCATACGGTTTTGATCATCTGGTACACGGTCAACACTGAACTCTTGGCCAGCTTCAACTTCACCATGACCTGAGATATTTCGGGAAAAATTAGTGAATTGCTTTTTTTGCTCATCCAGCTCGTGTTTTTGCTTCAGAAGCTCTTGCGGGTCCTGATTTGTCATTATACTAACCTCCCATTAATGAAACCATATTATTTGTTCGCACTACAGAAGTTTTCCATAAGTGAACTGTAGTTATGCATGAGGTTCAGAATCCTTACATAAAATGAGCTCAAGCTTCCATTAGCAATCAATAAGTGAAAGAGCATGTTTAGCCGTTTCACTATGGAGAGGGTGCTTGTTCAGAACTGTGCACATCGATTACAGAGGAGAGAACAACTAATGAAACGTCTGCTCTTATCCTATCCGCTTAGCGTAAATACTCCCGTATATAAAGATAATCCCCCAGTTGAGATCCAGCAGCAATCAAGCATAGCTCAAGGGGACCCGTATAACCAATTTATCATCACATCCCTCAACCATAGCGGCACTCATATTGATGGGCCTTGGCACTTTAATCCCAAAGGCAAAAAACTGAGTGAGCTTCCATTAAACGATTTTATTTTCTCTCATCCTACGATCCTCGACATTCCCAAAAGTGATGACGAATTGATTACCAAAGCCGACCTGGAGCCCTATGAGCACCTGATTGCAGGCTCTGACTTGCTGCTCATACGTACAGGTTTTGGGAAGCTTCGTTCCTCAGACCCTGTTCGTTATAGTGATCATAACCCTGGGTTTGCCGCATCAGCTGCCAGTTACCTCATGGTGTTTGATTCACTACGAGCAATCGGCATGGATATGATCTCTGCGGGATCTTCACTTCATGAGGATGAAGCTATCGCTTTTCATCAGAAGATCCTGGGAAAAGATCGTGTGGATGGCAAATTCATTCTAGTCATTGAGGATATGAATTTAAACCAGGATTTATCAGATATCGGTGTTGTTTATGCTGTGCCTTTGTTTGTTGAAGGGGTTGACAGCAGTTTCAGTACCATTTTCACTGAAAAATGTTAGCTGGAGCAGCCCGAAGTATTCATAAACAATATGTAGTGTATACCAAAAAAACGCGCCAAGAGATCCTCTCTGGCGCGTTTTTTTATAGTGATTACGTTGTTAGTGAATATCTTTCTTTTTGAAATTGCCACCTCTTACTTCAGCTACATCGTATACAACTACAAAAGCAGATGGGTCAATTTCATGAATGATATCTTTAATTTTGCTCTCTTCCATCCGGTTAATGACACAAGTAATTTCCTTGAATTGTTCATTGGAGTATCCACCATACGCCTCGGTGTACGTTGCACCACGACCTAGACGGTCACGGATGGTTTCAACCATGATCTCAGGTTGAGTGGTAATAATTTTAAACGTTTTGGAGCCGCTTAATCCCTCTTCAACAATATGTATTACTTTGGAAGCAATAAAATACGCAAGTCCTGACAAAATCGCTCCTTGCAGACCGAACACGGTAGAAACGACAATAAAGACAAACATGTTGAGAAACAGAATGAGATCACTGGTTCCAAAAGGTACTTTGCGCGAAAGAAGTACAGCCAGCATATCTATGCCGTCCAATGCCCCGCCATTACGTAATGCAAGACCCATACCGAAACCGATGATAATCCCGCCGACCACCGTAACGAGCAAGGTATCCCCTTCGATGATCGTTGGTACATGGTGCATCAGACTGGTGCTGATCGCCAGTGACGCAATACCGATGATTGAATATAATGCGAAGCTTTTACCAATCTGCTTGTACCCGAGCCATACAAACGGAATATTAATAATCCCGATGAGCATCCCCAGCGGTAATCCAAACAGCTGTGATCCTACGATACTCAGACCTGTGACACCACCATCTGAGACATTATTCGGGATCAATATGGCTTCCAGGCCATAAGCCGTTATAAATCCCCCAATGATAATCAATAATACTTTGGAGAGGATCTTTAACTTGTTTGACTTTTGTTTTCTGTTTTGATGCATTCCATTTCCTCCTTGATGAACAACCGATAAAAAACAGTCTATAATAAAAATCACTGTTTTGGCAAATAGATCGGCATTGTGTGTGTTACATCATTGCCCGATGAACGTGCGGTACGACGAGATTTTATGCTCAAGCATCTCATCGGCTGTGTTAAGGATATGCATCTGTTTTTGAATCGACTCTTTATGATCCTCCAGCAACTTTAGCCGATCTCCCGCTGTATGCTCCCCTTCCTGGAATAAGGATGCATACTTCTTAATGGTTGCAATAGGCATCTGAGTCTCTTTTAATTTGATCACAAATTGAAGCCATTTCAGGTGGGACTCGTTGTATCGCCTGTCTCCACTCGCATCTCGGAGAGGTGTTACAATCTGTTCTTTCTCATAATAACGCAACGTATGTGCACTGATATGTAGTAACTCGGCCACTTCACCAATAGTATGCATGGTTAACCTCCCCTCTATATTCGAGCTTGACTTAGAGTAAGCTCTAATCAGTATAATCAACTCGTGCTCACATCACAATAAAAAATGAAATCAGATCCAGGAGGAATTCTCATGAAATACACAGTGATTACCGGTGCCAGTTCAGGTATTGGATATGAAGCGGCTTTAGCTTTTGCAGCTCGTGGCAAAAATATGATCCTGGCAGCACGCAGAACGGATGAATTGGACAAGTTAAAAGGAAAAGTGGCTGAAATCACTCCTGATCTAGATGTTGTCATTCGTACAGTGGATCTATCCATTGGCACTAATGTGCATGAATTCTATGAAAGTCTTAAAGCTTATTCCATTGAGACGTGGATTAACAACGCCGGATTCGGGAATTTTGCTTCCATTGGCGAACAACACCTGCCCAAAATTGAGCAGATGCTTCATCTAAATATAGAAGCTCTTACGATTCTTTCTTCCCTGTATGTACGTGATTATGCAGATGTCGATGGCACACAGATCATTAATATTTCCTCTGGTGGAGGATATACCATTGTAGCCGATGCAGTAACTTACTGTGCAACCAAGTTCTATGTAAGTGCCTTTACAGAAGGGCTTGCGCAGGAGTTGAAAGGCAAGAATGCAGCAATGCAAGCCAAAGTGCTCGCCCCTGCTGCAACCGAGACGGAATTTGCGAAACATTCCTTTAATGTAGACGAGTTTGAATATGAGGGTAGAGTTCCTAAATTCCATACGGCGGAACAAATGGCTGGTTTTCTGCTGGAGCTGTATGACAGTGAGAGTGTAGTCGGCATTGTGGATGGCATGACCTATGACTTTGAGCTAAGAGAACCGATCTTTCCTTACGCCGCAAGAGCAGCCTCAAAACCAGAAAATTAACCCGAAACTGTAGTTTAAACCGAGTCGCCTGATTCCATTTAGACATCACCTAACCTTACTGATAGACATCGATGATAAACATCATTACATCTAATCATTAAAACATCATTGGACGTTAAAAAGGGAACCTGTCTCCAGGCTCCCTTCTTTTTTATAAACAATTCTATATTAATACCTTCTATATAATGAACGTTTATGCCAGCCTCATTTTGAAATCCTGATATCCGAATTCGCGAACAACTTCGCAATCGCCGTCTTTTCTTTTAACTGCAATCGCTGGAAGCGGCATGCCGTTGAACGTGTTGGTTTTCACCATGGAGTAAATCGCCATGTCCTCGAATACCAGACGGTCACCTTCTTGTAAAGGCTGATCAAACGAATAATCCCCAATCACGTCACCAGACAAACAGGTTTGTCCACCAAGGCGATACAGATGAGCCTTCTCTCCCACCTCTCCCGAACCAATCAGCGGCGGGCGATATGGCATTTCCAGCACATCCGGCATATGGCATGTAGCTGAAGTATCCAGAATGGCGATGTCCATGCCATTTTTATGGAAGTCCAGCACTGAAGTCACTAGATAACCCGCGTTCAGCGCAACAGCTTCTCCCGGCTCCAGATATACTTCCAGGCCATAATCATTCTGCATACGCTTGATGCAAGCTTCCAACCTTGGAATATCATAATCTTCACGCGTGATATGGTGTCCACCACCGAAGTTGATCCATTCCATTTGCGGCAACCATTGTCCGAACTTCTCGACAACCGCGTTCAACGTAGTCTCCAGATCGTCAGAATTTTGCTGACACAGTGTGTGGAAGTGCAGTCCGGAGACACCTTCCAACAGATCTGCTTGGAAATCCTCTTGTTTCGCGCCAAAACGTGAACCCGGAGAACACGGATCATAGATCTCGTGCCCTTCTTGGGTAGAGCATTCAGGATTGACGCGCAAGCCGACCTTACGGCCAGCCTGAAGCGCCTTATCCTTGAATTTGGCAAGCTGTGAAAAAGAATTGAAAATAATATGGTCGCAGATGGAGATAATCTCGTCGATCTCTTCTGCGCGGTATGCCGGAGCAAAGACATGGTTCTCTTTGCCCATTTCCTCGTGGCCCAGACGTGCTTCATACAGACCGCTCGCCGTAGCACCGCTCAGGTATTCTCCAATCAGCGGATACATCGCAGTCATGGAGAATGCTTTTTGAGCGAGCACGATTTTGGCACCTGTACGCTGCATAACACCGTTCAGGATTTTCAGGTTTTTCTCGATAAGCGCCTCGTCAACAACAAAACATGGTGTCGGTAATTGCTCGAACCGCATTTTAACGAACAAGCTCCGATTCTTTAACTTCTTCTGGCAGCTCATCAACGAGTACCGGGTTGAAGTCTTCTACCCATGGGAGACCCCATTTGTTCAACTCTTCCATGAATGGATCCGGGTTGAATTCTTCTACATTGTATACGCCTGGTTTGTTCCATTTGCCTGTCATGACCATGGCCGCACCAATCATAGCTGGAACGCCTGTTGTGTAAGAGATCGCTTGGGAACCCACTTCTTTGTAGCACTCTTGGTGATCACAGATATTGTAAACATAGTATGTTTTGTCTTGACCATCTTTTTTACCTTTGAAAATACAACCGATGTTTGTTTTACCTACAGTACGTGGTCCAAGGGATGCTGGATCAGGCAGTACTGCTTTCAGGAATTGCAGTGGAATAATTTGTTTGCCTTCATATTCAATAGGCTCGATTGAAGTCATGCCTACATTTTCAAGAGCTTTCAAGTGAGTCAGGTAGCTTTGCCCAAATGTCATGAAGAAACGGATACGTTTCAGACCTGGCATGTTTTTGGCCAAAGATTCCAATTCCTCATGGTACAACAGGTACATGTCTTTCTCGCCAACTTCTTTGAAGTCGTAGACACGTTTGATTTCCATCGGTTTCGTTTCGATCCATTCACCATTTTCCCAATATCTTCCGTTCGCAGAAACCTCGCGAATGTTGATCTCCGGGTTGAAGTTCGTAGCGAACGGATAACCGTGGTCGCCACCATTGCAGTCCAAGATGTCGATGTACTCAATCTCGTCGAAGTAATGTTTCAGGGCATAAGCGGAGAATACACCAGTCACACCTGGGTCAAATCCACTTCCGAGCAAAGCAGTGATGCCTGCTTGTTCAAAACGCTCTTTGTAATCCCATTGCCAGCTGTATTCAAACTTCGCTGTATCATGTGGCTCATAGTTTGCTGTGTCCATGTAATTTGTTTTCGTTGCAAGGCAAGCATCCATGATGGTCAGATCTTGATACGGCAAAGCAAGGTTCATCACGATATCCGGTTTAACTTCGTTGATCAGAGCGATCAGTTCGTCAACATTATCAGCATCTACTTGTGCTGTCGTAATTTTCGTTTTTCCGCCGTCCAGCTTGGCTTTGAGCTCATCACATTTGGATTTTGTACGACTCGCGATGCAGATTTCCTCAAAAACTTCGCTGTTTTGAACGCATTTGTGTACTGCCACGGAAGCAACGCCGCCGGCGCCGATGATTAGTGCTTTTCCCATTTTACATTCTCCTATCCCAATATGTATTTTTTTTAATTGGTTTAATTTGGTTTGATACAGTGACGACAACAAGACAACAAAAAAAGCAAGGTGAAAAATGCCCGCAATCGCGCATCATCACACTTGCTTATCGATATACATCATAAAAAAGACGTGAAGTCTCCATGACCAAAAAAGTTCGCAAGAATTCCTTTGGCGGAAAGCTCCTTCATGTATATCAATATTGGATCAGAGTCTATATAGCAAATAATTCGCCTTTACCACTCTTATTGACCGTTTCACAAGTTGATGTGCAATTGCACTGGTTGTAAAGTAACCAACTTATAAAATTTGAGCTTTGAACTCAATCAATAAAGCAACGTAAGTTGCCAATCGGCGTTTGACCCGGCTGTCCGTATGGCCTTAACTTCCTGGTGAAGTGGTCAAAAATTATCTGCTGGAAAGCTCTAATTCATATTGATAAATCAACTTCCCAAAATCACAGGTCTTACACTATCAGACGTTGAAAAAAAAATCAAGCAATTATCAAAAATTAATTTTTTTATTGGATAACGACTAGGAATGAAATTGATATCCTTCGAAAACTTTTAACCCTTCTGCGCCCAGTAATCGCCCTGTTACTTCAGGCTTTTGAGGACTTTTCTCAAACACTTCTTCACACGCGATCATGATGTTGCCACCAGCAATTTCAGCTAGTTGATCATGGGATACGCTATACACCAGCCTCCCCAGATTTGACCATACCATAGCACCGGCACACATTACACACGGTTCACAACTTGTATACAGAGTGTACTCGCTCAGGTCAAACACATGATGTTCAGAACAATATTTTCGGATAAGTCCAATTTCTGCATGATGCGTAGGATCAGAAAAAGTGTTGATCTTATTTTCCCCAATCATGACCACTTCTCCATTTTTCACCAGAATGGCCCCGAATGGTTCGTTTCCTTCTTTGCGTGCTTGCAGAGCAATCTCAATGGCTTTATGCATAAAAAGTTCATCTTTATTCATATCGTTTACCTCCAGAACAAAAATGATGTATTCAAATACATCTTTGCTTTTAATCATTGATCAATGACACGACTGACCTTTATTCATTCCATTCTATCATCATTACAAATAAAGAGTATGACGAAAATTCGTCATACTCCAGTGAGTCAACCTACGTTCATCTATTAAATTTTACGGGCAACGATGCCAATCCTTGTGATGACAAAGCGGAGTGCCAATGAATCTCTTCTTGGGGAATACTGAGCTGAAGATCCGGCAGTCGACGTAAAAGCGTCGTAAACGCCACGTCACCCTCCACACGAGCAAGTGGAGCGCCAAGACACATATGGATGCCATGTCCAAAGGCCAAATGCCGTTTTATTTTTCGTTCAATATCCAACTCTTCGGGGTCACTGAACTGCTGCTCATCCCGATTCGCTGATTTCAACAGAGGAATCACAACATCTCCTTTTTGAATCAATTGTCCATCCAGTTCCGTGTCTTGCGTAGCATAACGAGGACCTGAAGAAGTGGCGGGTCCATTATATCGTAACAACTCCTCGACCGCAGAAGGAACCAGATTCAGATCTTGTTTAAGTTGTTCCAGTTGTTCGGAATGTGTCAGAAGAAGATAAGAGCCGGTTGCAATCAGATTGGAAGTTGTCTCATGTCCAGCAAATATCAATAATGTGATCATGGATATTAATTCATCCTCATTCAGTCGATCACCCTCCTCCTCAATCGCAATTAATTGACTAATGAGGTCATCTGAAGGTTCTACTCGTTTGTTCGTCACAAGCTGTGCAGTGTACTCTGCGAATGATCGCAAATGTTGCGCTACTGCAGGGTCCTGTTTACCAAAACCAAGGCCTTTTGCAATGGCTTCAGACCACACGTGGATCTGAGGTCGATCTTCCTGTGGTATACCCAGCATCTCGGAAATAACGTTGATTGGGAATGGATAAGCATAGTCTTTTACAAGATCCATCTCTCCTTTTTCTTCAAATTGATCAATTAATTCATCGGCAATTTCCTGGACACGCGGTCGCAGGCTTTCCATATATCTTGGAGTGAATGCTTTGGACACTAAGCTTCGCAGTCTTCGATGATCCGGTTCATCCACAAAGAGCATCGACTTTCCGGTAAAAAAAGTTTGAGGTTCCGATGAACCAAGCTCACCTGAGAGATTTTTTCGAATATCATTGCCACGATCAATAGCGTTCATATCGACCGTAAATCGAGCATGATCTTTCAACACTTCCATGGCGACGTCCATCCGAGTTACAATCCAGGTTTGCCCTTCTCCACCCATCGGATTAGAAATAGGGACAACGGAGCCTTTGGAACGCATCTGTGCAAACATGGTAAATGGATCTTTACTATTTTCTTCGCTAAACAAATTAAATTGTGCTTTCTCTGAGGTCTGGTTATTCGAGTTAGTCATATAAATCTTCCTTTCGAAGTGAAGTTATTCAAATCTATGGAAATATATGTTCATTTCAATTATATACTACCCGTATATTTCATTTCAAATATAATAGGTTAAACATCACAAAATAACTGTTATAACAACAATTAATAGATGTACTAATAGTATATTTATTATAAACGCATGTACTTGAAGCATAAAAAAGAGGGCGGCCATTAGCCAACCCCCATATTAATAACGTTGTTTCACCCGTTCCAAATACCACCAACAGGCTTCGGTCACTCTATTGGCTTCGGATTGAAATGCACTGGACTTGTACTCTTTGTGAAACGCTTGAAGCACCACTTCGATCACAGGAATATTTATATCCTCTTTATCTTGTAAAAGCCCTAAAAGTCCCTTCGAAAGTTGCTTCAAGGATTCCGATTCCTTGGATTTTTGAACGCGTTTGTTGAACTCATCAAAATCTTTTAATATATCATCGATGTCCAAACCCATATCATGGCTGCGCTCATCGGCATTCAGGAAATAGAGTGACTGAAAATCGAAAATATGTTCATTTCTCTGGTGCATCGTTCTTAGGATCACTTCAATGTAGGTTAACACTTTTGGAACAACTTCGCTCCATACTGGTTTTTGCGTATTTAGACTTCTTGAGGTGTTGGCAATCTGATGTAATATGCCGTAGCACAATATTGCCCCTTCGTTGGCATATAAGCTAATGTCATTCCCGTACACCTGAATCAAGCGTGTAGACAGCCATTTTAGATGAACTGTAGCCAGTTTGGCTGAATTAATCTCTCCGGAATAAAACCCCGTCCAATATAATTCCCATACTCGCTCTTTATTAGGTACAGACATAGGAATCGCAATCTGATCTACGAGCAAGTCGTAATCCGATGTATAGTGATTTTGTTCAAGTTCTTTGCGAATGAACACATCCTCTTGCATGCGCTGATCAATAATTGAATATAAACAATCTTCTTTAGAATTGAAGAATTTGTAGAATGTGCCTTTGGATACACCCGATTGATCCAGGATCATCTGGATTGTTGTATTTGCATAACTATGCTCTAAAAATAGTGCAAGTGCTGTTTCCAATAAACTTTGTCTACGACTACTCATATCTCGTTATCGCCCCAAGTTTTTCTATTGATTATACCATTCAATTCCTCAGGAGTTGAAGCATTGATTCGCAGTATAAACGTCATGTGAAATAATTGCACAATGAGTAAATTTGCACAATGGGCAACATGTTGTTATGATAAACCTCACAAAGTGCATATTCAGTAAGTGTACTCTTCTTAAAAAGAATTAAACCATAGTCATGGTGTGGGAGGTGAACGCATAAGCGGAGAACAATGATTAAACGAAACTTGCGACATTTAAAGAAAGAAGCAACTGAAAAAGCGCTTGCTGTTACAGCGTTTGAACTTACCCTTGAACACGGGCTTGATGGCTTTACGGTCGAAGATATCGTGCATCGGGTGGGTTGTTCACGTAGAACATTTGCTAACTACTTCACATGTAAAGAAGAAGCCGTAGCAAGAGGCGCAATATCCGTTCAGAATACAACGGAACTCGAAGAGTTACTTACCGAAATGCCTGAACACGCCTCCTTGTTAGACTTGCTGTATGACCTGATCAAGATGCAACTTACAACAGAACTAATTGGAAGGCTTCATCAGCTACTCTCGCTATCCCAGACCCATCCCGTGCTTGAACCTCATTACCTCGGAGCCATGCACCGGATGCAGACGCAGGCACAAGATACCTTATTAGACTTATCCAACGGGAAGTATGACGAGATCTATACTTATCTTCTAATTAACGCACTATATGGAACGATACTGCCATTAATTGATGGAAGACTCAATGTGCTGCTGCCCGGACAAGTCTTTACTGAAGATACCAAGCCCGGTGCTATCACCTTCGATCAATTTTTGGAAACGACGTTTAGTCATTTGCGGGCAGGATTCGAACATGCCAACCATCCACATTCATCATAGAGGGAGTGTAAAATAGATAAATGTCTACATTATTATACAGAGTGGGGAAAACCGCTTTTAGCAAACCTGCCTACTTTATCATTGGCTGGGTATTAATTCTGGGAATTGTCATCTCCATGATTGGTATCAATGGTATTCACATCAGTTCTGAAATGAAGATTGAAGGCACAGAGTCGCAGAAGGTTCTGGATCAATTAGCAAAAGAATTGCCAGCCGCCTCCGGCGGTCAAGGAAGTGTTGTGTTCAAAGCACCGGACAACGAGCGTTTGGATACACCTGAACGTTTGGCTGCCATTATGAAAGGTGTTAATGAAGTTTACGCATTAGACAAAGTCCTTAACCCTGCCGATTATGCAGCTGAAGCGAGTAATTCAGGGGCTTCTGCTGAGATGGCTCAGAATGCTCAGTCTGCGGGTGCGGCTCAATCCGCAACAACCACGCCTCCTCCCTACGGACCTTTGATGGTGGATGGTGTTCCTGTACCTGGTATGCTGATCTCTTCAGACGGCAGTATTGCACTGTTCCAGTTCCAATTTACAATCGAGCAGTCTGCCATAACGCAGGATGTATTTGATTCTGTTATTCAATCCGTTATGACAGTAGAGAAAGGAACCAATATTACGGTCTTGCCAGGCGAAACGCTCAAAGCGGTATCGATTGGGGTCGGCTCCGCAGAGATTGTTGGACTGGTCATTGCTGTAATCGTATTGCTGATCACACTCGGCTCCGTTGTTGCAGCAGGTCTGCCTCTGATTACTGCACTACTGGGTGTTGCGATCGGAGTAGGTGGAGCATTCTCAATCTCCAAATTCATCGAAATGCCAAGTGTCACTTCCGTTCTGGCTCTCATGGTTGGATTGGCTGTTGGAATCGATTACGCTCTCTTCATTGTTAATCGCCAACGTCGAATGATCATTGATCAAGGCTTGAGCGCCAAAGAAGCAACAGCCAGAGCCATTGGTACATCGGGCAGCGCAGTATTTTTTGCCGGGTTAACCGTCATTATTGCACTATGTGGTATGCTCGTCATTGGTCTCACATTCTTGTCTACGATGGCTTTGGTTGCAGCAGCCACTGTACTCATCAACGTATTTGTTGCTTTAACCCTGTTGCCGGCTTTGCTGGGATTGGTAGGAGAACGCATCTGTTCAGCCAAAGCTCGTGAGAAAAGCACGAAACATCCTAAAGCCGCTAGTCACGGAGTTGCGGATAGATGGGTGAAATTCATTATCAAGAATCGTTGGGCTACCATTATCGCGATTATCATTATTCTTGGTTTTGCCGCGATACCTATCTCGAAAATGGAAATGGGTATCCCTGGCGCTTCCTCAGCGAATCTGGATACGGATGCAAGACAGAGCTATGATGCTATCTCGGAAGGCTTCGGAGAAGGATTCAACGGACCACTTATTCTGGTCGCAGAGCCTAATCAATCTTCCGCAAAAGTCACGCCGGAACTCTTGGGTGGTCTGATGATGGAGCTGCAAGGTCAAAACAACGTAGCACAGGTTACACCGCTTGGAATGACAGAAGATTTGGCTATCTTTAGTCTCATTCCAAAAACGGGTCCTAACGATACGCTCACTAAAACAATGGTCAGTGATCTGCGATCGACTGATTCGAGTATCGCACAGACCTATGATGTGAAGCTTGGAGTTACGGGTCTTACGGCTGTTAACATTGATATGTCTGCTAAACTCGCGCAGGTATTCCCTATTTATGTAGGTATTATCATCCTGCTATCGCTGATCATCCTGTTACTCGTATTCCGTTCGATCATCGTTCCTATCAAAGCAACAATTGGCTTCCTGCTTAGTATCCTGGCTACATTCGGGATTACGACTGCTGTATTCCAATGGGGCTGGCTGCATTCGCTCTTTGGTTTTGATACCGGCGGACCGTTGCTGAGCTTTATGCCGATCATTGTGACAGGTATTTTGTATGGCCTCGCAATGGACTATCAAGTCTTCCTTGTTAGCTCCATGCGTGAATCATATGTCCACGGTCATCGCGGAACCGAATCCGTCATTCATGGGTACAATCAGGTCAGTCGCGTGGTTGTTGCCGCAGCAGTGATCATGGTCTCTGTATTTGCAGGTTTTATCTTCACCGATGATGTCATGATCAAACAGATTGGTTTCACCTTGGCCGTAGGCATTTTGATCGATGCTTTTATCATCCGTATGGGATTGGTTCCAGCCATCATGGCTATTTTCGGAGACAAAGCTTGGGCCCTTCCGAAATGGCTGGATCGCATTCTGCCAAACCTGGATGTTGAAGGCGAGAAGCTGATTGCTTCCCTTCATGCTGAAGAACAAGCCAACACCAAGTCTGGATTAAAATAATCAGTCCACTTCAATGCTAATACCAGGATTACTCATCATCACGACTAGATTCACCAATACAAAGACCTCCTCTGTTTTATAAACAGGAGGTCTTTTCTCTGCTCCAGATTATGCAGTGATATCTTTAATATGGACATTATAGCGCGGGGATTGAGAAGCATTAACAAACGCCGCAAATAACTTTTGACTACAGTCATCTACGTTGTAGCTGTACTCTGGATGCCACTGCACAGCCAAAACAAATGAACGGTTCGGCATGACTACGGATTCGACGAGTCCGTCTTCAGCGACTGCCACGGCCGTTAATTTATCCGTTAACATTTTGATCCCCTGATGGTGATAGCTGTTTACTTTTATCGTATCTGTTTGCAAAATATCGTATAGGATATTATTTTTCTCAATATGTACATCATGTACAAGATTCGTATACGGCGGACTTTGCTTATGATTAACGATCTTGTTCACATGAAGTTGAAGGCTAGTCGGAATGTCTTGATACAACGTACCACCCAAAACAACGTTAAATAATTGTAGTCCACGGCATATGCCAAAGGCTGGCTTATCAAACTCAATTACCTTTTGTAATAATACCGACTCCATCATATCGCGTTCAATACATAACTCTCCACAGGCGACCTCTGCATGCTCATGATACAGCTCCGGATTGAGATCATGTCCCCCGGTGAACAGGAAGCCATCGAATTCATTAACCAATGTTCCTATAATCTCGGTATCCGTTGTCAAAGGCAGCATAATCGGAATCCCGCCTGCTCCCTCTATTACGTTCATATAATCCGGAAGCATCCAGTAACTTTTTTTGTCAGTATCATATAAAGGCAGTACACCGATCATGGGCTTTTTCATGGCTTTACCTCCCAGCTTTTCATTCATTTTATCAGATCTCTTCATATATAAATTCACTGAATTATTGCATTATCCTACCTCTATTGTCTGCGAACTCGTTTCATCCGGAATGCTGGAAAGGATATGTTGAGGATGAGTGATCACATTCCTACTCCTCTCTCTCAGCTAAGCGCACAAAAGACGCTCCCTTTGGGGAACGCCTTTTGCTTAACACGTTTCGTTTCAAACTTACTTACTTCTACTCTAGAGCTTAAACCGGCGAACCAGTTCTTGCATATTCTCTGCTGTTTTGGATAGCTGTGCAGAAGATGCGGATATCTCCTCCATTGCCGCCATTTGCTCTTGGGCTGCTGCTGAAGTTGTCTGAGCGCTATCAGCCGACACTTTAGAGATGTGACTCATCGCGGCAACGGTAGCCGAGACTTCCTCCGTACTGGCTGACAACTGTTCTGAGACAGCAGATATATCCTGAATTTGATCCACGATATGAGTTGTATATTGTTCAATGTTGGATATGGTTGCAGAAGCTTCTTGGCTGATCCGCATTCCCTCACCAACTTGATTGCGAACTTTATCATTCATAAGGGAGGTGGATTTTGCAATCAGATCAAGCATTTTGCCAATGGTAGCGCCAATGTCGTCCGCACTTTGTTTGGATTGCATGGATAACGTACGCACCTCACCAGCAACAACAGCAAAACCTTTACCGTGTTCTCCTGCTCTTGATGCTTCAATAGAGGCATTCAGTGATAGAAGATTGGTTTGCCGAGAAATATCCGCTATCGCTTCATTCATTCGATTGGCTTCGGTGGACAGACTGGACAGCTCATTAATCAATGCCGAGGTTTCTTCAACAGCTCCGATAATATGTTGCATTTGTTCTCTGACCTGGTTAATGGTTTTTCCACCATTAGCAACAGCGCGCTCCGTCTCTTCAGCCGAATCAACGATGGCACTCGCAGATTCTGCAATTGTACTGATGCCTCTCGCCATCTCTTCTACGGCATTCGCGGTTTGTTCCGAGTTTTCCGCCCCAACGACAGCTGATTCCGCAGTCTGGTGCATGGTTTCCGCCACATGTTGAACCGATTGGGTGGTTTGTTCTGTGCTTTCCTGAATCATTTGGGAAGAGTGACTTAACAACGATGACGTCTGATGAAGTTCGGCAACCACCGATTGAAGGGAAATGGTCATCTGGTCAAAATCATTGGCTAATATACCAAATTCATTTTCAGTTTTAAGATTAACCCGCTCGGACAGATTCCCTTCTCTTACGCTGCGAGTGGCCTTTCGCAGTTTTTGCATGGGTACAATAAATGATCTCAGAATGAAGAAAATAATAACTCCGGCAATCATTACAGATACAGCAATGACGATTAGACTCGATACCATGATGGGTTTCGCTGCGGCGATAAAATCCTCATGGCCCATCAAAGCAATGACATTCCATCCCGTCAAAGCATTAACACCGTTATACACCTCCAAATCATACGCCAGATCTGTTCTAACAAATTGGGAAAATGCCATCGGGTCGTCGGAACTTGAAGCTGTATTCGGATGAACGGGAATACCCTCAATAAGCGCTCCGCCGAGCTCTCCTCCCCCACCTTTTACAATGGCACCGGACCAAGCTGCGATTGTTCGATTGGAGTCAACTACAATCAGGCTTCCATTACCTCCTACATCCACATCAGATATTTCTTTGGCTAATTGCTCCAGATCAAGTTTAATACTTGCTACACCTTGTTGATTTGAAATTGCCTTTGAAATTTCTACATAAATCTTCCCGGATACTGAATCTGTCATAATACTCGAAAAATAGAGTGATCCATTGTTACTCATACCATAGGAATACCATTCCGTGCTGCGTGGATCATATGTCGCTTCATCTATTGCTGGAGATGATATAACACTTCCTTGGTCGCTGCCCACAGTTATGCCAAGAATATCAGGATATGTATCTGCTAATTGCTCGATTCCTACTTGTACTGCTTCGTTGTTTGCCTGACTGGGAGCGGAGCCATACATACGGTCTATATAACTCAATAATTCTGCTTTTTCCCCGACCAGATTGTTAATATGCTGTCCTGTCATCGTTAATATTGTGTTGATGGGTTCTGTCATTTTTTGTTGCACCTGATCTTTGGCACTATGATACGAGAAATAACCGATAAGTGCAGTTGGGATAATAAGCACCGCAAGGAAAGCTGCAATCAGCCTAGTACTCATTAATCGTAAATTGGCTCCTCCTTTCTTATAAAATGACCTTTTTTTCTTTTCTTTTTCCAAAGTGAATCTTCCTCTCTGTATCCATTTTTAGTAGAATCAACCGGCAAGTAAACGCAAAAAAACCCATATATGTACACACCCAAAGAAACGTTGAGCATGTATATACATAGGTATTGCCTGAATGAATTCAGTAACAAGCCGTATTTGTTTCGTATTATAGCATAAATAAAAAGGGTTTGTTAGCTATGATTGGTTCTCTATACCAAGCATCTGTTGTTTATATTCGGTAGGACTTAGCCCTGTATACTCTTTGAACACCTTGGAGAAATAGTGCTGATCACTAAACGACAGCAAATCGGATACTTCCTTAAACTTCATGTCCGGCTGGCTTTCCATCAGTCTGCAGGCTTCCTGAATGCGAAGCTGGGTGTAATACTGAACAAACGTAATTTGTGTTTCATTTTTGATCACTCTGCTGACATAGGACGGGCTGACGTGAAACTTCATGGCAATGTCGTTGATCGACAATGGAGAGTATTTATTTAGTTTTACGTAATCGTCAATCTGTTCGAACAGGATCGCCTTGCTTTTGCGGACGTGGGATTGCAGCATATCGAAACACTGTCCCGTCCATTCCGTCAGTTCCCGGCAAAAATCAGCATAGGACTGTGCCTGGACGAATTGTTTTGCCCGAAGCTCCAACCCCAATCTCATGCCCGAGCCCTGTTCCTCGTACAGATGAGCAAACGTGTCTACGATCAATCCAATAAACCGTTCCACCTCAGTCATATGTACATTTTCCTCTGCCCATTGATTCAACAATTCAGATAACTTAAGAGCAAACCGTTCTTTCTGCCGGGCCTGTATCATCTGTACAAAAACAGATTCCAGCACCGAATCCAGACAGCCTGTCTCGGATCTAGCCATTGATACCGGATTCCCGGTATCCAACACTATTCCTTGTTTCAACCGTTGCTGCTCAGACATAATGGACGACATGCGGTGATAGAGCTCAGGCAGATTACCAGACTCAGCCAATAGAAGTTGTCCTCCAATAATCGCATAGATGTCATGCGCAACCAAATGCCGTCTCAAGGATTCAAGACATTCGTGTACGGAAGAATACACCTCAAGTGCACTCTTGTTAACAAAGGCAATAAATTGATATGGCGTTTGGCTGGTGTACACACGACAAGAATAGAATGGGAAAAAATCCTTCACCATCACCTCAAGCTCCAGCTGCACCCATCGTTCATTCCCTGCGGTGAAGGGTTGTTTGCTCATAATCATCATCATCTGGCTGAATAAGGGCGGAAAATCCTCCCCCTTTTTGAGCGTAGTCTCACATTGGGGATGAATGATTTCTTGCAGATCCAGCAGTTCCTTGGACATCTGTTGATCAAGTTGGTCAATTACCCGACCCATGACTTCTTCAAGCGCCTCTCGTTCGACAGGTTTTAGCAAATAGTCAAACACTTGCAGGTTCAATGCTTTTCTTGTGTATTCAAAATCGCTGTATCCGCTAATTAGAATGACCTTCAGATCCGGGTTGGCAAGCTTGGCTTGCTCAATCAGGGACAGACCATCCATTTTTGGCATTCGAATATCGGTCAACAACAGATCAATCGATGACTGCTTTATCGCTGCCAAAGCCTCCTCTCCATTCGTTGCCGTAGCCGCTACACGAATCGGGAAGCTCAGCGTTTCCAAGAGCATTTTAATATTACGTAATATCGGCTTGCTATCCTCTACAATCATCGCATTATACATCGCCTATGCCTCCTCGCTAGTAAAAATCTTTCGTCAGTGAGCCGATGATCTGAATCGTTGCTCCATGTTGCTCTTCAGAATGATTGTTAAATATATTAATAAAGAGTCGGTTGTTATACATTAGTTTGAGTCGATTGACACTGTTGATAATCCCCATATTACCAAGGGCTGTAGCACGATCGGCCGTCTGGTTCATTCCGGAGCCCGATGCCTGAATATTGGCTACAATCTCCTGGATCTTATCGGGTGGAAACCCCTCTCCGTTATCCTTGATCTCCAAAGCCCATAATCCGTTATATTGCTTCACGGTAATCCGGATATGCCAAGGCGGCGCAGTGTTGGCAAAGGCATGTTCAATGCAGTTTTCCACAAACGGCTGAATGACCAACCGTGGCAACCGGATTTCGTTTGCCAGTTCGTCAGCACAGATGTCCCATTCCAGATCCTCCTCGTACTTTTGCTGTACAAGGGACAGGTAATGTCTCGTATGTTGAAGCTCCTCAGCCAAAGTCACATGCGCGTATGGTGAAGAGACAATATAACGCAGACTGTCCGAGAGATGTTTACACATATCGGATACAACTTTGGTCTTCCCCTCTTGGGCGGCAATACTGATCAGATATAGAACATTATGAATAAAATGAGGTGCGATCTGGGCTTGCAACGCAGAATTACGCGCCTTTACTTCTTCATGAAGCGCCGATTTTTCCCGGTCAATGGATTGTTGAAGCCTCTCCATCAGATCCCGAAAGGCTTCATTCAGCAACAATAGATCGTTATTCTTCGGCGTTTCATCCACTTTCAGATTCATATTGCTGTAGTTCATTCGCCAGATCTGGCTACGTAGCTTGCGGATAGGCAGCAGCAGGTTACGCGTCGACAGGAAGATATACACGAACGACACCAGCATCAGTGCTGTAATCAGCAGGATGGACATCGTCTGAACAGAATGGATCGAGCCTAGGACAGATTTTTTGGGCGTTATGATGTATGTAATCCAACCTGTACTCGGTGAAATAGAATGTGTGACGTAATTGTCGTCTTTGTCGACATCTAACCCCTCGTCTGATGAAGGCTTTGTCCAATTCGCAAATGTCTCACTAGCTTCCGTACCTGTCATCTGCTCTCCTTGTTCATTCAGAATATAGACTTCCCCTGCTGTAATGCCTTCCGTAAGGTTCTGTATATAAGCTTGTTCCATCTGAATGCTAAGATAACCGTACACCTTGCCATTCTGATCATTGATCGTACGAACAAAGGAAATGGTATCGACTTGGCGCAGCAGAACAAAACCACTTTCCGTCCACTCTCGTCCGATCTGACTACTCTCCATCAGGGTGTTCAGGATGGCGGGTGGATTACCCGAACCCAGATATGACGTCAGGAGAACGCCGTGATTGTCATAGATGGACATGTCCTTGATATTCATGCTCGGACCGATGGCCTGGAACATGATGTCTTTAATGATCCGAATCTGTTTCAGTCTTTCATAATTACTATGCGCTGAGGAGCTCTTGTCCATGGCTGCAAAAATATTTTTGCTGGATAATATTCGCTGTGACATCTGGTTCTGCTGCTCCACATAGAGATCAACTTGCTCTCTTACCTTCGTAGCGGTCACGAGCGTATCCTGCTCCGTTTTCAATTTGAGCGGACGGACAACGATCACATTCACATAAACGATAAAACAGCCCAGCACAAACAAAAGCAGAGCCAGAAACGTCAAAAACACCTTCGTCTGCAAACTGAATTGAGTTGTTTTATGTATGAACTTCGCCATTATTAGAGATACCCTCCTGTTCTGACATGATGTGAAATCCCTTACATTGATGTCTACTCTATCACGGTACTCCATGAAATGATAGCGATTTCAAGTTCAGGATTTTACACATCAACGTTCAAGCACAGACATGTACCGGGGAGAGAAAAAAATCTATAATCGGACTTGTAAACGGATTCACAACACGTTTTAGAGGGGGATTTGCATTGAAAACAATAAAAAGAAAAAAGGCGATTTCCATTATTCTGGCCAGTTTATTATCCATCTCATTAACCGCTTGTGGTTCAGGAGATACGGATTCAGGTACAGCTGCTGGCGGGGACAGCAAGAGTGGCAAGGTCACATTGGAGCTGGCAATCTCCAAAAGTTCTCAGGACTCTGCCTTCATTCAGCAGGACATTCTCGATGCATTTGAAAAACAAACGAACATTCGCGTCAACTTGCAGCTGATTCCTGCGGAACAAACGACGACAGTACTGCAAACCAAACTGGCAGTAGATGAAACGCCTGATATCATTCAGTACAATCTGGCGAGTGCTGTCACGGACCTGAACCTTGAACGGAACTTCGAGATTCTGGACAACGAACCTTGGGCAAGCAGAATTGTGAATAAGGACGTCCTCTCTTCCGGCGGCCATCTCTACAGCTTCCATGTCAGTCAGGATACGGGGATGCAAGGGGTAGTTTACAACAAACAAATCTTTGAAGAACTCGGGTTGTCGATTCCAACGAACTACGAAGAATTCCTGGCGATCTGTGAAAAAATCAAAGCAAGTGGCATTACACCTGTATTCATGCCATACAAAGATGCCTGGGCTGCCAACATCTGGCCCGCTGCAGCTTTTGCCGATTTTGTAGCCAAAAATGATCCGACGTTTTTTGATGAGTTGAACAGTAACAAGAAAAAATGGTCCGATATTCCCGAATTCAAAACATTCCTGG
This sequence comes from Paenibacillus sp. FSL R5-0713, assembly GCF_037973325.1. NCBI lineage: Bacteria > Bacillati > Bacillota > Bacilli > Caryophanales > Paenibacillaceae > Paenibacillus > Paenibacillus sp. FSL R5-0713. The sequence goes on along the minus strand of NZ_CP150229.1, from coordinate 3,227,477 downwards.
AACAACAGTATGAAGTGTACACCAAAGGGTACACCAACACCGATGTACTTAGCGACAGCTATGACATGGCAGTAGGTAAATTCCTGAACAAGGAAGTTGCCATGATGTTTATGGGCGATTGGTTAATTGAAGGCGTGGCCGAGCAAGATCCAAATATGGAACTGGGTGTATTCCCGATTCCATCGTCGGATAATGCCAGTCTGGGTGCAAGTCCGCTCGGCGGACAACTGTTCATTCCGAAGAAATCCAAACATTTGGACGAAGCCAAACAGTTCCTCGACTATATCGCTTCCAAAGATGTCGCACAACAGATCGTGGATTCCAAAGGATACGTATCCAATTTCAGTGACGTTACTACTCCGGAACTGCCGGCATACAAACAGGATATTGTAGACAATTACATTACGCCTAAGAAAACCGTGCTAACAACGGATGCATACATGCTGGTGGATCGCAGTGAATTGTACCGATTGTTGCAGGATCAATTCGCTGGTGGATTGTCACCAGAAGAAGTGCTGAAATCCTGGGATGAGAAGTTCAGTCAGCTGATGCAGGATAAAGGCGTAGAAGGTTTCTAAAGAGTGAAATATAAGGCAGCATAACATGATCAATTGTTATGCTGCCTAGCTATAACGGAGTGTGAGACATGAAAAGGACTAAAAATCTATACTCGTATTACATGATATTTCCAGCACTATTGATCTACTCCATCTTTTTCGTTGTGCCTGCTCTCGCCGCTTTTTATTACTCATTCACGGATTGGCGGTTAGACCGGCTGGAGTTGAAGTTCATCGGGTGGGATAATTTCGAGAAAATTTTCTCAGACAAAACGCTGATTCTGGCGTTGAAAAACACAGCGATATTTGCAATTGTCACCGTTGTCGGCAAGAATGTCATCGGCCTATTGCTGGCCGTAGGACTTAACATGCGATTAAGAACGAAGAACCTGCTGCGTGCGATATTCTACTCGCCTTCCATTCTCAGCATACTCGTGATCAGCATTCTGTTCACACCCATGTTGCGTACCGAAGGTACTATCAACAATTTGTTGGAATCTGTAGGATTACATTCGTTAAGCCAAGCTTGGCTGACCAACCCATCGATTGTAATCTGGACGATTGCCATCGTCTCCATCTGGCAGAGTGCCGGGTTCCAGATGGCCATCTATCTGGCAGGCCTGCAGTCCATTTCCCAGGAGTATTACGAAGCCGCCAAGATTGATGGCGCAAGTTCGTGGAGAAGTTTTTTCAAAATCACACTGCCACTCTTGCTGCCCGCCATTAACATTAACCTGATGCTGACGTTGATCGGTGGACTCAAAGTATTCTCCGAAGTATATGTCATGACCGGTGGTGGCCCGGGTAACGCTTCCCAGGTCGTAGGTACGATCATTCTGCGGTCTTTCGGCGAAGGCAACTGGGGACTTGGAACAGCGGTCAACACCCTTCTGTTCGTGGTCGTTACCATTATCGCTATACCGCTATTGATCTTCATGCGGCGTAAGGAGGTTACCGAATAACATGGGCTATACACGCAAACTCGCCATCCGTAACTATATCGTGGAAGGCTTCCTGATTCTGGCCTCTCTTATCGTTCTGTTGCCGCTTGTCATTCTGATCTTTGGCTCATTCAAAACCAGCGCCGAAGTGCTCAGCTTCTCCCTGAGTTTCCCGGAAACATGGCAGTTCTCGAACTATGTTCGTGTCTTCCAGGAAGGCGGTCTGTCGCGAGCATTCTTCAACAGTATTTTGATTACTGGCGTATCTTCCATCATTAATATCGTTGCTTCTTCTGCAGCGGCATTCATTCTGGCACGTCGGGAAACCAAACTATCCGGCACCCTCTACATGTATTTCTTTATGGGACTGATTGCGCCAATGTCCATTATCACGACCATACGGGTTGTACAGGGACTGGGGTTCTACGGCAGCATCACTAGCGTTATCCTGATCTATGCCGCGTTAAATACAGCCTTCAGCGTGTTCTTGTACAGTGGATTCATTAAAACCATTCCACGAGCACTGGACGAAGTGGCTTTTCTGGAAGGAGCAAGTGTGTTCGGTGTGTTCTTCCGCATTGTCACACCACTCATCCTGCCCGTTAACGCAACGGTAGCGATCATGGTGTTCATGTCCGTCTGGAATGATATCACCATTCCGGTATACTTCCTGACAGACAGCTCCACTTGGACGATGCCACTATCGATCTACAATTTCTACGGCAAATATAGTCGGGACTGGAACCTGATCTTCGCCAATCTCGTGCTTACTTCGTTGCCTGTGTTCATTCTGTATCTATTTGGACAAAAATATATCGTCAGCGGCCTTACTGCCGGTGCAGTTAAAGGGTAAGCCCTATATTCTCGCAAAACTCTAATACGTTAGGAATTCGAGGGAATCCATGTAGCAATCTATAAAGGCTTCAAGATAAACGTAAAGACCCACCTTAATTGGCGGGTCTTTCTTTGTTTGTTTTTGAAGTAATGTTCTGTAATAAAGTTTTACAATAACAGTAATATCTTCACGATTTTATTTGGGATAAGTGTCATACAGATTCGCCGGTAACGCCTGCACAAACGGTGACCACTCGTTCGTTGTGTAGAGTTGAAGTCGGTGCATGGCTCGAGTGCAAGCCGTATATAGAAGCTTGCGATCATATTCCTGGCTGTAAGCTTCTGATGAAGCATCATAGACCAGGACCGCATCGAACTCGACGCCTTTCGCAAGGTACACAGGAATAACCATGATTCCTTTTTCAAAAATCTGTGTATCCTTCGTTATAAGTTGTAACCCTTCGCCTCCTTGACTCTGTAACCTTTCATAGGCTTCCCGGCTTTCAGCTGCGGTCTTCGTTATTACAGCGATGGAATCGAACCCCTCTGCCTTAAGCGCAGTAATGTCTGCCAGAATACGCGCACCACGCTGCTTCTCGTCCTTCAATCTTGTTAAAAGAGGCTTCCGATCTCTCCTTTCAAAGGGTCTAATCTCTTCTCCCCCGGGTAACATGTGTCTCGTGAATTCAACAATCTCTTGGGTTGAACGATAACTGCGTACCAGGCGGATCAACGCGGTTTCAGCTTCTCCATAAAGGTGGATCAATGGCGAGTTGGACGCTGCTAACTCCGTAGCCTGCATAAAGATGGCTTGCCCGAAATCTCCAAGTACGGTCATGCGAGCACGAGGAAACAGTTTCTTGAGATATTCGTATTGAAACGCTGAATAATCCTGACCTTCATCCACGAAGACATAACGAATCTCTCTATTCGTCCGAACGCCCTCGATCAGTTCTTTTACATATAAATAAGGAGTAGCATCCTCATGGAAAAGCTTGTTCTGGAGGATCATCTCCCTGGTTTGTTTGCATATCTCAGCCCAATGCTGCGGGGGGATTGCCCCATTCGTTCGTTCCCGATAAGCGGCTTCATCTGCAAATAGTTGTTCATATATCCCTTTCACATCCACGAACTGGAATTTCCGCACACTCTTCCTTAAAGGTTTAAACATGTTTTTCACCAGTTTCTGACGAAGCAATTCCTCTTCGCGCTCTGCAAAATCAAAAGCACCCTCATCTTGCTCTGCGCTGTTATTACCGTTATCTCGTGCTGCATACTTTTCCGCGACATCGAACACAGGCTTTTCTTTGTGAAGCATACCGTAAGCTTCCACATACTCATCGGTATCCAGATAATTCAACTCCTCCAGAACCCAGTCGGCTTCACGTTCCAGACGTTCCAGCATAACGAGTTCTCTCAGCAGCCATTCCTGCACAAGAAGAATTCGGTTGGACAGTGTCAGATTTTGATCCAAACTGTAAAACTGGGTCTTAATTCGGTCCGCAGTGATGAACTCACGTTCCCGAAATTGAATCCCATTGAACAGCATCCCCTCTCTTCCCAACCACTTCCCGTAGTTTTTGAGCACTTGAAGGAATGTCTCCGAAGCTTTATACTTGATCGCCTCCATACGAGCTTCATATCCTGGATCTCCCTGGGCTGTCAGCACATATTCAATCTGATCAAAGGCATCCTCTGGTCGTAAGGAGGAATCCAGCCAATAATTTAGATATTCCTGAAAAGTGGTCTGCTGCATGTTCTCTTCGCCAAGTTCCGGGAGTACGGTGGAGGTATAACTGGTAAACATCGGATTCGGAGAGAAAAGTACAATCTGATCTGCCTTAACGGTCTGCCGGTGTTTGTATAACAAGTAGGCCACTCGCTGTAACGCAGCGGACGTCTTGCCACTGCCAGCTGCTCCCTGAACAATGAGCATACGGCTTCGATCATCACGGATAATAGCATTTTGTTCCTTTTGGATGGTTGCTACAATGCTTTTCATTTGTGAGTCTGCACCTTTGGCGAGTACTTGCTGTAACAATTCGTCACCGATCGTCTCATTTGAGTCAAACATGCTAAGAAGCTGCCCGTGTTGGATCTGAAATTGACGCTTGAGCTCCATCGTACCCTCGATTTGTCCTGAAGGTGTGTCATAACTTGCTGGCCCCGGAGAGTGATCATAGTACAGACTCGCAATTGGCGTACGCCAATCATAGATGAGAAAGCTCAATCCATCTTCATCCATGAAGGAAGATACGCCGATGTAGATCTGTTCAGTATATGTCATGCCTTTTTCCTTATAATCGAAGCGACCAAAATACGGTGTCGGAAGTAATCTCTTTGTATTTTTCCATTGTTGCGTTAACAGCTTGTGCCCACGTTCCCTCTCGGCCAACACTCTCGATTGCTGATTAATGGTATAGAAGGCATCTTCAAAATCGGTGTACGAACCCGTGTTAATCGTCACTTCTTCCCAAAACCGTTTACGAATTTCGGCTGCCTGTTCATGCAGTCCTTCAACCTTTGGTTCTAAGTCGTCGAGTCTTGCCTGAAGCTTGCTCCTTACCTGCACTAATCTTTCCTCTTCCAACTTCCATTCAACGGTTTTATCCATGAATGAACCCACTTCCTTTTCCATTTATTAGGACCCCAAAAAAGAGCATTGACAAATCGGAATGTCGGATGTAAAATTAAATTAGGATAAATAATGATTCACCCTTTGTTCCTAATAAAAATGTCAATTGCGCTATAGATTATATCATGGCGTTTTTTCTAGTTCAATCTTTTTATTCACTGTCTGAGTTGGAGTTCATTCATAATTGATAATGCATAAGATGTTCCTTGAGTTACAAGGAGCATCTTTTTTTATGTCCTCGATCTAACGAATTCTGGGATTGTGAGAAGATTAGGCAATAGTTTGATAGAAATGTGGTACCCGCTAGTTCATTTGTTATGACATACTAATGGTGTAAATAGATCACCAGACCGGTGGCAATAATAAACATTAGAAAGGATATGAACATGACATGGAATATACGAAACTGGGTAACACTGGCTTGGACGTATCTCGATTTTGCCTAGGATGTATGGGGTTTGGAGACGCCAGTAAATGGGTTCATCAGTGGGTACTGAATGAAGAGGACTCTCGCCCCGTGATCAAAAAAGCGCTGGATCTGGGCATCAATTTCTTTGATACAGCGAATGTATATTCTCTGGGTACGAGCGAGGAGTACCTTGGTCGGGCGTTAAAGGATTTCGCTAATCGGGATGAGGTCGTTATTGCAACCAAAGTACATGGACAGATGCATAAAGGACCCAACGGTTCTGGCCTTTCCAGAAAAGCCATCCTGAGTGAGATTGATAAAAGCCTGAGACGATTGGAAACGGATTATGTAGATCTGTATATCATTCATCGTTGGGACTACAATACGCCTATTGAAGAAACCATGGAAGCCTTACATGATGTGGTGAAGTCCGGGAAAGTAAGATACATTGGGGCTTCAGCCATGTTCGCTTGGCAGTTCCAAAAGGCATTACATGTAGCAGAGAAACATGGTTGGACCAAGTTTGTCTCCATGCAGAACCACTTGAACCTCATCTACCGCGAAGAAGAACGTGAAATGTTACCGTTATGCAAGGAAGAAAAGATTGGTGTGACTCCTTACAGTCCTCTTGCTTCAGGCAGGTTAACCCGTGACTGGTCCGTATCGACCCTTCGATCCGAGACAGACGAAATTCAGAAATCCAAGTACAATGCGACCAGTGATGCAGATCGACTTGTGGTTGAACGGGTTGCATCCATTGCAGAAAAATACGGTGTCCCTCGTACACACATCGCACTTGCGTGGTTGCTACAAAAAGACACTGTAGCGGCTCCAATTATCGGTGCCACCAAATTATCACATCTGGAAGATGCTGTAGGTGCTCTTTCCATTAAGTTGACCTCAGAAGATGTCACATTCCTTGAAGAACCTTATGTACCTCATCCTGTAGTAGGTGCTCAATAGTAAATTTTCCTAAGAAAATGGAGAACCCCCCTATTTCCTCATCCGGAAGTCGGGGGTCTTTTATGTGTGCAATTTATTTTCGCCAAAATGTTGAACATTCTGCCTTATCCGCGATATTAAACTCAATTATTCTCTCAAGTAACGAATAATCAATCTCCTGTTTCCACTTCATTCGCACCAACTCTTTGGTATGATCATAACCGGCTTTAGTGATCTCTTCCGAAAAACGATTAATTCCTGCCTTCTCGGGAGCAACAGCCAAATGTTGCTTGGATACACTAAAACCAATAATGAAGGTATCATGGTCGGTAAACATCGGTTGGTTCCATGCAATTTTTTGTTTTAAATTCGGGAATCTTTCAGTGATCCAGTTCAAAACTTCTTCCGTTCGTGCCTGGTGTTCCGGGTTATCGATGCGTGCTATAAATTCTGCAAAGGTCTCCATTGGTTTCCCCCTATATCATGAAATATACTATTTAATTTGCCCCATTCAAACTCATTCTATCATGAATATCAAATTCAAGACCCCTATCTGCCCGATAACTCAAAACGATAAGTAGCTTGCTAGACTTTATATGTTTTCCTTAATCCAAGAACGCAACTGATCAGCACAGAATGCGCGTTCATCTGGATCGGATTGAGAACCCTTTGTCAGATAAAGTTGATCATTCACGTATCTGGGATAAACATGCAGATGATAATGCCATACATCTTGATTACCTGCAGGTTCATTATGCTGTCGTGTAGAGATTCCTTCACATCCATATGTACTTTTCATTGCCCATGCTGTAAGTTGAGCCGCGTAATGAATCTCAGCAGCGTAGTCCGCAGGAAGTTCAAAGATGTTCTCGAAATGTTGATTTGGAACAACAAGCACATGTCCTTTATTGTTTGGCCACCACTTGCCTGCTATAAATGCCGTTACCTTTTCATTCTGATAGATAATATCTCTTTGTTTGTTTGTTTCCCTGATCCGGTCGCTCGATACCCCAAATACAACAAAATGGACATTCATACCCTTGGGGCTGATGTGAAAATAATGCTGTCATCTTTTTGCTTCCACTCCTTTCAAGTTTCTTCAAGTAATTATTAGATTTAGCTAGCTTCAAACCTATATCTGTAGCAATTTCAAGATAGAATATTATAATAACAAACAACCTATATAAGTGGTAAATTATGCAGATAGATCTATTCCCTTTTTTTGTGTTAACCTCTTTAATGTTCTGTACAAAAAAATATGGGGGTTACATAATTGAAAGTTTTAATTTCATTGGGAGGAGTATTCGTTCTCGTAGCTGCAGAATTACACTTCATTCTCTCTAACGGGAAGCATAATACTACATGAAAAAATATTCTAATATCATTATATTCCTCTTGGTTCTATTGATCATTGGTTCAACTTTTATTTTAATTGAGAACTCAACTCGCAAGAAAGAAATTGCGGTCAATTCGGATTATTATACTAGTTTTGTTTCGAGAGTACAGAATCTGAATGATACACTTTCTCAAACCAGTGAGGTACATTCTACTGGAGAAATCGAGCAAATGTTTGATGTTTATACTTCCATCATTTTAATAAATGACCGATTAACGCTCATCAAAGAACATACTAAAAACTTCTCTGATTATATAAATGTTCTTATCAATGACTTTTTAATATTTAGAAATGAATATGGTTATCTTGTAAAGGATCAATTAAAAGGTAACCGTACAGATTCTGAAGTACGTATAAAAGTAGCCAAACAGATCAAATTATTCCTGAATGACTTGCCTAAAGAATACCACGATTCAGAAGAATTTTCTGATCAGTTCAGTGCCGCTGCTAAGCATATTAAGCCATTGCTGCATCTTAACTTTTAATTTATTTGAGCCGCTGCTGCGGCTCTTTTTACTTAACCATATCATGCTGAAAGATTAAATATGAATTTTCACCAGGAAGGTGAGCTAAAAAGGATCCTACAATGAACAAGATAAAAAGCAGCTGACCTTATAGGCAGCTGCTTTATTCTATCTTTAACTATCCCTATCAATAATCACACTCCACACTTACATGGTGTTGATATCAATAACAAAGCGATATTTCACGTCAGAAGCCAGTACACGCTTGTAAGCTTCGTCAATCTGATCAGCCGAGATAACCTCAATGTTAGGCGCAATATCATGTTCTGCACAGAAATCAAGCATCTCTTGCGTCTCACGAATGCCACCAATCATGGAACCTGCGAATGAACGGCGATGACCGATCAGAGAAAATACGTTTACGGCTAATGGCTCTGCAGGAGCACCCACGTTCACGAGTGTACCATCCAGCGTGAGCAGTGAGAAATACGCGTTAATGTCAATATTGGCACTCACCGTGTTAATCATCAGATCAAAGGTTCCTGCAAGTTTTTCGAAGGTCTCGGGTTCGCTTGTGGCAAAGTAATGATCTGCACCAAATTGCAGTCCATCTTCTTTTTTGCTCAAGGATTGGGAGAGGACCGTTACTTCCGCACCCATCGCATGTGCGATTTTGACAGCCATATGACCCAGACCACCCATACCTACAACGGCAACCTTCTTACCTGGGCCAGCTCCCCAGTGATGAAGTGGTGAATACGTCGTAATACCGGCACACAACAAAGGTGCAGCTGCATCAAGTGCAATGTTATCAGGGATGCGAACGACAAAATCCTCTACGACAACAATATGTGTTGAATATCCACCTTGCGTAGGTTCACCGTATTTGTCTACTCCAGCGTAAGTTTGAATATTTCCTTTGAGACAGTACTGCTCTTCACCTTTGCGGCAGTTAACACATTCACCACAAGAGTCGACCATACATCCGACCCCTACTCGGTCACCAACCTTATATTTGGAGACTCCGCTTCCTACATCAGTTACAATCCCGGCAATTTCGTGCCCAGGAACGAGTGGATAGTTCACAGGACCCCATTCACCGTGAGCAGTATGAATGTCAGAATGGCAGATACCGGCATATTTAATCTCGATTAATACATCATTGGTATCCAGATCACGTCGTTTAATTTCAGCACTTCTGAATTGTTGGTCTGGACCGTCAACGGCTCTGGCTTTAGCTATAATCAATGGAATAACCTCCTCGTAATTGTAAGTACATAAATAATCTTACGCCCTCTAGTTAACTCTAGGTCAAATGTTTATCTTATTTTTTATCTCAAACGTACTTTGACATCCAGTAATCCAACATGATAGAATTCACTCGGATCAATCCTAGAGTTAACTCGAAGTCTACCCCTCGTAGAAAGGAATTCATTATAAATGACCTATTCAATCGGTGAAGTTGCCAAAAAATTAGACCTTACAGTATATACATTGCGGTACTATGATAAGGAAGGACTTATGCCTTTTGTAGAACGTACCACGAGCGGAACGCGCTTGTTCAAAGATTCAGACATCGACTTTCTAAAGATCATTCAATGCCTGAAGTTGACCGGAATGCCTATCAAAGACATCAAGGATTTTATTGAATGGTGTTCTGAAGGGGATTCCACCCTGAAGCAAAGATATGATATGTTCACGGAACGAAAAGCCATTGTTGAAGCACAAATGGAGCAACTAAGAAGGACCATGGAAGTTATTGACCATAAACGCTCATACTACGAAACTGCTTTGGAAGCTGGAACCGAAGAGATTCACAGAAGAGTAAAAACAACAGCCGATGCCGTCACCAATTGATGGTCCATCTTTCTCATGACGTAAATAGATACAAAAATAGCAGCTTGTAATCCTATAACGGATTACAAGCTGCTATTTGGGATATGTTTAGGCACATCGTATGGAATAACATTTCGGAGATATGCCTCTATATGCGCGTAGAGCCAGCCGTATCATTTTTCCAACAGTTTTATGGATACATTGATTATTCGATTTAATTTAACTTTATCCGTCGAGGTTCTGGCCATGGCTCTAATGCCGACAGAAATATTGTGCAAATACTCTGCCATTTCCTTCGCATCATGGTCTGAGGAAAATTCTCCATCGCGTTGTCCCCATTCGATGATCTGCTCAAACATCCGCTCTGTATCGTTAAATGATTCAAGGGACCGTGTATCTACATCCGAATCACGTGTGCCCAGCTCTACTGCCGAATTTACGATCAGACAACCCGATGGTGTATCCTCTGCTTCACTGATCATCAATCCATAAATGTTATGCAGTGCTTCCACTGCCGTCTTGGACGCTTTAATTTCTGCAAGTAATGTAGCACTGATCTTGCCTTTATAACGATCCATAGCCTGCAAGAACAATGTATGTTTATCATCAAATGTATCGTATATACTTCGGCGATGTATTCCCATATGCTCCACAAGGTCACTCATCGATGTCTTCTCATAACCTTGTTCCCAGAAGATCTTCATTGCTTTATCCAACACTTCGTTCACTTCAAACTCTTTACTTCTAGCCATTCGACTTCCCTCCTAAAGTCAATCTAACACATCGGGAACGATCAGTAAATAAAAGACGTATACATCTTCTGTACTTGTTGTATATCATGATTGTGCACTTGTGATTATGTAACCAGCAGTCAGCATGTCTTATCCATTTACATCAAATGTTTGCCTATTCCTATCCGTTTTCTACCGCCTAGGGTCAATATACGCTAGAATGTGATTAATTATTATATTGTGCGAAAAGGGAGATTAACGCATGTCTGATCGATTACATGAGCATCAAGACGAATTAGCCAAACGTATTGACCGTTATTCAAACACCAATGGTGTGCACCAGACGGCTATCCCTTCATTATTTCTAATCCGTGAATCGGTTGTTACTGAACCTATATTTAGAGTGAGCGAACCTTCGTTCTGCATTATCGTACAGGGTGAGAAACAGGTCCTGCTGGGACAGGATCGTTTCCGATATGGTCCAGGAAGTTATATCGTGGCAACCGTTGACTTGCCGGTTAGTGGACAAGTGATCCAAGCCTCGTCTGAGGCTCCTTATTTGGCCCTGAAACTTGAATTTACGTCCAGTGAGATTCTGGAGGTGTTGAACCACTCCCATTTCCCGGCAAGACCGCAGAAAACGACGAAACGTGCAATGTTTGTAAGCCAGGCTGAGCCATCTCTGCTGGATGCAGTTGTCAGGTTAATACGTTTGTTGGAAGATCATTCGGAAGATATACCACTGCTCGCTCCTTTGTTCAAGAAGGAAATTCTCTATAAAGTTTTGAAAGGCCCCCATGGGATGGCCTTGGAACAAGCTACCATTGCGGGCAGCCATACCTATCGAATCAGAGACGTTATTGAATATATTATGAATCACTCTGAGCAAAATTTTCGGGTGGAGGATCTGGCCGATTTGGCGAATATGAGTACTGCCTCGCTGCACAGACACTTTAAAGAAGTGACTGCCATGAGTCCGATTCAGTTTCAAAAACAACTTAGGTTGCAAGAAGCTCGGCGCTTGTTATTATCCAAGTCCACCGATGCAGCAGATGTAGCATTTCAGGTAGGTTACGAAAGCCCGTCGCAATTCAGTCGTGAATATTCTCGCATGTTCGGTTTACCGCCCAGAGAAGATATTAAACGCCTGAGAGGTATGGATCATTAAAACAACTGCCTTCATCTGTCGTGGTACTAGCTATTACTGTTTCGCATCACTAAAAAAGAGCATCTCCCCGTCTTTTAACGACGTTTGGAAATGCTCTTATACTATACTACTCTACTATATTTTTCAGTCCAATTTTACTTTTTCGAAAGCAAGCTATCCGAAATAAACTGCAGCTGACCTTCCAACGTTAACGGATCGTTGTACGAGTCTGAAGTCGGGTCAAGCTGGAACACATGATTGGCCTTCACCGCAGGCAAATTTTTCCACAATGGATTATCATATACGATCTTGGGATCAGTTTTGTCTCCCGACCATGGGCTGGTGAAGATGATATCCCCCGCATACTCCGGTAATAGTTCCATGGATATCGAAGCCCAACCAGTACCGCTGTCAATTGCTTCAGCTTGAGCCTTGGCCGGTGCCTTGAGACCAAACTCTCCATAAATAATTTCACCGCCTCGGCCGTAGTTGTGACCAAATACAAATAATCCTTTGGCATACGGATTCAGAATGGATACCGTGCGATCACCCACAGCTTCCTGAACCTTAGGCTTCATTTCGTTAATCTTTGCTTCCCATTTAGCATTCCATGCTTTAGCTGCGTCTTCTCTATTGGTAAGCTTACCCATCTCAAGCATCAGATCCTTGAAATTGCGCTTACCATAATCAATCTGTACGACTGGCGCAATCTGCTCCAGCTTGTCGATGCCCTCTGTGCCTGTGTACACAATAAAGAGGTCGGGTTTTAAGCTGATTAGACTCTCTGGTGTAGGCTTCTCACCCAGATCACTTGTGCCAGCTTCTGCAAGTTGATCCTTGATATACTTGTTGTTCATCGCTCCTGATAAAGCGCCGACTACCGGTGCATCGAGGGCAACAAAGTACCCCGTCGAAAATGACGTCAAATCAATAATGCGCTTAGGATTTTTGGGTACCTGTACTTCACCTGCATCCGATTGATATGTAACGAGTTCCTCTTCGGCAGTTGCTTCTGTACCAGCAGAAGAAGCTGAATCCGAGTTCGTCTTGGTTTCTGTTCCCGCAGTTTCATTCGTACTGTCCCCGGTTTTACTATTGCTCGTGGTAGATTGACCACAAGCACTAAGTACTAGCAGCAAGATGAGTGCCATTATGATCCATACTGATTTTCTCTGTTTACGCAAAATAAACCCACCTTTTCGTTGATATTGATAATCGTTATCAACGATATCATGCTCTGAAGTATTTGACAAGCTATGTTTATTTCCCTCCCTCTATGAACTCTAACTTGCAAGTCACTAACTTAAGCGGCTATCATCAATAGAGTAGACAAGTCACTTTTATTAAAAAGAGAGATCATTGGAAAGCCAATGAAACGTATTCAAGGAGGAAAACATGGAAGAAATTATGTTATGGTTAAAGTATTTATTTTTAGGTATTGTTCAAGGCGCAACGGAGCCGATTCCTGTCTCCTCCAGCGGTCACTTGATCATCGCGCAGAGACTGATGGGCATGAAGCAGAATGGATTGTCATTTGAGATTTTAACCAACACGGCATCGCTTATCGCTATTATTTATATTTTCCGGGAAGATATCAAAAAGTTGATTATTGGTGCATTAGGTTACCTGCGTACTCGTAAAGAAGAATATAGAGCAGACTTCATGTTTTGCTTATACATAATTATTGGTACGGTTCCTGCTGCTGTCGTTGCGGTCCTGTTCAAGGATCGGATTGAAGAAATTTTCTCGTCCGTCTACACTGTTTCCATCGCGCTATTGATTACCGGCGTTGCCTTATGGCTGATTCGTAATCTTCGTGGTCGCAAACAAGACGGTGATCTGTCTACAAAAGATGCATTGTTGGTCGGTCTCGCTCAGGCAGTAGCTCTTATTCCCGGAATTAGCCGTTCAGGGGCGACTGTAATTGCTTCCATCGCTGTGGGCATGAAACAGGAAACGGCACTGAAGTTCTCCTTCATGCTGTACATTCCAATAAGCATTGGTGGACTCATCATGGGTGTATCCGACATCGCCAATGATCCAAATCGATCACAGCTGGCGATCCCCTATCTGATTGCATTCATCACAACACTCTTCGTTACCTATTTCTCCATGAGATGGTTTATGGGCATTATGGCAAAAGGCAACCTGAAATACTTTTCGTATTACTGTTTTGCCGCAGGAACATTGTTGCTGATCTTCTTATAAAAACAAACTAATCACACCAAAAGGAACAACCAGCGATGGTTGTTCCTTTTGGTGTATCTAGCAGAGCCATCAGTTAAATCTTCAGCTGAGGCGGCGTATTGTTTTTTGAGTCATCGTAGTTCTACTTTACTTTCAGGTGAGATTAGTTTAAACTGATCCAAAATAAACAGTACGGTCTTTTATAATAGGTACTACCCGGAAGGATAGTGTTAATAATGAGTATGGCTGACTACCACGGTAAAGTTAAAAACATTCAAGATACCCCTTTTGGATATACGTTGTCCGTTATTGGTGGCAAATGGAAAATGGTGATTATGTACCTTTTGGCAGAAAACCCGCCTGTCCGCTTCAATGAGCTGAAAAGACAGATCGGAGCCATCACATATAAAACATTGAGTTCACAGCTCAAAGAATTGGAAGCAGATGGCATGGTAGAGCGCAAAGAGTACCCTCAAGTCCCTCCTAAAGTCGAGTACCGACTGACAGCGAAAGCTGAGAGGTTACTGCCCGTTTTGGAAGGACTGTGCGAATGGGGCGCTCAATATCAAGACCCATCGATCAATAATAGCGTAACGGATTAAACGATTTTGTCTACATGTTCAGATGAGATCATTAGAGATCATTGCATATATTAAAGCTAAAAAAAGTCGCCCATAGGCGACTTTTTCTTGTATATTATGCTCCTCTATCCGTTCAATAACGGAAGTTATGATTCGTGCGTAACATTTACCTTTTCGTGTACCAGATCTTTCTGGTAGGCCAACACTTTATCCCAATTGCCACTGAATACAGGGATTCGATAATACCCTACGCGCTCATATAGTGCTGCAGCTTCCGGCTGTAATGGACCGGTTTGCAGTTTCAGGTTGGTATAACCAAGTTCGCTTGCAAGACGCTCCGCCTCAGCCAAAATAGCCTGGGCTATCCCCTTACGGCGGTAGCCACTGCGTGTATACATGCGTTTAACTTCTACAGATGTTTCATCAAGGGGTCTAAGTGCTCCGCAACCAACCGGGTACCCGTCGATCCTCGCAACGATAAAAGCCGCCCGTGGCACTTCAACGTCGGACAGTTGAAATCCCGCCGTTCCATCACCGCCATATAACAAACCGAGTTCTTCACTCAGTTCCTTGATCAATTGCAACGAATCCTCGCTGCGAATATCTTCAGCTGCTGCATGCACGATGTGTGTCACCCTACATACCCCCTTTATCTCATTGGACTTATTGGTTTTAATGATATGTCTAAATTATCATTCCCAACAGCAAGCGTCAATTCCCCCATCCATTGAATATTTCTATAAGTACGCCTCAACTCACTCCAGAATTGGAAAATTTCAAATTGTTTTGATATGAATGATTTCTATATAAAATCACGACTATTCTCTAACTTTTGCATGTTACTATGGTTTGGCATACTGCAAAATGGCTGTAGCCGCACGAATTCGCAGCTCTTCTTCTTCACTGTGTAACGCTTCCTTCAGCACATGAATAGCTGCTTGAATTGTAGCTTCATCTATTGCTGTTGAGAGAGTGTGTGTTGCTTCAGCTGCTATGCCGATTGCAAGTCCGCGATCCAGCTGTGCTTGTGAAACGGGATGCTCAAACTTTGCAAGTATGGATGAATCTTTTAGCAGCGACTGAACTTTGTCATTTAGCTCAGCGAGAGGAATACGACCCAACCATGTAACCCCGCGGCGGTGACAGATCAAGTCCTCTTCCGTGCCAGCGGAATCGTCGTAATAATAATCCCCGATATCCCCCACATACGTCCATTCATCATCGCTAATTAATACATAATCCCCATCCTGCATGAGGTTGGCAAACATATGTAATGTCGCGAGTGCTCTCGCCAATTCTGCTTCATCCAAGCTAGCGTGTTGAACCAACTGTTCCTTCCATAACTCCGGGGGCGTTTGCTCCAGATCTCCTGTACCGGACCAAGCGATACCAATATAATTTTCTTCCAAAAACGATGCTACTCTGTTGATTCCGTGCACGGTAGACTGGATGTGATACAGATTCATGCTTATCGCCCTCCCTTCAATCATTCGTATGAACATAGTTAACCATTGTAACATTACTGGTGTCTTTTTCAAACGTAATGATCACTTTTGATATAGCCACAGGCTATAACTAGGTATAATTTAATGGAATTACGTTATAACTCCGGATCTGTGATAAATTTTGTGTAACATAAAGCAGAGGGGTTTTAAACGATGACGAAAAGTAGTGTATTGGGATATCCGCGTATTGGTGCTGATCGGGAATGGAAGAAAGCGTTGGAAGCGTTCTGGGCAGGCAAATTGGAGGAAACAGAATTTCACGCACGTCTGCAGGAGATCCGTATTGATCATTTGTGTAAACAGCAAGCAAAAGGCATCGACCTCATTCCGGTGAATGATTTTAGTTATTACGATCATATCCTGGATACGGCCGTGATGTTCGGCATTATTCCTAAACGTTTTGCTTATGATGGTGGCTCGGTTCCGTTGTCCGTATATTATGGCATTGCCCGGGGTACGAAAGATGCCGCAGCGAGTGAAATGACAAAATGGTTTAACACCAACTATCACTACATCGTACCTGAACTCGACGGGGCTTCCCCAACTCTGACGGAGAACAAACCCCTTCTCGCTTATCGTGAAGCAAAAGAAAAACTCGGCATTGAAGGAAAACCGGTCATCGTTGGACCATTAACCTTCCTGAAGCTCTCGAAAGGCTATGATAAATCCGAGACTGACGCATGGCTGGATCGCTTGCTTCCACTTTACACTCAATTACTCCAGGAACTTGCGAGTGAAGGTGTTCAGTGGGTGCAGATCGACGAACCTATTCTGGTCACCAAATTAGATAATGAAGACGTACAGCGTCTGAATAAAATATATGAGACATTTGCGGCAGCCGTGCCGGGCCTGAATATCATGCTGCAAACGTACTTTGAATCTGTCGAAAACTACAGTGACATTGTGTCATTGCCAGTGCAAGGGGTAGGACTAGATTTTGTACACGGACTCTCTGGTAACATACAATCCATTCGCACATCCGGTTTCCCGGCTGACAAAGTGCTCGGAGCAGGTATTATTGATGGACGTGGGATCTGGAAAGCTTCCCTTCAAGGCAAACTGAAGTTGCTGAATGAACTGGCTGAAGTCGTAACGTCTGAACGTATCATCGTGCAATCATCCTGCAGCCTGCTGCATGTGCCCGTTACCACTGCACGTGAGGCCAAACTTACATCCGAATTGAAAAATGCTCTTGCGTTTGCAGATGAAAAGCTGGATGAGATCGTTCTTTTGACTACAGCCCTATCTTCACCAAGTGCAGAGATTACAGCCAAAATAGACGAAGCAGAGCTTCCCCTTCAGGCACTTCAGCAATCCGAAGATCGGAACCGCACAGCTGTACAGAAAGCCGTTGCTTCCATAAGTGTTCAACAGCCAGAGCGCTCTCGTCCTTTTGCCGAGCGTCATGAAGCCCAACAGACCAAATGGCAATTGCCACTCTTCCCGACAACAACGATTGGCAGTTTCCCACAATCTGCTGAAGTCAGAAAAGCACGTCAGTTATGGCGAAAAGGTGAGTTGAACAACGAACAGTATGCTGCCTTCATCCGGGAGCAGATTGATATCTGGATTAAGCTTCAGGAAGAGATCGGAATTGACGTATTGGTACATGGTGAGTTTGAGCGTACCGATATGGTTGAGTTCTTTGGCGAGAAACTTGCCGGTTTTGCCTTTACACAGTTCGGCTGGGTACAGTCGTATGGTTCACGTTGCGTGAAGCCGCCTATTATCTTCGGGGATGTTGCGTTCACGGGTGAAATGACGGTAGAAGAAACGAAATATGCTCAATCGCAGACCGATCGCCCTGTTAAAGGCATGCTGACTGGCCCAATTACCATCATGAACTGGTCGTTCGTACGGGAAGACATTGCTCGGGAGCAGATTGCCTATCAATTGGCGTATGCGCTGAGACAGGAAGTTGAAGCACTTGAACAGGCAGGCATTGGTATGATTCAGGTTGACGAGCCGGCTGTTCGTGAAGGGCTTCCGCTAAAGGAAAATGAACAAGCCGATTACCTGGCCTGGGCGGTCAAAGCGTTCCGCATTTCCACGTGCACGGTGCACGAAACGACCCAAATTCATACGCATATGTGCTATTGTGAATTCCATGACATGATTGATTCCATCGAAGCCATGGATGCAGATGTCATTTCTATTGAGACATCCCGTAGTCACGGCGAACTGATTCATAGTTTTGAAGAAAATACGTATGAACTGGGTATTGGTCTTGGCGTATATGATATCCATAGTCCACGGGTTCCAAGTGTGGATGAAATGAGCAGCATGATTGAACGCGCCCTGCGTGTTCTTGATCCGAAGCTGTTCTGGATCAACCCGGACTGCGGATTAAAAACCCGTGGACAGGAAGAAACGGTGGCTTCCCTCCGTAACATGGTGGATGCAACCAGAATCGCCCGTACCAATTACGCTTCCGCTGCTGTATTGTAATCTCTGCTGCGAAGCAGCATATTTAAAAAAGTAAAGCCTGACACTCCTTCGTTAAAGGGGTGTCAGGCTTTTTATGTGCTTAAATTTTTGTAGTTACTTTTAACGCACCTTCATTTCACTTGTATTATGAGGGATCTTGGGCGATCTTGGGGGTTCCTGCCGCTTTTCTCACCATCCAACTCTTACGACTAAATACTCTCTTCCAGCCATTGCTGTAAAGGGATGTCTTCAGTAAGTTCGCCCAGCAATATGTGACGGAACTTCCCTTCCTTATCAATAACCATCGTAGCGGGCAAACCCGCAATACGATACATCCCTGATATGTTACCCGTCACATCAATGATGACCGGAAAATTAAACGCTTGCTTATCCATAAACTCACGAATCGTACCCTTTGATTCCCCCACGTTAACAAACAGGGTTGCCACATCATTCTGATAGTCCTGGGCAATCTGATGTACGAGCGGCATCTCCCTTACACAGGGCGTGCACCATGAAGCCCAAAAGTTAATCATGACGGCTTTGCCCCGATAATCCGACAGCTTCACTTGCTCGCCTGCTGAATTAACCGCTGTGAACTCAGGGGCCCTTGCACCTACTTGAATCATATTGGCTCGCCCTGACTCAGGTGTCGATACATTTTCAAAAATAGCCCATGCACCTGCTAACAAAGCGATCAATCCAATCAAAATTGTAAGAGTACGTCTGCTCTTAAGATTCTTCTTCTGCACTGAACTCACCTTCACTTTAAACCAAGACTTTGATGAAATGCTGCATGGAGCGAACCGAATTGATCACGAAAGTCACGGGTGGAGCCCTCTCCCACACTACGTCCCTGGTTCATGAATATCACCTGATCCGCAATATCATCTGCAATCTCCAGCTGATGGGTTGAGAACACGACCATGTGGCCTTCCTGCTTGATACCCTTGAGGAGCTGAGCTAATTCCTGCATCCAGAACGGGTCCAATCCATTTGTTGGCTCATCCATGATGAGCAATGGAGGTTTGGACAGTACAGCTTGAGCAAATAACACACGTTGGCGCATACCTTTGGAGAAAGTCGTAACCCGGTTTTTCTTTTGATTCTCCAAACCTACCATAGTCAGTACTTCCTGTACTCTCCCCTTGGGAACTTTCCGCAGAGAAGCCCAGAACAGAAGCATTTCCTCCGCACTTAATCCCTGATTAAATTGATAATCATCCGGCATATATCCAATCTGCTGTGAATAATGTTTGCGCTCCTTCAACCAACGAATATTGTTGACTACAACGTCACCCGTGGTAGGCCGAAGAATTCCAGCGATCATACGCAGCACCGTGCTCTTTCCTGCGCCATTGCCTCCACAGAGGGCAAGCACTTGACCGGAACTCATGCGAAAGGAGATATCCTCAACAATACGTTTCTTTTTAATGGATTTTCCCAATCCCATCACTTCGAGTCCCACCTTATCCATGAGAACGCCCCCTCTCCCAGATCGCGTATATGGTCAGGACAGAGCAGGTGATCCAGAACAGACATATCCCGATGAAAATCCAACTGCCACTGGGTTGTTGCACCCACTCCACCCATTGATAATATTCAGGCCCTAGAATGGATCCGCCTCCCAGTTTGATGACTACGAACAATCGCACCAGCTCAGCCGGATTAATGAACGTTAGCATAACCAGCATCGGTTTGACCCACAGATAAGGCATCAATCCCAATACTGAGAGCAGTAACGTTGGCCATCCAATGACTGTGAAAAACCATACGGTCACCGAGATGGTTAATGCCTGCCAACGATTGCGCGACAACGAACCGAGGAATAGAGCCAGTGTCAGAAATAACAACACCAGTCCACACGAGAATGCCAGAAAGAGAAGATATGTCATGACATCCAGTGGATTCCCGACTACTCCGCTAATCACTCCCATCAGGCCGTATCCAAACGCAACAATGGTAATCAATACAATCGACAACCCGACATACTTGCCCACAATAAAGGGCATCGTACCAATGGGATATGTCGCCAGCAGTTGCCAACTGCCATCTTCCTTTTCGGATGTTAGTGAGAAGGAACCGAGGAACAGCGTCATTAATGGCAAAAGGTATAGAATCAGATTCAGCATCGAACCTGTTGTGCCCGAATATCCTTGAACCAGATTCTGCGAATTCAGGAGTAACAAGCTTAAGCTAAATGTGCAAAAAAGAATCAGAAACGAATACGCCCAGGGATTGCGAAATCCCATCTTCACTTCCCGTCTTGCAATCTGTATCATATCTGCCATCATTGATCACCATTTTCTATGGTCATACCTAGTGACCTGACTCTTCTTTCGTCTCATCTTCCTAGTGTTTCTCATCACTCATTCCTTCGTCACTCATACCCTCTTCTCCGTGCCCATGTTCACCCATCATGTCCATATTCTCTGTATTTTGTTTCCAGTCATGCGATGCAAGATCCTCAGCAGTCATAATGGTCCCCACACCTTGCTCTGCAACGAACGCTTCAGCCGATGGCTTGTCCTTGAAAGTTAGAATTCCATAGGCCATAGGCGTGCGCAATGAAGCATCATATACATACGTGGCTTTGCTGTATTCAATCCATTCCTTGTCATTATAGTCACGCACATAGTCCATGCCGATGTTATCTGTGCCATTCTCTGTTTTCCACTGGTTCATGCAACCGATATCATCAAACTTGTAATTTTGGCCGTCTTTCGTAGTGAGCTGCGTTGCATATACATCGTCCTTCACCTGCATTTTACATATCGCGCAGATATCCACCTCTTCATTAATCGGCAATGCCGCGTATTTTGTTCCGCAAGCTGTTAATAATACGATGCCAAACATAAGTACCATAAGCATTGACCATCTTCCGTTCAAGCTTTTGTTCATTTTCGTGATACCCCCATATAGATAATGATAAAAGTCGCTATACCCAGCAAAGCTAGCCCAATGATCCAAACCATATGGGTACCTGTAGCTGTTTCCACTGTTATGTGCAGATCAGATCCCTTATCCATGCTCATTCGTGGCGACTTGTCAGTAGTCCATTGTTCTCTGCCTTCTGTAAACAAGTCACTCAGAAAGACCATGCCCGGTGATTGAAAAAAGAGCTGATACGCAGAATTTCGACTGACCAGTTGCTCATAAAAAGGATTAATGGCATAGGAAATCTCACTGATTCCGTCCTGATTTAGATCGAGCCCCTGAAAGGAGTCCCAGTAATTCTCCATCATGACATTGTTCGGGCTATCCAAAGCCGAAGCCTCAATAACATTGGAGACCCATTGGTTATGTGTGAATTCGTTATCTTCTGCCAGAACCAGCTGAATGCCCACAAAATTCCGAAGTACCGCATTGCCACGGATCTCATTGCCCGAGGATTCTGCTATATTCATACCGACACGGTTGCCCTCCACCACATTGTTGAGTACAGAGGATTGATGTACGTCATACAACAGAATGCCTTGGGAATGAACATGGGTACTTTGTTTGCGAAAAGAATTGCCCGATATAACCGTATTCTTGACGCCCATGATCATGGCACCTGTCATGTTCTCTTCTCCGGTATTGTCCATGACAGAAGAGCCGTCAATGTACATACAGTGGATGCCATACCTTGTATGTAACAGCCTGTTATTTCGAACGGTAGATATGCGACTGTTCTCCAGATAGATGCCATCCCGCATGCCTGTGATCTCATTGCCTTCAATGTAGCTGTCATGGGCGTTGTACAGATCAATGCCATTGCCCTTCTGGCTACTGGTTGCAGAACCAGACCCCACCCAAGTGATCTTGTTCCGCTGAATCGCCGCCTGACTTGAATTCCGGATGATTATCCCAAAACCCTGGGTCTGAATATGCAGATCCGTGATCTCACTGTTGTTCCCTTCAACCTGAATGGCTGCAGTCTGTGCATTCGCATCATGTTCAATGGTAAAACCTCTCAACTTCACCCCATCCGAACGAATCATTATTGTAGATGTGGCTTCCGCGTTAACAACAATGACCGTAGGATCGCCCTGAATGGTGATGTTCTTATCAATCGTTATGGGGCCTGCATATCGGCCTGACTCAAGTACAATGACATCTCCGGATGCAGAACGGTCAATCATTGGCTGAAGGGGAATGAGATCACGTTCTACAGAGGCGGCCATGGCCTTTCCCTGCGGGAAATACAATAGGGCAATCAACATGCTAATTAGAAAAGGCAGGACCAGGCCCCTGCTTTTCTTGCAACAGCCAAACACACGCAACCTTTCCCCAAAATTATTCATGATTCATCCCGCGCAAATCTGGCTCCTTGTTGCTGAGGTGTAATACTGTGGCGTTGTATTTAACAGATCTTACGTCAATCTCAAGCATACTTTGGCTGTACACACCATCCCTCCATTTCACTCAGAATCATTCATCCTTATTCCTCATCCATTGAAGCAACCCAATAATGAAGCGTTATCACAATCCTGATCACAGTGTACTTAAAACGGATTTTTTTCCATATAGCTCAATTAGGCTATAGACAGCACATTTTTGTGTCGATATTGTGATCTAACAAAAAAAGCCGCCATAATGGCGACTTCTAAGTGATCCGATTATTCAAATGGATAGGTCCAAAATTTTTCTCTACCAAAGCGTTTCTTAATTTCTTCATCATCGAGCTCACGATTTCCGACAAGCTCTGCTGCCTGGAATTGGGAACGATGGGCACGAATTGATGCCATTTTTTGACTTAAAAATCCAGTCACATCAACGAATACATCTGCTGTGCCAATGAACTGTTCATGATTATTCGAAAACGCAACACAGTGAACCACTGGGCGCTCAGCTACAGGAAGACGAGTAATCGTGCGAATGACGGCTTCTCCCGTAGCATCATGATCGGGGTGAACACTGAAGCCCGGATAGAAGGTGATGACGAGCGACGGTTTCAGTTCTTCAAGCAGTGCCATAATACAATCGTCGAGCAGCTGCGGATCTTCAAACTCAATCATTTTATCGTGAAAACCGAGCATTCTTAAGTCCTGGATTCCGATCGCTGCGGAAGCTTCAATCAGTTCTTGCTTGCGAATCGCAGGCAATGTGACTCTGTTGGCAAAGGGAGGAATACCCATGTTGCGCCCCATCTCGCCAAGTGTCAGACAAGCGTAGGTTACATGGGCACCGCCATCTATGTATTTGGCTAATGTTCCCGATACAGAGAAAGCTTCATCATCCGGATGTGGATACACCACCAAGATTCGCTCATGCTCATTGTGTGTCGTATTCATGGTTTTTCCATCCTCCACTTTCATCAGAACATCTCCCGACTCAGTTGTAACGCGACAACCAGCTTGCCTTGAGTGTCGTGACCAGCCAGAATAAGTCTTTCGTTTTCCTGTTCGTCAATATGTGTAAGACCCTCGGCATATATCCATCCCTGAGTGGTTTTTAGACCTACCCGGTATGGACCCGTACCCGAAATAGAGCCCTGCGTATATCGTATGGCCGCATTGGTAATGAATGCCGATGCCGGATGCTTCGAACTATCATAATGATGTGCATATGCACCTGACGTGAGTTCCAGATGTACGTATAAGTCCTGATCAGCAAGTTCACTGAGTCGGAGCTGAATATCTTGAGGTTTGATCGGTTGCATGGCGGCCTCCTTGTCTATTGTTAATTGTTCGAATTCCATTTTAACATAACCACGAGAGAATATACATGGAAGGACCGAGTCATCACGGTTGAGGGATACAATCCTGAAAAACAAGAACAGATTTGTGCGTTTTTTTCTCTTTTTATTCACAGAAATATCTATATGATGAAGTGTAGGCAGAAAAACGCCTATGATAAACACCCTAAATCTTAAATA
This sequence comes from Paenibacillus sp. FSL R5-0713, assembly GCF_037973325.1. Lineage (NCBI taxonomy): Bacteria > Bacillati > Bacillota > Bacilli > Caryophanales > Paenibacillaceae > Paenibacillus > Paenibacillus sp. FSL R5-0713. The sequence goes on along the minus strand of NZ_CP150229.1, from coordinate 3,203,025 downwards.
AATCTGGCTCCAACGTGTTTGGAAAGGAGTTGAATTTGAAATGAAACCTATAGTACAGCTACTGCATTTCGGCTATCATCAGGCGATGAGCTGCATATTTCCTGTAGCGATCTTTGGCACATTGGCCCTATCCAGCGTCATCCCAGTTCCTTTTCTTTATCGATATGATGCGATCCTGCTGGTATTGCTTGTTGTGCAGTACCTGATGTATCGAAGCGGCTTGGAAACCCGGGATGAAATCAAGGTCATCTGTGTATTTCACATGATTGGCCTGGCGTTGGAGATCTATAAAGTATGGATGGGCTCATGGTCATACCCTGAGCCGGCGTACACCAAAATCCTTGGTGTCCCTCTATATAGTGGATTCATGTATGCAAGTGTAGCCAGCTTTATGTGTCAGGTGTGGCGAAGACTGCGAATGGACATGACTGGATGGCCTGGTATATTACCTTCCGGTCTGCTCGGTGCAGCCATATATATCAACTTTTTCACCCATCATTTTATTCCCGATTTTCGTTGGTGGCTAACGGTGCTTGTATTTATTGTCTTCTGGAAAACGTGGATTATCTACCGGGTACGGGCAACGACCTATCGAATGCCGTTATCCATTGCTTTTGTCATTGTTGGTTTCTTCATCTGGGCTGCTGAGAATATCGCTACATTCTTCAATGGCTGGAAATATCCTGATCAACATGATGCTTGGCAACTGGTTAGCTTTAGCAAGATCAGTTCGTGGTTCCTGCTGGTGATCATTAGCGTCATCATCGTTGCGCAGCTCAAATATGTGAAAGCCAATCGAACAACAGATGATCCTGCGTAATATCCATCATCACACCCATATGCATCATCGTTCAACATTCAATGAGCCACTGTCATTCGCATCTTCAATTCGCTTGCTTGCTATAAGTTCGCCCTCAACATTATAAGCTTGAATTGTATATGGGATATCTGCTGCGGGTGGCAGGAAGGCGTACCAGATCAGCTGGTCCCGACTCACTTCAACCAATTTGCTTTCTATCTCTACTGGTTTTCCATTTTGCTTGATTTCAACAGTTACACGTCTGATGGTTGGGTCTACGATGTCACCAAACAACATGGGAAACGGGGCCGAGACTTTATCCAACTTCGGTATATTCATATAATTCAAAGCAAACTTGGTTTGTAGACCCTCACTTATGGAATAACCTCCACCCCATACCCATTTCCATCCGAACATGTTCTTGCGGGTATACTCCATCTGAAGATTACTGTTGTTTTCCCGACCCTTTTTTTGTGTGAACAAAATCATGCCTCCGTCTACAGCCTCCTGATGAATAAATTGGGAGGTATAAAACTCACCTCTAAATTCCTGAACTGCTCCCTCAGGACTTTTCGCTATAGGAATATGTATAGTTTCACTTAATCCCCAAACTTTAGATATGCGTTGATCGGCTAACCCCCCTGCACGTTCATTCATATACATATATGTCAGGACTGACACGGGCGAGAGTACAATTACCATTGTGATGATTAGCAGGATTCTCCTGTTACGTTTGGACATCTCCGAGTGCACTCCTTATAAAAACGATGAAATATTAAAAACAATCACTCTAATATTACCATAATTAGTATATGGATTCTTGTACGAATCCAATGTGTCCAATCAAAAAAGGTCGCCAACGGCGACCTTTCAAGTATTCATCGAAGCTATTCTCCCAGGAAGATCACTTCGGTTTCCAATTCAACCTGGAACGTATCATATACTTTCTTCTGAATAAATTGAATCAGATCCATGTAATCCTGGGCAGTAGCGTGATCCACATTTACGATAAAACCCGCATGTTTCATGGAGATCTCTGCACCTCCGATACGAGTGCCTTGCAAGTTACAATCCTGAATCAGTTTACCGGCAAAATGTCCTTCGGGTCGTTTAAATACACTTCCACAAGAGGGGAACTCAAGCGGCTGCTTGGATTCTCTCAGGAACGTTAATTCCTTCATTTTGCTTGCAATATCTTCCTTGTTTCCTTTTTTGAGCCCGAATTCGGCCTCCAGTATGATATAGTGATCCATCTTGAAGAGACTATTTCGATAACCAAACTTCATCTCTTCTCGAGGAATCTCCAATACTGTACCGTCTTTGGTGATCACAGTCGCTCGTTCAACAACATCTTCGATCTGACCCCCATAGGCACCCGCATTCATGTAGAGTGCGCCCCCCGTGCTTCCGGGAATACCGCAAGCAAATTCCAAACCGGTTAAGCTATGCTCCAAAGCAAGCCTGGATACATCAATGATATCAACGCCACTTTGCGCAATCATACTGTCTCCACTCACTTTAATTTGATCGAAATGACTAAGGGAAATAGTTACACCTCGGATACCTCCATCTTTGATGATGACGTTGGAGCCTTTGCCAATAACCGTCAGCGGCAATTGATGTATGTTGGCAATCTCTACGATTTTAGTGATTTCGTCTATCGTTGTTGGATGGATGAGGATATCTGCTTTACCACCAATTTTAATAAACGTGTGATTTTTTAGCGGTTCATTGAATTTTACTTTTTCTAAAGGTATGTGTTGCTCAAAAATATTCATGATTTTCTCTCCCTGCGTTCTCAAAAAGAACATGATTCCTCTATTTTAAATGGAAAAGCACTCACATTACAATCCATCACATTTATTTCACTTCACTGAGCCGTATAATGTATCCTTTCTTCCCTCTGTTCTGATATATGATATTCACCTAACCATGAGGGATGTTACTTTCTCAAATAGTATGAGCAAAATAAAAAAAACGCTACTGACAACTTCAGTAGCGTTTAGTGTGAATCTCAATTTAATTATTGTGTAACTCAAGGATTTATGTGGTTGGGATATCCGTATCCGTCAGTTCTACGGACAGTTTCCATAGACGAAGAGCTTGCTCAGGATCAATCGCATACTTCTTCACCCCATAGAAACCTCCATCCTCAGGAGCCAATTCACTGATGTCACAATCCTCGCAGTAGACACCGCCTTTGCCCTCAAGCTGAGGAGAAGTTGCTGCCCAGACTTGCGTTGCCGCCCCCTGTTCAAGTGTTTTGAATGCAGGATTGGCCACTTGTCCAGATTCATCAATCCAGCCCAATGCGATCATCTCATCTTTAGGCATATGACGCTGCAACGGCGTCATAATTCCACCTGGATGAACCGAGAACGCACGCACTCCCTGTTCAGCACCACGTCTGTCCAGCTCAACGCTGAATAAAATGGTTGCTGTTTTGGACTGTCCATAGGCAGGGAATTTCTCATAATCATGCTCAAACTGGATGTCATCCCAACGAATCGGTGAGAAATGATGTCCCGCTGATGCCAAGGAAACAACACGTGCGCCACCCTGATTTGCAAGTGCTGGCCATAACAGATTAGTCAATGCAAAGTGGCCTAGGTGATTGGTTGCAAATTGAGCTTCCCATCCAGGACCAACACGCGTCTCCGGACAAGCCATGATGCCCGCATTGAGAATTAACATGTCGATGTTGCGATCACTCGCCACAAACCGCTCGGCAAAGGCACGAACACTTGAGAGATCCGCGAGATCCAGTTCGTCAATTTCCACACCGGACAGTCCGGATAGAGCTTCTTGGGCAACAGCTGGCCGGCGTGCCGTCACAACGACGTGAGCTCCTGCTTGGACGAGTGCGCGTGTCGTCTCCAGCCCCAGGCCGGAATAACCCCCTGTTACAATAGCAAGTTGTCCTGTCAGATCAATATTACTTAATACGTCCTCTGTTGTACTCCGATGATCGAACCCTGAGCCAATTTTATGTTGTAAGGTTTTAAAGGTATCTTCTTGTGTCATCTCATCTGTCTCCTTTGAAATAGTTTCTATCTAATGCAAGTCTACACCTTAGAGTACACTCTAGGTCAAATACAGCGAATCATTCGTCTTAACGTTTCCGTTCAATCTGAAAAAAGCCGCCGGTTGGCGACCTTTTGACTCGGAACCCATAGCTCCAGCCTATGAACTTATCCATAATCGGTATTTCCCTTGTTTCCTTCCAGTTTGTAAACTATGGAGAAAACCTCAAGGAGTGATGAGCATATGGAATTCTCAGTAAAGCAGCTGTTCGATAAGGTAGCCCAAGATTATGATGTGCAGCGAAAACAACTTATCCCTTGCTTTGATGATTTCTATGGAATGGCTCTGAAGCTAATGGAATGTTCGCTCGATTCGCCACGTATTCTTGATCTCGGTGCAGGAACGGGGCTTCTCTCCGGATTGGTCCTGCAAAAGTACCCCAACGCACGATTAACCCTGATCGACATCAGTGATCAGATGCTCGAAGGGGCACGTGAAAGGTTTGCTGATACTACACAGGTAGAGTACTTGGTCGGAGATTACTCAAATTACAACTTCACCAGTTCCTACGATATGATTATTTCCTCCCTGTCTATTCACCATCTGACCCACGCTGACAAGAAAAAGGTGTTTGAAACTGTACATAAGCTGTTAGAACCAGGTGGCCGCTTCATCAACGCAGATCAGGTTCAGGGAAGAACTCCCGATACGGACACCTATTATCGCCAGCGCTGGTTAGAAGCAATTCATCAAAGTGGCTTGTCTGAGGAAGCCATCTCGGCTTCGATCGAAAGACGCAAGGTGGATATCAATGCCACGCTGGAGGATCAGTTTATGTGGTTGGAAGAAGCGGGGTTTCCTGTGGTTGATTGCATGTACAAATCCTTGGACTTTGCGGTATTTTACGCGCAAAAATAAAAAAGACCGGATTAGAGGCGCAAGCTATGCCATGATCCGGTCTTCTCCCTATAATTTTCATTCTGAAACAATTATTTCAGCGATGCTAGAAGCTTAACGCCAAGAAGTTTGCCTTCAGCCTGGATAATAATCATTCCGTTTGTCTTCAACGTCGTGTTGTGCAGGTCACCACCAGTGGATACTCGAAAAGCAGGCTGCCCCGTCATCATGTTGAGTGCAAGTAAGGTGCCGTTACGTTGCGCTCGATACATTCCTTTACCGTAAACATCGATCTGAGCAACGGGGGCATCACCATGCCACTGTACCTCCTGACCATTAGCCAGCTTAATGCCTGTGAGCTCTCCCGTGTTGGCGTTCCTGAAGATCAACCGTTCCTGTGTAATGCCAACCCACACCATATTTTCTCCATAAGGGCTACGAAAAGTTCGAAGTGGCGTGGGTTCAGACTTGGTTGAAGTCAATGAATACTCGGCTATTTTATCCCCTTGCAAAATGTATAGTTTATCTTTATTCGTAAAAATTCCGCCATACCCATTTTCATACGGTGGATCACCAGGGATTTTCCAGGTGTATTCCTGACTTCCTTTTAACACACCCGTCTTCAGGTTGTACGCATTAACTTTCCATTTGCGTTCAGGCGAAGATTCGTCATCATCTCCCAACATTGGAGAATAGTAATCCGCTGAATATACAAGACCGTCTTTGATCTGAAGAGCCTCCCCCTGACCAAAATGACCCCATAGCTTCTTGCCTGTTTTCTTGTCGTACGCATTAAGCTGAGTGGATGTAAGTGCTCCTTGAACAAAAAAAGTTCTCAGCACCACACCATTAGCTTCTTCCAGATACTCAGTACCATGACCTTCCCCTAATGGTTCATCTGCCGACCAACGCAATTTGCCTGACTTGATATCCAGTGCAAACGTTGTACTTCCTTTAATCACGTAGAGCGTATCCATTGTTGGCACCAACACTTCTGTACGTTGAACCGTATCAATCCAGGTGGATGTGACAGATTGCCATTTTGCTTTGCCTGTTTTTGCATTCAAGGCATAAGGCTTATGATCACTGGTCAGTCCGTAAAGGACGCCGCTTTGATAGGTGATATAAGGTGTCAGATCTTTGCCGTAAGTCCAGAGCCTTTTACCTGTTGTCGCATCAAGTGCCACCAACTTCGATCCAGCAAACGTGAATACTTTGCCTTCTTCTGCAATGGCACTTGCTCCGATGTACGTCTCATTCATATTCAAATAGTTATCTACATTTGCTGTCCAAGTAGGTTTCAGTTCAGGTACAGTGATTCGCTGATACGAATACCAGTTACGAATGGATACATCCGATGCTTCAGCATGTGCCTGAGATGGCAGTACGCCGATGACTCCATGAACCATCAGCATTCCGGCAGTAAGACCAGCAATGATGGGTCTGCCTGCACTTCTTTTATAATGCTTCATTGTGTGACGTTTATGTCGATTGATCATAGAAAGTGATTCCTCCTGTGATAAATGAGCCTGATATATAACTACATAAAATATAACGAGCAGTGAGACCGAAAAGTTACCCGATTGTTAAATTATTCTAAAAAGAATAAAAAAAGCCGCCTTAGGGCGACTTTCTGAATACGACATTATTTATGTGACACGTTGGGAACGTGCCTTTGCAACAAGGTCCCTGCTTTACTTTAACTCAATCTGAAATACATCACCGGCGTTGCCACCAAAAACGATAAAACCACTTTTCGGCAGCTTCGTCGATTCCTGATTGGTTGCAACAGAGAAGTCAACCATTTCCCCTTTATCGTCATATACTGCATAACCTCCGGTGTTGGGAGAACTCACCGTAATGGATTTGTTCGCCGATCGGGCGTCAATGGCATACCAACGGGCCTGACCGTTAGCCGGGATAGTCGTAATTCCTTTTTTACCACCAAAGATTGGATTAATTGCATCCTCTGCAATGTATTCCTGCCCATCCTGAATCAAAATCTCGGCACCATTCTTCGTGTAAAATTGCAGATCGAACGCATCTCTTCCGTTCATCACAGGAATCTGAGCGATGTTCTTCGCATTATTCGCATCCAAGATTTCCGTGCCATTGGCGTAACCATTTTGGGCATCAACAGACAGATTTTTGATCAGCATCGATGGAAGCAGATAAAAGATCGATGTTATTTTTTCATCCAGTGCGTAATATTTCGAGCCGTCACGAGCTGTCCATTTCTCTTTTGTTGTTGCGTCCAGCGCATGTTGATCCAGCTTTTGATAATCGTATGTGTTCATTATGGTTTGGCCTATCCCAGGTAACGTTATCACGGCCTGAACTTTAACATACACCTTGTCATTACGTTCCTTCACAAAACTGGCTTTCACGCTGCCATCTGTACTTGTAAAATGTTCATCCCCTGTGTACACGTAGTTCTGCTCCGGGACAATTCCACCCAACAAGGCAGGCAATGTGAATTCGCTATCCTTGATCTTTATGTCCAATGTTTCTCCTACCGTACCGTAGAGACCGGAGTATGTGCTTAATTCTGTGGGCATCTTCACTTTCTCGGGTGACGAGAAGGTCTGATCTGGCTTCACCTTGTCAATAATACCTTGATCCGCCAGAACTTCCAGTAGCACTTTGCTGGCAAACATCTGATTGTAGACGGAAGATCCACCAGAGGATAGGACCGCCATAGAAATATCATGTTCCGGTATTGTGATTAACACGGCATGGTACAACATGGTATCTCCGCCTTTGGCAAACGCGGTAATCCCATAATCGCTAAAAGGTGCAAGGTCAACCGAATCCCACCCCAAGCCATAATTGATCGTATTTTGCTCATCTGATACCCACAAGCCTTTACGATATTCATGTGATTGCATGACCTTCACAGCTGATTCGGACAGAATATCCGGTCTATTCCCCATCAAAACCTCTCCGAATTGACTCAACTCCTCTGCGGTGGAGTACACTCCGCCTGTACCGATAATGTTTGCATTTTCGGTTGGCATCTTCATTGCAAGTGTTGGCCAATAGGTTTCGGATAACTGATTTCTATCAAAGTCATCCATTGGCGTCTTCGTTGATTCCAACTTCAATGGCTCACTGATGTACTGGTCGATATATTCGCTGTATGATAACCCACTCACCCGTTCCACCATAAGCTCCAGCAACTGGAAGCCATCATTGCAGTAGACGGAATAGGCTCCCGGCTTGGATTTCAGTTTTTCGGACTGGAGTTTGAGTAATAGCTCGTCATGATTGCGGGTGTCATTATCGTCAAACAACATACTGTTTCCATAATGTGTACCGTAAAGACCGGATGAATGATTCATCAACATGCGCGGTGTGATTTGAGTATATCGCGGATCTGCCATCTTAAAGTCTTTGATATACGAAGTAAGCGGCTCATCCAGATCTATTTTGCCGGAATCGGCCAACTTCATGGCGGCTGCCGTAACAACCATTTTGCTAACCGAGCCTATGCCGTACATGCTTTCCTTGTCTATTGGCTTTTGTGATGCCTTGTCGTGCAATCCAACACTATCTGATAAAATGAGTTTCCCTTCGTCCCTGATCGCATACTGCACACTGGTGACACCGTAGTTTTGCACCATCTCCGTGGCGATCTGCTCCGCCCGTGTCTCAATCGTTGTACTGGTATTCTCCTTTGCGCTGACATCTGTCATCGGTGTAATTACAATCACGGCTGTACATAAAAGACTAATTAACTTTTTCATCCCAATGTCCTCCCTCAAATGTTCTTATGAATGAATTCATCATATCCGGGAAATGACAGATCGAACGCAATTGGACCCTGAATGGAAAAAAACAATCCCCGAACGGTATGTTCAGGGATTGTCGGTGTGAAACGGAAGCACGACCATGTTGTTAAACTTCCGAGAAGGATGTTCAATACTCATATGTCCGCCATATTTCTCGCATATTCTCGATATATTGGTTAGACCGATGCCATGGTACTCGGGATTTGGCTTTTCACTTTTCAAATCAACGATCGGTTGCTCTACATGATTCATAATCTGAATGACGAGTGCAGAAGATGTGGAGTGAATGGCAATGAGAACATATCGATCCTCCGCCTGTCTAACCTTCTTGGAGGCTTCAATTGCGTTATCGAGCATGTTACCAAGCACCACACACAGATCATAACGATCGATTTGGATATGTTGCGAGTGGAGCTGGATTTTGGTGTCGATTTTGATTCCGTTTGCCTGCCCCATAGCCAGGGTATTTGTAACAAGAGCATCAATGACCAGATTGCCGGAATTCACCCGCTGATACGCACCTTCAATGGTATTCAATGTAGACTGGATATGGTCACCTGCCGCCGCCAGTTCGTTACGTTTGATACATTCATCTATATACAGAAATTGCTGATTGATATCATGGATGATGCTTTTAATATTTTTAAAACTATGAACGGTCTTCTCATAATTGGCATCCTGGTAATCCATCTGACGCTGTAACTGGGTATTTTCATGCGTGAGCTGTACTTTTTCCACCATATTATCAAATACATAAACAATGAATACATTGAGAAATAGAGAGCCTAGTACAGAAAAGACGTAGAAAATGTTTTTTTCACTATAGATGGAGGCCACATTGATCTGATAGATCGTGATTATCGGCACAATGAGAAACAACAAATAATAACGATAATGCACAGCAAAACCTCTGCGTTTCGCGACTAGACGTACAATTTGAATAACAATGAACATGATACTGCAACCAAGCAGCATCACCTTGGAGAGAATCCAGTGATTTTCACCATTGAACTGTTCCCATGAGATGAAGTCTCCTGTGGATTCCAAAACGCCTAGAATATATACAGCTATCGTATTCGCCATTGTAATCAGAACCCCATACAGGATGGTAAACACAAGCTTGATTTTAAGCTCCACATCATAGGATAGTGCCAGACTGAAGATTAATACTAGGGCAATCGCTGTCGAAACGAGGTCGGAGAAGGAAGTTGCCAAATAAAAGTAATCCAACAGCACAAATACCAAGAAATAGACTGCTCTACGCGGCTTCCGCTTGGACTTCCCCAACACAGAGTCAAAATAAAAATTTGCCTGGAAAGCCATAAGTAAGGTCACGAAGATGATAGAAAACATCATATACATGTCCATTTACTGAACCCTCATAATCATGTATTTGGTATAGGCATCCTTGACTTCCTTAATCTTGGATCTGCCTATGGGCAGCTCCGTCCCATTTAACATAACGACTTGAGTACCGGAAAACTTCTGCACGTGCATCAAATTAATGATAATCGAGCGATGAATCTGTAAAAAACCATGGTCTTTCAAACCGGAAGCATAGCTGGATAAAACACCTTTGGTCTCATGCACATTTTCTCGTGTCACCACATTCAACTTGTTCTTGATCGTTAAGCTTTTGACGACCTCCATCCAGAGGATGTCATCATATTTCAGCAGCAATTCATCATAGTCTGACTTGATCAGCACATACTTTTTCTCCAATGCCTGAAAATATTGACACAGCTTAATCATCTTCTCCTCGAAAACTTGCGGCTGTATTGGCTTGATCAGATATTGAAAAGTGATGACATCGAAGCTCTCCACCATGTATTCCGGGTAACTGGTCAAGAACATAATCTGTACATCCAGAAACTTCATATTCCTGATCTCTTTAGCGGTCTGGATTCCGTTCATTCCGCCCATCTCCACATCCAAGATGAGAATATGAAATGTATCCCCAACCTCTCTGTAGTGTGAGAGCAGTTGTTCTCCAGATGTGAATAGGCTAATTTGAAAATCAAAATTGGTTTTTAGAGATAAGGAGACCAGCATTGATTTCACACGATCTCTCTGCTGCTGCTCGTCATCACAGATTGCAATATTAAACATGGAGGGACATCCGCCTTTCATCAACATCGACTCTGAATTTCACTCTCGAATATACTATTTTAGCATAGGTTTCGGTGTCGAATTAGGATGAAATGCATTATTCCAACCCTAAAACGCAGATCAACAAAAAAAGTCGCCACATTGGCGACTCTTGAACTTAAAACCTTCTCCAGCCATTTCTATGAAAAGTCCGGTCGGTTATTCTGTTTTTTTGGGCACAGCATGGCGGTAATATCGGATTACCTTGCGATACATTGTCTTGTCTTTTAATTGATTGAATATATATGGGTCGGGTTTGACATTTACCTCAATAATCCAGGGTTTCAGACTATGATCAAGGCCGATATCTACACCAATTTGCATTAGATACGGGTACTTTTTTTTCATATGACGAGCTATGCGCAGGCTAAGCTCATTCATCTCCTTAACCAGTTCATTCCTGCGTTTAGTGGATGCATGTGATTGTAGCAGCTTGTGAATATCCATCGGTGTACCACCACTATGATAATTGGTTACGATTTTCTTTGGATGACCCAGTCGGCCGATGATTCCGGTAGCTTCCCATTGCTTGGTCGGGCTTAGCTGTATCATGACTCGGATGTCAAAACGTCTGTTATTGTGCTTAAGAAGATGGATTCCTCTCTGAATCAGATAGCTTCTTTTATTCACCAAACGTGTCAGACTGGTATAGAACGATTCAAAGCTTTTAAAAGTCAGACGTTTTTGATCATGCTGATAGACAAAATGTTGATGATCTTCCATTTCAGCCTTAATGACACCCATCCCGAAAGTACCTCTCTCAGGTTTAACATAGACCATTCCATACTTGCTGATCATGGATTTCAGATTCGTTTTGTTATATTTCTGTGTGTCTGGGATAAACGGTTTAATAGATTCATTATTAATAATCAATTTTGTTTTTAGCCACTTGCTTCTTAATGGCTGCAATTTATCAACTCCCATGGCGTACGTTCTCCCTTCAGCAGCCGCATCAAAGCCTGCTGTTTGATCAAGATCCTGCATGCATTATATGTCATACCGATATAGGAACCCTCTACAAGAGCCCCTATTCGTAAAAAATGTATATTAGCACATGCCCTGACCAAACCACTTTTGCACACATACCATGGAAGAAGTCATAACGATATGTGCAAGGAGTTGAGAAGATGTCCGTTCAGCGTGGAATGCAGTTAAATGCTGCGCCCAAGATTGATGTTCTTATACCAGCGATCGAGAAAGATCTGGCTACTCTTCCCCACGTCATTGATAACATTCGGCGTTACGTGAAGCATCCTATCGGAAGCATATATATTGTTTCTCCGGTCAGCTCCAAAATCAGAAAACTTTGTTCCCTTAAAAACTGCATTTTTGTTAATGAGCGATCCGTCCTGCCTCTAACCAAAGACGAGATACACTACCAGTCCTCCCGATGGAATCGGTCAGGCTGGTTATATCAGCAGCTGCTCAAAATGAACGGAGATTCCATTGTGAAGGCAAAGCACTTTTTAGTCATGGATGCGGATACCGTACTGATTAAGCCTCATACATTTCTTGTAGAAGGCAAAACCGTCTTTTACTGCCGTGACTGGAGCCAGCCGGAATATTTCAATACCTACCGCAAGTTGTTAGGCATGAAAGCTCCACGTCCCCGTTCTTTTGTCACCCATTATATGCTGTTCGACAAATCGAAACTCGCTGCCTTAAAACAGAAAATTGAAGATGTTCATAAGGTGCCATGGTACAAAGCGATCATCTCCAATATCAATAAAAAAAAGCAGTTTGGTTTCTCCGAGTATGAAACGTATGCCAATTTTATGTATACGAAAAACCCTGGCAGCATGGCCCTTAGAAGTTCCATGAATAAAAGTCTGAATGTGAACGCTTCTTCGTTAAAAGAGCAACAAATCCGTAATCTGGCTCTTAAATACCGTTCTCTTTCCTTTCATAAACGGAAAATCTATAGTAAAGCTCCCTGAGCGTAAGGAGGAAGCCCATGCATATCGTATTGCTGTGCGGCGGCTCTGGCAAAAGGCTCTGGCCTTTATCCAATGAGCTTCGCTCCAAGCTGTTCATAGATATACTTCCATCACCCGCTGGAGGTAGGGAATCCATGATCAGCAGAGTATGCCGTCAGCTTGGCAGTTCATCCCTAACAGATTCAACACTCATTATTTCACATCAGGATCAGGCTAATATTACGGCACGACATACTCAAGGCAAAATACCAGTCATTGGGGAACCTTATAAAAGAGGCACTTTTACTGCGGCTGCCTTAGCGACGTTATATCTGCAATCCTTCCGAATGGCCAAAGATGACGATGTAATCTGTATCGCTCCAGCTGATGTGTTCGCAGGTGAAGATTTTTTCAGCAACTTCCAATTACTGCCGGATATATTGAAACATTCTCAAGCCGATATCGCTTTAATTGGGACAAGGCCTACACATGCTTCAGAACAGTATGGATACATCCTGCCGGGTGGGGAAGAACGTAATGCTTATGCGCCCATAACACAATTTATAGAAAAACCCGAAACCACCATTGCTGAAACTCTGCTACAACGTGGGGCACTATGGAACTGCGGTGTGTACGCATTCACCGTCACGTTTATGATATCCCATATTAAAAAAATGGGGCTTCCGGTTCATTATGATCAATTGTCGTCCCTGTATGAAGCGTTGCCTGAACGCAGTTTTGACAAGCATGTTGCAGAAAAGGCACAGCGGGCCGTAGTCCTGCCTTATAAGGGAGTGTGGCAGGATATCGGAAGCTGGGATACGCTGTGCTCCCAGTTAGATACCCATGTAATCGGACACGGTGGAATCTCGGGTTCTTCCTCCGATTCCTATATTATTAACGAGCTTCCCTACCCCATCCAAGTCATTGGTGTGCCAGGTATTATCGCTGCCGCAAGTCCGGATGGCATTCTCATTGCCAACAAAAATAGTTCAAATGAAATTAAAGCGCAATTGGGTAGCTTGCCACTAAAACCGATGTATGGCGAAGCAACCTGGGGCAGTTATCGTGTCATTGAAAGTTCGTTAGAAGATGAGAGTGCAACAGTAACTACATTAAACATAACGGTTCTACCGGGCAAACATATCGGGTTGAACTGGCATAGAACTGGGTGTAGAGCATGGACCGTGCTTGCAGGCAGTGGGCAAGTGCTTGTCAACAGAAAGGTCATGCAAGTGAGCATGGGCAATCAGTTCGCGATTACCAAGGAGAGTCTCTTTTCTATTCTGGCTGAAACCAGGATGGTGATCCTTGAGGTCCGGATCGGAGTAACAGAGGAGAAAGACAACATACTTTTTGAAGAAGAAGATTGGAATGTAATCCTAAAAAGTGCAGGTTCATCTAACGTTTAATGGGAGAATGAACCGATTCAATCTTCGTGTCTTATAGCCCCTTCCATTCGCGGAAGGGGCTCATTGGCATAATTAAGGGAAACCTGACACTTCTTCTCCCTATATCTTAGTTAAACAACTTGCGAAGTTCCTCGACTTCCAGGCGGGCAGCTGGCTGGTAGGCCGGACTTAGTACATAGCGCTGGAAGCTGTATAACAACTGTCTGCCCTCCAATGTAGTCATCAGACGCTTCAGATTCAGCGCTCCCATCAGCACTCTACCCTTCCCGACCCGACACTCCATCAACAGGCCGAGCTTGTGGTTTCGTTCAAAATTATCAATGGTCTGCACGATTGGCCGCAGCTCCTTATTCAGCTCATCCAGAATGATGGATGACGATTCAGAAACGATGCTCCACCACGGATAGGTTGAGTGCTCCTCTGTGACAAAATGTTCGAAGACCGGATGATCCTGTTGAATTAACAAGCCCATTGTGCCCACAGGAACTTCTCTTTTCATATTCTCCGATATTGATCGGAACATAGGGTAAGACCAAAAGTCGGTGCTGTAGAAACCTTGGATCGCGTGTTGAATCTGATCAGGATTCGGGAATAGTAGAATATCCTCCCCCTTTTCAAGCAGACCCAGCGCTTGTTCCGAAAGTTCGGTAAAGAGGTTAAGACCGCTCAGATCCACTTCGACTTGCCCGGGGTAGATCCACAAGTCATAAGACTTACGGATATCCGTGCCCGGAATGGACATTCTAAGCTCCACTTTGGTCATATTGGAGACTTCAGGAATACGAATGCTAAGATCCGTGATACTCACATAATGTTCTCCATTCAACGCTGGTAGGTCAGCTCTCCCTTCTAGAAGGATGCCGTCTTGTTGCTGCTCGCTTAGTAGCTCCCACTTCAGTTGAAGTCCATCCAACACTTGTCTCCGGAAGTAACTTAGTTCAATACGCGCTTCGAATAATTCACCAGCTCGATAATTATATTTGGGAAATCTCGCGAGCAACACCGCATCGGAACAGAACGTTCTCCACTCTTCAGGTGTAATCATGCCTTTGGAATGCATGAATGCGTCCAGTACACCTACCAGCGCTGTTCCCTGACCACTGAAATCCTGGAGATCCAGCAGTTGGAAACCTGCTAGTTGCTGCGAACGAAAAGCCGCTTCCAATTCTTCTTTGTAACAGGCGACTGCAAGCTTGCCAGAGGCCCTGAAGTAGGCTTCTGCCAGATGTCCCAATCCTTTGGCTTCCAGACGCTCTCTGAACACTTCGAAGTTTTTGGCTTTAAGAGAGCCTGTATACTTGCTGATCTCCTCAAAATTCGGAAATGTGGCATACTGTCCAATTTCATGCGAGATGATCGGTACATGTGAGACGAGTTGATCACTTCCGGCTTCAGCCTGCACCGTTTTGGAACCTGTGCCATATTGGATCTGAATCTCTTTGTCCCCCGTTTGAGCAGCAGGGCCAGCATCACTACCTTGCTCAGGTACAATGTTCGAATCATAATCCTTCAATGTGTTGGGCAAGTCGGTCTGTACATGTCCTAGCGGCGCATCACACATGGCATACGAACCTCTGAACAGACGTTCTTTCGAGAATCGAACCCCACAAAAGAATTCACTTTCCTCCAGAATGTCCGGTACAAACTGAAAGTTGTTGGAGCCTTCGGTATATAGGTGACGATGATCATATGCTTTGTATGCTTTCAGAATTGAAATCAATCTGTCCTTGCTGCCCCAAAGTTCATTTCCCAAGGACATCATGACAAACGAAGGATGATTACCAAAAGCTTGCAGCATCGCAAACCCCTCGCTGATCAAGTAATCCTGCTCTACTTGATTGTGTGCATCCGAGGATTCGTCCGTAATGGTTCCCCAGAACGGAAGCTCAGGTTCCATATAGATGCCGAGCAGATCAGCCGCAATGAAAGCAGCCTCTGGAGGACAACAGGTATGGAAACGGTAGTGATTGATACCGTAGGACTTTGAAATGCCAAGAATGCGAACCCATTCATCCACATCGGTTGGCGCATATCCCGTGAGCGGAAAGATCAGCCCGTCATGTTTGCCCCGAAGAAACGTTTTGCGACCATTAATCGTGAATTTGTCCCCAGCTGCCCGGAATTCCCGTAATCCTGTCCATACTTCGGTGGAGTCCAGTATTTCCCCGTTCTCGTCTTGCAGTTGAATGTGAAGTTGATACAGATTAGGCTCATCATCACTCCATAACATGGCATCTTCGCCAATCTTATATGTCAGCCCAATCTCCTGCGAATCCGGAATGAAACTCTGTTCCTTCGTCGTATGAACCGGATCTGCACTGACAGCAACAGCGGATATGACGATATGTACTCCTCTCAGCTCACCGACAAGTGCTCCTTTAATCTCAAAAGACCGATTCGCAAGATCAGGGTAGACCTGCACATTATCCAGAAATACACGCTCAAAAAATTGAAGTTCCATCTTCCCGGTAATCCCGTTCCAATTGGTCTGCGTGTCTTCAGATGTAAGATGACCGCCTTTGGTTGGATAATTGGTATTGTCCACTCGAATCGTGATCGTATGTGTCCCAGCCGTTAACCCTGCCTCCAACTCGTAACGGTGATGTGTATTTAGACTGTTTTGCGTGCCCCATTCCACCCCATCAATCCAAACTGTGGTTACTCGTGTTCGTTCCAGGTGCAAGAAACAACGTTTATTCGCCAAATGTTCGGGAATATCAATCTCACGTGAAAACCAGGCATATCCTTCAAACAAATACTCATCCGTCAGCGCACCGATTAACACCTGTTCATTTTTCTTACCTTTGCCCGCATGAGAAGTTGTATTAGGTAAAGTAATAACGTCTGAGAAATTCAGACCATTCTCCACTTTATGCTCATCGAGCTGAAGTTTCCAGATACCTTCCAGATTTAATGCAGCTATCATAATTTTGTCTCCTCTGAATTCATCTGTTTAATAGAAGTAATCGCTTCCAAGTCATAGAAACCGTTTTCGGTAAATCATACCTGTATTATAAACTTGATACCCCTCCTCGCATAGGTCTTATGTATAAAATACCGTACCTCTTTTCAAAACAAACGTCTTCAAAGCTAAATAGTATCTTTTATCATATTGACGTGTGGTTATAAATTTCCTAGAACATCGTCAACACTATTCCATTCATAGGTCAGCTCGTTTAACATTTTTCCATCGATCCCAATTTGACTTGTTTTGACTAATTCAGCACCAAAATGTTCATAAAAATAGCGAGTTTTATTTCCCTCAAGAACGTCAACAAATATCCTGTTATAGCCCAATTCCTTGAAATGTTTAAACAGTGCTTTGAATATCTTCCTTCCTATGCCCTTTCCTTGATATTCCTCAAATAGATAAATCGAGGTTAAGTCACCCGAATTCGTCACTTTATTGGTTTCTCTCTTAAAAGCATCTGCGAAACCTATGATTTGACCTTCTGTATTTTCTGCAACAACAACATAATTATCTTCTTTTGCAATATTTTTCGTCCATAGTTCTGTTCGTTGTTCATAAGATAAATTCTTTAGAAATTCATCTGAGATAATGCCTTTATAAGTCGTTCTCCAACTATCAACATGAACTTTCGCGATACCTGACGCATCATTTAATATTGCTTTTCTTATAATCATTTACGCTCCAACCTTTCCTCGTAGATTGATGACTCCATTATAGAACATTTGTGTAAGCAAATATCAACAACGATCTTTAACATTAACATTAAAAAAGTCGCCAATACTGGCGACTTCTTATCGTTACTTATGCTGTATCCTGAACAATTTTAGAATATGGTGGGTACCATGCCCCCGTCCATACGGATGGGAGAGCCTCGAAAAGCTGATGCATACGGGCTGCATACAAAAGCGGCGAGTCTGCCTATTTCACTCGGCTTGATGAAGCGCTGTAATTCAGACTGAGGCAGATTTTTTATCATAAAGTCCTTCTCTTTTTCCTCGAAAGTCAACGTCTCATCTGGGTATATGCCCTCAATGATTTCCCGTACGTTTTCGGACAGTGTTGGGCCTGGCAGGATCGTATTAATCGTAACGTCGGTGCCTGCTGTCAGTTTGGACAAACTTTTGGATAATGACAGTAGCATTGACTTGGTCATGCAATACTGGGGCATCTGGCCTGAGGGCATAAGGGCTTCTTCACTTGCGATGAAAATAATGCGCCCGTCATTGTTCTCCATCATTTTAGGTAAATAAAATTGGGACAGACCATTGGCAGCCAACACATTAATACGGAAGTATCTCTCCCACACTTCATCATTCAATTCTTCATATTTCATGATCTCATATATGCCCATGCTATTGATTAATATATCAACTTCGGGAAATTTCTCAAATAAAACTTGGCGTTGCGCTTGATCTACAAGATCAGCCGTGGCCTTCTGCGGAGAGGTGTCTGGAAAAGTGGTCTTGATTTCACGAACGGTATGTTCCACCTCTTCATCATTGCGTCCATTAATCAGCACATGAACACCTTCTTGGGCAAGTTCCATGGCAATCGCCTTACCAATTCCTTTTGTTGATCCTGTAACTAAGGCTGTTTTCTCTTTTAGTCCCATATCCATCCTGCATTTCTCCTTCATGATTACAACTATCCGGCAGCTATTTTTGAACATTATCAACAGCTTCATGCACTGGATAGTTATAATATTACGCAGTCTGAAGGGCTCAGTAACTAGCATCTTGCGCCAGAGTTAATGCCTGACACGCCAATTCGATGGCGTATCTCCTTCCCAGGTCCGAAACGCACGATAGAACGAATTCTGGTCTTCATATCCAACCAGGAATGCGACCTCTTTGATATCGAGCGAAGGATCTGCCAGGTACTCCCTGGCCTGCTCACGTCTGGCTTCGGTTAATAATTGCTTGAAGTTTGTATTTTCTTCCGTCAGTCGCCGTTGCAAGGTACGATCACTCATACGAAGTTCTTTGGCGACCGCCTGGATGTCAGGGCGCTTTCCTGTGAGGTTGCGTTTCAAGATCCATTTGACCACTTCAGTAATGGAATGACTGTTCTTCTGTTCGTTCAGCGACCGATCCAGAGCCGGGGTCAGAATCTCCAGTAACTCCTCGTTATACGAGAGAAATGGAAGACTCAGATCTCTTCGCTCCAGCGTCAGCCGATTATAGTTGGAGTTCGTCTCAACTCGGCAGCCAAAGTAAGCTTCAAGCGTATATACGTTGCCCATCGGTTGGGAGAACTCGACCCTTTTGGCCATCAAAGGCTGGCCTGTACCCCTACGTCCAAGTTCAAGCAGAAATGCCAGCGTAATACCGACCAATAATGGCGGACCTGTTAGCTCCTTATGTAACCATTCGAGTTCAATGATACATTCCTCCCCTGCTTCGGTAATCTGCAAACTCTCGGGAGGACACATTTGCTTGTAACGGACCATTCGATTCAACGCATCACGATAATCACGAGCATGGTACATCGCCAGCACAGGCGGAGGATACTTGGATATCTCATATCCGGTTGCAAGTTTGATGATGCCCTCGGCGGTGTCCCCTATGAGATCAGAGTAAGCCAGCCAGATTGCAAAGTACTGAGATTGGGTCACTACAGGTTTATTTATTGTCTCGAGAGATAGTTGTGCTGTCCGAGCGATGTCTTCTGCACCAATTCCCAATTGATATAATCCGGCCCAAAAGCCTGGGTGAACTTTAATTCGATCATTCGGTTGAGATTGCATGAATCCAGACTCCTTTAGCTTGTTCCATTTTTCATTCTGATTTCTAATTATAGAACGGATGTAGCTATTTTTGAATCTTACCTCAGCGAGCTATTTCGGATAATACGAAAAACACGACTAACCATGAATGGTCAGTCGTGTTCAAATCAATCATTCAGTATATTATGAAAGCATGCCACTATTACAAATTTAGCTACTCGTTCAACGCGGTTTTGATCAGGGCGTTTACCCGTGAATTGAACAACAGACCGATATGGGATACAAGGGAAACAGAAATGTTGTTCGCCCCGTTCAACCGGGACAGTGCCGGGGACACGATCGTATCACTGGTGGAATAGATCGAAGTCACCTTTATTCCACTCGGAGCTGTAGTAGTGGTCAATCGATTAGCCCCTCCCAGGGTAATTAATTTGTCCACTTTGGAAGCGCCGTCACGATTAATTATGTAATACAGACTATTTGCTCCGCCCATGCTATGCGCTACAATGTTAACTTTTGTGTGACCTGTTTGTTGCAGTACATCATCTACAAAACGACTGATGGCTGCGGAGTTCAATAATTGGTTTCCTTGTTTGCTAGGGAGGTCAATCGCGAATAGTTCATCTCTCGTCCACCCTTGGCTACGCAAATAACTCTCAATCGCTGTAAAATTGCTATCTGAACCGGTCAGTCCGTGTACCAATACAATGGGTGTACGTGCAGTAGCTCCAGAAGCCTTTGAACTTGAGCCCATCCCAGGTACCGATATGGCGAGAATCATGCTCATGAATACAACAAGTATTAATTTAGTCTTTTTCACTTCATTCACTCTCCTGTAAAATGATTTATATTCCATATATTACAAGCTAACATATGGAATATAAATGAACCTTTAGTCTCATTTTTACAGGATTATCCAAACGCACTACAACGATTTGATTCCATTTTATCCAGATCTAATTCTCAGCCTTTTATTTATCCTTCAACAATATCTGCACGCAGATCCGTTGCAATCTCCATCATTTTGGGGACAATTGCCTCGTTAGAAATAGCCACATAGATATCGCCCATGTACAAACGAAAAGCAATCTGTGTTCCCTCAAGATCCCACATAAAAAAATCCCCATCGATGGACATGGTGCTCTCTGCTCCGACAATATGAAGAACCGGTGAATAGGTAAATTCGGGCTTCGATTCAAAGTAAAGTTTGCACTCTTCCAGGGAGATGGATTGTTCCGCATTGTTATCTTGTATGGACCGGGTAATTCGAAAACGCTGATTCATTGAGATGCCTCCACCAATTTATATATTTTTCATGTTCTACAGCACTATATTTTCTCATTTCCATCTTCCACTGTCAAAACCATACATGCTCAATTCTCCGAATTCATATATACTGAATACAGTGCACAACGAATTTCTACAATCAGGAGGAGTCAAATCAATATGTTAAAAACAGAATTCATTGATGTACTATCTATAGTCTCACATAAATTATATGATTCGGCTGCTAATGTTATGGACACGGCAAGCAGGTTAATTCCAGCAAATACGTTTTGTATTGCCCAGTTGGATCACCTGTCCACCAAAGTTCTGAACGTATATAATCGTGACAAACTAATTCTGGGTGAGGGACTAGTCGTTGAAAACGCCGAGTCATACTGTGCGCTTGTGACAGAACATATCCAAGGCCCGTTGGTGATAAATAATAATCTTACTCATCCTTTAACCAAACATATGGATGCTACAGAATTCGTAGGCGGTTGTTCATTTGTAGGGGTACCTATACATAATGAGAACGGAGAGATTTACGGCTCCCTCTGCTCATTTGATCAGGATTTCTATTCCTATCAGCAAAGGGACGTGGATCTGCTTCTCTCCTTGTCTTCATTTTTCACAAGTCTTCTTGAGATGGAAACGACGCTGCAGCAGTTAAAACAAGCGGAAGAAACCGCTGCAAAAGTACTTGAAGAAAAGAACAATTTATTGGCAGTGCTCAGCCACGAAATCCGTACACCAATGAATGGTGTTCTTGCGATGGCCAATCTGTTACAATCTACCCGGCTAAATGACGACCAGTCGTTATATGTTAATGTCATTGAGTCTAGTGGCACAAGTCTTCTATCGATGATGGATCAGATTCTCGATTATTCGAAAGCTGAGGCTGGTGCGATCTCTTTGGAGATCAATCCCTATAGTGTCACTGAAACAGTAGATCATGTATTACAATTATTCTCTTCTGAAGCACAGAAAAAAGGAATTTGTTTGTACGCAGAATACAACATCAATGATCATGTGATGCTAATGGGTGATCAACACAAAGTTCGTCAGATTCTAATTAATCTCGTTGGGAATGCGCTTAAATTCACGGAGAAAGGTGAAGTATGTATCTCTGCTCAAGTATCTGCTGATAAAAAAGGGCTTCTGCATGCAACCTACGAAATACAGGATACGGGCATCGGCATCCCACAGGATTGTCAGGATCTGTTGTTCAAATCCTACTCTCAGATTCATGGTAATTCAGGGAAGTATGGCGGAACGGGATTGGGCCTGTCCATCTGTAAACAGCTTGCTGAATTTATGGGTGGCGTGGTATGGCTTAAAGATTCCAGTGATTTGGGCAGTCAGTTTGTCTTTAATATTTCCAGCATTGCCCCACCGTCCATGCGAATATCCCGATGAGGAATATATTATTCTATCTGGAACAGATAGGAGGTATATTCATTGACGCAATTTCTAGATGCACGGACATCACAGAATGCCGCCTTGTTTAATTCCATTTCCATACCGATTCCAGTGATCCTTACACCAGAATTATTTGGCCAGATTGGTCTCATAACTGCTGGAGCCGGAACCAATCTAAGAGTTTCATTAAAAGGAACCATCACGGTGCAATTGCCGCGTGCACTTTTTGTAGTGAGGATTACTGTTGTACGAGGTACAATCGCAACCGATCCAATCGTGTACTCGGGAAACCACACCTATGGTCTAGATGGTCTGCTTAACCCAGAGGTGATTGTCTTCGCTACCACTGACTATAACCCCCCGCTCATGCCCCAATTAACCTACACCGCGTTTATCAGTACAAACCTGCTCGGTACAACACGGGTCGGACCTGAGAATTTCGAAGGATTTGTTGTTTCAGATTAAAAACACGTATAACCCCATGCCTCTAAGCTTTTTCCCATTAGAGGTATGGGGTTATTTAGGCCCCTCTCTTTCAATTGAAAACTGGTTTTTTGTTCTTTCTTCTGCAGTTTTCGGACTCTTATATTGGAACGATATGAAAATTTTGTTATGCTACATATGCTAGATTACTAGATTTTGTTATCAAATATGATTCTATTATTATGTAAGAAGTAGGAGGAAACAAACGATGCTTATTAAACGTGCAGGAAAAATTGCTGCGGTTACGGTGATTGCTCTCTCTATCATCGGGAGTACCCCAAATATCGGTGGAGCCTATGCTGCCCCAGCCATCTCGGTTCAATTGGATGATGTCCCCCTGAAATTTGATGCAGCTCCTCGTATTGAGAAAGGTGTCACGTACGTTCCGTTTAGAACGGTTGGAGAAGCCCTTGGTATCGATATTACCTGGAATAGCAAATCACAAACTGTAAAAGCGACGCAAATTGTGAAAGGACAAGCAACAGAAGTACTGCTTCAAGTGGGTAGTACTACAGCGACCGTAAACGGGAAGAAGGTTACTCTTCCTGCAGCACCCGTTCAGCGGGAGGGACGCGTGCTCATTCCACTAAGTTCATTCAGTAACCAATTCGGTGTACAAGTAAGCTGGAATCAGGCAACCAAGACGGTCTCCCTCGTATCTCCACAACGCGAGATGCACCTGAGGGCCTTCTATGCATTACAATCCTTTCAAGAAAAGGATCTTATTCCTTCCATGAATTCTGTAGCATTTGGTTGGAGCCGCATTGATCGCGAAGGTCAGTTTACACTTCAGGGGGATGAGTACCGTCTTCCTGCTGCTTCGGGTGATATTACGCCGCAGTCCATCGTTGCTGACGCGGCAGATCAGCAGATCCAACCGCAGCTTATGGTATATGCCTTGGATGGAAACGGCGAACTGACCAAAGTATTGAGTAACGCTGAGTTGCGGCAAAAATCAATTGAAGGCATAAGTGCTGCTGTCACAGAGCATGGTTTTGGCGGAGTTGTTCTGGATTTTGAAGGACTCGGTTTTAAACTGGATGCAGTAGAACAACAGAAGCTGCTCAATGCTTACGTGAAGCAATTAAAGAGTTCCTTGTCCCAGGATACATCCTTATCACTAGCGGTCCCACCTCTAAATAGTGCTTATAAGGGTTATGATTACAAGACACTTGCCTCTATTGCAGATGATCTTATTATTATGGCCTATCAGTATAATCCGGTTGGCACCAAATCTCAGGTACCTGAGCCAAATAGTCTTGTAAATCAGGCGATTCAATTAGCTATAGAGGCCGGTGTTCCGAAGAGTAAACTTCTGCTCGGGATCAGTTTAAGCAGTGAAACGCCCTCCTCGGTAGATGACAAGCTCGGTCTTGCCAAACGTTATGACCTCAAAGGAGCCGCGTTCTGGCGTCTGGGTCTGTTCCGTTCCTACAATACAAAAATGGAAGATGCCGTGAACGCTTCAGTAATCAAAGAATAGACATCTTTGAGCTGATGCAGCTCACTTCAAACAACAGAAGGACCTCATCTATGGTACGTAAAGACGTGGTCCTTCTGTTTCCATATTTTCACTTCATTAATTTATCCACGCTTCCGAATACAAGCTTCATAACCTGAGTAGGACCAGGAAAACGGGGCTGAAAGAGAAGGATGATCCCAATAATGGTCGCCACTGCAGTAATCCCCGCACTCACTATTCTGGCTCGCTTCTCTTTGCTACTCTTCCACTCTCCATACATTATCGCAGCCGCCAGCATCAAAATTCCAAGGATTGAGCCTATTTTCATACAATCACCTCATTCTCTATAACAGGAGCGATCTCTGTTCAATTTTCGTCCTCATCAGGAATCCCCTGCGGGCCTGTAGATTTCCCGGTACGTACTACATGTGCATCCACTTTGACTTCCACGTCCAATTCAGGATAGATGGTTTCCCAGTTCTTCTCCTGCTTCTTCCATTGGTTCGGATAATATCTGCGGAATTCAACAGCAAATTTGAAGAAATCGGTACGCAACTCCTTCTGGGCCATCTCTAAAGCATCATGAGCCAGTGTTGTAAGCTTAGCTGACCATTCCTGTTCCAATTTAGATAACACAGCGGGATCAGTCAGATCGGCCTCCGTCGTATTTAACACCACTTCTCCCCGGGTTTGGATGTCGACCTTCATACTCCACTGTTGATTTACAATCCGAGGTTTCAAGACCGTTTGGATTTCAATGGGTTGGATCGAAAAAGAACCTTTTAACGGCTTAAATTCAACAGGCATGATAATGTTGTTCAGTTCTTTTGCAAGTAATAGTACACCTACGCTTAGTGGTTCTTTGACCGTCTTGACGTAGCGATCCTCCTTATACAAGCTCAAACCTTTTACATATGGGGTGGTTGTCAGTTTATCCTGATCGGGCTCCGGGGGTAAGATTAACATGCGAGACAAGATGACCGAGCTGCCTGGACCTTCGATCGATTTACCTAGTTCAAGAGCGGTAATCCGTGTACCCAGTTTCAGATTGGCCATCTCACGCAGCGATTCTGCAGAACTTCGCTCCAGAGGATCAAGCAAGGCAAGGATATCTTTTGCCGCCCTTTCGCTGGAAAAGACATATGCATGCTCCCTAAACTGGGGATAACGCAGGAAGAAATCGATGTACTCGCGGATACCGCGTTTACCGGCTTGCTCACTAATGATGATGACTTCGCAGTGGCCCCAGAACATATTCCGGGGAACCTTACGTTGTAACCGATTCAATGCCTCAGCAATTGTAAGTCCTTCCGCTGTTCGAATCATCGTAACCCCGCTTGGACTGCCTCCGCTTCCACTGCTATCTCCTGCACTGGCCTTTCGCGGAATGAAAATCTGTGAAGTCAGTTGCACTTTGCCATCTTCGTAATCTATACCTGTAGCCAGCACAATAGCCAAATCGTTAATCTCAATGCGATCCCAGCATCCACTTAAAAGTACACAACACAATATTGGCATTAGTAGTACTCTATATATTCGCAAGTGCTCCTCCCCCATCAATCAGGTGTTCGCTTGATTCTTTCGAAAATGTGCCCACCCTTTCTTCAGCCATGCGACACCGTAGATCATAGCCGGAAGGATTAATAAAATGCTGATCGTATACAAATTAGCTGAAGGGCCAATCAGACTGGATGTACCTGATCCGCCGGACACAACCCAGTAGGCATAAACCATGCATAGAAACGAAAGCGGCACAACGACGGGTTTGTAATCCTTCAAACCGAACCATTCTGCTGTGGATGTCGCAAAAATATAAAGAAAAACAGAAATCTTGACGAAGATTCCAAAAATCCAAACCGCAATAATCAGGGATTCAATATGTTGCAGAAAGTCTGCAATGGTTATGTATCTTGCGGCAATCATAACCGGATATACAAAGCTATCCGTCAGATCTCCAATTAAAAAAAGGCAAAACAGATTGATTACCGTCATTGCGGTTGTCGTTAGTATAAGGGAACCCAACATAACTCGTGTTGTGCGTTTTCTACGATTGACATAAGGAAGCAAGAAGGCAATTACGATGTATTCACTAAACCATGCAGCAGGAGCAAGGGCTCCTTTAATGCTAGGTAGCGGTCCGTTCTCCATGAAAGGGAATAATTCCGCTGGAGTCAGTTCCCCGATCAATAGAATGAAGATTAGACTAAGCAACACGATAAGCAGGGTCACAAAGATTTGAGAAGTGCGTCCAACTACTTCGATTCCTAGTCTGACATTCAGCGCACACACCGCAACCATCGTCCCCATTACAACGAATAGCGGAGTCCGCGGAAGTGCATTGTTAACGATGAATTCACCGTACGTCCGTATAATCAAGCCCGTCAAATGGGGCAAAAAAATGATATACACCAATCCTATTAATTTTCCAGAGATACGTCCCGCAATCGATACACTCGATTGAATGAGCGTTTTTCCGGGGTACAGGCGATCCAATCCGATAGAGATCGCTACCGCTGCAAAACCAATAAGGGAGCCTATAATTGGAGAGAGCCACATGTCATGACCTGCATAATGCATAGTAATTCCAGGAACAGACAAGATGGCTGTTGCGAGAATGGCAGGAAAGATCATGAATGCCAATTGAGTCTCTGATATTTTTCCTTTGTCAGTTAACATGTGTAATCCCTCTCCCTTGATTGCTTGAGTATGAATTGTTCTAATCCGGTTTGTTCCTTGGTGCTGGACGCCACCATACATCCTTGAGTTCCTTGCTCATCGTAGGGGCTACTGGTGACAGATAAGGTGTTCCGAATGAACGAAGACTGCTCAGATGAATGACAACCAGGATGACTCCCAACATGACACCTGTGAGTCCCAGCGTTCCCGCCAGAAACATCATAGGAAAACGCAGTAATCGGGTCGCGATGCTGGCAGCGTAACGAGGGATCATGAAAGAAGCGATACCGGTTATCGCAACAATGATAATCATGGGGGCTGACACAATTCCGGCACTCGTCGCCGCTTGACCAATAATTAAAGCTCCCACGATACTGACTGCAGATCCGACCTGCTTCGGCAATCGGACGCCCGCCTCCCGCAGTGCTTCAAAGGCGATTTCCATAATGAGCGCTTCCACCAGTGCAGGAAAAGGGATCTCTTCTCTCGCCCGCGCAATACTGAGAAGCAATACGGTCGGAATCATCTCCTGATGAAACGTCGTAATTGCTACATAAGCGGATGGGAGCAGCATGGATAACACAAAAAAAATGTATCGCAGCCAGCGTACAAAAACACTCATAAACACATTTTGATAATAATCTTCGGGGGATTGTAACATGGAAAAGATGGTCACTGGCGCAATAAGAGTGAAAGGCGTTCCGTCCACAAAAATAGCAAAGCGACCTTCCAGCAAGTTGGAAGCGACAACATCCGGACGCTCCGTCGCAATCATCTGTGGAAATGGGGAGTACCGCTGATCGACAATGCCTTCTTCAATGTACTGACTCTCCAGTACGTCACGAAGTTTTAAATCCGAAAGTCGTGTCTTCACTTCCTTTACCAGCTTGGGGTCGATAATTCCCTCCATGTATACAAGTGAAATACTGGTGTTGGTACGATCTCCCATATTACGTGTATGAAGCTTCAATGCAGGTGTCTTAAGACGTTTGCGCAGAAGAGATACATTCATCGTTAACGATTCTGTGAATCCATCCCGTGCACCGCGCACGGTCGATTCAGCTAACGGTTCCTCGGTTGAACGATTTTCAGCTTTGTATAGAGGGTATGTAGTTCCAATCATTGAACCTTCCAGTAGTAACAAAGCTTCCCCCTCTAATATCGCCTGCACCGCCTGAGTAGTTGTTTCAACACTTTTAACTGAAGCCAGGGGAACCTGCGCAGCTTCAATCCCCATTTCCTGAAGGGGGGTTAGAACTTGTCTCTCCAGCCGCTCTGTATCGCATAAACCCACACAATATACACATAGTGCTGAAGTATGGCATGCGGTTTGGAATGTATGAAACATAACATCCGAGCAACCTGCAAAAACGGAGCTTAACATTTCCTGATCAATAGCAAGATGTCCGGTTAACGGCAGGTTCTGTTGTGTTATCTGTGATGTGTCCATACCGCCCTCCCCTTTCTGCGCATGCTCGTCCAGATATTCTCAGTTAAAGGTATCCTTTACTTATACGTTGGTATATATACGCAAAATATTGAATCGCAAAAGAGCCGCCCTCTTGAGCGACCCTGATGATATAGAATGCTGTTCATGCCTATGAATACGGATATCTTCTCTTTGCTATACCCTATTTTCTAATTATCACTATCCTTTTACAGCACCCAAAGCAACACTTCCGATAATCTGTTTGGAAAACACAGAGAATACAACAATAATAGGCAGGATTGAGATTGCTACACCCAAGTATAAGAGCCCATAATCCATCCCATAGTAACCCTGCACTAACGCAACTAGTACTGGAAGGGGGTATTTATCCAGGGAGAAAAACAGTACAAGCGGTGTTAGAAAATTATTCCACGACCCAATAAACGTGAAGATGCCAAGGGCGGAGATGGCCGGCCCCAGAATAGGCAATACAATCTGATTGAACGTCCGGAACTCACCGGCACTGTCCACACGTGCAGATTCAATAATCTCATCCGGGATACTGCTCTCCATGAACTGTTTGATAAAGAATACATTAAACGCGTTAGCCGCAGCCGGCAAAATAATCGCGGCATAGCTGTCCAGAAGCCCCAACATACTGAATAGGCGATATACCCCAATCAGGGCCAGCTGACCCGGCACCATCATGGTTGCTAACAGAAACAGGAACAACCAGTTGCGCCCTTTGAATTTGAATTTGGCAAAACCGTATGCGGTCAAAGCACCAATATACAGAGATAATACAGTTGATGATCCTGCAATGAAAATACTGTTGGCAAACCCACGCCAAATGTTAATTTTGGATACCATGTTCATATAATTATCCACCAAAAACG
Organism: Paenibacillus sp. FSL R5-0713; assembly: GCF_037973325.1. Lineage (NCBI taxonomy): Bacteria > Bacillati > Bacillota > Bacilli > Caryophanales > Paenibacillaceae > Paenibacillus > Paenibacillus sp. FSL R5-0713. The sequence continues at coordinate 3,173,711 of NZ_CP150229.1, read as the reverse complement.
ATCCGGGAAGAAAGGTGAATGTTGAAGCAATCGTTGCATTGTTATGTGTTGAATAGATGAGCATCAGATAAAATGGAATAATGCACAGCACGGCAAGACCAATCAATAACAGATAGATGATGATCTTGCCTGCCGTCAGTCGCCTTGTGGTGGCATATTGCTGAATCGCTGCATTTGGTTGTTCAACTGATTTTGCAGTTTGCATGAGAACTCCCCTCCCTATGAACGGCTCTTCCGCTTGGTCATGATGAAGGATGCAACGGACAACAGTATGATGATAATAAACAGACAAAATGCGATTGCAGCGCCGTACCCAAAACGAGTGCTCTGAAATGCGACATTATAGAGATACATAATGCTTGTCATGGCTGCCCGGTCAGGACCACCATTGCCATTGGTTAATGTAAATGGTTGATCAAAAATCTGAATGCCACCAATAATGGAGGTAATCATCTGAAACAGAATAATTGGACGGAGCATTGGCACGATAATATGAATGAAAATATGTTTCTTTTTCGCTCCATCCATCTGCGCAGCCTCCAATAACGACGGGTCTATCCCCTGGAGACCTGCGAGGTAGATGACCATGGAATAGCCAAAGTATTGGAAAAAGAGAATCGAGGACACAATCAGACGCATAAACCAGGGATCATTTTTCCAGTTAATTGGATCTTGTATGATGCCAGTTTGCACCAAAAAATGATTCAGTCCTCCGGATTGCCAGTCAAAGATCAGGCTGACAAGCAGCCCGAGTGATGCAGCCGTTACGATATTCGGGAAAAAGTATACGGCTCTGAAAAAATCCCGTCCTCTGAGTAGCTTATCATTCAGGATAAAGGCCAACACCAGGGAAATCGTCAGCTGTGGAACGACAGATACGCCCCAGATGAATAATGTATTAAACAAGGTTTTGTAGAACAACGGATCTTGTAGTACAGCCACGTAGTTACCGATTCCTACAAAGTCAGGCGTCGTGATGCCATCAAAGTTGGTGAAACTGATATAGAGCGAATATAAAATGGGATAAAGCCCAAAAATGGTGAAAATAATAAAGAACGGAGCAATGAAATAGTAGCCGTAATGGTCCTTGCGAATCGTTTTGGCAAACATGTTCTATCCCCCCAGTTATCATCGGATGTGTGATGTGTATAACCATCGCTTACTTCGAGGACGTGTCTGAAAACTCCGAAGAAGGTTTTCAGACCGTCCTAAGCTATTCCACTTCCAGCTCCGGAAATCTCAAGGTGACATCACGTTTGATTCGCTTTACAACTTCTTCCTTGGTCTGAATGTCCTTATTGAGATACAACTGGAGTACATTCTTGTAGATATCGTTGTTAATAATCGCATCATATTTGGTGCGTTCGTATACAGGAACCCGTTTCGCAGCCTCTGAGAAAAATTCGAAATGCTTCTGTCCTCCCATATAGGACGATGAGAGAGACGGAGCAAGTTCATCATTCACAACCATGTTGCTCGTGAAATAATCCTGCTCTTTCGCGAGCTCCGACAGAAAATCATGGTTAAAGTTATAGAACTCGATAAACTTCCAGGCGAGATCTTTTTTGTCACTTTTACTATACATCCCTATATAAGTTCCGCCTGCACTAAACGCTGACGGTCCCTGCGCCAATCCCCACAAGCCTTCGGTATCCGGGGCATTTGCCTTGAACGTAAATTGCAGGGCCCAGGTTGCCCCGGGATAGAACATGACCTCTCCTTTTTGCATGGATGCAGCGTAACCGGCACTTCCATCATCATACTCGGCAAGTACTTTCCGCTCACGTGCTTCACGTACAAGATCGAGTACTTTCAAGTAGGTTGGGTCGATGACAAGTTTGCCTTCCTTCACCCAAGGTATACCATCATATGAATTCGATATCGCATTCCAATTCGCCAATGCATGTACTTTATTCCCGCTAAGTTGCTGCACCTTCTCTCCAATCTCGAAAATCTTCTCCCATGTATCGATCTGTGAACCCACCTTCTCAGGGTCATCGGTACCTAAGTATTCCTTTGCCAAATCCCGACGGTAATAGATGCCCCCTGGTGTTCCCTGGTAACCTATCGCTCTGACATTTCCTTCACTGTCCTTTTCATTGGCCTGCACAAAAGCATATTGTTCCTGAATAAGTTCATTGGCGTTATACGGCGAAGCTGATAGATTCTCCAGATATGGAACGTCAATCAGTTCTCGAATATTCGCATTTTCAATCATAAATACATCCGGAGCCTTCGAGGTCGTCTGTAGCGCAGATTTCAGCTTGGTGATATAGAAATTACCGGGGATGTTGACAAAGTTCACTTTGATGTCAGGATATTGCTGTTCGAATTTCTCGATGGCATATCCTGCTTCATCCGTAAAACTCCACACGGTAATCTCCTGTTGCTTGCTTTGATTGGATGGACTGAACTGACAACCAGCTAACAACAGTGCTGCACATACAAATACAATTGTTGGCTTAAACCACTTCTTCATAGGCCCCCTCCTTCAAAAAGGAAACGCTTACAATTTATTAGAGTATATTGATTTTGGAGAGGGCTTTCTCCACAAATATTGTGCATTACCCTCCATATTTTGTGATATTCGTACGATGTTTTTTACGAAATTCGGAGGGTGTGCAGTCATTATATTTTTTAAAAAGACGGTTATAGGAGTTTACATTGTTGAACCCATGCCCGATCGCAATCTCCAGAATGGTATCCTGACGGAACAATAAGGCCCACTCTGATTTGATAATTCGAAAATGATTCAAGTATTCCATCAGTGTTACGCCCTTGATCTCTTTGAACAGCTTGCAGACATGGAACTTGCTGAACTTAATATGTTCCGCCACCTGTTCCAGCTTGATTGGTTCAGCATAGTGCTCCTCCAGATATTCACAAACTGATTCAAGGAATTCAAATTTTTTGGAGGAAGTACAGGGCCATCCTGAAGATGTTGATTCATCGGTGGTAACCGGTACAATTGTACGTAGTAAAAGTATGATGAGATCATATAATCTGGATACCATTAACCATCGATATCCCGGCTTCTGGTTTTTCTTCTCGGTAATGATGACATCTATATAATGAGCCAGTTTGCTCTGACTTCCCGTGTTCGAGGGAATAACTGTTGTTTTGTTAAAAAGTTGTCCGAGATCCTGAATTTCAGCTTCGGTCGTGAAACTTCCCGTTAACAATTCGAGTCGGAACAAAATAATGGTTAGCTGTTCAGTCCCTGGAAAAAAGCAGTGCACATCCCCTGGCTTGATCAGCAGCACATCCCCTTTTTCCAACTCACAAACGTGGTCGTTCACGCCAATTCTGGCGCTCTTACCATTGACAAGAATCAGTTCAACCTCATCATGCCAGTGTGCGGCATAATTGAATTGATTTCCTGTGTGAATTACCCGAATGGGAAAACCTTCCTGCATATGACCTGTCTCCAGAAACGTAGGTACGCCCATCGTATCACCCTCCATTTATTTCCAAAGCAAAAAAACTCCTCGTCTTTATATTATGCATTCATGGCTACTCTCCTTTCTTTTTAAGTATTTAAAATTCTATAGAATGAAAAAAACTCCTCAACTCAGGTTGAGGAGTCGAACAGAATCGCGTTCCACGCATTGGATGTCCAGTGTATACAACGTCTCAACTACCTCTCCATTCAGCAATTGAAAGAGAACATGACCTGCAAGCTGACCTGCATCCCTCTTTGGCTGACGAAAGGTGGTTAGTGGTGGATTCATGTACTGTGATGCAGGTATATTGTCAAAGCCGATCACGGATAACTGCTCGGGAATTGAAATATCATGCTCTCTGAAGGCTTCCATGCCGCCGATCGCCATTTCATCATTTGCAAAGAAAACCGCGGAGGGCAACTCTCCTTCAAGCAGTTTCTTGGCTGCAACGTAGCCATCTTGCTTCATGTATTGTCCGCCAATTTTCCACTCGGGATTCTCTTCAATGCCTGCCTCCTTCAAGGCTTTCAAATAACCCTGATAACGATGGAGATTACATTCCGATTGTGACGGACCACTGATATAAGCTATTGTCCGGTGGCCTTTATCGATCAGATAACGGGTTGCCAGGTATCCGCCTTGCGTATCACTCATCAAAACCTTTACAATATGTTGAGCATCCAGATCCCGATCCATGACAACAATTGGAAATCCGGCTTCAGATGCTTCAATCAGCAATTGATCTTGAATATTCTGAGCGATAACAATAGCTCCATCAATTCTTCTTTCTCGGATGTAACGATGGGCTGTTGATTTCTCTCCACCCAACGAACTACATACGATCATATCGTATCCATGACTCATGACGACAGTTTCTATTCCGTTCACCAAATCCGAGAAATACGGACTGGACATGTCATGGACAATAATACCAATGGTTTGTGTACTATTTCGTTTTAGTTCAGATGCAGGACCATGCCTAACGTAATTAAGTTGGCTCGCTGCCTCAAGTACTCGGAGTCTTGTTGGCTCACTTACATTCCCTTTATCGTTGAGTACACAAGATACGGTTGAACTGGCTACTCCCGCCATCTTGGCTACATCTTTAATCGTTATCATCATATATACTCCTCAAAGACAGTTTCATCTGTTTATTTCATTATGTCGGTAACACAGCATAACACCGGCGTGTTCACTAGCATTTTAACACGTCAGTCCAGTCATGTCTCTTTCCAAGACATCGACTACGAAAAACATATTAAAGAAACCGAGGTGCCTTCATGAGATTCAGTGAATATGTAATAGGTCAGCGCTACGAAACCACATCCTTGGCATTGTCCAAGAACGATATTATGGAGTTTGCCACGATCTATGATCCACAGTACATGCATTTGGATGAGGAGAAAGCCAAGCAAGGCCGTTTTGGCAGCATCATTGCTTCTGGCATGCAAACGATGAATATCTCCTTTAAATTATGGATTGAGGTCGGGGTCTATGGAGAACATGTCGTGGCGGGAACCGGAATGAATAACATTCAATTTCTGAAGCCGGTCTTTCCGGATGATGAACTTCATGTCATTGCAGAAGTTATTGGACTAACGCCCCGACGAAAAGGTAATGGGATTGTTACCGTGCTGCTGAGTACTTTTAATCAGAAGAATCAAAAGGTTTTTCAGGCAGAATTAAGTGCATTAATTGATAATTAAGGGCTGTGAAAGGCCAAAAAGAAGCCGCCCATTGGCGACTTCTCATGGATTATTGTATTTTACTTTTTATGCAATATTAAGCGTTGTAGCCCTTCAATACCTGCCCCAAAATATCTACACCCTTGATAATCTGTTCGTCTGACGGGGTTGAGAAATTAAGTCTGATGGCATTACAAGGGTCTTGCTCGTTCACCAGGAATGCATTTCCCGGTACAACCGCAACCCCTTGAGCTGCCGCTGTCTTGGCATAATCAAGCATCGGCACATGTGCTGGCAGGTCACACCAGAGGAACAGTCCACCATCCGGTTGAGTGTAGTTAACGGACTCACCCATATGCTCTTGCAGCTTGTCCATCATCAATGTAGCTTTTCTCCGATATACCTCACGAATGCTGTTAATGTGCCCCGCGTAATCATATTCTGTCATGAACTTGTATGCCAGAATCTGTGGAAGCATGGCGGTATGTACGTCTTCTCCCTGTTTGGCAACAACCATCTTCTCCACCACTTCATGTGGCGCTTGTACAAAACCGACACGTAGTCCCGCCGACAAAATTTTGGAGAATGATCCAACATAGATGACCAGACCCTCATCATCCATAGACTTGATGGTTGGCACATCGTCTCCGTTGAATCGAAGTTCTCCGTACGGATTATCTTCCAAAATCATAACGCCATACTTCTTAGCCAACTCGTATATAGCCTTACGTTTCGCTAGACTTGTCGTTACACCAGTAGGATTCTGAAAACTTGGGATCACATAGATCATTTTCACATTGGGCTCCGTTTGTAGCGCCTGTTCCAGCTTCTCGATATCCATGCCGTCCATCTCCATCGGAACACCCGCAAGCTTCGCACCGGATGCCCGGAAGGAGTTGAGTGAACCAATAAAGCTCGGACTCTCACAGATAATCGTGTCCCCTTCATTACAGAACACTTTACAGGCAAGCTCAATCCCCTGCTGCGCTCCAGATACAATGAACAATTGATCGGATGACTTACCGGTATCAAAACCTGTCTTCAAATGTTGCGTCAATGCTTCCCTGAGGGGAACATATCCTTCTGTAATTCCATATTGCAGAGCCGTGACCGGGTCTTGCTCCAGAATGGTTTGGGTGAACGTGCGAATCGCTTCAATAGGAAAAGTTTCCGGTGCGGGGTTTCCCGCAGAAAATGGAATCACATTTTGTCCCGAGGAAGCTTTCAGAATCTCGCGAATAATGGATGGTTGCAGTGCTGCGATACGATTGGAAAATGAATAGTTCATCTTAAATAGTGCCTCCCGACATTTCATCTGACTTAGTTCTCTATCGTTACATTAGATTCTATTATACGAGCATTTGCCGAATTTCCAAACTGTCTCCACAAAATTATATGTATACACCAAAAAAGAGGCCGCCGTCAGCAACCTCTTTCGCATCAGTATTGAGCAAAGTTTCAATGAATTAGCGCGCTGCGTTCATCTCGGATAACCGTGTGGCCTTCACGACATAAGCAGCTAAACCGGGGATCATCCGAGCCAGACCAGGATAGAATTTATTGGTTTTGGCAAAAGCCAGCTTTTGAATTCTTCTTGCGCGTCTGAGCAATTGGGTGAATTCACGGCTTGCTTCCAGCGTGTAATTACTCTGCCAATCGGCATGTTCAATGTCGCCTTGCAGGTACTTGTCGGTCCACCTTGCACACAGGAGTGAGGAGCGAAGGGCAATGGACATCCCGTCTCCACATAAAGGCGGGATCATCAGCATGGCATCTCCAATATGCGGATATTGAGACCAAGGTTCAGGAACATTGGACAAATGCAGAGGAGCAATCGACACTTGCGTTCCGTCTACAGGTTTTCCTTCGGCTAAACGGGCTGCCAAACTCACGTTCTTCAGGGATGCAGCCTGTAAAATATCGTTTACAGACTTGCCACTTCCCTGTACGGTATCCAGTGTCAACAATGCGGCGACATTCACATTGCCATTTTCAATGGGAGAAATCCCCACATAACCACCCTCGCAAAAATATAACTCGACCCGTGCAGGAATCTCAATTCCGCTGAAGTGGGATTTAACCCCAACATATACGGTATGGTCTCGCAGATCAGGTGCGGAAGCCATCCCACGCGGCTTCTTGGTACCATGTGCTCCGATGACGGCTTTGGCTCTGTAGCTCATCCGCTCATCTCCCTGTTTCACCTGAACCTCATAACTGGCATCCTCAAGCTGCTCAATACTCGTTACGGTCGCTTTGGTAACAATCTGGGCTCCGGCCGCCAGAGCCTTCTGATGCAAAATCTGGTCCAGCTCATATCGACTTATGCCATATGCAAATCCCGGCAGTGGTGCTTCGATCACTCCACCTTGTGGCATAACGATTTTGGCATGATCCATGGTGCTGGGTTTCTTCGTCTGGTCCAGAAGGTGAATGTCCAGAACCTCCAGCATTTCCTTGGTTTCGGGTGACATGAACTCACCACAGGTTTTGTGTCGAGGGAACTCTTGGCGATCCAGCAAAAGGGTTCGATGACCTTTTCCTGCCAGTTGCATTGCACACGTACTACCGGCAATCCCGGCTCCGATGACAATCACATCTATCGAATTCGTCACGTCAGATCACCTGCCCTTTGTGGGAATAACAACAGAGTAACGGAACAAAGGCTTCCATTCATAAGTCATCGTATCATGATTTAGCCGTTGTTTAAGTTCCTTCCAATCCCTGCCTGTAAAGCCTTTGGCTACGGACAGAGGGCCATCATGACGAATGTACCGATTGCGCGAGATCATTCGTGTTGTAATCCAGACGGCTTTATAGGACACGGAATGGCGGTGAATATCGTTAATGACGACACCATATCTCGATGCTCGCAGCATATGAGAAACCATATCAACCAGCATATCTCCGTCAAAATGATGCACAAACTGGGAACCTGTCACAATATCTGCTGACGCATCCGGCAGTTGTGTAAGATCGGCACGTTGTACCCTGACTCGGGGTTCGTCACGGAATAGTTGTCTTGCTTCCTCACACGCCTCTTCCGTCAAATCAACCAATGTAATTTCCAACTGAATGCCCTGACGGTCCGCCCATTGTAGCAGTTTCTGGTTCACATCCCCTGAACCTGCCCCCACATCCAGAAGAGACAGTTTATCTGGCCTGCCGACAGAGTTCCATAACTTCTCTACACCAGCAAGCGTTGGGCCGGGTGCCGCGAATATTTTGTTAAGACGCCTCAGATGTCTGAGTGCTTCACGCAGCTCCTCCCCTCCCATAGAGAAGTCATCCATCAGTTCCTCTTCCTTGGCCCGTATGGACAATGTTCTAAAGAAGGACATGATCGTGCTCCTCCATCACTGAAGAGAATGAGGGTACATAAGTGAATTTCATCAACTCCGCAGTAAGTCCCGGTCCAAATGCCATGGCTACACCATCTGTGGAGGATTGACCCTGTACCTTCATGTCCTCACGCATCGCATTCAGTACAAACAGGATCGTGTTGGAAGACAGGTTACCATACGTTCTAAGGATCTGCCTGCTGTACTTTGTTTGTTCATCTCTTAACTTCATTACATTCTGCACAGTGTCCACAATCCCGCGTCCTCCCGGATGAATGGCCCACAGTTCAGGAAGCTCCTCACTTGGCAATAAGAGACGAAGTTCCTCTTCCAGATGAACACCAAGCAACTTCGGAATACGAGGGGATAGATACAGGTCATACCCCAGATTCCCAACCTCCCAGGTCATATCTTCAGTTGAATCTGGAAGAAGCACAGAATAACCCGTTCCTAGACTCAGAACATTCTTGTGCTGAGGTTCTGGTGTGCCCACTATGCAAGAAGAAGCTGCATCTCCGAAGAATGAAGCCGCAAATAGCGCTTCCCGATCTTGCACCGGCTGAAAATGTATTGTGCACAACTCTACACAGACAATAAGTACCTGTGATCCTGGAGCACCCTGCACGACATCTCGTGCCATCTGAATGGCTTTCAACCCTGCGGCACAGCCCTGAAAGATCAACGGCAGTCGGTTAACACGGTCAGACAGTCCCAAGTGACGGATGAGCATAACATCAAGACCTGGCAGATATTGACCGGTGCAACTGACGGTGATGATATGCGTGATGCTCTTGGGAGATACACCTGAATCCGAGAGGGCTTTCTCTGCCGCCTCGATTCCGAGCGGAAGCGCCTCTCGCTTGTAAGTATTCATTCTTTCTTCAGTTGTCGGGATGTCAGATCTCTCACCAGAGGGCAGATAACGGCATTCTTCCAGTGAGCCCAGATAACTCGGTTCTACGGTATATCGAGTTTCAACACCACAGGACTTGAATATTCGCCTGGCAAACCGGGCCAAATCCGGCCGATCCTGAAGAGAAGAAGCAATTAGTTCCGCAATATCTGACTGCGCTACGGGGTGAGCAGGGAGAGCCGTTCCCATGCCAAGAATGGCGATATCGGATGGACTGTTGTATTGGTTCATAATAAACCTCCTGGTATTGGTTATTATTTCCTCTAATTAACACTCTTACCCTTAACGATATCGTTATAATCTCAAGACGGCTCCTAATCCAGTTTATTAACACATCTGCAAGATCAGAAGCTTGGTTTCACCAAGCAATTGAGCAATCACGCCAATGAACTCAAAAAAAGCCGCCATTAGGCGACTTTAAGGTAACTTTTATACAACTTGCTCAAATGATATCTAACCACTTCCCAGTTCTTTCTACACGTCGCTCTAATGTACTTTATTTGGAAAATGCTTCTCTGATCTTGTCACTCATCCGATACCAAGCATCCTCAGCTATCTGAAGATCGCCAAAATGTGTAAATCCATGAGCAGCTCCCTTATACTCCTTATGGGTCACCTTCACACCGCTTTCTTCCAGCCTTGCTGCGTATGTTCTTGCTTCTTGCGCCAGTGAATCTTTCTCCGCCGTAATGATCAACGCTTCTGGGAGACCCTGCAATGATGTCGCAAGCACAGGCGACGCTAACGGATCATGCGCATCTTGTGGCGTTTCAAGGTACATCGCGTTGAACGTTCTGGCGATATCAGCAGGAATGGCTACTTCATAACTCGGTTTCTCGGCCGGATCTGTAGCTATATCCAACACGGCATAATCGATAACCTGAAGTACAATCGGCAGCTCGCTATCACGTTGCTGATTCAGCAAACACAATGCTGCTGCAAGATTCCCCCCAGCACTATGCCCACCAATGGCGAATAGAGATGGGTTCACCGAGAAAGATTCCGGATTGTCGTGGACCCACTTTACAACGTCATAACATTCATGGACTGCGGTTGGAAATTTGTGCTCTGGTGCAAGACGGTAATCGATATTCACGACCACACAATCAGCACGATCAGCGATCAGACGACACCATGGATCATCCATCTCTGCTTGTCCGAGGATGAAACCACCCCCATGCATATTGAAGAAAACCGGCAGAGGTGCGGAATGATCCCGATTCGGTGTATACACAAGTACACGCGTATCACCTTTCGTTGTAGGAATCATAACTTCTTCTACGGTGACGGCATACGTGGAGCTGGGTTGAAGAGCTGCATCTGTACCGACGACATTTTGACGCATTTGTTGTACCATGGCCAGTTGTTGCTGTTGATCCATAGATATCACTCCTTATTTGCATTAAGAATGAATCCGACAATCGGAAATTTGAATCATTCATTCTCCAATGACATGTTCATGCGAGATATCAAGCTCCCCCAGTTTCTCACTGTTCGTTGGATGCGCTCTCCTGCTCCATACTTGACTGCTTAGTCTTGTGGAACATCATCCAGACCCCCATCAGACAAAATAAAACGCTGCACCCCATGCCAAACACGCTGCTGGTTTTTAAAGCGAGAGGTGAGGCTTGCATGGTAAGTAGTGTCGCTTGTGTCACGACGATGGATACCATGGCATCGGTGAAGTTAATCATTTTCAATGTAGATATAATTGGGTTATGTAGATGACGATTAGCCCAGGTACCATACACGGCAAAAGCAAGTTTGGTAAAAGCGACTATAGCTACGATATATACAATAAGTCCGCTATATATGAAGGCATCACCGATCAGATACATTCGCAGACAGACGATCGAATAGGATACGCCCAGAAAACATAGAAAAAGACCTCCGCGTTTATACACCGCAAGCTCCAAAGAATATCTTTCTTGGGGAGACACCATACCTTTGGCAACTTTATATTGATGAAGCACCTGGCCTTTGGCTATACACAGAATCAAATAATACACTGCATTTGTGATGAACCATCCGGAAAGGAGATATATCCCCAAGACTAGCTTGCCTATCCCAATCCAGGCATTGATAACAAGGGATGCAACGTTGAACAAGGCCGTTCGATCTTGCTTATTTCCAAGATAACGGTCCCATATGGGCTTCAAGTATGTCTTCATTTTCATAAGATATTCATTCTACTTGGCGAGCAGACCATCGGCATTGATATGAGCGAAATGCCTCACGATTCGGCCAGAGATTCCCGAACCCTTTTCGGAAGGGATTGGATAACCATTTCATACGAGTGATCGATCATGACGTAGACATCCTCATCTGACAAGGAGCCATCCAGCGTAATGGTATTCCAGTGTTTTTTGTTCATATGATATCCTGGTTGAACAGCTTCATGCTGCTCTCTCAGATTCTCTGCAATAATCGGGTCACATTTTAAGTTCAAGCGACAGTTCTTTTCTTTATTTTCAAAAATAAGCGCGAACATCTTACCCGCGACCTTAATCGCGACTGGATCAGGGCCAAATGGATAATCCTTGATCGCGCCTTTCTTGTTCAAACAGTACTTAATTATCGTATCCTTCAAGTCAGTACCTCCCTTTTACCCGTGAACGATATAATGATATAGAATATAAGTTCGTATGTAAATAAGCTCTCTGTACATACATAATAAAACCTCCTCCATATGAATGAAGAAGGTTTTATCTGCGTTTATTTAGGTCTTAATTGGCTCTATCATTCCTTGTTTTGCTGCTGCGGCTGAATGAACCATTATTTGATTTACTGCTACTACTGTTCGATCGACTGCTACTGCTGTTAGAACGATTGCTATTGGATCTACCGTCGTTAGAACGGCTATTGGTCGTTTTGCCACTCTTGGCAAACCACTCGGATTTGGGCTTGCGTGCCGGGTTCGCCTTGGATTTGGCTGGTTTGCCCACAGCTGATTTGTTGAACGCAGGTTTACTGCCTGATGCTTTGCTGGTTTTCTCAAACACAGGAACACCTGTCATCGGATATGGATGACCTTTAACTTCAGGAATCGTCTTCTTGATTACTTTCTCAATATCCTTCAGGAATGGAAGTTCATCCTTCTCACAGAATGAGATGGCCATCCCGCTTTTCCCTGCTCGACCTGTACGTCCAATACGGTGAACATACGTTTCCGGAATGTTAGGCAGGTTAAAGTTAATGACATGTGACAGTTCCTCCACATCAATTCCTCTTGCTGCGATATCCGTCGCCACCAGTACTCGCGTAGCCCCACTCTTGAAATTGTTCAGTGCCCGCTGGCGCTCGTTCTGAGACTTGTTGCCATGAATGGCTTGTGCCGTAACATTCACTTTGGCCAAATCACGTGTAACCCGGTCAGCGCCGCGCTTCGTGCGTGTGAACACCAATGCCGTGACGATGGATTTATCCTCCAGGATCTGATTCAACATCTGCTGCTTTTTGCCATTCTCCAGCAAATATATAGACTGCTCAATGCGGTCTACTGTTGAAGATACGGGTGTGATTTCGACTTTGACTGGATCAACCAGCAGGGTTTTAACCATCTTGGTGATTTCAGGAGGCATGGTCGCTGAGAAGAACAGCGTTTGCTTCTTGTTCGGCATCTTGGCGATAATTCTTTTTACATCATGAATAAAGCCCATGTCCAACATCCGGTCTGCTTCATCCAGAACGAGAATCTCAACCATCTTCAGATCAATACGTTTCTGGTTAATCAGATCGTTCAATCTGCCAGGTGTTGCGATAATAATATCTGCACCTTGATTCAGCGCCCGCTCTTGCACTTTTTGCGAAACACCACCAACGATAGCCGTACAACGGATGTCCGTATACCGACTATATACTTTGATATTATCGGCGATCTGAATTGCCAGCTCTCTTGTTGGTGTCAAAATCAATGAACGAATATGTCGAGCGGACTTTGATCCTTGTCCTTTGGATCTTTCGCTTAATAATTGAATGATCGGCACCGAAAATGCTGCCGTCTTGCCTGTTCCGGTCTGTGCACATCCCAGCAAGTCTCTGCCAGCCAATACAGCTGGAATGGCCTGTTCCTGGATAGGCGTAGGATTAGTATAGTTTGCTTTGCTTAACCCTTCCATAATACAGGGAATAATATTTAGGTCCTTAAATGTCATGTTATCTCCTTCATTTACGCACATCTATCAATAAGACGCATCTTTTATTTCACACGTAACGTATAAGGATAACATTAAAAACGCAATCTGTACATTATCTTTTTAATTCCACTTATTTAACTAACCAATTTAAGACCGACTGCCGATCCGAGCACCATAGCGATAAACAAAATTCTTAGGGCATTTCGGGGTTCTCCGTAAAACACCATGCCCAGAATGGCACCGCCGGAGGCTCCGATTCCCGTCCATACCGCATATGCTGTCCCCATCGGAAGAGTTTCCATTGCAAGGGACAGGAACATAAAACTTAAACCAAACCCGGCTACCAATAGAACGAGTGAAATTAAATTACGGTCTTTGTGCAACTTGTTTATCATCAGCACGCCGATCATCTCAAATACCCCTGCCAAGATAAGAAACACCCAGTTCATTATAGCTGCACCTCCTTGTTCTTCTCTTTACTCAGCATTTTAAGACCAATTACGCCGAGTAAAAGTGTACCAATGAGTATCATTTTTCCGGTTTGCACATTTGCATTAAACAAAAGAATCTCTGCAAGCACCGTTCCAGCGGTACCTAGGCCAACGAATACTGCGTATACGGTTCCCACGGGCAATGTACGCGAAGCTGCAATCATTAAGCTGAAGCTGATCATAATCGCAACCAGTGTAAGACTCCATTCCAGCACCCCGCTGGCATGTTTTAATCCAATGACCCAACCCACTTCGAACAACGCAGCAATCACAACCGACATCCACGTTTTATTCATACCTGAAACACTCCTTCTCTACTACATTTTTTGTACAACCTGTAAGGGTTCATTAGCGAAAAACAAAAAAAGCCCGGGAAACAAACTGCATATCGCAGTTCATCTCCCAGGCTTTTATCCCTCCGTGGCACAACCAACAAGTTGCGGGTTTTCTCTCGGACCAGACCGACACATCCATCGCGGAACCCTAGAAAACCTGTTTGTATTCTAATGTGTCTCCAATTATACACACTTCCACTATCTTGGCAACCCCGTTAATGTGATCATGCCATTTATTTGATAATCAAACCCATTAATCCTACAAATGTGGCGGCTTGATGTGGTGAAATCACACAACCGTTGAGGTCTTCCATGGTTAACACCAAGGAGTCAAATTGGCAATCGCGAAGATCCAAATCTTTCATTTTGGTCCCCGTTAAGGAAGCTTGGTCGATATTACATTGAGTGAACTCCATCTTCTGAAGAGCCAGATAGGCAAAGTCCGCACCAATCAAGGTACATTCCGAGAAGGAGACCTGTTTCAGATGGGCAAAACGGAAATTGCTGTAATCCCCTAGACCATGTAAAAAACTGACATTTTGCAAGCGACTATTGGAAAAATCCGTTCCAACAAACTTGCAGTTATGCCATTCGATTCGGTGCATGAAGGCACCAGAGAGATTGACATTGGAGAAGTCGCAGTGTTCGAACCGGACATCCGTGAATTCGAATTGTTCCAAGGCAGACTCCGAGATCGTCACATGTCTAAATACAACATTTTCAAAGGAAACCTTACTCGCTTCCTGTTGATCCAAAGTCATGTTCTCAATCAGTTTGTGTTTATACTCCACTTTGGATTCGAGAAAACCTATCGTTTCCGGTTCAAGCAACTGCTCCTGAAGCTTGGGTTTGTCCACTTTCATACCGCATTCCCCGATTCCTTCATGGCTACCACTCGCAGTCGGCTTCTGTCCAAATACCATTGTCCATCCCGCATCAGTTGTAGCTGTACTTTTTTCTCTACAGCTTCCATAATAACATCCTGTTCCGCAGGTGCGATACCACTGAATAAATACTCTGCGAAGCTGTCCAACCACTTTCTGGCTCCTGGCTTAAACGGAGTAAGTTGGTCAACATGCTGGGCCAGACTAACTCGAAATCCGTTTTGCTCCAGAAGATTAGTATATTCGCCAATGGTAGGGTGATACCATGGATTCCGGCCTTCCCATCTGTATCCACGGGCATGCAGTTCTTCCCGTACCGCTGCTATTAAAATAGCCGTATTACCACTTCCGGCAAACTCTGCCACGAATCGTCCGCCCGTCTTAAGCGCTAAGTATATGGATTGCACTACAGCTGGGGCATCCTTTATCCAATGCAGAACGGCATGAGAGAAGACCGCATCAAACGGCTCTTCAGACCGATAATGACAGGCATTAGCGACTTGAATATTCATATCAGGATATTTCTGTTTAGCTTGCCTAATTGTCTCCTTCGAAAAATCAATGCCTGTTGTCAGCGCTCCTGCAGCTGCAATTTTGGCTGTCAGATCCCCATTCCCGCAACCCACATCAAGGATTCGTTCTCCATGGGACGGCTGGAGCAAGGTTAAGATCGGTGTTTCCTGTAACGCTGTAAAAGGAGCAGAATGACCACTCCACGATTCGTTCGTTTGACCGGATAAATGTCCGTTATTCATAGAATACAATCTCCTCCTCAATTAAGGATATATTATATCTATAATAGCTTTAATATAAGAGAACTGTCAATTCACGAAAAACATACGAAAAAGGACAACCTGTCGCGGTTGTCCTTAAGTAACATTAATATTTGCAAAGTTATACCAATACTTCGAGTCGTTGTTCAATCCAAGTCTCTTCATGCAATAATTGAGCAATATCACGAGTCAATGCATCCACATTCTCCTGCCGGGTTGCCCAACTGGTACAAAAGCGCACCGCACTGTGTGTATCGTCAACCTTTTCCCAGAAGGAGAAAGTATAATCATTCCGTAATTTCTCAAGCAAAAGATTGGGCAGAATCGGAAACTGCTGGTTGGTTGGTGAGTCATACAGGAAGCGTACTCCCTGCTGTTCGAGTGAATCATGAATTCTCAACGCCATATCCACGGCATGATGGGAAATCTCAAGATACAAGCCGTCTTCGAACAAAGTTTCGAATTGAATCCCCAACAATCTGCCTTTGGCAAGCAGGCCACCTTTTTGTTTGATCATATAACGAAAATCTGGTTTGAGCGCATCATTCAGGATCACGACCGCTTCTCCCATCAACGCTCCAATCTTGGTTCCGCCGATGTAAAATACATCGCACAAGCGCGCAAGATCAGCAAGTGTCATATCGCAATTACGGGAGGCAAGTGCATATCCAAGGCGTGCTCCATCCACGAAAAATGGCAGACCACATGCTCTGCTGACTGCGTGCAATGCTTGCAATTCTGCTTTGCTGTACATCGTTCCGTTCTCCGTTGGCTGAGATATATAGACCATACCTGGCTGTACACAATGTTCCGGTGAAGACTCGTTCATGTGCGCATCATAGACTGCTCTAACCTGTTCAGGCGTGATCTTTCCATCCTCACTTGGAACCGTGAGTACCTTATGGCCCGTTGCTTCGATAGCCCCAGTCTCATGAACCGCAATGTGTCCCGAGGTCGCTGCAATCACACCTTGATATGGACGCAAAATAGAGGCAATAACTGTTGTGTTCGTCTGTGTACCGCCAACCAAAAAATGAACATCAGCCTGCTCGTTGTCACAAGCCTGACGAATAAGCATTCTCGCGCGTTCGCAATGCTCATCCGTGCCATACCCGCTTGTCTGTTCCATGTTGGTTTCCATCAGTTTTTGTAAAATGCGTTCATGCGCACCTTCGTTATAGTCACATTCAAATCGTATCATCGTGTTGTCTCTCCTGCCTTCTTGTTCAACTTCTCTTGTATGTTCATCATGGAGGTGTATACCTCTTGAATCTCTTCTTCATTGAGTTCTTGCATTAATTTCAGAATCTGTTGATCGGATCGATCATTCAATTGGGCATACAGTTCCTCACCCTTGGCTGTCAGACGAATCAGACTGACCCGGCTATCGGCTTCAGAATTCACTTTCACAAGCAGACCTTCCTTGGTCAGCTTGTTCACAATGCGGCTCATATAACTGCGATCAATGGTCAGTGTATCCACCAGATTGTTCGCAATGCTCTCTCCCCGAATTCCAATCTCGATAATGACCCGTACTTCGGCAAAGGAATACCCTGTTCCGAGAATATGCTTGTCGAGTACACCAAGTATGTTGGTATAAAAACGGTTAAAACGTCGCATGTCAGCCAGAATATCTGGATTTATGTACTGAGAGTCGATGTCAAACCCTCCTTTTTAGTGGACATTGTCAACATTATAATAATCAGGTTAGTGGACGTTGTCAACATTATCTTCCCCTTAGTATTTCACAGCCTCATTTTTAAGCCAAACCAAAAAGCCGCACATATGCGCGGCAAGGTTTAATTGATTTAGATACTTTATACAAATACTTAGTCACCTACTTAAGTTTCTATATAAATTGAACTGAACATTTACACAAAACGAAGAGGACAGAAAGAACCTGAAGAAGCGGAGCTAAAAGCTTTCTGTGGAAAGCTACTTCGTAAGCATAAACTTGCCTTTATCCCCGGATTTCTCCTTTAAAGAAGGAATAAAAAAATCTGGGGATAACAGCGATCGGAAGATTATTCTGTCATCGGAGTACCCAGTGTAAATATTTTTTTGTTCATTTTATATGGATTAAGAGTGACTATATTGCACCTGATGAAGACGGCTGTATATGCCTCCAGCGGCGACCAATTCCTCATGGTTACCCTGTTCAGCGATACCATCTGTGTTCACTACAATGATTCGATCCGCGTTCTTGATCGTTGTCAATCGGTGTGCGATCACAAGGGTCGTTCTACCCACCGACAATTCAGCGAGTGATTGCTGAATAAGTGCTTCCGTTTCCGTATCCAGTGCAGACGTTGCCTCATCCAGAATAAGAATGGGTGGATTTTTCAAGAACATACGAGCAATGGATAACCGTTGCTTCTGTCCTCCGGATAGCTTGACTCCACGCTCGCCAATGACCGTATCCATACCGTCCGGCAACGTAAGAATCAATTCCTCCAATGAGGCACGGCGAGCGGCATCCCAGATCTGTTCGTCCGTTGCACTCAGGTCACCATAAGCAATATTCTCCTTAATGGTACCCGAGAACAAAAATACATCCTGTTGAACGATCCCGATATGCTTACGCAACGATTGAAGCTTAACATCCCGAATGTCCACTCCATCTACAGTGATTCGTCCCTCTTCTACCTCATAGAATCGAGGAAGCAGGCTGCAGATGGTTGTCTTACCTGCGCCTGACGGGCCAACAAAAGCAACGGTTTCCCCTGGTCGAACAGTCAGACTGATATCATTTAAAATACGGCGACTGGATTCATATCCAAACGAGACGTTCTCAAAACGAATATCACCCTTCACACTTTCGAATTCCACGGCGTTTTTGTTATCCGCAATTTCAGGTTCTGTATCAATGATCTCCAGATAACGCTTGAAACCAGCGATGCCCTTTGGATAACTTTCGATGACTGCGTTAATCTTCTCGATAGGACGGAAGAAGATATTCGATAGCAGCAGGAAGGCCATAAAATCACCCATATTAATTCTGCCATCAATATAAAACCAAGCCCCGCTGATCATGACAAATACCGTAACCAGTCGCATCATCATATAACTGACCGAGATACTTTTCGCCATCGTTTTGTAGGCAAGCAGCTTGGTTTTACGGAAATTCTGATTGTCTACAGCAAAAAGCTCTTTTTCGTGTTCTTCGTTGGCAAACGATTGCACAACACGCATGCCACCGACATTGTCCTCAATGCGCGCATTGAAATTGCCGACGTCTCCGAAGAGTCTTCGATACGTCTTCGTCATACGGCCACCGAATACGATAATGACCCAAGCCATAATTGGGATAATGATAAAGGTTAGGAGCGCAAGCTCAAGATTAATGTTAGCCATCAGCCAGAATGATCCGATTAATGTCATCACTGCAATGAACACATCTTCGGGTCCATGGTGAGCAACCTCGCCGATATCGTTCAGATCATTCGTAAGATGACCAATCAAATGACCTGTTTTGCGATTATCGAAGAACCGGAAAGACAGCTTCTGCAAGTGAGCGAACATCTTCTCACGCATGTTGGTCTCAATGTTAATGCCCAGCATATGTCCCCAGTATGTAACGACATAGTTCAATACCGTATTAAGTGCATAGATGGATAACAGCACAATACAGGCAAGCAAAATAAGAGGCCAATCCTGACCCGGCAACAACTCATTAATGAATTTGCTGACGGCAAGGGGGAAAGCCAACTCCAGAAGACCTGCGAGTACAGCACATCCAAAATCAATCAAAAACAGTTTTTTATAAGGACGATAATACGAAAAAAAACGACGAATCATACTTATTCACTCTCACTCTCCAGATTCTTATTGGGACCTACATCTTCATTTTGCAGTTCGAAAAGATGGACATACTCGTCGATGACCTGATCAATGGCTTTCAACTCCCCACTGATTATTGGGCGAATATGTTCATACTCCTCCTGACCAAGTTGTCTGGCGAGCGTTGTTCTTCGATTCTGCATCTGTTCCAGAAATACAAGAATCCGGCCGCGACGGAAGGTTTGCGCACCATGGCCCCGTTTCCCCTGATGTTCACCATGTCCTCTGCCACGTCTGGAATGCTCTCCACGTTGCTCGCTGTCACCCACATCACGTCTCGGACGTTCACCTTGACGTACACTTCCATCCGATTCTTCGATCTGTCGATCTCTCATCCTGCCACCTCCATGACGTGTATACATATGTATACAACGCATTCATGTATACGATTGTATACGCGGCGACAAGGAGTGTCAACCTTAATTTTCCAATAAAGTAACTACGTATGTATGTTCATCACCTCTTTCAATAGAAAAAAGCCGCGATTTCGCGGCTTCTTTTGTTGACACACTCTACTCTATTTCACTCATAAACTTCCTATATTCTTGAACCATTTCTTTGGAGCGGGTGTGATGCAAATAATGATCTCCCTCGAAAGTCATCACTTTTCCATGCACTGAATCTTTGACTTGCTCTTCATGCAAGGGTATCCATCCTTCCGTTTCAGTATCATTCGCTTGTAAGAAGAAAATCAACGGAAGATCTTTGGGGAAGGTCAGGTTCTCCGCTGCTTTGAAGTTAGGACCAAAGTTTTCGCCTTCATTCAGATTGTTCGGATTAAACGTATTTTTGAGTGAAAGGATTCGAATTTGTTCTCTGGTTTCATCATCAACATCGGGTGCAATCAGTTGATCAGGGGCCAGTTTCATTAACAATCGGTAGAATCCTGATTTTTTAAGCAGTTTGTACGTTTCAGTTGGGAATGGATCATCGTTACCTCCCTGCGTTGGGACACTGCTCTCGATGCCGACAAAGGAAGTTACTTCGTTTGCATATTTGTTCACATAATCCAGTCCGTATATTCCTGAAATGGAGTGAGCCATGAGCGTATAACGATGAATACCAAGTTGCTGTAACGCTTCATGAATTTCACTAACCATATTTTCCGTAGTACGCTCTTTTTCAGTAATGTCACTTAATCCATAACCGAAAGGTTCAATGACAACGACTTTGTAAAATGGAGATAGCTGATCGATGAGCGGTTTGAAATCAAGGGCTGGGGCGGGTGTTCCATACCCAGGAAGTAATACCACCGTTTCTTTGCCTTTTCCTTGAATCAACACATTCATGTTTTTCCCGTCAACCGCTACAAACTGGCCGTATGATTTTATTTTCCCTTCCTCCGATTTGTTGCTAAATACATTAACAATAAAGACAGTCGCAATAAATAATGCAAAAGCGATAACGATCGCTCCGAATATTTTGAGCAAAATGATTAATATTTTTTTCATCATGATGGTTCTCTCCTGTTGAGTTCATTTACTTTTTTAGTGAAATTTCAAATTTGGCGCCAGCCTCACCTGCAAATACAATACGGCCGTTTTCGGGTAAAACAACAACATTATTACCGCTGACTACGCTGTGATTAATACAAACTCCGTTCTGATCATAGATAGCGAAGGCTCCATTTGCAGATAACTTCACTGTCATGACTTTTCCTTTCGCAGTAGCGGGTACCGAAAACCATTTGGCATATCCATCTGCTTGAATCGTTGTTGCGGATTGTTTACCGGAATAGATTGGTTTTACCAATTCCTCACTGACGAATACATAACCTGAAAATGTAAGATACTCTCCATCGTTCTTTTTGAAGAAATGAATGTCCATTGGTTCTCGTCCGACACTACCCGGAATCTGCAATTGATTGGCTGCTTCGTCTGCTCCAATAATCTTATTATTGGACATATACCCTGGATTCTCTTTATTCATATAAATAGGCACGATCGATGTAGCATTAAGATAAAACATGGATGTGTATTTCGCATTCACCAGATAATATTTTTTACCATCACGCTTTGCCCATGCATCGTTAATCTCCTTGGGTAATGTATTGGCTTCCAGCTTCTCCGCATTATATTCTGAGAGAGCCACCTGTCCGAGTCCTGGAACGGAGATATAAGATCGAGACCACAGGTAGGTATTCCCATTTTTCTCCACAACGAATTTCAACTTTTCTGTACCATCATCACTCACAAAAGTACCATCTGATGTATAGGTGTATTCTTGAACCGGATGACTTGGAGACGTGAGAGAGGAGACCGTCATTTGTCCAGCCGTATTTATTTTGATCTTCGTCACTGAATTATTGCCACCATAATTCCCTGCAAACTTGGAGATTTCTTTAGGCATATCAGCCTTCACAGGTACACCAAATGATTTTTCCGGTTTCCGTTCTTTAATCATGCCCTTTTCTTCAAGTGCGCTAAGTAATAACTCACTCGCAATGAATTGATCGGTTACGCTTGACCCGTCTGAAGAGATCACGGCTGCAGCCATGTTGTATTCCGGAAGTACGACGAGTGAAGAATGATAAGATAACGTATCTCCACCTTTCGTAACAGCCTTGATGCCGTACTCACTGAATGGGAACAAGTCCACACTATCCCACCCTAATCCGTACGACATAGAAGAATCACTATCCTTTGGCCACATGCCTCTTCTGTATTCTTTTTGCTCCATGGCTTCTACCGACTTGTTGGAAAGAATCCCTTTGACCTCTCCTGTGAAGATTTGCGAAAATTTCACCAGATCCTTAGCGGTGGAATATATGCCTCCTGAAGCAATGATATTATAATTCTCTTTTGGAAGTTGTGCCTCATAAAAAGGGGAATAGATTCCCGCCATTTCTTCCGGATTAACTATATCCTGTGGTGTTTTGGTATGATTCATTTTCAGAGGCTCTGTAATATATTTGTGTATAAATGCCGTAAAGCTCATACCAGTGACTCTCTCAACCAGAATTTCAGCTAATGTAAATCCATCGTTAGAGTACACCGAATACGCACCTGGCTCTGCCATCAGATTCTGGGTCGCCAATTGATCCAAAAAGGTATCATGTGCAATGGTATCATTGTCCCCATACAGTATAGCACTACCGTTAGAAGCTCCGGGAAGCCCGGCCGAATGATTCAGCAACATACGGGGTGTAATCTGTTTGTGTCGATTATCTTTCATTGTAAAATCAGGCATATAGTTCACAACAGGCACATCCAGATCGATCTTGCCTTCATCCACCAGCTTCATCACTGAAGCTGTAAGAAACATTTTACTGGTTGACCCTATGCCATAGATCGTGTTCGTAGTAAGAGGTACCTTGTCGTTTAGATCGTTCTTCCCCGTTTGACCGGACACCGTAATCTCTCCACCATCAATGAGCGCATATTGCAGACTCGTCGTACCGTACGTCTCCGTCAGCAATTTAGCTTTTTCGATTACGGTTTTCTTTGTTGTCTCGTACGTAAGGTTAATGCTGTTATTCATGACAGCCGGTGCGGCCATTGCAGATAGCGGGGCAAGTATCGTCAGCATGAGAGTCACAGCAGCTATAGTATTTCTCTTTCTTGCTCTCCTCACACTCATCTCCAGTTTTGTTACCTCTCTTGGTTTCATTCTTGCATCTACTCCTGTCTTCATCATTGTGTTAAGCCACCATAACGTGGGCGCTAAACACAATATAACAAACCAAGATGTCCCCCTAATGACTACAACATGAACGGAGGATGAACAGGCAAAAAAAGTTTGCATCATTATACGCAAGGAGGTTTTTACAGGGTGTCATAGACTAGTGAAGGCATAAAATTCAATCACTCTGTGGGTGTTGTAATTGGCAAGATGACGATGAAGGTCGTTCCTCGTCCATATTCGCTCTCCACCCGGATGTCCCCTTGATGAAGCGAGATGATCTGCTTTACAATAGCTAGTCCCATACCGCTTCCTTCATATTTCTGACTGTGGGAACGATCTGCTTTAAAGAAGCGGTCAAATATACGCTTTTGGTCTTCCGGGAGAATACCAATACCCGAATCCGATATGCGGATATCCACGTTCTTGATATTCTGTTTGATCGTGACGTTAATTCGGGCACCATCTTCGGAAAATTTGATGGCATTGCCGAAGATATTGATCCACACCTGATTTAACTGATCATAATCGGCCGTGATTTGGGTGGGCTGCAAATCAAGATCGATCTGAATGTTACGGGCCGACCATTGGGGTTGAATAGCGACAATTACTCGTCTGATCTGTTCATCCAGACTGAGCGTGGCCAGCCGCATTTGCAATGATTGAGATTCAAGCAAACTCAGCTTTAGCAGACTATCACTTATTTTGGACATTCGTGCAGTTTCAGTGATGATAATGTCGAGATAATCGCTTTTTTCGTCATCCGGGAGGTCTACCTGCTTGAGCGCTATAGCAAAACCGGAAATGGAAGTGAGCGGAGACTGAACTTCATGGGACACGTTTGCTACAAATTCCCTGCGCATCTGCTCAAGCTGCTTTAGATCGTGCATCATTTCTTCAAAGCTGCGAGCCAAAGTACCTATCTCACCCTTTTGTTTAATATTAAGCTTGACGTTGAAATCTCCAGCAGCTATAAGCCGGGTCGCTTTTGTCAATTTTTTGATCGGTCTTACCAGAAAAATAGCCGCAATTAGTATCAATAGGCTTCCTGCTAACAACGAACAAATCAAAAAGGTTACAACAAATTTGATAAGAAATGAGGTGGAAGAGGAAGTGAGGGGCTCTACAAACATTGCTATGCTTCCCATTTCAGTTTTTATCGGCAATCCCAAGAAGATCGTATCGATTCCATTAACTTGGACTCTTCCTCCATCCAGCACTTTCTTCAATTGTTCTGTAGTCACTAGGAAAGGATGTTGTCCTTTAAGTTCTCCATAGGATTGAAACGGACCCGTTGCTTTATAGATTCGGATGTGGTAAGAGTTGAGTTGTTTCATTTCACTTATAAACATTTCTGCTTCGCGTAGAGGCAATGTCTCGTAGATGCGGACGATATCCTGTCCAAAGTCAAGCAAGGAAGCTTGTATGTTTTCGTTTAATTTATCTTGAAATATCCAGGTTGTAGCAAGAAAAGAAAGGATGGTGCCCCCGATCACGGAGACCAAAAAGGTCAGGACTACACGTGTATAGAGGGAGCCGGTCACTCCTGCACCTCTAGCCGGTAGCCAAGTCCCCGCACCGTTTCGATACGAAAATCGGAGATATCGGTAAAACGTTCGCGTAGACGTTTAATATGCACGTCTATCGTTCGATCATCGCCAGTATAATTAATTCCCCAAACTTGATCGATTAGTTGCTCCCGCGTATAGACTTGTCCCGGTAATCCAGCAAGTTTATACAATAATTCGAACTCTTTAAGCGGCAAGGTGAACGACTCTGTACCCCTCAGGACCTTATAAGTCTGCCGGTTCAGAATAACGTTTCCTAATTGGATGGTCTGCGTTAAACCTATACGGTATCGTTTCAACAGTGCCTTGACGCGAGCCATCAACTCAAGCGGATCGAATGGCTTCGTCATATAATCATCTGTCCCGAGCTGAAATGCTTGTACTTTCTCCCAGGTCTCGTTTCTTGCCGTCAACATGAGTAACGGAAGATCCGGATTGGCTCTTCGAAGTTCCTCGCATAATGCCCAACCGTCCATGACTGGCATCATAATATCAAGAATAACCAAATCGACTGGCGTGGAGGTATAGATAGCCAGGGCTTCCTTTCCGTCTACGGCGTTGATGGTAGTAAATCCGTCGTTGCGCAAAAATAAACAGACGAGTTTGCGAATGTTCGCATCGTCGTCAGCAACTAATATCGTAGGCATCGTTTCCACTCTCCGAAAAAAGAATATAAATATATTTTCTTCAATTGAACAAAAGCAGCCGATTACTTTGATCGGCTGCCTTCTTAGTTTCGTTAAACATGCTACCTTACTAGAATTCATCTATTTCAATGAAATTTCAAATGTGGAACCAACGTCACCTGCAAATACAATGCGACCGTTTTCCGGTAAAACAACCTCATTCTTACCGCTGACCACGGTGTGATTAATACAAATGCCCTTTTGATCATATACGGCAAAGGCACCATTTGAAGGCAGTTTAACGGTCATGACTTTTCCATTCACCGTTGATGGTATAGAAAACCATTTGGCGTAACCGTCTGATTGAATCGTTGTTACAGATTGTTTGCCCGAATAGAGTGATTGTACGATTTCCTCACTGGCGTATATGCTACCTACAGCTGTAATGTACTCTACTCCATTCTTTTCAGCGAAATAAATTTCCTTTGAATCCCGTCCTGCCATACCAGGGATTTGAAGATCTGTGACTGCTTTGTTGGCTCCAATAATCTTACTATTGGTCATATACCCTGGGGTCTCTTCATTCATATGAAAAGAAAGAATTGGTGATGAATGGAGATATACAG
This sequence comes from Paenibacillus sp. FSL R5-0713, assembly GCF_037973325.1. Lineage (NCBI taxonomy): Bacteria > Bacillati > Bacillota > Bacilli > Caryophanales > Paenibacillaceae > Paenibacillus > Paenibacillus sp. FSL R5-0713. The sequence goes on along the minus strand of NZ_CP150229.1, from coordinate 3,147,429 downwards.
TTGATGTATACTTCTGATTCACCACGTAGTATCTCTTACCTTCACGCTGCTCCCATGAGGCAGTAATATCTTGGGATAATTCATTGGCTTCCAGCTTCTCCGCCGTATATTCGGAGAACGCCAACTGTCCCAGTCCCGGCATGGATATATAAGATCGAGACCATAGATATGTCCTTCCATTCTGCTCTGTAACGAATTTCAGCTTTTCTGTGCCTTTATCGTTAACAAACGTACCATCCGCTGTATATGTGTATTCTTGAGCCGAATTATTTGGAGCTGTTAGCGCGGATACAGTCATTTTTCCAGCATGATTCATTTCGATCTTCTTCACCGAATTATTAGAACCGTATATACCCGCATACGTGGATATTTCTTTAGGCATATCTGCCTTCACTGGTACGCCAAACGATTTTTCCGGCTTTCGTTCTGTAATAATGCCCTTTTCCTCAAGTGCACTGAGTAATAATTCACTTGCAATAAACTGATCTCTGGCACTCGTTCCCCCTGATGAGGTAACGGCTGCAGCCAGATTGTATTCTGGCAGTACAATTAATGAGGAGTGATACGATATGGTATCCCCACCTTTGGTAATAGCTTTGATGCCATATTCACTGAATGGGTACAAATGTACACTATCCCACCCTAACCCGTAAGATATAGACGTGTCGCTATCCTCCGGCCACATACCTCTTTTGTATTCTTCCTGCGCCATGGCTCCTACCGACTTATTGGAAAGAATGCCATCGAATTCTCCCGTGAAGATTTGTGAAAATTTCACCAGATCCTCAGCAGTGGAATAGATGCCTCCAGTAGCAATGATATTATAATTCTCTTGAGGAAGCTGGCCTTCAACCAAAGGAGAATAGATTCCCGCCATTGCTGCCGGATCAACGACATCCTGCGGTGTTTTGGTATGTTTCATGTCCAGGGGCTCTGTAATATATTTGTGTATAAATGCAGTAAAGCCCATGCCGCTCACTCTTTCAACTAGAATCTCGGCTAACGTAAAACTGTCGTTACTATACACCGAGTACGCGCCAGGATCAGCCTTCAGGTGTTGGTTCGCCAATTGCTCCAGAAACGTGTCATGTGAATACGTGTCATTATCCCCATATAATGTAGCATTGCTACCGGAGCTGCCTAGTAGACCAGCGGAATGATTCAACAACATACGTGGTGTGATTAATTTGTACCGGTTATCTTTCATCTTAAAATCAGGTAAATAGTTCACAATTGGCACATCCAAATCGATCTTGCCATCATCAACAAGCTTCATAACAGAAGCTGTAAGAAACATTTTACTTGTTGAGCCGATGCCGTAGATTGTATCTGAAGTAAGCGGTACTTTATCCTCTATATCGTTCTTGCCCGTTTGACCGGACACCACAATCTCTCCAGCATCGATTAATGCATATTGTACACTGGTCGTACCGTACGTCTCAGTTAGGATCTTCGCTTTCTCCGCTACTATTTTCTTGGTTGGTTCATACGTTAAATCGCTCTTGTTACTCGTAGCTGGTGCGGCCATGACTGACATTGGAGCTAACATCATTAACACCAGAGTTAAGGCGGTGATTGAAGTTCGTTTTCCCGTTTGTCGTCCCATTCACATCATCTCCTGAGTTTAAATATTTTGGCTAATTACAGTTCTTTCGGATCTACAAATTTCACCTCTGGATAGATGTCGCTCGGCCCCTGAATCAGGTTTCCACCCGTTCCTTTCAATTGTTTGTTAAAGAAATCGAGTACATATTGATTTACGATATTTGAACCTCTCTTACCATTGATCTCTCCTGTGATCCCGGACAGTTTAATCAGTTCTGAATAAAATTGAAGATCCGTGAAATTGAAGTGCTGGGTTCCTTCTATATAAATTACATTTCCCCCATGTTCAATAACATTTTTCATAATGTGCAGCTCATCTGAAAGAAACTTAGTTACTTCGTCATCCGAATTTCTGTCCTTTTCAAAATTGGCTAACCAGTCTTCAAAATTTCCCGATCTGATAAACATAAACGGCTTGTTTATATCATCTCTATCTTCTACTTCATTCAGTGACCCATCCATATTAACCCCGGCCTTGATTCGATGATCCAAATACGTTGCATTAAACGCCGTTGCACCCCCAAAAGAATGCCCCATCGCACCGATGTTATCTACATCGATTTTTCCTTTAAACTGACTTTCAATTGCACCTGAATTCAGCTTTTCAATTTGATCAATTACAAACTCCACGTCTTTTGTCCATATATCGCCAACTTCTCTGCGGTCATCTATGGTTGTCATCTTTGTTGTATACCCCGTTACACGACCATCAGGAAAGAGGGTAGCAAACGTGCTGTACGTATGATCGATTGTCACTACGATAAACCCATGACTGGCCAGATTCTCCGCCTGTGATGCCTGTAGAACTCTACTGGTTCCCATACCATGAGATAGCAGCACCACAGGATAAGGACTTGCCGAAGGTAATATTTCTACATTTTCATAAGAGTTGCTATGACTATATTTCCAGTAGTCGAGCACAAATTCAGGCAGTTTCAAAGAAGCAGAGAAGCTCTGAATATACGTTTTGAACATTTCTTTATTATTTGGAAACAGCGTGTCACGTTTCTTGTTACTAATGTTTTCAGTAGGGTACCAGACTTGAACCATTAACTCCCTCTTATCGGTTTGATCTTCAGTCAAGATTTCATCTCTGTTCTGATCTGTAAAATGGAAGGTTTGAGTACCTACTTTCTCTGGACCCTCGGGCTTCGGCAAATCAAAGACAGGTAAGTATACCGACAAGAGGGTAGAAGCAACAAGCAGAATGACGATTAGGGAAGATAAACTATACTTCAATACCTTTCCTATTTTTAGATGGATCATCTTGTCGGAATGCCGGAGTAAAACAATAAACATGAATAGTGCCGTCATGATATATACCAAAAGCAACTGCCATCTGTATCCCTCAACCAATAAATGAGCTACGAGTATGACACTGCTTCCTATACCTATACCTAGGCCTGTTTTCTTTGCACTTCTTTTAATAAATAGTAAGTCTGCGAGTAAAGCGAAGCAGGATAGAACTAAAAGTATCTCAAATAATCTCATTTGTATTTCCTCTCTCTCATCACAGCAACGTCCGGATTGACCATGTTGTAGAAACCGCCACACAGGACGGTTTTTCATATTCGTTCATATAGATTCGTTCATACAGATCTGTTATTCAAAGGTTGTACGTTTACCCCTATTTATTTCGCTTCAGCCATAAAAGCTCTAACATCTTCAGCAATTTTTTTGAATTGCGTATGATGTAAATAATGGGAACCATCCATTGGAATTACTTTCCCATGAACCGAGTCTTTGATCTGTCCTTCATGCAAGGGGATCCATCCTTCTACCCCTTCATTATTCGCTTGTACAAAGAGCAGAAGTGGAAGATTTTTAGGAAAGCTTAAACCTTGAGCACCTTTAAAATTGGTATAAATATGGTCCATCTCGTTTAATGAGGTGGGATTGTACATGTTTTTATTCGAAATCATTCTCATCTGCTCAACCGTTTGTTCATCGAATGCCAGTCCCTCATAGGGATCTGCACCCACTTTCATCATTAATCTCAAGAGACCTGTATTTCTAAGAAGAGCAAACGTTTTTAAGGGGAACTTTGCATCTGTAATACTTGGTTGGGTGGATACACTGCTATCAATACCGACAAAGGCAGTTACCTCATCCGGATATTTGTTCACATAATCAATGCCGTAAATGCCCGCTATAGAGTGACCCATGAGCATGTACTGCTGAATATCAAGTTGCTGCAGAGCTTCATGAATTTCACTTACGATATTCTCCGTGGTTCTTTCTTTTTCAGTTTCATCACTTAATCCATAACCGAATGGCTCAACAGCAACCACTTTGTAATATGGTGATAATTGATCAATAAGCAACTTGAAATCAAGCACTGGTGTTGCTGTTCCATAACCAGGCAGAAGCACAATCGTTTCCTTGCCTTCACCTTGAATGAGCACATTCATATTTTTTCCATCTACAGAAACATGCTGACCGTAAGACTCAATCTTTTTCGCCTCAGAATTACTGCTGATTACATTGGTGATATAAACAATACCTAGAAACAGAACAATGGCAATTAAGATTGCTCCTAGTATTTTAAGTATAATATTTCGTACCTTCTTGACCCTGGTTCTATTCTTGGTTTTCTTGCCTTCTGGTTGTGTCACGCTAATCTTCTCCTGTCCTGAACTGGTAGTTGGGTATTCTTCTTTGCCGCTAATGAAACTTTATCCAATGCACATGTACTCTCCGTGACGACAATATGAACTGAATATGAACAAGTAAAGAAATGTTATGACGTGACGGAGCAGGCGCTTATTCTAATGGATAATGGGGTTATTGAGATCCTCCCATAAACTCCCTGAACTGTGCAGCGATTTCTTTGGCATGGGAACGGTATAGATAATGATTTGCTTCCAGAAGCACCATTTCACCACGCGCAGAGTTCTCTATTAACTTCTCGTGTTCGGGAACCCAATTGTCCACTGCAGGATGATTCTTTTGAACAAAGAAAAGAACCGGGAGATCAACTGGGAACGTTAACTGTTCAGCTGCTTTAAAATTGGAATACATGCTTACAATTTCGTTTAACTGAGTTGAATTAAACATGTTCTTTTGTATCAAAATGTTCAATTGTTCTTTGGTTTGTTCATCATACGGAAGCCCAGCATATGGATCATCACTCAATTTCAATTGCAAACGTGGGAAACCCAAGTTACGGTACCATTTAATCGGTACGATTTCTGATGCTTCAACCTTCTGTTCACTAATCGCTGGAACACTGGTGTCCAGCCCAACGTATGCACTTACTTCATCAGCATATTTGTTCACATAATCCAGACTATAGATCCCCGATATGGAATGACCCATGAGAATATACCGATCAATACGAAGATTTTGCAGCGCTTCATGTATTTCGCTTACGATATTTGCTGTACTGCGTTCCCTTTCGGTATGATCACTTAATCCATAACCAAAAGGTTCCACCACGACGACTCTATAATATGGGGTTAACTCCGAGATAAGTGGCTTAAAATCTAGTGCAGGTGACGCTGTTCCAAAACCCGGCAAAAGCACAATCGTTTCCTCGCCTTCACCTTGAATGAACACATTCATATTTTTCCCATCCACGGAAACTTGTTGACCATATGGCTCCATTCTTTTTTGCTCTGAATAACTACTGATTTTGTTAACCGTATATACGGTAGCTACAAAAAGTAAAATTACTAAAATGATTGCGGCAAGCACTTTTAACAAAATGCTTAACACTTTTTTTGTTTTGCTCTTACTCCGCACGCTTTTGTCTACTTGTTGATTCACATTCATCTGCTCCTGTCCTCATCTGTGTATTGGCCTAAGAGGCCGTTAATGCAAGCCTAACCAACAAAGATGTACTCTCCGTGACCGGAATATGAACGGAATATGAACAAGCAAAAAAACCATGTGTAACATGCAAGGAAACATGCATGTTACACATGGTATGAAAATCCGGTATTCAATCATCCGATTTTAATTCTTTGGCCTATCCTGCGAGCCTAACTATCCGTTGGTGGATGGATGGGCAACGTGATGACAAAGGACGTCCCTTGACCAGGTTCACTTTCCACTCGAATGTCACCCTGATGAAGCGATACGATCTGTTTAACGATAGCAAGTCCCATACCACTGCCGTCATATTTACGACTGTGGGAACGATCCGCCTTGAAAAAGCGCTCGAATATACGCTTCTGGTCTTCAAGGGGAATACCGATGCCCGTGTCGGACATTCGGATAGTCACATTTTTGATATCCTCTTCGATACTGACTTTAATCATGCCGCCATCATTGGAAAACTTGATGCTGTTTCCCAGAATGTTCGTCCATACCTGATTTAACTGATCGTGATCAGCCGTCACCTTTACATTCTCCAAATCAAGCTCGAAATGAATATTGCGCGCAGACCATTGCGGCTGGAGTGCCACGATAACCCTTCGGATCTGTTCATCCAGACTTAAAGTATTGAGCCGAAGTTGCTGTGACTGCGATTCAAGCAAACTCAGCTTGAGCAGGCTGTCGCTCATTTTGGACATTCGCTTGGCTTCAGCAATAATAATATCCAGATAACGGTTCCGCTCTTGTTCTGAGAGGTTTACCTGCTTCAGTGCCGAAGCGTAACCGGATATCGAGGTGAGTGGAGACTGAACCTCGTGCGAAACATTCGTAACGAATTCCCTGCGCATCTGCTCCAACTGCTGCAGATCGTGCATCATCTCTTCAAAACTGCGAGCCAACGTACCTATCTCAGTCTTTTGCGTGATGTTCAGCTTGACATTGAAATCTCCAGCTGCAATCCGTTTGGTCGCTTTGGTCAATTTCTTGATTGGTCTAACCAGGTATACAGAAGCAATCAGAATCAGCAGACTTCCTGCAATCAACGAACAGCTTGCAAAGATTAAGCCAAACTGCACTACAAAAGAGGCGGAGGGCGGTGCGAGGGTTTCCAAAAACATCGCTTTTGTGCCCATTTCCGTCTTGATCGGTAACCCCAAAAGAACAGTAGCGATCCCCTTGGGTGTGTCTTGAACAACCCCTCCATCTAACACTTTTTTAAGTTGCTCTTTCGATACAGCAGCTGATTTATGTCCATTAAGCTTCCCATAAGTCTGGAGCTTGCCCGTTGCATCATAAATTCGAATATGATATGAATCAAGCTGTTTCATATTGCTAACGAATAATTCTGCTTCATCCAGAGGCATCGTCTTATATATCTGCACTACGTCTTGGCCAAAGTTGCGTATGTTAATTCGGGCATTTTCGTTCAATTTATCTTCGAATATCCAGGTTGACATAAAAAAAGAAATAACTGTACCAGCGATGACAGAGATCAGAAAGGTGAGCACCACACGAATGTATAATGATCTGATCATTCATGGACCTCAAGTCTGTATCCTAGCCCACGCACCGTTTCAATCCGAAAATCAGGTGTCGTCGCGAATCGTTCACGCAGGCGCTTAATATGTACGTCTATCGTTCGATCATCTCCGGCGTAATCAATACCCCATATCTGATCGATCAACTGCTCACGTGTATAGACCTGGCCTGGTGTTCCAGCAAGCTTATATAGCAATTCGAATTCCTTCAGTGGTAAAGTAAGCGATTCTGTACCTCTCGTCACCTTATACGTCTGACGATCCAGAATGACATTGCCAAACTGGATTGTGTGTGTGGAGCCAATTTTATATCTTTTCAGTAATGCTCGGACACGTGCGGTAAGCTCCAATGGATCAAACGGTTTCGTCAAATAATCATCCGTACCCAATTCGAATCCTTTTACCTTCTCCCAAGTCTCTCCTCTCGCCGTCAGCATGAGTACCGGGAGATCCGGATTGGCTCTGCGGAGTTCCTTGCATAATGCCCAGCCGTCCATAACAGGCATCATAATATCAAGCACGACCAGATCCACTGGCGTCTCGCCGTACACGGTGAGAGCTTCCTTACCGTCCGCAGCTTCCACCGTCGTGAATCCATCGTTTTTGAGAAAGAGACAGACGAGTTCGCGAATGTTCGGATCATCGTCCGCAACGAGTATAGTAGCCATAGATTTTTCTGTCCTCTCCGATCCGTTTGAATATATGGTTCAAATTATAGTTAATTCTGATACATCCTGCTCATTGTATATCCACAGCAAACATCGTATGCTCCTTTAACGTTCCCTGGATCGGGACAGACTGTGACCCGCACGCTGTGAATCCTGCCTTTTGAAGTACACGGATGGAACCTGTATTATCAGGTACCGCTCCAGCCTCGATGCGTGTAATTTCAGTTTCATGTTTGGCAAATTCCAGCACACATTGCAGGGCTTCGCTCATATACCCTTTTCCTTGATGCAGCACATCCGTCACATAACCTACGATCCATTTGGGGGTTGAATCCATTATGATCTTGAACAATGAAATTTCACCCACAAGTTCATCCGTTGTATGTAGAAAAATACCGAAGGAATAGCGAATTCCTTCTTCTCTTTTCTTGTCCCAGCTCTCAATGAGTTCCCTTTGCTTTTCCATGCTGTAGTAAGAGTCATCCCGATGACTTGCAGAGGTTCTCTCAATTGCCTCACGATTTCGAACCTGAAGATCCAGAAGCAATGAGGTATCCTCCACCTTCCAAAATCTCACATATATACGTTCTGCACTATATTTCATTACATTAGTCCTCCTCTGTTATGTATGAGTCGATGGCCTGCATTTTCCCTGTCATATCCCCCCGTTTGCTGTCATTGTTCAGTGAATTGTAGTTTGATTATATCAGGTCATTATAAGAGTATGAACGGATCAATGAGAATTGTTTCGCCAGAAAATGCGGAGAATAAGGCATGTCGTTACGCAGCCATGCAACAATGGTACCAATTAAAGCAGACGAACCATACCAGATGGCGATTTCCTTGTGAATGCCGGAATCCTCCAGCACATCTTCCATTTCGGCTCGATCTATCTTAGCTTTGACCAAGGTACTTAACAGCTTCAGGAGTCGTTCTGTGAAAATGGGTGTGCGCTTCGTGGCAAGTACCACCTGATAGAATGAGGCGTTCTCTGCAAAATGCTCCAGTAACTTGACCAGAACTGGCCAGGCTTCTTCTGTTCTTTGTTTCTCAAAATGAGGGGCATATTCCTCCACGATCCGTTCAATATGCTCAATCATCTCATCAGCCATCTTCTCCATCATATCCGTAATATCCCGATAGTGCAGATAGAAGGTTACCCGATTGATCGTCGCTCGTTCGGCAATTTTGTTCACTGACAATTTCTCAATATCCATTTCCTGCAGCAACTCCACAAACGCACCTCGAATTAACTGACGTGTTCGCAATATTCTTGGGTCCACAGGCGATTTCTTCTCATCTTTCACGTGTATCCCTCCTTCAAATTTGGAACATTACAATTTTAAACAATCAGTCGTTTATTTTCGATTTACACAACAATATCATAACATTTGTAAAATAAACGACGAAAACACCTCATAACGTAAATTGTAATCTGTCCGAATATGTATATAATTCAATAAATACAATGTAAACTATACAACACGTTGTAAATTTAGTCACGTTTGGATTGAAAGGATGAAAAGGATTGAGTCAGGTTAAGTTACAAGATGAATCTTCCGTAAAGAAAGGCCCTATTCTGTTTATCATGATTCTGGGAGCCTTCCTTGCAACGTTGAATCAAACGATCATGAGTGTCGCTACACCGGAACTGATGGGTGATTTTAACATCTCCGCCGCAACAGCACAATGGTTAACGACAGGTTACATGCTGGTAAACGGGGTGCTGATTCCCATTACAGCCTACTTCATGCAACGCTTTTCAACCAAGCAATTATTCCAAGCTTCGATGTTCATTTTTCTAATCGGTACCATCGTATCCGCTCTTGCAACCAACTTCGGCACATTGCTGACAGGTCGCATGATTCAGGCAGCAGGTGCTGGGATTATCATGCCACTCTTGATGCACGTTATTTTGACCTTGTTTGCCCCTGAGAAACGAGGGTCAGCTATGGGTATGGTTGGTTTTGCGATCATTTTCGCTCCTGCCATCGGGCCTACCCTTGCCGGTTATATTCTGGAGAACTACTCTTGGCAAACGATGTTTTATGGCATGATTCCATTAACACTTATTGTCATTGCCTTTGCCTTTGTATACCTGAAGAATGTATCCGAACGGGTCAACACCAAGTTCGATACGATCAGCGTGGTGTTGTCCACCATCGGATTCGGCGCATTGCTGTATGGATTCAGCAGAGCAGGAAGTCTGGGATGGTCAAGTGCAGAAGTACTTATCTGTATTGCTGCTGGTCTTGTTGCACTTGCGCTGTTCACTTGGCGTCAGCTCGTTTCGGAAGATCCATTGCTTGATCTGCGGGCTTTCAAGTACAACATGTTCTCCCTGACCACGGTCATTAGTATCGCAATTACCATGATCATGTATGCTGACATGATGTTGCTTCCCTTGTACCTCCAGAATGCACGTGGTTACACTGCACTGGAGTCCGGTTTATTACTCCTTCCGGGTGCCCTTGTTATGGGCTTCCTGATGCCTGTAGCCGGAAAATTGTTTGATCGATTTGGAGCAAAATGGCTCGCTGTTATCGGGATGGTTATCACCATTGTGACCACCATTGGTTTCATCGATTTATCGGATTCAACCAGTTATGGTTACCTGGTGTTAATGTCGACCGGCCGCCGAATTGGTATGGCTTTGCTCATGATGCCGATTCAAACTGCTGGGCTTAACCAACTGCCACCAAGACTGGGTGCACACGGTACAGCCATCTCCAACACCGTCAGACAAGTTGCTGGCGCTGTAGGTACTTCATTGCTCGTGAGTGTCATGACCTCACGTACAACAGCACATATAGAGGATATGATGGCAACTGGTGCAGCCAATGGCCTCAGTCAACAACAGTTGGCTACCGAGTCCATGATTCAAGGTATCAATGATGCGTATGTTGTTATCATCGGTATCGCTGTCGTGGGATTGGTTCTTTCCTTCTTTATTAAACGCACCAAACAAGCCAAAGAGGAAGAAGTCAAACAAGTTGTCAGACAAAAGGTTTCGATGAATTCAAATTAAGTTATCCAGCCTCATACTTGCATAACAAAGCGGCAGACCAAGACGTTCACGTCTGATCTGCCGCTTTTTAGGTTGTCCAATGATGAAACTCATTCCCTTAGCCGACAATCTTCACTGGCAGATGGGTCAGTGACTGTCCCGGAGCTGAAGCGGCCAGATTATCCTCCAGATCAAAAGACTCCACGGGTTCAATCCGAGCAATCTTCTCTACAAATGCAGTCAAGACAATACTTAATTCCATTCGCGCCAGCGGAGCACCCAGACAAAAGTGTGGACCATTACCAAAGGTAAGATGTCTTTTATTATTATGACGATGAATGTTTAACTCAAACGGGTTTTCAAACATCTGCTCATCCATATTGGCTGCACTCATCCAGGAAATGACAACATCCCCTTTTTTCAAGTCCACTCCAAGCAGTTGGTTATCCTGCTTCACTGTTCGATGCCGCTTGGCATTATGAAACCGATAACGAAGCATTTCTTCCACTGCTAGCGGCACCAATTCAGGATTCTGTCTAAGCTGTTCATACAGACTCGGATCATCGTACAGGAAGGAATAGAACGTATTGGAAACCATATGGCTCGTTGTCTCAATACCAGCTCCAAGTAAAAGCATGGTCGTGCGAACAACCTCATCTTCCGTGAACTTCTCCCCGTCAACTTCAACACTCAACAGATCCGTAATGATATCCTCACCAGGATGGGTCCGTTTATGAACCACTATAGGATAGAGAAATTGATAATACTCTTGAGCTGCCGTCTGTTTTTTCTGTTCACTCTCCTCAGCAGTCTTCGGATTAGTGGGTTGAAACAGAATATCTACCCAGTTCTTAAAGCGATGACTGTCTGTAAGAGGGATACCAAGCAGATCGGCCATAACCATCGAAGGCAGGGGAGCGGCCAGCGCCTGAACCATATCAATGGTCGTATTCGGTTTAATATCAGCTACGAGCTGCTGTGCAATGTTGCGAATTCGTGGCTCCCAGTTTTTCAGACTACGCGGTGTAAAAGCAGCGGATAACAACGAACGACTTTTTTGATGACGGGGCGGATCGATACTTGAAATGTTTAATTTGTCCGGAGGTGTGCCTTCGTTGTTCTTCGCTCCGACCGCAATGGTCGTTCGAGTTCCTTCAGCTGAGAAATACTCATGATTGCTTAGGACCTGCTTCACATCATCGTATCTGAACACATTCCAGGTATCTGTATCTTCGTGATAGTACACAGGATGATCGGACAACATTTTTTGAAACCAGTGAAGTGGAAAAAACTCTTCAGATCTGGTCTGGAACCCTGTGATGTCCTCAACACGTATCACTTCTTTATACATTCGAAAGCCACCTCTCAGAATAGTTTCATTGATTGGTTACATGGATACCTGAATTGACAGTTCTGCACCCACTTCTATTTTATACCACCCGTTCATTTATTGGTATAAACCATTTGAACTAAATCACAAAAACCCCTTAAATAAGGGGTTTTTGTGTATACATATCGTATATTTTATTGTCAGAGTTTCAGAAAACACGAGATATGAGCCGATTAATCGCCCAGTTTCGCCAATGCTTCCTCTAGCTGTTTCAGCTGTGCAGACAGGATTTCAATCAAGTTCTGCGTCTGACTAGCCTTCTCCTTTAAGAATTGCTCGTCCGAACCGACTTTCGATGCATTACCGATTGGTGATGACTTCAATTCCGACATTTCCCGCTCGTATGTTTCTTGTTTCTCCATAGCGATTCGCAGTTCTTCTTTTGTCGTACCAATCTGATGCTCCAGATATATGATGTCGGACGAGTTCGCTCCATCGGATAAACGTTGTGAATAGGTCATGACTCACCTCTTTCCATCTCATCCATTGCTTTGCCAACATTGTACGGCTCAATATCGATATCCAGTTCCATGCCAAGAGCCAATTTGGCCAATTGACTCCCGATAAATGGCCCCATGGTCAAGCCAGAAGCACCCAGGCCATTCGCCGTAATCAGCCCCAGCCACCCCGGCACAGCTCCCATTACGGGCAGAAATCCAGGTGTGAACGGACGGAATCCAACTCGCACTTCCTGGAATGTGCTGTTTGTGAGACCCGGTGCCAGTTCCAGACCTTTATTCAAAACCTCCTGCATACCTCCTGCAGTTACTCTTGTATCATAACCTTCCACATCATTTTCATGAGTGGCCCCAATCACAATCTTCTGTTGATCAAAGGCCAACAGATATTGATCTGACGGGGGCATAATCACAGGCCAGCGGCCTGTATCCGCCTCCTCCGTGACATGCAAATGCATAATCTGTGCCTTTTGATAGTGCACTTTAAAGTGTATGCCGAGAGGCTTCAGCAGTGTATTTGCCCATGCACCTGCACATACAACGACTTCATCTGCGAGAAAGCTATGATCATTAACACTCACACCAATGACCCGATCTGCTTCAAATTGAAGAGTGGCGTCTCCATGGATCACTTTCGCTCCATTACGCTGTGCAGACCGGATTAAGGCATCCCGCAGCGCCCGTCCATCTATACGTGCAGCACCGCTAATATGTACCGATTGATAACGTTCATCCAGCAATGGAAAACGATCACGGGTTCCTTTGGCATCAAGAGGTGTAATCTCACCAATCTCCGGTGCATCTGCTTTTCGAAGCTGTGCCCGTTCTTCCATTTTGTTGATTTTATCCTCATCCGTATGAATGCTGAGCGCGCCCACTTGAGCATATCCGGTTTCCGTTTCTCCTTCTTCCTCAAGCTCCGCTATGATACCAGGATAGAATCGCGCACCAGCCTTGGCGAGCTGATACCAGTCCTGGTTGCGTCGCTGTGACAACCATGGACAGATGATACCGGCTGCTGCATCGGTTGCCTGTCCTATATCTTTTCGATCTATGATGATTACTTCTGCGCCCCGTTTGGCTAATTGATAGGCTGTTGATGCCCCCAGAATACCCGATCCAACTACGATGACTTTCTTCATGTTTGCATCCCTTTCCTTAATCACTCATCCGTTATAGCGTATACTGTTTCGCATTCTGTTGGCAAGGCAAGCGTACTTTCAGGTCCATAAATGGAGACTGATCTGACTGCGGTTCATGCTAGTCCATCCAGATAAAACAGTTGCATCGTTTTTTTGAAAACGTTTTATTATCACTTGCCATTCAATTAAAATTATTCCATTTATGTAATATAATTCATTCTAGGTTTCTTTTAACTCTGTAACCACGCCACTTACGCACATGATCCTTTAACGAAAAGAGGAATAACACGACGATGCCGAAACCTAGCATGGGGAATCCACTGGATACCGATATGCCGCTCATGATTACAGGGCAAAACCAGTTGACCGTTGATGAATTGATGAATTGGAGCGACCATTCACGGGATTACAGCATTGTACAGTGCATCGGAGGAACAGGGCGAATCGCAGCTAAGAATCATGAATTTTCGATCAAAAAAGGGACAGCTCTCATTTTGTTTCCGGAGGTAACATACCGTTACCACAATCTGAGTGATTCATTACGATTTGATTGTCTGTCTTTCAATGGCTATTTATTACCACGATTCTTGCATACCTTGCAGATCGGGGAGCTGCGCGCCTTCAAGCCGGATGGAATGCTTCATATCCTGTTGCATGAAATTACGTTGGCGCTGCAGTCCCGGCACAAGGATCAGATCTGGCACGTATCCGCATTACTGTACATGCTTTTGGTCAGATTAACCATTGAAGGTGAACGCTATAGTGCTTACGAACGTTCCAATGCCCGATTACGGTTGGATGAACTCATTACTTTTATCAAACAAAATTATCATCAGGATCTCTCTCTCCCCATGTTGGCTGAGCAGATGGACGTGACCGAACAACACCTGAATCGGATATTTAAAAAAGAATTCCAAATGACTCCATTGGAGTATTTGATGCGATATCGGTTGTTGAAAGCCAAGGAAATGCTTATTGAAAATGATGCAACTACGGCTCATGAAATAGCGCATGCCGTTGGATTTAACAGTGCCAGTTACTTTGGATCGGTGTTCAAAAAATACGAAGGGATCTCCCCGATCGAGCTACGCAAGCAATATCTGGATTAGAGAACCTCCATATCAATCTCGGCCAGCGAGGATAACCGCAGTTCATGCATGGCGAATTCCAGACTACACGTTACCTCGTTAGGCACGATGATGCAACGAATACCTGCGGCGTTGGCTGCCTTGAGTCCGTTAGGAGAGTCTTCGAACACAATCGCTTCCGAAGCCTCGATTCCCAGACTCTGGAGAGCAAGAAGGTACAGTTCAGGATCAGGTTTCACTCGCTTCACATCTTCTGATGTATGAACGACCTTGAAATAATCAAAAATGCCTAATTTCTTCAAGTAACCATGAACCCAGTCCCGTGTGGAGCTGGAAGCAACGGCAAGCTGAATCCCCTTTTCCCTCGCAGACTGAAGCAACTCATTCACCCCTGGAAGAATAGCCGCCTGTCCCAAATAAGCTTCGTATTTCTGTTCTGAGAGCAGTTTGATATGCTCATGATCAATTTTTCTTTGAAGCGCCTGCTCCAGATACAAAAAAGGATGAAATTCCTCAAAGGATGTTCCCACATTTTTCGACCATAGGTCCAGACCAAGTTCAACACCATGCTCTTCATAGATATCGCGAAACGCATAATACCACGGCGTCTCTGTATCCACAATGAGTCCATCAAAATCAAATATGAAAGCTTTTACCATGAACCTGTTCTCCCTCCAATGATCGGCCGGGGGAGCGGATTAGAAGCGTGCAGTCAAGTCCGGACGAGTAACATTGACAGACAAAAAGTGACATGTACAGCCCGTTCCAGTCAGCGATTGTGCAACTAATCCAGCTCGAAGTTCCCCTTGTGTCGGCATGCCGAAATATCGAATTAGTTTCCACTCTTCCCCATCAGGAGAATAAAAGAATGATATGCAGTCCTCTACTTTGCGTATACGCAGATAGGGATTAGATACAGAGACTTCAACCGAATTACAATCATCGGATGAACCATCACGTGTGACCACCGACACGATGGTAGGTGCTTTTCCATCATACTCAAAACAAATTTTGCACCAATTGAGATCATCCGCCATGACCATCAGGCATCCGGAATCATATTGATTTTTCATATCTACGGTTAACTGGGTTGTGATTTCGAAGTCACTAGGTACAGGCATGGACAGGAAGGGTGCAGTTGCACGAATATGCTTGCCCGCAGGGTCCTGGAAAAAGTCAGTATCCGCTTTCGCTTCCACCACCACACCTCCCTGATCCGTGTAGGACCAGCTCTCGGGCTCGTTCATCCAGCTCCACTGATTCCGCGCTTCTGTTGTCATTATGTTCGTCATTCCGTATCCTCCCAAGTGAAGTTAATTTTTAGTTTTTTCTGTACTACATATTCGATTTACATACAGAAAACCCCTTCTTCTACATATTTTTGTAAGGTTTCAGCACTTGGGAGTGCTTTTGTGGATCAGGCAGGAAGAACATGATGATCATGAGTACGATGTATAGACCAAGAATGACACTGAACAACAGCGTTGGATTGTGATGGTAGAGCAAGCCCGTCAGGTAACCCGATGGAATAGCTGTTAACGTCATAACCGTCTGCACAGCCGAGAACATGTCAGCTTTTTCATGCGTCCCCAATCGGTTCATCAGCAGGGAATCTCGATACGTCTGCAAAATGAAGTTACCCGCAGCGAGCACGATTAGCGTGAGAAACAACATGCCTATATTCCCCACCGGAATCAACAGAAAGAGAATGGCCCCGGCCGTACTAAGCACAATGGAAAAACCAACATACTTCTCTTCCGAACGCCGTTTCAGTCGCGGAATAATGACCAGATAGAGCAGCATGACAGTGACCGCAGTCACCACTGGGATAAACGAAATGACACGGTCATCGAATTTCAACTGTTCCTTGAAGAAAATGACCTGAAAGAAATTCAGCTGCAAAATCAGATTCGACAACACCGTAATCAGAATAATCGGGAACAGTCTTCGTTTATAGAACGATTTGCCGAACAGGCGCAGACTGGCTCCCAAGCTCTGAAGCACGCGGGTTTTACTATGCAATCCCATAAGCTCCTTACCAACCTCGGTCTCATCCGTGTATCGATTACGAATGAAAAACATGGCCGTCATGAGGATGCCCCCGACAAAGTAAATGCTGGCCAGTGTAGGTACAATTCCAAAATCAGCTATAACAACTCCTGCAATTGGCGTAAGTACCCCGGCTCCTGTAATAATCATGTTGAGAATAGCAAATACCTTGGATCGTTTGTGTTCCTCAACATCCTCTATGATCAGACAGTTAAAGGCAACCGTTACAAACTTCGATGTTGCGTTCAGCAAGTAGGCGATCAGAAACAGCCAGAAGTTCTGGGAGAAAGCCCAGATGAACATGGGAACACTCCAGGCAAGCAGGTCGAAGATCAGCGTTGTTCGTTTACGCCCCAGCTTATTGGTAATGGAACCCGCAAACAATTGAAAGATAAAAGCAAAATAAAGATTCACCGAATTGATTAAACCGATTTCGATATCCGAAAGTCCGGCTTCCTTCATATATAAAGGAGCGTAGAAGAGAACGATCGTGCCCGGAATGGCCCATACCGGTTCGAGTAAAATGGAGTAGCGTGGATTCTTCGGCAAATCTTGAAGCAATTTCAATCGATATCCCTTCCTTCTGCGGTTTTCACCGCTGCGAATTCCAACTTCTCGCAGCGGCAAACCCGCTAATGTCTACATGCCTATAGTACCTCTTATAGGATAAGAGCTGTTTTGACCGAGTTCATCGGCAATTTCTCTCCAGTATGCATGTCATAACCAATCGTTCCATTAAAGGCCCGTTCATAATCACTCAGCAGTTCTTTGGCTGTCACCATTTGTTCCAGCTCCGGGATGCTTTGGGCAAATTTCAGTGCCGTGCTGATCATCGAGTGGTTAGCAACTGCACCGATGATACTGATGCCATCATTAATCACGGCTGTTGATTTGAAAGTCACCTCATAGCTGTCGTCATATCCCATCGGAATAATCTTTCCACCTTTGGCAATCATCTCAAATCCCACATGAAGCTGGTTACCAACCGCGTCCACCACAATATCAAACTTCTTGTTATTATTGATCTCGTATACTTGATCCAGTGTCAGATCCTGAGGATAGAACACATGATCTGCGATCCCTGAAGCGAACTCTTTGCGATATGGATCAACTTCCGTGCCTACAGTAAGCCTTGCCAACCTTTTACTCACAAGCTGACACAGGGAACCGATTGCCCCCGAACCGAGGACCAGCACAGCGTCGCTTGGCTTAGTCCCTGCTTTCATGAACGTCTGAAGCACACATCCCAGTGGTTCGATCATCATGGCCGTTTCCCAGCTCATGGAATCCGGGATGGCATAGATATACTTTTCGTCCCCAACAAAATATTCAGCAAAGGTTCCATGTGTCGTCATCCCTACTTGATAGTCATCAAAATTCTCGCAGTAGATGAACAGACCTTCACGGCAATAGGAGCAGGTTCCGCAAGATTGCGTGGGATCAACCAATACCCGATCGCCAATCTTGAAACCGCGAACTTCTTCACCCACCTCAACAACGGTGCCCACACCCTCATGACCGATAATCGTGCCTTTATTGGCAGGTACTTTGCCTTTGACAATGTTCAGATCTGTACCACAGATACCTGAACCATAGATTTTGATTTTCACCTGGTTTGGCTTTTGAATAGTTGGCTCCTCAATCTCCTGATAAGTCACCTGTTTGAGATCCTGATATACGAGTGCTTTCATTGAATATTCCTCCTAGTTGATTGTAATTTCTAATTTATGGATTAGACTTCAAACGTTTTCGATAATTGCATCGAATGGAGATGTTCCTGCTTCTGAATCTCTTTCCAGTCTGACAGGGTCTGTAACAGTGCTTCCTCAACCCACAGCAATTCTTCCCGTGTATGGGCATCCGAGAAAATAAAGTAACCTTTGGTGAAAATGCCGAAGTGAGCCATTCTCTTCACCATGAACTCGCGGAAAGGGTCCGTTTGAAAGTTATCCTCGGCCAAGGATTGAATGCAGAAGCTCGCATACGTTCCCTTCACTTCCAATTGATCCGTTAATCCAAGTAACACAAGTTCAGATGCCAGACGATCCATAATCCGGGTTGCCGGATCACGCCAGGTCGGCCATACTTTCGCATTTTTCATTAATCGTTCACAGGCAATGGCTGCCGCGAGCGCTGTTGTTTCGCTGGAATGGGCATTGCTGAATCGGACTTGTCCCGACAGAGACATCAAGTGCTCAGGCCCCAAAACCGCTGCGAGCGGTAAACCGTTTGCCATACCTTTGGAGATACAGATCAGATCAGGCCAGATGTCATATTCTCCTGCTGTAGCCTGTTTGCCCATTCGAATACCGGAAGTAACCTCATCGAATATGATAATGATGTCCAGAGACCGGCATAGGTTCACGACTTCCTCCAGTGCGTCCCTTTTCCACTCGTTGGGACATAAAACAATACATGCGATATCCTCGGGAGATGAGGTAATCTGGGCCTCAATTCGTTCTGCAGTAGGTTTGTTGACCCAGATTGTCGAACGCTCGATATCTACTGGGATGCCCCGTTCTTTCGTCTGGCCACCATAATAACCGTATGCGGACCAATCATGCCACCCATGATAAGCCGTCGCAATAACCTTGCTCTTACCACTTGCGGCACGAGCAAGTCGTACGGCCCCACTCACTGCATCCGCACCACTCTTGGTGAAGCGCAGCGACGGATAACGACCCTCGAACCGCTCCAAAATTAACTCGGCGCATTCAAGCTCGATGTCGGCCGGTACCGAAAAGCTTGTCCCTTTTTTCAGCTGGTGAATGACGGTTAGTTGGACTTCATGCCTCGCATGGCCCCAAGACGCCGTACCCATGGCCATTTCGCAATCCAGCCATTCATTACCGTCGATATCTGTAAATCGGGATTTGTAGGCCTCTGCACAGCATACGGGTGTATGCCCCGGAAATAAACGTTCAGGTGCTTTGGCTAAAGTGCTGCATCCGCTCGGAATTACCTTTTCGACTTGCTCCAACCACTCCAGATTACGGGTAAATCTTACGGCACGATCGAGCGTGCTCTCTTTTTCTTTCACCTTAAGTACCTCCCTGTTTATTTTCGTTGTGCGTGAATTACCGTACTTTGGTTCCAGGCCAGCATCCATCGTAGATGCGATCCATCGTAATTACATTGCCATACAGATCAATGATCAGATCCTTGGCTCGATGAGCATGTCTCATCTCTATCCAGTAGC
Source organism: Paenibacillus sp. FSL R5-0713 (assembly GCF_037973325.1). Classification (NCBI taxonomy): domain Bacteria; kingdom Bacillati; phylum Bacillota; class Bacilli; order Caryophanales; family Paenibacillaceae; genus Paenibacillus; species Paenibacillus sp. FSL R5-0713. Next base: position 3,127,466 of record NZ_CP150229.1, on the reverse strand, counting down.
GGTTTTCTAATAAACGGGCGAAATTGTCCACCAAGAACAGTAACCGATTCTCACTATGAATAAGTTCCTTACCCAGTACCTGTGGCAGCCAGATGGCCCCGTTGGAATTGAAGCGATTGGAATAGTCACGTACCTCGGTTACATTGGCAAAGTCAGCTTCCTCCAACTTGGTCCAGAATGTATCCGCATCACTGCGAACCTCGGCAAGGTCAATGCCAACAATCGGCAGATGCTGGTATTCAGCTTGACTCTCTAGCTGCGCTTTCAGATGACTGAAAACGAAAGGCCACACATCAGCCTCGATTTGACCGCCCCACTTTTTCCAGAAGCGTGCCAGATTGTTCTTGCGGTTGAAGTTCCGGTGAATGCCGCTGCTGCGTTCCCAGTGATAGGCTTGAATATTCGGATTAATGACTGTATCGTATCCGGCAGCTCGTGCCCGCATCTGATAATCAAAGTCCTCGTACCCGTTAAAGAATTTCTCATCGAGGTTGCCGATGGTCTCGTAGACCTCCCGCTTCATGCCGAACATGGCAAACACCACCAGTTGAACAGAGAAGGTTTCTTTCGGGATATCATCAGGGGATGCGTTCAGGAACAGGTGTCGACCGATGGTGTCTGCAAAAGCAATCCCGCAGTGCTGTACACCTCCGGTTTGTGGATACAACAGAACGCCTCCAATCATGCCGATTGTAATATCGCTGTCCAGTGTCTCTTTCATCATCGGTTGCCAGTTCGGCTCTAGAATCGTGTCAGAATCCAGGAAGAAAATGTACTCTCCCTTGGCAAGACTCAGTGCGCTATTAATCGACACGGCGCAACCGAGTGGAAAATCATGCTGAAGAATCTCGATGGTCACACCTTCTTTTACTTCTTGCTTCAGTTTATCCAGATGTTGAAAGACTGCTGAGCCCGAACCGTCGTTGATGAAAATAATCTGAGTGGATGGGCTTACCGTCCGAAGCAACGAATCTGTGAACAGGTTCAAAATGTTATAGTCCTGGTTGACTGGCACAATAATGGTGTAAAGCATGGAATCCCTCCTGATTTGGGTTGATGGAATGAGTACTTGAGCTGATTCTGAACTGGATAATTGCAGGTCGTTCTGTCTGTCCCCCTCGCCTGAATATTTTGTCTTTATTTGGTAATGATTTGAATCTACTAGAAATTTATATCATTTTTTGTAAACTTGAAATCTTAAATTCTGAACCCTGTTAATATTTGAATATTAGTAAAAATCAAGTCCATGATGTCTGTACACTGGGAAAAGCTGTTGCAAACGCAAAAAAACACCCTCAAGGAGTCTGCATATCTAACGATACGATTGACTGTTTTGAGCGTGTTTTCACTATTAAAATCTAATGTTTTTCCTTCTATTGGCGCTGACCTAGTGCTGCTTAAACCCATGATAAAACGTGTCTACTACAAGCGCAGGAGCTGCTTTTCTCGCGATATGACCACTTACAACCTGCTGCCATGTCAGGAACATGATGGAGTACAGCACATCGACAATCCAGGTTTTATCAAGATCGGAGCGGAAATAACCTTTCTGCTGTAACAGACCGACCGCATGCAGTACCGGTTCTCTCAGCTTCAGATCTGCTCCCTCAATCTCTGGATTATAGTTAATGGTGGTGTCATGAGCCAGGAAATATATTTTGTCGCCTAATGGAATCAGCGCCTCGATCAGCTCAGGTATGTACTTTTCACAGTGCTCTTCATCCAGTTGAATTTGTTGCATGGTCTCACTGACCACCTCGATTGCCCGTAATCCCAGATGAACCATGAGTTGTTCGCGACTTTCCACATATCGATGTAATGTAGCGATCCCGATTTTTGCAGATTCGGCAATTTCATTCATGGAAGCATTCGGTTTTTCAATCAATAATTTGGTGGCCTCGTCCAAAATGGAATTGAGCCTGGTTTGTTTGATTGTGGTCATTTCCTTTTTCATTGGTATTACACCTCTTAGCGAGTATAGTTCAACAATTGATCTATTTATCCATCATATGATTGGATTAGACTATAAAATTATAGCATACATTCTCACCATATCGAAGTCTGAACGTTACACGCTACCTGCTATACTCTTGCTGTACATATAAAGCTTAAAAGCCGCCATTCGGCGGCTTTTAGCATCGTTACCTTTTAACGCAGTCTGTTGCTGTTGCTCATAGTTCAATAATTTTTGTTGCAATATTGGTACAAAATTCACGATCATGCTCTACAAAAAGCAGGGTCGGTGTATATTCCAGCAACAGGTCTTCGATCTGCATACGTGAGATGACATCTACAAAGTTCAGTGGTTCATCCCAAATGTGCAGATGAGCCCTCTCACTCAGACTTTTGGCAATGAGCACTTTCTTTTTTTGACCTGCACTAAACGTTGAGATATCTTTGTCCAATTGCAGTCTGGAAAAATCCAACTTTCGAAGTATCGATTTAAACAGGCTCTCATCTATCCCCTGTATCGCCGCGTACTCAGCTAATTGGCCTTCGAGATCGGACGTGTCCTGCGACACATACGAGATTTTAAGCTGATGATCCTTACGCAAAAGACCTGTGTAAGCAATATCTTCACCACAGATCAGTTTAAGAATGCTGGATTTGCCAGATCCATTTTTACCGTAAAGGGCAATACGATCTCCTTTTTCAACCGTCATACTGACATCCTTGCACACCGTATTGGCCCCGTACGATATCGACAAGTGTTCCAATTCGACAAGTTCATTCTTGTGAAAATCCAGCTGATGGATCTGCAGACGTTCTGCACTCTCGATATTTTTGAGAAGTTTAGACTTATCTTGAATCGCAGACTGCTGCCTTTGTTCGATATTTTTGGACCGTTTCATCATTTTGGCAGCCTTGTGCCCAATATATCCTTTATCCACTTTGGATCCGGAGTTTCTTGTACCATTTTTGGTCTTCTCGACTTCATGCGACCATCCACCGGTTCGTTTGGCAGAATCGGATAAACGCTTGATATCTTTTATTAATTTCTCATTACTCGCAAGTTCGAACTGATCTTGCCTTCTTTTATTTTCCCACCAAGCGGAGAAATTGCCTTTCTGAATCTCAATGTTGCTCTTATTGATGGAAAGGATATGGTCTACACTTTGATCCAGGAAGGATCGATCATGAGACACCAAAATAAATCCACTCTTGCTGCGGAGATAATCACCTACGATTTGTCTCGCATGAAGATCTAGATGATTGGTTGGTTCATCAATGAGCAGAAACCGATTGTCCTTCAGAAACAAGGCAGCCAGCATCACCTTTGTTTGTTCTCCATTGGATAACGTGTCGAAAGGCCGATACAATACATCTTCCGACACCTTCAACAGGTTAAACTCGCGCACAACTTGCCAGTGCAGATATTCAGGATGAATCTCGCCGATGACATCGATTGTCATGGCTTCCTTATTCTCTACCTGGAAAGGAAAGTATTCAAAGCTAACATTCGCAGAGATATGTCCGCTGTATTCATATTTACCGAGCAACAGATTGAGGAATGTCGTTTTGCCTCTGCCGTTCCTGCCGGTAAAACCCAATTTCCAATCGGAGTCTAACTGAAAACTAACATTTTCAAATATATTATCGTAACTGCCATCATAGGCAAAGGTCAGGTTGGTAACGTTAATTAAAGACATGCTGATCATCCTTTTTATGTGAAATATAAAAGTAAACTGACGGGATTTCACCATTGAACCTGGCATGGATTCCCTCACTTTAATATTTGAACATAATCAGAATTTAGATTCGCTTATACGATAAAGAAACCTGGCGATATAACCTTCAGCGCCAAGTAGATCTATGCATAGGAGGATAAAGTGTCGGATTCTGATTAGCTATATTGTGAACCATGCCATTGTTCAAGTTCGTTGACAGGTCCACATAAACATCTACAACCTCTAATTCTGTCATCACTTTATCACCCTTTCGAAGCTTAAAATTTAATACAGAAAACTTAACATGGAACAACAACACGGGTCAAGGCGAGAAAGCAGATAGAGCCTCATCGCACAACCAACTTGATTAATATAAGTATCCTAAGAAATCTAGTTCTCCTTCTTCCCATAGTCGACTTCCAACCTCTTTAATCATTAACCCCTCCACCTTTTCAGTCCCTACTCCAACTGTGGTTAAGGTTTCATGATTAATTTTCAACCACGTACATGTGTTGCTTACCGTTTTGAATCCATTTTTGCGATACAATTCCTCATGATCCGCAAATAAAAGGACAAAATCAACACGCTCTTTAGCCATCCTCTCCACTTCGGAAATTAACAATGAAGCGATTCCTTGAGAGCGAGCAGCTGGAGAAACACACAAATCGATGATCCCCATCACTCTGATCGGTGTTCCATTTAAATTCATCATCCTGTAATCCAGTCCCACTTGCCCAACGAGTTGGTTATCTGGGGTAAATGCCAATACCCTACTCTGTGGTATCTGCTTAAAGAACAATCTGTCTTTCGGATAAACCTCTGGAAAGCTTGCAACAAGTAATTCCTGAAGAAGAGTTGACCATTCTTCACTTAGTTCCACATCATATGTTTTAATTAATTTCAAAAAAAATATCCTCCTAAACCAAGTGATTCTGTCTTTTACTTTCTTTATAAGTCCAAAGACAATAACAGCAACAATAATAATTAATGTGACGGTCATGATAAACTTCATTTAGTTGAAACTTATGTTAACTACTTCTTGTTTATATCTATTATTCCCTCCTATTTTCTTAAATGTGAAAGCTTTATAGTCAAAAAGCCGCCTTAACGGCGGCTTCATGCTGCATATGTTCAACTCAATCTACTTTCGCACCATACGAGCGCACAAACAGAACGGCTTGTTCACGATCCAATCGTACCCCTTTGATATCCAGTGATTTCAGATCGATACCTTCCAGATTAGCCCCTCTTAGATCGGCCCCTTGCAGCTTGGCTCTGCTTAATACGGCTCTGGTAAGATCACAGTCTCTCAAATCCGCTTTGGTGAAATCCGTGTCCGTAAAGTCAGCTTCAAAGAAACGAATTCCTCGCAAGTCCTGTTTGCCTAATCGGGTATGTCTCAGATTCGTATAAGACCAATCGCCGTGACTTAGTGTAATGCCATCCATTTGCGCACCCGAAAAGTCCGATCCGGTCATCTTGCAAGAACTGAATTTGGAAGCAAATAGATTCGCACCACCAAATAAGCAATTTTCAAAAGCCGATTCTGTATGAATTGATCCATTCATGGAAGCCCCTTTGAAGTCACACTCAATGAAACGGCAATTACTTGTTTCGATTTCTTCCATAGAAGCGTTCATAAATGTACATTGTTTAAAAACACAACTTATAAGTTCTCCATAGCGCAGATCACGCCCCTCAAAATGTACTGCCTCATATTCCTGGTCCTTATATTGATACACTGGTTACACCCCGCATTATATATTTCTCCGTCTGTCTTCATTAAAAGAACTTTTTATACTATACCACACCCCTGTCAAGTACCTGCTTAAACACCACTGAAAGTCAAGTATCTTTTTTTGTAAAATGATCTTAAAACTACAAAAGGAACGCAATAAGCGTCCCTCCATCCCACACCATCGAATATTCCAATGTGTGCTTAAGTATATGAATCTGCCATTTCTTTATCTATTCGTATTAGAGAAACACTATACCAGTATTTTGGACATTCGGTACAGGGAAAGCGAAGGTTTGTTGATTTCCCCCACTCTCTGGTATCCCAGACGTTCATACAGTTTAATAGCTAGTAGATTTTCTCTTTTAACTGTAAGTGAAGACTTGGAGAAACCTTGTATTACAGCTTGCTCCTCTGCAAATTGAATGAGCTGTGTCCCTACACCAAGTCCTCTGCTCTCAGGCAAGGTAGCCAATGTCCCGATGTGGGATTCGTCGTTCTTCGCCTCTTTTAATGTCACCATGGAATAGAACTCTTTCCAATGCTGAAGATTATACTTAATCAGGCTCCAGTTCCGAAGTTCAAACAATTGGGTGAACGTTGGCAAAGCGAGCTTGTTCATTAGAGTGGTCGGATAACACATGATCATGCCCAGCGTTTTGTTCTGCATCTTGGCTTCATAAGCGTATTCGTGACTGAATCGGTTTCGTTTCGAACGCCATAACTTGTTGAAGGTTTTTTCTATAATGCTTGTATCTTTGGTACCCGCAAGCGAATAGGCCATATATTCAAGTGCCATCTGATTCAGTTGCCCGCCGACCAAGGACTGTGGACTGGCTTTTATTATAGAAATCTTATTCATCGCTGTCACTCCTCCAGGTAGTTGAAATTGGACTACATCCTCACATCAGGTTGATTGAAGGATATGCCCTCAACGATGACGTTCACGGTTTCAATGGTCAGACCAGTCAGTTGTTCTACATGCACTCTCACATTGTTTTGCAATTCCCTGCAGACTTCATGTACTTTTGTTCCATAACGAACCACAACCTTTAAGTTAATCTCCAGTCTGGATTCTATATTGCGGATTGCTATGCCATTTTGCAGACTTTTCCCACTCCACTTTTTGGTGATCCCTTCTACAAATCCTGTCGACATGGAGGAAATCTCACTGGTCGTATTTGCAATCTTGCCGACAATTTTGGAGATCACATCATCCGATATTTGAATTTTCCCCAGAACATTTTGAATGGACATCCCATGTCCTCCTTTTCACATCCATCATTTTTGATAGATAATAATATCATTTAATATAAATATAAATCATACAGAGTTCGATTTCAACTTTTTGAATTCAGTCGTCCACATTTCTAACTGTACATACCAAAAAAGCCGCGATCACGGCGGCTTCTGTTGGTCATACTATGGGAATTTCAATTGAATAAGGACAGGAATGCGGGAGGATGACCCGGTGTCTGTTCTCCCTTCCTCTGCTGCCTCGGTTTCTTCTACGTGCACGATCCATTGCCTGCCAATTAACGATTGCAGTAATTCAATCTCATGTTCAGTCAGATGAACATGCTTCAATGACAGATCGTCTTGAACATAATCCCGATCCACCTTACGGTCAAACCGGAAATCGAGCAATCTCTTCAATGCGTTAATATGCAAAAACTTGAACTCATAACCTTGACGTATCGCCATCTCCCAGTCGTCTCCGATATCAGCTGCTGTCTGTAGTCTTTCATCAAAATCCATCGCGGGTTCTTTAACCAGAGGCAGCAACCGGGAAAAGTCACGACGTTGCAACCATTCAATCATGTTCTCCTTGGTTGCACCACTTGTCAGTACATTCTCTACAAGAAGCCCTACAGGAATGGACAACTGAGTTCGACTCATTTCTCGCCCTCCTCATTCCCGAGATACTGATTGAACCAGGCATTCACCTGTTCGAAGCTATCGATCCGCAGTGATGGTTTACCGCTTTTGAGCAAACTGTGATTGGAGCCCGGATAACGGATCAGCTTGGTCTTTTTGCCATATCGTTTTAACGTCGTATATAATTCTTCCGCTTGCGCAATCGGTGTCCGATAGTCCTGTTCCCCGTGCATGATCAGAAGCGGCGTCTCAATATGGTGTGCATGGGCAAGAGGTGAGCGAGACCATAGGAATTCAGCGTTTTCCGCCGGATTACCTCCAATGACTCCCTCCACATAGGAAATACCAATATCGCTCGTTCCGTACATGGATAACCAGTTAGAGATACATCGCTGGGTTACAGCAGCCTTGAAACGGTCCGTATGTGCTACGATCCAGTTCGTCATTACACCGCCATAACTGCCACCTGCGACACCCAGACGTGATGCATCAAGGAAATCATACGTAGCCAATGCATAATCAATAGCTTCCATCAGATCCCGGTAATCGCCTCCGGCGAAGTCACCACGGCAAGCTCTGGCAAACTCCTGACCGTATCCCATACTTCCGCGAGGATTGATCCACAGCACAGCGTAACCTTGCGCAACAAGTGTCTGCATCTCATGACTGTATGTTCCCGTATACATCGCATGAGGTCCACCATGAATTTGAAGTATGAGTGGTAGCTTCCCATGGTTGCCACGTATTGCCGGAGTAGCTAACCAACCTTGAATCGGCCATCCATCGGAAGACTTAAACTCTACACGCACAGGCGCATTTACAACTAAACCCGCCATGAATTCATCATTTCGCCGGGTGAGCCTGAACATCTCACCACTATCCATATTCACGCGATATAACTCTCCAGGATGTTCATCAGTCAACGCAGCGATAACGAGCGACGTACCATCTGGCGTTAAGGTATACTGATACACATCCTTTTCACGAGTGCCCGTCACCGATTGACAAACTCCATCTTCTTGAATGCGATACACGTCCACATTCCCGTAATGCGTTCCGAGTACATATACACCACGTTCCGGATGATGGATATCCGAGACAGGAGAAGGTGATGCACCTGCTGACTTCATATCTCCCAGTGCTGCGTTACCAATCTGCATATCTAACTGTGGTGCAATTATCCTGGGTTCCCCCCGTTGAACAGGGACAGCGTATAAGTTGTTGTGGCTCCCGCTCCCATACTCACGATCACTGGCGATCAAGATCAGCTGCTGCCCGTCCGGTGAATAGGAAAACTGGCTAATTGCCAGACTGGAATCCGTCACTTTGAAGAGCTTATTCTCTCCCAATTGAATGCTGTATACATCTGTAAAGTACAACAGATCCGCATCAAGTTCCTCATCCTCCACTTGCTTGGATATGAAGGAAAGATACTGGCTATCTGGCGACCATGCCGGAGCGCTGATATTCCACAGCCCGGAAGTTACCTGCGTGATCTCCCCGCTGGCGATCTCATATACAAACAAATGGGTGTATTGACCATCCCACCATCCAGCCCCTTCTGCCTTGGGCGTTGTACGCTCAAAAACCTTACCTCGCAGCGCAGGTGCGGACTGCTGTTGGGGATCAGCTGTCTTCTGTTGATCCTCCGGTTGCACTTTGCTGGTAAACGCAATGTAATGCCCGTTCGGCGACCAGATATAATTCAATATCTTACGTGCGGGAGAGATCAGCATGACAGACTCTTTTTTATCCGAATCGAGCACCCATAATCCTTTACCTCCATCCACAGAGCGAATGAAGGTGAGCTGTGTGCCATCCGGCGACCAAGCAGGCGAAGAATCCTTCGTACCATCTGAAAGTGCAATATCTTCATCACCATCGAGCGAAATCCCTCTTATTTGCGTGTTATATTCGTTTTTATCCTGATCAATGGTTTGTTCCACATAAGCCACTTGTCCGTTCGGGCTGACAACAGGCTGACTTATCCAACGATAGTGAAGCAGATCCTCCGGCATAATTGGTCTTTGATTCATAATGATGGCTCCCTTCTCCGTTTATTTTTGGGTTGTCTCCGTACGTGGATCAAGCACATCACGCAGCCAATCTCCAAGGAAAATAACACCGAGTACGGTAAAAGTAATGGCTAGTCCCGGGAATGTAGCGACCCACCAGCTTGTTGCAACATATTGTCTGCCATCACTGAGCATACCTCCCCAGGATACATCAGGTGGTTTGATGCCCAGACCCAGGAAACTGAGTGAAGCTTCCATAATAATCGTCGTGCCCACATTCATCCCACAGATCACGATAAAGGACGAGAGGATATTCGGCAGAATATGTTTCACAATCAGTCTTCCGTTCTTCGCACCGATCGATCTGGCCGCATGAACAAAATCCCGCTCCTTGATACTAAGGACCTCACTTCTGACCACACGGGTGAATGGAACCCAATTTGTCACCCCGATGACAAAGATTAGCGTTGTAATACCCGGACCAACAATCGCCATCACAACGAGCATAAATAGAATGGTTGGGATCGCCATAAAAGCATCACCTACACGCATGATGATGGCATCCAGCCATTTCCCGTAGAATCCGGATACCAACCCCAAAATGGCGCCAATGATGCCTGATACAATCACGGCACCCATCCCCACGATTAAGGAAACCCGGGCACCATATACAATTCGGCTCCACATGTCTCTGCCCAGATTGTCGGTCCCCAGCCAGTATTCGGCCGTTCCACCCTCAAGCCATGCAGGCGGTTTAAGGCGATTGAGCGGATTCACTGCCGCTGGATCATGACTCGTCAATAGAGGTGCACCTATGGCGATTAACACCACCAACAATACAAGCACAGCACCAAACATTCCGGTCTTGCTGATGATCAGTTGTTGCCAGATATAACGAAATCCCGTTGGTGCACGCCCATTGTCCTGTCCCTGTTCTGTACCCGGAATTGGCATTTCATTGCTGCCTGTCATATGATTGCACCTCCTTCTAGTCGTATTTGATGCGCGGATCAAGCAGCCTGTAGGCCACATCCGTCAAGATGTTGATTACCACAACGATAAAAGCAATGACAAACACCGCGGCCTGTACAATCGCCATATCATGTGTGTTGACTGCAACGACCAGCAATTGACCCAGTCCAGGCCAGGAGAATACCGTTTCCGTAATCAAGGTTCCCCCGATCAGACTTGTAAACTGCAAACTCATGATCGTCACCACAGGAATCAATCCATTCCGAAACGCATGTTTCACAATGACGACAATCCGACCCAGTCCTTTGCTCCGGGCTGTTCGAATATAGTCCTGATTCAGAATCTCTAACATACTTGAGCGAATCAGCCGGGTCATCTGCGCAGCCAGTCCAACGCCAAGCGTGAATGCCGGCAAGATCAGATGTGACAATCCTCCGCGACCGGATACCGGCAATACACCCAACATGACGGAGAACAAGAGGATGAGCATGATCCCCATCCAGAAGTTTGGCATGGCCTTACCAATGACGGATATTCCAGAAATGATGAGATCGGTAAACGTATTGCGTTTGACAGCTGAAATGACACCAAGTGGCACAGCCATAAGTACAGCAAAAAACATGGCGGCTACTGCCAGTTCAAAGCTGGCAGGCAATCTCTCCAGCACTAGTTCTAATGCAGGCTGATTGTAGCGAAAAGACTGACCAAAGTCTCCCTGGATCGCACTTCCCAGAAACTTCACGTACTGCGTATATAAAGGCTGGTCCAAACCAAGTGCCTGCGTCAAGACAGCACGATCTTCAGCGGTAGCCGTTTCAGGCAACATTAGCGCAACCGGATCACCGGTGACTCGAACCAAAATGAACACAATTAATGAAACAATGAACAGCACCGGAATGATCTGCAGTAATGACTTAAGTACGTATTTGCCCATTCCTTGTTCACCTCCCTTGTTAAGAAAAAGAACGGCAGGAACATGGTTATCCAGTCCCTGCCGTTCACGGCCTTATCTTTTCAATGACCGGTATAATGCTCGATGTTACTGTGTAACAGGTGTAATCTCGTCAGCATAGAACATCTCGTCACTGCGCGGCGCGAAGTTCACTTTGGCGTTTGTTCCGTACACACCTTCCATTTGGTACAGATATACGGCTGGGCGTTCTTCGGAGAAGATCTGCTGTACTTGCTGATACTCTTTCTCACGAGCCGCTGGGTCCATATTCACCAATGCAGATTGAAGCAGTTTTTCTACTTCAGGATTGTTGTAATCCGACTCGCCTTTGGCTTCTTCCAACATATAACGATTGTAGTTATTCGAAGCATCGAACAAGGAGTTACCAATACCGATCATGAAGATTTCTTTGAATGATTTGGAGCTGTAACGTTCACTGAAAGCACTTGCTTCCAGGACATCCAGATTGATTTTGAATCCGGCTTGTTCCAGCATCGCTGCAACAACTTCAGCTTGTTCTTTGTATTGTGCAGAAACGGAGATGGTCATCTCAGCTTCACCTTCTGCATAGCCAGCTTCTTGCAGCAATTGTTTTGCTTTTTCCAGGTCATAGAGTGACGTTTTGTACAATGAAGGATCAGCACCGAAGTTGCCCGGCGTTACGGATGTGCGGGTTACAATACCTGCCCCGCCGGCAATGCTGTCCACGATTCCTTGTTTGTCAATCGCCAGGTCAATCGCTTCACGCACTTTTGGATCAGCCGTGATGCTGCCTTCCGTCTGACGGAAGATCAACTGAAGCACACGCTGGATTGGTGCTTTGACAATCTTCTTGTCTTCTTCACCTTCGATCCGGGCAATGTCAGTGGACGGAATGGAAGACGCGACATCTACACCACCAGCGAGCAATTCGGATACACGTGTGGAGGCTTCAGGAATAACGCGGAATACCACTTCATTCCATTTGGGTTCACCGTCGAAGTAGTTCTCGTTTTTCACCAATTCGACACGATCGTCTTTGGCCCATTTACTGAACTTGTAAGGACCTGTGCCTACCGGCTGTTTCAGGAAAGCATCAAATCCTTTATCCGCAATATATTTTGCCGGCAGAATACCAGCTCCCATTTTGGACAAACGATTCAGCAAGAGCGGATCTGGACCATCCGTGATGATGTCTACGGTATAGTCATCCACCGCTTTAACTTCTACGATATTTTTGAAATAACTGTTTTGTTTCAGTGTCTCATCCTTGGCTACGCGCTCCAGCGTGTATTTTACATCTGCTGAAGTGAAAGGATCGCCATTGTGGAAGGTTACGCCTTCACGCAGCTTGAATCTCCATGTTGTATCATCAACCTGATCCCATGATGTCGCGAGTCCCGCCACTTTTTTCTGTTCACTGTCATTTTTGATCAGATAATCAAAAACGTTCACCAGAACCGCTTCACTGGAAGTGTTGTTGTTGTTGTGCGGATCGAAACTCTCAATATCTGTTGCCGCAGCAATGGTCAGTGTTGTACTTGGACTTCCACTGTCCGTTCCTCCTGTTGCGGTATTATCATTCGTGCTTGTCGTTTTACCTCCACAAGCGCTGAGTACCATTACGATTGCCAGTAACGTAATCCACAAGCCTGTCCATTGTCTTTTTTTCATTGTCATTGCTCCCCCTCAGAAGTTGTATTCCTTGCCAAAAATTCAAGAGCTACTGCTGACAACATGCCCACACCATATGGCATCGCTGTCTCATCGAGATCAAACATGGGATGGTGGAGTGGATAACGAGTACGTTCCTCATCATTACCAGATCCTAGTCTGAAAAACACACCCGGAATCTGCTCACAATAAAAAGCGAAATCCTCGCCCCCTGTAGAGGGTTTGATATAGTTCCATCCCTTCTGCGCATTAACCTGATCACAGGTCTCTGTCAGCAGATCAACCATGCCAAGATCATTCACAACAACAGGGTATCCATCTCCATAGACAACTTCGCATCCTGCTCCGAAAGAATCACAGACCCCTTTAACAACCTGCTCGATCAAAGCTGGCATCTGTTCACGAATGGCAGGTGAGAGTGTACGAACCGTACCAATCATCTCCACTTCCGGGGCGATGGCTGTTCCCATATAACCTCCGGTAATTTTGCCAATGGTGATTACAGCGGGTTCAAGCGGATCTACCATCCGACTGACGATATTTTGCAAGGCGGTGATAACCTGTGCAGATACCGCAATCGCGTCAATGCCCTCATGCGGACGAGCTGCATGTCCACCCTTGCCAAACACCTTGATAACCAATGGATCAGCTGATGCAAATGCAACGCCCTGACTTACGCCCAAGGTTCCCGTGTCCTGTCCTGGGGTCATGTGTAACCCTGCAATGGCATCAACCTTCGGGTTCTCCAGAACACCGTCTTGGATCATGGCTCTTGCTCCTGCAAGTCCTTCTTCCGCTGGCTGGAAAATGAATTTGATGTTGCCTGATTTCGGTCTCCCAAGTCCAGTAAGTAGTTGAGCTGCTCCCATCAGGATGGAGGTGTGAGCGTCATGTCCACACAGATGCGCTTTGCCTTCCACTTGCGAGCGGTACTCCACTGCTTTCTGATCTTGGATTGGCAGAGCATCCATGTCTGCTCGCAAGGCAAAGGTTGGTCCGTCGGTCTCTCCGCGAAGCAGGCCTGTAACCCCGGTCTGTCCCACATTACGTGTAACTTCCAGACCCAGGCTCTCCAGATGTTCAGCTACGATAGCGGAAGTACGATGCTCCTCGTAACCGATTTCCGGATGGCGATGTAAATCTCTGCGCCAAGCAGTTAACTGGGCTTGTAGTGGCTGAGCCAGCTGTATTAGTTCTGAACGATTCATTCGCTGTCATTCCCTTCATTTTCATCCGATTCAGAAACCAAACGGGCATAGATTGCATCCGCCGAGAATTCGATATGTTTTTTCATCATCTCTCGGGACTTGAATTGGTCATGTGCCTTCAGTGCTTCAAGAATCTCCATATGTACACCATGGTTGACCGTACGTATCCGGTCATCATAAGGCATCAAGTCGAGCGCCGGATTAATTTTGGTCCGAATCTGTCTGACAGCCTTCTCGCAATAGGGATTCCCGGAAGCTTTGGCGATGGTCAGATGAAATTTCACATCCAGCGCTCTGAACCATTCCCTTGTACAGTCTGGCTCTATACTTTGCTCCATATAGCTCTCCAGAAGCTCCAGTTCGCCTGCGGTGATCCGCTCAGCAGCGAGAAAAGCTCCCTCCGGCTCGATGATGGTTCGATATTCAAACACCTTGAGCATCTGTGCCCAATCCCGTTTAATCTCTTCTCTGGTCCGTTTATGCGAATTGGCTGTCAGAGGCAATACAAATGTTCCACCTTTGGCACCCACCCTTTTCTCAATCAAACCTTTCTCTTCCAGTGAAGAGAGTGCCTCACGAACGGTAATGCGACTTACATTAAAAATCTCTGCCAGATCTCGCTCGGCTGGAAGCTGTTCTTCACTCATTAATTCCTTCAGAATAATGGCTTCTTCCAGTTGTTCTCTAATGAACTCACTAACCTTTTTGGTAGATACTTTCTCAAAACGAAATGAAAACGTACTGGACATCTAAACACTCCGATCTGTATATGGTCTAGACCTTATACCATTAATATAATTCCGACTAAACTTATATGCAATACTTTTTTTCAATTAAATTCATATTTTTTTCTTACCACCTTCCCAATTGAGCCATTTTGGCCACAAAAAAGACGCATCCGCATTGGGCAGAAGCATCTTCCCCTTAGTTGATTTACACCGTTCACTACGATGACAGAACAACCTTCCGATCGCTGTTATCCCCGGATTTCTTTGAAAGCCCTTTTGAAAGGGGGAAATCCAGGGATAGCGTATGCTTCCGATGTAGCTTTCTTTCAGAAAGCTTGTAGGCGAACGCTCCGCTTCTTCAGGTTCTTTCTGTCCTCTCCGTTTTGTGTAAATGTTTAGTTCCTGTCCTCTATAGTTTCTTGTTAGCAAAAGGTCTGAAATCGTCCGTAACTGCAAGTTTGGTGCTTCCCTCCAAGTAGAAGTTATCATCCGCTCTCCACGTATGGCTTTTTTTGTTTTTTCTCCGGTGATACACATAATTGAAAGGTGAGGTCGCGTACGCTTTGAATCCTCTTTTTCTGCATTGTCTCAGGAAGGTTACGTCTTCCCCTATTGAACGGTCCGTGAAGCGGACTTTTTTCAAGATCTCCCTTTTGAATAAAATCGTGCCGCCCTGTACAAATTCAACCGGTTTATTTTTCTCAGTAGGTGTTCTGACCAATAGTGTCTTAGAAGCACCCAGGTAGACCAGACAGGAATGTTTGCCCACAATATCACTTTGGGTTCGTCTGAGTTCTCTCACCTGTTCTGTCAAATAATGTGGTGAATAGTAGTCATCATCATCAAATTTGGCGATCAACGAAAAGCGAGTCCTTGTTATTCCGGCGTTTAAGCTTTGTCCTAGCGATATGCTCTCGGGAACTTGGTATACATGAACATTGGCAAGATTTCGAACGCGTTTCTGATATAATGACAGATTCATACGGTCATGGTTCAGAACAATGATCAGCTCTTTGCTTTGATAATGCTGCCGACTGTAATTCTGTAGGATGTTCTCAAAAAATTGCGGCCGATTGGTACATACAACAATGGAAACACCATGACTCGTTTTATGTTTAGTCAAGACATACCCTCTTTTCAACTCCGTTTTCTCTCAGCATATGTGCCGAAATAGTGTCTGGTATGGACCAATAGCTAGTAACCACAACACCCAAAAACCCTCTGTCCACAATAACGGGACAAAGGGTTCTGTAATCTGTTCTTTCTGTATTTCGTTCTGTTCTATGCTTTGTTAGCGTTATTCAAGTATACAGCCTTGCCTGTACGAGCAGATTCATAGAGTGCTTCCAGGATCTGAGATACAACGAGCGCTTGTTTTGGTGTAACGACCGGATCCTGATCGTTCTCAATCGCTTCGATCCACTTTCTCATCTCCACATCCGGTGCGCTCTCACTCTTGCCATCATAGAATGCTACCCCGCCTGCACTCAGTTCAATCTCGTTGGTGTATAGACGGCTGAATTTCTCGCCATTGATGCGCAGTCCGTTCTTCATATCCGCACCAGCTTCGCTTCCGCTCAAGCTGCATTTGGCTTCATCCACGTCCAGTGAGTTAAGCGCCCAGCTGGATTCCAGCATGATCGTTGCACCATTCTCCATTACAATCATGCCAAAGGCCGAGTCCTCTACCGAGAATTTTTTCGGGTCCCATGGGCCCCAGGCGTTGGCCGCATTTTCACGTTGCGAGAGTTCATGGTAGGTCGTGCCGAGTACAACCTTTGGTTGATAGTTATCCATCATCCAGAGCGTCAGATCAAGTGCGTGCGTACCAATATCAATCAGCGGACCGCCACCTTGTTTCTCCTCATCCAGGAAAACACCCCAGGTTGGTACTGCTCTCCGTCTAATGGCATGTGCTTTGGCAAAATAGATATTCCCCAGATCACCCGCTTCGCACACCTTCTTCAAATATTGACTGTCTTCTCTGAAACGGTTGTTGTATCCAATCGTCAGTTTCTTACCGGTACGTTCTGCCGCTTCCAACATGAGTTGTGCTTCAGCAGACGTCTTCGCCATTGGCTTCTCACACATGACATGTTTGCCTGCTTCCAGGGCAGCAATGGAAATCTCGGCATGGGAAATATTCGGGGTAAGCACATGCACAATATCCAGAGACTCATCCTTGAGCAGTTCCTGATAATCTGTGTAGACCTCAGCATCTGTAGAGCCATATTTTTGCTTGGCTTCATCTGCACGTTCCTGAACAATATCGCAGAAAGCCACCAGTTCAACATTATCCAGTTTACTCAGACTTGGCAGATGTTTACCATTCGCGATTCCACCACAGCCAATAATTCCGATACGATATACTTTACTCATATATATTCACCCTCACTTAAGTATTGGTTGTTTCATTTTACGAAAAGCCGACGGGGTCATCCCCAGACGTTTACGAAATACAGCATGCAAATAGTTGGCATTATTGAAGCCTGAAGCGAGAGCGATCTGTTCGATGGATATGTTACTTTCCTCCAGATTACGGCACACGGCGCGCAGACGAATATCCTCCAACACGCGGCTGAACGGCATCTCAGGCTGTACTTGATAGAAGATTCTCTGCAATTGTCTGCTGCTGATATGAAGTTTCTCAGCTACATGCTCCAGCGTGACTACTGTAGGATGATTCGCCTCCATATACTGCACTGCATACTCATAACGATACGCCGACATATCCCGAACAGGGGCTTCCGGTCGATTCCCACCGGTGTCGTATGCTCGCACGGTTTTGAGTAATATGCTAATGACCAGCTGCTTGATTGATGTATAATAACCTAATAATTTCTGATCACATGCCTCATAGGCTTCCAAAAAACAATGCATCGCGCGATGATAATCATTCACCGGAGTATGCGGAAGCGTTCTCAGCTTTTCAATCGTCTCCTCAGATTCAGCGGCTTCCCAAGGATCGACATGCTCTCTTGGCTTGTGAACGATATCCACATGAAGACAGAGTTCATCCATATCCTCTTTGGCGTCCGCCTCCTGATAATGAACGACACCCGGACCGGTCAAATACAGCATACCTTCCGAGAGTGCATGTGTCTGTTCATCGAGAATAACCTTACCTTTGCCTCTCGGGATAAAATGAAATTCAAACTCCGCATGATTATGGAAATCCACAACTCGGCCCGCTGGAAAAGAAGTCAGATGAAATCGCATTACGCGAATCTCATAATGTCCCCACACCATTGCAATATCCAGTCTCTCTAGGAGATCCTGCCGTTCAAGCATTTTCTCATAAGGATACAGGCTCAAGTTTGCATACCTCCTTCATAAAACCTAACCCTTCAACTCACTCAGAGTGATTCTGCGCCCTTCCTTGTTAGAGAGATTCGCAGCTTCCATCAACCGGGTCAGCTCCATAGCGATCTGCACGTTTTCCGTTGCATCCGTATCATTTTGTATATGTGCAACCCATTGATTGAATGCGCTTTCCCTTTTGTCTGCCAAAGGAAGTTCAGTCCATTCTTCATACTGACCCTGTGCTGCTTTTGTACGAATCAACAGCTTATCATCAGGTGTCCCGTAGAGAAGGGTGCCTTCCGTACCATGAACCTCAATTGTAAACGGAGAATGGCTATTTACAAAACCAGCTTCAACAACACCAACTGCTCCGGAATCCGTAAACAAGGTTGCAACTGCATTATCTTCCACTTCTTTGCCTGTAATGTATCCGAAGTTCGCATTAACCGCTGTTACTTCCTGACCCAGAAACAATTTGGCCAGATACATTGGATGGCAGCCCAGATCAATCAGTGCACCGCCCTGACAATCCTTCAGATCATAGAAGTGTTCAGGTAACCAGTTCGAAATCGCTCCATCATGCGATAAACGTGCTCTAACATAAGTCACTTTGCCAAGCAATCCCTGGTTAAGTACATCCTGAATCGTGAGTGTATACCCTGCATTCAGACGTGGTAAGGAGACTGTCATCTTGACTTTGTTTGCCTCTACCTCACCAAGGATTCTGTTGGATTCCGCTTGTGTAGCTGCAATAACTTTCTCCGTAAAGATGTGTTTCCCTGCTTTTGCAGCAGCGGTGATCACTTCTTCATGGATGCGGGTTGGCGCATCTACAATAACGGCATCGATGTCATCCTTAGCCAGCATATCTTCGAGTGAAGCATAGAAAGGTACGTTTAAACGTTCAGCCGCTTCCTGTCCCCGCTTGGCATCTTCATCCCACACCGCTGCGATGACTGTATCTTCATGTTCCTGTGCCTGCTTGATGTAATCCCATGCGTGAACGTGCCACAAGCTAATTTTCCCAATTCGAATGGTCAATGTATCTTACCTCCATCTTATATAATATTCTGACATTTATCTATAAGTTATCACAGAGTTAATGTATTTTTAATAGAAACTCACGACAATAAATGTATAAAATCACGACACGTATATCATTATGTATGTATGCGGTTTTCCCATATTACTTTGGGTGTGGGTGCATTTAACGGGACACATGACAAAACCTCCTGTCCACGCTACCGCGAACAGGAGGTTCCTAAGATAATAATGTTCAAACATTAACTCAACGTAACGCATACCCTTGTGTAACAATCTTGAACCCGGATATCGTCTGACTGTCCTCTTCCAACGTATCCTTGACCCGTTCCAGCACATCACTCTCATATACGGAGGCGCATTCGAATCCAGGCTGAACGTTCAATTCAGCGGCTTCGGAGTTCAGATTATACCAGCGAGCGATCACGTCTCCCGTTTCCTCCGCGATCTTCAATGTGGAGAAGGCTAGTGACGAACTTTGTGTATTCCACGCTAACCATTGCTTCGACAGAGGCAACTCCACCTTCTGCCCATCAGCTCCAGCATGACCTTCCCACTCAAAAGTGCGTGCTAATGACCCTAGCTGCACAGTCGTCCACGGAATGGGATACATATATGCTGAAGCACATGCGCCTGACTGTGCAGCATCCCCTGCAAATGGAATAATCGCATATTCCACACTCTGTTGTCCCAGACATTGGGCTTCCGGTGTCTCGAACACGCCCCAGTCTCCCAGCTCCGAAGAGGCACGCAGTAGCGTAACCGCAATCGTACTGCCCTCTTCATGTTGTAAAATCTCGTATTCATTCAGCCCTTTGTTTGCAATCATCAAGCCATGATCACCATCCGTCACATGTACAAACGCTTGCTGATGCTGCGCATTACTCGGATTCACCCATTCCTTGGCCGGCGTGTTCGAACGTTTGGCAACCTCAAAGATGGAATCTGCATAATGTTCCTCTGTCACCAGTCCGGATGGAAAGAGTGCACGCAGCCGATGATCCTTGGCCTGATTGTTAAATTCAGATTTTACTTTGACCATATTACTGCCTGCTTCCAGCGTATACGTTGTCGTAATTACCAGCGGAACCGTGTTCTTCACCCGCTGTGCCTTCCGTTCTGTAAAAGGAACCATTTGGCGCTTCTCCAGCTCGAACAGTTCATCTGCTCCAGCAGGAATGTCCCAGTGTAATACACTCTCCATGACTGCACGATACGGAGATTGCTCCACGATCCGCAGGTCTGCCTCCAGATGCTTCGTGGTCAGCGTCATCTCTCCGTCAGGCTGACGATAGACGTATTCATTGCCGATATCACCGGTATTTTCATATGAATTCAAGCCCCTGTATACAGCACCGGAGACCTTATCTTCAATCGTTGCCGTACCATTCTCTTCAATCGTCACCCGCAAATGACCGTTTTCCATCATCATTCCCTGAACCTGAACGAGTTCGCTCGTAGCGGGCACTTCAGCAATCTCTGTTTGCTTCTGAACTGGAATAAGAGCATACGTCTTATAACCTAGCGAAGGTACATCCACCGCCTGGAAAGTCACTCTAACTTTACGAGCCATATAAGGCTGTCGGAAGCGATCCTTCGGAAGTTCATAACCGAAATGTGCACCCAGATCCTTGATTTCAGCCGAGTACGTGTGTCCATCCGAATCGACCAGTTGATATGCTGGCAATGCATCTTTTTCCACCTTCTGTGCAAGCGCCTGAGGATTAGGCCCTTCCGGGAAAAAGGCTTTGTCCACAATGAGATCCATCTCTATGATTCCATTTCGATTCCATCCACTCGTGTTGAACACAGTGAACGGCACCGCTTCCTCTCCCCAAGCCTCAGCAGGTTGCGCACGAATGGATTCAGCAATCGCTTGCGCGCTCTGGGAAACCAATTTCTCTGCAAGCTGTCTGCTCTTGGCGAAGCGGGTCACCATCTCACGGTGAACCTCATCCACACTGCATCCGCAGATGCTATCATGCGGGTGGTTCTGCATCAGCATCTTCCAAGCATGTGTTAACAGATGATGCGGATAATCTTTAACCCCGGCTACATGGGCCATGGCGGCCAGTGGTTCAGCTACTTTTTCGAGCAACGTCTGCCCCTGCTGATTCAACTGTTTCAGATAAACCCGTGCGGATGCCGTGTTCACCAGTGTTCCCCAACCATCCGTATGCTGACTGCGAAGTTCACCTTCAATGGTCGCCAGATTTTCAGGGACATCTTTCGTAACCGCCTCAATGTAATCGTCAAAATTGGATTGAATAAATTCCACATCCGGATACAACGCGGCCGCCGTGCGTAAAGCCTCAGGAAGATCCGTCTGGATCGGCTGATGATCACAACCATTCATGAACAACAGATGTGGAGTAGAGGCGAATTTCTCGGCATCCTCCAGATTTTTATCCCAGTATACTTGAGCTTTCTCAGGATCAACCGGAACTTCCATCCCATTGCAGTACCAATTCGCGAACAAAATACCGAGCACTTCCGAGCCATCCGGCGAACGCCAGATCATCTCGGAATAGGGAGACTCGTAACTATCCGCATCAACCACGGCATTATTGAATCCGGTAGGCTTTACCCCGCGCCCGAAGATCGCGTTATGAATGTCCGCCTGTTGCAGAATCTGCGGTGCCTGTCCCATATTTCCGAATGAGTCAGGGAAGTACCCCGTCTTGGATATCACACCGAATGGACGAGCATCACGATGACCGATGAGCAGATTTCGCAAGTTGGCCTCGCTGCTGGTCAGAAACTCATCCTGTAACACATACCATGGGCCAAAATGAATGCGTCCTTCACGAATATAGCGGTCAAGTCTCTCCTGTTGTTCAGGCCGAACCTGCAAATAATCCTCACGAATAATCGTCTGCCCATCCAGATGGAAATAACGATATTCCGGGTCCTGATCGAGCGTATCCAGCAGTTTATCCATCAGCTCAATGAGAAGAACATGATGATGTTCATAAGGCATATACCATTCCCGGTCCCAATGGGTATGCGAGATGAGATGTGCCGTCTTTTTGGTTGTCATGTTGCGTACCTCCTGTCATTAACCTTTGGTTGCCCCGCCCATGCTGAAGCCTTTGGACATGTAACGCTGGGAGAAGATATATAGCACAACCGAAGGCATCGTATAAAGTAGTGAAAATGCAGCCAATCTGCCGTATTCAACCATGCCGTGGCTGCCGAAGAATTGATAGATCGTGACCGATGCCGGAAGTTTCTCCGGTGTCTGGAGCAGGATGTAGGGCACGAAGAAGTTGCCCCAACTTCCCGAAAAGGTTAATATCGCTATCGTTGCAATACCTGGCAACATCAATGGTGCTACGATTCGTCTCAAGCCATTCCAGACGGACGCGCCATCAATCCATGCCGATTCTTCCAGATCAATGGGCACCGAATCCATGAAGTTTTTCATCATCCAGATACCGTAAGGAAGTGAAGATGCGGTCAGGAACAGCATGGTGGCAATGATGCTATTTTGCATTTTGAAGAACAGAAACATTTGAAATACCGGAACCATCACGGCCGTAATCGGAAGAGCTGTCATGAACAGAATGGATAACAGGAAGCTCTTTTTAAATCTCATCTCGTATCGGGATAATGGATAGGCAGCAAGAACCGATACCAACACAACCAATATCGCTTGCCCTCCCGACAGAATCAGGCCGACACCGAATGAACGAAGATTGCTCGCATCCCCCAGTACATCCTTGAAATTTTGAATGGTCCAGGTACTGGGCATTTTGATGCCCTGCTGTGCGTTCGGATCAAATGAAGCCAAGATAATCCAGAGCAGCGGCAATAAAAAACAGAGCCCTAGAAAGACTAGAATCCCGTACTGGATTTTACGTTGAAGCCCATGTTTGACCATAGGGATCGAACCTCCTTCATGGTTACACTTTCACTTTCATGGATCGCATGTAGAACAGGCTGGCGATGATACCGATGAACAGCAGAACCAGCGATATGGCTGTACCGTATCCAAACTGATAATTCACAAAGGCCTGGTTGTACATGAAGATTGGCAAGGTTTGTGTCGAAGTACCCGGGCCACCACCGGTCATCGTATAGATCAGCGTGAACACACCCAGTGTCTGTAGGGTAACCAACATCATGTTGGTCACGATCGACCCTTTTACCATTGGAATTGTAATGTGTCTGACGATCTGGAACCCTGTAGCACTGTCAATAATGGCAGCTTCTTCGACTTCCTTCGGAATATCATCCAGAGCCGATTGGTAGACCATCATCGAAAAGGCTGTGCCGTGCCAAATATTCGCGATAATGACACTCACCATTGGGAAACTGAACAACCAGGAGATCGGATTCGCCCCAAACCAGCCAAGAATCTGATTCAATGAACCATTGTCACTGAAAAAGGCAACCATACAGAATGCCACCACAATCTCGGGTGTCACCCAGCCAGCAATGACGATGATGCCAATGACCCGGCGGAACGTCACATTTTTTTCCTTCATTAGAAAAGCCAGAATGAACCCAAGCAATACCTGACCAATCACTGCGGAGAAGATGAGAAAGACCAGCGTACGCCAGACACTAATGCGGAAGTCCGGATCATGGAACATATTAATGAAATTCTGAAATCCGACGAACTCCAGACTCTTGGCTGCCGCCCCGGTCAGAGCCATATTCGTAAAGGCAAAGCAGATCGTCAGAATGATGGGAACAATGAAAAACACGAGTAATAACAGTACGGAAGGCATGAGAAACAGAAATGAGCCTGGTGCTTTCCTTTTCATAAGTCACTCTCCATTCGAACCGGAAAAAGGGGAGATTGTTCCTCCCCCTCCGAATATATCGATATCCTTATTTCTCTTCGATGCTGTCCGCGCCAAGGGAGCGGGATACGTTGTCCTTCAATTGCGTAATTCCGTCTTCCGGCGTCAGCTTGCCAGAGGCAATACTCTCTACGATACTTTGCAATTGTGCGGATACCGTTGCATACTGATCGTTCGCCGGACGGAAGTGAGCCACATTCAAGAGTTCCTGTGCTTCTTTGGTATATGGACGATCCGTATACCCTTCAACTTCTGTGGAATCATTACGTGGACTGAGGCTGCCTTCCGCTATTACGCGTGCAGTCGCATTTTCCTTATTCATCAGAAACTCGATAAATTTCCAAGCTTCTTCCTTGTTCTTCGCTTGTGCAGGAACAGACCAAGCCCATCCTCCAGACATCGTCGTTGCTCCAGGTGCTTCCCCATTTTGTGTCGGGAATGGCGCAAAACCTATTTTCTCTTCGACGTTGGCAATTGGAGCAGCACCGTTCTCGGCCCATGTCGAACCTGCCCAGCTACCATCTACAGCCATCGCCAGTTTGTCTTGCGGGAACTGTTGCTGGAATGCAATACTGCCAGCTTGTCCATTCAAGGCGACCTGCATGGTCGGACCTGTTTTATCCGTGTTGAACACTTGATCTATGAATTTGAAAGAATCCAGAAGGCCCGGGCTGTTCACGACCCATTTCTTGCTGGTATCGTCATACAATGTGTCTGCCGTACCATAGAGCAGCATTTCCAGCGTCTGCATGGTAACCCCTTCACCGTTTGCTTTGCCCACGATCATATTAAGCGGTGTCACACCTGGCAGTTTTTGCTTGATGGTACGTGCTGCTTCGAGTACTTCTGCCCAGCTTGCAGGTTTGAATGGAACTTCCAGACCTGCCTGTTGAAACAATTCCTTGTTGTACCAGATCCCGCGTGTATCCGAGGTAGCCGGAACACCGTATACCTTGCCATCTTCACCCGTAACCCCTGCCTTCAGGTTGTCGATGATGTGTTCTTCCCAATCGGACCAGCCCTGAACCTGTGTATCCAGCGGCTCCAGATATCCCGCAGCAGCATCGGATTTGATAATAGATGTATCTTCGGCAATAACATCAGGCGCCGTGTCAGGCGA
Organism: Paenibacillus sp. FSL R5-0713; assembly: GCF_037973325.1. NCBI lineage: Bacteria > Bacillati > Bacillota > Bacilli > Caryophanales > Paenibacillaceae > Paenibacillus > Paenibacillus sp. FSL R5-0713. The sequence goes on along the minus strand of NZ_CP150229.1, from coordinate 3,102,382 downwards.
TTTCATCTGCAAAACCATTTTGGACGTATAATCACCTTCACTTGCCAATACAGGAGCAATGTTGATTTTGATATCTGGATTTTCTTTCTCGAATTGATCCACCAATCCGGATTGGAAAAACTTCGTAAGTGTATCTTCAGATCCTGAAGAACGGAACGATACGGTTACTTCCTTCTTGCCATCACTGGTTGTGCCTGTACTTGAACTTCCGCCTGAACAGGCTGTCGTTAGAATGAGCAAGGATGTCATAACTGCTGCTACCGGCATTTTCAAAGATATTTTTCTCATGGTTCGCTCTCCTCTTGTCGGAATTCAACGAACTCCGAACGTTATGATGTACTCGCAGGTTCTCTCTTGCTTTCCTATCTATTTCTGTGCGTAATCCTATTTCTCTACGCGGAATCCGCAATAATCCATCATCAGTTCACTAAAGAGCATGTTGGACCATGAAAACCATGGGCGGGTATACTCATGTGGATCGTTAGCCGAAAAGCCTTCATGGGTAAGGCCGGTGCCCGCATCCGTCTGTTGGATAAGCTGGAGCAATCGCAGTTTTTCGTTGCGATCCGTTGTAGTCAGCCCCTGCATCGATAAAGCGATATGCCAGATGTACCCATCCGGTGTATGTGGACTACCGATTCCAGCTGCTGCTGTTCCCTCATAGAAATACGGGTTGTGTGAGGATAGAATGAATCGGCGTGTATTCTGATACACCTCGTCGTTCTCATCAACATATCCGAGATAAGGTAAAGACAGCAGGCTTGGTACATTGGCATCATCCATCAGATTGTGATTGCCTTTCCCGTCGGTTTCGTACGCATATATGGTGCCATATTCCGGATGTTCGACAGTACCATAATCCTGAATACCTTGGTTGATCTGTTCCTCCAACTGCTGAGCAGTTGCTAACAGCCCTTTATCCTCGAACACGACTTCGGCAATTTCCTGTAGATATCTCAGCGCCACAACAGCGAACATATTGGATGGTATAAGATAGCCATATTCACAGCGATCATCGCTGGGACGGAATCCCGACCATGTCATGCCTGTATAGGCTGTTTCAGTACCTCGTCCATCTCGGCTGAGCGTATCGGTTTCGGGCGCATCCAGACGTTGGAACGTGTAGGGTGATTTCGTCTCATGATGCTGCTCCACTTGCCATAACTGCATGATAATCTGGGTTGCTTTGCGGAACGTATCATTGAATTGAGTTGTTCTTCCCGTGTTCTTCCACAGGAGATAACTGAGCTGAATTGGATAAGCCAGAGAGTCAATCTCATACTTCCGTTCCCAGATCCAATCATTCATCTGCGTTAGATCTTCCTGATGTCCTTTCCCACTCTCTGTCTCATTAAAAGCGTTTGCATAAGGGTCTAGGAGAATATAATTCAGTTGCCGTTCAACCAGTCCAGCGATCATGTCGGCGATATCTTCATCCTCTGAAGCGAGAACCAGATACGGTCTGACCTGTGCAGCAGAATCACGTAACCACATGGCAGGGATATCTCCCGTAATCACAAAAGTTGTTCCATCTTCTTTGCGCTGAATGGTAGTCGCCATCGTATTGGTAAAACAGGTTTTAAACATTTGGTTAAGTTCCGGATAATCCGGCATACGTTTGTTAACTCGATCAATCATGTCGTATATCGAGGGGGAAATGTCTTGATCTTCTCTGGGTGTCAGCATGTTGTCCTCCTTATGTAATCCAGTTTATTAACCGCTTTCATCATCCTAAAACGAATATAATGTTATGTCAATATATTTATTTGTATATTAGCATGTTATTATCATTTTTTTAATCTAAATAATATACCAATCTAGGTGATGTTCCCCTTTTTATCCATACCAAAAAGAGACCTCGTTTTCACGAAGTCTCTGATTAAACCCAATGAATATAGGCCGCTAAAATTAACCCTTTTGTTTCACTATACTCGTTGATTTCCCCTTCACCAATCGGGCAGGCAAAACAACCCTGTTCACTGCCATTTCGTTGTTCTGCATATTTTGGAGCACCATCTCGAATGCTTGTTTCCCCATATCAAACTGACTCTGTCGCATATGTGTTACACGGCTTCCTTCGGCAGCGTTTGGACTGTCAAAACAAATGATGGACAAATCTTCCGGAATCTTCAGACCCAGCCGAGCAGCTGCTTGTTCTGCAAGTAAAGCAATATGGTATTCCGCAGCAAAGAGTGCAGTAATCTCCGGATATTTCTGCAAATGTTCTACCAGTGTCTCCACATCGCGGACCTCGACCTGAGGATCGAACACACTAGGCAATGTCGAAAGAAAAGATTCCAACCACAATTCTCTGTTCACCAGCACACCTTGATCATGATGTGCCTCAATAATCCCTTCAATTCGTTCTTCAATCGGTGTGGTGTTGGCCGGAGGCTGTGTAAGAAAAGCAATGTGTCGATGACCCAGGTGGAACAGATAATTCATCCCTTCTCTCGCCGCGCCTACGTTATCTGTACTGACCGAAGAAGCTGGAATGCCTTTCAGATACCGGTCAATCAGAACAAACGGGAATTTGTTCACGACCAGTTTAAGAATCTCATCGCTGAAATATTCACCCTGTGCAGGGAAAATGATCAATCCGTCCACACCCAGTTCCAGCAGTTCCTGAATGCTGCGTTCCTCCTGCTCGGGAATCCCGAAGGATCGTCTAAGTACGAGAAAACAATCATGCTCTCGTGAAGCTTCTTCCATGCCATATAACAGTTCTGTACCATACATATCACTGAAGTTGGTAATGACCAGACCAATGAGCAGCTTCTTCTCTGGATCTTTCACCGCACCATGCGGAGCAGGTCTGTTAGGTCTTTCCTGCATACCCTCTGCCGTGTCGGCTACAAAAGAACCCCGTCCCGGCTGACGTACAATCAATTGTTCACTCGCCAACATCTCAAGCGCTTTTTTCGTCGTAATCCGGCTAACTCCAAATTCATCACATAATTCCTTCTCCGAAGGAACACGCTCACCCACTTGATATTGATGAAGCTGTATCCGTTCGCGCAAGGATTCAAAGATCTGTTCATACATCGGCTTGGATGCCGAGTCTTTCCCCAATACAAGCACCTCCATAAATACCCATACTTCTCATGTTCTACATCCTAATATATCATGTTATATCATTAATGTGAAGAAAGGAGAATACTTCCCTGCTGTCATATGCAAGCAAAAGAAAAAGCATCCCGATGGATGCTTCATTTTCACATATTTATTTTCACATGATTTTCTGGATTCGCTTTGACATGGTCATTCATTATAGTGCGTTCTGACGATAATATCGAATCACCTTGCGATACATTGTCTTGTCCTTTAACTGATTGAATATATAGGGATCTGGCTTCGCGTTTACCTCAATAATCCATGGAGTCAGACTTCGATCAAGCCCGATATCCACCCCAATGCTTTTCAAACGCGTGTATTTCTTCCGCATGTGCCGAGCGATATGGATGCCCAGGTGATTCATCTCCTGGATCAATTCGTTAATCCGCTTGTCAGAGGCATGGGATCTCAACAACGTATGAATGCTCATTGGCTTCGCACCGCTATGGTAGTTGGTCACAATTTTCTTTGGATGACCCAGTCGGCCTATGACCCCTGTCGCTTCCCACGCCTGCCCGGGATTTAATTGAACCATTACCCGAATGTCAAAGCGCCTGTTATTATGTTGCAGCAGATGGATACCTCGTTGAATAAGATAGCTTTTTTGCTTAATTCGATGGGTCAGGCTTCGATAGAATGACTCAAAGCTGTTGAACGTCAGACGCTTTTGACCAATCTGGTAAGCGAAGTGGTGCTGATTGTGCATTTCAGCTTTAATGACTCCCATTCCAAAGGTGCCTATCTCGGGTTTGACATATACCATCCTATATTTCTCCAGCATGGTCTTCAAGTTGGATTGGCTATATCGTTGTGTATCAGGGATAAATGGTTTGATCGCCGAGTTATTCAGCAACATTTTGGTTTTGAGCCATTTACTTCGTAACGGTTGGGATCGTTGTACTGCATCAACTCCCACAGTTCACTCCTCCTGTCATCGTATTTGTTAATCCTAATGCTGCAAACCATGCAGTATATGCATTTTGCTCGAACTAATCTTAGGCGTCAGCTATGAAAAGAGGATATAACAAAAAGCCGACAAGCCAGGATACCTCGGCTTATCGGCTTCTTGCTTCAATGTGCTAAATACAGTTATCTTCCATGACATACTTTGAAATAATTAAGGTTGAAGACCCTCAGCAGACGATGGAGCAGGTTCATTGGATTCGTCCACTTCAGGACTCGAATCTGGTTCTGGATTGGATTGTTCCTGTGCTGCGCTGACGAACAATCGTCCAGCTGCTTCGGCTTCTACTTTGTTGCCAGCTGCATCCTGAGCACGAATTACAATGACTCCACCCTCAAGAGTAAGGGATGAAGGTGTTGTGTACGTACCCGTGTAACGACCTGGCTCAGTCTCCACCAATGGAATCTCTCCTGCCCCTGGGGCATTTAGATTCAGCGGTAACTGAATCCGGAAAGATGCTTGAAGTCCAGGTTTACTGTCAAACGATACGGTGACACTCTCCCCTGATGTGATTCGAACATCTTCAGCTGGCGTAATATTCGTAAGTTCTGGCAACGCCGTTTCCACGTATACGGTGCGGGTTACCGTTGTTTTGTTGCCAGCAAGATCGGTTGCTGTAATGGTTATCGTGTTCTCGCCTTCGTTAACCAATACGCGATGACTGAAGCTTCTGTCTTTGCCCACTTGTACGGTTTGTCCGTTAACAGTCAACTTATCGAGGAATTGTTCCACGATATTACCTGTTACATGAACAACTTCCGTGTTGATCCGGCTTCCTTCCGTCGGGCTCGTGATGGTCAACTGTGGTTTGGTTTGATCCAAAATGATGACAACGGGCAGTGAACGATCGGTTGTTTTTCCGTCCACCACAGCCTCGGCCGTAATCGCATTAATCCCAGAACGTAGTTTCACACCGTATGAGAACTTCCCATTTGCGACAGTTGTTGTACCAGCCAGATCTTTGCCGTTGTAGATCTTAATCTGAGCGCCGGATGCCGGAGAGGTTCCCGACACGGTGAAAGTTGATTGATTCGTATATGTGTTCGCAGGTGCTGTGAGCACAGGTGCATTTACCGGATATCTCACAACTGCACGAATCATGTAGTTACCTTCTTCTGCAGGTGAAGTGCTCCACGCCCCACCTACTCGCTGCCAGCTTCGACCTGCATTTGGACCATCCTCATCGGTAGCGAGTCCCGGAGCGCTAGTTCCAGCTAAGCTCTGTACATACACGATATAGAAATCACCCGTTACAATGACCGGTTCCGGGAATTCAACGGTTGTCCATTGATCGTTACGAAGTGCAGTACCGTCAAATGGTCCAGCTAGTTGTCGTCCCGGAGCTCCGCCAGCACCCGATGCATCATAGACGGCATATTGGAACGCTGTACCTCCAGGTACAGGCCATTCGGTGTTCCAGAAGCGGAACGATGCACCCGTCAGTTGTGCGGTCTCCAGCTCTGGTGTCATTCGAACTGCCCAAGCGTTATCCGCAGCGTTAAAAGCTCGTGCGTTCTCTGCTGTTCCATCATCATAAGCAATTTCCCCTGGAAAACCGATGAACGGCTTCAAGGCAACATTCGCCTCTGCCGTACCATTACCAGGTACAGTCACAGTAACCGTCTTACTGTAATAATCCGCAGCCCGGATGGATAGAGTGTAGCTTCCTTCCAATACCTGAATAACGAAGCTGCCATCTGAACCTGTGTGAACTTCACCTACATTCGCATCTTCCACCACGAGAACGGAAGCATCAGCCAGTGGTTGTCCTGTCCGCTCATCCGTTACTACACCTTCAATCTGTCCATGCGGGATTGCCTCCAGATTAAAGTTGGCTTTGGCTCCACTGCCATCGGTGATTGTCACCTGCTGGGTACGAGGATAATATCCATATGCCTCAGCTTTTAACGTGTAATCACCTGCTACGTGTGTGAAGCTGTACTTGCCTGTAGCCGAATCCGTTTTCACCGAACGTCCGGTTTCCAGTACGGTAACCGTTGCACTTGCAGGCAGGCTTTGTGGATTAACCGAACCTGTGCCTGGTTTTTCGACTTCCGGTTGTTGCTGTTTCGTTTTGTTGAATTCCGCTTTGTCTGTCCGCGTAATTTTGTACCATGGGTTATCATAGGACGGTTTCGGTTTGTCACTGTTAAGCACAACCGCATTGTCCTCTGTAACCGTCTCCACCGCAACACCCAGTACACGGAAATCATCAATGAACCAACCTGTTTTCACAACACTGTTGTCTGAAGTCAGACGGAACCGGAATTGTACTTCATTGCCTGTAAGTGTATCCAGATCATAAAATACCGGTGTCCATTGTTTACCGTTTGTACTATGTGAGAATTTGCCCAGTTCTGACCATGTTGTTCCACCATCTTTGGTGACTTCCACATATCCATAATCGTATCCACTCTCAATCTCGTACCAATGATTAAACGTGAGTGTTCCTTCGGATACATCCGTCAAATCAATAACTGGGGATACGAGCGAATAGTTGGAGCCATTCTCATACGTATTGTCGAGATCAGTTGCCCACACATTCGGCGGAGAAACGGCGCTGGCAGGTCCCGTTACCGGAATGCCGCGTTCCCACTCATCTTTGGTTCCCGAATGAGTCCAGCCATTATCATCACTGCCGTCGAAGTGATCGATGTAGATATCCTCAGGCACCTCCACTGTAATGGAGACCTCATTCGACTTGTCACTTTCATTGCCACTATAATCCAGTGCAGCAACGGCATAGTAATAGGTCGAATCCGTAACTGTAGTTGTATCCGTAAACGTTGTTCCTGTCGTGCTTCCAATAGCTTCATAACTTGTACCTGCGGTTGTGGAACGATATACGACATAGGATTCGAGATCCTCATCACTCGCTCCAGTCCAGTTCAAGGCTACGTTGCCGAGAATATCAGCAGTTGCAGTCAATCCAGCAGGAGCTCCCGGTGCAAGCTCATCCAATTCTTCAACTGCAAAATCATCAATATACCAACCAGCCTTCTGCACCGAGTTATCACTGGTCAGATTGAATTTGACAAATACCTGCTGACCCGCGTATGCGCGAAGGTCCACATATTGTTTCTTCCAGTTACCACCCGTACCCGTGAAGCTTAACAACTCTTCGAACACATAATCGCTATCCTCGGAAGCGATATATACCTTGCCAAAGTCGATGTTATTCTCCAGATCATACCAGTGTTTGAAAGACAATAACGCGCCTTCCGGGCTCTCAGTAAGATCAATTGGCGGCGCAAGCAGATATGCATTGCTGTTCGCCAGATAAGTACCTTGCAGGTTGGTTGCAATCACCTTGTCACCGGAGTATGCACTTCCAGGACCACTGCTTGGTGCTCCCCATACCCATGTACTTCCCGTACCGCCAGTGGTGAAGCCCAGCTGATCTTCTTCAAAATCCTGAAGATATCCGGGTTGAACACCATTGGAGACAGCCACCTTGTATACCTGACTATCGAATCCGTTATTGCCATAGTCATTCACGCGGATATAATACTCCACACCTTGTGGCTCAATGAGAAAGGCAGGAATGGTTGCTGTGTAAGTTCCATCTTTACTATCTCCGGCAATCCGATTCATCGGCAGATAGACGTACTGGTTGGTACCTGTCGTTTTGGCAAAAGCCTCGACGGAGACTACCGCGACGTTATCTGTCACATGAGCCGTTAATGGAATATCAATGCCTGTAAAGGCTGAATTGACAGGTGTGTGTTCCAGTACCGGCTCTTCCAGATCATCTCCGGCTGTAACGACTCTGCCGGATACTGTGCCGATTCCTTCGAGTACAGAACCCACCGCATCAAGCGCATTAATAATGCCGTGACCGTAGCCGTTATTAGGAGATGTCGGATACTGACTATCTGTTCTCGGTGTGGCCGTATCTGTAATGATCTGCTCCAGCTGATCCACCGTAAGGGAATGGTTGGCCTGAAGCAGGAGTGCAGCAAGTGCAGTGGTATGCGGGCCTGCCATTGACGTTCCGTTCCAGCCTCCCTCATAGACACCACCCGGAACTGCTGAACGGATATTGACACCAGGGGCAGATACTTCCGGTTTGATCTCGCCATACGGAGATGGACCCAGCAGGGAGAACGAAGCCAGATTTCCGTTGATATCCGTTGCTCCTGTAGCAAAACTTTCAGGATAGTTGGCCGGGTTAGCAACAGAACCAGGTCCGCCCGGGTTACCCAGTCTCACATTTCCTGCAGAGAATTCCGGGAAAATCTGAGCATCACGCCAGGCTTGCACCATCGGCCGGAACCATTCATCCAGTCCTGCGCCTCCGCCCCATGAGTTGTTGACGACATCCGGTGCAAGTTCAGGGTGCAGATTACCTTCTGCATCCACCGGTGCGATCAACCATTGTCCGCCATCCAGAATAATGGCATCTGTTGTTTCCGGATTAAATATCCGTACACCTATCCACTTCGCACCGGGAGCAACCCCGATCTGATTGGTACCATCTGGTTCCGAGCCAACCATCGTACCCATGGTATGAGTACCATGTCCGTCTCCGTCCGCAGGAAGCGAAGCATTGCTGTGCGGATCATACCAGCTCAGTTCGGGATCAACAATATTGCCCGAAGCATCCAGTCCCCGCCATTTGCTGCGAAGCGCAGGGTGGGTATAGTCCACACCGCTGTCGAGATTGGCAACGACAATCCCCGTTCCATCGATGCCCCGATCCCATACGGCTGGCGCATTGATGTAATCCAGGTTCCATTCCACGTTCTCTGTTGCAAGCTTGTCCTTTGCAGCAGGCTCTTTATCTTTGACTCCGACTGAAGCGTCTTTAGCTGGCGTTTGCACAGCATCTTTGGCTGGTGCCGCACTCGCCGGTTCTTTACTCACTTCGGCTTTCTGTAAGTATCGTGTCTCATTCGGTAGAATCTTCTCTACCTCAGGCAGCAGCGCAATCTGTTCCATGACTTCTTTGGTACTCGTCACTGCCAGTGAATTGACAATAAAATAGCTTTTATATTCTTTGACCTTGCCCAGGTCAACTTCCTTTTCCAGATAAGTTTCCAATGGATATTGTGTACGTGAGGCCGTTTCTCGCAGAGAACTGACGACTGAATTCCGAACGGACAGCTTTGTGGCTGAAGGCGTTTGTTTGGCGATAGTCGCCTTTTCGAGGGCCTGCTTGGAGACTGCTGCTGTATCCACCTGTTCCTTCATTTTCACCAGATAGGTAACATATTCACTACCTTCAAATTCTTTGGTCAACTTGGCGTTTACTTTGACCTCCGAAACTTTGGCAAGTCCAGATTTCATATCCAATTTGGATGATGTGGAGTTTTCAGCTGAAACCGGATGAATGATCGAAAATGCAAGGAGAAGCGAGAGCCCTATAGAGATGGGCTTGCGTAACCGATTAATCTTTATCAAACTTTTCCACTCCCTTTACCCGGTTTTGTAATTTAGTCTGGTACATATGCCCTTCTCTGCAGAATAAAACGGTAGACTAACCTTGATTGCGGACGGAATAAACGCCCTGGATTTCACATAAAGCCTCACCTCCTTTACAGGTTTGGTTAGGGAATTAGGGACAATATGAGTCAGAAGAGACACACCGATTCATCTATGTTTTTTCACTTGGAAGTTTAGGAGATTTGATACCTCAAGGGTTAAGACGCGAGTGTAATAGGTTGGATGTTTGAGTTATGCGACGAGAGTGAATGTCTATAAGCATTCATATGGAAGGGTAATCAGGAGCGTTAGCAGAACGCTTTCTAAGGAGTGGTGAATATGACTTTCGATCGTGATTCGAGTGAGTGTGCAAATATTTAAATTACATATAATAGTCAATTAGGAATTTAATTGGATTTTATTGGTATAGTATAGAATCATTATTCGATATATACAAGCACTTTTATTGAAAAATATAGAAAATAAGCCTATTAAATGCTTTTATGTGTCTCATGTCGCTTACGCGTTCATACTATTTTTTCGTAATTATGCATTCCATTCTGCTAAATGATCAAATTTAGTAGTTCTATGAAACTACTTTTTGAAGGTCAAGGTTACTATTCAAACCAAGAGGTCAAGTAGACATCTATCCTGCTGTTACCTTTTTCGTTCATCGTGCGTTTGAATCGCGGGGCTCTTCTCCGTAATCATTCGATCTAATAAATGTTAATTTGTGAACTATATATGAATAAAGTATATATTTAACAAAAACAGCATAGAAAATCCTGCAAACGTTATTGTATATATTTGGAATAAAATGTACGATTATCTTGTAACATACATTTGGCGCCAGATCAACCTTACTCTCATCCTAGGAAATGACTGTGAGGAAAGCTACTGCTCTATTGATCTTTTGTCTTTGTGACAAGTACGAACTCTACTCTATTTTAAATTTTATATACCATAAGGAGATGTTTGATTGTGAAAAAATATCAAAAAACAGCAATTGCAGCTCTTTCTTCCATGGCGATGCTTTTAGCATCTGTTCCAGCGGTATTCGCTGATGAAGCTCATACGGTAACTCCCCCTTCCTCCCAGGAAGTTCAGACACAACAACAGTCCCAAGCACAAGATATTAATATTTTTGTTCAAAATCCCATAAGAGAATATTTCAATGGAGGATACAGTACCGATATATACTTGAGTGGAAGTGTCACCTTTAGATTTAATCCTCTTACAACAGGGGAATATGTGTTTAATGTTGAAGATATGAGTGGAAATCTGAAGGGAAGTGGAAGAGTAATCGTGTCTGATTTTGGAACGAAAAGCATTACACTTGGTAACTTGTATGGTTATCATAAAATTGTAGCTTACTCACCAAATAGTTATGGTGGAAGCTATGACATTTACTACTAATGCTTGATAGTAACAGATATCACAGCTATGTATAAAAAGTTCAAACCCCATGGCTCTCATGAGTCATGGGGTTATTTTATAATTTTGAAAGAAACGATTGAGTCGGCCCCAGATCAAAATGTATATCGCATCATGTAATGTTTACGCCACCACTAGCATAACCAACAACGGTATTCACAAGGCTGAGTCCAGTTGCCGTCGCGGAGAATACGAGCAGAAGACGTGTCTCTGCTGTCACCGGTATCGCCAATCCGGTTGTTATGCCATTGGAGATGCTTCCCAAAGCAATAATACCTGTGAGTGGCGGCGCCAGTGTAACGATGGCCCCTGGTACCGCAGTGAATGCATTATCCGGAGTAGGTGAACTGAATAATTGCGCGGTGATGGTCACCGTTGAACCGACCAAGGCCAAGGCTGCTGTGGTACTAAAATAGGCCGCGATGGAAGTGATCACGCCATCACGTGGGGCAGAGAACGCAAAGTTAATGAGTGGGCCGACAACCGTCCCCGTCAAATCAATCGTGCCACCCAGAATGCTGACTCCGGTTGCCGAGCTTCCGAAACCGATGAGACTTGTCGTTCCTACCAGTCCACCAGCAATGGTTGTCAATATGGCAGGTCCGCCAGAAGCAAACGGTATAATAGCTCCAGAACCCGTAGCGCCTGTTACGCCAGTGCTGCCAGTTACTCCCGTAATCCCGGTTGCGCCGGTCAGTCCCGTATCACCTGTGGCACCTGTAGCCCCGGTTACTCCCGCAATTCCGGCTGCACCCGTATCACCTGTCACTCCCGTGGCACCCGCTACACCAGGATCACCTGTTGCTCCTGTAACACCTGCTGCACCAACAGCTCCAGTACTCCCCGTTGCACCTGTCGCTCCTGTTGCACCACCCGCAGGGCCTGCCACACCCGTTGCGCCGGTAGCTCCCGTGACACCTGCTGTTCCCGGTGTACCAGCAGGTCCTGCACTACCTTGAGGTCCGGCAGCGCCTGCCGGGCCTTGTGGTCCAGGTACGCCTTGAGGACCCGCAGGCCCTGCAGGTCCAGCCGGACCTTGACTCCCAATGTTTCTTAGCCCTGTAGTAATAGCCAATTCAGTTGCCCGAATCAAAATGACCAGTTGATCTTTTTCAGCCGAATCGATATTCCCCTGTAAAATAACAGAGAGCAGCACATCCAGCAATTGTTGCAAATTGGTCGCCACACTAATTGGAGAGAATGGAACAGCCTCTGCAGATACAATTGTGAGCTCCAAGACTGCTTCGAGGTCTGCGCGGGTTCCCTTTTTCAAATCCGAGTGATGAATCAGGGCCAGTAATTTACGCAACACCTCGATCAGAAGCGAAACATTGTGTGAAGTCGGATTGGCAAAAACCTGTACAATGGCTCCTTTCAACTCGCCAATCAGCTTGAAAAGCAATTCAGCTTCGATTTCAAAGCACTTGTGATGTTCCTCTCCTCCTCTATTTTTCTTAAATATGTTTCCACCAAATTTTATACGTTTTTTTGGCTTCATCTGACGGAATCGCCTCCTTAGTGAGTCCGAGTAAACATACCCATAACGCCATTGTGCTTCCGCGATATTGTGCAGCTGAGATTACTTCATACCAAGTCTGTTTGAGCCATACTGACAGCACTTACGTGAATTATATTCGCAATATGAACTGAATATCTCTCCCCAGGGATGGACATACATCCTTACTTTGCAGTGTTTAGACTGAATTTGACACATTCGACGAAACGGTCATGTATTGATTTGATAAGAGCAAGATTTTTAGCAAACCTGTGCGAATGTACGATCCCCTTGTTTGTTCCTTTAATATATTAGCTAGATACTATTCGATTTTTTCAATCCGAGGGAGGGGGATCACTGGACATGAGCAGGCAAGTAATTATTAATGCAGACGACTTTGGATTGTCACCTGCCATTAACGAAGGCATTATTAAAGCTTATCAATCAGGAGGAATTACGAGTACTTCGATGATGGTCAATATGCCTGGCTTTGATCATGCAGTGCATGCTGCACAGTCGCTACCTGATTTCGGGATCGGTTTGCATTTCAACCTCACCTACGGATGCCCTGTTTGCGATCCGGGAAGCGTATCTTCTTTAGTGAAAAAAGATGGTTCTTTTCATAACGGAAATAGTGTATATGTACGAGATCCCGCTGATATCATCAAAGAACTTGATGCACAATGGAATCGGTTTATAGAAGCTTTCCGTTACCCTACACATTTGGATGCCCATCATTTGCTGCATCAGAACGATCCCATGATATATCAAATTATGGCAGAAAAAGCCATTCGGGAAAATGTACCACTCCGCAAATCTCAGATCGTTCATTCCATTCCCCAAGCGCCTGTCCCCCGAATGACCGAGATGATATTGTTGGATACTTATGGAGACAATGAAGGCTTGCAGCGACTGCTTCATCATTTGTTTACGCTGCAAGAAGGAACCACTGAGATTGTATGTCACCCCGGCTATGTGGATGATATTCTGCTTGGGATTTCGGAATGGACGGACATTCGTGAGCGGGAACTTGCCGTGTTCATGAACGAGGAAATTCCCCGTACGATGCGGGCATTGAATATCTTGCCTGTTAACTACACAGCGTTGAAAAAATCACCGGAGGAACCATGTGAACTCCCCATACGTCCATCAACACCAGAACCCATAAATAAGAAAACTTCCCGTCACAACCCGAATCGTGCAGTTAAACGCAAACGAAAAACACCTCGATTATTCAAAAAACGAGGTATCAAGTCTCGCCTGTCTACCGCTCGAACCCGGAGAAGAGTGTAAGTCATTGCAGAATATTGATTATTACTGCAAAAGTTAAACAACCCAAAGAGCGCTATCCAATGAGAACAATACTCCTGGATGCGCCCTTTTAATAATAACCGTATTGAGAATGATCTTTGAGATTAATCCAATTCAATTTTGAAAACAATCGGTGCATTACTCTTCACAGTTGTCGTTGTGATTGTCAGTGCGTCCGTAGTTCTCTCCCATTGCGGTTTTTCTTCGTATCCAAGTACCTGAATGTCTTGAATAACGCCTTGGAAATGATGAGAACCTTCCTTCAGCGATTTAATGTGAATCACTCCGTTATCCGGGTAGGCAAGAACCGTGGCATACAGACTGCTTTCTTTTATCGTAAACCGTATATCTTCACTCGTAAACGCCTTGGTATCCCCATCCGTAAATTGCCCTTCCTTCACCTCGGTTGGACCCTCTCCAAACGTACGCCAGAATGTCGTGTCATAGATCGCTTCTCCATTCACTTCAAGCCACTTGCCGATGCTCAGCAAAATGTCGCGATCTTCATCGGGTATACTGCCGTCTGCTTTGGGGCCAATGTTCAGCAGAAGATTTCCATTCTTGCTTACAATATCAACGAGATCCCGAATGATCTCCTCGGCCGTTTTATAGTTATTATTTTCCGTATAACACCATGAGTTTTTAGCGACAGCCGTATCCGTTTGCCAGAAATAAGGCTTGAGATCAGCGAACTGTCCGCGCTCCACATCCGGAACGGCACTGCCAAACATATAGGCCTCATGTTTATAATTGATCGCAACAGGCTCGCCCCATTCTTCACCTTTGTTATAATAATAGGCCGCAAATTTCTTCAAATAGGGTTTGAATGCAACCGTTTGAATCCACCAATCGAAATAGAATACCTTCGGCTGATATTGATCTACCAGTTCACAGCAACGAATCAACCAGTCTTCCAGATACTCCTCGGTCGGAGGAGAACCATACAGATCATGATGATCCGGTTCTGGCATGGCAGGCCAATAGAAATCACCACGTTTCAGGGGCTCTTGAATATCTGACTCGAATTCCTTCCCGTGAGACATGAAGAACCAATGCTCCGCACGGTGGGACGATACACATAAGGTTAATCCCTGCTTCTCATATGCAACCTTCATCTCGCCCAGAATATCTCGTTTGGGGCCCATTTCATATGTGTTATAGTGAGAGATAGAGCTCTTGTACATCTGAAAACCATCATGGTGCTCAGCTACAGGCATAACATATTTGGCTCCGGCCTGTTTAAATAAAGTTGCCCATTCATCGGCATAAAACTTCTCTGCACGAAACATCGGGATGAAGTCTTTATAGCCAAAGTCTTTATGAGGTCCATACACCGCAAGGTGATGTTCATAAGCCTTGGAGCCTTGAATATACATATTTCGCGAATACCATTCGCTATCATAAGCCGGGACGGAATACAGCCCCCAGTGGATGAATATACCGAATTTCGCTTTTGGGTACCATTCTGGAACTTGGAAAGCGCTGAGCGAACTCCAGTTGTCCTTAAATTTACCGTTCGCAATTGTTGCTTCGATCTGTTGCAAATATTCCTTTTTGTCCATGAACTGTTCTCATTCCCTCCGTTATCGTCTG
Organism: Paenibacillus sp. FSL R5-0713; assembly: GCF_037973325.1. Classification (NCBI taxonomy): domain Bacteria; kingdom Bacillati; phylum Bacillota; class Bacilli; order Caryophanales; family Paenibacillaceae; genus Paenibacillus; species Paenibacillus sp. FSL R5-0713. The sequence goes on along the minus strand of NZ_CP150229.1, from coordinate 3,087,047 downwards.
CACTTGTATTGTAGTGTTAAGGCCACAGGTTAAACATGCAGAACACTAACTTTTAGATGGACAATACTAACCTTGTATGGAGATGAATAACATGAACCACCAAACGTTGCTTACAAACTATCTGTCCAATCTGCAAGTTGAATTATTCATGGTCAACTATAATCGTTGCGACATCGATTGGAGAGATCTGGATTATACACCCGATTACAGCAAGTTTTATTTCATATGTGAAGGTGAAGGCTGGCTCAAGATTGGGAACGAAGAGTTTTACCCTGCGCCTAATCAGCTTATTTTAATGCCGGAAGGAATCAAACAATCCTACTCTGCCATTAATGACCGTCCTTTTCTCAAATATTGGTGTCACTTTAGTGCAAAGGTTGGAGGAATCAATTTGTTCCAAATTCTGAAATTTCCGAATAGCTGCACGTTGGATCAACCTGAGTTGATTCAGGGGATTTTCAGCAGTATCCTTGCATATGCAAAATCCGACTCAGTCTATGCCCATATGATGGCCAAGAGCAAACTGACCGAGTTACTGTCCCACTATATAATGAATCTCGATCTGGATCAGATCTCTTTTATTAACGTGCCGGTTATGGAGAAGCTATCCACCATTCTGGCTTACATTGATTCCAACATTGAAGAGAATATTTCAGTTCAGGATCTGGCCCAGATTGCCTACATGCATCCGAATTATTTCATTCGATTCTTCAAGCAGCAGATTGGCCTTCCTCCGATCCTCTACATTACTGGCAAAAAAATCGATAAAGCCAAGGAATTACTGACCTGCACCCCGAACACAATCACCGCCATCGCAGAGCATCTCGGTTTCAGTGATTTGTACTATTTCTCCAGACAGTTCAAAAAGCATACAGGGCTCACACCTACGGAGTACCGTAGACAAACAACAGTACTGACTACAAAACAGGGTTTATGAACAAGCGCAATTAAGAGAGAGTTCCCTCATTCGGAACTCCCTCCCACAGACTTGTTTCTGTTCAACAACTCTTGCTGGATTACTTTTTTGAGTTCTCTCAAATAAGCGCAACCATATTTTTGATCCGGCTCAAGATATGCCCCTTCCGCCCATTCATTCCAGGCGTTAACAAAGAGATATTCACTATTGTACACTGTCCTCGCTCTCTCCATCTGCCTCGCCAGATATATCCCAAATTTCTCTGGGGTTGACCCTAGCGTACTCTGGCCGTCAACGCCTCTTCGCGGTGTATTATCCCAATTGACAAAAGCACCTGGATAGATCAGTTCTCCGTTACGATGTGGCGTTCGTTCCAGAATGGAGGACCATACTTTGTCGTAATTCACAGCAATATGCTGCCGACCCTCAATGTTCATTTCGATCCAGATTCCATTCATATGTCCATGTGCAAACGTGTAATGTGGTTCAAATTCCATACTTGCATCAAAGATCTGATGATTAAATGTAGGGAACCCGCCAATGGTCTGCACAAAATGGATCCCTTTCAGGCCATGCTCCAGAGCCAATTCACGCCAAAACTGTATCATTTCCTCACATCGAGGAATGCTTGCTGGCCGATAGATCAGAAATAGCGGTTTATCTTCGACTCGAATATATCGTTTATCCTTAAATACGTTTACCAGATAATTAAAATGCTCTTCCCAATCATCTTGATCCCCATAATTCTGGGCCATGAGAATGTCCGATTCCTGGCCATCCCATTTTCTCGTCCATGTTTCATTGGCCCAAGACAAACAAAATGGAAAATCAGGCTCTCCACTGCTCAGTATTTCATTCACCGGTTTTTCCAGCAATCGTTTGCCTTTGAACCAGTAATGATAATAACAAAATCCATAAATGCCATGCTGGTTGGCTGTTTCTGCTTGCCACTTTCGCACATCCGGATCGGAAAGATCATAATATTTCCCCTGAAATGGCTGGTTCGGCTGATGATGACCCGAATATAGGGGAGTGGCTTTTTTTACATTGGTCCATTCAGTAAAACCTTCCCCCCACCAACGGTCATTCTCCTCAATCCGGTGAAACTGGGGTAGATGCAGAGCAATTACCTTCAATCAGAACGCCTCCAATGGAGCAACATGATACAGCATATACCCGAGATTCTTGATGGTTATATAAAAATGATATCCAATAGTCGCAGTGTTTTTTGCAGATGGGATTGATTGTATTTCATGTATGCCAGAGCATGGCTAGCGGCCAGTCTTCTTGCATCAATATTCTGCCAGTAATATTCAAACTTCTGAATGAGTTCTTCACCGGAAGTGTATTGCTGAAAGATACCAAGGTCTACCATGTTACTCTGATTCAGCGATGGCCCTATGAGCTGAAACGTCCCGCATGTGGCAATTTCCATCAAATATTTGATTGATTCTCCACTATGAATGACCAGTTTGCTTCCGTTATACAACATCTGACGAGCTTCATGTCTTTGAACGGGATAGAAATCCCCAAGCGGAGTCCACCCCTTCCCGTCCACCCGAACGTTTTTGTTATCCAGAAGACCCGATTTGGCAAAAGTTGTGATGATGCCATCCGGTTCTGCATCCCCGATGATATAAACATCCGATTCATACTCCGGGGGAACAGCTTGCGGACAGAAAATATGGGGATCAGGGGGCATTAATAGTTCATTAAGAGCAGAGCCTGCCAGATGCAACGGGTCGCTTATTGACCATGAATGCTGCACAAACACGTGATCAAACCATGGCAATATGGCTTCGCTCTGACTTCCATTTTGATTCGGGGACAACCAAATTGCTTTTTTGGCGGTTGATTCTTTTAAAGCTGTGATATTCTCATTCGGCAATTGTTCATCACTTCCAACAATCAGAATCAGGTCAACCTCCATAGCAGACAGACTGGCTGAAACGGATTCTATATATTTAATCTCATTTACATGCCTCACGAGATGTTTAAGGCTATGTTCAATCAGTACACAATGTGATGACATTTCCCGGTCATTACACGGTGTAATCAGAAGCACATTTAACTCCTTATAGATCACTTTGGACTTTACTCGATTAGTTGCATGTTCCTCCTGCATCATTTTCAACCATTGTTGCTTGAGATCCAACTGCTGTACTGCCATATGTTTGCGCATGGATTTGAGTTTTCTGTTCAGTACTGCATGCATCTGTCTCAGAAATAACTGGTTTGCATCGTGAACTGAACGATTCTTCTTTATAGACTTAACCTGCATTTTGGACTTCTTTCGGATAGCAAACCCTCCCGTTCCGTACGAAAACATTCTCTGGCTACAATATGCACGAAATAGTGGCATGGTTTCTTCTATTAATGGCTTCACTGGCTCATCATGTAAAACGGGCTTTATCTCGTACATATAATGTGTAGTCACCCGGGTCGGTTCAAATCTTGTCCTCATAGAATATAAGAATACTATATAGGAGATGATCTCATTGCCAACATTTGATAGTATCCTTGTCACCGGTAATCAGACCATTAATCAGGATCTGCAAGTCAATGGTAATGAAACCATTGGCGTTGATCTACAGGTCAATGGTAGCCAGACCGTAGCAGGCAGCCTCCAAATCAATGCCAGCTCCTCTATCGTTAATAATCTGGGTGTAGGCGGTGTTATTGAAGCTGGAGACAGCGTCAAGGCTACTACACAATTAATGGCACTTAATCAACCAGTGCTTCCAGTAGCTCTGCCGATTGTACAGCAGCTCAGGTATTACAATCCTGGTGTTGCAGGTCAACCCGGTCTAGTCTTAACGGGGACCGCTGGCAATCAATATATTCTGTTCGTTGATGAGAGTAGTGGAACGCCCAATCTTGCCATTCAACCTTTATAAGGTGATCCATCCACAGGTAATGTCAGCAAAAGAAGCGATGTCCATGTATTCTCCGGACGTCGCTTCTTTTGCTTTCGTTTCTGATGAAACCTATTTATAACTTCATCCATTTATCAACCTTTGATTAATACAGACAAGGCACTCTTGCTTTCCAGCTGAAACTTCATCAATGTATCGTCGCGCAGCTTAACCTGTACGTTACCCGTCCCATCTCCATCATTGAAGAGGACTAGTGCGACGGAACCGTCTACATTTTTGAAAGCCACGGAACAGATCGCATGATCACTGGACGTTGATTCAATGCGAACAGCCTTTGGACGAATCAAGGCACTAAAGTGTGCCAGGGCATAATAATCGAGTGTATACGTAAGCTCCTTCGTCTGCTGATTCACTTGCACGATACCACGGCACGTACTGCGGCCAAAACCAGGAACCGTAGGCCCATTGTTCTCGTCCAGAGCCATATTCCAAAGTACCAACGACTTGCTGTAATTGCGCAGAATCTGAATCCCCGTTCTCATCACATTCGAGAAGGCTTGTTCAAATGGCGGGATCCACTCCCCTCCTGAGCCTTCGGTGAAATGTACTTCTTTGCCTGCAAAGGCTTCGTATACCTTTGTTTGAGCAGATGCATCACCCCCATACCAGTGCCAGGCTACGCCGTCCACTGCCTCTCCCACTTGTTCCAGCACAGTAAGTGGATAGTCCGGTTGATCCCAGTTATGATCGTAACAGAGAATTTTGGTTTGAATATCGTTACGAACAAAGGCTGGTTTGAGATGGTTTTTGATAAAATCCGCTTGCGCTTCGGCTGGCATCAACATACCGGGATAATGCCCTGGTTCATAAAGCGCCTCATTCTGTGGCGTGATGGCATGGATCGGTAATCCATGCTCTCTATACCCTTGAATGTATTTCACGAAATATTCGGCATAAACAGGATACCATTCCGTATTCAATTGTCCGGTAATCATCGATCCGCTCGTTTTCATCCAGCCGGGAGCACTCCATGGTGAAGCAAACAGTTTCAGTTCAGGATTCAATGCCAACGCCTTTTGCGTTAACGGAATAACGTCCTCTTCATCATGCATAATACTGAACCGGGTTAATTCTGGATCTGTCTGCTGTTCTGGCATATCGTTATAACTGTATACCGTTCTCGCATAGTCCGAAGCGCCCATCGGGTTACGTATGACCGAGAGCCCAATACCTTTCTCAGGATGGAACAGCCGGGTCATAACCTCTTCCCGCTGCTCCTCACTCAAGATCTGGTTGATCAAATAGGCAGATGAATCCGTAAAAGAAGCACCAAATCCGTCCATCTCCTGATACGTTAGCTGATCATTCAGATGGATGGTGGTTGTCTCCAGTTCAGGGGCAAGAGGTTGCCATTGATCCGAGGACACGGATACAAATAATTCATCTTCTCCTGTGGATTTGTACATTTTGAATGTAGTCATAAGATTCTCCTTCATATTTCATATTTCATTTTTCTATTATTGAATACCTAGTTTCTCTTTGTTCAATTTCATCTTTTCACTTCGTACCTTCACAATCTCTTCCCAGCGGTTTTCACCCAAAAATGACTTGTAAGCAGCCAATGCATTGTCATACGACGCATCATCCTTGGACCGCACCATGCTGACCAGTGTCGTATTCCATTTCGTATTGATTGCTGACAACGCACGAGCTTCAGGAGTACCTTGGTCCGGACTAATGTTTTCCAGAATAAAGTGTGGTTTCAGCTTGCCTTTGCCCCACTCCTGCATCTGTTTAATCGCTTCCGGAAAAGCATCTGCACTGAGTGCTTTGTGACGATCATGGCCGAAGAACATAAACTCACCCATCCGATAATCCTTTTTGAATTGATCTGCGTTATTCAGTTGCATGTCTTTCACTGCTGGCAGTAATTCGACACTACCGTCGGCTTTGGTTTGGAAGGTCTCCCCTTCGATCCCGTAATTCATAAGTGTCTGTCCTTCTTCACTGAGCAAATATGTGAAAATTTGAATCGCCTTGGCCGGATCTTTACAATCCTTGGAGATGTAATTGATCATCCACCCGGTTATCCCGGATTGATTCAATGTCGGGGCATTGCCTTTGGTGCTCTGCGGACCATCAATTGCAATATATTCTTTGCCCGGGTTGGCACTCATGTATATTTGCAGGTTTCCTCCTTGTTGAGGTGTACCGTCAAGCAGCATGGTCGCGTATTTACCAGACTTTACTTTTTCCTCAAAAGCCGTTCCATCATCAGCAAAACTGTCATCACTGATATTGCCATCTCTGTACACGGTGTTCAATGTCTTCAACCACGTGAGGTAATCTTCATCCAGATTACGATCGTAGAATTCTCCCGATTCGGTCTCCAGCGGGACGCCGATGAAATCTTGCAATGTATCCCCGAGTGAACCTGTTCCTTCACCAATGGAGTTGAATCCAAACGGAATCAGCGCAGGAAACTCCTGCTTAATTCGTTTCATCACACTCTGGAATTCCTCTGGCGTTCCAATGACCGGACTACCCAAAGCTTCGTAAACATCCTTACGAATGATAAATGCCGTTTTGGCAGGAATGTTACCGCTATCATAATCCTCCTGTGTATTGGAATAGTTCGGATAACCATAGGTTTTGCCATCCGCCAATTGGAACCAGTTCAATGTATCGGCAGCCGCAACTTTATTAAAATAAGGATCATATTTCTCCGCCAGATCGTTCAGCGGCATAGCCCAGGTAGCGGCTTTTTGTACCACTGGAGAATTGGAGTCAAATACCGTTAGCAGGTCAGGCATATCTCCGCCGGCGAAAAAGGTATTTAACTTGGTATCATCACCCGTGATGAATTTAATATTGATGTTCAGATCCTCTTTAATTTTCTTCGTGACAATGTCCTTGCCAAAATCGGTGTTCCACCAGTCCGCATTGACGTACCACGTCAGGTCTGTAGCTTCTTCCTTTTTATCCAACTGCCAAGCCGGCTTTTCCGGGTCTACCGTATACCGATCTTCAATGGATACCCAATTCCCTTCACTTGAGCCCCCAGATCCACCGCTGCAACCTGTTATCATAATCACTGCTGCAAGTAATGTCGCGAACAATGTAATCCCTTTTTTTCCTGATGCCTTGTTCAACTTCAACATGTTTTTGTTCCTCCTCATATTGGGGTATTTGTTTCTTCTATTCCTTGACCGCACCCAGCATCATTCCCGAGATAAAGTATCTCTGAACAATGGGATAGATCAGTACGATAGGTAATGTAGTTATGACAATGGTAGCCAACTGCACGCCTTTGGTCGTTGTTTCGATCACAGCCGAACCCCCAACATTTTGCATGGATTGGGTCTGGGACTGAACGATAATCTCATACAGCATCATCTGAAGTGGATACAGTGACTGATCGGTAATGTATAACTTGGTTGTCATGAAGTCGTTCCATTGCCCCACCCCATTAAATAGCGCAATTGTAGCCATGGCAGGCATGGAGAGTGGAATGAATATTTTCAGGAAAATATGCCAATCCCCTGCGCCGTCAATCTTAGCCGACTCCTCCAGAGAATCCGGGACATTTCGGAAGAAATTCATCAGAATCACGACATCATAGAAACTGAATAACGCCGGAATAATGTACACCCAGAAGCTGTTTAACAATCCAAGGGATTTGATTAATAGGTATGTCGGGATCATGCCGCCCGAGAAGAACATTGTAATAACACCCATGGCAACGTATAATTTACGGCCTCTTATGTACTTTTTGCTCAGACCGTAACCAACCATGGCACAGAAGAACACATGTGTAACAACACCAATCGTTGTTTTGGACACCGATATGAAGAAAGCCTGCCATATGCCTTGATCGTTGAATACTGCTCTGTAATTCTCTAGCGAGAATTCCGGTGACCAGAAGATGAATCCACCTTCCGCCAACGCTTTGCCTGAGCTAAAGGAAGAGATAATGACATTCCAGAGCGGAACCAAAATAACGATCGTACAGATGATTAACAAAATCATATTTAAGGTATCAAAGATCCGACTATCGAGATCTTCTTTTGCCACCTTTCCATTCACGTGGGATGCCTCCTTCTACAACACAGATTGATTATCATTTAATTTGCTGGTAATTTTGTTCGCCGTGACGAGCAGAATGACAGAGATGATTGAGACACCCAAGCCAACGGCCGTGGCATATGAAAAGTCACCCTGAGACATCCCCATACGATACACGTATGAATTGATGACTTCCGCTTTATCGCGGTTTTGGGAGTTCATGAGAACCAGAGTCTGATCCAGATTCGACCCCAATAAACCGCTTACAGTTAGAATCAGATTCAGGCTGATAATGGATCTCATATTAGGTAAAGTGATATTCCATATCTGTCTGAGACGGCTTGCACCATCGATTTTGGCAGCTTCATAATACGTAGGATCAATCTTCGCCATAATCGCCAGATACAGAATCGTTCCCCAGCCTGCCTCTTTCCAAATATCCGATAAGGTAGCAATCCACCAATACTTGCCTGCATCCAGCAAAATGTTCTGCGGTTGCGATATCACTCCAAGACTAAGCAACAACTGGTTAAATAAGCCCGTTGTTGAAAACCAGGTGATCAGCATTCCCCCGAGTACGATCCAGGACAAAAAGTGGGGTAAATATGAAACCGTTTGCACAAACTTTTTGAAGCGTCCGCTGTTTAACTCATAGATCATGATCGCAAGAATAATCGGAATGACAAAGCCGATCCCCAGTTTCAAAAAGCTGATCCCCAGTGTATTCACAACTGCATCCCAGAAATATTTGTCAGACAAAATGATTCTGAAGTTATCCAGTCCTACCCATGGAGCCGTAGCAAGCGTATCAATGACCGTGTAATTTTTGAAGGCAATCGTCAATCCGTAGATCGGGATATAACAGAAAATAATCATAAATATAATGCCAGGGATAATCATGGATTGAATCTCCCATTGTCTTCGATAATCCACTATGAATTCTTTGATCCGTTGCCCGATGGGCTTCTTTCCGTTAGGACCGATCGTTTGTTTACCGGTTGAAGTTTCTACGGCTAATTTATCCACGTTTTTGTTCTCCCCTCCGCCTTACGTTTATTATAAAAACGTTTTTATTTTTCGCCATAAAAACCCCCTTTGTTTGTATTTATGTAAAAAAAGACCGGAGAAGCAGCTGAGTCAACTTATGTACGATAGTCTTTCCGGTCGATCTTCACATGACTTGAACCTCTAACCACCAGTTCACCCGCCAATTTTTGCGCTGCCCCTTGTTCTTTCTCCTTGATCATGCCTACCAGTTGATTGATGGCCAGGATACCCTGTCTTGCAATCTGATTTCTTACCGTTGTGAGCGGTGGAGAAAAATACTGTGCGATATCAATATCATCGAAACCTACGACACTAACATCCTGAGGCACTTCAAAGCCCTCGGACTTCAACGCATGCATACAGCCAATTGCACTCAAGTCATTCCCTGCAAGAAATGCATCCGGCCGCTTGCCGGGATGCAAATGAAGAAAAGATTTTATAGCACTATATGTGCTATCCTCTTCAAAATACCCCTGTATAATGTAATCTTCATCGATTGGAAGCTGGTATTCATGCAGAGCAGCCAGATAGCCATCTCTACGTTGCACACTATCGAACATCGTGTCCACACCGGATATATAAGCAATTTTCTTGTGCCCCAGCCCAATCAAATACTTGGTTGCTTCGTAAGCAGCCACATACGAGTCAAAAATGACACTTCCCATCGTATCGCTCTGATAGACCCGATCCAGAAAAACAGCCTTGATCTTGTCTTTCTCCATGGCGATAATATCTTGCTCATCGTTCCGAAGCTCTTCGTATATAATGACACCATCCACCCGCCGACCCAGAATATTACTCATAATAACGTGTTTATCCTTGGTCACAAATACATTCAAACCATACCCAAGACGATCACATTCGCGAGACATCGATTCAACCAGCTTATAGAAATACGGGCCCGATACACTTGTAGTGAAAAAACCGAGCATTTTGGTTTGGCCGGACTTCAACAGCTTGCCATTCAGGTTGGGCACATAATTCAATCGCTCTGCCACTTTGAGGACATGTGATTTCGTCTCCGGGTTTAAGACATCTACACCATTTAAAGCGTTGGAGACGGTAGATATGGATACGCCAGCTTCCCTTGCTACATCTTTAATCGTTATTTTTGCCATAATTTTTGTTCCTTTGCTATAAAAACGTTTTTATAATGTTTAAATTATCATAAAACCGTTTTCATGGCAACACTTTAATTTTCGAGCACAAAAAACGGCTCACGTATGAGCCGCCGTTCCTGAAGCTTTCGCTTTCTATTCCCCATCCTGGTTATACATGGAGTAAATCTGTTGCAGCTGCTCTTCCAGACGTTCCAAGCGCACAAAACGATCCGCTCGAATATATTCCTTCTGCTCCACAATCATGATCATTGTTGGAACGGTAAAAATAAGAAACCTGGAAGCGACTTCTTCCACTACGTTAGCATCAATGTGCCCCAAATATATGGATGGATAAGGTTCAAGCAACGCCCTGATCTTCGGAAGTAAAGCGTGACATACATTGCACTCCGGACGAGATACATACAAAAAAACGAATTCATGTTGCTGAATAGCCTCTTCAACCATTTCTATGGATGTTAATTCATGAATATCTTTCACAGAAACTCAACCCTTTCCATCATTCAATGGCTTTCTTAGTTAAAATTTTTTCTTTTCAAGTATAGCCTATGTGCGTTACAATTAAATGGAATATATCCCCATAAGAAAGAGGTTATGGTATGAAAAAATCATTCTTATTTCTGTTCACTGCCCTAGTTGTTGTTACTTCCTTCTCGGCCTATGCACCTGTGTCCAATGCCTCTGGCGATGTTGGAGTAAGCCTGTTGTCCGATCGTCAAACAGGTGTAGTGAAATAAAACTCGATAGAACTCAGCAGGCGACCTCTTCGGATAACATCCGTAACTGGGTCGCCTGCTTTGATTTGTATTTTATTGATTTTGCCTCTTTTATTACATATTAATTCCAATCTCTCTTTCGAAGATAAGATTCAAATACAAAAGTTCCAAATGGCAGAAGACCGGCCACTCCACCCATCAGCCAGCGCGTAATCTTCCACTTTTTGACCACAGCCAGATGCACTAGCGCAATAAGGTACAAAGGAAACAAAATACCATGAATCATGCCCATTACGGCTACAGCGGAAGAGATATCTGCAAAATATTTCAGAGGCATAGCAATAAAAATTAATAGCAGTAATGATACACCCTCCCATATGCCCGCAATTCTGAATCGGCCTGTCACTGTTTTCATAAGGTCCATTCTCACCTTTCCCGCTAATCGTTTGTGAAATATGTAACTTGTAACATGATACGAAAACTTCACGCCACATCTCCGTACAGATATGTTGTTCTGAAGCTTATCCTCAGTATAACGTATGAGGTTAATTCGAAAATGCTTCAAATTTGAATAATTATTGAATCCACAAAACCCGATTCCCCCATCAGGTTCAGGTCTTACGGATTCAAGTTGTCTCACGCTCAATCAGCTGGTATGTCAGCTTCTCGGTTTTCAGCTCTGTTTTACCCAATACAGCCCATAATTGGTGAAATGCTTGGGTGGCTTGCTCTGCGATCGGATTGTGTATGGTCGTGATTCCGAGAACACGGGAAAGCTCAATATCATCAAACCCCACAATGGCGAGTTGTTCCGGTACCTGGATATTTCGTCTACGTGCTTCACTCAGAATGCCGATGGCTGCATAATCATTCGAACATAATACAGCTTGTGGAAGTTCTGGCCCCTCTGCCATTCTGCACATCGCTTCTTCGCCATCTGTGGAGCTGAATACAGAATATTGATACGCTTCAGACCACACAGGTAACCCTTTGCTCTTCATATAAGATTCATAAGCTTCACGGCGGCTCTGGGTATTCAAACTTTCAGCCCTGCCAAATGCATTTGCAATTCGAGTGTATCCTCTCGAAACCAGATGCTCCAGAGCTAACGTATACCCTTCTGCCTGATCCATCGCGACAGACGGAATCTCGTCATTCCCCATTCGCTGCCAGGAGACAATGGGACCATACTCACAATATGCTTTCAACTTGCGAGGGTCATTGACACAAGCGATAATCACCAGCCCATCGACTCGTTTACTGCGCAGATCTTCGAACGCTTGCAATTCAATCTCCGGATCTCCACGGGATGTATAGATAATCGTCTGAAATCCAAAATCCATAGCTGTATCAATGAATTGATTCATGAATGTAAGAATGATCTCTCCTGTGGTAGAGGTCACAATTCCAATCTGCTTCGTTTGCCCTGTTGATAACGATATCGCATTTCGGTTGGGAATATAATTCAACTGTTTCATAATATCCGTGATGATCTGCCTTGCTTTATCACTAACATGCGGAGAATGATTAATCACGCGTGACACTGTCGCTTTTGAGTAACCGGACCGCTTCATAATTTCATCAAACTTGGACATCGGAGACTCCTTTCTTGCTAACGAACGATATTAGTTCAACCAAGATTATTTACACTGGAACTTCGATGACAGAACAACCTTCCGATCGCTGTTATCCCCAGATTTTTTTTAATTCCCCTTATCTAAACGGGAAAATCCGGGGATAAAGGCGACCGCTTCGCTTCTTCTGGTTATTTCTGTCCTCTCCGTTTTCGTGTAAATTTTAGTTGAACTTACTTCGAATAATAGTATGCCTCAGATTGGGATCAAAAGTAAAACTTGACGTGTAACCCGTTACAACGTTTAAGCTTTTTTATGTCATACATGGATCACCTTAAAGTGCGTGTTCAAAAAGATCGGTTTTCAGTACCGAGAAGATGGGATGAAGATAGAAATGGAGTAGCAGAGCGTAGGGAAAACTACGTGAGCAACGGACATTTCGGCTGAATTCCATATTCGATGCTGATGATGCCGTTAGGCATCTTTTGTAATCAAAAGCGGGCTTTTTGAACAACCTCTTAAATAAAATTTGATGAATGGAGCGATACACATGAGCAACTCTCAAAATCAAACCTATCAATTCCCGGAAAATTTCCTGTGGGGTGGCGCAATTGCAGCCAATCAGGCTGAAGGTGCATACAATCAAGGTGGCAAAGGATTATCTACTCAGGATGTAGCTCCCAAAGGCATCATGGGCCCGATCACGGAAGAACCAACCGAAGATAACATGAAACTGATCGGTATCGATCTGTATCATCGTTACAAGGAAGATGTAAAACTGTTTGCAGAGATGGGCTTCAAAGTATTCCGTACTTCCATCGCCTGGTCCCGGATTTTCCCAAAAGGGGACGAGCTGGAACCGAATGAAGAAGGTCTGCAGTTCTACGACGATCTGTTTGACGAGTGTCACAAATACGGGATCGAACCACTCGTAACGTTATCCCACTATGAGACACCTCTTCACTTGTCCAAAGAATACGACGGCTGGGTTAACCGGAAAATGGTTGGATTCTACGAGCGTTATGCAACCACTGTCTTCAACCGTTACAAAAACAAAGTAAAATACTGGCTTACCTTTAACGAAATCAATTCGATTCTGGAAGCTCCCTTCATGAGTGGAGGCATCTACACGCCAAAGGAGAAGCTCAGCAAGCAAGATCTGTATCAGGCAATCCATCATGAATTTGTAGCGAGTGCTTCTGCTGTGAAACTCTGTCATGAGATTATTCCTACGGCACAGATTGGTTGTATGATGCTCAGTATGCCTACCTACCCGCTGACACCGAACCCAGACGATATGATTAAAGTCATGGAATTCGAACACAGCAACTATTTCTTCGGTGATGTGCATGTAAGAGGCCGCTACCCTGGTTATATGAAACGTTACTTCCGGGAGAATGGAATCGAGATTCATATGGAACCTGGCGACGAGGAAATGTTGCTTCATACGGTAGACTTTATCTCTTTCAGTTATTACATGAGTATCTGTCAGACGGCAGACCCGGAGAAACAAATCGCAGGTGAAGGTAACCTGCTTGGCGGCGTACCTAACCCTTATCTACCAGCAAGTGAATGGGGATGGCAGATTGACCCGCAAGGTTTACGTTATGTGCTTAACATGTTCTATGACCGTTATCAGAAACCACTGTTTATTGTAGAGAATGGTCTTGGCGCTGTCGATGAGTTAATCACGGGTGCTGACGGTGAGAAAACAGTAGAAGATGATTACCGAATCCAGTATCTGAATGATCATCTGGTTCAGGTTGGCGAAGCCATTGAAGATGGCGTTGAAATTATGGGTTATACATCATGGGGTTGCATTGATGTGGTCAGTGCGTCTTCTGCCCAGTTGAAAAAACGTTATGGCTACATCTATGTTGATCGTCATGACGATGGTTCAGGAACACTCGAACGTTACCGTAAAAAATCCTTCCATTGGTACAAAGAAGTGATCAGCAGTAACGGGAAAAGTTTGCAGCGATAAAGTTTCTCAAGCAAATGTTTAAGCAAATGTAACAGATACATTCGTCTAGCCCCCAACAAATTACGTGAAAAAGTGTCGGTTATACGATACCTTGACGTGTTTACTGTCTGGGGGATTTTATTATGAATGCCCGATGTTAAACGATAAACATCGGGCATTCTCATTGGCTGTTATCCTATTCTTTACTATATGTTCTTCACTACATCCTGCTGTACTTTGTTTTGTCATCTTCCGTTATCTCGCGAATGACCCGGCAAGGGTTGCCCGCTGCAATCACCCCAGACGGTATACTCTTGGTCACTACGCTCCCTGCTCCAATGATCGTATTGTCTCCGATGGTAACTCCGGCAAGAACGGTCACACCGCCACCGATCCACACATTATTCCCTACCGTGATGGGTCCAACAATCTCCAGACCTTCATTGCGCTGCTCTACATCAAAAGGGTGGCCAGCAGTATAAAAACCACAATTTGGAGCAATAAAAACGTTATCTCCAAAACTGATTTTGCCTCCATCCAACATGACAATATTATGATTGCTATAGAAGTTCTCACCAATTTCAATATTATAACCATAATCACATACAAAGGGCTGTTCAATCAGGAAACGATCAGTCGTTCTCCCGAGCAGTTTCTTAATTAACGCTTCTCGTTCATGGATCTTGCCTGGATGGAGCTGGTTATAATCGTAACAAAGTCCTTTGGCATACAAACGCTCTTCAATCAACTCTTGATCATAATTGGCATTATATAAGAGCCCTAATTGAGATTTCTCTTTTTCAGTCATCATATCCTGGCACTTCCCATCTTCTATCTATACATTTGTTAAAGCTCTATCTCTCTAATGATTCTGGCAGGATTGCCGCCCACGATCATATTATCCGGAACATCCTTCGTAACCACAGCGCCTGAAGCAACAACAACGTTATCCCCTATGGTAACACCCGGATTTATGACGGCTCTTCCCCCTATCCAGACATTATTCCCTATCGTGACTGGCTTGCCATACTCTGCCCCCGTATTGCGTTCATGCGGATGGAGTGGATGAGTAGCTGTATAGATATGTACATCTGGCCCCATTAAACAATAGTCTCCAATACGAACTTCACACACATCTAATATCGTACAATTAAAGTTGGCATAAAAATGATTGCCCACATGAATGTTATATCCATAATCCACATGAATATTAGGTTCCATGCCCAGATGTTCACCTGTAGATCCAAACAGTTCCTTCAGTAACTTGGTTCTAAGCTCTCCGTCCGTTTCTGTCGTTTGATTGAATGTGCGCGTCATTCTGCGTGCATATTCTCGATCCTTAGACAATTCGAGATCAGAAGCCATGTACAGCTCGCCATCCAGCATTTTTTGTTTTTCCGTCTTTGTGGTCATGATCACTGCTCCCTTGGTACACATCATATAATTCAACATTAGATAATACTTTTTAAAACTATTTTAATTATATAGATTACAATGAATAAAACAAGTCTTGCTTGATATAAAAACAGTATATTCTACTCACGCACAATCTCGTAAGGTAGCCAAAAACCTCTACACCCCATTGACTAGGGGATTGCAGAGGTTCAAATTTTTTGTCTATGTTCTTTATTCTAAGCAACCGCCTGAATGGTTTTTTCCTTCACGCTAATGGCGTAGATGGCAGACACCAAACCAAGCAAAATGAGTACAGAGCCGACCCATCCGGTGTGCAGAATCGATGAATGATCGATCACCATGCCACCGATATAGGTACCGAGTGCAATACCTGCATGTGCTATACCAGAATTGGTGCTGATTAGTGTTTCAGCTGTTTCCGGTGACGTTTTGATAATCAGACTATTCTGTACAGGTGTGACCGTCCAGCTCAGTGCACTCCAGATGCTTAACAATATCAAGAAGGCAATCAAAGGAAATTGAACACTAAACGGGATGATAGCCATACTCACGATAAAGGGAATCAGCACAATGACGATCGCTTTAGCAGGATGCAGACGATCCGATAACATGCCCCCAATGCCTCCACCTGCAACAGCAGCGATCCCAAACATCATATAGATAAAGGTAACCATCGTTGCGCTGGCACCCAGGGTTTCTTGCAGAAATGGTGTGAAATACGCATATAAAGTCAAATGACCCGCAAGTACAAGCAAAGTCGTCGCATGGATTGCCAACATTTTCGGATTCCACAGCGCTGTAAGCTGTTTCTTCAGGGATACAGCAGGAATCGGCTGCACTCGATCCATCGCAATCCAGATAGCTACCATAACCACTGCGGTCAGTATGGCAATCAACATAAACACTTCACGCCAGCCAGCCAAGTTCCCTACAAAAATACCGAGTGGTACACCAAGGATAAGTGAGGCACTGCCTCCCATGGTAATGGTCCCCACCGCGCGTCCTTTATACTGTGGTTCCACAATGCGCGCTGCAAGCGTCAGGGAGAGCACAAAAATAAGTGAACCCGTCGCGGCTCCGAGAGCTCTACCCGCCATCAGCATGTAGAAGCTGGTGCTGAACGCAGAGATGAGATTACTGATCAGAAATACAAATAGCGTACACATATATACCTTTTTACGCTCGAATCTAGCCGTCATATTTAATAAAATCGGCGCAGATAACGCATAGACAAGTGAGAAAATAGAAATTAAATATCCGGCCTTAGCCAGGGATAGATGAAGATCCGTAGCAATCAGGTCCAGAATGCCGCCCAAGATCAGTTCAACGGTTCCGACCACAAATGCTGCGATAGCAAGCACATATACTTTCTTATTCATGTTGAATCCTCCTCAAAAGTTACAACTACGATAGTAACTCATAGGAATGAAAGTTTCAATAGTTATTTTCATTGTTTTTTCAAATAAAGTTATAACAAAAAAACTATTCTCTTGGAGAATAGTTTAATAGATCAACCTGGTGAGCAATCGCTCGATTTCAGCATCCTGCAACAGTTGGTCACCATATTTTTTTGTAATTTGAGTAAGGGCAACATCATGGTAGAAATAATCAGTCATGGCTTTAACAATCGGTTTGGACATCGTCTTGATGGCTCGCCATGAATCGTGTTCCACACCGGCAAACAACAGATAAGCATGATCCACAATGAGCAGTTGTGATGGCTCCGGCGCGTCAAGTAATGGAATCAACGAGTATTTACGCGTTAAGGAGGTCTCCATTCCCCCTACGGCTAACACTTCAACGTACACTCCCTGCTTTTCCTTCTGCTCCAGCAGTTCACGATATTTCTCCATTCGCTCATTCCATGCCAGGAAAAGAATTGATGATTCCGCTTCCTCGATAAGTTGTTCAATGTTTGATCCAATGGATGATTCATCTTTTAACGTCCAGATATGTTCATCCGTGAATGTACGTTTGATTTTGTAACTCTTCAGTTCCTCGATATCTTTATCAAAATCTGCCTTGATCTTATGAATAACGGACTGAATATCTACGGCCATATATAATTTTTTCTTTCCATCCATCGTGGTCAGCACCGTTCCCTTGTCGATCAGTCGATTAAGCACTTCATATATTTTGGCTTTGGGAACGTTCGAGTAATTAACAATGGATGTGGCATCAAGCGGTTCATCTTGTGCAAATATAGCCTCGTATACCTGGCTCTCATATTGTGTAAAACCGAATTTCTGCAACATATTTGGATCGGCGCATCCCTTCTTATTATGTCTGGTCTATCTAGTTTAGACGGCTATACTTCCCATGTCCAGTATGTCCCACCTAACGTGGGATTGTTTGAATCAAAATTAAATTAAGCGTTGTCCCCAAAATAAAATCACTTTCCAGTGGTTATATTAAGAATCGGATACCCATTTTGCTTGTGGAAGGAGCTGTAATTTTTAATGGAAAGCACGCAAGATTTTGTGAAGAAAGTTAATGAAAATGCCGAAAAAGCGCGTCACAATAAAAACAATGGCAAGGGAACACCTGGAGACAAGTTACCATCGAAACAGCATTCTACGAATAAGTAGAGTCTATTTATTGAACAGCATGACTTCTGTCTAGCACCTTTTCCTCTACTTTTCATCTACTATTAAGAACCTTTAATAGAAAAGAGATGATTAGTATGGCTCGTGTCAATGCTGTTCGACAACCAGATCTGGTGTTAATCTATTGGTCCAGAAATCCGCTCGTGCCTGGTTCTGCGCGCAGAATTCAAAGCGTACGTGTGATTGGAAACACCGCTCCGTGTACATTTACATTAGTTCCCGGGGCATTATTGATCAATGCATTAAACTGTTTGTTGGACAACGATATTGGATTCAAAGTGGTATACCGCCAGAAAACATCAGCCATCAGTGGAGTTCTGTTATTGAAACACAGATAATCAGACCCGAAAAAAATGGTGCTCCCTTTAGGAGAGCACCATTTTCTCATTTTTCATTCTTGGATTATAACAATTAATCCTTTATTGATTAGCAGCGATTGTTTCATTCACTTCCTGTGTAATCTCATCACCGCCGAGTTTCTTCCAATTGGCAACAAAGTTATCGAACTCGTCAATCGACAGGTTACCATAGATGATTTTCAGGAACGTCTCGGCTCTCAATTTATCCAGCGTAGCTTGCTTGGTATTCATTGTTCTCGTTGGTGCATAGATGAATTCATTCATGACAATCAGGTCATTATCCCGATAATATTTAATCACACCTTGCGAACTCTCTGGGCCAAATATCCGCTCCATATGCCACTTGTCGAGATTACCATTCCGATAATCCATAATATCATCATAGAACAGCTTCGCTTCGAGTTCCAATCCGGACGTATCTCCTGTTTGAAGCGCCTGCTCCACTTCGTCCTGCGCCTTCACATTTTTGTTGGCTGGCAGGTTAGAAACCGTCGCATTATGAAAACCAAGACCTGTCAGTCCATTTAAGTAAGCAGCCCGTTCTTCCTGCGCAGACTCACCAAACATTTTTTCAGCCTGGAAATTGAGCAATTTAATTAACGCTTCGGGATGCTCGTAACCTTTGCGAACAGCAAATATGCCGCCCAGACTAAGATGGTTCTGTGTTTTTGCTGGCTGATCATCAATCGATTGAACCGGGTAAGGCATCCAGTCGATGTTCTTGTCTTTCTTAATCATACTGCTAACCTGGAAAGGTGCCCATTGTGGCAGGAAGAACATGCCTGACTTGCCAGCATTCACATCCTCCATCATTTTAGCAAAATCTTTAACGCCAAATTCGGGATCAAGAACGCCCTTCTGATACAGAGTCTGGAGCTCACGCAATCCTTCTTTCACTTCCGGTTGGATCGTTCCATTCACGACTTGACCTGAAGCATCCTTAATCCAGGTTTCGAGATAACCATGATAGCCGAGCAAGAACGCGTTGATAGGTAAATCCTTGTTTAAGGCAATGCCGTACGTATCATCTTTGCCATTTCCGTCTGGATCTTCGAAGGTAAAGGCTTCCGCAATTTGGATGACATCCTGCATGGTTTTAGGTGCCTCAAGCCCAACCTTTTTCAGCCAATCCTGACGAATCCAGATCATATCCGAGGAATCCAACGAACCTGGGAAGCTAACCATGGCGTATATTTTTCCATCCTTGGTTACCGGCTTCAAACCTGCTCCATCTTCAGCAGACATGAACTCCTTCACCAGTTCGGATGCATACTTGTCATATACTTCGGTCAGATCCTCCAGCATTCCCGCTTCATGCAGTTGTTCGAATTGCACAGCGCTCACTTTCAGTACATCCGGCAGATCACCACTCGCGAGCGTAACATTCATCTTATCGTTATAATTGGCATCCGGAACAATCCATTCGTACGATACATCAATACCGAGTTCATCCTTATACCCTCTGGTCCAGATGTTATTGGCGTGTGTATCTCCTTCGGCTAGCGATTCTTTCCCCGTTTCATTCATGGTAGAAGTTAATTTAATGGGTGGGTCGTATTTCGTAAGTGGTCCTCCCGCATCCTGCTGTGTGTTTGGCTCAGCTTCATTCTCGGCACTTCCCGCACCGGACGAACAGGCTGCAAGTGTGGTGGCTAGTACCATGGTTAATGTTAATAATGAGAACTTCTTGAATGATATATTCATGCGAATCCCCCTTTTTTCTCCTCCCGTGAGGTATAATTTTATATTACAAAGGAAGCGCTATCACTTCGAGTGTACCCCGTTTACATCTAGTATCTTTGATTTACCCTTTGAGAAATCCTCTAACTTTTCTGATCCCGATACTCTTGAGGGGTGCAGCCTGTCGCTTTTTTGAAGAAACGATAAAAATAATGCTGATCGCTAAACCCAACCCTCGCAGATATTTCATGCATCTTACAGGTCGAACCCAGAAGCAACTCTTTGCTTCGCTCCACTCTAAGGTCATGGATGTAGTCGGATATGCCTTTGCCTGTAATCCGTTTGTACCAACGTGACAGATAAGAAGGGTTAAGAGAGACTTCCTGTGCGATCCGTGTGAGTGAGAGGTCGTCCTCCAGATGGTGCTTGATATAATGATGGATCGTGATCAGAATCTGTGATTGGTCATTCAGACGAGCATTGCTTCGTTTGGAGATCATCCATTCGTATGCAGATTGATAAAAGATAACCAGTTCGGACCATGCGGTATGGATGTCAAAATGCAGCATTCGGGACAGCGCTATCTCTTCCATTGCCGATTCATACAGCCCTAATTCGTGCAGGACTTCAATGAACACATTGGCTGCGCCAGTATAGGTTTTCATTCGAAAGAACGGATCTTGAAGTCCTTTCTTCGCAGCCTCGGTCCATTTATGGAAGGACTCCATCCACTCCCGGTCACCTGCTGTTATTCGCTGTTTGATGTGCTCCAGATGCAGAACTACGACACCCTGTTGATTCATCATGCTAGGAGTGTAAGGCAATTTATCCTGGATTTTGACACGCAGCAGCTTCTCCATCCCCAGCCCCGGACTCTCATGAATCGATAGACGCAACTGCGCAATAGCCTGATTAACCCTGTTCCATTCTACCGCCTGCTCACTAACCATGATGGATACGGACAGGTTCAAACAGTCCGCACAGGATTGCTGCACAGACTCCAGTGTGCCATAGACAAAACGAAGAGTTTGTTGCCAGTTATCCAGCTGACTTCCTCGCTCCCCTTCAGTATTAGATACGTGGGGCGGATGCACCCCCTGCGATTGAATAAAGCAAGCGATGACCTGAGTGTCCAGATCAATTGCCTTCACCTTGGCCTTGTCCTGCAGCAGTTCCTCTGCAACATTGGCAACGGCATAGCGGATTAGGCTGCGATCGGCCTGGGACTGATAGTTGTTCCATTCTTCTACCCGGATGATTACTGGAATAACGAGTTGATCGGATTCGAAAGGTAGCTGTACAGCATCAAGTTCTTCCTGAAGTGAAATGTTATCATGGCTTTCCGTTCGCTTAAGCACATCCAGCAGCAATTGACGCTGCAACTGGGGCAGCGCTCGGGGCAATTTACTCCGAAACCATGCAGCTTGGTAGCGAAAATCATTCTCTTCGGAGATTTGTGTTAATGCCCGTTCTACC
This sequence comes from Paenibacillus sp. FSL R5-0713, assembly GCF_037973325.1. NCBI lineage: Bacteria > Bacillati > Bacillota > Bacilli > Caryophanales > Paenibacillaceae > Paenibacillus > Paenibacillus sp. FSL R5-0713. The sequence goes on along the minus strand of NZ_CP150229.1, from coordinate 3,065,235 downwards.
GCAGCACGAATGTGATTCATGCCCTCTGTCTTTAACAGGTAATCAACAACGCAAGGATTCCGAATAGCTTGGTGTGCATAATCAAATTCGTTATGACCTGTCAGCAAGAGGACTTTGCATCGTGGCCACCGATCCATAATCTGTTCAATTAATTCCATGCCGTCCATGCCAGGCATACAGATATCACTGAGTACAATATCAACCTTTACCAAGTTCAGCCAATCGATAGCTTCATAGGCCGAGTATGCCTTGATTATCTCCATGTCCTGAAGATTTGCTTTTTGAAAAAACGCATACAGTCCGTCCAGAATAACGGGTTCATCATCTACTATGAGCATTCTCTGCATGACGTTACTCCCCCTCCCATGGAATCTTCACTATAATGCACAACCCACCGAGCTCACTTCGCTGCGCTGTAAGACCATAACCAGCCCCGAATTTGATTCTTAATCGCTGATTCACATTGATGAGCCCGGTTATCTCTTCGTTTCCATGTTTCCGCTCTGTTTCCTCAAATGCAGATTGCAGATAAATCAATGTTTCATCACTTAACTGATCCCCATCATCCTCAATGCGAATGGACAGATTGTCCAGGCCCTTTTGGTACGAGATCTGTAGGATACCTCCTTCGCTGCGTTTGGCTAGTGCATGCTCAAACACATTCTCTACGATCGGCTGAATCATGACTCTGGGAACGGAAATGACTCTGTATCTTGCGTCCAGACCCTCTAATTCCAATTGAATCCTCGAACCAAACCGGATTTTTTGAATGGATGCATAGACCAGCGCATGGTCAATCTCAGCCCCCAACGATACCTCCGTATGAGAATCCCGAGACATATACCTGAAATATTGACCCAGGTAGTCGGTGAATTCCTGAATGAGCTCCACATTCTCCACCTCAGCCATTTGCTTGATGCTGAACAGACTGTTGTATAGAAAGTGAGGTTGAATCTGGGATTGCAGATGTTTGAGTTCCGCCTCACTTGTTCGAATGCGCGCAACATAATTCTCATCGATCAAAATATGTAAGCGTTCTATCATATGGTTGAATCGGGAGTACAAATAACCGAATTCATCCCTTCTGGATGAAGGAATATATACACTTGTCTGGCCCTGTTCAGCCATTCTAAATCCTCGGATGAGCAACGATAAAGGTTGGTGAATCGATCTATAGATCGAAAAAGAGAAGACAATAATAATTACAACTGACATGAAGGTCACCATCCATAACCATACGTTATATTGTTCCAGTGGTGCGCTCAGCACATCCTGCGGAATAGTGGCTGTCAGCGTGAACGAATGATCTTTATCGTGTAAAGAATAATAGAGATATGAATCAGATTGGAACTTTGTAACTTGCATGGACTCAGACGGTTCAGGCGGAACTGTTCGAATCGGTTTTACAGGTGCTGCCTGCTCTGAAGAAGAGATGACTACATTATGGTGTTCACCAAAACTCAGTGTAATCTCACTTTCACCCGTTTCCGACAGTTGCTGCAAACGATGTTTCAGTTCTTCAGCAGACAAGCGTATTCCTAATATGAAATTGGGTGGCTCCTCATGGTTCATGTTATACGGATTGCTTTTCAGGAAATAGAGAACGTTATTGGAATGCGATAATTCGCCATTCAGATTCCCCATTGTCGCGAGCAGATTCTTCCACTCGGTATCCTCTACATCCCGAATCCCGTCCGCCGCACTGACTCGTTTATGCAGAGCGGGAACGTAATACACAACATCACTAATATAAGGACTCGTCACCATGATCTGACCCAACTTATTGTGAATGTTGTTCAGGCTGGACGTGATTTCATAGCTACTCATAATCGCAGCCCTTGTACTTAGCGTGGACATGGGTTCATCAAATGAAAATTCAGTAACCAGCGCACTCATCCGCTCCAATTCGAATTGCAGATGATTATGGTAGAAGTACAATTTGGACTCATGGGCCTTCTCCACCTCCGTCTGCATTTGTTTGGAGCTGAGTTGTGTAATCATAATGCTTATCCCGTACAGGGGCAGAATGACCAGTATAAAAGCAATCATCAGTTTGACGACAATGGATGACTCTCTCCATCTCCCCCAAATGAATCTCAATGCTCCATCTCTCCTCTCCTCTTTCTTCTCACCTCAATAGCAAAAAAAGGAGCCAGAAATCGGCTCCTCAATCGATTGGTTTTCCTCCTACCGATCTTATCCCTTTACACTTCCGACGACAAGCCCATGAACGAAATATCGCTGCAGGAACGGATACACAAGTAGAATCGGAATAACGGACAAAAAGATCTGGGAAGCTTGGGTAGTTCTATCCGATACCTGACTTAAGAGTGTCGCATCCTCCAGCGTCATCATCTCGCTCTGAATCATCGTCACCTGCTGTAACATGGACTGAAGATATGTAGCAAGCGGATAACCTTCCGGACTTTTCATGTAGATCATGCCATCGAACCAGGCGTTCCAGTGTCCCACCATGGCGAACAGCGTGATGGTCGCAATACTGGGAAGTGAAATAGGAAGATAGATGCTGCATAGCGTGCGGAAATGTCCTGCCCCATCCATCCAGGAGGCCTCTTCAAGTTCCTTCGGCAATCCCCGGAAGAAATTAAGCATTAGAAGTACATTAAAGATCGGAACAGCACCCGGCAAAATTAGAGCCCAGATGGAATCCAACAAGCCCGCTTCCTTAACCACCAGGTAACCCGGGATCAATCCTCCACTGAATAACATGGTGAATACGAATATCCAGGCATAGACTGTTCTTGAACGGAATTTGGCAGCCTCTTTGGAGAGCGGATAAGCTACCAGAATTGTGAAGATCAGATTGGTCGTAACCCCCAGAATGACACGTAGCAGGCTCGTGCCGAATGAGTTCAGGAATTGCTGATTTTCCAGAATGTATTGATAGGAGGACAATGTAAAATCCACAGGCCAGAATGTGACGCTCCCCGCTTTGACCGCATCACTTGAACTAAATGAAATCGCTAATATATTCACAATCGGGAACAGGCATAACAAGGCAAGAATCGTCAGGATGACGTAGTTAAACCCTAGGAACCACCGATAGGCTCTTGAAGCGTGGTGCATGACTCTGCCTCCTTTCTAGAATATCCGATAATTCGCGAACCGATAGGCCAAGAAATAACCAAGTCCGATAAAAATGAACGAAACGACAGATTTGATCAGCCCCAACGCTGTGGATACAGAATACTGTGCATCCTGCAATCCGATCCGATAGATCATCGTATCGAGAATATCTCCTGATTCGTATACCAATGGATTATAGAGGTTGAACACTTGATCAAAACCGCCGTTGAGTACATTCCCCAGACTAAGTGTTACCATCAAAATTACGATTGGGCGAATGCCGGGCAGTGTGATATGCCATGTCTGTTTCCATCTTCCCGCTCCATCCATAACAGAGGCCTCGTAGAGTGACTTATCAATATTCGTGAGGGCAGCAAGATAGATAATCGTACCAAATCCGAATTCTTTCCATTGGTCTGTGATGACGAGTATGTATGGAAACCACTCGTTACTGGCCAGGAATTGAATTGGGTCAATTCCGAGGGCTTTTAGCAACATATTAACGATCCCTGTGCTGGGAGATAACACATCCACGATGATTCCCGCCAGAATAACCCAAGAGAAAAAGTGAGGCATATAAATTACAGTCTGAATCGTTCTTTTGAAACCTGTCTTGCGAACCTCGTTGAGTAATAAGGCTACAAGTACCGGAATAAACAAGCCGGACACAATTTTCATCGTTGATATAAACACCGTATTCCATACAACTTGCGAGAAACCGGGCAGATCGAACAGATACCTGAAATTATCCCACCCCACCCAGTTCATGTTTTTGAATCCGGCAATGGGAGAGAAATTCTGAAAGGCAATAGAGAGCCCCGCCATCGGAATGTAACCGAATACAATAATAATCAGCAGTCCGGGTAGAATCATAAGATGAAGCGGAACGTTTCGGATGAATTGTTTGTAGTTGGAACGCATAGCTGACTCCTCCTTCAACGTTTATTATAGGAGCAGCCCTTTCACCGCAACAGTGTGGGCTATTTACTTTAGGTATCTTTTGTTGACTGCTTTCCACAGTTCAATAGCCATACCAAAAAAGAAACGAATCAGTTGCAATTCTATTGTTAAGCCATTAGAATGAACTCTTTTGAGATATGCTTAGACATAGATATGGTGGAAGGAATTTGCAACTACGATATGAAACCTTACATTCCAGCGTACGTAATGTAATATTTACCATTAGGGTGTAGAGTAAACTGTTATTTATTTTGATTACAATGAGGGATATTATGAAAAAACAATTTATGGTACTTGGTCTTGGACGATTCGGTTCAAGCTTGACACACACACTCATTAAAAATGGGCATGAAGTGCTCGCTGTAGACAAAAGCGAAACTCTTGTTCAGGAGATTTCAACGGTGGCAACCCATGCGGTACAAGCAGATTGCACTGACAAATCAGTCCTTATGGAGCTTGGAGCAAGCAATTTTTCACACGCCATTGTCGCGATTGGCGAAGATCTGCAAGCAAGCATACTGACCACTCTGTTATTGAAAGAACTTAATGTACCCAAAGTAACAGCCAAAGCAAAAAATGATAACCATGGCAGTGTGCTTAGCAAGATTGGTGCGGATCAGATCGTTTATCCTGAACGTGACATGGCCACAAGGCTGGGGAATCAGCTTAGCTCCGACAACATTATTGATTCCATTGAATTGTCTTCAGATTATAATCTGGTTGAAATCAAAGCACCCTTAAGTATGAATCAGAAGACACTTCTGGAACTCAACATTCGGGCAGAATATGGATGTACCGTTATCGCCATCAAAACGGGGAATAACCTGAATATCTCACCCATGGCAGAAGACATAGTCCGTGCGGGAGATATGCTCCTGTTAATAGGCAGTAACGATGACATTCGGAATCTGGAGAGTGACTATGAACCAAAGAAATAAAAGCACACATGGAAACTCGCCGCTAGATAAGATTGAATCCATTGTGAACAAGCTAAAAAATAATATGAGCCCTCCTCAACTGATCATGATCATCTTCTTCACCCTTATCTGGATCGGAGCCATATTGTTAGCACTACCGGTATCTTCCAGTAACGGAAAATCAATCGGGTTAATTGATGCTCTGTTTACAGCTACTTCTGCAATCTGTGTAAACGGGCTTATCGTACTGGATACAGGGAGTGTCTTTTCAACATTCGGACAGGTCATCATCATGATTTTGATTCAGGTTGGTGGACTGGGGTTTATGACACTAGGTGTAATGGTTGCCATTATTCTGGGGAAACGGATTGGTTTAAAACAGAGGCTTCTTATTCAACAAGCCACCAACACCTCCTCTGCTCAAGGTCTGGTTAAGTTATCCATGTATATTGTACTTATAGCCTTTGCTTTTGAAGCTCTGGCTACGGTGGTTCTTACATTGCGCTGGCAGAGTGATTTGGGATGGGGACAAGCTTTCTATTACGCCATATTCCATTCCATCTCTGCCTTCAATAATGCGGGTTTCTCTCTTTGGAGTGATAGCCTTACCCCATTTGTTGGTGACCCGATTGTTAATCTCACAGTCATTACGCTCTTTATCATTGGCGGCTTGGGTTACATTGTGGTTGTGGATGTATTCCGCAAACGTTCATGGAGAAAGCTCTCCCTTCATTCAAAAATTGTGTTAATCGGTAGTTTTTCTCTGTACTTGTTTGGATTTCTCACTATTTTTTTACTCGAGAGTTGGAACCCTTCTACGTTTGCTGATTTATCTTACAGTGAACGTATATGGGCTTCTCTGTTTCAGGGTACTGCTCCTCGAAGCTCTGGATTCAATACCATTGACATTGGAAGTATGTTGGCCACATCCCAATTTTTCATTATTATCCTAATGTTCATTGGGGCTTCTTCCGGCGGAACAGGTGGAGGAATTAAAATCAATACTTTTGTGGTCCTTATTCTTGCGACCATACAAACATTTCGGGGCGGCGGACAGATTCATGCTTTTGAGCGTAAAATTGCAGAAGAAACAGTAATGCGTGCACTCGCTGTTGTCTTAAGTTCTCTCGCCTTTGTGCTTGGGATTTCCATTCTGCTATCCATATCCGAAGGCATTCTAGAAAATCATTTTCTGGATGTTTTGTTTGAAGCTACTTCAGCATTTAGCACCACAGGACTCTCGATGGGTCTGACGAGTGAGTTGAGTGTTGCCGGTAAAATTATAGTCTCTATTACGATGTTTGCAGGACGATTGGGACCATTAACTCTGGCTTTTGCACTGGCTCAGAAGAAACGCACATCCAAAATCGGTTATGCAGAGGACCATGTCCTTATTGGTTAACATACCGGACTACGACATGTTAATCCTATTGCGAAAGTTAATTGCTTTTTATGTCAAAACAAGTTCAATAGCAAAAGGCCCCCTTATCGGAGACAACTGATGTCTACATAAAGGGGCCTTTGTTTATATATTTTCTTACTGAAGATCCATAATAAGAACATTTACCGAATGAGCTGACAAATCAACAATCACTGATTCACCATTCAATTTTATCTCCTGTTCTTGGGGAACCACTTTCTCATCATTCTTCTGATTCACATTTGGAATATGCACCAAATGATCTTCTCCGGTAAGCGTGAGCAGTCTGGCTGAAGCTTCCACATTCAGATCCTGAAGGCAAATCCGGATTGATTTATCCACATCATCTGCATTCACCAGCTTCACATACACATGCCGTGCGTCCTTCGTAACGGATTGGAATACTTCCCGGTTGTAGGCTTCCAGCTTGTAATCCAGAACTTTGCTGGGATGGAGACCATCTGTATACGAGCAGATCAGATTCTTTCCTGTATCCCCACCATAGTTAACCGTAATCCTATAATCGGTCCCATTCTCGATTGGTTCATAATTGGCCGCTCTCAGATTACCTGCTGCTGAACTGGATGAGTAATCTCCCAGTGTATAACCCTCGACCCCTTGTTTGTACACCTTCACGCCTGTTGCGTTCCCGTCGTAACTGATTGCGTACTCGATGACATCCTTGTTCTCAGGTGAGATATCCGTCAATCCCACGCCGATGTAAAAACCATCCTCACCCGAAATTCTCTCCGCCTCAACGTGCACCTTGTAGTTGGTCCATTCGCCATTCAGCAGGTACAGTCCATTTAATCCAGTAGTTTGTGCTCTCAAGATGAGCCCTTTTCCTGCGGTTAACATGTATCCTTCCGATCCGGGAATCTGGCTCCATGCCTCACTAAGCTCTGTACCTTCCCTGAAATCTTCTTCAAATATCAAGCTGCCATCCACATTGGACGTGACGGTGACTCGTTTCACCACGATGTCTGCATTCCCTGTCGCAATCTCGATGCCGCCACGTGGAATGAGATTCAGCGGTTTGCCTTTGCTATATGTGGAGAACGAAGTCGCAAGGACCTGATCCCCTATATATTTTGCAAAAAGCTGCTGCACATAATAATTCGGTGTGTACCACACCGTTTCATCATCAAACCAAATGCAGTCCGGCGTCCAGCGGTAGGTCCCGTCCGTTAGTACTTTGTTGAACAATGGCGCATAGGCAGCCAGACGAACAACGTCCGCATTATTTTCAAAGCCGGTCATGATCGCAGCTTCCGCAACCGCACCTGCCAGTGTATTTTTGTCCGTGGAAGCATACTCTCCCACAAACACTTTGGATGTTTCTTTCCAGTCGACACTTCCGTCTTCATGATAGGCCCGGTCATAGTAGTTGTAACGATCCACGTTATTCAGCAAATATTCATTGGATCGATAGTAGTGCTCATCTGCGATGGTGTCCATATAATTGTCCTGATTCTCATACCAGGTTACGGTCTCCTCAATGACCTCTGTACCATCTGCAAAAGCAACTTGGGCTGATCCGGTCAGATTTCCGCTGAGGAACTTCCATCCTTCCTGATACGCATCATCATCCGCCTGAGCACCAACCGTCGAGATAATGTGCAGCTCATGATCCGGATAATTCCGTTTCATGTACTCATCTATCGAGCTTTTGAATACTTCGAAATTGGCAAAAAATTCAGTGCCCCAGTTCTCATTACCTACACCCAGATAACGAAGATCGAACGGTTCAGGATGTCCCATCTGGCTTCGTACCGCCGACCATTCGTTGTGTTCAACATCTGTACTGAGTGCAAAGTCGATCAGGTCGGTGAAGTTGCGGATATAATATTCCCTTAATGCGCCACCCGCAGGGTGAGCATAATCCGAACGTGCCTGACATAACACACCGCAAGCCATCACCGGAACCGGAGCAGCATTCAGATCCTCCGCCAACTGGAAGTACTCCATATAACCAAGCCCCATCGTCATCATGTAACCCCAGACATTATAATTCTCTTTGCGCAGCTCAACGGGTCCTACAGAATCCTTCCAATCGTATACGTTGTCCCATATGAAGGACCCTTCCGAGATACATCCTCCCGGAAAACGCAGGAACTTTGGATGCAGATCTGCGAGTGCCTGAATTAGATCTTTTCTCAATCGATAGTTCGGATTACCTGTGTAGTTGGCATGTGCTGTAGCGGATATTCCTTCTTCTGTCGGATCAGCTCCCCATACATTCTGAGGCACTAAAGACACCATATCAACAGATATGTCACCTGCAAACGTAAGTGCCAGTTGACCAAGTACAGTATGTTTTCCGGTAAGTGACAAGCCGTATTTCTTCCATGTGTTCCCGCCTTCAACATGTAACGTTACCGAATCACTGATGGAAGTGTCTTCTCTATCCTGCAATTGAACAGTGATTGCTCCTACCGATTCTGCTTTTGCCCATACGGTAAAATCATACGCCTCACCCTGCTTGATGGACATGGCACAATGCTGGTTGGAGTCTGAGAATCCACGATTTCGAATCGTTGCCCCATCCTGAACGGTGACATAATAAGCATTTACTTCGGGATCTTGCACGTTAAAATGTGTATTTAATCCCTCCGTATGCTGCACGAGCATCTTCTCGGTATCCCCTGACCAGGCAAACAAAGGTTCACGATTTCGACCTGTCGAACAACCACATTCCCCCGAATCATGTGAATATGTATCAAATGCAAAAGATTCAAATGATCGATTCTGAACAAGCTCCGCATAGATCCCGCCATCAGCGGCGTTATTAATATCCTCATAGAACAAACCATACATCACTTCACTGATGTCAGCCACCTTCTGATCTCCATGGATGGTGATCGTATACGGCGGGACGTGCGCCGGCACAACAGACACGTCAAAGCTTTGGCTCAGCTTGCTATCACCTTTGTTCAGAAGCGCACGGAGCGTAACCTCTTGTGCGGATGTAATTGCCTGAACCTCTCCATTCTCAGACAGGACTTCCGGATTACTGGAACTCCACTGTACCGTCACTTTATCACCCAGTAAATGTGTGGGTAGTGACACATCTTTGGTGATAATTCGGTTAGGGAAGGACAAATACTTGTCTGCCGCTAGCTTCACAATCGCTTCATCTGTCAGTGATTCACACATCACTTCAATCACCTGATCCATGGTGAGCGCTGCCCCATAGATCCGAAAGTCGGACAACGAACCTGCAAAATCCACATCAGCTGCGTATTGGGAGCGTCCAATATAGTTCTGGTTATAATTCTCAGGGTCCTTGAACGTATCAAACCAATTGCGCAGTTTGGCATAATTGCCACTGGATGTCTGACTGATCGAACCGTCTGCGGCTTTCTCCCCGTTCACATACACAATCGGACCTGCACTGCTGAGCGTCCCTCCTTGGCTGCCTGCTACGGAGAGTGCAATATGCATCCATTCACCGCTTACAACTCCCCCACTTGGGTGAACAACCAGATTATCTCCAGCATATAACGTACCCAGGAGCTGACGCGTCAGAAACATATACGGTCCCTTCTCTCCTTTGCCAAAGTCAAAAATGCGTTCCCACACATTAGACCCCTTGCCCAGGAACACCCAAGTGGCAATTGTAATTCCTGTGTTATCGCTTACATTCCGAAGTAGATCCGAAGGTAACTGCAGATAAGAAGTTCCATTCACTCCCCCGCTAAAAGTTACAGCCGATCTGCCTTTCACTTTGTATCCCACTGGCAGAATCTCGCCTTTTGCCAAACTATCATGCCCATTCCCGGAGTTGTCTTTACCGATCTGAACAGCATCTTCGAATGTGTACCGTGCGATTAATTGGTTTTGATACGAAGTCATGTGCTAACCTCCTATGTAGTGTAGAATTGTCTTCCCCTCTTTTGATTCGCATAATTATAAAATGATTGATAAATGTTTAAATACATAATCTAAACGTAATACTATCGCATTACAGAGCCCCATTTCAATCCTAAATTTAAAAATGACTCTTGTTTTATTTATGCTTATTTCTATGTAAGAAGCTTGGTCGGTCCATCTCTCTGCTCTTATTTTTATTCATTTTGCTATAAATCCATCATATTTATGGTTTACAAACATATAAACCAATTGATAATATATCAAATGAAAGCGCTTGATTATGATTGGATACTCAAAGGAGGTCTGCTGAACCTTATATCGTGTGTTGCCAAGTATCGCGTTATTTTTCATTCCGGGAATTAGGAAAGGGGAAAAATATGAAACGTTATTGGGTAAATGTACTTAACATTTCTGTACTAAGCACCGTATTACTTACAGCAACAACTTTGACGCCGGTCTCGGTGTTCGCCAATGGTTCAGGGGCAACTGTGGGGAACGCACAGACTTCCATTACACCAATCGTAAATCCAGCTCCAACATTCAAAAATGTTTCTGTTCATGACCCTTCTGTCATTAAGGTGGAGGATACCTTTTATATTTTTGGATCACACCTGCAAGTAGCCAAGTCCAAAGATTTTCTGAACTGGGACCTCGTCGCCTCCGGCGTTACGGATAACAATCCTGTTGTCCCCAATGTAACCAAGGAATTCGCTGAAGCCCTAGAATGGGCACAGACAGATACGTTATGGGCGGCAGATGTCATTCAGCTCGCAGACGGCAAATTTTATATGTACTACAATGCTTGTAAAGGCGACTCTCCGCGATCAGCGCTTGGCATTGCTGTCGCAGACAACATTGAAGGACCTTATAAGGACCAAGGCATACTGTTGAAATCTGGCATGTGGGATCAGATCAGTGAGGATGGTACCATTTACGATGCAACGATTCATCCCAATGTGGTTGATCCTGATGTCTTTTATGATAAAAACGGCAAGTTATGGATGGTGTATGGCTCCTACTCCGGGGGAATTTTCATTCTGGAGATGGATGAGACGACAGGCAAACCGCTGCCGAATCAAGGTTATGGCAAAAAGCTGACCGGAGGCAACCATAGTCGTATTGAAGCCCCTTATATGCTCTACAGTCCCGAAACCGATTATTATTATCTGTACCTGTCTTACGGCGGACTGGGTGCTGACGGAGGATATAACATTCGAGTTGCTCGTTCCCAAACGCCGGATGGTCCTTTCCTGGATGCCGAAGGAAACGATATGATCAACGTTAAAGCGGACAAGGATAAACCGCTATTTGATGATCGTTCCATTGAGCCTTTTGGAGTCAAATTAATGGGGAACTTCCTGTTCGAGAGACAGATTGGCGATCCGGGCACAGGACTGGGAACCGGTTATGTATCACCGGGACACAACTCAGCTTATATTGATGCGGAGACAGGCAAACAATATCTGATCTTCCATTCCCGTTTTCCGGGGCGTGGTGAAGAACATGAAGTCCGCGTACATGAGATGCATATGAATGCAGACGGTTGGCCCGTCGTTTCTCCGTATCGCTATGCTGCCTTGGGAGAGGATACAACGCAATTGACAGCTCAGGATATCTCCGGTCAGTACCAGTGGGTGAATCACGGTAAGGACATTACCGCGGACATCAAGCCATCGCAGGCCGTTCAGTTCACAGTAGATGGGAAGATTCATGGTGCCGTGACAGGAACATGGAGTCTCGGCACAGACAACAAAGTTCAGATTACATCGAATCAAGTTGTGTATAACGGCGTTTTCACACATGAATGGAATTCGGAATCCCAGAGTACGGTTCTGACCTTTAGCGCCCTCTCCTCCTCCGGGATTGCCGTCTGGGGAAGTCAAGGTGTTGAACGGAGTGATCAGGACATTGTAGATGCAATAAAAAATGATCTGAGCATTGGTAATACGGATCATGTGTTCTTCAATCTCTCACTGCCTTCAAAGGGCTCAAGTGATGCAGACATTACGTGGAAAAGCTCAAACCCTTCGGCTCTATCAGCTACTGGTGTAGTGCAGCGACCACGCGCTGGCAAGGGGGATGCCAAAGTGAAATTAACTGCTACTATTCGTAAAGGTACTGCGGTAAGCTCCAAAACGTTCAACGTGATTATTCCGCAGCAAGCGGTAAGTCCATTGCTCGGGGAGTATACGTTTGAACACAAGAAAATTGCAAAAATCGCACAGGATGACAGTAAGAACAAATATCATGGACAAGCCTATAATGTGGTGAGTTCTGCTGCAGGTGGCAAAAATCAGGCTGCCACATTTAACGGGACCAACAGTTACATCCAGTTGCCTGGACTGCTGACTGATACCACGGATTTTACGTTTAGCGCTTGGGTCAATTGGGATGGTGGCGGGTCCTGGCAGCGTATTTTCGACTTTGGAAATGGCTTGACGAGACACATGTTCCTTACTCCATCCCAGCATAATGGAGCATTACAATTCACTATTCATAATGAGGGACGGGATCAGAGTCTGATTGCTGCAAATCCCTTGCCTTCCAAGGAGTGGGTTCATGTGGCTGTAACTCTTCAAGGGGATGTGGCTACTCTATATGTGAATGGTACATCTGTTGCAAGCAGCTCTGAGATCTCCTTTAATCCGAAGGATCTGCAAGTGACAGAAGCTTATCTGGGCAAAAGTCGTTATGAGGCTGATCCGTTCTACAAAGGTAGTCTGGATAATGTTAAAGTGTACGATAAAGCATTAACAGCCAAGGAAATTCAGCGTCAGGCCAAAGAAAAGCCTTAACCCAGCCATATCATAGTCGCTGTTCTGCATAACGAACACACCAATAAAGCAGCCTATGTATTGAAATGTGATCCTTTGTTAGACATGTTTTGTTTAACAATAGGGCCGCAGTTCATTGCATCAGGCTGCTTTGTATATTACTTCGAATAATGAATAACCATGTTTATTTTATTGGTCTTAGCACTAGCGTTAACATAGGCATGAGGCTTGTCCGCTCCAAAACGAATGGATTCCCCTTGGTTCACCGTATATTCTTCCGTCCCAACTCGAATCGTAATTTCCCCTTCAAAGACCGTAATAAATTCTTCCGTACCTTCAATATGCGATTCTGCATTTAACGCAGACTGAGGGTCCATCTCCATCATATATATTTCAAAACGCCGCCCCTCTTCAAAAGGAAAATGCGGATATATTCGTACCCTTCCCTCATCCTCCACCAATACTTGAATATCATCGCCCGTTACAACGGTAGTATCTGACTTCGGTTCGTGGATCAAAGCAGTAAAAGAAATTTTCAGGCCGTTGGCAATCTTCCATACGGTTGCAATCGATGGATTGGATTCGCCACGTTCAATCTGACCCAGCATGGTCTTACTGATACCGGACATTTCGGCAACCTTGTCCAGACTAAGCTTTCTTTGTTCCCTAAGCTGTTTCAAGTTTTGGGCAAGAATATTATTAATGTTCTTCAAAATCCATCCTCCTTCATATATAAACTAGTTGTGCTTTATAACGTACGTATTGTACAATGATAAAGAACATACGTTATAGCGCACGTTTTAGTTTATTATATCACACAACTTGAGAAGACATGGAGGACACATGAACATCATACCTTTGGTGACATACGCAATCATCGCATCATTTACACCGGGCCCCAACAATATCATTTCCATGACGCATGCAAGAAATAAGGGTTTCCGCAAGACCCTACCGTTTATTAGTGGAGTTGCAGCCGGTTGCTTGCTTATTATGTTTTTGTCCAGCTATTTCAACCTTATTCTGCATCAATATATCCCCAAGATCACACCCGTTTTGAACCTGTTGGGATGTGTGTACATGCTTTACCTGGCAATCAAAATTATGCGAAGCAAACCTGCAGATACGGAAGAAAACACAGTGAATCATTATTCATTTCTATTTGGGTTCACCCTGCAATTCATTAATCCCAAAGTCATTCTGTATGGACTTACGGCCATATCTGTTTTTGTTCTGCCTCTTGGGCAATCCCATGTTCAACTTATCGCATTTTCCTTGCTGCTCACCTTCATCGGGATTAGCGCCAATATGACCTGGGCTTTTGGTGGACTATTATTCCAGAGCTTTCTATTGCGATATGAACGTCCAGTTAATATCGTGATGGGTATAATGTTAATCTACAGTGCCCTATCGATCCTGATGTAAAATGCAACAGAAAAAGCGTCCACTCATTGAATGAGCTGAACGCTTTTAATTTCAACAGAGTTCCGGTCTCCACCATGGATGTGTAGGGTAGTGATCCGTATGAAGTACAACCTTCTCGCCAATTTTAGGTGTTGCAATCTTAACATTCATAGAATGTGCTGCCTTGGTGATCCGTTCGACCGGTTCATTCCAGGCATGATAAGCCAGCGTAAATGCGGCCCAATGAATCGGGATAAGCAACTGGCCACCTACATCCAAATGCGCTTGCACCGTCTCTTCCGGCATCATGTGAATGTTGGACCACCGTTCGTCATATTGCCCGCATTCCATCAAAGTCAGATCAAATGGACCGTATTTACTGCCAATTTCCTTGAAGTGAGGACCGTATCCGCTGTCACCACTAAAGAACACTTTTGTATGTTGTCCAGCGATGACCCACGAACACCATAACGTCGAATTGCGGTCGAATAATCCTCTGCCTGAAAAATGTCGTGCTGGCGTACAAGCAAATGTCAGACCTTTGAACGATAACTCATCCCACCAGTTATGCTCGGTAATCTGCTCCAAAGGCACTCCCAGTTGAATCAGTCGACGACGTACGCCAAGCGGCACGATAAATCGTTTTGTTTTATCCTTCAATCTGCGAATGGAATCATAGTCCAGATGATCATAATGGTCATGCGATATAATGATTGCATCCAGAGTTGGGAAATCCTCCGGTTGAATCGGTAGATTCGTGCTGTAACGTTTGGTACCCACCCATGATACGGGGGATGGACGATTACCCAGCATCGGATCAAAGAGTAACCTGTGACCCTCGATTTCAAGCAAAAACGCCGAGTGGCCAAACCATGTAACCTGCGGATGATCGGATGCACTGAATGACTCTGCAGGTTCACACATCACTATCGGCATCGTACCTGATGGCCTCCGCTCAACATCTCCACGCATGGAATCTCTCAATATACTGACCAAGGACTTGAAGTTCATGCCAGCTGATGTCGGAAGCTGATTTTCGTATTTTGTCATTGTTCATACCTTCTGTTCTATATAATCAATCTATGATTAAACATTTAGATAACATATATTCATATCGTAGCTATATATTAATTCATTGGCTGGTGATATTCAATTTTCGGTTAATTAAGATAGAATTAAGACACGGTTTTCTCTCGTATAAGATTGGGCATATATAATTGAGAAAATACATCGAGAGAGTGTGTGAGAAACCATGAAGAAATGGCGTAAAAGATTAGTCAAGTTTTTGATATTCGACCTGGCGGTGCTTCTGTTGCTTCTCGGTACAGGGGTAATCTACCAACAAATAGGTGCAAGACAAGATGCAAAAATACTTGTGCCCCCTGGAGAGTTGTACAAAGTACATGGTGAAAATATGCATCTATATACGGGTGGAAAAGGCGATGTAACCGTAGTGCTCGCCTCCGGCTGGGGTACCGCTAATCCCTATGTAGATTATTATCCATTATATGAAAAGCTCGCTCCCAACACAAAATTCGCTGTATATGATCGATTTGGCTATGGATACAGTGATCAGACCGATAAGAAACGTGATGTTGATACCATAGCTGAAGAATTACACGAGTTGTTGCAGGTATCTGGACAGAAGCCACCTTATGTATTAGTTGGACATTCGCTCGGCTCGCTGGAGACCATCCGTTTCGCACAAAAATACCCGGATCTCGTTAAGGGTATCGTCATGATTGATGGTGGAAGCCCTGAATATTATTCGAAGGACGATGACTCTTTGGCAGACACAATTGGTGGTTTTGCTAATAAATTACGTATCCAAACCGGACTATTCCGCCTCTCCATGCAATCTGACTTGGTTGTCGAAACATCCAATGCCAACCGTAATGAACTGAAACTTGTACCTGAAGATTTAAAAAAATTGGATACAACTGCCCTACTACACAACTATGGTAATGAAAACACGTTGGATGAATTGCGTGAAATAGCTGAAAATGGAAAAGTGGTCGTAGATCACAAGCAACCATTTCCGTTTCCACTCACCATACTGACGGCTGACTACTTTGGTGCAAGTGAGCCCGAATGGGATAAAACACAAGCAGAATTCAAATCTTGGTCAGATGAATCGAAACAGGTAACCATTAAAGATACCGACCATTACATCCATCAATATCATCCTGACCTCGTTGCCGATGAAATATTGGCTATGGTGAAGAAGTAACTTACAATCTGCCAAAGTAATGCAAGGCTATAGTAAAAAAAGAAACCCCAAAGATTATCCATATCTCTGGGGTTTTAAGTATGATTTATTGTGCTATCGCCAGTCTTGGCCGTTGAGACCGGAAATCGTTGAAGGCTTGCTGGATCTCTGAAGAAGTAAGCTGGTGACGAATGAAATACTGCGCCATTGCCTCCATTTCGATTCGATCCCCATTGTAGATCTGTTCAATCTTTTGAATGACCTGCTCATACAGGCTCTCGCGTCTGGCTCTTACAGGCTCACACAACCAAAAGTCTATTCTTTTCACATTTCCGGTTTCCGTCCAAAGTAAATTTTCGTATCGGATAACATCCCAATCCCAATATCCGGCTTGAATCTGCTGAAGCTCTGTCGAGAACATATCATATATCAAGCTTGGAGGAATATGTCCATACGCCGCACGGTATTGTTTCAGATTACATGCGTCAATCCACTCTGTCAGGATGTACTCCCCTGGTGAATACGCATACAATTTAGGTGCATAAGGGTTATTTTGCAATGACCTAATTGCTTCACTTTCCATCTCCCCATCCAATCTTGCTCGTGAAGCGTATACCTTGAGACAATAGTCTTGCAATCTATATACAACCGAGCTATTACTAATAAGCGAAGCCTGTAGTGTGAGATGGCCATTTTTTTCGTAGTGTAACAGCATCTTTTCGATCGTGTTATCGATGGGATGAATGATTATCATAATGAGGTCTCCTTGCATAAAGATAAAAGATATAAATCGTTTTCGATTAATTAAAATTGCACGAATATATTCTATATTACCCTGTTATATTAGTATGAACATATACAATCTTGCAGGAACATGAAGTATTTGCTCAGAAATTCAATGTTTTGTGCTGCCGAAGACTGGCTATACACTTACTCTAATGGCTGAAACCCGTTTCACGTCAACACAAATTATTAACTAATAAATTTCACCTAATAAAAGAGCGATGCATCCTTATGGTTAAGGAACGCATCGCTCTTTATATTGCATAGGTATAATATTAATGCATTGGACCTTGTTGCTCTGGTGTAGATCCAACCTTGACTCGTTTTACGAAGAGTGAAGTGATCAAACCGATTATCGCCAGAACCAAAGCAAAGACGAAAGCGTTTTGTACTCCTGATGTGAAACCTGCCAGTTGATTCTCCGGGGTTTCCGGATTCGCCACACTACTTAGAAAGCTGGATTGCCCTGCACTCAATATACTTACCGCCACCGCAGTACCGATTGCTCCGGATACCTGCTGTAATGTATTCATGATTGCAGTACCGTGCGGATAATACTCACGAGGCAACTGGTTCAAACCATTGGTCTGTGCAGGCATCATAATCATCGAAATGCCGACCATCATGAACACATGCAACGTAATAATCGTACCAAGGGAAGTCGTCGCTTCAATACCTGTGTATAAGAACAGAACAATTGCCACGACAGTCATTCCAATAATCACAAGCCATTTCGGTCCAAACTTATCAAACAAACGTCCCATGACTGGTGATAAAAATCCATTCAACAAGCTGCCTGGTAATAGTACCAATCCAGCAGTCAACGCTGTCACAGCCATTCCCTGCTGAAGATACATAGGCAGGATTAACATGGAAGACAGAATCATCATCATACAGATGAAGACAAGAATCAAACCAATCGTAAACATTGGGTACTTGAAGGCACGCAAGTCCATCATAGGCTGTTTCATTCTCAACTGACGGATGCTGAACAGTAACAAGGACAGCACACCAACAACCAATGTGGATACAACGATCGGACTTGTCCAGCCCCCACCGGTATCCCCATGTCCACCTGCGCTACTGAAGCCGTATACGATACCACCAAAACCTAGAGTAGAAAGGATGATGGATAGTACATCGATTTTGGGCTTGGTCAATTTCGAAATATTCGGCAAGAACAGCAAGCCGCATACCAGTGAGATAATGAAGAACGGCAACGAAATCCAGAAGATCCAGTGCCAGCTCAGATTAGCCAGGATCAGACCGGAGATACTTGGCCCGCTTGCTGGCGCAAACATGATAACCAAGCCGATTAATCCCATAGCAGCACCACGTTTTTCAATCGGGAAAATAACCAATATCGTGTTAAACATCAGCGGCAGCAACAGTGCTGTACCTACAGCCTGTAGTACCCGTGCCACCAACAAAATTTCGAAGCTAGGTGCAAGCGCAGCAACAAATGTGCCTGCAATGGAGAAAATCAGGGACGTTGTGAATAGCTGTCTGGTTGTAAACCATTGCAACAGCATACCGGATACCGGCACCAGGATTCCCAACACAAGCAAGTAACCTGTGGTTAACCATTGAATCGTTGTAGGTCCAACTTCAAGCAGACCCATAAGTGGCGTCAAAGCCACGTTTAATGCCGTTTCCCCAAACAGACCAATAAAGCCGCTCAGCAGCATTGCGAACAAAATCGGAAATACCTTGTATTGCTTCGTTTCTTGTTGATTCTGTGCAGAATCAGCCTTCATGGAAACCTCCACGATCCCATCCTCCTCAAACGTATCGAACTTTCTTTTTCTCTGGCTCTTGCTATAACTCATTGAACCTGTTTGGCGTTCTTCGTCACAACCGACAAATACTCAGCAGCCGTCAGCAGAGGCTGTTTATCCTGATTGGTCAGGCTGATAATCAGTGCTCCCTCCATCAAAGAAATGATCAGAAGTGCGGTCTCCCGCGCCTTCTCTTCACCAACGCCATCCAGAATCAGATGTTTCTTAATGATATCCTGCCAATCTGCAAATACACCCTGACATGCAATACGCAACTGCTGACTAATACACGATGTCTCCACAGCTGCCCAGAAGCTGAATGGCAGAAATCCGGTAAACCCGGCTGCTTCTGTTTCATGAGCCAAATCATGAATAAATCTCTGAATGGCGTCCCCTGTATTATCATGGGCTGCAAATGTTTTCTCAAATGTCTGCAGGATCTGTTCATTGGCTTTTTGAATACACTCGTGCGCAAGCTCTTCCTTGCCATGAGGGAAATAATGATACAACGACCCTTTTGGCGTATTACTCTCTTTGATGATCTGATTCAGACCGGTCGCATGATATCCTTGTGAAAAAAACAGTCTCGCTGCTGTGCTGACAATGGACTCCCTAGCATTAGACTTTTCACTCAACGAAAGCCACTTCCTTCAAATAATTATAACAATCGGTCTATATAATTAAACCCGCTTAAATAGGCACTGTCAATCCTTTTTATTTCAAATTTTAGATGTAAGCATTTTCATATGGATTCATCACGCCATCTTTATTTTTTTATTGTTACCTTTCTTACATTTGTTTCTCAGAAAGTAGGGCACATTTCTCTAATCCAGAATAAACATACATCAGTGTGAGTGAATTACACATAATCACGATTTTTGAGAAAAGGAGTGAGAAACTTGGCAATCCTGCTAACTGGCCCTATTGATAATAGTCCAGTAAATGGCGTACGACCCACCCAGACGGTTTCAATTAAAATTGAAAATCAGAGTGCTGTAAACGCCGCGACTATACTCATACAGGGATATTCATTAATTACAACCAGAGCTTTATATGTGAGTGAGCAATTCACCATTTTACCTGGCGCAGTAGCTACACGTAGTTATTTTGCCGATATCAACAGCTTTGAATTCGTTATTACAGATACAGGCGCAACCCCTGAGGACATTTTAGTTTCTGTTTGGGGGAAAAACAGTGCCGGCTCTTTAGTTGCTGCTCATCGACTTGTTTATTCCGAATTATTTGGCAGTGAGAATTTTAATGGAGCTACCGGGGCTACCGGTACAACAGGCGCTACAGGAACTACGGGACTTACAGGACCTACTGGACCTACAGGAAATACAGGTGCTACTGGCGCAACGGGGCTCACTGGTGCCATAGGCACGACTGGAGCTACGGGTGCATCAGGATCTACAGGACCTACTGGTGACTCTGGAGCCACAGGATCTACTGGGGCAACGGGCATCACAGGCGCTACTGGTATTTCTGGAGTTACAGGTATTTCTGGTTCAACAGGTGTTACAGGGGTGACGGGCGCCACTGGGGATACAGGTCCGACAGGTCTCACGGGTGCGGTCGGTATTACGGGGGCCACCGGCATTACTGGGGCATCAGGTCCTACGGGAGCTACAGGTATTTCCGGTTCAACAGGTGTTACAGGGGTGACGGGTGCCACTGGGGATACAGGTCCGACAGGTGTTACAGGATCAACAGGCGCTACTGGGGATACAGGTCCGACGGGTGTCACGGGTGCAACGGGTGATACTGGTCCATCAGGCGGTCCAGAAGGCCCTACGGGTGCAACGGGTAATACAGGTGCAACAGGTGCCATCGGAGTTACTGGTTCTACGGGGATTACTGGAGCTACTGGAGCCACCGGAGCTACTGGAGCCACTGGAGCCACCGGAGTCACCGGGGCCACCGGAGCTACTGGAGCCATCGGAGCCACTGGTGCAACTGGTGCAACTGGTGCCACTGGAGCTACGGGTACTGTACTGCCCGATCCCTTTAACGTATATGTTTTACAAGGCGCGGTGGGTGGAAATGGAACACAAGCTAGTCCCTTTGGAACGATTCAACAAGGTGTAACCGCGGTATCTCCAACGGGAACCGTTCATATTCTTGGTGGCACATACCCTATTACTGCAAATATTACTATTAATAAAGCAGGAGTAACTTTAATGGGCTATCCTAGTACAATTATCCTGTTACAAGCTGCTGTTATCCCTTTCACCATCATTGGAAGCGGAGTAACTGTAGACGGATTAACGATCACCAGTGACAATCCTTATGCTGTTGAGTTTATTCAATTAGGCGGAACCAACCACACCGTAAAAAACAATACCATATTCGGTCCTCCGCAAGCAGGTCCCTCTTCAGGTTGGGTTGTTAATCGTGGCCTCGTCACCCAGATTGGAAATATGACCGGATTAATTGTACGCAATAATATTTTTTATTCCTTGCGTCAACCAGCATACTTCAACCCTAACACGACTGGAGAAATCATCAGTAATGTAGTTTATAATACCAGAGGATTTGTGAATGATCAGGCCGTTATGGTTTTCTCTGGAAATTCATGGGGCAGTCCAGTCAATGCGGTGGATATTGCACTGCTCGCAGGTACAATAACAGGGCCTCCTTTCGATCCGCTTACCGATCTGAGTGCCAATAATAGCTCTGCAACAATTCAGGATTCCAGATAAGAATCATTTCTCGCTCTTACAAAGTGCCTAATCTAAAAAACAGCCGCCGATTTGGATGTGAAAGTCCAGATCGAACGGCTGTTTTTAGATTAACAGCAATGTTCCATTACTACTTAATAGTTAACATAACCTGCGTATATCACGGTCCATGTGTAACCTGTCTGACCATCAACTGATTTTAGTGTGAGGTTGTCCCCAGTATGGATCAACATTATAACTTGCTGTCATTGGAATATCACCAAGCGTTGGAATTGATTGAAGTTGAAGGTATACTGGCTGCAAGAGATGTGGAGCCAAGACTGAAACATGCAACGACGGTTAATAGACCAATCATAAGTTTCTTTTTCATCTTCATCTCCCTTTCGTATTTAAGTACATTTTCATCAAATATGATATTATTCTATCAAAATGTAATATTTTTCATATATTGAAAATATTTTATTTATTTTATGTGAACTACTCTTTCATTTTAAGTTTTAATAGATACATTCAGAGGTTTCAACTGTTCGTTTATTACCTGCCCACACGTCCTGCAAATAACGTCCTTCAGCCTGAAGCTGAATGAGCCATTCTTTCGCTTGCTGCCTCGTTGCTCCCTGCACCTTCTGATACGCCTGCTGCAAAGCCTCTTCCACCGCAGGAGCCATCTGGCTTCCATCTCCACATACGTAGATTCTTCCATTGTTCATGAGCATATGAAGCAACTGCTCGGAATCCTCTTTCATCAGATCCTGTAAGTACGTTTTGGGCTTGCCCTCCGCACGAGAAAAAGCAGTGTGTAACTTAACAATGCCTTCTCGTTCGAATCGTTCTAACTCCTGACGATAGATGAAATCTGAATCATCCCTGCATCCAAAGAACAAATGCGCCACACTCAGCGGCAAACCTCTCTGTTTCATGACAGCTCTTGCCTGGAGGAACCCTCTGAACGGTGCAACCCCCGTTCCCGGTCCCACCATGATCATGGGAACATCGGCTTCTTCCGATAGAACAAATTCGGATTCCGGCGTCCGTACAAACATCAGTATACGTTCTCCGGATTGGCAACTGGCGAGGTATGATGAGGCAACGCCAAGGTATTCGCCCCTGCCACTCCACGCAGGCTCTCTTACTACCGATACGGTTATGCTTGCTTGCTTCGAATTCAGTCGTGGTGAGCTGGATATTGAATAATATCTGGGTTTAAGCGGCGGTAATAGTTCAATACACTTTTCAAAAGGCAACTCACACGCCTCATATTTTTCTAACAGGTCCAACATGGTGATTCGATGGGCAAGAATATAATCCCTATAGCTGTTCTCGTCCAACATGCCTTCCAGTTCACGCTTATGAGGGGGGCATACCGTATGATTAGCCAACTCCTGTAACTGTGTTCTGGTAGCAGGTGTTTGCAGTTCCACACATTGAGTGAGCAACTCTTGTACCTTGACGGGACGGTTAAGGGGAAGATGTGTAAGGTGTTTCGTGTCCGAAGTTAATTGTACATGGACATCTCCACTTAACCCGAACCGACTCAGAACCCGGTCCACATTCTGCGACTGATTGTTAGGCAACACGCCTAGATGATCGCCTTCTCTATAGGTCATACCTTTAGGAAGCAACACCTCAATGTGACGTGTGCTTCTCCCACTTCCCATCTCCTGAAGTTCTTTATTAACTAATACCGTGGCATAGCTGGCATCATATGTTTGTGCAATCGGCATCTCTGCTTCCTCATGGACAAACTCCATTTGAATTCCCCTTGTGCTTGGCCAGGTTGGCTTCACTACTTCCGCGTTGATTCCCAGAGCGTTCAACACCTGCGGCCACAACATATGCTGCCATGCCTCGACTTGTTTCTCGATATCACCTCCGGCATCGGCTTCACCGCGGGATAACAATCGATTGCCACCTAAATTTTCAAGTTTCTCATCCATTAATCGCGGAATACTCTGGTATGTTCCCGACCAGCTTCGATCTCCACAGCCCAAAATTGCATAGTTCACATCCCGTGCATCCTCTGACTCCGCTTCCTTCAACCAGTCTACAAATGCTGTAGCATTTTGTGGTGGTTTACCATTATACGAAGCAGTGACGATGAGAACCACCCCCTGACGGGGTAAACGGCCCATCCATTCATTCAGAGTTGCAGCTTCACTTGGGATGCCATACGAACGACCTTTCTCCACAAGTTCCCTGGCAATGCCTTCTGCCGTTCCCAGATTGGAACCATACAACACCAGGAGTGATGGATCACCATCTGCTTCAACGAACACATTTTCTCCCATCTGACGGTCGCTTGCTACATTTTTATGAACAACATCAGGTTCCTCTTTTGCATATACAGTTGCCTTATTCATCGGCTGCGTAGCCGCGCGCGCTTTCACCTGGATTCGGAAGTCTCCCGGCTTCAACGTCAGCGTCTGTTTAACATCCAATTCATAATTGCTATAATCGATCAGCTCAAAATGTTTGAGGACCATGCCAAGCACAAGAGTTGCTTCATATAAAGCAAACTGCATGCCGATACATGCTCTCTCCCCATTACCAAAAGGTTTATACGCATGATGAGGCACTTTCGTCGTATCTTCGAATCGCTCTGGACGGAACAGCTCCGCATCCTCTCCCCAAGCCTCTCTGTCACGGTGAAGCTGGGGCAGAAGAATGCTACAACTCTCCCCTTTCTTCAAGGGATATTTGCCACCTATGACGGTGTCTTCTTTGGCATATACATCAAAACCCGGGGCTGTTGGCCATAGACGTAGCGATTCACTTAGAATCATGCGAATATAGGCAAGCTGAAGAATTTCCTCGTACTGTGGTGAGTCACTGACCAAAATCTGATCTACCTCGTCGTACGCCTTTTGAAGGGATTCAGGATTGTTCAATAAGAAATACAGGGCAAAAGATAACAAACCACTGGTTGTTTCATGTCCGGCAATCAGAAACGTAATAATCTGATAACGGATATTCTCATCATCCAGCATTTCTCCAGTCCCTGGATCTTTGCCATTCAACATACGAGCGAGCAAGTCAACCTCTTCAGATGCTGAACTCGCTTTACGTTCCTCTATAATTTGATCTACCAGAGAGAACATCGTCTGAATATCGTCCTGGAACTGTCGTTTGGTTTTGACCATCAGCAGATTCTGAATTTTCAAACGTGAGCTCTTCTGCATCGCTTCATTTAGCGCTCTGACCATGCTCTCAATAAAAGGACTGTGATCCTGTCTGTAAAAGCTGTTAAACCGATAATTGAATCCACATAGTCCAATGGTATCCAACGTAAGACGTGTCATATCGTCTGCAACATCAATCGTATCGTTGGAATTGAGGCGTGCCCACTTGTTGATTAACTGTTCGGCAATATCCACCATCATGGGATGATAACCTTTCATGGCCTGCTTGCTGAAAGTCGGAAGCAGAATGTTATGGGCCTTTTTCCAGTTGGGCTCTGATGTTCTACTAGTGAATAAACCATCGCCTCCAAAAGCACGGACGTTTTCGAGTTCATTGTATACAAACTTGTCAAAACGGGACACATCACATAACTCAGCAACAAGATCTGGCCCAGATACGATTAAACCGGAATAACCGGGCACGGTAAGTCGATATATCGGTCCATACTGTTCAGCCAGTGCACCTAGCGACAACGTTGGTTTATTTTTATCAATCAAAGGCAGATTTCCAAGCGGTCCATACATTTTAGGCTGTGGTATGTGAGTTGTATTATTCATGATGATCACCTCTTATCTGTACGTCATGGAGCAAGGTATTCGCCAACCAAGGGATGGCTGCTCTGTTTTCATTCATGTATGACCTCTCCTTTGCTTATAATTGATAGTGATATCTATCATTTAATAATATAATAAATCAATTTAAACTTGATATCAAATTTTCTTCCGGTTGCTCCCTCTCTTTGGAATCGTTCAACGTTAAGGCTAAAAACAACAAGTAGAGGATTGCATATGCAATCCCCTACTGTGTGAACTTGTGACGCTATCGCTATGGTTCTATTGGTTCTATAACGCTTATTCATATAATCTAATGCTGACTTGGCTCATCCCACTTCTCAAAATTCAATTCAGTATTAATACTTACTGCAGACAATGCTCCCAGGGACGCAGCCGTAATGGCCTGATACAACTCAGAGGCTGCATCACCTGCACTGTACACACCCGCTATGGATGTTTTGCCCGAAGCATCAACGATAACTGTTCCTGATTCTGAAATATCACAACCGATGGCCTTCGGCAGTTCTGATCCGGTGAACAGTTTGGGTTGGAAGAAGACTCCCGTGCATGGAATCGCTGTACCGTCATTCAGCACAACTTGCTTTACCATTCCTTTTTCAGAGTCAATGGATTTAACTGGTGCATCGAATACAGTAACATGATGCTGTTTCAGCTCTTCACGCTCCTCATCGGTTAAGGAATCTGATCCATTCGTACAGATTGTATAACGATCTGTCCAGCCGGATATGACTTTTGCCATATGTAATGCCTTATCTCCACTAACGATGATGACCAGCGACTGGTCTCTTAGCTCCCATCCATCACAATATGGACACACAAACGCACTTTTACCATAAACCTCTGTTAATCCGTTAATATCCAGAGGCAGATCTTTCTTACCTACTGCAAACAAAATCTTTTTCGTGCGATAGCTTGTCCCCTGTGTAGTCTGGATTACAAAATCACCATTACTACCTGTAACCGCTACTGCCGTATCCGATGCAAATTGAACTGAAGGGTATGCTGCAATCTGCTCTTTTGCCGCTTTGCGAAATTCACGAGGACTGGCCCCATCTCTCGTCACAAACCCATGCGTCTCTTTTGTAACCCAGTTTCGCGGTGTCTCATCGTCGATGACTACGACGTTCTTGCGGGCTCTGCCGAGTACAAGGGCTGCATTAAGCCCCGCTGGTCCTCCACCAATAATAAGTACATCCAAGAGTTGATTCGTATTACTCATATTATTCACCCTTTCAAGACATTTAATATCTCTAATTTATTTTTAAAAATAATCTCCGCTTCCCATAAGAAAAGTAATTCGGAGACTACATAAGAACAATTTAAATAAAACCATTAAAGATATCTTATATCTACAATAAACAAAACCTGAGTAATTTGCAACATATATCTTTAACTGCCTTCTACAATTCAGCCAATGTGAGTTGAACAAAAGAACATTTACAATTACACTACTAATGATAGAACAAACTTCACATCACTGTTATCCACGGATTTTCTGCTTCTCTCCTGTAACACAGAAATAATTATTTAACAATTAAAAAAAACCTTGTTTTTAAATTGTTCACAATCAAATGACATTATTTTAAATACTAAAACGTTAATTAAATCACATAGTGTATTGAATGGTATAATAGCGACATAATATATAAGTATAGATATAGGAAGTGAGTTCTTGAAAACATTGAACAATGGTTCACAGACCAATATCAGCCTGGAGTATAGCTCGATTCCGAAAGTATTCTTCGATACGATCAAAATCGGAATCATCAAGTCCAACCTGATCGCCATGTTTGCGGGTTTAAGTTTGGCTTTATATGTATTTGATGCTTCAATCTTAGCTAATATTGTACCAATTATTCTTTCTTTTATCGGGTCTTCCCTTATTATTGGGGCAGCAGGGGTGTTTAACAACTTGTATGATCGCGATATTGACGCGATTATGGAGCGCACGAAGACACGTCCTACCGTTACGGGACGCGTAGATACCAAGTCGGGGTTAATTCTCGGTATTGCAATCACCATCATCGGGGGCATCATGTTGTACATCGCTTCCCCATCTGCTGCCGTATTCGGTATTTTGGGACTGTTGCTTTACGTGTTCCCATACACGATGTGGACCAAACGTACAACGATCTACAACACGGAAGTGGGAAGTCTTTCAGGGGCTGTGCCTCCGCTTATCGGTTGGGCAGCCATTTCACCGGAACTGGGTCATTTTGAGATCTGGGCATTGGTCGTAACGATGCTCCTATGGCAAATGCCTCACTTCTACGGCATTGCAATTCGTCGTTTTGACGAATACAAAGCTGCTGGTGTTCCCATGTTGCCTGTCGTTAAAGGTATTAGACGGACATACATTCAGACGAATGTGTATCTGGTACTCTTGTTGATATCCAGCTTTTTATTCTGGCCGATGAGTCCTTTTGTCGCTATTGTGGCATTTCTGGTTACCTTGGCCTGGCTCATTCTCAGTGTGGCTACCTTTGATCGGAAAGAAACGGAGAAATGGTCCAAACGGATGTTTATCTTCTCCATTAACCATATCACTATTATCTTCTTGGTCATCATTGCGTATTCCTTGATTGCTCAAATGATGAGATAAAACCGTTACACTCGTTATAACGAAAAGCCTTACAGACTATACTCTTTCAAGGAGTAAACGTCTGTAAGGCTTTTTTGGTTTTTATTGGCTTTTCTAATTTATTCAAAGCTATCCTACTTTAGCAGGAGTTTGTTCGCCTTGCCACAGCAGTTGCATCTCTTCATTGGTGGCAAGCAATTCAGCCAAGCTTCCCTCCGCTTCAATGCGTCCATCTTTCATCACGATAATATGATCTGCTTTGGAGAGCGCTGCCCTGCGGTGAGAAACCGCGATGCAGGTGACATCCGGCTCTTGGAACAACCCTTCCCATACTTGTTGTTCGGTCTCCACATCCAGTGCACTGGACAGATCGTCAAAGATAAACAAGTCCGCCTCCGTCATTAACATGCGCCCTGTAGCCGCCCGTTGAATCTGCCCGCCTGACAGCATCACTCCTCTTGGACCAACCGGGGTCTCAAGCCCCTGATCCAGATGGTTTATATCTTTCTCCATCACAGCCAAACGAATGGCTTTCTCAAGCGCTTGCTCCATATTACCTTGTTTACCCTGAACGATATTTTCTTTCAACGTATCACTGAACAGTCTTGGCACTTGTGGGGTATACGCTGCTCTAGGCGGCATCAGGAACGTGGCTGGATCAACAGCTGCTCCATTCCAGTGAATGTCCCCTTTTTGCTTGGGTAACAGTCCAAGAAGTGTGCGTACGAGCGTTGATTTACCTGATCCGATCCGTCCCGTAATGACCAGAAATTGTCCGCGTTTCAGACGGAAACTGATCTCTTCTATGCCATTTGCAGAATTCGGATATTGATACGTCAGATTCTTCACCTCAAGCGATTGCAATTTCTCCTTGGGATCTCTCTGTTCACTTACAAGCGCTGGCGGATCTTCATACAGGTAGATTTCTCTCGAATCCATGATCTGGTCTTCTTCCCCTGGGCGAAATAGCTTGCGCATACGATCATAGGATACCTTAAGCCTTTTGTGCTGAAACACCATATAACCAAACAGTGAAATGCTAAATCCGATATTAGCCAGATAACTGGTGAATAAAGCAAAATCACCTACGGTAAAGTTCCCTGCTTTCATCTCAGCTGCACACATCAGTAGAATCAGCCCGGTGCAGATACTGAGCACATGCTGATTCATTGATCTCATCCACTGTTTGAACAGATTGTCCCGGAGTGCAGCCTGACGACGATCCTCATTCAACTGGTTAAAACGTGAAGAGACGTTCTCTTCCGCCTGACCCAGTTTCAGGGCTTGCACAGCTCCAAACGTTTCCGCAATAAAACTGGTAATTCGCCCAGTCGCTTCGCGGTTAACCTGTGCATATTTCCGGGCCCGATTCCCCGACAGGTTATTAAGTAAGGTCACGACCACCAATGGCAGCACGGCAACCAATGTGATCTGCCAATTAATGTTCGCCATAATGACGATGGACACAACAGCAAATACAAGTCGTCCCCAGAAGTCCACCCATGATTCTACATACTCGACGACTTCATCCACATCATCCCGAAAACGACTCATCGCTTCCCCTGGTGAAGCCGGAAGATTACGGCCCGGCCAGCGCATGATCGCTGCGAGCATGTTGGTACGCAAAATCGCCTGAACATGATACAGATACGTAACCCATGCATAGAAGGCTACAAAGAATGTGCCCACCCGAGCCATTCGGACCAAAGCAATAAAGATAAGCGGCACAGCAAGCCACATATAGTCATTTGACCCCACTGTTGTGCGATCAAAAAACCACTGCATCCCAATACCAATGGCTAACGGCAAGGAATGAAATATACACCATAACAATCCGTTGATTACAAATAACAAAGGCCTGAATCGAAACAAACGGCCTATAAATCCTGCTACAGTCATGCCAATTCCTCCTCTCGGCCTGTAATGAGCAGTCTGGCATAATGAGATGCCGGGTTACTGGCAAGTTCTTCTCTCGCTCCAAATTCCAGTACCTTGCCATCCCCCAGCACCATAATCCGGTCAACTTTCTCCAGTGTAGCCAGTCGGTGAGCAATGATGACTCCTGTGGATTGTTTCATTAACTGGTCAATTGCAGATTGCAGCATGCCTTCTGTCGCAGCATCCAGACGTGAGGAAGGCTCATCCAGAATGACCAGACTTGGTTCGGTCAGGAATACGCGTGTTAGGGCAAATAACTGTGCTTCCCCTGCCGATAACGAAGCTCCACCTGCTGCCAGATAGGTATCGAGTCCTTCTGGTTGTGAATTAATCCATTGGCTAAGCCCAAGGCGATCCGTCGTTTCCCTGATCATATGATCCGATACATCCCCATTGAACAAGGTCAGATTGTCACGCAACGTGCCATCAAACAACTGCACATCCTGTGTCACCATACCCACCCGGCGATAGAGCGCTTGTAATGAAAGCTTCGTGATATCCGTTCCACCTACACGGATCGTTCCCCGATCCAGATTGTACAATCGGAGAAGAACACGACTAAGACTCGATTTGCCGCTACCTGTGCGACCGATGATTCCCAGACGTTCTCCAGGTTTAATGGCAAAATTAATATCCTGCAATACCGGTTTATCCTGGTTATAGCTGAAATGTACCTGATTGAATTCCAATCCAAGCGGTCCTTCAGGCAATTGCTCCTCTGTCCCCTCTTCAATCACACTCTGCATGGATAGCAGCTCTCTGGAGCGCAGCATACCTGATTTTGCTTTTTGGAACTCCTGCACCTGATCTCCAAGCATCTCAATCGGATCATTCAGCATCTGCGTATATTGGTAGATTAGAAATAATGTTCCAATACTAATGAGACCTTCCATATAGTAATGCACACCCAACAATAACACCGCAGTGACCGCCAGAGCGAACAGAACTACTGTGGTATTCCATGGAATAACCCGAAGTAGCCAGGCTTTTCTCCCCTTACGGAATACTGTGCGCATCGTGCGGTAAAAGCGGTTCATCACATAGGGCACATGGCCATTCGCTTGCACATCTTCAATCCCGGCAATACGTTCTTCAATTAATCCAAACAGAGCGGCACTTGCCGCCCGTTCATTTTTGGAAGAGTCCACGCCCAGATTTCGGATGAAGACCATGAACAGGATCGATAACAATGTGAACACGGTCATGACCATAGCAATAGGCACATTGACGCTGAACATGAACCCGAGAATTCCGGCCAGCAGTACAAAACTCCCGATCACTTGCACGATAAACATTGCGAAAAAATTGGAGATACTCGTTACGTCACCATCCACACGTTCAATCATCTCACCAGGTGTTTTCACATTATGAAAACGCATATCAAGACGCAGACAGTGCTTCAGCAGATCTCCACGAAGTTGATTCGTAGCCCGCCAGGCTACATCATTTCCCAGATAACTGACCGCTACCGTGATGAGTTGATTAAACACGGCCACAACCAGAAATATTCCTGCAAGCTGAATGAGATTGGTGAGCACTCCGCCATTTGCCGCTGTATCGATAAATCGTTTGATAATCTGTGGATTCAAAAGCTGAAGCCCCGTTGATGTCAGCAACATGATTAAAAGTAAGGCCAGCCGTCCTTTGACTGGTTTTAAATAGCGCAGCAGCCAAGACATGGAGCGTTTCTCTGTTTTGGGCATAACCCCTCACTCCTTCGTATAACAATTCTTTTCTGTTCTAATGATTCAAACCATCTTTGTTCCTCACTAAGATGAATCATACATAATAACACTAAATGCAACATTTCCGACCCGTGGATGTATTTTTCCATGTGTGTTTACCATCTTACATTCTCCCATCCTCTCTGGCACTCTTCCCGAAATCGTTGGACCCATTGTTCAGAGATCTCATCTGCAATCGGGTCAAAGGAAGGGGCTGATACCGTAATACCGTCCGATTGAACTCCCAAAAACGCTAACACATCCATGACGGTCCCCTCATAATCTTGTATAAAATCCTCATATACAATTGTCAGCGGTTCAATGCCCGATTCGGACAGAAAATCTTCGATTGCAGCTTCGCACATGTTACTCTCAACAAGCAAATGTTTAATCGCATCAAAGTTGTATTGATCTGCAATATCTTGTATGTGAGGGCGATCTCCATGCTTGCGATGCCACTCCCCCGAAACAATGGCTCTCCACCACGACACCGCCAATCTGACTTTGTTGCGACGTGTCATGTATATATGCTTGTTACAGTTCGGAAACCCCGTACTCCATACCTCAGCTCGTGATAACACTGGTGGCAGATGATAGAGATTACGTAATGCGTCAATCCATCGTTGTTCAAAATTAATCTTTATGCCAAATACGCCGTTTGACGTTGTCCCTTGGCTCCAAATCTGCTCCAGATCTTCATGTTTCAAATTATCTGGACTTTTAAACTGATAATGCAGCCATTCGTTCGGATAACCGGCTACACCTGTAGAACTTAAAGCATCACCCAACAGAGTACTGCCCGTGCGTTGGGAGAACCAAATGGTATAACTTTGCGCAGGTTGCTTCATAAGGTTACCTCTCTTTCTTCCCTTAAGGGTATGTTCATTGCCAAAAAGAAAAACAAATGCTCCTTTCCATGTGAACGGATTGGTGGAATGCATGCAAAAAAGCCATAGATGAACTAAAGTTCATCTACAGCTTATAACCGAAAGAGTCCGGATGAAATGCAAGCATTTCCCGAATCTCCTCTGCATCGCAATAATGATGAGCGTCCACGACAGGGGTGCACAAACATGACTGTCCCAACGCGATCATTGCAAAAAAATCGGATTAATGTCACTATGCTTATGCGTATTCAGTTATTGATTCGAAATCTGTATAGGCATAAACATAATCATCATCCCACCCGTTTCACATATTTGTTGTTTATTGTATTCCCTGGTTTAACATCCGTCAAGATAATTTTAACTGAATTGTTATTTAATTCATGTCATTAATCTTTCAATTCCTGCTACATTCCCAATGATGTGGACTCCGTTTGCTTCTCTCTAACAACAAGGCGTCTATGTGCGATCAGAAGAAAAGGAACTCCCAGTGCAGTCGTCAGCGCAATCGGTACAAAGACAGCGAGTCCATTCTCCGCTCCAAATTGACTTAATAACACCCCTCCCATTACAGGAGCAATGACACTACCAATATTATTGAAGCCGATGGTCCCGAAATACGTTCCCTTCCATTCCGGCTTCGCAATCCGGTCGATGAGCATATCCATCATCGTGAACAATAATACTTCCCCAATGGTAAATAGTATGACACTCATCATCATCATGAGTACACCTTCAGCGATTCCAACCATCATCAGACTGGTTGCAACCAGCAGATTACCCACAATCAGAGGAACAAGCGGTGGAAAGTTTCGGAATGTTCGCACAAGCGGATACTGAATAATCAATACCGTCACGGCATTCAGGGAAAGCATGTACGAGAACATCTGGCTTCCATTTTCAAAGATCGGGCTCCTCGCCAAGTACTGTGCCCATGTAGAACTGAAGTGTCCGTAACCCAGAACACAAAATGTGGTACCGATCAATACTGGCAGAAACACCCGGTCGCGACCAGTGGTCATGAGTGCTTCACGCAAACGTGGTGCGGTTGCCTGATGACGCTCTGGCAAATTGGCATGCTGTAGCTTGAATTGCAGAAACAGTACAAGTCCATAGGCTATGTATACCAAGCCGGAAATCACAAATGGAAATGTCGATTCAGACGATCCCAGTTGAAATCCGATAATTGGCCCAAAGACCACGCCGAGATTAATCGCAGCATATCTGAGGTTGAACACCAGCAATTTGTTCTGCGGAGAAGTAATATCCGATAACAGGGCTCTGGAGGTAGGCTCGAATACTGCACGGCATAATCCGTTTAACGTATTGGCAACAAAGAACACCCATAGATGCTCTGCTGCTGAAAAAATGAAAAACACACCTGCCCAGCTAAATACCGAGATTAACATCACGATTTTGCGACCAATCCGGTCCGAAATATAACCGCCATAAAAGCTGACCATTACACCTGCCAGCGAGCTAACTGCCACAGTAATACCGGTCTGAGTCGGTGTAGCCTCTAGTACACGTGTCAGATAAATGGATAGAAACGGGATACTCATTGACGTGACAAGACGTCCAAACATGGTTCCGATAATGATGGTCCATGCCAAGGGGTGAATTTGCCTTAAATATTGCTTCATGCGAACTTCTCCTATTCATTCTAGATGCTTCAAAAGCGAACTTTTTGAACAACTTCTACTAATTCGTGTTCAAAAAGTTCGGTTTTCAGTACCGAGAAGATGGGATAAAGCTAGAAATGAAGTAGCGGAGCGTAGGGAAAACTACGTGAGCAACGGACATTTCGGCTGTATTCCATATTCGATGCTGATGATGCCTTTAGGCGTCTTTCGTAATCAAAAGCGGACTTTTTGAACTACCTCTACTCATGTATAATTGTAAGGATAAAAGGGGGAAGTAAAAGTGTAAACATTTGATCACACTTTTCACCTTTAATAGAGGAGTTATGCACATGGATACTCTACATACACACTTTCTAAGGCTCGCCGGTTCCGAACAACTTTCATTCAAGCTCCATGAACCTGTAGCGGTAACCATTGATAGCCTGTCTGCTGCCTTGTGCTGCACCCCTCGTAATGTGAAGTTCATTATTAGAAAATTGGAGGAGCAAGGCTTCATCCACTGGCAACCCGGGCGTGGTCGTGGGCACCATTCGGAATTAACGTTGCTGCGTAGCATGAATGAAGCGCTGGAAGCGAGTTTTACCCAACTTCTCGCTAAAGGCAAAATGAAAGATGCCATTGAACTCATCGGAACCATTCAGATGCATGATTCATTGCGAGAACAGCTCATGCTTTCCCTCCATCAACAGATGGGATTTCACAGCCACGACGAAACTTCCTCAGGTCAGGATATCCTGCGCATTATGAGGTCTCGCCAGTTAGGCGATTTGGATCCAGCCTTTGTGTATACTGCTTTTGAAACCTATCTGTTGAGCCAGGTCTGTAATACATTAATCACTTATGATGCCAAAAAAGAATCATTCCGCCCAGCATTGGCTCATATGTGGGAGTGCAGCGAGGACCACCGATTATGGACCTTCTATCTCAGGAAGGGTGTACGTTTTCACAACGGTCGTGTCATGACCTCCCGGGATGTGCAAGCAACGTTGCAACGATTAAAAGACGTGCATAGTCCGTCCATCTGGTTATATCGGGATATCGAACACGCGGAAGTATCGGGTGATTACTGCATCAAGTTTGTTCTTCGTCGTCCTAATCGGTTCTTTTTGCATCTCTTCAGTTGTATTCGAATGACGATCCTGCCCTACGATTACAATGTAGCCAATACCTTAATTGGTACCGGTCCTTTCCAGATCTCTGAGCTGAATGAAGATGTATTGGAACTTACTGCATTTGATGCCTACTACGGCATTCGGCCACATCTGGATCAAGTCCATTTCTGGTTCGTACCTGACCTGAGTCCGAATGATCGTTATTATGAGCTACCAGGTACAGATCGATTGAGTCTCGCAACAGGCTTTGAACGGACCAACAGCATCAATTATCCGGCACTGGGTTGTCAGTATATGCTGTTTAATTTTCACAAAGAAGGCATCCATCATCAGCCTCTATTTCGACAAGCGCTTCGTATCGTCTATGATTCGGTCGCTCTTGTCAGAGATCTCGGTGGCAATCGGATCACACCAGCCAGCAGTTTCCTTCCCTGGAGAAGTGCAGCCCAAGACTGGACAGCGGTTTCTCTTGACCATGCTCGTGAATTGCTGCATGGCTGTGGATACCAGGGTGAGACGATAACTTTATCGTATAAGCAAAATAAGGATGCAGATGTTGCGGAGTGGTTCCAATGTCGTGCGCAGTCCATCGGAATAAACATCAGCATGCAGCCCGTTGTGGATTATTTCAACTCAGAGGAAACCACGAACGCACAATTGATCTTGGCTGAAGAGATACTGGAGGAAGATTGGCAGTACGGCATGATTCATTTTTTCAAAAACCTGTCCAACCATTTTCATATGTGTATGTCTCCTGCATTCCAGTCTCAACTGGATGACAAACTGGATCATTTCGCGAAGCTTCATCGGGAAGACCGTACAGTGCTCCTGGACGAAGCTGAAGCCTTGCTTCGTGATCAATGCTGGATCTTGCATGGGTGCCACATGAACAAGCAGGCTGAACTGGATCAAAGCATCTTCGGCATGCAGATAGCAGAATTCGGATATATGAACATCTCCAAATTGTGGATCAAAAATCCTTAGGGATATTCGTGAGCAGTTGCATCTGTGGGATACAGGGGTGGACCAAAATCATGGAACAGCAAAAAAAGCCGCTAGTTTATTTGTGATAAGCTAACGGCTCTATTGCCAATCTATTTTTTAGTACAATTAGAAATTAGTTTCAAAGATTATGTTTGACGTAATAGGTTTCCAAGACTTGCATGATGGACTCGATTTTAATCGGTTTGCTGACGTACGCATCCATGCCTGCCTTCAAGCATTTATCCTTGTCTCCTCTTAACGCATTGGCAGTTACCGCAATAATATACGGACAACTCTCGGAGTGCAAAGAATTTTTAATCACTTTTGTCGCTTCGAATCCATTAAGCCTTGGCATATGCACATCCATGAAGATAATATCATATGAATTGTGTTTTACCGCTTCGACTACCTCAATACCGTCCGCCACACGATCCACAAAATGTCCTTTTTTCTCCACAATTCTGCTAAGGACAAGCTGATTCACCTCATTGTCTTCTGCGACTAATATTCGCAAGGCTGAGGTTCTGCTCTTCTTCTGCTGTTGATCCAAGCTGTTGCTTTCTTCACCATTATTTAATTTGAATTGGGCAGTAAATATAAATATTGTACCTGGTTGATCCGAATCCTCAATCCAAATCTCGCCCTGCATAAGCTCCACCAGTTTCTTGCTAATGGCTAGGCCAAGACCGGTACCTTGAGGTTTGCGGGTCATAAAATTCTCCAGTTGGTAGAAGGGTTCAAATAATTGTTGTCTCCTCTCAGCCGGAATCCCAATGCCCGAATCCTTTACCTGAAAATAAAGCTTCACGCTATTGCTAGACTGCTCCTTAACCCCAACTTTAATATCCACGCCGCCTTCTGAAGTGAATTTGACCGCGTTGCCAATGATATTGGTAAGCACTTGTTTCAGTCGATACGCATCACCATATACCGGAGTTGGTATGACATCTTCTGCGCACATACGAACATCCAGTTTTTTTTCAATAGCCAGTGGTTTTACGATTTGTACCGTCTCGGTCACGATTTCTACGAGATCAAAAGGATCTTCTACCAGATCGGTTTTGCCTGACTCGATTTTGGAAAAATCAAGAATATCATTAATGATCGCCAGCAAGGAATCTCCACTCTTCTGAATGATTTCAATATATTCCTTTTGTTCCGCGCTAAGTCCAGGAGTATCCAATAGCAAATCCGTCATCCCAATTACACCGTTCATAGGTGTGCGGATCTCGTGGCTCATCATCGCCAAAAATTCACTTTTGGCCTTATTCATTCTCTCCGCTGTCTCTTTGGCAACAAGCAGTTTCTTCTGCTCCATGATATCCTTCGCAATCAGGTAAAACCCGACATTGGATTTATTTACAATGATTGGAGCAAGCGTAGCCAAGACTTCGGTCTCAGAGCCATCGGTGTGCCTTACAGCGTTGATTTCCTTTTCAGCCATCTCATAATTACTGCCCAAGATCAGACCCAAATTGTCGGCTCCGATAAATCTGCTTATGCTTGTGCCGATCATCTCAGCCACGGGACAGCCCGTCATGTTCACCGCTACGGGATTGGCATTCATAATATTACCATCCATGTTAAACGAGATAATGGCGTCATGATTGTATTTTTTAAGCGAAGTGTAGCGCTCCACAGATTCCTGTAATTTAAATTCGATGCGTTTGCGTTCAGTTATATCCTGTAGTGTCCCGTTTAGCTGGACTGGCTGATGATTCTCATCGAACGTAATCAATCCACGCAAGTGAAGATACTTCTCACTTCCATTCGTACTAATGTGCTTGTACTCGAAATCTAGCGCTTTCCCTTGTTTTACCCATTCCATTTGTTCGTATAAGGAGGCTTTATCCGCAGGATTAATCACATTAGCTATATCGCTTGCACGATATGATTTTCGTGTACGTTCGAATTCAAGAATCTCAAAAATCTGATCTGAAAGAGCGATCTGGTCATTGACCATATCCCATTCCCAACTGCCAATTAAGGCGATGCGTTCAGCCTCTGCACTGATGTCTTTATGTTTTTTCCGTTCGGATACATCTCGTCCAATTGAAAAAATCTGCACTCCATGCTCAGCATCTCCAAAGACCTTGTATGTGGTTTCAAACCACAGATAATGCCCATCTTTATGACGGACCCTAGTATTCAACAG
The DNA here is from genome assembly GCF_037973325.1 of Paenibacillus sp. FSL R5-0713. Taxonomy (NCBI): domain Bacteria; kingdom Bacillati; phylum Bacillota; class Bacilli; order Caryophanales; family Paenibacillaceae; genus Paenibacillus; species Paenibacillus sp. FSL R5-0713. The sequence continues at coordinate 3,026,573 of NZ_CP150229.1, read as the reverse complement.
ATTACCCTTGGTCAAGTCCATCTTTGAAATCCGTTCCAGATCTTGTGGATGAAAATATGCATCATTATTTTGACCAATTACTTGTTCTGGCGAATAACCCAGTAAACCTTGAACGGAGGGTGAGCAGAATCTACAAACACCCTGCTGATCGGCAATATAGATGATCTCCTGAGCATGATCTGTTATAAGTTTGAACATCTCTTCACTATGCAGAAGCTTTTGTTCAGACATTTTGCGGTCAGTAATATCAACAATATGGCAAATAAAGTAAATCGGTTCATCCGTAATTTCTCTACGAACTAATGTAACATGCAATGACGTCCATAAGATGTCACCATTTTTATGGATGTAACGCTTTTCGTATTGATTTTCTTTTATTTTACCCTCAAATAGGTCGTAACTACAGATCATATCGTGTGGTGAATCATCCGGATGTGTAATATCCTGATACGTAAGATTCATTAGTTCATCACTTGTGTAACCTAGCATACAGCAAAAAGCAGGGTTCACTTTCATCCATTGCCCCGTCGGAGCAACGAGTGCAATCCCAATAGGCGCTTGGTTGTAAATCTGCTCGAACAATTCATGATGATCGACCTTTTGAACCTGCATTGTAAGCTCTCCTTTTGGCATATAAACTCCATCTAAAGATTGTCGAAATCTAAGATTTTTCCTGATAAAAGATCTTCTATAATAATTAGTCGGTTTTAAAACAACAGTACCTGCTTAATACCCAGAATTTCAATCCTTGAAACAAAACTTTCCAAGAAATTTGTGTCTATGAAGGCAAACAAGGCCCGGAATCCATCCTATGGAATCCCGACCTTTGTCGTTATCTATCATTATAAGTCATATGCAATAAGGCATCACGAGAAAAATGGTTTATCGCTCACGAGCCACAAGATAATCCAAAAGATGTCTCAAAAATGGAATAGATTTCGGCAACTCGTTTAATGCATCTGTAGCAAGACAGTAATGTTCCCACATCTCTTTCTTCGCGCCTTCATCACCCAGGATGGACACAAAGGTTGAATTGTTGTTCCGCTCATCCTGACCTGCAGGTTTCCCAAGAATGAGATGATTTCCCTCGTAATCCAGCAAGTCATCCTTGATTTGGAAGGCGATCCCCGCATGATAAGCGAACTTTTTCAGCGTTGCCATCTCCGGTTCCTTCACTTGAGCAAGTATGGCTGGCATGACCAGAGCAGCTTCGAAGGCAATGCCTGTTTTGTAAAAACAGATCATATTCAACTGCTCAAGCGTTAACACTTTGCCTTTGGAGTTCAGATCCATCGCTTGCCCCATACACATATCCTCAGCTTTTTCAGCCGAATATTGAATAAGAGTGAGTACGGTTGCTGCATCAAAGCGATTCAATGAGGATTGTTCTCCTATCGCCTTCTGAATGAGAAACAGACCCGTAAGCTCTGCTGTGGCGCTATTGTGTACCTGATGCAGAGTGGAACGTCCACGCCGCGTCGAAGCATTATCCTGCGTAGGCAGATCATCAAAGATCAGGGAAGCAGTATGCATGTACTCCAGCGATCGTAGCAGCGGAACAATAGATGATTCGGGTAGGCCATACTCGCGCACACCCATAACCCAAGTTAATATGGGGCGTAACCTCTTTCCGTCTCCCTGCAAGCTATAATTGGCTGCATCGATCAGCGTTTCTTTCATCTCATGAAGTCCACCGGGCTTCGCAATCTGCAACTCCACATTAATCTGTTCGCGAACTGTTCGAATGGTCTGCTTGAACTCCTCTTTCTCCTGCTTGTCATGTTTCAACTGAAGCACAACCTGATCCCGTAACAATTTATCGAGAAAATCAACGTCATCTGCTTTTCTCACCATCTGTTGAACCAGTTGATTGAATTCAGGCTGCCCCGAGGCAAAGATCGTCATTACTTCATCATATTTCTGCTGCCCCAACCGTTCTTTACAACGCTTCAGACCATTTATAGCCCGATCCAGGATGACCTCCCGGGTCTTGGCGTCCGAGTTGTATATATCGTGGATCAGGTGAGAGATGACTGCCCAATACAATTCATATGGATTAATCAGATCAGGGCGCAAATCACGATACTTCAAATAGTACGTATAAGGAGTTACAGCCCCTTCTTCCATATCGTCAAACATATCGGCAAAATCATCTGCCAGCTGATTATATATCCCGTAATAGAACGTCCGCAGATCAAATCCTTCATCCACTGGTGCACTGAGTACAGACCGGACAATTAATCGGGAAGACGAAGATTTAATAATAATTGGAATGTACAATTCTTCATTGGTATAATTCGCATTGGCTAATTTCTTGTTGCGATCCATCTCTTGAGACTGAAAGAAAACATAGGATTGCTCTAGGAACGCGCGTTGTTTCTCTGGGTGCTGGTAATTCTTGATGTACTCAAATGCTTCCCGAAGCTCGGAATGCACATATTCAATCACTTCAAGGTTAGCACCTTTCCATTCTCCGAGATCAGGTACAACCCCGGTAAGAAGTGCATCGCGTATCATCAGGGAATATTGTTCCTTTTCCTGAGCAGTCAAGGCTTGAGAATCCAGCAGGTCATCCACAAATGGATACGTCAAACCGTAGGAATAACCGAGTCTGATCGCCGCATCGAATCTTCGGGCCCGTTCCTCAGGTGGGGTCTGCTCGTTCATCTCATCGTCCACATGAAGAACCACGCCGAGAATAATTTTGATAAGCTTCCGCTGCGCCTGCTCTGCATCCAGCTCCTTCGGGATGTTGGATGCTACGTTCTTTAATTTGTTCATCACCCAGATGACAGCCGTTTCAATGTGCTCCTTCTGCCCCCACCGGTACAGCGCAGCCAGACTGATGTAATCGGGCTGCCCGTTGCGCCCAGCGGCAGAGCCCATAAAATATTTTTTGGTATTCTGGACAACGTGCTGAATTCGGGTCTGGGTATCTGGAGAATCAAGGGCTTGCCCCAGATCTCGCATATAGATATATGAAATACTCCGATCCAGGTAATCATCCAACTTTCCAGTTGTATTCAGCCAATGGATATATCTATGCACATCCCGGGGATCGGGTTTTCGTTTACTCGGTGACAAAAGAGAAAGCCAGGCAAAACGATGAATATGTTTTTTTTGCCACACATGAATATCTTGGGTAAGTATAGTTGTATACGTATTATCCATAAGTTGCTGCCTAAGAGCAGTAAAATACTGAGATGCTTTCTGTTCAGCTAGCCGATATCCTGCATCAGCCTGTTCTGTAAGTACGTTATTCATAGGGTGGATACCTCAACTTCTATTAATGTTAAACATGTATCCATGAAAGGAGATGAGGTGCTCCATGGACGAAAACTGAACTCATTTGATGGTGTATCCAACGTGTCAGCTCATGTTCATAACCTTTATACGGTGATCCAACCGTTTGGTTACGAAATCGTCACTGTTCATTCTACGTACGTGATTTTACAGAATGGAAGACCAGACTTTGACCGCTGTAATGGCGATAAGTACAATTAATGCATACCGAAGTATCCTCACATTGATCATCGAACTAACCTTAGAACCAATGGAAGCCCCCAGCATACTACCAATCACTGTATAGATAATGGGTTCCAGCGGAATGTCTCCACCCGTCAATTTCCCTATCACACCACCAATGGCCGAGATAAATACAATTGCCAGTGAAGATGCAATCGTCGTTCGCACGGGGATGTTAAGGATCGTCAGCATTATGGGAATAAGGATAAAAGCACCACCCGCACCCACAATTCCTGATACAATGCCTACTGCAAACGCAGTGCCTGCTGCTATCCATCGGTCGAACACCAAAGGAGCCGAGGTATCAAGCTTTCCTTTTCCAGGAATCAGCATGAGCACAATCGCCAGAATTGCCAAAATACCATAGATCAGATTAATAACCCTTCCATCCAAATGACCTGAGACGAACCCGCCAATCAGACTGCCAGCAAGAATGCTGGAGCCCATGTAGAGCACCAATCCGCGGTGAACAAATGCCCCACCACTTCTCCCCGCTTTTACTTTTCTCCGGAATGCAACAACACCGGCCAGTGAAGCGAAAAATACTTGAAACATACTAATCGACGATACCTCATGGGCTGAGAATGGCTCCAGTCCCATCCAGGATGGAACATATAACAGTAGCGGATAATTGATAATGGCCCCACCAATACCCAACAAACCGGAGAAAAATGAACCGACCAGACCGAGAATAAACATGATGATAAAAAGCTGAAGATCCATCGGTTATGCGCTTCCTTTCGTGCCAATATAAATTTCATTTCGATCCCCATCTAAAGTGCTATACAAGGCGAATATTATCCGTTATAATAAAAACCAAGTAAATTAATCCGAAATGAGTGATTAAGCATGTTTAACGTGTTGAAGACTCTTTTTGAAAATAAATGTCCACAGTGTAACGAAAAATTACAAGTTCATAATGATGCTTTGTGTTCAACCAAAAGCTGTTCTCAATGTCATTACAAAGAAGAGAGCTATGGCTCTCTTGGAGTTCGAATTGTATATGACACCACAAAATGATAAAAAGCTATAGCCTTGTTAATTGTATCATGATCTCTGAATTTTCGGGATAATTCGACAAACTTATTTCCACCTCCTATGCCACGATTCCTTTATAATGAAATACAAAAACGGTGCAAAACGAATAAATCGTTTTGCACCGTTTTTTCTGTTTATTTGAGGAGACTTCCCTTCCTTCTAGAAGGGTTACTTATTTGGTTTTGAAGCTGAGGAAACCATCATCTACTGCTACGGTTGTACCATTCATTGCACTTGCTGCATCACTGAAGAGGAATGTAACCACACTGGCTACTTTCTCTGGCTGAATAAGTTCTCCACGCATATGTTGAGTAGCAAGTGCATCTTTCATGGCTTGGTCATCGCCAAGAATCGGTGTTTCGATAAAACCAGGCGCTACACCAACGACACGAATTCCATGCTCCGCAAGTTCCAATGCACCAGACTTGGACATCATTACAACAGCCGCCTTGGCTGCATTGTAGTTGAAGCTGCCTACTGCAGCAACACTTCCATAGATCGAAGCCGTATTAACAATGGTACCTTGTACATTTAATTCAACCATTTTTTTCGCGCCATAATACATCCCATAATATACACTGTGTTGATCTACATCAATGACTCTGTGATAGGATTCCGGGTCCATCTCCAGAAATGGCTTCACAAGTCCAATGCCTGCGTTATTGAAAATACCGCTTAACGTACCGTATTGCTCAACTGTCCAGTCGATCAGGGCTTTAATCTCGTCCCCTTTGGATACATCCACTTTATATGCGCCCGCTGTTCCGCCTGCTGCTTCAATCTCTGCCGCAAGCTTCTTCGCTCCGTCTTCATTATAGTCAGCGATAACAATAGTCGCACCTTGATCCGAAAGTTGAAGGGCTGTTTCTTTACCAATACCACTAGCTCCACCAGTAATAATGATTACTTTTCCATTGTGTTCGGTCATGACTCAGTTCTCCTTTGTGGCAAAATATATCAAACCCTGGCTCATATTCATCTCGTGATTACTTGCTATAGTCTAGCTCCTGTGACATTAAATATGCATGAGTCAACGGAAAATAAAAAAAGCGAAGATATCAGAAATTCTATCCCTTCGATATCTCGCCCTTACAAAAAATGAAAATTCAAACTGAGTGGTCTCTACATATTGAAAATGAATTCAACTTATTCCCCCTGAAGTCCACTAAGCGGATCTTTCAGGTTATTGATGTTGGTGATCAGTTCAGGAATGCCCGTCTTCTCCCAATTTCCCACCGTAAACCCTTGCTCTGTAATCGTATTCTCGAAATGGTCCACAACTTCCGTTAATTGCGTATTGTATCTGACCAGATTCTCATGAATGCTCTCACCGATCGCAGGAGCAGTCAGCTGAGAAAATTCGCTTGCTTCTGCTTGAATCAGATCGATTTTCTCCTGAATCTGAGTGGTTATCTCCGGATTGTTCACTGCACCTGATGCGAGCTCTTGCAGATCTGCGCCGGCGTTCGATACCTGTTCTATATAATCAGTAGCCCCACTAACATAATTTAAACTTTCATTGGCTTGCTCCACGACAGAACAGGCCGAAATCAAAAGAATACTTGATGCGATAAGGCCTGTCATCATTAATGTGTGCCTTCGTTTTCTTTTAAACATGATCATCTCCCTTTCTCCTATTCTAAATCCTTGTTCCAAGTCCATGATACCTGTTTAGACTGTTTTATTGCAAATGGATCTGCAGCCAGCGTTATTAACATGTATAATAGTAAAATCACACGGTAAAGGGATGTCATGATAATGCTTCAAGCCTTGAACCAACGCTTGAACCGCATCATGCCACTGATTACCCCAATCAGCATTATTATTGGCGTGTTATGCGGGAGTTTCCTTTCTTCTTATACCTTTTTATCTCCTTGGCTCTTTGCGTTCATGACGTTCGCTGGAAGTATCAGTCTTGGGATACGGGATTTTGTCAATGTACTGAAGAAGCCGTTCCCCTTGTTTGTATGTCTGTTTATTTTGCATTTGGCGATGCCTCTAATTGCTCTCGGTATGGGTCATCTGGTGTTCCCTACAGATGCGTACACTATAACGGGTCTGGTTCTGGCAGCCGTTATACCAACTGGAATAAGCAGCTTCATCTGGGTCAGCATCTATCGGGGCAATATCGCACTTACGCTTTCCATCATCCTGATTGATACGATGCTTGCTCCTTTCGTCGTTCCCGGCGTATTATCTCTGTTGATTGGCACCAGTGTCACCCTGGATACAGCTGCCATGATGAGCAGTCTGTTCTGGATGATTGTAGTGCCATCCCTGCTCGGTATGCTTTTGAATGAGTGGACCAAAGGCGCCATTGTCCCAGTCTGGGGACCGAGATTGAATCCATTATCCAAATTGTTTATGGCATCCGTCGTTGCAATAAATGGATCTGTTGTTGCCCCATACTTGGCCGATTTCAACTGGAAATTGGCTGGTCTTGCGGTCATCATTATTTTCCTGGCATCTTTCGGGTATGCACTAAGTTATTTTATTGCTCGATTGTTGGGATGGAATGAGGCCGACCAGGTAGCTCTCGTGTTTAATGGAGGCATGCGTAATATCAGCGCAGGTGCAGTACTCGCTGTTTCGTATTTTCCGCCACCTGTTGCTGTCCCGGTTGTGCTCGGCATGGTATTCCAACAGATGCTTGCTTCCCTGACAGGTTATCTGCTCGGTCGTCGCTCTCAGCTTCTGCATAAGTCGGATAAGACATCTGCCGCCTAACAACATACTGGAATGTAAAAAACGCCGACATGATTGTCGGCGTTTTACATTGGATTGCTTTTATTACTAATATCGCTACGATACAGCTCCGCTTCGTAAATCTAGTCATTCGTTTCTGTCTTTACAAATCCACTTTCATATTACCTAGCATCTGGGCAACTTCAGGGTCGTCAATCTTCATGAATAGACTTTCCTTGGTATCCAGCGTGGAAATGGTTGCGATCTCTTCCGGACTCAGTACAAAATTGAAAATATCAAAGTTCTCGATAAGCCGCTCTTTGCGTACCGATTTTGGAATAATCACGATGTCTTGTTGCACAAGCCAGCGGAGTACAACCTGGGCGATGGATTTGTTATGTCTCCCGGCAATGGAAGCCAGCACTTCGTTGCTAAATAAATTGTTGCGACCTTCCGCAAACGGTGACCATGACTGGTGTTGTATGCCCTGTTCTTTCATAAAAGCAGCACTATCGACCTGCTGTTGAAACGGATGTGTTTCGATCTGATTGATGGCAGGCACAATTTCGTTATGAACAATAAGATCCATCAGACGGTCTGGCAGGAAGTTACTGACGCCTATTGCCTTGATCTTGCCCTCGCGGTACAGTTCTTCCATCGCACGCCAAGACCCGTAGTAGTCACCAAAAGGCATATGAATGAGGTACATATCCAGATAATCGAGCTGCAGCTTACTGAGCGATTTGGCAAACGCCAGCTTGGTACTTTCATATCCGGCATCCTGAATCCATAGCTTGGTCGTGATAAACAGTTCTTCCCGAGGTATGCCACTGCGCTTGATCGCGCGTCCAACTGCTTCTTCGTTCAGGTATCCGGCGGCCGTATCAATTAAGCGGTAACCTGCCTTCAATGCTTCATATACCGTGTTCTCGCATTCATCGGCATCAGGAACCTGGTAGACACCAAAGCCGATGATCGGCATTTTCACTCCATTATTTAAAGTTACAGTTTGCATATTAACGCCTCCTAAGGTTCTATTGTGAATCGCAAGTCTTCACGTATTGCTGAAATTCAGCAAAAAAAGCAGTTGTTCCACTTCCGTCCGACTTGCGTTACAATAACCCTAGCTCCTTCGTGTTAGACGAAGTCAAGCGGTCTCCATTATATTTTTTACGAGGAGGATTACATATGTATACGGTTCAGGATGCTGCCCATCTTACAGGACTCACAGAGCACGCGGTACGCTTTTACACGGATAAAGGTTTGGTTCCAAGCATTCAACGCAATAAAAATAACATTCGGGTGTTTGATGAGGAATCCATCAACTGGCTGCATGGTGTCAAATGCCTCAAACAGACTGGCTTACCGATTTAGAACATTAAAACATACGTCGATCTCTGTCTTGAAGGGGATTCAACCGTTGCACAGCGATTCGCACTTATGATGGAATACAAGGAAGCAGCGCTGATTCAGCTTGAAGAAGCCAAGAGCCGGGTTGCTCATTTGGAAGAGAAAGCACGTCAATATCAAGCCATTTAGGAGCAACGCATCCCGGATATGACCAATCCTATTCATTGGGAAACCAAACGCGACGAAGAAGGTAGCTGTCCGGCTTCTCGGCTAAAGAGTCGTATTCTTCCTGAATCCGAAGCTTCGAGTCCGTGCCCGGCAGCTGCGCAGTAAATAACGCTGACAATCCTGTCGGCGTTTTTCACTTTACATATTTTATACCACTCCATGACTCCACTCCGTTTTCCGGATATAGCCCACAAAAAAAACCATCAACAAGTGATGGTTTTCATCTAATCATTCTTTGCAGAAATCTGTTGCTGTTCATGATTCTTTGATGCTTATTTCGGTTGAATGTATCCTTCGGCTTTGAGCAATTCAGCGATCAGAACCGCACCACCTGCCGCTCCGCGGAGCGTGTTGTGGGACAATCCAACGAATTTGTAATCATAGAGTGAATCTTCGCGCAGTCGGCCTGTCGATACACCCATTCCGCGTTCGATGTCACGATCCAGTTTTGTCTGTGGTCTGTTCTCTTCTTCAAAATACGTAATGAACTGTTTTGGTGCACTTGGCAGAGCCAGTTCCTGCGGACGACCTTTGAACTGCAACCAACGCTCCAGAATTTCGTCTTTGCTTGGTTTTTTCTCAAAGTTTACAAACACGGTAGCCAGATGACCATCCGTTACCGGTACACGAATACATTGTGTTGTAATCAATGGAGCAGAAGCTTTGACGATCTGATTGTTCTCGATGCTACCCCAGATCCGGAGTGGTTCCTGTTCACTCTTCTCTTCTTCACCACCGATGTATGGAATGACATTATCGAGCATATCCGGCCAATCCGTAAAGTTTTTACCTGCTCCCGAGATGGCTTGATATGTGGAAGCAACGACCTGAGTCGGATTGAACTCACGCAAAGCGTGCAATGCTGGCACATAACTCTGAATGGAGCAGTTTGGTTTTACGGCAATGAATCCGGTTTTGGTACCCAGACGTTTGCGTTGAGCTTCAATCACGTCCAGATGTCCCGGGTTAATCTCAGGAATTACCATAGGTACATCTGCTGTCCAGCGGTGAGCGGAGTTGTTGGATACGACAGGTGTTCCTGTTTGGGCATAAGCCTCTTCGAGTGCTTGAATCTCATTCTTTTTCATATCAACCGCGCAGAAAATAAAATCAACCTGGCTGGCAAAAGCTTCGACCTGCGAAGCATCTTGAACCACGATTTTCTTCACCGCTTCCGGAATAGGAACTGCGAGTTTCCATCTGCCCTGTACGGATTCTTCATATGTTTTACCTGCCGAATTGGCGCTTGCAGAAATAGCTGTTACTTCAAACCATGGATGTTGATCGAGCAGGTCTACAAAACGCTGACCTACCATTCCCGTTCCACCGACGATACCAACTTTCAATTTTGCTGACATTCAATCATCATTTCCTTTCGGTGTGAGTTTCCTCTTATTAAACACTATTCAGGCAATTCCAAAGCGTGTAGTCACAGCCCCGAAAAAACCAAAAAATCCCATCCCCAAGACAATAGTCTCAGGGACGAGATTGAACTCTCGTGGTACCACCCAGATTCGCTGATATGTCACCATATCCGCCTCTTCAAGTAAAGGTTACACAACCATGTTGCTGTTGTATACCTTCCTACTCTAGCTCTGTAACAGGAGCGCCTGTCACACCATCCCTTAATGCTAAGTTCCGATGTGCTGCTCTGAGTCTTTATTCAATAAAAAGTTCTTTACTCCTTTTCAGCTGCCGGAGCTCTCTTTGAAAGAATGGTTTTTATCTACTCGTCTCTTCGTCGCATTTGATATTGCGATTATAATATCAAAATTACCGTGATGAAGTAAACATATTTTTTTGGCTATTAAAATTTATTCGTGATTTCCTTACTGTTTGTTGGCAATAATGGCATACGTCCCCAGTGGACTCCCAGGGCCCAACGCATGATGTGTTCTGAGTAATTTCAGTTCGGAAAGAAGAAGTGTTTTTACTTTGTCCGGGATCGGAAGCCGTTTTATTTCCTCAGGCGCTTCTGCCAGTGTCATTTCAGTTTCCCAGCGACCGTCCTGCAGCTCGGAAGAATGGATCGAAATCTCTTCCTTCATCATCCAGCCTGACGCAGTGACAAGCTCCTGAATATCCTCCGGTGTAAAAAGCGTACGCACATTGGAGAAGCTGTTCTCCTTGTAACATTCAACCTGGGACTGAATGAGAACGGATAACCAATGCGAGAGCTGGCTCACATCTGTTACTCGTGCATCCCATTCGGCAAAACATAACTGATGTCCCCACGTCCTAACCTTGCTAAGAATCCGGGCGAGTTCGTCAAACGATTTCAAGTACCAGGAACAATGGGATAGTACAATCACATCAAACTCATTCTCGGCAAATTGAACCTGATCACTTAGAATGTCGAACTCATAATCCATTCGAATTCGGTCACCCAGCGGAGATCTCCGCAGCTTGGCTGCCGCTTCACCTACGGTCAACGGTGTACCATAATCCTCTGGTGCAATATCTACACCATGAACGTACCCATGCTCCCCCACCAGGTGTGCAAGCACGGCTGTTGTATCTCCCTGACCACACCCGATTTCCAGTACACGGTTACCTTTCTGTATTCCCCAAAAGTGTCCCAGTTTCATCCGATGCTCGGTCTGAATGTACTGAATGGCGGCGTTGTCCTCGACGTCCATATACTTAATAAGGTCCCTGATGATAGTCTCATTCATGATTCCTCACTCCTCCAAGAGCAACTTGAACTTCTTGCTCATTGTAGCGTTACTGGAAACATTGTACAATGCTGGATTCGATGAAAGGACCATGTGCGAAGGAAAGGCTCTCTTGTTGCAGCAGATGTGGGCCTCTGCTTCATATCAATGCCTATACCCACTGGGTTGCAAGCTTTTGAAGATAGGGTGTCAGCATGGGCTGTAATTCCTTGCGCATCAATCCGATCTCCAAGATCGCCTGAATATATCCGAATTGATCGCCAATATCGTAGCGACGTCCTTTCAGTTCAAGAGCTAACAACTCCTCCACCTGACTTATTTCTTTCAAGGCATCCGTTAACTGATATTCCCCTCCAGCCCCTCTCTCGATCTGATCCAGGATGGGAAAGATGGAAGGTTTCAGAATGTATCTTCCCATTACAGCTGTTCGGGATGGTGCTTCTGCAAGGGAAGGTTTTTCGACCAGATTGGTGACTCGGTGAACCCGGTCCTCTGCACCAGCCGAATCAATAATGCCATATTTGCTCACATTTGCCGCGTCTACCTGACGGACACCGATGATCTGGCTGCCTGTCTTTTCATAGAGATGAACCATCTGGGCAAGTGCAGGCGGATCAGACACCATAATGTCGTCGCCGAGCAGTACTGCGAAGGCATCATCTCCTACAAACTGCCGTGCACATCCAATGGCATGCCCCAGACCCAGCGGTTCTTTTTGACGAATAAAATGAATATTGGCCATCTCGCTGATCGCTTGCACCTCTTCCAGTAAAGACTGTTTGCCCTTGGCATATAAAGAATGTTCAAGTTCAACCGATTTATCAAAATGGTCTTCTATGGATTTTTTGTTGCGTCCAGTCACAATGAGGATATTCTCAATGCCTGACTGCACTGCTTCTTCAACAATGTATTGGATGGCCGGTTTATCCACGATGGGTAACATCTCTTTAGGCTGTGCCTTCGTTGCTGGCAGGAAACGGGTTCCGAGACCCGCTGCCGGAATAACGGCTTTTTTAATGCGCATTTCATCATACACTCCTTTCATTTGCTTCATATAACTAATATTTCATACTGCGCGCAGCTAAGCTGCTATACGAAACACCCAATATCTACTAGCCATATAGTTCAGGACCATTCCTATTAATGTCGCCAGGATCTTGCTCATCACGAGACTCCAACCCAACACATCGTGCAATGTCATCAGAATGAGGGCGGATAATGCAAGAACGATGAGATTGGTGATTAGAAAACGAATAAGTTTCGCTCTATCGTTACCCCCTCGCGTCGCATCTCGAAAAGTCCACCTGCCGTTCAGCCAATAGCTGTTCGCAATACCGCAGCTATATGAGATTACTTGAGCCATCAGAACTGGTACACCGACCAGTGCGAGTATAGCAAACACCGCCGCATCCACTGCGGTATTCGCAACACCCACAATACCGAACTTGAAGATTGTTACCAGACGCTTAGTCATGATGAGCAACTCGGGCTGTCAATCGGGATTGCACTTGCTGACTCTCGGCCTGAACCACGTCTCTTACAATGTATAGTGGACGCGCCTTGGTCTCATCATAGATTCGGCCAACGTACTCGCCCAGAATGCCCAGCATAATCAGGATGAATCCGTTAAACATCAACATGATACTCACAATGGAGGGCCATCCTTTAATCGTAGAATCCGTAAAGATGGCTGAACCAATAACCGTTAACATGTAGATGAATCCACCTACCGACAGGATCGCACCTACATATCCTGCCAGCTTGAGCGGTTTATGAGAAAATGACGTAATGCCATCCAGGCTCAGCTTCAGCATGCGTTTCAGCGGATATTTCGTTTCACCTGCCAGACGTTCATCCCGTTCATATTCAATAGCCGTCTGACGAAATCCGACCCAACTGACCAACCCGCGCACAAATCGGTTTTTCTCCGGAAGACGTTTCATTTCATCACATACTTTGCGGTCAATGAGGCGGAAGTCTCCGGTGTCTACCGGGATATCCGTATCCGTGGAGGCACGAAGTAGACGATAGAACAGACTTGCCGACCATTTCTTGAAACGAGTTTCCCCGCTTCGTCTGGTGCGACGGGCATATACGACTTCATAACCCTCTTCCCATTTGGCGATCATATCCAGTATCAGTTCGGGAGGGTCCTGCAGATCCGCATCAATAATAACCACGGCATCCCCCGCTGCATAATCCATACCTGCTGTTATCGCAATCTGATGTCCGAAGTTACGAGCAAAATCAATCAGCTTCACACTCTCGTCCCAACGGGCGTAATCACGAATCATCTGTGCACTTCCATCCACGCTGCCATCATTGATAAACAGCAGTTCATAACTCTCTCCTGTGCTGCCCATGACCTTCTTCAGACGCCGATAAGTCTCTTCGATCACCGCTTCCTCGTTATACATAGGAATAATAATGCTGTATCGGTACGCGTGAGCCATGTTCGTCCCCTCCCTTTTCCAATGGACTTCGTTCGAGATTTTCATTACAGTTTATAATTTCACTTCGTACAAGGTCGTCTGTCCGCCGAATCCAAAGCCAGCTCTGTTTCCGGTGTCTCCGTTATCCATAGATCCGCTGTCGGTGCCTGTCTTCCATTCTGAAGTTGGAATCTCGGTTCCATGTTCTTTAATCCAATCGGTAATTTCCGAGTTTCCTCCACGGCCACCCATGCCACCAACCATGAAATATTTCACTTGCCCGCTCTTGACGAGTTCCTCAAGTTCCTCTGTGGTGTACACCGGGTCTGATCCGGAGAAACCGCCAAGCGTAATCACTGCTGCTTTCTCATCGATGATATAAGGCGCTGCCTGATTATAGTCCGTAGTGGCGAAGAGATACGTTTCGCCCGTATTGTGCTCTTTCAGATAATTCAATGTGGCTGTATCCACTTCTTCGTTACGGTTACCCATTCCACCTCGGCCACCCGTTGCAGGCATTTCTGTATCTCCTGCACCGTTACCCATCGGCATGCCCATTCCGGCTCCACCAAACATGCTACTGGAACCCGTAGGTCCTGCTGCCGGAATCATACTGTTGCCACCATAAGTAATTGGGGTGAATGCCCAATAGATTGGACCAATCAGCATCACCATGAATCCTGCGATAATGAAGCCCTGTTTCCATCGATGTGTGCGATGAAGCATAACGACCAGAATGACCGTAACCAGAATGCCTGCGATTAATTCACTAATCGACCATCCTGCACCAATCGTATCGTTATACACCTGCATGATATACCAACCGAACAGCGTCGTAAGCAGTACGGACACCGGAAGCAACCATGCCTGCCATCCGGTGCGATCACGATATAACTTCCACATCGCTACAAATCCTGCGCCAGTCAGCGCTGCAATTGGAGGTGCAAGCATAATCAAATAATATTGATGGAAGAACCCTGCCACACTGAAAAAGGCAGCAACCGGAAGCAGCCAGGCCAACCAGAACAAGGCCTCCTTGTGCTTGTTGGTTATATTTCTCCGTCTTAACCCTGCAAATATGGCAATGCACCCAAGCAGCACAACTGGCATAAGCCAGCTAGCTTGACCTGACAGTTCAGTCTGGAACAGACGCAGAGGACCTTTCTCCCCCGTACCAAACATGCCTCCCATGCCTCCGCCACCATTACCGCCAAAATTTCTTCCGTTTGGCATTTCCATATCATTTGACATCTGTCCGTTAGGGAAATTGCCATTCGCCCCATTTATTCCGCCCATGGCGTTCCTGCCGTTTGAAGCATTTGAATTATCGGTATCCGGTGCATTGGCATCTCGTCCAGCGCCAGGAACACCACTATCCGTCTGATTAGGCGCAGAGGTCGAATCCCCACGACTGCCACGATTATTTCCCTGTCCGATCCCATTTGGCATACCAGCGTTACCTGAAGTATTCTGCTGACCCGTTAGACGAGCCAGGCCGTTGTATCCAAATGCCAGTTCCATGACCGAGTTCGTTTCACTGCTGCCGATATAAGGCCGCTCGTCTTCGGGTATGGAATCCACAGTGACGGCCCAGGATAAGGAAACGACCGCCAGAACCGCTGTACTGCCGATCATCAGGATGATCTTCCTTCTCCATTTCGCCTGAAATGCGAGCAAATAGAACAAATAAAAAGCCGGGAGAATCATGTAGGCTTGAAGCATTTTCATATTAAAGGCTAAGCCGATTAACCCAAAGGCAACCAGTATGCGCCAAGCACTGTTTTGTTTGCTGCCTTTGAACAAAAACCATGAACCCAGCAGTAGTGTAAACACCAGCATGCTGTCAATATTGTTGGTCCGGCTGACTGCCGCCACGACAGGCACAGTCGCCATTGCAAGCGCCGAGATCCGTGCTGCTGCAAGACCGTATGTAGGTTTCACCATGAAATAGATCAGGAGCACCGAACCGATTCCTGCTAATACCTGTGGCAAAATAACACTCCATCCGTGCAATCCGAAGACATAGGCAAAAGCCGTCTGAATCCAGAAGACCACAGGTGGTTTATCTACAGTGACGGAGCCTGCCGAGTCTAGTGAAGCATAGAAAAAGTTATGGAAGTTGCTGAGCATACTACCAACGGCAGTCGTATAGTAGGAATTGGCATATTGATCGTTCCAGATACCGTATCCATTCAGAAACGCCGCCAGTAATACAATTGGCAGAAGGACAAAATCCATCCTTCTTTTGGTGTTATTCAATGTTAATCACTCCTTCAAAGTTCTTCATGTCTACTATTCTGACATGCCAAAATAAAACTGGGATGAGTGTCCGCTGAATGTTGTCTGAGGATAATTCATAATCCTTTCAGCTAAATTTCAGTTTGGCAAGCGATAATACAACATATAGTCCCTCTCACTTGAGGGAGAATTAAGATGGAAGCAAGCAAGGAGGAACCCCGCATTATGAAGCTTAGCAGCGGAATTAAAATACTATTGGCTGATGATGAACCACATATTTTGCAATTTCTGGAGCTTGGATTAAGCAATGAAGGCTTCGATGTGCGTACGGCACCGGATGGAGCGGCTGCGCTTGAGTTGGCACTTGAATTCAGGCCACATATGGCTATTCTGGATATCATGATGCCAGAGATGGATGGATTCGAAGTGGTCGAGCGTCTTCGTAAGACCGGAGCTCAGATTGGTGTTATTATGCTGACAGCGAAGGACGAAGTCGAGAATCGGGTTAAGGGCCTTTGGCTGGGGGCTGATGATTATATGATCAAACCCTTTGCCTTCGACGAGCTGCTCGCTCGAATTCAGGCCAGACTGCGCAATCAATTTCCTTTATTAATAGGAGCCGTCACCCACGGCCCATTCCGAATTGATGATCAGCGCAAAGAAATCACCTATCAGAATCAGGTCCTGGAGTTATCTCCAACCGAATACGAACTGTTAAAATTTATTGTGCTTAATCATGGGATCGTACTTAGCAAAGCAACCATTTTGAGCCGGGTATGGGGGTATGATTTTGGCGGAGAAGAAAATATTGTGGAGGTATATGTTCGCTCCTTGCGTGACAAACTCGGGGACAAAGAGCATAAACTCATACGCACGCTTCGGGGTGTCGGGTACAGGGTGGACCTCTGATGAACTCACTGCCTAAGAAAAATAAACTTCGTTTAAGACGTCTTCACCAATGGATCTGGCCCCGTTCACTGCGTTCTCAATTGCTCTCACGTTCTCTGTTCGTGCTTGCTGGGTTGCTATTGTTAATCGGTATCCTGCAATTCTGGATCATGGAAAGCTTTCTGTATCGAAATCAGGCAAAAACCATGCAAGAACAGCTCATGTCCATGCCCCCGGTGTGGCTTGGAATCCAGTCACGTAGTGGCTCTTCCAACAATCCTTTTGGAGGACAGGCAGGTAACGGATCTGGCAATCGGGTGCTATTTATTCCGGACCGGTCACTGGCGTTGTTTGATAATCAAGGTACGTTCGAGGATGTTTTTGGGGAAGACGGTCTGAAAGCTCCTCATCTATCAAGCGTTGAATATCAAGACATTACAGCGGAGTTGAAAGAACAAAAACATATTCCCTACCGGATCGTAACGGATAGTCAAGGGAATGAGCAATTGATTGTATTCGCCTCACCAGGTCCACGCAATCGGGGCTTACCCATGGTCCAGATGGGCACAGCTACAAAACCACTGAAAGACTTGATTATTAAACAGCTTCTGATCTTTCTGATGTTATCACTGTTGGCCATGGTAGCTGGTCTTATTCTATACACTAAGGTATTACGCCGGACATTGATTCCCCTGTCCAACATGGTTAATAAAGTTCAGCAGATCGATGCAGGCAGCCTTGCAGAACGCCTTCCCGTCGTTCAGGGACAAGAGGAAGTGGATCAGCTCGCCGTTTCATTTAATGGGATGCTTGAAAGGTTGGAGAACTCGTTTGAAGCGGAGCGGGAATCGAAAGAGCAGATGCAGCGTTTCTTGTCCGATGCTTCCCATGAGCTTCGTACCCCGCTTACCTCCATTCACGGCTTCATTGAAGTTCTACAGCGGGGAGCAGCGACCAATCAGGATCAATTGTATAAAGCACTGGACAGCATGCATGGCGAATCGGTACGAATTAACAAGCTCGTTGAAGATTTACTGCTCCTGACCAAGTTGGACCAGGCTCCGAAGCAGGAGCGTGAGGTCATTCAGTTGGACAGTCTGTTGCTCGAAATGCAACCCCAACTTGCGATGATGGCTCAGCTGAGGTCCATTCATCTGGACTTGACGGCTGCGGTCCATATACTGGCTGACCCTTATAAGCTGAAGCAGGTTGTGCTGAATCTGTTCCATAATGCGGTGCAGCACACCGATCCAGAGCATGGAGCCATCTCCATTACGTTGTATGCCACGCACCATAAGGCTGAATTGTCAGTAAAGGATAACGGTACAGGTATTGAACCTGCACATCTACCCCATATCTTTGAGCGATTTTACCGCACAAGCAGTTCTCGTTCGCGCAAACAAGGTGGTGCAGGTCTCGGTCTAGCCATTACCCGCTCAATTGTGGAGTCGTATGGTGGGAAAATTACAGTACGAAGTCAGGTAGGCGTGGGAACTGAATTTATGATTTTGATGCCGCTATATAAGACTGATGTCTGAATTGAGGTAGACTCCGGCTTTTCATTGCCATGAAGAATCCCCCATCATTTCAATTAAGAAACGAATGGGGGATTGTTTTTTGTATCTGTTTGATAGAGTGAAGAGTAGTAGTCCATTTTTTACCGGCTAACGAATCTGACGCGTCTTATTCGAGGCTTGAAGCACCCGCAGAAACTAATGAACCTGAGCCACATTATATTAGAATAAACAGCAGTTTACAGCGTTTTTGTCAGGGGATTTTGAGAAATAGCGTGTCTGATGTTCTTTATATTTTTATAAGATTACCTACAGGCCGAATAAGACGTCCTGTGTTCGTTAGAAAAATGTCTGGCCATTGACCAAAATCAGTCAGAATGAACTCAAAATTTTTTAGCCCCTCATACCCATTATCTTATGGATTACCAAGGGTATACGCCATTCTCATCAAGGAACTCCCCATTATGGCGTTTACCATCTGTCGCATAACGCACGATAATCGCAGCGCCGGCTTCTTTTGATTTACCGCCTTCGGCATTGCCGTTAAGATCTGTTGAAGTGAATCCGGGCGTGACTGCAAAGACTTGAGCTCTGCTGTTTTTGACTTCATAGGCCATGGAAAGAGTCATGGCACTGTTGGCCGTTTTGGATGAGTTATAGTCGAAGGCATTTAAAGTGAATTCCGCATTTTGCATATGGTCCAGAGATGCCATGTCGGTCGAAACATTAATGATTGTGCCTTCATTATCTTTGATTAACGGGAACAAACGCTGATTCAAACGGAACGTGCCGAAAAAGTTCACTTCGAAGGCGTTCCGCAGGTCTTCCTCTTTCGTATCCGTGAAGGAATGAGAGAATGCACCAGGCATACCTGCATTATTGATCAGAAGGTTTATTGAGGGATACTTCTTATAGATCGTATCAGCTGCCAGTTCGATACTCTTCATGTCGATCATGTCGATCTGCACAAATTCTACATCCAATCCCCTGGAAGTTAACTCCGAAACAGCTGCTTCCCCCCGTTCGACACTCCTTGCGCCAAGGATAACTTTCCAACCAGCTTCACCCAAATGTTTTACAATTTCATATCCAATTCCTTTATTTGCTCCGGTTACAAAAACAGTCTTTTTCATGTGAATCCTTCTTTCCGTCATTAGATTTTTATTTAACAATGTATAAGTTACTATGCTACACTTAGTGCAGGTCAAATTTTTTTTATAAAAAGGTGGATTCACATGTTAACGATTGGAGAAGTAGCCAAAAAAGTTGATATCTCGATTGGAGCGATCCGCTTTTATGAAAGAAAGGGACTGCTGAAACCCGCTGCACGAAATGAGCAGAATAACCGCCTTTATTTGGAGGATGATCTGAACTGGCTGGTTTTTATCAAATGCCTTCGTGAAACGGGGATGAGTGTGGAAGACATCAAAAAGTATTATGATCAGGTCAATGAAGGAACCTCCACGTTGAAAGAAAGAACCAGGCTAATTGAGGATCAAAAGCAAAAGTTGCTGAATGATATCGAGGAAAAAAAAGCGCAGCTTGTTCATTTGGATCACAAACTGGAACGCTATTATCGCGGAGAAAATTTTTAAAATAAGCCTTGTCCTATAAATTAAATGAAAGAAAAAGATCAGGCAGCCAGCAATAACTGTCTAGCCTGATCCAAAATGTTAATGTTATAACGATTCTACATGGGACTATGTTCTATCAAAAATGACCTTCATGCTTACACAGTTGATAATGGTGATAAGGTTCATTCTCGATCTCGATCAAATTTAACCGTTCAAAATTACATTTCTGTATCACTTTATTGGATGCTTGATTGGTAATCAAAGCGATGGCATTTAATATTTCAACGTTTGTATGTTTAAACAAATACTGTGTCATCCCTTTTACTGCCTGCGTTGTATAGCCACGATTCCTGAAGTGTTTCGAAATACCGTACATAATCTCCCGATTGGGTGCTGGCAGTTCGTCCTTGGTCCCTGAGCAGCACCATCCTATGAACTCATCATTCTCTTTCAGTACGATAGCCATACGTAAGTATAAATCTCCAATATCCCCTCCCGCCAATACTGCTTGTTTAAAACGCTGATTCTCAGGGATTTCATATTCGGTGAGCCACAGGGTCCTGTCTTCAATCGTAGCGTTCCATCCGGGTAACATTTCATACACCTCAGGTTGCCACGTAATTTCTTGCAGTTTCTCTAAGTCCTCAAGTCGATACTCGCGCAAATAAATATCCTTGCAATCAATGATTAATTCATCACTTGAAATGGTTTGTTTCATAAGGTTCCCTCCACATACTGATTTACGTTACTTCATTATAGAATTAGTGTCGTGAACCATTGCCTTAAAGGCAATGCCTTGATATGTATAGCGTCAGGATCTTGGGTTTTTTCCAGTTGGGGAAAACACTCTGGATATTGAGCCAAATATTCGCTAACACACCATCGAACCGACCAGTTAATATCTGTTGACCAATTTATCCATTTATGTATTTCCTCCTTTGGAGCATTTTGCAATAATCCATGCATATACCATCCACGCACTCCCCCTTCTGTTTCATTCATTAAATACATCCAATACAACTTTCGCTCTCGTTCGTTCATCGGTTGGCCGAGGGTCGATACTGCAATTTTACGAACAATAGCGGATGAATCCTTAGTGAAGCTCCACAACTCTTCACGTGATAATCCTCCCCTCTCCACTAAAACTGTTAAAGAGAGCGCTCTTTCGATATCATCCATTGAATGAATTGTGTTATAGGGATTTTGATTTTTTATACTTACCATGGGTAAAGTTTTTGTTATGTAGCTTGGCTTATCTGCCCTGTCCATATAACGAATTGTATTCTCAACGTTAATTCGAGGAGCCAGGTTATCATCACCCTCCAGTGGTTCTCCATGCTCGACTAATAAGTGTCTTAGCATCTCAGAACTTAAACTCGGAAATCGGGAGAATAGATGAGCCGCAACACCAGCAACAAGGGCAGCCGCTCCAGATGTGCCCCCATAAAAAGATACACGCCGAGTAGATTCTTCAATTTCACAAAAGGGGATCGTAAGGTCTAGTCTGGGCGCTAATACATCTGGTCTGTAGTGACCATCTCCATTTCTGCCATAAGGTTCATCAGGGAAAGGAGCGTGTAATGAACGATCAGCATTTCCACGATCCACGTAGCCGCCTACTGCTAAATACTGTATTGGAGGCATGATGTTATTTAAACGTGTATTCCCATTCGAACAAATAACCAAAATGCCCTGTTGCACAGCTGTCGCCAATGCTTTAACCGTTGAGTTTTCACTCGTATTTTTAAGATAAACTTCATTATCTAATGCCTGCCAACCAGTGCTTAAAATAATTTTTATATTCCATTCGAGCCCATGTTCAAGAATCCATTCCATTCCTTTTTTCAGACGTTCTCCTTCTCCAGTTGTAAATGCCCCATGATCTAAAACGATAAATGTTGCTGCTGGTGCAATCCCGACATGAATCTGTCCCTCTAATAGAATAGGTTCATGAGCCACAGCTAATACACTCATAAGGCCATGCTCGCCTTTCCGATTATCCTCCTCCCTGTTCATAGATGAAATGTCTCGCATAGTGACAGTCATATTTTCATGTACGGTAACACATTTAATTCGTGTATTTAAGTGATGTACGAGATGATGTGGTTTAATTGAATCGATAATTACAATCCCCACACCCAGACCAGAAGTATGAAAATCAGGCTGTTCAGCAAAACCTAACCTTTTCCATGTCGGATCGGGTATTGCTCTATCCACACGATCACCTCAGATTTTGATATCATTAGAATATACTCTCACCTTTAGCTTAATGTACATTACCATTTATCCAATGATCATTGGCAGACTTTAAGCACCTAGTGATCTTATATATGTTGGAATCAAACAATCAAACAAGCCCCTATTTTTCCACAAACTCGTCTTTGGTTAATCCAAAGAGAATTAGATCTTGGTATTTTCCATCCGTATAGATCACCTGGCGACGCACACCTTCCTGAATACATTCAAGTTTTCTCATCATGGCTGCAGAAGGTTCATTTCCTTCGAGTACAGAGTCATTGAATTTGTTGAGCCTACGCTCGAAGAAGGCATACTTCAGCAAAATGCGAACAGCTCTGGTTCCGTATCCTTTTCCTCGATGATCCCTGTCAATTTGAATGCCAATGCTAATGGTACCGTTTCTCTCATCAATGCTGTTCAGGTTCACACCTCCGACATTCTCACCATCCATATTTACAATGGTAAACATGATCCGTCCTTTGGCTAAAGAAAAATCAGAGAAGTTTTCCGTGAAATTCTTAGCCTCACCATGAGTTGGAGGTGATTCTACTGCACACTCCAGCAACCGCCCATTCCGAATCCTCCGCCTACTCAACCAAATTTTTACTCCGAGCTACAAATATAATAACCCATAATGTGGAATTGGAGGAGATTTGTTTTTATTGAGCACAAACGAAAATAGCCCCCGAACAAGATAAAACCTGTCGGAGGCTGCGCTCTATTTTATATCCATATCACATTACGATTCTTCCGTGTATTGAGGTTTGGACACATTATCCGGAACCGTTTCGTCAAAAACATCCTGACCCGGATAATCCCGTACTTCTCCCTCGTGAAGCTCATGATTCTCATAATCAAAACGATGTGCAGACCTCTGATCCGCCCGCCACGGAGAACTTTTCCCAAGAGACTCGGATAACAGAGATGAACCGTAAGGACCCTCCGGGAATTCTTCGAGTGTGATATCGTTTCGCTGCGACTCCACCGTAGACACATCGGTATATTCTTGTCGTTCTTCACGCAAAAACTTATCTTTCATCGTTTATCCCTCCTGATCCACTTCCAGATGATTCATGCACACTTATTGTGAGCAAGGTCGACCGTACTTATGCATGATCTTTGGAAAACACTGCGTTAATAATTCTAATTCATCACAATTGGCCAATCCATACTAATAGTACAAAACCAATGAGGCCTGCCATGCTAATCCAGGTATCACGCTTGGACCACACCAATAACGAAGAGCGCGTTCCAAGCATAGAGTGCTCTCTAACTTTACGCATTTCCATCGCAATAGTCATATCCTCTGCACGTTGGAACAGTGCCATTAACAAGGGAATCACCATCGGACCCAAATCACGAATCCGTACGGTATTTGGTCTTAAAGCGACCTTTCCACGTGCCCGTACAATCAGTGAGAATCGCTGCCATTCACTCCAGATCATCGGGATAAATCGAAAGATTAACGATACAGCAAGAGCAAACGAAGCTACGGGCAGTCTGATCTTTTTACCGATACCGAGTACCCAATTCAGTCCTTCTACCATTCGCCCATATGGTGTCGTCAGCGAAAACCATAAACTTGCCAACGTGACGATAAACAAACGATACACATTCAGTAAAGTGCCCTCTGCCTGCATCAGGGAAAAGCCAAAGTGCAGACCTCCTCCCTCTGTTGAAAGGGTTGTCCCGGATAGCGCTGTCGATATGATGAAAAAGAATAACAGTGGCTTCATTAACTTCATACATCCAGCCAAAGTCTGACGCGGGAGCCCGACAAGTGCTGTCACTACCGGCACCAGTGTTAATGTCAATCCCAGCCATCGATGTTGAAGCATCGCGGCGGTGACCAGCAAAATATATAAAATCCATTTCAAACGCGGGTCCATAACACCATATAATCCGCCTGAAGGAGTCCATGCGTTCGGAAGAAGCTTCGGATCGTGCACTTCCATGTTCTCCGTTGTATCTCTCTCTGCTAGGTTAATCGCTGGTCCGGATGCCACTTTCGCTTCGTTCTGAACGCCCACCTCAACGAACGTAGACTGAATAATACTTTCAGCCATCTCTTCTGGCGTCATCGCGATAGAAGGCAGATCAAGACCCGCAGCCCTCATCTGCTGTGCTAGTCGCATCGAAGGTGGCAGTCCGATCCCTGTCTGCTCCAGCAATTCAGGCCTATCGTGAAGTTCTCGCGGCGTAAGATCGGCGATTAAGCGTCCTTCCTGCAATAACAATACCCGATCCGCACAAGGCAAGAATGTATCCAAATCATGTGTTGCTACCACGCCCCCACCACCTGCCTGACGATGTTGCTCCAATGCATCGAGCAAAAGCACGACACTTTGCGCTTCCAAACCGGCGCTCGGCTCATCCAGCAGAAGCCAATGTGGGTTGGTCACCATTCCGAGAGCAAGACCTAGTCTGCGCTTCTCTCCCCCACTTAGGGCAAATGGCGACCTGTCAAGATGAAAACGTCGTTCCAACTCCGGGGATACCGGTGGATCCCACTGATTCAGAGCTTTTGTGATCTGCTCTTGTTGTTGTTTCTCTGAATATCGATAGGAACGCAGAGAATATGTGAATTCACGCTGAATACTTCTGGCAAACAGTTGTTGTTCCGGAAATTGAAACAATAGTCCCATTTGCAATAAAATGGACTTCGGCACTTTTCCTTCTTTCCAGAAAGGTGTGCCATCCAATGTGATACTGCCTGCATCGGGAGGTCTCAGACCAGCCAACGTCTGTAGTAAAGTCGTTTTTCCTGAACCCGTGCAGCCCAACAGCAACGTGATTTCCCCACTGTTCAACTGAATATTTATATCTTCAAGCAGTGCACGCTTGCTCGATTCCGATGCTTCTATACGTATATTGGTTAATTCGATCTCCAACGTGCGACCTCCTTAGCCAATTGTTCAGGCCTCAGTGGCATGGCTTCTGGCCTGATGCCTTTTTTGTGCTTGAGCAATAACGCAGTCTTCACAGTGAACGGAGGATCCAACCCTAATCTTTCACAGAGAGATAGCTGCTCTTTATTCAAAATAGCCTTCTCAGTCATCTCTTTTTCATAGAAAAAGGACTCGGGCTTTCCATCGTACACACAACGCCCTCGGTCCATAGCAATAATCCGATCACACAAGGTCGCTTCTTCCAGATGATGCGTAATCCAGATTACCGTTGTCCCCCGCTGGGTGATCTTCTGAGCTATGGTCTCAATACGGTCTCTTGCTCCGGGATCAAGCATGGCTGTTGGTTCATCCAGAATCAATACATCGGGTCTGGACACGAGCGCTACAGCAATGTTGAGCAGTTGTTTCTGTCCACCCGATAACTGTGAGATGGCCATATCCGGTGCATATTGAAGTCCTACGGTATGTAATACGTCCTGCCTGAGCTCCAATTGTTCTTCTACAGTAATCATTAATGGAGACAATGCATAATGGAATTCCTCTTCAATCGTGTCCCCCAATACCTGGGTATCCGGTTGCTGCAATACACCTCGGACGGTTAGTGCCTCCGGGATAATCCGTACCCCTCCCGATAATGGAATGAATCCAATGAGTAGTCCGGCGAGCGTACTTTTCCCACTGCCATTCGCCCCTACAATACTAATCCATTCTCCTTGATGCAGCGTAAGCGAGATACCGTCCAGTGCTTTCCTTACTTGACCATCCTCGGAAGCATAATGCACTCGGATATCTTCTAATGTAATTATGGGCAGGTTGCCTTGCATCGTAAATTAGTCCTTTCCCTTTCTATTTTTATGTGGTACGATCCTAATCGTCAACCACATTTATATAATTGGTTAACAATCATATTACCAAAATGGAGAGGATTGTTCAAACATGAAATTATCTTTGCGAGGCATTGTATTCAGCGCCCTTATGGCCGCAATATTAGTACTTTTTGGTTACATAAGCATTCCTATTGGCTTTTCCCCGGTACCCATAACATTACAAACCTTGGCTGTTATGCTGGCCGGAGGGTTACTTGGTCCGTTGTATGGGTTCTTAAGTATTGCTCTCGTTGTTGTGCTGACAGCACTAGGCTTCCCACTTCTACATGGAACTGGTGGTCTTGCTGTTCTCTTAGGTCCGACCGGGGGATATGTTGTAATCTGGCCCTTTTCCGCACTCCTGATCGGTTTGTTCCTCTCCAAAGTGAGAATCCAAGGGTTTAAAGGTTTTATTTTTGCGTTTATCATCATTGAATTATTTGGTTCACTATTAAATTATGTCTCAGGCGTCCCCTGGCTGGCTTATGCATACAAAATGTCCTTGCCCGAGGCCATGATTCAAGGATTCTATCCTTACATTATTGGTGATCTGATCAAAGCGGTATTTGCCACGATCATTATCGCACCCGTGCGCATGGTATTTCCACCTCAACGTCTTACAGGTAACATGCATTCAACGGTTGTAAAAATCGATTCTTAATGAATCTACATATCCTATTGGATCACGAGCATCCATATTCTAAAACAAAAACAGCCAAAATCTCTTTGGCTGTTTTTGTTGGTTGTTCTGTCATGGAAGTGTCCAGTGTAAATATTTTTTTAGTTCAACTTATATATTCACCCGAATTAATTGACGCTCCGCAATCTGAAATTGTTGATCCGCTGTATTTTCAACGAACCTCTGGTCATGAGATACATAGAGAATCGTTCCTTCATACGCCTTGATAAAACGCTCCAACGCTTCCAAGGCATGCATATCAAGAAAATTCGTCGGCTCATCCAACAATAGAATGTTATATTGCCCAAGAAACAAATAACATAATTGAAGACGAATCGCTTCTCCTCCACTTAATGTTCCCACATTCTTGAGCAAGTCATTCCCTGTAAACTGCATCGCGTGCAACGCACTTCTAAGCTCTGATTCCTCATATTCCGAACGATTTTTCAGAAATTGTAATACAGTATCTTTCATCGTGAAACGATAGCTCATTTGCTGAAAATAACCGATCTTTGCTTTTGGAGACATCGTGATTCCATCTCCAGCACGGAAAACATGGTTAAGCAATGTGCTTTTCCCGCTGCCATTGGTTCCGGTTATCGCTATTTTTTGTTTTAACGGAATTTGAAAACTTGCATCCTCCAATAATATGTTTCCACCCACTTCAAGTGTAAGGCGATCTGCCATAATTGGAAATCGGTTGTGTAACTCCAATGTCTTCGGCTGACGGAAGATAATCGGTCGATCCTCCTGCACCGCACTCACCTCTTGAAGTTGTTGCATGCGTTGTTGAATCGCTTTAGCAGCACGATGCACTGCTTTTTGACTGGTACCTTTGGATTTGGTCTCAAACATGCGGTTTGCTTTTGCCTTGGATTCTTTTTTGGACATGTTTCCAGCCTGCGTTATTTTCTCGGCTTTCTTCATCTTTTCCTGGGCGGCCAGCTCCAATCTTCTTTTCTCTTTGGAGAATTGTTCATGGGCCAGGTTCTGCTGTTCACGCTCCAGCCTCTTCTGTTCCTGATAATCACTATAGTTACCGGTATATACGTGGACTTCTCCCTGATGAATTTCCCAGATCGTGGTCACCAGTTCATCCAGAACCGCACGGTCATGACTGATCAGCACGATTGCCCCATAGTAATACCGCAATTCATCCAGTAAAAATGTAATGCCCTCTTGGTCCAGATGGGTTGTGGGTTCATCCAGTAATAATACTTCGTGGTAATGAGTGAACAATTGAGCCAGTTTCAAACGGGTCTGTTCTCCGCCACTCCATGATTTATCATGTTGAGGAATCGCCAATTTGCTGAGTAAAGCCCCGTCAACCTCCAGATTTTCGTTTGGCTGGGGTGGTTCTACTTGTTCCATGTAACCAAACTCTGCGTAACGTTTTACCTTTCCGGCTGTTGGCTGGATCTGTCCCGCAATGAGTTTCAATAATGTACTTTTACCCTGACCATTACCACCCACTACACCGATGCGATCCAGTTGATGCACGGCCAGTCGCTCAATATTCAGAACTGCTTTATCCATATAGGACATTTCAACCTGCACTAATTCAAAACATATCTTTTCCATATTCGCTACCTCCGAAATAAGATTTATTTCGTATCGATAGCGAAGAACACTTCTATCGATACGAGCTTATCGTGCCAGCTCGTATCAATAGAATAGTAATGTCATCATAGCGGCGTACCTCCTGTAGTCTCTATTGAGCATCATATCAGCTCAGACTCGTGATAAGTAAACCAAAAAATCACAGGCCAAAGGCCTGTGATCCAATGTAAACGAGAATACAAGTTAAACCATGTATATAAGGTCAGGATAATTGAAAATGACAGACTGATCCCGTTTACTCTGAACTAACGGTCAGAGCCTTTGAACGTATTCAATTACCGATTCAAAGGAAAGAAACGCAGTCTCATCGCATTCGTCATGTTCAATAATCCACCTTTCATTATCAGGGAATAGATGTCCAATTATAATTATAAATTTCCAATTCCACCCTGTCAATGGAACCATGAAAACCTATAACATTGATTTTGCATCTAATCTACTTTATTCCTCTCCCTTTCCACTGTTCAACTTCAATAGAAGCTCCTGGGTATCAACCTGACCTGTTGCCTGCGGAATAACTTCCTCATAGTTGGCGGAATTCGTTACGATAATAGGTGTCACCGTATGATAACCAGCCGCCTTAATCTGCGCAATATCGAATTCTAGCAGCAGGTCTCCCGCTTGAACCCGATCCCCTTCTTTGATATGGGAGACAAAATGCTGTCCGTCCAGCTTGACCGTATCTACACCTACATGAACCAATATTTCTGCACCGGTGTCAGATACTACAGCCAAGGCATGTTTTTTCTTGAATGCAACGGTAACTGTACCGTCGAATGGCGCTACCACTCTGCCCACAGCTGGCTCAATCGCAATCCCTTTACCCATTGCTCCCGAGGCAAATGCCGGATCTGGAACTTCCGATAATTCCACAATCGTTCCCTGAATTGGACTAAATACTTCTTCGTCTGAAGCATTCATTGTACGGGCAGGTTGCTGAGCAGATGACGTAGAATCGGACTTTGTTTCTTCTTCTTCAACCGGATCTTTGAAGCCCATGATGTACGTCAGTACAGCCGAAACCACAAAGGATACTACGATACCCAAAATCAATCCTGGGAAGCCTTGCCCACCTGGTCCGTAGAAGATTGGCAAAGTCAGCAATCCCGGTGCACCAGACGCGAATGCCAAAGTGCCCGCTTGACCAATGATCGCTCCACCAACTGCACCACCGATTACTCCAGCAATGAACGGACGTTTCAGTGGTAATGTTACCCCATAGATAGCCGGTTCAGTGATACCGAATAATGCGGTCAATGTGGATGATCCAGCCAGCGTTTTCAGTTTTTTGTTCTTGGTTTTCAGCATAACCCCAAAAGCCGCGCCCGTTTGAGCAAAGATCGAAGCTGTCGCAGCCGGTTTAACGCCATCCTGTCCATACACTGCAACGTTGTTGATAAATACCGGAATAAGACCCCAGTGTATTCCGAAGATAACGAGCAACTGCCAGCTTGCACCCATAACGGCTCCCGCAAGCAATGGACTGAATCCAAATGCAGCAACGAGTCCGGCTGCAATTGCATTACCAACGTATACACCAAATGGTCCGAATACCAACAGTGTCAGAGGTACCATAATCACTAGCAAAAATAACGGTGTAACAAAGTTTTTCACACTATCGTGAAGTGTCTTATTAAAGAACTTCTCCAACTTGCTCATGACAATGACAGCTAAAATGATAGGAATAACCGTAGATGAATAGTTCATCAGAATGACAGGGATACCGAAGAAATCCGTTGGTGTTCCCTCTGCTTTCAACGTGACGATGGATGGATAGATCAGTGCTCCCGCAATCGTCATCGCTACAAACATATTACCCTGGAATTTACGCGCTGTTGTAACCGCTAACAACAGAGGCAGGAAGTAGAAGAGACTATCTGCTGCTGCATACAGGATCGTATAAGTTGTTTCTGTCGTTTCCAGCCATCCGATATTACTTGCAATCAACAATAACCCTTTTAGAATACCGGCTCCCGCCATAACTCCCAGAAGTGGAGCAAAGATGCTGGAAATGATATCAATGATACCGCCAATCCCCTTGGCTTTTTTGCCCGGTTTTTCTTTGTTCGACGAATCATCCAGAATGTTGCTGATCTGTCCAATGGCATTATAGACTTCAGGCACCTTGTTACCAACAACAACCTGAAACTGTCCTCCATTTTCTTTGACTGCGATGATACCTTCTGTTTTCTCCAGCTTGGCCTTGTCTGCCTTGGCGTCGTCCTTCAATACAAACCGTAACCGTGTTGCACAATGAACAAGCGACTCCACATTTTTCTCACCGCCGACGAGTTCTACGATCTCTTTGGCCAGTTTCTCTTGACTCATAATCTGCACCCCCACTTTTTCTCAAACAGGCCCTTTACCGATTTTTTTGCACGCAAAAAACCTAAGCCTTGAGTAAGGGGACACTGACACAATGGTCCTGACCTTCTCATGACTTAGGTTTTGCCTGCATAACCAGTAACAATCCCAGTTAAATCGTATTCAATTCCTGTTAATCACATATTATTATAATTAAACCATTTTTGTCAACATTTAAATATTATCGATTAACCACTCGTTCGATATGAACTGTCAGATACAACTTTTCTTCATTGGTCAGCTCATGGTTGTACTCTTTTTTGACAAACAACTCAATCTTCTCCGCACACGCTGCGGCATCAGGATGCTTCTCCTTAATCATGTCATAGAAATGATCATAGTTGTTGTCGTAATGCGTACCACTGAGCACTCGCTGAGAGAAAAACTTCAAATGTGTAATAAAGCGAAAATAACTGAGAGAATCCTCATCAAATTCCATTTTGAAATGATATTTCGCTATATTAATAATTTGCTGAATAAACTTCGTAATGTTCATCGTTGTAATGACTTCTTCGTTCATCTCTGCGTTGACAATATGAAGGGCAATAAACGCGGCTTCATCTGGTGGAAGTTCAATATTCATGCGAGTGTTGATCTGTTCCAGTGTCTTCAGACCCAGCTCGAATTCAGGCTTGTACAACTGCTTGATCTCCCACATTAATGCGTTCTTGATCTCCACGCCTTCCCGATAACGTTCGATGGCGAAGTTAATATGGTCCGTAAGGGACACATAGATGTTCTCATTGAGCTTTCGGCCGAGATTCTCACGCGCATACGTGATGATCTCTTCCACAATTTCAATCAGTTCCATCGGAACTTCACGCAGCAGCATTTTGAAATTATCGGATGTCTGTTTGTTTTTCAATGCAAATACTTTTTGGATGCGGGTCTCGTCTACTTTATCCCCCGGCTTTTTCTTAAAGGCAATCCCACGTCCCATCACCACAAGCTCTGTTCCATCCGCCTGATAGATGCTAATGACGTTATTGTTGATAACCTTTGCTATTTTCACTTCAATCCCCCCGTCACGTTCCACTCTCTTGGCAGTTATACATCGTCTTTTGGGCATACAAAAAAAACCTGAAGCATCACAAAATAAACAAGACATGGTGGTCTGCTTTTTTGGTGCTTAGGTTTTGCCTACTTCGAGTAGTAACAATCCCAGAAACGATATAATTGCGTCAAGTATAGCGCGAACCTGACTATATGTCAACGCTTTCAATGCGGGAACAAACGGAAGTTCCGTGGTTATATCAATTGAACTAGAGAATATTTACACTAGCTACTCCGATGACAGAACAACCTTCCGATCGCTGTTACCCCCGGATTTTTTGATTCACTTGCTAAAGGGAAAATCCGGGGATAAAGCGAGTTGATACTCACGAAGTAGCTTTCCATTGAAAGCTTTTAGCTTCGCTTCTCCAGCTTTTTTCTGTCCTCTCCGTTTTGTGTAAATGTTTAGTTCAATTGATATAGATGAAACTTCCGATGTTTTATTGCCGTTCAAGACCATTTTAATTCAGAAAAGTATAAACTACTCGTCACCTAGGTTTGTTCCGTTAGATGCAATCACATTTTTGTACCACTCAAAACTCTTCTTCTTCAGTCGTGTTAGCTCTCCTTGACCTTCATTATCACGGTCCACGTAAATGTAGCCATAACGTTTTCTCATCTCTCCTGAGGATGCACTTACAATATCAATAGGTCCCCAGCTCGTGTAACCGATGATGTTGACCCCATCCTGAATGGCCTCACCCATTTCAGCTACATGGCGTTTCAAGTAATCAATCCGGTATGCATCATCTACTTCACCTTCCGGTGTAACCACGTCATTGGCACCAAATCCATTTTCAACGACAAACAACGGTTTCTGATAACGGTCATGAAGCTGATTGGCAGTAATACGGAATCCTTTTGGATCAATCGTCCATCCCCATTCGGACTTCGCCAGATATGGATTGGCTACCGAGCCAAATACATTGCCACTGGTCATATTTTTAATCACTTCAGGATCGGTACTCGTAGTACGACTTGAATAGTAGCTGAATCCGATATAATCTACGGTATGATTCTTCAAGATTTCCGCATCACCCGGCTGCATAACAATGTTCAACCCGTGATCCTTGAAGAAACGTTTGGCGTAACCCGGATATTCCCCACGTGATTGCACATCAATGAAGAAATAGGATTCTCTATCTTTCTCCATACCTTTGAACACATCTTCCGGATTACAGGTATACGGATAGAAGCTTCCTGCCGCAAGCATACAACCAATCATGGCACCAGGGATAATCTCATGACATGCTTTGACTGCCAGTGCACTTGCAACCAGTTGATGGTGAGCAGCCTGATATTGAATTTCCTTGATATTATCGCCTTCATTGAACGCCAGCCCCGCGCCAAGGAATGGAAGATGAAGCAGCATGTTGATCTCATTAAATGTCATCCAGTATTTCACCTTGTCTTGGTACCGTGTGAATACCGTTGTAGCGTACTTCTCGAATAAGGTTACCAGTTCACGACTTCTCCAGCTACCATACTTCTCGATCAGGTGCACAGGCACATCGAAGTGAGCTAATGTAACGACAGGTTCAATACCGTTCTTCAATAATTCATCAAACAGGTTATCGTAAAATTGCAATCCTGCTTCATTTGGCTGTGCATCTTCTCCTGTTGGGAAAATCCGTGCCCAGGCAATGGAGACACGCAGTGCCTTGAATCCCATTTCGGCAAACAGAGCAATATCTTCAGGGTAACGGTGATAAAAATCGATTGCTTCATGTGAAGGATAGAACTCGGTATCGAGCGGCGTAAAAGCTGGAACATGACCTTTCATAATGCTTCTGCGGCTCTCTCCTGTTGGCAGCAAGTCAACGATGCTCAGGCCTTTGCCATCTTCCAGATACGCACCCTCCGCCTGATTCGCAGCAATGGCTCCACCCCATAGAAAATCTTTAGGAAACTCAAAATTCGTCATCATCACTTCTCCTTCCAAATATGTAATTCAGCTATCCGCTCAAATCGTTAGAATATTAAAAAGACAGCATATTTAAGTTGAACTGCAAAATTACACATTTTTTTGTTCAGCTTAAATAGAAAAAACCCGAACCAGCCTGGGTACACGATTACGTGTAAACAAGCCAGCTCAGGTTATGCCCATATCGGTAACATTCCCAGATCAATTATGCGGATTGGATAAAACTTTAGCAAGAATCAGAACCGTTGTCAACTTCCCGAAACCGGTTTAACGAAGAAATGCCCATTATGATATTTGATAAAAGGCAGCACATGTCCCACCAAGAATCATCTGTTGCTCAGACTCTGATAGGGATTGAATGTGGGTCTTAATGAGACCGTATACTTCAGAATACGAAGCCGCAAGGTTACTCACTGGCCAATCGGACCCAAACATTAACCGTTCCGCACCAAAGGCTTCTATGGCGATATTCAGATAGGATGTAAAGTCACTCGGAGTCCAACTTGCCCAATCTGCTTCAGTCACTATTCCTGAAAGTTTACAATATGTGTTTGGTTGGGCAGCCAACGACTCCAGTGCTTCTCGCCATGGTGAGAGTATACCTGATTTTATGTCGGGTTTGGCTAGATGATCAAGTACAAATCGCTGTTCAGGAAACGCCTTAACCAGGTCAACGGCATAAGGCAGTTGCTCCTTGGATACCAACAGATCATAGGCCAAATCATACTCTTTAAGCAATGAAATCCCGCGCTGAAAATCTTCTCTCAAAACATACTGAAGATCAGGCTCATCCTGTATGACATGACGCACACCCTTCAGAACCGGATTGGACGCGAGCAGTTCAAGCTGATTTCGAACATCATCCGAACAAAGATCCGCCCATCCGACCACACCTTTGATAAACTCGTATTGGTCTGCCAGTTGCATAAGCCACTCAGTTTCTGTCAGTGATTGTCTCGCTTGCACTGCAATGCATCCGTCCATCCCCGATTGTGTTAATATAGGTTCCAGATCATGTGGGAGAAAAGACTGACGAATGGCTTTCATCTCTTCCCCAATCCATCCATACTCGGCAATATTGTATTCCCAGAAATGTTGATGTGCATCCAGCTTCATTTTACATTCCTCCAAGAGTATATGAATCTAATTATTGTTAAAATCAATTATATCATCTCAATTTCAAATAAAATCATTATCTTCACACAATCTACTAGCTAAACCAGATCACTAATTATCACATGAGTTTTATTGCAATTGTGCGGGTATCCTCCTATATATAATCATGATATATTAAATTCCGAAAACGCTTTCAATACATAATTCGGTGGTGATCCCATTTTTGAACAAGTCATGATTTGGTTTGAGTTGAGCTCCATTTTCACAGTTGCTTAACTTCTATTCAAGTTCAACCATTCTAACTGAAGGAGATTATGTTGATGAAAAAAAATCGTAAATCGGTCCTCTCTCTTACACTTGTAACTGCCATGATTCTGTCTCTCTTCTCTTCGGCTGTCGCTTCCGCTGCAACAGACAACAGTGAACAGGCCAGTACCTCAACCGCGCCAAGCAAAATGCAGGCATACGTGAACGCCATGGAGCCTGGCTGGAATCTGGGTAACTCTCTGGATGCCGTTGGTGAGGATGAGACAGCCTGGGGCAATCCGCGCATTACGAAGGAACTGATTCAATCGATCGCAGCTGAGGGCTACAACAGTATCCGTATTCCTGTGACCTGGGAAGCTCACATCGGTGACGCACCCGACTATACAATTGATTCCGCTTACATGAATCGGGTTCAAGAAGTAGTGAACTGGGCCCTCGATGCCGATCTCTACGTCATGATCAATCTTCACCATGACTCCTGGCGCTGGATCAGTTACATGGAGAAAGACCATGACAACGTACTTGCCCGTTACAATGCTGCTTGGACTCAGATCGCTGACAAGTTCAAAGATGCATCCGACAAGCTCATGTTCGAAAGTGTTAACGAACCCCGCTTCTCCGAAGGAGGTACAACAGATGCGGCTATTGGCTATCGCATGCTGGACGAGTTGAATACTTCTTTTCATAAGATTGTAAGAACTTCGGGTGGAAACAACAATACACGTCCACTTGTGCTTCCAACGATGCATACCTCTTCCGCTCAACCTGATCTGGATGAACTGAATAAGACCATTCAAAAATTGAGTGACCCCAACATTATTGCAACCGTTCACTATTACGGATTCTGGCCATTCAGTGTGAATATTGCAGGTTACACCAAGTATAACGAGGAAGTCCAGAAAGACATTACCGATACCTTCGATCGGGTATACAATGCTTTTACAGCCAAAGGCATTCCGGTTATCGTCGGTGAGTATGGCTTGCTTGGTTTTGACCAGCATACAGGTGTCATTGAACAAGGCGAAAAGCTGAAATTCTTCGAATTTGTTGGGCACTATCTGCGTCAAAAACAGATGACAACGATGTTGTGGGATAACGGACAACACTTCGGACGCACAAGCTTTACTTGGTCTGATCAGGAACTGTTTGATACGATGAAAGCAAGCTGGACAGGTCGCTCATCCACAGCTGAAACGGACCTCGTGTACCTTAAACAAAATGAAAGCATTCAAGATAAAAAAGTAAAACTCAATCTGAATGGCAACAAATTCAATTCGTTGAAGAATGGAACTACTCCTCTTGTCAGAGGTAAAGACTATACGATCAAAAAAGATGTGCTTACGTTAAAATCCAATCTGTTAACCAAATTGACAGCCTCTGGTGATTTGGGCGTAAATGCCACACTCACAGCAGGATTCAACCAAGGTGCGGACTGGAATTTTAATATCATAAAATATAACACACCTACGTTAAACGATACGACTGGCACAACCAGTGCATTTGCCATTCCAACTACGTTTAACGGCAACCAACTGGCAACGATGGAGGCGACATATGCCAACGGGGAGAACGCCGGTCCACAGAACTGGACTTCGTTCAAAGAGTTCTCTTACACGTTCAGCCCAGATTACGATCGTCAGGTGATCGAGCTAAAACCTAACTTCTTTAATGAAACCAATGATGGCGAAGTCACCCTCAAGTTCCACTTCTGGAACGGCGATGTGCTGACGTATAAAATCACAAAAAATGGAACCAGTGTTGTTGGCGTAGCTTCATAACGGTTTTAAGGGTTTCTAAATTCTTAGTTCCCATCGGAATTACAAAACGTTCTGTCCAGAGCAATGGGCTCGGACAGAACGTTTCTGTTTTGTTATAAAAATTGCATAGAAATTTAGCGAAAATAATTTCATATGTTCACTTATTGAGGTTCATTGAATCTCACCACAAGCATTGCATCCCCATTGGCATGTACAGGACCGGTTGAGGTTCCTGTAACCGTTGCTATCGTTTCATTCCCGCTTGGAATCAGCACAGGTGTTATCAACGGCAGACCCGCAGCCTGAATGACATCCATGTCGAATTCGATCAATAATTGCCCTGCAGTTACACGATCTCCGCTATTCACATGGGCGGTAAAACCACTTCCTTTGAGTCCAACCGTATTAATTCCGATATGAACCAGCATCTGTACACCTGTCTCATGCTCCAGAATCACCGCATGTTTACTTTTGTTCATGACATGTGCAATGACACCATCAAACGGTGCATACACTTTACCTTCTGATGGCTCAATGGCAATGCCCTCACCCATATGTTTTTCCGAGAAAGCCGGATCAGGAACCTGCTCCAAATCAACGACAGTACCATTCATCGGCGAAGCGATTTCGAGCAGTTCTACTTTAGCTCGATTAATTATAACAGCATCGGTAACTGAATTTGTCCGCGAATTAGAATCCACTGCATGAACTTCAGCGGATGCTACTCCACTGTGGTCATGGCTCACCGGTTCCTCTGCAATCGGTTGATCCTTATATCCGAAGAACCAGGTAAGTGCAAAAGCAATGGCCATGGCAACCACATTGGACAAGATGTACAACGGCAGTTGGCTGTTGAGATAGAGCAATGTTCCAGGGATAACCGTTACTGCCATGCCTGTACCTTGCAGATGGAACAAGGAAGCGATGAAACCACCCACACCACCACCAACCAGCCCCATAATAAATGGTTTCATATAACGCAGGTTAACACCGAAGATAGCTGGCTCGGTAATGCCCAGAAAAGCAGACAATGACGAAGGTAATGCGAGTGCTTTGAGTTTCATATTTTTGGTTTTCAGACCAACCGCAAGACAAGCGGCTCCTTGTGCAGCCATGGCACAGGTGATAATCGCGTTGAACGGATTGAATCCTGTTTTCTCCAATAGCTGAATCTCCAGGAAGTTAAAGATGTGATGCACACCGGTAACAACAATAATCTGATGGAAGAATCCAATGATAATACCTGCGATGCCAAACGGAAGATCCAATACGGCCGTTGTTCCATGCAGTACCCACTCTTCCAGGGAATGGAACACGGGACCAATCGCGAACAGTCCAAGTGTAATCATAACCGTTAACGTTATAAAAGGAGTCAGAATCAAGTCCAGTGCCTCAGGCACCCGTCTTCTTAGTACCTTCTCGAACTTGGCTCCAATCAAACCTACGAAGAACGCAGGCAGGACCGACCCCTGATAACCCACGACAGGGATAAAACCGAACATATGCAGAGGCTGGGCTGATCCATCCGCCACCGCGTAAGCATTGGGTAATGCCGGATTAACCAGCATTAGCCCCAGTACGATACCAAGTACCGGACTTCCGCCGAATACGCGGAATGCAGACCACGCTACAAGTGCAGGCAGAAATGCAAATGCCGTATCCGTCAGAATCTGAGTAAACAACAGGAAATTGGAAGAGATATCATCTGGTGTTGCACCAAACAAAGCCAAAATTTCATTCTGGGTAAGTAATCCGCGCAAGCCCATAAACAACCCTGTAGCTACCAGTACGGGGATGATGGGTACAAATACGTCACCAAAAGTGCGGATTGCCCGTTGAAAAGCGTTTCCTTCCTTTTTTCCCTGACTCTTCACATCATCCTTGGACGATCCTTCGATTCCCAGCTTCTCAACTTCTTCAAAGATTCGATTCACCGTTCCCGTACCAAAGATAATCTGATATTGACCCGAGTTGAAAAAAGCCCCTTTCACCTTTTCGATGTTCTCGACCGTTTTCTGATCAATTTTCTCTTTATCCTTCACCATGATGCGAAGACGTGTTGCACAGTGTGCAAATGATGCGATATTCTCTTTGCCCCCGATGGCATGAATGACTTCCTGGGCAATCCGTTGATTCTCCGACATGTTATCTCATTCCTCTCACGTAATACTTAATAAATCCATTGTGTTGCTTCGAAATCAGCTTTGCCTCCGTGTGCAAAGAAACGAATATCTACGCTGTCCCGACTTGGGAAAATGCGGCTGGTAAAGACCTCTTCCCCGTCGTTCACAAAGATCTCAACTGAAGATGCGTCTACGAACAGATGGAATTTAATTACGTCCGCAGTAAGCGCGCACCGCCGTACAGCGCCATTTTGCTCTGCCAGCTCGGCACCAGACATCGTCCGATCCAGAATAACTTTCTGCTGAATCCGATCATACAGAAGAACCGTTTTCTCCGTTCCACTTGCACGGAATTCGATGCCGACCATCTCTGCATCTGCTTGGCTTATCTCACATATCAGCTCATAGGAAATTCCATTCAAACCAGTGAAAGATCGACTCTCATGGTCAATCGTTACACGAATATGCATGCCTTCCTCCTGTTGACGCAATTGGTTCATCTCAACAACCGGTTGTTGAATTAACTTCCCTCCTCGCAGTGTCAACTGCCGAGGAATGGTCAGGCAATGAGCCCAACCGTTATCATCTGTCGGATATGCCAGATCAGGAAGCCCCATCCAACCAACCAGAATACGTCTTCCATCCGGGCCCTGCATGGTTTGTGGAGCATAGAAGTCGAATCCACGATCCAACTCCTGAAACTCACCATGATTGAACTCTCTCGTCTGAAGATTGAGCGGCTCACCGATCAGATAACCGGACTGAAAAATATTCTGATAATGATCTCCTGCAGCATCTAAGCCTTGTGGTGAAAAGACAAGCACGCCTTTCCCGTCTATCTCCATATAATCCGGGCACTCCCACATGTAACCAAAGGAAGTGAATTGCGTGCGAATTTCACCAAGAAACTCCCAGTTGTTCAGATCAATTGAGCGATACAGCACCGTACATCCCGTCTCGTTTGTTCTCTGCGCACCAATGACACAATAATATGTACCTCCTTGTTGCCACACCTTGGGATCTCTGAAGTGTTCCGTGTATCCGGCTGGAACAGACGAGATTATGGGATCATTCCGTTTGGTTACTGAACCGCTTTCATCCATGACAGCCAAGCATTGATATGGATGTCTGACCCAAGCCTCATTCCTCATATTGCCCGTGTACAGCAAGTGCAGCTTGCGATCTTTTTCAATCGCACTTCCGGAATAAGCTCCGTGTGAGTCATACCAGCTATCCGGTTCGATTCCAATCCCGACATTTTCCCAGTTCACCAAATTCTTCGAGCGGGTATGATACCAGTATTTCATGCCGTGTTCTGTTCCAAGTGGAAACCACTGATAGAAGAGATGATAATAGCCTTGATAATATGCAAAGCCGTTAGGGTCATTAAGCAGACCCGTTATGGGCTGAATGTGGTAACTCTGTCTCCATGGACACTCGGATATCTGTGCTTCAAGCTTCGCAATCTCTTCAGGCTCAGCTTGTTCAATCCGTCTATAGCGCTGCTCTCTAGTCATTTTCATAGCTGTTCTCCATTCTCGCTTATATAAGTTAGACCAAGAAACTTCACACTGGGACTACGATGGCAGAACAATCCTCCGATCGCTGTTATCCCCAGATTTCCTGATCCCTTATCTAAAGGGTGAAATCCGGTGATAAAGGCGAGCACTCCGTTTCTTCAGATTTTTTCTGCCCTCTCCGTCATGTTTATTTCTTATTTAACTTATACGAAAATCAAATTATAGGAACCGGTTCCAACGGATACAAAAAAATAATTCCATTTGGCATTAATGCCTGCCCGTGTTCGCATATCCGTATTGGATATCCACTATGGAACCGGTTCGATGGAATTATCATAAAGGATGTTTTTATAATTTGTCAACGCTTTCTCGAGGAATCAGTTCTACGTCCAGTGTTGTTCGTGCCTCCACCGACTCGCCTTTGACCAGACGAATAATATGATTCGCCGCTACTTTCCCTGCCCGCAAATAATCATATTTCACAGTCGTCAGCATGGGATGGATCATCTCCGTAATCTCATATCCGCCAAATCCGGTAACAGACAAATCTTGCGGTATGCGAATTTTATTGGAGAACGCGATCTTCATCACACCCAGTGCGATATTATCCGTGGCCCCTACAATGATTGTTGGTGTGATTTCTTTCAGGATGGCTTCAGCGGTCACGATGGCTTCAGACATCTTGAAGCTCGTCTCATAATACTTCACTTCACATCCACCACACTCGGCGATTGCTCGCTGGAACCCTTGTTTACGATAGAACCCTACCGCCCGATCCTTCTCGCCAACCCCCATATAGACGATCTTGCGGTGACCCTGTTCGACGACATATCTGCCCATCTCATAACCTGCCTGGTCATCATTATGAACCAGACTGTGCAGTTGCTCATGTTGCTGCCCCACCAATAACACCGGAATCCGTATATCCTCAACAGCCTTCAGATGTGCTTCGGTCACTTCAGCAGCCAAGAGAATAATACCCGACACCTTCTGTCGTGCAAAATCATAAATGGCATCAATCTCACGCTGCATGTCCTGACTCGTATTTGCGATCAACATCTGATATTGATTACTTCGCAGCTCTTCATCAATTCCGATCAGTGTCTGGGAGGTCGCAAAAGAATCGAGACGTGGCACAACCGTA
The DNA here is from genome assembly GCF_037973325.1 of Paenibacillus sp. FSL R5-0713. Classification (NCBI taxonomy): domain Bacteria; kingdom Bacillati; phylum Bacillota; class Bacilli; order Caryophanales; family Paenibacillaceae; genus Paenibacillus; species Paenibacillus sp. FSL R5-0713. Next base: position 2,984,846 of record NZ_CP150229.1, on the reverse strand, counting down.
CCAATGATACTGGTCTTCTTCGCCTTCAGACTCTGTGCAAATGTGTTAGGAACATAATTGTATTGTTTGATAATACGCTCAATCTTCTGGCGTGTATCCTCACTAACCGATCCGCCATTCAGGTAGCGAGAGATCGTGCTTTTTGCCACACCTGCCATCTGAGCGATATCAGAAATCGTTTTATTCATAAAGACCCCTCTTGTTTCTTTAACTAGTTTACCTTTTATTATACTTCGAATCGCAAAGCCATGGCGAATTAGATTCACCTCCGTTTATCGTGTCCAATATACTTTCCTATGTAATAGCAAAAGCCCGATATCACTGTGACGTTCATACAGAAAGTATGATCCCACATTCATCAGGCTGTTAAACTTTCATCTGCACGTTTGCTCAGATCATTAACACAAGAATACTCGCTACTCCCTATAACTCAAACTTCAATAATAATAGGCAAGATCATAGGTCTTCTCTTGGTTTGAGCGTAAATATAGTGACCGATCTCGTCTTTCAGCTTTCTTTTGATCACATTCCACTGATTCACGCCAGACGCGGTCAGCTCACCCATCCGGTTTAGAACCAGCTCATGAATTTCATGCATGAATTCTTCCGAGTCCTTGACGAATATGAACCCTCTGGAGATAATTTCGGGTGACGTGACCATCTGCTTTTCCGTTTTGCTTAAGGTAGTTACAATCACCAACATACCATCGGATGACAGTTGCCTGCGATCACGCAGGACAATATTGCCGACATCCCCCATGATCAGACCATCTACGAGACTGTTTCCTGATGCAATTTTGGGACCCAGAGAAGCAGTGCCGTCTTTGTACTGGACCATATCCCCATTATTCACGATAAACACATGATCACGCTCTATACCTACAGACTCGGCAAGCAGCCTGTGTTGATACAACATACGGAACTCACCGTGGATCGGAATCAGATAATCCGGTTTCATCAGGGTCAACATCAATTTGAGCTCTTCCTGACTGCCGTGTCCTGATACATGCATTCCTGCTGCACCACTTGAACCATATATCACACGTGCTCCGAGAACATACAGGTTATCAATGACATGTGCAAGATTCCGTTCATTGCCCGGTATGGCTCCGGCCGCAATAATGACCGTGTCCCCGGCGTTAATTCTTACATGTGGATGCTTACCGGATGCCAGACGTGATAATGCTGCCATCGCTTCTCCCTGGCTACCTGTACATAAGACAACAACCTGTTCAGGTGGAAACTGATCCGAGTCGATGGCTTCAATCAACAATCCGTCAGGAACTTGCAGATACCCCAATTCACTCGCCACCGATACCACATTCACCATACTTCTGCCCAACAGTGCCAGTTTGCGTCCCGTCTCGAATGTTGCATTTACAATCTGCTGTACTCTGCTGACATTTGACGCAAAAGTAGAGATAAATACTTTTTGTTTTGCACGGATAAAGGCATCCAGAATGTGGTCTCCCACTACACGCTCGGAAGGTGTAAATCCCGGTCTTTCTGCATTGGTACTCTCGGAGAGCAAAATATGGACACCCTGTTTGCCAATCTCGGCCATACGGTGCAGATCTGGGAAAGGTCCATGTACAGGCGACATATCAAATTTGAAATCTCCGGTATGCACGACATTGCCCGCCGGGGTCTTAAAGAAGATACCAAGACAATCCGGTATACTATGACTGGTTGCGAAAAAGGAAACCTCGATTCCTCCCAGCGTAATGCTGGAGTGAGCATCGATCGTATGCAGGTCCGCCTTGCGCAGAAGTCCATGCTCTTTCAGTTTAAGCTCGATCAACCCTCGAGTGAGCCTGGATGCATACACGGGGATGTTCATTTGTTTTAACAAATAGGGAATGCCACCGATGTGATCTTCATGGCCGTGGGTAACCACAAGACCCCTTACTTTATCCAGATTCTCCAGCAAATACGCAACATCCGGAATGATCAGATCAATCCCAGGCAATGTCTCATCGGGAAACTTCGAACCACAGTCAATCACGATGATGTCCTGATTGTACTGGATCAAATACATATTCTTTCCTATTTCATTCACGCCGCCAAGTGCAGCGATATACAGTTTGTTGTGGGCTAGATTCAACGCTATTACTCCTCCTCTGCGTGGCAAACGTATGCGATACGGATCTATATTCCTAGTATGGAAGCAATCTCCTCACTTATGCATTTCCTTGTGATTAATGTCAAAAAAGAAAAAAACCACCACGGAACTTTCATTCCGCAGTGGTTAGACTTACACCAACGATTTATCACGCTGTAGCAATACGTCTTGTTCATAGGTTTTGATATCGGTGATCCACTTTTCACGAACAGGCACTCCCTGCCTAGCACAATAGTAGTCCCAGATTGCGCCAAACGGATAGGATTTGAACTCTTCCGTTAACGCGAGACGCAGGGTGTAATCTCCATCCAGCTCAGCTTGTTTCAAGGTATCCACCGGTTCCAGCATCGCACGAAGAAGGGCTTTGATTGTGTTGCGAGTACCCACAACCCATGCAGCTACACGGTTAATGCTTGCATCGAAGAAATCCAGTCCAATATGTGTGGTCGCAAGCAGATCATGTCGAACCAGTTCACGGGCAATTTCCAGCAACTCATCGTCCATGATTACCACGTGATCACTGTCCCAGCGCATCGGGCGGCTTACGTGCAGCAGAATGCCACTTGTAAACAATGACAAGGACGACAGTTTATTGGAAATAACCTCTGTTGGATGGAAATGACCCGCATCAAGACAGATCAACGTATCATTTTGCAAACCGTAACCCATATAAAATTCATGAGAACCCACCACATAGGCTTCCGAACCCAGACCAAACAGCTTACTCTCTACCGCATCCAGGTTGTGCTCTGGGTTAAGGCGCTCGCCGAATACTTCATCCAGTGATTCTTTGAGACGTTTGCGTGGAGTCAACCGGTCAACCGGATTATCCTTGAACCCGTCCGGTACCCACACATTGGTTACACATGTCTGACCGAGCTGTTCCCCGAAGTAAGCACCAATCCGGCGGGATGCCTTGCAGTGATCAATCCAGAACTTGCGAATCTCAGGGTCTGGATGACTGAGTGTAAACCCGTCACTTGATTTTTCATGAGAAAAACATGTTGGGTTGAAGTCCAGGCCGAGTCCTTGTTCTTTGGCCCATTTCACCCAGTTCTCATAATGCTTTGGCTCAATCTGATCCAGTTCAACCTGCTCGTCTGTGTCCGTGTATATCGCATGCAGATTGACCTTATGTTTACCAGGAATCAGAGCAAAAGCTTGCTCCAGATCGTTACGAAGTTCTGCTGGTGTGCTCGCAGCCCCCGGGTATTGACCTGTAACGGAAATACCCCCTGTTAACTCGCCATCTTTATTCAGAAAACCTTTAACATCATCGCCTTGCCAACAGTGTACGGATACTTTGATCTCCGCGAGTCTGTTCAGCACCTCTTCTGTATCAATTCCGTGCTGAGCATACAATGCCTTGGCTGCTTCATACGCTTGCTTGACTTGGTTATCCATCCGCAAGAACCCTCCTATTTTAACGTGTAAATGCTGCTGGTACACCGCCATCAATGGTCATCATGCAACCGGTTGTTTTTTCGGATTTTGAAGAGGCAAAGAATGCAATTCCTTCTGCAATATCTCTAGGATAGATATTCACGAGCAATGTCGTCCGTTTGCGGTAATACTCCTCCAATTGATCCGGTTCGATTCCGTATGCCGCTGCCCGTTCGTTTCTCCAGGAACCGTTCCAGATGGCTGAACCCTGTAGAATGGCATCCGGGAGAATCGTGTTGACACGAATGCCATACTCTCCACCTTCTGCTGCAATGCAGCGTGCCAGATGCGCTTCCAGTGCTTTCGCTGAACTGTAAGCAGAGGCACTTTTACCTGCATACACCGAATTCTTGGACCCGATAAATACCATGCTTCCGCCAATACCCTGTTGTTTCATCAGCTTGAACGCTTCACGAGCGACGAGGAAATACCCTGTGCCCAGTACATTCATGTTCAGGTTCCATTCTTTCAAGGATGTTTCGTCAAACGGGCTGGATGTGGCCAATCCTGCATTGTTCACGATGATATCCACTCCGCCATATTGCACCGCAACATCCGCATAAGCCGATTGAACGGCTTCCTCATCCGTCACGTCCATTTTCAGCGCATAAGCACGATTCGCTCCGTACTGATCATTAATTTCCTGTGCTACCTTCTGTGCACCTTCCAGATTAAGATCAGCGAGCACCACATGAGCGCCTTCGGATACCAATCTGCGCGCTGTTTCACTTCCGATACCACCTGCGCCGCCTGTAATAAACGCCACTTTGCGGGAGAATTCGGTTTCTGCCGGAGCGAGAGACAATTTGTACAGTTCCAGCGGCCAGTACTCCACATTGTAAGACTCGTTTGCACTGAGCGATACGAATTGACCCAAGCTAGTCGCTCCACGCATAACGGCAATCGCTCTGTGATACAATGCTCCGCTTACTTGGGAAAGCGCCCAACTCTTGCCTGTGTTGATCATGCCCACACCAGGAATGAGGATAACGCGTGGTGCCGCCTCGAACATGACATCACCTTCGTTTTTGTTGCTCTCAAAATACTGCTGATATTGCTCTTTGTAGGCAGCTACACCTTCTACCAGCTTGGCTTTTAAACCTTCGATATCTTCCGCATCCGGTGTCCAATCGATGAACAGAGGTACCACTTTGGTATGTACCAGATGATCCGGACAAGCTGCACCCACTTGAGACAATTCCGGGGAATCTGCTCCGCCTACAAAAGCAAGTACGTCCTCTTGATCATCAAAGGACAAAATCATTTTTTTGCTATCCGATACCGCTCCACGAATCGTTGGCATCACACGTGATACGATCTGACGACGAACATCAGCGGCAAGTGCCGGGTGCTTTACACCACCAAACAGACTTTCTTCGTTCACCCGTGCTTCGATGAAAGCTTCTGCTTCATTGATAATCTTGATCGTTTGAGCGTAACATTCCTCGGATGTTTCTCCCCAAGTCACAAGTCCGTGTTTTTCCATCAGTACGAGTTCGGCATGGGGATTCGAGAATACGCTTTCAGCAATCATTTTAGATAACGTAAACCCTGGACGTACGTAAGGCACCCACACAAAACGATCACCGTAGATCTCTTTCGCCAACTCCTTGCCGTTATCCGCACAACACAGGCTGATAATTGCATCCGGATGAGTATGATCCACATGTTTATATGGAAGGAACGCATGCAGAAGAGTCTCAATGGAGGCGCGTGGGTGCTTGGCATCAATCATGCAATGTCCCAGATATTCAACCATCTCTTCATCCGACATGGATTCACGTTCAATTAATGGTCTGATATCTTCAAGCCCAAGTCCGGTAAAATGCTTCGCTTCCATCGAACCCAGATCTGAGCCGCTGCCTTTCACATACATTACTTCTACATCACGACCACGAAAATCCTTCACTGTCGTTTTGGTAGACGTATTACCACCGTATATGTTACATACACTGCGATCAGAACCAATGAGATTGGATCTATAAACCAGCTGTTCAAGTCCTGTTGTTTTCTCAGATGCCTGCGACGCATTCCATAAACTCTGTACCATTTGTTTCCCTCCGATAATGTTTGTTTTATTCCTGATACGAGTTTAACATCTTTGTTTTATTTTGAAAACAAAATAATTTTAAACAAAACGGAAATATTCAAAAACCATCAATGATTGAGCCATTTTATTAAAAAAACACCCTGACGTGAACGTCAGAGTGTTCTGTTTCATCGGGGGATTAGAAAATCCCCGCTTTTTGGGAGGTGTTTTTGATACCGTAGGTATCATTAACTACAGTGTTGCCAAAGCTCGTTAAGCTTCCATTCGGACCTGTGGCCATGTCGAGATAGTTCAGACCTGAACTGTTTCCGTACCAAGACCAAGCAAGCCAGCCTACCCCTTTTTCCTGACCATATCTCATGATGGCATATTCATCCACATCGCCGTTAGTGTGATAGCCTCCGAATTCACCAATGATCAGTGCCAATCCTTTGTTCAGCACATTCTCCATATTGGCTTTGACCGTTGCAGCATCTTTGCCAGCATACTCATACATATGAATGGAGAAGACCGTATTTTTCTGAGAGTCGGCTGCAAATACACTTTGTCCATAATCCACGATGGATTGAGGGTACTGTCCCCAACCGGCTGCATCCACAATTAGCGTATTTTTGATTCCGGCATTTCTTAGTTTGGGAATGGCTTGTTTGTAACCATCCGCCCACGCACTTCCATTCCACGTTCCATACCATTCATTAGCGATATTAACGATTACCCGATCTTCTTTGCCAATCAAAGCTTCCTTAATGCTAATCCAGTAGTTCACCGCCGCATCCAAAGAATTATAATCATCCTTTCCTGTGGCGTCATGCACTTCGAGTACAGCAATCATTTTATTTTGGTTAACCACATTAATAATATTTTTAACAGCGTTCAGATCATCTTTGGTGTACAGGCTGCCATTCGATAGAACAATACGTACTGTATTGGCACCTGTTTTGGCGATTGCAGGGATAGCGGTATTCAAATCATTCTTGAACCAGGAATGTCCGTGATTAACACCTCTCATGACAAAAGGTTTACCTGTGGAATCATACAACTTGTTACCACTTACATAAAATCCTGTGGCAGCAGATGCTTTGGGGGCTGCACTCCCCAATGCCATGAACATGAGCGCAGCAATAACCGTGAAGATTGTACACTTTTTCAGATTAACCATTTGTTTGCAACCTCCTGAATTGGATTTTTTATTTCAATTAACCCTGCTCTAGGCAATAAGTTAACTAAAATCGCTAGTAATAGACGTTTTAACGGGTAACAAACAAATAAAGACTAACCTTATTAAGGTTAAGTTATTTTCCTAAAATAAACCTTATCGATAAGGTTATGAATTCATAATAAAATGAAAACGCTTACTAAGCAAGTGTTTTTTACCATTGAATAGCAATCTTTTCTTTTAAACACCACATCAAAAAGGCTCTTTCCCCTCACACCCGTTCGGAGAAAGAACCCTCTGTATTATAAATGTCAGTTAACTATTGTACTCTTTGATTTTGAAAAAGTGTCTTCCCTACCTGCTATAATCAACCCAACCCGGTAATGTGGTCTTACCCGAATCTCATTAAACTTCCCGATCTCCACACCCTCAAACCGCTCTACATAAGCCTGATTCACATAACTCTCAGTCGTTCCTCTTCGAATTGGAGTTATGGACAGACGAAGCGCATGATCGGCCAGCAAATGACGGGATTGCTTCAAACCAAGCATCCAGCTATGCCCATAGTGAATATGATCTGTTAACATCTGATGATGAATATGTGCTGCTGCAACGTCTCCTTCATAATCAATCTCAACCCATACGTCATCTACTTGTTCCGGCCACGCTGTATCCAATCTCAATGTTGCAGCATACTCCTTCGGGTAATCAACCTCTACAGCAGGCTCGTAAGGCGAAACCTGGAATGTGTACGTACTGAATATTCCCCGCTTTGACTGGGATGACACAGCATATTTAGAAGGTAAAACATGCTCTGGAGCAGGATAGAAGGATACCTCAAACTCTGGATGCTCCAGGGAGTTGCATATGAGCATCTCATTCTGCACATACAGATGACTGCTGCTAATTACAAGTCTCTCTTCTCCGCCCACATGGAAACGGTAGGTATGCAATGCCTCTTCACGGGTCAATGTAATGATACGTATGACCATACCGTCCGATGTTGTGATTTGCAGATGATGATCCTTACCAGCCTTCGGGTGAATAACAACTTCATTCCCCTGCTCAGATATGGTACCTTCAGGCATATCCACGTTCGTAACAGACGATATATCCATCACATACTCCGGCTTCATGCCTTCATGAGCATAAAAAACAGCCGTACGTTCATTATTGACCGTAAATCGGGTCAGTGGCTGAACGGTAGCACTAATGATCTTCATTCCATCCAGATTCATATGGAAAGGCAGAATGGCTGCCATGCCCGATTTCAGCTCCATCGTGCCTTCTCTTGGATAAAACGCAGCCCCTTTGCCAGTATGCAACTGCAATTGTATATCTCGATCAGGCAAAACCATATGATCCTGATAATTGTTCATGAACAGAAATCCTGAACCTTCTTGTTGACGAACAGACCAGCGCAGATTTATCGTGTTCTCCGGTGTTATCGCATGTTGATCTTCCGGTATAACACTACCCATAGGTGCAAGCAGCTCACCGTAAGCTTCCAGGAACATGGACAAGGTTCGAATGCGGTCATACGACTCACCGATACGTCCGAATTCCCCGAGCGGGGCTTGGTAATCATAAGTCATTTTCGGCAATGCCTGTTCGTTCATATATGATTTTTGCCCTACCGGATTGGTTCCACCGTGATACATATAATATCCAACCAGATTACTGCCATTTGCCAGCTTCACAATGGTCATTGCCTCAACACTGTCCGCATCTACAACCGGCCGAGCGTGATAACTGACCTGCATGCCACCAGCAAGTTCACAATACGCCGCAGGATACTCCGGACTGTCATAGTCCACTTCTTCAACAGGATTCATATGCAGATCCCGGAATAAATACTCTCGGCTTGGAGGTTGATTGGGAATCCATGGTGTGTACGCATATCCCGCGAGCATGGGTAACGTTCCTTCTTCAGGCACCGCAGCATTACCCCAGGCCGTGGCAGTATAGAACATGGGATGCATACCGACTTCTTCGGCAATACCGCGAAGCACCTTCAGATGTTCACGACCGTCCCGGCCAGAGGAAATGTATTTGTCACGTGTGTAACCCCAGGCATCCATGGGTGCCCCAGCGTGCATATACTCATTTTCCAACTGTACGGCTATTACAGGGCCACCCTCCTGATAAAAACATCCGTTGAGTTGACGGGCAATCTCACGATATAATCGCTTGGCATAATACAGATACCCTTCATCATTCGATCTCACTTCAAATGGATAACTGAATAACCAATCTGGCATGCCTCCATTACGAACTTCCCCATGACAGAATGGACCAATCCGCACGATCAGTGGCAGCTGATGTTTGCCACACAAATCCACGAAGTGCCGCAAGTTCAGGTTTCCTGACCAATTAAACTCGCCTTCCTGCTCCTCGTGAAAATTCCAGAACACATAAGAAGCAACGATGTTCACCCCGCCTGCCTTCATCTTCAGCAATTCTTCTTCCCACTGCAAGTAAGCGAATCGGGAGAAATGAAATTCACCTACCACGGGAATATGAGCTTTACCATTACGGATCATATAATAGTTGGTAAAATCATAAGTCTCCCCTCGTGGATTCTTGCCTCCACTACCCGTCATGCGACCCGCACGAATCTCTTTATCTTTTGCATCCAGTACGAAACGAATCTGGCTTCCTGCTATACTATCGTTCATGGGTTATATAACTCCTTTGGTATAGATGAGATAAGGTTGAATCGATTAGCAACTATCGATGGATGACTGCTCCTTGATGATTGGGGTTCTTCTCCAGAACCCGATCCAATTCAAGTTCGGCTTCACTTGTCCGACCAAGGCCAAGAAGCCCTAATGCCCGCATGTATTGGCAATGTTCTTCATTACGCTGATTGAGATCGTCGTCAAATACCAGGAAATCGGGCAGAGATACCGCAAAATAATCCATTCGGATGTGATCATGCATATGTCTTTCGGCATAGTCAATTAATTTGTTAAACCGCCTGTTGGCTTCCTTCACATTGCCAAGCTTCTGCCAGGCCAGACCCTGATAATAGATGGATTCCGGCGGTTGATCATTATAAAACATCGCGCTTGAAGGTTCATTAAGACCGATGGATGCTCTATTGAAACTCTCTTCTGCAGCCTGATTATTCTTCAGTAGCTGGTAGGCACAGCCAAGATAAAAGTAAACGGAATTATCTGCGGCTCCCGCTAGCTTACCTTCACCTAAGTTCTCTGGGTAAACCAAAGCCTTTTGCAGCAGCTCCAATGCCAGTTCCGGTTGTTGTTTCTCCAGATTTTGCTTCGCCAGTTCCGTCAGTGCCGTAACATACTGTCCAGTAACCTTGCCTTCTCCACCCTCCCAGGGATGAAACCGCCGTGCCTGAAGAGCATCCCATGCTTCCTGATGGCTACCCTGCATGTTCAATAAAGTTACCCACTCAATATACAGATCATCACGGTGGCGAACCAACTCCATATGCTGTTCAAGCAATTTGATTCGACGCCCGCAAGAATACCCTATCTTCTTGTGCAATTGATCCAACTCGTAGAAGATTCGGGTATCCCGTGAATCCAATCGGAATGCTTCCTCTAATGAAGCCAGTGCAAGATCGGGGCGATTCAGCTTGTTATAATAAGCCAGTCCCAGATTCCGATGTACAGTCGAAAATGCAGCATTCTCCTCGCGTGAAGCTTCCCAATGGGTAATTGCTTCCTCATAGCGTTTATGATCATATAACCAATTTCCCAGGTAATAGTGAGCATGCGAATCATTCGGATCAATGGCCACCACATCCTGAAGCACCATAAATTCAAATAACGTGTTAGGAAAGCAATAATCCGTTGGAGCAGCTTTCCCCTGTTTTTGACATTCCCGGGCCTGTTCCAGATCCCCCAGTTGACGATGCACGTAGGCTTGAGCATAACCAACCATAGGATACGGCTGTAAATTTTCGGATTCAACATACGATAGTACCGTCCGTGCTTCTTCCCACAACCCACAATCCACGTAATCTGCGGCTAGGTTTAGATAATTATGAACGTCTCCCCGCATCAAACGATGAAAATGTTCACGTGCTTGCTCCGCTTGCTCTCTCTCTGAAGGTGCAGTCGCTCCGCTGTAGATCAGGGCTAATTCATGTGCGGCTCCAAACTCAACCGGGTCCAGCTCCAACGTTTCATACGCATATTGGACGGCCCGTTTATCCTGACCCAATCTGCGCAGCAGAGCCAACTTCAGATGCCGAGCCTTGTAGTTTCTAGTGTTACGGATCAGTGAACGTTCGATGTGATCCAGTGCTTCGACATCCCGATGTTGCGCCATATCGATCTGAGCAAGCATGTAATAACCCGTATCCTGGAACTGTGCGGACCATACGGCTTTATACAGTGCTGTGTAGGCTTCTTCCTGTTTCCCCTGTAGTTTCAAACTCAGACCGAGTTGGTAAAAAGCTTCACTATCATATGGATTCGTATTTTTCCACGTCAACGATTGTACAGCCTGTCTGAAATGCTTCTCTGCATCTTGTAACAGACCTCTCCGCAGCAGCAATGTGCCATACGCAATGTTTAGACGAATATCCGTTGCATCACGCTTCAAGCCTTCCAAATAATAAGGTTCTGGTTCATACGTGGCATGCCGATATTGCTCCAAATGAAGACCAGCCAGATATAGTTGTTCATTCGTACGAATCTCGGATGGTAGCGGGAGTGGTGTGGCCGGGTCTGGGACTTCCTGAATCTCAGAACGTTCAGGCTGATAGGCCACAAGTACTTTTCCTTCCGCAGTTCGAACACTTAACTTCAGTTGATGCCATTCATCTTGCCCGCTCCACGGGAATGAAGACTGATATAGTTGCGTAGGTGAGATATTGCATCTCTCATGGAGATATACCGTAGTTGGTCCAATCACTTCAATGGTCACTTGTTCAAAAACCGACGTCGCATATACCATCACGGTTACCGCTCCGTTCGTTTCGTCCATTTCCAGATTAACTGCGGCATCAATGGTTGCATTTTTGACCATGCCGATTCCTTTATAAGGCATAAAATACTGCGAAAATGATTTGGCTTCACAGGGCTGCAACCACGTAAAATCAGGCTGATTATCAGTATAGATCCCGGTCATTAATTCAATATAAGGTCCATCTTCGTCCGTTAACTGGCGATCCCAGGCTTGCCCGAACTCCCCATTCCCCCATGTCCATTGCTTCTTGCCCGGAGAAATATGATGATTGGCTACATGCAGCAAGCCTGCCTGTACCCCGTGGTCATAACCCCCTACAAAATTATAATCCGACTTATACGCCATATAGGATGTTGGAACCGGTATGTTTTTGTATCGCGAGATATCCACACCTTCGGAATAGTCCATCTTGTAATAGGTGCCCGTTGCGATGGGAAAGCGGGATACGTCCCGTTTTCCATGGTCCAGCACAGCCGTTACATCCGGTGGAAACACGGATTGCGTATCATCGTTGACGGCTACAGCCGGGTTGGCCCACCATAGAAAAGTTTGAGGAGCGCAGGTGCGATTGTATACCTCGGCATGGATTTCAAGATAGGCTTTGCCGGGATGTAATGTGAAGCCAGCGGTCATTTTGGTACCATACATGCGGTCAATCTCACCCACCCATACGGTAGCGCTTCCATCTTCATTACTCCCAAATGTATAATCGACTGGCCCAAATGTGTTGGGCCGATGATGCTGTGGCCAGTTGAATTCGATTCCCCCGGAAATCCATGGCCCTGCCAGACCCACAAGTGCAGGTTTAATGACCCGGTTATAATATACAAAATCGTAGTCATTGGTCCGATCCAGCGCACGATAGATTCGTCCACCCAGTTCGGGCATCATCTCGATACGTACATATTCATTTTCGAGAATAATTAAGCGATACGACTTCATTTTGGCCTCATCTTCAATGCTGTCGATCACAGGATGCGGGTACACCTTACCCGAACTTCCCTGGTAGATTCTCTTCTCAAGAAACATCGGATTTTTGTCCGGTTTACCTGTACCATAGGTTGGAATATCCCTGGTTTCTTCCCATATGCGAACAGTTGATGTTGCTGTCACGTGATTCAATTCCCTCACTCCTCGGACTCGTATATATTATGATCATACGCTCCGACATGCAGGAAGAACATTAACATTAAGCGGTTCTTGATGGACGATCTTCGGATTCCCTCATAATCAAAGAGAGTACCTATCCACCCAATTAAGCAGTGAAAGGTACTCTCTGATTGATCTTGATTCACTTATCTGCGGCGTGCAAAATCCACAAATCTGAACTTGTCCGGTCGATGCCTCGACTCCGTATACTGAAATTGACTGGCATCCTCGAGGTACACCTGGCTCCTCACCACAACCACATTATGGAACCCTTCAAGGTCAAGCAGTTCCCTGTCTTCTGCGGTGGGTTCTTCCACCAAAATCTCTTTTTTGGCAAACGAAATGGAAAGCCCCAGCTCTTGCTCAATGTACTCATAGATGGAATCATTACAGATCTCTTTGCTGAGCCCAGGAACAAGCCGCTGGCTGATGTAATCTTTGTCCAGTATGACATGCTCTCCATCCACTTTGCGCACACGTCTGATCTCCCAGACCTGTTCATTCAGACCAAAGTTAATTTTCTTGTGCAACGCCTGATCGACCTGTTGCTCTTCAAAAACCTTCACATACGTTTGAGCGCGATGCCCCATTTTTTTGGCCAGTTCCTTGAAGCTAACCAGACCAGAGATGGGAAAATCGATCTTGCGTATGTCCAGTACAATCGAGCCCTTGCCTTGAATCTTCTGAATATAACCTTCTTCGTACAACATTTTCAGCGCTTTGCGAATGGTCTCTCGAGATGTTCGATAACTTTCCGATAGATCCAGTTCCGATTGAAGCAGTGTGCCTGCCTCAATCTCTCCGGTCCGAATACGATCTGCAATATCCTCATATATTCGGATAAATTTATTATTCATTATTCATCACCATTGTTCATTACCCTTTTTTATCATATTGGCAACCTATTATAGCATTAAAAACCAATCAAGCGGTAATGTCATTACTGGCGATGATTGCAGTATCACATCCAAAATTCAATTCCACCTAGATATGACGATCCAACGCTGACGCTTTCTCCACTTGATCTGTATGCTTCTCATTCATGACTTGAATCAGCTTGTTTAAGCGGAAGATCAGTGCTGCAGCTTCGGATCTGCTTAAGTGCTGCATGGGACGGAAGCTGCCGTCTTCATATCCGTTAATCATGTACAAACCTGCAAGCTCCTGCACTTCTTCTTTGGCCCAATCGGATACATCAATCTGATCGGTAAATGCTCTTGGGGAAGTCAGCGGTTCCGGTCTGATCTTACGAACCACATTGGCTATGATCTTGGATGCCTGTTCACGTGTTACCAGCGCATACGGAGCGAACTTGCCGTTCCCCATACCTTGAACCATCTCATGGTGAACGGCTGCACCAATCTCAGGAGCGAACCAATCCTCATCATTCACATCTTGAAATCCATGCTGTTCATTTACCGTTGTGTCCACACCCATCAGTCGCACGATTAATGCGGTAAACTCTGCACGCGTAATCGGACGGCGCGGTTCGAAGCGAGTTTCACTGACACCTTGAATAATATTTTGTTCCGCCAGCCAGGTAATCTGGTCCTTATTAAAGGTTTGGTTAATATCAATAAATTTGATATTCTTTTTCGCAGGCAAATCAGGTTGTTTAGCGGGTTCAGAATGTGAACTCAACTCATCGGCTTGTTCCGATGTACCATTTGAACTTGGGGTTGCACCGCCACCACTCCAGGCGGATGGTGGATACGGAAAAGTTATAGCTGCTGCCCGTCTGCTCTCACTTTGTTCACCTGCTGAATTCTCTGTCCATGCGACCACCTCATAATGCTGCTCAGCATTTAGTCCTGTCCATACATAACTGCGCTGTGTTCCACGATATATCTCACGATCTTTATGGATGATCACAATTACTTCATTCATTGAATCCAGTTCCCAAGTTAGCTTAATCGTACTTGTGCCTTGCGCTACGGCTGCTACTGTCAGATCTTCGGAAGGCAACGTCTCGAATTCCGGAACTTGGAGCGCCTCTCCCTCCCCTGCTTCATTATATGGAATGATGGCAAAGTCAGTATAACGCTCTGCACTGTTTAATTCAGACACATGTATCGATGTCTCCGCGGTCGTCCCTACAAGCTCTTCATTTCGATAGACTCGATAACCCGCAGCACCAGGAATCAGTTCCCACACAATGTCTGCACCATGCATTGCACGCCCCTCTACTATAGGAGGTGAAGCAGCACTACCAGGCAAAGTCATGGCATGAAGGTAATAACCACCATCACTACTGCCCGAAGCATTCATTGTCTTGACTGTATAGCTGTAGTTCACGCCCGGTTCAAGTTCCTTGTCGTCATAGAACATTTCGTCAGCAGGAACACGAGCAACCTCTACACCGTCACGCTCAATGATGAACTGCTCGGCACCTTCAACCCGGCTCTGTTCCAATAGAAGACGAATGTGGTCCTTCGCCGAATGATACTCCACTTTGGCAGGCGCTGCTGGCTTGGTCAGTACCGAATACGCCTTCATCCCAGATGTATCTCCCTGCTCATTCTCTGTGTAGATTTCGATCAGGTACTGCTTACCTGCATCCAGTTGATCAACGATAAACTCTTTTTGCTCGCCACGGTATACTTCTGCACCATCCAGCAATACAACGAATGTTTCGTTCCGATAAGGGAAGTCCCATTCCAATTTGGCATGGTCTGTCTCCGGGTATATCTGCATTTCGAGTGAATCAACATGAGGCAAGGTGTAAAAAGGAGTCACAGTCACTGGGCTTCCTGAACCAGCCGTATTATAAGGAATAATCTGTACCTGATCATATCGGGTTGCACTCTCCAGATGAGTTAATTTCACCTCGGTGATATTACCATCGTCAATCGTGGTGAACATCTGATCTCCGATCCGTATGGTATATCCCTCTGCACCTTGTACCTTTGGCCAAGAAATTAATCCCTCTTTTTCCCCAATCATACTTGCATGTAAAGGTTCAGTAATGGTCGCAGGCAACGTTCGCACGTGAACTTCGAAACCAGAATCACTCTCACCCGTTGCATTCGATGTTTTGATGGTGTACAGGTAACGCTCTCCTGGTGTCAGACCATGATCTTCAAATGAATTTTGATCTGCCGGAACCTTAGCAACTTCAACGCCATCCCGCATAATGATGAATTGCTCTGCTCCTCGTGTAGAGCTTCCAGTCAGATCCAGCACCGCAGTCTGATCTGTGATGTGTGTTATGCCTGCCGTCTGAGGGGATATAGGTTTCGTTAAAACCTGAATCTGAATAGACTCTGACCGATGACCATCTTCATTAATTGCAACGAGTTCGAATTCATACGCTGTACCATCCAGCATACTATTGAGATGTACAGACGGTTCAGACACGCTCTGCATATCTCCCGTTACCCGATTGCGAATCTCATATGCAGCCGCTCCCTTAACGACTTCCCAAGCCAGATCCACCGAATGTGTTCCAGCGTTCACTGTGATCCCTTCTGCAACCAATGGCAAAGTTTGAGTCATTATACTGAAAGTAAGTGGCGCACTGGTTCCACTCGCATTGACTGCCCGAATCACGTAAGTGTATTTCGTTCCTGGCGACAGATCCTTGTCCACGAATTGGGTTTCAGTTGAATCCATTTGAGCAATCTTTCTCCCATCCCGTTCAATGATGTATTGATCTGCCCCTTGGACACCTGTGTTGCTGAAATCCAGACCAAGGCTATTTTTGGCCACATCATATACGGCAACCTTAGCGGGTTTCTCAGGCAAAGTCAGCAGCGATACATCTGTCGCTTCAGAACGAGTCCCCTGTCTGTTGACCGCCCATAGTTGATAGTGATGCCACGTTCCATCCTGGAGCCCTGTAATCGTGGCTTCATTCTCAATTCCCCTATAGATCTCTTTGCCATCCTGCTCGATCACATATTCAGCGGCGCCTTCCACGACCGACCAGGAAACTTTTGCCCGATGTACTGCTGGGTCTGCAATTATCTCGTCAGGCGACACAGGTTTGGACAATCGGATGAGCTGCGTTGTCTCACCCGAACCCGAAGTATTCACAGCCTGAACTTCCAACGTGTATTCTGTACCTGGCAACAATTCATCAGCCGTGTAGGTCAGTTCTGTTGTTCTGCCCACTTCTATGCCATTGATTTTCACAATATAGAGATTCGCCGTATCTACAGCTTGCCATGCAATTCCCATATTTGTTTCACCAGTCCATGTGACATTCAGTCCTTCCGGCCTGCTAGGTAGCGTAAGAATCGTACTACGGGTGGATGCACCGTACCCGGCAACATTGCCCGCCTGTACTTCATAGATATACTCACGACTGCTTGACAGATGGTGAACTGACAGTTGTGTATCTGATATCTCATGGCTCTGTCCATTGATGACCACCCGATATTTCGTTGCCCCAACTACAGGCTCCCAGCTCAAGATCGCTCCCTGTTCAGTTACTTGAACAACATGAAGTCCCGACGGGCTCTCGGGTAACGTTGTTCCTGACACCGAACTTCGCATACCTTGTCCACTTTCATTCACTGCTTGTACATCCAGTTGATAAGATGTTCCCGAACTCAATCCCGCAAATACCCATTCCTCGTTTCCGGCAGCAACCGTTCCCGACTTCTCTCCATTCAACCATAACTCATAGTGATCGGCTCCTCGTATTGCCTCCCAATTCAGACGAAGGCTCGCTGTGGAAGCATCTGATACCTGTAAACCGGACACCTGCCCTGGTAACGTCTTGAGCAAAGGTAATTCCGCCAAAGGCCCGGGCCCTGTCTCGTTGCCAGCAATTAACGCATAGCTGTAATTGGTTCCGCTATCCAGACCTGAATCCAAATACGCTGTCTGCTCCCCTTCGTATATGGCTGCTCCATCACGTGAAAGACCATAATACGTTGCAGAGGTCACCGTCTCCCATGTTAATGAAATATCATGCTCCCGAATTTGAACAGCCATGAATTCACCGGGCACTGTCGGCAGTGTGAGAAATCCGGTCCTACTGCTACCGCCTGCTCCACTCTCATTCATTGCCGTGACCGAAATGTTATGCATGGTCCCTGGGACGAGGTTACTGATATAGGGTAGGTTGGAAGGATCAGATACCGTCTGATCATACACGGTGGACCCGTCCGAAGTAGCAGCAATGATGCGGTAAGCATCTGCTCCCTTTACTGAATCAAATTGAATTTCGGCCAAATTGGGCTGGGAATCTACTTTTCGAACGTGCAACGTTCCGGGAGCTGCCGGGATCGTTAATACTTGAGCGCTTACTGCATCACTTACTCCGGTATGGTTTCTTACTCTAACTTCGTATTCATAGACCTGACCACCGCTTAGGGACTGATCGATTATACTGTGGTTGGGATAATCCAGTGTCCACGACTGTCCTGTTGTTTTATTTGTTATCTCATACTGATATCCATCGGTGTAACTTTCCCCCGTTGGCAAATCCACTGTAAGTTCTGCTGATGTCTCCGCGATCTGTGTCATTCTCACATGTTTCGGCTGCTCGGGCTTGCGTTGAACATGGTAAGGTGATGATGTTGTCTCATATGTATTGCCTGCTGAGTCCATGGTTTTGGCATGGATGTACCATATGCCTTCCGATTCGATGGATATTTTATGCTCGTCAGAGCGAGCTTCAAGCCAATGATCCGGTAATTCTGCACTGTTTGTAATTTGATAGAATCGTTCCAGTTCCTGAATACCTGAGTGGGCATCTGCATACTGAATGGTAGTGGATATGTCCAAGTCCGTCCAGACATGTCCGTTCGGTGCAAATGTAATCGTTGGAGCCATCTGATCCACATAGGCGATTCGACTGACTTCCTTGCTCACATTGCCAACGGCATCCCTTGCTCTGGCGCGAATGGTGGTAATCCCGTTCATACTTACTGTACCCGTATTTCCTGCCATATACGGACCATCATTCATGCTGTACTCATAGGATATCGCTCGTTCATCCACACTACTATCGATCGAGAATTGCACATGTTCTTTACTCCATCCAGCAGAACTTAAACGAATTACCGGCTCGGTTGGAGCTGTCGTGTCGATTCGAACCGTTGCCTGAGCATACGTGCTTATATTGCCTACATGATCAAGTGAGCGTGCATATACGATCGTTTCTTCCTCATCGGTAACCGTCACTTCGCCCGTGTAATCGATCCAGGGACCTTCTTCGCTCAGTCGATATTGGCTTTTGGCAAGCCCACTGCCTGAATCTTCACCACTGGTTATTGCAAAAGTTACATCCTGATTCGTCCAATCCTCTTCACTTAACGTTATCGTCGGTTGCTCAGGCCCAGTCTTGTCGATTCTGGCTGTTGCCGAAGTGGAAGCACTGACATTGGCAGCCCGATCGACACTTCGTGCATAAATCTCGGTTATCCCTTCTTCACTGAGTGTAAAAGGGGTCCTGTAGTCGATCCATTCCCCCTCGCTTCCCAGCTTATACTGTGTCAGACCAATACCGCTTGCTGCGTCCGTACCCTCCGTTAATGTCACAATTACGGACGCTTTTGTCCATTCGGGTGGATTCAACGAGATGACAGGTGGCGTTGGTGCCGTCCGATCTACCTTGGCAGTCACAGTCGTTTCCTGTCCTGTATTACCAAATGCATCCATACTGCGCGCCATAACTGTTGTGCTGCCTTCACTGCTTATGGCAAAGGGAGCACTGTATTCACGCCATTCTCCTGCCAGACCGACTTTAACTTCAGTCTTTTGGGTTCCGCTCAAGGCATCTTTTCCCTCTTCAACTGTGACGAGAACATCTTCCTTGGTCCATAAGGATGGCGTGAGTGTAACAGAAGGAGCAGTTGGGCCCATCGTATCTTTCATCATCTCTCCAGCGGATATAAATGGGGTCTGTATCCCTTCTCCATTCATTGCCGCAACAAATACTTCGTATTTTCCATCCGCGAGTCCAGTCAGGGCAAACGCTGTACGAGTGGAAGTTGTTGTTCCCGTTGCGAGAACTTGCCCACCTGGACTGCGTATTTCAGTTTTGTACTGAGTGCCGTCAGGGTTGCTATTATTACTCCAGCTCGCTGTAACAGAGTTACCTGATTGTGTCACAGCCGCAGCAACGGGTGGATTGGCCAGTGTATACTTGGAAGCTGGACTGGAGTAACCCGTATAGGAACCGCTTGAATTTTTGGCTCGGACGGCAAAAGAATAACTGGTATTCGGAGTGAGCCCTGTCACCTGCCGACTGTTTGTTGTACCTGTATCCACAATCTGATTCGTCGTCATATTTTTCAGTTCATACGTAACGGATGCATCATTCGCCTTCTTATCCCAGTTCACCGTCAAGTTATTGGAATTAACCAATGTATATGTCGGCGTTCCTGGCACTACAAAACTTCTTACCGTAAAGTTAACGGTCCCTGCTGAGGACACCCCACCCTTGTCATCCATAACCCATACTTGTAATGTGTGTGTGCCATCTGGCAGGGTATCAGGCAATGTGTAATTGGTGTTAAAAGACTGATTAGAACCCGTTGCGGTCATCTGGGTCAGCATATTCTCGGCCCCGCCATCAATGGACCATTTCACAGTCAACAGGTCACCTATATCCGTATCTCTCGTTGTACCGGAGATCTGAAGTTGCTCGCCTTTGTAATAGGTTTGACCTGAAGAAGGTGCTGTTAAGGTAAACGAAGGTGGGGCATTTTTGGGGCCGATCCCCACAATGGTTGAAAATTTGCGTGAAGCCTGATTCGCTGTAGCCTTAGAGTCCCACCAAAATTGTGCGGCTGTATCACTCGCCGTTACGGTCTGGCCTGGAGTGAACGCTGAAGGTGAAGACCCTCCCGTGAGCTGTGCGCTATCTGGGCTGCTGTACTGGCCCATATATATGCGATCTGCATTTACAACATTGTACGTATTGGCATAAAAAGCCGTGACCTGAACACCCCCGCTGTAATTACGCCATCCATTCTCAATAACTTCAAATGGAGAAGCATCATTGCCATTCACCATCGTATCCCAATAAAATGTTCCACCCAAATTCAGTGCCGTTCCACTTCGATTAATAGCTTCAAGTTCAACCTTCATGTATCCACCTTGTGAGGTGGCATTAACGATAGATACACGCAAAATGTATTCCACATTGTCCTTTTGCCGCGACATTTCAATCACATTATTGTTAATGCGGTAATAATTCAGTGGCAATGATTTGAAGTTCACGGGAGATCCGTTGTGGTCGATAATGGTGGACACATTCCCGGTATCACCACCGTAAAATACATTTGTGTTTGGCAGTAATACAATTCTGTATTTTCCGTCACTGTTCATCTCCACTTTCACCTTGGAGGACTGAACCGCCTTCATGCTGGACGTATCGGATACAATCCCGATCGTTTCAACCGTTTCAGCCATTACCGTGGCTGCTCCCCATTCAAGCAACAGGGCTTGAGGTGATAATAAAGCAAATGCCAGCACCACCTTGGTTAGCTGTTCCGCTTGTTTCTTCACACGTTTTCCTGATTTCTTCAACGTCTACTCTCCTTTTTGGCACACAAAAAAAGGGAGGCACCCCAACAAAGGAACGATGTCCTAAGTTGGGGTGCCTCCCCTAACAAGTGTCATTTTTTCTTGATTATAACGATTCAGCTCATGAATGTAAACAGTTGATCATGAACACCTTATTTCTCATTTCTCATCTCTGATTTTCAATAACGCTTCATCCAACGCAGCAACGACCTTGTCACACCAGCCATCAAATTCCGGATCTTCGGTCTGTAATTCAAGATGGGCCAGAATGTATTCAATCGTACTTCGTATGCCTTGGTCCGCTCTTGTCGTTGCTACAAATTCCGGAACAAGCCGTTTCAGCTTACTGTTGTCAAACACAACGGTATTGGCTTTGTCTCCCAGCAAACCGCCGCGAAGATCCTGGTCACTGCATGCTGCCAAGAATTCGGATGGTACATGTACCGCGTGGAGCTTAACTCCCAAGACGCCGGCAATAATCTCATGAATCTGATTCCAGGTGACGGATTCGTCCGAGGTGATATGTACCGATTCACCAATTGCATGGATATTTCCCATAAGCCCAATAAAACCTTTGGCAAAATCGGTGTTGTGCGTAATGGTCCATAGTGAGGTACCATCTCCATGGATGATAACAGGTTTGCCTTCACGTATGCGCTTGAGAACCTGCCAGCTGCCTTGAGCACCATGAACACCAAGAGGTACAGATTTGTCGCCATACGTATGGCTTGGACGCACAATAGTCACAGGGAATCCATGCTCGCGGTATTGTTTCATCAGATAGTCTTCACAGGCAATCTTGTTGCGAGAATACTCCCAGTACGGATTCGATAAAGGTGTCCCTTCCGTGATCCGGTAATCAGCCAAAGGCGTCTGATACGCAGATGCTGAGCTTATAAAAATAAACTGCTTTGTTTTATCCTTAAATAAACGGTAATCTCTCTCCAATTGGGATGGTACAAAGGCAATAAAGTCTGCCACAACATCAAATTCCAGATCAGCGATCAGTTCTGCTACACGTGTCTCGTCATTAATGTCCGCTTGAAGTACGTTGATTTCTTTAGGTAAGTCATGGTTATGATTGCCTCGATTAATCAAATACAGTTCACAGCCTTGCTGTGCAAGCATCTCCGTAATGGCCGTGCTGATGGTGCCTGTCCCTCCAATAAATAGCGCTTTCATTTTCGCACCTCCTGATCAATTTTACCCACTTTCCCATGATATCACGCACCAAAAAAAGGAGCAAAGCTCGGTGACCCGAAACCATGCTCCTTCTGCTTAGACGACCTTAATCGTTGCGTATATCATGTACATACCACAGTGAATCTCGTATTCGCCCTTTGGCAGATCTTTGTCGACCGTATAATAATTGGGTCCCTTTTGCATATACAGATCCATGCCAAGCTGCTGTGATCCGACTGATTTCACATGTGTCACCGACCGAGTCAGAATAAAGTTTATTTTGGTCGGTACACCAGCTTTCACCTCAATAACGTCTGGTCCAAAACCATCGTTGCTCACGTCCACATCAATGACTTCATATCCCTTCAAATCCTCCGGTGTCTCGGCTTGTGCAGTGACAGCACTTCCTGATCCCGGGGATACGTCTTTGCCCATAAAATAAACCAAAAATGATCCAAGCAGTACAACAACAGTCAGACCCAGCGTGATCCAAGGCCAGGTTTTTCCAAACCAGCTTTTCATATAAACACTCCTCATTCGATGGTTCCATCAATAATTAATCCACAGACGGATGTATTTTATAAGCATACCTGATTCGCATGACATTGAAAATGACCCCTCTGGGCTATTGTGTTTGAGCCATATAAATTGAACTAAAGAATATTTACACTGCACACTCCGATGACAGCACAACCTTCCGATCGCTGTTATCCCCAGATTTTTTGATTCCTTTTATATAGGGGAAGTCCGGGGATAGCTTATGCTTCCGATGCAGCTTTCTTTCAGAAAGCTTTTAGGCGAACGCTCCGCTTCTTCAGGTCCTTTCTGTCCTCTCCGTTTCGTGTAAATGTTTAGTTCAATTTATATAGAATATTTAAATAAAAAAGCCTGATTTCTCAGGCTTATCTACGGTTATTCCCGTTCATGCTCTGCAATATCCCTTTTCGTCTGGATCAGGAATAGATTGGTTTACTTCGACTACGACTTCTTCTCATGCGTAATTTATACAACTCTGGCAGGGCAACTCCAATGAGTACAATGATAACCCCGAACCATTGCAATCCGCTGACATGCTCATGGAGCACGATAGAGGATAACAGTACTGCAATTGGAAGCTCCACCGCACCCAAAATTCCGGCCATGTCGCCTCCAATATGCGGAACGCCGATAGCGAACAATACCGGTGGAATGAATGCTCCGAAGAATCCGAGCAGCAGTCCAAACACAAGCAACTGGCTCCAGATCAATCCATTGAAGAGGAATGTCGGCGGGAACAAAATGCACAGCAGGATCAATCCGCCTGTTACCATCCACGCACTACGAAAGGCCGGATGCGCTGAAGGAACCGCTTTGCCGCTGAACAATACGAACAGGGAGTAACTTACCGCTGCCATTAGTCCAAGAGCAATACCCAGACCGTTGAACTCACCCAGTCCCTGTTCCAGGAAACCCGCTGCCAGCAAAGTTCCGCCAAACAGCACGATCAACGTCAGGAATGTGACTTTGTCTGGACGTTGACGTTTGCTTATCGCCTGAATCAATACACTAATCCAGGTGAACTGGAACAGCAGGATAATGGCAAGTGAAGCCGGGATGTAACGCAAAGACTGATAATACACAAGACCCGTAATTACCGTTGGTGTTCCGGCAGCCATCAATAACAGACGTTGTTTCCACGTCAACCGCTTGAATACCTGTGCCACAGCTCCTGATGATTGGCCATCTGCCTGTGATTTGCGTTTTGTTCTAAATTTTGTGTATAGCGCCAGCATCCATGAAAGAAGAAAACCCGTAATCAGCTGTGTTCCCACAACTTCACCAAGTTTATATCCTTCGCCATACGCCAGAACCACAATCGTGGATAATATGCCATAGCTCATCGCTCCCGCGAGAACGGACAGATAATATTTCATTTGTGAATAAACCTCCTGATGATAAGAAAATACGCCTGCATGATTGGTTCATGCCAAGGTCACAGACACATACAAATGCAAAAAATCCTAACTACGAGCAAGGAATATATTGATTCCTTGGCATCGTAGTTAGGAAGTATAGGCTTCCCGTAGAGACCCTCGCCCTGTGTACACTTTCGGCCTGCGAGGTTATACGAAATGATATATGCAATTTGATGTAATTCGTGTGTGACGACTTTTCATATATTACATGGGAGGTGAGGTGCTGTCAACCCTATTCCGTATAAAAAAACGTCAGGTTCGATTAGAGGCTGAGGAATCCCACTCCAATGTTTGCTGTAAACCTGCCTTCAACCCATCCAGATCCAGCCCATCCACGGCAAAAGCCTCACGGATCAAAGGTGGCGCGACAAATTCATCATACTTGCCCAGATAGGGTGCTTCATCTTCAGCCAGTAGCGCAGATGCATCTTCAGCCATCCGACATTCGCTCATAATCTCGGCTAACAATGTCCGTTCATCGACCTTGCCGGATACTACAAAATAATATGGTTCCATGGGCACTACCGAACGCAAAGCCAGTTTGCCCGACAGATTATGCTTCATCAGGCGCTCCAATGTACGGAACGATTTACTCCCTACCCAAGGAAGTACATACATCGAATCTCCCCCAGCCGGAATAACAACCTGCTTCAACAGTCCGCTTTCACGAGCTAGACGGCGTGCCCGTTCAAGTCGATTGACGGCTTGGGGTGATAGGTAGGGATAGATCACTGAGTCGGACAACACTTCACGCATTTTCTGTACCACCGTTGTGTGGATGTCTCCGCCCGCTCCAAGCCATAACGTATCCACTTTACCTTTGGCAGACTTCACATACACAGCCTTGTGCTTGTGATCAACTTCTTCCACTTTCCACAGTTTGCCTGCGAGCGAGAAGCAATAGCCTGGCGGGGGCACGGTTGTAATGGAACCAATCTCTTCCGAGCCGTTCAGTACTTTATGTTCCTCATCGTCCTTAAACACCGCATAGAAGCGATAATTGTTTACGATTTTCTCACCTGTCAGTCCGATAATCAATGTCCGGTCCTCTGTCCATTGCAGATGATCCGTCTCAATGAGGTAATTCAGGAAAGCCTGATATTGATCTGGTCTAATCAACGCAAAGGGGGCCAGCGAAAGGATGGCTTCTGCAAGATCTCTCGGCTCCGCCTCCCCCATACTTTTCAGCATGCTCATCGTCTGATGGTAGAGCACCCCTATGGGCATTTTGCGGGCTTCAAGCGGCTCGACCCACTTTGTTTTTACATATAGTTCGATAACAGCAATTGCACGCATTAACGTCCACGGCATACGTGCTGGTAATTGCGCTTCCTCATCCTCTTCCTCCGGACATACAAAAAGCATCTCTGATGCCATGTCCTCTCGTCTCCCCGAACGTCCCAGACGCTGTACAAAGCTGGACGCACTATACGGTGCACCAAGCTGAACCACACGTTCCAGTTCGCCCAGATCGATACCCAGTTCGAGCGTGACCGTTGCTGCAGCAACCGCAGGCCCCGATCCGGTGCGCAGGGCAGCTTCCGTTTCCTCCCTGAGCATGGCGGAGATACTTCCATGATGCACATGGAACACATCACGCTCTTGCCTGCGAGCCGCGACCCGCCGCATCTCAAGAATAGTCACCTCAGCGTCCGTACGACTGTTGGTGAAGATCAATGCTTTTTTACGATGTGTGCTCTCATAGATGAAGTCGTAGTACGCTTTGCGTGCGTTATGAAGCTGCTCCGCCTGCTCCTCGTCCTGTGCATCTGGAAAAGAGAAATGTTCCACCCGCAGCCGCAGCTTGCGACCACCTGGAGAAGAGACCACATCCACTCCCTGCTGTGTTCCGGCTGCAAGCCAAGATGTAGCCGCATCATAGTCACTAAGTGTAGCCGACAATCCAACTCTTCGCGGTGCACAGCCAGCCATACGCTCGATTCTGGCAAGCTCGCTGAGCACTTGAATCCCCCGATCTGCTCCCATGAAGGCATGTACCTCATCAATGATGACATAGCGCAGATCATGAAACAGCGCCGGGATCGCATTCGGTCGATTCATAAGCAGACCTTCCAGCGATTCTGGCGTAATCTGAAGCACACCGGACGGATTTTTCATCAGTTTTGTTTTCTCCGCCTGAGGCACATCCCCATGCCAATGCCAAACCGGAATATTTCCTTCGGTTAACAGATCCTTAAGACGTTCGAATTGGTCATTAATCAGGGCTTTCAAAGGTCCAATGTACAGAATGCCAACTGATTTGGAAGGCCGTTCATGCAGCTCGGTCAATGCAGGAAAAAAAGCCGCCTCCGTTTTGCCGGAGGCCGTGCCTGCCGCAATCAGCATATGATGCGGGGTATGAAAACAGATATTGCAGGCCTCGATCTGAGCAGGCCGAAGCGATTCCCATCTTTTTTTATATATAAATTCCTGCACGAATGGCGCCAGCCGATAGAATGGATTATCACTCATAATTCAAACTCCGCCAGAAAGTCGTCCAGATCATCCGAATTTGCGGAAGCATCCGCTCCTTTACCCGGTTCCTGGGGTTTGGCAGCCCGTTCACCAAGTAATTGCGTATAAGTCACTTCGGGATTCTGATGGAGCGTATGCAGTACATCCATAAAGTCCCGTACCACTTCACGCGTGGTCAGCAATTCATCCGCCCCCAGTCGATTCACCGCCGTTTGCATAAAATCAACCAATTGTTCATCCGTCAGACTTGCACTGTATCCAAAATGCAACGCATGAATCTGCCGCAGCTTCTGGAGCAAAATCAGAATCTCTTCATGTGATAACATTGCAAGCTTCAGAATCGGGCCTGTATAATTTGCATACGCTTTGGCTGCATAACGACCATCAATAAGCCTGGAGCGAAGCGCTTCATAGCTATATAGTCCGCGCCGTTCATCCTCCACAAATTGCGGCGTACCGCCTACAAATATGCCCAGGTGCTCCGCCTTGCCCTGCATTGTATCATTGAACATGGTCAGCAATTTCTCATAATTGCTTTGACGAGAGACGCTGTTTGTAATTTTGTACAGATTCACCGCTTCATCAATGAACAACAGCAATCCTTTGTAACCAATGCGCGCTGTGAATTCAGACCACAATTTGAAGTAGTCATACCAGTTGTCATCGTCAATGATAACACCGACAGACAGTTCTTTTTTTGCTTCCGTTTTGGTTGCAAATTCTCCTCGAAGCCAGCGCAGTGCCGCCTGTTTGCGATCATCATCAGCGAGCTTGTACCCATTCCAGTAGGAAGCCAGTACCTTGGCAAAATCAAAGCCGTGAACCAGATTCTGCATCTCCCCTGTCACCGCATAGATCTGCTTCTCTACTTCCAGCGGCAGAGCGGGATCATCCGGGCGCAGGTTCTGACTTTGCATCGTGGATTGTTGCAGGCCTGCGATCCATTTTTGCAAAATCGGCTCCAACGCTCCCCCATCCGGACGTGTACGTGTAGACAGACGAGTCATTAGTTCGCGATATGTCGCAAGTCCCTGCCCTTTGGTGCCCACCAATCGTCGCTCTGGTGACAGATCGGCATCTGCTACAACAAAGTCGCGATCCATGGCATAATTACGAATCATCTGCAAAAGAAAGCTTTTCCCACTACCATAACGCCCGGTAATGAGTTTGAACGCGGCGCCACCCTCGGCGATATTGTCCATATCTCTCAAGATGGCTTCCACTTCCGGTTTTCGGCCAACAGCAATCTGCTCCAGTCCTATGCGCGGGACAACACCCGCCGTTAACGAATTGACAAGTGCGGTGGTCAGCCGCTTTGGTATTTTAAGTTCTGTCACTTACGTATCACCTCTTCACATGTTCGAACACATCTATATAATCCGGAACAATCCGATCACCATCAATCAGAAGATCACCGATCGTATCCATAGCCACATCATTAATTTCATCGAGCAGAAGCGTAGGCATCGTTCCATATTGCTCAGCCAGACGTATCAGCTCCTTATCAGGGTTAGCGCCAAGAAGAGCATGAATCACTTGCACCTGCTGAGGGGATAGTCCCTTGGCAAATAGCAGCCATTGTTCATCCAAATCAACCTCTGCACTCACGTCCCATTGCAACCCAATTGATGCTGTTGACCCTTCTATTGCAGTCTCTCTTACCGATGGGTCCGGCTGCATGGAATCTTCTGTTGGTGTGATCTCATGCCTTGCTTCCAGTGCGTCGACTGGATTACTTGTAACATTTGCGTTATGAACCTCATCATCCTTCACTTCAGAAGGGTGATCATCCTCAATTGTAAGTGCCATTCGTACGTATTCACTTTCTTGCTGTAACGATGCCAATTTTTCCGTATCAATACGAATCACCGGTTGTTCCACCGTCTCGGCCTGATCAATCGCATATGCTTTGTCCAGGTAACGTTCAATCAGATTCGCAAGTTCAGGCTCTAATGTTTGTCCACGCAATCTGCCTCTGAATCCGAGCAGTTCACGAAGTTTATTTTCAGTACATCGATAGATCCGCGTAACCATCTGTACAAATTCAGCCTGTTCACCAATGGGCATATATCTGAATGATACCAATCTTCCATAGATCGAGTCGTCATAGACCGCTTTGCGAAACAGTATGCGCTCCACCGTACGTTCTTCGTTGGGTTGAAACTCTGGCAACAGTCCAACTTGCCGCGTACGTTCCAGGTACGATTGAACCAAGGCCATGACCCGTGGGATATACTGCTCCATCACTTCTTTGCCGCCATCTCTATAGAACTTACTGAGTGTAATATCGTAATCATAGTATCTTTGCAGCATATTCAGTGAAATTTCCGAGACTTTATTCTGTAAAATACGTTGCAGCTCCATATCCAGCATCTCTGCTGGCAAATATCCGCCCGAAAGGTCCATAATCTCGGATAATGACCTCTCCATCTCATGGACCAACACATAATCGACCATCCACTCTTGCATATATATATTTAATTGAGGGAGCCGTTCACGGTAGTTCACCCATAGCTGTTTTAATTGATCATACCCCTCCTGAGAATTCTGCCAGCCAATGCCGTTAATCAACTCATAGATATGAACAAATAGATAGGACAGATCGGTATCCGGGTATCTCCCCTGCCGTACTTCCTTCCTCCAATACAAATACCACTTGCGCTGGGCTTCGTTCATTACGCCATATGTGGGCCAGTAGCTCATAAAGGGAACCCAGGGGGACACATCTCCCTCCATCTCTGACCACTGCTTTGCTTCCTCTACAAAACGTTTCTCCGAAGACAATATGCCTCCACGATGCTGCATCGCATGATGTGCAGGTTGCTGCACAATGGTTGAACGATCAGGAACCGGAACCGCTGCTGTTACGGGTTCTTCGCTCAGATCTATCTCCATAAATTCCAATTGTCTAGAGTTGTCTTTCATAGAACGTTATCTCACCCTCCTCCGAGACAGAATACGAACAAGTGTATCCATAGGGATCATTATAACACTAGTGCTGTGTCTGCGGTGATGAAATTAACACATTATTAAAACCAAAAAAAGAGAGCATTTCTGCTCTCTCATTTAGTTCATATGGATATGATATTGATCCAGGTGTATTCGTTAAAAAGTAAGGTTACATGCCCTAAATCAGACTACAATTGCTCGATTCTTCCCTTCACTCTTCGCTTGGGCCAGCGCTTGAGTAGCTTTTTCAATCAGATCGGATGCACTTGACTGCTCATCAGGTACCAGCACTGCACCCCCGACACTAACCGTGACGATCCCGCTCGGACCCGATAATTCTCGCTGGATCTGCAGAGCCAGAACATGTTGTCTAATCTCTTCCGCAAGCTGTGCTGAATGTTCAGAAGTTGTGCTCTTCATTTTCAACATGAAGGTACCTCCGCGAAGACGGGATATTAGTGCGTTGTGCTGCTCACTGACCACGGTGAGTACCTCACCGATCCATTGCAGACACAGATCGCCTCCCTGAAGTCCGTATGCCGCGTTATATGAACGGAAATCATCGATATCTATAATGAGCAACCCCAGACTACATTTCTCCTCCAAACAATCATCCCAGTCATCCTGAAGCTGAGACTTGAACACCGTTTGAATTGGCATATCTGTTAACGGATCTGTGTTCAGATAATTTTGCAGCTGGCTTGTCGTTTCGGTGTAATGGTCATGTTCATGGTGAGACGCCCCGCTGTGCAGAAGCACCATCACAGAAGGTTTTCCTGCATGCGTAACAGCAGCGAGTGTAACTTCAAGCAACAGTGAGGTACCAACCGCTGTAGTGAAATAGGACTGACTTGTAATCAAACTTGTGTTGTTGTGCTTTAATTCCTCAAAATTCTGTTGCAAGGTAACTCTCGTATTGTCAGGTACAAATTCTCTAAAATCCTTACCCATCAGGTTTTGGGAACTCTCGAACCCGAGCAGTTCAGCTGCCTTTGTATTACAATAGATAATCTTACCGTCCGTCAGAGTAAAGAATGCCACGGGCGAATAATCCATTAACTGCAAATAACGCTGTTCATTTTGTCGCAAAATACGAGCGTTCTGAAGTGCCTGTTCCTCAGCCTGAACCAACTGATTCTCCGTCTGCCGACGTACAATGGATTTGAGTAAAGGTAACACACTTAGTTCTTTCGTAGTCCACGGATACGAAGTTGACTTTACAACCTCACGCCATTTCTCGAATGATTTACGAGGTGATAATCGCATGCCGTCATCCGTTTTGAGCACCGCTTTGGCTGGGTCACCCGCCCACTCAACAACCTGCTCAACCTCAGGTCGGAACCAGATCATGTAGTTATGCTGTCCAGGCGAAATGGCAACATAAATAACCCCGGAAGCCTTATCCGGATAAGCTTTGGCTGTTTCATACTCTGAACTCAGTTTCGAAGTGTAGTAACTGTAATCCTCAGAATTTCCTGCAAGCCAACCTGCCAGTTCACGAATCTGGCCGCTGTTAGGCGTTTTACCATATAACAATAACTTGTCCTGGTAACAGATCGCTGCTCCGGCAGCATCCATCAGTTTCAATACTGTCTCTTCTTCTCCCTGTAATTCCTCAAGTACTCGGGCAGGACTTGTGTTTCCAATAAAAATGTTGGCAATTCGTGAAGCAGCTTCACGAGATTGAATCTCGGATTGGTAATCATCTAACTGCTGACGCTGGAACAATTCATTGGAGAAGAACGCCCCCAGGAAATTGCACAGATTCCGCACACGATGGGGGACATATCTGGCCGAATAATGATGGCATGTGATGAGTCCCCATAGCTCATTGTTATGAATGAGCGAGATCGTTACGGTCGCACCTACACCCATATTATGCAGATATTCGATGTGAAGTGGCGATACGCTACGCAGGACCGAAAGACTCAAATTCAGCGGTTTGCCAGTCAGTGGTTGTAGCATAGGTACAATTTCGACCGGTTTATAATTTACATTCACGATAGTCCGCAGCCAATTGCGAAGATACAACTCCCGAGCTTGTTTTGGTATATCCGATGCTGGATAGTGATGTCCCAGGAATGGTTCGAGTTCTTGTTCACGCGCTTCAGCAATAACTTTACCATTCCATTGCTCGTCAAATTCATAGATCATCACCCGATCGTAACCGAGCATTTCCTTGACCTGTTCAGCTGCAATCTGACTTGCCTCCACGCGGCTATCTGTGCTTTTCATCCGACCGAAGAATCGGGATATCCACTCGAAGTCAGTAGTCTCCACGTCCTCTTTTTCGTCATAAGGCTCGATCTCCAGAATGAGCAAACCTTCACTTTCATGAAGCACAGAAGAGAAGACCCGTTCCTCACCAGATACCTTAATGGTAAGATCCATGTAATGCAGGTCAGAGGTAACATTCGCATTGAAGCTGCTTCCCAACAGTTTGCTTACTTCTTGCTCGCCAATCAGGTTCTCCAAAGGCATGCCCAGAACATCCTCATAGGCAATACCCAGATGGTCCTCCGTATTTTGGCTACACTGAACAATAGTTGGCGTAAGACTGGTATTGATGGCCAAAAGAACACCATGAGGTTGAATAAAGCCGGGGATATGAATTGGTTCTTTATCACAGTTATTCAGATCTATCGGATCAGTTGTGTATGTTCCCTGATGAAGCAATGTGCGGTTCAACAAATTTTGTTCTTTCTTGGACTTCGGTTCGGCCATGGCCAGGAAAATCCCCTCTCATGATGTTATATAAGCTGAAATAATGATTATTTACATTGCACTACGATGACAGAATAACCTTCCAATCGCTGTTATCCCCAGATTTTATCGATTCCCTTTTCTAAGGGAAAAATCCGGTTATAAGCGTATGCTTACGATGTAGCTTTCTTTCAGAAAGCTTTTAGCGAATGCTTCGCTTTTCCAGGTTTTTTCTGTCCTCTTCGTTAGGTGTAAATGATTAATTCAACTTATATAGATTTCTTTTAAAATATGAAAAAAAGTCCGCCCTACGTATTAATCCACTGATCCAGCAGTCGAAATGTCTCTGATGCACTGTGCACCATGTTGTCATGATCTTCTGGACTGGTGATGGACTGCTGCAGCAAAATCATAAACTCGCTCCATCTTGTTCTTGTCTCTGAGCCATAAGCGTTGAAATATTCCAATCCACGATCAGCTTCAATGGGCAGGAACTGCGACAAACGTTTGGTCATGATCTGTCCACCGTTCGTGGACCCCTCAATGACATACATGTATCCAAACAAACGGGCTGGTGTCGAAATATCCGGAAGTTCTTTGCAGAGCGGAAGTTGGCTAATTTCCTCTTCACTTGCACCAAGATTGTGCAGATCTTTCTCCAGTAGTCCAGCCTTGCCTCTAATCTCGATATCCAATCCCGTACTTCCCCAGAAAGGCTGCTGTACAGCTTGATCTTCCAGCGGTTTGAGGAATCCATAAAACTTTTCTAGATATGTTCTATATTCTTCTATAGTCACAGTTTGATTCATAATGGCTTTTGCATAAGGGTTCTGTTCTACTTGTCTGTGGTAATGAGCTGTCTCGCTCTTCAGACGTTCCATAATAGTTGTTGCTGTCATCGTAGTTATCCCCTTTCACAATCTGCTCTGCTGTTGCAAACAGCTCATTTAATGCAATAAAGACTCTATGTAAGTATACTTATTCTTGTTTGAGAAAACTACACGAATCCAACATCCGTACAAAGTGAACACTTTTCTTCGTTGTTATCTTAACCCACTGTAATCTGCATGTTTTAGTATTAACCGAAAATAATAAAATTGACCCCCACAATCTGGAAGGCAGTAGATTTCAAATGTAAACATGTTACACTATTTTTATATCCTGTCATTGGAGGAATGCAATCTATGGATCTCACTGTTCAAGACGTTGTACTTCATCTTTTAGATAACATTGAACTGCCGGAAAACACGGTGGATCAGCTTATCACCGGTTCACTTGACTGTAAGGTCACAGGTATTGTCATCGCTTTTATGCCCACACAATATGTGATTGAACAAGCCATACAGCAAGGCGCTAACTTAATCATTGCGCATGAATCTCCGTTCTATAACCATCACAGTCAGACGGATTGGCTTGCAACTGATTCGGTGTATACGGACAAAAGAAAGTTAATTGACGAAGCAGGCATCTCCATCTATCGATGTCATGATATCATCCACCGCTTCCAACCGGATGGCATTACCGAAGGACTGATTCAGGCCTTGGGATGGTCCTCTTATGTGGAGCAACGAGTACCGGAAGCAGACATCCTTACTTTTCCGGAAGCAAGCACTGCCCAAGCTATTGCTCACCATGTGAAACGTTGCCTTGGGATCGATTATGTCCGCGTTGCAGGCAATCCCGACATAGTCTGTAGACACGCAGCGGTATTGGTTGGTTTTCGTGGCAACGGCTCTGTGACGATTCCCTTGATTCAGAACAAACAATTGGATCTGATCATCGCTGGAGAAGGATTCGAATGGGAGACACCGGAATATATCCGTGATGCTGTGCAACAAGGCAAGTCCAAAGCACTCATCATGTTGGGGCATGCCGAGAGCGAGGCTCCGGGAATGAATCTATTGGCAGACAGATTGGCAGAACAATTCACAGAACTGTCCGTTCATTATGTAGGTGAACGACCTGTGTACACTGTGATCTGATCATGCGATCGAGTGGATTAGTTTGGTATGGATTGTTTTGGAGAGGTGTTTAGCTGAATTGTTCAAATCTCATTGCCCCTACCCTGGAACTCTACATCTGTTGTGTGTTCTAGGGTCGAGTCAGCAAACTCTCTTTCATCTTGGCTGGCTCTTAGGACAAATTCTTAGATAGTTAGTAACGAACCTGACACACTCTATTTAGTGAATATTTGCCGATTTTCAAAACTAACGAATTGTAGACACGTTATTCCTCCGTTTCGACTCATTATCCATACTTTCCTACCTGCCTTAGCCCGATTAAGATGGCTGAGGTTCCTTAGATTTCTCAATTCAATCGAATCAATACAATAAGGTGTCGCTGGTTCGTTAGAGATCATGCTCATTAAAAATGAGTATTCCCGCACATATACCGCGCATCTCTTCATGCCCCAACTGGATTTCCCTGGTTCTTTATTGTACTCTAGATGCTGTGACTTCAAAGCTCAGGACATTTGTCCTTGGCGTTTGTGGTGAGTTTGTCATTAAATAGAAGTCGAAGTAATTGAATAAGGAGCGTACATATGAAAGGAATTATTTTTGCATTACTGGGTGGCGCGTGTATCACGCTCCAAGGTGTTGCCAATGCTCGGATTAGTACCGACATGGGCACATGGCAGGCCGCTACGATTACACAATTGACAGGATTCATCTTAGCGGCGTTGATCCTAATGTTCGTTAGAGACATTAACCTTCAAGGACTCAAACAAGTTAAACCCATGTACCTGGCTGGAGGTGCTTTTGGCGCCATCATCATTTTCAGCGAAGTAACGGCCATTCAGCAAATTGGGGTGACGTTCACGATCTCTGCCCTGCTCATTGCTCAGCTGTTCCTGACTTTTCTCGTGGATAGTAACGGATGGTTTGGTGTAGTGAAACAAAAGATGAAACTGCCGCAATTTCTGGGCATTGCCTTGATGATCACAGGTGTCATCATTATGAAACTGTAGCTTTTCTAGAATATAGTCAGGGGTGAACAAGAGCGTGGAAGAGATTCATGATGAGCAACAATTAATACATTATCTGAAGCAATATCAACTCGAAAAGGTATTTCACGAGCCCCTGCGTCCCCATATGACATTATGTCACTTCGAGAAGTGTGAATTGATCTGTCGTGAAGGGGAAGCCTCCGAATATTTATACGTGTTGGTCGAGGGTAAAATCAAGATCTTCACCACCTCCGCTCAGGACAAAACACTCGTGCTTTGCTTCAAGACACCGCTTGAAGTCGTCGGTGACATTGAATATGTCCGTGAAAGTGATATTGTCAACACAGTTCAGGCCGTGTCACCTGTGGTGATGCTTCGGATTCATTATCAATGGCTCGCTGAGCTTGCCGGCGATTATGCACCTTTACTTAAATTTTTGCTCAAAATCATCTCACACAAGTTCTATATTGATTCGAACTTCTCCAACTTCAACCTGATGTATCCCGTTGAGGTTCGGCTAGCCAGCTACCTTCTCTCCATCTCGACGGAAGAAGCTGGTAGCGTCGTTCATGAAGATCTGGACGCGTTCAATCTGACCGACATTGCGAATCTGATCGGCACCAGTTACCGACACCTGAACAGGGTCATCCAAAAGCTCTGTGCAGACGGATTGATTGAACGACATCAGGGATTGATTATGATTAAAAACCGTGCGGGTCTGCGCGAAATAGCAGGTCACAATATTTATGAATAAGGAGTTCGACAAAAACATGTTAATTACAGGGATTTCGCTTGCGCTCTTGGCAGGAGCACTTGTCAGTCTGCAAACCATATTTAATAGCAAAGTCAATGAACGCACCGGTTCATGGTCCACAACAACGTTGGTGCTTTTCACCGGATTCATTGCCTCGTTCCTCATCTCTCTGCTTGTGGAGGGCAAGAATACATTCAGCTTTCAGCATATGCAACCGTGGTATTGGCTCAGTGGTGCCATCGGCGTTGGTGTCGTCTTCTGTCTCGTACAAGGTATGAAGCTGCTTGGCCCCACGTATGCCATCTCGATCGTGCTGACATCCCAACTTAGCTTCGCCCTTTTGTTTGACTCCATGGGGTGGCTCGGTCTGGAGCAAATTCCTTTCTCGTGGAATCAACTGCTCGGTGTGCTTGTCATTGTCGGCGGAATTGTGTTATTCAAGTTCGGTGGGGGGAACTCGGAAAAATCAGATCCGTCAGATACATCTGACAAGTCGCCCGGCTCCCTGCAATCCAACTCTTAAAATAACTAAAAAGAGTGTCCGTCCAATCCCGGAGATTGGTCAGACACTCTTTTTATGCAATCAAACCACGTATCGTGCAGCTTGCTTACTCTGCGAACTCTACGTTGTGGTACACCTGTTGAACATCTTCAAGGTCTTCGAGCGCATCGATCAGTTTCTCGAACTGAGCTTGTGCATCCTCTGGAAGTTCAATATGGTTCTGTGCAAGCATCGTCAGCTCGGCTACCGTGAACTCCGTGATACCGGCTGCTTTGAATGCTTCCTGTACAGCGTGGAATTGATCCGGTTCTGCATATACAATGACAGCATCATCTTCGTCCACGATATCACGTACATCTACGTCTGCTTCAAGCAGAAGTTCAAGTACTTCCTCGGAGTTTTTGCCTTCTATACCGATAACCGCTGTAGGATCAAACATGTAAGCAACAGAACCGCTGACACCCATGTTTCCGGCGTTTTTGTTAAACGCAGAGCGTACTTCCGGCGCTGTACGATTTACGTTGTTGGTAAGTGCATCCACGATGACCATCGCACCATTCGGTCCGAAGCCTTCATAACGCAACTCTTCATAGTTCTCATCCCCGCTGCCTTTTGCTTTTTCCATCGCACGATCAATAATGGCTTTGGGTACATTATACGTTTTGGCACGTTCCAGCACGACTTTCAGTGCACGGTTCGCTTCCGGGTCCGGTTCGCCCTTCTTGGCAGCTACATAGATCTCAACGCCGAATTTAGCGTAGACCCGGCTCGTATTTGCATCTTTTGAAGCTTTTTTTTCCTTGATATTATTCCACTTACGACCCATATCGTTTCCGCTCACTTTCAACATGTAATCTGCTTTCTACTATGCCATTATATCTTGTTGAGCGTACTTCAACAAGTTAATACACACGAAATAATGGGAATAACTGCGGTGATTATCCATCTCCGCTTGAAGTTTGGCCACAGTTTTTTCTCTCATAAATCTCTCAGCAGTAACTAAGGTTACCTCTATTATCTCCATATATAACAGACAAGAAGCACCCCATAAAGGAATGCTTCCGCCCTAAGTCAGTCCTAATTTCAGTTCATCTTACCCGGTCCATTAAGCGTGAAATTGTCGACCATCCAAGACTTCAGGAACATAGCCTGCACGAATGACAAAGTCACCGAAATGTTCACCTTCATTGCGCTCTCTGGCATATTGGTTCACCATTGGTGCCAACGTGTCCAGAATCTCGGTTTCGCCAATGTTTTCTTTGTAAAGTTTATTCAGGCGATGTCCAGTGAAGCTGCCACCGAGATACATGTTGTATTTCCCAGGTGCTTTACCGATAAATGAAATCTCCGCCAGCATCGGTCTTGCACATCCGTTCGGGCAGCCCGTCATGCGAATGACAATCTCTTCGTCTCTCAGCCCGGCTTCGTCCAGTACTGGCTCCAGTTTGTCGATCAGAGACGGCAAATAACGTTCTGACTCAGCCATCGCAAGGCCGCAGGTTGGAAGCGCAACACAAGCCATCGAACTTCTGCGCAGCGCAGAGTAATGTGCCCCATCCGTCAGATTGTATTGCTGAATCAGCGCTTCAATCTTTTTCTTCTTCTGGCTGCTAATGTTACCGATGATCAGATTTTGATTGGCAGTCAGACGGAAATCACCCGTATGCACTTTGGCAATCTCACGTAAACCCGTCATGAGAGGATATCCATCCACATCCTTGACACGACCATTCTGAATGAACAGCGTGTAGTGCCATCTACCATTATTGCCTTTTACCCAACCATATCGATCTCCGTTTGACTCAAAATGATATGGACGTGCCGCATCCAGTTTCCATCCCAGACGGCTGGTCAGCTCTTCGACAAACCATTCCACACCGCGATCATCCAGCGTATATTTGAAACGAGCATGTTTACGAACTGCACGATCTCCATAATCACGCTGAATCATAACTGTTTTCTCTGCAACATCAATCATTTGCTCCGGAGTACAGAAACCAATGACTTTGGACACCTGAGGATAGGTTTTGGCATCACCATGAGACATGCCCATCCCGCCGCCAACGGAAACGTTGAATCCTTGCAGCTTCCCGTTCTCCACAATAGCAATAAAGCCAAGATCCTGTGAATAAACATCCACATCATTGGATGGTGGTACAGCAATACCGATCTTGAACTTACGAGGCAAATACACTTTGCCATAGATTGGTTCAACTTCTTCGTCAGAGTCCTGCGAATCAATCACTTTCTCGCCGTCCAGCCACAGCTCATGATAAGCCCGCGTGCGAGGGTCCAAATGATTACTTACTTGACATGCCCACTCATACACTTCAGCATGCACATCGGATTGATTCGGATTCGGGTTACACATCACGTTACGGTTTACGTCACCGCACGCAGCCAGTGTGCTTAGCAACGAATCGTTCACTTCACGAATGGTGTTCTTAAGATCCCACTTCAGTACACCATGCAGTTGGAAAGACTGACGTGTGGTCAGACGAATGGTCTGATTCGCATATTTATGTGCCACTCTGTCCATCATCAACCACTGCTCCGGGGTTACAATTCCACCGGAAGCACGTACACGCAGCATAAATTGATATGCTGGCTCCAGCTTGGATTTGTGACGCTCGTTACGCAGGTCACGATCATCCTGCATATAACTGCCGTGGTGTTTCATCAGACGATTGTCGTCCTCTGGAATTGCACCCGTGATGCGATCAGCCAACGTTTCGGTCAGGCTTCCACGCAAGTAATCACTTTTGATCTTTATATCTTCCACATCGCTATTCGTGCGCTGTGGGTTAAGTAAGTTATTATAAACCATGCTGCTTTCTCCTCTCGTCTCTGCGGGATGGTGCAATCCGGCTAAGCCGGTAATAATTAATAGACGTCCCGCTGATAACGTTTCTCCTGCTGCAACCGTGTCAGATATTCCGATGCCTGCTCAGGTGATAATCCACCTTCTTGTTCAAGAATCGTGGTGAGCGCAGCATGCACATCATGTGCCATTTTTTTCTCATCACCACAGATATATACACTCGCACCTTCCTGAAGCCACTGGTACAATTCTTTGCTGTGTTCCAACATACGATGTTGTACATACACCTTCTGTTCCGTATCACGTGAGAAGGCTACATCCATCTTCGTGAGCACACCATCTTTGAGCCAACGCTGCCATTCCGTCTGGTACAAGAAGTCGGTGGAGAAATGTTGATCTCCGTAGAACAGCCATGTCTTGCCTTCTGCGCCTGTTTCTTCACGCTCACCAAGGAAGGATCTGAACGGTGCTACGCCTGTACCTGGGCCAACCATAATGATCGGCGTATCCGGGTTCTCAGGAAGCTTGAAATTCGGGTTATGCTGTATATATACAGGCAGGGTGTCGCCAGCTTCGATTCGTTCAGCCAGATGTACCGAGCATACACCGTAACGTTCTCTGCCACGCGCTTCATAACGTACCGTACGAACGGTAAGATGAACTTCATCCGGGAAAGATTTCGAACTACTCGCTATCGAATACAGACGTGCCGGAATTTTGCGAAGTACAGCTACAAATTCTGCAGCAGGAATACCTTTCAGATCATAATCATGAACCAGATCCAGCAGATCACAGCTATTCATGACTGTGCGGAATTCGGAATCATCTGCGAGTAACGCAGTCAAGCCACTCCCCGGATTCAGTTTCGCAAGTTGTTCCACGACCGGTTTCGTTACCGCTGTAATCTCAAAATAACGCAGCAACGCTTCGTACACAGATGCCTGATCCCCGTTTTTATTCACGGTCACGCGCTCATCTGCATTCCATCCCATGGCTGCAATCAATTCATCGACAAGACGCGGGTGATTCTCAGGGAATACCCCAAGGCTGTCACCAGGCTCGTAATCTAGGCTGGAGCCTTCCAAGGACAATTCAATATGGCGTGTTTCACGGTCTGATCCTCTGCCATTCAGATTGAGATTCTCCAATACTTCAGCCTTGAACGGATTCGTGCGATCATATTCGGATTGCCCGCCGCTCAACGCAGCTGTAACAGCCTCAGTAGTTACCGTGCTCGCAGCAGCAGATGTGCTACTTAAGGAAGCCAGCACTTCATTCATCCACTCCGCAGCCGGTTCATCAAAATCAACATCACAGTCTACACGCGGTACAAGTGCTGTACCACCCAACTCCTGCAATCGTGTATCGAAGTCCTTACCTGTCTGACAAAAGAACTCATAAGAGGTATCTCCAAGAGCCAACACCGAGTAGCGAAGCCCTTCGAGCTTCGGAGCCCGTTTGCTGTTCAGGAATTCATGCAGGGGAATCGCATTATCCGGCGGTTCTCCCTCGCCATGCGTACTGACGATGATGAGGAGATTTTCAATTTTCTTGAGTCCGTTCGGTTTGAAATCTCCCATCGATGACAACGTTACCTGAAGACCTTGCTCTTCAAGTTTCTTGGCCAGCTTCTTCGATAGGCCGCTGGAATTCCCGGTTTGTGAACCGAAGAGCACGGTAACTTCGCGGGATACTGGCGTAGCACTTTCAGGTGCGACACCTGTAGTTGGTGCAGCCTGTACCAGGTTCGCTGGAACCGCTATTGTTGCGCTTGCCTGAATTGCTGCAATATATCCGCTCAACCAAGTCCGTTGTCCATCGGTCAATGTAGGAATAAGACGATTAAGCAGTTCAACTTGTTCTTGATTAAAAGGGCTGTTTGTCACTTGAAGTTCCACTGTTTGCCACCTCGCGCATTGCTTCGATTTTAATTCCGACTAAAATTATCATATTAATTTAATTTCTTCTCTTTAAAACCTAACACACCGGGTGTTGAGGGTCAATTTCAATGATTTTATAGCATTTATCAGTTTCACTGATAAAGGACAAAAAACAACAAATACCCTCCTTTTGAGATCAAGGAAGGTTTTGATTTATTTTTCATTGGACGGTCAGCTCAAGTTGAAGTTGAAAGTGGAATATAGTCCCTAAAATGATCTCCCAGCACGCTGCTTTTATCTCCGTATACTCTGTCCAAATGATTTTCTCCCCACATACATATGCGATCAATGATGTCCTGTAGTGTCAGGCCATATTCGGTCAGCTCATACTCTACCTTGGGCGGAATCTCAGGATGAATAATTCGATGGATGATTTCATTCTTTTCCAAATCACGAAGCTGCTGGGTAAGGACCTTCTGGGTAATGCCAGGAATGGCCCTGCGAAGTTCACTGGTTCGTTTTTTACCTGATATCAGTTGATGCAGGATAAGAATCCTCCATTTTCCACCGACCAGTTCCAGCATCGCCTGCACACCACTCTCATATTTTTTCATTTCTTGTTCCACTTGTACTCCCCCATAATTCACATATATGTATATCCATTATTAAAAGTAACCGAAGAACCTCAAGGTTTCTACAGCACTCGAAGGTGCGTACTTCTCAATAAGATGTCATGAAACTTATAATAACATTGGTCAGAATGTTTAACCAAAAAAAAGAAAAAAGGATGGTTACTCCTACATGAAAGTTAAACTGGTCGTTACTCACCCAAGACAGGATTCCCTAACATTTGCCGTAATGAATCGTTTTATAGAAGGTATGCAGGAGAATTCCCATGAAATTGATATCCTCGATCTCTATCATGACGGATTCGATCCATTATATGGTGTAGAAGATGAGCGAGACTGGCAAAATCCCGATAAACAGCATGCCCCTGTAATTCGCAAAGAGCTGGATCGTGTGCTTGCGGCTGATGCCATTGTATTTGTTTTCCCGATCTGGTGGTATAACGTTCCCTCCATGCTCAAAGCTTATCTGGACAAGGTATGGAATATGGGGCTGCTCAACAAGGCAAACTCCAAAAAAGCACTGTGGATTGCACTAGCCGGGGGAACGGAGGCTTCATTCCATAAATACGACTATTACAACATGATTTCCAATTATCTGAATAACGGGATCGCGGGTTATGCAAGAATGCAGGAATCCCGAGTCGAATTTCTCTATGAAACGATTTCAGAATCCAAAGAACATATCGCAGATTTGCTGGAACAAGCCTATCAAATTGGTAAACACTACAATTAATAGCTCTTCACTGATAGTACAACTAACAACTGCAAAAAGATAGGAAGTAACTCGTTCGTTGAGTAAACAACTCTCCCCATGGCAGGCGCATAATCAAGAAGGCTTACTCCAACCTGGGTCCCAGGTCAAAGTAAGCCTTCTTTTTCATACACTACGATTCTGGTGTAACCTTACTTATTCCATACCAATTTGCTCATCATCGCATATAGCAGCGTAGCCGATTCAGCTCGTGTCGCTTCACCAAGTGGTTTCACCTCACCGTTGTACCCATGAGCGATGCCCAGATCCACAAGTAAGGCCACACTATCCCGGGCATAAGAGCGAATCTCGGAAGCATCGCGGAAACGAGTCAGTTTATCCGTTGCAGCTGTCTCGGCGTCAACCAGACCAGCGGCTGCAAGTGCTCTAACTGTCAACGTCATCATCTCCTGACGAGTGATCGTGAACTCTGGCAGGAAGCGCCCGTCACCAGTACCACTGGTGATACCTAGTGAACGCGCAGCTGTAACCGCTTCGTAATATGGAGCCTTTTCGTTTACATCCGTAAACGCATTCCCGGAAGAAGCATTCAAGCCGAGCGCAGTCATCAACCATTGCATGTATTGACCGCGAGTCATCTCCTGTTTTGGATGCAACCGGGTGGAATCCCCACTTGCTTCGGCATCAATCACACCTCGGACTGCCAATGCCTCCATCGCTTTCTTGGACCACTGCACTTCTGCAAGATCTGCGAATGCCTGCTCCACAGACACAACAGCATAATTTCCTGTGAGTGACGTTACGGAAAATACAAGCTGCCCGCTGTTTGGATCGTAGTAACTTTGCGGCAATGGACTTGCCACACCGTTCGCGCCAATGACAAATGCAACAATCCGATCCTGCTGAACATTTTGAGAAGATGGGAAAGGCAGATGAAGTTTGAATCCGCTTTGCAATGGCCATGGTTGACCATCCAGTTGAAGCTCAAGCTGGACTCCATATTGCGTGCCAAGCTGATCTGCCACTGTTTTTGGTAACTCTGTTCTGACCAATCGGATGGATGCCATTCCATCACCAACGATGTCCTTCGTTAACAGTGACGCGGGAAGTTCCAACATGCCCAGCTCTGTAACCATGTTGAACACGTGGGACTCACCCTGATCTATCAACGCAGAGGCAGGCAGAGATACTTCATATGCTGTTGCTCCCGAAACCGGCTTCAACCGAAGTTCGACCAAGCGCTTACCCACATCTGTTACAGGGGCAACTTCGAAAGCATCTTTGATCGTTGTAGCATCCACGTTGGACTGCACTACACCTTTCTGGTCAGGCTGTGCCTGCAACTCCAGAACAGAACGGTCTTTCTCCGGTTTAGGTTGTGGTGCAGCATTCCCTGCACCTGGGCTAACACCTTCTGATTGTCCGCCATTGTTGCTTGAACCTGAACTACTCCCTGAATTTCCACCGGAGTTGCCGCCCGGGTTGCTACCCGAACCAGGGTCCGATCCTCCTGGGGAAGAAACAGATGCAGGCACCTTCACCGTCAAAGGTACAGTCAGGGCTCTTGTGTCGTCAGAAATTCGAGTGATTTCCAACTCCAGTATTACTGTTGTTTCCT
Source organism: Paenibacillus sp. FSL R5-0713 (assembly GCF_037973325.1). Taxonomy (NCBI): domain Bacteria; kingdom Bacillati; phylum Bacillota; class Bacilli; order Caryophanales; family Paenibacillaceae; genus Paenibacillus; species Paenibacillus sp. FSL R5-0713. The sequence continues at coordinate 2,940,368 of NZ_CP150229.1, read as the reverse complement.
TAGAAGGTGGGACAATCGTTCCATCCGTCTGAATGACGGACGGTAACGAACTGGAAGCGATCTTCACCGTGAAACCTTGCGGCACGGATGGCAACTTCATTTTTTTCGCACCTACTGAAGGTTGTTCCAGTGCTGTAATGCCTGTAGCTACATCGGCAGCAGTCTGCTGAGCCGTATGCACCTGGTATGCGGAAGATACACCTCTCACCGATTGCCCTGTCGCATCCAAAGCTTCCACTTTGTAATAATATTCCGTGCCAGGGTTCAGTTCACTGTCCGTGTACTCCCGTCCATTGCCGCTATAGACCACCTTGTACTCACCTTGCTCACGATCTGAGCGGTAGAGCTTGTAGCTTGCTGCTCCAAGATGAGCATCCCAATGAAGCGTTGCACTCGTTGAATTCACCGCATCCGCATTGAGACCAGCACTGTCATTAACAGGTGGCATAGCATCTGGCTGAACGATCATTATCCAACTAATCATCGGGTCCTGTGATGCCGTATTGCGCACGGTTAACTCCAGTTTGTTGTCCGACACAATGATGCCTTTGTGTGCTCTAACACTGGCAGGCGTAAACGTAACAGCCCCGGTATTCGTGCCATTGATGATGAAATTGGCTCTGCGCGATGCATTCGTCCACGGATCGTTGAATCCCGCGTACACATCATATGTTCCATTCGGTACATCAAATCTGTAGGTTAAGTCTGTGCCTTTTGGAGAATTGCTGACATTGCCCCCGTTTAGATAACGTACGGTCGAGAAAATATCTCCGCCATTAGAGCCGGATGACAGTGCGTCTGCGCTGGTGTATCCCCAATTGCGACCCTCTGCCGGAGCGTACATCTGGTCTGCCGTTCCCGGGTTGGCCAGTGTTCCTTTCATATACGCACCCATAAGATTGTAATCAGTCGTTTCGTACCCTCCGCTGTTCACAAAATATAGGGCATTCTCTGGAATGACGTTTACACGAACCGCCTGCTTTTTGTTGTTATATTCCGGTGTCGTTACCTGTAACGTGAGGGGTCCTGGCTTAGCAAAATCTTCTGCCGTCATGGCCCGGTTATCGATCGTCCACACTGCTGGCGTTGACACCAGTTCACCACCGTCGCGAACGTTCAATGTCGTTGGAAGAGATGGTACTTTGCCAAGCGCCACGGCTTCCGGCAACGGATCAGCGATATCCACCTTGCCCATCGAATTCAGCAGATCCGGTGTCCAACTGTTATACCACTTGATCGCAATGTCGGAGCCTATTCCAAACTCAATGGGCAAGAACACGTATTTTGCAGCATCATTCGAGAAATTGCCACCATTCCACGTATCCCCAACGTAAATGAATTTGCCTTTTTCCGGATCTACCGGAATGACGGATGTGGTCTGTGTGCCGAAAGCCTTGCCTGGATCGGGATCACTCGGCAACGTGCGCACGAACGGATTGGTCTGCGTTGACCACGGGCCAAAAATGTTATCCGCCACCGTCACTTTGTTTTCGTTAGGGGCCCATCCGGAAGCTCCGGAAGTCAAAATATAATATTTCCCCTGATACTTAAACATCGCTGGTGCTTCGCGTTGCCCTCCAGGGAACACACGCACGTAATCTACGCCATATTCAGCCTGATAGGTCGAGTCACGAACCGGATTACCTTTGTCATCCGTTCGTCCTTCCTTATGCCACCCAGTTACGTCACTGTAGTCTTCATTCAGTTTGGAGATATAGAGTGTCAGGTTTTCTTCACTCGAGTAGATCAGATAACCGGTACCATCATCATCCTTGAACAACGTCATGTCACGTGCCATGCCCTTATCGCTTGGGAAGTAATCTTTCTCCCCTTCCGGAGCTCTGTCCATCCGGTAACTCTTCTGATACACAAAAGGCCCTGTTGGAGAGTCACTGATCGCATAACCGGCCCGTGCCTTACCGTAGTTCGCATTATCGTTATACGGGTCCTTGTCACCGTCCATGTGAGCCCACATCACGTATTTCTTTGTTTTGTCGTTGTAGATGACCTTCGGTCGTTCAATGATCCGTCCTTTGCGAATATCTGCCCAGATATCCACGCGGTCCTCACGCCCCGCATACAATTTGGAGATTAACGGGTCATGGTCAAAATCATCCATGGATTGAAGTGTCGACAGAGCCATGCCCTCATCTGTCCAGTTCATCAGATCCTTGGAGGAATACACACGCACCCCAACAGCTGGCCAGCCGCCCTTATGATATTCACCATACCAATAATAGGTCTCCGTCTGTTCATCGTAGAAAAACCCAGCCCCATGCGCATCAATCGGTTGACCGTCCAGACCTGGCCACAATTGCCCTGGTGTAATGCTTGTGCGAACTGTGGCAACACCCAACGGTGCGGATGCTGGAGAAGTTACGCCGTCCACGGTCGCCTGGATAATGTAAAAATATCCTGTGCCCATCGTCAGACCACTATCGTTAAACGTACTTTCATTCCCACTATAGACCTGCTGATACGTACCCGCAGCACTGGTAGACCTAGAGAGCGTATACGTTACATCAGATCCAGTAAGAGCATTCCACCCCAGAGAGATAGATGTATCCCTAACAGCTGTTGCAGCAAAATCTGTAGGAGAGTCAATGGAGTACGTCGTGGCTTCTGCAACAGTGAATGCTGACTCCCCAGCTGCATTGAAGGCTGTTACACGATAGTTGTAGCTGGTGCCAGGCTCGAGTTCCTGATCTGTATAAGTGAGCCCCTTCCCTTCATAGATCTGCTCGTATTGCTCACTGCCAGCTTCGGCCCGAACCACGCGGTAACCCGTTGACTTGTCCACGGCCGACCATGATAACTTCACGTTCGTTGCGTTGAGTGCTTCGGCCTTCAATTCGCTCGGAGCCTGAGGGGCGGTCGCTGAAGTTCGTACTTCCAACGGCGAGGACCACAAGGACTCGGTCAGACCTCCGTATTCATAGGCGAGTTTGTAATAGTAGACCGTATCCCCGCTTAATCCTTCATCTGTGTGTCCCAAAGTTCCGGTGTTGGTTACCAGGGAATAGCCCCCTTCAGGCGTGTTGGAACGGTACAGGCGATAGCCTGATGCACCCACGAGTTCAGACCATTGCAGGGAAACCGATGACGCCGTCTGCTCGGCAATAGAGAGCTGAGTATTGTTCTCCGGCGGTCGATCGGCAATGATCACGTCATCTGCATGTACCGATTGCCACTTATTCCGAATGCCCACGGTACCTGAACCGTATGTAGGATCGACCAGATCGAATATCAACCGATCGGAGCCGTTTTCGGCGATATACCCTCGAATGGTTGTACCTGATAACACCACTTTGAGGGTATACCATGTATTCTTGGCAAATGCATAGTCCACCGTTTTCAAAGTGGTATCTGATCCGTTCACCCTTTTTGAGAAAACGAGCTTATTATTGGGAACCTGCATTTGAAAATAGTAAAAGTTGCTCTTATCCTGAAACCGCGGCAATATTCCCGGATATCCTTGACCGTTCCCCGTGTAAAAGCGCATGGACACGGTCATGTCCGACATGGATTCTCCAGTAGAGATGATGCCTTCATTGGTATCGCTCTGGAAAAGTGTGAAGTTCGACGTATCTGTCGGGTCCGTGATCACTTCCCAGTTGCCTGAACTTACGTTCCAAGCAGGTGATTCCGTGTAATCCCCATCCGAAAAATCGTCCTGCAGCAACGTGGCGGGTATACTCCCCAGATCGGCATACGCTTTACTTGGTAGCATCAACGGTCCGGAAGACAGCGCAAGTGTTGCAGATAACATGAATATCATGGGTTTCCTGAGTTTATCCAATGTTCATTCTCTCCTTTGGCGTGAAAGATGAAAGCATGGTTCTTAAAGACGCGATGTTGTTGCTCAGCCTATCCTCTGGAACCGGCGGTCAGTACAAAAGCAGGGTCCACCTCCTTATTTTAATGAAACCGGTTTCATTAAAGAGTAAAAAAAGACCCGTCTTCCCTTCTAAGTGCAAAATGGTACCCATACGGAATACCGTGTCTTCTTCGCCCCTATGCAGTGAAACAGGTTACTAACATATAAATGTAATCGCTTTCTTGAATTATATTATTGCCTTATTCAAGCTGTCAACTGTGAATTGGGCACCAACATTTTTCGTTAAAACCAAGCAAAAAAAGCGCGAGTTCTGCCTGTTTTGCAAGCAAAATTCGCGCCTTTTCTCACCGCTCGAGCTTGTTCGCAAGCTCTCTCGTATTATTAGTGCGTGACTTTTGAACAACCTTTATTTAGAAAACTTTCGTTGTCCATGACTCACAGTTCCACGTCTCTGTAACTACATCACGGTAGAATTCCGGTTCGTGGGAAATCAGAAGAATACTGCCTTTGTAAGCCTTGAGCGCACGTTTCAACTCTTCCTTGGCATCAACGTCCAGATGGTTCGTCGGCTCATCGAGTACAAGCAGGTTGGTTTCGTTATTGATCAACTTACAGAGACGCACTTTGGCTTTCTCGCCACCACTGAGTACAGCTACCTTGCTCTCAATGTGTTTTGTTGTCAAACCACATTTTGCAAGTGCAGCACGCACTTCGAATTGGGTATATGAAGGGAACTCCTGCCAGATCTCTTCAATACACGTATTGTAGTTGGCATCCTTCATCTCTTGTTGGAAGTAACCAATCTCCAGATGTTCACCGCGTTGAACGGTTCCTTCCAGCGCCTGAATTTCACCCAGAATACTGCGCATCAAGGTTGTTTTACCGATTCCGTTTGCACCAACGAGGGCGATCTTCTGTCCCCGTTCCATACGCAGATCCAGTGGTCTGGACAACGGTTCGTTATAACCAATCACAAGACCTTTGGTTTCGAAAATGAGCTTGCCAGACGTTCTTGCATCACGGAAGTTGAACTGTGGTTTCGGTTTTTCCTTGGCAATCTCGATAACTTCCATCTTGTCGAGTTTCTTCTGTCTGGACATTGCCATGTTACGGGTTGCCACACTTGCTTTGTTCCGGGCTACAAAGTCCTTGAGGTCAGCAATTTCTTGTTGTTGGCGCTTGTAAGCCGACTCCAGCTGCTGTTTTCTCATCTCATGCACTTCCTGGAAGTGATCATAATCGCCCACATAACGGGTCAGATCCTGATTCTCCATGTGGTAGATCAAGTTGATAACACTGTTCAGGAACGGAATATCGTGTGAGATCAGAATAAAAGCATTCTCATATTCCTGCAAATAGCGTTTCAGCCATTCGATATGCAATTCATCCAGATAGTTCGTAGGCTCATCAAGGAGCAGAATATCCGGTTTTTCCAGCAGCAGCTTGGCAAGCAGTACTTTGGTACGCTGTCCACCACTAAGGTCATTGACGTCTTTATCCAGACCGATATCCGTCAGACCCAGACCACGTGCGGTTTCATCCACCTTGGCATCGATCATGTAGAAATCCTGGTTAGTCAGTGTATCCTGGATCGTGCCCACGTCTTCAAGAAGTTGTTCAAGCTCCTCGGGAGTTACATCGCCCATTTTGCCATACATATCATTCATTTCCTGTTCCATGTCGAACAAATACTGGAACGCGCCGCGAAGCACGTCACGGATGGATTGGCCTTTGTTCAATACAGCATGCTGGTCCAAATAACCAACACGCATCCGTTTGGACCACTCCACTTTGCCTTCATCCGGCTGAAGTTTTCCTGTAATAATGTTCATGAAGGTGGATTTACCTTCACCATTAGCCCCGATCAGACCAATATGTTCGCCCTTCAACAGGCGGAATGAAACGTCGTTAAAGATAGCACGGTCACCAAAACCGTGACTTAATTTTTCTACATTTAATATGCTCATTCATGACACCTTTTCTATATAGACTTAATTCTTTGTATATTATAAGCGTTATATCCTGCACAACTCAACGCCCTATTCAAAAATATTGCACCTTTTTGTCTGAAATTTGCCTTATATGAAAGTATGGGTTAAAATTTTGCCTTAACGAATTATTACTATATAGAACGGAGCTCTTCAAAGAGCATCAGGTGAAAAATATGATCGAAGTGAAACAATCCAAGTTGGGTGATGGTGGTGAGTTTAACCGCGGGGTCTTTGCTACCGTTGATATTGCGAAAGGAACGCTGATCCATCAGGCACCCGTCGTGCCTTACCCGAATGAAGATCATGAGCATGTCGAAAAAACGATTTTGGAAGATTACGTATTCGAATATGGGGCGAATCATACCGCCATTCTGCTCGGCTACGGCAGTCTGATCAACCACTCCTATGAACCTAACGCTACCTATGATATCAATTTTGATAACCACACCTTTGACTTCTACGCGTATACAGACATCAAGGCTGGCGAAGAAATCGTCATCAATTACAACGGTGAGGAAGACAGCATGGACCCGTTATGGTTCCTGGACGATTACGAGGAGCGTATGCTGGAGTTCAATAAGTCCAATGATGATGAGGGTGAAAAAGAGACCAACCCCCAATCCCAGGATACGGATACGAGTAAATAAACGTTAAACTCAAAAGTTCTGTCGTTGTAAATGCGAAAAAACTTGCGCCCCCGGTGAATTGTAAAATGAACACCTGGAATACTCTTCAGGGTGCAAAGTTTAAGCACGGAAATAAGCAAGCCCTCCGTGAACGGAAGACTTGCTTATTTGTGTTGTATTTCTTGGTAAGCGAGATATACTTGCTCAAATATCATTGTTTAGCGTGCATCTTAACTTGTTTTAATCCGTAATCGGAGGATCTGTGTGCAGATCAGTATCGGGTGGCGTGGATCTCCATTTGGTAAAGGCTACCTCGAACCCTGCACGCTTCGGTGAACACAGAAATGGGCCTGCGTGTTTATTCGTCGGATAGGCGAACCGTGCAACGCGAATCGTACGCCAAGGATGCTCATCTGTACGAGCCCGAATGACAACAGCCTCATTACTGTACGAGGCTCTGATCGTCACAATTCGTCCACCCCACTCAGGTACAGGAGATAGGGACCAATCCGAATATGTATCCGTCACGACAGCTCCAACATGAGCAACACCGTCATTAACCTCAACTCCGGCCTTGATCCATTGATCTTCTCCGTGCCATAACATCAACCCCGCCTGATCATATAATTCGGTGAATGAACTTAGATCAAAAGATACCTCAATCGCTTCCGTTCCGTCCCATGGAGCAAGTATGGCGTGTCCATCCCGATGACAGAACCCATAGAATGTTTCCTCCCAGAAGTCACTGCCTTCCCGAGCTTCCACAACGAAACGATCCCCATCCATCCGTGCGGCAACGGGTTCCTTCGTCCACTTGCCTTCAAGAAGTCCTACAAAATCCGATGACATCGTTATTTTCATCCTTCCGTCCCAAGGGGCTTTTATCATCATTTCTACACTAGAGAACCCAGGTCCGATGCAGCAGTAGGATATGCAAAATTCATGGTGTTTAACTGATCGATAGTCAGATCGAACTGAATCGCCATTGCAAAAAGGTTGATCAATTCTTCTGTCTTGCCCCCGAGCACATGCGCACCCAGAATGCAACCGGTTGATTTGTCGATCACCACTTTGGCCATGGCAAATTTTTCATGAGTTCTTTTGTAAGTATACCATTTCGACATATCATTTACCTGCACCTCATAGCCCTCTTTTTTGGCTTGTTCCGTGCTCATCCCTACAGAACCAAGTGCTGGGACAGTAAACACAATGGAAGGCATCACTTTATAATTGGGTTTGTGTTGATTTCCCTCCAACAAATTGAACGATACTGCCCGGGATTCCTGGCCTGCTAACGGGGTCAAAGGCAACCCTTTCGTATCGGTTACATCGCCAGCAGCATACACTCTCGGATTACTTTCGCTTTGCAAATACTCGTTCACCGTAATACCCTTTTTGCTGTAGCTAACGTTGCCTTTCTCCAATTCCAGCCCATCCACATTGGGAATACGCCCGGCTCCATGAACGACAAGTCCGCACTGCCACTGGTGATCTGCACCATTGCGTGTGCCATGAACGATATAGGCGTTCCCCTCTTGCCGTACGGACTTCACCTCTGCGTTCAAATGAACATGAATGCCGATCTCTTTCGATTTTTGCATTAAAGATTCAACCAGTTCCGCATCAAATGATTTCAGCGGCTGTTCACTCCGATGCAGGATATGGACTTCCGTCCCGGCTCTGGCCGCAATATGCGCAAATTCAAATGCAATGTATCCACCGCCTATCAGCACTAATCGATCAGGCAGCTGTTCCAGATCCAGAAAGTCATCACTATATATCAGATGCTCTGATCCCTCGATTTCAAGTGGTGCAGGTCTTGCACCAGTAGCAATCAGAATGTGTTTGCCATGAAGCACTTCTTCTCCAACTTGAATATGGTCTTCATCGACGAATGAAGCTTTACCATGGAACGTATCCATTCCTTCTTGTTTGAATTTATCCTCACTTGCTCTAGGTATGCTCTCGGTAAAGGTACGTTTAAAGGCCATAAGCTCAGACCAGTTGATAGTCGCCCGTCCCTGAATTCCTTTCCCTTGCATCCGCTCATTCCAGTCAATCAGCTCCGCGGCTCCGGCCAGCACTTTCTTGGGATCACAGCCGCGTAGTGCACAGGTTCCGCCGAACTCACGTTCATCAATTACAGCGATTTTCCAGCCAGCTTCAGCGCAACGGGTAATAACAGAACTTGCCGCGCTTCCTGTTCCAATTGCAATCAAGTCATAAGTTTCTTGTGTCATCATGGTTCCTCCTCATGCTTTTGATACATCTATTGCAGGGATGCCTGAAGTTACAGCAATCCAGCCTGTTTAAGGTACTCTGCTGCAACCTGTTCAGGATTCGCTCCCTCTACGTTCACGTCATAGTTCATCTGACGCATCTCATCGTCCGTAATTTTGCCAGCAAGCTGATTCAGCACCTCAACCAGTTGTGGATATTGATCTGCCGTTTCTTGACGAAGCATCGGCGCACCTTGATACGGCGGGAACAATTCCTGATCATCTTCCAGCACGACGAGTTCATATTGTCTCAACTCACTATCGGTGGAGTAAGCATCTACGAGATTGATATCGCCTCGTTGAACAGCTCCATAGCGAAGCTTCGGTTCCATGGTTGCAACGTTCGGGAATTCAATTCCATATTTCTTCTGAATACCAAGGTAACCGTCTTCCCGATCCGAGAATTCCAGCGTGAAACCTGCCTTCATCTGCTGTTCTACCGGTTTGAGATCCGAAATGGTCTTGAGATTGTATTGATCTGCGATGCTCTTTGGAACAGCCAACGTATACGTATTGTTGTAATCCATAGGTTTCAGAAGTACCATGTTGAACTGGCTCAGCATTCCATCTCTGGCCTGTTCGTACACCTCGGTCCGATCGGTGCTGACTGCTGTTTCCTTCATGAATTCGGAGATCGCTGTCCCGGTAAATTCGGGATAGATGTCAATATCACCCGACTTGAGTGCATTGAAAAGGAATGGCGTTTTTCCTAATCCGGGTTTTAGTTCAACGGTCAGGTCTGTGTCTTTTTCAATCAACAATTTGTACATGTTAATCAGAATCTCCGGTTCCGCCCCCAATTTCCCGGAAATGACGAGATCCTTCTGTCCACCACGTGCCACGAAGGGAATGGTAATCACAAGTATCGCGATCAGAGCTAGCGAACCCAAGGTAACCAATGTTTTCTTGAAGGATAACCGCTGGAACTGACGCAATAGTACATCAAACAAAATAGCCAACAAGGCTGCCGGGATGGCTCCAAGGATGATCAGTGCGGTATCATTCCGATCAATACCCAGCAAGATTAATGCACCCAAGCCTCCTGCGCCGATCAAGGCTGCAAGTGTCGCCGTTCCTACAATCAGGACCATAGCCGTCCGAATTCCGGCCATAATGACAGGCATCGCCAGTGGCAGTTCCACTTTGATTAGACGTTGCCGACTATTCATGCCCATTGCATTCGCCGCTTCGACCATGGAAGGATCAACTTCGGATATGCCTGTGTACGTATTGCGGAGTACAGGAAGCAGCGCATACACCACCAATGCGATAATTGCAGGAAGTGTTCCTATACCAAACAATGGGATGAGTAATCCGAGAAGCGCCAGGGATGGTATAGTCTGCAACACAGCCGTAACCCCAATAATGGGTTCAGCGACTCTTGGTTTGCGTGTAAGGTATATACCAAGCGGAATAGCGATAAGGACAGCGAAGAACAATGCGATAAATGAGATCTGAATATGTTCCAGAAGAGCAGACAATAATTGGCCTTTACGCTCGCTGAACACCTCCGTGAATCTACTCATGTCCCTCACCTCGTTCCTGTAACTGTTCAGACCAGTATTTCATCAGATCTGCCCGATTGATCTCACCAATAATCTGTCGGTTGCGTTCCACTAACAAATGGTCGTGAGAACTCATAATCTCAACCAACTCCGGTAAGGTAGTTGATACGGGAACGGCAGTTTTAGCTGACTTTGGCACATGACCCGGTGAGAGTGGTGACATGATGGATCCAAGATCAAAAACAGATTGTGAACTCGTATCGGTGTTAGGACCTCCAACAAATTCACGTACGAAATCATTAGCTGGCTGTCGGATCAGTTCTTCCGGGGTGCCTACCTGCAGAACCTGTCCATCCTTCATAATGCAGATGCGATCACCCAGCTTCATCGCTTCCTGAATATCATGGGTGACAAACACAATTGTTTTTTTCATCTGGCGCTGGATATCCAGAATATCGTCCTGCAATTTCTCACGGCTCATCGGATCGAGTGCACTGAATGGTTCATCCATCAATACAATCTCGGGATCGGCAGCGAGTGCACGCAACACTCCAATTCGCTGCTGCTGTCCACCAGATAGTTCGGCAGGTTTGCGCTCACTGTACGTATCTCCATGCAATCCAACCATGTCCAGTAGCGTATGTACGCGCTGCTTGATCTGATCTGACTTCCATTTTCGCAGCTCAGGAACAACCGCAATATTTTCGGCAATCGTCATATGCGGGAATAGTGCAATCTGTTGCAGCACATATCCGATATTCCAGCGCAATTCGTGAATGTTGTATTCATCAATTGAGCGTTCATTAATGAGCACTGCTCCATCTGTTCGCTCAATCAGGCGATTGATCATTTTGAGCATGGTGGTTTTGCCACATCCACTCGGACCAATCATGACAAACAATTCTCCCTTGTTAATGTTGAGGTTAACCTGACGCAAAGCCGTAGTTCCATCAGGATATTGTTTTGATACATTTTCGAACTGAATCATCCGCTCTCTTCGCCCCTTTATCAAACCTTTATCAAACATTCATTCTCATCTATTTCCCCAAAAGTGTGTTCGTATAATCACTGCTGTCCGTCGTGCCTGTGGTTATGCATAGATCCATATTTCAATCAACGATGTCAACATGCTGGTAGACAGGCAAAAAGACGGGCACTAGGCACCGTCTTCTCTTTAATTACAATATGTTTCTTCCATTAATTCCATACTGCCATATGATTTTGAACAAATTGCTCCATTGAGATTGGGCCATTCCCCGTCAATCTCAGCACGGTATCCGTTACTTGATCTTCGCGGCCTTCTTCACGGATGGCAATATCCAACCCTGCCAGAGCTGTTGCATAGTCTTCAGGCATCCCGGCTTGAATCATGCTGTTCCTCAGTTCATCGTCGGACAAAGATTCATGCTGGATGGACTGACCCAGTAAACGACTAATGATGTTGGAAACCTGCCCATAGGACAACGTCTCCGGCCCTGTAATCATATGCTCTGTATTATGAGGAATAACATCTGTAAGTGCTCGGAAGGCAACAGTTGCAATATCATCTGCGCTGACAAAACCGATTTTCCCGTCACCCGTAGCACTGTAGATTTTACCGAGTTGCTTCATCGTCTCCCGATGCGGTCCCTCCGTAAAATTCTCCATAAAATAAGATGGTTGGAGAACAGCCCACTCGGGAGCATGCGCTTTTAAATACTGATGTACTTTGCCAAATATGGGACCATTCTCGTCGATCGAAGCACTGCCGAGCAAGACAAATCGCTTAACGCCGCTCCACAATGCTTCCTTGATGAACGGAATCATGACGTCTTCTGGATTCATGTCCATGACTGGCACGACAAGGTACACCTGGTTCACATTTTTCAATGCCTGAGCATACGTATCGGAATCGTACCAATCGAAATAGACATAGTTATCACCAGAACCAGAAAGAGATGCTTTAGTTCTTCCTGCCAAGCGCACCGGATATTGTTGCTTTTGAAGTATAGCCGCAACACGGCTTCCTGTTTTTCCATTAGCCCCTGTAATCAGTGTCACCGGTTTATCATTATTCATGTTTACTTCCTCCTAAGTCCGATTCAATTACGATCATCGGATTCCAATAGTCTTTATAATGTGTAATTTTTCCATTCTTGTGGCTCACCACAGAAATGTAGGTTTGGTTGTATGGCTTGCCTGTAACTAATGAGCGCCCTGTACAAGTAAATTCAGCCACAAACTGTTGTTTCGTGGAATCGGCCAAGATTACCGGTTCAGAAAACTGCTGGATTTCGATCATCCCCAACAGATTATGAACATGATTCGCAAGTTCGGCTTTGCCTTCCAGTTTCTGAGGATATCCTGCTGGTGCATATGGGAATTCGAAGATAGCCTCAGATGTATATAGGTTCAACCACTGTTCCAGTTTTCCTTCCAGTAACAATTGAGTAAATCCGTGCATGATCTGATGCGGTATACTATCTGCTTCCAACTGCTGAAATTGTGTCATCCTTACTTCCTCCTTCAGTTTTGTTTGGCGAACTTTTTCCAGACCAATCAGTCTATAAAAGTTAAAAAATAAACGCCTTACGCGTTCATTTTCAAAAAAAAAATTTATGAAGGTTCATGCTCAAATCATGTGAATCGTTAATCCATAGCCCTTAGAGTCATTTGTACAAAATCTCGCAGCGCTTCTACACTTGCACCGCTCTTCGCCGTAAAGGTCAATGAGAGTCGGGAATAATTCAGATAACGGGCAAGCCCAGGCAATTCTTCCTCTGCGTGCTTAAATTCACCATTCCTCTGGCCTCGTAACAGCGCAGTATGAAAAACATCTTCCATTTGTTGATTAGTGGTTTGAATAAAGGCTGCGATTTCGTGATTTTGTGGTGCCTGTTCCACCGCGCTATTAATGATAAAACATTCATTACGACGTTCATCGTCTGTGAGCACGTTAATCACTTCGTTGAACAACTCTGCCATGCCTTGCCTCACACTTGTGCACTCGTTTAATAGTCTGATGCCCGCTTCTGTCTTCTGCTGAATATAGAATTTAAGCGCAGAGACAAATAAATCATGTTTCGTTCCATATGTGTCATACAGGCTTTGCCGCGCAATGCCAAGTTCACTCAGCAGTAAGCTCAAAGATGTACCTTCATAACCATACGCTCCAAATACGGACGTTGCTTTTCTTAGAACAGTTTCCGTGTCAAATTCCTTGGCTCTTCCCAATTTCAGACCTCACCTCCCTGTTCATTAAATAAAGAATACCTTTTCCAGACTGATCAGTCAAGAAAATAAATGCTTTGATTTTTCACAAAGTGGTATAATGAGAATAGAAGCTGAATGAATTCTTTTACCACTTACAACCATGAACACATATAAAGGAGTGTACCCATATGTATATTCAAATTACAGATCTGGCTGCAAAACGATTGACAGAAAGCTTGAATGACCAACCTGGATACTTCAAAGTAATCTATGATCTGGAAGGTTGCGGATGTAACGGAGTTATTGCGATCATCATTGTTGATGAACTCGCAGCTCTTGACGCCCAGATTGAAACCAATCTGGTTCCGTTCTATGTTGATCCGAAACAGCAACTGAACCTGGAACAACACATGAAGCTGGATACAGAAGAAAATTATCCTTCCTTCAAATTAAGCAGTGACTCCGGAGTACTCAGCGGTAATGTTCGCGTTCGTGATACACGTGCCGTAGCTGTGGGAAGCTCCGGTGGATCTGACGCCTGCATGTTGTAACCCAGTCTCTAAGAGAACTTAACAATAGTCTCTTCTCAACAAAAGCCGTTGCATATGCAACGGCTTTTAATCTTCTTTTCTTTGTATGCCTCTATCAGAGTTGCAAAAAAGACTCTATAAAAGATGGAATAACTAAACATTTACACGAAACGGAGAGGACAGAAAAAACCTGAAGAAGCGAAGCGTTCGCCTTTATCCCCGGATTTTCACCATTATAAATTGATCAAAAAATCAGGGGATAACAGCGATCGGAAGGTTGTTCTGTCATCGGAGTGTCCAGTGTAAATATCTTTAGTTCAACTTGGATAGCAAACTTTGTTTACAACTCGGAAACAATTGGAGAACCTATGGATATAATCCTCTAGTATACTCGGTATATAGATTCATATATTCCGAGGAGGAACACACACCATGAAACCTTTTACTCGTAAATCCATCATATCTACAATTCTCATAGGCTCTGTTGTCGCAGGTTCTGCTTTTACTACGTTTCCCATCACTTCAAACCTGAATCCCGTCGCGTCTGCTGCTAACTCCAGCTTCACTCAATTTCTGCATGATAATGCACCTGGTCGTACGATCAAAACCATCAAAAATGTGGCAACCGTGACCAATGTTTCCAGTACAGTTGTGCTTGTCAATAAAAAGAGAAATCTGCCTTCAACTTACGCACCACAAGATTTGGTTGTACCTAATATTCCTTTTAGCTTCTCAGGCTCAAGTCCGAAGAAACAGATGCGTAAAGTGGCTGCAACCGCTATTGAAAAATTATTTGCCGCTGCCAAAAAAGACGGCATTGATATCAAAGCCGTGTCTGGTTATCGCTCTTATGCGACTCAGAAATCAATCTTTGACCGGAATGCCAGCATCAAAGGTGAAGCAGTTGCCAATAAAACAAGTGCTCGTCCAGGACAAAGCGAACATCAAACAGGTCTTGCAATGGATATTTCCAGCGCTTCCGCCGGTTATGATCTTCAGCAAAGCTTCGGCAACACCAAAGAAGGCAAATGGCTAAAAGCCAATGCACACAAATACGGATTCATCATTCGTTATGGCAAAGACCAAGAGAAATTAACGGGTTATTCCTATGAGCCATGGCATGTACGTTATGTCGGAGTCTATATTGCTGGTGAAATTACCAATCAGAAACTTACACTGGAGCAATATTTGGAACGAGCCAAATAAGGTAGATATCTACCTTATCTCTAGTCAGCTATTCGATTAGATAAAAGAAGGATGAATATAGATATCAAGGCTGAAATTGAAGATGGGGCCGATAGTGGCCCTCTTCTGTTTCAATCTTTTTCATTTTGAACACATCATCACGTCCCAACGATTCTCCTAAAGACAAGTGGCAATCTCTTTAGACTTTCAGTTCCAGCCCAAGAGCCTGCGCCAGCAAGTAGCGCATTATGACACAAATACAGTGCGACATTGTACACGATTGAACCCAAAATAATCTCCATAACGACAAAACGTTTTAACGTCGAAGATTGGATCACATATACCCGAAATTCATGCGGGTCATGCCCTCCCTTAAATCTTGTGATGAGAGCTTTCATGAATCACCTCTAGTGTTTTATTTTAGCGTATGGCAGGCAATCCTTGTCTTATGCAAAAATAATACTTACATAAAGTAACTAAGTGTGTTATAGTAATTTTATAAATCATACATAAGCGAGGGAAACCATCATGAGTGAGTTCGAGAACCTGGTTAAAAACCGCAGGTCGGCTGTTATTTTTGAAGAAGGAATTGAGATTTCGGAGTCTGAACTGCAAGAGATGTTTGCCCTGAACAAATTTGCACCATCTGCCTTTAACCTGCAACACACCCACTATCTTGTGATCAAAGACGAGGAACAGAAAGAGAAAGTTTATGAAGCTTCCCAGCAATATAAAGTAAAAACAGCTTCTGCGGTCATCGTGGTTCTGGGCGATGTCAACGCACACCATCATATCCGCACCATTAACGAAGGTTTGCTGAATCTGGGCGCCCTCACTCCGTTCCAATATGAGCAAGAATCCCAAAGTGTAACCGAATTTTACGAATCTCGCGGCAGGTTCTTCCAACGTGAGGATGCGATTCGCAATGCCAGCCTGTCTGCCATGCAGTTGATGCTGATCGCTCAAGATCGCGGTTGGGACACCTGTCCAATGATTGGTTTTGACGCAGAAGAATTACAACAAAGCTTGGATATCCCTAATCATTACGTACCGGTTATGTTGATTACCATCGGCAAAAAGTCGGAAGCCAAACAACGTCCGCGCGGTTACCGTAAACCAATCAATGAATATGTTAGCTTCAATAAAATGCACGCTGAATAAACAGATAACCTGCAAACTAACAAAGCAAAAAGCCACGGTTTCGTGGCTTTAATACGTTTCATAGATTAATGTGTCCAACATATGAAATTCATCGTCAAACTCCGCGTATATGTACAATCGACCAGCAGGTGTATCCCCCGCATCATATCCCAATCGAAGGTAACGATCTCCCTGAAATTCTGCGTCAGCCAAAACCAATTCACTGATATCCTCGTCCGGATGGGCCTCGGCAATGGTTTTAAGGGCCTGCTCCTGAAGCATGTCCCATCGATCCCACGTCGCTTCCATATATGGAGACAATTCCTCCATCTCAGCCTTGGTTGAAACCTGTGCAGTGACTACCAGTTCTTTATCCTGAATATGTAAGCGCATCTGATAGTTGGACATTGATGCGTCATACTGAAACACACCCATCCCCTGAACTTCATGATTGGATTCAAAAATCAGATTGTCTGCATATTGCAGTCTCTCCAGCTTGGGATTAACGCTATAATCCAACTCGGTTAATTTGTTCTCGGAACAATAAAGCTCTCTTAATTGCACGTTATGACGAAGCTCCAGCTTGCTAATATGGTTGTTAAAACAACGGATACTCTCCAGAACCAGATTTGAAGTAAGATCCAGCTGTTTGATATGGTTGTGATTACATCGAAGTTCAAGCAAGTTTGAACAGCCGGATACATCGAGATCCAACATGTAATTGTTAGCGCAATCCAGTCGCCGCAGGTGTGTATTGTGTTCAAGCTCAAGCGTGAAAAGAGCATTATAACTGCAACTCAGTTCCTC
Source organism: Paenibacillus sp. FSL R5-0713 (assembly GCF_037973325.1). Taxonomy (NCBI): domain Bacteria; kingdom Bacillati; phylum Bacillota; class Bacilli; order Caryophanales; family Paenibacillaceae; genus Paenibacillus; species Paenibacillus sp. FSL R5-0713. The sequence goes on along the minus strand of NZ_CP150229.1, from coordinate 2,923,275 downwards.
CAACTGCTCAAGGCGCTCCAAAGCCAGCTCCGACAACATATTCCAATGGCACTCCAGCGTGACAAGTTTGGAATTATGAGAAAGATCCAATTGGCGAAGTCGATTAAAGCTGCAATCGAGTACCTGCAATTCTGAATTGGAGTGGAGGTCCAGAGTAAGAAGCTGATTCTCTCTGCAACGTAACGTCCTGAGCATGTGATTCTGAGCAAGATCCAGACCCGTCAATTGGTTATAGGCACAATCCAACTCTTGAAGACCTTTGAAATACTCAATCCCGTCCAGATTACTAATATCGTGATTTGAAAGCTGCAATGTCTCAACCTCACGAACATCACTCTCCTGAATAAATCCCCTCTCATTACAAAAACGATCCAACACAACTTGCCTGAACCGTTCATCCGTGAAGGCATAGGTGATATCCATATCTCACTCTTCCCCTCCTGTTCTCTTAAAACATCCTTTAACATATCCTTCCTATTCTACGAGTTTTGGTACGGGGAATCAATTCATTATGCAATATTTTTTATACCATGTTAGCATCCAATATGTAAGAGAAAACCATATTGAGAGGAAGAATTCCATGCAAATGGTTATCGAAAACCTCCCGTCGTGTCGTCTTGCCTATGTTCGACAAGTGGGGCCTTACGGTCCGGCCAATGCCCAAGCGATGAATACACTCAAACAATGGGCAGTCAAAAACCAATTGCTTCATGAATCAGCAACATTACTGGGCATCCCCCAAGATGACCCGACTACCACACCACCCGAAGAATGTAGATATGATGCCTGTATTGTTATCACGGAATCTAAACGTCTGGAAGATGACATAGTTGAGATTGGCGAGTTATCAGGCGGAGACTATCTCATCTGTAAGGTGAGACATACGGCAGAAGATATTCAGCAGGCTTGGAATGTGATCATCCCCCATTTGCATGCAAGTGGTTATGTGATGGACAACAAACCAGTTATTGAACGGTATCGATGGGAACTGCTCCATCAGCATTGGTGCGAAATATGTGTGCCTGTGAGGCCTGTGTAATCCATGTTATGAAAAAAACGAAAAAAGTGACTTCAAGTTGAAGTCACTTTCTCGATTAAATACTATTAATACTATATAAGTTGAACTAATCATTTACACGATAACGGAGAGGACAGAAAAAAACTGAAAAAGCGAAGCGGTCGCTGTTATCACCGGAATTTCCCCTTCGAAAAAGGGAATCAAAAAAATTCCGGGATAACAGCGATTGGAAGGTTATTCTGTCATCGTAGTGTCAGTGTAAATAATCTTTAGTTCAAGTTATATAGCCAGATTAGAAATTAAAATGCCCAGTTGCCTTTACGGAATACCGGCTCGATTGTGCCATCCTGTAACTCACCATCGATATCCAGCTCTGCGGAACCGATCATGAAATCGACGTGGGTCAGACTCACATTGCACTCATGCTTCAACAATTCATCGTTAGACATCGTTGTGCCATCTTTCATGTTGAATGGATACGCACTTCCCACAGCCAAATGGCAAGATGCATTTTCATCAATGCCCGTATTATAGAAAATACGATTCAAGTTGGAGATCGGGGAGTCATGAGGCACGAGTGCCACTTCACCCAGATAACGTGCTCCTTCATCCGTGGCAAAGAGGTTCTTCAGATGCTCTTCGCCTGATGCTGCCGTAAAGGCAACAACTTGTCCGTCCTTGAAGGTGATTCTCATCTGGTCAACCAGTTGCCCGTTCAGGTTCAGAGGCATGGTGCTGCTAACATAACCGTTCACCCCACTGCGCTTAGGCATGGTGAATACTTCTTCAGTCGGCATATTGGCAACCGTGTATACGCCTTGTTTATTTTCGCTGCCACCACCGCCCCAGATATGATTGTTAACCAATTCGATTTTCAGGTCTGTACCTGGCGCACGGTAATGCAAGCTCTTATAGTTCTTTTGGTTCAGAAGATCACTCATGGTATTCAGAGTATCCAGATGCTCTCTCCAATTTTGTACGGCGTCTCCGCCATCCACACGGTTCATTTTGAAGATGGTTTCCCACATCACGTTGATTCGGTCTTCTTCCGGGATGTCGGCAAACACTTTGTTCGCCCAAGCCTTGGTCGGTGCTTTGATCAAACACCAGCTAATTTCATGATTACGTGTATATTTGGAATATCCTTTACGTGCTTGAGCAGCAGCCTTAGTTGCACGGGAGACGTTGTCCGAATTAATCCCATTGTACAGATCCGGGTCAGGTACTTTGATCGTCAATGTTGCTCCGCCGGCTTCAGCGAACTTCTCCATCATATCGCCTTTCCAGGCCGGATAGTAGTCAAAGCTGTCATCCGAGCCATGTTCGAAACGACTGCGGGTAATGTTATCATCATCGAATTCCACTTGCACGTACTTCGCTCCGGCTGCATACGCTTTTTGAACAATCAAACGTGTGAATTCAAGCGTTTCGATGGGGGCAGTGACGAGCAAGTCCTGTCCTTTTTGAATATTTACACCGACTTTGACAACCAGTTCTGCGTATTGTTCCAATGACTTTTCAAAGGTTTGTTCAAATTGACTCATGGTTGTGTTCACTCCTGTTTCATATATTATACGACCGCTTTCGCTTCTGCAGAATCGAATCCTTCTCTTTCACTACGCAGGCACAATCCCCAAAATTTCATCTATACAAAATGATCTAACTATGACGTTTTTCTTGTTCACGTAACTCAATCCGGCGGATTTTACCAGAGTTGGTCTTCGGCAGATCCGTAACAAATTCGATCTTGCGTGGATACTTGTAAGGTGCTGTAATTTCTTTGACATGGTGCTGCAATTCACGCATCAGTTCTGGTGAAGCCAGTGAATCATCTCGCAGTACAACAAAAGCTTTCACCACATTGCCACGGATCTCATCCGGACTTGCAACCACCGCGCATTCCTTCACACTGGCGTGTTTCATAAGTGCTTCTTCCACTTCAAATGGTCCGATGGTGTAACCCGAACTGATGATGATATCGTCACTGCGACCTTCAAACCAGAAGTAACCTTCTTCGTCTTTACGTGCACGGTCCCCTGTTACAAAATAATCGCCACGCTGACTCGCTTCCTTCCGTCCCTCATCCTGATAATAGGATCGGAACAAAGCCGGCATCTCTTTGTGTACCGCGATATCTCCAACTTCACCCGCAGGTACAGGTTGTCCCTCTTCATCGATGATTTCAATCAACCCAGGTGTAATCGACTGACCCATCGAACCAATACGTACAGGCGCATCTTTGAGACTGCCGATCAACAACGTGCTCTCGGTCTGTCCATATCCGTCTCGAATAGTGAGGTCAAAGTGACGCTGGAAGATTTCAATGACTTCCTGATTGAGCGGTTCACCCGCTGAAACAGCACTGCGCAGATAGGACAGATCATAATGTCCAAGATCATCGGCTTTGGCCATTAACCGATATTCGGTTGGTGTACAGCATAGAACATTAATTTGATGTTCCTGCATCAATTCCAGGTAACGCTTGGGTTGGAATGATCCATTGTAGACCAGTCCGGTCGCGCCTCTTCCGAGTACCGACAGGAACGGACTCCAGATCCATTTTTGCCAGCCAGGTGCCGCTGTTGCCCATACGGTATCTGAAGGCTGAATATCCAGCCATAGTGAAGAAGCGATCCGCAGGTGGGCATATCCCCAACCGTGGCTATGTACAACTCCTTTGGGATTACCTGTTGTGCCCGAAGTATAGGCAAGAATAGCTGTATCATCACGGTGAGTGTCCACTGCAGCCATCTCTTCAGGTTGATTTTGCATTAACTCATGCACATTGACCCAACCTTCAGCAGGTACGACAACTTCACCATTAGGAGATGCTACGATACGATGTGCCAGTGACGGCAGATCCGCGTCCATCTTTTCCACTTCCGAGGTTGTCTCGGACCATACAATAACAGCCCGCGCCTCAGAGTGACGCAGACGATATTCCAGATCTTTAGCCCGTAACATCTCAGAGGACGGAATAACGGCAATCCCCAATTTAAGACAAGCAATGTAAATGACATAGGCAATGATACGGCGTGGTACCATGACCAGCACCCGATCACCCTTCACCAGTCCTAGTTCACGCAAACCTCCAGCAAGACGATTCGCCTGCTTGAACAAATCACCATACGTGATCTCTTCCAATTCTCGTTGATCGCTGAGCCATCTAAGTGCAATCCGGTCTGATGGATGATTCTCCATCTCGGATGTCAGGTTATAGCTTTCAGGCGAAATCCACTGTTCAAAGTTCAAATGGAGCCTCTCCTTCGTAGTTCAAATGTAAAGCTTCTATATATTATACCCTAAATCCTAGGACCAGGTGCTATGAACTAGGCTCATTCCGAAAAAAATAAACATAGGTCAATTAATGAACTATTATAATAGATCTTATCCTATAAAGAAAATGACATATAAAAAAAATGGCACCTTCCTGGTTATCAGGACGGCACCATTTCATATTAATTTTCTATTACCATAATCTTTGTCTAACTATAATTTTTCGGTTACCACGGATAATTACCCATTCCGTCAAGAATGATTTCGATCTCATTCAACTCTTCCGTTGTCAGGTCCGGTGCCTTGAGCGCAGCTACGTTTTCTTCGATCTGGGACACACGGCTTGCACCAATCAGTGCGGAGGTTACACGGTTACCGCGCAAGATCCAGTTCAGAGCCAGTTGAGAGATCGTCTGACCTCTTCTTTCTGCAACCGCCTGAAGCGCATCGAACTTGGCAATCCGTTCGTCCGTATAAGCTTCTTTTTTCAAATTGCCTGTTGGATTGGCTCTTTCTTCCTTAATCTTGTCGACATATTTATTCGTCAACTGGCCGCGGCCGAGTGGACAGAATGCTATTGAACCTACGCCCTGCTCATCCAGTACGTCCTGCAAACCGTCTTCGATCCAGCGGTTCAACATGGAGTAATTCGGCTGATGAACCAGACACGGCGTACCCAGACGACGGAGAATGGTCACCGCTTCTTGCGTCTGTTCTGCATTATAATTGGATAACCCCACATACAGTGCTTTACCTTGCCGCACGATATGATCCAGCGCTGTCATGGTCTCTTCCAAAGGTGTATCCGGATCTGGACGGTGATGATAGAAAATGTCTACATAATCCAGTCCCATCCGGCCAAGGCTTTGATCCAGGCTCGCAATGAGGTTTTTGCGGGAACCCCATTCGCCATAAGGTCCATTCCACATGTGATAGCCAGCCTTTGACGAAATAAGCAGCTCATCCCGATAAGGACGCAGATGTTTTTTATATATCACACCAAAGTTCTCTTCCGCTGATCCTGGAGGTGGACCATAGTTATTCGCCAGATCGAAATGGTTAATTCCGAGGTCAAAGGCACGCAAAATCATCTCTTCCTGAATATCCAACGTACGGTTACCACCGAAGTTCTGCCATAGACCCAGCGCAATTTGCGGCAGTCTGATTCCGGATTTACCGGAACGTACATATTTCATCTCTTCATATCGTTGTTCACTCGCAGTATAGGGCATCGTTATTCTCACTTTCCTGTAAGGTTTGCCTTGCTGCTTCTAATCTTAGTCATTTCTCGGGCAAAACGATATGGCATTTCACTATAACCATATGGAAAAATGACTGTTATCTATACCAACGAATGTTAAATCATTGATCTTTTAATCTAATTAATATGTTAAAATGCAAGATGAGATGAAATCGTACAGGAGTGAATACCCTTGATTACATATATGTTTAAAAGCAATCATTTTCAGGAGCTTCAGCTCCTTCATTATGGTACGGAAGCCTGTACACCAGGTCATCACTTTGGCCCTGCCATGAGAGACTATTACAAAATTCATTATATTTTGAATGGCAAAGGCACCTTCGAAGTAGGAGGCAGAACATACACCCTGCACAAAGGTCAAGGTTTTCTGATCGTTCCGCATTCTGTTGTTCATTACGAAGCAGATCAGGATGACCCTTGGGAATACAGCTGGGTTGCTTTTCAAGGTAGCAATAGCCAAACCTTTTTACAGCAGGCTTGTCTGTCTGAGCATCACCCGATTTTTGAGCTGGGCAATGAGGATGACGAGATGCGATCCTGTCTGCATCGAATGATTAATTCGCGACACACCCACAAAGGCTGGGAGATCAGTATGACTGGTTTGCTTTATCAATTTTTCTCCATTTTGATTGATCAGGCCAACTCAGAGCATCTTCAACCCATGCAGGATTATTCGAAGGAAACATACGTAACGCAGGTCATGGACTTTATTGAAATGAACTACGCCAATGCTATTACCGTTCAGTCCATCGCGGCCCATGTGGGCTTGCAGCGCAGTTACCTGTGCTCTCTCTTCAAGGATCAGATGGGGAGCAGTATCCAGTCGTATCTGGTCCATTACCGGATGCGCAGGGCAGCCGAATTGACCCTTGATCCCGGTCTGACCATTGGTGATATTGCCCGCTCGGTGGGCTACACTGATGCATTGCTTTTCTCCAAAATGTTCAAAAAAGTGATGGGCGAAGCGCCCACCTACTACCGCAAACATAAAACAGCACCCTCCCAGTTAAGTTGCTAACTTGGGAAGGTGCTGTTTTTTGCCAATCGATATCACTTGCATTTGTTCAATACTAACATTCGTTTAATCCTTACGTTTGTTTATACCGTCTCCTGCATGGATATGCCCACGACTTGCACTTTAATTTCATTAACCATAACACCCGCTAATTGCTCCACGGCCTGTTGAACGTTATGTTGAAGTTCACGGCATACCTCATGCATCTTGTTGCCATATTGAATGTTAATGCGCAGCTGGATGGTCGCCTGATCGTCTTTGACGTGCACATCAATCCCTTTTTGCAGACTCTTGCCGCTGATGCTCTTGGCAATCCCTTCAGTCAGCCCCACAGACATGGAAGATACGCCATTCGTGCTCTGCGCGGCCATCCCCACAATCTTGGACAGCACATCGTTCGAGATGTGAATGGTACCCATTTGAACAGATTGAGGTGCGATATATTCAGGTTCGTTATATGGTTTTTCGATAATTTCAGACATGTGCTCCACTCCTTCGAATAATTTACATGCTAGGCATTCTGCCATTTGTCCTTGAAGAACATAGTATAGATTCGAACCAAAAGAATTTTAACGATCATATACACCGGGATAATAATCAGGATGGCAATAATTCCACCCAGGTCCCCTGCACCCAAGACCAGAATAATCGTCGTAAGCGGGTGAATATCCAGCTTTTTGCCAAATACGTACGGTGCAACCAGGTTGTCCTGAATCTGCTGAGCGACAAGAATAATAATCAGAGACCAGATGGCAACGGATGGCGATACGACGAGACCCATGATCACAATAGGTACAGACGACACAATCGCTCCGATAAACGGAACAAAGTTCATGATGACCGCGATTACTGTGAGCAATAATGCGTACGGCAGTCCAATAATCAGGAAACCGATATACATCAGTACACCCAGCGCCAGATTTACCAAGACTCTTCCCACAATAAAACCACTCAGGGCCTGATCAATCTCAAGCACAACTTCACGGCTGTCATTTTGGAAACGTTTTGGAGCGATATGGGCCAGTTTACGGCCAAATTTCTCACCTTGTAACAGCATGTAGAACAAAAGGATCGGTAATGTAAACAAGATGATCGCAAAACTGGAAACGAGTGAGAAAAATCCACTTACATAGTTGGTCACAAAGTTAAATCCTTTGTTGATATACTCCGTAATCTGAGAGAAAGGTGTTGAGCCCTCGGGGAACAAGGCTTGAATGGCACCATTCTGCTCCAGCTCTCTCAGCTGTTCACTTAATGAATTGATTAGATTCGGTGCGTTATCGACCAGATTCACCAATTGCTCACGTAACGATGGCCATAAGCCAATGATGAAGAATACACCCAGAATAGCAATAACCAAGTAGATTAGCAAAATACTTAGTGTACGATTGATTTTCTTTTTCTCCATATAATTCACAAGCGGTCTTAGCAGATAATAAAAGAACACGGACAACATCATCGGTACGGTAATGACCGTGATCATGGTGACAAGCGGCTGAAAGATGAAGCTCACACGTGATAATAAATAGATATTAACCAATATCAGCGCCAGTGCGATACTGAACCGGACAAACGTATTTCCTTTGAACAAAATTTTCCCCTCCACATGGACATTTCTTCTCTAATTTAATTTGGAATCTGGATGGTAAACACGGTGGTCTCTCGACCACGCCCGGAAAGGATCAGCCGTCCACCCATTTTCTCTGTATTACGCCGTGCGATGGACAACCCCAGCCCGGTGCCTCCTGTCGCTGTACGTGCCTCATCCCCTCGTACAAACGGGTCAAAGATCGTTGACCACAGTTCTTGGGGTATGCCCACCCCGGTATCTGCCACTTCAATCACCACATGGGTATCCAGCGGAATGAGTTCCACACGCAGTTCTGTCCCGAGCGGATTATACGATAAGGCATTGGTGATTAGATTCTGAATGACTCTGGATAGCAGCTCCGGATCATACCTTGCGTAGATCTCCTCATCAGGAACAAGCACATGAAGGACAAACTGTTTCTGCTCAATCTCACCATACGTATCTGCCATAATCTCGCGCACGAACTCTCCAATTTCTCTTCTCTCAATCTGCATGTGGAAATCAGGCGAATCCACCTTGAGCAGCTCCAGCATATTCTGTATCATGCGTGCAACTTGAACAGATTTGTTATAGATGTATCCCAAATATCTTTGCTGCCTGTCCTTGTCCTCTCCACGTCCTTCCACCAAAGCCTGAGCATATCCCTGTATAGATGTTATCGGTGTCTTTAGATCATGGGATAAGTCTACAATCAGTCGCTGCTTGCTCTCTTCCGCATAACGTTTCTCCGCAGAGGTGTTCTCAATAACGTCCGCCATGTAGTTAAAGGTCTCACCAATCTGGACAAACTCCCTCTCGGCAGAGATCGACATCCGTGTACTATAATTTCCCTGAATCATCTGCGTAAGACCCGAGGAGAGAATACCCAGTGGCTTTTTGATTCTCCGTGCGACCCAATAGCTATATACAAAGATCAACAACAAAACTAAACCAATACCAATCATAATGTAAAAGGATAACGGGTGCTTCAGATTGGTAATCAACTGATTATCATTAATCCTTACGCTGACCAGATCACGCGGGATCTTGAGCAACACATACGTTGGCGGTCCTTCTGCCGAAAATGGAGTGATGGAGTAATAGTACGGTTGGTCGCTTCGGTTCTCCAGTCCTGCATACAGCTCGGCTTCACTATATTGGGTGAACGAATCCTGCTTGTCTCCCACATGATGAATGACGTTACGATTCACATCCAGAATCTCAATCCAACCCCCGCTGTCCTTGAGACGTTGAATCTCTGTATCTTTTCCTCTCGACACCGAACCTCCACCGGAGTAATATTCGTTCTCCAGCTCTGCCACATACACGTGGGCTTCAACATTCAGATCTGGATCAACGACCTGATCCGAAATGCGGAAATCCACGACATCCAGTGACACTATAAGGTATACAATCAATACCAGTAACAGCAAAAAGAAGTTGAACAGCAAGAAATCCAGTGTCAGGGATGTCTGCAACAGTCGCTTTTCTCTAGCTTTCCATGGGCGCTTCAATTTTGTATCCCAGTCCCCTTATCGTTTTGAGATATTCCGGTTGTCTGGAATCACGCTCGATCTTCTCCCGAATGTTGCTGATATGTACCATGATGGTGCTGTCCTCGTGCGCGTAATAATCGCCCCAGACCGCTTCGTATATTTTTTTACGGGTGAACACTCGGCCAGGTTGATCAAGCAACAATTCCATAATTTTATACTCTGTAGAGGTTAATGTTACAGCTGTTCCTGAACGAAAAAGAATACACTGGGATCGATCAAGTGTCAGATCACCCAATACCAGATTCTCTTCTTTGGCAGCGGGGATCTCTGCTGCATCAAATTGATTGACTCTTCTGAGCAGCGCCTCTACTCTGGCGACAATCTCGAGCGGGTTGAATGGCTTCGCTATATAATCATCTGCCCCAAGTCCGAGTCCAAGGATTTTATCGTGATCCTGACTTTTGGCGGACAGGAATAGCACAGGCATGTGATGCGTAGCCCTGATCTGCTTAATTAACTGCAATCCGTCCATTACAGGCATCATGATGTCCAGTATGACCAGATCAATCTGTGTTGAACGTATACATTGTAGCGCTTCGGCCCCATTCACGGCAGTCTTAATGGTATAATCCTTCTCCAGATAGAGCTGAAGCAGTTCAACAATCTCTGGTTCGTCATCTGCAATTAATACGGTGTATCTCATGTTATTCCTCTCATTTCCTATACTCTATGCCTATCTCTACATTATTACTATATACTACGTCTCTTAATTCAACCTAAATCATTTCTAAAGATAATCTAAATAAATAGAAATAAAGCCCTGACACTGGCCAAGGCTCTAGGAGCAGGTTAACTAAAATAAGACTGTTCTCATTTCTGTATTCTAGCTGTTCATTCTTCTTGCAGACTGTCCGTATTAGATTAACAGATCATACCTTACCCGAACGAAGCCACGGTTCAACTCTGGCCAATAAACGTTCCTTGTCATATTGCACATATTGAACCGCCCGGTTGCGCACAGGATCACCGGCGTAGAAACGTTCATACAGATCATGCCTTGCTCCGAGCGGACTTCCGGTCAGTTCCCATGCCAATTGAAAAAGACGAATCTTCTCCGGGGCTTGCAACGTTACTCCACCAAGATATTTGTTCATCATGGAGCCTATCCTTTCATTGCCCTCAAACATACCTGAAGGGATCTGCATCAGACCACCCGCAGCAATCGTCTTCAAAATCTCCACTGCACGCGGATAATAACGATTGCCCAGATTACGTGCGGTTTCAATATATTTGAATTCCGGCAGCCAGTTGCCGTATGTGTCCGGCTTGGACTGTGCCTCAGCGGCAATAATCAGTCCCTCAATAGTCTGCATCTGACTGATCATCTCACCGAGTTGTTCCTGCACATTCAGGAAGGAGTCCACCCCGATCTCCTTGGCAATGGCGGAGGTCACGGCTGTAATGAACTCCAGTTTCGAGTGTAATCGGATAACGCTCTGATGATAAGCCAGACTGGACGAAGCTGTATTACAGCGAATCTGCCATACAGCTTCAGGGTTATTGTGCAGCAATACACGTTCCCAGGGCACAAATACATCGTCAAAAAATAACACAGCATCCATCTCATCATACTGGGCACTTAGTGGATGTGATCTATCCGAATCTTTTGCCGCGAATGTTTCTCGACACATCATGTGCAAGCCCGGACTGTCCGCGGCTACAATGACCATATGGGCCAGCTCTGGCAGGTGGCCTGGAATTCGTTGAACGGGATACGCAATGATATCATCGGCATAAGGCGCAGCTGTTGCAACCATTTTGGCTCCGCGGATCACCACGCCCTCCGCATTGCTTTGCACAATTCGGAGCATGGCATCCTCATCTTCCCCAACAGGCAAGGAACGATTAATCTGAGGGTCCCGCTGGACAATCGTCAGGAAGGCATCTTTTCGTTTGGCTTGTTCATAATAAGTCGATATTTTAACTGCAAATGCGGGATCATATGCTGTCATCTCATGTCGTGTTGCATACCAACCAGTCAGGCGGGAGCGAGCATAATCAGACAGTCTGCTCATTACCCCATACGTCCGCTCAGACCAAAGCCGAAAAGCCCCCGCTCTGCTGTTCACGTCAAGAAGTGAACGGGGCACATGGAAGGAGCGATGTACATAACTTCCCGTTTGTTCGTCCCAATAGGCCACAGTTTCCCTTGTCTCCGGGTCATCCACCAGATTGAATAATCCTTCTATGGTCTGAAGTGTTCCCTGAAAGGCCTGATGGCGGGTTACCCGGATACGCTCACCATCCAGCCATACATTCCGCTCATCATTCAATCGTTGAATGTAAGCCTGTCCACGAGACAACGTGATGCTCATATATGTCCTCCCTATTGTGAAACGATGTAATGATACACTTTGTATCTAATGAAATAGTACTGTGCCTTGGATAGAAAAGTCAACAGACACCGAGCCATGAGTTCGGTGTCTGTTGGGCCATTCATTTTTAGACTAACTTGGCATACATATGACGCAGATACCGCCAGCGTACGAGTGCAAAATACAGGATCTGCATGGAAGCAAACACCATGAAGATGCGCAGACTGTATCCGAAGACTGAGAAATCAACCAACTGCTGCAATGCTACGAAGGCAACCGAGCTGTGGATAACGGCAATCAGAATCGGCAGGAAGAACATAAGCAATAGCTGCCTTGTCACAATCTTACGAAGTTCGGGGCGGCTGAGTCCCATTTTGCCAATCATGCGATACTGTGCTTCATCCCGTTCGAGATCTGCATAGAGTCTGAAATAGGTGAAGCTTGCTGCAAAGGTGAAGAAAACAATGCCAATCAGTCCGCTCAGGATCAGGATAATTCCGTTCGTTTGTTTCGAATTGAGCCAATCCACCACTAGTGCACTAACCTGGAAGTAACCTCTATTGGAATGATTCTGTTGAATAGATTCGATTAATTCAGGAGCAAAGCTCCGTGTACCCATCCAATCTTTCACGATAAATTGGATCGTTCGCCTCGAATAGAAACCTTCAGGCATGCCAACTTCCTCGTTGTACGCAGGCCTCATCTGATTAAACAATTCGTCAGTTACGATATAGATATTAATTTCACCTTGATAAGGAATCACAATCTCGGTGCCAGGTGTCGATAGCTGAACAGGTACGCGCTGACTATCCACCTCCAGATTGACCCCCGCTCCGGAGAATCCTTGTTCAGCCTGTTCACGGTACTTCTTGCGAACCGCCAAATTGCTTGGTGTCATAAATGACTCATCGACCTGTTTCAACGCACGTTCTTCATACCCAAGTGCCTTCGCCAAACGGTTATAATCACTTAATTTGATAATCTCTCCATTATTATTTTCAGATATAGGAGCATAACTGCCCTTCACGTAGGGAACTTGATGATCAATCAACGTCTCTTCAATCTGCCGAATATGTCGCTCGGAGTTGGGAGTATCCCACATATTCATATAACTGAATGCGTACGGATTCGACATGGATGACAGACCCGGGTCAGCAATCGCAAGCATGGTGCCAATTCCCGTAAATGAAGAAGCCGAAATGATACTTACCATGAAAAACATAATCGCGTTATCTTTCATTCGATACGTAAGTTCTGAAAGAAAGAGCAAATTGGTTTTACGGAAAAATAACCGTGAGTTGCCTTTGAGGGCTCGGATAACGTACACACTGAGCTGTGTGAACAGTAAGTATGTACCTGCAATAACGACCATAACACTTGCCATTAATAGCGGAAACGAGAAGCTTACCCAGACAAAGGTGAATACCCCAGCATAACCTCCGCCAATGAACAATACGGATAACAAGGCGAGCAGACGTGATGCCTTCGGTTCCGGTTTTGGCTTTTCCTCTGATTTCACAAGGTCAATAAGTGTTCCTTTCCGTATGAGTAAGGATGATGACATGGCAATCACTACAAACAGCAGCAAAAATGCGCCAGCCGTCAAGGCAATGCCTTTCAGCGGAAAATAGAATCGAAGGCTGTTCTCAACAGCCAGCATAGCGCCACAGATCAGCAGAATCAATTTGCCAAAAACAATTCCCAGTCCAATACCGGTAATAATCGAAGCTAATCCGATACACATATTCTCCATAAATAAGAGCCGGTTCATCTGTTTGCGTGTCATGCCGATGATCAGGAAAATGCTAAATTCCTTCTTACGCGTCTTGAGAAATGAACCCACGGAATAGAGCAGGAACAGGAATGAAAAGATGAATATAATGATCTCCGCAATCATAAACCCCTGGTTGGCAAGTAAAGTAACCGTTCCATTGGAACCCTTTAATCCTTCTTTTAGATCGGGATGGAACAATAGCAATGCGTAGGTGAAAAAGATCATGACAGAGAATGTACTGCTCAGAAAATGAGCCAGATAAATTCGTTTATTGCGAACAACATTATTAATGGCGAACTGGCGAAAATTCATGTCCTGACCCTCCCATTAGGGATAATACATTAATAATCTTCTGGTAAAAGGCTGCCCGATTATCGCCGTAGTGAATCTCATTGTATAGCTTGCCATCTTTGATAAAGACGACTCTACTGCAATAACTTGCAGCTACTGCATCATGAGTCACCAACAGCATCGTCGCCTGATCCTCCTGATTGCGGGTTTCGAGGATCTCCATCACATCTCTGGCCGCCTTCGAATCCAGATTACCTGTTGGCTCATCCGCCAAAATCAGTTTCGGAGAATGTATGAGTGCTCTGGCAATGGCTGTACGTTGTGCCTGTCCACCCGATATCTCATAGGTTCGTTTGTTCAGAATACTTTCAATTCCCAGCTTGCTTGCCAGCTGTTCTACACGTGTGTTCATCTCTGCTATGGGAACGCCGTCAAGCGTCAGTGGCAGCACGATGTTTTCCTTGACTGTCAGGGTATTTAACAGATTAAACGATTGAAAAACAAATCCCAGCTCTTTGCGCCGAAAGAGCGCGAGTTCGTCTTGGTTCAATTCAAACGGATTCTTCCCTGCAATCCGCAGTTCTCCTGATGTCGGATGATCGATTGTGGAGATCATGTTCAGCAGCGTTGTTTTACCACTGCCGGATGGTCCCATAATGCCGACAAATTCACCTTTCTGAATACTGAGATCGATGCCGGATAATGCTTCATAGGACACGATGCCTTTATAGATTTTACTGATCTGATTGACAGAACAAATCTCCATAGTTACAACTCCTCTAATGAAAGTGAATTCGAAAATTAAGATACGCTGATGCTGTGTGTCTGCATAATAAGTGCGGCCTTTCCTGTGATCTTCATGACTACAGTCTATCGAAGTTTCGGTCATTCTCCTATGGTTTAACCTTTCATCAACATGACAATGTTGTAAGGTTGCATGGTAAAAATCCAAAAAGACGCCTTCGCCTCAACCAGGCAATAGACGTCTTCATATCCATTTGACACATCATTATGTTAATACTCATCATGCTTCAGCCCAAATTCACACGTTCCACTCTCGTCTTCCACCTGCCACTTCAGGAACTGAATGTAATTCGGACAGTTGTTCCTTCACCGTACACGGATTCAAGATCGATCCGATGATTCATTCGGGTCAGTACTTCTTTCGCAATATACAGCCCCATGCCAGTGGACTCTTTGAAATGCCGTCCGTTCTCCCCAGTGAAGAAAGGCTGAAATACCCGGTTCAGATCGGACTTTGGAATCCCGATGCCTTGATCCTGCACTTCCAGTAGGATGGAGCGTTCTGATTCATATGCCCACATATGAATTTTTTGCCCGCTGCCCGCAGAATACTTGATCGCATTAGATAGTAGCTGTACTAAGACAAAACGAATCCACTTGGCATCGGATTGCACAACCAGTGAGGAATCGATATGCATCTCTGGATAGACATGATTGCGAATGAAAAATCGCTTCAGCTCGTGAATTGCTTCCTCACCCGCAGTTTTCAGTACTACGGGTTCAACAGTGAAATCCTGTTCGAAGGTATCCAAACGGGCCACATACAGCACAGTCTCCAATCCACGTCTCATTTGGTCCGCTTCCTCCCGAATGCTTATGAGCCGAGGATCATCATCCTCCTGATCTTCCAAGGTCAACTCAATGACCGACAATGGTGTCTTCATCTGGTGTACCCACTGATTCATAAACGTCAGATATTCTTGCTGTCGCTGTTCCAGTCGATGCAGGTGAGCATGATACTGTCCGTATTGTGAATCCAGCAGCTTCTCCAATGCCTGTGATAATGGACTTGTTTCGTTCAAGGGTACAAATTCCTTCAACGAATCCATCGATCTGGATATTCGTTCATAAAACGAGCGATGTGAATAATAACGATAGACCAAATAGCCAACATACAAAAATAATCCCAACGCTACAGCATAAGCAGCGGTAATCCAATCACTATAACCGTCATACCAGAACACCGCCACCACGGTGAACAAGATAGCAACCACCCAGCAAGTTAAAGCGAGATGTTCACGAATAAACAATCTCATGATGGAGAGGAAGCCTTCCAGTTGTTGTTCAATCGGTAACCTGAACCTCTGACCGTTTCCAGTGCATCCGTAATGCCAAGCTCGGCTAATCGCTTACGAACCCGCGTAACGTTAACGCTGAGTGTATTGTCATCTACAAAAGAGTCATCCCACAGCTTCTCCAGGATCGTTTCCCTGCTTACCAGCTTGGGACTGCGACGCAGTAACGTTTCCAGCAGAATGGTTTCTTTCTTCGTCAGCTGCACTTTGCGATCGCCCAGTTGAATCTCCAATCTTTCCAGGTAAACGACCAAGCCGTCCAGTTCCACCTTGCGTTCTTCATCACGTGCGGCATAGTCCCCATACACCCGGCGTAACTGACTCCGAATTTTAGCCATAACAATCTCGTGTTCGAATGGCTTGGTGATATAATCATCCGCTCCGTTCTCCAGTGCCATGACCTGATCCATCTTTCCGCTCCGGGCGGAGATAAACAGAATTGGGCAGGTAGATAATGTACGAATCTGGCGGCACCAGTAGAAACCATCATAGCTGGGCAAATTGATATCCAGTAGCACAACATGCGGTTGTACCTGTTCAAACTGCTGCACAATCATCTCAAAATCCTCGGCCAAAACGGCCTTATCTCCATAACGCTCAATATGTGACTTCAATAATCCCGCAATCTTGGGATCGTCCTCTACAATCATAATGGTATACATGGTTGGATCTCACCTCTGTCAAAATCATAACACAGGTTGTATTATCGAGCATCGACTTGATTACGCCAGTCCACAATATCTGCGTTCAGCTGCTTCAAGTCTCCATTGGCTTGCTGTTTGTCCGTTAATTTATACTGCTGCTTCAATGCCAGGATACGATATACACTTTCATCGATTCGGGATTCGGAGATGTCCCCTGACTTCACTGCATTCATCAGTGTATCAAAAATCGTCTTGCCACTCTCATAACTATGAGCTACCAAAAGAATGTCACTACCTGCCTTAACAGTTGCTAGTGCAGCTTCATTCAACTTAAAGTTCTTCGCGATTGCTCCCATACTCAGGTCATCTGTGATGACGACACCGTTATACTTGAATTTTCCGCGCAGATGTTCACCAATGATGACATCAGATAAGGAAGCCGGATGATCGGGATCAAGCTTCGGAAACAGAATATGTGCCACCATGACTGCTTCCACTTGCTCCTTCACTGCGGCCTGGAACGGAATCCATTCAAGCTCAGCCAGTTGTTTTTCCGTTTTGTTCACAACAGGCAGATCCAGATGGGAGTCCACGGACGTATCGCCATGACCCGGAAAATGCTTCACTACCGGAATAATGCCTTCATTACGCAGACCTTTCATCTCCGCAATCCCCATACGCGATACCAGGTCTGCCGAACTGCCGAATGAACGATCACCGATCACGGGGTTCTTCGGATTACTGTTCACATCCAGCACAGGAGCGAAGTCCACATTAAAACCTGCAAGCTGGACTTGTCTGGCCAGCAATTCTCCCATCGTTTCAGCGAGCGCACTATCTTTTGTCTGGCCTACTTTTTTGTTGGATGGAATGGATTCCACGTTCTCCGGCATGCGGCTGACTTTGCCGCCCTCCTGATCCACACTCATGAAGATGGGTACCGGATTGGACTGATTCGTTTCCTTGATGGATTGTACAAACTTGGCTGTTCCCTCAAGCGTCGTTACATTGTTGGCGTAGAAAATAATGCCTCCTACCTTCTGATCCGCAATCATCTGTTTGGCCTGATCATCCAGCGTTGTACCCTGAACACCAGCGAGTATCATCTGTCCAATTTTCTCTTCTAACGTTAATGAACTGAGCTGCTCCTGCACCGGATCGACTTCTTCTGGTACTTCTTCCTGCGGTGGAGCGGTATTCTGCTCCGGCGATGAGGAAGATTGCCCTAAGTTAGAGCCAGCATTGGAGCCGGTATTCGAGTCCGTTGTGGAGGAAGGTTTCTGTGCTTGGCCACATGCCGATAAAAGCAGAATGATCCCCAGCAGAAGACATATCATATGCAGTGGTTTTCTCCATTTTTTGTTCGAGGTGTAACTATAGTTGTACAAGGATATTCATCCTCCTTATGTAATCTCGTCTTGGTAATTCAAAGGTTCAGGAGTAACCTTATCACAAGGTGAATGATTTTCAAAATGAGCGCTTCTGAGGATTGAATCGTTGTGCTGACATAATATGCAGCGAAAAAATTGGTTGCTATAGAACCTGAGATGTGGAACTTCAATGGTGTTGTGACTAAGCGCGTGTGTGAAGTATGGGAGTAATAAACAGGTGCAGCGGTGCGGAAAATGTTTTTCTATTATGAATTTTTCATATGTTGAAATTATAAGTATAGGTAGGTGAAAAAGCCGCCCAAAGGCGGCCTATTTGTTCATTTTTGTTTCGTTTATGTTTTGCTTTCGTTTCATTTTTCGTTGTCAATCGTCACCATTCGGCGTTGGTTCACTTTTTTTTGCAAACGTTTAGCCTTCAATTAATGAAGGGTTTGCAACACTTCCGTTGTAAATGGAATGATTTCGGATATGCGACCTTCCCGAACTTTGGCAGGCCATTCTGGATCACTAAGCAGAACGCGACCCAAGGCGATCAGGTCAAACTCATGATTCTCCAGCTTCTCATTTAGTAAATCCAAATGGGCATCCCCTGTTCCCTGGTTCTCGGTCGCTCTGTCCACAAATTCAGCTTCAAGCCCTACCGATCCAACCGAAATGGCTGGTTTGCCTGTGATTTTCTGTGTCCAACCCGCGAGATTCAGCTCGGATCCTTCGAATTCAGGCAACCAGAACCGCCGTGTAGAACAATGAAATATATCTACGCCAGCAGCACTGAGTGGTGCCAGGAATTGCTCCAATTGCTCCGGCGTTTCCACCAGACGTGCTTCATAATTCCCCATCTTCCATTGGGAGAACCGGAGCACAATTGGGAAATCAGGACCAACCGCAGCACGACAAGCTTCAATCACTTCAACCGCAAATTGGGTTCTTCGTACCAAATCACCACCATACTTGTCGGTTCTTCGATTCGTCTGCGCCCAGAAGAACTGGTCAATCAGATATCCATGGGCTCCGTGCAATTCAATGCCGTCAAACCCGATTCGCTGTGCATCCGCTGCCGCTTGGGCATATGCCTTCACAAGACCTTGGATCTCCTCTTCTGTTAATGGTTCACGTGATGGCTCACCTGCCATGCTAACCCCTGACGGACCTACAGGCTCAGCTTCTGCGTTAGGCAAGTCACCGGAACGACGTGCTGTACCCACATGCCACAATTGTGGCATGATTTTGCCACCCGCTTCATGCACTGCTTTCACTACATTAGCCCATCCTTGCAACGAATCTTCACCATGGAACAATGGTATACTCGCTCCGCTGACCGAAGAAGGATGATTGATGCCTGTACCTTCCGTAATGATAAGTCCTACTCCGCCTGCTGCTCTTCGACGGTAGTATTCAGCAACTTCCGGTCCAGGTACGCCCTCTGGTGAGAATCCGCGAGTCATAGGGGCCATAACGATTCGATTAGACAAGGTTAGCTTGTCCGAGGTAAAAGGTTTAAATAATGCTGAAGGTACGTTCATCGTATACTGCTCCTTTGCAATTGGAAGTATGGAACTTTCGCATTCATGTGAAATGCGACATGCTTTTGTATGTCATAACATTAGTAACTCCGTTGACTGGTTTAGGATTATTTCTCTATCCATTCTATAGTTTCTTAATTTTATTTTCAAATTTTCGAAGTGAGTCATTCGAACTAATCTTTTAGATAAAAAAAGAAAGCTACCTTAACGGCAGCCTCAGTTTGATCACTCTACCGAAGCGGTCTGACTTGCACTCTGATGCATCTTAACGGATTTTCCCGGTCACCAATAATGTGGATGTCGCATAGTATATAATCCATAATCTTCCTTCCAATTTAATTAGCATTTACGGGGATATCATTGCGATTCACTCGAAGCAATTTCCCCGATGAAGTCGATAACACATCGGGATCGGTACCCAGACCAAAGTAGAAGTCGCCCTCGTTCTCTTCAAATGACTTGGCATACGTGTCCTGACTAAACCGTAAAATCTCATTCCATGTTGTCAGATCCGTGGATTGGTAGACCCGATTGATATATAGATTGGCACTTTGACGCGTATACGTAAGCACATATACCTTACCATCACGCAACAGTACATCCGTAGGAAGCGCCTTGGCATCTGGCAGATTAACTCGTTTGGCCTGGTTAATATCTGTCATAACATTCAAGGATTTGGGCAGCAGTTGTCCATCATTGAACACCCCTCCCGCTATATAGAGCAACTTATTATTAAAGTTAATATTTTTGCCTATTTTATTATAGGGAATGGTGCCCGTTTGATAAGTGAGTCCTGGCAGCATTTTGTTTCCATAGATGACAACGTCCCGTTTTTCAAGCTTTTCATTGATCTCCAGGATATTGGTTTTGTCATTCCATATTTTATTGGCCGGATACATCATGCCAGATGCATATAATTTGCCATTAAGATGGAACATGGTATAAGCCCGGAAGCCAAACGTATTGATTGTTGCATATTTCTGCCAAGTTTCACCTTCATTATGAGAGATTAATATCGTTGGTTTGGACTCTGTACCTAGCGCGGCAAACATCTTGCCCTGATAGGAAGCCAAATCGTATACGTGTACTCCGAGTGGAAGATTACGATATTTAGTCCAAACCTCTCCATCCAAACGATAGAAATTGCCGAGTTCCCACTTCTCACTATCCGAATCATTACCAGGAATATATAACTTGTCGTTAAGCACTCTGTAAATGTCAATCTGTTCCTCATCCACATACATCTTCGTCGATGGCAAAATGCCAGGGTTGCTGTTGGTCACCGACTGGGTCTTGAATTTCGCGTTCGCTGTATCATAATAAATGACCGGAATAGGGCCTGAATTCGGCGCTACGCCCAGATTACTGCTGTTCCCGTGACCCAAATATATTTTGCCGTTGTACAGTTGCATATCCCAGACGTTATTGGCATATGGTGTTTTGGTAAAAGGCCTTCCCAGCAGTTCTATCTTGGATGTTACATCCGCTGAAATGATCGGTGCATTCGACACCTTGGCAAGCTGACGTTCCGTAGCAGGTGGTTGACTAGTTGACGTGTTATTTTTCGGTTTGGAATTGCCCATGAGCATCCAGCTCATTCCTGCAACGATGGTCAAAATTACGGCTGTCCATTTCGTGTGTCTCTGCATGTCCGCTTCCTCCTTCATATTTTTAGAATGATTCCCTTCATACCAAGATGATACATTTTGTATCTTTCCATACTATGTAAAACCATCTGTACATGCAACAAATTTCGCCCGATCTGGACAAAAAAAAGTAGACAACCACATCTGTTGATGTGTTGTCTACTCGTTCTTACTATCCTGTGGATTCTATTCTGCTTTAACCAGAATCTTAACCTGATTTTTCTCTTTTAGCAGTGCTTCAAAACCATGTTCCACCACTTCATCCAACGAGATTCGTTTGGTTACCAGCTTGTCTGCGGGGAAGAAACCTTTATCCATCAGACTGATGACTGCCGGGAACACATCGCGATAACCGATAATGCCGTTGACCGTACGCTCTTTCATAACAATAGAGTTCGGATGAATCGGTGCTTCCTGTTCAAAAATACTTACGATCATCAACTCTCCACCAATACGTGTGGAATCGATGGCTTGTTGCAGCACACGTGGTACACCGGTTACTTCATAAGCTACGTTAACGCCACCTTGTGTACGCTGATGGATTTCTTCTACGACATTGAACTGTGTTGGGTCAATCACAATCGCACCCAGTTCTTCCGCTTTAGCTTTTCGTTCGTCCGATAATTCCACAACATAAATATCAGAAGCTCCCGAGGCCTTAAGTGCTTCAATGACCAATAATCCAATCGGGCCAGCACCAAACACGGCTGCCGTATCGCCCACTTTCAGCTTGCTTTGGCGCACAGCGTGAAGTGCTACAGCCGAAGGTTCAACCAGTGCACCTTGCTCATACGAGATTGAATCCGGTATGGCATGGACCATGTATTCTTCAGCAGTTACATATTCGGAGAATCCGCCTCCGCCTCCAGCGAGTCCAAGGAAACCCATTTTATCGCACAGATTGTATTTACCTTGTTTACAAGCTTCGCAGTGTCCACATGCGTAGATCGGTTCTACAACTACACGATCGCCCGCCTTGAAGCGTGTAACGCCTTCCCCTACCTCAACCACCTGTCCTGAGAATTCATGTCCCATGACTACAGGCGCTTGTTCCCCTGTTAGGGGATGTGGTGCTTGAGCCGGAATAAAAATCGGACCCGCTGTGTACTCGTGCAAGTCACTGCCGCAGATGCCGCACCATTCCACTTTTATTTTGACCTTACCTTCTTCAGGATGAGGTTCGTTAATATTTTCGAGACGTAAATCTTTGACTCCGTGCCAACGTAATGCTTTCATTCATTTCATCTCCCAGATCATAATTTATAGTATAATCGGAAACGTTTCCGTAAATTAAATATGTCACATTTTAGATACGCTGTCAAACATATTTCTACACTAATATGTCTATTTCGTGATCATATCGAGTTTTTAATTAAGAACGCTTACACTTTTATTAAAGTTATTTTAGCGGTATTGTGTAACCGCTCTAATCCAAGTTATTAAGATATATCCTGGCAAATAATACTGCAGACGGAATGAAATATAATCATACTTCGGCATAAATGTGGTCCAATCACGGGATACTTCATAGCTCAAATGTTATAATTAAGTTATATACTTATCGCGAAGTGCATACATATCCCTAAATATTCGGAATCGTTTCCGATAAAGTGAGGTAAACGTACATTGAGGAAAGAACAGAAACTGACGATCAAGGACGTGGCTGAGCGTGCCGGCGTGGGCATCGCTACTGTATCCCGGGCCATCAACAATTCAGAAGGCATAAGCAGTAAAACACGAGATAAGGTGATGAAGGCCATTGAAGAACTGGGTTTTGTACCCAACACCTCCGCACAGAGTCTGAAAATCCGGCAAACGCACCAGATCGCGCTCGTTGTACCCGACATACGTAACGCCATTATTCCGGAGATTTCATGGTCTGTTGAGCAAACGGCGAAGCAGCATGGTTACCATGTCGTGCAGATCAATACGGCAGGCAATGCCCGTACCGAGTTGGAGACAATACGTAATGTGAAAAAATTGCATGTAGATGGATTGATCTTCATGCCTCTAGCCTATCCCAAAACGTTACCCGGACTGATTGATAAAGCCCCGCTCCCCATCTCTATGATTAACTACGGCAAGAAACTGGAACCGGGAATGAGGGCAGATATCGTCTCTCTGTCTCAACCCGAAGGCAAACTGGTCATGGAGCATCTGTTCAAAATTGGGCGGACGCGAATCGCATATGCCGGTGCACCCAAAGACATTATTGAAGAGCGCTTCCGTGCTTATGAGCAAGCTGTAGGCCATGTGGACATTTCTCTCGTCTACTTTGGTGAGGACTTTTCATTGAATACAGGTGCCAATGCTGCAGATTATTTCTATGGACTCACGCATATGCCAGATGCAGTCTATGCCATTAATGATATGGTTGCCATCGGATTGGTTAATCGGTTCAAGGAGTTGGGGGTTCGTGTACCTGAAGATGTGGCTGTAGTGGGTGTAGATAACAATCAGTGGACCACGGTCTCGTCTCCGCAGATTAGTTCTGTGTCCATTATGGGTGAGGAGGTTGCCAGACTTGCTACCGAACTGTTGTTAAAGCGGATTCGGGAGATGAACACGACCGATTACGAACACATTCAATTCGAACCGCGCTTAATCGTTCGTGAATCAAGCGTCGCCATGATTCATTCTTCCCAGCGAGGACGACACAGTTAGATTTGTTTTGCTACACAGATACTCTAAAAAGGTGTTGCTCAGGTCTAACTCTTTCCTGGCAGCACCTTATTTGTCTATAATCCCATATATCTAAAACTACGTCTTTATTCAGCACCGTTTATTCTAAGGAAGCATTTGCCTGATCGGTGTTCCGTTCAGGAACATCGCTATGTTTTCTACGGTGTGACTATAATAGATCTCATAATTGCCACGAGTCACATAACCCAGATGCGGTGTGGCCAGGACATTGGGCAATGTTCGCATAATATGGTTAACCGGCAGCGGTTCCTGCTCATATACATCCAGACCTGCGCCAGCAATCAAACCACGCTGTAATGCATCTACCATAGCTTCCTGATCAACAATACCCGCTCGCGACGTATTAATGAATAGCGCACTCGATTTCATTTGTTGAAATTCGGCTTGTCCAATCAGATTGCGCGTACGATCACTTAATACCAGATGAATGGATATGATGTCGCTCTGTGCAAGCAGTTGCTCCTTGGTCTCGGACCAAATGACACCATGTTTTTCGGCTTTCTCTCGTGTCAGATTCTCGCTCCAGGCCATCACATTCATGCCAAATGCTTGTGCGATCTCAGCCATGCGAGTGCCTATCTTGCCCAAACCGAGCAATCCAAGTGTTCTCCCATGCAGATCCAATCCTACAGTGCTCTGCCAGTTTCGATTGGAGCGAAGTGCATTATTCTCCGTAACCAGCTGTCTGGACAGTCCCAGTATTAGCGCCCACGTCAGTTCCGTTGGTGGATTAGAGCTTCCCTCGGTTCCACACACAATGATCCCTTTTTGCTCCGCAGCCTCAAGGTCTATGGACGCATTACGCATGCCACTTGTAATCAGAAGTTTCAGCTTAGGGAGCTGCGAAATAACCCTCTCCGGAAATGGTGTACGTTCCCGCATCAGGACCACAATATCGAATTCCTGCAATTCTTGAATGACTTTTTCTTCCGAGCCCATATAGTTGTTGAATGTCTGAATCTCCACCCGATCCATCAACGAACTCCAGTCTGCCGACGTCAACGCAACGTTTTGATAATCATCCAAAATTGCACAGCGCAACTTCGTATCCATCCCTGATCTCCTCCTATATCTGCTCACTTCTTAAACATATTGTAGCAACTCCGCATCACTTTAAACAGAAGAAATCCCTATTACTGCAGCAAAGACAGCGTAACCTTGATGCTCTGCTCTACAAACAAGCGGTCCGGTCCTGATTTCATCAGTACAGTTAGTCCGATCATGGATACAACCAAAGACTGTGCTACCGCACTCGCATTCAAGTCAGCGGACAATTCTCCGCTCTGTTGGCCTTTTTCAATCGTTTCCTTGAAAAGAACACCCAGATACATCTGATGCTCCCGTGTGAGGACAGCGAATTTGGGGTCATGTGGAGCCAGCTCAACCATCGTATTAATGCAAAAACAGCCATGACTAGGCTCGGTTACACTCCCTTCAGCTCCAATATGTTCAAACAGCCCACGGAAGGCTTCTCGCACCGTGGAGCCCTGTTGAAGTCTGGCTCTGACTTGGGCCGCATGCTGCGTGGTATACCTGCGAAGTGCGGTTTCGAATAATTCCTTTTTATCGCCAAAAGCTGCGTACAGACTGGGACGTTGAATGCCCATTGCGGTCGTCAAATCACTCAAAGATGACGCTTCGAACCCCTTGTCCCAAAACGTATGCATTGCTGCATCGAGTGCTTTGTCCGTATCAAATTCCCGTTGTCTAACCATACATTCCACCTCTTTATGTATCGTTCAGTATATTTATATTGTAATCTCAAAACAATGAACAGGTCAAACATAACACATTTTAGCATTGGATAAACCTAGCTTAAAAGTGTTTTTCACCAAATAAAAAGTCTTAGCTAATCCTCTATTGACAGAATCCACGTTAATAAAGTAAGGTTATCCCGAAACATATCATACCAATCAGTACAAAATAGAAAGGTGACAACCATTCATGCAAACTTCTTCTCCAGATGCACAATTATCCAATAAGGATCGTCCTGCCATGTCAAGGTTAGTTGCTCTTCTCTTTGCCGTGTGCAGCGGACTTGCGGTCGCCAATATTTATTATGCTCAGCCTTTGCTGGACTCCATTGCTCAAGAGTTCAACCTCTCTCCATCATCCATAGGGATCGTCATCACAGTTACTCAAATATGTTATGCCCTGGGGCTGTTCCTTCTCGTTCCGCTCGGGGATCTCTTAAACCGCCGCAAGTTGATAATTATCCAAATGCTCTTATCCGTACTTGCACTGGTTCTGGTAGGAACCGCAAAGTCCAGCTCACTTTTATTCACGGGTATGGCCGTCGTAGGTCTACTCGCGGTCATTACACAGACATTGGTTGCCTTTGCTGCACACTTGGCAGCCCCTACCGAACGTGGTCGTATTGTCGGGCAGGTCACCAGTGGAATCGTCATTGGCATATTACTTGCACGAACGGTTGCAGGTACGCTTAACGATTGGCTCGGGTGGAGATCGGTGTATCTCTTCTCTGCCAGCTTTACTTTACTCGGAATTGTCGCCTTATATCTTGTTCTCCCAAGGCAACAGTCCCCACAAGTAAAACAAAGCTATGTCCAATTACTTAGCTCTGTCTTGCAACTGTATCGTGAGTTGCGTGTATTACGAGTACGAGGTGTACTGGCGATGCTGATTTTTACAGCCTTCAGCATCTTGTGGACTTCCATGGTTCTGCCACTAAGTAGCCCTCCACTGTCCCTGTCTCATACGCTTATAGGTGCATTCGGTCTCGCAGGAGCGGCCGGAGCAATGGCTGCTGCCCGTGCAGGTAAACTCGCCGATCGGGGCCTTGGGCAAAAAACAACCGGTATCTCTCTTGTCATTCTGCTCTTGTCCTGGCTGCCCATCGGTTATGTCCATCACTCGTTGTGGTTCCTGATCCTCGGCGTTATCCTGCTCGATCTCGCCGTGCAAGCCGTACATGTTACCAACCAGAGCCTGATCTACGAAGTCCGTCCCGAAGCACAGAGCCGCCTGACGGCAGCGTATATGATCTTTTACTCCATCGGCAGTGCAACCGGCTCCATCGTTTCTACCCAGGTGTATGCATGGGCGGGTTGGACAGCGGTTTGCTGGTTAGGTGCGGGTGTTAGTGCAGCAGCACTTCTGTTCTGGATGATTGATCGTCATATGCATCGGAATCTCGATCGTTGAATTAGTCCAGTTTATTCCACACCACAATAAAGAGGGTTGCCAAAGGACCCAACAACAGGGAAATCAGAAACCAGTTTCGACCACTTCTGTTTTTTCCCTGTGCAAGTCCGGCATTAATCAAGGCAAGGGTGCCCCAACCTACATAATACTCATTATCCATCAAACGTCTTCTCTCCTTTATTCGTTCAATTCCGGATACTGCTCAAGGATCACTTTAAGTTTACGGTTACGACTCTCCAGAAATGCCAGCATATATCTCTTCAGCACAAGTCGTTCCGTTGCCCATCCCAGTAATCCAAGTGGCGCTTCAAACCGCAGCGTGTCTCTCATGCATGTCATCTGTTCTGCAATTGCGCTGAAATGATGTTCATGTCGCATGCTCTTGAAAGCCCCCTTCTCCATCTGGTCCACAAATAAAAACGGTCGTTCAAACTGCACAATTCGGGACTTTAACTTCTGTCTGACACCCAGGTGGGTAGCCTGAAAGGTAACGGTATCCCCGGCTCCAATTTTTCCTGTGGTTACTCCAGCGACCGCTCGTTCTCTCGTATGTTTCCAGACAGTCTGTGTATGTAGGTCAATATCCCGGGCATAGTCAAAGCACCGTTCAATCGAGGCAAGTATCGTAATCTCTGTTGTCACTTCAATCATGACGATCGCTCCTTGGCAGGAAAAATAAGGTCTTTGCAAAGTATAACCTTGCTTCGTTGGTCGAACAACACAGCAAAAGGGATATAACAAAAAAAAGGGTCCCCTGTCTTAGTACAGGAGGCCCGTCTTTCATGTATTGGCAGAATAGCAAAGGCTGCCGATATTAAATAAGCAATTCATCAATGGCAAGCGTACGCTCTTTGGAAAGATCGCGATATTCTTCCGACTCCACTTTGATGAGCGGTTTGAAAATATCAGACGTATTGTTCATGACAATAACACCTTTTTCTCCATTGCTGAGCAGGACTTGTTTTCCGATAAAATTAGGAAGTAAATGCTGCATCAATGCCTGAACCGGCTTTTCATTCAATTTACCAAATCCCATTCCATAAATATCTCTTAGGTTGTTGATGAGGTTTGGATTGCTTCCCCCGTGACTCCCGGATCTCATGCCGATATAGATATCAGCTACAGATACGATCTGGGTATAGGGGTGAATTTCACTTTTCTCAAGTTGCATTGGATAACCCGACCCATCTTCCCGCTCGTGATGTTGCAGAGCAACCAGTGCTGTCGCTTCATCCGTCATGGAATTTTTGATGATTTCATGTCCATATATCGTGTGACGCTGCATTTCAAGCTGCTCGTCCGCTGTCAACGGTTCTGTTTTGTTCCGAATCCGGTGGGAGACTTTACACTTTCCAATGTCATGCAGATAACCACCGCGACTAATCTGATAACTCTCTTTTTGAGAATATCCAAGCCAGTTCGCGAGGTAGAAGGACAACAATCCGACTTGAATTGAATGTGTATAGTTATTGACATCATCCCGCTCCAGCATCATCAGGAGATGGACGACATCTTTCTGCTCATCCAGTCCTTCAACCATCGGTTGCAGTGCATCATCCACCATGGTGGCGTTGAACTTGCCAACAGTCAGAGCTTCAAGAAAAGCATTTTGATAATTATGTACGGTCTGAATAAATTGGGACTTCATCTCTTCTTCTGGCGGCTCTTCCTTCGTACTTGTACTTAACCCGGAAGCATGCTTGGCGGCTGCAGCAAAAAATTCTGCCTCAGTGATTTCCTCTTCGCGTGATTCAATATCTACATAATCTACACGGTGCTGCATAAGCAAGGAAATATCCTCACTTCTGATTACGGTCCCCTTCCCGAGAACGTGTAATCCTGCATCGCTGAATGTATCCGCAGTCAGACGGTCTCCGTCTTGCAGGTTCATAATATGGATTCTCAAATCGGTATTCCCCCTGAACAATTCATTATAGTAACAGCACCCAATGGAACGGGGCCACAAAAATACCTATACTTCTTTATATCGTTATAATTCTTCATTTCATACATAGTTCAAACGACCTTAATCACAAAGGTAAATACGAACATGTAAGACTTTATCCTCACTCCAATATCCAAATTAGTCCCGGTTTTTAACTTTTTCACACTTTTGTGTCTTATCGCTGGATCAGAGCAAGCCAAAGAAGTTCAAACGCTCCGTTTGAACTTCTTTAAGACAACTCATATTAGATTTTGATTGAACCCAGACTTGCCCCTTTAACAAATAAACGTTCAATGCTCTTCTCAACCGAAGCATCGGGAATCAATGGCGGCGCCTGGTGAGGTTTGGTCCGCGCATCAATAATCACCTGATCACAACCCCAATGCTTGTGGTCATATCCGCTATTAACTCCATACATGTCATGTGAAGGGTTACTCCGGGTAAACGTGGCCCACAAGAAGTTACTGAGATTAGCACTCAGGAACGAACTGTCATCACATAGGATAATCATCGGACATGAGTCCAGACCTCCCTGCTCTTTCAATAGAGACGTGAATGCTTGCATCCCCTGCGCTGTATCCGTGTAACTTGTGAAGGCTGTTGTCTGGATTGCGACGATGCCCGGCATGATGAGCTGTGGATTTTCATATCCGCGTATGTTTTTCAAAGACTCTGGAACTTCCGTGCACAGATCCCGAATCTTATCGCCATATGCGGCAAACACAACCTTGCTTCCGCTGTTCAGTCCTGTACCGGAGTAATCCAGCGTATCAATCGTTGTATGCGTGTGGAAATGAATATCCCGTTGCAGGTCGATACGCTCCAAAATATAGGTCAGGAATTCAACTTCCTTATGGGTATCCAGAGGCTGCTGATCCTCAGCAGTTATAAACAGGTACTTCGCCAGACTGAGCTGACCTGTACCCAAAATACGGTTGGCAATCGTAAGCAGCTCTGTTGGCTGTTTTACCGCCTGATAGGGCGTATACCGTTCACTGCCGATGGCGAACAGTAAAGGATGGACTCCTGCCGCATCGACTGCATGTACTTCTTTGACGCCCGGAATCTCCTGTTTAATGGCATCCCCTGTAATCTCATGTATCAAATCACCAAATGCCGTATCCTCTTGAGGCGGACGACCAACAACCGTAAATGGCCAGATGGCATTAGGTTTGGCATAGACTTTGTGCACACGCATTAACGGGAATTCATGTGTCAGACTGTAATAACCCAAATGATCGCCGAATGGACCTTCAGGCTTCGTCTCGCCTGGGTAGATATCACCCGTGATGACAAAATCAGCATCATTGCTGATACAATACCCGTCCTTGTAACTGTACCGGAAGCGACGTCCGGCGAGCAAACCGGCAAATGTCATCTCACTAAGTCCTTCTGGCAGAGGCATAACCGCTGAAAGTGTATGTGCTGGTGGACCCCCAATGAAAATGCTG
This sequence comes from Paenibacillus sp. FSL R5-0713, assembly GCF_037973325.1. NCBI lineage: Bacteria > Bacillati > Bacillota > Bacilli > Caryophanales > Paenibacillaceae > Paenibacillus > Paenibacillus sp. FSL R5-0713. Next base: position 2,892,632 of record NZ_CP150229.1, on the reverse strand, counting down.
ACTTTCAGTGGTTCTCCTTTTTTGACCGCTTTGGCTTGATGTATCCCAATTCCGCGATGAATCTGATAGTGTAATCCAATTTCTTTGTTCATTTCAAAATCATTGCCATTCAGTTGAACCCGGTACATTCCCAAGTTCGAATTCATGATGCCGGGTTTATCTGGATCTTCGGAATACACTTGCGGCAGTGTCACGAATGCCCCACCGTCCATGGGCCAATGCTTGATGAGCGGCAGATCCGAGATTTGAATCTCTTGTGCCGACACGGGTAGACTGATAGACTTCTGTTTCGGCAGCGCCTGCCATGCGGCAAGACCAGTGCGGACATGCTGAAATGGCGTCTTAAGCGCCTTCATGGGATCGTCACGAACAGCCATGACCCGTTGTACGCCTTCGAGCGTCCCCCGGAACATGAATTTGCTTCGTTCCACTGTGCCGAACAGATTCGATACAGCCTGGAACTTCGAGCCTTTTACATTTTCGAATAACAATGCCGGGCCTTTAGCCTCGTGCACTTTCATATGGATGGCTGCCATTTCCAGATGAGGATCAACCTCTTCTTTGACCCGAATCAAATGACCGTGCTGCTCCAGATCGTTAATACAATCTTCCATATTGCGATAGTTCATTGAATGGCTCCATTCTGTGTATGATAAATTGATTAAGTTCATAGATTCACATAACGTCTCTTCTATTTTATCAAATGATTCACTGCTAAACAAAACTATATATGAAATTTTGTTGAGTATCCTAATATCAAAAAAAGCAATATGAAGCAATCTGAATCCTGAACGTACAGGAGCCGATTGTATTCATATTGCTGCTTTCAATTCTGGGTTGCCTAAGATGTGATAACCGATCTGGGAATCGTGACTATAAACTGCGTACCTTTTCCAACTTCGCTCTCTACATCAATGGTACATTGATGCAATTTCAAAATTTTAATCACAATGGACAACCCTAACCCATTGCCTCGAAGTGAGCTGCTTCGCGCTTTGTCCACCATATAGAATCGATCAAAGATATACGGGAGGGCTTCCGCAGGTATTCCTTGTCCAGAATCTCTAATCAATACCTTCACGAATGAAGATGACGTCTCAATCTCGACATGAATGGTACCCTCAGGACCGGTGTATTTGATCGCATTGATTATTAAATTCTGCCAGACTTGATCAAACAAATCTTTGTCCACGGTGATCTCGCAGGGCAACAAGTCCAATTCGATCTGTATATCCTTCTGCGACCACTGCGGCTCCGCCAATAAGATCGCCCTTCTTAATTGTTCATCGACCTGGAAGGTGGTGAAATGAACCGGATGATGCTCCGAATCCAGCGAGGCTAGCCGAAGCAGATTATCACTGAGCCTCGATAAGCGCAGCGTTTCCTCATAGATAATATCCAGATGCTCTTTCTGCTCTTCCAAAGGAATAACACCATCCTGCAGTGCTCTGGTAAATCCCCTGATCGAAGTGAGCGGAGACTGCATTTCATGAGAGACGTTACTGACAAAGTCATCACGAACCGAATCGATTTTTTGCAACTCACTGGCCATATGATTAAAGCTCTCCATCAGTTCCCCGAACTCATCCTGATTGTTATGTTTCAAGCGAACAGACAGGTCACCTGATGACATCTCCTTCGCCGCAACCGTTAACCTCTTAATCGGTTTCACAATGTACCCGGACATGAACAGGATTAATAGGCTACCAATGACCAGTACTGTTAATAGTGAGGTTAAGAGCGTGTTGCGCAGTGTGTGAAAAAGAGAAGAGAAATCGCTTTGTATCAGAAATGTGCCGATCCCCTCGTTTGTTCCGGGAACACCTATGGTCGCAATGCCATCTTTACTGGATATAAACATGGCATCGGTTGTCCCCGCCTCAAATAACGAATGAACTTTATCCTCTGGCAAGGAAGACAACACGTCACTTTGTTCATTCACGGGCGTGATATTTAAGCCATAGCGGGCAAAGATATCGAAGCTTGATTTCACTTTTTCCGGATCATCGATCAGGTTAATCATTGTAGCGATGTCTTCAGCAAAGGTAACCATAAAACGATTCGGCGCTTTTTCGCGGGACCCGTTATTGATCATAAAGGAGAGAATCAAACTCACCAGAACAATCCCGATAAAGGTAGCTACAATTCGAAGTCGCAGGCTCTTCCTCAGCATCTTCATGCCCGCTCCAGTCGATATCCAAGTCCTCTTATCGTTGAGATTACCAGTTCAGGTACAGGTTCAAGCCGTTCCCTTAACCGCTTGATGTGCACGTCGACTGTACGCTCATCGCCTTCATAATCGATACCCCACAGATCATCGATAAGCTGTGTACGTGTGAATATTTTCCCTGGCGAACTCGCCAGAGAAAATAACAATTCACATTCCTTCTTTTTCAATTCAATCGTTTGTCCGTCCGCAACGACCATCAGATTGCCCAAATCAATCGTTACACCGCTGATCTGAATGATATTCGATGAACTTTTGTTATATCGTTTCAATAACGATTTTACACGCAGGATTAACTCCACAGGATCAAAAGGTTTAACCAGGTAATCGTCTGACCCGGCATTAAATCCTCTGACCTTGTCCTTGGATTCTCCCTTGGCGGTGACCATCAGGATCGGAATATCCAGATAGGATCGGATATCTTCTGTCAATTCAATGCCGTCGATTCGAGGCATCATTACATCCACAATCGCCAGATCAACTTTCGTATGAGAGAGAAGATCTAACGCCTCTTGACCGTCTGCTGCTTCCAGCACGGAAAATTGATTCTTTTCAAGATAGATTCGGATTAATTTGCGGATATGGGAATCGTCGTCCACCACCAGAATCGTGTTCATGTAGCCATTATCCTTTCCGCCATTCGTTTTATTCGTATCGCAAGGATTCCATCGGGTCCAGTTTCGCCGCTTTTGATGATGGCATCAAACCAGCCACGATACTAATCGCTGTACTTACCACGAGACCAAACAAGATGTAATATCCCGAGAGATGAATCAGTTTTGCTCCAAACGCATTGTCCAGAAGTATATTTAACACATAACTTATGATCACTGCAAAGATTACCGCAATAATACCACTAAATACGCCTAATAAGGCAGATTCCGAGAAGAATATTCGCTTGATATCCTTCTTTCTCGCTCCAATTGCCCGCAGTATTCCGATCTCTTTCGTGCGTTCCACGACACTAATATAGAGTACAACCAGTATCATAATACCGGATACGATCAACGAAATGCCTGCAATACCCGCGAGTACAATGGAAGCCATACTTACGTAAGTCGTGATATTCTCCATGACCTTGGCCATCTGGGAGCCTGCGAAGCCAGCGTCAACAGCAGCTTCATTGATATCATTTACATATTTCATATCGGTGGCATAGGCATTAACCTGAATCGGTCCAATTGATATTCCTTTGTCCGAGAACATCTGCTCTAACGTCCCTGATGAGATGTATCCCGGGGATTGTTGCATTGGAGATCGTTGATCTGCCGGTTCGTAGATCCCTGAGATGGTTACTTCTTTCTCCAAAGTCACTGGTTTATTATTGCTATCCATCTCATTGATATATAGAAGCACGGACTTGCCGATCATGGAATCAGCTTGGTCATTTCCGCTTAATTTATTCGCCGTATCAAGGGGTAACATGATCTCATTTTCTGCCGGGAGAACTCCCGTTGTCATCAGTGCGGGATCAAAAGCATCCGTTAATGTCGTTAACTGCGTAAGTCCCACACTTTGTTTTTCATTCACCATCGTTGATTGGCCTGTAATAGTCGTAATTGTCTCTACATGATCCACATTAGGAAAATTGCGAATCCTCTCGATATCAGCTTCGGTGAACGGTTCACCTGTTGCCATCAAGGCTTCGGGACCTTGCATGTCTTTGGCTTCTTCACTCGGCTTGGTTATATCCACAAGCAAAGGGTCCATACTTGAATTGATTTCGTCGTTCATATACGTCGTTATCCCATTCCCCAAGGAAAGCATCAGGAGTACACTTAATATACCTATAGATCCACCTAAAGCGACCAGGACATTACGCTTGGCGTTGAGTTTCATATTTTTGAGTGCCATCTTGAACGAAGCAAGCAAGCCCAGGCTCCGGGAAGAACCTTGACCACTTTCGTAGACAGTCGTAGAAGGATCTTTGAGATGAATATCATCACTGATGCGCCCCTCTTCTACCTTCACAATACGTGTACCGGAGTCAGCGACTTTCTGCGAATGAGTTACGGCGATCACCAGCATTCCCTTTTGGGCTATGCTGTCGAGCAGGGCCAGGATTTGATCTCCGTTTTCTCGATCCAGCGCGCCTGTCGGTTCATCTGCGAGAATAATGTCCGGATTGTTGGATAAAGCCCGAGCAATGGAAACCCGTTGCTTCTGACCTCCGGATAACTGGTTGGGACGTTTGTTCAGATGATCCTTCAGTCCAACCTCTGTTAATATATCAACGGCACGTTGATTTCGCTCTTTTTCATTGGTATCCGTCATTTGCATCGCAATCGTCACATTTTCGAGGACAGACAGATGCGGGATCAGATTGAAATTTTGAAAGACAAAGCCGATATTATTCTTTCGGTAATCGTCCATTTCCTTCTCTGTCATGGCACTTAAGTTCTTGCCACGAACAACGACGTCCCCTTCATAATCGGAATCCATCCCACCAATGATATTCATCAGTGTCGACTTACCGCAGCCAGATTCACCAAGGATAGAGACAAATTCCCCCGTCTGAAAACTCAGGTTCAAACCGTGGAGGACCGGAACTCTTTCTTTTCCATATAAGGTGTATGACTTCTTCACATTTTTGACTTCTAGTATTTTCATATGGATCTCTTCCTCTCCTGATCAAGCACAATATCTATCTATTTGATGTTCATATCGTACCAGTTCTGTATGAACTGATAATGAACTGGGCCATTGGCCTGTAGGAGTGGTTCAAAAGAACGATATGTAAAAAAACACCTACAGCTTTGCTTGAAATAAATCATTTCAAGTAAGTGTAGGTGCAAGACAACCCGAATCCTTAGATATAAGGACTCGGGTTGTCTTATTTCGTTACTATTCTGTCATCGTAGTGTCTGTGTAAATAATCTTTAGTTCAACTTATATCGTTTAGATTAATCCGGCTTTTGCCAGTAGCCTTTTCACAATCGCCGCCGATTGCGCACGACTAATATCTGCTTCTGACATCAACTTGCCATCAGCACCTTGTACCAGTTCTTGTTTAATTGCCGAAGCAACCGGCTCTGCAGCCCAAGCCTGTACTTCAGCACTATCACTATATGTGCTCAGCAGACTTGTTGTCTCTGACGCGTCGGCCTGTGCCAGACCGACCAGTTTCATCGCACGTGACACAATCGTCAACGCTTCAGCACGAGAAATTTCGCTGTTAGGACGGAAGCTATCATCAGCATAACCTGAGATCAAGCCGTAGGACACGGCAGTTTGAACCTCATCCTCATACCAGCTGCCTGTCTTCACATCCGTGAATGATGTCGCTTCTGTGCTAATCGGGGAGTGCAGTCCCAAACCTCTTAACAGAACAGCCGTAAACTCTGCCCGCGTAATACTCCGGTCTGGCGCAAACACGTTCTCACCAGTACCTTGTACGATCAGACGGGATGCCAGATCTTGTACGTCATCCCGACTCCAGTGACTTGATATATCGCTGAATGTTGTCGGGTGATAGATCAGGGCGTAAGTACTGTTCGTCAAGCTGTTAATAATAGCAGAATCTTGCACGTTACCTTTGATAACCTTCGTCGGCACATGCAGAAGACTGCCATCCGGCTGAAGCACAACACCAGTCGTAATCTTTGAACCATCTACTCCCTCTGGCAATGTGATGGAGCGTTCTACATAAGAGTTGAACCGATCCACATTGACTTGTTGTCCATTCCAGATGGCTTTTACTTCAAAATCAACTGGAGCTGCAACCACCGTAGTATTCTGCATCTTGTCCGCTGCGGCCTGAATGGCTGATTGCTTGGATGCAGCACTAGGTGCAATAGCGATTTGAATGGTGATATCTTCGAGTGGAACAGTGCTTCCGAATTGGTTCAGAACCTGATCAATCTGAATCTGATTTGCCGGGAGGGTGTAAGTACCAGTGTCTGTCTGAATGACAACTTCGGCATTACTTCCTTCCATCGTTTTAACCAGTTTGCCGTTCAGTTCACCAACGACCACATCCTTGCCAGTACCTGTAATCGGCAGCAGAAGTGTTCTTAGTCCACTTCCAATCTGATTGATGACTTTGTCATTATCCACGTGAACAGTGGTGGTAACCAGATTGTTTACGGTTGCTGTAGTAGCCGAAGCAGATTGTTCCTGTTTCTGTCCGTTCACATAGATGTCTACACCTTTGGTTACCGCTGGAGTAGAAGGAACAGGTGTAACCACTGGTGAAGTTGGCGATACGCTCCCTCCCGAGGAGGAACCTGGATTAGGTGTAGAATTACCACCGCCCGAGTTTGCTGCTGTAATTGTGATGGTTCCACCGGACAATTCAGTGTAATTTTCATAATCTAAGTTCGTGAAATTCCAGCGTTCTGGATCTTCACGATTTACCGTTAGTTTTTTCGTTCCTGGAGACGTGTTACTTTTGGCTTTCACCTCAATATCAAACAGCTGCTGTTCCACAGGAATTGGATAATGACCTGCAGTGAAATCGGCCCAGATGATCCGCACCCAGCCAGCTTCATTATCAATCTTATAATGGAAGTTTACTTCATTGTTTTCCACTATAGTTGGAAAATTGTTCCCGACATATTTAGGGGTGATACGTACGATCTCCAGTGCAGACGAATCATAATCAATCTGCATGCTATACGCGGTAATTGCACTGTAATCGGGTTGTTTTAACGTCACAGGAACATGGACGCTCTGACCAGCCTGTACGCTCACATCCGCAAACTTCACTTGCGATGGTTCCGTTGGTCTAGCCTCCACTATACTCGGTAATACGAGTGATGAGAGTAACGTCAGTGCGATAAGACCTGACATTGTTTTTCTGATTTTTGGACGTTTCTTTTTCGGTTGAAACATGTGATAACCTCCGTGTCTATATTCTTTAATAGATGGTACGATAGAGAAAATTTGTTACTCTATATTACAGACAACGATCAAGGTGGTGGTGGTGGTCCTTCTTTGGTAGTGAATGTCCATTGTTCCCCATTTTGTTCCACTATTGTCCCTGGCATCAAAGCATTATCAGAGGTCGCCATAAAAGCACCTTCCGAGATTTCAATAGAGTAATTCGAGTTATATTGTAGGGTTGGATTATTAATTGTGACTGTACTTTCGTTTACAAAAAATCCAATTTGGAACATAGTAAAGTAGGTAGCTTCGATACTATTGCTCGTAAGATTCCTAATGATAATGCTATAGCCCATTTCTGTATTCATTTTAATCGGTTGATTAAAATGAATAACCAACGGTTCGTTTACCTTAACATCTGTAGAACCATTAGACGGAGACAAACTCTGGATTGCTCCTTGAGCATTTTCCGCTGAAGTAACGACCTCTCTTCCAGAAAACATTAAGGATCTACCAAGGAATGGCTCATCCGAAATAGATCGAGGTGTGACTTCAAGGAAAAGATATTTCCCTAGGTCATCGGCTGTAATATTATAATTTTTTGACGTTTCTCCCGTGATAATTTGCTTTTCATTTCCCCATGAATCTGAAGTTCTATACCATTGGTACAGAGGTTCATTCGACATATCTTCATCGACATCCAACTGATCGTATGTACCAGTGATCGTGCTTCCCACTTTCATCTCACCCGTTATTTTAGCATTCAATGCAAATGGTGCATCCTGTACTTCTTTAAAAGTTAGCACATAACGGTTGTCCTTCTTGCCGAGCTTGTTCTCGGCATAACCATATAATAAAGCATTTGCATCTGACCAATTAACTTCACCATCACGGTCAACATCCATCCGATTCATCTCAACAGCAGAATAGGAGCGACGGTTAAATTCATTACGAAGATGTTTCAATAGTGCTACTGCATCCGCAGAATTCACTTGGCCATCATTATTCACATCGCCTTGTTTACTAATATATAGTTCGAAATTATCCGTAACAGTTTCTCCAGATAAAGTATAATTGGCTTTCAACTCAATGTTGATTTTACCGTCTCTATAGGGAATAACTACCAGATTATTTTCATTGTTCACATATACGTACGCCACACTAGGATTGTCTGAACTGGCCTTGACCGAATCGTATGTGGTGAGTGAAAAATGGTTGTTTAAATCAATTTCAACTGTCTCATCAAGTGCCTCGATTGGCGTATACGACACGAGAGAATGCTGATTTGAATCTTCCGATGAACGACTCAGCCATCGAATGTACTCGCTCAGTACAGGTTGTGAAATCTTAATCTCCGGACCAATTGCACCTGCGTTAGCCTGTGGAAGCGTTCCACCTATAGGCAATGCAATGCCCAATCCGAGCGCAGTCAACATGCTTTTTTTCAATATTGGCTTAAGCCGTTTTTTGTTTTGTTTCCCCTTCAATTCATGTTCCTCCTCGTGTACATTTCTAATTTGAACAACTACACGCTCAGTATAACGAGTCATTCTGAACCAATTCTGAACAGGACCATGGAACTATTCCCAGTTGTAATTCGACAAAAAACGCCATGGAGTAAGCCTCCATAGCGTTTTGAGCACAAATATTTTTCCAGTTTGGATTAAATTCACTAAAAATTAAATTCCCTCAACAATCCTTTTGGCTCTAACCTTCACCTCACGGTAGAGTTCATCCTCATCAATCGTTAACAACTTCCTGCCTTGCATGAGGATCTGACCGTTCACAATCGTGGTATCCACATCCGCACCGTTTACACTATAAGCCAGTAACGATTCTACTTCATGTACCGGTTGAAGATGTGGTTTCGCCAGATCGATCAGGATCAGATCCGCCTTGCGCCCCACCTCAAGTACACCCACTTCATCCTGTAAACCAAGCAGAATAGCACTTCCGCGTGTAGCCATGCGTAGAACGTCCTTGGCTGGCAAGCGTGTGGGATCGCCATAGTCTAGCTTTTGCAGCCAGGTCGCCGCTTTGATCTCCTCGAACATATCCACGGTTGTGGCACTTCCCGCTCCATCGGTTCCGATCCCCACGTTAATCCCCTGGGCCAACATCTCGGTAATCGGAGCGATTCCACACCCTAGCTTCAGATTGCTGACCGGATTGTGTGCTACACCACCACGCATACCCTTCAATCTGCTGATATCTCTTCGATTGAGGTGCACACCATGCGCAAGCAACACATGTGCCTGTTCGAACATCCCCGCCTCTTCCAAATACTCCGTCGGGGTCATACCATAACGTTCACGAATCTTCACGACTTCCTCTTTCGTCTCAGCCAGATGAATATGCAGCGGGATATCCTCCTTGACAGCCATAGCAATGACTTCACGGAGTGGCTCTACGGGACATGTGTAAGGAGAGTGGGGTCCATACATGGTTGTAATTCGCCCATCGGCGGCTCCAGACCAGCGCTCTACAAGATCAATCGCTTCCTGCAACCTGCGTCCCCCATCGTCCTCCATGAATACCATTCCGCGTGTGAGCGATGCCCGGATACCTGTTCGCTTGACCACTTCGGCAATCTCGTTCATATGAATGTACATATCGGCAAATGCAGTGGTACCCGAACGGATCATCTCGGCGATGGATAACTTAGCTCCCCAATAGATATCTTCCGGGTTCATCCGCGCTTCAGCAGGCAGCATTTTGCGTTCGAGCCAGTCCATCAGCTTCAGATCATCCGAGAATCCCCGGAGCAGGCTCATTGGTGTATGTTGGTGGGCATTAATGAGACCCGGCATGGCAATCTTATGGCGGCCATCAATAATCTCATCTTGCGGTTGAGGCAAAATGTGGTCAGCAATCTGCGTAATGCGATCTCCTTCAACACGAATATCCCCCGTAAAGGGGGCATCGGCATCTTTCATCGTTAGAATCGTAGCTTGCTGAATCAGTATACTCATTACATTCACAGCTCCTCTGAATTGGTTATCGTTCCTTCCATATCCGAGGTTAAGCCTTCACGTAACGGCAAGGTCAAGTCATTTTAATTTTTGAATCGTCATCTTTCTGAAACTTTGTATAAAAGGTTTGGGATCGATTTCGACCATATATGGATATACTCCAGTGCTCGTGTGCAGATAGAAAAATCCACCTTCATCACCCATACGGCGAAATGACATATCAAACACTTCCGTGATGTTGAACTCACGGTATTTGGTCACGATTTTATCTGAATACAGAATCATCGAACGGGCATTCACTTCAATCTCTTGGGCGAGACCCGTCACTTCTCTCTGTACTTTGTAATAAGGTAATACAGCAACGCAGTTCATGATCTCCCTCCATTCATGCCATGATTATTGTTACATCATAGCAGATCGGAGGGTGCCAGCAAAAGAATATGAAACTAGGTGATCCTGGTCGTCACCTTTAGTGGCGCATGAAGTGCATCCTGAATGTCCTGCAACGAGAGAACCTGTTCGATATGAAACACACCATGCGGCAAAGCTGACTCTATTTTATATACATGTTCGGCCACTGCTGCTGCTACGGCTGCTGTTGCATCTGCTTCCTTATCGCCAACAAGCAATTGTTCGACGCGGATTCGTTCCCCATTTTCCCGCCCAATGGCATCGACCTTGACCGCATACATCGGCTCTCCTCCTGGAATAAGACCAAAGGCCTTCACTGTTCCATTCCGAATAGACGGGATACGCAGCAGGGAAAACAGCCCTATACGTTTGGAGATTGCCATGGATGTTGTGATCCAGCGGGAATCCAGGCATAGTCTGGTCGATACGGTTGGAATACGTAAGGTCCGAGCAACCACGTGTTGGTCCGAAAAGTTAAATCGATACGCCTTCCGGTTACCCAATTCCGCTCCAAAATCGATCCTTTTGCCATCTCCGAAACTTTGCACCTCCGTAAGCTTGCCCTTTTGCATCACCTGGTAGGTGGCATTCATCTGATCAACCGTCCACTCCACGGCTGCTTTTCCGTGTTTCTCTCCAAGTCCCAGCATCACGGTAATGTCTGCTTCCTCCACCTGATCCATATGCATGGTCGCTTCGCGTACAAGCAAGTTTGTTACTCCCGGTGATAGTCCAACGCTGAGTATTGCGGTCGATTTGGAATGTTGCATTGTGGTGTGCAGCTGTTCAACCTGAGCGAGAAAATCATACTTTGCAGAAATATCAATATAATCGGTTCCGGCTTGTGCACAGGATTCAACAAACCGGGTATCACTCTGATCGACACACATGATGACCAGCTTCACAGACCGTAACATGGACGGCTCCACAGGTTTGGTCACATCCAGTTGTAGCGGCAGTACCGCACCACCTGTAGACCTGCTGAATTCTTCCGCACGGTTCATGCGTGTACCCGCAGCCCATACTTTCCCCGGGAACAAACGTCCCAGTTGAGTACATATCATCTGCCCTACTTGACCATAACCGCCAACGACCCAGATCTGATCTTTCATAGGCTTCACGTTAGTTTCGAATTGCATAATACCCCTCCACCCAGAACGCCCCGAAGTAACGTGTAATATGTGAGAAACCGCATTCGGTCAGTAGCTGAGTCATCTCTTCAGAGCATATTGGATCGGATTCACGGCCCAGGGAAGCAGCAAAGCGCTCCCACTCTTCAGGAAGCACACCCACACTGAGCATGTGATCCTGCCAAGCTTGCATCATGATTGAATGTGCCGGAGAACGAAGATCGGCATTTACAGCCGCAATGATTAGGGGTGCACCCGGTTTAAGTCTCGCTGCAAGGCTGTTCAGAAACGTTCTTTTGGCCTCCATCCCTTGAAGAAAATGCAACATGAGCATGCTTGTCGCCCCATCATATAAAATATCCTCCGGCAATCCTTCAACCGTGACAGGTTGCAGCGTCACTCTGGAGCCAATACCCGCTTCCGCGACTCGTTTCTCAGCAAGTTGCAGCATCGGCAGCGAAGGATCTACTCCCGTGAACATCCAGTTGGAATGGCGTGAACCCATCAGAGCTAATTCTTTTCCCCCTCCAGCTCCAGCAACGAGTATATGAATTTCGTTGTTATCCGCAAAACATGCTGCAAGCAGCCGTTCCATTAGATCATGCATATGAGAATAACCCGGAATTTTCAAGGCTATCGATTGTTCGTAACGATGAACATCTGCTGTTTCCCAGCTCATCGGTGATGGATTGTGATTCATGGGCACCGCGCTCCTCTTGAATTGAAGTTAGACTTGACTCGTTGTTCGTCTAATTTCATTATAGAAGGATACGCTGAGCCTACAATCCCAGAACATTGGGATATTCACATAGAGAGAGGAGAAACCTTGTTGACATCACCTATTGACCGGAGCCACAGACTTATCACTTCTCTTGAAAAAGGAACCTGGACCTCACGTACCTACCGGGAAGCTGTTCTCAAACAGATCCAATCGGTTGTACCGTACGACGCATACTGTTTCACCACCGTTGATCCTTTGACTCTTCTCTCCACTGGAGCTGTGACAGAAGAAGGCATTGAAGCTATTCATGATCGGTTATTCATCAATGAATACATGGAAGAAGATATACATAAATACGCTGAGTTAATTCGCAGCGGTGAACATACAGCTATACTTCACACGGCCATGAACGCACAGCATGAACAAAGCCCACGTTATATCAACATTCTTCAGCCAGCGGGGTTCGGTGATGAACTGCGCGCCGTATTCGTCAGTGGAGACGCTTGTTGGGGATATCTGACGCTGTATCGCAAGACTGAGAATTCTTTTTTTACAGAAGAAGAACGGTTGCTGATTCAGACCTGGACTGCTTCGATTGCATCGATGCTGCGGTCCACAAGTCTGACCCTTGTGGAGGAAATCACGAGTGGAAGTCCTGAGGAACCCGGGATTATGATCACCTCGGATACGTTCCAGCTCTTATCCCTGAACGCCCCGGCAGAGTATTGGCTGTCCCAATTGCGTATGCTGGAACATATAGGGCCGGATGTTCTGCCCCGCCCGGTACGTGCAGTGAGTTCGCACTTGCAGCGCAAGAATCGGGTAGAACGGGCTGACGATACTCAACTCACTCCCGAATCGCCCTCCAAAGTCTGTATCCAGCTTCCGGATGGCCGTTACCTCATACTTCATGCCAGTCTTATGCAACAGATTACAGGACCAGATCAGATCGCTATTCGTTTGGAGCAGGCGATGCCGCAGGATTTGCTGCCCTTGCTTGCCGAGAGCCATGGATTATCCAGTCGAGAACGGGAACTGCTCGGTTATGTGCTTCGCAGCTATTCGTCCAAAGAGATTGCTGCAGCGATGCATATTTCTGTCTACACCGTTCAGGATCATTTGAAATCGATTTTCGCCAAAACCAAGGTATCCTCACGTCGAGAGCTCATCTGGTATTTCGTTTCCCGTTTCCAACTGTCGAATGAACCGGCAATATGACGTGACAGAACAGAAGAATAACTGCTCAATAGAATAGCGAGTACCTTTAATCTACATTGTTTCTTGCATACAGCAAAAAAAGAAGCCAATCCTAAAGGATCGGCTTCTTTTTTAGGCTTTTGCGATATAACACGTTCGTACTAAATATCTTGACGATGCAATGATTACGTCCATATCTTTTCCTACGACTTTGCAGGTTTCCGAGTAGATTTGGATGAACCAGATTTTTTATTCTTTTTCTGACTCACTTCCACTATTACAGGCTCCTGCGGGTGTTCTACAGGGTACATCTTGCGGAATAATAACGTCTGTAGTACCAGGAACGAACCCCCAACCGTCCAATAGAGCGGCATGGCTGCAGGGGCTGTTAGAGAAAAGAATGCCATCATTAATGGGGAGAGATATCCCATAATGGCAAACTGTTTTCGCTGTTCAGGCGCCATATTAGCTTGGGATACCTTCGCTTGAATCAGATAAATGACCGCGACCACCACAGCGAGCACGTAATCTGGTGCACCCAGTTTGAACCACAGGAACGAATGGGAGGACAACTCCGGTGTAAGTCGGATAGCCGTATAAATACCTGAAAGTATAGGCAACTGAATGAGCATCGGCAAGCAACCAATATTCAGCGGATTAAACTTATGTTTCTTGTATAGCTCCATCGTTTCCTGAGACAGCTTTTGCTTATCAGCAGGGTCATTTTTGCCTTCATATTTTTTCTTGAGGGCATCCATCTCGGGTTTCATGGCGTTCATGATGACTCGTGTTCCCTGCTGGGACTTCGCTTGACGCATCATCAATGGCAACAGTGCTAGACGAATGACCAGTGTGATCACAATAATCGCCACCCCATAGCTTCCATTAAATATGGTGGCAATATGCTGAATCAGATACGACAGTGGAAATACAATGTAATGGTTAAAAAATCCCGGTGTCGATGAGGTAATCTCCGACACGTTGTTGCTGCATCCGGCAAGCAGCATGACTGCAAACAAAATAGCAATCAGGCCATAGATCCGTCCCTTGCCCGATGTAAAAGTGAATCCCTTGTTCGTCTTATGTTCCATATATATCCTCCTCGTTGATTTGTTGACCAATCGTTCAACGAGGAATGACAATCTGGTTCATCTTCATCGGGCGCTTCTCTTCGTCTAATCATGCGGCTCCAGTCTTCCTGTCTGTGCTGTCTGTCCAAACACAGGGCGGGAAGTACAGGTTCAAGTCCACCACCGACGCCACCTTCCATCCAGTACTCCGTCATGCCACAATGAAGATGGGCAATATAGGCATAACTGACGGTGAAGATGAGTCCAATCGAGAATAAATATGGTAATAACTCGTGCAGTTCAAACAAGGGATTCACCCCCTTTATAGGTTAGTTTTTATATTATAACACTTACATATTGTTTTTGCATAAATCCGTTCGTGAAAATAGCCAGTATTCAACTATTCCGTTCTCAATTTGGACATTTCTAGCTCAGCTCTGTGTTTTGCAACGTTATAAGAAGGCCAGGAACGATTGGATGTATCCCTCTCCAGATAGGCTTGACGTTCCAGCATTTCTCTCTTGAGATCCGGGTACTCCTTCAGAGCAAACTCTCGAAGTAACGGAGTCGCATCTGCCGATAGACTTGCCAGGTAGGATGCATCAATATTGCCAGTTTGACGGTAACGTTCTATGTTCAATTCGGCAATCCTGCGATCCATGCCCACATAATTGACGGCAACATATGCAGTCAGTGCGAGCACAATATACCAACGGATCAACGGAATCGACGTATAACGTATACGAAGGCCGGCAATCAGCAACAGAAGTGCGAGAAAGATCATAAATGCGTGTACCAGGAACCGGATGTACGTATATCCATATGCCTGTTCATACAGATTTAGCCGCATAAACGCGGAATACAACATGATTGCTGAACAGCTGACCAGAATCAGGAGAAGTGCCTGATGCACGATCATGCCTACTTTTCCACTCGGACGCGTGAATTGCACTGCAACAATAAGAATAAAGAAATTAATACCCGTAACGAGAATCAGCTCCGCAAACCCACTTCTCGCATACTCAGCGTAAGACAGATCTACCGGAAGATGCCCCTCTCCCGCGCCAAACAGATACGAAAACTGTACAAGTACGAACATAACGTACACACAGTTGATGACGATCAGCATGGTGCCCACAATGATGGGGTCCAATCTGAATGGTCCTCGAAGAACCGGAGTGCGTTCAGGCTCGGGAGTAATTTTATTCGTAACCTGACCCTTAGGGAGTGGATCCACAGGAGAGTATATATAAGTGTGATCACGCTTATCAAGCGTGGTTGCTGCTCCACTTTTCCAATGTGCATTCTCTCTCTTCTCTGTCTCATATTGCATCGGCTGGACAAATCCCCATACATAACCGAATAACAATATACCTCCGATGAACATCCAGATGATTCTTGGCAGTCCTGGTGTAAAAGCTAATTGATTTAACCACTCCGGGAAACCAGATAAATATTGATCGAAGACCCCG
Organism: Paenibacillus sp. FSL R5-0713; assembly: GCF_037973325.1. Classification (NCBI taxonomy): domain Bacteria; kingdom Bacillati; phylum Bacillota; class Bacilli; order Caryophanales; family Paenibacillaceae; genus Paenibacillus; species Paenibacillus sp. FSL R5-0713. The sequence continues at coordinate 2,876,608 of NZ_CP150229.1, read as the reverse complement.
TCAGCTGAAGACAGTAATGCGACAACTACAATGAGGATAGGCAAAGACGCCACAAGACCGATGAGCACTTTAAAAACAACCGTTTTCTGTGATTTGCCTATGCCACGACCGCTTGCTCTCACAGCAATGGCCCCAACAGTCCCCCAATGACGTATGGCTTGAGGCAGTAAATGGTCAATCGCCGTACCAATCAACCCGATCTCCCACCACTGCTTCTGTTTTCTACCCATTAGATACGTCATATGTAAGATGATCAGGCCCGGTACAACTAGAAAATTAAGTACACGCAGCAGTTCGTTGTCGTATAAGAGGAACGTTAGCGATAACAACAGCACAACACCCGCCACAAATGCATCAATCCACTGGAAAGACCTCATACGATCCCGTACAAATAGATACATAAACACGTATAAGAGAATGACAAAGATCGGATACGATACGCCCAAATCATTACCATAGAATAAATACTGGTGAATGATAGCAAGTATCCATGCAGACAGTAGCGTGATTAGAGCACGATGCGGTGAAGCCAATATTTTATCAATCATGGGAAAAACCTCCATTAACCTTTCTATGCTATATTCTAGATGATAAAATAGGAATATAAATAGAAATTAAAAACGATAAAACTTCTTATTTTAGAGGAATACGTCAGAGTTCACCTCCAGGAGGGAATCATCACTTTGAAAATACATCAGCAATATCTGCTGTTACATCGCCAATACGGTCACCACACAGAACATGAACTTACGCTTGCCGACCTCGCTGAATTGCTCGATTGCACGCATCGTAATACATTAACGATTGTCAAAAAGATGGTTGCTCATGACTGGATTAGTTGGGTTTCCCAACGTGGCCGCGGTCGTCGTTCATCACTGACTTTGCTTGTTCCGGCCGATCAAATCGCGGCTGAATACATGATGCAAGCCATGAATCGCCGGGAATTGCAGGAAGCTGCCGAGCAGGTGAGTGCATTCTCCAGTTCAACAACCATGCAGGATCATCTAAACCAGTGGTTGCTCGGGTATTCGGGACATCATACAGAAGCCGGCACCAATAATGAGCAGATTGATACACTACGGCTACCCCTGCGCCAACAGCTTCATGCGCTTGATCCGCTGTACATTAATCTGTTGGCTGAATCCTTTGTGACCAGCCATGTCTTTGACGGGTTGGTTCAACGTGGTGAAAAAGGGGAGATTCTCCCCTGTCTCGCTCATACTTGGGATGTCAGTGCAGACCGACAGACCTGGACGTTTTATTTACGAAAAGGCATTACATTTCACAATGGTCAGATGCTGACGTCCCATGATATTGTGCATACGTTTGAACGGTTGCAATCTACAGACCTCCGAACACTGTACCGTGATGTGAGTAAACAGATTCTATCTATTAAAGCGGTAGGTCCTTTAACCGTGTGTTTCCGGCTTAAAAAACCTCACGAATTATTTTTGTCCTTTCTTACAACAAGTCGTGCGGCGATTGTACCCTCACCGGGAACACACGAACAGAAGATGAATCATGCGGGTGATCTGCATGCAATGCAAAAACCTGTCGGGACGGGACCGTTCAAGGTCACGGCCTGGGATGATCACTTGTGCAGACTTGAAGCCTTTTCATCGTATTTTCAGGGTAGAGCACATATGGACCGGGTAGATATCCTGCAAATTCCGTGGAGTGCCTCGGCCAAAATGGACGATAGTCAAGAGATCGAAACTCCGTTCTTCCATCTTGTCCATAATCCGTCTTCGTCCGAGGGTGCAGACTGGACTCAGATTAGCGCAGGTGTGATGGTTCATAAATTACTCACGTGTAATACGCAAAAAACCGGACCGTTAAACGATCCGGTAGTAAGAGCACACGTCCAGTCATGTCTTGCTGGAATGTATAGAGATGACGGACATGCAGATGACTCTGAGGTTTTGGTACCTGATTTTAGTAAGGTGAATACGGAAATGGTTGAGCATGAGGGACTTGGAGAGAATACCAAACGACTCACTTCGACTGGTCCCGTCTCCCTGCACATTGCAACCATTCCACAGTATCGCAGGGATGCCCAACAACTGGCATCTACATTGGAGCAGTGCGGTTACTCCTGTACCGTCCGCACAGGCACGATGGAGCAGTTCAAAGGAGATCTGCGGCTGAAATCTGATCTGATTCTCTTTTCTCTGATTCGGGACAGAGACGAAGAACTGCGCAGATATGATCTTTATTCCACGTTGTCTGAGCATCTGGAAGATTCTGCTCGTATACAGATTCATGAGATGTTGCAAACCATTATTGCTTCTCCGATTGCAGCAGAGCGAACTTCTGAATTAGACCGAATTGAACAATTCTTGGTCGGTCAGAATTTACTGTTCCATTTATCTGAAAAACCGGTAGAGACGGCTTATCTGCCTTCCGTGCGTGGCCTATCTTTTAACAGCCAAGGCTGGGTGAACCTGCGTCATATCTGGTTTCCGTGAATGCTCATTAAACATCGTATTATATTATTTTATATAGTGGTACCATCCGATCGAGCGTCTTTTAAAATTATTTTGACATTGTCGTGATCGGCTGTCGAGGCTTCTTTCTCAACGAAATAGTGTCTTTGCGTCGATATACTCCAAGAAGTAAACCCATCATGGCGTATTCTAAGATCAGATGAGAACCGAAACCAATAAAAGGGAAAGTAACGCTAACAACTGGAACCTTTCCCGTAGTCATCGCCAGCGAGTAAAACATTTGCAATGCGAACATCATTGTAATACTAAACACGATCATGCGACCAAATTCATCGAGTACATGAGGTAGCATTTTCAGCATACTAGCAAGAAACCATACGATACCAAACAACAACAAGATGCCTGCTAACCAACCAAATACATCAATAAACATTACACCAGGGTAGTCCATATAATACCCTTTAAAGTGATGGTCAAAAGAAGTCGCAGAACCGTTTCCCCACCATCCGGCGGAATGAAGAATACTCATAATTGATTGGTTATAGCTACCATGTCCTAGCGGGTCATTTTGGAGATTAAACACGGCAGTGAGTCTCTCAAACCGCCTGTACTCACCACTCAAAAACAATTGCATCATAGTGATAAGTCCCGCAATTGCAGCCCCTACAAACGTATAAAGCCATTTTCGTGTAATCCAGGCAAACAAGATAATAGTTGCTGTTCCGAATGGAAACAATCGTACCCAATCTGAAGCTTGTAACAGGCTAAAAGACGGCAAAGCCACAAGAAGAATATAAGTTGAGACGGATTGTACGTCACACTTCGTACGCAGCTTATCCAGCATAATCGCACCTATGGCGAGGGGCAATACCCACATGGATATCGTCGTGAGATCAATGGTTAACCCAAATACGCTCCAGAACCGCTGTACACCATAATCAGACGGTGATACCAGCGGATTAATCCACAACATACCACTTAACAAAATATAGATCCACCAGGCATATTTTTTCCATTTCTGATAATCAAAATACATCAAAAACACCATCAGTATTAAACCAAAAATAGTGTAGATCAAATGACTTTTATACAAAAACTGAAACCTTTCAACTGAGATATTTGTCGTATAAATCCATGTCAGCAGCAGGCTAATGATTAGCAAACTGGCAAGTCCCGTTAACAGCCCCCAATGCATTCGATGACGATGTAACCGGTGCATACTCTTGCCTACAATAACTGGATCACCCATCTGTTCAATGGCATATGCAATTGCTTCTTCCTCTTTGTAACCTTCTTGTTCTTTGTCCAGAATCATCTCTTCCATGTGGTTACCCAACTCATCACGCAAGTCGTTATGTACTTCGCGAGCTTTCACCTGAACACACATGTGATCAAGATAATGCTGAATTCGTTCATCTCGATTCGTCATGTCAGGCCTCCTTCCCCAAGCACCCGATCCACAGCTCTACGGAACAAATTCCACTCCGCTTTTTTACTTTCTAAGGCCTCCATGCCCTTGTCACGAATCGAATAATATTTACGTTTACGGCCTTCAACCTCCATCCAGTACGACTCTACCCATCCTTCAATCTCCATGGCATGCAAAATAGGATATAACGTGCCCTCTTTCAGATTAAACACACCCTCAGATTGACGATGTAATTCCTTAATTAATTCGTAACCGTACAAAGGTCGTTCCTTCAATAAAGTTAGGATTAGTGTCTCGGTACTACCCTTAATCATTTGTTTGTTAACCTGCAACGCGCTCACTCCTTCCTTTTCATACTTTTAAATCTCTTCTGATCATATACATCGAAAACCTATGCATAGAACAACTAGGTATGATATTACCTTATCCTTCCTTTTCTGTCTAGCTATCAACCTTCTTTATTTATGTTAAAATAAACAAGTCCTTTCTTTCACGTACTCTAATGATGAATCTATCTATTCGTATAATTCCATTACATATCTTATTTTTTGAATCTAGTTAAGGAGGCATTACAATCATGAGCAAACTAATCTTCTTTCTCGGCGGGGCCGGAAGTGGCAAGACCACCCTTGCCAAAGCCCTTTCCCGTAAACATAAAGCGGCTTTCTTCGATATGGATATCCTGCTTCGTCCCGCGGCTGAGGCAATTATGACCCTTCAGGGACTCGATCCATCCGACCGGGATTCGCCTGAATACAAGCGGCTGTGCCGTGATCTTGGGTACCGCATTACGATGGACGCAGCTCTGGATAACGTTCAGTTGGGTATCGACACGATCGTTGTCGGGCCATTTACCAAAGAAATCGGAACCCCGGATTGGATTGCTCAGGAACTTGCAAGAATTGAGCGTTCTCTGGAAGACACGGATGTGCGGGTGGCTTATATTTATCTGGAGAATGAATCGTTGTATCACGAGCGGATTACAGCGAGACAATCTCCATTGGATGAATGGAAACTTGCAAACTGGGATGCCTTCACAGCTTCTCTCGTCCGAAAAGAAGTAGCCTGGCCGCTCCCTGCTTCATCCGTCGCTTATATTGATAATTCCAGTGATGATCCTGCGACTGCCTATGTCGAACTTGAACGACGAATGTACAAGTAAAAAGAAATAACTCACTCATCTTGCTTTGATAATAGGTAGAATAAACGCAACTCTCTCCAAGTTGTGACTTACTTCTTGAACTCTAACGAATCTGAGGCACCTTATTACCTGTTTTGAACTGACATAGAAATTCTAACGAACCTCAGCAACACTAAGCGGCCGAATACGAGTACAAATTGGCAGCAATGCGCTAAAAATAAAGAGATAAGCTGTCTCAGATTCGTTACGATTTTAATATGGCTCATATACTTGAAATAGGGTGTGTCAGGTTCGTTAGCTCTCCAAATATAAAAAAAGGATCTGTCTCACCAAGCCTCACAGGCCGATGAAACTGATCCCTTTTTCATTTAATAGCCTCTCATAACCCAGTCCATCCGTAAGATGAACATTTCCCAACATATGTGCTGAGCATAAAATATACTTGTTCCCTTTATCCGCGCTGACGCGCCGCATGACGTTCAGCAATGCGAGACGTAATCATTCCATGACTTTCATCAATCTCTTCCGGTGTACAAGCGGCCTTCAGCTCATATACTTTCACTGGTGAACGGTCGATAATATCCAAAAATGAATCAAAGAAAGTCATGTCTTTACTATGAATGTACGGACACCAATGATCTGCCAACCCTACGGTTTCATGAATATGCACGCCAACCACGTGATCAATCAACGCGTTAGCCTCACGTACATTATCGTACAGTCCCATTCGATCCATCATCATGCCGTGACCAATATCGTACCATAGACCAAGCGGCGCGCCCTTCATGCGTCCAATAATCGTTCCCGCTTCATGCAAAGTCGGCATCTGATAACAGCGTGAACGAGTCTCAATACCAAAATTCACTCCATATCCCCGCTGCTCCGACAAGTCACATACCTCTTCCAGACTCTCCTGAATCCGGCTCAGGTAATGTGCGCTGCCATCTTCCCGCTTCTCCAGCATCTCTTGCCATAAAGATTGATACGCCGGGGAGTCCGGCCCTTGATCGTGGTATATCTTTTTCAACGCTTCATCTATATTGTATTCAAACGGAACCTCACCCGGATGTACAACAACAGCCTTGGCGCCATAACGATGTGCATACTCGGCAGAGCGAAGTAACAGTTCAATCGCTCGTTTGCGGCGCGGCTCATCATCAAATCCGAGCAGGACGGAATCCGTCCCATAATCTGGATCAGTCACATGCGGAAATGTATTATGCACACTGGATACACCGATTTCTCCTCGTTCAATCATCGGTTCTATTGTCTTCAGCATCTCTTCCGTGACGTTGTAGTTCAGTTCAACCTGTCTGAATCCAAGAGATTTGATTTCTTCAATCATGCCTTGTCCGGTCGTATGACGTTTGATGTTCCAACATGTTGAAAACGAATATTCCTGCTTGTCCGTGTACATGATTGTTCCTCCTGCCTCTCATTTCATCCCTATTCATATTCCATTTATCTCTATCTGTCTCTATCTATTCATTCCTCTGTCCATTGTCTTCACGAAGGGTCAATTCAAATCTCATCTTGTTCGCAGTCCTTCCAGGCACATATCGATAGATGATCTCCACGTGATTCGAGTACATTAATACGGATGGTTCAGGCGCCTCAGTCTTCACGGTACACGTAAGTCCAGGGAACTGCCATAACGCTGGCGTAATATCCTCCTGACGAAGGGAAGGCCCTCTGATTTCAAAATAAACGTCGATTTCTTCCTCTGTATCCAAAACGACATCAATGGTTAACGAATCTGGCGTGAGATCCGCATCAAACGTCACTCCGCGCAGATGACTGTTCCACCCCTCGCCTACCTCACGGCGGATCAAGCGGAGATAATAACGCTCCCCCGTCTCCGTCTGCCAGTGAATTGTGGCGGGATGCATCTGGCCATTGGTATTCACACTTCCCGACATGGCTCCGATCATCCGGTCCTCACCAATCCATGCTTTGGCCGTACATAGATTCCGATTGGACGTTGGATCATTGCGCTCACACAGTTCCATGAACTGTTTCTGCACAAGCCGATCCGCTTGATGAGCCTTGAAATAAGGCACGGCTTCCGCGGGCACATCCACCCCAAGGAGTGCAATCAGTGGATCATGACCTGACTCACAGTTGATTCCTGCCAGATATTCATAGCCTTCACCGAGCAAAAGATAGATAAATACACCGATCGAACTATGCTCTCGCATCTCCATGTCGTACGCCCGAGAGAATGGGCCGGAGAGATTCTCCAGGTTCGCATTGTAATATAGCGCAATGTTATTCCACAGCCCGTGTTCAATCCGGTGTCCAATTTCAACTAAACGTTGAGTGAGTCCATACTTTCGATACATGCCAAGCACGGAGAGATCCACCCCGTAATACGTTGTCGTATTGAATTCAGCGAATGTACCGTCGAACTGCTCAAACTCCTTCATGAATCCCTCTGCCTGTTCATCCGAATGCTGAATCCATTCTGTTCGGTTCAAGCGATGGCCGTAGTAGTGGGTGATGAAAATATGCATTAACTCAATATTGGTGTTCATGGGGATTACGTCGGATAACCTTCGTTCTATTGACCCTTGAACAGCCAATGCCATGGCATGGTCCATCCGTTTCATGAGTGTATCTGGCATAAGTTCAGAGAATTCGGCAGTTACGACCACACAGACACAAGCGATAAACTCGCGCCAGTTGGGATCATAACTGATCCAGACCGGTGGCAGTACCTGATTTACTGCCGAATGAAACAGACGTTTCAGTTGTTTGGGATCTGCCATCTCTGTGAGTAGAGAGCCATCTTCCCGTAGTTTATGGATAAACTGCGCAGACACCTTCTCAAAGGTGCGTTCCAGGAAATAGGCCGTGCCTGGCGCAAAAGATTTCCAAGCATAGTGACCCGCTGGTGGATGCACATCATTAGGTCGGGTCGCGAAGGTTCCGTGATAGATCTCATCCGGAGCGTCATATTGAACATCGAGCACCTTGTGGAACACTCGTATCGCGCGTTCCACATCACCAGGTTCATTTCGAATCAACAACCCTAGCGCATAATGTGCACTGGCTCGTGTGCTGTGTTGCGATGAATCCTCTTCTTCGAAACTGCGAAGCAGATCCATTTCCTTGTCATAGAAGCTATCCATCATCAACATGGACTGATTCACTAGATACTGCTGCTCTTTTGACATCTTCTCTACCATTCGTTGTGTCATGTCATGGACCTCCCGAGACTATTAACCTTTTACAGCACCTACCATTACGCCACTGATAAAGTACCGCTGCAACCATGGATACACCAGCAGGATCGGTAATGTTGAGAATATAACGCTGGCTGCTTTCAGACTCTCAGGCAAGACCTGAACGGCACCAATGCCTTCGTTCTGCATCAGTTCTGTAATCTGGTTTTGCTGAATCATCTGATACAATTTCAATTGTAACGGGTATAACTCAGGCTTGGTAATATACATGAGTGCATCCTGGAAACCATTCCAGCGTCCTACCGCGTAGAATAGGCTCAGTGTTGCCATAACCGGAAGGGATAGTGGCAAGATAATGCGCATCAGTGTTCCGAAGTGGCTGCTTCCATCAATGCCCGCCGCTTCTTCCAGACTTTCGGGAATACCTCGGAAGAAGGTAATGAGAATGATCATATAGAACGGACTAATTAATCCAGGCAGAATAAGTCCCCATGTGCTGTCGAGTAGATGCAGATTTTTGATCAGAATGTACTCGGGAATAATGCCCCCACTGAAGAACATCGTCACCACAATGACAAGCATGAACCACTTGCGCCCCTTCAGGTTACTCTTCGCCAGCGGGTATGCCGCTGCAATGGTCATCGCCATGCTTAGCACCGTACTCAGGACGGTCAGCCAAACGGTATAGATAAGAGAGCGAATCATCGATCCATCTGCAAATACTTTGCTATACGCCTCAAAGGACAACTCTTTGGGGAAAAAGGAAACTTCTCCTGAACCGATCGCCCGGTTCGAGCTGAGCGAGATCGCAATAATATGAATGAATGGTGCAAGACACAGCACCATCGTAATGATAATAAGAATGACGTTTACCGTGTTGAATATTCGATTCGCCGTGTTTTCAGACATCCCACTCACTCCTTACAGATCATATGTGAATCAAATCCACTACATAATGCTCTCATCGGTTAATTTCTTGGACGTATAGTTTGCTCCGAGTATGAAGACAAGTCCAACTAAGGCCTGGAACAAACCTACAGCTGTTGCGAGCGTGACCTGACCAGATTGTAAACCGACACGATAGACAAACGTGCTGAGCACATCCGAGTATTCACGTACAGCCACATTTCCGATAATAAACGGTCGGTCGAAGCCGATGGAGATCATGTTGCCGACATTGATGATCAATAAGGTAACAATCGTCGTTTTGATGCCGGGCAAGGATATGTGCCAGATTCTGCGCAGCCGACTTGCTCCATCCACTTCTGCCGCTTCATACAGTTCCCGGTTAATGCCTGTCAGGGATGCCAGATACAGAATCGTTCCCCACCCTGCACTCTGCCACACGCCTACCGCAAGATACGTGAAGAGCCAATAGTTTTTGTCTGAAAGGAATGGCAATGGATCAAACCCCATGCTCATCAAGATATTGTTGATGAAACCGGACTGCGTTCCGAAAACCTGAAGCACGATCCCTCCAATAATAACCCATGAGATAAAGTGTGGAATGTAGAGCAACGTCTGTGCCATCTTTTTGAACCAAGCCTTTTTCAGCTCGAATAATAAGATGGCCAGTATAAGCGGCGCCGGGAAGGACACCAATAAATCCAGCATGTTTAGTACCAACGTGTTGCGTAATGCCGTGTAAAACCCCTGATTTTGAAACACTTCTCTGAATGCATCCAAGCCAATCCACTCACTACCAGAGATCCCTTGGAAGAAGTTAAAATCCTTGAACGCAATCTGCACACCATACATTGGCCCATACTTGAAAATAATGAAGTAGATCATGGGCAGTAGGAGCAACGCATATAGTTGCCAGTTTCTGCGGAAATAGATGCTTGTTTTCATAAACCTTCCCCCCATGTCATTCAGAATTCTTCATCAAGGCGATGTAGCCATCGCCCTAATGAAATCCCTGTTCTTTGTTGTCGTTCACATTAGATGTGTTCTCTACTATGCTTATTTCATCGCTTTGTAAGCTTCTGTACGTTCATCCAGGATTGCTTGACCACCGCTCGCCATGTAATCCTTCATCATGCTGTCATACGTCGCTTCAAAGTCAGCCGGTTTGGAGATGGTTGTTTTTACGAAGAACTCCATAAACTTGTCTTTCAGGCCGTTACCGTAGCGCGCTTCTGCATCAATCGGTTTGGAGAAGCGTACCGGTTGAATCGTGTCCGTGTTGGAAATGGCTACCGACTTGCGCATATCATCCCGATACTTCGATTCTACCTGTACGACATAAGCCTCTTCATTTTTCTTGTCATCCCCAACGTATTTACCATTGACGATAATGGCAATGTCACCGGAATTATAGATACGACCTGCGATTTCAGGAGAAGCATCATCTTTGATCAGTGGCACACCGTCCACAAGCTCATAGTTCTCATTTTCAACACCAAATTGCAGGTCGAACAAGTTGTTGTCTGAAGCCATCCAATCCAGGTACTTCATCGCTGCTTCCGCATTTTTGCTTGATTTTGGAATCATGACATACATCGCATTGGGAGCATATGCTGGTTTGGCGAATTTGCCTTCGGAGTTTTTGAATGCATCAATCGGTGTGATCACTGCACCTGGTTGATTGGTTTGCAGGTTTTTGTACGTACCGGAGATGTAAATCTCCCCTGCATCCTCGGTGTAAAATCCAACTTTGCCGTTGGATACATCTTCCCACAGCTTTTTCTTATCTTTGTCGAGTCCAAAGTCCTTGCTCATCAAACCTTCATTATAAAGTGTGTTCATATATTTCAAGGCGTCCTTGAAACCCGGCAACAACGTTGGATAGTCATTGGAACCCAGTTGTTGTGTTAATGTATATTTTTGTTCTTCCGTCAGCGGTTCAATGAATGACCAGATCAGAGGTTCATATTGAGCCGAAGCAATGGACATCCCCATTGGGATAAGTCCTGTGCCCACCTTACCCGGATCTTTTTCCTTAAAGGCCTTCAATGTGGTATGCAGCTCCTCAGCTGTCTCAGGTGAAGGCAATCCGAGTGCGTCCAGCCAATCCTGACGAACATAGGATGCGTATTTGCCAAGTACAAGACGTTTACCCGGAACCGCGAACTGTTGCCCATCGTATTGACCGTAGGCCAGCGTTTCATCACCCAGGAACTTCTTCAGGTTAGGGCCGCTTTGATTGAGCAGATCGGTAAGTTCAGTCAGACCTCCTTGCTCTGCATATCGGTTGAATGTTCCTGAGTCGTAGGTAAATACGATATCAGGTACTTCAGAGCCACTCGCCATCAGAACGTTAAGCTTCTGTACTTCCTCCGAGCGAGGTACCGGAACAAACTGAACATCGATGTTGTTTGGATCACCAAACTTCTCTTGAATGAAGCGAGTCAGATAACTGTCTGAAATGGTGTAGCCCGCCGGCGTATTTCCCCGGTCGAAGATTTCTACTTTCAAAGTCGTTTTTTCCCCCGAACCTGATTCTCCGGATGAAGATGCAGATTCGCTTCCTGATGAACATGCGGATAATAATAGAGTGAATGCTGTTACCACTGCGAGGATTGAACTTGCCTTGCCTGCCTTACGTCTTTGAAATAATCTCATTTGACCTTTCCCCTTTCGCACACACTCTGATATGGATTCACATGATTGCCACTCCACTTGGTTCGTGCATTTCGTTGCACCTGTGAATGTCACTAATCATTACATACGAATTCGGCATTAGACAATAAACTATTTTCAAAATGCAAAAATGACGTTTTTTTAGTTAAAAACCGCGATATATAAACATATTTCCTGACAATATACAATTTTCACGCCTTATATGTAAACTATGATAACGCAATATGTTGCATTTCATTGGATTCTCATACGCTATCTGGCATCGCCCAGCTTGCAATAATCCTTTTTCCAATGAATCTTTCTTCAAAAGAAAGAAAAAGAGACCACATCTTATGTGATCTCCTTGTTTAACAACACTTGTAGAACGATTGAACTCACTAATTCCTCGGCGGAAGATTAAACTTCACTTGACCAAACAACGTATCGATGGCATTTCCCACAAATTGATCAATAACATGTTCGTTGCTCGTGTCCGTATGTTCCAATATCAATACATTATACTTCTCATCATAATGCATTCCGCCCAAAATAAATCGTACTGGAATGTTCTGAGCCGCCCCTGCCTTCGAAATGGCCTGAATAAGTTCGGATTCATGCCTTTGTTGACTTGTTGTGTAGGTACCAACAGGCAGCGTTATCGTGTATGACGAGTTATCTACATTAAATGTAAATGTGTTATTGCTTGCTGTGATGGTAACCCGTTTACTGATATCTACCGATCCCCACACTTGCTGTCCGTATTTGTACATCTATGCAACTCCTGCCCTATAAATTAATGAATTGTCATATTGCTTAGTATAGGACACTCGTAAAATTCCTTAACGCACCAGCTACACTGGCCCAAGATCGTGGTTGAGCATCCAAAAAATCTCCTGCAGAGGGCGATAAGGTACGAACCCTATTCCCTCATACAGGAGATTTCATAGATATTTCTAAGATTAATCGATTTCACCCGCTAACGTGTGTTCTAACACGACCAATATCATTATTGATCCCCTTGTTTTCCACTCTGCTTGCGGTAGTCCCCCGGTGTCACACCCATAATCCGTTTAAATACTCGGCCGAAAGAGATGGCGTTAGCATAACCTACTTGCAGCGCAATATCCTGAACTGCCATATCGGATGCAGACAACAAACGGCAGGCCTTTTCGACCCTCAGTTTCACCAGAAAATCAACAAACTTCATCTCAAACTCTTCCTTGAACAAATAACTCGCATATTTGCCCGAAATCTGGAACCGATCGCTTAGATGTTTTAGGGACAGATCCGGATCATCAAAATGTTCTTCAATATAAATCCGCAGCTCGTTAATCATTGCGCGATGACTTTTCGTTTCATTCACAGACACATAATTGCGATAGACCTCTTTCAACCATTCCTGCAAAATGTCCTGAATTCCCTCCAGTGTCTCTACCTGTTGGATATCACTGCGAAGACGTGTCAGAATTTCCTCGGCAAATTGGCTCTGTAACCGCTCAGACAGCTCTCCGAATTCACGGGACAACATCTGAATTAACGCCTGCAGTAACATGCGAATATCGTTATCCGTAATCTGATCTTCGCTGAACGCAACAAACATCTGATCCAGTTGTGTCCGCCAGCCATCACCAGTAAGCCTGAATTCACGGACAAAGTCCGCGAGCATCTGCAAGTACTTATACGATTGCAGCTCAATACGATCCGGCAGTTGCTCACTGAGAACGATCGCATCTTTACCAAGGGTAAGTCTATGCTGCAACCCCGCATCGGCACTCGCATAGGATCGAGTAATCTCCTCCCAGCCCGATACGGTTCGTCCAATCCCGAAGGTAAACCGGAGGCGGAAGTTTTCCGCAATCCACATATGCATCTGCTTAGCCAGATCCATAAGCAATTCACGGTCCAGTCCTTCCTGCTCATCCGATGCAATCACCACAATAAGCCTTCGGTTCCCAAACCATTCAGCCCAACCGCCGAATTGGGTCTCGTTCTGCACAAGTTCTTCCACCACATTCATAAGCGCAATCTTCAGAATATTCTGATTGGTCGAGAGGTCGTCACCATTCATCTCCGCAATCAGGACAGCCACACTCTTCGGTTCCATGAAACGTTCCTCTAGCGGTTGCAGATGGCGAAGTCGCTGACGGAACGAATCCATGCGTTCCCCTTCCATCAGATCAACAAGTAATTGTCTGCGATGAATCAGCAAGTTTTCATGATGCTGTTTCTCATAATCAACCGTCTGAGCAATCAGATGTTCCAGCGCACGGTCGATGAGAGCCAATTCATCCTTGACGGATGGAGCTGCTTCATCCTCCTCGGCACGTGGCTGTAACGCCTGAATTCGATTCATGATGAGCTGGATGGGCCGCGTATTTCTACGCGTAATGTAGATCAGTCCCGCCACCGCGCCAACAATCGTTAATAATCCAATGCCAATCCACACATAAGAGACAAGCGATACCCATGAATACAGTTGTCCGGATTGAATGCCGCTCTCGAAGACGAGACCAAGCTTGTCGGAAGACACATGATTAAGGATTTCACCTGCTGAAGGGTCCATTTGATGCGCTGTATAGATCAGATTGTCGCTCTTGTCCCGTACCTGAAGAACGGATAACTTTTCATTCGTCATGTTATCAATCTGCCGTTCGACTGCATACATGCGGATTGTTATGACGAGCAGACCTTCTCCGCCCCACGGTAAAGGAAGCCACTTATTCATGCTAATCACCTGTGAAGGTACGTCAAAAGAACGTTCCTTGTATTCACGTGGCAGGTTCCAACCGAGGTTCTCCCGATCTTTCAAAGCTTGTTCAATATAGGCACGATCTTCGAAATCTTCCAAGCGCATCATGCCTCTCGGCGTAAGGATCTGGGAATCTGACATGCGATAGAGATAAATGGATTGAATCATATCCTGCTGATCCAACATACGTCCCAGTCCACTTGCCGCATCATAGATGAACTGACTCGACAATTGTCCCTGTCCGGCCTCCAAAAAACGACTGTATGTCTTGTTCGCACCAATGTCTTCAAGCAACCGGAGTTCGATATCGCTTAGCGAGCGTTCCAGTGTATCCACGATATAACGGGTGGAGATCATGTCTGCTTTTTGCGTTTCGTTACGTGAGAGTTCGTTGACAATCAGGAAGGAGAGAAAGATCAGAATGGAAATCGTAAGCAGAAAAATAGGAAAATAGGAATACAGCAACTTGGTGTGCCAATTCCGCTTCAGATTTACTCTCATAGGCTCCAACTCCTTCCATCGCTATTCTAATGAGTATGATCTTCTTTCATCTTTGGCCTGCCTGCTGACGATATACAGAATCACCGATCCTAATGCTGCACTAATCGTACAAGCCAGATACATCAGTGATGGACCGCCGGAATCGAGCAAATATCCATTAAGCATATTACCAACAATTCCGCCCAGGCCGGCAAACACCATGTTAAATAAACTTTGTCCCGTGGCCTGCATTTCCCGTCCCGTAACCGAAGCCACATATTCCACTGCTGCGATATAGAAGAATCCGAAGGACAACCCATGCAGTACCTGAACGCCAATCATTACCTCAGGCGTTGGCCATAGCCATTGTATTCCCCAACGTAACATATACGCACCGGCTGCAAGCAACATCGTGCGTTCATGCCCCCATTTTCGGAGTACGAATGCCGCTGCCAACATGGATGGAACATTGGTGATTGATGCAAGCAATAGCGCTGTACCTGTCATCTTCACAGAACCGCCAGCCATCTGAAATGAAATAACAAAAAAGGAGTTAAACGCAGTGAGCGTTTGGTTAACCAGGAAACAACCTGTTAGAAATAGAAGGAATGTCCGGTTTCGGAGCAATCTTGCCAAACCTACGGAGAAGGTTACCGAGGACGAGGATATGCTCGTCTGCCGGGGGAGTGTGCTTGCCAGTATGGCGCTTAGAACGTTAAACATCAGAAACGGCAGCCATAACATGTGAATGGAAAACTGAGAGAGATACATCCCTGCTGCAAATCCTCCAACTCCGGTTCCTATGCTCCCGAAGAGTCGGATCATGCCATATGAGGTGTTGGCTGCTCTCGCGGCGGTAACCGCATAGGAGTCAGCCACAGGTATTTGTGTCACTTGGAATATAGTGCATAAAGTATAAATCAATATTAATATAATGTACACTTGAATATTGTAGAAGTACGCTAACGATGCAGGAACGAGCAGGCTAATTATCAGTACGAACCGTGTCTTTTTGAATTTATCTACCAGAATTCCCCATATAGGTTGAAGAATAATAGATACAAGTGTGCCAAACGCCATGATAAATCCGGTTTCTTTACTGGAAAAACCTTGTGCAACCAAAATGGGATTGATGTACGGGTTAAACATCCCCCCGGCAAGTCCCATAAACAGATACAGGCCCTGTAATTTGAGCAAAACACGTCTTGCATCAGTAGAATCGGCTTTTATTTTCTCTGTGTAAGCCTTCATATGTCTATTTCTCATCCGGATCTCCATCCTTTAATTCTATAGTAGCTTCACCTATCTCTAATGGTATGTCCGTGCCAGACTCGACCTGATTACAGCCAATGCCCCGATTGCTCCTGCTCTATTACCAAGTTCAGCTACAGCTAAACGTGCAGGCAGAACGGTATAACGCTCGAGACGTGTACGCACTTCATTTAGATAATAGGATGGGTTGGATGCTGCCACACCTCCACCGATTACAATCATGGAAGGATTAAGTAAAGCCGTAATATTCGCCAGACCTCTAGCCATATAACGCATAGGCAGTTCAAGAATCTCAAGTGCAGCAACATCATCTGATTCGGCTGCCTTGAATACATGTCTGGCTTCAATCTGCTGCACTTCACCTCCTGCCAGACTCATGACCAGAGATAAGGCACTTCCCTTACCCTCTTTAAAATAACGTCTTGCTTGTTCAGTAATTCCCGTACCTGAAGTCGCTTGCTCAAATACACCAAAGGAATCCGCATCCGCAACATAACCCGTATGAAGTCCTTCATCTCCTGCAATGAAATGCCCAATCTCACCTGCTGCTCCATTTTGTCCGCTGTAGAGTTGCCCATTCAGGATAAGAGCAGCTCCAATACCTGTTCCAACCGTGACCATTACACAATGTTGATGTCCCTGTGCTGCCCCTTGATCATATTCTCCCATTGCAGCCATATTCACATCATTATCCAACATGATGTTTCCGCTGTAATACTTCGCAATCACAGGGCGAATATCTTGCTCAGGCCACTGAAAAGCCGGAGCACTTCGCAGTACTCCCTCATCTTGCAGAATGACACCAGGGAATCCCAAGCCTGCACCAGAAAGTTGATCCAGACGGCATCCAACCTCGCGGCAGAAGGTGTCCAGTTCAGCGAATAACCATCGGAAGAACTCATCCGGCTGATCACTGACACGCGTAGGCAAGATACGTTCATGAACTTTGCTTCCAGCCTGTCGTGATGACAAAAGCATCAATGTTTTGGTGCCTCCAATATCAATACCTGCAATCCAACCGGATAGATCACCTCCAACCGTACCATCCTGATTAGACGAATAATCATTACTTACGTTTTTCAAGAATTCTGTCATCCCGTTTCCCTCCTCAGATATTGTGTATCCAATCTTTTATTCCAACGCTTCCTGCTGAAGGTTCAGCATCGTTTGTTTTATGGCCACCTGCACTGCGCCAGTGACAACAGCCTGCTCACCAAGCTTGGAGCAGATTAGCTGTGGTTGCACCGGGAATTGCTCAGATATGACCTGTCTCAGTAAAGGCAATAATACATCGCCATTTCCTCCTACGCCCCCGCCAAGCACAATAAGATCTGGAGCAAGCACAACGCTAATATGACGCAGAGCTGAAGCAATCATCTGGCTGTATTGTTGTAAAATATCCAAGGCATCTATTTCTCCATTGCGTGCGGCTTCAAATAACTTCTCGGGAGTCAAGTGTCTGTGAAGATCATCTGCAAATCCAACCACATCTACATTTACATCCGCACCCAAATCAGCAGCTTCCAATAGTTCATCATGCGGATTAAGATGACGTTTCGCCAACTGCATCAGACCATCGGCTGACAGCACTTCCTCCAGACGACGGCCATCCTCCATCAACATCTCTGCGATCTCTCCGGTTAACCCACCAAGACCTCGTAGCAGTTGGCCATGTACCATAATGCCAGCGCCCGTCCCTGTACCGATGGAGAAAAAAACAAACAAGTTACAACCTGCTGCTGCACCACTTCGATACTCCCCAAGCGCCGCAAGATTCACATCATTTTCCAGAATCACTTCACAGGGAAAAGCGCCTGACAACGACTCTAGAGAGAATGCTTGTTCCAGACCAACTAACGGGTCCACAATACGATGGATACGTCCCGAATCAGGCAAGACTACGCCCGGTATACCGAACCCGATGCACTGAATCTGATCCCAGTTCAGATGATTCTCATCAAGCAATTCATTCAGATGGCCTCGAAGAAGCTCCAGCATCGTCGCTTCCGCTCGCTCCTGACCTTCTTGGACAACCATGGGATGTGTTCGATAGGCGATGATCTCTCCAGTCAGATCGGATAATGCGATCCGAATACGTGTTGCGCCGATATCTATACCACAGACATAATAAGCCGTTTCATTGAAACGGATGAGGGTTGCTTTGCGACCCTGAGCATTGTCAGCTCTCCCCATTTCCTTCACCAGATTACGGTCAATCAGATGTTCTACAGCCAACGACACCGTTGGTTTACTAAGTCCGGTCTGACGGCTGATATCCGCTCTAGACATGGTTCCCTGAGTTATCAGGGCATCCATAATGAGGTTTTCATTCAGATTACGGATATATTGCGGTGTGCCAGCCATGCAATCGCCTCCTTTAATAGTTAGTTAAGTTTATTAACAAATTAATTAAATTTAATATATCATCGTGATTGATAGGTGTACAGCTTTTTGTCATTGTATTCTTTTAATAGAAAGAACCACGCCTTCACTAGTAACACAAAAGCCTAATAAAGGAATTATTATACAATAATAGACGTTTATACATTACCGATACATTGCCCTGTTCATACAATACCTTATCACAATCAGGGAGGGTTCAATATGTACAGAAAGCATAAAGGATGTCACCCAAAACCAAAGTGTTTTTACAAAAAAATCACGAAAACTTGTGTTACTAAAATTAAATATGTCCCTACAAAATGTAAAAAACACTGTCATGTCACTGTTGAATACTGTGGAGTCAAAAAAAGAAGACATTATTAATATTCTTTTGCCCTTCTCTATGAGAAGGGTTCTTTCTTTTTGAACTAGATTAATACCCGGTTCAATCCTATCAAAAAAGTTGCGGTGATATTTCACCGCAACTCCCTTCTTTCATATATACCTAATGCATATATACCTATTACTTAAGTTTTGGAAAGTTCGATAAATCCTTCCCCGAATACATCACGCACGTCATGAATGGTGATAAAAGCAATCTCATCTTCCGCTCGTACAATCTTCTTCAGCATGGAAACTTCCTGCTTGCTAATGACAATGTAGAGGATCTCTTTCTTATTTTTCGTGTAATACCCATGTCCGGATAACACGGTTACACCACGGTCCATCTTCTCAATCACTTGCTTCGCAATCTCATCCTGTTTGGAAGAGATAATCATAACCGCCTTTTTCGGATTGAGTCCTTCAATAATGAACTCCATCGTTTTGGTCCCCACGAACAGCAAGACAATCGTACACATCAGACCTTGCGGCCCTATAATGAAGAAAGATGAGAATGCCACAATCAGATCAAAAAATAATAATCCATAACTGATGTTCCAATCCAAATATTTATTGGCAAGCCGTGCCAAGATAACGGTTCCGGCTGTTGTTCCCCCTACTCTAACAATCAAGCCGATCCCAAGACCGGCAAACAATCCACCAAATATCGTATTAATCCACAGCTCATGCGAGTCAATGGTCCAGCTCTCTGTCAGATGCAGGAACAATGAATTGAACACAACCGCAATAATCGTATACACCGTAGTCGTTTTATCTAGAAACCGGTATCCCACAATTAACAAAATACCGTTCAGGATCAGGTTCATCAGTCCTGGTGACCATTCAAACAGGTAATACAAAATAATCGTTATACCCGTTACCCCGCCTTCAGCCAAATCGTTCGGGATGACGAACAGGTTCACCGCCAGCGCAAACAGAAATGCACCTGCCATAATAAATAGAATATCCGTAATTCGTTTCTTCATTAAGCATTCCATCCAATCCATCAGAAATCAACCTAATCGACCCGTCTCATAAGTTGTCATAATCACTCAAAGATAGATTTTACCATGCTCACAACAAAAATTGTATACATAATACAAATTGTTGCGTGATTTGTGCAAAGGAATTTGTAAAACGTACTCTTTTAGACTTCCGCCAAGCCTTTCAGCATCATACACCCATGACAAATGTCATGGTCCATCATTGATATTCATCATTACAGAGGGCTGACGTTTATGACTTACTGTCATGATCCGATTGTTTTACAATGATAAAAACGCTTCCTAGAGGAAAGTCTTACCGGGAAACGTCAAGTTGTAGCTGATACAGTTATAACGATTGAAGGAGGACACACGTCAATGAGTAGAAATAAAGAAATGGCGCTAAAAAAAGAAGTCACCCCTTACGAAAAAAATGATCTCAGATTAAGTATCCGACAGTTAATCAATACATTGCTTCCGCTCTTCCTGCTATGGGCTGCGGCTTACTTTAGCTTATCAGTATCCTACTGGCTGACCTTCCCGATTGCCTTGGTGGCATCCGGATTTGTACTACGGACATTCATTATCTTCCATGACTGCTGTCATGGTTCATTCTTCAAGAGCAAACGTGCCAATGATATTCTCGGTACCATTACTGGTGTATTAACAGTGACACCCTATCAGCAGTGGAAAAATGAGCACTCTATCCATCACGCGACAAGCAGTAATCTTGACAAACGTGGCGTTGGTGATATCTGGGTTATGACCGTTGACGAATACAAAGAAGCTTCTCCTTGGGGACGCCTCTTCTATCGGATTTATCGTAATCCGTTCGTATTGTTCTGTATCGGACCTATCTACGTGTTTCTGTTGGCTTACCGTTTCAACCGCAAAGGTGCAAGACGTAAAGAACGCATCAATACACATCTGACTACAGTATTGATCGTAGCCCTCTATGCATTCATGTGCTGGTTAGTCGGATGGCAGGCTTTTGTAATGGTGCAGGCACCTATATTCTTCTTCTCCGGTTTCTTTGGGATCTGGCTGTTCTACGTACAGCATCAGTTCGAGGAGACGTATTTTGAACACGAAGATGAATGGAGTTATGTAAAAGCGGCTGTCGAAGGTAGTTCTTATTACAAATTGCCAAAATTATTGCAATGGATCAGTGGCAATATAGGGTTTCACCATGTGCATCACTTGAGCCCACGTGTACCTAACTATTTCTTGGAAGAAGCACATAATGCAACACCACCCTTGCAAAAGGCAACTACCATTACACTGCGTTCAAGTTTGGTTGCCCTGCGCTTCCGTCTGTGGGATGAAGATTCTAAACAGTTCATTAGCTTTAGACAGCTCAAACATCTATCCCGCAAACCTTATGTTCAACCAACTATCCGTGTAACGAATCCAGCGGGTCTGACAGAGAAGCCTTAACTCTGTCGGATTCGTTTTCTTGTGTTCAAGCCATAGTCATGCTACAGTCATGCTACGGTTGAGTACAAGTGCAAGGAGGAGAATCATATTCAGAAGTGGATGCAGATTTTTTATAAAAATACAGGGTTAAATCCTTATGTATGGCTTGTCTTTTTCATCCTGCCCTTCTATTACATTTCACAATATTCCAAATTATGGACGATGGTAACCGGCATTGTAATCATTCTCGTTTTCTTCGTATGTTATCTGCTCGCCTTCATCACTAAGGGCTGGCAGGTATACATGTGGATTGGATTGCTCATTGCCATATCCATTACGATGACAATCGCCTATGATTATGCCTACTTTTCATTGTTTCTTGCTTTTTTTATTGGGAATATTAAAAATAAAGCTGGTTTCTTCACCCTCTATTCGGTGAATCTGGGAGCCAGTTTCCTAACCATTAATTATGGTTTTATCAATCAGAGTTCATTGCTCGTGAGTCAGTTCCCGTTTGTATTCATCAGTTTAATGGCCTCCATCCTGCTTCCAATCAGTACGTATAATAAAAATAAGACTGAACAATTGGAAGGCCAATTGGAGAATGCGAACAAGCGACTTGACGATCTCGTGAAAATGGAAGAACGTCAGCGTATCGCTCGTGACCTGCACGATACCCTTGGACAGAAGCTCTCTCTGATCGGTCTAAAAACCGATCTGGCGAAGCGGCTGCTCCGTAATAATCCCGATCAGGCCGAGATTGAATTGAACGACCTCAGGCAAACTGCAAGTACAGCTTTGAAGGAAGTCCGGGAAATGGTCACCACCATGCGTGGTACACAATTGGTCGATGAACTGTTCCGGGCGGAGCAGATTCTGAAGGCCGCTTCAATTGAATTTATACTGGATGGCAATCCGAAGCTACAAGACACGTCTCAATTGAATGAAAATGTGCTTGGCATGTGCTTGAAAGAAGCGGTCACCAACGTGGTCAAACATAGTCAGGCAACAGCATGTACCATCGTCATTGAGGAAACACCCGCCAATAATGTACTCACAGTACAAGACAACGGCGTCGGAATAGAACGATCACACAGACAAGAGCGGCGCGGAACAGGAATTTTGGGCATGAAAGAACGACTTGAATTTGTAAATGGCTGTTTGGATATTCGATCTGATGCAGACATTCAGGGTACAGAGATAATTATTCATGTTCCCAAACTCGTCCGCAAACCGATAAAGGAGGCAGAATCATGATTAGAATTGTAATCGCGGAAGATCAGCGCATGATGCTCGGTGCCTTGTCTTCCCTTCTCAATCTGGAGGAAGATATGGAAGTCGTCGGACGTGCCAGCAACGGCCAGGAAGCCCTTACCCTTGTACAGGAGCTTGCACCAGACATCTGTCTGATGGATATAGAAATGCCCGTGAAAAGCGGCCTCGAAGCCGCAGAAGAACTCAAAGGAATGAGCTGTAAGGTCATTATCCTAACCACTTTTGCCCGGACCGGATATTTCGAACGCGCCTTAAAGGGTGGTGTCCGTGGTTACCTGCTTAAGGACAGTCCAATTGAAGAACTTGCTGAGGCGATCCGCCAAGTTATGAATGGCAGACGTATCTTCGCTCCCGACTTGGTAGACGAAGCTTATGTAGAAGAAAATCCTCTGACAGAGCGCGAAAATGCCGTACTAGGCCTCATGGCCGATGGCAAAAACACCAAGGAAATCGCCGGGCATCTATTCATCACAACGGGGACGGTGCGTAACTATATTTCCATTATTCTCAACAAGTTAAATGCCAGTAACCGCATTGAGGCCATCACTCGCTCTAAGGAAAAAGGGTGGTTCAAATGAAAGTACCGCTTTAACCCATTGAAACAAAAATAAGTATGTACCCCGACTGCATAAGCCGCAATAATTTTTCACACGTTGCCATAACATGCTACAACTAAAAGAGCTTGGCCCAGAAACCAATCTGGACCAAGCTCTTTTTAGTTTATTACAACCATCCAATACGCGTCTCTTCTACAACTCAGAATATCCATTAAATCCTCAAGATTTCACAGATACAGTCATGCCAAGAGCTTCCAGTGGTACTTGATCAGTCTTAAGCTGATGAATTTTATGACCGTCCTGCCATGAGACCGTTACATGAACAGACTTTCCACCACTTGGATATTCAACCTTGATATACCCTTTATCTTTGGGTACAGGCAATGTATGTGATTCCAGGTACTCCACCATTTTCTTCGCTATGCCGGGGTTATTCATTTCATCTTCGGAGACGGAACGAATTTGCAGCGTCCATCTGCCTTCTTGCCAAGTCAGATATTGACTGCCTGCGGCACCTTCAGCCATGCCTTTGATGCCATGTCCCAGATCCACAGCCATATCTGCTGGAATATCTTTCAGGTCTGTCTCTGGGAAAATACTTTCCTGCTCAGGGTCCTTATACGTTTTCACTTCATAGGAAGCCAGTAAAGGTACCTTACTGTCGGAAGCCGTTAAAGATGGATCATTAACGGCAACGGATTGCGTGGACGCGTAGAAGTTCACTTTGAATGCATCAGCCGTATTGGACGGTATTGCCGCACCCAAATATGCGCCACTATCCAAGGGGAACGAAGTGGGTAACGCTGCATCCTCCATCTTCAACTGGTTGCGAACTTGCTTGATCACATCATTCACACCGGATTGACCTGTGGCAGTATGGTTTCCGCCCGACTGCGCTCCTGATGGTTCTACACTATTCACTGTACCCGTGTTCTCTTTGGTTCCTGTTTCATTTTCATTAGAGAAATCAGCACCACCGCTGCCGGTCTCGGTTTGCTCACCCACTGTTGTCGTTGGTGAAGTACTACTCTCTGATGTTGCATTCGAGTCCGGTCCGCCACATCCTGCCAGTGCAAGTAAAACGGCTGTCGTTACCGGAATGGTCATCCATAATGATTGTTTCTTCATGATGTGTACCTCCTTCGTTTTAACCAATCTGTTATCAGGCTCTATCTATCGTCCGATCGAATCGGAAAATTGAAAATATTAACGTTTGTCGTTCCAGAAGTTAACCGGCTGCACCTTCTTACTTAATACTTCAAAACGATACCCTTCTGCCTTCAATGTTTTTAATACTTGCGGTAATACTTTCAGCGTTGCTTCCTGGTCGTGCATCAGCACAACCGGCGTTGTTCCACTCTTTTGTACGGTGTGGATCTGCTTCATTACACTGTTATAGACTTTCTGGTGATCTTGCTTGTACTTCCAGTCTTCCGAATCCACATTCCAATCCCATAGATGGAATCCACCCTGACCCAGCAGCACGTTACGGAATGCCGGTTTGAGATATGGTTTACTACCATATGGCGTCCGAACGAGACTTGTTTTAACTCCAGCAACCTTGTTCAGACTTACATTGGCCTGTTGCATCTCTTTCAAACCGCTATATGCGGATTTATAGAATTTGCTTGGAACATGACTCACACCATGCAGACCCAATCCATGCCCGTCAGCTACAATTCGTTTGGTAGCCTTCTGAAATTTCTCCATCTGAGGACCCAGCATGAAAAACGTAGCCTTCGCATTATACTGATCCAGAATATCCAGTAACTGACCCGTATGAGCGGTTGGCCCATCATCAAAAGTCAGATATATGATTTTGGCATTTGCTTTGCTTGCACGATCCTTCGATGAAGCGGATTGGGCAGATACCGACTGCGGCAATAAAAGTGGAATGATTAGTAAAATAGCAAGTGTGACCATGATAGATTTGCGAATATGTAACATCATTAAAAAATCTCCCTTGTGTGTTATATTTCCCCGGGTGTCCATGTTGTTCTACCTTCATCCCTTGGCGATAATCTTAATACTATCAAAGGAATAGACTCCTGTTCTCGCTTCAAAGGCTACGGTAGAGTTACACTTTTGTCAGATAAACCTAAAATTTAATACGAATTTGATAGATTTGAGCAAAATAAAGATCCCGTCAGGATAGATCAATTGTGACATATCCTTTATTACCCACATTCAAGATTTTGATAGACTTTTGCTCCAATTCAAGCAAATCAATACAAAAATAAAATAACTATACATGCAAAAAAAGCCTGCACAAGTGCAAGCTTCTTTCGTCTTCTTCAGCATATGGCATCAACCGGTCATCCTTTGCATGGAGACCTAACTCCTAATGCTTTGAGGGTGATTTCCTTACGCCGTATGTAAAAGTCTTTTGTTCTTGGAATCTTCTCGACTCCCTACGTGCATTTATTCAGCGGGAGCAGTGAATGAACGTTTGCCAAATTCGGCATCCAGCATATAGAAGGCATTGCTGTCTTTTTCAATGCGGCGCAGCTTCTGAATAATGTTGTCGAACAAGGCTTCCTCTTCCACTTGCTCATCAATGAACCATTTCAGGAAATACATTGTCGCATGTTCACGTTCGTTCAAGGCGATGTCAGCCAGATTGTAGAATTTTTTCGTGTTCTGCTGTTCATGAGCATAACCATGCTCAAAGACATCCAGCATCGAAGCATATTCATTCTTCGGTTCTGGCAAAGCGGCTAATGTAGCACGGTGTCCACGATCATTCAGGAATTTGTATATTTTCATACCATGGAATCGCTCCTCTTCGGCTTGCACGATGAAGAAGTTCGCAAATCCATCCAGACTCTTGCTGGAACAATAGGCTGCCATAGCCAGATATACATGAGCGGAATAAAACTCGAAATTCATCTGTTCATTTAAAGATGCTGTTAACTCTTGGCTCATTATCCAAACACCTCTTTCTTTCTCTAGGGATGGTTATATTCTAACATAACGCCAGCAGGACTTACACCGATTTTCTACAAAATTCGCCAATGACTGAATGGTTGTCCTCCTATATAATTACATAGTCATTATCAGAATAATTCCAATCTGGAAGGTAGGCTAATACAAGAACATGAACACCTCTTCACAGCTCAAAAAAACAATCGGCATGCCGCAAGCCGTTGCGCTCTATGTAAGTGCAGTACTCGGTTCAGGTGTCCTGATTGTACCCGGACTGGCTGCTGAACTGGCCGGTCCAGCTTCGCTATTGGCTTGGGGCGGCATGGTCCTGCTAATTCTGCCACTCGCTTTATCCATGGGACTACTATCTGCCCGATATCCTGATGCAGGTGGTGTATCCCATTTTGTTACCCTTGCTTTCGGACAACGTGCCGGAACAATCATTGGCTGGTTCTTTTTGATGTCGGTACCCATAGGAGCTCCTGTAGCAGCTCTGACGGGTGCAGGATATATGACGGCAGCATTGGGGTTAGGTGAACATATCAGAATCCTTATTGCCGCCATAATGCTGGCGATTGGATTGATCATTAATATCGTTGGTATGCAAGTTGCTGGTAAAGTACAGATTGGTGTCGTCATCGCTATTGTTGCTGTGCTGGTGATGGCCTTTCTACTGGCTCTTCCCAACATGGACTCCATCCATTACACCCCATTCATGCCGCATGGCTGGGTCAGCATCGGTCAAGCCGGGGCGATTCTGTTCTGGTGTTTTATTGGCTGGGAGGCGGTATCCCATCTTTCCGAAGAATTCACCGATCCTCGAAAAGCAGCCATTACAGGTGTGACTATCGCTGCGATTATCGTAGGTGTACTCTACTTCCTGACAGCCCTGGCTACCGTAGGCACGCAAAGTTATCTGCATGGCGGGGCCGATGTGTCCCTCGTATGGATCATTAGTCAACCCCTTGGTATCTGGGGTGCCTGGATCGCTGGACTGACTGGCATATTCATCTGTACAGCAACCGTCATTGCTTATGCCGGGGCAGCTTCAAGAGTTGGTTATGCACTCGCGAGACAAGGTGCTGCACCGCGTTGGATGGCTCATCTGTCCAATCGATTCCACACACCCGTAGCAGCAATTGGATTCCTCGGGATCTGCTTCATTCTGGTGCTAAGTGTCTATGCCAGCGGCATCGTATCACTTACAACACTGATTCAGCTTCCCAATGCAACCTTTATCCTCACATATCTTGGGGGCTGTGCAGCAGGAATCCGATTATTGAAAGGAAGTCGCACCGGCGTGACCATCAGCTGGATTTCCTTTGTAGCCACAGCGATCGTATTCCCTTTTACCGGATGGGCGGTACTGTACCCGGTTCTTATTATAATTCTCTATGGCTTGTTCAGCCGCAAACAACCATCCAAGATCTGAACAAAAAAAGCTCTGCCGTGATGGCAGAGCTTCTTTCATTCTTTAGAAATATGCAATTATACCAAGAACGCTTTGGAGATGATAACCAACAGGATGAACAGAACCAGAATGGCACCTACAGAAGTGAAACCTCCGTATCCGTAGCCTCTTGTTTCTCCACCTAATACTTCGCTCATTGACCGTACCTCCTCTGCAACAGGTATGGGTTATCTTATGCAGGAAGTACGACTTTGACAGGGCGGATGCCCTAATTATTCAGATTGCTGTTTTTTTCGTTCAGTATCTGGGAGACTGCACCCGCATGATATCCATGAAAGGCACCTTCGCCGTGAACTCTTCTTCGGTATACTCTACATGCACGAGTCTTGTACGCGAGTCCATTTTGACAATGACGCCTTGCACCTGGTCTTCTTTGCCCCATACGGTCAATAGTACTTCCGAACGTTCACGAAAGGCTTCAACCAGTTGATTTCCCAACTCTTCAAGTTCAAACTCATCCCGTGTAGGTCTTTTTGCTACTTTTGCTTTTGCCAATGTGGCTGCCTCCTCTACTCCGACGTCCCGATTCCACGGGTTGATTGCCGAGTTCATATTCAATTAGTATACCATTCATTTACGTTCGTGTAATGTCATGGCATCCAAGAATCAGCAAAATCCTCAGGCATTTTAACTTTAACCACATTCTCCTTATTCTTCTCCATACTCCACAATGATACTGTACTCATTCGATCGGGATTCGCCTGCCTTTTTTTGTCCATTCCATTCATACGTATACCTAGCGATCAAGGCTCCTTGCAGCGTACCCGTCTTGTCGGATGCCAGCTGCACTACATAAGAGTTGTTCTTCTCCTCTCCAGGCTTAATCTCACCCACATGGAGAACTCTAGGCGTGGAGTATTCCGGAATGTTCCACTGGATCTGACCCGCAGCTTGCCCAAGCCATTTGGAGCCCTCAGGCAAAATGCCTCCCAACTGCACGCGTGCCGTCACATTACCCGTATTCATCACACGTACCTCAAAAGTCACTGTATCTCCCTGCTCGACCAACGTGGGTTTTACTTGAACATAAGCCTGAATGAACGGTGCTTTTAATTCAATCACAGCTTCATTGGATGTAATCATCCGCTGTACTGATCGTGAATCCGGCAAGCGAAAGGTATATATCAGGCTGGCATGATTCACATACTTATAGTCATCAGGTATCGATTCACCTCGTTCTGCAAGTTTCGCTTCGAACTGAATATTCAGATTAGACCGGGCAGTCAATGTCCCCAGATTGAGACCTTTAGCCAGATTAGTTCCGGGACGTTTAACTCCATTCCAGCCCAGACTTCCTTCGACAAATGTCATACCTGTTGGCAATA
Organism: Paenibacillus sp. FSL R5-0713; assembly: GCF_037973325.1. Lineage (NCBI taxonomy): Bacteria > Bacillati > Bacillota > Bacilli > Caryophanales > Paenibacillaceae > Paenibacillus > Paenibacillus sp. FSL R5-0713. The sequence continues at coordinate 2,847,629 of NZ_CP150229.1, read as the reverse complement.
TATCCATGAGGGTTCCGTCTACCGCGTAGCTGCTTGCGTTGGAGACGGTAATATTATATTGCACGGTATCACCCCATGTGGCCGTTACCGGGAGCACCGTTTTCACCACAGAAATTCGGGGCTGTATCACTTCCAAAGTAACCTGATTGGAGTAAACCGTCTCGCGCTGCCCTGCGGAGATATAAGTCAGTACAGCCACACTTGATATTCCGTTCGCATCGCTTCCCCCCACAACCTGAACCCGATATTGTATCCTAACGGAGCTTCCGGGCAAAATCTCTCCAAGTTCTACGCCCGTATCAGGCGTTACTTGTGGCGCAAACATCTCATCTACTATGACACTGGCAGGTATAAAAACAATACCTTGCGGCAAAGCGATCGTTACCTGCGCACCCGTCGCTGCAACAAAACCCGGATTGCTTACGATGACGGTGTACATGATAATATCCCCTGAGAAGGTTTGGTCCCGCTCGGCTTGCAGGCTGACTTCAAGCCTGGACGAGACCATATTCACCTCCACCGTGTTGGATCTCTCCACACCTCTGACTGTTCTGCCTTCAGATGCCACAAATGCATAGTTAACCTCAGCTTGATTGAGCAGCTTTAAGCCAGCCGGTATCCGCAAAATCACGACTTGAAAATGATATCTCAGCGTTGCTCCCGGTGCGATCTCTGCTGCAGGCAGCCCGTTCTCTGGTGATGCCCCCGGTAGTGGAATTGCATCTCGTAATACACTATTAGGAAGAAGGGATGTTTCAGCAGACAATGAATCCACAACATGAACTGTAGCCGTACAATTGCCTGTGTTAACAATCTCGATCATATAAGTCAGGGACTGGCCCAGTGTAGCGATAGCTACATTGCATTGCTTTTTCACTTCCAACCTAGGCCCGACCCATGGAGTAGTAACTGTATTGGAATAAGCCACCTGTTCCAGTTCAGTCGTACCCGAGCTGAATCGAACCAGCGACTGATTCTGAAGCCAGTGGGACAACGGACCTGAGTTAGGACTCATATCACAACGACCTCTACTCGGAATGTAACAGTAACGGAAGCACCGGCAGCAATGGAACCAAGTGTAATTCCTGTATTCGGATTTCCGGTAGGTCTCGCTACACCATCCACGGTCACACTCCCCGTCACAAATACCGTTCCTGCCGGTACAGGGTCAACCATGACAACATTATTCACCACTTCAATGCCGCTATTGGTTACAACAACCGTATATGTGATTACATCGCCAACAACTGCATCAATGGCACTTGTGCTTTTGGCAACAACAACATTTGGTGCAGATACAGGGATCACCAGCACGTTGGAAGATACAGTTCCCGTCAACACACGGCCATCCGGAGGACTAAAGGTATAGCTGGCAGTGGCTTGATTGATCAACTGCTGATTCTGAGGCAATGAATCTACCGTAATTTCAAGTGTAACCGTTACGTTCACTGATCCACCTGGGGGTATCGTACCAACCACAATTCCTGATTCCGGGTCAGCTCCTGGCTGTGGAACACCATCAATCAGAACACTGTTAGGGAGCAGTACAGCTCCAGCAGGTATGTTGTCCGTCAAGGTCAAGTTGGCTGCAAGATTCCCACTATTGTTGATGGTGAAAGAATAGATGATGGTGTCACCAATCGTTGCATTTGAGGTACTCGCTGTTTTGCTTAAAGACACTATCGGCTGATAAATAGGTGTTACAACTGTATTCGAATACGTAGCTCCAGAGAAAACACCGGATGTGAAACTTACAGAAGATTGGCTACTCACTTGTGGTGGTGTTGGAAGTGAATTGACCCGAACCGCGTATGAAACGGCTATAGTTGCGCCCGGTGCTAGTGTCCCCAGAGCAATTCCAAGTGCAGGGTTGGCCAAGGCGCGTGGGACACCATCCACCAGAACACTGCCTGTCACAAATGTGGTAGCCGGGCTAATCGGATCTGTGATCACAATGTTGTTAACCGGGTCAATCCCGTTATTGCTTACAACCATCTCGTATACAATCGTATCGCCTACCACAGCGTCAATGACCGCAGTGGTTTTCACAACACTGACATTTGGAGCAGATACTTGAATGTTGAGTGCGTTGGACGTAATTGTGCCTCCAAGTGTCCTTCCATCAGGTAATGTATACGCAAATGTCGCAGATGCCTGATTGGTAATGGATTGACTTAAAGGTAATGTCACAATCACAACAGAGAATATAATCGTGGTTGTTGTGGCAACAACCCCCAGGGGAATACCTGAAGCCGGATCAGCACCTGGTGCTGAAGCTCCATTAATAATGACACTATTCGGTACAAGTTCGGTTCCAGCCGGAATGGTATCCGTTAACGTGACGGATGCTCCGTAGTTTCCGGTATTGGTAATGGTAATGCTATAAACCACCGTATCCCCGACAGTTGCTACAGCTTGATCTCCTGTTTTGACAGCAGCCAAAATAGGTTGGTACACCGGCGTTGTAATGGTATTGGAGAATGTGGTGGCAGAGAATGCACCGGATGTAAAACTCACCGTTGACTGGTTGTTCAAAACGGCACTTGCCGGAAGTGATGTCACCTGCACGCTGAATACAACCGTCACCGTCACGCCCGGTGCAATGGAGCCCAGCGTTATTCCGGTTGAAGGGTTCGCACCCGGGCGTAGAACACCGTCAACAGATACACTTCCTGCAGTAAGAAGGGTGCTTGCTGGCACGGCATCTGTAAAAATCACATTGCTTACACTTGCAATTCCGTTATTGGTTACAGCGATGCTGTAAGTGACGGTATCACCGACGGAAACAGCTGTGGATGTGGTGGATTTGACCACTTCCACATCCGGCGCGGAAACGGAGATGGTAAGCACATTGGATAACACGTTGCCTGTAATGTTCCGTCCGTCCGGCAGTGTAAAGGATAACGCAACCGAAGCCTGATTCACGAGTTGCTGTGGAGTTGGCAGTGTATCAATAACTACGGAAAACGTAATTGTAGTTGTAGCTCCGGCAGCTACAGTTCCTACGGGAATACCCGCTGCCGGATTTGCAGCAGGTAGAGGTTGACCGTTCACAATGACACTATTCGGAACAAGAATGGTACCGGCCGGAAGGTTATCCGACAGATTGATCTGGGCACCGTAGTTCCCCTGATTACTCACGGTAATCGTATAGCTGACGGTATCACCGACGGTAGCATTCTGAGTACTTGCTGTCTTCTGTGCCGAAAGAATTGGCTGGAAAACCGGAGTAACCACTGTATTCGAAAATGTCGTACTTGAGAAAGCTCCAGAAGTAAAACTGACCGTCGAACGATTACTCAACTGTCCTCCTGGCGGAATCTCGTTGACCCTGACACTGAACGTCACTGTCGCGGATGTCCCAGGTCCCAGTGTAGCAAGTGATATCCCACCTGCCGGATCAGCATTAGGTAGGACTCCCCCATTCACGGTAACACTGCCTGTGTTGAATGTCGCCCCAGCCGGAATTGGATCTGAAAACTGGATATTGCTTACCGGAGCTATCCCGCTATTCGTAACCAGGATGGAATAGCTAACAGTATCGCCCACGGCAGCAGCAGTCGATGTAGTACTTTTGACCACAGCGACATTAGGCGATGATACTGGGAAAGTCAATGTATTGGAAGTGGCTGTACCCGTCAACGTTCTCCCGTCAGGGGGTGTAAATGTAAAGGATGACGTTGCAAAATTGCTGAGCTGCTGAGGCGATGGAAGTGAATTCACGACTACGGCAAACGTAACCACAGCTGTTGCTCCCGCTGCAACAATACCAACCGGGATACCTGCTCCAGGTGTTGCTCCCGGCTGTGGCACTCCAGAAACCACCACACTGTTGGGAACAATAGTTGTCGCTGCCGGAATGGTATCCGTCAGCGTTACATTGGCTTGCAAATTACCTGTATTGCTCACCGTCACAGTATATACTACCGTATCACCTACAGTTGCATTGACTGTATTCGCTGTTTTGACAAGGGAAATCTGTGGCTGTATGACCGGAGTCTGTGTGGTATTGGACGATGATGAACCCGAAAATGAACCGGATGTGAAACTGACCGTCGACTGATTGTTAATCTGTGAAGGGATCGGCATAGTTATCCTCACCTCAAAAGTTACGGTTACTTCAGCCCCTGGGGCCAATGTACCGATTGGAATGCCGGCGGTCGGATTGGAGAGCGGGAATGAAGTCCCGTTCACAATGACACTTCCGGGTATAAATGGGGTGTTCGAAGGTAGAGGGTTTGTGTATACCACGTTGTTCACTGCCACCGTTCCGTTGTTACGAATGACTGAAGTATACCTGATGACATCTCCAGATACGGCGTAATCCACATTGTCACTGTTTACAATGCTTACATTCGGCAGGGATACAGGAATGGTGATTGTGTTTGATGATGCAAAACCTGAAATATTCCTCCCGCTAGGAAGAGCATAGCTATAGGATGCGAGGGCTTGATTGATTAGCTGCCTTGCATCTGGCAGACTTGTGACTGTTGCAAGGAAAGTGACTGTCGCGCTTGCCCCCGATGCCAGTACTCCAAGACTGATGCCGGAGTTCGGACTGATGCCGGGTGCTGGAGAACCATTAATGATGACACTGTTCGTATTGAATATTGCTCCGGCAGGAACCGGATCTGTTAAAGTAACCGTTGCGGCAATATTGCCAGAATTCGTAACCTGGAGGGTGTAATTAAAGGTGTCTCCTACAGTCAGGCTCGTTGTGCTAGCCGATTTCAAGACTTGAACAACAGGTTGAAATACTGGAGTATTTACGGTCACAGATGAGGAAACACCATTAAAACTGCCGGACGTAAAAGCTGTACTTGCCCGGTTGCTGACCGAACCCGAGGCAGGAACAGAGGTCACTCTTGTCTGATAGGTCACAGTTACGTTACTGGAGCTGTTCAACGTTCCCAAAGCAATGCCCGAAACCGGGTTTGCATTTCTTGCAGCCGCCCCATTAATCGTGACACTACCAGATACAAATTCAGAACCGGTAGAAGGCATATCTGATAGAATCAGGTTCTGAACTGCCCCACTGCCGGAATTCGTGGTTACAACTGTATAGGTAAGTACATCTCCTACAGTGGCATCTGTTGTATTGACTGTTTTGGCAATGGATATGTTGGGTGCGGAAGCGGGAATACGAACGATATTGGAAAGTGCGCTTCCTGCCAGATTACGCCCACTCGGGAGCTGATAGGTGTAATTTCCCGTTCCCTGATTCTCCAATGTTGGCGGTGTCGGGAGTGTCGTAAGTGACGTACGAAACACCACTGTGGCGCTCCCTCCAGGCAGAAGACTCCCCAGCGTGATCCCGGTTAAAGGACTGACCCCTGGACGCGCGGAACCATTCACGGTTACCGAATCAGGAATGAACGTGAGCCCTGATGGAATCGTATCAGTCACGCTTACTTGTGCTGCAATGTTCCCGCTATTGGACACGAGCAGTGTAAACACAAGCTGATCACCCAACGTCGCATTGGTCTCATTCGCCGATTTATTGATCGTAATCACAGGCTGGTATACAGGTGTTGTGATGGAATTGGAGTTAGAGATTCCAGTGAACGCGCCTGAACTATATGATACGGCCGCCCGATTGACGAACGAACCCGCAGTAGGCAAAGACTGCACATTGACCTGAAATGTGACAGTTGCCGAGCTTCCTGCTGTTAAGGTACCCAGCGCTATACCACTGGCCGGATTGGCTGCCGTTACATTAACCCCCCTGACTACAACACTTCCGGGGACAAAAGTCAGACCTGTCGGAAGACTATCGGTTAGGACGGCGTTATTTATCGTTTGGATCCCGCCATTTGTCGTAACCACAGAATAGGTAAACGTCTCTCCAACAGCAACGTCTGTAACCGTTGCATTCTTCACAACGGATACGTTCGGTAAGGTTACCGGAATCGTCAGTGTGTTTGATGCTAGCGAACCCGTTATGGTTCGCCCGTCAGGGGAAAGGAACGAATAGGAAGCCGTAGCCTGATCCACCAACGTAGGCGGTGTAGGAAGATTCGTGACCGACACTTGAAAGGTTATCGTGGTTAAGCTTCCCGCTGCAAGACTGCCCAAATTAACACCAGTAACCGGATTGGCACCTGCGATGACAGTTCCGTTCACGCGGAAACTGCCCGGAACATAGGTACTGCCACTTGGAATATTATCGGTAATCGTCACGTTGGCGCCTACGTTTCCCCCATTCGTTACCTGTAGCGTGTACGTCACCTGATCTCCAACCGTAGCGTTCGTTGTGCTTGCTGATTTCACAATGGACAGGTTCGGTGAATACACAGGTAAAGTAGAATTATTTGACGGAATGACTCCTGTGATAACTGCACCGCCTGCAACGCTTTGAAAAGTAAAAGCTGCATTTGCCGAATTTACCAATTGCAAGATGCTTGCGTCCTGAGCGATTAGTGCACGATAGGTTATAACGACACTACTGGACAGATTTAACGAACCCAGAGGAATACCAGCTGTGACATCAAGTGTTGGACGGGGTATCCCGGCAACCGTGACGCTACCTGGAATGAAGGTAAGCCCTGTAGGCAGTGAATCGGATAACACAACACTGGCCGCACTGGCTGTGCCTGCATTGCTGACGGTAACGGTATAAAGAACACTATCTCCCGCTACTGCTCCGGAGGCAGTCGATGCCTTGGCCACCGTAATTTTGGGTGCGTTGATATCAACTTGTATTGCATTGGCGTTCACAATGTACGCATCGCCTGAAGTCGTTAGCGTAAGCACTGCCGAGGATTGATTGTTAACCAGTCTGGCAGACACATCCACATTGGTGATATCCCAGCCTTGACGACCACCGACAATGTTGGAACCCGGAGCACCATTCGTCTGATTTCGAGTGCCGAAAGTGCCCGTTGTGTTAAGTGCCCCCGTGTCACCGTTGATTTGAGATGCAAAAAAATTCGCAGCCAGATTGTTCGGCCCGGATAAGGCCACTGAAGTCGCAGAGGTCGGCCCGAATAAGGCCTGATCACCTGTTCGATTCGCATCACCTTCCTGGGCACTAAACAGCGCCCTTCCCCCGAGCACACCGGAGAGAGGGGTTGCGAATCCTGTCAGTGTTGTTACTACTGGTGGTGAAGTGGATTGCACAAGTACGCCGCCTGCACGCAAAGACATGTTGCGAAAAGGGAGATTGGGATTCTGATAAATAACGCCAAGCGTCCATCCGGCATGATTGGCTGTAGCATCATTCGTAATCACAATCGTTCCCACGACTGCTCCGGTGATATATGTACCTGCTCCCCCATTTTGCACAAGTGTCGTCACGTTGGCTGAACGTACATAACCCGCAGCATTGTTACCCAGGTCAAACTGGTTGTAAGTCACCGGGTCAGGTGTAACACTGAATGAACCTGCGGGGGTGATGAACGTTACCGGATTGTTGATCGCTGAGCTCAGATTGACCGTTCCGTTGATATAACTTCCGCCCCAGATTAATTCTGCATACAGGACGGTACTACCCGCAGGAAGAACAAGGATGGCAGCGGAACTGTTACTCTGGTACGAGCTTGTGGTTCCCAGTGGATATGTGCCGTACTGGACGCTGGTGTTGGTTGTGGTAAAAGCTCCAATACTGTCCTGTGTTCCGGGTACCCCTGCTGTTTCCGAACGACTCAGTCCAAGCGTATTACCTGTAAACGTAATCGCTCCCGTAGCGTTGACGGTAGAACGAACGACAAGAGGAATGGATTTCACCTCCCCTTCAGCAAAATAACAATCCTGTGATTCGGAGCCTTTTAACAGTCTATGATGCTCTCACCGAAATTTGTATGTCCCTTTTTCGGAAAGTTTCTGCCTTTCTATTTGATATAATGTAAGCTTAGTTCTCATGCTTAGAATATAATGATTTGCGTTTTGTCCATTGTGATTTATAATCATCATATACGAGAGTCATTCTGTCGTACCATTATGATGCAGTCAGCGGTGATATATGAAAAGGTTCCATACATACAATAGCAGCCACATTCCAACCGAATACGAGTTCAAGCATTCCAAATGGATTCAGAAAATGCTTCATGCCTACTGGGTTGTCATCATTGCACATTTTGCCATTCAGGTTGGCTGTTTCCTGTTTCTGGAGTATGATCGCACACCTCGAGATTTCTTGATGAATGTCCTGTTCTGGCCTACGGCCATCAGCAGTTCTTGCATTTTGTTCGCAAGCTGGGTTGATCGACGCTTCAGTTCCTATTCCTTCTATACCATGTCTATCGCCAGCACCGTTATTGCCTGGACGATTATTCATGTCAATTATGATATTCGGATTATATTAGCCATCTGCCTGTTGCCCATCTTCGCTTCGGTGCTGTTCTTCAATAAAAAAAGAGTCTGGATTGTCTTTCTGATGCAGATGACAGGTTACCTTCTGGTGTTGTTCGATCCGGCCTACCGGTTGTACCTGTCTTCATTTGATATGGTATCCATTCCTGCTTTTCTAATCTTAGGTACATATGTAGCACAGGTTATCGTGACTAGCGGCGTTGAGGTTTTGGACGATCTTCAGGCCAGTATGCTTGCCAAGCAGGACCTTATTGTGCGAAATGCCATTATGACCAAACAGTCCAAAACAGATGGTTTAACCAACCTCTATAATCAAAGCTCATTCAAGGATTATTACGAAAAGGCATTCGAGTATGCCAACAGCGGCATGAGTCTGCATCTGGCTTTGATTGATATTGATGACTTTAAATCCATTAATGATACTTATGGTCATCGGGTTGGAGACATCATTCTGGAGAAGGTGTCCCTGATCATTCAGGAAACCATTACCTCCAGTGATATTGCCGCACGGTACGGGGGCGAAGAGTTCGCCTTATTGATGTTTGAGCAATCTTTCAAGCAGGCCTATGCCTTGGTGGAACAGATTCGTCAGAAGATTGCCCTGATGGGCCATCTGGAACTTGAAGGAGCTCCCATCACGGTGAGTATCGGTCTCAAAAGCTACAGTCCTAATCTAAGCAAAGACAAATTGTTTGAAGAAGTGGATGCCTGTTTGTATGCCGCCAAACGAACAGGTAAAAATAAAACCGTAACATCACTTGAACTGACTTCGCATTCGTAGAGAAAATATAAATAAAAAAAGTTGTGCTGTACTCCGGAATCCCGGTTTGTACAACACAACTTTTTTTGGGTTTGCATAACATCAGCAGGCTGATTCTCTTCATACGTTTAATGTGCTCATTCCGCCCATTCCCAGCGGTGACGATTTTGCTCCAGCCTGGGATGAAGATCACCGGATGATCCATCAATGATGAGACGCAGCTCTTTGATCCAATCCTTGAAAGAGTCAAACGAAGCAAACATATTTGCCATCTCAGTTGTCATATACAAAAAATGAGGAGCGGGATATTCCGCAGTGATATGTCGCAGTGCACTATCCACAGGCGTATATTTCTTTCTCTTGCCCTCAAGCCCCTCCACACGTATACGTGAATTGGGATGCTCCCGCCGCCAATCATGCAGACGGTCTTCTCTTTTGTAATATGCCTGGATTGTATCCTTGCTCATTCGCTTAAATGTACTCTCGTGTAAAGGATACAGCACGAGCTGTAAGAATGAACGAGTATCCATCGTTGCAACGGCACGTTCGAGTTGCTCATCAGTCACATGTTCAAACGAGTCATAAAAAGTCAGTGTCCCTTTATGGCTGGCCGCAGGTGGCTCATAACCGTAAGGTACCGATGTATATTTACCAGACATTTCACCCCTCCTTGTCTATACGATGATCCGCAGTAAGGTGATTGGGATAACCCAGCTCCTGTTATTATACGCTATTGATTCTGCTTCAACTCGGAGTAAAATGTCATTCTGTTCTTGCCTGCACGTTTGGACTCATACAATGCTTCATCCGCCATTCGGATAATCTCAGATGGGTTGTTGCTGTTGGTTGGATATTCAGCCCCTCCGATGCTACATCCAATTCGAATTCGCTCGTATTCAATAATAAACGGCTTGTTCAGACTTTGAATGATGGCTTCTGCATAAGCGCCGGCTTCTTCCCTCGGATGACTTCCGACCGACTGAAGTACAATGAGGAATTCATCTCCTCCCAATCGAACCGTTATGCCCTTCTCCTGACCAAGAGAGGACAGACGCTGGGCCACTTTTTGTAAAAGAACATCTCCAACCTGATGTCCAAGTGTATCGTTGACTCGTTTGAATCCATCCAGATCCAGATAGAGAAAAGTCAGCGTGTGATTTTCACTTTCGGTCTCCAGAGACTCCTCCAGATACACTTCAAGGGCAGTACGATTCGGCAGACTCGTTAACTGATCAAAATGTGCCAGATTCTGCATTACAACCAGCTCTGAGTCTTTATTCATCAGAGAGGTCAGCATATCGCGAAGCGAGCGGGACAACACTTCAATCTCCTTAATTCCCTTATTCTCAGGAATCTCAATCTCTTCACCTGCCCGGAGTCGATTGGCCACTCTAGTGAGACGTACAAGCGGGGCAGAGATCAGACGTGAGACAAACCAGCCAATCAGTGCAAACAGCGCAGTAACCGCAAGACCAGCCCACACATTAAACCGCATCAGGTCAAAAACAGATGCAAACGCTGTCGACTTGACTTGACGAATAACCACAGTCCAGCCTAATCCGGGATAATCCAGATGACCCTGGCTGTAGGCAAACCCTGTTACATATTCCTTACCATCAGGCCACTCTTCAATGGACCAGCTGCTTTTGTTGCGCTCGGCCTCTTCGATGCCAGGCAATGCCAACGGTTTACCGATCCATTCCTTTGGCCCCAGCAGTACGGTACGTTCCTTTTTGCTTACGATAAAGAACTCAATGTCTTTTTCTTCTCTTTTCAATGGGGCAAGCACGGACTCTTCGACTTCCTTCGCCCATGCCCAGCTTAAATGTGCAGCTAGCACACCCTGAATATGTCCCTTGCTATCCTTCAGTGGAAAACTGATATCGACAAATTGCAACGGCTCTCCCGTTGGATTCGGTAACAGCTTGGCCAGAAGTACTGCGTTATGCACATCTCCAATGAATTTACCCTTGATCCCTTCCTGATACACAGGTCGCTCTGATAAATTTTCTCCAAGCAATATACCATCTGTCGCGGCTAGCACTTTTCCCTTCGGGTTCATGAATCCAACCCATGAGAATGAGGGAAAGCTATCTTGTAGCTGATCCAGCAACATCTGAATCTCATCAGGCTGGAATCCATCTTCGAGCGAAGCCATTCGGCCCAGCAGATCCAGTTCACCGGCGCGCGCGGACATAAACCGATCCAGTTTGTCCGAAGCTTGTGAGGCCGTACCTGTAAGTGAATGACCAATCTCGGTCTCCACAGCAACGAATGATTTTTTGCTAAAAACAGATCCAATCGTCAAGGTAACCAGCAGGGATAACACAGCGAAGATGACAGTAAGCACAGTTCTAATCTTGAATGACATCATTTCCTCCATTACACGGTGAAACCATCTTGCTTTTCAACATTAGTATGCTGCAAAGGGTACACGGGATGTCACCTAATCGTTTTCATATTTATCGGAACTTGTGTGTTTTTTTATTATACAAGCCCATACAATAATTACGGAAATCTTCACCGTGTTTCTTCCATTCAAAGAATAGACACGATTCTGTATATACATACTTGGGTTATGAATATAGAGAGCAAGCATATCCCTTTGAGGATTATGCGCCTGTATGTCACAGAGAGAGTAGTCGAAATACTAAACATTGGGGGTGTAATGTTGAGCCTGCTTCATGTTGCTGTTATTCTGCCTTTTGCCGCTGGCATTCTCCTTGCCATGCTGCATCGTTTCTTCCGTAAAATTCATTTGGGATGGCCGGTCCTCATCGTCCCGGCACTATTATTTGTATACTTTACGAGTCTCATACCCGCTGTGTCACAGCGCGATACTGTATCCGGAAATATTCCATGGATTCCTTCACTGGACATTGGATTTAACCTCTATCTGGACGGTCTGAGCCTCATGCTGACACTGCTAATCACCGGAATCGGTGTCCTCGTTGTTCTCTACTCCATCTTCTATATGGATATGAAAGAGGCGCTAAACCGCTTCTACCTTTATCTGTTGATGTTCATGGGAGCTATGTTGGGCGTGGTGCTGTCTGATAATATGATCGTGCTCTACGGGTTCTGGGAATTGACCAGTATTACGTCTTTCCTGTTGATTGCATTTCATTACAAGCGCAAAGCTTCCACTTCAGGAGCACAAAAATCTTTCCTGATTACGGTATTTGGCGGTTTCGCCATGCTCACCGGATTCATGATGATGTATCTCATTACCGGAACATTCAGCATTCGTGCGACTATTGCAGGTTTGGGACAGTTTCAGGAAAGCGCACTATTCCTGCCCGCACTTGTCTTGATCTTAATTGGAGCTTTCACCAAGTCAGCCCAATTCCCGTTTCATATCTGGTTGCCGGATGCCATGGAAGCTCCGACACCTGTCAGCGCCTATCTGCATTCCGCCACGATGGTCAAGGCAGGACTGTATGTTGTGGCCCGGTTTACACCGATCTTCGGTGGACAGGGGCTCTGGTTCTGGCTAGTTACCGGCGTTGGTCTCCTGACTTTGTGTTATGGATCATTCCTGGCGGTGAAAAAAAACGATCTCAAAGCGATTCTCGCCTATTCAACCATCTCTCAACTTGGTCTGATCATGTCCCTCTTAGGGGTGGGATCTGCTGCTCTCTTCTTCGGATATGGCGAATCCTCTGCGATGTACACCGTGGCAATAACCGCTGCGCTGCTTCACCTTTTTAATCACGCGACCTTCAAGGCCGCTCTGTTCATGGTCGTAGGCATTGTTGATCATGAAACGGGTACACGTGACATCCGAAAGCTCGGTGGACTTGCTTCATTCATGCCAATTACATTCACCGTAGCATTGATCGGATCACTTGCTATGGCGGGGATACCGCCATTCAACGGATTCCTTAGCAAGGAGTTATTCTTCCAGGCGATGGTCGAAGTCACGCATCTGCGAATCTTTGGACTTGGTTCCTGGAGTGTTCTTTTGCCGGTATTGGCTTGGCTTGCAAGTGTGTTTACCCTGATCTATGCGCTGATTATCGTGTTCAAAACATTCCTCGGTCGTAGCCAAAGCGAGATCCCTGCCGAGAAGCTGCACGAAGCGCCCGTTGGTATGCTCATTCCGCCCGTTGTTCTAGGTGTTCTTGTCGTTGTATTCGGACTCTTCCCGAATCTGCTGGCCGGATCACTGATTGAACCGGCCATGGCAGCCGTACTTCCATCCCTCTTAGATGGAACTGAACGCTTCGATGTACATTTCTCCCTGTGGCATGGATGGACTCCGGAACTGATTATGACGATCGGAGTTGTGATTCTCGGAATCACTCTCTACAAGCTGTTGCCACGATGGAGGAATATTTATGAGCATTATCCGCAAGGATTAACCATTAACAATATGTACCATGTTGTACTGGATAATCTTCAGCATTATGCACGCAAATGGACGGAAGCCTATATGAATGGCTCGGTTCGTAATTATTTGGTTTACATTTTCTCATTCACGGTTGCCTTGTTGGTTTATGCCTTCTTCCGTTCAGGTGAAAATATTACCTGGAATCTGCAGGGCAATGCACCTTTCTCATTTTATGAGGTCGTTCTGCTGGTCACACTCATCGGTGCGGCGGTTTCGATTCCTTTTGCCAAAAACAGACTGTCGGCAGTCATTATGACCGGTGCGGTTGGTTACATCGTAACCCTGCTGTTTGTGCTCTTTCGGGCGCCCGATCTGGCCTTGACACAGATGATTGTCGAGACGGTATCCGTTGCATTGTTCCTGCTCTGCTTCTACCATCTGCCTGAATTGAAACGTGGCAAATCAAGCCGTAGTTATCTCACGGTAAATATGATCGTAGCGATTGCAGTCGGCGTTGTGATGACCTTTGTTGCTCTAGCTGCAAGCGGAACAGCATCACTGGACAGCATTTCTACCTTCTTCCTGCAAGAAGCGTATGACTCTGCTGGTGGTAAAAATGTCGTGAACGTGTTATTGGTTGATTTCCGTGGATTCGATACGTTACTGGAGATTATGGTGCTCGGCGTTGCTTCATTATCCATCTACTCCATGATTAATCTGAACCTCGAAGCCAAAGATCTCGGAGCCCGCTTGAAGTTCCGTAAGAAGGACGAAAGTCAGGAGTCTGAACCTGCTCTGGATGATGAAGCGGATAATACGAAAAAGTATGGTAACCGTGAACGGAGCTCATCCTCGTGGGATACTGTACCTTTGCAGAGTAATGATGTATTGCTGCAAACGACCACCAAGGTCGTTGTGTTCATCATTCTGACGTTTGCCATGCACCTGTTCTTCGCAGGACATCACAATCCGGGTGGAGGTTTTATCGGTGGCTTGGTTACAGCGGCAGCGCTCGTATTGATTGCCCTGGCATTCAGTACGGATACGATACGCAAAGCGTTACCCGTTGACTTCCGTGTTCTAACAGGAATCGGATTGGGTATCGCGTTACTGACAGGTGCAGGTTCATTTATATTCGGAGTTCCGTTCCTAAGCCAAACCTTCGGTTATTTCGAACTCCCTTTGCTAGGAGAGACAGAACTCGCCACGGCCATGCTGTTTGATCTTGGCGTGTATCTCGCTGTCCTGGGTGTCACCATGACCATCATTCTACAGATCGGGGAGGATCGCTGATATGGAAATATTGATGTGTGTAGCCGTTGGCATTCTGTTTGCGGTTGCTGTCTTTTTAATCTTGTCGCGGAGCCTACTCCGTATCGTACTTGGCATGTCCATACTAACCCATGGTGTACATCTGCTCTTGATCACCATGTCACGTCTCAAAACCGGGGCACCACCCCTGCTTGGGGAGATGGCCGAGCGCTATGTCGACCCTCTTCCTCAGGCGTTAATACTAACTTCTATTGTAATTAATTTTGGACTCACTGCGTTCTTCTTTGTTCTTTCTTATCGTTCTTATCTGAAATTAAAAACAGACGATATGGAAGAAGTAAGGGGGCGCCCATATGAATAATCTCGTCGTTCTGCCGATTCTGTTGCCTTTAATCACAGGTGTTCTGGCTTTGCTCTTTTTCCGAAAAACAAATATCCAGCGGATCATTAGTGTCATCGGGCTTTTGTTTACAGCAGCGGTCTCAACGATACTTATTACTCGTGTAACTCAAACTGGAGTGCTCACGCTTAATATGGGCGGATGGGCACCTCCCTATGGTATTGTGCTAGTTGCTGATATGGTGTCTGCGTTGCTTGTGGTTGCTGCTTCCATCATTGCGCTGGCTTGTCTGCTGTATGCATTCCGCAGTGTAAACAAGGAGAGAGAAGAACATCACTTCTATCCGTTCTTTCATTTTCTGATCGCGGGAGTTAACGGTTCATTCCTAACCGGAGATTTGTTCAATTTGTTTGTTTGCTTTGAGCTGATGCTGATCTCTTCCTATGCACTGATTGTATTGGGTAGTACGGAAAGGCAGCTTCGTGAAACGATCAAATATGTCTTGATTAACATCGTTTCGTCAGCCCTGTTTGTCGCTTCCATTGGCTTCCTTTACTCCATTACTGGCACACTGAACATGGCAGACTTGTCCGTAAAAATTGCTGAAGTGGGACAGAGCGGTGTCATCACCTTAATTGCTGTTCTCTTCCTGATTGTATTCAGCATCAAGGCCGGACTGTTCCTGTTCTTCTGGCTGTCGGGCTCTTATGCGGCACCACCTGCTGTCGTCACTGCATTGTTCGCAGGATTGCTTACCAAGGTTGGCTTGTACGCCATTGTGCGAACATTCACACTGATCTTCTATCATGATCCTGATTTCTTCCATGCCCTGATCGGATGGATGGCTGGTGCTACGATGGTTCTTGGTGTTATCGGTGCAATCTCGTACCGCGATGTGAACAAAATTCTCATCTACAACGTGGTTGCAGGTGTAGGTTTTGTCGCTTTTGGTATGGCTTCAGCCAGTCGTCCAGCGCTGGAAGGTCTGCTCTTCTACATGCTTCATGACATGTTAATCAAAACATTGCTCTTCCTGCTCGGCGGTGCGTTGATCGCAGTTGCCGGAACATCCAAACTGGACAACATGGGCGGGCTGATCCATCGCTATCCGCTGCTCGGCTGGATGTTCTTCATTAGCGCACTTGCCTTGGCAGGCTTGCCTCCATTCAGTGGTTTTCCGGGGAAGTTGCTTCTCTTCGAAGGTGGCTTGCAGGCAGGCTTGTATGGTCTGACCGGTATTGCGGTGCTCTCCAGCTTGTTAATGTTATATTCGGTACTGCGCATCTTCATACAAGCGTTCTGGGGCGAACCGCCTGCCGGTGTTGCAAGACGGCCATACGCGGTGAACGGCCTGCTGATTCCTGCCGGAATTCTGTTTGTATTCATCATCGTAATGGGTGTGGGGGCTGAAGGCATGTTCCAATTGACCTCCCGCGCAGGCGATATTCTACTGCATCCCAATATTTATATTGATGCCGTATTGAAGGAGTAGATGTCTATGGCCTTTCAGATTGTACTTAATCTTATCATTGCCTTTGTATGGATGTTTTTGAACAACGCCTGGAATGGTGTTGGTTTTCTCATAGGTTACCTGCTCGGACTACTTCTCATCGGGGGGATGCGGAGATTCTTCCCCCAGCGCTTCTATATTGTTCGAGTCTGGGCCATCTGCAAACTGATTACATTACTGTTCAAGGAACTGGTGCGAGCCAGCATTGAGGTTATACGCCAGATTATCAAGCCCAAGCTCGACATAAGGCCCGGTATTTTTACGTATAAAACTCAATTGTCCTCGGATTGGGAGGTCACCCTGCTCTGCCTACTTATTTCATTAACACCGGGTTCTCTGCCACTTGAGATCTCGGGTAACCAACGCAAACTGTTTATCCACGCGCTAGATATCAAGGATGAACAGAAAATGAGAGATAATATTCAAAACACATTCGAAAAAGCAATTATGGAGGTGACGCGTTAATGTTATCCTCACTGTTGTTCATCTCATTGCTCATTCTCTCCTTAGCCATACTAGGGTGCTTGTATAGGGTGCTTCGGGGACCATCCATGGCTGATCGGATCACAGCATTGGACACCATCGGTATCAATGTAATTGCCATCGTCGCCGTTCTTTCGATGATGCTGCAAACTCAGGCATATCTGGATATCATCTTGCTGATTGGTATTCTGGCTTTTCTAAGTACAGTGGCATTTGCACGTTATATTGAACGGGGGGCGGTATTCAAAAATGATGGAGATCGTTAAGGTAACCGCTGAAACAGCCATAGGTTTACTCGTACTGCTTGGTGCATTGCTTAGCGCCCTCAGTGCGTTCGGACTTATTCGTCTGCCCGATGTATATCTACGAGCCCATGCCGCAACCAAAAGTATGACGCTTGGCGTGTTCTGTGTACTAAGCGCTACGTTTTTCTACTTCTGGTACTTCGATAACTATATCAGTGCCCGTTTGTTGTTAGGTATCCTGTTTGTATTCATCACGGCTCCGGTCGCCGGACATCTGAACGGACGGGCCGCCTATCGCACAGATGTACCACTGTGGGAGCAGAGTGTACAAGATGAACTGGAACCCTTGTTAAAAGGTAAAAAGGTGAACCATGAAGCCAAAGACATGATGGAGTGATCCTCCATCTCAGAAATAGCGAATACCCCCAAGGATCAGCCGCCCTTTTCGCGGGCTGTTCACGGGGGTATTTTTTAATTTATCATACGCAATTCATATCATATCCGGATCATGCAGGCAGATAATATTCATCATTAGAATCCACTCAATCCCTGTCTTTTCAGATCCGCAGCCACAATGCGTGCAAGCTGTGCAGCACCTTGACGATTCGGATGCAGACTATCCCCCGTCATATACAGAGCGAGTGTTGCCGCCGGACCAATGGACGTGAAATAAGCAGAACTCAACTTATTCAGTTCAACCAGTGTGACCCCCTCTTCCTGAGCCAGTGCACGAGTCGATTGATTATACCAGCGGTTCTCCGCTTGATGTACATTGGCTGTATTAAAGTCTGTTGCCCGGCCTTGTGGCGTGGAGAGGATAACCGTTGCTCCTTTGTTCTTCGCCTGACGCACCATATCCCGCATAATCTCTTTAAACTGCGCCTCCGTTGTATTGTTCTTGGCATTGGTATCGTTAATCCCGAATTGCAAAATAAAATAATCTCCCGGCTTGATATACTTCAGAATCGCCTCCATCTGACCATCGTCGCGGAATCCTCTCGCAAACTGACCACTTGATGCCATATTACGAACCTGGAACGTAGCGTTGTTCACATAAGACGGTAACAGCTGCCCCCACCCTCCTTGAACACTGCTGCCAAGCGGATAGTAATTACAAACTGTTGAGTCACCACCGATATAGATCGTGCGGTTGGTTACGGTCTGATTGGATATCTTCCGAATCTCGAGTGCGCTGAGTGTAAATGCAGTACCTGCTTTTCCTTCCGTAATGAGCAGATTGAGTTGCCCATCAGTTATCGGAATTTGAAATTGATCCGTCGCCCCGTTGCCCGTCATGTTGATGATCTGGTACACCCCTTCTGCCGCCACACTTGCTCTGGCTGTATTGCCCAGTACCACTTTGACCTCATATAGGCCATTGGACAAGTTCACATTGAAGGTGTTGTTGCTCTTCGTGCCAAACGTCAGAAACTGTACGGCGTCACTCATTACTCCGCTTCCAGAAGCAGACACATTTCGCATATTGGCTGGTGTATTGAACCCATACCCTTTAGTAGCCGTGTAGGCATCTCCTGCGGACACGCCTGTGTAACCGCTCTCAACCGGACCCGAACCGAAATCAAATCTGTAATTGTCCGTTGCTGCCTTGGCAACTTGCCCTCCACTGCTTCCCAGACCGATGCTCAACGTACTTGCAAACAGAATAAAACAGAGCAGAAACTTTACCAATGTTGACCATTTCATCACTGAATTCTCCTCTCGAATCCATATTAGGTTGGTGCATGATCCACAACTTTACAGAACTCGATCAAGCCAGTCATAGGCCTTCGCTCCGCTAATCTCATGTCCACCTGTAAAGAAATCCGCATCCAGTGCTTCTGATGCCCCCGCTTGTTCATAGATGTATGTCAATCGCTTATAGGCCTCTCTTGCTGCATCGAGCGGAAATACCTGATCATCACTTCCAGCTTCAATAAAGAGTGGTCTAGGTACAATCAAGCCGATGAGATCGGGCAACTCCGCTTCACGCAGGATACCTGGCACATAATTGTCCAGACAATGGTTGCGATCCAGTATGCTGCCCTGGAATGTACTTGCATAGCCACTTACTACAGCTGCATGGAAGCGTTCATCCAATGCGGCTGAAAATGCCGTAACCAGACCACCACCCGAGATACCCATGCTTCCAATTCGCTCCGTATCCACTTCTGGTCGGGTCAATAGATAATCCAGTACTCTAGTTGTTTCATATACCCTGTGCCCGGCGAGAGTCTTCCCCACCATGAGCAGATGCGCCGCAATCTTCGTACAGGAGCTTACCCCTGGTGGCGTATCGCGGTCCTCTGCCAGTCTTCGATCACCGAACCCGAGCAGCTCTGGAGCCGCAACCACATATCCACGCTTCACAAGCGCTACTGCAAAATCCTTGTGTAATCCGGGCTCTCCAGTCCGTGGTGAACCATCCGGTTCCATACCAGAGATCTCTCGGCTACCATAGCCATGCCCATGACAAGCAACGATAGCAGGTCTTCTCACCTCGGTAGTGCTTCCATCCCCTGGAATCAATACATACACAGGCATACGGAGCCCGGCATAGGTCGTGATCTCAACCCGCTCCCGGATATACCCGTCACATGGGATGCGCTCCAGTAAGACAGGATTCAATGCTGCGTCCCTGGTTGGAAAACCGCCCAGCCGCTCTTTCACGCGGGTACATAACTGACTGCGCCATAACTCCAGGGGTTGATCTGCCTGATATGCGGAACGTCCACGGAGATTCGTTTGTTGTTGTAAATAGGCTTCAATATCCGACATGGGCCTGTGTCCCTCCTGTTTTTCGTAAAGATAACGTAGATAGAAGACTGTCATATGGAATGAATCCCATCCATTATAGAACATTGATGTCTCCCATGAATTGAACATGTTTGCCTGTTTTGAATAGAATCATACGATTTCTAGCCAAAAAGGATATCTCCAACCTGAAGACAGGTTACGGAAATACCCTTCATTTGATCTGACCTGGCAGCCACCAGTTCCACCTGCCCATTAATCTCATCAACGCAGGTACCAATATTAGGCGGATCAATGTAACGTCAATCAATACCGCTGCCGTGATTCCAATCCCTAATTGCCTCACACCTGCAACTTCAGCAAAAGCAAACGGCACAGTCACCGCAAGTAGAATTGCCGCTGCGGAAGTGACCAGACGACCGGTAGAAGCCAGTCCTTGTTGGACAGCTCCATCACTGTCTCCTGTTCGTCTGTACACCTCCTGAATACGACTTAACATAAATACCCCATAATCCATGGATATGCCAAACACCAATCCTGCAATGAATACAGGGATCATAATGGCAATGTCTGATTGCTCCATGCCCAGATGTCCTTCATTAAACACCCATACCAAAATGCCAAATGAAGCGGCTAAGCTGAGCAGATTCATCACAATCGCTTTGATTGGAATGAGTAGAGATCGGAATGCCGCCAGTAACACAAGATAATTGGTGACGACTACAAATACCAGCACTTTAGGCAGTTGATGTGTAACTTCCTGCATGATTTCATCCTGCTTGGCAGCTTCCCCACCATAACGCAGTTTTACATTGTTGGAACCTAGTGCATGATCGCTATTCCTCATCCGTTTCAGCCAATCTGCGACCTGCTCCGATCCAGGCTCCCCATGCACGGTGGCTACCAATCGTATGGAATAATCAGAGACCGTTGAACGCAGCCATGCCGTCCTTGTTGACTCCTTGCCTTCTATGGAAGGCGACGACGATGGAATTGTAAACAGGTTTGGTGAGCCATTCTGATTAGGCTGTAATAGGCCCCATGGTGAAACAATGCTCAATACGTCCGAGTCCTGAAGTAATTGACGTGCTTTGTTGTGGGCCGTCTGCCAGTGTGAGGTAGTTAACCGTTCCTGCTGTGCACCAATCACGATCTCGATGGTGGAGGTATTCTTTTGCCCATAATCATGCTGCAACAGCTCTGCTGCCTGGCGGGACTCCATTCTGGCTGGCAGTGAAGAGACATCCGGGACAGACAGTTCCAGCCGGGTCACTGGATAGACACACAGGAGCAGCACGATCGTACCTCCAATTGCCATGCTGACTGGACGTTTCATGACCATTGCTGACCATCTGTGCCACACTGAACCTCTAGGTAACGAATGAATTGAATTTTGCCTGAAGACGCGATCCGCGAACAGTGACAGTAGAGCTGGCAGCAGTGTAAGATTTAACAATAGTGATAGAAGCAGAACAGTGACGGCCCCCAAGGAGACACTCAGAAACATTGGCAGCCTGATCCAGAGCAGACCCAGCAGCCCGAGGAGTACGCAAGCTGCCGAGAACAACACTGCTCTGCCTGCTGTACGTAATGTTCTTTGAAGAATCTCGCTCTGCATAACCAGGCTTCTTCCCGGAATATTAGCTGCACCTTCATCTTTATAGGCCCGCTGAACTTCTTCCCTGTACCTGCTCAGGATGATCAGGGCAAAATCTATACTGAGTGCCATGCCCACCATGGGAATAACGTTAATGATAAAGTTGGACAATTCCAGATGATAACCAAGGAGCGTTGTGGCTCCCATCGCTGTAATCACAGCACTGATGCCCATCATGACAGCAATCAATGCGGCATATAACCCCCTGAAAGCGCAGCACAGAACGATTAGGGCAATCGGCAGCCCCACCATCTCTGCCCGTTCCAGGTCACGAAAACTCAGATGATTCACATCCTGTTGTACGACGGTCTTGCCGGTCAATTGGACCGTACCTGGACCGTCTGTTGCCAGCAAGGCGCGCAACTGCTCAATTGGAGGACCCATCTGATGTGGGGGCACATCCATCTTCACAAGGGCATATGCCCTGTGATTTTGCAGCGTCACCCTTTCGCCAGCATCCAGCGGGAACGTGACAGAGCTTACCGCAGGCAACACTTGAACCTGTGTCAGACGCTCCCTGATCCACTGTCGGAACGCTAACGGCGAGGTATTATCCTTTTTCTCAAAAACCAGAATAACCGGATTCGCAGGAGAAGCGAATTCGTCCTCCAGAACAAGCTCTACGGCTTGCGCATCCCCGTGAACCCGTCTCAATCCGTGATCCTGGACAATGTCAGGCAACCTCCACGCCCAGACCGCTGACATCCCGATGATAAATACCCAGCAGAGAATAATGAACCGTGGATATCGGCTGATGAAGGCAGCAAGTCTGCGATAAGCCATACCTAAGCTCCTCTGCGATCAGATTAGTCATTCGATTACGTTCATCGGTAAGATCGTACGCACATCCAGCCACTTGCGGTGCATGTCTCCTTCACTCGGATTCGCGAACTAATGGATGCCTTGCTTCACAGGTGTTCTGTTCGCCATGGGCACAGGAATGTATGTAAAAGGGAGTAATTCTGCGGTCAGTCCGGGTCCAAAGGCAAGCGCTATTCCACTCGAGTAATCTTCTTTTTGTCTGTAATCCTCGCGGATGGCTTGAAGTACAAAGAGAATTGTCACAGACGACAGGTTGCCATAATCCCGCAGGATGTTACGACTGTATGAGACCTGCTCATCTGTCAACTGATACAGCTTCTGAACGGCATCCACGATGCCTCTGCCTCCCGGATGGATCGCCCATATTTCAGGTAAACTCCCCCCCTCGAGAAGTCGCTCAACCTCTGGCCCAAGATGCAGACCAAGCAGCTTTGGAATCTGTGGTGACAGATAGAGGTCAAAGCCTGTATTGCCCACTTCCCAGATCATTTCTTCTGCACAATCCGGGAGCAGCGTTGAGTACCCACGCCCTAGTCGAAAACATTCATTACGGTCTGTTCCGGACGCACCAATAACACAGGCAGATGCACCATCACCGAAGAACGATGCAGCATACAGGTCGTCCCGTTTGGAAGATGGCTGAAAATGAAGCGTGCACAGCTCCACACACACGATGAGAACCATGGCCTTCTGATCGGTCGTTACAATGGAATTCGCGAGTTGTATCGCCTTCAGACCCGCTGCACATCCTTGAAACACCAGCGGAATCCGGTTAATCTGCGGTGACAGTTCAAGCTGCTGGATCAGCCGAACATCAAGTCCGGGCAGGAATTGGCCCGTGCAACTTACTGTAATGAGATGTGTAATTTCCGAGGAGGATACGTCCGCATCCTGAAGCGCTTGTACGGCCGCCTCCAGACCAAGGGGAACAGCAGCAGCTTTGTATTTGCCCATGCGCTCGGATGTAGTCGGAACTTCCTCCCTACTCGTGAAAGGTAAGTATCGGCAAGAATCAACAGGCTCAAGCAGATTCGGTTCACACGTATAACGAGTTTCCACACCGCACTGATTAAAGATTCGTTTCGCCCATCGTCTCGCATCCGGCTCATGTTCCAGCGCCTGTGCGAGACGGGCAGACACATCCTTTTGCTCAATACGGTGGACTGGCCAAGCCGTTCCTATTCCCATAATACTTGCCCCTGTAGTTTCCTCAAGCTGGTTCATCAGCTTAACCCCCTATATAATCTTTTCTTTCTCATCAAAAGTGGGCTTGTTAAACGACCTATATATCAAATAGGTTCATATAAAAATGTGCAGGTTATAGTACAAGTCTATTCACTCCCTGTCCCGTTTATGTTCATATCACAACGAAAGGCGGACAACCTATGCGAGTTTCGCATGTGTTGTCCGCCTTTATCTACAAAATTAAACCCTTTCACAAATTACATATAAGATCTTTCATACCTATTCAGGGCGTATTATGGTAAATCTCTCTCCGAGCTTGGCATAATCATTACCCGCAAGTCGGCTGACTGGTTTCAAATGATCCATCAGGATATACCCCTTGTCCGGATTATAGACTTGTTCGCTGAAATGATACTGTACTATGCGTACCAGTAGCAAATCACTCATCGGTTTGCCATCATCGTTGGTAATGGGAATGTGCTGATACAGCTCACACTCCATTCGAATAAGGGCTTCCTTTATTCCCGGCACGGTGACCTTTGTACTTGGTACTGTAGTCAGTTTCGTCCGCTCAAGCTCACTTTCATGAGGTTCAAGGATAGCTGCTGTCTCATTTACTTCTGCTATGATTGCTTCATCACATATATGCACGACCAACTCTTTATGAGCAAGTACATTACGTGCAGTATCTTTCATCATGCCGTCTTTACGCGCAACGGATATGGATAACAGCGGTGGGTCCGAGCTAACCACATTGAAAAAACTGAAAGGTGCTGCATTGATCACATCATTCTCATCTGAACGTGTTGTCACAAAAGCAATAGGACGTGGTACCACCGAACCACTCATCAGTTTATAGTTGTCTCTTCCCGTTATTTCGCGTGGATCCAATGTATACATATGTAAATATCCCCTTCCCTGCTCGTGTAATAAGTGTCCATTTCACTTCAAAACACGTTAACACACTCATATTTATTATATAACGTAAAATGCCGAATTAACAAAAAACTCCCTGGGCCCATTGCACCAGAGAGTAGGAATATGCTTTTTCATATCGACTATTTGTTATTTAACAATGCTGTTCTGAATGTCTTCCATAATTTGAAGGTTCGCTTGAACTCCACTATACAACCAGCTGCTGGACCGGGTGAATTCAAACAAATTACCATTTTTCACAGCCGGAATGCTTTGCCACACTGGATCTTTCAGTGCTTCCGCCCCAGTACCTTCATCACTATTCACAAAGAACAAGTAGTCTACATCCATTTCCGCCAGCTTCTCCAAAGAGATGGAAGACCAGTTACCTGTTGCATTGGCAGAGATTTCTTTTACAACTTCAGGCTCTTGAAGGCCAAGTTCTTTATACATTACTTCTCCACTTGATACATTGTCACTTACAATAAAGAACTTGCCACTAACCAACCAAATGGCCGCTGCCGATTTCGTTCCACCTGTAACGTTGTTGATCTTTTCCTTAATTTCTGTAGCTTTAACTTCGTAATCATCCAGCGCTTTTTGTGCTTCATCACTCTTATTCAATATCTCACCGATTTTCAGCAATGTTTTACGCCAGTCGCTATTGATCTCATCGCCAAGTACATAAGTAGGTGCAATCTTACTGTACTGTTCGTATTTTTCTCCTTCAACCACACTTTCAGAACCAATAATAATCAGATCCGGGTTGAAACTTGCTACCGCTTCAAAAGGAAGATCGAAGGCAATCGTTGGAATACCGTTCAGATCTTTTTGCAAATATTCCTGAATGCCGTTTGCTACTGACCACTGTGCTGCTGGCTTAACACCTAGTGTTACCAGATTGTCTTCTAGATAAGATGCGATAATACGCTCCGGATTCGCCGGGATTTTCACTTCGTGTCCCATTGCATCTGTCATGGTTCGCTCTGTAGCGGCTTCTGTTTGCGTCTCTGTCTCGGTTGTTGTATCGTTCTCTCCTGCTGCTCCGTTCTCTGCCGGCTTCGCTCCACATGCTGCTAACCAGATGGACATAACCATCACCGTAATCAAAAGTGTGATCATCTTTTTATTTCTCTTAAACACTTTATTATCCCCTTTCAATATGGAAACCTTATTGGCTGTATTGGGACAGATATCTACGTTCAAAAACAATGATATTATTATTGATACATATAATACCCGTATGTACATTTGTCCAATTCCATTGACAATGATAATTGTTATCAGTTCAATTGTCAATTCGATTATGTCCGAGCGAAGCATATAAAATCTTCTTGGCGGCATTCACGTATAGGCGGATGCCGCCATATGCTGAATGCAGAATACGACGACAGGAAGGATGTTCTATACATGTATTACGAATATAGTCCTTATCTAAGTTATGGAGAAGACCGCTCCTTTCAATTGCCTCCACTATTCCCAGGAGGTGGCGGTGGCGGCATACCGGGTGGTCAGACGTATCCGGGTACCCCTGGAGGTCAAGGCTCCTATCCTCCATTCATTCCAGGCGGAGGACCAGGTCCATATATTCCTGGAGGCATTCCGGGTACAGCACCGGGCGTACCTGCGCAACTGGCACAAGGCAATCTGCCAACGCTGCTTAGCGCCTATCCGCGTCCGGTAGGTCAGCCTCCCGCAGAGATGCTTTTTCTGTATAACCTGATCAAAAGCAGCCCGGGTCTGCTTCCACTCTTCCTCCAGCAACAGCCGCAAAGTCTCACTCAAGCTGTACAATTTGCACAGACGGGTGCAGCGGCACCGCGAGAAAACGAAGAACGTGCACTGCCCAACTTTTGCTATAACCGATGGTCCCTTGTCTTCACATACAATGATGTGTACCTGATGTGGCCTGCCATCAATCTGTTCGGTTTTGTAGTGGGGTACTTCTATCCATTCCTCACGCCAGGCATACTGTCCAATACACAGATTTTGTTTGCGCTCTGCTAAACTTGTCCTTAGCGACAGCAAGAGCCTCATTTGGAAGTATGATTTCTTCCAAGTGAGGCTCTTGTTCGTTCTTTTAATCAAAGAATCCGTATCGTTAACTCAACGTCTGATCCATCTGACGCTTCCTGCCCCGACTGACCATTAGGAAATAAATCAGCAAGGCACCGAGATCCGCACACGCGATAACGATTCCCATTGGCACAGCTGTACCTTCTCCTCCGAGACCAACTAGCGGAGCGACAATGCCACCGAACAGGAACGTCATCACACCAATAAGCGCAGACGCACTTCCTGCCGACTTCTCCTGATTGGCCATCGCCAGAGCGAAGGACGCAGTATTGACCAGTCCAACACTGGATACCACCAAAAATAACGGAATCAGTACAGAGATTAGATTACCTCCCGCCAGAATGGCGATGAGCAGTGATGTGCCTCCCAGGGCCGCGGTTAGCAGCCCCGCGATTAACAGGCGGGTTTCAGATACCTTACCTGCAAGTCTGCCGGCAACCTGACTGGCCAGAATAATGCCAAGCCCGTTGATGGCAAAGCAGATACTAAACATTTGCGGGGATACCCCATATATTTTCTGAAGTACAAACGGTGAACCGGATATGTAGGCAAACATACCAGCCGCTACGAAACCCTGGGTCAACGCATAACCCATAAACTGACGATCGCCTGCGATTTGACGAAACGTAATCAACGTCTGTTTCAATCCCCCGCTTGATCTGCGGTTGGAGGGCAATGTCTCTCCAAGGCCGAAAATAACAGCCAACAGCGTCAATATACCGATGAGGCTAAGCAAAATAAATACGCCACGCCACGACGTATATGTCAACAATTGTCCACCAATGATCGGTGCAGCAATTGGGGCTACGCCGTTAATCAGCATTAACAGGGAAAAGAACCGTGTAAGTTCCGGGCCTGAATATACGTCTCTGACGATTGCGCGCGAGATGACAATCCCAGCCGCTCCAGCTACACCCTGAATGAACCGCAGCACAACAAAAGAGCCCATCGTAGGGCTAACCAAGCAGAGTATGGAAGCTATAGTATAGAGCATAAGTCCTGCAATGAGCGGTGTTCGCCGACCACGTACATCACTTAGAGGTCCGGCAAGCAGCTGCCCCACCGCAAGTCCAATCATACACGCCGTCAGACTGAGTTGAGCATAGGAGGTCGATGAACCGAACTCATCAGCCAGTGTAGGTAATGCGGGTAAATACATATCCAGGGACAACGGCCCGAAGGCCGACAGCGTCCCCAGAATTAAAGCCATCCGTACACGGGATGTGGGATTCGTGTTCAATGAAGCTATTGTACTTTTCATCGAGTACTACTCCCCGCTACCCAGCAGTTTGAGCAAGTTGGACGGCAGTGTGAACTGTTGGTTGTTAATAATGATACGGCGCAGTTCTTCTTCATCCCGCTCGTTCTCGGCGTCCTTAATCTCCTGAATTTCCCGGTGAAGTCGTTCCATCTGTTGATCCAGTGCATTGGCGGAGTCTGCCGCACTCTTTAGCTCTCTCGTCAAATGCTCGGGAACATCCTTATTATATTTATAAAAAATCTTATGCTCTAGACTCGCCCAGAAATCCATCGCAATCGTACGAATCTGAATCTCCACACATGCTCGTTCCTCGCCATTGGACATGTACACAGGCACTTCCACCAGGAGGTGAAGGCTTTGGTAGCCATTTGGCTTCGGATTCTCGATGTAGTCTTTGACCTCCAGTACACGCAGATCGCTCTGGTTGCACAGCATATCCTTAATGCGATAAATGTCCGAGATAAAGGAACATGTAATCCGTACCCCGGCGATATCCTTGATATTTTGCTTGATGCTCTCAAACGTTAACTCATGATTTTTGCGGAACATCTTGTTCATAATGCTCTCAGGAGATTTCAGTCTGGACTTTGTATGCTCAATTGGACTGTAATCATGCAGAGACTGGAATTCTTCCTTCAATACTTCAATTTTGGTCTCCATTTGATCCAGAGCAAATTTATAGATCATCATAAATCTCGTAATTTCATATTTAAATTTCTTGAATTGATCGATTGGATGTGGAGCATTCATCATGGCTTTCTTCCTTTCTTTCTGCACACTAAAGTTAGTTTTATGAATATGAGGACAAGCGGTCAATCCACATGTCTCCTGAACCATTATAAATCATCTGAAGCCAATAAACGAATTTCTCACCTTCGGGATGGCGATTTAGCTTGGAAGGTATGGGAAATTATTAAACGAGCATCATATAGAAGCATCCCTGTCAAAGGGCCGTTCATTTGCCGTTCATGACTAATAAAAGAGGTGAATCACCCTGCTCTATCAAGTGACGTATTCATCCGATACACTTCGGGTTAAAGCTTATTTATTCTTGCCACGAGGTTGTTCATTACCTCATATTACGACATATGAATCTTCTTATCCCCGCTCTGTCTCATCTGCCTTTCCGGACTTCACTTCCACACTTAATTCTCTACATCTGCAACCACTCGCCAGCGACTACCCTGCTGCAAACATACCTGATATCGCACACCCACAGGAACAGTGGCCAGCGCTGATCTATTGTCGCGGCGGACTTGGCAGCTATGGCGGGGTAAATACCGTTTGGCTTGAGCAGTTTGTACAACAAGGTTATATCGTGTTCGCCCCATCCTATCGTGGCAACGAAGGTGGTGAAGGTCGTGACGAGTACGGCGGAAAAGATGCCGAAGATGTGCATGCTGCTTATCGGTTGATACAGCGTTTACCTTTTGTCGACCCGAAACGGATATCATTAATGGGGTTCTCGCGTGGGGCCATTAATGCTGTACATACGGCAACTGCCTACAATGATGGACCGGATAAAGTACATAAATTAGTTCTTTGGAGCGGTGTTTCCGATGTGGAACGCACTTACCATGAGCGAACCGATCTGAGGCGCACATTGAAGCGGGTATTAGGTGGTTCCCCCCGCGCAGCTCCGGAAGCGTACCTCGCCCGTTCTCCCTTATCCAAAGCGAACAAACTATCTTGTCCGGTGCTGATCATGCATGGTACATCGGATACACAGGTGAATTATAGCCATGGAACCCGAATGTATCACTGGCTTAAGCGCCGAGGTGCAAACGTCACATTCCACGCTTATGGCGGGCAGGATCATCATTTTCACGAGAAAATACATGAATCTGCGGTAAACAATATGTTTGATTGGCTCGCTGCACCTTAGCCAGCGCTATGAATTTCATTTTGAAGAAGCATGGGTTATGGCTGTATACTGGATGGGCTACGTTTCTTTTGAAAGGACGGATAGAATGAATCAAAGTACCCTCCAAAAATACGCCATGCTGCTTCTCTGTATGTCTGCCGGAATGGTGGATCTGATCGGATATCTGGGACTGGGGCATGTGCTGACAGCCAACATGACAGGAAATATTGTTTTATTGGGTATTGCCATTGCCCGAGCTCAGGAATTTGTTGTGCTCCGGTCACTGCTTGCTCTCATTGGTTTTATTGCGGGCAATGCCATTGCAGCACATATGGTTGGACCTGTGCAGACCAAAAATGGCTGGTCTACTAAGGTTACCGCCGTATTTACAGTTGAAAGCATATTGCTCCTTCTGTTTGCAATCGCCATGATTAGCCCATTTTCAGAACAACTGTCCTACCTGTTAATTGTCATCCTGGCCGTAGCCATGGGAATGCAAACAACTGCGGCACGTCGAATCGGAATTGCTGGCATCTCAACAACCGTGCTAACCAATAATCTGGCCGCTGTGGTTGAGGACACCGTAATCATTCTTAAAAGACTGCGTCATGCTAATATTCGATCGTTAGTCACAGCCCTGTCTACAGACGCCTACCTTCGTGCAGGTGCTGTTGTCATCTATTTGGTCGGTGTCATTGCAGCCGCACTGCTATTCCACCGTGTGCCCATGATCGCAGTCTGGATTCCCGTCCTGATCATTGGCGGTGTAACCCTGTACGCCCGATTACACGCATGGGGAACTTCACAACAAAGTGAAGACCAATAGTCGAAAAAGGATTCGCTTGTGGTAGATTGTTTCCTTTGAACACATTTTCCAATCGCACTATTCATTTCATCAATGCAGCTTCTTGCCGAATAAACTTGACCAGATGCTGTGCAGCAGGTGACAACACTTCCCCTGCTCGTGTACATACGGCAACCGTATTTCTCAGCTGTACTCCTCGAACGAACACACGTGCTAGCTTACCTTGCCGCACATCTTCCTTCACAACCAAAGAAGATATAAAGTTGGCTCCATAACCTGCCTTCACCGCACTGATCGTTTCATTCAGCCCGTTGAACTGAAGCGCAATGCGGGGAGCGGCCAGGTTATTGGTTGTGCATAGGGACACGAGTCGCTCACGTGTAGCACTGCCTTCTTCGCGCATGATGAACGGTTCTGCCATCATCTCTTGCAGCTCAATTTCTTTGCCCGCATACGGATGGTCTGGGTGCACAACAAACCACATCTCATCGTCAAACAATTCGTCCCATTGGACACCCACATGTGTAATACCACTCCCACCATACACTGCAATCTCTGCCTCATAGCGAAGTAACTGGTCAAATGCCATCCGGGTGTTGGTTGTGCTCACAACAATCTCCACATCCTCGTGCATTTGCTTGAACCGCGCAATCCAGGCCGGCAACAGAAAATTCGAAGGCAAATAGGTTGCTGTAAGACGGATCAGTCCTTTCTTACCCTCCCGAAAATCCTGCACAAAATTCTCGACATCCTGCTCCAGCAAGAATAGACGTTCTGCATAACCTGTTAATTGTACCCCCGCATCTGTAAGCACCAGCCTTCTCCCCTCCGAAACAAAAAGCTGAATTCCCAATTCACGTTCAAACTTTTTCACCTGGGAAGATACAGCAGGCTGACTAATATTCAGTTCCTCTGCGGCACGAGTGACCCCGCCATATCTCACGATGGCATGAAATAATCGTAATCCATGCAGATTCATGTGTTACACCTCTTCCATACCAAATACATAACTTAAATTTATATTAACATACATAATATATATTTTATTTATACAATTACTCCAGCTATAGTTGAATTATGAAATCCAATACAAGAACCAAGGAAGGAACATTGAAGATGAAAAATACAAATACAACCGATCTCCAGCATACCTGGACCCAAGTCGATGACTACATGAACGATCTGCTGATCCCCTCCGATTCCCTGCTGGAGCAAACATTGCAAACCAATGCCGAAGCTGGACTGCCCGCTCATGACGTAACACCCAATCAAGGAAAGTTACTCCAGCTTCTGCTGCAAATCCAAGGCGCATCCCGTGTACTTGAAATCGGCACATTAGGGGGCTATAGTACCATCTGGATGGCAAGAGCGCTGCCGGAACACGGAGTTATCGTCTCCCTTGAATCGGAATCACGCCATGCGGACTTGGCGCGAACCAATATCACACGTGCAGGACTTATGCACAAAGTTGATCTGAGAGTTGGTCCTGCCCTGACCACCCTTCCCGATGTTCAGGAAGAATACAGGGAACCGTTTGATATGATCTTCATCGATGCTGACAAACCGAGTAATCCCGATTATCTGAGATGGGCCCTGCGACTGACTCGACCGGGAAGTCTTATTATTGGTGACAATATCGTCAGAGACGGTGAAGTGATCCGCACGGACAGCACGGACCCCAGAGTTCAAGGCGTTCGATCATTCCTGCAGTTAATCGCGGATCACCCCCGGCTTGAAGCTACAGCACTGCAAACGGTGGGAAGCAAAGGTTACGATGGTTTCGTCATTGCTCGTGTGTTGGATAACCCTGAACCAAAATAAACAGTGGTCAATTCTTCCGCAAATTCCCCTTTCCTGTTAAACTGGAATGACTGCACAGGCAGACTGGAGGGAACCACTTGAGAGTTTTACAACAGATTCATGCTGAAATTCGCGGCTGGTCCCGCAATATTCAACTTTTTTTCCTGGCAAGCATTCTGTATCAGATCGGAAATGGCATGTTCTCTGTCTTGTACAATCTGTACATTCAGGGGCTGGGTTATAATGATACAATGAACGGCCAGATCGTAAGTATTCAATCACTCGCAACAGCCATTATGTTTGTTCCTATCGGTCTATGTGGTGATCTGTTCAGTCGCAAGCGGCTGCTCATTACCGGGGCGTTGTTCAGCGGAATCTTCCTGATCGGACGCTCCTTCGATTATTCAGCTACAGGACTGATCTGGTTCGCGGTATTTTCCGGCCTTTTCGCTGGTGTATTCCAAGTACTGGCCATTCCTTATCTAGCGGAAAACGTCAAGAAAAGCCAGCGGCTGAAGATGTTCAGTTATTATTCATCCCTTGTGCTTGCTTCCCAGGTGCTTGGTAGCCTAGGTGGCGGTGTATTCGCAGATTTGTTACATACGGCAGGACTCGCCAAAGTGACGGGACTTCAGACGGTATTATTTGTTGGTGGTGCAGCAACACTCGCTGCATTCATTCCACTGTTATTTGTAACCGAGGACAAGGCCGTCCCGCAGACAACCACTTCGGCGCAATCTGATCTTCAACCCAATGCAGATCTTAAAGAACGTTTGACAAATACCGTAAGCACAAATGATTCAGTCACCAAGAAAAAAGATTCCCGACTGATTGGTCAGTTTGTAGTCACCCAGTTATTAATCGGATTAGGTTCAGGACTGGTTGTCCCATACCTAAATCTGTATTTCACCAATCGCTTCTCGGTATCTCTGAGTGGCATGAGTCTGCTGATCGCACTTGGTCAGATTATGACGATAGTATCCATGCTAATTGGTCCTACCCTGGCCGCAAGGGTCGGGAGTGTACGAGCCGTAGTCATTTTCCAGGTTATGTCGCTGCCCTTCCTTCTATTAACAGGTTTCACCAACCTGCTGTTCATCGCTTCACTGAGTTTCTTATTCAGACAAGCGTTGATGAATGCAGCCAATCCCATTCATTCAGCCATCCTGGTGGATCGCATCTCGGACAAGCGCCGCGGGATCGCCAATTCACTGATGCAGACAGCTTTCATGATTGGATGGGCTACCATGGGCCCTGTTCAATCCCATCTGGTCACCACATACGGAACGTACTGGGGTTACGCGATCACATTCAGCATCACAGGCAGTTTATATGTCATTTCATCATTGATGTACTACGTAATGTTCAGAGAACCCAAGCCTTCGGCTGCCTCTCTCGCAAGAGAAGCATGAACTGGACAATAACAGCCTGATTGTTCCCATGCCAAAGAGAGTACCCTCTTGATATCACATCCTGCGGATACTCTCTTTTATTTGTACAGACTTCACTTCAGCGACATTAGGCATGTTCGATCATAAGCAAAATAACGACTTATGAATAAATTCGATTGTACATCCAGCCCACAATGCCTACCGTAACTGCCGTTGCCCCAATAATAAATGCATAATACCCCATCTTGCTCTTGGACCCTGAAGTCTGATGGTCATAATAATCCGAGTTACGTCGGTAAAAGCCCATCCATAACTCTCCGATCATATTCACAACAACCAATACAAAACGTTTAACAAGCCCCATTGTATTCGCATCTCCTCTCCAGATCTACCTTCTTCCATATTAAGTATAATTATCCTATTTAATTAAAACAAGCCACTCAAACGACTTTCGGTGCAATGACGGTCGGTGCAGTTTCTTGCTCCAACCAGGTTAGAATATCAAATGCTTCCTGATCGGTGCTACCGCACATCTCTTCCTCAGCCTGCAATCCACTGCATACGGCAGGTCGCTCTTTTTGGCCAAAAATTCCGCAGCGATTATCATCTGTAAGCTGCACACAACGTACACCTGCCGGCTTGCCATGAGCCATGCCCGGTATCGGTGATGATATGGAAATCGCGATACAACATGCGGCACAGCCTGTCCTGCATTCCATACGTATTCCCTCCTAATTTCAATACTTATAGTACTTACAATACATGTTCAAAAAGACCGGTTTTCAATATCAATGAGTATTGGATGAAGCAATAATCTCTTATATTGAACGATTTATCCAGGTCCAGGTTCGTGCAAGCCCCTGCGCGATTCTCCGATTCATGCTTCGATTGGAAAAATACCCCCCATGACTTAGCGGGTTCCAACTCATAGCTACGCCGCCAGAGTTCACCTCAATGTCTTCTTTGACCGCTTTCTCATAAGCCGGATCAATGGGGCGTAATGGATAACCCAGAATATCATCCCGATCGTAGAAGTTCACCCACTCCCCTTCCAGTCCGGCATAATACTGATTCACCTGGGCAGAGGGCACCTGAATTGGGCAACTAAAGTCATGGTAACGCAAACTCCATAAAGGCAGGGTTGTACCAAACGAGTAAAAATTAGTAAGCGTATCCCCCCGCTCCAACGCCGAGCTCACATCCACAACCTCAGGAATACGACTGGACGGATATTGCAGATCATAGAAGAAGTTACTCGCGATTACGGCACCCAAACTATGGGCAACTACACAGAGCGGAGCTTCTGGTCCGTTACGCTGTGCAAGGGTATGCATCGCCTGATTCAACGTTCGATGTACGGCATCATAGTTATGGCCTTGATTTTCCACAGGTTGATATGCAACCGCGTCAGCCAGGTAATGGATGACAAATCGTCGCAGCGTCTGGTAATTCAATCCCGGAGAGCTGACGAGCTGTTGAAACAACATCTCTTCCCGCTCCTCAAATACATCCGCCCAATATACGGGCTCAATATCCAGCATCTGTTTGGAGGCTCCAGGCAAGACCATCACCTTGTCCAATTCCTTATGCAAAGAAGTAATCAGCTTGTCCGCGTACCCATCCTTCCGCATACCCAGCCCATGAATGACCATCACCGCAATACGTGTCATGGCTCTCCTCCTCATCGATCGCTAGGATCTCTTACTCCACCATATGAACGCCACCACTCGAACATGCCTGAAGCTTGTTTTATTAGAAAACATACTATATAAAATGAGCTAAAGAATATTTACACTGCACACTCCGATGACAGAACAACCTTCCGATGTAGCTTTCTTGCAGAAAGCTTGCAGGCGAAGCGTATGCTTTCGAAGCAGCTTTCTTTCAGAAAGCTTTTAGCTCCGCTTCTTCAGGTCCCTTCTGTCCACTCCGTTTTGTGTAAATGTTTAGTTCAATCTATATAGGAACCTGTATTTCAAAAATGTGATTCTTCCATTATATATACAGTTTACCATGATCAGAATGAAAATAACTCACAAAAAGGAGCTGCACATCACGCAGCCCCTTCATGTTGTTATATTTAATTAACCTTTCAGATGGACCTTCAACACACCATTCTGATTGGATGTAACATCACCTGTTGTGACTTCCACCCGTTCAACCATATCTTGGCCATCTGGAATGATAATCGGTGTAATCAGCGGGTATCCCGCATCTTCAATGACCTTACGATCAAATTCCAACAACTTTTGCCCAGCTTTTACATGCTCGCCAGCTTCGACATGCATATTGAAACCTTCACCCTTGAGGGATACCGTATTAATCCCGACATGGATCAGAACTTGTAGTCCACTCGCGTGTTCAAGAATCACGGCATGTTTACTCTTGATCACATGAGCGACTTGAGCATCGAACGGAGCTACGACCAGGTTGCCGGAAGGCTCAATGGCTACACCTTCACCCATCTGTTTCTCGGCAAAAGCCGGATCAGGTACTTGCTCCAGTGACACGGCCTGGCCTGTTAATGGTGCCATAATTTCAAGCGTATTTACTGCTTCGTCCCCTACTTGAGCTGCACTACGTGTGCGCTGGTTTGGTTCAGTTTTGGCAGTGGAAGAGGTAACCGCCGAAGCAGATTGCGATGTAGCCGCTGTAGGCTCAGCATCCGTTCCGTTGCTTGCATTACGATCTTCTTTTCTCAGTTTGGCTCTGCCAAAAAGGACCGTCAGTACAAACGGTACCACCAAGACGATCGCCATGCCGATGAAGAAGACGCCCCACTTGTTCGGGAAAATCGACAGGAAGCCCGGTACACCACCTACACCGATGGAAGTTGCCTGAACATTATTGATCGTCAGCAGCACACCACCAATTGCGGAACCAACCATACCAAAGATAAACGGATAACGGTAACGGATATTTACTCCGAAGATCGCCGGCTCAGTAACCCCGAGGAAGGCCGACACCGAGGATGTTGCCGCAAGTCCTCTCATTTTCTTCTCACGCAGGACAAGCATCATCGCAAGTGCCGCTGAACCTTGTGCGATATTAGACAATGCCAGCATCGGCCACAGGAACGTACCGCCCTGACTACCAATGAGCTGAACATCCACCGCGAGGAATGTGTGATGCATACCGGTGATGACGAGCAGAGCATATAGACCACCGTAGATCAGACCACCCAGCGCCGCGTATGAATCGTATACATAGATCAAGCCGGATGTAATTGCATTCGCAATGGCGAATGTAACCGGTCCAATAATCGTAAATGCCAGGAATCCGGTAATCAGCAATGTAACTGGTGCAACGACCAGCAGTTTAATGGAATCATGAACTCTTTTGTTCAGGAAAATTTCCATCTTCGCAAGCAGATAGGCCGATACCAGTACCGGCAGAACCTGCCCTTGGTAACCGATCTTCTCAATCTCCCAACCAAACAAATTCCATGTTGGTACTGTGCCATTATTCACGGCATCAGCATAACCGTATGCACTCAGCAGATCGGGATGTACCAGAATGAGACCAAGCACGATCCCGAGCAGCGGACTGCCGCCGAACCTTTTTACAGCTGCCCATCCAATGAGAGCCGGCAGGAACGTGAAGGCTGTACTTGCAATCGTATTAATAATGGACGCAAGATCTTTCCAGGCTGGGTAGACATCCACCAGTGATTTTCCATCAAAGAAAATACCTGGACCTGTCAGAATGTTATTAATCCCGAGCAAAAGACCTGCCGTGATGATCGCTGGCAAGATTGGAATGAAAATATCCGAGAGTGTTTTAATCGCTCGCTGAATTGGATTTTGCTTTTTACCAGCAACCGCCTTCACATCATCCTTGGAAGAACGATCTCCACCGGTAATCTGAATCATCTCATCATAGACCTTATCCACTAGACCAGGCCCAATAACGACCTGGAATTGTCCCTGGGAAGAGAATTGTCCTTTAACCAGATCATTCTGATCCAGGCTATCGGTATCTACTTTACTCTCATCATACAAGGCAAACCGGAGTCGTGTAACACAGTGTGTTGCAGCTTCAATATTCTCTTTGCCGCCGACTGCCCGGACGATCTCCTCAACCTGTTTTTTATCAATTGCCATAGTGTCACTTCCTATTTATAAAATATGATTAGTCCTGTTGTGGTACAAGCCACATATAGGATGCATACGGACTGAGCAAGATTTCCTGCGTCAGAGCAGGAGCCGCCTCTGTATTACCAATGAGTAATTCAGCTGATTTGCCTGCAATGTGATCATTCCAGACCACTTCCGGAAGCGAGAATGTGACGTCCCGTTTACTGAAGTTGGATACCACAATCAGGGTTTCACTTCCATTGGTCCGTGCGTATGCGAATACATCCGGGTGAGCATCGTCCAAACGTTCATAGAGACCGTCGATCAGCACGTTTACCTGTTTACGCAGGGCAATCAATTTGCGGTAATGGTAGTAGATCGAATCCGGGTCAGCCAGCTGCTGTTCCACGTGAATGGAAGGATATCGCTCATCCACCTTCAGCCAAGGTGTTCCCGTAGTAAAGCCAGCGTTCTGACTTCCATTCCACTGCATCGGTGTGCGGGAGTTGTCCCGGGAACGCTCCTTCACGATCTCGAACGCTTCCTCCGCTGATTTCCCTCGTTCTTCCTGAAGCAAGCGGTACATGTTCGTCGATTCGATATCGCGGAACTCGCTAACGTCATTCCAGACTGGATTCGGCATTCCGATCTCTTCACCCTGGTATACATAAGGCGTACCTTGCATTCCGTGTATCGTTGTCGCGAGCATCTTGGCACTCTCGGCACGATAGTCACCATCATCAGCGAATCGGGACAGTGCTCGCGGCTGATCATGGTTATTCAGGAACAGCGCGTTCCAGCCTCCACCGGCCTGCATGCCTGTCTGCCACTCACTGAAGAGCTGCTTCATCGCTTCAAAATCATACGGCATCAGTTCCCACTTCTGACCATTCGGATAATCCACTTTCAGGTGATGGAAGTTAAACGTCATTGAAAACTCCCGGGAAGCCGGGTTCGAATATTGGATACAATGTTCCAGTGTTGTGGAGGACATTTCTCCTACGGTCACCATGTTGTACGGTCCGAATACTTCGTCGTACATCTCGGTGATATATTCATGTACACGCGGTCCATCCGTGTAGTACTTGCGTCCATCACCAGGTGATACGCTGCCATCGTCATCCGGGAAACGCTGATCTTTGGAGATTAGGTTGATCACGTCCATACGGAAACCATCTACACCCTTTTCAGCCCAAAACTTAATCATATCCCGTACTGCTTTGCGCACTTCCTCATTCTCCCAATTCAGATCTGCCTGCGTTTTATCAAATAAAGTCAGGAAATATTGTCCCGTCTGTTCATCATACTGCCAAGCAGGTCCACCGAACTTGGATTGCCAGTTGTTCGGCACACCGCCATCCGGGGCAGGATCTTTCCAAATATAATAATCGCGATACGGATTATCCTTGGAAGAGCGGGATTGCTGGAACCACTCATGATCGGTCGAAGAGTGATTCACCACGATATCAATCATCAGTTTCATATCGCGAGCCTTCAGACCTTTCAACAGCTCGTCAAAATCCTCCATCGTCCCATAATCCGGATTAATCCGGTAATAGTCCGCTACGTCATATCCATTATCATGTTGCGGGGATACATATACCGGCTGCAGCCACACAATATCGATACCCAGATGCTGCAAATAATCAAGCTTCTCGGTTAATCCACGAATATCTCCGGTACCCGATCCGGTTGTATCATTAAAACTCTTCGGATAGACCTGATACACCGTTGATGTCTTCCACCAAGATGACGGAGTTGTATTGTTAGAACTCATGTTAACGCCTCCAATAAATTGTAATGCTCTCATGTGATGTTCTCGGTTAACTTCATATCTATATTACATAACTAAACATGTATATACAAGTTGAAACTATAATATGGTTATTCTTCGCCTCTTCTACACATTCCCCATAAACCTTTCCTCTGTAACATTTATTTTGGAATCAGCGTTCGTGAACTCCATGATATCTGTATTGGTACAAAAAAAAACCGTCTGTTCTCCCCACAAGTGGTGTGGGCAACAGACGGTATATCTTGGTTGAACTTGGTTGAACTTTTTAAATGTACTCTGCTGTTTTTTTACTTTTGTAATGGATTGTTATCATAGGGTCGCTGTCACTTGACTTCATCACCACAGCGGAGCCACGCCTCTTATGACATCTCTGGTGAAACGGAAGCTTTCCCCTGTTTGTCCTGCAGATTCAACTTCAGTAAGGAGAGCGCAGCTTGTTCTTCTCTTTCCAGTTCAGCAGCACTGATCTCCCCAGAGAGCACGGCACGCATTCGCTTTTGATCCAACAAACCTTCCCATTTTGCAACCACGAATGCTGCAACACAGTTGCCCATCAGGTTTGTGAAAACACGCATTGTATCCATAAAACGGTCTGCACCAAGCAGCAGAGCAACCGCTGCTACCGGAAAAGCATTGACGGCTACTGCCGTTGCGGACAGGGCCAGAAATGCGGAGCCAGGTACTCCTGCCATACCTTTGGAACTTAACATTAACACCAGCAGAATCGTAATCTGCTGCATCAATGTCAGTTCAATCCCTACGGCTTGAGCTACAAATACCGTTGCCAATGATAAATAGATTGAAGCGCCATCCAGATTGAACGAGTACCCCGTCGGCACCACAAGACCCACAACCGCACGATCGCATCCCGCCTTGGTTAGTTTGTCCATCATTCGTGGCATCACCACTTCCGATGATCCTGTTCCAATCGCCAGCATAACTTCAGCACGGGTATACTTCACAAATTGCAGGAAATTCAGCCCGGTGATCCACCAGGCAGCGAGTGCCAACATGATGAGAAACAACAGCGCTGCACCGTAACAGGCCAGAATCAACAGACCAAAGGACGACAATGTGGAAGCCCCATAGGCACCTACCGTATAGGCCATGGCTCCAAATGCACCAATCGGCGCAAGTTTCATGATATAACCGATGATGCGGAACACAATGCCGAGCAAGTTCTCAATCAGCGTCAGTACATTTTCTTTTGCCTTACTCTCCGTTGCTGCCAGCGCAACCCCGAACAGGCAGGCTACGAGCAGTACTTGCAGAAGTGCATTCTGTGCGAAGGCATCCACAACACTTGTCGGAATAATATTCATAATAAAGTCTACCGTGTGCGGTAACTCGGAACCATTCGTTTTCGCTTCAATGCCACTCGCGTCTATGGTTGAAGGGTCTACGTTCATTCCTGCACCTGGGCGAAGCAGATTGGCTGTCCCCAATCCAAGCACCAACGCCACTGTAGTTGCAATCTCGAACCACACGATGGCTTTCAGTCCGATACGACCTACCGACTTCAGATCTCCGATCTTGGCAATGCCTGTGACAATCACCATGAATATCAATGGTGCGATGATCATTTTGATCAATTTGATGAACCCTGTCCCGAGCGGTTGCAGCAAGCTACCCAGATCCGGCCACAGGATGCCTACCCCAATCCCGATGATTACCGCGACAATAATTTGAAAAAAAAGTGATTTCACAAATGACATGAACGCTCCCCCTGTTTGCGGTCAATTCGGATTTCCGTTTGGTTTCCGTGTAACTTTTTATATCATTCCAAACCAGAGTTCAACAATGGAATTTCAATGTTTTTGTCATTTGTACCAACTCTATCGGTGAAAATTGAACCTGAAACCGAAAAAAGACGAATATCGCGTCAGTTATCTTGACGTGATATTCGTCTTTATCCAAAAATACAATTATTATTGAACAGGGGTTAAATGTGGTTTACAGGGTAAGAGAATCTCCCGGGGCCAACACACGCCCTTCCAACCCTTTTGCAGCCAGCTGTTGCACGAAGTGTTCCGCATCCTGACGAATCACCGGGAATGTATCATAATGAACCGGAATCGTCAGTTTGGCATTGAACCATTCGGCCGCTTGCAGCGCATCCTCAGGTCCCATGGTGAAATGTCCACCGATCGGCAAGAAAGCTACATCAATGTCATGACGATCACCAATCATTTTCATATCCCCGAAGAGACTCGTGTCTCCTGCATGCAAAATCGTTTTACCACCAATTGTAATGATATATCCAGCAGGCAAACCTGCATACATAATCCGTTGTTCTTCTTCCAGCACAATCCCGGAAGTATGGAATGCCTGAATCATTTTGGCTTGAGCAAAGCCAAGGTCCACCGTTCCGCCCATATTCATGCCGAGCGTATCCAGACCTTTCCAGGACATATATGTAGCCAATTCCACAATAGCCACAACTTTGGCGTTATTCGCTTTGGCGATAGGTTCAGCATCAAGGATGTGATCCATATGTGCATGTGTCAGCAATACAACATCGGTCTTGATATCTTCAGGCTTCGTGACGGCAAGCTCGTTGCCACGCAGGAAGGGATCAATGATCAGTGACTTTTCTTCTGTGCCCAGCTGTACACTGGAGTGACCATGGAACGTAATATTCAACAACTCGGATTCCTCCCGACATATGTTTTGATTATTTTGAAACCACTATTGATTATAAATCATAGCTCTTCACCAACGCAAAAATGGATAACTTCCGTCTCACTGCTTCCTACGATATACCCTTGCTTCATATGGTTGAAGCTGAATGGCACCTTCATCGGTAGAATAACGTCTGCTGACATTGCTGATGATCAGCTTGGCATGCTCCGCAT
This sequence comes from Paenibacillus sp. FSL R5-0713, assembly GCF_037973325.1. NCBI lineage: Bacteria > Bacillati > Bacillota > Bacilli > Caryophanales > Paenibacillaceae > Paenibacillus > Paenibacillus sp. FSL R5-0713. Next base: position 2,805,123 of record NZ_CP150229.1, on the reverse strand, counting down.
CCCACCCTTCAGGCCACTCCATCTCAGGTTCATGCCCACGGAAATTCAAAATGACCAACATCTGCTCATCATCCAGCGTTCGTGTATAGGCATAGATATCCGGATCATCCGGCAGCAGTAGTTCATACGCGCCATAGATCAGCACTTTATGTTGTTTGCGAAGTGCAATCAGCTTTCTGTAATAATGCAAAATGGATTGTGGATCACTTTCGGCATCAGCTACGTTAATCTCAGGATAATTATCATTCACCTGTATCCAGGGCTGACCTTGAGTAAATCCAGCGTGTTCCGTATCATCCCATTGCATTGGCGTACGGGCATTATCGCGACTCTTCAGCCAAATCGCCTGCATGACTTCATGCTTAGACTTCCCTTGACCAATGTAATGATTATAATAATTTTTCGTCTCAATATCCCGGTATTGCTCGATATTCGGAAAAGCGACATTGGTCATGCCGATCTCTTCTCCCTGGTAGATATAAGGTGTTCCTTCAAGTGTAAGCATCCACGTGGCCAACATCTGAGCAGAACGCACTCGATATTTACCGTCATCACCAAAACGGGAGACTGGGCGTGGCTGATCATGGTTGCCCATATAATTGGCGTTCCAGCCTCTACCATGCAAAACCGTTTGCCACCGGCTCATGATTTCTTTGAGATCAGTCAATTTCCATTCCTTGTAGTTCCACTTACCAATTCCGGAAGATTTGGCATCGATGAACATATGCTCAAACTGGAATACCATATTAAGTTCATCACGATCAGTCCCCACATAAGCCAGCGCTTGCTCAGGCCCAAGTCCCGAAGTCTCGCCAACCGTCATAGGTCCGTATGGTTTCAGGATCATGTTATTCAGCTTTTTCAGAATCGAATGGACTTGTTCCAGGTTGGAAAAGAGCTGATATGCCGGAACCACTGGCAGATTGTCCGGATTGTGGGCACTTGGCAGACCCTCTGCCTTGGCGATATGCGCCACTGCATCGAAACGGAATCCGTCTACCCCTTTTTCCAGCCACCAATGAACCATCTCATACATCTCTTCCGCCATCTGCTCATTGTTCCAGTTGAGGTCGGGTTGCTGTTCCGAGTATAGATGAAGATAATACTCATTCGTTTCGGCATCATGCTTCCACACTGAACCTCCAAAATAGGATTCCCAATTATTCGGCACCTGGCCATTTTTGCCTGAACGCCAAATATAATAATCCCGCTTCGGATTCATCTTTGACGACCGCGATTCGGCAAACCAGGCATGTTCATCCGACGTATGATTCAACACCAGATCCATCATGATCTTGAGACCACGCTTATGTGCCTCTGCCAAGAGTCGATCAAAATCCTCCATCGTGCCATACTTTCGCAGAATGGCGTAATAATCACGTATGTCGTATCCGTTATCATGTCCTGGTGAATCGTAGATGGGACAGAGCCATATCACATCCACGCCCAAATTCTCCAAATAATCGAGCTTCTCACAGATCCCCTGCAAGTCGCCATACCCATCTCCGTCCGAATCGTTGAAGCTGTTCGGGTAAATCTGGTATACCACACTCTCTTTCCACCAAACGATATCGCCCACCTCGCTTTCATCTTTGTACTATATATAAATTGAACTAAAGGATATTTACACTGGACACTCCGATGACAGAACAACCTTCCAACCGCTGTTATCCCCAGATTTTATGAATTACCCCAATAAGGAGAAAATCCAGGTATAGCCTATGCTTCCGATGCAGCTTTCTTTCAGAAAGCTTTTAGGCGAACGCGTTCGCTTCTTCAGGTTATTTCTGTTCTCTCCGTTTCGTGTAAATGTTTAGTTCAATTTATATATATAATCTCTGTATACGATATAAATAAGCCGTTAATATGTTTTATCCGAAATGATTCCCTTGTAAACATATGAAAGGGTTCTTATGCAAAAAGACTCGGTCATGGACCGCGATCTGCGGCTCAATTCCGAGTCTTTCCTGGTGATAATAAGAATAGCTTAAATCCGGCGTAACCAATCCAGGCACCGACTGTGTTCAGAATAATGTCATCCACATCGAACGAACCTACACGTGTTATCAATTGGATGACTTCAACACCAAGCAGAAGCAAAACAACTGTGGATGTGAAGGTCAGGAACGAACGACACCTCCGAAACAACCAGGGAATCCAGATGCCCAGTGGAATGAACAATACAATATTGCCGAACAAATTCTTGACCCAGGCATCTGTATGGTACCTCTCCCTCTCCAATAGAAGTGGCCGAATGGTCTCAAAGGGGACGAGATTATATTGATAATACATGCCTTGCGTTCGTCCACTGACAAACAGTAAATTGCCCATGATCAATACGTATAACACTGCCATGAAACCAACCGTTGCAAGTATCCACTTGGAGTGGAGCCACGACTTTTCGTTCATTCCCTCTATCCTCCGACCTTGTTTTCCGCGAAGCGGTAGGTCTATTTTAACGGGATATAGATCTTCATGTCCAATTGTTCAGGAGTTGATTTCCAGACATCCGTCACTTCAAAGTCTGGTCCTTCCCTCCGTTCATAGTTCGACTGTGGCAGCCAACTGCCATAGATCATTTTCCTGATATCCTGCCCTGAGCCTTCCACGGTGAACTCTGCATACAATCCTCCCGGAATTTCAATCGAGGTAAAACCGGGTTCAAGCACCTGAGATGCTCCACTGCTCTCTTCACCCACAATAAAAGAAAATGCTCCATCCTCTTCAAAATGACAAGCCACACCATAAGCCATATCAGCGCGTGTCCTCTCCGGGATCGCCATGAATCTCTGTTCCACACCAAAATCGTGATAAAATCCAGGTATTTCAGCATAATGCTGATTGTCATTCAGGTTGGTCTTATATTCATAGCCGGCAATCCAGTTCGGTTCCCGTGTGACCAGACGGGGTGTGTTCATATGGAATGTTCCATTAAGCGAAGTTCGATAATCATTGAAATCAATGCTCTGTTGCATCTTCAAAAGAGACAACTGATCCGCTTCCAACTTGCGCAGCTTCGCGGGTGTCATTCCAAAGTAGGCTGAAAATGCACGGGTAAACGCCTCCTGAGATCGATAGCCAAAGTTCATCGCAATATCCAATATGCCTTCCGACGAGCCCCGCAGCATCCCGGCAGCTTCCGTTAATCTTCGTCTGCGCACATATTCCAGTACAGTGAATCCGGTGATCGCCTGAAATAAACGTTGAAAATGAAACGCCGAAAAGCTCGCAGCAGCAGACGTCTCTCTGATATTAAAATCATCCTGCAAATGCTGCTCCAAATACTCAATCGCAAGCTGAATTCGTGTGTAATGATCCATAACATCGTGTCCCCTATCTCATTCGAATTATCAAACGATTTCTTATGTAGTATGACTGAGAATCAGATCTTTTTTTTGATTTTGAGTGCGAACTTGTTCGATGAAAGATACGCGAGTTGCGGTTCTCTTCAAGTTGAATGATACTATGAAACACTGTATGCCAAAATCCCCTTGCTCTACAAGGAGATACCCCTACTCTGATTGATTAATCAGTGGAGATCACTCTTGTGAACAAGGGGACCTATTTGTCTAGAAATCTATGCTCAACCTTTCCAATTTCCGGACACGGGATGAATACCCCAGATATCTGTGGCATACTCACTAATGGTACGGTCACTGGAGAATATACCGGAATGCGCCGTATTTAATATCGCTTTTCGAGTCCAGCCCGGAATATCCCGATACGCTTGGTCAATGGCAGCATGCGCATCTGCATAAGCAGCAAAATCACGCAATACAAAGTATTCGTCACCATGAGCTAACAAGGAGTCATAAATATCCCAGAACTCCCCGTCACGATAACAGAATGCACCTGGATGCACCAATTGCTCCACGACCTCGCGAATGCGTTCATCGTGCTGCACAATCTCATTAGGACGATAGCTGCCAGAACGATAATACTCAAGCACTTCGTCTGCACGCAGTCCATAGATGAACATATTTTCCTCTCCGACTTGCTCTGCCATCTCCACGTTGGCTCCATCCATCGTGCCAATCGTCAAAGCACCGTTCATCATAAACTTCATGTTGCCCGTACCGGACGCTTCCTTACCTGCGGTTGAGATCTGTTCACTAACATCCGCAGCAGGAATGATTTTCTCTGCAAGAGAGACGGAATAGTTCTCGAGGAAAAATACCTTCAAGCGGTCATTCACGGCCGAATCCCGATTCACCGTATCAGCGACGGTATTGATCAGCTTGATAATTTTCTTGGCAAAATAATAACTCGGCGCTGCCTTGGCACCAAAGATGAACGTACGCGGTACCATATCAAATGAAGCATCATTCTTAAGTCGATTATACAGATGCATGACATGCAGAATGTTTAACAGCTGCCTTTTGTACCCATGCAGTCTCTTCACCTGTACATCAAAAATGGAATCGGGGTTCACTGATGTCCCGGTATGGTCCAGAATATACGCAGCAAGCCGCTCTTTGTTATCCCGCTTAATCAAACGGAACTGCTCCTGGAATGATGCACTATCCGCAAAGCCAGCTAACTGGTCCAGCTTGCCCGGCTCTGTAATCCATTCGTTACCGATGGTATCTCTAATCAGATCCGATAGTTTCGGATTGGCATGCATCAGCCAACGGCGATGGGTAATCCCATTGGTTTTGTTATTGAAACGCTCTGGATACAGTGCATAGAACGGAGCCATCTCGCGCTCTTTCAAAATCTCGGTATGCAATGCAGCAACACCATTCACGCTATGACTGCCTACAATCGCCAGATGCGCCATGCGTACCTGATCATTCGCAACAATCGCCAGATGCCCTATACGATCCTGATCTCCCGGATACCGATCCAGCAGCATGCCACAGAAGCGTTTATTGATCTCTTCAATGATCATGTAGATTCGCGGCAGCAGCTTGCTGATCATGGCTACAGGCCATTTCTCAAGCGCCTCACTCAGTGTTGTATGATTGGTATACGATACAGTACGCGTTGTGATGTCCCATGCTTCATCCCAACCATAACCCTTCACATCAATCAGGATGCGCATCAGTTCCGGTATAACCAAAGTTGGATGTGTGTCATTAATGTGGAAGGCCACTTTATCTGGCAAACGATCATACGGTAGCTCCAGCTTGTTAAACGTACGCAAGGCACTCTGTACACCTGCTGAACACATGAAGTATTGCTGCTTCAACCGCAGCAGCTTTCCCTCGTACTGGGAATCATCCGGATACAGGAATTCGGAGATCGATTCAACGGAACGGCTATAATCCAGATAACCGTAGTAGTTCGATGGGGTGTCAAGTGAAGTCTCACGCTTCGGTTCAGCACTCCATAGCCGCAATGTGTTCACATGCGTTTGACCATAACCGATGACAGGCACGTCATAGGGAATGGCTACAACCGCTTCGGCATCTTTGGTAACAAATTGATATTCCCCATCTTGCTCGTGAGCTTCTACCCGGCCCCAGAACTGCACTTCCACTTTTTTGTCTGGACGGCGGACTTCCCATTCATTGCCCTTATCCAGCCAATTGTCGGGTAGCTCTACCTGATTGCCATTGATGATTTTTTGCTCAAACAAACCGTATTTGTATCGAATGCCACAACCATGTCCTGCATATCCGAGTGATGCGAGTGAATCCAGGAAACAGGCAGCGAGTCGTCCCAGACCTCCGTTACCGAGTCCTGCATCCGCCTCCTGTTCTTCTACCTCTTCCAAGGAAAAACCCAGCTCCGCCAGACTATCACGGACGAGTTCCAACTCGTTTACATTCAGCAGATTGTTGCCGAGCAGACGTCCAATCAGGAATTCCAGCGAGAAGTAATAGACCTGTTTATCCTGGCGCTGCTTGAACCCCTGATTCGACGCTGCCCAATCCTGTCCTGCATATTCACGAATCATGCTTCCCAGTACATGGTACACGTCTTCCTGTGTGGCTTCTTCAATCGGTTTGCCCAATTTGCTGACCAGATTCCGTGTAAAGATACTCTTGAACGTTTCTTTGTTGTCAAACAAAAGTAGGTTCCTCCCGGGGAAACCCTGCAGGATGGTGGCGGTTCATACACTCCGTTGCTCAACATTGTGCAAAGTGGCCGTTACGGTGACGAATCGTTCTTATGATCGCTGTTGTCTCCAAATTTTCTCGATTACCTATATACATTGAACTAAATAATATTCACACTGGCCACTCCGATGACAGAATAACCTTCCGATCACTGTTATCCCCAGATTTTTTTGATTCCTTTTTTTAAAAGGAAAAATCCGGGGATAAAGGCGAACGCTCCGCTTCTTCAGGTTCTTTCTGTCCTCTCCGTTTTGTGTAAATGTTTAAGTTTAATTTATATAGTAAAAGGTTGAAATTTGGAGACAATATACGCTTCTTCAGAATCGATTTCGTCCCCTTCACTTACTGCTACGCTCTTTACCAAACAACTTTCGTCTACGAACCTTAAATCCATCCTACAGGATTTTTATTTTATATATATTTATAGAAGATATCGGTTGCGTGCGGGCTTTAGATAATAGTGCTTTTCGCTAAAATGTATGGATTCGACCGGTCACCGATCAGCGTCTGTCCTCCGGTCAACTTCACGTCTTTATCCAAAATGACGTTCTCAAGCACTGTCCCTTCACCAATGTAACATTTCTGCATGATAATGGAACCTTTGATTTTGGCACCTTTGGCCACCTGTACACCACGGAACAGAATGCTGTCCTCCACCTCTCCACCCACAATGCAACCGTTGGCAAGGAGGGAATGTTTAACATTCGCGGTATCCAGGTATTTGGCAGGCGCTTCATATTTGATTTTGGTTTGGATCGGATCTTCCTTGAACAGTTGTTCATATTGCCCTGTGTTCAGCAGATCCATACTGTTGCGATAATAACTGTCAATGGAATTAATGACTGCGTGATAGCCATCATATGCGTATGCAGCGATATTCAATCCATCCGGATTTTTTTGAATCACATCACGGAAGAAATGGCTCTCGCCATGATCAATGCATCGTTGCACCTGGCGCAAGAACAATTCTTTTTCCATGATGAAAATTTCTGTATATATATTCGGGTGATTAGCGCTTTGGTGAATGTCCACCACATTACCGTTCCCGTCATGGTCAACTTTGACACAGGCATCATGCTCAGGCAGCAGTTGATCCACTTTTTTGCAGACCAGTGTAACGTCCGCTCCTTTGCTAATGTGATACCTGTAGACATCCTGGAGGTCTGCTTTGGTCACATGGCGACTACCTGCATGCACAACATACTGTCCTGCACCTCTGTGGAAAAAGTCCAAATTATTATGAAAATGCTGCAAATCCCCCTGTGATGTGTCTGTTGGATCGTTCCAGTCTGGTGGCAAAATAAACATGCCCCCATGCTTACGATCCAGATCCCAAGGCTTCCCATCACCAAGATGGTCCATCAACGAGCGATATTTTCGCCGTACAAATACACCTATACTCTCAATCCCTGCATTCATCATATTGGATAGAACAAAATCGATCAGACGGTAACGCCCGGCATAAGGCACCGCGGCTCCGCAGCGAAAGTACGTCAATTCCTTCAATTCCTCAAGTTCATGGTCAAGGTTAATAACTCCAATCAATTGTTTCATCGCATGCACCGTCCTTTTGACTTCAATTAGGCCTTGCTGGTTATTCCTTGGCAAAGCTGACGTTCCAGTTCTTCCTGATCCACGAGCAATATATCACTATCATCTTCCGGTGCAGGCGAAATCTGTGTTCCATCGGGAATAACCAATCCTTCTGCGATAATAGCTCGGTAAATGCGCACATTTTGCCCGATTTTCACTCTTGGCATGATGACCGAATCGATAACAGCGCTGTTCTCCCCAACGTCTACCCCGTAGAAGAGGACGGAATGGTTGACCTCGCCGTGCACAATACTGCCTTCACTAATAATACAATTGCGAACCTTCGCCGAAGGTGAGATGTATTGTGCAGGTTGGTTCGGATTACGTGTAAAGATACGCCAGTCCGGATCATTCAGATTAAACGGTGTGTCTTCGTCCAACAGGTCCATATTGGATTCCCACAGACTGCGAATGGTACCTACGTCTTTCCAGTAACCTTCAAATGGGTATGCATATAAGGATTTTTCGTTTTCAAGCAATAAAGGAATAATATCTTTACCAAAGTCATAGGAGGTGGATGCCTGTTGTTCATCCTGGATCAGGAAACGTTTCAGTACATCCCACTTGAAGAGATAGATACCCATGGAAGCGAGTGTGCTCTTGGGTTCAGGAGGTTTTTCTTCAAATTCATAGATGCTATAGTCATCGTTGGTGTTCAGCACCCCGAATCGGCTGGCTTCTTCCAATGAGACATCAATGACCGATATGGTGCAATCCGCATCTTTATCTTTGTGATACTGGAGCATTTTTTCGTAGTCCATCTTATAGATATGATCCCCTGACAGAATGAGCACGTGCTCAGGATCGAATTGTTCAATAAAGTTCAGGTTACGGAAGATGGCATCTGCTGTACCACGGTACCAACTGCTTCCGTCTTCACGTTCATGGGGAGGAAGTACGTATACTCCGCCATTTTTACGGTCCAGATCCCAGTCACTGCCGATACCAATATAGGAGTGCAGGACAAGTGGTTCATATTGAGTTAATACGCCCACTGTATCAATACCCGAGTTAGAGCAGTTACTTAGCGGAAAATCAATAATTCGGTACGTACCGCCAAAATATACTGCCGGCTTAGCCAGTGATTTCGTTAATCCTTTTAACCTCTTCCCTTGCCCTCCGGCAAGTAGCATCGCTACAACTTCTTTTTTCGCCATCATTACAGCCTCCTCCACGTGCATTCGTTCTGATTCATTTCAGAGCCCATAATCGATATTCTGTTGTGTGGACACTGTTGTCATGATTAGGAGCATGCTGTACAGATGTGTAACCGGATGAGTCTTATTGCAGTTGAACTTGTTTGATTGTGAAGCCTCAGATAGAGATGATGCGGTGTAGAATTGCCTTGACTGACTTACAGAGGTGAATGTTAAATGAAGAACTTAAGATGTAGCTCGTGAGCAATGAAATAGAATACTCCTATTTAACATTAAACACGAAACGGACTGGGGAATCTTACTGGAAAACATCGACATCAAGTTTCGGGTAAGATTACCCTTTCTCGTGCCTCTGTTATTCATATTGTATTCGATAATAGAGAAGCAAAATCCTTTAGTTTTTGTGCAATTATTAAGTGGAAAAATAAGTAAAAATATCGAGTTTACACGACAAAAAAGCCGACTTTCGATCTCGGCTCATTTTGTCTATTATTTTTGAATTGGATAATCCGTGATCCTCAACATCAATAGGATCGTACTTTGATATATCCGTTTCTGAAAAAGTCTATATAATTTTGCGGAATAGCTCCATCACTTCAGCCTTGGACGGTTGATAGGGATTGCCTGGTGCACAGGCATCTTTCATCGCGTTATCGGCAAGCAGTTCCACATCCGGATCTTTCACCCCCAGCTCAGACAGTTTCTCAGGGATCCCAACTTCCTTCGATAGCTGACGGATGGCCTCAATGACGTAATCGGAACACTCCTCATCACTTCTACCCTTCACATCCATACCAATCGCTTTGGCAATATGACGGAATTTGCCGGGTACATGCTTGGCATTCAGCTCCTCCACATAGGGGAGTAACATGGCGTTACATACCCCATGCGGCAGATCATATACGCCACCCAGTTGATGCGCCATCGCGTGGACATAACCTAGACCCGCATTATTAAAAGCAATCCCGCCAAGGAAACATGCGTACGTCATATGTTCCCGCGCTTCCAGATCACTGCCGTCCCTCACGGCTCTTGGCAAATATTCAAAGATCAATTCAACAGCTGCTGCAGCTGTCGCACTTGTCACTGTAAATCCACCAGGCGTCACCATCGCTTCCACGGCATGGGTTAAGGCATCCATTCCCGTAGCCGCTGTGAGACTTGCTGGCTTGCTGAGCATCAACTCCGGATCATTAACCGACAGGGAGACCAGACTATTACGGTCCACCATCACCATCTTTACTTTACGTTCCTCATCTGTAATCACGTAGTTCATTGTCACCTCACTCGATGTGCCAGCCGTTGTGTTAAAAGCTACAAGTGGCACGGACTTATGTTTCGATTGATGCAATCCTTCATATTCACGGATATGCCCACCGTTGGTAGCCACAATGCCAATACCTTTGGCAGCATCCTGTGGTGAACCTCCGCCTATCGATATAATGGCGTCACAGCCATGATCTTGGAATAATCGATGTCCGTCATGTACATTCTGACATGTTGGATTAGGCTGAACCTCATCATATACGACATAGTCTAACCCTGATTTTCTTAATATAGACAGTACCTGCTCTGCAACGCCTGAAGTTATCAATTGACGATCACTCACGACCAGTGCTTTGCAGATACCCATCTGTCCAATCATCTGGCCTGCTTCCTGTAAACAACCTCTACCCATCAAGTTCACGGGCGGAACATAATATGCATGTGTTGCCATCTGAACCAGCCTCCTGTAACCCCTGATTTACTATCTACATTGTAACTGAATCCGTTTTCAGATATAGTGAAATAAATCACAATGAACACGATAAATGTTACACTGAGTTTTATTTTTACCCGTAATGAAAAAAGACGACCCGGACACCCGAAGGTATCCAAGCCGTCTTGCCTATCAATCTTAAAGCTATATCCACTACTTATACCTTACGAAGGTACTTTCATTGAAACATCCTTATCCTTACGAAGGCTTAAAGCGCCTTATCGTTCACACCGTCAAGCCATGCCTCAATATCTCCAATTACGGAGGAAACACAACCGTCCTCAAATGGTGAGTTCAATCCAGCCAGTTCAACCAATCCTGTGAAGGACAAACTTCCTCCCGCTTTGCACAATGTCAGGTAATCGGCCCATGCGGACTTCATATCTTCGTTGCTGCGTTTCCAGAACTGGAATGCACAGATCTGTGCCAACGTATAGTCAATGTAATAGAACGGCGATGAGAAGATGTGACCCTGCTTATGCCAGAAACCACCCTGCTCCAGATAAGCATTATCTTTGTAATTGATGTGTGGCAGATAGGTCTTCTCAATGTTGCGCCATGCCTGCTTACGCTCCGTTGGTGTCGCATCCGGGTTCGCATATACAAAATGCTGGAATTCATCCACAGCTACACCATACGGAATGAACAACAAACCGGAAGACAGGTGATCAAACTTGTATTTGTCCGTATCGTCCTTGAAGAACAATTGCATCCAAGGCCATGTGAAGAACTCCATACTCATGGAATGAATCTCAGCCGATTCATATGTCGGCCAGTTGTATTCAGGCACTGCAAAATCGCGGCTCTCATACACCTGGAAAGCATGACCTGCTTCATGCGTCAATACATCAATATCACCGGATGTACCATTGAAGTTGGAGAAGATAAATGGCACTTTGTAATCGTTCAGGAACGTACAATATCCGCCGCCTTGTTTACCTTTTTTGCTGACCAGATCCATAAGCTCGTTGTCGGTCATCATCTGGAAAAATGCATCCGTCTCTGGCGATAATTCAGCGTACATTTTTTTACCATTCTCAATAATCCATTCCGCATCACCCTTAGGTGTCGGGTTACCTGTCTTGAAGCTGAAGCCCTGATCGTAATAATACAGTGTATCCACATCAATCCGATTACGCTGGCGCTCTCTGAGCTTGGTCGCTACAGGTACAATATAATCGCGAACTTGGGCCCGGAAGTTGGCTACCATCTCTGCGTTATAATCCGTACGATTCATGCGATCATAGCCGAGTTCCACATAGCTTGGATATCCCAGTTTTTTCGCAATCTGTGTACGCACTTTAACCAGTTCATCGTAAATACGATCGAATTCAGCCTCATGCTCAGCCATGAACGTGTATCTGGCTTCCGAAGCCCGCTCACGCATGGAGCGATCCGTGGACAGTTCAAATGGATGAAGCTGTGGCAACGTGCGCTCTTCACCTTCGAAAGGAATTTTGGCCGAAGCGATCAGCTGATTGTATTCTGTGGAAAGTTTGTTCTCCTTCTGGAGTTCTTCAATGATTTCCGGGCTGAATGTTTTCAGTGAAAGATCCGCCAGTTGGAACAGCTGTGAACCCCATTTTTGCTCCAATTCATTGCGGAATTTCGAGTTAACCAGTGCACGGTAAAAATCCGTAATATATTCCTGCACAATGGGTGCATTTTCATCCAGAAATTCGTTCTCCGCTTTGTAAAACTCATCATTGGTATCAATGGAATGACGGATGTAGACCAGTTGGGCTTGCGTCTCAAAGTCACTGCGCAGCGCATTAATCTGATCCATGAACCCACTCTGTTCCTCAACCGTTGTCGCTGCTTCAAAACCGCTTAGCAGCTCACGGAAAGATGTCTTGATGTGTTCCAGATTCGGACGTGTATACGTATACTCACTAAATTTCATTTATGTACACCCTTTCCTGTTTGGCAGAATCTCGAGAGTATCCCGAGTTAAACTAACCCCTATTATACAAAAGAGCAGCTAAAAAATCCCATCTTTACGAAAAATATTTGTCCATCGGTCAAATTTGTACAACATTGTTGACTACATATATTACGTGCTAATGTAAGGTCATTTCTTCAAAAAACTTTCAAACACAAATAAGCCCGCCTCGCATTAGCGAAGCCAGCTTATAGGTTGTCTCTCTTCTTTTCACATTTAAAAAATACTAGCTTTGGTCTTTATCCATAATCTGATAGAACCAGCCCATTCCGACCATGCCCACGACCATAATAACGGCCATAATAATGATATATGTCATGAATGTAACCTCCCTGCTTCCGTATATTCATCACACTACTACTAGTGTACACGGTGAAACACCGTTTGAATTGACCGAACATTGACAAAAATACGAAATCTTCAATTTTAACATATTGATTATTTCCCACAGGGCACTATATCATACGTACCTCACTGCAGGGTTCAAAGTTTCATCCGCCATGCTTACGGTGTATACTATACTTCTATGAAATGGAATTTGGATTTTTATGCAGAAAGGTTGAAAGACATGTCGACTCGCATCCCCTTACGTCAGCTAATGCTTACTGTTCTACTAGTCCTTATGTTATCTATTTTATCCGCCTGTGCGGATGGAGAAGCCCATCTAACGGTGAATATGGACGGATCAACGGATCTGGATCTCAATCTCAACGTAAAGAACTCCGCTCTTGGAAAGATTGGACAAGACAATCTCATGCCTCTGATCGCAGATGCATTGAATCGAAATAACTTCCAGGCAGAGGTTTCGGAACAGGGAGATCAGAAGCAACTCACAGCGACCACCCATTATGAAAAAAGCAATAAAACCAGCTTTGATACGTCCAAGTTACCACAAGGGATCAAAGTTGAACAATCAACTTCTCCCGGCTTCTTCACTTCCAAGATGCACATTACAGCAGAAGCCGACCTCATGGAATCCATGCCGGATGGTGAGATCAAAAATCAGATTAACAAGGTGCCTAGCTTTCTTAAGAACCTCTTGTTAAAAGATGTTAACTTTGATTTTAAGTTGTCTTTGCCTATCAAGGCAGCTGATTCCAATGCGGATCAGGTAGAGGATGGCGGAAAAACGCTCATTTGGCACGTTTCCCCCCTCCAGATGAATAAACTGGATCTGACTGTACAGGTCCCCAACATTCGGAACATCATCATCGTTGCAGTCAATGGCCTATTATTCATCGTTGCTCTGCTCATTTGGTTTTTGGTTCGTCGCAAACGAGCCAGACAGAGACATAGTGCAGGATCACATCGCGGAAAAAATTAATTCCTTCACACCAATTTTATTTGTGACTTGCCAAACGGTGTTATGGATAGTAGAATACATCCGTACTGTGTGAACGGTTAATTTTTTATTCAGCAAAGCTAAAGAGGTGACAGGTTTCATGAATATCCGCGAATGCCCACTACCTGGTATTGGAGTTAAGTACCAGTTTGATACAAAGGGCGGCCAGCAGTTAGTCATTATTGTGCATGAGGACGGACGCCGTGAATTATTCTCCGTTGATCCACAAGACAACGAAGAACTCACTCTGATTGCAGATTTGGAAGATGACGAATGCGTAACCCTCTCCGGGTTAATCGGAGGCTGGTCGTAAATGACAGAATAACCTGTACCTTGAATTCAAGGCACAGGTTATTTTTCTGTTACGTTACCCTTTGAGAGCGAATATATGGAACCCATGTATTTAATACACGGCTGATCTCCGCGGAATGGAACGGTTTGCTAATAAAGTCCTGCATCCCGCATTTCAAGCACTCCTCGCGGTCACTCGCACCTGCAAAAGCAGTTATCGCTGCAATAACCGGTATCTCTGGATGGCTCTGTCTGATTCGACAGGTCGCTTCAATCCCATCCATAACGGGCATTTGAATATCCATGAACACCAGGTCATATTGAACCTTGTTCAATGAATCAACGGCCTGTGCACCGTTCTCAACGATATCACATACTCCGCCAAACTTGCGCAGCATCTCCTCCAACAGGTGGCTGTTGACCGCTTGATCTTCAGCAATCAATATTTTGAGGTCATGGGCAAGACTGGCTCGATCCAATTGCAGTTCATCATTCTCAGTAATTTCGATCGGGTCACTACTTTCTTCTTGCCAGCGCTCCACTACGAGGGTGAACTGGAACTCTGCTCCCTCACCGATCTCACTCTGTACGCCAATCGCTCCACCCATTAATTCCACCAGTTTCTTGCTGATCGCAAGCCCCAGTCCTGTCCCGCCAAACTTGCGATTGATGGCCGGATCAAGCTGTGAGAAGGATTGGAACAACTGATGCTGCTTTTCTGTTGGAATACCGATTCCTGTATCTCTTACTTTAAAGGTCAACATCAGATTGTCCCGACCATGCTCATCTGAAAAATCAGCACCAACGCTCACCTGAATACGACCCTGCTCTGTGAATTTAACAGCGTTACCCACCAGATTAATCAGCACCTGCCGAATTCGTGTCTCATCCCCCCGAATTCGCTCAGGAATGTGATCCGACACTTCACAAAAGAGTTCAATATTTTTCTCTGAGGCCTTCAGCGCAAACAGTTCAATCACTCCACCCAGCATCGCCTTAATATCTACAGGTGCGCGCTCAAGATCCATTTTGCCTGCTTCGATTTTGCTGAAATCCAGGATTTCATTCAAAATGTACAAAAGAGATTCGCCGCTATCAATCATGATTTCTGCAAAGCCTTTCTGTTCATCATCCAGCTCGGTTTCCATTAATAGGTGGGCCATGCCCATGATGCCATTCAATGGTGTTCGAAGCTCATGACTCATGATAGCCAGAAACTCGGACTTCGCTCGGTCTGCATGCTCTGCTGCTTCCTTGGCACGTATGATGTCCTTCACAGATGTCATATCACGGAAAACCAAAACGGCTCCACGGGTTCTACCCTGATCCATAATCGGCTTCAATTGGAACTCCGCCAGGAAACTGGACCCATCCTGTCTCCAAAAAACGGATTCGGTACGCGGCAGACCTCGTCCCTCACGAACAGCCTGTAGAATTGGTGTATCCTTGGATGGGTAAGGGATTCCTTCGCTCTGCATCTGAATCATCATCTGTTCAAGAGGTTTGCCGTTCATTTCACTTGGACAGAAGTTCATGATCTCCGCAGCGGCCGGATTAGCAAAGTTCAGATTCCCTTCCAGGTCCAGTCCAATAACACCCTCAGACATGCCATTCAAAATCAATGCCCGTTCATAACTAAGATTCTCGATTTCCTCGACATAACGTTTGGACTCCGTAATGTCACTGGTAATCCCATAGACACCTACAACTTTATCCTCCAGTATAATAGGAACATTAATCACATTGGTTTCAATTCGCTGTCCATTTTTGTGAATCAAGCCTATCTCATAGCTCTGTGCCGTGCCCTTCACCGTTTCCTCAAAATGATATCGTGTCTTCTCCAGATCCACAGGATCAATGAGGTGATCAAAAGGTCGGCTCAGCAGCTCCTCCTTGCTGTGTCCCGTCAACTGTTCCTGACCCACATTGGCTTTCAGCAGATTGCCTTCCAGATCAAGAGAAGCCACGCCCAGGGGATTACAGTCAAATAATGATCTGTACTCCTGCATGCTTAACTGTTGTTGCTGGCTGGCTGTGATATCCCGGGTTACAGCGACGAGTTCTAACAATTCACCTGCACTGTCATAGACATAATGTGTAATGGTATCTGCCCACACCGTAGATCCGTCCTTATGTTGCAGGCGATAACTGAGCCGTTTGGGAGCCAGACCCCTTCTCTGCTCTTCCATATACGCTTCAACCAAGGGCACATCCTCCGGACAGATAACGAATGTTCCAGGCTTACCTATCACTTCTTCCAACTCATAGCCGAGCATGCTCTTGCATGCATTCGAAACATATTTAAATGTACGACTGGAATCGACATCATGTATTGCAATCAGGTCCAGTGAAGACTCTGCCAGCAGCCTCGAGATGCGACTGCTCTCCTCCAATTGCTTACGTTGCACAATAAGGATTTCCTCTGCATCTTTTTGTTTCGTAATATCAGCAGCTTGTACGAGCAGATACAAAGGTTCACCACTCGTTTCATCCCGTACGATGCAAGCTCTAATGGTTGCCCATAATAACGAACCGTCCTTGCGTTTCAGGCGAACCTCCGTCTCGTACATCTCCCTTGTTTTATGGGTCATTTCCCAGAACTTGCTGCGGAATTCCTCCATGTGCAGATCTTCTTCGCAGATCATATGTACGACCGAAGTATCGAGCAGTTCTTCTTCACTATATGCAAGCATCTCGCAAAATGCAGGATTAAGCTGCAACCACTTTCCATTTACATGCGATGCGACAGCAATGCCGATTGGTGCGTGTGTATACAATTGTTCGAACAGAGATCGGCTCTCTGTAATGGATTTCGACATCACGTGTCCTCCTTTATGAGAATCTGATTGTATTCCGTATGAATAGACCCGCTTGAACATAACTTCATCTATAGAGTACTACCCCAAATGCCATGATTTATAAACGAGGTCACACAAAATGTTCACAGGAAACGACATTTTTAAGCTTGGATGCCGGGACATTCAATATGTACATACCAATTCGAACACATCGCGTCATATACTACACAATACCCGTGCTCTACTGATAATACAATGTTGAATATTCAAACAGGAATGGAGGTTATGAATGATGATCATTGTCGCAAATCAACCCGCCCTGCTGAACCGCTCGGAATGGTCTGATTTTGAATGGTACTGGTTACAGCAACTTCAGGATCGTCCAACGAGATATGTTTACCAATCCATGGATCATCTTCGATTTGAATGGGACTTGAGAGGCTCGCTCGTGAATGCAGCAGAAGGACTGGATCGAAGCGGGGTGAATTTTGCATCCTTTGAAAAATCCAGATGTAATCCTGCCTTCTGGAATCGAAATGCAGAGGGTGGATTCGAGCTTAAACCGAACGTAACACCCGCTGACGGCATCCGGGATATTTGGAGGAATGGGCACTTGTATGCCTTTGAATGTGCAACAGCCACGGTCATTGTGCTGTATGGTGGCGTGCTGGGAAGCATTCGTGAAGATGCTTTTAATTCGCTGTTTCGAAATCTGCTGCTCTTTGACTGGCATTATGACAGCGACCTGCGATTGATCGAAAAAAATGGTAGTGAAACCGCGCTTCCAGGAGATGTACTGTATTTCAAAAATCCGGATGTTTCTCCCGAAACCCCCGAATGGCAGGGAGAGAATACGATTATGCTGCGCGAGGACTGGTATTATGGCCATGGGATTGGCATTGCAAGCGGCGGAGAAATAATACGTACCCTGAATCAGTTCCGCGTTCCAGGTAGCCGGGTCTCTGCTTACTTAATGGATATGGTTATTTATCCGGACTTCTTTTATTTATCTCGATTCGCCAAGAACAACCCGAATAATGTTGCCGCTGCTTCTACACCTGTATTACCCGGACAGTTATATGTACGTCTTGGGGGCAGTCGTTATTTACGCAGCTGAATTAATGATACAGAAACGGATTTCGCCTTGAGTTGCATCCCTGATATATCAATCCAAGTGACGATTAACAAGCCCAATGGTACAGCAGTTACCCTGCCATTCATTGGGCTTTTCTCACATTCGAATAATCATTACTGCATTCACATTGGCCTTGCTATGTGTTATCTCAATAATCGTCTGGCAATCTACGCATGGGGGTCCAGTTGCACGACAACCTGTTTACCACTTACCTGGACACCCGTCGTTTTACTACCGAATTCAGCCAGCGATTTGCTCAGTTGCTCTGCCCATTCCTTGCCAGCAGCTCCCTCTTTGGCTCCATGCACCTGGATGACGAGTTTTACCGAATCACCTTTCTTCAGGATGCGTTCCGCCTGAGATTGCTTGGTATCCCGGTCATGATCCTCCATTGCAAGGTTCAAACGAATTTCTTTTACTTTCCGTTTATCAGGGGATTTACTCGCTTTTTTCTTCGCCTGCTGCGCTTCCGCTTTGGCTGCTCCTGCACCGATCAGCTTGCATGGCGGCGGACTGGTCATCAAGGACAAGCACACCAGATCTACTTTATGCTGCTTCGCAAGTAGAAGGGCTTCCTTTGTGGGCATCACGCCCAGATCTTCACCATTCAATCCGGTAAGCTGTACTTCGGCTGCTTTGATTTTTTCATTTTTGATCATGATTCTTCCTCCTCCACATCAAAAGCCTGTCCTGATCATGTACCGATCAGAGCAGGCTAGGATGTCGTTGCTATTATTTGTAATACCTATCAGCGTATGAATACGCCAATCTGTCCGATTTATAACGTGTTGAATGCTTCCGTCAGAACCGGTACAATCTGTGATTTGCGTGATACTACGCCTTTCAAGAGCGCTTTGCTATCAGACAGTGTCACATTGTAGGCTTTCTCCACAGCTTTGGTGGATGCGCCATATGCCAGAGCCACAGAATCGTTGTTCAGAATGTCTGTTACGACAAATACGAACAGGTCGAGACCTTTGCTGGAAATGATCGCTTCAATGGCTGCTTCTAGCTCAGGTTGCTTCACGAGAACATCGTTCACATCTACAGCGTTAACCTGTGCAATTTCCACTTTGGCTTGACCCATTACGAATTCTTTGGCATCCAGGGAAATCAGCTCAGCAATTGTTTTTTGGCTCAGATCCGCGCCGGCTTTCAGCATGTCCAGACCATAGCTGTCTGCATCTACGCCAGCAATGGCAGCCAGTTCACGCGCAGCGGCTACATCCTGCTCTGTGCAAGTCGGGGATTTGAACAACAAGGAATCAGAAATGATTGCAGACAGCATCAGACCAGCAATCGGCGCACTCACTTCGATGCCGTTTTCTTTGTACATTTTATTCAAAATGGTTGCAGTACAACCTACAGGCTCTGCACGGAAATACAGAGGTCCGCTTGTCTCAAAGTTAGCAATACGGTGGTGGTCGATAACTTCCACGACAGTCACTTCCTCAATATCGCTTACGCTTTGCTGACGCTCGTTGTGGTCAACCAGAATAACCTTGTTTACTTCATTTGAAGCTGTTTTAATCAGGCGCGGTGCCTCAATTTTGAAATGATCCAGTGCAAACTGGGTTTCACCATTGACTTCGCCGAGACGAACAGCTTCAACGTCCTGACCCAATTTTGTTTTGAGATCCGCATAGGCGATTGCCGAACAGATCGTATCCGTGTCGGGATTTTTGTGACCGAAGATTAACGCTTTTTCCATATTTATAGCCCTCCGTCAATTCTCATTTATATAAGTTTAACCAAAGAATGTTTACACTTGCCACTCCGATGACAGAATAACCTTCCGGTCGCTGTTATCCCCAGATTTTTTGATTCCCTTTTTAAAGGTTAAATCCGGTGATAAGCATACGCTTCCGATGCAGCTTTCTTTCAGAAAGCTTTTAGGCGAGCGCTCCGCTTCTCCAGCTTTTTTCTGTCCTCTCCGTTCTCGTGTAAAACGTTTAGTTGAACTTATATAGAATAATACATGTCATATTTTAATCATACCCTACTGATTATAGCGCTTATAAGGCTTAATTCCAATCCCGTTACAGCGAATTAATTGCAAATCATTCTCAGGTAAGTCATCTTAGAAAAAAATAATATCCTCTCTGTAATTCTATTTCACAGAGGTCTTGGCCACATTCGCAATCAAGTGTTTCTCCAGTTTCTCGCCTTCGCACAAGGCCTGTACGAGTGCTCTGCCTGAATCCGGTGTCATCTGGCCATACCAGTCACCCTGTGGATACACAATCGACACGCATGCGTTGTCACACTGACCATTACATTTGGTACGAGTCGTATGGATGAATCCTCCCGCCTGCTGTTTAACAATCTCGTCCCGTACCGCCTGAGTTACTTCTTCCCCATCGTTACGCATGCATGTTCCACCATTACAGAGTAAAATGTGATGTTGCAGTTGATCCAGATTATAGATAGCCAAACTTGGTTCATTCCCCTCAAGTCGATATGATATGTATCCTATTTATTCCATCGTACAACCTTATAAATTAGCATATGAATTCCTGATACGCAACGAAAATATTAAATCTCGGACTCTTCCACGCTCTGCCCTTGCCGTACAAAAAAGGTCTGTAGACTGCCATCCTCGTTAATCTCCAGCATGTTCAATTGTGCTCCATAGGCACAACCACCATCAATGCCAATTTTGTCTCCGCTCGGGTCAAACCAAATGCCTGACTCATCATGCAAATGCTTCACGGGTGTGTGTCCAAATACGACCGTCTCTCTAATCGCCGTTGGTCTGGAATAGAATGGTTCCCGAATCCAAATGAAGTCCCGCTCGGACTGGTTTCTCCAATCTTCGATATCCGGGTTGATCCCGGCATGCACAAAAATATAACCCGGTATCTCGTACACCAGCGGAAGCTGATCCAGAAACTGAAGATGATGTTCATAATGTGTACGTATCCACTGTTTGGCTTCAGCATAAGCTTCCCAATCGATCTGTTGCTCATCATATGTAAGCTCCAGATCTAGATAACTTGCCATCGTGTTTAATCCACCATTACGAATCCAATGCTGATCATATTGCTCAACATCCTGAGTCAGCGCCTTGACCATCATGGCATCGTGATTGCCTTTAATCACTATAATATTGTGCCGTTGCTGAAGCTGCATAATCTGTTCGATGACCTGCCTGCTGTTTGGACCGCGATCCACATAATCACCCAGCAAAATCAACTCATCTTGCAAAGGATTATAATCTGCAAGCTTAAGCAATGCATTCATTTCATCGTAACAGCCATGAATATCACTAATGACACATCTGCGCATATGAATCTCTCTCCTCTCCCTGATCAAGCAAGAGTATAACCGGAACCTTGCAAGAGCAAAATTCCGGTCTGTTCAGAGTAGTTATTCCCGCTTGCTGATTATTAGTCCTGCTTGAGTCCAAAGGCTTCTGCAATCAAGCCGAATGAGCGTAGACGTGCTTCGAACGAATGGATCGCTGACGCGATAATGACTTCATCCGCTTCATGACGTTCAGCCATAGCGGTAATTTTGTCTCTCACCTGATCCGGTGTACCCACGATGGAAAAAGAACGACGTTGACGGATCTGTTCCATCTCCATCGCTGTGAATGGATAGTTGTTCACCGTCTCCAGGGATGGGAAGGAACTCTGTTCAAGTCCCCGTCCGAGTCGCAGGAAGAATAGTTCATTGCTGCGCGCCAGTTCAGCCGCTTCTTCCTCTGTCTCTGCACAGAACGCCGAGACAGCGATCATGGAATGGGGTTTGTCATTCAGGATGGACGGCTTGAAATGTCTACGGTAATGTTTCATTGCTTCTTCGCCGCCTGGTGTACCGAAGAATTGGGCAAACGCATACGACGTCCCTTGCGCAGCTGCAATCCTCGCACCTTCGGAGCTGGAACCTAGCAACCACACTTCGGGTACCGTTGGAACCGATGGTCCGGCTACCAGAGACGCAAACCGATGATCCTCAGGCAATTGCTCGTGGAAGTATCCGCCTAGATCCGCAATCTGCTGTGGGAAGAATTGTACATTCGATGATTTGCCTTCGTTCAGCGCTCTGCTGGCAATCGGCATTCCGCCTGGTGCTCTGCCAATTCCAAGGTCAATCCGCCCCGGATGCAACGCTTCCAGCAGACGGAAATTCTCCGCAACCTTATAGGCACTATAATGAGGTAACATGACTCCACCGGAACCTACCCGAATGTGATCCGTATGTGCAGCAACATGTGCAATCATCACTTCAGGACTGGAAAAAGACAGTGCACCACTACCGTGATGCTCCGACATCCAGAAGCGGGAGTATCCCAATTGATCCGCATGTTGCGCGAGTTTCACCGTTTCCTGCAGCGTATCCTGCACACTCCGTCCTTCATTGATATGTCCGTGTTCGAGTACACTTAGTTTCATATATATTCAATCCTCTCATCTGTTAGGTTCTTGATCTCTATGAATATGAGTTCTTGCGGATGTTACACGCTATTGCTCACTTCATTCTTGCTTGTTCCATTGTAACATTAATTATTACAGTTTCAAACTTAGTTATCCTCTTTTATTACCACACTTGTGTAAGAAACATGCAAAAAACGCCACCAGTTTTGAACTGGTGACGTTTGGATGTAGCGTTGAGATCTAATCTCTTTCAGAAAAACTCAGTTATGGCGCACGTTTCGGTAACAACTTCACATACTCGTCAGACAGTTTCATCAGGCTGAGCACATGTTCATAGTCGGCACGATAGGGTTCCAAATCCGTTATCGGCTCATACGTTTTGAGTGAGTAAGCTGTTCCATCATCAAACCCTGCACCCGGAATAAACATGATGTCATTGTTGACAAATGACCCCGTCGGCAAGTAATACCGGATACCGAAGGCATTATGATCCATGTTGAGCAGATCATGTCCGAAGGCAGTGAACTTCTCGTCCTGGAGCGAAACGCCCATCAGATTCATGATTGTTGGCAACATATCCAGCTGACCGCCTGGCTGCTCAATGACTTGCCCTTTGCTCTGTTTCGGTGTGTGAATCATTAACGGAATGTTGAATCGACTTACTTTACCGTCATAAGGGACACCGAGATTAGCCTGAATCTGTTGTGTAATCTCTTCGTCAGCAGGCAGACCGAAGTGGTCTCCGTAGAGCACTAGGGTTGTGTTATCCCATAATCCGTTGGCCTTCAACTCATTAATGAGTTGACCAATGGCATAGTCCGTATAGTTGATCGACTGCAGATAATCGTGAAGCAGTTTGTTTGTGATCGTCGCGGGAATCGTAATTCGTGCACGATCGGCAGGAACCGTAAACGGCGAGTGACTTGATGCCGTGATGAACTGAGCATAGAACGGCTGATTTGCAGCCTGATGCGCAGTCATTTTTTCCACACCTACACGGTACAACTCTTCATCTGATGGTCCAAAATCATTAAACTTGTCATTCTCGAAGCTCGGCTTGTCGAAGTAACGAGTGAATCCGAGGGCCGGATACATCTTGTTCCGGTTCCAGAAGGTAACGTCATTGACGTGGTACGTCTCGGACTCATATCCCTCTTTGCCCAGTAATTTTGGAAGACTTGGCAATTCGCGGTCACTATACCCTGCCGACATGGGGACAACGCCGGTTGGATAGATAGACGTGTTCGACATGAATTCAGCGTCTGATGTGTTTCCCTGTCCAATCTGTTGGAAGAAATGAGAGAAATAATAGCTTTCTTTCGCCAGATCATTCAATACCGGCGTTAATTCCTGACCGTCCAATGAAGCATTAATTGGAAAATTCTGAAAGGACTCCAGTTGCAGTACAATCAGATTACTGCCTTTGGCCTGACCAAAATATTTGGCCTTCACGGCTGAGCCGTCACTCGGTTTATCCTGATATGGATACTTGCTAACCAAGTCATTGATCTTGGCAATCGTTTCGTTAATGTTGCCATTCGCAATGGCCTCATTCTCTTTGCTTGTCATAATAGCAGATGAGACCTGGTAGTTCAGAAAACCGAGATTTTCGGCGCGAACCAGTTCGTTATCAATCGTTTCACCTTTGACAATAAAACTGCCAGACAACACGATGCAGAATGCAGCGGTAAGCGCAACACCGAGCTTGCCCCAGTAACGTCTGCGAACTCTGCCGAACGTCAGACCGCTATCGCGGTAACTGCTGCGGTTACGCCCACCTGCACGTCTGCGCATAATCAACCATATTGGCAGTGCCAATACGATGTCTGCAAAAAACAGAAAGTGCTCCGGTCGTACCAGAGGTCCGATACTGCCCCGCACTTGCGCAACCTGACCTAACTCACTTAGCACGGTATATGTGGGTACCGAACTGAAATGAACGTTATACAGCGTTGCCGCGAACAGAAGCAGAGAAAACAAAATATTGAATCCCCCATAAACGGTTCTCTTCCAGCCTTTGGGCACAATCAGATCCAGTATGCATACCAACGCTAATGCACCTAATGCGTCAGTCAACAGACCAATGCCGGACAGACCCTGGAAAAAGAAATACCTCAACAGTGACAGCTTCAACAACATAAGAATGAATAACACGGCGAATAAAGTCCGTGATGAAGTTCGTTCATTATTGGAATTATACATGGTCGCTTTCAACCCTTACCCTGAAATTTTACGTTCCCTTTACAAAACGCATATTTCAGTATAACAGTTTTCTGTTTGCTATTCCATGGAAGTTCCGTGCAAGATAGGCTGCGTGTTTACGCAATGGTGGATATATCTGCATTCTGTGTGTTCGTAACCTCTCTCTGTTCCTCAATGGCTGCTTGTGCAGCTGCAATTCGTGCATAAGGGATCTGTTCAGGCAGACAGCTTACGTAATCCATTCCAATACGGTGGCAGAACGTAATCGATTCCAGATCCGCCATATTTTCTCCGCAGATCCCTGTTTTCAAATGAGGTTTTCGAATTCGCCCTTGGACTACCGCCATCTCTATCAGTTGCCCGACTCCTTCAATATCGAGCACATGAAATGGGTTATTCGTTACTGTACGAGAATCCGTATCACGTTGAAGGAATCGCTTCTCGGCTTCTTGACGACTATATCCAAACGTCATCTCTGTGAGCTCATCCGTGCCAAATGTGAAAAAGTCTGCCTGTCGAGCGATGTGAGTCGCCGTCAGCGCCGTTCTCGGAGCTTCGATCATCGCCCCAACTCTATAGTGACAATGCCGTCTCTCCTCACCTAGCACTTGGTCAGCCACATGATCCACCAGATCTCTCAACACCTGAAGTTCATGCACATGACCGATCTGCGGGATCATAATCTCGGGGCGTACCCACCAGCCTTGACGGATGCCTTTCACTGCTGCACGGAATATTGCTTCAAGTTGCATATCCATAATTTCAGGGAACACGGTACTCAGACGACAAGACTGTTGCCCAAGTGCCGGATTGTGTTCGTGCAATTCACTGACTCTGCGAATGACGCGCTCCAGTTCCTCCAGTTCACTCTGGGGGTCTTCTTGCTTCTGCGGCTCATCGGCTTGTAACCATTCACGTCGTTTCTCCAACACGCCCAGATCCGGTAGCAATTCATGCAGCGGCGAATCGAGCAAACGTATAGTTACCGGGAATCCATCCATCGCTTCGAACAGCTGTTCAAAATCAGACTGTTGCATCGGTAACAGACGCTCCAACCCTCTCCTGCGCTCGGATTCACTATCAGCCAGAATCATTTTCTGTACAAAAGGTAGCCGCGCAGGTGACAACAGCATGTGCTCCGTCCTGCACAACCCGATTCCCTCCGCCCCCAGTTTCCGTGCTGTTATGGCATCCTGCGGTCGATCCGCATTGGAAAGTATCGTCAACTCTTTCACTTCATTAGCCCATTCGAGCAGCAGTTGCAGATCGGATGAAGAAGGTGAAGCTGAGTTATTCTTAGAGGTTGCATGCTCATCATTCGTTCCTAGCTGGATCTGTGTGGGAAGATTTCCAATGCTCTCTCCTCTGCCCGAATCTGTATAATGCTTCAGCACTTCCGTGATATGCCCAGGTTGGATACGCAACAGTGCTTCCTCCCTGGTAATGAGTCCTTTATGGGCAAAATCCACAGCACTCCTCAGTAAGGCTGTAGAAGATAATCGGGCGGGCTGGGTGTACACAACATACAACGCGCCGGAATCAACTACAAAGGTAATCTCCTGCACTTCTCCCTCACGCGTCTCCAACTGGCTGCCTATCTCCAGCAAACGTGTATATAGCTCAGATTGGTTATCTCTTAGCCGCTCCAGACCGTGATCCGTTAGATCGGTGTTTCCCGTTAAAAAATACTGTCCAATAATTCCCTTCTCTCCTGTAAGTGGGTTACGTGTATATATTGTTCCGGTCCCGCTTGAGTCTCCACATTTCCCATGCATCATGGTTTGTATAAGAACAGGAGCGCCTGGCTCCGAAGAAAAGTAAGTTGGTTTACGCATGATCTCATTCTGAGATCTGGATGCTTGAACACGCTGTGAATGATATACCGCACGAACTGCTTCATTGAATTGAAGTTGGACATCCTGTGGAAAAGGGCTGCGACCCTTCGCTTCAATTAAATATTTAAATTCGGTAATGATTAATTCAAGCTCCGCTTCATCCCCATCCTTGACGTTGCTCGATATTTCTGTGAAAAATTCAGACGGAATTCCATGTATCAACTGTCCATATTCCTTTAAGTAATGAAGGTAACATTGGAGTGCATACAACCGATTACCGGTATGACGTGCGAGTCCTTCCACAGTGACATCGTTTAGACCAACACTTAACAATGGATGTATGGCAGCATCTGATGATTGATCACGATCAGTACGTACCGCGAGCAGAAGCGGATTCTCCGAATGTCCGAAGAATTTACCGGTTTGCTGTTCCAGGTGCCGGATCGCGTTCACAATCTCTTCCTCTCCTTCACCGGAAAGATGTCCAAGACGGGTACAGAACTCGCGACAGCATTCCGTTGTGACTACAAATCCGGCCGGGACAGACCAACCTGCATGCTTTAGCTCCGCAAGATCAGCCCCTATACTGCCCATTAGCCCCTTCATCTCTGCCGTACCTTCTTCCAACAGAATTACCCGTTTTGTCATTACAGCTCTCCCATCCGCCATTCATGGCTATGCTTGAAGACTTCATCCTGCTTTACAGATTAGCCTTCACTCTAATGGTATGTCGTAATCTTTCAGTCAAGGACATCCGCTTTTGCATTTTGTGCTCGTTATCCTGTTTTTTTGTAAACGCTACACTAAAATGAGATGAATCAAGCCTTTTGAGTAGTTGTATTGGTTCATTTATCGTGCTAAACAAAAAGAACCCCCTCCAGCCTGAGCTGAAGGAGCTTCCCATTTTTTTGTATTCACTTACCTCAAACGTCATATGTTTTATTCCCATTCACCTTTTTTGACGTAAGTTGCTTCATAAGCAACAATTACATTTGTTTTATCTGTTACCTTTTGTAAATCATCGACTACAACATCTTCTTCACCGTAGTCTACTAAACTGGAATCAACTTTCTCGTAGACCCCACAATCCCTCACATAAATTACATCTGGATGCTCGGAATCATATCTTAAGCTTTCCGGAAGATCTTCAGGCAAGATTTCATGCGATTCGGCAACCGTAGTCCTCGGTACCTCTGTAACAGGAACCATTCCAATAACAGCTACTACTAAAAGCGATGCCCAGATATTTTTCTGCATGTGATGTCTATTCTCCTATTCATTTTTCTTCGAGTTTAATTTAATTATTGAAACCAGCTTGTTTGTAGTTTTAGCTCCCATTCCTCAAGCCATAAACCGCAATACATCCTCAATCTTCTTCCCATGGGAGATCACACCGTAGTTCATCCATGACATGAAATCCACTTCATACACATTACCGTTCCTCACCGCAGGCAGACGTTTCCATTCATCCCGGTCGAGCAGTTCGCGCTCAACTCCTGGTTCAGCAGAATCCCCAGTATCAAAAGTAATCAACAAGTGATCCGCATCAAGTTGGCTTAACTGCTCCAATCCAATGGAAATCCTGCGCTCATGTCTTGTCCATTGCTGCACACGGGAATGCGGAGTTAGTCCAAGATCCTGATAAATTACAGGGCCCACGTAACCTTGCTGATTCCCATAGAGAGTAATATCCGACGCAGATATACGCAAAAACGCCACCGTTTGACCACGCATATAACGTGTTAAACGTCCTTTAGCTTCCAATGCCTTGTCCTCATACGCACCAATTACATCTTGAACCCGATTCACCTTTCCCAACACATCGGCTGTTGATCTAAGAATGGAACGCCAATCCTCTCCCAGATGATCTACGTAAAACGTAGGTGCTACTTGCTCAAAGCGGTCCAGATTCCATCGATCATATCCCTTATTCAGCATGATAAAGTCAGGTACAATACCCGCACTGAATTGAGCATCCTGCTGGCTTACATCGAATTCGGGCACATCATCCAATCCCAAATAATGCTGTCTACCCCAGGAGTGATGTGAATATTGCAACACAGGCTTTATCCCCAGGGCCAACACAAAGTCTTCCAGATACGGAGCAAAGACACGAACCTCTTGACGGTGATGACGACGATATAACCCAGGTGAAATACCAGCATACTGCTTGAATCGGCGACCAAAATAATACTCGCTGCTGAATCCCACATTCTGTGCAATCTCATGGATGCGATCATCCGTTAGCTGCAATAGTTGCTTCGAGCGCTCCAGCCGAACCGTATTCACATAATCAAGCGGAAGCTTGCCTGTCATCCTTTTGAATTGCCGAGTGTAGCTGGCTCTGGTTAGACCAATATCTGCCGCGAGCTCGTCCACGGTTATCGTCAGATCATAGTGGTCGTCAATATAACGAATTGAACTTTGAAGACGGGCACGGTCATCTGGTGCATCAGTTTCGGGATCACTCTGGCGAAGCAAGGCACGGAACCACTCTTGGAAACGAAGCTGTACCTCCCATTGCTTCAGCCAATCGCCAGTGACCTGTTGTCGCAGTATTTGTTCCAAGGCCTCCAGACAGGAACTCCACGGACTGTAACTCAGCTGAATAAGAGGGGGCGCTTCTTGATCTTCAATCCCTTTAAGAAACTCTTGCTGCTCAGTCGTGATTATCGTAGGCGAATGGCCTGAAATATCTTCTTTCACCTCAGCCACCACCAGATCAAGCTTATAATATTGCAAATTACTTTCTGTCCAAGGAGAGTCTTCTATCTTAATCGGTGTTCCCGCTGGAACAAACATAATCATTCCTTTTTCCAAATGAAATTCCCGATCGGAGTAAACTATCGAACCCTTTCCAGACGTAACAACAAATATGGAGTGTGAAGACGATTTTTTATGTAGCAAACGTTTATCGATCTCAGATTTATCGTGATTTATGTACTCCATATGTTGAAGCGTGCACAGCCAGGGCTTGGGAATCCATTGTATTATCGTGGGGCACATGTTCATCGTCCTTAACTGAGAATTATTATCATTCAAAATAGTGTATACGAAAAAAGAAAGCTCTTCAACCCTCGCTGAAGAACTTTCTTTCTTATAGGATTATACTATGGAGTCATCTTTTCCAAGAGATCATCAATTTTCATGGAATTCGCTGTAATTGCACCTGATTGCCAATGTGATCTTTCCATGATGTACACCTGATTGTTTTTAACCGCTGGAAGGGATTGCCACAACTTGCTGTCAAGCACCTTCAAAGCTTCCTTGTTCTCGGGAGATGACCATTCTCCATTAGAAGGGAAAATGATAAGATGATCCGCATCAAGCTGCGGGATGGCTTCCTCAGACAGAATTTCCTGATATTCCTCCATCTTGCTAACCAGAGGATGCGGTGTTAGACCGAGCTCTGAATAAATAAATCCGGTCAATCGATTTTTCACACCGAACAGTGCCAGTGTGTCATCGTTAACATTCAGCCGGACCACTGCGACGCTCTCGTCCCCGACCGCTTCCTTCAGTTTCGATTTGGCATCTGCAATCTTGGCCCCGAATGCCGCAGCAACTTCTTCACCCTTGTCTGATTTACCTACAACATCGGCAATGGTTTTTAACATTTGATCGGAGTCCTGCAGTACTTCCTCAGGCAAGCGATACGTTGGTGCCACCTTGGAATACATCTCATATTTCTCCATGTCCGCTCCCCCATCCACAATGATGAGATCCGGATCATATTGCAACAAGGCCTCAATGCTGCCTGTAGTATCAAATTGCGGCACATCCATTCCTAAATACTCCTGCACACCCCACATCGGATTATACCACTGCACGACAGGTGTAATATCGAGCGCCTTCAGATAATCTTCTACATAGATTCCAGCAATTCGTTGTGGCTGAACCGGAATCGTTACATCTCCAAATTCATCCTGAACAACTCGTGTCGCAGGCTCTGTCTCGGTTCCAGAAGTATTTTCTCCCG
Organism: Paenibacillus sp. FSL R5-0713; assembly: GCF_037973325.1. NCBI lineage: Bacteria > Bacillati > Bacillota > Bacilli > Caryophanales > Paenibacillaceae > Paenibacillus > Paenibacillus sp. FSL R5-0713. Next base: position 2,774,646 of record NZ_CP150229.1, on the reverse strand, counting down.
AAGCTGCACTTTCAGTTGCAGGAGTCTGTTCCGCATTGGTAGCGGTATTTGTACTACATCCCGAAATCACCAGACCCATGAGCAGTAATGTGATCGTCCACCCTTTTATACCTTTAATAAAACCTACCATGATACCCTTCACCCCTATATGATCTGTAGATATAATCGTGAGAATGATATACACATAACGTATAATGATTATCATTCTCATCTATTGCTTAGGTGAATTGTAACTCATGCTTCAACCGACTCACAATGTACATTTGATGCTATTTTTTTATACAAACGAGAAGAGCCAACGTGGCTCTTCCCCCGCTTATCGCAGGGGCAACCTACCTTGACGATAACTTTCCAGCAGCTTGTTCACAAAGATATCATTCACCATATCCTGTAACAGTGCAGCGCCAATTAAACCCAGATCATCACTCACATACCCCGCTAACTCAGGTTCGCCAGTGAGTGCTAACGTTTGTTTGAACGCCTGTTCCCTGCATGCGCGCAGCACCTCTTCTTCAGCCACAGCAGTAGCTTGAGCCCATCGTTCAAAGGATTGCATCCACTCGTCAGCAAACGTTGAGGCATCCCTGTCATCCAGATAAACCTCTACATCCAATCCTTCGAATGTCTGCTGAGTCAGAATCCGTCCTTCGTTAAGTTCCGACAGCAGCTTCTCCACATCTGTTCTGCTCATCGATCTCCCCTCCAGTTCTTCATTATGTCAGATACATCTCAGGTATAACAAAACGCTTCATCATGCGCTTGGGATCAGCTGTAAAATGATTCAATTGAAGTTCCTCGTATTCACTAAGGATACATTCAAAGATACCAGCGATCACACCACAGTCTGCCAGAGCATTGTGCCTGTGAACTCCATCTGTATTCAGATCGTAATACCGAATCAGAAAATCCGTAGAGACGACCTCGTTAATCTCAGGATGAATGTACGTGAACATCGCTTTTGTATCCAATACCAGATTAGTGAACATCGGGAGACCATACTCATCACAATGTCGCTTCAAGATGGGCAGATCATATTCATATCCGGCTTGGGTCACAAGAACGCTATCACCAATGAATTCCTGAAAGGACTGAAATGCTTCTACAAACGACGGAGCCTCTACCATATCCTCATTCGAAATGCCTGTTAATTTGGCCACAGCTTCTGGTATAGGTTTGTCCGCCCGTGTAAGTGAAGAAAATGTTGTATTACATTGTTGACCTCTTTGGTAATGCATCGCACCAAATTGTGTCACACTCTCCACCACAGGATTAATGCCCGTACCTTCGAGATCAAATATGCAGTACATTCTATCCTGTAATGGGGATACGCTTAGATTTTCAATAAAGTATGTATCAGGTAACAGCGTCATTTTCATCCGTTCAACTCACACCTCTCTACTCTCATCACGCTTAATGCATTTCTCATATATTACCTGTCACTCCCACAATCTTGTTACCTGGACCAACATGTGCGTACCATCAAACTGCAACTTATAGATATCCGGCATCGTAGTCTTCTCCCAGAAATCATAACCGTAGGAAGCGTCATAGTGTTGAAAAATAAGCGTCATCACGTCTCCATGGGTTCCGATGACTACCTTGTGACCCGCATGTTTATCCAGAATTCTATCGATCACCGCTACTGCCCTAGAGCGAGCCTGTTCACCAGACTCTCCACCAGGATACGCATACATAGGATCACGGTATAACCGCTGCTTGGCTTCACGAAAATTATCGTGCGTTACATCCGAACTCGACAACTGGCGTTCACGCAGATCTTCCTCTGTCACCACAATTCCACCTGACCGATCTGCCAGAATCTGAATTGTATCCACCGCTCGCCTGTACGGGCTGGAATAGAACAGTTGAATCTGCTCCCCTTGGAGCAGACTGGCAACCGTCCCTGCATCTTGATGACCTTGTTCTGTAAGCCCACGCTCGCGCTCTTGTCCTTCAACATACCTAGACTCCGCATGTCTGACAAAATACAAAAACGTACTGGCCTCGCTCATCATCCATCCGCCAACCCCTTCTTCTCAATGACAATCAGGCAGGTACTGTCTGGCAAAGGCGCAGGGGAACCATCTTCCTTCATGAAGATCATTCGTTCTCCAAGTGCTTCCGTATAACCCTCCTGAAGGAAATGTTCGAAGGTGATCATTTCGGCTTGTTCGCCCAGCGCTTCTAGAATACAGTTCTTATAGTCGGTCGGCGTAAAGATACCGAACTGTTCCTGTATCTCATGTACATATGCCTCTTCCCCCCACGTATAGGTGTAGAGAAATTCCATCGCATCGTTGATTGGCATGACGACCTCATTGTCGGAGATCCGATCATATTGAATTGCACGTCCCTGAAAATCCTCTGCATACCGCTCCAGCCATCGCATCCCATCCGGTTCCAGGAAACGAATCCGGCGCTTTCGTGCCACCGGTTCACTCATGATGCCATCCCGAATCAGAATTCTTCCTCCAGGTGACAGCACACGGAATGAACTTCTCAGCGCTGCTACAACCGTATCGGAATTAAATCTTCGACCGTCCAGTTCAATATATGAATATAACTCATGCAGAATGGATGAAAAAATAACTGTATCCACGGAGCCTGGCTGCACATATTGCTCCAGTTGCAGGGCATCGCCCTTCATCACTTGCCAGCGATGTCCCTCGCGCTGCTTTTTGCGCTCCAGCGCTTCAATGACATTGGCTGAGATATCGATACCGATCGGCTCCACTTCCGGTTTTTCCTGCTCAATCAGATCCAGCAGAATCCCTCCACCTGGACCAATATCAAGTACCCGTTTACCGACAATATAGTCGAGCAGTACTTTTTTATAATCACCTGAGCTGTTCATATCGGACAAATACGTTTCTTCGTTGTGGAACCGGTCATAGGCATCCCGCCGCAATCCGAACAGGTCAAATAACAGCAGCACAGCCTTCTCATATAATGGTGACTTTTCCGCTTCAATACAGAATGCGATGAGCTTCTCGGCAGCGGGGGAAAATTCGAAGGTCACGAATAATGTATCCGGCAGATCCACATGACGCTCCATGCGATGGGTTAGATGGGGATAGACGATCTGCTCCCCTGCCGCAATCTGTTCCCACGTGTATTGTTCCAAATATTTTTCAATCATTCGTTTCTTGTAAATATTGAGCTTCTTGACCCCTTTGTAGTCGTAATACATCGTATTCATCAATGGTTCGAAGCTGATATGGCGGACTATATCAGACTGCTTCTCGATGGATGTTGGAGTCATACTCTCGCTACGTAGCGTCAACAGGAACACTTTCACCATCTCCTGCAACGAGAAATCCTGCATGGCCGACTCTACATACCACAGGGTACGATGGGCCAGCGGAGCCAGTATCTGTTCCACATCCAGTTCCGTCTGAAGTTTGGCATAAGCCGTATCCATAGCTTCTCCCTGCCGGATGGATGAACTTCTTAATCGGGATAACCGTTCCTTCACGCTCCAGTCCTCATGATCCGGTCCAGCAATAATCCAGCCTACAATTCGCTTTACCTCAGCCTGAACATGAACCCATAACGCTGGATCAACGGCTGCAATAATGCACTCATTTAATGCCAACAGAATGGTGTGCAGTTCTTCTGCAGTAAGCCATCCTTTGGCGATCAAGTCGTGCAGCGGAGCATTCTCGGCAAATGGAATCTCGCCGCGTATGTATTGACCAATAAGTCCATGCGTAGCAATTAGAGTACGAATAACCTCATGCCTTGGTGTGTGTGAAGTCAACACAGCATGCTTGCTTATATGCGCGTTCTTACTTAAGGCATCGCTCAGAGAACCAGGTTGATTTATACTCGTTCCCCCGCTCTTACTGATGTCATTATCCAGATGCTCTGGCCCTTCGTATAGATCATATAACTGGGCGGACCCCACATTGTGCACAAACAGATTAACGCCCTGCTTCTGCCATACACGCCGCTGCTCACGTGATCCGGCCTTCGCTGTCTCTGACCAGATTAGAACCTCCTCCAGAATTTCTCGCACCCAAAAAGAAACCTGAAGCTTCTCCAGCACACGCAGTGTACGCTCGGTGTAATCCAGCACCGGATTCGTTCCCTCAAGTTCCGCGATGGAATGAATGCGTTCGAGGTTAATATGGGGTTTCTCTGCTGCTGCCAGCAGTTGCAGCCACGGCTGCTGGGCCTCCGGCGTGTTACCTGACTTGTATGATTGTATGGCCATTAATGATTGCAGCATGAATTCGTCCCCTCTCGTTCTCTACCCTACCTGTCATCGTAGTGTCTGTGTAAATAATCTTAAAGTTAACTTTTATAACAGACGAAGTCGTTCCTGAACCAACTTGAGCAGCTGCTCCACCTCTTGAGCAGGCAGATCCTCATCAAGACGCGCGGCAGCAACGGGAAGTATCCAGGATTCGATTGATTCACGTGTAATCCCGGACAGTTGCATATAATGATGCATGTAATATTCAACCAGCGACTCACGAGCCGTTTCAAACCCCATTCGTACAGCAGGCTCTGTATTCTCCGGCAAAGTGCTGCTCATTAATATTACCCAGCTTCGAGCCGCATCACCCGCAGGATCTCCTGACATACCAGTCATCCAATCGATAACCCAGTATTGATCGCCAGCATCACTGAGCATAACATTATCGGGGTGAAAATCGCCATGACAGATTTGCTGTTGATCAGGCAATATTGTTAAGTATGAGAGGATTCGCGCTTGATCACCCTCTGATAATAATCGAACATTGCGAATTGCTCCGGATAAAATCTGCTTCTGTGAGGGAAGTGTTCCTTCATCATCTCGTTCGCAATGAAGTCTGTAATGACAGTCAGCCATCATGAACGCCAACTGCTCCAGTAATTCAGGTTGCTGAATAATAAGGGATAACAGGGTATTCCCCTGAAGTCGTTCAAAGACAATGCCCGCACGCGGCGTAGTATGTTCTATTAAGGATATTGCTTGTGGGACGGGTAGTCCTTTCTTGTACGCCAACTCACTTATTCTAAATTCATTTTGGACCGCTTCGAGTGGAAAATCCATTCGATATAACTTCATAATGTGCTCGTTCGAATACGCATAGATTTCCGCAGTTCTTCCCTGACCAATTCGCTCCATATCTACCCGCCCTTTTACTCGAACTCAATTCCTCTGACTTTAGAGAAAACCATATAATCGACCAAAGTACCTGTACTATTCCGCCGCATCTTGCGTAGTGTGCCTTCCAGTGTATAACCCGCCCTTTCAGCTACTTTGGCACTTCGCACATTACGCGCATCACAGCGTATCTCCAGACGGTTCGCCTCCAGATGCGTAATGGCAAATTGCTCAATGCCTTTCACCGCTTCCGTCATCAACCCCTCACCAGCTCGTGAAGTTCGAATCCAGTAACCAATCTCGAAACAACGTGCATTCCAGTCGATGCGATGTAACCCGCTGCTGCCTACCAATTCATCCGTGTGTCTGTCTCGCAGATGAAGCATCAGGTCGGTACGTTCCAGATATTTCAGTCTTGCTCTGCGAACAGTCATCTCGGACTCTTCCAATGACGGGATCTTCTCCGCAAAAGGTAACCACAACCGCAGCTGCTCCGCACTTTCACGGACCGCTTCATTGACTGCCGCACCGTCCCCCCACTGCGGGGCACGAATCGTGAGGCGTTCCGTTTGGAAGCTCTCGGGAATCGTTAGCATAATTGGATTAAATGAAGACGATTCTGTCATGGTTAGATCTACTCCTCTACTTGAAATATGGAGTCAATGATCAAGGGCAAGTTGTCTCTCACAGATACGGCACCGAATACCGAACGAGCGTGTACCCCCTGATCCCCAAATACCTCCATCATCAGATCCGAGAATCCATTTAGCACTTTATGATGCTCCTGATACGAAGCGGCCGCATTGATAAAACCCTGTACTTTAACCACTCTCTTCACCCGATCCAGTGAACCCAGCACATCTCGAACGACAGCGAGCACTTCCAGTCCGGCATTCCGGGCAAAATCATATCCCTGCTCAGTTGTGAAGTCTGATCCCAGTTTGCCACGTTCGGGGATATCTGGTCCTTTACCGGATACGTACATGATTCCATTAACAATAACAGCATTCGCATATTTTGCTGCGGGCGCGCTGGCCTGTGGTAAAATGATCCCCAGTTCATTTAATCTTGCTTCAATCATCGTATATTCTCTCCCTCTTTTATGGTCCTCACGGAACCTGATTCCTTATATTCCTGCCTATAGACTCTTGGTGATACCTGAACAGTACGCTTGAACATCTTGCCAAAATGAGAGAAGTTACTGAATCCCGCAAGCCAGGCGATATCCGTAATGGATGCCTCACTTTCCCGCAGCAAACGCTGTGCTTCCTTCACCCGTAACAGATTCAGATAATCACTGAAGGTAAAGCCCGTCGTTTGTTTGAACAATCGACTCAGATAATGCGGACTAATGCGAAACATACCCGCCACCTCCGGTAGTGTCAGTGGCTTCTCATAATTCTCATTCAGGTAACGAACAACGGCCTGTGTCTTGGGATGAAGAACCGGCTCACGATCATCGGAGCATAACCTGCCCAGATGCTGATTACGATAGGCTTGCAGCAACAATTCAATAGCCCGGTGACGAAGCAATAGGTTGCTTCCCGGCTGGGGACGAAGCATCTCATCGACCATTTCGCTAACCATGCGCTGCAATACCTCCGTGACCTGTGAAGGAAACCTTATAATAGGGATCTCCCAGCAGAAGGGCTCCTTCAAGGCTTCAACTAACTCCGTTGAAATAGCCATGGCTGCAAAAAGCTCAGGCTTCAAATACAGCACCATCCGCTCATGGTCGGGCATGCCACTCTCCAAGGTCTTATGCACCGTATTCCGGTCAACAAACACCAGGTCACCAGCCTTTACCCGGTAGGTCCGATCCTTGATGAAATAGATACGCTCGCCAGACAACAGGTAATACAACTCATAATGATCATGCAGGTGGTCATCCGTCATCGAGAAATATCCAATGCGACGATCATATTCAATATGTAGTAAATCCGTGGGATCATGAAAATCTGCACTGAAAGGTTCTGTCATGTCGGCCTCTCTCCTTTCCATAAATTATAGCAAAATATGCGGCATTTGAAAGCGGTTACGCATAAAATGCGGCGAAAGAAGTACTCCCTTGTTATAGTCTAAAGCTATATTCAAGGAGGCGATAGACATGAGTAGCAAGAAACGTTATGTATTAGTCGGAACCGGCGGCCGTGCGGAATTCTTTTATGGTGCATTAACCCGGGATTACAGGGATACTTCCGAGCTTGTCGGCTTTTGTGATATAAATCAAGTCCGCATGAACTACGCGAATCAACTGTTGAAGGAAAAGTACGATTATCCCGAGGTACCCACCTATCCTGCGGATCAGTTTGATCAGATGATTGAGAACGAGAAGCCTGACTATGTCATCGTAACCAGCGTTGACCGTACCCATCACAAGTACATCATTCGCGCGATGGAACTGGGTTGTGACGTTGTCACCGAGAAACCAATGACGATCGATGAGGAAAAATGCCAGGACATCCTGGATGCAGTCAAGCGCACTGGCCAGAACGTCAGGGTTACCTTTAACTACCGTTATGCGCCGCACCATACGAAGATTCGGGAACTTATTCTGGATGATACCATCGGAAAAGTCACGTCCGTTCACTTTGAATGGCTGTTGAATACCCGCCACGGGGCAGATTATTTCCGCCGTTGGCATCGGGACAAGCGTAATAGCGGCGGACTGCTCGTGCACAAATCCACCCATCACTTCGATTTGGTGAATTTCTGGATTGGTTCGCAACCGGAGACCGTGTTTGCATTCGGTGATCTGATGTATTACGGCAGAGAAAACGCAGAAGAACGCGGTGTAACGCAGTTCTACAATCGAGCAACCGGCAACCCGATTGCGAAGGAAGATCCATTTGCACTGCATTTGGATTCGGATGCTCATATGAAGTCCATGTATCTGGATGCCGAATCAGAAGATGGTTATCAGCGGGATCAAAGCGTATTTGGGGATGGCATTAACATTGAGGATACGATGGGTGTGCTTGTGAAGTATCGGAGCAAAGCCATTCTGACGTACTCCCTCGTTGCCTATCAGCCATGGGAAGGTTACCGTATTGCCATTAACGGCACCAAAGGCCGGATTGAGATGAACATTGTGGAGCAATCCTATGTCAATTCATTAGGTGACAAAAGTAAAGAAGGTGCATTGATCGGTAAAACATTGCGGGTCCTTCCGATGTTCGGTGCGCCATATGAGGTTGAAGTGGAGGAAAAAGCAGGTGGACACGGCGGTGGTGACCCAGTGCTGCTGAATGATCTGTTCGGAGAGCCTGTAGAAGATCCGTTCCATCGCGCAGCTAATCATGTGGACGGTGCCAGATCCATTCTGACGGGCATTGCGGCCAATCGCGCCATCGCCACGGGTTTGCCTATCAACGTCAACAATCTGGTTCGTTTCTAAGTCTCCCAGGTCTTCACTACATTATTAATTCTTTAAAGGCTGCGCATATCACGCAGTCTTTTTTATATTTTTATAATTACTCTGCGCTCAAGTCGACTCGGTAGAAGGAGGAAATCCATGTTCTTCTCTTTAAAAAACCGCCTGATTGCCTTTATCGTTGTCCTGTTTGTCCTCGCTTTTGGCACACTCTCCTACCTGCTCTTCAAGGAATCACGCACGGTCATTCGCTCTTATATCGAATCCTCTGCTCTTGAGAAAATGGAGGAATACGGTTCATACGTAGACATGGTACAGATGCAGATCTATGATGTTGCCTCACTTGTTTTCAATAGTGATATGGGCAAAAACTGGGATAACGCGATCAGTGATCCTAACCTTCCGGAAGGAGAAAAGATGCTGGCCAACCTCGCGATGAGCCGTTTCCTCACGCAGGCAACCAACAGTTACACCAGTATCTCGGATGTATCCATCTATCGACGGAATGGACTGCGAATTGGCAGCGAGAATCAGGTAACATATGACCCTGCCTTTGTACAAGAATCCTGGTACACGAATTTCTATACATTGGGGGAACGCTGGTTACCTGCACACACCGATCAACATGAACGTGTCAGAGATCATGGCAATCCGGTGGTCAGTCTGCTGATGCCTATTGGCACCTTTCATCATGCTACAGCGCAGAATGTCATGAAGGTGAATGTCAGTGAATCCTACTTTCTGGAACCGCTCCGGCGTATACATCTGGCGGAGAATAGCACTATTTTTCTACTGGGCGAGCAAGGAAATCCCATTCTGTCACAGCAGGTAGACACGTTAGGTGCTGTAGCTACCGCAGAGATCGATCGATTTCGAAACAGCCCGCTCAAATCCGGTGTGGCATATCTCACTAACCAGGAAGGACAGCGAGACATCCTTGTATTCAAGAAGCTGGGCCGTACCGGCTGGATGTTGGCAGGTCTGGCACCTGAAAAGGAAATGTATCTCTCTCTCCATAAGCTCCAAAGCACGATTGTGGTGGTGACAATGGTCCTAATTCTAGTCTCCCTCTTGGCGGCCGCATGGTTATCCCACGGCGTAACCAAACCTTTGACCAGACTGGTGCTGGCGATGAGACAGGTTCAACGAGGTGCTTTTGACCAGGCGGATTCACTTCTGCCTCCAGATAAAAATGTAAAGAGTGAGATCAGTTATGTCATCTTTACCTTCCGTTATATGATCAGTCAGCTGCGGCAGCATATCCAGAATGAATTCGAGCTGAAGCTGCTTCGCCAACAAGCAGAGTATAAAGCACTTCTCATACAGATTAATCCACATTTTATGTTCAATACCTTGGAGCTGGTAAGCAGTCTTGCCATTCAGCGTAGAACGGAAGATACGGTTCAGGTCATTGAGGATTTGGGTAAAATGATGCGCTTCTCCATTAACACCAATGACGATCTTGTTCCCCTAACCGAAGAACTGGATTATGTGCAGCGTTATATCTCCATCTTACAGACTCGTTTCGGTCATAAGCTCAACATTTCGATAACAAAGGAAGGCACACTGAACGCCTTGGTCATCATCAAGTTTATACTACAGCCACTTATTGAAAATGCAGTGAAATACAGCTTCCAGCATCAGACAACAGCTCAGGTTCAGATTCGAATCAATCGGCTAGATGATCGTCTGCATATCCGCGTTTCCGACAACGGACCGGGTATTCCAACAGAGATAATCCATAAAATGCATCACCCTGATGCTTCCCCCTCATTGGAATCCATATTGCTTAATGAAGGCTGGCATATTGGACTGGGCAATGTGATTGCTCGTTGCCGCCTGCATTACGGTGCCTTGTTCACGGTTCATATGAAGAACGATGAGAGCAGTGGTGCATGTATTGAACTGACTCTACCCGTACAGGAGGAATATGATGTACAACGTATTAATCGCAGATGACGAGATCGAAGTTCGCGAAGGATTAAAATTGAAAGTCGATTGGCACGGCATGGGCTTTGTCATAACAGGGGAAGCGTCTAACGGGATCGAAGCGGATGAACTTTTACAGACTGAACATTTTGACTTGCTGATTACCGATATGAATATGCCTGTCATGGATGGCATTAGACTATTGGATGTCTGCCGCAGTTATAACCCTTCCATTCAGATTATCATTATCACGGGTTATGAAGATTTTCAATATGCCAGAGCGGGGGTCCGCAGCCAGGTGATGGATTATTTACTGAAGCCAGTAACCCGGGATGAATTGAAAGCCACATTAGGCAAAATCAAAGCGGATCTGGATGAACAACGTAAAATTCGAGGCGACTCTGAATTGCTGCATTGGCGACTCTCTCAGTATTACCGGGAAATGAAGGAACGTTTCCTTCTTGATCTCGTCAAAGGTAATCGCCTACCGCCTTCCTCTATGCCAGAACGACTCCGATTGTTCCATCTCGAATCATGGCAGGATCAGAAGGTCTGTTTCATCACCGCGAGTATAAGTCACTCGGACAAGCCGGATCTTCGAGAAGATCGATTACCCGAGCAGATGCATCTTCCTTTCGAGATGGTATGTTATGAAATCGCCCGGTCTGATTCAGACAATGTCCAGGTATTTCATGATTCGGTACACGCAGGCATCATGCATTTCATGGTACAAGATGGTATGCAGCATGAATTCATCCAACAGCTCACGGAACATACGGCATCCGTTTTTTCCATGGAACTCAAGATTGGGATGGGACTTTCTGTATCCGGACTTGAGCACTGGAAAGAAGGTTATATCCATTCCCTTTTGGCATGGAATTCAGCTGAACGGGCTGTCAGCGGGCTGAACCCTCAGGCTGGAACAGACTATAGTCCATTACTGCCTGAAGAAACGACACGCACGCTGCATCGTTGCCTCATTCGTGGAGAACTGGACTCCTTCCGCAGCATCATCCATAAGGAAATTCACGAGGCATTCCAGCTCTCTCCTTCCCGAATGACAAGAACTATTTTTCAAATTTCACTGTTGATGGATTTTCCAATGGCCCCGGAATGGATACTGTGGCTTAAGACGCCAGATCAAGCAGAACGCTTATTAATGCAATGGGCTCAAGACTTCCTGGGTCAACAACTTCCTTCGGAAAATGGGGATGGGACGGTTATAGAGTTAGCCAAGCGATATATCGAAGAGAACTACATGCAGGAGCTCACGTTGACGTTACTCGCTGAACGATTCAACTATTACCCTACCTATTTCTCCGAATTGTTTAAGGAAGGGGCAGGTACCTCTTTCGTTCAATATGTGACGGGTGTTCGGATGAAACATGCTTTGCAACTGCTGAAGGATACTCAATTAACGGTATGGGATATTACTGAACTGACAGGTTTCAGTTCGCCAAGTTATTTCAGTTCGAAATTCAAAAGAATGTTCAACATGAGTCCTTCAGACTATCGGTTGCAGCATTCCGAAAAAATCGATAATCATGATCCGAAGAAATAAGATTCAAGCTTCTCCCCTTCCCCGGTATGATGTGGTTACCCATAGAACGACACATGTTGTAAGCGGATTCACAGGGGTTAACCATGAATTTTATCGATTCAGAAGGGAGGCACATGATGAAAAAACAGACCAAGCCCTTATACGGTCAGCAGAATACCACAGCCTACTTGTTTCTTCTGCCCTGGCTGATCGGACTCTTCTGTCTGACACTGGGACCGATGATTGCGTCCCTATACTTATCCATGACCAAATTCAATCTGCTGTCATCACCAACTTGGACTGGACTTAGCAACTATGTTCACATCTTTACCGAGGACGATACCTTTCGCAGGTCCCTCGGGCTGACATTTTATTATGTCTTTTTATCCGTTCCTCTAAGGCTTGCCTTTGCTCTAATGGTGGCAATGGCGCTGAACAAAGGAATTCGAGCCCTCGGCATCTACCGGACCGTATATTACATCCCTTCCCTCTTGGGCGGTAGCGTCGCAATCGCAATCGTCTGGCGTCAACTTTTTGAGGGGAACGGACTGGTCAACCAGTTTCTAAGCTGGTTTGGCATCTCTGGTCCGTCCTGGATTGCACATCCGGATTATGTGGTTTATACCATCATCACGCTATCCGTGTGGCAATTTGGGTCTGCCATGGTCATCTTTCTTGCGGGTCTGAAACAGATCCCGGCAGACTTGTATGAAGCTTCCGATGTCGATGGAGCGGGAAAGATACGTCAATTTTTCGGAATCACCCTGCCCATGCTCTCCCCCGTTATCTTTTTTAACCTGATCATGAGCATGATCAATTCATTCCAGGCGTTTACACCCGCTTACGTGATCGGAGATGGCCGCGGGGGTCCACTCGACGCAACAATGTTCTATACCTTGTACCTGTATCTGAAAGGTTTCTCGTTCTTTGATATGGGTTATGCTTCGGCTCTGGCTTGGATCATGTTGGTCATTATCGGCGTATTCACCGCAATCGTCTTTGTTACATCCCGATTTTGGGTGTTCTACGGGGATAATCAGGAAGGGAGGTAATGCATATGCCAATCAAACGACAACTGGTTCAGGCCGGGAGGCATGCCGCCATTATACTTTTCGGTCTGCTGATGTTATATCCTGTACTATGGTTAATTCTCAGTTCGTTTAAACCGAACCATCTCATTTTCACCAGTGGCAGTCTTTTCCCAACCAGCTTCACGCTGGAGCACTATATTAATGGCTGGAAAGGTCTGCAGGGCATCTCCTTTGGCCGTTTCTTCGGCAACTCCGTTCTGATCTCGGTCATGAGTGTGCTGGGTAATGTGATCTCCTGTTCCCTTGCAGCCTTTGCTTTCTCCAGATTGAAGTTCAGATTCAAAGGCCTGTGGTTCAGCATGATGTTGATCACAATTATGTTGCCTTACCATGTTACTCTGGTGCCCCAGTACATTCTCTATAATGAGCTTCAATGGATTAATACGTATTTCCCGCTGATTCTGCCCAAGTGGCTCGCGCAGGATTCCTTCTTCATCTTGCTCATGGTTCAATTCATACGCGGTATACCGCGGGAACTGGACGAGAGTGCAACCATTGACGGTTGCGGACAATCACAGATCTTTTTCAGAATCGTAGTGCCTCTGCTCATTCCGGCACTGATTACAACAGCGATCTTCACCTTCCTGTGGAGCTGGGATGACTTTTTCAGCCAGATGATCTATCTGAGCAAAATTGATCTGTTCACCGTGCAACTGGGCATCCGGTCTCTCTTTGACCCCTCAGGACAATCCGATTGGGGAGCATTGCTCGCCATGTCTACCCTGTCACTGCTTCCCGTGACCATCATCTTTTTACTGTTTCAGCGTTATTTCCTTGAAGGCATTGCGACAACAGGTCTGAAGTAACAACACGTTTCTCATTATCCATAGTCAGGGGGATTCACCATGTTCAAACGTTTCATGATCGGTATAATCACTTCACTTTTGTTATTCGTAACAGCTTGCTCTGGAACAGACCATACAGGTGCTACTAATAATACAGGCGACGGTAATAACAATGGAACTACCGAGGGCGGACAGGTCGAACTTCGCATCATGTGGTGGGGTGACCAGAAACGGGCAGATATTACGAATGAAGCCCTGAAGATCTTTCAGGCAAAACATCCGGATATTAAAATTTCAGGTGAATTTGCACCCTCCTCTGGATATTTCGACAAGCTAAATACCCAGTTGGCATCAGGCACAGCACCGGATATCTTTTTCCTCGGTGGAAATGTCGTTGATTATGCCCAAAAAGATGTCCTGCTTAACCTGGACCCCTATGTTGGCAACGAACTGAATCTCGACGGTATGGATGAAACGATGATCGAATACGGACGTCTCGACGGGAAGTTGCAACATATCTCTGCCGGTGCGAACGCACGAGGAATTGTTGTTAACAAGGCACTCTTTGAGAAAGCCGGCGTGCCTTTGCCAGCTTCGGATTGGGACTGGGCGGACTATGCCACCATCAGCAAGGCGTTATCCGACAAACTCGGGGACGGCTTCTATGGAACCTATAATTTCACCGTCGATGGGATGGATATTTTTCTCAAACAAAGGGGTAAACAACTATATGACATGAAAAACGGTACACTCGGATTCGCCAAGGAAGACATTCTGGAATGGTTCCAATATTGGGAGAAGACTTCGGCATCCGGCGGTGTAGTCACACCGGAATTGCAGGTTTCCAACCCGCATGATGATACTAGTAAATCCCTGTTGATCACAGGCAAAGCAGCTATGACACTCCTGCCTTCCAACCAGCTCGCTGCATTCCAGAGCTTGACGGAAGATCCTCTGGTCTTGCTCCCTGTACCACGAGGCCCTAAAGGAACGGGTGTTGTATTTGAATCCAGTCAGGGATTATCAGGTTACGCGAATACCAAACATCCGAAGGAAGTGGCAATGTTAATGGACTTCTGGATTCATGATCCGGAAGCAGCCAAAATCCTCGGTAATGACCGTGGCGTGCCTGTTACGGAAGCCAATCGTACTCTTCTTCAGGAAGGTGCAGGCCCTGTGGAGGAGATTGTCTATAACTATACAAATCTTGTCTCCGAAGCTACGAAGACTGAACCTTTTGACGTAAGCTACAACCCGCCGGGATTTGCAGAATTCTCCAAATTAGCTCAGACGACGAATCAGGAGATCGGATTTGGACGAAAAAGTGTGGAACAGGCTGTCTCCGACTTCTATAACGGGACCGTTCGCATCTTTGAGTCGAATCAATAAGCAGAAGCTGTGAGGAGGAACATATGACAGAAGAGATACTGAATCGTCTACGCAACATGTCGATCATGGATCAAGTTCAGCCTGTTAAACCGGAAGATCAGCAGTTATTACAGGAATGGCATGCGTCTGGTGTCCGGTTTGCAGCATCGGGCGGACGAATGGAAGCTACGTATTATGCAGCAGTGCAAAAATTGCTTGCTTGCATCCTGCCCATTGGAGACAGCGATCCCATTTTACAAGAAGGCGGCATCTATCTGGGATGTTGGTTAGAGAGCACAGGTACCATCAATGCGGAGTTACTGTCTCGCCTGCTGCCTTCCATATCCGAAACAACGTACCTCGCATTAGCCGAGCAGCAAAGAGATGATGGATTGCTTCCGTATAAACTTACGGCTACCGGGCCTTCTTTCCGGCAAATCCAGTTGGTCACTCCACTGGCACGCAGTGTATGGAACCACTATCAGCTTCATGACAATGATGGCAAGCAGTCACCTTTCCTGAGCACCATGTACAAGGCTATGGTTCGTTACGATGAATGGATTGCACGAAACCGTAATACCCGAGGGACCGGCTGTGTAGAAGCTTTCAGTACGTTTGACACTGGACATGACTTATCCCCCCGATTCTGGCATGTTCCAGATACACCTTATATGAATGAAGCTTCTGCCTACCACCCGGATTCTCCGATTCTGCCCTTTCTGGCACCGGATCTGACTGCTAATATTTATTGTCAGCGCATGTATCTATCCCGCATAGCTGAGGAGCTGGGGGAGTCCGGAACGGATTGGAAAGCCAAAGCCGAGTCCAGCCTGGAAAGTCTCTTTCGCTATTGTTACGACGAACAGGATATGTTCTTCTATGATCGGGATCGCAATGACCAATTCGTCAGAGTGCAATCCGATGTGCTGCTCCGCGTGTTGGCCTGCGAGGTGGGCAACCGTGAATTGTTCGATAACCTACTACGGCGGTACCTGTTGAATACAAGCAAGTTTTTCGCTAAATACCCATTTACATCGATCTCAATGGATGATCCCCGATTCGATCCTTTTTCCTCCTATAACAGCTGGGGAGGCGCATCCAATTTTCTGAGTCTAATCCGGGCACCACACGCATTTGAGTATCATCATCGATATGTGGAGCTAACCTGGGTTATGCAGCCTATCTTGTCTGCTCTGTCCAAAGATAAACGTTTTGGTCAGGTACTCAGCCCGTGGACCGGAGAACAAGGTTTTACCGAGACATACTCACCTTCCATCCTCTGTCTCCTTGATTATGTCGAGCGATTATGCGGAATTATGCCTGTTGGATCGAATAGGCTCTGGTTTACCGGACTGCTCCCCATCGATATGGATCATGGTGAGGTCGTATCTGGCAATACGGCTTATAGCCGTAAGGTCTGTGGAATAGGATATGAATTGGTGAACACCCCGGATCGCATGACCGTATATAAGGAGGGCAATGTTCATCTGGACGGCCCGTCAGGAATTCGCCTTGTAACCGACTGTAGTGGACATCTGGAAGCCGTCATCGGAATGACCGTTCGCACCGTCGAGGGAGAGCTTTTCTACCAAGGAGAATGCATCCCAATTCGGATCAAAGGAAATGAAATGCAGCGTTACGTTGACGGAGGGTTCAGAACCGAGCGCGATATTGGCATCATCCATCCTGCGTATCGTTAATTGTTGTTATGCAAAAAGCGCAAGTTTCGGAGGCTTACTGCCCTGCACTTGCGCTCTTGTATTTCTTTATTTCTACACTTTCCGGTTCCACGCCGGGTGACGATAAAATTCTATTGTATCAATATAATTTATCGTGAAATGCTGTTCTACATCCGAGAGGTTCAACAGTTTGCGGTCGATTTGCTTCATCCCCATGACCACATCATGTCTTAACAGGTCCATTGCAATTTTGCCTACAAACCCGCCTTCCATCTCCTTATGCTTGGCACGAAACTCTTCATTATAGATCATTTCAGGCGTGAATGCTGCTTCGACGAATGCATTAACAAGCGTAAGCTCATTGCCATCCATCTGTACTGCCAAATAATAATTGCCACGCTCATCCTGAATGAGGTCTTTATACATCTCAACGATCACTTGAATCACTCCTCTATTATAAAATGAAACCCCGTTAGCCGTAACGAACATGGGCTATCAAACGTACACCTTCCTACCCCTTGCCTTCATATACTAGGTACAAATGGCGAACGGAGGAATTCTTATGAGCTGGCAGCATCTCCATACTGGCAAAACACTTCAACAGCGTCTGGCAGAACTCCAGGGGCACCTTGCAGAACTGAATACTCCACTCTCCGGGTTGGAACCGGGACGTATTCGTCGTGTCTATCCAAGGCAGTTTATCAAAGTAAACCGTCAGTTATTCATTCCGCTCAGTCTGAATTCCATTCGGGTATTTGATATTCCTCGAACACGGCGAGGCGTCAGAGTGGGAATCCGCACGACGTTCCCTTCCTGGAATGCATTTAACAATATCAGACTGGTAGGCGTGGGACTGGATTATCTTGAACTCCAGGGAAAAGGCAGAGTCCCTTCCCGTATTCTATTCCCTCTCTCCAGCGTCGAGTCGATCTATCGACCTAACACTGGAAGAAAAAAACTGAGACGACCTTGTAGGCGGAAATAAAGCTGGTTCTTTTCGCAAACCATACAATGGTTCCCGAACGCCTACCATACGGGTGCTCCCTTCCAATATTTCATTATAACCCATGCAACCACTTCTCTGCTGAAGAATCATTTTATGTCAAAAAGCGGTGAGCACAGAACTGCTTCTGTATCTCACCGCTCAGCCAGTTACGGATCAAACTGATCCTTCACATGTGTACATCAGATACCTGTCCATACATCCTTGGCATAACGACCTTCCTGCTGAAGGTGATCAAGCCAATCTGCTGCTTCCTGCGCGGATTTGCCATGAAGTTCAGCGTATGCCTGCTGGAGTGTAGCTTCCACATCAGGTGCCATCTTGCTGCCATCACCGCAGATATACAGATGCGCACCCTTTTCAAGTAAAGGAATCAGATGCCGGGCATCGTCTCTCATCAAATGCTGTACATAACATTTCTCTTCTCCGTCCACTCGGGAGAACGCCGTATGAAGCTCGACAAGCCCTTCTTGCTGGGCTGCTTCCAATTCATTTTTGTATAGATAATCATGCTCGGGATTCCGACATCCAAAGTATAGATGTGCTTCGCCAAGCTCTTGACCTTGTTCCTTCAACACATGTCTTGCTTGTATAAAACCACGGAATGGGGCAACGCCTGTACCCGGCCCTACCATGATGACGGGAACCTGTGTATCTTCCGGCAGTTGGAAACCGGATTCCGGTGTCCGCGTGAACATGACGATCTCGTCACCCGGTTTCAGGTTAGCCAGATAGTTGGAAGCAATGCCTTTGTATTCTCCCTGTCCACTCCATGCCGGAGCACGCACCACACTCACCGTAATACTCGCTTGATCGGGCTGAACACGCGGTGAACTGGAGATCGAATAATATCTGGCTTTCAGTGAAGGCAGTAATTCAAGGAAGCGCTCAAACGGCAGTTCACATGCCTCATATTTCACCAGATAATCCAGCATGGAGATCCGTTTATTCCGAACTTCATCCATATACACAGATTCATCAAGCAACGCTTCAAGCTCCTTCTTATGCGGTGGACATACCGTGTATGCTGCCATTTCTCTGAGCTGAGCACGAGTTGCGGCTTCTTGAAGCTCAACGCTGTGACTAAGCAGGTCATACAGGTTAACCGGTTGATGCAGCGGCAGATGTGCGGCACTTCTACCCGATGCATCGAGAACCAGATGCTCCGTTCCCGTGAATCCATACCGACGGAGTACACGTTCCACCAACTCCTGTGGGTTTTGTGGCAGAATGCCAAGATGATCCCCTTCCATGTAGGTGATGCCTTCAGGCAATTTGATCTCGAGGTGACGTGTACTCCGTTCACTACCCGCGTCGTGAAGCTCTCTGTTCTCGAGTACTTCTGCCACATGAGCATCATACGTATCCGCAAGCGGTGTTACGGCGAGCCCACTGACAAACTGTACTGATAGTGAGCTGCGTTCGCTATTGGAACTTGTGTTTAGCTTCAGTCCCATTGTTCGTGCGAGATCCGGCCATAATTGCTCTGTCCAATCCCCCACCTGTTTCTCAAAATCTCCGCTTGCATCGGACTCACCCAAGGGCGATAACCGCTCTGCTCCTCTAGAAGATAACTGTTCATCGATTAGACGCGGAATACGCTGATAGGTGCTGGCCCAGTTGTGGTCACCGCATCCCAGAACGGCGAAACGCACCCCATTGAATTCATTGGCATCCGCGTGTTCGATCCACTCGACAAACATCTTCGCATTGCTAGGCGGCTGACCGTTATAGGATGCAATGACAATAATAACGGCGCCATCCTTCGGCAGTTGGCCAACACGATCATCAAGCGCAGCAACCTCGCTCCGGAAACCTTGATATCTGGCAGTATCCGCAATCTCACGTGCTATGCCTTCCGCCGTTCCCAGATTGGAACCGTATAGAACAAGCATCGGTGTGTGGTGAGCATTCGCAGCATCCGGTTCTGTTCTTTTGGCAACTGGCTTCGGTTCTTCGACCGCTACACCTGGCACGGCCATGACGGGCTGGCCTCCACGCGCACGTACCCGAATGGTGAAGTTATCCGGTTTGAGCGTCAGCGTTTCTTTCACCTTTAATTGATAATCGGAATGATCGATGAAGTCAAAATGCTTGAGCACCATGCCCAGCACCAGCGTTGCTTCCTGAAGTGCAAACTGCTGACCAATGCAGGCCCGTTGACCATTACCGAAAGGTTTGTAGGCATCATGCGGCACTTTGCTCGGATCTTCGAACCGTTCCGGGCGGAAGTCCTCTACGTCATCTCCCCATGCTTCACGGTCGCGATGCAGCTTGGGAATAAGTACACTGACGCTGTCGCCTTTTTGCAAAGGATATTGACCCGCAAGTACCGTATCCTCTTTGGCATACAGAGAAAATGCCGGGGCCGTCGGCCATAACCGCAAGGCTTCGTTCAAAACCATGCGAACGTACTTCAGATTGCGAACCTGGTTGTACGTTGGAACCGGATCTTTCAGAATCTGATCCACTTCTGCTTGGGCCTTAGCCAGTGTATCCGGGTTCTTCATCAGATAATAAACAGCGAAGGATAACAGTCCACTTGTGGTCTCATGTCCAGCAATCAGGAATGTAATAATCTGATAACGGATGTTCTCATCATCCAGTGTTTCTCCCGTTTCCGGGTCCTTGCCGCTGAGCATGTGGGACAATAGATCATCCGCGCCTTCCTGTGGTTTCTCTTTGCGCTCGGCAATAATGTGATCCACCAAAGAGAACATGGAACGGATATCCTGTTCAAACTGTTTCTTTTTGGTGATCATCAACTTGTCTTGCAGACGCAGTCGCTGCAATGAACTCATGGATTCGTCCAGTGCACGAACCATGCTGGTAATGAATGGATGTGGTTCTTCCCGATAGAAGCTGTTAAACCGATAGTTGAACCCACAGAGTCCAATCGTATCGAGTGTAAGACGTGTCATATCATCCGGAACGTTAACCGTTTCATCCGGATTTAATCGTGACCATTTCTGAACCAGCTGTACCGCCAGATCAATCATTTTGTTGTGATATCCCTGCATGGCACGTTGACTGAAACTTGGCAGCAGTACGTTATGAGCTTTTTTCCAATTCGGTTCCTCGGTCCAACTCGTGAATAGTCCATCTCCTGCAAAAGCACGAACCTTGGCAAGGGGTGCCCACACACGTTTGTCAAACTTGGATTCATCCGTTACCTCGGCGACCAGTTCGTGACCTGAAATATACAATTCACTTCGTCCAGGATACTCCATACGAAAGATCGGTCCATATTCTTCAGCCAGTTTCACCAGCGATTGCACCGGCTCTTCAAAGTTCAATTGCGGCAAATTGCCCAGTGGGCCAAATGTTTTCGGTTGAGGCACTGAAATTGGTGGCATGACGCTCACTCCTTCTTTCCAAGTTAAGAGTTTTGACAACTAAAAAATAATGACTTGATTCCATGAGGAATTGCACTTTACCTTCGGATCGCACTTAACCTTCAATTCAACAGACTTAAGTTATTTTTTGCACAATTTCATATTTCATCCAGATAACTGTTAAACCCAAAAAAGAACTGACTGACCGAAATGGTATATTGGTCATTTTTGATTAAAAAAAATGGAGAACTCGTTATCTCCTTTTACCCTAACATTTCCAGTTCCAATCTTCAACCGTCCCAAAGTCATAGGACCTCAGGACAGGGATTACATTATAACTAGGAATTCTTCAACAGAATCTGAATAGCAGACTCCATCTCCAATGGGGCAACTGTCGTTTCATACCGGCCATGAACATTGCCACTGCGGTCAATCAGGAATTTGGTGAAATTCCATTTGATCCCGTTCCCTTGATACAATTCGGGATGCTTCTCTTTCACAAAAGTGTCCATCCACTGTCCTTCTTGGGTATCCAGATCATAGCCTTGAAACGGCGCTTTTTCTGTCAAATAACGGAACAACGGATGCATCGATTGCCCTGCGACTTCAACTTTCTCCAAGATCGGAAAGGAAATCTGAAACTGACTTCTGCAATATTCTGCAACCTCAGCACTACTACCAGGTTCTCTCTCGTTAAACTGGTTACATGGGAAAGCCAGAATCTCCAGCCCCTGTTCACGATATTTCTCGTACATCTGTTGAAGTTCATTGAATTGCCGGGAGTAGCTACACCGACTTGCTGTATTCACAATAAGCAGTACTTTCCCTTTAAAAGCAGACAAATCACCCGCATGGCCATCCATAAACGGAACCTGGTAATAAAATATACTCATTCACAACGCCTCCTCTTTCTCTCTCATATCTCACATGAATTCTCTCTTGAGAAGAATTATACACCCACCCTATTAATAGGTGAAATATATAATAAGCATATGATTGATAGTTTTTAACTATAAAAATTCAACAAAAAAACTGTCCTCAGCAGCTATGTGCTACATCTTGGACAGTCTTCCAAATCATGTTGCGCCATCAAGCTCAACTCACCGTTAACCCATAATCAAACCATATACAATACCTGGTCCGTGTACCCCAATGGTCAGATCATTTTCAATATCGGACGATCGGCTTGGGCCTGAAATAAAGTGGATACCTGCAGGGAGGTTCTCTCTTCCCACCTCGTCAAATCGATCAAGCGTTTCACCCAGTCTGGTGTACAGCCGATCTACTGGAATAATGATGATAAGTACTGTAGGCAGCAAACTGACGGAACGACCTTTTTCCGGTGAAGAAAGTACAGTAACCGAGCCTGTGTATGCAGTTGCATAATCCGCCATGACCACACCAATATCGGCCTCAGCTGCCCGAGCCTTCCAGTTCTCATCCGCTTGACTATTCCAGACGGAGATCTGTACCTCCGGTAACTGTTCTTCCAATCCGAGATCTTTTAGCGCCTGTTCATTCTGACGAATGATATATCTGGCACTCAGTTCATGCGATTTGTTAGCAATGAATTGAGATACTTCTTCCATGTTCTGAACCCGTGCAATGTGTGCGCCTACACTTACAAAGTTATCCGTAAATGCTTGAATACGCTTCTCTTCATCCCATTCCAATTCCGTCCAAAAGTCGGGTGCTCCCCGAAAGGGTTGGGTCGGCGCTTGGCGTTGCCTTGGTCTTCTCAATTTCGAAGCAATGTCATTCATGAACTGCTCCTGTTTCTCAATGGACTTCTTCTCCAATTGTGCAAGCCATTGCTGATGTTCAGTGACCATGCTTCTTCCCCTCCCCTTCTTCTCGTTCACGAATAATCTGCTCCATACGGCTGCGAACGGAAGAATCCATAGCTTGTTGCTTCTCGTTCAGTTCCTGATCCAGCTTGTTCCATTGTTGCCGGAAGGATTTCTTGGCGAGACTTGGCGCAACCCGATAATTGTTCCAGCCTTTAAGTGGACCCAGCTTGAGAGAAATGCCGTTGTTGCGCACAACTGCCTTCTGCCCGATCTGTCCCAGACGTATGGCCGCACTGAAGCGTTTGGAATTGGAAACAACGGCAGCAAAGCCCTTCATGCCCATGCTCTCCATTTTGTTGCCATGACCGTCTTCCACTTTACGCCTGCGTAGATAAACAAGCATATCATGTAGCGGAATTTTAACTGGACATGCTTCATAACAGGCTCCACACAGACTCGAAGCACCCGCAATATCATTCCATTCATCAATGTTGCCATTGAGTGCAGGTGTCAATACCGCTCCAATCGGTCCGCTATAGGTTCCACCATAGGCATGGCCCCCAATATGGCGATATACCGGGCAAGCATTCAAACAAGCACCACAGCGAATACAATTTAGCAGTTCTTGAAACTCGGGATCACCGAGTTGAAGGGATCGACCGTTATCCACGATAATGATGTGCATTTCATCCGGTCCATCCGCATCCGCTGTACGGCGAGGACCTGTGATGCCTGACATATACATCGTCAGTTTCTGACCTGTTGCAGAGCGTGGCAACAAGGTTGCCATGACCTCCAGATCCGTCCACGAGGGGATGATCCGCTCCATGCCCATCAGTGTAATCTGCGTTTTGGGAACAGTGGATACCATACGGGCATTACCTTCATTTTCGAACAAAACCATGGAACCTGTCTCTGCAATCGCAAAATTACAGCCCGTCATGCCGATATCCGCCTCAAGGAATTTCTCGCGTAGCTTTTTGCGAACAAATCCGGCAAGTACCGTCGTATCCGGCTCCAGAATTTCACCCGCTTCCTTCGATAACAACTCTGCAATCTGATAGCGGTTCTTATGGATGGCTGGAATGACAATATGAGAGGGGGCCTCGCCTGCCAACTGTATGATGTATTCACCCAGGTCGGTCTCGATCGCTTCAATGCCCGCTGACTCCAGCACATGATTCAGATGTACTTCCTCCGACACCATCGATTTGGACTTCACCACCGTAGACGCCTGCTTGTGAGCCGCAATATCGAGTGCAATCGCCGCTGCTTCCACCGATGTATCTGCAAAATGAATATGAACCCCGTTCGCACGGGCGTTATTCACAAATTCATTCAAATAATAATCCAGGTGCGCAATGGTATGCAGACGAATCTGACGTCCACGTTCCCGCCACTCATCCCAGTTTCCATGTTCTTCTGAGGCCGACTTCTTACCGTTACGCAATCGTTCTGTTGTGAATTTGACCGCCTTACGCAGAAAATCATCATTCAAGGCCAGTCCGGCACGTTCTTTGACCGTCGTATCCATAACTCCCGGTTGGCTCATCCAATTCGCACCCCCTCATACAATAGTTCCGCCAGATGCATCACACGCACCGGTTCATTCCGATAACGCAGATTACCTGCGATATTCATCAGACAGGCCATGTCTAGCCCCACCAGTACTTCGGCTTGGGTCTCTTTGACATGATCAACCTTCTCCGTCACCATCGCTCCTGAAATATCGGACATTTTGATGGCAAAGGTACCACCAAACCCGCAGCAATCCTCAGCAAACGGCAGGGGAACCAATTCCAGTCCCTTTACTTGGGATAGTAATGCCATCGGCTCATCCTTTACACCCAGCAGACGACTACCGTGGCAGGATGGATGATAGGTTACTTTGTGTGGAAAATGTGCGCCCAGATCGGTTATCCCGAGTACCTGAACGAGGAATTGAGTGAATTCATAGGCTTTGGCTTCCAATCGTTTTGCCTTCTCCAACCACACCGGTTCATCCGCGAACAGTTCGGGATAATGATGAATCATATACGTACACGATCCCGAAGGACAGACTACAAAATCACTGTCGTCAAACGCTTCAAGAATCGTCTTGGCCGCTACCCGAGTCTCATCCCAGTACCCGCTATTGTAGGATGGCTGACCGCAGCAGGTCTGAACCGGCGGAAAATCCAACCGAACGCCATGAGCGGCGAGCAATCTGACCATGGCCTCCCCCACTCGGGGATAGATGGCATCGCTGAGGCAGGTAATGAATAAGGAGACCTTCATAAGTACACGCTCCTATTAACTGATTAGTAGATGAATTGACTAAAAATATTGAATAAGAATATTTACAATGAACACTCCGATGACAGAATAACCTTCCGATCGCTGTTATCCCCAGATTTTTTAATTTACTTTTTAAAGGATAAAATCCGGGGATAAAGGCGCACGCTTCGCTTCTTCAAGTTATTTCTGTCCTCTCCGTTTCGTGTAAATGTTAAGTTCAATTTATATTAATAAATTCAAAGCTTAAACCGTAATAATCTCGATATCGTATCCGCTCAAACGTTCTGTCTGTTCTACCTCCAATGGCTGATCGGTAACGATCGTATGGACTGCATCTAATCCGGATACCCGAGCAAAAGCACGGACACCAAATTTACTGGCATCGGCAAGTAAGATGACCTGATCGGATATGCCAACCATCTTTTGCTTCAGCCTTGCCTGAAGTTCATTGGATTCACTGATTCCGCCACCTTCAAGATGTACGCCTTTGCAGGACAAAAACAATTTGTCCACATGATACGTCTCCAGAGAACGCTCCGCGAGTGGCCCTACAAAAGACAACGAGCGAGATGCCAACTGGCCTCCCGTTGAGATAACCTCAACCTTGTCACGACTGCTAAGTTCAGTCGCTACCTGAATGGAATTAGTCAAGACGGTCAGCGGAAAATCAGGCATGTTTGCTGCCATATAACCTGCCGTTGTACTGGCATCCAAAAGAATGCGATCACCCGGATTAATCATCGCCAGAGCCGCTTGTGCAATCCGTTTTTTCTCTTCCGCATGGGTTGTCTCCCTGATCCGATAAGGGATCTCGGGCTGATCTTCCTTCACACTCACGGCACCACCGTGAGAGCGACGCAGTCGTCCTGCCTGTTCCAAACGATCCAGATCTCGCCGGATGGTTTCCTCCGTCACCCGACAGCGTTCACTAAGCTCGGATACACGCATACTGCCCTTAACATTCACCATCTCTACAATCCGGTCATACCGCTCGGCTGCCAACATGTTTACATCTCACTCCCCGCTTGTGAAGTGGATGAAGCCGTCACACGCAGAAATCTGCCGTAAGCCTCTTCCCAGATTGATCCGTCCTGCGGCTCATACGCAATTACAGGAAATGAATCACGAATGGCCTTGCGAGCTTCCCAGATATCCTTAAACGCTCCGCTCGCCATCCATTGCACAACCATATTCCCGATAGCACTTCCCTCTGCCGGACCCGCCCATACCGGCTTGCCAATGGAATTCGCAGTCCACTGACATAACAGGCGGTTTTGGATACCTCCACCGACCATATGCAATCCGTTGAACGACTGTCCCGATAATTGTTCCGTCCATCCCAGAACTCTTCTATACTTCAATGCAAGACTCTCCAGAATTGCCCGGGCAATAGCCCCCTGATCCTCTGGTATCACTTGTCCTGTATCACGGCAATACTGGCGTATTCGGGTTGTCATATCTCCTGCTGGCATGAACAGTTCATCATCCGGATCAAATAAACTGGCAAATGGAGGTGCCTGCTCCGCCTTTGCCAATAACGCACTGTAGCTAATTTCCTGCCCCTGACGCTCCCACTCCCGCATGCTTTCCTGCAAAATCCACAGACCCATAATGTTCTTGAGCAGACGGAATGTTCCGCCCGCCCCGCCTTCATTCGTGAAGTTCAATGCCAGACTCTCGGTACTAATCGCAGGATGATCTATCTCGGTACCCATCAGGGACCAGGTTCCACAGCTCAGGTAAGCAAATGAACGTTCCGTTGCAGGAACAGCCACAACGGCTGAACCCGTATCATGCTCCGCAACGGCGATCACAGGTATAGAAGAAAGACCAAGGTCGTTACAGATGCTGCTGCGCAACTGTCCAACACGGGTGCCTGGCATCACCGCTTCACCGAAGAGTTTCTCCGAAATGCGAATATGCTTCAGCAACTCACCGTCCCATTGACCCTGTGAGGGATTATACAATTGTGTTGTCGTAGCATTGGTGAACTCATTCACGGCTTCTCCCGTCAGAAAGTATCGAAGCAAATCCGGAATCATGAGAAACCGCTCTGCTTCATGAAGAAGCGGAGAACCGCTACGTTGAAGGGTTGCCAACTGATACAGGGTATTAAAGCTAAGAAACTGAATCCCTGTACGTTCAAAGATTCGCTGAGAGCTCAACTCTTGGCGTACCTGATCCATCATGCCGTTAAACTGTGTATCACGGTAATGATACGGGTTACCCAGCAGCTCACCATGACCGCCAAGCAAACCAAAATCAACGCCCCAGGAATCGATCCCCAGGCTCTCCGGCTTGTCTCCCTGCTGTTTCACAAGTGTAAGCCCTTGCAACAATTCATGATGCAATCGCAGAATATCCCAGTGCATCCGCTCGCCAACCTTCACGGGTTCATTCTTGAACCGATGAATTTCGCTTGTTTCGATCCCATGATCATTCAGATGTCCCAATAGCGCTCTCCCGCTGCCAGCGCCCAAATCATAAGCCAAAACACTCACTGCGCTTCACCAACCTTTCGAGCCAATTCTATTTCCATACGATATCTCTTGATTCAGTCCGCACTCTGTACTTTATTCTGTATTTATTGTTTGTTTGTTTTTGTTTAATACTGTTTTACTTTATTTTACGAGTATATCACCATTGTAAGCGTTTGAATACCCTTCGATTTTTCTTTCTTTTGGGCATACCAAAAACGACTCTCTCCCAAGTAGGAGGAGCCGCATTTCTATTTTCACGTATAAAACTGACCTTTGTTAACGCCCGACTGGGGCTGCACATCTCTCTCAAAATGCTTGAATCGTGTCCCCTGATACGTCAGCATCCCTCGATCATGTTCAGCCAACATGCCATAATGGTTTCCACCAACAATCAGTTCAATGCGCTCGCCATTGTCGAATTCAAATGTAACATAATACCGGGTCGTCGCACTGCTATCCCCGCTACCACCTGAGACTTCCGTTCGTTTCGCCACCACCGCTGAATGCAGGGTTAACAAGGCCGCAGCGTTATTCGAGGACCACGTGCGTACCCCCGAGATGATGGCATATACAATCACACCCGCAACAATAAGAAATACGGCACCAATAAAAATGGAAACAAACGCACCCATGGCACCAAACTCATTCAATCCCGAAAAGAAACCACCCTGATTGCCTTCAAACCCCGGTACTCCATTCATGTCGTCAAACACACCAAAGCCGTCCACGCTTAATCGGCCCATCGATGAGGACACGCTCGTTAACGCCATTCATCATCGTTCCTTTCCCCTTGCAAAATAAGATGCACCGCCCCCACGCAAGGAGGGCGGTGCATGCAGACAACCCGTTCTGCCTTGTCCGTATACTATATGAACCAGATCAGGAATACAGACGTTCAAGTTCGTCGACCAGACTGCCGACATAAGCAACCGCAGAACGAATCGGCTCAGGTCCAGACATATCTACACCTGCGAGCTTCATTAACTCCTGCGGTGTGAGACTTCCACCGGCTTTGAGTGCTTCGAGCCAGCGATCTACCGCAGGCTGCCCTTCTTCCCTAATCTGTTGTGCAGCTGCTGTGGAAGCGGTCAAACCTGCCGCATAGGTATATGGATATAGACCCATATAATAATGAGGTTGTCTCATCCACGTGAGCTTGGCCCCTTCATCGATTACCAGATCAGGTCCCCAGAATTCGGAAAGGATGTCTCCTTTGAGCTGACTTAACGTCTTCGCCGTAATGGGCTCATCATTGGTTGCGCGTGCATACACCCTGCGCTGCAATTCACCTTCCAGCAGATGTGTAACGAAGTTATGGTAATACGTGTTCAAGAGTTGCAAAATGACCCAGCGACGCATTCTCGGATTATCGGAACGTTTCAATAGATGATCTGCCAGCAGCATTTCATTCATGGTCGATGGTGCCTCGATGAAATACAGTGATGGCCTTGTATTCGTGAGCCGTTGGTAACGTCCCGCAAGCATGAAGTGGCCTGCATGTCCCACTTCATGGGCAAGTGTAAATGCTCCGCGCATATTGTTCGCCCAAGAAATTAAGATATAGGAGTGCGAACCATATATAGAAGAGCAAAATGCCCCTGTGGATTTGCCTGCATTATCTGCGTAATCCACCCAGCGATCGCGAAATGCACGCTCTACGATCTCGCCATACTCCGGCCCAAGCACATCAAGCGCTTCTCGAATGAGTGTGCACGCCTCATCATATGTAATGGCAGGGCTAAATTCAGGATCCAGCGGGGCCTTCAGATCACAGAACATCAGCTTGTCCAGACCAAGCTCACGTTTCTTGAGAGCCGCCAGTCTGCGCATATGTGGTGCGAGTTCCTGCTGGATAATATCCAGAATATTATTGTACATCTCTTTGCTCACTTGCTGTGGGCTAAGAAGCATATCTGTAACATCGTCATAACCTCGCAGCCTGGATAAAACAACCTGTTTCTTCACTTCGGTTGCATAACCTTCTGCGAACGTATTTTTGTAATCATTTAATGTCGAGCTGAATGCAGCATAAGCAAAACGGCGCAGCTTGGTATCGGACGACATCTCATAATTATTTTCATAGAATGACCAGGACAGTGGACGATTATTGTCCTCTCCATCGAGAGCATCGTCAAACGTCATGTCTGCCAGTTTACCGCGCAGATAGATACGGTATGGCGAATCCAGTACCTCTCCGAGTGAAGCGAGTACCTTCTCGGTCTCTGGCGTAAGCCGATGTGATTTTTCCCGAATCAAACGCTCCAAACTGCGCGCATACGGCTCCAATCCCGGAAGTTCTTGGATATAACGCTCTACCGTTCCATCCGGAAGTTCAACAATCTCCGAATTAACAAAAGACAAGGATGACGACAGATTCGATAGGATATCTCCTGCTTTAGCTGAATTCTCTATGTTCACCGGATTGGTGCTGTCCTCTGAGTGCTTCAAGCGGGCATAAGAAGCCGTCTTGCCGATTCGCTCCTGCAAAGCTTCACGAGCATCCAGACAAGCCAGCAATTGTTCAGCGCCTTCGCCCAGACGTCCTTTGAACGTTTCGATCTGGGCAGCAGCCTCAGGAAGTGATCGAAGTTCCTGCTCCCACTCTACATCGGTTACAAACAAATCTCTCAGATCCCATGTGGTTTCCTGATCTACCTCAGCACGTGTACGTATTTTTTCCATCTTTAGTTGTCATCCTCCTTGCATTTTCCAATATCTCTCATCGTATCATAATCGGTTTATGTATACATGACATCTGCAAATAATGAGACTTTTGGTTCAGGGGAATATAGATGGGACTAAAGAATATTCACACTTACCACTCCGATGACAGAACAACCTTCCGATCGCTGTTATCCCCTAATTTTTTGATTCAATTTTAAAAGGTGAAAATCTGGTGATAAAGGCGAACGCTCCGCTTCTTCAGATTCTTTCTGTCCTCTACGTTCTCATGTGAATGTTTAGTTCCATCTATATAAAAGGGGTATCTAGGATAAAAGCCAGTATATGCTTGCGATGTAGCTTTCTTTCAGAAAGCTTTTTAGCTCCGCTTCTTCAAGCTATTTCTGCCCACTGCGTTTGGAGTAAACTATTGATCCTCTGACCAAAATTTAAAAGTAACTAAAAAACCGCTGGTTATGGAAGCATCCATTTAACCAGCGGTTTGTTCAAAATCTTATTATTTAGCTTTCTTTCCAGATTACATTTTCACCGTAATTTTTACCCCAGTTATACATTGCGTGCAGTACAGGCATCAGGCTCTGACCGTGATCTGTCAACGTATATTCCACCCGAGGCGGAACCTCTGCATACACCTTACGCTCAATCAGTTTGTCTTCCTCCAGCTCACGAAGCTGGTTGGTCAGCATCTTCTGGGTAATATGAGGGATTAGGCGTTTCAGTTCACTGAAACGTTTGGTGCCTTCCAGACCCAAATGCCACAATATAATCAATTTCCATTTGCCACCGATCACCGCAAGGGTCAATTCCTTCTCACAGTTGATTTCTTTCAGATTAATCCGTTCCTTGACTTCGGCTGCCATGGCTCCGAGCCCCCTCATCTTCAATCTTATATCGCGTATATTACGCATATCACGGGAATACTTCACATAAGGTAAGCTTTCCGCTCCATGCATGATGTAATAAGTACATTCATTCGATACAGCTATCTATTAATTCTACTACAGCCTGGTCGGGATGCAAAGTTTAAGTGAAAATTACGGATAAATCTAAACAAATGAATGCCTGTACATCGCACAAAAGACCAGAACCCTTCATAATTAAAGGATTCCGGTCTTTCATCTATTCCCTATTCCAGGTTGGCGTGGCGGCCAAACATATCCGCTCCGGTCATGCCCTTCATTTCCATCATCGTAAGGATGAGAGCATCCATGCCGATTAACAGTCCCTGTTCGAACAGCGAGCCCATTGGCTGGATGGTTACTTCCGCTCCGGAAGTCGCTGTGTCCTCTTTGGCTGAAGCCGGAAGGCGCACTACCGTAGTTGCCAATTGACCGATCGTAGACTCTGGCTTGATCGTAATCAGGCCGACAGGTGCTCCTGCTTGATTAGCCTTCTTAGCCATAGCTACGAGACTGCCTGTCTCTCCTGAGCCAGAGCACAGCAAGAGGAAGTCCTTCGAGCTGATCCCGGGTGTAACGGTCTCGCCCACCACATATACACGAAGCCCCATCTGCATCAGTCTCATGGCAAAAGCCTTTCCCATCAATCCTGACCGGCCTGCTCCTGCTACAAAAATCTGTTCTGCAGCCAGAATATGTTCAGCCATCGCTTGCATCTCTGCATCATCGATCTGGCTTAACGTGCGTTCCAGCTCCTTCAAGATGTCCGCTGCATATTGTGTTTTGCTCATTCGCTTACCCTTGTTTAACAAGACGTTGCATTTCAGCTGCAACTGCCGCTTTGTCTGCTTGTCCTGTGATACCGCCGCCTACAATAACCAGATCCGGTTGTGCTTTGATTACTTCTGGCAATGTTTCCAGCTTGATTCCACCAGCGACAGCCGTTTTTGCATTTTTCACAGCAGCTTTGATCGTTTGCAAATCTTCGAACGGGCTTTGTCCTTCAGCTTGCAGGTCATAACCTGTGTGTACACAGATGTAATCTACGCCAAGCGCATCAATTTCACGAGCACGTTGTTCAAGGTTAGGCACGTTGATCATGTCTACAAGAACTTGTTTGTTTTGTTTCTTCGCTTCTGCTACTGCACCTTTAATCGTACTGTCATTGGTTGCCCCAAGCACAGTGATCAGATCCGCACCAGCCTCAGCAGCTTTCATGATTTCATAACCACCAGCGTCCATGATTTTAAGGTCTGCAAGAACTTGCAGATTAGGGAATGCTTCTTTCATCGCTTTTACCGCGTGCAAACCTTCATTAATAACGATTGGTGTACCAATCTCAACGATATCAATATATTGTTCAACCTCTTTAACCAGTGCGATACCTTCAGGGATGTTTACCAAGTCGAGTGCCAATTGCAATTTCATCATTTATTTCTCCTTTGTTGTTCAAGTATGAGTCTTTCCTATAAAATAATAATCAGATATTTAGCCTGCACCAATTCGTCTATTCAGATGCATGCAGGGTTTGTTTTGGCTACTCACTCATTGTAGACCCTGACTATCCATTCAGGAAGTACGCACTTTGAAGTGGGGTAGTTACTTGGGCGATACTATTGATAATTATTCGTTGTTAAACGAATTATATAACAAGATAAATCCTTTGTTCAGATCCGTTTACAGCACTGTTTATAGCAGAACAGCAACCTAATTATCACGTTGGATGTTCAATATAAAAGACCCCGCCACATGGCAGGGTCATTATCATCTCAATCCAGCCAAGGCTGGTATTAGAAATTTATTTTTTACAAGTATACTGGTTTCACACATACCGGCTTGGATACACCTGTGCTGTGACCTGTGTATTTCAGACGTCCGCTCTCCTGATCCACTGTGAAAGACACGATGTTGTTGGTATCGCGGTTGGCTGCGATCAGCAATTTGCCGTTAGGTGTCAGAGCGAAATGACGCGGATGCTCTCCTTCAGCAGATACATGCTCAACCAGTGTCAGATGACCTTTGTCTGCATCTACTGCAAATACAACGATGCTGTCATGTCCACGGTTAGAACCATATACATAACGTCCATCATTGGAAACGGTGATTTCTGCTGTTGTATTCTCTTTGCCATCATATCCATCAGGTAATGTGGATACAGTAGACAATTCAGTCAACGTACCCGCTGCTGCATCATATTGGAACGACGTAATCGAAGAATCCACTTCGTTGATCACATAAGCGAATTGACCATTCGGGTGGAACGCCAAGTGACGTGGACCTGCTCCCGCATGTGTTTTGGTTTCACTGTGCGGCACAAGTTCATTCTTGTCTGCGTCGATGGAATAGATCGCGATTTTGTCCGCACCCAGATCCTGTACCATCATGTATTTGCCATCCGGGCTGAAGAATGCGGAGTGTACGTGTGGCTTGTCCTGACGCTCAGGATGCGCACCCTGGCCTTCATGTTTCTTCTCATCCAGAAGCGCTCCAACTTCACCGTTATCCGTCAAGGCTTGCAGACCTACCAGGCCACCGTGGTAGCTGGAAAGAATCAAGTATTTGCCGGAAGGATCACGCTGGATATGACATGGTGGAGCTGAAATGGAGTCATTCCGGTTCAGCAATGTTAATTTTCCTGTAGAAGGATCAATGCTCAGAGCTACAGCTTCAGACATTTTGTTGCCTTCAGCTGACGCAGTTTCACCAATCGCGTACAGTTTGTTTGTTTCAGCATCCACGTTGACAAACGTTGGGTTTTTCACGCCAGCAATGCCATCAAGCTTGGACAAGCTGCCTGTATCCTCATTCAATTCATATGCGTAAATGCCCTCATTTTCCGCTTCGGCATAAGAGCCAGCAAGTACGAGCAAGCGTTTTGATTCACTCATTACAGTTTCCTCCTCTATGTGTATGTAATCTTGTTGCACCTCTTCTATAATAAATCTGCCATATCAAAATAGCAATCCGCTGACGCTGCACATCAGGGAAATCCTCAGTTAAGCACGGCGATTACTACAACATGATCATCCTGAAATCCATGTATATGGAGTTCATCTTCTGCTATGATAAGATTGGTTTTTCATCGAGAAAGGACTGAACTGCATTGCTTCACTCATTCATACTCACGTTATACCATGTATTTTTGCCGATATCACTTCCCGTGATCGGTGGTATTCTGTTAAAACGCTTCAAGAATTGGGATACCCGGTCGCTCTCGACCTTTTCCCTTTATATTTTGAGCCCTGCGCTCATCTTCAATACATTGCTGCATGCAGAGATTACCTGGACGGACGTGACCAGCACATTCTGGTTCTCCCTCATCAATCTAGTTGCCCTGTGGGCACTCGCCGAGCTGTTAAGCCGGGTTTTTCATCTGGGTGCAAGCGAAAAAGCGGGTCTTACCCTTGTCTCCACATTTACGAACTGTGTGAATTACGGGCTCCCGCTGGTACTGCTTGCCTTTGGTCAGCTTGGACTGGACAAGGCTTCCGTCTACGTTATTGGACAGATGATCATTGTTAATACGGTAGGTATCTTTTTTGCCGCAAGATCCGAATTCACCGTCAAAAATGCGATTCTGTCCGTTTTCCGCATGCCATCCATCTATGCTGCTGGCATCGCCATTGCGCTGCGTGCGTCCAATATGAGCCTGCCTGAAGCACTGGATGGAGGGATTGCCATGCTGGCTGCGGGCTATTCTCCTGTCGTTCTCGCCATTCTTGGGGCACAGATGCTCAGACCCAAAGGGGCAACGGTACCTTGGTTGCCCAATGTACGCCGAGCCTTCTGGACCGGACTTGTGGTGCGTCTCGCAGCTGCGCCGATCCTCTCCTGGCTGATTCTTACCGCACTTCAGGTCGAGGGTACCTTGTTCAATGTGCTGCTGATCCTCGCATCCATGCCCACCGCAGTGAACGCCGTTATTTTGGCTGAACAGTTCAATGCTTCCCCGCAGTTTGTATCCCGCTGTATTCTGTGGACAACTGCTGCATCCATGTTCATGCTGCCCATTATGATTGTGATGGCTTCCTGATTAACACTGGAGGGGATACCGAAGCGATATCCGCTTGTCGGCGTTTCTCCAGCCGGCGTTCATAACGCCGGTTAAGCGCTCTGACGTAGAAGAATTTTACGACAAAATACGAAATCACGCCCAAAATGACACCGAACACGGACATACCTGCCAGAATATCCAGCCCACCAAGCAACAATTCGCTCACGGCCGACCAATTTCCACGAAACAGCTCCATGAAAGCACTCTCATGTACCAGTCCCTGTCCCATGCTGTGTGCAGGCAAAATCCATGAACCAATTTGTTTCGCGAGCGGCATTAGTATAATAGGTAAAAACGTAAGTTTACCAATCACATTACCAACAATCGCTGCGGGCATCGAACCGCCAGACAGTCGTACAATGGGATAAAATATGAGATAGATCAGGGAAGCGGTCGAGATCACGATCAATTCCAATCCGAACCCTATGGCAAATCCGGTGGATACTTTATGGGCACCTCCGGGAGCACGTAACAATTTGAGAAAATTCAGCTTCATAGCACGTGTTAAACGTACCCAGCGGTTAGTCTTGCGCTTCTGTGTGTTCATACCGAATGACTCCTTAGTTTACTCAAATGACAACTTGAATCGTCTATTCTTCAGTATATCACACCGCGTTAGCTCCTGTAGTAATAATGACCGGTTGTGTCTCCATCTGGACATTACCTGCCACTGCTCGGGAGATCATGCAGGATGATTCAGCCTTGTGCGCCAAGCGCTCAGCCTTGGTCATATCCGCCTCTGAAGCATCCTGGCTGAGTACAATCCGGGGTCTATGTACGATCCGTTCGTACGTAAATACGTTATTCGTAACATCTACCGTTGCTTCCGATTCAAGCGTCAATTCATCCGGCGTAATATCCGAACGCTCCAGCATTGCAGCCAGTGTGATCAGATAACAGGTGGAGGCTGCACCCAGCAGCATCTCGTCCGGGTTGGTTCCCGTACCGGGTCCGCCCATCTCCTGCGGAATCGATATGACCGTTTTTAATCCACCTGCATCGATTGTTCCCTCACTGTTACGTCCACCATTCCATACCGCTTTCAGATGAAAAGGATGTTTCATGACACTTCATTCCTTTCTGATTTACACACGTATACACGTAATATTTTGCTCGATTAATGCGTTAACTTGCTCTTCATCTACACCCTGATCTGTAATCACTTTCGCCACACTGCTTATCTCAGCGACTCTGGTAAATGCCTGTATATTAAATTTGCTGGAATCGGCAAGTAATATGACTTCATCCGCAATCTGGATCATTTTCTGCTTCACCAAGGCCTGTAATTCATTCGATTCACTGATGCCTTTAGTCAGATGCACCCCTTTACAAGACAAAAACACTTTATCGACATGATACGCATCAAGCGAACGTTCCGCCAGCGGTCCTACAAAAGACAGTGACTTCGAAGCCAACTGCCCACCTGTGGCAATCACACGAATCTGCTCCTTGTTACTCAGCTCTGCGGCCACTTTAATCGAATTAGTTAATACCGTCAGTGGAATATTCGGCAATCCTGCCGCCATATACCACGCCGTTGTACTTGCATCCAGGGCGATCCGGTCGCCGGATTCCACCATGTTCACCGCTTCGCTTGCAATTCTGCGCTTCTCTTCTGCATGGGCTACAGCCCGTTCCGGGTACGGAACCTCCGACTGTAACTCTTCCTTGTATTTTACGCTGACCGCCCCGCCATGGGATCTTCTGAGCCTGCCCGCCTGTTCGAGCTTGTCCAGATCACGACGTATCGTCTCTTCCGTCACCCCGCAGCGCTCACTAAGTTCGGTTACACGCATG
Organism: Paenibacillus sp. FSL R5-0713; assembly: GCF_037973325.1. NCBI lineage: Bacteria > Bacillati > Bacillota > Bacilli > Caryophanales > Paenibacillaceae > Paenibacillus > Paenibacillus sp. FSL R5-0713. Next base: position 2,737,469 of record NZ_CP150229.1, on the reverse strand, counting down.
CTGCCTTGCGTATCCACCCATTCCACTATTTTCTCATACCGTTCAGCTACGAGCATATTCCTTCACTCCAAACCGTTGATTATCCAGTTGATCCTGTTCATCCATCATACCACAGTGCGATGACAAGGAGAATTTGGATCATGTGCAAAAGGAGGGAGCTTTCGCCCCCTCCATTCCAGTTCTGAAGTGTATATTATTTATCTTCTGCCATAGGGAACCAACCCGGTGTGTGGATGATTGCATTCCACAACCCGTCAGGGATAACCAGACGTTCCTGATCCGATTTCGTCAGAATCGTTGCAATATCTTCTTCACGTCCGCTCTCGATTTTCTCGACCCAATCCGGTTCAATAATCAGTTCACGTCCAATGGCAAGCAAAGGTACTCCCGTTTGAAGGGCCTCAGCGGCCTCATCAGCCGTATGAATCGCACCTACGCCAATCACAGGCAATTTGCCGTTCACTCGATCCAGGATGAATTCCATTCTTGAACGTGTATCGGCTTCGCCGCGTCTTGGCTTGGACCAGAATTCGTTCAGGGAAACGTGCAGGTAGTCGAGATTTTTATCTTTTAATGCATCCACCAGTGCATACGTATCTTCCATTGTAAGTCCCGGTGTTTCCGGTTCTTCCGGGGAGAAACGGTAACCAATGATGAACGGCAGTTTGGTATGTTCGGCAACCACTTTCTGAATCTCATCCACGACAGCAAGCGGGAAAGTAAGACGTTTCTCCACACTTCCGCCAAAGCGGTCTTCACGTCGGTTGGAATGCGGGGAGAAAAATTGCTGGATCAGATAACCGTTCGCACCGTGAATCTCAACACCATCAAATCCGGCTTCAATTGCACGACGTGTCGCTTCACCAAAGTCTTTGATAATGGAAGTAATCTCGGCATCCGTCAATTCTCTTGGTTCAGGCGAACCTGGACGCTCACTCGCAACCGCACTAGGAGCAACTACTTGACCCGCAGGTACAGCTTGTTCAGGCGTCAGACGGCCCGCATGGAAAATTTGCAATACGGCTACGGAGCCTTGTTGTTTCATGGTTTCAGCCAATTTTTTCAGACCAGGAATGAAGCGATCATCATAGACACCAAATTGAGCGGGGAAACCAATGCCATACTCGGTTACATGCCCTACAGCCGTAATCGACATGCCAGCCCCACCGGTGCGTCGTGCATAATAGGCGAGTTCAGCGTCGGATATGGTACCATCCGCATTCGAGGACATATGAGTCATGGGAGCGAGCACGATACGGTTTTTCAGTGTAATACCAGTCGGCAGTGAAACTTGTTCAAACATCTGGTTAAACTTTGGATTCATTCGTGGTTCCCTCCTGATTATAAATATCTCTTTTAATAGATATATGAATATATGCGTTCACTTACTGTAATGATTATAGTTACGTTTGACTGCAATTGCAACTTTTCATTTTCAGAAAGAAAAAAGAGCAGAGTGTCTCCAGACTCTCGGCCCCTTCATCTTCTTCATTCTATCCCAAGTCCTTCACTCTATCCAATGGATGTTCAGAAACTCCGAACGTAAGCCAGCTTCTGATCCATCTCTTCTACGCACTCGTAACAGTCGTGTTCATCGTTGGCGACCATTGGGGTGACTGGATACAGATTCATCTCTGTACTATTATACGATTTCAATAGCGGTAACAATTGAGTCACCCGTGTATTCGCCGGGTCAAGCCAAGTATTGATCTCTTCTTCCGAGAGGATCGCCGGCATTTTACTGCCAAACTCGCGTGTAACCATGTTCGCGCCTGTCATAAGCATCGTGCAGGTACGAAGCGGCTCTTTACGTGTATCTCTCCACACCTCGTATAACCCAGCAATGCCGAACAGACCGCGATCTGGCATGACAACACGTACTGCATAACTTTTCTTGCCCTCTTGCCGCCAGTAATATAATCCATTGCAGGGAATAACGCAGCGCTTGGTCTCTACCAGTTTGTAATAGGAAGGATTCTCATGCACCGTCATGAGATTCGCGTTAACGGCATCACGACCCCAAAATGGTATGAACCCCCACCGAAACTCATCCAATACACGCTCGCCATCCTGATGTAAAATAATCGGCGTATGCTGGGTTGGGCTGATATTGTATCGGTTTTTGTAATAATACATCACTCGCTGAATCTTGAAATGATCTCTGACTTCGTCCAAATCGGCTGCCAATGAAAAACGGTTGCACATATTCAAGCACTACCTTTCCCTGTGAGAAGTTGGATGTATTGTTTGTAACTTCAGGGAAATTATGCATGCATATTGAACAGAAAATGACTTATTTTGACACCATCAGGGTCTGAACAAGCGTTATTTCATGTTTTTCACGACAAAAACAATGACCTCGGACTCATTCCAATCTAACTATTCCTTGTTACTATAATAGAGATTAAAATACATTTATTGGAGGTTTTTAGTATGAAAAGGAAGTTTTTGATGAGCATCATGTTGTTCTCGGCAATTGCGATGTTCGGCAGTACCATCTATGCAGCGACCTTTCTGACCTACGGTTATCCCAGCACCACCATCCCCATTCGCACGTATAACTACACCTCCGCATGGCAGACTCCTATGGACGCTTCCCTTGCGAACTGGAACAATGCCGGTGCCAAAGTTCAATTCACCAAAACAAGTAATTCCCCTAATACCATCACCGTAGGAAACTTTAATAACACAGCGTATGGTGTCAACTACGCCTCTGTATCCGGCAGTCAAGTCGTAAGCTTCCGCATCGAACTCAATGCATCCACCATCACCCCTGACGCGACCAACTTATCCAACTTCATTCAAAGCGTATTCGTCCACGAACTCGGTCACTCCATCTGGCTCGGTGACAACCCAACAACAACAAGCCCTTCCATTATGTCATACTCCCGCAACCGCAATTCCATGACCAAACCTCAGACTTTTGATATCAATAACGTAAGATCCAAGTACTAATCCATTACGATCTCATCCCAAAATCCAAGGAGGATACCTGTCCATGAACAAAAATCGAGTATTAATACTGCTTCTCTCTTCCATTTTCATTCTATCTGCTGTTGGATGTTCTTCTGTTACACCTGCTGCTTCCTCGTCGAATGCATCCATGACCATTATTGCTTCTGAAGATTACCCGAGTTATGCCAGCATTGGCGACCTGTCCGAGAGAGCAAACACCATTGTTAAGGGTAGTGTTATTGAGACTCGTGTGGAGGCTATGAACGATATCGTACACGTTACCGATGCTGTGAATGAAAACGAGTTGACCCCCACGTCCGATCCGGGTGGAGAGCCGTCTTCTTTTGACAAAATCTATACGATCCATACCATTCAGATTGTCGAATCCTATAAGGGCATTTACAAGGCCGGGGAGAACATTGAAGTGAAGCAACTTGGCGGACAATTGGGCAACACCGAGATTATTAATGATGACAACCTCAAGCTGATCCCTGCCAGAGACTATGTACTTTTCTTAGAAACGTATGAAGACACCCCCGCCAGCCTGCTCAACTCCGTTCAGAGTCTCTACGTGATCAAACCTGCCGGCAAGTCGAATCAACCCGGCCAGCAACAATCTCAGTCAGAAGTCATTGTGAGCGCAAACCCAGAGAATGACCTTTCACTACAACTTACGGATCTGCAAGAAATTCAGAATGAACAAAAGAACCAATAACTATTATACGGCAAACACAACGCTATTTCATCTGCGTCAGGCAGCTAATCCCCTCTACTGTTCAGTCATACATAAGCATAAGAGAACCGTGCCGCTCATCATACTGGGCAGCACGGTTTTTGAGTTTAATGTGGATTCAGTCCTCTGCTGATATGGCGTCTGCCTCTCCACTACCTGATCTATAGAGCAGCCTGAATTGCTGCGGCGTCATTCCAATGTAAGTACGGAACATACGAATAAAGTAACTGCTGTGCGTGAATCCGCATTGGGAAGCAATCTGCTTCACTGTCAGATCTGAATCGGCCAGACTTTTCTTCGCCGCCAGCATACGGCAATCCAGCAGATATCGGCCCGGGGGAACCCCCATGATGCTTTTGAACATGCGATTAAAATAATACACGCTGTATCCCGCGGTATTTGCCATGTCGGCAAGACTGAGCGGCTGCGTACAATGACGACGGATGTAATCGGCCGTTGAACGAATCGTATCCTGATGACTCAGTATAGAAGTCCCCGCCAGCGACTCCGAATTTCTTGTAAGTTCCACCAGTAACTCATATAGTACAGCAGATAATCTGGGTTCATGTACACTCTCATAATGTCTACCAAGCTGGCATAATTGTTCATGCAGCGCCTCGAAGCGTTCGAATCCTGAAAATGAAAACAGCCAAACCTTGTCTGGACTGCGGAGGTCCAGCAATCGCTCCAGATCATAGGCTTGTAGATGAATCCATCTGACATCCCAAGGATCCGAGGGATCAGCATAATAATGTTGAGCTTGTCCTGGTGCATATAGAAAACCTTGTCCAGCAACCAACCGCACGTTTCCCTGTTCTGTTCTGACATATCCCTGTCCACTGAAAATCAGATGCAGATTGTATTCCCGTATCCCGTCTGGACGATGCTCCTCATGCTCTGGATCGAGATATCTTCCATAGGCCAGCGGATAACAGGTGTACCCGGCGAATCCCGGCTCAGGCATAAACCAATGTGTTCGCATATGTTCAACCCCCTGGTTACTTATAGGATATGGAGATACTAAATAGCAAGATCATGATATCCTGTCGCAACATGTTGTTATATTCCCTTGTTATTATCCAGTATACAATGAAATAGACTCATGCAAAATTTACAAGATCATGATGCTTATACTAAAGGAGAACAACGATATGAATACATACCTTCCCGTGCAAATGGGCGTGGATTATTATCCAGAACATTGGGATCCTTCCCTGTGGGAACAGGATGCCCGTTTAATGGCTGACAGCGGAGTGCGCATTGTGCGTGTGGGTGAGTTCGCATGGAGCCGAATGGAACCCACTGATGGACAATTTGAATGGGCATGGCTTGATCAAGCGATTGATACCTTACATCGTCAAGGACTGCAAATTGTAATTGGTACACCAACCATGACACCCCCACGCTGGCTTACGGAAAAATGTCCTGATGTCCTGCCTTTGCTTCCAAATGGTCAACCATATCACGAAGGCATTCGGGGTCATCGCTGTTATAACAGTCCCAGTATGCGAACATACAGTGCAAGAATTGTGCAAAAACTGACTGAGCGCTATGCTGAACATGCGGCAATCATCGGCTGGCAGACCGATAACGAATTCAGCTTCACGGATTGTCAGTGCGCCGCTTGTGCCGAAGCTTTTCGTGAATGGGTTCGTGTTCGCTACCACAGTCTGGATCAGCTAAACCAAGCTTGGGGGACTGTCGTCTGGAGTGGTGAATATAGCGATTGGGAACAGGTTACGCCGCCGTATGGAGGCTCCTCGTTCCAGAACCCTTCATTCCTGCTGGACTACTCCCGTTTTCAATCGGATTCCATTGTGGAATTTCAACATATTCAGGTCGAGATTATTCGTCGCAATTGTCCTGCGCATTTGGTCACCCATAATTTTCACAGTTATCCGCAAAAGGCGGATCAGTATAAAATCGGTCAGGAGCTGGACTTCGCTTCTTTTGATTATTATCCGAACCCTTCACCGAACAAAACAGATACCGCACCATACAGCGGCGCGCTCTCTTTGGATCTGACACGCGGCATTAAACGCCGCAACTTCTGGATCATGGAGCAGCTGAGTGGCCCTCCGGGATGCTGGTTTCCGATGTGGCGTACACCGCAGCCCGGCTTCCTGCGTGCTTACGCTTGGCAGACGATTGCTCGTGGAGCCGATGCGGTTGTGCATTTCCGCTGGCGGAGTGCACCTGTGGGAGCGGAGCAGTTCTGGCATGGGCTGATTGATCACAGCAATGTTCCGGGGCGACGTTTCAAGGAGTTTCAACAGCTATGTACCGAAGTGAACAGACTCAGTGAGCGACTACAGGGTTCAACATTGCATAATGAAGTTGCGATTCTGCATTCGCATGATCAATTGAACGCCCTTCGAATTCAGCCACAAGCCGAAGGACTGGAATACTACGAAAATATGAAGGTCTGGCATCGCGCGTTGACCAAATTGGGCATCAGTACGGATGTTATACACCCTTCGGAGCCACTGGATGGCTATAAAATCATCATTGCTCCGCATCTGTACCTGCTGGATGAGACTACAGCAGAATGTCTGCAATCCTTTGCAGCAGCCGGAGGCATCTTGGTCTTAACCCATCGCACGGGTGTCAAGAACGACAATAACGTCTGTGTCATGGCACCGCTCCCAGGTCTGTTATCTAACTGTAGTGGTGTGCGGGTTACGGAGTATGATCCTGTTGGCGGGGATACCGTTCAGATTCGTGACGACCAAGGTCATCTCTATGCTGCTTCTCAATGGGTGGATGTACTGGAACTGGACACGGCGCAGCAGGTCGCTGTGTATGCCGATCAATTTTATGCCGAAAGTGCCGCTGTGACCCGGAATCACTGGGGTAAAGGTGAGGTTTACTATGTGGCAACCCAGCCGGAAGAAGCGTACTTGAGCCAGTTATTGCGAAGCATCGCAGAAGGCTGTGACCTTTCCGGAATTCAGACTTTGTCACATGGCGTACAGGTGACCACCCGCTCGGGTCCGAATGGAACGTTCCGTTTTATTCTGAATCTGAGCCCCGAACCTGCCTCCATTGAACTCCATGCTTCATATACCAGTGCACTGGACGGGAAACCGAAAGGACCTCATCTCGAGCTGGACGGTTATGCGATCGAGATCCTGGAAATTCAATAAATCAAGATTTCAAGATTCCATGATTCCAAACAATAAGCATCATGAATTAAAAATACATGGTTTCATGAAACGAAAAAGGCCCGCTGTGCATTTGCGTTGCACTCGGGCCTTTAACTGTGGGCAGGACGACCGTTCCTTACTTAGACGGTGTATGAAGTCCAATAATCCATTCAGCCAGATCCTGTGTCTGTTTCAGCAAGGCGATGGGGTCACGGAACCAGGATTGTTCTTCTGTCCATATGTACACTCTTCCATTTTTGACAGCAGGTAATGAACCCCAGACTGGATCTGCCTGAAGGTCTTTCAGTTGAGAATTGCTGGTCAGAACAATGTAATCTCCCGCGTATTTGGAGAGCAATTCTATCGAAAATTCATGATAAGCGCCCTGCATCAACTCGGATGGAATGTTCTTTGGTGCCTGCAAACCAAGCAATTCATAGATATTACGTCCTCCCCGGCCTGACTGATTGCCAAAAATGAAAACTTGGCGATCATATTCCTGCATCACGGAGAATGTAACGCCAGCTGGGACAACGCTCTGAACCTTCTGCTTGATTTTGGCAATCTCCTCATCGAAATCAGCCAGCCATTTCTCTGCTTCCGCTTCTTTGCCTAGGACTTCACCGAAATAGTTTACTTCGTCCTTCAGTGTGGGGAAAGTGATGGATGCAATCGAAACCGTTGGTGCAATCTTGCTGTATTTCTCATACGCGGCCTTGTCGGGATTCAATGTAATAATGAGATCCGGTTCCAGCTCCATCAATTGTTCAACGGAATCCCCTATCGTTGCAAGACCATCCATGTGACCTTCCAGATAGGGACTGTTCATCAGAAATTGCCCCCCACCGATCGGTTTGACACCAAGAGCAAGCACAGTTCCCAGATAATCGATAGCCGCCACTCGCTCTGGATGTGCAGGGATCTCCACCTCACCAAAGGTCGTTTTGACCATTTTGGTTTCTACTACTGCCGGTTGTTCGGGTTCAGCCGCGACCTCGGATGTTTCTGCCCCCTGCTGGGCTGTTCCACAAGCACTCAATGTGAGTACAAGCGCAAGCGACATAATCGCTGATTTGAAATGGTTAAACATATGGATTTCCTCATCTCCAATATATTGATAATGATTATCATCATCAATTAAAGGATAACGTTCCTTCCGGCCTGTTACAATGGATTCATTTGTTGCATATAATGCACTTTTTGAAACTGATTTCGAATGCTCCTGTTGCTTCAACCGATATTGTCCCGGTGTAATGCCGGTCTCTTTTTTAAATATGCGATTGAAATAGAACGGGTCCATATAACCCACGTACGCAGCAATCTCCTGTAATGAAGCTTCCGTGGATGCAAGCAAACTCCTTGCCTCACCCATTCGTAACCGAATCACATATTCTGTCGGTGTACATCCCGTCTGCTCCTTGAATTTGCGTGATACATATTGCGGACTGTAACTCAAGGACTGGGCAAGCGAATCAAGCGAGATCGATTCCCGATAATGAGCTTTGATATATCGCAAAACCTGATCGGTAAGCGAAGGTTGCTGAACTTCGTTAAGCATGCGACTCCGCTGTAACAATGCAATCTGTACCAGTTGAAAGAAATACACTTTGACCTGAATTTTGCCCACTTGCTCCTGCTCTGACCAGCATTCATGTATATTCCGAACAAGCTCGCGCAGCTCAAGTGCATGATCCGGGGCTGTCGCCCAGGACTCTTCGAACGGATTGCGCTGGTTCAGCATCATTCGGTACTCCACCAGCACGTTGGATGGCAGCGTGGATTTGTATAAAATCAGATGCACCTCTGTCACCCCGGTCGCTTCAAGGGTCAGACGCCTTCCTTTTCCTCCGTGCAGCAGCAAGAACTGGCTTGTGGTCCATACCTCTTCATCCAGCCACGCCTGCCCCCTGCCTTGAACATACACAAATGCACTGGTCGGTAACACATAATTACGTATGAACTCGTTGGTTTCCAGTGATATAAGACGCACATCAAGCACGCGAACCTGTACCTGATCCCACAGCTTGATGTCATTCTGAATTCCCATATAGACTCCCTTTCCTAAGTGCCAATCATGTACAATTCATAGCATTGTGACTACAAACCCACTTATCAATTGATAATGATTATCAATTATAGCAATGATGGCATCATCTTTGAAGCCTACCTCCGTTTTTGCTGGATGCCGCAAAAATAAAAACGGTCGAAATCCCTCTTATGAGAGATCTCAACCGTCCTGATGTTAAGCCTGATTATCGTTTGATAAAGTCAGCCATGGAACGAACCTGAATGAGTCCTGTATTGGAAGCCGCATCGGCAGATTGCAGCCCTTCTCTGGAAGTAAACTGCACCTTCACCGGGATGCCAGGAATGAGATCGAAGAAGTTGTCCGAGAATACACCTTCCGCTTCTGAAGCGATCCATACCTGTTTGGCAAGCACGTCACTTTCCAGCACCAGATGGGCACCAGCCTCATCCGAGACTTCAGTTACTTTGATGTGTGCAGGATTCAACGCAAGATCTTTGGATGGTGCAAAGTAATGTTCCTGCACAATGTCCGCTGCGTCATTCTGCTTCAGATCAATCCGCAGCAACGTTGTTGCTGCATCATGTCCTTCCAGCCATTCAGCCTGGCTTAGGGATAACACCTGCTGACCCGAGTTCGAAGCCACTGTTACTTCATGATTTTCTTCACGATACACCGTGCCATCGAATCCAATCAGTCTAACCTGCAATTGACCCTTCACTGGCTCAAGTAGATCCGAGATGATATATATATCTGTCGTATCTTCCTTGGTTCCATCTACGGATACCAACACATCGCTGAAGCTGCGTTTCGCATAATATTGCAATGCTTTCCAACGACCAAGATAGTCCATTCCTGCCCATGAAGCCACAGGCCAACAGTCATTCATTTGCCAGTAAAGTGTGCCCATACAGAATGGTTTACGGCGACGATGCGCCTCAATCGCGGTCTTCATCGCTTCCGCTTGAAGTACCTGACTCATATACAGGAACGATGGAAAATCCTTCGATTCATGCATGTACATATCCATGTATTGTTTGATCAGACGATTGCCTGCCCCATTCTTCTGATGGGCGAGCATGACTTCTGATTCCAGCGCCAGATCCTCTTCTTCCGCGTACGTGCGGACTGATTTGTACTCCGGGAACGACTGAAATCCGTATTCGCTCATGAAACGACCCACATGCACGTTGTAGTTTTCGAACGGTTCTACATTGTGCCATACACCCCAATAGTGAATATCACCTTCGGCTGTGGACGGGTGAGCATGTTGCTTCTCATCCCCTGACAGGGATACAAGTGGTGAAGAAGGCCAGTAATCCACACCTGGAGCATACGCTTCAACGACTTCTGGCAGCAGATCATGGAATATGGCTTCGTAATCGGCCCAAATGCTCTCACGCTGCTCGGCAGTAAATTCCTTTTTCCAACCCCAGCCACCATTCTCAACATAGTGAGCCCAAGCCGAATCAATCTCGTTGTTCCCACACCAGAGTGCAATACTTGGATGGTTGCGCAGACGTTTCACATTATCAATCGCCTCATGTCTCACACTGTTCAGGAACGCTTCGTCTCCCGGGTACATGCTGCATGCAAACATGAAGTCTTGCCATACCAGAATGCCGTATTCATCACACAGTTCATAGAAGTCATCTTGCTCATAGATCCCGCCACCCCACACACGAAGCATGTTCATATTAGACTCGGCTGCGGATACGATCTCATGACGATAACGTTCACGGGTAATTTCGGTGATGAAACTATCATTAGGAATATGATTTGCCCCTTTGGCAAAGACCGCAACGCCGTTTAATTCAAAGTAAAAGGAGGCTCCCGCTTCATCTTTGTCACGTACCAAACGAATGGAACGAAGCCCTGTCTTCACTGTAGATTCAGCAACAGCCCGTTCACCTTGAAGCACTTCAGCAAGGAAAGTATACAGATGCGGATCACCAAGCCCACGGCTCCACCACAGTTTCGGTTCATCAATGGAGATTGGAATCTCCACAGTCTGAGTTCCGGGTTGTAGCGATACGGATCTTTCCCATCTCTGTCCATCTGCGCCGATACGAATAATCGTATCTACCGCTTGTGATGTCTCGACTTCCACAACAGCCGTTAATGAAGCTGAGGTAGCGCTTACTTCGTTTTGCTGGATATACACATCATTGATTCGTACCTGTGTCCAACCTTCAAGGCGTGCTTCACGCCAGATCCCACTCGTTACAAAACGCGGACCCCAGTCCCAACCATAGTGATACGGCGCTTTACGGGCAAAAATACTTACTCTCTTATCGCCAAGTCCGCCAACATCGGACTGATCATTGGATGCAGGCAACGCATATCCGAGCTTCTCCAGCTTCGGCAGGTCTTCCTGAATCGGCGACCGAAAGCGTATTCGAAGGTTATTGCCGTTCTCCTTTAATACAGCTTTTACATCTGCCTTCCATACTCGGAACATATTATCTGCGGACAACACATGCACCTCATTCACATACACATCCGCATATGTATCCAGGCCATCAAACACCAGTTCCAGATGTTCCTGGGAGAACAACGCTTCGGCCACGTCAAATTCCGTCTGATATTCCCAATCTATCTTATCAATCCACTGTACTTCCTTCTCGTTTGTTCCATAAAAAGGATCTGGAATCTTGCCCAGTTTCAGCAAATCTGTATGCACACAGCCGGGCACCTGAGCCGGCATCCACTCTTGATCTTCGCAAGCCTTGAATGTCCAATTCTGAAAAACATGTGATTGTATTGTGCTCATGACAGCCTCCATTGTTGTTAGAGTTGTTAACCAATATTTTGTTATGTTTTGTTAGTATAAAAACAAATAACTTACAAAACAAAATTAACACGATATGGTTCTTATAGTCAATCTGTTTTGTTATTTAATTTGTTAAATAGTTTCTGCATAACAAAAAAGACATGAAGCTCTAATGCTCCATGTCCCTTCACTTAACTTATTTACCTGGATGCTTGTTTTTACAATGACTCAATACGTCCTACCATATCACTCTAAACTGGCGTTATATTCATCTCGAATAATTAATTCCGAATAGATCAACTTGCGTTCATAAGGTTCGTCCCGATGCTGAATCCGCCACAACAGCTGATCTACCGCTCTGGTGCCCAGATTCTCTTTGTTGATATGCACTGAAGCAAGGATGGGTTCAACTGTCTGCGTATTGTCAAACCCAGTCACGGCACAGCGTTCAGGAACCTGAATGCCTCGGCTTCGGAGTGCCTCAAGCACGATAACAGCCGTATGATCATTCGCACACACAATGACTTCAGGGATGTCCTCCAGCTTCATTTCGGCAATGGAGCCCCGAATCTGTTCGTATTCCGCGCCCAGCAAACCTTCTTGCTGTTTCCCTGCCACCTGCTTCTCTTCCAGCACCGTACGATATCCAAGCCAGCGTTCTCTGAAACTTGCCGCATCGGGCAGTTGCCCGGCAAACTGGAACCTTCTGTACCCTTTTCCAACAAGCATGAGAACGAGTTCTTTCATACATTTCATATTGTCCGTAAAAACCGAGTCTGCGTATACGGCGGGGTCTTCATGATCTACCATGACCAGTGGAATACGCAGTCTGTAAATTTCCAGCAATACCGATGTCGAGATGGTGCCCACGGTAATGACTCCACTGATTGCTTCGGGATTAAGAACCGAGAACATTCGATCTGAAGAGGGTTCCGTCAGTGTTAAAATATCCATTCCCTTCTCATTCAACCTCTCAGAAATGCCGTCAAAAACAGGCCCCCAGTACAAGGAGGATCGATTCTGAGAACGAATGTTAGGAAACAAAATCAATATGGTGCCTTGCCGCTTCGCTTCTGGCTTCATCTCCAATGACATCTGTGTCTCCAGTGCATAACGCTTCGGTTCAGTTCTGAAATACCCGAGCTGACCCGCCGTTCTGACGATCATCTCGCGTGTATGCTCACTCACACCAGGCTTGCCTGTCAGCGCACGGGACACTGCAAATTTGGACACCCCCGCAGCATCCGCAATTTGCTGCATCGTTACTCTTTTGGCCATACTACTCACCCGTTTTTCCTAATTTTCATTCAGTGTAGCATAAAAAACAAAAATCAACAAAACAAGGTTATGTTATTCTGTTTTTTGTTAGGTCGTCAATTATCTCTTACGCAACGTGAACGACAAACCAAAAAAAGCCCTCTCCCCACCTTCTGTAGAAGATGAAGAAAGAACCTTGTCCCTTAATTATATGCCTGGTGCTCCCTGATCGCCGAGTTCCGACTGTAAAACCGAGCGTTTTCGGCGCCAGAAGATAGGCTGTGGAAGTTTGATCTCTGTGATCAGAACACCGACTAACATCAGCGCTGCTCCTGCATATCCTTGCAACGTTAACGATTCTCCTTGAAAGGTAAATGCAAAGGCCGCTGCGAACAGTGGTTCGAGTGAAAAAATCAGACTTGTTCTTGTCGGTGAAGCATGACGCTGTGCGAGCGTCTGCAAAATATACCCCAAGCCACTACATAATACACCTAAGCCGAGAATCGCTGCCCAGGATTCAGCCGTATCGGGCATACGTGGCGTCTCCAGCATGAATGTAGCTGCAATTCCCCACATCGCTGCAACGCCCAATTGGACGGTTCCCAACGTTAACGGATCATGCTTCGGTGTGTACTTGCCAGCAATCATAATATAGATGGCATACACCAGTGCTGCAAGTATACACAGAATATCTCCCGTGTGCAGACTCAGCTCATGTTGAAGCGTCAGCAAGCCAAGCCCGGTAACTGCCACGAGGATGCTGAGCGTCAATCGTTTGTCCGGCATACGGCGATGCTGGATCGTTGTCAGGATCGGTACAAAAATAACGGCCAAACTTATCAAGAATCCCGCTTGGGATGTTGTTGTTCGTTGCACACCATAGGTGATAAATACAAATGCAGCGAATAACGCTGTCCCCATAACGGCCCCTGCCACAAGTGTGCCACGATTCATATTATACAACCGCCGATGAAACAGAAGCCCTGCCGCAATAAAGGCAATTCCAAAACGGAATGCGACCAGATTCAGTTCTTGCATGGACTCCAGGCCCGATTTCATAAACAGATAGGATGATCCCCAAATGACCGTTGCGAGCAGCATCTGGATGTCCGCTCTTCTCGTTGCCTGACCTTGATTAACCTGTACACCATTCATCTTGCTTCAACCTTCATTCTATGTATTCTGAGCTGTGTGATCGTGCGTCAAACTAACTCGCCTTGGCAAGTATATACGATCTCTTTGCATTATAAAAATGAATATTTATAATAGATTATATGAAATAAACTCATGTATCCAAAATGGGAAGGAACGGAACTATTCATGTCACTCATCAAATATGAAATATTGAATACGGTCGTGGAATATGGCAGTCTCACCAAAGCGGCAGAAGCGCTGAATGTCACCCAATCCGCAGTCAGCCATGCCATCGCAAGTCTCGAGACTGAATGTGGTTTTTCACTCCTCCATCGTGGCCGCTCCGGCGTACGGGTTACCGCTGAAGGTGAACGCATTCTGGGATATACACGTGAGATTCTGCGCTGGACGGAACTCATGAACCAGGAGATATCCCTCATTCGCGGCGCCGAGATTGGTACCGTGCGGATCGGCACCTTCGCAAGTGTCTCCACGCAATGGTTGCCAGGCATCCTGAAACAATTTCGCCTGCGTCATCCAGGAATTGAGATCAAGCTGTGGGAGGGCGATTATGCTGAGATTGAGGGTTGGCTGGCTGGAGGTGCCATCGACCTTGGATTCCTGTCCCTTGGCGATTCCTCCCCTTTTGAGACGATCCCATTACAAAAAGACAGGATGATGTGCATCCTGCCTCTCGATCATCCTCTCGCCTCAGAGGAGTCTGTTTCGTTTGATGTTCTGCTGGAGCAACCCTTTATTCTGCCCAAGTGGGGCGGGGATAACGAGATTGAACGACTGATCCGGCAGCATGCGGCCAAGCTTAATGTCGTCTATGAAGTAGCCGAAGATCAAGCCATCATGGCGATGGTCCGTAATGGTCTCGGCATCAGCCTTCTGCCGGAAATGGTACTTCAAAATCATACTGATGCGCTCGCACTCGTGCCGCTCGCAGGAGATCCGTACCGCACGATCGGCATGGCCTGCCCCGCTTTGGGCAATCTATCACCAGCTACGCGGCGTTTCATTGAAGAGGTGCAGCTGTGGCTCGGTACGACTATGTAAGTAGTACATTCAGAAAATCATTACGTTTTTCGTTAAAATCAATTGCTCCTATCCATTACTCACAAATTGGATAACACCGAGGATTAGTAGCAGTACAAATATCACCACAATCGTGATGCCAAAGCCACTCAGGAAGCTTACGCCAGGTGAGCGTTTGTTCTGCTGGCTGCCTTCCAGGTGATCCAGCTTCTGCTCAATTTGATCTAACCTTTCATGTACCTGTTTCAGATCTTGATTGGAGTTCATATTCATCCATCTCCTTCTCTGCGTATTCGATCTATTCCCACACCCGATCCAGCTGATCTGCGTAGTAACGGATTGCTCGGTTATAGTCATTGATTCTCTTATCACTAGATGTATCTGCAAGTTGCACGAGCAATCTTTGCATCGCTTCTGCATGTTCACCCAGATTGTAGAGCACCATCGCATAGAACACCTCAAATTCCCGGTACGCCGGGAATTCTTTCAGCCCTTTTTCAAACCAAGCCTTTGCCTGCTCGTATTGTCCAAGCGTTCTGTATGTACTGCCTAGTCCGAGTATTGCACCCGCTCTATCCTCACCAGAAAGCCCAAGACTCAGTGACTTCTCATAATGCGGGACAGCTTCTCGCTCTAACCCAAGTGAATCATGTGCCCAAGCCAACTGATACCAAACATTTGCATTCTCGGGTTCCTGCCCTGTAATCTCTTGCAGAAGCTCAATCGCTTCCTGCACCTTGCCTTCTTGCCTCCATCGTACGGCTTGCTCCAAATCACTCATAATGTCACTTCCCATCTTGCATTATAATTTCCACATATATGATTCAATTGTTTTATTATACCAAAAAAGCACACTTAAGAATATGTTTCAACAACTGAAGGTTGTCCAAAACCTATTCCATCGTGTGCTTTTTCATCCGGTGCAGGCTGTTATATAAAATGAACTAAAGCATATTTCCGCTGGACACTCCGATGACAGAACAACCAGGTTCAGTTCAATTTATATAGCTTAAGGTGAAATTTTTCTCAAAACGTTCTGTTCAGCACTTGATTATGACCAAGTCGTGTTCGCGACCATCACAATAAATACAAGCATGAGATAGTTCACTGAGATCAGAAAGTTTACTTTTGCCCACTTCTCGTCATCCTGTGTCTTCAGTCCGCTAAGTGTGTGCACGAACCAGATCAGTCCACCGAGCAGAGATACAATCAGAAATACCAGACCAACATAGTCGTAGTAATACAACAGGAACACAGCAGGAAGCAGCAGAAAAACATAAGGAATCATCTGAAACTTGGTGCGTTTCACCCCTTTAACGACAGGCAACAAGGGGAACCCCGCAGCACGATATTCCTCTACCCGGCGAATACCCAATGACCAGAAATGTGGTGGTTGCCAGAGGAACAATAGCGCGAACAGTAACCAGGCTCCCGCATCAATTTCATTGGTTACAGATGTATAACCAATGACAGGTGGCATCGCTCCAGCAATTCCGCCGAGCGAAGTGCTCCACGTTGAACTGCGTTTCAACCACATCGTGTAAATCACGATGTAAGCGAACCATCCAAGCAATGCCATCCAGCCTGATAACGGATTCACCAGGAGATACAGCACTGCTAGTCCAACAACACCAAGGACAAGGCCATACCCAAGTACAAACCCTGGCTTCAGATGGTTAATGTAATCCATCCTTTTTTTGGTGCGTTCCATCTTTTGGTCCAATTCACGGTCCCAATAATTGTTGATTACACAAGCTGAAGCAATAACCAAGGTTGATCCAATCACGACCAAGAGCAGAGATAACCATGCGATATCCCATTTTGAAGCTACCCAGAACCCTACCGCCACCGCAAACACATTTAGCCGTAGAAGTCCGGGTTTAGTTAATGCAATCATGTCTTTAAGCATGAGGCTCCTCCTGAACTATGTAAAAACGCCATTCCAATAATGATACATGTACCTACCATTAATTACAATCGCTTTCATGAATTTGTCATAACCAAAAAGCATCCCTCACCGTTCCAATGAACCGGAGGAATGCTTGAATGATGAATTTCTTCTCATTTTATGGGATGTACTGCTGTACAATTTTGGTCACTTTT
The DNA here is from genome assembly GCF_037973325.1 of Paenibacillus sp. FSL R5-0713. Lineage (NCBI taxonomy): Bacteria > Bacillati > Bacillota > Bacilli > Caryophanales > Paenibacillaceae > Paenibacillus > Paenibacillus sp. FSL R5-0713. Next base: position 2,720,301 of record NZ_CP150229.1, on the reverse strand, counting down.
CCGTCCTGCACCGTCAGATGATATGGGAATACGGACAGGTCAAGAATACGGGTATTCTCATACAACGATTCGAACTTGGATAATGTCACAGGTTCATTCCATTGAATGTCTGCGCCCTGCATCGTACCGTCTCGATCATACAACTGCATCAACACTTCAGCATTGGCACTAACCTCAACCTGTTCCTGCTCTTTGCTATCATTAACAATATAGTAACCATCTGGAGCACCATCTATACCCGCTTCCGGATTGCGCTGTGCAAAAATCGCATCAGCTTCTTCACCCTGATACCAGCCAATCTTGTCCACTGTCATAAACAATTTGCCGTTTTCCATGTGCATACCTTCAACATAGGCTGTAAACATCTCGGAGTTCGCAACCTGTGCTTCTTTGTCAGAAGGCTGTTGGGCATCTGCACTTTCTTGAGCATTCGCAGGGGTAAGCAAATATGTAGTCAGCACAATCATGCCAAGTAAAGCAACAACTGCACCGATCATTCGTAGTTTCCATTGTTTTGCCGCGTTCTTCATAGGTAACATCTCTCCTTAATATGAACGTTACTATTCCTTAACCGGAAGTCTTCCTTATCAAACGCTCAAGTGAACTATTAATTCCAACATTCTCTCTTTTCCTATCATACTTGGAACAGTGAATATAAAAGTATCAGCCAGATTAAAAATAGTTACAATGAACGTCATTACTCCTGTCTGCAGTTTCCGAAAAAGATAAGAACCCCTGAAGTCTCGTCATTCAGGGGTTCTTGACTAGTACAAGATTCTTATGTTTATTCATGAATATGCTGAAGCATGTATATTAATCTTAATGATTGGTTGTGGAGTCTTGCGCCAAACGAACGAGCATATGAGCCAGCATGTGACGTTCATCTTCCTTGCCGACATTCCAGAGTTCCTGAAGCAACTTTTCTTCACGGTTACGAGGCTCTTCGTTCGCAGCCAGATGGTCAGCTACTTTCTGGGCAATTTTAGCCATCTGTTCTTCACTTAATCCGATAGACTCGCCCATCGCAATTCGTTTACCCAGATATTCTTTGAATGCATCAAAGTTCTGTAAAATCTGTTCTCTCTCTTCCGGTGCAATCTTTTCGATTGCATTGTCCACCTTGTCCGTTGAAACCTGACCATCTTTATGGATTACATGATTTTGTTCATTCATCTGAATAACCTCCTGTATATTAGTTGTTTATTGGTTTTAACCTTTAGACTCTATAATCAACTGGTTATCTATAATATAAACGTATTGCAGAAGTTTAATCAGCACGTTCACTTTTGTATATATCTTCTATGATAAGAGCAAGTACGCGTTTCAAAAGAACTACAGCGGTTAATCGTTTACATATGTGTAACGGTGTTTGGATATGTTAAAGAACACCTTACACCTTATATAATATCGAACCAGGAGGGATTTCCCATGCGTGATAAAACCAAACCTGAGAAAACAAAGGATGAACTTGAACCAGGCGTGAATACCGTTATCCATCCAGATAAACATAATCCCGGACCAACCGACATGATCGAAGGTGTGGTTGGCGATATCGTGGACAACATTCGGAAGGATTTCTCCCATGAATCGAAGGACGAGAAGGCTTCTTCCAAGTCAACAGATTCATCGGATAAATGATTGTCCTTTTTCCAGATGAAGTTAACCCAAAAAGACCTCCCGCCTATTCATGGCTTGGGAGGTCTTTTTGGGTCATGGAAAAATGATGTTCTAATTGTTCAAACTGAAATTTTATTTGGATAATGAAATCCACATTTAATCGTTTGCCATCTGCTGTAACGCCTTATGAATCCAGATCGCGGCAATGGAACCCTCACCCATCGCAACGGTTGCTTGTTCTGCGTGCAGTCCCAGATCCCCGGCTATCCACACATTCGTCGCTGCCTGCAAGCTGCGCGGATCAGCTTCTACATGTTTATTATCTGCGATCACAGCTCCAAGCTGCTCCGCCAGTTCATAGTGTACCCGATTGCCTCCAAAAGCGATAAAGCCTCGCTCAGACTCAAAGATCTGTCCATCTTCGGTCAGAACACCGGTGATATGACCATCCTCAATCTGTTGCACTTCCTGAACAGCCGCTTCCAGATAACGAACGCCCGCCTCTTTCATGCTGCGATGAAGCTCTGCAGATATGGCGGTCTGCTCATGATTGATATATAACAGATCATTTGTACGCTGAATTAAGATCATTGCCATATGGGCACCTGCTTCACCAGACCCCAATAGCACCGTACGTTGATCCTGAATCTCATAACCATCACAATCGGGGCAGACATAGACTGTTCGGCCAAGGGTCGGGGTTAATCCCGGAATATCCGGAACTCGATCCGATAGCCCCGTTGCCAATAACACCGTTTTGCTCCTATATTCAACGCCGGATGTACCTAACAATTGAATCTTCTCTCCATGACGGCCTGCTTGCACAATACGATCTTTCTCAAAAGATACACCTGTCCGCTCTGCCTGCATCCTGCCTCGGGCTCTGAGCTCTTCACCGGATATCCCATCGGGGAAACCCAGGATATTATGGTACGTCCGACACAGGGTTGATCTGCCTTCTCCCGCGTCGATGACCAACACCTGATGAGCTGAATAACGCCCAAGCTGAATGGCTGCCTGAAGCCCTGCGAGCCCTCCACCTACAATTATGCAATCAACCTCTCGCATGCTCCTTCTCCTCCTAAACTATATCTATATTTTGTCCTTATATACATTAAACCGTTCAGCCAAGCTTAAACGATTCCTCATATTGCTTATCTTATACCAAAACAAACAGACCCAAACCATCCGCCTGTATCACGGTTCGTTTAAGTCTATAAGATTCATGATTGCTTAGAAGTTATAAGATTCAAATCGTGATGCATTCGAAATGGCGTTCCATACATCGGCTGTTTCGCCACCCATATACCAGTATGCCAGTCCAGCAATTTGCCGTTGCTCACTCATCAGCACTTTGGCTGATAACGAACGACTATCCTCTGCCCATATATATCTTGGCATTCCATTACTGTTGTACCCGATAAGGTATTGAACCAGACTTGCATCCCATCGTCTTACAGATCCTATAGCATGCGCACGTGTTCCCTGTTCTGAGAATGTAATGTCCCAAGAACTACTTGCCGGATCCACTGAAGACCAGTCTCGTGTATATAACGGAAGGGCCAAAATGGTTTTGGCACGTACCACCTCGGAGAGCATGGTATCCAGTGCCTTTTCCACCCATGGAAGAGACGCCACGGATCCTGCTATCGGATCACCGTTCCAGTGTTCCTCATATCCCATTAGCACCATATAATCCGATACAGCGCCCAGTTTGGCATAATCAAATGCATCCGTCCAATCTGTACCCAGATCTGGTGATACATCCACAGACACCACTGCACCCAGTGCGTGCAACGTAGCCGTCAAGGAGGTGACAAATGCCGTCAGCCCTTCACGATCCGCAGGATCAACATTCTCGAAGTCCACATTAATGCCGTCCAATTTATAGGTTTTGACATAAGAAGCTACCTGTGAGATCACTGCCGCTCGGTTGGCTGAACTGGATAACATCTGATGGGTAAGTGCCGAATCAGAACGATTCCCAAGCAATGGCCATAACTGCCTGTCAGTGGCGGATGCCCAGGAGATCAATGCAGGGTCCGTGTGATCCGTTACTTTCATACTGCTATTCAGGAAAAACCAGCGTGGGACGAGCGTATTCACTTCAGACTGTTCCACCTGCTTCTTGAATTCAGCGGTAGTGGAATTATATTGCCAGCCCAACTGAACGCCGAGTTCATCTCCACGCTGTAACTGTTCAGACCATGTTTTCTTTTGTAAGATCGCACCAAGCATGACCGCAGCTTCTTCGCGCGTTACTTGATCATGCGGTCGGAACATGCCTCCACTTCCCCGCATCAATCCAAGTTGATACACCGTCTGCACATAAGGACGTGCCCAGTCCGAGATATCCGCTGCGTCGAAATACGTTGAAGATAAAAGTGACGTCTCTACGGGCTGTTGTTTTAACATCCGAACAAGAAGAGCAGCCGCTTCTTCGCGCGTAATGGACGCATTAGGCTGGAACGTTCCCTGACCCTTTCCCTCCAAAATGAAAAGATTCGTCATGGCAGCAACGTTGCCGTAATACCAGGCATTTATGCTAATATCCTGATAAGGATTGATATTATTTTTAACGGGCTTCAAACCTAGCAATCTCACCGCAAACGTCGCAAATTCTGCACGAGTGACGGCTTTCTTCGGTTCAAATGTAGTCTCTGACGTACCGGCAGCAATGCCTTTGTTCACCAAATGTGTAATGGCATCCTTGGCATAACTCGTACGGGTATCCTGAAACTGTTGCTGCACGGCTGCAGCCTGAACGCCAGAACTGTACCCAGCCACCGACCCAAGTGTTAATAACCCACATACAGCTATCTTCCACATACGTTGATTCGTCATGTCTATTAATCTATTATTCACATCAAAAAGCCTCGCTTCATTGGATTACGATCAACTAACATCGTATCAAATTGAAGCGAGGCCGTATGTGGTTAAATGTTGGGAAATGCGAAGCTTACTTAAATCAATTTCATAACTCATTAAAATGAATTTATGTAACTAGATATAGACAAATTGAAACATTTTGATCTATATCTAGCCTTGATTAAAGCAGCTAAAGGTATTATGAAATTGATTTACTTGTGTACTTTTACGCGCTCTTCAATCGGTTGGAATTGTTTCTCACCCGGTGCTGCCGTTGGTTTACCAAATGGCATCTGAGCGATCAATCTCCAGTTCTCAGGAATGTTCCACTCTTGCTTCACTTTTTCGTCAATCAACGGATTGTAGTGCTGCAAAGATGCACCCAGACCTTCTTGTTCCAGAGCCGTCCAGATTACCAGTTGCAACATACCGTTGGATTGGTTCGCCCAGATCGGGAAGTTATCTGCATAAGCTGCAAAATTCTGTTGAAGCTGTGCGATCGCATTGTTATCTTCGAAGAAGAGAACCGTACCATATCCGCTGCGGAATCCAGTCATTTTCTCTGCTGTGGATTTGAAAGCTTCTTCATTACCTACCACTTCACGCAAAATTTCTTCTGTGTGATTCCACAATTTATCATGTTGTTCGCCGAGCAGTACAACCGCACGGGATGTTTGTGAGTTAAAGGAAGTTGGTGTATACTTCACTGCTTCTTCTACGATTTCTTGGATTTTAGCATCCGAAATTGTAGATTCCTTGCTGATTCCGTAATAAGATCTTCTGTTTTTCAACGCATCAAAAAAAGTAGTCATTCTTATTCGCCTCCCAAATTTTTTTCATTTGCCAACATAGTAACTATAATATAGTAACATACATTAGTCAACAAACTAATTTATTTTCACTTAATATACATTCACTGATAATACTTCACAATTTTTTCCTCAAACAGCCATTATTGTTATGCTTCACTCGCCTTTTTTGCGATAATCCGCCCGGTATTTCTCTTCGGTCGACGAGTTGCTTTTGGTTTGATCCTTGTTCTTCTCTTCCTGAGCCTCCATATTCAGATCTTCCATCGGAATTGGATCTACAGTCTGTTCTTCTTCATAACGGTCAAGCAGACTTTCGTGCTCTGTCTTATATTGTTCAGGATTGTCATGGGATTGTTCCTGACGGGTATCATTGTTATTCTGATCCGGTGTGCGCTGTTTCATTCATAATCGCCTCCTGTGGTTTCATTACCTTTCTTTACCTGTTCTGCGTGTGCTCTAAACACAGTGATACGCATTCCGCGAACGAAAATCAACAAAAAAAGCCAACCAGACAAGCTGGTCAGCTTACAGAAGACTTCTATGATTGACGATGCAATTGGGTACGGTACAGATCAGGCGAACATCCCACACTTTGTTTGAACATCCGGCTAAAATGCGAAAGTCGTTTGAAACCGGACAATCGACTAGCTTCCGTCACCGTGATCTCTGGTTGGAACTGAAACAAAAGCTTGGCCTGATTGATACGACGGTCATACAGGTATTTGAATACCGTCAAACCTGTCATTTCCTTAAACATGCCTGCCAGATATGGCTTGGAAAGATGTAATTCCAGTGCCAAATCATCCAGACCAATATCCTTCATATAATGTGTATCGACATAACGAATAATATGCTGGACATGCCGCTCCTTCTCCGATGAGGGAAGTTGTTCTTCGACATCACCCTGGCAGATCTCTGCTACAAAATATAACAGATCACACAGTCTGACATTCATGCGCTCTTGTCTGAAATGGCTCTGACTCTGAGACAGACGATGAAGATCATGCAATAGAGCTTCAAATTCAGAACGGCTATCCCCCGTCAGATTGACCCGGCAATTTCTGAGTTCTTCAAATGGCCTCAGGACCTCAACTATGCGGTCAGCATGCAGACTACTTCGTATGGCAGACGGATCAAAATGCAATGTGCTTCGCTCATAAGTACTGCCAGGCTTCGGATGTGGTCGATGAAGCGTCAAGCCGTGCATTAACACCAGATCACCTGGCTTCAGGTTGTATACCCGGTCTCCTATAATGTAAGTACATTCTCCATCATGAAAATAATAAATCTCATAATGTGGATGTGAATGGAATCCATCTGACTTGCCCGGATTATATACACTGGTGGAACGATAACTATACTCCAGTGAAGCACTAAATTGCATCATGCTCGGCATATTCATGCACCTCCTGTTCGGAAGAGGGAAACGATTCTTGTCATGCCCCTGTATGAGATATCAAAGTGAAATTATAGAAGCTGTTTAATACTCTCTTGAATCTCGTCAATGGAGTCGATCGGTTCGAAGCGTCTAACCACACGACCTTCTGCATCAATCAGGAATTTCGTGAAATTCCATTTAATTGCATCTCCATGTAACCATTCTGGCGCTTTATCAGCCACCATCAATTTCAATAGTTTGGCCTGTATATCGGTTTCATCAAAGCCAGCAAAAGGTCCAGATCTTTTCAAAAAGTCGTAGAGCGGGTGCGCCGCTTCTCCATTCACGTCCAATTTGGAGAACATCGGAAATTTCACACCATAGTTAATCTGGCAGAAGGATTCTGCTTCCGAACTGCTTCCAGGCTCTTGCTCTGCAAACTGGTTGCATGGGAAACCAATAATCTGAAGTCCTTGATCCTTGTACTGATCATACAGCTTCTGCATGTCATCAAACTGGTGCGTATATTTACATTTACTTGCCGTGTTTACGATGAGGACAGGTTTTCCTTCATATTGATAGAGTGGGAAACGCTCTCCACTGGTTCTGGTTACGGTAAAGTCGTAGATGGTTGGCATAAGTCTAGTGCACCTCGCGATAGTTATGTAGTCATTCAGCATCATAGTTCATTGTTAATTATATACGAAGTTTGAACTATTGTATTGCGGAAAGATCGTTATTCTCCCTTTCGACAGAAAACCCTTCCGCCGCGAAGATCACTTCGTTCAGCAAAAGGGTTATATTAAGAGAACACATTGAACATTGGTAACAGCTTCAGCCCTTCACGGCACTTCCAGCCACGCCTTGAATAATGTAATGCTGGCCTACCAAAAAGACGATAATCATCGGTATAATACCTGCCGTGGCAGCGGCCATCATGCCGTTGTAATCCACGTTGTTCTCCAGAATAAAGTTCTGCAGACCAAGCGGCACGGTATACAGGTCTTTGTCGATGAGAAACACAAGCGCATTCTCATAGTCATTCCAGTGCCAGGAGAAATCAATGATCGCAAGTGTAGCCAGCGCTGGCTTCGCCAAGGGCAGAATCAATCTAAAGAATATGCGTAGGTGACCTGCACCGTCGATGAATGCCGCTTCCGAAATCTCCGATGGCACCGACAGGAAGAATTGCCGAAGCATAAACACCCCAAAGATCGTGAACATTCCAGGCAGGATCAGGGCCCAATGCGTATTATAGATGCCGACCCATTCGAACATGAGGAACTTGGGCACAAAGAGCACCTGCGGGGGCACCATCATCATCGAGAGATAGATGAGGAACAGTGTCTCCCGTCCTTTGAATTGAATTCTTGCGAAGCCATAAGCTGCAAACGCCGAGAGAAATACAGCTCCGATCGTGCTAATTAGTGATATTTTCAACGAGTTCAGATAATACGTAGCAAAGGTATCCGCTCCGCTCCAGACCTTAATGTGATGCTCCCAGTTCAGGCTGGAGGGTATCCATTGGATGGGATAGGTGAATACGTCCGCAGGAGATTTGAACGACGTGCTAATCATCCAGATGAACGGCATAATCATCAGCAAAGCAAACCCGGACATCAGAAGTGTCAGTATGATTCTTCGAATCTGGGTTAAGGACTCCATGCGGAATTTACCTTTAGGTGCATGCGGAGCTGTGGGCTTCGCGTTTGCGGCAATTGATTTCTCCATAACGATCCCTTCCCTCCTTAATAGTGAACCCAACGTTTCTGTCCAACCCACTGCAATACTGTGAAGACCATGATGATGGCAAAGAGCGCCCAGCTAATAGCAGCAGCGTATCCCATCTCGTAATAGCGGAAGGCATTCTGGTAGATAAAAAGTGACAACACTGTTGTACTGTTTCCCGGCCCACCCTGAGTAATCGCCTGAATAATGCCAAAGTTTTTGATCGTCATAATCAGTCCTGTTATCAGCAGTAAAAAGGTCGTTGGGCTCACAAGCGGCCAGATCACTTGACGAATGGTCTGCCAAGGGCGGGCTCCATCAATCTTTGCAGCCTCAACTAATTCCTCCGGGATCTCCTGCAGAGCTGCTAAATAAATAATCATGTTGTACCCCAGCATGAACCAGATCCAGATGATATCAATCGCATACATGGACCATTCAGTTGTCGATAACCAGCCAGGTGGATTTGTAATACCGATCCCCCGCAAAAAACCGTTAATCGGCCCCGATGTTGGCTGGAACAGCAGCATCCAGACAAAGGCGATCGCAACGCCGCTGGTGATATAGGGCATGAAATAGAGGGCACGCAGTGTTTTTTGCCAGTACACCGACTTGTTCAATGCAACAGCCACGATAAATGCCAACCCCATCGATACTGGAACCGCTAACAGAAATACAAATGTATTTCGCAGTGCTACCCCAAACAGATCATCATTCAACATACGGCGGATATTGTCCAGCCCCACAAAATGTGTCTCCGGGCTCATGAATTTGTAATCGGTGAACATGAGATAGAATGAATAGACAGCAGGTATAATAAAAAACAACAGCACGCCAATCATATTGGGCCCAATAAACAAATACCCGAGCCTGCTCTGCCGTTTCATCCAGGATTTATGCATATGCTCCCCCACTCCTTAACATCTGTTCTGGAATTAAGCATAACAAGATGTCCTTTCACTTTTAAGGAACATAACCTCTTTCCTGGTATCACAGAACTATGTATTTTGGCAGTGACCTTCGATATGAAAATAACATGGAATTGTTCTATTCCTTTAGTCGGGTTAGCCCTAGCTCATGTCATACCTCTAATGCTCTTTTGGGTCTATTCATCTATTGGTCCAGTACTTATATAGAAAAGAAAAAAACCGCCCCATTGGGGACGGCCTTCGGACTCATTGCTTTTGCCTTCTATTGATTCTGCTTCAGCCAGTCATTATGGCGTTTGACCATGTTTTGTACCGTAACTTCAGCAGTCTGGTTACCAAGGAAGAACTTTTCATACTCCTGTGCACGCAGATCGACTACCTCTTGCGCAATGCTGCGGACAAATGTAGGTGTCTTGTCACCGTACAACACAAACTCCAGTGACTCTTTGTCATAAGAATCGGCATAATCACCGAGCAGATGATCAATAGCCGTCTGTTGATCAACCGCATTCGAGGACGGCAGACGTCCACCGGCAGCCATCGGCATCATCCCTCCATCGGCGTACCATTTCAGAAACTCCCATGCGGCTTCTTTATTTTTCGACTTGGAATTGATCGCGATAAAGTCACCAAGCCCTCCACTCTTCACCATATCTGCTTCCTGTGCAACCAATCTCGGTACCGGAGCAAAGGCGATTTTCCAATCACGTGGAAACTCGGTCATGTTGTTCGACGTGCGAATCAGCCACTCCCCAATGTTAATCATGGCGGACTCACCACCAAGGAACATATTCTCCACGGGCATTTTGGAAGTCAGCTGTTCGCCGAGTGGAGGTGTAGTTGCATCCTCCTTCATCATTCCATTCAAAGTCTCCAGCCATTTGGTAACAAGCGGATCGTCGAGATTGGAAGTTCCGTCTGCCTTAACATAACCGTTCTTGACCAGTACAGAATCGAGCGGGTCCACATAGGAAGCGGTATGCTGTACTAAACCGTACTTGAAACCAACATTCTTCAGCTTGAGTGCATATTCTCGGGCTTCATCCCAAGTCCAGGCTGTGGGTACGCTCAGTCCCGCTTGATCAAGCGCTTTCATATTTAAGGCGAAAAAGGCCGCATTTTTCTTGGTTGGCATACCGTAATATTTACCGTCTACTTTCCACGAAGCCGCGTCTTCTCCCATTTTCTCGTCAATGTTGTAGTCCTTGAACTCACCGAGATCCAATGCCGTCCCGCCCTTAATGCGTTTATCGAGATTCGTCAGAGTGTAATTGACATATAGGTCAACGTTCTGACCGGTGGACAGTGCCGTATCCAGCTTCAGATTACCGTCGTCGTCATTCACAAACCGCACATATTCCACTTGAATGTCAGGATGCTCTGCATTCCAGGTATCCACAACTTCCTGCGGACCATTCTCCGGCGGCACTGCGCCCCACATGGTAAGCTTCACTTTTCCCGCTGCTGCTCCACCCCCGTTATCTCCACCGTTCGTCTCATTTTTACCAACACAACCAGCAAGCAAGCCCAGCATCAGCACACCAACGATGAACCCTGTTAATCCTTTTCTGATTCTCATCTGGTCACATGACCTCCCTGAATTGAAGTGATACCTTCCATAACATCGTAGCAGGGACCTTGCTGGGTTCATAAGATACATATCCATGATTCGAATGGAACAAAAATACGGATTTACCCTACCTTACCTAGACACTCGAGTACACATATTCCTTCTATTCATCCTGTGAGTCACGAGCGATGGCGATACTGACTGGGCGTGCAACCGGTCCAACGCTTGAATATTTTGATAAAATAATTATCGCTTCCGAACCCTACCCGGTAACCAATTTCCTGTACCGGAAGGTCTGTCTCACGCAAGTATTCCGCCGCTTTCTCCATCCGTACCCCATGCAGATAATGAATCAGGGTATGGCCAGTTTTCTTTTTGAACAAAGCACTCACATAATTCTCCCCCATCATCACGTAACGCGACATGGATTTGACGGTAATGTCCTGATCGTAATGCTGCCCAATATACTCAATTATTTTGCTAATCTCCGGATGCTTAACAACCGGCTCACGCACAGGTGTAAATGGAAGATCGATTGCAGACGGCGGCGCGGAAGAGACGGTTAGAGAATCAGTCGATGCAGGCGTAGATGTTAGAACTGGTGTGGATGATGGCTCTTCATAATGCGTTGTCTCTGTCCGGGCTTCAGCTGAGGCTCCCAGTTCCGCACTTACCTTACGGAGTGTATCACGCAACGAATTCACACTCATCGACAGCTTCAGAATATAATTCGAAGCCCCGTACTCCATTGCACGGCGTACATACTCGAACTCCCCCATACAGGTGAGCATCACAAACTTGGTTTTTAACCCGGCCTGACGCGTCTGTTTGAGTAATTCCAGACCATCCATACCCGGCATGACAATATCGGTTAGTACAAGATCAGGTGCATCCTGTATGATCATGGCAAGCGCTTCGGTTCCATTACCGGATTCTCCGATGACCGTGAAGCCCAGCTCTTCCCAGGAAATAATCTCTCGCACCGACTCTCGTACAAATACCTCATCCTCTACAAGTAATACCTTCCACATGCCAGATTCCCCTCTCCAGTAGTCGGCTAGTCTGATCGCTTCTGTACATAAGGCGTCGACAATAAAAAAGGAATGCTGAACCTCACTAATGTCCCCGGTTTGGTATCAATCACTTCAAGTTCACTTTGGCCTTTGAACAGTAATCGCAATCGTTCCCTGAGGTTGGACAGACCAATCCCCGGACGCGTGCGGGTTGTCTGCTGACGCCGGGATTCCTCCATACCAATTCCGTTGTCTGCTACCTCCAGCATCAGCATTCCTGTGTCTTGCCTATATATCCCGATGCGGATTTGTCCAAGTTGCTCCATTGGTCCCACACCATGATGAATGGCATTCTCCACAAGGGGCTGCAAGCTCAGCTTGGGTACCAGCGCATACTCCAGCTTGTCGTCAAAGTCACAAGTCACCTCAAAGCTATCGCGGTAACGAATCCGCTGAATATGAAGGTAGGCTTGAACCAGTTCAATCTCGTCCTTCAGGTATACCAATTCGACCTGTGAATTCAGGCTGACCTCCAGTAGTTTGCCCAAGGAAACACACATCTCGGAGATCTCCTCATTCCCGCTGCGTATCGCACTCCATTTCATTGTATTCAATGTATTCAGGAGAAAGTGCGGATTCATCTGGGCGAGGAGCATGTGAAAATGTACCGCTTCCTTCTGGCGTTCTTCTGCCTTAAGTCTGTTAATCATCTGATTGGCATCATCCAGCATCGTATTGAAGGTACGCGTCAGCTCCAGTACTTCCCCACGACTGCGGCCTTCGGGAATACGAATCTTGAGGTTTTTGCGGACAACCTCTCTCATCTTATTCTGTAAGTGCGACAAGGGGCGCGTAAATGTAGCCGAGATCATAAAGGCCATCACTACAAATGCGCCTGTGAAGCCAAAAAAGGTCAGAAAGTAACGCTGTTTAAGCTCAGATATCTCTGTAAACAGAATGGACAGCGGAATGCGATTCACCATATACCAGTCCAGTGATTCAATGTACACGTAGTTAATCAGCGTATCCGAGGCTGGGTCAGTCAGATAAGCCTGTGCCGGATGCAAAGCTATTTCACGTGTAACTTCCGGGGACAGCGCCGCTGTTTTGGATGATCTGGCTATGGTCTCTCCACTTCCTGTAATAAGATAATACTCCTGATTAGTTTGTGAATCTTTCAACATCGTTTGGAACCAGTACGAGTAATCAATGCTGATCCGAGCCAATCCGTACCGTTTCCCACCGCTATCTTTCATATAGGCATACAGCGACAACAGATACGGGCTGGAGGATAACTCCCGGAGCACAGGATTGGTATCCCGTGCATCCCAGCGATAGAAAAGTTCTTCCGGTTGAAGCGGGTGCGAATCTTTACCCCCTTTTGGAATGGATATTTCTCCAAGACGTTCGCGGAATTGCTCCAGATAAGGGCCATAAGCCAGTGCTGTTTTTGGCAAATACGAAGTGTAAACGCTATCATAAAAATCCAGCAGAGTGAAGTACACCGAGGGATTATATAGAAAGAAACTGTTGTTAATCATCTTGAACTTTTCTTCCACCAGTGACTTGTTCTCCAGCGGCGTACGACTGTCCGGGGAAGTTAGCACACTTCTTACCGCAGAATCCTGTTCCAGAAAAATGAGCGTTTTGAACGCAATGCTCATCTGATCCTCCAGAGAGCGGTACATCTGCACCAGCTGCTCATGGCTCTGTTCACTGATTTTCTGCTCAACCAGGGATTCAATCTGCTGATAATTGTAGACATTCAATGCACTGAACGGCAAGAGAATCAACACCACAAATGCACCAAACAGACGGTATCTGAGCCGCTGTGGCAACCAACGCTTCCAGTTTGGCTTCTTCATTCTTATGTGCTCGCTCCCCTGTAATTAATGACCCCATTATAGCACCTGCCTGCCATTTACAGCCGGAGTCGAATGATTTGCATGGATATGTGTTATTCGTGGCTTGTATCCAAGTGAAATGCACAGATATGTTCTATTGGTGAAAGAACGAATGAATCGATGGTTGATTGGTTGGTTGGTTCATTGGAACCTTCATCTCACACTTGATGTCGTCTCCGGTACTCCGAGGGGCTGATTCCTATGGTGGACGAAAATACACGGCTCAGATAAAATCCGTTCTCATATCCACATCTCTCGGCGATCTGCGTAAGGGTCAGACGGCTATCTGCCAGTAAGGCTTTTGCCTTTTTGAGACGAATCGCCTTCAGATAATCGGAGGGTGTCTCTTGAAAGGCCTCCCGGAACCTTCGGGTGAGCTGGACTGGACTCAATGCCAGATGTTCGGCCAACGTTCGCAGGCTAACTGCCTCTCCTGCCCACTCTTCCAACAATGCTGCCGCTTCAGCCATCAGAGCATCCTCCGTGAACTTCGTTTCCATTAGCCCACTCTGTCTGCGCTCCCATTGATATAGCCGCCACAAATCCAACATCAAATGGGTTTTCCATCCTGTTGAAGCCTCATCGTTGTCCTCACTCGCCTGACGAAGGTAGGCATATGTTGAAGCCAGACGCTTTGTATCATTAATTAGAGATTTTCCAATTGGCGGCAGAAGGTTCTCCCCGTCTGTGGTGTTACAAGAGAACTGCATATAGTGAAACGTCAGCGGGGTTACCGTCTCTCTGCGAAAAGCAACGTGGGGTGGGCACAACACCAGATCAGCAAACCCCGCCTCTCCTGTCAGTCCATCAATCTCGTAACGGAATACTCCCTCTTCAACGGCAAAAACCACCCAAGCGTCGTAGATATCTTCTGCGAGCGCAAATGTAGCTTTCTTCTTCCAGTAGATGTGATTAAGAAGCTCCATGACACACCTGCCTTTGTTATGAAATAAAGTATATGCTCGATGATAATATAGTGTATTTGAAAAGTAAATATATAGAACTAATATGAAATTATAGATATGAAATATGAAATCTAAGCTTAGGCTCATCCATATTCATGAGAGAGGTGTTTGTATGAAGCACGAACTCGTTAAACCGGATATCACCGTCATCGGAGGCGGGCTTGCGGGCGTATGTGCTGCGATATCTGCTGCCCGGCTGGGCCAACAGGTCGCACTGATACAGAATCGCCCCGTACTTGGCGGCAATTCCAGCAGCGAAGTACGCGTATGGGTCTGCGGCGCTACCGCCCACGGGATTAACCGTTATGCCCGCGAGACAGGCATCATGGGGGAACTATTTGTAGAGAATCAATATCGTAATCCGGAGGGCAATCCTTATCTCTGGGACTTGGTCATTCTGGAAGCCGTCCGAGCTGAATCCAACATCAGCCTGTATCTGAACACGGATGTCCATGAAGTTGAGGCCACAGGGGATGGCGAAGAACGTATGATCACCTCTGTTACCGGGTGGATGATGGGCTCTGAGCGCAAAATCCGATTTGAGAGTCAGATCTATCTGGACTGTACAGGCGATGGACTGGTTGGTTTTCTGGCAGGTGCCAAGTTTGCGCTCGGCCGGGAAGCCCGCAGCGAATATGGTGAAGAATGGGCACCTGAGGTTGCCGATCAGATCACGCTGGGCAGTACACTGCTCTTTTACACCAAGGATACCGGTGCACCCGTCCGTTATATCCCACCTTCTTTTGCCAAGGATATCACACAGACGAGTATTCCAATTCGCCGGGTCATTCGCAGCGGGGATTCCGGTTGTCATTACTGGTGGATTGAATGGGGCGGTGAACATGATACCGTACACGACAATGAGCTGATCCGTGATGAGCTGTGGTCCGTGATCTACGGGATCTGGGACTATATCAAGAACTCCGGGAAATTCGATGCCGATCATATGACGCTGGAGTGGATCGGTTCTCTTCCTGGCAAAAGGGAGTACCGCCGCTTCACGGGTGACCATGTGCTCACCCAGAACGATATTATCAGCCAGCAGGAGTTCCCGGATGCCGTAGCTTTTGGCGGCTGGTCCATCGACCTGCATCCCCCGCAGGGCATGTATGCCGAAGCGAGCGGCTCGAAGCATATGCATGCCGATGGCGTGTATCACGTGCCGTTCCGCTCGCTGTATTCCGCGAATGTGCGGAATATGCTCATGGCCGGACGCGACATCAGCGCATCACATGTCGCCTTCGGCACAACGCGCGTCATGGCCACATGCGCGGTCATCGGCGAAGCCGCGGGTACGGGCGCAGCGCTCTGCGCGGCCATGGGGGTGTCGCCGCGCGAGTTGTACGCGAGGCATCTGGCGGCGCTGCAGCAGACGTTGCTGCGGCAGGACGCTTCCATCATCGGGGTGCGCAGCCGCGATGAGCTGGATCTGGCCCGGTGTGCCAAGGCTTCAGCCTCCAGCACGCTGACGGGCATCGCTCTTGAGCAGCCTGGGGAGACGTACCCGCTGGGTGCGGATGTTGCCCTGCTGCTGCCCGTGCAGCCTATGCTCAGCGGCCTGGAGCTGCTGCTGGATGCATCCAGCGATACCGTGCTGACGGTAGAGCTGTGGGATACGGGGCGTAAGGAGAATTACGTCCCCCATACGTTACAAGTTACGGCAACCGTTAATGTTGCAACGGGAACCAAGCAGTGGGTGAAGCTTCCGCTTGAATGGCAACCGGAAGAACCGCAGAATGCATTTATTATTATCCGGGCGAATGAAGACGTCACCCTCTACCATTCCACGGAGGCACACAGCGGGGTGCTGATTTTCTTCCGAACAGAAGAGAACCATGTGTCCAAAAATCTGGAGGATCATGCCACGGATCAGCCCGTTGTATTATGGTCCATGCAGGGGTTGGCGCGTCAGCCATTCTGCTGTCGTACCCTTTCTGAGACAACGGCCTATTTACCAGAAAACACAGTCAACGGTTACCATCGCCCTTACGGCGGGCCACAGCAGTGGATGTCCCAGCCGATGCAGTCTGGCAAGCCGGAATGGGTGCAACTCACATGGGAAGAGCCTCAAGCCTTGGCTGAACTGCACTTGACCTTTAATGATGATGTGAACGAGGATCTGGTTAATCTGCATCACCATCAGACAACATTCCGCGTCATGCCTGAACTTGTACGTGATTATCGGGTGGAGGTATTGAGTCGGTCTGGGGAGTGGATTGAGATCGTAAGTGCAGCGGAGAACCGCAAAAGGAAAGTCATTCATCGTCTGGATACAGCTGTGCATACACAAGCGCTTAGGGTAAACATTGATACCACCAATGGCAGCAAGTATGCGGAGTTGATCGAGATTCGGGCCTATGGGGAGTCAACGTTGACAGGCAAGAGCTAAACGCAAAACACATTAAAATAACCCCCTGGTATTCTTATGAATTCCAGGGGGTTATTCCAATGCCTTTAAAGTAGAGAATATTCATAGGATGATAGAACAAATAAGTGCCCTTTCAAGCAAAGGAGGATAGAGGAATCGGTATCCCTATCCTCCACACAAGCCCGCCTTATTTTATTCGGTGGCTGGAACCCGCAATCCCTCAATCAAAATAAACAACGTAAGAGCTTGTCCATAGCCCATCGGACTAATCGGTATATCTTTATAGAACTGGGTATCCTGTCCCACAGGGGTCCCGTAGGATACCTGTTGTACAACTCCGTTATCATCAATTTGCCGCAGCACTGCTTCAAGTGCTCTCGTACCGGTATCGCGATAGGACTCGTCCAGGTATCCGTACCGGATTCCCTTGAGAATCCCGTATCCCATCGCTGCCGTAGCGGAGGTTTCTTGGTACGATTCAGGATCATCCAATACGGTGTGCCACATCCCGTTCTCACTCTGAAGCTTGCTAAGCGCTCTAATTTGAGCGTTCGCTGTATCCAACAGATAGGCCTTCAGCCCATCTTCAATGGGGATGATATTCAGAAAATCCATAACCCCCGCCGTATACCATGCATTGCCTCTTCCCCAGTGAACTGCGCCATAATTATGATTTTCGTTGAAATCCCAGCCGTGATAGAACAGCCCGGTTTGTTTATTGTACAGGTATTTAATATGCACAAGGAATTGCCGCTTGGCTTCTTCCACATAGGCTGTTTTCTTAAAATACACCCCAGCTTTGGCCAGAAATAATACCGTCATAAAAAGGGTGTCGATCAGAATCTGGCCATCGTTGTCGTCTCCTGTGATCATATGCTGGAATGCACCGTCTCCGGTTCGTAGCAGTTCGTCCATAATCCAGCTGCTCCATTCTTCACAGACACGTTCATATTCCTTGTTTCCGGTCAGTTCGCATAGTGAAATCAACGTAAGCAGCGGAGCACAGGTATTCACATTTTTTTCTGGTAACCCCTCCAGCAGCCTTGCATTGTACCATGATTCGAGAAATTCTAGTGCTTCGGCATCCTTCGTGGCTTCATAGAACTGAAGCAGACCATAAAGGCCGACACCTTGCGGCCATTCCCATAGGTGGATGTCGATTAGTCCAATGGGAAATTGTTCGTTGATGCTTGTATTTTTCATCGATTTCATCGCATCGGATACCCTGCTTATTTTCTCCAGAAGAACTTCTTGATTCGGCATGATTGTTTTCACTCCCTAGATTTATTGCTCAGCATCAACGTTTGATGTCCTGTAACTGCAACTGTCCCCTTACGCCATATCCGTCATGTACCATTTCCTCTCCTTGAATAAGAAAAGGCTTGTTCATTCCCCACTGAATGGAACCGTATACCGAGTCGGTCAGGCTAAGCGTCAGGGATGTACTGTCGAAGTGCGGGCTGGAGGAACGAACTGAATTTATAAAATGGCCAAATGATCCAAATTGCAGTTCGTTTCCTGCTCTGATGATCCAGGCATTACGCAATCCAGGAGAAATAAGCTCACGCTCTTTTGTCACCCCGTTGGTCTCCATACTCGTCCCGTTGGCTGCATATAGCGCCACATATCCTTTATTCAGACGGGCAAAATACCAGTTCTCATGCTGCACCCATTCTGTGAAAAAGCTCACAGGAAAATAAGCATGTGTCCAATCCGCAGTCTGGTCTGCCGGAATATCAAACATTATCAGAGCGATCCCCTCATGCTGAACAACGTCAGGCAATATCCCGTTTCCAGCCCAAAAGCAAGGTCGACCATCTCCATGCTTGTATATTTCTGCCGGATGATTCACCCATATCTGCGCTTCAGGAGACAGAGACAG
Source organism: Paenibacillus sp. FSL R5-0713 (assembly GCF_037973325.1). Taxonomy (NCBI): domain Bacteria; kingdom Bacillati; phylum Bacillota; class Bacilli; order Caryophanales; family Paenibacillaceae; genus Paenibacillus; species Paenibacillus sp. FSL R5-0713. The sequence continues at coordinate 2,701,267 of NZ_CP150229.1, read as the reverse complement.
ATGGTTGACATGCTCCTGATAACCTGGCTTGCCTGGACGAAAGCGAATGATGGAGGAAAGAGCATATTCCTCTGTCCGATGATGATAGAGCTTGGCGTAACCTCCCTTGCCCTGCTCATTGGCGAACACCAATTGCTGATTTCCCCCAAGCAACAGATGCTCCTGATAAGCTGCTGGTGGAATGTAATCCGATAAACTCAAAGCAACATTGCTGATTGAATAATTGTTAACATTGCCGATACCATAACCGATCCAGCACATGGAAGTCGTTCCCGCTGCATAACTACCCAGCAGTTCCTTCTCATAGCTGCGGCCAAAAGTTGTGGACATGACGCCTTGATGCATCTGAACGGTAATATAATAGAATAGCAGGTCCATTGCCTTTTTCGCTTGCTGTCTGAGCTGCTCATTATGGGCAAATTCATAGATATGTAGCAGCCCCACTGCATCAATAGGAATGTATGCACTTGAATTCCATTCTGCCAATCCTTCATCCAAAAAGCGCTCAAACCATAAGCTAAGCCGCTGCTCCGCTTTTTGACGGTGAACTTCACCGGACTCACCACTGTTGCTGAACGTTTCAGTCCCGAACAGTTGTCCGGCTAACAGCTCATTGGTATGGAATAACAGAGCATGGTTCTCACTGAAGAACCACATCACATCATCACCAGGTTCATCAATCCAATATCGATAGCCCAGAATACTTGCTTTTACCCGATCCCAGAACAATTCACTGAACAGACCGCTATTTCGTTCATCTCTCCAAAGACGAAACAGCCCCACCAGATAGAAGTCACTGCAATCTTTTCGTTGCTCGATCCCCTCCACACCTTCAAGCAGCATGTTCTCCGCTTCTTGCAGACTGCCATTTGTTTTTAACATGGCTATAGCCGTATGAATGTTACGACTGCCCTTCTCAGCAATACATTGCAGAGCCAGAGATTTGCGTGCTTCCATATCCGTAGCTTGCTGAGCAGCTTCATCATAATTGGTATCGTAGGATTGACAGCCGAACTTCTTCGTCAATGCTACGTTTGAAACCGAAATCGTCAGCGTGAAGTATACGTAATGATGGCCAATTTCATTGGTGTGTGCCAGAACCAGATCCGTTTCCTTCTCGACTATGTGTATTGTCTTGTTTTCGGTGCCATCAAAGAAATTGCCATACTGGATATCAACTTCTCTAACGATGTCTGGTAAGGGAAGCGGCAGCTTGAGCTTAATCTGCTCCCCTCTAAAAAGATCCGAAGGAAAATAAGCCTGTTCAAGGGCTTGTTCTGCGTATTTCACGTTTTCTGCCAAATGAGGAGCAATAGGCAAGGAAATTTCCAATTCTTCGTCTCCCAGGTATTCCACCGCAAAAGCATACATGGTATCCCGCTCAGCGAGATCCTCCCAGCAGACATAGATCTCATTGATTCCGGCTACAAGTTCAGCTTTGATAACGATTTCCTGCTCCTTGTTACGCATGAGTGGCGCAAAATCCGTTACCACTTCCCCATTCACCCACAATGTCAGACTGCCATAGGTCTTGATCCGCAAAGAGGCGGTATGAGCAGTCGAAGAAATCAACCTTGTCGCGGCGTAACTGCGCAGATGTGTCGGTACAAACCAAAATCCGGATTGCTCCACCCGTGGATTATTCCAGGGAGAATACAGTGTCCACGGCTTCCCGTTTTCTTCTCCAACGAAGCTGTCTCCCGGGCTAGGAAACTCACTCCATTGGTCAAAAAATCGGTTCACAGGCTGCGTTCTCCTATGTTCTACAAATTCTTTTCTGCATGGATTCTCATGGATAGCAAAGCCATCGATAAGCCAATCATTAATATCTCCCTCCATCGTTGTTGGAACAAAGGCAACAGGCTTCGTATATATGCCGCTGATGATCCAATGATTAATGACCTGATGGTGGCCTAATTTCATAGGTTTATAATTCAAGGTATCCGTGCCGTCACGGGTAATATCTGACATTCAACTCATCCTTTCATTCCTGAAGTAATCATACCGCTGACAAAATAACGCTGGAAAACCATAAAAACAATCAGTACCGGAAGCATCGTGATTACGGACATGGCCAGGAGACTGCCCCAATCTACGTTGTATTCACCAATAAAATTAGAGAGCGCAAGCTGAATCGTATATTTCGATGGATCACTAATAGCAATTAACGGCCATACAAAATCATCCCATCTCCACATGAAGGAGAAGATCGCAAGCACGGCCAGAATCGGCTTCGCTATGGGAAGAATAATGCTCCAGTAAATTTTCCATTCACCGGCTCCATCCATCCGGGCAGCTTCCAGCAGTTCGTCCGGTACGCTTAGCAAGTACTGCCGCATAAGGAACACACCTGTCGGAGTTGCTGCTGGTGGTATAATAATCGCGAGCAGGCTATTATACATCCCAAGTGCACTCAGTACCTTGAATATAGGGATCATAATGACCTCAATCGGAATCATGAGGGTTGAGATAAAAGCGATTAATATGATCGAGCTTCCGCGGAAGCGGTACTTCGCGAGTGCAAAGCCTGCCATGGAGTTGATCAGCAACAACAGCAGCGTTGAGCTCAAAGTTACGATTGTACTATTCATAAAATACAAGCCAAAATTACCTTTTTTGAATGCCTCCCTGAAATGCTCGAAGGTGACTGGATCGGGCCACAACTTTGGAGGAAAGCTGTACAGATCGCTATTCGTTTTCAGGGCAGAAATTACGACCCACAGAACAGGCAGGAGCCACACTACTGCGGCAACACTTAACATACTGTAAATGACAATTTTGACCATAGGTTTCATTACCATCACGTAGCCCCTCCTTTCGATAGACGGAATTGCAGAGCTGAGAATCCGCCAATAAGGATAAACAGTATCACCGACATGGCGCTGGCTAGCCCAAGCTCCTGCCTGTTAAAGCCAATCTCATAGATATATTGAACAATATAGGTGGTTTCCTTGCCCGGCCCACCGCCTGTAAGCGCAAACATAAGTGGGAAGGCCTTGAATGCGTCAATCAGACATAGCATAACAACGAGTAAGCTGGTAGGCTTCAAAAGTGGGAGGGTAATATAGCGAAATACCTTTGTTCCCGTTGCGCCGTCCAAGCGGGCAGCTTCATAATAATCCGTAGGTATGGCCTGCAAGCCTGCGATAAAAATGACCATGAAAAAGCCTGCACGAGACCAAACCGTTGCGATGATCACAGCCGTATTTGCCCAAAAGGGAGAGGTTAGAAAGCCTACAGGTTCCACACCAACCACCGTTAACAGATGATTCAAGATGCCGAATGAATCTCCAAAAATCCACTTCCAGGTCAAACCTACGATAATGTAAGAAATCATGGTCGGCCAGTAAAATACGGCCCTGAAGAACCCCCGCATTCTAATCTCGCGCGCAAGCAGCAATGCAATGCCTAATGCTGCTGCATAGATTAGAGGGACAACAATTGCTGCATAAATCCCCGTTCGTCCAATGGTCGACCAAAATTCCCGATCCCCTATGATTTTGATATAATTCTCCAGCCCGTTGTATTTCATTGGGTTCAATCCATCGTAGACATGGAAAGAATAATAGAGACCCAATAAAGAGGGAAATACGATAAACGTTCCAAAGATCAGGAGGTTGGGAAGTATAAACAGATAAGGAGCAATAACGAGCTTCCTGTTCTGTTTTGCCAGCGTATTCCTGTTTAATCGTTGTCCTTCACTCATCTGCTTGCCCCTTCCTTATGTGTTCATTCGAAAGGGAGGCTCACAGGTATCGTTAAGCCTCCGTTATGCGAATTATTGTAATGAATTTAGGTTTATTGACTGCCGATAGCCTCGTTAATCAGTTGGGCTGTTCGATCCAAAGCCTCCTGCGGAGTTGCCTTGTCTGACAGAACGTCCATAATGTTATTTTTCAAATCCGTTGAAATTTTGGATATAAGCGTTTGCTTAGACCAGTCATTCGCGGCAAGAGGTGAACTGTTCTTCAGTTCATCCGAGAAAATTTCAAACATCTCCTTTCCAAATTCATAATTTAATACGGAGCTGTCCTTCCGTGGACTCATAAACAATGATTCCTGATTATATTTGGAATTCACTTCTTTGGAGGTTAAATATTCAATGAATTCTGCTGCCTCCTGCTCATAACCACTGCCTTTGAAAGCCATGAGAAACTTCCCGCCGGGCACGGATGAACGTTGTGTTCCTTTCGGCATATAGGTGACGCCCCATTCAAAATCGGTGATATCCTTGTAATTGCTAATCATCCAGTTTCCAGCCCAGTGGGTAGCCACCGTCCCGGAACGGAACAGGTTGTTCGGGTTCTCCCCTCCGAGCCATACCGATTCAGGCATAATTCCATCTTGATGAAGTTGCTTGAACATCTCCATCGAACGGATTCCGGCTTGACTGTTAATGGCCGCCGCACTGCCATCCTCTGTTAAGATACTTCCACCATTCTGGTACAAAAGAGTGGACCATCTATGCGGAGTGACATCCCATACCATGCCATATCGTGCTCCACCTTTGTCCATAACCTCTTTTAATGCAGCGATATATTCTTCCCACGTCCATACCTGATCGGGTGAAGTAGGTACCTTGACGCCCGCTTTATCAAATAAGGTTTTGTTATAAATAAGTCCATTCGCTGTGACGTCCATAGGCGCAGCCACCAGCTTGTCATTCATAACATAATAAGGTTTAAGAGAGTCGATAAATTGATCCTCGAATTGACTGGCACTGTCCACGTAGGGTGTAAGATCAACCGCCTGATTAGCAAATGATCCGGTATCCGTGACCCGGCTTAGGGCAGGTGGCTTTCCACCCGATAACATTGTTTTTAATTTGGTTTGCATGTCCTTGAAACCAACTTCAATCAGATTGATCTTAACCTTGGTATTCGTCTGCTCATATTCTTTAATGATTTCCTTAATGACTTCTCCTTCTTTCCCATCAGAGAACCACAGAAAATCCAGCGTTGATTGTTTCGAATCAGCATTGTTACCTGTATTTCCGCAAGCAGTCAGCACGATGAGTAACATGACCATTACCAGGCTAGTGATGAGCTTAAACGTTGTTCTTCTCGTCATATCAACATCTCCTTGGAAGGGTTTAATGAATTTTGGCTTCGTTGAGCAATTCATTTTTGCGGAACAACTGTGGCGATACACCCACATACTGTTTAAATGCCCTACTAAAATATACAGGTGTATTAAAGCCTAACGTCTCAGATATGGACAAAATCGGTGCATCTGTAGACAGTAATAATTTTTTGGCCTCTGCAACTCTTTTCCGTATTACATAATTGCTTATGGTATATCCCGTCGTCTCTTTGAAAGAGTGACATATATAGTATTTATTCAAATGGAGTGTTTTGGACAGATCATCCAGTGAAACATTCTCCGTGTAGTTCTGGTTTAAATAATGAAGAACCCGGCTTACACTTGTCTGCTTCTGGGAAGAAAATAAAATAGGATCTGCGGATTGCTCACTGGTCGTTTTCCGGTAAATCCGCAACAACAATTGGGTAAGACTTAATTTGACCATTGTTTTGTGTCCTGTATTTCCTGCATCCATCTCCTCCTTGATCCCCTTAAATATACCTGTGATATGTTCACGCTCCTCCAGGGACCAATGCACCAGCAATCCATTGGGATGCCGGAATATGGACATCAGATTCTCCAATTGACTCACAGCAAGCATGTCCAGTAACAATAATTCCGTAAAATTGACGAAACTTCGCTTGTATACGATTTCTCTTGAAGGATTGATCCGATGAGGCACACCCCCTCTGAATATAAACATATCTCCAGGCAGCGGCTTATATATTCGATCACCGATTAAAAAGGTCGCATCTCCTTGGATAAAATAATGAATCTCATACCCGTTGTGCGTATGAACAGGCCATTCATCCTGAAAGTTATCTGCTTCTGATCGCACGTAAACTTCATTTTCCTGTAAAGCAATATTCGTCGGGGTGTGTATGGTTAGCATCAATAAAGATCTCCCTTCCCAGAATATAAATAGCAATATAGTTTAATAATTTACAATGATAGCGCTTTACAATGAATTGTATCACAGTTATTTCAATCTAATCCGAACAATATTGCTGTATTGTTGATCACAATTGTTGAAAATGATTAGAAAGGAATTCATAGGGAACGGACGTAGACGACAAAAAAACCGCTGACAGCCATAGGCTATCACGCGGTCCATTAGCGTTACTTTTCAAATCCATTCATCCCAATGTTTTTCCAGAAAAATAACTTCTTTCTCGTAGTGGGACAGATGGCCCTCTTCAACCATCTTCAGAAAAGCGACATCTCCGTCAGCCGCACGATTAGCCAATGTCTCACACAAGAAACGAATACGAGACAACACCCATTGCTTCAAATCCGGCGGTACAGCCACTCCGTATGTGCTCATGAATAATTCAATGCGTTCCTTCCGAACGGTTGCGTGCACTTCACTGCAATAAGGGATAACCTCCTTACCACGCATCTGAGTTGGGGGTGAAAAACTCGCCAGCGGAACGCAAGTATATAATGTATAGGCAATATCCCACAGACGTGGACCCGGGCCGACCATATCAAAGTCGATAATCCCCTGTGGCACGCCATCCTTAAATACCACGTTGTATAATGCAAAATCGTTATGACACACGACCTCATGTTGCTCCATATCAGAATAGGCATTGCTGGATTGAGCGGCAGTTAGATATGAAACAGTCGCATCATGATAGGTTCTCAAAAGTCTTGCAACTCCCTTAAGCGATTCATCTGACCACATGTACGCTTCAATCTCGGGATAATCATTGCCAGGAACGTGTCCATCAAGATACGAGAGCATTTCTCTTCCTTCCGCATCAACACCGAGATATCGTGGAGCCTGATAAAAGCCTTCTTTTTCAAGATGCACCAGCAACTCCTGCACATAAGGATCAGGTCTGGAACTCCTGCGAACCGTCTCTCCGATTCTGACAACCTGATTCACATTACCTCCCGATAACACTTCCTCCTGTTCAGCCACTCTCATCCCTCCTAATACTATCTTTCTTGGGTATGGTTGCGATTACGACTCTTCTTATAACTCCCCGGAAATCCCGCGACTAATAGTATAAAACCAACCAAAAACATGAAGTATACGAGTAAACCTGTTGGAAGCTCGTTCGTCTGAGCGAATTGGGGCACGTTTCTCCCTCCCGAAGCATATCCTGCTTCTACTATTGCGACAGATACTCGTATTGAGATTCTCTCTATTGTCGAAATAAACACACTGCCAAGCATGAGAATTACACCCAAGATTTTGTTGATATTGTTCATTTCATGCCTCCTTTTATGATCCGTCCATCATGTTACATCCGCACGATCTACTCCATGTCTTTCGATTCTCCATTCCATATTCCTGCATTTTACATTCAAGTGTTTTCCAACTTCACTCTCATCATAGCAAATAGCGCCGTCATCACTGACGCCGCTGTAGTAAACTCTCTGAATATGTTACGTTGCCACTACATGGTGCAGATCCATATGATGTTCAAAAAAAGTCGATCGTTCCACATGATACAGATCATAGATCTGTTCCTTGGCATTAATGAATTGGTATACATCGGGATACACATCATTGGCTAGTTTCACATAAGGCAGTTTTTCTACCGCTTTTCTGGATCTTATATTTTGCTTTCGAATTTTCATAAATACCGTTTCAATCGCATGTTCCAGAAACAGTTCAACCAAAAAGGCTGATTTCGCTCTTTGGCTGTATCCATTACCAAAATACGGGGCTCCAATCCATGTGGCCAAGAAACCCGTTTGCTGCTCGATATGATATAGATCAATGGTACCAATCGGCTGTCCTGTCTCATTCAAGATCGTTCGGGAAATCACTGTTTTCTGCTCTTCTTCGGCCATCAATTGTTTCGTAAGAAATAGATATTCTTCATACGATTGACATAGATAACGAACGTAAGGCGAAACTGCGGGGTCCATCATCAAACTGTACAATGAATGGCATTCCTGCAAATCACGTTTTTTTAACATTCTGTCTACCACCTAGTCCTTTGAGTTCGCTATATCGAGCAAATTAAGTATATAAAAGGTATTGTGGGATTTGATGAATTCTATATATGGCTTATGTAAAATGCATTGGGAAATATTGTGGATATCACCTCCCGCAACAAAAAAACGGCATGTCCCTTTTTCAGGAACACGCCGTTTGCTTGCATAGATTAAGCTAGTTCGTCTATTATTGCATACCTTGCATGATTGCATTAATGATGTTTTGTTGCGTCACGGTATTATTCTGACGGTTAAACAAGGCGAATCCATGTTGACCGTTATGCCCGTTGTCCCAATAAACCGGAACCATTTTGTATTTCTTGGCTTTTGCTGTAACTGCTTTGGCATATGCTGCACGATATACATTGTTGGTTGAATCATACGATGTTTTGTCAATTGAACCGAATTCACCAATCACTACAGGATAGCCTTGAGTGACAAATTTATCGTACATGGACTTGAACTGCGATTCCAAGTAATCCTCTTGTCCCCAAGTAGACTTCTTCGCAGGATTCGTAGCCGTTGCACCCCACTGCGTGATATTACCGTTTTCCTCACCAGCGAAATCCCATGGAGAGTAATAGTGTGCCGAGATCATAATTCTTTTCTGCGAACTAGGAATGGCCGAGGATCTGAAATTATCTGTCGGGAGCACAAAGCCATAATTACCAACGGTGAAGTCAATATTGGTATTCCAGCCTGGAATCAGCAACCATCTGGCATTATTGTTGCCTCCGGTCTGCCTTACCGTGTCCACAAAAATTTGATTGTAGGCGTTCAGATTAGCGTAATACGCCGAATTCGGATTACCATAGTTGCCATCGAACACTTCGTTCATGGATTCGAAAATAAGACGATCATTGTAGTTGCTAAACTTGGTAGCCACCTGCTGCCACACTTTTTTATACTTTTCCTTAATGGCAGTCTGATTGCCACTATTCACGAGCAACCATCCACCCTGTACAGAATTGTAACCATCGCCGTGAATATTGATGATGACATACAGACCTTCATTGTAGGCATAATCTACAACTTGCTGAATTCGATTCAACCATGCCGCATTAATTGTATAATTGGGAGCGCTTCCAATGTTGTTCAAATAGGAGATGGGAATACGAATCGACTTGAAGCCCGCAGCTTTCACTTTTTGGATCAGCGCCGGAGTCACCGTAGGATTGCCCCAAGCTGTCTCACTCGGTGTGCCATTTATCGCTGCTTCCAGCTGATTGCCCAGATTCCAACCTGCACCCATTTCAGCCACCACTTGCGAAGCGTCCGCTGCTGATGCTTTTGGGCTCCATCCGGTAAAGGCCACGGCAGCCACTAACACAAGCGCCAAGCTGCTGATGCTGAATTTCTTCCATTTTTTGAACATAACCATACCTCCGCTTATTCTATTATTTTTAACAAGCAGTGCAGTTAATCTATTGATTCAGATTGAATGATTCGAGAATTCGCGCCTCCTTCCCTATCGATCAAACAAATGAAATTTTCGTCTTCCACCAACATAATAACACATTTATGGAAAATAAAGATATATCTTTATTGCTCTTTTTTGACGATTTACTACAAAATAATCCATCTATCCGTTTCATTTAATTGCTTGAATATGTTCTTGATCAAAATCAACCATCGAAATATGATCTTGCTGCTCTCCATGCATCTTAAAATAGCTCAATTAACCAATTTAAGAATTTATCTTTCTCTTCAAACTGTGGGTAATGCGCCGATTCGTTAAATACAACGAAATCTTTGATCGGTGCATCGAGTACTTTGAAATAATCACGTGCTGCATTCGCAGTGGTCATATAATCATATTTACCCATCACAAAATAAATAGGAATATCCAGATGATCCACAATATCGGGTAAATTTTGATCAAATACTTCCCTTAGTAAGATGTCTTGCGAACTGAACATCCCTGAATAAAAGCAAATCATATCCAATCCATTGTATTCGGGATTCAAAAGGAATCCTGAGATATAATCTCTATTCTCATTGATAAGTCTGGCAGCGCCGCCATACTTTTGCAAAAGAATTCTAGGTGTAAGATCATTTCCTTGCTCAATCGACCCACGAACTAGCTCCAGTTTTTCAACATCCGCTTCATTACCGGCTTGTTTCGCTTGTTCTAACGTGTACTCCATGCTCTCCAGTTCGCTCTGAAGCGTATCTGCCATCTGCCCAATGCCAATATACGCGTGAAACTGAGCTGGCGCCTTAGCCGCAGCTTTCATCCCGATGTATGTACCAAATGAATGACCGATTAATATAACCTTTTCTTGATTTAACTCCTTAGATACAACATCACTTAACGCTAACAAATCATCTACTAATACATCTGTTGTCAGATTCGAATAATCCTCAAAAAAGTGATAGGACTTTCCGCTCCCACGTTGATCATAATGGACTACAGTGAAGTGTTGCTCAAGCTCCTTCTGATACTTCCTAACGTAAGGAATCTCCGAGCATCCCGGCCCCCCATGCACAAAAATCAGGATAGGATTACTCCGGTCAACTCCCCTGATCATGACCTCGTGACCTGCACCGTTGATTTCGATCTGCTCTAACATGCTGATGCTGTTCTCCCCTTTAATTTGGGGTGTCCATGTGGGAAATATCAAAGCAACTATAATCATTAAAATGATACTCGATAAGCTGTACTTAAGTGTTTTACGGATTTTTTTGCACATATAATGCTCCTTAATTACGGGCTTAAATCTATTTATACTGACGCTTTCTCTAGCGTAGCGGATACAACAATTCAATAGATTCGTTCATCAGTTCTTCTTGAAAAATGTAATTATGATCGGCTCCTATGATACAGAGGATTCGTTTCCCTGGATGAGCTTCAATTGTATTTTTGACTCTCTGAACCATAATCTGATTACGGACAACCCAGCGAAAGTTCTGTGCCTTCGGGTTAATCTGCCCTAACCATACATATTTTTGTTTGGTTATACGATCGAACTCCTTTGAATTAAAAGGAATTTCCCCAAACCGATACGTGTCCATTTGTTCCGCAAACCAGTCATCATCCCGCTGTTCGAGTTCTTTGCGCTCCTCACTCGAATAACCTTTAAATGGATCAAATGCATTCCACACATCCAATTCAAACCAATCAATAGGCACAAATGGAATGTCCTGCTCTTCGCACAAAGGAAATACCATATCCCAAAACTCGCTTGCCGGTTCTCCCCAGTATCCTCTATCATTTTGGTCCTTCTGATATCTCAACCAACTCTGTGGATGAACTTCACCACAAATGAGATCTGGCTTAAACTCAGTTATCACATTCTTGTAAAGAGAAAGCGAACAATGATAACGCTCCCTGAGTTCAGGATTATGAATCGTGCCAAGTATGCCTACTGTTGTTGTCATGTGCCTAGCTCCTTTATCATGTGTATATCTTTCGGCTCTTTGTCATAAAGTTCCTGATCCATTTCACTAGTAATCTGGCTGCCCTGGCTTCTGTAAAAGGATACCGCTGATCTCGTTTCTGTGGATGAGATGTACAGATACTGTGCCCCACGTTTCTTAGCCTCTTCACCTAATTGGTTTAGAATACGTTTTCCAACGCCTTGTCTTCTGTAGCCGCGTGAGACATACATCAAGTCAACTTGTAATTGATTTTGCTCACTTCCTCTAAGTTGATGTGCCAGCACTCCAAATCCAATTAACCGCTCCTCAGCAAATGCGCCATATGCCATGCCACCTTGTTCTAATTCGAAGACGTATCGATTTTGAATTTCCTCCAAAAGCTTTTCATCCCAGTTGGAGCACTCATGATTTTGTTTTAGCTCTACCAATTCGTTCTCTCTCATTTCATAGATGAGATCAATATGTTCCGAACGGTCTATATCCCCCAACTGGTTGACATCTTCAAGGGTCAAAGTCCTATATGTTATCATGGTCTTTGCCATCTCCTTTAGTTTCAGTTCCTACAGTATAAATCAGCTTATTTTAATTACAGGCAATTCATTTAAATGATTTATTTGGATGGTGTACTTTTTTAACTCATGGTTATCAAGTCCATCCCATCTATCCAAGAAATGATAAAACATATCTCCGAAGCTCATCCCTTCAGGCAATACGTCCACAAGTTTTATTTCATCAATCTCCGACTCGGGTAAGCTATCAAGCCAACTAACCTCAGCATAAGAGACCATACCAAAGCTCCCATTCCATTCATATACGCCATAAGGTGTCAATTCAAAATGCACTGCACCTGTCTCTTCATAGAGTTCTCGACTCGCCGTATGTAAAATGGTTTCCCCAATTTCTTTGTTGCCTCCTGGGATCTCCCAACCTCCTCTTTTCCTATTTTTGATAATGATGAATTTATGGTTATATTTAGCGATTATCACTGCAAATTTGATTAACTCTGGATCAAGTTCATCTAGATCAAACCATTGACTCATGGTATCCCTCCAATTACAACATGACTACTCTTTCAAAATATATTGGTTAAACCACTGAAGCGGTAACAAACAATCATCAGATATAATTGTTGTGAATACCGCAACCAATCCTCGCTTTTGGTTAACAAAGATATACTGCCCTCGTCCAACACCCATACCCAAAGCATAAAACGTTTTATTTTCAGCTTCTTCTTCCTCGATGCTTTTCATTATGCGCCAGTGGTAGCTATATAAGGTGTTCGAAGTAAGAGAAGGACTTACACTTCTAGCAATCCAGGCAGCAGAGATGAGTTGTTTCAAGTTCCACTCCCCATTCTGAGCGCCATCCTTTTGTTTCTACAAAGTCACCCTGCGTTACGTCCAATGCCACGTTAAGTTTTCGTCTTACAATCTTTTCTTTAGGAAGTATTGAACAATTCCATCAGGATACTCATCAATTAATCCAAAGACTTTATATCCCATCGTCTTGTAGAATTCAGGAGATTGATATGAAAATGTGCTTGTGTGTGCAAGCTTACATCCTAATTCAGAAGCCATGCTTTCTGCTTGCATGATTAAAGATCTTCCGTATCCTTTCTTTCTGTGTTCCACATCTATCCAAAAATTATCAATATATAATGTTTCACAATATGTAGCACAGAAGATCCCACCCACTGCCTTACCTGTCTCGTCGCGTAAAAAAAGATTTATAGTTTGTCCAGGCTTGTTTAATAACCCATTTGTTTCAGAGACATTATAGTTATATAAGTTATTACAAACGGTTTTATAGTCTTCTTCATGATTACCAAATACGATTTGTAATTCACCCTCATGATTGATATTATTCAATGTTTAAGTCACCTCATTTAGAAAATCATCACATGTATTCTTTGCACGATTAGAATTTTTCACCTTATTGCCAACCTGTAGATCACTTCATCATCTAAATTGGTTCTATTCTCACTAATGAAGGACATACTCTTATACAAATTTTGTGCTAATTCGTTATCACGTGCAACCGTTAATGAAATAACCTTGCATAACGGATGCTGTTTCGTAATGTAGTCTAGAATGGCTCTTATAGCGCGCTTTCCCATTCCTTTGCCCTGATAAGATTTATCGATTTGAAAACCACCAATCCAATAATTATCCGTACTATCTGGAGTATAACTCAGATAAAAGAAACCCAATATCTTCCCATTGATCTCAAGTACGTAAGGATCAAATGCTTCATCCCACGGTTTTATATAGGCGTAAGCGATCCCCTCAATAACAGATGGAACTAATGAGATTTGGTGTTCATACAAAGATATCTTCAGCGCCTCTTCCCAATTCTCTCGTGTAACGGGTTGAACTTTTATATTCACCTCTGAATCTCCTCTTTCGACACGCTTTGATTCATTCTAAAGTTCTTTTCACTCTCACTTAAAATCACTTCCAAATAATCTTCAATCAACTGTATAACTGTTTTTTATTCTTAGTGATCATTGCTGTCTTGTTATTTTCGTTAATCACATCTATCGCTGCATCTATATTATATTGATGATTCCACTTCACAATCATCTTGCATAAATCCTTGAATGACTGCTTGTAATTCCACGTTCGCAAGCCCATTCTGGAGAATACAAACCTCTTTATAATCCGATAATCTCTAATGAACACATTTGGGTTTAATACAAAAATTAAATCTGCTTCTTGTATGGATGGTAAAGTCCAATCTTTGTACTGTACTCCTTCCATGATCCAAGCCTCTGAACTGACAATAGATTGGACGGATTCATCCCTCACACTTTCAGGGTATCTCAGATTTTCGGCGCTTCTGTCCCAGATTAGATTATCTAATTCATAGGAAGGAATACCGTATTTATCCGATAATTCTTTGGCTAATGTTGATTTCCCACTACCGCAAGATCCAATAATTCGAATTCTCATACATAATCTTTCTTCAACAATGCATAGATGTGACCATTTTGGAATCGTTCATTAGAAAAAATATGAAAAATGTCTTGGGAATCACTCTGTTTAATTTCTCTTAACAACAATCTTTTAGTTTCCATTTCAGGAAAAGGAGTCATTTTCAATTCACCTCAATCGAGTACACCGCTACTTTTTTTCCTATGATGTCTACGTCCTTCTCGTGTTTCATGCCATTCTTTTGCGCGACTTTCATAGAACCCACATTGCCATGTTGAATCAACGATATCAACCGTCTCTGTTTCAAGTGGCCCATGCCATATTCCTTCCATGCTTTAGCTTGTTCATATCCGTAACCCATTCCCCAGTATTGCTCCATAACCCAGTAACCAACTTCAAGCTCGTCCGTGCCTTCAATGAGCTGCGGAATCAGTCCAGAGGTTCCAATGCACTTGTGATCCTCTTTATTGAATGCAAGGAACAGCCCCTTATCGTTTTTATTCCAGTTGATGAACTTTTCCAGGCTTTGCATCGTTTCTTCCTTCGTCCAGGGTCCTCCATGTCTTATAAATTTCATCATATTTGGCTCACGTGTCATCTCAAAAAGTAAATCAAAATCATTTTTGGTATATTTCCGAAATATAAGTCTTTCTGTCTCCATTTTCTCTCATCTCCTTCTTCATTTTTTCACTTCAAAATCGTTTGTTCGCGATCTACTGTCGATGTGAAAAATGCTTGCCTAATTTCTTCTCGAAATACTTCTTTATACCGATGTCTTCCGATCTGATCAAAACGAGCTTGAACGCGCTTTACGTGTTCTGTATCTGATTTTATATTTTTCTCAATCTCTTCGTATTGTTCAAGGGTATCGTATTCCCACATCGCAAAAATCTCACTGGTTTCATCATCTATGGGTGTATGCCATCTTCCAATAAGTCTTGATCCGTATTTCAATTGGGATGGCAGCAAAATATAATTAAATAGAGCATTAAACTCTTCTACAAAAGAAGTAGCAATAACATAGGTTTTTCTCCTATATATCATCCTCTGCACCTCCTTATGAGTATTAGAAACTATAGGCTTATCTCGTTACGATTCCCGATGTAATTTTCATGTTCGGAGCGTAGGTTAACCATGAGCTCTCATTAAACTCCCTAGCAAACACATCCTCTGCTTCATATTGTCTATTCGCTTCGTCTGAATGAAGTCCTCTTTCAACCAATGGAGTAACAACTTCCTGCCTGGCATTGGGTTTTTGTCCCAGTCCTTCTTCTTTTAATGCTTGAAAAAGCTTTTGCTTATCTGAACCTGCCATGTTTTGATCTAAGAAGTTAACCTTGTCACTCACCCGGCATTCTACATTTCTCAACCCAAGTTGGCTAAGCAGGATTGGAAGCTTCATACCGATATTTCCGTCTTTACCATTCCGTTTGCTATCCTCCTCGAATAATTTTTGGAGAATACCTAACTGGATAATATTGGATTGATCAAGTCCATGTAATTCATAGTTTGACATATTAGCGATCCAATGGGGTTCAAAACATATCATTCTACCCTCATCTACTACACTTTCGATCATCTTCTGAAGAACGGTGATAGGCTCTGTCATATGTAATAAGAAGGCATGACTTATTGCAACATCGTATTGACGTTTCACTTTTACTGTTTCAATGTCATCTACAATAAAAGTCGTTTGATAAGAGGTCTTTGAGAAAATCTCTCTGGCCTGTTTAATCAATTCCTTGCCTTTGTCTAATCCGGTATAGGTTGATCCTTCGGGTAATAAAGGAAGCAGTTTCAACCCAAGATAGCCATAACCACACCCATAGTCGATAAGATCTACTGGATTTTCAATCTTCCATACACGTTGAACCAAAAATTCGAGATAATCATCGTTATAATATAACCAACGCGTATTTCTCAGATATTCCATTTGGTCATCCCAATAGTAATCAGACAAGGTGAGATTCCTCCTTCATAAGATGTAATCGTATTCATAAACAGTCAAATATCATTGAGGAAAATGATTAGAGTGTGTCTTCAAGTTCAAGCAATTTTCTAAGGAACACAGGACATCTTATTGAGCCTTCAGGTCCTCTTTGAAAATTATAAGGAACTTGAGACATCTTTTTTCCCAAAATCACCTGACAACAACGCTACAAAAGGCTATTTATACGGATATAACGTGTCTCAGATTCCTTAGATTTCGGAGGGCTTATCAAATTCCCGAATAAGACGTGTCAGGTTCGTTAGCGCTTGCTCACATTCATGATGTAACTATGTTAATGCATATCAACGTATGTAGTGATAATATTATCCTCTCCTCTACACAGTTGCTCCAAAACCAGTTATTCCTTCACCAGACCGATAGTGTTGTCCTCATATCATTCTCATCCGTTACATATTCCAGAGATTTAAATCCCTGTCTATTTATATGATTATATATTTCCTCGATTTTTTCCGGGTCTTTACAATAAACCGTGACGTAGATACTATCCACTACAAGAAGAACCAGCTGACAGTCACTCAACATATAATCTTCATAGGTAATTACATCTGTGATTTTTGCACCTTTTGGAAATGATTTTAAATTCGCAAATATTAAATAATACTCGTTGTTGTCAATAATCTTTTGTAATTCTTCTCCATTCATACCCATAATCATATCCGGAAAAAGATCATCCCCTAATGTATCGTCCTCAATGAAATAGGATTCTTCTCCACCAATAAACCAATCGAAATTAGATACTCCTATTGGTTTTAAAATCTCCCCAAGAAAGCAACCATAGGCATTTGGTATTCTAAAACGTATTCCTCTGTTCAATGGTTCACCCTCTTATCATTTTTACAATTTGCAGCCTAGTAAAAAGCGCTGTTATCTCACCCGATACTTCTCATTATTTATAATTTCATTTATTATTTCAGGTAGTTGATCTTCTGTAAAATGATGAGTATACAGTTTGTTATCTGCGCTCAAATTCAGATGATTTTCAAACTCATCCAGCAGAAGCACACTTCTTTCTTTCATTTGATGTTCTTCTGCTCTTAGACAGTCTCTATGAATAATGGTTTGATGATCCACCATCAATACAACATAGATTATGCGAACATTATAGGCTTCCAAATCTGCTATTAATCCATTAACGTCCTCCGGAAAGGAAACATAGTCCAAAACTACATCGTAGTTATAGTCCAATAAATTTTTCACTAGACTGGATATATTTTTCCACGTTAAGTCATTTGTATCTTTATCAAGCCAAGGTTTACCTCGTCCTTTGACCGGCAAGTGACTAACCGCATCTCCAGAAATGTATGCACTTTTATTTAAAGTCTGCACCAGCAGCTTGGAAGTTGTAGATTTCCCTACTCCAGGGGGGCCAGATATAATATATAGGTTGTTAACCATTTAATAATCTCCTTACAGTATCTTTTGGAAACTTCCAATATCCAGTTTTCTATCAAACTTATATCCGATTTCTTTAAACAGAGCACATTGTTCATACCCATTTCTCTCAAATAATGATTTACTTCTTGTATTCTCCATGCAAATTGTCGCAATCAAGGTATGGAATCCTTGTTCTTTTGCAACCTTCTCAATATAACGAAGGGCTTGTTTGCCCAAGCCTTTTCCCAAAATATCGGGCTTCAAATATATAGTGACTTCTCCGCAGATGTCATAAGCCTGTTTACTCTTATATTGGGTGATCAGAACATAGCCCACCATTTGATTATTTTCAAAAATTACGTAAGTTTTATACCGCGCATCCTGGTTCATCACAGAGGATTTAATCTGATTAAGATCTAATTCCTCCGTATGAAACGAAATTGTTGTATTCCTTACATAATAGTTATAAATCACTCTAATTTCAGGAAGATGCTGTTCGGTTACCTCTTCAAAAGTCACTGTCGTCAATTACCATCCATCCTCTTCTGTTCGTTATACAGATCTTCCCATACAACTTCGCATTTTATTTTAGGACCTTCTTCAATATGAGTTCTATGATTTCACTGGTCTCCAGATGATCGGTAACAATGTAGGTTTGGAATTGTTCATCCTTGAAAGCTTCAACACACTTGGGCGCTTGTTGATACTGCCAGCCTCCATATTCATCTCCTCGTTTCGCCAAACGATGATATATCGTCTCTTCTGTAGCCGTTAGGCAAAAATGATGAATGTCCTGATCAATCTCTCTCAACCCGTTATAGATGTACTGAAAGTTTTCCTCTTTATAGATGGTCATGGGGATAATCAAGTGTTTGTTATATTTCTGTTTAACCTCTTTTGCTGTCTTTACGGTTAGTATTCTCCACAGCTCGATATCTTGAAAGTCATCCGTCCGTTCATTCTCCTCTCTATAATTCTCCGGGAGAAGTTTTCTGAGCATATAACCAATTTCTTCAGGATCATAGATCATACTGTTGAAAATTAAAGGTTGAAGTGCTTTTGCTGCCGAAGTTTTCCCCGAACCAAACGCGCCGTTAATCATAATGATCATTGGATCAATCCACTCCTAATAAACAAATGGTTTCAATACACACCAAATTTTCCCTGTCCACATTTCATCCATTATAAATGTTTCCCTTCCACTTTTGTATTACAAAATGTCCAAAAACACGATGAAATCCCATTGGGCTTCCAATGGGATTTCATCTCTGTACATTTTTTAATTAACCCTGCGATAATTAGTTTATTTCCAAGTAATCAATGTACACGTCCCATGTCCCGTCATCTGCGGTTACAACCAGCTGAATCTCTTGGTTTCCTGTGCCATGAGTAACATTATTGAGCGTATACACCGCAGGGCTGTTTCCTCCAAAGTAAAAGGTCCCCTTGGTCTGTCCGCCAATCTTCAAATCCACTCTAGCCATATTGGCATTGTTTGAAGACCCACGAAGTGAAAAATTGTGAGTGCCCGTTGCAAAATACTGCGTGTATTTAACCAAATCATTGTTAGCATACAGCACTACTCCATTGAAAGGAGAGCTTATATTCCCGGTGTACTGACCACCTTTGGTCATATTCTCAGCTTCCACTTTTGTTGAAGTACCTGGAGGATTGGTGGTGCCTCCATCAGGTGCGACTGCCCGACCTGTCGCCGGTGAGATCATGCCGGAGCAAAGGCCGCGATTCTTCAGATTTTGTGCAATCTGCGGAATGGCCTGAAGTGTTGTCTGGTACTGATCATGCATTAGAATGACATCACCACTTTTCATGGTGTTCACAGCCGCTACAATCTGGTTTGCACTGGCGCCATTCCAGTCTTGGGAATCTACGTTCCACAGCACTTCAGTCAAGCCATTTTGGCTCACAACGGATTTCAAGGTTGCATTAGTCGCACCGTAAGGAGGTCTGAACAATTTAGGTGAACTTCCAGTAATGGACTGAATCGTTTGCTGTGTCCGTGTAATCTCTGACGACATCTGAGAACTGTTTAACGTAGTCATATTCGGATGTGTATAGGAATGATTGCCGATCCACATGCCAGCTGCCACCTGTGCAGTAACCAGAGATTGATTGTTTTGCGCATTTTGTCCAACATTGAACATCGTTGCCCGTAAACCAGCCTGCTTCAATGCGTTAAGCATGTTTGTTGTATTTCCAGATGGGCCATCATCAAACGTCAAGCCTACATAACCATTTGGACAGGCTGCGTCCGCAGCACGAGCATCAGGCACTGCAGGAATGGAGAACAATGTACTGAAGAGTGCGAGAGATATTACCGCTTTTACCAGCTTTCCTTTGAACATAATATTACCTCCTCATATTTATTCACAGCATAATACCTTACTACTACACTCCCTCTCTTTATCAACGTTCAACCCTCGAAAAAAAGCGCTTTCAATTAAAGGTAAACCACAGCCTCCTTTCTCATAGATAAGACTTTAGTTCAAGGTGAGTTTAGTATAAACGATAAGGTGATTTAAAGTAAATTCTATTTTATCCAAAATGTTCTATTTTTTGCGTACTCTAAAATCGCCGATTGTACATCTCCCGTTTAGCACTCTCCTGTGTAAAAATGTCCTCCGGGGGGACCATGCGCTTCGGAAGTGTACGTCCTGCGATAATTTCTTTGGTAGCCTGCATAAGCTGAGGACCAAGCAGCGGGTTACATTCCACGACGGCGTTGATTTTCCCACTCGCCAGAATTTCAAGTGCTTTGCGGGAGCCGTCCACCGAGACAATGATGATGTCCTCTCCCGGCTTCAGCCCAGCTTCTTCGATCGCTTGAATGGCGCCAAAAGCCATTTCGTCATTATGGGCAAAAAGAACCTGCGGTCTTTCTTCTTCCGGAACCTGAAGGAAACCTTTCATAACTTGTTTCCCATTGGCCTCCGTAAAATCGGCAGGAGCACTTTGTGAGAAGATGATGTCTGTTCTGGTGTCGAAAATGCTTCTAAATCCCTCGCCACGCTGGATGGAAGGCGTAGAACCACTTGTGCCTTGCAGTTCGGCAATTCGTATCGTACCCGGATGATTTCGCATCCGATCCTGAATGTACTTCCCCGCCTTCACACCTTCCTCATAAAAGTCAGATCCAATCGTTGTCACAAAAAGTGAAGTGTCTTGGACATCGACTGACCGGTCTACGATGATCACGGGTATGCCTGCATCCTTGGCCTCCTGAAGAATACTCTCCCAGCCCGATTCCACGACAGGTGCAATGGCAATGACGTCCACCTTTTGCCTGATGAACGACCGAACAGCCTCGAACTGTTTCGTCTGAGACTGTTCTGCATTTTTTATCACAAGGGAAATTCCCGATTCAGCCGCGGCAGTACGAATAGACATGGAGTTGGCCAGACGCCAGGCACTCTCTCTCCCCAGTTGTGAAAAACCCAAGACAATTGGTTTCGTAGAGGTATCCCTTGCTACCGCTGATTCCATCCATTCCTCAACAGATGGGAGAGTTTCCAAGTTGTTAGACGAGATGGGCGGAGGCACAGATTCAGACTCAGGTGTTGTACAGCCGACAAGCAGCAGCAGTATGAACAAGCACAACCCGTTCACATGTCTTCTCATTCACGCATCCCCCATCTCCATGTTAGTTTCCGCAGCCACCGATGCAGGGCACATATGGTCATTTCATTGTTCGGTATTTGCGTCCAATATCATATCATTTCATTCGATCCACTTAATGCAGTGATTTCGAGGATACTCGCCGCCCGCTAAGCAGTCGTTGGAACAAAATAAAAACAAACAGCATTAGGCCAATCACAATCTTGGTCCACCACGAGCTGAGCGTGCCTTCGAAGCTAATTATAGTTTGGATAGCTCCCTGGATCAATACACCAATAAAGGTTCCCGCCACGTACCCCACACCACCTGTTAACAAGGTACCTCCGATGACAACAGCCGCGATGGTATCGAGTTCAAGACCCATGGCGTGTAATCCATAACCCGATAACATATAGAAGGTGAAGACGACACCGGCAAGCGCGGAGCACAAACCGCTGAACGTGTACACCAGGATTTTGGTACGTGCAACCGGCAATCCCATGAGCAGCGCAGATTGTTCACTTCCACCAAGGGCGTAAACGTTGCGCCCGAACCGGGTATAATGTGCCAGGTAGATCGCAAGCAGTAGAATGATCAGAGCAATAATCACATTAATGGAGACAAAGCTGCCCCCTGGCAGGGAAATTTTCGCCTGTGCTACCTGTGTATAAAATGGATTCGTAATCGTAATGGTGTCGAGACTGATGACATAACACAGCCCCCGCGCCAAAAACATGCCGGCCAGCGTCACAATGAAGGGCTGAATTTTAAAATAGTGGATGATCGCCCCCATAACTGTGCCAAACAATGCACCCATCACAAGCACCAACGGTATAACGATGGCAGGTGACCAGCCCTGCTTCTCCACCAGACTTGCGCTAATAATGGTTGTCAGCGCTATGACTGAACCAACCGACAAGTCGATTCCCCCCGATACAATGACAAAGGTCATGCCAATTGCCGTGATAATCAGAAATGCGTTATCAATGAGAAGATTAAGCAGCACCTGTGTGGAGAAGAATCCAGTGTACCTGAAAGACCCTATGGCAAACATCACGGCCAGCAAGCCGAAAGTGACAAAGACCGGGAGATACTTACGATTAAGAAACATGGCGGTTAACCCCCTGTTCGGCTGGATATTTCCGTTTTTTCCAACGGATCACCATGGAATTGCGGAATGAATCAGATTGAATCAAACATACGGCTAATACAACAAAAGCTTTAACAACCAACGTAACTTCTGGCGGAACGCCAATCATATAGATCGTTGTTGTTAAGGTTTGAATAATCAACGCTCCAACGACGGTACCCATGAGATAGAAACGTCCTCCATTGAGCGAAGTACCCCCGATGACTACCGCAAGAATGGCATCGAGTTCATACCAAAGACCCGCGTTATTTCCATCCGCACTGGATACATTCGAGCTGAGAATAAGCCCGGCAATACCGGCACACAGTCCACAGAACACATAAACTGTGAGAATAACCGTTTTGGAACGAATACCTGCCAGTCGGCTCGCGCTCGCGTTACTTCCGACCGATTCGATAAACAGTCCCAGTGCCGTTTTTCTCGTCAACAGAGTGGCCACAATCAGGACAGTTAATACGATGAAGATGGAAAAAGGCAATGCTGCAAGCGAACCGGCTCCGATATAGGCGTAGTTGGCATTGGATACCGTAATAATCTGTCCACTCGTAATCAATTGTGCAATCCCACGTCCGGCCACCATTAGAATAAGCGTCGCAATAATGGGCTGAATTCGGGCAACCGAAACAAGCGCCCCGTTCCATACACCCAAGATCAGGGAAAGCCCCATTGATAATCCAAGAGCACCCAGTACAAGCCCCAAGGAACTCTGGTCTACTCCTCTGCTGATACTCATACAAGCCACGGCACCGGAGATCGCGACAATGGAGCCCACGGACAAATCGATGCCTCCGGTCGCAATGACCAGTGTCATGCCGATGGATACCAGAATCAAAGGCGCTCCAAAGTTGAGAATATCAATCAAGCTGCCATACAGATTTCCTTCACGCATGACAAGGGAGAAGAAATCCGGAGAGTACAGCAAATTAAAGATTAAAAGTAAACCAAGCATACATAACGGCCAAAACAAATGATGTTTACGCATCTTGCCCGCCATCTCTTTAACCTCCTGCCATTGCTTTCATAATTTGCTGCTGATGGATCTGTTCCCCGCTGAGTTCTTTCACTTTTTTGTGGTCCCGAAGTACGGCAATCCGTTGGCTGACACGAATCACTTCTTCCAACTCAGAAGAAATGAACAGCACGGCCATGCCCTGCTTCGACAGAGAGAGCACCAGCTTCTGTATTTCAGTCTTTGCACCAATATCAATGCCCCGCGTAGGTTCATCGAGAATCAACAGATCCGGGTTCATCAGCAGCCACCGGGCAAGCAACACCTTTTGCTGATTACCGCCGCTCAGATTTTTAATTAAATGCTCCGGATTTTTGGGATGGATATTTAACAGGTTGATGTACTTTTCGGCAATCTCATCCTGCTTCTTGCGTGAGATCGGTTTAGACCAGCCGCGTGTCGCCTGTAAAGCCAGAATAATGTTCTCCCGGATGGTCAAATCATCGATGATGCCTTCGGTTTTACGGTTCTCGGAGCAAAAGGCAATATTCTGATCAATCGCATGACGTGGCGATTTGACCATGCTTCCTGTATCCACAACAAGCAGCTTGCCTTCGTCCGATCGATCTGCACCAAAGAAGAGGCGAGCGATCTCGGTCCGACCAGACCCCAATAATCCAGCCAAGCCCAGGACTTCTCCCTTACGGATATCCAGATCGAACGGCTCAATTGCGCCTTTCCGTCCAAGCCCCTTGGCGGTAATTAACAGTTCGCCCGACTCCGCCTGGGCAGCATCCGTTTCCTTCGGAAGCTCCTCTAACACTTCAAGCTCCTTGCCGATCATCTTGAGCACCAGTTCCATGCGTGGAAGTTCTGCGGCTATGTACTCTCCTTCCAATTCCCCATTACGGAGCACCGTTAGACGATCCGACATTTCGTATACCTGATCTAGAAAATGAGTAACAAAAAGAATGGCCAGACCTTCACTCTTTAATTTGTACATAATTCGAAACAGTTGCTGAACTTCGTTTTTGTCCAAACTGGATGTAGGTTCATCCAGTATGAGCACCTTGGCTGAGATGCTGAGTGCTCTTGCAATCGCAATCAGTTGTTGAATCGCGACTGAGTAATTCTGTAAAGGGGCCTTAACATCGATGGACAGATGTAATCTGTCTCGCAGCAGGTTCTCTGCATCTTGGTTCATTTGCTTCCAATTGATTTTGCCAAATCGCATCGGCTCTCGCCCGATAAAAATATTCTCAGCAACTGTTAAGTTCGGGCAGAGATTAACCTCCTGGTAAACGGTACTGATTCCCGCCTTCTGTGCTTCGAGCGGACCGGAAATGGAAAGTTCGCGATGACCCATCGTTACCGTTCCCTCATCAATGGAATAAACGCCAGTCAGAACTTTAATAAGTGTCGACTTTCCCGCTCCGTTCTCACCCATCAAGGCATGAATCTCGCCCGGAAACAAACGAAAGCTGACGCTGGACAGCGCTTTAACGCCGGGAAATTGTTTGGTGATACCTGTCATTTGCAAAATGGGCGCTTGCTCGGCCATATAACCCTCTCCTTTGTTATGGAAAAAAGTCATTTAGCGACAGCCTGGTCGAAAAATGACTTTTCGGTGTTATACGAATCTGCGTTTAATATTCGCGTGTTGGCAATGCTTCTTTGGCTTGCTCCGATGTGAACGTTGTCTCATCTGTCACGATTCGGGGTTCGATGTCTTTCCCGTCCACTACCGCTTGAACCGCTTCCATTAATTGAGGTCCTAACAACGGATTACATTCCACGATAAAGTTGATTTTGCCATCAGCAGCAGCCTGCATCCCATCCTTCACGGCATCAACCGAGATAATAGTGATATCTACGCCTGGTTTCAGTCCTGCCGCTTCAATGGCCTGAATTGCACCAAGTGCCATATCGTCATTATGTGCGTAGAGAACATCGATTTTTTTATGTGCTTTGAGGAAAGCCTGCATGACTTCTTTGCCTTTGGCACGTGTAAAGTCTCCCGATTGTGAAGCGATCACTTTAAGCTTTGGATTGGAAGCAATCAATTCCATAAAGCCCTCTTGACGGTCATTCGCTGGTGCGGAGCCAGTTGTGCCCTGCAATTCTACGATATTGATCTCGTCTTGTGTGTCCTTATATTGGTCATTAAGCCACTGACCTGCTTTGCGTCCTTCTTCTACGAAGTCGGAGCCAATAAAGGTTTTGTAGAGGGTTTTATCCGGGGAATCCACAGCACGGTCCGTCAAAATTACGGGAATGCCTGCATCCTTCGCTTCCTTCAATACGGTATCCCAACCGGATTCCACAACAGGAGAAAAAGCTATCACCGTCACCTTCTGCTGGATGAAGGATCGCAAGGCTTTAATCTGATTTTCCTGCTTCTGCTGCGCATCCGAAAACTTCAAATCATAGCCTGCTTCTTTGGCTGACTCCTGAATCGACTTGGTATTCGCCGAACGCCAGCCACTCTCCGCACCAACCTGCGAAAAACCGAGCGTAATTGTTTTGGCGCTGGCAGGTGTACCCCCATTGCCATTTGTTGAAGTTTCATTATCGGAGCCTGCTCCTCCATTGGTACTGCTGCATGCCGTGCTAACCAGCATCACCATAGCCAATGTTATGGCAAGTCCCCACTTTTTTTTGGTTCGCATGTTGTGATCCTCCCTTTTTCATTTCACCTTGTGGTGTGATCACATTATAGAACGCTTTCATTTCAAGCTTATATGGAGTATCTTGTTTTTTTAATGTAATAATTTAGCAATTTCAAAAACAGAGATCCAAAATGTGTAATTTCTTTGTTTAATGGTGTAGTATTTAGCGATTCTCTTAAATATCTAAAAATCATGTTATACTAATGGTACATTTTCGATCCCTTCAGATGGAGTGGAATACGTTGAAACTCATTCAGTGGATTGCTTCAAGCCTAAGGCTTAAATTACTCAGCATGTTTATCATCCTCAGTTCAGTACCACTGATCGTGGTTGGATTGATTTCTTACCACAAATCCTATACGGTCGTATCCAATCATAACAAGGCCTCGACACAATTGGTCGCCGACCAGCTTGCCAGGAACATTGATATCTTGTTTGAGGATACGGAACGGTTGCTCGAACTGGGCAAGAATCCACAAGTGCTTCAATACCTTTATTCTCAATCGGAGTCCTACCCGGAAGCCAAAGCCATCCTTCAGACCTACAATCTATATCGAGAAACTTACAAGTATGACAAGGTACTTAATATCTCATTTGTGAATTTCTATGGAAAAGGCATAAGTGAACGAAAAGGCGTGTTCAAGCTGGAACGGAATCCGCTACGTAACCCGTACTTCAAGTATCTGATACAGTATCCGGATGCCATTCTACGCATCCCTCATTCTGCAGCCCATGCCGAATATAACAGGCTGGATGGATTTGCTTACCCTAAACAGAATGCGCTTTCAATTATAACTACCGTCAAGGAACGAATCACGCATGAGGTCATCGGATTTATCGTAATTGATTTGAATGATTCGTTTATTGATGATTTTTTGACGAGCACCCCCATTAAGGATTCAGGTTTTTTCTACATCAGTGATCAACACGGAAATACTCTTTTCAGACCGGATGCCACCCCGGCATCCATAAGCATGATGGATCAGATCCGATCAATCCCCTTACATTTGCAACATGACAGCTTTATCCTGTCCGCAGGCTCCAAGCCGCAATTCGTTGTATACAGCACCTCCAAACAGACCGGATGGAAAATGATCGGGGTAGCCCCTTATCAGGAAATCATTGCAGAGGCCAATAGCATTCGCCAATTGATCATCATCACGGTTTTGTTAAGTGCCTTCTTTGCAATATCATTATATTTTTTCCTGAATAATCGACTGATTCTTCCCATCCGGATTCTGATGAACAAGATGCGTAAAGCTGCAAACGGTTACTTGGAGGCCAAAGTCACACCACACGGCTCAGACGAAATTGCTGATCTGGGCAAAAGCTTCAATGTGATGCTGGATAAGCTCAAAACATTAATCGAAAAGAGTATTCGAGAGAATGAACAGGTGAAAATAGCTGAACTACGTACGCTGCAAGCTCAGATCAACCCTCACTTTCTCTATAACACGTTGGAATCCATTCTATGGATGGCTGAAGCAGAGAAAAAAGAAAATGTAATCAAACTTGTGCAGGCCCTCTCGAAGTTCTTTCGTTTGAGTCTAAACAAAGGATTCGACTGGGTATCCATTCAAACCGAGCTTGAGCATGCGAGGAGTTACTTGGTCATTCAACAGATGAGGTATCACGATATTCTCACCTACGAGATCAGCGTTGACCGTGAGCTTCAGGATTATCCCATTCTGAAAATGACCTTGCAGCCCCTAGTTGAAAACGCGCTCTACCATGGGATCAAAAACAAACGTGGTCAAGGGCGTATATCCATCCACGGATATATTGAGGAAAATAGCATCATTCTCACCGTACAAGACAACGGAATCGGCATGTCTGCGGATCGATTGGCTCAATTACGTGAAGAGCTGGAGAAACCGGCGGGTTCTCGTTCCCCCCAAGATGACGAGCAGGAAGGCGGATTCGGTCTGCTCAATGTACATCACCGGATTCGACTCTATTTCGGACCAGCTTATGGCGTTGAAATGGACAGTACGTATATGGAAGGAAGCACATTTATGATTCGTATCCCCAAAAGCAAGGAGGTTAACCGTTGAAAAAGGTCATGATTGTGGATGACGAAATTGGGATTCGGGAGAATATACGGAGCTGCATTGATTGGGAAAAGGAAGGTTTTCGCTATTGCGGGGATGCACCCGACGGCGAGCTTGCATTACCTTTAATTCATGAATGGGCACCGGACATTCTGATTACGGATATTAAAATGCCATTTATGAACGGACTGGAACTGACCTCCATCGTTCGCAATCAGCAACCTGATATCAAAATCATTATCATGAGCGGTCATGATGAATTCAGCTATGCCCAGGAGGCCATCCGACTCGGTGTAACTGAGTACTGTCTAAAGCCCATTAGCGCAGCAGAGCTAATCCAGATGCTTCATAAGGTCAGCAAACAAATGGATGAAGAACAACAGCGCATGACAAGCCGAACGATCACCAAAGAAAAACTGCTAGCCGATCTGTGTGGGGGACTCATCGGTACAACCGATGCGATTGAATCAGCCAAACAACTCGCACTTCCTCTCTCAGCCAGGTATTACACCATTGTCATTATCGACGTTCGATTAACAGAGGATTCCCCGGATTCGGAATCCATGATGAAGAAGCTGATTCCCGTACTGGAGGAAACTCGTGATCCCCACGTAGAACATCTTCCTTATATTCGAAGCCGGACGGAGATCGTGCTTCTGCTCAAGTATAATGACGCTGAGAACATATCCGCATATCTGGAGCAGCTTCGTGGGCGGGTTCGTATGGAGCTGGAGCATATGTTCAAATGTAATATTATTCTGGGTATTGGCAGTCAACAAGAGCGGCTGCAGGGCATTCATGTCTCGTATCTGGAAGCGGAGGAGGATAAATATATTACCCGGCTTACCCTTCAGAACAGAGCTACTCTAACTGAAATTAACCTGGATGAGCAAACGACTCTATTTCTCGACAGGAATTCGTTTCTTGAATTTCTCAAAATCGGTAGCCCCAATCTGCGTGACCCTTTTGTGCAGGAGTTTGCCGCTCCATTACAGTCCTTCGACTGGAAGTCCTCATCGTATGGCTTCTATCTGTTGAATGATCTTACGCTCGAGTCGTTTCGGCTTGCGAATCAGCTGTTCCGCATGAGTGACCATTCGGATGAGAATATCACTTCCCTGCAGCAGACGATCCGGAAAATTACGTGCTGGGAGGATTGCACCCAATATCTATGTTCCCTGCTTAACCTGTTATGGCAGAGAAGAGCAGCCTGCTCCGGAAAATACAGTGATGTCATCGATCAGGTAAAAGCCTATGTATCCCGGGAATACAGTAACGAACAAGTCTCGCTGAAGATGATCTCTGCACACGTCAGAATCAGTCCAAGTCATCTAAGCAAGATTTTCAGTCAGGAAACGGGTCAAACGATAACGGAGTATCTAACCCGGATTCGAATCGGTAAAGCCAAAGAGCTGCTGAAAACGACCAGCAACAAAACCTTTGAGATTGCTTACAAAGTCGGTTACAACGATTCTCACTATTTTTCTAATATATTCAAGAAAACAACAGGTTTTACACCAAGAGAATACCGAACGCAAGGGACCGAGGAATCGCAGGCCAGACCATCAGATATGAGAAAAGAGCCGATGTATGAGTAAAATTAAAATTGCGCTTTTACTTACACTCATACTGCTGTTCCCGATGATCATTTCATCCGGTTCGGCACACATTCGCCCACAGCAAATGGCCGCATCAGTTCCTGCAACTTCACCTGTCGAGAAATCTGCCGCGAGTAAAACTTTCGGTATTATTTATCCAATGACCTATCCAACCTATGAGATGATCACGAAGGATGCAACGGAGTATGCAGGCAAACACAATATCACATTAATTGTAAACGCACCTGATGAAGCCAATACTGAACAACAGATCCGTATCATGGAGAATATGATCAAACAGCATGTGGACGGAATAGCTATATCTCCTGTGGATGCTGCTGCACTTACACCCGTAATTGATGCAGCTCAAGCTGCCGGTATTCCTGTCATTACATTCGAGTCAGATGTCCCATCCAGTCATCGAATCGCTTATGTGGGCGCTGATAACTATCGCACTGGCCAGCAGTTCGCGATGACGACTACAGACCTTCTGCATAATCAAGGCATGATTCTTGTCGAGAATGGTTTGGAGGAGATGCAAGGTTTGCAGCAGCGACTTAATGGATTCATCGACTACATCCGCAGTGAAACAGACATCGAAATCTTGGAGGTTCGTTATCATCAAGGGAATGAAGATCGCGCCATGTCCGATATGGAGAATATGATTCAAGCTCACCCTCACTTCAATGCGATTATCGGACTCGATTTTGTTTCCGTCTCTGCCTCTACCCTGATCTGGAAAGCGAAAGGACTTAACCGGCATTTGATCGCGTTCGGAGACAGCCCGACCAGTGAAAACGGGTTGCTCAACGGTCAATTGTCTGCCGTTATTTCACAGAATGAGGGAGTCTGGGGTGCCAAAATGATGGAGACCTTGTTACTCGCAAGCGACGGTTTGCCCGTGCAGGAATTTATTGATACGGGGATCATTGTAATCAATCAGGAAGGAAGTAAATAATTAAGGGGATGTCTGCCTGTCATTCAGATGACAAGCGAACATCCCCCATTTAAATTTTCGTACACGTAGTTATTACATCCGTTCATCAAGTGTTCCTCAAGAAAGATGACCTCTGCCTGAGAGTTGTTCATATCTAACTATTACGCTTAAGCTTCATAATGACCCGATCGAGGATGAACCCCGCTCCTCCCCAAAAAATCAAATGGAATAAGTATATTAATGGCCTGAAAAATGAAGTCGTCTCTGGATTTGTATTTATTTTGGTTAACCAGTCATTCAGCAACGGATTTATAGGATTCGTTAAATAAATCAGAATATTCTTATCATCGTTCCCTGATAGATTAATGAAACATACGGTTAGCGAGAAAATAACAAACCAAAAAGTTAACTTTTTCAGTATGTTCAGCATGACGGGTGGGTAAACCTCCTCTCAAGTACGATAAGTCCTTTTGAGAAGCTATTTCTTCCATTCGTCCTCTAATATGCTCATCTCGATCAGATTCCAGAAGGTATCTTCATGTCTTCTCGCATCACGAATAAGTCCTTCTCGTACAAAGCCCGCTTTTTCATAACATCGGATGGCTGAGACATTAAAATCAAATACACCCAGACTGATCCGGTGTAACTTCTCCTCTTCAAATCCAATTCGAAGTGCCTCATCGATCATTTGCTTTCCATAGCCTTTACCCTGATAGGGCTTGCCAAGAAGCACCTTACCGATACGTCCTGAACGATTATATCGATCGATACCGCCAAGAGCAATATGGCCCACAATCTCCTGAGTCGTTTCATCCATCACTTTATAAATGAACTTATTCGAAGTGTTCTTATCATTCGCACCATGCAAATATTCTGCTAGCTGTTCCTTGGAAAGTGGATAATGGAACTGCGGGCCAGCCCACTGGAGCAGAAACGCTTCATCTCCACTCCATTCGATTAGTTGATCAAAATCTTCCGGTTCAAAGTATTGGAATGTAATCATGTTGATCTGCCCTTTCTTTTTTTATGTCATATCATAACTTATTTCAGTTCTCTCGTGTCATCCTAATGATGAGTTTCATCAAACTCTTTGTTTCTTGCATTCATTTCACGTATGGAGTTCTGAACCCAATTCATTCTAGCTACTATACAGATAACTCCACCCAAAATGCATATCGCACCTATCCAATAATTCAGTTCAAAATTCACTTGATAATCACTCGGAGTATAACTACCCGCTGCTGCTGACTGGAATGCTGCATACCCTAGCTTCGGAATTACCTCTTCAATCATTTTCGAGATTGTAATAATCACAATGCCTAACATGATAAAGAGTAATGAGAAAATACTCTGTAAATGCTTCAAAGACAAGCTACCTCCTCTACAATCCGAATCGCATGTATTTTGGCACTACCTGCATCTTAGAAGACGAACAACTTCGCCACCAATCAGACCTTCACTTACTCGGTGGAAACCAAAAGAGTCATACAGCTTTCCGGCAATATCATTTTCCGGCCTGTGTCCAATCATGATGCGTTTGCATTTCAGCGATTCTTTCATTAGATCAATCAACTTCCTAAGGGCTTCTCTTCCATAACCTCTGCCCTGATACTTGGTATCTATCATTAGAGCAAGAAGCCAATAGTTATCCTCATGATCCGGCCGATCTGAGTACACCGCAAATCCAACTAATTCCGAATCAAAATAGATGGCCATGGGTTGAAAGTCTTCAACTACCTTGGATTCAGCAATCCAATATACAACCGGCGCGGGGAAACTTTTTTTCTGTTCTTCAGTTACATTCAGTTGGGTACATGGATACCAATTATCTACCGAGACACGTTTTAAATGAATCATAGTTTGAAATTCCTCCTTGTGAAAATTACACAGAGGAATCCCTCGAAACGCTTCCTTGATTCCTCTGTGCTAGACAAACACACCTCTGGCAACTCCGTTTCTTCTACTCAGATTCGTATTGTTTCTCATATCACATCACTCCTTTCACATTGTTATGCAAACCTCTTACCACTTCAATCACCTCATGCTAAACCTTTGATCTCTGATAGTTCAGGAGTATGTTTGATGAGGTCAGCTAGTTCATAAGATGCATTAGCTGATAATGCATCTTTAACTGCCTCAGTCCCTCTTGTTTTCCAGATCGAATATATCCATTTGGAAGAACCATATGCATTCATGCGATGATCACGTTCCTGTATCTGCATGAACAATTTCATACTTTCCTCATACCTTTCAATATCCGTTAAAATACAGGCCAGATTGTTCAACGCAATGTTGATATCTCTCTGTGAATTTCTGGAGACATTAATATCCTCCCAACTACCGACCACTTCGTCTTTTCTTGAAATGGGCAGTGCTCCAACATTGATGTCATCAATCGAATCCATCGTTTCGTTCACAAGAGCTTGAACTCCGACAACATCCCCAGCATGATAAAGCCTAGTCAGACGCTGTTTGTTGTATGTAATTCGGGCAAAAAGAGTATTGGACCATGTCTCATCTTCTTTTATGAGCTCGTTCATATTTTCAAGCACACTGTCCATTTCACTGTACCTCTCCAAAACCCAAAGCGAACCACCCAAAGCCCGATGGCTCTCGAATCGAACACCTCGGTTGGTATCCAGCTTGGGTGCATGATCACAAGCATAATGGTACCAATCGATCCAATGATCAAAATAGTTTCCCAAGGACAATGATAACGCTTGTGTCGAATCCGAAACGATCCAGTGTAATTGCTCAGGGGCGAGGTTTTCTTTCCCCCATTCGAAGAATTCCCGGTGATTCGCAAAAAGCAGTTCCGACTTTCTTAACAAGGCATAACCATCAGAAATATTCCAGTAGACCCAGCCTCGTTCATGGACAGACAATCTTCTGGATTGTTCATATTTTTTCAGCAAATCAATCATGCCTTGATGATCATCTTGAACTACAAACTCCTGGAAAGCTTGAGCGATATTCATTCCCATCCTCCGTCTCTTAGGAAGCTTATTCTGTCATAGACAGTACTAATGCACCGAGCAGGTAAACCTTATTTCGAACGTACACAGCTCTTACAGAGGCTTCGTGCCGCAAGCTGTAATGAAATTCATCATGGCATAGGCTTCCGGCGAATGATTTATCGCATCAGAGGCTTGTTGCAGTTGGGCAAACTCCTCCGAACTGATCACACCTTTTTCAGCAAAATGGACAAACCGATTGAGATTAAACTGCTGCTTAAACCCTTCTATGCCTAACAGATCACTATGTTGAAGCACGGAGTCAATGTCAACATCGATGTATCCGCTCTCAGAAAGGAGACGTGGCAGGCTTCTGCCAATTAAACGATTACCGCCGTGTTGTGCCACATAGTCCGAAATTTTCATTAATACCGTATGCAATGCAGGGACATCAGGATTCACTGCACCAAAAACACCATCATCTACATCAATAATGGCAAGGCGGCCGCCAGGCTTCAGTACACGATATATCTCTTGTGCGGCTTCGTTAGGATTGTTCAAATGAAGAAAGATCAATCTTGCCACGACAAAATCAAAAGAGTCATCCGGCAGATCCATTCCGTATATAGACGATTCCACAAATTTTAACCGCATGGAAGGGATGTCTTTCAGCCGTTCTTTGGCTTGTGCTTGCAGTGAACGATCAATCTCAAGCGAGGTAAGCTCGCTGTCAGGCAGACTGTTCAATAGCTACTCTGTAATGTACCCTGGTCCGCTTCCGACCTCCAATACACGCATCCCGTTTTTCAAACCATACCATTCCAGATTGCGGAACTCTTTGCTCCACCCCATGACCGCCTGAACCCTTAACCGCTCCAACTCCTCTTGAAAACTTAACACCGCCGTTTGAATATTATATGTTGAACGCAAGTCACTCATATTTTATTCCTCCTGTTTGCAATGGAATGATAAAGATATATCCTTAGACACAAATATCCTTAGACCTTTTTCTTCCCTAGATAAAGAGCAACCTTATGTTGTTTTTCTATCGTTCCACCTGCAGCATCAATGGAGTGTTTGATGCGTTCCAGAAGTGAACGCCGCACATCCTCAGCCAGCTGTTGATGCTTGGAATTTGTATTTAACAACGCGACATATTCTTCGCTGGAACAAGTCTGGATCCAGTTATACTCCTTCACCTCAATATCCGTGAACAAGCCGGATTGTTCTGTTATTTCTTTACGCTCCTGGATAACTTCATCTGGGGAAGGATAGTGAGAATCATCCAGATGAGGGGCTAATGCGATGTAATGGGAACGAATTTCAGTATGTAGCGGTTCAAAGTTCGGAACATGAATCGTCCAAAAAAGGCCGATGCCACCTCGATCCTCTAACAGCTCCCAAGCCCGACGGTAACCGATTTCCGGTCTGATAAAATGAAAGGCGGTTCCCGACACGATTAAGGAATAGCGCTCTCCTTCGTCATCCCAGTCCTCAAAAGGAGTGTTGATCACTTGAATCGAGGGATAGGACTTGAATTTGTCTACGGTGAACTGAGCCAGATTACTGCCTAATTCAATACACGTGATATTGGTATATTCCTTGCTCACCAATCCACTGGTCGCCTGTCCTGTTCCGCACCCAATCTCCAGAACGGGATCTTCTTTGTTGATCTGTAAATATGTAAAAATATCTTCAAACATTTCACTTGGATAGACGGGTCTATATCGATCATATTCTTGAACTACAAGATTAAATGTTTCCTTATTTTCCATGTCGTATCCTCCGATTTCTATTGTCATTCTCCCGATATACATTGACTAAACTATTCCCCTCTTTTTTCAGATGAAGAGATTTGGTTACAATACATATTGAATGCTACCTTGTCCTGATATGAATTATGGACTGAGCGTCTTTGTTTTTCCCGGTTAATAGAGCCAATAATCCATCTGGTACCAGCTTGATGTCCTCTTTTCCTTCATTAAAATCGCCAATGGACTTCCACACGGCTCGGTAGGATTCCTTTCCTTCTATGCCTTGAAGCTCTATCTTACTGTACATGTCAGTGTTCTTGAATTTTGCTTCATAGATAAAATCAATTTCATGCCCCGTCTCTTCTACCTGAAAAATATTCTCGATTACAGCAATCAGCTGTGGAGGTTCAATCTCTTGATGCAACTCTTCTCTTATTTCTCGCATTAATGTGTACTGACTGTTTTCTCCGAATTCAACTGTACCACCCACAGGACGATAGAACGTGGTTGAACTTCCTGGGGATTGAAATGCTTGCACAAGGATCTGATCCTCATTACATGTAAAAATGGCCAACGCGACCGTGCGAATATTCATTTTTTTCTCCTCTTATCGTGCATTTGCAGGCTGTAAAAAAAGCCCATGACAGAATTTAGCTTAATAACACATTTCTGCATGTATCAAACCTCATTATATCATGGGCGATATTGAGTGAAACCTCACTATTTATTTTTTCGCTGTTTACTCCACACCTCCCATAAAGGTCACAACTGATTCTCCTGGAATGGTAAGGATAAATGACTGCATCTCTTCTCCGGCTATAACCGTCTCCTGACAGGCTAAATCCAGTTCAGCACTGGTCACATAAGACTTCATTGTGGTAATTGGACCATTTAAGCCGAGTTCCTGAAGACTCACTTGAATGCACTTGTCATATTGACCATGGTTTACAAAAACAGCCGTTACCGTTTGCTCTTCCTCATGAATATAGGCAGAACCGAGTAGTCCGCTGTCGGCTTCCTCTCCAAGCCCGGTGAGTTCAATTCGCTTCGCTCCAGGCCGAATAAATCTGCTGTAGTTGCCGAGTACCCACAGCATTTTCGAGGTCAGAATATTTTGCTCATCGCCAGCTTCACTATAATCCGTATAGATCAGCCCATCCTTATAATCCACCTTGGAGACAGCCGTCCACCATTGCCAGGCCGCAGCATGAGCCTCAACTAGATCAAAATGAATTGTTCTCGCTACATGCAGAGCGGATTCAATGCCTAAATCACGTCCAGGTCCGTAGTCTCCGAGTATGCAGTATTCAGTAACCCAATATTTGCTGTCTGGATCATAATGGTTCAGGTTGTGATGAAGCAGCTGCCTGAGTCTCACCAGACGATCATCTCCGGGATTACTGTAATCAGACCAATAGGAATGCGAAGCGATTTTATTGCCCACCGCTTCCTTCATCTGAGGATCGCCAATCAGGTCTTTTATGTATTCCCGGTACTTGCCCGTGCCGAGCTGATTAGCACCGCTGGAATAGGTTCCGCTGCCCGCAAACTGGCGATAATATTCATCATCCAGCAGTGAAGTGATCTCCACACCGTCCGGTGCGCTGATTCGCGTGTGCAGATCGCTCTGCTGTAGCTGACGATATAATTCGAGAATGACTTTTTTTAGATCATCGTTATTGTAGCGATTGCCCTCCTGCCAAGCCTGATTCCAGTCCCAGGTCGGCTCGTTGATCGGACTGATATAATTAAAAAGAAATCCTTTCTGCTCGAAATGCGTTAATACATCCATAAGATAGGCTGCAAATTTGCCTTCATACCCTGTTCTCAGGTTGGTCGAACCAACTCCAGGATCAGGCTGAGCATGACCATTCTTGGTCATCCATACCGGAGGACTGTTCACAAAAGCGATAAGTGTCTCCACTCCCCGATCACGAGCGGCCTCAAGAAACCACTGTTGACCTGATTGCTTGCTCCAATCATATTCACCGTCCTCCGACGTTTTGAAAGCTTCCGCTCGTCTCCACGGGTCGGGAATCCGATCTTGATCTGTTTCCGCCGAGCCTGCACCAATGTTGAAACGCCATGCAGATAATCCGATTCCTTGTTCTCTGGAAAATAAAAGATCGGCTACCCGGGCTTTGTTCTCTTCACTCCAATACTTCCCGAGCGGCTCCATCGACCACGCATCCGAAGCCCCGAAGTTGTCTATACCCTGATAACGTATCTCCCCGTCAATCGTTACCCTCTTATCCAGTTTCGTTTGTGTTTCTCTTGTATTGATCTGCATTCTTCTTCCCCTCTTCCTGACCTGTACAGCCAACTGTATTGCCAACAATACCAATAGTAGACTGCCCGTTTAGCCGGGCAGCCCCCACTTCCCCGTTATCCTACAAGACCAGAACGTTCCACACTCTCTACGAAATGACGCTGAACGAACAGATAAATAATAATTAGCGGTAGAATCGCCATCAGCACACTCGTGTTCATCATCATCGACATGAAAAACGGATCTTGCGTATATGAGGCAGCAGCCTGACCGCCACCCGTCAAATAAGTTGCAATGGTGAACCCGGACGATGACATCATCGACGACATCACCTTAGGTTCGTTCAGATACATATTTGTGAAAAATGAATCGTTCCACTGCCATACAAACGAAAACAGCATGACGGTAACCATGGATGGGATCGCATTTGGCAGGATAATTCGGCCAAACGTTCTAAAGTATCCTGCTCCATCCACATAAGCTGCCTCTTCGATTTCCCGTGGAATGCCTCTGAAAAATTGGCGGAAAATGTACACATACAGTCCGGTCTTGACACCCATACCCAGGGCAGCCGAGATCAGGAACGGCCAGTACGTATTGATCAGATTGGCAGGACTGCCTCGAAACAGCTCAATCAGCCCCATCACATCAAAGTTTTTGAAATTCAGATACAGCGGGATCATAATCGTCTGTGTCGGTACCAGAATGGTAAAAATCACCGCAGCAAACAACAACCCGCTGCCTTTAAATCTGATTCGTGCAAACCCGTAGCCGGCCAGGACACAGGTTATTGTCTGCAGCAGCATCACCGCTGACGATAACCACAAGGTATTCATCAGCACGCTAGGGTAATTCATAGCTGTAAAGACTAGCTTGAAGTTCTCTAGCGTAAAGGTTCGCGGAATCCAGATCACCATTGGGTCGTACAAATCGGACATGCTTTTGAATGATATGGATATCTTCAATAAAATGGGATAGAGAATGACAAATGATATGCCAAAGATCAGAACAAACCGGACCAGAATCCATGCCCACTTTTTGATCGCTTCAAACCAGTACGCCGCGGATCCCAAGCGCTGTAGCCATTCCTTTTTCACAGACGGCTGCCCTGTTGCGGTTTCTGTCTTCATGTCAGACCTCCTTTTCCTTTTTTCCAGCATTGCTAATTCTGATAAAAGACCTTGCGGGATACAATTGCGGTGGTTACCCACAGAATCAGTGCAATGACGGCAAAATAGATCCAGGACATCGCCGCACTGAGTCCAAAATTAAAGCTCTTGAAGGCCGTATCCACCACAAGTCGGCTCGTCTGATCACGGATAAAGCTGTCCACAATGGTATA
The DNA here is from genome assembly GCF_037973325.1 of Paenibacillus sp. FSL R5-0713. Lineage (NCBI taxonomy): Bacteria > Bacillati > Bacillota > Bacilli > Caryophanales > Paenibacillaceae > Paenibacillus > Paenibacillus sp. FSL R5-0713. The sequence continues at coordinate 2,662,246 of NZ_CP150229.1, read as the reverse complement.
GACCAGATTCGTGAGAATCAGAGGGCTTAGCATGGGAAATGTAATTTTCCAGAAGGCTTCATATCCCGTTGATCCTTCGATCTTGGCGGCTTCATACAATGAAGGTGAGATCGACTGCAAGCCAGCAAGGAAGATCAGAATCTGGACACCAGACTGGCTGACGATTTCGTATATCCGGCTTACTGCACCTGTCAAATATTCAACAAGAATCGGACTCATACCGGACTCCAGCAGCATAATGGTGAGATCCAGATTTTTCATGACGGATAGACCACCGCCAGTCATATCGTTTGCATTACGTACGACAGACTGCATCAGATCGCCGTTTTCGATGCTTGCAATAATGCCCGAAGCCAGAATCACGGGCAGAAAAAAGATTGCTCTTGCCAGCACCCTGCCATGGAACTTCTGATTCAGAATAACGGCAAAGAACAGGCTGAAAATGATGATTAACGGTGTATTTACCACGATATCCAGCACCGATTCCGTCAACATGCGTACATAGGATTCATGTGAGAATAATGCCTCACGGAAATTGCCCAGACCAATATACTCCAGACTGAAACCTTCATTAGACACCTGCAGATTGCTCAGACTGTAACGGAACGATGAGATCAGCGGCACCATGAACAGAAACAGGAAACCGAGGAACCAGGGCAGGATGAAGTACAAACCGTAATATCTGTTTTTTTGCTCCAATGATAATTTTTTGATTTTCATTCCGGTGTGTCACCTCCTACCTGGTAACTCTTCGCTGCCACACTTACACCGTTCACCTTCACAGCAGCATCGTTGTAATTCACAATGACCTTTTTTCCTTTTTCAAAAGTGGTCTGATAGACACCATCGCTCAGCTTTTCATGTTTAACAATGGATTGATTCTGCACGTCATGCAGCACCTCGTTCAGCTCGGCATACCGCTTAGCCGACTCCTGAATCCAGCGTCGATAATCGGCCGAATATAACTCGTCGAAGCCCGTCAGCTTGATCGCGGACGGATCAGCGTGGAACCACGTATAATACGGCGCTGAGCCGGTTTCAATCGCTCGCAGCATCTGCTTGAGAGAATCCTGATCCTCTGCCATATTCCATGCTTGGCCTGTGTATTGAATGTAGCCGTGATAGACCAGCTGGAAAAAGGGAACCGTCTCGTCCGTGATATTAAAGCCACTGCTGCTCATCGGTGTATCCACAATATGTCTGGCATAGGGACTTGCGTACACATTGCCTCCTTCCAGGAGAAGGGATACATCTGAGGAACCCTTCACCTGCTCAAGCTGCTGCACAACAACCTGCTTGGCTTGCTCACGGTTGATCACGTTGGCCCGGTTGTAATCGGAATTAAGCTGATCGCCCAAATCGCGAAGAGAAATGGCATTGAGCCCGAGCGGTGCATAGTCCTGCATAAATCCGTTTACAATGCCCGGTACGGCCTCGGGAGTAATAACATAGCCCGGAGGAGACTCTTCATCCCGCATAAACGTGGACATGCGATACGGAAAAACTTGCGCAAGTTTGCCCGTAATTTGACGTGATGCGTACGATTTCTTGAAAGCGTCAGCCTCCGGGAACACCTCCAGAAACGATACATCCGGGTATAAACCAAAGCCATTTTCTTGCATGTACGCCTGAAGGCTTTGCAAACCCTTTGCACCTCCAAGTTTCTTGTCAACCTGGATGGATTTGGGCAGATCGTGATGCACCCCTCCGTTGAACCATCCGGTGTATTGCAGCTGAATATCCTGCACACCTAGATCTTGCATCTCTTTTACAATCTCCTGTGCCTCTTCAAATGTGGTCAGCGGCTCGTAGGCACTGTACGGGATCCCGAGAAAAAACTTTTTCTTGGGAATGCCACCGATCAGTTCCACGTAGAAAGGCAGTGTGGTATCATCCGCCAGACGTGTGAGTTTCTTTTGCCCGATGAGATAATCCCGATACTTGGAAGCCATTCCCGAATAACTCGCATCTTCGGAATCCAGGAAATCATAAACGACAGCTATTTCGTTGTGAAAAGGCTGCGCCTGAAACCGTTTGACTGTGCTGGAACGCCAGCCATTCGTAAGGGTAACTTCCTCCATACTGCTCAGCGCAAAGCTTGGATACACGGTGTTGTACTGATTCAATCTGCCGCTAATATCCGCCTCCACGGATGCAACAGCATCCCCTTTATCAATGACAGCGAGATATCCTTTGTCTCCGTAACTCATACCAAATACGGGCATTCTCGCCTTTTGCTCCTTCTGAATCTGTGTGAGCTGGTTGATGGCATGATCGCTTCCATACAGCGCTGTACTGTAAGGTGATGCATACGTCTTTTTGTTATTAAAATAAATCAAGGAACCCGACCCGTCAGGCACCAGGCTGTAGCCTTCTTCCTTAGGCCCGCTGGCTCCGAAAAAAGGCAGCAAGGACAAGGATTGAATTTTCATCGCTTCCGGATATTCAATGCCATTCTCAGGTATGGATACCCTCAAGTGTGCATCTTCGAGCCGATAGTGAACGGGAACAACTACATTGGCACTCCCGCTCTCTTCCTGCCCGTAAGCGGCTTTGTCGATCGCGATCTGAGCCTCATCGTAGCCGATGGAGTCAAAAATCCGGGTGACCTTTGACAAACCAACGCCCTTCAGAGAGGAGTCCCGTCTCTCAAAACGTTTGTTCTGCTCATCATGACGAAAGCGCTTCTCAATCTCCTTCTGGTCCTTCTCCTCCAGCTTAGCGAGAATCAATGTGTTAAAGCGCTCCTCGCTAATATATTTTGGGATCGCTTCGAGATCACTTTTGACTTCGCCAAGCGTATATACGATGTTGAGTCCATGCTCTACTTTTTCAATCTCAAACTGACCACTCTGTACACTATGCGTAAAATTATCGTATTTCAGCGCATTACCCGTATTATCGTAATACGTCAGCTCAAACTGCACATTCAACTGAGACTTGTTGTACCCCGTCGCAATGGCGTCCTGCTCGCGATCCTGCGGATTGGAAAACCATATTGCCCCGTTCTGCTTATCCTTGACCGCAATTTCAGTCGTCTCCGGGTGCAAATACAGAATCATCTGCTCGTTCTCAGCAACCATTTCCATGCCCTCAGGGACCGTCATCTCGCTAGGGTTGGACTTGTTCGCAGCCTTTGCATCTGGAGCATTTGGCGTAGCTGCCACGTCTGATGCGCTGCTCTTTGCCTGATCTGTACTTTCAGGTGTATCAGTTCCAGCACGTTGAGAATCTGCCGTTTGTTGCTGCTCTGAAGTTGTTTGTTGCTCCGAAGTCGCTGGTCTTTCGCCCTCCGCGTAATTCACACTTTGTGTGATTAAAAGACTGCTTATGAGCATGACCGCTACGATAGCGGTACGTCTTCTTTTCATCTCCGGCACCTCCTTCCTCTTCTATTCGCGCAGCGTGATCTCTTGATAGAGGGTGTAGCCAAAACTGATGATCTGCTGGATCAAGCTAAAGAAAAGCAGGCCCAGAAATATAACGACGCCCATCACGACGAGTGTGAGCAGCATCGTACTAATGGTTTTGAACACAGAGTATTGATGTACCGTCTTCGTTCCGATAAACAGCAGCCACACAAACCAGAGCATACCGAACGAATCCAGCAAATAATAAAAGGAGGATTCACGCAGCGTAATGACATTACTCAGCAAAATATTCGGAATGTTGACCAGAATAAGCGGAAGCATCGCATATCCGGTCGCAATCAGAATATCTTTGAACTTGCCCTCCCCATCCATCAGCGTGGTCAGCGACCAATTGGCAATACACCAGAGCAAAAAAGGAAGCACGATATACTTAAACTCATTGATACTGTTCAGCGAAAGCGGATAATTGTCATTCACGACATACCCCGCGTACTGACGTTTTACAATCATCGTTACGGTGACTGCAAACAGTACCAGGAGTGCCACACGCAGCCTGCCTTTATTTTCATATTTCAAATCCCAGTATCCGTCAAAAGGGCGTACCGCGACATGCAGAGAATACCTGAGTTCCTTAATTAGCGACATCTCCGATCCTCCTCTCATTTTTTGCTCTAGTGATGCGGCGCCATGCGATTACTCCGATCAGCAATCCGATGGCTATTGTCATATACATGCCGAAATATTCTCGCATATATTCCCTGCGATACTTCGCGAGTGCCTTGGAGTAATACTCCCGATCATTACCGAGCTTCAGATACGTCATCGCTTCCTTGTATTTCCCTTCCCGCAGCATCGACTTGCCGATCCCGACATAGGCCATTTCATAATTGGCATCCAGACGTAATACTTCTTCCCAGAGCTTAGCGGCTTCTGTATGTTTCCCCGAACTGTATAGACGGTTCGCTTCGTTCACCAGGCTTCCGAAGGTGGTAGCCTTGAACTCGGTGATCCGGCCCAGGTCACGATCCAGCACATAGATGGCATCACCGTAGCTTTCAACCGCCACCGGATTTTTGAACGTGCCTACCTGATTGCCCAGTTGACCAATGACATACAGCAAATTGCCGTCTTCGTTATACGTGAACACACGCCCACGCGTGGAGTCCAGTGCACGGTAGACCCCATTGCTCGACACTTTGATATCAATGAAAGAGGAACGATTCATGCTCAAGTCCCCAACCGGCGCAAATTCTCCGTTAACCCGGAGCACATCGATTCCGGATGGATTCAGCCTTTTGACCGCAGACGTTGTATTTTTATCCGCTGTTGTTGTGTAGATAAAACCGCCATCATCCACATCGGCGTTGTTGAATTCCAGCGGAATAAAACGAATCATTTTCTCCCGTTGCTCCTTGGTGGATACCGTTTTCCAGAATAGATCGACCGGATCAAACTGCACACGGTTTGTACCCATGAATCCGGTAAAACGCCCGTCACTATCAAACTCAATCAAGCCTTCGTAGACACCCCGGCCAACCACATAGATTCGCCCGGCTTTGTCCACAATGACTTTTCGCGGGAAATATTCAAACGTCTCGCTGAGCACATCCGATTCCGGTGCACCGATGGCACGCACAAATGTACCGTCCTGATTCAGCTCCACAATTCGTTTGTTTTCGGTATCCGCTACGTAGATTTGGCCCGCCTCCGTAACAAAAAGCCCTTCTGGATTCAGGAAGCTATCCTGTTTGCCGCCATGCTCGAACTGCTGAATGACTCGTACCGTCTCCCATTTATCGTTTAACACAACGATTCGCGCATTTCCTGAATCCAGCACGTAGAGCAGGCCATCCTTCGCAGCATATATATCCAGGGGGGACTGCCACGTCCCAGTTCCGGCCTCCTCACCTGTAATGACTCTGGAAGGGAGAAAAGCAATCGGTGACTTTACTGCATTCCCCCAGTAGTTATAGGTATATCCCTCATACGGTGCCGCATGAGCCTGGTTAGTTCCGAGTCCGGCAATCAGCAGGGAAGCTGCCAGAACGATCAGCCATGATTTCACTCTCATCTCTAACACCCTCTCCCTTAATCCTTCATGCCGGATGATGCCATCGTTTGAATGACATTGCTCTGTGACAATACAAATGTAACAATCGGCACCGTCATCATGATGACAGCTACAGCAGCCCCTACTCCTGCTCGGGCAATTCCGCCTTGCACAATCTGTCCCATGGCGTAATGCATCGTTTTAAGCTGTTCACTGTAGATAAAGCTTCCACCGTCCGTACCCCACAACATCTGCATCATCAGAATGAGCAGTGTAAGCCAGGCCGGTTTGACGAGCGGCATAACCACCTGGAAGAAAATCCGATACTCGCTTGCGCCATCCATTTTTGCCGCCTCCAGCAGCGCATCCGGAATCTGCTCCATAAACTGTTTCATCAGATACAAGCCAAGCGGATAAGCAAAGGCCGGAATAATGATCGCTTGGTAGGAGTCGAGCCATCCGAGAGTTGACATAATCATATAGTTCGGGATCGCTGTTACATGTGGCGAGAACATCAGCGACAGCACAATAACGGTGAACAAAACTTTATGACCGCGAAACTTGTGTTTCGCCAGCGGATATGCCGCTGCCGAAGCCAGGATTATATGGCCAAACGTACCCGCTGCTGTAATAAATACGGTGTTGAAAATGTATCTCGAAAAGGGAACCCATGAATTTTTCATGACCTGAAACAGATCGGAGAAGTTTTCAAACGTCGGGTTCCGTACAAACAAGGTTGGCGGGAAAATGAACAGTTCATCCAACGGTTTAAAGGCATTATTGATGACATAGATGAGCGGAACCGCCATAAATGCGCCAAATCCGCCAAGCAACAGGAACAGCAGAATATCGACCTGCCAGGATCGATTGATTTTTCGTTTCATAAGCAGGGCTATCTTCATCGGCTATTCCCCCACTCTCTTCAAAAGCTTTTGAACAAGCAGGTTGGAGCCCAGCATCAGACCAAACAGCACCGTTGCGATGGCCGATGCATAACCCATTTCAAAACGAATCGTTCCGTAATCCATTAAGTGCGTAACAATCGTATGTGCCCCATACTGCACACTCGGGAAACCGGCGAGTGCAGTGGCCACTTCGGCAACCGCTAGAGATGCAGTAATCTGAATAACGGCGCCAAACATCAGCTGAGGGCGCATCGAAGGAAGCGTAATATACCACAGCTCCTGCCAGCGATTCTGCACCCCATCGATGGCTCCCGCTTCATATAACGTACGATCCATCGTTTGCAGACCGGCAATAAATGCAAGGAAGCTCGTTCCCAGACTAAGCCATAGCTGCACAAGCATGATAATGGCAAGCATATATTTCGGATCCTGAAGCCACAGGATCGGCTCATACAGAATGCCCGTTTTCATTAGAAAACCGTTCATAATGCCGTAGGAGTCCCCGGAGAAAATAATCTGCCAAATAAAAAACACATTGCCCGAAATTGAAGGCGCAAAAAATATTAGTGTCATAAACGCTCTTACCTTCGGATTCAGCTCATTGATGAGCCACGCAAATACAAAGCAGGCTATGTAGCTGATCGGGCCAGTAACCACTGAGAAAATAATCGTATTTTTGAGACCTATCAAGAACACATCATCATTCCAGAGCAGCTTGGAATAGTTCTCCCAGCCGACCCATTGCGGAAACTCCAGCATGTTGAAGTTGGTAAAACTGAAAAAGATCGAAATGATGACTGGAAACACGGTGAATAGCAGAAATAACAGCATATATGGCGATAAAAGAATATAAAGATGTTTATCCCGCTTCATATCTCTGACAAAGAGCTCCCATCTTCCCGGCATGCCGGCAGGCGTGCGCTTGGGCTGAGAACCGGGTTCGGTCACGATGTTTACCTTCTGCAAAAGAGTCCCTCCCTAGCGCATTCCGTCCAATTTAAACTCTTTTCGTTTCTGCTGAATTTCGTAATTAATTTCCTGAACGTAATCATATAAAGCATCGGTTGAGTTCGTACCGTTATTGACGACCTCACGTAATGCGTTATCCAGATGGCGACCTGTAAAGTAACCTCCGGGAACCTCAGGTACCCCTTGTACCCACTCCCACTGTTCTTCCAGACTGCGATAATCACGGATCGGCCAAGGCAGCTCCTGTAAAGCTTCGATGTTCGCCGTTGGATAGCGCGCAGCAGCACCCATCAGACCTTCCATTTCCCGTCCAAAGCGAACCTGGGCATCCTTGCTTACCCACCACTTCATGAATTCCCATGCCGCATCTTTATGTTTCGACTGCTTGAGCATCACCGTCGCCGTACCACCGCTTGCCACATCACGTTTGATGCTTCCATCGGGCTGCTTGAGGCCTGGAACCGGGATGAATTCCCACAGACCTTTAATCTCTGGCGCAGATACAGACAAGTAGTTATAGAAGGTATAGTCCATGATGCCCACAGGCATTTCCCCCGTTCTGAAGCGCATGGGAAAATCAAAGGTCAGTGGCAGCTTGTAACTGGTATAGAAATCCGTCCATTCCTTGAACGCCTCCAGTCCAGTCTCCGTATCCATACCACTTCTGGCACCCTTGTCTAAGTAGAAGGAGCCGCCCATCTGATACAGCAGCATGGCATACGCCCGATTAACTTCCAACACGGGTACGCCAGTTGTCTGAGCCAACGGCAGCGCCATCTCCATGTTGTGCTTCTGCAGCACCGGGATCATGGCATACACGTCATCCCACGTCTGCGGCGGCTCCAGATCAAGCTGCTCCAGAATATCTTTACGATAAAATAACATGTTAAAAATCTGCTGTTCCGGAAGCGCGAATACCTGGTCTTCAAACTGATATGGAACCATTGCACTGTCCCTGAACTGCTTGATTAACTCGTTATAGCCTGGATATGTGGACAAATCCTCCGCCGCGTGTCGCATCCCGAAGTTCACCGGCACATCATTGCCAACCTGCATGGCTACATCCGGACCTTCTCCTGCAAGCGAGGCACGAAGCAACACGTCTGCATTAACCAGCTTGAGATTAACGCTAATGCCTGTCAGCGGTGTAAACGTATCATCAATCATCGCTTTCAGTACCTGTGCCTGGTCGCGGCCCGTTCCAATCCAGACGGTCACCGACTTGTCTTCATCGGCGGTGCTGCCAATGGTGTCATAATCTTCGAAAAAGGAATGAAGGAAGGATGACACCTCATGTCCTGTTTTACTGAACACAGACCCATTCGCTTTGGGCAGTTTCTCACCAGGTGAGGCAAGCAGTAGATAGTCAATCTCAAGCGGCTGCTCACGCACTTCAAGAAGCCAGGAGCCGACGCTGCCGACATTGATTTTGAATTGACCAAGCCGCTTCTGAACGGTTTCGGGTTTATCGGCCAGATCAGCAAGCTGATAGGCGGTTTTATTTAAAATGGCTGTTTTGTCGCTTTTCTCCCCTGTCAAACGAATTAACTCTTCAGAGACTGCAGTTAAAATATCACTCTGTTCCCGAAACACATCCACCATATCCGGAATCTGTTTGTCTAATTGATAATCACGATACGGGTCCGGTACATTGCCCGTGATCATCAGAATTTTTCGATACATCGCATTGATCTCGAGCACACTGGCTTCAACCTGACGAATTAGCGGTGCGATGGCCCCGAGACTGACCTCAAGCTGCAGTTCGTGTTGTCCCTTCGTTAAATAAAACAAATAAGGCTCTTCTTCATTGCCCAACACATTCATCTGCCAATCGGCGTCATAGAAAAAAGGAATTTGCATCATTTCCTGGAAAGGAACCTTGTCATCAATCTGCAATGAGCGAGTTGAATATATGCCTCTCAGCAGTTCTTGTCGGCCCTTGATCGCTATCTTGTATAAACCGTCTTCTGGTACATCCATCTCCCATGCAATCCATTGTCCTGGCACCCGCCAGTTGTTTCCACCAATCGTGTTCATTCTGATCTTGGAAACATCATACGGCTCTGTCGATGTACTGGAGCGATCTGTGATGGGATATAGTGTCGGCGATGACTTATATGAAGCCTTCTCCCCTTGAACCTTGATCAAATGCCCGGTTGTTTCCTTGTATCCTTTAGTCTCATACTCCTGCTTGAGTTCTGCATAGGATGGCGGAGCTTCGTAATGATGCAGTTTGATGGTATCAATCACCACCGGCTCACGTGTAGAGACCAACTTGATGGAATGATTCCCCTCTGAAAAATAAAACTGATAAGGCTCTTCATAATAGCCTTCTTTATCTCTCAGGATCGACTCCTGCCACATTGGCTCTTCAACCTGGCGCGGACGTAGGTCATTGCCTCTGTTGTCCTGTTCGATTTCCGGTTTTTCGTTGACCCATACCCGGTGAAAGCTCATGTTACGAGCACTGCTGAACGGCAGCTTTCCATCAATCCACAATTCCCGTTCGATAGCAGAGCTTTTCCCTTGAATTGGGTAATAGCGTAATGACATATGATACATTCCTGATTCAGGAACATTCACTTTCCACTCCACCGATCCACTTTCCTCTGTCCTTATGAACTCGCCTACCTCGCCGCCAAGCTCCGTGATCATCTGCGGGTTCATGCCTTCGGCAGCTGAGTAATCAGCCCCATGGATGACAATGTCCCTCGCAGGCCGCTTCTCGTTCTGAAATTGCTTCAGATACATATCATAGCTATCCTCAGCAGCAGATTCAGATATCGGCATGACACGACTCGGATCTGATGATCGACTTCCGGTCTTGGCATTGCCACTCGCACCGGAACTGGATATCGCATACACCACGACGAGCATTAGTGTGACGACAACGATCGTCACTCGGGATAATGTGAACTTCACCCAATGCCCCCCTTTAGATGACTTTCGTGAAAGCAATGAGGTGCGGCCCGTATATTGTGCTTCGACTAACCCCACTCGAAAACAATCATCAGGCCGCCCTATTGCTGTTTAACTACCAAGCGTTATTTTTTCTTTTCCTGCTCTCCACTTAACACTTTTTTCACCGCAGCCTCAGCTTTGGAGATCACTTGAGCAACACCCGTGGAAGGCGTAATCTCACCTTTAACAAACTTCTCAGTCACGCTATCCAGTTGATCCTTGATACCCAGACCACCGAAGCGTCCGCCAAACAAACGCTGCACTTTGCCATCATCGTTCATGGCATTGGCAATGGACGTTTCATCCGGCAAAATATTTTCTAGGGAGAGTCTGCGATTGTCCTGCCAGTTATCGAAGTCCTGCAGATCTTCCCAAATCTTTACGATGACATCTGCATCCTTCACCCCTTTTGGAATGACATAAGCTGCGGTCTGACCAAAAGGTTCATGGTAAGACTGGGCTTGTGGACCTTTTGGCATATACACATAACCCCACTCATCCTTGAGCTTATCGAGAATGCGGCCTTCAATCTCCCAGAGCCCGCCTGGATACATCGCAATCGTGCCCTCCCCAAAATATTTGGCGGGATCTTCCCAGTCGTTTCCTCCATTCGCTTTAACTACTTTATGCTCCGTGTACAAGCTGTGCAGAAAGTTAAGCGCTTCCATAGCTTCCGGTGAATTAAACGTGACTTTACCCGTCTGCTCATCATATAACTTGCCGCCATTACTCGCGATCAGCATCTCGGACAGCACATAATGCGCGCCAGCGAGGCCGTATTGATCCATTTTGCCATCACCATTGTTGTCTACGGTCAGCTTTTTTGCCGCGTCCAGCATCGAATTCCAGTTCCAGTTATCCTCATCCATCAATTGCTGAGGATCCTTCAATCCAGCTTCCTTAAAAATCCGTTTGTTATAGAACATGCCGCTATCATTTGGCGAATACCAGCTCTCCAGGCCATAGATTTTGTCACCCCCAAAGCGCATCGAATCAATAACATCCTGCTCTACCCGTGTATCCTTGAGATATTCGTCCAGCGGTGTCAGAAACCCGCCATGCATGAGTCCCCAGATGAATCCATCCGGAATTCGGACAATCTCCGCAAAAGGCTCGTTAGCGAGCACGGAGGAAGACAGCTTTTCAGAAGTGGACCAGTATTCTGTGTTCAGATATTTGATCTTCACGTTATACTTTTCTTCCACCATTTTGATCCGTTCCCGCGCAAGCTCATCGGATTCCGAATCACCTTTTGGTGTCGCATCCCACCAGTGAGAGATTCGAATGACACGTCCGTTAAGGTCCGGGGCTGGCTCAGCCTCCTCCACTTCTTCTTCCTTCGCTGGTGTTGTGCTCGTCTCGACTTCAGCTGGCTGAGCAACCGGCTCGGCTGGCTTCTCACTTGTACCCGTGCATGCAGACAAAAGAGTAATGAATGCGGCAAACAAAACAAACAACATGATTTTGCTGATCATCATTTTTTTTAACATGGGCTGCCTCCCTCAAGTAAATGATCCTGCTTTGCTTACGCCTTACTTGCTTTTCTCTCCCTTTAACACCTTCTGAATGCCAGCCTGTGCAGGTCCAATAATCTGTGCAACGCCTGTGGATGGTGTAACCTCACCTTTCACAAACTTTTCAGTTACACTGCCAAGAGCTTCCTTCACACCCAATCCCCCGGCACGTGCGCCATAAACCCGTTCAACCTCTCCGTTGTCATTCATGGCATTCGCAATAGAAGCTTCATCTGGCAAAATGTTCTCCAACCATAGACGATGATTCTCCTGCCAGTTATCGAAGTCCTGAAGCTCCTCCCAAATTTTCACAATGACGTCTGCATCCTTAACACCTTTGGGGATTACAAAGCTCTCTGTGCTATTTACCGTATCGAGATAGGTAGATGCTTTGGGCCCTTTAGGCATGTATATATACCCCCAGTCATCCTTTAACTTGTCAAGAATGCGCCCTTCCACTTCCCATAAACCGCCAGGATACATCGCAATGTTGCCCTCTGAGAAATATTTGGACGGGTCCTCCCAGTCATTGCCTGCGTTAGCCTTCACGATTTTGTGATCGTTATACAGGCTGTACAGAAAGTTAAGCGCTTCCAAAGATGCGGGTGAGTCAAACGCTGCCTTCTGCGTTGCCTCATCGTACATCTTGCCGCCATTGCTTCCGATGAGCATTTCATGCAGCACATAATACGCACCTGACAGACCATACTGATCCATCTTGCCATCCCCGTTTTTGTCTACGGTCAGCTTCTTGGCCGCTTCCAGCATCGTATCCCAGTTCCAGTTATCCTCTTCCATTAGCTGTTGCGGGTCCTTCAATCCAGCTTCTTTAAACAGACGTTTGTTATAAAACATGCCGCTGTCATTCGGGGTATACCACCCTGTCAAACCAAATACGTTATCACTGCCAAACCGCATGGAATCAATGACATCCGGCTGGATTTTCGTATCCTTCAAATAGTCATCCAGCGGTGTCAGAAATCCGCCTTGCATCAACCCCCAGATATTACCGTCAGGCACACGCACAATTTCAGCAAAAGGCTCATTCGCCATCACGGATGAAGATATTTTCTCTGACGTTGCTCCATAGTCTGTATTTAGATAAGAGATTTTGACGTTGTATTTCTTCTCTACATTTTGGATTCGTTCACGGGCACGTTCATCTGCCTCCGAGTCTCCTTTGGGAGCCGCATCCCACCAATTGGATATTCGAACAGCTCTGCCCTTCAGATCGACGGCCGGCTCCTGCTTCTCTTCAGCAGGCTCAGCTGCGACTTGCTTGTTTTCTTCTGCTGGCGACTTGTTAACAACCTCAGCTGGTGTACCCGCTCCACCGCTACAGCCAGCGATTACGGTTACCACCAAGGTAAGCATCACCAAAAAGGTAAACCGCTTCTGTCTCATAAACTTCATCTTACACACACTCCCCCTTAAAGTTAGATAAAGATGAATCGGGAACTTGAAAACCTGCAAGCACGCTTCAAATAGAAAGCGCTTACTAAGTTGTCTGAGTGATAATGAAACGGCTTTCATGAAACCCATTTCATTATAGTATTGGGAAAAGCCTATGGTCAATACTATTTATGTTATTATTTAGTTTAATTTGATTATTAAGGTTAATATAATTACAATTTAAGGATATTAAAACATTTAAAGGAGGTTAATATTAAAACCCTATGCTATAAAATTGAATTTTATTGCATAGGGCTCCAGATGGGATATTAAATTCTATTTTTTCGAAGGCTAAGCTTCTTAATTCCTATGCAGAAGTGGAAATTGCATCCTGTTCCTCCTAGATTAGCAATGACTCAACTTCATTAACCCAATCTCCTTCTTCGTCAGCCAGTAGAGTCTTCCAACCAAGTAGCTTAGCCGAATGTAAATTTTTCTCTTGATCATCTACAAATAGAACCTCTTCTCCAGCTGCCAGGAAGGTTTGGACCCGTTGGTATATCTCAATCTCAGGTTTGCATAAACCCACTTGATTAGAGATGGTTACACTTGTGGTGAATGAGCTTAAACGGCTAAGATTCGGCTCAATCCACTCCTTACAATGATTGCTGAGCAGATGGATATCGGCAAACTCACTCCATCGCTCAAGGTATCGAGCCGCTGGTAAAGGAACAATTGAGCTATACAAGATCTCCTTCGCTCGGCTTATTGATAATTCGGGATACGCCTCCTTCAACGATTGCCAGAACTCTTCTTCTCGCATTATTCCTGTCCAGAGCTGTCGCTTGATTCCTGTAAAATGTACTTTCAGGGATTCTGCCGATAGGTTGGTTTCCTGAATCATATCTTTCCAGCACGTCAATGACATATTACTTAACAAAACACCTGCGATATCTAGAACGATCTGTGGTCTGCCTCTCATTTTATCGACTCCCAAGTTCATCTAATACGACGTATAACAGACTTCAAGTTATTGAAAAGCATCATGGGGAAGGACAGCATGCACACCCTTCACGCCATTCACAATTTGCGTGATACGCAGGTCGATTACCGCGCTTCCAAGTGCAATCGCTCCCACTCGATCTAGTCCGTACAACTCACCCATCAGATTTAACATGCCGTCTAATGCTTGAACGGTAGCCTCATTCAGATCTTCATGAAAACCGAAGGTAATCCAGCCGGATGGCGTATGTGCACGAGGATTGGTCAGAGCTAGATTATCAATTACGTTGATGGTGATATCCACAAGTTCCATTGGACATTCAATCGCCTGACAGCTGACTTCACCATCTCCCTGGCGTGCATGACCATCACCAATCGCGAGATAACCTCCGTCTACGGGGATAGGTAAGTATAATTTGCTTCCCTGCACCAGTTCCTTGCAGTCGATGTTCCCTCCACTATAACGAGGCGGCCAAGTCGTATGAATTCCTTTTGACTCTGGTGGCATGCCCACGACTCCCATGAACGGTGAGAGAGATACCGTGAAGGGTTTCCCATTTATTTCACAGGTTCCACTCATCGTGTGGCGATCAAGTGTCCAGTTCAGCGACAGTTCTTCAACCTCTGTTAGATGTAATTTCTGGTTCTGCCAGTTCGGATATCCGCCGGCGGAAGTAAACCCGTATTGACCGGGTACAATCTCATTGAAAACAATCTCCAACGTCTGTCCTTTCTTGGCATCATCGATATAGATCGGACCGATTAATGCATGCCCTCCATCTTTTTCACCTTGTCGATCAAAAGGTTTCATGCGTTCCGCATAACTCACACCCGTTCCCCAGCCCGCATCCAGTGTCTGAAACCGAATGGAATCCCCAGATTTCACGCTCAACATGGGAGTTACCTCATCGGTAAATGAACCGATTAGATTTCCCTGAGTTAATTCAATCTTATAAATGGTCATCATGTCCCTCCCTGGTTTGGGATACATATTATATTCAAAGCACGCCACATGCTGTATTCCATGCCGCCACCGCTTGCTAAATCCTTTACGCTTCAAGGCTGGTAAGATACTTTTTCAACGGTTCCATATGATGCTGGTCATGCCATATAAAATCTTTAAGATATTGGGGAATATAAAATACGTTACCCTCTGCATCCAAATACGTCTGATGAAGCTGTTCCTCCGATAACCCTCGAATGTCATTCATAATTTTATAGCGGTACGTGATAGCCTTATTTACGATTTCGGATGTCTCTGTGCGTTTCCCGTACTCAATAGCTTTGCGATTAAACTCATCAAAATCCAGATGTTTCAACATAACAGGCTGCCTCAGAGCAATCTTCTCAATCGCTTCCTTGTAAAAATATTGATCCCATAACATGATATGACTTACGATTGATTTTATCGTCCACTTCCCTTCTTCCAAGCTGGAATTCCAGATCTTTTCTTCAAGATTAGTCAACGTTCTGACAAAGAGCGTCCATTCTTCAAAAGTTTGAAGCAAAAGTTCAATCTCTTTGGTCATGATTACATTTCCCCCTTCTTTCTCTTTGAAATGATTCATTACTCTATAGGTTCTCTTCGGTTCCGATTCATCCATCCCAAAGCATAATCAACCATTTCTCTCTGGGGTATCAAATAACTCACAGCTTTCCCTACCATTCCTTCGGTAACAGCATTAGTCTGGATCTTAAACTCATTAAAAATCAATTCAAAATCATCTGATTCATTGTTAATATCATCGTATGTAGTCCATTGTTCAATTCCATTCAACAGCATTTTTACTCCCCAGACTTTTGGCTTAACAAATGTATTCTGCTGTTTATACTCGGCCAGGTGCAAAGAAGTGTTACTATTTGTAGGTGCACCAAGTAACAGAATATGTCCACTCAAATTATAGATTTTTCCTAACGGTGATTCCTCATTTAATGCATAATGCAAGTTATGATTTTCCGTTATCTGTTTTGCCTCATTCCCGCGGGCAGCAAAAGACATGTGCGGATGTGAGCTTCGTAACACACCATTTTGCTTCCGAAACACCTCAGGAATGATACCCATATACGAGGTTGGTGTTAGATCAGGATAATAAGTAGGCATATTGTCTTTGATGAAATCAACCTCCTCTGAGGACAGCTTCGCGTCATGCTCTGAAGGTTCACAAAGATGTTCTGATTGAGTCGGCATGACAACGGTTCCATTGGTTCCAACAGCTTCTTCCAAAGCTAAAATAACACTTACCGGTCCGCCTATAACATTACCAATTGCTTTAAAGGAGGAATGCACAATTATCGTCATACCCTCCCTTATCCCCATTGACTTTAAATCATTAACTATAGTCTTTTTTGTTTGTAATTCCATTGTGATTCCTCATTTCACCCGTATCGATTCCACTACAGCCTTGTAATAGCATCTTTACATATTTTTCAATGGTTCATGATGGGACTTGAACAACGCTGCAATAATCTTCTCTGCACATTCTTCCGGTGTGTTCATACTTGTATCAATGGAGTACCTGTAGTTAATGTTTTTGGCCATGATCTGATGCTGCTCATCCGATTGCTCTTCTCTGCGATCCCCACGTTCAATGTTCCGCTGACGGCAGATGTCGAGGGGGCAATATAACTCCACAATATCCAGTGGATAGCCTTCAAATATCTGTTTGACTTGTTCATAATGCGGCGCGAGCTCCGGTCTTTCCACAAGTATGCCATCGATCAGAACATGCTTGCCATGGTCTGAGAATACTTTTGCCGTATGATACATCATTACAATCGCTTCACTCAGATACTTCCAGTAATCCGTCTGAAGATGTTTATCACCGATCGTATTTTCAAAAAGATCATTAGCGACAACATAGAAAAACGGATCATCGTATGATTGCATCGCCTCTACAATTGAAGTTTTACCAGAGCTGGTTACACCGTTCAAAAATATAATTTTGCCTTTTTCCATGATAGTCACCTTCCTTTGCTTAAGTATAATTTTATAAATGTAATACAGCGTGTATTACGTGTGTTTCATTGATTTTTTGAGCAGCATGATCTGACCAATATGATAGGCATTATGAATACATAGATTCGATACAACTCCCCACCATGGCGCGTTAAAATAGGAAGGGATTTCACGTGTCAGTTTATGTTCTTCGCTATCTTCGAGTGCCCTGTTCCAATCACCAAAGACGGTTTTCAGTCTATGTAATGTCTTGCGCCACTCCGCATCGTTCAGGTTAGACGGATCTATGTCAAATGTATCCTCATTATTCACTGAATGCTGCCCGTCGACCTGTTCGGCAATATATCTCTCAAGCCACCTCTCATTCCAGAAAATAAGATGATTGACGATCGCCCAAATGGAATGCTCTCCCTCATTCATTGAATAAGTGGCCTCCGCCGCATTGAGGTCTGTCAACATATCATGAAGCGGAATAAACCAGCTCTTGTCATGATAACAGGCGTTCATTTGGTCTATGAGAATAGCTTTGTAACTCATCACTTCACCTCATTCAAAATAATATAAAATTTATCCGTTCATTGATTTCGCAATCTTCATCACAAGATCTTCTGACATATTTCTTCCATTGATCTCGTATTGTAATGCCTTCCCCTGCACATCCTCTTCGATCCATATCAATTGGGAAGTTTCGTTATTGACAATAAAAAATGCTTGGACGCCACGTATGGCTGCTTGTTTAACCGTAGCACCACCATGATCAGGCAATGCGATTCGGCTCTTTGTAGTCCCGAAAATATTAAGTGTATAACCACCGTATTCTTGATACGTGATGCTGATGCCCACAACCCTCTTATTGGGTTTCAAATCTCGTATCACTACATTGGTGCCCGACCTGTTACTTTCCTCAACCATTTCTTCAATTTCTTGCGGAGTTAGATTATCAAATCCATAAAATACATGAATGGCATCGATATCAGAATCAATCGGAAATTTCGGCTGCCATGGAGAATAAAGTTTCTGCAATTGTTCCAACCCGTCTTCCCATGGAATGGCTGCATAATTGGTCTGTTGCGTGAATTGGTTCTCTGAAGCATCTGCGGTATAAATCGCCTTCCCCTCACCAGGCTTTAAGTCAATGACGATCCGGTCAATCGCACGATCTTTGCGTAAGGATTCAATTTGAATTTTTCCAAGCACATCTCCGCTTTTGTTTTTGATATCCATTGGTCTTTCACTCCTTTTCTTTCAAAATACCTTTCGATCTTCACACAATAGAAGCTAAGCCCTGCAGAAGATAAAGCGATCATGAGGACTCCAAATATGCAAATGGTCCGCAAGATATCCTCGTAACCATAACTTGTCGTTTATTCGTCTGAGATAAAAACCTTTTGGAAAATCTATATCCTCCGTAAGGGCTTCAGAGGCTATGGTAAGGGAGCCAGACGGAGCCTTTTTCTCCTCTGAAATGTTGGTAGAACCTATCTCGGACTGATCCAAATATTGCAGTCTTAGATAAGGTCCTAACTCAACCGGACAAGATTCCAATCCAAGTTCATTTGCTATTCGAAATAACTGGAGAGTTGTAGCACCCTCCGAAAATCCAAGTTGTCTGACGGTCAACTCAACCGTTTGCAAGCTTTGCTTTACACTCGAAACTATAAATCTCTCATCATGTAACAACTGTTCTCCATATTTATTCAATAAAATAGAGTGTTGGTCCAGTTTCTGAATAAGCTGTGGCTTTGTTAAGCCGCCAACTTCTACTATTCTTATTTCAACTGAACAGTCAGGATATATTTTCTCGTCTTCAATCAACATTCGTATCCCCCAAATCCCTCGGTTAATGATAGCAGCTGACCAAAGTTCCTCATTAAAAATTCAATTCACAATCATGGTGTTCCCACACATCAAATAAGTTGCCGTCCAGATCTTCTAACACAAAAAACTTCCCATAGTGTCCCTCATCACTAATAGCCCCTACTTTCACATTCTCTGATGTTAGATAGTTATGTAAAGAACCGATGTCATCAGTGAAAAATGTAATGACCCATCTCTTTTTCTGATGCACTTCAAATGTCGCTCGTGTTTCATGATCGCTTTGGATCAAATCCAATATTGGGCGACTCCCCCGAAATAAACTCAAATATCCTTCGCGTTGGTGGCGAATGTTAAATGCAAAATGTTTTACAAACCAAGCGGCTGATACATCAAGGTCTTTCACTGGAATTACATTATATGCTATGCCCAGAATCCTTCCATTCCCCATATATTACCTCCACACTTGAGATATGTATAAGACCCTACCACCCTTGCGATGTTATACAAGATTTAATTTGAGCAATATGATGCTGCCCGTGCCATACAAATCTTTGAATCGCGATATCCAGTGTAATTGTACCTAACACTTCTGTTCCGAGTTTTCGTCTAAACTGATCCCGATGTAAACCATACAGTAGAGCGAGAAATCGCTTGTGCAGTATCTCCATCAGCAAAATTGATTCTTCGATGGGCATACTCTTGTAATCATGTAATGATGCCCATAAATCCTCTCGATACGAGCTTGCCATCGGTTCCTCTTCAGTTAATGCTCTCTTGAACCTGATATAAGCGTTCATATCATTGTCCGCAAGGTGGTGCACAATCTGTGTGATTGTCCAACCGCCTTCACGATAAGGAGTACAGAGTTGATCATCATTGAGATGTTGTGTAATCTCTTTTAAGGTCTTCGTAATTCCGGGAATTTGACCTATAATGTGAATTCGGTCCTCATTAGAGAAGTTAAGACTTGGCTCAAAGTGTCCTATCGGAAAACGTATATTTTCATCCAAAGTTGAGTACCTCCAATTTCCTACTATAGAACCAAATCATATCCAATATAACCCACAATGTTCCATTTGCGAAGTGTAAAAGCGAAAAAGAAGCAACCTTTATTATCAGGCTGCTTCTTCTATTGAACTTCTCTCATATCTGTACCCTTAACCATTTCACCTGATACGAAGAGTTCCAAACTCAGTTCAAATTCGATGGCATTTCAAGCTCTTTGATAAACTTATAGTCTGCTGTATAGGTACCTTTGGCGAGCACTTTTAAAAGTGTACCTTGATTGAGTCTGGTACTAGTGCTGAATACCACTAGTTTCATCTCACCACTTTCGGTGACCCCCTGCTCCTTATACTTATATCTGCCGTCATCATCTACAGGTTCAGCTTGGACCTTAACATATACATATTCCTCTTTCATCATTGGATTAAAACGATCAAATGGCTCACGCATGAAGAAATAGAGACCAGTAATCATAACAATAGCAACGAAACATGAAATAAGAATTCTTTTTTTCATCAATCTCTTCCTTTCTATAGAGCATGGATAACCATATTTTCATAATACCGAATCGTAACAATCATAAACACTAAATAGATGACGATATACGCTGCCATACTGAGGAGGATTGGGTTAAGCATGCTTGCAGCAATAAGTATAGTACCCACCTTCAAGGCAAAAGCAGCATGAGTTAGCCCAATGACCAGAGGGATCAAATAAACAAAGAGCTGTTTACGGATGATGCCTTTCATGATGTCGTCGATTTGAAAACCGAGTTGTCGCAATGTTCTGTACTGAGGTTTCTCTTGCTCGGCCTCGGTCATTTGTTTAAAGTACAAAATACTTCCTGTTGAAAGGATAAATACCAAACCTAAAAATCCAGCAATAAAAATGAGCAGCCCGAAGTTTTGACGTGATCCCTCGTATGTTGAATAAAAGTCCCTGAGTAACAGATCACTGTCTACGCTCGTTCGAAAGATATTCGACGCGATATCTGTTTTCTCCGTATCCAATACGTTAAACACCTCAAATGTTACTAATTCTTTGGACTCATTCTCCTGAATGCTGTCTCTCATTCGCGCGAAGGTATCTTCAGAGACAACTAATTGGTCGCCATGAAGGATGTAATTCATCACATTATTAAGCTCAGACTTGGAGACAGGTAGCAGATTGGTTTCATCATTTGATGCGTACTGTACTTCCCAGGGAGATGAAATCTCCATTCCTTCTAAAATGGCTCGCTTGCTATGATAGATGGCTTCACCGTCTTGGGGACGTTCCAGATCTAATCCAACCTGTGCCATCTGCTCTGCTGAGAAAAGCAAAAATGGTCTGTTACGATGGCTCGGTTTTGAATTCTGATTCTGATCCACCCATGCGCCATCAAATCGAATGGCATGTACTTGATGAGACTCAAATTCAATCTGCGCATCTTCTAACTTATTTGTGATCACAGCGGCTTCCTCCGGCATATTTTCCATTGCAAAATCAAAAGGCATCGCCAATCTTACATCCTTTTCCATGGAATAATATAAGGAATAGGACAGGGAAATCATCGTAATGGTCATCGCTGACAAGATTGTGATTAACGTTAATGAATTGGCGTGACCTTTCATTCTGTGCATTAGAGATGCTACCGAAAGGCTATTCATTAAGCCCAGGTTCCCCTTCTGCCTTTTCCGATAGACATAGAATATCCAGCTTATGGTTGTATGGAAGACCAAATAGGTTCCAAGTATGGTACTG
The DNA here is from genome assembly GCF_037973325.1 of Paenibacillus sp. FSL R5-0713. Taxonomy (NCBI): domain Bacteria; kingdom Bacillati; phylum Bacillota; class Bacilli; order Caryophanales; family Paenibacillaceae; genus Paenibacillus; species Paenibacillus sp. FSL R5-0713. The sequence continues at coordinate 2,640,560 of NZ_CP150229.1, read as the reverse complement.
ACGAGAACAATTAACATTATCAAAATTAGCGCATCTGCATTGTATCCAATAAAGGTGGACACATAATAACCAAACCCGATCAGACCTATTCCGGCTCCCCCTAAAATGGCTGACACACTGCTTGGACGTTTGACAAAACTTTCATTTTGATGATTAGCCTGAAACAATTGCAACAATGTACTGCGATATACTGTCCATATGTTTTGTAAGGTTGTAACCGCCAGCAAGCAGGTAAATACAGCAATCGTTTGAATAAGAGCCTGGCCTGAGAAGGTTAAGCCAAACTTGGCATCTAGCCCCAACAGGTTCATTAATAGCAAGAGAAAGAGTCGTGAGAGCATAGTTCCAACGAATGTTCCGATCAAGAGAGCTCCTAGGCCAAGTATAGTGTGCTCCAAGATGAGTACTCGAGCGACCCAAGCCTTGGACAAGCCAATGAACTGATACAATCCAATTTCTTGACTTCGCCTTCTGATAAAGATATGTGTCGTATACATCGTAAAAACAATGGTGATGAGGATAAGCAGTATGCCTGCGATCTGAAAAGCCGTTGAGAAGTTTACACTGGTTTGAACGGTTTCCATAACGGTTTGATCATTTTGCAGAGTAGAAAAAATAAAATACAAGCTGATGCTGAAAATCATCGCAAAAAAATAAAGATAATACATCTTGATGTTTTTCCGCATGCTGCGCATCACCAGTTTCCGTATGTTCATTTCGGGCTACCCCCTCCCAGAACAGCCTGCATATCCAGAATGTCTTTGAAGAAAGATTCTCTCGTTTTCTCTCCCCGGTACAATTCAGCAAAAACCTTGCCATCCTTCAGAAAAACGACCCGGCTACAATAGCTTGATGCCAGCGGGTCATGTGTAACCATAACAATGGTCACCTGCCGTAACTGGTTGATCTCATGTAAATTCTCTAATAGATTAGAGGCTGCTTTGGAATCCAGAGCACCGGTAGGCTCATCCGCAAAAACAAGCGAAGGCGAATGAATCAACGCTCGTGCCGCAGAGGTACGCTGCTTTTGACCGCCTGAGATTTCAGTAGGATACTTATCCGCTAATTCCTTAATGCCTAAAATCTCTGCAATCTCATTAAAGTCATGTTCAGCTTCCATTTTACTGATTTTGGTTAAAGACACCGGCAGTAATATATTTTCTTTGACCGTTAACGTATCAAGCAAATTGTAATCCTGAAAGATAAAACCTAAATGCTGACGACGAATATCTGAAAGCTGTCTGTCCTTCATTTTGGAAATCTCGTACGCTTGTATGAAAATTTCGCCATCCGTGGGACGGTCAATAGTAGCCAATGTATTGAGAAGCGTGGTTTTGCCTGAGCCAGATGGTCCCATAATGCCAACAAACTCTCCTTCTGTCACGCGAAGGTTGATGCCTTGTAACACCTGTTGGGCATTTCCTTTTGAACCATATGATTTACGTAGTCCCTCAGCAAGTAAAACGGTCTTCGGTGTGATCTGATCTTTCATTCCATTACACTCCAATCCAGTTGTTCTATACACAGTGTAATTCTTTTGTGTCTCTTGGTCGTAAGCTTTAGGTGATAAAATAAGATCTAATGTGATATTTTTGTCACTTTGCCAAAATAAAAAGCAGTCAGGTTTACATCTCCTAACTGCTTCATTGCTTATTAAATCGGTGATCGTCTAATTCGTTCGAATGGATTGTCACTAGAGAATACCATCCCAATCGATGTACCTTCGCCAACAGTCGTAGCAACCTCAAGTCGAATGCGTAACTTCTTGCTTATTTCTCTGGCAAGATAGAGCCCCATACCGGTGGCTGTGTGCTGAACCCTTCCATTTTCTCCAGTAAAGCCTTTATCAAATATACGTGGCAGGTCATGTACTTGAATGCCGGGCCCTTCATCTTTAACGGAGACAGTGACATATTTATTATCTTGGAAATCAATATGGATAGATACTTTTCCATCGGTTGGACTGTATTTAATCGCATTTGTTAAAAGCTGCCTCATCACAAATCCGCACCACTTTTTATCCGTATACACGGCAGCACCGGTATTCCCCATAACCTCGATGGTTATATTTTTTTCCATACACCATGTGGATAGCTCACGCACCTCTTCTCTTATCAAATCTTGCACTTTCAACTTGTCCGGGAGCAAGTCTGAGTCCAAGTTAGCTAATCGTGAAATATATAGCTGCCGGTCGATCAATAAATGCATTCTCAACCAGGGTGAATTTAACCTTTGTGCTAACTCATTAGAACGGTGGCCATCAAGGATAATCTTCATTGCGGTAAGCGGCGTTTTCACTTCATGAACCCATGAGGAAAGGTCATCATGTTCCATTCGTTGGGTTAACTGATCCGCACGACGTTTGTTCAGATCATGCTCATGAATATTTTGCAGAAAGGTATACATCACCTCGTCAGGAAAACGACTTTGGGGTTGGGGAATGTTTTCAAACCAGTCATCTCCCACATCGTTAGTAAGGGTATGTAAAGACTTATAGTAGGCTGTTTCCTTCTTATATCTCCAGATCAAAAAAACAATACAGATGGTTAGAAACAACGTATTCAAATAGATAAGTGAATGCGGCTCCACATCTATACCGGCGTCAAATTGTATCAAAGCATTGGTGAGCAGCAGCAGTAACCCAATTAAGCCGATCCAACTTTTTTTATAAACAAGATAAGCGATGAACAATGAGAAACCTCCTAAAGCGTAACGGCCATATACCCCAGACCTTTTTTAGTTACAATCCCTTCGGCTAAATGGAGAGAAGCGAGCTGTTGCCGTAATCTTGTGATGTTGGCAGTGAGTGTATTGTCATTCACATATTGATCATCATCCCAGAGCCTTTTCATCAGTTCATGACGTGAGATGATCTTATTATTGGACCTTACTAGAATCGAAAGAATAAAAAACTCATTTCTTGTCAGGCCAATCGTCTTCCCATCCTTATGTATTTCACAACTTTTCAAATCAATAATTGCTTGGTTCCATTCCATTACATCGGAGGACACTTCTTCATACGTATACGCTCGACGAAGAATAGCCTGAACCTTGGCTAGAAGTACATCCATATGAAAAGGCTTCTGAACGTAATCGTCCGCCCCTAGGTTCATGGCCATCACCATATCTGTCGGATGATCTCTGGATGAAAGAAAGATAATCGGAACTTTGGACACGGCACGTATTTCTCTACACCAATGAAAACCGTCAAACTTGGGAAGCTGTATATCAATAATCACTAAGTGTGGCGAATGATCAACAAAGGAATCCATCACATGAGAAAAATCACTTGGGTAACTTACTTCATATGACCACTGACTTAACGCTTCTCGAAGTGCTTCCAGGAGAAGAAGGTCATCCTCAATAATGAAGATATTCATATTCATGTATTACCTCCTTATCTTATATCGCAGTAGCCCCGATCTTGGGTCAAATGGTGTTTATCTAAAACATCACCGACCAAGAAAGGAGCGAGTTTAAGGTGAGTCTTTACGTCAGCCCTCACAACCTATAATTGAATGTCACATCCATCAAGAGGTTTGCCACTTTCAATACGGTTTACCGTTTCAATAATAGCATTCTTTTGACTATCATTAAGATTCTCTTCATTCCCATCCCAATTGGTAAGCCACCAAAAGAAGGAACTAATATTTCTATATTCCATAAACAAAGGGATCCTCTGGATCCATTCTTGCTCTATGTTATTCTGTTTGATATAACCTTCTAGAAACTCATTTAAGAAATGCTTTGCAAATTCATCTTTCGATCTCCAAGCCTTGAAATGAGAACCCCACCAAACAGCGTGAGTAGCGGCGATTCCAATATCAAGTGCAAACCATCCATACAACGAATCATCAAAATCAAAAACAGTTATTTCTCCTTGATCGATAAGAAAATTATAAGGATGAAAATCATAATGAATCAGACCATATGATTCTTTGCCCTTAGGCAGATTTTTCATTTCTGTTTCAATTGTTCTGAGTTTGTTGAGGAGTACTTGATAATTACCAAAATGTAAATGTGGATTGTTTATTTCCGCTACATCCCATTCCATCCTTTTGTATTTCAAATCGCCAGGATCATAAGATTTGGTCAACCGATGCATTGCCCCCATTGTTTCGCCCCATGTTTTAAACAAGCTTGGTCCCCATAATTCTGGATTGCTATCGAAAAAAATGCCAGGGGCTCCCTCGAACACAGTCGCAATATAGCACTTTTCATAGTGCTTACATACAGCAGTTAATTCACCTTCAAAAGTCTGGATTGGCAATGATGCATGAATGCCTCTTTCAACTAAATACCGTACCCAATGGACTTCTGCCTTAATATTAAGTTCAAATTCAACTGGTTTTTCTGATAAACGTAAAAAATATTCCTTATCCCCTCTATTAAACCTGTATACTTCATTACAAGAATTGCTTACGAACTTTAACGAATTAGTATCAAATCCAAATGAATTAGCTGATTGAGAAAGTATTTCATTACCGAGCAAAATGATTCTCCTTTTCTATTGCCGGACCGAGGGAGCAAACCCGATACGTTTAATGTATTGAGATCTTATGGATGCCCTTATTCTGAAAATTCAATCAAAAATGGATGGCTTTTCTCATCTAATGCATTATGAATTCTGTCATAGAAATTTCCCCATGTTATCATTTGCCCAGCTTCTTCTAAAGTAAAGTAACCCACCTCTTCACTTTCATCACTCGTAGTTAAAGCTCCACCAATCGGTTTTCCAGTAAATATATTGTTGCATACGCCACGCGTTATGTTCTGATACAACCCACAAAATTTAATTAATTCAATTTCAATCCCTGTCTCCTCTTTCACTTCGCGAACTGCTGCCTGCCTAATAGTCTCTCCTTCTTCAACACAACCTTAAGGCATTTCCCAGCCTCTTCGACCTTTCATGAGTAAAATCTCATTATGTTCATTGAGAACGATTACACTTGCAGACACGATAAATTTCATTCTAATTCCTCCTATCAAATTCATCTTTTAAAATACTCATACAAATAACATCCCAATATTTACCTTTCTTATATATCTTATTTCTAGATCTCCCTTCTTCCTTAAACCCACATTTAACATAACTTTTATATGCTCTCTCGTTATATTCGTATACCTCAAGCTCTAACCTATTTAAGTTTAATTCCTCGAAGACAAATTTCTGTAGTACTTTTATTGCTTCACTACCATAACCTTTTCCCAATTGATCTTTTTTCCCTATAACGATAGCCAAATATGCAAATCGATTCTTCCAATCTATCCTATATAGATCTATTTGACCCAAATATTCGAGTGATTCTCTAAACGCTATAATAAAACTTCTATTACTCGACTTACCTTCAACCATTGTTCTAAAAAAGGACTCCGTCTCATTCCTCGAATGAGGATATAAAAATTGATCAGATAAGGTATGGGTAATATCCGGATCGTTTACCCATCCTCGAATATGTTCTAAGTCTTCATTTTGATAATCTCTAAGTGTTATCCTGTCACCAAAAATATATGACAACATTAATCATCCTTTCCATGATTTTCTGTTGTAGATGGACTTCTGCGAATTACTAACATTATCCATGATTTAAAAAGCCCAGCGATGCTCCTCTGGCAAACACTCATCACAAAGTAATTGCCCTTCAATAACTGCTCCATTATTAAGTTCATCCATATGATTTGGTTTCTCTCTATCCGTTGCCCATGAATTACATTTTGCACACCTTCCGCAATTCATTACTTCTGGATCGAGATACACAGAGGAACTACTCTCCCATTGTAATTTCAGATCTTTCCTTATTGTAATTTCGTTCTCTAGTACAGGAGTCAAATCCCCATCGATTTCTTTATATTCATCGTCAGTTAAGTCAATTAGATAAGCTATATTTACAAGATATGTCTTCTTATTCATTACTTTCGTCCTTTGATTTTCATGGTTGATACGTTTCTTGGCCTTTTGCATAACGTTGCGCATTCACGACGCATCACTAGATTAAAACTGCATTTTTAACTATCGGTCTGTTAGTAAGTCCCGTTGACTGATTGGGTGATGCAAACTACTTTACGAGGCTAGTCATCTAACCGTCTGGTAGCAGAGACCAATGGCTCCCGACTTGAAAGTTTTATTTTCAATAAGTTTAAGATTGGTCTTCTCTTGGAGTCCTTGAAACAATGGCAACCCGCTACCGATCAGGACAGGAGACACTGTGATTTTGTACTCATCGATTAGATCAAGACCCATCATGTGATGCGCAAACCTTGGACTGCCGAGGATTACCATATCCTTGCCTGGCTGCTGTTTGAGGTTCCTAATCTCTTCCTCGACATCTTCTTTCACCAGTCTGGAATTGTTCCATTCCACTTTCTCCAGCGTTGTGGAAAATACGATTTTGGCTGTCTTTTCGATCCACTCGGCATGATTCCGTTCATACTGCGAAGCTGATGGGTCTGAAGACACAGATGGCCAGTAACTATGCATCATCTGATAAGTTCCACGTCCCCAAAGGACTGTGTCAGCAGTACTCAAAACTTCTTGCGCGTGTTTCTCCAAATCAGCATCGTAGGAAACCCAGCCAATGTCCATTTCACCGTTCGGTCCTTCTACAAACCCATCAAGTGAAGCGTGCAGAAATAAAACGAGTTTTCTCATTTTCAGATCTCCTTTGTTAATATGATGTAATGTATTGACTACAAGATACCATGTTTTTTTATTCTTGTACTGATTTCATCTAACATTCCTGCATTCACGACCCAAGCCGACTTAGATAGCTCTTATCTTAGGGGAATAGATGTATATATATATCATTCATCTTCAATATATTTCTGCCAGATCAAGAGCCCAATGGCTTGAATGCGAATGTTGTGTTAGATGATGAAACCTAGAGTTTCTGTTTCCCACACAATCCTTCTAAGATTATTGCTACTCCATCGTTATCATTAGTTTCTGTTATTTCATCTGCAATATCTTTCAATTCAACTACTGCATTCCCCATTGCTATTGCATATGCAGCTGACTTGAACAATCCTACATCATTGTGATCATCACCAAATACAATCAATGAATCCAGTTCTTCATTGTATATATTGCAAAGTCTAGTAATTGCTAACTCTTTCGATGCTTGAAGTGGCATTATTTGAATCAGTTGATTTTTATCCGTAATCAGTATATTTACTTGCTGTCCAAACTTAGAAATAAGTCCTGGAATCTGATGTTTGCCTGAGAGCAATATCTTTGTAGCTTCATATTGTTTTAATTCTCTCAATGATTTAACTATTGGGTTAGACCTTGCATTCATTGTGGTAGTATAGTCATATTGGCGTAAGCCAAACCATTCATCTTTTACTTCCATTGTCAGATCGAGTTGCGGATAATGATGTAAGCAATAATCGATGATTTCGGAAGTTAAATCAGATGGAATTGATTCATAAAATTCGGTCCTGGATTTATTACATATTGTTTGTGCTCCGTTATAATACACAAACGCTCCAATATCCAACAACTCTTTAGGAAGAAAAAACTTTACAGCTCTAGGAGGGCGTGCTGTTGCAAAGATTATTCTCATCCCCCTCTGATAACAGGAAAGTACGGCTTCAAAGTTTCTTTCAGAGACTTGGTTTTTAGAATTTAAAAATGTACCGTCCAAATCTAAAACAACTGTAGAATACTTCAATGAAATGCCTCCTCATAATTCATCGGGTTTTCATCTAATGTTTGTGCATTTCCTGAGGTTCAAGCGTCAAGCGGCTTAAATAGGTCGATAGACTTAGCCCGTTGAATGTATCGCCTTATACCGATTTCTTTGAACTTCTTATAAATGATCCAGGGCAAATGCAAAGTGTTTTTTATAACCATGACCCATGAACTACCTACAAATTCTTTCCACATTCATTAAGTACTTTATTTACAAATTCGGTCTTCCCAGCCGTATAAGACTGACGATTTTCTCTATATTTAATAGCAAGTTCTTGCTTTAGATTGGCATATTCGACTACAAATTCGGAATTGCTAATTAATGCATCTCTGAATGAAATATGTTTTAATAACTCTTTGCTCTCTTTATTACAAACATATAGATGATGTTCAGGTTTCTTTATTTTCACTATACTATAGGGAACATTTGCATCTTTCCTTGCAAAAGCTTCTCTGTTCTCAACGCCCAAATTTCCTTCATGATCGTAACCTAAACTTTCTAATCCTTGAATTACATCTGGGAGCAAAGCCATAGAATCAATTACCACATCAATATCTAAAATAGGTTTTGCCGCTAGTCCAGGTACTGCAGTACTACCAACGTGCTCGATTCTAAGTACTAGATCCCCGAGTTTATGTTCTAAGATAGATTTCAGATCAAAAAACATTACAGGCCATTCATTGTTGTATTCTTCAATAATTATTGACTTTATACGCATCCTTGAGATCCCCCCCGCAAAAAACGAATGTTTACGATAATGTTCCCATTAATCATAATAATCAAATGATCACTCCTTCTGGTTTAGTTTTACGTTTTGTGCGGAGCACTAGCGACGATGCTTGAACATTCAGTTAGGCAATGTCGTTGCCCTCCATGATTACCCTTACATACTCATCCCAATCCTTACCGTCTGTATTGATTTCTTGTGTTGGCACTCTTGAGATTTGAGCTTGATGTCTTAATACATTTTGGACTTTTAATAATTCATTTACCGACGATCTTACTTCTTCTTCTGTTTTATAGATCCATTCTTCGGGTTGTCTGCTTTTGATTCTTTCTTCTACGACTTCGGGCGAGATTGTAAGCAAAATACACTTGGCGTTTAAAGACTCGAGCTGTTCTTCTATTTTATTGATCTCATCCACATCCGAATCTGCAAATGCAGCTCTATGATTTAAGTGAAATCTCTCCAGCACATAAAATAGTCCCCTAGATGCTCTAGATGCAGGACCAAGTTGAATTGCCCAATCGTTAAGTTTCTTTAACATTTCAACCCGCTCTTTAAGTAACTCAATGTGTTCTTCTCGCGTTAGACTCACATATTCTCCATGTTTATTATTCAAAATTTGAGAATAATGTTCTCCAAGAATAACTACGCTCCGTTCTGAGGTTTCTTCTTGTGATTGATATCGTTTAATCGCTTTTAATACTGAAGTCTTCCCGGCATTTGAGTACCCCTCAAGAATTACTCCTCTAATATGCATTTCATTCTCCTCTCACTAACCATTATTTTACTAACGTTCCTGTATTCATAACGTTCAACATTAGTTGAATGGTTTTTATAAAGCGCTTTCAATATATATATAGCAGACCAAGGCTCCGTGAGGAGCCGCTGCTTGAATATTATGTTATACGACGAAATCGCCTCTCAGAGTGACCAATATCGTCAAAATGTTGTTAACCCGAGGAAGCCCTGGAAGCAGCCATTGTATTTAAGGCGTTCTCAAAGTAGCTATATACTTCATCTGCAATTTCCAGAAACTCTTTAACAGATACATCGCTATCCAAGTAACAAGCATACAGATACTCAACTAAAGCGCCGTCAATCGAGCAATAGTTTATTATGGCATCCTTCATCTTAAAGATTTCATCTTCCCATATCCCTGTATCTTCTAAAATCAAAGAGTATAATGCACGAATTAATCTTTTAGAGTAACCTTTAATATATCTAGTTTTCAATGAGTGATCACTAACATTAGAAAGTGAACGACGTACACGATCTACTTCATCCTTGGTATCTGTATTCAAGTCTACAATGAATTCTGGAGAAATTATGATCGGGGGTACTTTTTCACCAATGTCCTCCCCATGTAGGCAAACACAAATGATCTTAATCCAAAACCCCCAATCATTTGGTCTACTTAATACATCATCAATCGAGCAAATGATCGTATCCATCTTAGTGACGAATGGATATTCTTCCAAAAGCCTGTCTTTCATAATGGACAATCTTTCGTAATCAATATCTTCGGGATTTGCACATACAATAGTAAAGTCTGCATCTGACTTAAAAGGTTGAGCGGTTCCTTTGGGAATCGAGCCACACATATAAATGCTATGAATCTTATCTTTGAATTCGTTAAGGATATGATCCACATACTTATCAACCAAATCCTTATATTCACTTTGTATTGCAATTCTATTTATAACTTTTTCTAATATCATGTAGACTCCTCCTAAACAATGGGCTCCTTCGAGCTACTTATATTGAATTTACGACTTTCAATGTTCTTATTTTATTAAGATTGAGATATATTCTTCATCTTTAAGCCTTGTCACCTTACAGTTCTCATTGGCTTCAAATTCTACTATTCTCTCTTCAATTGTTTTATTAGTACTATCTTTAAATAGGTCATCTCGATCATAGTGAGGAAAAATAAGCTTGTCGGTTACTCCTAATGCCTTCAAATCCGTTAAATTCATTGTGTTCATCTGTGGAGTAAAGCAATCCACTAACTTAATATTCGGTCCCAATAATAGCGTTCCTGCACTTACTCCAACGATAATTACATTCTGTGCGGCCAGTGTTCTGATAATTTCATCAGCACCACTTTTCTTAGCGTAATACAATAATGTATATGGATTTCCACCATTGATATATATAACATCGCTATGTAGGAGAATTTGTGGATCATCAAATTCAATATCTACAAAATGGATATGCTGAAATCCCATGTCCTTAAACTCTTGCAATGCTCTTTGTGCATATCTATTAGTTTCTTTTGAAGGGGATGCTGTTGTAATAATTGAGACTCTTAATTTAGAAATATCTCCATCAATAAACTCCAAAAATTGATTTTTAATATCTTCAGTATAAAAACCACAAGAGGTTAGTAACAATCTACTCATAGAAATCCCCGTCCTTAACTAATAGTATACGCAGCAGCCTCTTCTACGAACAAACTATTCGCTATCTGTTTTTTAGCTTATCCAATAAATCTACCTCCTCTTCCTCTGAAAGTTGTTCTTCCGTTCTTGTTTTTGTTTCATCTATTTTTCGTACTTTTAATCCTCTTTTGATGAGCCATTCTTCACCAGGATTCATTGTAGTTGCTGGATGTGGGTATACATCCTCACTTGTAATTTCTTCATCAAGTATGTAAATGTATCCACATAACTTACCATTATGGAGTCTTGTGCCGTGCTCATCCAAAGCAACAATAGAAGGTTTGTGTGAAAAGATTCTTGCTAACTCTCGATCCTGAGTTATTGTGCTTCCGACTAGTAGTTCATCTAAGAGCATTGGAGAACCATGGAACCAAGGCTTACTGTAGTCCCATTCTTTCATAATTATCACCTTCAATTAAGTTTTATTATCTTTCTTCTTTATACTTGTCCTTCAATTTCTTCGGTTTTGGCTTTAGGGTATTGCTGATAAAGTTTGGCATTACTGACATTCAATTTAAGTGACCATAGGGAACGTGTCGTTAGACTTAGCTGGTTTAATGTATCGCCTGAATATACTTATTGGAATTACTACTTAGCGAATCAAGGGCGAATGCCCTCAGTAGAACGATGCCGGCCTGATCTCCCTATTACAATTAATCCCTAGTCCACGTTGCCCGGGTATATCCGATTCTCATACCTACTCTTTCCATATTCCTGTGGCTTTGCGAACCATATGAGCACTGACTAACAACGAGATTACAATTCTTGTAGGTATCATGAATTCGTCTAAGCAATAAGTTTGTTTGAAATCCTTTATTTCTATATTCCGGCAGTGTTGTCGCAAATGTTAATGAAGCAACATTGTCATCTATATACATCACAGCTACTGCAACTGGCTTCCCCTGATCCAACCCCAGATAATAGTGCCATCCCGGACGGGAAAACAATACTCGGTTATTTGCAGCTACGTGTTCTTTCCCATCAAGAGACAATCCTGTACCTAAACAATGAATTTCTGCATATGTATCGAACTCATCTTCGTGTAGTTCACGAATGTCCAGCTTCTGATTATCATACGAGTTTAGATTCCCAGGTTCACAAAAAAGCGTTGTATGAAATCCTGTTTGATAAAAGCCTTTATTATGGAGCGTTTTCATTACTTTTTGATCTATCTTACCGGGGATGACTTGAATCTCAAAATTCCGCTCCCGCTCATGATAAAAGTCTAAGATATCTTCAATAACATCTTCAGAAATTCTGCCCTTAACATTATTAAATAGACCCCAGGGCATGGTTTTACTATAAAACGCTGTGCTCTCTGCGAATCGTTTAATTTCAATTCCCTCAGGATTTCCTTCTCGTTCTCTAATTGCAGTCATTCGATCAACCATATAATTAATTTCAGATTTTTCTAACCTATCTGCTAGTTCCAAATTCAATATCATTCAATTTATCCCCTTCCTTGATCCTCATATCATTATACAATTACTCCTGGGCGAGATCAGTTAACGTTCCTGTATTCATGAACCCTAAAGAGGTTGTCTGCTGAAATTCCTCTTCGAAATCCATTCCAGACCAGGGCTCCGAAGGAGACGCAACTTGAATATATTGTTATAAAGTTGGCGCCTTCTTGAATTACTCACACGTACTATAAATTAAATTCATCTTTAATTAATCTTGCGACTTCATCTGCACTTAAATTTGTATTATTGATTCTCAAATAGTTCTCTCTAGTAATTTCTCCCTCTTTAGAATTGAGTCGATGTTCTTCCATCGTTTTGATTAAGTCCATTTCAGAATATTCAACATTTCTTTTTGTTGGTTTTTGATCAAGTCTAAACGCCGTTTTATTTCGTTTTAATCGTTCTTCTATATCTGACTCTAATTCAACAAAATAAATTTCTGCCCCTTTCGATTCAAACAAGTTACATGTTTGCTTGACGAATTCCCAGTCCTTCTGAAGATCAAACCCCCAAAGGTAAGTAAAAATAAGTCCATACTGGTTGCTGCTTGCGAACGATTCAAAAAGCTCTCTTCTTACGATACTTGATAACCTCCAAGTTTCACTACCAAAACCAAAAAAGGGATGAAACAGCTCGATCGACATGTGATTGTGAAACAATTTCAATTCCGTTATTTTCGTTAATTCATGACCAACCGTCATCTTCCCGACGGCCTGTGGGCCAAAGATCAGTATGAACTTCATAGCTATCCCCCTGTTCTTAATATCTTGCGCCATATTTTTATAGCGTTTATGTATTCAATGAACCCCACAGGAGTTTTGCTGAATTGCCTCTCTGAATTCTTCCCGCAGACCAAGGCTCCAGCGGAGCCGCTGCTTGAATATTATGTTATGTGGAGTACCGTGTTTCTTGAATCTACTTAAAAATGATCGCTTCTGTACTTACTTATGTGCTCTTCTAATGTCTCTCTTGCTTCTTCATATGCTCTAATTACTTCATCTACTTCGTTCTTTAATTCTTTATGCTCTTTCCAATATTCTTTCCCTACCTTGAGTACTGAACAAAATAAATCGCCTGTATACAATTCCCCTGATCTTAATGGGTTCTGTATTAATCTCTCCAAGGCTAGAGGTATAAGAAAAGTTAGACTCATTCGTTGCCCAATCAATAGTCTTAAATCTTCATCATTCAAATCACGAAGAGGTTTCTTTCTTAAATTATGCACTTGAATTACTAATGAAGAAACAAAATTCGGTTCACTCCAATATTCACCTTCAAGCTCTTCAAGGTTATTGGCTAGATCTATTTGAAGCATGGTTTCACCCTCTCTTCTTCTTTGAGATCTCCTTGGTGGACCGAGGGCCAATTGGCCAGGAGCGTGAACATAATATTATCTGAGCCCCATGCCTTCTTGAGATACATTCATTAATTTTATTTAGTTCGTTGAACTTCCTTAATAATTGGTTCAGAAACTGATATAACATCCACGATATGGTTAAGACATGCGATGCCATAATGCTTAAAGGGACCTGGGTAATCCTCAGAAGCAAATGTTCCTACTTTAATAAAGTCTAAGTATCTAGATTTACTATAGATCCTAAAGATCTTGCCCTCAAATTCTTCATAATCATCCCATGAAGTGTAACTTTCATTTCGAATTGAATATCCAATGTACCATTCAAAATCAATTTGTAATAAAGGTAATGTTTCATCTGCATCAATCGAATATATATCTTTAATTTCAATTTCCCCAATTGTTATCGTTTCAGGAGTTTCACTAGTTCTACTTCGACTGAAGAGTAATCTAAGGGTGTTCTCCTCAGATTCATATATTTGATCGAGATAAATATTCTTTAAATTGAACAAATCAGAATACTCCAAATGACTCACTTCCTTTATTATCTTTATCACACTTGCATCGGTTTCGCCTAACGCCCTGTATCCACGACGTCCCACCGACATAAGTCCCGCCAAGGGACGGCCGCGATGATACAGTTGTGTCGCCTGATTCCACTTCTCCGAAATCCCTTTTGAAGACCGAGAAGCGTCAGCGACGAAGCATTAATGCATTGTTAAACGTTACCCCTTCTTCTTCGATTTCACATCCTTATATGTCTTGTGTGTTTTATGTCTTTAATATGTCTTTACGTGTTTTATCTTTTGGTTCTCTCTTTTGTTGCTATCAAATCCGTTACATGCTGAACGCACAATCAAAATTTAAGAGGATTGTTGTCCTCCCTTTAATTCGCAATAGACCAATATGTATTAATGACATGCACAATACCAAAAAGTACTGTTGGTATAATAGCCAGATAATTTTGAAGCCAAATCTCAGCTAAGATAAAATATAGTACCGGGAGAACGGCCATCCCCAAAAAAATAATCGAGTTTGCGTTGCCTGTAAAATACAATATCCATAGCCCATAATAAAAAATCAACATTATTGCCATACCAATTATATATGGAAATCGCATTTCCGATGCTTGTTCTCTTACAACAAATATCAGAAGAAAGAAAAATATCGCCTGACTTCCGTGCTCCAAAACATCTAAAATCAAATGACTATTTGCATGGTTTCCTGATATATCTGACGTAGGAATTAAAAAATAAAATATATTTGGCATCATTGGCAATAAAAAGATTAGCAGACCCTTCCATGAAAAACCAAAATGATAATTCATTTGATCCTCTCTTTCGCAAAAAAATATTCTTTAGTTTGCACTTTATTATGAATCCGTTTTTCTGGTTTTCCTCTTGATGACCAAGGGGCATAACTAACGATTTGGAAATTTATTGTTATATGGTACACCTTCTAATATTCCGTTCATCCTGGTTTTCAACTGCTACGTCGTAAATGTATTCTTTCACCTATATTTATTATTTGTTATTAATTGGTTGCACGGTTTTAACATTTTTAAGGGGGGGTAATGTTTCTGTATTCGGAAGTCCGGCGAATGGCGGGCCAAGGACGAATGTCCGCAGCGTAAATATTATGTTAGATAATTAATTGGCCTTCTTCGTTTTTATACTATTCCTAATATTCAACGTTTAAGTGACTGATACAATTATATAGTTCACAATCCCATCTGAATTGGTCTTTATTTAAAATTGTTACCGATGTATTATGGAGGTGTTCTTCTGTATCGATGTGCGGAATTAGTTTCTTTAAAGTCAGTCCAATTAGTGCTCCATGACTTATTATCAATATTTTTTTGTCGGGGTGTCTTTCAGAAATGTCCATTAGGCATTCCATTCCTCTTGTGATTATCTCAGCGTTTGATTCTATACCAAGATCTAGTTTGGACCATCCGTATCCCCACTTACTAACTCTATCTTGTTCAGTTGTTCCCTCAATAAGACCGCAGTTCATTTCTCTTAATCGTGGATCAGTTCTCACTTCAACATTCTTAATCCTTCCTATCATTTCTGCTGTTTCGAGTGCTCTTGATAAGTCACTTGAATAAATATAATCCCACTCCTCGTTCTCCATTCTCTTAGATAGTAATTCAGCTTGTCTTCGTCCCTCATCATTTAAAGGTATATCGACTTGTCCTTGTGCCCTGTATTCATCATTCCAGTTTGTTACTCCATGTCTTATAAGTCCTATCAATGTCATACTTTTTCCTCTTTCATTTTATGTTTTTAAGGTACTGCCGATCTTTCACCTAAAGTTCCTGTATTCACGAAACTCGAAGGGGTTATCTGCTGAATCCACTTCCTCGAAAAGAATCTGCAGACCAAGGGCTGTTAGATCCGCCGCGTAAATACGTTGTTATACACATTTAGGTCCTTCTACGTAATACTCCCACTATTTGTAGATTTAATTGTTTCAATAGCTTCTTTGGCTATTGTTCGTATCCTTTCGTTTTGGTGGTTTCCATAATTATTTACTAACGATAAATATTTCTTGTTAAAGGTTAAACCTAAAGCATAAATCGCATCTGGAAGTAATTCAGAATTAATTTGTTCTATATTGTCTGCTAAATAATCCAACGAATTCCTCGAAAAATCAGTAATTAGTTGAAAAATATCTTCTTTAACTTCCTTGTTATGATCGACGAACAAATGCATCTCCAATACTATAATAATCTCATCGAAGTAAGTTAAGTTATATCCAAAGTAAGGATCTAGATATTTATCTAAACAAAACAACAAGCTCCGTTTCTCAACAGAATTAGCATTAGTCAAAAATTCATTAATGGCTACAGCACCACTGTTAACTATTTCTTCGTGTTGTTTTGTGTATGTCACATAACTTCCACCTGTTTCATTCATTATACACACCCTCTTAATAAAGATGAGAACGATCATTCATGTTTATAAAGCTAAGGTTTTGAAAATTATTATATTCACTTGCCTCGATTACATATAACGTTTGTATATTCACGACATCGATCTCCCTAAGATTCCTATCGATCTTAGGGAGATCTGCAGTCCGACGGCTTCCGCTTCCTTGTAGCCGAAATTTCTCCGATCGAATCCACTTTAACTCCGGTCCAGACCGAGGGGGTGATTTACCCAATGCGTGAATATCGTGTTATCAGATGACAGTGCCTTCTCCAAAATTACTTAATTCAAATCTATCTCGGCATTAACTAAAACAAGTACAAATCATTAGTATATTTCCATCGGGATCTTTAAATGTGAAATCCGATAAATCAGGGTATGTTTGAATTTCAGTTACAATCTCTGCGTCCAATTCTTTCACAAACTGATATGCTGCATTGATATCAACCGCACTCAAAGTAAATAAGGGTTGATTCGACGTTTTCAGTTCGTATATCTCATCAAAACAATGATTATCAAGTGTTATCCCCGAACGTCCAGGTCCCATATCGAAGGTATAAATTGGTCCCTGGATTTCATTTTTCACTTCAATTCCAAGAAGTTTGCTGTACCAGTATACAGACTTCTCTAAGTTTCTTACATGAATAAAGATTGTATCTACCCTGTTTGCAATTGGACTTCTCATTAATATTAACCTCCCCTGAAAACTCGAATAAATTGTTGGTATAATAAGTTGCACTGGTTTCTGATACATCATATCTACGAACTTCGTAAATATCTCTCCTTTTTACGAATATCCGAACTACATATAATATAACCCATAATAATCCATCTGCGAAGTCACCAACGTACTCAAAAAAGCAGCCCGAGTAAACTGTCCCACATGTTAGCCATAACTAACATTTTGGATGCAGATTAACATTTGGGCTGCTCTTTCCTCACTCAACAATAGAAGAATCACCGATAGTCTTCAGTGATCAAACTTTCTTCACTTTGCGTTCCTTCACACAAAGCATTTACTTCGCTCCACCACTCCAAACCACACGCTCGCTCATGGCTTTATGTTGTGCAATCAGGCAGAGTTCTGCCGCTTTGAAGGCATGTTCCTGTGTCATGGCTGTCTCGGTGCGATCCAGACAATCGCGAATGAGTTGGCCGAAGAACGGGTAACCGACCTTTCCTTTTACATTGTAGCGGTACTCTCCTTCATGATTGACCAAGTACACTTGATCCCCCTGAGATTCCCTTGCGATGTCGATATACTTCCGCAGCTCGATATAACCGTCCGTTCCCAGAATAACGGTACGTCCATCGCCCCATGTGCCCAGACCATCCGGTGTGAACCAGTCCACTCGGAAGTAACCGGAAGCACCGTTATCCCCAATCAGCGAAGCTTCGCCGAAGTCTTCCAATTCCGGGAACTGTGGGTGATTGAAGTTATGCACCCGGCTGAACCCTACCTCAGCGTCCGTACATGATGCAAACGTCAGAAATTGTTCGATCTGGTGACTTCCTATATCGCAGAGAATGCCGCCGTACTGCTCATGCTTGAAGAACCAGTCAGGTCTTCCTCCTGCATTCAGTCGATGCGGGCCTGTACCCATAACTTGCACGACTTTGCCGATTGCCCCTTGTTCAATGAGTTGTCCGGCATAGATCGCACTTTCTACATGCAGTCGTTCACTGTAATACACCATGTACTTTTTGCCTGTTCGCTTCACTTCTTCTCGTGCAAGCTTTAATTGCTCCAGCGTGGTGAATGGGGCTTTGTCTGTAAAATAGTCCTTGCCTGCGGCCAGCACTCTCATGCCAAGCGGCGCACGATCTGAAGTGATCGCTGCACTTGCCACCAATAACACCTCATTATCTGCAAGCACTTCCTCTTCAGATCCAGCGGCTTGAGCCTGTGGGAACTGCTTTTGAAATGCCTCTACCTTCATCGGGTCCGGATCATATACCCACTTGAGGGTAGCCCCTGCCTCCAACAATCCCCCAACCATGCCGTAGATGTGTCCATGATCCAGCGCAACAGCAGCAATCGTGAACTCACCCGGACCACATACGACCTCTTTGGTAACACTTTTCGGTGCATAGAACATTCCGTCTTTAGCCATGTCATCCCATCCTTATTATAAAATTTTGTTTACAATGAACTCGCCTATATAAGCTGAACTAAAGATTATCTACACTGATACTACGACGACATAATTACCTTCCAATCGCTGTTATCCCCAGATTTTTCGATTCTCTTTTCCATAGGGGAAAATCCGGGGATAAGCGTATGCTTCCGATGTAGCTTTCTTTCAGAAAGCTTTTAGGCGAACGCTTCGCTTTTTCAGGTTTTCATCTTCATTTAAACGTCTGACTCAGATCAGCAGGTTGACTGCCACTGAATGCCTTGTCTTTCTTCGTCGTGGAACCCGCAATGCGTTCCTGCAGATGCTCGTAGAACAGATCCTCATCGATCGGCAGATCCACCCAGTTATCCGTCCAGGTAGACAGCAGCATTGCATTCGATAATGTTAATCCGTGAATACCATCCTCACCGGGAGCAATAAGGGGTGCGCCTGTACGAATCGCATCCACCCAGTTACGAATCAGACCCGGGTGCCCCGTTTCCACACCTGTAATTGGAATCTCGCATTTCCAGCATTCCGGCTGTCCAAAACCTCCGGTAAACCGCTGATTGAATTCCGGCTCAGATTCACGAAGTCGCCAGAACGTAAGCTTTCCATCTTCGATGACGATTTTACCCCGGTCTCCGTTAACCTCAAATCGGTTCGTACCTGGTGCTTCGCCCGTAGTCGTTACGAAGACACCTGTTGCTCCATTTTCATACTCCACATAAGCGGTTACATCATCTTCCACTTCAATGTTCCGATACTTGCCAAACGAACAGAACGCACGCATTCTTACCGGCATCATGCCGATGGTCCACTGCCACAGATCCAGTTGGTGCGGGTCCTGATTAATCAGTACACCTCCACCTTCGCCTGCCCAAGTTGCCCGCCAGCCGCCGGAATCATAGTAACTCTGGGATCGGTACCAGTTCGTAATAATCCAGTTGGTACGCCGTACCTCACCCAGCTCCCCCGAAGCGATCAAATCTCTTAGTTTAATGTAGAGTGGGTTGGTCCGCTGGTTGTACATCATGGAAAAGACTTTACCGCTGGCTGCGGCCGCTTCATTCATCTTGCGTACCTGTTTCGTATACACACCGGCTGGCTTCTCGATCATGACATGCAAGCCATGCTGGAAAGCCTGAATCGCCTGTTCGGGATGATCGTAGTGCGGCGTTGCAATAATGACCGCATCAATCGTACCCGAAGCCATCATCTGCTCTGCATCCTGCCAATAGGTGACCGTAGCCGGAAGATGACTGGATACCCAGCTCTCCATTTCTCTTCTTACATCACATACAGCGACCAATTCTGCACCCGGTACTTCTCCGGCAACCAATGTTCTGGCATGAGCTGCCCCCATGTTGCCTATACCAATCACCGCTACTCGTACGATACTCATGACTGCTCCTCCTCGTCCACACGACGCTCAATTTCGGCAAAAACGTCTGCAAAATGCTGTAACATCGCCTTGGATTTCAAGGCCCCACTAAAGTCTTCAATTCCGTAATATCCGTCATACCCGACGGCACGAAGATCCCGCACCATCTGTACCCAATCGACCATGCCTTCAGTCAGGGGAGTCCATTGACATTTCCATGCTGTATTCAGAGTCAATCCGCTATTCTTCTCAGTTACATTATCCTTTTGCGTATCCTTAACTTCGGGTTCAAACCACCCGGCATTCTTCACATGCACATGAGCGAGATATGGACCTAGCAACTCAAGCCCCATCCGATGATTCTCATAGCCTTCATGCACCATGTTGCCTGGATCGTACAGCACACCCACATGCTGTGGGTCGAGCGACTCAACAAGACGATAGGCAAGCGATGCCGTCGGTGCAATCGTCTGATGATGTGTCTCTACAATTGCCTTGATGTTGTACTGTTTGGCCAAATCCTGTACTTCACTCAGGTAATCAACGGCTTTGCGATACAACTCAGAATAATGGGTCTTGCGATCATATCCAGGAACACCCACACGCATCATGGATGCTCCCAACCCAGCCGCAGCCTGAAACGCCTGCTCGGTGGCAGAAATATCTCCGCAGTTCAGATACGGTACGAGTGCAATAGATTTCCTGCCTTGCCCTACCGCAGCTTCACGAAAAACAGGAACCTGTTCCTGCCAACGGCTTGGATCTACCGAGCATCGATTATTTCTCCAATAAGACGGCTCTTCGGACATGGCATCCTCAGGAATTCCGCGGAAACGCCACTCTATTCCATCAATCCCTGCTGCTGCCGCAGCAGATGCCAGTTCTTCTGCATTCAGATCAGGGGTAGCCACAGTGAATACAGACAGTTTCATCATGCTCCATCTCCTTATGTAAACGTATTCATTTTATGTCGTAAAGGCATTGTATCACTCCACTGAACGTCACCATAGGGGAAAACCGCAACAGATGAATGACAGATAACGAACAGAGCACATTCCCCATTCAGAGATAACTTCCAAGAGAATGATGTGATCGCATATCAAAAAGACATCCCTGAAACAGAATTCAATTCTGTTCAAAGATGCCTTGTACCATAACTATATATAGGATGAAATCCTCTCTCTCTAATCCCGATCAAAAAAAACGTGCTCAGCCTGTATTTTACCCTGATCTATTGTCATGATGCCAAATGAGTATTGCTTCTGAAAACGTTTATCCGTAGGCGACCCAGGATTAAATATTAGTGTGTTGTCCACGGTATGCATCACCGGGATGTGCGAGTGTCCGTAGATCACAGCATCCACATGCTGACCTGCAAAGGTATGAATTGCATTTTGCTCCGTACCTTTTGATCCCAGATGCCCATGCACAAGACCCAGACGAAGACCTTCCACTTCAACAATACGGGAATACCCCAGTTTTTCAGCAATTTCGGACGGGTCTGTATTGCCAGCTACCCCTTCAACAGGCGCATACTCGCTAAGCAATGGGTATACGCTCCAATCCGACCAGTCACCCGCATGAAGAATGAGATCAGCACTCGCAAGCACATCAACGAGCCTGGCAGGTAACTTCTGTGATTTACGTGAACAATGAGTATCAGAAATGACAACAATTTTTTTCATATCACAACCCACCTTTCCTTTACCTCTGATTAAAATCTACTCTGTCTGCGATGACACAGCTTGCATCTGGGAACTGGAACGTTCCATATCTTCAAGTGTAATCGATGCAAAGAATTGCTCCACCTTCTCCTCGGCAACCTGATACAGATTGGTCAGCAAGCTGTCTATATGCAAGCCCACTTCACAATCCGGGTTACAGTTGCCGTGAATCGGAAATAATGGACCTTCGTCCTTGGCAGCCTGATAGATCATGGCTAACGTAATTTCACTTGCCGGCTTGGCCAGATAGAAACCTCTTGTTCCAGGAGAAGAGTTCACTAATCCCGCTTTTTTCAGCCCGCCCAGAATACGTCTGACGACGACCGGGTTGGTATTCACGCTACCTGCAATATGTGCAGACGTGATTCGTTCAGGCGCGCTGAGTGACAATAACAACAAACAATGCACACTGACCGAAAAATGAGTACTCATGATTAACCACCTTTATTTAATATAATCCTAGAGTTGCTGAGCTTATTCAGAGAACAGATCCTTCTCGGGACGTGCTCTGATCTTGAGCTGCCGCACACTGTATTCCAGTTGTTTCACAATATCATCCAGCTGTTTGCGATCAATCTTGGTTGGATCTTCCACCGGCTTCGCGGATGATTTGAGATCTCGAATCGTTAACTGCTGTTCTTGCCATTTGTCCATCAGATCTGCAATATTGGCATAAAAACGTTCGTAATCTTTGATGACCAAGTCGAGATAAGCATCTACCTCATCCGGATCATAACCACGAAGTTTATAATTAAATTGTTTTTCATGAATCGATAACGCATCAAGCTGTACTCCCAATTGTTTGAACAATTGTTTCTGTTTATCCAATCTTCGTTTCATATGTTCATCCATATTGACAACCTCCATTATAAGCCAAGCCGTGGTTCCTTTATCCAGTGAAGAACATGCGGCATTTTCTCTCTCTATTTTTTATAACACATTATTCGTCAGATATAAAACGCTACGGCCCTATTCCTCTCGAAAATGATTGCTTTTCATGCAATTGGGGTAAAGACTCACTACACCCCACAACGGGAAAAGGAGCGTGTTTTTTATGAGTACATTAACCAAAGATCAACACCAAGAATTGAAAAAGGCCCTTTTGGAGCAACGTGAAAACTTGCAGCGCCATTTTGAATCCAGCATGGAAGACGGTGCTCCGGCCCAGTCGCTGAAAGATTCAACTGGTGAGCTGTCCTCCTATGATAATCATCCGGCAGATGCCGGTACGGAAACATTTGAACGCAGCCGTGATCTGGCGATCGACGATACATTAACAGACGAATTCAATCAAGTGAACGATGCATTGGAACGTATGGAACAAGGTACATACGGAACCTGTGTAACGTGCGGAGAAGATATTCCTTTTGAACGCCTTGAAGCTATCCCATATACCGCTTACTGTATTGATGACACGCCTAACCGGGAGACCAGCAACGATCGGCCCATTGAAGAAGAAGTCATGACCATGCCTCCGAGTGGTGCTGGCGAAGGAAGACAGCAGAACGCCGGCAAGTTCGACAACGCAGATGCTTGGGAAGCGGTCGAAGAATACGGTACTTCCAATTCACCCGCAACCGCTGCCAAACGTGATGTAAAAGACTATGATGAGAACATGTAATAACATGATAGCGAACTGAAACGGTTATGTGCCTTCATGAAATTAATGTTGTAATGAATTCAATACAATACACATCACACGACCGTTTCTCCCTCGTATCATGCGATAAAAAGCCGCCTATGGCGGCTTTTTCTTGTTATCTCCAACATGTCTGGCACATAAGGCTTACTTGTCTTCGAGGTATAACTAACATTGAACTCATGCATACGTCTGTTTATTCTTCTGATTCACGATCAGATGATGCAGATTTCTGACCCTTAGCAACAGAGCTAGACGTTTTCGAAGTTGATTTACCCTTACCCGACGAAGATTTCTTATTCTGTTTAACATCTGTCTTTGAAGCAGGTGTCTGCATTATAGGTTTAGAGAGGGCAGAAAATAATTGAAAGACCTCTTGTTCCCCTTGTTGATTCTCTTTTGTTGTATAGGGTTGACAGAGTTTTATGATGTTGTTATATAACTCCTCTACTTCCTCACGAGTTGCATACAGCGTCATGTCCGAGAGAAACATCCGATCTTCGTTTTCCGCCTGATGCATGAATCGCTGACGACTCTGTTCGAACATCTCATTTAATAATTTGAGTGTTTCAGACCGAAACACCTGTTTCAGTGGTGAGCTCTCATTGTCTTCATCTTCATGACGAAGATGGATTTCTCCGGAGAATGGTTCGTAGTATTTTGCGATAATGCCATTAATCTCACGCGTGGAAACGATCGTCAGCAGACCAATTTTCTCCAGCTTTTTTACATGATAATGAACTTTGGCTGGAACCTCACCCATCTGGTCGGCAATTTCTTTGACAGTGGATGGTCTGCCCTGCCTGTTAAACATATTCATAATCTGTATCCGATACGGATCGGAGTAGATCTTAATTTCTTCAATGGTTGAAAGAACCTTGTGCTCCATTCCTGTATCCTCATTTCCGGGGTACCTATTGTCCATCGATATCTCTATTATACCGCTGCGTCAGGACTTCGGTCAAAGCAAGCCGGCGATGACATGTTATCACATAATCAGATCAGGTTCTTTCTAAATATCCTTCACATCGCACTCCGAAAGCTTTTGCTAAATAACAGCATACCTGCGGACATGGCAAGCATAATCCCAAAGACGATAAACAGAACAGGCATGCTCATCCAATCTGCAAGTGCTCCCGAAACCAGACTCCCAAGTGGTGCGACACTCACGACGAGCATACTCTGAAGAGCATACACTCTGCCTAGCATCTCCGAAGGAGTAACTTCCATTAGATAGGTACCTAGAGGGGTCGTAGCCAGTGGAATCCCCATGCCCATCAGAAGACAAAAGGCAGCCGCAACGGGCAATTGGAAGGACGTCATATAGGCGGGTAGTGCCGTCATGGCATAACTGAGACCCAGCATGACAATACCGCTGATCACCAGCACACTTTTACGATAATGTGCCCCTTTTTGAGTCAACCACACACCACTTAACAGCATGCCTCCCACCATCAGCCCACTAAGCAGACTTAATCCCCAAGCGCCAGCGTGCAACGTTTCAATAACATAGGGTGTGCGGAGAACATTGAAGGGCATCAGACAGAAATTAACGAATGCAAACAGGAAGGAAACGATTAACAATAAGGTATGTTTACGGAGAAAATGAAAAGCTTCCGCCATTTCGGAGAATATACTACGTTTATTGGATGGAACAGAATCCTTTTCAGATAATAATTTATCTTCATTGTTAGCGGATGATGAACCTTGAGGATAGCCCACTCGGCTCATTATTAACGCACTTAGCGCAAACAACCCCGCATCAATCAGGATCGTCCAAGCAATACCTATTGTGGCAATTAGCGCACCAGCCAATGCAAGTCCTGCAAGTTCAGCCACTCTGGTTGCGGAAGAGGACATGGCATTACCCGAGAGCAACATCGATTTGGGAAGCAATCTGGGGACACTGGACACTTCTGCAGGAACAGTGAAGCATTCCAGCAAAGAATTCAGAATGGTAATGACAAACAGATGCCAGACTTCAAGTTGACCCAATCCAAACAGCAGCGCTGTAATCCCTACGAACAACCCGCGACCGGTATTCGTAATCACGATTACTTTTTTGAGAGACATGCGATCTACCAAAGCCCCGGCGAACAGACCCAGAAAGATACTCGGCAAAAAATTCACCGCCAGCAATGTCCCCATCAGCACTTTTGAACCGGTCAGAATGTACACCATCCAGCTGTATGCAATCGAATCAATGGAATCACCAAATCTGGATACTACTTTACTAAGCATAAACTGCATATACGGTCTGATTCGTATTAGCTCACCCATACCTTGTTTGCCAACTGCTGTGTTATCGTTCACGAATTCCACTCCCCAACGTTAAAATATTTTTCATGTTAATTTTATTTTAACGTAAGTTATGCAGAAATCAATACCTCCGTGAAAATAATTTTAACGTTAGGTGAGCAAAGTAAAATCTCACTCTGCTTTCAGATCAATCGTAATCAACACAAGGGCTTTTTGAACAACCTTTTTGAACAATCTGCTACAACACAAAAAAACAGACCACATGTGGTCTGCCTGCTGGAATGAATGTATCTGAAACTCCTTTATTTGCTGCTACTTCTCAACACGCAATATAAATCCAGACTGTTCCGCCTGTACCTCCATCATCAGATCACGCACCTGTCCTGCTTCATACTCCATGTGCGTTCCTCGCTGATTCGGTAGTTGGTCCATCCTCCATCCAGAATCACGGTGTTCACGACTGCTCCTTCCTCTATTTCATGCGTGTGAATGATGCATAGTGATCTGTCGTTTTGTAGATGAGTCCATCATTGGAGTACACAATCCGATCGGAATTACGGAAGCCGGATGTGTAGTTAATATCCGCTTCACGCCATGTACGTCCACTGGCCGCCGGCAGTAGCCCTTCCCGATTGCCGAATACGTCTCCGCCGATGCTTTTCCCAGGAGCCACTACAGCCAAGTTCCCTTGTGACGCTACCCAGCCGAGTCCTGTGGCCTGTGATTTGGTAATAAAGTTACATGGCAACGTTCCGTTTGCACTCAAATAGTTGGCCACACCGGTAAACGTATTGATGATGGTACATGTTGCAGCAGATGCTTTCTGCTGTGGGGCTGGGGTGAACTGTGAACCTGTGAAGAAAACAAACGTTAACAAGAATGCCAGTAAAGCGGTCGATAACAACTTTTTCATAATCTGGCCTCCCAAACCTTCAAAGTAGATGAACATTGTCTCGATATGCGTACTGCAAACGGTAACTGTCTAGTTGCACGTTCTGCTAGATTATAGTAAACAAGTCATCTCATGACTATTTATATCACATCAATTTGGTAGAAATATCAAATTCGAACGTTTAAATTGTAAAATATTATAATTATAACATTTTGTGACATAAAAAAAGACTCTCATCCCTGAAGATGGAGTCTGCACGTTCTGATATATTTAAAAGGACCTGACCTAATCGATCAGTTGAACACGTTGACGAGTCCGAGCCGATTCCAGGCACGCATCAATTACCCGCATGTTTTGAATGGTATTTTCCGGACTGAAAGGTAGTGCTGCTCCTTCAAGCACAGCCGTTGCAAACGTCTCCACCTGAAGCACATAGGAATTAGATACCGATACACGTTCCTCACGGCTGACAGAATCGGTGTGCACAATAATCTGAGGTGGAATATCACTGTTCTCCCAGCCAAACACTTTGGGCAGTTCAATCCGCCCCTCCGTCCCGAGAATCTCCATCTCCGCTCGTCCTGAAGCCCACATGCCACAGTCAAAAGTTAAAGCGACCGAATTCGGAAATTCTACCAGTCCCGACGCCATCATATCGACGCCATCATGTTCGTCCGAGAATAGAGCGTGCACCGTCACCGCTTCGGGTTCCTGTCCCAGATACATCCGGGCTGCAGAGATCGGATATACGCCTAGATCGAATAAGGATCCGCCGCCCATCTCTCTTTTGAACCTTACATTTTCCTTGTCATCAGCGGTATTACAGGTAAAGTTGCCATGGATGGCTCTGACGATACCAATCTCTCCACTGGCTATAATCTCTTGCACACGTCTGTGCTTGGGATGATATCGATACATAATCGCTTCTGCAAAAAGAACGCCATGCTGCTCACACGCCTCAATCATTTCTGCCGATTCATCAGCATTCAGGGCAGCTGGTTTCTCACACAACACGTGTTTGCCAGCCTGTGCCGCTTTGATGGTCCATTCTTTGTGCATATGGTTAGGCAAAGGAATATAGACGGCTTCGATATCGGGATCTGCGATGAGCTCTTCATAACTGCCATACGATCTGGCAATGTCGAGTTCTTTGGCAAGGGACTCCGCCTTTTCTTTGCTGCGGCTGGCAATCGCTAACACCTCACCGCGTTCGGACTGCTGGATCGCCGGAATGACTGCATTTTTGGCAATGGTTGACGTACCGAGTACCCCCCACTGTAACTGTCTGTTCATGCTCATCTTCCTTTCGTACCGTAATTGTCCTCTTCTGCCTTGTGTAACATGCCGAGACAACGATCCAGATCCGTTTTGACCTGTTTCTTGTATAACTCAGCTTTCTCCGCACCATCATCCGTGAAATGATATAGAACGATTTCCTGAAAATCGACCTTCGGATCATTGCCCTTCAGCTTCTTCGTTCGATAAAATACCCCCTGCTGTACCAGTTCATGCAGTGCCCGATATACCTCGCTCTGGGGTGGAACATAACCGTAGTCTTTGAACTCCTGCTTCATCGCCTCCAGCATCTCATAACCATATCCCCTGTGCTGTTC
The DNA here is from genome assembly GCF_037973325.1 of Paenibacillus sp. FSL R5-0713. Taxonomy (NCBI): domain Bacteria; kingdom Bacillati; phylum Bacillota; class Bacilli; order Caryophanales; family Paenibacillaceae; genus Paenibacillus; species Paenibacillus sp. FSL R5-0713. Next base: position 2,612,323 of record NZ_CP150229.1, on the reverse strand, counting down.
AACCATCGTAATTAAATACAGCTTGATAAATGCCCGCTGTGCAATCATAAAGGCCACGTTCATTTCCCTCCTATCAGAACCTATATATCTAGTATTATAAAACTTATGTTCGGGTTCTGCCATCTTTCTCCGCTTGGTCTCCCCTTTATCCATCTTCATAGAGGACGAGCAAGAAATCGTGAGAATACGGAATGACTTGTGGGAGCAGGAAAAAAGGTTTTCTATTGTGAATTTTTCATGCATTGAAATTTTAATTCATACTCAAAAGTTTGTTTTATTTCAGGAACTTAGCGATTCGTTCAATCGAATTTTAATCATAAGACTGAGCAAAGGCTGTTACATACATAGTTACTCCTGAATCCTTTATCCTGCATACGTGAATCCTGAGTGGCCTGTATTACTGAGTTTCTCTGTTGTCTTTATTATTGAATCCTGTGTAGCCTGCATTAATGGGTTCTCTGTTGCCTATATTACTGAGTTCTTTATTTCTGTACCGGCATATATCCTGTACAATCTGTACTGCTGCGATTCTGTTGAGAATTTTTCATATGATGATATATTCATTTTTTGTGGACAGATTTTGGCACGGCTCCCACAATCCATTTCCCCCAGCTTACGCGAGAGATGAGCCATGTCAGTACACAGGATAATGCAAGAGCGAGCAACCAAGTAATGATCATGCGAACGACAGGGTTCCAGCCCATCGCAACATAGAACAATTCATCTGGAATATAGCTATACCGAAGCATCAACATATGCATCAGATAACCGCCATACGATACACCACCAATCCACCCTAGCAATCGTGTAGCCCTAAGGTTGTGCAGTTTCCCGGCTAGCTGGTACATGACCATAATGGACGCAATCAGAAAGAGTGCCATATCAGGGCGGATCAGGCTGACCGTGTAAAACGTAATTTTGATGCCCTCCGGCTTTTGAAACTCCAGCATTAATAAATAAGTAAACCGAAGACCCAGAACAATAAACACAGTCCAGTATATCCAGCGCAATCGATAAATCCATTCATTCCAGTGCTGAACGGATAACCCCGCTGCTGCACCGAGCACAAAATAAATAAAGAAATAGAGGAAATTGCGATCTGCATACGTTGTAAAAGCATCTGTCAGTACCGGGATATTCAGTCGTTCCATGAACTTGGCGATGTTTCTTAATTGATCCGCAAGCACAAGATACACCACACCCGAAATCAATAATGCGATCATGCGTCCCTTGGCCTCATATCGGTTATATACATAACGAATTGCACGCAAGAAGAGCGGAAATAACAGATAAAACTGGATCAGCATAATGATGTACCAGAAGTGTGAAGTCGTTTTGCCCGTAATCAGCTTCAATCCTAGATCGGGGATATCATTCCATCCGAAACCGGTCCAGCTTCGTGGTGCAAGTGTAAAGTAAATGAGTGACCAGATCAGGTAAGGCACGATAACATCATTTACTCTTTTTCTCATAAACTTGCCATAATGCAGCTTGTCTCCCGTGTTATAAAAAAGCACCATACCTGTTATGAATATGAATAAAGGAACTGCAAATTTGGAGAGCATCAGCAGTATGGCCAGCAACACGCCATCCTCCAGTCTCGTTTCCGGGACCAAAGAGTAATGTGCAATGGAGTGCTGGAGAACCACCGCTCCAAAGGCGATTCCCCGCAAGCTCTCTATTTCTGTAATTCGTTCTTTGCGAGGCATACATTCAGCCGTCCTTTCTTGCTTGGTTTTACAATAAAAACAAAGTACAATGAAGCCGTATATCTTAATGAGCGGGGTGATTCACATTTCTAGAACAGACACAGACATAACCACCATCGATTCCAAATATGTCCAACAGCACCTGGCTAACGAGCGAACTTTTCTGGCCTGGGTACGCACGGGTATTGCCATGGCAGGCATCGGCTTTCTTGCAGCTGGATTCGGCTTCAACTCCTCGGCGTATGATCGACTAGCACATATTGCCGCGATTATTACAGGTATCACATCTCTGATTGGCGGTATATCCATCATTCTGTATTCGGCAGCAGCCTATCATCGGAAGCGTACTCAAATTAATGAGCAGACGTTTGAAGCATCGACCGGCTTAATTCGGTTTCTCACATTGATGCTACTGGTCATAGGACTCGCTTTGGCTGTACTGTTATATGTATTGTTATTCCCTGCTTGACTGGGTAAAAACACCAACCCCCATTATTGACTCAAACATGCAACACAGGGACAAAAGCCGGCTTCCCTTAAGGAAACCGGCTAATGACCATCTTGTGGATCATCTATTTCATTCCATTTTGCAGGTATTAACTCATTAGGTTCGATCTCTTATCAACCAGCTCAGCAGGAAGATTACAAGAATGTATTGTTACCCAATCGAGCGGCCTTGCTCTGGGCATCCAATCTGCGTTCTTCCATATCCAGATCTGGACGTTCAGCAGGTACTTCTGTACCATGAACTTGAGCTCTGTCCCGATTAAGTTGGCTGTTGCTGCTAAACACATCGTACACATCGGTGTCCCGATCCGTGGAGTCTACGAGAAGCAGAATTTTGCCGTTCTGTACATACTCCTCATACTGTTTAGCGTCCTCTTCCGGGATACCAAGACCTACCAGGCCACCAACCAGTCCTCCAGCTCCTGCACCCACAGCTGCACCGGTAAATGCTGCTGCGATAGGGCCTGCGGCCAGAATGGGTCCTATGCCGGGTATAGCCAGTGCACCGATACCTGCGAGCAGACCGGCTACGCCACCAAGTACACCACCTGTTGCTGCACCCGCAGCCACGCCTTCAGGGGCTTTTGTACCTGTCTCTTCCCGAATCGCCTTCAGTTCATCCCGATCCTGGGTAACAACGGAGATTTCGTCTGAAGTAAATCCTTGTGCTTTCAGACCCTCGATAGCCTGCGATGCTTCACGTTCTGTATTAAACACACCTACGATTTTCTTTTGCATAATGAATCCCTCCTCATCTGATTGAGTGGTTCGCTATGTTATTACCCGCCTTATTTTCTTTCAAACGCTTGCAAGGCAATATAGTATGTGTTAATAGCAATGAACGGCTCGTTATTCAACCAACTATAGAGTGTCAACGATAGCGAGTTTCAGATTCCTTAGAATGTTACGGGCATTTCCAATCGCAGAATAAGATGTCACAGGTTCATTAGCGCTCCAATCCATGTTCTGGTGATACATTGCAGAATATGACCGGGGCCAAATCATATTGAAGTAGAGGCTGTGTAACTCTGGTGAATCTAAAGACAATTTTTCTGGAGATTTTCTAAGAAGATCTCCAAAGGGATGTTCCAAGAGATGTTCTACGGAAATTTTCTAAGGAACTGAGGGCGTCTTATTTGGCCTTTTGGTCCACATTCTATTTTGTAACGAACTTGAGACACGTTATTTATCAAAATCACCTGGAAAAGACGCTCTAAATGGCTTGTTGTTCAACTATAACGTGTTTCAGATTCCTTAGAATGTTGCGGGCGCTTCAAATCACTGAATAAGACGTCACAGGTTCGTTAGCCTCCGATTCATGGTCGATCGATCATAGGTTGAAGGATGGCGGTTCCAAAACATCTTATCCATCCAGTGCCCCTCCCGACTCTCTTTAGGTTTGAAAACACACCGGGACGTGCTTCAACCTCTAAAAAAGCAGATTTTGCCCAAATATCGTTCTATGCCGGAAGTTTGCCACAAGCGAACCGAGGGCACGCGAAGCGAGTGTGACGCAACATGGGCTTAAAAGGCAAAGTAACGCAGCATGTAGAGAAAAGGAAAAGCGACGTAATATAGAACAAAAGGCAAAGTGACGTAGCATTGGGCACAAAGACAGTACAATATGCACTCAGCGAGTTTGGAGACACATCCTGATTAGAAGGTGATTACTTAGTTAAGGTAGAGTATGATTCGATCAGTTACAATACGGATTGTTGTGGTTCATCCGAATCTAAGCCTGATGAAACGTACACGTACCCTTCGGGAACCCGGTGTTGATATCTAAAAAAACGAAATCATTCATCTATTTCCCCCGTGGTTTGGCCCGATTAGTGGCCACCGCTTCAAGTGGATTATCCGGCCAGTAATGCTTCGGATAACGTCCTTTCAGATCTTTTTTGACGTCAAAGTAGGTCTCACGCCAGAAATTGGCCAAATCTCGTGTGACCTGTACAGGTCGCTGAGCCGGCGATAACAAATGAATGGTCACTGGGACTCGCCCACCAGCTATACGCGGTGTCTCCTGTTGTCCAAACATCTCCTGTAATCTCACCGCCAGAGCAGGAGCCTCGGGACGGCTGTAGTCCACGGGAATACGCGATCCACTGGGCACCTGTATATGCGTCGGAGCTTCATCGTCCAGTTGTTGTCGTTGCCCCCAGCTCAGACCACCAAGCAATACATCTTGCATCGACAATCTCTTGAGGTCGGCTGCCGATCGCATGCCTGTCAGATAAGGTGTAAGATGCTCAGCCAGCTCTTCGGTCAGATCATCTTCGATCAGGTCGGGCCACTCAGGTAGATGGAGATGCAGGAACCGCAGCCTGTCCGCAAGTTGTCTGGACGTTTTAGTCCATGGCAGACAATCCAGCCCTTCCATCCGTATTCCGGCCAACAGTGCTTCCAGCACCTGATCTTCAGGTGGCTGTGCAATACTGCTCTCTTTCATCACAAGGGCTCCAATACGAAGTCTCTTATGCGCTCGCACGCTGCGAGTATTGGAATCCCAGGCCACTTGCACTTCATCGTGCAGCAGGTGCTGAGCTGCCTGTAACAATGTCTGCTCCTGCAACGGCGCAGCCAGCAGGATACGCGCATCTGCGCCCTGGTCGTCTGCCTCGGCTGCGACCAGATACGCTGAACGGCTCAGCGATTCTGTCGCTACGAGCCGTACACCGCGGCCGCTGCTCAGCAGATAGCGGCCGTCTTCCCGGCGTTGCCCGATCCGGTCCGGATAGGCGAAGGACAGCAGCAATCCGCAGCTGTCTTCATCCGGCCGTACCGGATCGGCCGCCGGGCCGAGCGCCGAGCGCAGCTGGCGGCTCTCCTGGAGCATGCGCCGCACGGCCGCGCCGTCTAGGGCAGCCGCTGCCGCTTGCGGCTTGCCGCTGCTGTCCGCAGTCAGCAGCGCCTCTACGCGCGGGCGCAGGTCCGTGCCCGCGCCTGCACTGCCACTGCTGCGGAGGCCCGCAGGCTCCTGCAGCAGTGCCGCCAGCATGCTGGCGTAGCTGGCCAGCCCAAGCTCCGCCGCGCGGAGCAACATGCTGGCCAGTCGCGGATGCACGCCGAGCGTGTTCATCCGCCGCCCGAAGGGCGTGATGCGGCCTTCGTCATCCAGGCCGCCCAGCTGGCGCAGCAGCGCCTGTGCCTGGCCGTAGGCGGCGTCAGGCGGGGTGTCCAGCCATTGCAGCTCTGCTGGGGACTGGACACCCCAGACGGCAAGCTCCAGCGCCAGCGGCGCAAGATCCGCGGAGGTGATCTCCGGGCGAGCTGCCTCAGGCAGCCCCCCATGAACCTCTTCGCTCCATAGCCGGTAACACACCCCCGGGGCAATTCGCCCCGCACGACCCCGCCGTTGATCGGCTGACGCCTTGGACACCGGCAGGGTGACAAACCGGCTCATACCCGTGCGCGGCGAGAATGCCGATGCTCTGCTCAGCCCTGCATCCACCACAATCTTCACTCCAGCGAGGGTGAGGCTGGATTCCGCAATGGAGGTGGACAGTACAACTTTGCGCGTGCCCTCAGCCGCAGGACGTATGGCCTCATCCTGTTGTTCTACGGGCATGCTGCCGTAAAGAGAATAGACGTTCACATGTGCAGGCAGAGAAGCATTCGATAGCTCCCGTTCTGTACGATGTATCTCTTTTGCGCCAGGAAGGAAAACAAGCACATCCCCCTCCTGTTCGGCTAATGCCCTCTTGACCGTCTGAGCTGTGAACTGTTCCAGTGGCATAGATACCGGTCTTGGCACATATCGTGTATCCACCGGAAACGTACGTCCCGGACAATGAATCGATCTTGTACCTTCGCCCAGTAATGCACAGACAGGATTTGGATCTAAAGTAGCCGACATGACCAGCAATTTCAGATCCGGACGTAACATCGCTCGGGATTCCAGTGCCAGAACCAAACCCAAATCTCCATGTAAGTGACGCTCATGGAATTCATCGAATATAATCATTGCCGTATCCTCAAGACCCTGGTCCTGCTGCAACATTCGGGTCAATACCCCTTCCGTCACAACTTCGATACGTGTCCCTTGGCTCACCCGGGTATCCATGCGCACACGATATCCTACAGTCTGCCCCGCTTTTTCCCCAAGCGTAGCTGCCAGTCTTGATGCAGCCGAACGCGCGGCGAGTCTTCGGGGTTCCAGCATGATGATTTTCCGTCCCGCGACCCATGGCTCCTCCAGCAAAGCCAGCGGTACAACAGTTGTTTTTCCCGCTCCGGGCTCTGCAATTAACACCCCTGTATCTTGATCCCGAAATAATTGTCTTAACTCCGGAATAACCTCTTGTATCGGTAACTCTATATGCATATAATCGCTCCTAATGAATGTACCCTACTGCTTTTCAGTATTTCTATTCGAATGTTAGCATTATAACAAAAAAAGCCGTTCCAGAGGAACGACTATCGCAGACACACCCTAAGATACGCCTTAGTATAAATGAAAATTCTCCAGAATGCTCACTTAGCTGAGCAATGACTCTGCACCATCAATGACGATCTCTGCTCCGGTAATATGTCTGGATTCGGACGATGCAAGGAAACTTACCAGATCGGCAACATGTTCCGGCTGACCCGGTCCGTCCGCAAGCGGCTGCTGTCCTTCCGGGAACTCCATCGGGATAATGATCTGTTGCAGATCATCCGTTTTGACCGTACTTTGATCAATATTCGTCGCAATCGCTCCTGGGCAGATCACGTTCACACGTATCTTGAACTTCGCCAGCTCAAGCGCAGCCATCTTTGCAAAAGCAACCTGTCCTGCCTTGGATGTGCTGTACGCCGACATGCCAAAGCTTGAGAAGCGTTGATTGCCGTTAATCGAACTTGTAATGATAATGCTGCCGCCACCCCGTTTCTTCACGTGAGGCAAAGCATATTTTACGGTGAAAAATGTACCGTTCAAGTTGGTTGTGATAATTTGCTGCCAATCTTCAACCGAAATTTCCTCAATGGGTGCTGATACACCATTAATGCCCGCATTGGCAAAAACAATATCCAAACCGCCGAATAACTCAACGGTTTCCAGCACAGCCTTTTCCACACGTGCCGGGTCGGAAATGTCAACATCAAATGCTCTTGCCGCACCCGGGTGCTGCGCATTAATCTCTGCTTCCGTTTCCGAGATCCGATCATTCACCAGATCAAACAATGCAACATGTGCACCCTCTTTTGCCAGCTTGACCGCAGTCGCCTTCCCAATACCGGAACCTGCTCCGGTAATAATCGCAACCTTACCTTGAAACCGTGACTTGCCGTTATGTTGTGTCATTATCCATTCCACTCCTTCATTTTAGCAATTATGTAAGAATGTACGTTGAAGCTATCATTAGCCAATTCTTCACAAGATTACCCAAAAAGAGTGTCTTTTAAATCAACACCAACAAGTTTTTTCACGTTTGGACTTCAACAAAGTCACAGCATCATTCGGATCAATGCACAATTTGATATCCGGCGCTCACCATTCCAGCTCAATGAAAGCGGCATCATCTTCAAGACCGCCGGTATGTGTAGCATCCAGCAGTACCTGAATGTGTTCATCGGGGACATAGGCCTGAATCGCATCCAAGTCGTTTAATCCATCCGTATATAACTGAAGACGCAGTGAATCGTTGGCGGACCCTTTGGTCTCGTAGATGTGCGGCTTACCACCAAGAGGGCCTTCAAGTGTAGACCAACGCTCATTGGTCTTGCAGTGAGTCTGAAATAATTCAGAATCTTCCTGGCCATTCCGCCACAGGCGAATACGGGAATCTCCTTGCCAAGCAAGCCACACCCGACTTTTGCGACCGCCTCCCGTAAGCTCAATCCGTCCACACACATACATGGCCTGGCTGCCTCGACTTCGCTTTTCCATCAACACTTCACGCAGCAACAAAGGAGAGCTTTCCAGCGGCTGTAATTTCTCCAGCTGCTCAGATGCAGGAAGGGTCAGATCCCGAAGCAGTCGCTCAACGCCCTCTTCTGTCGGGTGTTGCGTCGTTTCCAACCAATCCAGTAAAGCATTCCCCAGAAAACGCGCTGCAAAGTCTCCCAGATAACTCATGCCTACCCCATCACACAGCACGAAATTACAGATATTTCCTTTCATACGCACCGCAGCAAAGTCCTGTCCGGTATCTCCCTGATGTACCGTCTCAGCCGCCCTTCCATAACCATATCTGCACTTAAATGTGCCCTGATAGCGAGTTAGTGGCTGTTCTCCCGTCTGTACACTCACATAGCGAAAGTTGCCATGCCGCTGCTCGGCATGGCCCCCCTTATCTCCAGCAGACAATGTTGCCAAACGCATTGCTCTCATGATTCCCCTCCTATCTCACAGGCGTAGCAGCGGACATCTGGAATCCAATCGATACCAATTCTGCACATGTACCTGGCAGCATCATGAGTGCACCGGGTGCAAGCAAATAATCAGCTTCAACAAGCATTTCCCGATAACTTTCAGGCAAAACGGAAGACATATTCCGCAGCTTCTCTCCATGCTCATCCTGTAGATTTGTTTCGGAAGAGATTCCCTTCCATCTTCTAGGTTCAGCAATCGGTCCTTCCAGCAGATGATCGGATATAAAAATATTCTCCACCAGCACATTGCCATCAGGTACACTCATGCCCATGATTCTTTTCGCAATGGGCTCGGGATCTTCACCTGTGGCTACCCCATCGGTCATGTGGCATACAAGTGGAGCAGGACAATCCTGCATATTCGGAATTTCGGCCTGGAGAATCTTTTCCGCCTGCAGAAAAGCCTTTGCCGAGTCCGAGAACCGTTTCGGGGTCAGGTCAGGCAAAGATCCAACTGCAGCGATCTCGTCGATTCCTTTGATGCCGTTCAACAAGTCATATACATCATCGCTGTAAGCCAATATGGCTATGCGATAGCGAGGTGTCAGACGATTTCCCTTGGTGGACCGAAATACCATTTGGCGTATCGCGAGAGATAAGGCATCATAGACGACGTCAATCCGCCGACGATTTTCCAGAACCATGTTCATGGAGGCGCTAATATCAATTAAATAGATAATGAGTGCAGGTGTACGCTGTGATGCTTGAATTGTGTAGTTCATCTAGGATGAGTCACCTCCGTCAATTACTTTATAAGTTAGGCAACGTATAACTGGTGTTGCTCAGGAATTTGTTAATGGCACTCATTCGAGCGGCCACTTTGCCAACTCCTTTGAAATAAGCCGCATCGGTATTGTATAGATTTTTAAAATCACGGGCATACGCTTCCGCATTTTCAATTTTTCTGCCTTTTTGTGCGTTATACGTTTTATTGTAATGAGCAATCAACGTGACCACATTCTCGGCACGCTTTTTCTTGAGCGCGGCTTTCTGAGCAATCTCCTGTTGACGTTTAGCTTCAGCTGCCGCTTTACGCTCCGCTTCCTGTCTTGCAAGCTTGGCATCATTCTCTTTTTTCCAGACGAGATAAGCTTCATATTTTGCCTGTTTATCGTACTTCTCCTGCTGTGCTCTCTTGGCAGCTTCTTTCTTCTGCTGTTCCTGCTTCACCAGATAGGCCTCATATTTCGCCTGTTTGTCGTACTTGGCCTGTAATGCCTTGCGTTCTTCTTCTTTTTTCTTCGCTTCTGCTTCCTTCTGTTTGGCTTCAGCAAGCTTTTTCTTTTCCTCAGCATCCAGTTTTGCAGCTTCTGCGGCCTTTTGCTTCTCTTGCTCTTCCTGCTGCTTGATCGCAGCTGCCTTTGCAGCTTCAGCCTCTTCCGCAGCCTTGACCTCTGCCAGTCGTGTAGCTTCCTGCTGTTCTTTCTGCTTCACTTCTGCCTGATCTGCCAGTATTTTGACCGTTGGAACACCACCTGCCAGCAATACAATAAGCACAGCGGAAGAAATCATGAACTTCTTGGATCGGTAGAATGGCACAGGTACAGGCTTATCTGTGTCTTCTTTTGGATTAAGCTTGGCGTCCAGTTCCTTGATTGCAGCCTCCACTTCCATCTGCATCGCGCTGTTATGAGGAATGAAATGATACAGCGAACGATACACTTCCAGTGCAGCAGCTGGTTTATCTTCATCCTCCAAGGATCTTGCCTGTAAGAACAGACGGTTCACAATCGCTTCCTGATCGGGAGAGTGCGGCGTTTGGGGAATGTCCCCCTCTTGCGTATTCCCAGGTTCACTTACCGGTTCTGAGCTCTCCTTCAGAATCCCATCCGCTTCGGACGGATTGCCAGCTTCTTCTTCCGACGATGCAGCAGCTGCCGCATTGGCCTGATCCACGTCTACCGCAGCCAATGCAACATACCACTCACCAAACGTTGGACAACTGCTCAGATCGTGACTTTCCCAAGCTCGAATAAACAGATCGGACAGTTTGGAACCCCAACGCTTCTCAAGGGACTCCCGCATTGCATAATACCGTTCACTCACCGTCTGCATTTCATGCTGGTCAAAATAACTTTCGCCCCACGCTTTCTCTACAATCACAGGGTCCGACCAGCTTAACATTTCAGCAATGATAACAGCTCCGGCAAATCGGTCAGCATATGAACTCCACAAACCGCTGTGCACTGTGCGATGGGCTGCATAACCGGGTGACCCGGCAAGCAGGGCATCCGGACGATCCATCTTGGAACCGTACATCTGCTCGACATCCACAAGTTCTACCGCAGACGTCTTCCCCAGGTTCTCCACTTCGGAAAAAAACGGAATCATTACATTGGGAGCGGACATATCGCAATGAGCTAGTCCACGTTGTTCCATGGCCGAACCCGTCCCAGCAAGCGCTCTGGCCAGCTTCAGGCTCTCCTCAGCCGTCAACTGTCTCTGATCACTGATCACATCGAACCAGGTCTGACCTTGCACCCATGGCATCAACACCGCATATAACAGATCGGGATGTTTTCCAATGAGCGCTCCGTTTCTTTCCGGAGTGAGCACATCACGCTTGCATACTTGCAAACCTGGCAGTTCACTATAAGACTCCATATGCTCAGACTGATATACCATAGCTGGAATACGGAATTTAGGAAAAAATACTTTTAGTGCTTTGGCCCCATGAAGGGAACCGTTTCGGGGTAACAACTGATAAACAATCCCCTGCCTTCCAGCTTGGGCATAAGCTAGACCCGGCGCAGCCGGATGTTGCCCAATCGTATAGGCAATGTCGTTAATCACCACTTCATCCCCGGGATTCGGTTGAAAAGACATGCTTATCCCTCTCTCTGTCCTAGTGTCATAGTTGCAGCAAAAACCGGGTGTTGTGACAACGCCCGGTTTTTGCTGTAGTTGTACATCTTCAGCTTGCTACCCGCCAATGATTCAGGGCGAATTCAGACTTCAACTCGGCCTGATCTATGTAAAGCAGATTAACGAGCTTGGTCAGCTGTACGGAATTTGTTAGCAATAGCTGTAAGTTCAGCGCTGATGCTGTTCAGCGTTTGAACGAACGATTGCATTTGTTTGCTAGCTTCTTGGAACTCCTGGAAGAAGCGTTGCTTTGTCATACCTTCCCATTGTCCTTCCATGCTTGTGATGGATTGAGTCAATGTGGATACGATTTGCTGACTTTGCTCACCGCTTTGTTTAAATTGGTTGGAAACCTGATCAAGCTGCTCTGGGGTAACTAAAATACGTCCTGCCATTGGTAAATTCCTCCTTGGTTTGTGCAATTAAATTTTGACTTGTTCAAATTGTACTATACCAGGATCGATCGAACAAAAGTCGAAGGACCTAATCCTATTTACCCCATTTTCAGTCCTTGAAACTTCTCCTAACAGCCTATTTACAAAAAAATTCACTTCCTGCTGTTACTTTTATTCACCCTTTTCAGGAAACCACAGGCTCGGTTCCTCTTCTTCCCCGAAAGGAAGGATCAGTGAATCTCCATGCTACCGGCTCAGGCTGCATGGCCTGAACCAATGTAGCAGGGGAGCCATCAGGCGGTGCGGCATCCTGTACACGATATACGGCCGCCATTGCGGAAAGGGGATCGGATACTACAGCTACAGTTGCAGAATGTGCAGGCATGATTTCTCCTGTACGATTGTTCTGAAGAACATTCAGCATATTGACCGCATTACCATAGGCTGTGTTCACATGACTCAGCACGGAACGATACTCCATGTCTGCCTGCTGGAATAACAATGCTTTGCGTCCCAGCTGTACGCTTAAGTCCATTAATCGACGAAGCGCATCCTCGCCCAGTCGTTTACTGTGATTCCATTCACTCATCACCGCTGCGCGGGATTCAACCTCCCACTCCAGCGAATGAATCGCCTGATCCAACACTGTCATCTTTTGCTGTATTTGCTCCGCTGCATACTGAATCTGCTTGCTCAGTGCCCGAAGCACATCCGGTTCCACACGAATGCGCATTTACCATCACCTTTCCTCTTCCCCTGCAGGCTGTTTAAGCCAGTCCAGCAGCATCTCGTGAAACTGTTCTCTAGTCGTCAGTGCTGCAACTAGCCAATCATCTGAAGCCGCAGTGCTCATCCGGAACAACCAATTGGATACCGCACTTGCAGCAAATGCTGCAGACTGCGACTTCCACCCGTCTTCATTCCATACGAGCAAACGAAGCTCCCCATCTGACTCCTTACCCACCAGACAGCGTGCCAGCGCAAGCGAGCCCTCAGGATCACTTGTCTCCTGTGCGAGTTCATCTGCTACGGTCTGTACCCCGCTGTTCTCAAGCTCATTCATGACATCATAAAATTTTTTCTTGGAGCACATTAGTGCCGGTTTCTCCGCAGGAGAATGGCCGCTCCATTTCATCCGCTCTATCAGAACATCAATGGCTTCACGAACACTTCCCAGATCGCTAAGCCGGAACGAGTCCGGTACGTCGTCAACACGGGAAACTTCAACGACCCGCTCATCCGTGCAATGTATATAACTTTCATACGACTTGCCGTTGATCGTGTATCGAATCCAACAAGCTCTGTCGGACAATCCGGCAATGGCTACCCTGGAGAAAACGGTCGGTGTCATGATCAGCTCATCGGTATCCTGATCCCGAATCAGATATCCTTTGTCAAGCAGGGAGGTTTTCACACGCTCCCACTCCATCGCGATATCCTCCGCCATATAGCCGCGAAACGGATCTTCCACACCAAGCAGTCGGTCTGAACCGAGAATACCCGCCAGGAAAAAAAGTTCTTTTGTTTGCAACGTGACTACCTTTTGCTTAGAATCATGAACCGTCAACATTATGAGCCACCTCCCCTCAAACTACAACATGCCATCGGTCACGAATTTCAGAAATCCAATCGGTCATTTTCCAGCTGTCATCACATGGAACTGCACCTTTAACCCTGGAATATTTACGTTTTACATAATAACCTTGACCTGGAGGCAGTACCTTCAGCCCACCTGAACTACCTCCGGATTCCGAATAAGGTATACGGAAGAACGAGAGATCGTTAGGGTCTAAAGTCCCGAACAGCATTCCGCTCTGGGAAGCCTTCACATCCGTTACCCAATCCGAACCGAAGGTCGGGAAGTCTGCCGGAACCCCGGACAGAATCACGTGTACACCACGATCCCTTCCTTGACGAACAATCGCTCCCAATTGATCTTTTACATTAAAATCGTTTAGCTGTTTGGACAAGGTGTCCGCATCATCGATAACAAGCACAAGTTCCGGTCCACCGGAAATCTCGCCTCTTTTCAGAACTTCATCGTACAACTGTTGAATCACAGGTGCAAGCTGTTCTTCTCGCGATACATGTCCACGGACATGGGGCAAACTGCTGATTTCCCCCAGCCCACCTGCGCCATAACGCATATCTACTGTGTATATTTGTACATCTTCTGGAGAAGCATGATAAGCCAGTGATAACATCCATGTCAACAAAAATGTCGTTTTTCCGCCTTCCATCGGACTCGTCACCATGAAATGTGGACCTTCACGCAGATTAAGCTGGAATGGTTCAAGATCATCCGTAAGCAGTCCTACAGGGACAGTTACAGATGATGTATCCCATGCCTGACCATATGATCCTATCTGAATGAGCAGATCCTTGAGTTTGATCTCTTCCGGAAGCGGAGCAATTTGAGGTGCTTCTTCCCCTGTCCAGCCTTGGCGAATCTCAGCGATCGTGCGGCGCAATGCCGATGAACGTTTGCCTTCATCTGCCCCGGAAGAAGGTAATGCCGCCTGGAACATCAACGGAGGCACTTGCCCTTTGACCAGACCTCTTCCTGGCGGAAGTTGGCTTGGTGCTTTGGAAGGTCTTCCCACGGCATAATAATAATCACTTGGATCAGATAACTCAAATGAAACCGCATTGGGAATATTGCTTCTGAATTTCTCAAATACATCTGTTACCCGATTCGCAGTAAGTACAAAGGTAATCCCCAGACTTCCGCCTTCACGCAGGATCGTCTCCAGAAGTTCATTTTCTTCCGGATAGGCATTGCGGAATGAAAGATAACCATCGATAACCACCACAACCTGCGGGACAGCCGCATGAGCTGTCCGTCGGTAGGCCGAGATCGTTTTAACACCCGCCTCCGAGATGATATCTTTGCGTTGTGCTGACAGCTTGAGGATATAACGGAATAACCGTTTGATCCGGTCTTCCTCCTCCGCCATCATCACGCCACCGATCTGTGGTAGTCCTGCAAAGTCCTTCATCATGCGGCCCATATCGATAATGTAACCATGCCAAGGCTCAGTTCTGTGAGAACGGGCCAGAGACATAAGCAAGGTCTGAACAAATGTTGTTTTTCCCAGTCCCGGCATGCCGTAAACGACCAGATGGCCTTGATCCACAGGCAATGCGAGCGGTTGTTGGCGCTGATTGGGGAGATCATCCAGCAAACCAACCAGGGGTTTCAGACCACTTGCCCCACCATCAAGCAGCAGATCCCGATTCTCTTCTTCCTGCCATTCCTGAAGACCTTCCCATTCCAGTGTTTCTGGTAAAGGTGGCAACCATGGTCCTGGCAACCGACGGATGCCCGCATCCGCTGCAGACTGAGCAACATAATCAATAAATACTTGAAGCTGTTTCGGAACATCTTCACCTTTGAGAACGGCTCTGCGCTCTCCCGTTAACAGGGGCTCCCGCTTACCGTTTAGGCGTACTTCCATGACAGGCAATACCGTCGTTGAATCCTCCTGTTGGTTATACGGTGCACCACTCCAGGCGAATTGCATTTCTTCAAATACTTCATCACTACCCACCTGAAAATATCCACGACCAGGCTTCGTAATCCAGGCAGCATTTGGAATCTTGATCATGTCCCTGCTATCTCCCTCACTCTGTACGCGAAGGCAGATCCGGAAGCGCGAATTACTCCATATTTTATCGTCCACAACACCGGCTGGCTTCTGGGTTGCCAGAATTAGATGAACCCCAAGTGTTCGGCCAATGGCCGCGATACTAATCAGTTCATCCATGAACTCTGGCTGGTCCCGTTTCAATTGAGCAAACTCATCAATGATAATGACGAGATGCGGGAGCGGTTGCTCATGTCTGGAACGCAGAATTTTATAGTATTCATCAATGTGCTGGAGATTTCCCGCATCATTTAATATTTTTTGCCTTCTGACCAGTTCGGCACGAAGTGAGATATTCGCCCGCTCGATCAGATTTCCATCCAGATTGGTGATTGTCCCTACCACATGAGGTAGATCAACAAATGTATTGGACATACCGCCACCTTTGTAGTCAATCAGCATGAAGGCCAGATCATGCGGATGGAATTCAGCAGCCAGTGAAGCTACGATGGACTGGATGACTTCACTTTTACCTGAACCGGTTGTACCTGCAATCAGACCATGGGGACCATGACCCTGACGTTCAATTTTGTCATGCAGGTTTATCGCTATTTTTTTGCCTCCAGCTCGTACACCCATTGGTACGGGCAGCGTGTCCGGATATCTCGTCTGCCCCCATCTGGATACCACATCCAGATCTTCCACGCGTGATGTGCTCAGCATATCGAATAACGGAAGCACTTGCGGGATATCTGATGCAGATGACCGTTTTAACCGGATCGGTGACATATAACGGGAAAGCGCCTCTGCCATTTCCTTCGAGATCACATCAGGCTTGTACGTTTGTTGAATAACATCCGCATCTTCCGTTTTTTTGATATATACCCCTTTGCCTTTGGAGGCTTCCATAATCAACTGACAATGCATTGGTAGAGACTCCTTGCGATTAGCCAGTATGATGGTGCATACATCGATGTCCTGAGCCGATTCCAGTAGCAGTGGGAGCAACGGTTCTTCTTCAATTAATTGCGTATCGGAGAGAATCACAACGTAACACGGCGTTTGTATGCTTTTCTTGTAGCGGTCTTCCTTATTGTTGCGGCGCCGGTTCAACACGGAAAACAAGCTGTCCGCCAATTGATGCGCACCGCTGTGCCTGTCGGCCATATAGCGTTGTCCCTGGTCTTCATCCCAGATATGGGGCATCCAGCGAAGCCAATCCCATTCCTTGCTGTCCTTTTCTTCATAGAAAGCAGCAAGCTTCAGTTCATCCGGGGAGTGACGTACCGTCAGTTGTGAGATGATGACTCGCAGGGAAGCAAGCACTTCCTCTCGATCACCGACCAGTCCCATAACCTTCGATTGGAACAAAGGCAATGTAATGGAAGCATCCGGTACCGTCTGGAATTCACCCGCAAGTTCATGGGCGGCTTCAATTAGCTCATCCTTCTCATAACCATCAATCCGTGGAACCTGAAGTTTGATACGGAATGGAATCTCTCCCGTACCAATGCGCACCTGAAGGAAATCATCATCCTCTGGTGAACGCTCCCACAAGGAACTGTTCCGGTTCTTCACCACTTGAAGGCACACACCCGGATCCCCATGAATTTCATACAGGCTCTTCACTTGCTCCGCCTGAGCTTCTTTCAGTTCTTCCCGGTGTTTGTCCAGTTGGGCAAGATACATTGTTTTTCGTTCTTCCAATTTTTTGCGATATGATTTCTTGTTGCTCAGATACACGAAGAATGGAATGGTGTAAGAAGTAAGCATCATCATGACCGTCATCATCTGAAACATCATATAATTGCTGTTGCCCATTTTGCCGGTCATATTGATATATACGTAGAAACCAATGCTGACCATGGTCATCATGATCGGCACAATAATGGATATCATGGAAAACGTGGGTTTGCTCGGTTCTGTTGGAGGCCTGAGTATTTCGAGTCCTTCTTCCTTGAGAACCGGTGTCATTCTTGGAGAACGCTGATATAACACATTCACGAAGAGAAGACCTCCTTTAGTTCGTTCAATAGAATGTATACGTTCAAAAGCCCTATTCGTTGCTGTCCTTTTGAAATAATGAACGTCTCCCATATACAGGCGCTTCTTCCGAAGTCGTTGAAAAAGCCCGCTGGACACGTACGCAACTGCCTTGCCGCAGCCCTGTTTCCATTAACTGCTGTGCGTTCTGCGGAGAGAACCACAGCCCCTCCGGAAACTTGGCTTCAAGGATGTACTGAATGCCGTCTCCCGGTGCCTGTCCGAAAATGCGAACGCCAAGTAATGTCTTCAAATGTTCAATGGTGCATTCATCCGGAACATCGATGTCGAACCATTCTCCTTCCTCGCGGCCGGAATACACGGTTAGAATCATCCGAATCCCTCCCATGGTCTCATATGTAAATTGTCCTAATGTCAGATTAAATCAAAAAAAAGAGAATGAATCGTTATATCAACCCTATTTTCTTACATAAACACCCTGTTTGCAATGTGCCACCTGTAATTTTGTTACATATGACCCACGTATATATTAAAATATCGTACATTTGACTCAGAACTTTCGTGGCAGTTATGCTTTTGAATATTGCGAGGATACGAAAATTTTCATTTTCTATTCCATTTAAATGGTAATTAGGTTTTGTTTTTCGGGACTTTTATTCCTTCGCTCACAATTGAATTGTGAACACTTTTCAAACATTACCCACCTTTATGTTTTCATAAGCTGATTTTAAGGTAATTTTAAGCATTGGAATTTAATATTACCTGTATGAAATAACAACCGTGAGGTGATTTCAAGTGAGAACCCTAATAACCTTTCAAAACAAATCAATCCCTGTATACTTTAATCAAGAAAACAAACAGCCTATGCAGAAGACATTAAGATTGCTTAGCAGTGCTCTTGAGCATAAAATTAGCAACGGTAAACGTGCCATTCAAAAATGTCTGCATTCTTTAATTAGTATTGAGATTGTTAATGGAGAAGCGATTCTCCACAGTCGAAGTGAAAACGACTCCCTTGCTTTATCATTATATTAAAAGGAGTCTACCAAGCCACATTTATGACAAGACATGAAAAAGGAAGCTGTCGTTATAGACAAGCTTCCTTTTTGAGGTGTATACACGTTAACAGCGGATTGCAGTTATGATCAGCCATCACTCAGTGCACTTTGCTAAGGACATAGGCGGCATCATGCTCTTCCGCAATCTCGGCTTTACGAATACGAATGACAAACAGCCGAACCAAATTGGCACGTGTATGTTCTTCCTGACAGGTATTCAGTTTCCTCAGAATAAAGCGGTCAATGGACATGAATTTAAAGCCCCTTTGCCATTGGATTTACGGATCGATTCTTCCGTGTATCCATAAATAACCAGATAGCGTCAGAGCCAAACAGCTTTTCCACTCTTATATTAAGTCGTATTTTGCTGTGGTGTAAAATTGTGCAAAAGGCCCGTCCCACCAAGCTGGGACGGGCTTTCGCATGATTTGTCGATCTTTTTGCAACTCACTCTAATCGTTCATAAACGACCCTGCTAGTTCATCCTTTTTCGACTTATTTCACTCCTGGATATTCCCGATATTGGTGCTGAATGCTGATCCAACGAGTACGTGTAAACTTCTCAATTGCCCAATCACCACCGAAACGTCCAATCCCTGAAGCCTTTTCACCGCCAAACATCACATGCGCTTCATCGTTCACGGACTGATCATTTACATGCACCATACCAGATTCAATGCGCTGAGCAACCAGATATCCTCGATTCAGATCTTTGGTGAATACGGAACCACTAAGTCCATAAGGAGTATCATTCGCCAAACGCACAGCTTCATGCTCATCATGAGCCTTCATGATCACTGCCACCGGACCAAACAATTCCTGCTGCACAATATCTTGTTCAGGTTTAACATCAGCAAGTACAGTAGGAGACAGCACACTGCCTTTGTTGGTCCCACCAAGCAATAGACGTGCGCCTTCGTCCTTGGCTTTGTTCACAAGATCCTGCAATCGTGTTACCTCTTTTTCCCGAATGAGAGGACCTACGAGTGTTTTGGCATTAGCCGGGTCACCTGCCTGCACATTTTTCGTTTTGGTAACAAATGAATCAACGAATCTGTCGTAAATATCAGCATGCACAATGATACGATTCAGAGCCATGCAGATCTGTCCCTGATGCAGAAACTTGCCAAAGACTGCGGCTTCGGCAGCACGTTCAATGTCCGCATCTTCCAGCACAACCATGGCGTTGTTGCCGCCTAGCTCCAGTGCCGTTTCTTTTAAATGTTCACCCGCCAGTTTACCGATTCCCTGCCCAACTTCTGTGGAACCCGTGAATGAAATTACTTTGGGAATCGGATGAGCCACAAAGTAATCCCCGATCTCACTGCCACTTCCGGCAACGACATTTAGCACGCCCCCAGGCAGACCGGCTTGTTCGAACAAATCAGCAATGAGCCAACCTGCCGTAATCGGAGTGTCTGATGCCGGTTTAATCACCACCCCATTGCCGAGAGCAATCGCCGGAGCTACGGATCGAAGACATAGATGCAAAGAGAAATTCCACGGCCCGATCACACCGACCACACCCTTCGGCTCCCGAATTACACGGTTCTCTTTACCAGGAGTATTGGACGGAATAATCTCACCCTTCATACGATAAGGAAAAGATGCTGACTCATCCACAATGCGTTTAGCCGCTGCAAACTCCGCCTCCGATTTGATTCGGGTACTCCCGGATTCTGTGATCAACAGTTGAATAATCTCCTCTTTTCGCTCTGCCATCAGAGATGAAACTTTCCGCAGTACCTCTTCTTTCACAGCAGGTAATGACTCCGCCCACTCAATCGAATTTTTATGAGCAGACTCATACGCCTTATCTATATCTTTTTTATTGGAAGAGCGCCATGTGGCAATAACTTCTCCCGTATAAGGGTTGATATTCTCCATTGTTTTCTCACCGGAGCCATCTACCCATCTGCCATTAATATATTGTTTCGTCCATGTTGTATGTTCGGTTTCCATTAAAGTCATATGAATACGCCTCCTGATCAAAATTGAATGTCACACCTGCACAACGGTGTAATACATCATTAACCTTGTTCAGAATTACGCAAACGTGCAGACCTGAATTAGCTATTCCACTCTTTAAGTTTAAGTAAACAATACACCCCGAGTATTCTGTCCCCCATCTGTACCTCTTTCATCAATCGGGCTGGCTCTTCTCTCCAAAGAGGCTCAATTCTTCCCATCCGTAGCCAACCTCAATCAGATCTTGACCACCAATACGGATAGACTGTGTGTGGACAGGAGTGCCTCCCATCTTCTCATAGAAGCGACAAGCTGAATTACGTTCCAAAGCCCATATGATCAAACGTTTCATATTGAAGGACTGCAGATGATTAACGACATGTGTCGCCAGTTGCCGACCTATCCCCAGTTGTTGCACTTCCTTCAGCAAATATATAGCGTACAACTCTCCATCATAAGGTAATTTGCCTTCACGCTCCTTCCCCCCACAAGCAAATCCGACAATGTTGCCATGATCCTGTTCAGCTACCACCAAGATCTGATCTTTTTCGCCAGAACGAATGGTCCTCTCCCACTGCGACAATCTTGATTCTATAGTCAAATGATCCAAAAAATCGTCGGGCACAATTCCTCGATACGTTGTTTTCCAACTCTCTGTATGTACATGGGCTATTCCTTGCGCATCCCCTTCGCGCGCCGGCCGGATTAACATCGCTATCACTCGCTTTCTCACATAACTGCCATAGCTTTACCATATTATATGTTCATCTTTCTACAATTCCAAATTCATCCACTTCAGTTCTGGTTGTAAGAACTTATTTGGTAACTGGCTATCTTAACCTTATAATACGTGTTCAAAAAGTCTGGTTTTAAGTACCAAGAAGATGGAATGAAGCTAGAAATGGAGTAGCGGAGCGTAGATAGAGCTACGTGAGCAACCACAATGTTTCCTCAGGAAACATACTTCGAAAGCCACCCGCTTATTTCGGTTGAGTTTCATATTCGATGCTGATCATGCCGCTAGGTATGATTCGTAATCAAAAGCGGACTTTTTGAACTACCTCCCATAAAGTGAAATCCGGCCCTAGGGCCGGATCGTTACTCTAGTGCCTACAGAAACCTTGGACGACAGATCCAGTACATCCGAGTTGTACATGCGTATACAACCATGGGAGACGGATTTGCCAATAGACCAAGGCTCATTGGTTCCGTGTATCCCATAATGGGGAGCAGACAGCCCCATCCACAACACGCCAAATGGCCCACCTGGATTGGATTGCTTGTTAATAATCGTGAACTCCCCGTTTGGCGTCTGCGTGAGCATCTTGCCTGTGGCTACGGGATAGCCCTTAATCACCTGATTGCCATCAAGAAGATATAACATGTGGTCAGACAGATCTACAATAATCCTGTAATCTGGCATAATGACATCCCTCCTGACCTATCTTATGCAAGGTAACAGATGATGCCCGCCTGATTTCAGACTTCCTCCCACTCTTTCACACTGCGGGAGTGCTTGGGTTTGCGACTAGTGGCCGGTTTGCTGGAAGCGGTACGCTTTCTGGATGCCACTTCTTCCTTGCGTTGCTGATATTGCAATTCCTTCTGCATTTTCAGATAATTATTCAGTCTTTTTTCATCTAATGAACCATCCTGTATGGCCTCTTTCACTGCACATCCTGCTTCCCGTGTATGACTGCAGTCCAGGAATCTGCACGTTGCCGCAAGTTCTTCAATTTCTCCAAACGCATGCGACAGCCCATCATTCCCCTCATCCCATAGGTTAAGCTCACGCATTCCTGGAGTATCGATCAATACGGCTCCCTGTGGAAGTACAAACATCTCCCGGTGTGTTGTGGTATGTCTCCCTCGGCTGTCGCCCTCACGAACAGACTGTGTAAGTTGCACATCCTCACCCATCATCCAGTTCACCAGCGTAGACTTGCCACTGCCCGAAGATCCTGTGAGCGCAACAGTCAACCCTGGCTGCAAATATCGTTCCAGTAAAGATTTGCCTTGGTCCTCCACTGCAGATATCGCAAGCACTTCAACACCTGGAGCGATTCCTTCTACATTTCGGATCTGTTCTTCCACATTGTTGCACAGATCACTTTTGCTCAAGACAATGACTGGCCTTACGCCACCATTCCAAGCCATCATCACGTATCTTTCGAGTCGTCTAAGGTTGAAATCATGATTAAGTGCAGCCACGATTAACAGTGTATCCACGTTTGCAGCGATTAATTGTTCTTTGGTCACTGGACCTGCCGCCTGTCTCGATACCCTGCTCTGACGTGGCACCAGATGATGAATAATTGCTTCTTCACCTGCCTGGCCTGTAATCGCCACCCAATCTCCAACCGCTGGTACCAAACTCGTTTCCAGACTATCATGACGCATTCGGCCCGAAATTCTCCCCCAGCGTTCGCCCTCTTCTGTAATCAAACGTTGCAGGTGTCCATGATCTGCGATAATTCTGGCTGGCTTTCTATCCTGCTCTTCCATTCCTGTCACTTGCCACAGTTCCTGCCACTTTGCAGACCAGCCGTACTTTTCAATATGGTTATCTAAAATATAAATTCCTCCCAAAATAAGTTTGTTTACTTCGTTCAAGACCAGTGAACAATCATCTCCGGTTCAGATCAAAACAAAAAACCACGAGTAGAAATACACCCGCGGCAATAAGTAGTTAGACGAATTAAAGATCATCCCTTCTCGTAGATATACCGGATATCATACTTTACCATCCGCTATATTCAATTCAGGAACACCCTTTTATCGGCAAACCAAAAAGCCACGGGTGCGTCACCCGTGGCTTCATCTGAGCATGACATACTTTACGTTACATTGGATACTGCTATCCAACTAACGCAAAATTACATGCTTTGATCCGTTCCGGAGACGCTGTTCATATTCAAATTAACGTATACTGCATTTAACTTTGTCATAAACAATCGCCTCCCTTGTAGAATTATCCATTATGTTACACACTGGGCTTTGCATTTGTCAAGCCCAAACTTTTTTTCCAGCCTACTCTATTTGACCTGATCCCAGCGCGTCCACATTTCCTTCGGATTCAGTTCATAGATCCCTTCTTCCCGATACATGAACTGATGCATGATAAATTCCCGCCGAATGGTAGCGAAATCTTCATGATACTTCTGTATAAATGTATTCATTTCTTTCTCGGTATACTTCCGACCGAACTCAAGCTGCTCGACCAGATGACCAAGTACAATCAGCTTTTTCTTGTATTGAGCGGGAATCTGCCGCAGTCGTCCATCTTTGGAGAAAAAATTTCTCATGACCGACGCTTTCAGTGTTTCGTTCACATCACTCATATCCGTAACCTCCTCTCGCTTAAAGATAAAGTCAACCGAGGCCTGCGCATTCTCGCGGATAAACGAAGGATTCAGTGTGAAGTACACTGTATTTTTCTCCCGTCGTTCCTTAATCAGCGCCGCCTCTCTCAGCTTGGATGCATGATGTGTCACGGTGGGCTGTGACAGATTCAGCCGCTCGGCAAGTGCCTGTCCGTGCAGTTCACCCTGTGCCAACAACAGCAGCATGCGAAGCCGGGTCGGGTCAGCCAACGCTTTATGATAAGCCACAATTTTCTCCAGCTGCATCATCGTTCATCTCGCTTTCATTTAGATAAATATCTAATTTGATATTAGTCTTTTCCTCTCTCTACGTCAACTCCTTTGGATTCAAGTAAGCTTGTCTGGGTTTAACTCTCTCTTGAACTGGCATTAGCTCGCTTTTTACGGTAGGATTATATTGCTTGAAATAAGG
Source organism: Paenibacillus sp. FSL R5-0713 (assembly GCF_037973325.1). NCBI lineage: Bacteria > Bacillati > Bacillota > Bacilli > Caryophanales > Paenibacillaceae > Paenibacillus > Paenibacillus sp. FSL R5-0713. The sequence continues at coordinate 2,588,081 of NZ_CP150229.1, read as the reverse complement.
AGGATTAAGAACATGGAAGATGTCATTATTATCGGCGGAGGCCCATGCGGCCTATCTGCTGCCATTGAATGTGAACGGCTGGGACTGTCCGCTGTGATCGTTGAGAAATACAATATCGTTCAATCTATTTATCTGTATCCAACCCATATGCAGTTTTTCAGCACAGCACCGCTGCTTGAGATCGGAAACGTTCCGTTCAGCACACCTAATGATAAGCCGTTTCGTTATGAAGCACTTGCCTATTATCGCAGGGTAGCCGAACATTTTGGTCTGCGTGTTCATAACTATGAAGAAGCCCGTGAAATCAAACGCAAGGATGATGGTACGTTTGAGGTACATACGCTCAATCGCCGCGGGGAAGCCATCGTTCATGTTGGACGCAATGTCGTTGTAGCTACCGGTTATTTTGACCATCCTAACTATCTGGGCATCCCTGGAGAAGATAAAGATAAGGTAACCCACTACTTCCGGGAAGCCCACCCTTATACCCGTACACGTGTCGCCATTATTGGCGGAAGCAACTCAGCCGTGGACGCGGCCATGGAACTGGTTCGGGTCGGAGCACATATTGATATGGTGTATCGCGGCAGTGGTTTGTCCCAGCATATTAAACCATGGGTACGCCCGCTATTCGAGAGCATGGTGACAAAAGGTCATATCACACTGCACCTGGAATCACGCGTGAATGAAATACTCGATGATTCAATTCGTCTGATACACACGGATGGTTCCACTCGGGAACTGGATAATGACTTCGTACTGGCAATGACCGGTTTCCGTCCAGATCGTCAACTACTCACGTCGGTAGGTGTGGAGATGTCTGATGATATGGATAAACCTCTATATGATGAACAAACGATGGAAAGCAGCGTACCTGGTGTATATGTGGGCGGAGTCATCGCTTCGGGGCGTAATGCCAATGAAGTCTTTATTGAATCCGGGCGCTGGCATGGACGGTACATTGCGGAACATATCGTTAGCAAACAACGTGGACAGACTGAAGGGAAATGAAAACCATGGATATGACTTCCCTGTTGCTACTTGTTTTTGCGGCTCTCGGGATTATCAGCAGCAACACACCTGTGACCGTAGCGATGGTATTTCTGTTGTTGCTACGAGTCCTGAACCTGAATCAGGCATTTCCATGGCTTGAAAAATACGGACTTACACTGGGCATCATCATTCTGACCATTGGCGTGATGGCACCTCTTGCCAGTGGCAAGATGAGTCTGCAGACGATCGGTGAGTCTTTCCTGCACTGGAAATCACTGCTCGCCATTGGCGTAGGATTACTGGTGGCATATCTCGGAGGACGTGGCGCTACGCTGATGAGTACACAGCCAACTGTCGTTGCAGGGCTGTTAATCGGAACGGTACTTGGGGTTGCCCTATTCAAGGGTGTACCTGTGGGTCCATTGATTGCTGCAGGAATACTGTCACTGCTACTGGGCAAATCCTGATTCGGTTGTGATCGTTGTGACCTGACATGCTCTGCAGATTGGCTGTATTTCCCACCGTTGTGTGATATACTTCTATTCATGCAAATTATGTACACGAGTCTACAGCAGAATAACCCATATTATGGTCATGCTGTTGCATAAGATATAGATTCACTTTGCAACTATTAATGGCCCAGGAGGAATAAGGAACCATGTCACGTCAGTTTATTACAGAAGCCGTGATGGTGGCTATTTACGGTCAATTGCTAGCGCCGCCCGCGCCTGTTGAATATATTTTTCCTTATACCACCATCCTTGAGCTATATGAATTCCAGACCAGTCCTGATCCCATGATGGATAACCCGGCAGATGATCAGCATGTAAAATCTAAAATCAATGAAATGATTTCTTATTTCGAGGAACCACTGAATAAGAAAAAAATAGAGCGTGCGTTACTTGTTCCATGGGCCAAAAGCCCCTCCATTTTATTTGGTGACCAAGTATCCATTGCCATTATCAATGCAATAGATACGGCACAGTACGGGGAGTATTTCGATCCCATTGAGACAGAATTGCTGCTGACATCTCAGCGCCTGAGTATCCCGATTCTCACCGATCAGGTTGAATTGATCGCACGCATCATTGAGTCTGAATCACCTGTACAGGTATTCGATATCGATGATTTTGATTTTGCGATGGATGATGAATCACTGGATCAGGTGTAATTCATGATTAGAGCACGTGAATCCGATTTTCAAAAAAATGACCTTGTCACCCATTTTACGTGGATGCCAAGGTCATTTTTGCGTCAACTTATTTTATTCTACATTATCCCGAGCTAACAGAATTCGGCTAATTTCATTCAGAGGTGGTAACGACTCCTGTGCGTAAAACTTAAGACCCGCATCACTATTGACACGTGACTCCACAAGATCATCCTGAATGATCACTGTCCGGAACAGGGCAATGACATAATACTCTTCATCTCCGCTCGAATGCAGAGACCGAAGATCAGGCCCTGAATACAGACCTTCCAGTGTCATGGTATCAACGGTCCAACCTGTCTCTTCCCATAACTCCCGATGCGCAGCATCTTCTATGGCTTCCCCAGGGCGCATCTCACCAGCTGGCAACCGCCATTGACCGTGTTCCGCATGCTGAATCAGCAGTAATTCACCTTGTTCGTTCTCAGCCCGCACCGCCGCTTTTACAACAATATGAGAGCGTTTTGCGATATACTGGGCCAAATCTCGTGCTGGCAGATTCACTGCTTATCCCCTCCTCCTATTCGGAAGCCGGTGGCGACCTGTGATTCATTTATTGCCTAGCAGAATACTTCAAGAATTAGATATTTCAGTGTAACGATATTCGATATCCTGACCTTCATCAACGATATCCACATGCAGTTGATGCCCTTTCAGATACCAATAATCGTGATCTTCCATAAAGAATTGAATTCCCGATACTTCGGTTTGATCGGCAGGATGTCTTGGTTTTTCCACAGCAATACCTAGCGAAAATCCAGGGTGAAGACCTCCGCCTGAGCTATAACGGGCAAAAAATCGAATGCTGTCTCCCTCGCTCAAATTCAGTTCTTCCTTGTACCAGCGAGCAGCTTGATCGGATACATGTATGGTACTCATTTGGTGTCAGCTCCTTCTGTATATATATGTTCCATCATATCTCTACAGGGACTTGAATACAAACCCGAGTGCTCCTATAAAGACAAAATAAATTGTGAAAAATGTTTGACAGATTGTAAAAGCCGGTGTTAAGATGCAAACATACGAGGTCTACATTGTATTTATTTCCAAAAAAGAAAGGGTGATTACGGTGTTTAACAAACATATGATTGTTCAATTCAACACACAATTAAATACCGGAGCACACCCGAAATCATTATTCCGTTCATAAGTCGGCATTACAGGCGGTCTTTCATTAGAACCTCTGTGATGTTTACTCACAATCGAACTTATATATGGTGGCGGCTCTGTTCTCTGAGCCATGCTGCCGTATGATGATATGAAGACATACCGCCTGCGTGCGGTATGTCTTTTTTTGTGGGTACATTTCGGCATACATGAACGGAATCTGCATTTTTCGGACATCGAAAGGAAGGGATAACACTTGTTCTCTGTACTTAAAAACCTGGCCTGGTTCTTCCGGCTGGAACGCAAACGATACCTAACCGGTGTCATCTTGCTTATTCTGGTGGGCATTGCCGAACTGCTGCCTCCTCGTCTTCTTGGCAATGCCATCGACGAGATTGTGCGCGGTTCCATTACCGGCACCTCACTTACGCGTTATATCTTGCTTATTCTAGGAACGGTCATCATTATCTATCTGGTTACATACGTTTGGATGCACAAACTGTTTGGTGGTGCCAATCTGGTGGAACGGCTTCTTCGTTCGCGCTTTATGGACCACTTGCTGCGGATGACTCCTCCCTTTTTTGAGAAAAACAGAACTGGCGATCTGATGGCTCGGGCCACCAATGATCTTCGTTCCATTGCCACTACAGCAGGCTTCGGCATGCTGACTTTAACAGACTCTACAGCCTTTCTGGCCACCGTACTGTTCGCTATGGGTTTTCTGGTTAGTTGGAAACTGACCCTGGCGGCAATCCTGCCATTACCTTTTATCGCCATTGCCATGATGATCTATGGTAAAGCTGTACATCAACGTTACACCCTCGCACAGGATGCATTCGGAGATATGAATGACCAGGTGCTGGAATCCATTGCCGGTATCCGTGTCGTGCGTGCCTATGTGCAGGAACGTCTGGACGAAAAACGGTTCGCCGATGTGACCGAAGATGTGTATCGCAAAAACCTCGCTGTTGCCAGAATGGATGCCCTATTCGAACCCACCATCCGGCTCTTCGTTGGACTCAGTTATGTGATTGCACTGGCCTACGGCATATATCTTGTATTCCATAATGAAATTACTCTGGGTGATCTCGTATCATTCAATATGTACCTGGGGATGATGATCTGGCCTATGTTCGCCATCGGCGAATTGATTAACCTGATGCAGCGCGGTAGCGCTTCACTTGATCGGGTCAACGAGACATTATCGGTAGAACCTGCTGTACAGGATGTGGAGCAACCTGCTCACGTGACGAATCCGGAAGAAATTGCGATGCAAGATGTTACATTCCGTTATCCTAGCTCCACTGTCGACAATCTCAGTCATATCAGCTTTTCGCTGCGAAGGGGTCAAACCTTGGGTGTTGTGGGTCGTACGGGTAGCGGTAAGTCTACTTTGCTCAAACAACTGCTTCATGAATACCCTGCTGGTTCGGGTACATTAAGCATCTCGGGTCATCCGATTCAGGATATCGCCAAAGATGACTTGCATAGCTGGATCGGCTATGTACCACAGGAACAAGTGCTGTTCTCCAAGTCCGTTCGTCAGAACATTCAATTTGGTAAACCTGGGGCCAGTGATGAAGTCATCATGGAAGCCATCCGTACCGCCGCTTTTGACGGGGATCTGGGAACCTTATCGGATGGACTGGATACACTCGTTGGTGAAAAAGGAATCTCTCTGTCCGGTGGACAGAAACAGCGGGTATCGCTGGCACGTGCCTTTATTGCTAATCCTGATATTCTGATCCTCGATGATGCTTTATCTGCTGTCGATGCACGTACTGAAGCTAAAATCATTGAAAATATACGCAACAAACGCTCGGGCAAAACCACGCTGATCTCGACTCATCGCCTGTCTGCTATTGAACATGCTGACCGAATCATCGTACTGGAGCACGGGAAAATTACGGAAGAAGGCACTCACCAGGAACTGTTAGCCATGAACGGCTGGTACCGTGAACAGTATGAACGGCAACAGGTCGAGTCCAATCTGTCCACGTAGGAGGTCAATACATTGAAGTCTAATACAGGCAAAAGGCTGCTTGATTACGCCTTGAAAGCCAAAGGAACATTTATCGCTGCATTAATTATGCTTACCATTGGTGTTGCGGCCGAGCTTGCCGGGCCGTTCATCGCCAAATCCATGATCGACAATCACTTGCTCGCGATTGAGCAGCCTTTCTATGAGACCACAGCTTCAGATGAAGCCGCAGTCTACAACGGTAAGAACTACAAACGCGAAGGCTTGTTCGAACCGGATGAAAACAAAGGTTCCGAAGTGCGGGTATTACAGGCCGGCAAAAGTTTTTATTTTGTAAACGAACCGGTCAATGCCCCTGACGGAGACCGCACATATGCGGATGGAATCCTCACGGTTACACGCGCAGGTGAAGTAACAGGCCAATATGCGGCAGCCCCCCTGTCCGCTGGTGAACTGTTTGCTTTTTACAAACCGGAGATGCCCAGCATCTATCAATTAATTGTGTACTACATGATCTTCCTCGTGATCTCGGTCATTATGGAGTTTGGTAAAACATTCTGGCTGCAGTCCTCAGCCAACAAGGTCATTCAAAGACTGCGTAACGATGTGTATGCCCACATTCAGCGACTGCCAGTGCACTTTTTTGATAACCTGCCCGCAGGTAAAGTTGTATCTCGGGTCACAAACGATACAGAAGCCGTCAAGGATCTGTTCGTTGCCGTTCTTTCGAACTTTTTCTCAGGAATCATCACGATTACAGGTGTGTATGTCGCACTCTTCCTGCTCGATGTTCGTCTGGGCCTGATCTCATTATTCGTCGTGCCGATGCTCATTACATGGATTGTGCTCTATCGCAAGTTCGCCACTCGCTACAACACGATCATTCGGTCAAGGCTGAGTGAGATCAATGCGATCATTAACGAGTCCATTCAGGGGATGTCCATTATCCGCGTATTCCGCCATCAGAAACAAACCAAGCAGGAATTCGAAGATCTGAATGATGACTATATGAAACACCAGAACAAAATGCTCAACCTGAATGCCTTCACCTCACACAACCTGGTTAACGTATTACGGAATATCGCCTTTGCAGTGGTCCTGTGGTACTTCGGTTCCAGTGTGCTGGACGGCACAAGTATTATTTCCCTGGGTGTTCTGTATGCCTTCGTCGATGTCCTGGGCCGTTTGTTCCAGCCGATCACCGGTATGGTGAATCAGCTCGCCAACCTGGACTCCTCCCTCGTATCTGCTGGTCGCGTCTTTGAGCTGATGGATGAAAAAGGAGAACCCGTAACTGATGGCTCCATGCCAAGATACAAGGGGAATGTTGTTTTCGACGATGTATCCTTTGCCTATAAAAAGGACTTCGTGCTTAACAATATCTCGTTCAAAGCATCACAAGGTCAGACGGTGGCTCTGGTTGGTCATACCGGTTCGGGTAAAAGCTCCATCATCAACCTGCTGTTCCGGTTCTATGATCCGCAAAAAGGCAAGATCACAATCGATGGTCAGAACGTTAAGGATCTGCCTAAACAGTGGATTCGTGAGCATATGGGGATTGTACTTCAGGACCCGTATCTGTTCACCGGCACCATTGCTTCCAACGTCAGTCTAGGCGATGAGAAGATCTCCCGTGAACGCATTGAACAGGCGCTGCGTGATGTAGGCGCTGAGCGTATACTGGCTCATTTGCCTCAAGGCTTTGACGAACCTGTCATCGAGAAAGGAAGCACATTGTCTGCTGGTCAGCGTCAGTTAATCTCCTTCGCTCGTGCGCTGGCATTTGATCCGGCCATCCTCATTCTGGATGAAGCGACTGCCAATATCGATACGGAAACGGAAGCACTTATTCAGAACGCACTTGAAGTCCTCAAAAAAGGACGTACCACCTTCATCATTGCTCACCGTCTCTCCACCATTCGTTCCGCAGATCAGATTCTGGTTCTGCATCGTGGGCGAATCGTTGAGCAGGGTGCACATGATGAACTGATGGAGCTTAAAGGCCGCTATTATAAGATGTACCAGCTTCAGCAAGGTGCGCAAGCAGCAGCGGTCGCGACACTCGAGAATCCATCGGCCGACACCGTTCGAACATCAGCCTCCTTTGCAGGAGGAAATGCATAATATAATAAAACAGGCAACACAAAAACCGATCTACACAGCTACCTTAGGGGATTGCGGTGTAGATCGGTTTTTTTAGTTTCATCAGGAGCCATGTTCCTCTACTGCTTGTTTCCCCCAGACAAAAAACAATCCGCGCGCAACCTCACGGCTGCTTCGGATTGTCTATCCATCCTTTGATCGTATATCCCATGTACATTACGGTCTCCCTTGCGAGAAAAGGAAACTTGCTGCGCCAGGTTCGATAAGCCGTTGTTCGTGTCGGAGAGGGTACGGCATCCATGCCTAGCCCGGCAGCCAGCTTCATGGCCCGTTTCATATGCAGCGGATCACTCACAATTGTATAGGTGTGATAACCGGCCTGTTCACCAATTGGAATTGAATTGACCAGATTCTCCTCGGTAATTCTGGATTTGGTCTCTATACGAATGTCCGCAGGATCTACTCCATGTGCGATGGCATACTTCTGACCCACTTCAGCTTCCGTATGTTCTCCATCATCAGCCGACCCGCCTGTGAAAAGCAGATTACGAACTGTACCCTGACGGTATAATTCAATCCCGTGTTCGATGCGTTCACGAAATACAGGTGAAGGATTATCTCCCTCCACTGCTGCACCCAGAATGATTGCTGCATCCGATACCCTCGATGAATCCTCATCCGTATAAGCAGATATTCGTACTGCCGTAACCACGGTCCATAGGATTCCAACGAATACTACAGTCAGAGCCATAATTAATATCCAGCGTTTCGTTATCCGTCTGCTTGTCATTCATCCTCTTCCAAAGCCCTTGCTTGCATACTCTCGGTATGCATACGCTCCAGCGTTTGCAGAGCTGCTGCAGATTCGGCATCCAGACCAAGCTCTGCAATCCAGGCACCCGTATATTGCTGAAGACGGATCTCCAACTCCTGTGCACGGTCTTTGAAATCCTCCAATTCCTTAATCATGCGAGATCGTCCTTCCGGACTGAATGTCTCATGAATGCGTTCCTTGAAATAATGATGTACGATACGGTTACGTTGCTGCCATAATTCATTCAATTGGCGAGTCTCTTCCTCAGAGAATGTAAAATGATGGCGTACTTCGTGAATGAGCTGCCCCAGTGAACTGCTCATCTTTCGTTCGTACAGATCTTCCAGGTCTTCTTCAGACACAGCCTTGCCCTGAGACATTTTCATTAATAAAATCAGATTGACCAGCTGCTGTTCAAGCGCCTGCCCGTAGTACACGGCCAATCCGTAATAGGCAAACAATTCCCTGGAGTGTTCGCTGTCCAGCATGTCACCATTCTGGATATCTGTATTTTGCATATGCGAGCGCCTCCTTCAACCGTACGATGTTATCCATTCTATGTCCCTCTATCCTAACCAAACCAAGAGCAACATTCAAGTTATCGGGAAGCGCGTCTTCTAACCCCGCAGATCTCTTCTTCCGGACAGCCACACATGGATAATCAGTAACCCCATTGCGTAGAGCACAGTCCAAAGCATAACCGAAACAAACGAGTCCATCTTCGATTCATCAAATAACATCATCTCACGAACCAGATAAAAGGCTGGCGGAAGAATGCGGCCAAGCCATTCTAACGATTCAGGCAAACGTTCACTTAAGGAACCTTGGATAAACGAAAGTAATAATACAATAATGAGAGCAGGCATACTTCGACTAAGCAAGGGAATGTACGATTTTTGAAAGAATACACTGATGCCTAATCCCAGCAGCGATAATCCCAGATGTCCTAACCAGGTCATCATCCACTCCTCACCTGTGGGTTGTCTTTCGAACATTCCAGCGAAAACGGGATATAGCACAGTAATTGCGGTAAGCATGAATTGCATAATCCAGGCAAAGATGAGTTGACTTGTTACAACCTTACGCCTGCTTCCTGCATGAAGGACCAGTAATTGAAACTGCTTCGCAGGTTCGGTATTCATCACCATGACTCCATGCCAAGCTGCTGCCAGAAATAACAACATAGCCGTGACACTGTAACTGTCCGCAATTGGGTTGGGTTTGTAAGAATAGATCAGCAACATGGCAATGATATAAAAGATAACCGGTGCAAAATATTTCTGTGAGCGAATGTGATGCCTTAACAAATATCGGGTCAGATAGATCATTCGGCTTCTCCCCCCGCACCATCCATGGAAGAGCTTAAGTCCACAGATTCTGTGACACCTCCACGACTCGCATGTACAGCTGGATGTTGTCCTCCAAGCAGACTTTCCATATGTAATTGACTTTCCTCCTGTTGTACAGACACTACCGAACCTCCGGAAGCCAGAATCATTCGGAGGACATCATCTGTGGATTGTTGAACCACTTTCCAATCCCACAACCAAGATTTTGCGTTCCCCAAGCTCGTATCACGATCTAAAGACAACACTCCCGGTTGATGTGAAATGGATGGATCATTAGCCAGATCCTCTCCAGCAGGAGCCAGACTTTGAATACATACAACCGGTTCGCCAGCTTGCAGTATATCCTCACGATTCCAGTAGCGGAGCACACTGCCTTTCTTCAACACAATCACCTGGTCTGCCAAACGTTCGATAAGCAAGGGTTCATGGCAAGCTGTAACAATGCATGTCCCTTCATCCTTCCATTCCCCCAATAGGGATACGACTGCCTCTTGCGCTGGAATATCCAAGCCTGATAACGGTTCATCCAGCAACAAAAGACCACCCGGTCCAGCTAACAGGGCCTGAATCAAATTTACTTTTTGCAATGTGCCCTTGGACAATAGGAGTAACTTCTGATCGATCGCGGTATCAAGATATAAAAGTTCGCTAAGTTCTCTTATCCGCCCACGTAGTTCTTCGGGGCGAATGCCCCGAATCCGTCCCATCTCCCACAAGTACTCCCTAGATGTAAAGGGTACACGTGGCAGGCCATCTACTGCATACTTTGCAGAACCCTTCAATGTGCGATGAATCGATCCTTTGTCAGGTAACAGAATACCCGCCATCATACGAAGCAATGTGCTTTTGCCTGAGCCGTTTCTGCCAACAAGCACAGCACATTCGCCCTGCTTCACTTCCAGATTAATTTGATTCAATACTTGAGCAGTACCTAATCGTTTGCTCACTTGTTGAAGCATTATACCTCGATCTGATGAGTCTGGTGCAGCTTGATCCGACTTCCTGAAAAGACCACGTGTACTCCATGTCATTGGGATCACATCCGTTCTGGAGCTTGCACACCTAGCAAATGTAAACTGTAAGCGAGGCGTTCGGCAGTCCGTTTGGCCAATGCCACCCGGAAGGATCTTACATCAGATGATGCATCCGCAATCCGTTCGGCGTGATAGAAGCGGTTGAACGCCTGAGCGACATCTATTGTGTATTTGGCAATGACCGAAGGCTCATTCCGATGAATTGCTTTTGCCAGATATTCGGGATATTCACCGAGCAGTTTCAGCAATGCCCAAGCGGTATCTCCGATACCGGATGAAGTGGTCACTTTTTCATTCTCACCATCCGCAAGGCTGGCGTTAGTCAGATGGTTTTCATTTTCTACACGTATCGCCTCTTCTGCCTTGGCAAGCACACTTTGAATCCGGGCATGGGTATATTGCACATAAGGTCCGGTCTCTCCTTCAAAACTCACCGCATCTTCCAGTGAGAAGTCCACATCGTTTAACCGATTATTGCGCAGATCACCGAAGATAATAGCACCTACACCAACAGCCTCAGCTACCTTCTGAGGGTTCTCCAGATTCGGGTTTTTCTCTTGAATAATCTGCAAAGCACGAGCGACTGCCTCATCCAACACTTCCTGCAAGAAGACGACTTTACCGCGACGTGTAGACATTTTCCGTCCCTCAAAACGCATTAATCCAAACGGGATATGTTCACATTTCGCAGACCATTCATGCCCCATCCGGGAAAGGACCGCAAATACCTGCCGGAAATGCAGCTTCTGCTCGCCTCCGACCACGTATAACAAGCGATCTGCCTTCATCACCTCATGACGATACACCGCCGTAGCCAAATCCCGTGTAGGATAGATGGTTGTTCCGTCTTTTTTGATAATCAGGCACGGGGGCATGTTCTCGTCCTCCAGACGTACCACGAGTGCTCCATCACTCTCTTCAAGTAAACCTTTCGCCTTGAGTTCTTCAACCACCGCGCCCATCTTATCATTGTAAAAGCTCTCCCCCAACGTATGGTCGAACTGTACATTCAGACGTTCATACATCCGGTTGAATTCCTTCATGCTGACTTCCACAAAGAACGCCCATAACCGCTGTGCTTCTTCATCCCCTTGCTCCAGCTTGCGGAACCACTCCCGTGCCTCCATCTCCAGGGAAGGATCGTTCTCTGCCTCATCGTGGAAGCGCACATACAGTTCCAGGGACGTACGGATCGGTTCTGCCTGCAATGCTTCATCATTGCCCCATCTTTTGTATGCTGCAATCTGCTTGCCAAACTGGGTTCCCCAGTCTCCCAGATGATTCACACTTACAGAGGTATAACCCGCTTCGTTATACAACCGATACAGTGCTGCACCAATGACAGTAGAACGCAAATGTCCGATACCAAAGGGTTTCGCGATGTTAGGAGAAGACATATCAATCACGACACGCGAACCCTGACCAAGCTGAAGCTTACCGAATGCGGCATCTCCCAGTTCTTTTAGCAGATTCGGCGCGAGCTCCTCCCGATTAAAGCGGATATTTACATACGGCCCGGCCGGAGTCGCTTCAATTCCAGATGCCTGTAATCCCGTTGCGAGCTCAGTTGCAATGACTGCCGGTGCTTTTTTTAATGACTTCGCTAATGCAAAACAAGGGAATGCTGCATCCCCCATCTCCGCTTGTGGTGGAACCTCCAGTAATCTCATAACTTCTTCTTCAGTCAATCCCGTTAAAGGCGCAATATCGGCCGCAGCCTGCTTCATCAACATGTCAAACACTCCTTATCCATTCATTAGTGGCTGAAAATTAACACAAAAAAGCTCCCGTCTCTACATAAGAGACGAGAGCTGACTTAACAGTTCCCGCGGTACCACTCTAAGTGAACAGGTTGCTCTTCATATGCATCAACATGCATACCCGCAGAACCTGTTCCGCTCGATGCGTATAACGGTCGCAAGCCGAGTTACCCTCAGACAGATCTGGCCTATCCCCAATGGGGATACGTACATCTTTTCGGATAACCATCTCACGGGTGCGGTTCACACAGGTCATGTCATACCGGCTTCCACCTATCCCGGCTCGCTGTCATGTATGGATCTGGCTACTCTCCCGATCATTGATATTCTTCGTTTCAATTCATTCCCATCATTATACATACCACGTTTAGACTTGGCAACCTGCATTAAAAATCCCCTACAGAAAGGCAATACACATAGGCGCATCGTCTCAGATGCCTGTGTTTCACTACCTTCCCTTAGGGGACCAAGGTCATTATCAGTTTTTATTATATGTTCCAGTGAAATAGTAATTATGCTACTGCTGCCATCAACCGGCAAGCTTCTGCACATCTGCGGCAAGCCTCTGCACATGCTTGGCAGTGATCGTGGTTGTGTTTGCCACACTCTGCGGCGCAAGCTTCACAAGCTTTCACACACAATTCGCATATTTCAGCAATGAAATCACTTCCACGTGTCATCGCTTGTGCAGCAAAACTACAGATCTCCGCACATTCCCGATTCAAACGGATACAATCACGCAGCATCGCCAGATCATATTCTTTCAGACTCGATATGTAACATACGTTGCAAGCATTCATGCACTCCAGGCAAGCATCGATACATTGTTGATATTGTTGTTGTGTCATTTAAAGTTACCTCCCAGGCAAAGTTTGCTATGCTTCTTAATACCCAGTTGGGAGGAATATTGAATCATCCAACTTACTTTATCGCTTCCAATTCCAGTAATTGGTCACGAATGACAGTTTGGTCAAAATGTTCACCTATAAACACAGCAACATTAGGGACATTTCCCTGAGGTGTGATCTTCATGTAGTCCGATTCACGGTAGGCATACTGGAACCAAAAGCGGCTCGCCGTGTCACTAAATGATAAAATACCTTTTGCTCGATACACATCACGTGGCAATGCGGATACAAATTGTTCAAACGCCTCGCTGTTCACCGGTTGACTGAAATAATGCGTATAAACCATGACATGTTCGTGTGAGGCATGAGGAGCGGAATGCTCGTGACTGTGGTCATGAACATGGCTATAGGATGCGTCATTATTCGTAGCATCGCCTTGAACCGACTGATGTCCATGATTGCATCCATGTGTACCACAGGTTTCCGTATGCTCATGGTGAGCCGGCTTATCTGCTTCAGAAGCTGAATCATGCACATGCACGTCTGCCCCACTGCGAAGCAACAGATCCATCTCCACCTCACATTTGACTGTAGGGATTACAGGTGCGAAGCCATTCCATTTTGCCAAAAGCTGTTCCAGGTCCTTCAGCTCCTGCGCACTCACCCGATCCGTTTTGTTCAAAAGAAGCACAGACGCGCAGCGAATCTGCTCCTGCATCAGTTTAAAGGTCTGCCCCTTCTGCTCCTGATACAGACCAGATAGATGTGCTGCATCCACAACCGTGATGAGACTTTTCAGTTCCAGTCGCATGTAGAGTGAGGTCTCCGTTACCGCATCCAGAATCTCCATTGGATTCGCCGCACCGGTTGCTTCAATAACGATCACATCAGGTGATTCCTCCTGAACGAGATCAGCAAGTTGCAATCCCAAGTCACCACGTACTGTACAACAGATGCATCCACCTAACATCTCTGTCATGGGAACGGCGGAATCCACAATCTGACCATCCAGATTGACTTCGCCTAACTCATTCATAACCACTGCGGGACGCAAACCCTGCTGTTGCCAATGTTCGATCAACTGAACAAGCAGTGTTGTTTTGCCACTCCCCAAAAAACCTGACAGTATATATACAGGTATGGATTGTTCTTTTAAAATTGTTTCATTCATGCGTATACACCTCTCTGATTGTCCTTCATGTAACCTGATCTATTTGTATCTAGCGAGTGTACACCATCCCGCATTCGTTATGCAATCATGTTCAATTCTTCCCCAGTACATTGCCTGATGCTAACGGATGGTCTATGCTATGAGGACATGTTGATTGAAGGAGGAAGTTTCATGACTAGTTCAGTGGAACAACATCGCCAGGAAGCTCCGACCACGGTATCGTGCATGATTGTTACAGTGTCAGACACGCGCACCAAAGACACGGACACCAGTGGCCAGCTCATGCATCAGCTTCTGAATGAAGCAGGGTATCAGATTGTTGAATACATCATTACACCAGACGAAACGGAGAACATTCGAAGCATCCTGCAGGATGCAGCTGTTCGTGATGATATTGAAGCCGTGCTGCTTAGCGGCGGAACAGGAATTGCTCCCCGAGATACGACATACGAAGCGGTATCCTCATTGCTCGACAAGGAACTTCCAGGTTTCGGTGAGATCTTCCGATTTCTCAGTTACACCGAAGATATCGGTTCAGCTGCCATCCTGAGCAGAGCCGTCGCTGGTACGATTGGACGCACTGCGGTATTCTCCATGCCAGGTTCCAGAGGTGCCGTCAAATTGGCCATGGAAAAACTCATTTTGCCTGAACTGCGGCATGTCATGCGTGAAATATATAAACCCGTCTGAAAGATCAGACGGGTTTTCGGGTTTATTTTCAGCTGTAAGTTATAGTACGACGGGTATCTCACTCTACTTACCTTAGTTGCCCCAGCACATGTTGGAACACCTGCATGACATCCTGTTCATACTTGTCCTTTTCCCCACCCGAAGCTGTATACACGAGTGAGACGTATCCTTTGCTGCGAATCGTTGTCCGGCCAAGCGCATTCTCCAAGACAGCCTCATCAGCATTCTCACTATACATTTGTTTCATGCCGGCAGCACGGGTTGCTGCATCACTGAAAATGTGGACTTTCACGATATGTCTACTACTTCCATTCAACAAGTACATATAAGAGATCCCACCATGGCCATCATCTTCAAACATATTATTCATCAGCTGAATGCTTTTTGCTTCAAAACTCTTACTGATCTCACTTACCAATTCACCGTTTAATCCGTGTCCTTGACTCTGTGCCCGCACATTCCCTTCATCTGTCGCTTCACGGGTGTAGACCTTCCGCTCCTGCTCAATGGATGATGCCGAACATGCCACCAGGGTCCAGACACTTGTGATCAACACACCACTTACAAGTATCGACTTCATTGTTCTTCGAACCAGACTTCGTCTTTTTCTATCAAAACACATGCCAATCCTTCCTTTCCAGCCACATGTACTGTGACCCAATCAGGTAGAATTAGCATGTCTTAGGACTTGGAAACTTATGCGGATGGCAGATCTGATATTGTATTGACCACAGTCCGACCTACTGCACCACCTTGGAGTATCGTCTCAAGTGTATGCGGCAACTGGTCTAAAGAAATTTCGCAGATTCCCAGTTCCAGCGCACGCTCCGGTTTCCATTCCCCGCCGAGCAGTTCCCACAGCCGTTCCCGACGTTCCATCGGACAATATACAGAGTCTATACCAATAAGCTGGATACCACGCAATATAAACGGAAGTACCGTGGACTCAAAAGCTGTGCCTCCCGTTAACCCGGAGACCGCTGCCGCTCCTCCGTATTGAATCTGTTTTAATCGCTCCGCGAGTGCAGGTCCTCCTGTTGGATCAACAACTCCCGCCCATAGCTGTTTCCCCATGGCTCCTTTAGCTGGAGCATCAGCTTCTTCACGAGTAATAACCTCCGAAGCTCCCAAGTTCCGGAGCAATGACTCCTCCTGATCCTTCTTGCCTGTGCTGGCTGTTACTTGGAAGCCAAGTTTCGCCAGAATCGCCACGGCCATACTTCCAACGCCCCCCGTTGCACCCGTAACCAGAATCTTGCCCATCGCCGGGGTTACTCCAGCCTGTAACAGCGCATCTACCGAAAGTGCAGCCGTAAATCCTGCGGTTCCAATCGCCATGGCTTCTTTCTCACTGAGACCCGGTGGAAGAGGCACCAGCCATTCACTGCGCAGACGAGCATACTCGCTGTACCCTCCGTAATGAGATACGCCAGGTTCGAATCCTGTACTGATTACCCGATCTCCTGGTGCAAAACGTCCACTCACGGACTCTTCTACCGTTCCGGCCAGATCGATTCCCGGTACCATCGGGTATTCACGAACGACGCCACCCTTCTCAAGAGTCGCAAGTCCGTCTTTATAATTGACACTGGAATATTGCACCTGTACCGTTACATCTCCATTCGGAAGATCTTCCTTCTTCAGTTGCTCTATACCCGCTTTCACTCCGCCCTGCTCTTCTTTACGAACAACATATGCGTTAAAATGGTTTTTCATCGATAGCCACTCCTTTTTCGGATTTTATATATTTTTCCATTAAGCACATGAATTGTTCGCATTCAGGCTTAACGTAATCATCAAGCTCTATCTCTCCTGAGCGTCAACAGATAAATTAGCGGACCCACAATAGGGATGATGCCTGCCGCGGCCCAAGCTGGTGAACGTCGACTACCTTTGGCGTCCCTGTATATTGCAATTACGGAAAGCAAGGTCAACAGTACAAAATCAATCGTCATAATATGTACAAAGGATGATTGCTTGAACGCCTCCACATATACATCCGGATGACCTTGCGTCAAGGCGTAGAATGCGGTCCCCAGCGTCAACAGCAGAAGGACTACATGCGTCAACTTGTGAGCTGCCACTCTTCCAATTCCCGACTCCCGCTGACGACCAAAATGCAAGCTTGTATAACCCGAAGCTCTATTTGCGGATGATGACCACACATAGTAGGGAAGCAGGGCAAAAGCGCCTAGCCCAAAAGAAAGCAGAACAAAAGGCCAAGCCGGTACACGGCCACTTCGTTCTTTCACCGATGTTCTTAACAGCATACAGGCATAAACTGCCGGGAAAATACCTAACCACGAAAACACAGTAAGCAACCAAGGCTCTTTGCTTTGCATGGTGATCAGTTCTTTGAATATTGGATCACTTCCAGGTGACTGCCCCGGTGCCAACATCAATGCATAGGCAATAAAAGCGATCCAGACCAGTCCTAATATCCATCTCATGTCTGCACCTCCTCTTACTTTCATCCCCTACAGCTGCGGGATTGAATCAATAGATGCAGAATTTGGCGTCTCCTGCGCTTTCCCGAGAAATAATTACTGCGTTCTCCAGAATAACTTATTGAATTGCGCATGACCATTTCCAGTATAGCCTGCTACCTTGGCAGTCTGTCCATGAGATTTCTTACATACGGGTCCGAGTTAATCGGATCATATAAAAAACGTCTATCGACATACTTTCTGAAGACAGACCGCGTTTAGCCGAAATTTTGCTTGCGATCATCGAATCGTTCAAGCTTCGCTAAACATGTATACATTCCATGACCATCAAAAAGGCATAGCCAGTATTCTTACCTGGTTATGCCTCATTGTCATTCTTAAGTTTAGATCATTCCTCTGTGGATTTCACATGTTCCGCAATAAGCTTCTGCTTCATATTCCATGCCGCAGGGCTAATGTTTACACGGTAGATCTCCGGGTTGAGCTTCCGTTGATATTCAGGCCAGAACAGATTCATCTGTTCCCGGTGATACGCCCGAATCTCATCCAGATTAGGCAGCTCATACACTTTGCGTCCGTTCACAAAGATCGGCTCCAGCATATTGACCGCTTCGTAGCGGGTAACGGTTTTTTTCAGGTAAGGGTGTAGCGGGTTGAACAGCTTGAGCGGTCCGCCTTGGAGCGGCTGCTCTTCATCTGGATAGCAGATATAATCCGCAATCGCTTTGCCATGTTTCGGATCAATGATCCGGAACACTTCCTTTTTACCTGGAGTGGACACCTTTTCAGGATTGGCAGAAATTTTGATCGTAGGCAACATGGCACCGTCCACTTCACGTTCTACCAATTTGTACACTCCACCCAAAGATGGCTGGTCAGAAGCGGTAATCAACTGTGTCCCGACACCCCATGTATCAATCCGTGCTCCTTGTGCCTTCAGGTTGAAAATCGTGTTTTCATCCAAATCATTGGATGCTACAATTTTCACATAATCCAGGCCAGCCTCATCCAGCATCTGACGTGCCTGAATGGACAAGTACGCAAGGTCACCGCTGTCCAGACGAATCGCATTCATCTTTTTGCCTTGGCTCTCTAGCTTCTTGGCTGTCTTGATGGCGTGAGGTACTCCACTGTTCAATGTGTCAAAGGTATCAACCAATAACGTAACCTGATCAGGCAAGACCTTGGCATACACGTCAAACGCCTCCTGTTCACTCATAAAGCTCTGTACCCAGGAATGGGCGTGTGTACCTGCTGTTGGGATTCCGAAGCGCTCTCCGGCCAGCATGTTGGAGGTTGCATGGAAGCCTGCTACATACGAAGCACGTGCGCCCCAGATGGCCGCATCCGCTTCCTGTGCACGCCGTGTACCGAATTCGAGCAACGTATCCTGTTGGGCTACCTGTTTGATCCGCGAAGCCTTGGTTGCAATCAACGTCTGATAATTCATGAAGTTAAGTATTGCCGTCTCCACCAATTGTGTCTCCATAATGGAGCCTTCTACCCGAATGAGCGGTTCGTCAGGGAAAACAATTGCTCCCTCCTTCATGGAATGAATCGTGCCCTGAAATGAAAACTGGAGCAACTCTTCCAGAAAGACTGGATCGTAATTTTCCTCTTGTTTGGATAAAAATTTGATGTCGTCCATTGTAAACCGAAGCTGGCTGATGTAGTTCACAATCCGTTCCAATCCGGCAAATACCGCATATCCGTTGCCAAAAGGAAGCTTACGGAAATAGGCTTCAAATACCGCCTTCCGCTTGTGAGTACCATTCACCCAATGGGCGTACATCATATTGATCTGATATTTATCCGTATGTAAAGCCAGGCTAGTTGTCTGCATTTGTCTCATCCTCTCTGACTTCCGCTCGTGCCCCCAGATTTCAATTGAGGACACGGGTTAACATATGGAGACTCATTCTTCATGATTCTGTTCATCCGCATTAAACAAACAAGTCTCCCGTAAAACTCTATACACCATTCACCACATTCATCCGGTTCTTAACAGGCAGAACCAAACAGAATTATCGATTAAATTACGCAAGGACTGTCTCACTCGCCTTAACCACCGAAGCACCCAGGCTGGAACGAAAATGTCCTAGCGCCCATTCATGTCCTGCCGGATTAAAGCTGGCAACAGCATCTTCATACACCGTAATATGAAATCCTTTACTGTAAGCGTCCACTGCGGTATGCAATATGCAAATATCCGTGCATACCCCTATGAGTGCAATATCCGTAATTCCACGTGCACGCAGTCTGAGTTCCAGATCGGTTCCACAGAATGCACTATATCTCGTCTTATCCATCCACCGAATATCGTTTTTCCGTACTTCCATCACTTGGGCAAGACGTCCATATAACTGTCTCCCCGCTGTATCTCTGATGTTGTGAGGTGGGAAAAGTACCGTCTCCGGGTGATACGGATCATTTTCTTCGTGCAGGTCCACGGCCATGATTACCTCATGTTTGTTATTACAATAAGCCTCGGTTACAGCTGCAATCGTCTCTTCGATCTCTACCGCCGGCTGCCCTACAGGTAAAGAACCTGTCACAAAATCATTCGTAAAATCAATCACAATCAGTGCTTTCATCGTCAACACTCCCTTAGCCCAGAAATGGTTGATCCTGATTCAATCCAATTGACACATCTGCACCTTTTTACGTGTAGATGGAAAGGCGTGGCACGAGTTCTGTAAAACGATATAGCTGCGCCGGACGTTGCGAGTACTGGTTGGAACTCACCAAGTTCCCCTCTTCATCCCGTACTTCTTCCACAATACCTTTGCGACTGCGGGTAGACGTAATCTTGCGAATGAAGTTTGGTTCTTCAAAATCCGGTACTACACTTTGAATAACCTGATATAATTCACTTAATGTAAAATCACGTGGCAGGAACTGACGAGCAATCGTCGTCTCCAGCATCTGTTGTTGAATGCGTCGATATGCATCTTCAATGATTGTTCTGTGATCAAAGGCGAGTTCCAATTCTTGCAACGCCTCCTGAATCGTGAACAATCCAACGTCCTCAGCATCATCTGCTGCTTGACGTTGATCCAGCATCCATTCCTCCACAAGCGCGAAAAATGCGTGAGATATAATCCAGCCCCTCGGGTCACGACCCGGCTGACTGTATACATTCAAGTACTCCAGATGTCCACCGTCTACACCTGTCTCTTCCATCAACTCACGTTTTGCTGCACCGTAGATGGATTCATTCTCCTGACAAAAACCACCGGGTAATGCCCATCTACCTGCAAAAGGCCAGCCTTTGCGCTTAATCAGCATCACTTTCAATTCCCGAATGGGAAGTGTCTTGGTCACCGTCTTGCGCTCCCGCTTGGTCAAGGTGAACATAACGATATCCGCAGGAACTCCATCGGGGGTACGATATTTCTTGGAACTATAGGCACGTGCTGCTTGTTCGTCGCTCTCTGAATTGAAGTGTTCGTAGTTTTCGTTCATGGGCACCACCGATTATTTTCATTTTGATAATTTCATTATGACATAATAATATCTTTTGTCAACAGCGGGATTCATACTTTACGTTCTCGGACGTGCTATACGGAAAGTAGCCGTAGCCATGCATCCCAAGGTGCCTGATGCATCACGAACCTCTGATTGAGTCGTAACACTGCGTCCAGCCTGATGTAACACTGTAGCCGTCACCGTTAATTCCCCTTGTTTCATGGGTGCGAGAAAATGTACATTCAGATTGGTTGTCACACAGCCATCTACTTCCATTGCTGCTGTTGCAACCATCCCCATCGCCTGATCCATCAGTGAAGTTAATACACCCCCATGAATAATCCCCATGGAGTTGGTATGATGTTCCCCTGCTGTCAACGCGATCTGTACTTCTTTGCCATCTCCTTTAATATATCGACATCCGAGAAATCCCCAGAATCGTTCGGCCCCGTCTTCTACCATTTTGTCCAAAATGCTCATTATTCATTTCTCCTTTTTCACTGTACGTATCATGCTCTCTTGATGTCATGTGCCTTTAACATTAAAAAATCAGCGCGCCACACAAAATAACCCCACAACGTGGAGCTTTGCTTGGAATGATATTCCGAGTACTTGGCGACAGCCACTCCACGTTAAGAGTTATGCAATGTAAGAAAAGCTTCTGATTGAAGCCTTATCGATGATGCCACATTCGTGGTTTGGCAGTTGCTTTTCTTGCGATTATCGAATCCTTCAGCTCCGCTGAAAACTTATAATTCTATAATCGTCAAAAAAGGCGCGGACAGCGTCCGCACCCTTCCGTCATTTAACCGCAACTTGTCGGAGGTGAATCCGTTCCAGCCTCCACGTTTACTTTTTCGGAAACCGTATCCCGGATTACAGAGATCACTAACTGAAGCAAGTAGTTGATGTCGCTCTGGCTCTGCTGGAATTCCGTAACCAATGGAATACTGTCCAGTTCGCTTTGCAGATCTTCAATTTCCTGTTCAATTTTGCTGACCATCTCCACATTTTTGAAGCTCTCAAAAGCAACGATCTCTTTTTGTTTCTTCTTGATCGTTGCGATCAACTGCTGGATGCGCTCATGATCACGAATTTTGGTTTCAGCCTGTTGGAACTGTCTAACTTCCTCACTCGTTCCGAGCATATCAGCCAATTCTTTGGCTTTTCCCATAATGTCGTCGCGTATGACCAGATTGCGCGTATCGTAGGTAGGCATTCCGTAATGGTTGTACTGCACTTCTTCCTGCGCCACTGAAATCGCTCCATTCTATGAGATGATATAAGATGAGAACCTGGGCTCAAATGAGTTCAAACGTCTGCTCCATGACCGCTACGAGTACGGATCGTTCTTTTGATCGCTGTTGTCTCCGGTTTTTTCTAATTACACTTTTTCAAGGTTAAAATCCGGAGACAAAGGCGTAGCATATGCTTCCGATGTGGCTTTCTTCAGAAAGCCTTTAGCTTCACTTCTACAGACCGATTCCGACCCCTCCGCTACTTGGGCGAATGTCCGAACCTGATATTGAACCCCAAAGTTCTCATCTTATTGGTGTGTGTATTACTGATTGGCAGCTACCGGCTCAGAGAGCAGGTTGCCCCGAATATAAAAAGTCATCGGATCGGTGATTTCCACTTGTACGAAAGTACCGATCAACTCTTTGGGTCCTTCAAAATGCACCAGCTTGTTGCTGCGCGTACGTCCTGCCAGAACTTCGGAATTCCGCTTGCTCTCACCTTCAACGAGCACTTCAACGATTTTGCCACGTTGTTCTTCATTGCTTCGATGGCTATATACGTTGATCGTTTCGTTCAAGCGCTTCAAACGTTCCTTCTTCACTTCCATCGGTACGTTGTCTTCCATCACCGCAGCCGGTGTACCTTCCCGTGGGGAATAAATAAAGGTATAGGCAAAATCATACCCTACTTCACGGACAAGGGAAAGTGTATCTTCAAACTGTTCTTCCGTTTCCCCCGGAAAACCAACAATAATATCCGTTGTCAACACAACATTCGGGATGGCTTTCTTAATTTTGTCAGCCAGTTTCAGATAGTGTTCCCGGCTATACTTGCGGCTCATGCGTTTAAGTACTTCCGAACTGCCAGATTGCACTGGTAGATGAATGTGCTCTACGAGATTTCCGCCCTTGGCCAGCACTTCAATTAAATGGTCATCGAAGTCACGTGGGTGACTGGTTGTAAACCGCACTCGCGGAATATCAATTTGACGAATGGCATCCATCAAGTCCCCAAAGCTGTACTTCAGGTCGGTGAAGTCCTTGCCGTACGCATTCACATTTTGACCAAGTAGAGTGATCTCCTTAAAGCCTTGTCGTGCCAAATCCCTAACTTCGGCAATGACATCTTCAGGACGACGGCTGCGTTCTTTGCCCCTCGTAAACGGAACGATGCAATATGTACAGAACTTGTCGCAACCATACATAATGTTCACCCAGCCGCGCATACCCTCACGTTTCTTCGGCAGGTTCTCAATAATGTCGCCTTCCTTGGACCACACCTCAACAACCATTTCTTTGCTGAACAGCGCTTCCTGGATTAGATGTGGCAGTCGATGCACATTATGTGTACCAAAGATCATATCCACAAAGCCATGCTTCTGCATGATTCGGTTGACGACGCCTTCTTCTTGGGACATACACCCGCATACGCCAAGTAACAATCCCGGACGTTCAAGTTTTAGCGTTTTCAGGTGACCAAGCTCACCAAATACTTTATCTTCCGCATTTTCTCGTATGGCACATGTATTGAGCAGGATAATATCAGCTTCTTTGCGATCCTCTGTAGCCTGATATCCCATTGATTCAAGAAGTCCTTTGATGGTCTCTGAGTCATGCTCGTTCATCTGACATCCATACGTATATACAATATAGTGTTTGCCTTTCCCTATGTTTTTCAGTTCTTCGGGAACGGCATTTTCGTATAACACCTGGACGTCTTCCTTGCCCCGCTGTTTCTCCTGACGATGATTAGGTTCCGATTTGATGTTAATCTCACGACCCCGGATTCTTATCTTTTTGCTGAATTCATCTTGCGAAATTACTTTGGCATCGGAGAAATCAAAATATTGGGAGTAATCCTTTTTTGAGTCTTTAGCCATTTCCTTCGGTCACTCCTTACAGCCTCAATTAATAAAAAATCGTTCATTCATCCCTGTTCCACGTGAATTTCTTGCCGGGAACATTAAAAGAGCATTACAGCAAATTATAGCATGAATTGGGCTGTAGTTCCACATGCAAACCGCACGTCCCTTCGCATAATCCGAGACATGCCATGCTCTAATGAACACTTAGAAAACAGAAAAACCTGAGCTTTGCCAACAAGGCTGGAATTAACCGGCCCTTAATGGCTGTGCTCAGGTTTATACGTTATTCAGACTGCCCTAATAGGCTGCTGAAGCTATTCCATGGTATTAATCGATGATTTCAGCAGTGTCGCCATTACGAGCGCCAGCAGCGTTAGCCTCATCCGTATCAATATGCATGTCCAGTGCGAAAGAATCAGATACACGAGCCAGTACATTTTCCAGTACCAGACCGCGATCTCCGCCGAGGCGAACTTTCAGCATTTGTTTGTCCTCGATACCCCATTTAGCAGCATCCGAAGTATGGAAGTGAATGTGACGAGCAGCTACGATGACACCTTTATCGATCGTTACTTCGCCAGCAGGACCTTTAATCGTGATTCCTGGTGTACCTTCAATGCTTCCAGATTCACGAACTGGTGCTTTAACACCAATCGCAAATGAATCTGTCATGGAGATCTCCAGTTGCGTTTCAGGGCGAACAGGTCCAAGGATACGCACTTTATCAAACTGTCCTTTCGAACCAATGACCGCTACAGTTTCGTTAGCAGCGTATTGGCCAGGCTGGGACAGAGGTTTAAATTCAGTCAGTTCATAACCTTTGCCAAACAAAATTTCAACGTGCTCTTGGGATACATGAATGTGACGGGCAGATACGCCCACAGGTACTGTTTTACTCATTGTAAATTTCACTCCTTGTTTATCTATGGCCTGAACTCAGGCTCTTAACAATCCAATGGTATTATACCCCTTTTTGGAGTGAAATGAAAACGAACTGGTGAAAATTCATGAAATACACTTATTTCACCATCATTCCCCTCCTTTATTTGGAAAACAAGCTTTATTCAACCCATTCTGTCCCACAGAACACTTTACTATTTCACGGAAGCCCCTTTATTTTAGGATTTCCCTCTGGCAAGTGTTCCCTCAGATAACTCATCGCATTCCCCCACAACCAGCCGCGCACTAAATGTTCATCATAATGTTTGAGCAGGAGTTCCGTCAGTCTTGGATAATGCCCCGAGTGTTCAAGTCTCTGAATATACGTTGAGATTCCGTCAAAATCAGACCCCATCATCAGATGGTTCTGTCCGCCCTGAGAACAGATCTGCTCGATATGAGGCAGCAAGTCTTCGATAAGCACTTCCCCCTCCTGTTTAACAAACCAGGGTACAAACGTCAGTCCGATCCGCCCTTCGCGGGCAATGATGGCCTGGATCTGATCATCTTTCAGATTGCGCACATGGGGGCATACGCTATAGCTGTTGGAGTGGGAGGCGATAAAAGGACGCTTACTCAAGTCAGCTAGTTCCCAGAACCCTTTCTCCGTCAGATGCGACACATCCAACAGCATTCCGATTTCATTACACTGGCGCACCAGTTCTTTCCCTTTCTCGGTCAGACCCGCCCCCCGCTTCTCCATGACTCCGTCAGCCGCCCAATTGGCATAATTCCACGTTAGTCCAATGATTCGAACGCCCATCTGATAACATAACTCCAGATAGAACAGGTTGCCCTCCAGACCATCCACACCCTCCAGTGTGATTAATCCCCACGGACCCTCTGTTTGCTCCACCTGAGCCACCTGCTCACGCCATAACAACGTCTGTGTGCCGCTAGGCCGCCCCTGACTTCTCTCTACACGACTACGATAAATCTCCAACTGCCCCATCACATGTTCAAACTTGCCTCTGCCAAGTACTTCGGGTAAATAGATGGCGAACGCCTGCAACCCTACCTTCCCTTCTTTCATGCGTTGCAAATTCACATCCAGTTCTGGAGCATCTTCAAAAGAAAGAGCAGGCTGCATCAAAATTTTGCTCAGTGCATCACAGTGAAAATCAGCTACACGCCAATCAGACATGGACAAACCCTCCTCAATATTTTATTGCGAAGAAAACGCAAAAAAACCTGTCTACATCCATCGTAAACAGGTTCAATGCATACTACATGTATTATCTGGGCTCCACAATCAGCTTAATGGCCGTTCGGTCCTCGCCGTCGATCACAATGTCTGTAAAAGCTGGAATACAAATCAGGTCAACTCCGCTTGGTGCTACAAATCCCCGGGCTATCGCTACCGCTTTAATGGCTTGGTTCAGTGCTCCCGCTCCAATTGCCTGCAGTTCAGCATTTCCACGTTCACGAAGAACCCCTGCAAGAGCGCCGGCTACAGAATTAGGATTGGACTTTGCTGAAACTTTTAATACATCCATGGTAAGTACCTCCCTGGGAATGTTGAAAGTTTGTTTCCACTTACTAGATGTTATTCGCGGGAGGCAAAAAAATTCCTTCTTTTTAGACGGGTTTCCCTGCAAAATGGGACAATACCCCTATTCCATGCGCCACTCGTCCTCCATCAGACGAATTTTTTCGATGCGTGTTGCCGCACCTGTAGCTTCATCAATTTCAACAAACACACCATGGAAATGCCATTTGCCATCATCCACAACGAAACGTACCGGGAGCTGGGTGTAGAACTTGCGCAGCACGGCCTCACGCTCCATGCCCAATATGCCGTCACGCGGCCCTACCATGCCCGCATCCGTCAAGTATGCCGTTCCTCCAGGCAAAATCCGATCATCGTTACTCTGTACATGTGTATGTGTACCTACAACGAGAGACGCACGTCCATCCAGATGCCATCCCATGGCAATTTTCTCTGACGTCGCTTCAGCATGCATATCGACCAGAATACATTTATAGTCCTGACGCAGCTCATCAACAATCTCATCAGCTACACGGAACGGGCAATCCAGAGCAGGCAGGAACGTTCTTCCTTGCAGATTGACAATCGCCAGCTCTTTCCCTTCGCCTTTGACAACCGTGTATCCTCGTCCTGGTGTGCCTGGTGGAAAGTTCGCTGGACGAATCATGCGAGGCTCATCATCTATAAAATCAAAAATATCCTTATTGTCCCAAGTATGATTACCAAGTGTAATACCATGTACACCCCAGTTGAAAAACTCATTTGCAATTGCCCCGGTAATGCCGCGACCTGCTGCCGCATTTTCACCATTCACAATCACCACATGTGGCTTATACTTCGATTTCAGGTACGGTAGATTTTCCTTTAATGCCTTACGTCCCACGTTGCCTACAATGTCACCAATAAACAAAACTTTCACTGATTACTGCCTCCTCAATTCCTGCAAAGTTCTCTTTTTCGAATGTTGAACCTTTGCAGGACTCTATCTCTTGTTCCAAGATGTGGATTTATACAAAAAGCCTTTGACGAATATGGAATTCAGCCGAAAAAGCCTAGCCTCTTTTTGAAAACACACTTTAAGAGGCTATCAAAAGGAAAAGTGGCCCATTAACGCGGCCACTTTTCCGTATTGCTCTATTTTGCGTATTCAACCGCACGGGTTTCCCGGATGACGGTGACTTTGATGTGACCCGGATAGTCGAGCTCATTCTCAATCATCTTCGTGATGTCACGGGCGAGACGGAAGGCTTCAGCATCATCGATCTTCTCAGGCTGTACCATAACACGAACTTCGCGTCCGGCCTGAATGGCGTACGATTTCTCGACACCTTCGAAGGATTCCGAAATCTCTTCCAGCTTCTCCAGTCGTTTGATATACGTTTCCAGCGTTTCGCGGCGTGCGCCTGGTCTTGCTGCGGAGAGTGCATCTGCTGCACCAACCAACATGGCAATGACCGAAGTCGCTTCGCAATCTCCGTGATGGGACGCGATACTGTTGATTACAACCGGATGTTCTTTGTATTTCTTCGCCAGTTCCACGCCAATTTCGACGTGTGATCCTTCCACTTCGTGATCCAGCGCTTTACCAATGTCATGCAATAGACCTGCACGTCTTGCCAGAGTTACGTCTTCTCCGAGTTCGCCAGCCATCAATCCAGCCAGATAAGCGACTTCCATCGAATGTTTCAAGACGTTCTGACCATAACTTGTACGGAACTTCAACCGGCCTAAAATTTTGATCAGATCCGGATGCAGACCATGCACGCCAACTTCAAAGGTAGCTTGCTCACCGTATTCACGGATGCGCTCATCCACTTCTTTGCGGGATTTCTCAACCATCTCTTCAATCCGTGCCGGGTGAATACGTCCGTCAGCCACCAGTTTCTCCAGGGCAGTACGGGCAATCTCACGGCGAATCGGGTCAAAGCCCGACAGAATAACAGCTTCTGGCGTATCATCGATAATGAGGTCAATCCCTGTAAGGGTTTCAAGCGCACGGATGTTACGTCCTTCACGACCGATAATCCGGCCTTTCATTTCTTCATTCGGCAGGGTAACAACAGATACCGTTGTTTCCGCTACGTGGTCAGCCGCACAACGTTGGATGGCGAGTGTAATAATCTCGCGGGACTTTTTGTCCGCTTCTTCCTTCGCTTGTTGTTCAATGTCCTTGATCATTTGAGCCGTCTCATGACGAACTTCCTGTTCTACGTTGGACAGTATGATACTGCGTGCGTCTTCCATAGTGAGGTTGGATATACGTTCCAACTCTGTCACCTGGTTTTTGTAGATCATTTCGATCTGCTGCTGAGTCTCATCAATTCGTTTCTCTTTGTTAGCCACTTGCTCTTCTTTACGTTCGAGTGATTCCAATTTTTTATCCAGCGACTCTTCTTTTTGCAACAATCGTCTTTCTTGTCGTTGAATTTCATTCCGACGTTCACGAGTGTCTTTTTCAGCTTCAGCGCGAATGCGATGGATTTCATCCTTCGCTTCCAGCACTGTTTCTTTCTTCAGTGCTTCTGCCTCTTTCTTCGCGTTCTCCACGATTTGTACGGCAGCTTGTTCCGCACTAGAGATTTTAGCCTCTGCAAGAGATTTGCGAATAAAATATCCTACTCCGAACCCAATGAATAGCGCGGCTGCAACGAGAGCGATCGTGATTGCAATTTCCATACTGTTCACCTCCTCGTTGGTTCCTCCAAGGCATTCCTTGGGTCAATTTGCAGTTTTCAAACCTTACATATTTTTGGGAATAACGAATACTCACGGCGATCCCCCGCCGATTTTCATTTCACATGTACATGTTTCCACGTACTATTCACTGTTTCCAGCGAACCCATAATTAAGAATGGTATAAATCTTAAGAAACCGAAACCGCTTTTTTGGAAGGAAAAAGGGTTGTCCATTTCTTACAGACTCATGTCCATTTTAGTATTTGACGAAAGAAATTGTCAAGAGAATGCAGTATAGAGACTCTAGTCTGCTAATCCCATAACAACGCTTCGTCATCTTCGGCGTCTTCAGCCTCATCTTGTTCAATTAAACAATTCACGACCCGGCGCACCATATCCATTGAAAAACCACGTCTCATTAAGAAGGGAAGCGTTTTATTTTTCTTCTCTTTGACGTCCCCTTTGACCTGATTCCATTTTTTTCGTCCGGCACTCAATGCAGTCTCAAATTCCGCATCCGCACTGACACCTTCCAGCGCTTCAACAATAAGATCATTGGCAATGCCCTTTTGACGGAGCTCTTGCCTTATCCACAGTTTTCCCTTCCGCTTGCCCTCCATACGCTGTCTTGTCCATTCCTTCGCAAATAGGTCATCATCCACCAAATTCTCGCGCTCAAGTCGATCCAGCGTCTCTTCAATTAAAGGAGCAGCAAACTCTTTTTGACGAAGTTTCTGACTCAACTCATGTCGTGTACGCGGCTTATGCTCCAAAAAACGCAGAGACTGTGTATACGTCCGCTGTCGCTCGTCAGCTACAATGATTTCTTCCAGATCCTTCTTCATAAACGAATTGCCTTGAGTCATCCTGTATTTAATCATTACATCTTCAAGAACCGTTATGGAGTGGATGCCAAAAGTGATTCGATAACGAGCTTGCCTGTGCTTTGTCCGTTCTACACGTGTAATTATAAGTTCTTCGTTGTCCGGAAATTGGGATAGGCCATCCTGTTCTGCTTCTTCATATAAATCCTCGTCATGTTGATCCATTCAGGTCTCCCCTTTCACATCATTTTTATTCTGACTACGTCAAGCACATCTTCACATAAAGAATGCTAATACAAAAGGCCGGGAACTCAGCCCGGCCTTTATCTACACAGTAGCGTGCCAACAGCCCCTGTCCACTGGGACAGGGGCTGTTGGACAGGGGCTGTTGGACAGCAAGAGCAGTCCCACTACAATCAACTTATCCAGATTGATCCAAGCTCAATCAGATAAGTTTATGGAGCCCAGTGGGAAACACCCTCAGGGCCTCCCAGCAAGGGAGGCTTTGAGAGATTACTCGTTGATTTCAAACAATTCTTGTTCTTCTTCTGCTTCTTTTTGTTGCTCTTCACTTGTTGGCGCAGGAACTGCGGTAGTCAAGTTACTAGCTACCCGAATTTTTTGTTCAATGATTTCAGCAATATCTTTATGCTCTTTCATGAACTGCTTCGCGTTCTCACGGCCTTGTCCTAAACGCTCACCTTCGTAAGAGTACCAAGCACCACTTTTATTAACGATGTCCAGCTCAGTACCAATATCAATGATACTGCCTTCTCTCGAAATACCCTCACCATACATGATATCCACTTCCGCTTGTTTAAACGGAGGTGCCACTTTGTTTTTCACAACTTTAATACGAGTACGGTTACCAATCATGTCATTGCCTGATTTGATACTCTCAATACGACGTACATCCAGACGTACCGTAGAATAAAACTTCAGAGCACGACCACCAGGTGTTGTTTCCGGGTTACCAAACATAACGCCGACTTTCTCACGAAGCTGGTTGATGAAGATTGCGATTGTTTTGGATTTGCTGATTGCACCAGACAATTTACGCAACGCCTGAGACATCAAACGCGCTTGCAAACCAACGTGTGAATCACCCATTTCGCCTTCAATCTCTGCTTTTGGAACCAATGCAGCTACAGAGTCAATAACGACGATATCTACTGCACCACTGCGTACAAGAGCTTCTGCAATTTCCAGCCCTTGCTCACCCGTATCTGGCTGAGATAGAAGCAATTCGTCAATGTTAACGCCCAATTTACTTGCATATTGAGGATCAAGAGCATGCTCAGCATCGATAAAGGCTGCTTGTCCACCAACACGTTGTACTTCAGCAATCGCATGCAATGCGACAGTTGTTTTACCTGAAGATTCAGGTCCATATATTTCAACAATACGGCCTTTAGGCAAGCCGCCTGTTCCTAATGCAATATCCAAAGCCAAGGAACCACTGGGAATAATTTCCACATTCATATGAGTGGACTCACCCAGTTTCATGATGGATCCTTTACCAAATTGCTTCTCTATTTGACGGAGCGCCATATCAAGCGCGGCACGACGGTCTGACAATAAGCTCACACCCTTTACTGTTTATAAGATAATGATACCTTGTTTTAACACGTTTGCCAAGCTTTTTTTCGAACATACATTCGTTTTTTTTGTAAAGGCCGAGGCGCCTCTTCCTCAAAGAAACTTTCCATTAAACAGAAAAAAGAACCGTAAACAAGGCTGTAAAGCCTAATTCTGCGGTTCTTCCGTCTTCCTTAATTATACTTCTTTAGAGCTTCAAATGCAATCGAAGCTATTAACTAATCAATCCATCGCCACAAGTTTTTTCCATAGGCGATAGAGAATCGCTTTGGTTGAACGAATGCGGACAGTCTCGCGATTACCATTAATACGCAGCTCATGAATTTCCGTCTCTTTTCCACGTTCAGCCAGAGCGATGAAGACAAGTCCGGGTGGCTTGCGTTCCGAATATCCCGGTCCAGCTACACCGGTAACAGCCAAGCCAAAATCAGCATCGCCAATCATGCGGATCTGCTCAGCAAGCACTTTTGCAACCTCAGGACTTACCGCTCCAGGTGCATCTTCACCTTCCAGATAATCATGAGGCACATTTAGCAGCTTTTCCTTAATCTCATTGGAGTAACAAACAATTCCACCTTTGAGCATTGAAGCACTTCCCGGTACAGAAGTCAGACTTTGCATGACAAGACCTCCTGTACAGCTCTCAGCAGCGCTAAGCGTCAGCCCCATGTCAGACATCATGGTTACAATTGTGTACTCTATAGGCACATCCTCGTTCGCGTAGAGATGTTCTGTCAAACGCTCCCGAATCTGAACCTCCATCGCATCCAGCTTCAGCTTCGCCTCTCCTTCACTCGCAGCCTTAGTGGAGACACGTACCGTAACTTCGCCTTCGCTCGCGTAAGGAGCAATTGTAGGGTCTGTCTGCGCGTCAATCAGATCCAGCAGTCGATCCTCCAGAGCAGATTCACCGATACCTGCGAATTTGAGCATTCGGGAATAGATCGGCATTTCTTCTGTAAGCACATGCTGGAACAGCCAAGGCTTGACTTCCTGTTCAAACATTGGAATTAGCTCTTTGGGTGGTCCAGGCATCACAACATAATGTTTATCATTATCAGAAATCGCATTTCCTGCCGCAAGACCCGTTTCATTGGCCAGAGGTGTCCCACCCTCAATAACAATTGCCTGACGTCGGTTATTCTCTGTCATGTCCACATTACGATCTCTGAAAAAGCTCTCAATTTTATCCATCGCCATTCGATCCGTATGCAGTTTTCGGTTAAGAACAGCTGCGAGCGCATCCTTGGTCAGATCATCTTGAGTGGGTCCGATGCCACCGGAAAATAAAATAACGTCAGCACGGCCCTGTGCAATGCGAATAGCTTCACTAAGTCGGTTCAGGTTATCCCCAACCACCGTTTGGAAATATACATCGATCCCCATCGCAGCCAATTCACGGGATAGGTATCTGGCATTGGTATTGACGATTTGTCCAAGCAGTAGCTCTGTGCCAACTGCAATGATTTCTGCCTTCATTGAGCATCCTCCTGTACATGTGGTGAGTGATCAAAGGGCAATAGGATAATTTCCTATTGCCCCTGACCCAATGCTTCCTTCATGATTACCCATTTTTAGAACCAACTATTATGCTTTTGTTAAATGAAGCAGGTTTTTGTTTTTGATAAAGTAATCGATACCCGACCAGATGGTAATAAGCGCTGCTGCCCATACTGCGATAATATCGACGTGAATACCCGTGTATGAGAACGGGAAATTGTTCAACAGCAACAACACAATTGCCACAATCTGCACTACCGTCTTCAGCTTGCCCCAGGCACTCGCAGCAACAACCGAACCATCCAGCAATGCGATTTGGCGCAAGCCGGTAACTGCAAATTCACGACTAATAATAACCACTGCAATCCAGGAATCCAGCTTGCCCATCTCCACGAGCGAGATCAAAACTGCAGTAACCAACAGCTTGTCTGCGAGCGGATCAAGCAGTTTTCCCAGATTGGTAACCATGTTATTTTTCCGCGCAAGGTATCCGTCGATTCCATCTGTGCTTGCGGCGATGATAAAAATAACAGCAGCAATCAGTTGATTATACGGAAGCGAAAAGCTTCCAAGCTGCAACGGCTCTGGATAAAATGGAAAATCCACGAGCAGGAACACCATCAAAAAAGGGATTAAGCAAATTCGTGCAAGCGTAATCCGGTTGGGTAAATTCACAAGACGCCCTCCCTCATATCCTCCATTACTCCAAACAATCATCATAATCCCGTTATCATCATCCGGAACATGAAATGTACAGTTTCAATGTCAATCCATATTAACATGATCCCACTATGTAGAAACGCAAAAAATAAAGTCAACCGCTCAAAAGCAAAACCGCTTTAAACGTTCCGGTGACTTCCAGAAGATGTACTGCTTTTCACAAAGTCAGCAAACGATGAGGACTGGACTTGATGCATGACTGCCAGCAATGCACACTTAGTATAATATACGCCTAATACCATGTCAAAAAACACTTCTGCTACAAGAAGGTCTTATTACTTGAAATTTGTATATTGCAAATCCAGAGGCAGGTTGGCACCATTTAACAGCTGCATGACTGCTTGCAAATCATTTTTACTCTTACCCGTTACCCGTAGCTGGTCTCCCTGAATCTGACTCTTCACTTTCAACTTGGAATCCCGAATCAGAATATTGATTTTTTTGGCGATGTCCTGATCAATCCCCTGTTTAAAATTCAAGCGCTGGCGGACAGTACCAGAAGATGCTGGCTCTACCTTTGCGTAATCAATGTTTTTCAATGGTAGACCACGCTTCGCCATTTTGGATTGAAGTACGTCAATGACAGCCTTAAGTTTGGTCTCATCATCAGATACGATTGTTAACGCATCCTTATCCAGTTTCAGGCTGCTCTTGCTGCCCTTGAAGTCATAACGAGTGCCAATTTCCTTCTCGGTTTGTGTAACAGCATTTGTCAGTTCCTGCAAGTCCATTTTGGACACGATATCAAATGAATTTTCTGAACTCAAAACAGTCACCCTTTCAGTTAATCATATGTTCTGTAACATTATAGAGGATACCCCAAGCAAAAGTCTAATTTCAAGATGTTCTATACAAAGAAAAAAGCATTTTTGGCTTCCACCTGAAGTGGCTGCCAAAAATGCTTACTGGTCCAGCTTCCAACTAATAGCGGCTGCGGTTGGGCTGTCTGAACATATCGAGCACACCCAAAAGCACATGTGCAAGTCCAAACCCCAATATTCCGTAACCCCAAGCACTTGGAGTCAGATAATAACCCAGGAGGCTGACAATGATCCCTAAACCCGTTACGATCCAGCTGACTGTCACAGCCATCCACCTCACTTCACCAAAAGTTAACTGCAAGTTAAGACACAGTTATTGTCTCCTGCAGTTGACCGGGTTATTCGCTACCAGTGGTACCCTCTGTACTGTCCGTTGAACCATTTTCAGCACCTGTGGAAGTAGCAGTATTGCCAGTGTCTTCACCAAGCTTCAAACGGATCCGATTGGTTGCCTTACCATCCGTTACAACTTGCCCGCCAACCTCAATCGTGGTCGCTGCAGCGTAACCGGACTTAATGTACATGCCTGCACTATCCAGCTCAAAAGTATAGCTGTCGCCTTCGGCTGTGTTACCATACTCCAACTTCTCTCCGCTGGAGTTCTCGCCCTTGTATACTTCCAGCCAGCTATGACCTGTGGCTTTGATCGTAACCGTTACAGGTTTGCCTGCACTTCCGTTAACTTTGAAGTTCGTAATATTGCCTGACTTCCCATCTTCTGCAACCGTTACAGCAGACGATGAATTATCTGTCGGTTCTTCCTGATTTTCTCCCGTCTGACCGTCTGTTTGGCCATCAGTTTGACCATCAGTTTGACCATCCGTCTGTCCTTCCGTGTCTGTTCCGCCACCGTTACCGCCAGCGTCGCCTTCACCCTTACCATCAGTGCCTGAGTCTGTTGCAGGCGGATTAGATGCCTGTCCGTTATCGGCAGGCTGATCCGGTTTATCTTCAGGCTGTTGTTGACTGTCTGTAATTTTGACCGAATCAAGTCCTTGATTATCCGTTTCATCACCATTGTTATACACCACGTATACATACAACAGTACTACGATCAAAACAGGGAATGTCCACATCAGTGCGACAGACATCCATCGATTACTACGCTCAACCGGACGGCTGGAACGCTTCTGTATTACCGGTTCCATCGTTGCTTCCGCCTCTTCTGCCGGTACGTCTTTTTTGTGCCCCTCCAGCAGCTCATCAGGGTTCAGTCCAACGGTCTCCGCATAGGTTTTAATGAAAGCACGCACATAGAAGCTACCTGGCAGCACTTTATAGTCTCCTGCTTCTATGGCCTCCAGATACCTCTTGCGAATTTTTGTCATTTCCTGTACATCGTCAAGACTCATCCCTTTTTGCAGCCGGGCCTCTCTTAACTGCTGACCCAGTTCAGACATGCCATCTCCTCCTTATGTTTATCTCATGAGTTGTTGCTAATCTATTCCATGATTCCGTACGGAGCCTTATAGTTCGTCGGTATAGCTTGCCGTAAACGTATCATAAATAATTTCTTCATTTGGAATATTGCGCAATTCAATAATAATATCAAAATCATTAAAATCATATTCGGATTCCTGCACAAAAATATCCGGATGTTCGATAACCTTTGTACTTGGCATCGACATAATATCCTGCAACAAATTGTAATGCCGCTCACTGGAACGAATCGTACTTACAATTCCATCAATGATGAAAACATTGTTCGGGTTCAATTCGTCTTCGGACATTTGACTTCTTATCGTCTGACGAAGAAGTGTGGAGGAAACAAAAGTCCATCGCTTCATCGCACATACGCTGCCCGCAATAATGGACTCCGTTTTACCAACACGAGGCATTCCGCGCAAACCGATGACCTGATTGCCTTCCCTCTTAAATACTTCACCCAAAAAGTCCACAAGTAACCCAAGTTCATCTCGTGTGAAACGAAATGTCTTGCGATCATCCGAGTCACGGTCAATATATCTGCCATGACGCACAGCCAAAATATCCACCAATTTAGGTTGACGCAAAGCCGATACGGTGATGCTGTTGACTTTGCCAAGCATTTCACCAAGCAAACGGATTTTCTCATCATCATCCGATTCAAGCAGCATACCTCGCGTTTTGCCTTCCACACCGTTAATGGTCAATATATTCACTTCAAGCATCCCCAGCATAGAGGCAATATCGCCTAACAAACCGGGTCTGTTCTTATGTATTTTATATTCCATGTACCATTGTTTAGATTCCATTTCAACACCCCGTAATGCATTATTCCACATTATTCGACAGCAACAGAACGTGTCCACTGGACAGCAAACTGAGACATCTTCTAAAAATGGGTCACGTTAATGATATATAAAATGAAAATGAATTACAAGAACAGCTCTGTAATCCGTTTGTAATCATTAGAGAAAAGCCCCCTTGCGGGAGCTCTTCATCTGTAATCTTATGCGTTTTGTTTGGCCAATTTGACCATCAGGCACGCGATCGTACGACGCTCATCTGCATCGCCGACATCCCATAACTCTTTCAATGCCCGGTTGGAATGGTTCGCCGGATCGACTTTCTCATCAAGGAAATCGCCGATTTCATACGCAAGTTTGTTGATGGTTTCTTCACTCATCCCCATCTTCTCTGCTTGCAGTACGCGGTCACCCAGGAACTTCTTCCATGTGTCAAAGCTGGAGAGCACTGTTTTTTCTGTTGACATGATAAATCCTCCTTAGATGACGCATGAGATTTAAAATCAACAGTTGTAATATGTGCTTTCCAAGCATTTTATATACGAGCATTTTGAAAATAATCCGGAAGACGGATGCTTCTCGGCCAACCTTCACTTGTTTCGTTCATAGCCACTCAAGTTTACTTGCTGCTTACGTTAACCAACCGCCATTTGGACTGATAATCTGCCCATTGATATACCCCGATTCAGGGAGGGCCAGAAAATAAACCAGTGATGAGATTTCATCAGGTTGAGCAAGTCTTCCTGCCGGAATTTCCTCTTCCAGCATCTTCAGTTCACTCTGATCCAGATGGTTCAACATGGATGTCTGAACGGCGCCAGGAGCCACAGCATTTACGGTTACTCCGGAAGGTGCGAGTTCTTTTGCAAGTGCCTTGGTGAATGCATTCATCCCGCCCTTGGTTGTGGAATACAGCACCTCGCAAGAGGCACCAGACAGCCCCCAGATCGACGATACATTAATGATTCGACCATACCTTTGGGAGATCATGTGAGGCATCATTTCCTGTGTACACATAAACGTGCCTTTGAGATTAATGGCCATCACTTCATCCCAGATCTCCTCTGTAACATCAGACAACATCCCATAGTGCGAGATTCCTGCATTGTTCACGAGGATATCTGGCATGAGATTGTGTGACTCCAGCTTCTCACGCATACGTTCAATCTGTTCCCGGCTGCGAAGATCCGCAGACACCGTCATGATTCTCCCACTGCCCTGTTCCATGCACCGTCTGGCAGCTTCATTCGCTGCCTCATGCGATTTCATATAGTGTATAACAACATTCATTCCCACTCTGGCGAAACGTTCTGCGATAGCGGCTCCGATGCCACCGCTTGCTCCAGTCACCAGTACAGTCATTTCCCCAATTGCCTTCAATTGTCCTGTTCCCCTCTCCATATCAAGGACTCACGACTAGCGATACAGCCAGTTGATCCCAGCGAATATGCTCTCTCAGTCTGAGATTTACATCTTCCAGTGTAATCGATTCATAGAGCGGAAGCATATTGAAGAAATCACCGCCACGGAATTGCTGACGTGTAAATTCATGCGCAATGTTCTCCGGAGAATTGAGCATACGCAAATATCCGCCTATTTTCTTTTTGCGTGCACGTTCAAAATCCGTGGATTCGAACCCCTTTTCTACAATGGCATCCACTTCTTCACGTATACGTGCCAGCAGTTGATCCGGATCTTTCGTGTCACCACCAATAGCTGAAAACGCATATTGCGGCGAACTGTTATACTCATGTCCAAAGCTGTCCGAGATCAGATCTTCATCATAGAGCTTCTGAAATAATCGTGTGCTTGAACCAAACAAAAGATCCATCATCAGTTGCGTTGTCATATCCCGCCGCAACAATTTTTCTCCAGTAAGTCCAATGTCCGTCTCCTTGAATCCAAAGAGACATTTTGGCAGTGAAACAGCCAGTTTTGCTTCCCGTCTGGCTTCTCCTACTCGCTCTGGCTCCGGTTCGAAGAAACGTTCGATACTCCCCTGTGGCTTATAATCCTTCTGTTCTTGGTTCGAACGAACCATATCAATCACTTCCTGTGGATCTACACCACCTACCACGAATAAGAGCATATTACTCGGGTGATAGAAGGTGTTATAGCACTCATACAACATCTCTTTGGTAATCGTACGAATGGATTCCACCGTTCCTGCAATATCGATATGCACCGGATGTGTCTGATACATGGCTTCGATCAATCCAAAATAAACTCGCCAATCCGGATTGTCAGCATACATATCAATTTCCTGCCCAATAATGCCTTTTTCCTTTTCCACATTTTGATCCGTGAAGTAAGGATTTTGCACAAAGTCAACTAATGTTTGTATATTTTCATTCACATATTCGGTCGCTGAAAACAAATAAACCGTCTGATCGAAGCTCGTAAATGCGTTAGCTGAGGCACCGTGAGACGCAAATGTTGCAAAAATATCGCCTGTGGGTTCTTCAAACATTTTGTGTTCCAGAAAATGGGCAATTCCATCCGGAACCTTGACTGCTTCCTGTCCCTCAACCTGAAAATGATTATCCACCGATCCATACTTGGTTGCAAACGTAGCATACGTTTTCTGGAATCCCGGTTTAGGCAAAATATAGACATGCAGTCCGTTATCCATTACTTCGTAATATAGTGTCTCCTGCAAATGTTCATACCGAATGCTCTCCACCGACTATTCCTCCTTCTCGTCCCGCAAGAAATAAATCGTATCCAGACGGAACTGTTCTGCCGCCTCACGAACATCTTCCTTGCTAATATGTTCTATCTGAGCTAGCAGTTCTTCAGCCGTTCTCTCTTTGCCAGACAACTGTCGATTGAAATCATAAGCGATCATCTCAAAAGCAGAATCCTGTATCTCCTTAAGCAGGTTACGAATCATTGCTTTGGTCTGGGACATTTCCAGATCACTGATTGTACCGCTTTTCATTTCCTCCAGCTGCTGCTTGATGATGGTGACAGCCTTCTCATAATTAGGGATTTCAATTCCGGATTGAATCGTGGCAATGCCCTTATGTCCGTCATATCGCGAAGAAGCGTAATACGCCAGGCTTTCTTTTTCACGAACATTAACAAACAGTTTGGAATGAGGATACCCACCGAGAATCCCGTTGTACATGAGTGCCGCTGCATACTGAGGATCTCCATAAGTAATCGATGTACGGAGTCCCATATTGAGTTTTCCTTGACTCACATTCAGTCGCTCAACAACGGTCTCTACTTCCTTATCTCCTCGAACCGCGGCCTGTGTCTGGTAATCGGAGGAGGACGTTCGATCTACATTGAAATGACGCTGAACAAGGTTCTCCACCTCCTCCAGTGTCGTATCCCCTACCACATACAGATCCATACTCGCCTGTTGCAGCCACTCCTGATAAGACGCAGTCAGTATGTCAGGCTCAATCCCGGGCAGATCCTTTCGCTCACCCAGGGGGTGAAGACGGTACGGCTCGTTCTTGCACATTTCCTCGATACTGCGTTCAGCGGCATACCGCATTTTATCATTAACGATGGACTCCAGCTTTTTCCGAACCGTCTCTCGCTCTGCTTGTACATACGACGTCCTGAAATGTCCATTCTCCTGTGCAGGTCGGGTAAGAACCTCTCCCAGGAAGGCAAATGACCGATCCAGCAGCTGCTCATCGCCTCCAACAAAGGAGTCATTAATGGTATCCATCCGAAACTGTACTATCTGATAATCCCCGCGTTTATAGACGTCAAAACCAAAACCGGCTCCATACAGATGCTCCAGCTGTTCACGAAATTGCGTTGTTTCCGGATAGGACTCCGTCCCCCGTCGTAGTACAAAAGGTGTCAGCGCTACTTTGGTTACTGTATCTTCTCGTAAGGGAACGCCTGCATATAGCGATATAGCAAACGTTTTGAAACGTTTAGTCGGAAGCACATGTATACGAAACTCTCTCTTGCTGCCTCGTTCGAATCCTGATGTATTCAAATGTCAAAACCCCTTTACGGCGTCATTTGTCATGCAATCGTATTACGCTAAATGTAACAACCATTTTAACCCATTCAAAAGGCAAGAAGCAACCGAAGTCACGCCTTCTGGTTGCTTCCAACATCATCACATACAAAAAATATGCTGCCCGATTGTTTTCACCTGTGGACGGGTCCAGATCCATTTGGATGTTGCTGTCTTGGGATTAAAATAATAGAGACAACCACCGGATGGGTCCCAGCCATTCAGGGCCTGCTCAACTGCCTTCTTGGCTTGTGCGTTTGGTTCTAGATAGATCTGTCCGTCCGCTACAGCTGTAAATGCACCGGGTTGAAAAATTACCCCTGAGGGTGTACTCGGAAAGCTTGGGGATTTTACGCGATTCAGAATAACTGCCGCTACTGCGACTTGACCTTCAAACGGTTCACCTCGGGCTTCACCATATACGGCGTTAGCCATAATCTTGAGTTCATTCTCGGAGAGACCGAGTGCATTGGCAGATCCCATATTGTCTTGCTCTTTATCTGCCGTATTGTTGTTGCTTCCTCCACCCCCACCAGAGGATTCCTTGTGTAGCGGCGGTTCTGTTGGCGACCATTTGGTTGACGCATTGTACAGCTTGAGCTTGGTTTCAGCCCCAACCACACCATCTGCCTTCATGCCAAACTCGGATTGAAACCATTTGACGGATTTCAGTGTGCTGCTGCCAAAATTACTGTCGATTTTACCATTGTAAAATCCCAGATACTTCAGACGTCCCTGAAGTTCATATACATCCTGACCGTAACTTCCATATTT
The DNA here is from genome assembly GCF_037973325.1 of Paenibacillus sp. FSL R5-0713. Lineage (NCBI taxonomy): Bacteria > Bacillati > Bacillota > Bacilli > Caryophanales > Paenibacillaceae > Paenibacillus > Paenibacillus sp. FSL R5-0713. The sequence continues at coordinate 2,546,443 of NZ_CP150229.1, read as the reverse complement.
CACTGTATTGCTGCTAAACGTAGGCAAGGCCTTTTCTTCTACCTGCGGTGTACGCTCGGCTGAACTTTCCGTTGCTGTATTCCCAGGAAGCAAATAACGGATTCCCAATGCGGATATCAGCAAAATAGCAGTGAAAAGCCATAGGTTCATTTTTCGCATCGACTGTGCTCTACCTTTCTCTTGTGGGATTAACAGAATCGCTAAGGTTATTATGACAAGCCTGCTTGTTTCCTATGCACCAAATCATCCGATCTTTGGAGTAGATGGCAAAACTTCAGTCTGCAGAGTATACAAAAAGCCCCCAACCAATAGGTTGAGGGCTTAAACGACCGATGCTCCAAGTCACTATGAGCTTATTTTATTCTGTTGATACTGTTCAAGCGATACCAGCACTTCCCGTGGTTTGCTACCCTCGTAAGGACCGATGACCCCCCGGGCTTCCATGGAGTCAATTAAACGCGCTGCACGTGTGTAACCAACCCGCATACGACGTTGCAATAGGGAGACTGACGCTTGTTTCGCCTCCAAAATAATCTGTACCGCTTGCTCATATAACTCATCCTGTACTTCATCTGCTGCCTGAATGGAATCATCCACTTCAGGTACAATGGACTCATCATACTGCGCTTCACCTTGACCACGTACGTAGTTTACAATATTTTCGACTTCTTCATCGCTCATAAAGGCACCTTGTACACGAACCGGTTTGGATGCACCCATAGGCATGAACAACATGTCTCCACGACCCAACAGCTTCTCAGCCCCACCCATATCCAGAATCGTTCGGGAATCCACTTGCGAGGATACACCGAAGGCAATTCGCGATGGAATGTTGGCCTTGATTACCCCGGTAATAACGTCAACAGACGGACGTTGTGTGGCAATAATCAGATGGATTCCAGCTGCACGAGCCATTTGAGCGAGTCTTGCAATGGCATCCTCGACATCTCCGGCTGCAACCATCATGAGATCTGCAAGCTCATCCACAATGACAACAATATAAGGCAGAACAGCCGCAGGATTGTCTTTCATCAGATTGTTGTAACCCTCGACGTTACGTGTACCTGATTTGGAGAACAGTTCATATCGTTTCTCCATCTCGACCACAATCTTTTTGAGAGCAAGTGACGCTCGTTTGGGATCAGTTACAACTGGCGCCATCAGATGAGGAATGCCGTTATATACGTTCAACTCAACCATCTTGGGATCGACCATCAGGAACTTCACTTCATCCGGCTTTGCTTTGTACAATATGCTGGTAATAATTCCGTTAATGCACACAGACTTACCGGAACCTGTCGCACCCGCGACCAGCAAATGGGGCATACGAGCCAAGTTACCAATGATTGTCTGTCCGGAGATGTCCCGGCCAAATGCAATGGTCACTTTGGATTCTGCATCCTGGAATGTTGCCGTCTCCATTACTTCACGCATCGTTACAACCGACACCTCGCCATTAGGAACCTCGATACCTATAGCGGACTTCCCGGGAATCGGCGCTTCCATCCGAATATCTTTTGCAGCCAGAGCCAACGCAATGTCATCAGTCAGACTGACAATTCTGCTGACCTTGACACCGATATCAGGCTGAATTTCATATCTTGTAACAGCAGGACCCCGAACCACTTCAAGTACTTTGGCACGAACACCGAAGCTTTCCAGTGTAGCTTCCAGCTTACGCGCTGTCTGCATATAATCCTTCTGGTCGCCTGCCTTACCCGCATTGTTAGGCTTGGCAAGAAGACGGAAGGATGGCAGCTTGTACGGCTTCGGAGGAGGGGGTGGTGGTTTCACTGGTTGTGTGTCCTGCCCTTCAGGAGTTGGAGTATCTGCTCCCAACATTGCATCATTAGGCACTTCTTCTCCACTCTGAAGCCCATCCTCAGCATTCAGCTCGTCCATACCTGCACCGGATGCTGACCACTCTGTCTCTACCAGTTCATCCGTTATTTTAATGTCATGTTCGCCCTGTTGAACTACGTTTGGATCAGCGAGATCATCAGGGAAAGGATAAGCATCGTCCAAATCATCTTCAATGCCTGCATCTTCGGCTCTGACATGCTCAAAAAAGTCTCGAATGATCGGCGCTGAGTTAGGTTTCGCCTGAACCGGAACATGTGATGAAGCTGATTTGTTCGCTACGTCTTCGGTTGCATCCTGCCACGTCTCTACATTGTGATCTTGCTCGGCGCGGTATACAATCTGTTCTGTTTCAACTGAATCGACCTCATCCATTTCACGTCCTGATGTCTCTTGCTCTCGATTAGCTCCCCATTTTCCAAAAAGCTGAAAGAATATTGGGGCTTTTCGTTTTGGCAAATGTTGTTCCTCTAATTCATCCTCGTACTCGTCTTCATCATCTTCAACAGGGACAGGTACCACTTTACGAGCGTTACCTTTTTTCCTTCCATCAGAAGTTACAGCTGATCGTGCAGAAGACCGCGATTCCATCTTCTTGTACATCGAACTCCCGGCATCCCAGACCTTGGTTCGGAATATTCGAATCAGATCCACATAAGATAGACTCGTAATCAACATAAAACTGATGACAAACATGACAATCATGATGAGTCTCGCACCCAGACTGCCGAACAGCCACAGGAAAAGAGCGAATTGCCCAGCTCCGAGATAACCACCGCTGATATCCTTGTTAAGCATGGAGTCCCTCTCCCCTGGTACAACAGGGGTTAATAACTCGGTTTGCATATCATTATGTACCTGTGTAATCACAGCACCAGGCTCAAGCGCACCAACCGGAATGAGCTTCTGGTGCATTGCGGAGACGGTACTCATCAGGGTTAAGGCAAAGACCAGCAATACCAGTCCTGTTTTGCGTGTGGTCCAGCCACTCGGCCATTTCCGGTGAATCATCACCATGAGACCATAATAAATACCAACAAGCGGAATCGCAAAATAAAACTTACCAAGCATCAGTCCGAACATCTTGGAAAGCGAACGTCCAACGGTGGCTTCACCCGATAATGCTATGACAGCAAGGGTAATAAGCACAATTCCGTAAATTTCATATTTTAAAACGCCACTAAAACCAGCGCCCTTTTTTTTCCTCTTTTTTCTTCTGGCCAAAATCAGGTCACCCCCAGAAGAATATTATACCATACAAATATAATCCGTACATATGTTCTTTTTCTGCTCAATTTGTCTGAATTCGTCGCGTTATGCTGATCCCAAGTTACCCGAAAGCGGAATGGTCGAACCGGGCATATTGGCAGGATTAAGATAGGCTTCGAGTGGACAATCCAGCAAACGTACAATAACGGCTTCATTGTCATTTACAGGCCTCACCTGCATTAATAAACCATTCATCTTGATTTCTCTTGTATCTTCGCCCTCTTTCCACATTCCTGACCAGAGTTGTTCAGGGGGCATCACTGTATATAACGTCATTGGGTATAACCTCCCGCTTGCAGCGTCTGTCTCTTGTCTCCTATGAGCTGATTTAACTGAGCAATGGCTTGCCCAATTCCGCCTACCGCATCCATCAATCCATATTTCACTGCATCCGCGCTTCCTACAGCTGTGCCGATGTCCCGGTTCAACTCACCGGTCTTAAACATCAGTTCTTTGAACATCTCTTCCGAGATATTCGAATGAGACGTCACGAACCGTACAACCCGCTCCTGCATTTTCTCCATATACTCAAACGTCTGAGGTACACCTATGACAAGGCCGTTCATCCGTATGGGATGGATTGTCATCGTTGCACTTCCGGCAATCAGGGAATACGTTGAAGCTACAGCAATCGGCACTCCAATGCTATGTCCGCCTCCAATGACCACAGTGACCGTAGGTTTGCTTAGAGAAGCAATCATCTCTGCAATGGCCAGACCGGCCTCTACATCTCCACCTACCGTGTTCAAAATGATCAGTATACCTTCAATACGCTGATTCTGCTCTGCAGCCACCAGCTGTGGAATGATATGCTCATACTTTGTTGTTTTATTTTGTGGCGGCAATATCAGATGCCCTTCGACCTGTCCAATAATGGTCATACAGAAAATATTTGATTCACCTGCCGGCGACTGTGTCTGCCCGAATTGCTGAATCGTCTCTGTCACGGGCGAGATGTTCTTGTCCTCTTGAATCGGAATCTCTGGCGCTTCAACTTCCGGTTGATTGGATTTTGACGCCTGCTTGCCATTCATACGTTCATTCATTTCATTAATCCCCTTCTCCAGAAACATTTAATGTATTCCTTAGTATGGGGATTTTTCCAGCCGCCTTATACCCGCTACATCCAAATTGCTTACATATTGACCATATTGCGGATCTTCCTGAAAAACGCAAAAAAAGCCCCTTCTCTACGAGGAACCGTCCAATATTACTCGTAGAGAAGGGGCGACTGTGTGCCTGAATATATGTTTTGTTTAGCCTATTTTAAACTTCCATAATGATTGGCAAAATCATCGGTCTACGACGAGTTTGCTCATACAGGAAGCGTCCCAAAGCATCTTTAACATTTGTTTTGAGTGAAGCCCACTCGTTAACGTTCTCACTCATCAACTTCTGCAATGTGCTGCTAACGATCCGGTTGGCCTCATCAAGAAGTCCTTCCGATTCACGTACATACACAAATCCGCGAGAGATGATGTCAGGACCGGAAACAATTTTTCCATCCTGTTTGCTCAGTGTAACCACGACAACAAGGATACCATCTTGTGACAACAATTTGCGGTCACGCAGTACAATGTTACCCACATCGCCTACACCCAAGCCGTCGATCAATACGTTACCTGCAGTGACTTTACCTGCTCTACGTGCTGCTCCACCTTGAATTTCAATCACTTCACCGATGTCCGTGATGAAAATGTTTTCCGGTTCAACGCCTACAGATTCAGCAAGAACCGCGTGGCGACGCTGCATACGGAATTCACCGTGAATTGGCAAGAAGAATTTCGGTTTCATCAGGTTGAGCATCAGTTTCAACTCTTCCTGGCTACCGTGACCAGATACGTGAACACCACTGTTAGCACCGCTGTAATGCACGTTAGCGCCCAGACGGAACAGTTCATCAATCGTACGGCCTACATATTTTTCGTTACCTGGAACCGGTGTTGCCGCGATAATGACAGTGTCGCCTGGCAGGATGTCCACTTTACGGTGCGTGGAACGAGCCATACGTGTCAGTGCTGACATTGGCTCTCCTTGACTTCCTGTGCAGAGAATCACGACACGATCTGCAGCCATCTTGCCTACTTCTTCAGGTTCAATGATCATGCCATCCGGAATCTCAAGGTAACCCAGTTCAGAAGCAATACCCACCACATTCACCATGCTGCGTCCAATAACTGCAACTTTACGTCCAGTCACTTCTGCTGCATTGATCACCTGTTGGATACGGTGTACGTTGGAAGCAAATGTCGCTACGACAACTCGTTGACTTGCTTTACGGAAGATATCTTCCAGAACGATACCCACATTTTTCTCCGATGGTGTGAATCCAGGTTTCTCAGCGTTCGTACTGTCAGACAACAGCGCAAGCACGCCATTTGTTCCGATCTGTGCCATACGCTGAAGATCTGCATATTGACCATTGACTGGCGTGTGGTCGAATTTGAAGTCACCTGTGTGAACAACTGCACCTTCCGGTGTTTCGACACATACACCAACAGAATCCGGAATACTATGATTAGTAGCGAAGAACGAAGCTTTCAATGCAGTTCCAAGTTGAATCTCGGAATCCGCATCAATCAGAATACGTTTTGTTTCACCTAGCAAATTCGCTTCTTTCAACTTGTTCTCTACAAGTCCAAGCGTAAGTCTTGTTCCGTATACAGGAACATTCAGATGTTTGAGAACATATGGCAGACCACCAATGTGATCCTCATGTCCGTGAGTAAGGATAATTCCTCTTACTTTGTCACGGTTCTCAGTCAGGTAAGAAATGTCAGGGATGACAATATCAATACCAAGCATATCTTCTTCAGGGAATTTCAGACCAGCATCTACGACTACAATGTCGTTGGCGTATTGGATGACGTACATGTTTTTACCAATCTCGCCTACGCCGCCCAAAGCAAAAATCATCAGTTTATCGTTATTATTTTTCTTAGACAAATGAATCTAAACCTCCTATGGTAGTTGGACGTCGTACCTTATTATTTATTGTAAGTTAAGAAAAGTAGTCCATACATCACATGCCCATCTATTGGGATGAATGCAAAAGAACACCTTTATTCACGATATTTGGAAGAAGTTCTTCGAAGTTATTCCCTTTTACCAACAAGTTGGAGTTGAAAATTCCCTCTTAGCCGTTCCTTCCTTTTTCACCGCAAAGCCACACCACGAAACGATGTCGCTTTCAATTTCAAAAAAATACCGCACCCAGTCACTTGACATCATTATACATGATTAAAAACAAAAAAAACAAGTCACTCTCTCGTTAACCTGTAGGTTTCCCCTTAGCAATGGAAAAGAAACCTCACATTACTCGTAAAAAAAGAACCGCTGCCTCTATGAAGAGGAGCGGTTCTTTTCCTGATCTGAAGATATTCCCATGATTAATAAAATAGTTCCATATACAACCAAAATGTTTACAAATTAAGCAGACCTTTGATATACACCTGCTCCTCTTCCGTTGGCGGAATAAGAGGCAAACGTACAGAGCCAACGTTCAAACCACGCAATGTCAGTGCATATTTTACCGCTACCGGGTTCGGTAGAGGCTGTGGACACTCGAACAGGCCTTTAAACACAGGGAACAGCTGTTGATGAATCTGAGCGGCCTGAAGAGGTGCACCGCCATAGAAGGCGTCAATCATTTTCTTCATTTCTGCCCCTACGACATGACTCGCCACGCTGACAATTCCATGTGCTCCAACCGCAATCGCCGGCAAGCCTGAAGCATCGTCACCGGAATAGACTCTGAAATGTTCTGGAGCACTTGCTGCAATCAGCGTAACCTGCTCTGTAGAGGCACATTCCTTCGTAGCGACGATATTCGGGATTTCTGCAAGACGAAGCGTTGTTGCTGCTGACAGGCTGGTTACTGTACGCCCAGGCACGTTGTACAGCATAATTGGCAGCTTGGTAGAGCCAGCAATCGCTTCAAAATGTCTGAACAAGCCTTCTTGGCTTGGTTTGTTGTAATACGGAACAACCAACAATATGCCATCCACTCCGGCACGTTCAGCTTCCTGTGTCAAATGGATGGAATGTGCCGTGTTATTGCTTCCCGTTCCGGCTATAATTTTGCACCGGCCGGCTGCATGTTTCACTGCAAATTCGAATAATTGAACTTTCTCAGTATCACTAAGTGTTGGAGACTCCCCTGTTGTTCCGGAAACTACGAGCGTCTCCGACTTTTGATCTACAATCAGATAGTCGATTAGACGTGCCGTTTCCTCCCAATGAATCTCTCCTTGTTCATTGAACGGAGTGACCATTGCTGTAATCAATCTTCCAAAGTCCAATTCGATTCCTCCTTCAAAACAGGTTTGGCTCCTCTAACTTCAGTTATTTACAAATGAAGTTCGAATGAGGCGTGAAGTGCCCTCAGGGCCTGAACCATATCTTCTTTTTTTACGAGTACCCAGATCGTTGTATTCGAATCTGCTGATTGCAGGATCTGAATGTCAGCCAGTGTCAAGGACTCGACGATTCGAGCCATAATTCCGGGTACACCATTAATGCCTCCGCCGATGACGGACACTTTGGCACAACCGGACAGGCTTTGTGGCTTGAGACTTATCTCCTGCAATACTTGTATGGCTTTCTCGGAATCACTGTCAAAAACCGTATAGACAACTCCCGAGGGGGTAACATTAATAAAATCAACGCTGATCGAATTCTCAGCCATGGTTTTGAACACTTTTAGTTGCAGCCGATCTGCACCACCAGGTACATCCACCGTAATTTGCGTGACATTGCTCACGTAGGCGATACCTGTTACATAACGGTCAACAATGCCTGTCTGCACATCCCGAAATCCTTCCGGATGCGTGACCAGCGTTCCTTCCGTGTCTGCAAAAGTAGATCTTACCCGCACTGGAATCTGGGATTGCATGGCAATCTCGACCGCACGTGGATGGATTACCTTGGCCCCGTGGTGGGCCATATTACAGATCTCGGCATAACTCACAACAGTCAGCGGACGCGCATCCTCAACAATTCGCGGATCGGCTGTGAGTATCCCGTTCACATCGGTGTAGATATCCACCATTTCAGCACGTAATGCTGCACCAAGCGCTGTAGCAGACGTATCACTTCCCCCACGACCCAATGTCGTGAAGTCTCCGTTCTCCGTCTGCCCCTGGAATCCGGTTACAATAACGACACGACCGAGCTGCAGCTGCTCCAACACACGAACAGGACGGACATCCAATATCCGGGCATTCCCGAAATTGTCGTCCGTCACAAAACCTGCTTGTGCACCGGTCAGCACTGTAGTTGGAATGCCTTCATGTTCGAGTAAACTGCTCAAAGTCGTCGCCGATATGATTTCACCACAGCACAGCAGTAAATCCTTTTCGCGTGCGGATAGTGCGTTTCCGTTCTGTGCAGCCCAGTCCAGCAACGTATCGGTCGCATATGGCTCGCCTCGGCGTCCCATCGCAGACACAACAATGACTAGACTCAATCCTGCCTCAAGTTCACGTTTAACGTGACGGAGCACATGCTCTCTCGCCTGAACAGTGGAGAGAGACGTGCCTCCGAATTTCTGTACCATGATACGCATCTTTATTCCTCCATTTGTGTACGCAAGAAGACTGGACACGGGTCAAATCAACAAATGGATCACTCTAGGGAGCGTTCTGATGCGATAATTTCAGCATTTTATACGGCATTCCATGCCACTCTTTGTTTTTTTGTAATTGTCTTAGACAATCACAACTCAAAGGTGGCGGTTGTTATCGAGATCATGACGCATACATTCACAATAGACCTCTCCCGCTTGCTTAACCTTTACTGCCCGCAAGCAGGAATGCCTTATAGACAGGAACGTGGACACAAGTAGCTGTTCAATCCAGCATATCGTCCCCCATGATTTTCTTTGTCTCTCAAACCCTTCATTTCTCCAAGCGCATAAACGTTGTCACCGAATCATTGATCTCTTAAGCTTGTGAAGAACGCTCCACAATCATCGGCTGCAACTGTTTGCCCTCAAGGGCACTCCAGCAAGCCTCTGGAATCAATTCCATTTTGGCGACTAACGAGTTTGGTTTCTTCACTGGATCGTCCTGCCCAAATGGCACAAAATACAAGTATTTGGCCACGAGCAATTTGGCGATATTCGCAGCATTCAAGCCCAGACCGTCATTCGTGGAAATGGCAAGTACAAGTGGACGCTGATTGCGCATCTGCGCTTTGGCTGCCATCAGCACTGGACTGTCGGTCATCGCATTAGCCAGCTTGCTTGTTGTATTCCCTGTGCATGGAGCAATCACCAGCACATCAAGCAGCTTGGAAGGCCCTAATGGCTCCGCTTCAACAATTGTAGAAATGATATCATTACCTGTTATATCTTTCAACTGTTTTTGCCAATTTTGCGCCGTACCGAAGCGTGTATCGGTCGTCAGCACCGAATTCGAAATAATCGGAATGACATTGGCACCTTCAGCCACGAAGCGGCTAATAACCGGCATAACCTCTTCAAACGTACAATGAGAACCCGTAATTGCATAACCTACCGTTTTTCCCTGCCAGTTCATGATTTAACCTCCCGTGCGTTCTGTTCTTCCAAAAGCAAACGGATCAACGCGTCGGCAATAATGCCGCCAGCCGTTTTGGGAGCAACAATGCCGGGGAGGCCAGGCGCAAGTAGCGCTTTGATACCGCGTTTGTCTGCATACCTGAAATCACAGCCGCCAGGAGCGGATGCGAGGTCGATAATAACAGCCTTTTGCGGCATTCTGGACAGGATTTGTGCTGTGATTATCATAGTCGGTATCGTATTAAAAAGCAAGTCAACTTCCCCGGTTTGAGCGGCCAAATCCGTTGTCATGAAAGGCTTCCAGCCCATTATTGTAGCGCGAGCAGCATCCTCTTCCCGCCTGATTCCCACCCGTACATTTGCTCCAAGTCCCTGCAGTGTTTTGGCCATTGTGAATCCTGTTCGACCAAGGCCAAGCACAATACATTCCGAACCATGGATTGTGAAGTCCGTCTCCCGAATTGCTATGGCGATGGCTCCCTCAGCTGTTGGAATGGAGTTGTATAGTGCAATATCATCACGATCAAGTACTTCAACAAGTCGCAGCCCATTTTCAAGACAAAGTTCGCGCAAGTAAGGCTTAGCCATACCTGTGAACACAATACAATGCTCCGGTAATGCTGCAATATGTTCCTTTTTCAAATAGATCGGCGTGTCACTAAATGAAGTACTCACTTTTCCCTGGTCATCGCAACCGACAACAGGCAGTACCAGTACATCTGCGGAAGCAAATACTTCGTCCTCCAGTTCCTGATGCTCAATCCCCGGAATGGAACGCTCTATTTTATCGAAACCCACCACACTTACCGTTGCATCCAGCTCTGCGCACTTTTGAATGACTTCAAGCTGCCGCGCATCTCCGCCCAGGACTACAATCCGGACTCCGGTCAGCATCGGGACGTCACTCCTTTCACCACATGTATGCCTTATCGTATGCAGGGGCCCACAGCGGGGTGAAAACAATAATTGCATTCAACCGTACGTTTCTCAAATGTAAAAAAGAGCCGCCCCTGTCAGGGACGACTCTAAAGAATGGGTATATATACGCTGTTTATTTCCCGGTATGACCAAATCCACCTTCACCGCGTACCGTTTCTGAAAGTTCCGTCACTTCCGTCAATTCAACCGCAGGCACCGTCTGGAAGACGATCTGTGCGATGCGCTCTCCCCGTACAATCGTGAAGGGTTCCTGACCCAGATTGATCAACAGTACTTTAACTTCTCCGCGATAGTCCGCATCAATGGTACCCGGTGTGTTGAGGCAGGTAATTCCATGTTTGAAAGCCAGTCCGCTCCGAGGACGAATCTGTGCTTCCAATCCAGCTGGCATTGCCATTGCCAGTCCTGTTGGAATCAGCGTACGCTGACCCGGCTGCAATACAACATCTTCCTGAAGTGCAGCTACGACATCAAAGCCGGATGCCAGCTCCGACATTTTTTGAGGCAGTTTAATATCTTCATTGCCCGGCAGTTTCTGTATTTGAACGTAATGCAACAAAATCATCCCTTCTCAACCCAGCGATCGTCTTATCCGAAGCGCCAACCATGGCAAGTGCAAAAGGCTCGGCAAACATCAGATCAAGTACCGCGTTAATATCGTCCATGGTTACTTGCTCAATTTTGGTAATCATCTCATCCAGCGTATGGTGTCTGCCTAGCATTAGCTCGTTTTTACCCAGACGGTTCATGCGACTGCCTGTGCTTTCCAAGCTGAGAATCAGGCTTCCCTTCAGCTGTTCTTTTCCTTTGCGGAGTTCATCTTCGGACAAGCCGTTTACAGCCAGGTCGCCCAGAACCTCTTTGGTGAGGTCGAGCACTTCTTTTGTCTGTTTCGGTGCTGTACCCGCGTATATCGTGAACAGTCCGCTGTCTGCATGAGAACTATGATAGGAATACACGGAGTATGCAAGTCCCCGTTTCTCGCGTATTTCCTGGAACAGTCTGGAGCTCATGCCTCCACCAATAGCGTTATTCAGAACAACCATAGCGAATTGAAGCGGATCTCCGATTTTACAGCCTGGGAACGAGATACAGATATGATTCTGTTCCGTTTTCTTTTTGTGGAAGAGCTGTCCGCTTTGGAACGCCGGCATCGTCACCGCTTCTGTTACTCCATTAACATCAAAAGCACCAAAATGCTTCTCCATCAGATCAATTACACTGTCGTCAATATTACCCGCAATACTAATGACCGTGTTCTCAATTGTGTAGTGCTCCTTCATATATGCACGCAGATGGCTGGAATCCATCGCTTTGAGACGTTCTTCCGTACCCAGGATAGGGTATGCGAGCGGATGCTCACCATAAGCGGCCAAGGCCATCAGATCATGAACCATATCATCAGGCGTATCTTCATACATTGAGATTTCTTCCAGGATGACGTTTTTCTCCTTGATCAATTCACCATCATCCATTTTGGAACGGAAAAACATATCAGATAACACATCAACAGCAATCGGTAAATGTTCATCCAACACTTTTGCATAATAACACGTGTATTCTTTGGAAGTGAACGCATTCACGTTACCACCAATCGCATCGAACTGTTCCGCAATCGCCTTGGCATCATAACGATCTGTTCCCTTAAATAACATGTGTTCAATAAAATGTGATACTCCGTTACTTGCAGGTTGCTCATTACGCGAACCTGTCTTGACCCATATTCCGAAAGACACAGAACGGCAGGTCGGTATCTGTTCCATGACAACTCTGAGGCCATTGCCCAGCTGAATTTTTTTCATGGTTGGCCCTCCTACATCTCTATAATTGCCTTGATCTCAACCTTGAAATTGAAATCGACATTTGGTTCCAACTTTTTGATATTAACAAAAAAACAACGTTCACTCAACCGCAGACGTGTTTACACGTTCCGAAGACAACGTCTCACTTACCGTTCCGAGCACGAGACCTTTGGCCCGAATGGATTGAATCATACCCTTTAAAGCTCCCGAAGAAGCAGCTGTAGGGTGCATTAGAATTAACGTGCCTGCCTCGGTATTTTTCGCAATTTTGGCAACAACGGCATCCGGGCTTGGTTTACGCCAATCTACAGTATCTACTGTCCATAACACGGTCTGCAATCCCATGGAAGAAGCAATATCAACGGTCTTCTGATTAAAGTCACCTGAAGGCGGAGCAAACCAGCGATTCTCTACCCCCAGTGTTTTATGGAGCAGATCCTGCGTTTTACTAATTTCCAGCTTGGCTCGTTCTGCGCTCAATCGACTCATATTCGGGTGAGAATACGCATGATTGGACAGCTCATGCCCTCGTTTCTGAATTTCCTTGGCCAGTTCAACGTTTTTGCTTAACCAACTTCCATCCAGAAAAAAAGTGGCTTTCACTTTCTCTGCATCGAGCGTATCCAGCATCGGTATGATATATTCGTTCCCCCACGCGACATTAATCATAAAAGAAACCATCGGTTTGTTCGCATTTCCCCGATAGATCGGATGTGCACCCAAATCTTTAAGCTGAATCGCCGGTTCAATCTGACGGTAGATATAAGCAATTTTGGTATTCAACGTTCCACTCAGTGCCTTACGGTATGTCGCTTCCACATCAATCTCCATGCCATTATAGCCAGGAATCGCTTTCCATACCCGATCTACCCTGGCATTTACCGGAGCAATTTTTGTCTCAGCCGCTTTATCCCGAATCGCCGACAACAGCGCATCTTCTCCCGTTGCTTCCTTGAACATGTCAAAAGCATTTTGCGTACCTGGCCCATCACGGATCTCCGTAATGTATGTACGTACACTGCCAACTTGTCCGATCAACATGACCGCAGTCACACCTGCCAGAACAGCCGCCAGCTTTTTGGATTGGTTTCCCACAGCTCCATCCTCCCGCCGTCTTTGTCCCCATCATATGAGGACAAGGGCAGGAATATGAATACTAAGCCATGGTTTCATCCTTGTTTTTCGTATTTAAACGTTAAAAAAAGAGCCAGAAATTCACATTCTGTCTCTTCATTCAATCTATCCATTTATAACCTGTTGCTTCGGTATCCTAGGATTGAGCCGGAGCTTCAGCAGTCAAAACCGCTTTACGGGACAAGTTGATTCGACCTTGTGGGTCAATTTCCGTTACTTTTACCGTAATGGAATCACCGATGGCTACAACATCTTCCACTTTGGCAACACGTTCTGTTGACAGTTGTGAGATGTGCACCAGACCTTCTTTGTTTGGAAGTACTTCAACGAATGCACCGAATTTCTCAACGCGTTTTACTTTACCGACATAAATCTCGCCGACCAATACTTCGCGTACAATACCTTCGATAATCGCTTTGGCTTTATCATTCATCTCCTGGTTGGAAGAAGCGATAAAGACACGTCCATCCTGTTCAATATCAATTTTAACACCGGTTTCTTCGATGATTTTATTGATAATTTTACCACCTGCACCAATAACATCACGGATTTTGTCCGGATTGATATGCATCGTTGTAATTTTAGGCGCATATTGTGATAACTGCTCACGTGGTGTATTCATCACTTCAGTCATTTTGCTCAAGATGTGCAAACGACCTTCTTTGGCTTGAGCCAATGCTTCAGACAAAATTTGACGATCAATTCCATCAATTTTGATGTCCATTTGAATCGCAGTTACACCTTCAGGTGTTCCGGCTACTTTGAAGTCCATGTCGCCGAGGTGATCTTCCATACCTTGAATATCACTCAGAATGGATACATGATCTCCGTCTTTGATCAGACCCATAGCTACACCCGCAACTGGAGCTTTGATAGGTACACCTGCATCCATCATAGCTAGTGTGCTGGCACAGATACTTGCCTGGGAAGTTGAACCGTTGGATTCCAGAACTTCTGATACCAGACGAATCGTGTATGGGAAGTCTGTTTCGGAAGGGATTACTTTGGAAAGCGCACGCTCACCCAGAGCACCATGTCCGATTTCGCGACGGCCTGGAGCACGCAATGGACGAGCTTCACCTACGCTGAATGGTGGGAAGTTATAATGATGCATGAAACGTTTCGTTTCTTCAAGGCTAATTCCGTCCAAAATTTGAACATCGCCAAGTGCACCAAGTGTACAGATGCTAAGTGCTTGCGTTTGACCACGTGTGAACAAACCTGAACCATGCGTACGTGGCAGCAGGGAAGTATCACATTCGATTGGACGAATCTCAGCAAGACCACGTCCATCTGGACGAACTTTATCATGCGTAATCAGACGGCGCACTTCTTCTTTAACGATATCGTGCAGAACTTCCTTCACGTCTTTAAGCAATTCAGGACTTTCAATATATTTCTCTTCAAAGTGAGCAACCGTTTCGTCATTCACTACATCGATTGCATCTTGACGAGCATGCTTCTCAGCAATTTTAACAGCTTCAACCAGACGAGCACTTGCGAAATCACGCACACTGCTGTTGACTTCAGCATTAACGGCATGCAACTTAACAGCCATTTTTTCCTTACCGGCAACTTGCACGAGTTGTTCGATTACCGCAACAATGTTTTTGATCTCGTCATGTCCGAACATGATTGCTTCGAGCATCACTTCTTCAGGTAATTCGTTTGCTTCAGCCTCAACCATCATGATGGCATCCTTAGTTCCTGCAACCACCAGTTCAAGTTCACTGATTTCAAGCTGTGCAATCGTTGGGTTAATGATGAATTGGCCATCAATGCGTCCAACTTTTACGCCACCAATCGGTCCGCTGAATGGAACATCCGAAATGCTCAATGCTGCTGATGTACCAATCATTGCAGCGATTTGCGGTTCGCAATCCTGATCCACACTCATAACAATATTCAGAACTTGTACATCATTCCGGAAGCCTTCCGGGAACAATGGACGAATTGGACGGTCTGTCAGACGGCTTGAAAGAATTGCTTTCTCACTCGGTCTGCCTTCACGTTTAATAAATCCACCCGGGATTTTACCTACGGCGTACAATCTTTCTTCATAGTTCACCGTTAATGGGAAAAAGTCCAGATCTTTCGGCTCACTTGATGCTGTCACGGTACACAATACAACGGTATCCCCGTATGTTACCTTAACGGCAGCATTAGCCTGCTTGGCCAAACGCCCAGTCTCAAGCGTAAGCTTTCTTCCACCAAGCTGCATTTCAACACGCTGTTCCATGAAACCCCTCCTTTTATTCGTTCCTAATTCAATGGATTCTGCATATTCACAGTATTTCCTGCTTGTCCTGCATTCATTAGCTATGTATGGATCTTTCAACATGCTAACCTGCACAACAAAAGCTCCTCACGGAGCCCCATCTACAAATATATGGCAACATGTTCATCTACAAAACAACCCGGCTGTAAGTTCCGCTTGTCCTTTTAGACAAAAGAATGACGGATAACAGCCAGGTTGGTTTTGAAAACATGTACGATAATTAACGACGCAATCCGAGTTTTTCGATCAGTGCGCTGTAACGTTTAACATCTTTGTTTTTCACGTAAGCCAAAAGCTTACGACGTTGACCTACCATTTTCAAAAGTCCACGACGTGAGTGGTGGTCTTTCTTATGCGTACGCAAGTGGTCTGTCAAACTTCTGATGTTTTCCGTAAGGATAGCAACTTGCACCTCTGGAGATCCTGTATCGGACTCGTGAGTTTTGTGCTCGTCGATCAGTTGTTGTTTACGTTCTTGAGTCAATGCCATCCTGTTCACCTCCTTCAATATAATCGCCATTAGCCTCGTCACCGCCGGTGAGAGCAAGCAACCAAGCCAAGGTTAATGTTGTCTCATCGACAACGTAGTACAGTATATCATAATTGCCTAGTCAAAGTAAATGTAAACATGCATTTAATCCAGAACCTTTAAGATAACAGGCGACCGGCGGTTAATGCATCTTCACGAATCTGACTAATCAATGCATCAATAGAGTCGAACTTTCGTTCTGCACGAATATAGTGAACGAGCTCAACCTTTAGTTCCTGGTCATACAAGTGTCCGTCAAAATCAAGCAGGTGCACTTCAAACGTAGGTTTCATCCCGCTTTCGTGAAACGTAGGTTTCACACCGAGATTCATTACGCCATGCAGTTCCTGTTCGCCATACTGCACACGAACAGCATAAACACCCTTCGATGGAGTAACGTAATGATCCGTGAGTTCAAGGTTGGCTGTGGGAAATCCAATCGTTCGTCCACGCTTCTCCCCGTGAATGACGGTTCCTCTGATGCTGTAAGGTCTGCCAAGCCACTGACTGGCCTCATCCATCTCCCCACGCTTCAACAGGCCACGAATGAGAGAACTGCTCACTTTTTCACCATTCAACAAGAAAGGAGGAACGGTTTCCACCGTCATCTCTCCTTCTCCCAACGTACGAAGAAGCTGTTCGTCCCCTGCCCCCTTATGACCAAAACGGAAGTCAAAACCCACAACCGCTGTTCGTGTTTGAAGAGGAATCAACAGGTCGTGTACAAATTGCTGTGGAGTCAACCGTGAGAACTCTTCATTGAACTCCACCACATAAAGTACATCAACGCCCATTCCTGCCAGGATGTCTTCTTTATCTCTCAAGGGAGTTAGATAACCCTCGTAATCCCCTTTGCGCATAACTTCCTTCGGATGTGGATGAAAGGTCATGACCGCTGCCTGCATGCCCGTTTCCCGCGCAATGCGGACAGCTGACAAAATGACACTTGCATGTCCGAGATGCAGTCCGTCGAATTGACCAATTGCAAGCACTTGGGGAAGTGCGCCCAGCTCAGTCGAATGTAACGTCTGCGGATAGGTTAGCATTACGGTTTTCACAATCATTCACCTGCATTTCACTAGATAGGCCAGGCTTGAGCATTACCACTACAACTCCAAGCCCGATACCTCTTTATTCCGGCAAAAAGACTTTAACTGCCCTCACCGTTGGTTTTAGTTCATCCCGTTCAAATATCCCCAGAAACGTACCATCCTGAGCATACAACCGTAATAAACCTGGTTGCTCTACTGGCGGTTCCAGAAGACGTGCAGACAGCTTCTGACCTTGAAGTGCTCCTTTGGCCTGTTCATCTCCAACCTTGTGGGCCGGAATCGAAGCAATGGCCTCGTCAACAGGAATCAGCGCCTCCGCCAAAGTTCCCTCAGCCATAAGTTGTTCCACTTCTTCAATACGAAGACAATGATCTGCAGTGATACCTGCCGATATCGTACGCTCCAGTCGAACCATGGTCGATGGATATCCGAGTTGTCGACCGATGTCTACACACAATGTACGTATGTAGGTACCTTTTGAACACAAGGCGCGGAAAGATATATCGGTCGTATCGCCTTGAGTTTCAATCCCTGTAAGCTCAAGCTCATAGATTGTGACCTCACGGCTCTTACGCTCTACCGTCTTCCCTTCACGAGCAAGCTCATAAAGACGTTTGCCGTCTACCTTTACCGCAGAATACATGGGAGGAACCTGAGAGATCGTGCCCAGAAACTGCTCAAGCACCTGTTGAACCTGAACCTGTGTGACTTCCACCGGTGTTTCAGCACGCTCAATGACTTCCCCTGTCATGTCCTCTGTGTCAGTAGACAGTCCCAATCTAAGCGTAGCCAGATATTCCTTCGGAAGCTCCTGCATGTATTCTACGACGCGTGTCGCCCGTCCAAGACAGAGCGGCAGGACGCCTGTAACTTGTGGGTCCAGTGTGCCCGTATGACCAATGCGCTTCATCTTGAGAATGCGACGCATCTTGGCTACAACATCATGAGAAGTAAATCCCGCCGGTTTATATACCGGAAGTACACCTTCAAATGGCTTTACCATTGTGAATTCACCTGCTTCAGTACTTTTGCAACAATTTCATCAAGACTGCCTTCGAGACGACATCCGGCTGCGAGCACATGCCCGCCTCCGCCAAAGGTCTGTGCTAATGCAGCAACATCAATCTTGCCAGCCGAACGCAGAGAAACCTTGACGGCGTTCTCGTTGATGACTTTGAAAAAGATACCCACTTCCACGCCTTGAATGTTGCGCGGGTAGTTTACTACCCCTTCAAGATCTTCATTAGCCGCTCCGCAAGCTACCATATCATCAGGTGTAATAACAACCCAGGCTATCTTTCCATCATCTGTCATCTGTAGGCTTGTTAGTGCCTGATTCAAAATTCGAACTTGTGGAAGAGTCACCTGCTCCAGCAAGGTCTGGGCAAGATAAGGTCCATCCACACCATGTTCAAGCAGTCTGGAGGCCGTTGTCATTACATTTGGACTGGTATTGGCATAACGGAAACCACCTGTATCCGTAAGCAATCCTGTATAAACTGCTGTCGCAACATCTTTATCCCATGTTACTTGGAAAAGGTTCAGAAAATCGAATAAAATTTCAGCCGTTGCAGCAGCATCTGACTTAATGATGTTGACAGTACCATAACCGTCATTCGTAGGGTGATGATCGATATTCAAAATAACAGCATCTTCTTCGAAATAATGACGCGTCAAACCTACTCTGGCAAAGTCTGCACAATCCACACAGATAACAGCTTTATATTTTCGCTGCGGTGGTTGTTCGGTCATGTTCACAATGTTGCCTGCTTCCCACAAAAATTGCATGCGATGCGGGATATCGCCTTCATTAATCATCGTGAATGTCTTACCCAGACATGACAGCAGCCAGCCCACCGTTACCGTCGAGCTGACTGCGTCACCGTCCGGCTGTACATGCGACACGACCAGGTAATCATCATGCTCCAGCAGAAATTGCTTTCCGGCCTGGAGCGCCTGTTCATAAGTGTGCATTGCCGTCTCCTCTATTCTGTTACTGGGATTCGTTCTTGTCGGAACCAATATCGCCAAGCAGCTTCTCAATTCGGCTACCATAAGCGATGGATTCGTCAATCTTGAATATCAACTCGGGAACATGACGAAACCGGATACGTTTGCCCAGCTCGGAACGCAAAAATCCATTTGCTTTTGCCAGTGCTTTGAGCGAGTTATCTTTTTGTTCCTGTTCACCGAAGACACTCAGATAAACTTTGGCTTGCGACAAGTCTCCTGTCACTTCGACTCCCGTTACGGTAATAAAGCCGATACGCGGGTCCTTCAGTTCAGACTGGATGAGCAAACTCAATTCTTTCTTGATTTGCTCGCCCACTCTACCTGTACGAATCTTAGCCATTGTTGTTCACCTCATGCTTCCTTGCTTATCGTTGTACTGTCTCCATAATGAAGGCTTCGATAACGTCGCCCTCTTTGAGATCATTATATTTATCCAGTGTGATACCGCACTCATAGCCTTGGGCTACTTCTTTGGCATCATCTTTATAACGTTTCAGGGAATCCAGCTTACCTTCGTAAAGGACGATGCCGTCACGAATCAGGCGTGCTTCCGCAGAACGCGTAATTTTACCTGAGGTAACCATACAACCAGCGATGGTACCCACTTTACTGATGGAGAACGTGCTACGAACCTCAGCATGACCGATAACTTTTTCTTTGTAGATCGGATCAAGCATTCCTTTCATCGCTTGTTCAATTTCTTCGATAACACTGTAGATTACGCGATGCAGACGGATGTCTACTTGCTCTTGATCTGCAGTTGCTTTCGCCTGGTTATCAGGACGAACGTTGAAACCAATTACGATGGCATTGGATGCTGCAGCCAAAATGATGTCGGACTCAGTGATTGCACCAGCGCCGCTATGAATGATTTTCACGCGAACACCTTCAACTTCGATCTTAGCAAGGGAACCTTTCAATGCTTCAACCGAACCTTGTACGTCACCTTTGATGATAACGTTCAGATCTTTGATCTCGCCATCTTTAATGTGTTGGAACAGATCATCCAACGTTACGCGAGTATGTGTCCCCAGATCGGATTCACGTTGCGTAATCGCACGTTTGTCAGCGATGGAACGCGCCTTGCGCTCATCTTCAAACACCATGAATGGATCTCCAGCACCTGGAACTTCTGTCAGACCTGTGATTTCGACAGGTGTTGAAGGTCCAGCTTCTTTCAGACGACGACCTTTATCATTGACCATCGCACGGACACGACCGAAGCAGTTACCTGCTACGAAAGCATCTCCGACTTTCAATGTACCGTGCTGTACGAGGATACGGGCAACTGGGCCACGTCCTTTATCCAGCTCGGCTTCGATCACTGTACCACGGGCACGTTTGTCCGGGTTCGCTTTGTATTCGTTCACTTCTGCAACGAGCAGAATCATTTCAAGCAGACCTTCCAGACCCATTCTTTGTTTCGCAGACACGTTAACAAAGATGGTATCTCCGCCCCATTCTTCCGGAACGAGTTCATAGTTAGTCAATTCTTGTTTTACTTTATCCGGATCAGCACCCGGTTTATCGATTTTATTGACAGCTACGATAATTGGAAGCCCAGCAGCTTTGGCATGGTTAATGGCCTCAACCGTTTGTGGCATAACACCGTCATCCGCAGCAACAACAATAATTGTAATATCCGTAACCTGTGCTCCACGCGCACGCATCGCTGTAAACGCTTCGTGACCCGGAGTATCTAGGAACGTAATTTTCTTGTTGTTGATTTCAACTTGATACGCACCGATGTGTTGCGTGATTCCGCCTGCTTCGCCGCCTGTTACATTCGTAGAACGAATCGCGTCAAGCAATGTCGTTTTACCATGGTCAACGTGTCCCATGATGGTTACTACTGGAGGACGAGACTGCAAATCTGCAGGATCATCATTCTCTTCCAGTGTTTCGAAACGGTCATCTTCGAGCACAATCTTCACTTCAACTTCGACACCGAACTCTCCAGAAAGCAGCAGAATTGTTTCGATATCAAGTTCTTGGTTGATTGTTGCCATAACACCCATCGCGATGAGTTTTTTGATAACTTCGGAAGCATCCTTATGGAGCAACTTCGCTGTTTCACCAACGGTCATATCACCACGAACGATGATTTTCTTAGGTGTGTTATCAATTTTCTCACGTTGCTGGTACTGTTGTTGATTTCTGTTGCGATTGTTCTTGCCACCACGGTTACCACGATAGTTGCCACCACGATTGTCATCATAACGACGTCCACCGCCACCGCTGTTTGAACGGTTGCCACTATTGTTATTGTTGCCAGTAGTACCACCTGGGCCACTTCTGCGTTGGCCTTGTCCTTGGCTCTGACCTTGGCCACCGCTACGGTTGCCGCCAGTACCTGTATTACCGCCGCTGTTAGGTCCTGAAGTTCTTACTTGACCGCCACCGCTGTTATTTGGACGTTGACCCGTTCCTTGCGGACGGGATGCAGTACTGCTTTGTCCACCTTGAGCCGGTCTTGGACGGTTAGTTGATTGTCCTCCTTGGCTTGAGCCTTGGGAAGAGTTCGTTCTGTTGCGACTGTCTTGGCCGCTGGGTCTTTGGGTGCCATTGTTATTGTTGGAATTTGGTCTATTGTTCATACCTACCTGCTTTTCCTGTTGTATTTTTGTTTGTACGGGACTACCGGATGTGTTACTGCTATTCGGCGTGTTCACTCCGCCGGCCGGCTTGTTGCTGTCCACTGGTTTGTCACTGCGTACTGCCGAAGTAGCAACTGGTTTTGCTTCGTTGCCTTTTTTGGAAGCAGCAGTGGATTTTATATCTTTAAAAAATTGTTCCACCTTACCGACTGAACCATTCTCCATGACACTCATATGATTGTTTACGGGAATTTCCAGCTTTTTAAGAATGGTTATAATTTCTTTACTACTCATATTAAGGGACTTCGCATATTCATAAACTCGCAATTTATCCTTGTTTTCCTGTTTACTCAATATACTCCACCTCCGACATTATACCGACTTGCTTGGAGATCATTTTTGCAAACCCTCGATCCGTTACTGCAAGAACAACACGCGTGTCTTTACCGATACTTGAACCCAGACTATCCCGGTCAAATCCGATCAACAGAGGAACCTTATAAGTTCCGCATTTATCGCGAAATTTCTTTTGTGTATTGGCTGAGGCGTCACCCGCAACAATAACCATTTTAGCTTCGGAAGAACGGATCGCTTTAAGTACAATTTCTTCACCTGTTACAAGTTTACCTGCACGCATAGAGAGTCCCAGATAAGACAGCGTTTTAATATTAGTCATTTTCACGCTCCTGTGCTGCTATGAATTCATCCTCAACCGCGATGAAGTCAGCTGCTAGTTGCTCGTAAATTTCAGGTGAGACTTTGCCTTTTAACGCCCGATCCAAAGCCCGGTTTTTGAGTGCGAGCTTAAAACAGGACTCTTTGCCGCATAAATAGGCACCACGTCCGGATTTTTTGCCAGTCAAATCGATCAGCACTTCATCCTCTGGCGTTTTAACGATGCGAATCAGCTGCTTTTTGGGCATCATTTCCTGGCATGCCACACATTTGCGCAGCGGCACTTTTTTTGGTTTCATACGTCAGCGCCCCCCGTACTTTACTTTAGTCGACGGAGACGGAATCCTGATGCATTTCAGAAGAAGAATCTTTTTCTCTGCCGAATTCCTGTTCCGCCTGGCTCTCGCTCTTAATGTCGATTTTCCAGCCAGTTAATTTGGCTGCCAATCTGGCATTTTGGCCTTTGATACCAATTGCGAGCGACAGTTGATAGTCCGGAACGATAACCCGAGCCATCTTTTCTTCCTCAAATACATGAACTTCCAACACTTTGGAAGGACTCAGTGCATTGGCAACATATTCGTCTACCTGATCGGAGAAACGAACGATGTCGATTTTTTCACCGCGCAGCTCACCCACAATGGTCTGCACGCGCATTCCCTTAGGACCTACACAAGATCCAACTGGATCAACTTCCTCGTTGCGGGAATGTACGGCAATCTTGGAGCGGAACCCTGCTTCGCGAGCGACGGAGCGAATTTCAACTACACCGTCAAAGATCTCAGGCACTTCCAGTTCAAAGAGACGTTTCAAGAGACCCGGATGGGTACGGGACAAGATGATTTGCGGCCCTTTGGTCGTATTCTCGACCTTGGTGATATACGCCTTAATACGGTCACCATGAACAAACTTCTCGTTCGGCATCAATTCGGTTAGCGGTAAAGCCGCTTCGATTTTGCCCAGATCGATGTAGATATTGCGCAAATCCTGACGCTGCACCACTCCCGTAACGATATCTTCTTCCTTATCTACGAAAGCGTTGTAGATCAGGCCGCGTTCGGCTTCACGAATCCGCTGGGTCACTACCTGTTTGGCAGTCTGTGCGGCGATACGTCCGAAATCACGCGGCGTAACTTCAATCTCCGCAATATCTTCCAGCTGGAAGTGTGGGTTGATTTCTCGTGCAGCAGGCAATGAAATTTCGGTACGTGAATCCAGGACTTCTTCCACGATCAATTTGCGGGCATACACCCGTATAACTCCCGTATTACGGTTCATGTCAACACGCACATTCTGGGCCGTGTTGAAATTCCGCTTGTAGCTGGAAATTAGTGCAGCCTCGATCGCTTCAAACAGCACATCCTTGCTGATCCCTTTTTCCCGTTCCAATTCATTCATTGCTTCAATAAAATCCATACTCATGAATGTTGATCCCCCTTTCAAACATGGCATCTCATACGTAAAACGGCGAAAGGCTCTGAACTCATGAGCACCTTGCCGTTATCGTGAGATGTGTCTTTTTCATTAATAAAGTGAACAAGGCACTTAAAACAAAATAGCTAGGCGCGCACTGGCAACCTTATCATAAGAAATGGCATGCTGTTTTTTGCCCGCTTCAATCACGAGTTCCCCGTCATCAAAGGAAAGCAGCTTGCCTTCAAATTCCTTCAATCCGTTCACCGGCTCGTAGGTTGTAACAAAAACATTTTTGCCTACAGCTTTGGTAACGTCCTCAGGTTTTTTCAGTGGACGCTCCGCACCGGGAGAAGACACTTCAAGGAAATAGATGGTTGGAATCGGATCGTTCTCATCCAGCTTGGCGCTCAGCTTTTCGCTGATCAAGACGCAATCGTCGATGTCGATGCCACCCTCTTTGTCGACATACACCCGTAAAAACCAGTTGCTGCCTTCTTTGACGTATTCGATGTCAACCAGCTCGAAGCCTTGTTCGTTCAAGTAGGGTTGGATCATTTCTTCCACGGTAGATTTAATGTTCGTTGTGCTCAAAACCAATAACCTCCAACTTAGGTTACACCAGCAAAAAAGCACTGGCAGATTATTCAATACCCAAGATTCTTGTATACCAAAGACTAAAGAGTGGGTTTCCCCACTCTTTAGAAATTCGTACTATCTCGTTCACTTCAAAAATTATAACATAGTCTGGTAATAGTGACAAGTAAGCGATGATTCAGGTGGTTTACTTACTAATGAAGGAAAAATTACGTTGCCCCCATTAATCGCCATTTTAAGATCCAAATTCAGGCCTAGAAAAGAGAAAGCTGATTGCTCTCTGGCAAGCCGCGGAAACATCCCATATTCGACAGCAGTTCAACAATGGTCTTACTTGCTTTCGACTTCTGCTGGAAGTCCTCAACCGACAGAAACTCACCATGATCTCTAGCTGCAGCAATATTACGAGCAGCATTATCCCCGATTCCTGCCAGCGCCGAAAATGGAGGGATTAATGAATTTCCGTCAACGATGAACTTCGTTGCTTCCGAACGGTATAAGTCAATGGATTTCAGCGAGAATCCGCGTGCTGTCATTTCCAGACCCATTTCCAGGACAGGCAACATGTTTTTCTCTTTTGGAGGTGCCTGGAAACCCAATTGCTCAATTTCCGTTATTTTTCGATAGATCGCATCATATCCCTGACACATCAGTTCGATATCAATCTCATCCGCCCGCACGGTAAAGTAGGTTGCGTAATATTCAATCGGATGGTATAGCTTGAAGAACGCCGTACGTACTGCTGAAATAACATAAGCGGCCGCGTGAGCCTTCGGGAACATGTACTGGATTTTGAGACAGGAATCAATGTACCATTGAGGCACTTTACAATTCTTCATCTCGTCAATCCATTCCTGTGGCAAACCACGTCCCTTACGAACGCTCTCCGTGATTTTAAAGGCCAGACTGGCGTCCATTCCCGTTTTATAGATCAGGAATAACATGATGTCATCCCGACAACCGATTACAGTCTTAATGTTGCACGTTCCGTTCTTAATCAGATCCTGAGCGTTTCCAAGCCATACCCCTGTACCATGTGACAATCCGGAGATTTGCAGTAAATCGGCAAAAGATGTCGGCTGGGATTCAACAAGCATCTGACGTACAAACTTCGTTCCCATCTCCGGCACACCAAATGTCGCAACTGGCGACCGAAGCTGTTCCGGTGTGACTCCCAACGCTTCGGTGGAGTTAAACATGCTCATGACTTTGGGATCATTCATCGGAATGGTCGTTGGATCGACCCCTGTCAAATCCTGCAACATCCGCATCATCGTCGGATCATCGTGTCCCAGAATATCAAGTTTCAGCAAGTTTTCTTCAAAAGCATGATAATCAAAGTGTGTCGTTTTCCACTCTGCATTAACGTCATCAGCCGGAAATTGAACAGGTGTAACGTCTTCGACCTCGATGTAATCAGGAACCACCACAATACCGCCGGGGTGTTGTCCAGTGCTCCGTTTTACCCCTGTACATCCCGAAGCCAATCGATTCAATTCAGCTCCGCGCCATTTCTTGTGATGTTCTTCCTCATATTTCTTGGCAAAACCAAATGCTGTTTTCTCAGCCACCGTACCAATGGTCCCGGCACGGAAAACACTCTTCTCACTAAACAGTACTTTCGTATAGTTATGAGCATGAGGCTGATAATCACCAGAGAAGTTCAAGTCAATATCGGGAACTTTATCTCCTTTAAAGCCAAGGAAAGTCTCAAACGGAATATCCTGGCCTTCTCCTTTAAGCGTACCACCACAATTCGGACATTCTTTCTCTGGAAGGTCAAATCCACTACGAACACTGCCGTCCAGGAACCACTCGCTGTATTTGCATTCTGAATTCACACAAATATAATGAGCTGGGAGCGGATTAACCTCGGATATACCCAGGAATGTAGCAACGACAGAGGAGCCTACCGATCCCCGCGAACCTACGAGATAACCATCCTGATTCGATTTTTTAACCAAGCGTTCCGAGATCAGATAGTTGGCAGAAAAACCATATTTAATAATTGGAATGAGTTCTTTCTCCAGTCGTGCCACGATTACTTCTGGTAATTCTTCGCCATAGATGGACTTGGCAGTGTTATAGCAGGTATTACGAATTTCTTCGTCCGCACCTTCCAGAATCGGAGTAAACAGTTTGTCCGGGAATAACTTAATTTCCTCAAATCGGTCAGACAACTCCACCGTATTAGTAACAACAACCTCGTATGCTTTGTCTTGACCGAGGAACTGGAACTCTTCCAGCATCTCCTCTGTCGTTCTAAAATGTGCATCCGGTTTACGTTGATCTTTCAGTGGACTAAATCCTGTAATTCCGTGAATGGTGATATCCCGATATAACTTGTCACGAGGCTCCAAATAATGCACATTACCTGTGGCTATGACCGGTTTGTTAAGCTTTGCACCTATATCGATGACTTTACGGATCGCTGTTTTGATCTCTTCGGGTGTAGCCACCAGACCTTTATCCACCAAATGCATATACATGGTAAGTGGTTGGATCTCCAGTATGTCATAGAACTCGGCGATCTCTTCCGCCTCTTCGAGCGATTTGTTAAGTACCGCTTCGAAAAACTCCCCTTTTTCACAGCCCGATATCACAACAAGGCCTTCACGCAAATTAATCAGTTTTGATTTGGGAATGCAAGGTACACGCTTGAAATGTTCCGTATGAGAGAGAGATACCAGCTTATATAGATTTTTCTTACCGATATCATTCAGTGCATAGATTCCACAATGAAAAGGTCTTGTATTCGACAAATCGACACCCACATAATCATTCAAACGATCGAGCCTCGTCAAACCTTTCATCTGTGCAGCATCATTTAGCAGTCCAATCAGGATACCCGCGAGTGCAACCGTATCATCAATGGCACGGTGATGGCTTTCGAGTCCAACCTTATATTTATCCGCCATCGTATTCAGACGGTGGTTTTTATTTTTCGGAAATAACAATCGCGCCAGTTCCAACGTATCAAGAACCGGGTTAGGGAGCTCCGGCAGTCCAATTTGCTTCAGGGAAGCTTGGATAAAGCCCATATCAAAACGTGCATTATGGGCAACAAGTACACCATCTCCCGCAAACTGCACAAAATCACGAATAACAGGCTCAAGTTCAGGTGCGTCTTTTACCATGTCATCATTAATATTCGTCAATTGCTGAATGTTGTAGGGAATACGCTCATGCGGATTGACAAAGGTCGCAAACCGGTCGATTTCTTTGCCATCTTGCATCTTCACGGCAGCAATCTCAATAATTTTGTTCTGCGTTACCGAAAGACCTGTGGTCTCGATATCAAATACGATGTATGTCGCGGTTTGCAGATCCAAAGGCTGCGGAGCCATTACAACTGCGACAGAGTCATTCACGACATTAGCCTCAAGACCGTAGATCATTTTAATTCCATTTTTCTTAGCAGCCTTGGAAGCCTCGGGATATACCTGCACCCCGCCATGATCACTGACAGCAATGGCCTTATGACCCCACTCTGCTGCCATTTTCACGTATTTGTCAATTGAAGTTACAGCATCCATGGTACTCATCGTAGAGTGCAGATGGAACTCCACCCGCTTCTCTGGTGCATTGTCTTTGCGAGACGGAGGTGCTTTGACTTCAATCAGATCCGATGGAATCATTGCGAGTTCAGGAATTTGCATAAACCGGTCATACTCTACACGACCACGCACTTTTACCCATTTACCATTAGCAAGCAAACTGAGAATTTTGACATCCTCTTTTGTTTTGGCAAACATCTTCATTTGCATGGAGTCCGTGAAGTCAGTCAGATAGAAGGTAAACAACGTATTGCCGTTTCGCAGTTCTTTGCGATCCAGACCAAACACCGTACCTTGAAGCGTAACCTTTTTCTCTTCATCCTGGATTTCCTGCATAGGCACTGCTGGCTCCTTGATATCGTAACCCATCTGCAAACGCAGATCGCCCTGCTCCTCATCCACCGGGATTTCTGTATCCACTTCACTCATCATCTTTTCGATGACCTCAAGTTCCTCAACACGTTTTTGGGCCTGGAACTGTTCCATGGCCTCTTTATTGCTTCCCACTTCGCCTACTTGCATCTTGATGCGGAGCGGTAGATGAAAGTATTTTTCATAGAACGTCTTAATGGCCTGATCAATCTGTTTCTTACGAGCCAATTCCATTGACGTTGCATCACTCATCGTCAGTTGCAGGAGATCTGCTTCACATTCAAACGTAGTCCGGTTCATCCAACCATTCACGGATGGAATCTCACGTGTAACCCACTCCCGAAACAAATTCCAATATTCACTAACGATATCGCCATTCTGTACCTTGTCCGTATATTTAAAGCCAAATGAAATTTTGGCGATATGATTCATCTTCTCTTGAATATGCAGACAAAATGTACGATAGATTGGAGCTGGTACCAATGTATCCTTCGCAATCAGAATATTCCATTCCCGATTAGTTCGATTGGTCTCTACTTGTTCAATCCATCCATCCAAAAAATAGGGATCTAACAGACCAGACGGAAGCTCTGCCTGTTTCATCAACAACTCAAACCGTTTTCTCTTCTCATCAAATCCGCTCATCGTGTTCCTCCTTGTACCCCCTTAAAGCATGAAAAGCCCCTGCATTCAAAAATGTCACCGATCCGAACTCGCACCGACTCATTTTATCCGACAGAAGCTCCCATTCATTACTCAACTGGTGAAAAAGTGCTCTTCGTCAGGTTATCCTGACTTAATACGCTCTTGCAAACACAACCGTGTGTTCTGCCTTTTCACCACAAGCCAGGCACGTATGCTTTTCTTCCGCAGGCTGGAACGGAATGTTCCGGCTTGTTGCACCAGTGACTTCTCTTACTTTATCTTCGCAAGCTTCTGAACCGCACCATCCAGCCAGAGTAAACCCGCGTTTATTTTCCATCAGTTCTTTCATCTCATCGAGTGTATCCACGGAGTAGAAGTTATCCGACATAAATGTGCGAGCACGCTCTAACATATCTACCTGGATCTGTGTCAGCATAGACTGGATTTCTTCTACCAAGTTCGCTTGTTCTACAACTTTTTTCTCACCTGTGATCCGTGATACGAGTACACAAACGCCATTTTCCATATCACGTGGACCAATCTCCAGACGAATCGGAACACCACGCATCTCGTATTCGTTGAACTTCCAGCCTGGACGAACGTCGCTGCGATCATCCATTTTCACACGGACTCCAGCTTTTTTCAACTCACTGAACAGCTCATCTGCACGCCCAACCACAGCATCACGCGTTTTCGGAGGTCCAATTGGGATCATGACCACTTGTGTCGGTGCAACTTTAGGAGGAAGTACGAGACCACGGTCATCTCCGTGAACCATAATTAAAGCACCGATCAAACGTGTGCTTACTCCCCATGAAGTAGTGTAAGCCAGCTCCAGCACATTGTTCCGGCTAAGATACTGAATTTCAAATGCTTTTGCAAAGTTCGTACCCATGTAGTGAGATGTACCTGCTTGAACAGCCCGTCCATCCTTCATCATGGCTTCGATGGAGTACGTATCCACCGCACCCGCAAACTTCTCGGATTTGGTTTTTTGACCGACAATTACAGGAATAGCCAAATACTCCTCAACGACTTCACGATAAATCTCAAGCATTTTCATCGTTTCTTCACGTGCTTCTTCTTCGGTCTCATGCGCAGTATGACCTTCCTGCCACAGGAACTCACTTGTACGAAGGAAAGGCAATGTTCTTTTTTCCCAACGGACTACGTTAGCCCATTGGTTGATCAGTACCGGAAGATCCCGATACGACTGAATCCACTTGGAATACATGTGACCAATAATCGTTTCGGATGTAGGGCGGATTGCCAGACGTTCTTCCAGCTTCTCTCCCCCAGCTTCCGTAACCCATGGTAATTCAGGGTTAAACCCTTCCACGTGTTCTTTTTCCTTTTGAAAGAAGCTCTCAGGAATGAACATTGGGAAATACGCATTGCGATGACCCGTTTCCCGGAAACGACGATCCAACTCATCCTTAATATGTTCCCAGATTTCAAATCCGTCTGGTTTGAACACAATACAACCGCGTACGGGTGCATAGTCCATGAGATCAGCTTTTTTGATAACATCAATATACCAGCGTGAGAAATCCTCACCCTGTGGTGTGATTTCGGTCACGAACTGTTTATCATTTTCCTTTGACATAAGACTCCAGCGTCCTCCCATAACGACTACACTCTGAAAGAAAAGTTCAGAGCATAGTCCAAACGTAATTATCCGTTAATTAAACGTAATATATCATTATACGTTACTGCCAGCATCAAGACGAACAACATCGCAAATCCGATGAAATGTACCATACCTTCACGATTGGGATCAACTGGTCTGCCGCGCAGCGCTTCAATTCCCAAAAATACCAGGCGGCTGCCGTCCAGCGCAGGTATTGGTAGCAGGTTGAATATCCCAAGATACAGACTC
Organism: Paenibacillus sp. FSL R5-0713; assembly: GCF_037973325.1. NCBI lineage: Bacteria > Bacillati > Bacillota > Bacilli > Caryophanales > Paenibacillaceae > Paenibacillus > Paenibacillus sp. FSL R5-0713. The sequence goes on along the minus strand of NZ_CP150229.1, from coordinate 2,515,291 downwards.
AAAATCGCTGCCCATCTCGTTAACTGCTCAATCCCTTGCTTGGCAATTTGCCCTGTTACTTCAAATGTACGAACCGGACCACCAATATCATCCATGTTGAATTGATTGATCAGATGTTTAAAACCTTCAAATATCACTTTGGTTGTATCAACCATGGCCACACCTGAGACTTTAAATGTCTCTGCAAATCCAACAGATCGGGTTGGTAGCGTAGGTACGATCCCCACTTTACCGCCTTCTTGTCCCTCTACAGCACGTGGAGTAATCGTTATATTAAACGTATCCGACCCCCGGCGCAGCGTCCATTCCATCGGCTTGTCTTTGGAATCGGCAATCATCGACACCATTTTTTGTGAATCTGTACCAATAGCAGTACCATTAATCGTCTCGATAATATCGCCCTTTTGCAGGTTCGCCTGATCAGCTGCCCCACCTTCAAGCACTTCGCCAATTTGGAGATTTTTAGGGTTCTCCACCGGAACTCCTGCCATTTGCGCATATACAGCGAACAGCACAAAGGCCAAAATAAAGTTCATCAGCGGGCCAGCAAAAATAGCCAACGCACGCTGTCCAACCGTTTTGCTTCCGAATTGACGATCTTTCGGTGCAATCTGCGTTTGTTTACCCCGACTTACCAACATCGATTGGGGATGTATTCGGTATTCCTGAATTTCACCATCTACATCAAGTTGAAGCTTCAGGGCATTCTCCATGTCAATGGAGATGACTTCACCACGTATTACATTTTTACGGTTATCCAGCTGGTCCAGATAGATCATCTTCACCTGGTCATCCGCTGATCTTACCGCAATGGTCTGTCCTTCTTGGATCTCTACCAGTTCCGGATCTTCCCCTGCCATCCGTGCATATCCACCAAAAGGCAACAAACGCAATGTAAACTGGGTCTCGTTTCTTTTATATGAGAACAATTTGGGACCAAAACCGATCGCAAATTCCCGTACAAGAATACCGGCGCGTTTGGCAAAATAGTAATGCCCCCATTCATGAACCGTCACGATGACAAAGAACATGAGCACCGTTAGAAATACCACTTGTATGGTTTCCAATCCCTATCCATCCTCCTTCACGGCACATACCGCAGTCTGTCCCTCTAGATTATCATTATTCTCTGATGCCGCACAAGAGAATCACTTCTTCCAATTTGTTATGAAAAAAGAGATTACAGACTGGACGCAAGCTTACGGCTCTCCTGATCACAACGGGCGATTTCCTGCAGATCAGGCTCGTCCACATTGTGGTGTGCTTCCAGCACAGAAGCAATAATATCTTCTATTTTAAGGAATGATATCTCTTTACGCAAGAAACGGGCTACGGCAACCTCGTTGGCTGCATTAAACGCCGTTGTTGCGGTTCCTCCCATTTTACCACACTCATATGCCATTCTTAAACATGGGAACCGCTCCATATCCATCTCGCGGAAATGTAATTTCCCAACTTGAGCAAGAGACAGACGCTGTGCTGGCGATGGCAGACGGTCAGGGTAAGTCAATGCATATTGAATTGGAACTCGCATATCCGGATTCCCCAGTTGGGCGATGATGCTGGTGTCATCCAATTCCACATAAGAATGAATCACACTCTCTGGATGAAGCAATACATTAATCTGATCATATTGAAGACCAAATAACCAATGTGCTTCAATCACTTCAAGTCCCTTGTTTACCATGGTTGCCGAGTCTATCGTAATTTTGGAACCCATTGACCAATTCGGATGTTTAAGCGCATCCTCTATAGTCACACTCTTCAACTGTTCACGGGTAAGATCACGGAATGATCCGCCTGAAGCAGTGAGCGTGATACCTGTCAAGCGTTCTCTGTTTTCACCATTCAAGCATTGGAAAATCGCAGAGTGCTCGCTATCGATGGGTAGTAAAGAGACTCCTTTGGCAGTCGCTCTTGTAGTAACAATATGCCCTGCCGTAACCAATGTCTCCTTGTTGGCCAGTCCGATCTGTTTACCTGCATCTATGGCTGCAAGCGTCGACTCCAATCCAACACTTCCCACCACTGCTGTTACAACCATATGCGCATCAGTTCCTGCCGCCACTTCTACAAGTCCTTCTGTGCCATAAAACAGTTGCGTTCCTGCAGGCAAATGTGGAGCAACCTTATCCGCCAATTCCTTGGACCCCACCGATACCTTCTTCGGTCGGTAACGTTTGGTTTGTTCAATCAGCAGGTCTGTATTGCCTCCGGCAGCCAGTCCCTCCACTTGAAAGAGTTCAGGATGCATGTCAACTACATCCAGTGTCTGGGTTCCAATGGAACCGGTCGAGCCGAGAATCGCAATTTTTTTCATGCTGCACCTCATCTTTAATTATCCAATGCCTACGGCGAACAATGCTGTTATCTCAGACTTATGTTCTTCTTTAATAGGGCAGTAGCATTAGTATATGTACGAATGGAAAAACAACAATCCAGCTGTCGCACCGATCAAGAATGCCTCCATGCCCTGGGAGAAGATTACCTGAATCCTTGATATTATATACACGTTTGTAAGCAGACTGGATCAAGTCACCCATCTGACCTACAACTGCACAGGCAATCCCAATCACAATTGCTCTCTGCCAGGAAAGCAAACCATCTGACACTAATGCAAAAATAATAGACGTAACAATTGCAATTACGATGCCACCCAATGCACCCTCCACGGTTTTGTTTGGACTGATGGAAGGCCACAGCTTATTTCTACCAATGAGTTTCCCTACAAAGTAAGCTCCTGCATCACTGGCCCATATGGAGCCCAGCAACAGAAACGTCCAGAACAACCCATGATGCAGATGTCTGGATTCTGCAATGTAATAGAAACCGATTCCTATATACAACACGCCAAGGAAAAGCATGGCCACTGTATTTACGGGCACCTTATTTTTGGTAACAACCGAAGCGGTCATCAGTACAAGCATTACAATCCAGATGACCTGAAATAAGGATAGCGGTCTGGCCTCCCAAAGCATTTCCCAAGGAAACACAATGGCAAAAACACCAGCGTATCCAATCAGGGCCACACCTGAAAAAGGCTTCACCCCGGTCATTTTAACAAATTCATAATAACCGATGAGAGCCATAAGCAATACCAAACCATGGTACCAGGGTCCGCCCAGCATGCAAAAACCTAAAAACAACACACCTGCTATGATTCCTGTCGTTAATCGCTGTTTCAACGGCTTCATCCTCCATCTATTTCAAACCGCCGTAACGCCTTGTTCTGCGCTGATATTCGGCTACTGCTTCAAGCAAATGCTTTTTGCCAAATTCGGGCCAGTATATATCCGTAAACCATAATTCACTATATGCAAGCTGCCAAAGCATAAAGTTGCTTAATCTAAGCTCTCCGCTCGTCCGGATCAGCAGATCCGGATCAGGCATATCAACCGTCAGCATATGCCTGTCAATGAGTTCGGGTGTTATGTCCTCTGCAGATAGTTCCCCCGATTTTACTTGCAGAGCAATCTGTTTAACACAGTCCGTCATTTCACGACGACTTCCATAGTTCATTGCAAAGTTCAAAACGAGACCTGTATTATGTTCCGTAAGACGAATGGCTTCCCGCAAGGCATTGATGGTATGAGAAGGTAAATGTTCCTCTTGGCCCATCATGCGAATGCGCACATTTTTTTCTATAAGTTCATCCAGCTCTATGGCCAGAAATTCTTGCGGAAGTCGCATCAGAAAATCCACTTCTTCTTTTGGACGCGTCCAGTTTTCTGTCGAAAAAGCGTACATCGTCAGATATTTGATGCCCAGTTCATCCGCCGCGATGGTCGCACGTTTGACCGCCTTCATGCCATTTTGGTGCCCGGCTATACGCGGGAGTCCCAAACGTTTGGCCCATCGTCCATTGCCGTCCATGATGATGGCGACGTGCTGCGGGATATTGTCCTCGGATATAGTCAGCGTTTCCTGCTTGTCAGCCCCATTCCACCACGACCGAACCCGTTTGATCATTCCTGTTCCTCCAAAATCCCTGAAGTTTCTTCATCTGAAGCTTGGAAAAAGAGACAAAACCCCACCGTATTGGAGGGGCTGCGCTTGTCTTACACTTCCATGATTTCTTTTTCTTTGGCAGCGAGTACCTTATCGACTTCAGCAATAAACTTGTCGGTCGATTTTTGGATATCTTCCTGATGTCTCCGTGATTCATCCTCGGAAATATCGGACTTTTCCATTTTCTTGATATCATCATTCGCATCACGGCGAATGTTACGAATCGCTACTTTACCTTCTTCACCGAACTTCTTCGTCAGCTTCACAAGTTCCGCTCTACGTTCTTCCGTCAATGCCGGAATAGACAAACGAATCATGTTACCATCGTTGGCTGGAGTAAGACCCAGATCGGATTTCATGATGGCACGCTCGATTTCACCCATGGAAGATTTGTCCCAAGGCTGAATCATCAGTGTACGGGAATCCGGAGTACTGATATTAGCGAGTTGATTCAGTGGTGTCATCGCTCCATAATACTCTACCTGAATTCGGTCCAGAAGAGCTGGAGTTGCGCGGCCTGCACGCAAAGTAGCCAGGTCACGACGCAATGCTTGAATTGCTTTTTCCATACGCTCTTCGGCATGTTGTTTAACCGCTTGTGGCATTAATCTACACTCCCTTTAACGATTGTTCCGATACGTTCGCCCAGAACAACACGTTTGATGTTACCTTGTTCCGTAATGGCAAATACAATCAACGGGATGTTGTTGTCCTTACAAAGCGAGGATGCCGTTGAATCCATTACACCAAGGTCTTTGTTAAGAATATCCATGTAAGTCAACTGATCAAACTTCACAGCTGTACTATCTTTAAACGGATCTGCTGAGTATACACCATCAACTTTATTTTTGGCCATCAAGATAACTTCTGCTTCAATCTCCGCTGCGCGCAGTGCTGCTGTTGTATCCGTGGAAAAGAACGGGTTACCTGTACCTGCTGCAAAAATAACGACCCGGCCTTTCTCCAGATGGCGAATAGCTCTACGACGAATATAAGGCTCTGCAATTTGTTGCATTGCAATAGATGTTTGTACACGCGTAGGTACTTCAATCTGTTCCAAAGCATCCTGCAGTGCCAGCGAGTTCATTACTGTCGCCAGCATTCCCATATAATCGGCAGTTGCACGATCGATGCCATTTTCGCTACCTGCAATTCCGCGCCAGATGTTTCCGCCGCCACATACAATAGCAACCTGTACACCAAGTGCAACAACCTCTTTTACCTGTTGGGCAATCGACGAGATCGTATCTGCATCAATACCGTAGCCGTTTTGACCGGAAAGAGACTCTCCGCTGACCTTTAAGACAACACGTTTAAATACTGGCTGTTCCAATTATTCACCCTCCACTTTGAATCGAACACGCTTGGTGTTCAACCAACAAAACTTCTCGCGCATGGCCTCCTGCTTAAAAAGAAAGGAACACAGTTGTGTTCCGCTCTTTTAGGAAAAACGTTTAACCGGTAAGGCACTGTTTTCCTGAGATATAAGGGAGTTTACGCTTCGAAGTATGTTCATTCTTATATCTTCGAAAATCAATCCTGCTCGCCGGTTTAAAAACCGTCTTATTTGTTTACTTGGGACATTACTTCTTCTACGAAGTTGTCTACTTTTTTCTCAAGACCTTCACCCAGTTCGTAACGAACGAAACGACGGATGGAGATATTTTCACCAATTTGGCTGATTTTTTCATTCAACAATTGGGAGATCGTTTTGTCTGGATCTTTAACGAAAGTTTGTTCCATCAGGCAGTACTCTTCGTAGTATTTACCAATACGACCTTCAACCATTTTTTCAATGATTTTCTCTGGTTTGCCTTCGTTAAGAGCTTGAGCTTTCAGAATTTCTTTTTCTTTTTCCAGCTCATCTGCAGGAACTTCTTCACGTGTAACAAATTTAGGATTAGCTGCAGCAATTTGCATAGCTACATCTTTAACGAAATCCTTAAATTGATCCGTTTTACCAACGAAGTCTGTTTCACAGTTAACTTCAACCAATACACCAATACGTCCACCAGCGTGGATGTAAGATTCAACAACACCTTCAGTTGCTGCACGGCCAGCTTTGCTCGCTGCTGCGGAAAGACCTTTCTCACGCAACAATTCAGCTGCTTTCGTTACATCACCGTTTGCTTCTTCCAGTGCTTTTTTACAATCGAGCATACCTGCGCCCGTTCTTTCGCGAAGTTCTTTTACTGCACTCGCATTAACTGCCATTATAAATTCCCTCCAAAATTAAGTATTGTACGTACACTCTAAAAAAAGGGCAGTGAGAGGTTATCCACCTGCCAACCACCCTTTTCATTTAGTTTATAACATATGTTCGAATCTATTAAGCGGAAGTTTCTTCGCCTTGGTTAGCTTCGATTACAGCATCAGCCATTTTACCTGTCAGCAATTTAACAGCGCGGATCGCGTCGTCATTACCTGGGATAACATAATCGATCTCATCCGGATCGCAGTTAGTATCAACGATACCTACAATTGGGATACCCAATTTGCGAGCTTCCGCAACAGCGATACGCTCTTTGCGTGGATCGATGATGAACAGGGCGCTTGGCAGGCCTTTCATATTTTTAATACCGCCCAAGAATTTCTCCAGACGATCTTTTTCTTTGCGAAGCAAGATAACTTCTTTTTTAGGCAATACAGCGAATGTACCGTCTTCTTCCCAAGCTTCCAACTGTTTCAAACGATCAATACGTTTTTGAATAGTTGAGAAGTTAGTCAGGGTACCGCCCAACCAACGTTGGTTGATGTAAAATTGACCAGCGCGTTCAGCTTCTTCTTTAACAGAATCTTGAGCTTGTTTCTTAGTACCCACGAAAAGAATTGTACCATTCTCTCCTGCGATTCCTTTAACGAAGTTGTAAGCCTCTTCGACTTTTTTCACCGTCTTTTGCAAGTCGATGATATAAATTCCGTTTCTTTCAGTGAAGATATAACGATCCATTTTTGGGTTCCAACGACGAGTTTGGTGACCGAAGTGTACCCCAGCTTCGAGAAGCTGCTTCATGGAGATTACTGCCATCTTCACACACCTCCTAATATGGTTTTATTGTGTCCTCCGCCGGCATCATTTTTCGCCAAGACTCTCCATAAGGAAAGCACCCTCAACAAAATTAGCACATGCGTGTGTTTTAACACCGTTATTTAATATAGCACAACTGGAGGTCTGATGCAACAGTATTTGAAGCTAATTCTATTTTTACTTTTTGCTAGTATCGAATCATTTTAACCTTGATATGTAACTCAACACTAAATTATTGTTCAGTTTTGAAATTGCACCGTTCAATAAGCAAAAACCGTCCTGTCCGAGCATGCTCAGTTTGACGGTTCTTTCGTAATTTTTGCGATAATGGATTTAAAACTTTCGCCTTTTTCAAGCGCATAAGTACCCACTTGAATTTTGGTGTTGATTCGCTCAGCTTTGCCAGCTTTTATAAACGCTTGAGCATCATCTACGATTCCCGCGTTTTTTAGATTTGCTGCAACGATCGCCAGACTATTGCCTGAACGTACCTTAAATGAGACTGTTGCGCCTTTCGGATTGCTCGGCGTTACAGGTTCTGATGTCTTCGGCTCAGTTATCTCTTTCTGTCCTTCGACTTCATTTGCCGCAGGCTCTTGTGGCTTCTCAGGCTCTGTAGGTGTATCCGTAGAAGTTACTGTCTCAGGCGGTGTTGCTGTATTCCCCTGCAACTCACTGCTCTCCTTCTTTTTCTTCGCCACCCACTCTGCTTCTGTGTATAGCTCCTCTTCAGAACCGACCAACTTCATATCCAGGCTTTTTGCCGCTGTTTCAAGCTGTTCTTTGGTCATATTGGTAGTCTGCTCGGGGGCCAGATTACTATCTGCTAATGCATTTTGTCCAACTGTGGCCAGTTGAAGCAAAACTGCCCCAATAATCATGCCGCTCCCCAGACCAATCCATAAGGATCGCTTGTCCATGACTTAGCTGTCCTCCCGTTCTGCCAATTGCAGTATTAACTGTACCTCACCACGCTGAATACCTGTCTGCTTGGATATGGCATCCATCGACTTGCCCTCAGCATGTAAATTAAAGAGTTCTGCATATCGATCTTTAATTGATTCACGCCCAGGCAAAGTTTCGACCTTGCCGTTCTGTGGGTCTAAATCTAACGCCTGCTGGGCCGCCTCTGCTTGTACACTTTTCACGAGCGCTTGTGCTTGCAAACCTTCGGAAGCTTGTACGGGTACATTACCTGAGTGTAGAACAGGTGATGCGACAGGTTCGTTCTTTTTGCTCTGTTCCAGCTGATCCAACCGCTGCTGTAATTCCTGAAGTTGCAATTGCATACGTTGATCGGCTGCTGTCGCTTCTCCCTTCATTTCAGCCACACGTTGAATAAGGGCATCATTATCATTTTCAATCTCGGTCATGTAGTGTTCAAGCGTAGATTCCATCTCCTGCACCAGTTGATGCCCTGGCTCTTGCGCCTTATTTTTCCGAGGCATAATATAAGCGTAGGCGATGGCGCAGGCCCCTAATATGACAATAATGATCCATGGTGACAAATTGGGTTCTCTCCTTCTGATTCAACCATCGGTGCGCAAGACTGCATTGTCTATAACAACCATTTATTATAAAGACAGATCTATATGTTTTCCTTTGTACGGGTGCTCTGCAGGTTTGACAGTTTCTTGAGCCTCAGCAGACTGCTGTCCATCGGAACCACTCTGCTGATTCCCATCATTGGTATGACCATCACGCACCGAAGTCTGTGAAGTTTCGTCCATTGCTTCACTTCGTTGCCTTGCTTCATTGGCTTCCTTCGTCGTTTGCTCTGCCAGAAGATTCTGATCCGTAATCGGTCGCTGCTGGGCTTCACTTTGATAACGTCCCGCTTCGCTTGTTCGTGGTACCGCAATCTGCAACTCCACTGCTTTGAAACTCATACGCTCACCTCACGGTTTCGAATGGATTTCTTCCTGTGCCTGAATGCTGTACTTAAACGTATGGAACCATCGTAATATCGCCATCATGATAATAAAATGAAATTCGACTCACTGGATCTTTAATAAATTTCGTGTATCTGCCGATAACTATTTTAGAGCCTCCATAAACCATCTTCAGAATATCAACACGAGCCTTACTTGTATCTTCAAGTGCCTTTTCAATTTCAAAGATACGCATTTTCGTTTCTTCGCTAATCCGAAGAGCAGATTTCTGCGTAGCATTCAGCTTGATTCGCATCGACATCTTATCCGGACTTAATTGTCCAGCGGCAGCTAACTGGTCTAACAAAGTCAGAGCCTTCTTCGTTTTGTCCAAGGAGTCCATCTGCTCTCTGGCTTCCTTGCGCAGATCATTCAGTTCGTTACGCAGCCTTGGCAGAACCCCCACTTCAATGGAAGTGACCGTCGACATACTGTTACCTACAACACGAGCTGATACATTCTGACCTGCCTGAATTGAACCACCAACGATTAGACCTTTAGTTCCTGCACAGATGACACCATGGCCAGCACGAATATTGGAATGCATTATGCTTTGGGAAACCAGAACATCTTCACCAGCATCCACGTTGCCTTCTTGAATAAACGTACATTTAACATTATGGCCTGCTTGTACAAGTCCTTTGTTATACCCAATAATACCACCGGTTATTTCGATTGAGCCGCCTGCTTCCAGTTCCGCTCCTTCGACACCTCCGACGACACGAATGTCACCTGCTGCTTTTACTTTAAATCCGGTAAGTACATTGCCGCGTATGACAACCGTGCCTACAAAGTCGATATTACCGTTATTGTAGTCAACGTCGCCATTGACTTCATAGACCGGAAACACATTCAGTTTGTTACCGTCCGTTTTGGTAACCAGCCCATCCAGTGCAGCATACATTGCAGAACCATCCGGGTTAATCACAACGTTTTTTCCAACTTTAAACCGAGCTTCTTTTCCCGGACGATAAGGAATTTCCTCACCCGTTACTGCCCTGCCTGGTATGCCCTCGCAAGGAGCGATTCGCTCTGCAATGATCTGACCACTACGGACATTGTTTAACCGGGTCACTTCTTTGTAATCGACGGTTCCATCTTCCGATTCAAGCGGTCGCCGTTCGTTTGTATCGTCCATCCCAACCAGAATTTTGATGAATCCATCTGTTCCCTGGATAGGAGCGATTCCTTCGGCAATCTTATATTTATCTTTTAAATAGGTTTCAGGGTTACTAACAAAAAGAAGTAATGCCTCCCGCAATACACCTTGTTTGATGCCCTTGTTCGCCACGAATTGTTCGAGTTCATCGATCGTGCAGGCAAAGCCCTCTTCCTCTTTGGAAAATTCAAGGTAGGCTATGCATTTGTCGTCCGATAAAACAATGTTTAAACATTGTTCCAAAGCAGTCCGCTGTGTCACTGCAATTCTTCCCCCTTTTTGACTTTCCACTCCCCAAACTCCAATTATATTACTTATCTCTATTAATCTTTACGCATCAACAAATCTTTCTGTTTGTCCAATGTGCCGCGTAGTCGTAATATTGCCTTGGAATGTAACTGAGATATACGAGACGGAGAAAGAGACATGACTTCCGCAATTTCACTAAGAGAAAGATCTTCGTAATACAAGAGTGATACAACCGTTCTCTCTTTTACCGTCAATTTGTCAAGCCCTTGCACCAAAGCTTCCTTCAAATAAAATTCATTCACTTTATAATCCGGATTTTTAGCTTTTTCATCCACCATCAAAGACAGACGAGTCTCAGACTCTTCTTCACGAATGGGGTCCTCCAGCGAGCAAAGTGACATGACTGCCACTTCCTGAAGCATATGTTGAAAATCTTTGGTAGACACGTCCAGATACTGACTCATTTCCTCATCACTAACGGACCTCAGATAGCTTTGTTCCAGCTGTTGGTAGGCGTCTTCAATACGCTTGGCCTTCTCTCGAACAGAACGCGGAACCCAATCACCTTGACGCAGACCGTCAAGAATGGCTCCGCGGACTCTCCATGATGCATACGTCTCAAATTGCAAACCACGTTCATAGTCGAATTTCTCCAAAGCATCAATTAACCCCATAACGCCGTTACTCTCCAAGTCATCTTTGGGAACATTTTTGGGCAAACCAACAGCCAGTCGACCGGATACATAATTTACAATGTGAAGATACTTTTCAATCAAAGCTTTCTTGGCTTCAAGATCTCCATGTTCTTTCCACTTTTCCCACAGATCAGAATGGTTCAAATGTGAAGCTTTACGCTCGTTCAATTGCTTTCACCCTCCTTATTTGTCTGTCAGGTGACGAACGGCCTGCGCCAATTCCTCCGGATCCTTGGTCCGGACAAGTTTAGGCGGATCCAAAGGAGCGAATCCCGTTGGAGCTTTCGTCTCAGATGGCGGAAGATCGTCCCCAGATGAAGCGTTCTGTCCACTCTTGAGCAAATCATTCAGCTCTTGTCCATCGTCTTCGATTTTAATGTCCACCTGTGAACCTCTTTGATCTTGAGCATTTGGTGAATCATAACCATATCCATTCCCCTCGACCTGAGGGTTCAGCAGCAATCCCAATCCCCAGCGTAAACCGTATGCAAGGACAAACCAGGCTACGAATCCGATCAATCCGCGAATTAAACTGGTCATCAACACATTGCTGCTGTATGCTACAAAAAAAGTAATAATAAACCCAACGATGCCTGCTCCAAGATTAATGCGGTAGTTTCCTATCATAGTCTTATAATTCCTTTACACCCATTTGTACACTTCGAATAGTCAAAAGTCCAGTTTCACAATCCATTTCAATTGTTCGTCCATAATTTCCACCGGTATCTTCTGCAAGAAGAGGGATATTGAGTTTTTGAAGCCACTCTCGACAAGAATCTGCATTACGTGGTCCAATGCGCATGGTATCTCCAGCCCCGGCAAAGGCAAACATCTGAGAGCCTCCGGCCATTTTAGACACAATACGTGAGTGAGAAGCGCCTAGTTTTATCATCTTTTCCAAAAGCTCAGGCAACGCCGTATCCGCATATTTCGCAGTGTTCAGTTTCCCTTCGCGTGCGATCTCTGAAGTAGGAAGCATGACATGCGCCATTCCAGCCAGCTTCAAATGTGGGTCATACATTGTTAATCCCACACACGAACCCAAGCCAGTCGTGCGGATTACACCGGGAAGATGAGCGATGTTTAGATCCGCCATACCGACTTTAACGACGCTTTTGTCCTCAATCATGGCTCAGTGGCACCCCTAGCGATTCAAATATCTTTGCAAAGGATGGTGGGTCCGGAATGAGGAAAAACTGACCCTCAACCTGATCTTCACCTTCAAAGAAAGATGTGTCAATCAACAATGCAGCGTCACCCATCTCGCCAAACTGCAACAAACCATAGCTTAGAATGGCACCCGCCATGTCGATGGCAAGTCCAGGAACGGTTGGATACATGGACAATTTCGTGAAATCTGCCAAAGAAGAAAGATAGGATCCAGCCAAAATATTTCCAATCTCGGAAAGCGCTGATTGCTCCATATCTGTAAAAGCAAGTCCTTCTTTCAAATCAAACCCGGCGAGTCTATTCAACAACATTTTAGCAGCCTCTGGTGTCATCATAAAGAAAAGATTTCCCGGTGCTTCCCCTTCCACACGAAGAAAAACGGTAACAACGATGCGTTCATCTCCGCCCACTTTTTCGGCAACTTCTTCAAAAGGGAGCATTTGTACTTTAGGTACACCCATGTCAATCGGTCTGTTGAGGAGTTGAGACAACGCCGTTGCGGCGTTGCCTGCTCCAATGTTACCGACCTCTTTGAGCACATCCATCTGGAATACCTCAAATCGGTTGAACATCTCCACGGTACTAGCCCTCAACACTTTCCAGCTGTACAATCTCGCTTTTATTTAATACTTCGTTCAAGTTAAGCATAATCAACAGGCGTGAATCTTCCAATTTAGCAACACCTCGCAGGTATCTCGCTTTAACGCCGCCAACCACTTCTGGTGGACTATCGATCGCACTGCTCTTGATATCGATAACATCATTAGCAGAATCTACGATGAAGCCAACTTGCATGTCGTCAACACCTACGATAACAATACGAGTCTGATCCGTGTATTCTGATTCCGGAAGGGAGAAACGACCGCGCAGATCAATGACCGGAATAACAACGCCGCGTAGATTGATAACTCCTTTTACAAAGGAAAGTGTCTTGGGAACACGGGTAATTGGCATCATGCGCTCAATCGTCTGAACCTTGTCTACCTCAATACCATACTCTTCGGAACCCAATTTAAAGACGATGACTTTCAACTCTTCTTCCATGTAAAAAACCTCCCTATTAAATGTAAGACTTCGCTCTATGCTTATTTAATAAATGCATTAGGATCAAGAATCAGGGCTACTTGTCCATCTCCGAGAATAGTTGCTCCAGAGATTCCTTCTATAGCAGGAAGATAGGTTCCCATTGATTTGAGAACAATCTCACTTTGTCCAATGAATTCTTCAACAGCTACTGCTGCAAGACGGTCACCTTTGCGAATCACGACAATTTCTGTTTCCTGCTCATCAGCGTCATTGAAGTCCGGTACGGAGAAAACTTCGCTCAAGGACAAGTACGGAATCAGTGACTCACGGAACGTAATCATTTTATTGCCGTGAATATTACGAACTTGTTCCCGTTGTACAATGGCCGTCTCTACAATGGAGGATAACGGAACAGCGTATTTCTCAGAACCAAGTCGTACCAGCATCGCCGCGATAATGGATAGAGTCAACGGAAGCTGAACAGAGAAGTTAGTACCTTTGCCTGGAGTTGAATGAATCGTTACATTACCACCAAGCGAAGTGATCTTCGATTTTACTACATCCAAGCCAACGCCCCGGCCAGAGATATCCGAGATAATATCCGCAGTACTGAAACCAGGTGCGAACAACAGTTGATTCACTTCATCATCACTCATCTTGGCACCTTGTTCTTCGGTTACAACACCACGTTTGATCGCGGTTTTCAAAAGCTTGTCGCGATAGATACCTTTACCATCATCTTCAATTTCAATAAACACGTGATTTCCACTGTGGAAGGCACGCAGGTTTACTGTACCCATCTCTGGTTTACCTGCAGCTACACGCTCTGCAATGGATTCCACACCATGGTCAACCGCGTTACGCAGTAAATGCACAAGCGGATCACCAATCTCATCAATTACCGTACGGTCCAATTCCGTCTCAGCACCCGTAATAACCAAATCGATTTTTTTATCTAGTGTCTTGGCCAGATCACGGATCATACGCGGGAATCGGTTAAATACGGTATCTACCGGTACCATCCGCAATTTCAGTACAATATTTTGCAAATCTGTGCTAACTCGACTTAAATGTGCAACTGTATCGGATAAATCATTGTTGCCTGTCTCACTGGCCAATTGCTCCAGACGTGAACGATCAATCAACAATTCACTGAACAGGTTCATCAATACGTCGAGACGTTCAATATCCACACGAATGGTACGTGAAGGTGCAGCAGCTTGCTTCGGCGCAGCAGTTTTGGCTGGTGCCGTTTTGGATTCTTCTGCAGGTGCAGAATTGTTATCCGGCGAAGCAACTTCAGCTACAGCTGTTGGTGCGGGTGGCGCTTCAACTGTAGCTGCTACCTGATTAGCCATCTGCTGAAGAGTCTCCTGATCCAGTTGAATCAGCTTTGCACTTTCAATCTCAGAGATACTCATGATGCCTTCTTCCAGTTCGTGCGCCTCTTTAGTTGTTATGTAATACAACGAGAAACTGCGCTCAAACTTCTCTTGCTCAATATCCTGAACGGAAGGGTAAGCCTTTACGACTTCACCTGAACGTTCCAGCATATCAAAGACCATGTAAGCCCGTACACCTTTTAACTGGCTATGCTCGCTAACGAGTACATCCACATAGAACACACGATGACCTTCGGCAATCGACTGATCCAGCACCGAATATTGGAATTCATCCAGTTCCACAGCCGAAGCAATTGAAGCGTTAGCTGGCTTTTTTGTTTCCGTAGCAGATGTATCTCCGTTTGTCATTTCACCGTTTTCAATGGCCTGAAGCGAAGCAACGATTGACGAAACATCAGCTTTACCTTGTCCACCTTCGGTAATATCCTGAACCATCGTTTCCAAGGCGTCGAGACTCTTAAACATGGTGTCAAAAATGTAATCCTGCATTTTTAACTTCTCATTACGAACCAGATCCAACACATTTTCCATTTTATGTGTCAGTGATGCCAAATCTTCAAAGCCCATTGTTGCTGCCATACCCTTCAAAGTATGAGCAGAGCGGAATATCACCTGAACTATACCCAGATCTTCTGGATTGCCTTCAAGTTGAAGCATGTTTTCGTTAAGCGATTGCAGATGATCATTAGACTCATCAATAAACATGGATAAATATTGGTTCATGTCCATTGTGAGGCACCTCCTCCGTGAGTTACACTCCGTTATTTCACTGCTTGAACAAGTTTAGACGCAATCTCCTGCAGTGGCAAAAGATGACGAACGCATTGCAGCTCTACAGCAGAACGCGGCATACCATATACAACACATGTTTCTTCATTCTCGGCAAAGGTTGATGTAACTCCAGCTTCGTATAATCTCTTCATCATACGTGCTCCATCACTTCCCATTCCTGTCAGCAAAACAAGATGCCTTTGTAAAGATGTAAACGGCAGAAGTGACTCAAACATCGTATCCACTGAAGGTCTATGTCCATTCACTGGTTGATCTTCAGTCAACTTCACGATAAACTTCCCGTCTGCTGTTTTGTTAACTTTCACATGGAATCCGCCGGGTGCTATATAGGCGGTACCTTTTTTCAGGACCATGCCTTCTTCAGCTTCAACTACATGCAATGGACTGAATGTATTCAATCGTTGAGCCAAAGAACGTGTGAAATTGGGCGGCATATGCTGCACAATAATGACCGGTGCAGGCAAATCAGCAGGCAACTGCTCGAGTAAGGTCTTGAGAGCCCTCGGTCCACCCGTAGAACAACCTATTGCCACAAGCTTGTTGAATGTTCCTTCCACTCCCCCTGCGCCTTTAGGGACAGGATTAGGCTTGATTACTTCCTTGGCTTTTGCAGAGGCTGCTGCTATTTGGTCAGCTGCCAGTCTAGCTGCATTAGGTAGCCGAACTTCCTTCGGAGTCTGCACTGGATTAGCTGACTTCACTACTCTCTCTACATTCGTCTCCAAAGTCCGCTCTGCTTTCGGCAAAGGTTCCGTTTTTTTCTCCAAGCGGCCTGGTTTCGAAGGTGATAATGGCTCAATAGGTTTCTTGGATTTGGCCTGAAAGACGTCAGTCCGCTCTTGAAGAGAGCGTTGACTCGTCTTCGCAGGTTCAATCATTTTTTTCGCAGACTCTACTCGATCCTTGCCTGGCATTTCTTTGTGTAGCTGCTGAGCTGAAGGGACAACTGTTGCTCGCGAAATCTCTCTATTTTTCAACGATAACTCACGATCAGCTTTTCGCTTGATCTCATTCATCGCAGCACGCATGCGCTCAACCAGGGCCTTACCGACTTGAGCAATATCCTGGTCATGTGAAATAGATGGTTTCCGAATGAAGTCGAATGCTCCGGCTTCAAGCGCCATAATGGTTTCTTTCATGCCTTGTTCATTGATACCTGAGAGCATAATCACAGGAACGAAGGATTCCTTCATAATTGATTTTAATGCATCCAACCCATTCATTTCGGGCATCTCAACGTCCATTGTAATAATATCGGGTTTCAATTCCAGTGATTTTTGAATCGCTTCTCTACCGTTTGATGCCGTTGCCGTGACCTTGAATTCCGGATCCGCTTGGATCAAATCCGTAACAATCTTACGCATAAAAGCGGAATCATCGACAACCAATACTTGATAGACCGCCATGTTGTGTCACCCCTGTTTCCTTTTTTCAGAAATCATGTTGTCCGTTTAAGCCACTTATTCATAAATCCCCTGATTCCTGTCAAGGTTCCGGATCCCGGAGTTGCAGGTACAGCCAGATAACGAAGAGCAAGTTTCTCTATATCTTTGGAGGCTTTGGCATTGGGATAAGCCAGACTATAGGGCATTTGCCTTTTAACCGCCTTGACCACCTGGGCGTCTTCCGAAATATACCCAAGCAGCGGAATATCCGTCTGCAAAAACCGCCTTGCCACTCCAGCTATTTTATCTGCCACCCGTTCCGCTTCTCGTTCGTCCTCCACCCGGTTAACGATCATCCGAAAGGGCGTAGCATTTTCCTGGCCGTGCATAACTTTGACTAAAGCATAAGCATCGGTTATTGAAGTCGGTTCAGGTGTGGTTATAATCAGGCATTCATCGGCAGCACCGATGAACTTCATATTCTCCCTGGAGAGTCCTGCCCCAGTGTCGAAGATGACATAATCCATTTCCTGGGCAATATCCTCCACTTGACTGGCGAAGAACTCCAGATCACGATCAGACAATGAGAATAACTCTTTCATGCCCGATCCACCAGCAATGTAAGGCAAGCCGCTGGCACCCAGTTGTATGATCTCCCTTATAGATTTTTGTCGGTATAACAGGTGATAAAGATTATAGGAAGAAGACGTACCCATAAGAACATCAATATTAGCCATTCCAATATCGGCATCAAACACAAGTACCTTTTTCCCCAAAGCCTGCAGTGCCAAGGCAAAGTTCAGTGTGAAATTGGATTTACCAACACCTCCCTTACCACTGGCCACAGTAATGATTTTAGAGGATCGAATATCTCGCTCAATACCTTCCAATTCCAATGGCGCGGAGACCATATTTCGAAGTGCAGCTGCCTGATCCTTCATTGTGGCCCTTCTCCCAGCAACTGTTTAGACAATGAATCTGCATCCGGCTTCAACAAATCGTCCGGAACATTTTGTCCATTAGCCACATATGCGAGCTTGAGTGGAAAACGGTGTAACAAATTAAATAACGGACCGCAGCTCCCAGTCTCATCCATTTTGGTGAAAATTACCTTATCCAGGCCATATTTACTGAAATGTTCCGTAATCTGAACCATATCAGCGCTTTTGGAAGTCATACTCATGACCAGAAAGGTTTCGCTATTCTCTACCGGAGCAAGCAAACTTTGCAGTTCCGAAACAAGCAATTCATTTCTGTAGTTTCTACCTGCTGTATCCATAAAAATCAAGTCACAATTCTCTAATCGAGAAATGGCACGTTGTGTATCCCCGGGCGATTGCACCACCTCAAGTGGAACATTCAGTATAGATGCATATGTTCTAAGCTGTTCTACCGCCGAGATCCGATACGTATCTGATGTAATGAATCCAACTTTACGATGTTTTTTGAACATTTGCTCAGCAGCCAATTTTGCGATTGTCGTTGTTTTTCCTACACCTGTTGGTCCAGCAACATAGACGATTCGAGTGGTAGGAAGGATGCCTTCTTCAATACGTTGTTCCAAAAAGTGCATGACCTCAAGCTTCACAACTTGCTCTACATCCTGTTTCTTAAATTCATCCTCAGACAATCTTGTTTGGATTGAATCGAACCAGGCTTCCCAAACTTCAGGCCAAACATCTTGTTCTGTCAGACGTTCTCGGATCGGTTGCAGTTCCTCTGTCAGAGGGTCCGCGGAAGTACCTTGCTTAGAAAGCCTGGTCACCATCTGTTTAAGATCCTGCAATTCAGTCATCAACTTATCCTGCTGCAGGTCTGAACCTGTTGGCTTCGTCGCAGTTGTTGAACCCGAAAAATCCGCCCCTTGCGGTCGCGGTTTATGATCCGTGCTCGAAGAACCTGAGCCGCTGTCTATGTCTGAACTGATATTACGCGATTCAAACACAGATGGCGCGGCAGCAGATTGTTCCTGTACACTTTGATCAGCTGTATTCGTTGTCGCCGACTCATCAGAAGCCGCAACAAACGAACGTGCTGTTTGCCGATAAGCCTCAGGTACAAATGCACGAGGTACAGGTGTGAATTGATTTTGTACGGGCTTTGTCGTTTGCTTGTTTTCTTCCTTATCCACTGCAGCTACAACTTCGATCCGTTTTTTGCGAAACATTCCCATCACACCGCCCACCTTAATCTCTTTGGTGGACAGAATGACGGCATCACTTCCCAGGTCTTTGCGAATTTGAAGCATAGCTTCGGGCATGGTCTCAACAACGTATTGTTTTACTCTCATAAGTTCACCACCCCGATACTTTGAATTTCAACATTCGGCTCCAATTCACTGTAGGAAAGCACAGGAATGTCCTGCATAGTACGTTCAATAACCTGACGCAGATACATCCGAATGGTTGGAGAAGTTAATACAACAGGTTGTTGACCTGATTGAATCAAACGGTTCACTTGTTCACTCAGCTTCTGATAAACACTTTGTGTAGAAACAGGATCTAGCGCAAGATAGCTACCTTGATCCGATTGTTGCACACTTTCAGCAATTTTCTTCTCGAGACCAGGTCCAACGGTGATCACCCTAAGTGTCTCACCTTTCTGTGAGAATTGCTGAGTAATCTGACGTGAGAGGGATTGTCTGACGTACTCAGTTAACACATCAGGGTCCTTCGTATATGTACCATAGTCAGCTAGTGTCTCGAAGATGGTAACCATATCACGAATGGATATTTTCTCACGCAATAACTTGGCGAGTACTTTCTGCACATCACCAATAGAAAGCAGTGAAGGAATCAGTTCATCCACCAGGGCAGAATAGTTCTCTCTGAGATTATCCACAAGGGCTTTCGTTTCTTGTCTTCCAAGTAACTCATGCGCATGCTTTTTGATCAATTCCGTCAGATGTGTAGCGACAACGGAAGGCGGGTCTACGACCGTATATCCTGCAAGTTCCGCTCTGTCTTTGGTTACTTCATCAATCCATAGTGCCGGAAGTCCAAAAGCAGGCTCTGTCGTTTCAATACCTGTCACTGACTCCTCATCATAACCTGGACTCATGGCAAGGTAGTGATTCAACAACAGCTCTCCGCCACCTACCACATTACCCTTGATTTTGATCACATACTCATTGGGTCTGAGCTGGATATTATCTCGAATCCGTATAACCGGAACAACCAACCCCAGTTCAAGAGCACACTGCCTCCGAATCATAATGATCCGATCCAACAAGTCCCCCCCCTGCTGATTATCAGCAAGCGGGATTAAACCATAACCAAATTCAAACTCAATAGGATCCACTTGAAGCAGGTTAATTACACTTTCAGGACTTCTGACCTCTTCAATCTGCTGTTCTTCTTCCAACTGTTCTTCCGCTTCCTGTTTCAAGTTCAAATTATTCTGCATGCGCCACGCGGCATATGCCAACACACCTGCCAACGGAAGCGTAGTAATAACATGAATTGGCGTAAAGAAACCGAGCATGGCAATAACGAAAGCTACAATATAAATAAGTATTGGATATGTAAACAGTTGCCCCGTAATATCATCTGCCAAGTTTCCTTCTGATGACGCTCTGGTGACAATAAGTCCTGCTGCTGTGGAAATAAGCAGAGCAGGGATTTGGCTTACCAATCCATCTCCAATAGTCAATACAGAGTACGTTGACATTGCATCTGCGAAAGCCATCCCATGTACAGTCATACCGATAATAAATCCACCGATAAGATTGATCAGGAGGATGATAATACTTGCAATTGCGTCACCTTTTACAAATTTACTTGCTCCATCCATCGCTCCATAGAAATCGGCTTCACGTTCAATTTTGGAACGACGCTCACGAGCTTGTTGCTCGTTGATCAGACCCGCATTCAGATCCGCATCAATACTCATTTGTTTACCAGGCATCGCATCGAGAGTGAATCGAGCAGCAACTTCAGCTACGCGTTCAGAACCCTTGGTAATAACGATAAACTGAACGACAACGAGGATCAAAAACACGATAAATCCAATTGCAATTTGCCCTCCAGCAATCCAGCTACCAAAGGTAGCAACTACAGCTCCTGCATCACCATTACCAAGAATCAACTTGGTTGTGGAAATGTTCAGTGCCAGTCGGAATAGTGTAGTGATCAGCAGCAAAGCCGGAAAAATAGAAAACTGCAATGCTTCTTTGCTGTTCATGGCAACAAGGAGTATCATCAGAGCAATTGAAATATTGACGACCAGTAACAAGTCCAACAGCCAGGTCGGGATCGGGAGAATCATCATTAACACAATGCCAATGATACCCGCAAGGACAGCTATATCTTTAATTTTCAATGAATGTACGGCCTCCGATCCCCTTTTATTTCGTTCTGCCCTTTAGTTTATATACATAAGCTAGCACTTCGGCTACCGCTTGGAACAAATCGGCCGGTATGGCGTCACCAATCTCGGCTCTCTGGAACAACGCCCGTGCTAACGGCTTGTTTTCCATCGTAATAACACCGTTTTCTTTGGCAATTTCCTTGATTCGCAAGGCGACATAATCCTGACCTTTGGCAATAATCTGTGGTGCCTCCATCTCGGAACCTTCATACTTTAATGCAACCGCAAAGTGAGTTGGGTTCGTAATGATTACATCCGCATTCGGTACTTCCTGCATCATACGCTGCATAGCCATACGACGCTGACGTTCCCGGATTTTACCTTTGATCAGCGGGTCACCCTCCATTTTTTTGTACTCATCCTTAATGTCCTGCTTGGACATACGGATCTTCTTCTCATGATCATACTTCTGATACATGTAATCAAAGATCGCAAGTACCAACAGAGCTACCGCAATCTTGACTCCAAGACTTAAAGTAATTGAAGCAGCAAAATGTAAAATGGCATCCATTGAAAAATGAGAAAGTGAAGCAATGTCGGACTGGTAACTTGTGATTGTGCTATACACAAGATAACCAATGATGGTCATCTTCAAAATGGATTTAGCAAATTCGACCAACGAACGAAGAGAAAAAATATTTTTGAATCCCTTAATCGGATTCAACTTCTCCAGCTTCGGCTTTAAACCTTCACCTACAAGTAGAAAACCTACCTGCATGTAGTTAACGATCAGAGCAACTAATGCTACACCAAGCAGAACAGGAGCAAGCAACAACATCACTTCTATACCGTATCGCATCATAAGCGACATTACATTTTCATCAGTGACTTCCATGCTCAATCGATTGATGAAGATATCCGTGAAGAGTCGAACCGTACGCTCCTTGTAAAAATCACTGAAAACCATCATGATTAAAAAGGTAAACAGGAGAATCGAGGCACCTGATATCTCCATGCTTTTGACAACCTGTCCCTTTTTACGTGTATCCTGTCTCTTTTTTGGGGTAGCTTTCTCCGTCTTTTCCCCTGAAAACAACTGGAGGTCGAGTTGAAGTTTCATTCGAATCTTGTCCTCCGTTTCACTCATCCCGGCCTTTGCCCAATGGTCCCAAGCAATTTTTCCATGGATCTGAACATCACTTCGAACAATTGACCAAATACAAAGGCGAAGCTGGGAACCAGCAAAAGCAAAATAGCAAGCCCGACGAGCACTTTAAGCGGCATTCCGACAGCAAAAACATTAAATTGAGGAGCTGTTTTTGCCAAAAATCCTAATCCTACATCCGTTAAAAACAACGCAACTACCATAGGTGCAGCCATCTGAAACGCAAGCATAAACGATTCACCTAGCGTACGAATCAAAAATTCAGCAATACTTCCATCGGCCAGCCTTATGAAAAATACATTCGACAACGGGATCCAGCGATAACTGTATACAAGGGCATCCAGGAGATAATGATGTCCATTCATGGTTAGGAATAAAAGCACTGCGAATGCATATTTGAAGTTACCTGTAAGCGGTGCTGAAGCACCTGTCATTGGATCATATACGTTCGCAATACCAAAACCAATTTGTATATCAATAAAAGCACCTGCTGTCTGTACAGCTGTCATCAATAGATACGCAACAAATCCCAAAAGCAAACCTATTAGAATCTCTCTGATGATGAGCAAAATATAACTCAGATCCGTGGGTACTGTCTGGTTTATGCCATATGTCATATATACGGTCAATGTGACAAAAGCAGAGAGTCCAATTTTAACTGAAGCGGGTACATTTCGAGCCGAAAAAACCGGTGCAGTTACAAAAAATGATGTGATTCGACAAAACATAAGCAGAGCGACAGGGAAACTTTGCAATAATGTCTCCATCTGCTAAAGCCTACCCTATGTATCTGTATAGATTATCGAGAATGTTAAACGTAAAATCGACCAAGATATTCAAAATCCAAGGTCCAAACAAAAGTACCGCCAAAAGTACGGCAACAATCTTTGGCACGAAAGCTAATGTTTGTTCCTGAATTTGGGTTGTCGCTTGAAAAATACTGATTGCAAGTCCTACAACCAGAGCTAGTATAAGCATGGGTGCACTGGCCAGCAATGACGTGTATACCGCTTTCCCGGCCAGACCGATAATAAATTCCGAAGTCATGACCGTCCTCCTTTAACTTTCCGGATCAAGTGTTAAAACTCAGTAACAGTGACTTGACAACCAGATACCACCCGTCCACAAGGACAAAGAGCAGTATTTTGAAAGGTAATGAGATCATGACCGGCGGAAGCATCATCATGCCCATTGCCATGAGTGTACTCGCAACAACAATGTCTATAACAAGAAACGGAATAAAAATCATAAATCCCATCTGGAATGCTGTCTTCAACTCACTGATTACATATGCCGGCACCATAACAGTAATTGGGATATCCTGATAAGTCTTGGGTTGTTCAGTCTGATTGTACTTCATAAACAGCAGAAGATCTTTTTCTCTGGTGTGACTAAACATAAATTTCTTTATCGGATCCGCTGCTTTTTCAAGTGCCTCGGTTTGCGTAAGATCTCCCTGGAGATAGGGCTGAAGCGCTACCTGATTTATGGAAGACAACGTTGGCGACATAATGAAAAGTGTCAGAAATAGCGCCAAACCGACGAGCACCTGATTGGGTGGCATTTGTTGTGTACCCAAAGATGTACGTACAAAACCTAGTACAATCACAATCCGAGTAAAACTGGTCATCAGCACAAGCATGGCCGGAGCAATACTAAGCACCGTAATTAACAGTATAATGGACAGTGAACTCGTGCTTGGTGTCCCTCCATCTCCGTTCCCAATCTGAATATCAATATTCGGAATAGGTTCGGCAAAGGCAACCGTTACAGATGCCAGACTGATAAGTCCTAATAAACAACACGCTAACCAAATCTTTTTCTTCATGAATCCCTCGACCGATCTGTAGTATTGTCTTTATCTAGGAGCTTTTCCATCTTCTCTTTACGGTTAGGCATCTGCCGAAGTTTGGATTCAAACATTTCGTGAAAAGAAGTTGTGTCCTCTAGTTCCATTTCCCTCGGCGGTTCTTCTCTACGGAAACGTTTTGTGAGCTTGGCAATGAGAGGTGAGAGATTCCCTTGTTGTGAAGCAGCATCCCGTTCGAAGGAATCAATGATTCTTTGCGCCTCTTCCAGGTCCGAAACCTTATCTATCAACTGGATGTCTTCACCTACACCAAGCAGATATACAACTCCACCAATTTCCATAATTTGCAGCGACTTGTTTTGCCCCAGTCCAACCCCGCCCAGGGTACGAATCGTGCCCTGACGTAACCACTGCTGATTCCGTTTGTTTAAGAACCGGATCAGATAGACAATAAGGGCCAGGATGACGGCCAGGACAACAATCACCCATACAAGCTGTAAATAATAATTGGTTCCCGCGCCAGCTCCTCCTGGTATATCACCCTGAGCCATCATCATGTCTCTTAAACGCCCAGTGTCTTGCTAATCGCTTCGATAACCCGATCAGATTGGAACGGTTTAACGATAAAGTCTTTGGCACCTGCTTGAATAGCATCGATTACCATTGCTTGTTGCCCCATGGCCGAGCACATAATCACTTTAGCGTTAGCATCAATCTTCTTGATTTCTTTCAAAGCTGCAATGCCATCCATCTCAGGCATCGTAATATCCATGGTGATCAGATCCGGACGAAGCTCTTTAAATTTCTCAATGGCTTGTGAACCATCCTGTGCCTCACCAACAACCTCATATCCATTTTTAGACAAAATGTCCCGGATCATCATTCTCATAAATGCAGCGTCGTCTACGACTAAAATTCGGTTTGCCATCTTGATTCAAGTCCTCCCTAAATTGTGCTTATTGTAATTTCTGAATTCGGTCCCATTGGCTAACGATATCTATAACACGAACACCAAAGTTTTCGTCTATAACGACAACTTCTCCCTTGGCGATCAGTTTGTTATTCACCAAAATATCGACAGGTTCCCCGGCTAACTTATCCAGTTCGACAATCGAACCCTGTGACAGTTCCAAAATATCTTTAATTTGCTTCTGGGTCCTTCCTAATTCTACGGTGACTTTAAGGGGAATGTCCATCAATAAATTCAAATTGTTTTCGTCTACCTGACCGTACGCCCCATTTTGTAAATTGGCGAATTGAACTGGCTGTACGTTAACATTCCTATTTGGCATTCCACCATAATGTTGAGGTGCACCATAAGGTTGCTGCGGTGGCATGCCATACGGCTGCTGTGGCGGCATTCCTTGCGGCATCCCCATCGGAGTCTGTCCATATCCGTTATAGTCCTGAACAGGCTGCTGAGGAGCCTGTGGGGGCTGCTGGTGTTGAACGGGCGGCTGCTCAGCCACTGGTGGTGGCGTTGCGGGTACGGGTGCTGGTGCAGGTTCAGGGGTTGATGCCACTGGTGCGCTGGCAGTTGACTCCTGAGCACCTCCAATCAACATATCTACCATGTTTTTGGCAAAATGCACTGGAAGCAACTGCATCAGATTGGAATCAATCAGATCCCCGATTAACAAACGAAATGAAACTTGGATAAGAGTCTCATCTGCCGGGAGATTACTTACACCTTCTCCACTCTCCAGATTGAGAATATCGATTCCCGGAGGAGAAATATTCACAAAACGATTAAAAATCGTGGACATTGAAGTTGCAGATGAACCCATCATCTGGTTCATTGCTTCCTGTACTGCACTAATATGGATTTCGTTCAGTTCTTCATCGACCGGATTTCCTTCGCCACCCAGCATCAAATCAGCGATGACTTGAGCATCTCTCTTCTTGATAACAAGCGAGTTAATGCCTTCAAATCCATCCACGTAATTCACATGAACGGCAACATGCGGCTTGGGAAAAGCTTCTTCAAACTGCGTTCGACTAATAATAGAAACTTTAGGTGTTGTAATATCTACTTTGAGGCCCAATAGCGTGGATAAGGCTGTTGCCGCGCTACCAAATGTAATGTTACCAATCTCCCCCAAGGCATCCTGCTCCAGCTCGGTCAAAAAATCATCAACCGTCTTTTCAGCGGGCTCCGAGCTGTTTATCGACTCCGATTGCCTGAGCAAAGCATCGATTTCTTCTTGGGATAAATAATCCTTACTCGTCAAATTCTTCAACTCCTTCGGTGACAATCTCGTCTATTTGCACAGCCACACGGTCCTTGATTGTCCCCGGACTGCCCATGTATTTCAGTTTGTCACCCACTTTAATGGAAAGTCCCTCATCCACTGGTTTGTTCAACGTAATGACATCACCAACGGACAGACCCAGAAATTCTGCAATTGAAATTCTGGATTCTCCCAATTCCGCAACGATGGGTAATTTGGCTTTGTTCACACGCTCTCTTAAAGCATCATATTCTTCCGGAGCTCTGGTTTTCTTCTCCGAAACAAACCACTGATGAGTTGACAACCGTGACATAATAGGTTCAAGAACGACATGCGGTATACATAGATTGATCATGCCTGTCGTGTCACCAATTTTGGTGCTGAGCGAGATCAGAGCAATCGTTTCATTGGGAGATACAATCTGCATAAATTGCGGATTGGTCTCGAGCGCTTCCATCCTTGGGGAAATATCCAACACGGTCTTCCATGCTTCCTGCAAACTTTCAAATGCACGGCTGAATATTCGCTCCATGATGGTCGTTTCAATCTCCGTCATCGATGCAATCTTTGTCGGAGCACTCCCCGTTCCACCAAGCAGGCGATCCAACATCGCATATCCCACGTTCGGATGGACTTCCATCACCATTCTTCCCTGTAGTGGCTCCGCTTCAAAAATGTTCAATATCGTCATCTTAGGAATAGAACGGATAAACTCATCATAAGGCAACTGTTCGACCTGAACGACATTGATTTGAACGAACGTCCGCAGTTGGGCTGAAAAATAAGTGGTGAGAAAGCGTGCAAAGTTTTCATGAATACGAGTCAAGCTTCTGATATGGTCTTTGGAAAAACGCACTGCCCGCTTAAAATCGTACGATCTGATTTTCTTCTGAGTTTCTTCCTTCTTCAATTCTTCCGCATCCATCTCACCAGAAGAAAGGGCTGCTAATAGGGCGTCAATCTCATTTTGTGATAATACATCCACCATGTTCTCACCCCCTTACAGGTCTACAGCGTGTTCTGTTCATTTACATTGGCGCCATTACAAAAGCTGAAAAACTGGTGCTGCTCAACTTACCTTCAGGTAAAGCTTCATTAATTAGTCCGGTCAATCTCTCATTAAATTGTACTCGGCCCTTCGCTGTAGCCAGCTCCTCAGACTTTGTATCCGCAAACGTCTGAATGATAATAGGCTTCACTGTAATTTCTTTAATTTTCTCAAAATCTTCTTTGGCTGTTTTGTCTGACAACTTGAATGAGAAGCTGACAACTACAACATGATCCGTATCAGCCAAGTTGGTTTTAATTTCTCCAAGCTCAGAGGAAACCTCTACAATCTCATCCGCAGTCATCTTCTTTTCTGAAGCTGCCGCCGTATGTGTGTCGTCCTTATTCCCGTTCTGTCCTTGCATAAATACAAACACAACCACCACAATGAGTGTTATTGCAAGCAACATCGTTGCAAGCCAGGGCATCATTTTTTTCATCAGGATTCCTCCGTTTGCTGCACTTTAATAGTGGCTGCCTGAACCCCGATTTCACGGTTGTAATCTTTAATCTTGGAAATAACGTCATCGGCTTTTTCAAGCACAATCAGTCTCTTTCCAGTTACCAGAGTAATATACGTATCCGGCGTCTCTTCCACTATTTCAACCATCAGCGCATTTAACCACATGGGAGAACCATTTAACCGCGTAACCGAAATCATGCTAAGCCCCCTTGATCAGAGTGGGAGGAGCAAGCTCCCCCACATTTTAAAAAAATTCATTAATCAGCTATTAACGTTTCAGGTTAACAACTTCCTGAAGTATTTCATCCGACGTTGTAATGATCCGGGAGTTGGCCTGGAATCCACGCTGAGCTACGATCATCTCAGTAAATTCACCAGTCAAGTCCACGTTTGACATTTCGAGCTGTCCAGCAATGATCGCTCCTGTTCCGTCCTCAGCACTGTTTGCTGTCAATGGTTCCAGTGCCCCGTCCGGATTCGCGTTAGCTGTCATACGGTACAAGTTGCCCCCAATTTTCTCAAGACCTTCTGGATTGACAACTTTACCTATTCCAATCTGTGGACCTGCTTCAATCGTTCCATCTGCCATAGTCTGGTTAATCGTTCCATCCTGACCAATCGTAAAGGAAACGACGTCGTCTGGAATGGTAATATTTCCACCACCGTTATCCAGAACGAACAATCCATCCGATGTCAAAAGGTTACGCGCAGCATCCACGTGGAAGTCCCCAGCACGAGTCAGGTAGGGCACTTCCTGATCTTCACTCAAACGTACCAAGAAGAATCCGTCTCCATTAATCCGAAGATCTGTTGGATTATTCGTTGTCATTGGGCTACCTGCCAGATGCAGCGTATCAATCGAACCTACGGATACACCAAGACCGATTTGTTTCGCATTGACACCACCAGATGCATCTCCAGGGGCAGTCACCCCCGCCGTCGTTTGGCTCATAATATCTTTGAACATAACCCGACTGCCCTTGAAGCCAACCGTGTTTACGTTCGCAATATTGTTACCAATTACGTCGAGTTTTGTTTGAAAACCCCGCATCCCGGAAACGCCTGAGTACATTGATTTCAACATTTTTAAAAATCCTCCCAGTCTTCATTTGGTTACCGCATCAGTCGGTCAGCGGCATTCCGGCTCCCGAGAAGGGCCAGCCGGTCAAGAAATGATTACAGCACTATCAATCTGAGTGAACACATTATCCTTCATGCTTTCACTATCCATAGCTGTAACCACAGTACGATTTTTGACATTGACGATAAAAGCCATATCCTGCATTAAAATCAATGACTCTTTGGCTCCTTTGGCAGCAGCTTTGTCCAAAGCAGAACCAATCTGTTCCATTTGCTCGGTCTTGAGCTCAATACCTCGCTGTTCCAATCGTTTGGCAGCATGATTGCTCAATTTCAGAAGATTGTCTTCCAGCACCTTGGCAAAGGGTTTTTCCGGGACAGCCGAAGATTCTCCCGTTTTGGGTCTTTGAAGCATATTCGGTGTAATCGGGCCTGCATATAATTGTCCAACCGTTATGCGATCACTCATATCGTTTTCCCGCTATCTTCCGTATCACCCGGTTCAGCGGATGATTCAACTTCCTGGCTCTCGTTCGTTTCAGGGGCTACGCCTTGAACGTTCTGTACCGGAGTTTGACTCTCTTCTGCCTGTTTTGGATAATTCACCTGAATGATCTCATCCAGCTTAATCTCGTCGTTGCCCACTTTTGCGTATTGAACACCATCTCTTACAATGATGGAATCCACAATACCCTGACGAAGAGTTCCGTTGTCATCTTTATTAGAAGAAAGCCAACTTACCTCCATGCCAATCATGCCGGATACAGCACCAAGTGACTGGTTCAATGTTTTAAGCTGTGTAGAAATATTGACCAGTTGCTCCACGGAGCTGAACTGTGCCATTTGAGCGATAAATTCCTTATCCTCCATCGGCTGCATAGGATCTTGATTTTGCAGCTGGGTAATCAGGATTTTTAGAAACTGATCTTTGCCCAATTCTTTTGTTGCAGCACTTGTGGTTGCTTTATTGGCTGCCGAATAATTCGGCCAGGTATTATTCATTGAAACAATTTCGTTAGCCATTTGCTCACCTCATTTCTGTTTAAGCCTCTGCACTAAACGTATCTCTCTGTAATTCATTTCCATCGACTTGTTCGCTACGCCAGTTACGCAATTCTTCCTGAATTCCTGCTGTAGCTATAGCATCATCCGATTGTTCCTCACGCTCACGCGAACGGCGTTGTTGCTGAGAATTACTTCCCGGCTGACGGCCTCCGTCCTGATACATCTGTGATCCGATTGAACTGTTCTGGGTAACCTCAAGTCGTTCCACTTGAATTCCCTGGGCTTGAAGTGAAGAACGCAGCTGTGTCATTTGCTGTTCAAGCATGTCTTTGGCCATCGTATGTTCAGTCATAAACCGTGCAACCAACTGCCCATTCTGCAAGGTGATTTGAACATCCAACTTCCCTAGGTGCTCAGGCCGCAGTGAGATGGTCGCCTCGGAAAATCCTTTTTGCTGCACAATATCCAGCTTGTTGACTACAAATTGTGTCATTTCTTTGGCAAACTGTGATGTTTGCATTACAGGTTCAGCCGGTTTCCCTGCTGTTGTACCTGATGAACGCAAGGACAGTTCTCCCGCAGTAATGATCGTTGAGTGTTCGACTTCTCCACCTGCATTCGAAGCAGATGTCGTCTCCGTCTCATCTTTCACCTGGCTTCCAGTGTTTGCCACTGCCGCAACAAGAACCTGAGGTACGACCAAATCCTGTTTGGGTGCTTGAAGTGAAGTACTTGGAGCGACTTGTGCAGTCTGATCCTTAACTGCAGTCAATGTTTCCAGTATGGATTTCAGTTGAGTCCATCCTTTGTTATGGCTAGTATCCACTCCAGCCTCTTGAAGCTGACCCTGCAGAGATTGTAGTAGTTGCTTGAATTCCGGAGCGTTCTTCGCAACGTTACTCTCAGGATCATTCATTCCGGCTACTAATTGTGTAAGCATATCCTGCAGAACAAAACGTACTGCTGCCGGATGTTGGGACAGTTCAATTGCAGGTACTGTATTTATGCTTTCCGCTCCGTTCGAAGGTTCGTCGGAGCCTTCCGCATTAGAACCTGAAGGATTACTTAATTGTGTATACATCTGTTGAATCAGAGTTTGTAAACCTGCAAGTAGAGCTGGATCATTTTCCAAAGCTTCGTCAAGTGAATCCAAGTCCGTGAACAACGAATTCAGTATATCCGTGATTGATGTCGCTTCCCCTTCTTCATTCGCAGCAAAGGAAAACATCAGCGGATTAGCAGTTAAACTTCCAGCAGCGCTTGAACTATCACCTTCTGTGTTTCCTCCAGATAACGATTGTGCAAGAGTTTGGAGAAATTCACCGCTAGCCCCTGCAGCTGAACCTTTCGATTGTGCTCCAGTCGCCTGACCTGTTCCCGTTGCTTTTGCAGATGCTGTGGATGCCATTTGATATACAATCGACATTTATTTTCACCTCCTCTCGGTTAGTTCAGTGTAATGAGATCTATTTGTTGCCCATTAATCTGTTCAAAATTTTTGCAGTTTCAACCGAGTCCTCCGAAGACATGTTCTCAAGCAATTGAGAGCGTGTTGCATCATCTACCGAATTCAGGATGGTCAATGTTTTATCAGGACTTAACTTGTATGTTTCCAATAATAACTTGGCACCACTTGAAGCAGACATCGAAGCAAATGTTTGACTAAGCTGATTTTTATCCAGGTTTTTGCTTGTCGTTGTGGATGCAGTTGAAGTTGCTGCGGTTTCCTTCTTCAATCGGGATTGCAGTGCATCCAGTGCCAGATCGCCGGACGGTTTGGCATCCTTCATCATCATGGTCACATCGGCTGCTGTTTTTGGATCCATCTTTTCAAGCACCTTGGTCCGAGCAGATGATTGCATGGCATTCAATAACAAAACCATTTCTTCATTCGTCATATTTTGCAGGATCGGTGCAGCTTTGCTCGGGCTCATATCAGCATACATCTTTGCCAAATCTTTGATTTGCTTTTGATAATCGGATTCCGTTTCAGGCGTTGCCGCTGTTGCGGTTTCAGCCGCTTTTTCCGCATCATCCAATTTTTTCTGAAGCTCCGTTGCTTTCTTCGCTTCGGTGGTTGTCGCTGCCTGTGCTGCTTTGAGCTCTGTTTCTTTAGCCGTCACCTGGGACTTCAGCTTTTCGATTGTGGCTTCAGCACTTTCAACCTGCTGCTCACTCTTCTCCAGCTTTTCTTTCTCTGGATCCAGTACAGGATCAGGTACCCATTCCTTGACTACCGGTATTTTGTTGGCGAATTCAAACAAGTTATTACGAATATCTACATTAAATAGGGTAAGTAATACACCTAGCAATACTACGGTGAATACAATCGGGATTGAAATCATGAGAAACTTTTCCCAACCGCCTCCCGACTCTTTTTCCATGTCGCTATCATCTTTAACAGCCATCGTTCATTCCTCCTTCACGAGACAACTTCGCGTCCGGCTCACATCAATTCGCGCGTCCGGCTTTGGCAGCGAAGCGTACAGTAGCCATCTCGTCCAGATCGTTCTGTTCCCGGAGGAGCATCTCCTGCTGAAATTTGATTTTGGCCTTGTCTCTCGCTCCAAGCCATACTTTTTCGTCAATCATCTTACCGTTGAGAAATGTCTGATTCCGCTGCACGTTGACCTGAGCATGTTTAACATCACTGTTTTTGCGTGAAATGCACTCGTCAAGGTGATGTACATAACGCTGCATCTCCTGCAGACTGTTTACAGACGCTTTATTTTCCGTAGCAGATTGGATAATGGCGACCAGATTACTTCTGTCATTAAGAAGTTGTATCAGATGTTCTTCCTCCGTCTGAAGTTTACCGATCGCTGTGGATAACATCCATTCTGCCTGTGTTTTTTCATTACTCTTCAAGTCAACAACTTTCTGGAAATGATATCGAAATTTCATCGTTTACCCATTCATCTCCTTGCAAATTCAAGAATCAAACGTTCCTGCACTTCACTTAAGGTGACTTTCTCGTCGACTTTCTGCTTGGTAAAGTTCCATATACTATCAATCTGGTCTATCGATTCATCTATGGCTGCATTTGATCCCCGCTGGTAAGCCCCAATATTGATCAAATCTTCCGATTCTTTGTACACAGCCATCAAACGTTTCATATTATTAACAGCTTCCAACTGCTCTTCCGGAGCAATATCCTTCATAACACGACTTATGCTGGCTAGCACATCAATCGCTGGAAAATGTCCTTTGTTCGCAATGGATCGATTTAACACAATGTGGCCATCCAGAATACCCCTTACCGCATCCGCGATCGGTTCATTCATGTCATCACCATCAACCAGCACCGTATAAAAGGCTGTAATCGAGCCTGTAGGTCCTGTACCCGCTCGTTCAAGTAGTTTGGGCAAACTTGCAAAAACCGATGGCGTATATCCTCTCATTGCCGGAGGTTCACCTACGGCCAGACCAACTTCCCTCTGTGCCATCGCATATCGAGTGACCGAATCCATCATGAGCATCACGTTCATTCCACGATCTCGGAAATACTCTGCAATCGTGGTCGCAATAACTGCTCCCTTGATCCGAATCAGAGCAGGCTGATCTGAAGTTGCAACAATGACTACGGAGCGTTCCAGTCCTTCCGGACCCAGATCCCGTTCAATAAAGTCGCGCACCTCACGTCCACGCTCACCCACAAGCGCGATGACGTTAACATCCGCTGCTGTATTACGAGCAATCATGCCCATCAATGTACTCTTACCAACACCAGAACCAGCAAAAATGCCCACACGCTGTCCCTTACCTACAGTCAGCAATCCATCGATAGCTCTTACACCAACACCCATCGTTTCAAGTACACGTGGACGATCCATTGGATTGACCGGAGTATTGGAGGTGGAGTACATTGGCATTCTTGATGGAAGGAGTGAGCCGTCCAGCGGTTGTCCAAGTCCGTCCAATACTTTACCGAGCAATTCGGAGCCCACCTGAACACCCAGTGGCTTGCCCGTACCTACTACATCGCAACCAGGACCAATGGATTGAAGTTCACCCAGCGGCATAAGCAACACTTTGTTATCCCGAAACCCAACGACTTCGGCTTGAAGAGGCTTGGCCGATTTACCTGGATAGATATAACATACGTCACCGATACTTGCATCTGGCCCTTCTGACTCCACCATAAGACCAATGACCTGAGTAACTTTGCCGTTAATACGAACAGGATCGAATTGCTTCAAATGTTCCATATATCGCTGTGAACTAAGAACCTTCATGTTGATTTCTTCGCTCCTCATCCTCAAGTGCTATGCGGACCAGTTCTTTTTTAATCTCAGCAAGCTGTGTATCAATTCTCGCATCTACACTTCCGAACGAAGAACGAATGACACATCCCTTATCTTTGACTGTTGAATCAGGCAAAATCTGCAGTTCTGCCTGAGAGTCAATAGACAGAGACAATTCTTCACGAGCTGCCTGTACAAATGTAAACTGATCGGGTGCCACACAAAGTGTGATTAACCCCTGCTCCCGTTTACGTGACAAACTCTGACGAATCAATTCCAGTGTATGATCAGGTTCAATGGTAAGTTGCTTATCAATGACTTTCTCAGCAATCCCGCAAGCGAGATCCACAAGGAACGGTTCGGCTTCTTGAATGATCTGATCTTTAGCTACATAAGCTTCCTTGAGTACTTCCTGAGCTTCAATCATCATCTTATCGATCTGCACCTGGAGATCTACTTCAGCTTGTACTTTTCCTTCTTCAAAACCCTGTTGGAAACCTTGTGAACGAAGCGCTTCGGTCAGATGTTCATCCTGTTGTCGTTGTTCCTGCCACCAGCTGTCGATCTGTTCACGGGCTTCTTGAAGCATGCGCTCTGCCTCTTCTGAAGCTTCACGTACTTGCTTTTCTGCAAACTCCTTGGCATCTTCCAGCATTTCTGCGGTAAGACGTTGTGTTTCTTCGTCCACGCGTGCTTGAAGCGTCTCTGCTTCAGAACCTTCAGCACGATCACCGGATAATTCCGTCTCAGACTCTTCGTCACCACCATAATGATGATGATTTTCTAGTTTTTTGTGGTCATCAACGGGTACATACTGGAAAGATTTAATCAAATTAGACAATGATATCATCTCCTCCACCGCGTGCGATAATGATCTCACCGGCTTCTTCCAATCTGCGTATCGTGCCTACAATGCGTGTCTGAGCTTCCTCAACATCACGCAATCGCACAGGACCCATGAACTCCATCTCTTCTTTGAATGTTTCGGACATCCGCTTCGACATGTTCCGGAACACCGCATCCCGAACTTCTTCGCTTGCCACCTTGAGTGCGAGTTGCAGATCAGCGTTGTCGATATCACGAATAATACGCTGGATAGAACGATCATCCACATTGACGATATCTTCGAATACAAACATGCGTTTTTTGATTTCCTCTGCAAGCTCCGGATCCTGAATTTCAAGCGAGTCCAAAATGGTACGCTCTGTACCACGATCGACTCCGTTCAGAATCTGTACAATCGATTCAATACCACCCGCATTGGTGTAATCCTGCGTTACGGTAGAAGATAACTTCTGTTCCAGGACTCGCTCCACTTGAGAGATGACTTCTGGCGAAGTACTATCCATAACCGCCACTCGGCGAGCAACATCTGCCTGCTTCTCTTGTGGCAAAGATGATAGAATCGCTGCAGCCTGTTCGAACTGAAGATAAGAGAGAACCAGCGCGATCGTTTGCGGACTTTCATTCTGAATAAAGTTCAAAATTTGATTCGGATCCGCTTTGCGTGCAAAGTCAAACGGTCTGACTTGCAGTGTAGCTGTCAAACGGTTAATGACTTCAAGTGCTTTTGATGAACCCAGAGCTTTCTCCAAGATTTCTCTCGCATAGTTGATACCGCCCTGAGAGATATATTCCTGCGCCAGACAGATCTGGTGAAACTCGGCCATAATCATGTCCTTTTCGGAAGAATCAACCTTGCGAACGTTGGCAATCTCCAACGTTAATTGCTCAATCTCCTCGTCACGCAGATGTTTGAAAATCTGAGCCGATACTTCCGGACCTAATGTAATCAACAAAATTGCTGCTTTTTGTCTTCCAGTCAAACCTTGACTGCTTGCCTTCGCCAATGCGTTCACCTCTATTCGTCAGCCAGCCATGTACGCAGCAGATTGACGAATTCGTCTGGCTTTTTCTTGGCCAAACTCTCCAATTGTTTGCGCACCTGACTTTCGTTCGTTACACTGTCCAGCGTAATGGACGGGAACTCTGTTGCTATTGGAAGAGGAATCTCTTCTTCTTCGACTTCGTTTTGTTTGCGGCGACGGCGTACTAACAAAATAACAACCGCTGCGATCAATGCCGCTATGAGTGCACCTCCGCCCCACATCATGGCTGGGGACAACTGGAAGCCTGTATTTGCTGTTGATGCAGCCTGGAACCCTTGTGACATGACTGAAACTTTCTTTGTCAGATCAGCGTCACTTATTACAGTGCCTGAGTCTGCCAATGAAGCTCGCACAATGTTAACCAGAATGTTCTCAATCGCGTCTTGAACAGGTCCCTGTAATTCTGTTTCTCCATCCGGTGGTTCAACTGCAACGTTAATGGTTAAATCTTTTACAGTATATGGACTGGAAATAATATCCTTGGCGATTCGATTAACATCGTAGTTAATAGTACTTGATGATTCTTCTGAGGTGGAGTTACCTGTTGCATCAGATGATGGATAACCAGGAACTTCCTCTTGTCCTGTACCAGCAACACCACCTGTTGGGTTGCTTGCCCCGGTATAGCTCTTTTGAATCTCCTGCACACTGATCTCGATGCCTTTCATATTCTCTACATCAACAGGTGTGACCAGATTTTCTTTGCGTGTTTCTTTATCAAAATTAAGCTTGGAGGCTACCAACACATTAACTTTGTCTTCGCCTACAATCTGGGAAAGAAATTGCTTTACGTTATTGCGGACATCGTTTTCAAACTTTTTCTGTAAAGCCATGTTTTCTTGAACTTCGGAAGACAACCCGCCACTGCCACCACGGGCAGTTGGAATCAATTCCGCTTCATCTGTGTTTGTAATGGTGATGTTCTCAATAGGCAGATTAGGAATTGCAGTCTTAACCAAGTTAAAGTAGCCATCTACTGCTGCCTGATTTGGGTGATACCCCGGTTTAAATTGGAGAGCTACCGATGCTGATGCTTTGTCCTGTTCTTCTAAACCGGCAAAAATGTTATCTTTCGGCATATTCACCAGTACTTTAGCATCCTGTATGCCTTGCATCCGCTGAAGTAACTGTTCAACTTCTCCGTTTATAGCGTTGTTGTATTTTACATCAAACTCTTTATCCGTCATCCCAATGGGGGATGATGACTCCTCGAATGACTTATACCCCAATGAACCATTCTGAATAATCCCTTGAGATCCGACATTCACCTTTGCAATTGCAACACTTGTACTTGGTACGGATATGGTCTTGCCATCTGAACTTAATTTGTATGGAATGCTGGATGAATCGAGATAACTGATAACGCCCGCTGAATCACTTGCATTCAAGTCTGTAAAAGCAACTTCATATTCGGTCTTGGACAATTGCATCGTGAGTACAACTGCAGCCAAAATCAGAAACAGGAAGGTGGATATAAATAATACTTTTTGCTTTTTGCTAAAACTATTCCAATACTGGGATGCCTTATCCCTGTACTGGGCAATTCTCTCATTCACTCTGTCACCCCATCCGAAACTTTGCTTAGTCTGTCCTTACTCAACCTTAGCCGTTCCACAGGTTGAGGATCAGGAGCAGCATCGCAGCTGCTTTGTTGTAATGATCAGCGCTATTATCGAAGCGCAAGTAGGTTATCTTATAATTGCGTTCGCATAACTTCCTGGTATGCTTCGACCACTTTGTTTCGGACTTGAGTTGTGAGTTGTAGACTTAACAAGGCCTGCTCTGAAGCAATCATCACCTGATCCACATTCGCTTTGCCGACCAAAAATTGATTCGACATTTCATGCGATTGAGTCTCTTGTGCGGCGACGGACCCTAATGCATTCTGTAAGTATGTACCGAAGCTCTGAATGGTTTCGGCTGGTGTAGAAGGCTTACTTTCGGTTGCATTCTTCATCTGTAGCGGTTGTATACCTTGTGTGCTAAACATGTTGTTCTGAATCATTAATGTCCCTCCCCTTCATCCCTGGTTTGTATCTTTCTTATTTTTATTTCGAAGTAAATTATCTTCCAATCTCCAAAGCTTTGGAGATCATCGCTTTGGTTGAGTTCAGTGCTGTCACGTTTGCTTCATAGGAACGCGAAGCAGAGATCATGTCGACCATTTCTTTTGCAATATCCACATTAGGCATAAATACATATCCTTCAGCGTTGGCATCTGGATGAGTAGGGTCATACACAGGCTTCAATGGTGACTGATCCTCACGAATCTCGGTTACTCTAACACCATCTCCTGAGCCGCTACCTCTCATCTGATTTTGCAGCATCGTACCGAATGACGTTTTATTCGGCTCAAGTACGACCATTTTGCGTTTGTAAGGAACCGCTTCACCATTGGATACGCTCGCGCGCGTCGTCTCTGCGTTGGCAATGTTAGAAGATATAACGTCCATTCGCAACCGTTGGGCCGTCAATGCTGAGCTGCTAATACTAAAGCTATTACTAATGTTCAATTTAGGTTATCTCCCTTCCACGCCAACACGCATCATTTTAATTTGTTCGCTCACTTGCTGAATATAAGCGTTATAACGCAACTGATTCTCCGCCAGAAGACTCATTTCTCTGTCGATATCGACATTATTCTGGTTGTTATTCATGGATGTTGACTGGTCCATATTAACTACTGGCGTTGGTACGGAAGAGGAAGGACCTATGACAAAATGCCTTGCATCAGTGACTTTACCTTTAAGAACAGGCATATCTCCATTCATTTGCCCTTGCAACATTTCTTCAAAAGAAACGTCTGAGCGCTTGAAATACGGGGTATCGGCATTCGCGATGTTGTCAGCAATCGTTCGTTGTCTGATATTGGACGCATCGAGTGCACCCTGCAATCTTTTAAAGCTGATATCATTTAAAAGATTCACAATCCCCCTCCTCTCTTTAGAAGTTATGGAAAAACATTGAATATTTCCCCTTGAAAATTCTTATGTTTTTTCGACAAAAACATTCGTCTTTACACGGTTTTCTAGGACTTAAGTAGAATTAACTCTGATGTTGTCGTATAACATAAGTTTCTTCGAGTTTGGGATTTATTACAATAAGAAAAAAGCCCTATCTTTTCTGAAAGACAGGGCTTTTTGTGTATTTTCTGCAAATTATGAATTTTTTCGTAAATGTTCAGTCCCAAAACAAAAGTCTGTTAATACTCTTCCTTATTGTCCTTAAACATTCTTAAAATAAAAAAATACTTTCAAGTCCCTACAAGAGCGTATAGCGCTCGTTATTATGTATATTTCCGAATATTTCATCGTTGTTAATGTTAGAATTTTTTGCCGTTATACTAAGGGTTTACGTGCATTATCATAGGTATGCATATAAAGCTGTATCTTAATCAATTGACAAGTTATGTTTCAACAATTAAGAAAACTCGACTTTCCCACACAACACTTTCTTAACAATTAAGCAGAGTCTATATATTTTAATCTCAAGAAAATAAATTGTAACTTCACAGTTTTCTATAATTCATCATTTTGCGCATTTACGCAACATTTACCAATCTATCGACTAAACCGATAACCAGACTTGGAATAAGTAGAATTCTTTTAATGGTAATCATTGGATACAGATACGACGAATAACGACCACTCCGATAGGTTTTAATGCCGTATACATGCGGCACAAGTCCTAGGTTTTGTCGATCCGTTAACAACCCCACCTCTTTTATCGGTTGTAACACTCAAATCCTTTAGATGGAAATAAAAATAAACGATATGCATACAGTAAGAGACTCTTGTGATTCGTAAAAGGATTGCTACCCTTTGTCGATCTCGCAAATGTACTCTACTCTCGTGCATACCGTTCATATATAGCATCATTTTAACATTTCATTGTTAAACCCTTGTCACAGGATATACTGACTTAAATCACGATCAAGCGCAATATCATTCAATTTCTCCCGGACATACTCTGGAGTGATCACCATACGTTCCAGTGTAAGCTCGGGTGCCTCAAAGGACAGATCCTCCAAAAGCTTTTCAAGAATCGTATGCAATCGACGAGCACCTATATTTTCTGTATTTTGATTCACGGATTCAGCCAATTTGGCAATCTCGCGAATCGCTTCATCCGAGAATTCAATCTCAATATTTTCGGTGCGCAGCAGATCAACATACTGCTTGGTCAGTGCATTTTGAGGCTCAGTCAGAATGGATACAAACTCCTCCAATGTAAGACTGCTCAATTCTACACGAATCGGGAAGCGTCCCTGAAGCTCGGGAATCAGATCAGAGGGTTTGGCCACATGGAATGCGCCAGCTGCCATAAACAGAATATAGTCCGTTTTAACAGGGCCATATTTCGTCATCACTGTAGAACCTTCCACAATAGGCAGAATGTCCCGTTGAACCCCCTCCCGGGATACATCAGGTCCGCTACCGCGTCCTTGACTGGCAACCTTGTCAATTTCATCAATGAATATGATGCCTGTCTGCTCGGCCCGGCGAATGGATTCCTGGGTAACATCGTCCATGTCAATCAATTTTCCTGCTTCTTCCTGAGTCAACACTTTGCGTGCTTCTTTAATAGCGAGTTTACGTTTTTTTGTACGACGAGGTAACAAACTACCAAACATTTCCTGCATGTTCATGCCCATCTGATCATTACCTTGACCAGCAAACATGTCCATCATGTTAGGTGCAGTGTCTTCGACATCAATTTCAATGATGTCATCCTCCAACTTGCCAGATAACAGATCAAACTTGATCTTACGCCGACGCTCCGCAATCCCAGTATCGGGTGCTGGATCATCCTGTTCCTGAGCGTTGTTCCCATTATTACCAAAGATCATCTCAAAAGGATTGCGCTGATTCTTGGACTTGGACTGTGAAGGAGCCAAAATATGTACAATTCGTTCATTTGCAGCTTCTTCAGCTTTGTCCTTCACTTTTTCAGTCCGCTCCAGTTTCACCATGCGCAGGGATGTCTCAATTAGATCACGCACCATGGACTCAACGTCACGACCAACATAACCTACTTCCGTGAACTTGGTAGCTTCCACTTTCACAAATGGTGCACCTACCAGTTTAGCAAGGCGACGGGCGATTTCCGTTTTACCCACACCGGTAGGTCCAATCATCAGGATATTTTTAGGTACAATATCGTCCTGAGTATGCTCAGGCAAAAGGCTCCGCCGATAACGATTACGAAGGGCTACAGCTACCGATTTTTTAGCTTTCTTTTGACCTACAATATACTTGTCAAGCTCTGCAACAATCTGTCTCGGTGTTAGCGCTTGAGTATTCATATTGCTTCCCTCCTACCAGTATGTTGAATTAATTTTACCTAACAAGGACAAAGAATCCCCTAGACGTCCTGGAGCAGATTATGTAATCATGCTCCACTACGGGAGATTTCTTTGGCTTATAACTCTTCTACAATAATATTACTGTTAGTATATACACATAGCTCCGAGGCAATCTGAAGCGATTCACGCGCAATGTCTTTTGCTTCCAGGTTCACAGCGTGACGTTTCAACGCTCGTGCAGCAGATAAAGCAAAATTCCCACCTGATCCGATCGCAATAACGTCATCATCAGGTTCAATAATCTCTCCACCGCCTGAAATGAGCAACATACCTGATTTGTCCATTACAATCAACAATGCCTCAAGCTTACGCAAGATCCGATCCTGACGCCAATCCTTGGCAAGCTCCACAGCAGCACGCTGCAAGTTACCATGATGCTCCTCCAGCTTACCTTCGAATTTCTCAAACAAGGTGATCGCATCCGCCACAGAACCAGCAAAGCCAGCAACAACCTGTCCGCGGTATAAACGTCTTACCTTCTTGGCTGTATTTTTCATCACAACACTTTGGCCCATGGTCACCTGACCATCTCCGGCGATTGCTGCCTTACCATTATGACGAACAGCACAGATCGTTGTAGCATGAAATGACATATCCATGATATCAGCCTCCTCCCACGAATAATTTATACGCGTTCCGGAACAGTTAGACCTTCTGCCGCAGCAAAACTAGTGATACCATCCAGTGCACGCTGTGCAAGAGCTTCATTTTTTTCCTTTTTGTTACGGATTTTCGTTTCAAGCTTCGGCAATAAACCAAAGTTTGCATTCATGGGTTGGAAGTGCTTGAAGTCAGCAGTTGTAATATACTGAGCCATACTGCCAAGTGTTGTTTCTACCGGCAGTACCACCAGTTCCTGCCCAAGCGCTGCTTTGGCTGCGTTCATACCGGCAATAAGCCCTGATGCAGCAGATTCCACATATCCTTCTACACCGGTCATCTGACCTGCAAAGAACAGGTTTGGACGCTCTTTAAACTGGTATGTCGGAAGAAGAAGTTTAGGAGAATTAATAAATGTATTACGGTGCATTACACCATAACGGACAAACTCTGCATTTTCAAGTCCCGGAATAAGCGAGAAGACACGTTTTTGTTCTCCCCATTTCAGATGCGTCTGGAAGCCCACCAGATTATACAGGGTTCCAGCTGCGTTGTCCTGTCTAAGCTGAACAACCGCATGTGGTAACTCTCCTGTATGCGGGTTAACCAGACCTACCGGTTTCATAGGACCAAACAGAGCCGTCTGTTTTCCGCGTTTCATCATCACTTCGATTGGCATACAGCCTTCAAAGTAGATTTCTTTCTCAAACTCTTTTAATTGAGCGACTTCAGCAGTGATGAGAGCTTCATAGAAGACATCAAACTCTTCTTCTGTCATCGGACAGTTCAGATATGCCGCTTCACCCTTATCATAACGGGAAGCCAGATACACCTTGTTCATATCAATTGAATCTTTTTCGATAATCGGTGCAGCTGCGTCATAGAAGTAGAAATACTCTTCCCCCATTAGTGCCTTAATTTGCTCAGACAATGCAGGTGAAGTCAGCGGCCCTGTTGCAACAACAACGATGCCATCTTCCGGCAGAGATGTTAGTTCCTCATTCACCACTTCGATGAGCGGATGCTGATGCAACTTGGATGTAAT
Organism: Paenibacillus sp. FSL R5-0713; assembly: GCF_037973325.1. Classification (NCBI taxonomy): domain Bacteria; kingdom Bacillati; phylum Bacillota; class Bacilli; order Caryophanales; family Paenibacillaceae; genus Paenibacillus; species Paenibacillus sp. FSL R5-0713. Next base: position 2,472,193 of record NZ_CP150229.1, on the reverse strand, counting down.
CTCGCCTGAAAATCCATCCCGGTCCACAGCAAGTGCTCCACCTGCGGGAACCGCATGTTTGTCTGCTGCTGACAATACAAGAGAATTGAGCATTCTCATTTCTTCTTTTAACACACCCACTGCATTGGTCAATCCATTCGCACGCAGCGAATTGCTGCATACCAGTTCTGCAAATTTATCCGTATGATGAGCTGGCGTTTTCACAACAGGTCTCATCTCGTATAATTTTACGCGTACGCCGCGACTTGCAATCTGCCAGGCCGCTTCTGTTCCTGCCAGCCCGGCACCAATAACGGTTACTTGTTGTTCATTCGTCAAAATCATTTACCCCCATAAAGCAATTTCATATTTCACTATAATTGATTTGATTCACATATATGTTAATCCGCTGATTCGTCATCCGGTTCATCCACCGGCTCCTGATGATCACATGAAGTACACTGCAATCGTGCTCCCTTTTTGTTCCGCTTTTCAATCATTAACGATCCACAACTTGGACATGGTTTGGCTGAAGGTCTGTCCCATGAGACAAAATCACATTCAGGATACTTGTCACATCCGTAGAAAATACGTCCCTTTTTACTACGACGCTCAACAACATGACCTTCCTTACATTTCGGACAAGTTACACCGATGTCCTTAATAATCGGTTTGGTATTCCGACAATCAGGGAAGCCAGAGCACGCGAGAAACTTGCCAAATCGTCCAAGCTTGTAAACGAGCGGTTTGCCGCACTTCTCACAGATCTCATCCGATACTTCATCTTCAATCTCGATTTCTTTCATTTCTTCTTCCGCAAACTCAAGCCGTTTCTCAAAAGATTCGTAGAATTCTGCGAGTACTTTAACCCAATCCTCCGAACCTTCTTCCACATGGTCAAGGTCACCTTCCATGTTTGCGGTAAATTCAACATTCAGAATTTCCGGGAAGAACTCTTCCATCTGCTCAATGACCAGTTCACCCAGCTCGGTCGGCATGAATTTCTTTTCCTCTATCGCAACATATCCGCGCTTCTGAATGGTCTCCAGTGTTGGCGCATATGTACTCGGACGCCCTATACCCAATTCCTCAAGCGTTTTAACCAACCTTGCCTCCGTATATCGGGGTGGCGGTTGTGTAAAATGCTGTTTTGGCTCAATTTCCTGCTTCTCCAGCACATCTCCACTTTTCAGCGGAGGCAGCAGACGATCTTCATCAGTTGTACCATCATCGTTCCCTTCAACATATACCTTCATGAAGCCCTGGAACCGCACCTTCGAACCTGCTGCACGGAAAATCGTGTCTCCCGCAGCAATATCTACAGAAAGTGTATCCAAAATGGCTGAAGACATCTGGCTCGCCACAAAACGTTCCCAAACTAGTTTATACAGACGGAACTGATCGCGACTCATGAATGACTTGATTGAATCGGGATCACGCAAAATTGAAGTTGGACGTATTGCTTCATGCGCATCTTGAGCATTAGTAGCTTTTTTGGAATAATTCCGTGGTGTCTCAGGCGCAAATGACTCCCCGTACTTCCCAACGATATATTCTTTGGCTTCTTCTTGTGCAGATGCCGCAATTCGTGTGGAGTCCGTACGCATATACGTGATGAGACCTACTGTGCCTTCTTTTCCAAGGTCTACACCTTCATATAGTTGTTGGGCGACCGACATCGTCTTGGAAGCTCTGAAATTCAATTTACGAGCTGCTTCCTGTTGCAAAGAACTCGTTGTAAACGGAGCGGAAGGGTTACGACTGCGTTCTTTCTCTTTCACTTCCTTGATCGTAAAGTCTGCACCTTCGATCTGTTTCAAGATCGCTTGCACTTCCGCTTCACTACCCAGTTCTGTTTTGGCCCCGTTCAGTTTATGAAACTTAGCTTCAAACGGATTGCCGTCTGCTGTCAGTTTAGCGGTAATGCTCCAGTATTCTTCCGGTTCAAAATCATCAATTTCATTTTCACGATCTAAAATGATTTTGACAGCTACGGACTGAACCCGGCCTGCAGATAAGCCTTTTTTAACTTTTTTCCATAACAATGGACTAATTTTATATCCAACAAGCCGATCCAGAATACGTCTTGCCTGCTGCGCGTTCACCAAATCCATATTGATTTTCCGCGGCGTTTTGAACGCATCCTTGACAGCCTGTTTAGTAATTTCATTAAATACTACACGGCAATCTGCCGTATCGTCCAATTCGAGAGCATGGGCCAAGTGCCATGCAATAGCTTCACCTTCGCGATCCGGGTCAGCTGCGAGATACACTTTTTTCACTTTCTTTCGTGCATCCTTCAGTTCTTTCAAAATTGAACCTTTGCCGCGGATCGTAATATATTTCGGATTAAAATCATTCTCCACCTCAACGCCGATCTGACTCTTTGGCAAATCGCGAACATGTCCCATCGAAGCTTTCACGATGAACTTGCTGCCTAAATATTTGCCTATCGTCTTCGCCTTTGAGGGCGACTCCACGATTACGAGTGCATCCGCCATAGGTTCATCCTCCTCTCAGTCATGAAACTGTCATGTAACTGTTTCTGTATGCTTATGCATAGGTAATAACTTCAGCTAATTATATATTTCCACACGCTGCTTAGATTGCAGCATCATCATACCCTCGCATATTTAGTGCCTGGTAATTGGCTAATCTGCTTTTTTATGATTAAAGATAACAGAACTGAATGCAAATGTCCAAAATCCCAACCTAGCTGTTCAACCAATTGATCAAGGGATTGCTTCTCCTGTTCCAACAGATAAATCACACGTTGTTCATCGGGAGAGACCTTAACCTCAGTGAATATCCCCTGCCTGGAAGGCTCCGTTGTTTCAGTCGAACGTCCTCTATTGTAAGGAAGTTGATCTGCATTTGGCAAGCCCAAACGATACTCTTCCAATATATCTGCTGCACAAGTAACCAATTTGGCCCCTTGACGGATTAGATTATGTGCTCCCCTACTCTTCGGTGAGGTGATGGGTCCAGGCACTGCAAATACATCCCTTCCTGCTTCAAGCGCAGCATCTGCTGTGATAAGTGAACCACTGCGAATGTCAGCCTCAACAACCAATGTTCCCAAAGTCAGTCCGGCTATGATGCGATTCCGTTCCGGAAATAGTCCCTGACGTGCTCTCGTACCTGGTGGATATTCTGACAAAAGCAGACCCGTCTCCGCAATTCGCTCGGCAAGGCTTGTATTTTCAGGCGGGTATATATTATCAATCCCTGTTCCGAATACTGCAATCGTTTTGCCCTTAGCACGTAATACTGCATCATGACATGCACTATCAATACCACGGGCAAGTCCGCTTACGATCGTCAGTCCTGCATTGCATAATTGTTCTGCCAGCTTCTCACCAACTTTGCGCCCATACACGGTCGGCATACGAGTTCCCACCATTGCCATCGAAGGGGTATGTAACAAACTAACATCTCCTCGACCATACATTACCCAAGGAGGCTGAACGGTTTCCTTCATTAATATGGGATAATTCTGATCCAGATAAGTAATAACCTCTATTCCCTGATTGTAAACGTGTTCTCTTCTACACTCAATCCAGTTCTGGTTAAATTGACTAGCCAAACGGGCAGCCTGATCTTTACGCAAGCCAGCCGTAGCCCAATCCCCTTCTTCATAATTCAAGAGATCGGACAATTCATGTTGTCCCTGAACTAGTTTCGAGATTGTTTTCTTGCCTATCCCTTCCATCTCATGCAAACCAAACAAGATCCATCGTTCTTTCATACCATAAACCTCCCAGAGCGGGAAGAGAATCTTCCCTCATATTGTGTGTGATGTGGTCACGGATTGCAAGCGTTTACGTAGATAAGAAGTAACTTCACTTTCTTTTTCTCGTAAAAAAACGCAAAAAAGCAACCCTTCGCCCTGTTTAAGGACAAAAGGTTGCTTACCTTTTCCGTATCCATAATAGTCGGCTTACCAAAAATACATCATTTCTGAGCCGTTTCTTCTATTATAACGAAAAGGAATTAATGTGTCGTGCACAAATTCAAAATACCACGCTCTTCAAGTACACTCACCAAAGTCGAGCCCATCTCAGCAGGTGTTGGGGCTACTTTGATACCGCAAGATTCCAGCTTGGCAATCTTCTCTTTGGCTGTACCTTTACCACCAGAGATAATAGCGCCAGCATGGCCCATACGTTTGCCTGGAGGCGCTGTTACGCCACCAATAAAGCCCACAACCGGTTTGGTCATGTTTTCGCGAACCCAATCAGCAGCATCTTCTTCAGCTGTACCACCAATCTCACCAATCATGATGACCGCATGAGTCTGTGGATCTTCATTGAACCGTTTGAGGATATCAATGAACTCGGAGCCTTTTACAGGGTCTCCCCCGATTCCTACAGCAGAAGATTGTCCAATGCCACGCGTCGTCAGTTGATGAACGGCTTCATAGGTAAGTGTTCCACTACGGGAAACAACGCCCACGTGCCCTGCCATATGGATATAACCAGGCATGATACCGATTTTACATTCGCCTGGTGTAATGACACCTGGACAGTTCGGTCCGATCAGGACGGTATTTTTACCTTCCATGAAGCGGTCAACCTTAATCATGTCAAGAACCGGAATACCTTCTGTAATACAGATTACGAGGTCCAGCTCTGCGTCAACAGCTTCCATAATAGAATCTGCTGCAAATGCAGGAGGAACGTAAATGACGCTCGCTGTTGCGCCTGTAGCTTCCTTCGCTTCCTGCACAGTGTTGAACACCGGCAGACTGGCTACTGTACCGTCTTCCAGCGTGATATCCACATTAGTTCCGCCTTTACCCGGTGTAACTCCGCCTACCATCTGGGTTCCGTAGTCCAATGCGCCCTTCGTGTGGAACATTCCCGTTGAACCCGTAATGCCTTGCGTAATGACTTTTGTATTTTTATCGATCAAAATACTCACGTTGCTTCACATCCTTACGGTTATTTTTCAATTCCCGGACAGCTCCGGTACTAAGGAATGAACTTATTTTACGAGGGCAACAATTTTCTGTGCACCATCGGCCATGGAATCAGCAGGAACGATATTCAGGCCAGATTCACCCAAAATACGTTTGCCAAGCTCCACGTTAGTTCCTTCAAGACGAACAACCAGCGGTTTGGTCAGGCCAAGCTGCTTCGCGGCTTCAACAACACCATTGGCGATAACATCACAGCGCATGATACCACCGAAAATGTTAACAAAGATCCCCGCTACTTTGGCATCGGACAAGATGATTTTGAATGCTTCTGTCACCTTCTCCGTTGTAGCACCGCCCCCAACGTCAAGGAAGTTGGCCGGGTCTCCACCGTAGTATTTGATAATGTCCATCGTTGCCATCGCAAGTCCCGCACCATTGACCATACAGCCGATGTTGCCATCAAGTGCTATGTAGCTGAGGTCGTATTTGGAAGCTTCGATTTCTTTTTCATCCTCTTCATCCAGATCACGCAGTTCCATAATGTCTTTGTGACGGAACAAGGCGTTGGAGTCAAAGTTTAATTTCGCATCTAGAGCGATAACGTTTCCATCTCCGGTAACAACGAGAGGATTGATCTCAGCAATAGAGCAATCTTTTTCGACAAATGCAGTGTACAGCGCGAGCATGAACTTAACGGCTTTGTTCACCAATTCATTCGGAATCTTAATGCTGTAAGCCAGTTTACGCGCCTGGAACACTTGCAATCCAATGGCAGGGTCAATAATTTCTTTGAAAATTTTCTCAGGTGTAGCTTCAGCTACTTCTTCAATCTCAGTACCGCCTTCTTCGGAAGCCATCATAACTACACGGCCTGTGGCACGGTCCACAACAACACCCACATAATACTCTTTGCGGATATCGCATCCTTCTTCAATCAGAAGACGTTTCACTTCTTTGCCTTCTGGTCCAGTTTGGTGTGTTACCAATACTTTACCCAGAATTTCGGAAGCATAGGCACGAACTTCATCCGTACTCTTCGCCACTTTTACGCCGCCGGCTTTACCCCGGCCACCTGCGTGAATTTGCGCTTTAACAACAGTCACCGGACTGCCCAGTGCCTCTGCGGCCGCAACCGCTTCATCGACTGTATAAGCAACCTTTCCGTTTGGAACGGTAACTCCATACTGTTTCAGTACTTCTTTTCCTTGATATTCATGGATATTCATTCTCGAATCCTCCTATCAACATGACTGCAACAAGGCGGGTTGGTAGACTAACAAAAGACAAATGTTGACTATTTTCACTTAAACCCAATTCATTGTAACACGTTTTTAAAACGCTTTCCTTAAAAAATTAATGGTTAATAGACAGTATTTTGATATGAGTATGATCCCATATTGTGAATGCTTGGGTATATATGGAAAAAACCTCAGCTATAAGCTAAGGTTTCCTTGATGTAAAACTACATTTTATTTTTTGGCTGCGTTCGTGTTGGTTTCGTGAACTTTTTCCAGCAACCCTTTGAACTGACCCAATAAAGCTTCAAACTCTGTACTGTTCAAACACGCGTCTCCCTGAATGGCTGCAGGTATGGACAATGCCTTGTTCCGCAACTCACGGCCGGAGTCTGTTAGTGTAATTAATACTTTTCGTTCATCCTGAGCCGAGCGTTCGCGATTAATAAGTCCTGCTGACTGCAACCGTTTGAGAAGTGGTGTCAATGTTCCCGAATCGAGATAGAGCGCCTCCCCGATCTCCTTAACCGTACATTCTTCACGTTCCCACAATACCATCAAGACCAGATACTGGGAGTATGTTACGCCAAGTACCTCCAAATAAGGTTGGTACATCTTCGTAATCTCACGTGAACAAGCATATATGGCAAAGCATAATTGGTTATCCAGCTTCAAACTGTCAGTCTGCATATGTCTTTCTCACCTGCCTATTGTGCATTCTATTCCTTATAGAAAGGAACTATAAATCTATCTTATCACAAATTAGAAAAAAAACAGAATAATTGAGCACAAATGATTTTACTATTCAATTTAATTATGTTAAATTAGATTGTGTAAAATAGAAATAGAAATAAATATACATCATCATGATTCAATAAAAATAAAAGATAAGTCCATGGAATAAATCCACGCTTTCTCCGGCTCAATTTGATAACCATTAATGACATTTTATACGTAGGCCATTTTCGCCAAAGCTATTGAATGATTTCCTTCCAAAAATAAAATTCAGGGATCAGGAATGATGTTTACAGCTATGATAATGACAGGTTGACTCCATGATTCCTTTTATATAAAATGCTTAATAGAAGCTGAGGAAGCACCTTAATTCGTAGACTGGCCCGTGTTATGCGGAGTCAAGAATCGAGTGAGGTGTTTCTTTGTCATGTACGGAAAATTACACAGTGCGTGTTTGTACGGAATCGATGGCGTTCTGATTGAGGTGGAAACCGATTTATCCAATGGTCTGCCACAGACCTCCATCATCGGCTTACCGGATTCAGCCATTCGTGAGGCTGTTGAACGTGTTCGTGCAGCGATTAAAAACTGCGGATATCAGTATCCTTTACAGCGGATCACAATCAATCTGGCCCCTGCCGATCTGCGCAAGGAAGGATCTTCCTTTGATCTAGCCATTGCTATTGGTTTACTTATGACAAGCGGCCAGCTTGTACTTCCTCCCCAGGAACGGACACTCGTGGTTGGCGAACTGGCATTGGACGGTTCGATCAGATCCGTACCCGGCATTTTATCCATGGTGGATCTGGCCAAAAGACAAGGCTTTACGTCCATGCTCCTCCCTTATGATAACGTGGAGGAAGCGTCACTGATTCGAGGTATCCAGGTGTATGGCATTCGGCATTTGCAGGATATAGCTCCGGTAAACCCAGATCAATCAACTAGTTCAGTGGGAACACCACATCATTCAAATTCAGGACCCATTGTGTTGAAAAACTATGCTCACCTCGTTGCTCCTATAACAGATAAAACTTACAAGAAGGCGGATGGAAATGCGAGTCAAATACCATCATTTGCAGATGACTATAGTGATGTTCTGGGACAGCATCATGTCAAACGCGCGCTTATGATTGCTGCAGCCGGCATGCATAATATACTGCTCGTTGGACCACCAGGCACGGGCAAAACGATGTTAATCAAACGTTTGCCTACCATCCTTCCACCACTGTCAGAAGATGAAGCGTTAGAAGTAACCAAAGTATTAAGTGCCGCAGGCAAGTTAAAAGAAGCGCCTCAAGGCCTGATTGCAGACAGACCTTTTCGCTCCCCTCACCACACGATATCCACCTCTGGTCTGATTGGAGGCGGTGGTATACCAAAACCGGGTGAAGTTAGCCTTGCCCACCGGGGCATACTTTTTCTGGATGAATTACCTGAGTTCCAGCGTCAAGTGCTGGAGGTATTAAGGCAGCCGTTAGAGGATCGCACAGTGACGATTAGCCGGGCGCGGGCGGCATTCACCTTCCCAGCCCAGTTCATGCTCGCATGTTCCATGAATCCCTGCCCCTGCGGATATTTGTCCGCTCATTCGGAGGAGCAGCGCTGTATATGCAGTCCCGCTCGTGTTGCGGCGTATCGGGCCAAAATTTCAGGGCCATTGCTGGACCGTATTGATCTTCAGGTTGAGGTTCCTCCACCAGGCGAGTGGCGCAAGTCTGCTGCTTCCCCTTCCTCTGAAGAAATGCAGTCAAAAGTCATCCATGCTCATCACATTCAGGCGACCCGTTATGCCCAAAGTTTGGTTCGCTGGAATAGCCAGCTTTCGGGCACACTTTTGCGACGAACGATCCATCTCCCCCATGAGGCAGAGCAACTGTTAGAGCAAACACTGCAAACCTTGAACCTGAGCATGCGTGCACATGATCGGATTATCAAGATGGCACAGACCATTGCCGACCTGGACCATGATGGTGAAATTGTGACAGCTCATGTGGCTGAAGCCATACAGTATCGTCAATTGGATCTTAATTTATTTTGAGAAGTATACGAAGGAAGAACAAGTTCACCAAAAATCATAACCCGATATCATCAACCTGTAGGCTGAATAGCATGGTCAAGACGAATATATCATTGAATTTTTAATATAGGGATATGTCATCACAACAAAAAAACGTACAAGTGGCTCTCTTTTGAGGAGAGGTACTTGTACGTCAATTTTTCATCACTCAAAAAGAGTCAGTTTGTCCTTCGCAGGTGTACGTTCTTTGGCAGAAGGAATAACATCGGGGTATCCCATGTAAACCATGCCTATAATCTTCTCACCCGCCTCTATGCCAAGAGGTTTGCGGAATTTGGGAGCGTAAAGGAATGGCTTGGTCACCCAGAATGTACCAATATCTTCACTCCAGGCTGCAAGCATAAAGTTCTGAACCAATGCACTTACCGCAGCGAAGTCTTCGTCCCAGATATTCTGTCTTGGATCTTCCTCCAGAACAACAAGCATAACGGATGGAACTTGCATAATATTCGCTGAAAATTTATTGTCTTCTCCCATTTCTGCGTCAATGGCCTCAGCCAGTTTCTTCCGCCCATTCCCGGTAAATAACAGGAACCTCCAAGGTTCACGCAGTTTATGGTTAGGGGCCCAGACTGCAGTGTCCAGCAATTCTATAATTTGCTGTGTAGGAACAGCTTCTTTTTTAAATTTTTTCACCGTGCGACGATTTTGAATCGCTTCTCTGACTACATTACTTGTTTTTGTAACTTTACTCATCGGCCGTACCTCCCTGATTATAATATCACTTGTAACCGTAACAAAGACTTACGGTCTTGTATAACTCGTTTATGACTAATCAAAAGATTATAACTCCAGATTACATCCTTGATTATACACCCTTATGTTCAGGAGATTCAAAGGGATGGCTCCGAAAACTATGACTACAGGCGCAAGAATGAAAAAGACGACTCCGAATCCTGATCCACTAATGGCGATCATCAAGTCAGAGCCGTCTATTTTGAACCAGCCAATTTGCACCGTCAGGAAATTACGATCACGTCAACGCTCGAATCAGTATGGACCTGCTCCTTCAAAAGTACCTTTAACAAAATCCATTTTGTTGTACTTCTCCTGGTTACCAGCAACATCAGTACTGTAATACTCTACCACCTTGACCTCGGGAGCAAAAAATTGGACAGGCCCTTCATAGTTCTTCCACGCTCCTCCATTGATTCGATATTGCGTTGTTTTTACACCTGATCCTTTGACTTCGTCGGTAGCCTGGAGTCTAAACGTAAATCCTTTGATGTATGTCTTCCCATTTACGGTGTCTGTGATTGGAACTAATCTGTACTTGGTTACTGGGGGAGTAACATCTGCATCTTTCTTCAGTACGATATTAAACGTATTATGATCCCCTTGTACAAGGGTAACGTTAAGGCTAGTTTTTAAGTATCCTGATGCTTCCCCCGTTATTGTTCTGGCGCCTGTTGGCACGCGTTTTATAAAATAGTTGCCTTGAGCATCCGTTGTTGCCGAGACTCCAGCATTCACTTTAGCTCCAGTGACTGGGTTGCCCTCCTCATCTACTACTTTTCCGCGGACGTGTGCTGCTTCTGTCAAAACAACATCTACGATTAAGGTTTTTCCAGCTTGAACATTCAAACGATCCTGTTCATAAAGCATATAATCCGCAGAATCTACCCAGATTGCAATGTTCGGATTATAGTCGAAATCAAGCCCAGTAACGGCATACCGGCCTTGCTCATTCGTTTTAACCGAGCGATCCGACGCCCCTGTTACTTTGATCAGGGCATCCGGAATCGGCTTGCCTGTTTGATCGGTTACAGATCCTACAATCGTAGAAGGTTCGTAAAGCTCAAAATTAACCAAAATCTGTTCCCCTTCTGACAAATAGTAGGTATTACGATGCCTGTCTGTCACATATCCTTCTGCTTCAATTATAAAACTGATTTCCGTATAATCCTGAACAGATTCCAGGATGGAATAACTTCCAGTGGCATCTGTCTTCACGCTTTTTTCAGTCTTTTCCCCTTGGTATCTAAGAGAATACTTAATTGTTGCATCCTGGATAGGAAATCCTTCGGGATCCGTAACTTTACCTGATACCTTTGCCTGTGTAGACGGATCAGCTGCATAAGAAACGCCAGAATACATGATTCCAAACATAATGAAACATAAAGATAGTGTACTTAGTCGAATTATCCATTTGATACTTGTCTTCATCTTCTCACTACACCTCACGATATATTTATGAATCTAACGTTTCCCTCTAACCTCTTTTAACTTTCTAAAAGCTCAAGCTTCCAGAACTCCCCGTCCCAAACATATTGCCAAATGCCTTGCCCACCGTTCATGGTCTCGCTGATATCCAGCACTTCCATCCGAGGACACTCCCATACTCGTTTTCCTGTGTTGTTCGACGTATTCTGAAGCTCTTTCATACATCCCACCAACCTCTCTTTAAATTTCAACTTTTTTAGTTTATAACAGATGATACATTTTGTATCTATATTTTTAGGAAATACAATGATTTTATTATCAGTGTTTGTCTCCTCTGTTTTATCATTTCATCGTAAAATTAAAAAAAGCCACAGTTCCTGCATGATGAGGAACTGCGGCTTAAGTATAATAACTAATTTCAAGACTTCAAGGAATGCAAAAATAAGACATAATTAAACTTGGAGTTTGAAATAAACGAACTTCCATATCAATATGATACATTTTGTATCTTGAAATACAACAATGATTTTACGTGACATGCTTAAAATGCATTAACAATATGATTCACAGAGATCGTCTCTCCTGCTTGATCAAGCATTACGGCAATTACATCGAAACGGATCTGATGTTCCGTCTCTCCCGTCATTTGCAAATAAACGGATGCAGTTGAGCGCACCTGCTGCATTTTACGCATATCAACCGATTCCTGAGGTGTACCATATTGAGCGGCTCCACTTCTGCTCCTTACTTCTACAAAAACAATCAGTCCCTCGTAAGAAGCAATGATGTCAATCTCACCGCTACGGCAACGCCAGTTCTGTCTAATGATCCGATAATCATTCTCTCGCAACCATTGACGGGCGGCCTCTTCACCTAATCGGCCCTTTTGCTGTCGTGTGAGCTTCAGACTCAGCCCCTGTCCCAATTTACGTTCTACCATGACTCATTTTCCTCACGTCCTGAGGCTATTCGATCTGCACGGTAGACATACGTTAGTACTTCCGCGACCAGTTGATACAGTTCAGCTGGAATCTGTTCATCCAGATCCAACTTGGAGAGCACCTCCACAAGTGCTGCATCCTCCTGAACAGCGACGCCGTTTTCTCTGGCTTTATTTAATATGGCTTCTGCCACTTTGCCGCGCCCCTTGGCCACAACAACAGGCGCTTCGCTCTCTCCAGGGACATATTTTAGGGCAACCGCCTTTTTGGAGAGCAGGTCCGGTTGTGACGACTCGTCTTTCATACTTTCAAGTCCACCCCTTTGTATCGTTCAGGACTATAGTCCGAGGCCTTCATTTTTCGTTCCGCACCCGGTTCCTGGCCCACAGGCCACGGTTCTGACTTGAAAGTCAGCAGTTGATAACCCAGCTTATCCAACGCCTGATGGATTACCTCTCGTCCGCTCTCCAGAAGCGGTCCCATTCCTTCGCGATCATTTAATACACGTAGACTGACAATGTTGTTAACCACATGCACATCTACCAGCGTTGGCCCAAGACTTTTCATGTCCAGATCGAACCATAGACGGCAGTTGGACGCATCCAGCTCTCCACGTGGTCCACGACGTGATTGAATCTGAACAGATGCCGTTTCTTCCCCGTCCGGTCCAGTGATCGGAATAAACCAGTGCATCTGTGCAAATGTAGCACTGCGATCTGTCGTCAGCAATAACTGCTGACCTGTCAGATATTGCACGGCCTGTCCGGCGGCATCCTTAAGCGCCGCCGGTGCACCTTCGCTGCTGGCAAGCTGCAGCAGCAAACCCTTCAGCGTGTCCGCATTAGCCGGACTCGCCGCTTCCCCCACGCGCGGCTGCGCTGCCGCGCCGTGAACGGCCTGCTGCTCGTGCTCCGCACCGAGCAGCTTCAGCACGCGCCCCACCCACGGGTCCCCCTCGTGGGTGACAGGCGCGTGCACTGCCGCAGCTCCCGCAGGTGCTGCGGCACTAACGCCAGCCGGCGGCGCATCAGCGCCGGCTGGCGTTGGCTGCGGCACGCCTCCGGCAGCCGCAGCCGCCTGGCCGCCCTGCGATGCAGGGGCGGCCTGTGCTGCCGCACCAGGCTGTGCCGGTGCGGCAGTGGACGCGCTGCGCAAGGCGTCCAGCAGCGCCAGCAGCTTGGGCGCCAGCTGCGCTGCCGTAGGCGCTGCTGGCGCCGCCTGGCCTGCTGCTGCGGACGGCGTCCCCGCAGCAGCAGGCGTTTCAGCGCGGCCATCAGTCCGGCCGGCCGCGCTTGCTTCAGACTGGCCTGCACTTGCACGGCCAGCCATAGATTCAGCTGCCGCCCCTGGTGTACCCGGGCGGCTACCACCCATTTCACCCGCGTCAGTCCCACGCGGGCTCTCTCCAGGTATTCCGGTTCCCGACGGAATACTCGTACCACCTTTGCCAGCCAATTCAACGTTGTTGGCAACTGGCTTCGCCGCAGCTTCAGCACTTCCTGTGCCTCCAGCCATCTGTATGTTTCCTTTCACAGCAGCCCCTGCATCCTCTGCCCCACCATCCGTCATGGATGTAGCTCCTGCCAACGCCACTTGACCTTGCTGCGTCGACAGAACAGGTGCTCCAGTTCCAGTCCCTGTTACCTGACGACCATTGCCTGATGAAGCCAACCCTTCTTCCAACTGCGCTGCATTCGGCAATACAGGTGCACCAGCCATGGCTGCTGGCTTCAGCGTAGCAGATTGTTCCCCAGTCAGTACCGGTTTACCTGTAGCTTGAGTCAGCATCGTTTCCAACTGATCAGCCAACCCGCTTAATAACTGGTGAAGGGGGGGACCAAACACCGTCTGGTGTAATCCTTTTACCGTTTCGGCCGTAACCGGAAGACCACGCTGAAAAGCAATTCCCGTCGCCTGCACCCATTCTTCCACAGGGACCTGTGCGGGTTTGGCATTCATCATATTCTGAACCATAGCCACATTATCCTTCGTGAGCGGCAAACCGCTACGCTGCATGGCAAGCAACAGTTCCCGGTTCCCTTTTGTATCCGGTAGCCCTACATCCTGTAGCAGGTTGTTCAACGAAGCTTGTGGCAGCTCAGCAAGTGTACCCGACATTGGCTTCATGACCGTAATGCCGTTTTCACCTGGAGGCTGTACTTGGAGCAATGTGGTCTCACCCGGACGGAGTGGAGTCTCCAATTTGGCGCGCACCTGCACACCTTGAATCTGTAGAACCGCATCCCCTCCATCATCGGATACACTTACCACGGAGCCACGAACTACCTGACCTTCCTTTAATTCAAGCGGCTTGGCATTCCCTGGCTTGCTGTCTCCCAATAATCCCTTGATCACGGAACCGATATTCAAATCTCTCCCCCTCCTTCCTTCAAGCCTGTATTAAAACAACGATTGCTGCTCACCAAGCAGATTGCCCAGAAAACTGCGGCGATGCATCGGGGTTGCCCCCAAAGCCATAATTTGCTCCCGATGAACTTTTGTTGCATATCCTTTATGTATCGACAGACCATATTCCGGATATAACGTATCCCATTCTTCCTTACAGAGTCGATCTCGCGTTACCTTGGCAATGATAGATGCCGCTGCAATCGATTGACTATTGGCATCCCCTTTAATAATGGACAGTTGAGGCACATTCACATCCACCTTCTCGGCATCCACCAGCATATAATCAGGCGTTTCTCCCAACGCTTCAACAGCCCGTTTCATCGCAAGTCTCGCAGCCTGCTTGATGTTTAGCCGATCAATCGTCTCTGCATCCGCGTACCCGATACCTACCGCCAGTGCCTTTTCCATAATAACGTCATATAGTGCATCACGTTTTTTCTCCGTCAATTTCTTGGAGTCATTCACACCTTCCAAAATGAGGTCCTTGGGTAAAATAACCGCCGCTGCGACAACATCCCCAAACAAACATCCCCGACCTACCTCATCAATACCAGCAATCCGTTCAAATCCACTGTCCCAATACTCTCGTTCGTAGAGCAACAGATCCCGCGGTTCACTGGCTTCTTTTTTCTTCTTTGTTCCAATCGGGGGATCCAGTAAATTGAAACCGATCTCTTCATTCTTTTCAACCATAATACTCATCTCCTCTACCCACGCTTCTTCAGCATGCGTATCACTTACAACTTTTTTATAATATAGACGTAGATCCTTTGTCTTTGTTCTGTACAACCTGTCATCTCAGCAAAACTTTTCCTTGAGGTTTACAATAATAAAGATAGTGATGTCTTCATTTATCGGTATTTGATGGTTTAAATTGAATATATCAGACCTCGTCTAATCTAAATTGCACCACCATTCATCATAGCACGATTTAGATGCACCTGATATATGGGTCAGTCAATTCCAGAAAGCGCACTTTTCTTCAATCCTCTTCCATTTTTATCGTTTTGGACGTAAGTCCAGCTCCAATTTCGAGTTTTATACACAAAAAAAAGACCGTTCCCGGTAATCCGGTCACGGCCGCTTCTTTCGGCACTTGGATATATGAAATGAACAGATCAAGATAATGTTCTTCATCGTGTAGAGTCCCTATTTTTAATAAGGGGCTTCCATAGAGAACCGTCCCATTTTACCCGCTCGCAATTCACGCAGAAATGCTCGCGATGCCTTTTCCAAGTCAATACGTCCACCGCTTACAACACAACCACGTATACGGCCGACTTGTTCCATAATCGCAATAACACTGTCTGAATCATCTGCATCCTTGGAGAACTCCTGAAGTCCGTATCTCTCTTCCAGAGCGTCCCAGTAATAACGCATCAGGTAACTGATTCCAAAAAAGGCGATATCCTCTGCATTCAGAATTTCCTCTTTGATAGCACCCGTTACGGCAAGACGATAACCTACATTCTGATCTTCGAACTTGGGCCAAAGAATACCCGGAGTATCCAATAACTCCATTTCTTTGCCTACCTTAATCCACTGTTGCCCCTTCGTCACACCAGGACGATCTCCTGTCAACGCAATACTCCGTCCAGCCAGTCGGTTAATCAATGTTGATTTCCCCACATTTGGAATACCCACAATCAATCCGCGAACCGCACGAGGGTTAATTCCTTTGGCCAGTTGACGATCAATTTTTTCTTTCAGAAGAAGCTTCGCCTGTACCGGAATGTCTTTTACATTGGTGCCTGTTGAGGCATCCACGGGAAAGGCGGTAATTCCTTCTTTTTTGAAATATTCAATCCACTCTTGCGTCACTTTGGCATCTGCCAAATCCGCTTTGTTTAACAAAATCATCCGGGGTTTATCCAGCAATATTTCGTCAATCATCGGATTACGGCTGGAGACAGGCAGACGGGCATCCAATAGTTCGATGACCACGTCGATGAGCTTTAACTTATCCTGAATCTGGCGTCTGGCTCGAGTCATATGACCTGGAAACCATTGTATCGTCAACTTGTCTTCACCTCATTGTTTACTTCAATTTCAGTGGTTAATCCACTTAATCTGCCCGATCGGCCAGAAAATAACATCTGCACGACCAATAATATCTTCTAACGAAACGTAACCGATCATACGGCTGTCTGTACTATTTGGACGGTTGTCTCCCATGACAAACACATGACCTGCAGGCACTTTGCCATCAGGGAACTGCTCATTCGGGAAATCCTTCACGTTATATGTTCCACCATTGGCTTCAGCTGCATCAATGGCACCTTGAATATAGGTTTCATCAACCTTTTTGCCGTTAACCATCACCGTATCGTCCTGAACCTCAACCGTATCACCTTCAACAGCAATAACACGTTTGATGAAATCCCTACCTTCGGAAGGTACGTGGAAGACGATAACTTCACCGCGCTTCGGTTCTCGGATATCATATAAGATTTCGTTGACGATTACACGTTCGCCCGTTTCGAAGTTCGGCTGCATGGACGGTCCATCCACAACAAACGGTTTGAAGAGCAACCACCGAATCAGAATGACGAGAACTAATGCAATAACAATGGCTTTGAGCCATTCAACAATTTCATTTTTGGCTTTTTTGGATCGACTGTTTTTCTCTTCGGCAGGATTGCCCTGGTCCTGTTGAACTTCTTGTTCCATTCAAGATCTTCCTCTCTTCACAGTACATGATTATAGCAGTACACACATCCAGCATTTTGTATCGTTCCAATAACTCTAGGGATGGATACAAAACATTCACATCAGTTATGTAATCTTACACCAAGCATTACAATACATTTTATCCACAATTCAAATGTCTTCAGAGGTTGTTCAAAAAATCGGTACTGAAAACCGGTCTTTTCGAACACGCACTTCGATAACTGATTTTACAAGCCTCCCGGACTATCCCACGCATGTGTTGCCATACCATTTTACTCGGAAGTGTACCTCCGGTTCAACTTTTCCCGGACAAAAACGAAAAGGGCTTGTCTCCAAGCCCTTCCCGGTATCCGTTATATTAACGAATTTCTTTAATTCTCGCTGCTTTACCGCGTAGTTCACGAAGATAATAAAGCTTCGCACGACGCACTTTACCACGGCGAGCCACTTCGATTCTATCGATTTTTGGGGAATGAAGCGGGAAAGCTCTTTCCACACCTACACCGTAAGAAATTTTACGAACTGTAAAAGTCTCACTGATTCCACCACCACGGCGTTTAATCACAACACCTTCGAACAATTGGATACGCTCACGAGTTCCCTCGATTACCTTAACGTGCACTTTCAAAGTGTCACCAGGACGAAAACTCGGAATATCCTTACGAAGTTGTTCTTGTGTAATCGCTTGAACGATATTCATCTATGACTCCCTCCTTCCGTACAGGCGTTCATACTTCTTCCAGAGATCACCTTGTCTCCTTCATTATCCATAGAGGACCGCCGTATTCCACATAACAGACTTATTGTATCACGCAGCATATCAAAACACAAGAGAAATTAAACAAAATGTCTATGGAGCCATCAGCAACACTGGAACTCCCTTTCATTCCCCTAAAGCATATTCATGGACAGCAGAACGTTGAACTATTTTAATTTTTACAACTAGCTAGGGGTTCAGATATGCCGTCTCCTCTTTCTCCACGCTCTCATCTGCAAGTCAACCTGATATAGGAAAAAATACTGTAACTTCCCCTATTGAAATATCGTCTATGATATAACTTATTGATCACTTTAAAAGGAGAACCCACAGACTCATGAAATATTGGAAAAAGATCACGCTTTCTGTACTAGCCATGCTCATATGCTCCATTACACTGTATGCCTATGCCGTAACCCATCCTACAAATGCCATGTCACACAAAGCCTGTACCTCCTGGGACATCGTTAAACGCAAAGCGTTCCAGCTGTCACACACTGACTACACCCGTCAAAATGCACTGGATCGTTCCACCTTCAAGATAGAAACAGGTACGGCTACAGAAGTTCCTGTACTCATGTATCATTACATAGAGCCCGAACTGAACGATCACCAGATAGATAACAAATCCATCATTAGTCTGGAAGATTTCAAGCAAAACATGAAATACCTGCACGACGAAGGCTACCACACGATTACATTGGATCAGCTTGAACAGTATGTAAACGGGAAGCTCTCCCTGCCAAAGAAGTCCATTGTAATTACCTTTGATGATGGATATCAGAACAATTATACGTTAGCTTACCCTGTGCTTCAAAAATATAATTTTCATGCCTCACTGTTTGTCATTGGTAGTAAAATTCAAGATCAGCCTTCAGAATCTGCTCCCGCAATTGACAGTTTCATCTCCAAGCCAGAAATGCAGGCGGCAACTGACGTATTTGAATTTAACAGCCATACCTATAACCTGCATCACAAGGGATTTATGCGCTGTGGAAACAGTGTACCTGTCGGTCTAGACACCAGTCTTCTGGATGATGATATTCAGCAAATGAAGCAAACCGGAATAGATACACCTTATCTGGCCTATCCTTTTGGGTATACCAGTACACAGATGATTTACAAGTTACAGCAACACGGATATCGCATGGCCTTTACTGTAAAGTCTGGATTTGTGCATCCAGGAGATGATCTCATGAAGCTACCTCGCTTGACGGTCACGACAGGTACTGATTTGGCAACCTTGCTTCAACCCGAATCCAGTCCGCAGAATGAATTACCCCCATCGGAGAATGACCGATAAAACCTAGAGTTTAACTTCACCGCCCGGATACAGAGTCGAGCTATACAGCCTTTTGAGCTGTGGTTTGGCTCTTTTGGCATCGGTTAGTGATAATGTCATCGGAGAGCTGGCGTAAACCAACGCTTCTTGTGCGTCATAGATGATGATCTGTTCCAGTCCACTCTGAACCAGATCTGCATGTACCGCATATCCCTCTTTCGGAAATTTGGTAACCGTTTTCATGTTTCCATCGACCAAAGAAGGCAAGACATCACCACCTCGACGATAAGCCAAAATATAATCGAGTCCACCCTCATCCCAGTTACTTACAGGCTCTATAATAGTTAACCAGCCACGAGTTGTGCGATTTTCTTTCCATATTTCTTGCCCATCATTGTTCAGCATGAACATTCCATCCTTACCACGCTCATCGCCCCGGACGATCCGGTCCAGACCTGCAATCTGTAAACCTTCCATTTCAGCAATAAAATGGCCCAGCGCAATATGCTGTGATTCAATCGAATCTTCATAACGCCATTTCTCATTGCCATAACGGTCCATCATAACCGTGACACTGCCACCGATAACTACCTCGACTTCCCCATCACCATCAACGTCTCCAAACCATATACAGTCGGCATGATCATCCAAGTTCTCACAAGACCATAATACCGTCCCATCATGGTCCAGCATGTCATATCCGGCCATCACTTCATCCTTTCCATCTCCATCAATATCAAACACCCACGGAAAATGTCCCGGATTCCCCTCATGCTTCCATAACAAATTAAAATCATGGTCAAGTGCCCATAACGTCTTATAGCGGTCTTTCAGTATAATGTCCATTTTGGATTGGTTACCAGTCAGGTTGGCAAGAATAATGCAGTCATGCGCTTCATCACCTGGCAGATCACGTGTTTCTTTGATCTCTCCTGTCCGGCCATCTAACACGAGAAATTGTTTATTCATAACACATAGTACTTCATTATGCCCATCACCATCCCAATCTGCGATCTGTGCAGGGTAGTCTGAGCCCGGCCCACCTGCATGGGGATCAGCAGTTCCTACCTGCCATATTAAAGTCCCTTCCAGATCAAATGCAGTCAAACAGCATACCTGATGCGGAACATATCGATCATCTATGTCCCCATCTGCCTGTACCAACAACATCTCGAGTCTGCCATCTCCATTCAGATCTCCCAAGAGCATTTTGCAGCGTTCTCCGGCTTGGCTAATATCTATTTTGGCAATTTCATAGGGTTGATGATTCATAACCTTCCTCCTCAGTTGTGATTCAGTTCCAACTGAGTTCACCATATAGAAAATTCCTTTCTTTTACAACCCTGTCTAGTGCTTATGCAAAAAAGTTCAAAGTTGCAAAACTGTACATGTCAACATGAACGATTTTTTAACGAATGATTTAAATCCATTCCAAGAACTCAAGACGATTGCCAAAAGGGTCATTGATATAAAAACGCCTTATCCCCTCCTCTTCCCTTGCTTCGTCATCGACAATATAAATATGATTATCAATCAAATGATTACGCAGCTGATCCAAATGCTGTACTTGAAATGCTGGATGAGCCTTTGTTGCTGGAACGAAATCTTTTTGTATTCCAACATGTACTTGATGTCTGCCACACTCGAACCATACACCACCCCGTTTTCTTAGAATTTCAGGTTTAGGAATCTCTGTCCATCCCAATACTTCATTGAAAAAATGACGTGCTTCCGATTCACAACCTTCCGGTGCTGCGAGCTGAATATGATCTAGACCAATAATTCTATACGTCATTCATACACCACCTTTAGTTTCACTTAATGAAACCTAGTTTCAATAATTGTACTTCCATTTTATAGAATAAACCAATCAAAATCCAGCTTCTTTTCTATATACAAAAAAAGCCAACCTTTGGTATCAAGGTCGACCTTTTGGAATGGCGAAAATTATATTAATGTGCATATAGATTATGATACGTCTATTTACTCTGTATTATTTTTACGGTTTGAGCGTATCTTTTTCAACCAAATTCGCTCTTTGTCCGTCAAATCAGCCGTTTCCAACATTTCCGGTCTGCGCTCTAATGTACGAAGCAACGACTGTTCCCTGCGCCACGCCTCAATATTCAGATGATGCCCAGACAATAGCATATCCGGTACTTTCATGCCCCTGAACTCGGGTGGACGTGTGTAGTGCGGATATTCCAGGAGTCCAGTACTGAATGAATCCGTTACGGCGCTTGTCTCATTTCCAAGCACACCTGGGATCAGACGTACGATGCTGTCAATCGCAACCATGGCAGGTAGCTCCCCACCCGTGAGTACGTAATCCCCAATGGATAGTTCATCCGTCACGAGAAATTCGCGAATTCGCTCATCGTAACCTTCATAGTGTCCGCATATAAAAATCAGATGATCTTCCTGAACAAGTTCTTCTGCTTTTTTTTGTGTAAACGTCTCACCTTGCGGACACATTAGAATGATACGTGGAGGTTTCATCGTTGCCGCAGCTTCTCCGCGTTGCTCCAGAACATCTTCCACAGCAGCAAAGATGGGATCTGGTTTTAGCACCATACCCCCACCCCCGCCATAAGGAGCATCATCTACTGTATTGTGTTTATTGGTCGCATAATTACGGAAGTTGGTTGCACCGAGGGATACCAGTCCCTTCGTTTGAGCTTTGCCCAGAATGCTTGCACCGAACACACCGTCAAACATCTCAGGGAATAGCGTTAATACATCCACTTTCATGTTACAGCAACCCTTCCATCAGGTGAATCTTCACTTGCTTCTGTTCGATGTCCACATCAAGCACGACATCATCAATAACAGGAATCAGCACTTCTTTACCAGCCGGCGTTTTGACAACCCATACATCATTCGCACCAGGAGTCAGGATTTCAGAGATGGTTCCGAGCGTTTCACCCTCTTCGGTGATGACAGAACAGCCAACGATTTGATGGAAGTAATATTCGCCCTCCTCCAACTCAGCCAGGTTCTCTTTTAATACTTTGGCCATACCGCCTTTAAACTTCTCTACTTCATTAATATTGCCATATTCTTTCAGACGAAGAATATACATATTTTTATGCAAGCGTGCAGATTCCACATTAACCATCACTGGATGGTTATCTGGTGTAAAGAAAAACAACTCCGCATTTTTCGCGAAACGTACTTCCGGGAAATCGGTTAAAGGCATGATTTTCACCTCACCGCGAATTCCATGTGTATTAACGATTTTACCTACATTCATAAACTCTGCCATATTTCCTCCTACAATCCATTCATATGGTACTCATATTTGATGATCTTCCTGCGACCGTTCCGGTGACGGATCGTTCCTCGGATCGCTGTTATCCCCTGATTTTTTTAATTATTTTTAAATGTTAAAATCCAGTGATAGCGTATGCTTCCGATGTAGCTTTCTTTCAGAAAGCTTTAAGGCGAGCGCTGACGCTTCTTCAGAATCGATTCCGTCCCCTTCACTACTTCCGCAAATAATCATACTTGACGAACTACTTCAATCATATTATTTAAGTTTCAGCATGCACGAAAAGGGGCTAGGACATGCATCCTAACCCCCTTTCGTATATCTTTAAGATATGATATCAACGGTAACCCGTTTATCCATCTTAACTGCTGCTGATGTGACGACCGTACGAAGTGATTTTGCGATTCGTCCCTGTTTACCAATTACCTTCCCGACATCGTCAGGATGAACGGTTAACTCATAAACGACAAGCCGGTCTTTCTCAACCGTCCGAACCGCCACATCTTCCGGATGATCGACTAAAGCCTTAGCAATTATGCTTACTAATTCTTCCATAGATGACCCTCCGAATCAGCACTTTATTTAGATAATTTAGACTCGTGGAACTTCTTCATCACGCCCGCTTTGCTAAGCAAGTTGCGGACAGTGTCAGATGCTTGTGCACCGTTTTGAAGCCATGCCAATGCTTTATCTTCATCGATCTTAACAACAGCCGGTTGTTCAACCGGGTTGTAGTAACCGATCTCCTCGATAAAACGACCGTCACGTGGGGAACGGGAATCCGATACCACTACGCGGTAGAAAGGAGCTTTGTGAGCACCCATACGTTTCAGACGAATACGAACTGCCATTTGAAAATTCACCTCCTTCAATGAAATCTGTATATGATCCAGCTTCGCTTAAATCAACGGAAAGGAAACTTCATTCCTTTGCCCATACCTTTAAGCTGCTTCATCGCTTTATTTTTACCGCCTTTAGGTCCCATCATATCCGAGAACTGTTTCATCATGCGGCGCATCTCATCAAACTGCTTGATCAGACGATTTACTTCAGCCAGAGATGTTCCGCTTCCGGTAGCAATACGCTTCCGACGGCTATGGTTGATCAAGTCCGGGTTGCGTTTCTCTTCGGTAGTCATTGAGTATACGATCGCTTCGATCCGGCCCATCTGTTTATCATCAACCTTCAGGTCCTTGGCTTGTTTCATCTTGCCCATGCCGGGAATCATATCCATGATCTGATCGATTGGTCCCAGCTTTTTCACTTGATCCATCTGCTCCAGGAAATCTTCAAACGTGAATTCTGCATTACGCATCTTCCGTTCCATTTCCTTGGCTTTATCGGTATCAATATTTAATTGTGCTTTCTCTATCAGAGATAACATATCTCCCATACCGAGAATCCGCGAAGCCATACGTTCCGGGTGGAACGGCTCCAAAGCGTCAAGTTTCTCTCCAAGGGAAGCAAACTTGATTGGGCACCCCGTAACGGCTTTGACAGAAAGTGCAGCACCACCACGAGTATCGCCATCCAGCTTCGTCAGGACAACCCCGGTCAGATTAAGCTGCTGGTTAAAGTGTTCTGCTACGTTAACCGCATCCTGACCTGTCATGCTGTCCACCACAAGCAGTACTTCATCCGGATTCACTACGCTGTGAATCTGGCGAAGTTCTTCCATCAGCTCTTCATCAACATGCAGACGTCCAGCTGTATCGATAATAACATAGTCATTACCGTTATCTTTGGCATGTTGAAGACCTTGACGTGCGATCTCCACAGGGCTTGTCTGATCACCCAGTGTGAATACCGGCGCTTTGATCTGCTCGCCAAGTACT
Organism: Paenibacillus sp. FSL R5-0713; assembly: GCF_037973325.1. NCBI lineage: Bacteria > Bacillati > Bacillota > Bacilli > Caryophanales > Paenibacillaceae > Paenibacillus > Paenibacillus sp. FSL R5-0713. Next base: position 2,447,918 of record NZ_CP150229.1, on the reverse strand, counting down.
TGCAACTGTTTGATCGCTGCCGGACGATAAATATCTCCTGCAACAAGCAATGGTCTGCTGTTTTGCTTTTGCAGCATTTTAGCCAGTTTACCCGAGGTGGTTGTTTTACCAGCACCCTGCAAACCAACCATCATCAGCACCGTAGGCGGTTTGTTCGCTTTAGCCAGTTTGGCCTGGCTTCCACCCATCAAATCCGTCAGTTCCTTGTTAACGATGTCGATGATGACCATTCCTGGCGTGAAGCTCTCCATCACTTCTTTGCCAACAGCCTTCTCTTTCACCTTGGCGATGAATTCCTTGACCACTTTGAAGTTTACATCCGCTTCGAGCAATGCCAGACGTACCTCGCGCATAGCCTCGGCTACATCTTCATCAGACACCTTGCCTTTGCCGCGCAGCTTGCTGAACACATTCTGTAATCGGGTCGTTAATCCTTCAAATGCCATGATCCCACCTCCTTAAGCTTTATTACTGTTTTTAAGACCGATACGTTCCACTGAGCCGTTATAATCTTCTCATTCGCTGAGCTGAGCAACGATATCGTGTATTTGTTTGTTGTCATCAATGGAGACGCCTGCGCGTTCCAATGCATTTTGCAAATCTTCAAGATTGCGATTACGCCGTTCATGCTTTTCCAACAAGCCCAGCTTGCTTTCGTAATTCTCCAGCACTTGTTCGGCACGCTTGATATGCTCGTATACCGCCTGGCGGCTGATCTCAAACTCGGCTGCAATTTCACCAAGTGAAAAATCGTCATGAAAGTAATACTTTAGAAAAGTCTGCTGTTTCTCGGTAAGTAACAATTCATAAAAAGCAAACAGCAAGTTAATCCGGTTTGTCTTCTCAAGCCGGTTTTCTTGACTCACATCGGGGCACTCCCTTCGTCAAGGAAAAACACTTTACACTCTTGCAACGTTCCTAATAATACCTAAAACAAATCAGGTTGTCAAGCAAAAATACTTGTCACAATAAAAACAGCTTTGATGATATGTTATTTCGATGTTTGACAGGTGATATATACCTTATTTCACAACAAGCACATACTATTTTTACTTGTACGAGATCACCTCTATGTAAAAGAAAAACGAACGCGTCTCAGTCCGTGGAGATGCATCCGTTTATGGCGTTCTAGCGAAGTGGTGTCAGGTACAACAGTACCATAAAGAAATGAAGAATGCTGCCTGCCAGTACAAAGAGATGCCATATCGCATGATGGTAAGGGAATCCACGCCACACATAAAAGAGTGTACCCAGTGTATACATCAGGCCTCCAGCAACCAGCAACACAATTCCGCCTGTAGGTATGGCAGCCATCAGCGGTTGCCAGGCAATTACGATGAGCCAGCCCATCGCAACATAGAAAATCGTGGACATGAACAGAAACCTTTTCGTGAAAAACGCCTTAAAGATCACGCCGAATAATGCGATTCCCCAGATTATGCCGAACAGGGTCCATCCAAGTGTACCGCGAACAGCAATAAACAACAGCGGAGTGTATGATCCCGCAATAAACAAATAAATGGAAGAATGGTCGAAAATCTCAAATAAATCTTTCACTTTTCCATCTTTCCATGCATGTACGAGAGTAGAACTTGTATAGAGCAGCAACATGGTGATCCCATAGATCGTGAAACTGACCACATGCCAAGCCGTTCCTTTTATACTAGAAAATACAATCAATATCACCAGTGCAGCCACACTGAGTGCAGCGCCGATTCCATGTGTCACCGCATTGGCGACTTCTTCACGGCGAGAATAGGTATGAGTATTGGCCATTTCAACCGTCCTTTCCAGCCCTTTAGCATTGCCTGCTTTATTCCCATTATACACGTATTGCCAGTGACATTACACGTGACACTTATCACGTCTATCACTGGCAATTACGCTTAACGCTATGAATTTATCTTAATTAACATGGTTCTACGAGTTCGTTTCCTCTTCTTCAGCACTTTCAGCTGGTTGCTCTTGGATCAATCCGGCGAACAAGGCATGAACGAACTGCTCTGAATCAAATTGTTGCAGATCATCGATCTTTTCACCCAATCCCACAAGCTTCACTGGCAAATCCAGCTCCTGACGAATTGCTACAACGATCCCGCCTTTGGCTGTTCCATCCAGTTTCGTTAGTACGAGGCCGGTTACGCCGCTTTTCTCACCGAAAAGTTTAGCCTGATTTAAGGCATTTTGACCTGTGGTCGCATCCAAAACCATCAGCACTTCATGCGGAGCATCCGGAATTTCACGTTGGATGACACGATAGATTTTGTTAAGCTCGTCCATCAGGTTAGATTTGTTCTGCAGACGACCTGCTGTATCACAGAGGAGAACATCGGCACCCCGTTGTTTTGCTGCCTGCACCGCATCATACATAACCGCTGCCGGGTCAGAACCGGATTGCTGTTTGATCACATCGACACCGGCACGTTGTCCCCATACTTCCAGCTGTTCGATGGCTCCGGCACGGAACGTATCTCCAGCGGCCATGATGACTTTCTTACCTTGCTGTTTAAATCGATGTGCCAGCTTGCCAATTGTCGTTGTTTTACCAACACCGTTAACACCAACAAACAAAATGACAGTAATGCCGTCCGGGTTCATTTTCAGCTCGTTATTCTGTTCACCACGAAGAAGATCCGTCAGTTTCTCAGACAATACAGGCTGCAGCTCAGCCGCATCCTCAATTTTGCGTTTTTTCACCTCAGCGCGCAGGTCTTCGATCAGATTCATGACCGTATTCACGCCAACGTCTGCTCCAATCAAAATCTCTTCCAGTTCTTCATAGAACTCTTCATCGATTTTTTTGCGGCGGATCACGAGATCCGAGACTTTCTCCACTAGCCCTTTACGTGTCTTTTCCAATCCATCCTTGAACTGTTTGGTAACTGACTCTGTTTTGTTTGCAATGCTGTCTCTCAGCTTTTTAAAAAAACTCATAAAGCCCCTCCATCGTGTACATAATCTAGCGCTATGCAATAATGCTCAATCTAAATGAATTTTAATATTTAATAATGATAATGAGTTCATTTGTCCCACAGCCTTGGATCGATCAGGCAATGACCGCTTCCTCATCTTCCAGTTTAACCGAAACGAGCTTGGATACTCCGCCCTCTTCCATTGTGACACCATACAGCACATCAGCCTCTTCCATCGTACCTTTACGATGGGTTACAACGATGAACTGTGTCTGTTCGGAGAATTCACGCAAATACTGGGCAAAACGGACCACGTTAGCTTCGTCCAGCGCTGCCTCTACTTCATCCAGTACGCAGAATGGTACAGGTTTGACGTGCAGAATGGCAAATAACAAAGCCATTGCCGTCAAAGCCCGCTCCCCACCGGATAACAGTTGCAGGTTTTGCAGTTTCTTGCCTGGTGGCTGAGCCACAATATCTATTCCCGTTTCAAGCAAGCGCTCCGGGTCCATCAGAACAAGGTCAGCTCGTCCCCCGCCAAACAGCTTGGTAAAGACGGTACCGAACTCACGGCGGATTGCATCGAACGTGATCTTGAATCGCTTCGCCATCTCGTCTTCCATTTCCCGAATAACCTGATACAACGTTGTTTTGGCTTCCACCAGGTCATTCTTCTGTTCACTCAGGAACTCGTATCGCTCATTGACGCGCTGGAACTCTTCAATCGCTCCCAGGTTAACATCACCCAGGGCGGATATACTGCGCTTCAGCTTCTGTACCTCTGCCTGTGTATGCTCTACATCTTCCGGCACCGGATAACGCTCTTTGGCCAGTTCATAACCCAGTTCGTATTCGTCCGTCAGCTTTCGAAGTATATTTTCCAGCTCAACATCCAACCGGTTCACGGAAATTTCGGTCTGTCGCATCTGCTCTTCCACAGCTTTCAACTGCGTGCGCTGTTCCTTCGTTTCGCTCTCCGCAAGCTCAAGCTTTTTCGACAACTCACTTCGGGCAGCACGTTTGAAGTCCAGTTCTTGGGAAGCTTCCGCTTTTTTCAGCTTGTACTGGTTCAGATCTTCAATCTGCTTAACACTCTCGGTCTGTGTTTTCTTGAGATCTGCTTCCATCGAAGCTAACAAGGTGCGATTCTGACGAAGATCTTTGACCAGCGACTCCACTTCCCGCTCCAGACGTCGCAATTGTTCCCCATTGGAGAATCGCTCCTGATCGAGCTTGCCTTCCCGTACTTTCAACTCGGTGAGTTGGCTCTGCAATTCTTCCTTCGCGGATTCATTGGCTTTCCGAGCAAACTCGGCTGCATGAATGGCACGATGAGTCGCTTTTTCTTCTTCTTCAAGCTGCTCCAGCTTCTTCACAGCGACGATGCGAGCCGTATCCAGCTCTTTGATCTCTTCGGTGAATCCGCTCTTCTCCTGCCCGGCAACGGCAACCTGCTCAAGCACGTGGCGAAGCTCATGCTCTACCTGCTTCATTTCCATCGAAGCCTGCTGTTCTGCATTTCGGGTATCGTCACCAGACTGGCGAAGTTCATCCAGTTTGTCCTGACACTGCTCCAGTTGAACTTTTACATCATCCACACTGCGATGCAGTTTCACAATTTGATTTTCGGTATCCAAAATATCCTGATCGAGTTGGTCCAACTGCCGTTTACGACTGAGCAGACTCACATTTTTCTTGTGCTGGCTACCACCTGTCATGGAACCACCCGCATTAACCACATCACCTTCAAGCGTCACGACCCGGAAACGATACTGGCAGCGAGCCGCAATTTTATTGGCCACCTCCAGCGTTTCGGCAATAATAACATTACCCAACAGACTGCCAATGATTGAAGCATACTTGGATTCGAATTGTACAAGATCAGCACCGATCCCCACAAAACCTTCCATACCTTCGATCATGGAACGTTCAGCCGCTCCAATGGCACGAGGACGAATGACATCGAGAGGCAGGAACGTTGCACGTCCCAACTGGCGCTGCTTCAGGAAAGCAATCGCCTGTCTGGAAACTGATTCATTTTCCATGACCACATGCTGCAAGGATGCTCCCATTGCTGTCTCTACCGCAAGTTCGATCTTCTCGGGAACTTTAACGAGTTCAGCCACAGCTCCATGAACACCGCTCAGCGTACCTTTACGTGAAGCCTTGAGGACCTCCTTGACACCCAGCATGAATCCGTCAAAATCATCCTGCATCTCTTTCATTGTATCGCGGCGGGAAACTTGAGCTTCACGCTTTTGTTCCCATTTACGGACCGTGCCCCGACTTTCTTCGAGCAGCTTCTGCAGTGACTGGAGTCGTTCACTTTCCGTAATATAACCACCACGTAGATCACTGATTTCTTTGCCCAAACGAACAACTTTTTTCTCAATGTCCGCTTTGCGACTTTCCAGTGTCTCTTTCTGTTCTTCCCACTTGCCTGATTCCTCAGCCGCGCGATTCATTCTGCGCTCCAGCGTTTCTTTCTGCTGATCCACATAACGAATTTCATTTCGTGTCTGAGCCATCTGATTCATCAGTTCCAGCAAGTTGCCTTTGAGGCTTTCCTCTTGCTGCTGGCTAATACCCCCTGTGACACCGATGAGTTTGGCTTCTTCCTGCGACAACTGATTTCTCACATCATTCAGTTCATGCTCAAGCTTGCCAAACTTCTCACGCAGTGCAATCAGCTCGGTTTCCCGTTCGCGATGTCTCTCTTCACTGGCGGCAAGCGTTACTTTGAGTTGCTCCTGATTTGTTTGCAGATGGTGCGAGCGCTCCTTGAGCAGTTCTCCAAGGCCTTCACTTTTCTCCGTCGCTTCACTGAATTGCAATAAGGCGGATTGCAGTTGCTCTGTCTCTGTTTCCAGGATACGCAGCGCATTCCGATCATTTTCCAGCTTGGCATCATGCGTAGAGACAATCGCCGCCAGTCCAACCTCTTCCTGTTTTAGCGATTGCAGCCTTTCGTTGGCCTTACTCCAAGATGCATGAATCTGTTCGATCTGGTACACATACATGGAAATTTCCTGTGATTTGAGCTGCGAACGAAGTTCTTTATAATGGATCGCTTTCTCCGATTGTTCCTTCAAGGGTCCAATCTGATCCTCCAGTTCGGTCACCAGATCATGAATACGCAGTAAATTCTGCTCTGTCTCATCCAGTTTGCGCGTAGCATCCCGCTTACGGGATTTATATTTAACGATACCTGATGCCTCTTCAAAGATGCCCCTGCGATCCTCTGAACGGGTACTCAGAATCTCTTCAATTCGTCCCTGTCCAATGATCGAGTAGGCTTCCTTACCGATACCGGTATCCATAAACAACTCCGTAATATCCTTCAAGCGACAAGATTGTTTATTAATAAAATATTCACTATCTCCGCTGCGATGTACACGACGAGTCACCGTCACTTCACCGAAATCCAGTGCAAGTGCGTGATCCTCGTTATCGAGTGTTAGCGACACTTCACCAAAATTAACAGCCTTCCGTGCATCACTACCTGCAAAGATGATATCTTCCATCTTGCCACCACGCAGCGATTTGGCACTTTGTTCCCCCAGAACCCAACGGATTCCGTCCGATATATTACTCTTGCCACTTCCGTTCGGACCTACAACAGCCGTAATGCCACGAACGAATTCCATCTCCGTTTTGTCGGCGAATGACTTGAATCCACCCAATTCAATCCGTTTTAAAAACATAGGGTTTCTCGTCACCTCCTCTTGCAAATTTCAAGTATTGCATTCCAGCGCCTAAATAAATTGAACCATTGCTATTACACATGACTACTTCGATTGCAGTACCATCCTCCGATCGCCCTTATCCCCAGATTTTCTTGATTCCCTTATCCAAGGGAAAAATCCGTTGATAAATGCGCACGCTTTGCTTCTTCAGATTGGTTCTGCACTCTTCGTTTTGTGTAAAATAGAGTTCACTTATTTAGTTAACGATCAGGCTAACTCCCCCTGAACCTCTTTACAAAAAAAAGAGCAAAAAGCAGTCCGGCCGATTACTTCCGCCGGGGCGGACCCGCGGGCTGCTCTTTGCTCTTCGTTTGTCTATGCGCTATCGGTTAAGCTCCGGCTTCCGGAAGCTTCAGTCGATCAAGTGCTGCAGATGCAGCCTGTTGTTCCGCTTCCTTTTTGGAACGCCCTGTACCTCTGCCAAGCCGTTCTTGACCCATATGGACCTCCGAGACAAACTCACGTTCATGGGCAGGTCCCCGTTCCTCAACGATACGGTATTCCAAAGCTCCCATATTGTGATGCTGAGTCAGTTCCTGCAGTTCCGTTTTGTAATCACTCATTTGCAGCTTGCTGCCCAACACGATTAATGGAAAGACATGCTGGTCGAGAAATGCCCGGACAGGCGCAAGCCCCTGATCCAGATACAATGCACCAATGAAAGATTCAAACACATCCGCCAGCAGAGCCGGCCGTGTCCGTCCTCCCGTTAGTTCCTCACCTTTACCAAGAAGTACATACTGACCAAAACCCAACGCTTCAGCAAATTTGACGAGGGAAGGCTCACAGACAATGGATGCCCGCAGCTTAGTTAATTCGCCTTCCGGACGGTTAGGATACAAATGATACAAGTATTCCGATACAGTCAGTTCCAGCACGGCATCGCCCAGAAACTCCAGACGCTCGTTGTCCTGATGCTGACTGAACCGGTGTTCGTTTACATAAGAAGCATGGGTAAACGCTTGTTTTAAAAGCTGCCTGTTGTCAAATTTGATTTGAAGTTTATGTTGTAACTGCTTCAGATCTTCACTCAAACGAACTAGCCCCTTATGCTTCAAATTTTTTGAGAATAATGGTGGCATTGTGACCGCCGAATCCAAATGAATTGGACATGGCAATATTGACTTTAGTTTGACGTGGAACATTTGGAACATAATCCAGATCACATTCCGGGTCCTGATTTTCCAGGTTGATCGTTGGTGCCAATGTCTGATGTGTCAGTGACAATCCGCAGATAACCGCTTCTACACCACCAGCAGCGCCAAGCATGTGGCCCGTCATGGATTTCGTGGAACTCACTGCGAGCTTGTACGCATGATCACCAAACGCCTTTTTGATCGCAAGCGTTTCAGATCTGTCACCTACAGGAGTTGAGGTTCCGTGTGCATTAATGTAATCCACTTCTTCAGGCTCAATACCCGCATTGCGAAGTGCCATCTTCATGCAACGTGCTGCTCCATCCGGATCTGGTTCTGTCATGTGATGTGCATCGCCTGTCAGACCGTAACCGATCACTTCACCATAGATGCGTGCACCACGTTTTTGAGCATGCTCCAGGGATTCCAGAATCAGAACACCAGCGCCTTCGCCCATAACAAAACCATCACGTTCTGTATCAAAAGGACGGCTTGATTTCGCAGGATCATCATTACGTGTAGACATTGCGCGCATAGCACAGAACCCTGCAAGACCCGTTGGTCTGATTGTTGCTTCCGCACCACCACAGATCATGGCATCTGCATCACCATTGGCAATCAACTTGAAGGAATCTCCGATGGAGTGTGTACCTGTTGCACAAGCGGTAACAACGTTAATGTTGGGACCTTTGGCACCAAGAGAGATGGACATTTGGCCTGAAGCCATGTTGGAGATCATCATGGGAATAAAGAATGGGCTTACCCGTTTTGGACCTTTTTGCAACAATGCATTATGTTGGTCCTCCCACGTACCCAATCCACCAATACCTGATCCGATGGATACACCGAAACGCTCTGCATCAATATTCTCGTTAATTTTCAGACCACTGTCTTCAACGGCTTTGAAGCCGGCTGCCACAGCGAACTGTACAAAACGGTCCATTTTGCGAGCATCCTTGCGATCCATATATTCTTCCGGGTTGAAATCCTTGATCTCAGCTGCAATCTGTGTCGTGTATTCACTAACATCAAACGCCTCAATCTGAGAGATTCCGGACTTTCCTGCCATTAAACTGCCCCAGAACGTTTCCAAATCTTTTCCGAGCGATGTCATTACGCCCATTCCGGTAATTACTACTCTTTGTTTCAAACCGAGTCACCTCTATATCGACTGCATTACGCAAGTATTTTGTGGGAATATCCGCAAACAGACATCTATTCAACCAAGATAAGCCTGCTTGAGTAGAGTTGCTTGCGGAATGAGAAAAACCAATGAATGATGAGAAGTCCCGCCTGTTCGAAAACATGTGCGGGACTAAAATGACTTTAGGTATGAGATTGTATGTAGTTTACAACTTCACCTACGGTCGTGATTTTTTCTGCATCTTCATCAGAGATTTCCAAATCAAATTCATCTTCCAATTCCATGACCAATTCCACTACATCCAAAGAATCAGCACCCAAATCTTCTTTGAAAGATGCTTCAAGTGTAACTTCAGCTTCGTCTGCGCCCAAGCGGTCGACGACGATGCGTTTTACACGCTCCAATACATCGGACATCCGGTTCACCTCCTTCTTTGGTATTATACGAGAATCGCAGGCAAAATGCCATAGAAGACATATGCGGCTCCCGGCCGGGGAACCCGGCCTTTTTCCGGCATTTCGGATCGTCCAGCGCCTGTTCCCCGACTATTGTTCAAGTCCGGGAAGAATTACATGTACATGCCACCATCGACATGCAGCGTCTGCCCTGTCATATAAGATGAAGCCTGTGAAGCCAGGAAAGTGACTACACCGGCAATTTCATCCGGCTGACCCAAACGGGACAACGGAATACCACTTAGCATACCGTCCACCAGCTCCTGGGACAACTCTTTTGTCATATCCGTCTCTATGAAACCTGGTGCAACACAGTTGACTGTGATTCCACGTGAAGCCAGTTCACGAGCAGATGCCTTTGTCAGGCCAATAACTCCTGCCTTCGCAGCAACATAGTTCGCTTGTCCAGCATTACCGAGCACACCTACAACCGAGGAGATATTGATAATTCTTCCCGACCGTTGTTTCATCATTGGACGTGTAACCGCCTTAAGGCAGTTAAACACACCTTTGAGATTGGTTTCAATAACCTGATCGAATTCTTCCTCTTTCATACGCATGATCAGATTATCACGGGTAATACCGGCATTGTTCACCAGAATATCAACGTTGCCCCAAGCTTCGAGAGTAGCTTTCACCATTTGTTCAGCTTCATCCATCAGACCCACATTGGCTTGAAGTGTAATCGCCTTGACTCCTTTGGCACGAATCGCTTCCGCCACTTCCTCAGCTGCCGCTTGGCTACCCGCATAATTCACGGCTACGTTCGCTCCAGCTTCTGCAAGTGCCAGTGCAATACTGCGTCCAATGCCCCGGGATGCCCCGGTAACGAGTGCATTTTTACCTTCTAATGGTTTAGACATAATCATTCCTCCTTTCCCCAAATCTATATCAGTTCAACCAAAGAATGTTTACACTTGCCACTCCGATGACAGAATAAACTTCCGATCACTGTTATCCCCAGATTTTTTGATTCCCTTTTCTAATGGGAAAATCCGGTGATAAAGGCGAACGCTCCGCTTCTTCAGTTTTTTTCTGTCCTCTCCGTTCTCGTGTAAAAAGTTTAGTTTAACTCATATAACTCCTTCTAATTCACTTGCCGTTGCTTCGAGCGTTTCAAGACTGTTCACATTGTACAGTTTTACGGTTTTATCTGTTTTTTTAATCAAACCGGTCAATACACTGCCAGATCCAATCTCGATGAACGTATCCACGCCTTGCTCAATCAGCCATGTCACACTGTCTTCCCATAATACAGGAGAATAGACCTGAGCTGTCAACAAATCCCGAACCTGTCCATCCTCTGCAGGTCTTGCAGTCACATTAGCGACTACAGGAACCGCTGCCGGTGAGAACGTAACGGTTTTCAGTTTCTCTTCCAGCTTCTCAGCCGCACCCTTCATCAGTGAAGAGTGGAACGGTCCGCTTACTTCCAAAGCAATGGCGCGTTTACCGCCTGCTTCTTTCACTCGTTCCGCGACAGCAGCTACGCCTTCCTTCACACCAGAGATGACGATTTGTCCCGGACAATTCATGTTGGCAAGTTCAACCGCATGACCAGTTTCAGATACGTCACGGCAAAGCACCCCCAGCGCTTCCCGATCCGCACCAAGCACAGCAGCCATCGCTCCTTGTCCACCCGGTACTGCCTGTTCCATATACTGACCACGCGCCCGCACAGTGCTCACAGCGTCAGCAAACGAAAGAACGCCCGCTGCCACCAGTGCACTGTATTCTCCCAGACTGTGTCCAGCCATATAGTCTGGCTGAATTCCTTTTTCTTTGAAAGCTTCAAGCAAGGCAATACTTGCTGTCAACAGAGCCGGTTGTGTATTTGATGTCTGTTTCAACTCAGTCTCTGGTCCTTCAAATACAAGGTTGCTCAGCGAGAAACCCAATGTTTCATCTGCTGTGCGAAAAATTTCAGTTGCCGCAGGCACGGACTCATACGCGTCCTTAGCCATGCCTACAGCCTGTGATCCCTGTCCGGGAAATACAAATGCTATTTTACCCATCTCATTCATCTCCCAGATGTCTATTTACCAAACGAGTACCGATGCTCCCCATGTCAAACCGCCACCGAATCCAACCATCAGAACGGTATCTCCGGCTTTCATGCGACCTTCCTCTGCGGCTTCTACCAAAGCAAGCGGAATGGAAGCAGCCGATGTATTGGCATACTTATCCACGTTGACTACAACCTTTTCTTCAGGAAGTTCCAGTCGTTGCATCGCAGATTGGATAATCCGAATATTCGCTTGATGCGGAACAAACAGATCCACATCCGTACGCTCCATACCAGCCTTGCGTAATACCTCAATGGTAGCCGTACCCATGACACGGACTGCAAACTTGAACACTTCACGACCATTCATGTAGATGTAATGCTTTTTATTTTCAACGGTCTCTGCGGAAGCAGGCAGACGGGAACCGCCGCCTTCCATCTGAAGAAGACTACCGCCAGCACCTTCGGCACCGAGATCAAATGCTTTGAATCCGCGACCTTCTGGAACTTCACCAACGACTACCGCGCCTGCCCCGTCCCCAAAGAGGACACATGTGTTACGGTCTGTATAATCCGTAATACGAGACAAACAGTCAGCTCCAATAACAAGTGCGTTGTTGTACATGCCGCTTTGGATGAAGCTGGTAGCACTTGCCAACCCATATACAAATCCGGAACAAGCTGCCGACAGATCAAATGCCGCCGCACCTTTTGCACCCAATTTGTCCTGCAAGATGCAGGCTGTTGATGGGAACGAAGAATCCGGGGTAATGGTTGCAACAATAATCAGATCCAGATCACTGCCTGTCATGCCAGCAGATTCAAGTGCTTTAAGAGCTGCTTCATATGCCAGATCAGAAGTTGCCTGCTCGGGTGCAGCAATGTGACGCTCTTTGATTCCTGTACGACTGACGATCCATTCGTCATTGGTATCGACCATTTTCTCCAGATCGCTATTCGTCAAAATTTTCTCAGGCACATATTTCCCTGTACCAATAACCCCTACTGGGCGCAAATTATTCATGTCGTCACTCACTTCCCGCTAATTTCCTTAGATATGCTCTCTACCAGCTGATTCTGCACTGCAATCCGAGCTTGGCGCACAGCATTTTTGATGGCATTGCCATCAGCAGATCCATGACTTTTTACAACCAGTCTGCTCAAACCGAGGAGCGGCGCTCCGCCATGCTCCGTATAATCCAGCTTTCGTTTCAGCCCACGCAACTCAGGCATCAATACAGCTGCAGCCAGTTTACTTTTAAGAGAAGATGAGAATTGCTCCTTAAGCAAGGCGAAAATGGCACCTGCTGTGCCTTCCAGCGACTTCAGCAGTATATTTCCTGCAAAACCGTCGCATACAAGCACATCACAAGCACCAGTCAGCACATCACGCGCCTCAACATTACCGACAAAACGAATGGGGAGTTGTTCCAGTAAAGGATATGCATGTTTGGTTAACTCATTTCCCTTGCCTGGCTCTGTTCCTACATTGAGCAAACCCACTCGTGGGGACGCTATGCCCTGTACTTTTTGCCGATACAAGCTGCCCATCAGGCCATATTGCGCAAGATGCTCCGGTTTGGCATCCATATTCGCTCCGAGATCCAGCGCAAGTACACCTACATCATCAATCGTTGGAATCATGGGCGCAAGCGCCGGACGTTCAATGCCTTCCATTCGACCTACAACAAGCAAACCTGCTGTCATCAGCGCTCCGGTATTGCCTGCCGAGATCATCGCGTCCGCTTCGCCCTCTTTCAGCATACGGCCTGCAACCACCATGGAGGCATCCTTCTTGCGACGTACTGCTTTTACGGGTTCATCATCCGAACCAATAACTTCGGAAGCATGCCGGACCGTAAGATTGGCAGGTCTCACACCTGACTGACTCAAAAGAGGCTCCAGCTTGGCTTCATCGCCGATCAGGACGATCTGTGTATCCGCCCATTCCGTGGCTGCGGCGATCGCACCTTCTACCGTTGATGCAGGTGCATTGTCGCCTCCCATGGCATCAATGACGATTTTCATTCCAAATGACCTCCTTCTCCGCTGTCTTCTCCACCTGAATGGTAGATTACAAAGTTGCCTTGAAACACCATTTCTTCACCTACATAAGTGAATACTTCCACTTTGGCTTTGCCCTTTTGACCCGGAATCGATCTCACATAAGCCTTTGCAATACATTTCTCTCCCAAATGAACCGAACGGACAAAGCGAATGTCTGCTGATGCAGTCAACGCGATCTCGTCATTAATAATGGCTACAGCCAAGGAGTTGGCCTGTGCAAAGACGTAGTGCCCACGTGCAATCCCTGTTCTGGAAAACACATGCTCTTCCTTAATCTCAAACAGGGAAATCCCGCTTTTGTCCAGCTGCAGATCCACAATATCACCGATAATCTCATGCAGGGGCAGCGAGCGCACCTGATCATACGAGAGCTCTGCCATCAGTTTCATCCGCTCCCGAAGTTCGGGTATTCCAAGTTCCAGTCTGTCAAGACGAATCGTCTGAATACTCACCTTCAATTGGCGCGTAAGTTCCTGATCCGTCACAAACGGGTTCTCTTCTATCATTTTGGTTAACTGCTGTTGCCTCTGTCTCTTCGGTACACGTTCGATGCCTGACACCCCCCGCTGTATCGTTTACGGAACCGTCCCATCCGGCCAGTTCAACCATTCTTTCGTGTTGCTTCTATAGATGCATCCCTGGTCACCAGGGTCGTTCTCAAACGGATTATGGTTCATCATATATGTAACGTCAAATCTTAGAACCTGGTACTAAACTATAGTATATCTCATCCCGTGTCAAAAAGAAAGGCTGGCTGAACAAAAACAATTCACCCCTGTGGAGCAAAGATTTCATGCTTGTTAACTCCCTCTACCTACACTATCTAATCGAAAAAAAGTAGCACCTCATCGAAATGAAGTGCTACTTAATGTCCAACTATTATTGAGAGATGATCTCTCTTGCTTTGTACGTTCCGCACACTTTGCACACGTGGTGACTAAGTTTAAGTTCGCCACATTGTTCACATTTCACCATGCCCGGTACAGCCAATTTAAAGTGAGTGCGACGTTTGTCGCGACGCGTCTTGGACGTTCTCCGTTGAGGTACTGCCATTATTCCCACCTCCTTATCAAAATCAACCTTTGCAGGTAGTTGTTACGTTCGATTTTCAATCATGCTCATTTAAAAAAATCCTTGAGCCCTGCAAGCCGCGGATCGATAACCTGGTTATCACAACCGCAGTCACCTTCGTTCAGCTCATGGCCACACTTGGGGCATAACCCTTTGCATGTATCGCTGCATAGCGGTATAAACGGAAGATCCAGCAGAAAAGCTTCCTCGGCATAACCTTTCAGATCAACGCTATCCCCATCCACATAGAGCGTATCGTCGTCTTCATGTAATTCCTCTGGCTGTTTTCCCTGCTTGAATTGCTCATGAAAATCAATATGAAAATGTTCATTGATCGGCTTAAGACAACGGGAGCACAACATGTCCACTCCTACGGTCAGCTTGCCATGAACATCCACAACGTCACCTTCTCTGAATTCTGCGGATAAATCCGCAGTCAGGGGGGTAACGGCTGTGATATCTTGTCGGTTAGAAACCAGTTCCTTGATATCCCACTGTTCGTTAAACTTCAGGGGGCCATCACTGGTAGCCACTTTGCGAAATGGCATTAACATTTCCATCACTCCAAACGAAACCAATTTCATAATTCATGTCAAACGTATCACGACAGTTATACAGGTCAAGCCTGCTCTTGTAAAGCAATAAATCCTGACTGTATGTATTCTGACGATTCATCGTTAAAAGTATTATGAAATTGACTTAACAAACAAAAATCATTATACCGATTTTTCAAGACGTTTGTCAACACTTTTAACTTTACACCCTATTTTAAAACCGATGGCTCAGAACCGTTTACTCCATCTGGTCTATTATAGACTCACTTCAAGATAAACTACAAGTCGTCATTTTAGTTGTAGTTTCTTGCAAACCGCGGTCACATTTCGTTAACGTTTAGTGTGATCTATGTCACACAGACCCTTTCGGCACCTACCTATACTTGCTATAAACCGAAGCACAATCAGCTCCATAACAATTTATTATTCAATAATCTCATATTATATCGGGAGGCAAAATGTATGTTAAGTGAACACACTATTAGAGTCATTAAATCTACAGTACCCGTACTTGAAGTTCACGGTGAAGCGATCACACGCCATTTTTACGAAACGATGTTCGCAGCTCATCCGGAACTACTGAATATTTTCAATCACGCAAATCAGAAACAGGGACGACAGCAAGCCGCCCTCGCCAATATGGTATACACCGCCGCCCTGCATATCGATAATCTGTCCTCCATCCTGCCTGCCGTCCGGCAAGTTGCCCATAAACATCGCAGTCTGGGTATCGTTCCCGAGCAATATGCGATTGTGGGCACCTATCTGTTACATGCGATCAAGGATGTGCTTGGAGACGCGGCTACCGATGAGATCATTACGGCGTGGGGCGAAGCCTACAATGTCATTGCAGATGCCTTTATCGGGATCGAACAGGACATGTATTCGGAAGCAGAGAACCAGACAGGTGGCTGGGAAGGATTTCGTACCTTCAAGGTTGCCAAGAAAGTGCAGGAAAGTGGAGTCATCACATCCTTTTACCTCGTCCCAGATGATGGTAAACCAATTGCCAGCTATGAACCAGGACAATACATCAGCATCAAGATCAAACCGGAGGCACAGTCATTTACCCAGATTCGTCAGTATAGCCTTTCAGATATACCGGGTAAACCCTACTACCGCATTTCCGTTAAACGCGAGCTGGGTGGATTAGAACGTCCTGATGGAGTCATATCCACGTATCTCCACGATCACATTGAAGAAGGTAGTCTGGTGGAGCTATCCGCTCCTGCTGGTGACTTTACGCTGGATAGAGACGATAAACGCCATATTGTTCTCTTGAGCGGTGGCGTTGGTCTAACCCCCATGATCAGCATGTTAAATACACTGGTTAACTTGGACAAAAACCGCAAAATTACATTTTTGCATGCAAGTCCGAATGGTCAATCTCATGCGTTCCGTGATCATGTGAACAGTCTGGCCGAACGTTATCAAAGCGTTAAAGCCTATTATTGTTACACTCAACCCGCTGCTTCTGATCGTGAAAATGAGTTTTTTCATAAGGAAGGTTATATGGATGCAGTCTGGCTTCGCCAAGTGATTGATGAACTGGATGCCACCTATTATCTGTGCGGACCCGTTTCGTTCATGCGTTCAGTGTATACGGAGCTGCAGGCGCTTGGTGTTCCAGCAGACCACATTCATTATGAATTTTTTGGGCCAAAAGCAAGTCTTTCTCCCGCACCGGAAAGTGTCTAACTGTTCTGAGATTGTGGAGATGTGATTGGCACAGTCTGACATCCATTGATGTCGGATTTGTGCTTTTTCTTGTCTGAATGAGTGCATGATTTGATCTAATACATGACATCCCCTATGATGGAATGGATGTTATACATACTCGGTTATCCAATCGAAAGGAGTACGTCTAATCATGAGAGCCGTAGGCGTCATTGTTGAATATAATCCCTTGCACAATGGGCATGTCTATCATTTGCAGGAAGCTCGGCGGCTAAGCGGCGCAGACGCCGTTGTTGCGGTCATGAGCGGCCCTTTCCTCCAGCGTGGCGAACCCGCCATCGTGGGTAAAAGGGCGC
Source organism: Paenibacillus sp. FSL R5-0713 (assembly GCF_037973325.1). Lineage (NCBI taxonomy): Bacteria > Bacillati > Bacillota > Bacilli > Caryophanales > Paenibacillaceae > Paenibacillus > Paenibacillus sp. FSL R5-0713. Next base: position 2,430,795 of record NZ_CP150229.1, on the reverse strand, counting down.
GCACCGAGATGGCGCTGCACGCAGGCGCCGATCTGGTAATTGAACTGCCGGTGGCTTATGCTGTGCAGCCGGCGGAGTGGTTTGCCTTCGGTGCGGTGTCCTTGCTGGACCGCACCGGCGTTGTGGACTCGCTCTGCTTTGGCAGCGAGTCCGGCGACTTGGACAGCCTGCAGCGCATTGCGCGCGTGCTGGCTGTGGAGCCCGCAGGGATGCGCGAGGACATCGCGCGCCGCCTGCGGGAAGGCGCCAGCTACCCCGCCGCGTACGCAGGCGCGGCGGCGGCACTGGCGCCCGGCGGCGTCGATGTTCGCGACGCCGCTGCACTGCTGGAGCAGCCCAACAATTCGCTTGGGCTGCACTACCTGATCGCGCTGCAACGACTCGGCAGCGCGATCCAGCCCTTTACGGCGGCGCGTACCGGAGCCGCGTATCATGAGGCGACGCCCGGCCCGGGGGCGATCGCCAGTGCCACAGCCGTCCGCCGCCTGCTGATGGCGGACGGGCCCAGCGCCGCCGCGCCATACGTGCCGGCGGCCACTCTTGCCATTCTGCATCGCGAATGGCAGGAAAACCGCGCTCCCATGCACTGGGAGCGCTTTGCACAGCCGCTGTTTCACCTCGCGGCCACACGTCGTGCCTCCGAGCTGGAACGCATCGCCGAAGTCACGGAAGGCTTGGAGCATCGGCTGATCCGTACACTTGCTCAGCTACCGGAGCCTTCAGTCGAAGCACTCCTGAATGCACTGAAGACCAAACGATACACACGCACCAAACTCCAGCGTATGCTCGCCCACCTGCTCCTGAATCACACCAAAGCCGAGTGTTCACCAGAGCAATTGGCTGCCGGACCCGGATATCTACGAGTCCTCGGATTCAATACTCAAGGGCAGAGCCTGCTTAAACAAATGAAGAAGACTGCGTCGTTGCCTGTTGTGCTGAAACCTTCGACGTTCACGCACCATCAACTGGAACTGGATATCCAGGCTCAGGTAGCGTATGGGCTAGCTTGCGAGCATAAGGACACACGCAGGATGTTCAGTGACTACTATGAGTCACCTGTGAGAGTGTAATCCGCTTTTGACCATAAGTTTTAATCCTTTTCATTCCATCATCAAACAGATCATTCATGTCGACTACTGAAAACTAAACTATACAACTATAAAATCCCCTTGCTGGGCGCCGCTCAGGCACATCGCAACAAGGGGATTCTCTCATTGTAATCCTTTGAATCTGTTGACCTTCTCAGATCTCTTCAGTCCGATTTCGTCCGGACTTTATCCATTCGTTTCAACTGGACTCTATCTATTCACGCCCGATCATAATCCTAGGATTTCACGGATAAAGTTTTCAGATACGCCAGCGCATCATCCACCGTGCTCACAGGCACAAGTTTCATTTTGGTGCCGATCTGTTCAGCCTTGGCTGCTGCTTCCTTATAGTTATCCTTCGGCACAAAGAAGATCTCCGCTTCTTTCCGGTCAGCGGCTACAATCTTGTGCACTACACCACCAATGGCACCCACCACACCGTCCTTGGTAATGGTACCTGTACCCGCAATTCGATGCCCCTTGGTCAGATCTCCAGGTGTTAACTGGTTATAGATCTCCAACGTAAACATCAAGCCGGCAGACGGACCACCAACCTGAGTATCTGTAAAGGAAATCTGTTTGTCCGGATCTTCAGGTTTCACCTTCTGAACCGCACCAATCATTACGCCGAGTCCCGGGCGGGTTTCTCCCGTTTTATTGTCTTTTACCTGAATCAGTTTCACGTCCCGGCTAATGGTCTCTCCACCACGTTCCAGTTGCATTTCGACGGTATCTCCAACCTTTTTATCTTTTAACTGGGCAGAAAGCACCGTATTATCCGGCGTAGCTGTTCCGTTCACGCCCAGAATAATATCGCCCGGAGCAATGTCTCCATCGGGTTTTGGATCTTCGGACAGTCCAAATACAAAGATATGTTCAGGTACAATAGAGTAAGCCACACCAGCCTGTTCGTATGCAGCCTCCATTGCAGAGGATTGTGAGTCACTCATGAACCACACCTGTTCGGCAGAGTATTCCGCTTCGCTTTTACCGCGCAGTCGGTCCTCCTTTTTATCCACTTGAGCATTTTGATTGAACAGAGAGGTTCCTAGCAAAAACACATTGGCATATGTTGCCGACACGGTCGTCATCATGAACACACCGCGTTCTTCCTGGTCCCCACCTTTAACCGTTACCATTGGTTTTACTTCATCCGCACTGCCAGGCATATATATGATATACGGCGTTGGCATGTACACGGCAACATAGACGACCAGAGCCACCACGATCACAAAGATCGAAGCTCTGAATCCGCCAGATTTCCGAATCCGATTCATCGCATGAGCCTCCGTTCTTTGTATCTCTATATAAGCTAAACTTTACACTAATCAGCGATCGTAATTCCACCTTGTGAATACTGCCATTCTCCGGTAGATACTCGCTCTGTGTAATGCAGATTTCAGCTCATCTTGTTTCATCATTTTTTTTCAAGTCTAACACTCTGGTCCCTGTGCATACAATGGTACAGGCCGGATAGGCCGCTGTATACAATAGCCTGTCCGGTCAAGGCCGAATCGCCCTTTGGGCGTCATTCGGCCGTCCATAACGATTCAGATGCCGAAGCAGCGTTATCTGATATGAGGTGAAACGATGACATTACAGAGCGAGGTTAGAGATTCTGGCCCATTACGAACGATAATCCTAAGTACCGGCGCTTTAATGTTGGTCATTGCGGTAGTTGCCTCACCCAAAGAAGCGTTTGACGCCTCTATTCAAGGTCTGGATATATGGTGGAAAATCATCTTCCCTGCCATGCTCCCATTCCTCATGTTATCTCAAATGCTTACTGCGTTTGGCTTCACCCATGCAATCGGCGCCTTGCTCGGACCGTTAATGCAACGATGGTTCAGACTTCCGGGCAACGCAGGTCTGGCGATTGCCGTTGGCATGTGCGGCGGATTCCCCGCAGGAGCAGATGCGGTGTCCCGTTTATTTCAGGATAGACAAATTACCGCCAAGCAGGCGGTTGTCCTTGCGGCGGCGTCTCATTTTGCCAATCCGATGATGATCATACTGGTCGTTGGTGCTGCGTTTCTTCACCAGCCAGCGGCCGGATATTTTCTACTCGTAGTCCACTGGATCAGCGGCTGGATCGCTGCCATTCTTGCCACGCGTCTCCTGCCTGCACCGGCTAACCAAACAAACCGGGCTGGCTTGACAGCTGCGCAAGCAGATAACAGCTCTCTTGATTCTCAGCCTGCAAGTCCTGCAAATTCCATAAGTCGCTCATCTGCACCCCACCACTCTATATACAAACGACGCCGTATATGGTCTGAACTGATGATTGCAGCCAGGGAAGCCCATAGTCGTGATGGAAGAGGATTTGGCAAACTGCTCGGTGACACCGTATCACAAGCTGTGCAGACCTTGATGATGACTGGGGGATACATGATCGGTTTTGCCGTGTTTATCCGATTGGTCTCCCTGTATCTGACTCCCGGGTCCTCTGCTGCGCTGTGGCCAGCCTTCTTTGAGCTTCACCTGGGCACCTATCATTTGAGTCAGACTTCACTTACACCCGCGCTGCTCATGTCTCTACTTGCAGCCGTTCTGGGATGGGGTGGTTTATGCTCCCACCTGCAAGTCTCTGCCGTCCTGAAAACAACGGGTCCAAGCAGCAAATCGATGCTGTACTTTGCTGGAGTTCGTCTGACTCATGGATTAATCGCCTTTTTCATCAGTCTGTTCCTGTGGATGCCATTCAGCCGTTACAGCACAGAGGTCTGGACCACATTACAGACGAATGCAGAGAAGGACCTCTCGATACCATTCGGTTGGCTATTCATACATAGTCCAGGTAACACATACACGATCAACACCATTTGGAGCGTCTTCCCTGCTGCATGCATGGGTCTTGCGTTACTTCTTGCAGTCATGATTAGTCTATCAGGTATTACCTTCTGGTTTAACCGCCGGTTTTCTCGCTGATTTTCTGATGGAGCGCTGCTTCCACCTCAGGTGATACAAGATCTGTAACATCTCCATGATAATGAGCGATTTCTTTGACGATGCTGGAACTTAAATAGGAATATTTCGGATTGGTCATCATAAATATCGTTTCCGCATCCGGATTCAACTTGCTGTTGGTCGATGCCAACTGCAACTCGTATTCAAAATCAGTTACCGAGCGTATACCACGAACGATGACCTGAGCTTCCTTTTGCCGGACGTAATTGGCTGTCAGATCACGGAAACTGTCCACCTCCACATTGGGTAGATGGCGGGTTACTTCCGTGATTAGTTCTTTGCGTTCCTCCACCGTAAACAGCGGATTTTTGCTCATATTGTTCAACACAGCCACAATGACGCGATCAAATTGCTTCGACGCTCTGGCGATAATATCCAGATGCCCCATCGTTACAGGATCAAAACTTCCAGGATATACGGCAATCCGTTCCTGTCGATGTATCATTTCAGTCATGAGGAGCCTCCTCTTTCGGTGTAATGGATTCTCCATCTTCTACTGTTTCAGGCGCATAATAATAGATGGATACTGCCGTCTCCCCATACAAAGCCTTGCGCGTTTGTTCAAACGGGCCGAATTGCTCAGGGTAATCATGTTTGGATTCATATTCAAGCACGATGGTTGCTTCCGGTTCCAGAAGTTCCAGTTCGTGCATGGTCAGCATCAACTCGTGCCCATTCTTCATGCGATAGGGCGGGTCGAGAAATACCAGATCAAACGTTGTGCCGCGCTTGGCGAGTGCCTTCAATGCACGACCTGCGTCATTACGGTATACCGCCGCCTGGTCTTCCAGCTTGGTCGCCTTCAGATTCATACGGATGACTTCAATACTTTTCGATTCCAAATCAACAAAAACAGCCTTGTCCATGCCGCGGCTTAGCGCCTCAATACCGAGACCCCCACTGCCTGCAAACAGATCCAATGCTGTGCCGCCCTCAAAATAAGGACCAACCATGCTAAATAACGCTTCCTTCACCTTGTCGGTGGTCGGTCGCGTACCCGTGCCAGGAACAGCCTTCAGCGGCCTGCCTTTCGCACTCCCAGATACCACTCTCACTGACGAGTCACCTTTTCTCTATGTAAGTTTATTGATAAGGCTATCGTACCACATTCGGGTTCCGTTTGAAAAATGCGCGGTCTTCATTCCCCTTGGAAAATTGTTGCCGAATTGCTGACGCATATGTATAAAAAGGAAACAATCGGGCGATTCTATAATTATCGACATCACAAGTGTCGTAGACAACCGCGGAGAAGACTTACGTTTCCCCATAAGCTCTTCGTCCGGTTTCTCCTCTCCCATGAAAAAGAAGCTCTCGAAAGAGGGCTTCTTTTTGTTGTTTTTATTTTAATTTGTTATGTTAGTTAACCTTTTCTTCAAATTCACTTATTTCAGCTTCCTCTTCGGTCTGCAACCATCCGATCTCCCTTAGCCACATGCCCATATCTGCGATAAATTCATTTGTGTTTAGATGTTCAATCTTATACTTCTGTATTTTTTCGCTCAAAAAAGCATAGAACTCATGGCTTAACACATACCGTTGCTTGCTCTTACTTAATGTCTTATAACGATCTTCGCTGACCACCAGATCAAAATAGATGACATTATCCTTCTTCACATGCCTAACCGTTGATCTTCTGTCGTATTCTTCAGGAAGGCACCTGAAAACAAAGAAGAGTTCTATATCAACGACTTGATATTTGCTTTCTGCTTTATCAAATACAGACTGTAACTCATCCGCAAGATTGGCAACTCGCGTTAATCCTGACGTGTCCGTTGATTTGCCCAAGATCATGATTAAGCTCCCCTTCGCTCATAATTCATTCTTCTTGTGCATTAGCTAACTTAGCAAGCTATACTAATTCATCTCTCTTTGTTTCCGATTGGATCGCCGCAAATTAATCAATGGAATGATAAGTACTACAACCGGCAAGAGAAGATTCATGGAACTTGTCTTAATCATCATAAAGGTTAGAAACAGCACCGCAAGCCAGGTCATAATCTCCATCATTTCATATCTGGTTAACGTAAGCTTGAATGCTTTTTTCGAAATGAAGCGAATTAAGAAATAAGCGATTAAACCATAAAACAAGATCATGCCCAATAGGGCAACAAGAATTATCAGGTACATATCCATCATAAAAATCACCACACCTCTAAGTCATCACCTTAATTTTCCCTTACTTCTCTTCTACAACAATCGTTGCGTTGTAGATCACAACACGTTTCCCATTGAGATCGAATAATACTTTGTTGCCATATTCCGTATCTTCCACGTCGATTTTGCCATCATAGGTCTGAATCAATTCACCATTATTGCTGTACACTTTAACGACTCTCTCCAGACCGCCCGAGTTGTTGGACCTCATCGTTTTGAGTGCACGTTCACCCGAAGCCGTATTGAAATACCATATTAAACATCCAACAATGATGCCCAGAAAGACCAACACCGTCACCCATATACCTGTCTTTGCTTTTCTACTCATCTTGAACCCCCTCTTATGTTTCTTGTCTTGTACATTACGAGATCGGAACGAGAACGGTTTCATACGCCTCTCAAGCTGCACATTGACATAACAAAACAGAGGCCTCCGACGAGCGAAGACCTCTGTTCTTATTTAATACATTATTTTTCTGTACGATTCTGGTGCTTACAGTGCACGAATGACGAATTCAAATGTCAGTTCGCCGTCCGAAGGGATCAGGTATTCCGGATGAACCGGAGCACCCCAGCTATCATCACCGCCGACACCCATTTGTTTACCCGCAACAGTCACGACCGTATAGTGCACAGGTGGCAATTCATACGCATGTTGTGCGTTCTCCAGCTCAAATGCCGTATATGGTGAAACATTCAGTTCAACCGGTGTACCAGATGCCTGAATTTTGAAGCCACGTCCCGCGTTGTCTGTCAGTTTGGCCCAACGTACGCCGGTACGGTTGCCCGACTCCTGTGGTACCAGATATGGAGCTACAGTATCAGCTACCTTGCTGCCATGGATGCATAGACGTGCGCCGAATGCGCGGTCTGCATAGTTTTCTTCGGGTCCCATCGCGAGCCATTCCACGTTTTCGAAGTCAGGTGATGTTCTGAAGGACAATGCATGAATCGGCAGGTTCGGCAATCCAGCTGTACCTTTATACGTATTATGCACACGTACACTTCCATCTGCATGAACGGTATACACCACTTTCACTTGTACATCATCCGAAATGTTAAGCTTGTACGTGAACTCGATCCGGTATTGATCCGGTTTCTGTTCCGCTTTCCACTCCACAGAACGTGGCATCAGGCTCGCTGCATACCAGGCACCCAGTTCGAAGCCCATGGCCATACCTTTGTCATTATCCGTCATTGCACGCCAGAAGAGCGGTGCAGGTGGTACAGCAATCGTCTCACGACCAGACAATTTCAGGGAAACCAGTGTCCCGAATTGTTTGGAGAACAGCGCGTGCGTCTTGCCAGCACGAACACCGATGTTAACGTCACCTTCAACCACCTGTACATCACTTACAAGGTTGAAGTCCGTCTGTGCTGCATCATTTACCTGATCCTGTGTGAAAATAAACTGTCCAAATGCCACTTCTTCGCCTTTGTCAGCCCACAGTGTAGCTTCTTTTAACACAAATGCAGTGTTCACAGCGTACTCACCGCCCACCAGGGATTCTGTACCCAGCGGAAGCTTAACTACTGTCTCGCTTTGCGCATCCACGTTCACTTCCAATGTTCCACGCAACACTTCATGTCCCTCACGCTCCAGGCTGTATACGAGTTCCAATGCAGATGTATCTGCGAACAGGTTACCGTTAACGATTCTGACACCTTCACGATCAGGGAACAGCTTGATGTTCTGATACAGGAATTTGACCTCCTGCATTTTCGCAGTTACTTTACGATCAGCATGAACAATACCATTGCCACAGAACGAATAGTCTGATGGACGATCACCGAAATCTCCGCCATAGGCGAGGAATTCTTTGCCATAACGATCTTTTTTATAAATGGATTGGTCGATGTAATCCCAGATGAATCCACCTTGATACATCGGGTATTTGTCTTCCAATTCCGTATATTTGTGCATGCCACCAATAGAGTTACCCATGGCGTGCATGTACTCACAGCTGATATAAGGTTTGATCGGGTTCGCATTCAGGAATTCTTCAATGTCCGCCGGTTTGGCATACATGCGACTCTCCATATCACTTGTCTCATCGAAACGGCGATCATGGAATACACCTTCGTAATGTACCAGACGGGTTGGATCAGCTGATTTGAAGTATTGGGATACTTTGTAGATGACTTCACCGCCGTGTGATTCATTACCACAAGACCAGATCAGAATGGACGGATGGTTTTTGTCACGCTCCACCATCGATACAGCGCGATCCATAACGATATCATGCCATTCCGGTTTGTCACCTGGAATAACCCAAGAAGGCTCAACGGCGCCAAGCTTCTGCCAAGATCCGTGTGTCTCCAGATTCATCTCGTCAATAACATAGAGTCCATATTCATCACACAGCTCGTACCACAGACTTTGGTTTGGATAGTGTGACGTACGTACGGCATTCATGTTGTTCTGTTTGATCGTACGAACATCCCACAGCATGTCTTCCTTCGTAACCGCACGTCCACGACGCGGGTTGAACTCATGACGATTCACACCTTTGAATACGATACGTTTACCATTAATGTGCATGACTTTGTCAATCATTTCAAATGTACGGAAACCAACGGCTTGAGGAACAACCTCAACCAGTGTACCCGCAGCATCATATACACGAATATAGAGGCGATACAAGTATGGAATCTCTGCGCTCCACAGGTTCACTGTACCAATGTCTTCACGAAGACTTACTTGACCATCGTTAACCTTGGATTCAAACGTTTTTACGGTATTGCCTTCACGATCACGAAGTTCAGCCTCTACACGTGCTCCAGCAACCGCTTTTCCTTCCAGTTTCAAATCTAGTTGTAAGGTACCGTTCGTATAGGACTTGTCCAGATCTGTGCGAACATGAACATCACGTACGTGTGCAGCAGGGACCGTATACAGATACACATCTCTGAAAATACCGGAGAAACGCCAGAAATCCTGATCTTCCAGCCAGCTGCCTGTGCTGCGTTGATACACTTCGACTGCCAGTTTGTTCTCACCATCCTGAAGGAATGGCGTCAAGTCAAAGTCAGACGGCGTAAAGCTGTCCTCCCCGTAGCCTACAAATTGTCCGTTAAGCCATACATAGAATGCGGACTCTACACCTTGGAAAGAAATATATACGGGATTTGACTCCCAACCTGTCGGCAGGTGGAACGTGCGAATATAACTTCCAACAGGGTTTTTATCCTGGGGCAATGCCGGTGGACGAATTTCGTTCAGGCCATCCCAAGGGTATTGTGTGTTTACGTATTGAATCTGTCCGTATCCTTGTAACTGGATATGTCCCGGAACTTCAATGTCATCCCAGCCTTCACTGGGAAAATCGGATGTATAGAAAAATTCAGGACGGCTGTCTGGACGAATGGCATAGTTGAATTTCCACGTACCATTCAGATCATAACGCATGGACATCGCGCCTGAACCTACTGCCTCGTCCATTGTTTGGTAATAACGGTGATCGGAATAAGCATGAAGGCGGTTCACCTCAAATACACTTACGTCTCCCAACCAGTTGATATCTGCCTTTGTTGCTTTCATCGGCTCTCTCTCCCTTAAAAACGGTATAGTTTGGCTTATTCAAGGTTCATGTGAATTTCCACTTGCATTCATACAAAATACAAAAAAGACAGAGGTACGCCTGACAGGCGTCCTCTTCTCTTTCCTGCACTCGTCCGATACGGACGCATTATGCGGTTATGCTTATTTCACGGAACCTACCATACCTGCAACAAAATGTTTCTGCATGATGAAGAATACGATTGCTGTAGGTAGTGTTGCAATAACGATCGCTGTCATGATTACTCCATAATCTGGAGCATAACCAGCACCAAGATTTGAGATCAATAGCGGAATCGTTTGTTGGTCAGGCGTTTGCAATACAATGAGTGGCCACAGATAGTTGTTCCAGCTACTCATGAATGTAATAATTGCTGCCGCTGCATATGTTGTTTTCATTGTTGGCATATAGATCTTCAGGAAGATGCCGAGTTCGCTCAAACCATCAATACGTCCAGCTTCCAGCAAGTCTTTCGGGAACATTTTGGTGTTCTGACGGAAGAAGAAGATCAGGAACGCTGTTGCAATGGTTGGTAAGATAACTGCTGCCATCGTATTGATTCCGATAACCGGTGCAACTCCCGAGATTGTTGCAAACATGCGATACAGGGGTACCATGATTGCTGCAAACGGGATCATCATGGATAACAACAGGATGTTAAACACGATATCACGGGACTTCGTACGGAATACCTCGAATCCATAACCTGCCATGGAACCAATCAACAGCGCCAGAGCAGTCGAGACGATCGAGATAATAGCCGAGTTCCCGAGAGCCTGCACGAGATTTGTCGAATCAAGCAGTTTGTTAAAGTTATCAATGAAAGCCGAACCCGGTAACAATCTGCCTTTGGTTACATCAACAGACGCATTCGTTGAACTGACCAACATCCAGAAGAATGGAAAAATGGATACAAAAGCGACGATGGACAGGAACACATAAGTGAAAATTCGTTTTGCATTAAATTTAGCCATTTTTATTATCACCTGCCACTTTAAACTGGATAATGGACAATACAATGATCAAAATTACAATGGAATATGAAACCGTTGCTGCATATCCAAAGTCCGGTGAATATTTGAACGAAAGGTTGTAGATATACTGTGAGATCGACATGGTCGCATTACCTGGACCACCCTTGGTAATATTCATAATCTCATCGAAGATTTGCAATGTACCAATCGTTGATGTGATCGATGTGAAGAGGATAATGGGTTTGAGCAAAGGAACTGTAATTTTGAAAAATTGGGTGAATGCATTGGCTCCGTCTATTTTGGCTGCTTCATAGATCGATTGATCGATGTTCTGCAGAGATGACAGATAGAAAATCATGTTATATCCGGTCCAACGCCAAGTAACGGCGATTATGATCGTAATTTTAGCCCAGAACGGGTCTGTGATCCATTGAATTGGATCACCAATAATGTGCAAGCCCATCAAGAATTGATTGACCATTCCATCAGGTGCAAACAAATATTTGAATACAACGGAATAGGCTACCAATGAAGTTACACAAGGCAAGAAAATGGCTGTGCGGAAGAAACTCCGGAAGCGCAGTGTGCTGTCATTCAGCAATACGGAAATAAACAAACCGAGAATAATCATTACTGGCACTTGAATGATCAAGTAGATGAATGTGTTCGATAATGCTGTGCGGAACGTTGTATCAACTAACAATCTTTTGTAGTTCGCAAGGCCCGAAAATTCAAGATTGGCTCCTTTGCCAGACTTGAATGATAAGAGCAGCGCTTGAATCATCGGATAAAAGTAAAATGCTACAATTCCGATAACAGCCAGCAAAACAAAAGCCCATCCAGTCAAATTACTTTTCTTTTGGAGACTGTCTCCTGTATTTATGGCTTTCACAGTATGGCTCCTCTCTCTCTCCATGGAACATGGATAGAACCCACAGAGCCTCTCGCCTTATCCGGTTCGACTTGCGCCAGACAAGGGAGACGGCTCCGAGTTACCTTGGGTTCTATAAGTTACCTTGGGTATCCTAGTTTAATTGTGCTTCAGCTTGTTTTTGTGCTTCAGCCAAAACTTCATCAATTGATTTACCATTCAGGTACGCTTGCATTTCAACAACCAGAATGTCTTCAATTGCATATGTGTTGCTACCATAGTTTACATTTGGAATTTCTTTGGTCCAATTTGCGAAATCACTGAAGATTTTTTGACCGCTGAAGAACTCATCTGGCTTGTTGTACGCATCACCATCAGTAGCCGGTTTGTACGTACCGATCGCACCAATGTTTGTCAACAAGTCTTGGTACAATTGTTTGTCAGAACCAAATGTTTTAGCCATGAAGTCAGCTGCTTGATCTGCACCAGGTACATTGTTCATAACATACCAGGAGCTACCGCCCAAGTTGGATGCATGTACAGAGTTAGATTGACCAGCCATTTTCGGCATTGGAGCTACAGCCCATTTACCGGATTGGGATGCTTCTTGACGTACAGATGGTGAGAACCAGTTACCTGTAGGAATTGTTGCTACGCTACCGTTATTGGCGTTGGCAACGAATTGACTCCAGTCAGAGTGCAATTTAACAATGTTGGCATCCATCATTTTTTTGTACGTTTCGAAAGCTTCTTTCAATGCAGGGTTACTGCTAATGTCAGGTGTTTTGCCATCTTCTGCAGTGTACCATTTTCCTGCTGTTTGGATCATCATGCGAATGATTCCAAGATCATTCGGGTCAAGAGACAGCAGCTCTTTACCTGTTTTTGCTTTTACATCTTTACCGATTTGGATGTAATCATCCCAAGTGATGTCTTGCAAGTCAGCAGACTTGTAGCCCGCTTGTTCCAGCAAATCCGTTCTGTAGTACAAACCTGCTACGCCGGAGTCAAATGGAACTCCATATTGTTTGCCCTCATAAGAAGTTGGTCCAATTTTGTAATCTGCAAAATCGGAAGCTTTAATTGTAGAAGACAAATCTTTAAACGCATCCGGATACGCACTCAGGAAGCTTTGTGCACGATAGTCTTCAATCAATACAATGTTTGGAAGACCGCTGCTTGTTCCAGAGTTCAATCCTGTGTTCAGCTTCTGGATAATCGCATCTTGAGCATTCTCAATGATGTTGATCTTCAAATCAGGATTTTCTTTTTGATAAATTTCTTTTGCTTGTTCAAGAGCAGCGACATTAAATGCTTTGTCCCAAGCCCAGATCGTAATTTCGTTTGTTTTTTCATCTCCACCACTGGCAGAATTACCTCCACCACCGGATGAACATGCGGACAACAGCAGTACTGTAACGAGCATCAATACCCACATTTTTTTCAAAACGTTCAACTCCCCTTCGACCTCTTTGTGTGTAATTTGTTTGCGTTTTCTGAAAGCGGTTGCTTTCGATGTATTCATCTTATCATTCCCATATCTCCATTCGTTAGTAATAATTTTGTGCGGATTTGTCATCTTATTGCCACAATGAAAACCTTTACAGAAACCGTTTGCATTAAATTTGGTTTTTTGTAATTTCTTTTGATTTTGTATTATCTTGATCTTGAAATCGTACAAATATGTGTTTTCATTGCAACTCTGACACACCAAAATCCCCCGTTTCTGCAAAAATACAGCCACGAGGGATCTTGATTTTAATCGTATTTAATTGAAACAGGCTAGAATTCAACCCGTGATTAAAGGCAGTGTAACGGTGACTCTCGTCCCTTCCCCGACTTTACTCATAATGGTAACACCATAAGGCGAACCATATAATAACTCAATACGGTCATGTACATTGCGAATACCGATCCCGCTGAAAAGTTGACGATTATTTTTCGGATTGGGCAACGTTTCTCCCATGACAAATCCTTCAATACCATCGCCATTATCCATAATCTCACAGATAAGTGATTCTCCTGCTCTGGACACCATGACATGAATCGTACCCGTGTCTTTCTTGATAAATCCATGGAAAAATGCGTTCTCGATAAACGGCTGGATCACCAGTTTGGGTATATGATAGTGTGTACAATCCGGAGCAACGTAAAAAGCTGCTTTAATTCGGCCACCGTATCTGACGTGATTAATGAAGACATAATTTTTCAAATTCTCAACTTCTTGCTCCACTGTAACCGTCTGACTCACATCACTGATCGTATTTTGCAGCAATCCAATCAAGGCATTAATGGTATCCGCAGCCCTGTCCTTGTTGCCTTGTTGCACCAGCACTTTGACAGATGCAAGTGTATTGTACAAGAAATGAGGATTAATCTGACTCTGTAATGCCGCAAGCTCTGCGTTTCGTTGTTCATGCTGTGTCTGTACTAATTGATCCACATAATCATGCAATTCATCAAGCATGTAGTTGTACGCATGGCCCAGTTGCCGACTCTCGTAACTGCCACTAACCGGTATGTAGTTATCCAGATCACTTTTCGTGATATTAGACATCTGCTTCACCAGTCTGCGCAGAGATTTGGTGATTTGGCTGGTAATCAGAAACACCAGAACAAGCGCACCGATAACGATCGCTGTACAGATCAACGCAACCGTCTTCATGTCAATGAGCTGCCCCATCGCCATATCTTTATCCACCACATTAATCAGGTAAAACCGATAAAAGGGTAAATACTCGGATAGAACAATGCTCTCCTGCCCCATGACACGAGCATTAATACTTTTCGAAGCGTCCCCACTCAAATCCTTAGCATATGTGAGTAGCTCCGGCTGAATTGTTCCGATCCAGTCCATACGGTTTGAAGATATGATTTCGCCCTTTTCGTTCATAATGACCACATCATTACCCCGACTCGTGAAACTGGAATAGAACTGTTGGAACTCCACTTCTCTCATCGTGACATAAAGTGTCCCGTATATATGACTTCTTGTTCGATCCGTCAATGCCTTTGTTGCAGAAATCATCTGCAGTTCGCCTTCACTGGTATCACCACGGTAATAGTCAAAGATTAGCCGACTCGGCGACTCGAGCGCTTCTTTAGTAATAGGCTCCTGCTTCAATTCATCTCCTGTCTTCTTAATGTAAGCCGGATTGGTGGAAAAACTTCGTCCGTTCACACCCACAATGGTAATCCCCACTTCATATGACTCGATAATGGTTTGAACCCGGTTCATGGTTTCACGCATATTATAGAAAGATTTGGCCGTTGAGACTGAGTCTGCATCCCCCTCAGACAGAAATCCCCGAATGGCACCACTTTGAGTTACATTATTGGTAACCGCAGCAATCGATTCATTAAAAGACTCAAAATTGGTCTTGATCTGATTAAGCACTTTGGAGTTTGTGATACTGAACGTCTCGGTAAACAGATTGGTAGACATATGAATGGTCGTCCATAAGATGAGTACAGAGACGAGAACAATACTGATGACCATAACCAGAAACAACTTGGGAAATAAACCGAGACGAGATAATCTGTTCATCCATTTCTTCATGATCTTATCCTTCTGACTTTATGCCCAGAATTTGCGCCGGTATCGGCTTGGTGATAGTCCGGTGAATTTTTTGAACACTTTGCAAAAATAACTATGATCGGAATAGCCTACCATACTGCTAATTTCAGAGATCGTTACATCATCGGATCGCAGCAGTTCCTCGGCTTTTTCAATCCGAATTTTATTCAGATATTCATTAAATCCTTCTTTTTTGTGAGATGAAAAATAACTGGATAAATACGATGGATTGAAATGAAAGTGCTTGGCTACTTCAGCAAGTCCGAGTGGCTGGTCAAAATGCTCATGCATATAATCCAGCAGCATCTTCATATTCGGGTCACTTCGTTTTCCACCTGCACCGGCGGTGCACTCCTGAACTTCCGTCATAAACTGATCAAGTACAGTCATGACTTCGTCCAGACTCGAAGCCCCGTCCACATTTTTGAAATACGTATATTTGCTCTCTTCCAACCCGGAAGACTGAACATCCATATCCGCGAGGGTAATGGTCACATTGAAGATCAAGTTACCGAGAAATGATTTGATCTCAAACACATCGGCAATATAATCCCGTCCAAGGGTTGTCGCATGTTCCTGTAGATACTCTCTTGCCGTTTCGACCCGGTTACGCTTCACATGCTGTAAGAACATATTCACATTAAACTGATAACCAGCGGGATGCAGTGGAGGCAGTTCACCATACACCAGAATGGGTCGATCCTTATAATAGAAGCGATATTCCATCAGTTTAATCAGGCGTTCGCGATAGACAACACCCATCTGTTCAAATGAAGTAAAGCTTTCACTAAGTACCCAACCAGGACCGCCTTCTCCTGTAGCTTTTTCACTCGCCAACTGTCTAATCCGTTCAACCAACCAGCCATCTCTCGCGGGATCGACATTAAGAAGCATCACAGGTAATGTACCCTCTGCCGGAACCATAGCACATTCCACTTCAGGCAGATCACTGCGGAGCCTGGATTCCATCTGTTCCTGATCCAGCTTCAGTCGCTTCCCTCCAGCATCCATCGGTTCATATACAAGTAAACGAAAGGATTTGTGGGGAAAGGTATCTCGTATCATCGCCATTTCACTATCTTCATCCAATGTAAATCCGGATAACATCTTCTCCATCAGCTGTCCAAGTCTCCAGCCATCGTGCGACGGCTCAAACTGCAGCTCCGGAATTTTACCCGCTGTGCGTTGAAGGACCTGCAATAATTCATTCGTGTCCAGCTTCGGTTTCAGTATATAATCTGCTGCTCCGTGCTGAAGCGTAGATCGTACATATTCGAACTCACTGAAACTGCTAAGTACAATAACTTCAATCTGCGGATTATTGGCTTTTAGTGTACGGACAAACGTTTCACCATCCATGACAGGCATGACAATGTCGGTAATCACAATATCCGGTTTTAACAGGCTCACCTGCTGTAAACCTTCTTCACCGTTGGAAGCTTCACCCACAATGATAAATCCTTCTGCTTCCCAGTTCATATGATGCTTTATGCCCTGCCTTACCAGAAACTCATCGTCAACAATCAGCACCTTGCACAACCGGTTCATGATCGCGACCCCCTTGTCTAATCTTTCCTCTATATCTGTACAGGCTATACCAACTTATTATATATCGGTTATAAACACTTTCCAGTGTTAGCGGTTACATTAAAATTAAATTGATTGTACATCTTTTTATATCCTAAAACGATCGTATATTCAATGGTAACTATCTATAGTTTACACTATATTTCGACAAAATAAGAAGTCCTGAATCGCCTTTCGATCATTTGGCGAATCAGGACCCCTATTTTCAATCTTTTATTATGTTAAATCTATCCCTTATGGTTCAATTCCCCACTGGAGACTTCCCGCGATATAACCCGTGACTTTGGACCACTCCGTATAGGCGGTCTGACTGCCTGCAAAAGAATAATCATCCGTTTGCGTATAGTTGGTCCAATTGCTCTTGGAGATGCGAGTATGGATTTCCGTGCTTTGTCCTGCATTTAATATTCCAGCCGAAGCTGTGAAGCCGATCTCAAGCACGTGATCGGCACCCGTCCGTACTGGATTGAGTGCACTGAATGTACCTGTTACATTCGAACTGCCGGCTGTCGCCCAGTCAGCGAAGAAGTTCTGAGGCTGTTCACCGTTTATCGTGTAATAGTATCTGATTTTCACATCAGACAGATCCAATGCTGTAGTGCCCGTATTCGTCAGTTTGAATTTGGGGCTGATGGAGTTGCCCGTTGCCGATGTGTTGCTATTAAACATTTCAATGCGGATGGTTCCAGCTGGTGCAGCTGTCGTGTCTTTGATGAGCAGATTCAAGGTAGCATGAGCGCCTGCGCTGAATTGAAAGGTTAGTGCCGCTGCGCCATTTGGCAGGGAAGCCAGATAATTTTTACTCAATACGACCTCATTGCCTGTTAACGTGTAATCTGTACCCGAAACCAGCGTTGCATTCCCATTACGAATGGATACAAGTGTATTGCCGTTCAGCGTTAACGTGACTGGAATATCAACCTGATTACCGGCTTTGCGATCAAATTCGGCTGTAACTGGTGTAATTGCAGAGTTGGTTACTGGTGTTGTACCCCCGCCGTCTCCTCCGCCATTGTTACCTCCAACACGGTCAGCATACAAAATTCCGCGGCCATTCGTTCCGAGATATACTCTGCCATACAAACGTGGATCACCTGTAATTGTGGTTACACGAGCATACTGATGCTGATCATCGTTGATACGAACCCAATTAGCCCCACCGTCATCGGAGCGGAAGAATCCACGTGTTCCATCGATCTGTGCAACCGTATATAACGCAACAACGTTCTGCCCAGGGGCCGCTTTACCAAATCCGATACTGTCTGCTTCCTCTACATTGGCAAGCTTCGTGAATGTCGCTCCTGAATCCGTGGAATGCCACAATCCGTAAGGACCTGCTTCCTCACTACCACCTGCAAACCATAGTTCACCTTCAACACCTGGAACGGCATCCAGATCGGCATTTCCTTCCACTGGAAGTCCGGTCGCAGATGATGCCGTGAAGGTAGCGCCACCATTCACACTCACATAGATTTTGCCCGCTGCGAATCCATAGAATTTGTTAGGGTTGACACGATCTGAAACCACTTTCGCCTGGGCAGGTATCCCCGTACTTGCCGTCCAGGAATTGCCACCAGTCGAGTAATGTACACCTTTGTCTGACGTACTCCATACCAGTCGGTTACCATCTGCAGAGATGGCTACAGTCCCCCCTCCGGTTGTGCCGGCAGGTTCTGCATTTGCTTTATACCATGTCGTGCCTCCATCACTGGACAAACCAATGGATCTTGCATTTGGATCGGCAGCATAATCTGCTTTCCCTACGCGAACCATCGTATTCGGACTTAACTCTGCAAAATCCAGACTTTCTGTGGAAGGATAGTTCGGACTCGTAAATATGGTCGCTGGCGCCTGGTCCAGATTGTTATGACGGAATCCGGAGACATCCCCCAATCCGCTTACCAAATGTGCACCACTTGGCGGGCTGATCAGATCCAGTACTGCAATCTCTTCAACACCTTTAGCCATCACTGAAATATTGATTTTTTCGTCATCATCCCAGTCTGTCAGGTTCTTTGTTCCATAGATCGTAGCACCTGTTCCATACATCATGCGATCCGAATCAAACGGATCAATCTCCAGATCACCGATCATCCAGCCCAGTTTTGGAGTAGTTTCGGGTGGGGCAGGATTCGTGCCAAATGTGAGCCATGGCGCTGCCGAAATATCCTGTGTATACCGTAACTTCCGGTTCGGATATCCATCAAATTCCCATATGCGTGTCCATGTCGCTCCCCCATCTGTACTGCGGAACAACGTGGCATCAGGCCACCAGGAATTCAATGTCGCAACCATCAATGTACCGGGATTCTGGGCATCGACAGCCAATCCGCCATATCCAAAATAATTATCCGTGCTGCTGCTTGGAACAGGGCTGATGTTGGTCCAGACACCTGTTGACGTGTTCAGTTTCCAAACGTCACCTTTTGTCCCATCATAGGGTCCAACACCATCGCTGTACGTAATATAGAGGCTTCCATCTGAATCAAACACACCATGATGCGGGATATAACCTGTTGGTTGACCCGCAACAGCTGACCAGGTCAGGCCGCCATTCGTACTTCTATATACACTCTGAGCTTTATCCGCAACACCCACATAGATAGTCTGGGTTGCCTGCCCTGCCGAACCTGTTGTTTTGTCAAACGTAATCCATGCCAGGCCTACGATGTCACTGGTATACTCATTCGAAGGGTCTTGCACATAATTCCCCGGATTCGGGAAGCTTGTGACTTCGTTCCAGGTCACACCGTAATCAGTACTTTTCCATAAACCATGACCACTTCGTGCACCGAAATACAGGATACGGTTATCATTCGGATCCACGCTCAAGCGTTCGCCCATCGAACGTCCTGGCATGTTACCGCCCACTTTGAACGGAAGTGTTGTAGTCTGCCATGTATCTCCCCGATCCGAAGAACGCAAGATGGAACCATTATTTTGGTCCCACGAGTTCGTATACGTCCCAACTGCCATATACACGCGATCAGGATCAACCGGGTCCGTAGCCAGTGCGTCCACACCATTCTTGTTCCAGTCATCCCAGCCAACAAAATCCGTTAAGGGTATCCAGCTCTCGTCATCCGCATTCCAGCGATAGGCTCCCCCGATATCCGTACGGGCATAGATCAGATCCTTTTCAGATTCGTTGAAAATAATACCCGGTACAAACCCGCCTCCTGCACCTGTCACCACATTTTTCCACTCATAGGCGTCACTCGGCGCCGCCGATGTAGTTCCAGCAAGTCCTCCCAGCGAAGCAGTTACTACAGCAACTGTCAGGCTCATGATTCGTAATTTCCCCATAAACGTTCTCATATCAACTTATCCTCCTCTTTAACTTTGTTACTGCATTTTGGTCTATCCCCGCTGTCTCATCGTGCTGATGATGGCGTGCCAGACGAATCAATGCATCCCTTGATACAAGAAGTCTCACCTCCCTCCAGCCTTATTGTTAAGCGCTTACATAATCATTCTTAATTCACGGTTATATGGATAATACTTTCAATAAATAACATTCGATGGAAATTCAAAAACCCCTCTGTCGAAATCGTTTTTTGTAAAATATTTTTAGTGTTTAAACTTGTCTGTACAATAAAAAAAGATGCTGTTAGAACAGCACCTTTCGACATGTTATATTTTATATAAGAGTACAAAATGAATCATTTCTTACCTGGCCGACCAGACAGAAGTTCACTACATGATTGGCACCTGTTTATTTCGAGCTACCATAGGCATGAGTCTCCTGACCTTTAACTCCCGGTCTGACGACAAACAGTGAACCCGCATCCGGCGTCGCTTTCAGACGTTCTTCCTTAATCCCTATACGTGCTGTTGTAATGTAAAGTTCTTCGAGATCGGGTCCGCCAAAACAGCAGGAGGTTACCTGATCTGCCGGTATATCAATCTGTTGCAACAGTTCAGATGTATCCGGGTTCCAGCGAGTGATTCTTCCTCCGCCCCAATGTGCAACCCACAGCATGCCCTCACCATCAACCGTCATGCCATCCGGAAAACCGAATTCCTCCGGTATATGAATGACACTTGTCCGATTCTGTATCGTACCTGCTGTCAGATCAAAATCAAACCGGTCAATCGAACGTGTAGGAGTATCAATATAATACATGGTCTTCCGGTCCGGACTCCAACCCAGACCGTTGGATGTAGATACACCTTGTACCATCGTGCGAACAGGTTGTCCTTCCTCCAAACAATACAATGATCCGGCTTTGCTTTCATTATTCATGCTCATCGTGCCTGCCCAGAAACGGCCCTTTGCATCACACTTGCCATCATTAAACCGATTGGTATCCTTATCTTGTTCGGGGTCCTCAATGGCATGCAGCTCACCCGTAATCAGGTGAAACGTATGAAACCCACTGCGTAATGCAACCACAACCTCGTCACCCCGATACGGAACAACCGCGCCGACATGTTCACCCACATCATAAGCTTGATCCTGACCTGTAGCCGGATCATACACATGCACCTTGAAACTTTCAATATCTACCCACAATAATCGATTGTTCTCCGCATCCCAGCTCGGCCCTTCCCCCAGCAATGCGGGGGTTTGTACTGCAATAGTTACATTGCTCATGCCATCACGTCCTTTTTAAGATTTGACGCCGCCCGACCATTCGAATCCGATGGCATCCAAAAATGCTTTGGACAGTACCATATGGCCCGTTGCATCCGGATGTACTCGGTCATAAGTCAGCACAGACGTATAGAAATGATCCCAAAATGGAGCAAATGCAGCCTGTGTATCCACATACACCGCATCATACTCGCTGGCAACCCTGCGTACCGCTTCTCCGTAGATATCCATCGTGGCCCGCATCGGATCTTCCGGATTGGCCTCAAGGTAATAAGGCGTCATCAATACCAGTCCTTTTAGGTTGGGACGAACCGAAGCCACCAGTTCACGCAATGTGGATTCGTATTCTTCAAGAAACACATGGGAGTCTGTTGAGAGTGGGTTATCAAACTGACGCCATACATCGTTAATACCGATCATGATTGTGAGCCAATCCGGTTTAAGGTCCAGCACATCACGATCCCAGCGCTGTTTCAGATCACGAATCGTATTCCCACTATTACCCACATTCTGGACACGCAACATCAATTCCGGATAGATGGATCGCAACAGGGCATAGACTTGCGCTACATAACCATGGCCCAGACCTGAACTTCCTTCGCCTACAGGATGTTCCCGACCACAGTCTGTGATCGAATCTCCGATAAACAGAAGCTTATCATTTTTCTGCAATTTCATTGTCATTTACTCCTTCGCTCTAAAGCGCTAATATAATTACCAGCCTTGGTTCTTAAGCCATGTCAAGCATAGATCCGACCATACCCGAACGGCTGGGTTGTCCTCAGCCAATCCAAGTCCATGTGAGCCCTTTTCAAAAACATGCAAGTCATAAGGAATGCCATGCGCACCCAATGCCAGTGCATAACGCAAGCTATTCTCTACAGGTACTGCCTGATCATCACTGGTGTGCCAGATGAACGCTTCAGGAGCATCCGCTCTCACCTGCTGCTCCGCGCTGAAAGCTTTAATCTGCTCGGCAGACGCGTCAGATCCAAGCAGATTTTCACGGGAACCGGCATGTCCATAGGACTCCATCGTAATGACCGGATAACAGAGAATAACCCGGTCCGGGCGTGAACTCTGGCGTTCAATACGATCCTCATGATCGTGTTGTCCCTCGTCATACAGCGTTCCCAGTGTTGCTGCAAGATGTCCTCCTGCGGAGAAACCAAGTACTGCAATCTTGGCAGGATTGATGCCGTACTGCTCGGCATGCGCACGAACATAACGTATGGCACGCTGACCATCTGTTATCGGTGCTGGATGCTGGTGAGGTGCCACCCGATATTTCAGGACAAATGCACTGATGCCTGCACGGTTCAGCAATTCGGCTATTGGAGCACCTTCATGATCAGCCAAAAATCCATAGCCACCACCAGGGCATACAATGACAGCGCTCTCGGAACCGGGCTGAATAAATGGAATCAAATGTGGCATGTCGTCTTCATGACCCTGCGCTGCATAAGGTGCAGCATGATCCCATAAGGGTATCGTGGTTGTCATCTTCAATCATCCTCTCCAAGTAGAACGGATACTAAGTGTCCGTTTAAACGTTTTCGAATCTCAGGAATCGATACCATCATAACGGCAATGACCCTCATGCATCAATACCTTCCTGGCATCACTTTTTAATCATTTGAGTACAAGTTAGTACAAATTACGGAACTGTTCGGGAGTCACTCCCTCAATCCTGCGAAAAGTAGCAACAAAATGGCTTGAATCCCGAAAGCCAACCCGAATTGCAGTTTCCTTAATCGTCAGGGCAGTATCACCTGTCATGATTTCCTTGGCTTTGCGAATACGCAGCAGAATGAAATAACTATAGGCTGTCATGCCAAAAGACTGTTTGAACAAGGTGTTCAAATGCCTGGATGAGATCCCCGTAACGGCAGCCATATGTTCAAGCCCAATCTCGGGATTCCCATAATGCTGCTCCATGAATGCAATGAGTGGGGCCAATCTCTCCACGGCATGTGAGATGGAATGACGATTGCCCGTCATACCATGTTTTTTGAGCATAATCAGAAATCGGTATATATCCGCTGACGCTTCGAGTCCCGACAAATCTTGATCACTGCTGATTGACTCCAGTACCTCCTGGCCGTAATTGTTAAATGGTCTGCCCTTCTCCCACTGATGGAATGCCGCTTCACCCAGACCAAGTGACTCCATGATTGCCGGACACTGCGAACCGCCAAATGTAATGTATAGTGTCTCCCACTCCCCCTGAGCGCGCACATATTCATGCGGTTCATTCGGAGGCAGCAAAATACCGGATGCTTCCCCCAGTATGACCGTGGACCCAGCAAACTTGAATTCTCCGGCTCCCTTCACGGTCTGAAGCCAGTGATAACAGGGATACCCCGCAGGTCTGGACACCTTCTCCTGATTGCCGTTATAACCCAGACTCTCAATATAAAGAGGCAGCGGCTGATCACGTGATGTCATGAAATATCGTTGATGTCGGGGTGAGATAAACATGGGATGCCTCCTTAGGTATAGGCTGAATTAGACTTCCGTATTCTTATATGAGTCATTACTTTTATTATATTTTAAAAGTCATATGTATCATATAGTATAGGATTATTCTTATACAAGAGGTGAACACATTGATTAGCAGCAAACTACCCAAAATGTTCTACGGCGGCGATTATAACCCGGAACAGTGGGATCACGAAACCCACCTTGAAGACCTGCGCATGTTCCAATTGGCAGGCATTGATATTGCCACGATCAACGTATTCTCATGGGCATTGATTCAGCCTGATGAAGTTACTTACCGTTTTGAAGAACTCGACCAACTGATTAATCGTCTATATGAGAATGGTGTCTATATATGCCTTGCAACGAGTACGGCTGCCCATCCGGCCTGGATGGCGAAGAAATATCCAGACGTGCTTCGTGTAGATGCTGACGGACGCAAACGCAAATTCGGCGGGCGACATAATTCCTGTCCCAACAGCCCAACCTATCGCAAATACGCTGAGAAGATTGCAGATAAACTGGCCGAACGATACAAGGATCACCCCGCAGTTCTCGTATGGCACATCTCCAATGAATATGGCGGTGATTGTTACTGTGATAACTGTGAGAAAGCATTCCGCGTGTATCTGAAGGAACGTTATCAGACTCTGGAACGGGTCAACCAAGCATGGAACACGAATTTCTGGGGGCATACCTTCTACGATTGGGACGAGATTGTACTTCCAAGCAACCTGAGCGAACATTGGGGGAACAACAATTCAACATTCCAGGGAATCTCGCTGGACTACTCTCGCTTTAATTCCGACAGCATGCTGGATTGTTATCTGTTAGAGTACGATGCGATCAAAAAACACATTCCGGACTCCGTTGTGACGACCAATCTGATGGGCTTCTTCAAGCAATTGGACTATTTCAAATGGGCAAAACATATGGATATCGTCTCCTGGGACAGCTATCCCGGTCTCGCAACACCTGTCAGCTTCACGGCCATGGCTCATGACCTTATGCGCGGATTGAAGGATGGTCAACCGTTCATGCTTATGGAACAAACACCAAGTCAGCAGAACTGGCAGCCGTATAATTCGCTGAAACGTCCAGGTGTCATGCGTCTGTGGAGTTATCAATCTGTTGCGCACGGGGCCGATACCATCATGTTCTTCCAGCTTCGCCGCTCCATCGGTGCCTGTGAGAAGTATCATGGTGCAGTTATCGAACATGCTGGACATGAGAATACACGTGTATTCCGCGAAGTCGCTGAGCTCGGCAAGGAATTGCAGATCCTTGGTGATACCACGCTGGATGCATCTGTTGAATCCAAAGTAGCGATTGTGTTCGACTGGGATAACTGGTGGGCCATTGAAAAATCAAGCGGACCTACAGTTGCCCTGAACTATGTGGATCAGATCCATAAATATTATGCAGCCTTCTTCCGCCGCAACATACAAGTAGATATCATCAGTGTGGATACGGATATGAGCAAATACGACATTGTCCTTGCCCCTGTCCTTTACATGGTTAAACCAGGGTTTGCCGCCAAATTGGAGAAGTATGTTGAAGCAGGTGGAACGTTCCTGACGACCTTCTTCAGTGGCATTGTGAATGAGAACGATCTCGTAACCACAGGTGGATATCCGGGAGAACTCCGTAAACTGCTCGGTATCTGGGTGGAGGAGATTGATGCCCTGCTACCTGAGCAAAAGAATCGCATTGTTCTCAAAGAAGCCTACGGCGATCTCAAAGGAGAATATGGCTGCGGCATGCTGTGTGACCTGCTGCACGGTGAAGGAGCCGAAGTCATCGCGGAGTATGGAGACGACTTTTATAAAGGCATGCCTGTGGTGACACGGAATACCTTTGGCCAAGGTGAAGCCTGGTACGTTGCATCCGACCCGGATGAACACTTCCTGGATGGTTTGCTGGGACAGCTTGCAGCAGCCAAGAATGTAGAGTCCTTGCTTGAGACACCGGAAGGTGTTGAAGTAAGCGCACGTACCAAAGACGGCAAACCTTACCTGTTTGTCATGAACCATAACGCAACTACGCAATCCTATGATCTCGGTACAGCCCAGGCTCATGATCTGCTCACCCAACGCGAACTGTCGGGAAAGGTTGAGATTGAGGCCCGCGGGGTGCAATTGCTCGAAATGAAATAAGTAATTTCGCTTCATTCGAATCATTGGAAGCACATCATGTGGCAGAAATACCCGTGATACAAAGTGTCACATATTTATTCCTTTTGTGCTTGTTATTGTGTTCAGCAAGGATAGTGGTATAATTTTCATACCTTTATCCTCTTCTGCAATCTATAAGCTGCTACTTCCCGTATCCGTTCACACTTGATACGGGTTTTTGGCATGATCTGTGGTTTAATTAATAGAAGGAAATATCACATTGCAAAGCGAATTGGACGAGACATACATTTTAACAATGCCTGCCGGAACTTGCTTGTAAACCCTGTTGCTGATCTATCATAAAATGATGAACAGCTGAAATATTGGTGACACTCATGATGTCACTTATTCGTTGTTACAATAGTAAGTATAACTACGACATCACTTTCCGGCGGCGCAAAGATCGAAACGGAGTGGCTGACATGAACAGAACAAATCGGCTTGCTGCCATCGTAATGGCACTACAGCATGGTCACGAAACGGCACACTCATTAGGTGAGAAATTCGAAGTTTCCCGTCGTACAATCCTCCGGGATATTCAGTCCCTCTCCGAGATGAATGTGCCCATTATTGCCATTTCGGGTCCGGGAGGTGGTTTTAGTTTAATGGAAGGTTATGTATTGCCCCCATTACAACTGGACCCGGTAGAGGCAGCGACGCTCATATTCGCTCTTGAGGGTCTGAGTCGCTACGCTGACACGCCCTTTCATGAGAAACGCTGGACTCTGATGAACAAAGTTAAAGCCATTATTCCAGATGGTATCATGGCCCGAATTGATCCCATGCTCAAACAACTGCATCATCACATTCCAGATCGCAATTACATCCTTCATCACCTCGATCCATTGCTGGCCTGTATACCTGAACAAGGATGGTTAAGTGTGCTGTACCGCTCCGTATCACGTATGCGATGGCTGCATATCTGTCCCACACGGGTATATGCTTCCTCCGGCTTCTGGTATTGTGAAGCATATTCGATCGAACATGGTGAACAGCGTCTGTTCCGGGTCGATCGAATAATGGATGTCAAGGCGATCGAGCCACAGGATGAACAGGCGTTAAGCGAACAGGCAGAGCAACAGCGCAACAAGCCGATCCCTCCCGAACAACCGCCAACTCTGGTTAGAGTACGACTGAGTTATCGGGGTATGGTTGAAGCCGAACAGGACGAGCATATCGGTGAAAAAATGATTGAAATTGCCCCAGATCTCTGGGAATTGGCATTTCTCTGTCCACCCGGAGAATGGGACTGGGCCGTACGGTTTTTTTACCGATTGGGACGTGAGGCTGAAGTGATCGAGCCCCTCAAACTCCGGAGCGAGATTCGTCAGCATGCCGAGGAAGTGAGCCGAAGATATATTGCTTCAACCCAATAATCGCTTCATCATTCTTTTTAAAGGAGCCTGCTGATATCATGACATATGAACCCGTTATAACATACGAAGAAGCAGTACAACGCATCCAGTCTATAGGGATGCTGCCTTTGGCACCACTATTCGCCGAATACCCCTCTCTATCGTCGCTAACTCCCAAAGAACATTGGCACAAGGATGATGAACGCGATCCCTGGTTATGGCGTTCACGCCTGGCTGAAGAAGGCATCGCTGCATATGGAAAATTCGTCAAAAAGAAAGCGCTTCTTGTATCGCGTGAATACTTCCCTTGGGTCCACCGACTGCTTTCCGACTCCAGAACCGCCCAGGAGCAGTATGAAGCAGGGTTGCTCTCCCGTGAAGCGTTCAAACTCCATGCGTTAATTGCAGATCAGGAAGGTATCGATGGACGTGCCTTGCGATCACAAGCCGGTTTCGGGGCAAAAGAGGATAAAAAAGCATTTGACAGCGGGCTACTGGACCTTCAGAGCTGTGCTGCCATTGTGATCAGTGGAACCAAAGAAAAAGAGGGGCTCGCTGAAGGCAAAGTCGCATGGAACAGCTCCGCATATGAGACCGCAGATCACTGGATGCAACGTCATGGCATTACACCATTTGAAGGCAGCGTAGAAGAAGCACGTGAGCTGCTGGTTACACAACTGCAGCAACACGCATCTTCCGCCGCATTATCAAGCATTACCAAAGAAATGGGCATCCGTGGAATCTAAATGAAGCCAATCCCGGTTGTCGTGCAAATTTCAACCGGAATTGGCTGTGTGGTTTACCTTATAATGCATCTCAGACGATAGTCCTCTCCATCCAGCATGGATTTAGAGAATCACGCCATCCTTGAATATGGCAATCTCTCGGAATCCATGCTGCTCACTGAGTGTATGAGACCGTCCTGAAGCAATGTCAATCAGTTGGCTGAACAGCTGTACTTTGACCTCATCCATCGTCTGCCCCTCCAACAGTTGGCCTGCGTTGAAGTCGATCCAGTGTTTTTTTCGATTCGCAAGATCGGATTGAGTCGCAATCTTGACGGTAGGTACCGGGCCTCCGAATGGAGTGCCCCGTCCTGTTGTGAAGAGCACGATATGTGCACCTGCCGCAGACAGTGCCGTGACAGACACCAAATCATTACCCGGTGCTTCTACAATATTCAGACCAGTTTGAGTTACACGTTTGCCATAGCGCAGAACGTCAACGACTGAAGAACGCCCTCCCTTTTGCGTACATCCAAGTGACTTTTCCTCGAGTGTGGTAATGCCACCTGCCTTATTACCAGGTGAAGGATTCTCATAGATATTCTGGCCATGGTTCACAAAATATTGCTTGAAGCCGTTCACGAGGTCCACCAGATCGTGAAATACTTGCTCATTGGCAGCACGATTCATCAAGATCGTCTCCGCACCAAACATCTCCGGAACTTCCGTCAGAATAGCCGTCCCCCCGGCAGCAACCAACATATCAGCAACCGCACCGACCAGCGGATTGGCTGTAATGCCGGATAAACCATCCGACCCACCACACTTCAAACCAATCTTGAGTTTACTGAGCGGAAGCGGCTGCCGTTGTTCATGTTCGGCGATCTCCACAAGTTCTTCCATCAGTCGAAGTCCTTCCTCAAGCTCGTCATCCGTTTCTTGCGCTTTGAGAAACCGTACTTTGCCTCGGTATTCCGGAGCGATACACTCACGAAATTCATCGACCTGATTGTTCTCACAGCCCAGCCCGATGACCAGCACACCTCCAGCATTCGGATGCTCCACCAAAGAGGCCAGCAACTGTTGTGTATACTTCAGATCATCGCCAAGCTGTGAGCACCCGAATGGATGTGGAAAGTGAAATACACCATCTACCCGGCTTCCAAACTGGGACTGACCCATACGTGCCAAAGCTTCACACACTTTATTGATACATCCAACCGTGTTCACAATCCAGATTTCATTACGGATACCTGCTTCACCATTGGGACGCAAATATCCATCGAATGAGCGCAGATGTTCCGGAGGCATGTCCGTCTGAATCTGGACTCCCGGTTGGTACTCATATTCAAGTAATCCGTGCAGACCCGTCTTCAGGTTGTGACTATGAATCCAGCTTCCCTGCCTAATCTGCTCTTTCGCAATCCCGATGGAGAAACCATACTTCATCACATCATCACCCGGTGCCAGCGTATGAACAGCAATCTTATGCCCTTTGGGCACGTCATCCAGCAAATTAAAAGAAACTCCGTCTGGCAGTGTAATCTGTTCTCCTTTGGCATAATTACGAAGCGCTATAATGACGTCATCCTGTGGTTGAATGGCAATCCAATCATTGATTGTACTTGTTGTGTTCATTTCCCTTCACCTTCCAACAAACCAATTTCACGAACAAGTGCTGCACGCAGCCCTTCTCTTGCATCCAGATTTTCGCCCCAGATCAGAGTATCCGACAACACAGCCGCTACCCGGTGATCCAGTTGCTTCTGATCCCTGTTGAGCGTGTCATAACCGTCCCAGTGTGCGGCCAAAGCACTCAGCACATCGGGGTCATCCCGCAGCAGAATGTCATCCCCATTCAGTCGTTGTGCCTTGTAACCCTCTGGCGTATTCACAGGACGATAGAGACATAATAATCCAGCAAATCCTTCAATTAAACGTACTGGCCAACTTCCCTGATTTTGCTCGTAAGACAACAGTGTAGGCAGAACACGAACCTTGAATTTTCCGATCGTATTCAATGCAATATCTTGCAATTTGTGATCAATGTACGGGTTAAGGAAGCGTTCAAAGACTTCTTCCGCATATTGGTCCAGCTGATGATCGGGCATATCCAGGGCAGGAACGATCTCCTGATGCACAGCTTCCCTGATCCATGAGCCAAAATGCGGATCTTCCATCGTTTCTCTCACATGCTGCTTGCCTTGCAGAATGCCGAGGGATGACATTAAGGTATGTGCCCCATTCAAAATACGAACCTTGCGTATCTGGAAAGGCTTCAGATCTTTCACCCAATGTACATTGAGACCTGCCTGCTTAAGAGGAAGTTTTTTGTCCAATGATTCATCTCCCTGAATAGCCCAGAAATGATATGGCTCTGCCGTATTAATCAACTGATCCTCATACCCCCAGCGATTCGTCAAGGAATCAGCTTCCTCCCGGGTCGGCGCACCTGTCACAATTCGATCTACCAGATTGTTCAGGAAATGATTATGATTCTCGATCCATGAACGAAAACCATCTGAATACCCATAATCCTCACTATGCTGGAGGACACAACTGCGCAGCACATTCCCATTGCCTTCAAGCAGCTCACATGGCAGATGAATCAAACCTCTGGATGGGTCACCATCAAATTTCAAATATCGCCGATGCAGAAACACCGTTAATTTCCCCGGAAAGGATTGAACCGGTTCACCCTCGATATAGTCCGCATACGAATATTTCAATCCTGATTCAGTTGTATTGGAAATAACGAACTCAAGTGAAGGCAGTTCTGCCAAGTTCAGAAAGGCATCCCATTCCTCATACGGATTGATACACTGTGAAAAAATGGAGATCAACTCTGTCCGCTCAACCGGCTTCCCTTGAGACAGACCTCTCGTAATCATCGTATATAATCCATCCTGATCGCGAATCTGTTCCAGCTTGGCCTTGCCTCCCGGTCGTGGTTGGGTAACAGCTACACTTCCATGGAATTTGCCTTGTCTGGCACTCTCATGAAGCATCCAGTCCGCAAATCCCCGCAAGAAATTACCTTCTCCGATCTGCAAAACCTTCACGGGGCGCTCCATAATCTCCTTGCACTTGCGCTGACCGTCGCTCCCCAGTAAATTCAGCTTCAACCCTGGCCGTTTCGTGCTTGCCGACATGGACACTCACCTCATCGATTATTTGTACTGTCGGAATGCAGTTCGAAGGCTCTGCACCCTTTTATTGTAAACGCTTTAAATTCATTGTATCATCAATAAAAGGAAATTAAATTGCTTATATTGCGGTAAATATACTCTCTCATGACCAGGTATAACATCTCGTTGAAGACGATCGTCTGGAAAGGAGTCTTTATGGAACGTTCACCTGTTCGTACAACTATTCAGGCAGAATCCGGTATCCCGTTCCGCCTGGTGTACAGCGACACCAAATCTCCCCAGAATGAATTGCCGGATCATCTTCATGACTGGCATGAAATTATCTATGTATATCGGGGTCAGGGAAGCATCTTTATTGATACAGGACTTGAAAATATGCAGGAAGGAGATCTGTTCATTATTCCGGGCAGCACAGTTCATCGAGCCTTGCCGGATGCTGGAAATCCTGTCACATCTTCCGCATTGTTCTTCAGCCCGGGATTGCTGGCCTCGACCGCTGGAGGCGCTGCTTCTTCTATGTTAAGCCTGTTTGAACGTTGTCGCAGACAACGAGTGTATAAGAGACATCTGAGTACACAAGAGCAATCACAGGTAGCAGCCCTTATTGATGATATACAGACCGAACTTCAGCTCGGTCATCATCTAAGCGCACATGCGGCCCTGTTGAGGCTACAACTGTTGCTCATTTTTCTGGAACGTCTGGAAGCTGCGGGACCTGCGAACCCGGGGAAATCCGCTGCGGGACCCTCATGGCTCTCTTCTACGATCTCTCATATTGACGATAACCTTCGAAATGGCCTATCCCTGAATGAACTGGCTCAGTATGCTGCGGTATCACCAGCCCACTTCAGTCGTGCCTTCAAACGATACACGGGCATGACTCTAACGGATTACGCATTAGCCCGAAGAGTTATTATGGCGAAAGAACATCTGGTGCAGGGCGATGAGACGATGGCAGCCGTTGCTGATGCTTGCGGGTTCGACAGTCTGCCCCACTTTTATCGTCAATTCAAAAAATTGACTGGTACAACTCCCGCAGCTTACCGCAGAGCCATGAACAGCTCACGTTAAACTAAAACCGTCCTGAACGTAGTTCTCCCGCTTTAATCATATATATCCACATATTCTTCCATATGGTAGATGTGGTATGATAATCTGGATTATTACTTGTCGGAAATATTGCATTCCGTTGTCAGAGGAGCTTGGCAGTCCATGTTAAACGAATTGAATCGCAGGAATATTGGCATCTTCGCCCATGTGGATGCGGGGAAAACAACAACCACTGAGCATATGTTATATGAGAGTGGTGTCGTCCGCAGTCCGGGACGTGTAGATGAAGGAACAACCGCCACAGACTCACTGGACATTGAAAAGGAACGTGGCATATCCGTTCAGG
This sequence comes from Paenibacillus sp. FSL R5-0713, assembly GCF_037973325.1. Lineage (NCBI taxonomy): Bacteria > Bacillati > Bacillota > Bacilli > Caryophanales > Paenibacillaceae > Paenibacillus > Paenibacillus sp. FSL R5-0713. The sequence goes on along the minus strand of NZ_CP150229.1, from coordinate 2,398,140 downwards.
CAGCCATGACCTCTCTAATCTGGAAGAACACCATCATTGACCTCATTGATACACCTGGACATATTGATTTCAGCTCGGAAGTCGAGCGAGCACTTCGGGTGATGGACGGCGCTATACTCATTCTGTCCGCAGTAGAGGGAATTCAAGCCCAGAGTGAGGCCATCTGGCATGCCCTTCGTTCACTCCGCATCCCAACCATCATTTATATTAATAAAATGGATCGGATTGGCGCATCTGCCCCAGCAGTCATGGAACAGATTCGTTCCACCCTGTCCCCTTTCTCATGCGAAATCCAAACGTATCAATTCCACGAAGATACATTTCATGGCATCAACTCCCTATGGAATGATAATCAGGATACGCTGTCAGATCTCACACCATCCATCCCAGGTCTGGTCGAGATACTCGCTGAACTGGACCCAGAGGTCATGGAAGCCTACATTCATGAGACTCCATTATCCCAAAGGGATCTGAATGAAGCCTTCTTGCGGTATGTGCATCAGGGTGAGATGTTCCCTGTGTGTTATGGTGCCTCCGGCAAAGGAATCGGTGTCACGGCATTGCTGGACACGGTCCTTGCATTTCTGCCTCCACCTGCACAACCTGTGGATTCCCCGGTATCGGGTGTTGTGTTCAAGATTGAACGTGACCGCACGATGGGACGCACGGCCTACGTTCGCATGTATGGTGGCAGTCTCCACAACCGGGATACCATTCATAATTCGACGCGGGAACTTGAAGAGAAAGTGACGCAGATTCGCCGTATGGATGGACGGAAATGGGCCGATACAGGTAGCGTTCATGCAGGGCAGATTGCAGCACTGTTCGGACTGAGTGATACACATGTGGGGGACATTATTGGCAGTCCCGAGGGTGTGCCTCCTTTGCCACAGATGGCTGTGCCTTTGTTGACCGTACAAGTGCATGGCAAGGACCCGGCACGTTACCCCGATCTTGTCGCAGCATTGCAAGAGTTGACGGATGAAGACCCCTTACTTGACCTGCAATGGTTGCCGGAGGAACGAGAGCTGCATCTCAAGGTCATGGGAACCATTCAGCTTGAGATTTTATCCAGCCTGTTACGGAGCCGTTTCGGTTTGGATGTTGTGTTCGATCCACCATCCGTTATCTATAAGGAAACGCCTCGTGCAGCCGGGGAAGGTTACATCGCTTATACGATGCCCAAGCCCTGCTGGGCCATCCTACGCTTCAGGATTGAACCTTTGCCTCGCGGAAGCGGTCTGATCTATGCCTCAACCGTAAGGACCGATGATCTGCTGTTACGTTATCAGAATGAAGTTGAACGGCGGATTCCCGAAGCCTTGTCTCAAGGTATGCTCGGTTGGGAAGTAACTGACCTGCGTATCACGCTGGTGGAGGGAGAACATCATGTCTGGCATACCCATCCGCTGGATTTTGTCGTAGCCACGCCTATGGGAATCATGGATGGATTAGCGAGAACAGGTACCACGTTGCTGGAACCCCTTCTTCAGTTCCGACTAACGGTCCCGGAGGAATATGGCGGTAAGGCCCTCAGCGATCTGGTACATATGCGGGCAACCTTCGAAGCCCCTGTCATCGGTAGTGGACGCTGTATTATTGAAGGACTTATGCCTCTTGCAACGTCAATGGATTATCCGGTGAAGCTGCGTTCCGAGACTGGCGGACGCGGAGTGCTTACCACTTCATTTGCCGGATACCAGGATTGTCCTGCGGATGTGAACCCTGCTCGCAAACGCAGAGGAGTTAATCCGTTGGACCAATCGAAATATATTTTAAGTGTACGAAATGCGATTACATCATAATTGGAGTTGAACCTGTGCTTATTAAATTTCTTATCTTTGGCCTTCTATGGCGGATTGTAGGTAATCCGTTCATTGCCATCCTCATTTTACTCGTTATCCTGTATTTCCTGGATCGTCGATACGTTGGGGTATTCCCAAGCTTCACCAGACCTCTCAAGCGTTTGCGTAACATCTCCCGGCTTCGCCAACAGCTTGCCATGAGTCCCAATGAAGTGTCTTCCAAGCTGGAACTGGCTCGCCTGTTAATTGAGCGCAAACGTTACACTGAAGCACATGCCTTATTGCTTGAACTGGAGCGCCCATACGAACAATCCGCAGAATATTGGGAGGCACTGGGAACCACTGAGCTTCACCTGGGCAACATCGAAATGGGAGAACGTCACATTTTAAAAGCCCTTGAGATCAACCCAAGAGTCAAGTACGGACGCCCGTACTTAACCCTTGCCGGGGCCTTCAAAGATACACATGAGGATAAAGCGCTGGATTATGTACATCAATTTCAGGAGATTCATTCCTCTTCCAGTGAAGCGTATTATCTGCTCGGCACGGTCCATCGTTCCCTTGGACGCAATGCAGATGCGAAGCAGGCTTACGAGCAATCGTTGAACGTATATCGTTCGTTGCCCAAATACAAGAAACGTCAGGAGCGCCGCTGGGCTGTCCGCAGTTGGTTCCGCAAACGTGGATTGTAGTGTCATCCGTTATCCGATGTAATCTTCAGATATCACTCTTCTAACTAATAAAAGTGCACTGATCTCTGCCCTCGTATGAGCAGAAACAGTGCACTTTTTTCATAACAATGATATTAATATACCAAAATTTCATGCAGGCGTTCTTCATTCAGACGCATCCAGTCCATCCGCTGTTTGAGCTTCTTAATCTGATCCACAGCCACTTCCGGCTCATCTGTGCCCTCGAACATCCGACTGATGAAATGCATGACCACATCCAGACTGCGCAGCAGAATTAATCGAGGAATGGCTAACAACTCTTCCGGTTCAAGACTGACCTGTTCCCGAAATCCCCTGATCAGTCCCTCTTGTGCCTGCCACATCCAATCTTCACTCTTGTCCATGGTAAGAAGATCAGACATCGGAACAGCCAGCTCCATGACCCGCAAATCCCATGTCGCAAATTCAAAATCCAAAATGGCACAGATTTCACCATCCTGCTTATCTGACAAAACATTTGAGGCATTCACGTCTCCATGGACCAATTGATGCGGCAACTGTTCCATTCCCCGCAGGGCATCAAACAGATCTGGCAGCGCATCTCCCAGTTGCTTCAGCTCATGCGCACATGCGATTAATGCCTCTGGCGGCGATGCGCATAGTTGTAATAATCGTTCTGGTGAACAGAGCGGATACGCATCCTGAATTTGGTAGTACGGTGGATACACAGGTTCAAGTGGTATATCCAGCGTTGCCATAACAGAAGACAGGGCCCCCGCCGCTTTACCGAGTCCAAATAATTGGTCTGGCTTATGCCAGATGGGATTGACACCTTCCCGATAATGAAACAGCGTCGCAATTTTGGTATGACCTGTGAGGGTATCTTTTACAGGAAGAAAGGTATCCCCCTCGCCAGATAACCGCCTTACAGGTGAAGGTGTATGAAGCTTAAAGTTCGAACGCTGGAGGGCTTCAAGCACCTCGTGTTCAAAGGTGATTTTCATCGGATCATTATGTGTTTCATATTGTCTCATTACGTAACTCGTCCCGTCTATATGGAGCATGTAGGTAGAATTATTCATCCCACCTTTTCCACGCTCACCTATCCAGTCCGATGTGAAACCATAGGAGGCCAACACTTCGGATATACGTTGCTGCTCTGAATGATGGAGGGAACCGGATTCGACATTTTGCACCAAAAATTAACCCCTTTATCTCTCAAAATGGAACGGTCTTTTATTTATCTTAAAGGAAGTCCATCGCTCGGTCTAGTTCTGTTCCAATGTGATCATGAGAACGGATAATATCCGGTTCGATTAAGCTGCTCTGCAATAACACGATAGCCTCTCGCATTGGGATGCACTCTGTCCCAGAACAACAGCTCACGCTCACGACCTTCGAACTTGTCATAAACCTGAGCACACGCATAGTTGCCCGATCCCGCTCCATTCAAAAATGAATTATATTGGCGCACCCAGTAGGCTGCTTCCGTCGCTTGTGGATACGGGTTGTACAATCCGATAGATCGGACCATATACTCACTATTGCCCTTTAACTGCCGAATGTGCCTCATGATCTGGGATACATTACTGCGGGTTTCTCCAAGCACCTGTGTCATTTTACTGGCATTGGGTATGCCGCCACTTGATTTAAAGGTACGAATCAGATCATTCCCGCCAATGGATAATGTAATGATATCCGCCTCACTCAGCGATTGCCGTACGCGGGGATGCGAAGAAATCATCTGCAACATCCCCCCAGACGTCAGTCCATTTACGCCCATATTTTCCATAGATACAAATGTACGAACATTCATTTCTGCCATTCGCCGATATAAAGGAACAAAGCCGGTGCCCAGCAACGCTCCTGTACCGACCGTTAATGAATCTCCTATAGCCACATATCGATATACCATCCCGTCGCCCCTCTCTGCTGTGAATTCCTGAACAATAATGAACTGCTCTATATCTTATGATGAGTGGCAAGACAAGGCGCGGGATGGTGTCCTTAGGCAAGCACCTTTCTTTTGCACAAGATGTGGTTTTTCTACAGATTTAAAAAAAGAAAAAGCCCTGCCGCATAACACGGCAGAGCCTAATCCATTCATTGCAATGCATTATATTACATGCCTATGGTCCGATCCGACTCAACGGAATCCGCCTGTTTCTTGTTAGGGAACGGCCACCAGTTCGCCCGGCCAAACATCTTCACCATCACTGGCACGAAGAATGGCAGGAAGAGCAGAGAGTACAGGATCAGCCCGCTAAGAACTACTGTAGCAATCTGCATCATTGAGAGAACACCGGATGGATACATCGCAGCAAAAGTTCCGCTCAGAATGACCGCTGCAGATAGAATAACGGTTCCCATGTTTTTCATCGCGTACAATATGGCATCCTGTACTTTCATGCCTTTGTTCTCATTGAAACGATCCATCAGGAAGATGCTATAATCCACACCGAGTGCAATCAGCATGACAAATCCGAAGAACGGAGTAACCCAGCTGATGCCTGCGAATCCAAGGATATTAACAAAGACCACTTCGGTTAACGCCATTGATGTGAAATAAGCCAGTAATAAGGAAACGATTAGATACAATGGCATAATGACCGAACGAAGCAGCACGACCAGAATAATGAATGTACCCGCCAGCATCAGCATGACAGTACGTGTATAGTCATTATTCGAGATCTCCTGCAAATCTGCAAATGTACTCGTCACGCCACCTATAGCTATGTCTGCTTTTTCAAGCGTACTGCCTTGTACCGCACGATGTACTGCCGCTTCAATGTCAGGAACACGGTCAATAGCTTCTGTGCCGTATGGATTCTCTGCAAAAATAACATCAATCGTCATCGTTTTTCGATCTTCGGAAAGATACGTATCATATACCTGTTTGAAGTCTTTGCTGTTCAGAGCTTCTTCAGGAACGTACCAGCCTGCCAGATCCGAATCCGGTGAATTTTGCAATTGCGTCAGATAATCCTGTGCCGAATCCAATCCTCCTGAAACCTGTTTGATGCCATCGACACTTTGGTTCAGTCCATCTGTCAGTTGTGTCAGCTGACCACTCAGATCCGTGAAACCTTGCTGCATTTTCTCCTGACCACCCTGAAGCTGGCCAAGTCCATCCTGAATGGAAGGAATCTCACTAATGACTTTCCCCTGACCATCAGCAGCCTGTTTAAGACCGGATTGTAACTGACTGATTCCCGTTACAATTTGGCCCAGACCATCAGCAAGAGCCTTCTGTCCGGCTGCTGCGGAGGCAAAACCTTCATTGGCCTGATTTATTCCAGCAGCGGCTTCTCCCAGCTTGGTCTGAATCTGACCCAAACCTTGAGCGAGCTGCGCTGTACCAGAACCTGTTTCACCAATCGTGCCTTTGATACGCTGGTAATCAGCATCTTGCTGTAATTCAGGATATCGCTCTTCAAGTGCTGTGAAGGATTCGGAGAGACTGGTCAAAGCTGTTGAGACCCCGCTTAGTTGTTGCTCCAGTTCACGAGTTCCTTCCCCCAGTGCAGCGACACCAGCTCCCGCCTGACGATAAGCTTCAAGTAACTGATTATTCGCCTGCGCAAGTTGATCTGCACTCGTTTTGGCTTGCTGAAGCCCGGCTTTTAATTCACCGGCACCTGCGGAACCATCTCGAATACCTTTTTCAATCTGCCCAAGTCCCTCACTGAGTTGCGTGATACCCGATTGCAACTGCGAGGTCCCTTGGGTAAGTTTTCCTGCCCCATCAGCAGCTTCTTTTAATTGGGGTTCATTTTTACTTAGCTGACTGCTGGCTTCACTCAGACCATCACGGATTTTGTCCAGACCCGTCTTGCCTTCTCCCAGTCCATCCGATAATGTTCCCACTTGCTGTGTAACTTCAAAATCTTTGATCTCATCACCCGTAGGTCGTGTCATACTGCGGACACCAGAGACTCCGGCCACTTTCTCTACTTCACGGCTAATTTTCTCGGCTACAGCCATATACTTCGCATTATCCATCGCTTCATCGTTCTGAATGACGATCTGACCCGGCAGCGATTCACCCGGACCAAAGCTGTCGGAGATAATGTTGAATGCTTTTACGGAATCATATTTCTCCCCAATCTCATCGAGACTGTTGAACGACAGTTTGCCATCGTAGGTTGCCAATAAAGGCACACAGACAGCCGCAACGATGAGCAGCGCAGCCCATGGACGTTTCAGTGAGAAGCGGCCAGCTACACCATAGATCTTGCTCTCCGCATGTTCAAGCGAACCCTTCGACGGCCAGAATAACTTCTTGCCTAATACCGCCATGAAGAAGGGAACGATCGTCACCAAGGCGAGCATCATTACGGCAATACCCACAGCTACGGCAACTGCAGAACGATACAACATAAACTGGGCAAAGCCGATCGCAATAAATCCAACCAGCACGGCCAGTGCTGAGAAGAGTACCGTTTTACCCGCAGTACGATAGGTAGCAATGATGGCGTCCCACGTATTTTCATGATGAGCCAGTTCTTCCTTGAACCGACTGATTAACAGGATGCAATAATCCGTACCAATCCCGAACATAACGGCGACCATAAAGATCTGTGTAAACGTTGATATCGGGAAGTCGACTCCATCCACGAGGAATGCCACAATCTGTTGCGATACAATGTAACTGATCCCCACCGTCAGCAGCGGTACAAACGGAGCTACAAACGAACGGAACACCAGGAACAGAATGAGTAAAATAAAGACAACGGTAATATATTCCGATTTCTTGAGCCCCTCTTGGGAACTTTCAATGGTATCCTCGTCAATCAGACCTTTACCGGTTATGTAGTGCTCCACATTGACGGACTTCAATGTTTCATTCAGGTCTTCCCGCATTTCCTTGACTGTACGATCTCCCTGATCAATAGATAGCGACGTTAATATCGTTTTGCCATCAGCCGAGATCATCTTCTCGGACAATTCAGGTTGGGAGAAAGGTTCCAGAATGGACAGAATGCCCAGCTTCTCTTTGTCGGCCTCCAATTGTTTAACAGCCTTCTCTGCCTCTTGTTTCCCCGTGGTACCCAGACCATCGGGATTATAAAATACAAGAGCAATTTGGCTGCCCTGCTGTTCTCCTTTTTGTGCCGCAGCTTCATTCAGAATCTTTGCAGCCTGGGTGGAAGAATACCCTTCAGGAACCGAAAACTGTCCCTTCTCCCGGATTAACTCACTCATGTTAGGGGCGGTAAACATCAATACGGCAGCTACAACCACCCATAGCCCCATTAACCACCATCTTGCTTTCAGTATCGCTCTCATTCGTTCTCCTGTCCTCCTTCATGCGTTAGCAAAGCTGCCAGCTTCTCAAAAGATTCAATGAAAATCCGAACCTCTTCCGGTGTAAAATGAACCAGATACGGCTCCAGAATCTGCTGTATTTCCTGTTCTGTCTCCCTGTACACCTGTCGCCCGTTGTCCGTCAGAGTTAAATATACGACCCTGCGGTCACGTTCATCCCCTGCACGATCGACCAGATCACGATCCACCAGCTTGTTGACCAGAGCAGTAATACTGCTCTTGCCTATGCATAATAGTTCTGCCAGATCAGAGGGTGTACAAGTCTGCTTCTCATTAATAAGTCGAAGGGAACAGAACTGATCCATCGTCAAAATCTGCCCTACACGTTCACGTATCTGGGTATCAAACCGTTTGGTTACCAAGAAAGAAGCATCCAAATAGCGATTAACCAAACTTCCAGCATCCGGTCTGTTCATTCATCATTCTCCTTTCGCAATATAGTTCGCTTAACGAACTATTCTCCTGTGAAACTATTCTATAATGAAACTATATTGAAAAGCAATACTTTACTCCTGCTTTTTTTGATGAGAACAATAAAAAAACAGGACGTCCGACTCAGCTAATTGCCAAATCCAACATCCTGTAATGCGTATGCTCTATTTATTTTATAAAGTAGTAGAACACTTCTGCGTTATTCTTCGTCTGTATCTTCCTCTTTTTCAAGTACACAACGGAACCGCTCCACACCTGGATAAAGCTCGCCCAGACTATATACGATGAATCCCGTATTCCGGTAAAACTCCAGGGCCTCCAGATCCGTCTCTGCAATCAAAGTGTCAGGATTGTATTTCTCCAGCAGCTGTGAAATCATGCCGCGACCATAATTTTTGAGGCGGTTCTCCGGCAGAACGGCAATATGGTGGATGGTAATCTCGCTGGAGCCTGTATGCTCATAACCGATCAGACCGATCAATTGCTCCTCTGCTTCATATCCGGCCAGATACAGTTCGTCATTCTCTACATATTGTTTCAACGCACGTTTCAGATGATCCGGATCAGGAAAGACCGAGTAAGATAACAGCTCCTGTACTACCGGTTCTTCTATGCGTGATTTCAAATTAATTAACACCCTTATTCCTCCTATACCTTGCTTGTTTCCGTTATCGTATTGTAGTCGTTAGCCTCGCAAAGTTCAAGTCGTATAACGATTCAGTTCCGATTGAAGCACAGTCGAGAGGTTATCCGAAACGTTAATCTGCGCCAAATGATAAGCATCCAACAGTGCGCCCCCAACAGCCTTATCGGCAGCGGAGTCACATACTCGCGATACCTTCCAACACATGTTGCTCGGCATGGATATCGTGATAACGATTGCAACCTCCCTTTTGCACATAGGATAACAACCTTCCGTTCTGATCGGCGACAGCCACACGGGTGTGGCTCCCTCCTCCATCCATCCCAATTACGTATGTATTCATCCCTAACTTCTCCCTCCCAACGGAATAATAAGAGTGCCGGGGCTTTAATCAGGTCCCGGCAGAGAATTTATTGCTTTTGCACAGCGAAACGTAGCAGTTCACAACGAAATTGTGTCGGTTCATCATACTTATCCTCTTCAATCGTCTGTGTAACATGTTCTTGAAGCAGAATATTCCAGCCTTTATAAGCCTCCTCGAGTATAGCAATAGCCTCTGCTGTGGGCAGGTTCAATTCAATTAACGGCTCGACATCACGGCCTGAGTTCATTTCTTTCTCCTCCACATTGGTACTCATCGTAATACAATGAATGCCACCTGTTCGAGTTCCTGCTTGTAACCGCTCTAGCGCTTCCTTGAATGCTTGTTTATTCGATACATGTTCCAGACAAGAACAAGCAGCTATAAAGTCAAAATAATCCTTCTCGATGGCATAATGCTCAACGTCTGCTTTTACAGCTTGCACGAGATGATCCACCTTATATTCTTTCGCATACTTGCGAAGTCCATCTACAGCCTCGTCCAGCAAATCCACACCGATGACTTCACTGTTCGTCTGTGCAAGACGCTGTGCAATGGGTATCGTATGCCTTCCTACTCCGCATCCCAGATCAAGGACACGCAGTTCCTCCTTGTGAGCGAGGATACGTTCCAGCATATCCATAACCATAGGCATTGGCCTGGACATCCAAGTACCCGAGGAGAATAATTCATTATTCTCATAGAAGTTAGAATGATAACCTGCCTCTGCTTTTCGCGCAGCCTCAAATTGTTCATTTCCCATTAAGACACCCCCATAGTTTAGAAATTAAACGTCAATGTCCCGGTACCAGCGAATAAAAGGATTGAAAAAATGAACATGATGACCAATCCAGCCGTTACAAGTAATTTACCCGTATCTCTCTTGTATGAACTGTCGTTAAACAACATGATCCCACCAATGGAAATAGCCACCGGAGCGAGAAAAAGTGTAATCAGTACAAGCAACGTGATGGAATAACGATCCAATACCGATTCTTCATATTCAGTCATATAAGGTTGTTCAGGTATTGCCGTTTTTGTGGCAACCAGATTACCGCAAGATTTGCACTTAAACTCATCTTCTGCCATTCCTTCATGGCAGTAAGAACATTTCCTTTGTGTGCGTGCCATCTTCCGCCTCCTTCCACATCTGTCCTATCCATGAATACCCATAATACAATATAAGAAATCAATGGGTTACCGATGCTGGATGCGACAGATGGTTCTTCATAAAGGATTCCAGTGCCGCCTCATATCCGGTGCGATCAACTTGAAACGCTGTGCCATGACCCGCACGGGGGACGGTCAGCAATTCCTTTTTGGTTGGGCAAGCTTCGTACAACCTGTACACCATTTCCGTTGGTACAAACGTATCCGCCTCTCCATGAATGAACAACACGGGAACGTTAACTTTGGCAAGTTGCTTGAGCGCAGAAGCCTCTTTGAAGGAATACCCTGCTTTCCACCGGGAGATCAGACTTGTGACAGGTATGAACGGAAATGCAGGCAGCTTGTATAGTTGCTTTAACTGGAACGTCAGTTCTTCTTCCACAGATGTATATGCACAATCAGACACAATCGCTTTAACCTGAGCCGGCAGGGTTTCACCACCTGTCATCAGTACGGTTGCTCCTCCCATGGATATGCCGTGCAATATGATTTCCCCTTTTGTACCCAATTTTTCAAGCACCCAGTTGCTCCACTGTACATAATCCTTACGGTCTAACCAGCCAAAACCGATGATGTCACCTTCGCTCCGGCCATGACCCCGATCATCCGGCATTAACACGTTATACCCATGCTTTTCCGCATAAAATCGGGCAAATCCAGCCATTTCTCTGCCTTTCCCCGAATAACCATGTGCCAGAATCACGGTCTGATCTGACCCCTTATTGGAATTAAGCCATGTACCATGCAGTTGTAGTCCATCATACGATTGAAGGATTACCTCTTCTGTAGGCTGAGCATCCAGCCACTTCAGGTCAGAAGCACTGCTGATGATTTCATTGTCCGGCTCAGGCATCAGATTCGGATTATCCACCAAAAACGTTTTTGGCGTACGACGAATGGCGGTTTTGAAAAAATAAAGTCCACCTGTCCACAGAAGAGCAAGAAGGATCAGTACCATTACTGCAAGTACGTAGAATATCATGAACGGGTTCTACCCTCTTTCCTTATTTGAGATATTATCAATCTTTACTTACTCGTTGCAGTGACGCACAGGCGGCTTGGTAGGCAGGTAACAAAGCATCCAGCAAAGGTTCTGCTTTCCGTGATTGACCTTCCTTCGCGAACTGCTCTATCTGGGCAAACAAAGTTGATAAATAACGAATCCCCAGACTCAGACTCCCTGATTTCAGATCATGGGCTACTTCAGTAGCAGCAACATGGTCGCCAGACACAATATTTCTGCGCAGCACCTCAATTTTGCCAGGTGTTTCGGTACGATACATATCCAACAACATGCCAAGGAGTGTGCGATCGCCATCGGTGTTTAATTCCGCAATCTCATGCACGATGCTCATATTCAGTACCTCTGTCGCTTCGGAGGATTGCTGCCACTTCTGGATCATCTTACTCAGCACTTCCAGCGTGAAGGGTTTGCCAATAAAGTCGTTCATCCCGGCTTCCATACACTTGTCTTTCTCTCCCTGCATAACATTACCTGTCATTGCAATGATGGGTGTGGGATGGCGCATTTCATCCATTTCTATGGAGCGGATTTGGCGTGTTGCTTCCAAACCATCCATTAATGGCATCATATAATCCATGAGAATCAAACTGTATTTTTTGCTGTGAAAAGCTGCAACGGCCTCTTCCCCATTCACTACAGAATCCACTTGGGTTATTCCCAGCTTTTTGAGCTGCAGCATAACAAGCTGCCGGTTGATGACATTATCATCGGCCAGTAATACGGATACAGAAGCAGTTTCATCATGCATAGCCTCCCTTCGATACTCTGGAGTGGATGTAGCAGACTCATTCACGGCCTGATTAACGTGTTTTTTGCCAAGTGCAAGTTCGAACCAGAATGTTGATCCTTCACCCTCCTGACTCTCTACTCCAATCTCACCTTCCATTAGAATAACGAGTGATCTGCAAATGGATAATCCGAGTCCTGTCCCTTCATACTCTCTCGAGCGTCCTCGTTCTGTCTGCACATAGGGTTGAAATAACTGGGTCTGATCTTCTTCCGAAATACCAATCCCTGTATCTTCAACTTCAAATCGAATGATTTGCTTGTTCACATCATCCTTACTAAGAGTGACTCGTATCTGTACAGAGCCTTTTGATGTGAATTTGTTCGCATTTTGAATGAGATTGATCAATATCTGCGTAATCCTCGTTGAATCCCCTTCAAGAAGATTGGAGATGCCGGGGTCACAGTCTACTGATAACCGATTGCCGTTCTTTCTGACTTGGGGTTCAAGCAAACGAACAATATAATTTATCGTCTCTTGCAGATCCACTTCTCCCCGTTCAAGCCGCATCTGACCCGCCTCAAGTTTGGATAGATCCAGAAGATCCTGAATCAACTTAAGTAGCAGTTTGGCAGCATCCTGTATAACGGAAACCGAAGTCTCCTGTTCTTCAGACAAGGGGGACAGCTTAAGCATCTCAGCCATCCCCAATATGCCATTTAATGGCGTGCGAAAATCATGACTGATGCCTGCAATAAATGCGTTTTTGGATTCCCCTGCATCTACTGCTTGCTGACGTGCAGCTTCAAGATTATTATTGTTCTTCGCAAGCAGACGCTGGAGTGTTACCAGTTCATTATTCATATCCGAGAACTCCGCGAGTATACGTTCCTCTTGCTCTTTGCTCCGAATCATCTGATCCGATAACTGCTCAATCGTTCTGCGCAGCCTCTGTATCTCTCCGTTCTCAGTAGACATCACATCATCCCTCTCCTAATCCCTAACCATATCCAGATCCAGATGATTGCATGTAGCTGGCTGAGCCAATAATTGTTCTGCAACCGCAACTGCTTCATCGGCTCCCGGAGCATAACCGTCGGCTCCTATCGTTTTCCACAAATCCTGATCAATGTTAAAAGGATATCCCCCGACCATAATCTTTACATGTGCCGTTGCCGGATGATGACGAATCAGTTGAATCAATTCTTTGGCCAGATGAAGGTGATACGTCATCGTAACTGAAATCGCAACAACATCACCCTGATGGCGCTCTATAGCCTCGACTACACTTCCATTAGGAACATTGGCTCCCAGATAGTGCGTATCCCAGCCTTCCATCTCGAACACATCTGTGAGCATACGCAGTCCGATCTCATGTTGTTCACTGCCTACACAGGTGGCAACCAGCCTTTTACCCTCACCCGCATGAGTCAACCAGCGAGAATAGAGACGTGAGATGAATGATTGGGTCGCTGCCGTACAAAAGTGCTCTTGCCCCACACTGATCTGATGATTCTGCCACAATCGTCCGACTTCATATTGGGTAGGCTGAAAAATATATCGATAAATATCACGAATCGTCACCCCAGCTTCTAACTGAGCTTCAATGATCTCGAAGGCTTCTTTCCGTTTATTCTCAAGTAAACACTGCAAGTACGATTGCGCAGCATCTCCATATGGCATGGATTCGTTAATATAACCCGCCTGTGACTCCATTTGTGTTGTTCTATATATTCCCATCTCCAGATAATCGAGTAGAAGTGCCTTTGACGGATGGTCAAATTCTTCTTCCAATGCCTCTTTAATCAGGTTGAGATTAATCGCCAGGTCTTCTTGTGATACCTTGTAACCTTCAAGTAGAACTTTCAGCCAGGCAATATAATGAGTAAACAGGCCCGGACTCTGTAAGAGCGCACTTTCTGCCAAATAGTTCAAGCTATACTGAGAATCTTGTTTGGTTCGCATTTTTCCGTTCTCACCAAATCGCTCAAGTAAATCGGGCTGTCTAAGATACTGTTTCTCCGTTATTTTATCCGCTAAGTTTCCCGATTCCTGGAGTAAACGTTCTCCTGCTTCTTGATAACTCATAGATGCACCCCTCCTCTACCCGCATCACATCTCCATCATCATTCGTGACTTATCCAGAATGAGATCAATGTTAGCTAACTTGCAATCGGGATAGGTTCTTCTATTTGATCCAACCAATCCATCCATTCCGCTCTAAAAAGTTCTGTTCCATTATACATGAATTTTTGATGATCATGTATTTTACGCCATGCATGTATAGAACAATCTTCCTATATTATGGAGGGCCTTGCAAGCCAGTCAGCCAGTATAAGCCTTTACTTTTGGTTCCACAAAAAAACTGACCTGCGTTATGAACGCAAGTCAGTTTTCCCTTCTGCCGCCAGTCCCAGCTTCTTCAACATCCGAATCGCATCCACTTTCTCGGAAGGATCAAGTCCTTCCAAAGCATCGATGATGACCTGATGGTGTTGAGGAAATATCTGTGTGAACAATTCTCTTCCTTCATCGGTTAACTCAGCGTAAATGACACGCCGATCTTCCTTGGATGGTCGACGAAACAGCAGATTTTTATTTTGCAACTTATCTACAACATACGTAATATTACCACTGGACATTAGCACTTTTTCACCAATCTTTTGCAATGCCTGCGGTCCCTTATGATATAACAAATCAAGCACACCAAATTCTGTCGTATTCAGTCCGTGACTCTGGATGTCCCGATTGGAACGTGAGGTCACAGAATTGTAGGCCCGAACAAGAACCACGAATAATTGTAAAGACAGTTCCCGGTTGTCCTCCGTGTTCAGCATTTCAATAATCCTCCATCAGTTGTTTACATTTCGGCTCGTATGAGGAGCCAACTTCTGCTCCCACTCCTCACGGAGCATTCCCATACGAATTGAATCATAGTACTCCCCACGAACGATACGACACTTCCGCATTCGCCCTTCCACCTGTAATCCGGCTTTTACGGCCGCACGCATCATTCGTTCATTACCAGACCAAGTAGTCAGTCCAACGCGAACCAAAGGAAGATGTTCGAACAAATGACTTGACCACATGACAAGTGAACGTGTACCAACCCCGCGTCCCCACTGGGCAGATCTGTATATTACAATCCCCATTTCCAGCCACATGGATAACTCATCTTCTATATAATAGCTGATCGTGCCCACAATTTGTCTGTCGGATTCAATGATACGGATCGATACCGGTTTGGAATCACTTGCATCAACGTCCAATCGTTTGAGCATACCTTGTTCGAAACTTTCATAACTTTCGTGTTTAAGTGGGTAATAAGGTGCATCCCATTGCTTCCATTCAGGTGCGTCATCACAGTAGATCAATTCATAGAGTTCTTTCAGATCCTTTTTCTCCACACACCGGAGAACAAGTTCACCATCCACGATGGGTAGTTCTTTCATGAGATGTAACGCACCCTCTTCCATATTAAGAACGATGGAGCTCTTCGATACTGCCGTCCGCTTGGGCAAGAATGACTGTGCTCGCCATATCCACAAAAAGTCCGTTATCAACAACACCTGGTAACATGTTCAATTGAACATTAAGGCTCGCGGCGTGATCAATCGCTTCCATATGACAATCCGCTATCAGGTTTCCGTTGTCTGTCAGATAACGTTGCTGTCCATCCATCCGCCACTGTGGTTGACACCCCAATTTTTCGAGGGCCTGGAAGGTCCACTCCGAAGCAAATGGAACAACTTCAACCGGAAGTGGGAATTTACCCAACTTTTGCACGGCTTTGCTGCCATCCGCCACAATAATCAATTTGTCACTATTGGCCGCCACGATTTTCTCACGCAAAAGAGCCCCTCCTCCCCCTTTGATCAGGTTAAATTCGGGATCTACTTCATCAGCGCCATCAATGGTCAGATCCAGACGTCCAATCTGGTCAAATGGAATGATAGGAATCCCCCATTCACGGGCAAGCTTGTCCGAAGCCTCTGAAGTGGCAACCGCTTGAATGTTCAATCCATCACGTACACGCTCACCGATTCGGCAGATGGCATAATAAGCTGTTGAACCTGTACCCAATCCAACCTTCATTCCATCTTCAACATATTCCGCCGCACGCTCTGCTGCTATCTGTTTAAGATTCATCTATAAACCCCCGCTGCTCATAATTTGAGAAATGCATATGTAGTTATTATAGATAAAACCGCTTCCGATGTATATCCGTGCCTTCTGTTGCATCTTTGCCATCTTATTTTTGTTTTGTTGAAGGATGTTTTTTTACCCACCATGTTATAGAATACAGAATGAAGCTAAAAAATGGGAAATTTTAAAATAAACAGTTCTAAATACCTATAAACCGTCTGATATGTCCATAAATACGTAAAATATTAAAAAAAATTTAACGATACTATTCAATTTAACGACATTTTATACGACATATTAATTATAGATGTGTTTTAATAATTAGACACCTATGGTTCATACGGTACATAAGTCTCTACGAAAGCGACTGATAAACCAAGACCATGGTCGCATAAATTTCCTTTGGAGGGGATCCCGGAATGATCTAGTTCACTGTACCAAAGCAACCTAAAGTTTCTTAATTTAAAGAAGATCAGGAGTGGAATTTAGTGAAATCATTAAGTTGGAAAAGCATGTCGTTTTTCTCCAAAAATTTGTTACTCTCATTTACCAATATCATTATCATCGGGGTAGCACTTATCGCAAGCAGTTACTATTTTCAAAAAACAGTTCTTGTTGATCAACTGCATGGACAGGTGGAACAAATCACCAAAAAATGGGCTGAAGATATCAATCCTGCCGAGGTACAAGCTGCTATTGCGGAAGGCAGCTATGATGGAGCAGCACAAACGAAATTACGAGCGTATTTTGATGAAATGCAAGAATATTATCCTAACATTGCACAAGCCTACATCTTCGGTGTTGAGCTCGGTGGCGATAACAAGAGATTAACTTCCCTTGTAGCGATGCCGACCAACCTAAGAGAGGCTTTTCAAAGTGAGAACGTAAATATAGGTGACATGTATGAGCAGCCGGTCGTTGTAGCCAACGCACTGAAAGAAATGCTTAATACGGACCGCCCTACATTCACCACATTCTATTCCGATGATTTCGGAACTTGGACAACCATTGCATATCCGATCAAAGACAGCAACGGTAAGATTTTCTCATATTTTGCCATTGATGCAGATGCATCAGCCGTACCCGCAGGACTTAACTCCTTGCTAAAAAACGGAATTATCATCCTTGTGGCTTTCTTGCTGTTATTCCTGATTATCCAATACCTTGTTGTTAAAAACACCCTTTCCCCTATCCGTCATTTGATCAAAGGAATTGATGACGTCAGTCGGGGTAATTTGAATGTCAACATTCCGACAGGCAAAGACGATCTAGGACTCGTTAATGAGAAGTTCAACACCATGGTTCGCAAAATCAACGATACTATCGTTAAAGTGCAAATCACATCACAAGAAGTTAATCAGTCTGCCAAAGAGCTATATGAAGTTTCCGAACGCAACAGTGACAATGCAGATTCTATCAATAACAACGTAACTCAAATCACTTCCAACATTCGTTCACAGGAACAGGCAACCCGAGATAGTGCACGTGCCATGTCCGAGATGGCTACTGTAATCCAGACAATTGCCACCAGCTCCGCTAGTGTAGCGGATGAAGCCTATGAAATGGAACGTCGTTCACAACAAGGTAACAGCGTTGTCCGTCAAGTATCCGAACAGATGAACCTGATTACCGAATCGGTTAAGAATACTGCTTCTGCCATTGAGGTTCTGGAGAGTCGTTCACAGGAAATTGGCGATATTCTCAATATTATCTCGGGAATCTCCAGCCAAACAAACTTGCTTGCCCTGAATGCCTCCATTGAAGCAGCACGTGTTGGTGAAGAAGGAAGAGGATTTGCAGTTGTTGCAGGTGAAGTACGCAAACTTGCCGAGCAGTCTGAACAAGCGACCAGCCAGGTTGGCGTATTGATTCAGGAGATTCAAGCTGGAATCAAACAAGCTGTACGTGCTATGGAACAAGGTACGTCAGAAGTAGATACAGGGCTCAGCGTAGCCGATCAAACAGGTCAACTGTTCGAAGACATTTTAGAAGCAGCGAAAAAAGTATCTAATCAGATTCAGGAAGTATCAAGCGCGACGGAAGAAATCTCTGCGGGTACTGAAGAAATGACCGCTACAGCAGAGGACTTGTCTTCAAGCGTAAGCAAGACTGCAAACAGCAGTGAACAAATTTCCTCATCTGTTGATGAGCAAAAAGCATCTTTGATCACACTGGTAGACTCCTCCACACGCCTTAACAGCATGTCTGAGGAACTCCAAGAACTAATCTCTCATTTCAATGTAAGCAAACAATAATTCAAATCCACAAACATTCGGTTTGAACCAAGGAGGAATAACTGAAGTGATTGAAAACCAACCATCTTCTAGCCATTCCATGGAATCTAGCTTGCCCGTTCTGCAGATTCCACTGGATTTTGGGCGACGTCAACAATCATTCTCTTATCAGTCTGCTCAAATCACATTACATGATTCTCTGAGCCGTGATCTTAAACAGAAGTTTGGAGAACAGATGGTGTACCCGGTACTCCTCTCAGCTTATGCAGCCTTGTTATACCGATTGTCAGCTGAACAGGAACTTGCCATAGGTATACTTGCCCCCGATCAGGCAGCTTCCTATCTTTCTTTACAGATTCAGGGTAAATTGACCTTCAACCAACTATGTCATCAGGTTTCAGAGCAGCTCAAGATTGAATACACGTTGCAAAACGGTGGATACCCTGAAACGTTGTTCATGCTGAATAGCGTACAGTTGCCTCAAGCACCACAAATATTAAATTGGAATGTTCGAGATGATGATCGGAACATGCTCATCCTTGATCTGTTCTATGATAGTTCACTGTTAAAAGAGTCTACCGTGCTGAGATATGCAGAATATTATCAGACTCTTCTACTCGCCCTCGTTCGTGACGGTGAGAAAGCGATCGGTACGGTGGATATTCTTTCCGCCTCAGATCGATTGTTATACCGGGAGATGAATGATACTTCCGTGCTCGAACCAGAGAATCAGACGGTCCATGGCTGGTTCGAAGCAACGGCAGCAGCATATCCGGATTCGCCCGCAATAACATCACCATCCCAAAGTTACACGTACAGAGAATTGAATGAACGAGCGAATCAGGTTGCACGCGTTCTGTTATCCAATGGATTGCAGAAAGGTGAATTCGTCAGTATCTTTATGGATCGAAGTCTGGAGACCATCATCTCCCTGCTGGGTATTCTGAAGGCAGGGGGTGCATATGTTCCAATTGACCCTGAGCATCCAAAAGAACGTAACAGTTATATTGTGGAAGATACGGCGTCTTCATTCGTGCTGACAACGGAAGCCTCTTTTGCACAAGCTTCCAGCTTGTTCTCCAATATAGCTACGGTCCGTCAGATTCTCTCTGTGGATGGTCGTCTAGCCGGATTTGCAGCAAGCAACCCCAATCTGGATATCCAGCCAGATGATCTTGCGTATATTATCTACACGTCAGGGTCGACCGGTAAGCCCAAAGGGGCGCTGATTGCCCACCGGGGTGTAACCAACCTTGGCAGTGTGGTTCAACGTGATTGTGACATTCAACCAGGTGATGTATTAACCCAGTTTGCTACATACAGCTTCGATGCATCCGTGTGGGATACCGTTGGCGCCTTGTTCTATGGAGCAGAATTATATCTGTTGTCTGCGGAAGAACGTGTATCTGTTGAAGAATTCGCAAGTGCAATTGAACGGACAGGAACAACGATCATTACGATCCTGCCTACGAT
This sequence comes from Paenibacillus sp. FSL R5-0713, assembly GCF_037973325.1. Classification (NCBI taxonomy): domain Bacteria; kingdom Bacillati; phylum Bacillota; class Bacilli; order Caryophanales; family Paenibacillaceae; genus Paenibacillus; species Paenibacillus sp. FSL R5-0713. Next base: position 2,378,126 of record NZ_CP150229.1, on the reverse strand, counting down.
TTTCTTCAATCAGCTTGCTTCCTATTTATCCGATGAAGGTTTCCACAAGCTGGCCAAAGTCAGAATCATTACTGTAGCCGGAGAAGCGCTCTATGGTGAGCAGGTTCGTGCCTTCCAGCGTAAATTTGGAAACCAGATTGATATTGTTAATGTATACGGACCTACCGAATGTACAGTAGCCACAGCCACTCACCGCATCAGTGAGCAGGTTCCAGAACATGTGGTGAACATCCCCATTGGTAAACCGATTCATAATTACAAAGTCTACATTGTGAATGAAGAACAACAGCTCTGTCCTGCTGGTGTACCTGGTGAAGTATATATCGCTACCCCTGCACTGGCCAAAGGTTATCTGAATCAGCCAGAACGTACAAAGCAAGCATTCATTGAGAACCCTTTTGCAATAGGTGAAAAAATCTACAAGTCTGGCGATATTGCCAAATTGCTGGATACCGGGTTACTGGAATATGTTGGTCGCAGTGACTCACAGCTAAAAATTCGGGGACACCGCATTGAGATCGGCGAGATTGAAGATCACTTTGCACGGCTTGATCAGATTCAGAACGTTGCGGTCATTCCAAAGAAAGAATCGGATGGACAGAATATGCTGGTTGGGTATTTTACATCAAAAGATGGCAGTACCCTTTCTGTTTCCGACATCAAGGCAGCACTGACCGCGAAACTTCCTTCTTATTTTGTACCAAAGTGGATCTGTCAGTTGGATGAAATGCCGATTGCACCGACTGGAAAAATCAATCGCAAAGCGATGGTCTCCCTGCCTCATGTGGAACGACATGAAGACCGCCCTGACCGGGTTCTGCCGGAGACAGAGACGGAATCCATTATCCTGGATGCATGGAAAGAAATTCTTCAACACGACGACTTCGGTGTCGAAGATAGCTTCTTCAATATCGGTGGTGATTCACTCCGGGTCATTCATGTACTCGTCATTCTGAAGCCACATTACCCGCAGCTGAAAATTGCCGACTTCTTTGCCGAGAAAACAGTCCGTGCTCTTGCTCGTCGCGTGGAAGTACTGTCACAAAGTACAGCAGAAGTAACGCATTCGACGGTGACGGATGACATGATCACACAATTATCCGAACACCCTGTGGAACTGGCGTCCCAGTTGGGGTATCCGCTCATTCGTGAACCTGAGCATGTGTTACTGACCGGAGCCACCGGTTATCTGGGTTCTCATGTGCTTCAACAGTTAATTCTGAATTCCAGTACACGAATCTACACGCTGGTCCGTCGACCATCCAATGGAATAACTGCAATGGAACGTTTGACTAACGTGCTGGAAGGATATTTCGGCAAACAACTGACTGATCAACTATCTTCCCGCGTGGAGATTATTGAAGGGGATCTCGAACAACCTAATCTCGGTCTTTCAGCTGAACAAACGGCTTATGTCCATGAACGAATTGATCGTGTCATCCACTGCGCAGCAGACGTACGTCATTTTGGAGATGCCGATCAGTTCGCCAAAACAAACGTGGAAGGAACGGTCGCCTTGCTGGATCTGATTCGTAGCAAACCTGGGGCCTCCTTCCACCATGTATCCACGATGGGCATTCCGGAAGATCTCGCACTCAGCGGACAATGGGAATCCTCCCTGCAATATGATCGGTTCCCGGCTGACTTGCATGTGGACAACCTGTATTCGGACAGCAAGCTTGAAGCCGAGAAAGTACTCATGATGGCGGCCGAGGAAGGTGTACCTGTCAGCATTTATCGTGCAGGTAATCTAACTTGCCACTCGGAAACGGGACGCTTCCAGTCCAATATTGATAGTAATGCCTTCTATCGCATGATCAAAGCCATGTTATTGCTTGGCAAAGCGCCTGCGGCAGACTGGATGGTTGATTTCACACCGATCAACTATGCAAGTGAAGCCATTGTTCATCTGGCCTTACGTCAGGATACAGCCGGCCGTGTATTCCACATCTGTAATCCGGAGCCGATCCGCTATGATGAGCTGATCCGTTCTGTGAATCGGGCTGGTTACAATGTCGAGACACTTCCTTTTGCCGAGTACACCCGTTGGCTGTTCGATGCCAGCGTCAGCAAGGAGCCGGAAGCTCTTCAGTTGGCTATTGCACAGCTTGAAGGCGACGGAGCGAAGGATTCAGCTTATGTCTATGCTTGCCCTGTCACAACGGCTTATGTGGAACCTGCCGGAATCTCATGTGCGAAAACAGATGATCGATTCATCTCCGTCATGTTAGACTACGCTGTTCAGATTGGGTATTTCCCCGCCGCAATTCGGCGCCAGTATGGCACTTCAACAGCAATGGAGTAAGTCCACTCTAGCATCAACCTGATTAATATATATAGCCACACAGAGAAAAGCCATCTTATCGTCATTCACTGACGGTAAGATGGCTTCTTCACTTCGCATTTTGGGCATTACTTTATGTCCAGCGAATGATTGCTATGACGGCGAGGTGAGCTGGATAGAAATAGCGCCAGACCCATCGTGGCCCCTTCATCCGGAATCCTGCTTGGTAATACTGAGCAACAGCAATACCAGCGGTGGCCAACACGCTATACATTTGCACAGAGCTATGATGCAGCAGAAGATATAGTGCATTTAACACAACATGTGCCATAACAAGCACAGGACCTTGGAAATAACGGAATAACAGAACCAATAACAACCCGTACATTCCGTAATCCATTTGGCTAATTTCCATGAACCAACCTGCCCCAATGACGATTGGAATACCCAGTAGACGGGATGGCAGTTTATCGATAACGAATAGAACCAACAGGGCAGACCACAATGTCCATACCACGTTCAGAGAATAATGATTAAACGCAGCCATGAACGGCACCTGTGATATTATCGCAATCCAGAACAGACGCCATATGTATTTTTGTACATCTCGTGTATGTTTATAACCGATATACACTGCAAAAGCATAGATTGGAAAAGCGATACGACCTATAATTCTCAACTCTATAATATGTGGAAAAAAGACAGCCCCTATATGATCAATTAACATCGTGATCATGGCAATCCACTGCATCATGTTGCGACTCCCCTCCCTCGTTCCCTATTACGGGTCTGCCATTCATTTATATCATGCGTCTTTTTTGAGCACCCTCTTATACATTAAGTTCATAATACATGAATTTGGTATCCTGTGCATATCCTTCGGATTCATATAAAGCTTGTGCTTGCGTGTTAGTTAACTCAGTAGAAAGTGATATACGAAGAACTCCACGCTCAGATGCCAATTGCTTGGCTGCTTGCAACAGTTTCCTTGCAATGCCTTTCTGACGATAATCAGGATGCACATATAGATCATTAAGCACCCAGATCGGCCCCATCGATACCGAACTGAAACCGGGATACAGCTGAACGAATCCGGTACAACTCAAGCCATGCGAACTTGGCACACCATTACAAACATCTGTCCCTTGATCACTTTCCACATCGGTTTCTGCTACCAAAATCACCGAGTCATGGCGTTCCATTCGTTCTTTAATATACTGACGTGCTGCATCAATGTCAGCATTCTGGTTGTAGAACATCCTGTACTCATTGAACAATCGACCCACCTCATTGCATTCTGGAAGACCCGCTTGTCTGATTCGTTGCTGCACTTCACTCAACTCCTTTAATTGGAGACCAACGTCTCATCCTTTGTGATCTTTATATTTTAAAATAATCTCTTCTCTTTCCCCATTCATCATCTGTATCAAAGTTTGTAGTATCTTGGGCATTAAGCTGAATATTCGTTCGTCCATGCCAATTCTGAACATTTTGTTATACTGCCTTGTTATTGGCAAAAATAAAAAGGCGACCAAAGCATCGGGTGCTCCGTCGCCGTAAATATTCAGTTCGATTCAGCGTTCTGTTGTTGCTGACCAGGATCAGCATCAGGAAAAATGACGCCTTTCTTCAGAATCAGATTGGCATATTGTGCACGCTCACCCGTTGCAACAATCACATAGGCATTCGAAGCACGTTTATAAAAATCAAATCGCTCTTCATGATCCAATGCATCCGTGATGCCTTCATATTCTTCAATTAAACGGCGGTAGTCTTCCCATATGATCGGTACCACCTGATCCCCCTTTACAACCTGCATGACAGCAGCGGGACGCTCAGCATAGGTATCCAGTGGGTATAATTGCAGGATGGCTTCCAATAGTTCGACAACTCCCAGTGCATCACAGCGCACCAGTCGCTTGGCATGACTCGCTGCCGGGAAATTGCCGTCAGCCAGCACCAGCTCGTCCCCATGCCCCATTTCAGACATAATTTTGAGCAATTCTGGAGGAATTATTGCAGGGATATTCTTCAGCACACACAGCTCTCCTTGGTCTTCTCCAACAGCGGTTAGAGGAAATTGGTTTTCTCCATTCTTCAAAAGCACGATGAACTTGCATTGAATCGAAGCGGTTTCATTACCATTCTAACAGTATTTTTTAATCCATGCATAGTGCTCCGGCTTGACTGATATGGAATATTTCATTTTGACAAAAATACTTGTTTCACATATAGTTGTTATAACAACTAATTGGTTCAGAACTTTTTATGATGGAAAGCGAGGTCTCGTTAATTATATGGACTACACACTTGAACAGTCTGTCGGATTCATGTTGGGTTTCACGCATCGTAAAGCGGTAGCCCTACTCGCAATGCGATTCAAACCTTATGATATTACAACAGAGCAATTTTCTGTGCTGTTTAATGTTGACCGTGGGGAAGGTGTGAATCAGAAAGAACTCGCTTCACGTGTCTTCAAAGACCAGCCCACCACAGCCCGGATTATTGATCTGCTTGAGAAAAAGGGTTTGGTAGAACGCCGGACCAGTGAACACGATCGCAGAGCCTATCTGTTATACCTCACCAAGGAAGGCAAAGCGTTAATTGATGTCCTCGTTCCGATCGAAAGAGAAATGAATAAAGAACTTGCTGAAGGTATATCCGAAGACCAGATGGAAGCATTTAAACATACTCTTTCCCTCATTAACCGCAACTTGTAAGAATCACAACTCAGGGGGAATACGTCATCATGAAAGAACAATCTACACAAGTAAGGCTATGGACCACCGATTTTATTTTGCTAATGCTATGCAACTTTTTGTTATTTCTACAACTGCACATGATCGTCTCACCACTTCCGTCTTACGTTCAGGAGCGATTTCACGCTAATGCATTTGAGGTCAGCCTCTTCACCTGTCTGTTTGCACTAAGTGCCATTGCAGCCCGTCTCTACTCCGCGAAAGCACTGGAGAAGGGTCTTCGTAACGCCATGATCTATATCGGCCTCTCCGTAGCCCTGCTGGCAACGCTCGGCTATTATTTTGCTGCGGGCATAGCCGTGCTTTTATTGCTAAGAATGTTATTTGGTATCGGGTTCGGTATGAGCAGTACCGCTTTTCCAACAATGGCCTCGGACATTGTGCCCGTCAAACGAATGGGTGAAGGCATGGGTTACTTCGGGCTATCAACTAGCCTGGCCATGTCCATGGGACCCATCATAGGGGTGACTCTGCTCCAGGGTGCCGGATTTGTAACCCTGATGTTATGTACTGCTGGTGTTCTCGCTGTAATCTATCCACTTAGTTACACGCTGACCCGTAAAAAAGCCGCCAGAAACAATAACAGTGAACGTATCATTCCACAAGCTACTACAAGTGATTCAGGATCCAACCCAAAACAAAAGACACCGTTCAACCGCAAGCTGATTCTGCCCAGTGTGCTGAATTGCCTGTTATCCATCACCTATGGTGGGCTCGTCGGATTCATCGTCTTGTATGGCAAGGAAGCCAATCTGGCCAATCCTGCGCTGTTCTTTTTGTTTAATGCACTCGCCGTGTTATTGGTTAGACCCTTTGCAGGACGAATCTATGACAATAAGGGTCCAAAAGCACTGCTGATTCCAGGAGCAATCTTCATTGCTGCCGGACTCATTCTACTCTCATATGCATCCTCCATGTCAGTCCTGTTCATTGCTGCCTTTTTATACGGGATAGGCTATGGTTCCATGCAGTCGTCTCTGCAGACCTGGATGATTCAAGTCGTATCTCCTTCTCAACGTGGCATGGCTAATGGCATGTTTTTGAACTCGCTGGATCTGGGTATTGCGACAGGTGCGCTTCTTCTTGGCGCCATTGCGGCCATAACGAGTTATACCGATATGTACCGATATTCCGTGATGTTTATGATTCTGTTCTTGCTTATATATCTGATTCAGGGAAAACGAAGCGGCAGCTTCTCCATAGAAGCTCATGCTCTGCTCACTCATACTCATATCCCTGCAACGGATTCACCTCAAGATCAAAAGGATTCATCTGGAGCCATCCCCACCGAAACTAGTCAGTCAGATAAAAGCAAACACGACTGATTGGTTACAATCATTCTGAACATAAAAACGCGTTTACACCGAGAAAGCAAATCATCCGCTTTCTTAGACGTAAACGCGTTTTTTTATTGGAACAGATCTGAATATTAAATCGACTTAAGACAGCCCGGAAATGAACGTAGCATACAGGACCTTCAATTTAAAGTGGACTTTTCTTGCGCCTTATCGGGGCATAACCACTACTTGTCTCCATTCGATCGATGTGCCGTTCCTGTTTCTGTCCGCTTCCTGAAGTAGGTTGGTCTCCTTTATCCGGCTTAACTGCGAATAATGTAAGTAGTCCTCCTACAGCTGCAGAAGCAGCAAGCACACCAAAAAGCAAAAAATGTTGTTTGCCAATGAGCAAAGAAACAACAGGTGGGCCGAGTGATACACCGATGAATCGCATACTACTGAACAAAGCCGTAATCGTACCTCTCTGCTTCTTGTCCACACCTTCTGTAATTAGAGCATCCAGACATGGTAAGGTTGCCCCTATTCCCGCACTTCCCAATGTGAATAGACCCACGACTACGTAGATATTATCGAAAACACCAATAACACCCAGCGAAACGGTTACAAGAATAAGTCCTGCGAAACCAAGCCACTTCATCCGAGGTTTGCTCTTTCCAATCCATTTCCCTGCGCAAAAGGAAAAAAGACACAGTGCCGCTAGCGGAATGGCAAGTACGAGACCTTTAACAATGCCCTTCATGGCGAACTCGCTCTCCAATGTCTCGGATAGATAATAAAGCACACCAAAAAGAATAAACATACAAATTCCACCGATCGCAAACAAGGCGTACAACCAGCGTCCTTTTTCTTTTAGTACATCCTTAATGGAAGCCACAAATTCTGTAAAGGTGGGCGGTTTTTCTTTTTTCTTTGGTGTTTTCACCAAGAATATAACCAGGATCAGCGACAGAACACAGAGTACGGGAATAGCCATAAAAGGTAGGTACCATAACCAAACAGCCAGTGCTGCTCCCAGAATTGGACTTAACACTTTACCAAATGTATTCGAAGTTTCAATGATTCCCAGGCTTTTAGATACCTGATCTTCATCATTGAACATGTCCCCAACCAAAGGAATCACAATCGGGAATGCCCCCGCTGCTCCGACCCCCTGCAATAACCTGCCACCTAATATGGTCCAGTAGGCTATATTTCCGCTTAACATCCATGCAGCCACACCAGCTACAGCTCCCCCAACGGCTGCAATGATGAGACTCGGAATTATGACTGCTTTTCTGCCAAAACGATCAGACAAATACCCTGCAAGAGGAATAAGCAGGATGGCAACTACAGCGTAGACTGTAATGAGCATACTGACCTTAAATGCAGATACCTTCAACTCACGTTCAATCTGTGGCAGGATCGGTATAAGCATGGAGTTACCCAAGGTCATAATTAAAGGGATGGAAGCAAGTGCGACGAGGTCCCACTTTTTATCGTTCATACCACAACCACCTTTACAGATTCTACACACAACAGCATTATTGTGCTTGTTTCGGAGGTTGATTATTCAGGACATGCTGGATGTTACCGCTTGTTCACACAAATAAGCTGCCTGCACATATTAGTGCATGACAGCTTATTTGGCTCATAATGTCTAGAACTACACCAATCTAAAGTGGCGTAACGCTGCTCCACCTTTGAAAATAATATACAGCTCATTCACCTGATGTGACGCCTCAAGCGAACACTGGACCGTTGTCCACTTGATATCTTTCCCATTCACACTGCCTCCGGGTCCAGAAACCACACACACACCGAGCAGTTCGCCCTCCAATCCTCCAGAACGAATCTCCAGTCTGCCCTCTTCCCCATAAGCTGCCACTCTGGCTTCAAATCCTTGTATGTCCTGAACAGCGTTATGGTTGAAAGTGATCCAGGATGACTGACCATCGCGATACAAAGGTTCTTCCCGAGTGATTGCCCGAACTGCCGAACGTCCCTCCAGACATTCATCCAACAGAACACCTCTACAAGCATCGTAATTCTCGGCAAAGGTAAGCATGTGCAGCGGACGATCAGGAATCGTCTCACCTTCAATCTGAATATCTGCCGACTGGCGTATATCGGCGGAAGAACGCCCTGCCAGGATGGCCCAGGTCGCTGTCTCCAGGCAGTATCGATCTCGGGTAACATCCCATAGCGCCAGCTTCTGAACAGGAACCTCGAAACCTATTGTAACACGCGTCCCTGCCTTCACATGGATACGACGAAAAGCAAGCAGTTGCTTCTGAGCACGCTTCACTCGCGAGGTATATGAAGATCCATAGATTTGCACGACTTCATCACTGTCACGTTCACCTGTATTGTGTATCTCCACTTCAATCTTCAAATGATCTGTGTTGGTATCTTCCACCGGGGCACTACGACTTACACGAATCGCCCCGTATTCAAACTCCGAATAGGTCAGGCCATGACCAAATGCATATTGGATCGGTCCTTGATGATACATATAGGTCATGCCACTCTGAATAATGTCATAATCCATGATGTCAGGAAGCTGGGATTCATCTGCATACCATGTCATGTTCAGTCTGCCTGCCGGGGCATAATGACCTAACAGCACATCCGCAAGCGCATTACCCAATTCCTGACCTGCATGTGTCATATATACAATTGCCCGGGCAATACCTTTCAACTCCTGCAAGGCAAATGGATAACTGCCCATAATGACAACCACCGTATTGGGATTCGTTTCACACACGGCTTTGACAAGTTCGACCTGATTCGGCGGAAGCAGCAGACTCGGGCGGTCGATTTCTTCTTTGCCATTGATGTACGGGCTGTTGCCAACAACAACGACCGAAGCCTGACTGTCACGTGCTGCTTCTACGGCTTGTTCTATTCCGCGTGCCACAATGTCGATCTCAAAAACCGCTGGTTCTGCCTGTGGTGACACTGGCGATAAAGCAGAATGTCCCTGATGTTCGCTCATTCCAACGGGAATACTGTTCCACGTCCGCAAGATGTTGCTGCCGTCCGACTGGGTTTCGAATTGAACAACTTCCTTCACAAACCAGCCGCCAATCTCTGGTGCGTTAGCCTGATAGACGCCTTGCTCGGTCAAACTAACGTATCGATGATTGTTCACACTTCTCAGCGTATGACTTCCCGATCCCCAATCCTGATGTACAAACTCGGCGGCTGTAGGTGCACTGTCCTCCGGTACGGCGACGAGAATACCTTCCGCTCCCAAGGAAATAACCTGTCCGTCTGCTGTCTTCAACTGAATATGGTCATTTCCGTCTGTATACGTTACGTCTGTTTGGGGTAATCGATTACGCAGCCCATCGAGGACGGATACACGATAAGGCAGCGTGCCACTGTACCAATCAGTATAGACCACATCGGCAAGTGGTCCAATGACACTGATCTTCTGTAATGCTTCCGGCTTCAAGGGAAGTAATCCATCATTTTGCAGTAAAACAATGGATTCGGCAGCAGCACGATAACTGAGTTTGGCGTGCTCCGGTGCACATAGTACCGACTCAGGTATAGACGCATAGGGGTTGCGTCCGGATTGATCCAGTTGTCCGAGACGCATCCGTACACTGAAGATGTTACGAATCGCTCGGTCCAAATCAGCTATCTCCAACAGCTCCTGCTCAAGAGCATCTTCCAGAGCAGATACGACTAGATCAACCTCATCCGTAAGACAATCCACTCCTGCCTTCAACGCACCTGCTGCGGATTCGGCATGACTGGTGTGATAACCATGATAGTTAACTGTCTGAGACAGATCCCCTCCATCACATACAATAAAACCTGGCATCGCCCACTCACCCTTAACCACATCATTCACATATGGACTCTCAATGGCAGGTGTACCGTTGATGGAATTGTAAGCTGTCATCATGGACAAGGCACCGCCTTCCACAAATGGTGTCTCAAAGGCTTTTAAATAATATTCCCGCAGATTCCGCGGATCGATGCTCGATGAACAATTCAGCCGATCTTTCTCATTATTATTGGCAAAAAAGTGTTTCAATGTCGCGACCATTTTCAGATAAAAAGGATCATTTCCCTGCATACCTTTGACGAGAGCTGCCGACATTTCACCCGTAAGAACCGGATCTTCGCCATATCCCTCTTCCGTTCTGCCCCAGCGTGGGTCACGTTCAAGGTCAACCGTCGGTGCCCACAAGGTTAACCCGTGAACTTCTGGATTACGGTGATGGTATGCCCTCGCCTCATCGCCAATGACTGAACCAATCTCTCGCATGAGTCTCGTATTCCAGGTACTTGATAGACCGAGCGGTTGCGGAAATACCGTTGCCTCTCCTTTCCATGCAACCCCGTGGGCAGCTTCGCCCCCAACGTTGTAGGCTGGAATGCCCAGTCTTGGTACAGCCGCTTCGCGAGTAGGTATTAGTCTGATCTTCTCTTCCGTTGTTAATCGTGCAATCAGGTCATCCAACCGTTCCTCAAGTGAACGTGATGCATCCCACATCGGGTATTGATGATACTCCTTCATCCTTCATTCCCCCTGCGAATTAGTGATGTGCAAGTTGCTTCCATTGCTCAAGTAAATCCAGCGTACGCTGGCGATACTTCTGACCATCTTCAGGTTGATTGACCTGATGTTCATGAACGTAAGCATTAAAATATGAAGACAGTATTCGGTACGCGAGTCTCCGTGCCTGTCCTTCTGGGGACGGGTCCAGTGGATGATCATATCCTTCATGAAAAGCCACCGATTCTGTCGACAATATGGCTTCATACTCCCTGTCGGCAAACATGGAACGATCTCCATCAATGATGGCCGCAATGTGTAGCTCACCCTTTTCCTCATGAACAAGCACATTCGCTTCCCACAGGTCATTATGAACCAGTACCGGACGGGTTACCTGATCAAATAAGTCTTTATTTTTCATGAATATAGCTGCGATCTCTTCCCCCACACCTGGCATATAATCGACTTGTGCCGCTTTAAGTGCCGTTTCTTCAGCATAAGAGTGCAGCACCTCGGACCATTGATTCGAACCTTTAATCGCCCCATCTCCTTGTGGCCAGCCAAACGATGCACCCTCGATCTGATGCATGATGGCGGTATACGCGCCAAGCTGATGATACAATCGCTCTTTGTCCATGCCTGAAATCGATGCGTGATCTAATTGCTTACTGGGAATAAACGTCATAAACATGTAACTTCTTGGAATGATGGACCCGCTATCATCACAGGCGATAATGTTTGGAGCAGGAATGCCTGTCTTACGGTAGTATTCATACACAATCGGTTCAGCTGCCATCATCGTACGTTCGAACGAAAAGAGGGGATCACTCGCTGAACCAGCTGCCATCTCTCCCCGCACTGGAGCCAAACGTAAAATCACATCCGTATGGGATGCATGATCAAGTTGAATCCGATAGGTTGTATTGAAAAGCCCTCCTTGCAGGAGTGCAAACCCCTTCACTTTGGTATCGCTTCCAAAAGTATTCTCTACCAATTGATGCAGCATCTCAGCCGATATCGTACAGTGTAAACCTGAATTCATCATACTCATTTCATTCAATCTCCTATCATTGTAGACAAACAGACGGCACCTTGCGGCACCGTCCTTTCATCTATCTACTATATCACTTTACAGTTGAATTGTAAGCGAGGTTGCGCCTGCTGCTGCTGTAATAACAACACCAGTTGAACCTGACACTTGGGAACCACCTTCAACGCTGGATACACTCTCGATACCGCGAAGCACCAAGTTCCATGGTTTGCCCGCGCCTTCAGCACGAACGTCCAGCACTGATCCATTACGTGTAACGTTAACTGTCAGTTCCTGTTCAGCAGCCTGGTTCACAACAACCGCTTGAGCCGTTTGACCATCAGCCAGTTCGAACAAATGCAGGGACACATCATTCGCAAAGTCATAATCCGGTTTATGATCTACAGCACCAACAGCGATCAGGCTGTTTGGTTTAACCATCATAGGCAGTGTTTTGAAGTCATGGTTTTCACTGATCCAGCGTCCACCTTGTACCTTCGCTCCTGTCAGATAGTTCGTCCAATTTCCTTCAGGCAGGTAATAACGCACATCGCCTTCCTTGTTGAAGATTGGCGCCACGAGAATTGAATCACCGAACATGTATTGCGTATCCAGGTTATATGTTGTTGGGTCCTCCGGGAAATCGAGCAGCATTGCACGCATCATCGGAATACCTTTTACCGTTGACTCCACCGCAGAATTGTACAGGTACGGCATCAGGCTGATTTTGAGTTTGGTAAAGTCACGAACAACGTCCACGGATTCCTCGTCAAACAACCAAGGCACACGATACGAAGTGCTGCCATGCAGGCGGCTGTGTGAAGATAAAAGTCCGAATTGTACCCAACGTTTGTATACGTCAGGGCTCGCTGTGCTTTCGAAGCCGCTGATATCATGACTCCAGAATCCGAAACCGGAAAGCCCAAGTGAGAGACCACCGCGAAGCGATTCAGCCATGGATTCATACGTGGAAGAGCAGTCACCGCCCCAGTGAACCGGGAACTGTTGACCACCGGCTGTTGCAGAGCGTGCAAACAGGGCAGCTTCGTTTTTGCCAATCTTCTCTTCGAGCAATTCAAATACAGCTTTGTTATAGAGCTGTGTGTAATAGTTGTGCATTTTAACCGGATCAGAACCATCGAAGTACACAACATCTGTCGGAATTCTTTCACCGAAGTCTGTCTTGAAGGAATCTACACCTTGATCCAGCAGAACTTCCAGCTTGCTCTTATACCAATTCACAGCATCCGGATTCGTGAAATCAACTAGAGCCATACCTGCTTGCCACATATCCCATTGCCATACGCTGCCATCGGCTGTTTTGACCAGATAACCGTTCTCCATACCTTCATCGAACAAGTAGGATTTCTCTGCAATATATGGATTGATCCAAGCACAGATTTTGAGACCCTTCTCTTTCAGACGTGCAAGCATGCCTTCCGGATCCGGGAACATTGCTTCATCCCATACAAAATCAGACCATTGGTATTCCTTCATCCAGAAGCAGTCAAAATGGAATACAGACAGTGGAAGATCACGTTCAGCCATGCCATCTACGAAATGGTTAACGGTTGCTTCATCATAATCTGTTGTAAATGATGTGGTCAGCCAAAGACCAAATGTCCATGCGGGTGGAAGCGCTGGTTTACCTGTTAATTTCGTATAATTATCCAGTACATCCTTCGGATTGTCGCCGCCGATAATGAAGTACTCCAACGTCTCCCCTTCTACACTGAACTGTACTTTAGATACGTTCTCAGATGCAATCTCATACGATACGCGCTCCGGATGGTTTACAAATACACCATATCCTTTATTGGACAGATAGAAAGGAATGTTTTTATAGGACTGTTCACTGCTTGTACCGCCATCTTCATTCCAGGTATCTACGATTTGACCGTTTTTAACAAACGGTGTGAAGCGCTCACCGAGTCCGTAAACGTATTCACCAATGCCAAGATCAAGCTGCTCGCGGAAGTACGCTTCCTTGCTCGGACCTGTAATATAACCAGCCGCTCGTTGACCGCTACCAGTAATGCGTTTTCCTCCATACAGGAAGCTGACGTCCCAACCGTTTGTTTTATCGATTTGAACTTCCAGATTGCCGCTTTTCAGAACAGCCCCTTGTTCATTTTTGGAGATGTCAACGTTTGCATCTTGCGTATTCAGCTCAAATACAGGGCCTTTTTTCACTCCGCCTTTATGGTGATTCAACGTTACTCGAATAACGTTAGGCATAGGTGAGCTGTACGTTGCTTTCAGCAATGTACCATTCAACGTGTCGCCTTTGCTACGAATATATTTAGTTGCCGCATATACGGTCAAGGAATTTTCTTTTTGTACAATATCACGAATGTCAGTCGGGTTTTGAATCTGATACCCTTCACGAGTCATCCAGAATCCATCAGTAAATTTCATGTTTTCTTTCCCCCTTTGGTTATACTATAATAATATTGATATTAATGATGAATTTCTTCTCTTATTTTGACCAAATATATCACGATTTTGATAATAACCATCCGATTCTTGAACATCAGCACCAATCTATGGAAACGATTACATTAATAATGATACAAAAAGGAGAATCTGATATGGAACGTGAACGATTACGGGAAGACCGAATACACGGGAATGCCATGTATCCAGTCAGTGTATACCCGGATATACAACAACTGAACGGCGATAGCATTCTGGATTGCCACTGGCATGATGAAATGGAGTTCACCATGGTTACTCAGGGCTGTGCGGTCTTTCAGATTGATATGAACACCATTGAGGTTCAAGCTGGAGAAGCCATTTTTATCAATCGAGGTGAGATTCATGCAGGTTATCTGAAGGGTGATGTTCCCTGTGTATTCTCTTCCATTGTATTTAATCCCGAGCTGCTCGGCAGTCGTACCTTCGATACGGTACAGGAGAAATTCATCGGTCCACTGGTGCGCAAAACCGTAGTTCCCCCTTTTCATATCAAAGCAGATGAGGATTGGGGACAAGAAATTCTGGATCACCTGAAGCGCATATTTGCCGACCATGCTGCCCGAACAGAAACGTGTGAAATGTCAACGAAAGCATACCTGTATCTCATATTTGCCCGAATGTTCGAACATATGAAACCTGTTCCGCTCAAAGGCACCGTAGCTACAGGGAGCCATGACAAGGTAGAGCGCCTGAAATCCGTGCTCGGGTATATCCACAAGCGTTATCCTGAACCATTGAAGCTGAAAGAACTGGCCGATGAAGCCAATATGAGCGAAGGACACTTCTGCCGTTTTTTCAAACAGATGGTGCAGAAAACTCCGGTTGATTACATTAATTATTACCGCGTTCAACAAGCCTGCGTCCAGCTTGAGAATACGGATCACAAAATTGTTGATATCGCCATGGATGTCGGTTTTGATCATCTAAGCTACTTTATCACCACATTTAAAAGGCATAAAGCCACAACGCCTTCACAGTATCGCAAAATGTTCTATGAGAATGTGGCCATGGAATCTGCCTTGGTTCAGGTATAATAGAAGAAGGTGCTCACAGCTCTCTGGCTGCAAGCACCTTCTTTATTCATTGGTGTCTCACTTTTTCAATGTCTTCCATGAAGTGTATTCATGTACGGAGAAACCGTTAAAGGACGCATGTACTGAAGCCATTTTTTCGACCAACTTCAATTGTGCTTCCATATAAGCAGATCCCTCTTCATAAAAAGTAATGAAGTCGCCTTCCTTACTTTGCTTTGTTTCCACAGCTATGGAGATCGTTTTGCCAAGCAGAGCCGCTTCTGCAAGTTCATCCTTCGCTACACTATAGATTGCAGCAGCTGTATCACGGTAAGCCATAATCGTAATGGAATCAAACTTTCGAATCATCCAGCTGCTAACCGCCATCGTTGAACCCGGAATTTTGTAGTTATCGAGCCAGAATGGCAGATCAGCCGCTACGGGCATCTTCATCCGTGATGCTCGCTCAACAATGTACTCCACATTTCCTTGCCACTGGGTAATCACACTGGCCTGATTGATTTTCCATTGCGGGTGCACATGTGGCTCGATATCCAGATGAATACCCGCAAATTTCTCATTGGGTAATGCCTGCGCTTGATAAGCCTCAATCCAGTCCAGGAAAGATGCAATCTGCTCCCGACTCTCCGTCAATCCCCAGGCCGATCTTCCATCCATCACGTCAACCGCAATATTCTTGGCTCTCGCCTGGCGGATAAAGCTTTTATACTCAGGAATTTTTATATCCCGGTTCATCTGTAGATAGATCGTATTGATCTTATTGGCTGTAGCGTAAGTTAACACCTCTTGAGGATTACTTCGGATCTGGGTAGTATCCCACACCCATGTCGCTCTCACGGGTGCATCAAGTTTCCCATGAATCGTTGCATAACTGTCGACTGAACCATCTGCAATGGCTTTGGAAGAACAGGCTGTACTCGCGCACAGTATCAAACAACACAGTAACAAGATAAAACGGTACCCCTTTTTGCTTTTCATATTTGTACACTCCCTCTGAAGTTATCAGCTCTGACGTGCAAATCTGGATGAAATTGTGTCGTTTCATATACATTTAATGGAGCCTTATTAGGTACGACGAAATCGAATTGCTTCTATATGCAATATCATCTTTAAGACTTACGACGAAAGAATCATATAATTATATTTCGGGAATTCGTAGTTCTGTATTTATAGTTCAAAAGTCACGAATATTCTCTTTTTTCTAAATTCACCCTTATTTCAGCATGACTTCAGTCATTATTGCCATATGTACACCAAGAACCAGAAGACCTAGAAAGCGTTTTCTCCCAAAACGCACAAAAAAACCGCCCTAAGGCGGCTTTTCATGTATATCCATTTATTGAGCTCTAGTCGATAAATCTATTCATTCATTACCCGATTGAACTGCCGGTGTACTGTCAACCACTTCATCGAAAAGGGAGACCAGTTCAATACCTTCTGCCGAGATCCGCACAAGCCCCTTGTCGGACAACCGTAATTCCGGAATCACTACCAGCGCAAGCAAGGAAAGGGTCATGAACGCATTATTCAACGTACATCCTGCGGACTGTAAAGCTTCACTGATTGCTGCCGATTGGGCTGCAACGACTTCGAAAGACTCGGTTGACATCAAACCTGCAATCCGCAGCGGGAATTCGGTCACCCCTGCTGCCGTTACCACGGCTACCCCACCTTGCATGCGAATGACCCGGTTACCGGCTTCGGCCATCAGGGCATCATCATTACCGATAATCAACAGGTTGTGACTATCATGAGCCACCGTCATCGCAATTGCTGCAGGTGATGTGAAGCCAATGCCTCCAACAAGAGCAACCGCCCGATTCCCGGTTTGTTTGTGACGCTCCAATACCGCGATTTTGCATACTTCCCCGGAAGTTGAAACCACAACCTTACCATCCTGCACCGTGACAGGCAGGTGTTTCTCCTTCGTATCCACATGGTTCTCTGTCACATGAATGATCTTGGCACCAATCGTACCTTCTGCAATCGGTGCAGCAAGTTCCAGATCTTCTGGCTGAATATTCGCTTCCAACTTCACCGTGTTCAGCGCTTCCTCCGGGTATGTGAAGCTGTCCCAGACCGCCGTCATTTTCCCGTTCTCGGCTACGACTTGCCCGGCAGCAATTGTCATGCCCACACGTACATCCGCCAGTCGGCCGTCCAGCAGAATAATATCCGCTATATTGCCCGGAATAACCGCACCAATGTCGCGTGCAACCCCGAACCGCTCAGCCGTGTTAATGGTAGCCATCTGGAAAGCCGTGACCGGCTTCACACCTTGGGAAATGGCGAGACGAACCACAAAGTCCATATGCCCTTCTTTGAGCAGGGATTCAGAGCTTCGGTCATCGGTTACCAGCATCATCCGGCGTGTATCCAGTCCAAGCTCCGTACAGGCTTTGATGGTCTCCGCCACATCATGCCATGCCGAACCTTGACGCATCTTCGCATACATCCCGAGTCGCAGACGTTCGACCACATCTTCCTTGGTCACACATTCATGATCCCCCGTAACTCCACTTGCTGCGTATGCCGGCAAACGCCAGTCATCTGCTGCCCAAGTGAAGTGACCATCTGCCACTTTGCCAGCCCGGAGGGTCGCCTGGATCTCACCAATCATCGTCTCGTCCCCGTAAACGACACCAGGGAAGTTCATCACTTCCCCAAGACCAATCATGTCCGGCCCCCAGGAAAGAGCCTCAGCCACCTCTTCTGGCCCGATATAAGCACCTGTTGTCTCCAGTCCCGGATGGGTGGAAGGCACACAGGAAGCCACCTGCATATAAGCAGCCATCGGTGTGGTCCGCGCTTCATCCAGCATCAGCCTCAGACCTTTGAGACCAAGCACGTTGGAGATCTCATGCGGGTCAAAGAAACCTCCCGTTGTGCCTGAAGGCAATACCGCTCTCGCAAACTCGGTTACTTTCATCTGAGTACTTTCAATATGGCAGTGTCCATCCAGCAATCCAGGAGCGATATATTTGCCGTTCGCTTCAATAATCCGGGTATGTTCTCCGATCGTGTGGCTTACATTTTTACCAACATAAGCAATTCGAGCTCCTTGTACAGCTATGGACATCTCAGGCAAAATCTCACCTGATATCACGTTTACGAGCGTGCCTCCCCGAATGACCAAAGTCGCTGGCATATCTCCCCGGGCTGTAGCGACCAGATCCGGTACACAATCGGCCATAAGCGGCCGTTCAAAAGATGATTTGTTCATATTGTTGCCTCCTTTAATAAACGATCCAAAAAAAATATATTGTTACGATTATATGAGTCCAGACCTCATGTGTAAAGAAAAATAACATCCATTGTGCCTCAATACAAATTATGGAGTCATATTTATCCACAGAACCCAATCCTTACGAATTCACGTTAGGTATTTTCATTCCATGCGATCACCTATATGGCTGGAATCTCATCATGTATACGTCCCTCGTGAAGTTAGCTTCTTCCCGATATATGTATCATATACAGAAAGACTCCCGTTCCACTGAACGGAAGCCTTTTTCATGCACATGAATGTGATATGTCAGTCCACTTGCGCAGCAGACACCTTGCCAAGATCATACCATTCTTCCGACTGCGAGGTAATGAAAGGACTCGGTGTGCCCACGCAGTAAACGTGCAGCAGATGCATCGCTCGCGTACAAGCCGTGTAGAACAATTTGCGTTCATGCTCATGGGCATACTGCTCCGCAGAGCCGTCATAGATCAGGACAGCATCAAATTCCACACCTTTGGCCAGATACGCAGGAATGACATGAACACCCTGTTCAAAAGCCAGCGTCGTTTTCTTAATTAACTTCGGTGCTGAGGGCAGTATCTTGCTCAATGCAGCATGTACCTCTCTGCTCTCTTCGGCGGTCTTGCAGATTACGGCAACTGATTCATACCCTTCCTCAATCAAGTGCTTGAGGTCTGTCGTGATGACGTTCATATGACGATCGGAATCAGAAGAAACGATAACTTTAGGCTTCTCGCCGCTACGGTTAAATGGAATGATCTCTTCCCCGCCAGGCACCATGCCACGGGTAAACTCCACGATCTCCCGGGTAGAACGATAGCTCCTGGTCAGCTCAATTACCTCTGTATTGTCTGGACCGTACAGATTAGTCAAAGGTCCTGTTCCACTAAGGACTGAAGAGTGGGCATAGATCGCCTGATTGAAGTCACCGAGTGCTGTTATTTTCGCCCGAGGGAACAATCTCTTCATAAATGCCAATTGAAACGCAGAATAATCCTGGGCTTCATCAATAATGACATGACGAATATTGGAGTTAATATGGAAACCAAGCATGAGCTCACGCAGGTACAAGTATGGCGTAATATCTTCATATGCCAACTCCTGGAGCTTCAATCTGCGTAAAGTCATCCTACAGATTTCATCCCATTGGGCAGGCAACGCTTCGTCACCCAGCAATCGCACCATCTGACCCTCATCGTTGAACAGATGTGCATATAATTGTCTTATATCGACGAACCGCAAGGACTTGATCCATTTCCGTAACGGTTTGAGTCGGTCACTGACTACCATACGTGCCAGAATTTCTCTTTCTTGCTCGAAGTCATTAAACGTATGGGTCTTTCCTTTTTGCTTACGCTTTAACCGTTGGTATGCACGTTGCAGATCCTCCGGCTCCATCAGATCAAGCTGCTGATCGACCCAAGGCGCATCCAGTTCACCTTTACCAAAGGCAGATAGTTCTTTCAGCATCCAATCCCGCAACATCTCCAGTCGGCTCACCAGCTTAACGGATGACTCGAAACTGTAGAATTTCTCAGCCATAGCCTCTGACGTAACAATTGCTCGGCCCTGAAAGCGAACCGGCTTGAATTTCATGCCACCTGACAGCATGCTCTCCTTATAACGCGTAATGACTTTCAGGAAAGATTCCGAGGATTTGAACCGAATGCTGGACATGCGAACATCATAATCGGGATCTTCTGTTCCCGTAAGTACATATTCGAGCTGAATAAACGGATCTTCCAATTGATATTCACGACCCAAACGGCGCTCCAGATACTCCTGGAAGGTCGTTTGCAACATGTTTTCCTCCCCAAGCTCAGGCAGTACCGTGGAGACATAACTGTTGAACATCGGGTTTGGTGAAAAAAGAACCATCTGATCCGCTTGCAGATGCTCGCGATATTTATAGAGAAGATAGGCCACACGCTGGAGCGCGGCGGATGTTTTGCCACTGCCGGCTGCGCCTTGCACAATCAGCATGCGTGTCCGGTCATTACGGATAATCCGGTTCTGCTCCTTCTGAATGGTCGCAACAATACTCTTCATCTGTGCATCTGAAGTTCGACTAAGTACAGCCTGCAACAACTCATCACCAATCGTAACTCCCGTGTCAAACATAAAACGAATACGTCCGTCCCGAATGACAAACTGCCGCTTCATCTCTATATCACCGCTGATCTCCCCGCTTGGTGTACGATATGTGATCGGGCCCGGTGCTCCGTCATAATAGAGGTTGGAGATCGGTGCACGCCAGTCGTAGACGAGAAAGGATTCCTCTTTCTCGTCTAATAACGATGCAATCCCCAGATAGATGCGTTCCGCATTCGGGTATCCCTCTTCCTTGAAATCGATCCGGCCAAAATACGGTGAATGATGCAGTCGTTTCATTTTATCCAACGCCGCCGCTGTATTGAGATGACTGCGCTCCCGATCGGACAATACCTGAGACTGCTGCCGCATGCTGGTTGAAGTTTCCCCCACATCGTCCGCTTCGCTAAAGTTCATTGTCACTTCGTCCCAGAAGTCTTTTCTCATGCCAACCACTTCATCACGGAAGGAACCGACTTCATCTTCTAACGTTGTGATCTTGCGTTCAATCTGATCGGTCACCATGTTGACCCGTCGCTGCTCTTCGCTCCATTGCTGCTCTGTACTCATATGTTAATAGCCCCTCTTTCCCCGGATTGTGTCCTCAAAATCCCATTTGACAAGCCCGAAAAGGCAATGGTATAATTATTAGAAAGTAAACATTTTAATTATATGTTAATTAGTTCTAATTTTCTGAAAACCATTTTTTATTGTACCAGTGACAACGTCCCGATGCAAGCGGAGGCGTTTTTTGTTGTTTTCATCTTCATTATTACCCAATCACTGGGTCCTCAACTGATCAAACTGTTTATGCCTACTTTTGTAATTCCTCAATCGTCTCTTGCCAACGTGTAATTGCTCCACGTTCATCTTTTAGTTGAAAGGTTATTCCTGAAGTAATCTCCGCATATGGCGCATGATCCATACGTACCTGGAGCACCTGTGCTTCAAAACGATTTCTCGGATGAACAGCCCCCTTAATCTCAGGCAGCAACTCTACTTTCATACGAATATGCAGCAATCGATGTCCTTGAACCGCAATCAAGGTAGCCTTGCCTGTTTTGCTCATGTTCATACTGGTCTGTGTACCTTGCCACAGAGCAAGTCTAAGCTGACGGGGACTTATCGCAATCACTTCCCCCATACTAATCATCGCCTGATGCGGCCACTGATCCTCGGATACGGTCAGCAGTTGCATCGCTTCGTGTTGTTTATTCTCCAGATTTGTCCCACTCAACCACTCCATTAGTTCAGCGTCCAATTCCTCTATAATCATGTCTATCCCTCAGTTCGTTAAAATTCATTTATGCCATTCAGCTGTATGTACGACAAAACAACCCGGACACGATTGTCCGGGCAATGTTGTAATTCCATTGTATATGATCATGAAGCAGGTACGCAATTCGCACTTAAGGCCACTTAAGCCAATTCAAAATTTTGTCCTGTGAGTCTTTGTCTTCACTGGAGCTATGCACATGCTCGGCAAGTCGATTCAGACGTTCCAACTGATATCCGTAATCATAAATCGCAGCAGCCACGATCGACAGTCGTAACATGCCTTCCTTGTCGATATCAAACTGGGTGATCGCCTGCTCCATGAAACGGTCATTGTCCAATACAAACTGTGCGGCCTCTTCTCCGTTCGGTTTCAGCTTATCCTCGAACTTGAGCAATGCATGCTCATGGAATTTAATTACAAGTTCCAGATGAGAATCAAAAAACTGATCCATCGCTGTTGACCGTGGTGCCTGGAAATAGTGACGTTCAACCGAATCCAGCACCTCATAGCCTTTTTGCAGACTCAGCAGCATTTGCTTGTAGACTACCATCTGCCGAGTTTCGCTGAATTTCGAACGTTTCATCTTTTTCTGTTCCTCTTCGAACAAGTTATACTTGTCAGACAAAGACTTAATGGAACCGCCCAGGTTGCTTTTCTCCTCCCGGAATACAACTTCCTTGATTTCATCCGAGATTGAGGTTCGCAGAAGCAACGACATACCGCTGAACACACTCTGGATCTGCTTCACGAACTGAATCTTCGGTTTCGGAGGAAATACCGTAATGTTGATGAGAAACGCCGATACAATACCAACCAGTGTCAACAGAAAACGATTGAGTGCAAAATGCCAGTCACCCGAAGCTTCCATAATGGATACAACCGTGACCAGTGTCAATCCAACCGTCTCACCCATATTCAATTTAAGACAAATCATGATGACAAGTACAATAATTAATCCAACAGCGATTGGCTCATTGGACAATACCATACCGCCAACCAGGGCCACAATAGCTCCAAGTGTGGTCGTTTGCAGCTGATCCAGAAAGTATTTCCAGGAGCGATAGATGGAAGGCTGCATCGCGAATATAGCTGCGATTGCGGCAGGCACGGGAGATTGCGGGTTCAAAAACAGGCTGCTAAGGTACAAGGCAAGCGTGACCGCAATTCCCGTCTTAAGTACACGAGCACCAAATGACATGGTGGTGACCCCTCCTCTTTACCGAACCTGAAATTTTACATTTGATAATCATGTTCATTATTACCCCATATTTCTTTTTTTGCCTGAATACATTCAGGAGAACGATTTATTGTACCATGGAAGACCTTCCGTTGCCATGTCATAAGTCAGAGGTACTATGAAATGGATTCATTTATGTATGTTAATACACATTATTAACCTAAAAAGAAGCAAATCCTCAAAATGGATTTTCACCAATTCGAAGATTCGCCTAAGTTTATATTATCTCTAAGGAATACTCATGCTTATGATGCCTGCCTAACGGTCTGTGCCCGCCCACTCTCTTTTGAACTGATCCACGAACTGCACCATATAATCATGACGCTGCTTGGCCAGCTCCTTGCCATAAGTGGTATTCATCAGATCCTTGAGCTTGAACAGCTTTTCGTAAAAATGATTAATCGTTGTGCTGCGCCCGTTGCGATATTCCTCACGGGTCATCTGCTCCCGTGGGGGAAGGGACGGATCGTACATCTCGCGTCCTCTCGCTCCTGAAAAGGCAAAGGTGCGTGCGATGCCAATCGCACCCAGCGCATCCAGACGATCCGCATCCTGCACAACCTGTGCTTCAAGCGAATTGACCGCAGGACGCTGGCCTCCCGCATATGAGATGGTGCTAATAATACCCACAAC
This sequence comes from Paenibacillus sp. FSL R5-0713, assembly GCF_037973325.1. Taxonomy (NCBI): domain Bacteria; kingdom Bacillati; phylum Bacillota; class Bacilli; order Caryophanales; family Paenibacillaceae; genus Paenibacillus; species Paenibacillus sp. FSL R5-0713. The sequence continues at coordinate 2,354,261 of NZ_CP150229.1, read as the reverse complement.
CTTATTACGTATATCCGGGTCAAGAGGCTGGGTATCCAGCCATTCATTCAGTTTCGCCATTCCAGCTTCCAAGCTCTCATTCAGCTTTTCATCCGGTACATCATGTAATAATGCCGCCAGTTCGCAGACAAATGGATCTGCCCCCATGCGGTGAGCGAGTTCGACCGCAAGTGCAGTCACTCGTTCAATGTGCGGCCAGTCATGACCATCACTATGCTTGGATGAATCACCTTGAACAAACGATCGGGCGGCTCGCAGAACAGCCTCTGCCGTTATTTCATCTAATTCTGACATCTTATTATTCCCCGCCTTCACGGGACTGTTCACGCGGAATACGTCGAGCTACACCCGTCTTAACAGCTGCTTCAATGACGCGACTGCGCATCGATTTGACCACTTTATCATTGAACACACTCGGAATAATGTAATAACGTGTACGCTCTTCATCCGTAATGGCCGACGCAATCGCTTGAGCGGCTGCCAGCTTCATTTCTTCATTAATTTCGGTGGCTCGGCAGTCCAGAACTGCCCTGAAGATGCCCGGGAAACATAACACGTTGTTGATCTGATTCGGATAATCGGATCGTCCCGTTGCCATTACCGCTACAATGTCTTCCACCAAGGCAGGCATAATCTCAGGTACCGGATTTGCCATTGCAAACACGATTGGATCTTCTGCCATGGTCTGCACATCTTCGCGAGTCAACAGATTGCCGCGGGACAGGCCAATGAACACATCGGCTCCGCGAATAACATCACGCAAAGAGCCAGTCTCCAGTTCGGGGTTAGTACGAGCTGCATAATCACTCCAGACTTCATTCTCATAAGTTTGTGTCCGTACAATTGCCCCCTCACGATCGACACCTATAAGCCGGCTGGCTCCCGCAGACAATAATATGTTACTGCATGCTACACCTGCTGCACCAATACCACAGACCACGATTTTCACATCTTCAATGGACTTGCCAACCAGTTTGAGCGCATTGATCAGACCGGCATATAACACAACTGCTGTGCCATGCTGGTCATCATGAAATACCGGAATATCCAATTCTTCATTCAGACGACGTTCAATCTCGAAACAGCGAGGTGATGAGATATCCTCCAGATTAATGCCGCCAAAACCAGGTGATATCGCTTTCACAGTACGTATGATTTCCTCGGTGTCCTGTGTGTCCAGGCAGATTGGGAAGGCATCCACACCTGCAAATTGTTTGAATAACATTGCTTTACCTTCCATGACAGGCATCGCTGCACGAGGACCAATATTACCAAGTCCAAGCACGGCACTGCCATCCGATATAACGGCCACGGTATTCCGTTTAATTGTTAAAGAGAAGGCTTTGCCAGGCTCTTCTGAAATGGCTGAACATACACGAGCCACATCCGGAGTGTACACACGTGACAGATCTTCCCGGTTGTGAATCGGTGTCTTTGGTGTTACTTCGATCTTACCGCCCAGATGAAGCAGGAACGTCCGATCTGATACATTAATAATGGACACACCTTTAAGCTGGCGCACCCCTTCTATAATTTTACTGTTATCTTGTGCATCTGTAACGGCGACTGTCAAGTCGCGAACGCTTACATCCTGATTGGTAGAAATCACGTCGATGGCAATGATGTCTCCCCCAGCTTCCGAGATGGCCGAAGCCACTTCGCCAAACTTGATATCCTTCGTTGTCATTTCCAGTCGAATAATAATGCTGTTACCATCCAGATTTCTTTGATTCATTTCCATTCCTCCCAGACTGAAAGTCTTGAGTTACAAGTTACCTGTTTGTCTTCGCTGCGCGGACACGTTTATCCTTTATCTTGTCCAGAAAAAGTGGTTCAACAGCCATATACTTAAAATAAAAAGATGCCCTAAACACCAATGTCAGGCGTTCAGGGCACTTTTCTAGTATCTTAAATCTTTATAAAGTAAGGATGAACCTATTATTTCCGGGCAGCCGGTCTGCGCAGGACACGAATGTCATATGGATTCAAGCTAAGACTGGATTCCACAGCATCACCACTGAGCAGATCCGTGTAGGACTGTGCATCTAATTCAATCCGTTTCTCATCTGGTGTATAGTTCTGTACAAATACATAATCTGCTGTACCATCTGTACGCGTATGTGCCGTTGTTCCGGCAGGCAGTTCTGTTTGAAGTCCACGCTCAATGTTCAGGTCAGCGATTAGTTTTGCGTAGAAATCATCATAGAATGGTGCTTTCAGACGTGTCGCTACATAATACGCTTTCCCTGAGCCCAATTGGTTAACTGTCAATGCCGGGCGTCCGGCATAGAAGTCAGAACGGTACGTAGCCAGAGACTTCGCGCCTTCCAGATGGATCAGATCACACAGTTCAATCGCATCGTACGCTGTATTGAGCTGAAGCTCGTTACCCTGCTCGGGGATAATTCCGTTCAGATCACGATCATGCAATCCGTCAATTTCCTCGGACCAGATGCCAAGTGTCTTACGCAGTGGCCCTGGGAATCCACCCAGGAAACACAGATCGTTTTCGTTTACAATACCAGACCAGTAAGTGGCTACAAACGTACCGCCTTGTTCTACAAACTTCTCAATGCGTTCGCCAACACCTTCACGTACCAGATAGAGCATTGGAGCAATCAACAACTTGTACTTGGACAGGTCTGCATCCATATCAATAACGTCTACAGCGACTCCTTTTTTCCAAAACGCTTCGTAATGCTCCTCCACGGTCTGCTCATACTTCACACCGATATTGCGCGGACCCTGTGAATCATTAACAGCCCAGCGGTTTTCCCAATCGAATATGATTGCAACTTCTGATGGAACCGCTGTTCCTACAATGGCTTCCATGCCTTCAAGCGCCGTTCCTACGTCGGTGACATCTTGGAACACACGTGTATGTTCCGTTCCTACGTGGTCTACCACCGCACCATGAAGTTTTTCGCTGGAACCCCGGCTCTTTCTCCACTGGAAATACTGAACACTATCGGAACCGTGTGCTACAGCCTGGAGAGAAGAGAGCAGATGCATGCCCGGTTTTTTCAGCTTGCTGACATCTTGCCAATTCGTCGAACTTGGCGTACTCTCCATCAGCAAGAACGGCTGACCGCCTTTGATGGAACGAACGATGTCATGCATCATTGCGATCCGGGACGCCTGTTTCGCGTCGTCATCTGCATCATGCCAAGTGGGATAACTGTCCCAAGAGAGGAAGTCCAGAATATCAGCGAACTTCCAATAGTTCAGGCCGCCATAGAATTCCATCAGGTTGGTTGTGACTGGCAGATCGGGATTCTGAGCTTTCAATGGTTTCGTTTCATGCACGATAAAATCAGCTGTCTGATCCGTAACGAAACGGCGCCAATCCAGATTCATTGCGTGTACCTGTGTCTCACCGTGAGGAGCCGGAGATTCCACTTGACTCCAGTCTGTAACCGTATGGCTCCAGAATGTGGTCCACCACGAATGGTTCAGTTCATCAAGTGTTTGATACTTCTTCTGAACCCAACCACGGAATGCTTCCTGACAATAATCACAATGACAGTCTCCGCCAAACTCATTCGAGATGTGCCAGCCGATAACAGCCGGATGATTTGAATAACGTTCTGCCAGTCTTGTATTGATTGCAGTAACCTTCTCACGGTATACCGGGGAAGTATAACAATGGTTGTGACGGAAACCATGCAGATTGCGGACACGATTCTCGGATACGCGGAGCACTTCCGGATACTTGGCGGACATCCAGGCAGGTCTGGCACCACTTGGTGTAGCCAGGAAGGCATAGATTCCGTTTGCTGCAAAACGATCCAACACCTGATCCAGCCATTCAAACGTGTATACACCCTCTTCCGGCTCAAGGGATACCCATGAGAAGATACCAATGGACATCACGTTACACTTGGCAAGCTTCATCAAGCGAATATCTTCTTCCAGAACTTCAGGGTAGCGGAGCCATTGCTCCGGGTTATAGTCTGCGCCATGCAACATGTGCGGGGCTTTGGAACTTACAGGTGCATATTTGTATGTCATAAGGACAACTCCCTTGCTTTTGAATTACAATTTTTATTGAATACAACGATATTCACGACTCAAATTACCAAGCTTATCTTCTGGCATGGCTTCATCTTTTCATCAGATACCACTTGTGAACCTGTATGATATTACACGTATGTCACAACATCAGATTCTTCCGTAGTAGCTAGTGCTGTAAACGATTCCAACTTCCGACCTTTAAAATCAAACATGGTGAGGTTGCCCCAGTTATTCGGATGTCCAACGGACCATTCTTCTTTACTTGGTATCCATGCAGGTTCCCAATAATAGAATCCGTGCCCCAAACCACCAGGAACTTCGCGAATAATCTGCAACAGATCCTTCAGATATCGGGTCTGCCCCTCTACACTTGCAGGGTATCCTGGCAACAACAATTCTTCCTGATTCAAAATCCATTCGATGCCTTCTGGCTGCTCCAGTGTCCATGGATAAGCCGTTTCAACCACATTGACAGGTTTGCCATAACGCTCAGCCAGATCATGAAGATTGTCGCGTAACGCATCAAGTGTGCCGTGCCACCAAGGATAATACGATAGACCAATGATATCGAACTCCACACCGAGTGCTTCAAAGCGATCGTAAAACTTGCGGCTCTCGGCGTTATCTCCACCACGATCAATATGTATCATAATCTGGATATCCGGGTCAACGGATTTGACCGCAGCAATTCCGTACTTCACAAGGCCTGCAAAACGCTCCCACTGTTCATCCGTATCATGCTCTTCTCCACCGACACGTCCCTCATTCCATAACATGCCCGGCGTAATCTCGTTGCCGACCTGCACCATGTCTGGAAGCGCATCGTTTTCCTTTAACGTTCTCAGAACATCAGCCGTATACATGCATACTGCACGTTGAAGCTCTTCATAGGACAGATTCTCCCAAGCTTTCGGCTTCCATTGATTGGCTGGATCAGCCCAGCGATCAGAGTAATGGAAATCAAGCAAAAATTTCAATCCCTGTTTCTTGATCCGTTTGGCTATCTCCACCGTGCGCTCCAGATTGCAGAATCCACCAACAGGATCATTCCAGATTCGAAGTCGAATCGCGTTAGTGTCATTGAACTTCAGGATGGACAGCAAGTCTTGTTCCTTGCCATCCACATCACTGTAGCTCCCGCCATGCTGTTCGATTTCATCCATAAAAGACACATCCATTCCCAGAACGAATGCCTTTTCCGTCAAGTTGCTCACTGTATCAACCTCCATTAATTTGGGGTACAGGCTCAGCCTTTAACTGAGCCCAACGTCATACCTTTGACAAAGAAACGTTGCAGGAAAGGATACACAATCAAGATCGGTGCACTTCCGATGAAGATCTGAGCTGCCCTTACCGTAGTTTGAGAGAGAGCTTCCATTTCTTTTGGATTCATGCTCATGCTACTCATGTCACGTCCAATAATGACCGTTTGCATAAATGTAGCAAGTGGGTAATCCTTGGCGTTATTCATATAGAGCAATCCATCAAACCAGGAATTCCAGTGGAACACCATACTGAACAATGCAATGGTTGCAATGGACGGCATCGAAATGGGAAGGAAGATACTGAACAATGTTCTGAAATGGTTAGCTCCATCCATCAGCGCTGCTTCCTCCAGCTCTTTTGGAATACCGCGGAAGAAGTTCAGCATCAGAATGACCAGGAATGTGTTAACTGCCCCCGGGAGCACCAGTACCCAGAAGGAATCCATCAACCCAATCTTCTGAATAACCATATAGAATGGCACGAGTCCCCCGTTGAAAATCATGCTGAATACAAAGATCCAGGAGTAGATCGTTCTGCCTTTGAACTCACTATTTTCTTTGGACAATGGATACGCCGCCAGGAACGTAATCAGCAACGTAATGGCTGTACCGATCACTGTACGCAGGAGCGAGATCCAGAGCGAGTTCAAGAAAATTGGATTGTTCATCGTTTTTTTGTATGCCTCAAGTGAGAAGCCTACAGGCCAGAGATTGACCAGATTTGCATCAGCAGCAGCCTTTGTACTAAAGGATACTGCCAGTACATGAATCATCGGTACAATACACATGATGGCGACCAAAATCAGAAAGCAGGTATTGACTATATTAAACACGCGATAAGGCAATGATTTATGATACATCGTGGTCCCTTCTTTCTCTGTTCATTCGTTTAGAATATGCGGTATCCGGCGTATTTTTTGGCTAAGCTGTACGATACAAGAATCAAGATCATGCTAATAACCGATTTGAATAATCCGATCGCCGTTGCAAAGCCCATCTCACCATTTTGCATTGCGGAACGATATACAAATGTATCAATGATGTCACCCGTTTGATATACGAGCGGGTTATACAAGTTGAAAATCTGGTCAAATCCGGCATTCAGTACGTTACCAAGTGCCAGTGTTCCCACAACCATCAGCATCGGCACAAGTGAAGGAATTGTAATGTGCAGTGTCTGTTTCCAGCGTCCCGCTCCGTCAATTTCTGCTGCTTCGTACAATGCTGGATTAATTCCGGCAAGGGCAGCCAGAAAAACAATCATGTTATAGCCAAATTCTTTCCACACATCTGTCAAAATGATCGTAGATCGGAACCAGCTGTTGTCTCCCAGGAAGAAATATGGCCCAAGTCCGAAGGTTCCCAGAACCCGGTTAACCAAGCCGCCTGTTGACAACAGATCTATCAAAATCCCGCCCAGGATGACCCAGGACAAGAAGTGAGGTAAATAGACAAGCGTTTGAATCGTACGCTGTATAGCCATCTTGCGAACCTCATTCAAAAGAATGGCAAAAACAAATGGAACAAATAAATTGAAAATCAGTTTAAGTACAGCAATAATCAATGTGTTCCAGATGACCTGTAAGCTGTCTTCACGTTCAAACAAATATCTAAAGTTGTCCAGCCCGACCCATTCAGAACCGCTAATTCCAAGCCATGGCTTGTAGTTCTGGAATGCCATAATAATCCCGCCCATAGGCACATAACTGAAGATAATCAGAAAGATAATGGCTGGCAACAGCATAACGTGGAATGGCCAAGTGCGTTTCAAAGTTCTCATGATTGCTCCCCCTGTATTTCTTCCTACTCAAGTACTCCCTGAGTGGCTTATATTGCGATTATATCAACCTTTTACGGGGTCCAAACAGCACATAAAAGCAATATAAATGGCACAAATTCAACCACTTTGCCGCAGCTTGAATAAACCAAAAAAAGCGCCCAGACGTTAGTCGTCTGGGCGCTGCTTAAAACTATTTTTTCACACTGTCATACCATTCGTTAACCTCTTGCGTGATTTGGTCACCGCCACCCGATTTCCACGTTTGTACAAAGGTATCAAACGCATCAGCCGGATTTTTGCCATAGATAATTTCGTTAAATGCCTGATTCTCGATTTTGTTCAGATAGTCCAGCTTGGATTTCATCGTCTGTGTTGTTGGACCTGTGAACATGTTTTTGAAGGAGATTTCTTCCTGGCTCAATAACACTTTTGCTGCGGCAGGAGTTTCTTTACCGTAATTGACAGCAACGTCTTTCTCAAGCTTCGTTTCAGGCTCTTTGCCATTAGCCAGATTCATCAGAGCTTTCATCTGTGCATCTGGAATACGTGCACCATCACGAACAAGCAAATAACGTACAACGTTCACGTATCCGCCTTCGATCTGGTCAATCGGCAATTGTTTTCCGTTTGCATCCAATTGATAGTCATAACCTGCAAACAGACCATTATCATAAGGGCTGCCCGGTGCTGGGTCTGCATAATTGTCGAAGAGGTAATTCTGATACGTAAAGAATGCTTCTGGATGTGCCATATCCTTTTTGATCAACGTAACACCATTCACGAACTGTGTTCCGTGACGCATCGCTTTTCCTTCAGGACCGGTAGGAATTTCAATCGGTTTCCATACCGCACTCGGTACATTTTTCACTGTATCGAGAAGTGGCCATCCACTCATCCAGTAAGGTCCTGGAATAATGCCGGCAGTTCCTGCAACGGCTGGCTCTGCTGTTTTGTTCTCATCCCATAGCGCTGCTTCCTGCGGGATATATCCTTTTTTGAGCCATTCGCTCAATTTGGTCAGACCTTGTTTCATACCCGGATTGATGGAGCCATACTCCAACTTGCCATCCGCAGCAAGATTCCATTGTTGAGGTAAGGTGCCATATGCACCAAATATCCAAGATACATCTCCCATCCAAGTGTTCATGGATGTTTTGAAACCAACGCTGAGCGGAGTGACTTTATCCGGAGCCAAGCCGTCCGGGTTATTGTTTTTGAATGCTTCCATAACGGTTTCCAGCTCATCGATTGTTTTTGGTGCTTTCAGATTCAACTTGTCCAGCCAATCCTGACGAATCCACAATAAATAATCATTGTTGTAGGCATAGTCCAGAACAGGGATACCCATTCTTTTGCCATCACGACTATATTGGTTCCACACGTTAGGATCTTGCTCCATCGCTTTTTTCCATGTGTCAGAAGCATATTTGTCGAACAGTGGACCGACCTCTTCGTACATGCCAGAGTCGATCAAGTCTTGAGCAACGAGATTGTCCGCACTACCAATCGTCACGATATCTGGCATTTCCTGTCCAGAGGACATAGCCAGACGAAGTTTAGTTGCAAACGCACTGTTTGTGTCTGTTACTGACCAGAGCGCGCTGACATTAATCCCGAATTTTTCCTTGGCCCACTTGGTTGCCACGTTATTTTCCATGGATTCGCCATTTTTAAACTTCAGCTCAGGATCGATTCCCCATGCTGTTGTAATGGTTACTTCCGGATCATACTTTTCTTTGTATTCGTTTTGGGTTCCAGACGTACTTGGTGTTGCACTATCTCCGCCCCCACTGCCTCCTGAACATCCTGCAAGAACGACAGTTAGACTCAGCGTTGTAGCGAGAAGCGTCAAGAATCTCTTTTTCGTTGATTGCGCTCTCATGTTGTTCCCCCTTAAATCGTTTTGGTTACCCTTTCATTATAGGCTGACCAGGACTTTGATCCTATGATACGAAATCAAGATTTCTGCACCTTTGCCAACCTATATTCTGGAATGTTGTTGTAATTATGCCTGATCCCGAAATTCATTGGGTGTCATCCCATAATGCTTTTTGAACATTTTGCTGAAATATTGCGGATTCTGATAGCCAAGTTCACTCGTAATCTCGTATATTTTTTTGTTGCTATTTTTAAGCAGATATAGCGCGCGTTCCATGCGCATCCGAATCATGTAATCCCCGAGACCTTCCCCAGTCTCTGCCTTGTAGATTTTTGATAGGTATACGGGGTGCAAATATACCTTGTCCGCAATCATCTTCACCGACAGATCCTGTCCCGTATCACTTGTCACCAGCTCCTGAACCTGCTTGATCACATGTCTGCGGCTCTGCACACCTTCCTGATCGGACAACTCTTCCTGAAGCTTCGCCAGCATCTCGGTTGCCCAGCGCCGCAGCTTCTCGGGGGATTGGATCAACTGATGAGCAAGGAGCAGATCGAATCCCGCATGATCAATTTCATGTACCAGATGCCCCTGTTTATGGGCAATATACATGAATGCATTGGTTACAGACAGATACATCTCATACACATGTTCTCGGGACAATCGTACCTGTTCTGCCGCGTCAAAGACCGTGTTCAGCTTACGCGCTGCCGCTTCCCATTGCTTGGTCTCAAGCAATTGCGGAAGTACAGGCGGTTTGTACAACTCTTCGAGCGCCTGGGTCGCATCATTCTCCGATCTTTTGCCGAGTGCCTGATCCATGTCCATATATATAATCTTGTGTTCTTCCGGTCCTGAAAGGACAAGGGAACCCAGGCTTTTTCGATAAGCTGCTGTCAATTCATTAAAAGGAAATGATGGTGTAACGACCATGGACAGATCCCCCTGTAGATATCGAATGACATGCTCACGGAAAGTTTCAGCTGAGGTTCTCAACGTCTCCAAGTCCATCTGCGGAGCTTCGATCTGTCCCTGATTCTGCAAAAACATAACCAGACACTCATGAGGTCCGCGACCAAACCACACGTTGAATTGCTCTCCGAGCACTTCCTCTGCAATATTCCCTACCGCAAAATCCATCAGATCCAGAGATTGCTGATCCATTGATGAGAAGCGTCCTGTGAGACGAATCAGCATCATCACAGCCGATTGTTCCGGGTCAATATGAATCTCATATTGTTGCAGTTGTTCCCGAAGTGCCCGCCCCGTAATCTCACGTCCCAGCAGCAGATCATGCATCAGATTTTCCCGTAAAATTTTATAGTCAGACTTCCGACTGTATAAAAGCCGGTGATATTTGTCGAATTCATCCCACTCATCACGAAGAGATGTGATGGCTGCCGAGACGGAACTCATAAATTCATCATCGTTCACAGGTTTCAAAATATAATCCGCTGCCTGCAATTGAATCGCTTTCTTCGCATAAGTAAAATCACTGTGACCGGTCAGCAAGATACAGCGAATATGGGACCAACGCTTGCTTACCTCTGCAATTAGATCCAGTCCGGACATGCCCGGCATGCGAATATCGGTTACCACAATATCTACTGCATTTTCCTCCATAATCTCCAGCGCTTCTTTACCGGAAGCGGCACGAAACACAGTCGTTACTCCAAGCTCTCCCCAGGGGATTGTAAGTTCCAGACTTTCTGTTACATACGTTTCGTCATCTACTAGCAGTATATCTATCAAGCAAGTCACTCCCTATCTCGTTCGTTATGCACTAAGTTCAATTTCTAACCAGGCTCTCACATGTTCTCGATACTATCTTGGCTATCTGGGAGAAGCTCCCTCTCGGCAGGCCACGATAGTGTAACCCGTAATCCACCAAGTTCCGATTCCGTTATATCAAGCCCTGCCTGCTCCCCATATCGAAGCTGGAGTCTCTGATTCACATTCCACAGGCCACAGCCCATCTCCTGATCCATCGTTCCCCTGAGCTTATTCAGAAGCGCCTCACGTGCCTCCTGAGTCATGCCTTGCCCGTCATCTTCTACGACAAGAACCATGACACCGCCCTGTTTTTCCCCAGAAACCCTTATTTCTCCGGCTTCCGCATCCGCTTCGATACCGTGGATTACCGCATTCTCCACCAGTGGTTGTACAATCAGGGGCGGTACTTCCTCTCTTAACATCTCATCAGACAGATCAAGCTTGTAATGAATTCGGTCCATACGCATTCGTTGGATCTCCAGATAACAGCTGACAAATTCAATTTCCTCTGTCAACGGCACTACATCCCGCTCCTGCCTTGTCGTATACCGATAATATCGGGAGAGGTTATGCGACATCGCGACAACCGCATCCATACGCTTCAGCTTCGCCATACTCGTAATGAAGGAGAAACAATTATAGAAGAAGTGCGGGTTAATCTGCGATTGCAGCTGCTTCAAGCGGGCTTCACGCACATGAATCTGTTCCAGGTAAACGTGTTCAAATAACTGCTGGATCTGCTCCACCATCAAGTTGAACCGTTCAGACAGAAAACTGAATTCATTGCGACCCTTCGGCTTAATCCTCACCGAATAATCTTCCTGCTTCAACCGCTGGAAACCGCGAATAAGTTGTTTCACTGGTACCTGCACCTGGACATATAACAAGTAGGCCACGCCAAAACTCATCAACAACAAACAAATCATCGAAGAATAGAAGAGCATATTCGATTGATGAATCGGCTTCAGAATATCGGATAAAGGCATATAGTCCACCAGATACCAGCCTGTCGTGCTTGATTTCACGGTGTTAACCATGTAGGGCTCGCCATCTATCACCGCAGTCCGATTATCCACATCCTGAAGTTCATGGATGGATAGTTCTTTCATCAATTGGTTCGTTAACGAACGATCCGAAGTCCGATTATAGATAACTCCCGATTCTTCACGGAAATAGAAGGGGTCATGCCTGCCATCGTCCTTGAATTTATCGAGCATATCCCGAATGTTGTCACTATCAAACTCCAGTTTAATAATCGTTTCCGCATTATTAGCCGGGTCTTTAATGCCGTATGGAGATACGGTAATCCAGCTAAACATAAACCGATCGTCTTCCCCATCCTGAATTTTGCGTACATCCCAGCCGGAACTGATATTCTCCCTCAGCGCTTGTTTATCGTAAGAACGTGCATCCCTTTCCGAAACCACCCTGCCCAGCGAAGGAGAGTACAGATATAACTTTGTCGCCCAATTGGATGAGCTTTCCTGAATACTTAGCTTATTCTGAATACGTTTGACCAGATTGATCGCATCTAGGTCAAAGTAGTTACTATCCGCGTAGATTCGCCGGAAGCTGGCAATGTCAGGATCATGTATGAGCAGATTCGGCCAGGAGGATAACAGCTCGATGTGCGTGTTCACTTGATTTTGGAAAAATTCAAGCTGGTTACTATTCGATCGATTCAACTCATCTCTGAGAACAGCTGTGGTTTTGTGATTGGAGTACCAGTACAGAAGCACTACAGGAATCAGCATAATCAGAATAAGAATGACCATTTTGGAAAACAGGTTTGTCCGATATGACATCTTTTCATCTCACCTTGTCTTAATTTGTCGTGACATTAATTGTAATGATGTAAGCGGTAAAGACAAACTATTTTTTTGAGACAAACCAATTCATTATCTAGCGTAAGCGTTACCAATTGAAGGGGGAAGGAGATAAAACCAATATTTCAGCACTAATTGCAACTTCCACGCACAAAAAGAGCCAGCCATGAGCCAGCTCTTAATCTGATTTTAGTATATCTCTTTGAACGTTCTATCTAGATTGATCTTATTCCACATCTGTTTATGTAATTATTCTTATTTTCTATAAAAATATCAACTATGGCATATCGTAATCAAACACCGTATTCGCTCCATCCACGCCTACATCGAGCACAATATCCATGAGTTTCCCGCTGACGTACAGTGGGGATTCCGCTTTCCCATAAAACTCCAATTCCCCTGTAAACGTTCCATGGGGTTCAATCTCAATATGTACTGGCCTTAATTGGACAGACCGCAAGGCTTCCAATAGTGGATCATCCTTAAACTTATAACTGCGTGCGAGATCAGGCAATAACACAGCGGATACGGGATCTCTACCGTAATTTTTGAGTGTCAGGTCACAGGTTGCTCGGGTCTCACCCGTTTTCAGTACGTTAAAGGTACATGAGCTTGCATTCTGTAGATAGGATACCGAATCTATGCCTTTAGCCTCCCACTTGGCTATATACATGAATTTATCCGTCATATACGAGTAACTGAGAACAAGAGCGAGAACAACAATCCACAACCCTTTCGCAAGTCCCGGAAACGACCGACCAATCTCTTTGCGAGTAAGATAAAAGCCACAGGCGAAGATCCCCAATCCGAGGAAAAGTGTGATATGTACACCACTTAAGTAAGATGTAGTATACGGTGATATACCTATTGCTGACAGTATTGTATCTCCAACAGAAAAACCAAGATGATGGTTAAATGTAAAGATGATCGCAAATAGCAATAAAGCCCCAGAGAACACAAGTCTGGTCCTCGACACACAAACACCCCCTAATCAACCACCTGATTATATCATATTTTTCCTAATTATGATTAACAATCCAAATCAAAAAAATAACAATAAAAGAACGTCTTCGGTTGTTCACCGAAAACGTCCTTTTGATTTGTCACCGACAAGAGCTTGTAGAATACAAGTCTCTTATCATAACTGATGATCATTTTATTTACTTTTGGCAAGGAATGCATCGAGTTGTTCCTGTTTGGCTGCAATAATTTTATCAATTCCCGCTGCTTTCAATTTTTCCAGATATTTCGGAATCATTTCATTTGGATCAACGGCGCCCGATGTCATGCCCGGCTTGAACTGTTTGTTCACGTTGTTGACTGCAGCAATTTCATTTTTGACCGATTGACTGTTGAATGTAAAGCCCAGTGCTGGGGACTTCACACCTTTGGCGTTAAATTCTTTGAACTTTTCCCACTTTTGCGGGTCTTCATTATCCCAGAGGAAGTTCAGGAACTGGTTACCAAGCTGCCACTGGGCACCTGGATTGTAGGTACGACTGTTGGCATCTACGCCTTCAGGGAGAGTAATGATATTATCCTGTCCGTCTTTTTTCACATAGTGGGTGCCTTCAATTCCGAAGTTCAGCAAGTTGTTAATTTCCTTGTCGGAATGCAGCAGGTTAATGACCTGCATCGCTTTCTCCGGTTGCTCGGAAGAACGGGAGATTGCAAGCATTGCTCCAGATGCATCACCTGTCGTGATTGTCGGCTGTGTCATCTCAATCTGAGTCAGTGGGAAACCCACATACCCTTCTTCTTCTTTATCCTTCCCTGGCTTCATGCCATCTGTCCAGAGAAACGCTTTTCCAGCCTTCGCTTGGTCTTTCGGAAATACATTGGACGTAGCAGCATCACTATTGATATATCCTGCTTGATACCACTTGCGGGCCAGTTCAGCCGCTTCTTTGAATTCAGGCGTCTCCACTTCATTCAGAACCGTTGTTCCGCCTGCAGTTTTGGAGATCACTCCAGGTACGGAAGCATCACCGAGATAATCCCAATCCAGATTCTCTAACAGCCCGTTACCATTGGTGTTGGACATATAGAATGGTGTAATGCCTGGCTCGTTTTCCTTGATTGTTTTGAGCAGTGGCTCCAGATCAGCCCAAGTCTTTACAGCCGTCAGGTCCAGCTTATACTTGTCAGCCAGATCTTTACGTACCAACACACCCCGTGTGGCAGCGAGTTCCTTATTCGTAGGAACCCCGTAATTCACGCCGTCCACCTGGGAACCTTCCAGAAAGGCAGGGTCCAGGTTTTTCTTGATATCCTGACCATAGGTATCCAGCAGATCATTCAATGGCAAGAATGCACCTTTCGCTACATTCACCGTGTAGTTCTGCCAAGCTGCAGTGAAGATAATGTCTGATTTTTCACCCGAGGAGATCATGAGATTCAGCTTGTTATCCCATTGCCCCCAGTCAATGGCATTGATCTTAAGCGTGGCTCCAATCTTCGGCTCCATCTTTTTGTTAATCTCGGCTTCCACCAGAGCGACATCCTTCTGTGGTGTCCCTGGATAAAACAGTGTCACTTCGTAGGGTTTGCCCCCACCTTCACTTGCTCCTCCGCCTTCTGCGCCAGGTGTTGTTGTTCCACCCTTGTCTGTTGAGCAAGCTGCCAGCACCAGGCTCAGCGCCATAACTGTTGCCATCATGCGTGACCATACCTTTAATGTTCTAACCAATTGAACCCCTCCTGTCATGTGTTGAACCATACAACCGATTTCCCCAATTCACAAATAAACCTGTAACTACTTCTGTATATGCCCTTTCAGTCCATCTTCATTTACCTTGCCCTCTCCGCTAACCGGTTCAGAGTTATCCCTTCACAGCGCCAACCGTAAGACCTTTGATGAAATAACGCTGGAAGAACGGATATGCCAGTACAATTGGACCAATACCGACCACAGCCATCGCCATTTGCAGCGTTTTGTTAGGCAGATTCAGCAAGCCACCCTGCGATGAAATCTGTGAAGAGACGTTGGAGTTGGTTGTTAAATATTGAATATCGAGCAGCGTTCGATACATAAGGTACTGAAGGCTGATCGTCCGGTTATCTGATATAAAAATCATGCTAAGGTACCAGTCATTCCAGTAATTCAGTGTACTGAACAACGCGACGGTTGCCATAACGGGAAGAGAGAGCGGTAGTACGATACGTGCAAACGTTCTCAATTCTCCTGCACCATCAATCCGAGCGGATTCCAGAATGGACACCGGAATGGAGTTCGCGAAGAATGTACGCATAACCAGTACAAAGAATGGGGATAGCAGTAGCGGCAGTATGAGTGCCAATATGGAGTTTTTCAGATCCAATACATTGACATAGACCAGATACCAAGGTACCAGACCTCCATTGAACAACATTGTAAAGAAGATGAAAAAGGCGAACCAGCCCCGGTAAGGCAGATCTCTTCGCGAGAGCGGATACGCATACAATGCGGTCAGCGCAACACTTGTTATGGTACCTACAACGGTAACAATAAAGGATATACCATACGAGTGAAGGATCTGATCCATATCTCTGAACAGAAACTCATAAGCCGTCAGGCTGAACTTCTCTGGAATAAGCTTATATCCATTGGCAATTACGGTTGTCTCGTCCGAAAATGAGATGGCGAAGACAAGCAGGATCGGCACAATACAGGCAACGGCATAGAATAGAAACATCGCATGAATAACGGATGCGGAACGCTTCGATACGGCTAGTGGATCATGTGATTTCACAGCTGACTTGCCTCCTCTCAAAATAATGCATTATCTTTATCTATTCGTCTTACAATGGTATTGGATACAAGAACCAGCACAAATCCGACGATGGCTTGATATAGACCTGCTGCTGATGACATTCCGATATCTCCACCGATAAGGAACGTACGATATACATAAGTATCCAGTACATTTGTTACAGGGAACAGTGCTCCTGACTCCAATGGAACCTGGTAGAACAGGCTGAAGTCCGCATAGAATATACGGCCAATCTGCAATAACGTCATAATGACGATTAAAGGTATGAGGAACGGAATGGTGATGAAGCGGATCTGATGCCATTTGGTTGCTCCATCGAGCACAGCTGCTTCATAGTATTCTTCATCGATACCCACGACAGCTGCCAGATAGATGACGGCATAATATCCAATGTTCTTCCAAGTATTCACCAGTGGCAAAATATACGGCCAATACTTCGGCTCGGAATACCAGTCGATCGGCTGACCGCCGAACATCTGCAGAATTGTGGAGTTCATGAACCCTGAATCCTTGCCCAGGAAAGCCAGTACCAGATAACTGACCACAATCATGGACAGGAAATACGGCAATAGCATAAGTGATTGATATAACTTGGACATTGCCTTGTTTTTCACTTCATTGAGCAGAATAGCAAGCCCGACACCTACAAAGAGATTCAGTGCAATAAACACGGTGTTATACGCGAGTGTATTTCGAGTAATTTCCCATGCATCACTGGTTGAGAACAAATATTTGAAATTGTCCCATCCACTCCACGGGCTTCCCCAAATACCATCAGCATAGTTTACATTTTTGAATGCGATCAGAACGCCGAACATCGGCATGTAGTTGTTCACCAGCAGAAACAGGACACCTGGCAAGAACATGAGATACAACACCTTGAATTTGCCAAGATTGTGCCACACAGACTTGCGCTTTCGGACTGTTTCTCCCGGTATTTCCGATATCCGTACTCCCTTACCCGCCTGGGGTTGTGTCTTCATAACTTGTTCTCCCTCACTCCTCTTGAATTCTTCCTCAGGATGAAGCTCCGTTGCGGCTCCTGTGGTTCAAGTATACGGCGGGGGGAGTAAGACCTCTATCTGCTGTGGTGACCTGTTGACTTATCAAATTATGACTTTAGTACCAAAAAAAACAAAACAAAGACGAAGCATGCTGCGCCTTGGACTATACGGTACGTGACTGTTTACGAAACTCCTGTGGTGTGATCCCCGTGCACTTTTTGAACATTTTGGTGAAATGCGAGTAATTATAATACCCCACCTTGCCAGCGATGTCCGTTACCTTGACGGTGGACTGGGACAACAACGTTTTCGCTTTAGCTACTCTGCCCTGCAGGATAAACTCAGATAGGGACATGCCCTTCTCTTTCCGAAACAGACGGGATAGATAAGCGGGATTGAATCCGGCAAAAGCTGCAAGTTCCTCTCGCATAAGTTCTTCACCAATATGGGTTTCAATATAAACGCACAACTGATCCACAATGGTCATAGGACTATGATCGTCCGGGTACAACACCGGGATAACACGATCAATCAGATCCGACGTCCACTGCTTCAACTGCGGCAGCGACCTTGTCACCATACTCTCTTCCGGCTCCCGTTCACCCGGATACAGACTGCGTATTGACACGTTCTTCTGATGAAGCAGTGGATAGACCACATGCAGCATGGCATGATAGTAGAGATGCAGCATTTCAGGAGACAATCCCTCCTGGGCAGCAAGCAATTCAAAAATTTCATCCACACGTTCTCGCAAATCCCCTACTTTCCCTGTCTCAAAAAGAATGGATAATTCCGAAAACCATGGAATAGGCAAAAAGCGATCTTCCTGATCTCTTCCCCGCTCATCATAGACAAAAACTTCTTCAAGCTCCTTAATATTGCGGCGTTCCATATCCATCAGTTCATTTAACATGCCTTGCAGTTCAGTTACAGCAACCGGGACACCAACATAACAGGACAATCGGCAGTAGAAATACGTACCACAATCCTGGATATACCCCTGACAACGTTGTGCCACTTCGCTCGCACTCGGGATGATGCCGTCTTGCTCGTAAGCGAGTACAATATTCAATCCACTTTGATCCTGAAACACCTCACCCGGCTTGTTGCCAAGCAGGATCTCCCTGGCTGCATTACGGAGCGCATATTCCAGCACCTCCTCGTCGCGCAGGTCAAACTCACGCAGCCACTCCTCTACCGAGATCACAATGGGTAACACACGAGCCTGCGGATCAATCTCGGCACCATACAATTCTGCGAGCTCTTGCAACCGTTGTTTGGTTAACGTGATGCGCTGAGAGATGGCATCTTTCCAGAAGCGTTCTGTTAGTAGCGGTTTATGGGTCTTCCAGCGTTTGTATACGGTCTCATAAACTTCGTTGGTACGGGTACGCTGCTCTCCATCCTTGATCTTCTCCACCGCCTGGGTTACTACCTTAATCAATTGATCCGCTGGAGCCGGCTTCAACACATAATCAAAGCTATTTAGCTTGATGGCTGTCTGAGCATAATCGAATAAAGCATGCCCAGTCAGGAAAATGGTCAGTATGCCTGGATCATGTTTTAACACCCAGCTTTGCAGGTCAAGTCCTGTTTCACCAGGCATCTCAATATCACAGATCATAATATCAATAGCATTTGCTCTTAAGATTTCTCTTGCCTCTTCGGCATCACAAGCACTGAATACCTGCTCGACGCCTGCTGCTTGCCAGTTAACGCCTTCCACCATCGCTTGTAATGCGTACATTTCATCATCCACGATCAACAGGTTCCGCATGGGCTCCCCCTTCTTCCTCTTCGGTCTGTGCGGGCAAATCAATGATGACTTTGGCGCCATGATCCGCCCCATTTCCAAACTGCAAACTGGCTTGATCACCATACTTCACTAAAAGCCGATGAGCCACGTTCCATATACCGATATGCTGTCCACTCGGGTCTTCAGTGTATTGTCCATGTTGCAGACGCTCCAATAACTCCTTATCAAAACCGACACCATTATCTGCAATCATCAATTGAAGCACCGTGCCATCGACCTGACCGGATGAGTTCGTACCGAAACGTGCCACGATCCGAATGACGAAGGCTTGCGTCCGGCGCTGAAATCCATGAATAATGGCATTCTCCACAAAGGGCTGAATGGTTAAAGGAGGAATCACATAATGCTCCAGATTCGGTTCGACATCCAGTTCAAAATCGAATCTGCTTGGAAACCTCAGCTTTTGAATTTCCAAGTAATGACGAATGTGCTCCAGCTCTTCATCCAGACGAATGACACGTTTGCCTGCGCGCAGACTGAATCGAAAATAATCGGCAAGATGACCCGCCATCTGCTGCACCAACTCATGCTTTTGCAAGGAAGCCAGACTATGAATAATATTAAGTGAATTCAGGTAAAAGTGAGGATTAATTTGCATCTGTAATTGTTTGAACTCTGCCTCCCGCGTTCGCAGTTGTTCCTCATACACATCAATCTTCAGATGCCTGATCTCACTGGTCATCTGATTGAAACTTCGTGTCATAAATTCAAGTTCCGAAGAAGATGGCGGGTCCAGCTTCACATCGAGATCTCCACGGCTCACCCTTCTCATACCTCGAATCAACGCATTCATTGGGCGGAATAACAGATGCCGCAAAAAGATCAGTGCAGTAACCAGAATTACTGCCGCACCGATGGGGAGCAGACGAATGATCTGCTGGAAAAACGGGAGGTTACGCATCATGTCTTCCTCAGGCAGCAGCACGATATAATTCATCTGGGACATCGCCGAGGCAATACCCAACATCAGATATTGACGTGCTTCTCCCTTGTTCACAACTTCGGAGATCACCTGATACGGATCTTTCAGGCCAGGAAGATGCGCTGCAGCAAGCTGAATCTGTGCAGTAGTCAAAGTGGAATCAGATAATGCGCCACCGTCTGTTCCAACAATAACTGCGCCACTCCGATCCCCGGATTCAGTGAATGGTTGTGTGTGATTCAATGCATTCATATCGACAAGTGCACCTGCATAGAACTGCTGGTTGATTCGCACCGTTTTGACCAGTGCATTCCACGTCCCGCCACGCACGATGCTCCATTCCGGCTTCTGGATATCCCCTTCCAATTGCTGCATCTGGACAGGCATACTCTCCTGCACAACCGACTTTTTGACATCATAATTGCCTGAAGTGGCGAGCAGCAGATCATCATTCACGGCATCATATAGAAAAAAAGAATCGATTAGATTATAAAAACCGATATCTGTCATGAATTTGTTCATAATTCGTTGCTTGGCAATAATATAATCGCCGCTGCCATATTTCAGAAAAAACAGAGAGATAATATCCGGGTCCCTCTCGCCCAGACTATATAAATACCGATTCGTCTCCTGTAATACACGTTCATTCTGCTCCACACTCTTGGCGAGATGACTCATATTGGTGAGGGATACTTTGTCACGGACGACTTTCATGGCGTAGACGTTGTTGTAATAAAGCAGCATGAATAGTGGCAGCATGATCAATGTAAGACCCACGATAAATTTAAAACGAAGTGAACGGATCAAGTTCATGGATTCCCGCCCTTTTGGAGGTAGTTCAAGAAGTCTGCTTTTGAACACACACTTTTTTTGATTCAACATCATTTTTTTCTATTTTCTTCCTTATGATGGCATGTTTATTGTAATCACCCCTGCTTGCCATTGTCTATGGGTTCCCGTGACCTTCATATGTCAATTCTGGTGACTTTCATCCGCTCCCATTTCGATAGTAACAAGCTTCATGTTGTAATAAATTCTCCAGTTGTAAAAAAAATCCTTCATTATTACTCTGAAGCTTCTCCCTAAAAATAAATGATGTAGCAAGCCCCGGACTCCACGAACGCCCGGTCTTGACATGCATACGATATATCACTCCTTGGGTTATTCACCAGGATGTAGGGAGGCCTGTTCAATGAATATTCAACTCACTGCATTACATTATGTCTATCTGGCATTTATCGTCTTGATCATCGCCGTAATGATCCGGCGCAGGGACACCACGATCATCTGTGTCGCGGGTATTATGACCATTGGACTTCTGGCAACCGAAACCTTAAGCGGCTCAGTTGCCGGGATCTTCAGCAGTTTTATCTATGCAACAAAAGAATTGATAAGTACGATCTTTATCATCTCGATTATTGTAGCGATGAGCCGTGTTCTGATCAGAACCGGTATTAATGAGGTCATGGTGACACCCGTCACCCGGTTTATCCGTTCTCCTCAGGTCGCATATTGGGGTATCGGATTGATTATGATGGTCGTATCGCTATTTTTCTGGCCATCGCCGGCCGTAGCACTCGTCGGTGCAGTTCTTCTTCCTGTAGCGGTGCGTGTAGGTCTTCCTCCCATTGGAGCTGCCATTGCCATGAACCTGTTTGGACACGGGATTGCACTGTCAGGAGATTACATTATTCAGGGGGCTCCCAAACTCACAGCTGATGCAGCCGGTCTACCCGTTACTTCCGTCATGACGGCCAGCATCCCTTTGGTTATTGTCATGGGAACCGTATCTACCCTTACAGCCTTCTGGATGCTGCGCAAAGAGATGAGATCAGGCTCACCTGTTCATTCCCCAGATGCCATATCAGGTACCGTGAGCACGGAACCCTCTTCCTCATCAGAGACTGTGCCCACCACCCTACCTGCTAATCAGCCTGTTCAAGGTCAAGTGATGTCACCCCGTCTGCAAAAAGCTTTTGCACTGCTTATCCCTCTGTTATTCGCAGTTGATGTGATTCTGATGTTTGTATTGAAGTTGCAAGGCGGCGATGCAACCGCTCTGATTGGTGGAACCGCTGTGGTCATACTGATCGCTGTCACCCTTGCCGCACATCGTCATGCTGGACCTGAGGAAACGACCCATTATTTAATAGAAGGATTTCAGTTTGGTTTCAAGGTATTTGGACCGGTTATTCCCATAGCTGCGTTTTTTTATCTGGGAGATGCTGCAATTACGGAGTTGTTCAGCAACCCTCTTCCTGAAGGTTCTCACGGGATCGTGAATGATCTCGGGGTCGCACTTGCTGGACTGGTACCACTGAATGGAACCGTGGGCGCAATTACAATGACGGTGACCGGAGCAGTGACCGGAATGGATGGTTCGGGGTTCTCGGGTATTTCCCTGGTTGGCTCGATTGCGTCCATGTTCGCAGGTTCGGCAGGTTCTGCACCTGTGCTGACCGCGCTGGGTCAGGTTGCAGCCATATGGGTAGGTGGCGGAACCTTGATTCCATGGGCGTTAATTCCTGCTGCTGCAATCTGCGGAGTCAGTCCTTTTGAACTTGCAAGACGCAACCTGAAGCCTGTATTGCTGGGACTTACGGTAACGACGATTGTAGCTATCTTTCTGATCTGAGCAAAGGTTATTTACACTGACACTTCGATGACAGAAGCACCTTCCAATCGCTGTTATTCCCAGATTTTTTGATTCCCTTGATAAAGCGAAAATCAGGTAATAAGCATATGCTTCCGATGTAGCTTTCTTTCAGAAAGCTTTTAGGCGAAGTGTATGCTTTCGAAGTAGCTTTCTTGTAGAAAGCTTGTAGCTTCGCTTTTTCAGTTTTTTCTGTCCTCTCCGTTATCGTGTAAATGATTAGTTCATCTCAAATAGACATTTTAAAAAAACGTGCGTGAACGCGCCCATCTCCAGAGCTCTTCACGCTTCATCTCGGCCAGATGCAGCATCTCCACATATGGATCTCCCTGTAATCCAAGTACAGAAGCAAATGCAGGCTCCGTCTTCCACCCTGCTTGTTTTAGTCTGCGGATCTCACGATGTCCTGCGTCTCCCCACAGTTGTAACAATCTCCACTCCACAATCATATGTAGGTATGCATTCTGCCTGTTAACTGGCACGGATTGGGCAAAAATCTCCACAGGCCAATGTCCCACTTGCAAATGACAAGTCACATAAGGACGTTGGTCTGGAAGATCCCCACCACGAACACATTGAAACTCACCAATCGCTCCGATCTGTTCATACATCTCAGCTTCAAAGGCATCCAGATCCTCCGCATAACACAGCAGATCCAGATCACTGCCAGGAACATCAACATCAATCGGTACTGTGCCCGCCGGATAGGGGTGGTAGGCAGCTAATAGTTCGAGCAAACCACTGCTCTGTATTACGCGATATGCGTCCTGCTGACGTGCATTACCCGAAGCCAGATGTGCCATTACTTCTGCGGTCGTGCTCATTTCAACGCCTTGAGCCACAGTTAGTTCGATCCTGTAATGACCTGTTTCACACGTCCAACTTGGCCACTCGTCAGTCGTACTTTGATTCCGTGTGGATGGGTAGGGGACTTGGTTAACAGATCCTTTACAATGCCACGTGTCAGCTTACCTGTAGCTTGGTCCTGCTTCAATACAATATCCACTTCAAGACCCGGTTTAATATTTATTCGTTGTTGTCCATTCATCATGTTCACTCTCCTCTATGTCATCATTCATATCATGGTTCAAGTAGCTCTTCATACAAAGCTCCATCTATTGTAGACGTTTTGGTTTCAAAACAAAAGGGAGACAGACAACACTTCCCACTCCTGGATTCATGTTTCATATGGAGATCAAATATAAAGAAACCGCAGGTCTCTATATCCCGAGGCCTGCGGTTTCTAATTGAATTGCAATATCTAGGGCTTCACATGCTTCAACGAAGAAGAAGGTGCAGCCCCATCCTTCGCAGCTTCACGTGCCTTCACAGCAAGCAGCTCAGACACCGTCACGAATCGATATCCCTGCTGCTGTAACTTTGGCAAAATCGTTTTGAGTGCAGCTACCGTATGGGATTTGCCTTCCACCTTATCATGGAAGAGTACAATATCCCCATTACGGGCGTTATTCAGTACTTTTTTAACGATAGCCGACACACCTGGGGAAGCCCAGTCTCGTGTATCCTGATGCCAGGACCAGAGTACGATGGTATACCCTTTTTGTTTGGCAGCCTGAATGACCATATCATTGTAATAACCGCCAGGCGGTCTGAACAACAAGGGCCGCTCCGCACCCGCTTCAATGATGGAACTTTCCGCTGCGTTCATATCCTTCATGTACTTGTCCGCACGTGTTGATCGGACTGCATACGTGTGCGCATACGTATGATTGGCGATTTCATGCCCTTCGAGCTGTTCCTGCTTAATCAGTTCAGGAAATTTCTCTGCCCATTTGCCTAGTACAAAAAAGGTTCCTTTGGCTTGATATTGCTGAAGCAATGCCAGAATCTGCGGAGTCTGAACCGGATCTGGTCCATCATCAAAGGTCAGAGCGATGAGTTTATCCTGTGTGGGAACTTCCCACACGATCTCTCCTCGTTCCTCATAATACTGACGGTTCTTCTGTACAGGCTTCGCATAAGCAGAACTGCTACCCAGCAAAATAATTAGCGTGAACAATCCGATGACTCGGGCTGCCTTCAGGTTCATGTTGTGTCCTCACTTTGTCTTCAAACGTAAACTCCCTGTTAGCATTTCCCGATTCACCCGAACTCATGAACGAAAGATCTGATCCACGACGGCAATTTCTTCAGCAGTTAATTCCACATTTAATGTTTGCAGATTGTTAATGACCTGCTCTGGTCTCTTGGCACCTGGAATCAGTGCATCAATCGATGGCTGCGTCAGGTACCAGGCCAGAACCAGATGAGCAACCTCAACATCCTTGGATTGTGCTATGCTGCGCAGTTGCTCAACTTTATCCAAATTTTCGATGAAGGCTTCACCCGTGAACAGCGGATTCTTCGCCCGTCCATCCTGAAAGGTTGTATTACGATTATATTTACCACCGAGCAGTCCAGCTGCCAGTGGGAAGTAAGGCACAAAAGAAATATTATGCTCAGCCGTATACGGCAACAGCTCTTTCTCCGCTTCTCTTTTGAACAGATTATATTCTGACTGTAATACGTCTACATGCCCGTCTTTGTTGGCTTCACGTAACTGATCAATGGAGAAATTAGATACGCCAATCGCACGAATTTTACCAGCGTCTTTTAATTGTTTTAACGCATCTACCGCTTCATCCTTAGGCGTATGTTCATCCGGAAAGTGAATGTAGAACAGATCAATGTAATCCGTTTGCAGACGTTTCAACGCCTCATCTACGGATGTCTTCAGAAAAGCAGGTGAGTTATCCATGACAATCTTGCCATCCACCAATTTATGAGCTGCCTTGGTCGCAATGATGGTATTCTGACGCTGACCGGTTTCCTTCAATACTTCGCCGATCAATCGCTCTGAATGCTCAGGTCCGTAAATATATGCCGTATCCAGAAAGTTAATCCCTTGTTTCAAAGCTGTACGAACTACTTCCTTACCCGTCTCATCATTCAGCATATCCGGATAGATATTATGCCCTCCTACAGCATTTGCACCCAGTCCAATGGGATTTACGACCAGATCGGTCTTGCCCAACCGTATTTGTTGTTTTACCATGTCTCATCTCTCCCTTACTGATCGATATATAATGGATAGTGATTCATTTTCTTGTTCCATAGTATATCAGACCGTTTAACTTATTTAAAATATCGGATTTATCGGATTAGGTGTTTTTCAGCGCAGTTGCTTCCACATCATTAATAAACCGGCGCAGCTTGGCAGCCACATCACGATTAATCTCACCGTTCTCATACAATTGTTGCACTGTATTGCGCTGTTCCTGAATCGCCACCATCTGCAACTCAAGCTTCTCCTGATTAAACGGATCTTCCGTTTTCCCTTGGTTCCAGGTTCGCAGTTTGGCAATGACACGTTCATATTTGGCGATGACTGACAAAGCTACGATTCGATTCCCATCGTTCATATGGGCACGAATGGCCTTAATTGCCGCTTCAGAGGTGCGTAACTTCACCTGACGGAAAAGTTCTGCATTTTCTAGCATGAATGGTTGACTCGGCTTCTGGGATCGATTGGTGAATAGATGACCCAGCATACGCCCGATCTCATTGATTGAGGTCATCATCTGAGTGTTTGCGCGATTGGCCAACATCATTTCCTTGCGATCCAGCCAACTGTCACATTTGAAAGCAGCATCGGAAGCAATTGCATTTTCATCCAGCATCGCTTCGATTTCTTTTCGCTCCGCTCGGGTGGCAATCAGGTTAATAGCCGTTTCCTGTTTCTGGATATATTTACGTTTATCCGCGGTAAGCTGACCTGCGGCCTGCCTAATATATTTGGATAGATCGGAGACGACCGCGAGTGCTGCAGCTTTGTTTTCATCATTCATTTCGGATTTGACAGCCCGTATTGCGGCATTCAGCATAATGTCATGTGCTTTTCGCTCGGACTTCTGTGGTGTTTCTTCGGTGGATCCCCCAGCGTTCTTAGCCAAAACCGGAAGAAACACACTCGCCGCAATCAGGGAGAAAAGGATAACCCCTGCCGCCAGGAAAATAATGAGATCCCGTTCAGGGAAAGGTGAACCATCCTGAAGCACATAAGGAATGGAGAAGGCACCCGCCAATGTGACAGCCCCACGTACCCCAGATAGGGAAATAATCGTGATATCCTTGAATTTGGGCCTGCCTATAGAGGATTTGGTACGCAGCCATTCATTCCCTTGCCAGAACAGATAGATCCAGAGAAAGCGCAGAACCAGCAGTAGCACCGAGATCAAGCCCACATAGCCCAGCACTTGCAGATTATTAAACGAAACATTTTCGAAAATGGTACTTAAAACATCCGGGACCTGTACACCCAGAATTACAAACACCAGACCATTTAGTATAAATAAAATGACTGACCATGTGCTGGCAGATACCACCTGCATTTTCAGCTGAACCGATTCAGCGCGGTCACGCTCAATGGCGTGGATAATACCGCCTGCCACTACCGCAAGAATACCTGATACCCCAATTTCTTCACTTACCAGATAGATGATAAATGGCGTGAGTATTTGCAACAGCATGTGAATTGTTACATCTTCCATGCCCAGTCTGCGAATCCACATCCCGAGCCGGATTAATAGAAAAGATAACAATGCACCGACGAGAAGTCCGCCAATGGCAATCAGAATAAAACTGAAGGTTGCCTGTGCCAGGGAAAACACACCTGTGACCGTGGCTGCAATGGCGAATTTGAAGGCGACCAAGCCGGATGCATCATTCATTAATGCTTCACCTTCAAGAAGCCTATGTATGCTTTTAGGCAAATGTACTCGTCCTGCCATAGCACCAACAGCCACTGCATCTGTCGGGGACAATATGGCTGCAAGAGCAAAAGCCGCGGGTAACGGAATCGTAGGAATCAGCCAATGAATGGCATATCCCGCCACAACCACCGTCACGAACACAAGTCCCAACGCAAGCAGAAGGATAGGTGCACGGAGATTCCATAATTCATTCCGTGGTGTTCGCTTCCCGTCGTTGTATAACAATGGTGCGATGAAAAGTACAAAGAACAATTCCGGATTCAACTGCAAGTGTACCCCGGCAGGAAGCAGAGCTATGGCTACACCGAGCACGATTTGAATGAGCGGAACGGGAATAAAAGGTACAAACCGGTTGAGGATGTTCGATAAACCGATCAGTACCAGTAAAACAAGTACGGCTATAAATATTTCCATGATGACAATCCCTTTCCGCTATAGAAGTGTGAAACCTTTGTTGTATAGGTTTATTTTAACATAATCCAGACTTTGTTATAAAAATGTTGTCATATTCATATACCCAATCATCTCGTCTCAGACTAGTCTATTTTGAAGAATTCTGATGGATTCTGTATATAAGATGTTACAATATGCTCAGGACAATACCCGTTTGGAAAGGAACTTGTATCTATGGCATTTGGAATTAAACGACAAGAGTTGGCTGCGTGGAAGGAACAAGTTGCTCGTGGTGAGATTGCGTACCTCACTCATTTCTGGATTGACAACCGATTCCCCGGCATCACCAGTGTCACCAAAGTTGGCTGTGCAGATCTGGAACGTCTCGAGTGTTGGTGTAACGATCACGGGTTGGACCCCCGATATATTCATCAGCGGCAGCCATTTCCCCACTTTGACCTGATGGGCAGGAAACAAAAAGAAGTGTTGATTCAGGAAGGATTGACGGATCATGTGGTTCGCTTTCATTTGTGAACAAACTCAAAAACGCCAGTCTTCAAGGCTCATCCCCCCCGCAAAAAGGGACGAACTCATGAGGACTGACGTCTTCAAAAGAACAAGTCATATATGCATTATCGATGGATCTGCTCAAACGACTTCATGTTCTCCAGCAGTTTCAGTTCAATTTTCTTCAACATGCCGAACATCTGCTGCTGCTCCTCTTCGGAAAGTGCTTGTAACAATTCCCAGGTCATTCGGCCACGATTCGCATTAAGTGTCTTCGCAAGCTGCGCCCCTTCATCCGTTAAGGACAGCCAAACAATTCTACGATCTTCTTCACTGCGCACCCGCTGGATCAAGCCTTCCGTTTCCAGTTGATTCAGTACAATCGTGGTTGCACCGGAGGACAAGCTGAGTTGTCTCGCCACATCAACCGCCATACAGCGTTGTTCACGTAAAATCATGCCCAATATATGACTTTTTGTCGGATTCAGTTTACAGTTGGTTTCGGTCTTCTGCTGCTGATCCAATACTTTATTTTTATATCTGAAGAAGGCCTCCAACAATTGATCTACATTTGCCAATTGAGAGTTTCGCTCCGTATCCGGGCTCATAAACGTTCCTCCTGCCTTTCATCATAACCTACCTTATATTGTAACATATTTACACTATGATGTTTGTGAAAAATACGCTTGTATTGGACACCTTATACTCTACCGAAAGACTTGTGTTCTATTTTGGGTTGCACCTATTGCATTATGGCAACGGGTTTGTTTATAATAACCTATATCTTCAAAGTTACTTTTAGTTACTTAATGATTTTAATAAATTTGTTGTTATAAAGTAAACAAGAGTCACCATTATACTGCAAGGGACTTATGCACATGAATCAGAACTTACAATCACCATTAAAAACGGATGTTTGCATCGTCGGCGCTGGGCCAGGTGGTGCCTTACTTTCATATTTACTGAATCAAAAAGGAATATCCACGATGCTCATAGAGCGGCAACCCCACCTGCACAAATCGTTCCGCGGAGAGTTGCTCAATGTGGACGGCGAAACAATTTTAAATAAACACGGCCTCTATTCCCTCGTCAAGGAACGTGGAGCACTGCTCTTGGAGCAGATTCAATATTGGGAAAATGGTCAGATTGTTCATACAATATCCCCGGGTAACGGAGAATCTCATGTGGGTATTCATGTTCCGCAAGATCATCTCCTGGAAGCCATCACGTCGCACGCTCAGCAACACAGTTCAAACGAACCAGTACGATTCAATACGATAATGACGGGTATGCTACGAGACAAAAACGGCCATATCGTTGGTATTAACATTCGACAGAACGGCGTGCCCGCCTCCATCGAAGCATCTGTTATTGTCGGTGCTGATGGCAGATACTCTGCTGTACGCAAACATTCCGGTTTGACCCCCGAAATTCGCAAGCATGGGTATGATCTACTGTGGGCGCGTATTCCGGCACCGATAGGTTGGGAACCGGCTGTTCGGATGGCCAGCATGGATGGTCAACAGCTCGCACTATTCTCACAGTTTGGCGGTTATGTTCAGATTGGCTGGAACATCCCCGAAGGAGCATACTCCAAGCTGCGAGAGCAGCCGATTGCTCCTTTTGTAGACAAACTTGTCTCCGCATTTCCTTGCCTGTCTGATTCTGTAGCTGCCAACATTCAGAGCTGGAGTGATTTTGTTCTGTTATCTGTCGAAAGCAGCTATTGCCAGTCGTGGGCACAAGACAATGTTGTACTCATCGGTGATGCCGCTCATACCATGACCCCAACCGGTGCGTTCGGACTTAATGCTGCGCTCGAAGATGCGGATGTGCTCTCCGAATTACTTGTTCAGATGGCCACAGACCAATTCAATTCCACTGCACAACTTCAGGAACTTCAGACGATTCGCGGAGCGAAGGTTCAACAGCAACTTGCACGACAAGTGGAGATGGAGTCGTCTTTTCAGCAGCGCTATGAATCTTTTCTTCAAAACCCGATAAGATCACCTGACACGAATACATGAATTCACTTGCTGCAAAAGCAAAAAAGGTGGCATCCCTGATCAGGATTACCACCTTAAAACCTCGAACTAGAATCGAAGTCGAAGTCTATTATTATTATTTTATCCTTCTCTGCCGTTCATGGCACTGACTCGAAGTTCCGTCAGTGGCAAAGACGATCGCTCTGGATGACGAAGTCTTACCGTCCGGCTCTCGCCCGGGAGCAGATCAAAATAATTATCACTGAATCGCACACGCCCAAGAGGGAGCTCCAACTTCACCAATCGTGCAATTGCTCCACTCGCCGTAACCGTTACAGACTGTTCCTCTTCATTCACATGTACACTCAATTGAGATTCCGGCAATGACACATCCTTAGGATCACGCAAGAAGTACCGATTGATCGGCGCCGTAAATCCTTCGGATACCAACTCAACCATGACTTCCTCCGCACGTCTGCCCTGTAACACCTCTACTTCAGTTAATTCGGCAATACACAATGCGGATTGAGATGTTACTTCAACAGCATGTGTGCTGGAATAGATCTTCTCTCCTTGCAATTCATAGACATTGAACCGAAGCTCGCCTTTCAGCACGTCCCGTGTATCGTTCACGACCCACAACGCAAGCGGCTCCCCCGGCTCATGCTCCAGTGACAACAAGACAGGATGAAAGAATATTTTCCCGTAATAAAAGGATGCCTTCGGCAGCAGTTCATAATCAATCATGGACCAGCTTGTACCTGGCCAACTATCATTTAATTGCCACACGAGTGCACCGCTGTTACGGTGATTAATCCGTCGGAAATGTTCAATTCCGTAGCGCAATCCTTCTGCTTGAGTCAGCATGGAATAGTTCATGTATTCTTCTATATTTTGCGGAATGCCTGTGTAACCTTCCATCAGCA
Organism: Paenibacillus sp. FSL R5-0713; assembly: GCF_037973325.1. NCBI lineage: Bacteria > Bacillati > Bacillota > Bacilli > Caryophanales > Paenibacillaceae > Paenibacillus > Paenibacillus sp. FSL R5-0713. The sequence goes on along the minus strand of NZ_CP150229.1, from coordinate 2,322,991 downwards.
GAATGCCTTTTTGATGGTTGGTATCCTTGTTACGGTAGGCCATCTCCGGACTGCCCCAATAAAACTGCCCTGCGGGCATATTTTTCTCCAGCGTGTAACGATTGGCCGAGGCATGCATACCAAATTCACTGCTGAAAAGCGCATGATCCTTTTTATAATTTTTGAACGTCACACCTTCAATACTATAGTCCAGCAGGGGCGGCTCTCCATGCTTCCTTGGATAGACCGAGCCATGCCATACCTGCCAGTTGTGACGATCCCCGACATCGGGATCATTCGCATCCTGACCATTGCTATCCCCAAACGGAGAAGAAGGCCAGTACGGACGGGACAGATCCAAGCGATCCAGCACTTCAGGGATCAGTTCATGATAGATAAGTTCGCCGTAGAACGGACTGGTAATATCCCCACTTGCAGACTTCATGTCATAAAGCCAGTCAATCTCGTTATTGCCACACCAGATGGCAAGCGAGGCACGGTTACGCAGACGGATGACATTGTTTTCTACCTCTTGCCGGACATTATCCATGAAATCACGATTGAAATCCGGGAACAACGCATTCGCAAATGCAAAATCCTGCCACACCAACACCCCTTGCCGGTCACACTCATCGTAGAAGACATCTTTCTCATAGATGCCACCGGCCCAGACGCGCAGCATGTTCATATGTCCTTCTACCGACAGCTCGACAAGCTCACGATACCGGGAGCTCGGGATGGCACCAATCAGATGATCAGCCGGAATCCAGTTGGCACCCTTGGCATATACTTTGACTCCGTTCAGAATAAATGTAAATGCATCTTCACCCTGTTCATTGTGAAGAGCCAGCTCAATCGTTCGTAACCCATAAGGTTCGCTGTAACGATCCACCTCGATGCCGTCAGCACACAATGTAACCTCTAACGTATACAGATACGGCTCACCCAGATCATGAGTCCACCATAACTGAGGTGACGTGACGTTCAACGTGGTATCTGCCTTACCACCTTCTACAGGCAGTTCATTGGCACCTGCTACCTCGTGTCCGTTGCGATCCAGCAGACGAACATTACAGGACGTAACCACAGTCTGCTCACGTTTCTGTCTGCTGCGGAAAGACAAGACGGACTTCACATCTGCCGTGACGTGTAACACAGCATGCTCTGGACTGACTGATTCCGTTCGAGCATACACACTTTCCAGCTTGGCTATTGTTCGTTTTTCCAGCCGTACGGCACCCCAGATTCCCACCGTCACCATGCGTGGTCCCCAGTCCCAGCCAAAGTTCATCGCTGCTTTGCGCAACCATGGCCGTTCCTTCGTATACGAGGACCAGTCGAAGGTTTCTTTGTCCCGGTGATGCAGGTGAAGCGGATCGAACTTGACAGCAATCGCATTCCAGCCACTGCGTACCAGAGACGTTACATTAAATGTATGTGACATAAGCATATTTGCCGTTTTTCCAACTTCATGGCCATTCACATATACCGTTGCAAACGTATCCAATCCTTCAAACACCAATTCAAAGTGCTCTTCCGTCTCCGCATCTCTCACCAGATTGAAGGTTGTACGGTACCACCATTCCTTTTGCTCAATCCAGCGACTTTTGACATCATTATGACCGTAATAGGGCGGATCAATGATACTGCGCTCAATCAGTGCAGCATGTACATCCCCAGGCACTTCTGCCCCGATCCAGAAACGGTCATCCAGCGCAGCAGCTGCCATATCCATTGCCCGTTTCTCTCCAACTTCAAAATGCTGTATTTTCCATTGTCCCGATAAATCCTGACTTGAACTATGGATCTTCATTAATACACCCTCACTCTCCAATAACCCTGAGTAATACTCTATCGAAAACGTTTGCAGAAATGCAAGACATGCTGCCTGGTCTGCTCATTTCTAACTTCCCGAAGGTTTGAACGATAACGCCTCTTCGCGATATTCACTCGGGGTCTTGCCGGTATGTTTTTTGAACAGCCTGCTAAAATATTTCACGTCTTCGTAGCCGCTAATGGCAGCGACTTCACTGACCTTCGCTGGAGACACGGCGAGCATATCCATCGCTCTTCGGATACGCATATCGGTGACAAAATCTCCAAAGGTCACACCCATTTCCTTTTTAAAAAGTTCACTCAGGTGACCCGGATGCAAATGGACATGTCCAGCTACCTGCTGCAGATTAATGTCCTGTGCCAGTGATGATTCAATATAACCAATAGCCTTTTGCACATGGGCAGCCTGTCCCTGACCCATTCGGCTATGATAGACATGCATCAGACCATACAGATGGTGGAACAACATATCCCCAAGATCTACAGCTTCGGCATCCGGTTCCGGCAACCAAGGTTCAAGCCTTGCGGTTTCTTCACGCCCTGTCGCTCGCATTGTACGGGTAAGCCAGCGATGACCTGCAATGACCGCAGAGTGCAGACAAGCACTGAACGATTCTGGCGTGACCTCCGGTTCTGTAGTCAGATTAGCCACCAGTTCACGCGTCCATGTCGTTAACCTCACTGAATCATTATCTAACAATATTGAACCAAGTGTGGTCTCTTCTTCATGCGTAAGTACAGTTTTACCACCTTGGCGCTCCTGAACGTGCTCATAATGCCATACTTTATCATCCATCAAACCTTGATATCGGAAAGCAGTTGAAGCCGTTCGGTAGCTTTCGTGCAGATCTGCATATCCACGCACAGGCAGACCTACTGCTGCACGCAGAGTACACTTCAGTAATTGCTCCACCCGACGTAATGCACTCTCCAGCTTGAACGGATATTCCTGTTCCACAGGCGGCCATGAAACTACACATATAATTTGCTGTTTCTCTATATGCGCAATGGCACCCGGTAGCATATCCTCTAGGGTATTCTGCACCGCGAATCGTAATAGTGCATCCGAGGATCGATCCCAACCCTCTGCTCGAAGTACAATGACTTGTCTGCGAATCTGTTCATCATCAAGACCATCATTTGCTGCCTCTATTCCAGCATCAGAACGCAAAAACGAAGGAAATTGGCCCGAAGTGGTGTCACCGTCAATGATCCAACCAGCGAATAACCGCTCCCGATTCTCCCGCATAAGCTGTCCCTCTCTGGACTTCTCTGCCCAACGTTCCGTGATCCGTTGTTTGGCCTGTAATACGGTCTTGATGATCTCTTCCGGCTTGCTTGTTTTGAGCAGATAATCTGTAACCCCTTGGCGTATCGCCTGCTGCGCATAAGAAAAGTCATCGTATCCGGACAAAATAATGACCTCCAGTTCAGGTAACAATCGCAGTCCCTCTTCTGCCAGTTCCAGCCCTGATCTGCCTGTCATCCGAATATCCGTCATCAGGATATGCGGACGTTCCTCAGCCATGCGTGCTAACGCCTCCTCTGCCGAGGCAGCCGGTTGAAGAAGTTCAATTCCGAGTTCATGCCAAGCGATAACGCTGGCAAGCCCTGTACGGATAATTACTTCATCATCCACAATTAATAGTCTCATGGCGAACCCTCCAAGATTGGAATGGAAAACGAAATCCGGGTACCTCCCCCAACCCTGCTGTCGACTTCTAGCTGTGCATCCGCTCCATAATGGAGAAGCAGTCTCTCATTCACATTGCAGAGTCCATAACCGCCTTGGTTTAGCTGTTTTTCCGGCTGTTTTCCCTTCCATTCCCTAATACTTATCCTTAATTGCTCCAGCCTGTTCGGCTCCATGCCGACACCATCATCCAGTACCAGTACATTCATCTGTTCATTATCCGGGTCCTTGCGAATCATTATAGTGATGGTACCCACGCCTGCTTTGGGCTGAATGCCATGAATCATGGCATTCTCAACGAGCGGTTGCAGCAACAGTTTCAGCATCATTCGCTTCTCAAGCGCTGGATCAACGATGTAATGCAATACGAATTGATCAGGGAAACGAATGGACTGCACCCGCACATAATGTCGGATATGAGCAATCTCTTGTTCCACAGGATAATAATCCTGACCATTGTTTAAACTGATGCGCAGAAAATCACTCAAGCCCTCAACCATGTCCGCGATCCGCTTCTCTTCGGACATCAAGGCAATCCAGTGAATTGAAGAGAGCGTGTTATATAGGAAGTGCGGATTAATCTGCGCCTGGAGCACCCGAAGATCCGCTTCCTTTTTGCGAGCTTCACCGCGAATAACCTCTTCCTTCAATAACTGAATGTGTGAACCGAGCAGATTGTAACTCTCCCCAAGCCTGCCGATCTCGTCATCACTTTCAGACCGAAACAGTGGAAGAGGACGTTCCGGATCAATTCTGGACAGATGTCTGGTAAGCACGCGAAGCGGCCGCGTCACACGCCGCACCGTAAACCAGACCAAACCTGCACTGATCGCAGCAGACATGGCAACGGCGCACCCGGTCAGAATAAGGATATACCGATTCTCGGACTTGTACTGATCATATGGGACTGTTCCGACCAACGTCCACCCCGTCAATTCTTCCGGATAATAGAGCAGCGTCCGTTTATCCTCACCACTGCCATACGTAGTGGTTCCGCTACCACCAGCCTGAACTAACGTTGTGATCCCAGGCTCGACACCATCCAGCTTAAGTCCAAGCCGGGATTTGTCCATCGAAGACAGAATCTCTCCAGAACTGCCGATAAGTTCCAATCTGCCTTGCCCTCTGCCTAATCCCAGAGCGGCCCATCCCTTGGATATGGCCTTCTCATCTAGACTAATGGCTAACCAGCCGATGGGCCGATAATCATGGATACTGCGAATCGGCCGAACCAAAGTGATCACATTTTGAATACCCGCATAATTCTGGACCGGGTATACCCCCGTCCATTGTTTAACTGTTTCACCACTAGGAACAGAGGGATAGGATAAGTTGAATTCACTGGATTCATACCAGGTAGCGGTCGACAATGTGGCATCAAAACGCCCCGGATATATGGCGATGTTGGCGATATATTTCTTGGAAGCAGCCAGATTGGTCATCCTGCCCAAGATATCCACTCTGTCCATCTCGTGATCCTCATTTTGGCTAAGATAATGCTGAATATCCCTTTCTCCAATCAGGAAAATGGACAGGTTCTCGGCATCCTGCAGCATATAACGAAGATTGGCTTCCACCTGTTTCAGCGTATCCATGCCGGACAGTTTTGTTTTTTGCTCCGTGATGCGGGAAGAGATTAGAAAGGCGAACAGACCCAAAGCCAGCAATGGCACAATCATTGAAGCTGTCACAACAACGGATAGCTTCCTTTGTAACGAAGATGTGAGCCAGCGTGCCAAACGTTTCTCCTCCTCTGGATGCGCTTTCGCTTATCCTTTAACAGCTCCAGCTGTCATGCCTTTCATAACCTGTTCCTGGAATACGAGATACAAGATAATGGTTGGAATGACCGATAGGGTCATGGCAGCAAGTGTTAACCCGTAATCGGTTTGATACCCGTCCGCAAAGTTCGCAATGGCCAGCGGTAACGTTTTCAATCCGGTCTTGTTGATGAATACAAGCGCAAATGAAAAGTCATTCCACGCATGCAGGAAACTCAGAATCGTAACCGTAGACAACGCAGGTACGGACATGGGCAGCATGATTCGGGTAAATAGCCCCCAAAGCCCTGTTCCATCAATAAAAGCTGCCTCTTCAATATCACGTGGAACACTTGTCAGATAAGCAGTAAGCACGAAAATAGCTGTAGGTAATGCAAAAGCCGTATAAGGTAATATTAATGCCCAGTACGTATTTAGCAAGGACATCTGTTTCATTAAAATAAATAAAGGGACAAGTGTACTATGAATCGGAATAAGCATACCTACAACAAAGAAGGTCATGATTAACCCTTTCCAGCGAAACTGGAAACGGGCCAGAATGAATGAAGATAGCGCTGCAATAAACAGCGTCAGAATAAGTGATCCGACGGATACAATGAGTGAATTGCCAAAAGCAGTCCCCAGCCTGGAGCTTTCCCATGCATTGCTGAAATTGGCAACATTCCAGTTTTCCGGCAGACCAAAGGGCCTGCTATAGAAATCTTCATTCGTTTTGAACGCACTAATCACGAGCCAGTAGAACGGATACAATGTTAAAATACCATAGACCGTTAGCAGCGTCCAAACAATTCCGCTGCGGAGGCGGCGAATCGGATGGCCTGAGCCGCTTCGTGGTGATGGCATGGATACAGGTGTCGCACGCATGATAGCCCTCCTCTCTATTGATTCTCTTTTCGTTTGCGACTGGTCACCCACTGGCTTGTTCCGATCAGCAGCAGGGAGATCAGTACGATGGTTGTTGAGATCGCACTACCAAAACCGTAACGGTATGTTGTAAAGGTCGAATTGTACATATACGTTGCAAGTAGTTCTGTTGCATGTGCCGGACCACCCTTGGTCATGATGTAGACCAGATCGAAGGATTTCAGACTCCCCGAGATACATAGAATGATCGCAACCTGAACCGTCCCCCAGATCATGGGCAAAGAGACGGATACCAGCTTACGGATGCCTGAAGCACCGTCTATTTTGGCAGCATCATGAATCTCGCCTGGAATATTCTGCAATGCGGAGATGAAGATAATCAGATACAACCCCACAAAACTCCAGAGCAGCGGCGGCACTAAGGAAAAGATCGCAATCTTGTCATCGGAAAGCCATTGCAGCTTCCAACTCTCCAGACCCAGTGCGTCCAGCAGAAAGTTCAATATCCCGATCTGCGGATGGTAGATATACTGCCAGATCATACCGATCACTACAGTCGATAGTACCATCGGCAGAAATACGGCTGAGCGCAGGAACCGCTGTAACGGATTGCTTTTGTGTAATATGACCGCGAGCATCAGTGCTAACGGAATTTGTCCAAATACGGATGCCAACACAAAAATAACGTTATTTTTCAGTGCCCGCCAAAATACAGGATCATGCCAGATCTCTACGTAATTATCCATACCAATATATTTGGATGCGCCGATGCCGGACCAGTTGAAGAAACCGTAGTACGCCGACCATACGACCGGTACAAATACAAACAATGCATAAATGATGACTGCCGGGGCCAGCCCCAGCATAATAAAACGCCGACTGCGCAGTGCGTTCATCTGTTCACTTCCCTTCCATACTTAAAGACCCCTCCCCTGCCGGGAAGGGGTTTTGTCGAATAACCAGCTAATACGCGATGTGATGAGTTCATTGAATCTTTATCGTCTGGCTGTACCATCGTAATCGCTATCTAGTTTGACCCATAATTACTGACTAACTGCATTGGCTTGAGCCGCCTGGATTTTAGCCGCAATGTCTTCGGCTTTACCTCCCATGAGCAACTCTTGCAAAGCATTGTTAATAACTTCAACCGTTGCCGATCCCAACTTGGAATCGTATACAGGCGTAATCTTTACTTCCTGCATCAGATCATATAATTCAACGAACAAAGGATGCGCCTTGGTTTTGTCCAGATCAATCTTGTAACTCACCAATGTGCTGCTATCCAATGTAGCCTTCTGACCATCTGGTCCTGCCAGTGCGTAGAACAGCTCCATCGCCGCCTCTTTTTGTGCACCGCTCAGCTTTTTGCTTACACCCAACCCGGTTCCTACAACGCCGGATGTGGTTCTTGGTTCACCCTTACCTCCGTCCACTGGAGGGAGAATCGTAATATGTGTGTTGTTCAATACCTCTTCAGGTGCATTGTTCACCAGATTGGCCAAGGCCCATCCGCCGTTCATAACCATCGCTGCCTTACCTTGAAAATAAAGCTGCATCATCTGTGTCTCATCGATACTGTTGAATCCATCCTGAAATGCTTTGGTGTTGCCAAGCTCTTGCATCTTGTTCAGGGCTTCAATAAATTGCGGATCGGTAAAGCTTGCACCATCCTGAGCTACCGCTTTCAGGAACCAGTCTGTGCCGGTGATCCGGTCAGCCAGGGTACTGAATATGGTCGATTGTGCTACCCAGTTGGCCTTGTTGCCAAGCGCCATGGGAATGACTTTATTTTGATTAAACGTAGCAATCGCTTGTTCCAGTTCCGCCCAAGTCTCAGGCACTTTCACGTTGTATTGTTTGAAAAGAGCTTCATTGTAATAGATGAAGGAACTCGGCGCCAGATTCATGGGCACGGAGTAGATATTCCCGTCCACGGTGTATCCGTCCAGTGCGTTCGGGATAAAATTATCTTTCCACTCCGGCTTCGCGTCCAGCTCGGTATTGATGGGTTGTAACAGATCCCCTTTTACAAATTCCTTAGTCATGGCATCCGGCCACATTACGAACAGGTCTGGCATCTCGTTGGCAGCTGCGACCGTGCGAAGCCGGGTTTTGAGACCATCTGTAGGCAGTCCTTCATCCACGACTTCAATATCTGGATGTGCCGTGCGAAAATCTTCAATAATCTGACGCATGGCAACCGCCTTTGCATCCTGTCCGGTCCAGTTGTGCCAGAGTGTTACGGTTACTTTGTCATTACCGCTGCCTCCTTCTGAAGTATCTCCGCCAGCACAGCCAGCTAGAATAATGGAGAACAACGTTATTGCCAGAACACCCGAAAGCCATTTTTTCAACATCTCTATATTCCCCCTCGGCGATTTGATTACACTTATTGTAAATGGTAACGTTATCATACCGTAAGGTGACGATCCACGGATGCAGGGGTGAAAAATATCGGTTCCCCTGTTTGGAACTTACATTGCTGACTTATTGCTCATAACAACAAGAAAGAGCCCTCACAATGAGAGCTCTTTCTTGTTGCAGCCATCGGCAGCTTAAACCTAGGTTATAGTAATGAATAAGTGCTAAATCGTATTGAATATGGATTGCGTATTATTGAATACTGTTCTTCACCAGTTCTGCAAAAGCTTCTGACCCTTGCGTAGTGAGATGTACACCGTCTTTTTCAAAATATTCGTCGTGTCCTTCACTTGCACTGTTCCAGTCAATCAGTGAGACATTACTGTAGTTGGATGCTGCTTCATTCAACGCCCTGTTTACCGTTCGTTCCCACGGACGAGGTACACGCACAGTAACCAGATACACCTGATCCTCATCCTTCAGATAATCAAGCACCGCATTCAGGTTTTTGGAGTTAAAGGAACCATTCGTCCCGAGCTCCAGCACCACCTTGCCGCCCATTTGGTTGTTTCGCTTCAGCCCTTCCAATACGTCGCCTGCCTGCCACATTTGACGGCCAACATGTCCATCCACGTACACTCCCGCTATACTTTGCTCCAGATATGGTTTTGCATCCAAAATCACGGAATCTCCAATGACGGTATAATGAATCTTGCCATCCTCGGCAGGAGGAGCCGTTTCTTCATGTTCCTCAGATGAATCAGGTACATCATCCGTTCCATCGGATGGGTTCGCTTCAGCTCCGTCCGGAGCATCATTCTCGTTAGCCACGGATTCATCAGCCGACTTATCTTCAGACTGACCGTCTTTGCCAACACTCGTTGAATTGTCCTGGTCCCCAGGTTTCGAGTCTGGCGCCGTCTCTCCTGTCGGTTTTTCATTGTTCTCCGGATTATCTTTCGTTCCTGCTTCCGGTTTATGGCTATGCGCATCGTTCTTTTGACCTGAGCCGGATGTCGCTGTATTCGCTGGCAAAACATCCTGTCCCTGTTCCTCCGCTACAGAATTCTCTCCATTCAATGTGGTCGACATCGATACGGAATGGGAGTCGGAATTCGCTGCATGTGAGACCATCATCTGGGATACCGTATAGGACAACAGCAGAATCGTCATCAACAGACCTGTCCGCTTCCACCACACATTACGTATACCGATCGATGACCGCCCTCTTCCCCATAATCGGGACCAGGAATCACGGAATCCGTTGTAGCGAATCGGATTTTCAATATATTTAAGAGATAATGAAGCCAGTACAACCGTTACAGCAACTTGTAAAATGATTCGTACAGGATGCGCTCCTCCCGTATCCACCGCGGGATTGGTTAAAATAATAACTGGATAATGCCATAGATATAATCCGTAGGATCGCTCTCCAATCCAGCGTAATGGCTTTGCTCCAATGAACCGTGCCAGGAATGACGATGGGTGAGCCAATACCGCTACCAGCAACGTTGTTGCCACAGCCTGAAGCACCATTCCTCCTTGATACAGAAACGGATCATATTCACTGCTGTTCAACATCATGTAGATTAATAAAGCGAGTGCAGCTAGTCCCGATATATCGAGTACAAGCCGATTCATGCCAGGCAGAGAGTTCGAGAGCTTGCGACTAGGCCACACCACGGCAAGAGCAGCACCAGCAAGCAGTGCGAATGCCCGCGTGTCTGTTCCATAATATACACGGCTTGGGTCCAGATCCGGATTATACATGATGGCCATTGCGCCAGCAGACAACTCAGCTGCGACGACAATGAAAACGACCAGCCATCCCTTTCTTTTGAACACGACGATTGCTGCGATCAGTAGAAGAGGCCATATGAGATAAAACTGCTCTTCCACAGCCAGTGACCAGAAATGTCCAAACGGTGATGGAGGGCCAAAACTTTCGAAATAGGAAACGTTGTGAAAGATATACCACCAATTGCTTATGTATAATACACCCGAAACGATATCACCACGAAGCGCAGCGAGCCGGGATGGGTCTGTACAGGCCAACCAGATCATTACCACAGCTGTCATGGTCAGCATGCCTGGAAGCAAGCGCCTTACCCGTCTTACCCAAAAATCACCGAGTGAAATGCGTCCATGTTCCTGCCACTGTGACACGAGGATATCTGTAATTAAATATCCAGAGAGAACAAAGAATATACCTACACCGAGCAATCCACCCGGAATAAAATCCAAATTGAGATGATACGCGATTACCGCAAGTACAGCGATGGCTCGCAAGCCATCCAGTCCGTTCATATGTCGCTTGTTATTAGGCAATTGTGACATGCATGCCCCTCCTTGTTACTGTGAGTCAACAACATCGGTGTTGGGGGCATAAAGGAACTCCTGATCGTTCTGGTTGTCATTAACATACGTATTGCACCTTCCATCTTTCATTTACAGCATACAGCATAAGAAAGCTCCTGAGTCGAAGCGCTATCCAATGATGCTACACTCTTGATAAATTCTATAATCTTAAAGAAGACGTGTTGCCGGTCCATTAAGTTTTAATCATTACAATATTCTTTATATTAATTCGTTCGTAAGTTCACGTTTAGCATTATACGCCCGAAATAAGCCTCATACTTTACAGGAATAGTTACAAACGATTAAACCGATGTAACCTTTCCTGCCAGCTCATATAGCTGTAAAATCATACTCTAATTTTGTCGTTAAATATAGTACTTTTCATCGAGTGGCTAAAATTACCTGTCCGCTTGCGCAAACCAGCATACCCACGCAACCGTTCATTGAAACAATTAAATTCATAACAAAAGGCTGCCGACTTGCTCAGCAGCCACTATCCATTATAAACCTATGTCAGACCGGATTGAAAGTTTTGCTCATAATTGCTTCTTCTTGCCTAGGACCCTAGAGGTAGAACGGGTGATTCTTTTCTTCTGTCCTTGCATCCAAGATTCGGTATGTGGAGCGCCCTGTGTACATTGGGATCTGCAACTTCTCCAGATCAACCATTCCATTCTCCAGAAAGTACCTATGATCCTGGTATCGCTGCAACACTTCCCCTGCAATCCATTCATGGTCACCATATGTTGTAATATCCATAACCTTACATTCATAAGCAAAATAAGCGTCCGTCAAAATAGGTACACTTACCTTGATTCCTTCCTTATACGGAATTCCGAATCTTGTAAATTTATCAGTATCTCTTCCACTGAACGTTCCTGCAGCTTGAATCCACTCTGATCGATGACCTGGTAGGAAATGAACTCCGAATACGCCACTCTTCTCGATGAGTTCATAGGAGTATGTTTCCTTACGGAGGGAGATGCCATATACGCCTGGAGATGATCCAATGTATGTATGCCATCCGGACGCCATCACATTCTGGACTCCCTCAAGACGTGAAGTCACCACCGCTACCATTCCAGGATAAGAATAAAATTTGGGTTCTTCTATCGACTGAAGCATCTAATCCCCTCTCTTCTTCGTTATACATACACTTTCATTATAAAGTAATGCAGCAGGTTGAAGAAGCTCTTTGCGGGTGATTACGCTATAAGCACACATTCATTATTATGTTATACTGAGAGGGATCAATGTCTCAAAATACGATACCGGGAATGTGATAGGATATGGTCAAATCAGTCAAATATACCTCCTAAATGAAGGCATTATTATAATTTAGGAGGTTTTAACTTTATGTTTAATCCAATCGTGTTAGATCAGTGGGATCGAAAGCCTTACTTTGACCACTACATGAATCAGGTCAGATGTACCTACAGCATGACTGCTAATCTGGATATCACGCTATTGATTGCTCAAATAAAACTTAAAGGCATGAAGTTCTACCCAGCTCTTATTCATATGATCTCTACGGTCGTCAATACACATCAAGAATTTCGAACTAGTTTCGACGCCGAGGGGAGATTAGGCTACTGGGACGAGATGTCTCCGAGCTATACGATTTTTCATGAGGACGACAAACGTTTCTCGACGATCTGGACGACATTCCATGAAGATTTTGAGACGTTCCACAATCGTTATCTGGACGATATGAAGAATTACAAAGATCATAAACAATTGGTTGCCAAACCCAATGAACCACCAAATACATTTCCCGTTTCCAGTATTCCCTGGGTGAACTTTACGGGATTTAATCTGAATATTTACAATGAGGGAACCTTCTTGTTGCCTATCTTCACGATGGGAAAATATGTTCAAACAAACGATAAAGTTTATCTTCCCTTATCTATTCAGTTACACCATGCCGTGTGCGACGGCTATCACGCTGGGGTTCTATTCAACGTATTGCAGTCATTGGCAGATCGTAGTCATAAATGGTGTTAGTTAGCTAAATGAAGAAAAGGCATTCCTGACTCTTGGTGGAGTCATGGAACGCCTTTTCTTTTTCTCTTTTTTTTCAAATGCTATTTAATTGCACTTGCTATACCCACATTGACTGCATGTTTTGCATCCTTCCACATTCATCAGGGATGCCGAACCACAAGAAGGGCATAAATCTCTTGATTCGATAAAGTTCTCCACTTGTGGATATGCGCTCTTCACTTGGTTCTGTTCTTGTGAAGCTCCCGTTTCATTCGCCTGCACATTGCTCTGTACATGACTTTCCAATGCTTTGGCGACGGCATCAGCAATCGATTCCACCCGGTTGGCTCCAAAGCCAATCGCACCCGAACCACCAATTCCCTTGAGATGTTTGATCAACAGTTCCACCTTGTGCCCGTGATCTCCGTATCGAAGAAACAGTGAGCATACCCGACCGAGGGCCTCGGCCATGGCGAACACGTCCGATCCCGCTTTGCCCACGTTCAGGAAGATTTCACCCGGCGTTCCCTCCAGATCATTAATTGTAATGTAAGCCATTCCGAATGGCGTATTAATTTTGTATGTTGCACCGCGAAGTACCTGAGGGCGGCTTCTATATTGTTTATCCAGCACTGTGGCAGAGGAAGAGGTTTGATCGGAAGAATGGATTTCATCATCAACCTTACTACTGACCGGCTCAACACCTGCCTGCCCTCCTACATTATTCGGGTTATCTATTGTAGATACGTCCGTCTTCTCTTTTGCTTCCGCCGTGTTCTGATCTTCGATCTCCTGGGTCTCTTCCTTCTTCGAAGTGGACAACACCTGCACATCCCTACTGCCGTCTCGATATATCGTTACTCCCTTACAGCCAAGGTCGAAGGCCAGTTCATACAGCTCAGCCGTATCCTCCACCGTAAAATCAGCCGGACAGTTGGCCGTCTTCGAGATGGAACTATCCACCCATTGCTGAATCGCAGCCTGCACCCGGATGTGATTCTCAGCCGACAGATCCATCGCCGTCACATAATAGTCTGGTAAAGCTTCACCCGGATGTTCATCCAGCCACTCTTGCGCAATCGGTACGAACTGTTCATCATAACCCAGACGGCTTTGACGGAAATACTTGAAGGCGAAATACGGCTCAATCCCTGTTGATGTGCCTACCATCGTACCTGTACTTCCCGTTGGCGCCTGGGTGATCAGCGTGACATTTCGAATGCCCTGTTTGCGAATGGCCTCTCCCACTTCAGGGTACCTCGCAACCATATTTTTCATGAATCCACTCTGTAAATACGGTTCAGCTTCGAAAGCCGGGAAAGCTCCCTTCTCTACTGCAATCTCTGCCGATGCCAGATAGGCCTCCTTCGCCATGAATCCATACAGTTTATCCAGAAATTCAAGGGATTCAGGACTGCCGTACCTTATACGCAGCTTAATCATCAGCTCTGCCAGTCCCATCGTGCCAAGCCCCACCCGGCGTTCACGCTGCTGATTCAGTCTGTTTTCCTCAAAATGATATGGTGTTGCATCAATGACATTGTCCAAAAATCTAGCCGAGATGCGAGTGGTTTCCGCCAGTTCATCCCATGCCACATCATGATTCGTTTCATCATAGAATTTGGACAGATTGATCGCTGACAGATTACATACACCCCAGGCAGGCAGACCCTGTTCCGCGCATGGATTAGTACAGATGATCGGATTAAAGTACCAGCTGTTGGACATCTGGTTATAGTACTCCATGAAAACCACACCAGGCTCTGCTGATTTCCAGGCTGATTCAATAATGGTATGCCAGATTTCGCGCGCCTTCAGCGTACGATAGTGTACCACCGAATGACCTGCGGCTTTCCACTGCTGCATATCCCCGTTCCACTCGGTGTCGTAGTCTGGATCGTTCGTATCCGGGAAAACCAAATCCCAATCTCCGTCCTGCTTGACAGCCTCCATAAAGGCGTTACTCACACATACAGACAGATTAGCATTGGTCACCTGCCCCATCGTTTGTTTCACGGTAATAAAATCAAGCACATCTGGATGCCAGTCATTCATCATCAGCATGAGCGCACCCCGTCGGCTTCCGCCCTGTTCAATCAGTCCTGTCGTATAACTGAACAATCCGCCCCACGATACGGAACCGCTGGATGATCCATTGACACCTTTCACCACCGCTCGGCGAGGACGCAAAGAAGACAAATTAATGCCCACACCTCCCCCACGTGCCATAATCTCCGTCATCTCGGTCAAGGTCTTCATGATGCCACCCCGACTGTCCTGCGGAGACGGAATAACATAACAATTAAAGAGTGTGAGCTCATCGCTTGCCCCCGCTCCTGCAGCAATACGCCCTCCGGGTACTAACTTCCAATCCTCCAACACGGAGCGGAACTTGGACTCCCACGTTGCCCGCTGATCTGCTGTAGATTCAACAGAGGCCATGGCTTTGGCAAGCCGGCTCCACATCTCTTCCGGTGTTTTTTCGATGTTGAGTGTCAGTTTCTCCACGCTGGTCTCGATGATCTCTCCGCTTCGAGTCCTTACTTGTACGAGCTGACCCTGACGTTCTATAATTTCGCCCACTTCCTTGGTTGGGAACTTGGGATCATCCTTTGTTAATACCAGTACCACATCTCCGACCTTGGCATGATTCGAGTCAGCATCCTTCCAGGCGTATCGGTCCAGAAATATTTTTTCGCTAAGTCCTTCTAATTGGTACGATCGTTGGTTTGATTTCATCGCTACGTTCAACCTCCCCGATTAACGCTCCATTTTCACTATAAAAGTAAATTATGATGAAACACCACATATAGTGATATAAAACCAGTATATTACACCATATATTGATTTTCTATATGACTTTTATCACAGACCTTATTTTTTGGACTCTCCTGCTCGGACAAGCTTCTTCACACACCCTCAGACTCACGCATACAAAACCTGTGAATTTTTTGGGACAGAAAAAACCTGAAAAAGCGAAGCGTTCGCCTAAAAGCTTTCTGAAAGAAAGCTGCATCGAAAGCATACGCTATCCCCGGATTTCCCCTTCAGAAAAGGGAATCAAAGAAATCTGGGGATAACAGCGATTGGAAGGTTGTTCTGTCATCGTAGTGTTCGTGCAAATAAAATGTAGTTCAACTTGTATAGTTATGAACTCACTCTCATTCGTCCATACTATTACCTACGAATAAAACGTCATCACGTATGGCAGGGGAGGAAGCATCATGAACCGGAAAAACCCGCACCACACGAATCAACCTGTAGCCGAGCTGCCCGTTCCACTGGAATTCGATCGAAGCTGGATCAATCAGTTGGAATCACGACTGGATAAAGGGGGCCCTTGGGGAGATTACCGACTCTTTCAACTGGGCATTCAAGCCGAAGAGACCAATCTGATTCCCAATTTTGACGAAATTCAGTGTTTGAAGCATTTACAAGGCCTTACTCCACTTCCTCACCAGATGGACACTGCACGCAGAGTATTATTTGAAATGTCAGGCCGGGCCATTCTCGCCGATGAGGTGGGTCTTGGCAAAACCATTGAAGCCGGTCTCATTCTGAAAGAATATATGGTTCGGGGTCTCGTATCCAAGGTACTCATTCTCGTACCGGCTTCTCTTGTGTTGCAATGGGTACGGGAGTTGAATTCGAAATTCGGTATTCCTGCCATTGCCCAGAAAAAGGCCTATTCCTGGCAGAATGAAGTAGTCGTTGCTTCCATGGATACAGCCAAACGTGACCCGCATAAAGATATGCTGCTGAACACTGATTACGACATGATCATTATTGATGAAGCACATAAGCTCAAAAACAAGAAAACAACCAACTATCAATTCATGCTGAAATTGCGCAAAAAGTACTGTTTGCTGCTCACAGCTACACCTGTGCAGAACGATATGAGTGAGCTGTTCAATCTGATTAACCTGCTGAAGCCCGGTCAGTTGGGGCGTCAGGGTGACTTTGCGGCCAACTTTGTCGTAGACAAACGGGTTCCGAAAAATCAGGAACAGCTTAAGAACGAGTTATCCAAAGTGATGATTCGTAACCGCCGCGGCGAAGGCCCCGTTCAATTTACCAAACGGAACGTCTCCAACGTGAATCTGCAACTATCGCCCGAAGAACAAGCGCTTTATGATGGGGTGACGTCCTTCGTTAAGGATCAGTACCAGGAAGCTGGCGGCAACCTGAGCAGCATGCTCTCCCTTGTTACATTGCAGCGTGAAGTGTGCAGTAGTCGAGATGCGGTATTCGTGACACTGGTTAATCTGTCGAAGAAACTTCCGCTGGACTCTCCCCTTCGGGACAAGATTTGGGAACTCGTTGCCCATATTAAAGCGATCAAGGAAAATACCAAAGCCGAGAAAACGATGGAGCTAATTCGGAACATGAATGAAAAAGTAATTATCTTCACCGAATACCGGGCCACGCAGGAGTATCTGCTAAACTATTTCCGTAACAATGGGCTTACAGCTGTACCCTATCGGGGTGGTATGAATCGAGGCAAAAAAGACTGGATGATGGATCTCTTCCGCGGACGTGTGCAGGCCATGATTGCAACCGAAGCGGGTGGCGAGGGCATTAATCTGCAATTCTGCCACCATATGATCAACTTTGATCTGCCTTGGAATCCTATGCGGGTAGAGCAGCGGATCGGTCGGGTACACCGGCTGGGACAGCAAAATGATGTGAACATTTTCAACCTATCCACGTCCGGAACCATTGAGGAACATATCCTGAACCTGCTGCATGAGAAAATCAATATGTTTGAGATGGTGATTGGCGGGCTGGATGTCATTTTGGAACGACTGGAGAAGAAGGAGTCCATTGAGAAAAGCCTGTACAAAATCATGTTGGAATCACAAAATGATGAAGATATTCGCCGTAAAATGGATTCACTTGGGCAATCACTGAACTCCATTCAACGCGAGGTTGCCGATGAAGGCCCGGCCGTCTCCGGGCTGTTAGATCTTCGCAAAGGAGGTAGCTGACCCATGACCATGACTCCCCATGAAGTGCAGGCATATGTTCTCACCTATCTGGAAGCACTCGATTGTCAGATTATGGAGCGTTCGCCTGCCCATGTTACTGTTAAACTTTCGCCTGAGGCAGACAAAGCGTTGACCAATCGCCCCTATTATTGGGGGTTCGTGGAGCGAACCGGAGCACCCGCTGAGACAATGTCCTTTACATTTATATTCGATCCTGACAGTTATCAGCAGGCCATTGAAGCAGCCGAAGCCAAAACAGCGCAAGCATCACCTGACACTGCTCAAACGAATGGCGCAACCAACGGCAGTCCTCAAGGCGAGCCACCGAAAGAAACTATTCTGGGCCGTTATTTCGGCATTACTCCATCCATGCCACTACTGGGACCAGGAAGGATATTGCGTGAAGAAGTGGTGTACGGCAGTCGCAGACTCCAACAGATTTTTGGTGCAGCACGTGAAGGGGGTGCCTTCGTGAATCTGTTCGAACAAGCTGCCAAACGGCAATTGCGCGCTACAGCTCCAGCCGTATATGAACCTTGGCTCGGTGTCTGTTTCAAGGTAGAGTTCGCCTGTGATTTGAAACGGGAAGAATTGCATTTTCTCGGCATCTCCCTTCGCTCAGGTGAAATTATAGAGAAGTTCGGAACCAAGCTGAATCGACGTGATCTCAGTCCAAGGCTTGCGGAGAACATGCATGTACAGACAGCCAAAGTATCGTTATCCGATGCCGGAGCTGCTCTCGAATCTCATTTGACGAACCGCTTGCTGGAACTCGATTATAGCTGGGCTGAGAAAGCCCAAGAGCGACTTGATCTGGAGCTGGACGTGTTGGATACCTATTACGAAGCAGTACTCCGGGAAGATACACCTGAAGTAGAACCCCCGAGTAACACAGCCTCAGGCATGGAGAGTGTCCATTCTAACCGCACGTCACCTGTAGCTCTGAAAAAAGTTCTGGATATCACTAACGCTAAACCCATTGGAACAGATATGGAACTGGCCGCAGAGGCCGTTGTGCCGATCGAAACCGAGACGGACGCTGAAGAAGAGAAAGCCAAACAGGCGGTTATCGATCGCGAAGCCATGAAACTGCAATACGAGACACGCCGGACCGAGATGATCTGGCAATACGAACCCAAAGTGAAAGTGACTGCGATTAGCAGCGGCATGTTTCACTTAAGATAGACGAAGACACTACTTTTCCTGCAAATGCTGGCAAAAGTAGTGTTTATTCATGATCAGCTGCCCGACAGGTTGCGGCAACCTTTGCATAGCCCGTCCCCTAGAATGAAATTAGGACCGGCTCAGGTAACGGATAAATGAAAAGTAGGTGTGAATTTGAAACAATTCTTCCATATGTGTTGGAACAACGCTCGGAAAACAGTCTGTATCTCCTTGGGCTTGCTCAGTTGTCTTGCCCTATTCTCCTTTTGGTCGATAGCCAATGCTGAAGAACAAAAAACGTCTTCACCATATCTCGCTTCATCTACAGCATATGGTCCCGAACATCATGCTTCCCAGAATGACAAACTGGCTCCCGCTGCTGTGCAACGATTTGCAGAGCAACAAGCTGCTGCACTTGGTACGGCTAACGCGGAAACTGATTGGAAGAACGCCGACCTGGACTTCTATCCTCTGGGCCCTGGTACACATAGCTGGCTGGTGCAAGCTGCATTGGATGGGAAACCAATGGGATATATGATTATTACCGCCACAGAACAGGGACATCTGATGCTTAGTGAATATGGTCAAGGAGAGCAGTCACCATATAACAATGAACTTCTCGGACAAGCCTTGGATCGACAACATGTGAATCTTGAGGCGTTACTTGCTGGCGGAGGAGAGCTTCATCGTGGTTATGCTCTTCCCCTGCTGGCTTATTGGAAAGTGGAACAACCCAACCATCCTGCACTTTATATTGATGCTACGAATGGTGATGTATTACCCTCCGAGTTACTGAAGCTGTTGGAGGCTGATTCCAAACAGGTTTCTGCGATCATAACTAAGTTATCCATAGCTCCATCGGGCACAGTCGATCCAATTCATTTGCGTCCCGTCTTCAATCCGGCTGACAATCTGTTGTGGATGACATCCAAGCCTATTGCTGCCAATCGGGCACGAGAGGTGATACAACACGGGGAGGATCAAGAAATTGTTTTCTCAGCAGATGATCGCAACGTCGTATACGGTGGTCCTCTACCCGTCAGCGGGTATCAGCTGTGGCATACAGAACAGGAAACAGAGTCCATTCTATATGTAGCGCTTGGTGGAAAAACATCCATTCAACGCTTTGTGCCTTTGAGCACATTACAACAAGACGGTCAGTTTTACATCTTGAAGCCTTAACTGTCAGCTAACTCTACAGAGCATTCAAATAACGTTAGAACAATTAAATATCTACAACAAATAAGACGCCTTCCCATGTAATAAAGGGATTGCGTCTTTTGGTTTCTCAACAAGGCGTGTCTTTAAGCTCACTGAGTGAAATAGGTGTGCTACAGTTATCCTTTGCCTGAAGAACTTCGTTTATGAGACGGTGTATCCAATTCCTTTTCCTTTTTCCCCACCCACAGGGATACAGCGAAGGGAATCATACCAAACCATTTCATCGCCCACGGCTCTTTCCTTTTGGCACGGTCTTTCCGCTCATCCTTCGGCGTATCGATATAATGAACAAACCGCTGCGTAATGTATTTTACCAATTCATCACTTTTGGCCATAACATCTGCCTCCTTCGCTCCTGCACATTCGCGGAGCTTACGATAGTTCTATTGTGTGCAGGATGTGTACTGGTTAAACATTTTTTTGTTGAAAAGGGTATGAAAAACCTCAGAATGCACAGTCTAATGCCAAAGGTATCCAGACAGCCATGAATCTGCATCCGATACCTATTTCATGAAGGAGTGTGTATCCCATGTATAAGCTGCTGACCGCTTCGGTAGCCTTGTTAATCAGCTTCTATTGCCTTACCATGCTGCCCCATGTCGCTTATGGAAAAGCAGCCCCGTCCCAGAACAGTCCATCCATGCTGCCTGTGACCGATGGAGATGCTTATCGCTCAAGTCATCATGCCTTTGCAGCACCAGTTATCCTGCTCGATGTAGGCCATGGCGGTATTGACGGCGGTACGTCAGCCCAGGGTGTGCTGGAAAAAGATATCAACCTCGCCATTAGCCAAAAAGTCTATCTCCTGCTTCGCAGCAAAGGTTATGCCGTTATCATCAATCGACTTGGTGATTACGCCCTTAGTGACGACAACCGCTGGCTGAACAGCCGCTCGCGTCATACCAGAGATCTTGCCCAACGTAAGAGCCTTAGCGAAGAAGTAAGTACGGATATCGTGGTCAGCATCCATGCGAACTGGAGTCCCCGATCGTCTGCACACGGCCCCGTGGTATTGCACCAGAAGGAAGGCAGAAGCTATCTGTTAGCCCAATCCATCCAGGACGCCATGAACCAATTGTTCAAAACGGAGCACGGAGTCGTGTGGGGCAAGCCCTTTTATTTATTGAATTACGTGAAGCAGCCAGCCGTCATCGTCGAAACCGGATTTTTGAGCAATGCCGAAGACCGGACCAGAATGAGTGACCCCGCAGAGCAAAAACGAATCGCAGAGTCTATTGCGAGCGGCATTATTTATTATCTGTCGGTAGTGTAGGGGTAGCGTGCCAGTTCCACACTTCGCGCACAAGATCGCCAATACCTACAAACTCAACCTGACCCTGCAGACGGGAAACGGATTCACGAACTACAGCTGATGTGTTCATCCCGCTATGTCCGACATGACCAATAACAACACAGGTCTCCTTGTCGATTGCACGACGAGCTGCCAGATCCATTTGCTTGCGAATGTGTTGCTTGGAGTTCTGATCATCCAGGAAAATGTCATTACCTACAGGTGGCATGTTTTTGGATATGGCCAGTTCCCCCACCACGGAGCGAAAGTTCGTACGGCTGTCTACAAAGAATAGGCCCCGCTCCTTGCATACATCGAGCACAATGGACATGATGCGTTTGTCCGAAGTAATTTTGGAACCCATATGATTGTTCATGCCAATTGCGTAGGGCACATCATCAATCGCTTTTTCCACGCGTGAGCGGACTTCCGCATCTGTCAGATTGGATGTGATTGCACCCGGGCCCAGCCATTCAGGTCTTCCTTTCTTGGGTTCCATGGGCATGTGCACAATCACATCCATCCCCTTTTCATGTGCAGCTATCGCATCTTTCTTCGTTGTTGGCAAAAAAGGCATGACTGCTACCGTAAGTTTAATTGGCATTGCCAAGATCTCTGCGGTACCTTTCATGTCGTTACCAACATCATCGATGATAATCGCTAATCGTTTATGATTCGATGTGGACTCTGAAGCTGCCGCTGTTGGCCCTCCTGCCGATATCCCTGCGCAAATTACTATCAACAATACCATGCAACCTGCAATGAATCGAAAATGCTTTCTATTTTCCATCATCATGACTCCCTCCCCGTAAGTTTCTGTGATTTCATTGTTTGATAATGAAGGGGGGAATATGTAAGCCAATGCCTTCCTTAATCACAATATCCCCACCACTGGAGACCTGTATCTTCAGGGAACCACGCCATCTCCCCGTTTTCACCTTTACAATCAGACAAGAAATGTCATTGAAGTGCTAAAAAAAGAGATTAATTAGAAAAAATACTGTAATTTGTCAGGTTTTCAGTTTGGCAATTATTTAGTAGAATCAACAAATGAAAGAAGTTAATGTGTTTCATTTCTTTCCTATACTTTTTGGAAGGGGGTTTTGAAAGGGTTTACATAAAATAAATGCCAGACTATCAGCTCTTTTTATTTCCCTGGTCACGGTTTTTCTAACTAACCATTTACCATTATCGAGGAGGATGAAAGTAGTGAAATTCAAATTCAAAAAAACGATCAATGTTTTATTGGCCTGTTTAACAGCACTACCCCTGATGTTAACCCCGACACAAGTTTCGGCGGCAAGTGATGCCAATATTAATTTATCCTCGGAAAAACAACTGATCAAGGGCTTTGGCGGTATTAACCTTCCCGCCTGGATTGGTGATCTGACTCCCGCTCAACGTGAGACTGCTTTTGGTAATGACCAGAATCAGTTAGGCTTTTCAATTCTGAGGATCTACGTCGATCCAGATTCCAATAACTGGTATCGTGAAGTTGCCACAGCGAAACGGGCTATTGAGAAGGGAGCTATCGTATTCGCCTCCCCATGGAATCCTCCGAGCAGCATGGTGGAAACGTTCAACCGTAATGGAGATACCAATGCCAAACGTTTGAAATACGACAAATATGCCGCATATGCGCAACATCTGAATGACTTTGTAACCTATATGAAAAATAACGGCGTAGATCTGTATGCCATTTCTGTGCAAAATGAACCGGATTACGCGCATGACTGGACCTGGTGGACTCCACAAGAAATTCTTCGTTTCATGAAAGAAAATGCCGGGTCCATTCAAGGTACCAAAGTCATGGCACCTGAATCCTTCCAGTACTTAAAGAACATATCCGATCCAATCCTGAATGATCCGCAGGCACTTGCCAACATGGACATTCTGGGAGCACACACGTACGGAACCCAGATTTCGAATTTTGCCTACCCTCTCTTTAAGCAAAAAGGAGCCGGTAAAGAACTGTGGATGACTGAGGTGTATGTTCCAAACAGTGACAACAACTCAGCAGACCGCTGGCCTGAAGCACTGGAGGTTTCCTATCACATGCACAATGCCATGGTGGAAGGTGATTTCCAGGCCTATGTGTGGTGGTACATCCGCAGACAGTATGGTCCGATGAAAGAAGATGGTACCATAAGCAAACGCGGATATAATATGGCCCATTTCTCCAAATTTGTACGTCCTGGCTACCTGCGAGTCGATGCAACGAAAAATCCGGATACGAACACATTTGTCTCAGCCTATAAAGGGGATAATAAAGTAGTCGTCGTGGCAATTAACCGTGGAACTTCGGCCACAAGCCAAAAATTCGTTCTGCAGAATGGTAATGCCTCCACGGTGTCCTCATGGGTTACGGACAGCAGTCGCAACCTGGCAAGCGGGGCCTCGCTTACCGTATCCAATGGAGCCTTCACCGCACAACTCCCCGCTCAGAGCGTAACAACATTTGTTGCCAACATTACTGGTGGGAATAACGGCGGAAATACAGGCAGCGGCACTACTTATGAAGCAGAGACCGGAACAACACTTACGGAAGCTGCCATTGAAACGATCTACCCCGGTTACACAGGCTCCGGGTATGTCAACTTCAATGCAATGACTGGTTCAGCCATTCAATGGAACGCTATTAACAATACGATTACTGGCACCAAAAATGTAAAGTTTCGTTATGCGCTGGAAAGTGGAACACGTAACCTCGACATTTTTGTTAACGGAACCAAAGTTATCAGCAATGAGCCCTTTCCAGCAACGGGAAGCTGGTCCACTTGGGTTGAAAAAACAATACAAGTTCCCATGAACACCGGGACCAATACCTTGAAAGTGGTTACAACGGGAACGGAAGGACCGAATATTGACAGCATTAATGTTACCGCAGCACAATAAAACATTCCGTATGGTTGATGTTAGGATAATATCAAAAAATGCAAACAAAAAAGACTCCTCATGCGTTAGCTTGAGGAGTCTTTTTATTCGATGCGGTCGAGAGGACTCGAACCTCCACGGGGGGTTAGCCCACACGGACCTGAACCGTGCGCGTCTGCCAATTCCGCCACGACCGCATATTATATCTCCGTGATTAATCTCGGCGACAAGAAATAATATATCATGCCCAATCTATCATGTCAACACTGAAAATAATAACATGAAAGCCCGAACCAGACATGCTTGTCCATTCGGGCTTTACCTTCAACTAATCATTTGGTTCATCAAAAAGGAGTCATACTACAGCTTGGAAGGCCAATTGCCATACCAGGCATAACCGCCTCTTCTTTCTTTATCAATGTCACTCAATTTGTATTTAACTACCCCGTCTCGTCCAATGAAAATGGGTCTATCCGTTCCTATTTCATAGAAGCGTGCCCAGATCGGTGCTGCTTTGGAATCAGCGATAATCTTGCTATCACCATTTGCCCTTTCATACTTGTAACCCGTAATTTTCACCTTGTTAAACCAGTCCTCTGCTCCTTTAATGGATGCGGTAATTTTAGCGGTAGCAGGCCTTGTTTTCAGAAATTTAACAATCGTTACACTCTCTCCAGCTGTCAGCGATGGTACTTCGTAGATTCTTGCGCTCGCTGGTTTAAGGGAACTGGAATCATGTTGTTGTCCCCATGCTGTAAGCTTCCCGCCTGAGACGACCTGAGTATTCAGAATCGCCTCCACACCTTTGGCAACTGAATTTTTACTGCGATTAGCAAGTGTACTGTCGATAAATGAGAAATCACCTTTGCGTGTTGCTACTTCATCGAGCATGATCATTACATTAATCATTGCATCATCATTGTAGGTAATATGCTTGTGATATCCAGAGCTTTGGTAGACTTGTGGCCATCCGCCGTTTGAATACTGCATATTGATCAAAAAGTTGATTCCTTTAATTGCAGCTGTGGAGTAGCGTGGATCATTCGTCTTTTTAAATTCCTTCGCCAATCTTCTAATTTCTGAATATGTAGCCTTGTTGTCAATCGTGGACTTCGCCCACTCTCCACTTGTTTGTTTATAATCTTTTCTCCAACCTCCATCCGGCAGTTGGTTCTTCAAAATATCTGAAATACTCGCTGTAGTACCCGATGCATCAGCAGCAGATACCGTCCCTACAGGGAGAACTGCGATTCCAACTGTTGAGAACACCATAGCGCATGCCAGGACAAAAGTAATTATTTTCTTTGCTTTCAAATGTAACACTCTCCCATGTTCATTGTAATAACATCCACAATTCTACCTTACCTATAACGCCCGTCCTTAAACCTCCTTAATTTAAATATATAACATAATAAAATCTATTTTTATCCAATATGTGGATTGGATAATCAGATGATATGCAAAAAATCAATTATTGTCAATATATGCAACTTAATGAATATAATCTCTCAAATTCTACATAACGGATAGTTCTTTTAACTCATGACAAACTTATTTATTTATCCAATTTCGTCTCAAACGAATCAATAATGACGTTTTTGTCATCAATGATACCCAAACTTGACGCCTTCTTTCATATAAAATCGTTAATTCCGCTAACATTGAGGTATTACGAAGGGGTTTAAAAGGGTTTGACAATTACGCATTTATGCAATATAGTTTCAAATAGTTACAAAAACTTAATTATTCATTGCCGAGTTTCAGGTTTGAAAACGGGGGAACCATTTTGGGTGAATTATTCTTATACATAGGAAATATAGGGAACCTTCTACCGAACCCTTAGCTAACTCCGTAGGCATCGAAGGGAGAACATTGATTTTGAAAAAACTGATTATCTCCATTTTTGGAGCGGCTGTACTATTTACATCCGGGGCAACAAGCACAGAGGCAAGCAGTATTAACTCCGTAGTGAACAACATGACAGGTATTCCTTACAAGTGGGGTGGCACGACTCTGGCCGGGTTCGACTGTTCCGGGTTTATGAGATATATTTTCAATAAATACAGCATTGAATTGCCACGTACTTCGCAACAGCAAGCCAAAGCAGGTACTCCAGTAGCCAAGAGCAATGTTCGGACAGGTGATCTGGTGTTCTTTAACACAACAGGCAAAGGCATTTCACATACAGGTGTTTATATCGGCGGCGGACAATTTGCACATGCATCCAGCAGCAAAGGGGTAAGCATCACCAAAATGAGCAATCCTTATTTCAATGATCGTTACGTAACAGCACGTCGGGTAACTGGACAGTTTATGTACGATAAAATGTTAGGGAAAATGTAGGGATAATATCAAAGAGGAGGCTCCGGATCAACCGGAACCTCCTCTTTTGTTTGATTTCCTCTTTAGGAGGACAGTCCTTGGACTACCTCCATCTACACTTAATGCAGCGCCTTCTGCACTCGCATCGCGCCCTGGGACAGGGCATGTCCGCCTCCTACAGCTCCAGCCACAGCAACGGTCTCCATAATCTCCTGATCTGTAGCGCCCTTGGCACGTGCTTCTTCTACATGATAGAAGGTACATACCTCATTGTTGGCGAACAAGCCAATACCAAGCGCGATGAGCTGTTTGGTCTTCGCATCAATCGCCCCAGGTTGGAAGCATTCTCCGGTAAACTCATGATACGACTTCACCACACCTGGCAGCACATCACTTAATGCTCCAATCTGATCCTTGTAGGCATGAACTTTATCATTCATCAATGTCATGTCTTGCAGCACACCCTCTCGGCTATAGTTACAGAATTTCTTCACTGTACCTATCTTCTCTCCCGAGTGAGTCAATTATGCCAAGAAATCATGGTAATTCCAAACATTTGTACGCTCATACTTCTGACATAATGATCGTTGTTACTCACCAAGTGGACTTTGCCGGGGTTCGCTGAACAACTGATAGCGGTAACCACGATCCAACTTGACGACACGTCGATTCTGACGACGGATAAGTACCTGCTCGCCATCCCAGGCAACGACAATCCCGGTTACATCGTTCGATTCGAGCTCGTCCCGTACTACTCTGACTTTCTCACCTGACAGACGCAGGGCGTCCAATTCTGTATCACTAATCATGTTCATGGCTCCTATATTCCAAATTTATTTACAAAAAGAGACCTAAATGAAAAGTCATTTAGGTCTCACGTGACTGTATTGGACTGTCATGTCATTCGAAATTATGTCCCGACTGAAAGTTACCGCTGCGCGTGCTCTTTGCTGTCGTTCTTCTCGAACCAAAAATCAAGCACTTTGGCGGACATCACACGTTCTTCAAGGTACTCCACTTGATGCGGTGTAAATTGTTCTTTCCAAGAGAAGGACAACTCTTCGCATAAGCCTACAATCGTCAGTAATTCTGACCAGGCAACATAGCGTTTGTACCAGAAAAATTGAGGATGTTCAATCATATAGGGATAAAGGTCATCGAATTCCGTATGTTTACAATCCAGGGCACGTTCAAAATGAACTTTCGATTCCGCCAGCTTATCATTAAAGAATTGTTCTGTTGCCGGTTGGTTCCCCATGGTGTTGCCTCCTCTCCCTAACATAACCCCATTATAAATGAAATTAGCGGCCATGCAAAGGCATAGTTCAAAAAATAGGCCCTATTCCTTTAAAATGTCACATTTCGTTATCGTCAAATTGTACCGTCCCATCGTTCAGGGAACGAATGCGTACCAAGGCTTCCACCGGAATCCCCTGTTCACGAATCGTTCGTGCCCCTGCCTGGAAACATTTCTCTACCACAACACCGAATCCGACGAGTTCCGCACCGGAACGCTCAATGATTTTGATGACGCCACGAGCGGCATCTCCATTGGCAATAATATCATCAATGAACAAAATACGGTCATTCTCATGAATAAACTCGCGAGATACCATAATGTCAGTTACAATTCCTTTGGTAAAGGACGGTACGCGTTCACAGTAAGCATCAGGATCAGCTAGAAGTGTTTTTTTGCGACGGGCGAATACAAGTGGCACCCCAAGTTCATAGGCCGCGGCAAACGCAACCGGAATCCCTGAGGATTCTACTGTGATTACACGGGTCACTCCACTTTCACGAAAACGGGCAGCGAATTCACGCCCCATCTCCATCGTTAATGCAGGATCAATCTGGTGGTTCAACAGACCATCCAGCTTCAATACTTGATCCGAGATGACAACACCCTCTTGTAAAATTCGTTGTTTCAATAATTCCATGATTTGACCTCCCAAGCCTATCCTATGAGGTAAAAGTATCATATATCTATCTATAAGTTCAAGCGAAATTGCCTGGACGCTGTCCTTCAGACGCGATTCAAGCCAAAGCTCATGATCGATTGTCATGACTTTCGTGGGTCAAGCATACCTTGTACCATGGTACCCGCATGTCCAAACTATACAGGGTCCTGAGAGGGGAAACACATGAAACAGGCATTTCGGGTGCTGCAGATCGCATTTACATACATCGGAACGGTTGTCGGAGCCGGCTTCGCTACAGGGCAGGAAATTTTGCAGTTTTTTACCCAGTATGGCAAATGGGCCACCGTCACCATAGGCTTATCCACCATGCTCTTTGTCTGGTTAGGTACCAAAATGATGCTGATCGCCCACGATACCGGATCCCGCTCTTATGAGGATCTGAACAAACATTTATTCGGCCACAAGGCGGGCAAATGGATCACTTGGGTGACCCTTCTCATTCTCATTGGCGTGAACAGTGTCATGCTTGCCGGAGCAGGTTCCGTTTTTGTCGAACATCTCGGTTTGCATTATCAGACCGGTCTAATCGTCACACTTGTAGGGACATATCTGCTTCTCGGTCGGGGCATCCAAGCTATCCTTCAAATGAATAGCATTGTCGTGCCTATGATGCTCCTGTTATCTCTGCTCATGATCACAAGTACCATCCATCATCCGGGAGCTTCCCGATTCATCACACTGACGACAGACTCAAATCCTATTCAAGTATGGCTGTCTCCACTGTTGTACACTTCATTTAATCTGGCGTTAGCTCAAGCTGTTCTGGTGCCTGTAGGGAACCAGATTCGTAGTCGGAATGTGCTGAAGTGGGGCGGAGTATTGGGTGGAATTGGCGTAGGTTTCATGCTAATGGCAGCCCATTTTGCCATGTCGGCACAGATGCCCGGCATCATCCAATTCGAAATTCCGATGGGCAGCATCGCCTTTCAACTTGGATGGGCAGTACAATCTGTATATGTATCCCTTATTTTTATGGAAATATTCAGTACGTTTGTTGCGGATATCTATGGCATGACCTTGCAACTCAGACAACATATACGCGTTCATCCCCGTTTCATTACATTAACCATTATGCTGCTCTGTTACTCACTCAGTCAGTTTGGATTCAGTTCTCTGCTATCTATCCTTTACCCTATCTTCGGAAGTATGGCACTGTTCTGGGCAGCCAAATTGGTATTAAACCGCTGGGGTACATTTCGTGGACGCAAAAATATATAAACATGCTTATGTACTTCATGAATATGTGCATACGTTTGCTTCATAACCACAATTCATCACTCATGCGCACACCTTTTGCATGAAAAAAAAGCCGCTGTTTAGCACAGCGGCTCGCACTTTTTGTTCTCTCTTTTAGGTCTTGCTGGGAAACTGTAGATACATCTTCTTCAGCTCATTGACTGATCTGCCGAGCGAGTAATGTGTTTTGGCTTTTTCACATGCTGAACGGGCAAGTTCATAACGATAAGCCGGATCCAGCATCACCTTTTCAAGCGCTTCAGCCAGTGCAGAAGGATCTTCTGCCGGTACAAGCAACCCATTGCTACCATTCTCGATCTGTTCGGGTATTCCACCTACATCCGTACCCACAAGGGCAAGACAACTCAGCGCCGCTTCAGCGAAAACGGAACCAAATGCCTCTGCTCGTGAAGGAAGTACAAAAATATCAAAGAATGGCATGAATTCCTCAGGGTGCAGTGTGTAACCATAGAAAATGGTCTCATTATAGATCCCTAATCGCTGCGCCAATTCTTCCAGATCAGGACGAATCGGTCCATCTCCAATAATATGTAACACATAATCATGACCTCTGCCCTTCAGTTCCGCACAGGCTTTGAAAAGAATATCCAATCCTTTCGCCGGAACAAGCCGACATACCGTCACCAGCTGTGGTATCGCATTATCATGAGGAATCGGCTTAAAGCGCTTCTCATCAAATCCATTGGGAATCACACCGATGACATCAGGTTCCTTCACGTAGGGAGCCAGATAACGACGGAACGAGTCTGACACCGTCAAGAGACGCTCTGCCTGATGTTCCAGTTCACCATATATCGCAAGCAGGAATCGATGCTCCGGTCCGTCCGTTTCAATGCGTCCATTAAGGATTAATTCTCGTTCATAACTGGAGTGAATCGTCTGAATGAGAGGTGTATCCGGGAAGACCGTTTTCATCGCAAGTCCGGCAATGGGGTGGTGAGCATGAATCAGATCATAGGGCTTCTGAATACGCAACTTGGTCCACCATAGATAATCACGATAGGTTTGAATATATTTTTGGACAACAGGACTATCCTGATATTCAGTCCAGTCAAACGTTTCGAAATGAACTTCCTCCCTGCCCTTGTTGCGAATCCGCTTCGGCAACGAGAACAGATCCATTTCCCACCTTGGGGTTGTAAATCTCTCTTGCATATACGGAATCATAGAGGATACACCTCCGGGCTGCTCCGGAGGAAAGAAAAGCGCCTGCAGCAATTTCACTGTTAGTTTCCCCCTTTCTACTTACGTTCTTTCCATACATCTTCATTCATGATATACCAGAACATATGTTCAGTAAAGATACAAAATGAGAATCTCTCTCAATTACCCATCCTATATTGCATGCACATTCATTCATTTGTTTTCTCTGATACGGCTCTGTTATCCATTATGACATAGGACAGCCGGAACATCTATATTACGATAGACACAGCAAAATCTTGCTATTCAAACCAGGCGATTTAAGCAGAACTTGATAAGCTTTTGTTATCACTCGTATATACAACATATTCATGAAACACGACGCTCAGAAGCAAAAGCTTTAAACCAAACCAGCAGTCAACCACTTGCAGTTGTCATCAATATATATTTGATAATAATTAAAATTAAAATCAGAGAACAGTCATCATGCTCAGCTCAGGAGCTCCACCGGCTTCTCATATGTACTGTAACCATCAGTCTCTCCCAGAAAAGTATACCCGTTCCGCGCGTAAAAGGCGTTTAACGTTGCGTTGTCGGCTCCACAGTCCAAACGAACCGTATGTTTGCCTTCAAAGTGTATGCCGCTGCTGGACCATTCCAATATTGCTCGTCCCAGACCGCTCTGGGCATATTTTCTTCGGATCGCCAGCCGATGCAGATAGATTGCGCCATCCTCGGCGTAAGCTTTTGAACCCCACAGGTGAATATCCCACGGGCTTGGCTGAACCATAAGGATGACCATTCCCGCTACGTCAGCTCCTTTTTTAAATACAAACACATCCCCGCGCCGAATTGCCCCTGCCGTATCATGTGAATCTTCACCTTGAAGCAAAGCGTTCCATTGGGTAGAACCTTGGCCCTGTAACCATTCGGCTGTCTCCACCAACAGCGACATCACATCCTCCGTATCTTCGGGCTTCGCCTGAACCGCTTGAAAACCATCGTTAATATATTCGCTACTGATCCTGAATGAGTGCATATTGTTCTCCTCCGCTTCCTGAGCTCTATTAAACTAATGGTACTATACCGGGAAATGAATTTTTCGTCAAAATGAGAACAAAAAAAGGTAAAAGGCAGTTGCCTTTTACCCATCTATTCTGGCTTCATCAATAATCTGATTTCGATACAACATCGTAAGATGAAGGGTATCAAACTCCATCTCCTTGTCCAACTCCTGCATCAACACTTCGACCAGGCTCTCTCGCTGCACACTGGTTCCAGGAACCTCGTAATCAATGTATCCCGTCAGATCGGATTGAGAGGTGTCTATTGTTGCTGTTCCGACAGGCAATCCACCTCGTTCCTGAAGAAACAGCTCATACACCCGGAATTCCCGGTCCTTACGTTTCAGCATGACATAACATGCTTCTTCAGCAGCTTCCAGCTCATCCTGATCGGATTCATCCAGATCCTCAAATTCCTCGGAGAAATCGCGATGTATCCACTCTAACGTCTCGAGTTCATTCCCCTGATGCCACATGCGGATCGTAATCGTATCGATGATGTCCTCATCCAGCTCTCTGACCAGCAACTCTGCTGCGGCTTCCAATTGGGTCTCTTCCGGCTCGTCATACCAGTGTATTTCACCTTGCACATCAGCGCCATATTGTTTTAAAGAAGCTTCTGCAATTTCCTGTCCTTCGACATCATTGAATATATAGGTGGATATGCTGCGTCCTGCGCTTACCATTTCCATCTCCAGAACCTGATCCCGATCTTCATATGTAAACGATTCGGCTTGTGCAACAGGAATTACCTTGCTTTCACTGCTGTCTATATCGTCATAGCTGCCATCGTGATGATTCATATCCTCAGACGGCCACATCGTATCTGACTCAGGCTTATGCAGAACCGAGTGCAATGAGCCGCAACTAACCAGCACTTCATAATATGCAGCTTCCAACGCATCTGCAAGAGATCGGACATAGGTATGCACTTTATCCACAATAAGTTGCTCTGTGTCATCTGGCAGAGACTCCTGCTCGATCTGAAGACTGCCTGATAAACGGTCTCCTTCTCTGTACACGAGAAAAAGTGAGCCTGCATATTGACCATTGATCATCACGTCCTGCACTTCTCCACCTGATGTCCGCAGGTCTGCAACCAATTCCACATCATATTTCATCACGTGTCCTCCTCGATTCCTAACGTTATTCTCTTAGGATGCCCCTGAGGGCGGTAGATTATGAGGAAAGCGTGCATTTTACGTATAAGATGCAGGATTAAACCGATAAGACATATTTTTGGATTGCGTGTGCTACTCCCTGCTCGTTATTAGAGAGTGTCACCTCGTCTGCGGCAGCTTTCACCTCGTCAGGTGAGTTATCCATGGCAATGCCTTTGCCCGCAAAAGTCAGCATCGTAATATCATTGAAGTAGTTGCCAATCGCCATGATCTCCGAAGGCATGATTCCTTTGGATTCGGCAAGCCTTTTAAGCGCAGCACCTTTGGACGCTTCGGGATGCATCAGGTCAATAAAAAAATCACCACTCCGTGTCATATAATAAGGCAGATTCCAGGTAGACCACTCCTGAAGTACGGCATCCATCTGTTCAATCGGTCCAAATGCAGTGAACTTGGCCAGCGGTTCTGTCATGTCAACCCACTTAGGTAATTTCAGTGGCTCTGCCATAAAGTTGTAATACATCTCACGCACCTGCAATCCCAGACCTTCTGGTTGATCCACATACAGGCCAAATGCCGTATTGATGTCAAAATGTACTCCATTGGTTCGACAGTAGGATATGATCGGCTCCAGTCCTTGTCCATCCAATGCAAAATGATGAACCACCTCACGAGTATCCACTTGCGCCGTTACGGCGCCATTATGTGTAATCACATATCCATCCAGTCCCATCTGCTCCATGAAAGGAATCGTATTGGCAGGACCTCTACCTGAACATAGAACGATCTCTGCTCCCTGACGGGAAGCTTGGATCAAGGTCTCCTGAGTCCATTCGGTTAGTTCATGATGGTCATTCAGCAGTGTTCCATCTACATCTAGTGCAATTAATTTATACGTCATTCTGGCTTCATTCCTCATCTATTAAGTAGTCGCACCCACCCAAACCCTCCCTTCCGAGGGAGGGCCCCAGAGAGCTCTGCCCTCTGGACTCCCGTCTTGCTCATCGGTGGTAGGTCGGGTCTTGCTATGTAACGGTTGGCGTAGGAACGCTTGTTGCCGGGAACACCGCTTTTCAGCGGCGATCCCACCCAAGCTTAACCGGGACCATTTCGGGCAGGGCTTCGCTTCCCGCCCGGCTCCCTGCTTCACTTCGTGAAGAACGGGAGCTTTCTCGCCTTCGGCGTTCGTATCGGGGCTTCGCCTCCCTCCACAACTCCCTGCTTCACTTCGTGAAGAGCGGGAGCTTTCCCGCCTTCGGCGGTCGTATCGGGGCTTCGCTTCCCTCCACAACTCCCTGCTCCGCTTCGCGCAGGACGGGAGCTTTCTCGCCTTCGGCGTTCGTATTGGAGCTTCGCTTCCCTCCACGACTCCCTGCTCCGCTTCGCGCAGGACGGGAGCTTTACTTCCGCAGAAGGTTTAACTCGTCTGCGGTTAGTTCACGATAGCTTCCGATAGCAAGATCGGAAGCTAATTCAAGCTCACCCATGGCAACGCGTTTCAGATAGATCACTCGCTTGCCTACCGCCTGAAACATACGTTTCACCTGATGAAATTTCCCCTCGTGAATAATAAGCGAGATCGACGAGATCGTGCCTTCTTCCGTCTCTTCATGACCAAGTATAGTTAGCTCAGCAGGCAACGTCTCGTATCCGTCATCCAATTGAATGCCCGCTTTGAAACGTTGCACATCCGCATCATCCACATTTCCCAATACACGGGCTTCGTAGGTTTTGGGCACATGCTTGCGTGGAGATAACAGATCATGGGCAAGTGGACCATCATTCGTGAGAATGAGCAGTCCCTCCGTATCCTTATCCAATCGTCCCACAGGAAAGGGATTGAAGACCCGCTCCTCTTTCCGCAGCAGATCCAGCACCGTCTTATCTCTGTTGTCTTCCGTAGCAGACACAACACCCGGAGGTTTATGCAGCATCAGATAGATCATCTCCCGGTACACAATCCGCTCTCCGTCAGCTTCAATGACGTTGACCTCCGGATTCACCTGTACACCACTGTCTTTGACTGCCTTGCCGTCCACATGGATTCTGCCTTGCTTCACCATCTTTTTGAGTTCACTTCGTGTTCCCACACCCATATGACTCAATATTTTGTCCAGACGCAGCGTTTGTTTGCCTTTTCCACTCATACCGATGTCCACCTCCAGCCTGCCGGATATTCATTCTTCAATACACCATCCAGCCATTTTCCCCAGCCAGCGGCATAACCATCTACACACACAAGAACATACCCTTTGGCGACTGTATCCGCCTTGAGCACCACTCGTTCTTCTTCGATATTCAACGTTTCACCCTTGAGGTACCTCACGGCTTCGCCATTAGCCGATGACAGATTCACGCTTCGC
Source organism: Paenibacillus sp. FSL R5-0713 (assembly GCF_037973325.1). NCBI lineage: Bacteria > Bacillati > Bacillota > Bacilli > Caryophanales > Paenibacillaceae > Paenibacillus > Paenibacillus sp. FSL R5-0713. The sequence goes on along the minus strand of NZ_CP150229.1, from coordinate 2,287,349 downwards.
CGTGCCTCAGATGCATTCAGAGCACACGCAAGCGGGTGGGAAGGAACAAATCGGCCATTCTTGATTGTGCCCATAAACCAGCCTGGGCGAATGACTTTCAGTCCCTCCAACCTTGCTGCACCTACCGATGATTGATACACACGATCTCCGTAACATACCGTTTCTCCAGTTAGATCCATCTCCAATTGTTCTTTCATAAACGAAGTATAGATCGCAATCGGGTCCATACTTGCCGGATCAGCTCCGCGTCCCTGACCCCGTTCCGATTTACGTCCACTGTAATCTTTACCTTTTTTGCTCGATCTACTCGTATTCTTGCCTCCACCAGCTTGTCTGTCATGGGACTCTCTGGATTCGATTCGCAGCAAACGTTCCTTTTTACGATCAGCTTTGGTCATAGCAATTGAAGAAGCAGCAATAGAGTGATCCTGGTTCCCCTCTACTTCAATCCTGGACACATCCTCGACCTGTCCATACTCCATTGCTCCTTCTTGAACTACTCCTGGTTGATCTGTTTCGAGTCCTTGCTCTGCACGATGCTGTAATACAGCGACATAATGTCCTTCCCCTTCCAAAAGGTGAGGCCACAATCTTGCGGTACCACGCGTTTGATCGAGCACATCTTTGGTCTCATCAGCCTTCTCAGGCATCATCTGACGCACCCATTCCGGATGCCCTGGAGCAAATCCTGTCTCTTCAGGAATGTCCTTTACAACAAAATCACGGTTTAGATTCAGAAACTCCGCAATCATCGCTTCATTTTCCTCCGGCGCAAAGGTACATGTCGAATATACAATTGTCCCTCCTGGAGCCAGTAATCGTGCGGCAGTCTCCAAAATATCCCGCTGCATGAGTACACATTTTTCCACCGAATGATGTTCCCACGATTTCACCATGTCTTCATCCTTGCGGAACATACCTTCACCTGAACAAGGCGCATCAATTAATACTTTGTCAAAATAATGAGGAAATGCATTCGCGATCCGCTCGGGCGACTCATTCAAAACAACGGCGTTCCGCACCCCGTACAATTCCACGTTCTTGGCCAGCACTTTGGTGCGTTCAGCATGGATATCGTTCGTGACAAGCACACCCTTGCCTTGCAGCTTCGCAGCAATCTGTGTTGTTTTCCCTCCTGGGGCAGCACAGAGATCAAGCACACGATCACCAGGCTTCACCTGCAATAATTCAACTGGAGCCATTGCACTTGGTTCCTGTATATAATACAGACCAGCATGATAATAAGGGTGCAGCCCCGGTTTAACACCATGAGGTACATAGAATCCTGTCTCACACCAAGGAATAGGTCTTAGATCAAACGGAGCAATCTCATCGAACTGTTCCATCGATATTTTCAGCGTATTAACTCTCAGTCCCGCATGAGGAGACTGTTCATAAGATTTCATAAATTGTTCAAACTCATCACCCAGCAAACTTTTCATTCGCTCAGCAAATATCAAAGGTAACTTTACACCCATATTCCCACTCATCCTGTCTTGGTAAGATTGCAATATCGTTTTATTTTATCATATCCAAGCTTTGCTTTCCTATCATATCGTATCTATTCCACTACAGCATGTAATGTAGTATAATGGCAAGTAGATTGATTCCTGAGCAAAAATCCGGGTGTTTATGCATATTATCCCAATCTATATTTTTGCCCAAACTATATTTCGATATGATCGATGGGGGATGTCCGATGAAATCCAAGAAGAAAAAGAAAAGTGCTGCGATCCTTATTTTCCTGGGTATTTTAGTCGTTATGATTGCTGCACTGGTTGTTGTAGACCAACAATCCAAGAAACAGATGGATTCAGTGGAAAATGCTTATGGCATCGCTGCTTCCAAGCTTAATCCAGCGACACGGGAGCTACTTAGCGATCCCAATTACCAACAAATCATTCTTCCCGCGGATCTCAAAGCCAAGATTGATAACAAAGACAGCTTCTTTGTTTATTTCTTCGCTTCCGACTGCTCGCACTGCCGTGCCACAACACCTCAGTTGATGCCACTGGTTGACAGTGAAGGTATTGAGCTTCCGCAGTTCAATCTTCGCGAATTCGAAGCAGGATGGACCGATTACAACATCGAGTTCACGCCTACACTCGTCTATTATGAAGCTGGTGTCGAGAAAGACCGTATGGTTGGCGGACTGCAAGAGAATGGCAGTGATCAAGGCTACACGTTAGACGATTACAAACAATTTTTCGAAAAATATAAAGGCAATGCCACTCCTTCGGCAAGCTAACGGATAGATACGTTTCCACATATCGCCGAGCAGGCACTTCGATCATCATACACTGTTCTAATAGAGGACAGGCTGTGCCACCTGCAATTATCTGAATATGATGCAACATTCAAAAACACCCCGATTGTTCCCTTCACAGGAATAATCGGGGTGTTTCATAACCATGGAATTTCAAATCCATGAGATGCTCGTATGAATGCTAACGCTGATTACAACTCAAATTTCACCCTGCTTCATCGCCTTCATCTTCTCTTCGTATATACGCCCTCTGGTAGGACTCCGGCGTTGCGGAATATTAGGTTTTAGCTCAAGTGATCTTCTAGATATCTCTTGTTCCAAGACCTCATCAACAATTCGTATGGACAAATCCCTGTAGGACACAGGCTGATCATCTGATTGCGACAGTTCCTTCACGATTTCCTGTACATCCCGTACCAAAGCCCCAAGGTCAATGCCCAGAATCGTATCAGGATAAGGTTCCAGAAGGTCAAGTGAACTCTGTAACATCATCGTTCCTCCGCGGAGATTGCCATTCCTGAAGTGGTATAAACCAACCGCAATCTGCAACAAACCTTTATAGAGAGAATCCCGGTTCCGTTCAAGCCACAATTCTTCCAGCACTTCATGGCACTCGAAATAATCCTGATCCCGATTGAAGTAGATTAAGTAATCAATGTACAGTGGCTCATAGATGCTCATCCGGGTTTTCGCCCTTTCTGGCGTTGTTCAGAAGTGTTTTCACGTCATCCAGCAAGTCTTTGAGCCCTTCCATATCATGTCGTTCCCAGTAATCGTTAAAACGCTTCTGTGCTTCAATCGCTTCACTGACAAGGTGGTAGAAGTATAATTGATGAATGATATTCAATGTTCTTGACACAATATTGGAATCATCCTCAAATGCCTTCTGTGCCTCCAAAATCTGTAGACGAATGGCAGACATCTCATTATCCAGTACAAAAGCGGCCTCCGCTGTTTTTTTCAACCTGGCTCGCATATCATCCGGTAAACTCTCCCGAAATTTGTAACTCAGAGAATGTTCAATGGTAGCCCAGAAATTCATGGCAAGTGTACGGATCTGAATCTCGGCCAATACGATCTTTTGTCCCAGAGCCGTCTGAACGGGATACTCAATAATCATATGGAAGCTGCGATAGCCACTCTCTTTGAAATTCGTAATATAATCTTTCTCAATGAGCACCGTGAGATCCTTGCGGCCTCGAATGTATTCGGCAACCCGACGGATATCATCTACGAATTGGCACATGATACGGATACCTGCAATATCCTCAATGCCTGTCTCCACGTCATCAAGCGACACATTCAGTCGTCTGGATTTCTCCAGAATACTGGATATTTTTTTGACACGACCGGTAACGAATTCAATCGGGGCATACTCTTCCCGTTTTTTCAGCTCCGCCCGCATTGTCTTAAACTTGACTTTTAATTCCTCTACCGCTTGTTCATAAGGAAGTAAAAATGTACCCCAGTCTCTACCGTCCATGCTTATGCCTCCTGTCTCTATAGCGTCCCCTGTTCTATTCCATTATACATGATGTTTGGTGGGGGGAAGAGTCCCGAACCATATTACGCTCTTCCATGCTTCTATATTTTCATACCGGGGAATCACAATCCTTCTTAACGATGCTCTGCACCAACCGCTTCAGAGATATGACGATAACCATCCTTACGCAGTAACTCACGCAGTCCGGCATGAATGCGCCGATTCACCTCAGGTCCTTCATAGATCAATGCGGTATATATTTCGACCAGGCTTGCTCCGGCTTTAATCTTCTCGTATGCATCCTCACTTGTGAAAATGCCACCTGAACCGATGATAGGAAGTTTGCCTTCGGTCTGACGATAGATCTGGCGAATAATCTCCGTTGAACGTTCACGCAGAGGTTTACCGCTCAGACCACCCGTTTCCTTCGCATGTTGGTGAGAAAGTCCTGTACGACTGATGGTTGTGTTCGTTGCAATAATGCCAGCAACACCACTGTCTGCAATCGTGCGAACCATGTATTCAAGTTCCTGATCATTCACATCCGGTGCGATCTTCACCAGAACGGATTTGGTCGCTCCGCCTGCTCGCGCATGCTGCGCATTCATCTCGTTCATAACCGCAGCGAGCAGTTCCTTCAATTCATTCCCATGTTGCAGATTACGCAAATCCGGTGTATTTGGTGAACTGATATTCACCACGAACAGATCAGCATAATCGTATAGTGCCTGTATGCACTTGGAATAGTCCAGGTGAGCTTCCTCATTAGACGTTGCCTTATTTTTGCCGATGTTAACAGCCACTGGAATACGCCGATCCTGTAGACGTGCCAACTCACCTGCCATGGCTTCCGCACCAAGATTGTTGAAGCCCATTCGGTTCACCAAAGCCTCATCTGACGGCAAACGGAACAGCCGTGGTTGGTCGTTACCTGGTTGTGCAAGTGGTGTCACGGTTCCCACTTCCATGAATCCAAATCCGATGGAAGAAAAGCCCGTTACGGCCTGTCCGTTTTTGTCCAGACCCGCCGCCAGACCAACAGGTGTAGGGAAATGACACCCAAACATGTCAACAGCCAGATCAGACGTTTCACGAACGCCGTACATCACTCGCAGTCCGGAAGGAACCGGACGGATGCTACCCACGCCACTAAGGCCGCCAATAATCAGATGATGGGCCTGTTCAGGGTCCATTTTGAACAACAAAGGTTTAGCAAGACTTCTGTATAACAAATCACTCACTCCGTTCTGGTCCGGTACGCCAATAAGCCGTTTTCCGCCTTTTCATATGTAAAAAAACACTCTACACACAAGTCTATCTGTTTCTTATTAAAAAGGAAAGTAGTTTACGCATAGACACCACAAATCGAATCATGCAAAATGCTCACAAGAAATCCACCCGTCCACTGGTAATGACGAGTTGAATTCTTTACAATGAGAGCATGGTTACTCTACACCAGTTCTATTCCAATAAGGAGGAATAACTCATGGCTCCCAAACGTAAACCACCTGCATTACAGCAAAAGAAAGAAGAAGTGAATCGCAAAGCCATTGCATGGACTGCAGCATGTGTAGGCGGCTTGATCATCATTATTGGTGCTCTTATCATTATTGCCAATATGTAGATGATTCAGGCTAAACCCGTCTGATTCTACATATCCAACAGATCAATTCAGCCAATGATACGTTTTGTTCGGGTTATCCTGCTTTGGAACAAGCGTATGCAGATAACGCTGCTTTGCTTCTGGAACAAGTGTCAGATCTGGCAGTAGATCTTCTCCAATGCGTACCGGAGTACCTTGCGGAGCAAGAGCAAACAACTCTTCTACATCTCCTGTACGCATTCTCACACATCCAAGGGACTCATCCAGTCCGATACTGTCTGGCTCGTTGGTCCCATGGATAGCATAATTCGTGTTGGAGAGCTGCATCCCCCTGCTACCAAACTCACCATTCGAACGTCCATTCGGATTCACCACTTTATCCGTAATGACATATGAACCTTCCGGTGTTCGATCACCGCCAAGTCCCACATCATACATCCGAACAATCGTATCCCCACTGATTAATGCAAGTTTATGTATATCCTTATCAATGACAATCTCAAGCGGTTCCTGCAAAAAAGGTTTTCCTCCCAGCGTATCCGCAAAAGCGGCATTCTCTCCTTGAGACGAATTCGAAGTCGTCGAACTGTTATCTGCTCCACCGGCTTCACTCTTTCCTTGCTGTGCCTTTCCTTGATGCAAGGCTAGCAGCTTCGGAAACATCTCGGTCATGCCTGGCGCCGTCTCTCCGAGAATATTATTCGGAAATGGCTGAGCCATTTGCGTTACACTCTTGGGCCAAGCGTCATTTTTTTTGCGATAAGCAACAATTGCACTTGATAATGATGCAGCGGCTTCCTGCTTCGCGGTCCACGCCATAGCCATCTTTTTGATCTTCGGCGTGACTTCTGGAGGTTCACAGTTACACTGCTTGGCATCATAACTCTGTGCAGTTAGTTTCCCGCTTGTATTCGTCTGCACAATGTATTTCACAGGCATATTTCGCTTCCACAAAGACCAATCCTCCGAGGTTTGCATTCCCAATACGGCCGAAGTCTCTATTTTTGATCCAGATCCGGACCATGCAGCTGCCAGCGCAGCCTCGCCCTGACTACCTCCGCCAAATGCCGCAGCGGTGAACACATTACTTGGTGGCGTGGCCTTACTCACAGCCTGTTTATCCGCCTCTACAGGCTCTGCGGCGTCATCCGTGGATTCCAGTGCTGCTGAGAGTGCATCGGCTGCTTCGCGACTGAAACCTGGAGCGTCCGCAGGTGGCAGACCAGCCAACACAAGCAGCATGAATAACGTAAGCCACATTTTGCGTCTACGTTGTTTTTTCTCCTTTTGCTCGGACATCTCCACCAGTTTCTCCTGATAGTCCACCCAGATGTCAGCAGGAGCTTTACTGCGCTCAAATGCCTCGTAAACCTCGCCCGCTTGCTGAAAGCAATAGTTGGCTTTGGCCTCCTGTCCTTCGCCCAAGTACTCCTTTCCAAGCAAATACCAGGCCATTTTATTGTCTGGATGTTTCTTAACATATGTTCTTAGATGAGTATTTTGCATCCGATCCTCCACTATTTCGCCTTTTTCCGTATATCCTTATATATCGGCATAAACAGTCGTTGAATCCATAGGACTTGAGTACCCGGTGGGAAAAAGGCATTTCGACAAGGTTCGTCCTTGATCCACGGATCAGATAAATACAGATAGACGAAAACAAAAAAGCACCTTCCCTTGTCATAAAGACAAACAGAAAGTGCTCTGTAAGCATGTAAGAAATTAGCCCTCTTTATTGAAAGGCTCGTCCGCTACTTTGATTGAATCTGTAGGGCAGCCGTCGCATGCATCCTGCATATCGTCAAACAAGTCGTCTGGAATCGCTTTGATTCCTTTGTTAGCGTCGCCGTCAAAGATAACTTCTGCCAGACCTTCATCATCGTAATCGTAGATGTCTGGAGCCGTTGCTCCGCAAGCGCCACAAGCGATGCATGTGTCTTTTTCAACCCAAGTATATTTACTCATTTACATTCTCTCCTCCTATAATTCGAAACGTACAGTGTTTTTATCTAGAAACATATTAAACCAAAGTAAGAATAATTACAAATCATTTTGCAACCATAAGTCTCTATTATCCCCTATTTAATCAAGACTTTGCAAGTTATCTTTTTGCAGTGAAGTCCCCCGCACTTTATGATTACGAAGCAGTACGGAAGGATCGTCCCCAAGCATGCCTGCAGTCACAACAGCATTCTCACCAAATTTATCACGTAACTGATCCATAATCCGAATCAGATTGTCCTTTTTGGGCTTCTGCTCATATTCGAACAAGTCCATCTGCACAGCAGATTCCTCTCTTGGAATCAGGTTTTGAAGTGTCACACCCAGCATACGTACAGGCTTGCCACTTCCCCAATGCTTCTCAAATAATTGACATGCCTCACGGTAAATGACGACTGCATCCTCCGTAGGAACTTCCATTAGACGTGATCGGGTGATCGTCTTCATATCGGGTGTCCGGATCGTAATCTGAATACCCTGGCTGAACATTTCGTGCTTACGCAATCTTCTGGCGACCTGGTCACTTATATTGAGGAATACCCGATGAATCTCATTCATATCCGATACATCCGCCGGCAGAGTTGTCGTATGCCCAATGGACTTATTGGCTTCCCGTTCTGCGTGAACCGCGGAATGGTTAATGCCATTTGCAGAGTTTTTGAGCCAGGCTCCATTGACTCCAAATAGTTCGGTCAACATGTTCTCATCCGACTTGGCCAATTGACCAATGGTTTCAATGCCTATTTTTTTCAACTTTTCAGCCGTTTTTTTGCCAATGCCAAACATTTCGTTACATGGCCTGTGCCAAAGAATCCGGGGTACGTCCCTCATGCGCAAAATGGAGATACCGTTCGGTTTTTTCAGATCCGAAGCCATTTTCGCCAATAATTTGTTGGGTGCAATGCCAATGGAACAAGGCAGTCCCAATTCATCCTTGATTCTACGCTGAATGCTCTCCGCAATCTCCATTGGATTCCCGAATTGTCTTGAGCCTGTAATATCAAGATAACACTCATCAATGGATGTTGCCTCAAGTTGAGGCGTATAACTATATGCAATCTGCATGAACGCTCTTGAATATTGACGGTATAGATGAAAATCGGGACGAATCACAATGAGGTCAGGGCACTTTTTCATGGCTTGGTGTACAACCATACCTGTTGAGATCCCTCGGTTACGAGCGGTATATGAGCAGGTTACAATTACACCCTTGCGCAGTTCACTACTTCCCGCAACGGCCGTTGCTTTTCCTCTATATAGATCCGGTTCTTCCGCTTCATGTACAGAGCAGTAGAAAGCATTCATATCCACATGCAGTATCACCCGTCCGGCTGTAGGGTAATATTGATCCACATTCGCTGGAGGATTGCCGTCTGAAGACATCATGACCCCCGCCCTTTCATGCACACTAATTAATGAAACGAATTTCTTTCTTCTATAGTATATCAAACCCGTTATGTAAATTCAGTCGCGGGCTTTTATTTTCTCCGAGATCTGATCAGAGATCGAATAACCAACCAGCCTACACTCACAAAAAGAATCAACGTGATCAGGGCAATAATCGTATTTTCCCATACAAAAGTCAAAATCAACCCTCCTTTTTTTCCACATATTTCTATTAAAACTCAATAATAAATTATAACATACATACGAATTATGATTAACATCCTTCTTTTAGCTCTAAAATCCATTAATTATTACATGAAACTGTGATTTCGATGTAGCATTTGGCTATAATGGTGCTATAATAATTAATTATACAAATTGACAACTTTAGGACAAATCAACGCATCCAGTTTAACACAGTGTAGCGTTGCCGAATTGAAGGATTTGTCCATTACCGTACTTAACTGCTTTTCCCAACTTACAATCCAAACTTTTAAAAGAGCGCTTTATCTCAAAGGAGGATCTTCATGTCAAAGGCCATTTCCATCTTCGATACGACTTTACGTGACGGCACACAAGGGGAGGGTGTCAGCTTATCGGCAGACGACAAACTCAAAATTGCCAAGAAGCTTGATGACCTGGGTGTCCATTATATTGAAGGCGGAATTCCAGGCAGCAATACCAAGGACATTGAGTTTTTCAAAAGAGTCAAGGAATTGAACCTGAACGCCAAGGTCGTTGCTTTTGGCAGTACACGCCGTAAAGGCAGCGTTGCTAGTGAAGACGCTAACCTGAAGCGCATGATCGAATCCGGTGCCCAAGCTGCAACCTTAGTCGGTAAATCATGGGACTTCCACGTGCATACTGCTTTGCAAACCACCCTGGAAGAGAACTTGTCCATGATCTATGATTCCATCGCCTATCTGAAACAGAACGGTATGGAAGTCATCTTTGATGCAGAACACTTCTTTGACGGATTCAAACATAACCCGGAGTATGCTCAAGCTGTCTTGACCAAGGCTCACGAGGCTGGAGCGGACTGGCTCGTCATGTGTGATACCAACGGCGGGACCATGCCAAACGAGGTGTACGAGATCGTATCCACACTGCATAGAAGCCTGCCTCATGCACATCTCGGCATCCATACACATAATGACTGTGAACTGGCTGTGGCCAACACACTAAGCGCTGTACAAGCCGGAGCCCGTCAGGTTCAAGGAACAATGAACGGTTATGGAGAGCGTTGCGGTAACGCCAATCTCGCATCCATTATCCCGAACCTGCAACTGAAGCTTGGCTATGAATGTGTTACTGAGGAGTCCATGAGACAGCTTACCAACGTGGCTCGTTATGTTAGCGAGATTGCCAATGTAAACATGCCGATTAATCAGCCTTATGTCGGCAATGCTGCTTTTGCTCACAAAGGTGGGATCCACGTCTCTGCCATCCTGCGGGATTCGCGTACGTATGAACACATCGTGCCTGAACTTGTCGGTAACAAGCAACGTGTGTTGGTATCGGAACTTGCCGGACAGAGTAATATTGTATCCAAAGCGCAGGAACTGGGGCTTGAATTCGATCCAAGCAGTGCCAATTCGCGTCAGATTATTGAGAAAATCAAAGACCTGGAGCATCAGGGTTATCAGTTCGAAGGCGCTGACGCCTCGCTCGAATTGTTAATTCGTGAAGCGAACGGTGACATGAAAGAATTGTTCACTTTCGAATCATTCAAAATGCTTGTGGAGAAAACGGCGGGCAAATCCGTAGTCTCTGAAGCTTTTGTCAAACTTAATGTAGCTGGAACAAGTGTCTATACCGCTGCTGAAGGTAATGGTCCGGTTAACGCACTCGATAATGCGCTTCGGAAAGCACTGGTGCAATACTTCCCTTCACTTGCCAACATGCATCTCTCGGACTACAAAGTACGTGTACTGGATGAGAAGGATGCCACTGCTGCCAAAGTTCGTGTTTTGATCGAATCCAAAAATACGGAAAACACGTGGAACACGGTTGGTGTATCCGAGAACGTAATTGAAGCCAGTTGGGAAGCTCTCGTGCATAGTTTCCGCTATGCGCTGCTTCAAGAAAAATTGCAGGATGAGCCGGGCACACTCCCTATTCCTGCTCACGGGCTGAGTAATCATTAAAGTGTATTTCCCGGAAAATAAAAAGAAGCCTCTGTACCCATGATTCATGGATGCAAAGGCTTCTTTCTTTGCAGTAATTAATTTGCAATTAATTCTTTAATCTTACGTTCCAACTCTTTTTCGGGCAATATGCCCAGAATAATCTCCTGTATAACGCCTCTGGAGTCGATCAGAACATTCGTTGGAAAGGCGACCCCATTGTATTGAGCATACACGGTTCCCTTCTCGTCCAAGGGAATGGGGAACTTCAGTTGGTATTCATCCACAAAAGCTTTGGCATCTTTCAGTTTATCGTAGGATGTTACATTAACGCCATAGAGATCAAGCTTATCCTTATATTTCTCAGCCATTTTGTTCAGCTCGGGAGCTTCCTGTTTACACGGATCACACCACGATGCCCAGAAACTGACGAAAGTCGCCTTGTCTTTGGCGCCGCCCACACTGTACGTTTTCCCATCCATTGCTGTCAGAGAAAAAGGAGGTGCCAGAAGACCCGCACGCGGACCCGTCTCAGTAGGCATGGGTTCCTCCTGCTTAAATACGGCGGCAATACCATCGCCCGCATTCTGGGCCAGTGTAATACCAACTAGCAAGACAACACCGAGGAGTATGTATATGTTTCGTTTCATAACCCGCCACCCTTTTATATAATTAACCTATTGAAACTGAAACCTTATTTCGCGCATGTTAGATGTTTACGACAATCTATTACAGATCACCAGAACATAATTCACCAATGTCCTCTTTAATATTGTACCCTTTTCCTTTAAAATTTTACAATCCACATCACAGAAAATAAAATGAAAAAGGACTCCTGCCTAAGCAGGAGCCAAAGAGAGAGGGGTGAATACAAATGGCAGCACTTCACGGACAGCAGAACACCTTCTACATCCCTTCTTCCGTAGAACAAGAGATGTGTAAGCACATGTTCCTTTCGCTGCCGCAAGAAGCCTGCGGGGTTATGCTGGGTGAAACCGCAGCGGGCGGTATACGAATCAGTCGGTTTCAGCCCATTCGTAACGTAGCACCTGACCCGCTGCACCATTTTGCTCTGGACGATGCCGAATGGATTCGGTGCGTTTTCTCCGAACCCAAACTCATCGGCATCTTCCATTCTCATCCGCAGACTAGTCCTGTTCCTTCCCTAGAGGACATGCAAGCTCTTCCCGCCTTCGCCGGTTTGCTTCAGATGTACCTCATCGGCTCACCTGACCTAACAAGCGGGTTGCGATCGCGTATGCATCTGAACGGATATCAGATTGAATCTTCGAAGGAATTGCCGGATCAAGCACACCACGTTGCGCCTTCTTACCATCTGCTTCCCGTTCCGTTATGCGTGACTTAGCTGGGTATACAAATCACCCAGGGTCTCCACATTTTTACGCATCATGTCCTCCAGATAACAGGACCATAACTGTGCAGTCATTTTCGAATCTTCCAGTGCATGGTGACGACCATAGATCGGAATGCCTCTGGATTCCAGTAATTCATCCAGACCATACCCCGGCCTGCTTGGTTCAAGCCAGCGAGCCAACATCATCGTATCAATTAAACGATGCGTCAGTCTTACTTTTGAAGTCCGCCACAACGCAGCATTGAGAAAGGCGCGATCATGCGCACTTGCGTGTGCGATCAGAACATTTCCGCCTACAAAAGACATGAAATCATGCAATCCCTCCAACAAAGTTGGCGCGTTCAGTGTCATCTCCTGTGTAATACCTGTAAGTTCAGTAATATGTTCCGGGACCGCAGTTTTGGACTGCACCACCGTATAGAACTGTTCTCCTTCCAGCACCACACCACCATGTATACGGACCGCACCAAATGAGATAATCTCATCCCCATGCTGGGGTGAAAAACCCGTTGTTTCCAGATCAAATACAACTGCGTCTAACTCGTTTAGAGGCGTATGCAGAACCTCAGGTCTGCGCTGTTCTCTCATCATCGAGCGGATAAACGCCATGTGTTGCGCCGTAGGGGCTCCCATAATGGAAGCGATGGCGGAAGGAACCCCTCCCTGACGCAGCGAATTCCAGAATCCTGTATTGCCCCTTGCCGGCTCTCTCATGGACGTCTCCTTTCTGCAAAACGCAACTGTCTTTGCAAAGCACGATGCACTCGTCGTACCAACCCGAGCGTATCCCTGAGCTCATAATGAATCTGTTTTTGTTTCATCTGTTTCTCATCCAGGAACCCGCTGCTATGTTGCAAATCCCCTTGGATGATAACCGGCGTACTTCGGCGAAACTTCAAAGCGGCTATGAAGGCCCGCTGACATGCGTCCAGTAGTGTAAACGGAACAGCTTCAAGTGAAGTCAGTCTCTCCATTCTTTTTAACGTAGATGACTCCTTGATCCCATGCTGCAAAGCCAAATAACGGGCACTGTTCACAAGTGGGATGTACAAACCATACTTGACATCAAATCCACCTGCATGTTCACCAAATCGTTCTGTGACCACACGTCCAAGTACATTTAATGTAGCTTTATGTTTAACCGTATTGCGAAGAACAGCATCCGAAAGTTCAGGAACAAGTCTGAATTGTTCATAAAAACTTGTGATCCACTCCTCTGCCAGACTCTGCTGCCCCGCAACAAAACGCATGTCTGAAGCGATGATCAGATTACGAACAGGCTCCCAATTCAGATCTGAACTCCACTCTGCCAATTGTTGCTTCCATGATGCCAGCGTTTTTCTCCACAGTGACTCTGAGCACATAACTTTTCCTTCGCACTTGGCGTAACCAAGCCCTTCCAACATATCCGTGATTCGCTGTCCAAGCTCGGCAAAGTATGCCCCTTTACCCTCATGTGGGATATCGCTAATAATCATGCCATTGTCCTGATCACTCCATAACGTTGCTTCTTCCCTGCCAGAACTGCCAAATACGATAAAGGCATAGGGGACGGGAGGTTGGCCTAAGCCTTCCTCAACCATCCCCTGAATGCATAACTCTACTGCTTTCCGTGCAATCCGGTCATGCAGTTCATTTACCGTTTGGTACCACTCGATTGGCGACAAGGAAGCGGACAACAAATCCTGGAGCTCATTCTGTAATATCACACGTGCCTGGCGCAGTTCTGGAACAGACACCGCACCATCGATTCCCTGATAAGACCAGGAGTAGTTTGTAAACGAGATGGGTTCCATCATGTCCAGCCTCCTTGATGCATGTTTCAGCATTATCCAACTCAGGAGCTGAACGTACCACCATTGGATTTTGAATCTACGCTTTTCATTTGTTCAGGGTATCCGTAAGTACCGTGCTCACTGATATCCAGACCCATTGTTTCTTCTTCTTCAGTAACACGGATGCCCATGATCGCTTTCATTCCGCCCAGAATAATGAAGGACATCACCAGTACGAAGGCAAAAGCACCCGCCAGACCTAGAAGTTGTACGCCCAATTGGTGGAAGCCACCGCCATAGAACAGACCCGCTTGACCTACACCAGCATTCTCGGCAAGTTCAGGAGTAGCGAACAAACCTGTGGAAATCGCACCCCACATACCCGCAATACCATGTACGGAGAAAGCGTAGATTGGATCGTCAATTCCTTTACGATCGAAGTACTGTGCTGTGAAGAATGTGATGATACCCGCCAAAGCACCGATAACCAGCGCTGCCCAAGGCTCAACGAATGCACATGCCCCTGTAATCGCAACGAGTGCCGCAAGCACACCGTTTAACATGCTAGGAATATCTGACTTACCAAGTACTGCCCACGAGATTAACAGCGCAGCAACACCACCTGCTGCTGCAGCTACGTTAGTAGTCAATGCAACATAACCGAAGAATCCATCCCCCATGGCAGATAACGTACTACCTGGGTTGAATCCAAACCAACCGATCCAGAGGATAATAACCCCGAGTACCGAATACACTTGGTTGTGACCTGGAATGATGTTAGGTTTGCCGTCTTTGTTATATTTACCGATACGTGGTTTCAACAAGATGGTAGCTACCAATGCTGCAGTCGCACCAGTTAAGTGAACTACCGTCGATCCTGCAAAGTCTTGCATACCCAGCTCAGCCAACCAGCCGCCGCCCCATACCCAGTGAGCAACAACCGGATACATAATAATGGTATACAATGTACCAAACACGATATATACGCTCATCTTTGCACGTTCAGCCATACCACCGCAGGCAATGGCCAGAGATACCGCCGCAAAGGCGAGGTGGAATACAAATTTGATAGTCAGTGGAACATCGGAGAAAGCCAGTGATTCGAAGGAAGCAGCCATACTGTCTCCACTTAGGAAGAATCCGGTAGTTCCAAAAAATCCATTACCATTACCGAAGCCTAGACCAAAACCCAGCCCCCAGAAGGCAATAACTGAAATTCCCAATGTCAGGATGGTCTTACCTGCAATGTGTCCTGCATTCTTCATCCGTGTTGAACCCGCTTCGAGTAAAGCAAATCCCCCTTGCATCAAGAATACGAGTACCACAGCCAGAAACGTAAAGGCTGAGTTCAAACCACTTTGAAGTTCAATGTTAGTTGGACCCTCCGCAGCCGCAAATGCGCTGACCGGAAAAGCGAACAAAGTAAGCATTACTAACATGGAAACCAACCATTTCTTTCTCATATACCCCACTCCCTCTTATGTTAAGTTTCTTCACATAACGTGAAACTCTTAATGTCATTATAAGCAGAAGAGAGGAAAGTTGACAAGAGTATTTTCATCAAAACTGAAAATTATTTCTGGGAATAAAGTCATACGTCTTTTTCTTGCACTTAAGTACATAATCACATTCTATGAGTACATAGTTATAGAAATGCGGTATCCTGATCGCCAAAGCATAACGTTTGACTGTACGGTTAAAGATCATGTATCATACTTATTAGTAAGAAAAATTGGGCGTAGTATAGAAATTCGCAACTGGAAACTACAATTCCCTACATTTGAACTTGCAAGCGAGGTGAATATCATTGGGGATATGAAACTTTTTCGGATTGGCGAACTCGCCAAGACCGCTGGTGTAAGTGAACGGACGATTGATTATTACACAAAGCTTGGGTTGATCGCTCCCGAAGAACGTACACAAAAAAATTATCGTCTCTATAGTAATGAAACTTTAACGAGGCTTGAACGTATTGTACAGATGAAACAAGAGAAGTATAGTCTCGACGAGATTAAGCAATCTCTTGAGAAGTGGCGTCTGGTTAGTACAGAAGAACAAGTTGCCAGCAAATTGACAACATTGGAGCTTCACGTACAACAACTTGAGCGAGAGGTTAATGAACTCAAACCGCTACTTGGAGAGATGAAACCTGTACAAGCACGCAAAATGATGGCAGGACTTCTCACCAAAAGCGCCGGTACAATGGAGGCACTTAAAATCTTGCTTGAGAACACCATGATGTAGCTTATTTCAGAAAGCGGAGGAATGAATATGAGTTTTAATAACGGTATGTTCGTATTGATCATTATCGCCTTTTTGCTCTCTTTATGGGCGCAATTTCGCGTTAAAGGTACATTTAGACGTTGGTCAGAGGTCCCGAACCAAAACGGAATGACGGGTTACGATGCTGCTCGCCAGATGCTAGATGCTAACGGTCTGCATGATGTTCCAATTGAACCTGTACGCGGCACGCTCTCAGATCACTACGATCCGATCAATCGGGTTGTACGGTTATCAGAACCAGTATATTATGAAAACTCAATCTCAGCTGTTTCGGTAGCCTGCCATGAAGTTGGTCATGCCATTCAGCATAAAGAAAGTTATCCAATGCTGGCACTGCGTCACCGGATCTTCCCCATTGTGAATTTCGCATCCGGATTAGCTCCATTCCTGCTGATTGCAGGATTCCTCTTCAATGCCATGAACCTTGTAGGGATCGGTATCATCTTCTTCTCTGTAACTGTAGCATTCCAACTCATCACGTTACCGGTTGAGTTCAATGCGAGTAACCGCGCTAGAGAAATTATGGTATCTGAAGGGTACATCCGTAATGAAGAAGAAAAAGGTGTTGCAAAAGTCCTGAACGCCGCAGCCTTGACTTACGTCGCTGCAGCGTTGATCTCACTGCTTGAGTTGATTCGTTACATCGGAATCTTCAATAGCCGCGATTAATTGCATAGCTCATACAACAAAAACAATACCCCACCGTTAATCGGATGGGGTATTGTTCTGTTGTAAACCAAAATAATGAAGCAAAAATGAACGAAAGGACTGGGCAACCAGCGGCAACTTGTCATCTGCACGGTGAATTAACCCAATGGTCCGTGTTACTTTTGGATGGGAGATGGCGACATGTGCCGGTTGCAACGGGTTTGTCTGGAATAGCGCCATCTCAGGCAGGAGGCTGACCCCCATGCCCGCAGCGACCAATCCGCGGATCGTGTCGGTCTCTTCCCCTTCAAAAGCAATTTTGGGTGTAAAACCAGCTTCCAGACAGGCATGCCACACAATAGGACGAAGAGAATAACCTTTGCTAAACAATACAAATTTATCATCCTTGAGTTGTTCAAGCGCAATGGTCTCTTCACCAGCTAACGGGTGATTCGGAGGAAGGATGGCATGTAATTCTTCCGTGAGTACAATATCACCAGCCACTTGATCATGCTTCTCTGGAAAAGGAGAAATGAATGCCAAGTCTACCTCTCCCGATAACACGTCACGAATCAATGTAGGGAACATCCCCTGCTTGAATCTGAATTTCACGTTAGGGTAGCGCTGACGAAAAGCAGCTACAACGGAAGGAATGAGATGAATCCCCAGGCTATGCGGGAATCCAATGCGGATCTCCCCATGCTCCGGGTCAAGAAACTCATGAACTTCCCCGACTGCTTTGTCCAAATCTTTTAATATACCTTCAATTCGTTTGCAAAAAAGCTGTCCTACTGCAGTCAACTGCAGGTTTCGCCCCTTTTGCATAAAAAGGTCCACGCCCAGTTCTTCTTCCAGCTGATGAATCTGACGACTCACCGCCGACTGTGCCACATGCAGCTCTTCAGCAGCCTGTGTTACATGTTCCTTCTGTGCCACTTTCAAAAAGTAATGCAACTGTCTTAATTCCACTCGTCCTGATCGCTCCAATCTGTTATACCCTACTTATCCTTGACTGCATTCCATCTTGAGAACGTTCTGACTACCGCTTTAAGCTGCGAGGTTTCCACAACCTAATCAACAGTCCGTAAATAAAGAATCCACCCAACAATCCTCCGAGGTGCGCCATCCAATTGATGCCCGACATCGCGAAAGAGAATATGATCCCGAACAAAAGCAGCGTGTACATCGTTTTGCGCGAAGCCTCGTCCATCATCGTTCGTTGGAACAGCGCTACATACAGGAATGCACCATAGACGGCATAGATCGCTCCAGAAGCACCAACGGAGATGGTGATACTTCCAATCGAGTTGTACCATGCAACAGCAAGGATATTACCCAATACACCACCACCCAGATACAATACACCATACCTT
The DNA here is from genome assembly GCF_037973325.1 of Paenibacillus sp. FSL R5-0713. Taxonomy (NCBI): domain Bacteria; kingdom Bacillati; phylum Bacillota; class Bacilli; order Caryophanales; family Paenibacillaceae; genus Paenibacillus; species Paenibacillus sp. FSL R5-0713. The sequence goes on along the minus strand of NZ_CP150229.1, from coordinate 2,269,030 downwards.
ACCGACCCGAGCAGACGTTCCATTGGTGGTGCAAATACAATTAACGCAAAGCTGTTAAACAATAAATGACTGAAGCCCGCATGCAGGAAGATTGATGTAATGTAACGCCACCACTCCTGTGCGAACAGTTCATGATTCGTAAGTGCCCCGAATTTCAGCAGCACCATATTGTTCGTTGAGCCACCGTTCACCGTTAACACAATAAACATCACAACATTGGCAATTAAAAAAATCGACGTCAAAGGGAAATACTTCAGATAACCTTTCCAGTTCTCATAGCGAATAAATATCATAAATTTCTTCTTTCACTCCACCCTGTTCAGATCGGACTTAATCTCTGATCCATCGTAATGGTACATGTCCGAATTGGACAATGCCTTTCATAAAAGATTATAATGGATTTTGGCACGGATCACCAATTTATAAGGAGGAACATTATTATGACACAAGAACGTACAGGCGCAGCCACATTCAAAGGCAACCCTATTACATTGATCGGACCCGAACTGAAAGTGGGCGATCAAGCACCTGATTTTACACTGAGCAAAAACCTGGTTGAAGATGCTTCCCTGAAAGACTACGCAGGCAAAATCAAATTAATCAGCGTTGTTCCTTCCCTGGATACTGGCGTATGCGATGCGCAAACTCGTCGTTTCAACGTTGAAGCTGGAGAACTGGGAGACAATGTTGTTGTCTTGACAGTAAGCGTTGACCTTCCGTTCGCTCAAGCCCGTTGGTGCGGGGCAGCTGGTGTTGACCGCGTAGTTACATTGTCAGACTACAAAACACGTTCTTTCGGTGAAGACTACGGCGTTCTGATCAAAGAATTCCAACTCGACATGCGCTCCATTTTTGTTTTGGATGCCGAAGACCGGATTACATATGTGGAGTATTTGCCTGAAATGACAGACTCCCCTAACTTCGAACAAGCCATTGCTGCTGTAAAAGCTTTGCTGTAGAAGTTACCACACGTTCAGAACAAAAGCGAGGAAGGTTAACCTTCACTCGCTTTTTGTTATTTATCATCTATTTCAATCATTCGCTTTATACTTGCTTAGCTTCTTGTCCAGTACGGAGAATAAGTTCATAATCGTGCGATAATTCGAACCCAAATCTCCAAGCGAACCACGTGAAGCTGAATACATATCCACCGCACTACGAACAGGACTTACCGAGATAATGGAAACTGTAATATCCATCGTCCGTCCAAAGGTAGTCCGCTTCTCCAGTATAACTTCTCCAACAGAAGGAACTTCGTGCAGCACTTTATAACCCGGAATTTTTTTGAGTGTTGAAGAAACCTCTTCCCAAGCTCTGTCTTTAGATAAGTTATAATACCGTGTTTTTAATTTGGGATCCTTGGCTCGATCGCTGGTCCCCTCCATGCTGCGGATGATACCGACGAGCGTTCTCTTTAAGGTCAAGACCCTTCCTCCTTTGATTGTAACCGTTCCATTTATGTATCTAAGTGTAACATTGTTCAAGTAGTAACAAAAGGGTAAGCATCATATTTATCACAAAACCAATCAAAAACCATCATCACAACTTAAAAACACCCTGAGATTCCTTCAGAAGAGGGAAAGTCAGGGTGCTGTACATGAAAATTTAGGAACCCGCCTATGCCGTCCGGCTACATTGTCTTATGAACCTGCTTGGCAGGTGGGTGACCGCAAAAATGCTTTTTGAAGTCCCCATGTCGTATAGACAGGGCTTTTCAGCAACATTCTGTGTTGATCTCCCGAAGACATCATCATTGGTTCAAAACAACGAATAACCGAAACGTACATCGCAGGATGTACAATTATTATATCCCTAACTGTGTAAAAAGTAAATGGCGATTCATCATGTTTTATTTTTGCAATGTAATGTTTTTGTCGTCTGATGGCTCAGATGTTTCACCATTCTCTGCTGATTGTTCAGCCAGCGCGGCAGCTTCCTCTTCTTCCTTCTTCAATTGCATCTTTTCCATCTGCTCCTGCATTTTGTTGAAGGTTGCGTAGAAGTTAAAGAACGCGAACCAGGCAATGATGCTGATAATGAAGAAGACGAACAAGACCGGATAACGGAAACCAATGTAGAACAGTAGTCCGCTTCCCAGCAATGTGGAAAATACACGGAATGGTCTGATCAGCGTTAACAGTACTGCATTTTTGATAATGAGTCCAATGGACATGTGATAATGTACAACCATTGAGAAAAAGTTAAAGAGTGATACAAATAACAAGAGAAGCAGTACAAGCATAATGATTCCCACGAGCTGCATGTTGCGGAACTGGGTCATGTACACCGTATAATCCAGATACATGATCGCGAACAACAATGTGTAAAAAATGCCCCCGATTAAACTTTGCTTGTAGTTTTCTTTGTAACCTACAAAGAACGTACGGAAGATCGGCACATCCGTATCTCCCATATTCCATTTACGAACAACCGTAAACAGCGCCGACGTCGCCGGGAATAGTGTAAGCGGTGCCACAATGGCTATAGCCCAGTTCATTTGCAATGATTCGTTGGCGAGGTTCTGCTGCATAACGAGCAGTTTCATAATCAAGAAAAACAAGAACGGAGACGAACAAATAGCCCACAACAGATTGGTTGCGGCCAGTCTCGTAATCCACTCTGTAAGCCGGTAGATCCCACCCATAGCTCCTTTAAATTCCAAACATTTCTCCTCCTCCGCAGCCTTGCGTATTACCTGAAGTCTAATATTAATATACCTTATTATAGATAGGAAAAGCCAGTACTTCCCGAAAAGAGATCAGCTCAGCCTTTGACCAGTGCTTTGCATAATCAGAAAAAAGAAAATAGCCATCTAAAAATAAAAAAATGGAGCAGTTGCCTGCTCCATTTCAAGTTCACACATTTATATTACTCGAAAGAGGAATCTTTTGCTGGACGACGTCCTTCGTTGGAGCTTGGACGAGGTTTGCGGTCACGGTTGTAACCACCTTCTCTGCTTCCGCCACCAGTGCTGCTGCCGCTGTTACGATCACGGTTGTAGCCACCACGTCCGCCGCCACCGCTGTTGCGATCACGGTTGTAGCCACCACCACTGCCGCTGCTGCGGTTACCGCTATAGCCAGATGGTTTACGTCCGCCAGAGCGAACATCCGGTTTGCGACGCTTCGCACGGATTGGATCTTCAGGAGTCAGGTCAACTTGAGCATCTTTTTTGTCACCTGTCAGGAGCTTCAGAGCAGCCGACAACAGTTGAACAGAATCATATTGCTCAAGCATTTGAATCGCGATACCTTTGTATTCGTTCAATTCGCCCGATTGTACGATTTCCAGCAAGCGTTCTGCTGTCAAACGTTGTTTTCCTTCAACAGCTTCTGCCATTGTTGGCAGTGGTTTACGTGGAATACGGTGACGTGTTACACGCTCAATGAAGTGCAAGTGATCAATCTCACGCGGTGTAACGAAGGACCAAGCAGCACCCTCTTTACCCGCACGACCTGTACGACCGATACGGTGAACATAGCTCTCCGGATCTTGCGGAAGGTCAAAGTTCACAACGTGAGTTACGCCGGATACATCGAGACCACGTGCAGCTACGTCTGTTGCAACGAGTACATCAATGCTGCCGTCACGGAACTTACGCATTACTGTATCACGTTGATTCTGGGAAAGGTCACCATGGAGACCATCAGCAGAATATCCACGTTTTTGCAGAGCTTCAGCCAATTCATCAACACGACGTTTGGTACGTCCGAATACGATCGCCAGTTCAGGAGATTCCATATCTAGCAAACGGCTAAGTGCTTCGAATTTTTGACGCTCAGGAACTTCAATGTAAGCTTGGTCGATCAATGGTGCACTTACTTGTTTAGGAATTACAGATACGTGTTCAGGGTTGTTCAAGAATTGTTGAGCCAATTTTTGAATGTTAGGAGGCATTGTTGCTGAGAACAGCATCGTTTGACGCTCGTCTGGTACTTGTTTCAGGATAGACTGAATATCCTCCATGAAACCCATATCGAGCATTTCATCTGCTTCATCCAATACAACAGTTTGTACATCATCAAGTTTGATTGTTTTGCGGTTGATGTGGTCAAGGAGACGTCCAGGTGTACCAATGATAATTTGTGGTTTTCTTTTCAGTGCGCGAATCTGACGAACGATATCTTGTCCGCCATAGATTGGCAGGGAGCGCAGACCTTTGAAGCGAGTGAGTTTTTCGATCTCTTCAGCAACTTGGATTGCAAGTTCACGTGTAGGTGCCATAATGAGGGCGCGGATTTTTTCGTCACTTTTAGTGATTTTGCTGATCAATGGAATACCGAATGCAGCTGTTTTACCAGTACCCGTTTGTGCTTGACCAATCAAGTCTCTTCCTTCAAGCGCCAAAGGAATTGATTTGGATTGGATTGGTGTTGCTTCTTCAAACCCGAGCTCAGTGATGGCTTGCAGCACCAGCGGTTCAAGATTGAAATCTGTGAAATTTAAATTTGTCAAAATTATTCATACTCCTTTTATATGGTGGACATGGTGGACAATCCACTTTGTTGTCTGTATTCTTAAGTAGCGTTAATATTTATAGGGTATCCCAACTGGGCAAATTATTTTCACGAACGATTATAATTCCATGAATGGGTCCCCAACATAAGACTAAAACTACATACATGTGTTTGAAACATTTCAAATTTTATCGTTCCATTTGGGAAAAGTTTCCTACTCAAGAATATCCACAAATCATTATATCACAAAACAATTCAAGATTACCAGCAATCTGGTTTTAAATATAAATGAGGTGATTAAATTGCCCAAAATAATTTGGCACTCTTTAGTGATCATTTTGGGTGCCGCAGCTATTGCTTGCGGCTTTAACTGGTTCTTGGTCCCCCATCAGCTTTTAAGCGGCGGGGTGTCCGGTATTTCAATGCTTCTGGGTTATTTTACAACGTTGAATCTTAGTATAATGTATTTTGTTCTTAACATTCCCCTGCTCATTGCAGGTTGGTTTATTCTTGGACGTCGTTTCATTACATTAAGTATTCTCTCGGTAGCAGCCACTTCTTGGTTCATTGCGCTTCTGCCTGTTTTTGCTGTGGCTACAGACCCTTTGCTTAGTTCTGTATTTGGCGGTGTGCTCATTGGAATGGGCACTGGCGTTTCCTTCCGCGTCGGCGGCTCCACAGGAGGACTCGACATTGTTGGGTCCATTTTCACACGTAAACGAGACTTTCCGATTGGTACAGTGATGGCCGGCATGAACGGTTCGATTATTATGCTTGCAGGATACCTGAGTGACAATTGGAATACAGCGTTGGCCTCCATGGTATCCATTTACATCACGGGCAAGGTGCTTGATCTGATCCATATCAGTCACGTCAAGGTAACCCTGTATATTATCACAAACGAAACCGAAGCCATGTTAAAAAAATTACTTGTTCGGCCTCGTGGAGTTACCAAAATTAAGACTCAGGGAGCATACACGGATATTGAAAAGGACATGCTCATGACCGTTACCACCCGCTACGAGCTGGTTGAAATTAAACGTATTATCAAGGATACCGATCCAAATGCTTTTGTTAACATAGTGGAAACGGTTGGTGTTATGGGCTCATTTCGCAGAAGTTAAGACACCTGTACGGTTAACAATTCACAACATTGTGGTATAATAACGGTGTACGGCTCCTAAATATGTTGTATAGCAGGTTCAACCCTTCAATTTCACAGGCCATATGCTTTCCCGAATGCACCGAATGACTTACCATTTTGGAATTCGAGTAGGAAAGGGTGATTAATGTGGATATGGAAACGGTAAAACTGTTTGAAATTGTCAACAGATGGTGCCCGGAAATGCTCCCTTTCTTGAAACCGAATGAACTCGACTCACTGATTGTCCTCCGGGATGGGCTGGGCATCCTGGAACAGGGAGACGCAATGGAAATCATTCAGTACAGTATTTGTGAGCATCAAAATGAGATTTACATTCAATAATTTTTTTCAGATTGATCACGCCGCTTTTTGCAGGGGATTTCCTCTGCAGGAAGCGGTTTTCATTTTTTCCATGTGTTTCATTACTTGCTTAATATGGTTAAAAGCCCGGAGGCTTTAATGTATAATTCATATATGGAATGCACATAAGGGAGTGGAAATGAATGAACATGTTTTTGGCTTTATTGGCTATGGCCTTTGGAAGCTTTGGTGGTACCCCCGCAGCAGCGGATCAGGGAAACCCCCAGTTCCAATCGTTAACCAACAGTTTTAACACCGCAATCATCCAATCTCAAAAAGATCAGGTCGTTATTGATGCTGATAACCCACCTGCCAAAATGGATCCTCAACCTGACGCACCTGTGGTCAAAGGTATTTACGTCACAGCCTACAGCGCTGGCGGGGCACGTATGAAAGAATTGCTGGAACTGACAGACAGTACCGAACTGAATGCCATGGTCATTGATATCAAAGACGATCTCGGATACATAACTTATCCCACAGAAAACAAAGCGCTACAGAAAATGGGCAAATCCCAACCCTTTATTCGGGATATCGATGCCTTGATGAAACGGCTGCAAAAACACGATGTCTACCCGATCGCACGTGTCGTTGTATTCAAAGATACGATTCTTGCCAAGAAGAATCCAGAGCTTTCCTTCCGAAATAAGGATGGATCTGTATGGGCCAATGGCAAAGGCGACAGCTTCGTGAATCCGTACAGCAAGGAAGTGTGGGACTATAATATCGAGATTGCAAAGGAAGCGGCCAAACTTGGATTCAAAGAAATTCAATTCGATTACGTTCGTTTCCCGGAAGGTTTCGAAACTCGGGCCGATGTACTAAAATATACCAAGTCCGACAAGTCACGGGTCGATGTTGTGGCTGAATTCGTGCAATATGCACGCAAGGAGCTCGCGCCGTTAGGTGTTCGTGTCTCAGTGGATATTTTCGGTTATGCCGCTTCTGTACCTGCAGCTGAAGGCATTGGACAAGATTTTGTGAAAATATCCGAAAATGTGGACGTCATCTCTCCGATGGTATACCCTAGTCACTATTCAACGGGATGGTATGGAGTGAAGGACCCTGACAAAGATCCTTACACCACCATCAAGGGCTCCATGGAAGACACACACAAGAAACTGGACCCTACCAAAGAGCTCAAACCCGTCATTCGTCCGTGGATTCAGGACTTTACGGCAAGTTGGCTCGGAAGTGGGCATTATATCAAGTATGGCAAGAAACAAGTGGAAGACCAGATTAGAGCGATGAAAGACATGGATGTGCATGAATATCTGCTCTGGAATGCGTCCAATCGTTATACATCCGGTGTACAATATGAGTAATCCGCACTTTTGCATATCTTTGTATTCATCCAACCTCGCTCCGCTTCAGGCGGAACGAGGTTTTTTATGCTTGCCTTTCTCGATTGTGCCTCTCTTCTGCTTCTGTCCCTATTCAAATCGGACAAAATCCACTACAATGAATAGCTGTCCAGATATGACACTTGGATGACATCACTTTAGAATAGCGAGGCACTGCCAGTGAACATGAACACAACAAGTTTTTCACAAAAAGTGAAGCAATTCCTGATTATATTTTTGCCCATCTTCACCACTCAAATCGCCCTCTCTGCCATGTCGTTCTTCGATACGAATATGTCAGGCAAGTTTTCCCCGGCCGACCTTGCAGGTGTTGCGATTGGCACAAGTCTGTGGATGCCAGTTCAAACTGGACTAAGCGGCATTCTAATTGGCATAACCCCCGTTGTCTCTCATCTGTTAGGTTCCAAACGTAATGATCAGATCGGATATAACGTCATACAGGCGTTGTATCTTGGCATTGCTGTCAGTCTAGTCGTTATCGGAGCCGGGGCCTTGTTACTTGGCCCTATACTAAACGGAATGCCTTTGGAACCTCACGTTGCCCAAGTGGCCTTTTATTTTCTGTGTGCACTCGCTTTTGGCATTATCCCACTCTTCGGGTATACCGTGCTGCGCAGCTTCATGGATGCACTTGGTCAGACGCGAACGACAATGTTCATTACACTGGTCTCGCTACCCGTTAATATCTTGCTGAATTACCTGCTGATATTCGGCCGCTGGGGCTTTCCCCAATTGGGCGGCGTTGGTGCTGGAGTTGCTACAGCTTGTACGTACTGGCTCATCTTTCTCATTAGTCTCTTTTTTGTCCATCGGATGGAGCCTTTCGCTCAATACGGTATTTTCCGTCAGTGGACCCGCGTATCCCTGGCCAAATGGAGAGAGTTACTCAAGATCGGGGTTCCGATTGGATTCGCGACTTTTTTCGAAACGTCCATCTTCGCTGCGGTGACTTTAATGATGAGCCGATTTGATACCACAACGATCGCTGCCCATCAGGCGGCTCTGAACTTCGCTTCTACGCTCTACATGCTGCCTGTGAGCATATGTATGGCTCTTACGATCCTTGTAGGTTTTGAGGCAGGTGCAGGGCGTCTGAAAGATGCCAAACAGTACAGTCTGCTCGGCATTGGTGGAGCCATCGGACTCTCCCTGCTGACAGCCATCGTGTTGATTGTGTTCGGTGAACAGATTGCAGGTGTGTACTCAAACGATCGAGAGGTCATTGCACTTACGCAGCATTTCCTCATTTACGCCATTTTCTTTCAGATCTCGGATGCCATTGCTACACCGACCCAGGGAGCATTGCGTGGCTACAAAGATGTGAATCCGGCACTAATCATTACGTTCATAGCTTATTGGATTATTGGCTTGCCTGTTGGTTATCTAACGGCTACATATACTTCTCTCGGTGCCTTTGGATACTGGATCGGACTCATTGCCGGCCTTGCTGTAGGAGCAACAGCGCTTCTCTGGAGACTCTTTCGGATACAAAAACATGCCGCACTGCGCAAGGCGTAATATTAATATTCACTTCCGTAAAAACGTAAAACAACAAAAAGAGCACAATCCTCGTTCATGCGGGATTGTGCTCTTTGCTTATGAATCGAATTATTGGGACAAACGTTGCGCAAGCTCGTAAGTCTCCATATCAAAATCTTTTTTCGTGTTAACGACTTTATCAATATCCGTCAGGGTAAGTTCACCCTTGATAATGCCACAACCTTTGTCTGTCTCGCCTGCGATCAGACTACGAACAGCGAAGTCGCCCAGACGGCTCGCCAAGTTACGGTCGAAAGGTGTTGGCGTACCCCCACGCTGAATATGACCCAGAACGGTTACACGCGGCTCATATGTCGGGCAACGTTCCATCAGTTCTTTCGCCACATCCTCACCCTTGCCCACGCCTTCTGCAACGATGATAATACTGTGACGTTTACCATGTGCAAAGTTAGCTTTCATCCGATCTGCCACTTCGTCCATGTCAAACGGAACTTCCGGCACAAGAATGGTTTCAGCACCCGAAGCAAGTCCGGCATGCAGAGCAATATCCCCACAGTGACGACCCATAACCTCAACGATGGAAGAACGTTCGTGTGAAGACATCGTATCACGCAATTTGTTTACTGCGTCAACTACTATGCTTACAGCTGTATCAAATCCGATCGTATAGTCGGTGAATGAAATATCATTATCAATTGTTCCTGGCAGACCCATTGTGTTAATGCCCAGTTTGCTCAGTTTGTTTGCTCCGTTGTAGGAACCGTCTCCACCGATAACAACCAGACCGTCAATGCCACGTGCACGCAGAATGTCCGCACCTTTTTGCTGGCCTTCAGCTGTGTAGAACTCCTTGCAACGTGCCGATTGAAGAACCGTTCCCCCACGTTGGATGATATCCCCTACACTCCGCAAATCCATTGGGAAAATGTCATTATTCAAGAGACCTTGGTATCCACGTTGAACTCCATATACTTCGAGACCGTGAAACAGTCCGCTGCGAACAACCGCACGAACGGCCGCGTTCATCCCCTGTGAATCACCACCGCTCGTTAACACTGCGATTTTCTTTACTGCTGTCATGATGTTTCTTCCTCCTCTAGTTTCACTTCAGGCTCCGCAATTACACCTGACTTACATATTTTTCCGTATCCAGCGACTGAAAATGAAGAAAAATATTCTCGTCATCGGACTATTCTTCATCAGACGTTTGGATACGACGCGAACTTCCTGCTGTTCGCTGACTTTGGGATCAGACAGGTAAATGGCAATCAGTCCTTCGATGATCATCCGGTGAAAGGAGCTTCCCGGGATCTTCTGCACATCGCTGCGTGCCATCTCCACAATAAAAGCAATTCTGTCCAGCATGGTCTCTACATTCTCATAATAGTTGCAGAAGTTGAGATCTCCCCCGATGCGGTCCTCATCCTGATCAATTAAATAATCGAGCATAATGTGCAATGCGCATACATGTGGGAAATAGGCCGTGTGGATCGAGGCCGCTTGCTCTTCAGTCAACTGATCGTCACTCGCAGCCAGAAACAGCATGAAAACGCCCAGTGTAGAGCCAGTCGCAGCAGCAAATTCGTTCCAACGAAACTGAGGTGTACGATGACGATGCTTCGACCACCATTCGAGCAGTGCCGTTTCTCTCAGTTCCGGCTTGATATGCTTATATACCTGCAGGTCCGTGTATAGACCTGCCAGATCCTGAATTTGGGGCTTGGCGGACGCATAGCCTGGTAACTGACGGGTCAGTTCCTGACATGTGGTCACCAGATTCCGCAGATATCCACCGTCATCCTGCTCCTCACGGAGGGCATAATAATTGACGGGAATTGCTTCGGGATCTACCGCATCAAGCATAGATTGATGGAGAAGACGAAAGTCATCCGGGTCCATCGATGTGCTGCGGTCGCACAGATTGTCCAAATAATCACTAATAGTCTGATATGAAACGATCAGCGGAATCAGAATGTGTCTGTTGGGCAAATCAGCTAACGCGTAGACGGTTCCGCCTTCACAGTGAAACTGTTTATCCTTTAGACTGGCAAGTGCCTGCGTACGCAATTCCTCATTCGGAATTGCCTCAGCCTGAGCACGCCATCCATTCAATGCCTTCCGTGTTTCCGGAATGGTGTATTTGTACACCCCTCTCATCAATGCCAGCGGTCCACGCGGATATTGATGACGTTTTCGATTTGATTGGCTCAAAATAAATGTGCCTCCACTTGGTTGAATACGTATTAGAGCGATTTTTAACCATTCCTATTATAATATGATCCCCTTAATTGTACAAATGATCTGCCGCATATTCCGCGCAAAAAATCGCATCCGCGCTCAAAGCTTTGTGATATACTAGGCATATTTCATCCATCAAAGGAGTCGTTGACATGTCGTCAAGTGAATCACTTTCGTGGAGACGGTTATTTTCTTTTTTTGTGCCACTTGGCATTTCCGCCTCTCTCGTCACCATTTCTCACGTCATTATAAACAGTACATTAGCACGTTCCGCTCATCCCGAGACGGTGATTGCCAGCTATGCCATCGCCGGTAGCTTGTTAACCCTCACGGAACGCCCCTCCACCCTGCTGCGGCAAACCTGTTCCGCACTGGTTCGCGATCGCCTATCCTTTCAGGCCCTCACGTTTGTGACCAAAATATTTCTTGCCTGTGTACTTCTTATTGGTTTTCTGATCGTATATTCTCCCGTGGGTACCGGGGTGTTCAAATATCTGTTTGGTGTAAGTCCTGATCTGCTGAACAAAGTCATCGACGTATATGAAATTCTCATGTATGTGAGTATCTTCTCAGTGATCCGCAACATCTATCAGGGGATCATCATTACGAATAACCGAACCAAGTGGTTAACCATCGGCATGATATTCCGTTTAGCCGGCATGTACGGCCTATCCCTGTATTTCATCTACACAGACAGCATTGACAGTGGACGTGTAGGCGCTATCATTTTTGCTGCGGGCATGATGATTGAAGCGCTGGTCAGCTTTTTGGAGGGAAACAGCATTAAGCGCAAGATGCCAGCCAAACTTGAGGATCATCCCGTCGAGAGCAGGGGAGACGTATTTCGCTTTTATAAACCGCTGCTGCTATCCAGCTTTGTAGCCCTGTTTATAGGACCCGTCATTAACATCGTACTTGGCAAAACGACCGGGATCGCACTGGCCATTTCTTCCTTTGCCATAGCAAGCAGTCTGATGCAGTTGATGGTAAGCTTCTTTACATACATCCATCAGATCGTGTTGAATTTCTACCTTGTGGACGCCAAACTGGTACGAAAATTTGCACTTGTCACCGGATTTATTCCGTTTGCGATAATGGTGTCGATTGCCTATACCCCCTTGGGGCCCTGGGTACTTGAAAATGTCATGAGCGTTCAGGGTGAACTGTTAAAACAAAGTCTGTGGACACTGCGTGCGTTCGTCTTATTTCCGCTGATCTTCCCTTTTCTGGATTTCAGTAACGGCCTCATTCTGCTTCGCGGTCAGACGAAAACGATGTTTCGTTCGCAAACGGCGAATGCAATCTGCACGGTAATCGTGCTGCTTATTCTTGTTAGTATTTTCCCTGCATGGAACGGCATGATTGGCGCTGTAGCCCAATCCCTTGGCCTGCTCGCCGAACTTACTATTGTTTGGCTTGTCATCCGACGCACGCAGAAAGAACCTACAATGTCCACACCACCTACTGGTAAATCACCCTCCCTAAAAGGGTAATAAAATTATTGAACTGTTATCAGGATTGGAGTCTCTCATCATGAAATTAGGTCACAACGCCCGCCCGGATCAGAACTGGCTGCGGGCTCTCATGTTCACCATTTTCGGTTCCACCGTTCTAGTGGTTTCCTACTTCCAGCTTTACTTCAGTCATCTGGGCTTCAGTCGGGCTGAGATTGGTTACCTCTACGGCATTGGTCCTCTCATCTCCGTGTTCTCCAATATGTTCTGGAGCATGGCCAGCGACCGTTACCAAACAGTACGCAAAGTGATGATCATTCTGCTTGGTGGTCAATTGATTACAGGAGTCATGCTCGCCAATGCAACAACCTTCGGTCAGGTATTTGTACTTGTCACCCTGTTTTACTTTTTCTATTATCCGGTCTATCCACTCTCTGATACGATGGCGATTACAACGGCCAGCAAGTACGGTCGAAATTTCACTTCCATTCGGGTCTTCGGATCGATCGGATATGCCTTCTTTGCATTAAGTATCGGGTATTTCCTTGGATCTTTTGGTCCAGCATGGACGATCTGGGTATGCGTTGGTCTTGCGGCCACTACACTGTTAATCAGTTTTCAATTGAAGGATCAACCTTCGGGAACTAGTAGCAAGATGGATCTATCGGGGCTATGGGCTATTTTGAAACGCAGAGATGTACTCACCTTTTTTGGCTGTGTATTTTTGCTTGCCATGGGGCATCGGATGAACGAAGCTTTTCTTACCATCACGCTGAAAGAGCTGGGTGCCAGTGAAGGGCTGATCGGTTGGTCTTTGCTGATCTCTTCTGTAAGTGAGATTCCCATATTTCTGCTGCTCAGCAAGTATGGAAACCGTTATAAGGAACTGCCGCTCATTGCTTTTGCTGCGCTGATGTACACGGTTCGTTTGCTTCTGATGTCCATATCCGATACACCGGCAGCTGTCGTTGCCATTCAGACGATGCACAGTGTGACCTTCGGTATTTTCTACGTTACGGCAGTCCGTTATATCATTCGTCTGGTTCCGGACGGTTACAGGGCTACGGGTATGGCTTTGTTCACTATTGTCTGGTCCAGTGCTTCGGGACTGCTTAGTGGAACGTTGGGTGGACTGTTGCTGGAACACGCGGGCAGACAAACCTTCTATCTCACCGCTATGGCGTTCTCTCTGGCTGCACTGATCGGTTTCGGATTAAAGTTATGGTCCAGCATGACCAATCGTGTGTCTTGAACACACAAGACACCTGCACCATCTTCAACCGTGATTTACATCGTAAATTGAGAATCAAAAAAAGCACAGCCTCCCTTGGGGGACTGTGCTTGGGTTCTTAATATTCAGCTACAAATTTATCATGTATAAGAAGTCCGTTGACCGGATAAATTCTTACAGTTTGTTTACGTTAGCTGCTTGAGGACCACGGTTTCCATCAGTGATTTCGAATTCTACCGCTTGACCTTCTTCCAATGTTTTGAAGCCGTCTCCTTGGATTGCGGAGAAATGTACGAATACGTCCTCGCCGCCTTCAACTGAAATAAAGCCATAGCCTTTTTCTGCGTTAAACCATTTAACTGTACCTTTCAAATGAAAAACCTCCTAAAAATATCGCCATCTATGGCGAATACCCTCATTATACTGTATGGGCTTCCATTTTGCAATTTAACTTTCCATAAATGTCGAAAAAATTTGCTTTGAATCGTAGGGTACGGTATCATTTTACCAAAACCGTTAGTTTGGAGACTACCTATGATAAAAAAACATGAAATATACAAAACAGACAAGTGGAATATGATGACCGTTGAAGTTCAAGGCAAATATCTCGTACTGCGAGAAATTTCGGAAGAGTGGGGCGAAGAATGCCATACTTTCCTTAGTCGTCCTGCCTTAATGCACTGGGCTGAACGCCGTTTCCCAAAAGCAGATTTTGAGAACCGTGAGGATGAATGGCGTCAATTGATGGCTGCCTTCAAAGGGGTCTAACCCATGCAGCTTGACTCAAGCAATGTCGTCATTTTTATTATCCTTGCCTTCTCCCTTGGTATTGTGCTTATTCTGGGACGCAATTCTATCCCGGATCGACTGAGACGTGGAATGGCGCTTATTGCTACCCTGCTCATTTGTTTCGCCTTTTTCCTGATCGTTTATTTTCTGTATAACATGGGAACCTAATCACAAAGAACCGTGATACTCAAATATTTCAGCGTGCCTAAGGTCATACTATACGAGATTATTCGTATTGTAAGGAGGAAGGCCGTTGAAATACCAGAAATCGCTATCTGTTATACTGGTACTTAGTCTGATTCCTTCGTCTCTCTCCGCACAGGCAAGCGAGACGAAGGCAGCTTCGTCCAACCATTCATCAGATTATCAAAGGAGGATTTCCATGAGTCAATTATTGAAACGTTCCGAGGTGCCGGCTGAGCATAGCTGGAAACTGGAAGATTTATTTGCCGATCAGAAAGCCTGGGATCAGGAATATGAAGAAGTATCGTCTTTGACCAAGAAGGCCTCCGAATTTCAAGGTAAACTGGGTCAACCTGATGTACTCAAATCTTGCTTCGAGTTCGAAGATGAGATCAGCCTCAAAATAGAACGCCTTTTTGTATACGCACGTATGCATCAAGATGAAGACACAGCTAATCCTACATATCAAAACCTGTCCCAAAAAGCCCAGAAATTAGGCGTACGGGTTGGTGAAGCACTCTCTTTTGTCACTCCAGAGATTCTCTCCCTTCCGGATGATCAGTTGGACGCGTTTATCGCCAACGAAAAACTCTCTGCTTATACGTTTACTCTTGAAGAGATGAAACGGGAAAAAGCGCATGTTCTTAGCCAAGCGGAAGAGGCTTTGCTTGCACAGGTAGGCAACCTTTCGCAAGCACCACAGACCATCTTCAGCATGCTGAATAACGCCGATCTCAAGTTTCCAAGAATCAAGGATGAACATGGTAAAGAAGTCGAGCTGACACACGGCAGCTACATTCAGTTCCTTGAGAATCCTAATCGTGAAGTTCGTGAACGTGCCTTCAAGGCGGTATATGAAACCTATGCCAAACAGAAGAACACGATTGCGGCTGCCTTGAATGCAAATGTAACCAAAAATATGTTCTATGCTAATGTTCGGAAGTACCCTTCCGTAATGGAAATGTCCTTATATGGAGATAACATCCCAACGGATGTGTATACGAATCTGGTAGACACGATTCACGAAAGCCTTCCGTTATTGCATCGTTATATGAATCTGCGCAAAAAGTTGCTGGGCGTGGATCAATTGCACATGTATGACCTGTTCGCTCCACTCGTAGACGAATACAAAATGGATATCACCTATGACGAAGCGAAACAAACCGTTAAAGACGGTCTGAAACCACTCGGCAAGGACTATGCAGATGCATTGCAGACTGGATATGATAACCGCTGGATCGATATATACGAGAATGAAAATAAACGCTCAGGCGCATATGCCTGGGGCGCGTACGGCACTCACCCGTATGTCTTGTTGAATCACAAAGATAACCTGAACAGCATGTTCACCCTTGCTCATGAAATGGGTCACGCTCTGCATTCACATTACTCGGATACAGCACTTCCGTATCGTGATGCCCAGTACACCATCTTCCTAGCTGAGGTTGCATCCACAACCAACGAAGCGTTATTGATGGATTATCTGCTTAACAAATCAACAGATCCAAAGGAAAAATTGTATCTGTTAACTTATTACGCAGACCAATTCCGTACAACGGTATTCCGTCAGACCATGTTTGCTGAATTTGAGAAAATCATTCACGAACGCGCGGAACAAGGTGAAGCATTAACACCACAATTGTTATCCGAGATCTATTATGATCTGAACGTTAAATATCATGGTAAGGACATGGTTGTTGACAGAGATATTGAGATGGAATGGGCTCGTATTCCCCACTTCTATAACAGCTTTTACGTATATAAATATGCTACTGGCTTCTCCGCAGCGACCAGCTTCTCCAAGCAAATCCTGGAAGAGGGCCAGCCGGCTGTTGACCGGTATCTCGGTTTCCTGAAGAGCGGGGGCAGTGACTACTCCATTAACATTCTGAAAAAAGCAGGCGTGGATATGTCTACACCACAGCCAATTCGTGAAGCCATGAGTGTGTTCAAGGAATTGATTGAACAGATGGAGGAACTAACCAAGTAAGGTTAACGTTCCATGTGACCTGCATCCCTTGCCCGTTGGGCAAGGGATTTTACAATCATTGAAAGATGCAACATACTCGAATATGGGTAATGCATACTAGTTCTCAATTGTTCAACAAGGAGGCAACACCATGAAAATGCAATGGGCACTCATAGCAGGTCTTGTTTTTGCACTGCTCACAGGAATCTTTGCGGTTATTAACGTTGATTCTGTTCAGGTTAACCTGTTATTTAGCACGGTTCAAATCCCGCTGATTTTGCTGATCCTCGGCTGCACCCTGATCGGTGGGATTATTGTAGGTTCATATGGCATCTATCGCCAATACCGACTGCAACGCGAGAACAAGCAATTGAAATTGCGTGTATCTGAATTGGAAAGTTCGGCTGCAAGCAACTCTTCGTTCGATTCATTCAAATCGATGGATTCGCTTGACTCAACTGAACCGGACAGCCTATTGGAGAATGATTCGATCCAGAGTCATCACAAAGGAAATCCTACCGGGACATTGTAACCAACAGAATCAGCCTGCTGGCGAGTCAGGAATGGTAGTATCACATTCACTCCCCCAGACAGGCTGTATTTGTTTCACACCATACCCACGTTTCAAGGAGGAAATTACACAATGAGTTATACCATTGATGAATCTTACGTTCTGTCTTTTCTGAAAAAATTGCTGGATACACCAAGTCCAAGCGGCTACACCCATCATATTATCGAGATGATTAGCCAAGAAGCTCAATCACTGGGCATCACTTGTGAGCTCAATAATAAGGGTGGTGCCGTGCTTACTTTGCCAGGGCAGGATTCATCCAAGACGATTGCTCTGAGTGCCCATGTGGATACGCTAGGGGCCATGGTACGCTCCATTACATCCCACGGCACCTTGAAATTGACTTCTGTCGGTGGATTTACCATGCAAAGTATCGAAAACGAATATTGCAGCATACATACTCGGGACGGAAAGACATACACAGGCACCATTCTCTCCCTTCACCCGTCTGTACATGTATATCCAGATGCACGTACCTTTGAACGGACCGAGAGCCATATGGAAGTGCGAATTGATGAAGTTGTCTCCTCCAAGGATGATGTGTTAAAACTCGGGATCGCTGTTGGTGACTTTATCTCCTTTGATGCTCGTGCAGTTATTACCCCAAGCGGTTATATCAAATCACGTCATCTGGACGACAAAGCCAGTGTAGCTGCATTGTTCGGCATCCTTGAGTCTGCCCATCGCGAAAGCTGGAAACCAATACATAATGTTTCTCTGCTCATCTCTAACTACGAAGAAGTCGGACATGGTGCCTCGTATATCCCTGCAGAAATCAGTGAAATGATCGCTGTAGACATGGGAGCCATGGGCGATGATCTGAGTTGTAAAGAAACCGATGTATCCATATGTGCCAAAGATTCTTCTGGACCGTATGACTACGATATGACCAGTCGTCTCATTGAACTGGCCAAACAAGATGGGTTGGATTACGTTGTGGACATCTACCCCCACTATGGCTCAGATGGAAGTGCAGCACTACGCGGAGGAAACAATATCCGGGCAGCACTGATCGGACCGGGCGTTCACGCATCTCATTCCATGGAGCGCACACATAAGGATGCTGTCTTGAATACGGCACGCTTGCTCGCTGCCTACATTACAACGAAGTAAAACAGAATCATCCATCTACGAAAAAATCGTGAATAACATCCATATGTACGTCTAAGCAAAAGGACACTTCCAAGCACAGCCATTCGGTGCGATCGGAAGTGTCCTTTGCTGTCCTATCTCTTAATCTGCCTGTTCCACATAGGCATGATATTTATGCTCCAAACGCTCTAACTCTGCCCTGTGGTCACGCATTTCATTGCTTAACACATGCATGGTCTGTCGAACCGCACTCAGTCCATCTTTCACCTGACGTTCGGCTTTACGAATTTTGTCCTGAACCATCCAGTCCACAAAGAGGTTATCAAAGAAATAGTCTGCGAAAGAAAGCAGACCTCCCAGATGCAGATCCGCATGTACTGCCATCTCTACATCCTCCAATTCCTTTTGAAAACGTCGTAGACGCTTTCCTGCATCCATAATGGCGACCTGAGCGTCATCCATACGTCCCCGCTTGATATGTGTGGAGATTACCCCACCACCCATCATGTCATATATGCCCCAATTACCTGCCGAAGCCAAAGCCTTCTCGGCACGTTCAAGGGCATAGACCAGGTATTCCCCTTCCCGGAAAGCTTCGTCCAGTTCCTGAAGTTCACTCGCCAGATGTTCCCGATTTTCAGCCATGTGTTGCAATTCAGCATCCTGGTCCAGCAGACGACCTTCCTTCTTCCCCCACAGAGCGTTGTAATCGCTTTGCCAGTATTGATACTGCCGCCCGCCCTCCAACTCCTGCTCCACATGAATTCGTTGCTCCTGTACGTCTTGTAACATGCGACAAGCGGTATCGTATGCAGCCTTGCTTTCCATCAATTCGAGTTCTTCCTTCTCCAGCTGCTCCGTTTTCTTGCCAATCAGCTGATAGAAAAATGCTGCCAATGTCATACTGTTCAGTCGATCAACATCTTTCTGCTCCTTCTGGAGGTGCTCCTGACGACGTTTTACCTTTGCTTCCCATTCGGTTTCTTCCGTTTGAAGCTTCTCCAAACGCTTGGTCCATTTCTCGTAAATTCTCCCCTTTTCCTTGAGTACCGCCAACTGTTCATTGATTTCTTTATACATAAGTATGGTGTTCTCTCCCTTCTATGGAATTCTTTACTTATACAACGTAATGAATATACTGAACGTTTCACTTTCATGCGAAATTCACAAACAAAAAATAGCCCTCTCCTCCAAAGCGACATCAAGTCACTCTAGAAGAAAGGGCGATGTTTAACTATAAATTAAGACTTGCTCTGTTCAATCTGCTCTGCAAGTTCATTCAGAATGGTCCAGCGTTCCATCAATTCGTCCAGATGACGTTCAGCCTCAACCTGCTCCGCCATCAACTCCTGCAGACGGGCAGAATCACTAAATGACTCTTCCATCTCTTTATTAATCCGGACAAGATTGGCTTCAGCCTTCTCAATATTTTCATCAATCTGATCGTATTCACGTTGCTCCTTGAAGCTGAATTTCAACTTGGGTTTAGCTGCTGACACAGCGGGAGTTGTTTTCTCCGATGACTGCTTCACCTTCGTTGATCCTGGGTCACTCTCTTGCGTAGCTCCAGGTGCATTTTTCAGCATCCATTCCGCATACTCACTGTAGTCGCCGACATGTACACGTACAGCACCGTTGCCCTCAAAAGACAGCACTTTATCCACCGTACGATCAAGGAAATAGCGATCATGGGATACCACAAAGACAACACCTGGAAAATCGTCCAGATAGTCTTCCAGTACAGCGAGTGTCTGGATGTCCAGGTCATTCGTCGGCTCATCCAGCAGCAATACATTCGGCGCAGCCATCAGAACACGCAGCAGATACAGACGACGTTTCTCTCCACCAGAGAGGCGGGAGATTGGCGTCCACTGGGATGCCGGGGTAAACAGGAACCGCTCCAGCATCTGGGATGCTGTGATCAGAGAGCCATCGGCTGTTTTCACATTCTCGGCCACTTCCTTGATGTACTCAATGACACGAAGAGATTCATCCATCTCCTGATGCTCCTGGGTGAAATAGCCCAGATTGACCGTAGGACCGACGTCAACCACGCCTGCATCAGGTTCCAATTTGCCAGATATCATCTGTAACAGCGTAGACTTACCACTACCATTCGGTCCAACAATCCCTACCCGATCTCCAGGTACGGCAATATAACTCAGATCTTCAATCAGTGTGCGGCCACCGACGGATTTGGAAAGATGCTCGATCTCCAGAATCTTTTTACCTAGACGAGTGGAGCCAACCGATACTTCCAATGAACCGGAGCGCTGGACTCCTTGTTGGTCTTTGAGTTGTTCGAAACGATCAATTCTCGCTTTTTGTTTCGTCGTCCGTGCCTTGGCACCACGACGAATCCATGCGAGCTCCGTCCGAAGCAAGTTTTTACGCTTCTGTTCGGAAGAAGCTTCCCGCTCTTCACGCTCTGCCTTCAGTTCCAGAAAGCGTGTATAGTTGGCTTCATACCGGAACAAACGACCATGATCCAATTCCAGCATGACATTGGCCACACGATCCAGGAAATACCGATCATGCGTAATCATAAGCAGTGCGCCGCGACGCTTCTGCAAATACTGCTCGAGCCATACGACCGAATCATTATCAATATGGTTCGTCGGCTCATCCAGAATGAGCAGTTCGCACGGGTGAATCAAAGCAGCAGCGAGTGCTACCCTTTTGCGTTGTCCACCAGACAACGTGCCCATCAGTGCATCGAATTGACGAATACCCAGTTTGGACAAGATACTCTTCGCTTCACTCTCCATCTGCCAGAGCTGAAGCTGCTCCATTTGCTGATTCAAACGTAATAATCGCTCTTGCAACGCTGGATCGGAGGAATTCAGCTCCAATAATTCCATCGTTTCCGTATATTCACGCACGGTTTTCATTTCCATGCTGTCACCTTCAAATACTTGTTGCAGTACCGTATTGTCTGGATTGAAGTCCGGATTTTGGGCAAGGAACTGAATACGTACGTCATTACCGATGGAGATCTGTCCCGCGTCTGCCGGTTCCATACCGGATATCACACGCAAAAATGTGGATTTACCGGTGCCATTTACCCCAACGACACCAATCTTGTCCTGATCAGCCATGCCAAATGAAGCATCCTTGAACAATATTTTTTCGCCATAACTTTTTGCAATCTGCTCTACCGTCATTATGTTCATTGCTCGTACCCACTTCTCTGTAAAATAAAATTCATATTACGCACATCCACGCACTCACTTTAAACTTGTAAAAAAGAACGGCATCCGTCCAGAAACAATGCTGCTGCAAAGGCAATTCGTTTGTTCAGATGTTCCTCATTGAACTCCGGATTCAACATGATATCCATCTTCAGCCGGTCCAGAATTCCAATATAAGCTTCAGCAAGCAATACAGGCTCAGGTACACTTGCACTCTCCAGTACTTCACGCACCATGCTCATGTATTGGTTCATGAATGCCTTCATGAATTTCATTAGATCCGGATCATTATTGGGTGCCATAAAAAAGAGTTTGGTATGATTGCGGCGCTCATAATAATACGTAAGGTGGGTCTTGGCTATTGCTCCAAGTTTATCACCTGTGTTGTCATGTGAGTTCAAAGCATATTCAAGACGACTGATAAAACTGTTACAGTCCCGCTTGGATACTGCGATGAATAGTTGTTCCTTGCTTTTGAAATATAAATAAATGGTGCCTTTTGCAATGCCGGCTTCGTCTGCTATATCAGACATTTTGGTCTCATAAAAACCTTTCGAGCCAAAAATACCATAGGCCGCATCCAAAATAGCCTCCGATTTGTCTCCCTGTACCGTACTCAAATGTACTCCCCCTTACAACGCCAAAATGTTACCTAAACCTATCGCCACGCATCCTCCGATAACCGAACTAAGTACGTTCACCAGGTCGTTGCTCATCCATGCCCAGCCACGAGCCCGAACCGTTGGATGCCCGCAATGTTCATGCACCTCAACTTCACGGCCACACACAGTGCAACGATACATCTTCTGCACCGTTGCGCCCAGATAGGAATCGGCAAAAGCACCTGCCAACCCGCCTACAAGACCGACAAAAGTCCAACTAAACAGACCAAGGCCTTCGATCCCGGCGATCCACGAAAACATGAAGGCTCCCGCACCAATCAGAGCCCCGCCTGCGGCTGCAGCCGCGGTGCCGAGAAATGAGACACCTCCTGAAGCACCTGGTGTAAGTACCTTCCATGTGAGAACAGAGCGCGGCGGCTTGCGACTGAGACTCCCGAGTTCAGTTGCCCATGTGTCCGATGTCACGGTAGCCATTACACCAATGAACGCATATATCCATGCCGGATGTGGAAATATCCAGTATCCCAGACATAGGAACATGCCCATTCCACCATTAGCCATTACTTGCCCAGCGTCCCGATTTCCTGACTTGGCATAGGATTTCTCCAGCTCCTGCTTCCGATCTTTACGAAACCTGGAGAGCAACGTTGAAGTAATAAAAAATAACAATAACGTGCCAAACCAGAACAGGTTACCCGCTCCGTAATATATCGTTCCCATCATGATTGCTGCCAAGCAGCCAGACAGAGTTAGCGACTTTTTTGCATAGGCAGCACCTGCCACCATAGAAGCGCATACGGCGCCAATAATCCAATCCATAATGTCTCCTGCATGCAGCATATGTACAGCCCACATGACGTTAATTGTATTTTTGAAATTCAATTATACCACGGTTTGATGCCAATGCCGAAACTCCTGAGGCCAGCACACAAAAAACCTGTTTCGGCCTCGTCTAAAAGTGCCAAAACAGGTTATTGACCAAACGTCACAACAAGATGAATCCCCTTCTCAAGTAACGTCTGGAATTGCGTATTCTTATGTTCTCATTCAGACTCGTTTTGCTCCGCCAATGACCCCATATCGGTAGAGGATCCTGCGACCAAACCAATTGAACAATCGATCCGTCAGGAATCCCATAAAACCCAGGGAAATCAGTCCGACAAAGATCCAATCCGTACGGAAAAAGAGTCTGGAATTCCAGATCAGGTAACCCACTCCCTCATTTGCGGCAATCATCTCCGCACCAATGATAGCCATATAGGAAGTTCCCATTGCCAGGCGCACACCTGTGAAAATATACGGGGTTGTCGCCGGAACAATCACATGCAGCAGAATCTGCCGTTCATTGGCTCCCATACTGCGTGCCGACCGGATTTTGTCTTCTTCAACGGAGAGCACACCCGTTAAGGTGTTTAGCACAACAATGAAGAAGGTTGCGTACATGATGAGTGCAATCTTGGATTGCTCACCAATACCGAACCACACCAAGAATAAGGTAATAAAGGCGATCGGCGGGATAAAGCGTATAAAGTTAAGGAAGGGTTCCGCGAACAGCCGGATGAGATGAACTTTGCCAATAATCAGCCCTACCGGAATAGCAATGATGCTTCCGAGTACCCAGCCTGCAAGTACACGCGTGAAGCTGATTCCGATATACTGCATCAGCGTACCGTCAGCAATCAGTTCACGCGCTCCCAGAATCGTATCCCAAGGGCCAGGGATTACGTCAGGTCCATAGATGAGGGCACCAAACTGCCAGATCAGGATGACTGTTACCCACAGGAGCGGGATAGACACCGATTTTTTTTCCAACCATTTCATCTCACATATCACCTCAGTTATTCTTCAAAGTGGCCTTGAATTTGGTCATACAGGGTGTTGAACTCAGATGAGGCGATGTTCCTCGGGTAAGGTAATGTGTTGTGGTAAATATCCGTAATATTCGAAGACGGACCTACAGACATAATGCCTATGCGCTCACCAAGCAATAACGCCTCCTGAATATCGTGGGTGACAAAGATAACGGTCTTATGAGTTTCTTTCCAAATATTCACCAGTTCCTTCTGCATCGTACGCCGCGTCATCGCGTCTAGCGCACCGAATGGCTCATCCATCAGCAAGATCGCCGAGTCATTCGCAAGTACACGGGCCAATTGAACCCGCTGCTTCATGCCCCCCGAGAGTTCTTTTGGAAATTTCCCCTCATGAGCACTTAGTCCAACAAGCTGGATGTATCGATCAGAGATCTCACGTCGTTGTGCCTTAGGTACCTTGGACATTCGGAGCCCAAATTCCACATTCTCTCTCACGGTTAGCCATGGAAAAAGAGAGGAATCCGCCTGCTGGAATACCATCGCCCGATCCCTGCCCGGTCTGTCAATCTCCTTGTTATCCACCTTGAGCTGGCCACCCGACTTGGAAATAAAACCCGCGATCATGTTCAGCAGCGTTGACTTCCCACACCCACTGGGACCAAGCAGGACGAAAAATTCTCCTCCCTTGATAACCAGATCGACATCCTTGATGATATAATGCACATCTCCATTAGTCGGGGCATGATACGTTTTCCGAAGTTGTTCGATATGAATGGTATGCTGAGTTGCAGGTAAGGACATCACGAACACCTCCCATTTGAATGAATTATTTGCTATATGTCACTTTTTTCGGCAGAGCCTGCTGGAGAGAGGTCAGATTGAGTTTGGTGTCGAGATCAAAATCTTGTTCAATGATTCCGGTATCCACCATATATTGCTTCTGACCTGCCAAACTGTCATAAGCGGCCTGCGTAAATCCAACTTCCCATGGATTGATCGGAAGGTCTTTCAACGTGGCATCTTTAGGCTGTTTGGTCTCTTGATACATCAGATCCGCAACTTCTTCAGGATGCGCTTGGGCATACGCGGATGCCTCATCAAGTGCCGCGAGAAAGACACTTATCTTTTCGGGGTTTGCCTGGATGAATTCATTACTGGATACCAGCCCCATACCAAGACGTATAGGGGTCTGGGACATATCCGTCAGCTGATGAACCCCTTCGAGTGCATCGAATTTATCAGTTAACGCAGAGCCTATCACCCAGGCGGCATCAAGGTCGCCCTGTTTCAGTGCGATGTAGGACTCATCAAAAGCCCCCTGACCAATTTGCGTCACATCACCCAGCGCTAATCTCTGATCTTTCAGATATTCATCCCATAGATACGGAATAAATGTGCCTCGAATGAAACTTACTTTCTTGCCCTTCAAATCCGCTCCGCTCTGAATATCCTTTCTTGCATACAGCTTCCAGGCGGCTGCCGCTTCATCCGTAGCCTGACCAGCCGAAGCGATGACTGAATATTCTCCTTTAGCCAATGCATTCAATACGGGAAAATCTGCCCCATACGCAATATCCACCTGTTTGATAAATAGTGCATTTACACCTTCAGCCGGTGAGCCAAACGTAATACTCTCTGCGTCAATGCCTCTTTTTTCAAAGAAACCTTTGGCAATGGCTACCCTGAACGTTGGGTTGGTACTGGTATCTGCGATTCGAATTTTTACATTCTCGGCATGTTTACCCGAAGCGTCTTTGGTTCCGGACCCTGCTGCGCTTGAACTGCATCCGGATAATAGGAGTGCCGTAGCCAGGAATGCTATTAACACGCCGGTAATTATGGATGGTTTTCTCACAATATACACCCCATTCAATCTAGTCATGATCTTGACGCCTAATCGCCCAATTTGCCTTCATCCGACGTTGCCACACAGGCTGCACCTTCCACAAACGGAAGAGTTGTCTCCACACTCACGATGGATGCAGAACCTTTGGGTGCTGCTCCCGGCACCCTATAGGTGGAGACATCAATGGCTTCAATGGGAACTTCCTGCGGCTTCTCCAACTGTGGAACCCACTGATAAGGAACTCGATACGAGCGATAGACCATATTGGTATTTCGCCGATCCGTGTAAGGGGAGACATATTCCCAGACCAGCTCATGCTCGGCTGTCACTTCGAACAACCTGCCATTGGAACCTTCGGTTATCAAGGTGTTGCCGTTAGGTAAACGCTGAGCGGAACTGATGTATGGACTATAAAATTTATAGGAATCCGTTGGAACAGAAAATCCAGCTTCTGCCGATGTATACTGCCAAACAATCTCCAGGGTGACCGGGTTAATCTCCAACACACGCGAGTGATCCCGAATCGCATGTTTTAATCCAAATGGGGAAACCGGATTCGGAAGGCCGTAACCTGCCCAGCCGCCATTGTCGAATACAAGCAAGTTCCCTTCTCCAGGAAGGCCCTGAGGAATGATATGTGCATGATGCTGCCCGATAATTGTGCCAATGTGCTTCGCTTCAGTTGAAGTATAGTCGGGGCCCAGTCTCCATACGATTTTTCCGCTCTGCCTGTCTGTAATTGCGATTATATTGGCCTCTCTGGCATCCCAGATAATATTGTCAGGGTGGAACCGTTCGTCTCCGTCTTCATAGAAGCGGTTGGGTCCAACATAAGAAGCAGAATTAATATGTAACCAATCACCCACACCACCACCCAAATGACCAAAAGAACGTGTATTCGGATCACGGAACAGAACATTTCGAGCAGCTTCATCAAAACCTAATTCTTCAAAGTGCTCGTTAGGCAGCCATTCCCAAAGTACCTTCCCCTCCCAATCCACTTCAATAATGGCGTCATCAAGCAATGGCTTATCTGAAATTTGCGGGTTACTCACATT
Organism: Paenibacillus sp. FSL R5-0713; assembly: GCF_037973325.1. Taxonomy (NCBI): domain Bacteria; kingdom Bacillati; phylum Bacillota; class Bacilli; order Caryophanales; family Paenibacillaceae; genus Paenibacillus; species Paenibacillus sp. FSL R5-0713. The sequence goes on along the minus strand of NZ_CP150229.1, from coordinate 2,242,146 downwards.
TTTGTGAGCCAGGATAAGTGTGTTGCCACTCTTCGTCTTCGGTGCAAGCCCAGGTGCATAGTACCCTACCGGATTACCCTCACGCTGATAATCATGATGCTGGCGGGCATACCATAGTGGCTCATACCCCGGATCTTCAATATGTTCGTAGCTATTGTATTTCCATACAATGTTACCGTCCCAATCTACTTGAACCAGATCAACATTATCCTGAATGCCGAACTTCGGATCTCTACGACCTGTGCTGCCCAGCACGTAACCTCCAGGTAATATTTTGGCCGGGAATCCTAACAACCCTTTCCACAGGTGAACCTCCTTACCATTCATATCAATCAATACTACGCCTTCTTCACCTGCCTGATAGACGGTATAACCGCCCCAAGCCTTGTCCGGATTGTATAACGTCGCTCCAGTTGGATATATTGTTGAGTGTCCCATTGATCATCTCTCCCCTAGAATGTTTGTGGTATATCAAATGTCATTACTGTGATCCAACCTCAATAACTGAGATAGTTACTCTTCCCGGTATTGTTCCGCTGCTTCTGCTCAAAGTTACTTGTGGAGGAGCTATCATGTTCTTGTATCCCGTTGCTCTCCGCCAATTCCAGCACTGTGTCCGAGAATCCCTCCAGATTCGCTACTACCCGCTCGTAGAATTGACTTTGCTGCTCCAGTTCCTCCGCCGTAAAACCCTCAAACAGAAGCGTGATACATCGGGCACCGATGTTGCTGTTTCTCGCATACATCTCCCGCCCGCTGGATGTGATGTCCAGTAAAACCGTCCGGCGATCGTCTTCCTTTCGTCTGCGGATGGTGAGTCCCTTTTTCTCCAACTTATCGGTCAGAGCTGTAATGGCACCAGATGTGAAGTCCAACTGTTCTGCCAGATCTCCAAGACGCTGTTCTCCCTCACGAATGATCTTGTGCAGGATAAGCATGCCCGGCAGGCTGATGCCCTCTACAGAGATACGATCCCGCTCCTTGACGAATCGTCTGACCATTTTGCGAAATAACCAATCCGTCCGCTCCAACGCTTCCCAGTCTCTATCACTCATCTCATTACCTCCTTGATCGTCTGAAACCTCAATAGCACACGAAAAAAAGCCCCCGTAGACATTCCATTGTGGAGTAGTCCCGGGAGCCTTTGGTGGTCCAATCAGCTCGATTTATTTTCAGTTCAAATTATTTCACTGTTCATTTAATGAGTATTAAAATAATTGAGATCATCATATAACCAACTAACCCAACCTGTCAAGTGAGAATTATGTGAGTGATCTTCTTTTACGGTCGTTCTCTGTCGGGCTAAATTATTTATTCCGTTTTAAGTTTCACTTCAGGTTCTCCGTTTACACTATTCACAGATCGATACATCAACAAATACATCTACGACAAGCTACGAATCAGTTCGTTCGTACTCTACTACAGAAATGAGGAATATGCATATGAACATGAAACGAGTCATTATTATAGGCACCATGTTTGTCACCATGTCCTTCGCCGGAACAGCATGGGGCCAATCTGCCATCTCCCCCATACCTACTGCCAAATGGTCCATCGTTGACCTGGATCCTGGTGAGGGAAGCAGTGACGAGCTGCTCAGCGCTCTTAATCAGTCTTCAGAAGAGGATCTGTATCAGAAGCTCTACAACGGTAAGTCGCTGAGAACGATTACGGAAGAAAACAGGGGGAATTGGGATGAGGTGATTGCTATACAAGTAAGACAGCTCAGAGAGCAATTGGATGAGCGACTCGCAAGTGGAAGCATCAGCTCGCAACAACACGCTGCACAACAAGCTGAACTGGAGGCGTTGGTCACGCAGAGCGCAAATACAGCTTATAATCTGACGTAATTAAAAACCTACCTGTACGATGAAAATGTGAAAATGCCATGAATAACATAACAAAAAGGAGCGTATGCACGCCCCTTTCCTGTACCCTATAACATTTCTACTTCTCAAGCAGGTATGATCTGTACTGTGTAATCCTTATTGCCCTGCCCCAATCGTGCATGCACCCAAGGATTTGCCGTCCCATGCCAGTTCGAGCACATCTCCTGCTTGTGTTGGTCCAACACCTTCCGGTGTTCCTGTGAAAATGACATCTCCCTGCCCCAGGCCGTAATGGTGACCTACATAATCCACAATATCCTGTAAACTGAAGATCATGTTACGAATGTTACCACGTTGAACTTCCTCACCGTTTTTAGTCAACGTAAAGTCTTTCTCCAGCAGTGTTGCCACCCCCGGGAACGCCTGAAATGCAGTAACCGGAGCCGAATTTTTGAATCCTTTGGCCGCTGTCCACGGGTGGCCCTTTTTCTTAATCACGGACTGTACGTCACGTAACGTAAAATCAATACCAAACGCATACGCATCCACCAGCTCATCTACCGCCATACCTGGCTCATAAGCCCGGCCGATCTGCACGACCAGCTCAGCTTCATAGTGAACTTCACCCTTGGTAGCAGGCAATTCAAGCGTTTCACCACTCAGGGGCACGACTGCATGAGAAGGTTTCATAAAGATCATTGGTTCATCCGGAACCGCGTTACCCAATTCTTCCGCGTGAAGTTTATAATTGCGTCCTACACAGTATACATTGCGAATATTAGTCAACATGGGTATATTACCACCTTTATTGGATTCAATAGTGCATTTAGAGTAATTACGGTCTGAAGAATCGGCTGCTCGTCTCCTGAAATGCCAGCTCCCATACGTCAGGACGGTTCGTACATAACATGAGCTCTGGATCAACTGCGGCCAGTTTCTTCATAATGGTCTTGTCATCTACTGTCCAGGCCATCACCCGAATACCTGCACTCCGCATCTCGTTCATTAAGGATTTGTCTACATTGGTGTATCCAATGGAGAGAAATGTACAATTCATCTGCTGCAGGGCAGTTAACAGATCACCTGGTCGTGCATCGATAATCAGCCCCGTCTGGATCTCCGGTGCAAGCTTCTTCACTTCGATCAGAGCGGCTGGTTCAAATGAGGTGATCACCACATCATTTTGCATATGTCTTTTTCTCACTTCATGTATAACAGCCGCAGGCAGACCCGGGTACATGTCTCCCTGCGTTTTCAGTTCAATGTTAAGACGTACTCTGCCGCACGAGCGATCTAACAATTCACTTAGCGCCGGAATCCGTTCGCCCTTGTAAGACTTGTTTTTCCATGCTCCAGCATCCAAACGTTGCAGATCAGCCCAATCGGTTTCCCGAACCAGACCCTTGCCATTCGTCGTACGATCCACTGTAAAATCATGAATAATCACTGGCACACCATCACGCGACAACTGCACATCCAGCTCCATCCACTGAACTTCAGGCCGTTCCATGGCCATTAGAAACGCAGCCATCGTATTCTCTGGTGCAATAGAAGAAAATCCACGGTGCGCTACACAAAGGTTGTTCATTCGATTCCCTCCTCAAAAAGATTATTAATTAGGCGAAGCGACTCCATTTCCATCATATCGTATGCCTGGCGAAAGCTTTGCCATCTGTTGCAGCAGCAGTTTGTTTGCCTCATCAATCATTGGAATGGCCTGACCAAGCGCCGCTTCATAAGGGATGACTTTCATGCTGCAAGCTGCATCAGGAGTACAACGTGCCTGAAATACCGCTGTTTTCCATGTCTCTTCGGTGGTTGATCTGGAGAAAATAAAATTTCCCGTACTGTATGCAATCCATTTCCCCTTATAATACTCCAACCCTTGCAACACATGAGGATGACCACCTATGACCAGATCTGCGCCAGCATCCACAAACTCATGAGACAATCGGGTCTGGTCACTGTTCGGAGTACTTACACGTTCCTCGCCCCAGTGCGCAACCACGATTACCAGATCAGCCTTCTTACGGGCCTCCTGGATCGCTTTGACCGCTCCTGTGGAATCATAGGCTTCAGCCACACCAGCCCGATTGCCCTCAGCCTTCCAACTCGTTTCCGGTACAACGCGGGAGAACCCAAGCAATGCAATCTTCATACCTTTGCGTTCCAGATACGCTGGTGCATACGCTTCATCCCTGTTCATGCCAGCCCCGGTGTGAGCAATACCATATTCCTTGAGATAGGTTAACGTATCTACCAAACCCTCAACACCCTGATCCAGAATATGATTGTTAGCCAAATTGACAGCATCAAAACCCGCAGAGGCCATTGCCGCCAATGCTTTGGGCGAAGATTTGTATACATATGTTTTGTCTGCTGCCCCCGTACCTCCCAGGGTTATCGGTGTCTCCAAGTTGCCGATGGTAAGATCATCATCCTTGAATAATCTGCCGAGTTTAGCAAAGGGATAATCATAACCGTTCTTATCCAGCAGTTCAGCAACTTTGCCCGAAAATTGAATATCCCCGACAAAATTAATGGTGACATCCTTCGCTGAATTGGAAGGTTTCGACGTCTCTGATTTGGTATCCGCACCTGCATTTCCCTTGGTGCCGGACGGCGTCGAATCTGTAGCAGGTTTTTTCGTTCCGGATTCGGCTTTCCCATTATTGGTATTGCCTGAAGTATCAGGTTTCGCTACGCCGGATGAATCACCTGCATCTGCTGTTGTTTCTTCATTCGTTGCTTCGGCGTCTTCTTCCGGAGTCTCATCAGACTCCTCCGAGTCTGGAGAACTTACTTGATCCCCGCCTTTGGCATCGTCTCCAATGGAAGGCTGATCCTGATCAACAATTTCCTGCTTTACCGGCTGGTCTGCCTGTTGCTGACGTGTGTTAATCACATAAAAAATGCCCACCAGACCAATTGTCATGATCAATAAAAGATTAATTGTCCAGATGATTCTATCACGGGTGCGCTTTCTTTTTTTTCTCTCTACACTTCGATCTGATCTTGGGGGATACATAAGCAACTCCTCTTCTTCACAGCCATACATACCATTATATCAGGCATATTCTGGATTTCCATCTTTCCTTGGAACTGTATCTATTGAAAGGGGATTAACTCGCTTTGCTTCCAGATCTTCATATGAAAAAAGCCATCTCTCCAGTAGATAATTCTACGGTGAGACAGCTCTCTTGCTGTACTTAATCTGCTGCAAGCGCCTGTGTTGCCAAAATAGACATTTCCTTCGCTTGTTTGATGCAATCCGGCAAGCCTACGCCCTCATAACCTGCACCTGCAATGTACACACCCGGTAACTTGCTACCAAGTTCTTCACGCAGGGAGGCAATATGTTGGAGATGTCCCACCGGATACTGAGGCATGGATTTTCGAAGCCTTGTAATCTCGGAGAAGATCGGCACCGCTTCAATACCCATCGTCTCTCTCAAATCTTTGAGAACCAGATCCGTCAACGCTTCGTCTGGAAGCTCTACGTTCTGTTCGTCACCCGAGCGACCGACATAACAGCGGAGCAGTACTTTATCGTCCGGGCTGGTATGCAGCCATTTCGTCGATGTCCACGTGCAAGCCGTAATATTGCGACCCTCTTTCCGCGGAACAAGGAAACCCGATCCGTCGAATACATGCTCCACCTCTTTTTTCTCAAAAGCGAGCACTACATTGGCCACAGATACATAATTAATCGCATCCAGTGCCGCTGTGTCCACGTGAGGCTTCAACAGATCTGACGCGACATATGTCGGCACAGTAACCACTATATCATCAGCTTCAAGCATTTCACCATTTTCCAGCTCAACATGGTATCTGGTCTGCGTTCCATCAAGACGTTGCAGTGACTTCACCGCGGTGTTCAGACGTTGATCCACATCCTGCAACTCATGGACAAGTGCATGAACAAGGCTCTGCAGTCCCTGACGAAAGTTCAGAAAAGCGCTCCTTTTGGTTCCGGTATGCGTCTCAGCCGGTTTGCGACCTGTCATCATGCCCCGGATCAAGCTGCCGTAATCCCGCTCTACTTCGCCGAACTGCGGGAATGTAGCCTGAAGGCTTAATCTCCGCATATCACCTGCATAGATTCCCGCGAGCAGTGGTTCGGTCAAGTTCTCCAGCACTTCAGCTCCAAGACGGCGTTCAATCATATAACCGAGCGATTCATCCTCTGTTGTACGACGAGGCGGGATGACAAAATCCATCAACGCCCGCAGTTTGCCTGCCGGAGAGACAAGCCCGCTTCTCAGGAACGGTCTTAATTCTGTAGGAATACCGAGAACGAGTCCTGCTGGCATAGGATGAAGCTTGCCACGCTGCATGATATACGTTTTCTTCGACTCCGGATTCTGACTGACCAGCTCATGATCAATCTCCAATTCTTTAGCCAAATCAATCATTGCTGTTTTGCGAGCGAGGAAGGAATCCGGCCCTTTTTCAATCACAAATCCATCCCGGTGCAGTGTCTCAATCATGCCCCCCATGGACGAGCTTTTCTCGACCAGAGTAATCACAGGTTCAACGCCCGCTTCCCGGTAATGCTTGCGGATATAAAATGCCGCGCTGAGGCCGGTGAGGCCACCGCCGACGACAACAACACGGCGTTTCTTATCACCCATTACTCATCCGACCCTTGCTGCCATTGGCTTATAATAACGTCGCTTAACGTCTCCATGTACAGAGGATCGCTATTAAGAGAATCAATACGCATCAGGCGCATATCGATCTCTTTGGCAATCGATTTGGCCTCAATATCGAGATCATAGAGTACTTCGAGATGATCCGAGACGAACCCGATTGGTGCCACAAGTACATCCTCTACCTGTTCACGCGAAAGTTCCTGTAACGTATCCAGAATATCCGGTCCGAGCCAAGGCTCAGCTGTTCGTCCGGCACTTTGCCACGTAAATTGCCAATTGGTTATTCCTACACGTGAGGCAATCACTTCCGAAGTCTCCAGCAGTTGTTGCGGGTACGGATCCCCCATCTCCACAATACGTGCCGGCAGGCTGTGAGCACTGAACAATACCTTCACGTCCCCACGTTTTGCTCCAGCTTCCTCAAACGCATCCAACTTGGCACTGACACGCGTGGACAGCGCCTGAATTAATTTCGGATGCAGATGATAACTCTCAATAAAGGACATATGGACGCCCAGCTCTTCTGCCTTTTCACGCGCACGTTTGATATAACTGCCCACACTCATTGTGGAGAAATGAGGAGCCAGTACAATACCAATTGCAGTCTGAATTCCGTCCTTCGCCATCTGTTCCACGCCGTCCTCAATAAACGGATAGGCATGCTTCAGTCCTTGATAACAACGGAATTCCACATCAGCGCCACGCTCATCGCGGTTTAAAGTCTCCTGAAGAGCCTTGACCTGATTGTCCGTGTTCTCCCGAAGCGGGAATACACCGCCAACAATGGCTTCATATCGATCCGTCAGTTCCTTCAGTTGCTCCGGTTCAGGCGGACGTCCTCTGCGGATATGTGTGTAATACGCTTCAACACTTTCCATATTTTCTGGTGTGCCATACGACATCACCAGTACACCTACAGTATTAGTCATTAGTAATCGTCACCCCTGTCTTTAATGCTTCGGCAGAATACTCATGAATATAAGCCGTTAATTCTCTGAGCTTATCAAGGGAGGCTTCAGGAAATAGTCCGTGCCCCAGATTGAAAATATACCCCGGCTCCTTGATCCCTTCGTCGATAATCAATTTGGCTTGTTCCTTAATCAATTCCATCGGTGCAGTCAGCAAATAAGGGTCCAGATTGCCTTGTACGGCAAATTTGCCGCCAAGTCGTTTACGCCCTTCCGAAATCGATACTCTCCAGTCCAACCCAATCACATTGGCTTGCAGATCATGCAGCGCTGGCAACAATTCGCCCGAGGCGACACCAGGGAAATAAATCTTCGGTACATTCAAATCCGATAATTCGGTAAAGATACGGGTAATCGTAGGCAACACATATGTTCTGAAGTCTTTGGGAGAAAGTGCTCCAACCCAACTGTCAAACAACTGGAAAGCCTTGCCGCCATTCGCAATATGCGCACGGACATATGTAATAACCATATCACCAAGCTTCTGCATCAGCTTATGCCACACCTCAGGCTCGCTGTACATCATCGTTTTGGTACGGATATAACCTTTCGAAGGTCGGCCTTCGATCAGATAACTCGCAATCGTGAAAGGTGCGCCCGCAAACGTAATCAGAGGCACGTCAAGCTCCTTATCCAGAATTCGAATAGTCTCCAGAATATGTGACAGATCTCCTTCTACGTCGATGGGGCGTAGTCGATCCACATCTGCAGCTGAACGAATAGGATTATCGATTACCGGTCCAATATTTTTAACAATGTCAAAATCAATGCCCAATGAGGCAACCGGATTCATAATATCGGAATACAAAATAGCCGCATCTACACCCAGTTTGCGTACCGGCATGAGTGTAACTTCAGCCGCCAGCTCGGGTTGTTTGCAGATTTCTAACAAGGAGTACTTTTCTTTAATCTTGCGATATTCAGGATCGTAACGTCCGGCTTGACGCATGTACCATACCGGGACGCGGTCTACCTGTTGTTTGAAACTTGCCCGAATCAGTCGATCATTATAGCTCATGTAAGAAGCCTCCAATAGTTTTTGGACTCATAATTACCATTATGCCCTTTTTAAACAGCTGTAACAACCACATGCGGATGCGTTCTACGTGACAATACTATGACATTCCTTACACTCATCCCCCATATGCCAATTGTGTTATAATGAAAGAATCGATTTTTTTAGAGAATTACAGAAATATCTTTGAAAGGAAGTGAAAGCACTTTGAAAACGTGGAAAGTAAACCTCATTGTGCTTTGGTTCGGACAATTTTTGGTCAATTCGGGCATGACCATGATTACCCCATTTTTGTCCCTGTATCTCGCGAGAGATCTTGGCGTTGTTGGCGAACATGAAATTGGCATTTGGGCGGGATTTATTTTTGCAGCCAATTTCCTCACCTCATTTTTGTTTCAACCGCTGTGGGGCAAGTTGTCGGACAAGTATGGTCGTAAAGTTATGCTGCTTCGTTCGGGATTCGGGATGGCCATCGTAATTGCCCTTATGGGTCTGGCACAGAACCCCTGGCAGCTTCTCTTATTGCGTTTGCTTAACGGTACAATCTCCGGTTTTAACCCAGCAGCTGTTGCGCTGATATCGGGTACCACTCCGAAAGACCGCATGGGTTTCGCCATGGGAATCAGTCAGTCCGGGCAAGTTGCCGGTACAATCCTGGGTCCACTCATTGGCGGCTTGCTGGCTGATGCAGTAGGCTTCCGCCCTATTTTCTACATTACAGGTGGATTAATCTTTGTTGCTTCCATGCTCGCCATGTTCCTGGTGAGAGAGAAATTCGACCGTCAAGAAGCAGCCAAACTGCCGGCACAATCCGTATTGTCCGGTCTGAAGGAATTAAACAAGTCACCTCAACTTCCGGCACTGTTTGCTGTGACGTTTCTGCTGCAGTTTGCGATGATTAGCCCCATGTCACTCTTGCCGCTGTATGTGCAAAAATTGCATGCTTCGGATGTAAATGTGGCCTTCTGGGCGGGACTTGTCGGTGCAGTTACGGGACTATCCAATATGGCCATGTCTCCTGTTCTCGGGAAGCTGAGTGACCGGATAGGTCCTCACAAGGTGCTGACGTTCTCCCTCATCGGAACAGGACTCATGCTTATTCCGCAGGCATTTGTTCAGACCGTGTGGCAGCTCATTCTTGTCCGATTCATGATGGGTGTGTTCATGGGTGGCCTGCTTCCGAGCGTCAATGCCTTGATCCGTTCCTATACAGCAGATAGCATGATTAGCCGTGCATTCAGTTTTAATACGAGCACCCTTGCGTTAGGCAACATGCTTGGAGCGATCATTGGAGGTTTCATGGCAGGATTCATCGGAATCGAAGGTCTGTTTATCGTCTCCGGCGGACTGCTGCTGCTTAATATGGTTTGGGTCAGATTCAAATTGTATAATAAACCTGCTTCTATTCAGAAATCCTGATTACCCATCTATTTCTTAACTAGTCCATCTTACTGTTCCATTGAAAAAGCCGCTTCCAGCGCCTAATTGGCCTGAGAGCGGCTTTTGTCATTCATGTGCCATTCTTTATCTATTTATTAATTCGATTGAAGTGTATTGGATAGTGCTTCACACCAAACACAAAGGCACTTTGTATCGGTTCCAGGGCTGTTCCTGGCACAAGCTGAATATGCTCCATGTGCTGAAGCAATGTATGAAGAACGACCTTTGCCTCCAAACGAGCGAGTGGTGCACCCAGACAAAAATGAATGCCAAAACCAAATCCCATATGTCTGTTCGGCTTGCGATCAGAGATGAAATCTTCCGGGTGTTCAAATTGGGCACTGTCCCGATTAGCAGCTCCAACCCAGGAAATCACCTGCTCTCCAGCTTGAATCGTCTGACCATTCAACTCTACAGTTTCCTTGGCGACCCGCCCAATCGCGACAATTGGCGGATAATATCGCAGCGTCTCTTCAATCGCAGAAGTAATCCGTTCAGGATGTTCCCGCAACTCCTGCTGTAGCTCAGGTTGTTCAGATAGGATACGAACCGCATTGGTAATCAGGTTGGTGGTTGTTTCATTACCGGCCGCAAGCAAGAGAATGCAGAAGCCCACCACCTCATCTGCAGTCAACTTCTGACCCTCAATCTCCGCAGCAAGCAATAACGAGATCAGATCATCCTCTGGCTGCAACCGACGTTCTTCCATAATGCCAGTAAAATAGATATGCAGCTCCTGCATATTTCTTTTCTTCTCCTCCAGTAACTCCTGAAAGGCCTCTTCACTATCATCACGTGCACCTTTCACCAATACATCAGACCAATCTTTGAACTTTTGACGATCCGCCGCAGGGACTCCGATTAATTCTGCAATCACAATGACGGGTAATGGTGTTGCAAGGTCATCAATAAGTTCCATGTATCCTTCTGACAGGTGCGGAGCAAGTAACTCATTCGTGATTTCCTGAATACGCGGAGCCAACGCTTCAATCGCCTTGGGTGTAAACGCCTGGTTCACCAGATCACGCAGCTGTTTGTGTTTGGGAGGGTCTGTCGTCAACATGCTCGTATTGGCACGATCACGAGCAGAAGAGAACAGTTTCGGGTTTTTCAATACGTACTTCACATCTTCATAACCGAAAACATCCCAACATTCTCGATGCTCATCATATCGGACTGGAGTGTTATCACGAAGTTCTGCATACACCTTGAAGGGAGATAACCTCTCTTCCAAAGTCTCCAGTTCCCGAATCGGAATGTAATTCGCATACTTTCTCGGTGCCTGTTTCATCGTTTCTCCTCCAATCAATATTATATATTTATTTACATATGTTGATCATCCCTATTATAAACATAACTCTATAACGAAACCAATCTTTAGACCGTAATTGAGCCCCATTACCTAATATGTGCTGCTATCACCCTCTCCTTCTGTTACCCACTGCTGATATGCGTCCCGATTCGACATTCTTTTATCGCAATATTCCGTTTTATCAGGACAAAAGACTCATTATGTAATGTTAATTAACATAAAAAGGGGTTTAACTTCTTCAAAACTACCAAACTCGGCTATTTTCTCTCTCAACCAAAATGAATAATCTTTCATAATTGCTTATAAACAATCACTTTACTCTCATTATCTATGAATGTAACCGATTACTCTGCCTATATCTATGTTTGTCATATTACTTAACATGAAATACAATCGATTTGAAATGGTATACATATTCTTCTTAACAAACTTAACATCACACTGACTTGAAGGAGAGTGCTATTCATGAGTAAAACATCCAATCTTCGTCCCTGGGCCGTATGGAGCACCGCAGCTTTAACAGCACTAACCATCTCGTTGTCACCCATTGGTACCTACGCTGCACACGCAGCTACGGTAGAGGTGAAAGGCACAACAGGCGCTGTTCAAACAGCAACCACTACGCCGGCTCGCAATACATCCATCCCTGCAATACCGGACTCTTCCAAACAATCTGCACTTCCTAATGTACTGGTAATCGGAACGGGCGGAACGATTGCCGGACAATCCGAAGATGCCACCAGCTTCCAGAATTACAAGGCAGGTACACTTCCCATTGGAGAGATGGTAGACGCCTTACCGGATAAACAGAAGATTGCTGATGTTAGCACACTCCAATTTGGAAACTCAGGTTCGGGTTCCTATAGTATGGCCGACCTCTATGACTTGTCGCAGACGGTAGATAAAGCTCTTGCAATGTATGACAGTGTTGTCGTTACTACAGGTACAGACACCATGGAGGAAATCGCCTATTTCCTTGATATGACGGTTCAGAGTGACAAACCGGTCGTGATCACAGGCTCCATGCGTCCATGGACTGTCATCGGTTCTGACGCTCAAGCCAATCTGTACAACGCAATCAAGCTTGCAGGCAGTGGTCGTACCACTTCATTCGGGACTGTACTCATGTTGAATGACACGATCCAGCTTGCTCGTGGTGTAACCAAGACCAATGATTATCGGACAGATACGTTTGAAACCCCAATGCTCGGCGCTGTAGGATATATTGATGAAGAAAACATTCGAATCTACCGCGCTCCTGCACGTGCCTTGAAACCTGAAGGCACAGCGAAGCCCGTATTTGATCTAAGTAAAATCACAAAGGCAGATCTGGCCAAAGTTGAAATTGCGATCTCGTATCAAGAAGCTGGAGGCGGGGCGATCGAAGGTTTCGTGAATAGCGGCGCCAAAGGAATCGTGACTTCCGGTACCGGAGCTGGCGGCATCTCCAGAGCGATGGGACAAGCGCGCACCAAAGCCATCGAAGAAGGTGTCATTTTCGTGACCACCACTCGGACGGGTTCAGGAAGTGTCTACGGCGGCGGCAAAGGCATCATTGCAGGCGACAATCTGAGTCCACAACAAGCTCGTGTATTATTGATGCTGGGCTTGTCCTTCAGTGATGATTTTGACACCATCAAAAAATGGTTCGAAACGTACGGAACACCTGAAGTATAAGAAAGAATTACTACAACAATATCTGTAAATACAAAGAAAGAGACGATACTCCCTGTGATTCAAGGTGTGTCGTCTCTTCTTTGTGTATGCTCAAAAAAATCAAGAAAACCAGGATTGCAATGAGCAGAATATACACGGCCAATATTAAAAACGGCTAAAAAACTCCGATCGCGATCCCCCTCACAACATAAAAGCGCGAGATCGTGTTCCATCGGAGTTTTATCTTCAGGAAATATCCACTTTTACTTCACCCAGGCAAGTACCAGCCCATCGTAATCCGGTAACATCGTCGTCACCAGGCGCGGATCACTTGCCATCTGTTCATTGAAGCGACGAACAGCAAGCACAGCCGGTCCCTGCTTGTCCGGATTTAGCGTACGCCCACGCAGGAAACAATTATCGCCTACAATAACAGCACCTGGCCGGGCCAGCTTAATGGCATAATCAAGATATACCGGATAATTCTCCTTATCTGCGTCAATAAAGAAGAAATCGAATGTACGTCCTTCCTGCTCCAATTGCTTCAGGCTGTCTGCCGCCGGACCAATGCGGTACTCTACCTTTTCGCCAAAACCGCCTTCTTCCAGATGACCACGCGCCATTGCCGCATATTCCTCTTTCAGTTCCAGCGAAGTCAGGGTTCCATTCTCACGCAATCCGCGTGCAATACAGATCCCACTGTAACCACCCAGCACACCGATTTCGAGCGCAGCTTCTGCTTTGGATGTCTTGGCTAGAAACGTGAGCAATCGTCCATATGCAGCAGCCACCGAAACTTCCGGCATACCGTTCGAACGGATAGCTTCTTTCACTTTTAGCAAAAGGTCATCCTCTTGAAATAATTGATTTACATATTCATCAGGGGTCAGATTCACCACTAAAATCCTCCTTGGACACTTGGACTGCTTTCCATATGGATGCCAATGTTCTATAATAAATGTTTGTTATCAACACAGGCGGTTGACTGGTGCATCACTTCGAAAGAGGAATGCATACGTTCACCGCATTTCTCATTGTAAGTTTTTTCACGGAAAGCGGCAAGGCCGCACCGTTACTATACAGCAGAGAGAAGGATATCCTTCTCCAGCTTGAAATGGAGTTGAAATGAATCACATGGCTCAATTGCAATTGATTGCAACCTCGGCGATGGGACTCGAGGCTGTTGTCGCCCGGGAACTGAAGCAACTGGGGTATGAAGATGTTACGATCGACAACGGCCGGGTTTTCTTCACAGGAGATTATATTGATATTTGCCGTTGTAATCTGTGGCTGAGAAGTTCGGACCGCGTATTGGTGAAAATGGGTGAATTCCCTGCCACGACATTTGACGAATTGTTTGAAGGCACCAAAGCACTTCCTTGGGAAGAGTGGATTCCAGCCGACGGCGAATTCCCTGTAGAAGGTCGCTCTCAAAAATCCCAGTTAAGCAGTGTGCCTGCATCACAAGGGATCGTGAAGAAAGCAATCGTAGAGAAACTGAAGTTAACCTATGATACAGAGTGGTTCCCCGAAGATGGGTCTCGCTATGTGATTGAAGTTATTTTGCTGAACGATCGCGCCTTGCTTACATTGGATACGACCGGACCAGGCTTGCACAAACGGGGTTATCGCAAACTCGTCACCGAAGCGCCACTCAAAGAAACACTTGCAGCAGCTCTGATTCAGCTCAGTCGCTGGAATGTATCCCGTCCCTTCTATGATCCATGCTGCGGATCAGGCACAATGCTGATCGAAGCCGCCATGATTGGCTGGAACATTGCACCAGGACTCCGTCGGACCTTCAACTCTGAGGACTGGGCTGTCATTCCTGAAGAATTGTGGGAACAGGCGCGCGAAGAAGCATTCGATGCTGTGCGAGACGATGTCCCGTTACAGATTTCAGGTAGTGACATCGATCCGGAAGCGATTGAAGTAGCTCAGGCTGCTATCAAAAGCGCAGGTTTCGCCAAAGACATTGAAGTCAGTGTTCTGCCCGCTCATCGCGCAAGACCACAAGGCGAATATGGTGTTATCATCACCAACCCTCCATATGGTGAACGTTTAAGTGAAGAAAAAGAAGTTCAGAAGTTACTCCGCTCTTTAGGGCGCAGTTATCTCGACATGCCAACATGGTCCTTCTTTGCAATTACGTCAACTAAAGCCTTTGAAGAATATTTCGGTCATAAGGCAGACAAGCGTCGCAAATTGTTCAACGGACGCATTGAAACCCAGTACTATCAGTATTTGGGCCCACTACCTCCAAGAAATAAAACACCACAATCTTCATAATTGTTCCAATTATAAAGTGCTCTAGCCACTCATGGCCGGGGCGCTTTTTTTTGTGCGCTTTTCTGTTCATATGAATTTTCCTTCATCCACCTTTAATCGACCACGAATGGATTCTACCAGAGGCGTAGTTGAAAACCCATGAGGTCACGCTATAATGAATGGAGCCCTATTTTACATTCCGATTACAAAACAACAAAAACAAAGGGGACATAGATTATGGTTGTCACTCGGCCTACGCGCAGCTCCATGCCACGCGGGCTTCTGAATCATCCACTAACGTTATACCTTATTTTTCTTGTGTTCATGCTGCTCAAACTCATGTGGCTTCATCACAATCTGCACGCCTATAACATTACGATGGGACTTCTGGATAAAGTTATTGCCATTGGATCATTGCTCCTCCTGTCCTTCTGGACATGGTGGCTGCCTCGCAGAGGCATGATCGTATCTCTGGTCGTGCTTAACCTGCTGCTTACCGCACTAATCTACGCCGATATGGTGTATTATCGCTATTTCCAGGATTTCTTGACCATCCCGGTATTGTTGCAAGCCAGACAGGTTGACGCATTGGGGGACAGCATCGCTACATTGATCTTCCCAAGTGATTTCTGGTTTTTTGCCGATTGGCTTGTCGTCATACCTTTCGCAGCGATTGTTCTGTTCAGCAGACATTACCGTTCAAAGCACTCCAGTGCATCGGTTCAAGGTTATGGAAGTTATTCGTTCAACGATCGCAAAGGGCAGATGCGCCGCCGACTCACTGCTGGCAGCATTGCCCTTGTGCTAGGACTGGGACTCGCCGTTGGCCCGATTTATTTTTACAGCAAAACATGGGCCAAGGGCCTGTTCGATAACAACTGGTGGAATGTATCCATGTACAATGTGACCGGTCTTCTCGCTTTTCACGGTTATGATCTGTACAACTATGCCAAAGACCACATCGGTTCCGGGCCAGAGGCTGAACCCGCTGATGTTGAACAGGCAAAGGCGTTCTTCGCTGAAAGGCAGCAAAACGCTCCGCAAAATGATGCTTTGTTCGGTAAATACAAGGACAGCAATGTCATCATTGTACAGGGTGAGGCTTTTATGAACTTCATGATTGGCCAGAGCATTGGCGGTCAGGAGATCACGCCCCATTTTAATGAACTGATGAAAGAAAGTCAGTATTACAGTCACTTTTACCACCAGACCGGTCAGGGCAGAACATCAGATGCCGATTTTGGGGCAAATATTTCCCTACATCCACTTCCGGTCGGTTCAGCCTTTGTACGATATGCAGACCATACGTATGATTCCCTCCCTTCTATTCTGAAGGATAACGGGTATAGTACCAACGTATTTCACGCTTATGAGAGCGGCTTCTGGAATCGGTATACGATGTATCAGAACATGAAGTATGACAAGTTCTATAGTAAAAATGATTTTGCACAGGATGACCCGCTTGGCTGGTCCCTGTCTGATGAATCCTTTTTCCGTCAATCCGTTGAGAAAATGAGCAGTGAGGTTACCGAGCCGTTCTATTCGTTCCTCATTACACTCAGCAGTCACCATCCGTATGCATTGCCGAAAGAGAAACAACAACTGGATGTAGGCGAGTTTCAGGGAACCATGTTTGGTGACTATCTGCAATCCGTACATTACGTGGATTCGGCACTGGGCAAGATGGTGGAGGATCTGAAAAGTCGAGGATTATGGGAAAATACCATTTTTATGTTTTACGGGGACCATGACAACTCAATCAAAGAACAATCGCAATACGAGCAGTTTCTCGGACGCTCGTTGAACGACCTGGATATGGCACAGATCATGAACGAGGTTCCCCTGCTGGTGCATTTACCGGATGGGGCAGCCGTTGGAACCATCGACGAACCTTCGGGACAACTGGACATCACGCCATCCGTGCTGCATCTGCTCGGCGTGCCTGACCAGTCCTATTATCATATGGGTAACGACGTATATGACGGGTCTGCACGCACGGTTGTGCTGCGTAATGGCGCATTCACGGAAGGTTCTGTATTCTATATTCCATCGGATGATTATATCTACGAGAACGGCGCTTGTTATGACCTGTCCACACGTGACAAAACAGATATCAACGCTTGCCGTCCCGCTCATGATGAAGCAGTCAAGCGATTGCATTTCTCTGATACCGTAATTACCTATGATCTGATTCAGCGCTTTCGAGAGGAAGACAGTTCAGCAGTAACATCGCAATAAGCCTTATCGTAATGACAAGTTAAGCTAAACAAATACACAAAATGAAGTGAATTGGATTGCAAAAAGGGGAATTCTAATTACATGACATCACATACTGAACCACTCCATATTGAACAGCAATTATTCGATGCAGCCGCCAACTTTGTGAAGCAACGTTATCCTCAGGGATGGGGCGGTGCGGGCGCTGTCTATACCGAAGCAGGTTCCCTGCTAATTAGTGTAGCTCCAGAGGTCATCAACGATGCCACGCATCTGTGTATGGAAACAGGAGCTTATCTGGAAGCCCACAAATTGAACGAGCGCGTCACCCACTCCCTCTGTATCGCTCGTAATGACGAGCATTCAGAATTCAAGGTCCTCACACCTTGCGGCGTCTGTCAGGAACGATTGTTTTATTGGGGTGAAGAAGTTAAAGCTGCTGTATACGACCCTGAAGGTCAACTGATCTTCAAAAGACTGGATGAGATCCAGCCTTATCATTGGACCAAGGCATTTCGGGATAAATCGTAATCTTCTTGCGAATTATAGAAAGTGGCTTTATAATTGTAACTATATTAGTTTCAACTAAATGGATAATGGAGGTTTTAACATAATGAATATTGAGATATGGTCAGATTTCCTGTGCCCTTTCTGTTATATCGGCAAACGCCGCCTGGAGAATGTATTGCAACAGTTTCCACATCGTGATGAAGTGAAGCTGCAATTCAAAAGCTTCGAGCTTGATCCAAATGCTGAATTGAACCCCGGCAAAACCAATACGGAATATCTTGCTTCCAAATATAATATGAGCGTGGAACAGGCCAAAGGCATGAATGCTCAAATGAATGCCAATGCTCGCACAGCAGGACTGGAATACAATATTGATGCCATGATCCCTACGAACTCCTTCTCCGCACACCGATTGACACACTGGGCGGATACACAAGGCAAAGCGCTTGAACTGAGTGAGCGCATATTCCAAGCTGTGTTTATTGAAGGTAAACACTCTGGCGACCCTGAAGTGTTGGCTCAGTTGGCAGAGGAAGTTGGCTTGGATCAAGATGCAGCTACGGCAGTGCTGTCCGGTGATCAATTCACCGACAATGTCCGCGCTGACCAAGCGGAAGGCGAGCAACTAGGCATCCGCGGCGTACCTTTCTTCGTATTTGACCGCAAGTTCGCCGTGTCAGGCGCTCAGCCAGATGAGGTGTTCCTGGACGCCATTCAGAAAGCATGGGACGAACGTTCCCCGTTCACCATGGTTGAGTCCAACACAACCGAAGCCGACGGCAGCGGTGTCTGCACAGATGACGGCTGCGCAGTTCCGAAAAAAAATTAATTCACACACACAGCAGCAGGATCAAGGAACACTCCCCGATCCTGCTGCTTTTGTTTATACTATGCACAACTTAGCTCATTGTATATTTTTGTGTTTGATGAACAGTTACTGTGGAGGAGACGGAATCGATTCTGAAGAAGCGAAGCGCTCGCCTTTGTCTCCAAATTTTATCCTCTGAAAAGAGGAATCAAAAAAATTTGGAGACAACAGCGATCGAAAGAACGATCCGTAACCGGAACCTCCACTAACAGATCATCAAACATGTATATTCAGTTAGCGACTACCCACTCAATCCCAAAACAGTTGATCCGGATGTGGACCCGTCCGCTTATCCGAGTCCAGCGCATCAATCTGTTTCAACTCATCGGGTGTCAATTCAAAGTCAAAGATGTCCGCATTCTCACGAATACGTTCCGGGGTAACCGACTTCGGAATCGTTACAATCTGATTCTGAATGTCCCAGCGCAGAATGATCTGTGCTGGCGTTTTCCCATATTTCTGGGCCAGTGCTTTGAGGGTGGACTCTTGATTCAGCTTGCCTTTCATGATCGGGCTCCATGCCTCCAGTTGAATCCCCTGCGCCCCGCAGAAATCCTGCAATTCCTGTTGAATCAGACCCGGATGCAACTCCACCTGATTCACTGCTGGCACCGTGCCGCCTTCATCTATGATATCTTGCAAATGATGTACTTGGAAATTACTCACACCAATCGCACGAATGCTTCCTTCGCTATATAGACGTTCGAATGCTCTCCACGTCTCCTTATACTGGTCTCTGCCAGGCCAGTGAATTAAGTAAAGATCAATCACATTCAGTCCAAGTGCCTTCTGACTGGCTTCAAATGCCCTCAACGTCGAATCAAATCCCTGATCCTCGTTCCAGAGCTTGGTTGTCACAAACAGTTCGTTACGGGCAACACCACTGCTTGCAATAGCTTGTCCCACTTCTTCTTCATTACCATAGATAGACGCGGTATCAATGCTCCGATATCCAACCTCCAAAGCGGTCTCAACCGCCTGTTGTACTTCCTTACCTTTTGCTTTATATGTTCCAAATCCTAGCCATGGCATCGTTACTCCGTTGTTCAGAATCGTACAATCTGTAATATGTTTTGTCATTCTGTACCTCCCGTATGGAATTTTGCCTGCTCTCGTTCTATTAACCTTCTCACAGAATTTTAAGCGACCATTCGACATACTGTCGGAGTAAACTCATGAATCGAGAGTCGTTGCAAAAGATATAAAAAACCCGCAAAGCATTGCTGCCCTGCGGGTTCTGATGTGACAGGAACGTTATAAATTCCCTTGACCGTGCTGACTCTGGATTGAATTCAATCTTCTCTTCTCCTCGATGAACATCTCTTCTGCTAACTCAACGCCTTGTCCTCCGAGCGAAAGCTCTGCTTGACGCATTGCCTGCTCCGTATGTGCCAGACGACGTTCCGCCTGTACTATGGTTTGTGCTGTCGGGTGTGACAGGGCCTGAGATACAGCATAATGAAGCTTGTTCACCGCATTTTGCGCCTGAGATACGGTGGTATCGGCTTGCAAACTGGAATCATAACGCTTCGGCATGAGTATTCCTCCTTGGGATTATCATGTTCCTGTTACCCCTTTAGGATGGATAGCACAAGCCTTCCTTATTCTTCTTTTATGATTTTATCGTAACTTTAATTGCTTTCACTACGTTTATTAGGTAAACATGCGGATTCGGGAGGAATTCATTTGAAGAAAATAGTACTGACACTCTGTATGTTGCCCCTGCTCATCTGGGTACAAGGCTGTGCTCCAGCAACATACGAGATAGAAGGATATACAGAATCATCCATTAACCCCGATATCCCGGTTCCAAGCAATGCGAAGCTTATTGAAGGCAAAGCTTATTCCGATCATCCCACCCTTAAAGAGGGTGTTAAATATGAACTAAAGCATATTGGGGGTGAGCAAGGACTATACCCGCCAATGGATTATTTTCAGAAGTTAGCAGATACAGGCTGGGTGGAATTAGAGGAAGAACGACTGGGGCATGTACATTTTTTTAAAAAAGATGATACCGTCATCGCCATTGAAATTAGAGAAGATTCCTTCGAAATCACTGAAACGAACAAGGGCGCTATAGAGTAACTTATCCTTTCATTGCTACCCAAACGCAAAAAAGGAGAGGCTGGTAGCCCCTCCTTTCTGATGTGTGAACTTTTCATTCACTCACCTTGTTATATCACATCCTATTACTTGACGAACTTTGCAACTTTGACGAGCACTTCTTCTTCAGTCGGCGCACTGATATACCGACCGTTGATAAAAACAAATGCACGTTTCGCGCAAGGACCGCAATAGGATTTGCACCCAATCTTGATCTCCGTGTCTGGAGCCATTTTTTGCAACTTGGGCACAATCGATTTCAATCGAACATGATTACACTTTTCGCATACGCGGATATCGTTAGCCATGAGTTCCCCTTCTTCGCGCCCTTAGTGGTCGCCGTGATTGCCTTGGGACGGATTCGTAATAACGAATCCCTCTTCAGGGAAGTAGAGATAGTCGATTTTAACACCGTTCAACAGAGGCTGGTCATTCGCAAGAATAACATCAATCTCTTTATCGGTAGATACAACTGTATCATTTTCTTTTGGTGTGTCGAGATCAAGCCCGTAGTGAGCATGGTCACCATGTGCATGTGTGATGACAACGCGCAGTTTTTTTCCTTCGTTCTCCGGCTTGTCCAATTCAAGCTTCAATACTTTAGCAGCATTACGCGTAATTTTGCAGTTCATTCTCTTCATCTCCTATATTGTAATTGCAGGTTTCAACAATTTCAGCAGTCTTAAACTACAGCATCTATTGTAAAGAAAGTTACCGCTCTTCGCAATAACATTGATGCGAATTCAATGTTAAAATGATTCATGAGCTGCATATTAAGAAGGTGCACCCTCCTGAAGCACAGGATATTTACGTTCTGCCCGGCTCACAAACCAATTCATCAGAATCAAAGTAACCCCGATATCATCGATGGGCATAAACGGCATCACGTCAGGAAGCACCCAGTACAACAGGGCCGGAATAATAAATAACAGCTTTTCTCCCAAAGGAATCTGCGGAGCCCGGAGCAGCCGGGGGAGCCTTTTGAAAACTTGTGTCCATCGTTTGAATGACAGCAGTCTTCTCCACTTCATGCGAATCCCTCCGTATAATAATATATATCGCCAAACGGCACATCCATCATTACCCGTTCGAAAACCATCCAGAACGTATGTCATAATAAGCCACAATAAAAAAAATAATAAAAACGGAACGTCGCTCATAGCGTCCGTTCCTGTTATACGAATGATCTACCGTTAAGTTTCACACCATCATCATTCAGGGTCTTGCCTCACTGTCCATTAGATAACAGTTCAGCCAGCAACATTCCCACTTCGATACAGATATCATCAAACTGTTCAACGGGAAGCGGATTAACACCCAACCCAACTTCCACCGTGAAGCCCGGCTTACCAAAAGCTTGGATAAACCAGTCTTTGTATCCGGCATCACTGCCACCGAGCTTCACCGCTTTGTAACCCGAAGCTTTGGCGAGTCTACGCGACAGCGGAGCACTCTCTCTGGGTTCCAGATCACGGTAGTTCCAATAGATTTCCTGTCCCTGACTATGCAGGGATACAACCGCCTCGAATGTGTGTTGCTTCGTCCACTGCGCAAGCGCCTGTGCCTCCGGTTCGGTTAATGGAGCTGTCCCTGCATAGTCCCTGGGACCAGGTGAGATCACACCTCTTCTCGCTACCTCATCATCCCAATGGGCGGGAAATTGATCATTCAGATCCACACCTCTGATGTTGGCCTTCCAATGAGTGAAATTTGATCTGCCGGCATTCCAGGCTAACAACTGCTGTGCATGTGGGTGGTGATTGACTACACCTTCCTGAACCAATTCGACCCCGTCCGGATTAACCATCGGCACTGCCCAGAGTGTCGTCTCTTTCATCCAGCGTTCCGTCTGGTATTGATGCCATGTCCCATGTGCACTATATGCCTCGGCATACTCTTCGATAAACTTCATCAGAACTGCTGATGTCAGCCACTCATTAGCATGAACAGAAGCGTTAACATGGATATGTCTCGGCCCTTGCCCGATACGCAAATAAGACAGCGACTTCCCCATGACACTTGTTCCAATGGACCCCGTTTCGATAAACGGGTATTGATGCTCCAGCTTGTTTATATCCTTGATTAATTCTCTATAACCATACTCTCCCTGAATCTTTACAATAGTTTTTCCATTCGAAACCGGAATATGAATACAGCGACCAACCCAGTCGGTAATATTGGTGATTTCGGGATTGGCCTGTCGCAACGCTTCTTCCTCCAGACCAAATCTCCCTGCAATCTCCCCTACACGTTCTCCAGGCGGTACAGCATATCTGCGACCTGTCCCGGGCACAATACGCAGCATCTGACCTGCCAGCAAGTAAGGCTGGGCGGCTGCTTCCGGGTTCAGTGCAGCAAGTAACTCCCTGGTCATATGGTGTGCTGACGCAATTCGCGACAGTGTATCTCCCCGCTGAACGATAATCCATTGCAGTTCCATGTTGCTCTCCTTTCCACAGGAAAAGACAGGTCTCCTGTCCGGTTCTCACCAACTTCGTCTATGTAACATATGTATGCAGGTCGGGTTGTCCGTCATGTGACATGAATCATGTTCATCACCTGTTGATGCATAATCATGACAAAAAATCCCGAAACTTCACAGTTCCGGGATCATTCATTATCAAATACATTAATTTAAAGTCTGATTCATGCATATTTTGAGTATAACTAGGATAATTGCGTAACCTGCCAGACAACAGGAGTCTTGGAGATCTGCTCTCCCAACCAGCGACGGGTGATATTCTGAAACATGCGAGGGTCGCCAGTGCAGAAAAACTGATGCACCGGAGTCTCATCCCCACTGGCCAGCTTTCGTTTATCATATAAAATCGTACTGATTTCACGTGCCGTTTCATCTGCCGAACTGATTAACTTCACTTCCTGTCCCATAACTTCCTGAATGGTGTCCATGAGAAAGGGATAATGCGTACAACCCAGAATAAGGCAATCTATTGGCTGCTGTTTGATCTCGCCTAATGATTGCTCCACCGTATGTGTCGTGTGCTCGGAACGAAATTCACCTTGTTCCACCAACGGCACCAGCGCCGGACAAGCCTGACTGACCACATCAATATAGGGGGACAACTGTTTAAGTGCCGATGTATAAGCCCCACTACCTATGGTACCCGTGGTACCAATCACACCAATACGTCCTGTACGTGTCGCTGTGATTGCTGCCCGCGCACCCGGATGTATAACACCAATGACGGGCATATTCACCTTGGAACGGATATACTCCAACGCGGCCGCTGTTGCTGTGTTACAGGCGATAACGATAACCTTCGGATCGAACTGGATCAAGAAATCAACGATTTGTTCCGTAAATTGTTTTACTTGTTCGGACGAACGGGGTCCGTACGGTGTCCGGGCAGTATCCCCAAAATAAATGATCTTTTCCCGCGGGAGCTGACGCATCACTTCCTTGGCGACGGTCAATCCCCCCACACCGGAGTCTAATATAGCGATTGCTTGCTGCACGAACACACCGCTTCCTTCTTCATTGAATTGGTTCTCATTACGTTTGTTTCCCAGAGCTTTCTTCCTACCGTATGAACATTCCGGCAAAAAGGTACCTACATCTTACCCGATTTCATCGCAGCGTTCAAATTAAATCCGCGCCACGTCTTCTATGTGTGGACACGCAACAAAGCAGGCTCTCCTCTAAATAGAGGAAAGCCTGCTTATCTCAAGCTTGCTTAGTTGTCGTCCTTGGACTCATCCGCAGGAAGCTTCGCTACGATGTCATTGCCGGATTCATCAACTGTTTTATCGATATCGGCGGTATCTACAATGGCTGCCGATATACGAATTTCTTTTCCTTCGCCGCAATTGCGCCAGGATTGAATATCCTGAATCACGACATCTGCGGTCTCTTTAACCTTGGATACGATCTGTGAACTTTGTTCCCCCACGATTCCAGCCAGTTCCTGACCTTTCTCCGATACCTGACGAGCACCTTCTGTAATATCCTGACGAAGTTCACGACCCGATTTCGGCGCCAGCAATAACGCTGTAACAGAACCTACCACAGAGCCAATAAGAGCTCCCCACAACAAACTTTTGTTAGAATCCTTCACGTCACATCTCTCCCTTTACTATGGTTTAAGTACCGGATCAGAAGCAACGATCTGTCGCTCAGCCATCCGGGCGAATGCCTACTCTGTTGATGCATTATAAGCAGCACATGCTTGACTTGACACTCCAGATGTTAAAAATAATCTGAACGCCCTTTTTGAATGGCTACAGAATGTCTTGGATTTAAACTCAATTCTGACGAGCCGGCTCAAGATCAGCCGCCGCATGCTCATCACCCGGGTCCAAATCAATGACATATCGTCCTGGTGCAATTAATGCCGCCTGATGTTCACAACGCCAGCGACGTCCACCTGAAGAACCCAGCGTCTGTCCATCTTGCAGGACATCTCCCTGATCAAATATGTAATACGCTGCACCCAGTAAGGTCTGTGCCACCGTATCTGGATCAAGACCAACGAAGTGACACTGTACATCAGGTACACCCAGCGCAGACAATCCTACGGTATCCATGACCAACCCGCGCTGTTCCTCCGTACCTCCAGCCTGATACATCCGAACGTTCATAGCTGCATACAGATGTTCCTCACGTTCCTGAGCTTGCGTATAAGCTTCCGGTTCAACCAGCTTATCACTGCCATACCAATACAGCGCATCACAGGTCAAACTCTCCATAATTGCCAGTACAGTTTTCTGGAACAGCTCCAAACGCTGTTTACGAGGCATGGCAGCCGTGAACATATCATGTATCCGGATGGAATAACGCGAAGCTTTGACAACTTGTCCCACTTCCGGCCAATGCCATGCTTGTTGCACAGCTCCGCCAAAACGTGCACGATCTGCGATTTCATTCACTGGAAGCATGCAGGTCTGAGCAGGGATAGCCCCTTCCTGAAAAGATACCTTATGGTCCAGATGGTAGAAGACTAACATCTCATGCTCTTGCTCTCCAGTTCCTTGTTTCACATCCAGTCGAACTTGTCCTGTATGACGAATCATCGCTTCCTGCAAACGCAGGCGATCTACCTCCGGACGTTCCCGGAACAGGAGCTCAACCATATACACCGGATGGAATCCGGAAGGCGTTTCATTCGGTTCTTTTCTTTCAGTATTTACTTCATTGAATTCTTTTGATTCATTTGTCATGCGATTTCCCTCATTCCTTGCGCTGTCCCTCGGCTTGTGCCGCATTGAAAGGACCAAGTTCTGTTTCCACGTATGCGCTAACCTGTGTAGTAAAATGTTCAAGTATGTTCGGCAACTCTATGCTAAGCGAATGGAGCTCAGATCGCTCCCAACTGTAATAATCCTGCACCAGTGGTTTGCGTAACGTCACAAGCTGACGCAAGATCTCATAGGTCGAATTGTCAAAAACCTTTTCTTCATAATTAATCTGAATAATATCATCATAGCTGCTCGCATCTCTCATGATGAAGCCATCAATCAGATAACTTCCCACATCGGTAACAATCTCAATCGCCAGATGAAGACACCGTTCCTGAACCATCCCCAGCATGAGACTGCCATCCCAAGCCTGCGCTGCGCGGCGAAGCCCTTCAGCTACTTCCGGTACAGCAGCAAGCCGGCGGGCAATCTGTTCTCTGTTCACATAATACATTCGTTCACTTCCCGTTCAGTGAGTTATCGGTTCCGTTTCCCTCTTCGCTTAAGCCAGAATATCATCACAGGACAAGCGATTAGAAACACAACAAAAATATATAGAAATTCCATAACGTCTCTTAAATCGCTCATGCAGAGTCCCCTTTATCTCAACGTAGTTTGAATACCAGATCAGATCTCGTAGTCCACTGCAATCGACTGTTCTCTGACTTCATTCATGTACTTGATAACTTCCTGATGAAGCGGATGTACCTGATACGCCTGAAGATCCTCCAGTGACGCAAACTCCGCCGTGAGTGAAATGTCGAACGATCTCTCCGAGCGAAGCACATCAATCCCGATTTCAAGTGAAACCAGAACATCAATCTTACCCTCCAGATTACGGAGTACCTGGGCAGCAGCTTCAATACTTTCTGTTGAGCGATCTTTCATTTTGAACAGGACAATATGTTTAATCATCTGAGCAAGCACCTCGTTTAATATAATAATAGTAGAAATGAATGAATTTTCATGTATCCAAAATATATCATAACGTTCTCTATTACGAAAGGATACTTGGAAACGTTCTCTTGAAAAGAAAAACTAACCCGAACCATCTCTTTTCGGTTCGGATTTTTCTCGGGAACCATCTTCCACCTGTTTCGCGGATTCATCCTGCGAAGTTTGTCCTGTTTCAGCCTGCTGTTGGAGACTATCCTCGCTTTGTGGAATTGACCATTCCCGATCCGGCAAATACTCCTGATCTTCCTGTTTCTTCAACACTGCTATAGCCTGTCTGAGCTTTCCGGGCAATGGAAGGCCGATTCTCGCATAGTTTTCAGTTATCGAGATCAGTTCATTGACGAGGTAGAAATAAATAGCTCCTCCCTTGATAATATCGGTTCCCATGATCAGGTCAATTCGGTGAGCAAGCAAGACAACGGTCAGCATGAGCCCTTTGCGAGCAAGCCCCCAGAAGCCAATGTTGCTATTCAACCCCGTACCACTTCTCACCGCAGCTGCCAAACCTGTGACATAATCCACAGCCATCGCGACCGCGAGCAGGCTCAGCAATTGATCCCATCCACCAAAAGCAAACGTAACTATCGCTCCCGAGATGGCAGCAAAGGTATTCACAGACAGATTCACGTTCCTCACCTCTCCCTTTACTTGAGTACCCTACAATATATGTAAAAGTAAGAGATTTGACAGGTCACATGTCATGCTGAACTTGCGGATTTATCTTTCAGATTTGTGCACACCTTCTACCGGATGCGTTGAAGCACATCCAATAATTTTTGGGGAATTCAGGGAAATAAACCGCATCATATCAACAAAAAATAGATAAAAGTTCTTCAGACCTAATAATAAGCAATTAGAACTATATTATCTTTAATCCTGCTCATTTTGTCCCTTCATTTTTAGTGAAACATTGTAATCTAGGAATATACTAGGATGTGAATTGCGTATGGTCTAGTTCGTAGTTCCCTCTTTATCAGGAATTGACGCATTGACGCATTTGAAACAGGTAAACCCGGCACTTGAAAGTACCCCGTTGTTTATTGTAGTATTTGGTTAAAAAAAATCGGAGGAAATATGCCTAATCAACCAGAACAACATTCCATCCAGGCGTGGTCTCTGATCAACCGTAAATACTTGGGAAAAGGCGTCCGTGTTAAACGATTCCGAAAACCGACACGCTGTCAAATCCGTAATCGTGTTCTTCTCGCCGTGCTGATGGCCAATGATATCAAATTGTCCCAGCTCGCAGAAGACCTTTCCATCTCTTCACGCAGTGTCAGTGCGTGGGTATATGAAGGACGGATACCCGGCAGTACCAATTTGGACAAGACCTGCCAATTGCTCGGCTATCCCCGCCACATTCTTTTTAATGAGGAAGTTGTGCGTAATAGCCCTGTCATATGTCAACCCGAGTCATCTCGCTTCATGAAGCGTACAGTGACCCGTTCTCCGGTTAGTAACCGTATCTTGACAGGCTTGTGTATGGTCCATGATTTGTCGGTGACAGATGTCAGCCACTGGATCGGGGTTCATCCCGGCACTTTCCGCAAATGGCTGCATCAGGGAACACTGCCTTCCGCTGCGTTTCAGGAACAAGCGGAGCAATTTTTCCGCATCCCGAAAACTATTTTGTTCGCAGATGTCATCTTGAAAGATCGTCGCAACAACTAAATAAGCGAACAACCAAAAGGCTCTGATCTCCTCCCAGGAGGCCAGAGCCTTTTTAAAATGAAACATCCCCCTCTTCTCTCCCGACCTTGAAGCAGCCTTGCTGGCACTTACGCCAACACCGTCAGGTGATCCCCTTCACGGCTTTCTAATCCAAACCAAGGCCATTTCAGCCCACTAGAAGCCAATACTATGCAATCTCGGAGACCATACATCCTTAGAAATAACCCTTACCTCGTTTTTAACACTTCATTGATATATTTCAATCCGGTATATCGAGGACGAAGCGTATGCGCTGTGGTAAACGCATGTTCCACCATCTCCGGGGTTACACCAAGTTGTTCAGTAGTCACAGGTCCACCTACTTGCTCCAACCATGCGATGAGCTGAGCAGCCTCCGGTAATTGGTTATATATCGCAAATACTGGTTCACCCGAAGTTTGTGCAAGTTCTTTATATCTCACCGTAAGCAATGCACAGGCCACCCCAACTTTGGCACCATGCAGAACCGGTCTTTCTCCAGCCTGCATCAGTTCCATCTCCAAGATGTGAGACAGGTGATGCTCACCCCCGGATGCCGGGCGGGAATGGTCAATGATCAGCATGGAGATGCCAGAAATAATTAATGCATCCATTAATGCAGCTACTCCCTCTGCTCGCCCCTCCGCAATAGCTTGTACCTGATTAATGCAGGAATTCAGCGCTTCTTCTGTCATCCGATAAGCGACCGGACAGAACGGTTCTCCTCCCAGATCACGAGAAACAATCCAGTCTGCAAGGGAAGTATATTTGCCCAGCATATCTCCGAATCCAGCAGCCGTCATCTCTTGGGGAGCTTGCTCCAAAATATTCATATCCGCAAAGATCGCCTCAGGCGGAACAGCCTGAAATGTCTGTTTGATGCCGCTTACAATTAAGGGCGCACCTGCAGAGGTAAACCCATCCACTGAAGCCGCTGTCGGTATCGACAGAAAGGGCTTGTTCATTTTGGAACATACAAATCGCACCAGATCATGAATGGTACCTGAGCCCACCGCAATGACAGCCTGGCTTTCCAATTTCACACCCAACATGACCTGCACAATAGCTGCTTCATCCGCAATAACATCACCCGTACGATTCTCCGGCAGAGCGATCTCATCCACATGCATTCCCGCTTCCCGAATACTGTTCAGCACATCAGATCCGGCAGCACGAAACGTATGTCGATCATAAACAACCGTCACATGGCGGTACCCTTGTTCAGACAAATAACGAGGTAACCTCTGAATGGCCCCAGCTTCCAAATGAATGAGCATATCTACCACTCGGTGTTGATGACCACAAGCGCACTGCTGTGCTTCCTCATTCCACGCTGCAATTCGTTCGTTCATATTCATTCGCTCTTACCCTCCCATATGAGATATCATGCATAATTAACGTGTTAAAACCGCAAGATAAAAAAGGAAATAAAATGTGATGATTTTCCTGATCACACTTTACTTCCTGTTCCCCATATTTGCAAATCCATATCTCACATGTCCAAGTAGGTGAATTAATGAAATTAACCAACGAATTAGGAATATCGCTCGGATTTCTCGCCGGAACCACCTTTGGCAGCGGTATCGCTTTTTTGTTTCGTCTCCAGTCCGTTGAGGTTATTGCCAGTGTTACACTGTTTGGAATAGCTGGAGCTATCACCGGACTCATTATGGCAGTCATTCTGCGGCAACGTCAGCATTAGAGTGCCAACAGCGAAATACCGAATTCACAATGTTATTGTAAAAATAAAAGAAAGGTTCGTGAATTGCTCTAAAGCAACTCGCGAACCTTTCTTTGGTTTGATGCGGTCGAGAGGACTCGAACCTCCACGGGGGGTTAGCCCACACGGACCTGAACCGTGCGCGTCTGCCAATTCCGCCACGACCGCATATTATGTATCTCCTCATCCATGGATGAAAAGCGTTCCGGTGAAGCAATTCCTTGTTTTACCGTAATTCAGAGTATACATGCTCCAAAATAATAATGCAACTTCTTTTTATCCATTCAGAAAAAGGACATATGTCCTTTTTTATCAACGTCAAACACCCTATCGTATTATCAAGCAAACAAACCACCAATACGAATGATACATTGAAGGAGAGATCTCATTATGAAAACAACCCATCTGTGCTTTATCGGTGCCGGGTTTCATGCATCCACGAATATATATCCTTCTGTCGTTGAATGCGGAGCGCAGATCCAGGCCATTGCCACTCGCAGTATGGAACG
Organism: Paenibacillus sp. FSL R5-0713; assembly: GCF_037973325.1. Lineage (NCBI taxonomy): Bacteria > Bacillati > Bacillota > Bacilli > Caryophanales > Paenibacillaceae > Paenibacillus > Paenibacillus sp. FSL R5-0713. Next base: position 2,211,234 of record NZ_CP150229.1, on the reverse strand, counting down.
ATCTGAAGCAGCTCTGCTGAGATTTGGGAGCAATGGCAAAGCGTATGATAACGCTCAGCTTATGTTACAGCAGGAAACTTGTCATGGAGTCGTTGTGGTCGCCCAGCCTATGGATCAGACTGCTCTTGTCCTTGAATGCATTCAGGCTGGCAAAAATGTATACGTGGACAAGCCGCTTGGATGGAACGCTGCGGAAGCCTCCACTGTAGCCGAAGCTGCCGAGCAGGCTGGCGTCGTTGTCATGGTTGGTTTTATGAAGCGTTATGCTCCGGTCTACTTGAAGTTAAAAGAACTCATTAATGGTGGATCGCTAGGTAAAGTGCGTTCGTTTCAGATGAAATTCGCTGTAGACAGCACCCCGTTTTGCAAGGATGAGGAGCAGTTCATCAAACTCGCTGCCATTCATATGATCGATCTGATGCGCTACTTATTCGGAGAAGCTATACGTGTTACAGGCACAACCGTGAAGGATGGGGAGCACATTAATCAAAGCATTTCCCTTGTATTCGAAAATAACGTGGTAGGCAGTGCTTATTTTACCGGCATGAGTGCCTGGTCACGGGAGAGTGAAAGTGTACTCGTCACCTTCGATCACGGATTTGCGTCAGCTGAAGAGATCAACACTCTTACTGTCCATCAATCCCGAAGCTCGACAAGCCTTCCCTGGAAATCTCTCGAGGAGCAAGATACCGTATATACCCCTTCCGGATCTCCCATGTCAGGAGCTTATCGCGACCTTTATCTACGCGGTTTCGTTGGTGAGATGGCGCACTTCATCACGTGCTGCCAGAACCAGACAGTCCCACATTCCAGCGCCAAGGATAATATTGCAACAATGGCTCTATGTGACTCCATTCTATCATCACTGAAGTAGCATATACACACTCATTATCATACTTCAACACATTCAGAGAAGAGGAAATCATCTCATGTTGGACACGGGTCTACTCATCATTCGTCTCGTTATCGGTTTTATTATGATCGGACATGCCTGTAAGAAACTGTTTGGCTGGTTTGGGGGTGAGGGTGTATCAGGGACGGCTGAATTTTTCGGAGCGATTGGCCTGAAACCCGCTAGAGCGTTGGCCGTGTGCGCAGGACTTGCTGAATTAATTGGTGGATTCCTGTTTGGAGTCGGTCTATGGATTATCGTTGGAGCCATTCTACTCATGCTTCCGATGGTTGTAGCCATAGCCAAGGTTCACGCAGATAAAGGTCTATGGAATCTGAACGGAGGATTCGAATATAACCTGGTGATGATTGGATCATTACTTGGTGTTGCTCTCGCTGGAGCTGGTGCATATTCCCTCGATGCCCTGATATAGTGTACAAAATTCATCCCATTTATTGAGCCTCCATGTTTCGCAAGACGAAACGGGGGCTCTTTTTTTCTTACAGACATCATCACATCTGCCTGCGCCTAGGATTAGGGTTTATAATCTGCATAATAAGTGATATGCTCTTTCATGAACTATACGTACGATATGTAATGTAATCACCCAAATGGATACCATAGATTATCACCGTAAAGTGGAGGTGCACTAATAATGAAAAAAGATGCAACCAAGCCATGTCCAACGCCATACGGCTGTTCCGTGGAAGTTACTCTTAGTGTGATTGGAGGCAAATGGAAAGGTGCCATTTTGTATCACTTATTCTCTGGTCCTCTGAGATTCAATGAGCTTCGCAAATTGTTTCCTGACATCACCCAGCGTATGCTCACCCTACAACTTCGAGAGTTGGAAAGCAGCGGAATTGTTCATCGTGAAATCTACCCCCAAATCCCACCAAAAGTGGAGTACTCGCTCACAGCATTTGGTGAAACGCTACGACCAATTATCTTCAGCATGCGAGATTGGGGAGAAACGTATACCAATGAGGTGCTAGCCAGATCCTCACAAGAGGTATAGAAAACAAAAGAAGCTGTCCCTTGTTCTTAGGGAACAGCTTCTTTATTTATTTGATAACCGTCTGGATCGTAACCGTACGATTACGCCCCTCTTCCTTCGCTTGATACAATGCATTATCGGCCAAGTGAAACAGTTCTGTGGATGTTGTGGAGTGCTTCGGATATTCAGCAATACCAGCCGAGATGGTTACGGAACGATCAATAGGCAATATGCTTTCTTCGACCGTTATTCTGATCCGTTCAGCAATCTCAAAAGCCACGTTAGACTCGGAATTCCTTAACAAGACTACAAATTCCTCTCCACCAAAACGAGCACAGACATCTTCCGTGCGAACAGACAATTGAATGATGTTGGCAATGTGTTTCAGCACTTCATCCCCAGCATGATGCCCGAATGTATCATTAATGGACTTGAAGCGGTCAATATCCAGAACAATTATGGAGAATGGTGCTTCATCCTGAATCCATTCCTGAATGACTTCTTCGAAGGTTCTGCGATTGTTCATGCCTGTTAAAACATCTGTTCTGGCATCATAGACAAGCTGGTTCTTCTGCTTCCTAAAGTTCGCCAACGCGCCAACAACGGTACGTGTAAGAAGGTCCGCCTCCCTGTTCCAATGAGGCTTCATCACCGGCAGATCCACTTGTCCCTTATCGACCTGATTCACCAAATCAGCGAGCAACACAAACGGACTGGCCAGCTTACGTGCCACCCGAAGTACAATTAGAGTCAGAATCAGGAAAGGCACAGAAGTGTACAGTAACAACATACGGATATGATGATTCAATTGATCGTACACCGTTTGGGTTGGAGACACGATGACGACGCCCCAGTCTGTTGACGGAACTTTGTAATAACCGGCAAGTGAATCCACACCTGCAAGGTTCTTGTATTGTTCTTTACCGTTCTCATTTATGAGCAGCTTCTGCACCACTTCATTTTTACTGACATTTTCCCCAATGCGGTTGGTGTTTGGGTGAAATAACAACGTGCCCTTCTTATCCACAATAAAAAAGTAGGAACCATTGCTTGTCTTGAGCTGACTGCCAAAAGACAGACTCAAAATATTATCTTCCTGCAAAAAGATATTTCCACCAATCGTTCCTTGGTACGCACCTGCCGAATCAAAGATCGGTTCACTGACAAATACAATTCTGCGTTTGGTTCGGGGTGTCTGGTACGCTTCGGAGATATAGGAAGCTCTCGATTTAATCGCTTCTTTTGCTGCATCTGAACTAACATGGTTACCTATGCTAGCCTGCGAGTAAGGTGAGGTAGACCTGACTACTCCTGCTTTATCTACCAAAGCAACGGAATTAAAAAAATTACTGCTATTGCGAACCAAATCCAATGTGGAATTCAATTCTTTAGCATTGGTTTGATCCATATCAGGGAAATATTGGGCTGCAAATTTCAAGCTCTCCTGCATGGAATTAAAAAGCGAATCCAGGGTTTGGCTCATTTGCACAGCGCTTGCATAGTTTAGCGTTAGGGTGTTATCAATGAGTGACTGTTTCTGAGATGTATAAGATGAGATGACCATGAGAGTTAATGTCATTAAGACGGATATGGTGACCAGCCCACCGAGTAAAGCCGTAAGGCTGATTTTCTTGATGTTTTTTATTTTTCTTCGTAATTTGGATCTTTTGATCTGTGCAATCATTATTTACTTCCCCCGGATTTTCATGAAAAAGCATATTCCCTCTATCTTATACGAAAGTTGTTAAGATCAAATAAAGAGTTTGAGAAATCTTAACAATTACATCGTAAGATTGACGATTTAATGACATTTACTTTCCCTGGAAGAATCACTGTTCAGGTTCAGTCTGGATCAACGATGATATATCCTTCTTCCGGCTCCTGCTCAACAAACCCCGCCATGTGGGGAATCTGAAATTCGATCGCATGATGACTGCCCATTAAAATACGATTTTGAACTTCATCCGCTGTTTCTGTGGGCAATGCAAATGCATGTGTATAAGCAAAGTGTGCCTGAAGTGTCGTATAGATCGCACTCACAAGCCGGTCATTGCCAACATGACCGAACACATTGAGGAGCACAGCACCTTTCTTGTCCAGCTTGTCCTTGACCAAGGTAAAAAAATCACTGGATATCAAATGCTCGGGTGTACCCGTTGCCGTAAACGCATCAACAATAATATAATCATATATCCCTGAAGGCTCCTGCCCTAATAATTCACGACCATCCCCAATGAGTACAGGACTTCCTTCATATCCAAAAAAAGTTCGGCTCAGCTCAGCGACCTCTGCGTCCAGCTCAGCCACCTTTACCTGACAATCAGACAAGTAGGTTGGCAATGTGCCAATACCATGTCCGACCACAAATACCCTTTCAAAATCAGGATGATTCAGTTCCATTAGATGTACCATCGCTCTTGGATACTCCAAGACCATCCGGGCAGGCTCATCCAGATCCATTGCGCCCTGCACAGCTGCATTGGAGAACTCCAATACACGAAATCGCCCCTTCTCTCCATATAGCTTTTTGGTATCATATACCGTCAGCTCATGCTGTTCACTTTTATTTCGATACAGAACTCTCACTAACCGTTCTCCCTTCGTGCTCTCACACCTATTCGACATATACCTTCATTCTATTACACGGGATGACAACATACCACCCTCTACTTGAGTGATCGCAGCAGAACAAAAAAAACCGCTCCCGATTGTACGGAAACGGATTTTTGACGAACCTCCCAACATCATTAAGACCCTATAGCCTCATGCAAAGCTCGGACATATTCCACGCCCAGATTAGAGAGAGAAGTACTCTTATGACTTATCCAGCCCACATTAATGGTTTCCTCACATTCCAGCGGTACAGGAATAATCTCGTTTCCGTTCAGATCAGCGCTAAGCACACCGGTAGAGATCGTATAACCATTCAAACCAATCAACAGGTTAAATAATGTTGCGCGGTCGTTGACCTGTATGCTCTTGGGGTGAGATAACGTACTCAGGATCTCTTCGGAAAAATGAAAGGAATTGTACTCTCCCTGGTCAAATGACAGATACGGATAATCTTGCAGCTGCTCAATCGCAACCGAATCCTGCTTCGCAAGCGGGTTCTTCACACTGATAAAGATATGGGGCTTGGCTGTGAACAAGCTTGTGAAGACCAGACCTGCATCTTTTAACAATTTGTTAATCACTTTGGCATTGAATTCATTCAAATACAGGATGCCAATCTCACTACGCAGGCTTTTCACATCCTGAATAATCTCGTAGGTCTTTGTCTCCCGAAGCGCCAACTCATATTCATCCTGACCATATTGCTGTACCAGACGAACAAAGGCATTCACCGCAAACGCATAATGTTGTGTCGATACGGAGAAATGCTGCGGAGATGGCTTGGCGTTCAGATACCGATTCTCCAGCAGTTCAGCCTGTTCTACCACCTGACGTGCGTAACTTAGAAATTCAACGCCCTCTTTGGACAGAGATATCCCCTTATTGGTACGTTCAAAAATGGTGATTCGTAACTCCTGCTCCAGATCCCGAATGGCATTCGACAGGCTGGGTTGCGAGATAAACAGGCGTTTGGCTGCTTCATTCATCGAGCCGCGTGTGGCCACTTCAATTACATATTTTAATTGTTGTAGAGTCAAGGCAGATTTCCTCTTTTCAATATCAATTGTCCGTCAAACGAATATGTTCTTTTTCTCAAAAACAGACATCTGGTTTTCCCCGGTAATAGGGCACTCATCAGGAAACATACTTCGTTTATGCAACTTCTCGTCGATGAAATCTATCACCTGCTGCAACGAAACGACCTGCGCTTCAACTTTCTTTCGATAATTAACCAGCATCTCCCGCTCCTCCGGAAAATCTGCGAGATCCGAATCCAGGGACATGTGCAAGTACGGCTTCATTTCCTCCAGAGACATTCCTGTTTTTTTAAGGCAAGTGATCAACTTCATCGTATGAATATCCTCCGGACGGTATACCCGATGGCGATTGGCTCTGCGTTCAGCTCGGGGAAGCAGTCCAATCTTCTCATAATAACGAATCGTATCTTCCGATAATCCGGCCTGCTCTGACGTTTCTTTGATGGAGAACATGACATGGTCGCTCAACATATGGGCCTCCTCCACATTCATTTCTCTCCATATTACAACTTGGAGTTGACTCCAAGTCAAGCATGATCCATTCGAGCCCCCTCTTGACTTGGAGTCGACTCCAAGTTATAGAATGAGCGCAGCATACAGATTCGCTCTGTAATCCCATTCTTCTGGAGGTATATATGAATAACCAAAATCAGCTTCACACCGCTCTCATCACAGGCTCAACGTCAGGAATTGGTCTTGAACTGACACGCAAGTTATTGGATGAAGGATGGCAGGTAATCGGTCTCAACCGGTCGGCTTTCCCAGCCGAGGATACCGATATTCAGAACGCCTTACGTTCAGGCAAGCTGCGTTGGGTTCAGGCCAATCTGACCAACTACGATAGCCTGAGAACTGCACTGGATCAGATCAAATCTGATACCGATTCGATTGATGTCTTGTTTAACAATGCCGGGGGGAGCGCCTCCGAGCTTCGTTTCTCTGATCAGGGGCATGAACTACACTTCGAACTTCAGACGGTAATCCCTTATATCATTTACATGGAATTGGCTGAGCTATTGCTCAAAGGACAGATGAAGACAGTCATTAATACTTCCACCACCGCGTTCAAAATGGTCAAACAATTTGATCTAAACATCCTGGAACGTCCAGCTGAATTCAAAAAGCTGTTTGGTCCCTACGCCATTTCTAAGCTCGGCTTATCTCTGTGGACACGCGAGGTTGCCAAATCTGCCAAGGGAGATGGCATACAACTGCTAAGCGTAGATCCCGGTGGAAATAATACGCTACGGGGCAACAAAACATCCGGTCTGCCCTTCTATATCAAACCCATTATGAAATGGTTCTTTCCCCATCCGAGTCATGGCGCTTCATTGCTCTACCGTGCGGCTTTATCACCCACCAGACATGAATCCGGTACTTTCTTGGTGAAAAATAAAGCGACAGCGCTTCGTTTTACCGAGCAAGGTCCTGCCGTTCTCCATCGTGTACACGAAATCTACGAGCAGCGTTTTCGTACAACGCAGCTTGAAGAACCTGCCTCCACCCCATCCTAATCGTGATGTACCAGGAGGACGAAATATAACAAAAACACGCTGAGCGCCTAATGAACGGGCATCTTCAATCCGATCTGGAATTCTGCCTTCATCTGATTCGATAACCAGAAGATGTGACTGCATGCGGTCACGTCTTTTTTGTCGTTTGTCCCTCATATTATCCAGGCCCTGATTCATAGGTGTAGACATAACGATACCATGTCGCGTGTGACATGCCACTGAATCTGGAGGGATCACTCAATGACCAAAGGACAGCAACCAAATGATAAACCTCTTATCATCCCGCAACCCATTCGCAGTGATGGCGCTGGAGGACCTGATCTGGGACCCAGAGATGTCATGAGAGATATACAGAACCCCGATATGCTGGTACCTCCAGCTACCGATAACGGGTTATTGCCCAATCTGAGAATGTCTTTTTCCGATACCCATATGCAATTGAACCATGGGGGTTGGTCACGTGAAATTACCGTACGGGATCTTCCTGTTGCCACGACACTGGCTGGTGTGAACATGAGCCTGACACCCGGCGGTGTACGAGAACTCCATTGGCACCAGCAATCCGAATGGGCCTATATGATCTGGGGAACAGCGAGAATCACCTCGGTGGATCAGAACGGACGTAATTTTATTGCAGATGTTGGGCCAGGCGATCTCTGGTTTTTCCCAAAGGGTCTTCCCCATTCCATTCAAGGACTGGAGGAAGGTTGTGAATTTCTACTCGTGTTTGATGACGGGTCCTTCTCCGATCTGAATACGTTATCCATATCCGACTGGTTTGCCCATACACCACCGGAAGTATTGTCTGTCAATTTCGGCGTGCCCGAATCTGCTTTTCAGTCGATGCCGAAGGAACAGATGTACATTTTCCAAGATACTGTCCCGGGCTCCATCGAGAGCCAGGAAGTTCAGTCGCCATACGGTACCGTTCCGCTCACTTTCAAACATCGATTGCTGGCGCAGGAACCACTCATTACACCTGGCGGAAGCGTCCGTATTGTAGACTCCACCAACTTTCCCATCTCTACTACTGTTGCAGCTGCACTTGTTGAGATCCGTCCTGGCGCCATGCGTGAACTGCACTGGCATCCTAATGCAGATGAATGGCAATATTATCTGACAGGACAAGGAAGAATGACCGTCTTTGGAGGCAATGGCATTGCTCGAACATTTGATTATCGGGCTGGAGATGTCGGATATGTTCCTGTCGCAATGGGACACTATATACAGAATACCGGTACAGACACTTTATGGTTTTTGGAAATATTCCGAAGTGATCGATTTGAGGATGTGTCCCTGAATCAATGGATGGCGTTAACCCCGCGGGATCTGGTCCGCGACAATCTGAATGCGCCCCCTGAGTTGCTCGATGCGCTGCGAAAAATAAAATGGCCTGTAGTTTAATTTAGTATCTTCTCTATCATTTGAGCTGAAAAGGGGTAATTGTCAGAGAATCCCACTATACAAGGAGGAATATGAAGATGAGAGCCGTTACGTTTCAGGGAATGAAGGACATTCAAGTCAAAGAGGTTGAAGATCCCACACTGCAACAGAAGGATGACATTATCGTTCGTATTACTTCCACAGCCATATGTGGATCCGATCTGCACATTTATCAGGGAGCCCTGCCCGCTGCCAAAGATTATGTTATCGGTCATGAACCGATGGGCATTGTAGAAGAAGTCGGTCCGGAAGTAACACGTGTGAAGAAGGGGGACCGTGTGGTCCTGCCTTTTAATATCGCTTGTGGCGAATGTTTCTATTGCAATCATGACATGGAGAGTCAGTGCGATAATTCCAATGGCAATCCGGATATTCATACAGGCGGTTATTTTGGATTTACTGAGCGCTACGGCAACCACCCTGGAGGTCAGGCAGAGTTATTGCGTGTTCCCTATGGGAACTTCACACCGTTTGTGATCCCGGAATCCTGTGAATTGGAAGATGAGGCCTTATTGTTCCTGTCCGATGTTCTTCCAACCGCTTACTGGAGTGTCGAGAATGCGGGAGTTAAACCGGGAGATACAGTTACCATACTCGGTAGTGGCCCCATTGGACTGATGACGCAAAAGTTCGCCTGGATGAAAGGTGCCAAACGCGTTATTGCTGTAGATCGCCTGCCCTATCGACTGGAGAAAGCCAAACGTTTGAACGATGCAGAGATTTTTAATTTTGAAGATTACGATGATATGGGTGAACACATTCGCGAGATTACACAAGGTGGAACCGACGTTGTCATCGACTGTGTAGGTATGGATGGCAAAAAAAGCACGCTGGAGGAAATTGGACAGAAGCTGAAATTGCATGGCGGTTCCCTGAGTGCCATCGAGATTGGCATGAAGGCCATTCGCAAATTCGGTACACTTCAACTTACAGGTGTATATGGTTCTTCCTACAACATGTTTCCATTAGGCAATCTGTTTGAACGTAATATCAATCTCAAAATGGGACAAGCCCCTGTTATACATTACATGCCTGAGTTATTCCGTAAAATCACAGCTGGTGAATTTGATCCAACCGAGATCATCTCCCATCGAATTCCACTGGAGAATGCAAGCGATGCGTATCGCATTTTCAACGATCATGAAGACGAATGTACCAAGGTTATACTAAAACCCTGAACTGTCGCTTTGATGATTATAAATATGCCAAAAAAACAAGCAGATCTACCTCCTCAAGGTACTCTGCTTGTTTTTGTTGATTAATATCCGCCCTTTTAGTCGTTCATAACCTGCCAACTTAATGGTCTGCTCTATCGAATCAGACATGAGTCGGCTTAGTCGCTTGAATATATACACTTTCTCCTTGGAAGCTGTCGAGCTTCCCGTTCGTTGTCACTTCAAAATCAAAAAATTTCCTGATGATGGATGGTGCGCTTAACATGCTTGCTTCAAGTACACCCCTCTCCTGTTCCGGCAGTGCTGCACGATCACACCACTCTTCAAACTTAAAGCGCTTCTGGAAAGAAACCATCGCTTCCATTCGGAAGCCCGCATACTCCAGCATATGAATCCATTCCGTCTTGCGCCATGCTCGAACATGGCTTGCATCTCGGCACTTCTCTACTTCATTGTAAAACTGGTCATTCTCATCACGTTCAGGTGCCACGTTGTCAATCAATAACAACCTTCCACCAGGCTTCATGACTCGCAACGCCTCGTGAACAAACGAAGACACGTCCGGGAAATGGTGAGCCGCGATTCGGCAGGTCACAAGGTCAAAGACATCATCATCGAATGGTAGCTTCTCCGCATCCCCGGCTACAAAATCTACATTATCGTGTCCATTCCCCAGGATAAACTGTTCAGCTGCCTGCAGCATCTCCTTCGTTAAATCCAGGGCAGTCACCCGCTGAACAAGAGGAGCCAAAGCATTGGCGACATGTCCTCCTCCAGTGGCGATATCCAACACGTTCATATCTGGAGTAGCTTGAGATGAAGACACGAGCAACTCGAGATCTTCACCTTTGGCATGTCCCGCACTCGTCACGTATTTTCCTGCATTTTTCGCAAACTGCTTCTGCACCTGACTCTTGATTACATCAGACATTCAAATTCCTCCTGCATAAGTTTCATTAGTTGAAACACTGTTTCATTATATATTTTTATTTTACCATATATTCATATGAATGCTAAATAAGCATTTTACACAAACACAAATTCAGAGGCAACTTTCCGTTGTCTGATGAAAAAGTTGAAACAAAAAAAAACATCCCCCAGGTGAAATCCACCCAGGAGATGTTTCTAATATTCCTTACTTCACAAGCGTTGGTGATTTCTTCCACAAGCCCAGAATCAGACCGGAGATCACTGCACCAATGGCAACGGCAAGCAGGAACAATATTGCGTGGTTCGCCAGTGCAGCAACAAAGATGCCGCCGTGCGGAGCGGGTACATTAATACTCCACAATTGTGTCAGTCCGCCCGCAACAGCAGAACCAATGATGCATGATGTCAATACACGAAGTGGATCAGCTGCTGCAAATGGAATTGCACCTTCCGTAATGAAAGACAATCCAAGAACATAGTTGGTCAAGCCCGATTTGCGTTCTTGCTCCGTAAATTTGGATTTGAAGAACGTCGTTGCCAGGGCAATTGCCAGAGGAGGCGCCATACCACCTGCCATAACCGCTGCCATCCATGCACCGTCTGTGTTACCACTGGATGTGAATACCCCAATCGCGAACGTATATGCCGCTTTGTTGAACGGTCCGCCCATATCGATCGCCATCATGCCACCAAGCAACAGCCCAAGCAATACTTTATTTCCTGTTCCCAGATTACCAAGTGCATCTACAAGCCATGTGTTCAGGGAACCAAAGATTGGATCGAAGACGTAGAAGCTGATTGCACCTACGATCAGCAAACCGAATACCGGATACAGCAAGATTGGTTTCAAGCCATCAATTGCTTTTGGCAAACCTTTCAATGCCTTACGAAGACCAATGACTACATAACCCGCCAGGAAACCGGCAGCCAGACCACCAAGGAAACCTGCGTTCGAGTTAACCGCCATCAATCCACCGACCATACCAGGCATCAGGGCTGGACGATCACCAATACTCATCGCGATAAATCCGGCAAGGACCGGAATTAGGAAGTGGAATGCACCTGTTCCGCCACCGATCGTTTGAAGCAGTTGCACAATTGGATTATCAGGACTAGCAATCTGCTCGAACAAGAAGGAGATTGCGAGAAGGATACCGCCACCTACAACAAACGGCAGCATATGAGAGATACCATTCATCAGATCTTTATAGATTTTGCTACCTACACTGATCTTGCCAGTGCTTGCTCCCTCTTCCTTGGTACCTCCGCCTTGACTGTGATAGATCGGTGCATCACCGTTAACAGCTTTGCGGATCAACTCTTCGGATTTGCGAATTCCATCGCTCACCGGTCTTTGTAATACCGGTTTACCATCGAAACGTGCCATCTCTACATTTTTGTCTGCGGCAACGATAACCCCTTTGGCGCGGGCAATCTCATCAGCCGTCAGCACATTCTGTGCTCCTTCGGAGCCGTTTGTTTCTACGCGAATGTTGATGCCCATTTCCTGAGCTTTCTTTTTAAGTGCATCTTCAGCCATGAACGTATGCGCTATACCTGTCGGACAGGCTGTAACCGCAACAACAAAATCTTCCGAGTTTGCGTTACCCACGATCACACCAGAGGTATTCTGTGGCTGACCACTAGTAGTGCCGGATGCGGCATTTGCTGCTTTTTCAGCTTTTGCTTTCTCTTTGGCCGCTTCTTTTTCTGCTGCTTCCGCCTGTTTGGCATCAAACAATGCACTGACTTCGGCAGGTGTATCTGTACTCATCAACTGTGAGATGAAATCGCTATCAATCAACAACCTGGAAAGAGCTGCAAGCGTACGCAGATGGGTATTCCCTGCGCCTTCTGGAGCGGCAATCATGAAGAACACATGAGCTGGCTGATCATCCAACGCTTCAAAATCAAGGCCTTGTCTACTCTTGGCAAATACAACCGTCGGTTCATTCACTGCTGTTGTTTTGGCGTGTGGCATCGCAATTCCGCCACCGATCCCCGTGCTGGATTCAGCTTCTCTTTTATAGATCATTTCCTTGAACAGGACCGGATCATTAATACGTCCGCTTCGGTTCAGGCTTGCAATCAGTTCATCAATAGCCTCATCTTTCGTTGTGGCTTGCAGGTCCATGATCATCGTTTCCTGGATCATCAAGTCTGTTATTCTCATCTTGGTACACTCCCTTAGGTTCTATCGGCCTGCGATGGGCAGGCCTCAATACATTACAATTACAAATAAGAAACTTTTATATTTCCGTTAGACTAGATCGTCGTAATAGTTACTTGATTGCGTAATTCATCAATCAATTCACGTGTTGCTAGATCATCCGAGAAAGCAGTCGCGCTTCCAGATGCAACCCCTGTGCGGAAAGCTTCCAGCAGATCGCCGCTCTGTACATAGGTACCTACAAATCCACCAATCATGGAGTCACCAGCACCCACCGAGTTTTTCACAGTACCTTTTGGCACACTCGCATGATGGACTTCTGCTTTGGTAATGAATAGTGCACCCTCGCCTGCCATGGAGATCAATACATGTTTGGCTCCGGCTTCAAGCAACTTACGCCCGTATAAAACCAGTTCCTCGCGAGTCTCAATGGTTACACCGAACAGTTCGGCTAGTTCATGATGATTCGGCTTCACCAGCAATGGTGCATGTTCTAGAGCTTCCATTAACGCAGGGCCAGTTGTATCAATCACGAATTCCGCACCCGTTTGCTTGCAGACTTTAATGAGACGATCATAAAAATCCGTTCCAAGAGCAGGTGGTACGCTTCCGGAGAGAATGACAATATCTCCTTTTTCCAAGGAAGACAATTTGTGAAGCAGCTGCTCTGCTTCTTCTCCGCTTATTGCAGGTCCAAGACCATTAATCTCTGTCTCTTCTCCGTGCTTCAACTTGATGTTAATACGCGTATCGTCTGCAATTGTGACAAAGTCTGTCCGGATGTGATCTTCTTGCAACTTGTCATTAATGAAACGCCCTGTGAATCCACCAAGGAAACCAATGGCCGTGTTATCTGCTCCAAGTTGATTCAGTATGCGAGAGACATTAATGCCTTTGCCTCCAGGCAGCTTCAAATCCCGATTCATTCGATTCAATCCACCAAGCTTCAGCTCATCAACTTCCACGATGTAATCAATGGACGGGTTAAGTGTTATTGTATATATCATCGTTATCCCTCAATTATTTTAGTTTTCTGGGCGATTCCAGGCCGCCAGTGTTCTGGCATCTGCTCGGTAATCAAATCAGCCTCCTCCAAATCAAACAATTTGGCAAAAGTAATTTCCCCTATTTTGCTGGAATCAGCCAGCACATAAGATTTTCCCGACAATTGATGTGCACGCCTTTTAATCAAGGCTTCCTCCGGATCGGGTGTTGTATACCCCATTTCAGGGTCAACTCCGTTGCTTCCAAGAAAACATTTATCAAAACGGAAGTTATCCATGTTCTGTAATGCGATACTGCCAATGACCGCTTTCGTATGAATTTTCATCATACCTCCAAGTAAGTAACTGCGAATACGCTTGCTTACCAAAGCTTCAACATGTGAAAGTCCGTTGGTAACCACCGTTACGTCCTTCGCTTCAATGAAGGGAATCATGGCTAATGTTGTCGTTCCTGCATCCAGATATATGCATTCGCCATTTGCGATCTCCATTGCAGCCAAGCGAGCAATCGTTGTTTTTTGTTGAATGTTTTTGAACGTTTTTTCTTCCATGCCTAGTTCAAGCGTTTTTTCGTTCACCAGTGCGGCACCGCCATGGATGCGTTTGAGCATCTGACGACTCTCCAGATCAATCAAGTCACGCCTAATCGTTGATTCAGAAGCACCTAACACATCAACAAGCTCCTGCAATTTCACAATCCCCTGTGCATGTAAGCGCTCTATAATTGCAGCATATCGTTCTTCAGTCAGCATCTTCATTCCTCCAACTGCTTCTATAGTATCATAATCTCCTCAAAAAACAACCATTTTCATTCAAAATAATTTAAAAACCTTCAAAAAGTTGCATCGTTCGACTCATTTTCTTGTCCAGTTGTCCATTTCCCCAATCCTCAAACACGCATCTGATAATCTAGTCCCGATTTTATAGAAGGTGGTAACCTGATGACAGATCGTCCACACAAACGGCAAAAACCCTGTTCCCTGCATCAGAAAAAGAAAGATTCCTCTTCGCGTTTTGGATGGGTCTCATCCAACTGGAGCGGTTATGCTTGTACAGGAACACCACACCAATACCGCCGCATCTCAGCAGAATGGACAGTTCCCTGTGTTCTACCTAGCAAAGGTAACTTGTATTCATCCGCATGGATTGGGATTGATGGCTTCAAAAACAGCAGTCTGATTCAGACCGGAACAGGTCATGACTGGGTTCAAGGCAAGGCCAGCTATTATGCCTGGTGGGAGATCCTGCCTAACGCAGAAACCATTATTCCACATCCCGTTTCCCCTGGCCATCACATTCGAGCAGTCATCGCCAAATTAACGCCCAAAACCTGGTGCATTACGCTCTCTAATCTAACGTTAGGCTGGACCTTCCGCACCATTCAGTGTTATTCAGGTCCGCAATCCTCTGCGGAATGGATTGTTGAAGCTCCCACTGTTGGAAGCTCTATCGCCTCCATGGCGCGGCTTACCCCTGTAACCTTCAACAAATGTCGCCTGAACGGAAAGTCTCCTGCTTTTCGTACCTGTCAAAAGGGAATTATGATTCAAGGGCGGAGGATGGTCTCCATCCCTGGCAATCCTAATCGTTGCAAAGACGGATTTACGGTACGTCGCGACACTTGAGTATCTAATTCTAATGATCGAACGATGTTTTTTCGTATCTCCATCAAAAATCCTGCAGCCTCCAGCGCTTTATGCGCGGCGTTTGCAGGATTTTGCTGTGCATGGGAATCTCATGACGTTCAAGACTCTACAAGCATGGCATCCGGTTTGGGTTTAAGCCATTTGCCATCCTCATTAATAAACGCCCCCTTGAAGCGTCCCATCTCTAATTGTTCAATCAGCTTCTCCTCGTCCATGACCAGAATCTCAGCGAGCTGTCCCGAGGTGTAATAATCAGCGGGATTGTAATCGAGCAGCACAGGAACAGACGTATCATATAGTTCTTTGATCAGATTCTCAAAGGAATGCCGACCCAGGTTCTTCATATCTCTATAGAACTGCAAATGTTGGGACACCATATTACGGAAAGATTTATTCTCCAGATGCAACCACAACGTATTGCAGGCCTGAACACTCATATGATTTTGTTCTACATCGTAAAATTGCACTTCTTCAATCTTCATGTATTTCTCTTGAAATGCAACTATTTTAATCAAAGGTACATTCCGTTTGCGTGACGCTTTTTTCAAATGGGCTCTAAACTGTTCATAGTTCATTTTTATTTCATTCATCTATTATCCCTGCCTTTAACATGTTCCAACCGACATTTTACAACAATTTAAAGGCAAGTGTAACCTTCATCATGTGAAAAACCAAAAAACGTGCAGCATCAGATGCCACACGTTCGCTATCTTATGGAGGTGCGTTTACTCAGCGAGTGCACCCGTTTTCACCCATGTAGCCGTAAATTCCTGTTCTTCATAAGCATAGAATTGTTGCAAAATAACCTCCCGATCATCGAGGAACAATTGATCCGCTATGGCAGAGACCAGTTTCGGCACGGCACTCTTGGTCCCCGATATGGCCGACGCCGACAGACCACAGCTGGCAAGTGCAGAGTAATTGAATACAAACAGTCCATGTAACTGCTTCTCACCTTGTTCACTCCTGCTAGTCATCGCAAACCCCGAACTCAAGTAAGGATGTGCATCCAGTAATTCATTGCGATGCTCTGACGGAGCCTCATAACGGTCTTTCCAGCGCGCAATGTATGGCTCCACGAGCCTCAGTTCAGGACGAAGTGCCGGATCACTTAGCAGACCTGTGCTAATAATTAGAAAATCAAACGTATATGCTCCTTGTGCCGTATGCACAACCGCCCCCTGCTCCGTCGCTTCGACATTCAGCCAAGGCGAGTTCAAATGCAGTTCGAATCCAGGCCAGGCTGCCGCGCGATTAAACGTATCGTTGGTGGGTGGTTGATTGAATTTGAAGAAATGAGAGATCACTTCATATTTATCGGCAACCGGAAGAGCATGGTATCGCTCGATCATCCCGGATTGCTCCATCTGACGAATGGGATTAACACTAGGCAGCTTTTCCCGTCGTACAAATACATGAGCTTCCGCCACACCCGTGGCAAGAGCATAACTCGCATTATCAAAAGCAGAAGCGCCGCCACCAAGCACAGCAACCCTTTTACCTTTTAACCGATCAAAATTAATCGCTTCAGACGTATGGGCATACAGCTCCCGAGGTAATCTATCCGCAATCATGGATGGCACATGCCACTCTCCGCCACCTTGTATCCCCGTAGCAAACACGACTTTACGAGCAAGTATGACATCCATCTGAGTTCCTGTTTTATTCACATGAAGTCGATGTATTCCGTTCTCTATCGGCTCAACAAGTGTCAATTTCACCTCATTAAGCACAGGCAGATTCAGCACTTCCCGATACCAGCGCAAATAATTCATCCATTCTCCACGCGGGATCTTGTCTACCTCTTCCCAACCTTCGCGTCCAACCTGTGCTTCCCACCATGAACGAAAGGTTAACGAGGGGATACCCAGATCGATGGAAGTCAGATGCTTGGGAGTACGCAAAGTTACCATACGCGCATAAGTCTCCCAAGGTCCTTCAAACCCTGATGGATTCTCGTCAATGATGACAATATTGGAGATCCGTTCTCGAAGAAGTCCAAATGCCGCCCCTAATCCACTCTGACCCCCGCCCACAATGACAACATCATAGACATGACCCTCTGCATGTTCTCTTGGACGCACCCAATTCGTACCGCCAAATGACAAATAATCCAGATCATTTTTCACACGCTCATTCAAAGCTTCCAGGCTCATGATTCATCAACCCTTTCGAGATACATATATGAAATAGTCTTTTTCAATCATTTTGATGTCAGTTTGTTGTTAGTTAATACACGAAAAATGATTCTTTTCCCTTGTATTCTTGAAATATATTAGCGTTATTATAGGGGTTATCGAAGATGAATTGAAGTTGACGGAAGCTTTATTGTCATCAAAACTAAAAATAACTAACATGCTTGTAAATCCGCACGAATTACCTAACAGGACGGTACCTTCCTCTTTGGTGTGCTTCCTTTAGACTCAAGGTTCGCAAAAAACAAAAAAAGACAGACCAAGATGTACCTTGGTCTGTCTTATTAAAGGAATGCTATTGGCCGGCCTGTTCACGGCGCTGCAATTTTTCATTGGTTAATTTCTCAGGGGTCACATCATGACCCAGTGGGTCCACAACGGATACTGCCAGCATGGTTGTCAGTACCTGACCTCGAATAGCCTGCAAATATTGTTTTCTAAGCTCGTGCTGCTCGCTTTGTTCTTCTTTGGTCAAACCAACGCTACGTTGTTTTCGACTTAATTCGTTAATTCGTCCCAGAATAGGAATCATGAAATCCACCTCACTTCTTAGTCCACTTTCCAAAAGATATTTCGAATATCTTCAAACTAACTTATTACAAGTTTACGAATTTGTCCATAGGCACAATCCGTTGGAAAGTTATTAGGTGATCTCATGTACAGACCAAAAAATACCATTTGTTGCGCCGCTACCCAGGTTCAACGTAATCGTTAGCCCGTTTGCGGCATAGAACAATCCAATTACATCTCCAGCATTCAATGCCACTTCTACCGCCAAAGTAACAGAACTGCTCCCCAAGACTGCCCGTAGAGTAAGCAATGTAACGGCTACGTTTAAGATGGGCAACAAACCACTAACAAGCGTAGTTACCGTAGGTGATGTTCTCTGGACAAGAAAGGCTGGGTTAACCCCAGCGCCCAGTGATAAGGCGATCGCTGCGGTCGTTGCATAATTGATCGTGGCCACAATGGAATATCTGCCTGTCACTGGTACCGTATAATTTCCTGTCGTTGCGTTGAAGTTGGCGTTACCATAATAAGGACTTGTTGTCGTCCAGTTGGTTAATTGTGTGCTCGTTGCTGTAGAAAGTGTAGCCAAGAAGGCTGAAAACCCTTCTGTAGCAAAGTTAGGCCCGGTTGGCCCAGTGGCTCCTGTAGCCCCTGTGATTCCTGTTGCTCCTGTAGTGCCAGTTATTCCCGTAGCTCCGGTCGCACCTGTTGCACTCGTCACGCCAGTTGCCCCCGTAATTCCGTTAGCCCCAGTTGGTCCTGTCGGGCCGGTTGGACCTGTAATACCTGCTGTTCCAGTTATCCCCGTTGAACCAGTTGCACCCGTGTCTCCTGTGACACCTGCAACTCCTGTTGTTCCCGTGGTGCCTGTTGTTCCTGTAGTGCCAGTAGCTCCGGTCGCACCTGTTGCACCCGTAACACCAGTTAATCCAGTCGTGCCGGTTATGCCAGTTGCTCCAGTAGATCCGGTGGGTCCGGTAGCTCCTGTGGTACCTGTAACTCCCGTAACCCCCGTCTCTCCAGTAATACCAGTTACCCCAGTCTCACCTGTGATACCCGTGGCACCAGTTATGCCTGTTGTGCCAGTGGCACCTGTTGCTCCAGTCAATCCCGTTGCACCCGTGATGCCGGTAGATCCGGTTGACCCAGTCGATCCCGTTGCTCCAGTAGATCCGGTGGGTCCGGTAGCTCCTGTGATACCTGTGACTCCCGTAGATCCCGTCTCTCCAGTGATACCAGTTACCCCAGTCTCACCTGTGATACCCATGGCACCAGTTATGCCTGTTGTGCCAGTGGCACCTGTTGCTCCAGTCAATCCCGTCGCACCCGTGATGCCGGTAGATCCGGTGATCCCAGTCGATCCCGTTGCTCCAGTAGATCCAGTGGGTCCGGTAACACCAATTGGACCTGTGACCCCAGTTATGCCTGTAGTTCCTGTTTCGCCGGTAACTCCCGTGGTACCTGTGATACCTGTGATTCCCGTTACACCTGTGACACCTGTAAATCCTGTTTCGCCAGTTGCACCGGTTGACCCAGTCACACCTGTCGCACCCGTGATGCCGGAAGATCCGGTAACTCCTGTGATTCCTGTTACGCCAGTGACACCCGTAAATCCAGTAATTCCTGTTTCGCCGGTCGCACCTGTTGGCCCCGTCACACCCATTGTACCTGTGACCCCGGTTATCCCTGTCTCTCCGGTAATACCCGTGGCACCGGTTATGCCTGTCGTGCCCTGTTCGCCAGTCGTGCCAGTGGCACCTGTTGCTCCCGTAAATCCAGTTGCTCCAGTAGTTCCTGTCGCACCTGTAACTCCTGTGCCACCTGTTGCTCCCGTTGCTCCTGTGATTCCCGTTAAGCCTGTGACACCCGTAAATCCAGTAATTCCTGTTTCGCCAGTTGCACCTGTTGGCCCCGTCACACCCGTTGTACCTGTGACCCCGGTTATCCCTGTCTCTCCGGTAATACCCGTGGCACCGGTTATGCCTGTCATGCCCTGTTCGCCAGTCGTGCCAGTGGCACCTGTTGCTCCTGTAAATCCCGTCTCTCCAGTGATACCAGTTACCCCAGTCTCACCTGTCGCACCTGTCGCACCTGTAAATCCTGTAGTTCCCGTAACGCCAGTTATGCCTGTAGTTCCTGTTTCGCCAGTACCTCCCCTGCTACCTGTTGGTCCCGTTGCTCCTGTGACTCCCGTTACGCCTGTGACACCTGTTGCTCCCGTAAATCCCGTCTCCCCAGTGATACCAGTTACGCCAGTCGAACCTATGATACCCGTGGCACCAGTTGACCCCGTTGCACCTGTAAATCCAGTAATTCCTGTTTCGCCAGTTGCTCCTGTTGATCCTGTCACACCCGTCGTACCTGTGACACCGGTTATCCCTGTCTCTCCTGTAATACCCGTGGCACCAGTTATGCCTGTCGTGCCCTGTTCGCCTGTCGTGCCAGTGGCACCTGTTGCTCCCGTAAATCCCGTCTCTCCAGTGATACCAGTTACCCCAGTCACACCCGTCGCACCCGTGATGCCGGTGACGCCCGTGCTACCTGTTTCTCCAGTAAATCCAGTTTCTCCAGTAGTTCCTGTCTCGCCAGTAACTCCCGTGCCACCTGTTGCTCCCGTTGCTCCTGTGATTCCCGTTAAGCCTGTGACACCCGTAAATCCAGTAATTCCTGTTTCGCCAGTTGCACCTGTTGGCCCCGTCACACCCGTTGTACCTGTGACCCCGGTTATCCCTGTCTCTCCGGTAATACCCGTGGCACCGGTTATGCCTGTCGTGCCCTGTTCGCCAGTCGTGCCAGTGGCACCTGTTGCTCCCGTAAACCCCGTCTCTCCAGTGATACCAGTTACCCCGGTCTCACCTGTCGCTCCCGTGATGCCGGTGACGCCCGTGCTACCTGTTTCTCCAGTAAATCCAGTTGCTCCAGTAGTTCCTGTCGCACCTGTAACTCCTGTAGTTCCCGTAACCCCAGTTATCCCTGTAGTTCCTGTCTCGCCAGTAACTCCCGTGCCACCTGTTGCTCCCGTTGCTCCTGTGATTCCCGTTAAGCCTGTGACACCCGTAAATCCAGTAATTCCTGTTTCGCCGGTCGCACCTGTTGGCCCCGTCACACCCGTTGTACCTGTGACCCCGGTTATCCCTGTTTCTCCGGTAATACCCGTGGCACCGGTTATGCCTGTCGTGCCCTGTTCGCCAGTCGTGCCAGTGGCACCTGTTGCTCCCGTGATACCAGTCGTGCCGGTAGATCCCGTTTCTCCAGTAGATCCAGTGGGTCCGGTCACACCAGTTGGACCTGTGACTCCGGTTATCCCTGTCTCTCCTGTAATACCCGCT
The DNA here is from genome assembly GCF_037973325.1 of Paenibacillus sp. FSL R5-0713. Taxonomy (NCBI): domain Bacteria; kingdom Bacillati; phylum Bacillota; class Bacilli; order Caryophanales; family Paenibacillaceae; genus Paenibacillus; species Paenibacillus sp. FSL R5-0713. The sequence continues at coordinate 2,189,779 of NZ_CP150229.1, read as the reverse complement.
GCACCGGTTATGCCGGTCGTGCCCTGTTCGCCAGTCGTGCCAGTGGCACCTGTTGCTCCCGTGATACCGGTCGTGCCGGTAGATCCCGTTTCTCCAGTAGATCCAGTGGGTCCGGTCACACCAGTTACCCCTGTGACTCCCGTAAATCCCGTCTCTCCAGTGGTACCAGTTACCCCAGTCGAACCTGTGATACCCGTGGCGCCTGTTGCACCGGTTGACCCAATCCCACCCGTCGTACCCGTGATGCCAGTGCTACCTGTTTCTCCAGTAATTCCAGTTTCTCCAGTGGTTCCTGTCGCACCTGTAGTTCCCGTAACGCCAGTTATGCCTGTAGTTCCTGTCTCGCCAGTAACTCCCATGCTACCCGTTGCTCCTGTGATTCCTGTTACGCCTGTGACACCTGTTAATCCCGAAATTCCTGTTTCGCCAGTTGCCCCTGTTGGCCCTGTCACACCCGTCGTGCCTGTTTCGCCGGTTATACCCGTAGTCCCGGTGAATCCTGTCGTACCAGTTATGCCAGTACTTCCAGTTAATCCGGTTACCCCAGTCGGACCTGTAACACCTGTTACACCCGTCTCCCCTGTGATGCCCGTGGTTCCTGTTTCTCCAGTTAATCCGGTTGCACCGGTCACACCAGTTATACCCGTAACTCCGGTAATCCCCGTGATCCCAGTAAGTCCAGTTGCACCTGTCATTCCTATGGTTCCTGTATCTCCCGTAGATCCAGTTCCCCCAGTAGCACCAGTGGGACCCGTGACACCAGTTGAACCTATGTCCCCTGTTATGCCCGTTTCTCCAGTGGCACCAGTAATTCCAGTAATACCTGTCGTGCCGGTTGAACCTGTCATTCCATTTATCCCAGCAGGTCCCGTTTCCCCAGTCGCTCCAATGGCTCCGGTCACACCCGTGAGACCGGTTAGACCTGTCGCTCCAGTCGTCCCTGTTACGCCAGTAACTCCTATTACACCTGTTGGACCCGTCGTTCCTGTATCTCCTGTTGAGCCGGTAGGACCAGTAATCCCAGTAACTCCTATGAGTCCCGTCACACCAGTCGTTCCGGTGGCCCCAGTTAACCCCGTTTCTCCAGTAACACCTGTTGTTCCTGTTGTCCCTGTTTCACCGGTTACTCCAGTTGTCCCCATAAATCCAGTCATTCCGGTTATCCCAGTAGCCCCCGTGGGTCCCGTGGCACCATCCGTACCTGCAACCCCGGTCACCCCCGTCTCTCCAGTAGCTCCGGTCACACCTACACTACCTGTCGTTCCGGCTGCGCCAGTTACTCCTGTGTTACCCGTGACTCCTGTTATCCCAGTTAGACCCGTTTCTCCGGTAACGCCAGTAATTCCAGTTGCACCAGTCGGACCCGTGACTCCTGTTTCACCGGTTGAGCCCGTAAAACCAGTTAGTCCCATCACACCAATTCCAGTTGGACCAGTTGCTCCTGTAAATCCGGTGCTGCCCGTAAAGCCAGTTATACCAGTATTTCCTGTAGCACCAGTCACGCCTGTATTACCAAATCCGGTTATTCCAGTTGCGCCGGTTGTTCCTGAGACTCCAGTCGATCCGATGCCAGTTGCTCCCGCCTCACCCGTTGGTCCGGTCGTACCTTTAAATCCTGTAGCTCCAGTCACACCTGTGGTCCCCATTAGTCCAGTAGCTCCTGTGGCTCCAGTTACTCCGGTACTTCCCGTAATTCCAGTTACTCCAGTTCGTCCTGTTAGACCGATTGCTCCCCTTTTGCCAGGAGATCCAGGGTCTCCGATTAACCCTGTAACTCCAGTTGCTCCAGTGTATCCTCTCATCCCCCGATAACCCCGTGGGCCTCGAAGGAAAGGGCTTCTGTGGCTTTTCTTTTTTTTGCATTTACGTCTGCCTTTTTTACAAGACTTGCTCTTCCTAAGGCTAGCGTGCTTTTTTTGTTTTTTTACTTTCCGTTTAACTTTACTAATTGAGGAAATCTTGCGTTTCTTTTTGGACATAACGCTCACTAGAAAATCCCCCCCTCCTTGTACACCCACGTCAAATCTCCGCTTTTTACAATAGTACACTCTATGCCCAGGACTAGCTTTGTGCGCCCCCATTCAGGATACCTCTGAAACTCCCATAGTTAGTGATCAATCAATTACTTGTCCCGAAAGATATATTCCCTTCTACTCCCCCTGCAACTCCTTAATCGTTAACGCAATTCCTTCTTCAAAAGATGTTGCCACAACCGGGCCAATCCGTTCCTCATACTTTTGTCTACTCAAGATCAACGGGTCCACCGTCAGATATAACATCTCTACAATTTCTTTCATAACGGGTACACCCAGTCCAATCAATGACAGTCCCACTTTTCCTAACGCGATCACAGGTTTTCTTCTCCCCGCAGCCTTCTGTGCCATATGCACAATCTCATGACCCGAGATGATCCCCGATCCAGGAATGTTCCAGTTCTGCCCATATGTCGTCTCCCTGCTTGCCAATTCCACCACCATGACCGCAGCATCCGGCAAATAGATATACTCTCTGGCTACCTTCATATTCCCGATAAAAAAAGCCATCTTGCCTTTCGCTATCGCTTCAAGCGTGGAACCCAGATAGGAAGCCTGATTGGCCGTTGGGCCATAATAGTCTGGCAAGCGAACAATCATCACCTGAGCTCTGCTCCATCTTCTGCTGAATAACATTTGTTCATAGGCAAGTCGTGTCTTGCCTTTGCGGGTATGTGGCTGCTTCGGATGTTCTTCCGTTACCTCTTTCATTTGTCTTTGGCCATAAGGGTAGATTCCGTCTATTACAACCACGTTCAGCCCCAAGTGATCTGCCGCCGTCATAACGGATTCACCCAGCGGAATCAGTCTGCTCTCCATTTCGTTATACGGAACGTTCGCACAATGGAACATGATATCAATTTCCTGGGAAGCAGCAATAATATCATCCGACTGAAATGCATCTCCCACTGCGATTTGTAGGTGACTCGGAGATCCCAGCTTTACCGCAAGTTGCTCCAGTTTTTGACGAGAGCGCCCAAATGCAATCGTAGAAATTCCCCGTCTAATCAATTCCTCCGTAATCGCTGCACCTGTTCCACCTGTGGCTCCAATAACAATAGCTTTTTTCATCATATACCGACCTCTTTCATTAATTTAGTGATTGATCAATTACTTCCTGAGAACAATATAAACCATATTTAGTGATTGATCAATAACTAAATTTAAAAAAGGGACTTCACTCCCTCTCTATCGATCCTTTAGCTCCGGCATATCCAATGCTGTAGATACATTACACAACATCCCGATCGCCAGGAAAATCATGGTTCTTTTGAGTGGTTCCGCAATTCCTGCAACTGTGAAAGCTTCCAGTACCATGCTTCGTACATCACCAATGCCTTTTTGCATGGCCTGACGAATGACTTCTTCCCGGATGGTTTGCGCCTGCATTTGTAGCAAGATCTCACTCTTGTGAGATTCCAGAATCTTATCGTAGGCTTCAATTAAGTCATTTTCCAACTGATCTGGCGTCGCCGTCTCCACAACGATTCGGAACGCTTCAATCACTCGTGTCCATGAGACTTCAATTGCAGTTAATAATAAAGCTTCTTTTGTTTTAAAAAAACGAAAGATATACGGCTGTGAAATCTCTGCCCGTTCAGCCACTTGAGCTGTAGTCGCACGGTAATAACCAATTTCCGCGAAGACGTCAATCGCTGCAGAGATAATATCATTTCGCCGATTAACCGATGCTGCTGTATCTTTAGCCATCATTTTTCCCCTTCCAACGCACAGTTATGAATTGATCAATAACTTGAAGTATATCCGATCCAGGTAATCAACGCAAAATCCAAAAACGTGAAAAGTCATTCATTTTTGAGCTTACTCGGATTTTATCCCTACGTTTGCCTGAACTTTCTCGTCCAAAACCAACAAACCCGCAGACGCTGGCTTAAGCGGCTGCAGGTTATGGAACATGTCGATGTCCAGACCGATTCTTTATAAAGAGGATTTGGGGACATGGTCTCGCCCAAGCCTCTGGCGTCAGTTTCGAAGAGAACAAGGATCGTCGAAGCAGATACGACGATGCGGTACGAAAATGTCAGTTCACTCCTGTAGAAGATTATGCAATCGGGATTCCGAATCCAGCTTCGGACAACTGTCGCAATAACCATGTGTATGACTGCCGTCTCCAACTTGATAAGCCAAACAACAATATCGACGTATCAAGAACGGCGATCCTTGCCACTCGGGGTGATCAAAGCGATTCAGCTCCATGGCAAATGTAAATGCATTTTCATTTTGTTCGTCAAGCCATATGCTCTGATCTTCCTTGATCTGTGCAAGCCGTTGATCCGTCTTCCATATTCTTTGATCATTAATCATGCGTTCATACAATTGTTGCACATTATGCGCAACCAGAGACCACATGACCTTATCACTCGCTCCTGTACTAATGGCTACTGCTCGCAGAACAGGTACCAGATGTAACAGCATTCTCTTCTTGAGCAAGGTACTCTCTGACCTGCGCTGGACAGGATCGGGACCTTCCAGAAAGATTTTCTCTAGCAGAGTCTCATATCGCATGCCGCCTGATCCATTCAATGCGAACCGTATATCATCATCTGCCATACTAAGTGTAGTGTCGTATAGACTGAATGCAGAAATTACGGCCATTACCAACACCGAATAACGCTTGGCAAAAAGTGTACCGACAGCTACACTCCCTTTTCCATCCAATTGAAGCCCTTGTTGCATAGCCTGTTCACGCAATATTAAGTCTCGTTTCTCTTCATCCAGCAAATCCTTCACTCGGAAAGGAAACTTGGAATCATTGCAGTCTGCTCGGATCGTCGTCACAAAAAATTGCTGTAATACTTCCGACATCTCTGAATGGTTATGTCCTGGATAATGTCCCATCTATGGAATCATATCTTCAACTTCGTTAATAATCTCGCTGCGACCGATTGCTCCCCAGCCCTTAAATAACCAGAACGAGTCTGTCGTATAGACCTGATCTTCACCAACAGCCGGCACTTTCTTCCAGAGTGAGCTTGCATGGATGTTGTTTAGATAGTCCTCGGCATTCGGATCAACCTCAAGAACGACGAAATTGGCATCAATATCCGCGATTTTCTCTATGGACAGGTCCTCACGCTGTTCGCCAGGCGTCACAGCAGTGGGCACAAATCCAAGATCATGATACAACAGCGTGTTGGTTGGATGCCCTTTTTCCGCATAAATTTGCAAAGTCTTCTCTCTGACACGCAAGTAAGCCAGCTTTTTCTGATCCAATTGTTCGATCTTCGCTTTTAGTTGTTCCGCCTGTTGCTCCACCTCTGCGATTTTCTCCTTGGCCAGATCGACCTTGTTGAACAACCCGGCTATGGTCAACAGATCCTGTGTCCAATACGTTGTGTCATCTTCATAATCCAGCCATTCATTACCAAGTACAATCGTCGGAGCAATTTTCTCCAACTGCTCATATGTACTCTCAGCAGTTCGACTCTCAACAACGATGACATCCGGATTGATCTGAAGAATAGCCTCCAGATTAGGACTATCTGCCGACCCTACTGTTGGCACATCAGCAAGCTGATCTGCAAGATAAGGCAGATAATCTCCGCCATAACGAACTTCTACATTAACGCCTGCTGGTTTCTCACCAATCGTTAACATGTGATCGATGTAAGCGGCAGACAACACAACCATACGCTCTATTTTTTGCGGTACAACCGCTGTTCCTTTAAGATGCTCGATCGTTTGTGTACCACTCTCTTCCAAAGGTGTATCCTGTTGCTCAGGCATTGCTTCATTTACTTCCGATGTCTTGCCACATGCGGCCAGTACGAATATAAGCAAGGCCAATAGTACCATCGTTGCTACTCTCTGTCTTACCATTTGTAGTGAATCTCCTCTACTATTTAATAATAATAATCATTATCATTATAGTAGGGAAAAGCAAACAAGCTTGCCATGAATTATTCCACGCTCTTCACTTGCACAATATCACCGTACAGTAATACCAAGCTGCTCTGCTACATATCGCATAGCCCACGTCCGTCCGGTTGGCCCCAGCGTCTTGAAGAAAATATCTCCTGCATTATAGACATGGCCTTCTTGAACAGCCTTTAATGCCAACCATTCACTAGATTGCTGCAATTGCCGTAGTTGAGCGTGCGCCTCTTCCGTGGGATCGACCATTACAAACACATGATCCGCGTCATATAACTGCAAATCGCTAACTTGCGTCTCCACAGCCCACTGATTTTCCGGGAAATGGCTAGGCAAATGGAATCTTAAATCATCATACAATAGGGCTCCTGTCTGGTTATTTAATCCATACATTCGGTAGAAATGAGAAGTCACCCGGATGAACATGGCACTCTGTTTCCCCCATCTCGATTGAATTCGTCTTCGAAGCACCTGACTCAGGTTCTCATGTTGTTCAATCCACTGCACAGCCTGTTCGGTACGTCCCATAATGTCCGCTATATACAGTAGTCTTTCACCACAATGGTTGGTATGTTCCAGCATAGTGGTGGGGGCGATATGATGCAGGGATGCATTCGGCTCTAAACGATTACTTGTAATGATCAGATCCGGTTGGACTCGTCTCAACTCGTCATAGTTCTGATTGAAGCTGTCCAGGATAAGTCCCTGATGACTGTGTACTTGAAGCTCAGGAACAGCAACATGGCGAGCCACTCTCTGACCATAAGATAGTGCGGACACTGGCGTCATACCAAGCGTTATCACATAGTCATCCAACCCGTAATACAATGTGGCAATGCGACTCACTTTATTTTTCATATATAGCGTCGGTGCGACGCCTTCGTTTTTCTTGAAGACTCTGCTGAAATAGTGCTCATCCCTATAGCCTACCTGCTCCGCAATTTCCTTGATTTTATCTGAAGAAAACAACAGCTGCTTGGCCTTCGCCATACGTTGTTTCAGGATATATTCGATCGGAGTCATATTTAATTGCCGTTTGAACGTTCTTATAAAATGATTCACACTAAGCCCTGCCATGCCGGCCATCTGATCGACTCGAATGTCTTTCATATACTGATGCGTCATGTATTCAAGTGCCCGATCCATCCCCGCTAAAGACGGAGCTGCTTCATTCACGTGTATCATTAGCTGAATCAATAACTGATGCAAAAGATGTTTCCTGCGCGTCTTTCCCAGACTCGTGAAAGAGTCTTTTCCATGTACCAAGGTATCCATGCTCTCCCGAATATCAGACGCGTTGGAAGAAATGTTAAGCTTGCCTGTAACAGGAAAATCAACTGTATCGCTATGCCAAGCATTTCGACTCCGGGTAAGTGTCACACAGGAAAATAAAATGATCTGATATCGGACTGTGGCTTCCATATCTGTCTGAAACTCCACATGCATTCCTGGCTTTAACAAAAACCAATCGTCTTGGGACACCGTATGTATAACGTTATTCATAGTCAAAGATCCCTTGCCAGCAATAATCCTGCAAATGGCGTATCTCTTCCAGACCCTGCGGCTGAGAGTACCCGGATTGCTAGAGTACTGGCAGACGTGGACAGCAGAGAAATGTAGTTGCTCCATTTGTTTGATCCAATCATTTTCGTTCATGCTGACGTCCCTTCCCTTGTCGGATCGAAGCCTATACTCGCCTGACTAAGCTATATTATTTTGCTTTCCGTAATATGTTTGTGATCGTATCCAGCGATTCCACAGCTTGATGTGATCATTCAAATTCATATCTTCTGTACTTACCCTCCGATCCATATGCACCTTCATGCTGCTCAGCTGTTGTAAGAACTGCTGCCTGTTGCGTTCGCTCGATATATCATGTCTTCTTAATTATTATAGATCAATTGATAATAATTCTCAATAACATGGACCATCGATATAAACTCATACAGATGGACATCCTATACAGACCACTATGCTTCTGCACCCGGATAATCCAGGTATAATCTTCTTTTCTTCACAACCTGTTGCAAAATCATAAAAGGCATGATATATTAATTGAGCCATCAATGATTGAGGCATCAACTATTGATACATCAATGATCGAGAGCATACAAATAATCATTAGGCAATGGCATTGTATACTGGAACATCATTTATTGGTTAACATACGCCGTTGTTCATGATTCAGATTCACCCGGGAGGTCTAGTCATGACACGTATTGTTTCCAAAGAAGAACAGATCATCAACCTGCTGAACGTATTGGGCAACAAAATCAGTCCCAAGTTCGAACGTTGCACAGGTATCAGTTCCTCACGCTTTGAGATTCTCCATGAACTGGATCAGGTCGATGAGATCAACCAGTCCATGCTGCAGAAAATCATTAACATTGATAGTGCTGCGATTACACGCCACTTGAAGCAGCTTGAGGCAGACCTGATGGTCACAAGACGTAAAAACCCTGAAGATAATCGGGTAACTTTTGTTCGTCTCACGGACCACGGTCGGAAGCAGATTGAAGGCTACAAAGCTGAGAAGACCAATTTTATCAATCAGATTTTGCAGGATTTCAGTGAAGACGAGGTTCAAGCGCTCGCTGATTTCCTCGAACGTATGCAGAACAATTTTTAACCCATATATAGAGGAGAGATCCATTCATGAGTACGATTCAAAGCAAATTCCAAAAAACAAATGATTTTAACGAAATTACCTACGGTCGCCGTTCTGTTAAGCTTTACGACCCTGAAGTGAAAATCAGCCGTGAAGAAATGACTGAAATTCTTGCAGAGGCTTCACGCGCTCCTTCTTCGATCAATTTGCAACCTTGGCGTTTTCTGGTTGTAGATACAGCTGAAGGCAAAGAAAAGCTTGCGCCTCTTGCAAGATTCAATCAAAATCAGGTTTTGACTTCTGCCGCTGTTATTGGCGTATTCATTGACATGAACAACGTTGAATATATGGATGAGATTTTTGGTAAAGCTGTAGAACTTGGTTACATGCCACAAGACATTAAGGATATGCAGCTCAAAACTGTAATGCCTTATTACGAAAAGATGGCTGCTTCCGATCTTCGTGACGTTAACCTAATCGATGCTGGCCTTGCTTCCATGCAATTGATGCTTGCAGCACGTGCTCATGGTTATGACACCAACCCAATTGGTGGTTATGAGAAAGATCAAATTGCAGAAGTATTCGGTATGGACAAAGAGCGTTATCAACCCGTTATGTTGATCTCTATTGGTAAATCAGCGAAAGAAGGTCATCCTTCCTATCGTCTGCCAGTAGAAACCATCACAACTTGGGCATAATATCAGGGGCTGTTTCCCTGTAAGTCATGATTATTTGCTTTTAATAGGTTTATATCACTAACAAATCTCAAACACACTCTGGAGGGTTAACTATTATGATTATCATTCACGCACATCTGCAAATTCAAGCGGCTCAAGAACAAGCATTTCTGGCTGCAGCTAAAGAACTGATCACGGCTACACGTCAAGAAGAAGGTAACATCAGCTACGATCTGACAAAAAGCACAGAACACGAACAACAATACACGATGATTGAACTGTGGAAAGATGAAGCTGCTACAGCTTCCCACAACACAAGCTCACATTTCCAGGCTTTTGTTCAACAAGCAGCAGCTTTTATGGCCGCACCAATGAACGTGGAAGTATTTGCTGGAGAAAAAGTTAACGTTTAATTGCTCCAACAACTGACATGCCTAGTTGGCATGTGAAGAAACTGCTCTTGGTCATATGACCGAGGGCGGTTTTTTCGTTGTTCGGTGAAAAAAGTATTCACGGTCGTGATATCCTGAGTGTGCGTCGTATATCTTTCCACCGTCGTTCACGCTTGTTCATGCTTGTTCACAGGTTGATTTCATTCCTTGTTCTGGCATTTATATTTTACATACCAAAAACACGCCCAATAAGGCGTGTTTCTTCACTCATTAATTAGACAGTGAACAAGTGAATATGGATTACACTCTCCGAGCAGGCGTGATGCTTTGCGGATTGTTAAACACATTTTTCGGATCATACTTGGCTTTGACTCTCCGCAGTCTGGCATAGTTGGCTCCATAGTACACTGGACCGGAATTCTTGATTCCTTGGTCTGGAACGTTGATATAGGAACCGACAATGTATGGTTGCAATTTCTTGCGAGTATTACGAGCGAGTGCAATATTTTTAGCGGCATGGGAAGGTTTGATCCACGTACTGGTCCATTCCACATAGAACTTCTCTTTCCGCCAGAAAAATGCGGTTGATCGAGGTGATTTGCGACTTACCGCTCCACCCCAGTTCAGGAAATAGAACCCGCCTGGCCCCTCTTCTATATTCTCCAAAAATGCCCGCATCGTTTTGATGGCCTTATCAGGAAATGGTTTTCTTCCGAAACCGGAGGAGAACTGGTTACTGAACCTTTGCGTTTGAATCGGGTCAGGCTGCAATAAGAACTTCACAACTTCCGGGTAAGGCAACAAACGAACCGTGGAGCTCGTCGGTGTGCCGACACTAGTCATTGGCTGCAATAATCGGAGGGCCTCTGTTTTAGAGCCTAAGAACAGTCCCTCCATCATAACGTTACCACCTTTTTTTGGTCCGATGGACAACTCGCTGCCCAATCTCGTATCAACAGAGGGAGCCCACCGCTGCCATACTTTGAGCACCTTTTCGAATTGAGCCCATGGCCAGGTGATTTTAAATACTGTCGCTTTCGCTGGAGCCCGGCGCACTTTGAACTTGTAGCGGGTGTACACTCCGAAGTTACCACCACCCCCACCACGTGAGGCCCAAAAGAGATCTGCATTATGATTTTTATTCGCCCGGATGACTTTTCCGTTGGCATCCACCATCTCCACTTCAAGCAGGTTATCACTGATGAGACCTATGGTACGCTGGAGAGGCCCAATTCCCCCGCCTAACGTAATCCCACCGATTCCAACTGTAGGGCTGTCACCAAAAGGAGCGATGAATCCTTGCTTGGCGAGGGTATTCGCAATTCTTCCTACCCGGTTGCCTGTTCCTACAACGACGGTTCCATTTTTTTTATCAAGCTTGATCGAATTCAGATCACTCACGTCAATCACGATACCGCCATTCACCTGTGAAAGGTTCACTTCAAGCGCGTGTCTGCCACTTCGCGGCCGGATCGGCACATCATTCTCACGAGCCCATCGGATGGCATTGGAGACATCTTTTGTTTTCTGAGCAAAAACAAATACTTTAGGAAATCTGTCCGTATGCGGGTCCCAGTTTTTTCGCGCGGCCTCATATCCTGGATCACCTCTGAAGATCACTCGTCCGGTCAGTTTCGTTTTTGATTTCAATCTATCCATCTCCCTATTCAACATTTGTCATACAGCAGTTCACGAGAGCACCTTATACTGTATGACGGACATTCGCGGAGGGAATGGGCTAGTGCCTTAATTTCAAGATTCGTGTTTCAGAGCAAGCAAAAAGGAATTTTCCTTTCCGTCCACAGAACAGCCTTGAGGAAAATCCCTTTTATCTCGAAACTAGTCGCTGCCCGAATCCGAATCAATTCTGATTAATTTACGCGCTTCCTGTTCCTTTTCACCATACCAGACGAGTACATCGGCGAACATATCCATAATGCGAATAAAGTTTTGTTTGTCGGCATCTGAAATCTGATCGGCATACTTGAAAATCTCATCAAAGCAAAGCTCTCGCACAAATTCGGTATACTTGCCATATACCTCGCGCCCTTTTGCCGAAGGTTTGACGTAAATATCTTTGCGGTTACCGCTTAGATGGAATTTCTCGAGCAGTCCTTTTTCGGTCAGATTCTTCACATTCTTGGAAAATGTACTGCGGCTTACGCCCAGGCGCGCAGCCATTTCCGTCATCTTCTCTTCCTTGTCCTCGGCTTCCAGAATGTATTCCAGCGTCTGAATCTGTGAAGCCGAGAACATCATATCCGTACCATAACTTCGCTGCAACTTATAGGTGTTCGAGTACGCATTGCCGTATTTGATAATTTTTTCAATCAGTTCCCGATGGTCGCCCATCCAATCTAATTTCATGGATAATCCCTTTCATCATTCAGATTCTCTCTCTTACTCTACTGAAATCAGATTCGTTTTTCAATCCATGTGATTGCTTCTTCAATAACGTCATCACGGGTTGGTTCATTAAATATCTCATGCATCAGATGAGCATAAATTTTGAGTGTTTTATCGGTTGAAGCAATATCACCGTAAAAATCACGAGAATCCTTTTCGCTGACCAGCCCGTCATTCGCCCCATGCAGAACAAGTACGGGATCTATAAACTTCTCAGCGTTCTCCTTCAGCCATGTTATGCCATTTCCCAGACTGTTAAACAAATCTACAGAGATTTGCTTTTCAACTAGTGGATCATTCGCGTAAGCGGATACAACTGCGGGATCACTACATACGCCGCTGCCCAGCTCATTCGGGAAATACGTGCCTGTAGGCAGATCCATCGGCAGTTCTCCAGCAACTTTTGTATTGTAACGAGTGAGCGCTCCGGATAACACGATACCTTTAACCTTGCCTGGATATTTCGTTCCAAAAGACGATGTTGCGAAGCCGCCCATACTATGTCCGATAACAAACAGCGGAAGATTTCCGCTTTCTTGCAAAGCAGTCTCCACCACAACGTTGACATCCTCTATGATCTGGTGAAAATCACTGTAGAACGTACGCTGTCCTTCCGATCTGGCATGACCGCGATGATCGAATCGATATACGTTAAACCCGCGCTGACTCAGCTTCTCTGTCACATAATCATAGCGACCGGTATGTTCCGCTAATCCGTGCACAATAACGACAGCGGCTTTGGCATTTTCCACTGTATCCTTGCTGAAATAAAGCTGTGTACCGTCAAAGGATTGAACTGTTGTCTCGATTTTAGTCATCATATCCCCGTCCTTTTTGTAGTGTCCCAGCTTAAGCTCCGAGAGATCATTTCTTCCGCCCTTAACAAGGACACGTATAATATAGTTCTCAACAAAAATAATATTGTTTCTTACAGAAACAATATATCATCTGGTATGTTCTCTTGTCTACATTAATTTAAAAGCGCTTTCAAAAAGGATAAATATCACTGCAATGTGAATCATAAAAAAACCACTTACACTCAAGAGTCCTTGTGTTAGTGGCCAAGTTTTAGGTATTGAACATGAGGGAATCGAAATGGTACGCCAAAAACGCTACCACAAGAAGTGGTAACGTTCCTGACTTTGTAATGCCACGATCTTATGAGCACGTGTCTACATTAAACCCAACACATTATAGATCATCACTGCTGCTTCTGCACGGCTGACGTTCTTCTTCGGTGCAAACTCATCGTTACCTACACCGTTGATTATGCCTGCTCCCTGTATTGCCTCTACCGCTTGCTTCGCGTAGTTTGCGATGTTTGCTTCATCCTTGAAAGCAGTAGCTTCACCACTTGCTAACGCTAGTTGCTTCATTTGGATCGCCTTGTATACCATAACGGCCATATCTTCACGTGTAATGTTCTCATGAACTCCGAATCTTCCATTTGGTTTTCCGTTCACAATCCCCAGCTTCTGCGCGGTTGCGATGTTTCCATGGTACCATTCTCCTTGCTTCACATCACTAAAACTTGTCGTTGCGCTCTCATCCGATAACTCCAACATATTCATCAGCATGGTGATGAATTCTGCTCTTGTCACTTGACCCTTCGGATTAAACTCGCCGTCGCCTACACCCTTCACAATGCCTCTTGCTCCCAATGCTGAGATGGCATCCTTCGCCCAGTCTTGGGTCACATCCTTAAAGCTCGTTGCAACATACGCTACCGTATACTTGCTTAGATACGTTGGCTTGAACTCTACTTTTCCTGTCGCTGCATTGTATTTACCATTCGTCACCACTCTTAGCTCACCGTTGTCCTTCACATCGTATACGATGACATTGTTTGGATTTTCGGCAGCTTTTAGGGTGTATGGCAATGCAATCACGAGATCATCTCTGCCATCAAACGCTGTAAGCTTCTTACCATCAATCGTTAACTCGATATCATATACGACCTCACCAGTTAGCCCCGCTTGTGCACTAGCTGACAATTGATTAGCTGTTATTTTCTTAATCGACAATCCTAACGTTTTCCCCGCACTTGTTCCTGTTCCGAGCAGTTCGGTTGCCACGCTTACGACTGCAGAGCCTGTATTGATCTCGATGCGATCTACCGTAGAAGATCCACTTGTTAAGCGCGCATCTACTGCTAACTCAATCGTTAGCCCGTTCCAGCTTTGATCACCTTCAACTCGTATCTGTAGCTCACCGCTTGTCGTTTGATCAAGCGCACGCTTCACTGTATCCGCACTTAACTTCACGTTAGAAGCACCGTTCTCACTTGCGACTGGCTTAATGTTTATTTGGCCGTTGTCCATTACCACTGGCTCATTTCCACCTGTAGCTGGTGGTGCTGTAGGTGCAGGGATATTACCGCCACCATTTCCATCCCCACTGCTTGGTGCTTCTGGAGTCCCATCAACCAATGGTGTTACTGTTACTGTAGCGCTGGATGAAAACCCACCATCTTCTGTAGTTACTGTAATGTTTGCTGTTCCTGCTGCCACCGCTGTTACTCGCCCCGTCGCACTTACAGTGGCTACAGCTGGATTACTGGAGCGCCATGTTACTGCTTTTTTCGTTGCATTAGCTGGTAATACGGTAGCTGTCAATTGCCCTGATTTACCTTCTACGATGGACAACGTCGTTTGGTCCAGGCTAATTCCACTAACGGGTACGTTTTTCCCACTAAGTGCATCATACTCACGTTGTGTAATGGGAATTACCGTTCCGTGACGCGGACTCGCGGGTAAATTGTAGTTAGAAGATAATGTCCAGACACCTGATGCAAGATTGGTTGTCTCGAATGGAATATAACCTCTTCCACCAAACTCATCTACGAATAAATACCATTTTTCTTCTGTATTTGATTTGAAGATCGTTGGACCCTCAACCCATTTCATACTACCCACACCTTGATTAATCATCTTGAAGGCTGGATCTAAGATCGAGTTACCAACCTCTTGGAAGACCATCTTGCCAAATGGAGCAGCAGCTCCGTTGTCTTGCTCATCCTTTGTAAAGCGATACACTTTTCCATCATGCTCAATCATCGTTGTGTCAATGATGGAGTATCCATAATCCAAATATACTTGCGGTTCAGTAAACGTATAGAAATCTCTTGTCTTGCTATACATCATTTTTTGATATGCACTGCCTGTATGGGATGCATCGTCAAACATTCTTGATGCCCAGAATACGATATATTCACCAGTTGTTTTGTCGTACATGATTTCTGGTGCCCATGTATTACCCGCTTCTTCCGGTGCAACCTCTACCATGCGTTGATCTGTCCAGTTGACCAGATCATTCGATTCCCACACCATAATCGAACGACTGCCCCATGTCTGTGCTCTGCCCCAGCTACCATTGCCGTTAATTTTCAGATCGGTAGCGATCATATAGAACTTGTCACCTTCAGGCGAACGAATAATGAATGGATCTCGTACTCCCTTCTCCCCTAAGGTAGAGGTCAATACAGGTTTACCATTATTCAATTCTCGCCAGTTCAACGGATCATTACCGTTACTTAGTGCAAAGTGAACTTGCTCGCCTGTTGAGCTACCTTCTCCAGTGAAATATGTGAAGAAGTATCCCGCATATTTTTCATCAGCAGGCCGTTCCTTCACCTTCGCCATAAATTCCTTTGTAGCGGATGCTGAATTTAATGTAATCGTAGCTGTAAGCTTCACGTCTATATCTCCACTACCGTACGCCTGACGTTGTACTTCACCAGTCACTGAAACGACATTGGGTTGAGCAGAAGCCCAAGTAATGGTTGTTCCATATAGTCCAGATTTCGGTAATGAGAGATGACCTCTAACATCACCAATGTTATGAACGACTAGCGCTGCTTTTGCTTCATCTACAGAAGCGGCATCGCTTGGCAATGCCTTAACCATCAACGTAAAGGTTTTGCGAGCTGTCTCTGTACCATCTGTAAATACTGCTGTTAACGTTACAACTTGATCACCCGTTGCGTTAGCTGGTCTGGTTACGGCACCTGTAGTTGAGATGACATTCCCCTTATCCGAAGTCCAGCTTATTGTTGTGCCATAAGCACCTGATGTTGGCAAAGTTACATTGCTTATAATCGCATCTTTGGATGTATTCGAGGCAAGAAGATCATGAATGGTTAATTTCTCTGTCGCAGCCGATACAAACATGCCCTTCATCGAAGCAATCTTCTGATCTGCACGAGCCTTCAGTGATGCAATATCTGCTGCTGTCATCGCACCATCATAGATTTGGAAGTCTGCAATCAACCCGCCGAAGTATGGATCAGCCGGATAAAATGACTTCCCAATGGTTCCACTACTTCCTGAGATATTTTTTATTTGTTCTAACGTCATACCATTCGTTGATCCTGATGCAACAGCAACACCATCAATATAAAGCGTTAGTGTACCATCTGTACCTGAAACAACAGTTGTAACGACTTTCCATTCATTATTCTTTAAGCCCGTGGTCGAAGTTGAAGACTCATTATTCCAGGCATTTGTCGCGATACCTAAGCGAGCCAGACCGTTAGCGTTATAACGTGGTGTGAAATACGTATAGTGCGTATTACTGTTTGGTCTTCCTAATGCATATAACCACTCCGCAGCATTTTTACCGCTCCAGTTCACAATGGACGAAACGGTGATATCCGTTAATCCATCGAGAACTCCTTGTGGCAGCTCTACATAGGAGTTAGTTGTGCCACCAGTAAAGCTTAGTACACCCGCATCTTGTGTACTAATCCATTCTGCTTTAGACGGATTCATCCATTTTCCGTTAAAGTTTCCTGTTTGGTCAACAACCGTCGCACCATCGATATCATTCATATCGTAGTGGAGAATGAGTTCTGCCCCAGATGGCTGCTCTACTGGAGGAGTAACGTCTTCATTAGCCAAAGTTGCAATCTCTTCAACGGATAATGCACGATTATAAATACGGAAATCATCCAATTTACCAGCAAATAGACGATCAGAGCTGTTTCTCGATTTACCAATATAATTCATCGTTGTTTCCAGCAACATTCTCGGCTCCACGTTAAATGTCGAGCTGCGTTTAACCTCTTGACCATTCACGTACAATACGGCATCAAATTCATCCATTGTAATGGCAACATGCTGCCAAGTCTTCGTTGGTAATAGTCCAGCATTTCTCACTGCATATTTATAATCTGATCCGAGTTTCGTGCTGTCATTGCTGAATTTCTCTGTAAAAGGGGTTACGACAGCGAACTCCAGACTACCTGTATCCCCTTGTGTACTCAAGTACATGGTATTGCGGTTCACCTGTCTGCCTGTTTCGGAAGCAAAATCAAATATTCTTTGATTTGCCTGATTTCGGTCCATTTGAACCCATGTAGAGAACGTTGCCTTCTCCAGATTCAAGGATTGAACCAAGTGATCTGGCAGCTTCACATATCCTGTTGATCCATTAAGCTCTAATGCCCCACCCGTTTTACCGATGCGATCCTCTTCATTAATCGTTGCTCCACCTACGAGTGTTGCGTGATGGCCATTACCAGAAATGTCGTTCAACGTTGTACCATTCACTGTATCTGCATCAAATGAGTAATGTACAACTGGGTCTGTTGATGGTACTGGTCCTTTCCATGCATACTTCTCTTGCAAAGCATTATACTCTGCACGTGTGATTGGAATCACCGTTCCGTGTCGTGGTCCTGGCGGAAGTGCATATTGATCACTACTTAACACATTGTTGATATATTGCGTGCTGCTATCCAGTTCTGTTGTATATCGTACATGATACGGCCATGAATCAAGGAACAGATACCATTTGTCTTTATGAATATCTTTGAAAATCGTTTGTCCTTCATTATTTCCATTTTTTCCGATCAAGCCAAGTTTGTTATCACGTGTACCCGGAACAGCGTCGTATTGAAGGCCGTTTGCTGCAATACCATCCTTGTCATAGTAGAAATTTGGTGCTTTCTCTACATACACTTTGGTATTTACTTCTGACTTGGTGAATCGATACAACATATCATTATGCTCAATAAACGTCGTATCAATGGTCGGCAGTGACTCATCAATCATGACCTTGGGCTCAGAAAAGGTGTAGAAATCTCGTGTTGTTGCGTAGTACATCACATTGTACTGACCTTCCGGTCTTCCGTTATAGTCACCATATGTCTCTGTGTTTTTCATTGATGATGCCCAGAATACGATATACTCTCCAGTTTCCGGATCATAGATCGCTTCTGGCGCCCACGTATTTCCTCCCGTTTTAGGAGCCACCTTGATCATCCGCTGCTCGCTCCAATTCACGAGATCCTCCGACTCCCAAACCATCATGTAATGACTACCCGTAATTTGAGCCTGGTCAAAATCTGTACTTTCACCCATTTTCAAATCGGTTGCCAGCATATAAAATTTATCACCTTCTGCTGACCGGATAACGAATGGGTCACGAAGCCCTTTTTCACCCATATCCGATTGAAGGATAGATTTCCCATTATTCAACGCTTTCCAGAACAATGGATCTTCCGCTGTAGCGAAGGAGATCTCTTCACCGCCCTCATATTCACCTGTAAAGTACGCAAAGAAGTACGCATCAGGCTTTACTGGCGCAACTGCTTTTTTAATTGTAACGTTAAACGTAAGCTCTTTAGAAGCTGCACCATTCGTAATAGTAGCGATTAGCGTAACGGGTATATCCGTAGCTTGACGGCTCACCCAGCCTAACTGTGTAGCGTTACCAGCCGCTTCAGCCGTTCCTTTAACAACCGCCGGCCTGTTGGATGCCCATGTAATGGTGGAGCCTTGTTCACCTGTGGTTACAAGACGTAAGTTGCCTTTAACATTGTCCGCATTGTAGATCTCTACTTGTTCAGCATCCAGATCAACCTTCTGCTGATCATCAAATTGCTTCAAGATCGTAACCGGGAATGCAGCCGCTCTAGATACGCCTTGATACGTTAAAGTAGCCGTAAGCTCTGCTTGAACATCACTTGCTTGAGCATCTGGACGTTGCACAGTACCACTGTCAGAAATGACCGTAGGATGACTAGAGCTCCAAGTGATGCTTACACCGTTTTTACCGCTCGTCGGTAAGGTAAGGTCTTTCGTTATCTGCTCCGCACTCTGATCTGCCTCGTCTAAGTAATGACCGATGTTAAGTTGATTCGCTGCATCATCAACAGTGAGCTGACGTATTTTGGAGATGTGAGTTGCTGCTTCTTGTTGATATAACTCGCCCATTTCTTGCTCCGTCAATGCACGATCATATACTTGGAAATCAGCCACGCTACCTTGAAAGTATGGATCGTTCGAGAAGATGGACTTACCGATAAAGCCTGAGAATGTAGAATCCGGATTCATAATTTCTGACAGTTTTAGTCCCTTCGCATTACCTGAAGCCACCTTGACTCCATCCACGAATAATGTGATCCTGTTGCTGGCTTCAGAGAAGGACACCGTTACATGCTTCCACTGTCCACCGATCAGGTTGGAGTTTGCGCCACCTGTAACTAATGCTTCGTTCGGCCAGCCATTTTTAGAGATACCTGTAGCAATCATATTGCCTGATCCGCTACCATGACGTGGGGTTACGAAGAAATATTTATTCGTTTCCCGTGTTAACACCGTACCCAACCCGAAAATCCAGCGATTCGTACCATCATTCGTCCAGTTTACGATGGAAGATACGGTAATCTCATTCAGACCTTGTAATAGATCCAGTCCGTTGGAGCCCTTAGGAATCTCAACATATCCACTATTTGATGTAGAGCTTCCACCATTGAAGGAAATAAAACCCACTTCACTATTTGAAATGAATTGTCCATTGTTTGGATTTTTAAATATCCCATCGAATGTAACTGGCTTGTTGGCAACATCCTTTAGTACGAGTTGACCGTCTACTTCTGTAGTCGTTTTCATGTCGTAATGAAGCAGCAGATCATCGTTTAGCATCTTTTCTTGAACGGTAATCTGCTCATTAGAGTCATCCTTAGGCAGTAAGGTAATGATGAATTCCTTCATTGCCTGGCTTCCACCTAAAGAAATGGTTGCCGTTAACGTCACTTGTTGCTCCATTTCTCGTAAGGTCACTTCCCCAGTTGCACTAATCGCACTCTCATCACTGGAAGTCCATGATATCCATGCGCCATACTTATCTTCAGTAGGCAGTTCAAGAGATTCTGTCACGGCAGATACATCACCTAATGTTAGCTCTTTTTTGCTTTGTTGTACTTGCTTTTCATTAAATGATTGTTCATATACTGCCGCGATATCTTCATTATTTAGTGCCTCTCCGTAAATTCTTAAATCTTGAAAGCTACCCGCAAAAGTTCCATCCCCTAAATAATTGGAGCGACCGATGTAAGCTTGCAAATCCGTACCAAAGCTTGCTGTTGTTTTCTCTTTGGCGGCCGTACCTATGCTTACACCGTTAATGTAACCTGTAATAGAATGTTCTGTTATGACCGTGGTATAGTGAACCCATTGACCTTGATATTGTGAGGTAGAAACGCCTGATACTCCTATCTCAGTTGTCCAAGGCTGGTCCACATTATTGCGATCCGTAAATACGGACTTAAAATCACCACTTGGATTCGATGGATTAAACAGCCAATAGTTCGTTGGCAATTTATTATCAGCTGCTGGTGTACCGTAGAACAATGCTGCGTAGTTTCCGCTTCCCGTGTTACTTTTGATCCATACAGAAATCGTTGTATTTTCTTGATGATCAAACAAACCCGTAGGAAGCTGAACGTAGTTCGTGTTACTATCTGTTCCTCCAGGTAGAGTAAGACCATCAACATACGAAATGTTTCCTACTGCCGTTCCATGCTTGCCATGACCTGATGTATCCTGTACATCCTCAAGCAATGGATAATGTGCCAACATCGTTGGTATTATGGGGTCCGCTGAAGCTTGATTGTTAAATGGCAGAACAAGACTTACACAGTTACTGAAGGTCAATAGTAAAGTTAACGTTATGATTGAAATCCGCTTTCGCATAGCATTCTCCCCTTCGTTTAATATTCAAAAGCACGTAATCCTTATTTCACCTTTAAAACAAGACCACCTCGCTCAAGGAGCTAAAGAAACACCCTAAAATGAATACGCTTACATTTCTCCTCATATTACGTCTTCCACCCTTCCAATTCAATGTAGTTTCTTGTTCATAAGGTGGATTTTTTTATTGCAATTTGAAATGAATGCAGACTACAACACCATTGATATGAAGCAATCTACATGTACAGCTGCGTACAAGATTATCAAAAAATTAACGGCATCTCTACCGTTCTAAATGTTTACGTATGGTTTATGTGTAAATTAAAGGATTGAACCCCTGATAAACTTAATATATATAGTTGGGCGCTTGTCAAATGGACAATGTGTCCGAATACGATGCGGGTAAGCCGCCGTGGGCGAACCAGATCCAAAAATAAGGAGGATTGCAATCTATGCCAAAACGATTTAGCAGAATGCTCGCGTTCCTATGTTGCTTGGTTATGGTGGCGTCGCTAATGCCTACCACCTATGCTGCCGCCACTGACAACATCGAGAACGCAGAAGCGAATGAAACACCCACCGCCATTTTTGGCACTCCCGAACTCGGGTCAAACGATCCCCTCTGGGACCAAACCATGGAGCATCACATCAACAAAAGCACGGTACCCACCGACCCCAGACCCCAAGCCACGGGCACAGCAAGAATCCTTTGGGATCATGACTACCTGTATGCCCGCGTGGTTGTGAATGACAGTAATCTATATCAGGGAGCTGGCGCAGATCACCGGTATGACAGCCTGGAGTTTTATGTTGGTACCGGAACCAGCGGCTCGAACCAATGGCGTGTCAGCTCGACGGGTGTGTTTTCAGGGCAGGCCGCTCCAGGCAGAGCTGCATGGACCCAGATTACCGAAACCGGATACATCGTGGAAATGAGAATACCCAAAAGAAATTTGATCTTACAAGAGGGGAACCTTACCTTTGAGGTCTACATCAATAACTCGACAGAAAAAGGCGCTGACCGCTATGAAGTCGTTTCAAGTTTTGGAGTCCCGGACGCGGCTTATACCAGCTCTGATTCATTTACAGACAGCCTGCAGCTCATTGCAGCCAATGAAGTGGACACCAGATTTTCAATCACCGCCACTGCGGGACCGGGCGGCTCAATTATGTCGAACCCACCCGGCGATGTGCTTAGAGTAGATCGGGGCTCTGATAAAGACATTACGTTTACCCCCGATTACGGCAAAATTGTGGATACGGTAACGGTAGACGGCGAGACCGTAACTCTATCTACTGGCACTTATACCTTTACGAATATTGAGGCTGATCATGCCATTCATGTGACATTCAAAAACGATCCGGACGCGGGGATACTTCCCTTTATCGTATGGAATGACAACTTCGCCAGTGGCGAGTACACAACGGCTGTTATCATTGATTTAGGCGAGGGGAAGGCGGCGTTAGGCTCCGAGCTTAGTCCAGACTTGTTTGCCTTATCGGCTAGGAACACGACCCTGAACGGCGAAGCGGTGACCTTTGAAGGACCACGCAAAATCACAAGGGTATACGCTAATGACGAGCCAAAGGTACGCGGCTATGTCGGGCCGATTAGCCATTCACCAGATTATCAGGACGGACTGGAGAGCGGTCGTTACATCGTTGTTGAGTCTGAGTTTTATTCAGAGAGCGGCGGCAGCACAACGCTGGATGGCAGCAGTAACTCGACAAAGCAGGTTTACAACATTACCCAAAAGGGTGAGATCGTACTGACAGAAGGGAATCCGCTTCACAATGTGGTTTTTGAACAGGAAAAAGTTGTGAATCCGATCCTTGATAAATTTACAACATTCACAGACAATTCGGTCAATCGTTCGCTCTACCTTTATAAGGATGATGATGGTAACGTAATAAAAAGATTACCGCTGTATGTTTATACCCACGGCATGTCACGGGGCGGTACAAGCGCTGCGACAGACCAAAAAGCGGCCATGAAATCAGCCAACGGCTCAGTCGCTCTAATGAAAAAGATGGAGCAAAATCCCGATAAGTACGCCAGCCATGTTCTGAATATTTCCTATAATGGCGTATCTGTTCCCTCCACAGAGAATGTTAAGAAGGTCATAGACGCCCTGATTGCCAGTGGTGAAGTAGATCCTAACCGTGTTTACGCAGCAGGCTTCTCATGGGGCGGCCAGTATACGAATAACTTAGTTAACAGCTATCCCGGTTTCTTCGCTGCCGCAGCCCCTATGGCCCCGGTAAGCGGTTCACCGAACGCTAAGGACAATGACGCTCACAACAACCTGGCCTATTGGATGTTTTTAAATACTCATAATGTTGGTGGCTACCAGACGAACCTCAATAACTTCATCAATAATAATATGCCAAAAATGATCAACGCGAGGGCTTCGCGCTTTGAGAGTAATGAGGTACTTACGTGGCCCTACAATCAATTTGATCAGCCGAATCTGAGGCCGAATCCGTCCAATACACCTGTTCTGGCTGATTATATAGCGCATGAAGTTGAAGCGGCGGTTCTTTATAATCAGATCACCATGGGGACTTGGAGTATAGCACCTACGGCGCAGTCCTCCAACTTGCCGGCTTGGAACAACGATTACACCGATGTCTTTGATTGGATGTTTGCGCAGAGAAAACCGGTTGTGCCTGGTGCGCCGAGTGACTTCAAAGCGACAGCGGGTGACGGACAGGTCACATTGAGCTGGACTGCTCCTGCTGACGACGGTGGCAGCGCAATATTGGGCTACAAGGTATGGTATGGCAACGTGACGCCGGTCACACTGGATGCAGCGGAGAGCAAATATACCTTCAACAACCTGACAAACGGCCAAAGCTACAGCTTCAAGATCGTTGGAGTGAACGCGAAGGGCGACGGCGCGGAGAGCAGTGCTACGACGACACCGACGAAGACGACGACTCCTACCGTACCTGGTTCTGGTGGTACTACGGGCAACAACGGTAATACAAGCAACAGTGGTAATACACACAACACCAACAATACGAACACCGGGACAGACCCTGGAACTGGAACATCAAAATCGACCTACACAGTGAATACACAGAAGGATAAGCCCGCTATCACAGACAAAAATGGCAACACCACCCTGCCCGGCGGCGGCACGATTACGACCAAGGGCGGGACGGAGATCAAGGTACCCGAAGGCACATCGATAGACTCAAACGGTGAGGTAACCATTCAGAAAGACAAAAGCGCCGAAGTGACACTACCTGGAGGCATCAGCACAGTGATCATTTCGGGTGGCTCAACGATCGCGAGCGACGGTACAGTCATAGTAGGCGGTAAAGACGCGCATGTGAACCTGTCAAACGGCAACCAGGTGCATCTCCACGGTGGATCGAAGATACGGAGCAGCGGAGCGGTTGTGGTAGGACCGGACGGAGCAAGAGTCGGTTTAAACAACGGCATGTCGCTGAACATCCGTGAGGGTACGGAGCTGGTGTTCGATGATGCCACCCCACTGGGCTTCCTCGTGATATCGGGCAACCCTTTCAGGGATGCCAACATGGAAGACTGGTTCTACAACGATATAAATTTCGCCTACACATACGATCTTTTCAACGGCACGACATCTGCGACGTTCTCACCGGGCACCGCAATGACGCGCGCCATGTTCGTGCAGGTACTGGCCAACCTTGAGAACGTAAACCTCTCCAGCTACACGAGTTCCCGCTTTAGTGATGTGACGGACGGTCAGTGGTACATGGCGGCAACCGAGTGGGCGGCCGAAAAAGGCATAGTCAACGGTACAAACGCAGACCTGTTTGACCCCAATTCGCCGATAACGCGCGAGCAGCTGCTGGTGATACTGTACAACTACATGAACTACAAGGGCTATGAGATACCTGAAAGCCACTCTAAGTCCTCCTTCACGGATCAGAGTGAGATCAGCTCCTGGGCGTTGGAGGCCGTTCAGGCGCTGCAAGGCAACGGCATTGTATTAGGCAAACCGGGCAACTTTTTTGTTCCCAAAGCCACCGCCACCCGCGCCGAAGTAGCCACGATCTTTGTAAGGTTCGTTGAATATCTGGCTGATTGAAAGCGTATACAGATAAATGCAGACCCTCCCGCCTGGATAATATCCAGCCGGGAGGGTCTCCTTGTTTTCAAACTGCACTTTTTTTGACAACGCCATGCCCATAAAAAAAGAGGAAAGCGGAATGACCCGCTATCCCCCGTTCCTCTTATTCCTTATACTACAGCGTAAACTAGTCTAAATCAAATCTGATTTTTGCAGCAGCCGCTTAACAATCGCAGCTACCTCAGCTCTGGTTACATAATCTTTCGGAGCGAGATTTATGTCGCTTCTTCCCGTTACAATGCCCGTTTGTATGCTGTCAGCAATACCGCTCTGCGCCCAAGTGGATGCTTTTGCCGCATCAGCATACGGACGTAATATGGTGTCGATTGATTGACCGTCAAGATTCGCTGTTAAGCCAGTGATTTTCATTGCTTTAGCGATGATGACCATGGCTTCTTCGCGAGTGATTCTGGCATTCGGGCGGAAACTTCCATCCTTAAAGCCGTTGATCAATTGATACGAATAGGCGGCATGAATTGCGCCGTTATGCCAGTCAGAAGCTTTTACGTCTGTGAAAGGAGCAGCTTCGTTGTCCGGTTTAAGTCCCAATCCGCGAATAAGAATAGTTACGAATTCAGCACGAGTGATATCCGACTCTGGGCGGAAAGAGCCGTCTCCTTTTCCGTCGATGACCATCCGTGAACCCATATCATTGACAGCTTCTTTAGCCCAATGATTTGCAACATCGTTAAACTCTTTTGGATGCCATATGATCAGATATGGGCTATTGGTCAAGCTATTTACTTTTGCGTAATAATTGCCGTCACTTACGACGATTTTGGTAGGCACATGGCGAACGGAACCGTCCGCTTCCACCACAACGCCTGTTGTAATCCTCTCAGGATCGACATCGCCCGGAATTGCAATTGTGCGTTCCACATAGACGTTGAACTTTGATACAACAACCGTTTTTCCTTCATGTATCCCTTTAACCCAGAATTCAATCGGCGGAGCGACAATGGTGAAAGCTCCCTTATCCGCAGCATTCTCCACCATTTTAATCTCGTCCGCAGTCGGTTCGGCAATTACAATCTGTACCTTTATATCTTTCAGGGCGATCGACTTGCCCATCTGGTCGGAGATAGACCCGATGTTAATTTGTTGTGCGGGTATCTTGTACGCCGCTTGATTCGTTCTCACTTCCAGAACCGCTTGCATATCTTGCATGTTTTGAATCATTTGACCGTTCAGCTCGCCTATGACGATATCGGAGTCCGCTTTCACCGGAATAATGACCGTTGCGCCCGGACCTTCCGCTGCGAGCTTGTCCTCCAGCTTTTTCTGGTCGACCGTTACTGTAAATACGGTTTGTCCATTAACGGTGGATGTTGTTGCTGTTCCCGCGTTCTCCGCTTTTCCATTAACAAGCACATCCACGCCTGTTGTCGTAGAAGTTGAATTTTCGTTCGTTGGCGATGCTGGGACGTTTACTGGCGATGTCGGATTTGTCGGGACATCTACTGGCGTTACTGTGACAGCCGAGGTCAATAGGCTCTCCACCGCTGATCCCGTAATCGTACCTGTCTGTGCAATCGGCGTCACTTCGAAGCTAATGTACTTTCCGAGATCGGCTGTCTGTAAGGTATAAGAGGTCGATGTAACTTCCGAAATTACTGATTTGTTCGCCCCGAGCGCATCAGTGGATCGGTACCACTTGAATATGCTCATGCCCTCCTCATCCGAGTTTGCATCGTGATAAGTGTAACTTCCGGTTAAGGTTGAGCCAACCTGAGCCATTCCCGCTATGTTTACATGAAGTGCTTGCGGTGCGACCTGTCCGATAATAATACCGGATGTGCTTCCAACGTTATGAAGCGTCAGATCAGCTTGAAGACCCTCTCCATCTTTACCAATTAAACTTCCTCCGTTGGGAAGCAAGGCGCTTCCTATGGCAATGACATCAGTACCTAAGTCAGAATCCTGCACCACATATTTGAATGTCAAAATATTGGTACGCGTACCACTGGCATACATCGCATCAACCGTCTTGCTTCCGATCGTAACTGGCAAAATTGCCGGTTTTATACGCGCCCGTATTATTTCAGAAAAATGGACCTTAAAGAGCAATTCATCGCCTTCGTAATAAGTCTTTGCCACAGGCATCTCGACAGAGGTAATCGTTGGAGTTGCAGCATTTAGTAACATTTGGACAAACTGTGTATAGGGAACGTTCGCTTCGCTGGGATTGCCACCAAGATCAACAATCGTTCCGTTTGTGCTGTCAAGCTGTCCTACTGCGTCAATGACGACATCTTTATCCGTATCTAGAACGGTGTAACGGAATACAAGATCGGTTGGTTCCAGATCAGGTACATCGGGCACATATACAGCCTGAGCTACGGAACGGCCGCCAGACATTAACGATAGGCTCGGAGTGCCGCTAACCTTTACAGGCTCCGTGAAGCGAGCCCTGAACTGGATGCTCTCTCCCGTAACGTAACTTTGATTAATCGGAGTTTGAGAGAAATGCTGTATCTTAGGGAGGACGGCATCGACTACCACATCCGCAAGGGCAAGCTTGTGAACGATGGTTGGCATTGGCGCCAGTCCGCTTGCGTCGTTGATGCTTCCTCCGTTCAATTCAATGGCATTGCCGACTCTTATACCATTCAAAGCTTCATCTCCGCTTTGGACCGTATACTGGAATATAACCTTGTTCCCGGTTACTTCCGCAACCTTTGCCTGGTGTTCTGTCGGTGTTTCTGTCGTTCCGAAGAATAAAGGAAGATAAGGCTCTTCGGTTACGGTCACGTCCGCTGGATACAGGAATGCGAAATTCAAGACATCGCCTTCTTTATAATAGCCGTCATCAGGGATCTCCGTTACGAACGAAGCTCCACCCGCGCTTATATGTACGCCGGAAAGATGGAGAGCCGTTCCTCCATTCTGTATAGCGGGATTAATCGAATTATGTGCGGCATCTTCGATCATGCCTCCGTACATCTTCACTTCATTGTCGATGGTAATTCCGTTGAGATCTTCAAGCCCGGCTTCGACAATATATTGAAATCCAATCTGATTCAACCCGTTTGACGAATAGACTGCCGCTTCTGCGCGCACTTCCGTTCCGCCAATATTGAGACCCAGATAAGGCTTGCCATACCGGGTGTTGACGGAAATATTTTCAGAAAATTCAACTGTGAATAAAAGCGATTCGCCTTCAGTATACGTTTTATCAGGAGGATAACTGACAGAAACAACGCTGGGAATGACCGTATCCACCTTTATCGCTGTATTCAGCACCGATGCGCCGCCGGGGCCAAAACCGTTACCCAGATCAGCGGCCTCCGCAGCACTATTCGTTATGGAGGCTCCATTTAATTGTATGGAATCTACCACTTGAATGCCGTCCGCATCATTATCGCCAGGTTTTACAGTATAAGAAAACTGCAAATAACTCGAGTTGTTGCCGGACACATAAGACGCATCCCTCATTGTTCCGTTAATGTCCAGCTTCAAGCTGGGCGTTCCCCCCGTCACGTTCACATTTTCAGAAAAAACCACAGTGAACTCAAGCTTTTCACCAGCTTTATACGTTTTGATCAGGGGTAAGTTGAGTGCCGTAGTCGTTGGTGAAGCTGCATTAGCCTGAATTCCGCCAAACGATGTCGTAAAGAGCAAAAATACAAGCAGTGCCGCGGTTATCTTTTGCAGCGCCATGATGTGGCCTCCTAATTATTCTCATAATTTTAGTCCAGAGTTGCAGCCATTTTTATGACATGCATTCGATCTCCCCTTTAAGTCAGCTCTTTTTGGAAAATTCTTCTCACCGTCAAATCGTATCAAATTCTTGTTTCACTCACTATAGGGGATAGTGCTATATTTTCTGGACATTTGTGCTGTCATTGATTCGTAATGCAGCCACAAGCTGTTCCATAACAATCGGATAGTCACATGGTTCGCAATCTATCTACAAACTTGTATCGATCCTCTAAACACGATTGATGCTGTTTCTTCGTAGCACCCAACCACTTGTCCGCGCTCGGGGTTCGCCTCCTATGAGCTCCATCAAACACAAAAAAACACGCCTTTTCAGGCGTGTTGATGTTTGTGTTTGGTGGAGCCTTGGGGGATCGAACCCCTGACCTCATCGCTGCCAATGGAGCGATAGGGGTCTGAGCGTTAATGGAAACGCGGACAAAAGCCTTGAGTGACAAGGCTTTCCTTAGTTTTTTGTTCGAGTTTACCGTAAAGCTCGAAAAAGAAAAAGTGTGACCAGAAATGTGACCCAGTAACTTATTATGTAATGCTATAAGGGCTCCTTCCACATGTTTATATGCATATTCATTACTCAGCTACAGAAGTTTCTTCCAGTATTTCTTGTAGTATTGTGTCAAAAAATTTCCCATTACTTACAACTTGCTTTCTTAGTTCCTGCCAAGAAGCCATAGATATCTTATTGTCCTGTAAATCTGCCAATACATCTGTACATTCGGACGAACACATTCTATTTCTGTGCTGGTCAAGGTTATCACTACAAATTATGTGGTTCTGAGAACTGCATACTTCCAATTTTTTGTGTGCCAATTTATTTCTTAACGAAGTAACCATTTTGTAATCTTCAAAAAAAACCTTATTGTCTTTGCCCTTGAATTCTAAAATTTTTTGAAACATTTGATTTTTCATTTCTAAAGTAAATAAAAAATTTCTCATTCTAAACATTGATCTAATGTTTAGTCTTTCCTCATTTTCTATTTTTAAAATTTCTTTTTCGGCGGAACTATCGAAATCTAATTTTTGGAATTTCATAGATGTAAGAACTAATTCTGCAATTTCTTTTTGTTGTTGATCATTCAATTTTGGGTATTCTTTTAATAGGTAGGAGTTAACTATAAATTCATTTTGAGATGTTTGATCCGTTAATAATCCTCGTATGTTAGATAAAGAAGATAGTCTTTTGGAATTCTTTTGAATCAAATAGGTTGATTTTTCATATAATTTTTCTCGATTGGCAATATAAACACCTTCATACGAACCTAAATCACTTGAAATTGTCTTTCTAATATCCTCCTCATGCTCAGATGAGTAGAAAAGAATATCAGAGTCAATATTCATAGTACGCAGTTCCTTTATTAGACTGCTACCTACAATTCCAAATGACAAAGAATAGTCTATAAAAAACATATCAAATGTTTTAAATCCAGCAGCTTCTTTCCGTATCTTCTCTGAGAACAACCTAGCATCTTGTATATATTCTATATGAATTGTTAAACCTAAATCTTCTACATACATCTCAATAATTTCTTTGGTTGCATTAAAATACGTATCAACATCATCTATCCATAAAAGTTTCAAATCATATCTCATAAGCTCACATCCTTATTTGTAGGCCAAAACCCTTTTCTAGACCTTTTTTTATTTCTACATTCCCATTGAGTTTCTTTTTAGTAATCTCTTTAACATGATAAAGTCCCACACCAGTACCACCTACTGAA
Organism: Paenibacillus sp. FSL R5-0713; assembly: GCF_037973325.1. Classification (NCBI taxonomy): domain Bacteria; kingdom Bacillati; phylum Bacillota; class Bacilli; order Caryophanales; family Paenibacillaceae; genus Paenibacillus; species Paenibacillus sp. FSL R5-0713. The sequence goes on along the minus strand of NZ_CP150229.1, from coordinate 2,159,235 downwards.
TAACTCTTCCCAAAATCAAACAATTCATCAACATCAACTATCTTCGCATCCAGACCAATTCCATTATCAAACAAATCTATCACATAAGATTCGCCTTCTTTATACATCCTTATATTTAAAATATCCGCTTGATATTTTATTGAATTACTTATAACATTTTCCAAAATAACAGCAACATCTTGACTAGAGAATCTAGTATTATAACTGATATTTTTATCAATACTGGCCAAAACTTTAATATTTGTATATTTAGTTAAAACAATTTCGCAATATTCTACAATAAATTCAAATAAATTACCTTCTGTAAATTCTTCTTTAGTATTGAATTGAGCAAATCCACCGTATTCTAAAGTAGCATGTATTCTTTTTATTAAATACGATAATGTTTTCAAACTTACCCATGCATCATTTTCAACGAATCGTCCACGTTGTAATTTCATTACTAAATTTTTTACTATACTCTCAATCGTACTAATATTTATTCTAACCATATGCAATTTTTCGGCAAACATAAACTGGTCTTCCGACAAGGAACTCACCAAAAAATGGTTTCTTTTCTTTTCATTGTTAAGAGTATTACTTGTAATTTTCAACTGGTTATCTAAACCTTCTACCTGTTGCTCTACAATTATTCGCTTTTGCTCTTCTTCTTCACGCAATCTTTCAGCTTCTATACGTTTTTCTTCTTCAATTCTCCGAAGCTCGGCTTCTATACGTTTTTCTTCTTCGTATATAGCAGTTTCTTCAGCCTTTATTTTCTGACCCAATTGAACACGTTTTCTTATTAATGAATTAATTATTGGTTTTAATATGGAAATTAGTAATTGAACTCTTTCATCTTTTTCCACAAAGCCTTGTCTATTTGAAGTTGCTATATCCCCTAACTCATTATGATCCAACAAGTTAAAACTAATTTCCCCTTCAATATAATTACTAAAAGCTTGTGTATTTTTTATATATTCCAGAAAATTTTCAACAGATAGTTTATTTCTAACATAGAGTCTTAACTGATTCGGTCTATAAGCTTTATTCTTTAAATACTCAATATCATTAAGCTTAGCATCTTCATTCTGTATAGATGTGTGAATCCCAATCCAGCCACTCATTTCATACTCTAATTCTTGACTAGTATATGATCCGTCTGGTTTAAGGAATTTTTTACTACCTCTTACTTGAAAATCTGCTAAATCTAGTTTTTCAACATATCTAGGAGTTGCCATTACGCTCTCAATTGAGGATCTTACAACAACACTTTCAGCTAGCCTATTAGAAAAATCAATATCTGTATTGTTGTATATTGCATAAATATTTTTAAAAGCAATCGATTTCTCAACTTTTTCAAATTTTTTTTTTGATGATTTATCTGTTAAAATAGCTGCTTCAATTTCCCCTTGCATCGTATCTGTCAAGTAAAAGTCAGCCAATCTAGCTTTCAAACCAGCCAATGTCTTCTCTCCAAAGTATGTCAAATCAACGTTTGTTAATCTAATCATTGTTCCTGTTTGGAAACTCTCCCACTCCTCAGCTGTTTCTATTTTTAATTGATCAATCTCTATTCGATCTAAACGTGGAACATCTGAGTCCTTTACATTGGAAGCATCAAGACACCATGCTGAGGATTCATTTACAGTTTTTGAAATAATATAATATTTATTAGATAAATATAGAGCTGCTAATTTGCCTATTCCTTTTCTCCCCATTAATTGCTTCTTAATCTCTTCATCAATTTGATCATCGTCACGTTTATCTCTTCCGATAAGTACATATTTCTCAGCTAAATCTTCATAGCCCATTCCATGTCCATTATCTAATATTTCAATTACAGCATTCTCTTTATCTTTCATATTTATATAAATTTTAATATTATCACCTTGCGCATCTAAACCGTTTGCTACAAGTTCAGCAATAGCCGTCCAATGATTTGAATACAGCCCTTTACCTAGTAGCTTTAAAGCAAAATATGAAAAATTAAAGTAAATTGTACTGTCCGAGTTTTGCATACAATCCCTCTATCCTATTAATCTTTCTATCTGATTAGCTAGTTCCATTGCCAAGAGTGGAGGAACAGCATTTCCAATTTGAGTCTTGATCTGATACCTATTTCCATTGAATTGAAACCAGTCTGGGAAAGACTGTATTCTCGCTCCTTCACGTGGTGTCAGTCCTCGATTTTGATTATAGTGTATACAGCGTAATCCTGATGGTGTTGAAAGATTTTTCGTAATCGTAGTACACGGTTGGTTCGGAAGTAAACGTCCATATGTATTGCTGTATCCTGACGTCAGTCTATACTTTTCTTCAAGAACTCCCTGATCAACTAAGCCATTAATGTAGTCTTTACCTTCACCGGGTATTACATGATTTACAATAGTCTGAATTTTCTCTCCGTATAGCGCTGAAAAATGACAAGTCAAATTTGCATTATTCCCCCTCATTAGTCTTTGATAATTGTTCACAGGGTTATTATTGAGATAATCATTTAGCTCCCCACCAGGTTCAACTATAGGTAAATCGGAAATAGCCTCCTCCAAAGATATAGTAGGAACTCCATCTAATCCAGTTGGAAACTCCCATTCAATATCTAAATCATTTCTAATACCTATAATAAAAACTCGCTCTCTGTATTGAGGTACACCAAAGTTCACCGCATTCAAAACCCTATATTGAATGTTGTAGCCCAGCTCTTCATTGATATGTCTAAATTTATTCTCAATGTCATTAATCACAAGATTCCCGTCTTCATCTCTCATAGAGAGCATACCTTTTACATTTTCAAAAAGGAACATGCGCGGTTCAATCATAGACAACATTCTATAATATTCGTTGTACAATTGTGCTTTATCGTCATATTTTCTCTTTCCAATTGTACTAAAAGATTGACAAGGAGGTCCTCCAATGATCAAATCTATCTGCTCTTCTCCTATTAGCTCCTGTATTTCTTCTTCTTTAAAATCCTTAATATTCTTATGAATCATATTGACATCTGGAAAATTGATACAAAATGCTTGTGCTGCTGCTTCATCAAACTCATTAGCAAAAACTATTTCACAGTTTTCATTTCTAACAAACTCTCCGTTAATCAAACTATAGTAGAAACCAAAAGTTAGCCCTCCAGCCCCAGAAAACAAATCAACTATTCTCATACTTATCTCCTCATCGAAACTCCATTTAAACTTACATACTTTGATATTAATACATGTAATTGTTTTGTACAACACTACGTATTTCCGTAACAATAACCTTAACTTTAATTCAGGCAAAACTAAATTAAGTCCGAGAGCAATTAAGTTAGTGCCACAATTGATAACTGAACTGAAATTTTTAATCAGGTGTTCCCCTATTCATTTCCATAGCCTTAGACATCCTGTCTCCTCTCTCATGCACGTCCATAACATCAACCATATAAGATAGTAAAAGAAATCCTCGGACATTTAGACATCAGAGTAACCTTGGATACATACACGCAGGTATTAGCTGTCGTACATAAGTAAACCCCTTCGTAGCACGGGAATATGTTATTCGTCTATGACCACGAACATAAAACCAAACCATCTACATAGCAAAAACCCGCCAAACACTCGGAAATCCTTGTGTTTAGCGGGTTCATTAGGTATGGAGCCTAGGGGGATCGAACCCCTGACCTCATCGCTGCCAGCTCGCAATTGTCTCCGCTCTGTCCTACGTTCAGTCAACGCTAGACTAAAACCCCCGTTAAATAGCGCGTTATCCAACGTACAGACTACGAACTACCCACGCTATTCCCTTACCGATACCTTTATTATACCGATTAGGAGCGTATATCTGCAAACTGTAGAGCGTATATCTGCGCAATTTAGTCGACGTCGACTAATCATAAACCCCCGGAGTTATTTTTGACGCGCGGATTGTTCGGGTACCTGATCCGGCCGCCGGCGACGGGGGCCTTGGGGGTCCCATACTTTATCACATTAACGCGTAGACTTTTACACAAAATGCTCATATGGTGAATATCTCTGTCGAAGTTACAACTCGCCATAAACGTAGTCCTGGCGCGGTTTTGCGGCTCCCATGCGCCTATTCCGCCTGTCGTCCGCCGACCTGCGTTTGCACTATTCCGCATATTCACCGGTATAATAGCGCGGATTCAGCCGTGAGTATCCGCCAACCCCGTGAGTTTCCGGAGGGGCCGTCCGCCAGGCGCCTCGTGTAGGAAAAACCGGCCGTATGTACAATTTTGGGACACTTTGATAACGCCTGTATCCCGCGCCAGCCGTGCGGTAAGCTCCGTTTTCCTCCATTTCGCGCAGGTTTACACCGTTATATGAGCCCAGCCACGCGGAATATGAACTCGAAGTCTTCAACCCGACGGATTTCGGATAGTTTCACGCGAAAGCGCTTGTGCTTACGTTCCTGCGCCTTCGTGAGCTCGCGCTGAAAGTCCTTACGTAGCCTCCACCGGTACAATGTGCGCCTGTCAACGTAACAGTGACGCGCAATGTCATCGAGGTTCTGCGTTGGAACTGTCGTTAACAATTCAATCGCGAGATAATGACGATCATCCAACTCGACGGTGCGCCGCTTCCGTTTCTTGTTCGCTCCCATAGTCTTTCTCACCCCTTCATCTCCTCAAGATAAGATAAATAACCCCTTCATATGCAAATGGTACACAAGAAAGAAGCGAACCGAAGTCCGCCCCGTTGTTCATATCCGGTCCAGTATCAGATAACGTTGACCCGCGCCAAACATAACGACCGCAACTCGATCGCCGACCTTTAACGCGTCCTTAAACGTAATCGTTGTATCCTGTCCGTTAATACTAACCTCACGCTCATGTTCGCGGAGATGTTCGCACACTGCGCAATCTTCGGCATCTAAGTCGAAGTTAACATCGTCTAGTTTAACGTTAATATCCGGTAGAGGTGCTATGACCGTTCCCACTTCGATATCAACGTCTTTGTTATAGCCGAGCTGCCGGATAATGTCGCGCAATTGACTCACGCCGCCGCCTTCTATTAACTGCATCCGGTTCCCTCCCTTATTGCGCCAGGCGAAGCGCGATCTTACTCGCGATCATGTCGATATCTGCATCGTTACGGACGACGAACGTATTACCCGTTACCATTACGGTAGGGCTTCCGCCTCCGTTACGATTGGAACGCGTTTCGGTAGCTGTCTGAATGCTCTCGCCTTGATGGACGTACGCGTAGCCGCTACGAGGAACATAGTCCAGGCCGCCCGAAAATTTGCCCATCGACATTTCGCCCATCGCTTTTTTCAACGTTTGGTCAACGGCCCACTTCGACACGTCTTTAACGCCTATAGACGGAGGCGTAGCGCCGGACCCCATCAGCTTCGAGCGTCTATTCGCGGCGTCTTGGTCAGCGGTCGCGTCGTCATAGCCGCCCATCCACGTAGGTAGGGTTTTTCCTGTCCAGTCGAATACATCATTCATCATGTCGCTTTTGAGGATTTTAACCTCCATTTGCTTAACAGGATTCAGCCCGTCGAGTACGCCCTGCGCAATTGTTGCCCCCAACTTAAACCCGATCTCCGCCATCCTAGGGACGGCCTCTTCCAGGGTATTCAACATGAAATCTGTTATATTTTTAGTGCCTGTATATATCTGGTCCCGTCCGCCGCCTTCCCACCACTTATCAAAGACATCCTTCGCCTTCGCGAACATAAAGTCTATTTTTTGATTTATCGTTGGCAAGCTCCGGAACGCGGGATTATTAATGAAGTTCGTATTTAGGTACTTAGCTGCAGTATCAACCGCATTTTGAACAGCCGCAGTAATCTGAGGGGTCCACTGTGCAATTAATTCTTGCGCACCTAATGCGAATTTCTTAATATATGGTAGCAGCGGCGACATTGCTGATATCTGTAGAGTCTCTATCGCACCCTGGAACTGCTCCATCGCACCTGCTGCGCTGTTCATCTTCTCCTCGGCGACCTGTAGCGCGGTAACCTTCGCCATTTCATTATGAAACTCTTCTACGCCTTTAGTGCCGGCCTTATAGAGTGTAGTAGCAGCTTTTACCCCATCAGTTCCAAAAATATCCAGCAACGTAGCTACGCGGTCCTGGTTATTCATCTTGCCGAGCGTTTTATTTAAGACCTCCGCAATTCCTGCGAGATCCTTGATATTTCCGCCCTCAAAGAATTTGTTCGCCTTTCCGACCCCAATCCCGAGTTGATTAAACAGCGCGGTCGCTTTCTTTGTTTGTGGTTGCAATTGCATAATCATGCTCTTGAAAGACGTACCCGCGTCAGATCCGCTTTTCAGCCCGTCGTTAGACATAAGTCCGATCGCGGTATTTAAATCCATGAAGGATAGCCCCGCCATGTCCGCAACTCCGCCCGCTGACGCAATACCGTAGGAAATATTCCGTACATCCGTAGCTGCTGCGTTCGCAGTCCCTGCAAGGATGTTCGCAGTTTGTGCCGCGCTAAGTCCGTCCTTCTTAAATGCGTTCATAGACGTCGCCATCGTTTCTGCCGCTTCTGCGAGTTCGAGTCCTCCGGCGGTTGCGAGGTTTAGCGCTGCATTAAGTCCGCCAGACATAATCGTTGCTTCGCTCATACCAGCCTTTAAGAGTTCTTCGATGGCTTGCGCAGATTCTAGCGCGGAGTATTTCGTTAACGCGCCTTGTTGAAGGGCCAAAGCGTTAATTTTCGCCATAGACGCGTCGGTTGCGCCAGTAAGCGCCTTGATCGATTGGAGTTGCGATTCAAAGTCCATCGATTTTTTAATACTATCGCCCACGATTGCGACTGTACCTGCTGCCGCGGCTATGCCGGCTGCCGCTGTTCCAAACTTGAGGATGTGTGACGTCATGCTACGCAAAGGCTTAGTCGCGTTATCGATAATTTTCAAGTGTCCAACAATATCAAACGACATAAGCTTTGGCCCCTTCCATGGCGTCAACTACGCGCTGACCCTTCTCCCTAGCCGCCGCCGCTCTACTTCGGCTAAACCCGCGGTCTAGCTCCGTCAAACAGACGTCGAATGCCAATAGCGCCTTCCCGTACTCCCGGAGCTTGCGATCCTTTACGCGAGCCAATCGCCCGGCAGCCATACGGAATTTGCGAAAATGTTCCGGGAACTGCCTTCCGAACGACCAATTTTCCGGTCGCGTGTACGTGAGAATCTGATTAACGAGACATAGCGTGTCTCCGGCAGTCTTGATATCGTGCCTTTCTTGCTCTGTAAACATTGCGATTTCCCCCTTATAATAGAAAAAGACCCCGAAGGGTCTCTAATTACGGATTCCGACGGGGCCATCCGTGATAACTCACGTCAGTCGTACTAACTGCGTCAACGACTACAAGTAGTTCCGTATATGGGTCAAGTGCTTCATCAAACGCGTATCCAGGCGGGAGTACGAACTCATTAAAATAACGGCCATCTATTCCAGGCTTAATCTTGAGCGTGTATTTACTATCGTTTGAAAAATACAGTTGAGAAGCCGTTCTTCCAAACTTGAAAATATCAGGCTTGTCACTCTTAAATGGTGAAAATGCAATCGGGTATTTGTTCATTCCGTTTCCTCCTAATATTAGTTGTCTAAATACTGAGCATCCCAAAACACGTCTTTCCCACGTCTTACATATCCACTGTATGGACCTTTCGCGGTAACTTTGATCTTGCAGAACCGCTGCACCCGCTCATCCAGTGCTCCGCCAGGAGGTAAGTGAAAAGTATCAAGCTCCCTTTTTTGAGTACATACAGTAACAGTCAAAGGCTCATGTCCGGTATTAAAAACCGCCAACTCATGCAGAATCATCGGGTATACGAAAGTGTCTGACGTTGTACCTTGAAATGCGCGGTGATTAACTGCCGTCATTGTGAGTCATCTCCCTCCGTTGCTGCCCGTTTAATCTTCGTAAATAGCGCGATATTGTCTGGCGTAGGAGTGATCTTCGCGTATCGTTCCGCCGCCTTGACGTCAGCCTTTGTTACGGTGCCTTCCGCGAGCTTAGTCCGGAGTTGGCTGCCGAGTACCCGGTGGTCGATGTGCGCCGTCTTCTCCCCTTCGTAATACTCGAACCGATCACGTATAAGGTGAGCGCGGACAATGTCCTCCGGATCGTTCGTTTCCTTTGCGCGCGCATCGAACCGCTCAACGTCCTTTTCGTCAGGCACCGGAACGAAGCTCACTCCGGATTCTTCGCTAAACATCAGCGCAACCGTCTCGTTATACTCCCGTTCCATGCGTTTTGCTTGGACAATTTTCTGGGGATTGCCAGGCGCCATCTTGAGCGCCTCGGTTACTGAGCTGTAATTGATTGATTGTGTTGTCATTTTTCCATCTCCTTAAATTAGAATTGCTGCGCGTCTCTGGTTATCCAATTGCTGCAAGTCGCGGTCTGTTAGCGTTGCTTGATTAAATGGACTGGCGGGACTGCTTAGGTCCGGGGATTTGGTGTTATACATGAATCTGCCCCTACCTATCCTTGCATTAAACCCCGCTGGATCAATTGTTCTAATCATCTCCCATCGTTCGTCCTCGATCTTTTTAGCGGCTGCGGCGGCCTTCTCATACGCTTGACGGTAAGCTTCTGCAGCTTGGGCGAGCTCATCGATTGCAGGATTCAGTACCGACTCAAAGTAAACCGGAGCAACGTCAGCGTTCCAAGCGGTCGCCACATCCTCCGGTGTAACCTTCAACCCTTTCGATACCGATGTCGCCTGGATTTGTGCCTCGATCCGTCGAGCTGCTCGTTGCGCGTCAGATACATTTACGTCAGCTTTATCAATCTCCGCGTCAAGGTCAACCCCATCATGAATGGACATCTCCACCAGTTCCGTATATTTTCGCTTAGCCTCTACTACTGCCTCCGTTGCCTGCGCTTGCTTGGTGTACAACTCATCCTGCTTAGCACTGTTTACCTCGCTTTGTTTTTTGAATTGATCTAACTTATCGAATTTAATCATTTGTCATTTCTCCCTGTTCGATTATTTGGATGATACGTTTGAGCCAGCGCACAAGCCGACCGCGCCATCCGGATAACTCCGGTATTGCTGGCGTTTCTACGGAAGTGCTCTCCGCCGGGTATAACTCGCGGTAAACTTCCGGACTCTCCTCTACAATGCGACTGAGCTGCGCCATGTCAGACGGGTGTACGATCACCGCGTTAATCTCCGGATCGGCTAAAGCATGGCGGTATATTTCGCGGTCGCTCGTATGCAGGTCGAAGCCTCCGCTAATTTCCGCGAACTCTACCACCTCTAGCGCAAGTTGTATCGCAAGTACCGGATCGGAACACGGTGCGATTGACGACGTTTGTAATTGACCGCGCGCATCGTATAGCTGAATATGGAGGAGCTGCGCAATGCCGTCCGCCTTTATCCAGTCCGCTAGGATGAGGGGCCTCATTCAAACACCTTAATAGATACCGCGCATTCCCGGCCCTTCTTGTCCTCTCCCGTTTCAAAGGTAACGCGGGAACCCACCGGCACAATCGCACTGTCATAGTCGGAACACTCGCTTATATGAAAAAACAAACGAGACTTTCCGGCATTGATGAAGCCCCATCCGCGTTCGTCATTAAAGTGAGCCACGATGCCGTGAATGCGCTTAGCTCTCTGTTGCTTAGACGCTTTTGTTGGCGATACTCCCAGGCTCACCCCGATTAGTGCATTGATCTCCTCCATATCACTGTTCTGCAATCCATTCCATACGTTACCCATTCGTAATCTCTCCTTTATAGTGGTTGATGAGCGCCAGAATTGCCGCCCGTATCTCCGCTTTCTTAATTCCGTAATTCTTCGTTGGACTATACTCCTTGCATATTGATATCGCGGTCTTTTCTATCAAGCGATAGAGCCGCGCATCACCCATCTTCACTGCGGTACTCATGATAATGTTCCGGCTGGCGTGATCGTAAATCACCGATAGAAAATCTTCGCGCACATAACTGTCAATTACGTAAGGTTCGAACTTGAGTGGCACCTTAGCGCCGTAGTGGACCGTAAATGCCTCTGTTATCATTTCTTCCGCCCTCCCTTCCGTCGACGCTTGCGTTCTTCTTCCGCCAGGATAGGAGCCATAAATCGAATCCATGCGCGGCTTGCCGTTTCGCCGAAAGTTATCGTTATACCATCGGAATATGAAACCTTTACCGTACGGTCGACCATCATCGCGCCTCAGCTCCTTTTTGCTGTTTCCGCGCTCGGCCTCCGCGGTACATCCTGCGTCCTTTGAGAACGTACAATCTCAAGTAGCGGCAGTCCTGCGGATCGTGGCGCCATAATTTGCAGCGCGGGTCAGTTTCGCCGGATAGCGCCTGCATTAGTACGCAGGTCTTGTCGGGATTGATAAATTCGCATTGCCTCGTATCATCTTTACTCACCTTGCGTATTCCCCTCTCGTAATCTCTCGAATGTGGCTTGGATAAGACGAAGCTTTTCCATGTCCAACCTGAGTGCCGCTTGTATCTGACGCGCTCTATCTGTAGGAAGCGGGCAGCGCCCTGTTTCTATAAGACTGATGTAAGATGGATCAACACCCAACATTTCGGCCAGGCTGCGCGCGGATACACCTGCGTACATTCGGACTGTCTTGAGGTTGTCTGCGGTAATCATTGTGATCTCCCTCCTTTTCCGGACAAACAAAAAGCAGAAAGCTTATCGCTCCCTGCTTCGTTGACCTGTTATTATGCGCTAAGAAGCGCTGTGAATTGTTTTCTCGGCAATAGTCCGCGGAGTTGCTTCTCGTCGTAAAAGAATCGCAAGCATTCCGGCAGTGTCTCCCCGTTACTGACGTCCATTGTCGGTGATTCTTCGGTGCCGCTATCTAGCGTCATTCGGTATACGTTCGGATGCTTTCTCGGCAGTCCTCTAATCTTTTGGTCGCGCTGAACGATCTCGATTACGCCCTGCTCCTCAAGCTTTGGAAGGTTTCTCCATGCCGTCATACGGTCGATGCTCGTAGCCGCGGCCATTTGATCGAGCGTCATGTAGAACGTCCCTGTCACGCTTGCCCACCGTTTGGAATGAATGAGGATTGCGTAGGCCATAGCCTTGTGGTTGCGTGAGGAACAGCGGCGCATGATCTCATCAATCTCGCTGAACCGAACGCTAATATCGCGCTGGTCTGAGGTCAACGTTTGATTATGGTCGTACACATAGTCCACGCACTCCGTCAGATCGCTTTGACAAAACTCTTCGTCTGACTGGTAGTAAAGTGGATTCTGCCACGAGAACCACTCCGCAATGGCCGCTTTTGCGATATCTTTGTCCACTCCGTTGTGGTTGAACAGCCGCGCCAACAGTAGAAATGATTTATGCCGTTGTCCTGGCCCGGTCATGCCGCTATTGTACCGTTCAGCAGCACGTGCCAACGTATAGCTCTCGGACTGGTCGTACGTGTCGAGCATCTTGTGGCTACCGATGACTGTTTCCATCTCGGAAGCGGTCTTAATATCTCGCGCCAAGTCCTCTTCATCCTTAACTGCCGCAAGTAACAGCGCTGGGTCTGTCTTCCGGATAGCGTACAGATATTCGGCCGACTCTTCCGGAGTCATGACGCGCAGTCCATCCTCTACGAGGCAGAATCCGCAATAGTTGCCGGTCTTTTGGTGCGTGCCGATCGGGAGCTTAACGCCTTGGCTTCCGGACGGACGGTATTCAACTTCACCGCCAGTTACGTTCGTGAGCTCAGCCGCGCTTATAATATGATCGAAGAATCGGCGTGCCGTTTTGACCGGGATTGCTTTATTGAAGAAAATGTCGATGTGGTACCCCTTGCCGCCGCTGAATGAAACGGCATAATCGCGGACTCCGACGGACGCAAGCGATGCAGTGATCTTGTACGTTACCCACTTCGCCATATGCCCGTCTTTGAAATCGACGTCAAACGTCATGAACTTCGTAAAGTGCTCGCCGCTGAACGTTCCGAACGTTGCCTTTCCTTTAATGTGGTTGTCGATCTGGTGCTTACCCATCGGGGTTTTGAAGGTGTAGTATGCGCCGCCTTTAAACTGAACGAGGTAATGGTGATGCTGAATGATGTACAACTCGAATAGACGGTCGATTAGACTCTGCATGTGCTTGCCTCCTCTCACAGATTAAGTTTGAAGAATAGTCTACCTTCGCGGCGGATCAGGCTAATGATGCCCTCGCGTTCCATCTCCTCCGTGCACTTTCTGGCTTCCTTTACCGGCAGGTTCGCCATTCTAGCCAGATCCTCGTAGGTTGCAGGCACGTATCCCTCGGGTACTTTAATTGGTCGGATCATCTTCATTCTGAATCCCCCTCAGTTAATTTAAATTGAATAAATGGCATGACAAAAAGAGCCACCCGTTCCCGAGCGGCCGCCCTCATCAAAGTTTAGTAACTGACAGTTGCATATTTTCCTCTTCTCACTATTGTCGATTCCATACACCCAAAGTTTAACACTTTCTCATGGATTTCAGAGCTCGACTTAGGCTTGCTTCGTGTATTCCAATCCGCGCAGCCATCTTTCTGTTGTTTAAAATGTACATTCCTTCCTTATCCACCGCATAATCCTTCCCGTCGTATTTACGCATGTCCACCTTTACCTCCTCTGCAATCTGATCGAAAAGTTTCCGCTGTCTCACCGATAACCTTCGGTAACGCCCTGGAACATAATCTCCCAATATCGTGTGCTCTACATAACTATTGAACGTGGGGTCTACGTGGATTGTTTCTCCTCCCCTACGGACGCGGCGCATCCCTTTTGTCTGGATACGGTAATACTCACTCCGGGTTGCTTGGTTAATGTACCGGGTCACTTCCCTTGGTGATCGTGATAAATCAGCCCGTTTAAATGCGTACTCTAAAGCTTTTGACATGTCCGCCCAATGTTGCTCGACTATCCTTTCTTGAATTTCGAGCGCACGCCCAGCCGCGCCGGTATTTATTCGTTTGTAAGCCAGATCGGCGTCTCTTATTGAGTAACCAAAATAGTCCGCCATTTCAGCGCGGTGCTCCGGATAGTTTTCGATTGTTACGTCAACTCCGAACCAATCTCGGTACGGTCCGGCGAAGTCACGGTAAAAAATACGCAAGTCTTCGTCATTCCCCTGAATGTTCGACTCGCCGCGCACCTTGCCGTCGTTGAGACGGTATTTAATCGTACGGAGCCTCCCCGTAAGTAACCCCAAACAGGCCAACGCGACAAACTGTTCGGGGTGTCCTTCTGCGGGTACTTTCCGGTAGAAATCGATTTTCATAGCGTCCTTGACCATTAATAAGGCGGTTCTATCCGCGCCAACCTGGTAATCCTCGATGGCCTCCATGAAATCCATTCTTAATGTCCTCCTTTATAATAGGAAGCGACAGCCACCGTAAGTAGCCGCCGCGTATTCCGTATGGACCTCGTTTAGACAAGCCGAAGTCTCTGAGCCTCTGCCGCCCTACTTGACTCTTTCTGGAGCGCCTCACCCATTACTAGGTTAGCCTCGCGGTAATAACCGTCAAAGCGTTCGATAAGTCCATATACTAGTCTTTCGCCAGCTTCGGAGTTTTTAAAGGTGATTGCCAGCTTTCCCGAGGCCAGTAGACGCATTCTTACGCCCGCATCTCTGAAATCAGATAATATGTCGTACACAACAAGCTCTTGTACCTTTCGGTTTTCGACATACACTGTCACCTTATTGTTTTTCTGCTGTTTAATATTCAACATAACTCTACATCTCCCTTTTCGTTTTGGTTTTATGAAATGCGGAATGACCCGCGAAAATCCTATACTACTTTGTTCCCGACCGATTAAATTTTCGGGTACTTAACGTTATACTTAAATTGACGATGTCCTATAGCCCTGCGCACACTTTTCGGGAAAATTTCTCTATACCGTATTAACTCCGCTCACCTCCAATCTCGGGTATACGACGGGCAGCCTATACTTGATTTAACTGATCCCAATCACTTCTGACACGCTCTACGAAAAAATATCCGGTACTTTATAAATGCCGACCGTTTGATATCTCGGGCGTATTCCGAAAAAATATACTCTTATGAGTTTTGACGACGACAGAGAGAATGTCGTACACCTCCATTCGTAAAATCCTTCTATATTTTATAAGGACGTTATTTTGAATAGTTGGGGCATACTTTTCACGAAAGTTGTGTCTAATTTGTGAACTTAGTTTAATCTGCGCTCTTTCCGACACAATTAAATCTTTGTCTGAAATATTGAAACCTTGTCCGCTATCTTGCGTATTACTTGGTATAACAACGGAAAAGAGCGCGCCACGCGATAGCCAATCGCCACTCCCTCCGTTATTGTAAAAGTGATTCAGAGCGTAAGTTCCCGCTTACACTCGATATATGTGAACGCGCTGCCTGAACGAAGGTTGCCGCCTCCGTGCCGCGGAGTATTCTAAGGAAATGCCGGAATAGTTGGCGCTAGACCGGCGAAATGTACCGAGCAATTGGCGTTACTCAGCGTTTAAGTGTCCGCATAGCGATCTCTCTGATTGGCGTCGGAAAGTACGGACATAACAAATTAAGCAATTAGAAGTCGTATATCAATCCAATTACCGCCCGCTGTACGGACGTAGAGACGTTTGTCGATGCGTTTACCACAGATATAGCGCGTCATTAGGCTACCGCAGAAGGTGACGGCATAACATCTGGAACATCGCGTGAGGTGTAGAACACGTAGGTCATATAGTCAAAGGCGCTCATATTGCGGATTTTATCAGCAAATTCGGCAGGAGTTTCGGTCCATTGAAAGACGATTGTAGCGTCGGTGCAAAGATATACGTTTGGTGCCTGCGTTGGCTTGACGCGGGCTATTTCTACGAAACCAGGTCTTTCAGGGTCATAAAGAACGGCAGTGTCAGGTGTAGCGAGGATTGCGGGAAACGTGTAAGGATCTTCGGGGATAATGATGTGGTTTACTGTGCAAGTTGGATACGGCGTCGTTTGTTCCATGAATGCCTCCTAGCGTTTTTAGTCCGCGCGACTATTAGTTTGGTTATTTCATCGTTACAATACGTTGTTACATGATACTTGCGGATGACCGCGACCGTCCGGACATAGTCCGTAGGTTTCGTCTGGCTCCGCGCACAGACTCGTCAGGCGGTATGCTAGCGTAATCGTTCAAGCTTCAAATTAATATCGCCCCGGTCCGTCGTCCAAAGCAACGTGTTCAATAGAAAGTCCAACGCGGACATACCCTGCAGCCGCTCTATGATAATGTCTATAAGAGCACGGCCATCATCTTCAACATTCGCGATAACCATCCCTCCTGACTCACCATCGACGTATAAGTGATCCATTTTAGTTTTATGTACATGTCTAAGCCACAGTTGAGAGTCATCGACGATAAAGATAAATCTTTCATTGAGAACATATCCTGTGTAGAGAGCAAATTCCCATTCATTATCGAAAGGGCCCAGGACCATCGACACCTGTTCAAGATTGATCTGCGCGCTCATGCTACGAGCTCCTTCGTAATAATAATCAGGCAATACACTGCGCGAAGTAGTTTCAGAAACCTCCGACCATAGGCGTTTGATTTAATGTTGTTAGACGTAGTTTGAGTATTATTAACGGTTAGTTGCATGTTGCGTATCCCCTTTACGGATAAATTTAGATAGTAGTTCGATCGCGCTCATATTGTGAATGTTTTCTATGAAGCTCAGGTCATCAACCGTCAGGTCGAAGATAGCAGGCTCTCCGTAAGATGTAACGTACTCTGTTCCGTCGAAATCAACGCGTTCCATAACTGCGATATTGTAATCGGGATCAATGTAAATCGCGTGATTATCATCTATAAGTGTGCCGGCGTACTCGATGCGGAATGGACCGTCAAAGTCGTCGACCTTGGTAACGATGGTTACGTTAGTATTTGGCATATTGCGTACCTCCTTGCGGGATTAATGTGGACCAGTACGATGTTGCTGAGATTATTTTGAAACCTTTATCTGTCGTTTAACGTATTATGTTTAACGTCTATTGATAACCATAACCGAAGTATATATCGTTAGGCGTTAAACGTCAAGTGATTATTTTAAATTGTTTATCGATAGGGTATGATGGGAGGTGAAAGGTGGAATTGGCAATGTCGATTCAAATTAAATTAGGGGAAACAATAGACGCGGCAAAGGTAAGCAGGAATGCCCTCGCGCGAGAAGCTAAAGTCAGACCCAACCTCATCTATGACTTATGTGATGGAAAAACTAAACGGGTCGACTTGAGCACCCTCAGCATTATCATAGACACACTCCGCGTGATGACAGGGAAAGATTACACGCTTACTGACGTGATTGAATACATACCGGAAGACAACGAAGAGAGCCGTTAACCATTACGGCTCTTTTTTGCGTGGAATTACCGTGGAATCAGCGTGTTTAGGCTTCGGTAAGGGGAACGTACCCGGACGGGCTTGCCGCGCTATATGTACGGGGATTTGACGGAGAAAACGAGAAAGAACCGCTAACCCTGCGTGCGGGCTGCGGTTTTTCAATTGATGTTACTCTGCGGTTGAAGCCGTAAGGGCATCTGAAAGCCTGCGAATTATTTCATTTGCACCATGAAGCATATCCTCAAGAACTGGTAATACTGGTTGCTCAATATCATTAAATATGAATTCAATTTCCACATTACCCTCATAACTAAATTGTTCAGGGTAGTCACCCAGTGTCATATTTGTAATGTTAATATCATTCATACCGAATGCTGAACTACCGTTTTCGCTCACAAAGGTTAACCCTTGTATTCTAACATTACCATCATTTGTGACTAGATTATCAATGTAAACAGTCTCCCTTTTTATCTGCTGTGTGAGGTGTCTATGTTTGTTGTTGTTACTAAGTTCAACTAGATAAGTAGTCCAGTTCGTCCCATTTTCCGTATTAAACGCTTGAACACTTTCAAGAATATTTATAATTTCTGAACTACTCTCTTCTAAACCAGGGAATTTATTACTTATAGCATCATCAAAGTAACGCTTTACTTTAAAAACCGGAAAGTAGATCGCCTTTTCGTGCCGTTCCCGGTTTCTCTCTTGAACATTATTTCTACTTTTCTCTATGTATATTTGCCATGCTGCATAATCAAGTGCAGACCTAATGTTGTCCAAGAAGTGTTTAATTTTCAAACGAAACAATCCTGATATTTCTTTTTCTTCCGCGGAATTTTCATAACCTATTTTTATCAAATCCAGTTGGTTTTCGGCATCTTCTAACAAAAGAAACGAATCAGTTATCGGTGTGCTCATGATTCTAATCTCCCTCTCATCCCGCATATTTAAACGTACAGACTTCGCGCACATATCGTTCGCCTTTTACCGCAACGCTCATCTCCGTTATGTCTTCGATCACTCCGCTGCCAACGAGCTCCGCGCCGATAAATATAATAACGATAGGCGTCCGGTCCATTTGCGCGGTATAAAGTTGGATATCGGAAGTTAGCGGGCTTAGGAAACGCGACTTAGAGCGTATGGATTGCGATTTCTTGCGCATATAGACGTAGTCCTTTCGTTGTGGGTTACGGGAATACTTCGACAAATTGGCGCAAATTTCCTGCTACTACTCGGCGTCAATATCGATGGGATGAACGCGTGAATAAAATTCTTTTAAATTCACGCCTGAACTAGAATGGATGAGGTACAGTTACCTGGGATTAAATTTCCAATTTTCGAAATAACGGAATATTGATACATCCCGCAACAATATGATACCTTTTGATACACATATCCCTTCATTTTCTCCGTTTTAGGCAAGTTGCCTGATTTTCCAAAATCGCCGAATTTGCGCTTTGAAATAATAACGCCCGTCCAGCTATAATCGGAATTACCGAAACACGCTATTGATTTCGAAAATCTACGTAAACACGCGAATGCAGAAGAATACGCGAGATAGACGTAAAATATCGATAATTCACTTAGTTGCCAAAAAGCAGCATAAAGCCGAAATATTTCGGTCTCAAGTCGAAAATTTTCGTTACAGAGCAGAAAATATACGTCGCGAACCATATCAGCGAAAATCCGCACATGAACACGTAACCGCCGAATTTGCGCTTTGAAAGAAACGCGCTAGTTCACTTATACTACGGAGGTATCAACGAGATATTAACACTTGCCAGAAATACGATTTTGACCGCTTGACTAAGCGCCCAATATCCACAGAGATCAACTCCGCTGTGTTTGTCAACACAAATTAGTCGCCGACTAAAATGTCTTTGCATCGCTTGGAGAGTCAGTTAAACTTATTTTAGTTCGAGAGGCAGGTGATAGAGTGAGTACATACGAAGCACTTGATGTTATGCTTAACTTTGGAATTTTAATTTTCACAATGTTGGCCTTCATAACTTCATTAATTTTCTTTCTAAACGCAAAAAAGCGGTAGCTGCCCCCGCCAAGAGACGCTACCGCAATTAACTTTCTGTATTTAGCATAACTCTAACCGCCAACACACGCAAGACCTGGCGCAGCCGATCGAAGCTGCGTCTTTTCTCTGCTTACTTCGGAGGCACCGTGACAAGCGGCCGCTCTCCCTCGTACTTATCCGTACTCACCCCGAGATACTTCCGCATCAACACGCCAGCCTCCGCCGCCATAAACGCCCACCTAATCCGCTTCTCCGCTTGGTAGCCGCGGCATTTATAGCGCGCCGTTACTCCGTCATTATCCGTCAACTCCTCGTAGACCTTAATGCCGCGTGTACGGAATTGCTTACGTACTTCGTAGAGGTCTGCGGTGAGTTTGCGTTGGGCCTCCGTGATTACGTCGACATACGGGCCCGGCGTCTTTAGCGTTGCGTTAATGAGCGCGATGTCCCGTTCGAATGCAGACAATACGCGCGGCAGTATTATATGCGATTTGATTAGCGTGTGGTCTTGCGGCGTGATATCGATCATATTCCGTTTCAACTCCGTTCAGTAGCGTTAGGGAACGTTTGTTCTTAGTATAGCGCGGGAGTGGCGGATTATACAAGCGGACAAATCGTTCGACGTCGAACGAAATGAATTGCGCAGATATACGAAATTAATAGTTGCAGCGATGCGCTCCCGTAACGACAAACATGCCCGCGAACGGGAAATAATATCCGCTGCGGGCAAGTGTACCATTTGCATATGAAGGGGTTATTTATCTTATCTTGGGAGGGAGAAAGGGGAAGAAAGATGATTAGAGCAATCTTCACCTCAGATCGGGTGGATGCATTCCCATCCATGCTTCTCATAATCGCGTACATACTCTCTTACTTGTTCGATATCCGCGCCATCCAAAATCACTATCTGCAAGTATGCTGTAACCTCATCAGCGTCGAAGTCTAGCACTACCTCTTCAATTGGGTATGCCACATCTCCAAACGCGCGATCCTGTAACTTGTGTCCCACTTGCGGCATCATTTTCGTCATATGAGTGCGAACAACCTGCGTAGATATTCCAGATGTAGTTGCAATGGTTTGTGAAATCACTAAGTCGATTGTAGCCATTCGTAATCTCTCCTCTACAGATTATGTTGCCGCGGTAGTTCGAACTTTTCTAACTTGTCGTATATCTCTTTTGTAAGTCTATATTTCCGCGCAACCTGAAACGGAATAGTGTAATCCCCAAACATGTTATCTAGGATCGTATCCGCGTCTAGCTTTTCGGCTTGATCACGTCTCCACGATATGTATACAGCGTCATTTTCTCCGCCAACTACGTTGTCAATCTTAACGTCTACGGAAACTTCGTACACCTTCGGATTCTGGAACAGTATCTTCGAGTATGCGATTAAGGAGCCACCGGCCCGTTTTACAAAATCCTTCTCATCCCAAAATGTACCCGGATTAACCGTCAACTCGACGTATTCTCCTTTTAAGTCTGAGCTGGATGCAAACTTACGGAAGGTATCGTCAGTAATTGGAATTGCAAACGCACCTCCAACGTTATCTAAGAGGGCTTTACGAACGTTCTCCTCGGTTACCTCTGCCGTTGCCCAATCAAACGCGGGCTCTACCGGTTCTGGTTCAGGCGTAGCTTCTTCGTTAACAGGCGCGGCTGTGTTAATTACCTCCACTTGCGGTGCTGGCGTAATTGTCACCGCTTCATTAGTATCAGGCCCATCGCCTGGTAATACCTTAAGCAGTACGATAAGTCCAATAACGGTGACGCCGACGATCGCTAACACCCGTGACGCGCCACTCCCCTTAAACTCGCGGTACTCAACCTTGTCACTTTCCTTCTTATTACCTTGCATTATCGCGCCCCCTTTAGTCAAATATACAATTTATCCCTGTGGAAATAAAGAAGAAAAAGCGCAGCCCTCAACGGAATCTATCCGCGAGAACTGCGCGCAAGCTAGAAGTTACCTTTTAATCTTTCGTGGCTTTTCTAACTTTCCAATAACCGCGTTCAGAGGGGAAAACTCATCGTGATTCTTTTTAACGTTCTTATCTGAGAGGTGGGTGTAGTGCGCAGTCATACGGCCGTCAGCGTGTCCTAGAATAACCTGTAGATGGCGCTGTGATCCGCCTTCCTCTAAGAAAAGCGTTGCCCCTGAATGCCTCAACAAATGCGGATATACGCGCTTCTCTATTCCCGCCCTCTCCGCGTACTTCTTCAATTGGTGACGGAAGTGATTCGGAACCAACCGTTCCCCGTAATTATTAAGGAATATATATTCACTTCCAAACTCCGTTGATTCGCGGATTAACTCTTGCATCAGCTTAGCAGTTCGTTTTGTGATTGGCACAATTCGAGGCTTACGCGTCTTGGTCACTTCTCGCCGTAAAGTTGCACAACATGCGGTGAAGTCTACGTCAGTCTTGCGTAATGTTAACGCCTCGTCTACGCGGAGCATCCCGTCAATCAAGAGATTTATGACTACGAAATCACGGAAGTCACTGTATTTGCGCTGGTTTGGCGCTTTGAGGAGGTCGTTCATTTCCTCCGCGGTAAGTACCTCAATATCCTTCCCAATGTCCTGTACGTTCTTTAAATACGTAAACGGGTCTGCTTCAATTACTTCCTCTTCTTTTAGAAACTTAAACATCGTCTTCATATTCTTAATGCGCGTGTTAATTGATTTCGGAAGCAGTCCCACAGTGCGAACAGATTCCGGAACATTACAGTTATCACTAAATCTCCGCTTTTCATCGCGTAACCAAATTATGTAATCACGCCCTACTTCAACGTTGATATTCCGGATGTCACGAATGATCTTACGCTCATCCAGAAATTCACAAAAGTAATTGTAATTCTGTACGTATGTCTTTAGCGTATTTTCTGCGCGCCCTTCTGACTTCTTCGCCTGGTAGTAATAATCGAACAAATAGTCTAACGAATGTTGTAAGCGCGTTGATGTGCGCTCACTCTTAATTGTTCTTCCTTTACGTTTATCCATTCCATACCGTCTCCTTCGATAATAAGTACGGTAAGAAAACGAGGGATTAGGCGCGTATATCTGCGATGCGTGGAGCGCATATCTGCGAGGTGTCCACGTTAACAGTCAACGTCTAGACAAACGAAAAAACCCGCTATATTAGCGGATTCTCTACGAGTATGGAGCCTAGGGGGATCGAACCCCTGACCTCATCGCTGCCAGCGATGCGCTCTCCCAGCTGAGCTAAGGCCCCGGGATATGAAATAGATAACTTGTCCAGCTCTGCAACGTTCTACAGGCGACTTCTATATCATATAAAATCCAGCTTTCGCTGTCAATCACTTTTTCAAGATCCAAAGTGATTGGAGAAGAACAACCGATTTCACTGGTACACATGGACTGGAACTCCAGACTGCTCTTCTCCCTTTCCCACTTCACTAATCCTCCAGATTGTCTTTGGACAACAGGGATTTCAGTTCTTTCATGAACATGTTGATATCTTTGAACTGGCGATATACCGACGCAAAACGGACATACGCCACTTCATCGACCGGAAACAACTGTTCCATTAATAGCTCACCAATCTGGCGGCTCTCCACTTCAGCATCAGCTGTATTACGCAGCGATTTCTCTACTTCAGATACCATCATCTCAAGCGTCTCAACAGAGACCGGACGTTTCTCACAGGCACGAATAAGCCCGCGGAGAATCTTGTCCCGGCTAAACTCTTCCCGGCTGCCATCTTTCTTGATAACAATCAATGGAGTTTCTTCAATCATCTCAAACGTTGTAAATCTTCGGGCACACTGCTCACACTCACGACGACGACGAATGGATCTTGCCTCGTTGGCTGGACGTGAATCGAGCACTTTGGTACCCATATAACCGCAATAAGGACACTTCAAATCAGATCACTTCCCACGTTTTACTTTTTACCACATATTCCCTGTCTTGATTTTGTAATGAAAAATGCATTGCCGAGACATAATACTTTTACCAACCCGCGAGGAGGTGAACAGCAATGGCACAAAGCAATGGTAACTCCAACAACCTGGTGGTAACTAAAGCTTCCGCAGCACTCGAGCAAATGAAATATGAAGTTGCTCAAGAACTCGGAATCAGCATCCCACAAGACGGATACCAAGGTAACATGACTTCTTACGAGAACGGTTCGATCGGTGGATACATCACGAAGCGTCTGGTAACAATTGCAGAACAGCAATTGGCAGGTCAATACCAATAATATCTGCATCGTAACGTAATACGCTACACAGAGGAGCATGGAGCGGCCGGTGAAAACCGGCCAGCTCTGTGCTTCTACTTATATATACTCAGAACGTATTATAGATCTTTACATACTGATTATAATAGTAAATGACCCTTTGTACATAGTGACGCGTTTCACCAAACGGAATATCTTTCACTGTATCGATCGAGCCATCCCATACACCATCTCTAAGCCAACTGTTTACCTTGCCTGGACCTGCATTATAGGCAGCGATCATGACCACTTCATTGCCCTCGAATTGATCGGACAGATTCCGCAGATACCATGTGCCTAATTGAATATTTCGTTCAGGCTCATGCTTCAATTCATCCAGCGAAGTGTCGGGAATTTTGGCTTGTTCCAATATCCAGTTGGCCGTGTCCGGCATCAGCTGCATGAGCCCGATGGCACCGCGTTTGGATTCCTTGCTTGTCTTGAAATTGGTCTCCACTTTGATAATGGAAGCAATCAGAAACGGATCAACCTCATAGCTCTGAGATTGGGCACGAATCTCTTCCTTATAATGAATCGGATAGAACCATGCCATCCAGTTTGTATTCAGAAATAGCACCAATACAAAGGACACAAACATCAACAGCAGTACTCGTTTCTTGCGCAATATTCTCATAACAAACCCTTACGCTGTAGATATGAGTCAATTTGCTGCTCCGTCTCAGTCCATAAACCGCTGTTATCGATGACAATGTCAGCCAGCTGCTTTTTGCGTTCAATATCCATCTGTACATCCATCCGGGCCTCAGCCTGTGCTGCAGTCATTCCATCCCGACCCATCAAGCGATCTCGTTGCACCGATCTCGGGACGTATACAACCATGACTTCCTCGAAACCATCTTCCAGACCCGATTCGTAGAGCAAAGGAATATCAGACACCACAAGTTTATCCGGATGTTGCAATTCGTATGCAGTAGCCCGTTCACGCATCTCTCGACGGATCGCCGGATGTGTAATAGCCTCCAAAGCTTTACGTTCTTCTGGTTGTTCGAAAACAATACTTCCAAGCTTTTTCCGATCCAGTGTTCCATCTTCGTTCAGTATGGCTTGTCCGAACCGCTTAACAGCGGCGGCCAACACGGGATGCCCGGACATCATAACTTCCCGGGCAATAACGTCTGCATCGATGAGCAACGCTCCCTTACTGGCGAGATAGGCGGAAACACTGCTTTTGCCTGTCGCGATCCCGCCGGTTAAGCCTATATTCATCGTTTCACCTCATAACAGCTTCATTATTCCCATAATCATTAACAATAGTGCCGGCAATACAGAAAGTCTTCGCATCCAGCGCAGCGCTGAGAATCGTAGGCCAACCTTCATACCGAGTGACAGAAACGCTCCACTAAACAGTGCAATAATGAGTGCTGTCCATAGTGTAGGGAATCCCAAAAGCGCTGCTCCCAAACCTGCTCCAAACGCATCCAGAGACAGGGCAATCCCAAGCCACATCGCTTCCTGGGCGGATATACTCCCCGAGTTATCCATGTCCGCCTTGGAGGGACTGCGTAGGATCTGAATGACAACGCCCAGCTTACGCAGCTCCAGTGTAAATACCATGCGTTCCAAAGACCCGCCTGATGCCGACTGCTCCAGATCCAGGGCAAGCACCTGATTCCGGCCTTTTGAATCCGTCAGCGTGTCTTGTGTTACACCAACACCAGTTACCTTTGTTTCTGTTTCCTCACCCAATCTAGTGTCTGTTTCCTGCTGTTCTTTGCCTTGTTTTCGAATAAGTTGCAACAGTGACCATGCACCAATGCCTATCAATATAACGGCGCCCACAATAGAAGCGATATCCGGTGACACCACATGGGACAACAGCACACCAACTTGCATCGACAAGGCAATAACCAATCCCGAACAGATCGAAATAACAGCGATAGATAACAGGGGAATCTTAGTCCTCCGTAACCCATATGTAATCCCGACTCCAAAACCATCTAAACTAAGCGCCAATGCAAGCGCCAGCAATGAAATAAAATGATGCAGCACCCCGGACTCCTCCTCTGTGCGGTACTCGTGCCAACTGAAGATGCCAGTATGGGTATACGCCCGCTTATTTCTGCCATATCAGTATATGGAGGGAGGAATCCAAGGGTGCTATGATTTCATCATTTCGTTTATTCAGTTCATGTTCAGCGGCTGACAGTTCGGACAAAAATGCGTACCACGGCCACCTACCACCGTTTTTTCGATTAACGTACCGCATGTTGCACAAGGTTCCGATTTGCGTCCATAGATTTTCAATTGATGCTGGAACATGCCCATCTCACCCTGTCCGTTCACATAGGATTTGATGGATGATCCCCCTGCATTCACTGCATCCTGCAGCGTAGCCACAATCGCTTCATGAAGCACCGTTAACTGTGCCTCGGTCAGAGTTTTGGCGATGGTCTCAGGATGGATGCCTGCGCGAAATAGAGCCTCGTCCACATAAATATTCCCGATACCCACCACATATGCCTGATTTAACAACACAGCTTTAATTTTGGTTGTTCGCTTGCCCACCGCCTCACGGAATGCGGTTACCGTAAAGGCCGGATCAAGCGGCTCCAATCCCAGCTTCAGCAAAGGTTTCGATATCAGTTCCTCACCTGCATTGAACAGATGCATCGTACCGAACTGACGCACATCCTTATAACGCAATTCCGTACCATCATTAAAATGGAAGATCACATGGGTATGCTTCTCCACATCTTCATGCTGCTCGTACACACCGTACCTTCCTTCCATCCGCAGATGGGAGACGAGCACCAGCCCGTCCAGCAAAATACGCAAAAACTTGCCGCGTCTCTCCACGCCAATTACGGTATGTCCCACGAGTTCCATTGCAAATGCATCTATGTCGTCCGGCCGCTGAATAATTCGCGGCAAGCTAACGGTCACATGATCAATCGTTTTGCCCACAATAAGTTGATTCAATGTTCTTCTGACTGTTTCGACTTCCGGTAATTCCGGCATGATGTTCTCACCTCCCCTATATTATAACGGAAGATGGCGCTCAGCGGGACCCTTTTCTTATATCTCTAACATGGAAGGTCCGATTGTAAAATACCGGAAAAACCGCGCGCTGCTTGATTATTTCGCTTCGTACCAGTTATCCCCAAAGCTGACTTCAGCTTTCAGCGGAACTGACAGTTCCAATGCTTTTTCCATGACCTCAGGCACGAGTTCTTTCATCAATTCCAATTCATCCGCAGGCACTTCGAATACAAGTTCATCGTGCACCTGAAGCAGCATACGACTCTTCAATTGGCGTTCCCGCAGCGCTTCATCCATCTGTACCATGGCCAGCTTGATGATATCTGCCGCTGTTCCCTGAATAGGTGTATTCATCGCCGTACGTTCTGCGAAGGAACGCAGATTGAAGTTGCTGGCATTAATCTCTGGCAGGTAGCGACGTCGTTCCAACAACGTTTTAACGTATCCATCCTGGCGAGCTTCCTTCACAATGTCATCCATATATCGGCGCACACCCTGGAAGACTTCAAAATACTGATCGATGAACTGTGCAGCCTCTTTACGCGTAATATGCAGATTCTGAGACAATCCATAATCACTTATTCCATACACGATACCAAAGTTAACTGCCTTGGCGGAACGACGCATATCCCCATCCACATCTTCAGGCTTCACACCAAATACATCCGATGCGGTCTTGGTATGAATATCCATATCATTGACAAACGCTTCCTTCAGGCGCTCATCGTCCGAAATATGGGCCAGTACACGCAGTTCAATCTGGGAATAGTCTGCTGCCAAAATGGACCATCCTGGCTCGGAAGGAACAAATACCTTCCGGATTTTGCGACCTTCTTCCATCCGAATCGGGATGTTCTGCAAGTTAGGGAATTGACTGCTAAGTCGTCCCGTTGCAGCAATAGTCTGACGATAATACGTATGCACCTTGCCATCCCGATCAGAAATCTCTTTAAGCAAGCCCTCCACATAAGTGGATTGCAGTTTGGCAAGCTGACGATATTGCAGAATATGCTTGACCACATCATTATAAGGAGCCAATTTTTCCAAGACTTCCGCATCTGTGGAGTAGCCTGTTTTTGTTTTCTTCACGACCGGCAAACCCAGTCTGTCAAACAAAATCTCACCCAGCTGCTTTGGTGAATTCAGATTAAATTCCGTTCCTGACAACTTGTAGATCTCAGCCATCAATCTGCTGATCTGTTCTTCAAACTCACTGCCCAGTGCTTGCAGATCGGCTGTATTGGCCTTGATGCCCTGCTTCTCCATGTCCGCCAATATACGTGACAATGGCATCTCAAGCTCGTGGAAAAGCGAGTTCATCTCATCGCCCGCCAGTGCCTGCTCCTGAAGTGGAATAATGGCTGCGACTGCAGCAGCTTTGCGGCACAGGAAATCGCCCAGTATCTCTGCTTCCGGCACCTTGTACTTGGCCCCTTTGCCCATCACCGTGTCATCCTCCACGAGTGATGGCAGACCATACTTGGTCGTGAGTCCACTAATTGTCTGGTTGGATTCCGTTGGATCAAGCAAATACGCTGCCAGCTGTACATCGAATGATGCGCCAGCGAATTCAATACCATGTGCATGAAGGGCCAAGTCTACACGATGAAGATCATACCCGCGCTTCGGTTGTTCTGAATTACCAAGCCATTCCCGCACTGGAGCCGCTGCCTCAGAATGAAGCACTGCGGGAGATATGAACGTATAGGTTCCAGCGGAACCTACAGCAAGTCCAATCAATTTTGCTTGGTGCGGGTTATCCCCATGTGTCTCCACGTGCAGTACATCAATGGAACCCAGGGAACTGAACAGCTCACTTATGTTCTCCTCTGTTGCAATAGAGGACTCTACCTCGGCAGCAGGGACCGCTTCCTGTTCAGAAGCAAGGCTGCCACTGAACGACAGGCGTTCGAGCAAGGATTTGAATTCCAGCTTGGCCAGTGCAGGACCAGCCTGTTCTTCTTTTAATCCAGCGAATTGCATATCCTCCCACGTCTGCTCCAGCGGAACTTCACGGTGAATCGTCGCCAGTTGTTTGCTCATCCGGGCATCTTCGGCGTGGGCCTCAATCTTTTCTTTCATCTTACCTTTCAGTTCACTTGTCCCGTTCAACACATCTTCTACCGATCCGAACTGATGCAGCAGCTTCAACGCTGTTTTCTCTCCGACTCCGGGAATACCCGGAATATTATCAGAGGCATCGCCCATCAGACCTTTGAGATCAATGATTTGCAGCGGCGTCAGACCATAACGCTCTTTAATTTGAGCAGGATCATACAGTTCAATATCGGTTACCCCTTTACGTGTCAGTCCGATATGTACATGTTCGGAGGCAAGCTGCAGCATATCTTTGTCACCCGATACAACGAGCACCTGTCTGCCCGCTTCATCTGCGCGTTTGGTTAACGTCCCGATAATGTCATCCGCTTCAAATCCTGCCAGCTCAAACTGGGCAATACCAAGTCCTTTCAGCAGTTCTTTGAGCAATGGGAATTGCTCTGACAACTCTGGGGGTGTTTTCTCCCGACCACCCTTGTATTCCTGGTACCCTTCGTGGCGGAACGTGACTTTGCCAGCATCAAATGCGACCATCACATGTGTAGGCTTATGCTCTTCAAGCAGTCTCAGCAGCATAGTGGTGAAGCCATATACCGCATTGGTATGCAGACCTTTCGAGTTGGTCAGGGGCGGCATTGCAAAAAACGCCCTGTAAATAATGCTATTTCCATCTATAAGAATAAACTTGTCCATTCCAGCACCTCACGTATTATATGGTCAACCTCTTCAAATTGCATCTACTCTCATGATACCATACCCATCTGTTACATCAAAAAAAATAGCCATCTTCTCACTCTAGTTTAATCCGTAAAAAAAGAACCTCCTCCGCAGGCAGCCTGTACACAGGCTACTCGAGAGAAAGTTCCTTATATCGTTATTATTGCTATCGTTGCAAACACTGATTCCCCAATCCCATAATCATGGTCTTCCTAACCCATACTCTTCCTATTGATTCAGATCCGGACGTTTACCTGTGACCAGGTATACCGTGCTCTCACCAATGTTGGTTGCATGGTCGCCAATACGTTCAATGTAACGTCCAACCATCATTAACAGCATAGCCTGAGAAGCCTGATTCGGATGCTCTGTCATTAACGTGTAGAGATCACTGATCATGTGGCTGTACAGTTGATCGACCTGATCATCCGTCTGAGCCATTTTGTAGGCCAGATCTGTGTTTTCTTTCAGGAAAGATTCGATGGATTCATCAATCATGGATTTCACGATTTCTGCCATCTGCGGGATATCCACCAGAGGTTTAATCAGCTTCTGTCCATCCATCCGGAGTGTCACCTTCGCCACGTCGAGAGCAAGATCTCCCATACGCTCCAGATCACTGGAGATTTTGAAAGCCACGATAATACGTCTGAGGTCCTTCGCCACCGGCTGTTGTGTAATGATCAGTTTGGAGCCAAGCTCCATAATTTTGTCTTCAAGGGCATTCAGATTCGCATCATTCTTGATGATGACCTGAGCTTTCTCCGCGTTCATCGTTTGTAAACTCTCAATAGCCCCATCCAGTGCTGCTCCTACATGTTCACCCATTTGCTTGAGCAAGGTACGCAGCTCTTCAAGCTCCTGATCAAATTCTTTTCTGCGAATCATAGATTTCATGTCCTCCTTATCCATCGTCTCCGGTTATGCCGGGATCATTCCAACTCAGCTCGCTTAACCGAACCTTCCAGAGATATAATCCTCGGTTCGGGAATCTTGCGGTGTGGAGAATAACGTCTCCGTATCAGCTGCCTCCACCACTTCACCATTCAGGAAAAATACCGTGCGTCCAGATACCCGTGCCGCCTGGTGCATATTGTGGGTAACCATAACGATGGTGTACTTGTGATGCAATTCCTTCACCAGCTCCTCAATTTTCAACGTGGAGATCGGGTCGAGTGCCGACGTTGCTTCATCCATCAGCAGAACGTCAGGCTGTACAGCCAGCGCCCGTGCAATACAGAGACGCTGCTGTTGTCCGCCAGACAGACTCAGTGCCGACTTTTTCAATACATCCTTCACTTCATCCCACAGTGCCGCATGGACAAGACTCTGTTCCACCAACCGATCCAGTTCAGCCTTCTGGGTTACCCCATGCAAGCGTGGTCCATAAGCGACGTTATCATAAATGGATTTGGGGAACGGATTCGGTTGTTGAAACACCATGCCGACCCGTTTGCGCAGTGTCTCCACTTCAATCTCATTACTGTAGATATCGGAGCCATTCAACATAACCTGTCCTTCCACACGAACACCCGGAATCATGTCATTCATCCGGTTCAATGTGCGAAGCAATGTCGATTTACCACAACCTGACGGCCCGATGAACGCAGTAACCGTTTTTTCCGGCAGATCCATCGATATATTTTTAAGCGCGTGATGCGTATCATAGTATAAATTAAGTTTATCAATGTGAATGAGGTCCTTCATGGATGTTCACTTCTCCTTCGCTGCAGGGACACGAAAACTCCCTTTACGTTGAGACCGATGCTGGTAATCGTTCATCGCTGCTCGGCCATCTTTAATATCCTACCCTCTCATTGTAAAAACCGTATCACTTTCATGTTAACGGAATGTAAAAAGACATCCTTAACCTTCATGATCTGCGTAATGGATCAATCTGATTCCTGATGTCTACCTTAGCCTTATGGATTGCCTTATATTTTACTCACTATTCAAAACCATCTCATCCAGCTTTGTACGAATATGCTCTGCGACTTCTCCAGCTTTTCCGCCTTCCATGGCAATTTCCTCTGCTATACGGGACAGATCTCTCACCGCACTGTTCAGTTGCCGGAACGTGGCTCCCCCTGCAGTGACATGTACCGAACTGTCATCAATCTCCGCTCCGCTTGCCTTAACCAGTTCTACGGTCTGAAGGGTCAGTCCACCAATATTCTCCAGCAATGAAGACATCCTGCCTGCAACTTCACGGGTCTGTTTCGCCAACGCTCGAATCTCGCCTGCAACAATCTGAAAACCTCGTCCATATTCACCGGCATGTGCTGCTTCGATGGAAGCATTCAGGGCAAGGAGCCCACTCTGATCTGCCAGAGATCGGATCGAATGTGCCATGCCTGAGCCTGTTTTGATCGAATTCAACATGTGATCCGCATGTTGTCCTTGACTCTCCATATGCTGATGTACCCGGTTATAGGAAGCATCGACATGCTTCAAACTCTCTTCGCCCCGCTTGGACAATGCCATGATCTCCCGGGCCTCATGAACGGTCTGATTCGCTGCATGCACCAGCTTGGTAACTGCTTCATTAATTCTCGTTATCTCCTGCCTGCTCTCCGATACCGTACGAACACGTTCTTCCGAAGACGCTTGTTGCAATCTGCGGGAAAGCGACATCACATCACGCATCGTCAGCACACCGAGCAGTCGATCCTGATCCGTAACGAGTAGACAATCGTAGAAATGTTGTTCATTCCGTCCAAGTGCGATATCGATAATTGTGGTCGCTTCCATATGAATATCTGCAATAACCGGCGATGTGTTCACGACTTGTATGACCGGCTTACGGTAGAATAGATCTGCGGCAAAACGGCCGTTTAACATCCGATATAACGTCTCTCGCATTAACAATCCAGTAGGTTTCATCTGCTCATCACATAATACAATGCAAGGGTGCTCCTGACCCTGATTCATCATCGTCGCTGCTTCTCCACAGGTCGTGTGGACTCCTGCGACAGGAACCTGGCGGTAATAGTCTTGCAGATGGATTACAGGTTCTTCAGCAACCACCGTTACTTCATGATGCTGTTGTTCGGGTGTCGTTAATTCTTCGTTATGTAAAACAACATGAGGCTGGTCAGGTTTCACTTCGAGCAACATGGGCATAAATGCGCAATCTCCTTTACGTATTAGCTCCGTCTTGAGATAGATTATGTAGGTATAAAGTATCACCCAGATAAGTCCATGCTACTCCCTCTACGTAAAGGAACATCCTCCTTTATGTTAAACGAATGTAAAATAAAACTCCCCGATCATTGCTAACTTGAATGATGGGGAGTTTTTCTTTTCACAACCAATTTATAACCTACACCACGAATGGAATCAATGTGAACCGATTCTGGGTCCAGCTCCAGCTTTTTGCGTAATGAGCTGACGTGTACGTCCACTGTTCGTTGACCTCCGATATAATCGAAGCCCCACACCGCGTTCATCAGATCATCCCTTGTCAGTACCACACCCGGCTTTTTGGCCAAATATAAGAGAACTTCGAATTCTTTCGGACGCAGACTGATGGATTGTCCACCCAGTGTCACTTCATATTTCAGAGGATAAATCTCAAGCTCTCCCAGAATAATTCGTGAACCATCCTTGTCATCAGGCTGTGGTAAGTCTTCACCATTGGAATAACGTCTTAATACGGCATCCACTCGGGCTAATAACTCAGATACACCAAATGGTTTGGTAATATAATCATCGGCACCCGATTTCAGTCCCTGTACTACCTCGGCTTCACCGTTCTTGGCGGTCAGAATGATAACAGGTGTACTGACACCCTGTATTCTTAACTTATTCAGAATGTCCAGACCATTCATGCCCGGAAGCATCAGATCAAGCAAAATGAGATCAAATTCCTGAGACAAGGCCCGATCATATCCTGCAGATCCGTGATCCTCTGCCGTAACGTCATAACCTTCCTGTGTCAGGTTATACGTGAGTAATCTCGATAATGTAGGTTCATCCTCAATAACTAGCAAACGCTGTGCCATGATACCCCTTCTCTCTTCATAGGTTGTCTGTTGCCACAACACTTTTTCTATCATAGCACTAAATTGTTAACGCGGTGTAAAACAAAACAACCTTTTTACATTTTCCTACTTCATGTCTAGATCTCTTCATCCTGAATGAATGGAAGGATCACACGGAACGTTGTCCCCATGCCCAGCTCACTCTCAACAGACAATTTGCCATGATGCAATTCCACCAGATGTTTCACTATGGAAAGTCCAAGGCCCGTGCCCCCTGAATTACGGGATCTGCCTTTATCAACGCGATAGAACCGTTCGAAGATCCGCGGCAGATCTTTTTTCGGTATGCCAATTCCTGTATCCGACACCGCAAAGACCACTTCATCGTCGTTATCCATTGTCACCTGTAACTTCACTCGTCCGCCATCCGGGGTATAGTTGATTCCGTTGGATAACAGATTGATGAAGATCTGCTTCATCTTGTCCTCATCCGCTTCAATGTACAGTTCCTCCGGAACATGCATTTCCAGACGAATCTGCTTTTTCTCCGCCACCTTGGACAGGGTGCCCAGCACCATTTCGAAGAAAGAGTGTACATGAACAGGTGAACATTGCAAAGGCGCGCGTTTGGATTCAATTTTGGATAACTCCAGAATATCCCCAATCAATCGGTTAAGTCGATCTCCTTCATCATAGATGATTTTCAGGAATGAACGCTCCGTCTCCTTATCCTGTACCCCGCCACTGAGCAACGTTTCGGCAAAGCCCTTGACCGCAGCAACAGGTGTCTTAAGCTCATGTGAGACATTCGCAACAAACTCACTGCGCATTGACTCCAAGCGGCGAATCGCCGTCACGTCCTGCAACAGGAACAACATGCCTCGATACCCGCCATCATCTTCCGACATGGGTACGCCATCAATACGGATCAGTTTTTCCTCCGGGTTGAACACACTCACTTCTTCGTGCATCCGATCTTTCAGTGCAACACTCTCTTCAATGGTACGTGTTAATTCGTAGTGTCTTTTCAATTCAGTATAAGGCTTACCCGTAACTTTTCCTGCCTGAATACCGAGCATACGCTCTGCTTCCCGATTAACCAATGCAATGGATTGCCCTGCATCGATCATGACAATGCCTCCGGTCATGTTCGCGAGGACGCTCTGTAGCAAGGCTTCATTGTCACGAATCGTCTTCAGCTGGGACTGCAAGCTGTCTGCCATTCCGTTGATCGCAAGCCCCAACTGTCCGATCTCATCTCTACGCGTTACATCAACTCTCGCATCGTATTCCAGCTTGGTGATTCGATGAGCCACTTTTGTAATATGCTCAATCGGGGAGGTTAGTCCGCGTGCAACCCGATAACTGACAAATGCGACAATTAAGAACAGCAGTCCAAGTGCAGCAAACATAATCATCCAACCACGCTGAAGACCCTGATCAACCGCATGCAGACTCATTGAAAGGCGGATGTAGCCATCAAATTTGCCGCTGGGCATTTCAATCATGTCACTTTGATCCGAATTGACAGGTAGTGCTACATACAGCATGTCCTGTCCCAGTGTTTCACTGTACCGTATAGACTGCCCGTATCCATCCCCAACCGCACCCAGAATTTCTTCCCGGTTCAAGTGATTATCCATCGCTGCCGGATTACTCTCGGAATCTCCAATGACGGTGCCGTCTTTATTGATGAAGGTCACCCGGGAATCCGTGAGGCGATCCAGTTCCAGCGCCCGATCTGAATAGTACTTTCGTGTGGCTTCCGAGGTTGGATCACTTGCATCATGGAAGGGAAACGTGGCTTTGAGCAAATTAATCTCCCGCACCATGGTTTGCTCCAATGCGGTTATGTGCGTAGTTTTAAACACTCTGCCCATTGTATATCCAGCTACAATGACGGATACACCGATCAGCACCATCATAATGATGGCAAGGCGAATTCGGAACGGTCTCATCTATCTCTTCCTTTATGATCAGATTAACATCTAATAATTGGCTCTATATTGAATCCAGTTCAATTCGGTCACCACGGGTGCCGGGATTGGAAATAACGAGAAACTCCACTTCTTCGTTGCTGCGATTCATCATCTGATGCGGCATTCCGGGTGCAATCTCTATTCCTTCATGGGTTTCCAGCACGAACATTTCTCCGTTTAGTTCCATATATGCTTCACCACTAAGGATGAAAAAAAACTGACGGCTTACCGAATGAACATGTCGTGTTTCAGTCGTTCCTGCAGGCATTCGCTCATGAATGATGCTCAATTTATCGTTTTGAACAAGGTGCCAGCCATCGCACTGTGCACCCCATATATAATGCGCTGCATTCTGTTTGCTCATTTTCATATGACTTGTCCCTCCGCGTATAATTTGCTCGATCTATCATATCACAGATTAGGGAACTTCCAATCAGCCAAGCTATTCGTACCATATCATATATGTATCAACGCAGATGCAGACTTTTGTAAACAGCTGCTAAACCGCATCTTAGACTTGCACAATTCCCTGATATAAAAAAGACGCACCGCTCAGCCATGCTGAATGCGATACGTCTCTCTATATAATCAATCCTATACGGATTCCGAATCATCTTAAAAGCATTACCCGTTTACCACTTCACCGCCATTTACATGCATTACCTGTCCACTCACATACGATGAATCATCCGAAGCCAGATACACATATGCGGGAGCCAGTTCATCCGGTTGCCCTGGACGTTTCATCGGCTGGGTTGCGCCAAACTCACTTACTTT
Source organism: Paenibacillus sp. FSL R5-0713 (assembly GCF_037973325.1). Classification (NCBI taxonomy): domain Bacteria; kingdom Bacillati; phylum Bacillota; class Bacilli; order Caryophanales; family Paenibacillaceae; genus Paenibacillus; species Paenibacillus sp. FSL R5-0713. The sequence goes on along the minus strand of NZ_CP150229.1, from coordinate 2,124,193 downwards.
TTTCTCGTCAAAGGTGGATGGAATGAGCGGTGTCCAGATCGGCCCTGGTGCAACGGCATTGACACGAATTCCCTTCTCAATCACATTCATCGACAGAGAACGAGTGAACGAAGTGATGGCACCTTTGGTAGATGAATAATCAAGCAAGGTCGGGCTACCGCGATAAGCTGTTATGGATGTGGTGTTAATAATCGTACTGCCTTTCTTCAGATGTGGCAGAGCTGCCTGCGTCACATAGAACATGCCGAAGATATTGGTACGGAATGTTCGCTCCAGTTGCTCTGGTGTAATATCCTCCAGATTCTGCTGTGGGTGCTGTTCCGCAGCGTTATTCACGACAATGTCCAGTTTGCCCAATTCATCCACCGTCTGCTGAACCGACTTCTTCGCAAAGGCATCATCACCAATATCTCCAGCTATCAAGATACACTTCCGTCCTTCTTGTTCCACTTGGCGCTTCGTTTCCTTGGCATCTTCGTGCTCGCTCAGATATACAATGGCGACATCTGCGCCTTCCTTGGCGTATGTAACAGCTACAGCCCGTCCGATCCCACTGTCACCCCCTGTAATGAGCGCTACCTTTCCCGTCAGTTTACCTGCTGCCTTGTATTCAGGCTTTTCAAATTCGGGTCTAGGATGCATCTCCGACTCGATTCCAGGTCGTTGATCCTGATGCTGTGCTGGCATTGTTTTTTCGTTTTGTGGTGTGGTTGACATCTAACATTCTCCTCTCAAAATGTGAACATGTTTGGATTACAGAAGACACGGACTTAGCTGTAACCTTCCTTGTCTTTCGTTCTCTGAAAAAGTCTCATTCTGTAGGATGGCATGAACAGTCCAGATTATTCTTCTGTGATGAAAAGCAACTCAAGGCTCGGCGTGCTGTCTCTATCAGCGTCCTACCTTCTATTCGTTATTTACCACGCTCTTTGGATATCAAACAATCGATTTGCTTCAAAGCCTGTATTGCCAGAATTCGAAATTTATTCGAAATTAGACTGTTTCATGATACAAAGTGTATTCCTATGCTCCTTGGGCTGAGGTACAATGTACAGTATACAGATATGCTTTAGCTATCATTTTTACTGGTTTAATCATCCTAATCTAACATGGAGACCTGACAATGGAATCGCATATTAATTCATATATAACACTCGTAGCCACTTCAGCCGTGCTGAATGTCTTTTTGTGTTTATATACCTATTTCAGAAGATCCGAGATCCCCAGCTCCAAAATATTCATCCTCTACACAGCAGCACTCTCCATATACACGTTTGGATATGCAATTGAGCTGGCCAGCAACACGCTCGAGCAGATGAAGTTTTGGACCACCGTGGAGTATATAGGCATGCCCTTCTCCGCATCTCTTGGCCTCATGTTGATGATAAAATATACAGGAAAAACGTTATCCAAAAAGGCCACTGCCGCATTGTTTGTAATCCCTTCCATTACACTATGTATGGTAGCAACCAATGATTTTCATCATCTTTTTTATAAGAAAGTATGGCTGAGAGAAGATAGTCCCGTACCTCTGATGGATATCGCAGTAGGTCAATGGTATGTTGTACACGGCGCATTCACGTTCTCATGTCTGTTGTGTGCCTGCCTCATTCTGATCGGTCAATGGAAACACACCAAGAAGATGTACCGTCGACAATTACTTACACTGATTACTTCACAGATTATTCCTATGGTCGCAGCTTTTCTGTATTTGCTTGGCTTGACACCTGGTGGGATGGACCCCGTGCCGGTTCTCATGTGTATTACATCTGCGATGTATATCTGGGCCATTCTATCCTCTCGTCTCCTGACCATCGTGCCGATTGCTAAAGACAGTATTTTCGAGAGCATGCGCGAAGGAGTTATTGTACTGGATAGTTCCAATCGTCTGGTAGATTATAATCGATCACTTCGTGACATGTTGCCAGAGCTTAACCTCACCATGATTGGACAACCCTTGGATGAGATATGGCTTACTCTTGCCGGTGAGACTTTTCCCGTTCAATACGAGAAGGAAGGATTGCAAACGGATCTGTACTGGCAGTTAGCAGGTGAAACCGTCTGTTATCAGGTCAGAACATCTTATGTGTATAACAAGGATGCACAGATCGTGGGTAGCCTCATTATGCTCATTGATATAACAGAACAACGTTTCTTGCAAGAACAGCTAAAACAACTGGCTTATTTCGATGGTCTGACCAAAATCTATAATCGCACTCATTTTTTGCATAAAGGACGGGAGATGTTAAGCGAGGCTCGTCTTAATCAGCAGCCTGTTTCATTTATATTATTTGATATCGATTATTTTAAACGCATCAATGATACCTATGGACATGATGTAGGTGATCAGGCCATTATCCATGTAGTCTCTGTATGTAATCGATATTTGAGCCCTGAGATGTTGTTCGCCCGTTATGGAGGAGAAGAATTCGTTATCGCCCTTCCGGATACCTCTCTTCAAGAAGCCAAAGAACTTGCAGAGCAACTGAGAGTTGCCTTGTTGAATTCCCCCCTAGATGTTAAGGGAAATCCTATTACGCTGACCTCAAGCTTTGGTATCTCCCAATACAATGGAGGCATTGATTCGTTGGAATCCTTGTTACGTGATGCTGATACTGCGCTGTATGAGTCCAAGCGGATTGGTCGAAATGCTGTGTGTGCATATGCTATGAGTGCAACCTAACCCATGTAGACCGTGTCTGATGGAGCATGGACGATGATATGTATGGTAAAGACTGCTGTAGTACCAACTCAAATAAAACAAGGAATGCTGATTCAACTTGGTAATAACAAAAATAGACAGCCGATGTGGCTGTCTATTTTTCATTTGTTTCCCGTAACGCTATCTTACATCCCATTCAGCTTGTCCTAATTACGTTTGCAAACGCTTAAGCAATGGAGACTAATACATCGTTGTAGGATGGATTAACCGTCCGCTACGCACTTAGATGACCTGATTATTCACCATCAGATACACCATGATAAGCAAGAATACAGCCAGAAGTGTACTGAACATACGGATCTTGCTTTGCTCAGGACCTACATCACGCTTGTTTTTCACACCTTCTGCAGCGAGTCGTAGCGGTTTGCCCATAATTCCTCCAATAGCGGCAATGGCCAAGAGAAGGACAACAACAACAGCCATCCAGACATGAGAATACTCACCTTTTGTCATCAGGTAACCGCCTGTTAGTAGTTGGATTACAAGTCCATACTGCGCGACTTTGTTCAAAGAACGTAGCGATGCAAATGCTCCCTCTTGTGCTGCAGCATTCAAAGTACGAATTTTACCGACCACAAATGGCAGAATCAAATAAAATCCCATCGCCAGTGCTCCAATAATATGGAGCAGATACATAATCATTGTCAAAATTTTCATCCTCCTCAACATTTTCGGTGTGCTATACATCACATCCCATTATACTGGGGATCTTATCCAAAGAAAAGAAAACCTCCGGGTTACCGGAGGTTTTCTTTTAGCTTCTGTTCAAAAAGTTCTCAAACTTACAGGTTTACTACTGAAATGACGTTACGAACCGAATCAGCAGATTTATCCAAGCCTGCTTTTTCTTCCGTTGTCAGGTCAAGCTCGAATATTTTCTCAATGCCGTTACCACCCAGAATGGTTGGTACACCGAGGAACAGATCATGATAGCCATATTCACCTTCAAGATAAGCGATGACTGGAATGATACGTTTCTTGTCCTTCAAAATCGCTTCGGTCATCTGAACAAGTGAAGCCGCCGGTGCGTAATACGCACTGCCGTTACCAAGCAGATTCACAATCTCACCACCGCCAACACGGGTGCGCTGCACGATGGATTCGATCCGGTCAGCCGGAATCAGGGTATCGATTGGAATGCCTCCCACGCTCGAATAACGAACGAGAGGCACCATATCGTCTCCGTGACCACCAAGAACGAATCCACGAACATCTTCAACAGATACGTTCAGCTCTTGCGCAATGAAGGTACAATAACGTGCTGTATCCAGAACACCTGATTGACCAATAACACGGTTTTTAGGAAAACCAAGGGTCTGATAAGCTGCATAAGTCATCGCATCTACCGGGTTGCTTAGAATAATGACGATGGAATCAGGGCAATATTTTTTCACATTTTCACAAACGGACTTCACGATACCCGCATTCGTATTGACCAGATCGTCACGGCTCATACCCGGTTTACGGGCGATACCAGCGGTGATGATTACAATCTCAGAACCTGCAGTATCTTCGTAGTTGGAAGTACCGACGATATGACTGTCAAATCCTTGAACAGGACTTGCCTCCATCATATCGAGTGCTTTCCCCTTCGTCGGGTTCTCCAGCTGAGGAATATCAACCAGCACAACATCCCCGAGTTCTTTTTGGGCAAGCATTAATGCGGTCGTGGCACCGGTAAAACCGGCGCCGACTACTGTGATTTTTTTGCGCTGAATAGTCAAGATTCACATCTCCCCTTACAGGTTTTTAATGATTTGATCCGCGAATTCAGAACATTTCACTTCAGTAGCGCCATCCATCAGACGTGCAAAGTCATACGTTACTGTTTTATTGTTAATGGATGTTTCCATACCTTTGTAGATCAGGTTAGCTGCTTCTTGCCATCCCAAGTGCTCAAGCAACATTACTCCGGACAGAATAACGGAACCAGGGTTCACGACATCTTTGTCCGCGTATTTAGGTGCAGTACCGTGAGTTGCTTCGAAGATAGCATGTCCTGTCACGTAGTTGATGTTCGCTCCAGGAGCGATACCAATTCCGCCAACTTGCGCTGCAAGTGCATCGGACAGATAGTCACCGTTCAGGTTCAAGGTTGCGATAACATCAAATTCGCCTGGACGAGTCAATACTTGTTGCAGAGCGATATCGGCAATCGCATCTTTTACGATGATTTTACCAGCATCTTCAGCGGCTTTTTGTGCTGCATTCGCTGCATCTGTACCTTCGTTATCTTTGATGATGTCATATTGTGCCCAAGTGAATACTTTGTCAGCGAACTCTTCTTCAGCCACTTCGTATCCCCAGTTTTTGAAGGCACCTTCGGTAAATTTCATGATATTACCTTTGTGTACCAAGGTAACACTCTTACGGTTATGATCAATTGCGTATTGAATTGCTGCACGCACCAAACGTTTTGAACCTTCGGAAGAAACTGGCTTGATACCAATACCGGAAGTTTCAGGGAAACGAATTTTGTTAGCACCCATCTCTTGTTGCAGGAACTGGATCACTTTTTTCACTTCTTCAGAACCTTCAGCATACTCGATTCCTGCATAGATATCTTCCGTATTCTCACGGAAAATAACCATGTCTACCAGCTCAGGACGTTTAACCGGAGAAGGTACACCGTCGAAATAACGAACAGGACGCAAGCAAGTGTAGAGGTCAAGCTCTTGACGCAGGGCTACGTTCAGGGAACGGATACCGCCACCGATTGGTGTAGTCAATGGTCCTTTGATCGCTACGATATACTCACGAATGGCTTCCAATGTATCATTCGGCAACCACTCACCGTATGTATCGAATGCTTTTTGTCCAGCAAACACTTCATACCATGCGATTTTTTTGTTGCCATCATAGGCTTTTTCAACAGCTGCATCCAATACACGTTTGGAAGCTTTCCAGATATCACGGCCTGTACCGTCACCTTCGATAAATGGAATGATTGGGTTGCTAGGTACTTGAAGTGTACCGTTATCAATTTGAATTTTTTCGCCTTCAGTTGGGTGAGCAAATTTTTCTAATTTCATAGTTAAAATTCCTCCTAGGTTTCATATATGCAGTATTCATCATACCACTAGTCTTGTGGAGAGAAGGGTCCTGAGAGCTTAAGCTAGTAACGCCTCTACTTTCCAACCCTTCACCTCGTCCATATTATTATACTGTTTTTGTGGCTATTAGCGAAGTTCAATAGAAACGTATTTCTGTTCTGTAGGGCCAGTGTACTCCGCACGTGGACGAATGATGCGATTGTCCGCAAGCTGTTCCAAAATATGCGCAGTCCATCCAGACACCCGGCTGATGGCAAAGATCGGAGTGAACAATTCCTGTTCGATCTCTAGTTGGGTATATACAGAAGCAGAATAGAAGTCTACGTTAGGCTTCAGTCCTTTTTGTCCTGTAACCAGTTCCTCGATCTTCACTGACATATCATAAAGGCGCGTATCATTGTTCATCTCGCCAAGTTCTCTGGACATCTTCTGTAGATGCTTGGCACGTGGATCACCGTTTTTGTACACCCGATGTCCAAAGCCCATGATCTTTTCACGATTATTCAATTTTTCCTGAATTGCCGCTTCAAGACGATCAGGCGTACCGATCTCATTCAACATTTTCATAACGGCTTCGTTAGCACCACCATGCAGTGGTCCCTTCAGTGCGCCAATGGCGGAAGTTACACCTGAATAGATATCCGACAGCGTAGCAACCGTTACACGAGCTGCAAATGTCGAAGCATTCAACTCGTGATCCGCATGCAGGACAAGGGCTTGGTCCAATGCTTTCACTGCGGTCTCGGATGGTTCTTCACCAGTCATCATATATAAAAAGTTCTCTGCGATGGAAGCGCCTTCTTTTGGAGCCACAGGTTCTTTTCCCTGACGGATACGGGCGATGGCTGCCACAATCGTTGGCAACTGTGCTTGCAACTTAACCGCTTTGTTCTCATTCGCTTCTGTTGTCATCTCATCAGCTTGCTCGTCGTACAGTGCAAGTGCAGAGACAGCGGAACGAAGTGCTGCCATGGTACTGACGTTTTTCGGATACAATTGGATTTGTGCAATCAACTCGCTCGGAATCGGCGCGTAATCGCTCAGGCTTTTACGAAGGGATTTCAGTTCATCCGTTGTTGGCAATTTACCAAACCACAACAAATAGGCAACTTCTTCAAAGCTGGCATGTTCAGCCAAATCGTCGATATCGTAACCACGGTATGTGAGCACACCGTCTACAATAGAACTGATCGAAGAGGTTGTTGCAACGATGCCTTCCAGACCTTTGGTAGCTGTCATATTACATCTCTCCTTTAATAAGCGAAATCAGGAACCATTCCAGAGTGCATATAAGTGCCAAAGTGCACCTATCCTCTTTTTGTAAACATTTTCATTTTAAAATTAACAAATATTTCAAAATGCGGTTTTCCTATCTGTCAATCGGTATTTACTTATAACATCATACTGGATTTTGTCGTTTATGTGAACATGATGAGAGTTCATTCGCACATCAAACTTCTTTATCGGACCGATAAAGCATTTTTGAAAGCCTTTACAAAAACAAGGTTGACATTTAATGTTTTTTAAACAATTCTGTCGTATGAAGAACTTTATATTGCTATATTCTGTAATACTAAGGCATACTCTAGGCAAAAGAAAGAATCCCGGTGGAGCTTGCTCAAAATGTTAGCTCTTGAACAAGCTCTGGTAACCTTCCGGCGTTTCAAAACGTGGTAAATGCTCTATATTAATTAAGATAGCCATCTATTCTTAATACTGTTTTATAGATCATACATAGGTCGGCTTAATTGAAATAAGGAGAGTTGATGCTTGGATAAAATTATACTGAAACGTCTGCTCCGCGGCTTATGGGTTATCATTGCGACCATTCTGATCGCTGTTGCCATATACTTGCTGTTCCCGCTTCTGTATCCTTTTGCGATTGCCTGGATCATCGCTTATGCCATGAATCCATTAGTGAAACTGCTTCAGCATCGAGCACGGTTCCCCCGCTGGCTGGCTGTGACTCTTTCATTGATCGTTTATTTTGGTGCCATTGCGGTGGTGCTATCAGCGGCGATTACCCGCATGGTAAAAGAAGTCATTTCACTTACGACAAGCTTTGATCTTCATGTGGATGAAATCAAGGACACATTTGTGCGCTGGACCCAGAATGACACCATTCAGAGTTTGATTGGGCAGATCAATGAATTTTACAAAGAGAATCCCAACTACCAGGAAACCATCAACAGCAATATCAGCAAAACGACCGAAACGGTAGGTACAGCCGTGACGGATCTGGTCACCGGATTTTTCAATATGGTTCTGAGTCTCCTGACTTCCCTGCCCAACATGGGCGCGGTGTTAATTGTTGTTCTGCTGTCTACATTCTTCATCAGCAAAAGTTGGACCCGGCATAGCATCACCGTATCGGGCTGGGTGCCCTCTTCCATTCGCAAGCCCATATCAGACATATGGACTGACCTGAAAAAGGCCTTGTTTGGGTACGTGAGAGCACAATTGATCATGATCTCGATTACAGCACTATTCGTCATGATTGGACTGCTTATATTGCAAGTAAAGTCAGCCTTCACTATCGCTCTCTTTATTGGTCTGGTGGATCTGCTACCTTACTTGGGTGTGGGTCTGGTCATGGTACCTTGGGCAGCATACCTGTTTATGAACGGGGATCTGTATCTGGGCATAGGTATTAGTGTTATCTATCTGATCTTACTAATCGCCCGTCAGATTATTGAACCGAAGGTACTTGCAAGTAGTGTAGGGCTCGACCCACTCGCCACGCTGGTTGGCATGTTCGTGGGTTTGAAACTGTTCGGTGTTCTGGGCTTAATTATTGGCCCTGTCAGTCTCGTGATTCTCGATGCGTTCAATCGGGCTAACGTATTACGCGACCTCCGAACGTATATCATCAACGGACGTGTCCGATGAAGCATCATCTTATAAGCACGCAGGAAAAACAGAAAAAGGCTTCGTTCAACAGAATTCATCTGCTGAGCGGAGCCTTTTCCATTATGCAAAACAACTGGTGTTTCATTTTGGACGACGATAAAACGTAATTTTGCCACTTTTCATTTTTTTCTCCAGCCATCCCAGGAAGAACAGACGATAAACCGGACGTGTTAATGGAAATATCAGTGTAAACCCGATCAAATCCGTTACAAAACCTGGAATCAAGAGCAAGAAACCACCGACAAAAATAAAAAGACCATCGACCATTTTTCTTCCAGGTACCTTGCCACGCTCCATCTCGGATCTGGCGTCCACAAGTACCTTTCGCCCTTCAAACTGCAACATTGCTATACCAATCAAGGACGTGAGAATCATGAGAAGCAATGTCTTTCCGGCTCCGATCCAGTCACTCATCAGAATAAAACCAAATAATTCAATCACCGGAATGATTAAGAGTAAAGCCCACATCCATTTTCGCATTGACGTATTACCCCTTTCCCGAAAGCCACACCTTTTCAAGCGCGCTGTATAGCTCAGAGGCTGCCTTATCCAACCGAACTGGCTTCCAGTCTCCATTTACCCACACATGCTGGGTAGAACCTGTAACCAGCCGTTCTCCGGGGAGCGATTCATCAGCTGACCATACCCGTTCTCCAATCGCCATATGCTCATCAGGTTCTTCAGACATGCGTCTTATGTCGTACTCATAGTTCAGTCGCAAACCACTAAATGCAGCAATACGGGTGAAAATGATAATCTCATCATCATATCGGGCAGGCTTGTGATACTTCACATCCAGTCCGGTTACGGGAAGCAGTAACCCCTGTTCCTCCATTTTACGATATGTATACCCCATTTGGCGAATCATCTCAGTTCGACCGATTTCAAACCAATTTAAATAGTTCGCGTGGTAGACCACGCCCATCTGGTCACTTTCTTGATAGCGTACACGAAGACGTGCCGCATACCAGCTACCATTGATCTGTTCTCGCATGTGATCGGCCTCCTTCGTTCTAACATTCATACGTGTTACCTCGCTGCAAAGTGTCAATAAGATGGAAAAAAAGCAACGGGACAATAACGCCCCATTGCTTCTTTCCTGTTGCTTCTCCATCCAATACGCTATTAAGCGTTGTTTGGAATTTGGCTTACTTTAATCAGGTTGGTAGAACCGGAACGACCCAAAGGTACACCTGCTGTAATCACAACCAGGTCTCCTTCTTTAACCAGTCCGGATTTTACGCCGCCTTCAATTGCGTTTTCGAACAAAGCATCCGTGGAATCAACCAGTCTTCCTTTGACAGGAGTTACACCCCAAGCCAGAGCCAAACGACGGGAAGTTCTGTCTTCCGTAGTTACAGCGATGATTGGAGATTCTGGACGATACTTGGAAATCATGCGTGCAGTGTGTCCTGATTCAGTTGAAGTGATGATCGCTTTTGCGTTCAAATCTTGAGCTGAAAGGGCAACTGATTGGCTGATTGCTTCCGTAACAGTTGTTTGTTGAGCAACACGTTGCTTCAGATACAGCTCTTGGTAAGGCAGAGCAGATTCTGCTTTTTCAGCAATACGGGACATGGTCAGAACGGATTCAACCGGGTATTTACCCGCAGCTGTCTCACCGGACAACATGATTGCGTCCGTGCCATCGAAGATCGCATTCGCTACGTCACTCGCTTCAGCACGTGTTGGACGTGGGTTACGCTGCATGGAATCCAACATTTGTGTAGCTGTGATTACCGGTTTACCTGCAACATTACATTTTTCGATCATGCGTTTTTGTACCAATGGTACTTCTTCCGCAGGAATCTCAACACCCAGGTCTCCACGAGCAACCATCAGGCCGTCAGATACTTCAAGGATCTCATCGAGGTTATCGACACCTTGTTGGTTTTCAATTTTGGAGATGATTTGGATATGTCCAGCATTGTGTTTTTCAAGCAATTCACGAATCTCAAGTACGTCACTCGCTTTACGTACAAAAGAAGCCGCGATAAAATCAACACCTTGCTCAATACCAAATACGATATCGTTAGCGTCTTTTTCGGTGATACCCGGCAGAGAAATGGCAACGCCCGGAACGTTAACACCTTTTTTGCTTTTGATCGATCCGCCGTTAACGATACGGCATTTGATCTCGGTGCCTTGCACTTCCACCACAGTCAGTCCGATCAGACCGTCGTCGATCAGAATTGTAGATCCCGGTTCAACATCATTCGGAAGATCTGTATACGTAATGGAAAGACGTTCTTTGGTTCCAAGAATTTCTTCTGTTGTCAAAGTGATGTACTCGTCTTGAACCAATTCGATCGGTTCTACTTCGAGTTTACCTGTCCGAATTTCCGGTCCTTTGGTGTCCAGCAGGATCGCTACTGTTTTGTTCAACTCTTCGCATGCTTGGCGAATCGCAATGATCCGTCCGCCGTGCTCATCGAAATCACCGTGGGAGAAGTTCAGACGGGCCACATTCATACCGGCCATAATCAATTTTTTGGTGTTCTCCAGAGATTCACTGGATGGACCAATGGTACATACAATTTTCGTTTTACGCATTTTGGGTTTCCTCCGATTTTAAAGGTATTACTCTTTATCTATTTTTCTTTTTCCAACTATTAAATTTACTATACTTTTGCTCATTTGTATAGGAAATTCGTCACACTATTCAACATTTCCCGACAAATTACTCGCAGCATCTACTTCTACAAGCTCTTGAGGAGCTTCAATGGATGCTTGAGGTTCAAACGTGACCGATCCAATTTTACGGAATTTCTCATACCGATCCTGTTTCAGCTGATCCCCGCTCCAACCCTTCATCTCGTCGAGATGACGGATCAAAGCTTCACTGATGAAAGCAGCAGACGCTTCATAATCCCGATGAGCACCGCCGCGTGGCTCAGGCACGATCTCTTCAATAACTTCCATCTCCAGAAGGTCCTTGGCTGTTATTTTCATCGCTTCAGCCGCTTGATCTGCCTTGGATGCATCCTTCCAGAGAATCGAAGCAGCCCCGTTCGGAGAGATCGCAGAATAGATTGCATGTTCCAGCATCAACACACGATTACCCACAGCCATAGCGAGAGCACCGCCGCTTCCACCTTCGCCGATGACCACAACTATAACAGGAACCGAAAGCTTCGCCATTTCCATCAGGTTGCGAGCAATAGCTTCCGATTGACCTCTCTCTTCTGCAGTATTACCCGGATACGCCCCTTTAGTATCAATAAACGTAATAATAGGACGGCCAAATTTGTTCGCTTGTTTCATCAGACGAAGTCCTTTTCGGAAGCCTTCCGGATGAGCGCTGCCGAAAAAGCGGGCGATGTTATCCTTCGTATCTTTCCCCCGCTGTTGTCCGATTACCGTTACTGTCTTTCCATTCAACTTGGCAAGCCCGCCAACAACCGCAAGATCGTCTCCGAACATGCGATCACCGTGCAGCTCAATGAAGTCCGTAAATATCAATTGAATCAGATCTAGCGCCGTTGGGCGTTGCTGGTGCCGGGCCAGATGCATTTTCTGTGCTGCCGTTATGCCAGTGTAAATCTCTTCTTCAAGTCTATGGTAACGTTCTTCCAGGCGGGCAATCTCGTCCGTGAAGTCGATCCCTTTTTCCTGTCCAAACTGTACGAGTTCATCAATCTTTTTGCGCATCTCAACCAGAGGCGCTTCATATGGCAACTCACCCGCCATTTAGACCCCTCCTTTTTCACTATGCATATCCAGAAGCTTGCCAAGAGTGGCCCGAAGTTCTTTCCGGTGCACAACCATGTCCAGCTGACCGTGCTGCATATTAAATTCAGCCGTCTGGAAATCATCAGGTAACTTCTGACGGATGGTCTGTTCAATAACGATTCTGCCGGCAAAACCAAACACAGCGCCAGGTTCGGCAATATTAATATCGCCCAGACTCGCAAAACTTGCCGAGACTCCACCTGTCGTCGGGTCCGTGATGACCGAAATGTACAGCCCACCCTGTTCATCCAAACGGGATAAAGCTGCGCTTGTTTTGGCCATTTGCATGAGGCTGAGAATACTCTCCTGCATCCGGGCACCACCTGATGTGGAGAAAATGATCATTGGCAAGCGCTTCTCTGTTGCATGCTCAATGGCACGGGTAATTTTCTCCCCTACAACCGAACCCATGCTGCCTGTGAAGAAATCAAAGCTCATGACAGCCACAACTACAGGCAGGCCCTCAATGGTACCTTCCCCTGTAATTACCGCTTCCTTTAGGCCCGATTTCAGACGTTGTTGTTCCAATTTGTTACTATATCCAGGAAAGCCAAGCGGATCAACTGATATCATATCAGCGTCAAACTCAACAAACCCTTGATCATCAAGTACCATAGCAATGCGCTCCATAGCGTTAAGACGCATATGGTAACCACAGGCAGGACATACTTTCAGATTTTTCTCCAATTCCTTGCTATATTGAATGGTGCCGCATTTGCTGCACTTGTTCATAAGCCCTTCAGGTATTTCACGTTTTGGGCGTTCTAGGACTTCCTGGCCTTCGCCGGGAAGTGCACGCTCGGAAGGTATGGTAGCGTACTTCCGTTTCTTCTGGAATATATCTTTGAACACAACTACACCTCTCCAGCCGTTGATTTGATGGCCGCAACCTGCAGTGCGCTGCTTGTGACAGCTTCATCCACGTGCTACGGTAAACCGCTTACGACCCACACGCTGCCATGGGCCTTGTCCAGCATTCACAACAAAAAAATCCGCCGGTACAGGGCAAGGATCAGCGGCTTCTGTCAGCACGATTGATATTACCTGCAATAACCGAAAGATTGTTGCGCCGATGTTTTGAATCTATCTAGGTAGGGTCTCCGGGAGCAACCAGGTCGGTCCTAGTCCTAACAAAAAAAGAAGGAAGGACAGCAGCATACAATACATGCAAGTCGATTCCTCTCTCCGCTTACGCGGTTAGTCCCTTATGTACCGATGGTACTTCTTCCTCTGCCAAGGCACATCGATGTCGAACGAATCAGGAATGCAGAATGGAATTCAACACTTCCTGGACCTCTTCCAATTCCCCAGAAGGGACGCGAATCTCAAATTGCTGCTTGGATAAACTGATGGGACGGGTCTGTACCAGAAAACCTTCTTCCGAAAGCCTGGTCTTAATCTTGTCCGCAACCTTTGCTGTCGGCGCAATGTAAATCACCGTCCACATGCCTTGTCCGCCCCCTAAGCTAATGTTCAGAGCCCGTATATTGGACTAATGATAACATACCTCACTTTTTTTCTGCAAGAAAGGGTTCGGGACCTTGGGGGAGAATTTGGGATCATGAGGGACATTAGTCCCCCACAAATAACTCATATGGTTGACGAAATCTTCTTATTGATACTTCTTCCATAAGCAGCACTAAACGTATCAGGGCAGCGTCAGCCGCCCTTGGAGACCTTCATATAAGTCATAAGATTGATCACGGCATGCAGGCATGGAAATACAGGGGGTTAAAGGTCTGAGGGGTATTTTTTGGCTTTAATATTTTTGTGTGCAATCCGGGCAGAAGCTGCAGCGGCCACCCCTGCAACCAGGTCATCCAAAAAGACATGAATGGCTGTTGCATGTTCATTCAAATCATGAATGACACCTATTTTTTCTTTATCCAGATAACCAAAGCTGGTTAAACCAATCATACCATACACATGAGTAATGCCGAGGGCCAGAGTCTCGTCCACTCCATACAGGGATTCATCCGCTTCCATAATAGCTTGTAACGGTTGGGGCAAGAGTCGCTTCTCCGCAAGTTCGTCGAGAGCAATACCTGTATAAAGTGTATATTGCACCTCTCGTTTCTGCAGAACGGATTTCACGCTGGTAACACAGTCGTCCAAGGTCAGTTCGGGGTGGTACCCTTTTTGCAGACGGTATACAATTGCGGCGATTGCATCAATCTGTACCCCGCGCCGGGCCAGCATGGCTTCTACGATTTCATATGACATATCTCGACCTCCCGCATCAATACCCCGAGGACCACTCGGTCCTTCGGTGTTCTCAAGTGTATGCAGTAACCTGTTAAAATGTTCATAAAATGTGCGGATGGTGAAATCAGGACCGCGATATAACGATCACAAAAAACCTGTTCAGCATTTAGCTAAACAGGTTTCATATTGTTGGAATAAAGACGATCACTAACGAGATAACCGCTTATTTAATTTTGACCGTCCCTTCACCCAGCATCTTCTCCATGTCGGAGAACAGGGCTGGTGATGGTTTAATTCGGTAGGCATCACTCAGTGCAAGCAGCTTCTGTTGCTGCTCATAGAAGAGCACCGTCGCAACAGGTCCAGGGTGCTCCTGAAGCAGCTGCTTCAGACGTGCCAGAAGCTCAGGCTTCTCCGCATGCGGGGCAATCTTCACGAACACCCGCTGCTCCAACGCCCGCGGTTCTCGGCTCTGCGCCTGGCTGCCAGCCGCTTCAGCGGCACCGCCAGGCCGGGAAGCCGCAGCCGCGGCTGCGCCCATACCCGCCGCATCGCTGCGCGTCGCTGGCGAGCCTTGGCTCCCGCTGCTACGCGCAGCGGAAGCATCCCCGCCTGCGCTGCTGCGCTGCGCTTCGGCTCCTGCGCCCGCTGGCCGCCGCGGTGAAGCCGACGGCGCCGGGCGCGAAGAGCTGCCGCCACCGGGCTTGCCGCGCCGGTCACGGCTACGCAGCTGCTGCTCCAGTGCCGCCTGTGACAACGGCACCACTTCCTCAGCCAGCAGCTTGAACCCTTCGTCCTGCTGCTGCACTTTGGCACGCACGACGAGCAATTCACCTTTCCCGACATGCTGCTGGCTACGCCGCCATACCTCGGGAAAGAGAACCACTTCGCAGCGTTCGATCTGGTCTTCCAGCTCCATGAACGCCATGGCCTTGCCCTGTTTCGTCGTAATTGACTTCACAGACACTACCATACCCGCGGCGACGGCCATTGTGTCGTCTGCCGCCTCGGTCAGCTCCATGATCCGGTCAGCCCCACTCGATTCAAGCACATCTTCATAGTCATCCAGCGGATGCCCGGAGAGATACAAGCCTAACAACTCACGCTCTAGCTCCAGTTGCTGCCCAGAGGAATAAGGAGGAATTTCCGGGTATTCAATCTCCCAGTTTGGCGTCTCCACAAAGTCGAACAATTGAATCTGCAGATCCTCACGTTCTTTGCGCCATTTCAACGCGGCTTCAACGGTCTCATCTAGCATCGCCAGCAATTGGGCCCGGTGTCCGGGTAATGTGTCAAAAGCTCCGGCCTGGATCAGCGATTCAATCACACGTTTGTTACATACACGCAGATCCACACGACGACAAAAATCGAGCAGACTGTCGAACGGTCTCTCCTGCCTTACGATCATAATGCTTTCCATGGCTTGGGTACCGACATTTTTCACAGCAGCCAGACCGAAGCGAATTGCACCCTTTGAGGTAGCCTTCACCAATTCCGGTTCCTTCTGGTTGTAGGTTGCTTCAGGCATGGCTGTCGATGCCTGCCACTCATATCCACCACTGTCCTCTTCGGAGCCAGGACCCGGATCATCCGGCAAAGGTGCTTCACCATATTCAGCTTGTCCCGAATGCTCCTCATGCTCACGAACATGTTCTTCTCTGAAGGAACTTCCGTTACCGTTCGTGGTATGTTCTTCGGCCACGCTTCCGGTGTCACTCTCTGCATCGGCTCCCGCAGTCTGCTGCGATACAATGCTCTGATCCCCGGTGCCTGCGCTACCGGATGGTATAAATACAGGCGTAAACAAAATACCACTCTCATTCACATCCGGCGGAAGCACCTCCATATCCATACGCCGACATTCCACCACGTACTCTGCCACTTTCCGATGACTGCCCATCACGGCTGTCAGCATGGATGCCATAAAGTGCACAGGATAATGCGCCTTTAGATAAGCCGTCTGGAATGCAAGCACACCATAAGCCGCGGCGTGAGCACGCGGGAAGCCATAGTTCGCAAACTTAACGATCATGTCATAAACAAGGTCAGCTTCTTCTTCGCTATACCCTTGTTTCAGACTGCCTTGTACAAAGTGACCACGCTCCAGATCCAGCACTTCCCGTTTCTTCTTGGAGACCGCTCTGCGAAGCAAATCTGCTTCACCCAGCGAGAAACCCGCCATCCGGGAGGCAATCTGCATGATCTGCTCTTGATACACGATGATGCCGTACGTATCTTTCAGAATAGGCTCCAGATCCACGTGCGGGTAATCCACTTCGATCTGTCCATGCTTACCCTGAATGTATTTGGATATGAACTCCATCGGACCCGGACGATACAAGGCAAGTACCGAGATCACATCTTCAAAACTACTTGGCTTCAAATCTTTCAGCACACGGCGTACACCGGCAGATTCCAGTTGGAATATGCCCATCGTGTCACCACGGCCGAGCATCTCGTAGGTCAAAGCATCATCATCGGGAATAAGACGGAAGTCCGGAATTTCTCCATGTTCCCCAATCCAGCGTACACACCGC
The DNA here is from genome assembly GCF_037973325.1 of Paenibacillus sp. FSL R5-0713. NCBI lineage: Bacteria > Bacillati > Bacillota > Bacilli > Caryophanales > Paenibacillaceae > Paenibacillus > Paenibacillus sp. FSL R5-0713. Next base: position 2,107,034 of record NZ_CP150229.1, on the reverse strand, counting down.
TCAATGATTGAGAGGGTACGCAGACCGAGAAAGTCCATCTTAAGCAACCCAATTGACTCCAGGTTTTCCATGGAATACTGGGTCAACGCCGTCCCTTCACTGCCCTCCTGAAGCGGCACCGCATCGGTCAGCGGATCACGGGAGATGACCACCCCCGCTGCATGCGTGGAAGCATGACGTGGCATACCTTCGACCTTCATCGCCATATCCAGCAGTTCACGGGTTTTCGGCTTGGTTTCATACAGCGCCTTCAGCTCAGGTGTCGCTTCCATGGCCCGCTCGATGTTAATGCCGAGTTGCGCCGGAATCAACTTCGCAGCCTTGTCTACTTCGCCATAAGGCACATTTAGTGCTCGTCCCACATCACGTACAGCAGCACGGGCAGCCATCGTTCCAAAGGTAATAATCTGGGCGACATGGGCTTTGCCATATTTATGCGCGACATAATCAATGACCTCATCCCGCCGTTCATCGCTGAAGTCAATATCAATATCCGGCATGGAGATCCGCTCAGGATTCAAAAAACGTTCGAAGAGCAGGTTGTATTTCATCGGATCAACATCCGTGATGTGCAACGTGTAGGCTACCAGACTTCCTGCCGAGGAGCCCCGGCCCGGTCCAGTAACTATCCCTTGTTTATGCGCATAGGCGATAAAATCCCAGACAATCAGGAAATAATCCGAGAAGCCCATGCTGTCGATTACACCCAGTTCATACGACAAGCGTTGTTCGAGTTCGGATCGAAGCTCCTCGTCTGTCCAGCGTGTGGACTGCGCGTAACGCTCCTCCATGCCTTCTTCGCACAGTTGACGCAGATACGCCGAAGGGCTGAGTCCATCGGGAAGTGGTCTGTATTCAGGCAAAATCGATTTGCCGAACTCCAGCTTCAACTCACAGGATTCCGCAATGCGGACGGTATTCGCCAGAGCTTCCGGTACATGAGGAAACAACCGGGCCATCTCTTCTTCACTTTTCAGATAGAGCTGATTCGTTCCAATGCGGAGCCGATTCTCATCATCCACGGTCTTGCCCGTTCCGATACAGATCAGTACATCCTGAAGCTCTGCATCCTCTTCCGACAGATAGTGGGCATCATTCGTCGCTACAAGCGGAATTTCCAGTTCAGCCGCCAGTTTGATCAACTGGGGATTCACCCTTTTTTGCTCGGAAAGCCCATGATCCTGAAGCTCCAGATAGAAGTCTTCGCCAAAGATATTTTTATAACGCAACGCCGCACGCCGCGCTTCTTCCTCTCGACCATGCAATAAGTGCTGAGGAACCTCGCCCCCCAGACAAGCGCTAAGACAGATAATTCCCTCATGATGGGCAGCCAGACTTTCCATATCGATACGTGGTTTGTAATGAAAACCTTCGAGATGTCCAATCGAGCACAATTTCATGAGATTACGGTATCCCGTCATGTTTTTGGCCAGCAAAATCAAATGATGAATCGGCTGATCCTTACGGCTTCCCCGCTCTTTGCGGGACCCAGCTGTCATGTATGCCTCGCAACCGATAATCGGCTTGATACCCCGTTCAATACATGCTTTATAAAAAGGAATTGCACCATACATTACGCCATGGTCGGTTAGCGCCAGTGTTGTCATTCCGAGATCTGCAGCCTTATTCACGAGATCCGGAATACGCGCAGCGCCGTCCAGCAAACTGTATTCGCTGTGAACGTGCAAATGCACAAAAGAACTCATGTTTATTTCTTCCTTTCGCCGCAGATAATCACAGCATCGGATCTTCTGATCCGTTTGCCGCTCTATCTTTCTCTTATATATGAATTAAATAAATAAAAAAATGGAATCACCTTAAAAAATCGTGACTACCTCTTAAAAGGAGACTTTATTATTCTATTTTATCATAACGTTCGGGGGCACGCCCATACAATAGAAGTACAAGCCGCTCCCCCTGTGACAGACCGAAGACAGGAGGTGTGCTGCTAGGTCTGAAAGGGGTGTTGCCAGTGAGCACATTTTTGTCCAAAGCCATTCTTGATTTCTTTATTGCGTTTGGAATCGTGCTGGGTGGCGCGATGATCGGAGGTATTGGAGCGGTGATTTCTCTCCAGCCTCCAACACAGACGATGCTCGATATTTCCGGGAAAATAAAGATATGGGCACTCGCAGCTGCTGTGGGTGGCACCATTGATCCCATGCGTGTCATCGAGAGCAATTTCCTGGATGGTAACCTGTCTCCAGCGGTCAAACAAATTCTGTATCTGATCTCTGCTTTTATGGGCGCACATATGGGAACAGAACTGGTAAAGTGGGTGTGCGGCGGAGGCCGGAGCTAATATGAGACAGGAACAGCGTTCATGAGAGTTCCGCCATTCTCCCGTTACCGCCCGCTGATGCGAATGACTGCTGTATTTGTTCTGGGAATGATCGCTGGATGCGTCGTCTACAATGGGGTATTTCACCTGAGTTACAATGCGTTGTGGCTGAACAATCAGGAGCTGCAGCTTCAGCTGCATCAGAATGAGGAGGATATCAAAACGCTGAAAAAATACAGTAAACGCCAAACCGTGATCAAGGAAATCAAGGTCCGTGCAGAAGAGTCCGATAAGGGGCCAGACGAGGCTTCTCTGAAAGTGATGTTACAGAAGCTCGGAGACGAACTTGAGGTGCTCCGCGGCAGAGATGTATTCAATATCGATGAGTATAGCAAAATGACGCGAATCATGCTGAATCAGAAAGTGTACTCCGTCAGGGAAAAGGAATACACCGTTCAGGTCAAAACGATGCTGGTTATGGAAGGCGTACTGCAAGTTTGGGTACAGATTCGCATGCATGTTCCTGCGTAACAGCAAAAAACTGCCCTTGTCTGCATCTCTCCATGGTACAATAAGGGCAGTAAATGCTTTCCAGAAAAGGAGCTGCGTCTTTGTGTTCATTGATGTACTCAAATATGTACTAATCGCTATCTTTGCTGTTGCCATGGTTTTGGCAGCGTTGAACAGCATTCGTTCACACAGAAGCTCGGATGCTACCAGCGCCGGTCTGTACCGTTCGTGGATGAATATCTGGATGGGTGGTATGCTTGTTGTTCTTGCGCTGATCCTGATGTTTGTCTTCACGGGTTCCACCTTATCTGTGGTTGTGGAAGCGCTATTTCTAATTATGGGTGCGTATAATGTATTTGCCGGAATACGTAACCGCAGTTATTATGCGCGGATTCAACAACGGTCCAGTAACGGATCAGGTACAACTTCCGGACAATCTGCATGATTTGTTGAAGCGCTATGATTGTGTCTGCAAAAAAGAGAGTACTTCCCTTCATTAAGCGAAGCCAGAATGCGCTACAGCGCAACCCGGCAAAGCTTCTCCATGAGGGAGTACTCTCTTTGTCTATACCTGAGGCAATACAACGTGCTAGGCGTGGTCAATGGACTGCAATGTCATTACAGCTTTGCATACCACACTGCCTTCACGTGTAACCACAATGTCCATTTTGCACGTTCGACGACTGGTTTCCAGAATTACAGGTCGAACCAGAATCTGATCCTCAATCTGTACCGGTCGAACAAAATAAGTCGTGACATTATCCACCACATGGTCGTTCCCTGTAACATCCCACGCTGCCCGCCGGCCAGCCTGTGTCATCACATTCAACAGAACGCCTTCGGAGATCGTACCCAGATCGGTTGCCATCTGAGGAATGATGAATCCGTGAAATAACAGTTCATTCTGATCACCGCGTTCCTCGGCAAACCCGTTCCAGATCAGATGATCAAACGTCTCTCCCAGTTGTGGCTGCTTCTGTGCATCCCGCATGGCCTGAAGCACTTCCTTGCGTGTGACGGATGCAATCAGTTTGCGGTTGCGATCCACGATTGGCAGAAAATCGATGCCCTCCCAGGTCATAATTTGCGCAGCGGAAGCAAGAGAGGTTTGCAGCGACGCCGTAATCGGGCGGCGAACGACACATTTCTCAATACTTTGATCCGCCGTCAGCTCACTGACATCCTTCAGACTGACAATGCCAATGACCCGGTTCCATTCATCCACGACTGGAAAGCGATGTTCCCCCGTCTCCGAGACCAGCATATGAAAATCTGCGGCTGAACTGGTGACCTTCAATACCTGCAAGCGAGGTTTCTGACCAATGATATCCTCAACAAGCATGATTTTTTTCTTAATCAGCCGGTCAAAGATCGCACGGTTAATCATGGAAGCCACCGTGAATGTATCATGCCGGGATGAAATAATCGGTAGCCCAAGCTCGTCAGCCATAATTCTTACTTCACGGCTTGTCCCAAAACCACCCGTAATCAACACGCCTGCTCCCTGTTCAAGGGCAAGCGAGTGAGCATCCTCACGGTTACCCACAATTAACAGACTCCCAGCATCAATATAACGCGCCATCGCCTGTTCTTTCATCGCACCTATCACATACTTGTGCAGCGGTTTGGCTAGACCTTCGTTACCACCCAGCACATGGCCCTCTACAATGGTTACAACATCAGCAAAGGTCAACTGTTCCGACATGCCCCGAGGTCTCTTCTCAATCCGAACGGTTCCAATTCGTTCCTTGGTCACGACCAGTCCGAAGTTCTCCGCCTCTTTTACGGCACGGTAGGCTGTCCCTTCACTTACACCGAGTTCCCGTGCAAGTCCACGCACTGATATTTTGCTGCCAACCTTCAGTTGTTCAATATGTTGAAGTAACTGTTCATGCTTCGTGACGTTCTCTTCCTGTCCGTCCAACTGTACCACCCCCGAAGATGCATCTGTACTATTCTGTACCTATTATAACACGCCTTCAGGAAAATAACCCCACTCCCATCTCATTCTCATAGGCAAGGTTCCCCCTCTGAGTTTAATCGCTTAATTATCCTCTAATCCTGTATGTAGCAAAAAAGACCGGACCCCTTGAGTCAAGGGATTCCGGTCTCTCATGTTGTATCTACTACTGTACCTTATACAGACTCGCTCCGCTCCTGCTTGTCCAGCAGTTTCATCTCCCACTGCCGCAGCTTCGCCCGGCGAACGGCTTCCAGTGCACGTTTCTTCTCTTCATCTACACCGAGTATAAAATGTAGGTGTGCACCAACGATTAATAAGGAGAATAGCACCCATACGATGCCAAAAATATTAACCCAGTCCATTCCTCCAGCAAAGGAAATCCGCGGCAGTGCAATGACCAGCATCGACAACGCGATAAGCAGATAGATTACATGTTTTGCTTTTTTCAACCTCTTCACCATTCACAGCTCCTTCGTTCGTGATCGACTCTATATTCTAGTCTATGAACGGTAAGGGGCTAATATGAAAGGTTCAGGTAAAAAAACAAGACACCCTTTAGGTACGTGTTCATCCTTCGTAATCAAAAGTGGACTTTTTGAACTACCTTTTTACGCTTCAGCGCCACCGTACAGATGACCCAGGCTGTCTGCAATAATTTTGTTCACGTCTTCAATAATGACACTGAGACGACGCTCCGCATCAAACAAACGACGGATATTCAGATTCAGACTCAGTACTTCAAACAGTTTCTCCATTTTCTCCATCTCATCCGGAGCTGGCATATCCCCGCTCATCATACGTTGTTGCAACTCCATTTGTTGATCACGAAAGTTATCCAGCATTGCTTTTGCATCCGGATCAGCTTCAATCAGCTTCATCGCGGAAGTAATCTCTTCCACCTCGCTGCTTTCTCTCAGTGCTTTGGCCAAATCATTGGCTTTGTCATAAATGTTCACTATTATTCCTCCTCAGATTGGTTTGTTCTTCCGTGTTAATACACGCTTTTCTCCGCGGTCAAACAAAGGCGGTCTGAAACAGGCCGTAGATATCCTGCCTCGAAATCAAATGCATTTAATCCATATGGGTCAATCACCAAGGGTTATATGTCCTCATATGATGAAGCACATGCCATGTTCAGATGCCGTTCAACTTCGAGATCAGACATCAAGTTGCCGCCCGGAAGGAGATCCGTGATGTCCACTAAAAAAGTAACGATTCAGGTTACCGGCTCGGGCATCCTGCAGGACGACGTCATCATGCTGGGCGAAGGGGTGCTCAAGGCGCTTAAAATCCCTTCAGGAAGGCCGCTTCAGCTGCAATTTGGCTCTTTCCGTCGCGAAGTCACTGTCATTCCGGTTCCAAGGTATGATGGACTGCGCATCAATCAGACAGTTGCCAGCAAGACCGGTCTCGTTCCACGTTCGGTCCTGAGGGTATCCTATCGTTCAGCCAGCCGTACCCTTCGCCTTGGGCCCTACATCAGTGTACTGGTTAGCCAGGATTATCCCGATCAGCCCGATCGGCCCTTTGGCTCCATCACGATGTTCTGTCAAGAACTGGTGAACGCCTGCCGTAAGCAAGGCGCCTATGTATCCTTTTTCACACCGGAGGATATTGGAGCGGTAACGGGTTATATGAAAGGCTGGGTGTATGATGACGGCTGGAAAAAGACTGTTCTGCCTGTAGCAGACGTCGTCAATAACCGGCTAACGTCCCGCAAGCTTGAGAACAAACCTAGCGTACAGCATTTTATGAAAGAAGTAAAATCGCTCTACGGCACGCAAACCTTCAATGAAAAGTTTCTGGACAAAAACGAAGTATTTGACGCACTCAAGTCCATTTCAACGCTTAAACGAGTTCTTCCCGAGTCCCATTTGCTCAAAACATCCACCATGCTCAAGACGATGTGCAATCGGCATCCGGTTGTATTTCTGAAGCCCGTACGCGGTTCTTTGGGCAAAGGCATCATTCGGGTCTCACGTCAGACGGACGGAAGTTTCCTGACTCTGGCGACTGGCGTTGGGGGTACCCGGAAACAAACGTATGCTTCTCTGGATAAACTGTATGCCAGTATGGCTGGGAAAATGAAAACAACGCGTTATCAGATCCAACAAGGGCTGACTCTCATTGACAACAGTGGCAGGCCCGTGGATTTCCGTGCGCTCGTGCAAAAGAACCGTACAGGTAAATGGAGTGTAACCTCCATCGTTGCACGAATTGCGGGCGGGAGTCACTATGTATCCAATCTGGCAAGAGGTGGAAGCCTCAGCACCGTCAAAGAGGCGGTTGCCAAAACGCAGTTGTCCGGATCGGCCAAAGCTTCCGCATATGCAGGATTGCACACCGCAGCACTGGATATCGCCAAAGGGATTGAGAGTGCCATCCCTGCTCATTTTGGTGAACTCGGTATTGATCTGGCCCTTGATACCACTGGACGCGTATGGCTGCTCGAAGTCAACTCCAAACCATCCAAGAATGATAATACACCACTGAGTGAGAGCAAGATCCGCCCATCCGTCAAAGCCATGCTCGAATATTCCACGTATCTGGCGGGTTTTTGAAAAGTCATTCTACAAAGGAGAGGTGCAGCGAAATGTTTCCATCATCTGAGATCAAAACAATGGCCATTCTGGTGCGTGCAACTGAAGGCTCACCTCCCTTCACGGATGAACTTTTCTGCCGTCGTCTCAGCTTGGGGAGTGTGCGATACGCCCTTCAGATTATTGTGATTCCAATATCGGTTGATGCAGCCCATCTCCCTCTTCAATGGGGATATGTCTATCATCAAGGGAAGTGGAATTCGGTACCTGTCCCTGCGGTTGATCTTATTATGGATCGTTGCCTTCGCCCTCTCCCAAGGAACGTTAGACAGAAGCTTAAGGAACAGATACGAACGAAGGACTCAGGTCAATATCGTTATTGGTCGGCTTCTCTTCCAGGAAAATGGGAGGTACATCGTCTGTTGTCCCGAAATCCTGAGTTGCGGTCACAACTTGCCCCCACCACCCGGATCGGATCGCATATTCCTTGGGAATCGTGGCTGGACCGTTGGCCCAAAGGATTATTCTTCAAACCGATATCCGGGACTCATGGCAAAAATACCTTTCGCCTGTCTCGGGGATTAACTCCATCCACATGGATCGCGGAGGGGCGTAACGAACACAATGAACCCTTTTTCCTTACATTCAACCATACTCAGGCTGTATCTTCCTGGCTGGCATTACAACAGGCTGAGCGCAAGATGATCGTGCAGCCCTATCTGGAGCTTAGCCATCAAGGAAGAGCATTCGACATACGGGCACTAATGCAAAAGAATGGGCACGGTCGCTGGACGCTTACCGGATGTATGGTACGAGAAGGACCCGAAGGTTCACTCACATCCAATCTTCACGGTGGGGGCAGAGCCTATCCGGCCCATGCATATCTGCTCCAGCGATATGGAACGACCCGTACAGAAACTCTGCTAAAGAACATCCGGCAGACTGCTACGCTAATCCCCACCCTGCTGGAGAGCCGTTTCGGTAGGTTAGCCGAATTGGGGCTTGATTTCGGAGCAGATGCAGAGGGCCAACTCTGGCTAATTGAAGTCAACTCCAAACCAGGCCGCACCTCATTCGCAGACGCGGGCGACCGACGCATGCATATCCTGACTTATACCCGGCCGCTTGCCTATGCCCGTTATCTGTTGCAACAACATGTTCTCACGGACGTCATTCGTCCAATGAAATTGTCGAATACATCCAGCAAAGCTGGCCTGAAACCCATCCCGATTCACGGCGGCTGAGGCCCGCAGTGCCTGCTTGCCATGGAGCCCAAGGATCTTTTCAGGATAGGAGGATAAATCATGAGTTTGACCTTTTGCAATCTGCATTTCACCAAGCAACCGGATAAAGTGGTTTATGTATCCAACGCTTTAATGAAGAGCCTCAATCTGTCCGGCAAAAAAACGGTGAACCTTCGCTTCGGGCGTGACCGGGTACCTGCAACGATTAAACCAATCAAAAAAGCAGGTAAACATCTGTATCTCGCTTCAGGTATCCGTAATATGATGAACGTTCCCAAACGGGGCAGTATTTATCTCCGGAATTTGCAAAATGATGAGGTTCAGTTAGGTCCGCTGATCGGCGTACTCTCTGATGGGCCTGCGACGAGCACTAATCCATTCGGTTCCCGTACGGGTTTCATTAAACAGTTACTCCGTGAAGGCAGCCGAAAATCCTATATTTATGCCTTTACTCCCCGGGATATCAATTGGCAGAATGAGACGGTATCCGGTTTTTTTCTGAATGAAAACGGAAGCTTTACCCGTAAAACGGTACCTCTGCCCGATGTTGTCTACAATCGGTTACCAAGCCGTCGTTCCGATTTTTCACCTGCCATTAACCAACTACGGGAACGATTTGTTCGTCGGAAAATCCCGTTCTTCAACTGGAGCTTTTTCAACAAGTCGGATATCTATACATTGCTGGAGAATGAACCGGTGGCAGGTCGTTATATTCCGGAATCCATTACGAATCCGTCCGTTGAACAGATGAAGGAAATGTTGGAACGCCATCAGTTCGTCTATTATAAGCCCACCGCGGGAAGTCTGGGGAACGGGATCTATCGCCTGACTTATTCGCCCAAACGTGGTTACTTCGCTCGTTATCGTAAAAAAGGCGGTAATGCACTCCTTCGGTTTGGGTCCTTCAACAGCCTGATGCGCATGCTTCAGGGAAGACACGGTAAACAGCTTCGCGGATATGTTGTTCAGCAGGGAATACGTCTAATTGAGATTGATGAATGTCCAATTGATTTCCGTTTTCACATGCACAAAAACGGTAACAATCAATGGGTCGTTGTCGGGATTGGAGCCAAAAAGGCAGGACGTGGCAGTGTTACAACACACATCAAGAATGGCGGCTCCCTAATGACTCCTGAGCAGGCGCTCAGTCGCAACTTCGGCGATCGTGCGGGAGAAGTTCTTCAGCATGCCAAATCCGTCGCTATTACACTGGCCCAGGCGATTGAAACCCAGCACCAGCATCTGATTGGTGAGATTGGCTTTGATCTGGGCATTGATCAGGAGGAACATGTATGGATGTTCGAAGCGAACGCCAAACCCGGGCGCTCCATTTTCCGTCACCCTTCACTCCGAGTGGAGGGAAAATCATCGGTGGAGCACATTCTGGAACACTGCCTATATTTGAGCAAGTTCCGGAAGAAGGAAGAAATTTGATGAGCCTTCATGATGATTTCAAACCTGTCATTGCTGTTTTGACCATGCATGATAATCAGCGTATGTTCAGGGGGAACCATCAAAATTTTCAGGATATCCTGCAGACAGGCGAGAGCATGGGATACGTGGTGTACATTGTGACTGTGCGGGATCTGAACGTGGGTGGTCCCACCGTGAAAGGATATACGTACAACAAGGGAAGCGGAAAGTGGGTGTCACAACCCTTCCCCCTTCCCCATGTTCTGTACAATCGTATTCCCAACCGGGAAGACGAAGGAAAACCTTCCGTTCAGCGCAAAATTGACGAATGCATGCAATCAGGAATCGAACTGTATAACCCGTTCTTTTTCAACAAATGGGATCTGTTCGAATGGCTTAAGAAGTCCAAATCAACTCAGCAACTGATCCCTTATACCCGTCGGATGCGAAGTGCTTCTTCTCTGGGTTCCGTTCTACGAAGCTATCCCTATCTGTACCTTAAGCCTGAGAGCGGCAAAGCGGGCAAAGGGATTATGATGCTTAAATTTCAGGAAAAAGAACGGCTTCCCTATCGACTCAAAATACAAACCACACGTAAAAGCATGACCTATAAAGCAGCTACACTCGCCAAGTTGTGGGCACGGATTCGCAAAGAAACCGGACATACGCCTTATATCATGCAACAAGGCATAGAACTGGCCTCCTCTCGTAAACGCCCCTTCGATCTGCGTGTTCTGGTACAAAAGAACAGCAAGGGTCAGTGGAGTGTGACCGGTGTAGGTGCGAGACTTGCTGGCTCCCGCAGTATTACAACGCATGTGCCACGCGGCGGGACCGTAGAAGACCCTGAGAAGCTGCTGACCGAGCTTTTTGGGGAAGAACTGACAACAACCCTGATGAAACGTGTGAAATCCACTTCATTAATGATCGCAAGGCAGGTAGAACGGGGATCGGGTTACACACTCGGAGAAATGTCCATGGATCTGGGCATTGATGACCTGGGAGAACTCTGGTTCTTTGAAGCCAATGCCAAACCCATGAAGTTCGATGAACCACAGATCAGACGGAGGTCATTGGAACGTATATTTCACTACAGCGCTTATCTTGCCCGTCAGTCCACACGATGATCGACAGGAATACTGCAAAAAGAAGGTGATTGCTTGTGTCCTCACCTGTTCTGGGCATTATGACGTTGTACTTAAATGAACATCGCGCTCTTGAAGAACGAAGCATCTATCGCAGAATGATTCTTGAAGGGCGCAAGCGGGGACTCGATATCTATGTGTTCACACCAGCCGACGTGCACCCTGGCGGCAAACAAATTGAAGCCATGGTTTATCATGAGGGAAAAGGCTGGTCCAGGGAATGGCGATCATTCCCGGACCTGATCTTCGATCGATGCCGGATACAGCGTAACCGCAGGTTTCAGCAACTGCTTGCTTTTCGCGAGAAGTATGGCCATCTGCTCTTTCTCAACAGACCTCTACGCAATAAATGGACCATCCACCAGACCCTGTTGCAAAAGTCCAACTTTCGAGAGCACCTGCCGGAAACTGCTCTATTTCAGGATATGTCCGATGTAAATCGGATGCTCAAAGTTTCTTCTCTGGTCTACCTCAAACCTATTAATGGAACAGGCGGACGTGGTATTCTGCGCATTGAACGCGGCAGTAGCGAGGCCAATACAGTGCTTGTTCAGGGGCGGGATCAGAAACGTCGTATCATCACTCCACGTAAAGTTCATTTATCACGATTAGGCTCGTTGCTCCAGCACTGGAATATGAAAGACAAGTATCTTGTACAAAAAGGCATTCAGCTTCAGCTTCCGAATGGACGTGTGCATGATTACCGCATGCTCGTTCAGAAGAACGGTGAAGGGCAATGGGAGCTTACGGGATGTGCCGGACGCATGGGTGCAGAAAAAAGTGTAACCTCCAATCTGCATGGCGGCGGTCAGGCAATAGCGATGAACCGACTCATGAAGCAATGGATCGATGATGACGACCTCCGAGCAGAGATTAACACAACTGCAGAGAAGTTTGGCATTGAAGTTGCTTCATTTCTGGAAGATACGTATGGGGACCTCTGTGAGTTGGCATTGGATTTGGCGATCGACAGGAGTGGACGCATCTACTTGCTTGAAGTGAATCCCAAACCGGCACGTGAAGTATTCGCTCGTATCGGTGAGCGGGATATCTATTATAAAGCCATCACTCAACCGCTGGAGTACGCCTTGTGGGTGTATCGCAATCAGCCCAGTCGCCCAGCCAAACCGATAAGGACCACCCGGCTTGCAAGCAACAGACCATCTGCATTGAAGAAAGCACGCAAAAAGAGATGATCCGTAGCAAAAATACAAGAGTGCCCAACCCGTAATTCAGCTCGGGTTGGGCGCTCTCATATGATGACTGACATTTTCAATTGAGGATTAGCTTATTCTGCTTCATCATACAGGCGCAACAATTCTGTAAAATCAGAGATGAGCACATCTGAGCCCGCAAGCTCCTCATCACGGCCGAAACCGGCGTAGGCACAACCGATGACCGCCTGACCGTTCATTTTACCAGCCTCCACATCAGAAGAACGATCCCCTACCATCCAGGCGTCCTGAATACGATGTTTCTCAAGCAGGATCTGCACCAGATTAATTTTGGAGGGAGTCTTGTACTGGCCAGCACTATATACCCCTTCAAATAAAGGCATAATCTCGTGTGCAAATGCCACACCCTTCACATAGTCCTCTAGCCCATTACTTGCGACAAAAAGACGTACTCCTTGTTGTTTCAGTGCTTGCAGCGTTTCTTTTACACCCGGATACAATTGGGAACTTCCTTGATCAAGCCCCTCAATTTCCAGTTGGAGCAGCAGTTCGTCTGCACGGCGATGTGCCGCTTCCGATGCCTCAGGCATAACCACTTTCCATATATCTTCGAGCAACATGCCCAAGCTTCCCAGCATGCGTTCCTCTGGTGGAGTTTCTCCTTCAAAATGCCCTTCGGCACGCAATGTATCAAATAGTTGCTGGTAAGCCGGCAACAACAGGGTCTCCGTCTGGAATAGCGTACCATCCATGTCAAAAATCATCGCTTCCGGTTTGAGCAATACCTTCTCTTTAGTCATGTCCAATGTTCCTTTCGGATTGGGATATGTATATGTAATTGGAATCGTTCCCTTCCCATGATAAACATAACGTTTGCACGTGTAAACCAACGATTGTAAAACATCGTCACCCTCAAACATTATACACAAATAACCAAACCTTATATTATAGTTAAACAAACTATATACAAAAGAACTTTCTTTACGTATAATACTAAAAAATAGTGCTTTAGACACCTAATCTAAAGACCCATAATCATCACATTTCCAGTTTTTTCGACAACTACATATACCCCATAGAGAGGAATAACAAACATGAAAAAGCGTAAGACCTTCAAGATTTTTTATAAGATTGGATTAGGATATTTACTCGTGCTTGCTGTACTGGCTGGTTGCATCCTGCTGATTCAGAACAGCACAAGTCAGCTTCAACGGGAACTGGATTTTCTGGTCGATCACGATATGAGAGTACACGCCCTGACCTATGAGCTCGAAAGAAACATGGTGGATATGGAAACAGGTCAACGTGGTTACATCATCACCGGGCAGGACAATTACCTCGATCCCTACGTGCAAGGAAAAGGTGAGCTCATTACACTCCGAGACGAACTTGCTGCTTTGATTTCGGACAATCCGGATCAACTTGCACTTTTGGAAGACATACATACCAATATGGAGAACTGGGTCCAAGTCGCTGGAGAACCCGTGATTGCCCTTCGCCAAGCCAATAATACGCAAGCCATTCGAGATTTCTTCGCAGATGATCCAGGTAAAAGAGACATGGACCAGATTCGGACTGCCCTCGATACGTTTCGAACCAATGAACATACGTTAACCGAAAACCGTACAGAAGCGCTGAAGCAAAAAAATGCACTCCTGAACCTGGAACTATATGGGGCACTTGTCGTTGTGGCCATCATCTCGTTCATCACTGCATTGGTCCTCTCACGCGCCATTGTTAAGAACATCCGTACCGTGAAGCAGGCATTGAATGACATCGGTTCTTCCAATGGTGACCTCACACTGAGAATCGCTACGCCAATGAAAGACGAAACTCGTGAACTTGCAGAGGCAGCTAATACAATGCTCGCTGGTTTGCAGCAAATGATGTTGGATGTTCAGAGCAATGCCATGATTCTGAGTACAGCTTCGGATCGATTGGATAAAGGGGTTGCCGATAGCCATCTTGCTGGAAAAGAGGTTGCCACTGCGATGGAACGTGTCGCGGAAGGGGCTGATGAACAGGTTGCTCTTACGCAAACCATGGTAGCCGCGATGCAGCAATCCCTCACCGGGCTTAATCGTGTCGCCTCCTCGGCAAGTGACGTTGCAGAACGTGCTGTGCGTACCGAATCCATTGCCATGGATGGGCAACAGCGCATTGATAATGCAGTAGGCAAAATGAGTTCCATTGAACAATCCTTCCTCTCTGTACAGGAAGCCATTAATGAAATTTCGATGATGTCTGATCAGGTGATCAACATCGCAGACTCCATGTCGGGTATTGCGAGACAAACGAATCTGCTTGCACTCAACGCCGGAATCGAAGCAGCCCGCGCTGGGGAAAATGGACGTGGCTTCGCTGTCGTTGCCTCGGAAATCCGTAATCTTGCAGATCAAAGTGCAACATCCGCGAAAGAGATTACAAGTATATTGGAAACCGTGGTAGCAGGTGTTCAAAGTACGGCTCAGGTCGTTGATGAGAGTACTCTACATGTAAATGAAGGGTTGCGAACCATTGAGGATGCAGGTAATGCCTTTTCAACCATTACTCAGCATATTCATAACCTTAGTGGTGAAGTTCTGGAGGTATCTGCGGTTGTCGAGGAGTTAACTTCCGGAAGTGAGGACGTGATGAAGTCCATTAATGAAGTAGCAGCTGTTGTGGAAGATACGGCTTCAGCCACGGAAGAAGTATCTGCAATGACGGAGGAACAACTTGCTTCTCTGCAAGAGATGTCTGACACGTCCAAGCAGTTGAATGAAATGTCTGATGCACTTGATCAGCTGGTTAAGCGATTCAAGCTTGCGTGATCCAAAACAACATACGGATTGATTGTCTATACAGCTATATCTTGTCTCAACTCAACGGAAAGAAGCATCGCAGACAGGCACACTTGGGCCATTGCGATGCTTCTTTATTCTAGGAAGAATGGTGCAAGAGGAGTTACAATGAGTACCTCTATGTCCAAACTCTTATCACGATTGTTCCGTGTTCCGTAACGCCTCAAGTACCAACTGCGCCTGATACCCATCGTTAAAATCATATATCTTGGCTGGTTGTCCTTGTATACGGGCAATGACATGTTTAAGTACAGGCAATTCACTCGCGGATTCCAGCACTTCCACTGGAGAAAGTGGCTGGCCCACCATGCCCGTCTTCAAATCTTCCCAATTTTCCAAGGCAATCGTGCCCTTCGTACCATACACCACCATGGATACTCGTTCTTCTCCCGCAAATTGAGACATGCCGTTTAGCTGAATTCGAGTCCCGTCTTCCAGTTCCAGTGCAGCCTGCACTTCAAGTTCACATTCTCCATTCTCAGGATATTGAACCTGAGTACTCACTACCCGGATGGCTCCGAACACCTTTTGAATCATATGAATCCAGTGAATCCCCACTTCAAGAATAAATCCACCCTGTTCCCGGCTCGTAATCCATGCATTCTGTTGCCATGATCGTGGCCACTGCGGGAATTGCAGAATGAGATCTATTTTGCGAATCGCCCCTACCGTACGCTGCTCGATCATCTCTTGCAACTTCAGCACGGAAGGTTCATGCGGCATTGAGAAATGGATGGCATGAATAACGCCCGCCTGCTCCGCTGCATCTAACATCACTTTGGCTTCTTCCACACTATTGGCAAGCGGTTTCTCACAGAACACATGAATTTTTCGCTCCAGTGCTTCCATGACAACCGGATAATGAAATTTCGGTGGAACTGCAATATACAACAGGTCAATCTGATGTTCATTTATCAATTGCTTGTAATCCGTATACGTTCGAACCTCGGGATGAGAAGCTGCAAAAGACGCCAGACCTTCCTCATTCGCATCACATACCGCAACAATTTCAATCGTGGTATCCATCTTCGTATTCTCGATTTGATGAACCATATGTAATCCCATTTTACCCAGACCAATCAGAGCCATCTTGATGACTACCATTTTATCCCCTCCAAATTCCTTTCCAGTATAGCAGATAGTTAAGAATTGCGAATGCGATGCGTTGATACGAAAAAAAATAAAACCCTAGCTTTCAAGTCGCTGGTTGAACCTGAAATTCATCATGGTTAGTCATTTTTTTACATTATTTGTAACTCGCTAATATTTAGGTAATTCGTTGCAGGGATATATAACCATTTATTTTTGCTTTATCCAGCAACACTTTAAGCGTTACCAACTTAAGAATCAGGAAATTAGACTCACAAAAGTAGTTGACAAAAAACCACAAAAAAAGATACTCTTCCTAAATAACAAAGAATATTTCCTCTTACAACCTTAGACATTGACTTGCATTCAACAAATGGAATATGCGTATGGTTCTATTAACCTATTTCATGAAGCGAGGTGTCCCGCGTGAGAACAGTTGCGGACTATTTGGCAGAAACTCTGCGTAATCTAGGCGTTACTCATGTCTTTGGTATTATTGGTAAATCCATCTGTCCTGCTGTCCTGAAGATGGTGGATTACGGATTAGAGTTCATTCCAGGCCGTCATGAATCCAGCTCAGGTTTTGCCGCATCCGGTTATGCATTACAGACGGGTAAACTCGGCGTTGCCTTTGCCACATCCGGTCCAGGCGGAACCAATCTGATCACTGCTGCCGCCCATGCAAAGGCCAACAACCTGCCCGTACTGTTTATTACGGGTCATCAATCCATTCAGGAACTGGGGCTACCCCAGTGTCAGGACTCCTCTTCCTATCTGGCTGATCTGGCCGAGATGTTCAAACCTGCTACACTATTCAGCAAACTGGTTGAGCGTGGTGATCACTTCGGCACACTGCTGAATCATGCCCTTTCCATTGCACTCGGCCCCAACAAAGGCCCCGTTCACCTCTGTCTTCCTTTTGACGTACAGACTGAATTGTTATCTCAATGCCGGATTGTCATTCCTGAACCGGAACCTCTGCTTAGTGTATCTAACCTGAATCGCATTCTTCCTCTCATTCAACAATCCAACCGTCCCTTAATTATTGCTGGTAAAGGTGTAAGTCGCGCCAGGGCTCATGATGAATTGCTCCATCTGGCAGAATCGTTCAACATCCCTGTCATTACTACTCCTGGTGGAAAAGGAGCGATTGCGTGGGACCATCCCCTGTACCATGGACCTTGTGGTGTTGGTGGTTTCCCGCATGCAGACGACATGCTGAACCAAAGTGACCTTTATATCGTACTTGGCTCACGTCTGAGTGACATGACCATCTGCAATCTGAAACCTGATAACCACCCGGCACACCTCATTCAATTTGACGCTGATCCTACATTTGTAGGCAAAATTTTGAGCGCTCAAACCCTACATATCACCGGTGATTTGAAGGACAACCTGCAATATTGGCTGGGCACTTTGGAAGACCTCCCTACTCCTGTGAGAACAACGCCACCCATGGATTACACTGTTCCTTTACCGGATCTCCCCCAACTGTCTCTGGCTTCTGTGCTGGATGGGATGAGCGATCTGCTTCCATACGATCATACACTGTTTGTCGATGATGGCAGCCATGGATTTCATGCGGTCCAGCGATATAAAGTCAAGAAACCAGGCAGCTTTGTGTTTGACGCGTACTTTGCATGCATGGGTAACGCCATTGGTATGGCGATAGGCGCAAAGGCCGCTTCACCCACAGAGACCGTCGTATGCATCACCGGAGACGGATGTTTCATGATGCTTGGGACGGAGATCAATACCGCAGTATGCAACAATCTGAATGTCATTTTCATTGTCGTTAATAACAAACAACTGGACATGGCACTCAAAGGAATGGAAAAAACAACGGGCAGAATTGATGGCACATTATATGAAGTTCCTATGGATGCAGCCAAATTTGCCGAATCTCTCGGTGCAGTTGCGTTTCGAGCAGAGACCCTTGCTGAGTTCTCATCTGCGCTGAACACAGCCCAGACGTTGAATCAGGTAACTGTTATTGAGCTTCTGACCGATCGAGATGAAATTCCACCCACGGCTCACCGCACCGTAACTTTGAATTAGGAGGAGCATATCATGAGTGAACAAGTAGCTCAGGGACTAGACCGTTTTGCTAAACTCTCAGGGGAATACGGCGCAAGAGCCCTCGCACCCATCAAAGAGCATTTTCCCGAATTGTCGGAATTTATTATGGGGACGGCATACGGGGATATTTTTCAGCGCACCACGATTACGGATCAATGGAAAGAAGTTGCTATCATCTCTTCGTTGATCACCCAAGGACAGTATGAACAATTGGGGGTACATTACACCATGGCGCTGAGCGTGGGAGTGACAGTGGATCAACTCAAGGGAGTATTGCTACATCTGGCACCCTGTGTGGGTGCTCCACGCATTATTAGTGCATTTAATATTTTGCTTGCTACCTTGGACGAAATACAGTAATTCACTTTTCTACATTTTTATACACGATTCGACTTTTTTATTGATCTTTTTACATTCCTACCTTTATAATATGGTTAAATTATCCTTCGAATCAGCTCTCATCTTAGAAGCTTTCAGCATAGGCCCTATGGAGCTGTGTATCCATTAGCAGGATAGCCTTAACTCATTTAAAGGAGAGAGATCAAGCATGGGAAATTTCATTCTTAAGACTGACGTTCCGAACAAGGTGTTAAACATTGAACTGGAGGGTTCTTTCTCTCAAGAAGACGGTTTGCGTTCCATCTCGGCCTATCAGGATACGATCGCTCCTATTAACACCAAGGAGTTCGACCTGAACATCGATTGCAAAAAGTTGAATGTTACTGCTCCGGAGATTGTTCCTCTTTTGGAAGGCTGCCTTCAAATGTTCAAAAAAGATGAATATAAAAAAGTCGTGTTGACTCTCGAGAACAACGCGATTCTAAAAATGCAATTGTCCCGACTTGGTCGGTCTGTTGGCCTGGACAATCTCGAAATCATATCTACCGTTACCACTTAATAAACCAGGCGGACAAGCTGTGAATTCACCCTTCCGCTCAAGAGGAGAATGAAGATGGCCGGAATTCGTATTGTAGATATCGATATCTATCATCCAGCAACCAAGGTGCACAATGATTTTTATATTGAACATTTTGATGCAAGAGGTGTAGATATTCGTGGATTGTTAAAGGCACTTGGGCGTGATACACGTTATAAAATTGACAATGATGACGAAAATTCACTAAGCATGGCCTTTGAGGCAACCAGTAATTTACTGGAAAAAACCGGACTCACCGGTGCAGATATTGATCTGATTGCTTATGCAAGCCAAACGCCAGAATACATCTTTCCTACGAATTCCCTGATGATTCATCGCCTGATTAACGGAGCTTCTCACACGATCTGTATTGACAGTAACGCCAACTGTGCAGGCATGACTGCTGCTTTCGAACAGGTTAGCCGGCAGATGCTGGGTAATCCTCGGATTCGCCGGGCTTTAATCATTGGCTCGGATTACGTAGCTCCTCACGCTAGTCCCGATGATCCCGTGTACTTCGCCAATTTCGGTGATGCAGCAGCGGCGGTGATTATAGAACGGGATGAACATGCTATCGGTTTCATTGATTCAATCTATCAGACGGATACCTGCGTGTACGGCAATTCTCTTTTTCCTGCAGAAGGCTTGGCGAAGCTGGGCAAGACGGGTGTAGATGCGGGTGCCTTTCATGTGAAATTCATCCCTTTTGATGATTCCATCTGTGTGGATGCCGCTTCAGAGTCCATTCGTACCTTGCTGGCACGCAACGAGATTGGACCTGACGAGATCAGAGCCGCCTGCTTCTCCCAGCTATCCATTAGCAACATTCGCGCTGTATCCGAGAACGTTGGCATCGGTGATGATATTGCTGTCTATATCGGAGATGAGTTCGGATATACATCAACCAGCAGTCCGTTCATTGCATTGCATCGAGCGGTTACAACCGGGCAGATTCAGCGTGGTGACAAAGTGTTGTTCTGGACCGTTGGAGCCGGGTGGCAAAATGTTGCCATGGTGGTTGAATACTAGGTATACACTTCAAAATTTAATAAAACCATCTCTGGTACCACTACTAGAGATGGTTTTTTTGTTTCTCCATTTTCTTACCTATAACGTTCATTTGAGATTTATTACCTTTTACTGTGAAAATAGTCACTTACATATTATTACATAAAAACTATCATATAGAAGTAATTAAAATCCATAAAAGGAGATGTTTATGTTCAAGCACGATCTATATCTACCATTATCCTGAGTTGCTGCATTAAACGTAGTTAAAATTCATTGGTAATTATTCAACACACATTCCATTTGAGAGAGGGAGTTTTGAGTTTGAAGATAAGAAAATCGCTAACTTCATTATTATCCTTAGCTTTGTTATTAACTCCATTCAATCTTGTATTCGCAGATGGTAATATGGACACGATCACCATGAACAACGAGCTTAAAAAAAGGATCGAAGTCAACATCGATTCAGCAATCACTGGAAATGAGCGAGAAGTGATTGCTGATGTGATGGCCCGGCTCGACGAAGAAGATCGAGAAAATGTCATCTATGTCGCAGAAGATGGTGCCATTTACTCTAACAAGATGGAACTCAAAGAAACGACAGAAGTATATGATCTGGTTGAGAACAATGTCTATCAAAGTGCATCCGGAAAAGAACTTGTTGGTCCCGGAGTATCCACGAACGATTTTTCAGCATCTGCTATTAAAGATGATACCCAAATTTCGCCCGCTGCCGAAGTACCTAATCCAAGCGGAGGTTCCGGTCCTTATCGAAGAGTTTTCTCAAATAATGGATACAACTGGTTAAGTACTTATGTTACCATCCCAGGTGCCCCATACGTAAAAGGAAATGTTTCAACGGATGTTCCTTATGTATATCTGGGAGGTTGGGGATCTAACGGAAATGGGATCGATGCAGGTTTACAATACAGCACAGCCTTTGATAATTGGTCCCCCACGACGCTAGCAAATGGAGCGATGGTTCCCAGTACTACTCGCTATCGTTCAAATCAAGACATTTATATGAAATTTTATGTGACCAATCCCAATGAATGTACGTTGGCAGTATCAGGAATCACAACGACTGGCGAACAATTGACAACAACGATTGTAAGAAGCGGGGTAAGTGGCTGGGATAAAAGCGGTATAGGGATGAGAGTAAAACGAATGACCACTATCGGTCAAAAACCCGAGAACATGAACACAGGTTCATCGATTAAAAATGTGCGCTGGCATGATATCACTGTAGGCTACTATTCTGGTAGCAATCTGATATATAGCAGTTGGGGCAGTGGACAAACCGGAGGATATCACTCTGTGCCATCCGATAAAGTAAGTGTCAATTATGTAAGCCCTGGTGAAGAAACCGTAAGCATACAACTGTAGTATCTATTAAACTGAAAAAGATGCTCTAAATGAAAGTAGCAGTTCCAAGATTATTCAATCTTGAGAACTGCTACTTTTAAAATTTTATAAAAGCGTTGTTATAGGAACCTGTGAACTATGTTTAATCAACCATTTCTGATTATCTGTAAACGGTCCCTTCGTATCTTGCAGCAACAATTCCATCAACAATATGATAACTAGACAACACTAAGGTGCCTACATAGCCGTCTGGCGTAACATAATCCGTAAGATATTGTGGTACTCCAAAACCTACAGGATAATAATGCACTACAGAAAAAGTTTTACTTTCAAGCATAGGAGATACTACGTCTGATACACTTGTACTGGTATTCGGTTGAATAGTTGCCGCAGACACGCCAGCACTTGAAATGGAAGTGGTCAGAATAAAGGAACATGCAGTCAACATAAGAACTTTACTAAGTCTCAAAATGATCATCTCCTTAATAGAGTTTTTAACTACAATTTCATTGTATAATATGTCAGTGTATTTAACAACAATATTTGTAAATTATATTATTATATGTAATTTAATCTTAAAAATTTTTTATTTAATTTTATTATCTTTTCATACAAAAAAGCAGCCCTACTGGACTGCCAGACTTCTGCATCGATATTAAATATTCAAAAAATTTTCTTTGTGTCCCGATCGTCTTTCAAAATCTCCACGGCTTCCCGGAACCTTAACGAATGCACGATCTCCCGTTCCCGCAGAAACTTCAGACTATCCTGTAGATCTACGTCATCGGTCAGATCGATTAACCATTGATATGTAGCCCGGGCTTTCTCTTCTGCTGCAATATCCTCGTACAAATCCGCGATTGGATCTCCCTTTGAAGCAATGTATGCTGCAGTAAAAGGTACACCTGAGGAATTCGTGTAAAATAAAGCAGAATCGCGCTGAGCATAATTAGGACCGAGTCCTGCTTCCTCTAGTTGCTCCACTGACGCGTCCTTTGTTAACTTGTAGATCATGGTGGCAATCATCTCAAGGTGAGCAAATTCCTCTGTGCCTATGTCGTTCAGCAGCCCGATTATTTTGTCCGGAATGGTATACCGCTGGTTCAAGTACCGCAGAGCTGCTGCCAGCTCACCGTCCGCTCCTCCATATTGTTCAGCCAGCAATTTTGCCATATGAGGATCACATTTGCTAACCCGAACAGGATACTGCAATTTTTTCTCATACACCCACATGCAGAGCCCTCCTTTTTTAATAAAATCGAAATTGCTGGCATGTTCCCCGAGTCCCCGGCTTTACAAATTTGCACGGAAACCCGAGGGGATTATTTCACACCTGCCATGGCCACGGTGTCTGAGACCACTCCCAAGGATATTTGGAGAATGCATGACCAAAGTTCATCAGCGGTCCATACAATTGTTGAAATTCATGTGCAACTCTCATGCGCTCCTGACTGAATTTGTTGTACTGTTCAATACTCTGAAAATCACCCGGATGGGTGTCCAGATACAGATTCAGCTCAACTAATACAAAGTCCAGTGCCTGGAGCTCCTCTAACAGCTCGTAGTACCTTGCATCACAGGCTTTGGGTACTTCAGGCTCCATCCGACTCCACCTTCCTCCCTTTCGATCTCGCTGGTGTATAAGGGCTGTATAATGCAGGCCACAACGTTCCGATTCTTAAGGCTTCTGCCGGGCTGTACTGAGGCCAGCCCATAGGTTGAAATGGAATGAATAATTGCGGAGGAACCAGATACGTTCGAATCTTTACGGGTGGACAAGGATCAAACGGTCCTACAAATGGGACATAAGCTCGAAGCTGTGGATCTTTCACAGAATAACTCTCCTTTCTGCATGTTTATATGCACTCAACGTACCTTTAAAACAATTACTTCCGTCTCTATATCCATATGTTTCAGGTCGGCAAGTTAATCCCCTTTTAACTGACACATCAAAAAAACCTCTGAAAGTCCACCATAAGGCGTTCCTTCAGAGGTCAATTTAGTGTGTTGACTGATCTTCTTCCGTATTCATGTCTTGTGGGACAGATTGCTTATACACTCGAACCCGGGTGATTCGTAAGCGAGTGGCTTCTTCCACTTCAAAAACGTACCCATTAAGCTCCTGCATTTTCCCCTTGGCCGGACTGCCTCCAAGCTCTTTAAACAGCCATCCACCAATCGTATCTACTTCCTCATCCTCAATGATGGCCCCAGTCCACTTATGAACTTCTTCAATAAGCGATCGACCATCAATGGAAAATGAATCGCCGGTGCGTTCCATATGCGGACGCTCATCCTCAAACTCGTCATACAAGTCTCCAACGATCTCTTCCAGAATCTCTTCCGCAGTCAGCAATCCAGCTGTGCCCCCATACTCATCCACGACCAGGGTCATCTGAGAATGTTTCTTCTGCATCATCCGCAATACCTGGCTAATCTCCATGGATTCGGGAACGTTCAAGATGGGACGGACAAGCGAAGCCAGATCACGTTGCTGCTCCGGGTCAGCCAGCAGCAGGTCTGTGATATGGATAAACCCTATAATCTCATCCTTGTCTTCTACTGCCACAGGATACCGGGAATGTTTGGTTGCATTAATAATCTCCAGATTTTCCTCCAAAGACATGTGGGTATACAAACAATCCATATCCGTACGAGGCAGCATGACTTCACGTGCCAGCATATCGGAGAAGTCAAAGATGTTATCCATCAGTTTGATCTCATCCTTATCAATGACCCCACTTTTGGCACTCTGCTTCATCAGTATACGAAGCTCATCTTCTGAGTGAGCTTCTCCTTCACTGGCAGGTTCGATACCTGCCAGACGCAGCAATGCATTGGCCGATACATTCAGTACCCAGATGAACGGAAAGAAAATTTTGTAGAACAACAGCAAAGGTGCAGATAAGAACAATGCCACACCGTCTGTTTTTTGAATAGCAAGTGATTTAGGGGCGAGCTCACCTAGAACAATATGCAGAAATGTAATGATACAAAAACCAATAATGACCGACACAGTCGAAATAAGTCCTGCATCTCCTACACCAAGTTTAAACATGAGTGGCTCAACGAGCAATTCCGAAATGGCCGGTTCTCCCAGCCACCCAAGTCCGAGCGATGTCAGCGTAATCCCGAACTGAGTTGCCGATAGATAGGAATCCAGTTTACTATTCACCTTCAATGCGTAACCAGCCATACGGTTTCCTTCACTCTGTAATTGAGTTAAGCGTGTCTGCCTTACTTTCACAAGCGAAAATTCTGCTGCAACAAATACGCCATTCAAAAATACGAGCAAAAAGACACAGACCAGATTAAATACTAGCTGCCCAAGATGAAACTCGGTATGAATATCCAAGTTGAAACTCCCCTTTTCTATCTATTTCAGGAATACACCTGGAATATCAACGTGTGATGGCCTTTCTGGATTTGAAATCCACACCTTTGTAATACATATCCGCTACGAGCAGGTTTGGCCCGCAACAGGATGCGATATCACAATGGCAGTTAACCGTCTGATTGAGCGGATGTTCCGCTGACCACTCATGGAACACCTCATCCAGCTTACGATCACGAATGTTGCCAAACGCCGGGATATCCGCAAAATCCGTCACATACACATTGCCTGTAAACATGTTGACGTTCACACGGTTGCGTCCGTCCGGATCGTTACGTACCGTCACATTTGGCTCGCTGTACAGTCGGTTAATCAATTCCCGATCCTGCTCAGCTGCACTACATGCGAAGAATGGCAATGTCCCGAAGAGCATCCACATATCCTTGTCACGCACATCAAGCAAACGATGAATCGCCGCTCTCATATGATCCAGTGATAACACGGGCAGCGACGAAGCAAAGTTCGAGTTATACATCGGATGCACTTCATGGCGAACACAGCCCATCTCACGAATCAATTGATGAATACCATCCAGCTTGTCATGCGTACGGAAGTTAATCATTGACTCCGCAGAGATAAACATGCCTGCTTCACTCAGTTTGCGGGAATTCTCAATCATTTTCTCATACATCTTCACCGCTACTTCACGTTTTACAGGTCTGCCACTATTTGCAAATCCGACTTGATGGAAATCGTCAGCATTCAGATAGTTGAATGAGATATGCATAACGTCCAGATACGGTAAAAGCTGCTCATACCGACTGATATCCAATGTCAAATTCGAATTAATCTGGGAACGAATTCCACGTTCCTTGGCATATTTGAGCAGTGGGATGATCATTTCATCCACTGTTTTCTGGCTAAAGCTTGGCTCGCCACCCGTCAGACTAATCGTCTGCAGATGCTCCACTTCATCCAATCGTTTCAGCATCAGAGGAAGTGGTAGAGCCGGTGCTTCGCGCATCGTAAGCATATCTCCCACGGCACAATGCTCACACCTCATATTGCACAGATGTGTCACAGTCATTTCTACACTGGTCAGCACATGGCGTCCATATGTACGCAGAGAGCCGATCGGATCCCACGGATCATTGGTCGGCGATAAAGGCATCGGTTGTACCGATCCTGAGTTTAGCATGGTCATTGTTCTTCACCTTATTCCTTTTATTAACCTAAAAAGTTTTATTTACATCATACCTTGTGTTTCTCTTTTTGGAGTTATCTTTTATCATAGCACAATTTTGAATGCTCCGGCATACGTAGACCCTGTCCATTACATGACAAAAAACGCTCAGGCAACTCTGGACCGAATCACGAAACGGCCCCGATATTACGACATGAGCGCTAATCATCTTTCTAGTTGTTCAGCTTTGCACCTGTTCACTTTGGGCCGCAGATGGTGTATCCTCCACACCCTCTACACCTGTGATCATCACAGACAGAGCTGTCAGCAGGTTAATTTCGTAAGGCGAAGATAAAGTCTGGCCGTCCGCATCTTTTAGAACACGGATCAGCGGACGTTGGGGAACACGTGAATGAATGGATGCAACTACCCCAACCTCTCCCGTACTGAGCTTAACTGAAAGACCTACTGGGTATATGGCTACACAATCCCTGAACTTCTCCAGCATCCGTTGTTCGTACAGGGTCCCTGAACCAGTGTACAGAACCTCGACAGCCTGATGCGGCAATAAGGCTTGCTTGTACACCCGATTCGTCGTCATGGCATCATAGGAATCAGCAAGCGCAATCCACTTGGCATATTCGTGAATTTCTTTGTCTTTCAACCCAAATGGATATCCGCTACCATCAATTCGTTCATGGTGCTGCAATGCACAATGCGCAGATAGAAGCGGTATGCCTGGTTCATCTTTGAGAATACGGTGTCCATATGTAGTGTGCTGCTGAATGATTTTAAATTCCTCGTCACTCAATCTGGAGGGTTTGTGCAGGATCTCAGGTGCAATCTGTGTCTTGCCGATATCATGCAACAAGGCGCCCAGACCAATCTCCATTAATTGCTGGCGTGTGTAACCCGAAGCGACACCAAGAACCAATGTGTACACACATACATTCAGAGAATGGTTATACAGGTCAAAATCACTGGAATTCATGTCCATCAGCATAATCATGGCTTCCTTCTGACTGCCGATGTCTTCCAGAATGGCATTCATCACACCACTAAGCGCTTTACCGAAATGAGGAATCTGATTTTTGGTTTTTAGTCCTGACATACTCTGAAATTGCTGCTTGATCTCTACCAATGCCTTCCTCTTGGTCTCTTCCTGCAACATATCAGGAACGATGATATCCTCTGTCGCAGCATCTTTAATATACACATAACCAACCCCGAGATCTTTGAGCCGCCCAATCAATCGACTGGTTAGCTCTACATCCTCACTAAGTAATACCAGGCCTTCTTCACTATAAATTCGTTTCCCCAGCTTCATGCCAGGCTGCAATAGGTTTATATGTACTAAACGCACAGCCTATCCTCTCCCGCTCCGTAGATGTAATTACCACTAGCCGCCGCTTCAGCAGAAGGCAAGTCCTTTAATTTAGCTTTGATGCCAGCGGGCTCGCAGGCTGTCGTCCAGAGCCCCTGGTCGTTTAATTTCCGTTTCCAGCAGATCGCGTATGAATTCGGGAAGATGATAGAGCGTACGGGTTCCATGAGCCAGAGGAGGATACCCGACATTGAACGTAAACATGTCCAGTGTTCCAACGATATACTCACACTGTTCGTCCATAGGCTCCCCATTAATGGATATGGTCTGGATCTTCTCATAGGCAGGCGCATGCGGATTGTATTGAACTTCCATTCCATCCATACATAATGTACCTAGAATTTGACCACGAAAACCAAAGCCGACAATAGGCTTACCTGAAAATTCATCCAACAAGGACTGTTCAAGTGCTTCACGAATATGACTTCCACTCAAGCATATTGTACAAGCATTTATAGGAGATGGACATAGGGAATGCAACATTCCTTTTGTAATATTACCTTGTGGAAGATCTCCGAGAAGCTGACCTGCGTTCACCAACGATAGCTGTGCCCCCGTGAAATGACGAACAGCTTGTGCAAGCAATGTTGCTAGCGGCGATTCCCTGTCATACGCGATGGGCAGTACCCGGTCTGTTATCACTGCCGTCTGATTAAGTGCCCTTTCGGCTTCCGCACGATCCGTAGCGATTGCCAGCGCGACCTGATCATCCAGTAATATACTCTTGGCAGCCATACAACCGCTACTTACCAGTTGAAGAGGTTCTCCCCCGCTTGTTCGTTCCAGAACCACTTTCCCAAGCCATTGTCCAAATTTCCCAGCTGCGCCCAGCACGGTCTGGCCTATGACTAATGGTTCTTCTAGAACATGATGGGTATGTCCACCGAGAATAACATCAATTCCAGTGATCTGCTGCGCCAGTCTCCGATCTGTGGAAAGTCCCAGATGTGAAAGAATAACCACCACATCCACTTCATCACGTAACGATTCTACTTGAGCACTTAGTGACTCCAGAGGGTCCAGAACATCCCACCCAAGAAGTTCGTAAAACGTGGTGAAAGGCGCAGTTGCCCCCAGCAGACCAATGCGAAATGGACCTTTCTCCACAATCAGAGAAGGTTTCATCCAGACTGGCGGAAGGCCAGTATCTTGCTCCACAACATTGCCGCATACCACAGGACACAGAAGGCCAGCATAGGACTGCGCGAGCTGATCTGGCGTAAACGTGAGTCCTTCGTTGTTACCAATTGTAATGGCATCGTAGCCCGTCAGGTTAATGACATCAACATTAGCCGTACCCAGTGTTCCCTCTGTTTCAACGGCCATCCGGTCCATATGATCACCGATATCCAATACAAGAAGGTTGCCACCTTGGTCCCGTTCCTCATTGATCATAGCGGCGATGGTGCTCATGGAGCCAAAGTGGCTATGAATGTCATTGGTGTGTAGAATCGTTAACGTTTGCTTCTCCCTGGTGCTCATCACACCGCCTCCCCTGCTCTTGAATAAACGTTCATTCTTCTAATGGATAAGCATAACATTTTCCACGTCGTTATGATATATTTAAAGGGTTTAAAGACCAAAAAGAGGTGGACCATATCCATGAAATTGACAATTCAACTATTTGCAGGCATTGCTGAACGCTTAAATACATCCCTTCTGGAGTTTGAATATATTGAAGGCATTCCAACCGCTGCCGAGTTAAAAGAAAAACTGAGTCTGGCTTACCCTGAGGCAGCTTCTCAGATAAGGTCATCCTTTTTGGCCGTTAACCAACAGTACGCTCCTGCCGATACTATAATTAGATCAGAAGACGAACTTGCCTTAATACCTCCAGTCTCGGGAGGCGATGGTACGGATATATCCAATGAGCATCAATCTACTTTTCCTGAGCATCGGACGGAAGATGGCTTATTCCTGATTACAGAGTCCACCTTGTCTGTAGAAGCAACAACGGCGCTAGTGATTACCCCGAATCACGGGGCAGCTCTTACTTTTGTAGGTACGACTCGTGAAATGACTGGTGAACAGCGCACCGTCCATCTGGAGTATGAGGCCTATGTGCCAATGGCCCTTTCTCAGATGGCGGCTATTGGTGTGGAAATCTCCGATCGATGGCCTGGTGTGTTGTGTGCAATCAGTCACCGCATCGGCAAAGTGGATGTGGCAGAGATTAGTGTAGTCATTGCCGTATCCTCACCTCATCGCAACGATTGCTATGATGCAAGCCGCTACGCCATAGAGAGACTCAAACAGACCGTTCCGATCTGGAAAAAGGAAATCTGGGAAGATGGATCAGAATGGAAGGGTCATCAATTAGGACCATGGAACCCCATGGAGAACTAAACAATGAGCCTTTACACCTTTTTAGACAGAGTGGGTTAATAGTAAATAAGTCGTTGTCAACCCATTTTTTTCTTGTTATTATAATGATATATGTCGATATTAGTCGAGGAAAAGGTGGTTTATACGTGAGAGTGCATGTTACTGATCTCAAACCTGGCGACCTGTTAAAAAATGATGTATACAACAGTTCGGGTCTCCACATCCTGATGAAAGGTTCCACCCTCAGTGAAGATGACCTGTCCAAGCTGCTGCAACATGGAATCGATTACGCAGATGTAGAACATACAACATCCGACCTACACTCTGATGCACAAACCTTACCTTCCGATCAAACCCGTCTGTTAACTAATCTGTTTAACGATACGATCAAAGGTACTGAGTCTCTATTTCAACAAGCGATGGAGAAGGGTTTTATTGATGAGACACAAGTCGATGAGATTTTGATTACCCTAACGGGACAGTTGGAAAAGCAGAAAGATGTTGTCTCCTTGTTGCTTATGCTGGACGGGGATAGTGATTATACGTATAACCATTCATTGCAAGTCGGAATGCTCGCTTTTTATATCGCCGGCTGGATGGGTTATAACCCCGAGGAATGTCTAACGGTAGCCAAAGCAGGATATCTTCATGATATTGGCAAGTCCAAGATTCCTTCTGAAATGTTACATAAACCTGGTAAATTGACCACGGAAGAATTTGACGAAATGAAGAAACACACATTCTATGGGTACGATATCATTAAAGAATCCACGCAGGATGAAATTCTGGCAACGGTTGCTCTTCAGCATCATGAGCGCGAGGATGGAAGTGGTTATCCCCATGGACTGCGAGGGGACGAGATCCACCCATATTCCCGTATAACGGCTGTAGCGGACGTTTACAGCGCCATGACGACCAATCGGGTGTATCAAACCAAACAGGAACTCATCTCTGTTCTGTGTGAACTGTACAGTCTCAGTTTCGGTCAGTTAAATGGTGAAGCCACGCAGGAACTGATCAAGCACATGTTGCCTAATTTTATCGGTAAACGGGTTCTGCTCTCCACGGGTCAGACGGGACTAATTGTGATGAATAATCCTGCAGATTACTTCCGCCCACTCGTTCAGACCTCTACGGCCTTTATTGATTTAGCGAAAGAAAGAGATATTGCTATCGTTGAGATCTATGTACAGTAACTGTTCATTGTACAAACATGCATACGAAGAACCAAAAAGTAGCTTAGATAGGCATAGCAAACTTAATAAGTTGATTATGACCAAAGGGAAGCCTTAATCGGCTTCCCTTTGTGTATTTCTATTCGATCATATTGGATTACACGCAGAATGCTTTTGTGATGATAACCAACAGAATGAACAGTACCAGGATTGCACCCGTGTTAGTGAACATATTGTATCCACCAACGCCACCTACTCCGCCTACGTTGCCTCCACAGCCATATCCTACTTCGCTCATGTGATTGCCTCCTCTTCATCAGGTATACCCTAACATATGACGTTTATCGACCTAATGAACCGGGCGAAGTGGCAACATTCCACAATTGGTTGTCTGCCTGGGTTCTGCCCCGAGGATTCGAACTATTCATAAAAATAAATCCTGTCGTTCCGAATGATCTATATATTCTAATCCGAATGAACCTGGATGCCTTTTTCCTTACGGTGCATGATAACAAGTAATCTCCAAAATTCATAACTGCCTTTGTCGTTCATAATAAACGGACGATAATAATCATAAGCTTGTTGCGCCCATGTGGGACAATCCATATTGGAAAGTTGATTTTGTTGCTGAATCCATTCCTCTTGAATCTCCAGCGTCTTCTGCATGTCTTCAAATATTCTCTTCTGCTCAGCGGTCATCGGCGGAGCCTCCTGTTCCTGAGTCGCAGTTCCGTATTCGGCCGCCAGATATGCAGCGGGTTCCGTCACACCATCTTCACTGGCTGTATACCCGTAAGAAGGTGCACTTGTTTTACGAATCTCATAATGTACATGCGGACCAGTACTCTGACCCGTGCTTCCCTGATTACCGATCAGCTGGCCTCGTTTCACCAACTGTCCAACTGTTACGGCAATGCGAGAAAGGTGACCATAACAATGCAAGTAGCCTCGATGATCTTGAAGGGCAACTGTAAGCCCATAACCGCCGAATCCGGAGCCTGTAACTCCTTCGGAAGCAAAACGTACCCTGCCTTCCATAAAGGCATAGACAGGGCCATTCCACGGCTCTGTTACGAGATCAATTCCGCGGTGAAATGTTTGTCCACCATGAATGGGATGAATGCGATAGCCGAATGAACTTGTAATCCGATATCCCTCGAAAGGGTTAACGCTCATACACTCACATCCTTTTCTATCATTACATGCTTAAATCTATGAAATGGCTTGTGCTATTGGTCTTATTTTATTACAAAAAAGCACCGCTCAGACTAGGTTTAAGCATAGCAGTATGCTTTTTTAGTCAAATTCTTTTCCCTTATATTTCGTTCTATACTAGAATCTGATCATTAATATGTACAATAAATGAACAGAACAGTATAAAAAAAAGACCGAGGAATTCACCTCGATCTTTTTTAGTATTACATGATTTAAGTTAGGTCGGATTCAGGACGAGAACGTCCCGATCTGCTGAATAATCCTTTTTGAATGGGATTAACCAATAGAGCCTTCCATTTCGAATTTGATCAATCTATTCATCTCAACAGCATATTCCATTGGCAATTCCTTCGTGAATGGCTCAATGAAGCCCATGATGATCATTTGTGTAGCTTCTGCATCCGTCAGACCGCGGCTCATCAGGTAGAAGAGCTGATCCTCGGACACTTTGGATACCGTAGCTTCATGCTCCAGCATGATGTTATCATTCATGATTTCATTGTAAGGAATTGTATCTGATGTGGACTCATTATCGAGAATGAGTGTATCACACTTGATGTTGGATTTCGCGCCCTCAGCTTGACGTCCAAAGGAAGCCAAACCACGGTACGTTACTTTACCACCATGTTTACTGATGGATTTGGATACGATCGTAGATGTTGTATCCGGAGCCAAGTGGATCATTTTCGCACCTGCATCCTGATGCTGGTTTTTACCAGCTACAGCGATGGAGAGTACGGAACCTTTAGCTCCACGACCTTTCAGTACAACCGCTGGATATTTCATCGTCAGTTTGGAACCGATGTTACCATCGACCCATTCCATCGTTGCATTTTCTTCTGCAACCGCACGTTTCGTAACGAGGTTGTAGATGTTTGGTGCCCAGTTTTGAATCGTTGTGTAACGAACACGAGCATTTTTCTTACAGATGATCTCAACGACCGCACTGTGCAGTGAGTTTGTGCTGTAGATCGGAGCTGTACAGCCCTCTACATAGTGAACAAAGCTGTCTTCGTCCGCAATGATAAGTGTACGCTCGAATTGCCCCATATTCTCGGAGTTGATCCGGAAGTAGGCTTGCAGAGGCACTTCACATTTAACGCCCTTAGGCACGTAGATAAAGCTTCCTCCGGACCACACCGCACTGTTCAATGCAGCAAATTTGTTATCTGCTGGCGGAATAACTGTTGCAAAATATTCACGCAGGATTTCCGGATGCTCTCTGAGAGCCGTATCCGTATCCATGAAGATTACCCCTTGGTCTTCCAATTCCTTTTGCATGTTGTGATATACAACCTCAGATTCATACTGAGCCGATACCCCTGCAAGGAATTTTTGCTCTGCTTCAGGGATACCCAATTTATCAAAGGTTTCCTTGATTTCAGAAGGGACCTCTTCCCATGTTTTCCCTTGTTTTTCAGAAGCACGAACGTAGTACTGAATATCGTTGAAATCCAATCCGTCGAGATCTCCGCCCCATTTCGGCATCGGCATCTTTTCGAATTGTTTCAAGGATTTCAGACGGAATTCCAACATCCATTCCGGTTCGTTCTTAATCCGGGAAATCTCGGTAACTACTTCTGCAGTCAGACCTTTACCGGTTTGAAAGATGGATTTGTGCTCGTCGCGGAAACCATATTTATACTCTTCCATTTCTGGTGCTTTTTTAGCCATCTTGCTCTACCTCCCTATCGTTATTGTACTTTGTTCTCTTCGTCAATCCCTTTGCGTAATGCATTCCAGGCCAGAGTGGCACATTTGATGCGTGCAGGGAACTTGTTCACACCGGATAGGGCTTCGAGATCTTCATAATCGTCGAAATCGACTTCTTCACCTTTCATCAGTGAGGAAAAACGGTTAGCGATATCGAGTGCCTGTTCCATCGTTTTGCCTTTGACGGCCTCCGTCATCATTGATGCAGAGGACATGCTGATGGAGCAGCCTTCACCCGTATATTTGGCTTCCTGAACGATTCCGTCTTTCAGCAAAATTTGCAGTGAAATCCGGTCGCCGCACGTTGGATTGTTCAAATTCACCGTGACAGCGTCATTATCAAATGTTCCGCGGTTACGCGGGTTTTTGTAGTGGTCCATTATAACACGTCTGTACAGATCATCAAGTTGCATCGCCAAAGTACTCCTTTGTCTGGATTAAGGCGCTGACAAGCCGATCTACATCTTGTTCGTTATTGTATAGATAGAAGCTGGCACGAGCTGTTGAGCTAACTTCAAGCCAGCGCATTAGCGGTTGACAGCAATGGTGTCCGGCACGAATGGCTACGCCACTCGCATCCAGTACGGTTGCCACATCATGCGGATGAACATCCCCCAGATTAAAGGTAACAACACCCACATGCCGCTTCGCTGGGCCATAGATGGTTAACCCATCGATCTCGGCCAGACGTTCTGTTGCATAAGCTGCCAGCACACTCTCATGATGTGCAATCTCATCCATACCAATCTGTTCCAGGAAATCAATGGCAGCTCCCAATCCTACCGCACCTGCGATAATCGGGGTTCCACCTTCGAACTTCCAAGGAAGCTCTTTCCAGTTGGATTCGTATAGACCCACATCATCGATCATTTCACCGCCGAACTCAATAGGCTCCATGGACTCCAGCAGCGCCTTTTTGCCGTAGAGTGCACCGATTCCGGTTGGTCCGCACATTTTATGACCGGATAATGCATAGAAATCACAGTCCAGATCCTGCACGTCCACCTTCATATGAGGTGTGCTTTGTGCGCCATCAACAACGATGACAGCACCATTGCGGTGTGCAATTTCAGCAATTTGTTTCACAGGATGAATCAGACCCATAACATTGGATACATAAGCGATTGCTACAATTTTAGTATTGTTCGTAATCGTCTTCTCGACATCTGCCAGTTCAATATGACCGTCAGGCTGAAGCGGGATGTATTTCAATGTTGCACCTGTCTCCTTGGCAACCTGCTGCCAAGGTATCAGATTACTATGGTGCTCCATTTGCGTGATAACAATTTCATCGCCTTCTTTGCAATTGGCGCGGGCGTATGATGAAGCCACCAGATTCAGGGCTGTCGTTGTCCCGCGGGTAAAGATAATCTCCTGCGTACTACGTGCATTGATAAACTTGGCTACCTTCTCACGTGCGCCTTCGTAAGCGTCCGTTGCACGGCTTCCAAGGGTATGAACACCACGATGCACGTTGGAGTTCTCATACTCATAATAATGTTTGACCGCTTCAATCACAGCACGAGGCTTTTGTGAAGTTGCAGCACTATCTAAATATACGAGCGGGTGTCCGTTGATTTCCTGGTGGAGGATCGGGAACTGCTCGCGAATGGACGGGTTCATTGTCCCAGCTTCTTCTCAATCAGGGACTGCAATTGGGTACGCAGTGCTTCCAGAGGAATATCCGCCACCACCGGAGCCAGGAAGCCATAGATGATCAGGCGTTCGGCATCCGTACGGTTAATTCCGCGCGACATCAAGTAATGAATCTGCTCGGCATTGACTTGACCAACAGAAGCCGCGTGACCTGCTGTTACATCATCCTCATCAATCAGAAGGATTGGGTTAGCGTCTCCACGTGCTTTAGGGCTCAGCATCAACACTTTCTCTGTCTGCTGTCCATCAGCTTTGGTAGCGCCTTTCTCAATCTTCGTGATGCCGTTGATGATTGCAGA
Source organism: Paenibacillus sp. FSL R5-0713 (assembly GCF_037973325.1). NCBI lineage: Bacteria > Bacillati > Bacillota > Bacilli > Caryophanales > Paenibacillaceae > Paenibacillus > Paenibacillus sp. FSL R5-0713. The sequence goes on along the minus strand of NZ_CP150229.1, from coordinate 2,071,179 downwards.
AGCTTCTTCACGCATAACCGCACGTGTAATCATCTGACTTGGCGTATTCTTGCCGAAGTGACGAGCTTCTGTGGTGTAGTTAATTTTCTGGGAACCGGAACCTACAGCGATAACTTTGGAGTCGGAACTTGATCCATTGCCTTTAAGCACAGTCATCGTGTTACTTGCTGTATCGCCATTGTTCATTTCACCGACGATCCACTCGATCGAAGCATCATTCTCCAAGACTGCACGACGGAATGAAACATCAGTTACGTTCACACTCAGTTGATGAACCGATGCATAGCGTACTTTAGCACCGGATTTTGCGAATACTTCCACAACACCATTATGGAATACAGGTGCGGACAGTTCGCCGGATACATAGTTATCCACATAAGTTACTGAGCTGTTTGCTTCTGCAACCACGAGTACGTGAGGTGCAAACGTTGCAGATGCATCATCCGTAAGCAGCACTGCTTGCAGTGGTACTTCAATTTCAACATTCTTCGGAACATACAGGAACACCCCGCCGTTCCAAAGTGCCGCATGAAGTGCAGCAAGGGAATGCTCATCTGCTTTCACTGCTGTGTTCAGATATGGTTTTACCAAATCACTGTGTTCGCGAACCGCAGTAGCCAGATCCGTGAAGATAACTCCTTTTGCCGCCAGTTCAGCAGACACTTTAGAATATACCGCACCGGAATTGCGCTGGATAACCAGACTGCCTTCAGCTTGATCCTGAACCAGATCTTTGATAGAAGCAGGTACTTCTGTCAAAGAAGAAATAGCTTCACTTGCTTTATATGTTCCGTACTCGCTGACATTCCAGCGTTCGATTTTTTGTTTTTCCAGTTTAGGAAGCGCAAGCCCACTCGCAAGCTTCAAAGCTTCGAGTCGCTGTTCGGTCAACCAGCCGGGTTCATTGTTGCTTTCCGACAAGGCGCGAAGCGCTTCAGATTCAACCGGAAGAATTGTTTGTGTAGTCATTAATTAATCCTCCTCCGTTTTGTCTTTACGCTTCTTGACCTACAGTTTCGTCTGTAATTCCCAGCTCTTCCTTAACCCAGTCATATCCTTCAGCTTCCAGACGGTGTGCCAGTTCAGGTCCGCCGGATTTCACGATACGACCTTGCATCATAACGTGTACATAGTCAGGAGTAATGTAGTTAAGCAGGCGTTGATAGTGAGTGATGATCAAGAAACCACGATCTTCGCTCTTCATTGCATTTACGCCGTTTGCCACGATTTTCAGAGCATCGATGTCCAGACCGGAGTCAATTTCATCAAGTACTACGATTTTCGGATCAAGCAGCATCATCTGCAGAATCTCGTTACGTTTTTTCTCACCACCGGAGAAACCTTCATTCAGGTAACGGTGAGCGAACTCAGGGTTCATGTCGAGTTCTTTCATTTTACCTTCCATTTGACGAATGAACTTGATCAGGGAGATCTCGTTACCTTCGCCACGACGTGCGTTAATTGCACTACGCAAGAAGTCGGAGTTAGTAACACCAGCAATCTCACTTGGATATTGCATAGCCAGGAAGAGACCTGCACGTGCACGCTCATCTACTGCCATATCCAATACATCTTCACCATCAAGTGTAATTGTACCGTCAGTTACTTCATATTTCGGATGGCCCATCAATGCAGAAGCCAAAGTTGATTTACCTGTTCCGTTCGGACCCATGATTGCGTGGATTTCTCCACCTTTCATTTCCAGGTTGATGCCTTTCAGGATTTCCTTACCTTCGATCGTCGCTTTCAGACCTTCAATGACGAAATTCGTAGCCATGTGTATTGTTTCCCTCCATTGATTAAATTGATGTTTGCTGTCGAAAACGAAAAAGCGCCTATTATATCTGAACAGGGCTTCCCCTGAATTTCTCTTGTACTCGAATCTTCAAAGCAAGAACACTTTAGAATAATTCTAAACTGATTCTCAATGATAATCAAGCTATTTCCTAAGAGTGTATATTCCTTGAAGGAAACATTATTCTTTCTGATTCTATAATAAATACCAGATTGAATCAAATGAGAAAACATCTTCTGCCGAGATGGACAGTGAGAAAAATCACAGAAAATCAAGCTTTTATCATATCTGCTGCACACTAATCCAAAAAAGGACTTATCCATATTATGGACAAGCCCCTTCATTAATAATATTACAATTTGAGCATCTCGTTAATCTTCTGTACCTGTTCGTCAAAATCCGCAACGTCCACCACTGGCGTCATTTCGCGCGGCACCGGACCATTCGGAATAGAAATCCATGAGCGACAGCCATTATATTCAGGCAATACGGGGATTTCCATCGGTTCTTTCAAAAGGTACACACGTAAAATCAATACATGGAGCGGATCTTTCCGTTTCCATTTCAAACGGTCTTCGGCAAAATCCGCTGTCCACATATGAAAGTCAAGAAGTCGATCCAGCATCTCCTGATCTCGTATCTCCAGATCCTGCGTTACTTCGGCATAAGCAGTAATGCGGATTGTCGAAGCTTCGGGCACCCATTCGGCCAATGATTCTTCAACAAAGGATTGATCCGAGGACTTAATCAGTTCTTTACGCTGATGTTCATAAGTCGGATACAGGTAAAACGCCGGACTTTTCAGCTCAAAATGTCGGGTTTCCTCTACAATCCCACCTTTGCGCATCACCATAATTTGGCGACCCGTTTCCAGTGCTTTGATTGCTGAGGCCCACTCTTTTAAAGCCGGTATCGTTGGTTCTAACATAAGCTGTTCCTCCCCCATCGTTCTTGTCAGCAGTATAGACGCTTAGGGCGTTTCTGACAACATGATTGGGGAACAGAAAGCTTACGAAGGAAACATACTTGTATTAGATTAATTCTTGCTTGTATTAACCCAGGAAAGAGCGAAGCATCCACATGTGTTTCTCAAGGTCAGCCTTGAAGCCTGTCAACATATCGGATGTTGGTTGATCTTCAGCTGCTTCTGCAACTTCAATACCTTCCTGATATTCGTTCGAAAGTGTAGCGAAGTCCTCAATCAGGTTTTGCACCATTGTATTCGCGTCTTCGCCACCAGCTGCCTCCTGGATAGAGGAAAGCTCCAGATACTCTTTCATTGTAGCCGCCGGGCTACCTTTGAGCGTAAGAATACGCTCCGCAATTTCATCCATTTGCACGGTAACTTCGTTGTAGAACTCTTCAAATTTCACATGCAACGTGAAGAAGTTAGGTCCTTTAACGTACCAGTGATAGTTATGAATTTTGACATACAATACGTTCAGGTTGGCTACCTGACGATTAAGTACTTGTTCCACCGATTTCGCTTGATCTGTTTTGTTTTTTGTAGCCATATTAATCCCATCCTTTTATTTAAAATTAGCCTGTCATGCCGTGATAAGCAGGTTGTCCCGCAATGCATAACAGAGAGTTAATAATGTGTCACCGCTTGGTAGCGGAGAGGCTCATGATCAGCGTTTCTCACAACTGTCCGGCCTATTTGTTTTTACCCTTGAACAGGAAGTTCGAATCAGGATCAACTTGGGTTGTCTCAAAAAAAAGTTCAAAAACCGCGCTATTTCCGATATACTGACATATACCAAGCAAAGAAGTGGGTTTTCCTGTTTCTTCATATATATGGAGGTGGCACCTTTGTCCCAATATCGCCCTTTAACCCCCCAAGATGCAATTGAACTGGCCAAAACATTACCGGGTCCATTTGCGGCAGATGCAAATCTGGATTGTCACGAGATCGGCGACGGCAATCTGAATTTGGTATTCCACATCACGGATCAGAACTCCGATAAAAGTATCATTATCAAACAGGCGCTTCCTTATGCGAAAGTGGTTGGAGAATCATGGCCACTCTCTCTTGTACGTGCCCGAATTGAACGTGAGATTCTTCAAGAAGAGTACCGTCTGTGTCCAGGGATGGTACCGGAAGTGTATCATTACGATGATGACCTCGCATTAACCGTTATGGAAGATCTGAGTGATCATGTGATCATGCGCAAGGGTCTGATTGAAGGTGTTTCCTATCCTCTTTTTGCACAGCATATTGGGGAATTCATGGCGAGAACGCTGTTCTTCACATCCGACTTGGGTATGGATCAGCAATTGAAGAAGGAACAACAGGGCAGATTCATTAACCCGGACCAATGCAAAATAACGGAAGATCTGATCTTTGATGAACCCTACCGGATCGCTGAAAAAAATAATTATGATGCTTCCATTGAAGATGAAGCTGACGCCCTTCGCACGGATGGGGAGCTCCACCTTGAAGTGGCCCTGCTGCGGGAAAAATTCCTGACACATGGACAGGCATTGCTTCATGGAGATCTGCATACAGGCAGTATTTTTGTTACACCTGAATCGACCAAAGTCATCGATCCCGAATTTGCATTTTACGGCCCCATGGGATTCGATGTCGGTGCAGTCCTTGCAAACCTGCTCTTAAATTACGCATCCCTGCCAGGATGGATTCAGGATGAGACTGCTTTACGTGAGCGTGAAACGCTTTTGCTGAATATGGTTCGTGATGTATGGACTGAATTCGAATCCCGTTTCCGTGCCCTCTGGGCTAACGACCTGGTGGATCCGATGGCAAAAACGCCTGGGTATCAGGAGCTGTATGTGCAGCAATTGTTCAGAGATTCGATCGGCTTCGCAGGTGCCAAAATGGTTCGTCGTATCGTGGGACTCGCTCACGTGGCGGATATAGATACCATTCCGAATGCAACTGAACGTGAACGTGCTCAGCGTAAATCATTGACCATTGGTAAAGCGTTAATCAAAAACAATCGCCGTTTGAATATCATCGGTGAAGTACTGGATATTGTATCTACAGCGGTTACTACGACTAAGGCTTAACACAAGGAACGGAGGAACCACCCATGACAACCCCTGAATATCAGCCTCTGTCCTCTCTGATCTGGAAAAAGGACAAACTTGAAATGCTTGACCAGCGTCTATTGCCCGAAACCATTCTTATGCTGAAACTCTATACACCCGAGGAAGTATGGGAATCGATCCACTCCATGAAAGTACGCGGTGCTCCAGCGATAGGTATTGCTGCTGCATTTGGTGTTGTATTAGGTGCCAAATCATACGATGGAACAACCATTCAAGGCTGGCTGGATCATGTAAAATCCATCTGTGCTCATCTGGCGACTTCCCGTCCAACAGCAGTGAACCTGTTCTGGGCGCTGGATCGCATGATGCAAAGAGCAAATGTGGTCGTTGAGTCCGGTTTGAGCCTGGAAGAGGGCAATGATGCCCTTGAAGTTGAAGCTCTGTTGATCCAGAAGGAAGATGAAGAAGTATGCCGCATGATCGGCGAGAATGCACTACCTTTGTTCGAGGATGGTATGGGTGTGCTCACTCACTGTAATGCAGGCGGACTGGCTACAGCGAAATACGGTACGGCAACCGCTCCAATGTATCTCGCACAGGAACGCGGTATCCATTTGAAAGTATTTGCAGACGAGACTCGTCCTGTACTTCAGGGTGCACGACTGACTGCATTTGAGCTTCAGCAAGCCGGTATTGACGTTACGTTGCTCTGTGATAATATGGCAGGCATGGTGATGTCCAAAGGTTGGATTCAAGCCGTTATCGTCGGAACAGACCGGGTTGCAGCGAACGGTGACGTAGCTAACAAAATCGGAACCTACAGTGTGGCCGTTCTTGCCAAGGCTCACAACATTCCGTTCTATGTAGCTAGCCCATTGTCGACGATCGACTTGTCTACTCCATCCGGAGATCTTATTCCGATTGAGGAACGAGCAGCCGAAGAAGTCACCGAAGGGTTTGGCAAACGTACCGCACCGCAAGGTGTTAAAGTATTTAATCCGGCGTTCGACGTAACGCCTAACGAATATGTAACAGCTATTATCACGGAAAAAGGCGTGGTTCGCGCACCTTTCAAGGAAAATTTGGCTGCTTTGTTCGCAAAGGAAGAAGCTTAACTTAATAAGAGTATTCAAGAAGAGAGTGTCGTGTATAGCGTTGGTGCCTACGATGTGCCAGGCCAATATTACGATGCTAAAGAAGGGCTTCCCTTATGGGTAGCCCTTTTGTTAGTGATTAAATCATTTTCAACAAAGCCTCTACACCCGTCATGCCAACCGTAATGCCCATGGCCTCGGCCTCTGTTGTCACCGACTCCATAGGTGCATGCAATAACTGCTCCAGTGTACGCACACCAACCGCCCGAGCCGCAATAATTTTGCGATCCCCGAGCTTCTCATTAAGTAATCCCACATCGAGTGCTCCACACATGATATATCCTTTGGATGTATTAATGGTCAACAACGTTGTTTTGGGCAGCTTGACTTCTACCCCAACCAATACATGCTCTCCAACTACAATGGGCTCCATCGTCACCATAATTTCCCGATCCACCTCCTCTTCCACAGGTCACGATAATTGTATGCCTCATTCGGGATTGTCGTGTGGACACCTGCCGTGTTTGAGAAAATGTAGGTACTTATCTTTCGAATATTTTGTTGGTAATTCTTCTCGCAGACTTGGATGTAAAAGAATGCTTTCTGTGAAATATTAAAAAAGCCACCTCAGAAATGAGGCAGCTCTTCTACTGACTTAAACTATACTTACATAGAATCCATTACTTCATCGATGTCGAAATCCAGAGAGTTATCGCTGTAAATTACTCGATTAATTAAAAATTTCCCAAATATAGAAAGGGAAAGGCTAATATGAGTTTTTTTCTTATCTACTATCCAATAGCTTTGGTAGCTTATCTTTCCAGCAGCTAAATCCTTCTCTTCGCCATCATACATAGTAACACGCTTACCGCTTCGATTAAGAATGTCTCTGTTGTTAATAGACCCTTCATACGTATCAAGAAGATCTCTCTTTAAACTGAAATATTCACCAATCAAGTCCATTGTAGTCCCATTTGTATTGTTTGGGTCAAATACATACATTGCACGGACTAATTTGTTTTTGTAAAACAAGTAATACAAGTTCGCATTCTTTCTAAATCCTTTAGTTTTATAAACTAAATAGGTGAAATCTTTACTCTTTACTGTTTCCAATATTTTTGATTTTTCTTTCTTTTTAACCTGATTAACTGTCATGCCCCAATTTACATTTTTAAAATCATACTTAGTGGCTGCTGTTGCTGGTGCGGGTGCATATGTAGTTGAAACGGCAAACAATAATAAAGCTAAAAACAATAAAATCAACTTCTTCATACATAGACCTCGTTTCCTAAATTATGGAATGATTATACCATGCCAAAAGGAGCGGGTCTATGGGATTAGATATAAGGAGAATATTCATATAATACATTGAATAACCGATAATAAAATTAATTGGGAAGGAGGGAAATATGAACTCGATTTATAAAGTATCTATTTTTGTAACTGTACTTGTACTGATTATGTTGTCATTTGTTCTCTTCACAGATATTAGAATTCCACTTGAAGGTACAGGTAGGTTTTACGAAAAAGAAACAATGAACTATGGTATGGTCTTGTGCATTGGCATAACTGGATTATTGGGTGTCATTGCAGGTTTTGCTGCACTTGAAGAAAAAGTATTAGTACATGCTTCTTTTCTTTACAATTTCACGGGCTGGTTGTTTATGATGGCCATTCAGTATTACAGAGTTGCCTACAATAACGATTTATTAGATGGCTTACTCTTTAGTATTTTAAAATGGACTGCATTATTTATTATAATACATATCATATTTACTTTTTTCTTCATTAGAGTAGATAAGAAAAGAATAGAACGGGAAGAAGAAAACAAACGTAAAGGAAGTATTGAAAAAGTAGGTAACAATTACGTTTATACTTTTGGAGATGGAAGCAAGATTACAGTAACACAAGAAGATTTTCAGAAAAAAGTTGAATAGTGAATACTAGGGGGACGTCAATGACAATGATTGACGCCCTTTTTTACTCTTTACGCTTCAACTCAAACAATTAAGGGACAGTGCGCCAAGTTCCATCAGATTATAAAATTGGACATACCTTAAAACGTATGCTCATCATTCTTTAATTTCCTTATCTCCGTTAACTCTCTTCTAATTCCCAGTACACGTCTATGAAGTACACTGCGGTCTACTGATTCAGCTACCGAATTTTTGAACTTAATATCCAATGCATTTAATTGCTCCTGAGCTAGTTTCTTTTTATGTATTGGCTCTACTTGAAGATTATCAGTTCCAGACTTGATCGTCCTCAATCTCTTCTGCTTCATAATTTGTTCAAATACACTGTCCTCTTGACGCATGGTCTTCATTCCTTAATATGTGATAAACACATTGTATCATAACGCGAAGAGGACTGTTACATAATAAAGTACAGATGCTTAGAGTTGGACATGATCCTATTTTGGAGATCAATATTATAGAGAAAGTAAAATAAAGTTCAACCTTTACGGAGTTGATTTTGAGAAGACAGGTATTATATTTCTGAACTATTCCTTACCGATCTAATAAGCCCACTCTTTTCTTGATGCACCTCCTCTTCCACATGGTCACGATCATTGTTTTCCTCATTCTCAATTGTCTTGTGGATACCTAATAAAGACCCGAATAATGATGTTCATTTGTAATATTTACCCAATTAATCATAATCATTTTTCGCTTCTATAGCACTATGATAAATTCATTTTTAATGATATAGTGGATTGAAGCGTTTTTTTAAGCTGACATATCTTTTAACGGGGCTGGGATGAATGAAAGAAACCTTATCCAATCAAGAGGAAATCGGCTTTTTATTTAATGTCGATATACTTATTAAGAGCCGCTCAAATGCATTGGCACTGCAGTCCCTGTTGGAGTTCATAAACAAAGAGGAACAAATTGCGGACTTTCGGATTCAATCCGGCATAGAGCTAGGCAAAATTATTGAAGCGACACTCCAGTCCAAGAAGGACTCTTTCGTCACACTTCACAATGAACGTAAAAAATCACAAGTGAGCGCGGCACAGAAGGCGTCCGGTTCTACGCAGACACCTACCTCAACTGCTCCAGCCAAAACACAGAACAAGCAAGAAACACCTGCTATTGAGAAAAAGACCTCTACTCAAACATCCAATATTTCCGAAGGAAATTCGTTTGATGCGTGGATTGACACGCTCATTAAAGAGAATCGACTTACCCGTATTGTGGTCAATAATAAGAACGGTAAACATCAGAGCATTCCATGCCGCATTTTGAATTTTGATCGGGATACTAGTATTGTGAGCATATACCATGTCGATGAAAAACAGGTGTATACGTTCCGAACCAATGAAATCGATGAGTTTCTGTAACCTACTTCATCGGAATAAAACAAAAAGCAACTTGCGTTAGAATGACGGGACATTCTAACGCAAGTTGCTTTTTTAGTTCGATGGTTCATGTAGGATTGAACTCTCCGAGATTCCTTCGGCCCGATCAGGAGCGATCCTTACCTCGCTGCCATACATCTAATGCCAATAACAACCATCCAGCAATGAAGGCTACCCCACCAATCGGTGTGATGGCTCCTAGAATCTTGATACCAGAAATGCTAAGCACATACAAACTACCCGAGAACACGATAATCCCGATAAACAACAAACGTGCTGCCCACTTTAGTTTCGTCGATGCCCCAAGCTGACCAGCCGTCAAGCCAATAATGAGCAAGCCCAATGCATGAATCATGTGATATTGCACACCCGTCTCATATGTAGCGATGGCCGCCGGCCCAATCGTATCCTTAAGCATATGAGCACCAAATGCGCCGATCGCCACCGATAGCATGGTCATTACAGCTCCAAGCATCATCCATCTTCGTTGCATGTAAGTTCTCTCCCTTATTTCAACTACTCTTTACTCCTATCATTGTAGCGAATCCACTCCTCCTTTGCCAGTCGGGACGAGGCTTCAAGGATCATATGTCTGTTTATACTTAACAATTCTATCTCCGCCCTATAAATTGTAGGAAACAAGCGTAAATCCTTGATTTTTATCGATATTTATGGAAAAGTAAACAGGTATGTCATCGTTGTATTTTAAGTGCAGTTCAAAAAGATTGGTTTTCAGTTCCTAGAAAATGGGATGAAGCTAGTAATTACTCATCAATTAGGTTAATAACACTCATAAGATGTTTAAGGGAGGCAAGTCACAATTATGGATAATCGCGATTCCTATAATTCAGGTTATAACAATACGGATCAGAACCCTGGCCATGCAGATCCATACAATAACAACAGTTATGATCCATACCCACCAGATCATGAGAGAAAACCGATTGTACCACTGAAACATTCCGGACCTGGTATCGCCAGCTTTGTCATAGGATTGGTTGCGATTTTGGGTTACATTCTGATATTCTTTATTGCCACCATGGCTATAAACGAGTCCATCGGAGTGCTCACTCCGTTGCAGGCAGAAGAGATAGCCTTACATCCAGCAGTGGTTCTGGCTTCATTAGCCATTTTGGTCGGTCTGATTCTCAACCTCGCCGGAGGCATCCTTGGAATTATTGGTCTTGTCCTCAAGAATCGAAAGAAAGTCTTTGCCATAATCGGAACCATATTAAATGGAATGATGATTCTGTTATTCGTTGCACTTATTGTGATAGGCATGAACATGATGTAACGGTTTGCATCAGCGCCTTGTTTCCTTATAATTAAAATGAATGGGTCTACACATAAGTATAATCTATATTTTTTTGCCAAAATCATTGTTTTCAAAGGAGATTGACATGTCACGAATCAAAATTTTTGCGGACAGCACAAGTGATCTGGCTCCAGAATGGATCCAGCAGCACGATATCGGCATTATCCCCTTATATGTGGTGTTCGGTGATGAATCACTGAAAGATGGTGCTGAGATCAAGCCTGAACAGCTATATGAACGTGTCAGCCAAGATGGGCGTCTTCCCAAAACGGCTGCACCTTCCCCCGCTGATTTCATGACGGCATTTCAACCTTACATAGATCAAGGGGATGAGATTCTATATATCAGCTTGTCTTCTGAACTTTCCTCTACCTATCAAAATGCACGACTAGCGAGTTCCGAGTTCCCCGAAGGTCGAATTTCGGTTATTGACTCACAAAATCTCTCATCAGGAATTGCGCTGATGGTGATGAAAGCTGTATATGCAGCCGAAAAAGGGCAAACGCTGAATCAGATTACACTCCTGATTGAGGCGATGAAACCAAATGTACGCACCGAGTTTGTCATCGATACCCTGGAGTATCTGCATAAAGGCGGACGCTGTTCGGGCATGCAGAACCTGATTGGCAGCCTGCTCAAGATTCGCCCTGTCATCCGGGTAACGGATGGCAAGATGGCACCTGCTTATAAAGTACGCGGTAAACGGGAGAAAGCGCTGGAACAAATGCTAAATAATACACTTAGCCAGAAGGATCAGATCGATCCAGATCTGCTGATCGTTGTGCATACCATGGCCGAAGAGGATGCGTTGGACTTGCAGAAATCTTTGCAGGAACAGACGGGGGCCCGGGTGGAACTAACCACGGCTGGGTGTGTAATATGCAGTCACTGCGGCCCGAAAACAATTGGAATCATCTATAACACTGTTTTATAGTATTACACGCACCATCGTATCGTATTATCCAATCCTTTCTTCTGGATCTGAATATGGTTACATCCACTACTTGGACTGGGCATACGATATATACGATATAGCCAAAAAGGGCATTCCGAGCTTAATCGCTCAGGATGCCCTTTCATATTTTGCTACACTTTTGAATGACCCACATGGGGTCCATTGTTCTTTATGTGACGTGAATCAATAACTTTTGGTTCGCAAATCATCCAGACTTTTAAATACATACCCTTGCTTGCGTGCCTCATCAATAATGGAGCCGAGTGCTTCCGTGTTATCTTTGGATACCGAGTGAAGCAAAATGACAGCCCCTGGATGAAGTTGCTTCAATACCTCTTGATGAGCATATTGTGCACCACGTTGCACATTGGTATCCCAATCTTTGTAGGCAACAGACCAGAACACATTCACATAACCCTGAGCATGACTCTCTGCAAGCGTGCGATTGTTAAAGATTCCGCGCGGTGGGCGCAAAAAGGTCGCTTGTTGACCTGTCAGACGATTCACCTCTGATTTGACCTTCTCTAGTTCCACTTTAAGCTTTTCATTGGAGATACGGGTCATATCCGGATGACTCCATGAATGATTACCGACGATATGACCTTCAGCCGCCATGCGTTTGACCAACTCAGGCTGATCTTTCAGATAATGACCTGTTACAAAGAAAGCAGCTGGCACCTTCTTGGTACGCAAAACATCCAGTATGGCAGGCGTGAATCCATTCTCATACCCGTTATCAAACGTGAGATACAATTCCTTTTGCTTTGTATCCCCCAGGAAAATGGCATCGTTATGTTGTAAGATCGATTTGAAGCCTTCCTGATCAATGGAGGGCAGCTGACCGTTTTGACTCTTTTTGAAGCCAAAGTGATATGCTCCGGTAACCGGTGATGCTTCAGTCTGTGCCGGTACCATACTGATGGATAACAGTGCCACCAATATATATAGAACCATTCGCTTCATTCCATCCGCTCCTGTTCCTGAAAATTCGGTTAGTCGTTTGCATACACGAACACCTTCAGGTAATATGCCACAGGAACGGCTAATGTATGTAAATTATCAACGATCAAAACGTTTATTTTCAGGTTGTGGCGGAGATTGATAGAACAATTCAAGCAAGGTCTGGGGTTTACCACTGGAAGCAAGCCATTCCCTCACGGTCTGTATGGCACGAGTCTGTCCATCTCCCCGATCACGCCATGTAAGCAGCTCAATAACTTTGATAATTAAGGCGGACATATTGTGATTATCTAGTTCAGAGCGTTCTGCCCTCAGCTTGTGATACAATGCCTCCTGTTCCCAATCCAGAAGAATCTCGTCACCAATGGTTGGCTTCAACAAGGTATATGCTCTGTCACAACCTTTGCAACGAACAGTGCTGACCTGTTCATCTATAAATTCTACTCGAACATCCTGATGGCAATCCGGGCATTTGAATCCAACTTGTATGTTTTGTATGTTTTCGTTCATGGCCTTGTTCCTCCTGCGATGTGAGCATTCTACAACATTTCATGCAAAATACTCCTTGGATATATGCATATTGCTTATGTATGTACTACATCTATACCCGATATTTTGTCGATTCACGCTTATTTTGAAGAAATCTGTAAGGTGCTATAATCTTGTAAATATGTTAAAATATTATACATATCATGGTAGGGAAAAGGCGGGATACACATGTCGAAGGAAGAGCGCAATATAACCTGGCAATCATCCAACATCAACAGACAAGACCGGGAGAAAAAACATGGGCACCGTAGTCGTGCCATCTGGTTTACCGGGTTATCAGGTGCAGGAAAGTCATCCCTTGCATTTGCCCTGGAGCAATATCTCTATGACCAAGGCGTACGCTGTTATGTTCTGGACGGGGATAATGTTCGTCATGGACTGAACCGTGATCTCGGTTTTACAACAGGGGATCGTCAAGAAAATTTGCGGCGTATTGGCGAAGTGTCCAAGTTAATGGTAGATGCCGGGTTGTTTGTCCTTTCAGCCTTTATCTCTCCAGATGCACAGGATCGGGAGATGGTCAGACAGTTATTTGAACCCGATGATTTTATTGAAATCTATGTGCGCTGTTCAATTCAAGAATGTGAGCGGCGTGATCCCAAGGGTCTATACAAAAAAGCACGCAACGGTGATATCCCGCATTTCACAGGCATTTCGGCCCCCTATGATGTACCAAAATCTCCTTCATTCATCATCGATACAGAGCAATCGTCCATTGAGGAAGCCGTGCAAGAGATTGTACAACATTTGAAGCAGATCGGCGCTCTTCAGCTTCCGATCCCTTCCAATACAGCACTTGTTCCTTAATCCTTGTCAGTATACTAACCCACTTATATGAAAGGCGCGCCCGGAGTGGCGCGCCTTTTAAAGTCATATCATTGCTGGTTATCCATCGATAAACGAATAAACAGAAAAACTTACTTACTGTCCTACAACACCCGCTTGCATATTCAAAAGTTTGCTGAACGTCCCTACCGGATCAGTAGATAACTGCTGGTACCCGCCCTCTTGGATCACCCGACCTTCATCGAGCACAATGACACGATCTGCTGTCCGAATCGTAGACAATCGGTGTGCAATCACGATAATGGTCACATGTCCTTTCAGTCGTTCCAGCGCCTCATGAATATACTGTTCATTCTCACTATCAAGCGCACTTGTTGCTTCATCCAGTACTAATACCGAAGGATTCCTCAGCATGGCCCGGGCAAGCACCAATCGCTGACGTTCGCCACCGGATAGACGAATACCCCGATCACCAATAATCGTATCCAGGCCCTGAGGCAGCTTCCGTACAAAAGCCGCAGAGGAGGAAAACTGCAAAGCCTGCCACATCTGTTCTTCACTTGCATTGGGATCAACCAGACGCAGATTCTCACGAATACTGGTATGAAACAGGAAAGGGTCCTGGGAGACATATCCGATAGAACTTCTCCAGCTCAATAAACGCTCTTCTGACAGAGGAACACCGTCAATCAGAATACGACCGCTCTCTGGCCTTACAAGACCCATAATCAGATCGATTAGTGTGCTCTTGCCTGCTCCAGATTTACCCACAATCGCGGTCATGCCACTTGCGGGAATCGAAGCCTTTACATTCCTCAATGAGTACGTATCACTTCCCTCATAACGATAACAGACATCCTCACATGTGATCGATTCTTGAAATACCATGGGTTGAATCACATGAGACCCCGTCTCTCCCGCTGAAGCCACTTCTTCACTAATCTCACGACTTTTCGCCGTCTGAGCTTGCATTTCTCTTACCACACGGAACGCAGGCAGCATGGAGCTGATGTACTCCAGATTGGACTGAATCGCTGTAAATCTAGGCCATAAGCGGGAAAAAATAAGGATGATGAGCAGCAGACTTGCAGGTGGCACCGTCATTACACGAAGAGAAAGATAAATGAATGCCGCAATAATGATCGCCGCAGACATCCGATGAATCAGCTGTGTTCCACTGTTCAATTGGCTAAATTGAATGACATTGCGTTCAATCTGTCTGCACATACGCTCGAACCAATTCATGTGTGATCGCTCAAGCATATTGCTCTTAATATCCTTAATTCCGTTAAAATGCTCGGTTATGCCATTATAATAACTTTGCGAGAATTCAGAAGTCTGATCCCCGATCTGTTTGGCTCGCTTGACGAATTTTCTCAAGACCATAAAGAGCAGCAATCCACAGACCAACACAAGTGCTGTCAATTTCGCAGACAACCAGAAAGCCAGACCAATCTGTATGCCCGTAAAGATCAGGGAGGCTGTCATTTGCAGTACAATGCCTGTGCCTTGGCTGACACGTGCAAGCTCAGTCGTTAATATATGGTTAAAATCGGATTTTCGTTTTTGGAGAAAAAATGACCACTGCGCCATAATAATGGCACCATAGGTTTCCATGCGCAGCGTTCGTACAAATTGCTGCTGGATTCGAGTATTACGGATCGTCTGAAGACGCTGCATCCAGGCCTGTCCGGAGACAATCAATACAAAGGTGAACAATACGAGTAACAATTGGCCATTCTCAGAAAAACGATTCAACATTTGTCCAATCCAGGGAATGTTCAACCCAGCGGAGCCCATCTCAAATATACCGATCAGACTCAACATCGGAACAAGCATGTAGATCCCGATCCCTTCCATGAGACTGATACAGATCATCCCTAGCAGATTCCAATATAAAATGGGCCCCGTGACATGATGCAGCTTTCGCATAAAATACTTTAATTCCGAGATCATACTTTACCCCTCTCCGTGACCGTATACCTTTTAATTCGCCGCCAGAACCAGAGAAACGGACGTAACGGAAAGTACAGAAAAAACAAAGAACGCGGAAGCGGCAGTTGATCCACATCCCATGTACTTGGATATAACCGCTCAATAAAGAAAAACCACTTCTGTTTCGTACTTCGGAGTTTAAACAGATACGACGGATACGATTTCATATCAGCCGGACTTTCCAGCATATCATTCATGAACTCTGCGCCTTCACTCGCTAATCGTTTGCCTGTACGATCACTCAAGGACATCAAGGACCTGTACTCTGTATCCAGTGGCGTGTTCAGCAGATCTGATGCCAAGTGAAGAGCCTGTGAACCAATGGACAAACGTCCCTCCGCTTTCAGACGCCGTTCTACTTTTTTCACATCGAGTGGCATGCTTCGAATCATCTGATCGATATCCAGCAACCAACGCAGTCTGAACCAGCCATGACGTGCTCCATGGGTTACCAAATAAGCCCAGAGATCTTCTTGTTCAAGCATACGAACAGGTGTCTGTGTGTATGAACTGAACCGGCTCCGTTTCCACAACAATTCAAAATCGGTTTCTTTGCCCGAATCCGGGTTCAAACGCCAATGAATCTCCACTTGAGTCCTTTTGACCGGATGGATGTAACAGATATGATGTTCCCGCCATTTCCAGCTGCGAACCGTAGGTGCCCGCTCCCCTTCCTTGGATACGTAACCAAGGGTAGCCAGAATGCCTTCAGCCGCTTCCACATCATCGAACGGAATCAGAATATCCAGGTCTTTGGAGGTTCGCATGGATACATCACCATATAGATCATGAGCCAGCGCGGGCCCCTTCAGCGTAATATTACGGATGCCGTGTTCACGGAAAGCTCCACACACCTGTTCCATTTCAGCTGTCAGATGTAACATGCGGAACGTATTGGCCGTGTATTGTTGTCTCAAGCTCTCCATAACATCTGCTGGAATGATCACAGTGTTCAATTCTTTCATTTTCAAATAAAGGACAGAGTATAAGCGGTGATGATAGACCAGCCGCAGAAAGAGCTGCCAATCCGTTCCTTGTAAACCGGCCTTGCGTTCCTCAGGGGATAGAGCCGTCAGATCACCTCTAATGATGCTCAAAATCAGCTTAAGTTCCTTCGGAAATCCTGATGAATAGAGTTCACTTTCATGTATCATAGACAATCTCCCCAGATCCCTTCTCCGGACACCGTTTGCCAAACACGCCGACAACCGTATATTGGTCCATAGTATCAGCTCCGGTCACGATCAATTTACCACTTCGCAGCCAGGCATGAGCCATCATATGTCCTTGCTTATTCCGCGCAGTCCCCATGTATAACGTACTCTCTATCTTGCGACGCTCAAGCATCTTCATCCCGGCAATCGCCATTACAAGGCAGCGGCTTTCCCATAACGTATATTTACTAGCAAGCGAAATCGCTTTGGAAATATTCCGGATAGCGATGACCTCGCTGCGATCAATTCCTGTCATCGGCGTTTCAACCATGGGTGTACCCAGACCTGGGGCGATTTTGGCGAATGGCATAGCCTTCTGTATGCGCGCCCAGCCAAGGAAGAGATAGGCCTCCCATATCAGTCGACGCATCGCCCGCGGGAGCGAGAGATAAGCCTTTATTTTTCGCAACATCATGCTACACTCCGCGAGTAACGTCGATCAGACCTTCACGGGACAAATGTTCCAGGAACTGCACTACCTGCTCACGACATACATCCGGCTCAATCTCATACTCCGCGGCGAGTACGTCTACAACTTCACCCAGCGTGCGTTCTTCTGCGATCAGATCCCAGATTCGTCCTCCGGTACTTCCGAGATTATAATATTTTCCAGAGCTAATGCTCATCATGACTTTCTCACTGCCCATGTCACTCACCAGATTGCCTTCCTTCCGGGTTACCCGGTCTTCCACATTCATCGGCGTAGTCGCTGTCATTATCCTGTGTGCACTCCTTTACGTATATGATCTGTAATCCGATCCACCATCTCAAATGCTGTAAACTCAGCACCCGTTCTGACCAATCTGCCAATCTCCACACTTGCTGAAAGTCTTGAAGCCGTCTCAAACAGCCACTGTGCCAATCCCTGTCTTGCAACGAGTCCACCACGGAACGTATGCGAACATAAGAGATGCAATCGTTCCAGCCCCTTCACTTCAACCAGTTGAACAGACGTATGGTTATCTTCCGGTTGTGGAGCTAGTTCAAAGATTCCGCCTAGTGGTACAGCCATCTCATGAAAATAGTGTTGAACAGGTATCGCATACTTCGTAATCTCTGCGTGAACCGTTGCATAATCCTGTTCCTTCATGCCGAAACCATCCAGACTGGGCTGCCACAATTTTTGTTGTGGATAACCAGGCGATACGATGGCTCTTCCCCCGGCACCCCAGGTGAGTGCAACGACATCATCGGTGAGAAGCGGATATCCGCGTGATGCCAGTGCGGCCGATAGTGTCGATTTGCCTGCTCCAGAATGTCCGACAAATGCGTAAGCCCAACCATCAATAACCACTGCACTGCCATGCAATGGAAGAATGCCACGCTGCATCATTATGACCGCCATACACGTTCCCAGAATGAATAATCTGACCTTTTTCTCGTCTGCACCCGATATAGGGGACACGACAATGCGCTTCCCTTGCTCTATTAGAAACAGACCTGTATCTTCGATTTTGAAAAAAAGGCTGCCCTCTCGTGCCACAAAGTTGTCGTTGCCTACATCCCAGTCCTCCCACAATGGGGTCAAATCTGAAGACTCGATGTGTACATCCGCGACATCACAATCCGTCTCCGTATGCTTGGGTGCAATCTGAAGTTCAGGCATTCGAATTTGGCTCGACCAGCGCAGACCATACGCTACATAATGCACAAGCAACAATGAACGACGCCTCCTTCGTGATTAAATGTAAAAAAAGCCCTTATATTCATGTTGCTCAATATAAGGGCGGAGGCGAAATCTGGATTGGTTCCATTTCCGCCCTTTAAGTATGATGACGCTGGTTAAAACTTAATAACTTAACAACTTAGGAAGTTGGATCGTACAGATCCGCATCGTGATCAGTTACCCAGTCAATTTGTCTGTAGCCAGTACCGGCCATCGTTTGATTGACTTCCAACACTTCAAGAGCTGGAGCTTGCCATTCTTTCTTTTCGTTTTGCATTGTTTTCACCTCCCTTCATGTGAACATGGTCAAAATTTGCGAATAAAGCGGTACACGATCAGACTATGCATCATCAATCGCAGATCCGGATGTGAAGCGAGCTCCGGTCTCGGACTCGGAAAATTGGCCAGGGCAGATTGGATGCGCTCCGTGTTTAATATGCCAGCGACCTTGCTGTCAGAACACAACTCACGCAACTCGGCCGTAAACGACTCCCAATTTGGAATGATGCGATGTAGCCAATCCGCCGGTTGTACCCCCCGTACACGCTGATTCAGTCTGACCTTGTCGGGCAACTCGGGTGAAGTCGCCCGGCGAATCAATGAACGATCCGTTCCGTGCTTCACATATTGTTCAATCGGTACAGACAGACAGAATCGAATAACCCTGATGTCACTGGTCGGGTCACGTTCCCAAGCCCGATAACGGAGAGAACATTTTGTGGCTACGGCACCATTTTTATTCGCAATGGCCAGGTTATTGAATTTCTCGGCACGAACCTTGAGTGCATCCGCCTGCGCACCGCCTTGACGAACAATAATGGATTTGAGTCGTTCCAGCACACCCGTTCTTTGCGCAAAATCAGGATGGATCAATTGTACAGATGCGGCCTTGCTTGCTCCCTTGGACTGAGCCTTGAACCATTCCGGATATGCCTTTCGCCCCGTAATCTTGGCTATACGGGAGAAGGGCATGCCGGTCCGTTCACTATACTGCTGCATCTCACGGAACCAGCGGTACCAGCGGCCACTTTTCAGCAGACTGGCGTAATAATCCAGAGCCGGCCCCCAGGAGATGGTGAAATTACCACGTGCGCCTGTGAGCAGAATACCTGCATCTTGCTGGCTTGCTTTTTCATAGAATCCGCGAATCCAGAATGAATTTTCAAAGTATTTATAGGGCATTTCCATAATGTCGAGCCACGTATCTATTTCACTAAGTGGGCTTCTGCCTTCAAAATCAAGGTAGTTCTCCGTAATATTGCCGACGTGATTAATCGTGGAACGTATGAAGGGCCTCTCATCGGCTAGCAACGTTTTTGACGTATAATCAGTGAAATCCGGTACGGGAACATAACTATAGGCATGCAGGCGTTTGCCCTGACTTCTCAGTGTTCCGGAAGCAAAACCTACCACGGCCCCCGAGTCCAGTCCTCCACTTAATGCGGCAGCCACCTGCCTGTGCGTTCGCAATCGTGATCCGACTGCCTGAGCGAATACCTCTCGGAACGCTTCTACATATTCACCGTCGGATTTGAGCCGTAGGGGTTCCACTTCATCCCAACGATGATATTGCTTCAGCTCCAGCCTGCCGTCACAGAAGACAAGTGTATGTGCAGAAGGCAGTTGGCTTATCCCCCGATATACGGTCGAATTGATATCTGCTGAATCATGCATGTCGGGAATGGCAAGAAACTCAGATAGCCAGGTCTCATCAAGTTCTTTATGTACCCCTTCAAGCCCGAGCAACGGATTCATGAGTGTGCAGAAAGCAAATCGTGAACCATCGTGTCGGTAATAGAAAGCTCTCATGCCTGTAATGTCTCTCGCTGCATACAGTTTGCGATTCCGCTCATCCCATATGGCGAATACAAAATCCCCCAGCAATCGGACAGCTACATCGTCTCCCCAGCGCTGATAGGCACGCAAGATCAGTTCACTATCAGCCAACATAGCCAGTTCAGCTCTGGATATCTGTAATTGATCTGCCAGTTGTTCCCGATTATCCAGAATGGCATCTGCCGTGATCGTCAGGCCACTTTCCTCATCATATAAAGGCAATTTCTCGCTAACCGATTCCGGTGTAATCCATTGGGCATGACAGCTAAGAAAAGCCTCGTTGCCTTTCCACACTCCTGTTGTGTCCGCAGGCACATGCCCCAGGCTTGCATACAAGCGCCAGCTGTCTTCCCATAGCGCCTGTTGACCATCGTTATGAACAATTCCCGCTATGGCGCTCATGACTTTCCTCCCCGTAGAATCTTGCGCTGTGAAGCCCAGGCGCTGATCTGATGACCAAATGGTACCCATGATTTGATACGCTGTATTTTGCTTTGAGCAGAAGCCAACTGAACTTTCAGGCGTTCCCGCTCACTGTATCCCCGTTCCAGACGATGATCTGCCGCCCGTAATGCAGCTTGCAGTTGTCTGATCGTGACCAGTGCAGCCAGTGTAGGGTCTGTCTTTTCAGGTTCTTCGACAACTTGGTCATCAGGAGTCCCAAGCGAAGCATGAACGACAGAATCTGCTGGCTGCATTCGGTATTGCGGTTGCCACTGGCAACCGGTCGCTGCTGTCAACTGATGCGTGATCCGGTCGATAACCTCTTGATCAGGACTTGCATCATAATGGACTCCCGTCCATTGTTCGGCTTCTGCGAGCTGTTCACTGTATCCCATCCGGTGGAACAGATCTGCCCCCATCACACGGCAATACAATTCAACTTCACCCGGCTCCAATATGTTTTTCCAGTTGTTAACAGAACCCTGATGTGCCTCTTGATGCGAAGAAAGAAATGGATCACCCACGCCCATACTGTAAAACATGTCAGACTTCGCACTGTCCAGAAACTGTCCATACTGCTCCATACCCTGTTCATATCGAATTCCCAGAAATGCGCATAGTTTCTCTAGTTCTTTCTGAGGATTAGAAACCAATTGTTCATATTGCAACTCATACGCATTGGAGTGTGGTTCGGCAAAATAATCATTCAAGCGGAGCATCCCAAGTGTGAGATCCGCAGATTTCATATTTAATTTGGGGCTATGCAGACTATGAATCAGGTCGAACCCTTCTCCTGTATGGCGGTTTACCTTTTTGAATGATGCAGCTATGGCCAGAGGATTACGTTGGAGATGAATGCGCTTGGACTGAGGGAACAGACGATCCAGCCATTCAAGCATGTAATAGTACCGTGGAGATTTATCTACGATGAAGTCTGCTCCGCTACCCTCCAGGAATCCATTGTAGATCTCGAGAGCAAAACTTCGGCACGCCTTTTCGAAGACATCCTCGGGTACCATGGCATTGTAGAACTGACGAACGATGGAGCTACCACCATAAGCACGTGAATCGCCCTTGGGCAAATCGACAAGATTCATCAGAAACCACATTTCCTGGGTGGCAAATATACGACTGTGATTTTGCAGCATGACGGTGGATAAGGAACTACCACTGCGGGGAACACATAGTAAGAAAACAAGTCCGTTACCTTGAGCATCGATCAATGGCAGCCTCTCCTCTGTTCATTAGTATAGATATGTAGCCGGGATAGACCAGACTCTACCTTTGTGTTTGGCAAAACGAGTAACATGCACGCTATTGGTCAGTATTTTGCAATATTCCGGCGGAATCTTACACGGCAATGAAGCAAAACACATGTTTGTATTCGACAACTCTCAGATACAGTATGTATTCATAGTTTTACTCTATGATACAAAATGTATCATGTCAATCTTTTATTTTCACCTTTTCATAAATTCTTACTCTTACATGGTATTCTGCTGCCTGTCGTTTCAGCACTTCCTCCTAATTCATCTTGATTAAGTTGCATAAATGCGAATAAGCTTCAGACATGTTCTGCGAAGAACAACGCCTGAAGCCATGAGTATTCCAACGAGAAGTTGGATATGACACCTATTAGCAACTAACCAGTAGACCCTACATTTGAACTTTGCCCAGCAGAGTTCCGACACTCCGCTTACGCCCTTCTTCCTCATCTGCAAAAGTAACATCCTGCATTCCCTTCTGTACGTTTACAGTTAACAATACTGCAATTCCGGCGACGAAAAAGAAAATGAGGGACAGAATTCCCCAACGTGTAGAACCTGTTATTTGCCCAACATAACCAAACACAAAGGGACCGAAGATCGAAGAGAATTTGCCTGTAATATTCACGAATCCAAAATACTCACCTGTTCTGCCAGCTGGCATCAGATTGCTGAACATGGAACGAGCTGTGGATTGACTTACACCCTGCACGACACCAACCAATCCAGCGAGCATATAGAAGTGAATCGCTTGTGTCATGAAATAACCGAGAATTACGATACATATGTATACAGATAAACTGAAGATCAATACCCGCTTCGCTCCCCAGCGCTGTGCCCAGGCTCCCAGTAACAAGGTGCAAGGAAAACCGATAAACTGGGTTAACAGTAGCGCCAACATCAAGTCGGCTGTACCTATGCCTATACTTGTCCCGTAGATCGTAGCCATCAGAATGATGGTATTAATGCCGTCATTAAAAAACCAGAAAGCCACCAGCATGCGGATTAACTGGGGAAAACGCCTCATCTGACGAAAGGTTTGCCGTAGTCTGCGAACACCCACCGCAACATACCCTTTCCACGTGCCGGGCAGATCTGGTGATGCTGGCCGTCTCGGAGCATGGCGAAAGATCGGTATTGAGAACAAAAACCACCACAGCGACACGGAGATAAAAGCTAGCCTTGTGCCTGCCAATGTACTGCTCATCCCGAACCAGCCCGGTTGCTGAATCATCAGCATGTTCACTGCAAATAGCAAACCTCCTCCAATGTAACCATAGGCATAACCTTTGGAAGATATCATGTCTCTTCGTTCCACAGGTACCAGATCCGGTAGCATGGCATCGTAAAAGGTATTACCACCTGCAAAACCAATCGTAGATATGACCAGTAATGCGGAAGCAAGTAACCAGTCCCCTTCTCCGATTGCGCTGAATCCCAATGTGGCAAGGACACCAATGATTGCAAATATACGCAGGAAGTCGCCCTTCCGTCCTGACAAATCAGCCAGCGTGCCAAGCAGCGGTGTTAGCAGAGCTACACACAACATGCCAATGGAATGGGTATAGGCCAGGTAGGATGCGGCCGTATCTGTATCCAGCGTAGCCGCAGCAACCGAAGCATAGAATACAGGCAGTACTGCTGCCAGCACAGTTGTCGCATATGCCGAGTTGGCCCAATCATACATAATCCAAGCCTTGATCGCCTTTTTATTCACATACATCCTTCCTTTTCATGCATCTCTATAGTCTGTGTTTAGAGAATCAAAAGTGGACTTTTTAAACAACCTCTATCAGATGCCAGATCGATGTCTTTCTCCTATTGTAAAGGAAGGATATCACATTTGTTCACTGTTTATGTAAAAAATGGAGCCGTTCTGTTCTTACGACACACCTTACCTCTGAGGTGAACTTGTGTAATTGTATCATTTTATATCCACTCTCATCACATATCATCCTCGCCTGTGAATATACTTAATTACCGACAGGCCAAACTGTGCCGCGTAATCAATGGGGGGTGCCTACATGTCAAATTCACACCAGCCTTACTCGTTCGTCGTGTCGAAGGAAGATTGGTCGCTTCACCGCAAAGGGTACCAGGACCAACAGCGCCATCAGCAAAAGGTGAAAGATGTCATCAAGCAGAATCTGCCTGATCTGATTACGGAAGAAAACATCATCATGTCTGATGGAAAACAAATCATCAAGGTACCAATCCGCAGTCTGGATGAGTACCGTTTTGTGTATAACTACCAGAAGCAAAAACATGTCGGTCAAGGAGACGGTGACAGTCAGGTCGGAGACGTCATCGGTCGTGATCCCTCTGCTTCGCAGAAACCCGGCAAAGGCGAAAAGGCTGGCGATCAGCCTGGTCATGATATTGTGGAAGCCGAAGTTAGTATTGAGGAATTGGAAGATATGCTCTTCGCTGAGCTGGAATTACCCGATCTGAAGCAGAAAGATAAAGACCTGATTGAGACACATACGGTGGTATTCAACGATATTCGCAAAAAAGGCATGCAGTCCAATATTGACAAGAAACGTACCATTCTGGAGAATCTGCGTCGCAATGCGACGACCGGTACCCCGGGCATCCATCATATCAGTCCAGATGACCTCCGCTACAAGACATGGGAAGACAAAATTATTCCGCAATCCAATGCCGTTATTATTGCCATGATGGATACATCCGGGTCCATGGGTTCGTTTGAGAAATACTGCGCGCGCAGCTTTTTCTTCTGGATGACCCGTTTTCTACGCCGTCAGTATGAGAAAGTCGAGATTGTTTTCCTCGCCCATCATACGGAAGCCAAGGAAGTTACTGAAGAAGAGTTCTTTACCCGTGGCGAGAGCGGAGGCACCATCTGCTCCTCTGTATATATGAAGGCGTTGGATATTATCGACAGCCGTTATCCACCTTCAAGCTACAACATCTACCCTTTCCACTTCTCTGACGGGGATAATCTAACCTCGGATAACGAACGGTGTGTGAAGCTGATCGGGGAGTTAATGAAACGCAGCAACATGTTTGGGTACGGCGAGGTGAATCAGTACAACCGCAGCAGCACACTGATGTCGGCTTACCGTCATATCAAGATGGATCAGTTCATGTATTATGTGATCAAAGAAAAAGGCGAAGTGTACAAAGCTTTGCGCAGCTTTTTCCAGAAAAGGGAAGGAGGCAGCGTTAGATGACAGATGAGATTCGCGACCTCGAATACGCCATTGCCGAGATTATGGAGATTGCCAATGGATTCGGCCTGGATTATTACCCCATGCGGTACGAAATCTGCCCATCGGATATTATTTATACCTTTGGAGCTTATGGCATGCCGACCCGTTTCAGTCACTGGAGCTTCGGCAAAACTTTTCATAAGATGAAAATGCAATACGATTTTGGACTCAGCAAAATTTATGAACTTGTCATCAATTCCAACCCTTGTTATGCCTTCCTGCTGGATGGCAATTCCCTGATTCAGAACAAATTGATCGTAGCCCACGTCCTGGCCCACTGCGATTTTTTCAAAAACAATGCCCGCTTCTCCAAGTCCAACCGTAATATGGTCGAAAGCATGGCCGCTACGGCCGATCGGATCAGCAATTATGAGATGGAGTATGGAACGGAAGCTGTTGAAGCATTTATCGATGCTGTCATTGCCATTCAGGAGCATGTAGACCCGCAACTGATTAAACCCCGCCATTTGGACAAACAACGCTATATGGAGATGAAAATGCGGGAGCAGCGCGGTGAGAAAGCACCCCGGCCGGAAGGTCGCTATGATGATCTCTGGTCACTTGATGATGTGCAGACCGAAGAATCACCCGCCGAAGGTATTCAGGTTCATCACTTTCCGCCTGAACCGGAGAAGGATGTCATGTGGTTTATTCAGGAATTCTCGGAAGTATTGACCGACTGGCAGCGGGATATCATGAGTATGATGCGCGAAGAGATGTTATATTTCTGGCCACAGATGGAAACCAAAATCATGAATGAAGGCTGGGCATCTTACTGGCATCAACGCATTATCCGTGAACTCGATCTCAACAGTGAAGACACGATTGAATTCGCGAAGCTCAACTCCTCTGTCGTGCAGCCATCCAAACAAAGTCTGAATCCGTATTATCTGGGACTGAAGATTTTCGAGGATATTGAACGGCGTTGGGATAACCCCACCCGTGAAGAACAGGAACGTTGGGGCCGCAAACCAGGGCAAGGTCGCGCCAAAATGTTCGAGGTACGTGAATTCGATTCCGACACCTCTTTTATCCGCAATTACATGACCAAGCAATTGACCGAAGATCTCGACCTCTACGTATTTGAGAAAAAAGGACCGGAC
Source organism: Paenibacillus sp. FSL R5-0713 (assembly GCF_037973325.1). NCBI lineage: Bacteria > Bacillati > Bacillota > Bacilli > Caryophanales > Paenibacillaceae > Paenibacillus > Paenibacillus sp. FSL R5-0713. The sequence continues at coordinate 2,044,596 of NZ_CP150229.1, read as the reverse complement.
TGGAAAATCACCGACAAGTCCTGGGAGAACATTCGGGATCAGCTCGTATTTTCACGTGTCAACGGGGGATCACCTTATCTGGTCGTGCAAGATGCTGACTATCTGCGGACAGGTGAACTCGTACTGAAACATCAATATGAGGGCATCGAGCTGGATTTAAAATACATGGAACGCACGCTGCCTTATCTGTATCGCCTTTGGGGACGTACGGTACATGTAGAGACACGTGTGGAAGATAAACCGATCTGGTTTACGTATGATGGTAAGAAGCATCACCGCAAGTTTATGTGAGGTTATGGATTATCATTATTGGAAACGAAAATATAAATGTTCTTATCACGGATGAAATTAATGATTAATAAAAAATAAGACTAAAAAAGCGGCAAGTTCCCAACACACACGGGAACTTGCCGCTTGGCATTTCATAATTAGGAAGGTAACGCTGGTGAACCAGTCCCCTGCAATCGCAGCGGCACAAAAAAGTCATGTTCCACTTCACTTGCGGGCAGTGGACGACTGAAATAATATCCCTGAATCTCCCGGCAGTCATTCTGCATCAGAATATCGAGTTGGCCTTTCGTCTCAATGCCTTCGGCAATCACTTCCATCTTGAGATTCTGTGCCATCGATATAATGGTCGCCACAATCGCCTGATCGCTGTGACTCTCTGTAATGTCCGTCACGAATGAACGATCAATCTTAAGCTTGTGAATCGGGAAATGCTTCAGATAACTCAGGGAACTGTATCCCGTACCGAAATCATCCAAGCTGATTTTGACACCCAGTGCATTAAGTTCATTCAGAATTGCTGTAGATACCGTTGCATCCATCATCATGCTCTCTGTAATCTCCAGCTCCAGATAACGTGCCTCCAGTCCTGTCTCCAAGAGTGCATTCTTGACCTGTTCTACCAGGTTGGATTGATGGAACTGCTGGCTGGACAAGTTTACCGATACCGGAATGAGCGGCCCACCGCTGGCATGCCAGAGCTTCATCTGCCTGCACGCTTCGCGCAGCGTCCATTTCCCAATCTCATAGATCATACCTGTCTCTTCTGCAAGCGGGATGAACACATTGGGTGCAAGCAGCCCTTTGAGTGGATGGTTCCAACGTATAAGAGCCTCGACACCAATCATACGACTATCCTCGGTACGAATCTGCGGTTGATAGTACAGAACCATCTCATCGCGTTCCAACGCTTTACGCAGGTATCCTTCCAGCTCAATGCGTTCATAAAGTTCCGAATCCAGTTGGGCCGTGTAAAATTGGAAGCCATTTTTGCCATTCTTCTTCACTTCATACATGGCGGAGTCCGCATGTTTCAGCAAAGCATCGACGCCCACTCCATGATGGGGATACATCGCAATTCCAATGCTGGCGGTCACGTAAAAGTCATTTTCCTTCAAGCGATAGGGTAACTGAATGGCTTCAACAATCTGTTTAGCAAGTTCTGCCACTCTTACCTCTGTCGCTTGATCATGGGTCACAACGAGTGTGAACTCGTCACCGCCCATGCGGGCCAGCATGACATTCTCCATAGCCAAGGGATCAGAAGCCTCTATGGCTTTCATAATCCGGTTGCTGACTTCTCTTAGAAATACATCTCCAACGGAGTGTCCCAAAGAGTCATTTATCATCTTGAATCGGTCTATATCCATCACCATAACAGCAAACGAATGTCCTTTTTCTTCTGAAGATTGGATTGTACATGCCAGCACCTCATCCAGCTTGCGCCGATTGGGCAGCCCCGTCAACGGATCATGCAAAGCTTGGTGACGAATATTCTCCTGAGCCTGCTTCTCCTCCGTAATGTCTTTGATCAGAATGTGGCTTCCCACATGATTACCATCAATGACAACCGGGACTACAACAATACTAAGGTCCAGAAGTTCACCCCGCACGTCTCTCATCTTGGCCATGTAATGCATCTGCTCCATCCCATGATCATCCCAATCAATGGAATCGAATTCACTGATCCATTCTATATCGATCTGCTGAACAATCTCATCAATGGAACGATTCATGACCCTTGTTTCAGGATAACCGGTGATTGTTGTTACTGCAGCATTAATGCCTTTGACAATGCCTTCCTTGTCTACTGAAATGATCGCATCCGAATGATTATGATACAGGGCCTGATACCATTGCTCGTTCTCATGAATCCGTCGATCCTTCTGGGACATACGCTGGTTGATAAATATGCCGAATAACGTCAAGCCCAAGGCAATAAATGTGCCCGATGCGATCAGGTAGGCGAGAATACCGGGTTCAATCTGCATCCCTGAACTTGCCATCGAGGCATGTGAATGATGGAACTGTGCGGCTGACATCCCAGTATAGTGCATGCCAGAGATTCCAACACCCATAATAAGACCGCTGCCCATCTTGTAAACCCAGGTATGTCTGGATTGATGATATCGGAAGAAAAACATGAGCCATAGTGCCGCAAATGAAGCAAGTGCTGCAATCAGAATGGATAACATCACTCTGCCAGGTTCATATGTAACCGGAGTCGACATCGCTGCCATTCCCACATAATGCATTGAGCTGATTCCGACTGTCATAAGCACTCCAGCAATCATGAGCTTGCTAATCCTGCCCGATTGTCTTCCCGCAATGTTCAAGGCTACCCCTGATGCGACAATAGCAAGTAGAACAGATAAAACAACCTTACCGGTGGAATAGGAGACTTGCGTAGGCAGAACAAAAGCCAGCATACCTACGAAATGCATGGACCAGATCCCCAGCCCCATCGAGACTGCACCGCAGGTAAGCCATACATTCCGCGCCATCCCGCTAGCCTGACTTACACGGCCTGCAAGGTCAAGGGCTGCGTACGAAGCTAACGATGCAATAATATAGGATAAAATAACAAGTTCTAAGTTGTACGTACCATGTAGGTGCTCCACTCACTCTGTCCTTTCAACCGGGAAATGCCTCATATGTATGCAAAAATGTAAAAAAGAAGCGAGTGCGCTGTCTGGATGACAGGCACTCCCTCCGCATCATTTGACTCGTGACCACAGACTCAGTTGAAGCCGTTATCATACATTGGAACCCGTTTATTTGAATGTATATAGTCTAAACGTCCCAGCCTTTAAAATCAACACTTATTTCCAGAAAAACGAGGTTTAATAGCTCACATTCTCATATTCTGATACACAGCTCAATATTCTATTTGCGAGTCAGTAACAGACTGCCAAAACCGGAAGTATCCTGATAAGAATTACCTGATGAATCACTCCAGATGGACACACTGCTTCGCTTGCCATCCCCCGCGCCATCATCATTAACTTGAAGATCGAATCCAATCCATCGTTGCCCTTCAGCACGAACGCTATCTAGTGGGATTGCCACTTCAACGGTATACCCTCCGCTTGTTAATCGGGTAGCTGATTTGAAGTTTTCTTTCCGTGCATTTCCTCCAAAAGAAGCCTCATTATCAAAGTTAACCCGGTACTGGGCGTCATCCTCCTGATAGAACGTTGTCTGATCTTTGTTTTGGTCAATAAAAATCTCGATCGAATCCTGCTCATGTGCATTAGAACTTAATTTGCTTCGCAGAGGATCTTTCACATCTGCCAATACGTACAGGTATTTTTCATCCCATAACAGCTGTGCAGTCGCCGTTGCACCTGAGTTTCCGATGACCCAGACATCCGTTTTAACAGATGCAGCCTTTTTCCAGATGTCATCCTTTTTCGCATCAATTACAGGTTTGCCATACGTGACCTTCGTTTGTTTCAAGACAGAACCCAGCTTCAATTTCCCCCGGTTGGCTGGTTTATCAGGCTGTTGATTGGAAATATCATTCCAGACGATGGTAGCTGTCTTACCCGCAGCATATTCATCCGTAATCCGAAAATCTAAAGACAAGACCTGGCCTTCGGCAAGTAAAGCAGCTGACATCGGCAGGGATGCATATACAACATAACCCGTTTTTGTCTCCTGTACGTTGTATGCATTCTTATCCTTGCCTTTACCGCCTTCCCGTTTGAACGTATATTGACCATTTGCAGACGGCGGATTTTTCTTCTTGGCAGTTAGATCAGCTTCAGAAGTGGCAGCGCCTGTACTCTTTACTTCTTCCGTGAGGAAAACCTGCACCTGATCCCCTTTGCGACGTGTGGTGTCCTTCACTTCCACTCGTAAATTCACCTTTTTGGCATCCCACATTACACGGGCCTCACCCGTAACTGCGGATACACCATCTGCCAGATGATTAATTCCAAGCCCTTTCACAGCACCCCATAGAACATCTTCCTGTCCTTTGTGATTTGGAAAAGAAGGGCTGGCCTTCAGTGCTGTCCACTCATTACGATAGATCGGAAGCGTGGTAGCATCCACCAGTGCCCAATAGGCCGGTTTTGCTTTCAATTTACGATCAAACAGCAATGGTGCATCTTTGCGTCCTTTGACTGGATGATTATCAAGCCATGTACCGTCATCCGCAAGTCCCCAGACCGTAACACTGTCCATGACACCACGTTTTCCCAGGTCGTCAAACAGATCGAACAGCTCACGATAACGATAAGCTTGCTGCAACATTAATTCATCCGTAACAGGCATCTCCTGCTCAGAATTACTTGAATAGATCGAAACGTCCAGCTCTGTAACCTGTACGTTCACACCAAGAGCGATCACTTTCTCAAAAGCCTCACGAATGAGCTTTACATCCGGTCCGTACATCGACACATGCATCTGAAATCCAACCGCATCAATCGGTGTTCCTTTGGCAAGCAGCTTCTCTACAAGCTTCACCATATCATTCACCTTGTTTCCATTGCCCTCCATTCCATAGTCATTAATCACTAATACAGCATCCGGGTCAGCCTCGCGTGCATATCGGAAAGCCAGCTCAATGTAATCACTGTCATCTCCATCACCGTCCACATCCCCAATAATATCTCTCCATTTGGAACCACTCGCCTGATTGCGCAAGCCGCCTCCATCCGAGATGACTTCATTGACGACATCCCATGTATGAACCTTTCCTTTGTAACGAGTCACGATGGTCTGAATATGAGTTTTCATCCGTGCAAGCAACTGTTCACGCGTGGCAGGTTTGGAAGCATCATTCGGATCGGTAAAGAACCAGTCTGGCACCTGACTATGCCATAACAGAGTATGACCTCTTACCTCCATGTCATTTGCTTCGGCAAAGTTCACCAGACGATCTGCCTCTGACCAGACAAACTGCCCTTCCTTTGGTTGCATCGCATCCATTTTCATAAAGTTGCCGGCTGTAATACTATTAAAATGTTTGGTCAACAACTGGGAATGCGGATCTTCTGCATCCAGTGCAGACTGGTCGATTGCCGCTCCCATGGCATAGTTTTTTCCCACGACATCCACTAGATTCGGAATGTTCGGCTCTATCTCTATTTTTTCGGCTTCGGTAATCAGAACATCATCCACGTAAAAAGTAATTGTATCTGCCGGCGTCACTTCCGCTGACGTCTTCCAGGGTGTCTCTGCATACATCCGGAATCCGGTGATGCCACTATTTTCCCCTGGAATCACCACATCCGCCTCGATTTTTTTCCATTGTCCTTTATTCAGGGTTGCAGAGGCAAATGTAGCATATTCACGAGTTGAAGCGTCGTTATTGTACTCTTTCTCCAGTGAACCGTTAATGACCTGACTGTCAGGTCCTTCATCGTACATGGCCCAAAACGAAATATGAACCGTGCTGCCCTTCTGTACATGGTCCATTACTTCAATTAAGGGTCCATGGAACGTTTCGGTACGGGAAGAGGTTCTCAGACTGCGTGTGCTGTCGTGACCTTGCGCTACGATATCAAGCTTTTCACTCGCCCGTGGACGCCATTGTCCCAACGCACCATCTTCAAAATTAGCCTCGAACAGCACTTCATCATCGCCCGTCTTAACGTCAGCAGCCGCTTGAGCACGTGTCCCTCCTGTTCCCACACTCGGGAACAAACTGAAGATCAATACCGCCGACAAGCACAAGCTCCACCATTTTCTCAAATGCATCCGATCTCCTCCTTGGTTGTTTGTGAAGAGTAACCTCTGTTCTGTCATGCGTCCGCCCTTCACAAGTTCGTTGGGCAGGATTGGATAGACATTATTCAACAGAAATTGTAAGCACTTTCATTATACGATTGCCAGCAAACTTTGTTTACCCGTTAAACTATAGGACTTCTTCTAAAATCTTCACCATAATATAGAACGACAAAAAGCACAGCTTGTTCGCTGTGCTACGTGTGAAACGTCTTTACACTTTTAAAGGCGCTGTCGTCTGACGGATGACCAAATTGGAAGGTTCCGTCACAACGGGTGGAGAATAAGACGGATTCTCAATCATGGCAATCAGATATTCTATGGACTTAATGCCAATCGAATAGATATTCTGATTCACCGTGGTCAGTCCCGGTTTGAATACTTCAGCATAATATGTGTTGTCAAATCCGACAACAGAAATATCTTCTGGCACACTCAGTCCATGCTTTTCAATTTCATGAATTGCCCCAAAGGCAGACATGTCTGATGCGCAGACAATCCCCGTCGGTTGATCCTGAAGTGCCAACAATCTTCTTGCAGCCTTGCTACCGCCATCAAATGAGTAATCGCAAACTTCCAGATATATCGTAGAATACGGAATGCCGCATTCTCGCAGTCCTTCCCGATATCCTTCCAATCGCAGATTAGCTACGGCAGGTCCGAGTGTTCCCGAGATATAAGCAATCTTGCGGTGTCCGAGCTCATACAGATGTTTGACACTCATGGAGATGCCGTTTGCGTTATCCGTAGTAATGTAACCGGCGCGTTTGCCCAACAGGTCCGTATCGATAAACATTGTTGGGATCTCTGCATCCACCAGTTCCTGAATACTCGCGTTATCTCTGCCTTCCCCGAATACCACCACACCATCCACATTACGACTGCGGCAATGTTTGATGAACGAGTACGTCGGATCATCGAATCGTGTAGACAACCGGACCAGATCATAACCACTGTTCTCTAGCGCAGTCTTAATCCCTTCCAGCAATTCCGACACAAAAGGGTTTGTAAATGGGACCGTCAACAATACACCTACCGTCCATGAACGGCGTTTTACAAGTCCACGTGCGACCACATTCGGTTGATATTTCAATAATTCGATGGCTATATTGACTTTTTTGCGTGTTTTTTCACTTACATCAGGATAATCGTTTATCACTTTGGAAACGGTTGCAACAGATACTCCCGCTTCCTTGGCCACATCATGGATAGAAGCCATCTGATCACCTCAACCTCTTTCAAATCCCCTGTCTCCGGCTGCATTTTCCATAACATCGGCAGGTTTGTCTACCCATTATAGCTTAAAACAGCCTGAAACGGTATGGAAGGTTCCTATTGCTTTTAACGTCTATTCCTGTTGTTCCAGATTCTTCAAATCCAGAGACAGTTTCTCCATTGTTGTTGCAAATACAGCCAGTTCAGCCGAGCGTGAAGCTTGGCTACGTGCTCCACGAGACGTATGATCCGACTCTTGCTGCACACTACTTAGTTTCTTCATGATCTGCTCTAGATTAGACTGAATTTTACCCTGGGCATCCCGGGAACTGGCTGCGAGCTTGCGCACCTCACTGGCGACGACCTCGAAGCCACGACCGAACTCTCCTGCATGAGCAGCTTCAATCGCTGCATTCAGGCCGACAAGATGACTCTGATCCGATATCTCGCGAATGAGTTCACCCATTTTTCCAATCTGCTGGATCTCCCCGGTCAACTCCGTGAGCAGAACTTGAGCCTGATCCTGAGAAGCAGCTGTTTCTTTGGCCACATTCGAGATAGCCAGCGCATTTTCATTCAGTTCACTGATCATGCCTGTAAGCTCTTGGGTAATTTGCGTGATCGCCTGCAAAGTATGTTGTTGATCATCGGCAAGCTGATGTAACTTTTCTTTTTCTTTCTTCTCATATGCCTCAAGGACAAGCTGTGAATCCAGATTAAACATTTTACTGAGCGCCTGAATGACAAGATGCCAGGAATCAGGGATAACCTGCTGGAATATGCTCGTTGCAATATCAAGGTAAACCATATAGGTACCCAGATAATAATCTTCGGACAGGCCAATACGGGAATGCACAAGCCCAATCGCAATACGTTGTTCAATATATGCGTCGTCCACGATTCCATCCGTCATCGATAACCAGTACATCTTCTGTGTTTCCTTTAGACGATCAATTGTAGAGAATCGGGCAATCAGATCTACCAGATCAGGATAATTCCCCACGTGATTGTAGAAATGATCCACCACTTCATTCACGACTTTTTTAAAAACAGGCCGATGATCGGCAAGCAGTGCCAGATCTCTTGCGGTTAATCCCATGTAATCAAGTTGCTTCTGTCTTGTTGCGGAAATACTGCTCATATCTGGTTCAGTCAGCTCCTTAATAAACACCATTACTTTAAATTGTAAATATATGTATTGATTATAGACTAAAATACCCAAACTTACATACACCTTTAGAACTAATTCACCGTAAAATTAACCTTATTTGTCAGTATTTCAGATTAATAAGATGCTTATGGAACTAAAAAGGCCCTGACTCTGCTGTGAAGGAGCCTCACAGCAGACATCAGAAGCCTGATCCGGAATGGTTCGTTGCCGATTAGCGATTAAGCAGACTGCCCACATAGCGTAGCAGTTCATTGGCGCTGGCTGCGGTATATCCATGTTCTTCAATTAAGCGTTTGATCACTTCATTCATTCGTTTCAATTGGGTTGCATCTGGTGTTTTGGTGGAGGTTGTAATCTTGACGATGTCTTTCAGATCTGTAAACAACTTCTTCTCAATCGCTTCACGCAGACGGTCATGGCTGCTGTACTCGAATTTGCGCTCCTTACGGGAGTACGCCGAGATTCGGATTAGAATCTCTTCCCTGAATGCTTTCTTTGCATTCTCGGAGATTCCGATCTGCTCCTCGATGGAACGCATCAAACGCTCATCCGGGTCCATTTCTTCATCCGTGAGTGGATCACGAATTTTGGACCAGTTGCAGAATGCTTCAATGTTGTCCAGATAGTTCTCAAATAATGTTCTCGCCGACTCCTCGAATGAGTACACAAATGCTTTCTGTACTTCCTTCTTGGCCAGTTCGTCATACTCCTTGCGTGCAAGAGCAATAAAATTCAGATAACGCTCCCGCTCTTCTTTCGTAATGGAAGCATGTTGGTCCAGACCGTCCTTGATGGCCCGCAGAATGTCCAACGCGTTAATGCACTGAAGATTTTGCTTGATCAAAGCACTGGAGATCCGATTGATGACATACCGCGGATCAATGCCGGACATCCCTTCATCCAGATACTCATTTTGCATCTCTCGCAGATCGGCTTCTTTATAACCTTCCACTTCCTCACCGTCATACATCCGCATTTTTTTCACGAGATCCATGCCTTGTTTCTTCGTTTCCTTCAAGCGGGTAAGTATGGAAAAAATGGCTGCAGTCCGCAATGCATGCGGTGCAATATGAACATGCTTCATGTCACTTTGCTGAATGAGCTTGGCATAGATTTTCTCTTCCTCGGATACTTTCAGGTTGTATGGAATCGGCATGACAATCATCCGGGATTGCAGTGCCTCATTCTTCTTGTTGGAGATAAAAGACTTATACTCCGATTCATTCGTATGCGCCACAATCATCTCATCTGCACTGATTAAGGCGAAACGTCCTGCTTTGAAATTCCCCTCCTGTGTAAGCGACAACAGATTCCACAGAAATTTCTCATCACACTTCAACATCTCCTGGAACTCCATCAATCCGCGGTTCGCCTTGTTCAACTCTCCATCAAAACGATAGGCACGTGGATCGGATTCAGAACCAAACTCGGTAATGGTGGAGAAGTCGATGCTACCCGTCAGATCGGCAATATCCTGCGATTTCGGATCGGAAGGACTGAATGTTCCTATCCCCACCCGATTATCCTCGGAAACAATAACCCGTTCCACAGGCACCTTGCTGATATCACCGCCATATTCGGTACGGAGTCTCATTTGGCAAGATGGGCAAAGGTTCCCCTCAATACGAACTCCAATTTCCTTTTCCACTTCAGGACGAAGTTCCAATGGAATCAGATGCAGTGGCTCCTCATGCATCGGGCATCCATCAATAGCATAGATAGCACCTTTTTTTGTCCGCGAGAATTGTTCAAGCCCCCGCTTCAGCAACGTCACTAGCGTCGATTTACCTCCACTTACGGGACCCATAAGCAGCAAGATCCGCTTACGTACATCCAGGCGGCGTGCTGCTGAGTGAAAGTATTCTTCAACCAGCTTTTCAATGGATCGATCCAATCCAAAGATCTCCTGCTCAAAAAACTTGTACCGCTTATGCCCACCTACTTCTTCCACGCCAAACGATTCAATCATTTCATACACTCTGGCGTGAGCCGTCATTGCCGGAGTCGGGTCCTCTCTCAGCAGTTCAATATAATCTTCAAATGTTCCGTTCCATGTCAAACGGTCACTCTCTGCCCGATGTTCCGCAACGCGTTCAAAAATATTCATGCTTGGTACCTCCCATGGCTCCTTTAGTGTGATTGTCAACCATTCCGAATGGTATGAAGAAATCAATAGAATTGCGGCTCCTGCTTGAATACCAATCTTGCGGTCCTGTGAAGTCCCGCCACCCTCTGTCCAAACATCTTGTTTTGTTGTGAAAAGTGTATTACATACCTATGCGGCAATTCGGATAAGTTGACCTCTTTTTTTCAATCCATGGCTTCGAATTTTGGCTTTTCCCTGTTCTATCAGACATCTTGTGCGTTCAGAAAAAAAAGAACGAATATGATATAATGAGGGTTCTAATTCAGGAAACCGGACAATGCGGTCAGAACTCTGACTACTTTGGGAAAGGAGCACGAACGATGGCTGTGCAATACGAAACCGAATTATATTCGCCTGTGAAGGCTTTCTTCGAGCAGCGTGGCTTCGACGTAAAGGCGGAAGTTAGACATTGTGACCTCGTAGGGGTCAGATCGGATCAGGAGGAACCACTGATTGTGGAGATGAAAAAAACATTTAATCTCTCCCTGTTGTTGCAAGGCATGCAGCGCTTGAAGCTTAGCCCGTTCGTGTATTTGGCCGTCGAGCGCAATCGCAGCAAACGTGGCGCCGTGAACCAACGCTGGAGCGAACTGACTGCATTATGCAGACAGCTTGGTCTGGGGCTGCTGACGGTCACATTTTACAAAACCAAACCTCCCTTAATTGATGTATTATGCGAGCCTTCTGCACAGACTCCCCTCACTGGCCGCAATCAGGTTGCTCGCAAAAGTGGTGTTCGGCGGAAACGCCTGCTTAAGGAATTCGACGAACGCAGCGGTGATTATAATACGGGAGGCAGCACACGCAGACAGCTGGTCACGGCATATCGTGAAAAGGCCTTACGAGTCGCATCTGCTCTGCGAACGAACGGAGAATCCTCTCCCGCCACACTTGCCAGACAGACGGGTGTAGGTTCTGCCGCGGCGATTCTGCAAAAGAATTATTATGGCTGGTTTGAACGCCTCTCCCGAGGGAAATATATTCTGACGATTAAGGGAGTACAAGCGTTAACCGAGCATGCACACATGCTTGAGGATAATGATATGATTGAACGAACCATTAATGAACTTGATGTAACGTATTCCGTATCTGGTGAACATAAGGACGACCTTGCACATATCGCTGAAACCGCGGAGCAATACTTGAAAAATACAGGCCATAACTGATATGGAAACACTCGAAGTACGTGATATGAAAATGAGAATGCAAAAACACCTGTAATCTCCAGAGGAGACAACAGGTGTTTTTATGTGTTACATATAGAAGATTGTTATTAGAAGCTTGCTGCTACTTCGGAAGCCAATTTCAGACCTGCAGTAACAATCTCTTCAGCACGATCTGCAGAAGCGTTATGTCCTTCAACGATAACCACTTCAGGGCTTTGAATACCCCACAAGCCGAGAACTGTTTTCAGGAAGTTCAGGGACATTTCAGCAGCTGCCATTGGACCTTCGGAGTACACGCCACCACGTGCGTTAAGCAAAGCTACTTTTTTGTCGCCAGCAAGTCCTACAGGACCTTCAGCAGTGTATTTGAATGTTTTACCAGCTTGGCTCAGGTAAGCAATGTAGTTTACCAATGGTGCAGGAACAGTGAAGTTCCAGAGCGGGAATGCAAATACCACTTTGTCAGCTGCCAAGAATTGATCTTGAAGCTGTGCTGCAAGTGAAGCTGCTTTTTGCTCGTCAGCTGTCAGTTCAAAACCGTTAGCTGCTTTGTAAGTACCTGTGATTGCAGTGTTACCATAGAATGGGAATTCTGTATTGTAGAGATCCAACTCAGTAACTGTGTCACCTGGGTGGGACTCTTTGTATGCGCTCAAGAATGCATCGTACAATTTAACGCTGACTGCTTGATCTGCAGGACGGTCATTTGCTTTAACGAATAAAATATTAGACATGTTGAATTTTCCCCCGTTAGATAAAATATATGAGTGCTCTTTCTGAACTGGCCACCATTGTAGCTTATATAAAGAAACCAACAACTCATTAATTCATATTATATATAAAAATGTTAGTGGATGCAATAACGTAATCACTTTGGTCATGAACCAATTTTAATTTTGCCACAATCTATTTTGGATCTGTCTTAGCTACGAGCCGTAAATTCGGAAATGGCTTCACTGATCAGATTCATGCCGAGCAGCAGTTCATCCCGACCCGGATGGCTAAAATTTAATCGAATGTAACGTTGATCCTGTACACCTGTAGAACATAGCGATCCAGGCAGAAAAGATACCCCTTTGGGCAGAGCAGCCTTAAGCAGAGCGCCACTATCCAATCCTTCCGGCAACTGTACCCACAGATACATTCCACCCTCAGGAATGTTGTATTGACACCCTTTCCAGCCTGGTCTCTTCAACAGTTCAAGCATCAGTTTGAGTCTTGTCTTATACTCCCGATTCAACATGGACAGGTGATCACTCCAACGAAACGGGGACTGGGCAAGCAATTGATACAACAGCCGCTGATTCATCGGGCTGGACTGACCATCGGCAATCCGTTTAACTGAGGCCATGGCCTGAATCAGTGCCGGGTGCCCCGCGGCCCATCCGGTTCGAAGAGCGGGCGCTACCGTTTTGCTGAATGAACCAATGTATAGAACATGTCCACCCTGATCTGCAGTATCCAGTGCAAAGAGTGAAGGGTATTTACGATAGAATTCCGTTGGCTCCAGGCCATCGAAATGAAGCTCCCCGTAAGAATCATCTTCCACTAGCAGTACACCATAGCGCGAACACAGTTCAAGGACAGCCTCCCGACGCTCCATACTCCACAAAGCACCTGTCGGATTTGAGAAACTGGGTGCAGCAAAAAGCAGCTTCGGTCTAACCTGCTGCATGTGATGCTCCAAAAGGTCTGGTAGTATGCCGTCCCGATCACCCATTACGGGCACAATCTTGGCTCCTTGCATTTCCAGAACCTCAAGACAGCCTGGAGATGTAGGATGTTCAACCAGTACGGAATCTCCTGGCTCAAGTAATAGACGCATCACGAGATCGATGGCCTGCTGGGTACCAGTGGTCAACAGAATCTGCTCGGGTACCGTTCGTATGCCTTTGCGTGCATTCCAGTCCTTGTTCAGCCACTCTCTTAGGGGGGTGTAGCCTGCTGGCTCTCCATATTGCAATGCGGAGGGGCCTGAACTAAAGACAGACACCGCTGCTTCTTCCAACAATTTGAAAGGAAACAACTCCTCCGCAGGCAATTCTTCTGCCAGAGAAATGAAATAATCTCTGCCAGACATCTCACGTATATCCCTCAGTGGTGATGACAAAAGCCTGTTGGTACGGGAAGCAAAGAAATATTTCATCGATCCGTTCCCCTTTCATCCCTATTCCGAAACTGTACTCGCAGTCCGCAGCCCTACAACCTATTCGTGCTCGCCATCGAATATGACCGGATGCATATCGACCAGTTGTGATAATAAGAAGAACAAACCCGACTCGTCAGGATCCCGTCTTCACTTGTCTTGCATGCAAGGCATAACGTTCAATGGCCTGTGCTCTGCTGCTTACTTCCAGCTTCACGTATATTTTACGCAGGTAATTATCAATGGAACGTCTGCTAACGTTGATCTCATTCGCTATTTTATCATAGGTTACACCCTGAACAATTCTTTCCATGATAAAAGTTTCGGTTTCTGTTAATTCAATTACACGTGATTCTGTCGGAGACTCCACAGGTTGCGCCCACTCCGCACTGTTTAACCACGCCAATGGAATGGACACATGGCCCTCACGTAACCCAGAGATCAGATGAATCAGCTGGCTAGGGGAAGCCTGTTTGGATAACATGCCGCTTGCACCAAGACTCATCAGATGACGAAACAGCTTCACATTATCTTCATCCGTCAGAATGATGATGTGACTGTGAGCTGACAGATTCTTCATCTGGGCAATATATTGATCGGCCGGGCCCTCTGGAAGACGATAATCCATCAGAATCAGATCAGGCTGGTGCATATTCACTAGATCGAGCCCTTCCGTTCCGGTCGAGGTCATGCCACGTACCGTCAGATCTTGCTGCTCTTCCAAAATCAATTTTGTACCGAGCATGCTGGTGGGGTGGATATCTACGATGACCACCTGCCATACTTTTTTCATTGTTGTTCCCCCTGTTATGTATTGGACAAATAGCTTCTAGCTTCTGTCATGATGATGCCATCGTCTATGCGACAGTCCGAGTATAGACGAAGCATAGGTCGGATTATGTCGAAAAATAGAAAAACACAGGATGCAGCCGATAAAAAAGCTCTATTTTCACCGTATTTTGTTATAAAAACACCATGACGTCCATCTTCCCATCCCCGGAAAGGTAAAAATATAGTATAAATTTCCTGCATTTCTATCTAAAAAAGTCGAAAAACCTGCCCAAAGTTCCTACTTATTGCATCTATAAGAAATTGTATCCTAGGACTTCCTTCCGATGCAATCTCTTTTTACTCTATTAAGTAAAGAATTTCATTTTTGCGTAATCAATAGGGGCATGATAGAATGAGGACTGGAAAAATTTTTGTACCTATAAATGACCAGGAGTGATGATATGAAACCATCTGCCCCGCCCTCTGACATCCATCACACCCGGAGCGCCAAAGGCAAGGCCGGATCTTCAATCAAGCTGTTTCTGGTAATGTGGATTGTGCTCATTGCACTGGGAGTCGTTGGAACCTACTATTATAGTAACCATCTCCAGCAACAGATGATTAACCAGCTTCAGGCCCATAATCAGCAGCAGATTACAGCGTTAAAAACCGACTATGAAAATCAGCTAACAACGATATCTAAGGAAGTAGAAGACCTGCAGGGACAAGTTCAATCCTTCAATGAATTGCTGACTTTCACCAAGGATAATGCAAGTGACAAAACGGATAACAGCAACAAACTCTATACCCAGCTGAGCGAAGTCAAAAAACAACTGGAGACACTCCAGAAAAAGATGGACCTGCTCAAATGATTACACCCGTCAAACAGGTTAATCGTTTTTTTATGCTTGCACTCGCTCCTTTTGTTGGATTGATATTATGCCTGCTGCTGCTTCGTCCTCCGCTCGAACCCGGAGGTTTGATTTCTGCCGAACTGTCAGAGGATACGATTACACCCCGGGCCCAAGCAATTAGCCAAGAGCTTGCCGGGGCAAAAGAGGCTGCTGTCCAGACTTCTTCTTCTATTAAAAGAACGACACAGCTCTATAATAAAACAACAAGTACGATGTCTACACTCGTACAGAAGGCTTCCGCTCAGGCGGATCGTCCGGAAACGATCTACAACAAACGGATTACATCCAAGCTTGGCGTTCCATTTGAACGGGTAGACAGTGACCGGCTAACGATTGAACTGTACAGAGTGAATCCTGGCACCTATAAGGGCTATGCCATGAAGATTAAGCTAAAAGACCCCACTGCTATGCAGATGGCTCTGGACAGTGAACCTGGCCGTTCTGAGACAACCATGCAGGCTGTGAAGCGTAACGGCGCGATTGCCGGGATCAACGCAGGTGGATTTGCTGACAGTGGCGGCAAACGTTACCCACTTAGCACAACGGTTATGGATGGGAAATACGTGAACGGTTTTCAGGCCAGTTTCAAAGACCTGTTTTTTGTAGGACTTAACGATGCCGGCAAGCTGGTCGGAGGCAAGTTCTTCGATAAAAATTCACTGGATCGCCTGCGGCCACAGTTTGGGGCTACGTTTGTTCCGGTGCTGTTGCAGAATGGGCGTAAAACCACAATTCCCGATAAGTGGAAAGTATCACCCAAACGAGCACCACGTACGGTCATTGGCAATTATAAAGATGATCAATTGTTGATCATTGTAGTCGATGGATATAATGAAGGAGGAAGTTCCGGTGCTACCCTAGAAGAGTTGCAAGGACGGCTGTACAAGCTTGGGGTTATCGACGCCTATAATCTGGATGGCGGCGGATCTTCCTCGCTTATTCTGAATAATCGGGTTGTAAATAACCCGTCGGATGGCAGCCTAAGACCGGTGCCCACACACTTTTTATTTTACAAATAATAGGGTGAAGCATTTCTTTTCTACCTATAATGGTTATAATAGAAGAAAATGAGCTTGTGCAGGAGGTGCGAAGGGTATGTCATTTTCACTGACATTCTGGATTATTGCAATTGTATTGACTCTCTTCATTACAGGCATTCTCACTTCATCCTACAACAATGACAAGACAAAAGGCTTGTAAAAGGCCAAGCCTCTCTCCGGAGAGGCTTTTTCTATTGCTTCATCCTTGAAATAACAAGAGGCAAGGCTTAAAAGAATGATTCGATTCTTCTAAGCCTTGCCTCTTGCTGTGCCGTTTGTTCCACGCATCAATCCAGTCAGGATACGCATATTCGGGATCAATAGCTTACCGCCCGTTCATTCCGCATGGATATAACAGCATCAGAAGGCATAGGTCCACTCACTGACCCACCCTCAACTAATGTCACATAGATTCGTTCATGATCGACGGGTTCTCCAGCAATAATTTTGATCAATTGTTCAGCGGCGAGTGATCCCCACTTGCGTTTGGAATAATCAATGCTTGCCAATCTCGGCTGGACGTACTTGCTCAATTCAATATTGTCGAATCCGATGACATCGACCTCCTGACCAACGCCAAGTGCACTTTCTGCCAGACGATCACACAAGCCAATAGCCATCTCATCATTGAGGCAGAATACTGCTGCGGGCCCATCATACTCCTGCACAATCTGATCTGCGGCTTGTTCTCCACCACTCTTTTCAAAATCTCCCGTGATCTCAATCCATTCCACATCGGCTTCACGTTCCGCAACCTGTCTCACAGCCTTTAATCGCTGCACAGAGTCAAACGAACCTTCCGGTCCTGTCACCACGTAGATTTTCTTATGTCCCTGCTCAATAAGATGTTCCATCGCAAGTGTCGCCCCGGCTTTATTATCCAACAGAACCTGATTAATGTTGGGATGATCCATCTCACGGTCCAATACAACGATTTTGTGGCCCCGATCGGCGTATTGCATCAGTTCCTCACTTGCAAACGTATGATCCAGAATGATTGCACCATCAATCATCCTCTCTGGAAGCATGCGATGGGATTGTTTACCACTGCACACGATCAGGTCATAGCCTTGAGCATTGCATACAGCTTTCATGCCACTCAGCAAGTCTCCATACACATCTCCGCTAAAATCGGTCAAGAATACACCCAGAATTTTGGATTCTCTCTTCTTCAGTGTTCTTGCAGCGGCATTTGGAACATAGTTCAGCTCTTTGGCAATGGCCAAAATTTTGGAACTCGTCTCATCGGTCACTTTGTTGCTACCATTAAGCGCATATGACACCGTAGAGATGGAAACTCCCGCCTGTTTGGCGATATCCTTGATACTGACCACATTCTTCGCTCCCCTGTTATGTTCATCAGGCCTTCCATAAGGAAAGGCCTGACACATTACTATTTCCATTCACCGGATTACACGAGTCTGAATGATTTCTTCTGAGTGTCCCGACTGTTTGCACCCACAAGAATATGGAACTCACCTCGATCACTGCGATGGCTTAAATCGGAATGGTGATAGCGAAGCTGTTCTTCATGTAACGTAAACGCAGCTATACCACTCTCTCCTGGAGCCAATGCAAGCTTCACATATCCTTTCAGTTCACGCATAGGACGAACGACTTCACCCGTTACATCCCGAATGTACAACTGAACAGTCTCTACACCTGTGCGATCACCCGTGTTCGTTACACGTACTTGGATACTCAAAGGCTCTTCGGCAGTCATCTCGTTACTGGACACTTCAAGATCACCATAAGAGAAAGAAGTGTATGAGAGACCATAACCGAACGGAAGCAAAGGTTCATTGGGACTGTCAATGTATTTCGAGACATAACGCTCTTCCGTTTTCTCCGGGTTCAACGGACGACCTGTATTGAAATGATTGTAATAGACCGGAATCTGACCTACGGACTGCGGGAAGGACATCGTCAGACGTGCAGATGGATTCACTACACCTGTCAGAACATCTGCGATCGCTGCCCCGCCCTCACTACCCGGGAACCAGGCTTCAAGAACGGCATCCGATTCATCGATTACACCATGCAGATCCAATGGACGTCCGTTGAAAATAACGCTAGCAATAGGTTTTCCCGCTGCTTTGAGCTGTTTAACCAATTCCAATTGGGCTGCTGGCAGACGAATATCCGTGCGTGATCCACCTTCTCCACTCATCTCCGAGTCTTCACCCAGAGCAAGGACAATCAGATCCGCTTTGCTTGCCACTTGAAGGGCTTCCGCAATCTGCTCAGCTGTAATCGTATGAACATCACTGCCTTGAGCAAACTGAACTTTCCCACCTGTCAAGCGTTCTTGCAGAGCTGTTCCAAGCTTGACTGCATCTTCCTTAACTCCTTCACAGGACCACCAGCCCAGAATATCAGGACTCTGTGCAAAAGGACCAATAAGGGCTACATTAGCGTCAGCTTGAAGCGGAAGCACGCTGTTATCATTTTTCAACAGGACAGCCGATTTGGTTGCCAGTTCATATGATACCTGACGGTGCTCTTTGGAGAACACAATCTCACGTTCACGAACCGGATCAGCTGCACGTAGCGGATTGTCGAACAATCCCAGCTTCTCTTTCAGTTGCAGTATTCGCAGAACGGCTTCATCAATGAGCTTCTCTTCCACTTCACCGCTCTCAATTAGCTCAGGCAAATGATGTACATAACAAGGTGTCATCATCTCCATATCTACACCTGCGCGAATGGCACGGTATGCCGCTTCACGATCATCTTCCGCAGCGCCATGCGCAATCATCTCACGAATGGAAGCCCAATCCGAGATCAGCACACCATCAAAGCCCCACTCGTCACGCAAAATGCCGCGCATCAACTTCTCATTGCCACTTGCCGGAATACCGTCAACCGTATTGAACGAAGTCATGACCATTTCTACACCCGCATCCAATGCAGCTTTGTACGCTGGCAAATAGTACTCACGCAGGTTACGCTCGGACATGTCCACCGTATTGTAATCCCGACCACCCTCAGCCGCTCCATACGCCGCAAAGTGTTTAACACAGGCTGCAAGACGATCAGGCTCATCCTTCAAGCTATCGCCCTGATATCCACGTACAAATGCAGCCGCGAACAAGCTGTTCAGATAAGGGTCTTCTCCTGTCGTTTCCATCACACGGCCCCAACGCGGGTCACGAACCAGATCCACCATAGGTGCAAAAGTAACATGCAAACCGGATACAGCTGATTCACGTGCTGCAATTTCAGCACTTTTCTCAGCCAGTTCTGTGTCCCATGAGCAACCGATCGCCAGTGGAATCGGGAAAATGGTTTTGAAACCATGAACGACGTCAGCCATGAACAACAGCGGAATGCCCAAACGGCTTTTTTTCATATAAGCTTGCTGTACATCAATGATGGCCTGTGCACCGGACAACCCCAGAATGGAACCACTGGCATCCACGGACTGCTCCGTAATTCCCATCTCTTCCATCGGCCCCGTGATCTGGCCTTCGACATTTGTTCCTTCATAGAAGTTGGCAGTCAACTGAAGAAGCTGAGCTGTTTTTTCCTCCAACGTCATCTGTTTTACCAGGTCTAGCAGCTGCTCGTTATTCATCTGATCGTATCCTCCACTTACAAGTTGTTGAAATAAAGAACCCGGCTGCGTTCGGGGAGAGACCGCGCACCGGGTTCAAAATTAATGACTGAACGATTACTAGAATTTCTCGTTTAGCTCATCCAGATAAGGTTGAACCAGGGACATTTTACTGTTCACCCATTCTTTCCAGTTTGCCTCCAGATCTCCGTTTTTGAGGATCAGGTTGGCATATTCGTTCTGGTAATCGAATGAAGCCTGACTCTTCGCTTTGGAATCATACAGGTTGACATCCCAATCGTATGCTGCAAGCGATTTGCCTTCTGTACCGAGTTTTGCTTTTTCTTGGAACAATTTCACGGCTCTATCACGGTAATCCTTTTTGATTGCTGGGTTTACAACGCTGAAGTCGTCACCGAGCAGATACAGACCTTCGAAACGTGCCGGGTATTTATCTTCCAATACTGTTCCTTCTGGCAACAAGCTAACCAGTTCTTGGTTCTCATCATATTTCCAATCCGTTCCTTCAAAGCCCATGTTGATGAGCAACTGTCCTTCTTTGGTTGCGGAGTAATCGATCAGATCCATGATCCGTTCGAACTTCTCGTCACTGATGTCCGGGTTGAAGATCAATGCGGACCAGAAGTTGGCTTGCTCCATGTTACGGTATTTACCGTCATCGCCCACTACGATTGCTGTGTGTACCAGTTCATCACTATCTACACCCAGATTTTTTCTCATATCCGAATCCAGACCTTGTCTGTACGAAGCGAGTCCACCCAGACTTGTTACAGCGGCTGTTCCTGTTACTTTGAAGTTGTTTTGACCTTCATTGTTTTTCCATGTGTAGAACTCAGGATTGAGCAATCCATCTTTATACGCTTTTTGCATCAATTTAAGTCCTGTCAGCGTTTCAGGATCTGCTGGTCCCCAGTGGAACTTGCCATCTTCACCCTTGTAGAACGGTGTGTCGGTCATGGCATGTACGCTGTTTGGCATAATCATGTTTGTCATGGCATCTGCAGCATTGTAGGACAATGGTACAAGTTTGTTACCTACTTTGCCTGGATCTTTTTCTTTCACCAGCGCAGCATATTCATTCAATTCCGTTGTTGTATAAGCATCTTTCAGTTCAAAACCAACGGCTTCAGCCCAGTCTTTACGAAGCGCAATGACACCAATTTGGTTCGTCAGTGGGTCAGCTGGTTTGTTCTCGAAATAGATTGGTCTAGGCAGGACGTATGTTCCACCTGTCAATTCTTCCAGCTTGTCTCCAAGACCCGTCAAATTGTAAGCTGCTGCAACGTTAGGCCAGCGTTCTTTCCAGTCATCCGGGAATTTGTAGAACAAACCTTGTTCAATGCTGTTAATGGCATCGCCATGTACATAGTTCCATACCGCTACATCCGGCAAGTCGCCAGAGTTAATCCACAGACGAAGCTTCTCGCCCCACGAATCCCAATCGATATAGTTGTAGTCCCATGTTACATTGAATTTGTCTGTCCAGAACTTGTGGAAGTCATTATCCAGGTTTCCGTTTTTGATTTCTGTCAGGTTAGCTACAGAGATGGTCAGGTTATCTTTGTAATTTCCCTCTGCATCTTTTTCGTTACCACCTGAAGCTCCTTGGCTGGAACAAGCGGTCACCATCAGCATAACTACACTAAGCGTGATGGCAAAGAGAGCTCTTACTGACAACTTTTTGTTCGTTTTCATGTTTTACCCCCATGTTTTTTAGTCAGATTTTATTGCAAAATCCTATACGTATAATCAGGTCTTGATTGCCCCTGTTAATACCCCTTTGGCAAAGTGTTTTTGCAGCATTGGGAAGAAACACATAATTGGTACCATGGTGACAAATACAGCTGCCATCTTCATACCCATGGAGAAGTTGCTCGCCTGGGCAGCATCCACACTGGATGCATTTGATGCATTCGTCGTAGATGTCACGATAATGTTTCGCAGTACATTCTGGAGCGGTAACTGATCCGCTTTTCGAAGGAATATCATCGCATCGTACCAACTGTTCCAGTAAGCCACACCGTAGAACAACGTGATTGTAGCCATAATTGGTGTAGCCAGCGGAAGAACGACAGAGAACAGAATTCTCCACTCTCCTGCTCCATCCAGTCTCGCCGATTCCATCAGTGATTCAGGCAAGGTGTAGAAGTAGTTCATCATCAGAATCATGTTAAAAGCACTGAAGCTTCCCGCCAGGATAACGGACCAGAGCGTACCTGTAAGATGAAGTGATTTCATGATCAGGTACAGCGGTACGATACCACCATTAAAGATCATGGTGAACAGTACCAGGAAAAAGATAAATTTCTTAAACGGGAATTTGTTGCGACTAAGGCCATATGCCATGCTTGTTGTCAGGAACAAGCTGAGTGGCAAGCCGATGACTAGCAATATAATGGTATTTTTGTATCCCGACAGAATCGTTCCGTCAGCGAACAACGCCTTGTAGGAATCCAATGTCCATTGTTTAGGGAACATCAAAAATGGATTGTCAGCATATTCTTTCTGTGTTGCAAACGAGATCATGATAACATTCCAGAACGGAATCAGGATCATCAGGGCAAGCACGAGTAATACGGCGAAAATAATGTAATCGAGAAGTGTCATTCTTTCAGTACCAATTCTCGGTTTTTTGTTAGCTTTCTTGCTCATCTCATTTATCCTCCTCTCTTATCGGAACAAACCGTCTCCGCCAAGCCACTTGGCAAATCTGTCAGCAAGAAGCAGCAAGGCCATATTCACCAGGGAACGGAACAAGCTGACCGCTGTCGAGAATGAGAAATCGGTTGATGACTGGAACGTAATCCGATAGATATATACATCGAGTACTTCCGATACATTTTTGGTAGCGGCATTTGCCAAGTTGAAGATCTGGTCAAACCCGGAAGACATCAATCCACCAACCGAAAGAATAAACATGATTGTGATGGTTGGAAGGATGTTCGGTAAAGTAATTTTGAACATCTGTTGCATACGGGAAGCCCCGTCGATCTGTGCTGATTCATACTGATCCTGGTCAATACCGGAAATGGCAGCCAAGAATATAATTGCGCCCCATCCACTTGATTTCCAAATATCAGTTAACAGCAACATCGGTACAAAGTTAGATTCGGATCCAAGGAAATTAATCGTTGGCAATCCGAGTAATCCGAGCGCGCTGTTTACCAGTCCGTCATATGCCAGCACATTGATGACTACGCCGGATACGATGATCCAGGACAGAAAATGAGGGAACGTAAGAACGGTTTGGAACAATTTTTTCCCTCTGCGCATCCGCAATTCATTCAGCAACAACGCCAGAATGATCGGGAACGGGAATTGAATAATCAGTTTCAGAATATTGATGTACAGCGTACGCCATACTGCGTCAATAAAGGTCGGATCACGGAAAACATATTTGAAGTTCTCGAATCCGCTCCATGGACTTCCCCAGATGCCCAGGTTGGCCTTGTAATCTTTGAATGCCAGAGACAGGCCACCCATCGGCATGTAGGCAAACAGGATTAGCCAGACAAGCCCCGGAATAAGCAGGGTGTATGTCATACGGTGCTTCCAGATTTCAGTCCAGAGCGAATTGCCCTTC
This sequence comes from Paenibacillus sp. FSL R5-0713, assembly GCF_037973325.1. Taxonomy (NCBI): domain Bacteria; kingdom Bacillati; phylum Bacillota; class Bacilli; order Caryophanales; family Paenibacillaceae; genus Paenibacillus; species Paenibacillus sp. FSL R5-0713. The sequence continues at coordinate 2,020,843 of NZ_CP150229.1, read as the reverse complement.
ACGTTTCCCTTCAGCTTTTTGCTAGGTCCTTCGGCTGCAGGTTTCACATTGCATCTCCTCACTCTACTTTGGTCTTGTCATTGTACAGAAAATCAAACATCGTTCTCAGGTGGTGCTCCCAAAATCTCCATTCATGAGTCCCCGGCGTCTCCACATACTGAAAATCAAAAGCGGTCCCCTGCATGTATTTCGCGAAATCACGATTCATCTCTACGAAGGGGTCACGATCGCCACAGCAACTGAGGATATTAGGTAAAGGAACACCCTGTTCCAGCAGCTTGGCCGACAGTGCGTAAATATCCTGATCGGCTTTTACCTGTAAACGTTCTCCAAAAACCGCTTTCATTTCCTTGATCATGGTCGCTGGCATATGGGGATCATGAAGCCGTGTCTGAATATCCGTCACCCCGGATAGAGACACTATTTTGCGATACTTCTCTGGATAAGTTAGTCCACATTTCAGTGCACCATATCCGCCCATGGATAAACCGCCGACATACGTTTTCTCCGGATCAGGATTCAGATTGAGTAGACGCTCGCATACTTCAGGTAACTCCTGAGTGATGTAGTGGAAGTAATTCAGGCCGTATTCCATATCGGTGTAATAGCTTCGATTCGCTTCCGGCATAATGATGGTGCAACCATATTGCGCTGCATACATCTCAATTGTGGTTAATCGTTGCCAGGTACTCGCATTATCGCCTGCTCCGTGCAACAGATATAGGGTACCGCCTGAAGTCTCTCCGGAGTCACTGGACACAACATGTATGCTGGTATTCATGCATAAGGTTGGCGATCCAGTTTCGATCGTTATATGTGCCATAATGTAACCCCTCTCATCATCGCCTGCTGTCTTTACTCATTCGTTGCTCTGGCGTTGTTTTGCAGGCTGTTGTAGATTCCCTTGTATTACGATGGGTTATCGAAACGATTTTCTCGAATCGTTTCAAAACATAGCCAACGTTGATTCACTTGGTCTTCATTACAACACTTTTAAGGTGGAAGCGATTTCTTCGAATCGTTTCGAATAAATCATAAGCCCGATGAGTAAATCCTGTCAATAACCTTTTTACAAATTTCGCGTTATTTTCTCGAAAAAATGCTTTTTTACGTCTAAATTTGCGCCGAAAGACACTATTATTACGAAAAAATGAAATTTTAGTCAGTGTTATCACAACTTTAATTGACACCAAACCAGGTTTATACTAACATGAGTTCTGATTTTGCATTCGAATTACGGAAACGTTTCACCAACCGATTTTACTCAGGTTTCACCTGATATTAGGGAGGTTAATATGTCTGAGCAACTCAAAGATTTCATTCATACCATTACTAAGCAACAATTGAACGTGTTCTCCGTTCGCATATTACAAAAAGGGCATCTGCTTGCCTATTGGGACAGGGATAGGGATCAACGCCGTGTACAACATTCCATAAGTAAATCCTTCACATGCATGGCTGTTGGTCTTGCGCTTGAAGAAGGTCTGTTACATCTGGATGCCACACTTGGTGATTATTTCACCTATAATCATGTATCGAGTGCACATTACAAGCTCCCATCTCCACGGGAATTGAAGTTACGTGACCTGCTCCGAATGTCTTCTGGTCATGATTCGCCGCCTCTTTGGGCTGATGAACGAGCTTCTTTGACCGAGAAAGATTGGGCGAAACATTATATGTCTCTCCCTCTGGATCGGATGCCCGGAGAACAATTTACATACAGCAGCGGGGATACGTTTATGATCTCAGCCATGTTTCAGGCAGCCACCGGCCAAACCGTGAAAGATTACCTGACTCCGCGATTATTTGAGCCTCTGGGCATTCATGATGTAGAGTGGGAAACCTCTCCACTGGGGGTAACACTCGGCTGTGCAGGACTTTGGATAAGCAATGAGGAACTGAGTCGATTTGGACAGTTACTGCTCCAGGAGGGCCTTTGGGAAGGCACACAGCTTATACCTGCGAATTGGATCAGACAAGCTACGTCCCGGCAGATCGAAACGACTGGAGATGGTGATTGGGGAAAAGGTTACGGATATCAGTTCTGGATGTGTTCCCATGAGGCTTACCGCGCCGATGGAGCCTATGGTCAGTTATGTATCATCCTTCCCTCGAAGGAAGCTGTCATATGTATTAACAGCGAGGAAGAAAACATGCAAGGCATCCTGAATGCCGTGTGGGATGAGATTTTACCTATATGCAACCAGCGTTAAAAATTATATTCTTCTTATATTTCCGCGGAACTGAACCATGCACTGAATACTGAAAACAAAAAAAACGCCACGGGGTTAATAAACCCCATGGCGTTACTTCTTACCCGTGCTGTGGAAGCTGAGTCATTTCATCTAAACATTGTGCGCATATGTAACGCTCTTTGAACTCGTTGACTTCCTCGATGGATCCGCAGAAAATACATTTTGGACGATATCTCTCCAAGATAATATGGTCCCCTTGTACTAAGATCTCTACAGGATCTCCCTCATTCATTTGATACCTTTTACGCAAAGATTTAGGCAATACGATCCTACCTAATTGGTCAACTTTGCGAACTACTCCAGCTGGCTTCATAGCTACGGCACACCTCTCCTATCTTACTCTAAATTTCTAGGTACATTTGTACTATGTTTATAGATTCGCCAAGATTTTGTCGAATCCTGCTGGAAATAAACATTTTTTGTCCTTTTTTTTGAAAAATGTTTTTTTACCGAATTCTAGCCGTTATTTATAACCGGAAATTATCCTTCTAACCCCGGAAAATTGAGCTGACGCAACGCTTCATATACAATAATTGCTGCCGAATTAGACAGGTTTAATGATCTAACGTCACCAGTCATTGGCATTTTCATGCATGTATCGGGATTTGCAGCAATTAATTCAGGTGGGAGGCCTTTGGTCTCTTTACCGAAAACGAGGAAATCCCCATCTTGAAAATTAAAGTCACTGTATCGGTTCTTCGCCTTCGTAGTTGCGTAGAAGAAGCGACCTTCCGGATATTTTTCCTGAACCTCTGCAAATGAGTCGTGGTATTCAATATGAACGGCATGCCAGTAGTCCAGCCCTGCCCGTTTCAATGTAGCATCATCTGTTCGAAATCCAAGTGGACGCACGAGATGCAGATGGGTCCCGGTGGCCGCACAAGTACGCGAAATATTTCCTGTGTTCGCCGGAATTTCTGGTTCAACCAGAACGATGTGTAAAGCCATATGTGTTCAATCTCCTTTTCAATTCGTGTTGATGACAACCCTCTAATCTTAAAGAAAAGCCCTCCACACGTCAATGTGGAAGGCTCTGGTAAGGCACAGGATTAGACACTATGGTCCATGACTCCGTACCCCTACTTAATTATCCATTTGTCTTCTGGAAGTGACTCATGAAGTCTGTCAGTGCCTTAACACTCTCATAAGGAGCCGCATTGTAAATGGAGGCACGTAGACCACCCACACTGCGATGTCCCTTCAGACCTACGAATCCTTCTTCCTCCGATGCCTTGATGAACTTCTTCTCCAGTTCCTCCGAAGCAAGACGGAAGGTTACATTCATCAGGGAACGATCTTCCGGTTCCACACAACCACGGTAGAAATCACCGGAAGCATCAATTGCGTTGTAAAGCAATTCAGCTTTTTTCGTATTTTTTTGCTCAATACCAGTTAATCCGCCCTGTTCTTCAATCCATTTCAATACTTCATTTACCATATATACTGAGAAGGATGGCGGCGTATTGTATAGGGAGTTGTTGTCTACATGCGTACTGTAACGAAGCATGGTTGGAATCGTTTTAGGCGATTCACTCACCAGTTCCTCACGAGCAATCACAACCGTAATCCCCGATGGTCCCAGGTTCTTCTGTGCACCTGCATAGATCATACCAAACTGATTGAGATCGAATGGTTTACAGAAAATATCACTCGACATGTCGGCAATCAGAGGTACTGAACCGGTATCCGGGAATGACTTAAATTGCGTACCTTCAATCGTTTCGTTGGAAGTAAGATGCACATAAGCCGTACGTTCAGGCAGGCTCAGATTCGAAACATCCGGCAATTTCATGAATTTCTCTGCTTCCGAAGATGCAGCAACATGTGTCTCGCCGATCAATTTCGCCTCAGACAGAGCCTTCTTGGCCCAGCTGCCGGTCATCACGTAACTTGCAGTCTGACCTGCACCGAGCAGATTCATTGGCAACATCGCGAACTGAGTGCTTGCACCGCCCTGCAGAAAGAGAACCTTGTATCCTTTTGGATTGCCTAGAAGCGACAACAACCGCTCCTGAGCTTCATTATGTACAGACTCATACACCGCTCCACGGTGAGACATCTCCATAATCGACATGCCTGTATTACGAAAATCTACAAATTCCGCCTGTGCACGCTCCAGTACCTCAAGTGGTAACGCCGCAGGTCCTGCATTAAAGTTATACGCTCTTTTTGTCACAAAATCCCCCGCCCTTTCCATCCGTAACTCTGACATACAAACAGCATTTTGCACAATTCGATTAGACTCGCTCACGGGTATAAGATATAGACAAATTGAATAATTTTGATCTATATCTTACTTATTGAAAGTCGCTCTATGGATTTGTGCGAAATGCACTCAAAGTGAATATTATCGCTATGATATCAGTATTCTCTATCTGCTTCAAGGGCAATATGCACTGAAGTGTTCAATTCAGGCCATCAAATTCCTTTATCACCCTGCAAAGTTAAAGCACTACATTGTTTAATTCAAGGAAAAGCCCCCGAGATTGTGTCCCGGAGGCTTTAAGTTGCAACAAGTTCTGTTCCGACCCCGACCGATTAGCAGTCGAAGTAAAGGCTGTACTCGTGCGGATGAATGCGGATCGCTACTGCTTTCGCTTCATCGCGCTTGAGGTTGATGTAGTTTTCAATGAATTCTTTTGTGAATACGCCGCCTTCAGTCAAGAACTCGTTATCCGCTGCCAATGCATCCAGTGCTTCTTCGAGGGAAGCTGGCACACTGCGGATATTTTCTTTATCTGCATCAGACAGGTCATAGATGTTTTTGTCGAGCGGACCATATCCAAGTTCAGTTGGGTTGATTTTGCGTTTGATTCCATCCAGACCAGCCATCAACATTGCGGAGAATGCCAAGTATGGGTTAGCTGTGGAGTCTGGTGTACGGAACTCGATACGACAACCTTTTGGTGTCACAGCTGCAACCGGAATACGAACTGCTGCGGAACGGTTACCTTTGGAGTAAACCAAGTTAACTGGTGCTTCGTAACCAGGTACAAGACGTTTGAACGAGTTTGTACTCGGGTTAGTCAAAGCGATCAGTGCCGGAGCATGGTACAGGATACCGCCGATGTAGTGCAGAGCCATTTCACTCAGGTTAGCATATCCCGCTTTGTCATAGAACAATGGGGAATCGCCATCAAAGATGGATTGGTGAACGTGCATTCCGCTACCATTATCACCGAACAATGGTTTTGGCATGAATGTTGCTACTTTACCATATTGACGTGCAGTGTTGTGCACGATGTATTTGTATGCAAGCAGGTTATCTGCTGTTTTCTTCAGTGTATCAAAACGGAAGTTGATTTCGGCTTGACCTGCTGTCGCCACTTCATGGTGATGACGCTCAATCGACAGACCCGCTTCTTCCAAAAGGCGACACATTTCGCTACGAATATCTTGTTGTGTATCGACTGGAGCTACTGGAACATATCCACCTTTAGTGCGTACTTTGAAGCCCAGGTTTCCGCCTTCTTCTTTGCGGTTCGTGTTCCATGAAGCTTCTTCGGAATCTACGTAGTAGGAAGAGCTGTTCGTGCCGCTCTCATAACGTACATCGTCGAAGATGAAGAACTCGGATTCAGGTGCGAAGAATGCCGCTGTACCTACACCGCTTTCTTGCAAATAAGCTTCTGCTTTAACAGCGATGCTACGTGGGTCACGCTCATAACGCTCGCCGTCTGGAGTGAAGATATCACACATAACATTTAATGTAGGGTGTGCAGTGAACGGATCGACATAAGTCGCTTCAGGGTCTGGCATCATAACCATATCGGACTCTTCAATTCCGCGGAAACCTTGGATAGAAGAACCGTCAAAAGCTACTCCATTTACGAACGTGTCTGCATCAACAGCCGAAGCTGGCAAGGAAATGTGATGTGCACGACCAGCTAAATCTACAAAACGAAAATCTACCCACTCGATGTTGTTCTCTTGAATTGATTTCAATACGTTTTCAACCGACATGTATTCGTCCTCCCAAATATTCCGAACATTAAACAACCCCACTAAGAAAATGTCTAAATTCGAATTTTTTTCTGTCGTCATTATAAATTTTAAAACCTGACATCGTCAATACTTATGTAAGGTATTTTTTGCGAGTATGTTAGCTATACTCACATTTTATAAATAACGTAAATTCACATAACAACACATTTGATATACATTTAACTGGTTTAATGCGGTAAAGCGACCCCTTTTTTATCCTAAATCATGGAAAAAACTTCACATCATAAATGTTTCTTATCACTATTGATTAATAAATACGTTCAAAACTGCAAAATATGCAAAAAACCGAGCATCTATCTGATTCCGTCGCAATAAACGAGACCAGATGAGATGCCCGGATTATGTTCCAGACTTTGACTATGAATTCTATTATACGCCTACACGTGCCGGGAAGAATGCTGCTGGTTGTTTAGCTGTACTGAATGATTTACCCACGATTGGTGCCAATTTCTCCAGATCCTGCAACAGGTTCGCGAATTGATCAGGGAACAAGGATTGCACACCATCTCCTGTCATGGAGTTATCCGGATCAGTATGCATTTCAATGATCAGGCCATTGGCACCCGCAGCAACAGAAGCTTTTGTCATCGGCTCCACCAGTTCACGTCGTCCAGTACCATGGCTCGGGTCAGAAATAACCGGCAAATGGCTCAGAGACTGTAGAACAGGGATCGCTGACAGGTCAAGCGTATTACGTGTGTAAGATTCAAACGTACGAATACCACGTTCACACAGCATGACATTTGGATTACCACCCGCAAGAATGTATTCTGCCGCATTCAACAACTCATCATATGTTGCACTGAAGCCACGTTTCAACAATACCGGTTTGCCACACTCGCCCAATTTGCGCAGCAGGTCAAAGTTCTGCATGTTACGTGTACCTACTTGCAGAATATCTGCGTACTCGGCGCAAATATCCACATACTCAGGTGTCATGACTTCTGTAATGGTCAGCAGGTCATGTTTCTTACCTGCCTCCGCCATCATGATCAATCCCTCTACGCCCGTTCCCTGGAAGCTGTAAGGACCTGTACGCGGCTTAAATGCACCCCCACGTAACACTTGCCCACCTGCAGCTTTTACAAGTCCCGCAATCTCATCAATCTGCGCAGCGGATTCAACTGCACACGGTCCACCCATGACGACAAGTTCTTTTCCGCCAATATCTACACCTTTGATGGAGATCACCGTATCTTCCGGATGGAAGTCACGGCTTGCCAACTTGTAGGACTTCGAGATTTTCACAACATTCTCGACACCTTTCATTTGGCGAAGATGCTCTTGCATTTTAGGTTCAACTTTGCCAATCAACCCAATAATAGTACGATCCTCTCCGCGAGAGATATGCACCTGAAGCCCTTCTTTTTCAATAACTGCTACGATATCCTGAATCTGTTCCTCCGGTGTGGCTTTGCCTGCAATAACGATCATATTAATTCCCATCCTTCCTTGTATGAGAGCACAATAAGTTTCTAACGTGCGTCTGATTAAATATATAAACTCTGTCGCGCTTAAACGCTTGTTCGCTTTTAAGCTTTTATCCGTTAAAGTGAATATACCATAGATCTCCTGTTGCGTCAAGGTACACCTTCTTTATCCTATATTAAAAAGAACCCTGCTCCACAGGCACCAAATTCGGTTCTGCATAACAGGATTCTTCTCATTCACATTTCATTTGCAATTCACATACACGTAGAGTTACATTGCCTTCACACTACGGTGTACGTGTTTTTTCTCTAACTGGGGGCAGCAATTTGCTCATGTTCACGGTACGCTTAATCTCCCACGTCTCCGGCTTGTCATGCTCATACTGCTCCAAGTAAAGGATGACTTCCTTCGTAATCGGTGTAGGTGTTGATGCACCCGAAGTAACCGCCACCTTATTGACACCTTTCAGCCATTCTTGCTGAATCTCGGAGACATCCGATACACGGTAGGCCGTAACCCCCGCGATTTCCTCCGACACTTGTGCCAGACGGTTGGAGTTATTGCTGCGAGGATCACCCACTACAATAACCAGGTCTGCTTGACCTGCCTGTTCAGCAACAGCTTCCTGACGCACCTGAGTTGCGAGACAAATCTCATTATGAATCTCAGCGCCAGGGAACTTCTCCAACAGCCGGCTCATGATGTGTTTGATATCCCACTGGCTCATCGTGGTCTGATTCGTAATAAGGATTTTGCCTGGAGGTATGTTCAGTGCTTCGATCTCTTCTTCCTTCTCGATCAGATGAACGAGATCTGGTGCAACGCCTACGGCACCTTCTGGTTCAGGATGATTCTTTTTGCCGATATAGATGATCTGATAACCCTCTGCCGTCTTCTCCCGAATGAGATCATGTGTCTTGGTGACATCAGGGCATGTTGCATCCACTGTTGTCAGTCCTTTATCCCTTGCCAGCTTACGCACTTCTGGAGATACACCATGAGCTGTAAAAATAATCGTGCCACTCTCCACTTGGCTCAAAATATCCATTCGGTTCGGACCATCCAATGTAATAATACCTTCATCTTCAAAGGAATCCGTCACATGTTGGTTATGCACAATCATACCCAATATATAAATAGGTCGTGGTAAATCCAGATTGCGTGCCGCTTGACGCGCGAGCACCATCGCATCCACAACGCCGTAACAATATCCACGCGGCGAAATTCGTAGTACTTCCACTTGGTTGCCACCCGCTTTCTTTCTCGACAACATTGCCGATGTAATTGCAGTCCTGTCTATTATACCTTTATTCGATAGGCGGAGCAAAGACCACCGGCAACCAGATAATAAAGGTTGTTCCTTCTCCACGTCTGGTTACTACCTCGACCGATCCTTGGTGTTCCTCAATAATCCACTTCGCAATCGAAAGTCCCAGACCTATGCCGGGGGTAGCCCCACGGGATTCATCCGCTCGATAGAAGCGATCAAAGATAAACGGCACTTCATCCCGATCCATGCCAATACCGGTGTCGCTGATGCGTAGTCCCACCTGACCTTTGTATAATACGGCATCCAGCGTTACAGAGCCGTCAGGTGTGTATTTAAACGCATTTTCGATGAAAATAAACAGCATCTGTTGCAGATAGTCCTTGCTACCATTCACATAGATACCATTGAGAATTGACAGATCACCTGTACGCCACTCCGCATGGTGATCCAGGAATTGCGATCTTCGCGCGACTTCCTGTACCAATATCTGCAGCGGGATCGGATTCAGTTCAATTTTTTGCCCTGTATCCGCTCTCGCCAATGACAACATGTCACTGATCAGCCTGCTCATGCGTTTTCCTTCATCGGCCATGTCTTCCAACGCCTCGACGGACATCTGTCTGACCGTTTCTTCATCCAGATTCGGTCGGTCTGTTGCCTCTTGATCCCACAGCTTCTTCAGGAAGTCCACGTTCCCCCGAATGGTAGTCAGCGGTGTACGCAGTTCATGCGATGCATCAGATACAAAGCGGCGCTGGGCAGCATTCGTCTCCTCTAAACCGCGGAATGACAATTCTGTACGCTCAAGCATATTATTAACCGTTTCGATCAGACGCCCGATCTCATCCTTAGGCCCCGCATATTGAATACGTACACTTAGGTCATCTCCTGATTGAATCTGATTTGCGGCATCAATGACATTCACGAGCGGACGCATCGACTTGCGGGCCAGAACAAGACCTGAGGTAATAGCGAGGGCCATCGCTACCAGCCAACCAAAAACCAAAATATTAAGCAACGCTTCCAGCAGGCGCTCCTGTGAACTTACATTGGCTCCTACCTGAAGAATTCCACGTACTTCATTGGTACCTTGAAGAGAAAGGGGGAGCTGATTCACCAGAAACGGTGTGCCATCCACATAGATCTTCGATATGCCACGCTTTTCAAGAATTTCATTGGATTTCAATACCGGAAACTGAATCTGTAATTTCTTCATATTGCCAGAAATTATGCCCGAACGACTCTGATAATCCCAGAGTTGAATATATATTTGAGCCTCTTGAAGCTGGCTCTCTGTAAATGGGTCCAGATCCAACGACTGCGAAAGAGGGTTAACACCAATCTGCTCCGTAATCCGTGCACTCTTCACCTTCAATTGCTGTTCGACTTCCTGGTAGGAGTTAAAATAAACAAAGGCATAGATTACAACGCCCCAAAAAATAAGCACAGCCGCCAAAATGCCAGAATACCATGCGGTTAGTCTTAACCGGATGGACATATCAGGAGTCACCTCTCAGAATATAACCGGCTCCCCGGATGGTCTGGATTAGACGTTTGCCACCGTATTCTTCGGTCTTCTGTCGGAGCATGGCGATGTATACCTCAAGCACGTTAGACTCACCGCTGTAATCATAACCCCAGATTTTATCCATAATCAGATCACGGGACAGTACCCGTCTTGGATTTTGCATAAACAGATTGAGCAGTTCGAATTCCTTGGCAGTCAGTTCCAGACGTTGCCCATCTCGGAGTACTTCACGTGAGTCATTGTCCAAAATGATATCTTCATACATTAAGCGGTTGTCCGGCGTACTTGCGCTATCTGACTTGCGGCGTAGCAATGCCCGGACACGCGCCAATAATTCTTCCAACGCAAAAGGTTTTACAAGGTAGTCATCGGCTCCCGTGTCCAGTCCGGTCACCCTGCTCTGTACCTCGTCCTTGGCAGTCAGCATTAGCACAGGCACTTTGCTGCCTGCTTCTCTCAATCTGCGACATACCTCAAATCCGTCAATCTGCGGCATCATCACATCCAGCACAACAATGTCCGGCTCCTTGTCCATCAGTTTACTAAGGCCTTCGGCTCCGTTGGAAGCAGTCTGTACCTCATATCCTTCAAAAGCCAAGCCCCGGCGGAGCATGGATACAATTTTTTCGTCATCATCCACAATCAAAATAGTTGAGCGCATGGTCTTTCTCCTTTATCCTAACGTTTTATCCCATTGTAACAGGCAGAAGCACAATCTGCATCTTCAAGTAGGCGTCTCAAAATCTTCACTGGTCCTTTGTAACCCTGCTTTATCAGGGCAAAAAAAGCGGAAGGGCCTTCAAACCCTTCCGCTCTTTCGATCCTTACCCAATATTTATGGTTGTTGCTGTTGGGTATCTGTTGTTTGTGAAGTATCAAAATCATTTTTATTGCCGATTTTGATTTTCAGATCCATTTTCTTACCGTCACGAACCACGTTCAATGTCACTTCACTGCCAATTTTCTGTTTCTTGATAAAATCAATCAGATCCTGACTTGTGGCGTACGGCGTACCATTAGCACCAGTGATGATGTCATATGCACGAAGATCTGCTTGGTAAGCCGGTGATTGGAAGATCGTGCTAGCTACGACAGAACCTTCGGTAATGTCTGTTCCCATTTGTTTAGCAACTTCAGGCGTGAGAGCCATCAGAGATGCACCGATAAATGGTACTGGCTCTTTGGGAACTTCTTTGTTCTCTTTGAGATATTTAACGGCTTCAGAGATAACGCTCGATGGGATCGCAAAGCCAATCCCTTGTGCATCTGCGCTTACTGCAACGTTCATTCCGATAACTTCCCCATTCAGGTTCAGCAACGGACCACCAGAGTTACCCGGATTAATCGAAGCATCTGTTTGCAGCAAATGGCTGTACTCACGTGTTTTTCCTGTTTCTTCATCTGGAATGCTGATTGTACGTTCTTTGGCACTCAGCACACCTGCTGTAACCGTGTGTTCGAATCCTTCAGGGTTACCGATCGCTACAAGCCACTCACCGACTTGAGTGCTGTTGGAGTCACCCAGTGGAGCTACAGGGAACGCATCGTCACCACTGTTTTTCTCAATTTTCAGTACAGCTAAATCCAGATCGAAGCTGCTTCCCAGAAGTTTAGCTTCATAAGGTTTACTGTTGTTCTCCAAGGTTACCTGGATTACGTCCGCACCCTGAACTACGTGTTGATTCGTCAGGATATATCCTTCTTTGTCAAAAATGAATCCGGAACCAATGCCTAGGGGTACTAATTGATTACTGCCTTGCTGTTGTTGCTGGCTCTGACCTTGATTGCCTTCCGTTCCGCCCCCATTACCGAAGAAGTATTGGTACAACGGATCACTTGTGTTCGATCCACCCTGACCCATTCCTGTACGCGAGGACTGTTTCGCGAGTGTTTCGATTTTGACAACAGCTGGACTTGTACTCGTCACTACGGAAGAGACATCTTCTTTGCCTGTTGGCAGTAACGATGCTGTCACATTGTTGCCTCCGCCTGTGTTTGTGGACGCTTCCTGTCCCGAGCTTTGATTTTCCGTGTTCGTAAGTGCAGTCTCCGGTGTGAACATATTTGTTCTATCGGCTGTGTACATGAGAACGGTAATGACCAGCATGCCGGCAATAAAAGAGAACAACAGTGATCTTACGGATGAACGCGGCTTGCGGTTATTATAGTTCCAGTTGCCTTTGCCGCCATTCCCTTGATCTCCACCATTACCTGAGCCGTTTCCACCGCCTCCTGTTGATCTTGTCGCTTGCTCGGAGGATTGATTATTGTAGTAAGTAGGTACGGGTCTCACCGGATCAGGTTTTGTAATCTCTACATTTCCTTCTTCACGTTGATTATTGCTTCCCATGTGGTTTGCTGTATCTTCCTGATTCACGGACTGAAAAGGTCCATAAGAATAATAATAGGAGGATTCGTCCGTTCCGGAAGAATTGCGATTCTCCGTTTGTTTGGTTTCGTTTTCCTCGTCTTGACGGTTCGATCTATAATTGCGTTCGTCCATGCCTCTCTACCTCCCAATCTCTTATTCCCAAGAGATATTCTTTAACTGTCCTTATTTTGTACTTTAAACCTTAACCGTACCTTAAAAACAATTAAAAAGGAGATAAAAGCACGGAAGAATAGATTGTTTTTCCCGTCATAACGGGATTTTATCCTTTCGTTTTCACCCAGCCCTGACGATGCGCATAGATTGCCAATTGGGTTCGATCGTCCATCTCACATTTCATCAGCAGGTTGCTCACATGTGTTTTGACGGTTTTGATACTGATATGTAATTCTTCTCCAATGTCTTTGTTGGTCTTCCCCTCTGCAATAAGCAACAGCACTTCCTTTTCCCGTTCAGTCAAGCCAGATTCACTCTCTCTCGCTGTACGTTGCCTGATTCCCCGAGTCAATGCCTGCGACACATCACCTGTCATAACAGGCATGCCTCTGTAAGCCCCTTGAAGAGCATAGATCAATTCTTCAGCAGAGACTGTCTTGAGCACATAACTTACCGCACCCGCTTCAATCGCTTGCACAACAAGATCATCCTCCAGGAAACTGGTGAGCATCACGATCTTCATCCCTGGAAATTCAGTCATGATAGCTTGTGTTGCTTCTGCGCCATTCATGATCGGCATCATCAGATCCATGAGGATCAAGTCGGGCATTTCATTATCATTTAATTTGCGCAACTGATCGAGCGCATCCTGCCCATGGCCTGCTTCTCCCATCACATGAAAAGTAGGTTCCAGCATCAGATACGTTTTCAAGCCCATTCGTACCATGTCATGGTCATCCACAATCATTACGTTTACTTTCCCACTCATTTCGTCTCCCCCTTAATTCATTCAGAAACATTCGGAAATTTCGGGATCAATACCCGTACCGTCGTTCCCGCTCCCGGCTTCGATATAATCTGGACTTGCCCCCCAAGCTTCTCGGCCCGTTCACGCATGGTAGATAACCCATATGAACCTGGACGCTCGGCTTGATGCAAAAATCCCTGACCATCATCGCTGATGCTCATGCTGATCTGATGTTCACTCTCCCGTATGGACAGACTGACCACCCCTGCCTCTGCATGTTTCACAACATTGGCAACCGCCTCCTGAATAACAAGAAACAGCTGGTGCTCAATGGCATCCGAGATTCCGCCATCCAGTTCCAGCTCTTTCACACCTTTAAGACCATTCTGCCGGCAATAATCAGGAAACCAGCTATCCAGTGCCGCGCTGAGATCACGCCCTTCCAGCTCCACCGGTCGAAGTTGGGCAATGAGTCCTCGCATCTGTCGCTGCGCAATATGTGACATCTGAATTAACTGGTCCAGCACTTTACCGCCATGCTCCGGATTCATCTCCAGCAGACGTGGTAAGGATGAAGCCGACATATGCATGGCAAACAGCTGCTGGCTAACCGTGTCATGGAGATCCCTTGCCATTCGTTTGCGCTCTTCAAGCACAGCGCGCTCCGAGGCCTGCTCCTTCTCAATCACTTCCTGCTCACCGAGACGCTGAAGCAGTCTCATCTTTTTCTCAATCGAATCCATCATGACATTGAACTCCTGGTAGACACGACCGAACGAAGCGTCATCCGCTTCAGGCATGCGTACCGCCAGATTACCCTTGGACACTTTCAACATGTTAAGATCGAGCAGGTCGATCTTGCGCTGAAGTCGTAATGCGGCGATATATCCGGTGATAACGGTGGCTAGCACAATAACGGCAACATAGGTCCATGCCCTTTGACGGCCAGCCCCCATCAACACCTCTCCATATAATAGATAGAACCCACCCAGCGTAATCAGACCCGTTAACGCAAAATACATCATCAGTTCCCACTTATTGGCCTTGAGAATTGTTCGAATCATGCATTAACCCACCTTATTAACTTTGACGTCTCCGATAAACACACTTACAATAATGCGCACCTTTTTGCTTGCCTCACGATAATGGGCAGTTTCAGCCTGCGCACTACTCAGGAATCCGCCGCGTTTCTGATTCAACAATGACATGTCTCCAATGAATGAATTCGTCGTCACCGTCACACCCAGGTCCATATCTTCTGGTACAAATACTTTTACATCACCGATAAATGAAGAAATGACAATCTTCGTCTCACCGTATGGAATCTGTGCTTTGGTCAAATCAATAACGGTATCTCCGATAAAGGCCGAGATGTTCATCGGTTTCAACGAGAACACTTCCTGTCCCATATACAAATCCCCAATGAACGCTGATTTATTAATGGTATTGCCACTGCCATAATCCCCATAACCATTCCCGTAGTCATCATCATAATGTTTTTCATATCCAGTATCACTTGAGTTATGCGATTGATATTTCTTCTTATATTGATGCTCTTGTGATGATGAATCTGTTGATCCTGTGAAATGAGGACCATATGAGGCGTTCTTCTGTTCCTGCTTAGGTTTGCCAAAAGTTTTCTCGAACTGTTCGTCAAACGAAGATGGCATTTCCAGATCCTCAGGAGACAACGGTTTATAAGGTTGCTCAGGTGCTGGAGGTGGCTGCATTTTATCATGATGTTTCCGGTCGCGACGTCGTGGCCCAATCAGTACGAATAATCCTCCGCCAATTAGCATAACCGGGATCAGGTAACGGATGAACTCCCCCATGGAGTAATCAATCCATCCCAGGTTACGGGCAAGAAAGTAACCACCAATCCCCAGTACGATGACCGGTCCAATAAAAGCATAACCCCCGTTGCGACGAATCTCGGAGATTCCCTTGGCCCCCCACCAGATTAAAAATAACGGCCAATATGTTCTGAAAATATATCCTACATCAATGTCATATCCCAATTGTCTGAACAAGATCATTGCACCTATAGCAATAAGAGGTATGCCAACCCACCAGCGGTCACGCGTAGATCGTTTCATCGCTCATGTCTCCTTCGTCTTTATTATGTATCCAGTGTAACTCAGACAAGGCAATGAGAACAGCGGCGGCAGGTGGAAGTCATCTCGGTCTCAAGACTGAGATGTGAGGATATTTTTGTAAAAACTTCGCATATGTAAAACACCCTGGAGCTGCTGCTCCAGGGTGCTGAATCATCATTGGGTTAATGAATCTTCATTTATTTTTTGTATTTGGATGCTTTGCCTTGACCTTGGCCAGTTTGGCCTGTGTTTTCTACACCGAACTCGGCATTGAATTTTTCATCAGGTGTTTGGAAATTATCTTGAACTTTGTTTTGAGCGGATTGCTTCACTTTAGATGCTGCATTCTCTTCTCCAAACTCTGCATTGTACTTCTCGTTCGGCGTTTGATACCCTTGTGATTTTTTAGCCACAACGAATCACCTCTCTCTTCATATTTACGATGCATTGCTGCACCGCGGGGTTCGTCCCCAGTCAGTATTATGTGGAGAGAGCACTTCTGTTATTCATGTTCACATGTGAAATTAAATGGCCTTGTCCAACCAAGAATCCGGTACAGATTTGTACACATTGATCGCATCAGCCAAATCGCTGAGCATCTTTTCTGTACACTTTCCAGCGCCTTGCCTGATCACCTGTACCTCCACATCCTTTTTGCCCCACTCCTTATACACTTGCTTGGTTGTCGGGAAATACAGATCAATTTTATTGCCTTTGATCGCCGAACCGGTATCTGCAACAATCCCGTATCCATAGCCCGGAATATATAGAATGGAGCCCATTGGAAACAACTTTGGATCAGCTGCAATCGTGGAGACGGTTTCTTTATCACGGCGTACTTTGACACCGGAATACGTAATTCCGTATTGTGGATGTTTGGGGCCTTTACCTGTAGACTCCACACCTGCCGTATATCCTGTTGCTGTCACCTTCTGTGTGCCAAGAACCTGTTCTGAACGTGGGGCAAGCACAGGCATAGATGGATTACCCACTTGTTTATCTGGAAGCTCCGGCTTTGGAATGACCATCGGTTGTGGTGACCACAGTAAAGCCATGTATACCATGGTTGTCAGTTGGGCCTCATCGCTGTATAGATGGTCGGCCTGTTCCGAAAATTCTTGATTAGACTTGCTCGAACGCTCAATCGAAGTCTCACTGCTTCGACTCTCGACATGAAGTACTGCACTTTCCTCTTCAAATGTATACGCATCCGCCTGATTCAGGCTGATCATTATTCCGGCGAACATTACACAACCAACCAGTAAACACCGTATCGTTTTCTTTTGAATTGAGAATTGCTTTTTCATTGTACAACCTCCCCCTCACTGCAAAGGTTTTCCAAAAAGCAATTAATCTATACTTTTCAAAATTGAAAACGACGAAAAAACGCCTGAACAACAAGGGAGTTCCCAAGTTACTCAGGCGTTTATTCAGATAAATCAACTCAGCTTATGCAATGGTTATCCCATAAATCAATGGTTCATTTACACCAAACGTGTTGCAATTTCCTCTTTCAATTGTGCAATAATTTCATCGACCGGTTTCATGCCAAGATCGCCTTCTCCACGCTTACGCACGGATACCGCTTCTGCATTACGCTCATTCTCACCGACAACAAACATATAAGGCATTTTCTCAAGCTGCGCCTCACGGATTTTATATCCAAGCTTCTCATTCCGCAGATCAGCTTCAGCAGAGATTCCCGCACGTTTCAGCTTCGCTTCCACTTCACGCGCATAATCGTCGAAGTTTCCGGATACCGGGATCACTTTGGCCTGAACCGGAGACAACCACAGCGGGAAAGCTCCTGCAAAGTTCTCCAGCAAGAATGCTGTGAAACGTTCCATCGTACTGATTACACCACGGTGAATAACGACCGGACGATGTTTCTGTCCGTCATCTCCCACATATTCAAGCTCAAAGCGCTCAGGCAACAGGAAGTCCAGTTGGACTGTAGACAATGTCTCTTCTTTGCCCAATGCTGTTTTGATCTGCACATCCAGCTTCGGACCGTAGAACGCAGCTTCACCTTCTGCTTCATAGAATGGAAGGTCAAGCTCTTCCACAACTTCACGCAGCATGCGTTGGGACATCTCCCACATCTCGTCGTTCTGGAAGTATTTCTCGGTATCCTTCGGATCGCGATACGACAGACGGAAACGATATTCGTTGATACCGAAATCCTTGTACACGGTTTGAATCAACTCGATAACACGAGCGAACTCTTCTTTAATCTGATCCGGGCGTGCAAAAATGTGTGAGTCATTCAGAGTCATTGCACGTACACGGTGCAGACCTGTCAACGCTCCTGACATTTCATAACGGTGCATCATGCCAAGCTCGGCAATACGGATTGGCAGATCACGGTAGCTGTGCATGCTGGACTTGTACACCATCATATGGTGAGGACAGTTCATTGGACGGAGAACGAGTTCCTCGTTATCCATAACCATTTTCGGGAACATATCTTCCTGGTAGTGCTCCCAGTGTCCAGATGTCTTGTACAATTCCACGTTACCCAGAACCGGTGTGTATACATGCTGGTATCCAAGGCTTTCTTCTAGATCCACAATATAACGCTCCAGGGTACGGCGCAGCTTCGCACCGTTAGGCAACCAGATTGGCAGACCTTGGCCAACCAGTTGGGAGAATGTGAACATTTCGAGCTCTTTACCCAGCTTGCGGTGATCCCGTTTGCGAGCCTCTTCGAGGAAGTGCAAATGCTCGTCCAGCTGTGCTTTTTTCACAAAAGCCGTACCATAGATACGTTGAAGCATTTTGTTTTTGCTATCTCCACGCCAGTAAGCACCCGCGACATTCATCAGTTTGAACACTTTGATTTTGCTAGTCGATGGCACGTGAGGACCACGACACAAGTCGAAGAATTCACCTTGCTCGTAAATCGTGATCACGCTGTCTTCAGGCAAGTCACGAATCAACTCAAGTTTGTAGGGATCGCCCACTTCTTCGAACGTTTTGATCGCGTCCTCGCGGCTAACTTCCTTACGTACAATTGGCAAGTTCTCGTTTACAATACGCTCCATTTCCTTCTCGATCTTTTGCAGATCTTCAGGATTGAGCGGGTGTTCGAGGTCCATATCATAGTAAAAACCATCTTCGATGACCGGGCCAATACCAAGGCGTACCTCTTGGTTACCAAATAAACGTTTCACTGCTTGAGCCATCAAGTGAGCTGTACTATGACGCATCACTTCAAGTCCTTCTGGTGAATCCAAAGTTACGATCTCCACCAATGCTCCTTCATGAAGTGTTGTGGACAAGTCCACCACGATACCATCCAGCTTGCCGGCTACGGCATTTTTGCGCAATCCGCTGCTAATCGAAGCCGCTACGTCCTCAATGGTGCTGCCATCCGCGTACTCACGTACCGAACCATCCGGTAATTTAATGTTAACTGCCATTTGTCTCATTCCTCCTGTTAATGTAACCTTCATGTCCTAATGTTCATGGATTGATTATCTAATGCTATTCCAATCATTTTGCAAAGGAACGCAAAAAACACCCGTCCCGGCAAAGGGACGAGTGATATATACTCGTGGTTCCACCCTAATTCAGCTGATTCATCCTATTCGGAGACACAGCCCTCATTGGCATGACGATAACGGGCATGACCCGGCAGATCCTTACTCGCGGATAATCTCCAGTAAAGGCGATGTTCTAAATCCACTTTCAAAATTGCAGCTACAAAGGGGTAAACCATACGTGATAACCGGAGGAAATTTCAGCCAAGGTTCCTCTCTCTGCACCGATCTTGCGTGTGGTCGTTGTCTTTGTCAACGCTTTTGGTTCAATGGTTCACATGAAAAAATCATGGATCAACAGTTATTATAATTGCCGAGATCACTTGCGTCAAGACCTGTCAACAATCCTGAACGCAGCACTTCACATTCCGGGCAATGATGGCAGATTTGCACTTTGTCTTCAAAGATCTGACAGATGGTCGAGATGATCGGCAGATCGGGGGTACGCGTATGCAGCATAACTTTCTCAGGAGAGATCGAGATGAGAGTACTTACAATCATATCTTCAATATCCATCTCCAGTTCCAGACCGGGCATTTCCACAACGACCTGTTCATCCTTTTGTACGGGTAACAGATTAAGTCCAGCATCCAGGACCTGAAATTCATGCATTCCCTTGTGTACAAGATGAACCAGAGGTACTTTGGCTTCTTGAAAAAAAACAAAATATTTTAACAGCCCCATAAACTCTTCATACTGCCGATCCATCCAGAATTCATCCAGCGCATACTCCACTAATTCCTGAAGCTCCTGTTTATATGGCCGTATGCGGAAGTTGATAATGCCTTCAAGGTGAAAAAAGTGAACATCCTCCAAATCCTGCCGTAGTCCACTAGCCAACGTAGTACGACGGCGCTCCCGGAGTCCAGGTTGATCCAGATCACCATTTAATAGTAGTGGCATGCAGATTCGATTGACCTTCTCCACCTCATGCTCATCCATGACAGAACATGCCTTGGCGATCATATCCTCCACCATGTTACGTTCTTGTGTCTCCATAATGAAATCGGCGAGCCCAAGGGAGAGCAGATCACTAATCCGGGGAAGCCATTGCTGGAAGTCTTCGTGATTCTCATTCCCTCTGCACACCCAGGCTGCTCTTCCATCATTATGTTTGAAGACAAGCCTGAATCCTCTTTTACTTATATGTAAACCTTTGGTTTTTTCCTTGACACAACGATAAAATTGATCCGCTTCCTCTTGCCCAGATACATCGGTCCATACAGCAAACAGTTCCACAAGAATCACTCCTTTCCTTCCTCTTCAAAGTATATGGCAAGGCAGATGGGGATATACGAAGCGGATTGATGGAAAGCGTGTCATGATTTCTCAGTATATTATGAAGAGGTTTGGAGTTAAGACAAAAATGTGTTATTATTTTAATAACAGTATGTTTCACGGAAAAGGAGGGAAGCCAAAATGCGACAACAACCTAGAATACTCCACTACACGATCATTATCATTTTGTGCGTTTTCCAAGCCTTGTGCTTCCCTATTCCGACGCAGTCCGAATCTGCTGTTGGGGTATCTGTTGAAGCAACTTCCAACAAGGAAGTGCTGTTGCAAATACCCGAAATCCAGCAGAAACCTGTTATTCGCAAATATCCACAAGTCATGACCAAGCTGATTGCGGTTACGCATAATAAGCCTGTCTTTCTTGTCCTCGCATTGTTATTAATGCTGCGAATCCCTACAACGGGTCTGTCCTTTAAACCGTGGTATTGTCTGTTTAAACGCAGATTATTTCTGCTACCTATTAAGTTCACCAGTA
The DNA here is from genome assembly GCF_037973325.1 of Paenibacillus sp. FSL R5-0713. Classification (NCBI taxonomy): domain Bacteria; kingdom Bacillati; phylum Bacillota; class Bacilli; order Caryophanales; family Paenibacillaceae; genus Paenibacillus; species Paenibacillus sp. FSL R5-0713. Next base: position 1,999,652 of record NZ_CP150229.1, on the reverse strand, counting down.
TGTATGTATCCCTCACCCCTATAGCACCAAAATACGTGAACGCTCTTCAGTAGCCGTTACGACGTATTTACAGGTTGCTTTTGCATGGAGACACCTCTGTATTAAAGACGGTGCGCTTGTGCATATCTTATAACCCTTATTGCACACGTTAGATACAAAGCGATGTTTATCGCCTTAACGAACGAACCTATTTTTGTTGTACCCACACTTACAAATTCAAATCATATGGCTGTGTCAGGAATTTCTGGCTCTGTTTACCCGCATCTTTTGATGTTCCCTAGAGCAGCAGATTATACATTTTCGGGAAATAAGCCTGTCTTCTGTGGCCAGCCCCTAATTATAAGGAGGCAACAACCATGGATGTACGCGAAACAGACTTGCCGGGGATCGGCAAAAAATTTCAGATTGAAACAAGCAGCGGTGATAAAATTGTCATTATTATTCACGATGACGGTCGCCGGGAAATGTACCACTTCGAGTATGATGATCCCGATCAAAGCATCTCGATGATCACACTTGACGATTACGAAGCACGACAAATTGCTGCTATTGTAGGTGGATTAACTTACAAGCCAAAGCAGCTTGAAAATATTGAAGTCACGTTTGACGACCTGATTATCGAGTGGTACAAAATCGAACCATCCTTCGGATGTATCGGCAAATCCATCGGTGAATTGGATGTACGTCAAAACTCTGGGGCGACGGTTATTGCCGTTGTAGAAAAAAATCACAAAAAACACATCAGCCCAGGTCCGGAGGTAGTTATCAGTGCAGAATCCACGGTAGTAGCCGTTGGCGAACGCAATCAGCAGAAACTGTTTAAATCCCTCCTCCTGACTGGAAGGGGGTAAATAGATGGATCATCTGATATTCGAAGTAGGTCTGGCCCTTGTGCTCATTGCGGCAGCCGGCCTTTTATCAGCAAAACTAAGATTTTCGGTCGTTCCGTTTTATATTCTGATCGGGATGGCCGTTGGGCCACATGCCATGAAAATCTGGCATCTGGACTTCCGCTTCATTGAAAGCCAGCCTTTTATTGATTTCATGGGTCGGATCGGTATTCTGTTTCTTCTCTTCTACCTCGGACTTGAATTCTCGGTAGGTCGTTTAATTAAATCGGGTCGCTCTATTGCAGTTGGCGGCTCGATCTATATCGGAATTAACTTTACGCTGGGATTAATATTCGGTTTTATGTCCGGTTTCCCAGTTGCAGAAGCACTTATTATCGCAGGTATAACTACCATCTCTTCCAGTGCGATCGTGGCCAAGGTACTCGTTGATTTGAAACGAACAGCCAATCCGGAAACAGAGATGATATTGGGTATTATCATGTTCGAAGATGTATTCCTCGCTGTATATATCTCGATCTTGTCCGGACTTGTGCTTAGTGATTCATCCTCCATCGGAGGCGTGCTCATGTCCGCACTTATTGCCCTCGGATTCATGCTTATCGTCATAATTCTTGGACGCAAAGCAACGCCGCTACTAAACAAGTTGCTTAAAATACGATCGAATGAGCTATTCTCTCTTGTTGTATTCGGAGCTTTGTTCCTCGTAGCCGGCTTCTCTGAGACCATTCATGTTGCCGAAGCGATCGGTGCATTATTGGTTGGACTGGTGCTTGCTGAAACAGAACACGCGAAACGGATTGAGCACTTGATTCTGCCGTTCCGTGACTTCTTCGGAGCCATCTTCTTCTTCAGCTTCGGACTGTCCATTGATCCGTTGTCTCTGGGTGGCGAAGCCGTATGGTTAGCTCTGATTGCAGTTGTTATTACATTGTTCGGTAACTTCCTTGCAGGCATGATGGCCGGTCGCAGTGCAGGCCTATCGCCCAAAGCATCGGCCAATATTGGATTAACCATTGTGTCACGAGGTGAATTTTCCATCATCTTGGCCAACATGGGTAAAGCCGGAGGGCTGCTGCCAATGATTCAACCGTTTGCCGCACTGTATGTCCTAATTCTGGCCATTCTGGGGCCTTTATTAACCAAAGAGTCCAAACATGTATTCCGTATATTGGATAAAATATTCAAGTTCAAAGATCCTCGGAAAAAGAAAGAAGAACCAAAGGTACTGCAGAAAGAAGTGTAATACCTATGTCTGTGCAGAACAGACATACGATCGTACTTCGCGGCTCTGCGCCGGTCTTTCTGTGACTAACCCAGGGAGAATGGCTCGAAAGCCGCACAAAGGAGGATGACCTATGAAAGCACCTCTGATATCGGCTAATCCGGTGCCAGCCACCGCCAAGACCAGAATATCATCCACCCGCCGCTGGTTAAACCTATTGCTCGTGATTATGGGTGGAATTCTGGCCTCCGTGGGACTTGAATTGTTCTTACATCCCAATAAGATCATTATTGGAGGCATTACAGGCATTTCCTCCCTCTTCGCCCACTGGACGGAAATGAGGATTGGATTATTCCTATTTTTATTCAATGTTCCCTTCATATTTCTGTCCTACAAGATTGTGAAGAAGAAATTTGTATTGGTTACTGTGCTGGGTCTGGTTGTCTTTTCGATCGGTGCCATTGTGCTTCATCCCATGCCGCCACTTGTAGAGCACCCGCTGGCTGCCGCCATGTTTGGCGGATTATGTCTCGGACTTGGAATTGGGCTCGTCGTGCGGTACGGCGGGACACTGGATACGCTAGAAATCGGTGATCCCTCTTCCCGCCCACCTGAACGTGTATTTAGCGGAAAACGGATGCTTATCGAAAAAATAATCATGCTGCTTAACTTGTTAATACTGACAGCCGCAGGTGTTGTCTTTGGCTGGGACCAAGCGATGTATTCCGTAATCGCCTACCTTATTGCTTATGAAATGGTCTACATTGCGTTCAGGGGTTTCTCTTCCAAACGTAAAGTATGCATTTTGACCACACAAAGCTCTCAGGTTGAAAAAGCTGTACGCAAACGGCTACGCCGTGAACCTGGAACGCTGGAAGCCACTTCTGACTCAACACAACTCGCGATGACAGAAGGATGGATCAGACAGATCCCCGGTGCACTTTATTATGAGGTACATGTTCTGGAGATGGTCTGGTTGAAGTCCATTGTGCGTCACATTGATCCGCATGCGGGCATTATGACCAATCCGGACAAATAAAAAAACGCTCTCTTTCCCTATGGATGGTATTGTCCACCAAGGTCAGAGAGCGTTTTTTTCTGTTATCCGATTTACTTGTGATTATAGCTCAACGATGGCTTTGACTACATGTGAATCTGGCAAGAGCCATTGGTCGATTGTAGCAGGTAACTCATCAAACTCCACTCGGTGTGTGATATAACCATTCATACTTAATTTCTTTTGACGCAGGGTTGACAAGACTTGTTCAAAATCTTCACGGGTTGCGTTTCGGCTGCCCAGCATGCTCATCTCCCGCTTGTGAAACTCAGGATCATGGAAAGTAATATCCGCTTTCACCAGTCCGACGAAAATGAGTTGACCACTGTGCGCCACATATTGAATGGCCTCATTCATGGAATTCACGTTACCGGTTGCGTCGAAGACCGCTGTAGCATAGTCGCCTCCCGTAATTTCAGCCACTTGTTGTACAGCCTGTTCATTGGCCTGTACCAATTCATCCGCTCCAGCCCAAGTCCGGCTAAGCTCGAGCCTGTCCAGGTTACGGTCAACGGCAATAACATGGGCACCTGCTTGTTTGGCAAATGCCATGACGCCAAGCCCAATCGGGCCAGCTCCAATCACAACTACATGCTCACCAGGCTTAATTCCCGCTCTCCTGACCGCATGGGCTCCAATGCTTAAGGGTTCTACCATTGCGGTCTCATCCAGTGTCAAACCTTCTGCTGAAAGCAGATGTGAGACCGGCACGCTGATTCTTTCTCTCATGCCTCCGTCTACATGGACGCCCATGACTTGCATGGACACACAACAATTGGTTTTTCCATTGCGACAAGCAATACAATGACCGCAATGCAGATATGGAATAATGCTTACCTGATCCCCTGGACGTAGCCCTGCATCGTTCGGACCGATCTCTTCAATAACACCCGCCAGTTCATGACCCAGCACGCGAGGATAGGTAAAGAATGGCTGATTGCCTTTATATGCATGCAGATCTGTTCCACAGATTCCAATCCGCCTTATCGCAACCAGCGCCTCCCCTTCTGCACGTTCCGGTTGAGGCAGGTCTTGCAGCTCTAGACGATCTATTTCTTCACACACAATGGCTCTCATCATTGTTCCCCCTTGAATGTTTCTAATGTCATGTTGTTATAACTCCGCATTATATTCAGGACGCCCGCTTGACCACGTCTCATTATGCAATGGAGCCAATATGCGCAGCACTTCATCCAGCAGCCCTTGATCTATCGGTTCCTCGATCCAGGCTGCGTTATTGACGATATTACGCTGGTTAGCACTGCTCACCAGTGTAGTTGGAATACGTTCATTCGACGTGGAAAATTGCACGGCCAGCTTGGCAATGTCACTGCCTTGATCTGCACAGAATTGTGCAGCCTCCAGACAGAGCTTCTTCACCCGTTCACCTGCCGGATGCCAAGCAGGAGCACCTCGGGTGCTTAACAAGCCCATAGAAAGAGGCGAAGCATTCACGAGGCCAATTTCTTTCTTTTCCAACAAAGGCAACAAAGATAACAATGAGGTATCGTTCAATGAATAATGACAATACGAGATGATTGCATCCGCATTAATCTGTGGCAGAACCTTCTCGAACAATGGCAAGGGTAATCCGCAAATGCCCGCATGACGAATAACTCCCTGTTCTTTCAGATGTAGCAACGTTGGAAAAGCTTCTTCAATAATTATTTTTGCTGGCACAAATTCAATATCATGCAGGAACAAAATATCAATATAATCGGTATGCAATCGCTTGAGGCTCTCTTGTACACTATCCTGAATACGCTTACGTGAAAAATCAAACTCATTTTCCCCATACCGTCCGGCTTTGGTTGATAACATATATGAACTGCGCGGCAAGCTGCGGATAGCCTCACCCAACACCGTCTCTGCCTTTGTCAATCCATAATAAGGCGAAACGTCTATGTAATTCATTCCGGCATCTACAGCAGCATGTACAGTGCGAATTCCCTCTTCCCGGTCAATGTCACGAAATACAGAGCCAAGTGAGGATGCTCCAAAGCTCAATACAGGAACGTCCAGTTCGGTCTTTCCAAGTGTTCTTCTCTTCATTGGTTTGCCCCTTCCAACATGTCTGACTACACAAGTTCCTTTTCATTGTAACAGTTCAATTACAATATAAAATATCGCCAATTGCGTAACATGTACTGTTTAATGACCTCAATCTCCAGAAAAAATCAAAAAGCCCGCCGTTCCTCCAGACGGAGTAATCAGCGGGCTTGCTTCATAAATACTCATCTAACGATCAGCATATATAGAAGTGGTATACAAATATTATAATTAGTTCTGCATTACGAAATCTTCATGCACGGTATTCTCTTCATCGAACATGCGCAAGATGTCGTAACGGGTGTTACGTTGTGCGGGGATATAACCGGCCTCTCGAATCAAACGTAAAATGGATTCAATGTTCACTTTGTAAGTTGCACCCGCAGCAGATACAACGTTCTCTTCAATCATGGTGCTGCCGAAGTCATTACATCCAAATTCAAGCGACTTCTTACCGATCTCAGGACCCATGGTTACCCAAGAGGATTGAATGTTCTTAATATTATCAAGCACCAGTCGGCTGATGGCTACAGTCTTCAAGTACTCTTCCGGCGTCTGACGCTCCAGCTTAAGGTTGGTATTGTCTGGCTGGAAAGTCCAAGGAATGAACGCCAGGAAACCTTCGGAATCATACTTGTTCGCAATACATTCATCCTGAGCTTCACGTACACGGAGCAAGTGTAAAGCACGCTCTTCCATCGATTCACCAAGGCCGATAACCATCGTTGCCGTGGTATTCATGCCGATGCGGTGTGCAGTTTGCATAACGTCCATCCAATCCCGCCATGAACCTTTCAAACGGCTGATTTTCCGGCGTGTACGGTCATCCAGAATTTCAGCGCCGCCGCCAGGCAAGGAATCCAGTCCAGCTTCGTGTATAGCACGAACAACCTCTTCCAATGTAAGGCCATCGGAGACTTCAACCATTTTCATAATCTCAGCAGGTGAGAACGAGTGCATCGTGATGTTCGGGAAACGCTCCTTGATGGCTTTCAACAGGTCTGTATAATAGCTGAAAGGCAAGTTTGGATTCGTTCCACCTTGCATCAAAATTTCGGTACCATTCACATCTTCCGTTTCCTGAATCTTCTGGAAAATAACTTCATCTGGAAGCACATAACCTTCATCTGAACCAGGTCTGCGGTAGAAAGCACAAAAACGGCAGTACACATCACACACGTTCGTGTAGTTGACGTTACGCCCAATTACAAATGTTCTGTATGGCTCAGGGTGCATGCGTTTCATAACGACATTAGCAGCTGCCCCGATTTTGTCCACTTCATTGGATTCAAATAACTGAATCGTGTCTTCCAAGTCCAAACGTTCGCCCCGAAGGGCTTTATCTAAGATACGGTCTACCGTACTCATCGTAAAAAAGCCTCCCTCATGAAGAGAAATTATATAACGATCCGTCCCAACTTGTTCAAAAGAAGCAAGTTCTGGTGGCAACATCGCATTTCTGTACTCCACATATCGTAACACAGGTTACATGTGAAAAAAAGCACCTTATGTACAGGTGCTTTAAAAATAAGTAAAAATTTTTACATATGGAATGGAATTTATCCGAACTTAAGTGATACTCATAAGGGTATTTGGACACTCCCTTTTGTTAGGATTCCTGAAGTGCTTGTTCCAAATCTACAATCAGATCTTCGATATCTTCCAGACCTACCGAGAAACGCAGCAACCCGTCTGTAATGCCACGGTCCCGGCGAACCTCAGCCGGCATTGCTGCATGAGACATCATCGCTGGGTAGGACAGAATACTCTCGACAGCTCCCAGGCTTACAGCAACAATGGGTAGCTTCACCCGGTTAAGAACTGCTTTTGCACGATCTCCTGAACCGACGTCAAATGAAACGACAGCTCCATATCCTGTTGACTGGCGCTCATGTGCCTCGCGGCCCGGATGATCCTCCAGTCCAGGGTAAAAGACAGCGGTAATATCACTGCGCTCATTAAGCCATGCCGCAAGTCTGGCTGTACTCCGTTCACTATGAGCCATACGAGCCCCCAAGGTTTTCATCCCGCGCATCAGAAGCCAGGATTCTTGTGCCCCGAGTACAGTTCCAAGTCCATTTTGCAACTGTTTCAGTTGTACGCCAAGTGATTCCGTGCGAGCAACTGCTAAGCCTGCCAGCACATCACTATGCCCCCCTAGGAACTTGGTAGCACTATGTACGACGATATCCACACCAAGCTCAATTGGACGCTGATAGTACGGTGTCATAAAGGTGTTATCCAGAATCGTGATCAGGTCATGTTCCTTCGACCAGTCAGTTACGGCAGCGATATCCGTAATACGCAAAGTAGGGTTGGACGGTGTTTCCATATAAACTGCCTTGGTGTTCGGCTTGAGCGCCGCTTTTACTTCATCTATATTGGTCATGTCCACAAAGGTCGTCTCAATCTGCATACGGCTTAATATGGAAGTAAGCAACCGATACGTGCCTCCATATACATCTTCCGTTACAATCATGTGATCCCCTGCGGAGAACATCATGAAGACGCTGGAGATCGCAGCCATCCCCGATGAATAGGCGAATCCTCGCGCTCCGCCCTCCAGCAGTGTGATGTAATCTTCCAGAGCCTGACGTGTCGGATTACCCGAACGACTGTAATCATGTTGAGGTGGATTGAAGATATCAAAATGATGGAAGGTTGAGGCTTGATAGATCGGTACACTGGAGGCTCCAGTTGTTTTGTCAATTTCATCACCAAAATGAAGCAATTTGGTATCAAATTTCAATTCAGAATTGGGCTTGTTGTTGGACTCACTCATGAGTGCACGCCTCCTTCAACTTCCTGTTGTGCAGCTGTCAGAGCATTGCCAAGATCTGCAATCAGATCATCCGCATGTTCAATGCCTACAGAGAACCGGAGCAGTCGGTCATCTACACCTACGGCATCACGGATTTCAAGCGGAATATCCGCATGCGTTTGTACCGCTGGGTAGGTCATGAGTGATTCCACTCCACCGAGACTTTCGGCAAAAGCAATCAGTTTGATATGACGCAGCAATGGTTCAACGTAACGTGCATCCTTCACTTTAAAAGAGAAGATTCCTGTGTTACCGGTGGATTGTTTATTCTGCACCTCATACCCCGGATGATCGAACAGGCCTGGATGATACACTTCACCCACCGCTGGATGCTCAAGCAAGTATTTGGCAATGGTAAGCGCATTGTATTCATGACGCTCCATGCGAAGAGCCAGCGTTTTCATGCCTTTCATCAACTGGTAGGAGTCGCTTGGAGACAATACCGCTCCAATGGAATTATGCAGGAACGCCATCTCTGCAGATAATGCCTCACCCTTGGTTATAATTAGTCCGGCCAGCACATCATTGTGTCCGCCCAGATATTTGGTAGCGCTATGAATGATGATATCGGCACCCAGTTCAATCGGACGTTGGAAAAATGGAGTCAACAACGTGTTGTCAACAATGGTCAACAGGTTGTACTTTTTCGCCCAGGAAGCAACGGCTTCCACATCTGTGATCATCATCAATGGATTGGTAGGTGTCTCAATAAATACGGCTTTGGTATTTGGCTGACGAACCTTCTCCAGTGCTGCCAGGTCATTCGTGTCCACATAACTTGCGGTTACACCGAAACGGGACAAAATGCGTTCGAGCAGGCGATAGGTCCCACCATACAGATCCAGCGATACTATAAGATGATCTCCTTGACCAAACATGGCAAAAATCGTTTGCAGGGCGGCCATACCCGAGCTACAGGCAAACCCTGCATCACCGGACTCCAGCGCTGCAGCCGCTTCTTCCAACACTTTACGGGTTGGATTCGTCGTACGAATATAATCAAACCCCGTGCTTTGTCCTAGCTTCGGGTGGCGAAACGCAGTGGATTGATAGATCGGAAAGTTAATGGCGCCTGTTACCGGTTCATTGATGGACCCTATTTGTGCTAAGCGGCTTTCGATTTTCAACTTGTTGTTGTCTTCCATTGCTGCATCCTCCTGTAATCTCGATTAGATTTGCGGGCCAATATCGTAAGGTGTTTCTTGATACACATAGTAATTGAGCCAGTTAGAGAATAATAAGTTGGCATGAGCGCGCCAGGTAGCCGGTGGCACACGGGAAGGATCGTTATTCGGATAATAGTGTCTAGGCAATGCAATATCCAATCCTCTGGCTACATCCCGGTCATACTCCCACTTTAATGAGAACGGGTCGTACTCGGCATGACCTGTGGCAAAAATTTGTTTGCCGTCTTTGGTCGCAACCAGGAAGATACCCGCTTCCTCGGATTCAGCCAAAATCTCTAAATTTTCATTCTTTTCAATATCTTCGCGTCTCACTTCCGTATGACGGGAATGTGGAACGTTGAATACTTCATCAAATCCACGCAACAATGGAACATGTGGTTTATTGATCGTATGTGGGAAAACACCAAAGCACTTTTCATCAAGTGGTACTTTCGGCACATCAAAATGATGGTATAAACCTGCTTGGGAAGCCCAACATATGTGGAGGGTTGAAGTCACATTGGTTTTGGTCCATTCGAAGATCTCCTGGATCTCATTCCAATAGTTCACGTCTTCGAAATCCATCTGTTCCACCGGGGCACCCGTAATAATCATGCCATCGAAACGGCGGTGTTCAATCTCGTCAAAGGTTTTGTAGAACAGATCCAAATACTCCTGAGACGTATTCTTCGACGTATGGGATTTGGGATGTACGAGAACAACATCCACCTGAATAGGCGTGTTTCCGACCAGACGAAGCAATTGTGTTTCGGTCGTTTCCTTTGTCGGCATCAGGTTTAATATAGCGATACGGAGTGGACGAATATCCTGCTGGTATGCAGAAGTTTCATCCATGACGAAGATATTCTCTCCTTCAAGTACTTCTTTTGCTGGTAAAGTATCCGGAATTTTGATTGGCATGGTAAGTCTAACTCCTCCTTGTGCATAGATAGATGCAACTGCCACTGGCTTGATGTCTTCATATCAATACAGTGACAGACTGCCTTGAGCTTGTAAAAACATTGAATTGCTCTTTCATCCAACGTTACAAACAACCTCAAGTTCCTTAGCGAAAATCACTGCTGAGAAGTCGGGGCATATGACAAAGACCTTCCTCGGATTTCGAGAAAGGTCATATGTAAATAGATATGCGCCTCTCTCATCTCTCAGTTACAACAGTGCCACTTGACACTAGGTCGCTGCAAGAATTAGCACCGTGCGGTATACCGCCGGTTGCCGGGTTTCATCGGGCCAGTCCCTCCACCTACTCTTGATAAGATTTCGCTGTATTAGATTGTAATTTAATATGGTTCACCGTCTACTTTATTACATTAATGCCCTTACGTCAAGGTGCAGTTCTCTGTCTGCTGTCCAGATCGGAACCGTTCTTCATCCGTTGTCATACACTGCCTCAGGGCGCGAAATAGACACATTTTTGCGCTTGAAAGCACCTTGTACCAGCGGTATACTAAACAAGGTGTTATAAACCCTTATGTGAGAGGTGACATATTAAATGGATGGCGACCCGAGGCCTGACTGGCAGCCGAATTCCGACAAACTGCATAGAGAATTGACATCAGCATGCCGGCAGCGGGACGTGACTTCCGTTTGATCATATAGTGAACGCAGCCCTGATCTCCAGGCTCCGCTGCCGACCGGCTGATTTGTTCTTTTTGCGCCCATAATGATAATATCCGCCAAGTTGGCGGGTGCAGAAGGAGTAGATTAACGATGAAAATCCGGTTGGTAAACAACGGTGTATTTATTCCGGTGGACGACATTCAGCAGGCGCTGACTCCACCAGCGGAAGGATTTTACTGGATTGATGCAGACGTAGACGATTTGGCGGTACTTCAGCCGCTGTTCTTGATGCATGATCTGGCTGTGGAAGACTGTCTTAGTGACGAAGAACAACGTCCGAAGATTGAAATTTATGAGAACCATTATTTTATTGTAATCAATAGCATACGTTTCGATGATGAAGAGATTTTTCTGCGTGCAGTCAACTTGTTCCTTGGCAGACATTTTATTATTAGTGTTACGAAGCAAAAGGTCAGCGAATTGCGCACACTGAAACCAATCCTGTGGGAACAGGAAATCAGTACACCGGATCGTCTGCTCTATTTGCTGGTTGACTTGATTGTTGATAATTATTTCACCGTAGGTGACCGAATTGAAGCACGGATTGAGAAGCTTGAGGAAGACATTCTGATGCATACCAAAAAGTCACATCTGAATGAAATCATCGGGCTGCGCAGTGAGATTCTGTGGCTGAAAAAAGTCCTTGGACCTCAGAAAGAGGTCATTAACACACTGAACAAAAAAGATCTGCGTCTCATCGATGATCAACTGCAAAAGTATTTCAGTGACATCTATGAAAATGCCGTAAAAATATCGGAAACCTTTGAGACTTATCGCGACCTGATGGGCAACTTGCGAGAAGCCTACCAATCCAGTATAGCGAACCGGGCGAATGAGATCATGCGTGTGTTTACCGCCATTACCACGGTCTTCATGCCGCTGACGGTTATTACCGGAATATACGGTATGAACTTTACGAATATGCCCGAGCTTAACTGGAAATACAGCTATTTTGTTGTAATTGGCCTGATGGTTACACTGGGCCTGAGCATGTTCTTCATTTTCCGCAAAAAAGACTGGGTATGAACTCGTATGAAATAACAAAGACGATGCGCTCCTCTTGGAGGAACGCGTCGTCTTTTTCTATACCCTGCAACTAACTTACATTCCGCTCTGTCTCTGCATGCCGACGGAAGCGGATGCGAATCATGCGCAGTTTTTCATAGACCTGCTCCAGACTTCCTCCGTCGGGCTTCTCCGCTCCATACACCTTATGTAATACTGGCTTCAGGAACGTATCTCCCAGCTCCTCATATGCACTCCATACAGCCTCTTGTTCGTTCTCTGGCATCACAGCAAGCTCCACATCAAGAAGGCAATCGGTGTCATAACCTTCGAGATCCAGTGCCTCTAACAGCTCAATCAACTCGCGTCGGGATAATCCGGATCGATTAACGATTTCTTCTAACGTATGCCCTTCCTTCATGCCTTCGAGCACCTGCTTGCGCGTGGTGAACTTATCAAGTTCCTGTTTGTACTTCTGCTCTCTCTGCTTGTATAACCAGTTCTCATACTCTTCTTCCTTCAGCGCCGTGTACACCCATTCCAGCGGGAATGTCGTTGAACGCTCCAACCCGTTCGTAATCTCCATCCATTCCGCACCATAGTCGGTCGCTTTGCTCTCCCCTACGCCCGGCAATTGCATCAGTTCATCCATCGATTGCGGCACAAAGGCACTGATCAAACGCAGCAGACGATTCGTTGCAATAAAATACGGTGCCTTCCGGTCAGACACGGCTCTCTTTCTACGCCAGGCGCACAAATCCGTATATAACTGCTCATTGCCGTATAACTCACTGTAGCAATGGAGTCGCTGCCCACCATAACTGCGTAACTTCAAATCATCATTCTCATGAAATAACCCCTGTAACTGCGGTCGGTATCCCTCACTCATCTGTATGGCGAGCTGATGACGATAAATATGAAGCAGTTCCTCCCAAGAAGTCCCTTCATACCAGATGCTGTCCTCACGTTCTCCTTCCTCGTAGCGACTCCATCCCAGCTGCCAACCATCTTCCTCTTCCCCAATCCATAGCTGTGCATACTCTGCATTCTGATCTGACATTCTGGACAATCTGTTCATGAAAATGACTTCCATCTCCGTTCCCTCCCTTTAACATATCAGCCTAAACGGGTTAGCTACACTACCTAAAGGCAGCACAAAAAAACACCTCTCCTGCAAAATCCATGCAAGAGAGGTGCTTCCTCATTAACCGTACTATGCTGTTGCCCATATCATACCACAATGGTAAAATTCGTCAATCCCTTATTGATCTACTTATTTAATGCCAGTTTGGCAAGCGCCAGCGAACCACATAGTCCCGCATTGTCACCAAGTCCCGGTGAAACAACATACTGGTCAATCTCGGATTGAAGTGCGGGATGCTGAACATATCCAGCCAGCAATTCCTGCAGTTTGCTACGAACCATCGGGAACAGATGCTCCTGCTTCATTACTCCGCCACCCATTACGATTTTCTGTGGAGAGAGAATGAGAACATAATTCATCAGTGCATGTGCCAGATAATGTGCTTCAATCTCCCATGCTTTATGATCTGCAGGCAGTTCATAAGCCGGTTGCTCCCAACGTTTGTTAATGGCTGGACCTGCTGCAAGGCCTTCGAGACAGTCGCCATGATACGGACAGAAACCTTCGTATGTATCCTCCGGATGTCTGCGTACAATGATATGTCCCATCTCTGGATGTGACAATCCATGGACCATTTTACCGCCAACTACAGCACCTGCACCAATACCTGTACCCACCGTGATATACAGACAGCTCTCAAGACCTTGTGCAGCGCCCCAGGTTGCTTCTCCAAGTGCCGCACCATTCACATCCGTATCAAATGTCATCGGTACATCAAAATGCTCCTTGAGCTTGCCAATCACGTTATATTGTCCCCAATGTGGCTTCGGTGTTGTTGTGATATAGCCATACGTCGGGCTTCCTTCAATCGGATCAATCGGACCAAATGAACCTACGCCCAGAGCTTCAATGCCTTTGCCTTCAAAAAACGAAATCACTTGAGCCATTGTCTCTTCCGGTGTTGTTGTTGGAAAACTTACGCGTTCCAGAACTTCTCCGTTTTCTGTGCCAATACCACATACAAATTTGGTTCCGCCTGCTTCAATTGCGCCTAAGATCGTCATGTTAGTCACACTCCCAAGTTAGTTTAAAAAGGAAATCATTTTTCGTGCTTTACTTGATGACACTATAGTTATCCTGCTACTTGTTCTCCAGCTTGGACAATCGTTTCATTAACGTCTGCCTCCAGCTGTCTGACAGCGCAGAAATGGCCAGCAGCGCCTGGATACCTTCGACATTTTCTTTCCCCTGATGCATAATTCGATTGGCTTCAAGAACGGTCATTGATGCAGGATCGGTGCTGATCCGTCGAAATGTCGATGAAGGCCTTACCTCACCTTCTTGCAGGACACGAAAGTAAAAGCCGGTATATCCACTCTCCTGAAAATATACAGGCAGTTCCTTATAATCATACCGCGCGCCCAGCTTGAAGCAAGGTTGTCTGGGCTGACTGACCTGCACTGTGGCTTCGCCCAACTCGTAGACATCACCAATCCGAACGACTTCTTCGGCACAGCCTTCAACCGTCAGATTTTCTCCACAAGCTCCCCAGTCCAGCTTGCGATCCATCAACTGTTCCAGCTCCGGATAACGACTGTAATCGTATACACAAACGGCCTTGTCAGGGCCTCCATGATGCACCAGATCCGCCTGCGCATCCCCTGTCATTCCAGTGAATGACAGGAAAACCGCGTCGGATACAGGGTGTTTCACAATGCCGCTCAGCACTTCACGCTTCTGCCCAGAGAGCGGTTGCGGCAGTCCTACATTGATGGCCAGAACAGCTGTACTACCCTCCTCTGGCTTTCGATCAGATGTGAGTGTCATTTGCGTCATCCCTCCCATAATCACTTTCTTTTAACGAACAGAGCCACCAAATACGAGTGTATTACTCAAAAGTCGACCTGGTGAGGTCAGCATTTTGCCCCCGGCGTACATGCCTGAAGATGCGCCACCATCCAGATTCATGGCCTGCTTCGCCCCAAGCTTTTGCATCACAGCTGCCCACTCCTTGATTGTTGCTCCGGAAACGGTAGCCAGCATAACAGAACCGTCCGCCATGATTGCGATACCACTTCTGGCTCCGGAAGCATTAAGAATCTTGGCATCCTTGAAACCTTCACTCGTCGGATTTACAGCTACCTTGCCGTCTTTCACCAGACGCGGACCTGCTCCCACAGCGGTCACCACATCTTGCCAAGGAATCTCTTTACCTGCTGCGTTCGTATATTTGTAATTCATTTCTACGGTTGAGCCAACGGTGAAACGATCTGAAGAGGACTTTTGGTTGCCTGTGAAGACCAGCACAGAGCCATTCTTAGGAATGGCTACATTGGTGTTAGGGACTTTTTTGGTCACGATGCCTTTCTCCATGACTACTGCAGTACCACCTTTGAACCCGACTGTCGCACCTCGTTCAGGTGTATACAGCATCGTAATGCTTGCATTCGCAGAGGGTGTTCGATTAATAAATGTCGCATACCAACTGCGTGATTTGCCTTTTGTATCTGTTACTTTACCTGTCAAACTCACCTGAAGTGAATCCATGATCGCCGAGCCATCTTCCTTAAATCCGATGGATGTTCCGTATCTTCCAATATGTATGACCTTACCATTTGCTATTAACATGCCGTATGGATCTGGTGCTCCATTATATGCTTCGAAAAATGCTCCATTAATGGCTGCTTGTGCACCATAGGCTTTCACAATCGATGGCAATGTAGCCGTCTGGCCAACTTGCTTCTTCGCGAGTCCCACGGTAACCGGTGTTCCCTTCGGAATCGAAACGGTCTGTACGGTAAAATTACGTCCTGCTGCTTTTACTTTCTGTACTTTGGTGCTAATTGCTGCTTTGGCATCCACTGTCTGTGGCGCACTTACTGCTCCCGAAAGAATTATTGGCAAGGCCAGGAGGAGGGCCATAGCCCCTGTCCACCACTTTTTGCCTGATCGTACGTTCTTCATGTTGCTCACCCTATTGCCACTCCCATCCAAGAGCCGAGGCTCTTCATCTCAAGTTGTTCAAACTTGTCCATCACCATATCCGGATCAAGACGCAATTCACAGATATCCAGCGCACAGGCAACCGGAACAGCACAATGAATCTCTGCCAGTTTGCGGGACAGATGAAGCATGTCCAGATCATTCTCAATCTTGTTACGCACCGAAGGGGTCAGTTTATCCATGTTGCTCAAAATCCCTTCAATGGAGCCATATTCCTGTACAAGCTTCAACGCTGTTTTCTCACCAATTCCCCGTACTCCGGGATAGTTGTCACTGGCATCTCCCATCAGACCCTTCATGTCAATGACTTGACGAGGTGTCAGTTGTTTCTCTGCCATGAGCGTTTCAGGATTGTACACCATGTAGTTGCCATGGCCTTTTTTCATAATAATGATACTCGTGCGATCATTAATCAGTTGCAACATGTCGTGGTCACCCGTCAGTACCATAACATTCATATCTGTCTCTTCGGTATAATACTTAGCAAGCGTCCCGATGCAATCGTCAGCTTCGAATCCTTGTGCACCTATATTCGGAATACCCAGGCTATCCATGACTTCACGAATCAGGGCGAACTGGGGAATCAGGTCATCCGGAGCTTCAGACCGGTTGCCTTTGTAGGCTGCATATTCTTCACCGCGGAACGTCTTACCGCCCATATCCCAACAACATACGACATGACTTGGCCCAAAAGTCTGAACCGCATCCCAGAAATAACGGATAAATCCGTAGACTGCGTTGGTAGGCAATCCTGCCTTTGTACGTCTGATATATCCGCTTGCAGATGTCGCATAAAAAGCACGGAACAACACCGCCATACCGTCCACCAGCAACAAAGTAGGTTCATTACGTTGATTCACTTGAATTTGTTCTCTCCTATCCTGATCTAGCATATAAAATACGAAACTAATTCTATCATTATAGCATAGTTCCGCCAACCATCGTTCAGCCAAAAAAGCCCTGAATTTTGAACAATTCAAGGCTGGTATTCAGCACGCTTATGCGTTATTCCATTCCTGCTCGAACGTTTCTTCCTTGAAACCAACTGTCACCTTTTCTCCATCCGTAACGATCGGACGTTTGATCAACCGACCATTGGAAGCCAACAAACGAATCTGTTCATCAGCGGACATGCCTGGCAGCTTGTCCTTCAATTGTTGTTCTTTGTACACTTCCCCGCTCGTATTAAAGAACTTTTTCACCTCGAGCCCGCTTTTCTGGATCAATTCTGTTAGTTCAGATTCTGATGGTGGTGTGTCAAAAATGGGGATTAGCTCCAACTCATGTCCTTGCGCTTCAAGCCACTTTACAGCTTTGCGGCATGTGCCGCATTTGGCATATTGATATACTTTTAAGTTGCTCATTTATTTACCTCCAAATGCTCCGGTTTCGTGTGGCTCCGGTTTCGACTTCTCGCTTCCCTTGGTTTGCTTCGCAAATCCAAAAGTCGCTCCAAATCGATACCATCGCCATGTAATTTTACTGATTTTTTGCGAATGTGTTCAAAAACACTCATTCGCTATATTTTTTGGGTCAAAGTCTTACAGCTTTTATATCCTTAAAAGCTTTTGAGATTTGAATTCATGAAATATTTAACATGAAATGGGTAAACATCAACACATTAAACCATAAAGATTAGCCTACGGCATGTTGTTCGAGTGCATTATAGCACCCCTCACAATGGAATAGCTTACTAGCGTTGAAACTTAAGCAGAAAGGGCCTAGCAAGATGGACCGTACAAAAAGCTACGACACCTACTACACAGAGGGCGTATCTAAGGAAATCTAAGAGCCTCGTTGCAGGCTTCCTACAATTCTTCTCTGGGAGCTGCGTCATCATTCAAACGATTCTCTAGCGCGGCCATATCTGCTGGCAAAGGGGCATGGAACGTCATGCGTTCCTGTAGAATTGGATGCTCAAACGTCAATTCGCAGGCGTGTAAGGCTTGACGTTCGATCCAGCTATCCCGTTCTTCCCGAACAGCCATGGCCTGCTCATTGATCTCATGCTCAGGTAGTGTCTTGTACATCCGATCTCCGATCAACGGGCAACCGATGGACGTCATATGTACCCGGATCTGGTGGGTTCTTCCACTTTCCAGCTTGAGACTTACTGCACTGGCGGTGCCCTCTGCCCAACGTGTTAACGTCGTATACAACGTTCTCGCCGCGTAACCATCAGGCGTTACAATTCGGCGGTGTGGCTCTTCAGGATCCCTGTCAATCGGCCCATCCACTGACCCTTGTTCCGGGACGGGGCTGCCGTGTACAAACGCAATATATTTCTTATCTACCGTCCCTGCAATCATCTGTTCAGATACGTGCTGGTGCACATACGGGTTCTTGGCTATAGCCAGCACACCTGACGTTTCCTGATCAAGACGATGAATTGGTCTAAACCGGAATCGCTCACCCTTGGATTTCCAGTAATGAACGACTCCATTCGCCAAAGTACCTGTGTAATGTCCATGTGTCGGATGAACGATGATGCCTGCATCCTTGTTGACAACAAGTAAGTGCTCATCTTCATACAGAACGGTAAAGGGGATAGGTTCGGGCAAAATATCATCCGATTCCTCTTGCTCCATCCGAACTTCAACGACATCACCTGCAGCTACCTTGACGCTAATGTATACGCGCTCTCCATTAAGCATAACGCCTTGTTCCGTCAGCTTGATTTTGGACAAGAGCTTGCGGGACACCAGCAGCCGCCGCTGAAGCACGGTCTTCAGCAGCCAGCCATCTTCTTGCTCGGTCACCGTGTAGACAATGGGCGAATAGTATTGGCTCATTCTTTGCGGCGGAAGACTTTTTTGCTCCGCACATATTCAATATCGGCCACCTGTTGTCTCGCGTTGGCCGTCCGTGCAACCACGAAGAAATAATCAGACAGTCGGTTTAGATACCGCCGTACAGACGGATTAATATCCGTATGTTGTCCCAGTGTTACCGTGCGACGTTCTGCGCGGCGACATACGGTACGGCATACGTGCAAAGCAGAGGATAACTGGCTGCCACCTGGAATAATGAAGCGTTCCACTTTCGGATTCTCTGCATCATACTGGTCAATCCATTGCTCCAGACGTGTGACCATTTCATCTCTCACCTTATATTTGGTCTCACTAATCTTCACGAAGGCCAGATCCGACCCGCAATCGAACAATTCCTGCTGCACTTCTAGCAGATGTTCACGCAGATCGTCGAATTCGCCCTGAGCTGAGTCAATAAGGCTAATCGCCTGACCGACAAAACAGTTCAATTCATCAATCGTACCATAAGCCTCTACTCGGTCATCATCCTTGATGACACGTCCACCAATAACCGAGGTCTGACCTTCGTCACCTGTTCGTGTATATATGCCCATCGTTATCCCTCCAATTGTTAATATCATTAATAAATACGGGAATGCTATTTTTTCAGAAACCAGTTTCTCGCTGTACACGTATATAAGAATTGGTGTGCTCTGCCGAGTATACGACAAATCGAAGGAAACCAAAAGCAAAGGGAGACGATTATGCAAAACTGGATAACCGATTTCATGGAACAATACGGCTACATAGGCATTGCACTCATTATTGCTCTTGAGAATGTATTTCCCCCGATTCCATCCGAAATCATCTTGCCCTTTGGCGGTTTCATGACCACTTACACCAGTCTAACTCTTCCAGGAGTTATTATCGCTGCTACCATCGGCTCCGTCCTTGGTGCTGTCATGCTGTATGGTATTGGTCTGCTCATTGACGTCGAGCGCCTTGAGAAAATTGTGGAACGTTGGGGACATGTGCTACGCATCAAAAAAGAGGATATTCACCGTGTCGATGCATGGTTTGACAAATATGGCATGTGGACCGTATTATTCTGCCGAATGGTTCCCCTCGTACGTAGTCTTATCTCCATTCCGGCAGGCATGTCCAATATGAAATTTGGTTTATTCCTTCTCTTTACAACCATTGGTACATTGATCTGGAATGTCATTCTTGTCTGCGTCGGTGCTGCGCTAGGCGCATCGTGGGAGAGCATTTTGCACTTTATGGACGTCTATTCCATCGTGGTGTACGTCATGCTAGCCATTATTGTTATCGGATGTATCATCTGGTGGATCAGACGTAGCAAAAAGAAAAAATAAAGAACGATGATTAAATAAAGCCTCCTCGCCACCCATTCGTGGTTAAGGAGGCTTCTTTATGTCACCCGTTTATGTCATCTCACTATCGTTCATCTTCATTGCGCATGCCCTGACTCTTAAGATCGATAGCCAGACCAGATACCAGCATGTACATCTTTTCAGCATGTATCTGCAGCATCCGGTTAACCGAAGCCATTCTCGCTGTAAATATTCGTTCTTCCTCGGTAGGATGTAATGTGCCATGCATTTCATTGGTAATCACAAGCAGCTTCCCCTGATAAGACAATAACGCATCAAGCAAAAGCTGTGTCTCTGATCGCTGCTGATTCAGATCCTCGGTTGCTCTGAAACTGGTAGCCATCCAGGAGGTCAGACTATCTACAATTACAATTCGCTGATCCGCCAAAAACAGATTGGATTCCCGATTAATCTGGGTGATCACCTCTGTCAGATGCTGACCGTTCCCGGCATGAATGGCACGATAATGAGCGGATGGCAATTCGGGAATAACGGGATCATGATCACCAGTGGATAAATATACACCCTCCCGGCTAATCCCGGCTGCGTACTTGAGGGCAAACCGGGTTTTACCACTACCTATGCCGCCTGTGACCGTAATCAGCAATCCGCTTCCCTCCTTCCATAGCCATTCTGAATTTTCTTTACTCTGTCAGCGCCTTCAGCACTTTCTTGGATTCTTCGACATTGGAAGATGACACTGGAATGGTAGCGAACAGATTGCTCGCAGCATATTCTACATCTTTAAACATTTTCATATCTTCGAGCGGAATGCCGTAAAGATGTGATTCTTGTTTGATATCTGAACCTCCATCTCCTTCACCCTTCTCTACCAATACTCCACCCTCAAATACACCCCGTTCAAACTTCTTGGGGTCAAAAGTATCATCCAGCGGAATATTGGAACCATTACTTCCATATTGTTTCATGTCAGATTCAGGCAAAATGAAGATATCATGTCCTCCAGCTGCGTACTCAACCATAATTTTCTGAACATCATACATCGCACTGGTGATCACTTCCACCTTGGGTTCCTCGCCCAGTTTCTGTTGCAGATTAGCCTGTAACTGTTCTGAGATTACAGATGGATTTCCTTGGTTATCAATGATAAAAATGGAAAAACCATCTTTACCACCACAACCAGCAAGCAGAAAAACAATAGAAACGATCGCAGTAAGCCCCCAAAATCTCTTCATTCCAGTTCCCCCTTTAGTCTCCTACGTCCAATATATCACAATTGTTCCACGCAAAAAAATAACCTGTTTTATCGAGGGATCACCCTGCCTTAGCACACAAAAAAAAAGAAGACCCTCTCAGGTCTCCCTCTCTAATTCGATTAATGAAACGTTTCAATCCGGCATAAACGTTATTTTGCTTTGATCGGGTTAGCCTTCATATACTCATTAATCTTTAAATCCAGCAAACTGCTGATTTCAATTACAATATCGGATGTGAATGATTTCTCTTCGAGGAAGATCTGTTCCATCTTGCGACGAAGCATATGAATTTCATCTTCCAAGGAAATGTCATGCAAAGATGCGTTATCGGGTTTCACCGACCATCGGTCGCCATGATCGCCTTCTGCCAGAACGTGCCCACGATTCGTCGGTAAATCATATTCAACACAAAACAAAGCTAACCCCTCCTTGGAAAAATGTTTTCCAAATATATGAAAACTTATTTCAAATTGAAATTATATCACATTATTTTGTAAAAGAAAGTTATTTTTTTCCAACGATAACAATGCCACATTTGTAAAAAGATTCTACTTTAGTATTAACCCTCTTTTTGCAGTTTGTAAACAAAGTTTCCGATTCGTTCCAAAGCTTCATTCAATTGGGTTACAGAAGTAGCATAAGAACAGCGCAAGAAGCCTTCACCCTGAGGGCCAAAAACATTGCCGGGAACAGCAGCAACTTTATTCTCCGTTAACAATCGCTCAGCAAACAGGTCGGAACTCATACCTGTCTTTTGAATACTCGGGAATGCATAGAATGCTCCCTGAGGTTCATGACAATCAAGTCCAATATCCCTGAATCCCTGCACAATTAAACGTCTACGCTGATTATACGATTCTACCATCCGATCTTTCTCACCCAAACCGTTCGTCAATGCCTCAAGTGCAGCAACCTGACCCATGGCCGGTGCACACATTACTGTATACTGATGGATTTTGAGCATGGCTGCAATAAGTTCAGGATGACCACACATGTAACCGATCCGCCAACCTGTCATTGCAAATGCCTTCGAAAATCCGCTTACGAGAATTGTTCGCTCCTTCATGTCAGGAATAGCTGCAAAGCTAACATGTTTTTGTGTATACGTCAATTCAGCATAGATTTCATCAGCGATTACAATCAGATCATGCTTTTTAATCACTTCAGCAATCGGCAGCCACTCTTCATACGTCATGATGGCCCCAGTGGGATTACTCGGATAACACAGAATAACCACTTTCGACTTCGGTGTGATGCCAGCTTCAAGTGCTTCGGCCGTTAACTTGAACTGATCTTTTGCGTAGGTTTCAACCCCAACCGGTATACCGCCACCGATTGAAGCGATTGGTGAATAAGCCACGTAGGAAGGTTCAGGAATGAGAATCTCGTCGCCAGGTACGATTAACGCGCGCAAAGCCAGATCAATCGCTTCACTGCCACCCACGGTGACAATAATCTCATCCTTGGGATCGTATTTGGTATCAAACTGAGTATCCAGATATTCACTGATGGCTTCTCTCAACTTCGGCATACCTGCGTTGGATGTGTAACTGGTCATACCTCTTTCCAGCGAGTAGACACAGGCTTCACGCATATGCCAAGGTGTAACAAAATCAGGTTCACCCACACCCAATGTAATAATATCCTTGTTGTCTCCAACCAGATCAAAAAATTTACGAATTCCGGATGGAGGTATCTGCTGCACGAGGGGTGCCAGATAAGTTGTCATTTTCTTATTGTTCCCGGTTGTCTGTTCATTCACTATCATGACACATCTTCCTTTACGGCGAGATCATGAGACGGTTGTCTTCTTGATGGTCTTCAAAGATAATCCCGTCCTGCTTATATTTTTTAAGTATAAAATTCGTTTTGGTTGAAAGTACAGAGTCTATCGGAGACAGTTTCTCCGACACAAAATTAGCGACTTCGCGCAGGTTGCCACCTTCCACTTCAACGAGCAGATCGTATGCACCTGACATGAGATATACGGATTTCACTTGCGGATAGAGATAAATGCGCTCGGCAATCCCTTCAAAGCCACGACCACGCTCCGGCGTGATCTGAACCTCAATCAGGGCGGTTACTTTTTCATCATCTATTTTGCTCCAGTTCACGACGGTTGCGTATTTCACGATGACGTGGTCTTGTTCAAGCTGTGCCACCGCATTTTTGATCTTGTCTTCCGACTCCCCCAGCAGCGTCGACAGCAGTGTGGGAGTCCTTCTCGCGTCTTCCTTCAACAGATCCAGAACTTTTAATTGCAGATCGTTCAAATCTTTCATGGTTTTCCCTCCAGCGTCATACAGGTTCCTGAAAATGAATTAATACTTATATTACATGAATTTAACGTTGATGCATAGACAAAAGACCGCCTGCCCTGAATTCGGGCAAGCGGTGGTATGGTCCTGGAACGTTAGGTGCTTCAAACCTCTTTTGCAAAGGTTACATGTAATAAGGGTTACCGTAATTCGGCTGATGCTGAGGCACATTAGGAGCTTGGCTGTATGAGCTGTGCTGCGTATTCTTTTCCTGAATGAATTGCTGACACTTCTGTTGGGCCTGTTGTGCAGACTGGAGCTGCTTGTCCACATCCTGACGGAGTGCTTTGGCCGACACAGAATACATGTTGTTTTGCTGCATCAGATTGAACAGCTCTCCTTGCAATCTCAGGGTATCGTTCGTTAAATCGGTGAACATTCGACGTGTCATCGGGCAGGATGCTTCCGTAGTCGCAGTCGTATATTCGCGCGAGGTTCGTCTCAAATCTGCAAGAATCGACTTCAGCAGATCTTGCTCTTGCATAAAAGAGCCATTAGGTGATAAAGATTGTGAATACATGCATTCTCCTCCTATACAGTTAGAATAGTCTTCAATTACTGAGCTTGTGTCGGGGCAAGAGACTGATGTTGCTGAAGCGCATTGACAAGCGTGTTCAGATGCTGTTCATGTGAGCGAACATAGTGATTCAGTGCCTGTTGAATTTGTGGATTATGTGTGATGGAAGCTGTTGCTGCACACTGCTTAATCAGCAGTTCTTCATTGGTGATTGAGTCCGCAATGTAGTTTAATTCCTTGGGACTCAGTGCTTGCATCGTATGATTCTGCATGTTTCGCTGGCCTCCTCGGCATATAGTTTATGCGCAATTATTGTTAACCCGGTCACACAAAAGTATACAAATTTAATTCATAAAGGAGATGTTTCTAATGGATTTGGTCTATGGCACACCTTTTTGGCCCTCCACTTTTAATGCAACATTTGATTATTCTGCTCTGCAAGAAGACATCTCTTGTGACTGCCTCATCATTGGTGGAGGCATGGGGGGCGCATTGACATCTAAACTACTCACGGAGCAGGGTATTAATACCGTTGTCATTGACAAGAGAGATATTGCCCACGGCAGCAGTTCTGCCAATACAGGTCTTTTACAATATACCAATGACAAAACACTAACCTCATGTATCAATACTTTTGGTGAAGCGACAGGCGTGCGCTTTTATAAGCTATGTCGTGAGGCCATGAACCAGCTTGCTCAAATTGCAGACAGTTTAGATACAGACCCTTGGTTTATCCCTCGAACAAGTCTTTGTTTTGCAAGTAGCGAAGATGATGTAACTCTACTGAAGGAAGAATACGAGACGCTGAAACGTTATGGTTTTGAAGCTGAATTATGGGATGCTGACAAAATAAGCAAGCATTTTCCTTTCAGTAAACCCGCTGCGCTATACACGATGGGAGATGCAGAAGTGAACCCCTATCGTTTTGTTCATGCCTTGTTTGAATCCGCAAATAATCATGGCGCTCGAATTTATGGCCAGACGGAGATGATACACTGTGAGTACGATGAAGAAGGTGTATTATGTCACACTTCCAACGGTAAAATCCGTGCCAAGAAGGTTATATTTGCTGCCGGTTACGAGACACAGGACATCAAAAAGGATCGTGGAGCCTATCTGAAAACGACTTATGCGATTGCTACCAAACCATTGTCTGATCTTAGTGAATGGTCTGAACACAGCATGATTTGGGAGACGGCACGCCCCTATTTGTATATGCGAACAACACCCGACGGAAGAATCATCGCAGGCGGTTTGGATGAAGAAATACCTCGGGAGGATCAACGTGAAATACGGGCAAAACACCGGGGAGATACACTCCTGGAAGAGGTACGTTCCTATTTCCCTTTAGATGATCTTGAAGTCGATTATGCCTGGGGTGCCGTGTTTGGTAATACGAATGATGGTCTCCCTCTGATTGGTACCCATCCCGATTATCCGCATTCATATTTTGTAGAAGGATACGGAGGTAACGGGACCGTATACAGCATGATTGCTGCTTCCTTAATTGTGGATGCCATTGCCGGCAAACAGAATCCTGATATGGATCTGTTCTCACTCACACGCACAAATAAACCATCTCCTGTGTAACAGGAAAACAAATCAATACAAATAGGGTACAGCACGCGGAAAGTTCTCTTTCCTGTCGCTGTACCCTGTTTGTATTTCGAGACCTGCTAAGCCGCAGGCTCTTGCCCCTCCGTTCGGTTCAATAATTTGCGCATGAAGATCCATCCGATAAGTGGAGAAGCACCAAGGATAATAATAAGCCATGTTAACATGTGTAGAGACGGAGCATTTATGACCGTCACAATGAATATAGCCAATCCAAATAGTCTGCCAAGCATCAGGCATAATTCTCTCAAAACGACAAGTTCAACCCTTTTCTCCACATTTTCGCCACTGGTGCCCATCATGTCGAATCCCGCTGATATCATTGGAAGTACGTACAACGGCATCGCAACAGCACTCCCAATTCCCATGATTAACAATGTACCATAGGTCACTTTCCAGAGAAGAGGAAGCAGTACAACGAGCAGAATGAGGGCCCCGATGAACATGCCTTTCGATCTGAACTGTGGTTTGAACCACTTCCCGGCTGCCCAATAACTTACGAGTGCCACAGCTGAAGTGATGAGTGAAAACTGCCCCAATTTGTACTCCTGTGCTGTGGCCAAATATACCAACAGTGCAATCAGGAAGGCAAAGACACCTTCCCTTGCGCCCTGAGCGAATAACCCCAAGGCTAAGGTCCTCCAGGGACTATTCGGTTTGGATAGCTGTATCCAGGGTTCAGACCAGCGGTATGTACCGCTCACCTTTCTTTTTTTCAGAAAAAAACTGAAGACTACCGCTATGACATAAATGACGAGTGATACCGTAAAGATGAGCCGATATCCTGTGTTGTCTGTCATGCGAGTAATAATCAGACCGGAGAACCACGGACCTATAATTCCGGTCATCGAGCCAAGTAACCCGACCCAGCCATTGAATAGATCCCTGTTTTCCCGATCCGTTATTTCAAAATACACAACATTAAATGCGATCCAGAACAGCCCCAGTGAACAACCTAATAGAATACCCAATGGCCATATCCAGTCTACTGCTTTGGAGCCAGCCCAGAGGACGATCATATAAAATATGCCGGACAGCGCAGTACCTAGTCGAAGTGCACTCATTTTATTGTGTTCCTTGACCCATTTGCCAGCAAGCCAGAATGTCAGTCCAATGGTCAGTTGCTGACTGAGAGTGAACCATCCCAACATGGCATAATCCGGGCGGCTTTTCCACAGAAACACATTCAAAAAGGTTCCCGACAGTGCTCCGGCTAACGCAAACAATCCATTCACGCCCAAAAGCAGAATGGATTGTCGGCCTAAAGTAATCTTCATCTGCTCCTCCTTCATCCACCTGAAGTGAACTGTGTACAGGTAGGTCTTAGGGTTAACGTGCCCCAAGCAAGAGGAAAACATGATGAATCTTCAGGATTGCTTTGAAATTGTGGTTCGTATCTACGTGAAGCTTACTCTTGCGCACTCAGGTTCTGAATCAGACGCAGACGGTCATCCTCAGACAGACTGTATTGAACTTGGAAACATCCCGAGCATATATAGGTCAGCACCTTAAAAGGAGGTGACAATAGCGCCCCTTCGCCTGAAACTGCGTTAGCAACTGGCAAGAAATTATCCTGCGTTGCAGCTTGTGTACCTGCGAGAATCATGAATTCCCGACAATTCGGGCACTCAGGCACTTCTTCCTGATGATCAAGTTGCTTCTGAACACCTTGTTCATACTGAATGAGGTCATTACCCTCATCGGCATATTTGGTCAACGTTCGCAGCTCCGGCAATTTGAGTTCAACTTCATCCCCCCACAGATCTGTAAGATCCGTAGTCTGTTCCTCATCTTTTACATCATCCACATCATAGATGTCGTCCTCTGCATCATCGTTCTCTTCATCACCAATGTTAATGTTGAGCGTTCGATATCCCTTCAATTCGTTGTGGCAGTATGGACACTCCTCTTCAGGGCCAAGTTCCTCATCCCATACAATTTCCGTTTGACACCAAGGGCATATTGTTGTTTCCATATTCAATCAACCTTTCTCTTTCATCTCATCATGTATTCATCACATAGATCACACCGATGGCAAAAAACACGATCGATGCCGCAAACAGAATCCGTATCAATATCTTCATGACCGTTCCCCCTAGATAATGCTCGCGCCAATAACAAACGACAGCGAGACTGAAATAATCATGGATATCAATCCGACAGCTCGGTTATCCGCTTCGATCTCCTTATCAATGGAGAACACGGGTGTCAGGAATTCGAACAAAAAATAGGCGGTTAGCAGAAGAACAAACCCAACAAAAGACCACGTCATGGCTTCATATACCGAAGACTTGGCTTGTATACAGAACCGCAGTACGTTGCAGATCCCAAAGATCTTGCCTCCTGTAGCCATCGCAACCGCTACATTGCCCTTCTTGATCTCCGTCCAGCATTTATACTTGGTCACCAGTTCGAAGCAAGCCAGAAATACAAGCAGCTCCATAATCGCTACCGAGAAAAAACCGAGTACCATCCCCAAAGGATGAGACAGCAATTGGTCAATGCTTTTTATCACGCACCGTTCCCCTCTCCCCATCTGCGACCTTCATGAATAAGGTCGCAGAATATCATTGATTCATGGACCGGCTATTCCAATTCTGCGACGGTCACACCGTTTCCGCCTTCTCCGTAATTGCCCAGCCGGTAACTTTTAATATGTTTATGCTTACGCAGGTAATCCTGAATACCGGAACGTAAAATTCCAGTACCTTTACCGTGAATAATATAAACTTGGCCCAGGTTGGCAAGGAAAGCTTCATCAATGAATCGGTCTGTCTCCATCAGGGCTTCTTCCAGGTTGGTGCCACGCAGATCCAATTCACTTTTCACATTGTCATCACGTGTGCGTTTCATACCGGTTACCGGTTTTTGCTTCGGTTTGGCTGCTGGAGCCGATTGTTGTAGTTCCAGGTCATCCAGGGATACTTTCATTTTCATAATCCCCAATTGTACCATAGCGTCTTTACTGCCCGACATCTCTACAACATGGCCTTTTTGATTCAAACTGTAGACAAGCACTTCATCACCAGGACCGATGGCACGAGTCTTCGGCGCTGTTGCCGTCTTCTTGACCGTTTTCCTGCGTTTCTCCGGTTCAGCCTCGTCCAGTTGTTTGCGGGCAGCAATGAGTTTGTGCTCCTTAACGGAAGCACCTTCCTCCATAGCCAACAGGCGAAGATCTGCTATAATCTTCTCCGCTTCCGCGCGTGCCTTGTCCACAATCCTGCGTGCATCTTCTTCTGCTTTTTCAATCCGGCGATCACGCTGCTGTTCCAGCTTCTCCAGTTCCGCCTGATGACGACTGCGTAATTTCTCCATGTCCTGGCGCAAGCTCTCCGCCTTCTCACGCTCTTGTTCAGCTGTAAGACGGTTCTCTTCTAGGGAAGCAATCATGTGCTCAATCCGTTGATCCTCTTCCTTCACTTCGCCACGGGCGTAATCGAGAATGTAACCTGGCAGTCCCAGTCGCTCTGCAATGGCAAATGCATTACTTCGTCCCGGTACACCTACCAGAAGGCGATAGGTTGGACTCAATGTGTTAATGTCAAATTCCATGCTGGCATTAATGACACCTTTACGCTCATAAGCGTATGCTTTCAGTTCACTGTAGTGGGTGGTTGCAACCATGCGACATCCCGTCCGGTGCATATGCTCCAGCATGGAGATCGCCAGTGCGGACCCTTCAGCCGGGTCTGTTCCTGCTCCAAGTTCATCGAGCAATACCAGACTCTTCGGCGTCATATTCTTCAGAATGCGAATGATGTTCGTCATATGACTGGAGAACGTACTCAGATTCTGCTCAATACTCTGCTCGTCCCCAATGTCTGCATAGATCGCATCAAATACACATAGCTGACTGCCATCCTCAGCCGGAACAAATAAACCGGACATCGCCATCAGGCTCAGCAATCCAATCGTTTTGAGCGTTACCGTCTTACCACCCGTATTCGGACCTGTCACGATAATGGATGTGTAATCATTGCCCAACTCTATGTCGATTGGAACCACGTTTTCGATCGGTATCAATGGATGACGGCCCTTCTTCAGTTTGAGGAACCCGCGGTCATTCATGCGTGGTAATGTTGCTTTCAGTTCACGAGCCAGACGTGCTTTGGAGAAGATAAAATCAAGCGATCCCAGCAAGTCGACATCATACAGCAGCCATTCACCCTGCTCACTGACAAGTGCCGTCAATTTCTGCAAAATAATCTCTATTTCGCGTTCTTCCCGAATCCGGGTTTCGCGTAATTTGTTGTTCATGGCTACAATCGATTCCGGCTCAATGAACAATGTCGCACCCGAACCGGACTGATCGTGCACAATCCCGCCAAAGTACGAACGATATTCAGCTTTTACCGGAATAACAAAACGGTCTCCTCTGATGGTGATGAGCTGATCCTGCAACATCTTGGATACAGTAGAGGATCGAATCATGGAATCCAGCTTTTCGCGAATACGCGCTTCACCGCCTCGCAACTCACGACGAATCTGAGCCAACGTTACGCTTGCACTGTCGGCAACCTCTGCATTGTCGTCAATACAGATTTTGATGGCATCCTCAAGCGTTTTTTGCTCTGACAGTTGGTCACTGATATAGAACAGAGATTCGATGGGCTCATCTTCATGCAAAGTACCAATCTGACGTTTCAATCGCCGCGCCGCAAAGGTCGTGTTGGATATTCCCAAAAGTTCGTGAGGGTTAAGTGTGCCTCCAATTTCAGCTCGTTTGATGGAAGCTGTAATATCTACAATTCCCCCAAACGACGGGGAGCCTTTCAAGCGATCGAATGTAAAGGCTTCATCGGTTTGCTGCAGCAACCGCTTCACTTCTTCAAGTTCACTGCTTGGTTCAAGTTGCTCCGCTTTCTTTTTTCCCATGCTCGTCTGGGCAAAGCTAAGCAATGTATTTAAAATTTTGCGATATTCCAATGTGTGTAAAATTTTCGTGTCCAAGTGTACAACTCCTTCCAAACTATATCTGTATTATAACGAAAGAAACTTTCTTACGCTATTTAACGAATCCTTCCACACATAACTTAAACCATAGCACCACAAACTACAGGTGTCAGGATTGTGCAACCTCTCCATACCCTTGGAGTTGCCCTGCTCAGTTCAATCCGAAATAAAAGGAGGTAAACACCATGAATTTCCTGGGACATGTCGTGCGATTTATCATCGCCGCAATAGTATTAATGGTGGTTAGCTGGATCGTTCCCGGATTCGCCGTTGGTGGCTTCTGGAGCGCCCTGCTGCTTGCTCTCGTCATTGCCCTGCTCGGCTGGATTGTTGAAGGTATCTTCGGCAAAAGGGTCAACCCGTTTGGTCGCGGTATTGTCGGATTTATCGTTAGCGCACTGGTGATTTGGCTTGGTCAATATGTTGTAGATCATGTTGAAGTCAGCCTGCTCGGTGCCATTCTCGCTGCGCTGGTTATCGGGATTATCGATCTATTCATCCCGGTTTCCACCCCTTTTGATGCAGGACGAAGCTCCAAAAGTTAATCTACATTTCACCTTAACGTTCCAATGAATATTCGCTTAAACCTCTGAAGGCTCCGTGCCGGAAGAGGTTTATTTCATTTGGGCAGTACCCCTCTATGACATAGACGTACAATTTTCAAAAAACCGACATACGCAGCGTGTACAGGCATCCATATATTGCGGTATGATGACTGGAGCAATCATTCAAATTTTATCCATATCAAGCTTAAGGAGGCACATGATGAAGAAAGGCATAACATGGCTTGCTGCCTGTATGTTAATTCTGGTCCTCGCCGCATGCGGAGGGACGAAGCAGTCCGCAGAATCTGGAAGTAATGGATCCGATGCTGAAGTTACAGCCAGTGAAGAACTGGTCATCAAGGCAAGCAACTACGAATTCGATCAACCTGAGTACCGACTCAAAAAAGGCGTTCCGGTTAACATTGTTTATGAAAATGTAAATGGAAATCACGGTATACTTGTGCCTGAGCTGAATCTTCAACTGGATACCAGAAATAGCTCCAAAGTCATAACCCCAGACAAGGTTGGTGAGTTTGAAATGTCCTGTTCTGTCTTCTGTGGTTCAGGACACAGCAGCATGATCTCCAAAATTATTGTTGAAGAATAGGTTTCAAGACAAGGAGCCCCCGCAGCGACGGGAGCTCCTTCTTTAGTATAACAAATTGTACCAGAGTACGTTGCCCACGAGCCAGTTCTGCTACATTCATTCCGCTAGGTCTGGTCCTGTTCAATCAATTCAATCCATTCGTTATATTCCGTCTGCAATTTCTTATATTCATCATGCAACTGACGATATTCCGTGTTCAGTTGCTCTGCCTTCTCCTGCTCCATCTCGCGTTCCACCTGTAACAAACGTAATTGGTTGGCTGCTAGTTCGTAACGCTCTCCCATCTCAAGCAATTCGGTTTCCATCATCTCTTTCTCTTGCGTTGCTTCTGCACGTAACTTATCCAGCTGTTGTCGTTCTTGCTCCAGTCCCTCCAGCAACTCGCTACTTGCAGCACTCTCACTCTTCCAAACCGTCAGTTCATTCTCAAGCGCGGCCCAACGCTCCTGCCAGGATTGCTCCTGAGCCGCCCATTCATCCGCACGGCGTTTCCATACTTGGTCGTTCTGCTCTGCTTGTTCAACGCTTGAGCGAAGTTCTTCTTCACGTCTCGTCAACTGCTCTAGGCGGGATGCCAATTCGGCCTGTTTGACCGACAGTTCTTCGTATTTGATCTGCCACTCCAGCGCTTCTTCCTCGGTCTGGGCCAGTCGGTTCTCTTGCTCGGAGTAGCGCTCGGAAAGTTTTGCTGAAGACTGTCTTGCTTCTTCAAGTGCTCTCACAATCTCTTGCTTCTCTGAACTCAATTCATCAATCTTGGAACTGTAACTCTCTTCCCGTTGTAATGCATCACTGTAATCGTTACGGATTTGTTTATAATTATCCTGAAGTCGGTCCAGATCTTCCCGAACAGCATTTAACTCAACTTCAAGCTCTTTGCGTTTTTCTTCCAAGAGCTCAGCATCCTTCTGGTAATGGACAGCCTCTTCATGGTTAAAACGAGACTCTTCCTTCACTACGGACAATTCATCATGAAGGGATTGCACACCAGACTCCAATGTCTCATTTTGTTCAGCAACTTCGAGAATCTGGTTCTCCAGGTCCCCGATCTCAGCCAATCGCTGTTCAGCAAGGTCTTTCCAGGATTGCTCACGTTCCGTAAGTGTGCCGATCTCATTCTGCAATGTACGCACCGCGGCATGAGCCTGTTCAAGCACCTTATGCAACCTGCGCTGCTCCTCTTCCGACTTCACTTCAGCCTCACGAAGGTTTTGGACTTCCTGTTCAAGCTGTGCGTGCTGCTCCTGAAGTTTGCGCAGCTGCGCTGTAAGAGAGGTTTCTCTCTCTACAGTTTCATTATACTTCTGTTTCCATTGTTGCTGTGCATCACGGGATTGCTGGGCAGCCTGCTCCGTTTCACGCAGAAGTTCCTGCAACTGAGACCGGTCCTCTTTCAACTGCTCCAGTTGTTGTTCCAGTTCCGTAATTCGGCGACTCTGAACTTCCTGCTCCTGTATACGGACTCCATGCTCATGACGCAACGTTTCCAATTGACCACGCTCGTGCTGGAGATGCTGTTCTTGCGCTGCAACTGTGTCCTGCGCACTGATGAGCTGGGTCATTACTTCTTCCAATTGCTCCTCGACATCTAACAGTCGAGTCTCCGCCTGTTTACGTTGTTCCTCAAGCTGCTGCTTGAGCTTGCTTCGTTCATCTTGCAACAAGGCCTCTGCCACTGCAGCGGCTTCGGTTGCCTGAGATGCTGCTGCTTCCTTGGCTTGTTGCAATTGTTCCTCAAGGGCTGCTTCTTTCTCCATCCATTCGAGTTCCGACTGTTCGGATAAGGCTTTGAACTCTGCATTTAATTGGTTTATCTGGTTCAGGCGCTTCTGCTCCGCTTGTTCCTGCAAGGCAGCCCGCTCTTGATTCGCTTGATCCGTCAGAGCCTGAGTCTGTTCCAGCGCTTTTTCTTCAACCTGCTGGAGACGAAGCTCCATCTGTTGCTGAAGTTCGTTATATTGCAGTGCCGCTTCTTCCTGAGCTTTTTTCAGGTTATTCTCTGCTTGCTCCAACTCTAACAAAATGGCCGACTCGGCTTCTTCCTTGGCTGTCTGAACCTGTTGTGCAGCTTCGGCTTCTATTTGTTGACGTTCTGCAATGGCACGACTCTCGGCTGCTTTTAATTGAGCGGCAGCCTTATCCTGCAATTCCTTATATTGAGCCGCAGCTTTGGCCTGCACCTGCTGCAATTCGGCGGCAGAATGATTCTGAGCTTCTTTTAACTGAGAAGCGGCCTGTGCCTGTGCAGTTTTGAGCTGATTAGCCGCTTTTTCTTCCATTTCCTTCAGCTGTCTCGTTGCCTTCGCTTCTGCTTCCTTGAGTTGTGTTGCCGCCTTGGCCTCTGCTTCCTTGAGTTGTGCCGTTGCCTGGGCACGTTCCTGCTCAAGCAGTGCGTTTAACTTGTCCATTTCTGCTTGCTTGTCCGTCTCAGCCTTTTGCAGCGCCTGCTCTGCTTCAAGCTTCAGCTTCTGCAATTCAGCTAGAGACTGGTCACGCCGTTCCAATTCTTGTTGATGTTCATTTTGTATGGCGTTCAATCGATTTAATTCGTTTCTCAGTTCTGTACGTTCTCCAGTAAGCATCTTCAGCTCATTCCGGATTTCCTGTGTCTGAAGAGACTGTTCAGCCATATGTACAGCCGCCAGCACCGCAATACGCGGAGTATCCAGACGGGAATTTTGCTTGGAGATCGCGCTCATACGCTCATCTACCAGGTTAGCTACTTGTTTCATATAGTCGGCACTGCTGCCAACCAGTTTATAGGAAGTCCCGTAGATCTCTACGGTGACGCGTGTACGATCAGGTGTAGTCACAGTTGTGCCCTCCTTCAAGTCTGTATGTTGATTCTAAGCTGTAATCACAAAAAAGTCACATCGATCCTCTAATGCTAAGGATTCGATGTGACTTCAAACAATTCCTGCTAATCTTTGTTCAAAAAATGTTCTTCTGTCCTATTTACGCAATTCCGCTCCGAATTGCTCTTCCAGACGAGCCACTACACGGGCATGAACTTCAGTAACTTCCTCATCGGTCAGTGTACGTTCATGATTCCGGTATACCAGTGCCATCGCCACGCTCTTCTTGTTTTCACCCAGCTTACTTCCAGTGAACACATCGAATACTTGTACAGTTTGTAACAACTCACCCGCCGATTCACGAATGGCGCGCAGCATATCTCCCGCTTCAACATCCTCATTCACAACAACCGCGATATCACGTTCCATGGCTGGGAAACGCGGAAGTTCACGATAACGAATGTCAGCGTCTGCTTCATTGTAGATCGATTCAAGTGCAATCTCTGCGATGTATACATCATTCAGATCATACTGCTGTTGCAGTTCCGGATGCAACTGACCCAATGTACCGATCAATGTGCCTTCTCCGCCATCCTTGCCTTCCAGATAAACTGATGCAGAACGTCCCGGATGGAAGCCTTCGGGGCTGTTCGCTACCAAGCGAATGCGTTGTTCCAGGCCTACATAAGCGAACAGTTGCTCAAGTGCACCTTTCAGGTCGAAGAAATCTACTTTCTCCGCTCCAACATTCCACTGCTGGTTTGCACGATTCCCGGTGAGCAGCAAGCCCAGTACTGGGATCTCATGGGGTTGCTTGGTCAGCTGATCTTCTTCGGTGAAGAACACGCTGCCCACTTCGAATACAGCCAGTGAATCCTGTTTACGGTTCATGTTATACACCGCTGCATCCAGCATTTGCGGCAAAATACTCGTACGAAGCACACTGCGGTCTTCACTCATCGGCATCGCGAGTTTCACGGCTTTACTGCCTTGTGTCAACGCCGGGAATAATGTCGCTTTATCCGGGTGCACAAAGGAATAACTGATCATTTCCTGCCAGCCACTGCCTGAGAGCACTCCACGAATAGTGCGGCGCATCGCTTGAGAGCGTGTATATGCCCCCGGAGTTGTCGGTCCTTCAATCCATGTGGTTGGAATGTTGTCGTATCCGTACAAGCGCGCAATCTCTTCGAACAAGTCTACATCAAGTGTAATATCCCCTCTGCGTGTTGGCACTTCCACATCCAGCAGTCCTTGCTCAGCATCACCACATGCAAAGTGCAAGCGAGCGAAGATCGTTTTCACCTCAAGCAAAGACAGATCTGTTCCCAGATAACGATTCAGCCTGTTCAGCGACAATTGAATGACACGTTTCTCCGCCGCTTCTGCCCCAGCTTCCACAATTCCCTGATGCACTTCACCCTCAGCATAACGCTGAATCAGTTCAGCCGCACGATCCAAAGCCGTAATCACCGCACCCGGGTCTACTTCCTTCTCAAAACGCATGCTTGCTTCGGAACGCAGCCCCAGTTGGCGCGACGTTTTCCGAACGGTTCCGCCGTCGAATTTGGCGGACTCCAAGAGCAGATTCACCGTACCTTCCGATACCTCGGAATTCTCGCCACCCATAACCCCAGCGATGGCTACAGGTTTCACGCCATCCGTAATGAGCAACATGTGCGGCTCCAGCTTGCGCTCCTGTCCATCAAGCGTAACGATCGTTTCGCCTTCGTTGGCCATACGCACTTCAATATGGCCTTTTTCCAGCTTATCCGCATCGAATGCATGTAACGGTTGACCATATTCCAGCATGACATAGTTCGTGATATCAACGATATTGTTGATTGGACGAACACCTGCAGCCATCAGACGGTTTTGCATCCAGAGCGGGGAAGCACCCAGCTTAATGCCGGTTACATAACGAGCCGCATAGTGACTGCATTGCTCCTGTGCCTTAATCTCTACAGAGATATGATTCGCAGCTGCATCACCCACTTCAACCAGTTGGTCTTTGGGATTTGGCAGCTTCACTTCACGACCCAGAATGGCACCTACTTCATAAGCTGCACCACGCATGCTGAGACAGTCGGAGCGGTTCGGTGTCAGGTCCAGTTCAAGTACATGATCGTCGAGACCAAGAACCTGGCTGATCGGCGTGCCAACCTCTGTTGTTTCCGGTAGAACAAGAATACCTTCCTGTTGATCTTTGGGCAGCAATTTATCGTTCATGCCGAGCTCTTTCGCAGAACAGATCATGCCAAGGGATACCACACCGCGCAGTTTGGCTTTTTTGATATCCAATCCACCTGGGAGCTTCGCTCCAACCAAAGCTACGACTACCTTTTGACCTGCATCCACATTTTTCGCACCACACACGATCTGCAGATCTTCTTCCTGACCGGCATCGATAACACACACATTCAGTTTGTCTGCATCCGGGTGTTTCTCCTTGCTCTTCACATAACCTACAACAACTTTATTCACGCCCTTGTTGCGGTTCTCCACTACATCAATCTCGACACCCGCACGGGTAATTTTCTCTGCCAATTCCTGTGGCGTCACACCTTCAAGGGAAATATAATCAGACAGCCAATCTGTCGATACTCTCATGGACGTTCACTTCCTTCATCTATAAATTGGTATTCCCGGTTCATAACGCTTGCTCTATATTTGTTGATCCATTGTATTGTTAAGTTACAGCCTTCCGAATTGCTTCAAGAAGGTCAGATCGCTATTGTAGAAGTGACGGATATCATCGACACCATACTTCAGCATGGCGATACGTTCCACGCCCATTCCGAATGCAAAACCGCTGTATTTCTCCGGATCATAACCACCCATTTCCAGTACTTTCGGGTGAACCATACCGCCGCCCAAAATTTCGAGCCAGCCGGTTTGCTTACATACCCGACAGCCGCTGCCGCCACATTGTACACAGGTTACATCCACTTCCGCACTTGGCTCCGTGAACGGGAAGAAGCTTGGACGCAGACGAATCTCCGTGTGGGAACCGAACATTTCGCGCACGAATTGCAGCAGGGTTCCTTTCAGATCGCTCATACGAATGTTTTCGCTGATAACCAAACCTTCAACCTGGTTGAATTGGAAAGAGTGCGTCGCATCATCGTCATCACGGCGGTACACTTTACCTGGGCAGATGACTTTGACAGGCACTTCGCCCTTCATGCTCTGCATGGTACGTACTTGAACCGGAGATGTGTGGGTACGCATCAACAAGTCTTCGGTAACATAGAAGGAATCCTGCATATCGCGCGCCGGGTGATTCTTCGGCAAGTTCAATGCTTCAAAGTTGTAATAATCCATTTCCACTTCAGGACCTTCCGCTACGCGGTATCCCATCCCGATGAAAATATCTTCGATCTCCTGTACCACTTTCGTCAGTGGATGCAGTCCGCCTTGACGTCCACGACGTCCTGGCAAAGTCACATCAATTTTCTCGGATTGCAGACGCTTCGCCGTCTCTTCCTTCTGGAAATGTTCCTGCTTGCTGTCGATGACTTCCTCAATGGCAGCCCGAACATCGTTGGCTACTTGACCAATAACCGGACGTTCCTCCGCACTAAGTGCACCCATACCTCGCAAAATTTCAGTTAATGCACCCTTTTTCCCCAAATACTTCACACGCAGATCACCGAGCGTCTGTGGATCATTCACACCAGACAACTGCTCCAGTGCTTCGATCTTCAATGCCTCTAAACGTTCTTTCATGTGTAATTGCCCCCTTTTTGTGGTGTTTTTGCAACAAAAAAAGGCCTTCTCTCCCCTGAAGGGACGAAAAGACCGTGGTACCACCCTTGTTAGACATCCATTGCTGCACGGACCTTCTGGCCTGCAACTGGTTTTGTCTCACTTTGTACGGAATAACGACCGTTAACCGTTTGCCCCTACTGTTGCCTCTGTGTCTGCACACAAACAGGTTCAGGGAACCGCTTCGGAGTGAATTTCGGCAGCCTTGTTCTACAGAAACGCTCTCAATCTACGGCGCTTCCTCCCTGTCCAGAGGCACTGCTTACTTATCTCCATCATCACGTTTGCTTGTTAGTTAAAGCTTTAGAGGTTGTCAAAAAGTCCGCTTTTGATTACGAATGATGCCTCGCGGCATCATCAGCATCGAATATAGCATTCAGCCGAAATGTCCGTTGCTCACGTAGTTTTCCTACGCTCCGCTACTCCATTTCTATCTTCATCCCATCTTCTCGGTACTGAAAACCACTCTTTTTGAACACATACCCTATATCGATGTAATCATCGATGATCGTTCATAATTATATGCAAAATAGATCGAAATAGCAAGCCGTCCATGTTCTAATTTATGCTTGCGCCCTTATCTTTCAATTGTTTCAGACGCTGCTGGATTTTGCGAATCTCAGCTGCCTCGACTGCTCGCTCATTCGAATGCTCGGGCTGTGTCAGACTGTCTTTTCCAGCAGTGCTCACAGGAGACAGCAACTCCGACAGGCGCATCTCCAATCGCAACCGCTCGTCATCGGATTCCCGTGTCTCCAGCGCACGCTCCCGAAGTTTGCTGGACTGCTCACAATCCGACACGCCTCCTTCAAACAGGGTTGCTGTGCCCCCAGCTTCCAGATCGCACAATCGATTCGCAAGTGTCTTCGTCAGCATCCGGTCATGAGATACAAGTACCAAAGCACCTGAAGCCTGTTTTAATACATTCTCCATGACTTCCTGGGTATCGATGTCCAGATAGTTCGTCGGTTCGTCCAACACCAGCAGATTCGCTCCACCAAAATACAGTCTCAGAAATGCCACTCTGCACTTTTCCCCCATGCTCAAATCCCCAATACGCTTGAACACGTCATCCCTTGAAAACAGGAAACATCCCAGAATGGTACGTGCCGCACTTTGTGTCATGGATGGGAGGGTAAGCAAACTATCCAGCAATGTTAAACTCTCGGGAAGCCCTTCCAGCTCCTGTGAAAAGTATCCGATTTTCAGCTGTGGATGCCGTGTTACCTTGCCCTGCGACGCTTCCAGCTCACCAATCATCAACTTTAACAGTGTCGTCTTGCCCGTTCCATTAGGACCTCGTACTGCAAGCCGATCTCCGCGTTCAACGGTGATTCGAAGGTTACGAAGCACTGGCTCGTTACCCGTATATGAAAAACTCACCTCATCCAGGGCAACAAGCTGTCGTGCAGCCAGTGGATTCATCTGCAATTCCATGTTCAACTTTGCAGCTTCACGAGGTTTATCGACCCGTTCCCGCTCCAAACGTTCCAGCTGTTTTTGTTTTGCATGGTAACGTGAAATATTTTTGTTGGCTTTGGCCTTGTAGAAGCTCTGGGTGATCTTCACCTCCACATCGGTCGCTGAATTATGCGCTTTATGGAACCATTCCTGGTAGTTTCGAATCGTTTCTTCCAAAGCCTTACGCTCCAGCTCCTGCCTGCGGTAGATCGTTTCCTGTTCCCGTAATTCACGCTCTTTGTGGAGCTTGTATTCGGAGTATCCGCCTTTGTATTTGGTCAGGGCATCTGCACTGAATTCAATCACTCCTGATGCTACCTCATCAATAAAGGTTCGATCGTGAGATACAAATAACAGCGTACCTTCGTATGAGGATAACCACTCTTCAAGCCAGCGCATGCTTCCCTCATCCAGATGATTCGTCGGTTCATCCAGGATCAGGAATTTGGGCTTGCTGACAAGAAGTCCTGCCAGGCGAGCCTTTGTTTTTTGTCCACCGCTCAAAGAATGATAGGGTCTGTTCCAATGCTCTGCGGATAGTCCAAGACGTGTCAGTACCTTCTCTACTTCAGTCTCCCACATGTAGCCGTTAAGCTGTTCATATTGCTCCATCACTTGCGTATAGGCTGCAAGCAGCTCATCATCCGCTTCAGTGCTAATGCTCAAACGTTGCTCCAGTTCTTCCAAACTCCGTTTCACTTCATAGATCTGACCGCTCTCACGCCGGACCGCATCCAATACATTCATGCCCGTCTCAATCTCCGAGCGCTGGCGCATGAATCCCCAATCCTGCTGCGGAATATGCCGTTCAATCCGTCCACCACCGTGCTCTTCTCCCAAAATGATTCGTAACAACGTCGTCTTGCCGCATCCGTTACGACCCAGAATGGCAAGTCG
Organism: Paenibacillus sp. FSL R5-0713; assembly: GCF_037973325.1. NCBI lineage: Bacteria > Bacillati > Bacillota > Bacilli > Caryophanales > Paenibacillaceae > Paenibacillus > Paenibacillus sp. FSL R5-0713. The sequence goes on along the minus strand of NZ_CP150229.1, from coordinate 1,958,914 downwards.
CTCGCCCTCATTAATCTCCAAATTCAATCCTGTAAACAATTCAATGCCGTTCCATTCTTTTGATACTTCATGTAAGCGTACCAATGTCATCATGAGGCCTCATCCTTCCTGCATCCTTTTTGCTAAACAAAAAAACCGCTGGCATCAGCCGGCGGTTTGGCAATTCAGGGTTGGATCAAGCATTCAAAGACAGATCTAAGGTAAGCTACGGCATGAACAAAGAAACCCCAAACACAGGGTACACGTAAACCTCCAAGGTCTACTTGTTCCATACCTGATCCCATAGCTGAATTTGGACACACGAATCCCCTCATTGCTCAGCCGCTCTGGCTGACTGCGTCATAAAACTGTCTGCAGTTAACTGGGGTCAATTCATGTGTTTTACTTCATGGGACGTATGGTTACCTCTCATTCATGTGTAGTATCAATTTCTCCGTTATTGTACCAGATCATTGTAAAAAAGCAAAGGTTATAAATTATTCTGAAAGAATACATACTACTCACCAATCTGATGACATGCAGTCTTCTGATGATTGCTTTTATTCAAAAGTTTCTTTTATGACAGAAAAAAAGCCCTTGCATCGCAAGGACTTCGGTTTTGCTTCGTTAAGCGGGTGATGGGAATCGAACCCACGCTATTAGCTTGGAAGGCTAAAGTTCTACCATTGAACTACACCCGCATGAATGAAGATTTAATTGTTAAGTTCTTTAGGAAGTTAACAGTGATTTTACAAATAATAATATACCATGATCCTTTATAGCATGCAAGTCATGTTTTCCATTTTTTTCATTACGTATCAACATTAAAAAAGCAGGAGCACTCTTGCGCCCCCGCTGTTCCCTATCCTGTGGGCTTATCCACATCTCTCAAAAACTGCTTTTCAAATTCAGCGGCTTTAATCGGTTTGCTAAAGAAATAGCCCTGAGCCTCATGACAGTGCTGATTGCGGAGAAAGATCATCTGGTCTTCGTTCTCCACGCCCTCGGCAGTCACTTTCAATTGTAAATGATGCGCCATTGAAGTGATGGTAGATACAATCGCAGCGTTATTGCTGTCCTCCATGACTTCATTAACGAATGAACGGTCAATCTTGAGCCGATCAATCGGCAGATCCTTCAGATAGTGCAACGAGCTGTATCCCGTTCCAAAATCATCAATACTGATATGCACACCAATTTCTTTGATTTTGCGCAACTGTTCGAAGGATCGGTCTTTATCAAATGTCATGCTCTCTGTAATCTCCAGTTCAAGCCATACGGGCTCTAGTCCTGTCTCCTTGAGAATGCCATTGATATTGTCCAACAAATGGGAATGCCTGAATTGTCTCATCGACAGATTCACCGAAACACACAGCTTACGATAACCAGCTTCCTGCCACTGTTTGTTCTGTGCACACGCTTCACGAAGCACCCATTCGCCAAGAGGCACAATGAGCCCACTTTCTTCTGCCAGAGGAATAAATTCCGCCGGAGATACCGAGCCTCGCTGCGGATGCTGCCAACGAACCAATGCTTCCATACCCACGATCAGACCACTTTGCAGATTAACCTGCGGCTGATAGACCAGGTAGAACTGACCTCGATCCAACGCCTTGCGCAGATCATTCTCAAGCTGCAAACGCTCCTGTGCCTTCATCTGCATCGCATGGGCAAAACGATTCAGTTCCATTCCTTGTTCCTTGGCACTGTGCAGAGCCGTATCCGCATTCTGAATGATCTCCTGTGGCGACTCACCATCATGCGGGAAAATGGCCATACCGATTCCAAGGGTAAGGTGATACTCATTGCCATCAACCAAAACGGGCTTTTCAAAAAGTTGAAGAATGGATCTTGTCCGTCGCAACGCCGTATTGGTTGAACTGAAATCTGTCATTGTCAACGCAAACTCATCTCTTCCCAGCCCAAAGACTTCTTCTCCTGGAAGTGACGAATGTTTCAGTCGTTGACCTACCTGACGCAAAACACGGTTAGCTGCTTGCTGTCCGAGCGAATCATTAATGGTCTTGAACCGGTTAATATTCAGGACCAGTACAGCAACAAGCTGTTCCTCGACCACGGCATCATCCATCATTATTTTCAATCGTTGTGAAAGCCGACGACGATTTGGAAGTCCTGTTACATCGTCATGATGAGCAATATAGTTCATCTTGGCCTCCGCGACCTGCTGTTGCAGGAAAGGTGTGTCCACTACGGACGTATACAGTCCTTTTTGAATGAAAAAATATGCCATACAATTACTCAGCAACCCCAGCAGCAGATTGAGATCATTCACCCCCGTTGCTGAAACAAAATAACATTCTCCAAAAAAGAAACATAAGATGCCGCATAGAATGGTTGGTACATCACCATCTTTGGATTTTTTCCATTGTACAAACAAAAGAACTGCAATAATGGCATAGAGCAACCCGACCATAAAATGAACCCGGGTGAAGATTCCACCAAGCACATCCCCATCAAGCATATTTGGCAACATGCTCCACTCCTGAATCGCCAATATGTACAAAATAACAAAGGCACCCAATGTTCCACTGAAGAGCAAGAACCTTCGTGGTAATGCAATTTCTTTCTCATTTAGGGTATATACGAGCAGCAAACCTACTGAACACACCAAAGATCCCATGGTTGACATCATTAAGGAGAACTCTGATTCCATCATGGCTCCATTTGGAATCTCTTCTGCAAATGAAACGATATGAACCAGTTCAAACAGACCAATCAATAAAAAGAGTGTTGTCAATAATGTTCTCCGAAGAGTTAGCTTCTGTGTCCGAAACAACCAGCTTTGATTGTAGATACCGATACAGGCCGCTGCCGCAGCGAATCCACCCAAGAGTGTCAAAACCGGGTAACCCGATAGGGTCAGATCAGAGCTTGAAGAGGAACGGAACCATTGACTTGCGAGGAAACACAATAAGCCGCAAACAGCGACCCAAATTATTTTTCTCTGATCTTGCAGATTAACCTTCATGCCGTGTTTTCCTTCCCGGGGTCACCTATCCTGAATTACATTAACCAAACTCAACAGCTTACTACATGATTCGACAAAAAAACATATTAACCAACGTTCAATTCACATGCATACACATGCTATCTGGTACATAATAACATTTAAATCTGCATACGTGAACTAAAAAATAGTCACTCCTAGGAATATTTATTCATAAATATAGAGAAAAACAAGGCATTAAGAACTAAAAAAACATGGATCTCCAGTTAGAGTCCATGTTTTCCTAATTTGCAACTGTATATCAGACTATATTACTTATCAAAATTCACTTCTGGCGTTGTTAATTTATCATAGAAATCAACGACCTTATCCTTGTCTTCCGATGAGCGAATCGCCATCGCTGAACGTGGGTGCTCGTCCAACGCCCCTGTAATCATGTAAGGCAGAATGTAACCCCATTCTTCTTTTTCTCTCAGTGGAACCATCAACTGTTCCAATACACCAAGTACTGGACGCAGATTGTATTTAGTTCCTTTCAGATGAGCTACCAGCAATTCGGTTGGACAGTTTCCTGCCGCGCGTCCCATACCATACACAGAGGCATCAAGCAGCTCAACGCCAAGTTCCGCCGCAACCAATGTGTTAGAAAACGCAAGCTGCATATTATTATGTGTGTGAACACCAAGACGTTTGTTAGGCAAATGAGTCTTGAACTTCTCTACCAGATATTTCACATCATTATGATCCAGACTACCGTAAGAATCGACAATGTAGACAACATCCACAGTACTTTCTTTGATCAATTCAAATGCTTCGAGCAGCTCATTCTCCATAACATTAGAGAGTGCCATAATATTAAGTGTAGTTTCATATCCACGATCATGGAATGTTTGAACCAGCGCAAGCGCCTTATCTACATCTTTGCTGTAGCAGGCAACCCGGATCAGATCCAGCATGCTCTCACTGCGAGGCAAGATATCATTCTCGTCCACACGTCCAACGTCAACCAGTGCAGACAGTTTGGTATTGCCTTTTTGAGGAATCACTTTACGCAAGAAATCATCATTCAGGAAACGCCATGGTCCTGCTTCCTCAGCACCTTTCAGTAACTTCGGAGAGTTTTTGTATCCAATTTCCATATAATCAACGCCAGCTTCATTCAACCCAGCATACAGCTGTTGAACAAAGTCCACGCTAAAGTCCCAATTATTTACCAATCCGCCATCACGGATCGTACAATCTACAATTTTGCAATGATTTGTCTTCATTAATGTCTGCTCCTTTTCTGACCAACTTGTGTATTCCTCTCATGATACTTGAACGTGACAAGAAAAGTAAAGGGATTCCGGACTTATTTACTTCGATAAGATTTCCAGATTCGATCAATCTCAACCATATCTGATGCATCTGGAACCTTTCCTCCATACCGCACGCTGTTATACGCATCTGGCAGTCTCGCAGACAGCTCATCTTCCTCTAGCTTCACACCATTCTGAATAATGGTCTGTGCAGCCTCGAGCGGAGTATGCGTCCCCTGTATTCCCACTCCTCGATGAGTAGCTCTATCGATCCAAGTCCGATAGTAATACCGAACACGTTCAGTCTCCTGAGCAGGTACCACTTCTTTTCTCCGAAACCAATTCTTCCGAACTTTTGCTGGCGCATCAAGTGTCTCACTCACATCGATATACTCCGTTCGTGGTTCTGCCTTCTTTTCACCAGGTTGTAACATTCCCTTGAATCGTTCCATGAGTCTGTTTATCGTTTTTCGTCCCAACCTCAGAAGCAGCCACAGGATTGCTCCTGCTACAGCACACATCACTACCCACCCCAGAATGTTCCAGAAGACTGAGGGCTCGGATGGGGGCTCTCTCCAGTCATTCGGGAGATTTAGCTGCTGATCAGGAGTGTCCATTGGCAATCGTGGCTCCTCGCCGGATATCGGGCCAAACCATCCCCTGATCCATGCGAGCAAGCGGTCACGTAGCGGTCCCAGCCATGATGCGAGACTTGGGAAAGCACCGATCGCGACGATGACAATAAACATCCACATGAACCGCTGATGATTCGCACGTGCAAAATCTCGTAAAACCAATCTTCTCTTGCCATCATTGAGCATTGCCTGGTCCAGTTGCAGCATATATCGTCCAACCAGCCAAAAGGCAAAGCTGATCACTCCCGCAATATAGATCCATAGGGTATAGGTTCGTATCGGCTGCATGAATTCCAATGAATTCGAAGCAATCATAAGTACAATCGCACTGATTACACCCATAATCTGCAAACGCCATAACAATACAGAATGAAAGACTGGCTGGAAGGTCAGACCTGCATAAGCCGAGATGACTCCACACAGTATCAATGTGATGATATCCGGCATCGGGAGAATGAGGCTCATTCCTACAACGAGTCCGAAGAAAAATCCTACGAAAAGTGCCGTTACTCCACGAATAAATGTACTTTTCTCGCTAAAACCCGGAATTTTATACTGAATGAATTGTCCCAACCAACCCACGAGAACAACCAGGATGAATAATATATACGGCAAATGTTCCATGGCATAGAATGAAGCGAGTGTAAATATCGGAAATAGGTATATACCAGCCATCAAGACGGCAAACATCGCTATGAGTCCCTTGGTCGTCGCTGCCTGTCTGCTGCTCATGCACTCACCGCCTTCGTATTCCCCTTTACGTCTTCTACCGGGAGAATCGTCACACGATGCCCTTGTTCATGCAGACGTGCAATCTCATGCTCCATAGCGGCAGATACATAGGATGTAATCAGCAGATAGCTACGGATTTGTTGTGCTTCTTCATTCAACCGCACTTCATCATTCAGGAATTGCTCCATGGGTACCATGCATTTCAGCTCTGTCTCCGCCATAGCTTCCAATAATCTTTCCAGATGGGGTGTGCCATAATCTGGCTCAATCCGAAGTGTATCGCGGCCGCCACCCACATGATAACCATTATGGGCGAAGCCTGCCGGTAGCCCTCTACCGATAGCATCCACTGCAGCCGTGGCAGCGTAACGGAGTGCCCGTTCAATCTTTTCGGGTCGAGTGACAACACTCCACATATCTGCAGATTCCTGAATATTGACTATAATCCAGGATTGCGGATCAGCTGTCCATCCCTGCTTGTAGACTTGTAATTCACCTGTACGTGCACTCGCTTTCCAGTGAATGCGATTCATGGGGTCACCTGCGCCATAAGGCCGAACACCCAGAATCAAGAAAGGATCTTCAACGATCCATCGTGATACTTCCACTTCTCCCTGCCATACCTGATAAATTGCAGGAAGATCCTCTGCATTCACTAATGAAGGATACACGACCATAGACATTTGCAAAGGAATCGGTTTGGTGGAACGCCACACGCCAAAGAGATCCCCACCTGTCATCGTTGCTGTATTTAATGGATAAATCCCACGCTGAGTACATGTAAAAGGATGCTTGCGCGTAATACGAGTAAACGGTTTCAACGTAAAAATACTCTTGTGGTTCTGATAGATTTCGCCTTGGCTAATATCCATACCTGAGCCGGAACGAAATACAAACGACACGGGCATCATCGATTCAAGTCTGAGCCACGGTACGGAGACTCGCTTCTCATTCGATATCGTCTCCACCATCTCAAGTTCATCTCCAGCGTAACAACGCAGCTTGCTGAATTGTCTACTGTACTTGAGCTTTCGCAGTGCAGGTCGTCCGAACCACACACCATGTATAACAACGACAATGCCTCCAACAAGGACAAGCCATAATAATGCCATAAGATTAACGCCCGCTTGTAGCGAGATTCTCCGTAGGCACTTCTGTCTGATTCAGAAGTTCCTGGATGATACGCTCCGCCAAGCCTTCTTGTTGTCTGATCCGGTTACGAAATACAAGTCGGTGGGCCAGCACAGGTACCGCCAGAACCTTAATATCATCAGGCAAAACAAAGTCTCTGCCATGCAGTGCAGCCCATGCCTGACTTGCCTTAAGTAATGCCTGAGCCCCGCGTGGACTTACGCCAAGTGAGAGCTCAGGATGTTGCCTTGTCGCTTCCGTTAACTGAATGATATATCGTAGCAAATCTTCGTTGATTTGCACGGTTTTATACGTATCCTGCGCCTTCAAAAGTTCTTCACGACTGATCACTGCTGTGAGATCATCAACAGAGCGTCTGGCTACCGTACGTCTCAAGATTTCTACACTCTCTTCACTGCTTGGATAACCCATGCGAATTTTCATCATAAAACGATCCATCTGAGCCTCAGGTAGCGGAAAAGTTCCCTGATTATCTACGGGGTTCTGGGTGGCGATAACGATAAATGGCCGTTCCAGCTGTCTCGTTGAGCCGTCGATACTGATCTGGCGCTCTTCCATGCACTCCAGCAAGCTTGATTGCGTACGCGGTGTAGCCCGGTTAATTTCATCGGCTAGTACAAGATTGGCAAACAAGGGCCCCGGTCTGAATTCAAAATCACCTTCTTTTTGATTAAAAAAGTGAATTCCTGTTAAGTCAGAGGGCAGCAAGTCTGGTGTAAACTGTATCCGTTGGAAGGTGCAGTCCAATGAAGAGGCCACCGATTTGGCGAGCATCGTTTTCCCGGTACCCGGTACATCCTCCAGCAGTAAATGTCCTGACGCTATAATCGCGGTCATCACCAGCTCTATGGTATGCTCTTTTCCCACAATTACTTTTCCCACGTGATCCATCAATTGTTGATTCATTCGTTCCATTCCTTGGATTTCCATCTGCATCTCATCCTTCCGTTATGGAGCTTATGTATTCGCATTCATTACTAACTATAACCCTAATTGGCAACATAAAACAAAGGAGTCGGCAGATGGCCGACTCCTTGACTCCCCGCACTTCTCAAAATACCAAAGGCAACATAATCATAAACCGCGTACCCTCGCCTTTTTTGCTATCCACAGAGATGGTACCTCCATGGTTCTTGATGATTCGGTAACTTACTGACAGTCCAAGTCCCGTTCCGCTCTCCTTGGTCGTGAAGAATGGATCAAACAGACGTACAAGCGTATTATGGTCCATCCCATGACCATTATCCGCGATGGAGATCTGCACGAACTTGTTTTCCGTGGCAGTAGATATTCGAATTAGACCGGTATGTTCTTCACCGACTTCCTCGATCGCATCCATTGCATTTTTCACCATATTCAAAATAACCTGCTTAATCTGTTTGACATCAATGGACACATTCAGCGGGGCATCCCCTTCATCCAGAACGATCTCGCATCCCTTCATCAAACCTTCGCTTTCTGTCAGCAGGACCACCTCTTTGAGTAAAGAGTCGACAGACATCACGGTCTTCTGTGGAGCCGATGGCTTGGAAGAATTCAAAAATTCGTAGATGATGTCGTTCGCCCGATCAATCTCCGTCAGTATGATTCGCGCGTACTCGTCTTTGCCGAGCTGCAGCAAATGGGGCCTGAGCAGTTGGATGAACCCACGGATTGCAGTCAACGGATTACGAATTTCATGAGCAATAGATGCTGAAATCCGCCCCAGCATCGCAAGTTTGTCATTTTGATAAGCGGTCTGTTCGATTTGTTTATAATCAGATACATCTTTGACGCTGAACAAAAAGTCGCCATCCATCTGATCACCGTACGTTACAGTAACCAGCCAATGCCTGCCGTATTCATCGATCAACTCATGATAGCGCTTACGATGAAAAATGGTTTCCCGATAAATACGTAAAATTTTCTTTTTCTTGAATCGGCTCATCTGCGGATGATGCAGCATTTGCATCAGGGTGCAGCCGCTCAACAGACTTCTCGGAAGTTCCAACAACTTTGCCATCTGAACGTTAATAAACGTCAATACACCGTGACTGTCAAACAACATAATACCGCTATCCAGATGTTCCAGTACATTCTCGTACTTGTTGTTATCCAGATGCACAGGCGGGAATCCATCCGTTGGTTGAGGCACTGTATCCTGAAATTCACTAATCATGTCAGGTTCCTCCTTTTCACGTAAATGATAAACTTGCCATTCGGACATCATATCATCACAGAAACAGGAAGGGCCGATTTTATTTTTCATTACCGGTGCCCTTTCGTTGGGGGGCTGAGCCGAAAATATGGATGGCATGTCCGGAACTCAAGCTGGTCTATTCCCGGTAACCAACACTCGATCCGGAAAATCATATACGTTTGTTCCATTCCGACCTTCTCCTATTCCCAAACACGAACATTTTTTTGCTCCGCCTCTTTTGCAAGTCTGCTTTTATCATAGACAAGTTTATAGAAGAGAGTCAATCGGAGAAAGTGTCGAATGGAAATTATTTTAAAAAAAACCTCGAATTAGTTCCAGAACAACAGCACAAAAACGAAGCCGTTTCACCCCTTAGGCAAATCAGCTTCGTTTTTAATATCTTTAATTTGTGATATATCCAAATTCATCTATAGTCCGGTCTTATTATGCTGAATTTTCAGTCTGCGCTGACTCATCACAGCTAATCGACGTTTAAGTTCACTTTCCCACTTCTCGTCTTTGGTTTCTTTGGCGAGCCTGAGCAAATCCAGAGCCATATCAATCTGGCGCTGCACAATGACCATGGCATCCTCGCTCTCACGGTTTACACAGTTTTCGAAAATGGCATCCTCATCTTCTGTAACATAATCTTGAAAGTCGATCTCGGATGCACCGTCTCCATGCGCATATTCGGCGAGAATTTCATATTCGTTTTCCACTTTATAATGCACCTCAACCCGATGACACACCGGGCAAAACAGCAGGGGAACATTATGAACCTGGGTGCGGTAATGCTTCAGCGTGCCCTTCGTTCCAACCATACTTGCCCCACAACAGTAACTCATTTTTGTTCACCCTCCTTATTACGTGCCGGGACTTTTTTTGTTAAAATGCATCCCGTACACTTCCAGCACTTCCGAAAAGGAATAGTTCCATCAGTGTATCACATTCATGTACAGATTATAAATGCAGAGCACCGGAATATTTACCGGGTTTCCATACCCTATTCGCCTTAAAGGCCATCAATTCCTCTTTCAACAAATAAAAAGAAGACTTTCTTCTAATATATTATTAACACGCTTAGCTGCTTGTTCAAACACTTTTGATTAACTTCGTGATAACTTCTGGCAAAAGGGTGCAAAAAGCCCTCAATCCCTAACGGGATGAGGGCTTGAACAAAAACCGTTCAAGTTAACCTGGCCTTACAGGTTGTTGTCGCCTGGTTTCCAGTTCATTGCACACAATCCGCCGGATTGCAGTGCTTGCAGTACGCGAAGTGTTTCTTCAACACTACGGCCTACATCGTTGTGGTTAACCACTTGATATTTCAATTCGCCTTCTGGATCGATGATGAACAGGCCGCGCAATGCTACGCCTTCTTCTTCGATCAGAACGCCGTAATCTTTAGCCACTTGCTTCGTGATGTCGGAAGCCAGCGGGAAGTTCAACTGACCCAGACCATTGCTATCTACAGGTGTGTTGATCCATGCTTTGTGGCTGTGTACGGAGTCTACGCTCACGCCAAGGATTTCAGTATCCAAAGCTTTGAATTGCTCGGAAGCAACGCTCAAAGCTGTAATTTCAGTTGGGCACACAAATGTGAAGTCCAAAGGATAAAAGAAGAATACAAGCCATTTGCCACGATAATCGGACAGTTTAACGGAACCAAAATCTTGTCCATCTCCCGATACTGTTTCCATTGCGAAATCCGGTGCTGGTCTACCAACCAAACGTTCTGCCATAACTAAAAATTCCTCCTTTGGGATTATGTAAGCATCCATATGGATTGCTCATCATCAAGAAAAACGCGAACGCCTTTCCTGTAATTAAAATGATTTGATACTTGATAACAAGTACAAGTAAAATGTTATCATCCGGACTTCCCAAAGTCAAGATTATAACCATTATTTTTTTATAATAATTATAAATAAGGATTTTTCGTGCCAAAAATCATAAAGGAACAGCCCTCTGTACATTCCATAACTGGAAACAAAGGGCTGCCATGTTCTTGATAATATAATTACGCCTGTTTCTGAATAGCCGCTACAATCAAATCGCCCATTTCGGTCGTGCTGATCGCTGTGCTCTTGTCTACAGCAATATCACTCGTGCGGTGTCCTGCGTTCAATACATTCGACACAGCTGCTTCAATGGCATCCGCACCTTCTGCATAACCAAAGGTTGTGCGGAACATCAACGCCAAAGAGAGAATGGTTGCAATCGGATTAGCGAGGCCTTGACCTGCGATATCCGGTGCAGAACCGTGTACCGGCTCATAGAGTCCGAAGCTGCCTTCTCCCAGTGATGCAGATGCAAGCATACCGATGGAACCCGTCAGCATCGCTGCTTCATCACTCAAGATATCTCCGAACATGTTTTCCGTTACAATAACATCGAAGCTGGCTGGGCGACGAAGCAATTGCATCGCACAGTTGTCTACCAACACATGCTCCAGTTCAACATCCGGATAATCCGGTGCTACCCGATTCACAACTTCACGCCAGAGACGGGAAGTTTCCAATACGTTGGCTTTGTCTACAGAAGCCAGCTTTTTGCGACGTCCTTGCGCAATTTCGAATGCCTGACGAACGATCCGCTCCACTTCTGTTACATTATATGCACAAGTATCTACGGCCTCTTCACCCTGTGCACTTTCACGTCTGAACTTCTCACCGAAGTAGATACCACCTGTCAATTCACGTACCACCATCAGATCTGTACCTTCAAGTACTTCCGGCTTCAACGTTGAGGCATCCTTCAAGCAATCAAATACGACAGCCGGACGCAGGTTGGAGAACAATCCGAGTGCTTTGCGAATACCTAGCAGGCCTGTTTCCGGGCGAAGCTCCTTGCTGTTGTTATCCCATTTTGGACCGCCAACCGCTCCAAGCAGGACTGCATCTGCACTTTTACACACGCTCAGTGTTTCTTCTGGAAGAGGTGTACCCTTCTCATCAATCGCGATTCCACCAAACAGGGCATGCTCTGTCTCAAAACGATAACCGAATACTTCCTCCGTACGTTTAAGAACTTTCTCAGCCTCAGCTACGACTTCAGGGCCGATTCCGTCACCTGCAATAACTGCAATTTTTTTCACGTCTGCCATTGGGTTGTCCACTCCTTATATTTCATTCATTAATTATTCATAAAGTAACGTCTCATATTAACTCTCTCTTTTGTATCATATTCCAAGGTCATTTGACCAAGATATACAATCTATGACTTTAATAGATTTTACCTATAAGCCGATAGAGATTAACTTTCACAAGTTGTTCCTGACCCTCCCGGTAGGGTAAAATATAGCTGAATTCAAATCAGGTACGCAGGAGGGATAAGCAACATGCAATATTCGTATTTGGGTAAATCAGGCCTCAAGGTCAGTCGAATCTGTCTCGGTACCATGAATTTCGGGCCTGCTACAGATGAAAAAGAAGCTTTCCGCATTATGGACGCAGCACTCGATGCAGGGGTAAACTTTTTTGATACCGCTAACATCTACGGGTGGGGTGAAAATTCTGGGCTTACCGAAGAAATTATCGGACGCTGGTTCAATCAGGGCGGTGGCAGACGTGAAAAAGTAGTTTTGGCCACCAAAGTCTATGGCTCCATGCATGATGATACAGATGGCCCCAACAACGAAGCTGGCCTCTCTGCCTATAAAATCAGACGGCATCTGGAGGGTTCCCTCCGCCGCTTGCAGACCGATCATATCGAACTGTATCAGATGCACCATGTTGACCCAGCTGTATCATGGAATGAACTGTGGGGTGCATTTGAGAATGCCGTTCATCAAGGTAAAATCGGTTATGTAGGGTCAAGCAACTTTGCTGCATGGCAGATTGCAATCGCTCAAAGCGAAGCCAACAACCGCCATTTCCTTGGCCTTGTTTCCGAACAGCATAAATACAGCCTCAACTGTCGTTTTCCTGAGTTGGAAGTACTGCCTGCTGCCAAAGAACTGGGCCTCGGCGTCATTCCATGGAGTCCGCTTGATGGTGGGTTACTGGGACGTAATGCTCTGCAGAAGCTGGAAGGGACACGCAGTGGCGGCATCGCGGGACGAATTGAGCAGCAACAGACTCAGCTTGAAGACTTCGCAGCGCTCTGTCGTGATCTCGGTGAACCACAGGATACGGTGGCTTTGGCATGGGTTGCAGCCAATCCCGCAGTAACCGCTCCAATTATTGGACCGCGTACACTCGAGCAGTTTGAGACCGCACTCAAATGTCTGGATGTGACTTTGGATGAAGCCGTGCTCAAACGTCTGGATGAGATTTTCCCAGGTCCAGGTGGACATGCACCTAATGCATACGCGTGGTAATAACTTGATAGCGTATGGTAATGCACGAGGTCACCGTAGAAACTACACCGTGTGGACCTGCCCTAATTATATATATTAAAAGCAAAAGAGTCTGACCCTCCATAGGAGAGTCAGACTCTTTACGTACCTCACTGAACGGAACATAGCAGGCCGAACGATCTTCTATATCCATTCGAAATGAGATACATCTTCCTGTCAGCGTACATTGCTGCACCGGAACGGAGCCTACAGGTTCACATTTACACGATTTGTGTATGTCTTGCGTTTCTCAATTAATTGATTCAGACCGTCTACATAGGCACGTGCACTTGCACCCAATATATCTGTGCTTACACCTCGTCCTTGTACGGAAACCTGATTTTGAGTCAGCACAACATGTACTTCACCCAATGCATCCTTGCCATGTGTTACCGATTTGATCGAATAGTCAGACAACGTTACGTCTTCCCCACTTACTTGATCAATCGCATTGTAGATCGCATCTACCGATCCATTACCCTCCGCCTGCTTCTCAACCGTATCCCCGTCAAGCGTTGCAATGCGGACTTTGGCTGTTGGTACCGATTCATCTCCGTACGTAACAAAGATCGATTCCAGTTTATACACCTCGGGTGCATCCTGCAATTTCTCTTCAATTACGGCAAGCAGATCTTCGTCAGTAACTTCTTTTTTCTTATCAGCCAGCTCTTTGAACTGGGCAAATGCCCGATTCAATGCTTCTTCTTCCAACTCATAGCCAAGATCGATCAACCGCTCACGGAAGGCATGACGACCGGAATGTTTACCCAGTACAAGCTTGCTTTCCTTCAAACCGATGGACTCTGGCGTCATAATTTCGTACGTTGTTTTTTCCTTCAGCATGCCGTCCTGGTGAATGCCGGATTCATGTGCAAAGGCATTCGCCCCAACAATGGCTTTGTTTCCTGGCACAACCATACCTGTCAAACGGCTAACCAAACGACTGGTCCGTGCAATTTCAGATAACTGCAACGAGGTTTTCGCCTGGAAAAATTCCTGACGTGTCTCCAGCGCCATAGCAATTTCCTCGATCGCCGTGTTACCTGCACGTTCACCAATGCCATTGATCGTACCTTCGATCTGATCGGCCCCGTTGAGGATGGCTGCTAGTGTATTGGCCGTCGCCATACCCAGGTCATTATGACAGTGGGCACTCAGCTGTACCTTTTCAATCCCGTGCACATTCTCCTTGAGATGTTTGAAAATGTTTCCGTATTCATATGGACTGAGGTAACCCACCGTGTCCGGAATATTCACTACGGCTGCGCCTTCTTCAACAGCCATATTCACCATTTCCACGAGGAAATCATATTCAGTACGACCTGCATCCTCAAGTGAGAACTCGATCTTCGAAAATGTTTTCTTCGCATAACGAATCGCGGAACGAGCTGTATCCAGTACCTGCCCTCTGTCCATACGCAATTTATGTTGGCGGTGAATAGGTGAAGTTGCCAGAAAAACGTGAATACATGGGTCCTGTGCACCTTTAAGTGCTTCCTTAACCGCATCAATGTCTTGCTCTCTGGAACGGGACAAGCCAATTACGGTAACATTTTTAACTGCTTTTGCTACTGCATTGACAGCTGCCAGGTCGCCTGGAGATGCCGCCGGGAAACCAGCTTCCATCCGGTCAATGCCAAGCCGCTCGAGCTGATGGGCAATTTCCACCTTTTCACGAGTGTTCAGATTGACTCCCGGGGATTGCTCTCCATCACGCAGCGTTGTGTCAAATACATAGATTTTACGCACGCTTCGCACCTCCTGTACTTGTATTATAATGTTTCTCTGAACCAGCAATAGCGGCTCACGCATAAGCACGGCCGCTATTCCCAGTTAAAGCTCTAAGTTTACTTGAATACCTTAAAGTGCATGTTCTAAAAGTTAATGCTTACTTCTTGATCCAGTGCATCATCTCACGCAATTGTCCGCCAACCACTTCGATTGGGTGTTCAGCTTCGTTACGACGAGTTGCTGTCAAGAATGCACGACCGGATTGGTTCTCCAGAATGAAGTCACGTGCGAATTTACCTTGTTGGATATCCGTCAGCACTTCTTTCATTGCTTTCTTCGTATCTTCCGTTACAACGCGAGGTCCAGTTACATAGTCACCGTACTCAGCTGTGTTACTGATGGAATCACGCATACTTGCAAGTCCGCCTTCATACATCATGTCAACGATCAGCTTCAGTTCGTGCAGACATTCGAAGTATGCCATTTCAGGAGCGTAACCCGCTTCTGTCAAAGTTTCGAATCCCGCTTTTACCAATGCACTTACACCACCACACAGAACAGCTTGCTCACCGAACAAATCAGTTTCTGTTTCTTCACGGAAGGAAGTTTCAATAACCCCTGCGCGTGTACAACCGATACCTTTAGCATAAGCCAAACCGATTTCTTTAGCTTTACCCGTTGCATCTTGCTCGATCGCGATCAAGCCCGGTACACCAAAACCTTCCACGTAAGTACGACGTACCATGTGACCAGGGGACTTAGGAGCTACCAGCAATACATCGCTGTTTTTTGGAGCAACGATTTGACCAAAATGAACGTTGAAACCGTGGGAGAAGAGCAGTGCAGCGCCTTCTTTGAGGTTTGGTTCGATTTCGTTTTTGTATACAGAAGCTTGAGTTTCGTCAGGAAGCAAGATTTGAACTACATCTGCACGGCTTGTTGCTTCAGCCGGGGACAGAACTTCAAATCCGTCATTTTTTGCGGAGTCAAAGGATTTACCTTCACGAAGTCCGATGACCACGTTCAATCCGCTATCACGAAGGTTTTGGGCTTGGGCGTGGCCCTGGCTACCATAACCGATTACCGCAATCGTTTTTCCTTTCAATACGTTAAGCTCTGCATCCTGTTCATAATAAGTAGTTACTGGCATGTTTATAAGTCCTCCTTTTATTGTAAAGAACCCTTCATTAATGAGCGGGTGTCTCAAGGGACCGACTCGCTTGAAGTGTCCAAAGCGTCTCAGGTCTGATCGATCCGTTCAGACACCCGCCCATTAATGCGGGAATGTATCTATCTTTTCAAGCGTTACATCACTAAAATGTTATATTGCAACTAGTAAGGGACTGACACTTTCACATAAGATCAACTATATATGTTAGCTCACCGTCGTCCCTTTTCATTCATTATAGCCTTATGCGTTGCCGCGTACCAATGCAGTTATGCCTGTACGGGACAATTCGCGAATGCCGTATGGCTTGAGCAATTCAATCATCGCATCAATTTTGTCCGTATCTCCGACCACCTGAACAATCAGGCTGCCTGGACCAACATCTACAACGGATGCGCGGAATGTTTCTACCACACCCAGAATCTCAGGACGCTCGGAAGGCTCTGCTTTAACTTTGATCAGGGCAAGTTCACGGGCTACCATCGGTTTCAGGCTGAAATCAACCACTTTGATCACATCGATGATTTTGTACAATTGTTTCTCAATCTGCTCCAGCGTTTTATCGTCACCAATGGTGACAATAACCATCCGGGAGAGTCCGGGTTCTTCTGATTGACCCACTGTAATACTCTCAATGTTAAATCCGCGTCGACCGAACAACCCCGATACCCGCTGAAGGACGCCTGGCTGATCGTTAACCAATATTGAAATCGTATGTCTAATCATTCCTCAGCATCCCCCATCAGCATTTGATCAATTGTTGCTCCCTGCGGAACCATCGGATACACATTTTCATCCTTGCGTACCACGAATTCTACAACGACTGGGCCTGGTGTATCCAGAGCTTCCTGCCAAGCACGTGCCGCTTCTTCTTTATTCGTTGCACGCAATCCTTTTACGCCATATGCTTCAGCCAGTTTTACAAAATCCGGACTTCCTGCCAGATCAATATGGCTGTAGCGGTTCTCATAGATGATCTCCTGCCATTGGCGGACCATTCCGAGCACCTGATTGTTAATGATTACAATTTTAACCGGTATATTGTTAATGGCACAGATCGCGAGTTCTTGGGAACACATCTGCATTCCGCCATCACCGTTAATCGAGATTACGAGTCTGTCCGGATTGGCCATCTGAGCACCAATGGCAGAAGGGAATCCAAAGCCCATCGTTCCGAGACCACCTGAAGTTACCCATGAACGCGGTTGATTAAATTTGTAATATTGTGCTGCCCACATCTGATGTTGTCCCACATCCGTAGTTACAATCGCTTCACCTTTGGTTGTATCATTCAGCATTTCAACAACCCACTGGGGTTTCAGCACTTCGTCTGAATCCGTATAGCTGTAAGGTTTCTCTTGCTTCCACTGTTTGATCTGGTCTCTCCATGCATCTGCACGCTCGGCACGTCCAACTTCTTTGTTAGCTATTTCCAGCACAGTCTTCACATCACCCACGATTGGGATATCAGTTGCAATGTTTTTACCAATCTCCGCCGGATCGATATCGATATGAACGATCTTGGCATGTGGAGCGAATCCATCCAGCTTGCCTGTTACCCGGTCATCGAATCGAGCACCAATATTAATCAGCAGATCCGCTTTTTGAATAGCCTGATTGGAAGTGTACGTTCCGTGCATACCTGGCATACCCGTCCATAATTCATGACCGCTTGGGAATGCACCCAGACCAAGGAGAGTGGTTGTAATTGGAATGCCTGTCTTCTCAACAAACTCGAACAGTTCTTCATGTCCACCCGAGTACACCACACCGCCACCAGCCAGAATCATTGGACGTTCTGCTTCCTGAATGGCTTGGGCCAAACGGTCAACCTGCAGTTTGTTTGGTACTGTCCGTGGATTGTACCCTCTCAATATAACAGGTTCAGTTGTCGGTTCAAACAATGTTTTGTTCGCTGATACATCTTTCGGGATGTCGATCAGGACAGGACCTTTACGACCGGTATTGGCAATATGGAATGCCTCATGAATTACACTGGACAGATCTTTTACATCTTTCACCAGGTAACTGTGTTTGGTGATTGGCATTGTAATCCCGGTAATGTCCGCTTCCTGGAAAGCATCTGACCCGATCAGGCTCGAAATAACATTCCCCGTAATGACTACGAGTGGTACTGAATCCATATACGCTGTTGCAATACCCGTAACCAGATTCGTTGCTCCTGGTCCGGAAGTAGCAATGCAGACACCAACTTTGCCGCTTGCACGTGCATATCCGTCAGCTGCATGTATTGCTCCTTGTTCGTGACGAGTGAGAACGTGTTTGAAATCCTCGAAACCATACATCGCATCGTAAATGTACAACACTGCGCCGCCCGGGTAACCAAATACGCACTCAACACCTTCAAGTAACAAGCTTCTCAGCAGAATTTCGGATCCGCTAATGACCTCCGGCTTCATCCATTTTTCACGTAATTCATCTGTTGACCGTACTTCTGGAATTTGAGCTCCCATCAGTCATCCTCCTCTCGAAATTTACACCATTCTGACATTTAAAGTTACAAAAAAAACCTTCCATCCCTGCAAACAAGTTCATGCTTGCGAGGGACGAAAGGTTATCGCTTCCGTGGTACCACCCAACTTTGCCCGAAATTTCGCAATAACGGACCTTACCAGGTACAACAAAACGAATAGCTCAAACGAACATAGTCGTTTCCCATACCTGTTGTCTGTAACGCAGACATACGATTTTCCCTAATACGCGAAAGGAGTGACATCCAGTGCTTTTCAGGAAAACAGCTCCGAGGTGAGCTCGTATATAAGGGATAATGGTGGTGGTTTCAGCAATTCCAGCCACTCTCTGAGCAAAAGAGCCCTTAAAACTTCGTCCTCTTCATAGCCGATGAAATATTCTCGTTAAATGTTAGGAACATTATATGATTCCTCCAACCGATAAGTCAATACCTGTTTTGCATAAAAATTCAGAGAACCTTTCTCCCTCCCTCTTCAACCTTTAAGGTTGCCCTAATCCCAGCGCTTCATTCAGTCACCTTTTATCTTGCTTCGGGCATAGGATATACGAGCAGCGCGACTGGTCCTGAAAGGAGGCTCCGTATGGTGATTCGGCAACGCACATCCAAGCTGGATGATGGCGCCATCATGAAGCTGATTGACACTCAACTTGTGCCTCTCTCTCACATGAGTGAAAAAGAAATTAACAAAATCCGCAAAGAAATACCCCTGCGAATGAACAGGGGCATGACCTTTGTTGTCTCGCCGGAGCCAGATAAAGCTGCTGTGGCATTCATCCATTTTCTCATGCATGGGGAACTGCTCTATGTCGATATGATGGCTGTTAGCCTGAAAGAACAACGCAAACGTTACGGCCAAACTTTGCTGCTCAAAGCAGAGAGCTTTGCGGCATCCCGGGGATGTCGAAGATCGAAAGTGATGGTGGATGAAGGCAATACCAAAGGGCTTCAGTTTTATCAAAAAAATGGGTACAGTGCGATTCGATACATCATGATGAGCCGCTGCTACGAATTGGAAAAAACATTATAGAATCCCCTAGAAAAATCCTGGTGGACGTGGTCCTGGTCCATAAGGACCGAACCCAGGCCCTGGGCCAAAACCGCCACCAGGTCCTCCTGGTCCATAACCCGGCCCGTAGCCTGGACCATATCCCTGACCCGGTTTCGGGCCAGGTCCATATCCGGGACCAAAGCCGGGACCAGGTCCATAAGCATAAGGCAGTGTGGCAATAGCGAGCAGATCAAACAGTACCAATGGCAAAATCGCTTTTGTGCGTACTTTTTTGCCATTCAGACGCTTCAGTACCAGTTTGTTGCCGGATACTTTCAACAGCTTTCCCGTAACCCGAGTGCCGTCTTTTTTGATTGCAACAATATTTTTGCCTATTAATTTCATCGCTTCATCACGCGTAACTTGTTGTTTCATACTTTCCCCTCCTCCTCGGATCGTTCAAAACAGTGTATTCGTCCATCACTGAATTCGCCTGTTTCTTTGTCCCTACCTGAAAATATGGGTATCTGCACGAGAACCAAAGTGAACGTGAAAAAGCGGCCTGCCGAAGCTCATAAAAACAAAAAAGGCCCGCACATGGCGGACCTTTCCATCAAGCTTTTGGAAAGTAAATCAATATGTTGCACGTCGTTACCTTTTACCCGGATCATATGCTTCACCGAGTGCAGACGGAGCCGAAGAACGTCCAACCGCTGCAACAAGAACGATGATGGTAAGCAGGTATGGCAACATGAAAATAATTTCCTGGGGAATACTTTGTGACCATTCAAACAACTGCACATAGTTACGAATCGCTTGTGAGAATCCAAAGAAGACAGCCGCACCAAACGCACCAATCGGATTCCATTTACCAAAGATCATGGCTGCAATGGCAATATAACCTTGGCCGGAAACCGTATTGTGTGAGAATGTACCCGTTGTCGTCAACGTGATTGCAGCACCACCAATGGCTGCAAGCGCACCACTGATCATAACGCCAACATAGCGATAACGACGTACTTTAACACCAACCGTATCAGCCGCACTTGGATGTTCACCAACTGAACGAAGACGCAGACCAAATGGTGTTTTAAACATAATGTAATACGTCAGGAATACGAAAAGAATGGCCAGATATGTCGTTGGATATACGTTCTTGAAAAAAGCTTCTCCAAGCAACGGAATGTCTTTCAAGAATGGCACATCAAATTTGCTGAAGCCTTGAACCAATGGTGAATCACCAGAACCTTCGAACAACAGCTTAACCAAGTACAACGTACTTCCTGCTGCCAAAAAGTTAATGACAATACCACTGATAATCTGGTCTGCCTTAAATGTGATAGACGCAACGGCATGAATCAACGATACCAGTACGCCCAGTACAATCGCGAGCAAAACCCCCATCCAAGCCGATGTCGTTCCGCCCATACCCGCTTCTTGAGCATAGTGCGCCCCGATTCCAGCCGCAAAGGCACCGAAGACCATAAAACCTTCAAGTCCAAGGTTCGTAACACCTGATTTTTCCGAAAAAATTCCGCCGAGTGAAGCAAAAATCAATGCCGTAGCAAAGACAAGCGTCGTATTGATAATCTGCCCAATTGTCAACAAGTCCATCTACAACACCTTCTCTTTCTTACGCTTCGAATAGAACGGTTTGAGTATCCAGCGCACGATGCCTTGTGCCGCAATGAAGAAGATAATCGAACCGATCACAATCCGAATAATCTCAGGCGGAACATCCGCAGCAAAACTCATACCTGCAGATCCGTACGTGAGGGTACCAAACAACACTGCACCCAACAACACCCCAAACGGATGATTCAAACCAATCAGGGCAACTGCTATTCCGTCAAAACCTGTACCTGGTGAACCCGACATTACAGTCTGGTAATGGAACACACCAAGAACCTGGAATGCACCACCAAGACCGGCAAGCATACCACTGATAAACATTGCTTTTACGATATTCCGGTTAACATGCATACCTGCATATTCAGCCGCATTCGGGTTGTAACCTACCGCGCGAATTTCGAAACCTTGTTTAGTTTTCCACATATAGATATAGAAGAGCACAGCCATCACAAGAGCAATCAATGTCCCCATGTGCACACGGGAGTTACCCATTAGTTCAGATAACCATGTGAGACTGATCGAAGCCGATTCGCTGATATCGACCGAGCGATTCTCGCCCTTCAACAACAAGAATTGGCGTACGATAAGGTTCGCCAGATATAGACCAATCCAGTTCAACATGATACTGCTGATAACTTCATTGACCCCACGTGATGCTTTCAGATAACCAGCAATAGCTGCCCACAGACCACCAAACAATGCACCAGCAATCAAAGCCAGTGGCGCATGAAGGTAGATTGGCAAACCTGCAAATTTAACACCTACAAAGGTTGCAGCAGTCATACCGACGAGAAATTGGCCTTCTCCCCCGATGTTAAACAACCCTGCACGTGATGCAAATGCAAATGCAAGTCCAGTCATAATTAACGGTGTCATTTCCCGTACCGCTTCACCAAAGTTGTACATGTCTCCAAATACCTTGGTGAACAATGCGCCGTAGGCTTCAATTGGATTGTAGCCACCAATCAGCATGACAACCCCACCGAGTATCAGACCCATAATAATGGCGACTACAGGCAAAATAAATGAATCTCGGGTAAACCATTTCAATACGTTATTCATGCGCAGTACCTCTCTTTTGGGTGCTGCCCGCCATCATCAAGCCGAGCTCCCTGTCATTGGTTTCTTCCGGCAGCACCTCGCCAACGATCTGGCCTTCATAGATGACAGCAATTCGGTCAGATACATTGATAATCTCATCCAGTTCAAATGAAATTAGCAGAACAGCCTTGCCTTGATCGCGTTGTGCAATCAGCTGCTTTTGCACGAACTCAATAGCCCCTACGTCCAAGCCACGGGTTGGCTGTGCAGCGATAAGCAATTCAGGATTTTTATCCACCTCACGTGCGATAATGGCCTTCTGCTGGTTTCCTCCAGACAAGGAACGGGCCTTGGTCTCGATGCTTGGTGTACGCACGTCAAATGCCTCCACAAGCCGCTTCGCCTGCTTTTTGATGGCATCGAAGTTAAGGAACCCCTTACGAGTGTATGGTGCCTTATAGTACGATTCCAGAACGATATTTTCACTCACTGAAAAATCAAGTACAAGTCCGTGTTTATGTCGATCTTCCGGAATGTGGGCTACACCCGACTCCGAGATATGGCGCGGAGAATGATTGGACAGCTCCTTGCCCTCCAAAAGAATTGAACCACTGTCGACTTTACGAAGTCCGGTAAGGGCTTCAATCAGTTCACTTTGACCGTTACCATCCACGCCTGCGATACCAACAATCTCTCCAGCACGTACGTTCAGGTTAAGTTGGTTCAGAACTGCAATACCCTCTTTGTTCTTGGAAGTTAGTTTGCTAACTTCGAGCACATTGGCTCCAGGTGTAGCCGGTTTTTTGTCCACTTTGAATGTGACATTCCGCCCCACCATTTTCTCTGCCAGCTCATTCGGGTTCGTTTCCGAAGTTTTGACGGAATCAATGACTTTCCCCCGACGGATAATCGTTACGGTGTCGGAGATTTCCATAATCTCTTTCAATTTGTGCGTAATCAAGATGATTGACTTGCCTTCTGCGACGAGCTTCTTCATGATGATCATCAGTTCTTTGATTTCTTGAGGAGTCAATACGGCTGTAGGCTCGTCAAAAATAAGAATGTCCGCACCACGATACAATGTTTTAACAATCTCCACACGCTGCTGCATTCCGACAGAGATATCATGAATCTTGGCATGAGGATTTACTTTCAGTCCATACTGTTCGGATAGACGCTGAACTTCAGCGGCTGCTTTTTTATAATTAATATTGAGACCCTTCGTTGGTTCAGATCCCAAAATAATGTTCTCTGTTACCGTGAACGGCTGTACAAGCTTAAAGTGCTGATGCACCATGCCGATGCCAAGATCGATCGCTCGGTTAGGGCTGTCGATGATGACAGGCTTGCCATTCACTTCAATGGAACCTTCATCTGGCTGATAGAGACCAAATACAATATTCATCAACGTTGACTTACCAGCGCCGTTTTCGCCCAGTAGCGCATGGATCTCGCCTTTACGAAGCTGAAGGCTGATAGCGTCGTTGGCAACAATGCCTGGGAAACGCTTCGTAATTTGTTTTAACTCAACGACGGGGGTTGCTGCACCCATGTAATCACCCTTATAACTGATATAGTGTGGTTCCGCAAACGAAAGAAAAGCTCCTACCCGGAGCGTTGATACACAGTGACCTTGTACAATTGTTATGATGACTTGATCAAATGTTCCTGTTTTTGCAATCATAAGGCCGGTCTAGACCGGCCTCAATGATTATTCATCTTTGACTAAGACCAAAATTACTCTGTAGGAACTTTGATTTCGCCGCTGATGATTTTTTCTTTGTACTCATCTACTTTAGCAAGGATATCAGCAGATACGTTAGCAGTAGAAGTATCAGCAATACCTACACCGTTTTCTTTCAGTGTCAGGTTCTCAGAACCGCCAGCAAATGTACCATCAACAACTTCTTGGTTTACGCGTTTAACCGCTTCGTCTACTTTTTTGATCATGGAAGTCAAAGTAATCTCATCACCAAACTCAAGAGATTGGTCTTTGTCGACACCGATAACCCAAACATCTTGACCTTGTTTTTTACGTGCGCTTGCTTCGTTAAACACACCGTTGCCAGTTGCGCCAGAAGCGTGGAAGATAATGTCTACGCCTTCATTGTAAAGTGTTGCTGCTGCTGCTTTACCCAAATCTGGTTTATCAAATGCACCTGTGTAGTTAGAAATGAATTGAGCATCAGGGTTAACTGCTTTTACACCTTCTCTGAATCCTACTTCAAACTTTTTGATCAGTGGGCTTTCCATACCGCCTACAAAACCAATTTTGTTCGTTTTTGTTGTCAGACCAGCAACAACACCAACCAAGAAGGATCCTTCTTCTTCAGCAAAAGTTACGGACTTAACATTAGGAGAATCCACTACGCTGTCAATGATCGCGAGTTTGGCATCCGGGTTTTGGTCAGCAACCGTTTTGATTGCATCAGCTAATTGGAAACCGATACCCCAAGTCAGATCATATCCACCCTTAACGAATTCGTTCAAGTTCGGAATGTACTCTTCATCGGATTTACTTTGCAGGTATTTAACGGCTACACCTGTTTCTGTTTCAGTCGCTTGCAGTGCTTCCCAAGCGGATTGGTTAAAGGATTTGTCATTAACTCCACCTACGTCAGTAACCATACCGATTTTGAGATCGGATTTCGCTTCAGTGGATGTGCCACCTGTATCTCCTCCGGCATTTGTTTCTTCTTTCGGTTTGCTACC
Organism: Paenibacillus sp. FSL R5-0713; assembly: GCF_037973325.1. Taxonomy (NCBI): domain Bacteria; kingdom Bacillati; phylum Bacillota; class Bacilli; order Caryophanales; family Paenibacillaceae; genus Paenibacillus; species Paenibacillus sp. FSL R5-0713. The sequence continues at coordinate 1,933,866 of NZ_CP150229.1, read as the reverse complement.
ACAACCTGCGAGCATAACCGATACCGCCAGCAACATTACCAAAGACAAGCTGAGCATCTTTTTCATTTTCTCTTTTTCCCCCTTAATGATATATCCTTCATTCCAATCCAGCCTACAATTGAACGGTTAACAGATAGCAGGAATGACTTTTATGCAGAATGTATGGTTTCTTCGACATTAAAAGCGCATTCTCACCCTTGAAGCATTCTATCATCTGTCGAAAAACCGAACATTATGACATGGAGAGAAAAATTTAGGACTAGCCTACTAGAGGTGATTATACAATCAACCAGTGTTAAAATCCAGATGTTTCATCACCAAATATCACATATTTTTGTTCTTTTTTTATTGAAAACGCTTAATAATTTAGCGTTTTAACACACTAACGTTACAACGATGTGATGTTATATAACAAAAACATATCGTGAACTTTAGTGAGGAATGGAATTTACCTGTTTTCGTTTGTATTATTTCACCGTTCGTATTTTATGTATTTCCACGGACTGTTATTCACCGGTTATCTGGTTTTCATTGTTCCCTGCCAGACCATAGCCTATTCGCTCTACTCATTCAGAGATTCACCTTCGGATTGCTTCCAAGCCGTAAAAAAAGCCGCCATATAGGTACGGCGGCTTGTATCATACAATTTTAAGCGTTGATTTTGCCTTTAGCTACAGTAGCCAAAGAGTTGAACGCATTGATGTCGTTAACGGCCAGATCAGCCAACATTTTGCGGTTCATGTCTACACCAGCAAGTTTCAAACCATGGATCAGTTTGTTGTAAGACAAACCATTCATACGTGCTGCTGCATTGATACGAACGATCCACAGTCTGCGGAAGTTACGTTTCGTGTTGCGACGGTCACGGTATGCGTATACCAGGGATTTCATTACTTGCTCGTTAGCTGTTTTAAAGATACGGTGTTTGGAACCGAAATAACCTCTTGCCAGTTTCAAAACCTTTTTATGACGACGACGTACTACAAAACCGCCTTTTACTCTTGCCATATTAAAGAACCTCCCAAATAAATATAAATGTATCCGTGGTATGTGTACGGCCGTAGCCGATCCCCCATACGGAATGTACTAATTAGAATTAGCCTTTCAAGTTAGCCAAACCTTGTTTCAAACGTCTAACATCCCCGGCAGCCATAACTGGGTTACCGTTCAGAACGCGCTTAGCACGTTTAGATTTGTGGGAAAGCAAGTGGTTTTTGTGAGCTTTGTAACGAAGGACTTTACCGGAACCGGTAATTTTGAAGCGTCCTTTCAAACTGCTGTGTGTTTTCATTTTAGGCATTTTGTGTTTCCTCCTCCAATGTTATCAGGCTTTAGGAGCCAAGATCATGATCATACTGCGGCCTTCCAATTTCGGTTGACGTTCAATAGTACAAAGTTCTGCAACTTCTACCTTAACGCGCTCCAAAATCCGTTGACCAATCGCGGCATGTGCAATTTCACGTCCGCGGTAACGAACAGAACATTTCACTTTGTCGCCTTCGTTCAAAAACTTAACTACATTACGAAGCTTCGTTTGATAATCGTGCTCCTCAATATTGGAACGGAACCATACTTCTTTAATGTCAACAATTTTCTGGTTCTTACGGGCTTCTTTTTCTTTCTTTTGTTGCTCATAGCGGAATTTGCCATAGTCCATAATACGACACACCGGCGGTTTAGCCTGTGGTGCCACATTGACCAGATCCAAATTCAGGTCAATCGCCATTTGCAGTGCTTCGCGAATGGGCGTGATCCCAATTTGTTCTCCTTCAGCTCCGACAAGGCGTACTTCCTTCGCCCGAATCTCATCATTAATCATGTGATCTTTACTAATAACCGTCCACCTCCAGGTCATTTTGAATATCCAGTTACACAAAAATAAAAGGGATGCCGGTCAAGCTACCGACATCCCTGTAATCAACACAATTCTTCATGAGTATACACTTCATAAATTATTGGGATCGTTGACCAGCCAACATAGTGTTGATCAGGTGAGAAGTCGGACTTCTACTTGTGATTCCATTGCTATTCATTTTGAATCCGTTTTAAAGCACTTGAATACTATAACATCCACGAAATACATTGTCAACATCTTCACAACTTTTTTTTCTGAATTATACATTTGTTATATCCAATGTCGACAAAGTCTCGTATGCATGTTCCTTATCCTTGTTTGCTCTGCACCTCATCGAGCCGCACAACACGTGTGTGTTGGGTGTGGCTCCACTGTTTGTTGTTCTGCGTGAAGAAAGCGTAGAACGTAATCGGGTACCAAGACAGCAGATAAATTGGGAACAAAATCAGATATAGATAAACTTTGGCAAAGGTAACCTTCTCCAGCGCCATGGATAACAGGAACGTCAGAATATTCAGACCAATAGCGACGAATCCAACCCATAACGGGAAGTACCCATAAATATTCGCAATGTGCGGACCATTGAATATGGCCATGTCTACCCACATCACAGCCGTCATCAGGAACGTAAGCAACACAACATAGACATTGGCTCCATAGATGGCAAGGTCAAATTTCACCAGGCTTCTTTCCTTAATGGACTGCCAGAGCAGCGGGAAGAAATATCTACGTGCAACTGTAAAGTGACCTTGCATCCAGCGCAGACGTTGTCTCGCTGAAGCTTTGAATGTTAATGGCTTCTCATCAAATACTTTGGCGTCATAGTTGAAAACAGGATACACGTTACGTTGAACACTACGCATCGTAAACTCCAGATCCTCAACCAGACTTGTTGCGCCCCAGCCAATTTCCTTCAACAGGTTGGTTTCGAAGCACATTCCGGTTCCTCCGAGGAAATTCGCCATATTCAAGTTATGACGAGACAGCTGCCACAGACGGTTAATGTACCAGTAAGATACGCCGTAAGCTGCAGTAATCCAGGAATCCTCCGGATTTTTCGTATCAATATATCCTTGGATAACACGTGAACCATTGTTCAAGTCATCATTCATCTCAAGCAAGAAGTTACGGTCAACCAGGTTATCGGCGTCAAACATAACAACTGCGTCATACTGACGTGGCAATTTCCACAGGTACTTAAGCATCCATTCAATGGCATACCCTTTACCTCTTAGATCAGCGTTAGTACGTACGCAGGCATTCAAACCATGTTCTCTAACAATCTGAGCCGTTCCATCCGTACAGTTGTCACAGATGACAAACACATCGTACAGATCTTCCGGATAATCAAGTTGTTTCAAGTTCTCCATCAAGGCACCAATGACTTGTTCCTCATTGTGTGCTGCGACGAGTACAGCGAATGATTTTGTGGCTGGATAATGTTTCTTTTTCTTTTTCTTAATCAGACCGAACAGCGAAAACGTGAATTGGTACACGGCTAGCAGTGCCAGAATGACCTGCATCGTGACGAATATAGCGTCCAACATCGTTCTCTGTTACCCCCTTTTTTTCAAACCCAGTTTACTTAAGCATTTCTCTTCCTGATTCTGCAATTTATTTTTTTTGTAATGTGCAGAATATGACCCTGTTCTTTTGTGTAATACGTGAATTTATCAGGCAATGTTTCAAAGCTTGGTTGCTATCAGTTGGCTGCTTTATCGATTCTGTATTCTTTTCAGTCATTTGTCAAAACCCCAATTCCACTTTCTGAACGAGAAATGTGATCTTTAAACGCTGAATAGACACTTCGTGATACCACAACCTCGCATTCATGCCTGTTATATCTTATTTTCAGCCGTTTACTTGATTTTTATTTCTAAAGTCCCTGCTTTTTTCATCAGCATGTTATTCTTCGTCAGAGGCTCTATAACAAATAACGCAAACAGACCTCAAAAAGTTTAAACCAAAACTCACATTTTTTTTACCTCATTTCAGCCATGTTGAATCATTGTATCTTTTTTGGCTAACCCAAGTCAAAAAGTTAAGATGGGTATATATCCACTCTTTAACATGAATTTTACGTTCTTTACATGGGTTCTTCTTGAAAAGGACAACATTTAAAAATATGATAAACATATACCTGAAATAACCTCAAGTTCATGAAAAACGGTTATATATTAATCAGGACGAAACCGGATGCAGAAAATGACCGGAAATAATGCCGCCATTACAGGCGGCCTGACTGGCAGGAGGCCAATATGAGCCGTTTATTCTTAAAGTTTCAAGATTATGATCGAAATGTTTTTATGTGGATCAACGGCCGACTTCATAACCGTTTTATGAATTTTTGGCTGTATTATTTCACCCATCTGGGTGGAGCAACTTCTTCTATTGCAGTATCTTTGTTAATCTGGCTGCTTGCTCCGGCTCCATGGAGCACAACAGGACTCCAAGCTTGCATCGCTCTTGCGGTCAGCCACATTCCTGTAGCCATCGCAAAAAAATTGTATCCCCGCATTAGACCTTATCTGGCCTTGCCGGATACAATTACATTTCGGAATCCCCTGACGGACCATTCGTTTCCATCAGGACACACAACTGCCATTTTTTCGGTCACTGTTCCATTTATGACCACTGATCCGATCTTATTGCTAATATTGTTGCCTGTGGCTCTTATTGTCGGATTCTCTCGCATTTATCTGGGATTACACTACCCTTCCGATGTTCTGGCAGGTGCCACAATAGGTACTTTAGTCGCACTTGCAACAGTTGCATTCTGGTCTTAAAGCCGATATGTTAGACTCAGAAAAACCTAGCAGGAACAGGTGAAGTAAGCGTGGAGAAAAAAAGAGTATTACTATTATCTGAAGGCTTTGGTACGGGTCATACTCAAGCCGCCTATGCACTGTCCAGCAATCTGCGAAAGCTCTCGTCAGATGTGCAGACGAAAGTGCTGGAACTGGGAAGTTTCTTAAATCCCAAGGTTGCACCTCTTATTATAACAGCATACAAAAAAACGGTTACCAACCAACCCAAACTTGTCGGATACGTATACAGACACCAATATAAAAAATCATTGAATCGGCTGACAACACTCGCATTGCACAAGCTGTTCTATACCCATACACGCAGCGTTGTGCGCCAGTTACGTCCCGATGCAATTGTCTGTACCCATCCGATCCCCAGTGCTGTCATAGCCAGACTGAAACGTCTGGGTGCACAGATTCCTCTTTGCACAGTCATCACCGACTATGATGCACATGGAACATGGATTAACCGTGAAGTAGACCTTTATCTGGTTTCTTCAGATGAGGTTAAGTCCAAACTATTGCTTCGTGGCGTACCTATAGACAAAATTCGAGTCACCGGCATTCCGGTGCATCCGAACTTCTGGGAACATCCCGGACGAGAAGAGATCCGAAGCAGATTCAACCTCAAAAATATGCCCACTGTACTGGTAATGGGCGGTGGTTGGGGCATGCTCAGCGACGAGCTGGTCCATCCGTTGCTGACACGGTGGCATAAAGATATTCAGATTATTTTTTGTCTGGGTCGCAATGATAAAGCACGGATCAGCATGGAACAGAACCCGATGTATCGCAAAGAGAACATTCATATTATCGGGTACACCAACGAAGTGGACAAATTGATGGAAGTCTCCGACCTGCTGATCACCAAACCTGGAGGAATGACATGCAGCGAAGGCTTAGCCAAAGGAATTCCGATGTTGTTTCACAATCCTATACCTGGTCAGGAAGAAGAAAACGTCCATTATTTTACCGCTAGAGGGTTGGGAGAACCCATATCTTCGTCTGACGTAGTTATTAAATGGATGAACAAACTGCTGCACCACTATCCGGATGTCGTACGTAAACGCAAACGTCATCTGGCGGAAATTGCCAAGGTTCATCCAATGGAGAGCGCTCAAAGTATTCTCGATCTGTTGGAGGACGTTCGTCCTTCATCCGCAGAAGAGGCCCATATATGAATTTATCCGAACATTTGCTGCTTCCCTCATATCTCGTCCAATTACGCCTTTAAGCGGCGGCTTCAAACAAACCTGCAACCACATTGAAAAGGTGCCTTCGACTTTGAAGGCACCTTTTCTGTATGAAGGAAAGTACAAATTTACTGAATGCCTGCTGATTTCAAGTACTCCTGCCACTGTTTGGTGTATTCTGACTGAATTTTTTCTAATCCCGCTTGTTTTGCCTTCTCCATAAATGTGTTCAACCCAGCCTCTACGTCTGCCACCAAACCCACATTAAGCGGATACAAATATTGTTTCTCAACTTGCTCCAATGCAGCTTTCTCGGCTTGATATGGAGTCCAGTCTTCCGCAAATCCGGTAAAAATATCTGGCTTTTTGATTTTGTCCAGATCCTCAAACATAGTCAGGACATCATCAAAGGTTTTATCATAGAGCATAAATTCCGGATTACGCCAAGCCCAGCCATTCATGCCCTCACGCGGGAAGCCGTTCGTTTGTGCATCCCCCACCATTTTGTAGTATCCATTATCTACCTCGAAGTTTTTGCCCTCCACGCCGTATTCAGTCAACCAATTATAGCGTTTGTCTGTCACAAGCTTTTCGTAAAATGCCAATGCTTTTTCCGGGTTCTTACTACTGCGTGGAATCGCAAACCCATTGTGGATCGGGTGAACAGGTTGTGCAAACCCTTTTGCATTCGGATAAGGGAAATAAGCCAGTTTCCAATCTGGATGCGTAGACTGCACCTTGATAACATCTGCATTAAATTTGTTAGGGTTCTCCCCGGACAGAACAACAGCCGCTTTTCCATTTTGCAGCAATGAGTTGGAAGTATCTTTTACATTCAGTACGTTTTTCGGGAAGAATCCTTTGTCCATCCAGCGTTTGTATGTTTTCAGGTCTTCCAGATGTTGTGCCGATCCCCAATAGGACGTCACGGTCGAAGGTGTGTCATACATAATATCCAATCCATATGGAAGTTGACCCGCTGTATTCACCAGCTTGGATGTCAGTTGACGGATACCGTGCGTATGGTTGGCATTGCTATCCGCGATCGGAATCATATTGGGTTCGTTGGCCTTAATGCCTTCCAGATACGCTTCGAGTGTCTCGAGCGATTCTGGCTTCGGAAGATTGTACTTCTCGCGCAAATCCTCGCGGTACGCAATCCCCTCGGTTACATACTCAATCCAAGTAGATGGAACCGTATAGATTTTGTCATTGATTTTGACAGCATCCCACATGTCATCAGGGACATGAGCTTTAAGCGCTGGTGCTGCTTTAGGCAGCATTTCATCCAGTGCCAGAAACGCTCCCTTCTTGGCATAGGACTGGTAGAATGTCCAATCCGCTGTGAAGATCAGATCGATCGGCTGTCCGGAAGACAGCAGCAGTTTATATTTTTGATCCCAGTCGGTCCAGGAGGTGTAGTTGAATTTCACATTGACGTTCAGATCAGCCTCAGCCAGCTTATTAATCTCGGATTCAATGACAGGCAGATCTTTCGGAGCATCCCCAAGCATGTAAAATTGCAGTGTTACTTTATCACCTTTATTCTCGGATGTTCCCCCTTGCTCGCTTCCTTGCGCCGATCCCCCCGAACCATTGTTGCATGCGGCAAGCACCCCGGCGAACAACATCAGGGCAAGTACCAGAGACAGGTGCCGAATTGTTTTTTTACGCATACGCATCCTCCCTTTTTGTGGTGAACCTTTATATGTTAGCGCAGACTCGCCATGTTTCAGACTGAAGATGATGCTAGCAGCCTGATATCCAGAGCGTGTTCACGTTCTAACCTTTCACTGCACCAATGGTAAGTCCTTTGACAAAATAACGTTGTACAAACGGATACAGGAACAAAATCGGTCCCGTCACAACGATCGCCATCGCCATCTTGGTTGATTCCGTAGGCACATCCTGACTAAGCGTGATTCCTGTGCCAATCGCCATCTGGTCAATAAAAGTAATCGTGTTCATCGTGTTATAGAGATAAAATTGCAGTTGGTACATATCAGGATTGTTAATGAAGAGCGATGAGGTAAACCAGTCATTCCAGTACCCCAATGCCAGAAACAGACCTACAGTAGCAATCCCAGGCATCGCCAGTTTCAACACAATGCTGAAATAGATGCGGAAGTCGTTAGCTCCGTCAATCTTGGCTGACTCGATCAACTCATCCGGCACAGCCGAACGAATGAAGTTTTTCATCAAGATAATGAGGAACGGTGTCATCAACCCCGGGAAAATCAGTACGGTATACGTATCTGTGAGGTTGAAGTAGTTCGCCAGCATAATGTACCAAGGCACAAGTCCCCCACCAAACAACGTTGTGAAGTAGATAAAAAATGAGAACGTGTTCCGATATTTAAAGTCCTTACGCTGGAGCACAAAGCCGGCCATCGTGATGAGAAACAGCCCTAGCGTGGTCCCCACCACCGTTGTAAAAACGGTTACCCCATAAGCCTTGAGTACCTGAGTCGGGAATTTGAACACCATTTTGTAACCTTCCAGGGAAAAGTCCGTTGGAAAGAGGTGATAGCCATCCCTTACAATGGATTCGTTGCTGCTAAACGAACCGGATAGAATCAGCAGAAAAGGTAACAGGCACATGATGGATAAGATGATGATGAAGCTATAGGAAATCAGTTGAAACATGAAAGTAAACTCCGAATCTCTGAGACGTGTATTCGTACGCGTGCGAGTATTCATTGGCGTGTTCATGATCGTTCTCCCTTCTGCCCTGGGGGCGTTCTAGAACAAGGCGTAGTCCTCATTTACTTTGCGGATTATATAATTGACGGTCATGATCAAAATGAACCCGAACAAGGACTGATACAGACCAGCAGCCGTTGCCATCCCGATATCAAACGTTACTTTCAGTGAACGATACACATACGTATCAATAATATCTGTAGCGTTGTACAGCACCCCATTGTTACCAATCAGTTGATAGAACAGGTCAAACTGCCCCTTCATAATGCTGCCAAGCGAGAATAACAGCAGGATGACAAAGGTTGGCTTCAGCATTGGTACCGTAATGTACCAGATCCGCTGAAAAATGTTGGCCCCGTCGATTCGGGCTGCTTCATAATACTCGTCACTGATCCCCGTTATGGCGGCTAGATAGATGACCATGCTGTATCCGAGATTCTTCCACAGATAAAAGATGATGATCAAAAATACCCATATCCAAGGTGTATTATAAATATCCACCGGTCCAGCCTCGAAACGTTTGAGCACCGTGTTCACAAAACCCGACTCATAGTTGAACATGTTGTAAGCGATTACACTTAATAGTACAAATGAGATGAAGTACGGCAAGAACATGACGGATTGCGTAATTTTTTTGAATAACCTGCCCCGGATTTCGCTAAGCATGATCGCACAGAAGATCGCCAGTCCGTTTCCTAATATAATGAAGGCGAGATTGTAACCCACAGTGTTGGTTGTGAGCTTCAGCAGCATTCCGGATTGCCATAGGAACTTAAAATTCTCCAGACCGACAAATGGACTGCCAAATAGTCCGCCTTCAAAATCATACCGGGTGAACGCATAATAGATACCGACCATCGGAAAATACGAGTTAATCAGAAAAAAGATCAGCGTGGGCAACAGCATCAGAAACATAATTTTGTTTTTGTTCAATTCTTTGAGCATGGCTCGATCCCTCCCGAATTTCTTGCGGTGCTGCGTGGTGGAGCTCTCTTTTTATTGTAGATGCTCCCTTCGCTCACGGATACTGAAGCTTCCCCTCAGAAAATGAACGATTCTGCGAAATAAACTATGAACAAAACGAACGAACCATGAAATGAACAGACATCCACACGCATCCGTTCACAAATGTTGATATCGTGCATAGGCTGCAACTGGTGAACAATCCTGCGAAAGTTGAACTTTATGTAGAGAAAGTAGGCAAAACACCCTGTCCAGCGTTGATGTAAACGCATACATAATATATAATTCAAGATACTCTTGTTCTTCTGCTCATCCAGGTATGAAGTCTGGCGTATGTATATGAAGTTCTACGTTCTCCACCCATAACAGGAGGTCCAAGGGGGAAAAAGAATGCGTAAACGTTCAGAGGACAGTCAGCAGGTCTTCACACGGATTCTGATCGGCATTATTATCAGTACCGTCGCCACCTTGCTTGTGGCTTCTTCTATTTTGTATGTCAACTATAATCGGATTGCTCTTCGCCAAGTGTATCGTACTGATATGAACAGCCTTACACAAACCAGCCGTGAAGTAGCCAAAATGACCGAGACTGCGAAATCATTGTCATATCAGATTTATCAGGACTACACCATCTCATCATTACTGCTTTATTCCAAACCGAATATCTATGAGATTACATCGGCGATGGAGCAGCTCGACAACTACCGCATGTCCCTTCCCTTTATCGAATCTATCTATGTATATAACTCTAAAAGCAATGAATTTTTTATCAGTTCCAACGTGCGTAATGGGCAGCAGTCCGTCTCGGAGATCGACGATCAGGGGATTACAAGCATCCTCCAACGCTTCCATGACTATAAACCTTTTGTTCCCATCCCGCGTACATATCAGGTCGGCTCTACTGAAGAAACAGAGGTCAACAGCTACACTTATCTCTGTTACGACACGATCAATGACAACGCGAAATTAAACTATGCTGTCATCGTTAATATCAAGGATGATTGGCTCAGTCCGAACATGAATGCTGTGGATCAACCAGGCAAGACCTTTATCGTGAATGAGAATGGGGATCTATTATCCGACTTTGGTGATCGTTCATTGATGAAAAATCTCTCCAGTGAAGCTTTTATGAAGCCAATTATGCAGGATGCGGAGCATTCCGCTTTTTTTACCGAGAAGGTCGACGGAGAAAAATCACTCATCACCTATACCGCTCCCGATGATCTGGGCTGGCGTTATGTGAGAATAACACCGTATGATCTGATTACCTCAGATATACGGAGTATGCGTACACATACCGTTCTGTTTTGTGTTGGACTTCTCATCGCAGGGTTGTTGCTCTCTTACCTTGTATCCCGAAAACTATATCACCCTATTGATAAGGTGCTTGTTCGTTTACGTGTGATGGAAGCAGAGCGACGTGGCAGTCTTCATCTGTTACGGCAGGATTTTCTGCGTGGGGCCTTGCAGGGTCGTGAAACAGTAACTGGAGGTATGTTGGAAGAACGGATGAAGTTCTACGGTTCCTCCATTGATGTTCAGCGTGCTTCCAGACTCGTATTGCTGCGTATTGATCATTTTACGGAATTCTGCGAAACGTATCGTGATGAGACCCAGCTTGTCAAATACGCCATGATGAACATTTGCACCGAGACAGCCGATCTCCACTATAATGCGGAAGCTGTGGATATGGGCGGTGATCTGATCACACTCATTTTCAACGAGAAAGCGGAATACCAGGAACTTGAGCAACCTGCTAACAACCGGATAGAAGAGCTGCTGCGCATGATGCAGGCTGCTGTGATGACCCATCTGAAATGCTCCATCTCCTGTACGATCGGCACGGAGGAAGATTCATTGGAAGACAGTATTGCTTCCTACACCAGATCAGCCGAAGCTTCACTGCATCGTTTGTTCATGGGACCCGGCTGTCTGATCTATACTTCTGACATTATGGCTTATCACGCCAAGGAGTACGCATTCCCGGCAGGTAAGGAAAGACAGCTTGTCGATCATCTAATGACAGGCAAGACGCAAGAAGCCAAGCAAGTCTATGCAGATATCGTCGGTGAAACAGCCGCTTATCCCTTCACCGTCTTCCAGCTGGCCTTATCCCATCTGACGATGACACTCAATCATGTACGAAATACCCTTAAGAAAAATAATCAACTCACGCTTGATTCAGTATCAGATGGACTCATGCTGCCTGTGAAAGAAGCGGAAGACATCAGTGAAGTGCATGAACACTTCTATCGTATGTTTGATGAGCTTGGTTCCAAAGTTGAAGAGAAACGTACACTGAAGCACGAAGAGTTGATTCGCAAAATCAACGGCATTATTGAGCGGGACTATGCGGACCCTAACCTATGTCTAACTTCTATTGCAGATGAGCTTAGCATGTCGCCCATCTATGTAAGCAGGCTCTACAAACAGCTCACCCTGAAAGGGTTAACGGACGTGATTAATGAAACCCGCATAGCCAAGGCTCAACATCTGCTGGTAGAGACAGAGAACTCCGTTGCCGATATTGCCGAGAGGACCGGATTCACCAACAGTTCCTATTTCTATCGCATGTTCAAAAAGTTCAACGGTGTTACACCGAACGATTATCGCCGCAAAGAGTTTCATTCAGAGAACTTTTGAAATCATCCCAGACGTGATTTTTAGGAGCACTTCACAACGCCAAAAAGAGCGACCTATGAGAATGAACCATTCCCCTCATGTGTCGCTCTTCTTTAATGAGTTTAAGTTAGATTTCGATTTTATTCCTGTTCCTGACCTTCACCAGACTCATCTGTCGCTTCGCGAACTTTATACTTGTCCAGACGTGTCTGCTGATACTCACGCAGTGCCTCTTCACCCACAATCACTTCAACCCGGTGAATGTTCATGCCTTTGCCCATGAATTTCTGCTCATACTCGGTCATCACATGTTCTTCGTTAAGTCCATCGCGATGCAGGTTCAAAGACAGATTCGTCATTTGCAGACCAAAGTCGGCAATGGCGTTGAGTGAGAAATCAAACAGCGTCTCCGAATCGGTTTTGAAATGAATCTGTCCTTTTGCATTAAGCAATTCCGTGTATTTCTTCAGGAAGCGCGGGTGCGTCAACCGGCGACGTGCATGCTTTGCTTTTGGCCACGGATCGCTGAAGTTCAAATAAATGCGTTCCAGTTCTTCCGGTTCAAAAACTTCCTCGATCTGTTCAATGTTTGCCAGCGCAAGCTTCAGGTTCGGTGGTGTCTCCACATCTGCCTGGCTCCACGCATTCCGAGCTTTCTCACTGGCACGACGAACCAGTTCATCATACATATCAATACCGATGAAATTAAATTCCGGATATTTATAACTCATTTGGCTGATAAATTGACCTTTACCCATACCAAATTCCACGAAGATCGGATGGTTATTGCCAAACAGTTCAGACCATTTTCCTTTATGTTGCTTGGGGTCCAGTACAACAAGATCAACTTGTTGCTCCAGATTTTCTCTTATCCCTTTTCTGCCACGTAAACGCATTTTATTCCTCCGTTTGTCCCATACTTGTCTCAGACCTATTTTGCCGAAGAACTGGCAAATTGTAAAGAGCAATGAAAAGGGAATCTTCGGATCTGCCACTTTGGGCAAATCTCAAAGATTCCCTCTTCGATTTATTTGGAATTGGGGTCCAACTACTTTAGTAGTTCATAGTCTACCTTATCTTGGTGTGAAAAATCAAATGTCTTTTCGAAAGCATCGCGAACTTTTTGTCTTGCAGCCGCTTTCACTTTCGGATTTCCATTAAAACGAACACCCGTTAAAGCCAGTGCTTCCTCTGCCGTCAATTCAACAGATACATGATTCAATTCATTGTTTTTTACTTGGGAATTCATTCATATCACCTCACGGTATAGTATGGTCCATGACGTCAACATTGATTCAAATGCTATGATGAATAGTACCCATTAGATGGTGTCTGACGCTGATTTAAATATAACATAAGGTGTAAACTATAGCAAGGAGAAAACCTTGATTTTACGGCCTATTTTGCGTTTTGGTTCCCTTTTTTTTTAGTTTTTTGATACAATGATAAAAGTTCATGAAGACACCTATAATCGCTACCCATCGTCTATGACGGAAATCGCATAGCGCTTCTTCTTTTGTTCACGTATGATTACTGTAATTAGACAGCCAAAGGAGTACCTTGAAGATGAATGCACCTGCATTACAGTCCCCTCTCCTGTGGGGAGATAAACGATTCCATACCTGGAATTATGAGATGCGAGATCAATTCAACAATAAAGTTTTCAAAGTGATGCTGGATGCTGGATTCACCTGTCCCAACCGTGACGGTTCCATTGCCAAAGGTGGTTGTACCTTCTGCAGTGCGCGCGGATCAGGCGATTTTGCTGGCAGCAGACGTGAAGATCTGGTCACCCAATTCAATACAATTCGAGATAAACAGCACCTCAAGTGGCCTACAGCCCATTATATTGGTTACTTCCAAGCCTATACGAACACATATGCTCCGGTTGAGGAGCTGCGCGAGTATTTTGAAGAAATTTTAGAGCAACCAGGTGTTGTTGGTCTGTCCATCGCCACGCGCCCGGATTGTTTGCCAGATGACGTTGTTGATTATTTGGCTGAACTGAACGAGCGCACATACTTGTGGGTTGAGATGGGGCTTCAAACGATCCACGATTCCACATCAACATTGATTAATCGGGCGCACGACACGAAGTGTTACGAAGAAGCGGTTGAGAAACTGCGCAAACGAAATATACGTGTGTGCACACATATCATATACGGTCTGCCTCAAGAAACGCATGAGATGATGCTGGACACAGGACGGGCAGTAGCCAATATGGATGTACAGGGCATCAAGATTCACCTGTTACATCTGATGCGTAAAACACCAATGGTAAAGCAATACGAAGCCGGTCTTTTACGTTTTCTCGATCAAGACGAGTATATCAAGCTGATCGTAGATACATTGGAGATGCTCCCGCCAGAAATGATCGTACACCGCCTTACAGGCGACGCACCGCGTGATCTGCTGATTGGACCAATGTGGTCCATGAACAAATGGGAAGTATTGAACTCCATTGATCGTGAGCTGCGAGAGCGGGATTCATGGCAGGGTAAGTATTGGAGGCGAGCATAGATGGGCTTTCTTTCGGTTCTCAGCTGTGCTCATCAGTGGATTGCTTCCCGTCTGCAGCCAGGTGATCTGGCCATAGATGCAACGGTTGGTACTGGGGCAGACACACTATTTTTGGCACAACAAGTAGGCAAACGTGGTCAAGTCATTGGATTCGATATTCAAAATGAAGCCCTTACGCTTGCACAGGCCCGGATTCGAAAACAAAACGACGAAGCCAAGCTTGGCTCCATCTCCATGCTTCAACTAAGTCATGATCGAATGTCAGAAGCCGTGCCGGAGTCATGGCTTGGTGCGGTTGGTGCAGTCATGTTTAATCTGGGATATCTGCCTTCGGAAAATGCAGATTCCTCCATCATAACCAAGACTGACAGTACAATTGCTGCACTCGAGGCCGCACTCGCTTTATTACGTACTCGCGGCATTATTACAGTTGTGCTCTACCCCGGTCATGACGGAGGCGCACAGGAAGCATCAGCCGTGTTGGAGTGGTCCTCTTCCCTGCCGGTAGAACAGGCACAGGTTGTACTGTATCGCCAATTACAGCGAGAAACTTCTCCTTTTCTGATCGGCATTGAGAAAAAATAATTTCCTTTGTTCACCAAATACAATAAACTAGACACAATCGCAAGGTGAGCTGTTAACGGCTTCTCCTTCCTGCGATCTGTGTTCTAAATCTACATATGCAAACGTATTCACTTGTTTGTTCATGGCGATTACATGCCCATGACTGATTAAAGCGATCCACCATTTCATATACTAGAGGAGAGATTACTGATGTCTACGCCATACCCATTACAATTCCAACCTGAATTCAAAGAACGTGTGTGGGGCGGTCGTGCGCTGGAGCAATTCGGCCTTACGCCCCCTGAAGGACATATCGGAGAAGGCTGGATGATAGCCGATCATCCAAACGGTACAACCAAGGTATTAAATGGAGCACTAGCTGGCAAGGGTCTGGATGAAGTTCGTGAACAACTGGGCACCGAATGGCTTGGAACCAAAGGCGTTTCCGAAAAAGGCGGTCGTTTCCCCCTTCTGATTAAGCTGCTTGACTGCAACGATGACCTGTCCGTTCAGGTTCATCCCACAGACGAGTATGAGGCACTTCCTCCTGGCGAGCTTGGTAAAACAGAAATGTGGTATGTACTCGACGCAAAACCGGGCGCGCACATCATCTACGGCCTGAATGAAGGCGTGGATCGGGCAACATTGAAAGAGGCATTGGAAAATGGCACGGTGATGGATACCCTTCGTCAGGTACCTGTAGAAGCTGGTGATACGTTCTTTATCCCTGCCGGAACCGTACATGCGCTCTGTGCAGGTGTTGTTGTCGCTGAGATTCAGCAAAACTCGGATACAACTTACCGGATTTACGATTACAATCGTCCTGGACTGGATGGCAAACCACGTGAGTTGCATGTTGAAGACTCATTGAATGTCACCGCCTATGAGGGTGCAGGTGCTTCAACAATGAAAACCAATAACGCTACTCCTGGTGAATGGCTCAAGCTTGCGGAATGTCCTTATTTTGTGGTGGAAAAAGGGGTTGTAACTGAACGTTGGGAACTCTCCACAAATCCTGACAGCTTCACGATTCTCGTTGTCTGTGAAGGAGAAGGCACTTTGGAGTGGGCACATGCTGAATCAGACAGCATTGAATTGAAAGCTGGACAGTGTTATCTCTTGCCAGCCAATCTGGGTTCTTATACTTTAAACGGGAATACTACTGTTCTTCGCTCTTATCTGCCATAAATCAAGCTCATATGTAACCTGTGAAGGAGGAATTACACGAGATGCAGGAATCTACCTTTGCCTTGGTTGCTAGTGAAGGTACCCGTATTCATGTGTACCGCTGGCTTCCCGATCCGGAATGCGACGTTAAGGGTGTAGTGCAAATTGCACATGGCATGGGCGAGACGGCCGCCAGATACGCGGAATTTGCCAGCGTTCTTACTGAAAATGGCTATGCGGTCTATGCCAATGACCATCGGGGTCATGGCAAAACTGTGGAGAATGCCAAGCTACTCGGCAATGCTGGTGTCGATGCCTTCCGCTGGATGGCAAGTGATATGATTAATCTCGGCGAGGTAGCCGCCAAGGAGAATCCTGGGGTGCCCTTGTTTCTAATGGGACATAGCATGGGTTCATTCTTGGTACAACATCTCATGTACGCTGGTCATGAGCAGTACCATGCCTTTATTCTATCCGGGACGAATGGTAGACGCGGTCTGCTACGGTTTGGAGAGAAGCTGGCCTTCTTGCAATGCGGCATTCAGGGGGATACTCATCCCAGCATGCTGCTCAACGCGATTGTATTTGGTGGATTTAACCGCTCTTTCCGCCCTGCAACGACACCGTTTGATTGGTTGTCCCGGGACGCACAAGAGGTTCAGCGATTCATTGATGATCCCCTGTGCGGGGCAGTCTGTACAGCAGGCTTTTTCCGCGACTTCTTCAAATTGCTGCTCGAAGTCCATCTTCCACACAATATGGAGCGCATACCTAAACACAAACCCGTATATCTGTTCTCAGGTGAAAAGGACCCCGTTGGACTTCATGGCAAAGGTGTTCTTAATCTGGTCTCCCAGTACAAGAAGCTTCAACTGGAGAATATTGAGTATCGCCTGTATCCGGGTGGACGCCACGAAATGCTGCATGAGATCAACCGAACAGAAGTGGCTCAGCATGTTGTAGACTGGCTAGAGCGGAATACCCCTAGCTCGAATACACACGATAGGCCTGTGAGCCTTACTGAAACAGCTGACTCTATATAATAGAGCCGGAACAATACAATATTATCAATAGCTAAAGAAACCCCTGAATCGGATGTACAGCTCACGCTGCGCTCCAATTCAGGGGTTTCTTGTTAAGCGATATGAATAATAGCCTTGAACGTTATGGATTAACCTTCAATCAACAGTGATTCCGGGTCTTCAAGCAGTTCTTTCACGGTCACAAGGAAACGTACAGCTTCACTGCCGTCGATAATCCGGTGATCGTAAGACAACGCGATGTACATCATCGGACGGTTTTCCATCCGCTCTGCATCAATCGCCACTGGACGAAGCTGGATCTTATGCATCCCCAGAATACCTACTTGTGGTGTATTCAGAATAGGCGTAGACAACAAGGATCCGAATGTTCCACCATTGGTGATGGTGAACGTTCCACCTTGCAGATCAGATAACGCCAGTGTGTTGGAACGAGCTTTGGATGCCAGGTCCGCAATGCTCTTCTCAATCTCGGCAAAGCCCAGACGATCGGCATCCCGTACAACCGGTACAACCAGTCCTTCTTTCGCAGATACGGCAATGCCGATATCATAATACTTTTTGAGTACAACATCTTCGCCATCAATCTCTGCGTTAATTGTAGGGAATTTTTTCAGAGCTCCCACAACTGCTTTGGTGAAGAAGGACATGAACCCGAGGTTAATCTCATGTTTCTCTTTGAACTTGTCCTTACGGCGTTTACGTACATCCATAATCGCAGTCATATCCACTTCATTAAACGTAGTCAACATAGCTGCAGTCTGCTGAGCCTCTACCAGACGTTTGGCAATGGTCGCACGACGGCGAGACATCCGCTGACGCTCCACTGGTTTGGTATACGTGGAACTTCCAGCTGCCGGAGCACTTGGTGCCGCAGGAGCTTTATTGGCAGGTGGAGCTGCCGGAGCAGGTGCCTGATTGTTATGGCTCTTCACGTCATCCTGGTATACCCGTCCAATTGGATCTTTGCTCTGAACCTGATCCAACTCGATACCACGTTCACGTGCAAGCTTGCGAGCGGACGGCGAAGCCGTTTTGGCGCTGTCGGATGATTCCGGTGCCGCCGCAACAGGTGCTGTTGGTGTTGGTGCTTCAGGTGCAGGAGTAGCGGCCTTTTTCTCTTCTGCCGCTGCCGGTTCGGAAGCGGGTGCACCGCTTCCTCCTCCAGAGCCAGCTGAGAGTGTACCGATCGTTTCACCGATCTCTACCGTCTCTCCTTCCTGACGAATGATCTTCTCCAGCACGCCACTTTCTTCTGCGCTGATCTCGATATTTACTTTATCCGTTTCCAGTTCAAGAAGCACATCACCCTGATTAACGGTTTCCCCTTCTTTAACCATCCATCTGGATACAGTTCCCTCAGTTATTGACTCACCCATTGCAGGTACTTTAATTTCACTCACAGCTCTTACCTCCCCAGTGGAATATTATTCTTCGTCGTTTGTTTCAACGCAGATGTAATAATCTGTTGCTGTTCCATACTATGCACAAGCTGATAACCGCTGGAAGGACTTGCGTGTTCCGGGCGACCTTCGTATCTAACGGTTGTGCCTTCCGGAGCAACTTCGCGAAGACGAGGCTCCATGTAAGTCCAGGCGCCCATATTTTTGTTTTCTTCCTGTACCCATACCAGTTCTTTTACATTACTGAAACGTGCGAGGATACGTTTGATCTCTTCTGCCGGGAACGGATACAGCTGTTCCACTCGAATAATGTGAAGCCATGACCAATCTGCTTTATCTTTTTCAAAAGCATCTTCCAGGTCAATGGCAATCTTGCCACTGCACAGAATAATGCGCTCCACACGATCCGGCTGCGTACCCAGCCCAGCTTGCTCAAGCACAAGTTCGAATTTGCCTTCACTGAATTCCACTGCCGGTGATGCAACACGCGGATTCCGGATGAGACTTTTCGGTGACATCATCACAAGTGGACGGGCATCTTCCGTTTCAGTCAACGAAGCTTGACGACGCAACAAGTGGAAGTACTGGGAAGCACTCGACAAGTTGGCAACCGTCATGTTGTCTTCTGCACACAACTGAAGGAAGCGTTCCAGACGAGCACTTGTATGCTCAGGTCCCTGACCTTCATTCGCATGTGGAAGCAACATCACCAGACTGGATTTTTGAGACCACTTGGCACGACCTGCGGATACAAACTGGTCAAAAATAACCTGTGCACAGTTGGCAAAATCCCCGAATTGAGCTTCCCAGATGACCAGTGTATCTGGTGAATATACGTTATATCCATATTCGAATCCAACAACGGATTCTTCAGACAACGGACTGTTATAGATGGCAAAGGATGCTCTTGCCTGTGGCAAGTGATGCAACGGACAGAACTTGGCTCCGTTCTCCGAATCATGCAGTACCAGATTCCGATGAGCGAATGTAGCGCGCTCGGCATCCTGTCCACTAATCCGAATTGGTTTGCCATCAGCGAGAATGGTTGCAAATGCGAGTGTCTCCGCAAGGCTCCAATCCACTTTTTCCCCTTCGTTCAGGGAAGTGCTCCGGCGTTGCAAAATGCGCTGTAGCTTCGGATAAACATTGAAGTTCTCAGGCCATTTCAGCAGGTCCGCATTAATGCTGCGCAGATTCTCCAATGGTACGGCAGTAGGCGTAATTGTAACTGCTTCCGGCTCACTGATTTTCCGTTGGTAATATTCATGTACTTCATTTTTCTTCATCTGGTCATAAGCTTCTTTTAATTTGTTCGTTACTCCATCGCGAATGCTCGTAATGGACGCATCATCGATAACCGATTCCTGCTTCAATAGATCCTGATACAGGTGGCTTACCGTTGGATGGTTTTTCACCTTGTCATAAACGATAGGTTGAGTCGTTTCGGGATCATCAGTTTCATTATGGCCGTAACGACGGTAACCGATCAAGTCGATCAGGAAATCCTTTTTGAAACGATTGCGATACTCTGCTGCCATACGAATGGCTGCAATACAAGCTTCTGGATTGTCCGCATTCACGTGAACAATCGGAATTTCGTACCCTTTAGCAAGGTCACTTGCGTAGTATGTTGAACGGGAATCACCGCTATCTGTAGTGAAGCCCAGACGATTGTTGACGATAATATGGATGGTTCCGCCATTCTGATATCCTGGCAAAGCTTTGAAGTTAAGCGTCTCTGCAACGATCCCTTCTCCAGGGAATGCGGCGTCACCATGCATTAAAATGGTAGCCGCCTTCGTTACATCCTGCTTCGGATATCCAGGATCACGACGGTCATCCTGAGCCGCACGTGCAAACCCTTGTACAACCGGATTGACGTACTCCAGATGGCTCGGGTTATTCGCCAGAGTAAGGCGAGCCTGCACAGTTTCCCCGTCTTTTACAAAACGGTTCGCACCCATATGATATTTGACATCCCCCGTCCAACCGTAGTTGATTCCCGTCGAACCTTCCGATGGAACCAGGTCTTTGTTCGGAGCATGATGGAATTCAGAGAAAATTTTGCTGTACGGTTTGCCTAATACATGGGCAAGTACGTTTAACCGTCCACGGTGGGCCATACCCATCAGAATGTGGCTTGATCCGGCTTCTGCCATGATACGGACAGCTTCGTCCAGCATCGGTACAAGCACATCGTTACCTTCGATAGAGAAACGTTTCTGTCCAACAAATGTTTTGTGAAGATAGTCTTCAAATTGCTCAACTTCAACCAAACGTTCCAGCAAAGCCTTACGTTCTTTCGGGGTAAGTGGAGCTGGTGAAGTCCGGGATTCCGCACGGCGATTCAACCATTCACGTTCTTGAACTTCGTGCACATGACTGAATTCATAGGCCATGG
The DNA here is from genome assembly GCF_037973325.1 of Paenibacillus sp. FSL R5-0713. Taxonomy (NCBI): domain Bacteria; kingdom Bacillati; phylum Bacillota; class Bacilli; order Caryophanales; family Paenibacillaceae; genus Paenibacillus; species Paenibacillus sp. FSL R5-0713. The sequence continues at coordinate 1,912,628 of NZ_CP150229.1, read as the reverse complement.
GTCCAGTGTAAATCTGACGCAAGCGTTGGATTGCATCCCAACCGGTTGCGGTCTGTCCATCTGCACCTTCCCAGATCAGGGAAGCAGGCAAAGCTTTCAGATCTTCTTCGTTTAATTCAAAATGCTGAGGTTCCAGCAAAGATGTATCTGTATCTTCACTGATTCCAAGCGGGTCTATGTCTGCAGCAAGATGACCATACGTACGGATATTCCATACCAGCTTACCTGCTGTAACCGCTTTCTGTAATAATTGAATGTCCACGCTTCCGGAAGCCGATTGGGCGTTGCCGGAATTCGAGGTTGTGCGTGCATCCTTGCCAGACATTGGCGGTGCACCCCATTGTTCAAATAGTTCACGATAGGCCGGTGTAACCGAACCAGGGTCTTGAGCAAATAATTCATATTGTTCCTGTACGTATCCCATATTGGGGCCATAGTAACTTTCCCAGGGCTTCTTGTTGCCTTCCACGATCGTCATCGACGTTCCCTCCGTCTTGATTTAGTCATAAGTTTTTGACGGAAATCATTGACTAAGCCGTAATTTGCGTTCGTTCAACATTTTAAGCGAAATTTTTCATGAAGTCCAATAATCGTGCTGTTGGTGGTAGTAACGTTAGTCCGACGCTCCCGTCAAGGTTTGTCTGCGTTTTCAAAATCAAAGTAGAACAATGATTGTATATACCGTCGCACAGATGTCGAATACTGTCCTGATCCGTTCGAAGGTTACACTTTCTCCTCTTCTTCAAGTGAAGTCCGTGTTCTAATATCTATTCTATAAACTTTTACGCTCAGGAGCATTTCCTATTTTTAGCTCAATTGATGCATAAATTAGATGAATCAAAATTCATCGAGCAATTTGGTTAGAACAACGAACGCTTAATTATAACAAAATAGGCATATGATCTCCCATTTTACCTCCTTAATTGAATTGTGGTCCATTATGTTCAAAAACAAACCGTCAAGTTAAACATTAACCAATTGACATGACATTCAACAAATAATTGGTTTTTTCTTCAGGAGACCCACTAAAAAAGCTGGCCCAGACATGAATGATCCGAGCAGCTTCTTTGGATATAGCCAATTTGAGTTAACAATATAGTTGATGATGCGCATCAGGGTGTTCTTTTACTAATCATATACTCTGCAAACGGCGTTAGGGAAAGATCAGCAGTCTGCTCCAGTGTAAACCAATCCGCGCCTAACGAATCTTCACCATCGGGTGCTTTTTTGATCTGATCCGGCTGACAAGCTGCGGTCAAAACAACATCGTACAGCATCCCGATATGGTGCAGCTCTTCCGGCTCACCTTGATGCACCCATTCCACAACCTTAGACTCCGCAGAACAAATCATTACTTGTAGATCGGTCAGGCCGGTCTCTTCTTCAATCTCACGATGAAGAGCTGCCTCTGGATGCTCACCAAACTCCAGCCTTCCGCCCGGTAAATCCCATTGCCCCTGATATGCTCCCCGTGCCTTATGAATCAACAGGATTTTTTGCTCCCAAGTGACCAAGCCATATACGCCAATATGTGTATACCGATTCACCTAAGTACTCTTCCTTTCGTCTTCATCCTCTGTAACAGCATCCAGATCTATGGCCATACGAATCATATCCACACAACGAATACCATCCTCTATAATTTCTTCCTCATAGTGCCTCACAAAGAAATCACGATCAACCCCGATAATGCGGAAACCGCAACGTTGGTATAACTTCAATTGATGAAAGCTGGAGTTGCCTGTTCCAATCTCGAGAATCCGGCAGCCTAATCTGCGTGCAGCTTCCATCGCTTCCTTAATCATGTGTTTGCCTACACCTTGTCCCTGCAGTTCTTCCTGTACGGCAATATTAACTATCTCGGCAGTCTCCGGACGAGTCTTGAGCAATACGAACTCTCCAACCATCTCTCCTTCATACTCAGCAATAAAACAAACACCCCGACTCAGGTACTCATCAACAATTTCTTTTGAAGGATCAGCCATCAATAAAAGTTCGTATGGTCGCTCTTCTTCCCAATCCAAAATCCGGAACGACAATTTCATGCCAATCTCCACCTTTTCATCGTACAATATTCATTCTCGTTCTGTTTGCAGAAGCCTATGTATGGCAAATCTACAAATATATCATGCTTACTTCAACAAACTAGTTTACTCAATCTATTAAACACGCACTGTTTCTCCTGGGCTAGTCATCTCCCATAAAAATAGTAACCTTCATTATACCATAATATTTGGATATAAATATATAGATATGGATGATACATTATGAGGCATTAATTTTATTCTAACCCAAGCTTAAATGCTCATGGATTAATTTCCATTCCCCATCAAGCCCAGCAACAAATACATTCGTTGCCCGCCCCTTTCCATAAGCCGGCTCTCCCTGATAAATCCCCTTCCAGTGGTAGGTATAAATACAAACTGCCTGATCTTTGCTAGTCGTAATCCACTTAACCTCTTCAGCACTGTAGACTTCTTCCTGGACTGTTTCCCAAGCGTTCTCAAAATAAGCCCGGATTTCGTCTGGAGTAGTGCATGACGTTTCTGTAAACCAATATACGGCATCTGGCGATAACCATTTGCTCACTTCATGAAACTGATGTGTATTCGTCGCTGCAATGTATCCTTCTAAGGCATGCTGGTATCCCATGATCTTCTCTCCCTTTCACGTTGATTTTATCGAACCCCACGCTGTTCAAGAGCGGAATCGCTATACAACATAAATGTCTCTTGCAGCGTACGTCCGGATGACTTCTCCCAGATCACACTCCGCTCAAACGTACCCTTTTGGAAAAATCGTGGGAGACGTTCAGCGAACCAGTCCTGCATAGGCAGCTCGGACACCCGCTTCATAGGCACCCATAACAGTTCGCCTTCGGGCGGATTCTGCAATAATTGTCCCTCGAATGAAGTCGCCAAATAGTTGAATACCATGTAACGTAATCCTTGTTCGGGATCACAGAATTCATCGAGTCCTTTATACGTAATCTCATTGACCGTTAAACCCGTCTCCTCCAGAACCTCCCGCACAGCACCATCCACAATGCTCTCCGGAAAGTCTACCTTTCCCCCAGGAGCGATGTATCCCGGAAATCCTTTGCGATCCGGCCGATTCATTAATAACACCTGATCATTCACTTTGTCCCATACCATACACATCGTTAATATCTCTATTCTGGTGTTCATATTCGTCCTCCTGCTAACATGCACTTTTCTGCTGTACACTAACATTTCTGGGAATAACCTGTGTTTTCCTTCTTTATTCCCACGCTGATTTATTAGTAATTTCACTGATCTCACAGTACATTCCATGATGATATATATGCATACGAAAGGCGGACACCCTGTACATCAGAAGCCCGCCTGTTTTGTGATATTCTATGTTGCTCATTCCCCTAGCTTGGCGTTTCCAGTTCTCAGTTCAAATCCGTAATTAACACACGACGTTCCTTCCACTCAGCCCGGCGATAAGCCTGTTGCATACCAAATTTGCGGATACTTGCCTTCGGCACCGATTTATAAGGCAAAACGACCGTAAAGTCTTCATCAAACGGAAAAAAAGACAGGCCTACTTTTTCATTGGATAACCACTCTGCCTGAATCGGTTGTCTGGAACAGGCATCAAACGTGCAACTAAGCCCTTCTGCAAAAAAATCATAACGCGCAGCAGGTGTTCCAGGTTCCTCCATACATAGAAACAAACTGAGCTGATCGCAGAAAAGCATGATTTCCACATCGCTTTGCATCCTCTGTTTCAATGCTTCAGCATCACCGCCAAGCTCTTTCTGCCAATTCAGCTGACGTTCATGTTCTTGCTGGAGATAAGTTCGGATGTCTTCATCATCCTGAGCATTAGCACCCAGATTCTTTTGAAATAGCTCCGTATACATCAAACTGCACAATAATCCGGCGTAGAGGTTTTTCTGACAAACCTCTTCAATCCCTTTATGGTAGAATACAAAACGCGGACGCAAAGGAAAATCCCGAAACGAATATGGTGATTGGCTATAATCATTCCAGAACGGAGCAGCATCCAACTCAATCCAGCCCCGGTCATGTTCTCTCGCCGCCAGAATCAATTCATCCCGATGTGCAGCGTCGGCTAGTAATTCTTTCTTCCAGTGGGAAGCCATCTCTCCGGCTACTAATCCATGCTCATGCTGTGCGGTCAAAACAAAATCATGCTCTCTCTCATATATGATCATATGCTGTCACCCTTCCGCATGGTATACGTTGACTTTAACATAAATTGGGTTAAACTTTCCTATAAGTTGATTTTCGCTCCATTTTCACGAAAGGCATTATGAAACGGACAATGTAAAGGTGTTGTCAGTTTCCTGAAATTTGGTACACTAAAGGTTGTGTCCACAATTATATTACATACAGAAAGCGGGATCTCATGAATTTATACTCTCCTTACATCGAGTTTAACCGCAAGGAATGGGCTGAACTTAAAGAACATCAGACCACTCTTCCACTGACGGAAGCCGAATTAGAACAGTTAAAGGGATTGAATGAAGAGGTATCGATTCAAGAAGTCGAAGATATATACCTGCCTCTCACCCACTTTATTGACCTATATGCAAGAGTTTCACGAGAGCTGAATCGACTAACGGCCTCCTTTATGAAAAAAGAAGCGCTCCCCACCCCCTACATCATCGGAATCGGGGGAAGTGTTGCCGTGGGCAAAAGTACAGCGGCCCGCTTGCTTCAGGCACTGCTCGCCCGAGGCAAGAATAGCCCGAAGGTTGACCTTGTCACAACCGACGGTTTCTTATATCCCAATGCCGTGCTGCAAGAGAAGGGCATCATGAACCGTAAGGGATTCCCGGAAAGCTATGATATCAAATCCTTGATTCAGTTCATGGGCGATGTGAAATCAGGCAAACCCGAAGTGAAAGCACCTGTGTATTCTCATCTCGCCTACGATGTCATTCAAGGAGAAGAGGTGCAGATCTGTCAACCGGATATTCTCATAATTGAAGGCATCAATGTACTTCAGGTCAAAAAAGAAACGCCTTTGCTGGTTAGTGATTTCTTCGATTTCTCCATCTACATTGATGCAGAAGAAGAGCATATAAGACACTGGTACGTTGAGCGTTTCAAGCTGCTCCGCAATACGGCATTCCAGGACACGGATTCCTTTTTCCATCAACGATTCGCCAATATTGATGAAGAAGAAACCGTGCGGACCGCCAACCAGATCTGGCAGGATATCAATGCCAAAAACCTGCATGAGAACATTTTGCCAACCAAAGGGCGTGCCAGACTGATTCTAAAAAAGGAAGCCGATCACTCCATTGGGCAGATTCAATTGCGCAAACTCTAAACAACACTCGTGCAAAATAAACCTTGATGTTATAACTAATTACCCTTAAAAGGAGAGAAAAACACATTGCAAACCCTGATTATACTCGGCAGCATTATGATGTTCCTGGCTGTTGCTTTGGGTGCTTTTGGCGCACACGCGCTCAAGCGCAAATTATCCGCTGACATGATCAAAATCTATGAAACCGGTGTTCAATATCACCTCATCCACGGGCTGGGGATCATCCTGATTGGGCTGCTGGCAGACCGTCTCGAATCCTCTTCACTCGTCATGCTTGCCGGATGGCTGATGTTCGCCGGCATCATCCTGTTCTCTGGCAGCCTGTACGCTTTGAGTGTTACGGGTGTTCGCAAATTGGGAGCCATTACGCCACTTGGTGGAGTCGCATTTTTGGCTGGATGGGTTATGATCATGATTGCCGCCCTATAAGCATCCCCTATGAATAAACGAAAAGAGTGTTCTGGCTGATATCCTATCGCTGGAGCACTCTTTTCCTGTTTAATCTGTCCAGATTCTGCGAATGGTGAACTGCCCTGCTTCTGGCCGCTGTTTCTCCAATACATACACATCCGGGTTCGAAAGTTTGGCCCACTCTTCATAGCCAAAGGATGGTTCATACTCACGAATAAGCAGTGATAACAAGTTCCCATGTGTAACCACGGCCCCATGCTGTTCAGGTCTGCTCCACAACTCTTCCAGAAGCGCCAGCCCCCTTGCAGCCGCGTTTCTGGAAGATTCCCCGCCTTCTTCCACCAAATCCACATCATCGTATGTACGTTTCAGTACATCCATCCAGTTAGGCAGATCCAAAGAGCTAAGTACCCTCTCCTGGAGACGTTCATCCGTATGTATATGTTGCAGCGTTGCCATGCCCAACGGCATAGCCGTCTGAACAGCCCTTTTCCACGGACTGGAAACAATATACGTAATGGATTGATCAGCCAAGATATCTGCAAGTTTTTCGGCTTGCCTGATCCCTTCATCTGTAAGCTCTGCATGGGGTTCCTGCCCTGTGGCCTTGGCGTGACGGATAAGATAAATGGACTGCATAGCGATCACCTCCTATGGTGTAACCTACATGGAGTAACCTACATGGAGTTCTTCTCAAGATATTGGAGTGCCCTGTACATCTTCTCCTGCTCTTCCGGTCGGCCTGCTGAACTGAGGAAAGTGACCTGTTCCCCAATTCTCTCTCCATGCTGAGCCACCAATCCAAGCCGCTGCTTCAGATGATTCACGGTGCCTGTACTGCCATCAATAATCTGTATATGATCTGGCAGAACCGTGCGCAGAATGGACGTGTAGAATGGATAATGCGTGCAGCCAAGCACCACTGTGCCATACACCTGAAGATCGAGATCTGCCAGCTTGAGCCGGAAATAATCAGCGATTTTGCCCGGATCAAAATCCAGCTGTTCGCACCATTCCACAAGTTCCGGCAGCGCAATGGAATCCACACTGTGGTGATCATCAACACGCGATACCAGTTCGTTATACTTGGTTTGGCTCAAGGTGAGGGCAGTGGCAAATACAAGCACTCTCTTCCCACTCTCACGATTCATCTCCACGGCTGGTTTCACCGCAGGCTCCATACCAATAATCGGGATATCGTACTTGGCGCGCAGATCTTTAACAGCCAAACTGGTTGCAGTATTACAAGCAATTACGATTGCTCGGACATCCTCCTGAACGATGGCTTCCACACAATCAAAAATATGTCCTCTCACCTCATCCGCAGATTTGGTTCCATACGGGACATGCAAGGTATCCGCGTAATACAGGAATTTTTCTTCGGGAAACTGTTGTAATGCCTTATGCAAAACGGTCAAACCACCGATGCCTGAATCAAAAAAAGCAATTTTCTTATTCAAGGATTTCACCTCTATAATGTATTATTTCGGGTTCCAAGAACCTCTCAATGCTGCTCATGCTGACTGGAGGTGAGGTTTGTATTTCCGGCTCATCACACACTACAGTGCTTGACGACTTGCGGGAATCATTCCCGGTTACGGATCGTTCTTCGGAGACAAAGGCGAACGCTATCGCTTCTTCAGAATCGATTCCGTCCCCTCCATTACTTCCGCTAAGTCAGGTACTAGGGATGATGATGAACCATTATTCTACGTTTATTTTATACTGCCTGAGCCAGTCCTTGCCACTATGCCACGTCTCTACAGGGTTGTGCTCTCCAAGCATTTCGCTACTTGCCTGAGCCATGATCCATTCCTTGAGACCGTTCTCCGAACTGGATTCGAGTTGCTGTAACAGGAGAAGAGATCCTTCCTTACCCGTATTCAAGATGTCCCTGTAAACCTCCGGGTTACCAGCAATGTAATCATTGGGATTGCTGCTGGTCAGCAGGAGAGGGTCACTAACCATCTGCTGCAGGTTGCTTTCAATGGTTGCTGATAATACTTGTTCTTCCGTCTGAGTCGAGCACGCCGTTACCGTCAGTGCAATACATCCAGATAACAAACCCAGAATCCATCTTCTGCGATTCACTGGCCCACTCCTTTCACAACGAGTTAACGCAACCGGAAGCTGTCTGTAATGCTTAAATCGCAGTCCCAATCATAGAGCAAGTGCCCATTTTTCTTCGGCAAGCTCCTGGCCTGACAGAATCTGCTGACGAACTTCCATCACTTTAAATCCGAAGGACTGATATAATCTGCGTGCTCCATCCAAAGACTCGTTGGTCCACAGGATGATAGATGTGTAGCCCTGCTCTTTTGCGTAAAGAACTGCCTGTTCGATCAGTTTCCTGCCCCACCCTGCACCACGCGCTTCCGGTTCAATTAGAAACCAGCGCAGTTGAGCCGTATGTTCATTCACCTGAGTAAGTCCTATGGAACCGGAAGCTATCTGATCTAACTCCATAACCCATAACATCTCCCTCGCGTGATTGCCTGAACAACCAAACGAATTCACCGCATGGGTGATAAATTCAGCAAAGCTATAATCATAATTATACTCATCTCGGTAGATTCGGATATGCGCTTCAATGACATACTGAAGGTCCTTTTGTAGGAAAGTGCGGATCATCCAACATCACAGCCCTTCCTCAACTCCACAGTTGTGATACTGAAATCTACACCGAACTGAATTAATCCCAATTTACGGGCAACTTGCTGTGAAGCGAGATTATCCCAAGATGTACTGTAGATTGGCATGCGTCCACGTTCCTTGACATGATACTGCCAGCATTTTACCGTCTCCGCTGCATACCCATGTCCTCTATAACCAGGTGCCGTATAGAGACTTGCTTCCGCCCCATGTTCGGAAATCCGTGCGGAGCAGCACACTGCCACAGCAGAATCATCAATAACATAAGCCGAAACAGGCCATTTTTCATGCAAGAGATCTGTTAATTCAGGGAAATGCTCTGCCAGCAAATTACACTGCTCCTGACCAATCAACTGAACCTGCCGATTCCATTCGTCAGATGACTCAGGAAAGACATAGGCTGGTCCCATCCACACATGGTTAACTGGCTCAAAGGTCTGCACCTTTCGAATCAATTTCGGAATATCCAATGGAAGCTCGCATTCCTTACTCAATTCATCCATCAGATCCGGCGGTAACTGCTCGTGGTAATAGATCAGTGAACCGGCAGAAGCCAATCCGATAAATATGGCTGGAGCCTGCCCACCACCCGGCTCGTTAATGCTTAATAGACGCTGCTGCTCATTGATTGTATATAACGTGCTCGCTTGTATCTTCAACATTTCCATAGACGACAGGTTCGATGTAGGAGCCATAACTATGAAGTTAACCTTTGCAATAATCGTTTGCCTTCACTGCCTTTACCTGCTTCCTGCTGATCCAGAAAATCGGGTAATTCACGTAAATCTGACGGCCGATATCCAGCCCCGCATCCACAATTATGAAAGGTATAACCATGGCGATACAGAATCATCACTTTGGTCCATTGTTTGCTATCATTTTGTTTGGGCGCCTGGAAATCCTGTCCCATGCTAACCATAGACGCAGCACATTGTGGACATTTATATTCGAGTTGTTCCACAACTTCAGGGCGAAGGTCGTATCTGGAAACTTGTTTAAATGATTTGCGACAATTGAAGCATGCATAGATGTCTTTGTATGGTCCTGTCATGGCATATCTGCACATCATCTGCACCCCCTTAATAATTTCCATTATACGGTATTTATCACACACATACGAATGGATTTTGCATATTTGCGAATAATTCGTATACGCGCTCCTTACCTTTGCATTGCAGCTTCTTTCCATGCCTCACCGAGTTCTGCAATCGATGCATACCGCTGGGAACGATCTGCGCTGACTGCACGTATCACAACCTGATATAAAGCCTCTCCGGCACCCCATCTATCATATGAATGGTCTTTCTCCCCACCCAGCAGCGCGAATGCCATGGCTCCCATATTGAATACATTGGTAACCGCATCTATGAGTGCACCCAGCTCGAATTCCTCTGGAGACATAAAACGGGAAGATCCCCACATACGCCCCATGGTATTGGTAAAAGAGCCCTTCCGATACAAGTCTATATCACAAATTTTCATGACGTACTTGTCAAAATCATAGATCAGACTGCCGTCATACAGATCAACAGCCACATACCCTCTCCGCTCCACCTCGATATGAAAATCAAGAATCTGCTCCATCGCGCCAATCCTTGTCTTCACCGGAAGTTGTCTGAACTGATAGTAGGGGGAACGAGGATCTTCATATTTGGCCGGAGGCGGAAATTTCCAGTGGTTATGAAGATTCTCCCCCTCCACCCAATCGAATACACAGACATACCCTTGCTCCGTTGCAAAATGATCCGTTAGTCGGATCAACGTGTCATGCTTCAAATCTTCATAGACGGAAACAGATGATTTCAGATTACGAATGGCTTCCGGGGGACTTCCCGTATGATTCGCATGAATGGTACGTGCTCCCGCATACTTTACGAACAACCTCTTTCCATCCTTTTGCACGATACCGAAGGAGAGATTTCCTGAATCCTGCTGATCGAATACGCGAAAGACCGTACCCAGGGGCCGTAACCAATCAAATGAGTGAGACTCTTTCAAGACAAAGGAAATACCGTCGATCTCAAGTTCAACTTGACCTGTCATAGGACACCTCCTGCTGTGATATCTTCTTCATATTGAATGCTACGTATAAAAGTAATTCATATGCGCCTCATCATATCCCTGACCATGGACCTCCAGTGCGTTACGCTCAATGCCATACACTTCAAATCCATATCGCTCGTATAAGCGTCTGGCTGATTCATTCGTCGTTACCACACTCAGATTAATTTGCTTGATGCCTTCCAGATATCTTCCCCGTTCCAAGACTTCCTGGAGCAATTGCGATGCCAGACCGTTTCCCCGATATGGCGGAGCAACATAGACGCCCCAGATTATGCCTTTGTGCCTGAGCTTCAGGCCATATTCTCTCTTGAAACCCATCATTCCCGCGAGTGTTCCTTCTGTTGTATATGCGCCCAGGATATAATCGTCGGGCTCGTTATGTATGCGTTCCTGCACTTCATTCATGGGAATCCGAATGGATAATTCAAAGGAAGCCCCGAAGGCTTCAGGATGTGTTTTCAATGCTTCCAGTCGAAACGGCCAGTATACATCTGCTTCATCCCGCTTAATATTGCGCATGATATAGGTTTCTTGCTTTCCATTTTCGTTCATTCTTCGACCACTCCCTCCATTTCATAAGGATAATCGATCTGGAGTTTCACATTTGCTGCCGCTTCCTGTCCTGCAAGCAACCCAACAACATAAATTCCCAGATCAATGGACGTGGCTACTCCACCGGCTGTAATTACGTTTCCATCCCGCACGATCCGGCTCTGAATAACCTCAGCAACGTACGGCTGAAGCAGATCATAGGTATACGGATGTGTCGTCGCTCTTTTACCAGACAAAAATCCAGCCGCTCCCAGCAGAAGAGAGCCTGTGCACACGGATACCTTCAGAGGAACAGACTCCGCTTGTTTCAACCAGCCTACAAATGCCTCGTCGTATCGCAGCTTACGCGTTCCCATGCCCCCGGGGACAAACACGAGATCATATTCCGACAGGTCAGGCTTCACTCGATCCACCTTCATTGTTAAACCAGACTCATCCGTGACCTGATCTGTTATTGCACAGGTTTCCCATGTTGTTCCTTTGGTTTGTTCAAAGAAATTCAACCGATTGATCACATCATAAAACCCAGCAAAATCAAGGAAAGTCAGTCCATCAAACAAAACGAATGCAATTTTCATTGGCAACCTCCGCTTATTTTAATTTGGAGAACTCTGGTTATGTTTTTGATTCCGATCCCGTTCCATCGCTTCCTTCACCCAATCACGTTCCGGCAGCTTGCTGTTGATTCGCAAGAGCAAGCCCACAATCACAAGAAGCAGAATAACAACAATGATTTCAAACACGAATCCACCCCTCTCTTGGAAATAGCCGCAATTGTGAATGGATACTGAAGTATATAATCTCTATTTTAATCCACGGGCAATGATCCATTCCAGCCACTTCCACGGTAGCAATGCTTTACCTATGATCAGCACACGCGATCCTTTGCCCAGCGCATATCGAAGCTTTGGTGCACGCATCCGTGCAATTCGTCCGATCAGATCTGCTACCTCCTGTGGGTCAGGTGCCGTCTCGCTTGCATGTTGGGAATAACGAAGGACCGCATCCAGCTTATGTTTATACGGAGAGTCCTCGCTCCGGTGTATCTCACCCAGACCTTTATTCCAGATCGGCGTACGATAAGCACCTGGCTCAACCAATACCACGCGAACGCCGAACGAAGACATCTCATGCCGCAGACTTTCCGAGAATCCCTCCACAGCGAATTTGGAGGCAGCATATGGAGCATAACCCGGAAAACCCGACAACCCGCTGACACTGGACAAGTTAACAATTAGACCTTGCTTCTGTTCACGCATCACAGGCAGGACTGCACGTGTCACAGCGATTAACCCAAACAGATTCGTATCCATCTGGCTCCGCCAATCCTCCATCGATACTTCCTCAATGAACCCGCCAACCGCAAATCCTGCATTGTTCACCAGTATGTCGATGCGCCCATAATCCAGAACGACTTTGGTTATAGCTGCTTGCACCGATTCAGAATCCGTAACGTCCAACTGCTCATACACCAAACGTGCTGTTATGCCTGCCTCTCCTGCAAGTCTGACCAACTCTTCTTTTCGGTTCAGGTCACGCATGGTGGCAACAACAAGGTATCCCTGCTTGGCAAGAGTAATGGCCGTTAACATACCGAAGCCACTGGATGTGCCTGTAATGAGAGCCACGGGATCATATGCACCGGATGTTGATATTCTTTTTTCCTTTGTTTCTTCATTTCTATGATTCTCTGTCTGCATCCGTTGCTGTCCATCTCCTATCTTATATGTCACCACTGTCATGCAGCCACCTGCTCTCCCCCAATATTTTCTCACCAACTCAATCAAGCTGTCTCTCCACCCTGCGTAGCTTGGTGACCCCTGGTTTGAACGCATACGGAACGAATCTCACCTCCGGTAAAGTACAATCCATCCTGCCTGCCAACTTGTTCAATTCATGCAACACATCAGCCCTTACTTGCTCCATTGCTGCATTTCCACCAAGTACTAGTGATACCTCCATCGTCCCGTCCCCACGTTGCACCACACGATAATGTTCAATATCCGGCGAAGCCGCAATGACAGCGCGAGTAACGAAATCCGGAAAGAACGGTACAGACACACCCGTATGCAGTTGTTCAAAATAAAGCGTGTCATCACAGCGGCCTTCAATCCGCTCAATCGCTGTAAACAGAGAACCGCAGGCACATGGCGTCGCCGCCTCGGTCAGAATATCATTCAGCCGATACCGGATGATCGGCTGTGATGTTCTGGAGAAGTCCGTAATAATGGGCACGAACCGGCGGGTGGCCGGGTCCATGTACTCTTTTTCAATATGGACTATATCCTCATTCAAATGCAGTGTGCCATAACGACAGGTCGCTCCCAGGAACCCTTCTGTACACTGGTAGACTTGATGAACGGTCTGTCCAAAGACCTGCTCCAGCACCTTGCGATCCAGGGGGTCCAGCACCTCGGCAACCGAGATGATTTTATCCGGTACAGCGGCCAGGTGACCCGCCACATAGGCGTCCGCCAACAGACGCAGCATGGATGGGGGAGCCACCCAGACGGTAGGTTGGTATTCTTCCAACCGTCTCACCAAGGTCTCCACACGTTCCAGAAGATCAAAGTACTGGAACTGTAACTTGCCTCGCTGCACCGATTCATACAGATTACTGTTGGCCCGCAGGAAAAACGCAATCTTCGCAGGTTTCCACAGCCCACCAGGCAGCAACTTGGCCAGCACCGTGCCCGTCCACGCATCCTGCTCCTGATCACTTACCAGAAATATTCCCCGGTTCCCTGACGTACCCGAGGACAATCCAACAGTCACTCCCTGAATGGAGGGTTTGAAGTCACGCGTTTCTTCACTTTCACCTGCTAGAGCCAACGCTTCATCCTTGGTAATGCCTACCGTATTCAGTGTATCAAAGTTCTCCATCATGATTGATTTGTCAATCATCGGAAAGCTTCTCCAGTAGGATGCGTCCACGCCACCCCACCACTTTCGGTAAAACGGAGATCGGGCGCGGATCTGATGGACATGTCGAATAATCCGACGCTCTTGCCAGCGCTCCAGTTGTTCCCGCGTTTTCCATGTTCGCAGCCCGCGTGCAAGCGCATAATGTACTACAATACGAAGGGTATTGCTCATCGTTTCAGCCCTCCTGTGCCCCAAGCGTCCAGCACATCTCGGCAGTGACTCGGCACTATCCGAATGTCGGGAAACTGCTGATGCAGCTGAACCAACTTGTCAAAGTTACGGTGGTATTCCTGTCGATCAGACATAATGATACCCGCGAGCGCATGAGGCCTGCGCTGTTCACGAAAAGCCCGACTCGACCACACTGCATCCGCGCACAGGAAATAATCATGTTCTTCTGTACGCAACAGAAGTCCCATCATGCCTTCCGCATGACCGGATACCTCCACCCCCAGCAGACTGCCATCGCCGAAGATATCGTAAACCTCATCATAAGGGAACGATTCTCCCGCTCTTGTCCACCGCTCCGGCTGACGCGTAACAGGCAAGGATCTGGCTACAAAATCTTCAGGCAACAATCCAGACAGATAACCTGCCTTCACAGCCGCAATCGGACCGAGTGAGCGCACAGCATCATAAGCTCTCGGCAAATAGATGAATTGTGCCTCCGGGAAATCTCGTACACCTGCGATGTGATCGCCATGAAAATGGGAGAGGATAATATACCGGATATCCGAAGCTTTCAGCCCAAGCCCAGCCAAAAAATGAACGGCACTATCCTCTTCACGATAGACAACCGGTGTAATATGACGATACAGTGCATTGGGCAGATGAGCCGTTTCCTTGAAAAAGCGGGAGCTATATCCCGTATCCAGCAGGATTGGGCCATGTACAGGATGAATGATACAGGCAAAACCTGCCGGGAAAGGCACCGGCTTCAACCGACCACCGCGCAGCGTCAGAAACTCTGGATGTGTACAGTAACCTGCCGCACCCAGATATAGTTCTACCGGAGTTGTCGTCAGCATGATTCAGCCCTCCACCAGTCTGCAAATTGTTGTAAACCTTCTTCAATAGACACCCGAGGGACGTATCCCAATCGCTCCCGTGCATCCGTAATATCCAATGTCTGCGGGATGGATAAGGAGCCAACGGTATACCTTGTCAACACAGGTTCACCCAGCACAGGAATAAAGCCATGAACACGCTCGAGCAATGCTGCAACGCCATATGCTGCCTGATAAGGAATGTTTCGACGACGCAGAGGCATGTCCAGCATGCCAAACAAGCTGCTCACCAACTCATTAAACGCCCTCGGATCGCCATTGGAGATATTGTACGCTCTGCCGAGCGCTTCGTCCGGTGCATCACGGCACAATAACAGGGCGTCCACCACATTATCCACACAGGTCAGATCAATTAAAGCCTGTCCGCCACCGATCATGGGCACGCCGGATTTCGCATTGGCCGCGACAATTCGGGGAAATAACGTCTGATCATACGGACCAAAGATCGCTCGCGGTCGAATCATGACCGACGGAAGTCCCTTTCTATGCCCTTCCATTACGACCTGTTCAGCGAGAAGCTTCGTGGCTGCGTAATGATTCGCTGGTTTGGATGGCAACGGGTCATTTTCATGTACGTTAAATCGTGGTATGTAGTTGAAATATACACTTGGAGTCGAGACATGTATGAATCGCTGTACATCATTTTTCAGGCAGCCATCCATGAGTTTCTGTGTTCCTTCCATATTACTGCTATAAAAGTCACGATATCGGCCCCATGGCGATGACAGAGCCGCACAGTGAAATACCATATCCTGCCCCTTACACGCTTCGTCTACTGTAGCCTCATCCCGTATATCTCCATTAAGGAATCGGATTCCTGCCGACTCAAGTTCTGCACCAACCTTGGGCTGTCGGCCCATGCCCGTGACTTCCCATCCGTCTTCTGCAAGCCGTATCGCGAGGTGCCTGCCCAGACATCCCGTAGCTCCTGTAACCAATGCTCTCTTCATTGTTGTTCACCGTTCCATTCTATGTCGTGAGTCAAAGCTTCAGTCAGTGAGATCTTCTGTGATCTTGCCAGACGCCAGGCGGCCAGCACTACCGCGAATTGTTCAAATAACGGCTGGGTATCCTGCCGCATATAGACCACATCCCTGGCTCCACGCCAGGCAGCTATCCATGCACGGAAATTGCCTTTGCCGAAGATCTGCTGTACTCCGCTTCCCAGCATGGGAAGCATGAGCATGGCTTTGCTACCCTTTGCGGGCGTGATCCATTTTCCTTCTTTGACCAACGTCTCCGGTTCAGTCAGTGCACGCACCAAGTCATCTCCGGGGTGAAACAGATGAATCCCACTCGTTGCCCTCGGATTACACTCAATTGCATACAGTTGCCCATCCTGAACCACTATAAAATCAAACCCAATCTGTCCGCTAAACCCCGTTCCTTCAACGAATTGTCTTACCCACGCAAGGGCACCCTCATGTTCCACCTGTTCAAAAAATACACTGGCCCCCACGCTTCCTGTGCGGTAGCGGCTATCGTAGGTGGCGTGCGCAACCAGTTGTCCTTCGTGGGCTATGCTGTATGTACACAACACCTGACCCGGAATGAAGGCCTGTGCAACCCAAGGGGAAGCAGAGGATAATTCCCCTTCTTCCGGAGGATCGTTACGTAAATGTCGATGCTTCTTTTTGCTTATGTGTCCTTCTTGCTCAGTCCCGCCCGTACCCTCATCGATCAAACGTGTAGGCATGCGAACTTTGGCTGCGAAGCGGGAATACACCGGTTTCCACACCCAATCTCCTGATTCTCCCAGAACAGACTGAGCTTCCATCCATTCCTGCTGATTGTTGATCAGGCGCGTATCCGGAACTGAAAGACCGAGTGACCCTGCAAGCTGGATAAAATCATATTTATGGTGCAGCTCATGTAATTGCTCCATGGTTGTAACCAGAACACGGCAATATGCACGCAGTCTGTCTGCCCCTTGAGCAACATAGAAGACTTCTTCACACATGGGGATCAGCAGGTCGATCTGCCAATCCTGTACCAACCGTTCCAGTTCCGCCAGATAAGTACGTGTGTCATGACGCGGCGATGGAACCACAGCGTACTGTTCCACTGCACGGGATGATCTGGTCAGATGCCGTACGACACTCTCCGCAACATAGACCCGATGGCCTGCACGATGAAGCATACGTGCCAGATCGAGCGTAACGGGAGCCCTTCCGCCTGTAAGCAGCACACGAAGAGAAGCAGCTGTACGATGTCCGGTTTCCCCAGATCTAGTAGTCAAAAATGAGTCCTCCCAATGATAATCCGGCAGCCGTGCCAATCATCAACACCCGATCTCCCCGCTGAATCCGCTGTTGTCTAATCGCTTCATGCAGACCCATCGGGATCGATGCCGCAATTGTATTGCCGTGATTTCGTGTGATGTCCATAAACCGATCTTCAGCAATGCCTAGCTTTTTGCGGATCAGTCTCATCGCCATGGCACTCCCCTGATGGGGAATCACCAATTGGAAATCCTCCATCCGATTCCCGGTCGCCTGCAACATACCACCAATGAATCCGGGTAAAAGTCTGGAAGCCATGCGGAAGATGGCCTGTCCATCCATATGAAATAGGTAAGGCTCAGGCTGATCTGCATTATAATTCGAAGCATGCTGCCGTGTACCGCCACCTGCTATCTCCGAGAAGCGAGCACCTCGGCTGTAGGTTTGAAGGGAAGCATGTACAATCTGTGAGGATGACCCTTCAGGCGAACGCTCAATAATAACGGCGGCTGCTCCATCTCCGAACAGGGCCGCACTCTCTTTATCCGACCAATTTAGTCCCGCTGAGGCAATCTCGGTGGCTACGAGCAGTACTCGCTGGTAACGTCCGGCATCTACCATATAGGAGATCACATCCAGTCCGTTCAGGAAACTCAGGCAGGTTGCATCCATATCAAAGGCGGGTACGCCCGAATCTTGCTGCCCCATGGCCTGCTGGATAAACACCGCCGTACTAGGCAACGGTTGTTCCTTCGTGCCACTGGTACACACCAGGCAGTCGATATCACTGAATTGTAATCCTGCATCCGCAAGTGCAGCTTCAGCAGCCCGCGCGCCCATGAAGGAGGAAGTCTCTTCACCCGAAGCATAATGGCGTACACCTACACCTGTGGCTTTGCTAACCCAGCCTGCAGGCACGCCCAAGCGGCGATCCAGTTCCTCATCGGTAACTTCCTGTTCAGGCAGGTACTTCCCTGTTCCCGCAATCCTCACTCTTCTAAGTTGCATTTCCCCAACCTCTTTCTGTTCATCTGACTGATATATATAAGTTCAGCTAATTAGTATTTACACAGACACTCCGATGACAGAACAACTTTCCGATCGCTGTTATCCCCAGATTTTTTTGATTCCCTTCTTAAAAAGGGAACATCCGGGGATAAGCCGATGCTTCCGATGCAGCTTTCTTTCAGAAAGCTTTTGGGCGCACGCTTAGCTTCTTCAAGTTATTTCTGTCCTCTCCGTTATCGTGTAAATGTTTAGTTGAACATATATAAATGAAATGAGTCCTTAACCTCAAATGGCGAAACGCCATTTGATAGAAGCCTTAAAATATATAATAAAGGGCAGATGCCTCTGCCCTTGCTGTTGTGTTTTCTTTTGTATGAAATATTATTTCTTCTTACTCAGGATCTCGGCAAGAGCGACATCTAACGTTCCGTAGGTGAAAGTGAAGCCTTCCCTCTCCAGTCGCTCAGGAATGACCCATCGACTTTTGAGAACCAGCTCTGTTTCGGTCTTGATGAATCGTGCGCCCAGTTCAAGCATCCAGCGAGGAGAGGGCAGCGCGATCCGAACACCCATCTGTTCTCTCAGACGTGCCATGAGCTCCCGATTTGTAACCGGATGCGGAGAGGACGCATTGAACACACCATTTAAGTGCGGATGCTCTTGCAAATAGATCACCATGCGGAACAGATCCTCGATATGAATCCAGCTGAATTGCTGTGTTCCTGCACCTTGAGATCCTCCCAGGCCAAAACGGACCAGGTTCGTCATGGGCACCATCACGCCGCCCTCGCCCAGCACAATCGCAATTCGCAGTGCAATTTGACGTGTAGACGGCAAACTGAATTCAAAGAAAGCCTGTTCCCAAGCTTTGGCAACGTCGACCGAGAAGCCAGAGCCAATCTCGCCTTCTTTTTCCGTCATGGGACGATCTTCAGCATGTCTGTATATGGTCGCCGTACTCGAATTAATCCATAGTTCGGGAGGATGTTTACAAGCCAGGACGGCTTCCCCGAGAATACGTGTTGTACGCGTTCTGGATTCCAGAATGACTTTGCGATTCTCATCCGTATAACGGCAGTTCACCGATTTACCTGCCAGGTTAATCAACATCTCTGCTTCTTCCAGTGCCTCTATGATCCCTGTACGATCCTCCCAGGCAATATGACCGGGCTGACGCGAGATAATCAGCACCTCATAACCCAGCTTCCTGAACCTTTGGGCAAAATCCTGTCCAACAAAACCCGTTCCACCAGCTAATACAATCTTTTTCACGGTATCCCCTCATTTCCCATACTGGGTAAAGATTTCGCAAGAGATAGATCAACCTGTTTCTATGCATGCAAAATACAGATATTAGATTAAACACCGCTGGTGACCCGTTGGTTTGATTTAATTCGCACCCAGCGCCGTGTACAAGCGATCCCGCTCTTCGATAGCCCATGTGTTTGCAGGGTTTTGTTCCAGTTGATATCTGAGCTCATCATAAAAGTCATGGATCATGAATCCGTCCGGCAAAGTCCCAAGCATGGCTGTAAAGTTGTACTCGGGCAGTGTTCTTTTTCCTTCACTGATCTGCTTCAGCCAGTCCATCCACTTCGCAAGAGTAAGCACTTCCTCCTGCCATAACTCAGCCTGTAACCCAAGCGCATCTTGAAGTTGTTCGTACGCCAATGGATCAGCGAAGACGCGGCAGGCCTGAACAGCCAGTGCATACAATTCAGTCACAGCAAGGCGTACCTCATGCTCAAGTTCGACTTCCAATCCTTCCAGATAGTCCTGAACCTGAATGCTCTCTCCATCATCATATAGTAGCGGGGCTTGGGCCAATAGGCGTACAATCTCTTCCATTTCTTGCATTGAAACTCGCTTCTGCTCATAGAGAGCAGGTAATTGATATGCTGTAATGATCATTCACTCCTACATCGTTCTTCTATTAATGACCTATATTATAACATGGTTTGGCAATCATCTATCAGGATAACTTGACTATCCACTACAAGTTGTAGTAGTTTATACGTACTACGTAGTGTAGTAATATGCTCGTTATGGACGCATAACGATGTTAAGGAGTGTTCACTGTGAACCAGATTCAAAAATTATCCGAAACAGAAATGGAGTTAATGGTCGTTATATGGTCATGCGATCCACCCGTCACCTCGACAGAGCTATTAGACATATTCGCTGAGAAAGGGAAAGCGTGGAAAGCGCAGACCATGTCTACCTTTCTGTCCAGATTGGTGGATAAAGGCGCTCTTACCGTGACGAGGCGTGGAAGAATCAATGATTACAAACCTCTTCTACAACCAGAAGACTATAAACTACAGGAAACACAGCACGTGCTTGATGGGCTTTATCAAGGTTCTGTCAAGAATTTGGTTTCGGCCATGTATGACGGCGATAAGCTTTCAGACGATGACATTTCAGAACTGAAAAAATGGCTTTCGGAAAAGTAGGTGCAGATCATGAACATCTTTTTTAAAATTCTGTGCAGCCTGACCGTGGCTGGAAGTATCGTTGCCATATGTATGTTGACACTGCGACTCATACCTGTATCTGTTTTTCCGACCAAGTGGCTCTACAGACTCGGTAAAATGGCTCTCTTGTTCTATCTGCTCCCGGTATCCCTTGGCCTTTCATGGCTTTTGGGTTTTGCATTCCCTCCTACATCAACTGTACCGAGTATGGAGCATGCAACATCTACAAGCTTACTTGCAGGGACATTTATCTCGGCACAAACCATTTCTGTAACTACAGCCTGGTCCCTGTTATGCATATGGGGCATTGGCGTCATCGGTTTTTCTGCATGGCAGGTGTACTGTTATCGGAGATTTTTGAATGAACTATCACGCACACGTATACCAGTTCTCTATGATAGTGAAGCCGCTATACAGCTGCCATTAATCAAAGAGGCTTTGGGTCTCCAACGCAATATCACGCTTGCTCACAGCACGGCAGTACGGAGCCCTATACTGGTCGGCTTGTTTAAACCAACCATATATCTTCCACCCGAAAATACGGTAAAGATGGACATCAAGATGGTGATTCATCATGAGTTGGTACATCTGAAACATCAAGATCTGTGGGTCAAGGCTCTGACCTTGGGGGTTAGTGCCCTGCACTGGTTCAATCCCCTGATTCATATGATTCGCCGGGACATTCATACCTGGAGCGAATTAGCCTGTGATGAAGATGTGGTGAAAGAGATGTCCCACGAAGAACGAAGACAATATGGTGAGACAATTTTAAATGTGATGGCGGGAACCAAGAATATGCCTGCTCAATTTTGTTCATCCCTGTCGGGTGAAGGCAAACAATTAAAAAGGAGATTGATGAACATGTTTAACGTGAAGAAACTGAACAAGAAACACTGGATGTTAAGTATGGGGGCCCTATTGCTTATTACAGGAGTAAGTACATCCACCGCAGTATGGGCATCAAACCATACGGTTAAAGTAGAGGCCAAGGCTACTGAAGCCGTGCCTGTTCCTACCGTATCTGAAACTCCTGAAATCGCAGCTTCTCCATCTAAATCCGGAATTTCTGAAGCTGTAACTGCTCCCGCTGCTTCCAAAACGCCTGAAATCGTGGCTATCCCTGAGGATGAAGTTTCAGAAAATATACCAGCTCCTTCGACTACTGAACCTTCTGAAGTTCAAGTTGTAGAACCAGCCACAGTTCCTTCTCCTGCTGGATCTTCTGAGATGGTAGCCCTCCCTTCCGAGGCTGCAACCGTTCCTTCTCCTGCCTCATCTTCTGAAATGGTAGCGCCTGCGGATCAGGTTTCTGAAGCTGTACTTGTTCCTTCAGAGAAGTAACACAACGTTAAGGAACAAGTACACCCATATATGCAAAAGGACGAAGCATAAGTATTTTAAGGAACAAGTACACCCATATATGCAAAAGGACGAAGCATAAGTATTACGCTTCGTCCTTTTTGCATATTAGATAAACGTTTTGATCGTAGCAAAATATTCACGGATCATGTTGACCGGCTTCAAATATCCCGGTGACGGGGCCGATATACCGTATTCTGCCGCGTACCCGTTCTTGGCAGCGATATATTTGGAACGGAACATATGATAGTCACTGGTGACAATCATGATCTCGGGGTGCTCCAATCCGGATTCATGAATGATTTTTTTGGAAAAGGCCAGATTCTCCTGTGTACTCGTCGAGCGATCTTCCATAATGACTTGGGCGGGGTTAATCCCCTGTTCAATCAGATAGTTTTTCATGGCAAGCGCTTCGGGAATCGATTCCCCGGGTCCCTGTCCACCCGATACAATCACCGGCGTCTGAGGGTGACTGCGAATGTAGTCCAGACTGGCATCTAACCTTTGCTTGAGGGTCAATGACAATTCCGTTCCCCGAATGCCTGAACCCAGAATAATGACATAGTCCGCTTCTTCCGGATCATTCGCACCAAGCTGTGTGAACACAAGTGCTTCAACAATGACAAAGGAGACGGCAACCACACCAAATCCGGTAAGGATAATCCGTTTCAGAATAACATGCTTCTGATAGTCAATCCGTCTTAGCACGATAAAAGCCACCGTGATCATTCCGAAAAACATGACCGCAAACCTCTGGCCCCAAAAGACCAGAAAAGCTACAAAACATGCCAACAGGACAAGATCAATGATCAGTCCGTTTTTCTGTAAGAACTTTTTCATCAATTCCGTAGACACTCCTTCTTGTACCTGCACTTCCGCAAATCACTTATCTTTCAGTCTGTTATTATCGTTAGTTTGGGCCACTGTTGTTGCCAGCACTTCTTCTGTACGCGTTGATTATAATAATCAGCATCCGTGAAGAACGGGCTTCGACGAACCATTAACGCATACAGATCACACAGACCATGAGGAGCGCAGATGTTAACCCGATCTTCTTCATCCAACTGTACCCCTATGGCAGTCACAATCTCTGGCCAATAGCGAAGAGCATCTTCAGTAGAAAGATAAGGATCTGTGCCATTGCGCAGATGCATTCTGGCCTGATTTTTGACCGACCACTTGGCATTGCCTGTCAACTCACGAAGCTGACACTCCAACTGTATGTCTCGTTCCTCTCGCAGATCTTGCGCATCGTAATAGACAACATCAATATCACTATGCAGCTCTCGAACAGCATATCCATGGAGAATATCCCAGATATAATTGCGAATATATCCTGCACCTATGTAACATTGTGGCAAATGGAGACCTCGGACTCTCCGCAGGTCATGCATTAATTGCTCGTGCTCCGCAATTGCCCGGATGAATTTCTCCTCATGCAACAAGTGGTCCTTCTCTTTACTCCCGATGCTCTACTCACTCCCTCAATCTATTCTACCTGCTTACTGTGCCTGCATCCAATATATCATGTTTGGGTGTCTCCGATAAAATGAACAAATCCCCTCAGGCGGTCACCTAAGTGTCATCTGAACAGATGCATCTTAAGGTCATTCACCTGAGGGGATTGCATGAAGAAATCTGATTCATTTTTTTAGTCAGCCCCACATCCCAATTAGCAAAATGCCGGCAAAAATAACGACGGAACAGAGAATACGCTTTTTCCCCTGCTGTTCTTTCAGTAGTAAAATACCGAGGAAGGCTGCAAATATCGTTCCTACTTCCCGAAGGGGACCCAGTCTTGCCATCGGTGCCTGCTGTAACGCAAACAGAAACAACAGATACGAGCCCGGATTCAGTAACGCGCCAAGCATAATGGTCGATCGATTCACCTTCCACTCCTGACGCAGTTGACGAGAAGCCAGCAACGCAGGGGTTAAACCGGCGACAAAACCAATGTTGGTCACTTCAAGTAATGATAAGGGTGAGATATGTTCCAGATTCAGCTTATCCACGAACACGTAACTGGTTGTACATAAACCTACACATAAAGCCATCAAAACCGGCTTCAATCCCGTTACACGCGAGCCCGTATTAACATCTCTGCTTCCGGCACCACTGAGCACCGTAAATCCGCCGAGCATACACGCAATGCCGATCCAGCCGTACAATGATAAGGTTTCGCCCAGAAAAGTAACTCCGATTAGAGGTACCAATAAGGTGCTCGTTCCCCGCATAATCGGATAGATCTGAGATAGATCGCCGAGTTCGTAGGTCTGAGACAACAGCCAAGAGTACAATGCCTGCAAGCCCATCGACAGAATCAGTAGCGCATAGGCTGCCATGGATAAGGGTTCACGTGCCAATTCCACAATGAGTACAGGAAGCAATATAATCGTTGGAATCATCATGATGGACCACAAAAACACACTTTTATTCAGACTGCGCTTGGTAAACATGCTCCAGACGGCATGAGCCATCCCGGAAGCCAGTACCAGCATTATAGGTAAAATCATAATCAAAACGTTCCTCTCTACTCCATCACTCTTTTATATAATCTATTGTGCTGAAGCGCTCCCAGGTTGATGTTCTGGCTGCTCCTTCACGACAGAGCCGTCTTCCAGACGAAGCCATGTATCAAAGCTGCGTTGTCCCGCCTTCAACTGAATGATGCGTCCTCCGCGCAGCATGCCTTCCCTTCCATATGTACTGTGCCCACTCGAACGCCCGTAGCAGAGACGAATGCCATGGTAATTCCCGTGAAAATCATTCACATGATCATGTCCGCAAAAGGTTCCCATCACATCGCCCATCTCCAGCAGTGCTGAGAACAGCCCCGAGTTCACTTGGGAAGAACAGACAGGCTCGTACTTGCTGCCATAGCAGATCTGCGTGTCCCACATGGACTGGTATTCAGGAATCGGGATATGAAAAAACGCCAAGGCGGGTAGCTTATCTCCGCGGCTGCGGCCGGGATTGACGCGTATGGATTCAGACATCAGCCACTGGATCTGATTGGGCTGAATCCAGTCATAGCCGGGAATAGACTCAACTGTGGAATAACTCCCTGAATCGAGGAAATACAATACTGCAGCCGGACTCCCATCCGGATCGGCTACCTCCAGCGTGTAATTGCTCATCCCTGCAATCTCGCTTGGACCAGGCTCTGTCACGTTATACTCATGCTCCTGAATGACATCCATTAATCCATCGGGAGTAATCCGATTTTCCGTATCGTGATTGCCGTACACAAATGCCCACGGAATGCCACACTCTTCCACAACTGCTAAGGCCTCACGGAAAGCCTGCTCCGGATGCTCACATGCCTTTTTCCCCTGATCTACCGGCCCCGTATAGATCACATCCCCTGTAAACACAACCAGATCGGGTTGTTCCGCTTGAACAACGGTATTCATTAACTTCCGGGTTCTGATATCCTCAGGACGACCGTCTTTCCAGTGCAGATCTGTAAACTGCACAATTTTAAACGTTCCATCTTTTTGAAAAGTCAGCTGTCGCTTCACTCTTTTGACCCCCTCATTAGTAAGTAAAAATACATGTTATATAATTATGATCTCGTTACACTCTGTATGTTGTTTCTTGTGACATTATGTTGTTTTATATGATCTTATCTTCACATGATAGTACTGTCAATACATCATTAACTTCATCATCACATCTCTGTCCCATGTCTTGGATAACAAAATAATCAAGATCCTAGACGGTGCAATTTATTTCTTTTAAAGTACACGTTCGGTAAATTGACAAGCTTTGCTTGACCTTTTAAACTATATAAATCAACATAAATCCACAAGACTACACGAATTATAAATTTAAAATACATATGTATACGCAATACAGGAGGTTCGACAACGTATGTCTCTAACGTACGAAGAGCGCAAAAACACTATTCTTACCCGTTTGGCTACCCAAGGGAAAGTTCAGGTTCAGGCTTTGGCAGATCTGTTTCAGGTATCTACAGAAACCATACGACGTGATCTGGATCGACTCGAAAAGGAAGGCGAATTGCGTAAAGTCTATGGCGGAGCTGTTCGTGTACGTTCAGGAATGATCGAAGCCCCTTTTCAAAAGCGTGCGCAGCTTCAGATGAGTGAGAAACAGCGCATCGGCATTGCAGCTGCCGCTCTGATTGAAGATGGTGAAACCGTGATGTTGGACAATGGCACAACAACACTGGAGATCATGCGTCAACTAAGAAATCGTTCACAGGTGACTGTCATCACCAACTCAGTTCCAATCCTCACCTGTGCGCTGGAAGGTTTTGCAGGTAAAATCATTTTTGCTGGAGGTGAAATCAATTCAGCGGTGCAAGCTTCCACGGGGCCAGTCACACATGAATTGCTGAGTCAGTTCAAAGTAAACAAAGCATTCATCTCTGCCGGCGGTGTTTCGTTAATGGATGGTGTAACAGACTATTTGCTGGAAGAAGCACTTGTTTCCCGCAGAATGATGGAACGAGCAGAAGAGTCCATTTTGGTAGCCGATCACACCAAATTTGGTCGATCCACGTTTGCACAGATCTCCCCCATGAATCACGTATCAATGGTCATTACAGACTCCGAATGTTCGACAGAATGGATTGAGGCCCTACATCAAATGGAGATTGAAACGGTTCACACGATTTGACAGTGTGAGCTATTTTTTATACCTTTATAAGGTATAATGATCGTTCTATCCTATTTTCAAGAGAGGACATTCCTGATTATGAGCAGCAAAAAAGAAATGCTTTTGAACGTGGCTGAAGAATTATTTTATCTTCATGGCTTCCATTCCATTGGATTGAAGCGAATTATCACAGATGCCGGAATCGCCATCATGACGTTATATAACCACTTTGAATCCAAGGATGACCTTATCGTTCAGGTGCTCCTCCGGCGCGAACAGCGTTATTTGGAACAGTTAAGGCAATATGCAAACAATAAAGAACAACCCATGTTTCTCAATCTGGCTGAAGGACATGCAACTTGGTTGAAAGAACACGAGTCAAGAGGTTGCTTGTTCTTACGCGCCAAAGAAGAATTCGGAGGTCATGCAGACCATATCATCGTCCAGACAGTGAATGCACATAAAAGACATATGAGAACGTTAATCCAAACATTGGCGCCTGCTGCAAGTGATCGAGATCTGATACGATTCGCCCTGCTGCTGGAGGGTTCTACGGCACTTGCTGAGACAGAAAATGTAAATGACGTCTGCCGAGAATTGATCCATATGACGCAAACCAGTTTCAAGTAGTCCTATTCCGGGTGAGTTAGTAGTTCAACTCACTTTTTTATTTAAGTGAAAATATAATGATCGTTCTATCTAAAAAGGCGGTGGATTTTATGAAAAAAATTATCTTTCCAGGCATTGCACTTATCGCTGTATGTTATGCATTCGGGCGATTCAGTTATGGATTGTTTATGCCGGAAATTTCGGAAGCCTTACACTTGAATGACGCAGCCTCTGGGGCGATTAACTCTGGAACGTATATTGCCTATTGTCTGTCCCTTCTAACGGCACCCCTGTTGATTAATCACAAGGGGCACCATTATGTCATTCAATTGGCAGGCATCAGCGCAGTGCTCGGATTAACCGGCATTGCCCTGTCTCAGAATGCATGGGTTCTTGCATTTAGTGTATTTCTAGCCGGTTTAAGTACAGGCTGGGCCTCTCCGGCACTTGGTAACACGGTTAATGCGGAACTTGCACCGGATCTGCAAGCCAGAGGCAACAGCTGGATTAATACAGGGACCAGCTTCGGAATTGTTATATCCGGTCCACTCTACTGGCTGTTCACGGATTACTGGCGTCTAACCTACATCCTGTTTGCCGTGATCGGTGTTGTGGTTCTGCTGTGGAACAGACGTGTCATTCCGGCAACCAAGACACTGCCTTGTACCAAGTCGCTCTGGACATGTATGAAACCAACCAGACCCGGGTCTGCTCTTCTGATGGCTTGTCTGTTAACAGGTGTTAGTTCCGCAATCTACTGGACCTTTGCCCGAAACTTCCTCACGGACGAGAAAGGGGCCTCCGATTCGGAAGCCGTGTTGTTCTGGATTGTGATGGGGGTTATGGGGATACTCGGCGGATGCGCCGGACGCATTATTGAACGTATTGAGATTGGGTGGTCCTACCGGATAGGTATACTTTTATTGGCTATCTCGCTGAGGGTAATCCTGCTTCCATCCATGGCGGCAAGCCTGATCTCTGCGATCATATTTGGCAGCACATATATTTTCCTGACCAGTGTATTTATCGTTTGGGCAACGCGACTATTCAGTCCCAATGTATCCATCGGAATTAGTCTTGCCTTTCTCGCGCTGGGTGCTGGGCAATTCCTCGGTTCATCCATGGCAGGTTACACGATTGAAGTGTTCTCCAATACAACGGCATTTCTGGCCTTTGCTGTACTCGGGCTGTTCGGATTGTTAATTCGAGTGAAATAAATGACAGAACAACGTTCTGATCGTTTTTTATTCTACTCGGCGTACACTTCCGGTCAGTCCATACTGAAGCCGTACATCTACAAAAGTAACTGTGGTCCCTTGCCCGATTGGGGATTGGGCCACGATGCCAACTTTGATCTCTTCGGGGCAATCAAGGCCAAAATAACGTACCAGTTTCCACTTCTCACCATCCTGGGAATAATGGAAAGCAAAGCTGCTGCCTGCACGGGCTACACGCAGATAAGGCTTGCTGACATCTACAGAGGATGATACACAATCATCCGAGTTACCACGGGTCACAACACTGAGAATGGACGGCTGTTCTTCAAAAAATTCAAAGCAGACTTTAGCCCAATTCGTATCGTCTACCATTACCATCAGACAGCCCGAGTCATACTGTTCTTTCATGTCCACCTGTACTTGAGTGACGATGCTGAAATCTCCCTTGATTATCGTATGTAAAAATGGAGCTGAGGCTTTCACCGGGTCACCTCCCGGATCAATGAAAAAGTCACTGACTGGCGAAACGGTTATCGTTACTTTGCCGTCTTCAATGGACCAATCTGCTGGCTCGTTCAGCCATCCCAGGTTGGCAGATAAAGTCTGACCTGAACAATGTTCGAATAGATTCGTCATGTGGCACACCCTTTGTGTTGGAGTTTAAGCTGACTCATTTCTCTATTTGTATTCGGTATGTCTCATGGTTAATCCTGTATCCATCCCCGTTATCTTACACCCGTGTGTACGATTGGATGAACCGCTCGTCCCACACTTGCACCTCAATATAACGTTCCGGACCCTTATCGCCCTGACGGTTCCATTCCTGAGGCCAACCATAGGTTTGGATCACTTCGATGATTTCATCTTTGGTATAAATCTGCTTACGATAAGGTTTAGCATCGTCAAACCTCATTGTTGGAAACAAGTCCCCGTAGGTAAAACTCACAACATCGACAGGAAGATCACCCCACGGAATGAGCACATGATCAGGTTCTGAATACCAGGACGACAACCATTCACATGCGCCAAGCGTCAGGTAATGGGGATATGATTGCAGCGGCTTTCCACCTTTGGCAACAAACTGCTCATAAGCTCTATGCTCAAGCATTCTGCGAATGGCCATGTAATCTGCGGATCGCCGACTGGCAAAGTTCCTTCCCTGAAGACGGATCTGCTGAGTTACTGCTTCTGCTTCATCCGCAGACAGGCTGGAGAGATTTCTGAAAGGACCAAGACTTTGTTCAAAATAATGATAGGCATTCCAGTCGTTCAACCCTTCCACTCCCTTCATTATTAATAAGGTAATTTTATCCATAATATGATAAACTGGACATACGAGATTACTACAATGATATGAATTACAACAGGAGGAGATCAACCTATGTTTGGCGTTAACGTGAAAAAAATAGAAGATAAACTGGTCATCCGCTGGCAGTTCTCCAAAATCGAAATCCCCATCGCACATATCTCATCGGTCACTCTGGATGATACGTACGGTGGCAGCGAACCATCCGCCATTCGGATCGGTCCGGTTAATGGCACAAGCGAGAGGATTCTGATCCGTACGGTTAATCAATCATATATCTTATTCACGAACAGTGTGAATTTATATCCCAATATCCGAGATATGCTGCAACCGGCAAACTAGATTTTGGTTCGAAACAGATTATAATGTTCCTCCAAAGGACAGCTCCATTTACATATGTACCCAACCAGAAAGAAGCGTGAGTATTCGCATGAATTGTTACAGCGAATACCCACGCTTCTTTCATCTCAATTCAACGCTCCCCTTAACCCACTACACCTGAGCGCTCAATGCTCTCCACGAAATAACGCTGCACAAACAGATACAAAATAATCAGCGGTGCAATCGCCAGCAAAATACCTGTATGCACAATCATGGCCACATAGTTCGGATCGGCCTTAATGCCCGAGTTCGAACCAAAGCCCATCAGTTGCGGAATCAACTGGTTCGCCTGAGCAGGCAAGGAAGCCACCTTCAGTGAGATCAGTGGACTTTCACTCATGAATAATGCCGAATAGAACGTATCGTTGTACTGCCACACAAAGGAGAACAGAATGACCGTAATCAGTGGTGAGATGGCATTGGGCAACATGATACGGGCAAACGTCTTGAAGCCACCAGCGCCGTCAATCAGGGCGGCTTCCTCAATCTCTTTCGGCATGCCCTTGAAGAACTGTCGGAAGATGTAGATGAACAACCCCGCCTTCAGCCCTCCCGCTGTTGCCGCCGTAATCACGGAAGGCCAATACGTATTCAGCAGATTAATGCCATTCTTTCCGGTAAACAACTGGATGATGCCCATAAAGTCAAAGCTGCGGAAATGCAGATACATCGGCACCATGAGTGTGCTTGTTGGCACCAGAATGGTGAGGATCACCAGTACAAAGAGCACATTGCTACCTGGAAAAGAAAACCGGGCAAAGCCGTATCCGGCAAGTGCACAGGATATGGCTGTCAGAAGCGTTGTAATGGTAACGAACAATAACGTGTTCGCCAGCAGAGGCAGGTAATCCATCACTTGTGCCGCCAGCCGAATATTATCCAATGTAACGTGCTGAGGAATCATATAGATCGTTGGATTGTAGATATCCTGCTTATCCTTGAACGCCACTGACACTTTGAGAAATAACGGATATAAAATAATAAATGAAATACCAATGACCAAAGCATATCTGAATATGGAATAGAGAAGGTCCGATGTCTTGTTTCGCACCCGCTGCATGTGGTAATTCTGCTTCGGAACTACCACCATGCGATCTGTCCCTGATGCAGCCATAATCTGAAACCTCCCTCAATGTGAACTGTCAGTTGTAATGAACACGCCGTGACAGTACCCAGCCCACTACGATCAGTACAAGGCCAATCACCAGCGTATACAGCCAGGACATCGCCGAGCTTAAGCCAAAGTTCTGGGTTTTGAATGCGGTCTGATAGATCGCCTGCGTGACCGGACTTCCGGCAAAGGAATCAATGATGGTATAGATGACATTCGTCAGAATCAATGGACTGACCATGGGAAATGTTATTTTCCAGAACGATTCATAGGCTGTCGCCCCTTCGATCTTCGCAACCTCATACATTGATCCCGGTACCGATTGCAGCGCGGCGAGGAAGATCAGAATCTGCACACCCGAACTGCTAATAATCTCATAGATCCGCATGATGGCTTCAACGATGTAATCCACATAGGCCATTGGCAATCCCACATCCGCCAGCATCCGCACAATGGATACCACATTGAACGAGGCACCACCATCAGCGGCCGCATCGACAGCACTTGCATCCCCCATTAGATTGATTAATCCCGCAGACTCTGCTGCTGCAACTGCACTGGAAGCCAGAATAACCGGCAGAAAGAAGATCGCACGTGCCATCGTCCTACCTCTGAACTTCTGGTTAAGCAGTGTTGCTGTAAACAGACTGAAGAACAGAATCATCGGCACATTCAGCAACATCGCTCCTACGGAATCCACCAGAATCCGGTTGTATGTAGCATCAACCAGAAGCGCATCCTTGAAATTTTTGAATCCAACAAAGTCCAGAACGTATCCTCCCGGAGCAACGGACAGATTACTCAGACTGAACCGAATCGATTGCAGGAGCGGTGTGGCAAAGAGGAAGATGAAACCGAGCAGCCACGGCGAAATAAAGGCAAGTCCAAGCAGCGCTCTCCGTGACTTCAGCGATAATCGAATGGTTCTCATCGGTTCACTCCTCCCACCACATAGTCCGTCCCGCCAACCGTCGTTCCATCCACAGTTACTGCATCCGCATTGTAATTCACAAGAATGGTTGTACCGCCAGTATAGGTGACTCGGACCACACCTTCCTGAATGCGTTCATGTCTGAGGATCTTCTCATTCACCACATCTCCCAGTACGTCTTCGGCCTGCTTATACAAAGCAATGGCGTCATACACCCAATAACTGTACTCCGTTGCGTAGGCCGAATCATAATTCGTCAGCTTCAGCCTGGATGATGGTTCATAGGTCCATTGGAAAAACGGAGCTGCTCCAAGCTCCAAGCTTCGCAGCAACTGTTTGCGGAGATCCTGATCCCCCGACATGTTCATTGGAGATGCCGCATAGTTCATGTATCCATGAATGACCATCGTATAAAAAGGAACTTCTTCATCGGTAATATTGAACCGACTTGACCCTGCGGGTACATTTACAACATGTTGGGCACTACCCCAAGCATAGCTATTCGCTGCGGATACCATCAGGTTCGGATAGGACTGTGCCAACTTGCCCAGCTGCTCCTTCACTATGTTTTTTGCCGTCTCCCGATGAATCACCCGACTATCCCGGTAATCCGAAGTCAGGACCTGCCCCAGATCACGAAGGGATAATCCACCGAGGTCCAGTTGATTGAATTGATCAGTAAACTCACTCACCACATAAGGAAGCTTGGCCGCTGAGAGCAGATAATAGCTGTCCTTACTCTGATCCATACGATTAAGCGCAGAGTTGTATGGATACAGTTCTGCTGTCTCCTTAGTAACAAACCGCGCCGCATCCGAGGAAGGAGCAAAACGCATATCATCGTGATAAATATGCTGGAAAGCCACATCCGGGTACAAAGCTCCACCCGACTGCTCCAGCTTAGTTGACAATGCCTGAAGTTCGGAACGACTACCTACTTCCTTGTCCAACTTCACCTGCGTTGGCGTATGATGGCTGACACCACCGCCGAACCATCCCTGATACCGCATTTGTACACGGTTCACACCATTCTGCTGTAACTTCGCTGCCATTTCAATGGCCTGTTCGTACGTCGTCATAGCTAAAGTGGTCCGATAGGGTACGCTAAGGAACGAAGCCTTTTTGTCCACTGCACCAAGCACATCTACATAAAACGGCAACGCTGTCTTTTCCGCGAGGGGTTTCAGCACATCCTGTTCTATTAACTGCTGTTGATACAGGCGGGCCATTCCCGAGTAACTGGCATCTTCTCCATGAAGGAAATGATAGCGGACCTGAATGTCTCCACGGTAAGGCTCTTCGCCAAGCAGTTGAATCTCCTGCATTTTCTGCGAGGTGTACATCTCCAGTTCATCCTCACCCCGCAGCGAGAAGGTTGCATGCACATGGTTGTAGCTGTTCTGTCTGCCTCCAATATCCGCGGAGATACTGGCTATGCCGTCCCCTTTTTCAATGACTGCAAACCACGCATTCTCCCCGTTCTTCAGACCAAACACAGGCATATGCGCGGATTCACTAACCTGAGGACGACTGAGCGAATTATCATTCGGGTCTGCACCATAGACACGCTGTACATACTGCTCTTCCTGGGTTTTCCCGTTGTTCAGGTGGATCAGACTACCCGAACCGTCAGGTACCAGCATGTAGCCTTCACCTTTCGTATCCGCAGCACCAAAATAAGCGAGCAAATCAATATTTCGGATACGGTATTGCCCACTTTCCTCTATCTGACTCAGAGGCACGGTCACAACAAGCGCCCCTTGATCCAATCGGTATTCCACAGAAATCACGAAGCTTGGCTTATCCGATACACCTCCGCCTTCGACTCCATTCTCCTGATTGTCATAAGCGAGATCGTCCGCCGTGTAACCTGCCGTCTCAAATGCACTCAACATCTTGTTCAGCACAAGCTGCTTCGAAATCTGTCCATCCAGCCGTTCCAGAATATCCGGATTGTTCTTGGTTGGATAATAACGGGCAGATGTGTATCTAGCGACAGAAGCGTCCAGCTTGGAAAGAACCTTCTCCTCCAGTCGCTGTTTGCTAATCAACTTCGGCAGTGCATCAATCCCAAGTGATGTATCACCCAGTGTATAGTTGACCCGAATCCCTTGATCGATCTGGCCCACTGTGAATTGTTTGTTGCTTATACTCGAACTGAAATTTGGAAAGTTCTCCAAAGTGCCCATCGAATCCCGGAAAGACACGTTCAACTGGGAGGACAGCACTTCTTTCTCATACGCAGAAGCAAGACCATCCTCAGCCCGTTCTTTCGGGTTGCTGTACCAGACCTCTCCACTTTTCCCGTCACGTACTGCAATTTCCGTTGTCTCCTCGTTATAGTACAGAGCCAAGCCCTGATCTTCGGCTACCAATTGCATACCAGGCACCCCCTGCGAAGAGTCGACAAGGAACTTCAATGGTTCCTCCGTGACAGGCATAGCTCTGGTTGTTGTGTCCAGATAAGCCGCAGCTTCTACGGCAGGAATGCCCCTGTTGTTTATATACAGCAGCCCGGCTGCAATCATGATTACAGCTGCACCACCAGCCAGCACCGTATATAGTCGTTGCCTTTGGTTCACGGATGCCGCCTCCTTTAGGTCCGAAAAATCAACTCGCGGTAGATGTTATAACCGAATTCGTACAACTGTTGCAGCATGCTGAAGACCAGTGCGCCAAGGAATACAATAATGCCCATCACAATGAGTGTCAGCACCATCGTAACGATCGTTTTAACCACCGTGTACTGGTGTACCGTCATCATGCCAATGAACAGAAGCAGTACAAACCAGAAAAATGCGATGCTATTGAACAGATAATAAAAAGCAGTCTCCTCCTGCACCATGAACCGGCTAATCACGATCATCGGGGCATAGACCAGAATAACCGGAATGAGCGAGTAACCTGTTGCCAGAACGATTTCCCTGAACTTGCCTTCCCCTTCCATCAAGGTTGTTACTGCCCAATTGGCCGTGCACCATAGAAAGAAAGGCACCGCAACTGTGGCGATCTCAATGATGCTGTTAATCGTGCGGGGATCGATGTAATTAACGAGAAAGCCTGCGTACTGCTTTTGTAAAATCATCATGACAATGGTAAGCGCAAGTGCTGCCAAAGCAACAAACAGCCGTCCCCGGTTAACCGACTTGAGGTCCCAGAATGCATCAATGGGGTGAAAAATGAGATGCAGCGGAAACTTAATGAAATCCTGCTTCACGATCGACCTGCCTCCTCCGTCTCCATTTAGCCGCCACCCGGGTCAGGATCAGAATGACAATCAGCGCAATTACAGCGGTCAGGAATGTACCAAAATGTTCCTTCATCATCTCTCGCCGATGCCTCTTGAACGCGACAGAATAACTCTTGCGATCCATCCCAAGTTCGAAGTACCCCAGCGCCTCCTCGTTTTTCTTCTCCATTAATAAGGACTTGCCGATACCGATATAGGCGATGTCATAGTTGGCATTCAGCTTAATCACTTCTCTCCATATATTCACGGCTTCCGTGTCCTCGCCTCGATAGTGGAGTGCGACCGCTTCATTCACACGGGAACCAAAACGGGTTGGCTCGTAGACAACAAGATTGTTCTTCCCCCGGTCCAGAACCAAGCGGTGCTCACCCGATTGCTCAATCGCAACTGGCGTTTTGAGCGTGCCCACCTGATTTCCTTTGCCACCATATATGTAGAGCAGATGACCTTCATCGTCGTACGTGAACACCCGATTCTGTGTCGCATCCAGTACACTGTACATGCCATCGCCGAGCACTTTCACATCAATCAGTTTGGATGGACCGGGATTGTTACGGAACCGGATATCGCCTTTGACGTCGTAATAACCAAACCGCTTCAGTACATCTTCGCCAGACGGGTTAAGGCGTTTGATCGGTTCATTCGAGCCTGGATCAATATTCGTCGCATATACGAAACCTTTGGGGTCGATATCCGCATTGGAGAACTCTGTTGGCACAAACAGAACCATCTGTGCACGCTGGGCTTTGGTGGATAACATGCGCCAGATATATTCGCCGTAGTCCCGCTCCACTTTGTTGGTACCGACGTATCCGATAAATGTCCCACTCTCGTCAAACTGCATAATGCCTTCGTAGACCCCTTGTGCCACAACATATACGCGACCTACATGATCAACCGTCAGTTTCAAGGGCTGGAACTGGAATTGGGTCGACAGGATATCCGACTCCGGCTTGGTTATGATATGAAGCAGCATCCCTTCTCCATCCAAAACAACCACTCGACTGTTGCCCGTATCGGCGATGTATATGTGTTCTTCTTCATTCACGAACAATCCGCCCGGAAGATTAAAGCTCTCTTTGCTGCCCTCTGTCATGAATCCATCGATAACGCGCAGCAACTTAAATTCCGGGTCCAATACGACAATTCGATTGTTGCCACTATCCAAAATGTAGATCAACCCGGACGGAGAAACGTTCACATCACCGGGGTCTTTGAACTCACTAATGCCGAGGTCACGGCCTGAAATGGTGCGCTCGGGCAGATAGGCATCTGGTGAAGGAATAGCCTCTTTCCAGTAGTTGTAGTTATAACTCTCATACGGCGCCGGGGAGGCCGCCGCAGGCACGGCATTCACCAGCAGCAGAGATACTGCCGCCAGGAGAACAAGCCATCTTTTCACTGTGCGTGCCATATCGTTCCCCCTTAATCCTTCATGCCCGAGCTCGCCATCGTCTCAATGATTCGGCTCTGAGAGAAAATAAATAGCGTGATCGGCACACTCATCAAAATCAGTGCTACCGCAGCACCCGCTCCTGCCCGGGATATTCCGCCCTGAATAATCTGACCTGCTGCATAATGCAGGGTCTTGAGCTGCTCGCTGTAGATGTACCCATTGCCATCACTGCCCCATAACATCTGGAACAGCAGAATGATCAATGTAAGCCAGGCTGGCTTCACATTGGGCATAACAATGGACCAGAAGATCCGGTATTCACTGGCACCATCAATCTTGGCCGCTTCCAGCAGTGCATCCGGGATCTGCTCCATGAACTGTTTCATCAGATATAACCCAAGTGAATAGGCAAATGCCGGAATAATAACAGCCCAGTACGTGTCAATCCATCCGAGCCATGACATGATCATATAGTTCGGAATGGCCGTAACTGCCGGTGTGAACATCAGTGATAGTACGACCACTTGGAACATGAATACTTTGCCTGGAAACTTGTGCTTCGCAAGCGGGTAGGCGGCTGCGGAAGCCAGAAGCACATGACCTACAATTCCGATACCTGTAATAAATACCGTGTTGAATATATAGCGTGAAAACGGTACCCACGAGTCACTCAGCAGATTCAGCAGATCTGTAAAGTTGCTGAATGTGGGATTTTTGACAAACAGCGTTGGCGGAAAGGTGAAAATCTCATCCAATGGTTTGAATGCATTGTTGATCGCATAGATCAACGGCAGCACCATGAAGGCACCAAATACGAGCAGAAGGGCAAACAGGGAGAGACTTCCTGATAGCGAGCGATTCACCCGCTTTTTTCCTGTTGCAATTGCAGCCATAGGTTATTCTCCCACCCTTCGAAGCAGTTTCTGTACCAGCAAGTTGGTGCCCACCATGATCATGAACAGCACGGTCGCAATCGCCGATGCGTATCCCATCTCAAACCGCGTTGTACCAAAGTCGATCAAGTGGGTGACCACCGTCTCTGCCGCATAGTTCACGCTTGGGAACCCGGCCAGTGCAATCGACACATCAGCCACGGCAAACGAAGTTGTGAGCTGAATGACCGCGCCGAACATGAGCTGTGGACGCATCGAAGGCAAGGTAATGTACCACAGCTCCTGCCAGCGATTTTTGATCCCATCCACCGCGCCCGCTTCATATAACGTCCGGTCCACGGTCTGCAAACCCGCGATAAATGCCAGAAATCCGGTTCCCAGACTCAGCCACAACTGCACGAGAATGAGGATGGGCATAATATAGGCTTCCGTCTTCAGCCACTGGATCGGTTCCAGCAGAAAACCCCATTTGATCAACAGCCCATTGGCAATACCATAACGATCTCCCGAGAAAATCATGAGCCAGATAAAATACACATTGCCCGAGATGGAGGGCGCGTAGAAGATCAACGTCATGAACGCTCTCCATTTCGGTGTTAACTCATTAATGATCCACGCGAAGACAAAACAGGCAATATAACTGATCGGCCCGGTAATAATGGCGAACAACAACGTATTCTTAATCGCAATCAGGAATACATCATCCTCCAGAAACAGGCGGGTATAGTTCTGCCAGCCAATGAAACGCGGGAATTCCAGCATATTAAAGTAGGTGAAGCTGAGTATGATCGAGATGACAACCGGAATCACGGTAAACATGACGAACAGCAGCATATAAGGTGCAAGCAGAACATAGGAATGTTTGCTGGCCTTCATTTCCTGGAGCTTCCAGCTCCACCACGATTTCATGCCCATCCTTGACGCTTTCTCAGGAGGACTGTTTTGTCCGTCTCGGAGTGATATTTGTGGCACGATTAACCCTCCCTCTGCTTACGGAAGACCAAATTCATTACGCTTCACTCGAATCTCGTCCTGAATATATTGGGTATAATCCATGATGGATTCCCTGGCTTCCACTTGGCCAACAACGGTTTTGTAAAATGCATTGAATAGATGGCGGCCTGTAAAATAACCACCAGGTACTTCGGGAATACCCTTCACCGTTTCAAATTGCGCCTTCAGATTGGCGTAATCCTCGGCAGGCCACGGCAGGGAATCCAGTGCCTTGATGTTGGCCGTTGGATAACGAGCCGCCGCACCCATCAGACCTTCCATCTCCCGTCCGAATTCCGCCTGAATCGGTGCACTGGTCCACCATTTCATGAACGCCCACGCCGCATCCTGATCCTTGGCACCCTCCAGCATCATGACTGCACTGCCTCCACCCGGTACGTCCCGATTCAAGGTTCCATCCGCCTGAACGGTTCCCGGGACAGGAACGAATCCCCATAATCCCCGAATCTCTGGTGCAAATACGGACAGCTGGTTGTACATGGTGTAATCCGTTAGCCCAATAGGCATCTGTCCTGTCCGGAAACGGTTGGCAAAATCATATTCCCGCTCCAGCTTGTAATCGGTATAGAACTCTGTCCACCGCTTAAAGGTCTCAATCCCGATCCGGGAATCCAGATCCGACTCCTTGTCATCGTTCCGATAGAAGGCGCCTCCGTTCTGAAGCAGCATTGTGGCATACTGCGAGTTCGGTGGAATATTGACACCCTGCATATTGGCCTGGGTCACAACCGGCATGCCAAATTCCATATGGTTTTTGCTCAGAATCGCGAGTAGCGCCTCGACATCCTCCCAGTTCTGAGGCACTTCAAGTCCCAGTTCTTCGAGCACATCCTTACGGTAAAACAGCATGTTAAAGGTCTGCGTCTCCGGCAAGGCATATACGCCTGAATCATAGGCATACGGTACGATTGCACTTTCCCTGAACTCCTGCTCTACGGTGCCATAGTCACTGAATTGCGTCAGATCTACAGCCGAATTCCGCATGGCAAAATTCACGGGCAGATCATTGCCGATCTGCATGGCAATATCGGGTCCTTCGCCCGACAAGGTCGCTGGCAGCAAGGTTCCCATGTTGACCAGCTTCAAGTTCACGTTAATGCCACTGTCTGGTGTAAATGTCTTGTCAATCATCGCCTTCATCGTATTCGCCTGGTCCCGCCCGCTGCCAATCCAGACGGTTACGGTGCGCTGATCTTCTGATGTAGCTACATTGCCGATCTGGTTATAATCAATGAAGAACGAATGATAGAATATCTTCGCTTCATGACCGAGCTTGGCAATTGGCCCCATGCCTGTTCCGGGAATATCTTGGTCGATGGAAGTGACGTACAATGCGTCGATCTCAAGGGGCTGCTCTCGTGCCTGCTGCACCCATGTGCCGAGACCCCCTGTGTTGGTTTTGTATGCTCCAAGCCTTCTTGGTATGGTATTTGGCTTGTCAATCATCTCGTCCAGTTGCTGCGCCATCGTCTTGATCAGTGCTTCCTGATCGCTGGACTGTCCTGATAGAAGACGAAGCTGTGCGGCCACGTCTTTGAGTCGTTTACTCTCCCCACTGAACACTTCCAGCAGGTTCGGGATCTGCTGTTCCACCCGATAATCCCGGAATTCATCGGGCTTGGTACCTGTAATCATCAGAATGCGCCGGTACATGGAGTTCAAGTTGTACAGACTGTCCTCCACATTTCGGATGAGGGGCGCAAAATCACCCAGGCTGTTCTCCAGCCGCAGCACATGTTTTCCTTTTTCCAATTGAAACTTGTATGCTTCCTTGCCACCCATGACGTCAATGCGATAGTCACTTTGATAACGAAAAGGCGCTTGGGCCATCTCTGCGAACGGAACTTCACCGTCAATGGTCAGTTTGCGAGTAGAATAGATGCCTTTGACAAAATTCTGCTGTGCGGTAAAACCGATATGATACAGTCCGCTCTCCGGCACATCCACTTCCCATTCAATCCATTGTCCTGGCAGACGCCAGTTAAAGCCACCAATCGTATTGATGCGTACCTGGGAAGCACTGTAAGGAGATACTGCAGAACTTGACCTTTCGCTCGTCGGGTATAACGTAGGTGAAGATTTGGCAATAGCGGCTTCTCCTTCAATGCGAATAAGGACATCCTTCGGCTGCCCGGAGGAATCCGACTGTTGTGCCCCCGCAGTCTCTGCGTAAGGAACGGCTGTCTTCTCATTGAAAAGGCGTATGGACC
Organism: Paenibacillus sp. FSL R5-0713; assembly: GCF_037973325.1. NCBI lineage: Bacteria > Bacillati > Bacillota > Bacilli > Caryophanales > Paenibacillaceae > Paenibacillus > Paenibacillus sp. FSL R5-0713. The sequence continues at coordinate 1,871,622 of NZ_CP150229.1, read as the reverse complement.
GAATCACCATGGGTTCACGCGAAGATTTTAGCGTTAGGGTGTGTTCCCCTTTTTCCAAATAAAACTTGAATGGAGCCTGCTCGTACCCGTCGGAGTCCTGAAACGTTTCTTCCATCCAGCGTGGTTGCTCTACTTGTCTCGGACGAAGGTCATTGCCTTGATTGTCCTGCTCCACAACATCTTTCTCATTGGCCCATACCCGATCAAACTGCAAATAGGCGGCTTCCGCAAAAGGAAGTTCACCGTCAATGTACAATGCACGTTCAATAGCTGAGCTCTTGCCTTCAACGGGATAATAGATTGCGGACAGGTTATACAGCCCGGTCTCCGGCACGTTAATGATCCAATCCACTTGTCCGGTCTCTCCCGTATGGAGAGATACACCATCCATTCCCTCATAATTAGTGAGTTTGCGGACGTCTTCACCTTCGGCTCTTATGTAATCTCCCGCTTCAATGGTGATGTCCACACTTGGCTGTGAAGCCTGGTCTGTTCCAGAGCGATACTGTTCGTATCCCTTCTTCTGCCGGGTTTGCTGCAAGATCGCATCCACTTCAATGGCAGGCAGACTGCCAGGTGGAACGTCTGCACCCTCATCAGCGCCGGAAGTTACATATAGAATGATGCAAGCTGCCGCCACGATGATCACTGTGGAGAATATCCATGTCTTACGTTGTAGAATTCCAGCCATCCTGCGAGTCCTCCTCATCAAGGCTGATGCCAGCAAAGCCGATTTGGTGGTTCAGGAAAAAAGGGCTCCGTGCAACATTGCCGACACGAGCCCCTGCCTGAATCGTTTGCTGGTGATAAGTGTTGTTATTGTTTGCCGAGTTTATCAATGGCAGCTTGCGCCTGTGCTTTGTATTTCTCAGCTGTTGCTGTGACGGAAGCATTGTCCTTGATGATATCGTTCACAAAATCCCCGAAAGGGTATCCCGTGTAGGCATCATCCAGCAAGATACGGCCTGTTCCAGCGATGTGCTCGCGAATGATGGCAATATCCTTCTCGTCGGTATAACGACTTTCCAGATAGTCCTGACCTGGATACTCTTCGATCTGCGGGATGTCGAAGGTCTCTTCATAGATTTGGTAGACGATCTTTGGATCCTCCACACCTTTTGGAATGAATTTTGCCGATGCCGCGTTGTTTGCATACGTTACCTCTTTGCTGCCCTGTGGCCCATTCGGAATGGGTACAACACCGACAGCAAAGGTGAGATCGCCCAACTGCCATTCAGCAGCAGTGAACAGAGCAACGTCTCCATCCTTAAAAGTGTTGCTCTCCTCCCAGTTGGTTTTGTCACCGGTTTTGACCTTCACGACGTTTTCCACGTTATACAGGCGTTTAACGAATTCGGTTGCTTCAATCGTTTTCGGATCAGATAATCCTTCCTTGCTATTGGCATCATCCACGATGGTTCCACCATTTGCAGCGGTAAAATGGCGAACGACATCAAGGGCCCAGCCAGAAAATCCATATACATCTGTTTTGCCGTCATTATTGGTATCTTTGGTTGCCTGCTTGGCGAGTTCCATGAATTTGTCCCAATCCCATTCGCCCTGGTTATACAATTCTTGTGGATCAGGTAATGACAGTTTTTTGAACAAGTCTCGGTTATAGTGAAGTCCCAGACCAATGCTGGTTGGTGATTCGAAGGCATATTCATTGCCTGCAATAGCAGGAAACTTTGTGATCAGGTTTGCTTCCTGGTTGATGTTGTTCTCAGGTGAAGTGAATTCGGAGAGGGGCAACAGTTGCCCTTTGAGGATGGCGGGTAGTGCGGATTTGTATTCCATCTGAACGATGTCGGCGAATGGTTCGCCGGCCAGTGCAGACGTGGTAAATTTGTTCATGTATTCTTCGAAAGGTACGTTGACGAACTCCAGTTTTACGTTGTATTTCTTCTCGACCTCTGCAATTTTATCGAGTCTGGCCTTATCGGAGGCGGTCTCTCCCGCCGGTTTCAGATCCCACCAGGCAGCAACCTTGATGACACGTCCACCCAGATCAGGCACATTTGCCACAGCTTCTTCCACTACGTCCTCTTTCTCTGTTTCAGCGACTTCGGTGCTGTTACCTGAGTTCGTTGTTCCCTCTGTTTCGCTTCCCGTCTGTGCTGTCCCCCCAACACTGCAAGCGGATACAAAAAGCATCACGGCCAATAACATCAGAGGTACAACATTCCATCTTCTAATCATGTTTTTAACAACCTCCCCGAATGTGTATACCAATCATGGTTCACCCTAAATCGCTAACCCCACTCAGAAACCAATCAAAAATAAACAACCACCACCATTTGTTATTTTATCGTTTGTTTTTGACAAACAAAATTTAACACAGCAAAATGTAAGCGTCAACATTTTTATTGTTAACATTTTCTATTTATTCTGATAAAATGCTGATAATATGGTTAAAACCCTGTTTTCACGCTTACTAAAATCCTTATTCCTAAGTACACCTTATTAAAATCATAAATATAACTTTTATTATTTTGTTATTTTTAAATAATAACAAAATAATAATTTTACAGACAAAATTCGTCATTCTATCTGAAAATGTGCTTATCTTCACGTGGATTGCGTATCCTGAAATGCTGTGCTTCTCTAACATTTTGAATTCTCTGTCCGTTATTAGATTAAGAGAAATACATCATGCTATACTAGAATCAGTTGGATATCGCTCCAAACAAGGAATACGGCAGAATTACGAGTGTAAGGATGGTATGATGAAAACGAAGGTAACAATTCAGGAGATTGCACATTTTACAGGTTTGTCGAAATTCGCGGTGTCACGAGCTTTGTCTGGAAAATCGGGAGTCAGCGATCAGACGAGGGATGTCATTCTCAAGGCCGCTGGCAAACTTGGGTATTTCAAAGATAACAGCCTCTTGTCTGGTGAACTGTCTCACAACAGTGAATCACATGACTCTAAAAACACACGTTCAAGCGGTACCATCTTGATTTTGTTTCCCAATGTTCGATACCAAAATCAGGACTCCGTATACTGGGGACCCGTCTTTAACGGGATTTCTTCCAAGCTGAACCAAAAAGGCATTAATATTCTAACCTTGACGGAACCATCAGCAGACCAGCTATTCACCCTACTCAACCCGGATGCCATTCGTGGAATCATTACCGTTGGCTCGATCTCGACCCCGATTCTGCTTGAAATCAAGCGGCTCAGTATTCCGGTTGTCATGGTCGATCATCTGGACCCTGTTTTTCACAGTGACAGCATATTCACCGATAACTTTGCATCCATGCGGGAGATCATGCTCTATTTGCTCCGCAAGGGCTTCAAAACTTTCCAGTTCGTTGGAAATATCGGAGATGCTCAAAGCTTCTATGAACGCTGGATTGCATACACTTCTGTACTTATGGGCCATGGGATGGAAATAAGTCAGATTCCCGAGCTGAGCAATCAGGCATTGGATGAGTTCCGCCAGACGTTCACTTCGGTAATCCATAAGGATAATCTGCCTGAAGTGTTTGTATGTGCGAATGATTTTTATGGGCTATATACCATAGAAGCCCTTGAGAGTATGGGGATTCGTGTACCCGATCAGTGCGTTGTCACGGGATTTGATAATCTATACGACCATATCCCATTACTGGCTACAGTCAATGTGAACAAGGAATTGCTCGGTGCGCGTGCGGTGGATCAGATGTTATGGCGCATAGCGAATCCAGAAAGCAACGTCGAGAAAAAGTTGATTCTTGCTGACGTCATCATCCGTGAACAGTTCGGCAGGCATAGCGGATAAAAGCAGAATATATGGTGGTAAATATGTGTGAATACACATATTGAAGCATGCATGGAATAAAGTTTGTGTCCACACAGAACCACACGCCAAACACCCCTATAACCGTATTTGAGCGGCTATCGGGGTATTTGCATTGTTGTATGTTGTGTTCTACGTATCTGTACGCACATCATCCCACTCCTGATCCAGATAACAGATCAGCCAGTTCAAAGCACGGTGACGTTCATAAGCCACTCCACCATTCAAGCCGGCGGGAGGTGTTTTGTCATTGACACGACTATCCACACACACCCAGTTATAACGGTAGATCAGATCTGCTTCATCCAGAATCTCGCTCTTGCTACGCAGAGATGCACCGGAGAGAAAGTCGGCAAAGCTGTCCTTCTGTTGCAAATAACCGACATCCTTCCCTACGTTACACAACTCCGTTGGTGCACCCAATTTCTCCACATAACCAAGCGCCCACAACATGACGTGGTACGCCTCATATCCCCAAGAGAAGGCGATGATCTCCTGCTGCTCCGCTCCGTGTTGGTCGATAAACTTCTTCTCTATGGGTGAAAAAAAGGAGTCCGCCTCATACTTGTCGATCACTTCCTGAACCAGAGCTGCGGTATCGTCCGCGCTTTCGCCTGCTCCCAGACACTCTCCCTTCAGCGCGGCAAGACACAAGGCAACCGCACGGCGCGCGACTTCCTCTTTACTCCGAATGGTGGTATGCTCTTCTCCGGCCCTTGCAGGCAAGTTCGCATTATAAGGAATGCCTTGTTCCGTCAACCGTTGCTCTGAACGGGCTTTACGTTGAATTGCAGACTCTGTCTGGGTTCCAGCATCGTCCAGGAAACTGGTGTGCGCTGTCACCGTGTAATCCTCCACCTCAGATTCTCCATTCACGTCCAGCAATAACTGGCCATGTGAATTCAGCAGAGATCCTCCTCCCCAGAAAATGACGGCATCCAGAGCATCCGCCAAGCGCAGCAATTCGCCGAAGAATTCTTCCGAGATATCCTCTTCTGTCTCAATACCAATCACCATGTTCAGTGTGGAACATTTAATCAATACCTTTTCCTGGAGCGAAGCATTGCGCCCCTCAATCTGACTCAAAAATCCAAGCATCCCCTGAATCATGGTCGTAAATTCCTCAGGATGTGTCTGGCTGGTCATGATATTAAAACCTTTGGTTTTTTTACTCAGCCATTTTTTCTGAGTCACTTGAATATGGGTCTTGTCTTCCCTGCGTTTAATCGTACCCTCAGGATAAATGGATTGAATCACTTCAAACAGCTGATCCAGGTCAAACTGAGAGCTGTATATTGCACAATTTCTCATGAAGTTCACCCTCTCCGTTTTCGTGTAAATGTTCAGTTGAACATATATGACTAATCCTTATACGGATCGAATTCATTACCTCCGGCCATGGCGACACCAACGGGACGTAGCAGATGGTTGATTTTCAGCGTATTCGCATGTGCGTTCAGTACGTCTTGCAGTTTCTTATACACAAACGGACTTTCGTCCGTGCCCGCTCCCCGCAGTTCCACACCATAGGCGCGAATCGCCTCATGCATCTGTGCTTCGCTAATCTCACCGCCCATGCGTGTGCGCAGCTTGTAATTCATTTTGCCAGCCGCCTGGGTTCGGCTCATCGTGCGCCCTGCCCCATGTACGGTGCTGCGGAATGACTCGGTATTCTCTTCGCTGTGGATCCCCTCCACAATCACCGAGATATCACCCATACTACCTCCGACAAAACCGAGCTGCCCAGGTGCCAGTGGCGTTGCACCTTTGCGAACCACGACGACCTCTTCACCCATATGCTGTTCTTTCCAGGCAAAGTTGTGATGGTTATGCACGGTGTATTCAGCATTTGCCCCGAGAATTCCAAGCACCTGTTCAATGACATAATCACGTCCTGCATAAGCGTATCTGCCCGCCAGAGTCATTCCATCCCAATACATATCACCCATTTCGCTGTTCAGGTTAAACAACGTAGGCGGTTGATCCATGGATTCACCCGGCGCTTTGCCACTGAACTGACGCCCTGCGGCCAGGTTAAGGAACCCACTCGCCACTTTGTGACCGAACCCGCGGCTGCCAAAATGATTCGCGATCCACACCTTTCCCGTGGCCTCTTCTACAAAAATATCCACGAAATGATTGCCACTGCCTACGGTTCCAAGTTGGTTGCGTGCGAGCGTCTTCAGCTTATGCTGTAATCCCGGTTCAATGGTATCAAACAGCTTCCAGCTCGCGTCGTCGAACAGTTCATGATCCACGGGTGTTGGATTGTTACGACCCACGCCGAAAGATATATTCGAATTGATGTCATCCATAATCGTCACAATCTGATCCCGAATATCATCCCACATCAGGTTGGTGCGCACAGCCTTGTTACCACAGGCAATATCATATCCGACACCTGACGGACTGATCATATTCCGATAAGCGACAACACCACCGATGGGTTGCGAGTAACCTTTGTGGTGGTCGGCCATCAGAGCCACACCCAAGACATCTCCATATTGCGAGCAAGTCACCGCCTGACTTACGGCGTTCTCCAGCGGCTCCCCCCAGACTTTAATGTTATCTACGATACGCATGATTGTGTTAACCTCCTATGTATTATTTTGAATATTTCATCTTCAATTTTTGTCTATTACTTTCATTAGTTTAACAAAGATCAGCGTGGCTCGAAACGTTCTTATTTCTTCATATCACCGATTATCTACACAATAAAAAAAGAGAGCTCGGCTCCCTTTTATCACACGGTTGGTACCTATTCACTTCTTGCTAATCTTAAATTTGAACGCCCAGGTCGCTGTGTTACCAGAATACCGACCTCTGTTCTCGGTCACCACCACAGAAAGCGTCTTGTTGGTTGACTTGGAGAACGAAGATAGTTTGACGTTGGTACTTTTACTCCCGTAATCGGGAATTTTGTCCTGTTCTTCAGCGATGGCCTCCAGTTTCAACGTACCTGTAGACTTCAGATTTAAGGTGACCGATGAACCCTCTTCCAGATCTTTTCCATTCACACTTGCTCCGATGGCCCATTCATTACCGACAGAGTTGTTCTCGACAAGCTCTGCGCTCACCAACGTCACGGTGACCTTAACCGTTTTGGCGGCAGCATAGGAGGTTGGGGAACATACGGCGAATACCAGGCTCAGAATCATGAAAACATTAGCCCATTTTTTGAGCACGAGAGTGCCTCCCTCTTATTCGTTTCATTTGTTAAGACTATGCCTTATTCGCCATGTTCCTTAAGTAATCCTTCCACTTGTGTAAAATATTCTCACTTGAATTATGTGTTCAAAAAGTGCGGTTTTCAGTACCAAGAAGATGGGATGAAGCTAGAAATGGAGTAGCAGAGCGTAGAGAAAACTACGTGAGCAACGGACATTTCGGCTGAATTCCATATTCGATGCTGAGATGCCACCAGGCATTCTTCGTAATCAAAATTGCACTTTTTGAACAACCTCTTGAATGGTTTTTTAAAGATGCTTCCGGTAACCCTGAACCTTCTCATCCTTGAAACCCAGCTTCTCATAAAATATATGCGCTTCCTTGCGCTGATCGCCAGACACCAGAATCATGTAACCACAACCCAGATCTTTGGCAATACGCTCAATCTGGAGCATCAATCTCTGCCCAATGCCCTGCCTGCGCACCTGATCCGATACAATCACATTCTCCACAACCATGAATGGTTTGCATGGACCCACCAGATCCATACACTCAATCCCCATAACGGACCCAACCAGTTTGCCATTGTAAAACGCACCAAGCACATGATAATGGGGATTCTGCTGTATGTAATGGAACATCTTTTTCATCTGCTGCTCATTGGTAGGCGTTCCCATCAACTCATTGTATAGCTGGCTTAGTGATGGTAAGTCTTCAAGTCCGATTTCTTTAATGGTAACCATCGTCATCCTCCTGATTTTATCCTATTTCGCGTATGTTCTCTTACGTGAGGTCCTTCTTAAAATAATAATGACTATGTCCAGTCGGTGCATTCTCGATCGTTGTGATCAATTGGTATCCGTGCTTCTTGTAAAATTCTGGTGCTTGATAGGAAAAGGTATTTAACATGATAAAATCACAAGATTTCTCTCGTGCAATTCGCTCGACTTCAAGCAACAACTGTGAACCATATCCCCGATGCCGCTGTTCAGAATCGACCCAGAGAATATCAACCTCCAGCCAGTTCCAGCAAAGTGTACTAATCACACCTGCAACAATCTCGCCAGTCTCATTTTGGATATTGAAATTCAACTCCTCGTAACGATGCCTTAATTCCTCGCCCACATGTGCAGCATTAAATGCAACAAGTTGCTGGCGAACATAATCTGAATCCTCTGAAGTACTTGGATTGATATTTCCTTTAGACATCCTCTTCTCCCCTATCATCATTACTCACAGCCTCATTCATTTCTTGCATATTTTAACATAAAGTTATCTCACACAAAATAAAAACAACGAACCTTCCATATAGGAAGGCACGTTGATGTAACTTGCATTAGTTCACATATGCTGTTCTAAGTTACGCTACTCTATTCCTCTCAGATCAACGTACACGTGACCTACACCGGTTTTGCCCAAAGGGTCGGTAGCTTTCACCTCAATCCGAATAGGCTCACTACTCGTCCCCAGTGCAGTAACGTATAGTTTCTGTCCAATCATTCTGACATCTGCCAGTTGTGGATCAGGGGAGTCAGCCTCTAGTGTGAGAGTTGATCTAACGTCATCTTCATCCTCAAACATAAAGGACAGGTCAATCTCAACCTCATCCCCATGAACATAAGCGGTATTACCCGCAGGTGCCTCTACCAATACAGGAGACGCATCATCGAAGTCATACCTGTCCAAACGTTGCAGCAACGTGTGATGCAGTGTGAAGTCAGGCTCTTCTCTCAGTGTTATGGGATTGTTACTCACATCCAGGTATTGCAGATCAGGTAATCCAGCAATTCCAACGGGTAAATGAACAAGCTCATTACTGTTCATATCCAGTTCTTGCAAGGAGTCTAGTCCGCTCACATCCAATAAAGCAAGTCGATTATTCGCAAGATTCAGATACTCCAGCTGATCCAGTCCTGTCACATTAATTTGCGCAAGTTCATTACCGGATAAATCAAGCCAATTCAAGCGATCAAATCCAGAGGCATCTGCTTTGCTTATTTCATTTCCAGAGAGGTCGATTTCAGTTACGTTCAGCCCTTTGAATATCTCGACACCTGTCAGATCGGAAATGCCCGCATTTCTGGCATACAATCCTCCATTGGTCTGAATGAGAGCTTCCACCAATTCATCTTTGGTCAGTGGATCATCCACATCCTTTTGCAACCAATACGCAATAGCTCCAGCCAAATATGGATCAGGAAATTGACAACTTATCGTATTGGCCTGTACCTTAACGTTGAGTTGTGCCGTGACACTGGCACCCTGGACATCAGCTGCTTTGATCGTCAACGTTGTTTCTCCAGCAGCCTGTGGAACAAGTCGAATCACTTTTTCTACGACAGTAGAGGAAACGATGGTTGCATCTCCGGTTATGACACTGAATTGCAATTCATCACCATCTGGATCACTAAAATACGTGGAGACATCCAAGTCCAATGCGGCATGATCTAGTGTAAGTTCCTGATCAGGCAAACCGCCACTACTAACCAGTGGCGCCCTGTTCCCCGTACCTGGATTGGACGGAGTGGAAGGATTCGTTGGCGTAGTTGGCGCAGATCCACCTCCTCCACCCGTACTTCCAGTTCCATTCCCTGGTGTCACCCCGGAATTACTGTTTGCGTTCCCTGTACCGTTCCCTGCGCTATTGCCGCCTGAAGTTGTACCCTGCACCTCAATTCCCTTTCCTGGCTCATCAGGATTGGATTCCGAGTTGGTACCCCCTTGGTTCGCAGCTTCATCAAGCACTTGAATGACTTCAGTTGTGCGTAGTGCGATCACAGCCATTTCCTGTCTGGAGGTAGAACGCTTCGGCGCAAAATTCCCATTGTCCCCTTTCAAGATTCCCAATTCAACAGCCTGTTGTACACTAGGCAATGCCCAGGCACTAATATCGGAAGTATCCTTAAATGACAACTCTTTGGTCAAATTTAATGTTTGATCATATCCTTTAGCCTTCAGAGCCCGAATAATTGTCGTTGCCAGCTCTTCCCTCGTTACCAGACCGGCAGGACGAAACGTACCATCGGGATAACCATTCATAATTCCTGCCACTTGAAGGGCATGAATATAGGTTCCATTCTCAGCGTTATGATCCAAATCCCTGAATAACAGATCTGGAAGCTGGACTGAGGACAACACGTTCAACTCCAATAGTTGAGCCAGCGTATACGCAAGGTCGCCTCTTGTTAACGTTGCGCTCGGGTTGAAATTCCCTGCTTTGTCCGCCAGAATCATCTGTTGCTCGGCAGCCCTTTCAATAGCTTGCTTGGCCCATGGTGCTGCCTGCTGCAAATCCCGAATGTTTACTGCATCAGTCGCTGCATGCACTGTCCCGGGAACAGAAATGACAGATAAAGACAGAAGGGCTGCCCAATAAGGCGAGACCTTACGGATCTTATTTTTCGTATGAACTTTACGTTTGGTTATTCGTGTTGACATCTCTTAACGTTACCTCCCACGTGAACATAACTCTGGTGTCAGCAAAGACTCGTCAGCGTTATTTGATTATCTTCATTGTAGGAGAGACCTTAACTCGAAAACAGTCTACAAAAGAGTAGACATCGTTTCACTACATCATAACAATCCCCGTTGCTCCGCAATCTGTACAGCATGAGTACGACTACTCGCACCCAACTTCGCGAACACTCGGCGAATGTGTGTATTAACGGTTCCGGGTGAAATGCCAAACTCGGCAGCAATCTGTTTGCTGGTCATGCCCTCAGCGATGTGACCGAATATTTTTTGCTCCATCGGGCTGAGTCCCACTTCCTTTGTATCCAGCTTCGCCTCTCCTACAGATGAGAGGCCTCTTAACCGTTTGTCTCTTGCGAAAGCAGACAATAACTGTTTCACATAAGCCATTTTCACACCATCATCGTGTATTGCCTTCGTGCGACGCAGAGACAGGTAGTCCTGTAACAGCCGCTTCATCTGTTCACCTTCAGCAACAAATGAACGGATATACCCTTCGGGTCCTCCCAGCACCAGAGCACGGGATAACGCCACAACACCGGCATCTGTAGATGCCTGCTTTTGCAGCATGATTGACTCTAGCAGAGCACACTCTACCTGTTCAGCAAGCAAGTCCCGTTCTTCAGCCAGTTTACGGATTCGTCTCAATTCCTCTCGTGCATGATCATACTGTTCAAGGATGATCATCGCACGTATGCGAACCATGGATCGAAAGATCTGATCACAGCTGATCTCAACAGCTGCATCTCCTTCGTTTGCAGGCTTAGTCAGAATGGTATGGGACGCTTCCACCGGACTCATTTCAATTAAAATTCGGTGTTGATGTGCTTCCAGTACTGGCTGCCAGTATTCCATGTCCTTCACAGATAATAAACCTGATACCTGCTGAAGCAGCTTCAAACCTTCTTCAGGTCGGCCCATTGTAAGTTCAAGTCTGGCCTTGAGTACATACGCAGGAACGAGCAGCGCAGCCACCTTGATCTGCAAAGCCACTTCAAGCGCTCGGTCCGCATAACTTATCGCTTCTACAATTCGATCCTGTTCCATTAAAATCTCACCATATCCAACACCGTAATAGGACGTCACGTAGGCATGTTCAGCATACCAACGTTCCGTAATCGCCCCGAAGCAAGCTTCCCCACGCCTCAAGTAGCCATTAACACCATGAAAACTGCGCAGGCGCATACTCTCTCTCCGGTCATAGTCCATATACTGAAAGGCAATATCATCGGGATATCCCTGATCAATATAGGACACCAAATAATGAGCCAACCCCTCCAAATCTCTGTTCAGATAGGCCATATAAGCTCGCATTACACATATAACTTGCAACAAATACTCGATAATCTCTGGTTCCAGCTGCCCTTGAAGATGCACCCGGATCACATGTTCCAGTTCATCAAGTTGCTTCACCATCTGTCCATAAGGCATTTCACGTGCAACAAGGAACAGATAAGACATATATAATTTGGGACGTGATTTCACGATCTCCAGTGGCACAACATCAAAGTATCGCCGGAGCGTCCACCACTCTCCCATAATAAAATGGGCGAACAACTCTTCCAGCAGTCTCGCTGCATCCTGCATATGCTGTCCGAGGATATAATGATCCAACGCTTCAGCCGTGTACCCTTGTCGCTCATACCAAACTGCAGCAAGAGCATGTAATTCATTTACTTGTTCTGTGCCACAACGATCCAGTTCACGCTTTAGAAATGCAGAGAACAAATGATGATAACGATACCAGTGTGCTTCCCGATCAAGTGGAACAAGAAAAAGATGCTCCTTCTCCAGTTGCCTTAACAATTGCGGAGCTTCCTGCATATTACTTAATACCTTACATAGACTGCTGTTCATTCTTCTCGTGATCGCTGTTCGGAGAAGAAATTGCTGCATTTGCGGTGACTGACGCTGGAATACCTCTTCGAGCAAGTAATCCGAAATCGTTCTCTCGCCAGTTGTTCCATAATCTTCACGAGACAGAGGTGATGATATCGAATTCATAGGGCTGACCGAAGCATTTCCACCCCATGCGTGAGATAAAGCGAGCAGCTTCAAACCGGCAGCCCAACCCTCTGTCTGCTGTACCCATCCACGCGCATCTCCCCCGGTAATATCCAGATGCATGATCTCTTGGCAAAATTCAATGCCCTCTTCTGGCGTAAATGCCAGTTCCTGAAGTGTAAATTGCTTCAACTCACCTCTCAGACGCATCTTTTCAAGCATGAACGGAGGATATGTGCGACTAGACAGGACCAGATGAATGGATAGCGGAAGATTTTCAATAAAGTACTGCATCTGTTCATGAATCTCCGGCTGGGTAACTGCATGATAGTCATCCAGAATGAGTAGCGCATGTTGATTGGTCTGGGCAACACGGTTCAGCAATAATATCAATGCCGACCTGGGATCTACCGGGTACCGTTGCAAAAAATGCGGCAGTACATCCCCGCAGAGACCCTTACTCACGCGATCCAGTGCATGAATAATGTAGAGCCAAAACTGAAGCGGGTCCTGATCTTTATCATCCAGGCAGACACAGGCTGCATGAATAGCTGCACTTCTCACCCAGCTACCTAAAAGTGTTGACTTCCCTGAACCCGCCGGGGCAGTCAACAACGTGACTTTGGATTGGAACAATTCTTCGTGTTGCAAACTTAGCCGTGGACGTTCCATTGTGTCCGCTGGCAAAGGTGGAAGTTCCAGTTTGGTTGTTAAAATCATAAATTGAAGCCAGTCCCCGTGGTGACCAGCGGTATGTTCCTGTTGCATGAGATCCTCCTGAATCAGCACCGTTGTGCCTGTTTTCCGATTCATTTTATGTATATTCAGATATTCTAAGTATACAAGGAACCATGACTATGCCCCACATATTTTTGAACGGAAATCAACGACAAACAACCCCTGTACATGAAGTACAGGGTAACATTCGGATTATCAACCATTATCCGATTCTATTTTTCTGTCCGAAGCAACTGATAGTTCATTACAATATAATTCAATCCCGATAACAGCGTAACACCTGCCGCCAGCCATAATAGAATTAGGTCAACCCGCACCTCAGTCAGCAAACTGATCGGAACATTGTTCAACAAAATTGCAATAATCGCTGCCACCTGAAGCACCATTTTGATCTTGCCATATCGATCGGCTGCAAGAGCAATGCCCTGCTCCGTTGCCACCATTCGTAACGCTGTAATGACTATTTCACGCCCAATAATGATTACAGCAATCCATGAACTGATCATATTCTCCTGAACCATCAGGATTAATGCTACCGCAATCAACAGTTTATCCGCCAGCGGATCAAGAAGCTTCCCCAGATTCGTGATTTGATTATATTTTCTCGCCACATACCCATCCAATTTATCCGTACCTGCCGCTACTGCAAATATAATAAGTGCAAACAACAAGCTACTCTGATTAAGGAAACAGAGCATAAACAATGGAATCAACGCAATTCTTGCCAACGTGATTTTATTTGCATAATTCATTGAACATCACCTCTCCTCGATTCAAATGTTATCCGTGGATCAGATTCCGTGACTCTATCATCATTTCGACTCAATTCCATTATCATCCTTTTTTCACGAGGTAATGTACTTAGAAAAAAAGAACAGTCTGTATATATTACAGCTGCCCTTTACTCAAACTATTTTTGTTATATCAGCATACGCCCGATCCAATTCTACAAAGCTTCCTTAATCACCCGTTTATAATACCACACAGACAACAGACCAAAGATCGAATATAACAATGTATAGACTATCATGACAATAACCGTAGGTGTCGCCAGCTCCGTCCCAAAGAAAAACCAACCTGATTTCACGGCAAAGTAACTATGGCTCAATCCTACCATGAGTGGAATACCGAAGTTAAACAACTGCTTGATCTGAATGCCACGCAACAGATTGCCTTGCGTAAATCCGAGCTTTCGCAGAATGGTATAATTGCCCTTCTCCTCTTCACTCTCATTCATTTGTTTAAAGTACAGGATACATCCTGATGTAATTAAAAACGTCAAACCGAGGAATCCAACAATGAACATAATTAGGCCCATCGTGTTACGTTGGTTATTTCTGAACTCAACCTGGGAGAAACTTGGGGCTTCCAACTGCTGCTCCTTATATACGGCATAGGCATCTTCAGCCTGCCCCTCGTTCACAATACGTACACCATAGTAGTCAGCCCACTCGACTTTCTGCAGCTCGGGATCGATATCCTGCTTCAGTTGCTGATATACCGTCTCATCCACGACCGCTACAGGCGTGCCCCTAGTATAGTACGTGGGAAGGACGCCTTGTTTAGTTGTTCCGATCAGTTGTTGTGCCAGCCTATGTTTCAACCCGTGCAAGACGATTGGACCTTTCTCCTGAATGGAAATTAACTGCTGAATGGCATTTCCATATCCCATGAAGACCACTTCACCTGCTTGCACATCAATGTTATCTACCATGTTGTCACTCAGCACACTGCTGAACAACAGCTCCTCCATTGCGGAGTCATCCATCACTTCCTGTGCATCGATTTCAATATAGATAGGCTCTCTATGCTTCTCTTCATAAGCAATCTGTTTGTGTTCCAACTCCGCTACAAAACGACTTTTCACATCCACCTGAGCAAAAGAGAAATCCTCCGGCAAACTTTCCTTAGCCTGAGCCTCTGCCGAATAATATGAAATGTAACTGAGTGACAACATGCCAATCGCAAGCGCAGATACGGTTGTAATAATCGTGAGCAGCAAGGCATTGGACTTCATGCGGAACATAATTGAAGATAACGATAACACCTCATAAATGGATAGGTAGCCGTTTTTGCTTTTGCGAATCAGATTAAAGATAAAACTTACCGACCCCTTATAGAACAGGTATGTCCCCAGTATGACCGAGAACAGAATCAGGATCATCGTATACATCAACTGCTGCATATCCATTGCCTCACCACTGAACAGCCGAGCAGACACGAAGTATCCATACACCATCAGGGCAATGCCCAAGACGCCAACAATCATCTGTCCAAACGACATCTTCTGCACCTGCTGCTCCGAAGTGGATGACACCCGAAAGAGCGAGAGAATACTCTGGCGCTTGATAAAGATATAATTCATCAGCATAATGAGCAGATACATGATCGTAAAGACGATCACCGTTTGCAGCAGTGCCATCGGAGAAAAGTACAGTTTGGTAATCGCATCCACACCGAGAATTTTGAACAATATCATCAATACAAGCTTGGACGCAAGAAAACCAATCAACACACCAATGGCCATGGAGCAAAAATAAAGGATACTGTTCTCGGCGCTCAAAATACCAAAAATTCTGCCCTTCGTCAGTCCAATCAACTGAAATAATCCAATTTCTTTGCTGCGTCGCTTAATAAAAATGGTATTGGCATATAACAGAAAAATACCGACAATACCGATTAATAATACCGAAGATGCGCCTATGGCTGCCGCACCTTTTGTTGAAGCAGCTACCTCATCCATGGAAGGATCATACTGTAACGTCACAAAGGAAAAATACAAAGCCACACTGAACACAAGCGCAAATACATAGAGATAATAATTCTTCAAGTTTTTCCTGAGATTACGGAAGATAATATAATTCAAGCTCATTGCTGCACACCACCCAATACGCCCTGGGTTTTGATAATGTCATTAAAGAACGATTGCCGGGACTCGTCTCCTTTATTCAGCTGGGTGTAGATCTGACCGTCTCGAATGAAGATCACTCTGCTGCAATAACTTGCAGCAACCGGATCATGGGTAACCATAATAATGGTTGCCTTTCGGGTACTGTTCATCTCACTTAACTTGCCGAGCAGATCGGAGGCAGACTTGGAATCGAGCGCTCCGGTTGGCTCATCCGCAAAGATGATACTTGGCTCATGGACAAATGCTCGTGCTGCTGAAGTCCGCTGCTTCTGCCCACCTGAAATCTCGGATGGATACTTATCCTTCAATTCGTAGATGCCCAGTTCATTGGCAATCTGTTCAAACTTCCGGTGTGCCTCCTGTTTTGGAATACTCGTGATCGAGAGCGGCAATAATACATTTTCCTTCACCGTAAGGGTATCCAGCAGATTATATTCCTGAAAAATAAAGCCCAGATGATGTTTGCGGAACTCAGCCAGCTGTTTCTCCTTCATTCCGGTGAATTCCTTGCCCTCAATATCAATCGTGCCCTGGCTCACCCGATCGATGGAGGAAAGTACATTAAGCAGTGTCGTTTTACCCGAACCCGATGGCCCCATAATACCGACAAACTCTCCCTTGCTTACCCCGAGATCAATCCCCTTCAGCACTTCCTGTTTATTCAGTTTATTACCATAGACTTTATGAATTTTTTTGGCTTCCAGTATCCACATATCCCACTCACTCCTCTTTGAACTTCTGCAAAATGCCCATGTCTATATCATAGGCGGGATGTGCAGTGTTATCGTGTGATTCACCGAACAAAACCAAAAAGCATGTGACATTATTGTCACACGCCTGCAAGATGCACCATGTCGTTCTTTCGCGGAAAAGTAAGTGTGACGGTAGTGCCCTCGCCAGGAGAAGACTCTACATGAATGCGCATATGAAGGGTTTGGACGACCTGACGAACCAGATACAGCCCCATCCCAGTCGCCGCTCCATCCATTCTGCCTCGGGTAGACGTAAATCCTTTATCAAATATACGCGGCAGATCCTGAGCCTCAATCCCTCGCCCGTGATCCTTAATCATCAGTATGACATGTCCATCCTGTTCCCGACTTTCAATGAGGATGTCCGATGAATCGCTATATTTCACCGCATTGCTCAACAACTGCCGGAGGATGAAGCCTAACCATTTGCTGTCTGTGAGCACACGCGATACCATCAACGACACATCAAAGCCAATCCCCTTGGATATGCACCACGATCTCAGTGCTCGAATCTCACTATTCAATATCGGTTCAAATTCCGTCTCTTCGATGAACAGATCATTATGCATGAACGGAATCCGCTTCTGATGAAGCTGCTGATCCAGCAACTGATGGATTCGTAACCATTCATATGTCATTTGGCTCCGTAGCTTATCATCTGGCAAGCGCTCGATCATCAGTTGCAACGCAGTCAGTGGGGTCTTCACCTCATGAATCCAGGACAACATCTCGTCCTTCTCCTGTTCCAGAGCGATAAAATGATGTGACGACTCCTTACGATATCGCTGTGTCTGGGAACTGAGGGCCTCATGTACGATCTGCTCATATGGACTTTCGGCGATGTCGAGTTCTCCCAGATCATAGGTATGATCCCAGGTGCTCAACTTTTTATAGAAACGAGTCTCTTTCAGATATCTCGCCCAGATAAAAACAAGACAGACCACCACATTCAGCACTACGATATACACCACAGATTGGAATGGAATGGACGAGTCCAGGTAAGCTACCAATAAAATAATAAGTTGTATGCTTACCAGTAGACATAACCAACTAGCCCTTTCTCGTATGTACTTCATGCTTCTGCCTCTTCCGTTGCCATGTACCCCTGACCTACCTTGGTTTCAATGTATCGCTCCAAGCCGATGGGTTCAAGCTTCTTCCGTAACCGATTAACGTTAACCGTCAGCGTATTGTCACTCACGAAATGCTCGTGATCCCACAAGCTCCGGATGAGATCCTCACGGGTAACGATCTGATTTTTGTGCTCCACCAGCACTTTAAGGATGAACATCTCATTTTTGGTTAACAAAACAGATTCATCCCCGCAAGTGAGTGTATTTTTCACATATTCAATTGCAGCACCGCGCCAAGTCCGGAGTTCAATATGCTCTGTATTGTAGTTGTACACCCTCCGCAGAGTTGCCTGAATCTTGGCAATCAATACATCGAAGTGAAACGGCTTCTGGATAAAATCGTCTGCACCCAAATGCATGGACATGACCATATCCGCAGGATGATCCCGTGAGGACAAAAAGATAATCGGCACATTGGAATGCGAACGAATGATCCGACACCAATGGAACCCGTCATATTGGGGCAGCTGAATATCAATAATGACCAATTGCGGCTGAATTACGCTGTACTCCTGCAATACCTTGCCAAAGTCCTGCACACCATACACGTCATACGACCATTGGGATAACCGTTCCTTGATTTCATTAAATAACGATTCGTCGTCTTCAATGAGCATAATTTTAAACAAGAGAGTTCACCACGTTTCTGTTCTTCTAAGGTTGATTGTGTCCATCCATCCGCTCGATCAACTGTATCGCGACGTCTCGTGGCGATCTTAATTGGCCTGCTTCATACACTTGATTGAACATGCCTGCAAGCGCAAACTCCTCTGTACTTTTGCCTCGTGCAGCAGCCTGTAACTCTGTATCGACCATCCCCGGATCAAAAACAATGATCTCAACAGGATTCTGTTGACCCGTTTGCTCCAAAGATACGCATTGGGTGAACATGTTCAGGCCTGCTTTGGATGTACAGTACACTGCCATTGAAGGCGCGGGATAACTTCCCGAACCCGATGAGAGATTAACAATTTTACGTCTGGCGGACAGGTGATTGGTTTGTTGAATAAAAGATGAGCTCAGTATCATTGGCGCTGCAAGACTGATGTTAAGACTCTGACTTATCTCTGCCGCACTGCATTGTTCTATGGGTCCTAGAGGCTCCAGCATCGCTGCATTATTAATGAGTCCAATGCAATCAGCTTCCTGAGAAGGGATTTCGTCCAATACACGTGTAACCATATCATCAATCCCCGTCAGGTCGGCTAGATCGTACTGAACATGATGGTAACGCCCGCTCCATTCCTCGCTTGATTCCAACTCGTGCGAATGCCCGCGTGAAATGCCATAGACCCAGTCTCCCCTGGCTAACAACAACTCCGCGAGCTGTTTGCCAATTCCTTTGGATGTACCTGTAATGATAAAATACCTCTGTCTCATATTCCCCCGCCTTCTCTCGCTCAATGCAGTATTAGTTAAACTCCACCCTATGACTTTATAACTCTATAACTACACGCCCGGTTTTCTCCACATGGTCACCCACAAAATGGGTAATCCAAAACAATTCTCATCCTGGCCCATCGCCTTCATAGGACGTAATTCCACGCATTCAAATGGATCTTGTAGTAAATAACGGAGCTTTTCCTCCGTAAAGGCCAGTCCGCCTTTCATCGACTTCTCTTGATATACCTGCCAATCATCCATGACGCTCTCCGGCCCACCTTGACCGCCAAAACCAGGAGCAAAACAGCTCATCCCAAAGTATCCTCCGGGCTTGAGCGCTTGGTGAATCATCTCTATGTAAGGAATCCGCTGATGAGGTAGCAGATGATGCAGACAACCCGAGTCGTAGACAAGATCATATTCTTGCTGCGGGGCCAGTTCGAACACGGAGCGACATTCAAAATGTACGTCCAGTTGCTCTTCTGCCGCCCTCTCCTTAGCCCAGGCAATAGCTGTCTTGGAAAGATCATAAGCATCTACCTGATATCCTTGGCGGGTCAAATACAATGCATTTCTGCCTGGACCACAACCCAGTTCCAGTGCCTTGCCACCTGCCAGCAAACCTGCGTTCACATGCGCTACCAGATTCTCATCCGGTTTGTTTGGGAAAAAGGGTATGGGTCTGTTCCGATCCTCATAGAAAGGCTCCCAAAATTGCTTGGCAGATCTGAAGTCTGCATCGAGCATATCATATAGATCCTGTACACTTTTAATCGTTTTTTCCACTACCACATTCCTCCTTAAATCCTCCACCCGAACCTTCAGTTCAGACCATTCATTCCTCGTCATTTTCATTAAATCAGCTACACTTTATTATAACATTTTTAACCATTAATCCTCTATTTTTCTTGTATTTTTCTACTTTGAAATATAAGATTTTTCCAACAAAAAAACGACCGACTTGGATGTCGATCGCTAACAATTGTAGCAGTTATGAGTTACAGTTTACTTCGCCCGTTCCATGACTGCAAAGTAATTTTTTTCGTTATCAGCAAAGTTGAAGACACGCCCCGTTGGCATCTCGACAATCTCTCCAACCGTTACATGTTTTCCAGACAAGTCAGCATATAGTTGATCCAGATTTTCGGTAAAGAACATTAATGATGGTGTGCCCAGATTTACACCCACCGACATCCGCTCGACAAACTCTTTGTCATGGAGAATAATGCTCGTCTGCGAATCTGGGGTAGGCGCAATCTCAATCCATCTCATGCCCTCGTCGAGGTTTACTTCATCCACAATGTGGAATCCTGCAACTTCCGTCCAAAATGCCAGTGATTCATCTTGATTGTTGACATACAACATAACCTGGCCAACTTTGCTAAACATGCATCATTCACTCCTCTGATCATCTAATCTCTCAACATCCTGCTTATCATTCTTCAACTTCCAATAGAGTATAACATGCAGGACAGCTTTTTCATTATCTTTCTTTGGCATTACACTGCTTTGATCGAAGTTTCAGATCAGACCGTTGTAGCGATCCTACTTTGGAGAATAGGAGCTTCCCCTTCACTATGCAGATAGGTTAAATTAGCTTAACAAATCAAGATCAGATTTTGAGTAAAATGGATTTCTTGAAGTTACTTATAGTGTTTTGACAAGAGCCAGCCTATGGAATCCCGAGGTATAATAATTCATATCAATACCTTCCTTTTGAAAATTCATTCGTTCATAAAATACGAGCGCTGCTTCATTTTCTGCATGATCAAGTGTGTAAAGCATGATATCACTACATCCAAATCCAGCTATTTTCATGCATATTTCAGTAATTAGTGTACGTGCTACACCTTGTCGAAGGTGTGATTTACACGTAACAATGCCAACGATTTCATATCGGTTAACCGTAGGCTGAAAGATATAACCAGCATGACCTATGACAACATCTGCTTCGTCAACCATGACATAATAAGCACTGATCCGTTCATCCATCATATTTAAAAATAAATCCCAGCGCGCAGGATACTGTTCGCGTATAAACGAAGGGAATTGAAAATTATGATCCGTCATCATTTTCAGCACTGCTGGCTGATCAATCGTTTGAAAAAGACGAATAGTCATCTTGCCACCCCCTCCCCTTAAAGATCACAGCTTCATAGAATCCAGCCAAATCCATGCTTGTCATTCCATCAAGTAAAACAAACGCCATTTTCATTGCCGCCACCCGTCCTCTCGTACCCGAATAATAAATAAAGTGTTTGATCAAAAGATCAAACACTTTGCCCAGGCGTACGGCATATAATATATGTGCTTCCTCGTGGTTCACTCCACGTTTACGCCAGTCACACACAATCGATATTTAACAACCAGTATCCATCACTCACACTATTGTATGCCTCTTAATTTCTTCGTAAGATAAAGTACAACATCGTCGTCCATAATCGTTTCTTCACCTGGCTGAATGTAATGATCGTGTCTGTGAACACCATGACCGTCCGGTATGTATCCGCGATGGGCATATAAAACTTGCGCTTTGCCATAATCGGAAAATACGCCTACACCAATACCTGCTACATCCGTTCGTTCCGAAATAACTTCCTCTGCGCGGTCCATCAACCGTGAACCAATACCTTGGCGCTGGAACTTGATCAGCACATTAAAATCGTTAATTTCAGGAATGCCTTGTTCCCTGAAAGAAGGGTATTTGGAATGCCACAATACATTCACGTATCCGGCAAATTCTCCATTCAACTCGGCTACCAAGGTTACACGGTCCCCATTCTGTTGTTCAGCCAAGTAATGAAGATACTGCTCAGCGTATCTCCCCCACCCCTGCTCCTGAAACGCCTTGGATATAATTACAGGATCACTCTCATTTAATAATCTGATATGTACAGTCATTAATAAATTCTCCTTAATAAGATATTTATCCTAACTAAATTTCCAGTCGATCTCGAAGCGATGTAATATGAGCAACATGGTGTTTGCCATGCCAAGCATACATGCCCAGATTATAATCCAGTCTCGTCGTTTCTTGCGATGAGGGATGATAGAATTGTTTGGCATAATCCGCATCTGTCAGTGCATTTAACAGAACCACCCACCGACGATGGAGCGCATCCAGAATTTGAAGTGAGAACTCAACATCCAGGTCCCTTGAATCACTCAGTTCAGCCCAACGCTCTTCATAATACGGTCGAATTGTAGGTGTATCCTCTGTCAGTGCCAACTTGAAACGAATCATACTGTTCATATGGCTGTCTGCCATGTGGTGAATGACCTGTTTGAGCATCCATCCACCTTCTCGATACGGCAGACTTAATTGCTCTTCACTCAGCCCCTTTACCGCTTCTCGCGCGCGTTCAGGTAGCTCAGCAATGTCCTGAATCCACTTCTCCCGCTGTGCCAAAGTAACTTCACCCGTGTGTACAAATGGGCCTATCGGAAATCGTTCGTCCATCCATTATTCCTCCTTGTTTGTATGATGAAAATAGCTCTTAATATTCTAACGTGCATATTCCATGAGCCAGCAGTCTCTCATCTGCCCTTCATGCAGCTCATGTTTCTCCAACAGCTTAATCCTTTGAAAACCACATTTCTCATAACAGGATATCGCTCGCAAGTTCCAGGATTGAGGGTCCATAACCACTTTACGGGCTTGTTTTTCATGAATGAGATAGGCCAGCATGGATTGTACCAGCAATGTTCCGATACCTTTGTTCCAATAATCTATCTCACCAATGAACTGATCCGTTCCATAGATGATCTCATCCGTGTCTCCATAACCATACTCCGTTCGTTCTTCTTCCTCAAGCTTATAGAACTGAATGTATCCTATGGGACTTCCTGCATACTCAACGATACAACGGGTAGCATCATCATCCTGATTGTAAAAATGCTCTCTTACCTGCTCCAGATCATGCGGCCGATCACGGCCTTCATAGTATTGAAGGACTTCCGGGTCAGTCAGCCACTTCACCAGCTGGTGTTCATCTTCTGTTTCCAAGAAACGTACGGTGATTCCGTTTGATTCATATACACTCATCACTCTGCATACTCCTTAATGATCTCCAGATTTTCACCCGTAACCCAACTTAGATCCTTCCCCAACAACTGCTCGTTGTGAACATAATACACGATGGGATTTTCAAGCGGTTGAGTCGTTCCATCCAAGGATCTGAGCGTAAACCTCAACTTGTAACTCCCCATCTCATCAGGGATTGCAAACCCTATCAGATTCTCAGCTGATTTCCTCGTTTTCCCCTGCACCTTCAGATACTCTTCCAGAATGACTTGATCAAGATAGGAGCTGCCAACAGACGAAGGCACGTACCACGCATTATCTTGTTCTTCAGTGAATGTGGCTCCTCCCCACCCCGGGACAACGG
Source organism: Paenibacillus sp. FSL R5-0713 (assembly GCF_037973325.1). NCBI lineage: Bacteria > Bacillati > Bacillota > Bacilli > Caryophanales > Paenibacillaceae > Paenibacillus > Paenibacillus sp. FSL R5-0713. The sequence continues at coordinate 1,847,892 of NZ_CP150229.1, read as the reverse complement.
GATACACCATATGTTGATCTTTGTCTTCTCTTTTTCGCGTTATCTCTAACTCTACCTCAACTGCATCCGTATCAATCTGCCTGATGGTACCTGCCATCACAACATCTTTGGCATTCACACTTGGAATAACATAGCTATAGATGAGCAGAGTCACCAAGAATATGATCGTTATTCCCGTAATCCAAAATATTGTTCTTTTACGCATCTGTCTGCCTCCCGTCTGGTTAATCATACTTCTGGAGCAGCTCCTTCTCTGTTACAGATTGAGTTAACCTATCCAACTCAGGTGATGCCATCCAATCACTGGATGTATTCAATCCATGTTTGATTGTATGGATCGTGCTATGTGCAGACATATATATATTGTGGTGCACTCCAGGTTGGACAAAAATATGCTCCCCTTCACGCATCACTCGAATGGAAAACACCTGATCGTCTCCATAACTGGCATAAGCAATCCATCCGGATTGCACCACATAAAACTCCGTTAGACTGATATGTACATGACTGTTTTGCCATGCTCCCTGGGAAGAAGCAACGGTTCTGCAATAATAACTGCCATCTTCGGATATCATTTTATATTTCTGTTCCCCATTCGCCATCTGCTCAAAGCTGGTTTTGACACCCGTCTCACCATATTTCTGTTCTGAAAATTCTGTGTTCAATTGTCTTCATCTCCTGACAAAAAATCCCTTTAATCTAACATTCGACATCGACTAAGCGAATCTCCTGTTTGAATATGCGAATATCTTTGCCAAAATTTGAAACGCTTCTCTCCCAGCTTCCGTATTAAGGTCGAAGTCGTATGTATGCCCAATAATAAAACCATCTGATCTGGAGGTTGAGCGCATGTCATTTTTCAAGAAAATGTTAGCCAGTGTAGGTGTTGGAGCAGCCAAAGTAAATACGGAATTGCATACCCCAGAAGTCACGCCTGGAGGAATCATCTCGGGGGTTGTGTACATTGAAGGTGGAGATGTGGAACAGAACGTAGATCGAATCTATCTTTCAATCAAAACCCATTACATACGGGAGCACGATGATCGCAAAGTAAAAGAAACAGCCATTATCGCCAAATACCTGCTCACCGAAGGTTTTACTTTACAGCCTGGAGCCAAATTGGAGAAAGAATTTTCATTTGACCTGCCAGAAAATCTGCCAATTACACTGCATCGTGCAGAAGTTTGGGTAGAAACGGGGCTCGATATCTCAAGCGCGGTGGACCCATCAGACCGTGACAGACTGCATGTTGTTCCTAGCAAAGACATGAATACTGTGCTCGATGCGATCGATATTCTTGGCTTCAAGCTGCGTGAAGTCACCAACGACTATGCGCCGAAGCTTGGCGGAAATCTGCCATTTGTGCAGGAATTCGAATATGTACCAACAAACAAGTTCCGTGGACATCTGGATGAGTTGGAAGTCCTGTTCTATCCAATGGGCGATTCGCTCGAACTGTTATTACAGATCGACCGCCGTGCTCGTGGGCTCAGTGGAATATTCTCCGAAGCCATGGGGACGGATGAAAGTTTTGTCCGCTTGCATCTGTATGAAAGGCATCTGGCACGGGGTGCACATTCTGTCGCTCAAGGACTGGAAGAGGTTATTTCCAAACATATCTAGTCTGTAGTCTGTGAAAAAATAAAACCGTCCTCTATCAGATAAATCTGATGAAGGACGGTTTTTGGTTTTCCGGGTAATAAGACTTCGAAGTTCTCCCCGTGCAAAGACAGCTAAGGAACATGGGACAGACATGTAGCTTACGAGGACACACCTTCAGGAACGCTGTGTCCAGCGTTGCATTCCTGATCGAAGACCGTAATATGCAGCGGCGAGCAAAATGAACCCGGCAACAGCAATAATCATGGATGTTGTATCCCATCGAACCATAGTTCCAAAGGCAACCTTGGATTGCAATGGGGTAACGGAAGAAGCGGTGCTTGTCAGATCAGGTGCGTAATTCATGGTCATGATCATGCCTTGCACAACATTCCAAGCTGCAAAACCGATGATGAATAACAGGGTAACCAGAACGGATTCCGTTGCTAATCTTTTGTTCATGTTTGTCATTTCGCCCCCTCTTCCCATTCAATTAGACAAGAAATGCTGCATCTCCTTTTTCAGCAGACCTTTGTTGGCATCCACATACTGATACAGCAAGTCGAAGCTTTCCTCGTTATCTGCTTGCATGCTTAAATTCGCGGCTTCCAATTCAATCTCCTGCAATACCTCATGAATCTGTTCCCCATGCGTTTGCAGGCTTGTTGTAATGTCATCTTCAGACAGGCCATTCACATTATCTCGCAATTGCCCGTTCGTTACGCCGCTTTCGGACAACATCTGCTCTATCTTCTTCAGGATCACGGCATCTGCATCATTGCCGATCCGTTCCATAGCTGTTATCGTCTCACTCAGATACTGCCCGCTGGCATTCTCAAGGAAACCGGTCATACCGTTCATGGACAGCTCGGTATCCAGATCGATGATTAGAATGATATCTCGCAATACTTGCGGAAGTTCCGGCCCACTCTCTCGAATCGTTGCGAATTCAGCCCGATAAAGGTCCATGGCAACACTCCCCACCACTTCTTCACCTGACATCTCTTCAAACTGATCGAGTGGTAACAACTCCTGCAGTTCTTCTTGTAACTTGTTCATCTTTCTCTGCCTCCTGTATCTCTCTATCTGAATAGTTAAACGATTTTTTTACACTGGACCACTACGCGGCCAGAATAAACTTCCGCTCGCTGTTATCCCCAGATTGTTCTCATTCCCTTTATTAACGGGGAAACTCCAGTGATAAAGGCGAAGTGTATGCTTCCGAAGCAGCTTTCTTGCAGAAAGCTTTTAGCTCCGCTTCTTCAGTTTTTTTCTGTCCTCTCCGTTATCGTGTAAATATCAAGCTCAACTACGCCGACACGTTATTACATCATAGCAGAATACATTATATAAGTTGAACCTATAGTAGTTAGTATGTCTATCCTGTTATCAAATTTACAGGGAATATCGTCAAGTTAACATGCACTTGACCTCGGGAAAATGTTCCGCTGTTATGATCTTGGCATCACGAGTCATGGGAGGGGTAATGATGCGCCTGGCCTTGTTCACAGACACCTATCTTCCGGAAACCAATGGTGTTGCTGGCACGCTCCACCGCTTGAGTAACCATCTGAACCGCAGAAGAATTGAACATCTGCTGTTTACTCCGAACTCCATCATTGAAGGAAGCCATGAGACTCAAGTCCGATCGGTTGCCAACATCCCTTTTTTTCTGTATCCTGAATGCCGCATTGCACTACCAAACAGAACAGACACTCATAAGCAGCTGCAAACCTTTCAACCCGATCTGCTGCATATCGCCACGCCTTTTAATATGGGGCTGCTTGGCCTGAGGTATGCGCTCAAACATCACCTTCCACATGTTGTCTCCTACCATACCCACTTTGATCGTTACCTCGAATATTACCGGTTGAAAAGTATGATCCCTCTCTATTGGAAATATATCCAATGGTTCCACCGCACCTGTGATGCAACCCTTGCCCCATCTCGGGAAACGATAAACACCCTTCAAGTCCAAGGCATTCAGCGTCTGAAGCTTTGGTCTCGCGGAATTGATTGCAACCTGTACTCCCCTGATAAACGCAGCTCGGATATCCGTGAACGATACCACATCACTGCTCCCCTTATTTTACTCTACGTTGGACGCATTGCCCCGGAAAAAGATATCGCTACGCTCACGACTACGATGCAACAGTTGCCCCAGAAGATGCAGTCCCGTGTACACTGGATTATCGTTGGTGACGGCCCATCTCTTCCCAAAATGCGTCTGCACTCCCCACCAAATGTCACCTTTACAGGCTATATGCATGGAGAAGAACTTGCTGTTATGTATGCTTCGGCAGATCTGTTTGTGTTTCCTTCCGCTACGGAGACATTTGGCAATGTGGTGCTGGAAGCGATGGCTTCAGGGCTTCCTGTGGTGGCAGCCAATGCCGGAGGTGTAAAGGATCTGGTATCCCACCACCGTAATGGAGTATTGTTCGAGCCAGGTCAGGCTGATGCACTGATTCGGGAGATATGTCTCTGGGGAAATCACGTGGACCAATTGAGGATGATGGGACTGGAAGGCAGAAAGCTGGCTGAACAGCGGTCGTGGGAGCATATTTTTGATACATTGATCGTGAATTATGAGGAAGCTATAGAACATCGGAACAGACAAACGAAAGATCGGATTATTACAGCCTGATCTGGTCGTAAAGACTTCATTCGTTAAAGACATATTATGTATTGATATTACGATATTGATATAAAAAGACATGATCTCATTGAACTGGATCATGTCTTTTATTGCATATATCTATTGGTTGAATTTAGTGTATGGGACTTTGATATCTACAAATCCTTTAGCATAGGGTGCAACCTCATAAGGATAGAATCGGATGACAATCCCTTTGTCATACAAAAAGAATTCAGATGTTTGATCAAGCTGAAAATCATAAATATTCTCTTCAAAAATAGAAACTCCAGCATTATACATGGCTAATAGACTGTTGGAGATGGATCTCTCTACCTTCTCCATCTGAATATCATCTTTAACATACTCGCTTAGCTTCAGTTCTTCCCCTGTTCTTAAATCATAGTTATATGATGTTGTCGCATCCATTCCATGTGCTCCGCCAGTGTATACATGATCTTCATATACTACAGACAACTTTTCTTTTGCATTGTATTTTACACTGGCCATGGTAGTGTAGAAATAAGCTTTGTTTGATTGCTTTTCTTCTTTGTCCAGGCGAGCTGCTTTCACTGCGTGGAGTTTAAACGTCTTGTTCAACTTATCCGTCACAGATTTCTTTCCACCTGTTAGATGTATGTATGGCTGTCCTTTGTAATATTGGACCTTCGTTTTCACTGTAATCGTGCTGTCTGCCTCTACATGACTACTCGGAAGAATGATAGCAATCAGTACAGTGATCAACAGGTAATTTATCCATCTCCATTTTTTTCTTCCAGTTCTATGTTTCAATATTATCGATAACCCCCTTTGGCTCAAATGATTTCGTTTCCTGTATTCTGTTCCATATGACCTGTGGAGTGCTCTTTAGGTCTGTTCCAATCTGAACGTTGCCAATCCAGATGTCTTCTGCTCCCGGATGTTGTAAATAGTGCCTAAGCGTCGCTTTGACCAGAATAGACGCATGTAAATCCAGTACCTCATCCAGTGGGATCCAGAATAACTCCCCTTCATCGGAGGGCACAAAATGTCGATGCTTCGTCTCTCCAAAATAGACAAACTGCTGCCAAATCTCACCACCGCTAATCTCTAACAGAATAGTTCGAAGTCGAAAGTGTTCGATATCCTCTGGCTTGAACCCGGTCTCTTCTTCAATCTCTCGATAGCTGGCGGTCATGGGTGCGTTCAGTTCCCCTTGCTCCAGATGCCCGCCAATACCGCCCCAAAATTCAAAATCAAATAATCTGCTACCCGCCTTCTTCATCATCAGCATGTCTGAGCCATTGCTCAAAAACGCTGTAGCCATCTGTCTAATCTCCATATGTTCCTCGCTTTCGAAACTGTGATATTGAAATTTACTTGTCCATATAAACTGAACTAAAGTATTTTTACACTAGCCACTCCGATGACAGAACAACCTTCCGATCGCTGTTATCCCCAGATTTTTTTGATTACTTTCCCTAGAGGGTAAATCCGGGGATAAAGGCGAGGTGTATGCTTCCGAAGTAGCTTTCTTTCAGAAAGCTTTTAGCTCCGCTTCTTCAGATTCTTTCTGTCCTCTACGTTTTGTGTAAATGTTATATTCAATTTATAAAACTCTCTTCTAAAGAAGTCTCTTTAGCTCACTTAGATGTTCAATCATATGTAAAGGACTAATCATGATGCTGTCCTGCCAAGGTTGGTTGACCTTCATCCAGATGGTGCTCATACCTACGCTTGCTGCTCCTTGAATATCGTTCACCGGATGGTCGCCAATGTAGATGCACTGCTCTGGGGTTAGACCGAAATGATCAAGTGCAAGCTGAAAGATGCGTGGATCAGGCTTTTTGACTCCTGCCTCTTCGGAAACAATAATATGGTCGTAGTCATCCCGGATACCGAGTTGATCGATTTTCCCATACTGAATATCAGTCTGCCCATTGGTAATTAACCCGGTTTGATATTTCCCCCGCAGATGCTGAACGACTTCTCGCGCCTGTTCCATTAGAACTGAACTTCGTACATACTCTCTGCCGTAGAACTCCATCAGTTCTGCATGTGGCGGATGCTCTGCCCATGGCAATTCATGCAACAATTCGTTGAACAGGAGGGGTTTGTCCTTATAACCATCCTGGTCTAGTTCAATAATTCGCTTGCTTATCTCTTCAGTTGACTCAAGGTGACCAAAATAAGTGTTCATTAAACGTTGCGTGAATCCGTCAAAGGTCATCGTTCTGTTTAGAATTGTATTGTCCAAATCAAAAATAACGGCTTTAATATGATTCATTCCTCTTCCCCCTGTTCAAGAATGTAAAGCAGTGCTTATTTTTTCTTTTTATGGTAGTGATAACCCTTGCACAGACCCTTTTGCTTGGATTTGGCTGAACAGTTATGTCCACCGTTCTTATCCAGTCTGCCTGGATGAGCATAAGCGGAAGAGGATACACCAACAAGTACGACAAGAGACAGAATTACGATAACAACTTTTTTCATAAGTCACCCTTCGATCAACACCCTATGCTTTAGGGCTTAATATGTGCTATATCATTCTACACGAAAATCCACAATTTGGATATCCTTCATCTTTTTAGCCGATCCACTCTCATAAAATCTTAAATTGCTTCAATGCATGGGTGACCCCATCTTCACTTGCCCGCAGGGTGACATAATCGGCGCTTTGTTTAATTCGTTCTCCGCCATTACCCATCGCAATTCCGATTCCCGCATACGTTAGGAGATCAACGTCATTTTCCCCATCACCAAAGGCCATCGTCTCCTCTCTGGATATATTCAGGTAGTCGAGAACTTTCTCTGCGGCTATCGATTTGCTGACTTCGCTTGCTTCCAGCACATTCACTACATACGGATGGAATCTCACGAATCGTAAAGAAGGAAATCTGGATTGGAATTTCTCCGTCTCCGCTTCATCCGCATATAAGCAGATGCAATATACGTCCTGTTCCAACGTGCTGATTTTCTCCGGGGAAACCATGAGTCCAAGCGTATCTCTTAAGGCATCAGTAACACGACCATCTGCTGTACACAACCCGTTCGTCTCAAATGATTCTGTAAAATATGAAATACTGTGCCCCTGCAACTCGGCAAACTCACTGAATGCTCTTACCATCTGTGCAGAAAGTACAGACTTATGTATCACTTCATTACCTGCTTTGATCAATGCCCCATTAGCCGAAATGATCGTCTCAATTCCGAGATTTCTGAATTCTTCGCATAGATTATAGGGTCTACCTGTTACAAGTACGACTTGAACGCCTTTACGAATCAATTCCCGGATCGACTCTGCTGTACGCGGTGACAAACTCCGATCTATTTCGCTCAGCAATGTTCCATCCACATCAAAGAACACAGCTTTCATCAAAATATCCTTCCTCCTCTATTAAAAGAGCAAGTACAGAATAACCTGATGCGGTCTTCCTGCACTTGCTCTTGCGATTTACCGGGTCTGAACATCTTGGGTACGTCCCATGTACCAGGATTGAAATGATTCCGCTGTTTCCAGGGGAATGTCATGGGCATGATGATGCAGGACAGGTTTGGCACGGTTTACCGTGTGAATGGAAGCCACACCGAACCAGCGCTGTAACACGTTACGGGTGATCTGTACTTCGATGACTTTCTCACGTTTGGAGATGAAAAGTGTTGAAGTGAGCGCACCTGTTCGAAGTTGAATGAAATTCTGATTCAGAATGTATCGGGTGTGGAAAAAGTCCATCACCCTGCATGTTGCAATCCACACGAGCAGAATCGCCGAAATCATCCACCAGGCATGCTTCTGCCCAAACACCAATGGTTTGAAGTACCACAGTATACCTGTGATCACAATCCACCCCCAGCTTGGTTTGAACAGGCGCAGCCATAGTGATATTCGTGGAAGTTTTTCCATCTTCTGCGTCACCCGATAGGACGGAAGGATCTCCTCAATCATGGTATAGGCTTGCTTCACCGGCAAGAAGGGATAGAGCGAGTTCACCTCCTGCTCAGATTCCCCCAAACTACCCGCAGTGGTGAGTTCTACTTCTGCTAATCCAAGCAACCTTTTCATCGGAGACTGTGTAATTTTTACGGCCTGAACGCGTTCTTTCAGGATTGAAAATGACGTTTGCTCCATCATGCCCTTCGTGATATAGATCCGCTTGGCATCCGAAGTGATCTGAAAATTCCCATACTTTACGAAGGTTCTGACTATGCCCAGAGCAATAGATATGATTAATAAAACCAAAATCATCAAACCGGCAATCCACCAGGAATCAAGCCAGGTTAACAATAAACTTTCCGTTACTTCTTCATCGGGGAAGAAATCTTTCACCCAGGAATAAAGTGTGCCCAGGACTGGAATCAGTACGAGAAAGCTGAGCGAGGTAAACGACGCTTTGATTATATCCTTGCGGGTCGAATGATAATGAACAACCCGTTCCTGTTTCTCTTTTGCAGGCAGAGACATGGCTTGATCGGTTATAACAGAGTGGGATTGCGCCTCTTCGTCTTCCATTGCCTTAACTGCGTCAAACGTATCAAGTTCCTCTGTTGCTTCTACTGTATCTGCATCTTCTGCGATATAACCCGCTACAATTTTCTCCAACTGCTCCGCTTCGGAAAGGGAAACAACGTGTAACTGAAAGGTAGCATCTTCTCCCTTAATCCCTGTCTCGAATCGGATCGACGTCACGCGGAACAACCGATGGAACAATGTGGTATGCCGGTTCACGTTCTGGACCTTGGTATACGGTATCGTTCTTCGAGTACGGTTGAACACCCCACTGTATATGTGAAAGGCCTTATCGTCTGCTGTATAGCGAGAAGTAAACCACTTCCAGATGATTGACACGATGCCGATGGAGATACCTGCATAAAAGGCGATCCTACCATAGAAAAGCCATTGGGACTCTGATCCCTGACGGAAAACAAACAAAAACAGGATGATGGCAAACGAATTCTTCACCAGTTTCCACAGACTCCACAGCATGGTTAATGGATGATGTCGCTTCATATCGATCATTCATCCACCTCATTAATACGTGCATAGGACGCAATCTGATGACGGAGCGCAAACGCGACTTCCTCCGGCAATGCCGGGATTTCATGCGATGACCCCATCGTGCCAACCGATACGGAATAGAGTCCATATTTTCGCATCAAAGGTCCCTGATTTGTTGTAACCGATTGCACTTTCGCCATGGGGATAATCTGATGTACCTTGGTTAGCGCCCCGCGCTTCAATTGCAGAAACTCCTCATTCACATCATAGTACCAATGCTTATATAACCATGCAGGCTGGATGAAAATATCCCACACTGCATAGAGCACCGATATGGCCGTAACGCCCCACAACAACCACCCAATCCACGTCTTCCATCCATAGATGGAGTCGAGTATTAGGAGTACGGCAAGGATCAGGAAACCTATCATATTCCATAGGATGGCGCTAATTCTCCACAAGTTCACCGCATGAGGGGACAGCCTTTGCTCGGGTGTATTCCACTGTATTGACATATGTTCACTCCTTTTTACCTCGGGTACATAAAAACACACATGATACAATGTACGAACAATCGTCCACGATCGATGCAGAAAGATTCCGTTAGTAAAAGAGATGACTCCTTTGCAATACAAGTCGTCATCTCTTTATTAGTAATCAAAAGCGGGCTTTTTGAACAACCTCTATAAAATCCTGTACTTTACATAGCCAAACCATATGATCTGTTCCTTCACCCCAATAGTTCTTCATTACGACATAGGGTTCACCGAATTTGCGTTGCCACTTCTTCTGTGCGATTTGATAGCCGCTATCCAGGCAGAATTGTTTGATTCCACGCCGCTGAAGCTCAGTAACCAGTGCGACTATGAGCGCCGAACCAATCCCTTTCCCTTGAACCTCGGGCATCACGTAAAGGCTACCCAGCTCTCCAATATCATTCAGCCTGCCCTCTGTACATTCTCGAATCTCCTCACCACAAGGTCCATACGAGATTGTGCCTACAATGGACTTACCCATTTTGGCCACGAGGAAAAATATATTCGCTTCCTTGTTATGATCTGGCTGCAATGCAGTGTGAATTAATGCTCTCTTATGTGCTATTTCATCCTGGATATCATCCAGTAGCGAGCCTATGCCCTCCTGTTCAAATGCTGCCGGGATCGTTGTCTCGAATACCTGATACGCTCCATCTGCGTCCGATCGTGTCAATGGTTCAATAGTAATTTTGTCATCCACAGGTTCTTCTCCGTTCCATATACCTTCTTAATCTGTACGTCGCTGAATCAGTCTTCTTAGTTGATTCGCATCCTCAAGAGCAATGCTATATCCAGTATGCGTGTCTTCCTCGTTTACTAACAGTCCTTGCATTTTGGGATCCATTCCTAATGAAAAATCATACCGGGTAACCGAACCATCTGCATTATTAATACTCATCTTGTACTGCGTGCCATAATTCAGATTCCCCGGCAAACTTTCAGCTTTATGTATGGCTTCCATCATGATCCGAATCTCGTCAGGTCGATCAAACTCAACATCTTGGCATGGTTCTGAGGTGAGGTTGGGATTACACGTTAAAATGATTAGTACAGGAAGCCCTTCTTCCGCGTTCGATTCATTCGGTTGACTGCACCCTGCAATGATCGTGGCAATGACGACTACGAGCAACACTCCTACATATCTCACCATACTGCGTGCCCCCCCCCTGACTTCGTGTTAAATACAAGTGATGAACAGAGAAGTAATAAATACAGTTCTAATGACTCAATTGCACTCAACTTGTCATATCCAGTTAAGTAACTCAGGGTCCCATGAAGACAACAAAGTGCTCAGTCGCTCTACGGTCTCTTCCACAAATACCTGAACTCTCTCACCCGTAATGAACTCAGGAGTTATTCCCGGCTCTTCCCCATTAAGAAAAGAAAACGTGTGATCCCGCCAACGGATAATCTCATCAGCAGTTAAGCGATCCATCATGTCATAACCTGGTGAACTGTCGAGCAGCTGCCACACCTCTTCGCTCCAACTCGAACCTTGATAGAGATTAAAATCGATCTGGTCCGTCTCCTGATAGTATAAACGCGCCAGTTCTTCCTTGGATCTACTCGTACCTATGGATAAGTCTGCCTTGTTGACCCGTTCTACAAATTCAGGATGCACGCTGCGGAACCAGTAATAATCCGTTAGCACATGCATAAAGTACCCCCGCACAAACCACTTCCATCCTTCATCGATGAGTGGTTGCATATAGGATGAGTAGCGTTCGTGGAGCCCTCCAACGTAATCTCCATCATCTTTCGGGTTAAAATGGGTGTATTCCTTATCCTCTCTGGTTGTGCCTTCACGCATATGTATGGAATCCGGGGCGATGTTCCCCAGATAGAATGAACCTCGATCAGCCTGCATTTGCAGCGAGTCAGCAATCCGATTAGCAATATTGAGATGAACCATGGGTAGCGGCATAGAGTTGATCTCCTTTTATCGGGAAGTATTCTACATTAATTAAAAAAACGATATACCTACTGGTGGAACGTACAGATCACTGGAATAGTGTGACTCCGCTATGTTTCACCTTTTCACCGTAGATACGTGATTAATCCTGTATTCTCTCCGCTTGCATTCGATCAAACAATTGCTCCAGATCCGTGTGGTACTCCGGGTGCTCCTTCACAAGCAGACTAATATATTCCGACCCACATTCATAGAACATCAAGCGGTTAAACGGGGCTGTGTCTCCCATATGATTGCTTTCCTGTCCGAATTTTGCCCGAATCAGATTCTCAATATAACGCGCGTAACCCTCGTTCCACTCTAACCAACTCCAGTACTCAGCTTGTTCTTCAGTTAATGAAGTAAACAACGCCTTTCTAGCTGTGTATACTTGTGTTAGGTCTTTACTCTTCAAAGCAGACAACAATGCGTTAATCCGCTCCACAACGACTGCATCTTCATATGGAAATTCATAATCCAGTTCCCATGTCACACGCTTCAGTTGCGTCATTTTATGTTTAATCTGGAGACGGTCCACGATCCGTTCATCATATTTCTCGTACACATAACAATGAACATATTCGTGGAACAGATAGACTTTCTGCTCCAGATCTTTGAACGCTGCGTCCGTTACAATTGCACACATTCGTCCATCCATATGAGGGACTGGCATGGCTGCAAGGCATTCATCTGGAATATATAAATCGTCCGGCACCGTCTTTATCCACTCATATTGCTGCGTCTTGGACGAATAATCATAGATATATAATAAAGCTTCATAGGCGACAACCACTGGATAATGTTCTGCAAACAGAGGATGTAGGCTAACCAAGTTCTTCTGAAGCTCGTTTAACTCGTTAATCTGCTCTAAAAAAGCTTCCATGTCGTGAACCTCTCTTTACTGAAATGATGCGTTAATCATACTAGATTAGGAGAGATAAAACACTGAGAGAAAAATGATAATTCTGTTCGAGTGTGAGATAGTGAACGTTAGAAACGTTCGCCGCGTTTCTCATACAGGTAGATATCCAGTGCCTGAATCCCACGCCGGGCCAGCTTAATAAACAGGATCAGCGCATACACACCGAGTCCATATAACAACACATTAATCAACATTAGAAACATTGTAATCATAATTGTTATTCCTCCTATGAACCTATTAAATTATCACTTCCTATTCTAGCATATTTTCCCTCAGTTAACTTTTATGGTGGATGTAAAGGTTATTCGGTATGCTTATTGATTCAAAACAAAAAAAATCCTCCACGTCCCTTTATGAAAGGTGGAAGATTTATAAACCGGTCTACCGTTTCCTAAGTTCGTTCACCACTGACTATATGCCAATGCTGATGCTTCGAGTCTTGATAACTGCCCAAGTTAGTTACAATCTTCGATGAGCCTGTCTGAGCTAACATGTCAGCAGCTACCTTTTTAATGACTTGCATCATTTCTAAGAGTAACTCATTATTATTCTCTTCCTCTTCTGAAATGAAGGACTGAATATGCATCTTGGGAATTACAACAATGTGATGCTTGTAGTAGGGCCGAGTGTGATGATAAGCCATAACGTTATTGGTTTCCATGACAACTTTAACTTGCGTTTTACCACTCAGCACCTCATCACAATAAAAGTCCTGCGTCATCATACTCCCCCTTCTTCAAAGTGCGTACGTTAGAGCGTAAACTTATGATTTGGTCAAGATTCCCTGATCCACGGATTTCTGAATAAGCTGCTGCGCATACTCCCACAATGTCTCGGAACCGTTCGCAATCTCACGGTTTCTGTTTAACACCTGTTCACTTGTAATGTTATATTTCTGCCATGTATCTCCCTCATTCTGATGGTTGTGGATAATAGGCTGCAATCGATCGAGAGATGAGGCAAATTGTGCTTCAGACGTCTGTTTTGCTTCAAACTCTAACCATAAGTGGAGTAGTTCTTCAGCCTGTTCCTTAGGCAACATACCAAACAGTCGATGAGCCGCTTTGAGTTCACGATCATATTTATCCGTATACCCCACCGTATCGTAGGCAAAAGTATCGCCGGCATCGATCTCAACCAGATCATGAACGAGAAGCATCTTAATGACTTTGAGCATATCCACATCCGTGTTGGCATGACTCTGTAAAACCAAAGCCATCATTGCCAGATGCCAAGAATGCTCTGCATCATTTTCAAGTCTCTCATCATGCATAATTCTCGTCTTTCGTTCAATCGTTTTGAGTTTATCAATCTCAATGAGAAATTGAATCTGATCCTGTAATGATTCGCTCATAGCACATCCTCCTTCATATCTGACCCCCATCTACGTGGATAGATCGTACCAGTAAACTCTATAGTTAAAATCCAGTGACATTCCCACACCCTGCGCCAGACGAATGGAACCCGCATTGTCCGGTGAACAATCCCAATATGGATGTATGCCTACACGGTTGCATTCTTCTACAAAAGCTTTTGCCACCATCGCACCATAATTCCTTCTTCTATAGTCTTCAACCGTTTCAATATCAACCGCATGTGTCTCATCTGCGATAAAAGCCGAGAGGCAAACACTCGCGATATCATCATTATGCACTGCAATATAGCCAAAGCCATATTGTAAAAAATCATCTATTGTAGTCCAGAAGTGAGAGATTTTGTCCATCAGAAATGCAGAATTGTTATATCTTTTCTCTCCTAATATCACTTCATCTATCCTGATAATTCTGACTTCTTCGTCCCGAGAAGCACATATGTCGAAAGGAATTTGATGACTTATGTGATCTGGATTCAATTTGAATACATGCTGAATGTCACTGAAGAACTCTCTTTTCCCAGAGATGTGCTGGAGAACATCTTCCCAGGCTTCGTCCACCACACCAATTTCAACACCATGAATATGTAAGTTCAACAACTCAGGTTCGATACTTTCCCGCATGTACTCGTTCAATTCATTCAGAAAGGGTTCACTTCGAGAATCTCCGATCAACTGAAAACCAGATTGTCCATGTATCCAAATTAGTGCTGCTGTTATATTCGCCGCATCATCTACATAGATCCTTCCCGGATTCAACCCAGACGCAACCGCCTTTACTTCAATATTCTGGCACGAGTCCGTGAGATGTTTTACTTTGTGGAAATCATGTTTATTAATCTCGGTAATCATAGGTTTATTTCTCCTATAACAACAGCTCAGGAATCATTACAATTATAATCAGACCAAGTATTTGTTAAGCAATTCTTGAATCTCAAGATTATGCTTTTCTAGCCAATTCATGTTCCTCTCAAACTGTTCAATCATAAACGTGAAGTTGTGTTCAATCGTTGCTCCGGCATAATGCTGACCAATATAGAAATGAAGTACTGCTATATAATAGATTTTTGTAAGTAAAGGGAGATAACCGAACTCAAGCACTAAATGCTTGCGTTCACTGCCGTATCCTTGAAGAAAGGACTCGATTATTTCCAATGATCCTTGGGATTCCTGAACCACATGGTTAAAGCTAATTGTGAATTCCATAAACGCAGCATCCATACCCATAAAATCAAAATCTAGTACACCAGTGATCTCCTCATTCTGAGTGAGCAAATTATAAATTAACAAATCATGATGAACCAACTGTTGTGGTAACACCTCAAGCTGAAGTTCGGAACTCTCAATTTCTCTAATCATTTTCTGGTAAAAGGTAACCTTTGAGACTGATAATTCAAAAGGTGAATTTTTGTAAAAAGCCTTAATCGACTGCTGGTTAGCTAACGGATGAATTTCGTACATCTTAGTAAATGAAATCCCCCTGTATACTTGCTTGCCTATTGGGAACCTCTGCATTCGTGTTGAAAACTCTCCCACCAACTGCCCAAACTTCATAGATCTGTCTACGCTATGCAACTGGGGTACTGTACCCTCCAGAAAGGAAGTAATAGCCGCAAGCGTCCCGTCTTCTAATAATAAATAGTTTTGGCCATCTATTGTCCTATGAAAG
The DNA here is from genome assembly GCF_037973325.1 of Paenibacillus sp. FSL R5-0713. NCBI lineage: Bacteria > Bacillati > Bacillota > Bacilli > Caryophanales > Paenibacillaceae > Paenibacillus > Paenibacillus sp. FSL R5-0713. The sequence continues at coordinate 1,832,233 of NZ_CP150229.1, read as the reverse complement.
CGAGGGACTTGAAACGAAGAAGGGGTGCCTTCAAGGAAAGCCGTCACTTCACATTCAAGTTCAATTCCATCGATCGTTTTGAGATGTCTGTTATAGATACGAGCGATAAACCTCTGTCCATCTATTACAAGAATCTTGGTCATATTCGTCAAGCCAAATGGAACGGCTCCCAAGCTATACTCGGTATCTTTGAAATAATGAGAAAGGATTTCGTCAAATCTGATATTCATAGATTCTCGTCTCTTCATCATCAAGCAGATAACCTCTACTGATATAGTCCCAATTATTTCTTTCATAAAAATCGGTCAGATCAGTACACAAATAGAGCTTGTTATACCGTTTTGCTTTTACCTCACTCAATGCATGGTTTTGAAGTTGTCCACCCAGACTTTGGCCCCAATGTTTCCAGAAATACTGTACTGCTTCTTGTAACACCTCCGGCTTCTGCCGAATATCAAAAATTTGCAAAATGTTAATCTCCCTTCAGTTGGATCTGATTCAACATATATTCCGCATACTCCAGAAGTAAGGCTTCACTCAAATTCACCTTCTCCAGATCACCATTGTACTTCGCAAGGCATTGTGAGATGACATCCTTGTATTTAGAGGGTAGCTCTGTGAGCGCCCATTCTCCTGCTTCTCGTTTGGAGTGACTGACTGAATCTCTCACGTACAAAAGAACACGGCACAGACTCAGTACATAGTAAACTGGGTTGTCCACAATTTCTTCCAAAGCTGAACTCGCGTCCGATGTAATTGATGCAATCATATGTTCACGATTTTCCGGTTGGAACAGATCCTTAATGGGTGTACCATCCAGCACAATACCTCGATCATAGATGACCGCCATATGTGCTACCAGATCTGGATCTTCATATCCACCACATAGATATTGCTCATCCGTCCGATATTTCTCCCGGTGATAAGCAGAATAATGAAATTCGAAAGGTGTAGGGTAAGGCATAGCAACAACCATGGATTCCAGTACGATACTGAGTTCAAACCCTTTCGTAATGCGCATCTCATCTTCAATCTGCATTAACTTTTGTGCAATCCTTCGATAGGTGTCGGCAGATTGATTTTCCCGGCTAACGACCAATATATCGATATCACTCTGATTCGGATGAAAGCATCCCATGGCCATAGAGCCGTGTAGATAGATTCCCACCAAGGCATCCGTTAATTCTTCTTTCAAGACACGAGTAACGCTATCCAAAACCGTCTTTTCATTCAACAGAAGCAACTCCCTTATGTATAGATCAGGTATCCAATTCAACGTTCAGTTCACGCACAAAAACAGCTGTCCCCTTCATTCTGACATCCATATCCTCTCCATCCCGAATTACGCTCACTTGAACCTTTCCATCTCTTCCAATCTCATGCCCCTGCTCTACCACAAACTGTACCTCATCGATCTCCGGTTTCACATAGGTTAAATAATAAGCACCCATCACCCCGGAGGCTGTTCCAGTCACTGGATCTTCCGTCGTACCTGAGAAAGGTGAAGAGAAATGTCTGGCATGCATCATCGCATCGAAATCACGAGTTTCGAAACAAAAGGGATGTAAGGAAGCTTTGGGATTCTCAATTAATATTCCTGGGAAAAGGGGAGAATCCGGTTTCATTTTCATAAAAGAGTTCAAATCACGAATGGGGATTAGTAATGTCCAGGCTCCTGTACTTCCATAAACGATTGGCATAGAATGATCCACTTCATCCAGAGTGAGGTTTATGGCGCTTACCAGCTTCTCAATATCCCCCTGGAACGGTATAAACTGCGGATGATCCTGTTTCATCTCCATGTAAATGATGTTGTCATTTCGCTCAAATCGAATAGGTAGTATGCCTACATTGGTTTCAATCGTGATTAACTCTCGGTCACCCAGCATACCACGTGTCTTTAATCCATACAGGGATGCCATTGTGGCATGTCCACACAGATTAATTTCATGACCCGGCGTAAAATAACGTAATCGGACGTCAGCTACTTCAGATTTCAACACAAATACCGTCTCATTAAAACCAACTTGATAAGCGATCTGCTGCATCTCCGCCTCACTGAAATGATCAGCATCAAAGACCACTCCTGCCGGGTTACCTTGACCGGGAACTGTGGAGAAAGCATCATAATGATAGACCGTAACATCACTCATCAAAAGACCCACTTTCTCTGTAATCTACGAGACGCACATTTCCATATAACTCTACGCTTTCACCATCAACTACAAGCCCGCCACCATCTTGGCACGCATATACAGCTGTACGGTTAACACGGGTATACTCTCTTAATGAATCCAAAGCATCTTCCGAACCATCCCAGTGGGGTGCAAACTCAAAATCGACAAAACCCAGTGCTTTCATGTCTTTCAGATCTACATTGTTCTCATCTGCATCTTCCCCATGCCCAGCGATCTCTATCGTAGGTGTAGTAAGAATACTGCCTGCGCTGACCCCAATCAGCATGCCACCACTCTTCACATAGGAACGCAGCAAACCTAGCACATTTCTCTTCTGTAATAGACTTAGAAAATAAAACGTATTTCCGCCGGATAGATGTATCGCATCACACTCGAAAATAGAGCCAAATGTGTTCTCCTCGTACTGCAGATCAAGATCATAATATTGAATGTTATCTATTCCTATTTGGTTATAGTAACGTCTAGTGTGCTCAAAATACCTTCGCTCCGCGTCGGAACATGATGGTATATAGCCGATGGAAGGCTGTTCACTGTGGAATAAGCTTCGTATTTTCTGATTCAATTTATCGTTAGATTCGAACACCAAATCACTTAGCAGAACCAACGTAGTCATCTGATTTCCTCCCGTATCTATTAGACTGGCTTAAACTCTCTTTCCAAAATTGAGAAGAAATACTGGTCTGTCCACTGTTTGTTCCACCATAGTTCTTCCTGGAAGACGGCCTCCCGTGTCATACCCACATACTGCATCAGTGCTACTGAGCGGACGTTTTGTGAATTACACATGCCGACAACCTTATGAGCTTGTAACTCTTGAAATGCAAAATGTAGCAAAAGTCGGGTAGCTTCACTCCCGTATCCTCTACCTGCGTATTCCGAAAGTACAGCGAATCCAAGTTCCCAGCTTTTTCGGTGATCCACGTAACTCCACATCTGAACAATACCAATGGATGTATCCTCTGGATCATTCACGCGCCGTATAACGAAATCATAAGCATACGGTTTCTCATCTGCGACAGCAAAATGGCTGCGATATTTCTCACGGACCTTTTCCTCATCTGTTTCAACAGTTTCCTCGAAGCTCCATACGCTTGTGTCACATTCAAGTTGACCTATGAAGTTGAGGTCTTGTTCTGTAACTGTAGTTATTTTAATTTCCTGTCCCACGAATTCCATGTGAATTCATCTCCTTAGGATTATGCCACCATTCCCATAGACTACTGCATCAGCCCGTTAATATATCTTCTGTGGCTTGCAGATGCTTCTTGAACCCACAAGTCCAACTCAACTCTACTCACAAAAAATTGATCCTGAACCTTAATGAACGGGAACATTTTCCCATCAAAGAAACCTGATACGGTAAAGCTTCCTTGTTCCGCCTTAATAATACTCATCACCTGTTCTTCAGTCATACTCAGATACTCGGCAGTTTCTTGCATCGTCAATAATACTTTATCGTTTGGTACTACTTGCTCTACTGCCTGAGTGAGTTCACTATTTCTCTCATGAGTGGTTAAAATTATACAGCCAATGATAAAGCAGATACCCAAAATGGCACTAGCTAAAAGTATAGAGAACGGAACAGATTTCATTTAAATCCTCCCTTGCTCAAAAGGGGTCTATGTCAGACCCAACATATTTTTTCTGTAAAGTGTAATAGAAGAGATTGTCTACTAACTCAGTGGACTTCAGAAAGTTTAACTTTTCTAACAAGCTCTGCGATTGAATATTTGCCTGCTCCACAGTCGCTTCAATAAAATCAAGATTCATCTCGTTCCAGCCAATTTCGAACATTGCGGTTAAAGCTTCTTGCATCAACCTTAGTCCCCAATAGTCCGGGGATAAGTCAAAGCCAATCTCTGCCTTCGACGGTGAATCCGTATTCCAACAGTGAAACCCCGCTGTACCTATGAATTCGCCATCTAATTTATGGAATAGACCATATCTGCAACCTGAATCTTCAATGTGAAATTGTATGATTTCTTCTGCTTCCTTTACATCGCGGCAAGGCTGAATATCCATAAATCGAGTTACATCCGGTTTAGCAGAATGTTCATACACATCCTGCCGGTCTGCTAAGGTTAATTCTCTGAGGTACAGACGTTCAGTCTCTACATTGGGAAAATGTATCATGACATGATCTCCTTTAAATCGTTAAACGTTTCGGATTGTGTACTGTCCGGCCTCACCAAGAAAATCACTTTTGGTTAACCCTTGTTCTCCGAGTAACATCCTGTAGTTCGATATTGTACCGTCATGTGAAATGACAAACGTGTTGCCCTCTGTTTCCTGCACCACTCCAGAAGCTGTTCAGCTAATATCTTGAATCGATATGCATCCATCTGATTAATGCTTTCCTTCCAACAATCCAGCCCCAAATCAAGCATTTTTATGTAAGTGTATTGATGGCTGAGTTCTTGCTTGGAATAGATCTGATCGCAGATGAAAGGAACAAACTCCGGATTCTGAGGAAACATTCTTGGGCCAACCAACGGGCTGAACATAAGATTGCCTTTTGGTTCTAGCAGGCGCGCTGTTTCAATAGTACGTTTCGTTGGACTAACCAAGATGGTGTCTTCAGGCGATAAATTCACTTGTTTACGTAACGCTATAACTTGACGTTTTCCCAATTCAGTGAGACCAGGATGCAGGTAATTTAATTGATTAGGATAATCTAACAAGTGTTCACCATGACCATGACGAATAAATGTAATGTCCATAAGCCCTCTATTCCTCAAGCTTCTCAACTAATTATTTTTGTTTTCTTAGATACTCATCTTGCTGACCATCCATCGGACACTCCATCTATAAATCCCATGATGAATGAAAAAATAACGAGTCCGAGCAATAAAATCAAACTGGCTATACCCCATTTAAGCAAAATTTTCCTTTTGCTTTTTGCACCAATCCCTAACAATAAAGCTGTTACGACAATCAATGCTACTTCCAACAAGAGCATGAAAATAAACCTCCGTTATGTATTATGCTGAGCAGTTTTCATATATGTTCTGACCTGTTCTGCAAACCGAACTGCTTCCGCCTCCGTTTCAAAAGATCGTTTCGGAATCACATGTGCACTTGCCTTATTAATGAGAATAAAGAAATATTGTTTTGTCTCATTGAAGCTTTCCAAACCTTTCCACTTCTATGAAAAATCAAGTTGTCTAAATAGGATGGCAATAGCCACAGGCAGCACACATACAGCGATCAGCACACCTTTCTCTTACAGTTTAAACATCGCAAATTTGTTCATTTGCCAGTAATCTTCTTCTGTCAGATGAATATGCATCATGTTACTAACTTCCTCCACTCGTTGCAATCTAGTCTGATATTACTCATAAATCTTGCCCATATACAGGATCTGAGCACATCTCTTCCATGGGTTATCCGGCTTCTCGTAATGGCTTAATCCATCTATCGACGCTTGTCCCCAATCCGCTGCCGCTTCCAAAAATGACGCTATTGAATCATTCTGCCATTCATCTGCATGACCTTCTCGATCCTTACTTAATTGTTGTAGGAAAACCATAAAGGTCACTTCATCTTCGACTTCATTTACAAGCTCAAATAACGTTTTTTTCATGTTGTTTTGTTCACCTGCTCTCGATTTCTTAGCTTCGTAAGGTTACTCCAGAATTTTTTCCAGTTTGCGCCTACAAACCTCCATGTCGTAATCCGAGTTATCCAGCCCTACCTTATCCATCTGAAGTAAGTCATAGATTTCGGACTCCAGCCTCTTTCTTTCCTGTAAAACTTGTACCGTACCCTGAACACCCTGATAACCTTGCGCTTGCCCCAAACCCTGATTCGTATAATAGTTAATAAAACCTTCTGACCATTCCTTCGGTCTTTCACGAACTGCCTTATCAAAGGTAAAGGATATATCTTTCTGGTCGATATAAATGAGAAGCGGATTCAGAGCATGAATGATACGACCCAAATCCAATACATACTGCATATTCTGCTCTTTGGTTTGATTGCATTTTACGAGACCCATGGTCAGTGGATTCTGGATAAAACAGCACTCAAATATCGTGATGTAATCATCATTCGTGCTTAGCACGTTTTGGGCAAAATCTTGCCACTTCTCGGTGATCAGCTTCACATTTTGCTCAAAAGAAATTTCGTAAATATCTCGGCTGAAAATATCCTGTACAATGTGATCAGGGAGCTCTATTCCCCATTGTTCTCTCATCTTACGATAAGGAATCAGAAAACCATCGCCATAGGCAGTCGCATTGCTTTCCAGAACCTCTCTGTATTCTTCATGTTTTTTCAATAAAACCTCAAAATCTCCAGCATCATAAAAAGCAACACCTTCGTAATCAGCAGGGTGATCCAGGTTCCCTTCCTGAAATAGTTGTACCTTTTTGCCTTGTCCCTTTAAAATTTCGGATACCATTTGGGCAACCGTTGACTTGCCTGAACCTGGTAAGCCTTCAATCAGTATTAATCGCCTTGTCATCATTGCATCACCCTTTATGTTCTGTGAATGTGAAGATATAGATCTTCCATATGTCAGTCATTATGTTATTAATCAATATCTGCAACAACCCATTGCGCAGAATCGCCATCTTCTTTCTTTTTCCAAAACTCGTATAAATAACGCATGCGGGCATTCGTAAATTCCATAAGAAGACTTCCTATCAATGTAAAATTTTCTCTCAAGGTACATCATAACCCATAATGTGGGATTTGCGAACGAACGAAATTAGCCATTCCAACGTATAAGGCATCTCACGCCAAAAACACGCTTCTCTGCACAAGTTACATCATGCATAGAGCGTGGATATCAGCAGAACTTTTTCCTAACTTTTTTAACTGTCCATAGTGAATCTAACTATCGATTCCATAGCATGTTCATTATGCCGACCGCTTCAATCAGGATTTCTTTTTCTTCATGATCCGAGAAAAGATAACTATACGTTGAAAAGATTCCCATATGGCGTATATGTCCACCTTTGTAATGAAGTCTCTTTTCGTCACCGTTGATCGTCTGCGTAAACGTACTGCCTTCATTCACATTATACGAAGCATGGATGCCATGTTCACTTGAGAGCCAGGCAACAAAATCCTCTTCGTTTGGATTGGTCATGACTAGAATAACGAGCAGAACAACAAATACAACAATGCCTGTTCTTAGTCCTGTCTTCCTCTTGCTACCATGTTGCGTGTATTCAGGCTTCATCTTGATCACCCATTTCTTGAACAGAAATCTCTACGCTCTTCGCCAAAACCCAACCACTCAATCCATACGAGGATGAGATCACCATGTACTTTGTATTTCTCCTCGATCAGCCGGGTATGCAATTCGTCATACGAATCATAACTGACAGGCCAGCAGTAGCCCTTCCCCGACTCTAACAATTCGCGATTATATGGGATAAAATGTTCCAGATCCCACTCATCCAGATCCAAAATAATGCTGCCATGCAGTGGCGTATCGAACGCATGGGCCATTACACCAGAGAATAAGACATCCATATTTTTCGGCACAGCATGACTTGAACGAGTACGCATCCTGATTCTTTCGTTCTCTAAATCTACTTCGTAGCTTAATATGATGTTGTCATGCAAACTTGGCATACTCCCCATCCTTCCAATATGTCCGTTAACTCGTTTATCCTCAAACACCGTAATATCGTTTATAGTTCGAGACCCATTCCACTTTGGAGAAATCAACAAAATCATACGGCTCGCACTGTCTAAGGTACAGCAATTCCTTATGTGCCTGTTCCCCATCCATCTTTTCCAGGTAAATCAATGTCTCCTCGTACCCTGCACCACATAATAACTGCACATCAAGATAACTGCTCGTATCCTGATTCTTTTGTTTAGCCTGCCAGATCAGCGTGGTGTCCTCTACATTTCCGATACAGAACAACATAATGCACAATAGTTTTAGAACTTCGTTATCCTCTAAGTTTCGATTCTCTATCTCTTGGTGTAGCAGCTGTCGGATGTCCTTCCGGTTAAGCTCATCTGGTTCCAATCCGTACAGCTGCAACAGTTCTTCCTCGTTCATACGTGCACTCCCTGCCTACTTGAGAATGTTATTTAACTCTTCCGCTTTTTTCCTGCTATCTATTCTAGCATAAAAATAAAAAGCGATGATGTGCAGCACGATCGATAATAACCACATACCGGGGAACCAGGGAGCGATGAACTGGAACATATCTACCGAGAATAACCATACCATCGCCATACCTCCAGCAATATTGAATGTGGAAGAAATAACGATATTCCATACCGGTTTTAACGTAAAATGGTTCCACAGTATGTTATACATCACTCCAAACAACACAGCTGCAATGAGAGCAATACCCGCTATGTTCCATAAATAGGACATCTGAATGGGTAGATCACCAAAGAATACGGTTGCCAAGAGTGTGATCCATAGCGTCATCATCGTGAATACTTGAAAAAAAGAATGTCTAAGTTGAGTCATCATGATAATTTCCCCCTAAAGTTTTTAATATAAAATCGACTGACAAAGTAGCTGGAGCGATCGCTCAGGTCTACCTTAATTCGGGCATGGTCTGTTGCAGAGAATGCGGTGATGTATCGTGTATTGATGATCGTTTGATTATTAATTTTCACAAAATGAACGTCACCCAGATCCTCTTCTACAAATTTCAGACGTTTATTAAGCAAATACCTCTCCCCTGAGATCACCCGGACACAGCACATCCGATCCTCTGATTCAAAGGCAACCACCGAGCTCAATTGGATCTGCATATTGCGATTATTCTTGGCATGGATGACCGTTAATTGAGTTTCTGATTCGCAGATCGCCTGCTGAATACGATCCCACTTCGACTTTTCCTCTGGATGTGTAATGACCTTGGCTACCCTTTTTTCAACTGACGTGTCCTCTTCAAAAATGACTTTCATGTGTTGGCCCTCCTCTCACAACTCATATTACAAGCATAGTTACGACAATCCCACTGTATTGCGTTTTGTTGCAGGATTTTGCAAGTTTGTTGCATCGGCACTGCACAGATACCAAAAAGAACCACTCCATGGGAGCAGTTCTTCTATATACTCATCCGGAGCATTCAAGGCATGAGTTAGTCTTTTCATATAATGGTGCTAGGTTAATGTTAATCGATCTCCAGATACATCTCCTGATTTTGCAGGATCATCTCGTTCATGTGTGTAATAGCTTCTTGTGCCACGGCTTGATAATTAGCATATAATGCTTCTGTTCTCAGAAGTAGGATCGGGTCCTTCTCCAGATCGGTTGGCAGCACCTCACGCCACACTTCATCCACCCAATTGTGATCCGTAATCAGCTTTCTATCTGATCCAGTACATTCACCATCTCATCTAAATGAAAAAACCGCATCCCATTTTTAATCCCATTCCAACTCTTGATCTGGGTGATGTTATACGCCGAAAACCAATAAAATTCTGCCAGACTCTTCGTGTGATTGTGATAGGAATAGAACAAAAATAAAGCTTGTTGCCCCTCATGTAACTGTCGGTATATCTCTGTTTTGGCGGCCATATCTCTGCCCCGCACGGAAACAAGCATCGGTTCAATACACAGCCAGCTTAATTGCTTGGAATATATATCTTCTGGCCGAAGTCTAGCCTTCATAACATGCTCCTCTCTATTCACTAATTTAAGGATTCTCTGGTGTATCCACGGCCGGGTCATTCTCTCCACCCATTCTGCGTCTGGATGTCTCCATCTTGCCCGTCGAAGGCACGTGTTCAGACGCTTTAGCTAATCCGAATTGGGGCATATTGACATATATGGTCTCGAAGGAACCCGACTGAGCTTTATATGTTTCATGATAGATCCCTACTGTTCCATCGGAACCAATGGAGCGGTTGAATCTTTTCCAGGCTTCCAAGTGCAGTCCGCCCCGTGCGTATTTCTCCAATTCATCGTAAGATCGCCAATATTGGAGTAGCGTCACCCCACGCCAGCTTATAAAATACTCTGTACTCAGAAATCCGGTCTCCGGATTCATATAGAGTTCTTTAATCATCGGCCCCATGGATCGTAAAACAGGCAGCCATTTATGTATAGCCCACAGACGATTAATCCTCATTCCGATGATAAATACAACAAATTCTCCATCAATTTGAGCTGAATATCTTCCCTTATATATGTTCGGCACGTCACTTCTCCTTCTCGTCCAACATGTACCTGCGTTCAATAAACTTGATCTTACTAGCATTATTAAAAGCTTGGTCCAGATTCTCTGCCATTAAAATTCTTACAATGCTATTCGCGTTTTTGAATCTCATTTTGTTATTCTTCTGTTGGTAGTCCCACCCTTGTCTTATTGCATATTGAATAAGGTTGGATATCAGTCTGGGTTCATGGACAAATATATCCCATGTATCTTCCCAAGCAACATCGAACTCTACGAATGTGGATTTAAGCGAATTCGAATAAACCCGAATGACGATATCATATGCTTGTTCATCCACAACGTACAGGAACAGTGTATCATTCACTACAATTTTGCGGAGTTGTTTCCTGTATACCTTCAGGTATATCCCTCCCTTACTTACACACACTGCTGCGTAAATCCTTATAAACATCCCATTTCGTATACAATTGTTTTAACGCTAATCCTGTTGTATATATGAACTCTTGCATAGCTTCCATGGATAAAATATTTAAGTCACCCAAGTGTTCGTTGTCAGGGTTAGCTAAAAACTCAAGTTTCTCTCCCCTATACTGATACACCTCAGCTTCCAGCAATCCGCCTAAATCATATGCTTTTCCCACGTTCAGCTCACTTAACCAATCGCTGGCCTTGTCCCAATTCCGTAAAATCAGAAATTCAAGCTTCGTGACATCCTTCGTATACACGTTTCTTCCATTGGGGTGAACTTCATATGCAGGATATATATATCGAATGTCCATACGCGGTCCGTATAGATATGGGCGATGTAACCGCACAGATATTGCATGAATTTGGGATCACTATAAGCTAACTTCTTGTTGGACTCAAAAAAAGCTTTAAGTTCTTCATCTGTTGCAAACCTTCCCTCCTCTGGCATGAGGTGGGTTTTTGCCTTTTCGGTACGAAGATTAGTTCTTACATGGATGGAATCAGGAGCTAGGCTTCCCAATAACAATTCAGAGGGTGGCTTGGATATCAATTCCGATGCAATTGCAAAATGGACCATAGGCCAAGGCAATGTAAAAGCTCCTTTCTTTCTCTATCTGAACTATTCTATTATCGCGATCACTCGCGAAGCAATTTAGTCGCTCCTTGCTTCAAGTCTACAAATATAGGCTTCTGCACATTGTTAATTGTGGCAATATCAATCTCATCAAGATATCTGAAAACAAGCTGTAATGATTCCTTTTGTTCATCTTCAAATAAAAGAGTCAGCTGGTCATCACAGAGTTTTCCTTCCAACTCCGCAATAACGTCAAATAAAAACATTACAAACACTACTTCATTTCCATCCGGATACGTATAGTGCATTCTCTCGCCCGTGTAGATGGAGGCCAATTTATAAGAACTAACGTCAAGCCCTGTTTCCTCTTTCACTTCTCTAATCATGGTTTCTTCGATTCGTTCACCTGGCTCCATACCACCACCAGGTAATCCCCAATCTCCATAATCAGATCTCTTTTGCAGCAGAACCCTTCCCATACGATCTCGAATAATAGCTCCACCGGTAACAACAATACGACTAGTCATGCCTCTGCCCCTCTCTGTTTAGTTACTTCTGGCTGCCCCCTTAAACAATCACTTCCGTAGACTCCTCTTAATTCATCATAACCCATGTATTGGTAAATGGAAATTGAAAAAGATCCTATCCACCTCTCAACGCAGGAGAAGCAAATCGGACCTTAAAAAAATACATTACATTCAAAAAACCTTTCATTCACTCAGAAACTCTGCCTCTTCGCACAAAAGTCTGGGACAAAATCCGGTGGCTACCAGCGATGTTGTCAATCTCAATGTTATATTCAGACTCGGTATATTCGATCTGATGGTGCTCATAATACTTTTTCCAGAATGAAACTGCTGTCGCATTGTTAGCGAGCTGTTCTACTTTGAATCTACCCTGAAATTGAGCAAAAACCAAGTCAACCGCTTGTGCTGCCAGCCCTTGCCCGCGATATTTTTGGACCAAGAACAACTCCTGCACGGTATAATCCACATCTTCCGGCACATATGGAGGTGAGCATACCAGTGCGAATCCAATAACCTTCCCCTCATACTGAATGAAAAACGGATATAATTCATCGCGTTCCAGATATAAATAGGTGTTCGTTGGATCATATTTCCCCTCTTCTAGTAGATCTTCGCCAGAATATTCAGACAGATCATATAAGTACAAGTTGAACAGGTTGAGAAACAATTCCTTTTGTTCTGCCAAAATACGCGTAATTTGCACATTCATCTTCATTCCACATCTCCCTTAGTTAATCAGTTGGTTCGTGACCCATACAGGACTTTCCCGATATCCACAAAGCGCTTGCTGCGCCCTGTTCTCAATATATCGTTTCAATCCTAGCAGATATAGGCAAAGTTTGGTTTAAACCATAGAGTAACCATACATTCACGGTCGACATGCACATATGTAAAAAAAAGACTCCCTTCAGAGTCCCATTATCAATCTTATCTTTATTTTCCACCAATTATCCTCTGGCATGTAGCCAACCCTTAATGGATTAGATAATCAACCACAGGATATGAGATCACATTGCGGTCTCTGTACGTTGAAGTCACCGCTTCGTGATGTGTGCTTAGAATTCCATTTTGCAACATCACCGGCCGGAAACCTCGCTCCATCGCTCCGTTGTAGGTGAATAGTACACATTCCTCTGCGGCAAAGCCGGCGATGATCACTAGTTCAATGCCATGACTCTTCAACACCTGCTCCAGATCAGTCTGCCAGAAGGCATTGGATGCTTCCTTCGTAACCGTGATATCCTTCTCATTCACATCCACTTCGGGAATAATGCGATACTCATCTGGCGCCGCCTCTTCCATCCCTTCCACATCCTGTACGTGAATGACCACATGATTATTCGTGCGCAGCACACCTGCAACATGATTAATGTACTCGCATGCATGGTCTATCGAAGTCTGGTCCATCTTTTTCCGCACAATACTCTCTTGCATATCAATAATCAGCAAACCTACTTTCATCTAATCTCTCCTCAACAATAAATTTAATGTCGCATGATTCAATATCTTCCCTTGTTTACACGGATAACTTAACTTAATCCTTGAATAGTTCATTCAGCATCCGGTCGCGGTTCTCCAGGAAACTGCGGGTAATCTGATAGTGGTCGGTATCCTCATAGACTACCTCTTGAATATGGTTATCGTCAAAGCTTAAAATCTCTGCCCCCGGATACCCCAGCAAAATGGGTGAGTGCGTCGCAATAATGAATTGCGAAGTGCCTGACAGATCATGAAGGATACGCAATAAAGAGAGCTGCCTAGCAGGAGATAAAGCGGCTTCGGGCTCATCAAGCAGATAGATGCCTTTGGAACTGAAGCGATTGACGAACAGACTGAGAAAAGACTCCCCGTGCGATTGTTCATGCAATGAACGCCCGCCATAATATTGAAGCGATGCCGGCATCTCATCGACATGTGATGCGAATTGATAGAACGATTCAGAGCGCATGAAGAAACCATTCGTTATTTTGGGCAACCATGCCAGCCTGAGATAATTCCCGAGCGAGGATTCCGAAGCATGTGTCTCATAGGTATTATTCCTGCCGCCCCCTGCGGTATTGAATCCACATTGATGAGCGATGCCCTCTAGCAGCGTAGATTTCCCTGAACCATTTTCACCTACAAAAAAAGTAATGTTATTCGTGAGCTCCAAACGTTCCAACGAACGTATCGCGGGGATGTCAAAAGGATATTGGTTCCGATTCTCAATCTTGGTCGACATGAGTTCTACACTTCGAAGATACATAGGCATACTCCTATTCATGTTAGAATTGGCTCCAACTACGGCAGGTACCTTTTCGTTTACACATTCCCTATATTAAACGACGAACAGTTGGATGACAAAATTAATGGTTGACGGTGGCAGATCAGCTTTATATTATGTAGGAAGAACGTTCTGATGAAAACATAAAATGAATTGGCGTGTTACCACCCCAGAGGGCATGAGCCAAGAAGCGAACATGAGACTATACTCGCTTCTTGGCTCTTTTTGCGTTCCGGAGGCATGAAAGCGTTAACTTTAGAAATGAGGAGGCGGTGAACCGTGAGTAAAGGAATGATTCTGCAGGTGGAGCGGGTCGTTGGCAGTAATATTGTTCTGGCCCGGTCGCACCAGAATACCAAGGAGTACGTACTGATTGGCAAAGGGTTGGGATTTGCGTTCAAGGCGGAAAGCACCGTTCAGACAGATGATCCGCGGATTGAGAAAAGGTTCCGGCTGGAAGACCGGGAGGAGTGGGGGCAGGCGCAGGAGCTGATAAAGGATCTGGACCCCAATGTCATCGACATCTCTGACCGAATTATCCGTCTCATCGCTGATCAGTTTCCCGGCAAGCTGAATGACAAGATCTACCTTGCTCTTCCGAGTCATATTCAGTTCACCTTATATCGTATCCGCAACGGGATGGAGATTCTGAATCCTTTTCTTACGGAGACAAAGCTCAGTTTTCCGAAAGAATTCGAAATTGCCTCGGAAGCGGCGGCCATGATCGGAGAGGCCTTTGGCGTAGAGGTACCGGAGGATGAGGCCGGGTTCCTGACATACCATGTGTACTCCTCCGTAAATCACGTCCCTGTCGGACAGTTGGTTAAGGTATCCAATGTGATCAGCAAACTTCAGTCGATTATTGAAGATGAGGGTGGTGTTCGCTTTGATCAGGGCAGCCTTAGCCAGGCAAGACTCATGATACACCTGCGCTTCTCCATGGAACGCCTGTATCAGCAACCGATGACGGCCCCCACCTTCGCACAATATGTGAAAAATGAATATACGTCCGAATACCAGCTGGCCACAAAACTAAGCGCTGTAATGGCCGAGGATTTGGGTACAGAAGTGCCTGAGGAAGAAACGGCTTTTCTCACAATGCATCTATACCGGCTTTTTCAAACCCATGCCAAAACCAACAACAGAAAGGACAACACACAATGATCTGGAAATGGAAAAACAACAAATCTGCCAAAACATCTGAAACAATATCCGTCGCCTCCCCGCTCACCGGAACCTGCGTCAGTTTGGAAGAAGTGCCTGACGAAGCGTTCGCGCAAGGAATTATGGGACCGGGAGTCGCAATGATTCCCCAGGAGGGCAGGCTGGTCGCCCCTATCGACGGCACTGTGGTGCACCTGATCAAATCGCACCATGCCTTAATGATTGAGCATGCTTCCGGGCTGCAGCTGCTGCTGCATATCGGTATGAATACTGTCAGCCTGAAAGGACAGGGTTTCACACCCCAAGTGCAGACCGGGGATCAAGTCACTATCGGTCAGACTCTGATTGAATTTGACCTGAATGCGATCGCTTCCGCCGGTTATCCGGTCATCACCCCTGTCATCGTTGCGAATGCAGCTGAACAGCCGTGGGAGTCGCACCCGGGGTATGGCAGCGTAGAAGCAGGCATGGGAACGATCATGAAAGTCAGCTTATCCAAATAACCTAAATCAAAAAAGAAAGGAAGAACAATATGCTGAAATCACTGCAAAAGCTGGGAAAATCCCTGATGCTTCCTGTAGCAACCTTGCCTGCAGCAGGTATTCTTCAAGGCCTCGGTCTTCTTAATTATGAAAAGGACATTCCGCTCGGTCCCGTGATCGGGGGATTTCTTAATCAGTATGTAGTTCCATTCCTGAATGAGGGAGCGGGGGCGATCTTTGGCAACCTTGCGCTCATCTTCGCCATTGGGGTGGCAATCGGACTGGCGGGGGATGCGGTCGCCGCGCTTTCAGCCCTGATCGCTTATATGGTACTGACGCGGATTCTGGGAGCCGTTCCAAGTGTATTCGGCTATATTCCTGACGATGTCAAGCTGGATATGGGCGTATTGGGCGGGATATTTGCCGGACTGCTTGCAGCCTATATGTATAAAAAATACCATAATATCAAGCTTCCTGACTGGCTCGGCTTCTTCTCCGGCAAACGCTTTGTGCCGATGGTGACCGCCGGCTCCATGCTGGTGTTGGCCATTATGTTCGGCATGATCTGGAGCCCGATTCAGGATGCCATCGGTGCTTTCGGCGCCTGGATTGTAGGTTTTGGCGGCGTTGGCTCCATGGTGTTCATGATCGCCAACCGCCTGCTCATCCCGCTCGGTCTGCATCATGTCCTCAACTCCATCGCCTGGTTCCAGATTGGAGATTATACCAATGCAGCCGGGGAAGTCGTGCACGGCGACCTGACCCGCTTCTTCAACGGAGACCCTACGGCAGGCATGTTCATGTCTGGCTTCTTCCCGATTATGATGTTCGCTCTTCCGGCAGCGGCGCTAGCCTTGATTCATACAGCCCGGCCTGAAAAGCGCAAAATGGTCGCTTCGATCTTTATCGGAGCAGCGGTCGCTTCATTCTTAACGGGTATTACCGAGCCGCTCGAGTTCTCCTTCATGTTCGCGGCTCCTCTGCTGTATGTAGTGCACGCTATTCTTACCGGTGCAGCAGCCCTGATCATGTACCTGCTGAACGTTAAGCTGGGCTTCGCCTTCTCTGCAGGTCTGATCGATTACCTTGTGAACATGAAGCTGTCAACCAATCCGTTGATCATGATCCCGGTCGGACTCGCATTTGCGGTCGTCTATTATTTCCTGTTCCGGTTCATGATTGTCAAGTTCAACCTGAAAACGCCGGGGCGCGAAGATGACGCTTATGATGCCGATACCCCCACTGATACTTCCGCCGTGGCAGCGTCTGCCGACACCAAGGCTGGTAAGGTGCTTGCCGAGATCGGGGGAACAGATAATATCGAGAGCATTGACGCCTGCATCACTCGCCTCCGGCTAGTTGTTAGGGACGACAAAGCCGTCAACGATCGGGCACTCAAACAGCTTGGCGCTTCCGGCGTCATGAGGCTCGGTGGTGGAGCTGTGCAGGTTATCTTCGGCACTCAGTCTGAAATCCTGAAGGATGAGATTAAGAAGCTGATGTAACGCTCGTCCTCCTGTGGGTTTAAACGGCCGAGAACAAGGATATTCCCCCCCTGTTCTCGTCCATTTTTGGTTAATCAAGAAGCACGGGATATTCTTTTGAAACGGTTTTGATTGAAAAAAAGAGAGCAAGCTGTATGCCCACTCTCTCTGTGTTAATAGACAAATCTGCGCTGTGCCCAATAGCTGAATACAAAGATGGACACCTCAGTTAACAGCTTGGCTGCGAGCAGCGGAATAATCAGCTTTTCATTATAAAAATACAGTAAACCGTAGTTTAATAACAGCACCAGTAGGACAAGTGAGAAGTATTTGGGCAAAGACTGCCGAACCTTGGAGGTTCGTCCAGCTGAAAATACGTACTTCCGATTCATCGTGTAGTTGAAGAGTGAGCTAAATAGTCTCGCTGCAACAACCGAGAGAAAAAGATTGTGACTGAAATACTGAATGACGAATAGTAGTCCAAAATCAATTAGAGCAGACAGCAACGAAGATGTGCTGAACATCAGGATGGGCCTATAGATTCGGAACGAATCGACCAGCGGGCGGAAATGAGAGGATTCATTGTGATCCAGATACACCGTATCAATAAACTCCTCCGTAATCTCGTACCCTTCCTTGTGTGCACTTAACAGCATGTTCATCTCGTATTCAAACCGTTCCCCGGGGATCTGGTTCAGCCAGTCCAGCATGGCGTAGGGAAAACCGCGCAGACCCGTCTGTGTGTCATATACTTTGGTACCTGTCGTGAGGGAAAAGACCGCTCGTGTAACGGTGTTGCCAAAACGGCTCCGTGCTGGAATCTTACCACTGAAGCGACGGCTGCCGAGTACAATTCCGGGTGTCGTTTGTGCCAGCAGCACTTCGAAGATACGCTTAATATCATGTGGCAGATGCTGTCCGTCACTGTCCGCGCACACTACACCACCCTGAGGCCCATACTCCTTAATATACTGAAAGCCTGTCTTCAACGCCCTACCCTTCCCCAGATTGACGGGATGTGTCAGGATCGTACAGCCATAGGCTTCTGCCGTCTCGAAAATCCCACGGTAACCCGGGCCACTGCCATCATCCACAATCACAATAGGTCCAAGCTTAAATGTCTGTAACTGCAGAACGAGATTCAGCAAACGCACATCGGGTTCATAGGATGGAATTAATATCGTCATGATCCTTGTCCCTCCGTCAGATATAGAATGTCACTTACGCCACGTTCCTGGTTGCGCCCCAGTGGATTATTGACGACTCTGCCCATAAAATACATCGTGGATGAACCGCCGCCGTCCAGATTGTAGGCTTCGGTTGCTCCAAGGCCTTTCATGACATCGGCCAGTTCTGCCAAGGTCATGCCACGACTGTCGTCCTGCCGCCCGTCCACCACCACGAAGACGTAATGATTCGGAGCAATCATGCCGATTGCTGTTCTTGGATTCGCATCCTGGATGGAGCGGTTGCCGAAGTTGTTGTCAATTTTTACACTGCTAAAATCACTGACAATCTCGCCATCCTGAATCAGAATGGGTCCAAAGGATAATGTATTGGTGGCACCTTCGCTCAGCAGTTCCGAGGAAGAAATCTCGTTCTCGTTATATGTTTTCATCGTTCCGTCGTTGAACAGGGCCAGTGCATCCCGTGTTGGGCTGTCCCGGTACAATGTTCCATTTCGAATAATGACACCATCATCACGGAATCCATAATAATCACCATTAATGGCAAAGATCGCATTGTTGGCTGCGGCAATCTCTGACGTATTCTCGGTAATGTTCGTTCCAAAACTGTTATCCGCCAGTGCTGTTCTCAGGCTGCTTGCATCCGTTAGCTGAACATCAGCGACATAATACGTAATTTGATCCGAGCCAGATCCTGACTGTACCTTATCAATATGGACCTCCATATCATCGCTCGAATAATTCCAATCATCTGACGTTGCATTCACTTTAGTTGCGGTGGTCGGAGTACTGGTGGAATCATTCGTGTTGCCCGTTGCTGCCGTTGCTGTGTTCTCATCCGCTACAACCACCTGCACATGCCGGATCAGGTAACGGTCAGCCAAGCTGTACAGGATTCCACCTACTGCGAGCACAAGGACAAGTGTGATGATGAGCCATCTTCGCTTTCTAGGGGAGATCGGTCTTTTATGGGGGTCTTTCCGGGTTGGTTTCTGATAGATCTTCATCATGTCAAGCTCACCTCTTCATCTAAGTTCTTAAGGCCATATTAGGCCGGGGAGCTTAAATGAATCTGAAACTAAATAACTTGAACTAAAGAATATTCACACTGACACTACGATGACAGAGCAACCATCCAATCGCTGTTATTGTGTAAATGAATAGTTCAATAAAATAAGGTGATCCGTTTTCCCAATGAGGAAAGCAGATCACCTTGATTTTTAATCTATATAACCTTAAATGTCGCTGTTATTGTATAGATGTTTCGTTCAGCTTACAGATCAAAACATCTTCGTCAGAGCTTCCTGTTATACGTATGGAAATAGAGCATCATATGCGGGACAAGGCCGCTTTTTCAGGAATTCCGTTAACGCTGGTGGCTGCTGGGCATAGATATCCTTCAACGACGTTCCTTTATAGATGTTGCCAATGACGACAGGATGACATAACTCACAGATGAGAATATCTCCGTTGCCGTGCAAGTGAAGTTGTTTCGTGCCATCCACGCAATTAGAGAAATACACGCCCGGTTGCTCCCGCAAATTCAACTGTTCCGCAAACCGGTCCATACAGGTGAAATAGAGCGTTGTATCTGGCTTTTTATGCTCAATTAATTCCGTTACAGATCGAATGAGAGACGCTTTGGATACAATCTGGCTCCAGTCGGTATGCGGCATCTTAATGCTGTTCTGGATCTCATGGATGCGCACACCCAGATCATACACCTTATCGCTAATGGCCTGCATGTTCGCTTGATTCCCTTCAAACAGTAACGTTTCCAGTACCGTCTCCAGACCGGCTTCCGTGCACAAACGGATATTCTGCTCCAGTCTCTCATACATGCGAGGATGCACACGGTAGTACGCAGCATACGACTCCGCATCCGTATAATTGAACGAGATATGAATGTTGGACAAGCCTGCATCACGCAACGCGAGAATCCGTTCTTCTGTCAGCAGACTGGCATTACTGTTCAATTGTGTATCGATGCCATGTGCCGCACAGTACGTCACGATCTCCAGGCAATCCTGGTATTTCAGGGTAACTTCGCCCCCGGACAATCGCACGCGCTTAAGACGAGGAAGCTCACTAATAATACGGATGACTTCCTGACTACCGATGCACGCTCCATCGTCCCGATTGTAGGCGCAGCAATAGTCGCATTTATAATTACAGTTCGATGTCACTCCAACTTCAAGCCCTTCCAGCTCATATACGCCGGGTGTTTCAAGTTCGAGTGATTTATATTTGTTTTTGGCTGTCAATTCGTTGTACCTCCTGGTTCCTTCATTCAATCCACATTTGGATAACTTGAAGAGTATAGCGGATGGCATCAGGTTCACGATATGACATTATGTACGTTGGTTGTTAAAAAAATAAAAACCCATTTCCTTAACGACAGGAACGGGCCAACACTTGTCATATGATTATTGGATTAAACAATATAGCATCTTTATTATATGTCAATGTTAGTATAAAAGTCTTCTTTTACAATGGCATACATCTTCAGATCCTGAAGTTCATTTTTTACCTTCATGTATTTCCTCAGCACACCTTCAAATTGCATGCCTGCCTTCTCCATGACTTTCGCGGAGCCCGTGTTCTTCACTAAACATTGAGCCTGGATTCGTTCCAATCCCACTTCGTCAAATCCAAATTGGATGATTCGTTTCACTACTTCGGTCATGTAGCCTTGATTCCAATATTGATCAGATAACACATATCCCAACTCGACTCTCCTGTTATCGCTATCACACCCTAGATAGTTACAACTCCCAATCAGTCTCTTGGTTTGTTTATCTTCAATGCCCCATGGGCCTATTAAATTCACATCATACCGGCTCATGACAAAATCCAAAAAAGCTTTGGTATCTTCTTTGCTCTGATGCGCGTCCCACGTGGTGAACTCCGAGACAGCGGGTACAACACAATAACTATACATATCATCCAGATCATCATAGGTAAGCCGCCGGAGTATCGTCCTTTCGGTCTCCAACACCGGAAATGGTTCGAAGAAACTTTCAATCATTTTCATAGATTCGCCTCCCTGAGATTGTTAAGAAAAGAAATCCATAACCGTTCGATCCGCGCTGCCTACTCATCTGTTATACAATCAAGGCCACAATCTGCGTGTCTTCCACTGCCCATCTTGCATCACATATTGGACTCGCACATGCTTGCGCTCTGAATCTCCCTGCCAGAACTCCACCTCTTGTGCATTCACAGCATATAGACGCCAATGAGATGTAACGACATCGGGGTCACGTTGGATACGTTCTTTCTGAGCTTCAATGGCATTATCCAGCACTTCCTCACTATTCAAAACCTCACTCTGATGCCCTGTCATGGCAACTGCTCGCGCTCCAGCTGAACGCTTGCGGAAATCATCAGCGCCCGCTTGATCTCCTTGATCCTCAGCAATTCCCTTTATCCGAATCTGTCTTCCCAGGGAAGGCCAGTAGAAGGTGAGAGCCACATGAGGGTTCTCCTTCAACTGCTGCCCTTTTCGGCTCTCCGAACTGGAGGCAAAATAGAACGTTTCGTCGATTACGTTTTTCAAAATCAACACCCGCGCATCAGGATAACCGTCGTGATCCACGGTGGAGATCGTCATGGCATGAGGTTCTTTCACTTCGTTCTCAACCGCCAATCTCAACCACTCCAAAAATAGCTTCCCTGGCCGCTCCGGCAACTGCCCCATATCCCACGTTGGAAATGGTCCAGATAACGACTTCAAATGTTGTAGCAGTTCAATGGGTTGATTACTCATGTCATCGCCTCCGTTTGCTATTTTATACCATTGTAATACATTGGGACCTATGAGTCTGTACATCCTGATTATGTCGACTGATCAGCTCTGGATCTAATAAACAACTACTCTAGATGACTTAATGCATTTGCACTACTTAGTTTCCAACCATGCCTTCCCTTTTCAACGGTATGTACACTGGTGTTGCCCATGGGATAAAAGCTGGACTGATTGCTCCATTCCCGATTCTCAAGCAGATAGTACAGGATGTTAATCACTCCGCCGTGAGTAACTAACAGAACATTGGACTTGAGTGTATTCTCCTCTAGACCTCTGAAAAGATTCTCGAAGGCGGTGCTTATCCGGCTATAAAAGTCTCTTGGACTTTCTCCTCCCGGAAAAGGGGAATGCATCTCAAGGGTGTTGAAATACACTCCTGGATAACGCACTTCCGCATCTTTATGAAGCATACCTGCCAACTCTCCGTTATTCATCTCCCGCCAATCTTTCTTTAAGCTAGCCTGCATGTTTAATCTCTTCTCAATTTCTCGTGTTGTCTGTGCTGCACGAGGAAGATCACTGCTCATGATGGTATGTATGTTGTACTCCTCAGCATGAAGATGCAAATACTCTCCCAGCCTCTTGGATTGATTGATCCCCTGTTCCGTGAGTCCACGCTCACTCCATCCGCCTCGATAGCCTTCCTCATCCATCCCATGCCTTACCAGATAAATTTTCAAGCTCTCTCCTCCTTTTCAGATTCCACTAAACAGATTCCTTAACATACATACCTACTTTACGTTTACAGAACTTTTCAATAGAATCAAATAAACCCGACCTCAGATAGCTTCTATCCAAAATCGGGCATTTCCTGCAACCCATTTATCTTACAAATGTATTATGAACTCGCTCTGATTTGATAAAGTAAGGAATCCAGATCGCACAAGTAAGTACCGACTTGCCAATATCTCTTAACGAGTTTCCATCCTCAAGTTCTCTCGCCATCGGAATCTGAAGCAACAATAAATAATCAATGACACTAACGGCTAGACTGACACTATAAAACATGATCATAAGACGAGGAAAGATCGATTTTTTACTATACAAAGCAATGATGGTATATATGCTAAACACTAAAAACAGTGCGTTATATACCGTTTCAAAAATAACGACCGGTCCCCATAGCGGGTGATAATATGCAGATTGCTCCGAAGTTAGCAACTCCCAAGTCTCTGTGGTAAGCATGGGCAAACAATACAGAACCAATTGGAGCGCCAGGAAAATCAACGTAAGAAATAATCCGATCTGGACGAGAATCAGCCAACCACCTAAACCCGATACGCCTAATGGACGGTAGTCTGTCTTTTGCTCTTGAATATGTGGTTCCACTTCGTAACACTTCCTTATACATTTTAGTTTTTTAGTTTTTCTGAGATGAGTCTTCCTCGTAATCGTACTCATACAAATCAAATCTATGGGTACTTCTTTCCCCTTACTACACGTGCGTTGTATGTATTGTCACACTTCTTATAGCTATCTCCCCATCCTCCTCTTATATAGAATTTTACACAACTTCCTTATTGTACTACGTGTGTCAAGAAAGCCAAAGAAGACCTTCGCTATACTTCCGCCATGTTCAGTTTAGTACGTGTACGTCATAATGCTCTTATACAGATGCAGATGGTGACTCTGCATTTGACGTCCAAAAAGGAGGATATGGATATGTCCAATTCCAAAGTAAACCTTTTGCCTTTTGCCGATATTTCAAGTTATGTCGAAGGCTTCGATATCGTTTCCACCCAGTGGGGCGGTGATGGCCTTGTCTATGTGCTGCTGATAAATCAGATCCCTAAAAGAAAACGAGGTATGTTCGTCCAAAGTAAATTGAACCAAAGCTATACGTACAAAGTGCTTATTGTGACAGATCAGACCATCGAGGAAATTGTCATTTGGGGACAGACGTTTAATTATCATTACGTACAACCATTACATGATCATCTGCTGCTCGTTGGAGCACGCTGTACGAATTACGGAAATGAACAGGTTGATCTGAACGCCAAAGTGTGTGATTTAGACGGAAATACCATTCGCGAGTTTTTGTTGGGAGACGGAATCCAAAGTGTGCAGGTCACAGAAAAGGGAACGATCTGGACCAGTTACTTTGATGAAGGGGTATTTGGTAACTACGGTTGGAGCGATCCGATTGGATCATATGGTCTGCTGGCCTGGGATGAGCACGGGAATAAACGATATGAAAATCGTGAAGCTGACATTGCGGATTGTTACGCACTCAATGTGGTGAATGAGAAGCAGGTCTGGTTCTACTTCTATACCGATTTTGAACTCGGTTGTATCTCAGGGGGCACCCGTGAACCCAACGTTACATTCATGAATCCAAACATCTCCGGTTCCTCCGGCTTCAGTACGGATGGTTATCATTTCTTGTTCGATGCCGGGTACGGTAAACATGGGACGTTTGTACTTAAGAAACTAGAGAAGCCCGGAAGATTGGGCAAAGGTCAGAAGATTGATTTGCTAAATGGAGATGGTAAGTCCTTCAAGCAGGCAAGGCAGGATTTTCGCCAACATCGTCTGCTACTCAGTGAAGGTAACTTGTTGTATCGGGTAACGATAGAGGAGATTACTTATGCTTCTGGTTCGGATTAAAGGAACGGAGTGAAGGGGTTACTTCTTAAAAGATAATCCCTCTTCTTCCAATGCGTTTCGCAGTTTAGGTATGGCAGATGGCCCGATTCCATGCAGCTTCAGGATCTCTTTCTCCGTATACTCCGCAAGTTGCAGTAGCGTGATTATGCCTTCATTCTCCAAGGCACGTCTGGCGGGAGCGGACAGCAAGGCTAGAAATCCCTCTGTCGGTTTACGTTCAGCTTCGCACGTTGGACAGGTTGGACAATCACTTTTTTTATAATACGAATGTCCTTGTTCGCATGTTCTGAGTGTTCCTTTATCGTTTGCCATGTGGGCATCTCTCCTGAATTAAATATTCAACCAGTTCTTCATATCTGAAATCATGCTTTCGTATTGTTCTAAAGCCTCCAACGTGCAAATGACTTGTGATGTTCCTACTGACTGTTCCTCTATGTCCGTACATTCTATCCACAGTGACCGTTTAAGACTATATTCGAGCCAGTCCAACTTTCCAGCAAAACCATGATCCAGAACCACTTCCCAATTGGCTGTTATACTGCCCACTCGCTTCTTATATCCACCTATAAAAGCCAAGAATTTCCCCTTATTGATATTTCCCGAGCTATCTACTGACCAATACACAGCTGTTTCTACCAGATCATGCATCGGATTGATATAACCTGCCGATTCTCAATCGATAACAATAGGTTTGCCTTGTCTCCACATCACATTCTTAGGTTCCAAATCTCTGTGACTAATCACTCTATCCGATGCTAGCATAGAAGATGAACGCTTAGCCTTCATGCTCCACTTATACAGCTTATCCAACTTGGAATCCAAAATCTCAATCCATTCTATATTCTCTTTCTTTCCTTTGTTCAGATAAAACATCCAATCTATTGTTTTAGGATTAGTTACCTGTGAACTATCCAATTCTAGTTGTCTAAAATCCGTTTTGTGGATATCTGCAAGGATCGTACCCATCAGAGAACTGTTATTGATCGTGACTTCATCTTGTTCCAAACATTGACCCTCAATCCAATCAAATATTAGATAGAATTGATTATCAATGTTATGCATAGAAGCGCCCTTTAACATTTTTGCAGGTTGAGCATGGATATGTTCAGCTGCCACGTATGCTATTTTTTCTGAATCCATATAATTTTGCACAGCAGAAGGTCTTATCATGATCTGTGGATTCAATGCCTTAACTGCATAATTAGCTTGCGTCGTTTCAATGCTGTACATTCGATGAAGAAGTCCACCTGAGATTGGTTTGGGCGAACTGATCAATTCACCAAGCTGTAATTCGCTACACAGTTTATTGAAATTCAAATTATATTGAGTATCATTCATATGTCATCCCCTCATTTTGGCTATTTGTCTGGAGCAAAGCTTACAAACCGTACTCAGCAAAAATGGCTGCATATTTCTTTTCAAATATCGTCCAACGCTTTTCGGCTCCGTATTTGGCATGTAGTTGCTGTAAATAATACTTGGCTTCTTCCGTATCGCCGGCTTGTAGCAGGAAGCGGAAAGTTTCTTCACTTAAATGTAGCGCTGTCTTCGCCATATAATAATGGACTATATCTCTGGCCCCTGTTAGCGAGTGTAGAAATGAAATACCCTCTTCCAAATGTGAAACCAGTTCTTTCGATAAAGCGTCCTGATCAACATCAGGCGTTAGGGAATAGTGGTCTGGGGCGGATGGGACTATTTCCTCGATCCGGCAAGTAAAATGCGATTTGTTCTCCAATATGGCCCCACTCAAAGCAACGGACTGCAACTCCGCAAGCTCGGTGGAATGGACACTACAGTTAATATAAAACTGCACATGCCTACTGCTGTTATACTTTGATTTCTGGACGTTGAACTTGTATATGAGGTTGTCATCCGTTTTGTAGAAATTCAGATCTTTTTTGGAATAGCCATGTTTGGCCAATAAGGGTTTGACGTCTGTGTTGATGATCTTCTTAAACAGTTCCTGCATAAGATATCACTCCCCTTTTGTTCAAAATCATGCTTGTTCTGTTTTATAAAAATAAGGGCCACACATGGATTCATGCGTATACACGTACGTCCATGTAAACGCCCTGTCGAAAATATAGATATCTTGCTCCGAATCAAAATCCGCTGCAATGATCCGATTCGCATTTTCGTATAAAAGTACCCAACCACCACTTTCATACATCACATATACTTCATCTTTCTGCTCGGCATCAAAAGCATCTCGTGCTTCATCATGTGTCAGACATTTCTGTTGTTCATAACTGAACATATGCCACTTGTACTCGCTATAATGGATAGACTCTTTGACCATATCATCGATATTATGGGCAAACACGCTATCCCATTGCTTTACAATCCCTTCGGATTCCTCGTACAGTTCGGACACGATAACTCTCTTATCCTGCAAGTTCTTCTTGAACATATATTCCTGATGGATACGCTCAATTCCCCAATATGCTCGGTTCAGTTCCAATTCGGGTAAAGTATCCAGCAGCTCGTTAATTTTATCTCGAATCATCATTACCTCCGTATGCTATCTGGAATTAAAATACCTGGCCCTCGCCTGACTATTCAGCTTCTTTTCGCAGCATATGAGCCAGTTGGTACATCTCAGCAATGTCATATCTGTTCTGCTTCTGGAATCTCCGAATCGCTTCGTCGATCTCAACAACCTCCACCGCAACTACCTGCTCGCCATCCTCTGGATTCAGCGGATCAGCTACAAGTTCAACGTCTCCATAACCGATGATTCTTACAAAATGGGGGTGCGGGATATGCGGTCGATATGGCTCCAACGCACTGGATGTGCAATAGAATTGACCAAAAATCTGATAGGATCGCATTTCTGCCCCAAGTTCCTCCATCAGTTCGCGCTTCAGTCCGTCCATATACGGCTCACCTGCTTCAAGCGTCCCCCCAGGCAGCTCCCAGTCTCCATTATCCAGTTGAAAAACAACACATTGATCCCCGACAAATGGAATGATACTAATATTGCTCACCAGCTTTTCATCCACGATGTCATTTAATCTGAACTCTGCCTCAATAAGGCCCCAATGAATCGACGTAGTAAGTGCCGGGAATTGTTCTGCATTCAAGCTGCTCAACCGCATCCGTTCCTCTCTATGTAAAATAAAATCTCTCATTTATATACTTCTCCCAATTATAGATGAAAATGAAGAAAGAAGGCCACCTTCCCCTTGAGGGAATACATGACCTTCTCGTCCTTAACCACATCAGATTGTTCCATTCCTGACAAACTTACCTAATGTCTAATGCTGTACCAGCTTTCCCTTTTCCAAAAAAAGAACCCGGCTACAGAGCGGCAAAATCCGCTCATCATGCGTAACCATCACTGCACTCTTGCCCTGCTCTTTCACAAGCCGTGCAATCATGGCGACAATATCCAGCCCGCGCTCCGCATCCAAGCTAGCTGTCGGTTCATCCGCGAGCAGGACAGCCGGATCGTTCATCAACGCCCGTGCAATAGCGACCCGCTGACGCTCCCCACCAGACAGCTTTTCCGTATATGCCTTCCGCCGATGGGTCAACCCTACCGTATCTAGCAGCTCATCCACTCGTTTCTCCGACTTGTTTTTATCCGTTCCGGCGAGCTTCGCGACCACCATCAGTTGTTCTTCTACTTTCAGGTAAGGAATGAGGTTGGCACTTTGGAAAATAAAACCAAGCTGTTGAAGCCGTACATCGGATATATCTTGTTTGCTTTTGCCCATAATAGAAGCCCCGTCCAACAGAACCTGTCCTTCCGTTGGTTCAAGAAGTGCGCCAGCAATGGACAGGAATGTACTTTTGCCCGAGCCGGAAGGCCCCATCACAGCCACAAGTTCCCCTTCGGCCACCTCAAGGTCGAGCTTATCCAGAATCGTGCGTTTACTGCCACCATCTTCAAAGGTCTGGGTAATTCCCTGTAATACCAATCGGTTTCTCATGCTGCAGTCCTCCCAATCGCATCAAGCGCATCAATTTTGGTAACCTTCCACACTGAAAATAATGAACCCGCCATAGACATCAGGATGAACAATACACAGGTCAGTGCGAGGGTGGATAAACCTAATTGAAACGGCATTGATGCAGGCAGAATGGACTCAAACAGTCGAACCAACAGTACGCTAATGACCAGACTACCAACCGATAGAATGAATACTTGTAAAGAAACACTACCCGCCAGATATCCATTCCGCGTTCCGATTGCTTTCAATATGCCGAACTGACTTGTTTTCTGAATCGTGATGACATAGAAGAATACCGCAAGTACAAACGCTGAGATGACATATAGAAAAGCAATCATCATGAGCAACGATCCCTGCTCTTCCTTATATCCAGGAATGGCCGATACGGCATCCGACTTCGTGATGACTTCCGTATTAGGCATTGCAGCACTTAGTCCGTCTACCTGCTCACCCGCGTCCTTTACCGCAATGGCATTGTATATCGGAGCATTGGCATTGGTGTCGGCCGAACCTTGTGTAGTCCGTGTCCCTCCTTGAAGCGTATGCCATTCTTCTTCATTCAGGAACACGACCGGAGAGTGACTGAAAGACTCATTTTGTACAAATCCGCCAACGGTCC
The DNA here is from genome assembly GCF_037973325.1 of Paenibacillus sp. FSL R5-0713. Taxonomy (NCBI): domain Bacteria; kingdom Bacillati; phylum Bacillota; class Bacilli; order Caryophanales; family Paenibacillaceae; genus Paenibacillus; species Paenibacillus sp. FSL R5-0713. The sequence continues at coordinate 1,802,782 of NZ_CP150229.1, read as the reverse complement.
ACTTCATCCCCGAAGCTTGATCGACCAGAACGGTGCCAATCGTCACACCAGATTCAGCTAACTTATGATCCACCACAACCTGCCCGTTGGTCTGATCCGTAATCGGAGTTCCTTCGGTAACCGCTGGAGCAAGCCAGCCCTCCGGATTCACCATGAACAACGTGACATCGATCTTTTTCGTGTCGCCCATTGGACTGACGGTTGTCATTTTCACACCGAGCGGCTCAGCGTTCTCTTTCCCCACTACGGAGCGAGCTTGATCAAGCTGATCCTGATCCACTTGTGAACGGGTAAACCGATGATTCGAATCCTGTTCCAGCACAAAGTGGGTTGCTGCCATATTTTTGACCGAAGCTGCGTTATCATACGCCAGCCCCTGTGCAAGACCTGTAACAAACAGTACCAGAAATGAAACCAGCACCATGATTGTAGCAATTAAGGCATACCGCCCTTTGGCATACCTCATTTCCCGAATAGCCAAGTACATGTTGTGTGACCTCCCTCTTGATAACCCAAGTATAGGAGGCGAAAATGAACGGAAAATGAATAACAGATTACATCTGCGGAAGTGTCACGGTAAAGACCGTACCCGCTGGCGAACTGGCAACCTCAATTGTACCGTCATGGATTCGGATAATTTTCTGCACAATGGCAAGTCCAAGCCCGGTTCGTCCGGAAGAACGTTCCCGCGCACGGTCCACCCGATAGAATCGATCGAACAGGAAAGGCAGATGCTCCGCAGCAATGCCGTCCCCTGTATCCCGAATCTGAATCACACACTGGTTATCCATCTGCTTGGCATGAATCTCGATGCTTCTTCCTTGTGGAAGATGATTCACCGCATTACCGAGAAGATTCATCCAGACTTGCATGAGCAGCACTTCATTGCCAATCAGCTGGATGGATTCGGGCACCGAAATCCGAAGCAGCAGTTCTTTTTCTTCCAGTTGCCATTGCAGCACCTGAACCGCTTGCCGGAATTGATCCCGCAGAGAGAACTCCACTTTGGTCAGATCTTCGTTGCCTTGTTCCAGAGAGGACAGGAGAAGCAGCTGCTTGCTCAACAAGGAGAGATGACGGCTCTCCTCCTCAATGATCGACGCATAGTGCTCCCGTTCCTGTTCAGGCAGATCCCGATCTGCCACCAACTGGGCAAACCCCTGAATGGAGGTCAGCGGGGATTGAATCTCATGAGATACGTTGGATACAAACTGCTGCCGCGCCTGATCCACTCTCTCCAATTCACGACTCATGGTCATGAAATGCTGAGCCAGTTGACCAATCTCATCACGCCGTGCAGTAGGCAATTTCAGATTATACTTTCCTTGTGCAATCCGCTTGGTCGCCTCGGACAGACGTTCAATCGGATTGACCAGATAACGGGTACTGATCAGAAAGATCAAGATACTAATGCCTATGGTAAATGCACCAATCAGGGCAAAAAAGATACGCAGCTCACCGAACTGCAGGATTACATCCGGGCGCATAAAGAGAGCGTAATTGGTATTGCCCAACTGTAAATGAACACCCACGGTGTTGCTTAATTGATTATCGAAGAAACCGGTAATGAACGGTTTACTTGGAAACTGCGCGACACCATGATAAACCTCACCATTCAGCACCAGATCTACTGCTTGCTTGTCCAGATCCTTCTCACGGAATTCGCGGCCGTAGAATTGGTCGTTGCCTTTTCCATCCGTCACATAGATTTCGTATCCAAGATCGGCGGCATTGTTCAAATACTGCTCCTTTGTGTCCGGTTGCTGCTCCACAAATTGTTTCATCTGCATTGCAATGCCCACCAGCTTCTCATCATTGAAGTCCTTGAGCTTCGCATGATAATAGATATTCGACAAAAGGAAACCGAGCATGCCGCTGACCACAATTACTGCCACCGTAATAAGGAATACCCGGACATACAAGGTCCTCACGGTGCTTTCACCTCCATTTTGTAACCAATGCCCCGCACCGTTTGGATCACAAAATCGTCCGTATAATCAGCGAACCGATCACGGAGTCGCTTAATATGTACATCAACAGTACGGTCATCTCCTTCGTAATCCGCTCCCCAGACAAGTCGAATGAGTTCATCCCGAGAGAACAAACGTCCCGGGAACTGGGCAAGCTGTGAGAGTAATTCGAATTCCTTCATTGGTAAAAAGAGAATGGATTGCCCGTCCGTAACCTCCACATTGTTCCGGTCGATCACGATCCGGTTCATGCGGATGATATCGCTGGATGTGCGATGGTATCGACGAAATAACGCCTTTACCCGGTAAACCAGTTCTTCGGGTTCAAACGGCTTGGTCACATACTCATCCGTTCCTTTCAAATAACCTTCTCTCTTGTCAGATAGCTGATCTCGTGCCGTCAGCAACATAATCGGAATGTCGTAATGCTGCCGAATGTAATCACATAATTCTAGTCCGTCCATGCCAGGCATCATGACATCGAGGATCGCCAGATCGATCGGCGTTTCTTGCATCAGTTTGACCGCTTCCAGTCCATCCTGTGCTTCATGTACCCGATAGCCTTCCTTGGTCATGACATGCCGGAGGAGTGCTCGAATATTTGCATCATCGTCTGCCAGCAGCAGATGTTTCATATCGTTGTCCGCCCTTCTATGTAGCGAGAACATCTCACTATGATCCTGCACAGATGGTAGCACAAAAGCAATCTCATTCGCCAGCACGTGCACGGAGATACCTTGGTATGTTTACATTTCCTTAAATCTGGTTGACACTACTATGAGGCGCAACTATAATAAAACCATAACATATGAACGAACGCTCATATATTCATTTGTTAGTGGGTAACCTTTGCTAAAGATTCATTTATAGTCACACTAGAATTCATATTACATAATGGAGCCTCGCTCCAAAGGAGAGGATTTCATATGTCTGGACATCAACACAGTCATAACCATGGGCACGATCACGCTCACACCACCAATAACAAAAAAGTATTGTTGTTTTCCTTCATTATTATTACCGTCTATATGATTGTTGAAGCCATTGGTGGATTTATTACCAACAGTCTCGCACTTATTTCGGATGCAGGCCATATGTTGTCCGATTCCATTGCACTCGGGATCGCTTTGCTGGCGTTCACGTTTGGTGAAAAAGCCGTGAATACGGGCAAAACGTACGGCTACAGAAGATTCGAGATTTTAGCTGCCACCTTAAACGGAATTACGTTAATCGCCATTGCGCTCTACATTTTCTACGAAGCCATTGGTCGATTCATTAACCCGCCAGAAGTCGCAACCGTAGGCATGTTAATCATCAGCGTCATCGGATTGCTGGTCAATATTCTGGTAGCCTGGATCATGATGCGTGGTAGCGATACGGAGAATAACCTGAACATGCGCGGTGCTTATCTGCATGTCATCAGCGACATGCTGGGATCGGTTGGGGCCATTGCGGCGGCACTGCTCATGATGTTCTTTGGCTGGGGTTGGGCCGATCCATTGGCGAGTGTCATTGTCGCGGCACTGGTATTGCGTAGTGGGTTCTATGTCACCAAATCATCTCTGCATATCTTGATGGAAGGCACGCCGGCCAATGTAGATGTGAATGACCTGGTGCAGACCATTAAACAAGTGGATGGTGTCAAAGGTGTACACGATGTGCATGTCTGGTCCATTACCAGTAACCTGAACGCACTGACTGCTCATATCGTCGTAGATGGAACGATGGATGTCTATGCATCCGAGATCCTGGTTCAAAAGATTGAACATATGCTGGAGCATAAAGAGATCAAACATGTGACGCTCCAAGTGGAGTCTGAGAAACATCTGCATGATACCTCGGTACTATGTACCGTCAAGGGCGACGAACCAGATGCTCACGCCCATCATCACCATTGATATGAATAGCTGTAAATAAAAACAGGACTTATTCCCGGTAGTGGAATAGTCCTGTTTTCATTTTCCACGTAACTTTAATGCCTTTCAGGTGTTATGTAATACACATAGCATTATCGAATTAACCGGTTTTACACCGTCATTTTCTTAATATAACGAGGAGGTTATATCTACTCATGGGAAACTTCCGTAAGTTCATTTCAGTGATCCTTGTACTGGTAACGCTTCTTCTATTTCTTAACTACCAGGAGCTAAGAGAAAACAATAGACTACAAAACATCATCATCAATGGTATATATAATTGTCAAACCGACTGCGACAGCATTACTTTGAAGGAATAGAAAGGGGTAATAATCATGACAAATAGACCATTTTTCCCGTCTCTTCTGCTCTTCCTTCTTCTCACAGCCTGTGCTTCAGAAGCTCCTGCTGAAAATCATGATACTGAAGTTATCCTAACAAATGAAGCTTTGCCCATTATTACGAATGTTGAGACTAACTTTCCCGAAAAAGAAGGTTGGATTATACTTCCTACTGATAGCACAGAGATAAATATCACAGTAGAGGCGACCAACGCGGAAACACTTCTTTTCTGGGCCGTTCCAACAGGAACAGAGACTTGGGGAGAAAGAGAACTGATCGGATACGATACCAATGAGAACGATGGTTGGAAAATAACTTGGAATATTGCAGGTAAGTCTGTGCATCACCACATGACTGTTCAAGCATTAGGGAGTGACGGTAAGACTATTACAGATAAGACAATAAATATTACGAACGAGTAAGATCGATTTAAATCATTTAATTAACGAAAATATTTTTTTGATAAAGGAACCGCCCTACCCCAATAACTATTATCTTAAGTGGGACTCCATTATTTTTGTATATAAGTTATCTCTGAAATAAATGAAGAACGATTGGAGATGAATACAAATAGAGACTTTCACTAAAGGAGAGTCTCTTTTGTATTCCATATTTGTATTTTTGCTGAGCAACTACTTCACATGAAATAATAAGTTATATGGACATTTTTACCCATTAAGCTGCGTCATCATTTCTGTCATATAACGTGTTCCATGAACCTCATTTTGAGGACTTACCTTTTCAATGCGATCTAAGTCATCCGGTGTCAGTTCAATGGTTGCAGCGTTCGCATTTTCCTCCAAATAGTTGATTCGCTTCGTTCCCGGAATCGGCAATGCGTGATTAGCCATTGTCCAAGCTAAAGCCAATTGTGCAGGCGTACACACCTTCTCCATCGCGATCTCTTTGATTTTATCCACAACTTCTATATTTTTGGCAAAATTGTCTCCTTGAAACCTCGGCATATATCTGCGCAGATCATTAACATGCAGATCTTCGAATTTCCGTATCTCACCTGAGATAAACCCTCTGCTTAATGGACTGTATGCAATATGTGTAATATTCAGTTCTCTCGCGGTCGGTAGAATCTCGTCTTCAATATCCCGGCTCCACAGGGAATATTCGCTCTGCAACGCAGAAATCGGATGAACGGCGTGTGCCCGGCGCATGGTGGAAGCCGATGCTTCCGACAAGCCAAGGCAGCGGACTTTTCCCTCTTTAACCAAGTCGGCCATCGCACCAACGGTTTCCTCAATCGGAATCTGAGGATCTACCCTGTGTTGGTAGTACAGATCAATATATTCGGTATCCAGCCGGCGAAGACTTGCTTCTACAGCCTTTTTCACGTAATCTGGATGACCATTCAACGTCTCATAATTTGGGGTATACGCGAATTTGGTAGCAATAATCGCCTGATCGCGACGCCCCTTCAGCGCTTTCCCCAGTAGTTCTTCATTATGACCATTACCATACACGTCAGCTGTATCTAGCAGTGTAACGCCAATTTCCAGCGCGTGATGGATGGTCTTTATTGACTCCTCATCATTGGTTTCTCCGTACATCCCTGGAGACATGCCCATTATTCCCAATCCAATCGAAGATACGACGATATCGCTATTTCCCAGCACTCTTTGCTTCATTTCTCCATCTCTCCGTCCGTTAGTATTAGTCTAGTCTTTGCCGATGCTTTCCATTTGGTCTAGCAGCTTGCTTTCTGAAGGAAGCTTTCCTGTCTCTATGTCTTCATAGATCGTCAATTTGTTATCCACCGCTGCAAGTGCCTCGGCAATTTCACTTTGGCGGCGATGTAATTCCTCTTTATATTCGTGAAGTATCGCTTTCCGTTGTGGAATTGTTGAATCACCATCCAGCGCCAGACTAACCATATGTTTCAATGTAGATACCTTCATACCCGTTGCCCGGAAACAAGACATCAATCTCATCCAATCCAAATGTTCTTCCTCGAACATCCGATTTCCATGTTGATCCCGCCTAATGTAAGGGAGTAGTCCCTCCTTCTCGTAATAACGAATTTTATGTGCAGGACAACCCAGCCGCTCGGAAGCTTCTTTTATCGAAAAAGCCATAATGCTGACTCCTCCTTTATGTTCATTTTTGGATGCATTTGGCCGGTTCTTTTACATCCTAAAGCTTCATGTTCACATTAAGGCAAGCACAAATTTCAAAAAAATAATTCAACTGATCACTATTTTCAACAAATGCAGGACATAACACACGCTTCAGTACTGGGAAGTAACGATTAGAGGAGATATGCCGAGAAGATCGGTGAAAGCAGAAATACGGAGGAAAAGAACCTGGAGATGCTGGGGTTGTTTCACTTACTTCAATCGTTGGGTGTCATAGAGTGCCCGGGCTTGATCAAAATTCAATTGTTCCTTGTAGGCGGATACACACGTATGGCGCACTTGCCACCTTTTCCTTGATCCGATACGATATCGTTTAGTCTGAACTAAGGCATTCCGTGATAGCTGTAGAAACTTTGCTTGTTCAGAGTTCCTCACATAATCGCTTCCATCCATCCCATGCCTTCAAGTATTCAGGCAGATCATCCGGATGATGTTTGTTACTCAGCCCAATTCGGCAATAGAGATGAATCAGAGCTTCCTCGATCAATCTGGATTTGTCCATTTCCACCTGTTCCAGAAGTTCAAACGCAGCAAATAAGGTTTCGGTGTTGATATCATCTGGCGAAGAGCTAAACGCATACAAGAAATCATAGAGGATAGGTCCGACCATTGGAGAGGGATCAATAACGCCGATGAGTTCATTTTGATCGTATACAAAATTATGAACCCCCGTATCTCCATGTAAAAGAAACCTCTCCTCTTCCTCATGAAAGAGACGATCCACTTTGGATTGAACCAGATGATAATCATCTGTCGTTAAAACACTTTCGATATTCATCTTTGCTTCCTGAACACTAATCTGATTGAATTCTTTCCATGTCCTCTGCGGGAACTCCATTCTGCCCCATGATTTCGTATCTGTAGAACGCACATAGGTATTGAACAGCTCTTTCACCAGACGAGTTAACCATTCTTTCTTCAGTCCACGGTTGAAATGGGTTGTGCCTTCAATATAGGAGTAAATTAGATAAGTGTTGTCCTGAGCAGTCAACAAAACTTCAGGCAATAACGAAGAATTCTTATACGTCTCCAAAAACTGCTGGGCGATGTGAATCTGTTCAGGTTCATCTGATTTTAATATATAGTGCTTATTCAGACTTGTACTCAACCGATAAACATGTCCAGCGGTGGTACCTGACAAACGTTGAATTTCAGTGATCACTTCGTTGATATGATGTATCTTGAATAAGTTATTGATCTCATTTACCGTTGGATTGATTAACATATAGTTCTCCTCATATAACTAGGATCTTGATTCATTTGGTAAACATGCGGCGAGGTTAGCTTCGAATTGCACAGTGGGTTATCTTTCAAAATGGGCTCGTTCTTCTTGCTTGGAACTAAAAATATAATCCGGATACTGGTTTGCCACGGGTGGAAGCTGATCCTCGGGGAAAAACTGCAACTCCTTCATCTCTTCATTATCGGGCATGAGTTGCCCAGATTGGATCCTGCATTCAAATACGATAGTTAAATATTCGACCTGATGACCATTACTGTAAGTAAAACGTTGCTCTTCACCACCATATACCCCGATAACCTTCTCAGGTTCAACAACTAGACCTGTCTCTTCCAGTGCCTCTCTCACCATCGCTTGCGCCGGTGTCTCACCAAGCTCAATGGCTCCGGCAATCAAGCCCCAGGTTGATTCGTTATGTTTACGACCGAACAGGATCTCCCCTTGTTCATTTCGGATAATTCCAGCGACACCCGGCATAAAAATAAGCTCGTTGCCGATCTTGTCCCTGAGGTTTTTGTAATAGTCTGACATGCCCATACACAGTTACCTCCTGTTTTTTTATTCTCTGGATTCCCTTCCATGAATGATCCATTGTACGGCATCCCAAATATCTTCTGCGATATAATCAGGTTCGGTCTCCAACCATTTGTCTCTAAATTGGGTTAGTGAAGATTCCCCCCAGCCTGTTCTCACCATGATCTTGGTTGCTCCTACGGCATGGGCAGCAAGCATGTCTGTATCTCCCACATCACCAATGACTATGCATTTGGATAAATCCAGACCATGCTCCTCGGAAGCTTGCAGTAGCATCCCGGGTTTCGGCTTTCGGCAACTGCATTCTTGCTCATGCGGACATATATAGGAGTGATCGAATCCGTACTCGCGAAATTGCGCTTCGAAATCCTGAACACTTGCTTCTCCACGTGAGATTCGATATTGATTCGTAAACGCCAGTACCATAATTCCTTCTCGTTTCAAACACATAATGGCTTCTTGAGCATTGGGGTATAATCTGAAATCTCTCGGATGAATAAAATGACCTGTACCACCGATGGTTCCATCTCTGTCTATAAAAACAGCTTGTACATTCCCATTTGCTTTCATCATGGTCTGTTCCTTTCTGAGAACATATTATTGTATCTCTCGCCTCTGATCTAAAATTATTTCCCTATACTTTTTCGTCAAAAATATGCTTGCTATTATCTTGCTGCTTATGGTGTTGCTGTTTTTTGATTTCAGTTTTAAGATAGTGTACTTCTTTAATTAATTCATCCAACTTTTTCGATGTTTTGGATGAATCTACGGCATACCGTATGATTGCCGCAAAGATAAGAACTACAATAATACTTATAATTGAGATCACTATAGCCCAGATAAATTCGAAAATGGTGCTCAACTCCTTGCTGTCAAAAAACTAAGTTGTAAAACTCTTCTGAAAACCAAAACCATATAAACCCCAGGATCACCATGATGGTGCCTAGTACTTTTAATATAATTTCAATATGTTTAGGGATATCACTATTTTCCCTTACTGAATTCCCGCCGTACCAAACGTACTTTCGATGGCTTTTTTATAATTTTCCCAATCAAAATTAAATGGGCCCACCAGCAGTTTCTTGTCATTCAATATGAAATCTCTCCAGATCACCACATCATCTTCTCTATCAATCTTCACAGAAATAAACCCACATTCTTCATCCCCACACCAGGGACATACTAAAATCGGATATCTATCATGCAGGGATTCATGTGGCTTTTTAAGTAAAAAATAATCAATAAGAATTCTCTGATATTCATTGCTTCCCCATCCCAGACAAGGGATCAGATCATGTTTTTTCAGCCTTTGATAGAGCGATGTACCATCAATTATGATGTCAGCAAATCTCGTATTTTTATTCCCATCCTGTTCAGGATCAAACTCGTCGTATCTTGAAGCTAATTTGGTTTCTATGGTGCTTATTTTCACTATATTCCCTCCATATTCAGCCTCTGGTGTTCTCTCTCATTCTTCCTCTACAAGAATGTCGGTACAGCGAACAATTAGCTCAGACATATTCTCTCCATCAAATAGAACATGAAGCTCATATCCGTTATCGATCCGATACAGCTCCTGATACAGCCAGTAAGTGCCTACAATTCCACCGTCTTGCTTGATGATTTCGGGTGCAACTAGCGTAAGTTTATTTATATTGGTGAAGCCCCCGCGGGTGTCAAAACGAATGAGCACTTCATCCCCTGTCAACAGTTCCGTCACTGTACAATCATGAAATTGAACCCGGTTACGAATTTCTTCCGGAATATCCTGTGCTATAATAACTTCCCGGTATTCATTCGATACACGCTCCATCTCTCTCCTATTTTCTGCGCTCTGTTTCTTTAGCTGTAGCATAACTTCTCTCGTACAGTAGCCCAACGTAAACACACGGATATCCGCAATTTGTTCAACGATTTTCTGTGGCAAATTCTCTGCCTTATATCGAAAATTCCATTCCATTGATTCTTTGTACTCTTCTTTGCATTTCTTCTCATCAAACGGAGGGCGTACATCATACTCTGCAATAAGTTTCTCGATATGCGCTCTTTGTTCCGGCGGCATGCGAAATACCATCTGATCCTCTTCCGTTATCTCTTCCCCGCTAAAAGCCTTCTCTACACGAGTCATGACCTGACCATCATGCTCCAGCATGAAACGCGGGTCCAAGTTATATAGCTCTCGCTCCTGCTCCACATGCGCTTTTTCCTTTCGTTTATATAGCCTTAAAAATAGATTTTCATCGAACTCATACGCTCCGCTATGTACTCTTATACCAAAATGAAGATGTGTCTGCTGACACAGCTCATACCATTCTTTCGTTAAAAATCTCATATGCACCTCTCCTGCTGATTTTTAGAATCTACTTTGCGATTGAAGCGTAAAGCTTTTTTATTTGTGACGAGAAATTAGCTGCACCTGGAATATGTGTGCGTTTAAAAAACGCTGTTAATTGTTTCGGATGATTTTGGACCATATCATATTCAATGATGGTGTTAGCGATAACAGATCTCGTAAAACCTAATACCTCGACCACTTCAGATCGATTTCCTGCCTCAAGCTCCTCGCCTTCTGGAAATTCTCCATCTGGATCATCTTCCAACTGTTCACTGAATGTTAATCGAGCTAGAACATAGGACATGATATGGTTCTTGTCTCTGTCCATCTGCTCCATGATCCACTGTATACACTCTTCTTCGGTTGGAGCCGAAACACCGAAACCCTCTAGTACATATTTCCGTTCTTTAAATGAATCCATCAGCAACGATGCTTCGAAACTGGCATGCTCGACAAATTGGACCTGAGGTTTAAGCTGAATGATTTCAGCTGTTACCTGTTTATACCAATCACTCGTTAGAAATTGCTCTATGGTTTGCATCGCTACGCCTCCCCTATCTTCAGCCTTAACCATTCCTTATACTCAACAGACGCACGGGTCTACGCCAAGGTTTGAAAAAATCTGTGTTTTATTTCTTTGTCGTTTCGCGCTGCCCATTTATGCACAGCTTCTACCCCTACGGACTCCTGACCTCGTCGAAAATAAAAACATAGATCCATCGGCACTAACCGTTTACCATAGAGTTTGATGCCAATCCGTCTGTAATTCATAAAAATACACTCAATCTGAGATGCATCATATCTCTGATGTTTCGTAGAAATCACATGATCGCTTTCCAGCGTAATACTGGGTTTAGTGAAAAATAACCGCCAGATCAGGAAAACGATATAAACCAGAATATAGGTCAATAGAGCGATCAGGGAGTACTTCCAAATCCCATTTTTATCGTACATACCATCCCTGAGGAGTATTGCTTCCATGACCAACATACATAGTAGGCTCAACCATGCTCTTGGATAAATCGTCTTGTATGTGATGAGTTCTACCTCCTAATCATTCTCTCCATGAATTCGAAGCCACTTGGAAGGGGCTTTTCTGGCAAAATGCTTTTCAACAAAATGCAAAATATCATCAATTCCGGGCAATGCCGCATTGTCTTTAGCTTCGTCAAACGTCATCCATTGGTACTCGGTATGTTCATGATTTAATCGGACAGGCTGGCTTTCATCCACGTATCCTACAAAAACAGGAGCGGTATAGATATACTCCTCCTTGGGTGAATAATATTGTTCAAATTGATTGGCAGAATACAACCGGACTTTCGTAATGCCTGTTTCCTCGTGAACTTCTCTCAGTGCAGCTTCCCATGCCTTCTCGCCCTTCTCTATCCCGCCGCCAACATAACACCATTCATTATGCAACATCCGACCCGCCCGCTTTAACATCAGTACACGGTATTGATCGTGGCTCTTCTTCAACAGAACTACAGCCACGCCTTCACAACGAAAGGGCACTGCCTGTTTCGCGTGCTCCGCACCATTCATCTTCCCGCCCCCTTCTCTTCGGAATCAAAGTCCTCCAACACTTTAAACTTATCCCCGTGGATTTTGTCCAGATGATCTTCTCCCCAATAACATAAATGGTCCAGGGCAGGCTTAAGTCCCCAGCCGTAGTCGGTTAACTCATACTCCACTTTGGGAGGAACTTCCGAATATACCTTGCGCTGCACAATCTCGTCCTTTTCGAGACCTCTGAGCTGTGTTGTCAGCATCTTCTGCGTAATGTCCGGTATCAATCGTCGAAGCTCTGACGTGCGTTTCCGTCCAGTCATCAAGTGATAGATAATCAAAGGCTTCCACTTCCCACCCATCACTTCCAAAGCCGCTTCCACGCCTACTTTATATTTCTTTGGAGCACTTGTTTCTCCATGTTCCGTCATTTTTGAACCCCTCCATAATCAGGCTGTATCCTAAGTGAAAACATAATCTTTTTGCTGTTCTTTTTTCTATTATTAAGCTCATTTCGAGGCATGCATTTAGGGTACTTCAATGTTCCTATGGCACTTTATTCTTCTTATAGAACATCAAAGTGCGTACTTCCAGATGTTTTCATACCTGTTTATAATAGCATCAGCCATTGATTTATGGCTACAAGACCGCAATCCAGAAAGGTAGTGAAAGATAAGATGAACGTACTCGTTGTAGTATCCCACCCGCGTAAAGATTCGTTGACCTTCCAGGTAGCTGAACGTTTTGCAAAAGGGCTTACCGAGGCTGGTCACGGTTATGAGATATTGGATCTGCATGGAATTGGATTCGACCCGATTCTTCGTGAAAAGGATGAACCCGACTATACTCAAGAAAATCAGGTGTTCTCACCAGAGGTTGAAACGGAGATGGAGCGTTTGAAGAAGCACGATGCTGTGGCTTTTGTGTTTCCTCTCTGGTGGTGGCATTTGCCAGCCATGTTGAAAGGTTATGTGGATCGTGTCATGAACAACGGGTTTGCATATGGAAAGAACAAACTTCCTCATCAGCAAATATTGTGGCTCTCTCTTTCAGGTGTGACGGAAGAACAGATGCACAAGCGCAACTATGGTGAATCAATTGCCAATCTGCTCAATGTAGGTATTGCCGATTACTGCGGCGTGTCCCGATCCAGGGTTGAGTTTTTATATGAAACGTTGGAATCCAAGCCTGAGCATTATGAGGCATTACTGAACCATGCACATAACCTGGGACTGAATTATGCCAACGATCCTTCGACGCTTTAAAGGGCATTACAACCCCGATATGAAGTCTGAAGATCTGTTTTAATTTCTGTGGCCTGAAGCCTTCTTTGTGAACATAAAAATCACGTTAACCATCACGATGACCTCTTGCGTTTACGGTAAGAGAACAACTACGCTTGAACACGGCAAACAGGTCGCTCCGAAGAGCGACCCTGTCTGTGTGTCTTGCATTATTTTACGGTCGAGAGAAGAAACTTCTCCAACATACTAGTATCGGTGATGCTATGGTTACAAGCTGTGTTATCCATGCATACGTACTGGGCCACGGAAGAAATGTTGTCCGGCGTATAACTCTTGGTCTTCACGTTGAAGAATCCGAGCTCCTGATGGCGATGACAGAACATACAATACCCTTTCTTGTTCGTGGCTGTAAGCCGTCCCTCAATTCCGAGGAATCTGCCTTCATGCGGATACACGATGAACAAGCGATCGGTAGCAATGTCGGTCCATCTCAGATAAGTTGTACGTGCGTAATCGATGGATTCCAGATCCGGCACTTTGAGCTTCTTTACCTTGGGAAACAGCTTCTGAATCTGCTTCGCGGATACTTGCGGAAATGGAATCAGATATGCTTCCAGCTGGTTCAGATAGGTCTGCAACTCATGTGTCGTCTCATACGTGGATAACTGCTCCAGCAGTTGCTTTTGTTCCGACGTCAGATCATCGAAGATGCCAACGGCATTCGTGCTGACGGTATAACGGACCGTATCCAATACTTTGGGGTCCACGACCGAGCGCAGCGTTTTGAGCAGGAAATCAGCTTGTTTTTGAATATAATTGAATTGATGATTATGAATAAATGGTGTTTGCATGGCTTTCAGCCCCTTAGTTTTATTAGGAAAATAAAGTAAGGTGCAAAGCCTGCGGGATGAACCGTTATGTTGATGTTGATTCCAGGGCAAACGATCTCATTTTGTCGCGCCCTACACAAAGTCCGCCCCTATTCAGGCTTTGCGTAAGGCTTTCTAGCGAACGAGCAATCCGGCATGATCCATATTGCCACGTCATAACCCCCAATACGATAGATATATCGAAATTATAACAGGATTGGGAGTGTATGGGCAACGGGCATCGTTCCGATCTCCACTTTCCAGAAATATAGCCTACAAATTATACTTTATCTTTACGTACCTCATATTCAATATTCCCATATCGACTGATGTCTCTAAGTATCCAACGATCTGGTTAAACGTAAAAACATTAAGATTTTCATTCAATATTGCGTTATCATATTCCATATCACCCAATACATATGGAACGAATTTTTCAACATCTTTTGATTTAACCTCATCTAATTCAGGCAATGTGGAAATGTAATTCAGCGACCTTCTTAATTCATCTGTGTATCCATAATGCTTTAATAACTTCCCATTCAATATTCTAAAATCATTATGATACAGTTTATATAATCCAGCGTCTGCATCCATTCTGTTTTTTAACCAAGGCAGATTGAAACCTTTCAACCAAATATCATCAGCAATCAAATGTGTAAAATAACCAAGTACATATAAGTCTTCTGCTTGCGATCTATATTTATGTATAAAGCCTTTGTAGTCAACGTTCCTTGAAAAGTCTTGTACTTCACCAGCAAAGAAATGTGACGAATCTTTTGATGAAACAGCATCCGGAGCGATACTTCCAAGTAAAAAAGGCGTCTTATCTTTGACTGATAGGCTATCAGCAATTCTATTTGCAATTATCAGATGCATTATTCTTGAACCCATATACCCTCCTACCCTTCAACGAATATTTGAGATCGAGCTTGGAAGTTTCCAGTTTAACGAAATCGCTTCAAAACCTATTGTTCTGCATAAAAATCATGGCAAGTTATTCTTCGCAGTTATTCGAACCATGTTCTTGCTGTTATTGGATTCCCATTGAACTTCCTTACCATATGCTTCACTAATTGCTCTTAACGGCAAATAAACTCTTCCATCTACCATTAATACTTTACTCTTTAGTTCAATTCGCTTGTCGAACTCGATAAAAGAGCTTTCTCCCACCTTAAAAGTTAACCTTGGTTTTGGATAATCATCTTTGTCGACATATGCAAATATTACACTTTTGGCTTCGTTATCCCACCATATCCCTTTACCAGGCACATCGAAATCTAGTACCTTCGTAATATAGGCTGGCGAAACGAGTATGTGGCCGTCAGAGATGATATAATCATTGGCCTCTACTAATTGAAATGTTTCCAAGTTAACCATAACTTCAATTGATTTCTTGGGAGCTTCAGCGCCTGCTTGAGTCTTTAGTTCTTTTTCATTAAGTAATATATTGATCTTTTTCGGTGCGCTTGTGGCTGTAAAAGTCATGGATACGCTCAATAACGTCAAAGCAAGGGTAACAACTATAATCTTCTTCACTTTGTCCACATCCTCCTATTGATAAATGACTCATGCTCTTAATCAACTCTCATAGTACCATTTTATTCAATTAAAGGTAATATACTTCTATTCCATACACCAAAAAGAAGCCACCTCCCTGGCCTTCCCCAGTTCAGTGACTCCTATTTCACAGCCCTATTCTAACCCTTACATTTAACTACTCCTTAACAGCACCAACCACGATCCCAGTAACAAAGTACCGTTGCAGGAACGGATACACTAACAAGATCGGAAGTGCACTGATAAAGATCTGCGAAGCCCGAATCGTCCGTTGGGACAGGTTCTTCACCGCTTCTGGATCAAGCTTCGACATGTCGGCCTGCACGATGATTGTCTGCATGAATGTCGCAAGTGGCAGCTTTTCCGCATCACGGATGTAGATAATCCCATCAAAGTATGCGTTCCAATGCCCAACCATCATGAAGAGTGAAACCGTTGCAATAACAGGCACGGAGACCGGCAGATAGATTTTGATAAACGTCTGGAAATGTCCTGCGCCATCAATAAATGCAGCTTCCTCCAGATCCTTCGGAACGGTACGGAAGAAATTCAGCAACAGAATGATGTTGAACACCGCGACCAATCCAGGCAGGATCAAGGCCAACAATGTGTTCATCAGACCCAGCTTCAGAATCAGGATATACCCCGGAATAAGACCACCGCTGAACAGCATCGTGATGACAAAATACCACAGATAGATGTTACGTGCGCGGAACACCCGTGTCTCTTTGGAAAGCGCATAGGCTGCAAGCGTATTAACGATTAACGCAAGTCCTGTACCCAGTACCGTCCGCTCGACGGACACCCACAAGGAGGAGAGGAAGTTCGTATTGGCAAACGTTTTTGCATACGCCTCCAATGTAAATCCAATCGGCCAGAACGTGACGAGACCAGCATTCGCAGGTGCAGATGCGCTAAGAGATACCATGAGCAAGTGATACAAAGGCAGCAAGCAGAGCAGTGAAAGCAGGGTCAGTAACACATTGTTGAATATGCTGAATATGCGGTAAGGCATCGTTTTATGATACATTCGTTTGTCCTCCTCTCTAGAAAATGCGGTATCCGGCGAATCGGTAAGCCAGTCGGTACGAGATCACAATCAGGATCAGGCTGATGACCGATTTGAACAGATTCACAGCGGTAGCGAAACTGAACTGCCCACTAAGCAGACCTTCTCTATACACAAACGTATCGATAATATCGCCTTGTTGGTAAATCAACGGACTATATAAGTTAAAGATCTGGTCAAAGTTGGCGTTAAGCACATTCCCCAGTGCCAAGGTTGCAATGACGATCCCAATCGGAATAAGAGCCGGGATGGTAATATACATCGTTTGCTTCCAGCGTCCTGCGCCGTCCACCTCAGCCGCTTCATAAAGTGCCGGGTTAATGCCGGACAATGCCGCGAGGAAGATGATCGTGTTGAAACCAAACTCTTTCCAGACATCACTCGCAATAATCGTGAATCGGAACCAGCTGCCATCCCCCAGGAAGAAGATCGGCTTGATACCGAATACCGAAACCAGGAACTGATTGACAATACCCGTCTGGGCCAGAATGTCGATCAGGATACCGGATAACGTTACCCAAGACAGAAAGTGTGGCAGATACACAAGCGTTTGAATCGTTCTTTTCAGTGCCATCTTCCGTACCTCGTTGAGCAATAAGGCGAAGACAAACGGAATGATTAGATTCATGACAATCTTCGTACAGGCAAAAAATAGCGTGTTCCACGTAATTTGCAGGAAATAATCATTTTCCCACATATACCTGAAGTGCTTCAGTCCTACCCATTCGGAATTGAAAAATCCCAGTGCAGGTTTATAATCCTGAAATGCCATCAAAATCCCGGACATCGGAATGTATGAAAATATAAAGACCATAATGGCTGCCGGCAACACCATGAAGTGCAGAATCCATGGCTGTTTATAGCGTTTTTTTCTCTTTTTCTCCAGCTTGTTCCCAACGTTTGCCTGCGGGACCCGCTTACCCTCCAATTTAGCCTCCATAGCACTGCTCCTGTTCCCAAAAAAAGTTTTTGTGTGTGATGGGGTTCTCTGATATAAATAGTATCAAGCCATACTGAGGTCTGCTATATAACATTGTTAGGCTTGATAGTATTTTGTTAGGAATCTATAAGTTGAACTAAAGATGATTCACACGGACACTCCGATGACAGAATAACCTTCCAATCGCTGTTATCCCCAGATTTTTCTGATCCCTTTCTAAAGGAGAAAATCCGGTGATAAAGGCGAACGCTTCGCTTTTTAATGTTATTTCTGTCCTCTCCGTTACTGTGTAAATGAAGGGTTTAACCTATATATCTGAACACGAATTAGAAGGAGACTTTGTATGTATATATGGAAGCGCTTCATGCCTTTTCAAGGTAAGACCCGATCCCGATTCAGTCTATTCGCCAAAATAAATCTGTTAATTGTGGTCTTATTCATCCCCATTCTGATCATGTACACCTACTCGAATAACGTCACCTATGATGTCGTCAGCAAAGAACTGCAAATCTCCAACACGAAACAGCTCACGTTCTTGTCCAGTCAGATCGACTCCCGCATCAATCAGATGATGGATTTCAGCCTGATTCTCTCCCGTGATCCGAATGTCAGAGCATTCAACGGCCTGAACATGTGGGATGATCGATATGACCGGATGCAGACCCGTTATGTGATTCAGGAGAAGATGACGCTTCAGACGAGCGTTACCGATATATGGCCTACCCGATATGCGGTGTATTCACAGCAGAATGAGGATGTCATCGCCAACTACAACCGAACTACAGGATATGATGAAGCCTATTTGAAAAAAAATATGAGCGGACAATGGACCTATGGGGACCAAAGTGCCGAATCACAGGATGAGATGAAATCCTTCTATTGGTTCTTTACAGACTCCCTCGCCCAACCTGGAATGCTCACGGGAAGCAATCTGGTGATTGAAGCCAGCTTCAGCTATGAGAACATTCAGAATATGCTGGATACGTATAAAGCAGGCGGACAAGGCGATCCTTTCTTATATCACAAAGGAAATGCACCCATTCTGAATCGCAGCGCGGACAAGCAGTTATCCGCAGCACTTACTCAGTATCTGGATACGCACTCGCCGGAGGATACTACACAGGACGTGGTCGAACTGAACGGAAAGAAATATCTGGTTAGCTCCGTGAAGTCCACCTATCTGGATTGGCATCTGGTTGACGTCATCCCGCTGTATCAGATTTTGAAACCCATCTCGCTCAGTCAGAATCTGTTCTACACCAGTATGATTTTGCTACTCGTGGTGGGCATCTCGGCTTCCATCCTGCTGTACCGAAATGTCCAGTATCCGATCAAACAGCTGATCAAAGGCTTACGCCGCGTCGAGCAAGGCGATTATTCTGTTCGACTGCATAGCAAAAACCAGAATGAATTCTCATTCCTTTTCCGCCGATTCAACGATATGTCCCATCAGATTCAGGATCTGATCGAGAATGTGTTCCATGAGAAGATTAGAGCCAGGGAAGCTACACTAAAGCAATTACAAGCACAGATCAATCCGCATTTCCTATATAATTGTCTAGGCTATATCATCAACATGGCCCAGATGAAGGACGAGCAAGCCGTGGTCTCCATGGCGCATAACCTTAGTGCGTATTATCGCTATACCACCCGTATGGAAAAAGAGACATCTTCGCTTCAGGAAGAGATCAAGTTGCTGATCAACTATCTGGACATTCAGAAGCTGCGCAATGGCCGGATTGAATATCACATTGATATCCCTGAGGATATGCTTGCCCAATCGGTACCGCGATTAATGCTTCAGCCGATGGTCGAGAATTCCGTGATACATGGTGTGGCGAAGTCCTATTCATCCGGGGAAATCCGAATTACCGGGGAGCGCAAGAATGGTTTTGGCAGAATATACATCGACGACGATGGCCCAGGCCTAAGCCCGGAACAGTACGAAGCGCTGAACTTGAAGATGCAGGAACCGTTACAGGAAGAAATGGGCTGCGGCCTTTGGAATACGAATCAACGAATCATACACACATTCGGAAGCCATTCCTACCTCCTATTCGGCCCATCCCCACTTGGCGGATTCCGAACCGAAATCATCTGGGAGATATCAAAAGAGGATACCGATTCCGATAAAGGTAATACAGATACGAATTGATACGATACGAACGATAAGTTGATATTTGATTCTGAACGAACCATTTACACGATAACGCAGAGGACAGAAAAAACCTGAAGAAACGAAGTGCTCGGAAGTGTTCTCTTGTGCGACTTTTACTAACTACTAAAAAGGCTGCACAAGAATCGCAGCCTTCGCCCTTATTACAAATTCAACCTTTATATAGGGCTCGTTTTAAAATAAAGGGTTAGACTTTACGTGAACCAAAGCGAAGGATTGAAGGGATTCTGTAGAAACGAAGTGTTCGCCTTTCAAGCATCATTTTAACCTTATAATCATCTAATTCAGAAAATGGGGCTTGAACAGCGATCGAAAGAACCCTTCAAATCCGTAGCGACCTCGTTCACAAGAAGCATCCATTGATTTTAACTTTTAAGACCTATATACCACCAAGGGAGACACTACAACATGCAAATGATGATCGTAGACGATGAAGCACACTGGGTCGATAACCTGTCCATGACCAAACCCTGGCATACGCTCGGGATCGAACATGTGCACAAAGCATACTCGGCACACGAAGCACTACAAATGATCGACACCCACCCCATCGATATCGTGATCTCGGACATCCAGATGCCCGAAATGACAGGCATAGAACTGATCGAACGTATCCGCATCCGGGACAAAAAAATAAAATGCATCCTGTTATCCGGGTATTCCGAATTCGATTACGCCAAAAAAGCCATCCAGTTCGAAGCCGTAGACTATCTGCTGAAGCCGCCCACTGATGATGAATTAATGGGTGCTGTTCAGAAGGCCATTGATCAATTGAACAACGAATGGGAACTTGTCAGTTCACTGACACGAACGCAGTTTACATTGCGAGAGAATCTCCCCCATTTGCGAGGACGACTGCTCCTAGGGGCTTTGCAGGGACAACGAATCGCCGCTGCCGAATGGGAGCGGAAACTCGCCAATTACGATCTCCCTTTTCACACCGGGGATGCCGCGTTAATGTTGGTACGGTTGGAAGAAGAATTCGGACACTATGACAGCAATGATCAGACCTTGATCGAATATGCGATCATCAATATGGCGGAAGAGATAATGGGTGAGTTTATGGAAGTGTGGGGCGTGAAGGAGGAGCACGGATATCTGGTGTTTTTGCTTCAGTTGAAAGAACGGAAAGGTTATATTGGCAAAGAAACCATGCTGGAGAAGTTATCGATTCAGCTTCAATCCAAAGTAAAACAGTTTCTGAAAGGCTCCCTCTCCATCGTTATCACTGAGTGGTTCACCTTCCCGGAACAGATTTACGATCGTTTCCGTCAGGCTTCGGCCTATTTCCGGCAGATCGTCGGCGACGAACGCGAATTTGTCATGCGCGTTAGCGATGTCGAGACACCTGCGGCCCAAGGTCCACTGGACGTGTTATACACCCCGCCCACCTTCATTAGTCTGTTGGAAAGCGGACAGTGGGATGCCGCCGAAGAGAAAATCCTCGCAGTCTGCGCGGAGTTGGATGAGAAATGGTCGGAATCCTGGGAGCACTGCATGGAGGCAGGTTTCCTCATTACAGCATCGTTCACTAATATTGCTCACCGAAACAAGCTGACTCTGACCACTTTAATGGGAAATGATGTCGAGGATTTACAAAGTGGCGAAGTCTTCGCTACCATCAGCAAACTGCGGAAATGGTCACTCAGCCTGCTGGGCAAACTCAAGGAAGGCACGTCCAACGAGATCAAGGACATTCGTTCAGATTATGTGAAGAAGATTCAGGATTTTACAGATAAGAACCTGCATCTGGATGTCTCTTTGCGTGTGCTTGCAGATCATGTGAACCTGCACCCAACCCATCTGTCCAAGATCTATAAAATCGAAACGGGCGAAGGTATTAGTGATTATATCTCGCGCCTGCGTATGGATCGGGCCTGTCACAAGCTGGTGACGACCACCAAAAAAGTGTATGAAATCAGCATGGAGATTGGTTATATGGACCCGGCTTATTTTATCAAAGTGTTCAAGCGTCAATTCGGCGTTACGCCGCAAGAATACAGAGACCAGCATAAATAACATCTTAGAGGTTGTTAAAAAAATCCGCTTTTGATTACGAAGGATGCCTCACGGCATCATCAGCATCGAATATGGAATTCAGCCGAAATGTCCGTTGCTCACGTAGTTTTCCTACGCTCCGCTACTCCATTTCTAGCTTTATCCCATCTTCTCGGTACTGAAAACCGAATTTTTTGGACTTCATTTGCACATTCACTAATAGAGTCCTATGGAAACTAACAAACTCATATAGATGCCCTCCCGCCCAAATTGGTACAGTTACATTGTAGAAGTTGTTCAAAAAGTCCGCTTTTGATTACGAAGGATGCCTAGCGGCATCACCAGCATCGAATATAGGATTCAGCCGAAATGTCCGTTGCTCACGTAGCTCTATCTACGCTCCGCTACTCCATTTCTAGCTTCATCCCATCTTCTCGGTACTGAAAACCGGTCTTTTTGAACACGCATTTATAAAGATCATACACCGTAGGGGGATTGAACAATGATCAAATTAAAAACATGGTGGTCACTGCTCATGGTTATCGCGCTCATCACGATCACTGCGTGCGGCAGTGGCGAGACAGCCAGTGACAATGGTACCGATACTACGCCGGGAACAGTCGGCTCAGCTGAAGCAGAAGCTGCCTTTGCCAAAGGAAAATATGATCCACCTATCGAGTTCAGTTCGGTATTAATGCCGAAGAAATACGTGCAAGGAGATACCAAAGAAAATAACGTGCACGATCGCTGGATGCTCGAAACGCTGGGTATGAAGCATAAAGATACCTGGTATCCGGCCAATGACGATCAATACAGACAGAAGCTTCAACTGGCAATCGCCTCTGGCGAGAAGCTGCCTGATTTCGTCACTGTACCCACCAATGCGGTACTGACCAATCAACTGATCGACTCCGGTCAATTCATCGCCATCGATGAGTTGTTCGACAAGTACGCGAGTCAGACCCTGAAAGATCACGCAGCAGCACATCCTGAACTGTGGTATCCGTTCACCAAGGACGGCAAGAAATACAACATGCCGATCATGGAGTACACCGATAACGACGATACGCTGCTCTGGCTCCGCGAGGACTGGATGGAGAAGCTGAACCTGGAAGCTCCAAAAACCATCGCAGACCTTGAGAACATCATGGACAAATTCAAAAACGAGAACCCGGACGGTCTGTCTCCAGACAAAGTATTCCCGCTGGCAATCTCACTGAAAAATAACACCAACACCTGGATGGGTCAGCTCGACTGGTTGTTCGGTGCATACGGCACAATCGAGGAGCAATGGAACAAAGACGCGAACGGCAACCTCGAGTACGGCTCCGTTAACCCGGGTGCCAAACAAGCCCTTGCCAAGCTGGCTGAATGGATGGATAAAGGTTATATCCACGCTGACTCCGCTCTGTGGGACGAAGGCAAATCCGCTGAAAGCTGGACAGCTGGCAAAGCGGGCATTCTGCCTGGCGCCAACTGGGTACCGGACTGGCCTGCACCTGACCTGCTGAAGAACGTACCTGGCTCTAAGTATAAAGCTTACCCTGTTCCAGCTGGTCCAGACGGCAAGATCGGTACAAAGTGGCAGAACTCTGGTGTCAACGCAAGTATCATGATTAACAAGGATGCGAAGCATCCAGAAGCCATCTTCCTGTACTACAACTACCTGCTGGATAATCTTGCGAACCCGAAAGCGGGCAGTGAGTATGAATACGGCTTCGCCAAAGGTTACGACTGGGATATCATTGACGGACAACCGACCAGTGACAAAGAGAAGATCAAAGACTTCTCCAACGAATTCCCTTTCCTGACCGGTCCAGCACGTATCCCGGATCTGTACATGAAAACACTCGTGAAGCTGGCCAACGGCGAGAAGCCTGAAACACCTTACGAGAAACAAATGGCCGAATTCCGTAAACCGGAAAACTGGTATGCAGGTAAAGTCGTGATGTCCCAGATCGACATCCGTAAACAAAACTATTTCACTGGCGCTGCAACACCAACCATGGTATCCAAATGGAACCTGCTCCGTCAGTCCGAGATGGAAACCTTCAACAAAATCATCTACGGCAATCTGCCAATTGATGCCTTTGACCAATTCGTCGCCAACTGGAAATCCAATGGCGGAGATCAGATCACGCAAGAAGTGAATGATTGGTTTAAATCGGTGAGTGCGAAGTAAGAATTGGATTTTGGAAAAGTAGAGCGTTAAAAACCCAGCCGAAGCGTGTAACATACCGCTTCGGCTGGGTTTTTTAAGTTAAGATCGGGGCCGCTTCCCCTGACTATGAGTTCGCGTTAGTGAATTGATTAGCCTTCGTATTGGTCTCCTCCGGCATTGACTGGCCCAGTATGGATACTGTGAGCTGAATCCCATCCCTCAGCCCTTGCATGTATAACCGCTCATTTTCTATTCCTTTACTGACAATGTATCGGCTCTCCCACTCAGTATATTCAGGTGTCTGCTCGATATCCTTGCCATCAAACAAAGATTCGAACGCTTCTTCTGTTTCCCCACGTACACGACTCAGTGCAGGATCATGCTCGATCCGGGAAGATACCTCATCCAGCCTTGCCTGAATTGCTCGCTGCATCCACGGTGGAAAATCCATTGCTTCTCCTCCCCTGCGCTTTATGTACTTCGCTCATTGCCGTACAACTCGGCTATGCCTCGCTTTCATTTCACTTACTTGGGCCACCAGTTCATCCACCCTCCGGCTCTGCTCCTGAACCGCAGGATTGTCCCACAACGGAATCGCTTGCTTCAAGGATGCCTCACCAAGCTGATTAAGCTTGCGCCGTTCCTCTTCCAATAAGTCAAGCAACCGGCTCATACATGCACCTCTCTGATGGGTCTAAACTACATAATGTCTTGTTAAGACTAGACATGAGCAGTCAATTTTAATGCGATTATCGGTTTATTTTATTTTAATTCGATATCCGCATTAAAACAACCATTATTTCTCATACAATTTGGTTGAAATGAGGGGGGGACATAATGAAGCATAGACAAGAACCACCTGGTGATAAAAACATCATCGGCTCCCGAGTCGTAGCTATTCGTAAAAGTAAAGGCATCAAACAACGAGAGTTCCTCGCCAGATTGCAAACATTGGGTTTGGATATCAGTCAGACTAGTCTTTCACGTTTGGAGGGTCAATATCGTCTTGTTCAAGACTATGAAGTGGTGATGATAGCGAAAGCTTTGGAGATTTCTGTGGGGTATTTGCTTGGTGAAGAAAGTGAGTAAATTAGGTTATGAAGATTACATTGTAAATGCTCATCAAGATAATTTCAGAAAAGCATAGAAATAAGACGGTTCGGGGACACTATGTGCTAAAAAACAATAGGTTTCCATTTTCTTGAGGTGGTATACCTAAAGTTATTCCAATCCTACCTTTTTGAACGCAAGTGCAATACATCCCCTTGGGAGATTTCTTCCTACACAAAAACCCAGTTACACAAGAGTCTTGTAACTGGATTTTTCAATGATTATCTTTAGATGGAGGTTGATTCACTGTATGACTATGGCAGACCTAGCAAAATTTTTGCTCGCCACCAAGCTTTAGAGCATAATTCATGAGTGGATATCTACTTTGACGATATATGAGTTCTAGTATCTCCAGTTTAACAAGAACATGAACTCCTTGCTCATTGGTTTGCTTTCTTCCTGAAATTTCATGACTGCTAATGAACTAAAGCTGGGGCAAGACTAGTTCGGAATAATCACCTACCTAACAATGTTAGTTAGATGGTAACACAAACAATTTGATTCAGCAGAATGTTGCACTAAAAATCCTTCTTTTATTGTGAAAATGTATTTATGATACCTCTGCTTGAGAAATCTCATTTCTAACCTCACTACCCATCATCATAGTGTAATGTGCATGATGATTTGTAACCTTGAATATTTTTTCAAAAATATTCAGGTACATAGCATTTGTATCTATTGGATGCTCAATATACAAATCATCACTTGCAAAATGAGACCCATCATTAGCCCAGGATAAAAGCGATTTACATATTATCTTTTCTTCTTCATCAAATTTATTCAGTATATCATCTTCACTAAAATTTCCAAATACTTTAAAATAATTTTCAATAATCCTACGAATCAAGTTTTGAACCGTAGTTGAAGAACTACTCTGTGTTGCTGATCTAAGTTCCTGCCACATTAACTCATATGAAGTTTTGATTGGATTTGTATCGTAGGGTCTAGCCTCTGTAATATTATTAACTTTTCTAATGATCCAGAATGTTTCATCATGCAACTTTCCGCCCTTCGATCGCTTTTTATGAAAAGTTACTTCCTTGTGAAAGTAGACATTATGAGTTAAAACAAATATTTGAACAACATTGTTTTTATTATTCCTACAATCATCAATAAGTTTCAAGATGAGGTTACTAACGATAAATAACACATTGCTGTCCAAGCTTGAAATTGGGTCATCTATCACAACGACTTTATTCTCTGTAATAAGATCTCTGTTATTACTTCCATTCAATAAATGCATAAAATATAAAAATGTTACGAATGTCTTTTCTCCTTCACTTAACGTTTGATTTACATCTTCTCCAGTGGATCGTACCAATCGATAATTACCTTGAGTTTGTGTATGCGCAAATTTGAAATTTGTAAAATTATATGCTTTCAACAAACGATTCATCTCATTAACGGATGGAATTACACTAGTGATTTGAGCCTCCAAACCCTCAACATCTGAAATTAATCTTTTTTTCTCAGATGTTTTTAACGTAATCCTATCTTTTATGCCTCTTATCGCATTATTAATGCTATATTCTTTGCGCACATATTTTTCGTGATTATGCAAATTCTCATTTGCTATGAATCTCCATATCTGATCCTTTAGTAATTGTTCTTCCTGAGCACGATTATCAATCAACTTGTTATGTCCTTGAATCTCCTGATTTACCCTCTCAATTTCCAGATTGATATTTTTTACAAATTCATCAACAGAAACTAGTGTCATTCCCTTGCTCGGTTCATTTTGTTTTTGTTCAATCAATTCAAGATTAGTTTCATTCTTCGATCTGATTAGTTCAAACTGTTGATTAATTTTCTCTTTATCGATATACGGCAATTCCTTTTCCAATAGATCCTGAATTGAAGTTTTAAGAGTACTATACAATTCCATGTATTGATCAACACACTGCTTTAATTTCTTCATTTCATTTTCATAAGTCTCATTAAAATACTCTTCTAATTGATTCAAAAAATCATTCGGCAAAGACTGTTGACAGAAAGGACACTTACCTTCTGAATTATGTACATGATCATAACCTCTTTTTACCCAATCGCTTATAGCTAGTCTAGAAATGAATGCAGCAATATCAATCTCCTGCTTACCAACAATTTGATTTTTGAATATCTCACTTGAACAAGTAACATTTAGTTCGTCATTATTTACTGATTGTATAGTTGGAATTTTCACTAAACTTCCATTGAATAATTTAATTGAACGAGCGAGCAAATTTTCAACATCATATAATATTCCATTAATTGAATGCGACTGTTTACATTTATTCATAAAGTTAATTTTATTATTTCTGACACCTGAGAAAGCTTTCAAAAACTCGTTATCATATTTTCTTTTCAATTCCCAACAATCATCTATAAATTCATTTTCATTCGAGGTATATTCTTCTTCTTTATTGATTAAGTTAGTACGCATTCTCCGAATCTCTTCATCTAATTTATCAACTAGCCTCTTCTTTTCAGCAATTTCGTTTCTTATCTCAGTTGACTCTTTACCTAATGTGAATATTCCTTTTATGTTCGAATCCTGATGAAAATTTTCTTCAACGAATTTCTGATTATACACCAATGTTTTTAACGGTTGAGATACCCAAACAATATTACATCCGGGAAGGCTTTCAAAGTTTTTAATAGAATTTGATAATGTTGTTTTGCCACTCCCATTAGAACCATACAAAAAATTAACTTTCTTTAATTCATTAAAGACAACTCCTGCATTATCATATGTTGCTATTTCTTTAATCGAAATTTCTTTAATCATTATTTTTCACCCTCTCCATATTTTTTCCAATTTTTTGGTGAAATATTAAAAAACGAATTCTCAGTATGAATAGATCATTCCATTTAACTTTCGGTTCTTTGAACCTATTATTTTAATTTTGTCATTGAGAGAATTCCACATACTTTCAGGTATTTATGTCGCCTGGCGGATGATAGGTGTATCATGCTGCCTTTACTTATCTAAAATTCCTCTGCTGGACCGAGGGAGCGGGGAAAATGCTTGAACATTTTGTCCACACTTCTCCGAAACATCTATTATAAAGTAAACTGGCTTGTATCCACCAGTTAAAAACCATCTTGAGTGAATATTGTAGTATTTGTTATTCTTAATAATTTCAATTGCTTCACTCCAAGTAAATTCCTTTGATATTCCTTTGATGATATCTACAATTTCACTTGAACTAACTCCTGTTAAACTATTATAACTTTTTGAATTATAAATGCTTCCATCAACACTATTAACTCGCAATACAATATCCTTATTTTTTTCATTGGGTTTTAAATTAAACCATATACATGAGGCATCGAAATTTAATTCTTCAAATCTAGATACCAACGGAGCTCCAGCAAAAACAGATATACCATTCTTATTTAGATATTCTGCGCGCGAAAATAACTCCTCATTAAATTTCAGTTCGATATCTAATAAATTATACACTTTTGGCCTTCTAGCATACATAGCCGCTATTAATAGTTTTTTATCTTTAAACGAGCTTTTAGAGTGAGTTGCTCCTTCCCTTGTAGCCCAAAAAAAGATAGGTGTGATTTTTGTACTTATCTGTGTTAAATGCTCAACAAACTTAGGAACTAAAATATACTCAGCACTACGCTCATTTATAAAACTTGAACTCATTTTACCCACCTACTTATGTTTAATTTTATATATTATTCCTGTATTAACTTAGGTAGTTGTTCGTGTCCGACTAAATCCACTTCCTGCAACTGCATATTGCATCCTCGAATCCTCTTCCTAACTCGAGCTGGACCGAGGGACGAATGGCTCGATGTGTGAAATATTTTTTTAGACAAAGTTCACTCTTCTCCGATTTACTTACAACACTGCACTTCTATCTTGTTTTTTCTGTGTCCTTCTTATATTAGTTTCCATTGTTTTTGAGTAAATAGCAATTTCAATTTTAATATTGTGTTTTTTTGCAGCACTTGCTATCGACGAATTTTTATCCAACCAATTCTTTACATCACTATGAACAATTAGTATTTTATTTGGAACATCTATCAAACTAAGCTTTAAAATATCTGTAGCAATTTTCTTTCTCTGACCTGCTTTGAGAGATCCAATATGTGCATATATTTCAATTGCATATTGATCTTTTTCATACCCATCCAAATCAATGTAAACATTATTTATCTCATCGAGGATTAATCTTTGAGGTTTAATTCTATTATTTCCAATTAGCTTTTTATACTTATTGAGTAGTGTTTTCTCAGCAGATGATTAAGGCAATTGAACTAGAACTTTTTTTCATTTTGTACTCCTCTTTAAGTAAATTTCGTCTAACGTTCCTGTATTCACGAAACCGAGAAACTTAAGCCCCAACGGGGGCGGCCGCGACGCGGTTAGGTTCGTAGGATTTTCCCCGTCTGGCTCCACTTCTTGAAAAGCCACGGGCGGACCAAGGGAAGGCGCCAGCCGACCAGCCTCTTGAATATAATGTTATATGTAGTCGAGCCTTCATGAACTGCAATCATGATTTGAAAAGAATTTTTTTGTCTATTCTATTTCATGTTCATCAAAATCCATTTCGTCTAATTCCTCTTCCTCATCTTTATAGACATATTGTGATATAAACGATCTCCCATTAGTAATATTTTCAAATCCGTTACCAATCGCAAGCACTGTACAAAATACTATCAATTCGTTTTCTGATTTTATAACTGACCTAGATATACAATATGCCGTTATTACACTTCTCCCCGAAAGGTGGGACTTTGAACTAGAAGAATTGCAATACCAACTATCAAACTCAAATTCTATTCGTATACCATTTGCTCTTCTGTATCCTTTAGTTTGTTGACCAATACCTCCATATTTTCCCGAAATATTCTTGAAATAGAAAGCTCCTTGAACTACGAAAAATACACCTGGTGTAATCAATGCTTCAATTTGGCTCTTATTCCAAATATCATTAAGAATAATCGGATCCATTTTTTTTAATAAACTTTGAAACCCATCTTTTATATACCTATTAATGTAAGTACCTTCAAAAAAACCGATCCAATAGTATTTTATGTCTCTTGAAGAAACGTTCCATTTTAATATAGGTTTAAAAGATCCATCTTTGTTGATAAATCCAGCATCAAATAAGTAATCATAATTCGAAAGTTCACAAAGATTTATACCTCTTTGTTCGAATAATTCACAAAGTCTATTAATGTTGAAATAATCAAAAAAAGAAAAAGCGGGTTTTGGTAAATCAAGTATAAGGTTCTTATTAATCTCTTTGACTTCCTCAAGCCACTGTCTCTTTGCATGTAAAAGTCGTTCTCTTGTTAAGTTTAAGCTTAGTTCATGTTTTGTATGCGCTTCGCCATGGTGTTCAAGACAAAGCACCACAAGATTATCTTCATGATGAGATTTTGATTCTTCCCAAGGCACAATATGGTGAACAATAATCTCCTTATTTTTTTTGCAAATACAGCATGAGTAATTTGATTCATATAAAACCTTATTCAATACATTTGAAGGAATGGGTGGTCTCTTCTCCTTATTAATAATATCTGCGGTTTCTTGACTAAAGCCCATTTCTACTAGCTTTTCTGTGTTAATTTGTTTTAACTTATCAAGTGTATAACCAATAGATGCAATATTATTTGCAAAATCACTTGGAACTCCTCTTTGCAGCAGTGCCCTTACTGTTGATTTCAAATCACTTCACCTCTGTATTGTCATTTAACTACTGACGAGATAATGTCTTCACATAAATATATTATGATAACAAGTTAAAATTTAAAGTATTGTTTATACTTGCTCGATTACATATAACGTTCCTTTATCCACGACGTCCCACCGACTTAAGCGACCATCAGGAGCGGCCACGATGCGGTTAGTCGGTGCGGATATGTCCGCCTGATTCAGCTTAGCTGACTAGCCCCTTCGGGCGGACAGAGGAGCCGCTAGTCTCCTAAGCGTTTACATAATGTTATAGGATGTCAGTGTCTTCTTCGAACTACCAGTAAAAATTCTCTTTCATATTCAAATAATCAATTTTTGTATAAACGAATTAACTTCCAAATCGTTTTATATATTACTATTTTTGGTTTTAACCTCTTCAAGCAATGAACAAACGATAGATCCAAACTTAATCAATAGAGCGTTTTTTGTGGTTTTTATTAATGTCTCTAAGTCAATCGATGATACTTCTTGTTTAGTCATAGGCCATCGTAATCTAATTTCAAAAACTGCAGCTCTTGGTGCTACATCACTATGTGCAGGTGCGTAGGATTCATGATTGTAATCCACTGTTGGTAAACTCTCATGATGGATCTGATTTCTAATTTCATTAATTAAATTGAATTCTGCAATTGATTTTCGATCAAACCGATAATGAATATTAGCCTGTTCACTTAATACTTCAAGAAAACCATCTAAATAGTCGATAAAACTATCTACGTGAACTAAGTAATTCTTAAGATGCATCAGAAATTCAACGGGTTTTATTTGACTGCCGTTTGTTCTTAATTGGCTGACAATGTGTTGTAGGTATTTAAACTCAACATCTATGAAACGAAGAATTACCAATATATTAGAATATCTGTATTCAAGTTGTTTAAGATCGCTTGTAGCATCTATTAGGATAAGAAGCTCATCAAGCAATTCTACACAATTATCAACTAGACTATTATAATAATGCCGTTCAGTGTTAAAATATTTTTTGCTATTTGATATGTCAAAAATAGTTGTTGTCACTTGCTTTCCATCTCCTTTAGTAATTCTGCCTCTCTAATTCTTTCATAACCTAACTCAAGTTGTTTCAAATAACGTTCACTTTATTAACGACCCGACGCATGTCGGTTGTCCGGCGTGTGCTAGGCCAAGGACGAATGTCCGAAGCGCAAATATCATTTAGGTGAAGTAATCAGCTTATAGTTAGAGGCCCTCTCACATAATGTAAAATGAGCTCTAACAATACATTTTTTAAAATTGTGTTTATTTTTTATTTCAAAATAATATATTCACTATCTACAATCTTCATCAGTTTACTTCATCACCTATTTTATTGGTTTTCGTACAACGTTCCGCATATTGACTATGTAGAGTTCATTCGATTGTCTGCCTATACTCTCAACAATACTATCAAGAGAAGAACTCACTTATAGCAACACAATACAACCTTACTAGTAAAAATATATTTCCTGATTACTTTCATCTAACTCAGTAACACTAGGTATTATAAAATCACTATATACTGCTCTACTCATCTCGATAAATTTAAGACTTTGAATGTATTCTATTACTTCATTACTCAATTCTAAAGCTGCTTTTGACTTCGAGATTATAAATAGCAATAGTTTAGCCTCTTTATGATATATATCCCAAGCCATACTTCTCATATTCTGTTCATAAAGCGGTTTAAATTTTTTTAAATCTTCTGCTATTATCTTTCCATACCTATCATAATGCATCCCCACCATAAAAATCTCTTCATCTATATTTACAATGTAAGACAACCCTTGGAAATCTCTAGGCTCTTCAGCAATTGGAGCAATTTTTATCCTACCAATATACTTATCATGCAGCAATCTAAATAGAGCTAATTCAGCAATATCACTATCCTGTTTTCTGTTCGCCAATTCTTCTATAGAATATTTAGATTCACGACTTAAAACTTTATTATACGGTATTGTTATTTTGCATGATTTTGTTAGATGAATTATACTATTTGCAGTCATAGATTCCCAATATGCTACGCGTGTATCAGGATTGCATAATATAATAATCACTTGAATTGAAAAATTACTCCAATAATTGTATTGAGCTTTAGAAAATCTAAAGATATATCCACTTTCATTAGTCTCCTCAAAAAAGCTATTACCACATTTTATTTGCAAAGCAAGCAATCTACCTGTTCCTTTTCTTGTTTCACTAACAATCTCTATTTCCGCATCGATACCGATATCCTTTTGTTCTTTTCTTCTAAAAATCATATTCAATTTATCACTAACTATTTCGTCTACTATCCTTACACCTAGGTCACCTAAGTACTCAGCTTCAGAATAATTCGGTAGTTCGTCGTCTCTCATAAAGACCTCTTTTCTAAATCCTAATAGATTTTCACTACCTTGGATTGATTTTTCCACCTAACGTTCCCGTATTCCCGACTCATCGTATGCTGAGCGTCCGGCGTATGCCGGACCGAGGACAAATGTCAGCAGCGTGAATATTATGTTAGGTGAAGTTATTTCATTTCAATAATCACTATCCAATTCATTTATGTATAAAATACTTTTCAATATCATTATTCTCAAGTTTAAGTGCCATTTGTTCATCATAAGGAAATAACATAAATTTCAGCTTATGGTATTCAGCAAATGAAACTAGAACTTTAAGATGTAATTGACTGACTCCTCTTACTACTCCTCCAACTTCTTCACAAATTGCTTCAGCAGTCTTTTTAGACGTGAATAAATAAAAATACTTTTCTTCTTCGTGAGGAAGAATCACGTACGTACCGGTCACTTGTTCATTCTTTTCTTCCATAAGAGTCCAAAAGGGCTGGCCTAAAACCTTTTCATTTGGTAATATTATACCAATTTTCGCTGCAACTACTTTCGCCAACAATGGAAGTTCACCCAAAGCTAATATTTCAATTCCATAATATTTCGCAATTACTTCAGCACCTTCTTGGAACCCACTTGAAGAGACCATAATACCTATACAGTTATCAAGATCGTTTAATTTACCATAAAATTCTTGCACATTTCCTTTGCTAATTGGTCGCCCATGATTTTTGCATTCTATGGCAACTTTATGCTTAACGCCGATTAAATCAAATTCATAAAAGGCATCAATTTGATGTTTTACTCCTGACTTACCTAAAATTTTTATATCTCTCGATACTCTTATTTCTTTGCCTTCAAGAAATAAAAGTGATTGATATACGTATTGGACTAATTCTTCAAATTTCTTACCCTTATCTTGTATTTTATTTTTAGACATAAGATCGCTCCATTATTATATATTTTTAATAATTTCACCTAACGTTGTTGTATTCACGACCCGGCGAATGCCGGATCAAGGACGAATGTCCGCAGCGTGAATATTATGTTAGGCGATGGACTATAAAAAAATTCAAAAATTACTGCTTTCAATAAATCTCAAAAATTCTATTCCAAACTCTGTTATTTCAAGAAGGTCATATGGCCTTGTATCATATCTATTCATACTGTCATCGAGAAGTAAGCTCTTTGATACTAAGTCTTGAACGTAAAATTTATATATATGTCTTTCAAGCTTATAATAGTTATGATGCCTAAATCCATTGCCCCTGCTATAGGATTGTCATTCAAAATCTTTCTATCCGCTGATTCATTGTCATGTTTAATCTCTCATAGTAAGCTTTTCTATAAGTATTTAATATTTCAATCTGCTTCTCATTGATTTTTGAAACGATTTCTAAGAATGTTTCAATATATTCAGTCTCATATGGGGTAGTCATTTGATTTACAAGTACTCTTATAAACCTATGAACCTTTTCTTCTGATTTATTCTGAGAAATCTTCACTATGATCGATTCAAGTAAGTCGCTAAATTCTTCGCTTTTAATGTAATTAAAATTAACTTCATCTTGCTTTCTCTCTCTTGATAGGTATTCTTGTAATTCTTTAATAAAATGATTGATTCTTTCTTGCTTAATACGTGCACGGTTATCAAAAACAGCTTCATTAAGTAAAGTTCCTACATATGGAAGAGCACCAAAGACACCTTTAGTTAAAGAAATTCCTGTTGATTGTATGACAATCTTTTTCTCGATCCAGTGTCACCACTTTTATTTTAGCTTTTGTCTTTCACCTAACGTTCCTGTGTTCAAAACCCGAGAGGCTTAAGGCGACCAACCGGAGCCGGGTCGAAGACTTAGCCTCGCAGGGTTATCTGGTTGCATCCACTTCCCCGATTACTCCTCTGCCAGACCGGAGGCGTCAGCCCGATGCATGAAAAACATTGTTAGATGAGATTACCTTGAGTTACTCACAAAATCCCTCATTCCCTCTCTTAGTATGCTAACCCCTTCTTCTACACACTTCATATTCTCATCGTCATTCGTATTATCCTTGCATGTAATAATGCCGGTCTTAATGATTCTACTGAATTTCCAAATTGGTACATCCATTCATATCTAGGAACCATCCATAAAGGAAAGTGATGTGTTGTATCTTCATTATAAAAATAATAGACCTTATCAATTCCCAATCGTTTTCTTTGTTCACTTCTGAGCTTATGGATTAACGAAATAAATTCTAATTGCTCTTCATCTGTTAATTCATCCATACAGTAAAAATGCCTCTTTGAAGCTAATATAACTAATCCTTTAATTGGGTAAGCAATATCTTGATGGACATGAAAGTTGCTTGATTCAAAATTACTCCACCTGTTGAAGAAATCAAACCACTTGTCAATGCGCAGCTTACACATTCAACTTCTACTGATCTTCCATCAGCCAATGTAATTAGTCTTGGCATTATGCACCTCATAGTTTTGGATTTTGATAAAAACTTGCATCGTAATTTCATCTAACGTTCCTGTATTCATGAACCCCAAAGGGGTTGTCTGCCGAGATGCCTCTCCGAAATCCATACAACAGACCAAGGCTCCATCGGAGCCGTTGCTTGAATATTATGTCATAGGATGTCAGTATCTTCTTCGAAATAATTGTAAGAGTTCAATGTCGTTCTCAGTTATAAATGTATTAGACGTCATTGCCCCATTCCATTTTTATATTTTCTCGATTTTTTTCATTAATTCAATTCTGCCAATACTCTGATATTGCTCATTAACAAAAGAAATTACATTACTTAAATATAAAGATATTTCATTAAGATATATTTGAAAATCATTAAAGGCCGTATCATCAGGAACGAATCTTTCCTCGTGAATTTGCAAATAAAGCGGCCACCAGTCAAAATATACAGGGATCGGGTAGCCGATTTTTTCTAAATCCTTTTCCAAATCGTCTAAAAAACGTAATTGAGGAATATTTCCTGTGTGTAAGTCACTTTTTGTTTCGATTTTCCTCATATCTTCGACTGCTTGTAATATACCTGGCAAAAAATCAAACGGATCGAAACACTCCGGGATATTCGTGAATTCGCTTTTATCAAGTAATTCCTCACAATAAAATTTTCTTAGTTCAGATATGATTTTCTCATCGTTA
The DNA here is from genome assembly GCF_037973325.1 of Paenibacillus sp. FSL R5-0713. NCBI lineage: Bacteria > Bacillati > Bacillota > Bacilli > Caryophanales > Paenibacillaceae > Paenibacillus > Paenibacillus sp. FSL R5-0713. The sequence goes on along the minus strand of NZ_CP150229.1, from coordinate 1,766,485 downwards.
AAAATAACACCACTCTCATAATTATTATTACTACCAAAGCTAAAATTGGCAGAACCAATAAAAGCGAAATCATCAGCAATAAAAAGCTTTGAATGATTTGTTGGAAGTTCGGCACATAATACAAAATTCTTAAATATATCCTCTATCTCTAATCTGTCTTCGGAAGAGAACGTCATTTTAGCGTATAGCAAATTAACATCAATGCCTAGATTTGCAAAGTTGGATAGCTGCCTATAAAAGCTTCTTTCGTATTTATCTCTAAAGTTAAAATTGTATGTTGCTATATAGATATTTTTTGTTTCCTTTCCACATCTATTTAATAATTCAGCCCAAAAATTAGATTCTTTGAAAAAGATTACTTTACCTTGTGTAAATGAGATTTCTTTCTTCATTTTTTCTCCTCTATAATAAGTTATGATCGATGATGGAAGTCTAAAAATCAAACTTCTCAGTATTATTTGGTTTTTTATGCATTTAAGCTATTTTTCCCCTTAATTTCAAGAAACTAGAGAACGAAATACTTTTGATTTTACTTTTTACTGATTTCCTATAACATCTAATTTATGTACTTCGTGAATACCACGCATCCTGTCCATTAGCTGAACTACGTATATGATAACCCATAATGTTACATTTGCGTAGAAAAATCCGATAAAAAAAGAGATGAGTAGCCTAGTACTTACTCTCCCAAATCCATACGATCCAGCGGGCTTTGAATGCGCTGGATATTTTTCGTACTAAACATGCGTATATCGCTGAGTTGTACGTGCACTCGTATGACCAAGTAACTCCTGAATGTAGCTCAGGTCTGTCCCGTTTTCCAGCAAATGAGTGGCGAAGGAGTGTCTCAGCGCATTAATACTTACCTTTTTCACAATTCCTGCACGTTGTCTAGCTTCTTCAAAAACCTTCTGCACGCTCCGCTCAGTAAGATGTCGATCAGAAGATTGCCCCGGAAACAGCCAACGATTGGGTCTGTATTCATCTATGTATTTCTGCACCATACCCCAGGCAAGGCTTGAAAGAAGCGTTCTCCAATCCTTTTGACCCTTTCCCTGTCGGACAATGAGTGTCTGCCTTTCAATATCCAGATCGCTGCAACGCAGACGCACAACTTCACCTACACGAAGCCCGGAAGAATAGGTCAGAAACAATATGGCCTTATGTATAGGGTTGGATGCCTTACTACCATTCATACGGAATGAAATAATCTACTTACAGATAACGGAAAATGCTGATAGAATATACGAATAATGAAGTTTTTTAATGCAACGATACTGTTCGTATTACAACATAAGGACGGGGTATATTTTGAATACCAAGAAGTTAATATTTAGCGTCTTTACACTTTGTATCCTAATCATATTGAGTTTTCTCAGGTGGGATAATCTTGAATCCAGCGCAGACTTGCATTATAAGTATGATAGATGGGCAGGTCAGAAATGGGTAGAGTTCTATCCGCCGCTAGCTGCTTCTTCCAACAGCATGGAGTTTCCACTTATATATATGGATGAAATCCATCCGAATGATATAAATAAATATTTAGGAAAACAAGCTCTCTCTGGAGAGTTAGTGAACAAGTGGATTGAACGTACAAAGTTAACAGATGGATATATAGGTCTACTATTATTGAATATTCTAGTGATCATTTACAGTTTCTTTAAAGTATTTATTTTGAGAGTTAAAAAAATAGGATGATCTTGATCTCCTTCAATATGCCGAGGCACAAGTTGCCAAAGAGCATCAAACACAAAGGCAACAGTCCCACATAAGGAACTGCTGCCTTTACTCTTTATAATTGACCCCACTTATAAATATCACTTACGTATAGAAGTCATCCGCGAGCAATTGTAATGCTTGAAAATATACATTCAGCGTTTACCACTCTAAACATACAAATTCCACCCCACTATAAAAGCAGCTAAGATGAAAGCCGAAATGCCTGACATAATGTACATCATCTTTTGCTTTTTGATGTAACTGCTCTTCCGCAGTTTGAACATAAGCAAGCCAAGATACGCCACTGCTAGAACTACATAAAGTAGGTTAAACATTAAATTGATCCGTAACGAAGAATAAGCAGGATAATTTGGAAACCTCAACTTCGTTTGTAAGATGAAAAGATTAAGAAGGAGTGCCACACCTGCAAAGTTAATTGCAAGATGATATTTATTAAAATTAGTGTTAGGATTTCTTCGTTTATTTAGTTTATTAAAAAGCATCCGGATTACATAGCCGATCAAAGCAATTAAAGTGAAAATGGCGGCAATCAAAGCAGGAATAAAAGATATTTTAATCAAGTTCACCTTTACATTCGAAACAGGCAAGTAATCAATGTAAGGAGTAAAGGAAATTTTATCAACAACCCCATCATGCTCGACAACATGATAAGAACTACTTAATTCAGCTTTTGTGAATTTCCTTATATCAAGAGCCGTAAATAAATTAGTAAATCTAGATGCTGCCCGTCGTGCGGATTGAAAATATCCTCCCCCCTCCGAAGTAACTCTATTAGAATTGACGTTATCACCGAAAATCTCTTTAATAAGTCCATAACCGTAAACTTCTTCAAAAGACTGATTTGTCATGACCACCACCCCAAATTTAGATTCGGGATCAAAGACAACTTTGCTGGAGAATGCTTTCAAATTCCCCTCGTGCAGCAATGTAGGCACCCAGTATTCCATCTCAACGAACCCATGCGCAAATCGCGGAGTAGAAGTACCTTCATAATATAGACTTGTTGACAACATTTCGTTTAACGTATCCCTGTTCTTAAATAATACATTACTATCATCTACTGGCATCAACGCTGCAAGGAATTTGCCTAAATCTTCTGCTGTCCCCATCGCTGCCCCGGCAGGATAAAAGGTGACGTATCCTCTGTTCTGAGGGATTGGTTTCAACTCTTTCGTATACCCTTCAACCTCATTCCTTCTTTGCACGATATCTGGACGATCTTGCCCCGTTGGATGAACCGTAGTGTCATTCATATGAAGCGGTTCAAAAATATGTTGTTTAACATATTCATAAAAAGGTTGTCCACTTATCTCTTCCACGATGTAACCGGCTAGACCAACGCCGTAGTTCGAATAACCCACTATGCTATTCGGTTTATAGATCTGTTTCGGCTCATTTTTACGCAACGTTTCTCCTAATTCTAACGTTTCTTTCTCGGAGTAATACAACACCCCAGCCGCTGTTTGATCTTCCCAACCCGCATTGTGATGCATCAGGTTCAAGAGGGTAATTGGATCATCGTATTTCAACTTTCTGAAAAATCCATCTGGCAGATATTCTTGGATATCCGTATCCAAATCAAGCTTTCCTTGTTCGACAAGTTGCATCACACTCGTATAGACCAACAGTTTAGAGATGGAAGCCCATTCAAAAACAGTAGAGGTATCCGCCTTTCGCTGATTCTCAATATCTGAGTAACCATATGCCTTATTCACAATGGTTTCACCGTCTTTAATAGCCACAACCGAAACGGCAGCGGTATACTTCTCGTACGACGCAACATAAGCATCAATCGTTTCCTCTAACTTGGATAAAGGAATCCTGGATGGTGTAGTCTCAACCTGTTTCTCATCAGCGTGGGCAGGTACTGCTATTGCCATGATGATAAATATGTATGAAAGAACACAAGCGATTACTTTGTTTACCGTGTGATGTCCACGATTCATCTGCTTTAGCTTCTCTCCTTTTATATTAAAATGTTAATTACATATTCTTGTTTTCACGTATGCGTTTTCAAATGAGTCCACATGAATCTAAATTATTCTCAAATGCAATTACACTCCATTCAGGAGAGAGGTCGGAGAATTTCGCCTTTCCAATTAACGATGTTTATTTCTCTGTCTTTCAAGAGGCACCAATCAATCATTTCACCTATCAACTTTGGCGTGATGATCTCATCGCTCCATTTCGGTGTTAGTACTCTTCTGTATCCTATATATTCTGTTGTCCAGCCTTCGAATTCTTCTCCAATGATGACTATATATGGGGTCTTGTTCTTAATACTGTGTTGTCCCACTTCATAAGTGACGATTAACTTCTTATCCTCAGAAACGATATGTAATTTGATTAGCCCTTCATCGTCAAAATCCGGTTCAACATACCAATAAAATAATCGATTGGAGCGAACGATTTTACGTTTATATTTTTTTCTTACGCCCATAACTCACCTCACATATTCCTTTTTCCTTTGATCGCAGTATTGAGTCAGTTATCCAAGACACAGTTAGAGTAGCTTTGGTATCTGATATCAAAAGCCACACTGAGTTTAAGGAGTAGTACTCTTGTAGAAATTAATTACTCTATCAAAGATCTCGATCTCTCGTTTTTTTATGTGCGGTAATGTCTCGCTATGCTTTACAATATGATGTACATTATCTGCTATAGACTCTGCTTTATGAATTCCCACATATCCTGGTACGAGTTCATTAAGATAATGAAAGTATCTCATTTGAGGTTCAACCATACGTAGGTGTTTATCAAAATTTCTTCTGGATCGTGTCTGATCCATCTCCTTTCGCTTGCGCAGTTCATCTTCTTCCGCCCAGAATAGTACATAAGCATCCGGTAATGATATTTCATTCTCCAATAACTTCTCTCTAAAAAAGTTCGCTGTTTCATCTAAAGATAGGTGCTCATAACCATATATCCAGCTGTACCAGATCTTAAATACATCGCCATCCAAAATCACGTAATCATGTTGTTGATTCTTCTCATATGCTATATGCCATCTTTCAATTTGTCTCTCCTGTAACCACATCATAAGTTCCCTACCTTCAAGATGAGGAGTTTCAAAAAGAATCCCTGTTTCTGGAACAATAAATGCATCATATTGTGTAGCGAACTGCTGACAAGTCGTACTTTTACCTACAGAACTGGCACCTTCGAGACAAATTATCGTCATTGAAATATATTACCTCCAGATATTACTCACAAAATGATTAATCAACCTTCACTGGCTCTTAAGCGATCATGTTGAATTTCATATTAGACTATGCATTGTAGATTTCTTTGATCTTCAGCCATGTTTCATACCAAAACGTTTTTCGTTTAAGAGGTTTTATCACCTTAATTTGGACTTCTTTTCGTTTCAAATAAACCGTGCCATCCACTTCGATGAGTCTATCGCCAAATTCAAATGCCTTATCCTTGCAGTCTTTGTGATAGTGGTTCTCTCTAGTTTCAGACCACTCCGCTTTATCAATAGAATGCCGTTTTCTCAATTATTTAAGATCCTCCTTTAAAGGAAACACCACTATTTACAGCAAAAAGGAAGCCTGTCCCACAACATAAACACTTTATCCGATATTGATGAGCCTTAAGGTTCGTCTATTCCTACGACTTGTTCAATTGCTATATTAAATTCTTTAATATTAATGTTTAATTTCATGATTCCTTCTTTATCAAGCCCTTCGGTATCTATTCTAAAAGTACCTGTCAGTGCTTCCGAAGTATCACCATCAATTTTTTCATTTATGTCCAATTTAATATTTGTATCTATTAACCGCTCCTGAATATCCTTACTTAAGATCGGTTCAACTGTTTTTATAATTATTGATGTATTGGTTCTATTCCGAAGAATAAAATTGTATGTTACGACTGTTATACCTGCATCTTCTTCGCTTTCTCCCAGTCCAATTGTAATCGAGTTTATGTTCAACCCATCCTCAACAATTTCATCCGTCTTTACACTGTATGAAATACAACCACTTAGGGCTAGTATCATTAAAAAAAATATTAAAATCATTGAATGCTTTTGATTTTTCAATTCGGGAACTCCTTTAGTTTTTTTCTATATTTTTAAGATCTATATTTGCAAGCTCAAGTGCAATAGCTAATCTTTCAATCCGTTAACCCCACTGATATAGATCTAAGACATATACTTCATTACCTATGGAAAAATAAATCTGTTCCCAATCAAACTCATCTTTCCATTCAATCTCTGTTACCAGTCTATAAGCTTTAACATTTGACCCTTCAAAGAATTCTTCCAACAGTTTAATCAGTTTATTACTCACGTTATTTGACTCTTTATCTCGTTCTGCAGGCGTTTCTCCATCAGTGTCCGGATATTCAACACTTACGCCAAAATTTTGTAAGCGAAATAAAGAGAAAAACCATCTTGCGGTAATATTAAATATCTCATCCTTCCAATCATCTAATTCGCTTAGTCCTACATATTTAATATCTTTGTGATCTTTTAAATTACTATTAGTATTATGAAGTTCTATTGCTCGTTCTGTTGGCGAATCAATTTTTATAAACTGATATTCGTGCCCATAACATCCTCCGAAGTGAGTAATTAAATTACTTACCCCTTCTAAATATCCATTGATTTTATTGAATAGTTCATGATTCATACAGTCACATCCAATATCTTAGTAAATTGATTTTATCTGTTTCAAAATTAAATTTCTTATTTACTACATAAACTCTTAATATCTTCTACTATAGTTTTTGAAATATGTTTGGATGAATCCTGCGGATACAACCATACTGTAAAGATAAGAGTTAAACATATCGTTAATCCTAGAATAACTCGCCCAACAATTCTAAATCTGGTGTATTTAAGCAAATAATAAACTAAACTAGATGAGATCAGAATAATCACACCATTCATCATAAAGGTCATGGGCAAGCTTATAATCCTGCCTAATCCGGTGTTAGGATATTTTAATAAAAGTAAACTCTCTAATACTACAAATGGAACTGACAGTAGCACAATATAAAAAAAATGACTTTTGAATTTCCTCTCCACTACTGAACTCACCTACTCCAACTCTTTTAATACAATTTCACATATTATTCTTGTTTCCATTGATGTGATTCATGTAGTTTCCCGGTTTCATAAAAATACTTTAGTACTTCAAGCATGGGCATTAATTCTATACAAATGTTATCGCAATAAATGCCTAACTGACCACCAATCACTAAAGAAATTTCACCGTTTCCCTGCTTATCGTTCATAAGCGTATATGTATTATCATCCATTGTAATGGACACAACAAAATATTCCGGTCCGCCTCCAACTAATGCTGAATCTGTGTCTGAAACCTCCAAAAAAACTAATGTAAATTTATCTCCGTCGAGTTTTTTCAAAAAACGCAAACTGTCTAGCCATGTAGGATTCATAACGATCTCTTCATTAAATGTGGCCCCGTTCCGTTCATCAATGCTAATAGAGTTTATCATTTTTTTTATCCTTTTTAGATCATTTTATTGGTTTAGATCCTCCATCTTAAATGCTTCACTATAGATTTCACACAGCTTGGTTGAGTTATCATGCCACTGAATGGGCTTACCATTGATAATTGGGATCTATTCATCCAGACGCCGATGTCATCCACCCTTACCGTGGACATCCACAATTAAATAACATTTATCACACATATCCATCTTCAGGTTCACCAACATCAAAGCCCAACACTTTTGACGCTTCCAACTTAAATGCTTCTATCCAAGAAGTCCAATCCTCGCTATTCATCTGCGCATAAAAGGATAACCCACTAGACTCAACGGATGCTTCAACGAAGACTTCATCCTCATCAGTACCAAACCAATGTGGAATTCCACTGTTATAACCCATCCACCCTGGCATACGCTCATATACTTTAGCAACTTTAGCCCATACCTCATCAGGCAGGTCATACCGTATATTTAGGTTGCAATGATGAGAGTTTATGTTGTTCATATCCATTCTCTCCTTTTAAATTGAATGTATATTAAGATATATCTTCTATTTCTATGTAAAGTATCACACTTCTTTAATTAATAATTCAAGGATACATTTCTTAGTCTTTATATACTATTTTCGTTATCATTTTTGAATATTTTAATCTCGTTATTTCAATTAGGTCATTTGGCTGCCTTAAATTTTAACTTCATAGTCCTTTTGAGAATCGGTACACATAAAAATGCCCCCTCACTATAGCAGGTTATAGCTATACACCTGTTACAATGAGGGGGAAATCTTCGTCTTACGTTCACTCAGCTTAGAAGTTATGAGTTATTTCACAGTTAACCCAGCAATTGATCTATCGTTGGATTCTCTCTCAGCATGCGCATGATCACCGTTAAGGCTTCTGCCCTCGTGAGATTAGCGTCCGGTTCAAACCGATTCGGGCTCTTGCCCTCGAGTAATCCCGCCGTTGCAGCCGCTTCAATGATTTCCTTCGCCCAATGCTTGGGTGCTACATCAACGAATGTAGTGGCATCTCCAGAAGCACTATTCTGGACAATCAGGATTTTCGAGATCATTGCAACCATCTCGGCTCGTGTAATCCTGTAATCAGCGTGGAACGTCCCATCAGAGTAACCGTTGATAACTCCATTGGAAGCAAGAATTTCTATAGAGTCTCGCGCCCAGGAGTTTTGAATATCCCGTAACTCAGACGTTCCGCTTCCTGAACGCAGGGCAAATGCTTTAACAAGAAGTGTGCTGAACTCTGCCCTCGTAATAGAAGCATCCGGTTTGAATCTGCCATCAGGATACCCATTGATTATACCTATCTTGGCAGCGGACAAAATATCTTTGGAAGCCCAGTGGGACGCTGCATCCTGGAAGGTTACTGCGACTGCGTTACCAGCCAATGCTCCTTTTATAAAAGCTACGAGCCGATCGGTTTCAACAAGAGCTTGAAAATGCTTGTTCTCCTTAGCAGGAGGTATTGAAGGTTCCGTTTTAGCCGGAGTACTACTATCGATTGAAGTGCTTGTATTGGTTGAACTGCTTGGAGAGGATTCTGACCCCGAAACTGGCGTACCAGTTACTGTTACGTTTATATCTACCGATTGGGTTCCATAGACAGCACTGACGACAGTACTGCCCGCTGTCTTACCTGTAACCCTTCCATTGTTAACCTCGGCTATTGACGGATTGCGAACAATCCAGGTTACCAATGAGGTCACATCTTTTTGCGACTGATCTGAGAAAACAGCTGTAATCGCTACAGAAACCGTTTGTCCGGTCGATACGCTCAACGTATTCGTAGCGGTCTTTAAATTGCTTAATCCCTGCAAGGTAACGCTCTTTGTTGCGATGCTGCTCATTTTGTTGCCATCGCTTACGGTGAAGCTGATCGTGCGCGTTGTCATATTTGCAGAGACTTGTGTGTTATTGTAAGTAACTGCTTGCAATGCGTTTTGCCACTGCGTCAACGTTGCGGTTCCACCTGCAGATGTCAGCGTCAGCACACCCATGAGAGCATTATAAGTTGCCGTAATATTGCCCATGCTCTCTCTATCATTGGTGTAAGCCAATACGTCTTTTCCCGCGTCGAAGTTGCTCGTGATGCTAACCGTTGCGCTACTCAAGGTTGCATTGTCCAGGTCGGATACGGTTAGACCGCTGTCGATAGACACCGGAGTCGAAGCTCCAGAGATGTAACTAGTCGAGCCACCACTCGTTTTCACAATTGGTGACTGGTCCGTAGCTGCAACCGTTACAATTCGTGTTGCCGTATTACTTGCATCCACACCATCCGTCACCGTGAAGCTAACCGTACGTGTCGCTGTATTTGGCGTAATCGCTGTATTAGTATAAGTTATTGACCTCAAAGCGGCTTGCCACTGCACCAGCGTTGCCGTTCTGCCCGATGATGTCAGCGTCAGCACACCCGTAGCTGCATTATAACTGGCTGTAATATTTCCCTTGTTCAACCCGTCATTAATGAACATCAGCACATCTTCTCCAACATGAAGATTGCCTGTAATCGCCACTGTTGCGCTTGCAAGCGTAGTGTTGCTATCTGCGGTTACCGTTATGCCAGAGTCGATCGCAACCGGAGTTGAGGACGCATTATCTCCAGCAACGAATGAAGTCGAACCGCTGTTTGTAGTCAGCATCGGAGGCGCGATCACCGTCACTTCTACAGGACGTGTAGCAGCAACGCTTGTCTTTGTTCCGTCGCTTACGATATAGCTAATATTGCGTTGCCCTGGTGTGGCGCTCGTGCTTGAAAACGAAATTCCTCTCAACGCTCTCTGCCACTGCGCCAACGTTGCGGTCCCCCCTGATGATATCAGCGTCAGTACGCCAGTAGATGCATTATAACTCCCCGTAATATTGCCCATGCTTGCCCCATCATTGGTGTAAGCCAATACGTCTTTTCCCGCGTCGAAATTCATCATGATGCTAACCGTTGCGCTTGCCAAGGTGGTATTGTCCAGGTCGGATACGGTTAGACCGCTGTCGATAGACACCGGAGTCGAAGCTCCGGAGATGTAATTAGTCGAACCACCACTCGTACTTACGAGTGGTGTCTGGTCCGTAGCTGCAACCGTTACAATTCGTGTCGCCGTATTACTTGCATCCACACCATCCGTCACCGTGAAGCTAACCGTACGTGTCGCTGTATTTGGCGTAATCGCTGTATTAGTATAAGTTATTGATCTCAAAGCGGCTTGCCACTGCACCAGCGTTGCCGTTCTGCCCGATGATGTCAGCGTCAGCACACCCGTAGCTGCATTATAACTGGCTGTAATATTTCCCTTGTTCAACCCGTCATTAAAGAACATCAGCATATCTTCTCCAGCATGAAAATTACCTGTAATCGCTACTGTTGCGCTTTCAAGGGTTGTGGTGCTATCCGCGGTTACCGTTATGCCAGAGTCGATCACAACCGGAGTTGAGGACGTATTATCTCCAGCAACGAATGAAGCAGAACCTCCAGTTAAAGTTAACACAGGCCCCGTTGCTGCAAAGGTTGTCGGCGTAATGTAATTACCGAATCCTGCCTGAAAGGTTAATGCAATGGTGACCAGGACCAACATTTTTCGCAATAAGCTCTTCATCGACTGTTCTCCCCATCATTTAGATTTAATCCTGAGAATCTCACTATTGCTGAAACATAAGCATTAATTAATACTGGAATTAGTTGAAACCCTTATAAAACCTTTGCTACATAGACAAAATCCATTTTGCAACATTATTGAAAATAATTCCTGTGCTTTAAGAACTATCTTTAGAACTTTCGTCCTATTCCAACTCGTTAAAACTAAAAACAGGTCACTTATCCTCTTTACGGAGAGAATAGATGACCTGTCTATAGTCTTTAGAATAGTTATTAGAACCCCGATTAGGGTAAATGCTCTATGTAAATCCCATCAATGCCTTCTCCACCTGATCCACAATCCCATTGATCCCTGTCGGCCCATAACAACCAATCCAGGTTGCCGCATCCACCGAATGCACTCGCTGCTCTTCTCCCCCACCGAGCATCCCCCACACACGCCGTTCTGTCGCGGATATCCCATCCTGCATAAGCTCATTACTGAGCAAAAAGTAATGACTGGCTTGTACAGCCGGTAGTCTATCAACCGAGATATGATAGGCCGTGTCGGCAGTATCGGATACAAATAACGGGGCAGGCAGACCCAGATCACGGTACAACACAGCGCCTGTACGATGTGCGGCAGAGTGAACCCGAACGAGAGAGTCGAGCGGACGGATCAGGGCCACACTTTTACCTGCCAGTACCGGAGCCAGTTCTTCAGACAGCAAAGCAGTACGTCGATGATAATCCGCAAGTATACGCTTGGCCTCTGCCCGCTTGCCTGTCAGTTCACCGAAAAGGCCCAGTATAGTCTGCCAGCTCTCATTACGCTTGAACATAATCACTGGAGCAATCCGGCTTAACCGTTCATGATGCTGATCATGCACCTCGGTGCAAATAATCAGATCCGGTGACAATTGTTCTAAAGCAAGCAGATCAGGATACTCATACGTTCCGAGTAATTCGGTACCCTGAAGTCCTGCTCGAATATATTGAGGGAAATTGACCACCGCACTTCCCGATCCTACACTTCCTACTGGAGACAACCCAAGCGCAAGCAAATGATCGGCATATTGAACATCCAGTACGGCGATACGCTGTGGTGATTCAGTAACTTGATATTCACCTCGCATATGGCAGATCACCGGACCTTGGGCCGACTCGTACGAAGAAGCTGTGCGATTCCGCAGTAAGGCTTGAGCATAGTTTTTATCTAATTCTGAAGCGGCAGCAAGTCGATAACGCAGTGGAGGAACGCCATAATATTTCTTAAACGCCCTGCTGAAATAATACATGTCGCGGTAGCCCATTTTGTCAGCAATTTCCCCAATGGAAGCATCCGTATGATGTAACATCCGAGATGCATTCTCCATCCGCAACTGGATGACGTACTCCATCGGCCCGAGCTGTTTCTCTTGTTTGAAACGTCGCTGCAACTGCCTTACGCTGCATCCAGCGAGGGCTGCCAGCTCTTTCAGCTCCAGATTCTGGCGATAATGCGATGATATATAGGACACGACCACATCCACCATGTCGGACTCTGCTCCACCTTGACCACGCTCATACTCCATGATCAGTTCGTAGATCATCCCCTGAAGCAATGCATTGGCATGAAAACGCTCCAGCCCTTCGCCGCGACGCCATTTGGCAACGATTTTTTCCGCATTCTGAATCCATTCCGCTTGCGTCACAGGATTTTGAATAAACGAAGTTTGCAGCGGATGTTTGCGATACGAGGGCAACGCATGGGAGGCTCCTTCCAGGGAAGAAGCCTTGTACCTAATCACGATATAATAAAGTTCGTCTGATCTGGCCGTCAGCGTAACGGATGTTCCCTTCGCCACATGACAAGCAAAAGAAGCTCCAATGTGGCAAACTTCACCATTCATTGCAAGCTCCCCTTCCCCGCCTATTGCCAGCAGCAACACATTCGAGGTTAATTCGGTTTCGCTAAGAACACTGCTTGTCTGCAAAGTACCGCTATACCCGTCAAGCATCTTGATCGTCGTATCACTCCATAGACTTGTCTGTTCTTGCAGCGGCATTTCTCTCATCTCCTGACAATAGCAATGGTAAAATTGTTGCTGTTGTCATTTTAATTGAGATTCTTTCTCATTGTCAATTTTCGGACATTTGAGACAATATTCCCCTGACATCTGGTAATAGAAACAACAGGTGATCCGCTCGCTTTTGGCAACATGCACATTGTCCTTACACTCGGTGAAGCGGGTCAATGGATTCTTCCTCTCACCAAACACCTCCCCGGATGCCACCTGCGTCAGATAAGAAAAGTCCTCTCGGATGATCTTACGTTCCTGCTCCGTCTCGGCTTCATCCGGAGCGAATAATCGGCCGATACGTACCATAATATTCTCCCAGAGAATGCTCATTGAAAGAGGTGCAATCGCAGCGAGAGCCTTTAACAGAGGTGTCAGCTGTACTGCAAACATCTCCTGGACCGCTTTTTCCCGCCATACGTTCCTGTCTCCAGACAGTTCTTCAGCCTGAAGCCCGTTCACCGCCAGAAAAGGAAATCGTGTACCGCCCTCATGCTCTTCGAGCTTCGGATGATAGAGAAAGCTGTTCTCTAGCTGAAAGGTTACATGCTGATGATGAAACGTCATCGCGGTCACGAGCGGAGTCGTCCATAGATAGCCAAGCCGCTTGGCTAGCATGGAGGCTGCGACTTTCATGTCAGGCGCATCGATATAGTTCTGAAACCAGCGGATATACTCTCGACACGCCTCTTCGTCATGCAACTCACTTAAAGCAATGGTACGGACACTATGTTCAGGCGGCTCACCAAGCAAAATCGAATGATCCTCTACCGTCTCTTTCCATACGTCTGTCGAGAGATATCGGTTCATATTAGTTCGATCCGAGCAGGGCTTCCGCTGCCTGATCTACAATCAGATTAATCGCAAGCGGTCCATAATAAGCGATCCAAAGTGTTGAGTTTACGTCATACGTAAGGTTATTTTTAACAGCATCAAGGGACTTCCATACGGGATTAGTCAACATAGCTTCGGCTTCTGCCGCAAACAGCTCATCCGACAGGACAAAGTAACGATCTGCCCCGATCTCAGGCACTTTTTCCATCGAGATTTCTACGGAACCATCTTCATTAATCTCCTGTACCAGAGCAGGCATTTTCAGCCCCAAGTCATTGTACATAATACCGCCGATGCGATGCTCAATACCGTGAACACGAATGCCTTCTTTTCGTGGACGAATGATCGCCACCGTTTCATCGCCCAGCTTCTCTGACAATTGTGCTTTCAGCCCGGCAATTTTGTCTTCATACGCTGTGCGCACTTTCTCTGCCTCGTCCTGCTTGTCTGTAACTTGGGCAACCGTAGCTAACGTATCACGCCAGTCTTCGTAGAAATCGAGTACGAGGGTAGGTGCAATTTTGCTTACACTTTCATACTGTTTCTCCTGGAAGTCGGTCATGATGATCAGATCCGGGTCGAGTGCAACAATGGCTTCCAGGTTCGGCTCGTCCCGTGTACCCAGAACTTCTACGCCATTTGGTTGGTCTCCTAAATATTCTGGAAAATCCGTATTACCTCCAGCGATAACACTACCTGCTGGCTTCTCGCCAACCGCTAACATTTGATCCAGAAATTTAACATCGAGAATTGCAATTCTCTGTGGTTTTTCGTTTAGAGTGATGTCACCCTTCATACCCTTGATCGTTACGGGAAAAGCTCCGTCCGTCTGCGTTTCTGCATTCGCAGGTGTCTCCGCTGGTGTTGTTGCAGATTGCTTACCGCTATCTGTACCTTTTGCGGCACCGCAAGCCGTCAGGACTAGAATAAGGGCCAACATCAAGCCCATGAATAATCGTGATTTGTGAGCAGCATAGGCTTTGTTACCAGCCGCTTGCCCCTTTGTTCCTTGTTTCATTTGTAAATCCCCCTTATGTATAGTACTGATAATGATTTTCATTATCGAAACATAAAGAGAGTATATACGATCTCCGTATCGTGTTACCATGTACTTTTGCGACATTTCAGTCGGACTAATGCGACATCGCGAGTCGCTTATCCGCCCTTTAACTTTTCTGCAATGTATGCTTGCAATCGGAAGATGTCTGAAAGAAGCTCTTCTTCCTCCGGTGTATTTCCATACTCCCCCAGCCAGCGCGGTGTGCGAATATGCCACTCATCTGTCATGTATTGTTTTTTAACCCGATACTCCAAAATATGTCCCAGGAAATATTCCAATGAACCAAAGGATTGTTTACGACTATCGTTGATGATGGATTGTGTTTGTTCAATGATTGACTGTAACATGTGTTGGATATGATCTTCTGGATTCATAGCGTTATCCTTCACTCTCTTCTGTTTAATTTCTTAAATGCCGATTGGTCTGGATCAGACTTTATATAATCTAGTATCTTTTCCGCACATGCAGCTGAACTTAGCTCTTCCGTATTCATTTCCAGATCATATTCATCATAGGAGTAGACGTAGTCGAACTGGGAATGGGCAAGTCCAATCGCGCGATCTCCTCTTCTCTGCTCTCTTCTGGTAAGTTCTTCTTTGGAGCAGTGTACACCTACAAACAATACCGGATAATCCGATAATAAATCATAAAACTCGTTAAACCACTTGTCATTGCTGATGACTGTATCCACGATGACATTCAGGCCCATCTCCGAAAACAGTTTAATGGTTGCACAGTACAACGAGTTGATGGGCTCAAACAGGATATCTGTCATCACATGGTGTTCCACTTCTCTTATTGGTTTAATATCTGGATATGTAGTATCTATGAATTGATCATAATTATGCAGAAATTGATCTACAGATAGATGATGAAATGGAATATCTCCTTGATTCTTCATTTCCATCGCGATGCTTGTTTTCCCCGAACTTGATGTTCCGTTTAGAAATATAATGAGTCCTTTATCCACATTAATCACCCTTGTCTATTAAAATTGAACGAATGGACGAGTAATAGCCATATTTTTTTAGGGAGGCTTTATCTAAAATGGGTGTTATGCTATTCGGTCAAATTACAACTCTCTCCATTCTTCCGTAATGTCTTCACGTTCCTTTATATCAATAAAGTAACCATTGGCCTCATTCATTTCATTAAACCAGGTATGTATAATTAATTTACAATAATTTTCAGATATGTGTATAGTAGAAATGATGCTAAATGCTTTCAATATACCAATCTAACAGAGAGGATGAGATCATGTCTTTTTTCAAAAAGAAGATTGTACTAGTCTCTTTATTCGTATTATTAGCTATCTCTGTCAGTGCAATCGCTTACGTCAATGGTCAATCGAAACGGGACGTTCCCATTCATAATGTCGTCAACCTTTCAGCTAACTCCCTAACATTTCATGAAATAGATAAGCTGGATGCATTCGCTGAACTGATCGTCATTGGTTATGCAACAGAAAATTTCAAAGATCGCGAGCATATCATAACTGCATTTGATGATGGAACCATGCAATCTTTTCACACCAATACGAATATAAAAATTGATAAGATATTGAAAAAGCCCGATGATTTCCCTTCAGATCAAAACAAATTAACGATCATCGAACCCATCAGTCTGGAAGGAAACGTCAAGTACACAGTTAATGACTATACGGAACTACAGAAAGGCGATACAAGTGTACTTTTCTTGATGAAAAATACTTTTGGTGATTATGGATTAATCAACGATAATTTAGGCAAATTCAGCTTGGAAGGGATAACTCAATATAGTGTACCTCAATCCTCCACTGCACAAGCGTTATCAGAATACGAAACATTTCGTAACTCTGTCATGGACAAGTATAATATACAGCAAGTTCAATAGCAGACCACCAGCTATAGCATGATTAATTTGAGTCGAAACAACTCCCAACAGTTACTCTTCCCCATCCATTTTGGATAATAAAAAATACAATTGTATAATGGAAATAATTTTTTTCATTGGTTGGCAAGTAAAGTTAATTCATAATATGTTGAATGTACAAAGAAACCGTCTCTTTTGGTAAATGGTTGCTCGCACACCCATTTACCAAGGAACGGTTTCTTTTGATTTTACAATTTTAACAATGGGGCTATGCTAATCATTTACGACTTATGGTAGTAGCCACACGAGCTGTGGGTCTATAACAGCAGATCCATGTCGCAAAATCTACCGAGTATATGCGCTGTCGCTCATCCGTATCCATAGTTCCCAGACACTTGCTCGATCGCTGATATTCCGCCCTGTATGATTGTTCAACCTTTTATACCACTAAAGGTAATACCGCTAATAAACGTCTTTTGAAGAAAAAAGAACAGAACGATAATAGGTAATGTCATCAAGGTGGATACGGCCATTAAAAGACCCCATTCGGACCCCTTTTGACTCTGAAATTGCTGCAATCCGAGCGAAACCGTGTAAGATGGTTCATTGGTTAAATAGAGCAAGGGGCCCATGAAATCAGTCCAGCTCCCCATAAATTGAAACAATGCCACGGCTAATACGGCGGATTTGGCTAGTGGAAACATGATCTGTAAATATATGCGGAACTCACTAGCACCGTCTAAGCGGGCTGCTTCGCGCAGGGCATCAGGCAGTCCCATGAAAAATTGCCGCAACAGAAAAATGTAAATGGGTACTCCAAAAAATTGGGGTACAATCAGTGGAAGAGGTGTCCCTACCCAACCTAATTTAGTAAACAACAGGAATAGAGGAATCATGGTCACCTGTCCGGGGATCATCATAACAGCAAGGGTAACAAAGAAAAGTAAACCTCTCCCACGGTACTCTAACTTGGCAAAACTATAGGCAACCAAGGGACAGGATATGATCACACCAAGCGTACTAACGATAGTTATAATCGCCGTGTTTTTCAGATATGTCCAGAAAGGGATATACTCAACAGCACGGGAATAATTACTCCACAGAATTGGACGCGGAATCCACTCTGGTGGGAATGTAAAGATTTGTGTGAGTGGTTTAAGAGAAGTCGAAAGCAGCCAAATGAACGGAATCATGAAAAATGCAGAAGCAACAATTAGACATACATAGGCTAACGCACGATTGATTCTTTTGATAGCGGTAGGATTCATCCCTTACTTCCTCCTCCTTATTTCCCCTGATAATGAACCCAGCGTTTAGAAGTAATAAAAATAATTCCGGTTAATGCCATAACGATAATAAATAAGATCCAGGCCATTGCGGAGGCATAACCCATTTTGAAATACCTGAATCCGTTCTCATATAAATACATGACGTAAAAAGTCATGGAATTTGCAGGAGTTCCTTGCCCTTTGGTCAACGTATAGGGAAGAGTAAACTGTTGGAATGCACCAATCATTCCCATGACAAGGTTGTAGAAAATAACGGGAGTGAGCAAAGGCAGGGTTACCTTTCTCGTTTTCTGAAACCAGTTAGCTCCATCGATTTGCGCCGCTTCATAGTACTCCTCAGGAATGTCTCCTAATCCAGCAAGGTAGATAACGACCGCTTGCCCAATACCCCAAAGCGACATCAGAATGAGAGAGGGCTTGGACCATGACTCACCACCAAGCCAAGCGGGTCCATCGATACCTATATTCGCTAATATCCCGTTCACCAATCCGAAGTTTGGATGTAACAGCCACATCCACAGAACAGCCAGAGCTACTTGTGGCACGAGAGTAGGTAAGAAAAAGATCGTTCTGAATACAGCCATACCCTTAACCTTCATATTCAACATCATAGCGAGTGCCACACCGAAAAATATACTTAATGGAACAAAAAATACCGTAAAATAAATCGTGTTGTATATGGATTTCCAAAACAGAGGATCATGAAAAAGATCTCTATAATTATTCATTCCGACAAATTCACCAGGCTGCAGAATGCTGTAAGTAGTGAAGCTGAAGTAGATGGACATTAGCATGGGAATTGCATAAAAGCATAGCAGCCCTATAGCCCAAGGTGAAGCAAATAGCCACCCAATCGCGTTAGTTCTGTGGAGTGCTCGTTTCCTTGCCGATGGAATTGCTTTTACTTGAACTGGATCGGCCAGTTTCGCCATGTACATTCTCCTTCCAATTGTCATTCATGAATAGGCAAGGAGAGAGAGTTCGCTCCCCTTGCCTACCGAGCACTCTATTTGTCGTATTTTTCTAAAGCCTTATTAACCGTCTCTGTTACTCTATCCAGGTTCTCTTTCGGAGTACCGTTACCGCGGGTAGCCTTTTCCGTAGCGGAAGCTAACTCATTCCACAGCAGTTGTCCTTCAGGAATAACTGGGCGGTTGTGTGAATTGGGCAAAATATTAATAAATTCCTTCATAATCGGATCGTCTTTGTAACCGTATTTGTCGTTAACCGAATCAATAACGGAAATTTGAGAGTCAGCGTTTAATAACGTTTGCCCCTCTTCTTTCCCTAAGAATTCGAGGAATTCCCAAGCAGCAGCAACGTTCTTGGCGCCTTTAGGGATAATAGCGGACCCGCCTCCCGACCATGTCGTAAAATTAGTACCTGTTGGGGTCGGTATGGGTGCAACACCGTAGTTTAAATCCGGCTTAAATTTTTCGATACCCTTCACCGTAAAGTTTCCACTTATCTTCATGCTGACTTGACCGGAAATGAACGGATCCATTTCCTCCGTACCCGCTGCACTTGTGAATCCGGCAATATCCTCGACATTGTATTTTTTACCGAAGTCGGTCATCCATTGTAATGCTTCCACGACTTTAGGATCATTTGCGGTAATTTTGCCGGTGGCAGCGTCCTGGAATTCTCCTCCAAATGCCCATCCCCAAGTATACAGCCAGCCTTGCGAATACCATGGGATGAACCCGATCCGTTTGAAACGTTTACCTTCCTTGATGGTTAACTTATCGGCGGCCGCTTCAAGCTCGGCGATCGTTTGTGGTGGTTTGTTGGGATCCAACCCTACTTCTGTGAAATGATCCTTATTGTAAAATAGCAGGCGAGAGTCCGTATCCATCGGCATTGCATAAAGCTTTCCTTGATAACTGGACTCCTCCCATGCAAATGGATAATACATTTCCTTACGTATTCCGGATTCTGCTGCCATCGAGGATAAGTCAGTCAGAGAACCTTGCGCAGCCCAAGTACCGACCTTAAATCGATCGAAAAGTGCAACGTCAGGAGGATTGCCGCCTGCGACTGCAGTCAGCAGCTTCTGGTCGGATCCCTCGTTAGATTCTGTATAAACCAAATTCATTTTGATCGTAGGGTTTTTCTCTTCAAATGCCTTCACGACTTTATTCATATTATCTAAATCAATGGAGGTAAGACCATGCCACATCGTAACCGTTGTAATCCCCTCTCCGGCCTGATCACCAGAGCCTCCCTTCGTTGAACAAGCCGTTACAAGCAGTAACATAACCAGAAAGCAAACAAGAATTGGAAATGCGAATCTTTTGGATCTCCTCATTCAAAGTCCCCCTTAAGTTAAATGAATTCGTTTAACTTGAATTCCTATAGAATCCACTTCATTTTCTGATCATCCACAACTTATGTAAGCGCTAACAACTCTGGTGATATGAACTATAAAATCAGAAAATGATGAACACCGTGAATTTGTTATAGGAGCCCACTAGTTATACTAAGTATATTAATATGACATTATAAAACATGTCAATTGCAATATTACGACATCACTATTCATGATGTATGGCTATAATTTAGATGTAGAGAGCGACGTTTCAAGGTTGGTTAACCTCCGGTCCCCTAACCAATTCCCTAATGTGAGACATGCTTAACCATAAGAAAAACGCCTATCCACATACTTCATAGAAGACAGACTGCGTCAAAACGAGGTTTTTCTTGCGATATCAGGTCAGGAAGGTCCCTGCTTGGAAGTTTGATATGTCTGATATCAAAAAAAGTGCCGAAAAGCCCATCGGGACTTCTCGACACTTTGAACAATATCCTTGCTTTGGTTTAAATGCACTTGAATAAACCCTATCCGTTATTTTTCACAACCATACGATGGTTAATAATGTTCAGCTCGGGAACTGCTGTTCCATGCAGTTGAGAGATTAACATGTCCACTGCCAATTCACCCATCTGCTTCTCATCCTGCTTAATATGAGTGAAGATGGGTTGACCCAAGTGATCGTTCAGGGAGTCGAAACAAACGATCTCGAATTCCTCCAGAGATTTCCCCATCGAGTGGATGACTTGAGCCAGCATGGTAGCTATTAGAAATTCCGATGCGACAAATGCCTTTACATCAGGGTGTTTTTTCAAAAAATGCTTTACTGTTTCTTTATCATTTTCAATCGCTGTTCCATTTATGTTCTTGGGAAGGGTGCCCTTCAAGTTCGTCAATACATAATCTTTGTTCAAATTCATTCCTTCCTGGGTGAAGGCAAACGTATATCCGAGCAGCCTTTCCTCCAATGTTGAAGTGTTCTCTTCCGGCGGAGATAAAAAGGCAATTTTTTTATGACCTTTGCTAATCAGATGACGCGTAAGATCCATGGCTGCTTTCTTATTGTCTGTATATACCGAACAAACCGGAATTCCTTTTAGATATCTATCGGCCAAAACAATTGGAAACCGATCTAATACAAGTCGGAGCAGTTCAGAATTATAGTGTTGACCATGAATGGGGGTCACGATTAATCCTTTGATGCCTAAACCAATAAATAAGTCGATCGCACGTTTTTCCTCATCCCGATCTCCGCAAGTTCGCTTGATAACGAGTTGATAATTATGCTCAGCACTCCGCTTTTCCATCGATCTAAGAAGTTCCAGGCCAAACTCGTCAGAAAAATTCGGTATAATAAACCCGATCACCCGCTTATCGTCCTCAGGAACCAAAGTTGTTCTTACCTCTGAATAATGCTTCGGTTCTTGTCCTCCAATGATACCATCGGCCACATATGAACCTTTTCCTTGTATTCGTTTAATAACCCCAGAATCTGCTAATTTCTCCAAAGCCTTTTTAGATGTAATACGACTGACGCCAAATTGTTCAGCCAGCTCTTTTTCAGAAGAGACCCGGTCACCTTCGTTTAAGCGACCTTCTTTAATCTCTTGTACAATATAGCTATATATCTGCTCGTATAAATGCAATTCCACAAAACCACCCTGACATCATAATATTAATATACTAAGTATATTACACAAGAAGTAATTCGCAAAGTTAGTGGATGGGATTGTGGTGTTCCTTGAAGAAGGTCGAGTGCATCCTAGAGGCTTGATGATTGTACAGGCGTCAATGCTGAAGGTTATCGTGGAATTCTAGGTTTAGCTTCGCCGAATGGATTTCTAAATTCGTCTACCCTATATCTGATGAATGTGTTGAATATGTACAGCGTTATAGGGAATATGGACATGTAGTGAGTCAGCTGAACCTTTAGATACAGTGGTTGTCTCTTCGGTTCTGGTCTTATCATTCATACGAAACACTCCTTTGACTGAATTCGACATGTGATTCTATGTAACTGGCAAACAAAAAAAGAAGATCATTCTTCATCCCGTTTGGGAATCAGATGACCTTCCGATGCTTTTGGAAACATATCATGCTGTAAAAGTAAAGCAAGAGCGCGGCTTATGCAACGGCAAGCCGCGTAAGGGTGAGGTGCTGCGCCCGATGGGTGCAAGCACTTTATTAGGATGCACCACGTTCATTGACGCGGTGCTCATCAATGCAGGCATCACCCGCGCATAGCCGTGATGTCTGCCAATAAAGTGCCACGACCGCGAAGCCGTGGCACCTCTCCCTTCTGCATGATGCCAATTGGCCATGCAGCTTGTGGAAGGTCGCTGCACCTACATGGCAGCGGCTTCTTCTCCCAGCGGCAGCATGTAATACTGCGCCTGCTGCCCTTCGTGCTGCTGGTACACAACGACCAGCAGCGTCCGGCCTTTCGCGGCAAGCGGGCTGGCGCCAGCTAGCACACGCTCAAGCCGGAACGGAAGCACATCCAGTACGGTGTGCTTCTGCAGTTCCTTTTCGCCGAGACCAAGGTCGGCGAAAGCACGGGCACCCATGACCGTCTGTGCGGTCATGGCCGAGGTCATCGGCAACGTACGCGAAGCGTTGCCGTCTTCCCCGTCCGCCGCTCCATCCGCGGCGGACTCTGTTGCGTCGCCCGCAGGGAGCGACGCTGCACCCCCGGCTTCGCTGCCGATCACACCCGCCGCATCTGCGGCAAAGTCTTCTCCGGCAGCGGCCGAACTTCCCACAGCGGCACTCGCACCCGTGCCGCTGCTTTCCAGCCATGCCGTGCCAGCGGCACCGGCAACACGTGGCAGACGAACGTCTTCCGGACGTTCAGCCAACGTTTTCATATAACCCGCCCACTGGTCTTTCTGGAGCGGATCTTCCCACCAGATTTTGCGTGGTTTATATTTGTGGCCAAGGAAATAGTCCAGCTTCATCAGGCCAAGCACGACTTCCATATGCGGCGTGTTTCGCGACTCCAGGAAGCTGTGCAGACGAGTAAACAGATCTTCCAGTTGGTGCCCGATCTTCTGCCAACCCTGACCTTCCCAGTAATCCCCGAACGCCTGGAAGAAATCAAACGGCGAGTTGAACTCCTGCTCCATCAGATACTTCAGCGTATGGTCCATCCGATGTGCGTTCCAGTATTTCTCCAATACATCCTCCAGCCGCTTCAGGCGTACGATGTCGCTAAACGGCAACACATCACTACCCAAAATCTCATACGGCGCGTGATCCATATACGTATAGTTATACTTCTCCGCATCCAGACGCAGGCCCGTACCACGCAGCATTTTTAAGAATCCAAGTTGCAGTTCTTCCGGCCCCAGGGCAAATACATCGTTAAACGTCTTGCGGAACGTATTGTAATCTTCCTCCGGCAGTCCGGCGATGAGATCCAGATGCTGGTCGATTTTTCCACTGGCTTTGACTTTGTTGACGGTCCGGCTCAGCTTGGTAAAGTTCTGGCGACGTTTCACCAGTTCATTCGTCGGATCATTCGTGGATTGAACCCCGATTTCGAAGCGGAATGTGCCCGGCGGCGCATTCTCTGCCAGATAATCCAGTACCTCGGGACGCATAATGTCCGCCGTAATTTCAAACTGGAACACCGTCCCCTGATGATTCTCAATCAGGAATTTGAACATTTCGAGTGCATAATCCCGCTTGATGTTAAACGTCCGATCCACAAACTTGATCAGCTTCGCACCCTTCTCAATCAGGTACAGAATATCCGACTTGGTCCGCTCAATATCGTAATACCGCACGCCGACCTCAATACTGGACAGACAGAACTGACAACTGAACGGACAGCCCCGGCTGGTCTCAAAATAAACCACACGTTTCCCGAGGTCGGGAATATCCTCTTCAAATCGGTGCGGTGACGGCAGATCGTTCAGATCCGCTTTCGGGCGTCCTGGCATGAGAATAACCTCTTCCCCTTTGCGATACGCCAGTCCATAGACAAAGTGGAACTTCTTGCTTCCTTCCAGCTCCATCAACAGCTGATGCAGCGTCTCTTCCCCTTCACCCATCACGATGAAATCGACATTGGGAATTCGGTTCATCCAATATTCCGTGTCGTAGGACACTTCCGGCCCGCCCAGCAAAATTTTCACGTCAGGCATAACCTTTTTTAGATTATCAATGACCTTTATCGTCTCTTCGATATTCCAGATGTAACACGAGAACCCAATCACGTCCGCGCCGCGCTGGTACAGATCGGACACAATGTTCATGACTGGATCTTTGATCGTATACTCCGCCAGGTCAATATCAAAATCCTTCTCACTGTACGCCTTCAGACAACGCAAGGCCAAGGAGGTATGGATGTACTTTGCATTTAATGTAGAAAGAATAACCTTCATGGTTCACAACCTTTGCCTGGACACCCAGACCATATTTTTTGGTAAAAGTAAAGCTGCACAGCCATCCTGCCCCGGATGCTGTTCATGCAAACCTCTTTGAACTAGCCATTCCATGTCTCATGGACATTTTCTACTTTTGTCTTTCAAAGAGTGGACACTCTTTTCAAAAAGCATATACACCCCGCCAAACCAAAAACACAACATACAGTGCGCAACCAAATAAATAAAACCACATATTGTACATGCTACTTTCAGACATTCCTA
Source organism: Paenibacillus sp. FSL R5-0713 (assembly GCF_037973325.1). Lineage (NCBI taxonomy): Bacteria > Bacillati > Bacillota > Bacilli > Caryophanales > Paenibacillaceae > Paenibacillus > Paenibacillus sp. FSL R5-0713. The sequence goes on along the minus strand of NZ_CP150229.1, from coordinate 1,741,641 downwards.
ACGCCAATGTCCACCCTTTGAAAGACAATTCACCTTAATTTGTCCACAATACAGAGACACACTATAGTCCAAGTTCATTTCAAACTTAATTGCGCTCCGGCTTTCGACAGGTTTGAAGATATCCTCTGGATAGACATATAGCACCTCTACAATCATTTATGCTTTACGCACCTGAGCCTCAAAGACCTGAAAGCGCGAATATAACCACAATTCACACTTCATCCCAACTTGCTCATATCTGATTATACCTTTGCATACTACTCAAACTCGTAAAATGCATCATCATCCGTATCCACTTCTTCGCCCGATTGCTTCTGGAAAAACTCCAGGAACGGAAGTCCGTACTTGCGATACTTGACTTCACCGACCCCTTTGATATCCAGCATGTCACGTTCCGTCTGTGGACATACCACACTCATCTCGCGCAGGGTCGCGTCATTGAAGATAATGTACGACGGCACATGCTCTTTCGCCGCCAGATCACGACGGATCAGACGAAGTTGTTCAAATACCGTCTCGTTAACCGCAGATGGCATCGCATCGCGTCCACGACGTCCACCATAGTTTGTACCCGAAGCCGCCGCCGCTGTCTTGCGCACGACACGCTGCATCACCTCACGTTGACCCTTCAGCACTTCCACCGCAAGTGGTTGCAAACGAACGACCGGATACTGCCCCTCGGACAGCATCAGATATCCTTCCGATACCATCACGTTGATGATCTCCGATATCTCGCGCTCTGTGCGATTTCCCATCACACCGTAGGTTGGCAGGGAATCGAAGCCGTAATCGAGCACCTTTTTGGCACGGGAGCCTTTGAGCACCGAAGCGACCAGCGATACACCATACCGTTCACGCATGCGGTGAATGCAGCTGAATATTTTCTGTGCATCAATCGTCATATCTACCAGCTCGCGGTCGTCCGTACAGGAACTGCAAATGCCGCAAGGTGTATCGTCATGCACCTCACCGAAATAATCCAGCTGCGCACTGCGCAGACAACGCGTCGTGTAACAGTAATCCACCATCTGTTGCAGCTTCCGGTAATCGTTCTGTTTGCGGTCGCCCTCCATCGGATTCTGCTCAATCAGGAACTTCTGGGTGATAATGTCCTGTGCCCCAAATAGCAGAATACACTGACTGGGCTCTCCGTCCCGGCCTGCACGTCCGGCTTCCTGTACATATGCCTCCATGTTCTTCGGCATGCTGTTATGAATTACGTAACGCACGTTCGATTTATCAATCCCCATCCCGAACGCATTCGTTGCCACCATCACTCGGATATCATCGTACAAAAAAGCTTCCTGGCTCTGGGCCCGTTCATCGTCCGTCATGCCGGCATGGTAGCGTCCAGCTGGCAATCCCGCCTGCAACAAACGCTGATGCAGATCATCCACGTCCTTACGGGTGGCGGCATATACAATTCCAGGCTCGCTGGCATGCTCGCGCGCATAATTCAGGACAAAGTCCTTCTTGCTCTCGCCGCGAAGCACGCTAAACGCCAGATTATCCCGCCCAAGTCCGGTCACATACGTCTGCGGGTCCTGCAAACGCAGCAGCCGCAGAATATCGCCCATGACCTCGGGCGTCGCTGTTGCCGTGAAGGCCGCAACCACCGGCCGCTCCGGCAAACTGTCCACAAACGGCGCTACCGCCAGGTAGCTTGTCCGAAAATCATGTCCCCACTGAGACACACAGTGGGCCTCATCCACAGCAACGCACGAGATAGGCAAATAGCCCATCTCCTCGCGGAACCAATCCAGCTCCAGTCGCTCAGGCGCGACATAGAGCAACTTCAGCTCACCGCGCTGCGCCGCGCGGATGCGATCATTCACTTCTTTGCCGCTAAGTGTACTATTAATATACGCGGCAGCAATTCCGGCGGTCGTCAACGCATCGACCTGGTCCTTCATTAATGAGATCAACGGGGAGACAACTAGTGTCAGACCCGAATATAACAGAGCGGGGATCTGATAACAGATCGACTTACCGCCCCCGGTTGGCATAATGCCGAGCGTATCTTCACGTTCGAGCAGGCTGGCTACAATCTTTTTCTGTCCCTCACGGAAGTCGGGGTAGCCATAATATTTTTGCAGGAGACCCTGCGCTTCTTCAATAGTAGGTGTTTGCACACTCATGTAAAGACTCCTTACTTATCACCGGTGTTCTTCCACCAGCTTGGTCCGATCCGATTCTGACATCCGAAAGCGGCTCATATACCGCATCCTTGACAACAAAATGGCGTTCTCATGACTTGTCCGTCAAGCAAACGCCGCTCCCTTTAGTTTAACGGCCCAGCCCCGAATGAGCAACCGCGTTTTACTGTAAAATGCTCGAACCTGCTTTAATCAATAACATAATGTGTTACCATCAATTAACAAATAGCTTAAAGAGAGAACCTTGGCATATCTACATCTACATATCGATTTCCTTATTGTTCCTAACCAACACCTTCAAAGGAGAGTAATTTATTATGAAACAACAACATCCTCATGGAATTAATCCTTCAAACAAATCACCATCAAAGTCATGGATACGTCGACACCCAATTCTCACTACATTTACACTATTGATCCTTGTGCTTTTTGCTTCCGTATTCCTGTACTTCTGGCTCCGTCCATACTTCTCCACATTTGACCGTTCCGAGCTGGGAGATCTGAGTTATTCCATGCCTTCGCGAAACGGTGAATATACTGCCGAGATTTACGGCGTACCTTACGGTGGTGCGGCAGGCGGCGTTACGATCTGGGTCGATGTGAAGAAAACGGATGCCCCAGAGGACTCCACGGTAAAAACGATCTATCGTGCCGAGCACCATGGGAATAACCATCTTGAATGGGAAAGTGAAAACACACTCCGGATTGAAAACTGGAATGAATACACGGATGAGAACATTACCCTCAATATCGATGATGAAATATATGATGGACGGGGCTGGGCGTGCAAAAGCTTACGGATGAAAGACCAGTATGTGCGCTGCCTGGCACCGGAAAAGTAAAACAACGTACTAGCAGCTAATATGACGGCCCTGAATACTCAACTCTCATCTTGATGCGTAATCTTCACTGCATCGCACACCAGAAGTTCTACGCTGTGGAAGGCTTGTGAACCCCCCAAAAAATGCTTACTTACATTACATCATGATTGGAGATACTTTTGGGGTACGCGAAGCGTAAGAAGCCCCACTCACCGACTCTTTCGGTTAAGCGGGGCTTCTTTTGTTCATTAACAATTCGTATCTATCGGACTTAAAACATATGGCAGCATTATAATTTATCTATCATTCTGCTTCTGCTCTTTCACTTATGCTTCAATCTATTTGCCTTATTTCCTTTTCCCCGCTTCAAACGCTTCAGTCCTCATCTGCCCCAGTTCGTCTCCTTACTTACGAGGTGACTCTGCACCACGTTCTTCCCGTTCCTTCATCTCTTTGCGCACCACTACTTCGAGTTTCTGCCGATTGGCAAGCAGCCCTGGATCGTTGGGCAAATACTCACGGGCTTTGGTGTTATGCATCAATGCCTGCTCCCAGTTGCCCAGATGGGCATAACAAAGGGAGAGCCGGGCATGCGGCAACCAGGTGCGACAGGCGACAGGCACCGGGCGAAGACCTGGATCGCGGCTGCTCACATCGACCGCCTGCATATACCAGTAGATCGCCGAGACGGGTTCATGCCGTTCATGGAAACAGGCAGCAATGGCGCAACAGAAATCGGCATGTGGCAGATCATACTGGAACGATTGCAGCAATGCCCCCAGCTTGCGGCTTGTCTCGCCCAGTCGTTCATAACATTCCGCCAGCCTCGCGCATGCAATCAGGCGATCCTCGCGGTACCCGCTTGGCTGCTCCAGCAGCTTCGCGTACCCGCGTGCCGCCGCCGCATACTGCTGGCGGTCATAACATTCGCCTGCATAATAGAACAGCAGGCGACCTTGGGCTACGCCCTCTTCGGCGATCCATTTGCGCAGAATGCGCACGTTTCGCGCCGAATGATGTCCCGCTTCGCGGCGATGCGTGACGGCAATGTCTGCCGTAATGACCTCGCCCCGCGGGAAGCTAAGCTGCTCGTGCAGCCGGCCATGCCAGCGGCACCCGGCATCCCGCTTAACCAGGCGAAGTCGTCGGTCCGTCACAAGCGGACTCCCCTCCGGCCCCTCGGCCAGCGTGTAGTTCAAGATCACAGCCGCCGCTTCCCCCTCAGACGGAAGCTGCTGCTTCAACACCTCCAGCTTCGCCCGTTCCGCGGGCAGCAGCACATCGTCCGCATCCAGCCACAGGATATACTCCTGCGTGGCCTTGGCGAATGACTCATTCCGCGCTGCTGCAAAGTCTTCCTTCCATTCATACGTGTAGACCTGGTTGGTGTACTGCGCAGCAATGTCCATCGTGCGATCTGATGAACCGGTATCCACAATGACGATCTCGTCAGCGATGCCAGCAACCGAGTCGAGACAGCGCGCTAGCATGCGTTCCTCGTTCTTCACAATCATGCACAGACTGATGGTTATCACATTTTGAGCCCCTTCCTGTCGTACGCGTATTGCGAAATGTCATAACTGTTTTGTTTTTCAATGGCTAGGTAAGGGTACTAAGCCACCCCAATTCCCTCTTCAAACTTGCAAGTAACTCGTAATCCAAGATTATCAGCGCTATCATTACAAGCGACTGTTTTCCCCGCTCATTCTCCCAAATCTCAAAGTTCAATAAAGGATTCATTTCATTTTCACTGTGGCTAACGAACTGAGGTAACGCTATATGGTATATTTCAGCCACTTGGAAAATGTAACGAATCTGACGCACGCTATTTCCGAAATTTAGGCATCCATTCGTTGTTTATCGCACCTTTTAGGTGAAATAGCATCGCTCAGATTCGTTACACTTCTCATCTCTTCTAATTCATCGAAATAAGGCGTGTGAGATTCGTTAGAATTAGAACGTAGAATAGCTCTAGCTCTCCGTCACACTAAACAACAGTGAGGAATTGAAATTATCTAGTTAAGTGCTCTGATAATTGCTCTGGGAAGCCTGTAGGGGGAACTTTCGAGACCAGCCCTTTGCTCTAAGCAGGAGCGCCCTAGTCTCCTTCACAACAAGAACCGCAATGATGCTCCAGAGCACCCTCCTATTCACATTTACTCAGGCAGGAATTTTCCTCTAGTCATAAAATTTACGTTTGCCTTTACATTTACTCGTAACACAGTTGCAGTATCCCTACCTACCTCTACCTTGCAGTTACTTGCAATACATTTTCAGCATCAGTGTCTTTGGGTCTGGGTCTGGGTTTGGCTTTAGCTTTAGCCCCTATTCCTCCCTTCCCCTTGCCGCTGTCTCTATCTCAGTCCCCACCTTTACTGCTGCCCTTCCCCGCTCTCCTGACGACGAAGACGTTTCACCTGCTCCACCGCACTGTCCAGTGCCTTCTTGCGTTGTTTCATTACGCGGAGATGCTGTTGTTCCACCTCGGCAAAATGTGCATGATCCAGCTCCATCCACTCCATCAGTTGATCTAACGTTGGCGACATATGAAGCTGTGTACTCCGCCGTCTGCGGGCCACGCAACATAGATATTTATGATGAACTTCCAGTTTCAAGACTTCGAAATAGGGCATCAGACACATCGCCAGATTTCCTGCATAGAAGGTCTGCTTGTGATCATAGAACGGATGATATCCATATGGCACGGTTACCACCAGCGTCCCCTCTTCTTGCAACAGCCGATGAATCTGAATCAATAACGTCTCTGGATGAGCAAAATGCTCCAGTACTTCTCCCAGTAGTACCGTGTCAAAAGTCGTTCTGACTTTCCATTGCGTAATATCCAGCATCCGAAAATCCACATTATTCCTGACCGGCCTGGACTCTTTGGCAAGCTCTTCTTGTGCATACCGAATGCTCTCTTCCTCCAGATCAATGCCAGTGACACGAAATCCTTCACGTGCCAGCAGAATTGAGGTAATCCCCTGACTGCACCCGACATCCAGAATGCGTTTGCCTGTCGCCTCACGGCACATCCAGTGGATACGCGTTCTCGTTGCTTCATGAGAATCTTCCGAGTTAATCTCGCCATAGTAACGTTCACTCACACGATCATGATTTGCCATGGGCGTCTCCCTGATCCTCGTCGGGGCCGATGGCAACTTCATGGTGAGCTGCACCATCCTCGACTGCCGTTTCTTTTTGTCCTACCGATGCTATACTCTCCTGTTGCTCGCGTACCCCCTTCACCTCAGGCCGCACAGGCTGGCCCAACACCACAATATTTCCTCCGTGGCATCCGGCCGTTGCGTTGCGTGTATCGAAGATCAGCTTCGCATGATCCGCCATCTCCTGATAATTGAATCCCGTATGATCCGTTGTGATGATCACCAAGTCAGCCCATGCCCACAATTCCGGCACCGCCGGACTAGCGTGCAGCACTGTGCCATCATCCTTGCGGAAGACAGGCACCATCGGATCGGTGAAAACGACTTCTGCCCCCGCTGCGCTCAGCAGCCGAAAGACGTCCAGCGCAGGTGATTCGCGCAAGTCATCGATGTCTTTTTTATAAGCCATACCCGCCAGCACAACGCGCGCGCCCCGCAGAGATATCCCCTTTTGCTCGAGCAATTCTGCTGAACGCTTCACTACGTTCTCTGGCATCTGTCGATTGGTTGCATCTGCCAGCTGGATGAATTGCAGCTCTGATCCTTGCCGGCTTGCCGCCCAGGACAGATAGATGGGATCGATCGGGATACAGTGGCCGCCGATGCCTGGACCGGGATAGAATGGCATGTAACCAAACGGCTTGGTGGCCGCCGCACCCAGCACCTCCCAGATGTTCACGCCCATCTGTTCACAGGCCGGAGTCAGCTCATTGACGAGTGCAATGTTGACACTGCGAAATGTATTTTCGAACAGCTTCGCCGTCTCCGCTACCGTCGTTGAACTGACCGGAACAACTTCGTTGAGGAACGAGCCGTAGAACTGTTCACCATACTCCAGACAGGCAGGCGTAGAGCCGCCAATGATCTTTGGCGTATTTTTCACACCATAATGCACACTGCCGGGATCTACCCGTTCGGGAGAATAGCAAACGTAGAACTGTTCTCCTGCTTGCCAGCCGTTTGCCACTTCTATCGGTTGTTTCACGACTTCTTCCGTCGTGCCCGGATAAGTCGTGCTTTCCAATATAACAAGACTGCCCTCCTGCAAATATGGAGTCATGCCATCCACCGCAGACGCAATATACGAGATATCCGGTTGATGCTCGGCAGTCAGCGGAGTGGGCACACAGATTATAATGACATTCGCCTGTGCCACTGCTGTATAATCCGTGCTGGCCGTGAACAAACCTGCCTTCATGAGAGACTGCAGGACTGTATCATCTATACCGATAACATACGAATGTCCGGCACGCAGCTTGGCTACCTTGGAGGTATCGATATCGATCCCGTGAACCCGATATCCTGCCTGGGCCATCTCGATGGCCATGGGCAAACCTACATAACCGAGACCGATGACAACAGCTTTCAAGGAGCGATCATGAATAGGTTGTATTGGGATCGGTGGCTGTAATTCTTCTTTTCCTTCGTGCTGCTCATGCTGATGATTCTCTTCCATTCCTTCCAACTCCAAATGCTCCGCCTCCCTTCACTGGGCGTGTCTGAAAACTCCATTGAAGCCGTTTTGAGACACACCCTAATCGATATAACCGCCTGCACGCAAAAAACGGGCAATCGCTGGTTTGTTCATCATGGCACTGTCTGAACGATACTCGGTGAAGTTCACATGAGACAGGCTGCTGTACTGATCCGTCAGTCCCTTGTCCTGGTGCTCCGGCAGGATCACATAATACTGTGCATCGTATTGACGAGTGCGCGGTGCTTCAAAGGGCGAGATCAGCACTTCATGCAATTTCTCGCCCGGACGAATTCCGGTCACCTTGTAATCGAAGGATGGACGACCTGCCTGTTCCAACATGACGGAAGCCAGATCCGTCATCTTGCAAGCTTTCATTTTCATCACAAACGTCTCCCCGCCCACGGCTGCCTCAGCGGCCTTAAGCAGTAAATGTATGGCCTCGGTACGTGTAAGGAAAAAGCGGGTCATGCCTTTGTCTGTAATGGTCAGGCTCTTGCCTTCATCGATCTGGCGACGGAACAAGGGCACGACACTTCCGCTGGTTCCAAGCACATTACCGCCGCGGATGCAGACAAACCGGGTCCCTTCACTCAGCCAATTGGCACGGATCATCATTTTTTCACCCAAAGCCTTCGTCATGCCATATACGTTAATCGGATCTACCGCCTTATCCGTGGACACATCAATAACTTTGGGAATCTGCATACGGATCGCAGCCCGAATAATGTTCTGTGTACCGAGCACATTGGTCTTGAACGCCTCATCCGGTTGGTCCTCGCAGACCGGAACATGCTTCAGCGCAGCCAAATGGAAAAGCACATCCACGCCCCTGCATGCATCTTCCACTGCCCGATAATCCCGGATATCTCCAATGATGAATCGCAGACGCGGGTCATGGTTGAACTCACGCTGCATTGCAATCTGGGCATATTCATTGCGTGACAGAAGGCGAATCTCAGCCGGGTCCTGTTCCAGCAGCACCTCGGTCAGCTTTTGACCCCAGGAGCCTGTTCCTCCGGTGATCAGAATCGTTTGTCCTTGAATCATCGATGAATCCCCCCTGATCAGATCATGAATTCGCGTAATACCTGGGCCATCTCATCCCGGCTTAATCGGTCTTTTGGTGGTACTTTTTTCACTGAAGTATTGTTTGAATGTACGATGTTGACATAATTGCGCGGAGCAAGCAGTTCATGCGGCAAGTCTATGACATTGCCATGTGTACCTCTGCCCGGAAGCTTGACCCGGTATCCGGATGCGTACTCCGCTGCTTTATACAGGTAGACATAGAATTGCGGAGAACGATGAAACGCTGGTGCCATTTCGTTGTTCACGCTATCCCAGAGATAGCCGTTCTGGTTAATCAATGCCATCGTCTGCGGCTGTGGCTGAATATCGTAGAGTTGCTGAACAAAGGTTCTATGATACAGATCATCCGAATCCAGACGGGCAATATAGATATCCTCTGCTCCTTCAGCAAAAGCCAGAATGGCACGCACACTTTCAATATTTGTTCCAAAACGGATATTGGAAGGGAGCGGCTCTTGACCTGCCAGAATCTCCTGCATCAACTCCCCCGATTCCTTGGACAGCTTCACCACGGTCAGGAAATCCTGATTCGTCTGTGCCTTCAGGCAATGCAATGTGAACGTGCGGAAGATGCTCATTCGACGTTCCAGCCACTCCCGCGTCAATCGCTGCGGGTCCATCCCGTAATTGTTGAAGTTAATCTCAATCACAACTTTCCTGGACATAACATTCCTCCTCATGAACGCTACTGCATGATCCTTTTACAGCATACAGACCGTTTTCATAGTATTGATGTCGTCTCTCTCTATGCCGTCTCTCAATGAGCCACATCTATCACATTCATATCTCTTCCAAGCAACATCTCCTTTGGAATCCAGCACTCTATAACGTATGAAACGTTAATAGAAGCGGTACCGACAGATGTACTGACTTTCATATAAATAGATTCATATACGCCTGAAGATGAAGCCCTGCGGGTCGAACGTACATATCGTTGCTCCAGTCGCAACATAGAATAGAGCAGTTCTATTTTCAAAGGGGGCAATCGCTGAATGGATTCGATCTATCTTGAACTGGAAGGTGTGCTTGAGCAGCTTGAAACGGCGCTTCTTGAACAGCGTCCGCTCTCTCTTGTACGTGTCGGCGATGGCGAGAATATCGTCATGTCTCAAGAAACCGTATGGACCACGGAACGTGTCCTTCAGGAGCGTTGGGCCAAGAAAGCCAATTTAGGACAAAAGGGATTGCGTCTTCCCAACCCGCAGCTCCGGGATGAAGTTGCCGCTTCCTTGCAACGGGCGGATATCGTCGGCGTTCTTCCCCGCGGTGACAGTACCATTAACGCGCCGGATTATCTCAAACGACCTCTGACCGATATGGTGTTTGCCCACTTTGGCATCTCTCCCTCACGGACTTGTCATGCCTGTGTCAATCGGGAGCTGGCACAAAATCCGCGTTTCTGGCAGATGCTTGCAGGCAAGCGTGTGCTTCTCGTTACCCGTGAGACCGAAGCCTTGCGTGCTACGCTCGAACGTGAGCCGTATCATTTAAACATCGTGACTGCGCTGCCCTTCGACAGCTATGATCACATGCAGGAAACACTCGAGTGGATTCAGACGAATCAAGATACCTTTGATGTCGCTCTCTTCTCCTGTGGTGTCAACGCGGTTGTTCTGGCTGAGCGTACAGCTGCACTCGCCGGCAAAGTCGCCATTGACTTCGGCAAAGCCAACAACATCATTCTGAAAGGGCGTGCCAACTGATCCCCCTGGACACCTCCACCCTTCAGATGAGTGATCCGCCTTGACTGTACAGACATTTGTATGACAAAAACCCCCGGCTCCTTAAGCCAGGGGTTTCATGCTGAGCGCTAGTCGAGATATATTGCGACACGACCTTCTACTTCTGGTTTCTGGGAAATGAAACGAACTCTGCCGTCAACATAAGCGATGACGAGCACTCTGCTTATTGATATTACGCCTTTCACAACTAACCAGTGGCTGCAATACCGTATAACATCTCCGGCCCGGTTCTTACTGCTGTGGACACCCCCGAGATGAACGAAGTATACACACTTTCCAGTGCGGGTGGTGCAGACAGGTCCTGAGCTGTGAACGAATGAAATTCGGCACCGCCGTTCTGTCCAATCGTCCCTTCAGCACGGTAGATGACATAGAATGGATCATATACGAATCCCCGTACCAGCTCCACCACAAAGGTATCTCCAAGTTCTCCCGTAACCCCCACTGTTCCGTTCAACGTAATAATGGGATTCACCACGCCTTGAGTCTGCAGACCAATCGCGCCAAAAGCTGTCGGGGATTCTGACAGCGACAAACCGGGCTGTCCAACAGTTCCCGAGTTCATCGAAGTTCTCATATCGAGAAACACGCCCATGAGTAACACCTCCAATGCTATGGGATACCATATCCTATGAATCTCACAACTCTTCGGATTGGATGTATAGCAGTTTCATGAACCTATTTTTATTTGTCGACTGTTAATGGTATATTGGACTGCATAACGAAATGAACGGATCGTATGCACACAAGCGGTACAGGCTGTTCAGAAGGAGATTACTATTCATGAATAAACGCAAACGTCCAACAGGCAAAACATCGGCCTCGGCCAAGGGAAAATCATACGCAGGTTCATCTACAGCACGTTCCGGCAAGTCTAACTTCTCATCTGCAAAATCATCAGGTGCTTCCGCATCACGCAATACGGAGGAGAATAAAAAACAACTAGCTGCCAAATCATCAGCCGCACCGAAGAAAGCCGGAGGTAACAAATCCAAAAATGGCAGTGCTTCCAAGCGCCCGGGCAATGCCTATTATCGCAAGCAGGAACCACCACGCCAGTACAAAGTCACCGAACCGGACGAACTGCTGAACTTCCTGTTGCAGCATTTGAAGTCGGGACGGAACGCGGTGAAGTCTATTCTGGGTCGTGGACAGGTGTCCGTGGATCAGAAGGTTGTAACCAAGTTTAATGAAGCGCTGACGCCAGGTCAGATTGTCTACATCCGAAAAGAAGGTGCAGTCGCTGCTCCATCCTTGACGGGTATTAACATTTTGCATGAAGACGATGATATCATCGTGATCCGCAAGGAAGCCGGACTGTTGTCCATTGCCGCTGACAAGACGGATGATCTGACAGCTTATCGCCAACTGACAGAGCATGTACGCCGCACCAATCCGCTGAACCGGATCTTTGTCGTCCATCGTCTGGATCGGGATACATCGGGTGTAATGATGTTTGCCAAAAGTGAAGAGGTGCAGCAGAAACTGCAAAACAACTGGAAAGAAAATGTGCAGGACCGTGTCTACGTTGCCCTTGTTGAAGGTGCAGTAGCCAAAGAAGAAGGCACCATCTCTTCCTGGCTGAAGGAAACCAAAACACTGAAAATGTACTCCAGCTCTCGTCCGAATGATGGACAACATGCGATCACGCATTACAAACGTCTGAAGTCGAACCGCGACTTCTCTCTGCTGGAAGTACGTCTGGAGACAGGTCGCAAAAATCAAATTCGTGTGCACATGGAAGATCTCGGACATCCGATTGCCGGTGACCGAAAATATGGCGCACGCACAAGAGACCTCGGCCGTCTCGGACTTCATGCACGTATACTCTCATTTATTCATCCGACAACGGATGAGCTGATGTCATTTGAAACGGATATTCCGAAACCATTCCTGTATCCGTTCCGTGCAGATGCTCCACCTGCGAAATAACTGCATCTTTAGTGTGTGTCTATAGAAAATATAGAAAATTCCACTGATCCATTGATCATGCCTGAAAGGAGGAACGGACACTGAAAAATCTGTTGATTACCGGTTACCGGGCACATGAATTGCAAATTTTCGGACAAAAGCATGAAGGTATTCCTTTTATCAAAAAGGCTATCTCATCCCGCTTAACGCCTATTGTCGAGGATGGTCTGGAATGGGTGCTGACGCCGGGACAATACGGTGTGGATCTGTGGGCATGCGAAGTCGTGATTGATCTGAAGAAGACGTATCCACATCTGAAACTATCGATCATTACTGCCTTTCAGAACCCCGAGGAACAATGGAAAGAAGACAAGCAGGAGTATTACCGTTCCATCCTCTCGGGTGTGGACTATTACGGTGCGATTAGCAATCAGCCTTATATTGGACCGTGGCAGTTCACTGCCCGGGATGACCTGTTGCTGCGTAAAAGCGACGGTCTTCTGCTCGTTTATGATGAAGATGCCGGGGAAGGCAGTCCCCGTTTTGTGAAGGAAAAAGCCGTGAAGAAACAGCAGAATGAGGACTATACGATCATCAGTGTCACTTCAGAGGATATCCAATCGGTAGCTGAAGATGAGCGCATGAACGATATTGTAGACTTCGACGATTCTTCCTTCTGAATCATGCTGGATCAATGCAGACCGTTCAAGGTCCATCCGTTCACATCCATCATCAGAGGAGATTAACATTCCGTATGACGTACATATGTTTTTTTTGGAGTCAGGTTGGGTATAAGTAGTATTATAACTGCGATGATATGTCGTATGGGATAAGGGGAACTGCAACCATGACAATTACGCCAGAGCAGCGCATTCAACTGCATGGATTTAACAACCTGACCAAGTCGCTGAGCTTCAATATGTACGATATCTGTTATACGAAAACCAAAGACGAACGCGAAGCTTACATTGAATATATTGATGAACAATATAACGCCGACCGGCTAAGCAAGATTCTGAACAACGTCTCCGACATCATCGGGGCCCACGTGTTAAATGTTGCTAAGCAGGATTATGTGCCTCAAGGTGCCAGTGTGACGATCCTTGTCTCGGAAGGTCCTATTGTGGAGATCCCCGAAGAATCACTCGATGAATCTCCCGGCCCTCTGCCCGATAACGTCGTTATGCAACTGGACAAAAGTCATATCACGGTGCACACCTACCCAGAGTTTCACCCTAGTGAAGGCATCAGTACCTTTCGTGCGGACATCGACGTCTCCACCTGCGGTGAGATTTCACCGCTCAAGGCGCTTAATTATCTGATCCACTCGTTTGATACAGACATTATGACGATGGATTACCGGGTACGTGGCTTCACGCGGGACACCAGTGGACGCAAGCTGTTCATTGACCATGAGATTGGCTCGATTCAGAATTATATTCCCGACGAGATCAAGAACAGCTTTGACATGATTGACGTGAACGTCTATCAGGAGAATATTTTCCACACCAAATGTAAGCTGAAGGAATTCGACCTCGATAATTATCTGTTTGGGTACACCAAGGATAAGCTCAGCAAAAAGGAACAACAGGAGATTACGGAGTGGCTGAAGCTGGAGATGGACGAGATCTATTACGGCAAAAATATGAATCGTCCCACTTAAAAGTCTGCTCGAAGGCTGATCCAGAAAGCCAGCCAAGGTCTAAGACAAGATTTCATGAAGGTAAGGTTCTCTTCAAGAGCCTCCGGCATGTGCTTGTCTTTTTCTATGTTATGTTGACAGTGTGCAACTTTATTTTTTATTATAGGAGTAACTGTATTAATATGCAGTGAAGGAGACTGAGCCTGTGATCGAAACGAATACCACAAGACGTAACGAATCACTGTTACAAGCGCTTACTGCACAGCACAATGCCATTACCAACAACATAGCCAATGCAGACACGCCTAACTACAAAAAGAAAACGGTAGAGTTTCAGGAAGAGCTGAGACGGATCGTTGAGAATGGCAAAACAGATCAGCTCGCCATGAAGCGGACTCATGAAAAACACTTCCCTGTCAGTGATCCCCATTCTTCCATCGTACAGTACCGAATTGTCGAGAACAACGAAACCACGATGAACAATAACAACAATAACGTTGACATTGACAAGGAAATGGCGGACCTTTCAGAGAACCAACTCATGTATAACTACATGGTTGACCGGGTCAGTGGACATTACAAAAAAATGAAGAATTTATTGAATGATCTGAAATAATGAATGTACAAGCAGCCCGAAATGGCTGCTTTTTTTTGTTGTTTTTCAATGAATGTAGACGGTTTAGTGCCATTTTTCGGTATCCGCTCCTGTTCGTAGTATAATGGAATGAAATGAAAGATTTCATATCGAACAAAAGAGGTGCAACATGGCTCCACGTCATTTAAATGCTTTTCAAGGTTCCAAAGTCAGACTCGCAGCCCCATGCCCGGAAGATTGCATGCGTCTCTCCCGCTTCACGGACGATTACGAATATTTGCGCAACATGGATACCGATATTGCTGTTCCATTAACGCCGGATGAGACAGGCTCCTCCTCTGTCCGTCGAGACAACGGCTTTGAATTTGCATTACGTACACTGGAGGGAAATCGATTCATTGGCTTCACCGCCCTCTACCGGATTGAATGGAACAATCGCTCCGCCCGTCTGGCCATTGGCATCGGTGAAGAAAATGATCGGGGTAAAGGATATGGCAGCGATGCCCTCGCTCTGATTCTCCGATATGGCTTCCATGAATTGAACCTCAACCGGATTGCGCTGGAAGTCATCGAATACAATGAAGCCGCGAGACGCGCATACCTAAAAGCCGGATTTCGGGAAGAGGGGCGTCAGCGTTCTGCAGTTCTGCGGGATGGCATGCATTATGACCTGATCTCGATGAGTATCCTTGCGGAAGAATGGTCGGCACAGTCTGGGCTTCCATTGTCGTTCGGATCTAATCGTTCTGCCCCTGCTGCCGAATCCGGAAATAGGGGAGCTGCTGATTTTTCACCTCGCATTGGCGTAGGCGCGGTCATCCTGAATGATCGGGGCGAAGTGCTTCTCGCCTGGCGGAACCGCCAGCCTGAACAGCACACCTGGAGTATTCCTGGCGGGAAAGTAGATCCCTATGAGTCCCTGGAGACAGCCGTCATCCGTGAAATCAAGGAAGAAGTGAACCTGGATATCGCCATCGACAGCCTGCTCTGCACGGCGGAGACAATCCAGCCACAACAGCAGGAACATTGGATATCCGTGCTCTATTCCACCAAGGTGATTGGCGGCCATGCTCGTAATCTGGAAGAAGGCGGAGCCATCGGTGAGATCGGCTGGTTCCCGCTCCATGATCTGCCTTCTCCACTCGCTTGTTTTGCCGTACCTGGGCTGGAAGCTGTGAAGAAGCTATATAATGAATCCCTGTAATTAAATTATCTCATCAGATGGAGGTAATCCTTATGGATCATGCAGAACAGATGAATCAACTATTTCAGGCTGCACAGGCTGGAGATGCGGTATCCATTGCTGGAATTCTCGCTTCTCAGCCGGAACTCACCAATACGGAGAATCAGGATGGGTTAACTCCGCTGGGGTATGCCTCTCATTATGGACAAGCAGGAGCAGTTCGTGTTCTTCTGGAGCATGGAGCCAATGTTAACGCCCTGTCTCATTCCAAAATTTCCTTTATTCCGTCCAATACTGCACTGCATGCTGCTCTTGCGGGGGAACGTTCTTCCGAAGTAATCGGCCTTTTGCTTCAACATGGGGCATCCACGAGCATTTTGGACAGTGATGGACAATATGCACTGCACTCGGCAGCATTTCATACGGATCAGATCGAACTTATCGAGATGTTAATCCAGTATGGTGCAGATCCACATGCGCTGAACTCAGCGGGTCAGACCCCATTGGACATTGCACTTGAACGCGGTAATACGTCTACAGCTTCATGTCTGCGAGCAGCCGTTGCAGCTCAGCAGCAATAATGTTTAGCTAGCTTGGACAATAACATGAATAACCGTCAGGACTCTTTTTGGAGTACAAAGAGAAGGTCTGACGGTTATTTGTGTTGTCCTCTACGTTCTCGTATACATATGTAGTTCAACTTCTATAGAAATCACAATACATCATATTTTTTTCAGAAAACAAGAACCGTTTGACACCTTACACGGTCTAATACTCAACACAACCATGAAAGGAGGAGCCATGTGACCCCTACTCAGCTCACTATCGCCGCACAAAAAGGGGATGCCGAGGCTTTTGCAGCCTTAATGGAATTGCATCATAGTCGACTGTACCGCATCGCCTATGCCTACCTGCACAACCAAGGTGATGCACTGGAGGCCATTCAGGAATCAACCTTCCGGGCATTTCGTAAACTCAAAAAATTAAAAGAGCCATCCTACTTTGGCACTTGGCTCATCCGCATTCTGCTCAACTACTGCGCAGACGAACGCAAACGCAAAAGCCGTTTCAGCCCCGATACGGCGATTCATGAACCCAGCAGCTGGGATCGTCCTGCCGACCCTGATCTTGCTGCCGCCGTATCCAACCTTGATCGGGATTGTAAACAGATTATTATCCTGAGTTATTTTGAAGGTTTCTCCCTAACCGAAGTTGCTGATATTCTGGAAATCCCGACCGGAACCGTCAAATCCCGATTACATCGGGCACTCGGACAGCTCCGGGATCAACTTGAAATGAAAGGAGATGCATCTTCATGACGGATGAACAAAAATCATTCGACGCATTGGAAGAACGTCTGAATGCTCGTAAGACGGAATACGAAACCATGCCAGTACCGGATGCTGCCTCCCAGGCTGTGCAAGCGGGAATTCGCCAAGCTGCCCGTAAGCGAAAGTCCCGGCTGCGCTGGTATATGAGCTCCATCTCGGCTGCTGCCCTCATCCTGCTGTTTACGGGATGTATCCGTGTCTCTCCCGCTTTTGCATCCTTTGTGGAGCAATTGCCTGGCATGGAAGGCATTGTGAGCATGATTCGCCAGGACAAAGGATTAATGATGGCGATCGATCAGTCTCTCTTGCAGAAGGTCGGTGTCACCGACGAGCATGATGGTACTTCCTTGACCGTTGAAGGCATTATCACAGACGAGTCACGTATGGTCATTTTTTACACGATGAAAGGCATGAAAGAACCCCAGAAATTCAACTATGATATCGATCTGCTCGATGAGAACGGGAAAGATCTGCCTGTTGCGTTTACTCACTCTTATCCAACACCTTCTCCAGACGAGAATGTGAATGAGAATATGATTGACGTCATTTTCACAGATGAAGCCTCTCCTCCTGAGAAGCTAAGCGTCGTGTTTAAGTCCAGAGATACAACGCGTGCAGAAAAGTGGAAAATAACGTTCCCGGTAGACAAGAATCTTACCAAAGGCATGAAAAAAGTCATTCCTGTGAATCAGACGTTAACAGTGGATGGACAGCGTATTGATGTGAAACAAGCTACTCTGTATCCAACACGTCTTGTGCTTGATGTGAATTTTGATCCTAAAAATACCAAGAAGGTATTTGGCCTCAGCGATCTTCAACTGGTTGATGAGCAAGGGCGCGCGTGGAGAACGGATACCTCAACCGGTGAGGATGAACGTTCCATTTACTTCGAAAGCATGTACTTCTCCATACCAAAAAAGTTGACGTTACAGGGATCTGGCTTCTCCGGTTTGGATAAAGATGAGTTGGATTTCACCCTTAATCTGAATTCACACCGGATCACAGGTGGACCACCTGGATTGAAGATGGTAGGCAGCAAGGTCGAAGGCAAAGATCTAATTATTGATTTTTCCGTTGCTGGCAGGATGGAAGGTGGATTCGTTCTCACTTTCAGGGAAGTTACAGATAGTGCAGGGAAATCATATGAAGTTCCTGGCTCCAGTTGGAGTAGTGGGGATGGGACGGATGACAGTCATACGATTGTTTCTTCTACTATCCAAAATGGAGCCAATTTAAAAGGGGAAGTGAAGATGAACATCTCCACCTATCCGATGAAAGTAAAGTCTCCCTTCTCATTGGACATTCCTGTTAATCCTTAATTTTCTACCCATAGGCTGTGATTATCGCAAATATTCTATATAATGGAAACATTCATTATTACGAGCAATGATGTTCATAGGGAAGGTGTGTTTAGATATGAATCAACGTTCCATCCGTTATCCGCAGCCACTCGCTCCGGGAAATACCATCGGTGTAGCTGCACCCTCCAGCGGTGTAGGCGAATCCTTGCACCATTATCTTGAGGAGAGTAAACGCAACATGGAGCGCCTTGGTTTTGGCGTGATAGAAAGCCCATCGCTCCGCCAGAACATCAAATGTGTGAGTGCCTCCAAAGAGCAACGCGCCGAAGAGATGAATGAATTTCTTCGCAATCCGACTATTCAAGCCATTATCCCTCCATGGGGCGGGGAGTTTCTCATGGATATCCTGCCCCTGCTGGATTGGGAAACTTTGAAAACATTGCCGCCCAAATGGGTCATGGGTTATTCGGATATCAGCACCTTTTTATTCGCATACACCCTGCTCACCGGCACAGCGACAGCGCACGGCACCAATTATGTGGATTTAAGATCACACGCCCTTGATCCCGTAACTGCGCGCTGGATCGATGTATTACAGACCCCTTACGGCGGACAGATTACACAATCGTCTTCCACGCATTATCAATCGGAATGGAAAATGGAACTACCTGGATTTAACCTGGATACACCCTCACGCTGGAAACAGCTCGGCCATTCGGAAGATGCAGTTACCGCTGTATCGTTCTCCGGTCGACTGATCGGTGGCTGTATGGATACCATCACCTGTCTGATCGGCACCCCGTATGCACCCATGCAATCGTTTTTGGATCAGTATTGTGCAGAAGAAGGAACCATCTGGTATCTGGAGAGCTGTGAGATGAGCGCAGGGGATATTTACCGTCATCTGTGGCAGATGAGACAGGCTGGCTGGTTTGCAGGCGTGAAAGGTTTCATGTTCGGCCGACCTGCGGGTTATTCCGATACAGCGGATTTCAATTTCACGGATGCCCTATCCGCTGCAATTGGGGATCTGGATGTTCCTGTACTGTATGACGTGGATCTTGGTCATATGCCGCCCCAGTTAACCTTTGTGAATGGAGCATTGGGCAAAGTCGCCTATGAAAATGGACGCGGGAGCCTGGAGATGGCGTTTGTGTAATCACCCTTTGTAGGCAGATGCATACCTTGAAGTAAGAACTTATTTTGAGGAAGGGTTGTGCATCATGTCTGAATCCACATCCACGCCATCCATGCGTGTCGTGTATCAAGCCAATCAACCGATGCTTCAATCCGTGCAAAGTGTGCGGAATATGCTTCATCATACAGCCCGACAGCATATAGGCAAGAAGGTACAAGTCCAGAATATCGATGGTCAAGTGTGGGAAGGTGTCATCATCAGTGCAGACCGGGGGATTTTGTATCTCCAGGTTACCCCGATGCATGGATATCCTGAACCGCGCGCGTTGTTTGGACCTACGATTTTGCCGCTTGTGCTGTATGAATTGTTGGTTATTACCCTGTTGATGTAGGATATTGTTCCTGTTAATCCGTTTATATCCGAACCTGTTCCAAGAAGCTTCGCTCCTGAGATCTTCAAGTCTTGGGAACGAAGCTTTTTTATGGTCTTGGCGATGGTGCGGTATGATTCCTTGCGGGCGTGTGAAATATGATACAATGGTGTCGCACCACCCCATATCACTTATGAAACGGAGCTTGATCCGGTTGGAATACATACGTCATGATTCATCACCCGTATCACAAGTCGAGACGGGTATGATTGGCAACAACCCTACTGAACAATCCCGCGTAATTGCAATCTGTCTGCTCGCAGGCAAAATCATGCTGCAAAGTGGTGGTGAAACCTACCGTGTGGAAGATACGATGAAACGTATGGCCGCAGCGCTCGGTTTACCCCATTCACACAGTTACGTAGTGCCTACAGGCATCTTCTTCTCTGTTGATGCAACCGAACCCGCCAAGCTGATTCGTATTTCCGAGCGTACGACGGATCTGGATAAGGTATCCGAGGTGAATGCGGTCTCCCGCCGTATTGGACATGGTGAGCTATCCGCGCAGGAAGCCCATGAACTGTTGGTACAGATCGAAGGCAAGCCTTCCTCCTACTCAACGGCTGTACAGCTTACGGCCGCGGCGTTATCCAGTGGTTGTTTTACCATTATGTTTGGCGGAGGCTGGAGCGACTTTCTTCCTGCGCTGATCTGCGGGGGCATAGGTTATGCAGCCGTTATTGCCTTTCACCGGCTGGTACGGGTCAAATTTTTTGCCGAGCTTACAGCATCCTTCGTTATTGGCTTACTCGCGTTTCTCCTGATCTATATGGGAGTGGGCCATGAACGGGACAAAATTATTATTGGTTCGGTTATGCCGCTGGTTCCGGGGCTGCTGATTACCAATGCTGTACGTGACCTGATGGCCGGACATCTCGTCTCCGGACTATCCAAGGGAGCCGAGGCATTTCTGACCGCCTTTGCCATAGGTACCGGCATTGCAGTTGTATTTTCACTTTTTATGTAAGACGGAGGAATGCAGGATATGCTCCATTTTATTGAACAAGCCTTAACCAGTTTTGTCGCATCAGCCGCGTTTGGGATCATCTTCAACGCACCACGGCGCATGCTGCTCCACGGCGGATTTGTCGGCATGATCGGCTGGATGATCTATATCGTGCTTGAATATGCAGCGGATGCGGTGCCTGCTACCCTTGCAGCGACCATAGCCGTCGGGGTCATCAGTCAGGTATTCTCTCGCATGTTTCGTGCACCCGTTATCATCTTTAGCGTTGCAGGCATCATTCCTCTGGTTCCTGGTGGGCTGGCGTATAATGCGATGCGGAGTTTTGTGCAAAATGACTATAGTGCCGCCATGGAGATGGCCGCCAAAGCACTCATGTTATCCGGTGCTATTGCCGTAGGCCTGGTGTTATCCGAGGTGTTGAACCAGATGATACGCCGAATTCCCGCCTCACTGCGGACAAAATCATCATCAAAATGATTATTCTTTTCATAGTTTCAACACACATAAGGCCCGTTAGTATACAGGATGATCTCTTGTATGCTAACGGGCCTGCCGTATACTATTCCAATTCATCCTTTTTACTTCACAAACGTATTCTTCACACGCACCGACTTCAGGAAATACGGGATGAAGATACAGCACGTCAGAATAGATCGTACGATCAGCTGAAAAGCAGGAGTTGCATCAAGCACATGCTGTTCTCTTGGGATTTCATTTCGCGCAATCAGAATCCAGGTCACGATGCTTATGATTACATTCATCAGATACATCACCATCATCATGCGTGGAAACTGTTTCTTCCGCCTATATAAAAGAATGAGATTCACGATTACGATCATCAATAGAATGGTGCTGCTAATGAAACCAAACCATAGGAGGGGACGAATCGTCTCCGTGTAGATCTGCGGGTCAACACCACGGCCGACTTCCCATCGGGCAGGGTCCATGATGACATTCACCTGCGATACATCCGAGATAAGAAACACCAGGGCAAGCCAAAGACTGATCTGGATTAAAATAAGCCATCCACCTAATCCGGAGATACCCGGCCGTTCCGGTCTGATACCGGTTTTGGGTTGCAGCGAGTTCATATCCGCATCTTTATCCGAGTTATTGTAGTTATGGTCCATGTCATCCTCCTGTTTACGCGTTACGTTAGATAAGAGAACATATTATATATTACAATCTGGATTCTGTATATTTTAGAGGACGAACAGAGCATGTGGCCTATGCTCGCCCTCACTTGATGTCTATTGCATTGCGCGTTTCATTACCGTTGCGAACAAATCCGCTGCAGCACCACTTCCTGACCTCATATAATGTTCTGCATCCGTATGATCAAACCCCATCCAGACCGCCGCAGTCCAGTTACTCGTGTAGCCAACAAACCACAGATCCCGATTGGCCTCCCTTCCCACACCTGGTAATGCAACCTGAGTCGTTCCCGTTTTACCTGCTACCTTGTGCTGACCTAACTGTGCCCGACTCCCTGTTCCCTGACTAACTACATTTTGCAGCATTCTGGTCATGGCATTCGCCGTGCT
This sequence comes from Paenibacillus sp. FSL R5-0713, assembly GCF_037973325.1. Classification (NCBI taxonomy): domain Bacteria; kingdom Bacillati; phylum Bacillota; class Bacilli; order Caryophanales; family Paenibacillaceae; genus Paenibacillus; species Paenibacillus sp. FSL R5-0713. The sequence goes on along the minus strand of NZ_CP150229.1, from coordinate 1,719,147 downwards.
AGACGAGATTACCTGCTTATTTTCCGACTTATGAGCATAGATTGTTCGTCCACGGGAATCTGTAATCTTGCGTATCAGATGGGCTGTGTTCAACTTGCCATTATTCGCAAACACGGTATAGGCCTGCGCCATCTTCATTGGAGACACCCCCTGATGCACTCCGCCCAAGGCAATCGAGAGGTTCAGATCTTCTTGCCCCAGTTCAACACCGAGTCGTGCCGCAAATTGATGTGCGTATTTCAGTCCGGTTTCATGAAGCAGCCATACGGCTGGGGCATTGATGGACTTTTGCAGGGCCTGGGACATCGATATTGAACCGCTGTAACGCCCACCCAGATTGCTGGGCTGATAGTTGCCATAACTCAAGCGTTTGTCCGGCAGTATGCTCTCTGGCTTGAACTTCCCCAACTCCAATGCAGGGCCGTAAGCAATAATCGGTTTGAAAGAAGAGCCTGGCTGCCTGGCATCCATAATCGCCCGGTTGATGCCCCCTTTCAAGGGATTACGTCCACCCATCATCGCTTTTACTTCACCGTTATGCTGGTCGATAATCACCATACTTGCCTGGACCTGCTCGTCTTGGCGATCATCGGGGAATCGGGTCGTGTCTGCAAATGTTTCTTCCATCGCCCGTTGCGCCTGTTGGTCCAGCCCGGTTTGAATAATCCAACCTGCCGATTGAATTTCTGCTTCACTTTTGCCTGTGAGTCGAGAAGCCTCCTGAATCACAGCGTCCACGGCAGACACATATGCGGGCTCGCTCAAGCCCGATGAAGTTGTTGTGTTCAATACGGTTTCAGGCGGCGTGTAATCTACGCTACGAGCTTCAAGCATCTGCTTTCGTGTAATTAGTCCCTGTTCATGCATGAGTCCAAGGATAACGGCACGTCTTTGTTTGGAAAGTTCAGGCTGATCTACTGGATTGTATATAGACGGACCTTTGGGCATTCCGGCCAATGTAGCCATCTGCCATAATTCCAACTGATGCAGATCCTTCATACCGAAATACCGCCAGGCTGCCGCTTTTACACCATACTGCTGGCGTCCCATGTAGATCTGATTCAGATACATCTCCAGAATTTCATCCTTGCTGTATTTCTTCTCAAGGGCCATCGCAATCGACATCTCATTCACCTTTCGATTCAACGTTTTATCCCCATTTAAGTACAGATTTCTTGCCAGTTGCTGCGTGATGGAGCTTCCTCCCTGACTCAGATTCATATGTATAATGTCTTGCACAATGGCCCTGCCGAGACCGATGAAATCCAGTCCATCATGGTTGTAGAAACGTCGATCTTCTGTAACCAAAAAAGCCATCTTTAATAAATCCGGCATGGCATGCAGTTCAGCATATTCCGAATACCCTTTGGTCTGAGTAAGCAACCTCGAAATTTCGGTTCCCTCTGCATTCGTAATCATGGTTGAAGCGGCCACCTGCATAGCCTCTGGACGATTGCGAAGCACTCCTTCACCATAAGTAATCAGATAGAGATAGAAAAGCGCCAACATCACAACTACAACCACTGCTGCATCAAATACGTAATACGTCCATCTCTTGCCCCTGTGCTTCAACATTCAGGCTCCTTGTGTACCTGTTCATCTGAAACTCCGCGTTCCAGTCCATCCCGTTGTGTACTCTCCAGAGCATGTTGAAGCAGCAATGTCTGTTCATACGCCAACCTGACCCAATGCTGAACTTCTACCTCGTCCTGACAGCGCCCTTGGATGATCTCATCCAGAGAGGAACGGACGCCGTATAGGGTAAGCTTTATCGGTAAGTCAACCTGTGCAGAACTAGTCTGAGCATTCTCCTTGTCTTCTTCCACATGTTGCTTTAGATCGTGTTGCTCATTGTATATAGACGCCCCCTCTATCTCTCTTGTCTCATGTTTCCGTTCTGGTATGTTCAGCCCTTCCTCATGCAGGAGAGACGCAATCGTATTCAGATTGGCAGCAATCTGTCTTAGTTCACCACCACTGAGAACATCAATTCTTCCAGGGTTATGGCCCAACGCAAGTTCGGCTGTTCCGCGTGCAAGCTGACTGAGATCTTCCGCAATCTTCTGGGATCGAATCCAGAAAAAGATCGCAAACAAAGCTCCCCCAATGAAGATGAAGAACGGCTTTGTTCCGATATGGTTGATTCCCCAGTTCATCATACGCGTTATCCATGCTGTATCAGGAAGGACATGGTTATGCGCAAATCGCAGCATGTGATAGACGACAAAAAGGAGGGCTGCGCTCAGTAACGCGCTTGCTCCTCCAATGTATATGTATCTTAGTCTTACAGTACTGAATCGGGACTTCATATTCGGTATCCTCCTCTATACAACAATATGGTAATAGAGGTAGAATACCGAATATTTCTTAATGAGGAAGTAGTTAACTTCTTACCAAATTCTTAATTATTATTCCTCTGAGTAATTACTTGGGGGAGGAGCCGTGACAGGGAATCGGGTAACAAAATCTGTTCTGCCATTTTCACTATAGGCAACGATACTTCCTCGATGTAATTCAATCATCGATTTGGCAATCGCCAGGCCGAGACCCGTGCCTCCCGTTTCACGGGAGCGGGATTTATCCACACGATAGAATCGTTCAAATAGATGGGGCAGATCTTGTGCCGGAATCGATTCACCATAATTACTGATGCGGATTACAGCCTCCTTACCTTCAAGAGCCATTCCAATCTCCATTCGTTTCCCTTGCGAACCATATCTTATAGCATTGCTGAACAGATTCTCATACGCTCTTACAAGCTCCCCCGGAGCAGCCTGTATCCATAGTGGCTCTTGCCCGCCAACAAAATTGTAGGTCATCCCAGCATCCTCCAGCATGGGAGCAAACTCTTCAGCCAACTGCATCAGAAACGAATTTAGGTTCAACGCCTGCAAAGACAATGGAAGACTCCCGCCACTAACACGCGTATATTCGAATAAGTCATCGATCAGCTTACGAAGAGTCAGGGATTTCTCATAGGCAATGCTAACGTAATAGCGCATCTCAATCTCATCCTGGTAGCGATCCTTCTCGATGTACTCCAGAAATCCCAGAATAGAAGTGAGCGGTGTACGAAGATCATGTGATATCCCTGTAATCAGATCATTTTTGGCAGCAACTGCATTACGTTCTTCCTGAAGCGATAACTGCAATTGTTCAGCCATCTGATTAATGCTTGCAGCCACCACTCCGAATTCATCCGAGGTCTTCACTTCAATGCGATGTGATAACTCGCCTTTGGCAACTTCCTGAATTCCTGCCGTTATTTCGTCCAGAACCCGCATCACCTTGCGAGAGAACAGGAAAAAAAACAGCACAAAACTAAGCACACCTACCACAATCATTAAAGGCACCGAACCGATATTATTCACCAACCACCTGATCCCTTGGGCCGGAATGGAATAATTCGGATACGTCTGAGATTCCAAGATGGTTTGCCCCACTTGACTGCCCCCGTACAACATAACTGCAGTTAATATGCCGCTCAGCAAAAATGCATAGATAAATTTCCATCGGACTGTATTAATCAACTTTGAATTCATAGTCGGAACTCCCTGAATGTGTTCATATCACATGACATCCTGTGGATGTACATGTTTATTGCGGTTTGATCATTTTATAACCAACACCCCATACGGTCTGAATGAACTTGGGATGTTTGCTGTCGAGTTCAATTTTCTCACGAATCTTGCGAATATGCACCATGACGGTATTGTTCGACTCCATGAATTCTTCTTTCCAGACTTGACGATAGATCTGTTCCATACTGAGTACTGAGCCCTGATGGCGTGCCAGTAATTCGAGAACAGCAAATTCACGCGGAGTCAGACGAACCGGCTGCTCATCCACCCAGACTTCATGTGTATCGGTATTAATGACCAGATCATCAATAATCCACTCGTGCTCTTTGTTCTCCCGACCTTCATTGAAGGTATGATACCTGCGCAGCTGAGATTTCGCCCGTGCGACAAGTTCAAGCGGGTTAAACGGTTTGGTTACATAATCATCAGCACCGATGCTTAGCCCTGTGATTTTATCCATATCCATGCTTTTGGCGGACAGCATAATAATTGGCATTTTCTGCTCTTCCCGAATTTTCATACAAGCTTCTATTCCGTCCATATTCGGCATCATGACATCCAGAATAATGAGATCAATCGACTCTCTTTTCAATTGTTCTAGCGCTTCAAGCCCGTCATTCGCGGTGAGAATCCGATAACCCTCGTTGCCAAAATAAATTTCCATCAGTTTAATAATCTCCTGCTCATCATCGACAAGCAGAATGGTTGCTGGCTGTGCCACGGCATTATTCCTTTCCCTTCCATAATTCATGATCTGTTCAAAGTATACCACCGAGGGATGAAACTGCGAAAATCATCATGATCTTCACGGACACGCTCGATCCTGGTCATCATCTCATGTGTCTCTTCCGGCTTCACCTGCTGAATCCATACCACAGAAGACACTAGTGCCATAGCCGTATACAGTGAATACAATCTCCAGAATAACTCATTCGGTTCTTTGCCATCGAAGTAACCCTGAATCTGACCTATGGAATATGGAATACTGATCTCCGAAGCAAACAAACCCAGCTTCAAAAATTCATGAATGGGATCACCTTGATCATAACGATTAAAATCAATTACTCCTGCGAGCTTATCCTGCTTAACGACAAGATTGCTCGGGTGGAAATCATCATGCTGAAATCCATCTGGACGATTTTTCATCCAATCGAGATGGTCTGCGATAAACGTATGAATAGCCTGATCCTCTTTCATCACGATAGGGCACTGTTTATAGCGCTCCATGTAACGTTGATGCTTCGCGCTCTTGCGTGTGTACCATGATTCGACCTGTTCCTCCATCGGCAACTGGTGAATCAGCCTTAACTGTGCTCCTGCTTCCAAGCCAACGGCCCACTGCTGCTGTTCATTCAATTGAGGCAGTCTCTCGGACGCACCTTCGCCTTCAATGTAGCTAAGAATCATATAACCGTTCTTCTCATCCAATCTACCTGTGCCGAACGTTGCTGGACATAGTACACCTAATTGTTGCATGATCTTCAAGCATTGATATTCCTTTTGCTTCATCCATTCCTCAGCAACATCATATACCCTCACCAACACATGGCCTTGGCCAGGGACAAACATTTTGAATTTGGCATCCGCTGAATACCCCTTCATAACTGGTTCCATCTGCGTAGCCTGACCAAGTTCAGGAATCTGTTTTAACCTGTCAATCAACGTATTGTTCATCGATGCATCCCATGTATTGTGTTGTTCCACGTCCCGAATCCTCCGTTATTTCACGTATAACGTGCAGTATCGTCGGTCTATTCTTACTTTAACCCGTAATGTTTCCTATAACATGCTAGTATGTATTCTACTCATTTCTATTTAAAAAGAACTGATTCGGGTTCTTTGCCTGTCAGGGTCAGCATCGTATACAGTTGTCCTCGGTGATGGTATACATGTCCCATAATCTCAAGCAACCACTCCAGCCGACTATAGGATGCTCCCCAATATGAATTCGTCACATGCAGTAACTCTTCCGTGTTAAACTGCCTGTATCGTTCGTATAGATACATCTGGTTATCGATCAGAGCCTGCTTGATCTCACGGAGCGAATACACCTGATTCTCAGCATAGAATTGAGCCATTTCTTCCTTCGATGCACCTTCCGAAATATACACATCCGCTCGGCAGATCATAGACAGATGAGCCAGTAGTTCTCCAATAGGCCGTTTACCTTCAATTGGAGTCAAAGCCAAATCTTCTTCCGACAGCTGATCACATATATCTATCAACGATGTTACAGCCACGTCAATATGTTTGAACGCAGATTGAATCAACAGCCCACTTCCTTTTTACTCCATTATACAGAACATATGTTCTGTTATCAACCAAGATATCCCTCCCTAATATATACCCCAAATCTATATAAATTGAACAAAACATATACACAAAACGGAGAGGACAGAAAGGATCTGAAGAAGCGGAGCTAAAAGCTTTCTGCAAGAAAGCTACATCGGAAGCATACGCTACCTCGGATTTCCCCTTTATAAAAAGAATTTAAAAAATCTGGGGATAACAGCGATCGGAAGATTGTTCTGTCATCGGAGTGTGCAGTGTAAATATTCTTTAGTTCAATTTATATAACAATCTACGAACAAAAAAGTCCTTCCTCCTTCTTATAGACGGGATTCAGGACATTTTGTTGCTTATATGAGTTCAAATCTTTGCTCAACTTGAGTATAACGAACAATACGTATGTTCGAACCGTCCAGCCTCCAGGTCAGACTTGCGAATGAAAAATTGCAGTTCCCCGCAATCCCACCATTGAAAACCTATGGCGTCATGTGTATCTATCTTCAACAGCAGCAGCGTATCGGATAATTCCTGCCATGTCCGATCCTCATCTCCGCCGTAATGCTTGGTCAGCTTATCTTCACACGCCTGCTCATTATAATCATATTCTTCCCCCAGTGCGATCTGTAATAAGGCCCGATGCTCGGCATCCGGATGCTGCCCATCAGGATATCCAAACATACCACCCCAGTTCAGCGTACTTGGATGATTCCAGCTCGACTCGAATTCAAGGTATCGGTCATACAGACTTACTTCCGCTTCGGTCTCATCGGTCTCAAGCAGAGATGGCGAGAGCTCGTTCAGTGCGGCGGTGTCAATATATGCATATGTAGGAAACTCAAGATTAGGCAGCACAGTCACCGAATGTGCAACAAACGGTGCTCCATCCAGCGCGGTATCCCCTTCTGGCTCTCGCCTTATCAGATTATGAGAACTTGGCTCAAAAATTACACGATGTTCAATGGGACAAGCAGATTCGTCCGTGCCAACGAAAAAGTATAACATTCCACGTTCAGGCAAAGTCCCGCGCCCATCATTCGGCGTATATGGCGACAAATCCACCAGGTTTAACTGGGCCAGGAAAGTCATTGGAATGCCTTCTTTTGTTACGGGCCATTCCATGTGACTCGGCAAATCCGGATGTCCACCCACACGTGAGTTTCCTGTCCTGCGATATTCGTCCAGTGTGGACACATCGAGGCGAATTCCCCAGCGGCTTGAGGACAACAGCAGATCGGCAGCAACTCCCAAACCATACTCCTCAAGTGTTTTACGGGCTTTTCTGGTCAGACGTTCACATTGTTCTGGCTTAATCATATAGATCCTCCCCTTTTGACAATACACCTATGCTGAGACATATTCAGGTTCACACCTGTATATTCTTCCGCCCGGACGTCTTTCCCTGCTTCTAGCAAAAAAAGAGACTGACATTGCTTGTCAGTCTACTTCCTTATCCTATATTCCATTTAACGATTTGGATCAGAGGACTGTTCCTGGTAAGCACGCATATGCTCCTCACCGTCCAGGAATTCATGGGCTTGATGAGCTGCCATCACACCATGATAGCTGATATCCAGACCCAGATCTTCCTCTTCCTCTGTCGATCGTACAGGCACAATTTTGCCAATCAACTTTAACCCGATCCAGGTCATGGCGAACCCCCAGATAACCAGGGCTGTAAGGCCAAGTGCCTGAACACCCAGCAGCCTCCAGCCGCCGCCCATGAATAATCCACCATCCGTGGCAAACAGACCTACAGCAATCGTGCCCCACATTCCGGATACGGCATGCACCGGGAAAGCACCAACTGGATCATCAATCTGCCGACGGTCCAGCCAGTTGGTGGCAGCCATCATCAATAAGCCGGATACCGCCCCAATGAATATCGCGGCTACATCACCAACAAAAGCACAGCCTGCCGTAATTCCGACCAGTCCCGCAAGCGAACCGTTAATGACCGAGGGTGCATCTGAACGATTGAAGCGGAATAACGTGTACAGCAACGTAACTGCACCACCCGAAGCCGCGGATAACATCGTAACAATCGCAATGTGACCAATTCTTACATCCGTGGCGCTGAGCGTACTACCCGCATTGAAGCCAAACCAGCCGAACCATAACAGAAATGCACCCACAGATGCTAGTGGCAGATTGCTCGGAAGTGCAATAGCACTTACGCCAAGAGGCGTGTATTTCCCTTTACGCGGACCAATGATAATTGCAGCAGCCAGTGCCGAGAATCCGCCGAGTGCATGGATGACAGCCGAACCGGCAAAGTCCTGCATCCCCAGCTGACTAAGCCAACCGCCGCCCCATGCCCAGTGTCCACCAATTGGATAGATGATCGCCGTCATCAATATGATATAAAGTAGATAGGCACGGAAGTTGATCCGCTCAGCTACCGCTCCTGAAACGATGGAGATAACAGCAATCGTAAAAGCAGCCTGGAACAACCAGAATGTCTCCAGCGATACCGGTACGTCCAGATGAGACAAATCCCCATTCAGGAAAAATCCCGTTACTCCCACAAAACCACCAACGTCCGAACCATACATCAGTCCAAAACCGATGGCATAAAACAGCAACGTTCCAATTGTAATGTCAGCAAAAACCTTCATAATAATGTTCACACTATTTTTATAACGAACAAAGCCAGCCTCGAGCAGGGCGAATCCACCCTCCATCAATAAAATCATCGCTGCACTCAGTACGACCCAGACCGTATCGACCCCGGTGCTTAACGTTTCCAAAGTCATGCTTGTACATCCTCCGTTTCACTAAGCTGTCTGAGCTCACGGATGGTATCGGGCGCTAGCTCAATCTCGTCCCGCTCAATGCTGTCCGGATGCTTGATTCGTTCTGCGATCTGATCCAATTCACGTATGCGTCTGCGAATCTGTTCCATCTTGCGAAAACGTTCCTTCACCTGAACCATATATTCCACCGCCTGATGATGGGTTGCAGGGCGTCCCGCAAACCATTTGCGCACGGTCGATAACGATTGATAAGCGACCTCTTCCGCTCGACGCTTTTGTTCGAACTGTTCGATCTTCTGCTTGAGCGTTTGAATCTCATTTTCTTTTTTGACCTTCAGCCGTTCGATAAGGTACAATAAATCGGACGATGATATTTGCAATGCTGTGTGGTGATAAACCTCGTCGATTACTAACATATCATGTCAGGACTCCTTACATATCAAGTTACTTGTACCGATTATAGTTTGCCGGGGTCTGCCCGTCAATCTTTTTTTGGACTTGGCATAGATTGAAATGAACCGTTCAGAGAGAACGGCTTTTTTTATTGGGTACATAATACATCTAACAAGGCGAATCTTTCCTGGATTCGCATTCACTTATTCCATCCCCTATGCTTATAGAATAAGCATCCACATTTGGGGTAATGAACATACACAGACACCCTCATCACAGAAAACGTATTTAAGGAGAGGATTACACGATGTTTACTCGTAATGACGATATACGCAGCCAAATCTGGGAAGCCGTCTCGGGGCTCGAAGAAGAACAATTGAACCGGAAGCCTTCACCCAAACAATGGAGTATTATGCAAGTACTTCGTCATCTGAATCTGATGGAAAATGTAATTGGAAAGCAAGCCCGCCTTGCACTCGAAAAGGAACAGATGGTGTCTGTGGACAAAAAACCATATGAACTATCGTTGGACCGCAGCCGCTCCGTCGAGGCACCACCCCATCTTCAGCCTCCAGCAGCGCCTGAAGCACTCGAAGACGTACGCACCGATCTGGACGAATCTCACCAAGCGTTAAATAACTTTGCATTGGATCACGATCCTGATCTGCTGCGCAGCAAGTCCTTTCCTCATCCCGTATTCGGTGAGATGGATCTTACCCAATGGATTGACTTCGCAAGTTATCATGAGGAACGTCATCTGGGACAGATTCAAGAGATTAAGCATCAACTTGGCGTATAAGCACTAGCTACACTTTCACATAGTGAAGAATATATGTACGACAAAAAAACCTCCAATCCTATAAAATAGGTTGGAGGTTATCTTCAGTGTTCTTATGTTCCGTATAAATTATGTTACGGAATTAGAACGACACTTATATTTTTTTGCCTAGTATAGCCAAATCTCTGTTCACACCATCCAGCACGGCCACTTCGGGATAATATCCCCACTGTTCAAAACCATGCTTGCGCAACAATCCCAGACTCGGTTCATTATGCCCGAAGACAAATCCGAGAATGGTCGTAATTCCAAGTGCAGGACAAGCCGCAAATACCGTTTCAAGCAAACGTCCACCAGCCCCAATTCCGCGGCATTGCTGATCCACGTATACACTGACTTCCACCGTTCCATTATACGCAGGGCGTCCATAGAACGAGCTGAGACTTGCCCAAGCTACCACATGACCTGCCTGCTTCATCACCCAAAGAGGACGATGATCCGGTGAATGGTCCTCGAACCACGGAACACGTTGCTCCACTGTCACCGGTTCCAAATCCGCTGTTACCATACGGCTTTCAATGGTGGAATTATAAATTTCTACAATCCTCGGCAAGTCCTCCAGGCGCGCATATTCAATCTGCACATCTTCCAGCTTCATCTATACTCCTCCATCATTTCAGATCGTTCTATAATCATAGAGGATATTATAATGGAGAAGAGAAGTTTTCGTCACCTCTAACATTCTGACAGAGAAATCTTTATATTTTTAAGTAAATATTTACACGACAACGGAGAAGACAGAACTAATCAGAAGAAGCGCAGCGTGCGCCTTTATCCCCGGATTTTCCCCTTTATACAAGCGAATCAATAAAATCTGGGGATAACAGCGATCGGAAGATGGTTCTGTCCGCGTAGTAGTTAAGTGTAAATTAAATGCTTTAACTTATATATAGAATTACTCTGGAAGTCCCTGAATGGTGTTGCCACGAGTTAACTGCTGACTCTGGTCAGCCCAGCGAATGTTCATCGAGCGAGATGTGAACAGATCGGGGCCGTCCGATACCTGGAAGTGCAGATGGGCTTCACTGGAGTTACCCGAATTGCCAAGCTCACCGATAGGGTCTCCCTGCTTGAGCTTATCTCCTTTTTTGACCGAAACACTGCCTTTCTTGATATGTGCTGTGATGCTGTATTCACCGTTGCCATGGTCAATAACTACATAGTTACCCGCCGGCTCTTCCGGATTCATCACACCCGGTACATTGTCCGGAATATCGTTCTTGATTTCGACGACCGTTCCATCCGCAGCAGCATAGAGTGGTTCACCAAAAGCATGGTAGTTTTCATTTTCCTTAGCATCACCATGATAACTTGATTGTTCTTTTGTCCGAACGATATCCAGTGCATAGCGCTGGGTTTCATGCTCATAATGATAATTCGACATTACATCTTGACCTCCCCAGAATACATACCATTCCCCCTTCATCGGGAATTGGAACTCGGTTTTGGTGAGTTTGTCATCTGTGTCTTCATGAGCTTCCAACGGTTGAATTGACAGACCCTCAATCAGATTTTCGTCGGAAAAATAGGCGCGAATTCCTTTCGTCCCTGTCTGATCCTTCCAGGCAACCTCGGTTAATTGATTCATTTCGGCGTCTACCACTTGCTCCCACGATTCAACACCCTCCAGAAAAGGATCAGCGGTCGTTTTAAACTGCTCAAGCGTTACCGTTTCCTTCAATTCCGGGGAAAACTGGCTATAGATTGCATCCTTTGAACCGTTCATCAACGTATCTATGAAATTGTCCGGTGTAACCACTGCGCTCACCTCTGAAGTGGAGTTCTGCTCCTGATTGGTGTTCTCGCTCGCTTCATGATTGGACGCCTGTTCGGCTGACTGCTGCTCCGCCTGGTCGGAAGTAATCGCGTTGCCATTGCCGCAAGCAGACAATATCACGCAAGCTCCAAGGGTTATTGCAAGGACCTTCCAGCCCTTTCTATGCTTAACGATCTGATGTGTCTGTTGCTCTGTTTTCATATGACCTTCCCAGTTCATTTTCAACATCCCTTCTGCTAATTCATTATACTTTCCAGTTAAGTGTACAGAATGAGTCTTATCCTTCGTCTAACCCCAACTTACCAGTAGTTAAACTCACCATGTCTTCTTAGGTTGCATAATTAAGACTCCGTTAAGATAGCATGTACGCTATACATCCCCATAGGATGGTATGATTATCAATACACACAACGGAAGTACCAGGAGGTCATTTTCTAACTATGGATAACGTCTCAATACTGCTTGTAGATGATGAACAAGCGATTCTGCATATGCTCAAAACCGTTCTGCTCAAAGAACAGTTTCTCGATATCGACACCGTAACAACAGGTGAAGCTGCCATTGAGGCTTGCAACAACAAGACGTATCATTGCATCGTGCTCGACATCATGCTCCCTGGCAAAAGCGGACTGGAAATCTGTCCTTTTCTACGGCAGGTCACCGATGCGCCCATCCTGTTCCTGACGGCCAAGACAACCGATTACGACAAATTAACGGGATTCGCTGTTGGTGGCGACGATTATGTGGCCAAACCTTTTAATCCGCTAGAAGTCGTTGCACGAATTAAATCCTTACTGAAGCGTTATTTGCCTTCAAAAACAGCTGCCATCTCGGAGCACATCCCATCGAACGTAAATACGTCATCTCCAAGCATGCCGGAAGGTGTTTACGACTTTGGACGATTTCAGGTGCTGGAATGGGCCGCTGAGCTTCGAGTTGAAGGAGAATCCGTATCCTGTCCGGCGCTTGTGTTTCAACTGCTGCTCTTTTTCTGCAAACATCCCAATCGCATCTTCACCAAGTCAGATCTGTATGAGCGGGTCTGGGGCTCAGAGGCCATCAGTGATGACAATACCGTGATGGTTCATATTCACCGCATTCGGGAACGCATTGAAGCAGATCCTTCCAATCCAGTGTATCTCGTTAACGTCCGAGGTCTGGGATACAAGCTCATTCAGCCGGAACATGTGTCACGCCCATGAGTATTCGTCGCAGATTAATGACCCGGTTTATCGGGATGCTTGCGGGAGCCGTCATTCTGATCATTCTTCTTGGGTCTGTAGCCACTTACTGGGTCGTGCAAAAGGTTAATGAAGTGAATTTGGTGGATGATTTTGCGCTTAACGGTCTGGATCAATTGATTAATACAGCAGAATTCATGCCAGACAATACCATCAAATATGATCCCAAGTTGTTAAAGCAAGTGGATAAATATCAAGGCTGGCTCCAAGTGTTGGATGAACAAGGCAACGTCATTGATGATTATCACGCACCCGCCGATGTTCCTACTCACTATAAACCGGGAGAATTGATTGCATATTGGGAAAATCAAAAGCCTTTCCCTTATCAGATTGTCATACTCATCCGGGAGAAAAACGGGAAGAATTTCACTTTGTTGTATGGGGAGAGTAACCCGGCCAAATCGCTCATCAATAATATTCGTTCAGACCTCATTCTGACCAACGGGAAGTTTACTCTTCAACCGGGCCGACAGGAAGCCCTTCTTGCTGCTCATGCCTATCTTCAAGTATTGGATGCGTCAGGACGAGAACTCTCCTCCTTTAACAAACCAGCTGTGGGTGTACCAAGCGAATACACCCTTCAGGAGTTGGTCTTGCAGATTCGCTATCCAAGTCGATCAGGCAAGTCTACTGCTACATGGTACGATGAGAAGAATGGAACCACTTGGTTGATTAGCATCCCTGGCGAGGCAAATGGTACAGGGAATTCGAATCCCTACCGTTTTATTCTGGAACCGGCATTGGTTATATTGATCGTGTCCATCATCATTCTGCTTATCTTGCTTGCCTTCTGGTATGCCAACCGATTCGGCTCGCCCATGCTGCATATGCTCCAATGGTTACAGCGTCTTGAGCGAGGTCATTACGAGGAACCTACCGGAGCCTTCGGAGTGCCTCGCAGTCAGCGTCGTAACGGTAAGTGGAAGCGCAAATACAACGTGTATGCTGAAGTGCTTCGCTCCATGCAGGCCCTATCCTACACGTTGAAGCAAGATGAAGAACTTCGGAAACAGACCGATTCACTTCGGGAGGAATGGATTGCTGGCATAACTCACGATCTGAAGACGCCTCTATCCTCCATCCAGGGGTATGCCCATATGCTTGAAGCAGATAAATATAGCTGGACCGTGGAAGAAGTCAGGGAATTTGCAGGCATTATGCTCGATAAATCCATGTATATGGACAGGCTTATCAATGACCTTGCCATGACCTATCGATTACGCAGTGGCGGATATCAACCTGTGGTGGAAGAGACTGACGTAAATACGTTACTCCGTGATCTGATCCAACGCGCTGAACGAAACCCGGCTTATGGGGAAGGTCGCATCATATTCCAACCTTCCGAAGTGCCTGTGTATGGACTTGTCCATATCCCTTCGTTTGAACGAATTGTGGATAACCTGACCGCCAATGCCCTTCTTCATAATCCACCCGAGTCCATCCTCGTGGTCAGTGTGCACTCTGGTGAACATGCAGATGCATTCAGTATTCAGTTTGCCGATAATGGACGAGGCATGGACCCCGAGACGGTATGGAAGTTATTTGAACGATATTATCGCGGTACAGATACAGGTACATCGGACGTTGGATCAGGGCTGGGCATGGCCGTAACCAAAGGGTTGATTGAGGCGATGAAAGGGCATATTGAGGTACAGTCCACCCCTGGTGAAGGAACGATCATTCGTTTAGTATGGGATGGGCCGTCCGTAACGAATTAAAATGTTCCGCTTGACCTTTCCATTTTCAGTCTATATAATCGACACTCAATAACACCTGTTCCCATATATTGATATTGAATGCAACACATTTCAGGATAACTTTAATGAGTTAATCTAACATATTTGGCGATGACCAGAGACAAGATTTCGTTTGCGTGCTGCCCAGAGAGAGAAGGGATTGGTGAAACCTTCTTCAGCGAACGGACCGGAATTACCCCTCTGCAGCCGTGAACTCGAACCTCAGCATCTCGGACTCCCCTTGGAATGTTCGGCTTGTTGCCAGTAGAGTTCACCGCCTGATCCCCGATAGCGGATTCCAATGAGGGTTATGATGTTTCCTGTTCACGGCGGCTGGCCGAGAACAGAGTGCACCATAACCAAATTAGGGTGGAACCACGAGCCAAGCGCACTCGTCCCTTTTCCGGGACGGGTGTTTTTTGCGCTTTCATTTGATGAAATGGAGAGTGGTTCACATGAGCAAACAGGAAAACAGTAACTCCGCAAGCAACAAATCAGGTAACGAAATTAACAATCAAGCCAATGATCTGCAACCATCCAGTCAATCCATTAAGGTCCGTCTGCAAGGTGGAGATGTTCGTTCTTACGAAGCAGGCATCACTGTGGGTGCAGTTGCCTCATCCATCAGCACAAGTCTTGGAAAACAGGCGATCGGAGGTATTGCAGATGGTCAGAATATCGATCTCGATGGGGTGCTTGAGCAAGATTGCGAACTCGTCATTGTTGCTTTGGACAGTGCGGAAGGCCTGTATCGTTACCGTCACAGCGCAGCACATGTGCTCGCACAGGCGCTCAAACGCATCTACGGTGCAGAACAAGTGAAACTGGGTATCGGCCCAGTCATTGAGGATGGATTTTATTACGATGTTGATCTGGAACATGCCTTGTCCATCAGTGATCTGGCTGCCATTGAGCGGGAAATGAACAAAATCATTCAGGAGAATCATAAGATCAGTCGGCGGGTCGTTAGCCGGGAGGAAGCCCTCCGCATCTTCGGAGCAATCCAGGACCCCTACAAGCTTGAACTCATTCAGGATTTGCCGGAGGACGCCGAGCTTTCGATCTATGATCAAGGAGAGTTCTTCGATCTGTGTCGCGGTCCCCATCTCCCATCCACTGGCCGGATCAAAGCGTTCAAGCTGTTGAATGTGGCTGGTGCGTACTGGCGGGGTAACTCGGATAATAAGATGCTGCAACGTATCTACGGCACTGCTTTCCCAAACAAAGCCCAGCTGGATGAACATCTGCACATGCTCGAAGAAGCGAAAAAACGGGATCACCGCAAACTCGGTAAAGAGCTTGAACTATTCATGTTCTCCGAAGAAGCGCCCGGCATGCCCTTCTATCTGCCTAAAGGCATGACTGTTCGTACTGAACTGGAGCAATTCTCGCGTGAGCTGCAATTACAGGAAGGTTATCAGGAAGTACGGACTCCGCTCATGATGAACAACCGGCTGTGGGAGCAATCCGGCCATTGGGAGCATTACAAGGACAATATGTACTTTTCGGAAGTGGACGATGCAACGTTTGCACTGAAACCAATGAATTGTCCCGGGCACATGCTGATCTTCAAAAATACACTCCATTCCTACCGCGAATTGCCAATTCGCATGATGGAATTCGGTCAAGTTCACCGTCATGAATTCTCAGGTGCCCTGAATGGCATGATGCGTGTGCGGACATTCTGCCAGGATGATGCGCATCTCTACGTCATGCCAGAGCAGATCGAGGACGAGATTAATCAGGCGATCTCACTGATCGGCCGTATCTATGATATCTTTGGATTCGAATATAAGATTGAGTTATCCACTCGACCGGAAGATTCCATGGGATCGGAAGAACTGTGGGATCAGGCGGAACGTGCATTGCAAAATGTACTGGATCGCCGGGGCGTGGAGTATCGCATTAACGAAGGAGACGGTGCCTTTTATGGACCGAAAATTGACTTTCATATCCTTGATGCACTGAAGCGCAGCTGGCAGTGCGGAACAATCCAGCTTGATTTTCAAATGCCGGAGAAGTTCGACCTCACTTACATTGGTGAGGATAGCCTGAAGCACCGTCCAGTCGTGATCCATCGTGCCATCTATGGTTCCATCGATCGTTTCATCGGTATCCTGACTGAGCACTATGCAGGAGCGTTCCCACTTTGGCTCGCACCTGTGCAAGTGAAGCTGCTGCCTGTATCGGATCATTACGCAGATTATGCGCTCCAAGTCCAGAGCCAGCTCCGGGCTGCGGGCATTCGGGTAGAAACAGATCTGCGCAGCGAGAAACTTGGATACAAAATCCGTGAAGCCCAGATGGAAAAAGTACCTTATTCGCTCGTACTTGGTGAGAATGAGAAAAATGCCTCATCTGCCTCTGTCCGTGCATACGGTCAGGGAGATCAAGGCATTCAACGTATTGAAGCTTTTATTGAACTGGTTCAACAAACTGTGAAGGCAAAAATATAAAAGTTAATGCGACCTGATTCATTGGTCAATCATCAGCTTGTGTTGAATTACAACTTCTCATCAGGCTTTAGCCCGACCTGTTCTTCGCTCCACGTCCAGAAACGCTCAGCTGAAGTATCATCAACGGCATGCGCCTTCAGCTGCTGCTCTTTCTGTTGATAGAAGTAACGCCCGGTGATGCCGACAACATCTGGGCTTGTAGCCAGATAAACAGCCGTTCGCGCCCCTTCTTCAGGGGACAGAAAAAAGGGAAGCTTGCCTACAAACGCCATAATGCGTGTGCCAAATCCGGTATTGCGATCTACACCAATACTCGTGCCCACAGCACCAGGATGTAGACAATTCACCGTAACCGAGGTACCTGACAGTTTACGGGCCAGCGCTCGAGTGAACAACACATTAGCCAATTTGGATTGGGCATAGCTTTTGATCGGATTATAACCTTTGTGCAGATGTGGATCTTCGAAGTGGATTTTGCCGGCTTTGTATGCACCTGACGACACGTTTACAACCCGTCCCTGCGTTGCAGCTTTTAGAGGTTCGATCAAAAGCAAAGTCAGCAGAAAATGACCCAGATGGTTAATGCCGATACTCTGTTCGAACCCATCTGAGGTTTCCTTCCGCTTAATCATCACCACTCCCGCATTATTAACCAGAACGTCAAGGCGATCATGACGCTCGCGGAATGTGCGAGCAAACTGGCGTATACTTTCTAGTGAGCCGAGGTCACATAACATCAATTCAATTGCAGAAGAACCGGACTGACGCACAGCCTCCTGAAGAGCATCCTGTCCGCGCTTCTCACTGCGGCATGCCATAATTACGTGATATCCTCGCTTTGCAAGTTCAATGGTGGTTGCCAAACCCATACCTGAGTTGGCCCCTGTTACAATTGCTGTCTGAATGGACATGAGTACTTCCCTTCTGAACCAAAGGTTCCGAAATTAGAGGCGCGACGACGGACAATATGAGATAATGATAGGATCACATCTCGGTTTCCATGGGAGGACAAGTATGCTGACCAAAGATGACTTCAAAAAAGTTAAAAAACAAGCCAAACTTGAAATCGCACTACTCGAACAGGAATATCAGGAGATCTTGCAAAACGTTGATTCAACGCTGTATGAAAAATACGGTATTTTGGACAAAGAAGAAACACGTGAGTTCACCCGAAAACGCAAAAACCGAAGATATGCTTCACTGGTTATCGAACTATGCGCCATCATTGAACAGATGTTACATCAACTGTACAGACACGTATATCAGAAAAAGTTTAATTCGACCCAGCTGATGAAAACTCCTGCCTATCGGGCACGCTCCAACATGGAGATCATTCAAGCTGAACTGAGTAAAGAGTTCATTGCTCTGGAATCCGAAAAAGAACACTTCGCTGAAGCCCTTGGTCTGGTATTTCAGACAAGGAACAAACTTGTTCATGATAAC
Organism: Paenibacillus sp. FSL R5-0713; assembly: GCF_037973325.1. Classification (NCBI taxonomy): domain Bacteria; kingdom Bacillati; phylum Bacillota; class Bacilli; order Caryophanales; family Paenibacillaceae; genus Paenibacillus; species Paenibacillus sp. FSL R5-0713. The sequence continues at coordinate 1,700,640 of NZ_CP150229.1, read as the reverse complement.
TTTTCGTTTGTCTCCATCATTAAGGATGGCAGTAATGAAGAAGAAACGTTCGAATCACTGCTCCATACGGTCAAAAAATATAGAAAACACTTAAAATATAATCGCCCTGAATAACAACAATTATCGCTAAAAAAGAAAAGGAGGTGTACCGGACTACGGTCCGGATTACCATGAGCCATTCAACAACTTCAATTACTGTGCTACATCTTCAGATTCCCACACCTTCCGGGAACAGTCCCATATTCCCCGTCATGCTTCGTGATGAAGATGGCGTGACCTTGGTGGATACGGGCATGATTGGCCAATTTGCCGAACTTCAATCCGCATTGGAACAAGAGGGCGTACAACTCTCGGACGTCAAACGTGTGATTATTACACATCAGGACATCGATCATATCGGTAATCTGGGCGCTCTTCTGGATGCTATCCCCGATCTGGAAATCTGGGCACATGCCGATGAGATTCCATATCTAACTGGTGAGAAACCTTTGATCAAGTTCACTCCTGAACGTCGTGCTCTGCTGCCTGCGCCCGTTCTGGCACTGGCAGACCAACTTCTCTTGCAGCTGCCCGAAGTGAACATCAGCAGAACGCTCGCAGACGGAGACCTGTTACCTCTGCAAGGAGGCACACAAGTCATTCATACACCTGGACATACCCCAGGTCATATCTGCTTGTATTTCGGAGAGCAGCAGTTCCTGCTTGCTGCCGATGAACTTCGTGTGGTTGATGATGGACTCGTTGGCCCTGCTCCACCTGCGACACCGGACATGCCTGAAGCACTCCGAAGCTTGAAGAAACTGACAGACCTTAAACTTGATAAAGTTCTCTGTTATCACGGCGGAGAGTACACCAATGATCCGGCTCAGCGTATTGCCACACTTGCGGAGAGCGCAGAATAAATAAGAACGCGGAACTGTGAATGTTCTGGCGACCATAACGCATCCTTTTAAATCTTGTAGATTGGTGTGGCACACCTACGTTGTACCCTCTTCAGGATTAGGATGACACATCCTTTACAATCAAGGAGCTGTCCCATAAGTCATGAATTTGACGGGACAGCTCCTTTGATTAATTAAGCATGTACATCTACTTCCATACTGGTATTGACGTATGGCAGATCCTATTGCGCACGATATGCACGCAGTATCTTATATTACACCGCTATATTTCACCACGCATGTCACAGAATCTTTCTCCTTCCCGTTTGGCAAAACAATCCACCGAAAAATCCGTAACGTGAGTGTCTGATTTTTGACAGAGTCCCACCTTTAATGAATTGGGCACACTCTAAACGCTATAGCTGTTTTGTAACGAATCTAAGACACCCTATACGCAGTATTTTGAGTGTCAAGATTTTCTAACGAACTCCAGACACCTTATTTACTCATTTCGTTGATTTTCCCGCAGGTTTCGAGTGAATTTTGGCGATATAACGTGGCTGAGGTTCGTTACATTCTACAAACGCCATTAAACCTCTATTTTAGGTGTGTCAGGTTCGTTAGAATAAATCAACTCTCAGGGGTAAGTACAATCAGCTTGTCATCCCCATCCCGTGGCGATCCTCGTCCATCCCGATTGTTCGTAAGCACATATAACTTTCCGTCCTCTCCAGCACTCACATTGCGAATCCGTCCCCACTCATCTTCGAAGATCGGTTCCACCTTCTCCACCTGTGTACCGTCTTCCGAAAGAGTAATCTTCAGCAACTGCTCTCCACGCAGATTTGCGGCAATCAGTGAGCCGGCCCAAGGTCCTTCTTCAACAAAAGCTACACCAGACGGCGCCCACGTATCATTCCCACTATGTGCGAGTGGAGCCTGATATGCACCATTGTCATCGTCGTCTCCCTCCACCTCGGGCCAGCCATAATTCTCACCCGCTACAATCCGGTTAATCTCATCATGATTACGTTGACCATGCTCAGTCGCATAGAGATAACCGTTGTCCGGGTTCCAGGCCAGTCCCTGTGCATTGCGGTGCCCCATGCTGTACACAGGTGAATTCGGCCACGGGTTGTCTGCAGGGATCGATCCATCGAGACCAATCCGCAGTATTTTACCCCCAAGGCTATCTTTGTTCTGTGACAGTTCCGGTTCATACCGCTCACCTGTCGTGATATAGAGCAACTTGTCCGGGCCAATCTTGATCCGCCCACCATTATGATTCGTTCCGCCTGGAATGTTACCAAGCAGTTCTTTGTCTATAACGGCTTTCCCCTCAGTCACCTTGAGGCGTAACACCCGATTGGCAATGTCGTCGCCTTCCAGATAGGAGTGGTACGCATACAAATAACCGTTCTCCTCAAAGTCCGGATCAGCTGCAAGACCCAACAGCCCTCCTTCACCTTCTTCATTAAACGGAGCTGAGAATTCAATCAATGGTTCAGGGGCCAGTTTTCCATCCTCAATAATCCGAATTGCACCAGGGCGCTCCGTTACAAACATCCGACCATCAGGCACACTTACAATCTCCCAGGGTGCATTCAATCCTTCAACCAGAACGGAAGCCTGATACGGAATAACCGCCTCTCCCTGCGCTCCACCCTCACTTCCACTCGAACCGGAGTTGCCTCCATTGGCTGTCTGTCCCTGACCGGTTCCCTGTCCCTGAGACGACGTCTGCTCTGTTCCACTAACAGAGGGATCGGCTGAAGAGCATGATGCTGTTAACAGTGCCACACTTAATAATGAAGCATACAGTGGAACGGTTCCTCGATTATTCATGATTACATCTCCCTTCGCAGATCGTACTTTTGTATAAAATAACGAAGCTAAACCTCAACGTATGGTTAATCTGTTGTTTTTATGTTGTTCTCTATAGTTGTGATGCTATTATTCATGTACAGCGGTTTCGCCCTGTATTACCCTTCACACCAGCCGCTCAAACGAAGAATTCAAGGGATTCAACCGATCTGAAATCACTACAGTTTGGAATTCCATCATATTCTTTTATAATAGAAAGATAGTAAGAATCGAAAGGTGGACAACTACACTTATGAATCAAAACCCTTTATCCCGTCTTGAAGCCGATCTGTCCGGGCAAGGATTGGACGCCATGCTGATCACAGATCCGAAACATATCTACTATTTAACTGGATTTGCGAGCAATCCAAATGAACGCTTCCTTGGTCTGGTTCTCGCACGCGGCGAAGAGCCCCTGCTGATTGTACCCGCACTTGACGCTGAAGCTGCGGCAGCCGCTTCTTCGGTATCCAACATTGCAACTCACACGGATACGGATAATCCGTATGCTTTGTTTGATCGTTATCAGGGGCGCTTGGGCCGAGTCGGTCTTGAAAAAGAATACGTGACGGTCGCACGTTATGAGCAGCTTACTGCCGCTCTTGGTGCTGCCAGCTTCCAAGATGTAGGCCCGTTGCTTCGCACATTACGTGTGAAAAAAACACCCGATGAGGTCGCCCGCATTCGCCATGCCATTCATCTGATTGAAGAAACTCTCCGTCAAGGCCTCTCTCATGTTCGCACAGGCGTAACCGAGATTGAACTTGTCGCCGAGATGGAGTATCAGATGAAAAAACTGGGAGCTGACGGCCCTTCCTTTGATACCATGGTGCTCACGGGACCCAAAACAGGTCTGCCACACGGGACACCGGGTGAACGGAAACTGCAACATGGTGACCTGTTGATGTTTGATATGGGTGTGTATGCTGCAGGATATGCTTCGGATATCACGCGTACATTTGCCTTTGGTGACATCTCACCTGAACTCAAAACCATCTATAACACGGTGCTCGCAGCGAACGAAGCGGCTATCCAAATCGTAAAACCCGGCATCACCTGCGCAGAAGTGGATCGTGCGGCACGTCAGGTCACGGAAGAAGCAGGATACGGCGAGCGCTTTATGCATAGAGTAGGACATGGACTGGGTATTGACGTACATGAGTATCCTTCTCTCCATGGAGAGAATATGGACATCCTGAATGAAGGTACCGTATTCACGATTGAACCGGGCATATATACCGCAGCAGGCGGCGTGCGTATCGAAGATGATGTGATTGTGACCGAGACGGGTATCGAAGTTCTGACAACATATCCAAAAGAATTGCAAATCCTTAGCGACTAATCCAATTGGATCTATGTCAAAACAACACCATATCCATCTATGTTCAGCCGATCTTGCATCATGAACCGCACTGCACGAAACTGCGCTGAGCTGTATCTTCAAAATAATATACTCCTTAGGCGTACGCCTCAGGCCTATATACAGAAAGAGTAGCAAGTACAATCGCGAACGCAAAATCCCGCACATCCATGATATCATGGGTTGCGGGATTTTATTTATACGAAGCATATTCTTAAATTACTTCGTCTGCATTCTATGTGATCTTATTCCTGCTCATTCAATCATCATTAGTTAAACTCATGCGTGATATCCTGCCAGGATTCCAGCTGTGGCAGCTGTTGCTTCCCCCAATAATCCAGAAACCATTGAATAATTCCAGTCGCATCTGTCGTCTTGCAGCCGTAATGACGGAAACCGTCCTCACCTTCCTGCAACCGAATCTCCGCCACCATGTGCCCTGGTTCCTCAAGCGCAGCAGCCTGCAAATACATACTTCCCTCCACCAGCTCCGAAGGTACAAGTACTACGTATTCCTGCAATTCCAGATTGGTAATCAAATCCACCAATAGTGAGGCATTAATGCTATCATTCTCGTAGGTTGTGCCATTGCTTTCCAGTGTATAACGCAGTGTAGAGTACATATGCGATTCCCCTTTGGTTGATATCATCGTTGGATAATGATACATGCTCATAACGACAGGTTGTTTATATTATAACTTTTTCATAATAATGTAAAAAGGGTTTATCTTGTTTCGGGGACATGTGTTTTCTATAAAAAATCCCCTTGCAGAGTCCGAATTATAATGGACTGCACAAAGGGTGATTTTAAGTGATCCTCTTTGAATATTCTTTAAACTTCTTCCTTAAACTTAAAGCTGCGTGCAGCATACAGGAACGGTGTTCCAACCGCAGTTAATACAAATTTGATAATATACGTGGTCAGGAAGATCTCCAGCCATACATCCCAAGGATAGATGAACGCAAACGCGATTGTGCAGAACACCAGTGTATCCACAAATGAACTGATGATCGAACTGCCGTTGGTACGAATCCACAACTGATTGCGCCCTGGGGCCACCTTGCGTAACCAGGAATATAATCGTACATCCAGGAACTGACTGATGAAATAGGCGGTCAAACTTCCGAGAGCCAGACGTGGCAGCAGACCGAATAATGTTTTCATCGAATCCTGTGCAAAGTCCGTCGGTGCCGGCTCAAAGAACAACACCATCTGCATCAGAACCGTGGTCATGATGAGCGTAAAGAATCCGAACCATACAGCTTTGCGCGCTTCACCTGGTCCATATTTCTCATTGAGCAGATCACTGGTCAGGTACATGCTGACATACATCGTGTTGCCAAGCGTCAGTACAATGCCCATGATATCTATCGTTTTGGTCACCTGAATGTTGGCTATAACCGTAGCCACACCAATCCAGGCATAGAGACCTTTTTTACCGAACAAGCGGTAACACAACAGGAAAAATCCATAAGTTACGAGAACGAAAACCGCTCCCCACCCTAAGTTAAACATAAATACATACACTGCCTTCCTAGTTTTGATTACGCGGGATGGTTACGAACCGCGGTTTGGCTCAGGGCCAAAACATGAATACTCTATCACATTTCTCGTCCCATGAACAGAACTAAATAACTCCAAGTGTGCATGAGTCACTACGACCCTCCTATATTCCATGTGTTCCTCTCGACCATACTACGCTTTTCCTACCTCCATCTCTCTTACCACGAGCATCAAAAAGTATACGGATTCACACAACATGCACAGGTTTGATGATGTGATGGCTACAAAAAAAACCGCCCTCCGGATTCCTCCGAAGGACGGCTTTTCTCACTTGGCTTGCAAAAGGCTCTAGCTATCTTTCCACGAGCCTCTATCCAATCCAGTCTATTAAGCCTGAACAGCTGAATCCAGCTCACGGCTCTGATCATTGAATGTGTCATGATCATTTTCTTTCAAAATTTTGCTGGTTACAAGTCCAGAAGTCATGGACCCGTTCACGTTAAGCGCTGTACGACCCATGTCGATCAGCGGTTCAACAGAGATCAGCAATCCTGCCAAAGCTACAGGCAGGTTCATGGTGGACAATACAATCAGGGAAGCGAACGTTGCCCCGCCGCCAACACCTGCCACACCAAACGAACTGATCATAACAACAAGGATCAACGTCACGATGAAGTCCCAGCTCAGCGGGTCGATGCCGACCGTTGGAGCAATCATCACCGCCAGCATGGCCGGATAAATCCCGGCGCAGCCGTTTTGCCCAATTGTAGCACCAAAGCTTGCAGACAGATTCGCAATACCGTCCGATACGCCCAGTTTCTTCGTCTGTGTCTCCACATTCAGCGGGATCGACGCTGCACTTGAACGGGATGTGAAGGCAAATACCAGTGTTGGCAGAACCTTTTTCACATACGTAATCGGGTTGAACCCGGACAGTGAGATGATGATCAGGTGAATGATAAACATCACGATGAGGGCCACGTAGGACGCAATGACGAATTTGATCAACTTGAGAATTTCATCCGGATTCGTGGTCGCCGTCACTTTGGTGATAAGGGCCAGAATCCCGTATGGCGTAAGCCTGAGCACCAATGTTACAATCCGCATAACCACCGCGTATACGGCATTAACCATACCTCGGAATGTTTCCGCCTGTTGTGGTTTTTTGCGATCCAGTCCAAGTACAGCTACACCGATGAACGCGGAGAAGATAACGACCGCTAGTGTGGATGTACGACGTTCTCCTGTCATATCTGCAAATGGATTCGAAGGAATAAATTCCAGCACTTGCTGCGGAATGGTCTGATCCTTCACATCAACAAGACGTTCCTCCATCTTCTGACCCTGGGCGATCTCACGATCTCCACCTTCAATTTCAATGGAAGTAAGGTTAAAGCTAAGGCTCGTTACAATGCTGACCCCTGCGGCAATCGCTGTGGTGATCAACAGAATGGCAATGATGGAAACACTCATCTTACCGAGATTTTGCTTGCCCTTCAGATTCATGATGGCTGAGATGATCGACACCATGATCAATGGAATCACAACCATTTGCAACAAACGAACATATCCTGAACCGACCAGATTGAACCAATCGACTGATTTCGTAACTACATCAGAACCTGATGTGTACACCAATTGAAGAATAACCCCGTACACAACCCCCAGTCCAAGACCCGCAAATACGCGTTTCGTAAAGGAGATATGCTTTTTCTGCATCCAGTAGAGGATGCCAAGTAAAGCAAGCATCACCACTACATTCAATATGATTAGAAAAGTATCCATTTCTTTAAATCCTCCTCAGGCATGTGTGTAACCGGAACATATCCGATTTTCTCTTCTATTTCTTGTACTTCCAACAAGACATTTTACAATATACCATATAACAAACTATTCTGGTAGGTATTAATTGATATTATGTAATATGTATGTAACAGATTCATCAATTTCTGAAAAAAATACACCAATTCGTGAAAATTGTTCTATTCAACCTCCGGTTAATTTTGTAATATAGGTATATCCGCTTATTCCCAAGTTTTCTCAACATATAATTTAGGTCTTTCTTCATTGGTAGATAGGTCTTATGAGTACGGAAAAGCGATAATGTTAATGAACTTGACGTGAAAGGATGATCATATGTTTCGTAATCGCACCGTTGCCGGTAAAATCAGAGGCACCCTGTTCCTCGTTCTGCTGGTTGCTTCTCTGTTGTTCAGTATTAGTTTCTATGCCGTGTCGATGAATATTATTCAAAGTTACGTTCTACCGCAGTTCGACAAAGTCCTAAACACGTCCATTCAGGATATATACAAGAATACTTCTGCCTCCAAAATCCTACAGGTACAGAGTGGCGGAGCCGGTTCAGAAGGTGCTGCCATGACCGTGGAATCGTATCTGGCCGAAAAAGCAAAAGAACATAATCTAGATGCGGCTTACGTTGTTGCTATTCAGGACGGCTCAGCCAAAGTCGTTGTAGCCAACTCTTCCTCAGGTATGAAAGCCCAGGATGAGATCACTGTAGAGCCAGCAATGAACACAGCCATCGAGAGCAAAGAAATGGTAATCAGCGAAGTCTATTCGGATTCCTTTGGTGTACATAAAGCAGCATTCATTCCAATTGCAGGTAGTAATATGATTATGGCTGTGAGCATGGACGCCCAATTCATTCAGGATAAGATTACCCAGATTTTCTGGCTATGTCTTGGGATTACAGCATTAGTCTTTGTGCTCGGTTGGCTGATCTCCACTAGTATGATCAAAAGAGTAACCAAACCGATCATCAAGCTTGTCCAACATAGTAAACAAATATCCCAAGGTGATCTGACCGCTGAACTCCAGATCAAAGGCAAAGATGAAATTGCCCAGCTCGCTTCAAGCTTCCAGACGATGACACATAATCTGAAAGAAATGATCAGCCGTGCCTTGTCCACGTCCAATGAAGTGGTGTCAGGCTCCAATGACCTGCTTCAACGGGTTGAATCGATGTCCGGTATGGTACGGAACTCCAGCCGCTCTGCAGAAGATGCAGAGAAAGGCAGCATCAGCATTGCGTCAAGCGCATCCGAGAACGCCAGAGCCATGGAGGAAATTACGCAGGGCATCATGCATATTGCTTCATCTTCTGCCGAAGTATCCGAGCAGATTGGGGAAGCAGCCAATGAAGCAGTTAACGGTAACCGATTGGCTCAGAATGCCGTTGAGCAGATGGAACGTGTAGGCCAGACAGCAAGTGAATCACTGCGGTATGTGGAGACCATGAATGAACGTTCGGTAGCCGTAGGTACCATTGTTGCTTCCATTTTTGAAATCACCAAACAGATCAACATGCTGTCACTCAATGCCTCCATTGAGGCAGCACGTGCCGGAGAGCATGGCCGCGGATTCGCTGTCGTTGCCGGAGAAGTTCGCAAACTTGCCGAACAATCCAAAACAGCCACAGAGGAAATCTCGGATTATCTGGGCACCATTCGAGAAGACGCTGAACGGTCTGTTGATGCCATGAACCGTGTTACCCAGGAGATTGGTTCAGGTACAACTGTTGTTCAACAAGCAGGCTCAGCCTTCCAGCAACTGAATGAATTGATCCAGAACGTCAATCTGACCATTCAGACCGTCTCTGCTTCGACACAACAAGTATCCGCTGGTGCTGAAGAAGTAAGTGCGTCCGTTGAAGAAACGGCACAGATTACGTCCAAATCCCGTGAGAGCATGTTACAGATTGCTTCAACAGCAGATCATCAACTCAGCGAGATGGATTCACATTCGGATACGGTTCGCCATCTGCATGAACAAGCTGTAGAGCTGCAATCCGCCATGAAGAAATTCAAAATAAACTAACAGGTAAACCATTAACCCATCATCACCTGATTTAAACCTTGTTTAATCATAGGATATACAATACCCCCATGCCGCTAACATTCCGTTTCCAGAGAACGGTTTGTCGGACATGGGGGTATTGTTGTATAAGAACTGTGTTATGACGATTAACAAATGCATTTAATCCATTTCATAATCAATACCTGAGCGTATTAATCACATTCCCATATTGATATATCAATTGATGTTTTCTCGCTCAGATCGGCTGTTGACTCTGTTCTCCTGCTCACTCCGGTAACTTAATACCCATTATCTCGTACACACGCTGCATATCCAATGCCGAACGCAATGATTCGGCTACCCGATCGAACTCCATCTCTTTACGTTCATGCGCACTGTATGTCTCCTGAAGCGGAACCAGTCCTTTTCCAACACGTAAACCATTCAGCCATGAACGTCGGAATTGATCACTTTCAAACAAACCATGTAGATAAGTTCCCCACACCCTGCCATCCGTTGTGCCCCAGCCTTCATGGAATGGTTCACCACCTGGATGGGAGATTTCAAACAATCCGGTGACATGCTCCGGCTCGTGGCACTCCGTAACACCCATATGAATCTCATATCCGTTTACAGGTAATGAAGCGTTAGCTGCATCTTGTTCACTATACAGACGAACAGGATGATCAGGCTGCACTCGACCGGAAGCTCTAACCGTCTGTTTGTTCTGAAGAAACGTTGTCGATAGCGGAAGCCAGCCAAGTCCCTTCGCTTCCTGAATCTGATTTGCTTCCACAGCAAATGGGTCCTTCAGATGACGTCCCAGCATCTGGTATCCGCCACATATGCCTACGAGCTGGACATGCTCACGCTCGGTCTGGCTGGCGATTGCCTGCTCCAGACCAGACTCACGCAGAAATCCCAGATCCCCTATCGTATCCTTCGTACCCGGCAGAAGAATGGCATCCGGACTGCCCAATTCCTCTGGCGATGTCACGTAACGCACATTCACATCCGGCTCACGGGAAAGGGCATCGAAGTCTGTAAAGTTGGAAATTCGCGGATATCGGATCACCGCCAGATCCAGCTCGGTTTTGCCGAATTTCCCATGACGCATGGAGTCCAGCACCACTGAATCTTCCGCTTCAATCTGAATATCTCTTATGTAAGGCAATACACCTAATACTGGAATGCCTGTCCGTTCTTCGAGCCAATCGAGTCCAGGCTGCAACAGGGACAGATCGCCGCGAAACTTGTTGATGATAAAACCCTTCACACGCTGGACCTCATGCGGCTCTAACAGCTCCAGTGTGCCAACGATGGAAGCAAATACCCCGCCCCGATCAATATCAGAGATCAGAATTACCGGTGCATCAGCCCAACCTGCCAGATTCATATTGACGATATCCCGATCCTTCAGATTGATCTCGGCAGGACTGCCCGCCCCTTCCATCAGCACAATATCATAAGTGTCCCGTAGCCGGTTCAACGCATCCATAACCGTCTGCTTTGCTTCAGGCAGGAAATGCTGACGGTAGTCCGAAGCACTCATCTGGGCAAAAGGTACACCGTGTACCACGATCTGCGAATGCATGTCCCGCACCGGCTTGATCAGGATCGGGTTCATATCGGTTGTCGCCTCAATACCGCAGGCTTCGGCCTGCGCCCCCTGGGCCCGACCGATCTCCTTGCCATCTTCCGTCACATAGGAATTCAGCGCCATATTCTGTGACTTGAACGGGGCTGGCTTGAAGCCATCCTGCTTGAATATACGGCATAATGCCGTTGTGATGACACTTTTGCCCACATCGGAAGCCGTTCCTTGCAGCATGAGTACTGCCGCTGTTTGCTGTACAAGCTTACCCTCCACGATCTCTCCCCCTGTCTACGTGTTATCTCCAGATCACCTTGCTGCCAACCTCATGCGTAACGCTCTCCAAACTGCTTCACACTTCAAAAGTTAAAGCCAGAACAGTCCTTGAAGCACGCTCAGCAGGGTCAACAAAGCCGCCTCCAGTAGCTCATTCATGGCACCATACGTATCCCCGGTTAAACCGCCGAGTCGTTCACTGATCCGCGCAGCCACGAATCGGCCGATGTAATAACACGCCACAGGCAGTATAATAACGGCCGTCACCGGGTATAGCCACCATGGCAGTGTTCCCAGACCACTCAGCATTGCATCTGCAATCCCCATATCCGGCTTGAAAAGCCACACCGCGGCAAACGTAACTGCCACTGCGATCAAGGTCAGCCCCACGGCTGAGCTGCGTGCACGCTGGACCTCTTTCCGCTCACCGAGTCCTTTGAACAATACGGCAAGTCCATCATCTCCGCGCGCATTCGGCCATGCAGACATCGCATACACCATGAACCAGCGGCTCCAGATCATGGGCAGGATCAACAGCGCACCATACACCCAGTGGCCCCGGGCAATGAAATCGGCGATCAGCGCCGCTTTCATCATCAGCAACAAGACGCAGGCGATCACACCCATGGCCCCCACACGGCTGTCCTTCATAATCTCCAGCATTCGCTCACGAGTACGATAACTGAGCAAACCATCTGCCGTATCCATCCATCCGTCAAGATGAAGCCCACCAGTGAGCCACACCCATAGCGTCAAGGTCAGGACGGCAGCCGGAAAGGCGGGAAGCAGTGCACCGCTTAAGGCTCCCGCGAGCCAGACACACAGACCGATTGCAGCACCGACCAGCGGATAAAAAACAACACTTTCACGCAGCAGCGGCGGGACAAAATCGATGTGCATTTTGACAGGGAAACGGGACAAAAATTGAAAAGCGGCTGCCGCGGCATGTTTGCGCTGAGGAGCAGGCGTGCCATCCTTCATAAGCGATACTCCTTGCTTTTCAGTTCAGTCGCAATGCCTACGGTCACCAGAAACACTTCACCGCATATCGCCGCAATGCGCTGATTCAATACACCGGCCAGATCCCGATATTTCCTGCCAAGGGCATATTCCGGTACGATCCCGTCCCCCACTTCATTTGTAACAAGAACGAGCAAACCGGGATAGATTCGAATCGCTTCAACCAGCGCATCCAAATGTCCCTGTAACACCTGCTTCTCGTCATGCTCATGTGCTAACAAAACATTCGTCAGCCAAAGCGTCAGGCAATCCACCAGAATGGTGGGTGCAGAAGTCCCTGTGTGCCCTTCACCCATGCGATTAATCAAAGCAGGCAGATGCATCGGCTCTTCCATCGTATGCCACAGATACCCCGATGCCTCGCGCTGCTGCTGATGCATGGCGATACGCTCACGCATTTCATCATCGTACGCCTGGGCTGTCGCCACATACCAGGCCTCCGAGGAACGCTGCATGCAGAGACGTTCGGCAAAGGAGCTTTTGCCACTGCGTGCCCCGCCCGTCACCAGTACGCTCATCGGGAATCCTCTCTTTGCACGGATGAGTCATCCGACGCAGCGGAGTCCGAAGCAGGGCTTGTCCCGTCCGAGACACCCGCGCTTGCAAAGGTCGCCATCTCGTTCAGAATAAGACATGCTGCGTCAATCAGATGAAGACTGAGCACACCACCTGTGCCTTCACCCAGACGCATGTCCAGATCCAGCATCGATTTCAGATCCAGTTCACGCAGCAGCGCTCCATGTCCATTTTCATGTGAAGTATGAGAAGCGATCATATAAGCGGTACTCAGCGGTGCAAGTTGTCTCGCAACTAGCGCCGCAGCCGTAGAGATGAACCCGTCTACAACAACCGGGCAACGATGAGCAGCTGCTGCGAGGATAACCCCCGTGAGTCCGGCAATCTCCAGTCCACCCACTTTGCATAGAACATCCAGTGCATCTTCCGGGTTCGGAGCGTTTACGCTAAGTGCCCGGCTGACTACTGCGGCTTTGCGCTGCAAGCCAGCATCATCAATGCCGGTACCTCTCCCCACGGCAGCAGCCGGGGCAACTCCGGTTAGTGCGCTCATTACCGCAGCACTTGCAGTGGTGTTGCCGATTCCCATCTCTCCGGTGACAAACAGCTGTGTTCCCTTCGCTACCTCTGCCGATACAACTTCGGCTCCTGCAAGGATCGCCCGAACTGCCTCATCCCGTGTCATCGCTGCGCCTCGGGCCATGTTGGCCGTGCCTTTGCGAATTTTACGGGAAAGCAGATTCGGATGTTCAAGATCGGCATTCACCCCGATATCCACACAGATCACATCAGCACCTGCATGACGTGCAAGCACATTCACGGCTGCGCCCCCAGCGAGGAAATTCATGACCATCTGCGGGGTTACTTCAGCAGGAAAAGCACTGATGCCTTCTTCCACTACGCCGTGATCTGCTGCCATGACAATGACCGCCCTGTGATCAAAACGCGGACGTGCATTACCCGTCATGCCAGCCAGGCGGATTACCAGCTCTTCCAATTTGCCAAGACTCCCTGGCGGCTTCGTTAACGAATCCACGTGCGCAGAGGTTTCTGCTGCCACTTCCTGATCAGGAGCGGTAATCCTTTTGGTTATTTGCTCCAACATCTGTTCATTATTCATACAACCAGCACTTCCTTCATCAAAATATGGGTTGCCCCGCTTCAATTAATCGATGTTCCGCCGCAGCAGCAGCTGAGGTATGGCATGGTCGGGATGGGAGACAATTGCGGGTTTGACGCGAAATATGTCCTGAATATTCTCTTCGTTGATTAACGTATGAGGTGTGCCCTTTCCCACCGCCATGCCCTCACGCAGCGCCAGAATGTGATCGCAAAATAATGCGGCCAGATTCAGATCATGCAGCACAGCTACAATCGTAATGTTATTTCTCTGTCGCCAGGCCGATAACAACTCCATGAATTGCAATTGATATTTAATATCCAGAAACGTAGTCGGCTCGTCCAGCAGCAACAACCGTGGCTCCTGAGCCATGACTTTTGCTAGTGCGACCCGCTGCCGTTGTCCGCCGCTGAGTGCATCCAGAGGTCTGTCCGCGAGCTCCGTCAATCCCAGATCTTCAAGTACCCTGTCTACCACAAGTGCCCCATCACCCGCTTCCCGCCCCAGCCAGTTCTGGTAAGGATATCGCCCCATCTCCACCACGTCCCGTACGGGATAGGAGATAGGTGGCAAACCGTTCTGCTGCAATACAGCAATCATGCGTGACAAGTCCTTACGGCTGTATGAGCTGATATCCCGACCATCGATATGGATCTGACCTTCACTTAACTGTTCCGTTCCGGCAATAAGCTGGATCAGGGTGGACTTGCCGCTGCCGTTTGGACCAACAACGCCCCACCAGTCACCCTCACCAACATGCCAGTCTACAGTACGCAATGCCTGATGATTACCATATGACTTTCCTGCTCCCTTAATGGAAATAAGTGAAGTTGAGTTTGAACCGGTACTGGAATTCATGGCATCATCCCCTTCTGCAACTTTTTATTCCGGTGCAGCAGGTAAGCAAAGAAAGGCGCACCAACAAAGGCGGTGACCACCCCGAGCGGAATTTCAGTGGGCGCCAGCAACGACCTTGCGATGGTATCGGCCCACACCATGAAGATCGCTCCACCAATGGCAGACAAAGGTACCAGCAGTCGATAATCCGGCCCCACCAGCAGCCGCAACATATGCGGGATCACCAATCCAACGAAACCGATGACACCGGATACCGAGACAGCCCCTGCGGTCAGCAGTGTGCCGACTGCCAACACGGACAGCTTAAGCCTGTCAACGCCGATCCCGATATGTGCGGCTTGACGTTCTCCCAGCGCAAGCACATTTAACGAACGTGCCCGGCTCCAGAGAAAGACCAGCCCCAGCAGAAAATACGGGAAAAGGATGGCCGTATACGACCACCCGCGTAATGCCAGACTTCCCATCGTCCAGTATATAATTTCATTAATCGTCTGTTTCGACATGGTCGACAGGAAGGAAACAACTGCTCCCAGGAAACTTTGCATGACCACACCAGCCAGAATGAGGCTGTGTGTTGGTATTTTACGCCCTTCACGAGCTAGTGCCATCACAAACCATAACGTGATTACACCCGTCAAAAACGCAATTAGAGGTAACGTCCAGATTCCGATCAGTGCGTACTGCAATCCGAAGAAAATCAGGAAAGCCGCCCCTACCGACGCACCGGATGATACACCGAGTGTAAACGGATCGGCCAGCGGATTACGCAGCACACCCTGGAAGCCCGCACCCGCAATAGCCAGTGAAGCCCCCACGAGCACAGCAAGCAGTACACGCGGAAAACGCACTTTCCAGATAATCTGTTCGGCTGCCTTATTCCAATCCGGTGTAATCCAGTCGCCCACCCAGGGAATTTTGTGAATCAGGATGCCGGCAATATCCCGAATTGGCAAAGCTACTGAACCAATGCCCGTGCAGATGAGCACGGTAAGCACCAGCAGCACCATGCCCGTCGTTCCGAACAGGATCAGCTTTTTACTCATTGGAACAAGTCAGGGTAGATCGCTTTGGCTACTTCTTTCAACCCTTGAGTTACCCGTGGACCCGGACGGCTCAGCAGGTTGGCATCCAGGCCAATAACCGCGTCATTTTTCACAGCCGTAATTTGATCCCAGCCGCTGCGCGCCTTGATGATCTGATCCAGTGTTTTGGAGTTTTCATCAATTACATCGTTGGCATACAAGATTACATCGGGGTTGGAGGCAATCACGTTTTCTTCATTGATTTGGTACCAGCCTTCTTCGTTTGAAGCGATATTGGTTCCTCCGGCTACAGTGATCAGTTCGTCCATGAACTCACCTTTACCTACCGACCAACCTGGGGAGAATTCAACGTATACTTTTTTCTTCTCTTCCGGTTTAACTGCCTTCACCGCTTCGGTTACATCCGTCACGTCCTGTTTCATCTGAGTGATGATTTCTTGTGCTTTTTCCTGATGATCGGTAATTTTACCGAAGGTTTCGATATTGTTCATCACATCGTCAATGGATTTAGGATCCGTTTTGAAAATGGTAATACCGAGTTCGCGCAGCTTCTTCACGGCATCCTCACTCATCGAGATACCTGTAAAGACAATGTCGGCTTCAGATGCAATGATGGACTCTTCGTTGGGCTTGGTGATGCCGCCCATTTTCGCTTTGGTTGTTGCTGCTTCAGGATAATCATCATAGTCGGATACACCAACGATCTGTTCATCCAATCCAAGGGCAAACAGGGACTCTGTCTCAGCTGGTGACACGGATACAATTTTGGCTGGCGCCTTTTCAAAAGTAAACGATTCACCCGTTGCATCCGTAACGGTCAGTGGATATTGGGTTTTGAGGTCCGTCTGCGGCTGGCCTTGGGACTGTTCCTGTGCCGGTTGCTGTGAAGTACCTGTGCCCTCATTCGTTGTTGCATTGCCACATCCGGCCAAAGCCAGTGCGAGTGCCGCTGCACTTAGCAGGGACGCTACGCTTTTCCAATTCTTGATATTCATTCTGTTATTCTCCCCTTCTCTATCTGTACTATTTTCTTGCAACATGCTTGAACTCTTACTACCCTTGCCTTGGTGTTCCTGTACAAGTAAAATCCATCAATTTACACAAGTCCACTCCGATTGCAGTACCATCTTCCGATCGCTGTTATCCCCAGATTTTTTGATTCCCTTTTCGAAAGGGAAAATCCGGGGATAAGCGTATGCTTCCGATGTAGCTTTCTTGTAGAAAGCTTTAAGCGAACACTCCGTTTCTTCAGATCGGTTCTGCACTCTTCGTTAACGTGTAAAAGTTCGGTTTATCTTACATGAACAATAAAAAATCCCTAATCCTTACGTCCAGGATCAGGGATGACGTCTCGCATATGGCGATCTGTACATGTTCAACCAAGGGTTGTCCATGCGCATAGAATAGCCCGAAACGCTGTCCTTTCCTCGAAGGAACACCGGTTTGTACGTCCAGGGCAGGTAACCTGACTTACAGGAATCATCCTGTTTTACAGTGGCGGGACCGTGCCGGATTTGCACCGGCTTCCCCATTTCACCCTTGTGTGTTTCACGACTCGTACTACTCTGCCATGAAAACAGCCTTCACACGCGGGACCCTTGGTCGCTGATATGGTATATCATTGTCATGTAATTTCTGCATGTTATATACGCATTTGCCTTCACAGCCTGCACCGTATCTGTATCCATGCTGAAGTCACACTTCTGTTGTGATTATAGGGTATATTGTACATCCTTACAACCCGATTGGCGGAAAAGTCACTCTGCTACCAAACCATTGATTCCCTGTCGATCAAGCTGGACCTGAATCGCCTGTCCCGGTACGACATGTGTATCCCAGAACCCAAGCCCGGCAATCAGACGGGACAAGGCATATCGGATGACACCACCATGCGTAACCACAACTATGGTAGGTACCCGTCCCTCATCAACGTGCATTGAAGGCCGACCATTCAACAACATCTCTTGGAGAAATGAATCCATTCGCTCCGTAAACTTCTGCCACGATTCCCCATCAGGCGGAGTGACCTTCTGCGGCGCATCAATCCAGTTTCGGTACTCAGGGTTATCCTTGAGCTGCTCATATGTTAGCCCTTCCCACTGTCCAAAATCAATTTCCCGCAGACGCTGATCGAACTTCACCTTTCCGCCGGCATCAGGAAGAATCTGTTCCAGCGTCTGTCGGCAGCGCAGCAGATCACTGCAATATACCTCGTGCCACGAAACACGGCTCAATTGTTCATGAAGCGGAGCCAGTTCTTCTTTGGCATCTGGCAGCAGACCGATGTCGGTATGCCCCAGGTATCTTTTTTCCACATTCCATAGCGTTGTCCCGTGACGGACCCACAGAATGTTTCGTTTCATTGAAGCCGGTTGATCCGTATGTACGTCCTTGCCTGCATTCCCCTCATTTAGGGCCATAACAGCGTCCCTCCTGCCAGCCACACACCCAGCGATATTAACACACTAAGTACCACAAAAGCCTCTGCGGACCAGAACATCAGGTGTGATGTTCGCACAATATCCTCGGCTTCCATCGGCCGTGTGGCCTCGCCCATATAGGCACGAAACGAAGCAACTCCGTGATACACGTTATGTCCGCCAAGTCGGATGCCCAGTGCTCCAGCCACTGCTGATTCGGGAAACCCGCTATTCGGACTTGGATGCAGTCTTGCATCCCGAGCGACCATCCGTGCTGCTCCTTTGGCATCAAATTTCATGACCCAGGCACCCACGATTAACAGCATTGCGGTGAGCCGGGCGGGTATCCAGTTCGCCACATCATCCAGACGGGCCGAGGCCCAACCAAGATGCAGATACTTGTCATTTTTATATCCGACCATGGAATCCAGTGTGTTGACGGCACGATAAGCCATGGCTAGCGGAGCGCCTCCAATAAGCGCATAGAATAACGGGGATACAATGGCATCCACGATATTTTCGGCAACCGTCTCTACCGTTCCCCGCACAACCTCCGGTTCATCCAGATGCGCCGTATCACGTCCTACAATCATACTCAGTGAACGTCTGGCCGCCGGCCAATCCTGATGCTTCAGATGACGATACACTTCCATACCTGCATCCTTCAGCCCTTTTGAAGCAATGGTCGTTGCGATGAGCACCACTTCAGCTGCCGCCGCAATGACAGGATGAATCAATCCAAGCACATATACAAGTCCCCAAGTGATGGCAAAAGAACCCCCCGCAACCACAAGCGGGAACAACAGCCCTGCTCTCTTCAGCCCCGAATCTGTGTTCACACGCGAGCGAATAACACGCTCCAACGCCGAGATGCCTTTTCCCATGCCAATCACCGGGTGGGGAATCCAGCGCGGATCACCGATACATCGGTCTAACAGGTACGCCAGTATAATAATCCAGGCTCCAGCCATGCCTGTCCAGAACGGCCAGGTCCATAGATGCTCTATCTCAAAAGTCATTTGTGCCTGATCCTCTCTTTCCATAACAGTCCGGCCTGAAGGCTCTCCGTCACCGTGTCGTATACCAATCTGCCAATCGCCGCCCCCGCCGTAGTCGCCGTCCCGGCATAAGTGATCATCGGTTGTGGTTCCTCCACTGCCTGACGTACTGCAAACACAATGGCATCAGTTGTGGTGCCGGTGGCGGGCAACCCGTTCTCCGAATCCAAAACACCTGCATCCGCCAGCGCTGCCGCTTTGGCTTCCACCGCCGTCTGCACCGCATTCACCATCGCCCCGGTGGTCATGCGTCCATTCAACCAGAGCATGATGTTAATTGTACCTGGGACATAGGGCTGCTTCGTTAGATTCCGTGCTGAAGGAGCAGAATGCTTCATGTCGGAAGCCATCTTCTTATTTCCCGCTGCATCAAATACCGTTCTCTCCGAACCCGCGCGTGCTGCATTCGATACCCCCGCAGTGGTGCAGCACAGAAGACCAAATTCATCACTTGTAAATTCCTGAATGGAGGTATGCTCCAGCCTTACCGCTGTCAACAATCCGGCACATTGATCTTCTGGCTCATGCCATTCGTTCAGTGCTTGTTCGATATCACGCGGCGGATCATCACAACGGTAATGCCTGTCCACATAGATATTAAATATGCGATCCAGTTCTAGCATCCCACCGCCATATACCGCACTCGACAACGCTTGGGCAGCCATTGGGCTCTGTGCTTTGATATGTCGTTCATATGCAGATATGTTTAGTCCCGGCCAGGAAGAGGCGGCATATTCATTCTCGTCTGTTTTTCCATTCGCGAAGTAGTTATAAAACGGGAGTGTCACTGCCGTTTCCCTCCCTGTTCCTGTTCCGAATCTTTCGTCTGCTCCTGCTGACTTGATTCATGAATGGAGGTCTGATCAGCATTCGGATCTCCCTTGCTTTCCAGCACGCTGCCCAGCACTTCGAGTAATGTGGCATTGGCGTCTGCATCCTTGACCGCGAAACGTACATGGCCTTCATCAAGTCCCGGATACATCGCACAGCTGCGAATCAAGATCCCCCTTTGGCCCAGCGCCTCCTGCATGGATGCTGCTGTCCAAGGCACTGGAACACGTGCCAAAATAAAGTTCGCTTCTCCCGGTGTGATCGCACATCCATACGTCTGCAATCCTGCGATGAGATGTTCCCGTTCCCGCGTGATCTGTGAAATGGTCTCCTGTTCGTACCGTTCTCCACTGCGCAGACAGGCTTCACCTGCCATAAGCGCCAGACCGTTGACACTCCAGGTCACCTGTTTCTTCGTCATTGCCTGAATGTATTCCGCACGGCCCAAAGCATATCCTAGACGCAAGCCCGGAATGGCATAAAACTTCGTCATCGAACGAATGATGATCACATTGGGATAGTCGCTCAGATGTGCTGCCAGGGACTGACGCCGGGCTACCGGGATAAAATCCATAAATGCCTCATCAATGACGAGGACAGTTCCCGTTTTTTCCGCTTTGCGGGCAAGCCTTTGCAATACCTCAAGCGGATATTGTACACCGTTCGGATTGTTGGGCTGACCGAGGAAGAGCAGGTCTACCTTTTCCATGAGCTGTTCGATGTCCTCGGGTTCCGCTCGCCACGCCAGCTCTTCTCTTCCCTCTGTATGCACAACCTCGGCACCGAATTGTTCTGCCAACGCCCGATACTCCGAGAATCCCGGTTCCACCGTACCCACCTTGCGCGGGGCAAGCCCCAGCAGGATGAGCGCCATACTTTCGGCTGCACCATTGCCCACGGAAATCTGCTCCTGCATCACACCAAGACGCTCGCTCAGCAGTGCTTTGAATCTACGATGCCCCGGATCGGGGTACCGAATCACGGACTGCAACCCTTGCTGTATAGACTCCAGCACTTCTCTGGGCGGACCGAGCGGATTAATGTTAGCACTGAAATCCAGAAATTCAGCGGCTTCCCTTCCAAATCGTGACGCAGCCGTCTCCACGTCCCCGCCATGTCCGAACACTTCGATATAACCGGTCATTCTTCCGTCATCCTTTCTGTATGTCCTTTTTATTATGGATGGCACCGGAGGTGTGGGTCAATCCTGTTTTCTTTGTGTCCCAACCATAATTCGTTTACAATAGAAGAGGAATTTCGGTTCCTTTTGATATACAAGGTTCACTACATAAGGGACTAGCAATCCCTCACATACATTAATGGAGGAATGACCATGCTGTTTGTAGACAATCAGGGCATTACAGATCCTTCTGTAAACCTGGCGATTGAGGAGTACATTCTGAAGCATCTGCCGATGGAGGATGACAGCTATCTGCTGTTCTACATTAACCGTCCGTCAATCATCATCGGAAAGCACCAAAATACAATTGAAGAAATTAATATCGAGTACGTTCAGGATAACGGTGTGCAGGTGGTTCGTCGTCTTTCGGGCGGCGGAGCGGTATATCACGATCTGGGCAACCTGAATTTCAGTTTTATTACAGCGGATGACGGTCAATCCTTCCACAATTTCCGCAAGTTTACCCAGCCTGTCGTTGAAGCTTTGCACGAGCTTGGTGTAAATGCCGAGTTGACCGGGCGTAATGATCTGCAAGTGGGCGAAAAGAAAATTTCGGGCAACGCTCAGTTTTCCACACGTGGGCGCATGTTCAGTCATGGCACCTTGATGTTTGATCTGAATCTGGAGCATGTTCAGGCTTCCCTGAACGTCAATCCCGAGAAATTCAAATCCAAGAGCACCAAGTCCGTGCGCAGCCGGGTCGCCAACATACGGGATCTGATTGACACCAACCTGACGATCGAGCAGTTCCGTGATGAGCTTTTGCGTCACATTTTCAGAATGGAGCCTAAGGACGTTCCACAGTACACGCTCACTGAGAAGGACTGGGACAAAATCAAGGGAATCTCTGCTGAGCGTTATAACAACTGGGACTGGAACTATGGCTTGTCTCCGGAAAGCAATGTGAAGCACACTCGCAAATTCCCTGTCGGCATCATCGATCTGCGCATGAACATCAAGGATGGACGCATTGAGGATATCAAAATCTTTGGCGACTTCTTCGGTGTAGGCGATGTGGCGGATATCGAAAATATGCTGCGCGGCAAGCGTTATGAGGAATCCGAGGTGCGTACTGCACTTGAGGGCCTGGATGTAAAACATTACTTCGGCAACCTTGAGCTGGAAGACTTTATTGGCCTTGTTTTCCTGGAAGAGTAAGATTTAGATGGAAGTATAGTTTTAGAATGGAGTCTAAGATTACACGTTAACGGAGAAGACAGAATTTATCGGGAGAAGCGAAGCGTTCGCTTAAAGCTTTTTGAAAAAAAGCTACATCGGAAGCATACGCTTATCAACGGATTTCCCCTTAGGGGAATAGAATCAAAAATCCGGGGATAACAGCGATCGAAAGATGAATCTGTATTCGGAGTGGCCTCGTGTAAAACTTATTTTTTCGTTCGTTAGTATAGATACAGATAAAAAAGGAGAGAAACACAGATGACCTACAAATTGATTGCAATCGACATTGATGACACCCTGATCAACGACAACAAGGAAGTTACCCCTGCTACACAGACTGCACTGGAACAAGCCGTTGCCCATGGTGTAACGGTAACGCTGGCGACTGGACGTGCTTATGCTTCCGCACAAGCCCTCGCTCGTCAAACCGGACTTAACGTGCCAATTATTACGTATCAAGGCGCTTTGGTGAAAAACCTGCTGGACGAAAAAGTACTTTATGAGCGTTACGTTCCACAGGAAGCTTCCCGCAAATTGTATGATTACTGCCTGGAGAACAATCTCCACCTTCAAACATATATTGACGACAAGCTGTATGCTCGTGAGGAAAACGACAAGCTGCGTGATTATGCCAAACTAAACGGCACCCAATATTATATCGAATCTGATTTCATCAAAGTCATCGAACAGAAGACACCGAAGCTGCTTATTATCGATGAGCCTGACTACTTGGATAAGGTTGCTGTTGAACTGCGTGAATTGCTCGGACCACAAGTGCATATTACCAAATCCAAACCTTACTTCCTCGAGATTATGCACAATGAAGGAACCAAAGGCCACGCCCTTACGTTCCTGGCTGACCACTTTGGTCACCAGCTCAGCGAGTGTATTGCCATCGGCGACTCCTGGAATGACCATGAGATGCTTGAAGTTGCTGGTCTTGGCGTAGCGATGGGAAATGCCATCCCTGCGTTGAAAGAGCTGGCAGACTACATTACCGCAAGTAATAACGAAGACGGTGTAAAAGAGGTTATTGAGAAGTTTGTATTGAACGCAGAGTAGATAAGGTCAACAAACAGCCCGGTCAGTGAATTTCACTGTGCAGGGCTGTTTTTTTGATGTTTAAAAATAAGTCATTTTGCTATTTATAAGATTATATTGGGTATATTTTCTCTGTTATTTTTTATGTTTTGAGAGCAATAATGCGGTGATCAGGGATAACTGTAGTGAAATCGTAATCGCCATAGCTAAGATGACACGATCTGTATCTGGGACATCGTCAAAAAACAAAACAATAAAAAATACAATGAATGAGATTACAATGCTAGCTAAGAAATTAAGAATGATTTGTTTCATGTTTTGCCTCCTTCCCGGCTCCCCCCCACTTTTAAACTGCTTACTTGCTCAAGGCATGTTGAATAGACTCCAGCAGTTTCTTGATTCGGCCATCAGGCTCCAACTGAAAAGACGGAAGGAGCTCATCAATTCTTTGCTGAAACCGCTCAGGATCCTGTACACCAAGCTCTGCTCTTAACTCCAATTCTTCTTCGGAACCGTTATCATTCAGGATCATATTCAGAACGTCCGCTTTAAAAAATTCTCTTGGCGGAAGAATTAAAGCATTCATCAGGAACTGCAAAATAAAGAGATGCTTATTGTTTTCCTGACTCGCCTTTTTCATGGCCTGCTTGTTGAACAAATTGATATATTTCTGCGCAAAAGCGACCCCTTTCATTCGGGAAGGCCCGATATGTACGACCCCTTTCCAACGCAGATCAGCCACAGAACTAAGCCACCAGGCCGGTTCAATGGCCTGCTGCATACGATGCAGTACTTGGCGTTCAAACTGTGGCTCAGGGTGCATTCGCTGCTCATCCAAACATTTCCCTATGGTCTCGGCTTCAATTGCAGCGACCGTCATGCCTTGGCCATGGATCGGATCGAAGCTGCAAAATGCATCGCCAAGTACGAGTAATCCGGAGGGCCAATTCTCCATGAGTTCAAAATGTTGACGGACAGATTCGGAAATACGGTATCCCCGCGGTCCTTGAAAAGGCTCCAGCTGGTCTATCAACGCTATGTTATCATCCGAAGCAAACAGAAGCTTGATTTGTTCTTGGAATTCATCTGGATGGGTTGAAGGATATTCATCTCCTCCTGCGTTAAACAGTAATAGTCCAGCGATATCATTTTCAATGCGCCACAACATGCCTGCACGCATTCCTTGCGCAGGATCGGATTCTGTTATGACCGTTGCCCAGTTATTTTGAATAGAGGGTGGTATCTTATAATAGCGAGTGCTGTAACCAAGAGACACCTTTAGTACTTCCGGCTCAGGCACGGACAGCCCTATCTTACCAAGCCATCTAATTAATTTAGAAGAACGTCCCGCAGCATCTATAACCATATCCGCTGCAAGCATTTCTTCCTGATGATCCCGGCCTCTTTCTTTGGTATACACACCTGTAATGGAACGCTGATCTTCTGATGCCATTAATCCCGTAACTTCTGTATTCGTTAAAAAGCTTATATGATCTATGTTCCGGACTCGCTGACGCAGTACCCATTCCAGCAAGGCTCTACTGCTCGATGCAATTTTGAATGAGGAAGCAGCATTCGCCTTATTCACCAATGTACCGTAGCGATTGGCAATCACAACTTTCTCTTCCTGTGAAGGAATGGCGCCAAGTGCGACCAATTCATCATTGTATCCGGGAAAGTAATGTTCCAAAATGAGTCCGCCGCGCGGTAATACACGATGTGGATGAAAGGATTGAGGCACACCCTGCCGATTCGCCGGCTCAGAAGGCAATTCATCTCGCTCAATGATACATACTTCATCATAATAATCAGATAACATCCTTGCAGTGATTAACCCTGCAATACCTGCCCCAATTACTACAGCTTTTTTCATGTCGGACATCGCCACTTCATCCTCTCTAATCCATTATAATCCATCCATACTTGTAGCTATATCAAAAAATTACTTATAATACCAATATACACTCGAAATCTCCTATCAAGTAAGAATCAATATCAGGATACTATATAGCTAAACTACAATAAGGAAATGATGTAGATGAAAATGATTGGTAAAAAGGTGGATTTGAGAGTTACCCGAACTCATAAATTGTTAACAATGGCGCTACTCGATCTGTTATGCAAGAAAGGCCAGCTATTCAGCAACATCACGATTAATGAAATATGTGACAAAGCTATGGTTCACCGGACCACGTTTTACAAACATTTTAAGGATAAATTTGCTCTACTGTCCTCCACCCTAACTTGGGTCCTTCGGGATTATTTACAAATGAATGTAGAAGATCGACTACAGCAGCCTTTGCAAAGCGTATCTAAAATTTTGTTTGGCAATGTACTGGAGACCATCGTGCAGAACCAACAGAAGGATGGGAGCTTTAACAACTTTTTCATACATTTTATCGGAGAGATATTCAGAAGAGATTTTCTGGAATTGAAGAGAAGAGGTAAACAATTTTCACTTCCCATAGAACTGGTAGCCGAGTTTCACTCGGGGGTAATTCGTTTACTTGTGACGTGGTGGATACAACATTTCGAAGAAAATGTTACAGCAGAACAAATGGATGAATACTACTACCAACTGGTTAACGAGAACATTATGTTGGAATAACAAACAGCTCAACCTAAAATCAAGAACTAATTTTGAGATTGAGCTGCATACTATTAGTCTTTACCTATTTTAAAACAGTTTCGGAAGCCTGCACTGTCACCCTCGCACGCTTTCCTTTTTTCAACCAGCCGCTCACCTTTTCATTCATCGCCAGCAGACCTGAAATGACCAGCACCACACCGATCCACGTAATCCAGCTGACATGCTCACCATAGACAACAGCGCCAAGCCCAACGGCGATGGGCGGTGAGATGTATAACCAGGTTGCCGGGAATAACGGATTGGTACGAGACATGATCCAATAGAACAGACTATGTCCCACCATCGAGCCAATGACCGTCAGATAGATGACCGACGAGACAGCAGGCACCCAATCCAGAACAGACATATTCCACGATTCCGTTCCAGCAGAGAGCAGAGTTAGCAGCAATCCCCCGTACATCATCTGCACCGCATTAATGGCTACAGGACTAGCCTCCTTGAACTGATGAATGACCTTTTTTGAGTACAATGCGCCTGCCGAATAACAGACTTCCCCCACCAATACCGCAATACAGCCCCACATGAACAGGGAACCTGCACCAAGCGATACACCTGGCAGCACAACCAGAACCACACCGGTGAACCCGATTAGGCAGCCCACCATCATACGAGCAGATGTTTTTTGCCGTAACAGTGCCGTCTGCATCAACATAATCATAAGCGGCCCTGTCGCTGACAAAATGGCACCCACACCCGAGCTCACATGCTGTTCAGCCCAATATAATGTGGCAAAGGTGCCGAAGGTCAGACCTGCTCCCGTCAGCAGCATCTCCTTGCGGAACAGCAGGGACCAGCTCACCTTGCCCTTCATCCTCATCCATGCAAACATCAGCGCTCCCGCGATTACAAACCGCAGTCCAGCTGACAGAAAAGGCGGCATGCCTGCCTCCACTCCAATTTTAATAGCCAGAAACGTTGTACCGAAAATAAGACACATAACCGTAAATGCAATCCCCACCATGATAACCACTCCTTTATCTGTTCTTCATCATATCTCATGGTCTATAGAACAGAATGAATAAAACAGAACAGTTGGCGCCTATTAGCTGTTACAATAGAGTTCACAAAGGAGTGTGAGCCGGATGGGCAAAACCTTGATGATGACAGATAACAGCCTGAAATTATATGAGCAAGTCATCCATTATCTCGTTGTACGTATTGAAGCGGGAGAGTGGGCTGAACATGAAAAACTGCCATCTGTACGAAGCCTGTCCGAGCTGCTCGGCGTACATCGGCTGACCGTTTTCAAAGCCTATCAGGAGTTAAAGGAGCGCGGGAATGTTTATGTGAAGGACAAGTCCGGCTATTATGTGAGTCCAGCAACTCCATTCTCAGTAACAGATCAGGCGGATGATCCCGCCGTGTCTGCCTGGTTGCATTGGGACTCCCTCGCACATGTACAATCGCTTGAAGCCGAATTCCAGTTTTCCAAATCATTGATTGATCCCGCCTTGCTTCCCAATCGGTATTGGGGAGAACTGATGCGCGATCTGTTGGATCAATATCCACGTCTGCTTGGAACGTACTCCACGATTCAAGGAGATCTGGAATTGCGTAGTGCGATGGCAAGCCATCTGACAACCAAGGAACGCTTCTACCTCTCCGCAGACGAGGTGTTAATTACATCGGGTGCCCAGCAAGCGATTGACGTCATCTCGCGGACACTGGTCAAGCCCGGAGATCGGGTCTTGATGGAACGGCCTACGTATGGACCGGCAATGGAGATTTTCCGCAAACAAGGTGCCCGGCTTGTCTTCACCGACATTCATCCCGAGGGTTATGATCTGGAGCAGATCGAACATCTGATGAAGAGTGAGAAGCCACGCCTCTTTTATATGACACCGACCTTTCAGAATCCAACCGGCATGAATGTTCCAGTAGAACAGCGCAAACAGTTACCCGAACTTGCAGAACAGTACGGTTGTTTTCTGCTTGAGGACGACAGCACCTATGATATCTATTTTAAGGAGAAACCTCCTGCACCCATTTTCACCTATGACACCACCGGACACACCTTGTACATTCGCAGTTATAGCAAGTATGTTGCACCCGGGCTGCGGATTGCAGCCATCATATGCCGTCAGCGTTTCATGCCAGGACTACAGGCCGTAAAATCACTGACAGATAACGGATCGCCTCTCCTGAATCAGAAGCTTTTTCTCCGTTATTTTCAGTCAGAACGTATGCATCAGCATCTGTCCAAGCTGCGGACCGCCATTCAACTACGTATGGAAGTGATGGAACAATATCTGCTGGAAACGGACTGGACGTGGACCCGACCCGAGGGCGGACTCAACTTTTGGGTGGAGCTTCCGAAGGGCGTGGATACCGGAAGACTGCTTCACCGATGCATGGAACAATCCGTTGCCTTTGTACCCGGAACCGTATTCGATTCTTCGGATCATTCAGCCAGTCGCAAGCTGCGTTTGTCCTTCTCTTATGCACATGAGCAGCAGATTCGGGAAGGCATGAACAGGCTTATTACGCTAGCCAACGAAATGTAAAGTTTGATCTCCTTGAACATGAGCCACATCAAAAAAGTCGCCTTATGGCGACTTTACTTTTTTTATACTTTCTATACGTATCCGCTCTGCGCTTAAAGGTCTTTTCTTGCAAACAAGCGAATCGTAATGAGATAGGACACAGAAAACAAGCCAATAATGCCTACGAAAACCAATGTCATTGTCGACGTGGTAATCACGCCCTTCTCGCTCGCCACACTCATAAGGTAAGCAACCGGTTGCGCCAGTATAATCATGCAGAGCATAAAGATCGCATTGATGATGCCTGCCCCTTTTTTGCTAAGTCCGTAGAAAAGAGGCATGTATATGGAGACTAGCAAAAGCACCATACCTACCGAAATGACAATATCCATTAGTGAAAAATTCGGTTTGTTCAGTTCAGGATAATTTAGCTTCACAAGCTTGTGAATTCCATACGAGGCGAGCACCCCGAATACTGTATAGATTATAGCAGAGAGGTACTTGGCTTTCACAATCTGTTTGCGGCTAATCGGGAGCGTAACCAAAAATTTATGATTATGGTTTTTGATATCAATCATGGTTGCCAGCATGACCGATCCAAAAGCTGTGTAGATGCCTACAAAATACATCGACATTTCACTCTTTGGTATAAATGCGAGACTAAACACCACAAGGTATAATCCAATCGTCCATAGCGAACTTTTCAGTACAATGAAGTCTTTACGAAGTAGATTAAGCATATTTGCGTCCTCCCTTCGCGGTAAAATAAATGAGGTCTTCCAACGTAGGTCTTTGTAAAAGAGCAAGTCTGCCAAACAACTGTTCCGCCTCTGCCTTATGGTCCGACAACGCTTCAAAACCAACGGCTGTCTCGCGTATTCCAATGAAATGTTTCCGAATGTCGGAATCAAGCAGATCCATATCCCCTTTTACAATCGTATATCTTTCCAACACATCATCTTTGGCTTCATTAAACACCAGTTTTCCTTGATGAATAAACGTAATGTAGTCTGCAATACGTTCCAGATCGGTTGTAATATGCGTAGAGAAAATAATGGACCGTGTCTCGTCCTGTATCATATCCGCAAGAAGATAGAGCAGTTCCCGCCTAAACACAGGATCAAGCCCAGATGTCGGTTCATCCATAATCAGCAGATCTGCTTCATGTGACAGAGCTACGGCAAGAGAAAATTTTATCTTCATGCCTTTGGAAAGATCCTGGATCTTCTTTTTGGGAGATAGTTCGAACTGATCCAGATAGCCATTAAACGCTTTATCGTCCCATTTAGTGTAGAAAGGAGCGATCATTTGTGTCATTTCACGGATTGTTAGATGCTCATAGTAAAAACATTCATCAGACACAATGCCAAGGCGTTGCTTGATGTTAACTTCATGATTGGACATCTCGCTGCCCAATGTTCGGACACTTCCCTTATCGGGACCAATCAGCCCCGTGATCATTTTGATAATTGTACTCTTTCCCGCCCCATTGGGGCCAATGAGTCCTGTGATATATCCTTTTTTGACATCCAGAGATACATTATCCACTTTAAATAAGGGATACGTTTTGGTTACATTACGTAATTCGATGGCGTTCATCATGCTTACTCCTCCTCATACAACAATGTAAAGTGTTGGATTACATCCTGTGCACTCATACCCAGTTTTTTGCTCTCCCCAATTACTTCGAGCATTTTCTCTTCTAATTGTTTCATCCGTCGCTCCCGAATAAAATCCTGATTGACTCCAGATACGAAGCTACCTTTTCCTACAACTGAATCGATCAGCTTCTCCTTCTCCAGCTCTTCATAGACACGTTTAGTTGTAATAACACTGACTTGCAGATCCTTGGCGAGCTGCCTAATGGAAGGAAGACTATCTCCAGCAACCAATTCTCCGCTCAAGATGCTCTGTCTGATCTGAGTTAAAATCTGCATATAGATCGGATCGCTCGATGCGTTCGATATTAAAATGTTAATCTTTCCTCACCTCATTGATGTTGAATAGTTTCCGGTAGGTATAGTGTGTATATATAATATACACACTATACCTACCGATGGTCAATCTTTTTTCACATTATTCTCAATTCTGATTCGATCCATAGACATGGGCTGGCAAATCTGGACGACAAAAAAGAGGACGTCAGTTTCCTGTTCGTCCTCTTGGTTAATCAAGCCCGAAAGGTCACATGACCCTCCGGGCTACTGTTATGAGCTGGATATGACTTTATCCACCAATCCATATTCGACTGCTTCAGCAGCAGTCAGGAAATAATCTCGATCTGAGTCCTTCTCAATCCGCTCAATCGACTGTCCTGTATGTTCGGCTAACAGCTTGTTAAGACGTTGACGATGTTGAATGATGCGGTTAGCATGAATCAGCATATCCGACGCCTGCCCTCGCGTACCGCCATGTGGCTGATGGATCATGATCTCACTGTTTGGCAATGCCATACGTTTACCTTTTGTTCCACCCACCAGCAATATTGTGCCAAAGCTTGCCGCCATACCTGTACAGATCGTGGAGATATCCGGCTTCACGAATTGCATCGTGTCATAGATCGAAAATCCCGCGGTCACCGACCCACCAGGGCTGTTAATGTACATCTGAATATCTTTCTCCGGGTCCTCGGCAGTCAAAAATAACAACTGAGCCACAATGGCATTTGCCATCTGATCTTCAATCTCCCCGGAAACCATAATAATTCGGTCTTTGAGCAAACGTGAATAAATATCATAACTCCGCTCACCACGAGCGGTCTGTTCCACTACATAGGGTACTACATTCATGTGTGTCGCCTCCTTGGTTTAGGCAACCATGTTGACCGTGTACCCACCTCCATACGACATCGCATTCGTTCCGGAAGCGGCGTACCCGTACATCACTGGCTGCATGGATGGAGACGGCAGAGTCTGCTGCAAAATGCTGCCGGCCACAGCCATCGGATCATCGGTCCGATTCAGGCACAGATCAATGATGCGCGCGGTATCTCCCGTGCGGAATGCCAGCAGATAGCTGCGCAGCTCCTGTTGATTGTCCTCCACTGCGCCCTCTTCATACTTCAATTCAGCGTCCGATTGTTCCAACCTGTGCCTCACCTCAGCTATGGCTGAACGGGCACGACTTAATGCTGCTTTCACAGCGCCTTCTGTCGTCTCCAGCATATCCGCAGTCTCTGCCGCCTTATAACCCATTAATTCACGCAATACATATATGGCTCGCTGCCAGGGTGGTAATTCACTAATTAATAACTGAACAGCAGATTCTAGCTCTTCAAAATGCTCTTCCTCTGCGAACTCTCGCATAACAGGCTTCAAGCCATCCAATATGGAATGCAATCTCTGTTGCTTCCGAAGCATATCAATCCAGCTGTTGCGAGCAATTCGGATCAGATAAGCTTCCCAGTTCATCTCTTTCGTCGTCTCGGAAGATTGCACCGCCGTGGACGACAATACTTTGAGACAGGTATCCTGAACCAAGTCCTCGGTCTCGGGTACAGATCTGGTCAGGGATAAGCAATACGCATATAACGGACCCATCAGGTCGGTTAAGACGGCATGAATGTCCTGGTTAACTGGATGTCCGGCGATATCACCGGATTCCAGATCAGGTTTATTTTTTAGTTCATCCTCTTGTGGTCTGTTCATGCGGCAATTCACGGACTTCACAAAGGCCATATCGGGGGCCCCCCTTTGCTGGTTCCTGATTATTGTGACTCACACTATGTAAACGAAGAACCTCCTCCAAAGGATACGCTCTTCTAAAATCATTTTTTCCCTGCTCCCACTTTTAAGTACGAAGGGTTCCAAGCGGCACTTTCATCCCGGTAAGAGCAATCGTAATGCCTTGATCCAGATTATAATTCTGGCGTACATCAACGTCATGGGACATATGTGTAAAATAGGTATGACCCGGTTTCAGTTCCCGCAGCAGCTCCTGTGCCTCGCGCATATCGTACACGGAACGTGTGGAGAATTCCGCATGTTCATGTACAAAGCTTGTTCCCAGCACCAGCATATCCAATCCGTGTAGCGGCTCTTTCTCGGATTCCTTCAGGTCAATGGCATCTGAACAGTACGCCCAGCTATACCCAACCCGATCCAGCCGATACGCGTACGAATACCCGTTATGCCCATGGCACACTTTCCAGGAATTCACCTTCCATCCCCCGAGTTCAATATCATCATCCGTTTCCAGAAAGTCCATATGACGCCCCAACCAGGGAAACTGTCCCTGAATGGTGGATATCACTTCACGTGGTGCATACAAACGTCCCTTTACACCCAACCAGCGGCACGCATCTGCCCATTCCGGCAATCCTCCAATATGGTCAAAATGGGCATGCGTGATGAGCAGCGTATGCACCATACGCAATCCCTGATCCTCCATCTGTGATCTCCAGTCCGGCCCGCAGTCGATCATGAATTGTTCACTCGCACCATCGCCATCATAGTCAATCAGAACAGAGGAACGTTTCCGTTTATTCTCTCCCGTAAGCCTCGCCTCTGTACACACTTCGCAATCGCAATACACACGTGGAACGCCCATCGCATCGCCAGTGCCCAGAAATGTTAGCTGATTCAATCTGCATTCCCCCCTGAATTCATGATATGTAAATTGTAATCGTGCACCTCTATTTTTGCAAAAAAAAGACCATCCCGCAGCAGTTATGCACTGCAATTCAGGACAGTCTGTGGTCTGACTGTTCACCGTCAGACTTCATCTCCGTGCTTCGCTCCATTCGGGAGCGTTCAACTCATATGAATTCAATGCTCGAACTACACCAGTGCGCGCAGCTTCAATGTCAATTCCTTACCCGCAGGTACATCCTTCGACTCCGTAATCACCCAGTTCGACGCAAGTCGCTTCGCCAGCACCTCTGCCTGCTCCGGTTTCAACTGTAATCCGGTAACGATTCCTTCACCCACCGTGAAGTCTTTCTCTGGCTGCACCTTAAAGGCCTTTTCCAACCAAATTCCGAGCCCACCACGCGTGTTAAAGGTAATCCGGTAGCCGTCTTTCACTGCTGTCTCCAGATTTTCACCGTGCTCGTCCGCATACGAGAAAAATTCACTATATCGGTATTCCTCTTCAGACACTGCGTCAAAAGCGGAAACGTCTTTGGCTTGAATGGCTTTTAAAATATCTTCCTCGGACATCCCCTTACCGCGGGCCTGCTCCAGTCGAATCGCTGTACTTTGGGATAATTTAATCTCTGAACTCATCCAATTCACGCCTTCCTGTTAGTACTATGTAACAATCATGATTCAGTATACCTCTATTATATCCTATTGGCAGTAAAAAACCTTCATCTCTACTTCCATTGAAATGAAGGTTTAGTATCCACATGCTCGGTTATCTATTCGATTACATCAGCAATACTCATAATCCCGCAAGCACCTGATACCACACGCCACGTTTGGAGTACAGCGTACTGCGTACCTCGTCCCATCCACCCAGATAGTTGATATCAAATAACCCTTCAGGTGTTGGGAATGTCGACTCCGTCTGTGCAAATACATCCGGGTCTACGGAACGAAAACCATGCTTCGCGAAAATCTGCTGTGCTTCCGGTGTACGCAAATATGCGACAAAGGCTTCAGCCAGTTCACGATTCCCATGTTTGTCGGCATACTTATTCACCACGACTGCCGGGTTCTCAATGAGGATCGTATTTTTCGGAATAACGATGTCGTAATCTACACCTTTGGCGATCCGGGCAAGCAATTCATTTTCATATGTGACGATTACATCACCTACGCCATATTCGAAAGCCGCCATCGAAGAACGCCCACTCTTGTCCAATGACTCAACGTTACGATGTACCTGTTCGAGAAAAGCTTTGGCTGCGGCAGGATCTTTCTTCCCCTCTTGCTCCTCCGACAGTTTCAATCCGGCACCATAAATGGCATTAATGTCCCATTGTGCGCCCCCGGATGTCTTTGGATTAGGGTAGAGTACCTTCACTCCCGGCTTGGTTAAATCCTGAAAATCATGAATTCCAAGCGGGTTGCCAGCTCTGGTGCCCAGCACAACAATCGAACGGGTAATCATGCCCTCATGAGGGGTCTGTTTCCAATCAGGGCTAACCAGATCGGCTTTGACCAGCTTGTCGATATCACTCTCCATCGCAAGCAAAGCCACATCCGCCTCGAATCCACCCACGATGGCTCTTGCCTGTGTACCCGAAGCTTCATAGGACTCCTGGAAGTTAATCGTCTGTCCGGTCTTTGCCTTCCACTCTTCCTGGAACTTGGGCAACAACTCGCCTACAGCGTCTTTTGCTACACTATAAGCACCGATCACTAGCGTATTGGATGAATCGGTACCAGCGGGCTCATTCTGTTCGCTTGACTCCTCCTGCTTGCTGCATCCAGCGGTCATGCAGACGAGCAGAAGCATGAGGGCAACATATAAGAGTATGACTTTCTTCTTCCTCATCTGCATGGGCAGCCCCTTTCTTCCACTTGACTAAATCATCACCGGCATCGGATCTTCCTTCAGTCGGTTCTCAACCACCCAACTGTTGGAGTCATTGAACAGGTATGCACGGTGTACAAGAACGCGAATTTGTTGACCAATCTCCAATGTCGTTTTCTCCAGAGAACGATAGGTGATTAACTTGTGCCCCTGTACGTCCACCTCTACCATCCATTGACTGCCGCGGAAATGAAGATGTTTGACTGTCCCTTTTTCCGTTGCAGACAACATGGTGAACTCGTTTTTCAAGCCGACCTCAATATACTCCGGTCGAATTAGCGCTTTGGTGTGTTTACCCTCAACGGCATGTTCGAATCCTTTCAACTGGGAAGCATCCTCCACAACCGTAGACTCCCCGATAAATGTAGCGACAAACGGTGTCTGCGGATTTTTGTAGATATCCCAAGGTGTGCCCTTCTGTTCCAGACGACCCTGGCTGATAATCATGATCTCGTCCGCCACTTCAATCGCTTCATCCTGGTCATGCGTTACAAAGATCGAAGTGATTCCCACTCGCTCGATGAGCTCCCGTAACCATGAACGCAGTTCCTGACGGATCTTGGCATCAATGGCCGCGAACGGTTCGTCTAGCAATAACAGCTGCGGCTCCGGGGCGAGTGCTCTGGCAAAAGCCACACGTTGACGCTGCCCACCAGACAACTGATGTGGATAGCGCTGTTCGAAACCTTTTAACCCGGTCAGTTCAACAAGTTCCATAACCCGATCACGGATCTTGGCCTTCGGTGTCTTCTTGACCTTGAGTCCAAAAGCAATATTCTCAAATACCGTCATATGTTTGAACAGGGCATAGTTCTGGAATACAAATCCGATTCCACGCTCCTGTGGAGGCAGATGGTTCACGACTTTCCCATGAAAGCGAATCTCTCCGGAACCTGGATTCTCCAGACCCGCAAGCATCCGCAGAATGGAAGTCTTCCCGCCTCCGCTGGGTCCAAGCAGACCGATCAGATGGCCTTTGGCAATATCGAATGAGACATCTTTTACCGCATGAAAATCACCGAAATGTTTGTTCAGATCACGGACTTCTACATGCATATCAATGCACTTCCTTTCGCTTCTTGGCCCATTCCATCATGAGCAGCAGCCCGACGGAGAAGGTGACCAGCACCAATGCAACACCATTTGCGGCAGCCACATTAAAATTCTCAACATCCTGATACACCAGGGTTGTTGCTGTCTGCGTTTTGTTCATAATATTACCGGATACAACCAGCACTGCACCGAATTCCCCAAGTGAGCGCGCAACCGTCAAGACCAGACCATACACTACCGCCCAGCGGATCGAAGGCCATGTCACACTCCAGAACGTTCTCCAGCCGTAGGCGCCCAGTGTAGAAGCAGCCTCCTCTTGTTGAGAACCAAGTTCCTGCAGGACAGGCATAACCTCTCTTACCATTAGTGGAAAGGTAACAAATAACGTTGCGATCACCATACCCGGGAAGGCATAGACCACATTGAATCCAATCCCTTCAAAAAAAGCGCCCATAATGCTGTTAGGTCCCAACATCAACACAATCATCAAACCGCCAATGACAGGAGATACAGCATAAGGCAGGTCTACAATGCTGTTCAGCAGCCCTTTTATCCGTTCACTCAACCATCCGGCACGAACCAGATACAGAGCCATCATGATGCCAAACAATGTATTTAACAGGGTGACCACCAGGACCACCAGTCCGGTCATCATCAAAGCATGTAACGCCTCAGGGCGCATCAGCCCCGTCAGGAATCCACCTGCCCCGTCTTCAAATGCACCTATAAAAATGCGTCCAAGCGGGATGATCAGCAGTACGATAAATACCGCAAACGTCAATCCGATTAAGAGTCGTCTCATCGTCTTCTCCCCCGCATCTGCACCAGATTGATCAGCCAGAGGATCAGGAAGGAGAGCGTTAGGAGCAACACGGATACAGCAGCGGCACCCGTGGGATTATCACTTTCAATCTCCCCGTAAATAAATACGGAAGCAGTCAGTGTTCTTCCCGGAATGTTACCAGCCACCAGCACGACAGCCCCGAATTCAGCCAGTCCTCTGGAGAAAGCGAGCATCCCTCCACTGATCATGCCAGGTGCCATGGATGGCAGAATAACCTGCATGAACGTGCGAGCCTTGGATGCCCCCATTGTGTACGAGGCCTCTTCCTCGGAAGGATCGATTTCTTCCAGCAAAGGCTGCACCGCGCGGATCACAAACGGAAACGTGACAAAAGTCATCGCGATAACAATTGCGGGCTGGTGAAATACAATCTCAAACCCCATGGATTCTGCCAGTTTCCCGATGGCACTGACCGGACCCAATAGCAGCATAATCATCAAACCGCCCACCGCTGTTGGCAGTGCAAACGGGAGATCAACCAGACTGTTAAGAAACGATCGGCCTACAAAGCGATACCTTGTCAGCACCCAGGCAATCATTGTGCCCAGAACCACATTAATCAGCGTAGCAATCACGGCCAACCGAATCGTCAGCAGTACGGCTTTCCACGCGATGGGGTCCATAATGCTCTGAACAAAGTTGCTCCATCCTTCAGAGAAGGAATTGACGTACACACCGATGATTGGAAGTACAATAAGTACGATAAAATATAACAATACGGTACTGCGGAATCCCCAAGTCCATCCCTTATGACGAAGAACGGTATTCATTGCTGCGTTCCCTCCCAGCCTCCGGCTTTAGCTCCGGTCGGCAGTCTTCCTGGCTTCAATACGACATTTTCCTAAGTTGGATGATATTACTTTATTATTATTCCCATTAGTCTACTTGGTTTTGCTTTTCTGATACTTTACCAGTTTGCAGTGCTAATCGTCAATGCTTTTATTGAATATAATTAGGCCAGATATAAGATCAATTAATTATAATCGCACCTGTACACTGCGAGGCCAGAACAACCTTCCGATCACTGTTATCCCCAGATTTCTTTAATCCCCTTTGTATTAAAGGGGAAATCCGGTGATAAAGGTGAAGCTTATGCTTCCGAAGCAGCTTTCTTACAGAAAGCTTTTAGCTTACGCTTCTTCAGGTTATTTCTGTCCTCTCCGTTATGAGGCGATTTTCTTTTTTCACCTTACATATGTGGTTTGTTTGGTATGTAGTGGTTAAGGTACAATCGAGGGTAAGAACAGAGATGATAAGGAGTGATTAAACATGTTATATACGAAGAATATATCCACTTCCACACGAGATGAAATGAAGGATATCACACGGGACGTGAAGCAGGTTGTCCAGAGTAGTGGTGTGCAGAACGGGACGGTGCTCATCTACTGCCCACATACAACCGCGGGTATCGCCATCAACGAGAATGCAGACCCGGATGTAAAACACGATGTCTTGTTACGTCTGGACGAAGTGTATCCTTGGGAGCATCCCAAGTACCGACATGCCGAAGGCAATACAGCCTCTCACCTCAAATCAATCACAACAGGGCCATCACAGACGGTGATTATTCACGAAGGCAGGTTGCTGCTTGGCCGCTGGCAAGGCATTTATTTTTGCGAATTCGATGGACCACGTGAGCGGGAGTACTTTCTCAAAATCATGGAAGGCTAGTTCCAGGCGAACAGGCCTGCATCTGTTCTTTCGTTTTTGCACACACAAACAGGCGGTCCACCCTCTTACCGGGTCGGAGCCGCCTGACTTGGTCTTCTGCGCTCATTAACTTTCGCGAGACAATGTGATAAAGAATTAAAGTTATGACAAATCACCGCCCTGAAGTGTAGGGGTGCAACAATTGCGCCATTATTGGACGCCAGACTCAGGCTGCTGACCCAGATTGCGGCACAGCACTTTGACATGAGACAGCGCAGACGATTCAATCTCCTCAAACGTTAAACGGTCCTGAATGTAATAAGAAATGAATCCGTGCATAGCCAAAAATAGCGTACGCGGTACCCTTTGAATATCCTCTTCCGTACAGTTCGCTTCGTTCATATACTGCCTTATAATCGATGCAAATAATTCGAAGCAGCGTCCCTGTTCGGTACGACAATAAGACAACAGTTCTTCGTCCCTGATCATAAACATAATCTCGTATTGATAGGGATTCTCCAGACCAAAACGAATAAACTCCATCATAATGTGCTCTACCTTGCTCACATCATCACGAACCGGCCTGACCATAGCTTGCAGCAGCAAATGCCCCAGATAATTGAAATCTTCAACCACGATGGCATAGAACAGCTCTGCCTTTTCCTTAAAGTGATAATACAGCGACCCATGACTATAGCCTAGATGCTGGCCGATGCTTCGCATCGAAATGGCGCGGTATCCTTTGGTAATAAAAAGGTGCCTCGCCGCCTCCAGTATCCGCTCCCTCGACAACTCCTGTTCGACTGCTCTTCTAGCCATATATTTTATTCCCCTTCAATAAAATAAAGCCGCTGTCCCTCCGTGATCCGGGATTGCCCTTGCGTCAAATCCGTGATCCAGGCTACAAAAGCCTCGGTTTCACTATCCGGCGGAAGACAAGTCAACGTAACCTTATCGGTGAATCCAGTTTCACCTGTACGGACTTCCCGGCTCCTTAACTCATTTTCCACTTTACCCAACCATGTATAATCCAGTTCAACAAACACTTCACGATGCAGCACGTTGGTAATGGCTTCTCCGGCTTCAATGGCTGCTACAGCTCCATCCGTATAAGCCCGAATTAACCCTCCGGCTCCAAGCATGATTCCCCCAAAGTATCGTGTAACCACAATTGCCACATTTTTTAATTTCTGATTTTTAATTACTTCAAGAATGGGTTTCCCTGCTGTTCCGCTAGGCTCCCCGTCATCGGATTGCTTCTGGATCTCATCCCGCTCTCCAATCATGTACGCAGAGCAGTTATGAGTCGCATTCCAATGTTTTTTCTTGATATCATCAATAAAGGCAACGGCTTCTTCCTCTGTCGTGACCGGCATAATATGTCCGATAAATCGCGACTTCTTGATTACAATTTCCAGATTGCCCGGTCCTCGAACCGTGCGATAACGTTCAATCATCCCAAATCCAACTTTCTAGTCTTTTCCTGAGTCCCATTTTACAAGAAAGCAGTTCCCCGCGTGAACGCGGACGAACTGCCCTGGTTATCTATATCCGGGAACCCTGCATTACACTCAACAGTCATCCCCGGATAGATTTACATTAGCTTATTTAACTATATGAGCAGACCGATGAATTATTCGGAAAGTCTCGCTTCAAGCGCTGCTTTCTCTTCTTCAAAGCCTGGTTTGCCCAGCAATGCAAACATATTTTTCTTGTACGCTTCCACGCCCGGTTGGTCAAATGGATTGACACCCAGCAGGTAGCCACTGATGCCGCATGCTTTTTCAAAGAAGTATACCAGATATCCGAAAGAATATGGAGTCATATCTGGAATGTTCACAATCAGATTTGGTACTTGACCATCTGTATGTGCAAGCAGTGTTCCCTGGAATGCTTTTTTGTTAACAAAGTCCATCGTTTTACCTTCAAGGAAGTTCAGACCATCCAAGTCATCCGGATCGGATTTGATCGAGATATGTTCTGCAACTTCAGTAACCTGAATCACGGTTTCGAAGATATTCCGGCTACCTTCCTGGATGAATTGACCCATGGAGTGCAAGTCTGTAGAGAAATCAACAGATGCTGGGTAGATCCCTTTGTAGTCTTTACCTTCACTCTCTCCGAATAACTGTTTCCACCACTCGGACACGAAGTGCAGGGATGGCTCATAGTTTACGAGAATCTCTGTGCCTTTTCCTTTACGATACAATGCATTACGAACAGCTGCATATTGATATGCTTCGTTCTCTGCTACGTTCGGGTTGCTGTATTCCTTGGATGCGTCAGCCGCACCTTGCATCATTTCTTCGATGCTGATACCCGCTGCTGCGATAGGCAGCAAACCTACAGCTGTCAGAACGGAGTAACGTCCACCTACATCGTCCGGAATAATGAAAGATTCATACCCTTCAGCATTCGCCAGTTCTTTCAATGCACCGCGCGCTTTGTCTGTTGTTGCATAGATGCGTTTGCGTGCTTCTTCCTTACCGTATTTCTCTTCCAATGCTGCACGGAAGATACGGAAAGCGATTGCCGGTTCTGTTGTTGTACCGGATTTGGAGATAACATTTACGGAGAAATCTTTGCCTTCAACCAGATCCAGCAAGTGAGTTACATATGTGGAACTGATATTGTTTCCTGCAAAATAGATTTCAGGCGTTTTGCGTTTATCTTTTG
The DNA here is from genome assembly GCF_037973325.1 of Paenibacillus sp. FSL R5-0713. NCBI lineage: Bacteria > Bacillati > Bacillota > Bacilli > Caryophanales > Paenibacillaceae > Paenibacillus > Paenibacillus sp. FSL R5-0713. Next base: position 1,659,244 of record NZ_CP150229.1, on the reverse strand, counting down.
GCAGGTTGTTATAGAAAGAGTGTGTCAGCATTTCAATCGCTGCACGTGCACCCAGGTAAGATCCACCAATACCGATAACGATCAGTACTTCGGAATCGCTTTGGATTTTGGCAGCTGCTTTTTGAATGCGGGCGAACTCTTCTTTGTCATAAGCCGTTGGCAGGTCAATCCAGCCCAGATAGTCGGACCCTGTTCCTGTTCCGTTGTGGAGCTGCTCATGAGCCAAACGAATTGGTTCTGCGAAATAATCCACTTCGTGCTGATTTACAAATTGCAATGCTGTGCTATAGTCAAATGTCACTTTTTTTGCCATGATCTCAAATACCTCCTGATTTCGGTTATAGTGCGTGTTTTCCGTATTCCATTCTAAACAACTTGCCTTAAGGATACTTCAAATCCACGGGGCTGACAAGCTTGCCGCTCGAACTTTGTCGTTCGTATTCAAGAAGCAAAAAGGGTAAACCGAATCCGCAGGTTGCGGTTCTGCTTACCCTTCTTATGTTATTCCGCCGGGTACGAGCAGACGTAGTCAGTAACGCTGCGTATCTCCAGTTTAAATTTGGATTCGGCAGGCACGTGGAACGTAGCTTGGCCTTGAATCTCTTGCCACTCTTCTTCTCCGGGAAGCAATACTTTCAGATCTCCGGATAGAATCTCCATAATTTCACGGGAATCCGTACCGAATTCATAACTACCTGGAAGCATGATGCCCAGAGTCACTTTGCTGCCATCCCCCAAAATAACCGTTCTGCTGGTTACCTGACCTTCATAATAAATGTTGGCCTCTTTCACTACACTGACTTGATCGAATTGTGACATGCGTACCCGCTCCCCTGAAGTTAATGAAAACAAAAGGCAAAACAGATCAGGGCGATAATGAGTTACCGCCCATGTTCTGCGGAAATAACTTACTGCCATGGATCAGGAGAGCATGGTGCCCTCCCAACCATAGCAGCGCTTATGAAACTATAGGTGCGTGTTCAAAAAGTCAGGTTTTCAGTACTTTTCGGCTGAATCCCATATTCGACGCTGATGATGCCGTGAGGCATCCTTCGTAATCAAAAGTAGACTTTTTGAACAACCTCTATTACAGCAATGCTTTTACGCGGCTAACCACGTTGTCCACTGTAAAGCCATACTCTTGGATAACACGGTCGCCAGGCGCGGAAGCACCGAATGTGCTGATTCCGAGAATGTCACCTTGATCTCCAACATATTTCTCCCAGCCCATTGGATAAGCCATTTCAATGGCAAGACGAGCTTTAACATCCGGAAGAAGAACGGACTCTCTGTAAGCTTTGTCCTGTTTCTCGAACAGATCCCAGCTTGGCATGCTGATTACGCGAACTTGAATGCCTTGTTCTGCAAGTGCTGCTTGAGCTTTAACAGCCAATTGCACTTCAGAACCTGTAGCGATGATTTGTGCTACCGGTTTGCCATCTTTTGCATCAGACACAACATAAGCACCACGTTTCACGTTCTCACGTGAACCTTCAACGGTACCTTCGAGGATCGGCAGGTTTTGACGAGTGAGTACGAGTGCAACCGGATTGCTCTTGTTCTCAAGCGCGTAAGCCCAAGCAGCCGAAGTTTCATTACCATCAGCCGGACGAATAACCGTCAGGTTAGGGATGATACGCAGGGATGCCAGTTGCTCGATCGGTTCGTGCGTAGGACCGTCTTCACCAACAGCGATACTGTCGTGAGTCAGAACATACGTTACAGGCAATCCCATCAGGGCAGCCAGACGAACAGCCGGACGAAGGTAATCGGTAAATACGAAGAACGTACCTCCGAATACTTTCACACCACTGTGCAGTGCCATACCGTTCATTGCTCCAGCCATACCGAATTCACGGATACCGAAGTAGATGTTACGGCCGGAGTAATCTTCAGGTGTGAAGTTCTCCAGGTTATTCAAGTGAGTCATTGTGGAGCTTTCCAAGTCAGCAGATCCGCCTGTCAGTTGTGGCACGTTATGTGCCAGACCGTTCAGAGCGTTACCGGATGCTACACGAGTGGAGAGCGCTTTGTCTGTTGCTGCATATTTAGGAAGATCACGGTCCCATCCTTCTGGAAGGTCGCCGTTAATCGCTGTTTCGAATTGAGCTGCCAGCTCAGGGTATGCTTTTTTGTACTCGGCAAATTTCTCGTCCCAAGCTTTATTAGCAGAGATACCACGATCTTTCACTTGTGCAAAGTGATCGCGAACTTCAGCTGGTACGTGGAAGTTTTCTTCATAAACCCATTTGTAATACTCTTTAGTCAATTTGGCTTCGTCTGCACCCAGTGGAGATCCGTGAGTACCGCCGTGGCCGCCTTTACCTTGTTTGTTCGGGCTACCATAACCAATAACCGTTTTAACTTCGATCAGTGTAGGACGCAGTGTATCTGCTTGACCTTCCTGAATTGCTTTTTCGATTGCAGGCAGATCGTTACCATCTTCTACGCGCAGCACTTGCCAGCCATAAGCTTCAAAACGCTTCGCGATACTTTCGGAAGAAGACAGATCCAATTTACCATCGAGTGTGATGTCATTGGAGTCGAACAACATGATCAATTTGCCTAGGTGCAAACGTCCAGCCAGGGAAGCTGATTCATGCGATACGCCTTCCATCAAGTCACCATCACCACAGATTGCGTAAGTGTAGTGGTCAACGACGTTGAACTTATCTTTATTGTAAGTTGCGCCCAGTTGAGCTTCAGCCATCGCCATACCTACAGCCATTGCAATACCTTGACCCAGTGGGCCTGTAGTTGCATCAACACCTGCAGTATGTCCGAATTCCGGGTGACCCGGTGTTTTGCTTCCCCATTGACGGAACTGTTTCAGTTCTTCCATTGGAAGATCATATCCGCTCAGGTGCAGCAAGCTGTACAGCAACATGGAGCCGTGTCCTGCAGACAGGACAAAACGGTCCCGGTTAACCCAAGTTGGGTGGTCCGGGTTATGAGTCATCGTTTTTGCAAAAAGTTGGTACCCCATTGGAGCGGAGCCCATAGGCATACCCGGATGTCCGGAATTTGCCTTCTCAATTGCATCAATCGCCAAAGTACGTACGGTCGTAATCGACAGGTTGTCGATTGTAGTATTTTCATCCTTTTGAATCGCTTCGTTCTTGTCAGTCATGGTTTGTCCTCCTCATGTCTTTAGATAAGTCGGGTGCGCAAGCGAATCCCTCTCATCATACAAGCAAACCGAATTTCACAATAAGTGAATCCGCTTGAGTGTTTCATTTTGACTTATTCACTTTTGTATTGTATCACTTGGCGTGAAGCTTTTCCATAACCTTCTTTTAGAAGTTCGTGAAAAATTGGTTGTTTGTGATGAATAACCCCTTGCCAATCAAGCAAAAACCGTATCAGGACAAGGCATTAAATTCCATAAACAGACCTATTAAGCCTCGCAAATCCATCGCATGAAGTATAACCTTTAACACGAAAACCATACACTTTTTAGATATCCAAGTTAAATTTACATAACATATCCTGAATATGGATTCGAAAGCGGGACTGTGGTTTACTTTTCAAAGTAAGCATCAATCATAGGAGGTTTGTTATCATGTCTGTGCCCGCTGCTCCCCCTACTAGGTACTCAAATCGTTCATTACCCTGGTTCCCGGGTATTTTAACAGGTATGGTTTCGGGTGTTGTCCTTGGGTTCTTTCTCAAGTTGGTTCAGTTTTACACAGGTGAAAAGGTATATACCCTGCTTCTGAATATTGATTTTGTACCTGGACTTCCGCCAACCCTTCCCGAATGGATTGAATTCTCTCTGCATCTCGTCGTTTCCGTGTTCATCGGCATCTTCTATCTATGGTGGGTAGGGCGTTCAGGTCACCCGATGTTCAAAGGACTCTTGATTGGAGCTGGATCGTCCCTGCTCTACATCCCGCTCTCTCAACTATCTTCACGTGTACCCGACCTTTACGATATAACAGCCATTATCTACTGGATAATCGGACATCTGTTATTCGGTATTGTGCTCGGCTTGTGCGGAAAGTATATCAGCGCGAAAAAAGCGACTCACCGTTCGTAAACGAATGGGGTCGCTTTTTACTCAATCTGTTATGTGGTTCCGAATCAACCTTGCACAGTATTAAAGTATAAACTTAAAATACAACCGTCTTATTTTCATGAACGAGAACCCGGTCTTCAACATGCCATTTCACGGCACGTGCAAGCACAACACGCTCAATGGTACGTCCAATACGCTTCAGTTCGGTGACATCATCCCCGTGGCTTACACGTTGCACGTCTTGTTCAATAATCGGGCCGCCATCCAGTTCTTCCGTAACATAGTGCGCTGTCGCACCGATGATTTTGACACCACGGTTATACGCTTGTGCATACGGTTTACCACCCACAAAGGCGGGCAGGAATGAATGATGGATATTAATGATTCGATTGCGATAGTGCTCAATGAACATTGGAGAGATGATCTGCATGTAACGAGCCAGAATGATCACATCCACATCGTTGCCGATCACGTCCAGTTGACGCTGTTCCGCTTCTTTCTTGGTATCTGCTGTAACCGGAATATGATGATATGGAATGCCGAATGATTCTACATATTCTTTCATGTCCAGATGGTTGCTGACCACAAGCGCAATATCTGCATCCAGATCGCCTGCCTGCCATTGCCACAACAATTCCACCAGACAATGATCTTCTTTGGATACAAAGATAGCTAATTTCTTCTTGCGGCTAACCGCTGATAGCGTCCATTCCATTTGAAAACGGCTTGCCACTTCTGCAAAGTCTGCTTCCAGTTCCGGCAAATTGACCAACAATTGCGGAAGATCAAACTCAATCCGCATAAAGAACATGCCGCCAGCAGGGTCCATGGTGTACTGGTCCGACTGAACAATATTTGCTCCATGCTGATGCAGGAAATGAGATACCGCAGCTACAATTCCTGGACCATCCGGACAGGAAATGAGCATGCGCGCACGATCGGCGCGGTTTTTAGAATCAGGGCGTACTTGTTTAGCGTGGATCTCCATCGGGTTATTCTTCCTCCTTCAATATAAGCCATGACCTGCGGGGTTAACCCGCAAGCCATGCAATCAAGCGATGATTCAGTTGTTCTTCATTCAAATGTGGGAACAACGCAGCTTCAGTCACCATGTCATAGAGGCGTTCCAGCGGTTCACGCGGGTCTGCCTTTTTGGCTTTGGCATCATTTTTGAGCAGCGTCCACACATCCAGAATATACGAACGGGACTCAATCTCTTTACCTTTGAAAAAGTGTTGCAATTGTTCTACTTCTGTCAGGAATTCCTGGCCGAATCGACCGGCAACATCCCCACGAAGCAACGCAATCTCCACCTCATACATTGGGCGCTGTGTTTTGGCCTCTTTGCCAATCCAAGGTGTCTCCAGAATAAATGGACGTCCTTGAAGCTTCTCATGGTTAACAATGCGGTTAATTGCTTCAAACCCAATCCAGCCGGAGCCAATTGGAGTATGACGGTCCTTGTGCGCACCCACAGCATTCTTACTATCATTAATATGCATTACGGCAATGCGGTCAAGTCCTACCGTGCGATCGAATTGTTCCAATACACCGTCAAAATCGTTAACGATATCGTATCCGGCATCATGAATATGGCACGTATCCATACACACTGTCAGGCGCTCGTTATACGTTACTTTCTCGATAATCTGGGCGATCTCTTCAAAACTGCGACCCATCTCCGTACCTTTGCCAGCCATGGTTTCCAGAGCGATGTTCACATCTGTCTCTTTCACACCTTCCAGCACTTCATTCAACCCTTCTGCGATCCGTCCGATCCCATAATGGGCATCTTTATCTGTAAAAGCGCCGGGATGTAATACGATGTTTTTGACACCAATGGCATGTGTACGACGGATCTCTTCCTGTAGGAAATCTACAGCGAGTCTATACGTGTTGTCTTTGTATGAGCCAAGATTGATAATGTACGGTGCATGGACAACGATATCTTCCATTCCACCCTCTTGCATGGCTAGCTTACCTTCTTCAATATACATGGATTCAATTGGCTTGCGACGTGTATTCTGTGGTGCACCCGTATATATCATAAACGAACTGGAACCGTACGAGGACGCTTCCTTCGTTGCACTCAATAATCCCTTGTCCGAAAAGGACACGTGGGAGCCGATTTTCAGCATTATTGATCCCCCTTAATCTGAATTATCCCTTATTCTAACGCGATTATCGAAATAAATCTAGAAATGCGCTATAATTCGGGATAGAGGCTATTTTTGACAGCTAATTTATGGAACATGGGTAGGCGGAATCCGTCTTTCCGTGAAAATCAATGAACCGAGGTGACTCCGCAATGATTTTCGACTCCTACACGATGATACTGACCAGCAGTTCCCCCAGCAACTGGTTTATGAATACGATCGCATTCTGGACTTTTTTATTGCTTGGCAGCATGTGTATCGGTGGATTTTTCATGATGCGCAAGTTTTTGAAAGTGCTACCCAAAGCAGACGGAAAGTCCAAACTAGACTGGCAAAATTATTGGGTGGAAACCAGCCGTCACTTATGGACGGATGAAGCCAAAGCTTTTTTGGATCAGCTGGTCGAGCCTGTACCTGGGCCATTTCGTGACATCGCCAAACATTCCATTGCTGCAGAGATCGGTAAAATTGCAGTTGAAGACAACGCCACGGAAGTATCGAGAGATCATTGTATCAAAGGATACATTATTGCCACCCCGAAGCGGGATAATAAGTTTTTGGTAAAATTCTTGGAGAAAAACAAAATCGATTATTCCCCTTATCAACATTTGATTAAATAAAGTACAAAGATAAGTTAAGCCATATATAGATTTGGTTAATGTACAGATATGCTCCGTCAGGTAAGTCGTTCCCAACAAGCATTGCTTACCGTACGGGGCTGTTTGTCGATTCATGGGTGTATATCAGGGCAGTGAAATATAGAGAGGATGTTTGATATGAAAATTGCCATTTGTGGAGGTACCGGATTTGTGGGAGGAGCACTTGTAGATTACTGGCTGCAAGCCGGGCACCATGTGAAAGTTATTACACGAAAACTGCCTGACCTGCATAATCCAAGTAAAAATCTTACATATATATCATGGGAGCAAGTCGAAGAACAACCTCACTTGCTGGAAGGTATGGACGCTCTCGTTAACCTTGCTGGAGAAACGCTGAATCAACGCTGGACAACCAAGGCAAAGCTGGAGATTGTTGAATCACGAGTAACGACCGTAGCGCGGGTAGCCCGATTGGTAGAAACCCTGGAGCAAAAGCCGGAAGTGGTCGTTCAAGCTTCTGCCATGGCCATCTATGGAACCTCACCGAACGAAACCTTTGATGAAAGCAGTCCGCAAAAATCCATGAATTTCCCATCCCGGGTCTCGGAACAGTGGGAAGTTGCTGCAGATGCAATCAAAAATGTAAGACTCGTTAAAATCCGGGTGAGTCTGGTTCTCGGTCATAAAAAAGGTGCTTTTCCATTGATGAAACTTCCTTATATGCTGGGTTTTGGCGGCAAGATCGGCAGTGGCAGACAGTGGACCAGCTGGATTCACATTATGGATATCGTAAGACTCATTGATTTTAGCATTCAAAATAAACAAGTGTCAGGTCCGGTCAATGCTTCCTCCCCGAACCCTGTCACCAATGATGAATTCGGTCGCACGGTGGGCAAGGTATATCATCGCCCTCACTGGTTCCCCGTACCCGGTTTCTTAATTAAAACCTTAGTTGGTGAACTATCCGTTGTTTTGCTTCAAGGGCAGAGAGTCATTCCGCAAAAAGCACTCGACCACGGATTCCAATTCACCTTCCCTACGTTAACTCAAGCGCTGGAAGACTTGAAGCATCGTGGATTATCTGATTAATACAACTGCGGGACAGATCTTTGCTTATCCAACCGACCGATAAATGTAGACAGATTCCGCCAATGTAAATGTATCTCCATCCGCCAAGGGATACTCCTTATAAGGAGCAAGAATATTACCCTGAAGAATAGTTCCATTCACTGAACCCAGATCCTTAATGACATAGCCCGATTTGTTCCGGCTCAATTCCACATGAGCACGGGACACACCGGTCGCTGTATCGACCCACTGAACCATGTCGGCTGATCTTCCGATGACAAAAGATGCTCCTTGCACATCCATCCGTTCATGTTGGTCACTGCTTCCCGATCTTCGTTCAAGATAATAAGACGCTTTCACCGGCCCTTCCCCATTAAAGTTACCTTTGGTCAGATTCTGCAGATTCACGGTTGCTTCCGCAACTGTATCATGCCGGATTAACTCTGAAGTTGAAGCTACCGATTCCACATGGCGCTGAACGAACGGTGGATCAGAGTGTTCAGGTGTCATATGCAGGCTTTGATAATGGGAATGCTCACTACCACCTTCTGACGCGGATGCAATCGTTTGGTTTATGCGTTCCACCGGCCTTTCAGCTGTATTCCAGCGCCAACTCTCCTGAAACGGTTCCTCTTCTTCTTCCGTCTGCTTCCCTTTGTTCTTACCTAAATTGAATGAAAAAGTCCGCTTATTTTCTGGTTCATTATGAGTGATTCCCTTACGCTTCCAAGTCCATCCTGCTACACCAAGCAAACCAAGGCTCAGTACCATGCACAGGATCATCTGCGTCTGTCCCGGTTGCTCCATGTATATGAATCTCCATACCAATGCCATGGCTACCATGCAGCCCAATATGACATAGGTTATTTTGGAGGTTGCAGGCTTTTCCTCTACTTCCATATCAACGGACTCTAGCGAATCAGAATTATGCGGGTTACTTCGTCTCTTATCCATGCTGTTTGAACTCTCCAATGAAGATTGTTCAGGTGAGCGCCTGCCTGAAAAGGTTCGAGATCTCATCGGAAAGTCTTCAACCTCGGATTCACTCGTTTTCTGTGTCTGACGGAAATTTAGCACGGGCTCCGCAGCAACCTTTTGAACAGGCGCACCAGGTTGATCTGGACGAGAATTACTAGTGGATTGCCTGTTATCCCGCCCAGTAATTGACGAATGAAAATTACCTCGTAGATCATTGACGTTTTCCGATGTTCTGGACGAAAGAAATGCTGCACTTCCTCCATTCTCTTGCTCGTCCGCGTACAATTCCAGCAAGAGCTCTCGCAGCTGTCTGATATCCCAGCGTTCATTGTCACACAACTGTAGAACACGCTGAATGCCTTCACCCTGCAATTCCTGTACATGGGCCATCAGCCTGATTACCAGCTCACGGAATTGCTGAGGCGTTGGATCAAATTCAACCGTATCCATGATTGGTACATAGACTATGCCAAGCTCACCCTGTTCGAATGAACCGTTGATGAACAAGTACTCCTCCTGAATCAATAATTTACGGGGCTCCAGCATATATTGTCGACATTCCGTGAAGGCATCGGCTAGCTGGAACAACAGACCATATAGAACACGCAACTTGATTTTGCTTGACTTTAACATCTGGGATAACATCTTGTACCCCGATATGTCGTACTGCAAAGTTACATTTCGGTCCACTTCCCGAATATGAACAGGAAGAAGTCGCGGAATCTGATTGGAGGACAGCATGCCCATCTGTACCCGGCTCAATTCCTCCATTCGTAGTCCGTCCTCTTTCTCCAAAACCATAAACGCTCCGCCGTTACGAATAAAATCTCTCGTTAATCCATACATGCCAATCCTCTCTTTCCATTGTTATATAGGATCAACTAAAGAAAGTGTAAAAAGTTTAGTTGATCTAAGTTGAGTTACAATATGTTACACTCTGCCACTCCAATTGAAGTGCCGTCTTCTATCACTGTTACTCTCAAAACTTCTTTACTCCTTCACTCAAGGGAAAAGTCCTGAAATAAGCACCGTGATAAATCCAGGCAATACGGCCAGCATAAATGGAAACTTTAATGTCTTCTCTGTGTTCAGCAGCTTGAGGGAACCAAGCATGAAAAAACCGGCAAGATTGCCTGCCATGCCACGAATTCGTTTCGCTGAGTCCTTGCGGAATAGAAGTATCACTAAACCAATAGCTCCTGCATACAAAACAGAGTAAATAATCACATGAATGCCAAAAGCAAACCCCGTCCATGCGCCAATCGCACCAAACAATTTCACATCTCCTGCCCCTACTGCGCCAATGACATACATCAGAAACAAAATACCAAAACCTGCTGCAAATCCAGCAGCCGAGAATAAGAACCCATCCCAACCTCCCCATATGATATGGGCCAGTACACCTGCAACAGTCACGGGTAAAGTTAATCGATTTGGAATTTTCATGGATCGTATGTCAGTAATAAAAGCTGCAATAATGTATATGCCACAGGCAATGTAGAACCACTCCACTCTATCATCCCCTTCCTTATTTTCTGGAGGCCACGTTAAACGTAGTCTCCGTCTTGGTACCGTCTCCTGTCTCGACAACAAAACTCCATGTTCCTTCTGTTGTCCGAGTGCCAACAAACCAGGTCCATTCAATTATTCCATTCTCATCTGCGGTGGCCCATCCGATGTGCTTCGCAGAACTTTCACCTGACTTGTAAAATATCGTTAAATTCGCGCTCGCTCCTGGTTCTACCTTCACCTTGATCGTTGCATTGTTGCCTATGTAAGCCGGGTCAGGCTTAGACAATACTGTTGCTGAACCGGCAGTATCCCCGCTCCCTGCGCTACCATCTGCCCCTTCTCCGGTATCTCCGATCCATACCCGTTCTGCCGCAGCAGCCTGAATCCGAAGCGGTTTACTGAGAAAGGGGACTTTTACCGGCAATTCATAACTCAGTTCCAGTCGGAAATATGGATTAGTTTTGTTTTTGAGATCAGGTATGGAAACCCCATTCACATGAACCCGTTCCATATTCAGTAGAGTTGGCTCGATAAAGGGTTGAAGCAGTGGTTTTACCGTGGGATCAAGCACGGTTTCCAAGACGGATGTCTTGATCTCCTGTAGTGGTTGTTCACCACTAGCCGCTGCTGAACGTACCCAATCACTTAATGGCTCGGGCAGAGAAGAAGCATAACCTTCTGCCCATTCCGTCAGAGACAACTCCGGTATCTTCCACCCTCCTCCAGAGCCTTCACTACCGGCAGAATCAGAAGGTGTGAATGCAAGGGAAACAGGATATATTTTCGTTGATAACTGCTTCACCGCTTCCCCTGCTGTGCTCTGTAGCGCTGTGGAGATTAAAGTCATTTGCACAATGAAGATGAGAAACATGATAAAGAACAGAAAGACAGGCAACACCAGTGAGGCTTCCAGAACCATGCTACCCTGTTCCTTTTTCGGAGAACATATGTGATTATTCAGAGACTTCAAACGTTGCAATCTGATTATTCTGGTTAAACGAATCTGTAATTGTGCGTTTTCTTTTTCATATCGTTGCTGCTTATCCATAATCCCTCCACCGAAACAATCCCGATCACTCAATAGGAATAATCCGCCTTCCGCTCAATGAAAAATCGCCCACCTTCAACCTGATCCTCACTACCCATAACTGCACCTATGCTTCTAACCACCCCTGGCAAAAACCACAGCTTGATGCTACTTCGCATGTTACCCGAAGCGTACGTCTGTTTTTCATCCGTATTCACACCCGTATTCAATCGAATTAACGCCAGCATTCTGGACATTTTGCGTTCATTGTTGCTGTGCATCAAGAGGAACAATCGAAGATGGTCCCTATACGTCAATTTGACTTTGATATATTTGGACAGTTCCACACTGCCCTCTTTTGCAAGTTTCACCATATCCGCAATAGCGTTTGTAATTCCATATAAAATGGCTGCCGATAACACCAAAAGTGGATTTCCCAACTTGCTGTGTTCAATTAATCCTTCTGCGGTTCGAATAGCGAGGCGCATCCCGAAGATTTCCGCATATGCCGCAGCGATGTTACCCGATGGATTATGAAACCCGTATACGATATACTCCAGTTCCTGATTCTCCAAATTGAGAACATCACCCGCATCTCCACCACCTTCAGTCCAGGTAAATAACTGACCAAAATCCATGGAATTGAAATAGGCTAGAGCGTATTCATTTTGGAACAATTCATCACCCAGGCTATCCAGGAGACCTGACATCCCGCCAAACAAACTGTCCATTCCCTTCATGGCATCGCCACCAGAGTCATAGGGATCACCAGCAATCTCTGCCTTTTTGGCTTCCTCACGACTAGCCTCGTTAAACGCAATGTTAGCGTTGTAATACTCCTCCAGCTGTTTGAAAGCGTCCATGGAACCTGAACTTCCACTCTGAATCTGCGACAAGATTCGTTTTACTTCCTTTAATTTCACTTTGGATTCCTTATCATTTGCTTTACGTTGGGCGTCCGAACCACGACCACTCTCCAGCTGCTGTTTACTCTGTTCGATGAGGTTGGCAGGGCCGCTGCGCACATAAGTATCCATGTATCGTTCTGTTATCTGGCTTGCCTGTCTAACCGCGGGTTTAATTGGAACACCGCTCATACCCGTGACACTGCGAAGCTGTGAATTTAATTCCATGTTGTCTCTTCTGACGTTAGAGAAGTCCGAGTTCTGGGAAATCACTCGTGCCTTCAACTGATCAAACAGGCTATCTGCCCTCACAAGCTCCGAAGCGAGAGAACGTGCACTCTTGGCTTCAGTGCCCGATCCTGTAGATGCAGGGCTCGTTCCAGGCAGATTCGAATTGCCCACGTTGTCGTAACTGGCGTTCTCCGAACGGTTCTCCCCCTCCGCGATCACACGTTTCATTTCCTCATTGATCTTGCGTGCTTCCTCGATCTTGGCCTGTGCTTCCTCCAGCTTCGTTTGATGGGCCTGTAACGCCGGTTGCATGATCATGCTGATGCCCGTGACCACATTCCCAACACCCGTCCGATAACGAGCCAGTTCCAATATGTATTGTTGCTCTCTGAACGGCAATCCCTCGTCCGCCCTTTGCTTGTTCAGATAATCCGCATAACGTGCCGCTGCCTCGGCAGCAGTCTCTGGTGTATCTTCCAGCATCTCATCGTAGATAGCCTGTGAAGGCGGGTCCATGATCAACTTCGGAAGATTCTTCAGTTTCTCTGCCGATTCCATCTGATTGGCAATGGCCTCATCCAACAACTCTTCACGTTTGTCATATAACTTTTGTAATTTCTTCAGCAAGTCTACCGTGTGCGCGGCTTCCTTCATCTCGTCTGACATCGGTTTGAACCGATTGATCACTTCAAGGGTAAAATCAACCGGAGCCCGATACTTCATATCCTCCTGAATCTGACGATTAAATATATCGTATCTGCCCAGTTCACGCTCCATGCTCAGCGAAGTTGTATCCCACTGGATATCCAGAATGGGAAATTTGTCTTTTACAGACGAGGGCTTCACACTATCATTCAGCACTTTCGCCATAATCGCATCCCCACTGCTGTCACCATACCCGAATAAACCATACTCCCGCAGGGAGGTGTCATAGGCTGACATGACCGATCTCATTGCAGCATGAGTCATTCGTTCGGTCTGCACCTTGAAGGCAGCAATACGAGCATAATCAATAAATATGGCGACAAACATATAAACTCCCGCCAATATTAATATTAAAAAAAGGGTTACGGCTCCCAACTCACCGTCTTTTTTTCTAAACAGCTCCGCCCTCCTCCTTTTCTCATTTTTTGCTTTTGCCAAAATGCTGCACAACCTGTCCGGCCTCTGCCGCTGTACTGGTCGCCGTACCACCCTTGCCTTTAAACTTGGCTGCGTAATAACGGACCAAATCTACCGTTCGAATGAATTCAACCGGTTCAACAACTGCAGATGATCCTTGAGTTAGAACCCGGTTACCTGAATCAAACAAAAAGGAAGGAAGAGGCAAAGAAATCACTTGTTCCAGCTTGGTCGTTATTTTCCGCTGAATCAGAGAATTCTGATACTCAATCGTACCTTTCATGGCTGAGGGCATATGTTGAACTGCTTGTGCCAATTTCTGTTCCGAGAGACTTCCGCCTTCACCAGCAGGTATTGAAACGCTAACCTGGTTGTCCGCTCCCGCCCAGCCAAACAGTGCTCCGAGCATCCGATCATCCGTCAGTCTCCAGTACAGATTGTCATGTTCCCCAGCAACATATTCACCCGTCATCGCCTGTTTGTGACTGTTGTCCCAACTGTAGGCTGCACGTTCGGAAGCTGCATAGGCATGTTGATTCAGGAATGTCTTTTGATACATGTACATGGTGAAGAATAGCAGTAACACCAAAATAAACAGCACAACAGGGAAGACCAGGGAGGCTTCAACGGTGAAGCTCCCTTCTTCCTTTTTGAACTTGTTATTCGAAAAATTCATTACTTCTATCACTAACATTCTTCAAAAGTCTTTCAACTAACGTCTTGATTTGGTTCTTGAATAACAGAGCAATAATGATAATAACACCAATGATCAGAATCAGCTCCAACGTGCCGAGTCCGTCCTCTTCCTTCCAAAATGCGTTGACCTTGTTCTTCAATACTTCCATCATCCCAATTCCTCCTACATATTCATCATCATAAAAGCAGGTGTCCCGATCATGACCACAATTGTAAAAAAGATAAGTACCATCGGAAACACCAGTTTGGAAGAAGCCTGTTCTCCCTTCGCCCGACTGACAGCCTTGCGTTTCTCCCACAACACATGTGACAGATCCCGCAGCGCCAATACAAAGTCACCTCCCCCACGCCGGAAATTCAGCAGCACCGTTGTTGTAAAGATCGTCACTTCCTGCACACCGCAGCGGCGACTGAACTGTTCAAATGATTGTTGAAACGAGTAGCCATTATTCCAATCTCCCACGGTTTTTCTGAGTTCGTTGTACAGCGGATGATCTCGTTCCCCCTGGCTTGTGACACAGTGGACGATGGCACGCTGAACGGTCTCCCCGGCGCCTACTAATAGAACAATTCGGTTCAATAGCTCGGGCAGCTCCATAAGGATGTCCTGATCTCTCCGCTGGACCTTGGTATTGAGGTCTTTATAGAGTGCAAAAGGTAAAGCTATTCCTAATGCCAGTCCACCCACCATACCTCCAATGCCCATATCTCCAACAAGTGTTAACAAACAACCTGCCAGTAACATAAGCCACGTGTAGGTTAACATTTCAGCGCAATAGAGCATCGTTTTCTCCCCACTGTGCTGTATGCCATACATTTTCTGAATGGCATGTTGCATCCGAAACATGAGCACAGGCAATCTGCGTCCAATCTCGAACTTGTCCAGTATGAACAGGAATGGGCCATGCAATTTCTTCAGTCGTAATCCTTCCATATCCAGTTTGCGCAGATGCCGGTAGGTCTGTCCCCGGGTTCGATCCAGTACCAGCCATCCCGCTCCGAGCATCCCTGCGACTATAACGGGAAGCAGCATCGTTTCAGCTCCTTATACTTTGATATCCATAATGCGATTAATCCACAGATAACAGCAGGCCAACACTGCAAGTGCACCAGTAGAGATGAGATATCCCATCCCGCTATATAATGGCTCCATAAAGTCCTTGGCGGTCAGATTGAGAAATATCAAAAAAATAAATGGAGCTGCAAACATGACCTTGGATTCAAATTTCTTCTGTGCCACTGCGACCATAATATCCTGCTGAATATCCAGCTTTTCCCCGATAACAGCCGAGGTGCGGCGCACGACTTCAACCAGATCCCCGCCCGTTCGTTTACAAGTAATGAACACATCTGCAAAGTTCGTAATGTCCTCAATCTGTGCCCGATCCGAAAAGTCCTGTAGTGCCTCTTCAATCGGTTGTCCATACTCCATCCGTGTTCGCAATATCGTGAACTCACGAATCAGATCGGTATCTGCTTCCGGGTTCAACATTCGCAGATCCTCTACGGATTCCTTGAATCCATTTTCCACCGATTTTCCGGCGGCAAGTGCCGAAGATAATGCATATAATGCTTGTTTAAAATGTAAACTGAGTGTCATTCTTTTTCGTTCCAGCAGCACTTTAGTCCAATGTTTTGGTACCCATATACAACCTGCAGCCAGGATTGCCCCAGCCAACCAGTGATGGTAGAACAGAATTCCGATGCCAAAAAACAACAGACCGCTAATCAGCATACAGACCATTTGCTGTCTCCGGGAAAGTGTATATACGGTGTAATCCGTCAACATCTGTCTGGCTTCACCCAACAGTAATCACCTTCCAATAACTTTAATTCACGTTGTTATCTGATGAATCCGATTCCGTACTATATTGTTCTATGTATCCATCCAGCCATTCTCCGAGCCCAGCCATCTGAATTTTATCCACCTGATTCAACTTTCCAACCTGTATTAGTCCACCAATAATTTTGCCTTCACGCTCTTCTTGCTCCTGAAAACGAAACAGTGGGTTCAGCAAAACCTCACCGTTCTGCATGCCAATCACTTCACTAATCTCTGTCACCCGCCGTGAGCGATCTCGTAGCCGGGACAGATGTACAAAAATATCAATTGCTGAACTAATCTGCTGCCTTACAACCGCAATGGGGAGATCCGCACCACTGAGCACCATCGTTTCCAGTCTGCTAATCATGTCCGAGATGGTGTTCGCGTGCCCAGTTGATAAGCTTCCATCCAATACAATATGGTACACATAACAAAAAAACACCCAACCAATTGGTGGGTGCGTTCTGGTTAAGCTTCGCGAATCTCCATAATCTTAACTGTCGTCTTCGCAATTTTCTCCGCTTCCTGCTGAATCAGTTTTTCTACCTCTGCATCATCTGTTAATTCCGTTTGCATTAAGATGGCCTTTTCAATCTTCTTAGGGCCATCGAAATATATGTATTGAGCTGTAATGTTTCTCATCGTCTCACCTCCAGGGTTAATTATAAAGCAAAAAGACCCTGCCGCAATAGCAGGGCCTTTCCTCTTAGCTGGCAATCTTTCCACCAGCCTTTTTAGCTTTGTAGTCAATGTATGCTTTTTCAATGGATGCCCGGATCTCATCACCAGTAACGGAGATTCCCAGTGCCGCAAGTTTCTCACTCGCATAAGTGTACGCCTCGCTCAGCTTCCGATCACCTTCATATGTCTTGTAGATTGTCTCAGCCCACGCGAATGCTTCAGCTCCAATCTTGTGCAGCTTATCTCGGTCCTCTGTGGTTGTTTTGGCCTCGTAGTATGCCTTTGCCTTCACTTTAATTACGTTAATGGCTCCAATGACTACAATCGCAACCAAGCCAAACAATGCATTTACAATGGTATCAATATAAGGTTTTGCGTTTACCATAATGTCTTCCATGTCTGTCACTCCTTATTTAGGGTATATTTCTACTTTACTTGGCGTGGACTTATCCCAAAAGATTCGTGCGCCCAATAGCTTCGTCAGGTCCCGGGCCGTAACATATCCCACACCATCAATGTTCATCGTCTCTACTGCTTCACCGTTAATCGTTACTTTGCCTTTGGTGTAGCCGATGCGACCACCAATCAACTCACCAATCGGTCTGGATGGTACCCATGTTGTGCCTTTCACGTTGTATCCGGTGTACGTCGAACCGGCAGCAGTATGAACAGTAACACTCATTTCTGGGTAAGGCGTGACTTTAACCGGTTCTTGTCCGGGCAACACAGGTGCTTGAATATCGAATGGAACGCCCAAGTACTCGCAGATCCCTTGAGCAATCGCCAGGGCCACGCGGTTCTGGAAATCATCGTCGAACAGTTTCTTTTCTTCCTCCGGATTGGATATGAACCCAACCTCCAGTAGTACCGCGTCCATCTTGGTGTCACGAATTACTGCAAAGTTTCCGTAACGTGCGCCACGATCCTGGAATCCTGTAGCAGCAAGCATGTGGCGTTGCAGCACTCCTGCCAATGGTGCACTTGTTGTCCGGTTGTAGAATGTCTCTGTACCATTGGCAGAGGATGACGCAGCATTGGCGTGGATAGAGATGAACAGATCTGCAGGCATCTTGTTAGCCACGTTTACGCGCTCCTTGAGTTCCAGAAATACGTCAGTGCGGCGTGTCAGGTTGACCTGCAGGTTCGGATTCCCTTTCAACAATGCATCCAGTTTAATTGCCATTGTCAGATTAAAGTCTTTCTCTTTCTTCCCTGTTGGCCCGACTGCGCCCGGGTCCTGTTTTCCGTGTCCAGCATCAATGACTATTCGTTTTTTCGCCATCTTTGAGTACCTCCGTATGGTGTATTTGTTTGCAAGCAGGGCATAAGTAGTAATCGCCCAGGATGATAAGTAGAATCTGCTTGATAGACTCGCTGTAGCTTGCGGTTTTTCGCTTGAAATAGTCGCAGTCCATGGCTCCAATCCCATTCCTCTCATAATGATCTCCTGATTACGCATAATGACGATCTGATTCGCCATGTACGCCTTGATTTCGTTGTCATCCTGAAACATCCAGGGCAGGAACTTCCGCAGCTGAGCCTTCATTTTTCGCTGTTTTAGGATCAAAAAAACGACCGCACCCAATGAGCTTAGGGTCAGGCCGTTCTTGAATAATGTGTGAATCAAATCCACTATGAAGTCGTACATCGTCCACTCTCCGATAGAGTAACTTGTCCCTTACTTCGGGACCACAGAATATAGATACAAGGTGCAGGGTGTCGTCAGATACGACCGACTCCTGATACTCGTCTTCGTCCATTTCAATCATATTGTCACCTCGAATAGTAAAAGGACCCGGGAGGCTTTCCCAGAGTCCTTTTTAGGGTGTATGCGGTTAAGCGATACAATTACATTTTACCACAAAATCACTTATATGGAACAGTTCCTTTTGCGAGATCAACGCCTTGCTGAGCCAGTGTGTTGAGTTGTTGTTGCATGGTACGTAGCTGCTCACGCTTCTGTTTCTTATCCAGCGTTGTATTGCCTTCCAGTGCACGCATTTCGCTGCGAAGTGATCCCATGTCCTTGCTGATGCGATTAAACTGTTTCCTCATGTCATCATTGTACCAAGCCGGGAATTCCCGCAATTCTTTATCGACATTAGCTTGATCCAACTGGTCCTTATAGTTGTAGAATTCTTTCGTTATATCATTGCTGTACACCGGATCAGCAGTCATATTTTGCACAAAGGCATTTCCCACCGATTGGACAATGTTGTTACCTTCATTTGCAGGAGATAGTGCAGGCAAACCAAGTTGACCCAGAACCCCAGTATACTGCCGCATGAGGTAATCCAGTTCCTTCGGTGACTGCCCCGTCTTCTCTCCAATCCACTTCGCAAGCGAACTTGTGCGTGCGTCAGATTGCAACTCTGGTGACAACCTGGACAAGTATCCCGGCACAATTGGTGCATCTGCAAAGTTTCGGTTGGCAGCAACTTGGGTCATTGGTCCAAAGATGGTGTCACCCAGAAGTCTGTCCGGGATGTTTGAATCCTTCTTCGTCAATGACTGAACGCCTGGAGGAAGGAAGTTATTCCGTAGAGTATCCGAAAACTCTCTGAAGGCTGCCGGATCTTCATCTTGAAATTTCCGCATTAGGCGCTCAGGAATATCAGCGAACAGCACTCCCAACTCCTGCGGCTTCGCGATTCGGATAAATGTCCCGTCTCCCTTTGGAATTAAGATGAATTGGTCTTTAATGCGGTTGCTCAGCTTCTGATAGTCTGGGTTATCATGATTCACTGCATAAGCAACTAATGAAGGAATCGTGATGGCCAGAACAGATTTTATGCCAGCCTGTACCGGGTTATCTTTATACATCCGGACAAACCGATCCATACCTTGAATTGCCGCATTCATGTATGGGAACACCTTATCCAATTCACGAACCAGGGTGCCGCGTCGTTTAAAGTTAGTGGTCAGATCCTGAGCTTCATAGATCGCGTTCAGCAGTTCATCCTTGGTGCCTTGACCGTTCTTGGACAACCGTTTGTATTCCGCCAGTCTTGGTGCCGTCTCCACCGCATTCATCAAATTCTCCATAGCATTCCATGCCTTTGGTATAGCGTTTTTCAATGCCGGCTGAGGCAAGATATTTCGTTTACTTTGTGCCAACAGATTCCGGTTAGCAGCAACAGCAGAAGAATGGCCGCCGCCCAGCGCCTTAAACTGCGCGTACAAGTCACCATCTCGCATTACCTCAAGGGAAGCTGAAGCCAAGTCACCAATGAAGCGCAGCGGATTACCCGTAGACTTCGATGTGACATATGCCTGTGGGATATCCCGGAATACGTTACGCGTCAGGTTAAAGATCGGGTTCGCACCAGTAGTCAGCATTTTCATCTTATTGGTGACCCATCCGATAGCGTCAAGCAGCATACCGCCACTCTCCGGACCTAATGCCGTTACTGCCTGCAGCAGACTCTTATCATTAATTTTCACATGCACCGGTTCACCATTTACCAGCACACGAACGATATTATCCTTGTCCAGTTTGGTATTCTGCATAGCTTTATTGAAGTCGTCGCTGAACCGAGATAGAATATCTTCCAATCCGTCTGAATCCAGCAATTGTTTCGTGATGTCATCAAGCTTTTCAGGCTGTTCCACAATTTCTGCAAACTGTTTGAAATCATCCGGCGCTTGCTTGATGTTATTCACGAACTGTTGCATTACCTTATTACGGTTTGCTGATTTGACGTAGGCGTCCACGTTCTCAATCGTCGCCTCAATCGGGCTGATAATCTGCCGCTGTGATCCGCCTTTCTGATATCCTTTAACTGGGTTCTTACCGCCAAATCCCTTTCCCTTCGCCCCACCAATTTGTTTGCCTGTCTTCTCCAGTTCCGAGAAGAACCGCTTATTCGGTACGTAGTATGGGTTTGCTTGCAGCCATGCGGTAGCTTGTTCAGGTGAAATGATACCGGGTTCTACCAGCCACTTCTCCACCATATTGTTGTTGAATTCATACAGTTCATCTGCAATCTGTTTAAACTCAGGAAATTGAGTTTCATATTGCGCAATCTTGGCCTGCCCCGTTTCAGGAGTCCATTTCAAACTATCCTTAAATACTTTCTCCCCGCGATCAAAACGAGTGATGGCGTGTTTATTAATGAGATAATCCTCGAAATCGGTAAACTTGCCTTTTGGAAGCTGTTCCAGTACCTCTTTTAAAGACGCTCCCACCGTGTTGCCTGAACTGTCTACCAGACCGTCCGTTACAATCTGGCGCGCTGTCATATCCGCACCGCGTGATCCCAAAGCAAGCTTGTGCGTGCTCTCAGAAGCGTTCAGGCTACGTCCCATAACCTTTTCCACCAGTCGGTCAAACTGTCTGAGTGGGTTGAGATCATCCACCAGTGCTGTATATGCGCGGTTAGCCAGTCCTCCCGGTGTGCCCAGTTCAATGCTGCTTCTTGAGCGAATCTGGCTTTTGGTATCTGTCAGTGCAGCAGATGCATAAGGGTCCCTGTTCTTGCCTAGACCAGACACGCCCAGACCCGGTTGTGCAGCTTCTCCCACTTCACGAAGGGCTCCAGTCAGGTTGCCGCTACTGGAACGATTGCGAAGTGCTTTAAAGCCTGCTCCAGCTCCTTGGAGCAAGGTATCACCAACCGCGCCCAGACCAGCTCCAAGTAACGTGTCCGTTGCTATGCCACCAAGATCCTCGCCACGCGCCCATGCCCCTGTGCCGCCTTGTAATCCTCCAGCAATACCTTCTCGCACTGCTCCAGTAGTCAGTTTCGTTGCTTTATCAGGAGACATAAACTTGGCCGGACCCTGTGCCAGCTTGCCGATAGCCCGTTGACCGAGGTTACTATTTACCAACATATCTGACCCGCGGTTGGTACTGGACAGCATGCCAAGGCCAGGAGCTCCAATGGTGGCCGGGTTGGTAACGGACCCAATAGCACCACCCAACAAGTCAGCGGTAAAGTTAGCCGCACGGTTGCCTGTATCGCCGGGTGCCATACTTGGCGTACCTGTAGCAACCTGTCCAGCAGCACCACCCAACCGGGTGATGAAGTTACCTACAGGATTATTATAGGCAGCCTCATTCATCAGATTGGAGAAGGGAGCAACGAATGTATCAATGAATTTGTTATTCGCAGCATCCTTTGCAATCTTCTCTTTATTAATTTCGTATTGAGACAGCGGTTTAGGTTGTACCGAAATACCCGTAGACTTCTGAATCGTGCTTTGTGCTTGAGGATCCCCTGCCAGTGACCTTCCAAGCGTGGAGTTTAGGTAACTATTCGGTCCAACTTGAGTAAGCGCAGGCGGCAAGGATGACTGCAGCTCTCTCATAGACGGCTGATTGGCAATGTAATTCTGTACAGCCAGTGTACGAGGGTTTACAGGTGCAGCTGGCTGGCTCATGTTCAATGTGCCATTAAGCGCTGAATCCCGTATCTGCATCGCCTTTTTGCGTTGCTCCTCGCTGAATTGTTCAAGCCTTGTCGCCATGCGTCTTCCTCCTTAGTACCATTTATTTTTATCCCAGAATTGGAGTGCTTTAACTGGGTCGCCATAGCGATCTTTTACATATTTCAAACCTTGTAACGCTTGCTGATTTGGATCACTCCAGTTTACTGAGCTACCGCCGTAATTCTTACGGGTGCTGTCCAAAAACTGAAATAACCCGGCTGCAGAAGATTTAGGATTCTTAGCATTAGAGTTAAAGCTGGACTCCCTGGCTACCAACTCAAGCGCTGGTTGTAACCAACTATCTGGGTATCCCAAAGTTTTAATGGCGTTACTAACCGCCGCACTTGCTGTGGCGTAGTTGTTCGGATTGGCCTTTGCGTCCTTCACTGCTTTGTAATAATTGTTGTACGAAAGCGCCCCACCAGTCCCGTTCGCAGTGGGGCTAGCTACTTTCCCGCTGCGGCGGCTCCGGTTCCTGAAGTTGTTGGAATATATTTCTTATCGAAATCCTGAATGTCTTTTTGAGTAAGCCCCATCGATAACAATATTTGATCATCCTGTCCGGCTGGTAGACCATAACCAGCTACTTGCTGGTAAATCTGTTCTTTGGTCGCTGTGTCTTTTGGCGCTGCGAACTTACCATTAGCATCTACGTATTGAGACTGTAACGCACTTAAAACTTGATTGGCACTCATGCCGCTATACTCCGCTGTTGGTGTACTTTGGAGACCGAGCCATGCGCGGGAATTTTCGTCCTGGTTAATACTAAGCATCGCATTTCGATACGCTGAGTCATCTTGTTGTTGCAACTGCTGAAGAGCATAGTTGAGACCAAACTGAGTAGCGTTTTGATTAAACTGCTGGCTCCATTGACTATCTGCCACTGCGTCACGTGCTTTTTGGTAAGCAAATTGTTCTGCACGGAACTGATTATCGATCCCAACTTGCTGCTGATTAAACGCTTGGTTCTGTCCTGCCATAGTAAGAGGTGCGTTCGGATTCGATGCCTGACGTGCCAATCCGCTCCAGTCGCTTTGTGGTGTAACCACTCTGCCTGTAGCGTCCATATACGCTCCAGCCGCGCCGAGGTTAGCCTGTTTATTGTTGAGATCCATCGCCTGACCGCCCAGTGTTCTGATCCCAGCATTGTTCGTGCGTGCTGTGTTGTAGTTAACACCGGATGCGTATGCGGCTGGATCAATACCCATGGACAACAACTGTGCCCGATAACCATCAGCCTGAGCGCTCAGTTTCGCACGCTCTTGTGCTGTAATCCCCTTGGTCTCAGCCTGTTGTTTCAACTGTAGGATACTGTTAATCGCATTCTGTGCACCCTCTGGCATGTAGTTACCAGTCAACTCACCCTCAGTTACACGATTGCCAAACTGACGTTGATCCTCGCTCAGGTAACTTTGTGACAGGGCACCAAGGTTACCGAACTGCTGTTGTTTCAACGCTTCCTGATCCATGTACTGTTGGTATGCCTGTTGCATCAGTGATGGCATGACGTCCGTCTCTACGCGGCCCATTTCCTGTGCTGCCAACTCAGACATCCGGTCACTGGTTATAGTGCTGTTCAGGATGCCGCGGCGGTTGAGCTCGGCCTGAGTAGCTGAGTTCCCGCTATCAATGTTCGCCTGAGCACGCTTCAGCGCTGCCTGATAGAGCGGATCGGCGTTCGGGTCATAGCTAAATGGTGTTTGCTCCCTGTTCGCTATAGCACGCATTTGGCTCAGTAGATCCATACCCTGCTGAGTGTTGGTCATTTGAGTATTAGTACTTGGTGTATTTACTGCTGTTGGATTAGGCGTTGCTGCCGCTCCAGGTGGTTTATAACCAAGGTTCGTTGTCAGGTACTTTTGTTGTGCCGATGTGTCCTGTCCTTGCGCCTGCCGGTTCTGTATGACCTGTAACGCTCGGGATATTTCGTTATCCCTGTATCCTGCATCAGTGCCGATCTTAGCTTGGTTCTGCGCAATCTGTAATTTCATGGCTTGGTCGCCTGTGTTGTAGTTTGCTCCTCCGTTGCCCATTCCTGGAGTGGTCAAGGTAGAAACGGTTGGTGTAGGCTTTGGAGTAACCATGCCCTGTACAGCAGCAACAGGTGCAGCAAGTTGATTCTGCTTCTTCTTGGGCGTTACCACGGTACCTGTGGTCTGGATCATGTTCTCACTCCTTTGCAATAGAAAAAGGACCCCGGATGGAGTCCCTTTTGATATAGATTATTTAAGTGTAGCAAGCTGTGATTCGAGTTCTGACAACAGAGATTGCTCACGATTCTTGCTGTCTTCATAAAATTTAAGAAGAGATGACTCATCCCGTTCTACATATTCTGGCGCTGCCATAATTTCTTTAATCGCATTTATTTTAATATCAATACCAGAGATTACTTCTTTTACATTTTTAATACGATCATTCAATTTTGCTGTCTGTTCTTCCACGTTCTGCCCCTTCCCGGGTATTGTCACAGTCGGTGAGCTGGATGTTTTCTCGTCTAAGATGATTTTTTTATTCTGCATGCTCACATCATATCCAGCCGCTTCACCAATCACACGAACCGGTGCATAGCTCTTGCCATCAACGATGATCGCAGTGTCCAGGGCCTGTCCATTCAACTCCACGACTGCCTCACCCTGAATCTTTTTACCAATTAAAGACTGAATATCGTCCGCGAAAGCTGCGCCTGCAAGAGTGAATAAGGCACCAGCAAGGAATCCGGCAACATACTTTTTCATGTCATTTCTCCCTTATACCATTTTTCACCAATATACCACAGCTTTCGCAGACCGTTAACATTAATTATTATGGTCCATCTTCCAGCGCTTCAAGTCGGAGGAATATCTCTGTTAAATCGTCAGCAAGCGTCCTCCCTAATCTGTTACTGTACAAATTAGACCAATCTGCCAGTTGAATGCGGGGAGAATTCAGGAACATCGTACCTGCTGCTTCAATATTCATTGAACTTAAACTCTGGAACTCAGGGTATCCCAAGATCGTATGCATTCGTCCCTTTAATGACCCACCCTGCCAAAATGTCAACGACGGTGCTCCACCGTAATTCGGCTCGATAGCAATATAATTCGCAGCATTTAAATAAGCAGCAAACACATTCCCTGTAGCGCTCATCTCACACCTTGGGTAGGCGTTCTGCCGTGTTGCAATGTACGATCCGAAGATTTGTACCGCTTCAATCAATCCCGCTGTAATGTGCCCCAGATTCGCGCTGATGGCTGACAGTTCATTTACATTGATCTTGCCCGCCGTTACAGTACCCGTCACCAGAATGTCACCGTCGATCTCGTTCATGTTCTTGGTGTCCAGGTTATTCAGTAGCCAGCCGAGTTCCTTGGTCATCTTACCGACAACGTTCTTCAGCTGCTCTATGGATTCCAGTCCATCCACATTTGGTAGTTCAAACGATGCCATCAGGCACCCCTCCTTGTTACCTCCCGGATGACCCGGTGTATTTTCGCTTTGCCCGTGCCGCTAAGCCGCAGCCGGAACCATGTTTCAGGTGTGCGCACGACCAGCGGTATCTTGATGCTCTGGATCTGGCCCGATCCATTGGTGTTGTTGTACACCTGATTCCACGTACCGCCTTCTGTACCGCCTGCATACTCAACTTTAAGTGTTGACCCAACCTCGATATCCGCCACAATCCAAATGCGGTGTATGGCCTTGTGCACGGTCTCGTCACCATCACTGATAGGCTTTGTCTCGTATGACCACGTGATAGGAGTATTGTTGTATGTTGTGCCACCTTGCCGCATGATACGTCCGTCCAGTGTACCGAAGTAGAATGTTTGTCCGTCCAGGAAGAACGATGTCGCTACAAACGATAGTGGCCACCAGGAACGGTTCTGTGTGTCGTATTTCAAGGTGATATTAGGGACAGTTGATTCGCCAGTTACCAATGTGAGGTATATGAATCTACCGTCATATCCTGAAACGCAATGTTGAGCATATTGTAAATTAATCTGACTGATGTACTTTTGAATAGGATCACTAATTTTTATTGGGGCAGCGCCACCCATATACATGTACACGCCTTCTGTAGCAAGCCAGAAAAGTGCGTCATTGGTTTGAATAATGCTACGGTCTGAAATACAGCCTACGCCATATGGGTTCTGCATCTGGAAGTTGGTTGAATCCTCACCGAATAGCTCATGCAGTGTCCACTTTTTGAATAGGATCACATGGTTTGCAAACGTAGTCAGCCCCGTAGGTTTTTCTCCGTCTGCTGTCTCCACCGTTATTTTCCCAGTGCCTGTATACTTATTGGTGCTCGTCCAATCATTTGCATCCCTTAAACCAGAATAGGATAAGAGGTTGTCGTTTAAATTAGCAAGGAAAAACCTGTTTGCATGGGTGGTCATAAATCGACTGGCCGATGGGGCGCTTGATATTGTTGTAATGTTATTACCGTCGTATTGCCTCAACTGTAGTGATCCGTCAACGAAATAGAGTCTACTTCCATCAAAGAATATTGCTGTGTCCCACAAACGTCCGTTATCATGTGTACCGTAGTCGTAAACTACAGTCCAAGATGGGCCTGTTTGCTTATAAACACCTCTACTAGTGCAACAATATATCGCTCCCTGAAACTTAAAAATGCGGTTGATATAACCAACATGGAGACTATACATCGTGTGTCCATCTGAGACCTGTAATGTCGGATACAACAATGAGTCCATATTAACCACGGATGTCGCTTGACTATCCTTGATTTCGATGGACTCATTGTATTGGTTTAATCCGTCAGCAAGTGTGTTTACAACCGGTTTCACTTTATTTATTTTACTGATCCATGGTTCCATCTGTTGGTACCTCCGAAGGGATAAGATCCTCCCGCCCCTTTGTTGTAAGATAATCATCCACTTCTATTTTTCCGTTCGGATAGCGTGCTATTACAGCATCATATTGCAATGCTCCATCAATAATACGTTGAGCTAAGTATCGAAACATATTACATTCCTCCCATTAGTAGCGCGTCCAGGGCGTCCTGCATGATGTCTTGTCGCTCCTTCATTTCTTTAATTTCTTCGCTTAACGGTTTTAGTGGGTCCGTCGGAACATCTGGTTGTGATGGGTCGGGATACGTAAATAGAGGTTTTAATGTTTCCAAATTGATTCGACTTACAATCCCACCCTCCGTAAAATCAGAAGCATAATCACCATATTCCAGTTGAACCATACCCACCGAATCACGAGAACGTTCCAATAAAGCTGTATACGTAGAGAAGTCTTGATCAATTGTCGTCTCCACAACATACCCGGAACGTTCTCCCGTATTAAATATCACTTCTCCAGTTGTTTTATCGTAATAAATTCGTCTCCCAATATTCATGATATACCTCCTTATTCATATGCATAATAGGCATATTCACCGCTTGATGCTACGGGAAGCAACGCTACAGAATCGTTAATGTAACCATCTATTGTACGAGTGCCTGATCCCGACAATTCGTAAATTCTTGGCACGTCACCGTTATTCATTACACCGTATTCTTCAGCACCCCCTATTGGCGATAGCTGTAAAAACGCGCCATCAACAACGTTAGAAAGGATACCTAACCGAAGAATAATCGTTTTGGGCCGAAATCCGAGTCCTGATATCTCAACAAACCTACGTGTTGATGTACTGGTATTACGCTGGGTGAATGTCCTGGTGGTTGCACTCGCGGTTATTGTACCAGATGCAAATTTTTTGCCAGTGCTGATGCTTTGAATTTTTGACGCGAGTGTCGCCCAACTGTCACTTGTGGATGCACTACCACCTTTGGCGTTAATGGCATCCACGACGCCTTGTTTCGCACTAACGCCAGATTGAAAAACCTCATTGATGGCGGCAACTGTGTTTCCTTTGGCGGTTGTTTGCAAGTCCGACAACGTCCCTACCTGGCCAGTTACTGTATCCAACCTTGCTATGTCTGCTGCCGCGCTTGGTGCTGCTACTTGTGCACGGCCTGCTGTGTCTCGAATGATCAATCTGCTTGCTGTGGGAGCGCTAACGGCTCCGTGTGCTGAGGTTAGGTTGCCGTGGGTATCCACTTTGGTTTGTGCGCCTGTCTTGGTCTCACCGTCCACTCTCACGAATTGAGCATCAGCGCCGCTCATGAGCCCGGAGTTCCCATTGGTTACAGCATCAGCGATCACATCAGTACCGCCTGTGATGTGTGTAGAAGCATGCGCACCTGGGGTGGCTGAGCCTGTCGCTGTGATACGTACCTCTTTTGTAATTGGATTAGTTGTAACTGTGATACCAATATCACCGACGATGAAAAATTCATCTGTTGTCGATGCGGCTGACAAGCTGTTTACCTTCGAGAATGCGTTCTGGTTAACCTGTGCGCCAGCTTGGATATTTGCAAGTTTGTCATGCTCTGCCTGCGTTGTATGAATTACGCTGTTGCCTACGTGGGCTTGTAGATCCGTTGCCGTGGAACCCGGTGCCTTACTGTTCCAATTGGTTTTGTCCGTAGTCGTGACATGGATGTCTGTGTTGGCAATGTGATTGTTGTAAGCCAGCTTCTCTGCTGTCGTCACGTGTACACTTGTATCCGCAATGTGCGTATCCATAGTAGACTTGTTGGTGGCAATCTGTGATTCGGTTGCATCAATGCGCCCATCTCTAATTTCCATTTGATCATCCACATACACTTTGGTTGCTGCGTCCTGTGACACCAAATCAGCCGGAACCACGCCACCGTCGATATACTGTTGTGCAATTTTCTCTGATGATTGACTCATTACCACACCCCCATAACATCTTCAATAACAGGGTAATCCGGGGTTTCATCATCAGCTTTCTTAAACTCATCCATGAGCCCGTTATACCGTGAAGCAAAGTTATTTACCATTGCCACATCACTGTAGTTCTCAGCAATTTGTACCAACGCACCATAAATCAACAGGCTGTGGAAGTCCTGGTCAAGCTCAGGAACAGCGTCCAGATTGGTAGACACCAGTTGGTTTGGATACCTGTAGTAGAACAGCGACAGGCCATTCTCAACATCCTTATCAGGTGTGGGATATATACCAAGACCATTCGAACCCACGAAATAGTAAAATGGTTCATTCGCTGATTTCTTACTGTCCTGGTACATGTATTCCTGACCCTGTACGACCACATCCGACAACGAAGTGCGAGGGAAAGGCAATGTG
The DNA here is from genome assembly GCF_037973325.1 of Paenibacillus sp. FSL R5-0713. Classification (NCBI taxonomy): domain Bacteria; kingdom Bacillati; phylum Bacillota; class Bacilli; order Caryophanales; family Paenibacillaceae; genus Paenibacillus; species Paenibacillus sp. FSL R5-0713. The sequence continues at coordinate 1,629,832 of NZ_CP150229.1, read as the reverse complement.
TAAGCGAAGATGCCTTCTTTCAGGTGGTATATCGCCATGGTTTTTATCTTTGCTGTGGTACGAAACAGTTCGTTTTGCACCTGGTTAATCTTCCGGATCACACTATCATTGGACAGGCTATGCGGGTACTTCTCACTAATCTCTTCAAGAATCTCCTGTAGTTTCACATTATCACTCCTTCAAACAGGAAAAAGCCCCTATGGGGCCTTGTCACATGCCTTTGATTTCCTTCTTGGTGCTGTTTTCGATACGCTGGTTAACCTCACGTGTCATCGTGTAGGAATAGTTGTAAATCTCTGCAATAGCCTGCGGCACTTCTACTGGTTTACCGCGCGGCACCGTGTAAATGACGCCGTTGAATCCGATAGGCAATACCTTGTCATCCGGGTTAGTGGGATCATCAGGGATCAGAATAGTCACTTTAGGCATTGCCTTCAGTTGCTCCAGTACACTTCTCTCTGCTTCTGCTGCTTGACGTTCGTATGCTTTCTCTTCCATTTGCATTTGTTCTGGTGTTTTCTCTGCCTCTTTAGCTGCTGCCATTATTGTTTCCTCCTCAAATTAAAAGGAGCCCGAAGGCTCCGTATGTTATACAGTTGCACCAGACTCGTAACGCACGATAGCCAACTCTTGCAGACGAACCGTGGCAAACGCGCATTTCCAAGCGACAGTGTTGAATTGATTCAGTGGATCCGCGACACCGCCAGAACCAGCAGGGTGAACGATAATCTCAGGCTTCATGGAACCCTCGATATCCGGCAAGCCGTAAGCACCACGACCAAGAAAGATTGTAGCGTACGCATCATTGGCAGCAGGTGCACCAGCCGAACCAGAAGCGAATTTAACGCCGTTATCTACCTCCATGAAGTAAATACCATACATCTTGCCCAAGATACCTTCCTCGCGGTTCTTGGTGTCCACGTAGGTGTTCTGATCCTTCCACTCTTGCAGTTGCATGATGTCCAGTGCAACGTCAGGATGAACCATTGCCACATATCCAGAACCACCGTTCGGCAAGCGGATCGGCTTAACTTTGTTACGCTTCATGGTCCGGCGTACTTTCAGGATGTCCAGTGCAGTGATCTTGTCCGCTGGCAAAAGGTTGGCGCGAGATGTCTTGCCGTTTGCATAGAACACGTTTGTACCTGCTGCGACAACATCACGAACGATGGTATCAATCGATTCACCCGCGTTTTCCCCCATCAAACCGGATGCCTCTTGCAACAGTGGGTCCAGACCTGTCATATCGATAAAGTCAGAGATCTTTGTCCAAGCGCCGTACTCTTGGATGACCGCTGTAATCTTCACGATGTCCAAGTTCACACCGTCTGGAGTAACACCCTCGGTCAACGCTGTGGTGTTTACAGCCAAGGAGTTCAGGCGGCGGAAGCTGGTCGTTGCACCCTTACGCTTCGGAATGTTCTTGTTCTTCTCACCGAATTTGGTCCATTGTAGCTCCGGAATCAAACGTTCCAGCAATTCGTCTTGGTAAAACTCTGCTTGTTCTGCTGTCAATGCGTTTACGCCTGTGGTTGGGTTATATCCTTGTACTAATGTTGCCATGAATAGTCATCTCCTTAGATTGCGCGGCCCCGCCTGCTGTCCCTGAATGCTTTACGCTCTGCCGGGGTCATACTCATGTATCCACCCTGTGGGTCAGGCGCATCAGCACCGAGAGAACCGGTTGAGCTATCCGCGTTTTGTTGTAGTTTTCGTATTGCCTCTTGTTCGGCTTGCGCCCTGGCCGTGTTGACGCGCTCGTCGTATGTAACGATCTTGTAAGCCACGTCAAGCGAGTAGCCGTTGGATGCAGCCATGTTGATTACATCGTTCTTGTATTTGCCAAAGTCAGGGAAGTTGGCTGTGTCGTTCTCCATGCTCTGGATCTGCGACTCTACCTTGCGAACCAAGTCCGCTTCCCTCAACTCGTTTAGTTGCTTTTCGTACTCGCTAACCTTCTGGTTCAGCGGTTGTAGGTGGTCACGGATGACATTTTCGCCAACGCCCAGTTTCTCTGCCTCTTCCTGGATCCTTTGCTCCATTTCGGCCTGTTCCAATGCTTGCATGTAAGAATCTGAGTCGGGGTACCCGTAATATTTAGCTGTGCGATCAAGCATTTCCTGATAACGCTCGGCTTGCTGGGCTTTTTCGGATATCTTGTCGTAGTTCAAACCTTTCTGAACCCAATTCGGTACCTCATCCTCTGGCACAAAGCGTTCTTCCTTGTTGTACTTGACCTTTATCCCTCTGGGCTCTTCCTGTGGTGGGGAATCTTGCCCTTCTATTTGTGTCTCAACTTGCGTGTCGGCCACTTGCTCGACCGTTTCTTGTGCTTCTGGTGCAATCTCTTCGCTATGGTTGGCGAATTCGCTCATTTGTGAAACCTCCCTGCTCTATGGTAGGAGCAAAATTGTATATAGAAAGGGCCCCTGCAGTCTCAGCAGAAGCCCGTTGTTTTACTTATTCGCGTTATTGAAGTCGTCTTGCAGCCCCTTGATGCGGTCAATGCCCGGAATACCATAGACTGTGGCAATCGCATGGAATTGTGCGCCTCTATCGTCATCATCGGTCAGTGCCTTGACGCTAAAGCTGTTGTACTCCAGTTCCTCGCCCCACGATTCACCAGGATCAATGGTCCGCGTCTGTCCTCCGACCTTCACCTCCACCACTTCATTGCCTTGGTTGAGCAAATAAAAGTGATCCTGCTTCATATCAAACGAATATGTTGCCGACTTCTTCCAGGCTACCTCTGTAAACTGCGTCATTTGATCACCATTCGTCTGTCCTTCGGGCTGTACGTTTACCTTTGTCATTGTAAGAACCTCCTGTTTTGTAGAGTTTCTTCCCCCTGTAAACTAATGAACCCGTCTCACCTCCCTAATAGACTCCCGTAGGCGCCATGGCCTGCGGTGCTGGTAGCCCAGTTTGCATTGGCATAGCTTGTGGCGGTTGTTGCTGAGGCAATACAGCCTGTTGAATCAGCATTAATTGCTCTTCAGGCGTCATACTCGCAAACATCTCCTGTTCCTGCGGCTGCATGTTGGATACAAACTGCTCAATTTGTCCCACGATGCCTTTCTTCTCTTCCATTCTCTTCATGAGACGGTCCCGGAACGGAACAACATTGCGTGGCGCGAACATTAAGAACTCCTCATACGTGATGTTTCCTCGGTTAAGTGCATCATTTAAGCTACTGAGTACCAGGGATTCGGAATATGTTGAGCTAGGGCCGACATCAATCTTCAGGTTCAGATCAGTGTCTTGGAACTGCGAACCGTTGAACATCTGTGCATACTCTTCACCGTCATCATCCTTCAGCTTCACTTGACGCGGTAGGTTGTACTTCACCTTGAAGAAGTCCTCCCAGATCCGGCCAACATCCTCAATAAGACGATAGAAACGCCGCTTGATTGACTCAATCGGTATGGCAGCAGCCTTCTGCAGCAGCATGATTGCCGTGGCGTTCAACTGCGCTGATGGCGCTGAGCCTGTGGCTGCTTCGTCTGCTCCAGTCATTTGCCGGGTGTAACTAAGAATTGCTTCAACCAAGTTGGCAGCACTGGAACTGATTGCACCCGGGTTCAGGTACTTCACACCATCACCCGTGCCTGGTGCTGAGTTGTCTTGAATGATCTCACCCGGCGCATTGGTAATCTTCGACTGATCGACTGACCCTGGTCTTATAACCATCTTCGGCCAACCTGTAAGCTGCACAGACAGGATCTGCATGGCTACCAGCATGTTGACTGCCTTCTGGTTCGGAATCAATCCCTCCGTGTCACCGATACCAAAAATAGACTTCTTCCGTCTCTCCCACTGCATGACTGCGATAGGATAGCGGCTGAGGCCTGTGTCTGTTGGCTTTTTGAGGGTGATACCGCAGGTCGTCTTGGCAAACATGATCTTGCCGTCTTCCTTCCAGTACTTGGTGAGCACAGTCACCTTACTGGTGTCGTTTAGCTCCACCTTCGCCATGTCATACCCCTGATCTGTCGTCTCCTTGTCCGGTTTGATCTGACCAAGCATCGCATTGCTGACTCCATTGTTCTTGGCATAATCTTTAACACTGGATACCAGTTCACGGCTACTGATAATGATATAATTTTGCTTCTGCACATTACGTTGCTGGGGATTACCAAAGAACACATTGATAGGATCAAGAACCTCGCCCTCCATCTCTCCAACCCAAGGATATGCCTTCCCGCCTTTGACGTTGTTGTCCCAGTAATAGTGCAGTACGCATGTGCCAGTGTTGGCTGCAATGTCCAACGCTTCCTCGTTGAGCTCGTCCTGCTTGATACGCTCCCAGGTTGCCTCGGAGTACCTTGAGAACAGCTCACCCACATCTACGTCCATCTGGTTGTCTTCTACGATCTCCTGAGCGCTGTACACCATCTTGATCTGCTCACTCATGACGGTAGCGACCTTGTGCGTCTCGATCATCTTAATAACGTTGAATACCGGACGCGGCAAATGTTTGGTGCGCTGTGTAGCCGCAGGCCACTGGTCACCTGCTTTGAACCGCTCGTACTCAGGCCACTTGTCCAGGAATCCCATCCTACGCTTGTATGACAGCCCATCCTGATACTGCTTCTGCATCTCGCCTGCCAGCTTATCCAGCGTTGCATCCTTCACTATTGCTCACCTCCCTGTTTACCGCCGGTCCACTCATCCATCAGACTCTGAATATCCTGCTTCTGTGCTGGTGTAAGCGGCTTGATGTCGCCAATCATTTCACGCATCTTGCCGTTGATCAGCGTGATCGTCTCTTGCTCAAGGTTCGGCAGCCTCAGCAGCTCACCCAGTTTGATTGCATCGTCTACCATTCCAGATATCCACCTCCTGTGCTTTCTGTGTCCGTCCGGAATGGGAACGGGGTCACGGTTGCTTCTATTGCCTTCTGCAGCACCTTGTCATCCTGCTGTCCTCGGCTGTAATACGCTATTGCCAGCGCCATAATCAAGTCATCGTGTGCGCCTTCCTGAGCTTGTGGTCTCCCCTTCTCGCTGCGGACAAAGGTAAGCATCTCATTCAACGTATCAATGTCGTTGATGCAATGTACCGACTCACGTACCACTGTAACCAACTCAGCGATTGCTGACGGCCTTGTAAGCTTGCCTGTGACAAATCCATAGGCTTTAACCACGGAGCCCGTAAACGTGTCCTCACGCTCTCTGACGTACTGGTTCGTGTAACCCAGTCGTGAAAGCACCTTGACCGGATGGCTGCTGAAGTTGGTCTCAATACTTACCAGTGCATTGTTGTAGTGCTTGCCCAGGCAGTACATCTGCTCCGCATACAGATCCTCGTCAAACTGATTCTTGTACACTGCCACTTGCTTGCCTGTCACATTGTTGATGACCTGGCCGACAAAGTTATCTGACCCATCACCAGCGGTATCACCGCCAAGCACATACGGGATATAGGACTGAGGCTTCTCAAACACTTTGATGTACCCGTCCTCGGTAGCCAGCCACTTAATGGAGCTATCGATGATCTTATCTGCTGAATCCTTGTCGTAAACAAAATACCCTCGTTGCACCACAGGATCATGGTCACGAAGGTATGAGATACGTTCAGATACTTTCTGAGCGTTGAATATCGTTTTACCAAGCACACCCCACTCACCAAGCGCGTACACCTGATAGAAGTACGGGTCAGTCTCCTTGAATGCCTCCAGTACTGCGATGGCTTCCTGGTCAAGAAACTTGTTGTTCTTATACGTGCTGTGTATCGTCGTTGCGTTCGGCTTCGGCTGGTCAAAGAACTCCTTCTTGAGCCAATGGTTAATATCAATCGGGTTAAACGTGATCATCATCTGCTTGTAGTTCTGCGTCCTGCCCCGGAGACGAATGTCAAGCTGCCTGAAGTCCTCGGGTGAACACTCGCTTGCTTCTTCCATCCACACGCTGGTTACGCCTGAAATGGACTTCAGCTTCTCTACATCGTCCAGCCCTGCAAACAGGATCTCATTCCCGTTCACGCAGCTGATATGCAGTTCTGAGCTTGTGCCCTTCGGGATCTTGAACAGCTTCTCCAGTCCCCATCTGTGTATCGCATTCTTCAGCTCCATAAACACGGATTCACGCAGTGTCTTGGCTACCTTACGCAATACTAATATGCGGTGCTTCTGCTCAGTTACCATACGTAGCAGGATCTTCTGAGCCGTGAACACCGACTTACCCGAACCGCCGCCACCCATGAGCACCAAGTACCGATCCGTATTCGTATAGAGCGGATAGAATCGATCATTCGTCAGGTTCGGCAGCTCGGTTAAATCGATGTTAATCGTCGGCATCGTCACCAAACCCTTTCGGCAATGTAACTTTAAAGCTCAGCTCACCACTGTGTTCCACTTTGTCCTTGAACATCCCGTAGTGTTTAGCCACGCTGTCCAATGCTCCTTTAGCAACAGCAGGGTCCTCTGTCAGGTTGTTCATGATAATGTCCTTATACTTGTCTAGCACCCATTGGACACTCATACCGGATTCTTCCTGCATTTTGTCCGTTCTTTGTCCGATTTCGGACATTACGTCAACATTTGTCAACAAACGGCTTGCTGCACGTCTTGCGGCCTCCTCGGTACATTTGTACCCGGCACGCAGATAAGCGGCTGTTCCGTTCATGTCTTTCATGTACTCGTTAACGAAATTCATTTGCTTTTCTGACAATGCCATGGGTATCACCTTCCTCTCTACTCCTCGATAGTTACTTCCCACCCACACTTACAGCTGCGATGGAATGTTGTGTCTTCCACGATCAACTTGCCTTCACCGTTTGCTACATAAGAGTTGCCGCATTTAGGGCATTTCTCATATTGTTCCATCAACGCTATCGTTCTCGTCAACTTCACTATGTGTTATCCCTCCTTCCTATCCTGTGTCGCTATAGCTAATGCCAATAACGCTGTTGATCTTGCTTGAATAAGCGCTGCCTTGGCTTCGTATGAAATGTTCTTGCCCAGCCTTGTTGCGATATCTTGCATCTGACTTTGACACATCTGTATAACCTTCTCTTTGTCCATGCTTCTTGTTACCCCCTCCTCTTAATGACCCAACCCTATCCGGCTGCCGCTTCGCTAGGTGATTCGGTCGGACTCGATGGCCTTCGGCAAAAACAAAAAGAGCAACGGCGCTTGACCGTCACTCTCTCGTTTCTTATTTTCTTTCCAGCACCAACTTAGGTAGCGGTCCGCTTAATACTTTCTTGGTCTTCATGTCCATGAGTTGATTGTATTCTTGCTGGAGTAATTCTTTATTTTTCTCCGGGATGCTTCGGTCTTGCAGTATTGGATATATTTGATCCATCCTATCATCCAATGCATCTCGTTCAATTTCTGGTTGTATTACCTCTTTGACTCGGTATTGACTTAAATCAATGTTTTCCATCGCATTCCCTCCTTTGGGGTTATTATACACGATGTTATTGTTGATGTGGGCAAGGGACTTCCACCCCTGCATGACTGTATTCCCTCTGACATTAGCAGGTTATTGGCCTACCGTAGTAACAGTCTCACAGCACCTAGCGTCTATCTTCCGCCACCACATCTTAGTTTTGGCATGCAAGGAAGGAACGTTGTAAACGACGACTGCGCAAATAGCTATCGGCGCTTATCAGATGTTCCTTATGCTAGTATTTTATCACTTCCGATGGGGAATTTGTGGGAAATAATGCGTAATTCGTGGGTAAAAAATGGGGAATCACGCTGGTTCCTTGTAAACCCACTCCGGGTCGAACATGTGATCAAGGTTGGTGATCTCCATGTAATCCTGCTTGAGCGGCACCATTGCTTTGCTCAGGCTGTTCAGCGCCTTCTTGTGCTGTGTGGATACCGTCTTGCGGTCCTTATGCAGTCTGTCGGCAATCTCGCTCAGGTTCATCTTGTTGCGTTCCATGTACTTGAGCTGGATGATCGTCTTCTGATCGTCGCTCAGCACAAAGTCTACAGCCGATTCCAGCAATGTGACGATACGAGAGTACCGCCCCTGATCACTGGTTCTGTCTTGGTTGCTCAGACGCGATCTGACTCGCTCGTCGTATATGCCCATCTTGAACATCCACTGCATCTCACTGTCTACCGCCATGCCGCCAAGGTTGTTCAATGCGAATTTGTATGATCTATAATCCGTCAGCAGCTTGATCACCTGATTGTTGTCCATGTTCTCCCTCCTCATACTCTTGGATAAATTCATGATGCCGGTATACTCTCCATCCCTTTTCGGGTGAGTGTACGATCCAGCTACCTTGCAGTACCTTGAAGTAATTCTTCTCCACAACCACGCTAAGGTACGGCTGTGATACTTTCTGCATCACTCGACCCTTTTGTACCAATCCACCTGTAAACTCCTGGATCTGCTCAATTAAAGCCGGAGAGTAATCCGTTAAACGGATCGCCCTCACGGTTTCTGCTTTGCGATGGTAGATCATGCACCCTTGCTCTCTATCAAGTCTTGCACGACTAATTGATTAGCCATATGTGTGTACTCCAGAAATGTTTTCTTTTGTTTAGTTAATTCGTTGAACAGAAATGCTTCCGCTTGGATCATAGATGTGAAAAGCTCGGTTGCGTCCGTGGTGCTTAGATCGTACGCGAAGCACTCGTCTTCTGGGTCAAACAATTTCGTCATGTGGTCATGAATCACAGCAATCATCGCTTCGTTCATTACGCTACCTCCGCTTGTGGTGCTTCCAGTTGACTCACGCGTCTTTTGAGCTCCTCAAATTCTGCTCGCGTAACTGTTCCCTCTGCTTCCTCAGTACCACTTCCTGCCAGCTGCTCTTCAGCCAGTCCGTTGGTTGTGATTTCCGTCGTGTCTTCTTCGGGATATCCCCAGGGAGGCGTTAGTTCGCCGCTCTCTTCCACGTGGTTAGATTGTGCCAGATCCTCATCAACACGTTGGGGTTCTTCGGTGATTCGAAATTGCGGCGCCTCTTCGGCGCTCACCTCCCGGTACTTCCCAGCTTCGAGGTAGTTGAAGGTGATTACTTCGTCCGTTGCAGCAAGCTTACCTCTCTTCATGGAGCGCTTGTTGTCTACCCACTCGACATCGTAGATGGCTGGCTTGGCTTCTTCTTCACGTTTCTTCTGCTCTTTCCATGCTGCCATAGTGTCACCAACATCAATTACCTTAGTGGCTTGTACCGCTCCTACTGCAATCTGTTGGCGTAGATCATCGATATGGCTTTCTTTCTGTCTTACCTCAGCCTTAACCTCTTCCAGTTGAGCAACAGCCGCATCACGTTTGCTCTCCATATCAAGTAATTCAGACCTTACATCACGCAATTCTGTCACCAGTTTGGCATTGGCTTCTCCTGCTTCATCCGCTTTTGCCAGCGCTGCATCTTTCGCTGCTGTTTCTGCTGCAAGACGTTCCTGTAATTCCTTGATCTGAACCATCCAGTGTTCATCACGCTCTAACAATGTGTTCTGCACCACGATACGAACCACTTGATATGCTGATTCTGCTGATTCTGGTGTGTCGTTTTTAAACATGTCACGCATGGTCACGCCGTCCAAATCCATATTGTCCATGATGTAGGCGACCTGTTGTTGAGACTCTTCCACGTTTTGCTTCTCCAAGTATGCAATTTCTTCCTCGATATCTACGATCTTACCCGCATCTGCCATGGCCCCACGTTGCTTTTCAATGCTCAACTCATACCGTAATTGTTCAATGCGTTCTTGCTTTTCCACCTACATACACCCCGTTTTCCGATAGTAATAATGATATATCTTATTATAGCACATATTGTGGTTAAAAAGTACTTTTTTCGCCGTTTTACACAATATTTTGTGGTTTATCTGCTACATGTCACATTTGACTTTTCCGATCATGCAATTTCTGATCTCGTTTCTCTTTTCCCGACTTTCCACCCATCCAATTTAAACCACCCTGTTGGCTCATAGAGAAGTTTTTGTGTCGATCCTAGTATTTGTCTGTCCAACTCTATCAAACGCCCTCTACACGCCCCAGATTCGTCGAGGAGTACCCATCCGTCTCCCACGTGTACGTACCGACAGATTTTACTCACTTCTCTTCCCACCTTCCGTTTGTCTTGGTCACCAGTTTTAAAATCAGGTCCGGGTACTTGGCATCGAACAGGGTTCGTCTCAACGAAAAGTCTCGGGCTGCGAATCCTTTCACGTCTTCCACGATCGTCTGACCATCCTGCTTGTACATGAAATCCGCTGTGTACTTGATACCGCGTTTCTTTTTGCCCATCTTGGTGAAGGGGTCCACCAGTTGGAATATGGGTTGCAGGGTCAACTCGCTGATCACGCCGCCACGCTCTAACAGCATTAGCATCCGGTACCGCTCTGCCTCCATCTTGCTGTCGAAGGTGATCCCGTCAGATACTGTCTTCTTGGCGCCGTACTTGTTGCCCCTCAAGCTGCACCACCTCCTCTCCGTTTCACAATCAGCTCATGGTTAACGCGTGTCTTGGGTACGCCGACCTCTTTGGCGATGTCTGACCGGAGCCAACCGTAGTCGTACAACTCCATAATCTTGTCTGACTGCTCTGGTGTAAGCGGTACGTCCAGGCTTGCCATCACGAAGTCCGGGCCTGGCTCTACTCGTGTTTTGACGTATGTCTTGTAATGCTCACCCTTCTGTCTGCCATGCTTCGTCTGTTTCCGCTCCTTGATCTGTCCGCCTGATGTCCAATGCTTCTTTTTCATGCTGCTTCCTCCTCGATTTCTTTTTTCTCGAATGCTTCTCTACCCCGGCGTAAGAACTCTTCATAGTCCACATCTATCAGGTCGTAGTCGTCGATTGGCTGTTTCACCGTTTCCCTCTCCCTTATGCCGATTGGTTGTGCTTCTCTGGCCTGCGGTCTCTGCCTATCATCTCAATCTCTCGTTCACCAATTCTGCCCTTGATCCGGCTCACCAGCTTTGCTCCGTTGATAGGCAGCCTGTCTGGTATCCGGTCCAACTCATAATTGCTCGTCATGATGGTTATCTTGCCTTCGCGCTCTCTGCCGTTCAGGATGCTGAACAACTTGTCCTCTGCCCAATCTTTGTACTGTGCAGTAAATATGTCATCGATCATCAAGATAGGAACCTTGCGGAATCGTTCCAGCACCTCTGACTCCGTTTCGTCTGTCTTTTTGCTGTTTCTGTTGTATGTTTCTTTGATCGCTGAGAACATATCTTCCTCCGTCACGTAGATTCCCGGGATCTGCCGATGTGCCAGAGCATTGGCTATACACACCATCAGATATGTCTTGCCAGTTCCAAACGCTGATACATTTTTCTCCTTTGCCCGGCGATCGTCACCAAAGATGTACATCCAACTTCCTTTGTCCATGTGGTCCTTAATGTTTCGCACAAAGTCTATTGCCATCTTGAGTTGCGTTTCATTCTCCTTGTCGATCACAGCCGTTTTGAAGGTGTATTCTTTTTCATCCGGAGCCAGTCCATCCGTTGGGTTGTAGTTCTTAAACTGTCGCTCGTAAAAGCAGTCACACAGTTCTACTGTTGTCGCCTGGCGCTTCATAGGCTTACCATCTGCCCGTTTGTACCCTTCTTCCTCCACCCATCGCAGATTGGTTATCGTTCCAGTGTGGTGACACTTGGGACATCCCTCATTCGAAGTTCCGGAGCTGCTGTTCAAAGTCGTCGGGAACAATGACTCTTTTACTTCCTGGAGTCCCGCTGTATTCTGTTGGCTTCTGAGATGCTCTATCCTGGCTAAAATTCCGTTCATTGATCCGCGACCTTCCACTTTGACCGCCTCCTTGTATAACTTTTAACTTCCGTTCCTCTTCTTGGACCCGATTAACAACCCAGTTTAAAATGGCTCTGTAATCACTGGCGTACTTCTTCTTGTTTGCGCCTTTGTAGTTGTCCAGTATTTCAATCATTCGCTTAACCTGTTGTTCACCATGACCCTCAATCAATTTGTCGTATTCCGCTTGAGTCATTGAAACGAATTCAGCAAATTGAATTTTGGGAGTAATCTCTTTATTCTTTTCTTTCTTATCATTCTTTAAGTTCTTTACTTTCTTGTTTGTGTCAGTTTGTTGTGGTTCTGTTGTCAGTTTGTTGTCATCCTGTTGTGGTTCTGTTGTCAAAGTCTCTTGATACTCAGACCAGTTAACCACCGTCACTACGCTGTATTTGTTGTATGATTTGATGTCAAGATTGCCGAATGATTCCAATCGCTTTAACCAGCTCCACAGCGTTGTATCCTTGATTTTTTTTCTTGGTGCAACGCCTGCATTATAATCCTGTTGAAGTGCGAATCTTCCGGTTACGAATTGCCCTGGCTGAAGCAAAACTTCCTGCTTCTCTACCACCCAAGTTGTCTCCTTATAAGCGGCCCTGGACAGACAGTAAATCCATAGCCGCAGCAGATCCGGGTCGGAGAATATCGCGCTCTCTGTTATCTTGCGATGGAGTTTGATCCATCCGTCCATAAGGCCACCACCTAAGCTCCTTTTTTACTTCCCATGCTGTCCCGTATATCGTTTATCTTCATCTTTGCCCACCGTACCCGTTCTTCGTGCCACTCGATTGCTCCACGGTCGTCATACTTCTCTGCGTGATGCAGATCAGACACTGCCCGGGCCAATTCGTCGTCCCAAAACATCAACTGTGAGTGTAGATATACGTTGTTAGCTGCCATCCTTTGTATCCTCCTTGGGTATAGACTCCCTACCCTCCCACTGTTTCAAAACACCCTTACGCTTCAATCTGATTGCGTTATTGCTCGGTTTGCTGAACTCTTTCATCATGACCATCTTCCCTTGCTTGTCGTACTGCCATCCGTCCTTACCTGTCCCTCTGCAGTCTGGGCAAGCGTATCCTGTGTCCCAGAAGCTTTCACGAATTGTGCCGCCGCCGTTACACCATTTGCAGTCCGGAAGAAGCGAGAGGAGATAATCCTCAGATTTCTTGTATATTTCAAATTCATTCCGCCAGAAGTTCTTAATGTATTTTTTAGTCCTGCGAGAAACCCCTATACCAAGTTTGTTAAAGTATTTATCGTGTTTACGGTTATAAGCCGATGCTAATGCCAGTTTCATGCTTCATCCCTACCCTCTAGTAAGTGTGGGTGTTCATATATGTTGCCGATGACCTCAAACTCAGACTTTTCTAATTTATTTAGACGTTCGGTCATGACTTGGTTGATAAGCAATTCCTCGTATTTTTTCGTTCTAAAACTCCCATTACTGAAGACTACAGTGTCAATGATGATTTTCCCTGGGTAACCATCTGGGTTGCGATACCAGTCATGGGTTCGATCAAACCATTTGCATATTTCTCCCTCATATATCTCTTTTCCATTCTTGTCCTTTAGTCCGGTGTACTGCCCAACCGACTCAGTGTGAACCTGGTACACTCCATGTGTAGTATACAAATATGCTTCTGTAGTCCCATCGACCATATCAGCAAAATCTACACCGAATCCGTAAATCCATTGATCATCTCCAACAAGTTCCTCAACGCTCAGGCCACGCACTTTGATCTCTCTCATGCTTCTTCCTCCCCAGGCAGGTTGATAGGTGCCCAATGTGTTACGCCGTTGATAGGGAAACCGACCGAATCAGTCCACTCATATCCCTCTCCAAAGCGAGTGTATTTGAAAAAATTAATGCGTTTACCATCAGTCACAAGGTATTCTTCATCAGCTATGATCATTTGGTCGTTACCTTTGTCGTATTTTCGCCACTCTATCATTCTGTATCCGCTCCTTCCCCACCCAAATGCGGTTGTACGCGATTTTTAGGTAAGCTGAGCATCATGAATGCCCCGAAGTCTGTTAACGCGTCCTCGCCCTTTATAGCGTCCTCAGGAATCCATATTTCACACTTGATGCGATGGTATCCCTTGTGTTTTCCACTCCTTGATGGTGCGTGTACACTGGCGTTACCGGATAATGGTGCAATTATTGTTAACCGATCCTCTTTGTTCATGTGTTCAGCAGTGGCACAGATTATTTCTTTTGATGCATCGAACAATACGTTTTTACTCATGCTTATCCGCTCCTTCCTTGGGAGCCCGAAGAACTGACAATGCGACGCCGTATGCATCGCCCAACGCCATATCCCGAGGTATTTTCCATCTGTACTTGCTTGCTAATTCTGGTAATGCGAAATGTAGTGATCTGAATATTTCGTTATCTCCCGTTAAGTGTTTTCCTATCAATTTCGCTTTGTACTCCTCTTGGAAACTTGGATGGTTAATGCTCATTGACCAAATTTTCATAATATGTGATCTGTGCTTACTGGCTTCATACGTAACGATGCAGAGCATTGCCAAGGCTGCGTTTGCTTGCATTGCCTTAAGCAGATCGTGACTGAATTGACTTCTTATTTTTCTGTACTTGTTTTTGAACTGGCTCATATCTTGTATATCCTCCTATTTGGGGAGACCAGACCTGATCCGGCCTCGCTTCGCTTAGATTATTCAGTCGATTGGTCGCCTTCGGCCGTAAATACATCGTTCTCTTCTTTCCAGTCATACACGCCTTCCTCAACTTCATCGGGATAAATCATTTTCTCGACTCTCGCTAAAATCACAGTGTCATCAAGTCCAAGCGAGAACTCGCCTTCTCTTTGAACATAATCCATTACTTCTTTTACATGTTTTTCGTAAATGCTGTTGCATACATCGTAATTCCCTGTACATACAAGACCAGCCTCATTGTCGTACACCATCCACAATCCTGCTTTATTCATCCGTCTATCCCTCCTATGTTATAAGTCCAGTACAGCCAATAACGCAGCTTTGCATATTGCTTCAGGTGCAGTGTCACCGTATGCTGCGTGCTGATTTTTACCGATGATTGCTCTGTATTTAAGGTCAGAATGAGAGAATCCACCTTCGTTCCTTGTTACTTGATGAACTTTGAATGTATCAAGCACCTTCCAAGCTGCGCCTATATCCGTAGACCAATGCCGATTTACAAAATACGATAATGGTATGCTCCCTTTTGCCGGCATCATCTGATAAGCTTCATTCGTCGATACACTCGGAGGGAACAATACATCTCCGTGTTCTACAGGTCCATCATAGTCGTGTGTAGGGCCTGAGATACGGCGCCATCTGAATACATGTTCAGCCACCATTACGTCCAACTCGATTCCGGGAGGAACGCCTAACACTTGTTCCCGGGTCAACGCTGTTTGTGTCATGTGTTATATCCTCCTTAGTAGGGAGAGGCCCAAAGCCTCAACCCTTAGCATTCGGTAATTTCGCTGTTTTTCCACAAGAAGGGCATTCAAGCCATTCGGCAATACCGCCCATGTCGTCCGAATCTGACCATTCATACGTCATCTTCACTTTGCATTTCGGACATTTCTTGATCATTGGTTCCCCTCTCCTTCCTGACCCACCGGATTGTTCTCGTGCAGCCATTTATATATCTCCTGTAAAGCCGCTCCAGCCCTATCTGGTGTCCTTCCCATACTCAAAATGTCCGTTACGTGCATGAGTAGCCTGATGGCTTTGGTGTGCCTGCTGTTTTCCTCTTCAAATCTTTCTCGAAGCCGATCCCGTTCATCTACCAACTTCTGATTTTCCTCGAATCCTTCTGTAGCCCATCCATCCAGTTCTTGATTCCGTTGCTCCAACCGTTCATTATCTGCCAGCAGATAAGCGATATATTCAGGAGCCTTGGCGATCAGGTTGGCGTCATTCTCGTAATTTTGGAATGCTAGTTCAGCAACCGGCACTTTCCGATCTGGACGCATAACCATCATTGGATTATCGTTCCAACCTTCCTCCAGCAACCACGGACCCGGTGTAGCTGCCGCCAACGCTTGTTTGATTTCTTCCTGCTTACTCATGACTGTTCTTCCTCCCCAAAACCCAATTTATATAAATCCGTTGTGCGTAAACTGCTCCGATCATGAATGCGCTGCTCAATGTAACCAGAATTCCTGCCAGTAAATATTGTTTTTCAACTGCTGTAGCAATAGATGCTGTATACAACAATGCACTAACTGTTGCCAGCAATTTGTGATACTTTCGCATCTGTATATCCCTCCTTGGTTAGAGGCCGAAGCCTCAAAGTTCGCATTTACACCCGCAGTCTCTACACATGTTGTGTTCTATGGAACATTCATCGCAATATGTTTCGTGTTCCCGTGTGGAGTATGTCTCCTTGCATCGCTTGCACTTCTCAGTTTTGTTAGATGACCGACTGAACATCCGGTTCTGCTTCCGTTCGCAGTCATCGCACAATATCGGGAATGACATGTATGTTTTCTCTCCTTTGGTGGGCCTAAACCCTCAAATTATCGAAAATTTACTGCGCCGCCGTCCGCTGCCATCTCAAATGCTTCCTTCCATATCCCGTACATCTTGAACCAATATTCTCCGGTTTCTATCTTCCCAGCGTATTCTTTGGCTTCATTTTCAAATTCGGCAAAGTCGGCAGCGAGTTTCTTAGAAACAACCGATCCGATAACTCCTTCACAATCCGAAAACTCAATCAATTCTCGGAATGCATCTCCTTCTGCAAATTCAGATAGCTTCTGCCGCCACCAGTTGTACCCGCTGTAGCTTCCGGCGCGAAATCCGGTACTATCTTCAAATGTATAGACCGTTTCGAAATCCACACCTTCTGCGCGTCCAGGCCAATGCTGTTCAGACCAACGCATGCTTCCGTCTGTTCGCCATTGGGTATTCCAATCAAATACATCCCCGTCTTCGTCCAACTGCGGGTTCTCCACCTTCGTCAATCGTTTGTAAGCTGTAATATCTAATCCCATTCTCATTCGCTCCTTTATGTGGTATGTGGTGGGAAGAGGCTCTGCCCCTTCCTCTTTGATATCACTTGCTCATGTCATAATGGATGTTCCATACAAGCTGGTATCCATTCGCCAGTCCTTTGATTTTTGTCTCGTAAAACAGTCCAATCTCGTCCGCATCTTCCAACCACGGATGTTCATCCATGTCTGTCTGCCATTGCTGCTGAATCAATTCGTCCAGTTCCTTGCTGTAGATTAGCTTTTGTGGTTCCGCTCCATATCTCAGGGCTAACTCTTCATTGTCTGACTCAGCCTGTCTGACGGCCTCATACAGCGCCATTCTCGCCTTGATGGTAAATGTACCTTGTCCGTACTCAAGGACCTTTCCTGAGCGCATTCGGCCCGCCTTATTGCGCGGATCTTTGTACATCTCGATCATCAGGTTCCGCAGGTCGACGTATGGTTGCAACCAAGGGTGTGATTTTGCGAACTCTTGCGAACTCTTGTCAATCTTGACTACTGGACAGATGATGCAACCTGTGCGCGCGCCGCATGGATCGTCTGTCTTCTCGTCAGCTCCGGCCTTCCGTTGCCGCAAGCCACATTCGCCTGTTGCATCCTTGTAGAGCTGTCCCAGTTCCTCAGCGTCACCCCATGCCATTCCTTCACGAACCAGATATGACCAAACATCGTCCAAAGTGAAGTTAACAATCGGCATCAGTTCTGTATTACTTCGGTACTCCGATTCCTGGCGTGCCTCAATATTGCGCCGCCGTTCTGCTGACTCCGACAACCGCACTCCGGTCAATGTAAGCACTGGAGCAATATCCTTATGTGCCTTCTGGCTTGGCTCGATTTTAAGTCTTCCAGTACACCATCTGCTCATGCGACTTTTCGGTAACGGGTATCCCTTCCCAACAGTCAAAAACATGAAACTATTGTCATGAGCGGCCTGTACCTCCACAATCTCAATCGGCAGTTCTTCGCGCTCTACCAGTGCTTTGATCTTCGCCAGCTCCGATTGCTTGAGTGGGTCGGTTACAAAGTCCAGCCCGGTATTCGCCGTGGTCAGGTATACAGTCCGTGTCAGTAGTGCTGGATTGTTGCGCTTGAGCATAAGCAGAGCCTTGACCAACAGATCAAAAGCCACTGTGCTGTCCTTTCCGCCGCTGTATGCTGCAACCCACGCGCCTGGTTCACTTTCGTCTGTATAAGCTGAAAGGATCGCCGCTATAGCTGCCGTGGATTTCATTTTGTAGTTGTCCATATCACTCACCAACCCGATATAGCTCTCTGATAAATGTATCCAGCGCTAGACCATTAACTGAGTGGTACACGATCCATCCGTTCGGGTTCAATACATGCTGGCGTACAAAGTTTGAAAGATCGCCACCCTCTTCACGCATCAATTGAATTTCCTCTTTTTGTTTTTCTGTAAGCATGTGTGTCTGTACTCCCTTCCTGGGGATGACCCCTAACCCTTTCATTCGTTGATGCGGTATATGATTAATGCCGTTTCGTACTCTTCCGCTACACCTTCACCGTTCGTGAAAACTTGATATTTGTACTGAATATCAACCACCTGTGCATCACCCAACTTTTCTAGTTCTTCATTGATAACTCGATCCAGTTTTCTTAATGTGAGTGTCCCAAACACACTTTCCCAATAAGGAACGACCAGTTTAGTTTTGATTGAATTCGCTTTGCCTATCATGGGTGTATCCTCCCTTAGATGGTTTAAAATTAATTAATCCAAACTTTTTCGTTGAATCCAGGGTTTGATGCTGTTATGACTGGCTCAGATGTATACTCCCAATCGTTGTGACTTACAATAGTGATCGTGATAATCTCAGCGTCCTGGTTCTGCTGCTCCAATTTTGCAATCAAATCTTTTACTTTCATCTTCTATTCCTCCCTGTGGGTTATGCGTTGTATTGGTGACTTCTCCGGCATGCCAAGTTTCATGCAATGTACATGGTCCTGTAAGATGGGCATCCATGTTTTCTTGCTGCTGTGTACCAGTCGATGCATTTCAGGACTCAGCAGGATGCAGTTGTCTAGCTCATACTTTCCGCCTTGCGATCCGTACACGATGCGGTGTAACTCAAGTCCGGGTCCCGGTACGCCACTCAGGACGCACCAGTTACCTCCCTCACGCTCGATTACTGCCTGCCGTACCTTTTCCTTCGTCATGTACTCTGGGTCCGTGTTGCGCTCTCTCTTAGCTTTAGGCTGCTCTTTCCGGTTGTGGTGAGCGAACAGGTTCATCCGCCATGGCATCGTTTCTTTTTTCTTGCGTGCCAGCATGTTGTATCTCCTCTCCGAATGGTCCGTCTGTTACTGAGATGATTGGGCTGCCATCGTCGTAGAATAGGGTGTCTTGGTATCTCATCAGGTCACGCTCCTGCTGGATATTCGTTCAATTGATTGATCAGCACACTGGCTTCCTTCTTGGTCAGATCCTTGATGCTATCTTTTCCGTTTCCAACCTGACTGACCAACAGTTTAAAGTCATCGTCTGATATCCGTTTATCGTTCTTCAACCGATGGCTGTATTTGATCTGTGCGGCGCTTATAAGCATGCTTGTGGTTGTATTATCATCGTTGTTATTCGCAGTATTGTTTTTCGGCGCTTCTGTTTTCCGTTCTTCTTGTGGTGATGGAGTGTCAGCGGTTTGTCGCTTCCCGTTGTATTGGAATCCCTCCGGCAACGCCCATGAAGGTAACTGTGGTTCGGATACAAGTACATGTGATCGTCCAGCTGCTTTAATTGGAACCCACATGTTCTCCAGCTTGTACAGGTATCTGCCGATTCCCCATTGATATGCCGCACGCTTCATAGCATCAGACAATCCGCCCTTAACGGCTTCCATGTTACTGTCATCTGCACCGTCCCACTTGGTGATCCACTCACCGTCAACCTTTACGCTGATACCACACAATTGACTCTTCTCTTTCCACTCGCGGTATTCGTTGCGCCATCCAAACACGCCGAACACCTCGTCAAGTCGGTTCTGTATGGCTCGGTTGGTTACATAGGCCAAGGCAATACCTTTCGTCTTATCTCCATTGGTTGAACCAACTCGCCACTCAATTTCCTCCGGCGGGAATGGTTCCTGGAGTCGCTTCATGATCTCCTGTGCATCCATCTACCTCCACCTCCTCCAAGTCCAATAGTTCCCATTCTCCACGTAATGTGCGAATAACGAAGTTCTGTGGTATGTCCGGGCAATGTCGTGTTGTCAACCAGTGCTCCATATCCTCTCTACGGGACAGGCGCAAGGCTTGCATATAGTCGTCTGTTGGCTGAGCTACTCTGTCCAAGAAGTAACCTTTCTTATGCTGTGGGATGTATCTGTATTGTGTAGGCATTCCATTCTTCCTTTCGTTGTGGTATATTAGTTGTAATTCAATTTGCAAATCGTCTTTCTAAGGCTGCCGATGCTACGGCGGCCTTTTCTCGTCTAAGGGCAATGGCGCTGTTCATCTGATACACTCGTTTCAACGTCTCCGTCAGCGTCCCTCTCTGGCTTGCGATCTGCTCCAGCTGCTCGAAGTGTTTTCGATCTGTTGGTGGAACCTTCATCCTTTCTCACCTCCACTACCTTAATAGGAGCCTCCCACCCGTAATGCCGTAGGATGTCGTCCACACTCTTGAATGTCTGTTGTTTCACGCTGTCTTTCGTTCCTCCTCAATTGCCTGCTTCAATCCTTCTATCTCCGCATCGTATTCGGATTGCGTCCAGATCTTCACGGGTACATGCTGGTTGTTGTACAGGTCACGTATCAGGTCCTCATAGTCGAATGCCTGACGCTCTAACACTCTGCCGCCTTGCGTGGACACGATATAAGTTGTCATTGGATCAACATTGCTTCGAAGTCCCTCAGCTGGCATCGTCGTATCCTCCAATTTTCCGAACCGTGATAAACATTCTGTTGTCTACCGCTTCAAGCATGCAGCCCCTGCAATGTGGCTGCCGATCCTTGCCCTCGTACACCTCGTATTCAGCCGGACTTCCACAGCCGCAGTTTGATACCGCTGGGCTGATGAACGGGATCATGTTGTCTTTCTTCGTACCAACCAGTTTTAAGTTAGGCATTCTTCTTCATCTCCTTTTCGCGTTCTGCTTGGATCTCTTTCCAGTACTTCCGGTTTAGCAGGATGGCCATCTCATGCACCTTCCGCCAAGCTTTGTCTGACATGCCAGGATTGTATCCGTTCATACTGTCGCCACCTTCCGATATTTTGTGTACAATATATAGGGCTTGTCTTTACATACATATCTGCATGTTGTGTTTACTTATGCTCCGGGTTTAAGTTTGTTCAAGAAGTACATTTGCCCTCTGCCAGTCACTACTGTTGTTTTTGAAATTTTCGGGTCTTTATCAGGTCTATTCATCACTGTTGTTTTTACTTCGAATAATTTCAGATCCATTGCCCGTTGGGTCGGCATGTTCCAGTGTTCTCCGTGCTTACCAAGGTACCCATTCTCGCGGAACCATCTGAACAATCTGTTTTGTCCGATGTCTACTCCGTTTTGTTTCAACATCTTGGCGAGATTCGCAACGAGGATGCAATCGCTTGATGCTTGGAGAGATTCAGCGAACAACACCTTGGGCTTGTCCAGTTGTATTTGTTGTTCAAGCACTCGGCGCGCTTCTTGTTCCTGTTTCAATGTCTGACCAAGCTTGATGAGGAATTCGGGATCAGTGACGACTTTTTCGATGGTGCTTTCTGTCATGTATGCGCCGTGTTTTCTGATGGATGGGATTACTTCGTGTGTAATCCAGCGTTTAAATTGTTTCGCTTCTGGTTTGCGGCTCCGAATAATCAAGGTGTAAAGCCCAGGCTCGTTTACAAACCAAGAGTCTCTGCTTTGACCTGATATATGTACTGCATATACCAGCTTTTCATCTTCATCCAATCCATCAAGTGCTTGTGCCGTGTTTTTAATATCCACCACATCACATATGTCTTTCGCTAGGAACCAAGGCTCATTGTTGATGTTTATTGTTTTGACTTCTGCGGCACCGTACATAAAAGGGATTACTCGATTCATTTTATTTGTCTCCTTTTAAGCTGTTTTTTTTGGTTTTTGACTCGTTTCGCGTCCAACATCTGCAAAAAAAAGGTTCATATCAAATCCTAATGTCGCCGAAATCAGTTTAGCAGCTCGTCCACTCGCATCTTTGCGTCCTTGTTCAATCTCGGCGTAATAACTACGGGAGATACCAGACTGCTTGGCTGCGTCATTTTGTGTTAATCCTTTAGCCTTACGCATTTGTACTAGCCAGTGGCGCATATGTTTCACCTCCTTGACGCGTTTTGCGTCGTTGCTATGTTTTGATTATATGACGCACTTTGCGTCATGTCAACAGTCTTTTTAAAATTCATGACGAGATTTGAAGCAGGATGTATTGTGATTCATTTCGCGTCGTTATAATACTGAATAGAAGTGAGGTGGAGTAGTTGCTTAGCGAAAGACTGTTGGAGTTAAGGAAAGAAAGAAGATTAACGCAACAAGAGATCTCTAAATTATTGAAAATGGCTAGAACGACATACTCTGGTTATGAAAATGGATCACGTGAACCAGATAACGAAACATTAAATAAGATTGCAGATTTTCTAGAAGTTTCAGTGGATTACTTATTGGGGAGAACTGATCAGAAAAAACAGGTTCTATCGGAGCCGTCAAGAGCATTGATCGACTCGCTGAACCTGACTGATGAGGAGATTATGAAGAACATACGATTTGAGGTAGATGGCATTGAACTCGAAGAAGATGATGTTAAAAGATTCATTGGACTCGTTAGGCTAGAGAGATCTATGAAGAAGAAACGCCCTTTGGGCCATGAATCAGAGTGAGGTAACCCTTGACATAAACAGGCTTTACTTCTCTAGCATCCATCTTTGCAATTTTCTCAACAATAATATCTGGATTTACACCAAGTTCTAATAACGAACCTTTTGTTATATCAAAAATCATCCGTTTATCCATATTTACCATCTCCCGTTTTCGTGGTTGCCTTTTGGTAATATTCATTTTAAGGGAACGTGTGTTCTGTTACAAGATAAAAAAATATACTGCGAGGCATGATCATGGTTTATAAACCTGGTCGTTGCCTGCTGACAAAGAGATTACGCGAAATCAGACGTTCTCAACAGTGGTTAAGTGATGTAACCGGTATTCCCAAGTCTTCCGTTTCGGAATACGCCACTAATCGGAGAATAATGTCATTAGCAACCGCGATGACCATTGCCGCGGCAGTTGGTTGCTATATTGATGATTTATACGAGCGTATCGAAGTCAGCAGCGATTGAGTGACGTTTCTGTCACTCCGACCGGGGCAGAAGTTCGCTATGTAGCGAACTAAGTAGTACCAAAAAATCGATTAACAACGAGTTTGTGGAATATCGATTTAGTTGATACCCATACTATATCAAACATCGCATGTCACATGTTGTCGAATCTTGGAGTAATTTAGCACCTTTAATGGGGTTAAGGGGTGCTTGACAAGGTCATTTTTTGAAAACTTTTCGTACTTTAACGTGTGAACCATCTTTAAAATAGACAATCCCGCCATTATCTACATTCTCAGTTCTCTTAATACGATCAAGATTTACTATGGTTGAACTGTCGAATGCATCAAACCCATACTGCTTATAAGCCTGTTTCGCGTCTCGCATAAGGTGGATAGCAATATATGAACCGCATGCGGTATGAAACGCTAATGTTTTTGCAGAATTAGATGTCATTTGAAGAGGCTCAATAAAATTAACGTCTTTCTCCAGGTTAAACAGAACGAAATCTGAATCATCGTCCTGTCTGCCGTACATTTTAACTCCGATAATATCCAATGATGTTCCCCTCTCTAGATGCTATTCATCTATATTAATGGATGAAAGACATGGAAACACCGGGCAAAATATACCAAGGAAATAACGGGAAATGATATAATAAGTTTTGCTTACATATATAGAACCATTACCGCAGCCGATGCGGAGTTAAACGAGGAGAATGTAAATGTCTTGGAGTTGGGATTGGTTGTACCTACTTTATTCTATCGCAGCAATGATATTGGTTTTTTCTTTTTTATGGAAGATTGTTGAGAAGATCGTAATTGTAATCATCGCTCTCTTATTTAATGAACGTGCCGGTATCGCTATTGCTAACGTATTGTCTCTCTTGCCACACTACTTATTTGCTGCATTCACAGCTTTTACTGTACTGGGCGTTGGTGAAGGAGAGGTCAAATGGCATCTAGCATTGATTGGTGGACTATTTCTTTTCTTTAACGAAATATGGGGAGTTGTGCTTGCCAAAAAGGAAGCAGAGAAGAATTATGATTTTAGTACATACAAGGCGTTGAATTTTAAATACTGGGTTATATTAATTGAGATGATTTTCTTCGTTTATGTGCTTTATGATCCGCGTCCAGCAGTTAATAGTCTGACGCAAGGGATAGCAAATATTATTGATTGGGTTCAGGATATCCCTTTCCTTAACTGGTTAATTGCTGCAGCAGCATTTGTGTATGCAATTTATATTACTCTCATTGCAATAGCTTCTATATTGGGGTCAATCGCATCTCTATTTACTTCAAATAAAAATTCTATAGATCAATAATCATTAGCATCGGCACCCTTCTGGGTGCTTTTTTCTATCATATCGATTACAATTTTACTATCAATGTTCACAGGAGGACACATCATGAAAGCAGCTATATACATCCGGGTATCTACTGACATGCAGGCTGAAGACGGATTCTCTATAGAAGGACAACGTACACGTTTGGAAAGCTTTATACAGTCTCAGGACTGGTCTGTGCATGATTACTACATAGATGAAGGTAAATCTGCCAAGGATCTCAATCGGCCTGAGATGCAGCGTATGCTTCAGGATATGGAAGACAAGCAGTTTGACGTCATTGTGGTGTACAAACTGGACCGGCTCACCCGTTCTGTTGCCGATCTGCACGGTCTACTGAAACGCTTTGATCAATACGGAGTCAAGTTTAAGAGCTCCACAGAGGTGTTTGAGACGACCACGGCCATGGGGCGATTCTTTATCACGCTCGTTGGTGCGATGGCTGAGTGGGAACGTGAGACGATCTCAGAGCGTGTCCGGTTCGGCGTTGAGCAAATGATCATTGAAGGTCGTCGACCTGGTGGCGTTATTCCATATGGTTATACCCAGAATGAGGAACTGATCCCAGAAGAAGCTTCCCTTATTCGGTATGCACGTGATCTGTACATGGGAGGCATGGGATATAAAGCCATTGCGATGAAATTGAACCGTGAAGGCAAGCTTCGCCGTGGGCAAGAGTGGACATCAGCTACAGCAGCGTACACACTGGAAAACCCATACTATGCGGGAATTCTGCGGCTGGGATCAAAAACATCTGACGGAAACTATGCGAATGGTAATCGGGACAAACGAGTGAAGTGTCTTTATGGTGATGGATCACATGAACCTATATTTACTAAAGTCGAGTATGAACAAACGAAGGAACTTATGGAAAGACGTACCCAAGGCGGTTATAGCCGAGTGTTGACGTATTGGTTTAGTGGTGTGTTGAGATGTGGTCGGTGTGGCGCTGCTATGTTTGGACGTATGTCAACAGCGAGATCAACCACTAGAGGAACCATACGGACGCCATATTATATATGCTCCAACAAGCACTCCAACAAGTCGTGTGACATGCCTACGTTCCGCCAAGTACATGTGGAACATTTGGTCATGGAGTACATTAGCAAAATTAAATGGGATATGAAAACTGCTGGGGAGATCGCGGCAGGCATGGAACAAGCGGTTGCGGATAAACAGGATGAAGCTGCTGAAGCACGCCGTGAGATTAATCGTATTGCTGAACGCCGAGAGAAATGGCAGTACATGTTTGTTGAGGGGCTGATCGGGAAAGATGCAATTCGTAAAAAGATTGCTGAGGAGGATGCAGCCGAGGAAGCAGCACGTAAGAAGCTGGCAAGCGTGAAGAACTCACTTTCGGTTATGCCAGACACGGCTGTTCTGGAAGATCTTCAAACATTGTGGAAGCACATGGATGATGAAGAGAAGAAGACAATGGTCTATGAGGTATTTGAAAAAATTGTTCTGAATACGCCAGAAACAAATGTCAAGGGCGTTAAGAACAAATTCTTCAAAGCCGATATTGAGGACATTAAGTTTAATTGACTACCATTATGTACTATATGGACTTCCATCATGGCCAGTGTTCATAGCCTGTAACATATCCAGCGCTTCTGCGCCCCTTACCTCACCAATCACAATCCGATTCGGACGCATCCGTAAGGAAGACTTGATCAGATCCCGAATGGATATCTGCCCCTTGCCTTCGGTATTGGCATTCCGCGTTTCCAGTGACACCAGATTGGGTACCGTAACAATCTGTAACTCAGCCGAATCCTCAATGGTAATAATCCGCTCATCGGCAGGGATAAACTGGGATAGTGCGTTCAGGAAGGTCGTTTTTCCCGATCCGGTCCCCCCTCCAATGAAGATGTTATATTTGCTCCGTACCAATTGCTGCAATAATTCTGCCGCTTCTTCATGCAGGGCTCCCTTTTCAATCAGATCGGACATCTTCATCGGTTCACTGGGGAATTTACGAATCGTCATCGTGGGGCCTTTCAAGGCAATGGGAGGCAACACGATATTGACCCGTGAACCATCCTTTAAACGGGCATCTACGATTGGCGAAGACTCATTCACAATCCGGTTTACACCAGACACAATCATCTGAATAATATCCTCAAGCCGTTCCCTGGACTCAAATTCAAGGGTGATCTGGCTGACTTCACCTTCCTGCTCCACAAAAATCTCCTTGTGACTATTGATCATAATTTCCGTAATATCGGGATGATCCACAAGTGGCTGCAAAATATCCAATCCACGAAAGGAGTCAAACAATCGCTGTACCAGCGTGTGACGCTCTCCTGAGGTCAGATCATCCAGCTTCGGGTCGGTGAGAACTTTGCGTTCTATCCCTTGCCACAGTTCATCATCTCCTGCTGAAGAGGTTAAATCGAGCCCAGCTCTGACTTCCCTGCGCATCATCTGAAACTGTTCTTCACGATCCAGTATTCTACGGGTTGAATCCGTCATAGTGCCCACCGATCCTGCTTCTGAATTCGTCCCGTCTGCTTCAATTCTTCTTCGCCATCTTGTACCAGCATGGCACATAATCTCTTCACTTCACGTTGGAAGATCGGTGAACTAAGCAGGACTTCCTCCTGACTGAGTTGTTTCCAAGAAGGGATATAGGGCAACACTGCATCCAGATGCAGATCAGGGCGTGGAAGTGCATTGATAACATTGTCCCGATATTTGTTAACTACAAAACGTGATCGGTCCATGATACTTTCATACACCTCCGGCTTCGTTCGCTCAGCATGCTGCAACCATTGTCCCCATCGATGCATGGCAGATATATCATCCTCAACCAACCAGACAAATGCATCTGCTGTATCCAGCACCCCTTCACTGCGCCCATCCCAACCTGAGTCCCCATCCAGAATCAGCATGTCATATTGTCCGCTATCGGTTAAATAACGAAGCAGATTCGACGTATCCTCACGAGTCATTTGCAACAATTCTTTACGATTCGATAATGGCCAGAACACATCGGATTTCAATGCTTCATGCCGGACCACATATCCATCCACGTCCTTCGATAGCGCCTGTAACTGCTTGCCGGATTCCTTTCTGCCCACCTTCAGATCGTATAACAGGCGTGACAATCCCGTCTCCGCATCAGGCTGGCGCTGCCCACTTCTAGTTAGTCCCTTTTCCAGAAAAGGGAGCGTACTATCCAACGTCTCCAGATTCAGATAAAGAACAGCATATCCCGCAAGTCCCAGTTGCTTCGCCATATGCAGGGCTACCGCCGTTTTGCCACTTCCACCCGAAGCGGATACTACACCGATGGAGAGAGTTTCTTGTCCCGGAAGATGCACCTTCTTGCGGCGTGGTTGCCGGCAGGCATGCATCACAGCATCCAGCAAAGCAGGCAGAGGTTGGTACTTCAACAGCCGCTTGGCCTCATCCACCTCTTCCATGCCTTCACTAAGCATCAGCCAAGGTACACCTGATCCTTCTCCCCCGTTATTCAGCCAGTCATTCAGAAACTCCGGTTCCGCAATAACCAGATCCGGTAATTCCCGACCTTCTTGCTCATTCATATGCTCCCTGAAGGAATCCCCCTGGGAGAATGCCGTGAAACGAACATGAAAACCAGACGAGCTCCCCTGCACAAAATCCAGCCATGCGCTAATGTAATCTCTATCCTTCGAAACCAGAACAACCTTCAGTACAATCAAATTCCCCTTCCCTCCCTGTCAGAAAGCACAAAAAAGCACCGCCCAATAACCGCATGAATATGCAGTATATGGACGGTGCTTCCGTCACGTGCTATGAATGTATGGATAATATAGCATACAATTTCTGGTGGAGCAAGGGATTAATTCTAACCCTTCATCCTTAGGATTCATAGGGTGAATCGAACTCAATAATGTTACGGTCGGGATCAAGTACAAAAATCTGCGCGAATCCCGCTACACTATCAGGTCTGGCTTCGTACTCAATTCCCTGCTGCTCCAGCCAAGCGATAGTCCCTGAATAACTGGTCACCCAGATCGCAAAGTGGCCGTCCGTTGTATCAATCCCAGCCTCACGTAACGTGTGACCCTCCGGGTGCTGTAACAGATGAAGCTGCTGGCTACCGATGGCATACCATGTACCTGTGGAGCGAAAAGCCGGACGTTCAATCTCCTGCATTCCCAGTAACCCCGAATAGAATTTTTTCGCGACTTCCAGATCTCGTACAGCCAGACTAACATGGTGAATGTGTGCATATTCGATCATCTTTTGTCTCCCCTCTCTGCTTCATTATGACTATACTATAACACCTTGACGCCTGAACATATTCTCTTTTAAAAAGAAAAACACCCCTGCTTGAATCCGGTGAACCTCGTGGCTCACACAGATCTAATTCAGAGGTGCGCGTAAACGGTACACAAGGATGTACGTCCATCGCTTCTTATGTTCTTCAGCATTTCATTTGGGCAGTTGTGCCAGCCAATTTACTTCGCGCTATCCAATGCTTCTTGTGGAATCTTGATCTCTTCCACTTGATCATGGTTGGAGAATGTACTGGTCATCTTCATGTCCATCGTCATTTTCTGTTCATTCTGTTCCATCTCCATGACCATGGCTACATCTGTACCTGCCGGCAAATACGTTTCTTTGTTGATCATGTATTTCATCTTCATGCTGGTGATATTCATCTGATCCAGCATCGCTTGCATCTGGGCATCCGAGCCGTTTTGCTCCATTACGGATTTGGCCAACTCTTTTACATTATCACCGGATACGTCAGCGTTAATCACATAATTGTCGCCTTCTTCGGTTACTTCAGTATCTTCTTGGATCTTTTTGAATTGCTCCAATTCACCTTCCGGATTCATGCTTGCTTTCATCTGCTCAATTAATGCAGCAGTTTGAGCTTCAGGAATCGCAACCCATTGGTCCCCAACTTGGGAGTAGATTTTATCCGAAGTGATATACTGCTTCACGTTCTGGGCTTCCTGTCCCGACATTTCCATTTTCATCTCTTGATAGATCATCATTGGATCTTTGATAATATCCATCTTGAGCGATGTTTTAACCTGTTGATCCTGGGACTGTTCACCCGCATCCAGTTTCAGATTCTGATCAATGTTTGCTTCAGTTGTGAAGCTTTTCATTTCTTTCGTTGCTGCATTGGTTTTGGTAATCAGTTCGTCCAAAGTAGGGATCTTTGTTTCCTGCTCTGCAGGTGTATTGCCCTCGTTGGATGTTTCGTTGTTAGTGGCTGGCGGCGTTGCTGTATTATCTGTGTCGTTACCGCATGCTGCCAAGCTTACTGCTAATAATGCCCCGATAAATAATGTAGTCCACTTCTTCAAGTTGTTGTCCTCCCAAATTAGATATGATCTGTAGTCATTACCCAATTATTTCCGTTATTAATCATAAAAATCGATCTTTGATCTCCGGGGTAGGCAACATGCATGCTTCATCCTTGCCAAACCAGCGATAACGGTTGCGAGCAACCCAGTTATAGACTGCATTGCGAATAAATTTCGGTACAATAATGAACACATATAACAATGGATAAGGAAACTTCAGACCTTTAGCCAATCGCAGTGCGGCCGTTGAACGTGTATAGTATTTTCCATTCTCAATCAGAACAAAAGTATCCATACTGTCTGTCGACAGGTTACCCTTTACCAGCAGTTCCTTGGCCACATCCGATTGGAGCGAAGCAAAATGATATTTCCCTTCCGGGTCACGTTTGATAATCCATTTGGTTAAGCCCTGGCAGAAGTGACAGACGCCATCCACCAGTACGATGGGATGTCCCTGATGCACATCCGTTTGATTTGCTGTCATATTGGCTGCCTCCTATTGTTGCGGTTAGAGTAACTTACCCAATCTGAGCAATCTTGTTTCCTAATTCTAAAAATATTACTGAAAACCGCTCTTTTTGAACACGCATTGTTAGGAAGTATAAAGAAAAAGAGCGCAGGCATTGTGCCCACGCTCGTATCTTGTCCGACAATTACTCAGCAATTGCCTTTTCCATCCATTGGTCATCGATCATTTGTTGATGCAGGTCACTTGCCCACTGGTCCATACATTTGCAAATGAAATCTTTGCGACATACTGGACAAGGCGTTTTCTGCAGACGGCTGATATTGGTCATCTTCCATTCCGGAGAACGGGAGTAGAATACACGGCATTTTGTACCGTCTACCAAATTCATTTTGAATTCGTACAATCCGTCTTCCTTGTTACCATAAGCTAGTTCTAAATCTGCAATACGCGGTCTATAAGACATGGATATCACCTGTTTAATTCAAATTTGGTTCATGCAATGACACTACTCAGTACTAAGTTATATTAAAGAAAATTCAGTTCAATGTCAACTCGCGCATGTCTACCCGCCAAACAGAATATCCAGAATCGTCCCTACCTGCCCTTGTTTTTTACCTTTCAAAACATCCGGATCAAATACTTCAACATAGCCGCAGGAAGCACAAGCCACGAACAGGTAGTGGTTATGCTGTATATCGAACATCTTGCTCAGGCCTGCTCCTGACATGGAAACTTCCTTAATGTTACAATCCGTGCCCCTGCATTTTGTACATACAAATCGGCGCTCGATCATCTCTTCAATACTCATCTTCGTTCCCCCTTTATGGAATGTGTAGCATGAAGTGGGAGTGCAATTATGTAAAAAGTACGCGATTGGACATCTGATCTCCTGCATCCTGCCCTTATATTATAATCAACACAAAACCCTGCCGATGGCCAGCAGGGCTTTGTACTCAAACGAACGAACATCAGGTATCTGGGATACCCTGCTCTATATGTCCCCCTTTGATTGGGGGAGTCAGATCTTAGACTACGTTTAATACAACATCAATATTGCCACGTGTCGCTTTGGAATATGGACAGAAATCATGTGCCTTGCGAGCCAGATCTTCTGCTTGACTGTGGTCCACACCAGGCATACTCACGTCCAAGCGAACAGATAACTGGAAACCGTCATCCGCAGGGTCTTTACCAATGGATACGTTACTTGTAACGACCACATCCTCCAATTTCACGCCTGCTTTGCGCGCTACATTGGCAAGGGCACTTTCATAACATGCTCCATATCCAGCGGCGAAGAGCTGTTCAGGGTTGGTACCTTCACCACCGGAACCTCCAAGCTCTTTGGGCATTTTCAGATCATGTTTAAGCATGCCATCCGAAGAAGTGACCGAACCTGTACGTCCACCTTTAACTGTCGCTACTGCTGTATATAAAGCTTCCATTCAGAATCTCTCCCTTATCCGTATAGTTTTAAATGCCTTCAATTCAATTTAAACTTCTGGCTCAATTTGAAACGCATTTTATATCTTTATCAGCTTTTACATCTTTATTATTTTCATGCATCTTATCCACATATCTGTATTTTTTCCGGGGTTGGGTAATATACAAAAGAGCATTTTCAAATTAGAACATATTTTTTGTGTTAATACATAAAAGTTGCACTAGACAAAAATTATTGAAGGAGTACAATGTAACAATAAACATAAAAATTTAGATATATCTTGAGCGGTTCGTCCCGCATCACTATTCCAAAGAGTCAGGTGATAAACGTATGAGTAAAAAAAATCCATTCAACGCTCCTTCAAGTGAATCATTGTCTACTGCAGGCATAGCCCCTTCACTCGGAGAAGCACATAGTTCCATGAAAGTACCGCAGAATGCGGCATGGTGGAAGAAATTTCTCGCTTTTGTAGGGCCAGGGTATCTCGTGGCCGTAGGTTACATGGACCCCGGCAACTGGGCAACAGATATCGCAGGCGGATCGCAGTTCGGGTATACTTTGTTATCCGTCATCTTACTCTCGAACATGATGGCCGTTGTACTTCAATCGTTGGCAGGAAAGCTTGGCATCGTCACTGGACGGGATCTGGCCCAAGCCTGCCGCGAACGCTTCAGCATGCCCGTTGTCGTCATGTTATGGATTCTGTGTGAACTGGCCATTGCAGCTACCGATCTGGCTGAGGTCATCGGTTCTGCCATCGCATTAAAGCTCTTATTTAACATTCCCATGTTGTACGGAGTTATCATCACCGCCGTTGATGTACTCCTGATTCTTGTACTGCAAAACAAAGGCTTCCGCGCCTTGGAAACACTCGTCATCGTGCTGATGGCCACCATTGCCCTCTGCTTCGGGATTGACCTGTTCCTGGCAAAACCGGATATGGGCGGTGTTCTCCATGGTTTTGTCCCAAATGTGGAGATCCTGCAGAACCCTGCCATGCTCTATATTGCCATTGGTATTATAGGAGCAACCGTGATGCCGCATAATCTGTATCTGCATTCTTCCATTGTGCAGACGCGTCAGATCGAACAGACACCACAGGGCAAAAAAGAAGCGATTCGTTATTCGACCATGGACTCTACAATCGCGCTAACACTCGCCTTGTTCATCAATGCGGCCATCCTGATTGTATCAGCTGCTGTATTCCATAGTGCCGGCATGACGCAGGTTGCCGAGATCTCCGATGCCTACCACTTGCTCACCCCCCTATTAGGGACTACAATCGCAAGTATCCTGTTCGGTGTGGCGCTGTTAGCATCAGGCCAGAATTCTACCCTTACAGGTACACTCGCAGGGCAGATTGTTATGGAAGGTTTCCTCAACATTCGGATTCCGGCTTGGCTGCGCAGACTGGTCACACGTCTGATCGCCATCATCCCGGCAGTAATTGTCACAGCAATTGCAGGAGAACACGGCACAGAAGAACTGCTCATTTTGAGTCAGGTTGTACTGTCTCTTCAATTACCTTTTGCGGTAATCCCTCTGGTCATGTTCACGAGTGATAAAAAAAGCATGGGTGCATTCGCTAACAAATTGTGGCTCAAAATCATCTCATGGGTCATTGCCGCAATTATCGTTGTGCTGAATGTATATCTGATCATTCAGACGATCCGGTTATTCTAATCTCGTCATATCGACTAAACATCAAAAAGGCTGATCAACTCCGGTATTCAATACCAAGTTGATCAGCCTTTATTATTGCAGTACAGCGAGGTGTTTCTTTTTGTAGTAAAACTCCGAGCTCTAACAAATAATCATCTATTCCTGATCCGGCACCAGTAAAGGCAGGAGTTCATCCAATGAATCCACAGTCCAATCCGCACGTTCGTCATCCGATCGGTCTGGCTGGAATCTTCCGTACCCCTGCATAATTCGAATCGTACGCATGCCCAGCTTCCGGGCAGGAATGATATCGTTATCAATCCGATCCCCGATCATGACGGCTTCCTCCGGTGCACAACCCGCCTGTTTCAGGGCTACAGCGTACAGCTCTGGATCTGGCTTGGACACCCCTTCTTCAGCCGAGCATGCCAGAACATCAACATACTTTCGCAGTCCGTAACTCTCCAGTCTTTCTTCCGTTCCAGGACTCTGATTGGCGATAATGCCAATGCGATAATACCGCGACAACTGCTGAAGAACGGAATCCGCTGAAGGAAAAGGTCGTTCAAGATCTTTTTTAAACTTCAGCTTGTCCTGAATCTGTTTCTGATGTCCTTCATCTTCAATGAATGTGCGAATTGCCACTCTCATGGGCCATTGTTCATATTTCTGATAACAGTTCGCGAACAATTCACGTACCGCCTCAATCTTCACCGGATACCCCAAAGCACCGGCTTCGCGAACGAACTGTCCGATAATATCATCAACGGGGTCCCATTCATCCACTAGCGTATCTCCAACATCAAAAAACAACCACTTCAATCCACCCACATCCGGCACGCCAATTCCTCCTTGTAAGCCACAGGCAATCTAAAAGTTCGTGTTCAAAAAGTCTGGTTTTCAGTATCGAGAAGATGGAATGAAGCTAGAAATGGAGTAGCGGAGCGTAGGGAAAACTACGTGAGCAACGGACATTTCGGCTGAATTTCATATTCGATGCTGATGATGCCGCTAGGCATCCTTCGTAATCAAAAGCGGACTTTTTGAACTACCTTTAAAACCATAAAAAAGAAGACTCACCATCATGCACGAGTCTCCTCAAATTTCCGTTTATCGATACATTCAATTATAACAGGCACCTTACACCTGAGCAATCTCAAGCTATGACATTACCCATTGAGGAGAAAGCCGACTTCCCCATTGAGTGAATATACAATCCGGTCTGCACCCATTCCCCGATAGATCCCCTTCGGATGGCTTTGCTCCGTAATGACGCATAGGGATTTTGATGTCCACGATCGACAGATCTGTAAATAACGACAGGTCAGATTCAGGCTGTTCTCGAAAATAAACACGTTACCAACGCTTGCCTGCGGCAAAAACCATTTTTGAGCTGCAGCCGTATTCATGCGAATGACATGTTCTACTCCGATTCTACGGAGTCTGCGCTCTTCCCCTGCACTGTTGGTTAGAACGGCAAACGGCATTTTTTTGTACATCAGCAATTTGATAAATTTGCGTCCTGCTTCATTAGGAGCAGTCACTAAGATCATCTCAGTATCCATCATTCGTTCCTCCCTTGGCGTGAAAAGACAACAAAAAAGAAGCGTGGGGGACCAAGGCCTCCCGAACGCTTCTTAAAGAATCCATGGCGAAAACGCCATGAACCAGCGTACGGCTTGTTGCCTCTCCCTTTAACGCTTACGAGGTTAGCTGACGGATTCGGGCGCGAGAGTCGCCCTATTTCCGGCTGTCACCGGAAAATTCACCCCTTGAATGCCTACTGTCCTGGACAGCGCATTCCGTTGGTTCCCCCGTTTCCCATTCATGAATGAATGGAAACTCAGCGATTAAAACATCGTTCGTATATCTTAAGTTAAGATCGAGCGATATTATCGTTTGTTTCGTTTTTCAGGTACAATTTAGTTTTAAATTGAAATTACGATATGAATCATACACCCGTGCCATGGCAGTGTAAAGTCCGGACAGATCACCGAATCGGCAGATTTTCGCCATTATTCATATATAATAACGCTTACAATACGGTTATACGCTATCCACCTCGTCAAGGCTATCTAATTCTCACTCTGGCGTAAATCACTTCGCAATTCATTCACGCATTCTGCACAACTTGCCAGTTTTGATTCTTTTAACATCATATTAGTTTTGCATTATTTAATTGTAACCAATATAATGAAAGGTATCAGATGATATCATGGAGGCGATTGAGATGACAGTCTACGATTACAAAGTGAATACCCTTCGCGGTCAAGAAGTTGAAATGTCCGACTACCGTGATAAAGTGTTACTGATTGTGAATACGGCAAGCTCATGCGGACTTACACCTCAATTCAAAGGTCTGCAAGAACTGCAAGACAAGTTCCAGGATGCGCCATTTGAAGTCCTTGGATTTCCAAGCAACCAGTTTGCCCAGGAAAAAGGTTCTTCCGACGATATCGCGGAGTTCTGTCAGATGAATTATGGCGTGAGCTTCCCTATGTTTGAGAAAATTGATGTGAATGGCTCAAGTGCTCACCCGCTCTTCCAACACCTTAGCAAAGAAGCACCCGGCCTGCTCGGCTCCAAAGCAATCAAATGGAATTTCACCAAATTCCTTGTGGATCAGAACGGACAGGTAGTTAAACGTTATGCTCCCAAAACAACACCTGACAAGATTGAAGAAGATATCAAGAACTTACTGCAAAAATAGTACATCGGCCACCCTTAGCCGGAAGGTAGAGCACCATTACCCCCGGTAATGGATGGCCTTTTTTCAACTTCTGGTACCAGACTGTTCAAAAAGGCAAAAAAAGAAGCTTTCCATTAATGGAAAGCTTCTTCTTCATCGTTCATATGATGCGGTCGAGAGGACTCGAACCTCCACGGGCATACGCCCACTACCCCCTCAAGATAGCGTGTCTGCCATTCCACCACGACCGCATGTCGTAAATAATCGGCAACAGAATTGATTATACAGGGTTCTGAAATAAAAGTAAAGTATTTTTTAAACCTTCTTTTTTAGCTAGGCATTTTCCTCAAAAAACGCATATTCTCGTCATGTTTACCCATGAAGTGCATATTATTAGATTTGATCCCCTCTTTTTCGGTAAGAGCCGATCTTGTTGATTCATTTATATATAGTCCTTTCTTATATATAGTCCTCCCTGCACTTCGTCACATAAATAACATAATAAGTTATATAAAATGACACAAATATTAAATATCAGAATCTATTCATTAAATTTAACGGATACTATTGACAAAAAGCGGACGTTTATGGGATGATAACTATCATATAATTCGGATTTTCAAACATAAAGTTAGCAAAAAGGAATATAAATGTCATTTAACATGACATTTAACGAACACAGGAGGCGAATGATTGTGAACCGTGGGAATAAGCTGCTCGATTATGTCAAACTGCTTGATTCCTCTATTCAGGTTGGAGGGTTTACCCATTCCTTCGGCATGGATATCCATATCAGGGAGGGTACCATTCGTAATGCTGAAGATCTCGAATCATTCATGCGTTGTCAGTTGCATCCCAGCATTGTTCGTCTTGAAGGCATGGCCATCAAAGGCATCTATACCGCAGCAGATCACAAGGATACATGGCGGATAGCTCTGATCGATAAACTGGTCCATGTTCAGCGAACTCCTGGAGATCTCAGAGAACAAGCTGCCGCCATGGGAAAACGATTGATCAGACTGGCACGCGCTCTGCACCCCTGGATTGATTTTAGCCAGCTCGAACAGATCTTCGCCAAATATGATTCGGTTGGCTGCCTCTCCACTGTTCACGCCTGGATTAACCACCACCTCGACATCCCGGTCGAGGAAGCGGTCCTTGGTTACCTGCATTCAGCCATGAATGCCTGCATAACCGAAGCCTCCAAAGTCATTCCCCTGAATAACGATATAACCAAAGATCTGATGGTACGCCTGGCCACAGATCTGGAGACTGAATGGAATACCGTAAGCGCCTCGGCTGCGGATGGACTGGCACAGCCAACCTCGATGTCCATGAAATCATTTTTCCCCAGTTTCCATATGCTTGGAGCTGGACTTCATGCCTACAGAGCCTAGTCCTCTTGCTCCACAAACCCGCCCCCTTCCCTTCATCAAACAAACTAAAAAACACGCCGGCAACCTCCTTGCCGACGTGTTTTTTGTCATTTTATTTGTTTATTTAACGTATTTACGCCATTTAACATCACAAAATACACTTTTTTCCGTCTTTTTTAATTGTTAGATGACGGATTTACGTATATAATGAAATATACAGCTCGCATTTCTATATATTCTACATGAAGAAAGGGCGACTGAATACTACATTCTAACCAGGGGTGAACCCTTTTGAACAAGAACAAGAAAAAACCAGTCACTCCGTTCGGATGGGCCATCAAACGACGGCTAACCGAACTACAAATGGACCAGAAGGCCTTTTGCGAACAGCACGGCATCCCACCCTACCGTTTATCCAATCTCATTCACGGCACACGCAAAGCAACCCGATTCAGGCACATGGTCGCTGATATTTTGGATATTCCAGATGAACTGAGATAAGATTTCTGTCAAAGGAGGGTCCCATCCATGAGACATGTTACATCCGATCTGGAGAGACTGTCGTTCCAGTCCATACGTCACCAACTCATCATCGTTGATCATAATTGGATCATTCACAGTTGTAACCGCGCCTGGCAACAGGGGCTCGGCCAATCACCACCATACCCGGATGCGAATATTAATCATGCACATTACCTGCATCTGACGGAAGCCTGGGCAATACGAAGCAAGAACACAAACACGGCACTTGTCGCACAGAATTTGAAAGAACGCGGAATACCCTTTAATCGAAATCATACATATGATATCTGCGTGTATACTGTATACAACGAAGAGAGGTGGTTTCGCGTGGAACTCACCCCTCTGTCTCACACGAATACAATTCTGGATACCGATCTAGCTTTGATTGCACACATGGATATTACCGAACAGAGGAAGACAGAACACCAATTGAAGAAGGCATTGTCTGAAGTGCGCACATTGCGTGGACTGCTGCCTATTTGCGCTGTCTGCAAACAAATCAAGGACGAAGAGGAACAGTGGACCTCCGTTGAGAATTATCTGGAGAAGCATACCCACGCCGAATTCACCCATGATATCTGTCCTGAATGCATCCGGCGGTTATATCCGAAATACTCGAATATCCTGGACAAGCGTTCCTGAAACCTAACTACTCAACACGCTAATTAACACTACACGGACAGATGATGTTCAAACTGCGACATATCCAGTTCCTGCGGTGTCCCATGCAGGGTGATGGTGCCTTTGTCCATGATATAGATATAATCGGCGGCACTCCTTACAAAATCAATACTTTGCTCCACCAGCAGAACAGAGAGGTCTCCCTTCGCCTTGAGCTGCAGAATAACCTGCCGAATGTCCTCCACGATAGAAGGCTGGATGCCTTCTGTCGGCTCATCAAGCAGTAACAACCCCGGACGTGAAGCCAATGCCCGGGCGAATGCCAATTGTTGCTGCTGTCCACCACTCAGATCCCCGCCCTGCCGTCCATACATCGTAGCAAGCACCGGGAACATCGCAAGCACATCCTCCGGGAACGTTTTTAATCCCGGAGCACTTGTCTCCAGACCAAGCAACAGGTTTTCTTTCACCGTAAGCTGCGGGAAAATCTCCCGCCCTTGAGGTACATAACCGATCCCTGCCCTTGCCCGCTTGGCTGTGTCCAAGGTGCATAACTCCTGATTTTGCCACTGAATACTGCCCTTGCGTGTTTTGAGCAGCCCCATTAATGTTTTCATCAACGTGGTTTTACCCACACCGTTACGCCCCATCAGACACACCACCTGTCCAGGCTGTACGTCAAGGTTCACACCGCGGAGCACATTGCTCTCCCCGTAGCCGGATTCAATTCGTTGCAGCGACAGCATGGTCATCCCTCCTTTTGCCTAGGTACACTTCTGCCACTTTCGGGTCTGCCTGCACCTCCGCCATTGTACCTTCCTTCAGCAGTTTCCCTTCATGCATTACCGTTACCTTGGCTGCGAACTCTCGCACAAACTCCATATCATGCTCCACCACCACAACCGAGCGTTCACGCGCAATCTCTTGCAGGAGTCGCCCTGTCTTGTGCGTTTCTTCATCCGTCATGCCTGCGGCTGGTTCGTCCAGCAACAACACACGTGGCTCCTGCAGAAGCAACATGCCGATCTCCAGCCACTGCTTCTCCCCATGCGATAACGCTCCTGCACGAGTCTCAACGCGATCTTGCAGACCAATCTGGAGGGTAACATGCTCCATGGCAGCACTCATTTTCCCATATCGACGAATACCGATGGCTTGCAAAGGGGAACGTCGAGTCTCCGCTGCCAGCGTCAGATTTTCCTGCACCGTCAGACCCGCGAAGATTGATGGCGCCTGAAATTTGCGTCCTACACCTTTGCGAACAATCTGGTGTTCTCTCAGTTTCGTCAAGTCCGCGCCATCCCCCATCTTCACCGAGCCGGACAACGGTTTGGTTTTACCACAGATCACATCCAGCATCGTCGTTTTCCCTGCACCATTCGGTCCAATCAGAAAATGCAGATCATGCTCATGCAGCTTCAGATTCATGCCTTTGACAGCAACGAACCCGCCAAAGGCCACTGTAATATCCTCAGCTACCAGGACTGCCGAATCCTTAGTAGACTTCAGGTTTTTCCCGAGTGACTTGGACATGCGCACTCTCTCCTCTCCGCTTCAGCAAGCGAACAACATGACGATACACACCCACAATACCGTTCGGCATGAACAAAACTACCGTTACAAAGAGCCCACCAATGACAAACAACCATCCTTCAGGGTAAGCCTCGCTTATACCTGTTTTGGCTGCATTCAGTACCACCGCTCCGATGACTGCACCGATAAGCGTACCGCGACCACCCAACGCAACCCACAAAACCATCTCAATGGAGGGCACAATCCCCATCATGGATGGCGAGATAATACCGACTTGAAGAACAAACAACATGCCCGCGATGCCTGCAAGCGCACCAGAAAAAGCAAAAGCAAGCGTTTTATATCCTGCCGGATCATATCCGAGGAATCGCACCCGATTTTCTCCATCACGCGCAGCTTCGAGCACTTGGCCGAACCGACTGTTCACCATCCGACGACAGAGCACATAAGCAATCACCAGAACAGCAAGGGTTATATAGTAGAGAGCAATGGTGGTTCCGGCCGAATGAAGTGTAAAACCAAAGATTGAATTATATCCGGTAATGCCATTCGTCCCACCCGTCCATTCCTGTTTACCAACAAATAATGTCACCGTAATGAGAACCAAGGCTTGTGTAAGAATAGTGAAGTATACACCAGTGATCCGGTTACGGAACGTAAACCACCCCAGAGCAAAGGCGAGCAATGCCGGAAGGGCTATCCCCAATAGGAGGGCCACGGGGAAAGAGCGAAATGGTTCCCAGAACCAGGGCAGACCACTGAGACCGCTCCATCCCATGAAGTCAGGAAGCGTTGCTCCACTGGCCTGGAGCTTCAGATACATTGCCATCGCGTAACCACCCAGTCCAAAGAACACACCGTGCCCTAAACTCAGCACACCCCCATATCCCCAGATCAGATCGAGACCAATGGCCAGGATCGCCAGCGCCAAAAACTTGGCTAACAGACTCAGACGAAACTCCGTGGAGATCAGTGGAGCAAGACACATCATGATGAGCACAACCGCCCAGATGATCCTCATTTTCAGACTGCCAGTCTTGAGTAATGCCGACATGAACTAACCCCCTTCTTCACGTTAATCGAGACTCCGTGTACGCATTGCAACCAGGCCACGTGGTTTCCATTGCAGAAAAGCAACGATACACACAAATACCAGCACCTTGCCAATGGAGGCAGAGGTATACGTTTCGAACAGCGTGTTGAACATACCAATTCCCAGTGCACCACACACGGTTCCGACCAATTTCCCTACGCCACCCAGAACAACGACCATGAATGCATCCACAATATAATACGTGCCAAGGGAAGGGCCAATCGGACCAATGAGCGTTAATGCACAGCCAGCAATACCCGCGATGCCCGAACCGATGGCAAAGGTCATGCCATCTACCCGCCGGGTCGAAATTCCAAGGCATCCTGCCATACTCCGATTCTGCATCACAGCTCTCATTCGTCTTCCGGATGATGTTCGATAGATATAGAGATACATACACAACAGCACAACCGCAACCAATGCGATAATGAAAATTCGCTTGTACGGAAATACAATGCCATCCGAGATCGCCAATCCCCCATTGAGCCAAGCCGGACTGGATACCCCCACATTCGGCGCTCCGAATATCGTGCGGGCCAGCTGTTGCAGCATCATCCCTACGCCCCATGTCGCAAGCAGACTGTCCAGCGGCCTACCATATAGATGCCTGATCAGTACGACTTCTAGCAGCCAGCCAATTAGAGCAGCTACAATGAACGCAATCGGCAAAGCCACAACAAAGTAGGCACCAAACCACGCCGCTGGAGCATAGGACATGAACAGATTTTGTGTTACATACGTTGCATATGCACCGATCATGATCAGTTCACCGTGAGCCATATTGATGACATTCATCAACCCAAACGTTACCGCCAGACCGAGTGCAATCAACAATAGAATTGAACTGATACTCAGACCATTGAACATCTGCAGGATAAACATATCCATCGCGATCCCCTCCTCCATACCGTGACTCTCGCTAATGCGCATGATTTCAATCCGTCTCAGTCACTACACATCCAATACATACACTCATCACATCAACGCTTTACCGCGATACGGTTAGAGGATGTGTTGTCACACCCTCGTTTCTGTTTCGGCTGCTTTGAAGCGAGTTATCTATGTTTATTACGGGGTTTCTATGTTATTTGGCGCTAAGGGAAGCTCCCCATTCATACGTTTTCAGATAAGGGTCCGGCTTGACAGGCGCACCAGAATTCCACAATTCCTTGAACTGTCCATCTTCCTGTACCTCACCGATCCGTACGGTTTTGTAGATATGCTGATTCTCTCCATCCACAGTCACCTTACCTTCCGGTGCATCAAACTCCAGACCCTTCGCAGCTGCCTTAACCTTCTCCACGTCGGTTGATCCTGCTTTTTCCACCGCTGCCTTCCAGAGATAAACTGCCACATATCCCGCTTCAATCGGATCTGCTGTCACCCGATCAGCACCGTATTTTTCTTTGTACTTGGCAACAAATGTGGCATTTTCAGGTGTATCCGTTGTCTGATAATAATTCCACGAAGCGAGATGCCCCTTCAATACGTCTGCGCCAATACCACGGATTTCTTCCTCCGCTACACTTACCGACAGGGTTGTCATCTGATCCGATGAGATTCCTGCGTCCTTCAATTGTTTGAAGAAGGCCACATTGCTATCCCCGTTCAGTGTATTGTATACAATATCCGGCTTCGCAGCCTTGATTTTACTAATGATGGTACTGTAATCGGTATGTCCCAGCGGTGTATATTCCTCACCCACCACTTCGCCGCCTTCTGCTGCGAGTTGTGCCTTAATGACCTGATTGGCCGTTTTCGGAAAAACATAATCCGAACCGAGCAGATAAAACGTCTTGCCCCTGTTCTCCAGTAACCAGGTTACGGATGGAACGATCTGCTGATTGGTTGTTGCTCCTGTATAAAAAATATTTGGCGACGATTCCAATCCTTCATATTGTACCGGGTAAAACAAC
This sequence comes from Paenibacillus sp. FSL R5-0713, assembly GCF_037973325.1. Taxonomy (NCBI): domain Bacteria; kingdom Bacillati; phylum Bacillota; class Bacilli; order Caryophanales; family Paenibacillaceae; genus Paenibacillus; species Paenibacillus sp. FSL R5-0713. Next base: position 1,586,839 of record NZ_CP150229.1, on the reverse strand, counting down.
AGACCTTTGTTCTGTTCGAACACCGGGAGCATAGCCTTCCGACTTGCAGAGGTCCAACCGCCAAATACTGCAGCGACCTTATCCTGTTGCAGCAGTTTTCCAGCCTTCTCTGCAAAAGTAGGCCAATCCGAAGCGCCATCCTCAATTACTGGCTCGATCTGCTTACCCAAAACTCCGCCCGCGGCGTTAATCTCTTCAATAGCAAGCATCTCGGCATCTTTAACAGATACCTCACTGATCGCCATCGTTCCGCTGAGGGAGTGAAGAATGCCAACTTTAATCGTATCATTGGATGCAGCCGGCTCTCCTGTACCACCCGAACCTGAGGCTTCAGGCGGCGCAGCACCCTCCACACATCCCGTCATGACAATGACCGCACCGAGCAAAACACTCCATAACTTGACCGACCTCTTCTTCAATAGCCTACACTCCCTTTTTTTAGTCTATTGCCGAACATTAAGGTCATTTACACCCGAAATGTTCGTTGATCCAAATTATGGAGTGTTACACTCTTCATGTCAATATAGCTTACATAATTTTATTTTATGCCTACTCATTTCATGCATGCTGCTAATAAGCTTTGAAGCTTATTGACAAAGGGTTCACCCTGTGTGAGTATATTTAACATACAATATGTTCCACGAATATATCAGACTCTATACGCGAAAGGTCGGATTGCCTTGCACTGGACTGAACAGGAAAAGGAAAAACTCCTGATTACCGTGGCCGCTAACCTCGCCCGTGAACGAAGAGCACGCGGACTCAAGTTAAATGTTCCCGAAGCCATCGCTTTATTGACCTCCGAACTCATGGAACGGGCACGGGATGGAATGAGTGTTGCCGATTTAATGAGACACGGAGGTACCATCCTGACACGCGAAGACTGTATGGATGGCGTTCCTGATATGATCCCTGAAGTACAGGTAGAAGCCACATTTCCTGACGGTACCAAACTGGTTACCGTGCATGAACCTATACGCTGAGAAAGGCAGGAGAAACCATGATTCCTGGTGAATATCGCTTGAAGCCAGATGACGATATCATCTGTCATCCGGATCGCCCGACTCTACGCCTGATTGTCTTGAACCGCGGCGACCGTCCCGTCCAAGTCGGCTCTCACGTTCACTTCTATGAAGTTAATGCCGCACTGGACTTTGATCGCACGTCAGCTTTTGGACATCGTCTGCATATTCCGGCAGGCACCGCCGTCCGTTTCGAACCTGGTGAAGAGAAACCCGTCGAACTCACGACTTTTGGCGGCAAACGCCAGATTCACGGATTCAATGGATTAACGGAAGGCTCAGCGGATCAACAACCCGATCCACAGAAACTGGAGGCATTCCTGAAGACGTTCTCCCCTCCCATACAGGATAGAGGTGAGCCTTCATGAAACGAATGAGTCGCGAGCAATATGCTTCGATGTTCGGACCCACAACCGGTGATGCCGTAAGACTCGCAGATACCGAACTATGGGCAGAGATCGAACATGACTATGCTGTGTACGGAGATGAGAGCAAGTTCGGGGGTGGCAAAGTCATCCGCGACGGGATGGGCCAGTCCACCTCTGCCCTGCGCAGTGACGGTACTCCTGATACCGTTATTACCAACGCCATCATCATTGATCATTGGGGCATTGTAAAAGCGGATATCGGCATTCGGGATGGTCACATCTGCGCCATTGGCAAATCCGGTAATCCGGATACAATGGATGGGGTTCACCCCGCGCTGGTCATCGGCGCTTCCACCGAAATCATTGCTGGTGAAGGCATGATTGTAACCGCTGGCGGCATTGATACCCATATTCATTTCATCTGTCCACAACAGATTCAGACTGCATTATCCTCCGGGGTAACAACCATGATTGGCGGCGGAACAGGACCAGCAACAGGAACCAAAGCCACCACCTGCACACCAGGGGCCTGGCACATTCACCGGATGCTGGAGTCCGCAGAAGCTTTTCCCATGAACATCGGTTACCTCGGCAAAGGCAACAGCTCCAGTACTGCACCTTTAATCGAACAGATTGAAGCGGGTGTAATCGGTCTGAAGCTGCACGAGGATTGGGGTACTACTCCGAGCGCTATCGATGCCTGCCTGACTGCCGCCGGTGAACATGATGTTCAAGTCGCTATCCATACCGATACACTGAACGAAACCGGATTTCTCGAAAACACACTGGCCGCGATCAATGGCCGGACAATCCATACGTACCACACGGAAGGCGCTGGTGGCGGACATGCACCGGACATTATTCGGGCCGCTGGGGAGTCCTACGTTATCCCCTCATCCACCAACCCAACACGACCGTACACACGCAACACTGTAGAAGAGCACCTGGATATGTTGATGGTGTGCCATCACCTGGACCCTTCCATCCCGGAAGATGTCGCTTTTGCCGATTCGCGGATTCGTCCCGAAACCATTGCGGCCGAAGACATTTTGCATGATCTTGGCGTGTTCAGCATCATCAGTTCCGATTCACAGGCCATGGGCCGAGTGGGCGAAGTCATTATACGCACTTGGCAGACAGCCGACAAGATGAAGAAACAGCGCGGCAAACTTGAACTCAACCCAGACTCACCTTCCGATAACGATCGGATCAAGCGATATGTCGCCAAATACACCATCAATCCGGCGATCGCCCATGGAATCGGACATCTCGTCGGTTCGGTGGAAGTCGGCAAGCTGGCCGATCTAACCATATGGAAACCGGCCTACTTTGGTGTAAAACCCGAGATTGTCATCAAGGGTGGCATGATTACATTCGCCCAGATGGGTGATCCCAATGCATCCATCCCGACCCCTCAGCCAGTATTTGGAAGACCGATGTTCGGAGCCTATGGAAGCGCCATTGCCAGCGGATCGATCACCTTTGTCTCCCAAGCCGCAGCAGATGCGGGAATCAAGGAGACATTAGGACTGAAAAAGCGGGTTGAACCTGTTAAAGGCTGCCGCTCGGTAAGCAAAAAAGACATGATCCACAATGACGTCACCCCTGTCATTGAGGTCGATCCCGAAACCTATGAGGTACGCGCCGACGGCGAACTGCTCACCTGTGAACCCGCAGACGAGTTGCCTATGGCACAGCGCTACTTTATGTTTTGATCTGAATACGGATTAGCTGATAAGGGGGCACTCATGATGAATAGTGGCACGAAGCTGCTCCGTTACGTTCAGCTGTTGGATTCAGCCCTGCCCATCGGCGGGTTCTCCCATTCCTTCGGTCTGGAGGCTTATACACATGATGGCACGGTACAAAATACTGCGCAGCTCGAACAGTTTATTCGCAGTCAGCTTCATTCCAGTCTTGTAAGACTAGATGGTCTTGCCATCAAAGGCGTCTATCAGGCAATACATCAGCAGGATGCCGCTCTACTTGCCCTGTATGACAAACGTGTCCACGCCCAGCGCTCCCCTCGGGAACTCAGGGAAAGCGGCCACAAAATGGGAAAGCGACTACTCAAGTTGGCCCGTTCACTCTATCCTTGGATGGACTTCACCCTGATTGATGAGGCCATACGGGAACACGGCGCGTATTGCGGTATTACGACCATTCACGGTTATATCAACTATCAATTGGAGATTGCATTGGATGAAGCCGTTACCGGGCATCTGTATACTTCAGTTAACGCTTATGTGAACAGTGCACTTCGCCTTCTGCCCATCGGTCAAACCGAGGCGCAGATGTTGATTCAGAAGCTGCTCGATGATATCGAAGCAGAATGGGCACTCATTCGGGAAAATGACCCGGAAGATATGCACAGCTTCGGAATCGCCCAGGAAATCTACGCCATGCGGCATGAGACCTTACCCGCACGGTTGTTTATGTCTTAACTACAACTTTTATCTAACTTAGGAGGAATTGTTATGTGTGGAGGAGCTAATCATACGCATCATCCGGAGTGGGAACGTAAGGCATTTGATCGGAGTCGTCCGATGCGAATTGGCATTGGCGGACCGGTAGGTTCAGGCAAAACAGCCCTTGTCGAGAAGCTGTCCAAGGCACTGCGTACACGTTATAGCCTTGCTGTCATCACCAATGACATTTATACGAAGGAAGATGCCGAGATCTTGCTGCGTCAGAATGCACTGGCACCAGAGCGTATTATCGGTGTAGAGACAGGCGGATGCCCGCACACGGCTATTCGTGAGGATGCTTCCATGAATTTCGAAGCAGTTGACGAGTTGATTGAACGTTTCCCGGATCTGCAACTGATCTTTATCGAGAGCGGTGGTGACAATCTCTCCGCTGCATTCAGTCCAGAACTCGCTGATGTATTCATCTACATTATTGACGTTGCCCAAGGAGAGAAACTCCCGCGCAAAGGCGGACCTGGCATCACGCGTTCAGACCTGCTGTTGATCAACAAAACCGACCTCGCCCCTTACGTTGGAGCAAGCCTGGAAGTGATGAAAAATGATACCGAGCGGGTACGCGAAGGCCGCCCTTATGTCATGTCTAATCTAATGAGCGGTGAAGGTGTATCCGAGATCGTCCACTGGCTCGAACATCAATACATGGATGACGATGCTTCCGCTGCACATCTGCATTCACACAGCCATGAACATGGCACTCACTCACATTAATTCACCTTCTGTGCCCACCGGGACAGGAGTGAATCGGAACGAAAGTACAGGTGAGCCTGTCACGCGCCGCAGCGAGCTTCGGGCCACCTTTGCCTTTCAAGGCGAGCGGACGGTTATGACCGATCGTTATTACAGCGCCCCTCTCCGGTTTAGCCGATCCTTTCGGCCTCCTGGAGGCGGAACCGAGTTATGCGTGTACACATCAGACGTCTCTCCCGGAGTCCTTAACGGGGATCATTATCATTCCGAGTGGGAATTAGGTGAAGGCACACATGTCATGCTGAGCAGCACATCAGCGACCAGACTTCATCCCACACCTTCCATTCCCTCATCCGTTAATCATCACTTTCGGTTGGGAAAAGGAGCTACGCTGGAATACTTCCCGGAATGCGTCATTCCCTTCAAAGGGAGTTCTTCTTCACTCGCAGTAACCTTTGAGCTGGATGAACAGGCCATTCTTGCCTATGCAGATATCTGGTCTGCCGGACGGATTCACCGGGGAGAAGCATTCCAGTTCGAACGCTACCGCAGCTTGACGGAGATATGGCAAGGTAAGCAACTGGCTGTCTGGGATCGTTTCGGACTCGAACCGGCAACCGATGACCCCAAACACTCAGCATCTCTCCTTCACTACACACATACCGCTGCATTGTGGATAATCGCTCCGGGGCTTGGCACTGCGGAGTTGGAACAAGTCAGATCCGCGCTGCCACCCGATGGACGGATGCTCGCAGGTGCGAGCTTGCTGGCAACTGGGGGTATCGGTGTTCGACTTCTTGGCATGGCCGCTTGGGAGCTTCAGGAGCAGTGTCTTCAGATCTGGAACACACTCCGCCCCCAACTGCTAGGCAAAGAAACTCTTGTCTTTCGTAAATAAGAGCATGAAACATGCATGGTTAATACAAAAAACCTCTGAACTATCTCCGCGTATGTTCGGATTAGTCCAGAGGTTTTTGTTCATTCAGTCTATGGATGCTGCTCATATCAGTTACGCTTCGTTCTCTTCAGAATTAATCTCTGATCTGTTCTCAGACTTATAACGATAGTCTCCTGCGTCTTTGCTTTCCTTGGATTTGCGGTAACGGGTGAATTCAATATATTCGCTGATAAAAGACTGTTCCACAGTCGATAATTCACTTTCCTGGCAATTCAATTGCCGCAAAACGTCAAAAAAATAATCCTCCCGTTTTTCCCGAACCATCGCTTCCTTCGATGGACGACCAATCATGAGCCAGTCAAGGCTCACATCAAAAAACGAAGCAATCTCAATTAATTTATTCGTACTCGGAATAGACTTGCCACGTTTCCAGTCACCCAGATTGCCTGTGCTAATCTTCAGCTGTTGGCAGAAAGCCTTCTTGGTCATTCCTCGTTCGGCAATCAGGTGTTCAATTCGCTCATAGATCGACTGCATACAAGAACCGCCTTCCAACCGTAATAATCAACTCATCTGCTTGAATTATACCACATTATTCCTGAATGCTCAGCCTTTATATACCTGGAACAGGATAAGGTATAGCGTATAACACAAAGATAGACTTCCATGAATGATCATGAAAGTCTATCTTATAACGTTATTGCTGTGATGCGGTCGAGAGGACTCGAACCTCCACGGGTATACACCCACTACCCCCTCAAGATAGCGTGTCTGCCATTCCACCACGACCGCATATTCAATTGTAAAAATGGTGAGCCATGAAGGGCTCGAACCTTCGACACCCTGATTAAAAGTCAGGTGCTCTACCAACTGAGCTAATGGCTCTTGCTGTAAACTTCACCGGATGTGCCATGCTTCATTCTTGTTTATAAGAGCATTGACTTTGAGGATTTCTCATCGAAAATATAAATCTCATGAGGTGGTGAAGATATGACCCGTAGGGGATTCGAACCCCTGTTACCTCCGTGAAAGGGAGGTGTCTTAACCCCTTGACCAACGGGCCTTAATAACAAGTTGTCTTTCTTGGCGACAAGAATGAGTATACCACAGGACAATTTAAACTTGCAATACTTTTTTAAAAATTTATTTTTCAGGCTTTTTTGTCCATTTCAAACTGTTCTTCATAGAGCATTTTAGTCGACCTCCACATGCACGCCAATGTCACACCTGTACGGGGAAAAAGTAAATTCCTCATCAAAAAACTTACAAAACCTTACGTTGACTTATAATATTGCAAATCGCATTAGGAATACTTATAATTAAAGTATCATGATAAGTACGGTCATCCATACCCTTGGAGGTGACATGTTTGTTTCAAGAAGAACGAATGCAGCTCATTGTTGAACATCTTCACAAACACAATCGCATCTCAGCTGATGATATTGTCACTTTGTTTGATGTATCACGGGATACCGCTCGCAGGGATCTGATCAAGCTTGAGGAACAGGATGCCATCATTCGAACACGTGGCGGTGCAATTCTCCCCCCTCCTCCGCAAAAGTTCAGATCCTACAAAGACCGTTTACTCGATGTATCTGAGGAAAAAAGAGCCATTGGCAAACTCGCTGCCGCTATAGTAAGACAAGGCGAGATCATTATTCTGGATTCTTCCACGACCGTGCAGGCTTGTGCCGAGAATTTGAACGGTAAATCCTGTACCGTCATTACCAATTCGATTCATTCCGCTGATCTTCTCTCCAATCACACGGCTGTCCAGATTCGTTTGCTCGGTGGCAAAGTGGATAAGGAACAACGTTATGTCTATGGTACCTCTGTGATCGAGACACTTTCCCACTATTATGTAGATAAAGCCTTTATCGGAATTGGCGGTATCACCATGGACGGCTTCAGTGCTTCCGAAGAGGAAGGTAAAATTAAACACCAAATGATGAAAGCTGCCAAGAAAGTCATTGTTCTTGCAGATCAATCCAAGTTTGATAAACGATATGGTTATCGTTTTGCTGACTGGTCATTGGTGGATGTATTGATTACGGATCAATGGCCAACCCAAGAATGGCTTGTTTTTCTAGCCGAACAACAGGTTGAGATTCTCATTCCTGAACCTACAGATGATAAGGAGTTGTAAATATATGAAATTATTTGCCACAGATTTAGATGGAACTTTGTTGAACAGAGATAGCCAGATTAGCCCGGAGAATGCCGCAGCCATCCAAAAGGCCCAGCAATCCGGTATGAAAGTTACCATTGCTACAGGACGCGTCTATTCCGATGTGGTGACCATCAGCCGCGAAGGCGGGATCAAAACCCCAATTATCGGCTCTAACGGAGCGACGATTCATGATGCAGACGGTGAACGTCTATTCCATCTTCCGCTTGAGCGCGACACAGCTGCTTCCGTTATGCAGTGGCTGGAAGATCATGATGTCTATTATGAAGCTTCAACGCAACAAGGCATCTATGCCCCACTTAGCAGTCATGAAACCTTGCTCGCAGAGATGGAACGTGTTCTTGGTTCGAACCCTGGTGAGGACATTGCACGCATGATTCGGGGCATTAAGAAACATTATCAAAAAAAAGACTACCACCGGGTAAACAGCCACCTCGAAATTCCGGCAGAAGCCTATATCTATAATATTATGGCCTTCTCCATGAATCCGGACAAAGTAAAAACAGGACGAGAACACTTCGCTTCCCGAACGGATGTCGCTATGGTTGTATCCTTTGAGCACAACTTCGAAATGCAGCACCCGGACGTATCCAAAGGGAATGCTCTCACCAAACTGGCGGCTCACCTGAACATCTCCATGGAAGATACAGCAGCGATCGGGGATAACTTCAACGATGTCTCCATGTTAAAAATGGCAGGACTCGGCATCGCCATGGGTAATGGCGAACCCGAAATCCAGGCATTAGCCAAAGCCATAACGCTGACCAATGTGGAGAACGGCGTTGCACATGCCATTGAGTGCCTGCTTGAAGGTAGACCGGTCTCCCGTCCGGAAACGATTGTTGGAGAAGGACAGTAATCCCGCAACGGAATTAAATACTGAAGCTGCATGGTCGCCTGTAGATCCATGCAGCTTCTCTTCGTTTCATTTCAACTCAGCAGATCGAACGTGAGGCACGTCCTGTAACAAAATAATCAGTTGCTCGCCCCGATATGAACCCGGCAGTTGCAACGTGAACTCAAGCACAGTCTCTTCTATGGAGTCTGTGCTTGAATGCTGTTCTGTCTTAAATCCGATGACCGAGATCTTCTCTTGCCCCAGCAGTGCCAAAACACGTTTCAGGGCCTCTCCCTCATTCTGCAGATGGATGGTTAACGTCTCTGTTCGAGCGGATACCAGCCAGCGTGTGGGCCTATGCAGTAACATCTGTGCTACGACAATAAGCTGTGTCACGCCTGCACCTGTCCAATACAGACCTGAACCGACAGCAAGTCCCATGCCTGCCGTAGCCCATATGCCAGCCGCTGTGGTCAATCCCCTGACCGTGTGGCGCTGTGTGAAGATCATGCCTGCTCCAATGAACCCCACACCGCTAACGACCTGTGCCGCAATCCTTGATGGATCAAGCGACAGATTGGCCCAGCCCGCCTGATCCTGGAATCCATACTTCGATACAATCATCATCAGGGCCGCGCCGACAGCGACTACAAAGTGAGTACGAATTCCCGCCTCTTTCATTCGATTCTTGCGCTCATATCCGATTAACACACCACATATTCCAGCTATGAGTACACGCATCAAATATTCCAATTCCATGCACATCACCTCTTTTACTATGTATATGCTTACATTTGCTATCTTTACTATTACCCAATCTTTCACTGACTACATAAGTTGAATTAAAGATTATTTACACTGGCACTACGATGACAGAACAACCTTCCAATCGCTGTTATCCCCAGATTTTTTCGATTCCCTTTTCTAAAGGGAAAATCCGGTGATAAAGGCGAACGCTTCGCTTCTTCAGTTTTTTTCTGTCCTCTTCGTTATCGTGTAAATGATTAATTCATCTTATACAATAAAAAGCCTTTACTCTGGTCAATTCTCTGACCGAAAATTGCTCCCTTGTCTCTCTCCCAATCCGTAATAATGTCTGAAATTATAGATCAGCGGATGCCATTCTTCTGGATTAATTTTGTTTGGTCCAGATATCAGTCGTGTGTGCACATGTACCTTCAACGCTTTCACTTCCACAATCGCCATGAACGGTGTATGTTCGGGAATGCGTATGTGTTGTACAGCCGCTTCAATCTGGAGCGGACATTCAACTATTTTATCTGGAGCCACCTGAACCGAGCATTCGGATGTCAGTCCAGCTACAGTGAATTTATCATGACAATATTCATAGCCCATCTGCCTTTTCTCCTCAGGAACCGGGTTAACTCCCGTATAACGGCCTAATGCCTCAACCTGTCTCCACATGGTCGCATCTGGTAAATTAATCACACACTCCGGATGTCGAATCAGATTTTCATAGGCTTTCCCCTGTGTACCTATACCTAGCACCAGACAGTCCCCCAGCGCCCAGGATGAGGACAGTGGAGACACGTTGGTTGACCCATCCTCGTTTAATGTACTTAGCAGCAATACAGGGGTACCATAATATAAAATACTGGGATTAATCGTTTCATGTCGTACCACTGTGGAATTTTTGTTCAGCTGCCCAGTAGCAGCCTCCGGTTTCATTATCTTGTTCACCTTGTTCATTTTGTACCTCTCCTGTTCCAATCCATTCGTTTATAAGCTTCGTCTGATCCGTATGGGACGATACAACCGAATTGTAATACAGTAATAGTTCAGATATGATCGAAGTATGAATGTATACCCGAATATCACTGTTATTGCGTCGTTAATCGCTGATCCAAGTCGCTCCATTTTTCTGTCATCCTTACTGGATGGCCGGGCGTTGCCCGCAGGAGAGCTTGCTCATATGGCAGGTGTCACGCCCCAGACGGCAAGCAGTCATCTCGCCAAACTCGTAGAGGGAGGATTACTGGAAGTTGAACAGCAAGGCCGTCACCGATACTACCGTCTTGCAAACAAGGAAATTGCTAATCTGATTGAAACCATGGCCAGTATTGCTCCGCCTGTACAGATCCGCTCTCTCAAACAATCCAATCAGCTTCAACAACTGAGTCATGCACGGACCTGTTATGGTCATCTGGCCGGGAAATTAGGAATCTCGCTCTGTGAAGCCTTACTACAGAAGGGTTATCTTGAAGAGCCCGAAGAGGCACACAGCAAGGATTATCAAGTTACAGAGAAAGGAACACAGTGGTTCACTACGTTTGGAATTAAACTTCAGATGAAGCCAGGATCACGCCGTGCCATCGCTCGCAAATGTCTGGATTGGAGCGAACGCCGTCATCATCTCTCAGGCATGCTTGGGGAACAACTCAGACATCGATTATCGGAACTGGACTGGATTCGTCAAAAAACAGGAAGTCGCTCTGTCGAAGTAACGGAAGCAGGCAAGAAAGGTTTATACGAGGTGCTGGATATTTCACTTTAGCGATACAGAAAAATATACGAAGGATACTCCAAGATGAGAACGCAAAAAATCCCCTTCACACTGAACCGTTATCCGGTCAAATGTGAAGGGGATTTTGGGTTGAATCAGAACGGAGAGAGAGGGATACTCTCACTTCGTTCGAGACTGCGGAGTATTGCTAACGAAGCTTATGCTCCGACGAACCTTTAGGGTTCTCATCCCTTTGCAGAGAAGTTTAATTCAGAACGGAGAGAGAGGGATTCGAACCCTCGCACCGCTTACGCAGTCTAACCCCTTAGCAGAGGGTCCCCTTATAGCCACTTGGGTATCTCTCCAAGAAATGGCTCCCCGAACAGGGCTCGAACCTGTGACAACTCGATTAACAGTCGAGTGCTCTACCAACTGAGCTATCAGGGAAAATTAACTTGAATAAGATTAATTTATCATGATTAATAATCCAAGTCAACATGCCTTCCATCACTTTCTCCAATACATTGAATGATACTCACATCAGATATTCTGAAGGCCCAGCTTTCCCGCGCAACGACCACACCGGTAACGCTTCGGATCTATTTTCCGTTTGCGCAAATATTCCGTACCACAGCTCTTGCACACCAGCTTATAACGATAAGGTAGCGGCTTTCTGCCTTTGCCATCAGGCAGAGATTGACAGTAACGCGAACCGCCCACCTTCTGCAATAAAGCCTTGAATTCCGGGTCACGATGCTGATAGCCGCGTCCACGAATATGCAGATGATAGTGGCACAGCTCATGCTTGATAATTTTTTCAACCTCATCTCGCCCGTAGGCTTCGAGTTGATGCGGATTGATCTCAATCCGGTGACTTTTGAGCATATAACGCCCTCCCGTCGTGGTCAGACGACTGTTAAACAACGCTTCATGGGTGAACGGTACTCCGAAATGATCCAGTGATACCTGTTCAATCCACTGTTGCAACTCCTCATTTTCCATCGGTGTCCTCTCCTTGCACCCCCTCGGAGCATTTGTTTTTCCGGCATAATACTTGAATTTTAACCGTTTCGTAGGCTACACTGTCAAGTAGAATGTATGAGGGGAGATTATTACTCGTTATGCCTACAATGCGCTATGTCATCCTGCAGCAGGAACAACAATTGCAGTTCGTGGAAATGCCGGCGGATTACGCCTATCAACTTAGCGCGCTCAATCTGCGCCTTCACAAGGAGATAGATAAACTCACGGCAGCAGATGTCCCTGTCCTGCCTTGGGCAATCGCCGAATGTGACAACCTCGATCTTCTGAACGAAAATCTTACCATCATCGGCGGCCTTGATTATATCAATGCGCTTGAAGAATCTTTTGCAGTACTACGTGAGAACCATTATCCCTTGATTTCCTTGCTTACTGAAATCCGGGCGCTCCAGGCTCAATTGGAACAATGGTATGAAGAAGAGATGGAAGCTCTCTAATTCATCTGAGGTATCATTTTAAAATGACAAGTTCAAGAAGCGCAACTCCCAGCATTGGGAATTGTGCTTTTTGGCGATTAAGATAATGATTTGGCGGAGCTCCTCACTTAAGCCGCACAGTCCAGGCTATTGCCACATATGCTAACGTACAGATGAATTATGCAAGAGGAGGAGATACCCTTGCCTCAATGGCTTTGCAATCAACTGATGCGTGCATTTCACAAAAAGGATAGCCGCCAAATCAAGTTGCTGAACGAATGCTGGTTCTTTTATCGCAACAAACCAGCAAATGGCACACCACGCAGTGCAGAGAACGAACTTTAAAAGGTTTCCTAAAGTCTGCTTTGGATTATGAAGGATGGCCTTTAGAACACGCACTTTAAGAAAATGCACATATTCCCACCGTACTTATCAGAGGAATTAGAACGGACAACGGGACTATTACTGTCGACAACAAACAGCCTTCCCTGTTCAGGGAAGGCTGTTCTCCAATTCTGTTGCTTATTAAGACTGTTGCGCAGAAGCAGGCTTCTTCATCGTAAGGCCGACACGCCCTTTTTTGGTATCCACATTCATGACCCACACCGTTACATTATCCCCGACAGATACAACATCCATCGGATGTTTAACATATCCGTTGCTGAGCTGTGAGATATGGACAAGCCCATCACTCTTAATCCCAATATCAACAAAGGCACCAAAATCAATAACGTTCCGAACTGTACCTTGCAGCTCCATGCCTTCCACCAGATCCTCAATTTTCAATACATCTGTACGGAAGATTGGCAACGGCATCTCCTCACGCGGGTCACGACCCGGACGCTGCAAGCTGTCCAGAATGTCACGCAATGTAGGCACACCTACGTCCAGTTTCACAGCCAGTTGCTCCGGCTGTTGCTCGGACAGTAACACCGACAGTTCCTTGCTACCGAGCTTGTCCAGTGCAACCTGAAGCTCCTTAAACAGCTGATCCACAACCTTGTAGGACTCCGGGTGAATTGGTGTACGATCCAATGGATTCTCACCCTCACCAATCCGCATAAAGCCTACGCACTGCTCATAGGTTTTGGCACCCAGACGCGGCACCTTCTGAAGCTGACGGCGGTTCGTAAACCGGCCATTCTCTTCACGGTACTTCACAATGTTCTTGGCAATCGTAGCGTTAACTCCAGCCACATATGACAGCAACGAAGGTGAAGCCGTATTCACGTCCACACCGACATGGTTAACTGCAGATTCGACGACAGCCTTCAGGCTTTCTTCCAGAACCTTCTGGGAAACGTCATGCTGATATTGCCCCACACCAATAGCTTTTGGATCAATCTTAACCAACTCCGCAAGCGGATCTTGTACCCGGCGTGCAATGGAAGCTGCACTGCGCTCCGCAACATCCAGATCCGGGAACTCTTCCTGGGCCAGTTTGGATGCAGAATACACACTCGCCCCTGCTTCGTTAACAATCAGATACACCAGACTTTCATCACCGTTCTCCTGAATGATCTCGGCAACAAACTGCTCCGTTTCACGAGATCCGGTACCATTACCAATGACGATCAGTCCGATATCATATTGCTTGATCATGCGGTGGAATACTTCCGCAGCTTCACGTTTCTTGTTGTGTGGTGGCGTTGGATAGGTCACAGCCACTTCCAGCAGCTTGCCCGTATCATCTACGACAGCCAGTTTACAGCCCGTACGATAGGCAGGATCGACACCCAGCACACGTTTGCCATGAATCGGTGGTTGAAGCAATAGATTACGCAGATTGGCCGAGAATACCGAGATGGCCTGATTTTCGCCTTTTTCCGTCAGTTCTCCACGAACTTCACGCTCGATGGAAGGCGCAATAAGCCGCTTGTATGCATCTTCAATCACATCACGCAGGATATCCTGCACGGCAGAAGCACCACGAATGATCTGTCCTTCCATATGACGATGGGCCGGTTCTGCCTGTACGTCCAGGCCAACTTTCAGAATATTCTCACGTTCCCCGCGATTAATCGCGAGAATTCGGTGTGGAGGCATCTTTTTGGCCAGTTCGCGGTAATCATAATAATTCTCGTACACGGACTCTTCTTGAGCATCCTTCGCTTCTGAAGTCAGCATTCCGTGATCCAAGGTGTACCGACGAATCCATGCACGAATGGCAGCATCGTCTGCGATGTTCTCAGCAAGAATGTCTTTGGCTCCCTGAAGTGCCGACTCCGCATCTTCTACGCCCAGTTCAGCATTGATATATTTCGCAGCTTCCTGGAGTACATTGCCTTGCTTCGGTTGACCCCAGATCCATACAGCAAGGGGCTCAAGACCTTTTTCCTTAGCCACGCTTGCACGCGTTTTCCGTTTCTGACGGAACGGACGATACAAATCTTCCACTTCCTGCAGCTTCACAGCCTGGGTAATGGAATTCTTCAGTTCTCCGGTCAGCTTGCCCTGTTCCTCTATAATACGGATGACTTCCAATTTGCGATCCTCAAGATTGCGCAGATAGACAATGCGTTCTTCAATCAATCGCAGCTGGTTCTCATCCAGCTCTCCAGTCATTTCTTTACGGTAGCGGGCGATAAATGGAATCGTATTGCCTTCGTCCAGAAGCTCCGATGTCGTACGGACCTGCTTCAAGGACAGTGACAGTTCCTTGGCTACCTGTTTGATGATTCGTTCATGGCGTTCTGCCTTTATTGTTTCTTCATTGGGTTCCAGAACCGTTTCCTGTTCAGACAAAATAAATCCCTCTTTCCTTCCTGAATCTGAATCGTTCGTTACAATCATTTCAGGGCAGCTTTGCTGCTGTAATTACAGTATAGTTGAACCATTTGTTTTTTCCACTCTATCCTATATTATCACAAAATCACATCCAGATTTCCATCAATCCGCAAGCATACAAGTTCTGACAGAATGATGTCATCCTCCAGCCTTCCCCATTACGGCAAAAAAAGACCGAAAAACGTCATCACGACGCTCCTCGATCCTCCCTTGTTTAAAAACTCTATATACAATAGCAATCTAATAAGTGAAACTACTCATTTACACTATGACGGAGAGGACAGAAAAAACCTGAAAAAGCGAAGCGTTCGCCTTTATCTCCGGATTTTCCCTTTGAGAAAGGGAATCAAAAAATCTGGGGATAACAGTGATTGGAAGGTTATTCTGTCATCGTAGTACCCGTGTAAATAAATTGTAGTTCACTTATCTAGACGCGTTCAAAGCGGAACAGTTCGCTCAGATAGTCTCCTGATGCACTGCCTACCGAAATACCGCCATACATCAAGGCATCGCCGGTAAAGGTCTCTGATCCGCCTTTCAGACGATAATCCGCATTCGGGTCCAATCCTTTCAGCTTCAGGCGCTGAAGTGGCGCATTAGGCTCGGAGAGCACACGGAAGTAGAATACAACCGCTTCACTTCCGTCTGGTGCAATAAACATCCACGCCGTCTCATTGCCTTCAAACGGACTGAGCAAGCGACGGAACGTTCCATATTGCACCGTTCCACGGATCTCCTTGTACAGCTCAACCTGGGCTTTCACGATGTCGTTCTCTTCCTCCGTGAATTTCGTCAGGTCCAGCTCATACCCGAAGTTGCCCGACATCGCCACATGTCCCCGAATCTCAAGAGAAGTGATCCGGTTCACCTGATGATTCGGTACCGCCGAGATATGCGATCCCATGGAGCTCACCGGATACACAAGACTGGTACCATATTGAATCCGCAGACGGGATATCGCATCCGTGTTATCACTCGTCCACGTCTGTGGCATGTAATAGAGCATACCTGGATCGAAGCGGCCACCACCACCTGAACAGCTCTCAAACAAAATGTTCGGGAACGCCGAAGTGATTCGTTCCATAACGTCATACAATCCAAGCATGTAACGGTGCGCAGTCTCACGCTGTCTGTCTGCCGGAAGCAATGCGGAACCCACTTCCGTCATATTGCGGTTCATATCCCATTTCACATAAGTGATTGGTGCAGAACCAAGTACGTCTGTTAACATGCGCACGATCTCATCACGTACATCCTGACGAGAGAAGTCGAGCACCAATTGTTGACGTCCTTCTGTCCGGCGACGGTCAGGAACATGAAGACACCAGTCCGGATGCGCACGATATAACTCACTGTCTGGTGAGATCATCTCAGGCTCAAACCACAGTCCGAACTGCATGTCCAGACCTGTTACGCGGTTTGCCAGATCATCCAGCCCCTGTGGCAATTTGTTTTTATCGACAATCCAGTCACCCAGCGAGGAGTTATCACTGTCCCGGTGTCCAAACCAACCATCATCCAGAACAAACAGCTCAATACCCAGCTTCTGCCCAGCGCGAGCAATCTGTTCAATCTTGTCCGCATTGAAACCAAAGTAAGTCGCTTCCCAGTTATTAACCAGTACCGGGCGCTCCGCATTGCGGAATTTGCCACGTGCCAGACGCTCCCGATACAATTCGTGGTAGGACTGTGACATGCCGTCCAAACCTGCAGCCGAATACACCATAACGGTCTCCGGTGTTTGGAAAGCTTCCTGTGGCTCCAACTTCCAGCTGAACTCGAACGGGTTGATCCCAAGCGATACACGGGTGGTGTGGAACTGATCCACTTCAGCCTGTGCGGTGAAGCTGCCACTATAGACGAGACTGAATCCGTAGACTTCACCTTGATCTTCATCCGTACCTGGTGTCATCAGCGCAATAAATGGATTTTGCTGGTGACTGCTTGAACCGCGACGACTCTCGATGCCTTGCAGGCCTGACGCAAGCGGTCTGCGCACGATATCACGTTCCCGTGTCCAAGCCCCTGACAATTGCAACAATTCATAATCCGCATGCGGGAAATCGACAGAAGAACTGAGCGCACGCACCACATTCACAGCGGTAGCGCTCTCATTCACGATACGCATGGAGCGTGTAATTGCATTAAATGCCGTAAAGGCTGTATAAGAAAGCTCGATCTTGATACCAGCGACGCGGTCTTCCAGCTCAATAACCAACGTCTCTGCTTCGTCATCGGATTCAACGTATGTTGCTGGCAGTCCGGTAAGCGCTGCCTTTCCTTTGACCAATTGATGACCTGTATACGTAAACTCCGAAACCGTTGAGCCATTCTCAAGTTCCAATTGGATTGCAGGGTTACGGAAATCACTCGTGCCATACACTGGCAATTCCACTGGCAACGTATCGAAGGAGATCGTACGATCCTCTGGCACCGGGTTAGGGCTAAAGGATGCTCGTTCTGTCCGTACATGCAACCAGCTCAGATCGGTCTCGCGTAATTTTTTGCCATAATACAAATGCACCAAATATCCTGAAGGCAGTACCTGAAATACGTAACTGGCCTCACGGGTCTGTAAATGAAACTGAAGTTTCTCCTGATTGATGTAAATGCTCATATGTCTCCTCCACCTCTATATATAGGTCTTTCGGGTAAACGGTTTCTCAGGTTTCATTATAGCGAAAAGATCGCCAATGTTCTACGCTTTCATCAAGCTTTAATCAAAAGAGCGTACAACAGCCCGAAGGATGTCATACGCTCTTTTGGTTACAGTCTGAATTCAGTGTGTTCCCTTACAGGAACATCCATTGCCAACGGACAGCAGATCAGCGTACAAGACGCTGGTTACTGCCTAAAAATCGATTAATCCCAGGCTGATCTGCAAGGCTTCGTTGACCAATTTCATGGTCTCCTCGTCCAGATGGGTAATCTTGTCAGTCAGCCTCTGCTTATCGATCGTCCGTATTTGTTCGAGCAAAATAACCGAGTCCCGGTCAAAGCCATGAGCCGCCGCATCAATTTCAACATGCGTTGGCAGCTTTGCCTTCTGGATCTGGGCGGTGATAGCCGCCACAATACAAGTTGGACTAAACCGGTTGCCGATATCATTCTGGATCACCAGAACCGGCCTGACTCCACCTTGCTCGGAACCGACAACGGGAGAAAGATCCGCAAAAAAAACGTCACCACGTTTTACGATCAATGTCTACACCCCGCTAACTAAGCGGTCCAGAGTGCTGTCCGCATCTTCCTCCGCATGAAAGGCTTCGGATGCCATGGTCAGATTAATTTTTGCCATCTCCATGTACCCTCGCTGCATCGTTTCACGGATGTAACGTTTCTTACGCTCCGTTAAATACAGCTTCATAGCCTGCCTAATCAATTCGCTGCGGTTGGAATTCTCCAGCGCTACGATGCCATCCACTTCCTGCAAAAGATAATCAGGTAAACTGATCATGATCCGCTTGGTGTTCTGCAAGTTGGCCACCTTTCTTCCACCCCCACAAACCTTTCGCCATTGTGAACCAGTATTACGTTTTTCCAGAACTTTTATACAAAGGAATATATATGCCCCGAGTATATCAAGTATGCTGTACTCCATTATAAACACGGGGAACAATATTCGTACAGACCAAACATCTCAATTCAGGAATTAAATCCTCACTGTCATACAACATTCGAGATGCTCCGACAGTTTTCCTTCTGTTCTGAAAAAAAGTTTATTGGTAATGACGTCCAGTTTACCTGTCAGGATGTCAAAAGTGGATTAATTTTGGCGACTACTGCTCCCCCACGGGTATATACCCGTGGAATGCGGTGCGCCATCATGCAAATCACTTCATAAGCAATCGTACCGAGCTGGGATGCCACCTCGTCTGCGGTTATAACGCCACCAGACTGATGACCGATGAGGACAACCTCTTCGCCGACTTGAATTTCTTCCGCTTCTTCTGCGAAAGATTGTAACGACACCATACACTGATCCATGCAGATTGTACCGACGACAGGGACGCGGCTGCCGCGTACAAGCACTTGTGCTTTACCTGTCAGCATTCTTGAGTATCCGTCTGCATATCCGATTGGCAGGGTCGCTATTCGTTCGTACCCTTGCGTAAAATAACGGGTTCCGTAACTGATCCCCCAATGGGGTGGCAGTGTTTTGACCAGAACCGCTTTCGTCTTCAGCGTCAATACCGGGGACAGCTTCACCACCTGATGATTCACCTCAGCCGAAGGATACAGTCCGTACAGGCTTATTCCCACACGTACCATATCATAAGACAATTCAGGTGTATCAATGGCAGCGGCGCTGTTCGCCGTATGTATAATCGGGATGGAACATCCCTGATCCCTGAGCGCATGAACCACGCCTTGGAACCGTCGATACTGCTCCAGTGTATAGGTTTTGTCTTCTTCATCCGCTCTGGCAAAATGGGTAAACATGCCTTCCAGCATCACCTGATTAAGCGAAGCTACTTCCTGGATGAAAACCAATGCCTCATCGCCAGGTAATAGACCTAATCGGCCCATACCGCTGTCAATTTTAATATGAACCTTCAGCTTGTTAGCGAATGTGCTCGCATCCAAATGTCGAATGGCGTCAAGCACTTCCCTGCTGAACAGCGTGATGGTCACATCATGTTTCCATGCAGCAGCGATCCCTTCAGGCGGCGTATAACCCAACACCAGAATTGGAATCGTAATCCCATGTTGTCGCAGTTCCAGAGCTTCGTCAAGAAAAGCAACACTTAAGTAATCCACACCCACTCGTTCCAGTTCTCTGGCCATCTCCACCGCTCCGTGCCCATAAGCATTGGCCTTCACACAGGCGAGGAATTTCATGCCCTGAGGCAATGCCTTGCGGAAAGCTTCTACGTTAGTACACAAATGATCCAAATTGATGTCCGCTTGGGTCGGCCGATATTGTCCTTGCACGTTAAGTCACCTTCTCTAATCATCTTAATCCGGCTCACGTCAGACTCCATCGTAATGCTCCTGCATGTGACTGTCAAATGAACCGAAGTTTCACATTCAAAAACAGGTGCAAGGCGCGCCGTTTGAGGAACCAATGTGAATACAGAAGAAGACCGATAAGCGAGATTGACAGGGTATAATTTCACTTTTCACCCCATCAAAGAGCTGCTTATATCGATTATTTACCCGGTTCCCTCTGCATAGAAGCGCATTTTGCATTATTGGATGATGGAGCAGGAAAAATGGTTTCAGATAAATACCTGTCTCTCATCAAACAAAGCACCGGAGAACGGGTCTCCGATGCTTCTTAGCATTCCTTATGTTTATGCAACTATTCGTTCTTTTGTGCAAAAATCATTTGCCTGACTCTTCCTGCATTGATGTTGCAATGCGTACCATTTCGTTCTGAGGCAGGTCTGCACTGGTGATCCGATATTCTATGCCATCTGTCATCCATGTCAGAGTCTTCAATGCATCTCCGCTGATCATTCCCAATGTGAATCCAAGATCCACTACACTGGATGGAGCAAGCGATACAGCTCGATCCTGAGGTCTGGCTTCGAATATCGTGTAATTATAGGTTCCTTCATAACGAAGCATGACCGAATAGTCTCCTGCCTCTTCCAGGATCTGATCATCCTTGAGCTGTACGCCTTCCGGTGCATAGGTTGGTTGAATTACGCCGAAGCTGTCTGCCCCTTCCGGTTCAGCAAGTGTTGGCTCTTCGCCTTCCTGACCTGTTGCGGCCCCCTCTGTACCTTGCTGCTCTGTGTCCCCACCCACACCCGTCTGTCCATCAGTGACAGCTCCTTCTGGTTCAGGCGCAGTCTGAGGATTGGCTGGTTCTTTGCCGCCCTCATTACCGGTTTGCTCCACAGGAGTCACACCGGAGTCGGTTCCTGTCTTGCCGCCTTCTTCAGTACCGGCTGTCATGTTACGTTGCATGTCAAAGGCATCTTTCTCAAATTCAGTCCCGAATTTGAAGGAGTCAAATTTCACATCGACCACAACATTGGCATTGGAGTCGGATACCTCCACCTGTTTAGGTGCATAATCACTTTTGTTCAGCCAGATTTTCTGTCTGACAAGTGCATGTGTATTATAATTGGCAGCTACATCAAATACATAGCTCTCCTTCTCATCCGCAAACTGGCGGGTTGTATCCCCCGTAATGCTCCGAATCAATGTTTCATAGAGATATACCTGTCCTTGATTATCCGGCCAATTGCTCTGAAAACGGAAGCTTTTGTTCTGGCTCGGTGTCAAAACAAACACGCCTTCATCGTTACGCAGTACAATCTGTGTTACATCCTTTTTGGCATTCGTTAATGCAATACGATAATAGGAAGGCTTCTGATGCCATACCTCGACCTTGTACTGCTGCGGCGCATCTCCGGTATGCAGCGTCATCACGCCTGCCCCCTGGTAACTTTCCATCTCTCCTACGACTTCGTTCAGATCTTTGACCACAGCTGCCGCATCCTTCTTCCCGCAGGCGGCAAGTAAGGCCGATAAGACCAATACCATGGCAAGCATCCATGATATTCGGCGCATGACATCATCCCCTTTAGCACATGTTTTCACTTCAGGATTGTGCTTGCAGCAGAACCCCTACTTGATTAGTACATGTTATGAGGGACTTGTTCGATATATGCGGACTAGTTTGACAAGCAATCGGTGAAGTCGGTTAATACGGCATTGCTACGCAAAATCAGTCTCGGGTAGGATGTTAACTTTATCCAGAAAAGGCATAGTGAATTGTAGGGAATTATTCGTTTTATTGACTATGGGGAGGGAAGGATATGACAAGAACAAAGCTTCGCACATCACTGGAAGGACTGGATGAGTTCATTGATGATCAACTTCAACTATGGAATGGTGTCGGTACAGCGGTGGCTGTGATCCATAAGGATGAGGTCATCTGGCAAAAAGGCTACGGTTATCGTGACCTGGAATCCAAACTTGAAGTTACCCCTAATACGTTGTTTGCCATCGGTTCAAGTACCAAAGCCTTTACTGCAGCAACCGCGGCTCTCCTGGTTGATCAAGGAATACTGGATTGGGATGCCCCCGTGAAGTCGTACATGAAAGACTTCAAAATGTTCGATCCGGTCGCAACAGAACGTCTAACTATTCGCGACATGTTGTGTCATCGTTCCGGTCTTCCAAGGCATGAGTTGGTATGGTACAACTCCCCACGTACAAGAGAAGAACTTGTACACGCATTACAGTATCTGGAGCCAAATCAAGATTTCCGTAACAAATGGCAGTATCAAAACCTGATGTACATGACAGCCGGTTACCTTGTTGCACAGCTCAATGAAACTTCGTGGGAGCAGATGGTTCAAAATTCCCTATTTAATCCGCTCGGGATGAACTCAAGTCTGTTCTCAGTTGAAGAAATGCAACTCCAGTCAGACTATGCTTACCCTTACCTAGAGAAAGAGGGTCAGAATACGAGAATACCATTTCGTGTCATTGATGCCATAGGACCTGCTGGTTCCATTAACAGTAATCTAGTCGATATGATCGCATGGCTTCAATTCCAATTGAAACAAGGTCAATGGGAAGGAGCGTCACTGATCTCTAAGGAACAGATGAAGATTATGCATAGTCCTCAGATGACTAGTGATTCGCCGTTCATAAGCCAAGAGCTACCTGTGAGTACATATGGTCTCGGGTGGATGATTGAGCCTTATCGTGGACATGCCATGATTCATCATGGTGGGGCTATTGATGGCTTTGCATCACAAGTTGCCTTTTTGCCAGAGGAGCAGATTGGAATCGTGGTTCTGAGCAATACCAACGGAAGTATAATTCCGTATACGGTTGCTTTTCATATCATGGACCGACTGCTTGGGCTTGAGCCTGTCAACTGGAGTTCCAAATTAAGCATATTAATGGGGAAAGAATCAGAAGAAACGGAGGTTAATCCGGAGAATCCTTTGGAAGTGCCTATTCAAGCAGACACTGCCGTTGAAGAAAAAATGGAAGAACCTCTCATCATACCTTGTGATCGACCTTACACCGCTTATGCGGGTATTTACACGCATCCTGGTTATGGCGAGATGTCTATTCAGGAAACAACGAACGGGTTGCAGGCAACCTTTAACGCCCTCGAAATGCCCATGGAATACACCGGAAAAGATACGTTCTCTGTCGAACTGGTCACATTCGGTCTGAAGGTCACATATACGTTCACCCTGAACGAATCATCAGAAGTTGCTCAATCCATCTCCATTCCTTTGTTGCTTGAACCGGGTACAAAACCGATTGAATTCAACAGGGTTTCGTAAATGATCTGAACTGGTGAACGAACATCTGCTTCATTTCCGTTGTGGTAGGTAACCATCCATACCTACCACAACGGAATATACACCGGATAACTCCCATCCTCTTGCTCGGCACCAGGCTTTCTTTTCACCCACAGTCTGCGCAGATCAGGCAGACCATACCCCGCAACACGATAATCTCGCAGCGAATCATGATGGGCATGTTCTTCCCTGAAGCTGTACGCGGGCAGAAGCAACGCCTCCTGTATCAGTCGATCTTCCAGCTGAATCAATCTTCCCAACCGCTCCTCAGGTTCTTGAATCATCACCACACGTCCGCATTCCTGTTCCAGTTCATGTCTCCAGTAATCATTCATCGCAATCAGGAATAACGTGTTCCGGAAGGTATACATCGTCACGAGGCTCAGCATGACATGATCATTGAAGACTTCTCCTGTATAGATCAGATCACAGTCCCTGAACCCATCTTGATAGACTGCATGGACCGGATCTCCCGGCATAATGTTGATATGTAGGCCGATCTGTTTACATCTCTCTGCAAACCAGACCATGTCTGCCTCCATCTTCTCTCCTTCTTCCACCCATAGACTTAAACTCTGCCCTTGGTATGAGCTACGACGTAATAATGCCGCGGCCTGCGCCAGTGAGGTCTCCACGGAAAGTGCGGGTATAGGTGTGACAGAAAAATTCGATTGTTCCGATTGCTTTTTCCATAACTCCCCTTGATCCGCACCCACTGTTGGTTGCTGTTCCTGTACTCGTCCTCGAATCAAACTGTAAGCAGCCTGTGTGTTTGTGCTCCCGAGCGCTTCCGACAGCTCATGTGCATTCAATAACTGTTGAACAGCCCGGCGAAAATTCACATCATGCTGCGGCCCTTCCTTTTGCATATTAAACGTCATATACACCCCGCCCTGTATCTCATGCTGCACTGCACGAGGCTCCGCATCCGGAAATAAATCATGCTTGATGATGGACTCCGCCTTTGTCGAGTGGGGAAGCTGCCATACTTCAACGCGATCTACATAAGCACGCCCTCTGAAATAGGCCAGAAATACCTCAAGTACAAGCAGCTTCGAATCATGACGAGTCAATCGATAAGGTCCTGTTCCAATCGGATGAAGCGGGTTCATCTCCACATCTCTAGGCAGGATAGATGCACACATACTGCTCATCAGATCCGGGAACATGAAGTTGGGCTTATTCAACACAAAACGTACAGTCAACAGGTCATACGCCTCTATGCTCTCAATGGAACCAAACAGCGGCCTGCACGGGTTACTCTTATTAGAGATAATTCGATCAAAGGTAAACTTGACGTCCTCTGCATCCAGGATCCTTCCATGATGAAAAGGTATGCCTTTGTGCAGATAAAAGGTCCATTCCCTTCCATCCGCATCACTCTCCCATGCCATAGCCAGACTCGGTTCGCAGACTTGGCGTTCCCCATTATAACGAACCAAACGATCAAAGACCTCTGTAATAATGAATACTTCTCCCCACATCCCCGTCTGCGTAGGGTCGAGAGTCTTAAAAGGTGTATTCTGCGGAATCCGCAATGTATCCACCCGGCCTCTGTCTCCTTCATTCGAAAGCAGGCCGAATTGAGTCTGCATTTGCTGCATCAAATGTTCTCGCATCGTAATTGGCAAGGTGGCGGCCAGTTCATAGGCATCCTCCATCCTGTTGCCATTCAGTAGATCGTCGAACCGTTTACGCGCCACAGTAAGCAAAGGGACACAAAATAACAGCATCGATTTTTTGCCTCTGCCACGCTGTGGGTTCCACCTGACCCATCCGTTCTCCTTGAATTTGTTCATAATGAGGTTCATATTACGCATGGTGCAACATAAAAGATCAGCGAGTTCACCTACCGTTGTATGTACTTCTTGTTCATCATGCACATGTGGGAAGTTCAACCGCAGTTGAATGTAATGTTCTGATACGTCCATATATGCCCTTCCTTCTTCTCATTCTAAAATACGAAATCCACCCGGATGCTTCTACAGTTTTTCTTCAGGTTTTCCTACATTATACTCAGTAACATCAACATGACCAGTGGGAAGGAAGAAGAACAATTTATGAAATACGCCGATCTGCACCCTAACATCCGAATACGTATCATTACAGATTTTTTCACCGATCTGACTCAGAAGTCCATCATTCCATTCATGGCGATCTATCTGAGTGTTCAGATTGGCGCAGGTGTGGCAGGGTTATTGCTGACGGTCAATATTGCGGCTTCCATGATTGTGGGTTTGTGGGCAGGATATTGGTCGGATCAAATGGGACGGAAGAAATTAATGGTGATTGCACAAACTTTGCAGGTCGTGGCTCTACTTTGTTTGGCTATCGCCAACTCGCCGTGGATGGATTCGATCATCGTCACTTGTCTCATGTTTCTGCTCAGCAGTCTAAGTTCAGGGATCACAGTGCCGATTGCGAATGCCATGATTGTCGACGTGAGCAGTGAACATGAACGTCATTATGTATATGGGTTACAATATTGGACAACAAACGTTGCTGTAACCTTTGGCGCACTGTTGGGCGGGCTATTTTT
The DNA here is from genome assembly GCF_037973325.1 of Paenibacillus sp. FSL R5-0713. Taxonomy (NCBI): domain Bacteria; kingdom Bacillati; phylum Bacillota; class Bacilli; order Caryophanales; family Paenibacillaceae; genus Paenibacillus; species Paenibacillus sp. FSL R5-0713. The sequence goes on along the minus strand of NZ_CP150229.1, from coordinate 1,560,814 downwards.
CGAATCTTTTCGTTTCTTATTATTCAGTCTCGTGTGCCTGGAAAGTATGGTTACGCTGTTTATATTAGTCTTTATGATTCGGGAAACAATGGAAAAACGCGTACTCAATCATGGAGATCAATCCAATCATTCCGGTCCATCCACCACACCATTGGAATCCGATGCTCCCATCCAGAGGAACATACTGAAAACGTACTGGGCGGTCTTTCAGGACAAACGTTTCATGGTATTTTTCACGGCTACGGTCCTTGCCGTTTCCCTGGAATTCCAGTTGGATAAATATATTGCGGTTCGTCTAAAAAGTGAATTCACCGCCCAACTGTTCGGCTCAGATATCTCTGGTCTGCGTATGTTCAGCCTGATTATGATCATCAACACTGTACTGGTTGCATTGGTTGCAATCCCATTCTCTAGATGGATGGGCCGCTTCCAGTCCCGAGCGATCATGTCTGTCGGTATGTGCCTGTATACCGCAGGTTTCGCCGTTCTTGCTTTCAGCAACTGGGCTTGGCTACTTATATCATCCGCTATATTGCTGACCATTGGAGAATTGATGTACGCCCCTGTTCGTCAGGTCATGCTAGCCGGTATGATGCCAGATTCGGACCGGGCTGCCTACATGGCTGCTGACGGGTTGAGCTATAACGTGGCAGCACTACTCGGAAGTATCGGGTTAACCATCGGAGCCTTCCTGCCCTCATACGTAATGGCTGTTCTGTATGTACTCATGGGGCTTGCAGCACTTGTCTTTTTCCGAATGTCACTTCGGAAGACAGAGGAACAGCATCAACATCTGGCGTGTGCAGAGGCATCATGATATTACTTTTTCGGCAACAACATAATCACTAAGAGAGCCATGGCAGGCTCTCTTTTTCATGTCCAAACTCAACGCATACAAGTAAATTATTATTAACATTTTGTATATTATAGTTTACATTTAGTGAAATATCATGTACATTTTATTCATGGAGGTGAGCAAGTGGAAGAATTGCACAATCATGTTAGGGAGTTACGGGCAAGAGACCGGTTGTCCCAAGCGGAATTAGCCAAACTCATCGGCGCATCCCGTCAAACCATTGCCCTGATTGAACGCGGAGATTACTCTCCATCTGTCGTCCTGGCATTAAAAATAGCCCATGTCTTTCGTGAACCTGTCGAAAAAATCTTTGAATTGAAAGGTGGAGATTAAGATGAACAGAACAACTTCCCCGTCCAAAAAGAACAAGATGCGTCTTCCGTTGTATGCGGCAGGTGGTGCTGTAGTCGGTTTTCTCGGAGCCAGCGGAATCAACAAAATTCCATCTAATTTGAATTGGACGTTGTCCGTTTACTATGACTATGATCTTTTATTTGCATTACTGGCTGCTTCAGTGGTGGTTATGATGTTGTGGAACACGCTCAGTCTTGTTCGTACGCCATCTGTGCCTCCAACGGAAGATGAGGTGTATGGAGATTCTGACTCACTCATCTCTCCCGCTGAGCGTTCCCTCGGAAAAGCGATGATTCTCAGCGGATTGAGCGTTATTGTTGCGTTTACCTGGATCGCACTTGCTCTGTCCTTAAACGCTTCCAACAGAAACATGCCGAATTTTCCCGAACTGTTTAACCTCATGAATCTCTTTGCTGCGTGTATCTCTATTATCATCGTCGTTATACTGCAAACACTGACTGTGAAGCGATACAATCGCTATTTCCCTGATCGCGCACTGGATCTGAATTCACGTAACATGAAGAAGGATCATTTCGAGAAACTGGATGAAGGTGAGAAATGGATCGTATACCGTGCAGCCTATCGTTCTTTCCTGATGATGAACATTTTGCTTGGGATCGGCATGGTCTCCATGGTGTTATATTCAGCCCTCTTTAGCTTTGCTCCATTCCCAATTGTAATGCTCTCCGTCATCTGGATTGTCAACATTGGAATCTATTATCGTGAAACCTATCGTGCAAGTAATCAGTAATACATGGATAAGTAACTATTTTGTAAATATTTTCATAAAAGGAGTGTTTGCATGCATCTATCCAAACGAAAGACCCGCGTCAGGTTCACCTCCCTAATCGGAGCTTTCATGGCTGTTGTTCTGTCTCTTAGTCTATGGGTACCCGCAGTCCAGGCGGAGACCGCGACTCCAGTAACTGCTGAACAGGGGAAAACGAAAGCGCTGACAGGCGAATCAGCTACAGCATTTCTCGACTCATTCTTTGATTCCGCTGAGGCAAAAGCTCATTATGTTGGAGCCTCCGTTGTTGTTGTGAAGGATGGTAAAGTGCTGGCGGAAAAAGGATACGGCTATGCTGATCAGGAGAACAAAACGCCTATTGATCCGAAAAATACGGCCTTCCGTGTAGCCTCTGTCTCCAAAACATTCACGGCAGCAGCCGTGATGCAGCTGGCGGAGCAAGGCAAAGTTGACCTGCAAGCTAATTTTCAAACCTATGTGAAAGGGCTCGAATTCGATAATCCTTTTGACAAACCTGTAACTGTGGAGAACCTGCTCACACACACGACCGGATTCGAGATCCGTGATCCGCAGCAGGAAGACATCCATACTGATTTTGACAAATACATAACGATGGAGGATTACGCTCAGCAACACATGCCTCCCGTCGTTCGAGAGCCTGGCAGCGCCTACATGTACGATAATTTCTCGTTTTTGCTGCTCGGCATGATTGTGGAGAATGTTAGCGGAGAGCCCTTTGAATCCTATATGCAGCAGCATATCTTCAAACCACTAGGAATGAATAACAGCAGTTTCATGCTGGACGAAAAGTTCCAAAAGCAACTTGCTGTAGGCTATGATGCGGCACACAACCCGCTTGATCTGTATACCCTCTCTCCATCACCAATGCCTCAAGGTGGCATGCTGTCTACTACTGAGGATATCGGAAAATTCATGATTGCGTTTCTGAATGATGGCGTAAAGGATAGCAAGCGTATTCTCAAGGAATCTACAGTGAAAAGCATGGAGCAGTATCGTTCCTCCATTCATCCATTACTGCCCGATACCACTTACGGGTTCGAAGCACCGTTTCAGCTTCCCGGGGCAGGAAGCAGTTCCAGCGTGATTACCAAAGCAGGCGACCTGACAGGATTCAGCTCTTATCTATTTTTTATTCCTGAGCAAAACACAGGCGTCTTCCTGACCTATAATCAAAATGGAGCACTTCGTAATCTGTTCTACCCGGCATTCATCCAGAATTTCTTCCCGCAATATGCAGAGCCAGTGCAGTTCAAGGATTACACGCCGCAATCCGCAGCTGAGCTGCAACGCTTTACCGGATTGTACGCAGACCTTCGACTTAGCACGATTGTAAGTTCTCTGAAAGGTGGCGACGATAAGCCAGGACATCTGAGCATTAACGATGTATTCCTGGGCCAACGCAATCTGATTCAAGTGGAAGATAATCTTTTCAAAGACGAATTGACCGGTCAATTCACAGCATTCAAAGAAAATGCAGATGGCACCACCTACCTGAAAGAACCTTACCTTAACCCTATGGGTTATGAGAAAAAAGGACAAAAGCCTGCGGGCTTCCGGGATGTTCGTGAGAATAGTCCCTACGCTGAAGCAATCTATGCCATACAATCTCTTGGATATTATGAGAATGATGCCAACAAGTCTTTCCAACCGAAGACAGCTGTGACACGAGCTGAATTCATTGAAAATACGCTTAAACTCAGTGGATTGAAGCCCAGCAAAACAACGCCACCTGCAGGCACCGACTGGGCAAACCATGCAGCAGCCGGATATATTCAACTTGGATATGAATTGGGTATGATTACGGGCACGAACGAACAGCAGTTTAAGCCGGATCAAGTGATTATCCGACAGGAAGCCATGGTCATGATGTGGAGAATTATGCAATTGCAATATCCTAGCGAACTTTTCAATGATGTGAAACTTGCAGGGCACACAGATCCATGGGCTGTACCTGCTGTTCAGATGATGGCGAAGCTTGGTATCCATGGACCTGAGGTGAAGGTGATGGAGGATGGTTCCGTTGATTTCCTTTCTCGCAAACCTCTGATTCGTCAAGAAGAGGCTGCTATCATGTATGCTTTAATCACACAGCCGACAGATCGCATCGTCGCTGAGTTAATGGCTGCTCAGCAGCCGCAAGCCGAACCTGCTGAAGGAGCAGAGCCTGCAGAAGATACATCAGAAATTGCAACGGTTCCTTCACCAACGACGATCCCTTCTGAAGTATCGGCACAATAAGAACAAAGTATCTTCATATTGATAAGATTTATCATGCTTATAAATGAAAAACAGGCTTGTTCAGAAGGATATAAACCTTCTTGAACAAGCCTGTTTCGTTACTTTTCTTACGTTATCGCTACTAGTAAATTTATTATATGTTACGGAGTTATAACCGTCTCTACGCAATCAACGAGGATACATGTGTGTTTTCGTTACGCTGATCAAACTTGGCTGCAACGGTCTGAGCATGCTCCGCAAAGTAATCAGCCAACTTGAGCAAGTCGCCGGGATCGCCTTCATACGGGAAGGATGCTGGCAAGCGCATGCGATACCCATCCGACTCTTTTTCTTCAGCCCAACGCCGCAATAACGGGGCTGCCTTCGCATAATACAACATTTTGGCATATGCATCTTCATGATCGGCTGCGAGTACCAGTGTTTCTTCGAGGACATCAATGCCTTTGGCCGGATTCGTAAGTGTGAGATACTCCATCTGCTCGGAAAAACTCTGCACAAAATCGTTCTCACCTTTGATCAAGCGGTATCCCTTGACCTGATATTTATCGGCTTCCTCCGTCCGCCCCAGACGATATAGCGGCATCAGAATTTCCGACAACGTTAGATGCGGAATCTCCGCACAGCTCATGCGTCCTTTGAGAATAGGCTTGGCCAATTCCAGCACCTTCTCGTCGTCTCCTTTTAACATAAAATAACGCATAATCTCATCCTGCTCACATGCCTCACAGTCACTCATGAAGTCGCGGTCCAATGTTCTGAACTTGTCATAACTGCGCCCTGATTCCTCCAGCTCTCCAAAATCCATAAAGATGCGGAAACGATAGTACCAGTAAGAACGCTCACTGTAACCATAAGACTTGAACCGTGCTCCGAAGTCCTCCAACAGCTCCATAATCTTCTCGCGTGAGATTTCAGGGAAATCGGGCATTTTACCGAGAATCCATTTATATGACCACAATAACGTCTCTTCATCATACAGCTCTGGTTGCTGATCGAACTTGCCCAGTTGCCAGGAAAAAGCGATCAAAGCTTTCATCGGATATCCACAGAAGGTGGCTACATCCACAATCTCGGAGCGTGCTTCGTACGCCTCCTCAACCATACCATTGACATCGGCTACCCGCGCTGCTTCCTCCAAAAAACCGAGCTTCGCAGGACCACTAGGCAGTTGATAGGCCTCTTCCATCAAATCTTCAAAATCCATCTCTGTCTTCATCAGGCATCTCCCTCATGATTCATATTTGCGCGTAAACCCCAATCAATAAACCGTACAATTCCCTGGTTCAATACTTCAAGTTCCTGCTTGTTCATGGCGTAATGGCCCATCATCAGTGCGTTGACATACAACATTTCTATAGCAATCGGTGTCATCTGATTATCCGGTGAAGTCAGCACCCGTTTAATGATGGGATTGTTTACATTCAGATACAACGTCGAGTACCCTGCCGAATTAATGCCTGCCGACAACGAACCGAGAACAGAGGAGAATAAGTCAGTGCTCTCTTCGCTTGCTTTTTCCAACGCACGCAGCGTGGATGATTCCTGCGAAAGGGTAAACAACACCGGCAGATCCGATGGCTTGAAACCTTTCACTTCAGCCCGGCAGCGGAAACGTTGTAATGCCGAATCTGCCAACCGTAGCGCATCATAGTACTGGTTACGTTCAGCCGGTGCAACATCCGTGAATGTCATCGATACTTCATCTGGCTCAATTCGCTCGGTCTGTACATGGTTCAGTATGACAGGCAGCATCGCCATCAGTTCTTTATCGTAGATATAACCTGCGTTGACGACCAGCATGGACTGTGCTGAAGCCACATGGTGTATCTGACGATATTCATCAATGGAGCCGGTATAATACAGCGTATCCCCTTCATCAATCAGTTCACCCAATTCCCGGTGTCCTCTCGTCGTCTCAAAAGGCAGCCAGCGGTGAATCATCGCGTAGAACGCCTGATCCTGAACAGCCAACGCCTTCATCGAAAGAGCATGCAGACGAATCAGCTTCTGCAAGCGTTCGGTCTGATTCTCAGCCATGTCAGCCAGCCCCGTACGCAGAGCGTCTCCAAGCTCGGAGCGCACTTCTTCCAGCTTTTCATTTTCATAGAAATGTTCTCTTGACGCCGTCGGTTGAAGCTCATCGGTCCAGATCAGACATTTCACGAAGAACGCCCACTCCGGCAAAATGTTCTCGGCTTTCTCCGAGATCAGCATTCGCTTCAGGTACACTCGGTGAGAACGCTTGGCATTCAGATTCACTGCATGTGGCAGCACATACGCAATGCCTCCCGTACGGCCCGTAGCCGTTGTCAGCGTGATGAAATCCTGGAACTTCTCCCCAAGCAGACGTTCACCAAAAGCAAGCACTTCCGCTCGGCAAGAACGGGCAAGCTCTGGGCGTGTTAGCCAGATCGGAGAATCCTGATTGACAACAGACTGCACCCCATCATGTATCAACGTGACTGGATAAGGAAGCAGAGCGCCGTAGTAAAATAAAGCTTCTTTCACATACTCCGCTTCAAAATAATGTGCTGCATCCGGTGTACAACGCAGATATACTTTCGTTCCGGGAGACAACTGTGTGTCCAATTGTCTAATCGTATATGTACCATCCGGCTTACCTCTCCACTCCATCGAGGGACCACCCTTAATCGATTGAGTCAGCATAACGATCTCATGACTTACCATGAAACAGCTGAGCAGACCAATACCGAAACGTCCAATAAACGATGTCTCGCCATCCAGCAGTGCCTGCTGCCCCCGCTTTGAGGATTGTCCAATCATCGCCAGAAACTCGTGGATATCCGCTTCGGTCAGGCCAACTCCGTTGTCCTCCACCATCATCGTCAATTGATCACCGGTTCCTGTCAGCTCAATCCTTGCTTCGCCCTGATATCCCGGCTCCACTTCCTTGCGTGCCGTGATCGCATCTGTTGCATTTTGCATGAGTTCACGCAAGAACACCTTGGGACTACTATATAGATGGTTGGATAAAATCTGAATCATCCCGCTCAGGTTCACTTGAAAACGATATTCATTGGATGCTGCCATGAGTCACTCACCTTCCTCTACGTCCAGAACACTATATGTACCCATATGATGTATTCATATGGATGTGTTAGACGAATTCATATGTAATTCAATTCATTACCACATTATGAATAGCAATGAAACGGATGTCCTACCCTAAAATAAGGATACATGTTACACGCCATAGTGAAAACAAACCTGAGACCCGATTTCAGCCAGACTTCAGGGTAAATATGCACCCTACATTCGGGACTATTGAAGCAGGAATAGATCTTTTTTGTCGTCCATTTGAACGATATCAGCCTACTGCACGTATAATCTCCAAACTCAGATCGGATGGTGAATATAGATGATTGAAGCACGCAACATATCCAAGCAATTCAAGGTACATCAAGCACTGCATGATGTCAGTTTCACAGTTCAACAAGGCAGTGTCACCGGGTTAATTGGCCCTAACGGTTCGGGCAAAACCACACTGATTCGCATCATGAATGGGGTCTTGGGTGCTTCCAGTGGACAGGTAACCATTAACGGATTGGACACCGCTCGTGAGGCCGAGAAAGTACTGGCCATATGTGGCACCCTTACCGAACAAAGTGGACTATATGAAAATATGAGTGGCCGTGACAATCTGACTTTCTTCGCAGATGTTTTTGGCCTGAAGCATGCCCAGGAACGTATCGACGAGCTTGTAACTCTGTTCGAGCTGCAGGATTATCAGCATCGAAAGGTCGGCACTTATAGCACAGGCATGAAGAAACGCCTGGGCCTTGCACGAGTACTCCTGCATCGTCCTTCCATCCTGTTTCTGGATGAGCCCACCAATGGCCTGGATCCGGATGGAATCCAGATGGTACTGCGTATCATCCGTCAATTAAATCAGGAAGAAAAGATGACGATTCTGGTCTCATCCCACGTGCTGTCCCAACTGTCAGCCGTCTGTGATCGTTATATTTTCCTGGAAAAGGGGCGCATCGTTGAGGAAGGCACGGAAAAGGAGATTGTTAGCCGGTACCTGTCCACTCCGAAGCTCGAAGTCGAAGCCGACATGCCCGATGGATGGAACACAGCAACTGACTACACACCTGAAATAATCTCTGCACATCAAGCGACATTTCAGCTTACATCTCGTGAAGATATTCCATTACTGCTAAGGCAATTAACGGAGCTTGGTCAAGTCTATCAGGCCCGCATCACGGGCAGTGATCTGGAGAGTATCTATTTTGCCATAAGGGAGGCACACCACCATGAATAATCGCCAAGCCATACGTGCACTGATCCGTAAAGATATCCGGTCCGTCACAGCCAGCGTTCAGCTCTGGTTGCCCATGTTGATCGTTCCACTGATTATCGGAATTATCATGCCCTCTGCCCTTCTGTGGGCGGCCTCCAGAATGGAACTTCGTTCTCTGGGCAACATCAGCTTTTTGCTCGAATCATTGGATGCATTAACCCATGGCGGACAGATTCCTCAGCTTGCTTCCATGCCTACAGATAATCATCGTATTGTTTATTATTTAGCCATGTATATGTTTGCGCCCTTGTTTCTCATCATTCCGGTGATGGCCTCCAGTATTCTGACGGCCAATAGTTTCGCTGGTGAGAAGGAACGCAAGACACTGGAAGGTTTATTATTCACACCGATCAGCATGGACACACTTTTCAAAGGCAAAGTGTTGGCTGCCCTAATCCCTTCCCTTCTATTATCCTGGGTTACTTTCCTGATCTATGGAATCATTGCCAATATTCTGATGTACCCCATGTTTGGAACGTTGATGTTTCCCAATCTGAACTGGATCATACTTGTGGTGTGGGTTGTTCCGGCTTGCAGTCTTATGGTCATTCTATTAAACGTATTGATCTCGGCCAAGGTTCGCGGATTCCAGGAAGCCTATCAGCTCGGCGGATTGATTGTCCTTCCCCTGATCGCCTTAGTGGCTGGTCAAGCCAGTGGCATGCTGCTGATCGGTCCTTGGATGTTACTCTTGATCGGTGCATTGCTCCTGCTCATGAGTATGGTTCTTCTTCGTTTCGTCACCCAATGGAATAGTCGTCAGCAACTGGCGGAAAGTCAGATCTGAGATGTGCAGATTGAGAAATCAATAAACGCAGGTTATGATGAAGAGATATATGCTTTGGGATGATTATAGAGAGGAATGGAACAACCGCATGGAATCCAAACTGCTTCAAAAATTAAAATATGCTTCACAATTAACGGCACAGGAGAGGCATATTGTGGACTATATCCTGAACAATCCCGAAGTTGTATTTGATTCTACAGCCCATGAACTGGCTCAGCAGACCTATACAAGCTCATCCACCATTGTTCGCTTATGCAAAAAGCTGGGTACCAAAGGGTACCCAGACTTCCAGTTAAAGCTTGCTCTTGAATATCAACAGATGCCTTCCGCGTTGCAGACGCAGGATTGTCCAATTGCAGAACAAGGCAACGTGCTTGCTGCCATCGACTCGGTTCCTTACCTGTACCAGCAGGCGCTGGAGGATACACGCCGGATGTTAAACGCTCCTGTTTTGCTGCGCATCTCTAACTGGGTCAAAGAATCTGGACGCATCGATATCTATGGTAGTGATATGAACTATTATCTAGCTCAACAGGCTTGTGCCAAATGGAATGAACTCGGCATATCTGCAATTGCTCACAATAATGCCAACATGCATTACTTGAATACGATGAATCCCAACAGCCTGACGCTGTCTTTTGTTATATCACACACAGGTGAGAACCAATCCATGATTGAAGCGGCCAAAGTGCTGAGCAACAAACAGATGAAAGTTATCGCGGTCACGGGCAGCAACCATTCAACCCTGTCCAAACATTGTGACGAAACGTTACTCGCTTACGGATACAATGAACAATTAAGGCTGTCCAAAATGTCTTCGATGGTCTCGGTACTTTATATTTTCGACATGTTGTACATGAGCAGCATTAGTGACACGTATTAACGATTAACGCTGATCTGCTGCGAATACAATTCCGGCATCCTTACGCGCACCCATGAGCACACTCATCACAGACTGGCTGTGTTCGAGCAGTTCATAACACCGGTTGTAATCCCCACCTGCATGGATGTCCCTGAACACTTCCCACTCGTAGTAGAGCCAATTGGATTTGGTCTGGGCATTATACGCCTCAGCAGACTCATTCCCGATCTGAAGCTTGATCTCCCGGCAACCGTTTGCTCCCCCGACAACCTGAAGATACCCTTTCTCTCCCTGAATAAGCACAAAGTTCATGCTGCTTGTATCTTTGGCACCCACACATTCCGCAATAAACTCCGGATATTGGAGAACGACAACGCCTGACGTATCAATGCCGTTTGCATGCTGGTTCGCAGTATACGATACGGTATTCGGACTGCCGAACAGATTCATGACCAGATGAAGATTATATATATTAATATCCATCAGCGCTCCGCCAGAGAATTGTGGATTAAATACATTCGGCGTTCCCCCTGCAAGCAGATCATTGTATTTTCGTGAGTATTGACTGTAGTTACATTGGATGAGTTTGATTGGGCCAAGCTTTGGCAGCTGCTCCTGTATGACTTTAATATTGGGCAGATGAATGTTCGAGATGGCTTCAAACAGTAACAGATTCTTTTCTTTTGCAAGTGCAACCAGCGTCTCTGCTTCCTGAAGCGTGGACGTGAACGGTTTTTCGCAGACGACATGTTTGCCGTGTTGAAGTGCCTGATAGGCCTGTTCGTAGTGCATGCTGTTTGGTGAAGCAATATAAATGAGATCTACATTTGCATCTGCAAATAGTGACCCCAGGTCCGTATGGATTGTATTTACTTTATATTTACTCGCAAGCTCCTGTGCTGTCTCTCTCTTCCGGGAGTACATCGCTGTACAAATGACATCTTCCAGTTCATTGATCGCGGATAGAACGGCATCCACAATGGACCCTGTACCGATCGTTGCTATATTCATCATATCGTTTCGCTCCTGTCGTTGATTAGTCAGTTGACTCTCTTCGCTGATTAAATGTTATGTTATCACGATCAAGTCAGGCGGAGAATGCTTTGGAGCCGGATTGGCAGCATCATTCGCAATTCCATTTCAGGTTTGAATGTGTATGAAATTCAATTTCATTCGCTTCCTTTTTCATGTTTGAGATCTAACATATCTTCCATAGTTTACCGATATAACATAAGAAATTAACGACATACATATAGAACGAAGGGGACGAGGAAAGCATGAAAACAGGGTATACATATTTACAACGCATCATCTGTACATCGCTGTTATTTACACTCATTGCAGCAGTGGCATTTGGAGGCGGGGGCGAAGCCCAGGCAGCTTCACTTAGCCAATCCACTGTGTATTATGAGTCCGACGGCGTTTTGTACAAAGTATCCGCGGATGGAAGCAATACAACAGAAGTATTAATTGATTTCCAAGGGGTGGACTTGCTCGCAGCAGGTTCTTATCTCTACTACACCCAGACTGCTTCTTCCACAACATTGCTTCGGGTTCCGAATGACGGGTCCAGCGATGCGGCAGAGACATTTGCAACAGATGTGCTCAGCTATTATACGGATAATGGATTCATCTATTATCTGGATGCTACAGGCACGATATATCGCGCTAATGGCAATAGTGACGCTTCAGCTGTTACCAAGATTGCGGACAAGGCTGATACCGACTTTCCGTTTCTCGTGGTAACCAAAGGGCGGGTTTACTATAACGCACTGGTTAATGGAAACACGTGGATCGTGTCCAAAACATCCAACGGTTCTGGAGCTGTGCAGCGAATTGCCGCAGGTGCAGTGGAAGGTCGTTATTTTACGAATCTGGCCAAAAACGAACTGCAACTCATGGTCAATACAGACCCATATGAGCAGTACTACTCTACCAATGCTGTTGTCATGTATAAGGTGAATTACAACACGGGCAAGGCCACTGCGGTTAATCCCAAAGCCAAACTGGATGTGAATGCAGTATACTCCGGTGGTTGGGGTAACAATCTTTACGTGTATAACAAAGGAATCGAGCTCGACAGTAACAAGGATTACAATTATGCCAAAGGCAAAGCGTTTGCGTTAACAACTTCAGCCAAAACACTTCAGCTTCATAGTAAAAGCGTTCGGGAAGTAAGTGCTCTAGGTACAGATAAGGTTGTCCTTATTGATGCAGACAAGAAGGCTTATGCCAAAACGGTCTCCGGCAACAAAGTAACCAAGTCCGCCAACCTGAACCTGAACAATGTAACGTATGTTGCGAATCAATTGACCAATGGTACACCTACGGCTGCTTACATCTCGGGCAACAATGGTCTCTATTCAGTCAATACTGCTCTCAAGGTAACCAAACTTACCAGTGACGAATGGGATGCATTCCATATCAGAGATGATGTTGCAGGCCTGTTCTACATCAATGCCAAAGATCAGTATCGCTTGTATCATGTGCAAACGGGCGGAACAGGCAAAAAAGTCATGAGTGACGTTTTCCTGGACAATATTCTATTAGTGACACCATACTAATATATCCTGTTGATTCAAGCATGTAGCTCATTCTACGGACTTGTCCATAACAAAAAGGATTACCCTGCAGCCCTAGTGGCTCTTGGTAATCCTTTTTTTGGTTGTCGAAAACTATTTGAAAAAAACATCTTCCATATGAGAATGATAATTGTTATCATTAAGAAAATAAGACAAAAGGATGGTCCGTATGACTGAACAGTTTCCCTTCATTGCTGAAGCCTCATCTCTACCGCTCCTCTCCTCCATGTGCCGTATGCGTCGCGGGGAGAATTTCCGTGTGCAAGGCAAGACGGTGTCCCGGCCCATGCTCTGTCTTATTTTACAAGGAGACGGTGTTCTGGTCCTGAATGATACAGCCTATCCGGCTCAAGCGGGCAGCATATATGTACTGAAGCCAGGTACAACCATCGAGGCCGCTGCTCGCTCGAAGGTGACCGAATGTATTTTGCTAAGCATGGATACCGTTCGTTTGCAGCAAGTGAGAGGCGAGTGGAAAATGACCTCTTCACCTGGCTTTCCGCTGGATTGGCAAACAGGCAGGTTGCTAGTTCGTCACGAGCAGCAGGCTGTATCACGTTTGGAACAACTGTATGAGACCTATCGGGGCTGTCAGCCAGATCACTTTATCAGCATACATAGCCAATTGCATGAACTGCTACAGTTTCTCTCGGAGAACCGGCTGGAAGCCAATCATGAGAAAGTGGACCCTGCCTTGGAACGCAGTATTATGTATATGCGACGCTACATGAGTGAAGGAATCAGCATGGATCAGCTTGCGAAGATTGCCGGTCTCACACCCAGCTCCTATTCACGCAGTTTCAAGAAAGCCAAAGGCATGTCGCCGACCGATTATCTCAATCGTTTACGGATAGATGAAGCCAAAAAACAGCTGACCGAAGAAAACTGTGTTCTTAAAGACGTCGCAGTATCTGTAGGGTATGGCAACGAGTATTATTTTAGCCGCAAATTCAAACAAACCTTGGGGATTGCCCCCAGCGTATATATGAAAAAAGATCAACTTCGCTTAGCTACGGTATCCAACATGGGATTCGATCAGAATCTGACTTCGCTTGGATTGCGCCCTGTAGCTGTGCTGGAAGGAGTTCTTGACCGGGAATCGGATGAATATGAACATGAACGTCAATTAACCAGACAATTAGATCAACTTCGGCAGGCGAAGCCAGACCTGATCATCGGTGACTTTTACCATAAGTCCTATTACGATCGCCTGAAAAATATTGCACCCACCGTCATCTTGGAATCCACGGATGACTGGAAAGAGAACCATATTCGCATAGCCGAACTGGTCGGACGCGAGAAACAAGCGTTGCTGAATTTCAAGGAACTTGAGTTTCGCAAACTTGAAGCAGGATTGAACCTACAACCTTATTTTCGACAAAAACGGTTGACTCTGATGGAGGTAACGAATCAGTTCATTCGCTTACAAGGAACTGGCGAGCATCCATTAAATCACTTGTTGTATGCAGAATTGGGACTGCACCCTGCCCAGCTTATATCTCCCGAAAATTCCAGAAATGATTATGCAGCAGATAGTATCCCCGTGCTGGACACGGATTACCTGTTGATTCACCGCGCTTCGCTTCAGCCTGCCAGTGAAAAGGTGTTCCGGCGCATGAAGCAAACGGCATCCTGGAATCGCTCCCCTGCCGTGTTACAAGGTAACGTTCATGATATCTCGAATTGGCATCAGTTATGCTGGACTCCAGGTGGCCAAATGCAGATACTGAATGAACTGCAACAGATTTCACAGCAGCCTGTAGCCTTTCCTCATGCAGGTCTGATTGGACATTAAATGTGAACATAGGTCGATACGATGGGCAAAGTTATCTTTTACATCGTGTTCCTTCATTATAATTCAGTAAGATATTGCACAAGCCAAAAGGGCCCTCTCCTCTAACGGAAAGGGCCCTTTGCATGTGATTATAGATGTTCCTTGATCTCTTCCTTCGGAACCAGCTTGTATATCTCTTCATCTTCCATGGTATCAATCAATCGATCCAACCATTTGTAATATGCTTCCGCTTGCAAAATCTTATGTTTGTCTTCCATCAGGGTCCGGATTAGTTCAACATCCGTCTCTTCATCCAGATCTTCAACTAGTCGATTCAGTTCTTCAATCGATTTGCGTAGAACCTGAAGGTTACTCTCCACGGCTTTTCTCCATTTAATCGCAAAATAATCCGTAAACGTCTGATGCCAGTCATATTCCACTTCATATAGGTCTTTTCTGGAGCCCTTGCTCCACACTTTATTTACCATTTTCAAATCCAGCAGTGTTCGTACACCTGTACTCATACTCGTTTTGCTCATTTCCATTTCCCGTCCCATATCGTCAAGGGTCATTGGTTTGTCTGCAAAAAATAGCAATCCATATAAGTGCCCCGTAGACAGCGTAACCCCGTAAAGATCCATATTACGTCCAATGGCTTCAATAACGCGCTTACGAATCTTCAGCACGGTTGCCTGCTGTTCCTCTTGTAAATGGTCCAAGCCCATGCTTGCAACCTCCATTCTGAACATTCCACAGTCTTTGGCGAAATCATTGCAACACTTTAAAAGTCCTGCTTACATGGGAAAGCTCTCGGCCGGACATCATATATGCCAGAGGGCTTTCATTCACCCAATGTATGAAAATGGGAACTTTACCAGGCTACAATTGCCTATGACTATCTTTTAACCAAAAAATTCAGCTTCAATTCAGCTCATTTTCTATTGTAGGAAAAGCATTGTCAAATGTAAAGCTGCCTTATTAGCCAGAATAAGGAGAATGACGGAGTATTTGGACGAAAAACTTTGTACAGTTTTTACTGTACAAACATTATGTACTGTTTATTCGGTTGATATACTGGTTAAGTATTGTTAGTATTAAACTCGTTACCCAGAAAGACGGGAAGCGAAGCAACAACTACCGGATTTCGTGGCTGGGCGCATAAGTGTATGGGCTTATGGATGCTGAAAGCCGTTCGAAGTGCACAACACATCAGAAGGGGTGAAAACATGACCATACTTGAAGTGAAAAACGTAAGTAAATTGTTTGGGCCCCAAACCGAGCAAGGTCTGCAATTACTGGAGCAAGGTTGGGGTAAAGAAAAGTTGGCCAAAGAAAAACAGATAACGGTTGGTGTCAACCGGGTCAACATGGATATTAAGGAAGGCGAGATTTTCGTTATTATGGGGCTGTCCGGGAGTGGTAAGTCCACACTGGTTCGGATGTTCAATCGTCTGATTGAACCAACCTCCGGAGAAATTCTGGTCCATGGTAAGGATCTACGCAAGATGAACAAAGAACAATTGCGCGAAGTGCGCCGGAAAACGATTAGCATGGTCTTCCAGAAGTTTGCGTTATTCCCGCACCGTACCGTTCTTGATAATGTGGAGTATGGATTGGAAATACAAAAAGTAGATAAGGAAGTTCGCCGGGAGAAGGCAAAAACCTCACTTGAGCTGGTTGGCCTGAAAGGCTGGGAAGACAAAATGCCAGATGAACTCAGTGGCGGGATGCAGCAACGTGTCGGCTTGGCGCGTGCACTTGCCAATGACCCGGAAGTACTACTGATGGATGAAGCCTTCAGTGCACTTGATCCATTGATTCGTCGTGATATGCAAGATGAGTTGATCGAGCTTCAGGATAAAATGAAAAAGACCATTATTTTCATTACCCATGACTTGGACGAAGCGCTGCGCATCGGCGATCGTATTGCCCTCATGAAAGACGGCGCAGTTGTGCAGATTGGTACACCGGAAGAGATTATGATTCAACCGGCCAACTCATACGTGGCCCGCTTCGTCGAAGACGTGGATCTGTCCAAGGTCCTTACAGCATCCCACGTAATGCGTCGCCCTGAAACGATTACACTTGATCGTGGTCCTCGTGTTGCCCTCGAATTAATGCGCGAACGCGGAATTTCCAACCTGTTTGTCATTGACCGTTCGAAAAAACTGCTTGGTGTCATCACAGCTGAAGATGCTACCCGTGCGATGCGCGAAAATAAAGTATTAAACGACATTCTGATCACAGACGGGCCTACTGTTGCGCCTGAGACCCTGATTCATGAATTATTCGAAATGGTAAGTTCAGCCCATGTGCCTCTCGCTGTTGTTGGTGAGAACGGCCGTCTGCAAGGTGTTATCGTCCGCGGTGCCCTGCTGGGTGCACTTAGCGGTGAAGTTGCAGTAAAGGAGGAACTTGTGAATGATTCCCAAAATACCACTAGCATCGTGGATTGAATCCATCGTTGACTGGATGAGCTCCTCGCTCTCCGGATTGTTTAATGTAATCTCTGTTGTTATTCAGGCAGTAGTCGGATTCTTCTCCGGGCTGTTCATGTTGCCCCATCCGCTTCTGTTCATTGCGATACTGGGTGTTCTAGCGTTCCTCGTAGGTCGCCTCCCATTGACACTATTTACGGTGATTGGATTCTTGCTGGTAGATAACCTTGGGTACTGGTCCCAATCCATGGACACACTCGGCCTGGTTATCACTTCAGGATTAATCTCCATTCTGATTGGTGTTCCGGTCGGAATCTGGCTGGCATATAGCAAAACTGCAGCACGCATAATCACACCGCTGCTTGACTTCATGCAGACAATGCCTGCATTTGTCTACTTGCTGCCTGCGGTTACATTCTTTAGCCTTGGTGTCGTTCCAGGTGTTATCGCATCCGTTATTTTTGCGATTCCACCAACGATTCGTCTGACTCATCTGGGTATCAGACAAGTATCTGGCGAATTGGTTGAAGCAGCCGATGCATTCGGCTCAACCTCCATGCAGAAGTTGTTCAAAGTACAGCTTCCACTCGCTTTGCCTACCGTGATGTCCGGTATTAACCAGACGATCATGCTGTCATTGTCCATGGTTGTTATTGCATCCATGATCGGTGCACAAGGTATTGGTGCGGAAGTCTATCGTGCGGTAACACAGCTGCAAATCGGTAAAGGTTTTGAAGCCGGTCTTGCCGTTGTTGTACTCGCGATTGTATTGGACCGTTTTACACAAAATCTGTTTATGCCAGGTCGCAAAAAGACCTCACGCGTTACAGCAAAGCAAAAAGCATGGATCACGGCTGCAGCAACATTCCTTGTGCTTGTCGCTGGTTTCTCACAATACTTCGTTGGTGGCACAACTTCAGCTGGTGGCAACAATTCAGCAGCCAACGCTGTAGGTAAAGAAGTTAATTATCAGATAATTGGTATTGATCCAGGGGCGGGTATCATGAAGTCCGCTGCAAAAGCGATTGAAGACTACAAGCTGACTGACTGGACTCTGATTGAAGGCTCTGGTGCAGCTATGACAGCCACACTGGACAAAGCAATCAAAAATGAAGAACCTATCATCATTACAGGTTGGACTCCGCACTGGATGTTCAACAAATATGACCTGAAATATTTGGAAGATCCAGAGAAATCTTTTGGTGATGCGGAAGAGATTCATACCATCGCCCGTAAAGGTCTGAAAGAAGATCACCCTGTTGCCTATGAATTCCTGTCCCGATTTAAGTGGACATCTGATGAAATGGGTGAAATGATGACTGCCATTCAGGAAGGTACCTCTGCTGAAGAAGCAGCTAAAGCATATGCCGAGAAGCATGCTGATCAAGTTGCTGAGTGGACCAAAGGTCTGACTCCCGTGAACGGTGATGCATTTAAACTAAGCTATGTGGCTTGGGATTCCGAAATCGCAAGTACCAACTTGCTGAAATATGTGATGGAAAACGAACTTGGTTACAAAGTTAACGCTCTGCAAGTAGAAGCTGGGCCAATGTGGACAGGTGTTGCCTCAGGCGATGTAGATGCCTCTCCAGCAGCTTGGTTGCCATTGACACACGCTGACTACTGGGAACGTTACAAAGATCAGGTCGACGATCTGGGTGCCAACATGACGGGTGTACGTACAGGCCTCGTGGTTCCTAGTTACATGACTGAAGTAAATTCCATTGCGGACCTGGAGACAGGTGCCTCTGCCTCAACACCAACGGCTAATGCCAATGTAGGCGAAGAGGTAAATCACCAGATCGTCGGGATCGACCCGGGTGCAGGTCTGATGAAAGCAACCAAAAATGCGATTGAAAATTATGAACTGTCCAACTGGAATCTGGTTGAAGGCTCTGGAGCAGCAATGACTGCATCGCTGGACAAAGCCTATAAGAACGAAGAACCGATTATTGTTACAGGCTGGACGCCTCACTGGATGTTCAACAAGTATGATCTGAAATATCTGGATGATCCCGACTTAATCTTCGGGGATGCAGAAGAAGTTCACACGGTAGGACGCAAAGGAATCAAGGAAGCTCATCCGGTTGCCTACGAATTCCTCTCTCGCTTCAAATGGAATTCAGATCAAATGAGTGAGATCATGATTGATATTCAAGATGGCGTTTCACCTGAACAGGCTGCCAAGACTTATGCTGAAAAACATCCAGACCAGATCAAAGAATGGACTGAAGGTTTGACGCCAGTGAATGGTGATAATTTCAGTCTTGGATATGTTGCCTGGGATTCCGAGATTGCAAGTACCAACCTGATAAAGTATGTTCTTGAGAATGATCTTGGTTACAATGTCAAAGCGCTTCAAGTCGAAGCCGGACCAATGTGGGCAGGCTTGGCTGCAGGAGATATCGATGCTTCTCCAGCGGTATGGCTCCCATTGACACACGGTGACTACTGGGAAACTTATGGTGACCAGATTGACGATATTGCGGTCAGCATGACTGGAGTCAAACAAGGACTGGTTGTTCCAACTTACATGAATATCGACTCCGTTAAAGATTTAAAAGATAATTAAACCAAATTGAGATGGTTAAACCTGAATTTGGTAAAAAGACCACCGAGATTTTTCGGTGGTCTTTTTGAGTAACGAATCGGAGACGCCTTATTCAAGAATATCAAGTGACTCCAGTAATCTAAAGAACCTGAGACACCCTATATCAGAATAAAACAGTCATTTGCATTGTTTTTATTAGAGATTCCAGTAAATAACGTGCCTGATGTTCCTTACTTTGTAAAAAGAAAAGCTGAAGGCGAAATAAGGCGTCCTGAGTCCCTTAGAGAATTAACTCCCTTTCCCAAGAGTATAAAGGCTTGGGCTTCAAGTCATTTTAAAATACTAATCTACACACCCTAACTAGTCTCAAAAATCTCAAGCATAAAGCTAGACGTACTAATTGTTACCTTCTACATTAAAGGCTGTATAACTGAATTATGTACTCAGGCTCTACAAATTTTTTCTTTTCTATTCTTTCCTTTTCTATTCCTACACTTTATCAATCAGTAACAGTAATACACCAATGACAATCATGACAACACCGAGAATACCATATACCACTCTTGCGCCCTGCCGTCCAATGGTCTTCACAAAAATCCCTGCTCGAAAGCTCTTCATAAACCAGTCCCAATTGTTGATCCCACCGAGCAAACTAAAAATTCCTGCCGCGATGGCAAATAGTGCGATTAATACGGGTTGTTCTTGCATTTCGTCAACACTCCTTCAATATAATCCTGTCTACTATACCTTCGCTTGGTGAAAATTAACAGGCATTAATTAGTAAAAAAACAGCTCGCAGATGGAAGCCTGCGAGCTGTTCTAAACCGTCTGTATATGCGTTTATTGCTTTTGCAATTCAATTGCCGACAATAACAAGGTCACCACTTCCGCACGTGTTGCTTCAGCGAGAGGGTTAAATCTATTTTGCCCTGCTCCCTTCACCAGTCCTGCATCATAAGCAGCAGCGATATATGGAACAGCCCAGGTTGGTACTTTATCTGCGTCCGCAAAGCTCAATGCCGGATTGGACGATACCGGAAGACCGAGTGCTCTGACAAGCATAACCGTCATTTCTACACGAGATACTTTGCCCGATGAACGGAAGGTATCATCCGTATACCCGCTAATGATGCCTTGCTCCACTGCCTGGGCAATAAAGGTTTGCGCCCACGCAGGTATGCCAGCAGCATCTTTAAACGTCAATGCCTTGTTGCTGGCCGGAAGTTCAAATGCTCTTGCCAGCATAACAATGAATTCGGCGCGTGTGGCTGGTGCATTTGGACGGAAATTACCATCCTGATACCCGTTCACAATTCCCCGGGAAATGGCCTGCTCAATGGCAGCTGCTGCCCAGTGATTACCGATATCTTTCAGGTCTACAACCGGAGTGGTTGGATTCGTACCTCCTCCATTACCAGGAACGGTTGGCGTAGTAGGGTTCGTAGGGTTGGTTGGCGTAGTCGGTGTGGTTGGAGTTACCGGCTGAGTAGGTGTTGTAGACCCTCCACCACTGTTGCCACTGCCCGGATTACTGCCATTATTGCCGCCACCATTACCAGGATTGCTTCCATTTCCGTCTCCAGGAAGTGGTGTGCCTTTCAGATCCGTACTGCGTCCTTCCGTCTTTTGATCAACTGTACCTACACGGTCCAGATGTTCATGGAAGATTTCATAATCGACCAGATTTAATTCGTAGAATCGATTATCATCTTTCGCCGTTCTCATCGCACGATAGAAGTCTCCACCGTTAGCCATGAATGAATTGGTAGCAACGATATAATACCCGTTCGGATCGATATCCGAGTACGTACCATCTGCATTTTTAATCTGAACTTTGACCACACGTTGACCCACTTGGGTTACGGTGTTGGTCGTAGCATTAATTTTTTCGCCCGGTTTCGTGGAATCGTAGTAGAACCGCATACCTGCCACTTGCGGGAAGCGCCCTTCTCCTGTTTCCACACCACTTACTCCATTTTCCAGCGCAGCTGTGATTTCCTTACCTGTCATTTTTAACGCAGACAGGTTATTACCGAATGGCATCACAGTCAAGAGATTACCCAGCGTAATATCGCCTGTCTGGAATGAAGCTCGAATGCCGCCGCCGTTCTGGATCGCGACGTATCCTTTGACATCATTCTCCTTTACAATGGATTTCACTTTTTCCAGCATGCCGTCTGTCATCAGGTTTCCTAGATTGGTTTCCTGTTTCCGCACAGTGCCCCGTTCTCCATCCAGGAAGACATTCGTTTTACCGATAACCGTTTTCTTGAATTGTTCCAACTGAGGCGCATAATCTTTCAGCTTGTTTGCGGCTTCCACATCATCAGCATAGACGAATTGGTCGTTAGCATCTTTTGCATCCAGACTCAGCAATTTGCCGTTCCACTTTTTCAATATACCTGCTTCATTAAACGTAACATCCAATTGACCAAGAGACACGTCATATTCACCAGTTTGTACAACCAATGTCGGCTCATCCTGGCTGCCCACCATAATCGGTTCTTTCAGAATGGTGTGTGAATGCCCACCTACCACAATGTCGATTCCTTCTACGGACTCAGCTAATTTCAGATCCTCTGAGTAGCCTAAGTGAGTCAAAGCAATGATTTTATTGATACCTTCATTTTGCAGCATCTGTACGGTTGCTTGTGCACTTGCCTTATAATCTACAAACTTCAAGTCATCTCCCGGTGAAGAAAGAGATACT
This sequence comes from Paenibacillus sp. FSL R5-0713, assembly GCF_037973325.1. Lineage (NCBI taxonomy): Bacteria > Bacillati > Bacillota > Bacilli > Caryophanales > Paenibacillaceae > Paenibacillus > Paenibacillus sp. FSL R5-0713. The sequence continues at coordinate 1,538,566 of NZ_CP150229.1, read as the reverse complement.
GTATCCGGTGTCGTCAGTCCAAAAATACCAACTCGCTCACCATTCACTTCCGTAATAATCGCCGGATAGATCTCGGCTTTTTCACCCGGATTCCCGATGTTATCGTTGTACAAACCACTCAAATTCGCATCTTTTGAATAATCAATATTGGCGCTCACGAATGGGAATTCTGCTTTCTCAATAAATTCTTTCAGTACGCTCGGACCTTTATCAAACTCATGATTACCGAAGGTCATGGCATCGTATCCGATCATGTTCATGAACTCCAGATCAGCCAAACCATTAAACAGATTGAAGTACAATGTGCCTGAGAAAACGTCCCCTGCATCCAGCACCAACGTGTTATCATTGCGTGCTTCCTTGATTGCCGTAACTCGGCGCGGAATGTTATCCAGATGCGCATGGGTATCGTTCGTGTGCAGTACGCGCAGGTTGAAGTCCCCTTCTTCCACCGGCTCTCCAATACTTAATTGTGCGAGCAGTGGATCATGGTCACTCACCCGTCCATCCGCTGCCTCAAAATCTGCATTCACATGCACCACTTCGATGGCTGCCGTTTCAGTCAGATTTTTGCTCACCAGGATGTGATCCAGCGTCTGAGAGTTGCCGTCGTAGATGTAGGAGTACCGCTGGTTTTCTGGCAGTTCGTTTACCAAATTGTCCAGTTCATTACCCTCAACAATGTTCAAGGTATTTGAGAATTGGAAGTCATTGAAATCACCGAGAACAGCAACATTTACCTCTGGGTCTTTATCCAGTAAGTCTTTCACAAAGCCATTCACCAGCGCAGCTTGCTTCGCACGTTGAACTTCACTGCTTCGAGTGGCAGGCTGTATGCTTCCAAACGGTTTCAGGTCTCCGCCTTTGGAATTGAAGTGGTTGGCAATCACCACTACACGTTCACCATTGAATTCGAATTCAGCGGCAAGCGGTTTGCGGGAGCTGGCGAACGCCTCATCCCCTGGTGCAATACGACCCGGGTTATTGGAGAGACTGCCGTCAGCGCCTACCTGAATTGCTGTTGTCGCATTACCTTTAATTCCTTCTTTCAAGGACACTCGTGATTCCTTATATAGGAACCCAACTCGAATGTTGGCACCTGGTGCTCCGCCATCCTTGTTATTTTCCGGAGCGATATCTGTGTATTTATACGTGGGACCACCTTTGGCAGCAATTGCATCAATTAAAGTCTGGAAGCTCGCATCCGCAGCAGTGTTTCCACTGTCGGTTGCTCCATCATTATCTTGTACTTCCATAATGCCAATAATATCTGGATTTTTCAGATTATTTACAACAATACCGCCAATTTTAACCGCTCTAGCCGCATCCTTTTGACTGAAATTCTCTACATTGAACGTTGCAATCGTTAATTTGTCATCCGTAGGTTGAATATTGGTTATGGCTTGTGCAAGAGAACTCGGTGTGATTGCCGGAAGATTACCCTCAGGAATCACTTTAAAGTTCCCATTGGAGTATGTCATAACCCCTTTCACAGAGCCATCCAGCTTGTCTCCCGTTTTGACCGCTTGGGATGGTTTTTTATTGATGAACAGTCGTTGCGGATTAAGTGAACTCTCAAACGGCTCTACACCATCTCCTGTCAGAATGACGCCTCCTGCAGGTGTTCGTAACGGATTGTTCGGACCATTATCGATTACGACTGCCAGCCCTGGCTCACTTGAATACGGACCGACAATCGTGGCTTGATCGAGTTGCACCCTCATGCCTTCCAAGCTCTCGTAAAAGTCGATTGCATCCACATCCGGATTAAACTCACCGAACTGATCCGAATCAATGACGTTAGGGATCATTCGTCCGTCCTTCCCAAGGATCACAGGTTCAGGCAGTGTCTGATTTTCACCCTCCACCGTAATCGCTGTAGCCACTATTTCTGTTGTCGCCAGCTCGGTCGTTGCTGTCGCATATTCCTTCACTTGACCGGATACGCTGACTTTGTTGCCTACCGCCATGCCATGAGTGGATTTATAAATAAGGATACCCTCAGATGTTTTAGTGTCGTCATCTTCCATGCCAGGGATCTCCTGCATATAGAACGAACTTGCATTGACAATATGAGTCACGATACCTTCAACATTCTGGACAGCCAGACCATCATACAGGGAGTTATGAGATGCGCCTTGTATATCGTGAATTCTCAGGTTGTCCAGTTCCTGAAGAACGGTGTACGTAAAGCTATATACATGACTTGTATTGCCGCCTGATACGGCGATCGCTTTAACAACCGTATCTTCGTCTACTGTGATCGGGCCAGTATACAGTGTAGATGTTTGGGTTGGTTCTGTTCCATCAACCGAATAATAAATTTCCGCTCCTGCTGTTGGTGAGGATAAGGTCACGGTTGACCCTTTGACAATACCACCCGACGGAACACTAGCTTTAACAGAAAGCAGATTTTCGACAACATCTGTTGCTGTACGCGGGATTAGTTCCAGTCCATAGCTTGTGTGGTAAGTCATGACACCTGTCACTTTTTCGTATGTTTTGCCTGTTGATAGTGCAGTGGGGCTATTCTTGGCATAGATCGTGATCTCTCCACCATCGACATCTGTCGCAAAAAAGGTGGAACTACTGCTTCTTGTCACTGTAACCCCATGAACTTCGACAAGCATTCCTTCATAAATGCCGCCCGCACCCTTACCTCCGCCTTCAGCAGGTGTAAAATCCTTGGAGGTCAATACAAGCGGTTCAGGAATTTCTTGTGCTTTGTCTAAAATCTTGATATATCCGCCTGGAAATCCTGCTTTATCCTTCTCGATCTGGAGCAGACCGTTATAAATGGTGAGCGGACCATATGCTTCTATCCGGTCACCGGGCTCCACAGTTGAATCCGTGCCCCGAATGACGATACCGGCATTCTCATCCTGAATGTATAGATTTGCCATCCCTCCGGATTCCTCTCGATAGGTGACAATCCCCTGAACGGTAACTGAAGTGTTTTCCGGTTTGTTTCTGGCATCAGAGATTGAGATCGGCGTATTGTCCACGATGGTGTAATTAAACAAAGCAATTGCACTATCTAGCAAGCCTTCTTTATGTGCATAGGCTTCAATGTGTATGGCATCATTTACCGTAATGGGAACTGTGTAAGGAAGAAAAGCATTTTCATCATTTAACTTGTAATATACGGCAGCACCGACTGTAGTTGTTCCTAGGGCCACCTGTGTTCCTGCCGGAACTTCCCCTGAAGATGGGTTAGCTGTAACATTGGCTACTTCCGTTTCGGGTGTCTCATCAATGAGTTGAAAGGTTGTTGATGCAACGGAGCGTATACCTTTAGAAGTGAAATATTGAGATAACGTACCGTTGTTAATACGCACTTTGGATTGATACAAGGAGGGATTGCTTAGTAGTCCGAACGTGCTACGAGGAACAGATGTGGGTACCTGCACAGGCATCATTTTGCTAATATCTCTTTCGGTTGGACTATCCGCAATAGCAAAATTGGTGTCTACAGTAAAGGGTGGATTCGAATTTACACTTGGACCGTTGCTGTAGGTCCCTACAACATAACCTTCAACTGTAGCGGTTGAATCATCCGAACCAAGAGCGAGCGCCTGTGTAACCGTTAATGGCTCGTCAGCTGCGGCGGCTTTACTGTTGAATAAGCCAGCAGGTATAGCTCCGGTAATCAACAGCACCACAGCTAAGAATAATCGAAGCCAACTCTTTATTTGCTTACTTTGCATCTTTCTCCTACCCCCATGTTATGAATTTTCAATCATTTGTTCAGACAGCTTGTACATTAGTTCAAATATAAGATAACTGAATAAGCGACCTGTGTAAACAATATTTCTTCGTTATGAAAGAAAATAGAACATATACATTACAAAAATAAACAAAATCACATCGTTCTCTTTCATATAGGACTAATAACGGGTACTAATTGTGACTTTTCGAACCTTATATCTACCATGACTGTGCATAAAAAACTAATTCGCGTAACTTAAACTAACATAAAAAGTGTAAAGCATATCTTCTTTCGACATTTTGTGATAACACCTATGACTCCATACATCAAGAAAAGTCCAACTTAAGTCTCACTGGTTAAAATTCATAAAATCATAAAGACACGACGATCAGGAATGATCGCCGCATCTTTATTTTGAGTTAGTCTACAATTATTTCTTCACCGTACTGTTATACTGCGCAATTTTGTCCGTAATTTGTTTGGCCGCTGCATCCAATGCTTCTTGCGGTGTACCTTGTCCATTCAGAACCGTTTCAATCGCTCCTTCGACAAGTTGTCGCGCTTCAGGGAATACACCCATTAATGCCCCGGATGTTGCTGTCGAATCCGCGGAAGCGTGCAATTGATCGACGGCTGTCTGAAATTGCGGGTACTTCGCCATATTATCCTTTAATACTTGCTCATTGTAGGCCGCTGTCGTAATAGGGAAATATCCTGTCGCAACGCTCCAGTTCGCTTGTACCTCTGGTGTAGCCAAATATTTGATGAATTCCCATGCTGCTTGCTGTTGCGCTTCCGATTTGTTGTTCATGATGTACAGGCTTGCTCCGCCAACCACAACGCCACCCTCTTTGGCATCTGACGGACGAGGCAGGAAGCCTGTTCCCAGTTCAAACTTGCCACCTGAACCTTCCACGATTTTGCGCAGGCCCGCCGTGGAATCCAGAGTCATACCAATCTGCTGAGCGGTAAATGCTGCTGTTGTATCGTCTGTGCTACGCCCCAGATTGGAGAGGGTTTTCTCGTCGATCATCTTTTTCCACCACGTTAGCGTCTTCACGCCTGCTTCGGAATTCAACAGAGACTCTGTAGCTGCTTCGGTTCTACCGTTACCATTGTTTACATAATCTGCATTCTGGTTTGCAAAGAACTGTTCCATGAACCAGCCGTAGATCGCCATGGACGCACCTGGCTTGCCGTCTTTCGCCAATGCTTTCGCCGCCTGCTCAAACTCTTCATACGTCTTCGGCGGGCTCTCCGGGTCCAAACCTGCTGCTTTGAACATATCCTTGTTGTAGTACAGGATCGGGTTGGATGTGTTAAACGGCATGGCATTCAATATGCCATCAATCGTGTAATATCGGATGATGTTTGGTTCCAGTTGGGACAGATCGAACTGATCCTTGTCGATGAACTGTTGTACCGGCGTAATCATGCCTGAATCAATCATGAACTTGCTGCCAATCTCGTAGACCTGGATAATGTCAGGACCGCTGTCCGAGCCCATGGATGCTTTAAGTTTGTTCAGACTCTCATCGTACTTCCCTTGATAGATGGGCTTCACCTGAATGTCCGGATGACTGGCGTTAAAATCAGAGGCGAGCTGATTAATGGCTTTCTCCCCTGCGCCAGACATGGAGTGCCACCACGTCAGTTGTGTTGTTTCGGCGGCAGCCGCTTCTGCTTGAGCTCCACTCGCCGGGCTACTTGTTTCCGCTTTTGTTCCGCAAGCTGAGATAACCAACATGAGTGCTGCCAGCATTAATGCAAATGTTCCTCTTTTTTTCAACCGAAATCGCTCTCCTTTTATATGGCTCGCGCAATCATAAGTGCATAGGTGCTGCAAGATGGCCGTTCCGGATATGAATCGTTCTTTTGATCGCTGTTATCCCCGGATTTTTTTCATTCCCCCTCTCAAAGGGGAAAATCCGGTGATAAAGGCGAACGCTTCGCTTCTTCAGAATCGATTCTTCTCCTTCACTACTTTTGCAGCTCTTCAAGAGACTTATTGAAAATGCGAGCCTCATTTATTCGCTCCTGGTATCCAACCCTTAAGACCTTGTACGAAGATACAAGGTTTAAATCAAAATCTTTAATACGGAACCTTTAGATTAAAAACTTAAGATCAAAACCTTCAGATATTCCATTCACTTGAATACTTGTGAAATACTATCTCCTTACCCCTTCAACGCGCCTGCGGCCATTCCGCGGACAAGCTGTTTCAAGCCGAAGATCAGGAGTAGTACGGATGGTAGAATCACCATTGCGGTTCCGGCAAATACCAGATTCCACGCTGTGGATTCCTGGAACTCCAGCATCGAGATCCCGATCTGTGCGGTTCTCATCTCCGGTGTATTGGTCACCAGCAGCGGCCAGAGATATGAATTGTACATGCTTAAGAATGAATAGATTGCCAGTGTTCCAAGTGCCGGTCGGGACAAAGGCAGAACATGCGATATGAAATAACGAATATGACCACAACCGTCGATCCTAGCTGCCTCAAACAACTCCTTGGGCAGCTGCATGAAGAACTGTCTGAGCAGGAATGTACCAAACGCTGTCGCCAGAAATGGCACCGTAAGCCCCTGGTAACTATCCAGCCAGCCCCAGCTGCGAACCGTGAGGTAATTCGGGATCATCGTCACTTCCCATGGAATCATCATCGTTGCGACAAACATGCTGAAGATGACATTTTTGCCTTTGAACTGCATTTTCGCAAAAGCATAGGCGGCCATACTCGCTGTAATCAATTGACCAAGTGTCGTCAGTCCTGCGACAAGGAAGGTATTGCCGATAAATCGACCGATCGGAACAATATCGAATACTTCGCTAAAGTTGGACAGATCGATGGAATTTGGAATAATATGCGGCGGATAAGCGCTCGCATCTTCTGGCGTCATGACAGCCATGAAAAAGGTATACATCACCGGATACAGTACCAGTGCCGCACAAATGGTCAGTGCTCCGTACAACAGCGTTTTTGTCCATCTCGCACTCATTGGTAATGCACTTTCCTTTCTACCCATTTGAACTGGATCAGGGTCAGCAGCATAATTACCACGAACAGGATCAGTGCCTGTGCACTACCTGTACCAAAGCGGAAATTAACGAAGGCTTCCTGATAGATGGAATAGACAAACACATTCGTACTGTCCATCGGGCCACCCCGGGTTAGAATGTTGATCTGACCGAACGATTGAAAAGCGCCAATGATCGATACGACCGTAACAAAAAATAACGTTGGTGACAGTAGCGGCATCGAGATTTTACGAAACGTAAGCATTGCTCCTGCACCATCAATCTTGGCGCTCTCGTAGATCTCATCCGGTATGCCTGCCAAACCACTGGATAGAATAATGTAGTTAAATCCGAGGTTCATCCAGATGGTCATGATGGAGATCGAAATCAGTGCCCAGTCCGGGCTGGTAAGCCAGGGGATTGGGTCAATGCCTACTTTGCCAAGCAGATAATTCAGCATGCCCAGGGTCGGATGGAATAGAAACTTCCAGATGACCGCTGACGAACCGACGGATAATACCACGGGCAGAGAGAACACAAATTGGAATACACGCATACCCTTGAAACGGTTGTGAGTCAGTGCAGCCAGAATCAGAGCGGCCAGCATACCCGTAGGTACTGTAAACAGGACAAATAGTAATGTCACTTTCATGCCTTGCATAAACAGCCCCGATTGGAACACCGCCTTGAAGTTATCCATTCCTACATAAGCTGCAATCTGCCCCGTCGGATCTGTGGAATGCAGACTAAGGTACACGGACTTAAACATCGGGTAAAACAGAAACACTGCAAACAAAAGCAGCGATGGTGCCAGGAAACCATAGGCCAGCAGATTCTCCCGCATTCGCTGCACACGCAGCGCGGTTGCCCGGCGCTCACTCGTACCTGATACACGCCGTTTGGCCGCGGGCAAGCTGATCCGGTTATCAAGCTCACTCATCGGATTTTCTTCCCCCTTGTTTCACGCATTCAGTGTGTGTGAAAGGTTACATCCACTTCAGCACCACGTTATCTAGTGTAAGAGTCGAATGTCACAGCAAAATTCATTCTGAATCAACGTAACGTTAATCATGGACAAGGGACTTTACGCAAATGTGCATCCTTCCGAAAGCGGTATCCAGACCGGATTACACGACAAAAAAACCGCAAGTACTCCCCTTTTTGGAGATATCCTTGCGGTTCGATGTGTTAATGGAATATGAACGTATACCTATTAAAGAACGTGACTCATTTTACAATAATCTGTAAATCTTTCAAACGGGATGAAGCGATGAGCTGTTCAAGTTAACGATTCAGATGATAGGGCACCGTGGTGACAATCACGTCTTTGTAATTGATCAGATAGGCCCGGATCATGAAGCTGGTCTGGTTATGCAGTACATTTTGCCACCAATGCTTGGTGATGAATTGCGGAATCAATACGGTGATGTGATCGGTCTCGGCCGTTTTCCACTCCACGGTATCAATGAATTTCTTCAGCGGCCCCATAATACTGCGGTATCTCGATTTGATCACGACCAGACGAACACCGGGATTCCACTCTTCCCACTTCTGCTCCATCTTGCGTATCGCCTCATCATCGAATCCAATGTACAGCGCGACCACGTGATCCGACATCGTCTGCGCATAACTGATCGTATTCATGACGACCCGGGTAATGCCAGCAACGGGAATGATGATGGTATTGCCTTTGTGGGCTGGTTTTTCCACCTGAATGTCAATTCGTAGCTCATCGGCAATGTTGCAATAGTGACGGTGAATACGCATGAACACATAGACAACAACCGGCAAAAAGATAAAAATGACCCATGTCTGCGTGAACTTGGTGAAAATAAAGATCAGGGTGATCGATAATGTAGTCAGCATACCGATCGTATTCACGAGCAGTTTCATCTGCCAGCCAGATGGTTTGACTTTGATCCAACGAATCATCATACCGAGTTGTGACAGGGTAAATGGAATGAACACCCCTACCGCATAGAGCGGAATCAGGCTTTCCGTATTTCCTTTGAACCCAACCACCAGTAAGGCAGACATCACACTAAGAAAAATGATTCCGTTCGAGAAACCAAGGCGGTCTCCTCTGACCATAAATGCATGTGGCATGAATTTATCTTTTGCCATCATGAAGGATAGCAGCGGAAAAGCCGAATATGCTGTGTTGGCAGCCAGGAACAGGATCAATGCTGTTACACCCTGAATGATAAAATACATCGTGCCCCTGCCAAACGTCGCTTCAGCAATCTGGGAAATGACCGTTGCTTTGGGATCAGGCTTCACTCCGTACCCATAAGCGAGTAAGGTGATACCGATGAACATGGCTCCTAATATACAACCCATAAGCAGTAATGTACCCGCGGCATTTTTCTCGGCTGGCTGCTTGAAGTTCGGGATCGCGTTACTTACCGCTTCCACGCCAGTCAAGGCCGAACATCCGGAGCTGAATGCTTTCAATAACAGAAACATACTCACATGGGATAGACTTGTTCCGAATTCTGGTGCAGCTGCTTCCATGCCCCCGGCAAGAAATTTGATTCCACCCGAGATAATCAGAATTGCAATCGAAAAGATAAACAGATAGATGGGGATCGCCAGCACAGACGCCGACTCCGTCACTCCCCGCAGATTCATAATGGTTAGAAAAACAATCATAATGAGTGCAATCACAACACTGTAGTCATGCAGCATAGGAAAAGCCGATGTAATCGCATCCGTGCCTGCGGACGAACTTACCGCAACGGTCAAAATATAATCGACCAGCAGAGATCCTCCGGCAATCAGACTGGATGTTGTACCCAGGTTATCCTTGGCTACGATATAAGCGCCGCCCCCTGTTGGATAAGCAAATATCGTCTGGCGATAGGAAAAAATTAAAATGACGAGTAATCCCAGCACGGCGATGGAAATTGGAACAGAGTACCACAGGGCGGCGAATCCGGCCGCAACGAGCACCAGCAAAATCTGTTCCGTACCGTAGGCAACGGACGATAGGGCATCCGAGGACAGGATGGCGAGCGCCTTCCATTTCCCCAATTTTTCTCCATCCAGTTCAGCCGATTTCATTGGCTTGCCTATTAAGATTCTCTTCATTTTGCCAAGCATGATCATAACTTCCTTCCATCTCTCATCTGTGAAGCATTGTTATTATGCAAAATCGCAGAGCCATTGACAATACGTCATTTCACCCGAATTTCGCCAGCGCGTGATAATGCATTCTACGATTCAATAATCGATAACAAAGCCATTCTTGTTCAGCAATTTGAACTTTTTTGAACCAAAATGACGTTTGTTCGTCAAAAAAAAGGAAATGACCTTCGGTTCAATGAACCAAAGACCACTTCCTTGATCTATACGTTGACTGTACAGCAATGTAATTTCCCTGCATCTGCCTTGTCCAGACCTGTGCAGCTTCTTTATTCAGCTTATATTTAGCTGCCGAGAATGCCGGGACGAGGAGTGACACCAAACGCTTGCGCCAGGGTGATCAGTTGTTCATCCGTAATTCTCTGCCGAATCTCGTGACCAGCAACCAGCATATACACTTGGGCTGCCTTCTCAATCGTCTCAATCAGACCAAAAGCCTCGTCAATCGTTGTACCTGTTCCAAAGATGCCATGTTGCGGCCAGATGACCGCGTGGTATTCTTTCATTTTCTCCGCCGTTTCGCGGCCTATCTCGTTCGATCCAGGAATCATCCATGGAATAATGCCAATGCCATCCGGGAATACAACTACACACTCGGTGCACATCTGCCAGAGAGTCTTCGTAAATTTGGCCTCATCCAATTCGTGGATAAACGTCATGGCTAATACATGAGTGGCATGGTTGTGCATGACCACCCGATGGTTCGGGTCCAATTTCAAACGTTCAATATGGCTCATGAAATGCGTAGGTAATTCACTGGTTGGATTCGCCCCCGACTTCAATCCCCAGAGCACTTCCAGCTCATGTCCATCTTGCGATACACGCAGCAACCCTAGATTACTCTCCGGATCAGCGAGTACATTTTTGAAATATTTACCCGATGCTGTCACGATAAAATACTTGCCTGCCAGCTCCTGCACCGAAAATGCTGGTTTGATCTTGCGGATCACATGATGGATATCGATATATGGTGCTACTTCCTCTTCCTCCAGCAGATAGCTGACATTGCCTCCATTGCGCTCATCCCAGCCATTCTTCCACATATGTTGTGTAATCTCCGCCATCTCTCGAACAAATGGAATATCGAAACCTGCAGCCTGTGTGTTGACGTTGGTAAGGGTCACGTTCATGATCAATCTCTCCTTATATTAAAAATCATATGCTTGCCACGTACATAGTAAGTTCCTTTTTTCACATTCATTATACCTTTGTTTATCTTTGATAGTCAATAACAAACAAAGAAATAATCTTTTATTTATTTTTGTTTAGTTTTGTTTATTTGAAAATAAAACAAAAAAATACCCCACCGGCGCCCGGCGGGGTCAGTCACACATCTATTTAACACGAGAAGGGGTTTACAAGAGCTATCATACCTCCGCTACCTTAATAGAAGCTGAAAGCGAAATAAAAAAAGCATGAAAACATACATCCTCTCTTGAGACAGGGGTTCAGTATCTTCTTTACTTTCAGTACATATGTCTCTCAGTCCAAACTATTTTGTCTATTCTAGCATATGCTATTCTAGCTTTTCTCAGGAAAAGACATTCATAAAAAAGGAGATGAACCTATGGCAGTTCTTTCTACCGGCCCAATCGAGAATAACCTCTCTGGTGGCAGCAGGCCTACGCAACAAGTCACCATCAAAATGGTCAACACTGATTCCATTAATACGTCCAATATACTCATTGAAGGTTATTCTCTTAATGGAACGCGGACATTGTATGTTCAACAATCGGTCAATCTGAATCCCGGACAAGTCTTTTCCCAAACCTATTACGCCAACCTGGATGGATACGAATATGTATTTACCACGGGTGGAGGTGCGGCTGCGCTAACCGAAATTTCAGTATGGGGCAAAAACAACACTGGGCAAATCGTTACCGCACAACGCATTGTTTCAAAAGAACTATCTCCATAAAAGGGGGAATTATAATGGCTACAATCTCATCTGGTCCAATTGACAACACTGTATTTACTGGACAAAGGGCCACCCAGACAGTAACGATCAAAATTGATAATGCCGATCCAGTTAACTCCTCAAATGTTCTTATCGAAGGATATGTCCTGGACGGAACACGGACGTTATATGTATTGGAATCTATAACAGTTGGCCCCAATACAGTTGCCACCCGGAACTACTATGCCAACCTGAATGGCTTTGAGTTTGTTTTCACTACCAGCGGCTTGGCAGAAAGCTCAACGGAAATCTCCATGTGGGGTAAAAATAACACTGGACAATTGGTCGCTGCCCACCGACTGGTAACTTCTGAGTTACTTGGTGCTGAAGGCGGAACTCCCAACTTCGAGTGGGGACAGACGATCTACTGGGCTGATTCGAGTGCTCCAGGACCGGGCACCGGATCACCTTTTGATCCCTTTAATTCTCTCCAGGCAGCTATTGATGCAGCGACAAATAGTCCACTTGCGGTTACTTTTGGCATGAGAGCCCGTCTAATTATTCTCATTGCTGGCAATTCATCCTTCAATGAGGATATTGTCATTCCACCAGCAAGGCATGTGCAGCTTCTGGGTCTAGGTCCATGGCAACTGGGCAACTCTGATCTGGCCAACTTTGCTTCTTCCATCCCCCGCAACGTCACGATCCAAACGAGCCAGGCTGCGGAAGATGTCTATCTGGTTCAAGGACCTGCATTTGATGCTCGTCCTGTTACGGTCATAGGAACGTTTAATGACGGCACGTCCGTCAGCACACACACCAACTATACTGACGGGGCCATTATAAGCGGTGATGTCATTTTCCAGAACGTTGCTCCGGTTGACCCGTTCACAACCATTGAGTTTCAACTGCTCAATGCCAGAGTCGTGGGTAATATCGTACAATCCGGTCATATGGGCAATCTGAACACGTACCTGTATCACAGTCGCATCAACACCATGGTCCATACCGGTTTGAATATTCAACGTATGGTAGATAGTGTGTCAGACAGTACCATTAACGTTAGAGGATACTCTCACATTACCAATTCCACAATTAATGGCAATGTGACAGTTACACTCGCCTTGAGTGACGTCCCGCCAACAGGCATATTCAGCAGTCAATTTGGGACGATTACCTGGACAGGACCTTTAACACTGGATACCGCCTCCAACTATTATTTTGTGAACAGCGGCTCTACACTTGTGGGAACCAAAACCGTATTATTCAGCATCGCCTAACAAACCATCCCTGTCCTCCATTGGTCAGGGGTTTCTTATTTTCGCAGCATATATGATGGATGCATATTTCCGGTGGGTTCATAGCGTTCATCACCTGTATATTCGAATCCCAGCTTGATCAAGATATGACGTGACACTTCATTATCCGGATGATGTCCGGCAAACAGTGCCTTCACGTTCTTTTCGTCAAACGCATAATTAATCACCGCCTGTGCAGCTTCCTGCGCATACCCTTTCCCCCAGTGATCCCGGGTTAGATGAAATCCCAGTTCATAGATATCCTCTTCTGGCGAATACGGACGCAGACCGCAGCAACCAACAAACACCTCCGACTCTTTCTCAAAGAAAGGCCAATACTGCACCCCCGCTTCCTGTTGCCTTTGAATCTCCTGTGTTAATCTCGCTTCTACTTCATCCTCACTCAATGATCCATTGCTGCTAATCCATTTGGCAACCTCATGATCACCCCAAAGCGCAAATGCCAGTGCACGATCCCCTTCGTTCCACGTCGCACACTCCAGCCGTTCGGTTTCAAATAAAATGGTTCTGTTCATTATCGACTAACCTCCTGTATGCCAACACAAGACTGTGTGCCGTCTATACCTTAAATTAATCGAATAACTGCCAAAGTAAACAAACCTGTATAAAGCACTACTAAAGTTTAAAGGTAATACGTATTTATTATGACCAAGAAAAAATTTTGGCTAACGCAAACAGTGCAGACCATAGAATGAGCCCAACAAAAATAAAAATCAAAAAAATTATAAATGCATCGGCTACAGATGTAATCGTAAACCAGCCACTTAATATAAGGATAGGATAAATTGTTACAACCATCACCATAAAATGAACAGCGCTTTGTTTAGTCAAACTCCAATGTTCTATGTTATAGATAACGGATGCAGCACCGATAAAAAGAGCGATTAGGCTTGCAACAAATGTACCTTTAGCATCAGAAAACTTCCCTTGAGAATAAAGTAATAGAGCAATAACGCTCATAATGACGAATGGTATTCCACCTCTTAAGAGTGCTTTCATAACCAAGATTCTAACCTTCTTTCTTGAAGAAAAATTAGTTCATTATTTGAACTTATATAGTCCATATTACTTTAAATCTATGTTTATTCACCAAAAAAAAGAAAAACCCTGTCGACAAGATGTCCGACAGAGGTTCAACAAGTACATTACATCATTAGAAATCAGATGTTGCAATTTGAATCGTACCCGTAGATGCACCAGCTGCACTGGTCAATAACGCAGCGACGAGCAGCAAATCTACAGACAGTGTAAGGCTGTTGCCAGCAGGGATCAAATACGTGATTACCGGTGCATTCACACGAGTAACAACCAGGTCAACTGCGAACGGACCAAAGTTATTAACCGTAATACTCGCATTGGTTCCTCCAGTCAGATCTTCGTAGTACGACTTGCCCACACTTGGATCCAGATTGTAAATCTGTTGCGGTAAAAGGATGGCCATTTGAAATCACCTCCTTTTGCTTTGATACGTTATTCTATGTTTGAAATCTATTAAAGCAACGGTGAATACCCTTGTCATAGTGTCCATTTTTGATAGACTTCATAGATTAATAGACCACTGTACGCAAAAAGCCCCACCGGAACGTCCGATGGAGCCAACTACTCTTACTTTAATATTACAGATTTAACTACGCATACAGCATGAAGAAATTTAATTCATGGCCCTGCTGCTTCAGATAATTATAGAGCTGCGAGCGGTGATGGAATACATGCGTTAACGTTTCAATCTGCCATTGTGCCTGCAAGTGACCATGTTCCATATAGAAAGCTTTGGTAGAGCGGTTCAGATAATCTTCTTTACTTAATCCCGTGATATAGGCTTTGTAGGATTCGAAATTACTCCACAATGTTGCTTCAAGCTTCTCGATATCCTGAGTCCCCGACAGGCTATTCTCTACCAGTCCAACCTCAGCTTCACCTTTTTCCTGCATGATGGCAAGGTCCGATGCGGTAATCTGGATAAAATGATGTACAAGCTCCACCAATGAACGCATATTCTCCTGTGGACGATACGACCAATCCTCCGGACGGATCAATCGAATTAACGAAGCCCCTGTCCGTACGCCTGTTTCCAGTTCAGTTAACAAATGATCCCGAATCTGCAATGTTCCATTCATATATGATGTCTCCCTTATCTTTTATTCTCACTCATGATCTTAGTATAACTGAAGACTCTACAGATCTATTGTACAAATCGGACAACATCCTGCCATGCTCTCTGGCTGCCGTCAACGGAGTCTCTCCATAAAACTTGCGAAATTGCCGAATCAGATGGGCTTGGTCAAAAAAACCATGATTCTGGGCAAGCATGGCCCAGTCTGCCGTGTTCCCCTGATGAATATCGCTCAGTACACGATGAAAACGAACCACCTCGCTTAATCGCTTGGGGCTGATTCCGACCCATTCCGAGAATCTGCGATGCAACTGCCGTTCACTGATCACTTCACGCATTGCCAGCTCCTGGACACTCATACGTCCCCCATCTATAAAAATACGGTGCAACACGTTTTTCATCAGATCGTTCTCAGCTGTGTTGGTCTGCACGGACAACGGATTCAAATATGCGTTCATGACCTCTACCCGTTCTGCAAAACTATTCGTTTCAGCCATCCGTTCCTGAAGCTCGTTCAGCCCCTCCGGCCAACATTCCTGTAGGGCAACTCGCTTATCCGTAAACCACTCCAGAGGCATGCCATGGAAGACATGCGCTCCACCTGGGAAGAACCGGACACCAAAAGTATAATCTCCAGCAGGAGGACCATCATCAGATGGCTCAGGTATAGTGAATGGTTGTGTATAATTGCCACAATATGCATAGGCGTACTTTGAACGGACGGGATCATATGTAATCAGCATGTCCGTGCAACCATCAGGCAATACTCGGGCAGGTACAGATATCACCGACTGATCTCGACCTGCTCCCTTAGCAACATCCCTGCGTGTGCTTGAAAGAGATCCTGATTCCCAATAACAGGCCACATATGCCATTAAGCCGGTGGCGGGTATTTTCTCAACATAATAACTGTTCGAATACGTTCCATTCATCTGAATCGGCTTAAACAACGGGTGCAAGCTGTGATCCACTATGCAATCCTCCGATCACTAGAGTTGGTTACACATTATGTATTCATCTATCATACCATCAACCGCACAAATGAAGAAAAAAAGTGCCCTACCGGAGGACAATCCGATAGGGCCAGTCACACATCTATTTAACACGAGAAGGGGTTTACAAGACTTATCTTACCTCCGTAACCTTAATAGAAACTGAAATTGGGATGAAAAGAACATCAATTTTTCTAAAGTGTCTTGATCAGTATGGACGCAATTAGCACAGATGCTGTTGTGACCGTTGTGAATCCCCCCACCAGCATTGGCGTTAAAATCTCATCGAGGATGGCTTTGCGTTCATTTTCATCACGTCCAACCGAACGGCTTACTTCCTCACAGATAATATAGTCCCCCGGAAAACCGAATAGTGCGGTCAGTGCTACAGGCAGACCTTTGAGCGGGTCCCATTTGAACAGCTTGGAACCGACAAATCCACCGATTAGCACCCCAACTACACCGATTGCGATAATGAATAACACCGGAATAATGGAACTAACTACCGCATCGAAAGTGATCGACTCCATACTTGTCATCACGACTACGATCAGACCTGTCATGGCAATCCCCGATGTACTTGCTTTATCCAGAATACGAGATGGGAATAGTCCAATCAGATGTCCTAGCACCCCAAGCAACAGAGCCCAGATACTGTAGCTAAGTCCGGTTACATTGCCTAGATAAATGGAGAGACTGCCCATAATGAACAAAAGCAACAGCAGAATAGGTGCGGTTTGGAAACGTTGTGGAAGGAATGTTTTGGCATTCGCTTCTTTAATGTTCACATTGGATTCGCCTGCAACCCTGTTCTCAAAAGCACCCTGTTTCTGTAGTTTCAGCGCATATCTGCGCAGCATGTTGGTTGCAATCGGCATTCCCACGAGAGAGTGAATTCCCAGAATAACGGCTGGTATCGTAATCAGATGCCCCAAGTTCATCTCCTGCAACTTCGTCGTTGTGATCAGATATGAGATAATGCCACCGACAACCGGACTTGATCCGGCAACAGCGGTAGGATAACCATAGAACGGTGATACGATTAACAGGATAAGACCTGTCGCCGTGAGTGAGGCGAACAAAGAGATCAGTATTGCTTTATATTGGGAACGTATTAACTTCAGCGGTATTAATGTGCCCATGTGTACAATCAGCGGAGCCACCATGAGAGCCCCGAACGCAGTGAGAGCGGAGCTCGATACTACTCCTTTGGGAAATAACCCCGCCCAGTTCAGCAGCAAATATCCAATCAGAATCACAAGCAAGGAAGGAATTCGTGCTTTGGACCAGATCGAAACCAGTTCCCCTATAGCTAAAATAACAAGTAATACCGTGGCGATATATATCGGTTGACTAAACATGGTGGCTTCTCCCCATTCTCTATGTTGTGAGTGCAGTACACGCAGAACCATCTTTCTCTTTCTTATTTCAAGCGTTCACCTGATAAATAGACCTGTTCGATATTCTCTGTGTTTTCGAGCAGTCCGATATCCGTTAACGGATTCATATTTAATACCAGCAGATCAGCAGCTTTCCCCGGCTCAATCGTGCCGATCTCCGCTTCCATCTGCATCGCTCTTGCTGCATCTCGTGTTGCAGCCACGATCGCTTCCATCGGCGTAAATCCAACATCTTCCACAAGCAATCGCAGTTCGAGTGCATTCCCGCCATGTTCAACAGGTGCACACGTGCAGAAATCTGTCCCTACTGCAATGGTTACGCCTGCCTTACGCGCAATAATCATGTTCTCAATATGCTCCTGATATACACTTTTGGCTTTGCGGATGCCAAATTCGGGAACACCGTATTTATGCCCTTCTTTGATAATCCGATGTACAATGGCCAACGTTGGAACCAGAACCGCCTTTTGATCCAGCATCATGCCAATACCTTGTTCATCAATGTAGATTCCGTGTTCAATCGTGCGCACGCCCGCTTCCAGCGCATTTTTGATCCCCTGTGTACCTTGCGCATGTGCAGCCACATATGACTGTACCGCTTCCGCTTCATACACGATCGCCTTCAGCTCATCCAAGCGGAATTGCGACCAGCGAGGGTCATCTTTCTCCGAAAGCACCCCGCCTGTGGAACACACTTTAATGAAATCTGCCCCTTCACGGAACTGCGTACGTGTTGCCTTAATCACTTCGGGAACGCCGTCACACACGGTAAACATATTCAGTTCCGTTGGAATCATATGAATATCTGCATGTCCACCCGTCTGAGAGAGCATATGACGGGATGTTTTAATTCGCGGCCCCTTCACCACACCTTCCTTAATCAGATCACGAATGTACACAGCAACGTGGCTGCCTACATCCCTGACGGTTGTAAAGCCCGCGTTGATCAGTTTCGGCAGATCCTGAAGTGCTCTCCCCATCTGAAGTTCATTGGCTTCCAGCGCCACCGCAGCCATATTCAAGTTTTTGGCCCCGTGCACGTGGACATGTGCATCAATTAATCCGGGCATCACCGTTTTGCCTGTTACATCAACAAGCTTGGCACTTTCCGGAACTGGAACGGTCGCCTTCGCACCCGCAGCTATGAATTTCCCGTTCTCAACCAGGACCACACTATCGGAAACAGGCTCTCCACCTTGTCCATCAATCAACAATGCACCTACAAAAGCAGTAATTTGACTCATCTGTACTCCACCTCATTTTCAGACTTGGTTGCAAGTTCAACTAAAGAATATTTACACTTCCACTCCGATGACAGAATAACCTTCCGATCGCTGTTATCCCCAGATTTTTTTGATTCCCTTCTCCAAAGGGAAAATCCGGGGATAGCGTATGCTTCCGAAGCAGCTTTCTTTCAGAAAGCTTTTAGGCGAACGCTTTGCTTCTTCACGTTATTTCTGTACTCTCCGTTCTCGTGTAAAAAGTTAAGTTGAACTTCAATATTACGTGTACACGTTTGATTTATAGCTCTATTGCTGTACTACGATAAAATTGTATAGTGTTAAAGTTAATGACATTATATAAGTTGCAAATGTATAATGTCATTGTTGATAACAACAGCATTTTGATATTTATTATGGTGATATACACAATATCGAATATAAATTACACAGCATAGTGAAGGTCATGTTATATATGTAAGCATTTGCCACCGTGTAAACACGAAAGGAGTACGTTTGCTATGATTCATGAAGCGGTTCGCTCATTTATGGTTCAGGTCTTTGGATCTGCTTCGTACGGAATCTGGATGAAGGACGAATACGATTTCCAATGGAATAACTGGCTGCGCGAAGGAGAGGTACCTGAATATACAGATCAAGAACAGATCGAGCCATCCTGGAAGATTCTCAGGTATACGTTTGATTTCCTGTCCAATATCAACATTCGTGTGGTGATCGATACCCAGAAACAACTCACCCTGCTACAAAGTGAACGTCTGGAGTCCTTGATTCGGGAAGGACTGCTGAAGCAGCAGATTGAGATGGAACGTGCACACAATGATCGATGGTTGACCGGACTGCGGGAGCTGACCTGTTCCCTGGAGTTGAACGACTTGTTATTCAAAATCATGGAGAATGCACTGCATGTCATCCCTTCTCTTTCCTGTGGACTGTTCATGATGGTTGATCCCGACTCTGGCAAGATGATCCCTAGAGCCAAGGTCGGTTTTCAGGATAGTGTGTATCAATATCAGGGCGAGCTAGATGAGGGCATTACGGGAAAAGTATACGAGGAAGGCATTGGCCGAATGTACAGCACACCGGATGATGCCTTTAAGGATATGGGCAATGTCAGTCAGGAGAATGCGGATATCATTGTACGTTCATTGCCTGATGGTGTTATGGCGAAAGGGCTTATCGCCGTTCCTGTGACGATGAACACCCATAAAATCGAAGTGATGCTGGTATACCAATTTGAACAACACAGACGATTTGCCCCACATGATCTGAATGTGATGCAGGGATTCGCGGATCAGGCAGCCATTGCCATCTCCAATGCCACCATGTATTCAGAACTGCTGGAAACGAACCGATATCTCGTTAGCCGCAATGAAATTCATAATCAATTCACGGCCCTTTCCATTGAACATGTGAGCCTTGAACATATCATTGAGACGGTTGGGTCGATGTTGAAGCTTCCTACCTATTATGTGGACATGGCCAGAAATGACTGGTACCCCGTTCTCCCAGAAAGTGTCTTGTTAAGTGAGCTAGATATCTACACTGCTCTGGACAGTCAATTTAACCCCATCACCTTATCTGGGGGAACGGATCAAAGCGATTATTACCTGTATCCGATTGTGAATGGATCACTGATGCTTGGCTGTTTTGCCATCCAATTAGATCATCCATTAGGTCAGCTGGATCATGTGATTTTGGAACAAGGCGGAGCTATTGTCATGCTGGAGATGATGAACACCTACTCCCTCACCGAAATGTCCTATCGAAAAAACCAGGATTTCTTCAGCGATCTGGTGCAGTATAGAGATCCACAGCAATTGGAGGCACGACTTTCCAGCTTTCAATTGCCAGCTCATCAGTCCTTGTTCGTCGCACAATTGCAGCTCTATGGGGAACATCCCGATATGAAGACCACTGAAAATTGGGTGCGCAAATTGATTGGTTTTATCGAAAAGGAACTAGGCACCCGTGAACATCTGTTGTTCAGTGCACATCACAAAATTACGATTCTGGCTGCGGCACCCGAGCCCAAGGTCAGACATTGGATCATCAGCAGGTTGGAAACGGCTGTAGAGAAATGGACCACCTCCAAAACCCCTGCCCTATCTATCGGTATCGGCGGACTTTATCAAGGGCTTGAGTACGTGTCCAAAAGCAATGACGAGGCTACACGCTCGTTATCCTTTTTGCTGAAACAAAACAAAGCGGGCCTGATGCTCTACGAAGAAATCGGGATCAATCGGCTGTTTCTGAATCAGGAACCGTCTGATATTGAGAACTATATTCATGAAATTCTGTCGCCTCTTCAACAGCAAAAATCAGGAGAGCTTGAACTCACACTCAAAACCTACATTGCCGCAAATCGATCTGTGCAAGTCACAGCCGAACGTCTTCATATTCATACCAATACGCTGTACCTGCGTCTGCGCAAAATAGAGGAGATTCTACGCGTGGATCTGAACGATTCCGAGGGTTGGATGAAGGTGTATCTGGCATGTCATTTAAGTGATGTGTACTCTGTTGCCCCTAGGGCAGGTGGAGCATCAAAATTGTAACTTCATCAATTCAGTCCATGCAGTTTGCGAAAACGTTCGGGACTCATACCTGTATGCCGTTTGAACATCGCACAGAAATAACTGGCGTTCTCGTAACCCACTCGATCAGCCACTTCATAGATTCGCAGCTCTCTCTCACTGAACATAAGTTGTTTGCTCCGATTGATCCGTTCCTGGTTCACGTAAAATACAGGTCTGATATGGAGCGCCTTCTGAAACAGCCTGCACAAATATTGGGGAGATACTACAGCCACATCGGCCAGTTCCTTCAGCGACAATGAACGATCCAGATGCTCTGCAATATAACGCAGCACAGGCTTCAATCGCTCCAGTTCATCATTATAATTGGCGGAAGCGATGAGCATTGGCTTTAGATCCAGCAGCAGGGCATATAATTGTTTGGAGCATTCCACATCGTAATCTGCGTAATCCGTCGTATCCCCATGCTCTCCTCTAACCAGAAGTTGCTCTAGGCCACGTAACAGCGTGGCTTTTCTGAGTCTGCACACGCTTGAACCGGTTATCCCCGCGTAAGATAATAACTGGCTGGCCTCTCTCCCCTGGAACGACACCCAAGCCAGCTCCCAACGATCACTGATGGGCATATATCGATGCGGAATATCAGGATACAGAAAGAAAACGTCTCCCGGGCCGACGATATACTCTTCTTCCTGTATAATCAGTCTCCCCTGGCCATGAATAATCTGATGGATCTGATAATCCGGGAATCCCTCTGGACGCTCGGTTTCATATTGGTGTTCCCAGTAACCAACCGTGGTCATATAGATCGGCAGACGAGCAGCTTCTTCTGTTTTACCAAAAAAAATCCGGGTATCCATCCAGTACACCCCTTTCTCCATCGTTAGTTTCATATTGTGATATATATGGGCAATATTCTTTATTCTCTAAGTCATCATTCAATTCTATAATGACAATATTATAACATTTCAGAAGGAGTTGCTGTTATGCGAAACAAACTGGTATACACCCCTCCGGCAAATGGATACCCGGAATGGAACAACAATCCCGAGACTTTTCAAGTAGGCCGTCTACCCGCACATGCGTCTATGGTAGCGTTTCCATCGGTAGCAGAAGCGTTATCCAATGAATCCAGCGCATCGCCATGGTACGCATCACTGAATGGTCAGTGGAAGTTTGCCTTTGCGGAGACACCGGAGCAACGGATCTCTTCCTTTTATGAGAACAACTATGATGCCAGTGACTGGGACGAGATCGCCGTTCCTTCCAACTGGCAGCTACAAGGTTACGATTATCCCCAATATACAAATATGACGTATCCGTGGGTCGAGCGTGAGCCTGAATTGAAGCCACCCTTTGCACCAACGACTTATAATCCGGTGGGTTCGTACATCCGTACGTTTACTGTTCCTGCAGACTGGAAAGACCGGCCTGTCCTGCTGCACTTTGAGGGCGTTGAATCCGCCTTTTATGTATGGGTTAACGGGGAGCTCGTCGGTTATAGCGAAGACACGTTCACACCCGCAGAATTCGATATCACTGCATATCTAACGGAAGGTGAAAACAAGCTGGCTGTAGAGGTATATCGATGGTGTGATGCGAGCTGGCTGGAGAATCAGGATTTCTGGCGGCTAAGTGGCATATTCCGTGGTGTATACCTGCATTCACCTTCACCGGTTCAGATCGCCGATTTCTTTGTTCGCACTGAACTGGATGATGCCTATCAGGATGCGGAGCTGCTGCTGGATGTAAAATTATTCAATCATAACGCGGTGCAGACTGCTGCCGGGTTGTCCTTTCAGGCACAGCTCTATGATGCACAACAGCAGACTGTATTGAAGCAACCACTTACTGCGGCGGTTAATTTCCAGGGTGAGGATGAACTTTCATTCCAGTTGTCAACAGAGGTTATGAAGCCGCTTCTATGGAGCGCCGAGACCCCTCATCTGTATACACTTGTGCTGTCCATTCAGAATGAATCGGGCGAAATACTGGAGGCTGTCCGCAGCCGGATCGGATTCCGCAAGTTTGAACTCAAGGATGGCCTGATGCAAATCAACGGCAAACGCATTGTATTCAAGGGCGTGAATCGTCATGAATTTTCCCCGGATACCGGTCGAGCCATTGGTTGGGAAGACATGATCCGTGACATCGAGCTGATGAAGTCCTATAACGTTAACGCTGTGCGTACATCCCATTATCCGAATCAGTCACTCTGGTACGAACTGTGTGATGAATATGGCCTCTATGTCATTGATGAAACGAATCTGGAGACTCACGGCACGTGGTACTATGGGCAAAAGGAAATGAATGAGAACAATATCCCGGCAAGTAAACCGGAATGGCGTAACAACGTCATCGATCGCTGTAACTCGATGTTCCAGCGGGACAAAAACCATCCGTCCGTGATTATCTGGTCTCTGGGTAACGAGTCCTTCGGCGGCGATAACTTCATCGCCATGTACGATTATCTCAAACAAGTCGATCCGACCCGTCTCGTTCATTATGAAGGGACTTTCCATTATCGCCCTTCCGATTCGGCAAGCGACATTGAATCGACGATGTATATCAGTCCTCAGGATGTAGAGAATTATGCTCGCATGCAAGGACCGAAGAAACCTTATATTATCTGTGAATACAGCCATGCCATGGGTAACTCCTGCGGCGGACTGCATCTGTATTGGGATCTGTTCGATAAATATGATGTGTTGCAAGGTGCATTCATCTGGGACTGGGTCGATCAGTCCATTCGTACCACGACGGCAGACGGAGTAGAATATCTCGCATACGGCGGAGATTTCGGCGAATCCCCTCATGATGGCAATTTCTGCGGAAACGGACTGATTCTGGCCGATAAGACGGTTACACCGAAGCTGGAAGAAGTGAAGAAATGTTATCAGAACGTTCGTATGGAAGCCATTAACGTCAAAGATGGCCTGCTGCACATCCGAAACCAGTTCCTGTTCACGGATCTGAGCGAATATTCGCTCGTATGGACAGTAACACACGATGGTGTATCCGTTGAGAACGGCAGGTTGGATATTGCGGTACCTCCAGGCGAATCGGCTGAAGTGCGTATCCCTTACACGCCATCATCCGATCTGTTCCAGGAAGCGGTGCTGACTGTATCTCTGGTAACCAAAGTCGCAACCAAATGGGCAGGAGTCGGTCACGAAATTGCCTGGGATCAGTTCGTGGTATCTCCGCGACTGCGTCCAATCCAACCGGTACACCAAGGACAAGGCAATTCACCACAGGTACAGGAACTGCAAGATGAATTGAAAGTAGCTACAGGGCAAGTCACGTTGAGCTTTAACCCGACTACTGGCGTGTTAACGTCTTATCAGATCAACAATCAGGAACAATTGCTGGCACCGATCCGGCCGAATTTCTGGAGAGCCATGACAGACAACGATATGGGGAACAAGCTGAATATGCGTTCTGCTTTCTGGAGAGATGCTCACGCTACCAGTAGATTAATTCGCTTTGAACACCATTCAGACGAACAAGGCATTCTCGTGACGACCGATTATACGTGGGATCAACATCCGGGATGTACGTTGTCCATCTCGTACCGTATTGATATGGATGGTGTATTGGAAATCAGTCAAACGCTTATTCCAGGCGAGGGCCTACCTGATCTACCAGAGTTCGGCATGTTGCTGCAACTGAGTAACAGCCTGGATACAATCTCTTGGTACGGCAGAGGCCCGCATGACAATTACGCAGACCGCCTAACCAGTGCACGTCTCGGCTATTACACAGGTGCGGTTCGAGATCAATTCGTTCCATACCTGAAACCACAAGAGTGTGGTAACAAAACCGATGTACGCTTTGCTGAAATCACGTCAACGGATGGTCAAAGTGGCCTGCACGTTGAAGCCAACATACCATTTGAGATCAATGCGTTGCCGTGGACACCTGAGGAACTCGAAGCCAATGATCATGTGTATAAATTACCTCAGAGTACACAGACTGTCGCCCGCATTAATTATAAACAAATGGGTGTCGGCGGGGATGATAGCTGGGGCGCACGTACCCACGCTGAATACACCTTGCCGGCCAACCGCGCGTATTCCTTCACCTTTACGGTAAGACCTGTATAACATCAAGCAAGCACTGCTGGCAGTATGCCGGCAGTGCTTTTTTTGTTGGGGACAGTGAGCATTGGAAGTTTGAACTTTTTGATGGAACCATTATAATGAATGAGGCGCAAATGGAATTGTGCCCGCTGGAATAGGCCCAATTCTACATATATCATTTTGGGCCACAGATGTTGAGACACACTTATTAAGCATTTGATACAGTACTATTCCAAATACCCGTCTACTACGAGGTGAGCATGTGCAATACCTTTTTACAGTCATCTTTATTCTTGGCTTACTTCCTTTCTTGGGATTTCTTGTTTTGATGATCCTCTCCATGCGCAAACATAACCGGATAACGATAAGACATACTATTCTATCCGTGCTATGCTTCGGAATGGCTTCAATAGGGTTATATGGCATGCTGACTTTATCTTCGAACTCCGCTCAGACTGGACAAGATCAGACAGTGGAACGAAATTCAGGTAATGTTACCACAGACAAAGAACAGGAAGCTGCAAATCAGACGAGTCCCTCAGGCTTCCACATGACTACCGAAGAGTTTAAAAACAAGTTTAATGGCGCCGTGGGCAAATACCGACTGAATGGGTTAAGTATTACCCGCTTGAATATGAAAGAGTCTTCCAATCAGGTTACTAGCACTTTCGAGTATGTGTTCAATGACGAATTGCGCCTGGTTGGTGTAGTGAATGCAGATGAGAGCTTACAGGAAGTCACGTTATATGATACTGGTGATACCATAGAACCAACGGGTGGAATTTTTTTGACCGCTATGGCCACGCTCATTCTCACAACCAATAGTGAGTACACGTATAACGATGCACAAGATGTTATTCAGGATATCGGTCTATTGGATCGCGATGTGAATCAGTCAGATTTTGATGGGGTGGCAGTTCGAAATGGATTAGAATATCGCTTCAGCATCCAGGATCATGAACAATCTACTTTTAAAATAACTGTTGCGAAGTGAGATGCATTGGAGTAAAAAGGCCGCTCCATGAAGGAACGGCCTATCGGGTGATATGTTCTATGTACTATAGATTGACTCAGTGGTTGCCACCAAACCAATGATGAACACCTCCGCCATGCGAGATTTACTCAAAAGTTATAGTCTCGCTTTGATTGTTCCAACTCATTTTAAAGGTAATCGGATCTTTCATTTTCTCCGTCTCAGTTATTGTTCCCGACATCGTGAACGGTACCCCTTCTTCATCAAGTGATTTCCCCTGTTGTGATAAATTGTTGCCCGTAAGGTCAAACACAAAATCTTTTATACGCTTTTCATCACCGATGTAGGTTATCGTATAGATCCCTGTCGATCTCTGAAGAGATATATTCCAGTTATCGCTCTTTCCGCGGATGATATCATCCGCACCACAAGCTGAGACAATAGATACAAGCACTATAATACAAAGAATCATTGGCAGTTTATATAATTTCATAAAATCCCTCCTTTTAGGAATATACCCAAAAATGTGAGATGTGATATTTGCCTAATTATCCCCAGCATCTGCTCCAGTATAATGTGTCTTACCTTTGAATCACATGACTAATGATCTTCTGAGCATCGTACTTGACCCATCCCAACAGTGCTGAGCCCCGAGATGTTTGCCAAGGTAGTCCAACATAGTACAGTCCAGCAACCGGTGATACGCCTCTCTCGTGTATCATTTCACCTTTGGAATCAAAAGCAGTATGGATATCGATCCAACTATCATTTCGCTTAAATCCAGTCGCCCAGATCATATTGTCTATTTGTGTCTCACTCCCATCCTCATACAGGATTCGGTCATCTATTGCATTTACAGCACGTGGGCGCACATTAACTTTTCCCTGAGACATTAATTCTTTTAACTCATAACCGTAGACGTACTCTGGCTGATTTCGCAACCATCTTCCAACCCTACGATCTGCACCTGCACGTACTATTCCGAGCTTTTCGAAATACCAGAATATACTTCGTTTCATAATATGCAAAGGCCTAAAGGTAAAATTTCGAGCTATGGATATGTATACCGTTTGTTGTTCATCTGCTGCTAACTCTACGGCGATTTGAGCACCCGAATTGCCTCCGCCTACCACTACTGTTGTCCCAGGGTGCAATTGAGAGCTATTTCGATATTCGGATGAGTGAAGTTGTACTATATTCTCGGAGAATGATTTTGCAAAAGGTGGAACATTTGGGGTCTGGAAAGGCCCTGTGGCAACGATAATATTGCGCGCTTCAATTATTCCATCATTGGTTTCAGCATAGTACACCTCATCTTGCTTGGAGAGACGGGAGATTAAACAGTTTAACTTTATGGGAAGATGCATTTGCTTGGCGTAACTTTCAAAATAATCTGCAATTTCATCTTTGCTTGGCAGATCATTTTCGTTTCCACCAAGCGGCATTCCCGGTAACCCATCATACATTCGTGGAGTAAAAAGACGCAAGGAATCGTACCGTTTACGCCAAGATTCCCCGACAGATGAAGCAGCGTCAACGATTACAAAGGTTAAGCCCGACCTCTGAAGATAGTAACCTGCTGCCAATCCTGCTTGCCCAGCTCCGATAACCAATGCATCGTACATATGAATCATCTCCAATATCATTTATGTATTAATATATGAGCACTTATTCATATGTTTATTTTACTTAAGAGTTGGCTGTTTAGCAAGTGAAGAAATCATCACTGCCTTTTTTTCAAAAAATCATTAAAAAGACTCCCTCGCGGGAGCCTTTACATATTTCAGCTGTGGGTTCGATCTAGCGTAACTTTGAACCTAAATATGATGATATTTTGTTTACCCGTTAGTTATTACCTGGTGTATCGGTCAATGTCATCCATCGCTGACTCGTGCTCTCTTCTATGGTGATCTTCGTGCTGACGGACATCGTTCTTTAACTTCGCTAAGAATCCCCAGCCCATAAAAGCAAGTAGCAGCACCGTAATCAGTGCATATGCAAAGCTATATAGATTCATGAAGAAGTTGATAAATATTGCAGCGAGCATCAAGCCCAGAATCAACAATGTCCATTTCGTACCCTTTCTCAAAATCATTTCCTCCTTAATTAGCGTTTGTTTCCAGAGAAACATTCAATATGCCAGACATCACTTGTGCAGAAGAGGTATTCACATAATACCCACCCGTCGACAGCGCTTTGTCACTATAATATGTATGCTCTTTTCCATCAGCCGGAATACTGCCAGACAAGATCTTCGCTCCACTAGTCGATCCTTCATTAATGGTGAACGTAAAGTGTTTCGAACCCGTGTTTGTAAAACTCACTTTCACCAATGCAGATCCTGCTGCAATATCAAACCGATGCATATTTGCAGTACCCGCGAAATCCTCATTATTGATTACTGTTAATGAAGTACTTATAGATTCATTCGCTTTTACGAATCTCTCTTCATCTTGGGAAGTGAAATTGTAGATTAAGATGATAACCGCAGCAGAAACAAGAACTGCCACTATCATTTTTCTAATATGCTTCATGATATATGGCCCCCAAATCTCAATACTAACCTTCATCATACAACTGTAAATATCTCCTATGCAATAGGAACTATATATAAGGTAAATGCTAGTGACTTATTATGAAAATACTCAACAACACAAAAAACCACTCCTTAATAGATATTAAGAAGTGGTCATTGTTTTATTTATCATTCTAATATTGGCTGCTTCACGAATTCTCGTTACATCTAACGAGAATTCGCTCTGCCAGGCACATGATGCATTTAAGGTTTTTACACCTTTATTACATCATGCCGCCCATTCCACCCATACCGCCCATGTCAGGCATTCCACCGCCAGCACCTGCTGGTTCTGGTTTGTCAGCGATAACCGCTTCAGTAGTCAGGAACATTGCTGCTACGGAAGCAGCGTTTTGCAATGCATAACGTGTTACTTTCGCAGGGTCAACGATACCTGCTTCGATCATGTTAACCCACTCGCCAGTCGCAGCGTTGAAGCCTACGCCAGTTTGTTCTTTTTTCAGACGTTCCACGATTACGGAACCTTCTTCGCCAGCGTTAGCTGCGATTGTACGGATTGGTGCTTCCAAAGCGCGCAGGACGATGTTTACGCCTGTTTGCTCGTCACCGGACAGGGCTACGCCTGCAACCGCGTTGTATACGTTCATGAGCGCTGTACCACCACCGGATACGATACCTTCTTCAACCGCAGCGCGAGTTGCGTTCAGGGCATCTTCGATGCGAAGTTTGCGTTCTTTCAATTCTGTTTCAGTAGCCGCACCGACTTTGATTACTGCTACACCGCCGGACAATTTAGCCAGACGCTCTTGCAGTTTCTCTTTGTCGAACTCGGAAGTTGTTTCTTCCAGTTGTGTACGGATTTGGCTAACACGTGCATCGATATCGGATTTGTTACCAGCACCGTCAACTATGATTGTGTTTTCTTTAGTTACACGGATTTGACGAGCTGTACCCAGTTGTTCCACAACAGCGGATTTCAGGTCCAGACCCAGTTCTTCCGTGATCAATTGGCCACCAGTGAGGGCAGCGATGTCTTGCAGCATTGCTTTACGACGGTCACCGAATCCTGGAGCTTTAACAGCTACAGCATTGAATGTACCACGCAATTTGTTCACAACCAGCATAGCCAGTGCTTCGCCTTCGATATCTTCAGCGATCAATACCAGCGGTTTGCCTTGTTGAACGATTTTCTCAAGCAATGGCAAGATGTCTTGCGTGCTGGAGATTTTTTTGTCTGTGATCAAGATGTACGGATTGTCCAACACAGCTTCCATTTTGTCCGTGTCTGTGATCATGTAAGGAGAGATGTATCCACGGTCGAATTGCATACCTTCAACCACTTCAAGCTCCGTAGCGAATCCACGGGATTCTTCTACAGTGATAACGCCGTCTTTACCTACTTTTTCCATAGCTTCAGCGATCAGTTCGCCTACTTCTTCGTCAGCTGCAGAGATTGCTGCAACTTGTGCGATGGATTGTTTGGTTTCAACCGGTTTGGAGATGGATTGCAATTCAGCAACCGCAGCTTTAACCGCTTTGTCGATCCCTTTACGGATACCGATTGGGCTAGCACCTGCAGTTACGTTTTTCAGACCTTCTGTGATCAGCGCTTGCGCGAGTACAGTTGCTGTTGTAGTACCGTCACCGGCAACATCGTTGGTTTTAGTAGCTACTTCTTTAACCAGTTGTGCACCCATGTTCTCGAATGCATCTTCCAGTTCGATTTCTTTAGCAATCGTTACACCATCGTTAGTGATGAGCGGGCTTCCGAATTTTTTCTCCAGAACCACGTTACGGCCTTTAGGACCGAGTGTTACTTTTACTGCATTAGCCAATGCATCCACACCACGAAGCATGGAGCGACGAGCGTCTTCACTGAATTTAATGTCTTTAGCCATGTTAAGAAAACCTCCCTAGTTTTTGTTGGAAAATGGTATTGCTATATGGTTCGGTTATCCGATTAAATTTGAATTAGTCGAGAATCGCGTGAATATCGCTTTCTTTCATAATCAAATATTCTTTACCTTCGAACTTGATTTCTGTACCGGCATATTTGGAGAAAATAACGCGATCTCCTTCTTTCACTTCCAGAGCCACACGTACGCCGTCTTTCAATGCTCCAGCACCAACTGCAATGATTCTACCCTCTTGCGGTTTTTCTTTGGCGGAGTCCGGGAGTACGATCCCGAAAGAAGTTGTTTGCTCTTGCTCCAGTGGTTCTACCAATACGCGTTCACCTAAAGGTCTGATCATGAAAAATAGCCTCCTTTTGAAATTATATAACGTTACATTGTAGGTTGTAGCCATATGTATTAGCACTCGACAGTGTTCAGTGCTAACAACCAACTTTATGATACTCAACTTGAAGCATGATTTCAAGTCCTTTTGACGAATTCCTGTGAGAATTTACGTTGAATTTACACGAACATAGCCAAAGTACACTGGCTGTGCCTGGTTCTATGTGGAAATTCACTATTCTTATTTTACGAAATTCTTGAGCCCTTCTGCAACGTTAGCAGACAGTCCCTTTCCCATTGTATCCATTGTTGAACATAATATGCCTGCTTGTCCTGCCTAGCTGTGGAACAATCTACAACAATAGCCCGGAAAAGAACAAACCGTCTTCTCCGGGCACATTACAGTTACTGATCATCCTCACTCACACGCATACCAGTCATATACCAGCCACAATGAATGAGATATCCTGTGTTCCATTTTGATACCATCTTATGTTCTAACCTGCATGCTTCTTATCCTCGGCACGGACGTAACGGGATTCGATCTCTTCATCGGCCGCAAGCTGCTTGCGGTATACAATTGCGGATAATAACACACTGATTTCATATAACAGAAGCAAGGGAATCATCACCAGCAGATCGGATATGAAGTCTGGAGGTGTAATCACCACTGCAATGAAGATCAGGACAAAATAAGCAACTCTGCGCATCTTGCGAAGACGAATGGGATTCAGAATCCGCAGTCCTGTCAGAAACATAATAAGTAAAGGAAGCTCGAATAACAGGGACACAGGCAGCACAATGCCAAACAGGAAGCTGAAATACTGTTTCATCCCGTAGGTCTCCACAAGCCCCATCTTCTCCGTAATCGCTGTTGTAAAGGCGAGTGCCATCGGAAATATAACATAATACGAAAAAGCCATCCCTATAAGAAATAACAGAAATACATAAGGCACATACTTCAGCGTTGCTTTTCGTTCGCGCGGTTTAAGCCCCGGACTAACAAACTTCCAGATCTGATACACCGTAAACGGCAGCGTAATGATAAGTGAAAATAAACCCGCAATCTTCATGTAAATGCCAATCCCGTCCCAGAACGAGAAGGCATGCAATACAAAACCTTTGGCCGACTCTGACTTGGTCAGATATTGGTATACCGGGTCCGCTACAAAAAATCCTGCAATCAGTCCCAGCACAAAAATACTTAATACGTAGATCAGCCGCTTCCGCAGCTCACTCAGATGTTCCGTAATCGACATTTCTTCCATTTGCTGCGTCATGCCTGCCCCCCATTATTGCCAGCTTAAAATACAAAACCCTTCCGGCAGGAAGGGATTTCTCTTTCATTGCCGTCAAGATTATTCCGGCAGGCGTTTATCAGCAGGCTTGTCTGCAGGTGTGCTCTCAGCCGCCAGTGGTTTTGCCTTCTCCTGCTCTTTGCGATTGGACGAGTCATCCTCAGAGATAATCTCGCGAGCGCCCTCTTTGAATTCACGGAAGGTACGCCCAACTGCACGTCCCAGTTCCGGAAGTTTGTTGGGTCCAAACAACAACAATGCAATCACGGCCAGCAAAATAAAACCCGTTGGTCCAATGGAACTTAACATTGATATTCCTCCTCGTCTCAAGCTTCAAAGATGCGCATATTCGGCCAGATGTTCATAGATGTCTTCTGCGTCGTTCTTAATTTAAGCCCATCATACCACAGATGTAACCACTTACATAACCCGCAATATTCACAAATAAGAGATATTACCTGAACAATGGTTTATGTCTAATCGGATATCATGCACGAGAGTCCGTACTCGCTTATTGCTTGAACTGACCCGTAACCATCAACAGCGCTTCCGGAAGCTGATCCATAATGGCAGCCAGATGTTCGTGCACACCCTTTGGCGTACCTGGGAGATTGACAATCAGCGTGCGACCACGAATGCCACAGACCCCACGGAACAGCATGGCAGAACGGTTTTTGCTCATTACACTGTACCGCATGGCCTCTGCCATCCCTGGAACTTCCCGTTCAATTACGCGCCGGGTCGCTTCTGGAGTAATATCACGAATGGCCAGCTCCGTTCCACCGGTAGTCAGCACCAGATCGGCGTGAAAATAATCCGTCATCTCAATCAAAGCCGCGATAATCTCATCGGGTTCATCCGGAACGATACGGTACTCCACGATTTGACCACCCAGCTCTTCTTCCACCAGCTCCCGAATGACTTGTGCACTCGTATCCTCACGTTCCCCGCGGGCTCCTTTGTCACTGGCTGTCAGGATTGCTGTTCTCCACACCATAAAGATCACCCTTCTCCTCTATGAAAATAAATATTGTCTATCGGCTGTAATCACCGTTTTTGCCACCACTCTTGGAATTCAGCATGGTTGGACCGATAATCATATCTTTTTGCATGGCCTTGCACATGTCATAGACCGTCAGTGCTGCAGCCGAGGCAGCCGTGAGCGCCTCCATCTCAACACCCGTCTTACCTTCGGTTTTGACAGTAACTTCAATGTGTAATTCATCCACTCCGTTATCATGAAAACGAATATCCACACCCGTCAGTGCCAGCGGATGGCACATCGGAATCCAGTCCGACGTTTTCTTCGCGCCTTGAATCCCGGCAATCTGAGCCACAGCCAGAACATCACCTTTGCCGATTCGGCCCTCCCGAATCGCTTCCAGTGTATCTGGATTCATCGTCACCTTGGTTACGGCCACAGCCGTACGCACGGTAATTTCCTTACCCGAAATATCAACCATCCGGGCCCGCCCCTGTTCATTAAAATGGGTCAGTTTTCCACCCGAAGCCTGGCCGTTGTTCACTTCTGAACTCAATCACATCACAACCCTTTATTCGATATGTAATATACCTTCGGTTGTTATCAACAGATCCATCCGCAGATCGAGCAGGTCCATCGGGATCTCCTCTTGTAACTGACCCGGCAATACCATCGCAGCCATCAAAGGTTTCTTGCCCGTCATCACACATGTTGCTGCAAGCGTCTCGGCAAAACGATCATAATAACCGCCACCGTAACCAATACGCCCCCCATGCAGATCATAACCAAGCCCCGGTACCAGTACGAGATCGATATCCGGCCAATCTTCAGGCTTGAGAACTTCACAGGAATCCTTAGGTTCCGGTATCCCCCATATGCCTGGCTCCAGATCCCGTTCTCCGGTCACTCGCCGTAGCTCCATTCGAGGTGGGTTCGCCAACACTTTCGGTGCATACATCACATCTCCATGATTCCAGCCCTCTTGAAAAAGAAAAGCTGTGGATGCTTCGCTTCCATAGGACAGATAACTGAATATGACGAGTGGTCTGTTCATGACCTTACTCTTGGCCTGTCTAAGGCGATCCAGCTCACGCCTCATTCCAACGTTAATCTTAGTCATCGCCTGCTGATGCATGCTCGCATCCATCAGATCACGGCTCTGTCTCAGTCTGGATCGAAGCTGGCTTTTCAGTTCCGCATGATCCTGCATATCCTTGAATAACCTCCTGTTGATAGGGAAGGTACAAAAAAGCGCTCATTGAAAAACAATTTATATGTTATGACCAGTTGTCATCTTGTTGAAAAGGTTAAAATGATTCATTTTCTGCAAAATCCTCATGTAATAACATGCCTTCTTTCAGTTTATCATTGATTGATCAAAAAGACTACATGCCCCATGCGTTCCCAATCGGTGCAATTGCTCTGTATTTCATGTAAACTGGGATATAGTTGTCATATCAAGAACTGGACCTATGGAGGAACTTAATTTTATGCTGCTGCAAGTATCCGGAATTATCAAACGTTTTGGTGTCGATCCAATCTTGGACGGCGTGAACTTACAAATATTAGAACGCGAGCGCATCGGCCTCGTTGGTGTAAACGGTGCAGGAAAATCCACTTTGCTCAAAATTGTAGCTGGTGAAATGTCTTATGACGGGGGACAGATTTTCAAATCCAAAGAAACGACGCTGGGTTACCTGGCTCAGAATAGCGGGCTGCAATCCGATCGCACCATCTGGGAAGAAATGATGAACGTGTTCGCTCACCTGACACAGGCTGAAGCCGATTTGCGTCAGATGGAGCGCGATATTGCCGACCCTGCCCAGATGGAAGACGAGAAAAAGTACGCGGACCTGCTGGAACGTTATGCGAAACGCTCCGACTGGTTCAAGGACCATGGCGGTTATGAGATGGAAACCCGCATTCGCAGCGTATTGCACGGGATGGGATTCGGGGAATTTTCGCCGGATACCCCCATTGCTACGCTGAGCGGCGGGCAGAAGACACGCCTTGCACTTGCTCGCATTTTGCTTCAGGCACCCGATCTGCTCATGCTGGACGAGCCTACCAACTATCTCGATATCGCCACCCTCACCTGGTTGGAAGATTATCTGAGAGGTTATTCAGGCGCATTGCTCGTGGTATCCCATGACCGGTACTTCCTCGATCGGCTCGTAACGACCATCGTAGAGATCGAACGGCATCGCTCCAAAAAATATACGGGCAATTATAGCCGTTATATGGAACTCAAGGCTGCCGAATATGAGACGCAGATGAAGCAATATGAGAAACAACAGGGTGAAATCTCGAAGATGGAAGATTTTGTCCAGAAAAATATTGTACGTGCATCGACGACCAAACGGGCTCAAAGTCGCCGGAAGGCCCTCGAAAAAATGGAGCGCCTAGATAAGCCGATGGGAGATTTGAAAAAAGCTCATTTTTCCTTCGAAACAGCCGTGATGTCTGGCAAAGAAGTGCTTCGTGTGGATCAACTGTCTGTCGCTTATGACGAGGCTTCTCCATTGTTCCGCAATGTATCCTTCGATCTGCGGCGCGGGGAAACCGTTGCTCTGATCGGTCCAAACGGTATCGGCAAATCCACCATGCTGAAGTGTCTCACCGGAAGTTTACGTCCGGTATCCGGGGATATCCAATGGGGAACGAAAGTCCAGATTGGCTATTATGATCAGGAACAGACGGGGCTCAATCCGTCCAACACGGTTCTGGAAGAACTGTGGAGTGCCTATCCGGGGATGGAAGAAGCACGTATTCGTACCGTACTGGGGAACTTTTTGTTCAGCGGTGACGATGTGCTCAAGAAAATCTCTTCCCTCAGCGGCGGCGAGAAAGCACGTGTCTCTCTATCCAAGCTGATGCTGAAGGAAGCCAATATGCTCATTCTGGACGAGCCTACGAACCATCTCGACCTGTTTGCCAAAGAGGTGCTGGAAGCGGCGTTAATGGATTATGAAGGTACCCTGCTGTTCATTTCCCATGACCGATACTTCCTCAACAAAATGGCCGAGCGCATTGTCGAGCTTCATCCAGGTGGAACAGAACACTATCTCGGAAATTATGATGATTATGTGGAGAAGAAACAGGAGCTTGAGGACATCGCACGCGAAGCTGCTGAGGCACGTCAAGCTTCATCCAAGAACTCTTCCAAATCCGATCCGAGTACAGCAACAACCGAAAAATCTGGAGCGGCTTCGTTCGAAGCGGAAAAACAAGCAAAGCGTGAAGAACGTAACCGGCAACGCAAGCAGGAAGCTCTGGAACAACAGATCGCGGAACTGGAAACAAAAATTACAGAGCTTGAGGAGCAGATGGCTCTGCCTGAAATCTACCAGGATTATATGAAGCTGCAAGAACTCCAGCAACAATCGGAGGAGCGCAAAGCAGAGCTCACCAAGGCGTATGAGGAGTGGGAAGAACTAGCTATGGAATAGCCCAAATTGAGAAACATGGCTTGAACAAGTCCTTACAAATATAGTTGTACCTCGGCTGATTCCTTACTGGGATCAGCTTTTTGTTTAAGTTGGGGTGACTTGTTTTGGATTTTGTCAAATTCACTCGAATGAGGAGAAATATTTTTATACGCCCATCTTTCATACTTATCCACAGCAAAGCAAGATAGCAAGCACATTAATAACCTTAATTATACAGCGGTAGAATAGCCTTTTATACACAAAAACCATATTTATCCACCAAGTTATCCACGTTATCCACAAGTTTGTGGATAGTATGGAGTCGTTCTATCCCCTAAACCCTTTTCGTTTCGAAAACTGCACTGGTTTGACTTTATCCCAGTTACCCACAATTTTCACTGGATATGTGGATAACTATAGTCACACCTTGACAAATAGACTTTCCCTCTCTTCATACTTCCTCCATAAAAAGACAAAAGCAGACCTCTGTCGTTCAAGGCCTGCTCGTTGTTTACTCACATGATGCAATGTAGATCAAATCGAATCGCGATGGGTACTAGCCCTGCTGCACATACGATCTGACCCAGATGATCTACGCGTGTGCTTGTTCATGATGTTCGGAAGGCTCCGCCTTCAGCCCAGCAGCATTGCAAGCCGCCACATAAGCCAAACCGGCAGCCATGACGATATCATTATGTGTTGCCGTTCCCCGGAACTCACGTCCTGCACGCTCCACGGTAACTACAGCCTCCGCACTTGCACCCTCTCCACCGCTCAAGGCATGCATCTCCATATCAACAAAAGCAATGTCATCCGAAATACTCTGACCAATCGCACGAATGGTCGCATCCACTGGACCCCCGCCAACGGCAGAGTAAGACTGTTCTCCAGCACTTGTGCGAATACGAACGGCGGCCATTCGATCTGTCATGCTGCCCGCCGTCACCTGCAATTCAACCAGCTCATAATCCTGTGCGGGAATATTCATGGTCTGGCTAACCATCTGCAGCAACTGGTCGTCACTGACCACTTTTTGCTGGTCTGCGGTTTCTTTGAACACCTCATACAATTGCTCCATTTGTTGCTCATCCGGCTCAAAACCGTATTTGCGAACCCGATCCTTCAGGGCGTGACGACCAGAGTGTTTGCCCAGAATAATCATGCTGCGAGGGATACCCAGCGCTTCCGGGTCCATAATCTCATAAGTGCTCCGATTCTTCAGCAGACCATCCTGATGGATGCCGGATTCATGCTGGAATGCATTACGTCCCACCACCGGTTTGTTGTATGCAATCGGGAAGTGCATGGCACGGCTAATCTGACGAGAAGTCTCATACAGCTGGTTCAGCTTAATGTTGGTCGTTGCACCAATTGCATCTCCCCGGGTCTCCAGAGCCATAATCAGTTCTTCCAGTGCACAGTTCCCCGTCCGTTCTCCGATACCATTAATCGTCACTTCAATCTGGGAAGCCCCATTGGCAATTGCAGCCAAACTATTGGCTACGGCCAGACCCAGATCATTGTGACAGTGTGCACTAAAGCGAACCTGATCGCCGCCTCTTGCACCCTCACGTACCCGGCGGAACATCTCACCATACTCATGTGGAAGAGCATAACCAACGGTATCCGGCAGGTTGATAATACTCGCTCCAGCTTCAATAGCGACTTCAACCATTTCAATCAGATCGTCCATCTTGGTACGAGCCGCATCCATAGCAGTGAACTCTACGATGTCCGTGAACTGACGCGCATAAGATACCATCTCACGAGCGGTAGCCACCACTTCACTACGCGGACGGCGCAGCTGATGCTCTATATGAATATCCGAGGAAGAGATAAACAGGTGAATTCGGCGCCGTGCTGCATCCGCTGTTGCTTGAACGGCTGCATCAATATCACCTTTGACCGCACGCGCGAATCCACAGATCTCCACGTCCTGCAACTGTCTCGAAATCGCCTGAACCGCCGCGAACTCACCTGGACTGGAGATCGGGAATCCAGGCTCAATGACGTCAATCCCCAGAGATGCCAGTTGGTGTGCCAGTTCGATCTTTTGCTCGGGTTGCAGACTCGCTCCCGGTGCCTGTTCTCCATCGCGCAGCGTTGTATCAAAAATCTCAATCATGCGTTTGTTATTAATCGTTGTCATATTCATCAACCTCCATCAAATTTTATATTCATTTTTGTTACGATCCACGAGCCATAGAACACCCGCTGATCGCCATCAATGTTGTTATATATTTTGTTTGTAAATGCGTATGTCGTTAGTAGCTTAGTCCTTGGTAATCATTAGAGCCTATTGCATATTTAGTGCCTATACTTGATATTTCATGTTCATTTACTCGATGTTCCATATTCATTGCTCGTTTGTTAAATAGCCTACTTGCTTGTGACAGGCTGTACGTCGACTTACACCCTGTCTTTCTCCCTTTTCAATCTCCATATGGTTTATCCCATGCCCACCCTGCTGCCGGCAGCAAACACAAATAACCCGCCATCTCATATAAGAGACGGCGGGTTATTATCCCCTCCGCGGTACCACTCTCGCTTGATAGGTCAGGCTTGCGCCGGACTCCATCCACCTCGTCGTCTCCGATATCCGCTGAATGTGCGTGCACGTACATTCATCACTGGAATTCGGAGAAACACCCTATAACGCGGGTTAACCGTTGCTGTGTAACACATGTCGTTGTCCATCAGGACAACTGGACGATTGATATCATCCCCACGCTTCCACAACTCCGTTCCCGGGCGAGATTCGAATGACTTAAGCCACTGCGTCGCACCACCCCGCAGCTCTCTGAGCGCTTTATCATTCTACTGCTCCCGTTCATCACATTTATCATATGACCTAAATTCAATCATCCTTATTTTAAAAATCAAAAAAAGCCTGCCACCTCATGCAATAATGCAAGAGACGACAGGCTGTTCACCTTCGCGGTACCACTCTTGTTGACTTCCTTCCTGTTCATTCAAGAGAACCCCTAGATGCTTTCGCACCTCCGGATCACTTGAAGCAGCCTGAAAGCCCCCTCAGTTATTGTCGGCAATCCTTGTAATAACGGTCCTTCCGACAACGGCCCATTCACGGAGGCAACCCGTAACCATGTACTTTGGGCCATAATCGGCCTTCGGATTCTCCCGGGGAGTCACCGTGTTCCATCGTTCCGCTTCCAGGTGAGTTTCAGGTTTCCTTCGACTGCGTTGCACCAACCCGCAGCTCTCTAAACCGGGAATTGACCTTACTGTTCCTGTTCATCGCGTTTATTCATTCAGGAAAATAACTTCCTGTTTAAATTTGTAACTAATATACATTCTTCACATGCAGGCTGTCAACTCTTAATCTCAAACGGCCTGTTTATAGGGACTGAACGGACCATGCCTCCAGGGAAAGCCCCGGGTCAGCTTTGGCATCAAATTCAGAGATTTCTCCCCGCTGCCATTTCAGATATGCAGCCGCTCCGATCATGGCCGCGTTATCCGTACAATATTCCATTGGCGGGATTAACAGCTCAAGCCCTTCCTTCGTGCATCGCTCCTGTAATGCAGAGCGCAATCCCCGGTTAGCGGCAACACCACCACACAACAGCAATTGTTTTGAACCATACTCACGAACGGCTCTTACTGCTTTCTCCACCAGGACTTCTACGACAGCTTCCTGGAAACCACGTGCAACGGCAGATGGCTCCAAGGTTTCTCCGCGCATTTTAGCCTGATTGAGCGCATTCAGTACAGCAGACTTCAGACCACTGAGACTGAAATCATACGAACCTGTTTCCAGCCACACCCGCGGTAGCGGCACCACGTTCTCCGCTTCAGACGCCATTCGGTCTACATGCGGACCTCCCGGATACGGACAGCCCAATGCACGCGCTACTTTGTCATACGCTTCGCCGACGGCATCATCTCGCGTACGACCAATCAACTTGAACTTGCCTTCGGATTCCATATGCACAAGTTCTGTATGTCCACCGGATACGACCAATGCCATCGCCGGGTATTGCAGTTCATGGGTAAGTCGGTTGGCATAGATATGCCCAGCAATATGATGTGTGCCAATGAGCGGTTTGCCCAGTGCCATTGCCAGCGTTTTGGCCGCAACAATGCCTACCAGCAATGCCCCAACGAGTCCCGGGCCTTGCGTCACGGCAATTGCACTCAGATCACGCGGACGAATACCGGATTGTTCGATCGCCTGTTCTAGCATCAACGTAATGACTTCCACGTGTTTACGTGAAGCGACTTCAGGGACCACACCACCGAATGCCTTATGCGTCTCGATCTGACTTGAGATCAGATTGGACAGCACTTCCCGTCCGTCCTTGACTACAGCTACCGATGTTTCATCACAGCTTGTCTCCACCGCCAAAATGTAGGATGGTGCAGAATTTATTTTTTCATTGAGTTCGTTCATGAATCCAGTACGCTTCCTTCCTCTTCGCCGCTCCGGCCTGCAGACGGCAAGTTCGCCCACATAATCATCGCATCTTCCCCATTATCGGAGTAATACCCTTTACGAAGACCCGCCGATTCAAACCCTTTTTTCTGATATAAACGCTGAGCTATGCTGTTCGACACTCTGACCTCCAGCGTCATTCGTTCCATCCCGAGATAAGCCGCTGTACTCATTAATTCATCCAGTAACTTTTCGCCAAGCTTGCGTCCACGATACGCGCCTCTGACTGCAATATTGGTAATATGGGCTTCATCCATAATCGTCCACATTCCGGCATAACCAATGGCTTTGCCTTCCAATTCCATCACCATATATTTAGCAAATTGATTGTGTGTCAATTCATTTTGAAATGCTTCTTCTGTCCAAGGCAGGGTAAAGGCCTCATGTTCAATCTCCATCACATCGGGAATATCCGCGAGTGTCATGAACCTGAACTGAAGCGATGCTTCCTGCTTGTTATTCGCCACGTTGTCCATCTGCTTCCCCCCTTTAGTGCGTGTTCAAAAAGACCGGTTTTCAGTACCGAGAAGATGGGATGAAGCTAGAAATGGAGTAGCGGAGCGTAGTCAAAACTACGTGAGCAACTACAATGTTTCCAAAGGAAACATGCTTCGTAAGCCCCGCTTATTTCGGCTGAATTCCATATTCGATGCTGATGATGCCGCTAGGCATCCTTCGTAATCAAAAGCGGACTTTTTGAACAACCTCTTTTAGCCTTTGCGCAGCAGATTGGCTTCCGCTTCAGACAACTGGGTGTAGTTCGGCACCAGCGCATGCACGTCATCACGTTGACCTGCAAGCAGCGCGGCGGCGCCTAGGCGCCCAACCCAGCGGCCTTCCAGCTCATAAGGTACGAGCTGGAGCGCCGTTCCTGCGGGGCAGCGAAGCTCCGCCGCTGCCGCAGCATGAGGGCCCGTCTCGCCGACGAACCAGACGGCTGCGGGCCGCTCTTCCGGCGCCGCCTCCGCCATGCGGGCGGCGAGGGCTTCCAGCCATCCGTCCATCTTGCGGATGGCATCAGGCGCCAGACGCCGGGGCGCATCGCTCCCGGCGGAGGCAAACAGCGCGGTGCACGCTTGACCGCGCCTTGCATCCACAAGCGGAACGATCCAGTGGACAGGGGCAGCACCTGTGCTGCCCTGGTCCGCGGATGGCGTTCCGCCAGCCCCTGCTGCGGCATCGTCTGCCGCAGCTTCTGCCTTGGCGGCAAGGCCGCTGTGCCAGCCGCCCCAGGCGAGGGCCTGAAGGCTGGACACCCCGGCTACGGGGATGTCCCACGCCCAGGCCAGTGTCTTCGCCGCGGTCACCGCAATGCGGATGCCCGTGTACGAGCCTGGCCCAACGCCAACGGCAATGCCATCCAGTTGGCCAGGCTGTGTGCTGCTGGCGGCCAGCAGCTGTTCCATCACCGGTACAACGTGTACCGAATGGTTGCGCTCAGCCCGTTCATTGCGTTCTTCCAGAAGCGCATGACCTTCCATCATCGCAGCAGCCATTACTGCGGTGGATGTATCCAACGCCAAAAACCGCTGACGCGGCTCTTTTTGTAAATCTTCCATCATCATTTGACCCCATTCTGTCTGAACTGTCGGCACAAGGCTGCATAAGTCTCGCCGTACCCATCCAGTGTAATCGTTCGATCCTCCAGGCCCGTTGTTTCAATCTGCACATGCAAGTGCTCTTGCGGCAGCAATTCGGGAATGATACTCGACCACTCCACCAGACTGACTCCGGCTCCATAGAAATATTCATCAAGTCCAAGCTCATCCGCTTCTTCCAGCGATATGCGATATACATCCATGTGATATAAAGGCAGACGCCCTTCGTACTCCTTGATTAGCGTGAATGTGGGACTGCTCACCACATCACGTACACCCAAATGCCAGGCAAATTTCTGCGAAAATGCCGTTTTACCCGCACCCAGATCACCATCCAAAGCAATTACCATGCCGGCGTTTGCCTGTCTGGCGAGTGCGGAAGCGAGTGCTTCTGTATCTGCAATGCCATGGGATAAAAACACCCACTGCTCGTGCGTCTGATTCAATATTCGCCCCACCTTTGGCGGTCTAGCCGCCTGAGTTCACTTTGAACCTTATTATATCGGTCCCTTTCTTCCCCCGCAACAACCCTAGCAAAAACCAAAAACCGGCACCTCCCGGTACCGGCTGTGTTATACATATATTCAGCTTTTATTCATTCTCGAATTGCTTAATAACAATATGCTACTTGTACCTACTCCTCCAAGCGATCCACACGTACCGTCTGGGTATTTCCTGGTCTGCTGCCAACCTGAACGGTCGCCATACCATTGGCTTCATCCACATTCTCGATCCAGACCGGATCTCCTTCCAGCGTAACGGCAATCGTATCCTTGGAATCATATATCGCTTTGGCACGCTTTGCATCCATCATCTTATTCATACTCCCCTTCCGGATCCTCATGTGATTCTCGAACCATGCTATCTGTTGTACTTTCACCAATATAACCGTTATCGTCCGTAACTTGTCCCCCACCTAACCCTTCATTCACCATCCGGTCAATGTCAAGCATGAACGACTCCCGATCAAGGGGCAATTTTTCTGAGGTTACCGCTTCCCAGTTCACAGCTGTAGCGGGTGTATAGAATTCTTCTGCGCTTTCGG
Source organism: Paenibacillus sp. FSL R5-0713 (assembly GCF_037973325.1). Taxonomy (NCBI): domain Bacteria; kingdom Bacillati; phylum Bacillota; class Bacilli; order Caryophanales; family Paenibacillaceae; genus Paenibacillus; species Paenibacillus sp. FSL R5-0713. Next base: position 1,494,564 of record NZ_CP150229.1, on the reverse strand, counting down.
CTTCCGCAAGGGGATACGGAGAAAACGCATGCTTGTGTGCTTCCTCTTCATCCCGTCTGTTCTTCATTTCAGCACCTCCCAGCTTAATCATTGTGAGATCACTTCTGTTATCATCCCCGAGTCTCGTCGAACCATACGAATTCGTTCGTCCATAAGACGATTATCCCTTGCGCCATATGCCCATACTATTGAATATAAATCCGTGTTCAACAAATCCGGTTTTAAGTAACGGACATTCGGCTGACGTAATCAAAAGCTGAATTTTTGAACACCCTTTCGAAAGGAGCCGACCTATGCATACCGTCTGGAAAGGCGCAATCAGTTTTGGCCTTGTTCATGTCCCTGTCAAAATGTTCTCGGCTACCGAAGACAAAGACATCTCCATGCGCTATATCCATAAAGTCTGCGGCAGCCCGCTCGCTTATGTTCGCCAATGTCCATCCTGTGAAGTGGACGTCAAATGGGAAGAGATCACCAAAGGCTATGAATATGAAAAAGGAAAGTTCGTACTCTTCGAAAAAGATGAATTAGAAGCGTTAAATGATTCCACCAACAAAACCATCACCATACTGGATTTTGTAGACTTAACTGAGATTGACCCGATTTATTTTCAGAAAACATATTATCTTTCGCCCGATCAGGCCGGGGGAAATGCCTACCAACTGTTGATGAACGCGATGCGGGATACCGGCAAAATCGGCATCGCCAAAATCTCCATTCGTTCCAAGAGCAGTCTGGCTGCCATACGCGTGTTGGAAGATTGCCTCTCCATGGAGACGATTTTCTATCCGGACGAGATTCGTCCTGTCTCCCAGGTGCCTAACTTGCCGGAAGTGCAAAACGTGAATAAGAAGGAACTCACGATGGCAAAGCTGTTGATTGATCAATTGTCTACGCCTTTTGAACCTGGTAAATACACCGATGACTATCGCAACAAACTGCTGGATCTTATCCAGCACAAAGTGGCAGGCGAAGAAATCAAGATTGCTCCAGCCAAACCTGAAGCCAATGTGATGGATTTGATGGCTGCCTTACAAGCAAGCATCGAGGCGGTGAAACCTATTCCGGCTGACCCTGGGACAACAACAGCCAAACCGAAGAAACGCACAGCGCGAAAAACGTCCGCTCAGGCGGCTGCCGGAGGGGAATCCGATGCACCTGCACCAGCCAAAAGGAAAAAGGCAGCACCCAAACCAAAAGTTTGAATGTCGTCAACGCAAGAACGATTCCGTTATCTGCTCATGTAATGAAATTTACTCCAATCCGGCTTCACAGTCGGATTTTTTTGTTTTTGTAAAATGCGATTGACGAAAGCTGATTTATATTTTATATTAACTTATGAAAAGTAACTTATTTATGAATATACAGTCACTCTGCAATCCTGCTTTAACAACATGCAATCTAATAATTCATCTTCAACGCATATACACATTCAAACGAGAACCTATATTATTTATTATCAGGAGGAAACAATCATGAATACGCCGTATCAAATCCCTGCGACAACCCATCTGGGTGAAGTGAGTCTCCGAATTATGAACCTGGACCGTTCGATTAAGTTCTATACCGATGTAGTTGGATTGAAATTACTGGAGCGGAGTGACAAAGTGGCTACGTTGACAGCTGACGGAAAACATTCCCTGCTGCGATTGGAAGAGCTCACGGATGGCATTACCCTGCCGGAACGCTCACACGCTGGCTTGTATCATTTCGCCATTCTGCTGCCTGACCGTAAGTCCCTGGGTCTCGCTCTTCGTAATCTGGCTGCATCCGGTATCGATATCGGTCAAGGCGATCACTTGGTCAGTGAAGCCTTCTATATCTCCGATCCTGATCAGAACGGAATTGAGATCTATGCTGACCGCGCACGTGATACCTGGAAACGGGATAGCGACAATAACTACGTGATGGCAAGTGATCCGGTTGATGTGGAAAGCCTGTTTGCCATATCGGAGAATGAACCTTGGCAAGGTCTGCCTGCTGGCACAGTTATCGGTCACGTTCATTTCCATGTCCGCAGCCTGGAAGAAGCCCGCAACTTCTACACCGGCATACTCGGTTTTGATATCGTGGGTAACTTCGCCAACATGTCAGCACTATTTGTATCCGCAGGCGGCTATCATCATCATCTGGGACTCAATATCTGGGCAGGAGTGAATGCACCTGTCAATCCAGATAACGCTACAGGAATTGATTACTTCACCATTGTGTACGCCACCAAGGAACAATTGGAACAGGCACTTGAACAATTACGTCAATCCGGTGCAGTCGTTACACCAGTAGAGGACACTTGGTTTACGGTAGACCCACAGAATATTCGTATACGTCTGACAACTGCGAACTGATTCTATGTAGCCGTTATAATACAATATGATTGCTTAACCACATGTTAATAAGCCCGGGTAACTGATTTCTCTACATCACAGAGAGGTCGGCTGCACGGGCTTTTTACATTGGCTTTTATAAAACTGGCACAATTGGTGCATTCTAACCAATACATAGACATGATCTGTTAAGGAGATACTTCATGATCGAAAAGGGACGTTTGACTGTTAGACAGCTCGCTTCACTTATGTTCCTGTGCACCATCGGGGAGCAAATTCTCGTCTTCCCTTCCATGATCACATCCTATGCTCATCAGGATGCCTGGTTATCAGCCTTGTTGGGAGTCGCAGGGGGCCTTGGAATACTCTTCATTATGCTTGTTGCCTACAGAACGCATCCCCGGCTGAATCTGATTCAAAATGCCCTTCGAACATTGGGACCCTGGATCGGGACATTGTTTGGTTCTTTTTATATTTTTTATTTCCTAATCAGCACCTCAACGTTCATTAGGGAGATTGGCGATTTTATGTCTACCCAGATCTTGCCGGAATCTCCATTAATGATCCTTCATTTGGTTTTTATGTGTGCACTTGTCTGGGGGCTTTTTTCCGGTCTGGAGAGCATTGGTAAGACTGCTGAGGTCTTTCTTCCTCTGATCGTATTGTTTCTGCTTTTTCTGACGGTATTTCTAATCCCCCATATACGTATAGCTAACATCCAACCTGTGCTTGCACAAGGCTTTCTTGATCCATTCAAAGGTTTTGTTGCTGTACTCACCTATCCTTACTGCGAGTTGTGCATCTTCATGATGCTCTTTCCCTACACGAAAGATGAGCCCCATCTGCAAAAGGACATTCTGTTCGCTGGCATGATTGGTGGATTGTTACTCACATTGACGCTAAGCATGTGTCTGTTCGTTATGGGACCATGGATGACGCAGCATCACTGGTTCGCTTCATTCAACCTTTCACAGAAGATCAATATCGGAAACTTTATGCAACGCGTCGAAGCCTTCATAACATCGGTCTGGATTATTGCTGTTTTTTTCAAAGCCGCTCTGTTCTTCTACGGTTTTATCCTGGGCGTCGCTCACCTGTTTCACTTGTCCAGTCACCGTTCTCTGATCCTGCCGGGTTCCATGCTTATTCTCGCCATGTCTATTCTAATCGCTCCGAACGAGACCTTTTATCTCAAGGTCATCATTCCCTATTGGATTGATTGGGATCTGACCTGTGGTATTGCACTTCCGTTACTGCTCATTCTGGTGCATCATATGAAGTCCCGCTTCCAAAAAATATAACAAAATTCTGAATGAACCTGCGCCGGATCATTAGGGCGAGGAAGGAGTTCCCCATGTTCAAACCGCTGATTCCGTTCGAACCCATCTCCAGGGATACCTTGCCCACAGGACCTCAATGGATTGCACAAATCAAGTGGGATGGAGTCCGTATGCTTGCTTATGAGGACGGGCATGAGCTTCGCCTGGTGAATCGCAGGTTACATGATCGAACCGCACAGTATCCCGAGTTGGTCACACCACGTAATTTATGTTCAGGAGCATCCTATATCTTGGATGGAGAAGTAATTGCACTGGACCCGGACACCGGCAAACCTTCGTTTTATCACGTTCTGCGGCGGGATCGCATGAGCAGACCGGAAGGCATCGCCCAAGCCATACATCAGATTCCGGTCACGTATATGGTATTTGATATCCTGTTCTATGAGGGACAATGGGTGACGGATCAGCCTTTGGCAGATCGACAGCGCCTGTTGCACGAGGTTCTTAACAGCGCTCCCCATGTTCAGGAGGTTACCAATACACTTGATGCCGCATCCCTGCTTACGGTCATGAGACAGCATCAGATGGAAGGCATCGTCTGCAAGGATCTCACCAGCACTTATGGCATACAGGGTAAGGATCAGCGCTGGCAGAAGGTCAAAATCATGCATGATGTATATGCCATGATCGGGGGTGTCACGTACCGAAGCGGTATTGTGAACGCCATCGCGGTTGGCGTATATGATGGGCCTAACTTTGTCTATATTGGTCATGTCGGGACAGGCAAGCTGAACTCCAATACTTGGCGTGAACTTACCCATCAGGTTGAGCCTCTGATTAGGCAGGACCGACCGTTCCATAATGTACCCGAACGCAGTGCGGAAACCACCTGGGTAGAACCACGAATAGGTGTCAAAGTGCAATATATGGAACTGACGCATCATCGCACACTACGCCATCCCAGTATTCAGACCTTCGCAGAGGTAACCCGTGAGGATTGCCTGGCGAATCAGCTTCTTCAATGAATGAGTTCGTATATAGATTACGTATAGGAGGTGTTCGGTGTGGCCCCTAAGATTCAAGGAACCATCATAATAGAAGGCACAGAGCTAACCGTTACGAACCCGGACAAGCTGTTATGGCCGGAAGCAGGTGTCACCAAAGCAATCTATCTGCAAAAGCTGGCAGCTTTAGCTCCATACCTGCTCACATATACAAGCAATCGACTATTAACCACCATAAGATACCCCCATGGGGCGGGAGGGACATTTTTCTACCAAAAGAATGCCCCCGAACCCGTCCCGGATTATGTTCGGACTGAAGTACACGATGGCATCCGTTATGTGGTAATGAATGGACTGCCTGAATTATTGTGGCTCGGCAACCTGGCTGCACTTGAATTCCATCCTTCTCTTCATGCTGTCGGAAGCCTGCTGCCCTGTGAATGGATGATTGATCTGGACCCCTCTCAGGAACATGAGCCACGGATCATGCAGGCTGCACTCATCGTTGGAGAAACCTTGACTTCCCTTGGTCTGAGGTCCATTCCCAAAACTTCAGGGGCAACCGGAGTTCAGATTATCGTTCCTATTGTGCAAGGTGTTACCTTTGATGAATTGCGGGATATCGGTTATTTTGTTGGCAAATATGTCACGCAGAAGCACCCCGATCTGTTCACACTGGAACGACTCAAAAAGGATCGTGGAGACCGCATATATTTTGACTACCTCCAGCATTATGGTGGCAAGACCCTTGCGGCCCCCTATACACCTCGTGCCAAATCAGGAGCCACCGTATCTACGCCACTTACCTGGGATGAGGTTCGAAACAACGTCTCCATCCAGGATTACCATCTGATGAACATTGTGGAGCGCCTGAATGATATCGGAGATTTGATCGCAGCCGTCGAGCCGCAACCGGTTGAACTCATTCTCAAGCATTTGAAGAAAAAATAGCCGACCCCCTTATCACAAGGGAGTCGGCTATTATCATATATGCGTGGATAAATCGCTAATGGATACCTTTTTTCTTGAAACGTCCGCCCTTCACGTCGTGAATGTTACCGATCGCCACAAAAGCTTGCGGGTCCCAATCTTCAACGATGGACTTGAGTTTGGCTTCTTCCAAGCGGGTAATGACAACAAAGATGATCTTTTTCTCGTCGCCGCTGAATCCACCCTCGCCATCCAGGAAAGTTACACCACGACCAAGACGGTCTGTCAGGGCTGAACCGATATCACGATACTTCTCACTAATGATCCATACCGATTTGGACTGATCCAGTCCCTCATTCACGATATCAATCATCTTCATCGCAATATAATATGCAATCATGGAATACAGGGCATTCGGCCAACCGAATACAAATCCTGCACCTGCGAAAATAAATACGTTAATGAACAATACAATCTGTCCTACAGACAACGGTGACTTCTCACTAAGCAGGATAGCCACAATCTCCGTACCGTCCAGTGAACCGCCAGACCGAATAACGAGTCCAACACCCACACCCAGAATCAATCCGCCAAAAACTGCTCCCAGCAAAGGCTCACCCGGTGTTAATGCAGGAACATGGTGCAATAACGAAGTCCCGATGGACATGACCACGATCCCCAGCAATGTGGATAACGCAAATGTTTTACCAATCTGCTTGTAACCCAGAATCAGGAACGGCAAGTTGAGCAAGGTCAGGAATACGCCGAGTGGCAGATGTGTAAGCTCTGACACCATAATTGAAATCCCCGTAATCCCACCATCAATAACACCATTCGGTACGAGAAATACTTCAAGCGATACAGCCATTAGTGCAGCACCGATCAGAATCATCACAATACGTTGCAGCAGCTTTAAAGTAAACACCGAGCTTTTGACCCCGCGGTCAGCTTGCTTGGCTGTTAGTTCTTTCACCGTTACATTGGACATGGTATCCCCCCCGTTAAATCAGTGTGTGAATCCATTTTATAAATCATTTAAATACTCAGGGTGAATCGACATATAGAAAACAGCAAACTGCGTTCTACATGTACCCTGGCCATACAAGCACAAGCATCTAAAGGCGATATAAAATGGATTCAAAATGTTCTTCATCCCGGTTTGTACTTTCAAAAGAGAGCAAAAGGGAGCCTGTTTTCCCGCAGACTCCCCTCCTTCGCCAAGACATGATTTATATATCTATTATATCATAAAAGATCAAATTTGCGCAAAATACTAAGCAAAAAGAAGATAAATTCACAAAAAGTGAACTTATCTTCAGAAATCTGTCCTAAATCGGCTAAAGAAGCGGAGAAAGCATCCGAGAAAGCATTTCTGCGCCTTTTTGTCCCCGTGAACGCTTCTGAAATACCTTCCCATCGATCTGACTGCATTCCCCGAGATCACGTTCAAAGTCATTCATCAAACGCTGAATCGCAGAGGATTCGAACAGGACCGCCGTCAACTCGAAATTGCAGAAAAAACTGCGCATATCCATGTTGGCTGTTCCGACTGTAGCGAGCAACTCATCTACAATCATCACTTTGGCATGTACAAAACCTTTGCGATATTGGAAAAACTGCACACCTGCTCGCAACAGTTCCTCCACATAAGAAAGTGACGCCAGGTGTACGAGTTTTGAATCGGATTGATACGGAATGATAATTCTCACATCGACGCCACTGACTGCAGCTGTTTTGAGCGCCTCATATAGTGCGGGATCAGGTATAAAATAAGGTGTGGTAATATAGATCCGTTCACAAGCTACCGAAATGGCCCCAAAACACATCTCCTGAATCGCATCCCAGTCCTGATCCGGTCCGCTAGCCAATATCTGAATTCGCTCTTCCCCGCTACAGATATGTGGAGGAAATAATTCTGCAAGCTGGGGTTCGGTAATTCGCTCACCAGCAGCCAGTTTCCAGTCATTAAGGAACGTACTTTGCAGAAAGTATACAGCGTCTCCCTCAATCTGCACATGTGTATCCCGCCAGAAACCTACCTCTGGATATTGTCCAAGATAATCATCACCTACGTTAATACCGCCCACAAAGCCAACCCGTCCATCCACAACAACAATTTTGCGGTGGTTCCGGTAGTTCACTCTGCGGTCAATCGTAGCGATCAGCGGTGGGAGAAAATAATGGAATTCCACACCAGCATCCTGAAGTTTGCGGATAAAGCTTCCACTCATCTTGTGGCTGCCGAGACCGTCGCAGATAAACCGAACCTTCACTCCCTCTTGCGCCTTACGAATCATGACATCCTGAAACATGGTGCTGATGACATCATCACGAAAAATATAAAATTCCACATGAAGATGGTGCTTTGCTTTTTTCATTTCTCTCAGCATTGCCGCAAATGCCTCTTCACCATTGGTGAGTACCGTACTGTGGTTACAACCCGTGATCGGGCTCTCCGACAGATGGGTTAACAGGTTAAACAATCGATGTTGATGGCTGAAACGATCGCCAGGCATCTGTTCAACATCCCCGATGATGTGGGCTTGTTTCCAGATCGTTTCCTTCATTTCACGGAAGATTCGCGATCCACCCTTGCGGAGTTTTTTTCGTTTGTTATAATCCTGCGCCACGAAATAATACACTACAAAACCGATCAAAGGCACGCAGAACAAAATAAACAGCCAAGCCACAGCTTTAGCCGGATTCCGAAATTCCAGCAAAAGAATCGTGGCTGCCTGAAAAATAAATACGACTAATATAATGACCAGCCAGAACATTCGGCTTCCTCCTTAGGTGGCAAGCTTCATGACCTTGCCGTTCTCTCACTTACACAGCTTTGACGATTATGCATACAGCTAATCATAGATACCCAATGTAGCCCCTATTCGTAACGTTTGCTTAGATAAAACTTTACATAAGCAGACCGCATACTTGATTCTGGTAATCGGAATATCTCATCACAGGTTGTATATTATGACTGTGTTACCTTCTACATATCAGATTAATCATGATACAGAACCGCATTGCAGCGCCAATTTGCTCATCGTCCCTTCCAGACTCTTCCTCCTTTCTTCATGAGAAGGTGGTCTTCTTACGTAAAATTAGATATAATACTCGTTAAAAACTTATTACTTAAAGGAGAACAGTAGTGAATGGACAGTGAGAGGTATGCGTTAAATTTAATATTGGTTGCGTTTTTGATAGGACTTTCGGCGTTTTTTGTTGCAGTGGAGTTCGCTCTGGTACGGGTTCGTCCAAGCCGGATCGACCAAATGATTGCAGAAGGAAACAAGCGTGCGCTGGCTGTGAAACAAGCCGTTGCCAATCTGGATGGATATTTGTCCGCCTGCCAGCTCGGCATCACGATTACCTCTCTGGGACTGGGCTGGTTGGGTGAACCGACGGTAGAGAAGATTCTCCACCCTGTGTTCGAAAGCTTGCAAATTCCTGAGGCCGTTTCTTCATTCTTATCATTTGTTATTGCGTTTGCTTCCATCACGTATCTGCATGTTGTGGTTGGTGAACTTGCTCCAAAAACGATTGCAATCCGCAAAGCAGAAACTGTAGCCCTGCTGACGTCTACACCTATCATCTGGTTTAACCGAATTATGTATCCTTTTATCTGGCTGTTAAACGGCTCAGCGAACCAACTGGTGAAACTGTTCGGAATCAAACCTGCTTCCGAGCACGAAGATGCTCACTCTGAAGAAGAGTTGCAGATCATTATTAATGAAAGCTTCGAAAACGGTAAAATAAACCAAGCCGAGTTCGGTTATGTAAGCCGGATTTTTGCTTTTGATGAGATGTTAGCCAAAGAAATCATGGTACCCCGGACCGATATGGTCTGCCTTTATGTAAATAGAACGAATGAGGAAAACCTGGAGATTATTCGTGAAGAACAGTATACCCGTTTTCCAGTAGTTAATGAGAGCAAAGACGATATTATCGGTATCATTAATACGAAGCAATTCTTCCTGGAACTATACGGAAATGATGAGCCTGTCGATCTGTCTTCTCTGATTCAGCCTGTATCCGCTGTTCATGAAACAACTCCTGTAAAGGACTTGCTCAAGAAAATGCAGAAGGATGGCGTGCACATCGCCGTGCTGGTGGATGAATATGGAGGAACATCCGGAATTGTAACCATTGAAGATGTGCTTGAACAGATTGTCGGTGAGATCCGCGATGAGTTCGACGCAGACGAAGTGGAAGATATTCAGGTCATCAATGAGAACTATGTCATTATGGATGGCAAGGTTTCCTTATCGAAGGTGAACGACATGTTTATGTCCAGCCTGGATGCAGATGAGTGGGACACCATTGGTGGATGGCTCTACAGTCATCGTCCCGAGATGAACGAACAGGAAGAATATGAGTTCGAGAATCTTACTTTTGTTTTGCTGGAAAAAGACAAGAATCGGTTCTACAAAGTGGCCATTGTCCCCAAGGAACCATTGACGATGTCTGATTATACCGATGAAGACGACAAAGAGTCCAATCGGGTTAAATAAAGCACATTCATAAACAAAGAAGAGGAGCAGCTGCCTGCATTGGCAAGTGCTCCTCTTTTATATTATTTTAGGCTCAATATGTTACTCTTCTCCATGTCATTTTAATACCCAATTCGCTATATCATCGATAATGGCTTTGGAGACATTAGACGGCTCAGTGTACTCTTGACCAATCGAAAGTCCATCATATCTGGATAAAAGATGATTTACCTTTGGATAGCTATTGTACGTTACATTGGAATGACCTTGAAGAACCGATTTCCAGGTTTGGAACTGATCCATAGACACTTGCACATCGTTTTCGCCTTGTATAACAAGCATAGGAGTATTTTGCGTTTTAGCCAATTCCGCAGGCACATAATCTCTCTGCTCAAACCACCAATAAGCAGGTTGAAGTGGAAATGCCTCAGGAAGATGATCTATAGAGTATTGAGGATCTTTGACGATCGCAGCAGCATTTTTATAAAAAGCAGCTTGTTCTTTGATGATCTTCGTGTCTAAACCTAGCCGCTCCATCCGGTCTACCAATTCGTCCTGCTGCTCGATAAGCACATCCGCAAAGCTGCTACTTGGCGCAGCAAGCAGAATGCTTCCTGCAAGATCATGCTGCTTATCGTCAGCAATAATCAACGGTACTGCAAACCCGCCTTGACTATGTCCAGCCACAAAAATGGCTGTAGAATCAATATTTGAATTCTTTTTAAGCAAATCTACTGCATCGGCTACCTGATCTACACTTTCTTGTTTTAACGTGAATTTAGGCTGTGAAGCGACCTTATAGGTATGCTCATACGTGACCTTATCGTGTCTTAATACGGCAACGCCTTGTGAAGCTAAACCTACCGCAAGATCACGGAATGGCTTCGCCCCACCAATGGCAGCGTCTCGATTGCTAGGCCCAGAACCGTGTACCAGAATGACAACCGGGAAAGGTCCCTCTCCTTTGGGCAATGTTAATGTTCCTGGTAAAGCTAAATCGCCCTGACCCACCGTTATGTCTTGTTCTATGTACGCAGATGGGTCGTCATAGCTTGGTTTTTGATACACATCTGGAGTAGCGGCGGCAATATGCAAGTCATCCACAAGTCCATTATCATTCATTCTGACCGTAATATTAATACGAGTAAGCTCTGTCTTGAACGTGTAGGTGACATTGCGATGCACGGTGTTATTTTCTACGTGTTTAGCTATGGCTTTATTTGTGATTTTACCATTTTGTCCTTCTAATGCTGTCCATAACTGGCTCAACAACGCAGGAGACAACACTCCACTCACAGAGCTATGAACATACTTCGCAGCTTCCTTGCCATTGCCCTCACTTATAAGTGAAATGAACCGATCCTCAGGTGATGTATTCAGAGTCTCATTAAGAAATCCTTCATCCATGAAGGTAACCCCTTTCGTTAACCGAACAGGATTGCTTATGGGTACGACTTGCCCATTCACTATCGCCTGTTTCTCCCCTACCTTAACTACAATGATAAGTTCATTTTTGCGTATCGTGATCTGTCCTGTTTTTTGTTGCCAAGATACCTCTGCACCATTCTGTTCTGCAATCTCACGAATAGGAACCAGATTTTCATTCCCAGCGTGTTCTTCAGCAGCTGCTGAGATCGATGTCACTGGCAAGATGAGACATACGAAACTAAGAGACAGGAGTAGCTTTTTCCAATTGGTCATGGTCATGTTTCCTCCAAATCATTTTTATAATATGCATAGTCTATGAGCCTTTATTGGCTCAGAACTCTGCTTAAAACAACAATAGCAATAATGAGTAACACTAGGACCCAAGATAGTGGACGAGCAAAGTTAATCGTCCAGCCTATGCCATAACGTTTTTCTACGGTAAAAGAAGGATCATTGGCATTGAAGTAAATAAAGCCAAGCTTCCAATAATCATCGTCATTCACAGGCTGCTCCTTGGACCGTTCGCGATCTTCCTGATGATTCCTAATTTTCCCACCGCCTTGTCTGCCTGTGAGAGACAACAAAATAGCACCTAATAAGATCCCCACTGAGGTGATCAGACTAATCGCTGTTAACAAGACCTGATTAGGAACGAACATATTTATCTGAATGAAGGCAAATAAGATGGTAAGAAGCAAGCCTGTTATGATCGTAAATAGAGACCACTTACGGCGGAATCGGATATGATCAGCAGCAAATTGGGCAGGATTAGATGGAGCAAGCTGTTGTTTGCTTGTTTTAATACTCCAGTTCACCAACATCATCAGTGCAATGATACCTAGCTGTACAAGGTTAATAGCCAGTACCGAAAGATAGGTTTTGGGCACACTGGAAGTGACATTGCCCTGAAGATCATATTTCATCGGAATGACGTTAGGCAGTGCGTTATAATTCAAGATTGTAATGAACGCAATGGCTACAATAATAGCTATGTGAACGAGAAACCAATAGTTGGAATAGGTGAGTTTATTTTGGCGGAAGGTAGTGTCGATTTTAACCCTTTGAGGTGCTTCTACAGTTGTAAGTGTTTCTTTTATCTTTTTCATCTTGAAATGAAATACTATGTGTAGTGCGGACCAGTACACAATGAATATCATGGTGCAAACACCGGTGATCATTGCGGTAGACTCTTCATTGGCAGATCGGAGTACATACAGACAGGCAAGAACAATCAGCCCGTTTCCGATCAGACTTACTGTGGCAAACGTTCTCCGGAGCTTACGTAAGACTGGTGTGTAGTAATTATATTGACTTACCGTAACCCCAAAGCTGATGGTTTCCCTTGTTACATAAGGTGCAAAGGATAAAAGTAAGGCTAATGGAGCAAAGATTAAAATGATAGGCAATATACTAAATAGTTGCATACATAACACACTCCCTTGATTCTTTATTCTTTGTTGTGACCCATCTTTACATCATCATACATTTGGTCTAATACCGCAGACAGTTCCTCTTTGGTCATTCCGCGACATATTGCTTCGGCAATAATCGGTCTTAATTCTCTTTGCTGCTTTTTCAAAAAATCATCCGTTAAATTAGGCATTCCATCAGGGTTTACCACAACGCCCTTTTGTCTATGAACCAGAATGTACCCGTCTTGCTTGAGTATTGTATAAGCCTTGTTGACTGTATGAAGGTTAACACCAATATCTGCGGCCAAATTCCGAACCGAAGGTAACGCCTCACCTAGCTGTAACTCGCCACTGGCAATGCCTTCAATAATTTGATAAACGAGTTGCGAATATATGGGAAGTTCAGATTGCATATCCAGTTGAATAATCAAGGGTTCACCTTCTTTTTTGTTATCTGTTATATATCAAGTATAACAGCTATAACATAAGTGAGCAATAAAAATGAAAATAAAAAAATAAAGCCGCATATCCATCGTGAGTGCCAACTTACCTGACCCATCACCATTGATATGCGGCTTATCCTATTGAGCTTATTCTATGTGATTCAAAATAACCTTAGTGTTATCCTATGACAGCGGGATATTTAGAATGCTCTTCAAAGTTCAGTCTTATCTTCGACAATCCGATAATGGATTTTGCGAACGATAATTTTCAGAATCATATACAGCGGAATAACGATAATCATGCCCAGGATATTCCCCAGATCGGCACCCACGAGCAATAGAATAACGGTAGTGAGAGGATGAATATCAAGCTGTTTGCCATAAACGTAAGGTGAGATCAGGTTATCCTGAATTTGCTGTGCGATCACAATAATCACCAGTGACCAGATCGCCATCGAAGGGGATTCAATAAACGCGACAATGACAACCGGAATAGCTGCCAGCAATGCACCCACATAAGGGATGAAGTTCAGAATAATCGACACAACAGTCAACAGCAATGCATACGGCAGACCCAAGATAAGAAAACCGATGTACATCAGAATGCCCAGAGCAACATTAACAATGACCCTGCCAACAATATAGTTGCTTAGTGCTTCATCGATCTCATGGACGGTTTCTTCTCCATCCTTCCGATAATGCCTTGGCAACAATAAGGTCAGATTCGTTCCAAACTTGCTGCCTTCCTTGAGCATGTAATACAGCATGATTGGGAATGTCGCCAGAATGATAACCAGATTCGATACTACGGAGAATAACCCGGAGACGTAATCGGTAACCTGCGTGATCCCTTGGCTCAGAACATCGGATAATCGTGAGAATAGATTGGAATCATCAGGCAGGTATCTGGATACAAAATTGCTCTTTTCAAGTGCATTCAACTGTTCGCTGAGCGAAGTAACCAATGCTGGAGCATTCTCCACAAAATTCAGCAGCTGCTCTCTCAGTGAAGGCCATACCAGGACACTAAAACCTGCAATCATCAATGCAGTCACGACATAAATGATCAGAACTGACAATGCACGCTTAATTTTGTGCCTTTCCATATAATCGACGAGCGGTCTCAGCAGATAATAGAAGAACCCGGCAATCAGCAGCGGAATGATGATGATATGAATCAGTGAGGTCAGGGGGCTGAATATAAAGTTTACTTTATCCCCAAGGTACACAATGAGCAGCAACAAAATAATTGCTGTACATATGCGGTAGAACTTGTTGTTAATCAAGGAACGTGATCCCTCCATGCGCTGCTCGGCCAAAGTGACTGCGGCGTTCATATGTATATCTAGTCATTTACTTATGGTACTAATTACCCTTAAATGACAGTCATGCCACAGGCGATGCTGATTATACACTGTTTTCTTACCGAGACAGCATTGGAGCAAAAAAAAGAAGCAGGCGTTAGCCTGCCACATCTCTTTTGCTGAATACAACCCAGGAAATCACCATGAAAATAACATAATACACTGCCAGGACTGCAATGGAGAAACCAAGTGTCATTCCTGCACTCGGACCACCCATGAGCGCAAAATCCGCTCCCGAGCTCATGTATTTGCTAAGGTCCATATTGTTGAATAGAACATACTTGGCCCACTCATAACGGGCCGGATTAAATATGAGTGAGAAGATACTCTGTGAGAACATAATGAACAGGGATAAGCCAATTGCAAGTGCGCCTGAACGGAATACGGACGACACCATGAAGGCAATCGCAAGTGTAATGAACAGATCAACGTACAAATATCCCCATAAGGTTAGTGCATTGCCACTCCCCGAAGGAGCATCATGCGAGAACAGCAGATAGGACATCCCTGTTGCCATGACAATGACAACCAGAGTACTCAAAATGCTGAAGATGATCACAGTGAGGTACTTGGAAGCCAGAATTTTGCTTCGTGACCATGGACGAATAAGCAGCAGTTTGATTGTTCCCCAAGTAAATTCGCCCGCGACCGCTTCCGCTGCAATCACAACACAGAAGATCGTATTCAGAAAGAATACAATCTGAACAGTGGTTACAGCCGCTTCCCAGAATGGAACACCAGCGGAACCCATTCCTTCTCGCAATAACACGGGCATTAACAGTGAGATCAGCACCAGAATTGATAACATGATCCAGGTACGTGGACGACGGAATATTTTCATATTTTCATTCAATATCAGATTACCGAAACTACCCAATGCCTCCACCCCCAGTGACTTGCAAGAATTGTTCTTCCAGGGTATGAGTCACGTTACGAATACCGTATACCTGAAACCCTTCGCTAACCAGCTTGGCATTGATATCTGGAATCTGCTCACGAGACACCCGTGCCACAAGCACATTGCCCTGTGCAGTAGCACCCTGAATCAGGTTGACAGCGCGTTCTGCATCATTCACTTCAAAAGCAACTTCAATTAATGCATCCGCACCCGTTTCAGCTCGAAGGTTTCTTACATCAATCAACTTGCCGTTCTGGATAATAGCCACCGTATCACACATCAGTTCCATCTCCGACAGCAAATGGCTGGAGACGAAGACCGTAATGCCTTCCGCCTGAGTGAGCTCACGCAAATAGTCTCTCAGTTCCCGTATGCCCTGTGGGTCCAGTCCATTGGTTGGCTCATCCAGTACAAGCAACTTTGGTTTATGTAATATCGCTTGTGCGACACCCAGACGCTGGCGCATGCCCAGTGAGTAGGTTTTGACTTTATCGTGAATACGGGCGGTAAGCCCGACACGCTCAATCGTTTCCGCAATTCGTTCCTTGGTAACTCCAGGTGACATGCGGGCAAAGTGTACGAGATTCTGATACCCGGTCAGAAACTTGTACATCTCCGGATTTTCCACAATGGCTCCTACCTGCGCTACCGCCTGCTCGAACTCATTCTTCACACTGTGTCCCGAGATTAAAATGTCACCCTTACTGATGGACATCAGTCCAACCATCATTCGGATCGTCGTTGTTTTCCCCGCGCCATTAGGTCCTAAAAAACCAAAAACCTGCCCCGGAGAAATATCCAGAGTCAGGTCGCTGACCAATGATCGGGAGGATATGATTTTGCTGACGCCCTGAATCCGGACGACCGGCTCCTGCTGCATTCAATCCCCTCCTTCATGGACGAACATATACATCATGCCCGTTTCTCATATGCACATAGTGTATCATAATCTTTAGTATATTGTCCCGCAAACTGGGATTTCCCCTGACGTTTCGCTTCAACTACACACGCTTCACAGCATCCAAGCGGCATTTCACTCCGGTAGAATCCGGTGCGAAATACGTGATTGCCTCCATTGCCCTCTTCCTTCATTTCGACAGAGCTCCTAGCGACCGACACAATCATCCCACAACTGACACAGTAAAAGCGGCCCGTTTCGATCAATGATATTCCTTCCCCTCACAAGGAGCTTAGAAGTCCTTGTTATTTGTCGTTAGACGCTGAAAATTGATACATTTTGTATCTATCTCGTAATTTACTTGACACCGGGACTGTTGTCAAGGCTTTACAGCCATAAAAACGAGGAAAACACAAAAAAAGCTCCATAAATGCGACAAAAGTCTCGCATTCACAGAGCTTCATGTGAGGTAAATGATACAATTTGGTTCAATGTATAGGTGAATATCATCATGACAGAGTTCCAGTCTCTCTCACAACAATCCCACGATGCCGGATCAGTCACTATTGTCGACATGTGAGGTATCCTTATTCTTCTGATTTGGATAATACCAGAGTAATGTCCACTCATCACCGTCCTCTACCAGATAACAGGTCTGCACAATATCGAATTGGCCGAAGGTACCGGAGTACTTCTGGGTGACACGGATTCTGTAGGCTTCAGAAAATGGCTTAACGCCATCGATCACGGTTACATCGAATTCGCGCTCCGGCTTTTCCATCTCCAGTTCAAAGGTCTCCACGCCAAAATGCTGCATGAATATATGTGCTCGGTTCTGTACATATGCGCTTTTCGGAAACCGCTCTTTCATCAGCGGATGAAAGAGTTCCCACGAACTGCCGAAGTCACCCGTCTGCTCATATTTGTAAAATTCTTCAGCAACAGCTGCAGCTTCATCCGGTGTATCTGCACGAAATACATATGGAATGGTTCTGCCGATTAACCATAGTAACATTAGAATGATCGCAATGAAACCGATCTTCTTAAACAAAGCATTCCTATTCCTTCTTCGCAGCATGTCTCCGCCCTCCTTGTCCTACTCCATACTTATGATGGTTGGAAGACAAGTAGAAGCAGGTTCTGAAGACAGCATTTCCTGGGAAATCACTTATCGTAGATGGAAGCACGCCTTTTCTTTATAATCCTGCGAATAATGGAATGAAGTCCTGCATATATGGCAATTCCACAGCAACCACCGAGCAAATCCACTCCAACATCACGTATCGAGCTTGTCCGGTCCGGGCTGAACTGCTGAATATACTCATCGATAGAGGCTATGACGAACACTACAGCCAGAGCAGACACGATACTGGTCAAAAGGGATGTTCTCCTGTATCGAAGCCCGCCATACACAAGCATGGCAAGCACAGCGTAGACAAATAAGTGCGCACTCTTGCGAAAGATGAACTCTGCAAAATCATACGGCCTCTGTTTCAGTGAATACTCGTACTCCCCGTAAGTGAATTGCACATCGGGAAGCGTAAAACCGATGTGCAATTTTTGAGACCATTTATGAAGCCAAGGCTGAATGTCTTGCTGTTGAGAGGATTGCGTTGACATGGACCAGATGACCAGAATCCAGATCACAATCAACAGCAGAGCAATGAGAAACCCGTACGTTCTTCGTACATGCTTTTGTCTCGCGCGCCCGGAGCCCTCCTCCATCATGTTGATCTTCACCACTTTCATATCTCTCTCGTTATTCTATTGATCCAACATACATGCCTCTGCCATTCGTACCTACATATACCTGACCATAGATTTGACGGTCTGCCGCCATAATTTGCGGCTCATTGCCTAGCCCAATTCCTTCACCTACTGGACCTATATTGTTCCAGGTTACTCCCATATCATCTGAACGGAAGAAACCATGCACGTTATTAACGGTGCCGTATACATAGACGGCTGGAACCAATTTTCCTGGCTTAGCTTTTCCAAAGGCAAATAATTTGGAATTCTGCACGCTCTGGATTTTGGAAAATGTATTTCCCGAGTTCGTCGATGCATATAGTCCATCGGTTCCCAGACTTACCCATACGGCATTCGCCACACCTGGGGCAGCCTCGACTTTAATGAAGCTCGTATTGATATCCGTGTTAACAGGAAGACGAACCGTATTGGCTTTGGACCAGTTCGCACCTGCATCCGTTGAGCGATACATATAACCAGCAGCGTACATATAAAATTTATATCCATTGATGCGATCCGCAGCCAGTGGATGGTTATAGGCGAAGACCATATTTCCCCCAATGGCCTGAAAAGGGGCACCATTCATATTTTGCCACGTTGCGCCACGATTCGTGCTTCTGACCGGATTACCTGTCTGAGGGTAATAAACAATTACATTTGGATTAATGGCAGAATAGGCCACTCGCCCCAGTGTAGAGCCTGCCGGAACATTTACCGGAGTTACTGTAACTCCGTTATTAGAAGAGACAAATAAGCGTGTGGTCGTACCATACCAGTCACTGCTTCCGAGAAATATCATGTAATTCGGATTTGCCTCATGATAGTCAATACTCACAATTTCTCGCATACCTGCGAGCGGAATTTTATTAAGAGGAACATTATTTACATTGTCATGTCTAAATCCGACCTGATCCGTTAACCCACTAAAGAACGATACACCTTGAGGCGGTGTGGATGCAGTGAGTGCAACGACTTCTTCATGACCATCGGTAATGGCTTCCCAAGTACTCGACGTATTGCCAGTCAATCCATTGGTACCATTGATATTTTCCGTCTTGTACACGCCAAACCAGTCTGTAGCGTATACGGTGCCCGGATGAATTGGATCAAACTTGATACTGGATGTTGCTGAGAAAAACATGTTGGGTGTCCACCATGATGGTTTGGATACCAGCGTTTTATTAACTACAGTCCAACTAATTCCGCCGTTTACCGAACGATACAGGGGCAGATTATCTCCGCCTGTACGAACGGCTACCAGGATATGATTATCGTTATTGGGATCGATGGTGATCCCATAGTAAGAAGAGTAACTGGAACTTGGTGTGATATTCGTCCACTGCACACCATTGAACTTATAGACGCCCTGATTATCCGTGGTGACATATAAGGTTCCGTTCTTCGCCACAGTCATACGCGCAGGATATTCGGGACTTCTCCCGGTAAGCTGCCATGTGGTCTGCCCATTGCTTCTAGGTGCTTTGCTATAGACACCAATACCGCGAACTCCCGCATACACAACCTGACCTTGTTTCGTCACCGGATTTAATCCATATGCTACACTCCGTATGCCCTCACCGGCCAACCCGTTTGGTACATCCCACACTTTGCTCCATGTGGCTGCCCCGTCACTGGAGGTATACAATCCATCATATCGTGTACCAACGTGCAGGTAATTGGAATTGGTTGGATTCACAGCGATGCTCTCTCCCATGGCTCGATGGATATTTCCATTCGATTCATTCCGAAGATTAAGTCCGGTTCGAATCCAGGTTTCTCCTCGGTCTGTAGATTTCAGAATATCGCTTGGCCCCACATTCCCGTACTTCCCAGCAGCGATATACACGACATTGGGATTTTGCTGATCCAGCGCAATGCCATCCACACCATACAGATTGCTATCCTCATCTCCAAAATGATCAAGCAGTGGAACCCAATCTCCTGAAGTTACATCCAGTCGGTAGGCTCCCCCCACATCAGTTCGAGCGTAAACCAGATCAGGCTCAGTCGGATGAATGACCACACCTGTAACGTACCCCCCTCCACCAATGGGGATATTTTTCCATTGATAGTCTTGGGCTGATTGAACAACGTTTGTACTTGCGGGTATCATGAGCATATACATTAGTAGCACAATCAGGGATAATTTCAATAGCCTGGAGATACGCATCTGGTTCACCGCCCTATCTGATCATTTTAAATGGCCTTCAATCATCTGATGTATTCTGTCTCGCTCTGACTGTTCCACGATATAGTAATACACGCCGTCTATTTTCTTGCCTGTGCCTTTGATCTCTACAGATTCAATATGATTCAGCACCGGACGATAGTTGGAGAACATCTGCTTCATTTCATCAAAGGTAACGTCGGTTCTCACATGTGCACTGACTTCGTCCAGCAACGTCTCCAGTTGCAACACATTGGATACCTGGACCGTATTCTTCAGCACTTGTTTGATAATCTCCCGCTGGCGGTCATTACGCCCGAGATCTCCCTTTGGATCATCATAACGCATCCGCGAAAATCCCAAAGCAGCTTCACCATCCAGATGAATATTCCCCTGTTCAAACCGGTAACCCTCGTAGTCAAATGCGAACGGGTTATTCACGTCCACTCCACCCACCATGTCGATGACCTGTGCAAAGCCCTCCATATTCACTTTCATGTAGTAATGTATGGGAATGTCAAGCATTTGTTCCACCGTTTGCACAGACATGTTAACGCCCCCAAAGGCATAGGCATGGTTGATCTTATCCTCCGTACCATGCCCAACGATACTAGTTCGGGTATCCCGGGGGATGTTAAACATAAGTACCGATTGTTTCGCAGGATTAACACTCAATACAATCATGGTGTCGGAGCGACCCCGATCATTCGAACGCTCATCCACACCCAGAATCAAAGCATTGAAAGGTTCCTCATTCTCCATGTCCACGGGGAAATCTCCCCCGCCCCTCTGGTCGACAATAGATACCTGCTTGATGGGCTCCCGGGGTTCATACATCTGATCTGCCGCTGATTTAACATGCAGATACAGATACACAGAATATCCAATCATAACGACTGCAACAAGGGAAATGGCACCTATTGTTATTTTAATCCCGCGTCTCATGTTATGGCCTCCGTCAGATAACTGCTGTTTTTCTTCCATCGATATTGGTTAGACCTGGACGACCGACGGAGTAGTATTGAAAGGGGGTGTCTTGAATCTGTTCTTCTCCATAAATATTTCTTCCATCAATCAGAATGGGCTGATTCATATGTGCTGCCAAATCGGTCAGATTAACCTCCATGAACTCTTTCCATTCGGTCAGAACACAGAGTGCATCAGCGCCCTCCGCTGCGTTCATCGCACGATCCTCCCACGTAATGGATGAAGAATCCACCTCTTTGCGGAAGTTCTCAGTAGCAATGGGGTCGTACGCCCGAATGACTGCTCCTTGCTCAAGCAAACGCTGAATGATCTCAATTGCCGGAGCATCCCGAACATCATCCGTATCCGGCTTGAAGGCGAGCCCCCAGATCGCAATCTCTTTCCCTTCAAGCGAGCCCAACGCGTCTTCCAGTTTGCGAATGACGTTGAAGCGTTGATCCTTGTTCACTTCCACCACCGACTTCAACAGTTTGAAGTCATAATCCACATTACCTGCAATTTGAATCAGAGCTTGTGTATCCTTAGGGAAACAGGACCCTCCGTAACCAATGCCTGCCTTGAGGAAGGAAGCACCGATTCGTCTGTCATATCCCATCCCCTCAGCAACGCGGCTGACATCTGCGCCTACTTTTTCACAGATGTTAGAAATTTCATTGATAAAGGAGATCTTGGTTGCCAGAAATGCGTTGGATGCATATTTAATCATTTCGGCTGAGCGAATATCCGTGACAATAATCTGATCGGTTAATGGCTGATGCAGCTCTTTCAAGGTGGCAATTGCCCGATCGCTATGTGTGCCAATGACTATCCGGTCAGGATACAGTGTGTCCTGCACAGCGGTACCTTCACGCAGGAACTCTGGTACCGATGCCATGTCAAATGGATGATTCGTCAAACTGCTGATCCATTCCTGAATACGATCGTTAGTTCCGACAGGAACAGTGCTTTTAGTCATTATTATTTTATAATTATCCATATGAGAACCAATTTCTCGTGCAACAAGCTCAATATAACTCAGATTCGCTTCGCCATTAGGCAGGGATGGTGTTCCTACAGCGATGATAATAATATCCGAACGACTGATGGCATCCTGAATGTTCGTCGTGAAGGACAGCCTACCCGCTTTCATATTGGCATTCATAATGTCCTTGAGACCCGGTTCATAGATCGGAACCTGACCATCCGTCAACAAATTCACTTTTTCCACATTATTGTCGACACAGATCACGTTATTTCCCAGTTCCGAAAAGCATACGCCTGATACCAAACCCACATACCCTGTGCCAATCACCGTAATATTCATTCCATAATCTCCCCCATGTCCTAATGTGTTGGTTACGCGTGCTTCACATATGTCTGAACAATGTCCTGCCATTCGGTAGACACTCTAACGATATCTTCCTCGATCAACTGGCTTCCGATCTGTACTTCGATGATCTCCAGTTCCGTAACGGCTCTGACGGAATGAAGCATGCTCCGGTCAATGACCACCGTATCTCCCTGCCCGATCATTCGGCTCTGCCCATCCAGAATCAATTCGCCTGTTCCCGATATAACCGTCCACACCTCATTGCGAAGCAAATGGTATTGATAACTCAGATTTTTCCCGGCACTGATGCAGATTCGTTTGGTAAGAACCTCACCACCAGCTTCGTTTCTGGTGTAATCCAGAACCCGGTAGCAACCCCACCTACGCTCCTCATACATGGGACGTTGATCCTCGTTCCTCAAGATTTCCTTGATGCGTGGACTTGCCTCTTTGTCACTGACCAGAATGCCATCTGGACTTACGGCCACCACCACATTCGACAAGCCCAATATGGCAACCGGAATGTTCAGTTCATTGACCAGATGTGTGTTCAGGGAATCGCCTGTAATCCACCCTTTTCCTACCACCGAAGTTCCCATCTCTTCCGTGAGTGTGTTCCATGTGCCTAGATCTTTCCAAAATCCGTTATACGGAATAGCGATAATCTGATTCGCCTTCTCGACAACCTGGTAATCAAAACTGATCTTGTTCAATCTTCCGTATTGCTTCAGCATCTCGTCGTACTGGATCGGCAGTTCCATCTCAATCAGCAGATTGATCAAATAACCCAGCTTAAAAGCAAAAACCCCGCAATTCCATAAGGCGGCCTGCTCCATCATAAGGACCGCATCGGATTCGCAGGGTTTCTCCTGGAACTTCGCTACATTGACGTATTCATCGTTATTTTCACTGGAAGATCGGGATTGCGGAATGATGTATCCGTACTTCTCTGACGGATAGGTCGGCACAACTCCCATTAAGGCCAGATCGGCACCTGACTTATCGAGTATCTCCGGCAAGGTTGCCAGCACTTCGAAGAATTCTTTTTCAACAAAAGGATCCACCGGCAACACTGCAATCGTCTCATTCAAACTCACACTCTCTACGGAATAAAGATAGGAGGCTGCCAGCGCAATTGCAGGAAACGTATCTCTCCGTTCTGGCTCCACGACCAGTCTCACATCATCTCCCAACTGAGAAGTCAGAATCTCGACCTGTGGCAAACTGGTTGCGATCAGCGCCTGTGATGCAAGTCCGGCATGATTCAACTGTCGCCATACCCGCTGTACCATGGATTCCGGACTTCCCCCCGGCCCATGGAGCACTTTAAGAAACTGCTTGGATCTGGAATCATTGGATAACGGCCAGAGTCGCTTGCCAGAACCACCGGATAACAGAATACTTCTCATAGGGCTGCACCATCTGACAGTACGACCGAACTCGCTCCCTTGCCGGTCTCGGTCTGCTTGGTATATGTGCTGGTCTGATTGGATTCGAGTCTGCCTGCTGGGTTGCTCTTGGTCCAGGCTGCATAATAATTCGAGTTCTTGCCATATGAATTATCCAGCAGGATATTCGGTTGATCCAGGAGACAGGCCAGAATGTGTCCATGCAGACGGGATGTCGTAATGGTTTGGTACTTATTGAATTCCTTAATGGCCGTATGTACCATCCGATCAGAGTATTTGTACCACAACCAGCGGGCGAAAGAGCTGCCTTTCCCTGACTTCAACCGGGATGTAATCATGCGAATGATTTTCCGGTCCACCCGGTTGTACAATGTCTCCCAGTCTTTAAACGTGGCTTTAGGTCCACTGACGGATTCGTAATGCACCTGATTCTGAGTCTTCTCAATGTCTTTACGGAAGAAATACAACATCTCTGCATTGGGCTTGCTCTTGGACTTCAGAGGCCACAATTGATGCGCCATATCGGGAGACAGATAAACATTTGTTTGTTGAAATTCTTTACTGGCTATCTCATAAGATAAGGTATCCCGGACAAAAAAGTGCACATCCTTATGACGATTGAATACTTGGGCTGTTTTTTTCAATTCAATATCACTTTTGTAAAACATCGTCTGAGGCAGAATGACAATCCGATGATTCGGATGCTGGGCAATCATTCGTTCTCTCAATTTCTGATGAGCAGGGTACAGGTCACCAAAATTACCTCCCCCATGCAACACAATTGTGATACCTTCCGGTACCTTGAGAGACAAAGGGCAATCCAGAATGCTGTATCTGGCACGTACTTGAATATCATTGTCCCGGAAGAAAGCCTCAGTCCCTTTCATAATCAACAAGTCGCCACCATTGCTATGCACCGGGTAATCCAAATAATAGATTTCGGTACGGGGTGGAATGACCTTCAAAATCTGACGTAAATGTCCCTTCAACTCTTCCATTGGATGAATATTGTTAGTGCCCAGCATCTCCATCTCCTCCTTGGGTGACTCTTCTTCTTTTTTTGTTTAACCGTTCATAGAGAAACGGCAGATCTTCCTTGTCATAGAACATGGCGGCGAACTTCACCTTGAATACAATCTTCATCGCGGCCACAGTGACTACCATTCGTACAATGGACCCGATCAATAAAGCAATCGCAATACCGTTGAGCCCCCATAGCGGGGTGAACACGAAGAACAAGGCCACCGTCACCGAGAGTGCAATGAGCTGTCTGATCATCACAAGCCCTGGTCGTCCAAGCGCATTAAATGCGGATGCCAGAATCCATGAACCACCACCAATGATGCATTCCACAGCCAAAATATAAAATGCGACGCTCGCTTCCAGGAATTCGGAGCCAAACAGAAGACCCATCAGGTAGTTCCCCACAAACATGGTAGGAATTACGATGATCATCATGACCATGAGCGATATGCGGAAGGCTCTGCCAACCGTTCGAATAATCTGCTCTTGAGGCAATCCGGTCACTTTTGGGAAAACCACATTGCTAATCGCCGTCTGAACGGCATTATAGATTCGGGATAAGGCAAATACGACAGAATACAGTCCAAAATCACGCGGGGTGAGCAAAGCCAAAATAATGATTTTATCGAACTGGGTATACAGCGTTCCTAACAATTCAACGCCATACACCCTGCTGCCATAACCAAAAAGCTTCTTGGCTGAGCTCCGGTCCACCCGATCCTTGAACCATCTCAGTCTCAATTCATTACGGTTGGCATAGATGGCCCACGCCACCACGGAGAAGCTGGTTACAAAATAGATCGCAGCCGCGAGCTGAATGCTCAGCATGCCCAGGCCCCATAACACAAAAAGCCCACCTACATTAAACAGGGGGATCATTAACCGGATGCCATTATATACAGCAAATTTCTCCCGACTCTGCGAGAGGGCTGATATGAGATTGATGACAATAAGTACAGGAACCGTAGCAATCGTATACCATCTGGAGATCTGCACGACCTCCGGCGGAAAGCTGGAGAGCCAGAAAGGCAATCCAAACCAGGCCACAACACCAATGATGATGCACACTGGAACTTGAAAAAGAAAACTTAATCGAACATACTGTGCACTCTTCTCGGTTGCACTCTGTTTGATGTTATAGATGATAGACGTGGGTAGTCCGAATCCGACCAATCCGGTTAAGAGCGCAGGCCAGAACAGGATGGCCGAGAACGCGCCCTTTCCCTCTACGCCGAACATGCGTGACGTCAAAATGGAAGACAGCATCGTCAGTGTCATGACCAGCAGATTGGTTCCACTTGTCTGAAATATGGCACTCATTAAGCCATTTCCTCTGAATACTTTGCGAAGTGCAACTTGCGCCATAGCGATCCTCATCCCTTACTGTTTTGACGAAGCGACCCAACAATCATGCCGTTTCGGTAACATACTTTGGCAAGCTGACGTGTGAACCGATCTGCATTATAGATGTAGATCAGAGAAGTTGTTATCCCCTGTGCCAGCTTGATGCCATGTTTGGCCGTACGCACAACACCACGATCCTGATCACGAATGGCATCACTCACACCCTGCCAATAGATTCGGCGCAGAAACCAGTTCTTCGTCGTTCGCTCTTTGGCTACTTTATGTTGTACTGCCCCATACGGCGTGTAATATACCTTGAACTTTGTCCGTATTCTTGCAATTAACTCACTCTCTTCACTGGAGAGAAGATTGTTTCCCACTCTTCCAAGGTCTTCACGGAAGGGAGCCAGTTGATCAAAGACGGATAACCGAAAAGCCACATTCGCACCAAATGGAATATAGGGGCTTTTCATTTCAGTGACTTCATCTGCAAAATCCAGAATGGTGAACAGTGACCTATTCTCGGGTGGAATCCACATCGGTTCTGGCACTTCCCAGATCGGATCAATCTTGCCACCGACACATCCGATATCTTCGCTCATCTCAAACACACTAACGATCTGGCGAATCCAATCCCTGCAAGCAAAGGCATCATCGTCAAGAAACAGGATATACTCGCCGCGCGCCTCGTGAATGGCCCGGTTACGGGCTACAGACAAGCCTTGCTTTTCTTCCAACACATACCGGATCGAATGGGTCTCATGCTGCAAGATCGTTTGAAGCACGATTTCCCGTGTGTTATCTTTCGAATTATTATCAATCAGTATGATCTCATAGTCGCTGCTTGCGTAATTCTGTTGTATTGCACTTCGTATCGCCTCTACCGCATCATGTGCACGGTTATACGTACAGATCGCGACGGTTACCTTCATCATTTCATCCCCATATTGTTCAATTAGGTCCACCCTCTCATCTGCACTAACTGGAGTACAGGGTAAGTGTCCTTTGGGCAATCACTGGCCAATCCAGCCGCTCTAACGCTTTGACAAAACCACTGCCTTCCTGAAACTCCGATTGTTTTAAACGGATCATATTCATCGCTTTAAGCAATCCATCCGGATCGGAAGGTTCATAGAGTACCGCACAATCATCGGGCAGGTATTCCTCCAACAAGCCAATCCGTGGTGCCACCACCGGTTTACAGAAGGTCAAAGCCAGAATTGCACTACCAGAAGTTGCAATTTGCTTGTATGGCAGAATGATGGAATCGACCGCATCAAAATAGTCCGAATATTCATCATCTTCAATAAAATGAAAATGGGTATGAATATGACCGCTCTCGAGGAATTCTTCACCGAGATCGTAGTCCTTCACTTTTTTACCGGCAATCAACAAATGGGCCTGGTCCGAATCCAGTTCCTTGAATGCCTCCAGCAAATCATCCACGCCCTTGTAGGGTGACACCTGACCGAAGAACGCGTACACATAACTATCCTCCGGGATGCCAAACCGGGAGCGAATATTCACGCCTTTTCCCTGATACACGCCCTTGTAATGTCCATGCGGAATAACCTCGATCCGGCTGGGATCAATCCCGAACGTCGAACAGATCTCAGAGATCAGGGGTTTGCCCATGACAATCAGCTTGGAGCAGTTTCGGACCAGTATTTTTCTCATCCAATAATCGAAGCGCGTCTTACCGCTGTTGTGAGGCCAGATATTGTGCACCGTCCAAAACAACTTGACACCGCGCACACGCGCAAAACAAATCATCAATACATATAGAATGGATTTGATCACGGTTGACAGCACGGATGAACCTCTGTAATAGAAGCTGGGCCAATGAAAATGCAGCACATCATTTTTTCTCAGTTTGATTAGATCTTTTTTGGTAAACTGTTTTACTTCCCATCCCTTGTTCTCAATGGAATCGGATAACAGCTCATTAAATTTATTGTTCTCAATCATCTTAGGCAGCATATACACCGTCGGATTTTCCATCCAGACACCTCTTACTTTAGTTTCATTCGCACAGGTTCCTCTGTATACGTTCCAACTGCGCGCCTTGCATGAAATCTCATCAGAAAACCTTGCATCATAATTTTGGTATTACGCTTGAGCAGCACCCAATCTTTCCACCAGGGATACAGCGACAGTGCTTTTTTCAAATAAACGTTATTGCGCAGAGTATTTCTCGACCATTCGAGCATTCGATAATGATGTAATTGGCGGCGTTTCTGTTCCTTGGACATATCGTTGTAGTATTTCAAAATAATTTTGCGTTGGCCTTTGTACTTGGCCGTTGTGGAGGTTGAAATGCGCGGCCCGCTATGGATATTGATATCCACGAGCGGTTCTTTCACATTCACGGCAATGTAGCCTCGTTTTAATATGCGCAGATAAAAATCATAGTCCTGAGCGGATGTCAGATTCTCATCGAATCGAACTTCACGGGCAAGCGCGGTAAGTACCATGATTTTGGACGTTTCCCCGATCCAGTTGAATGTAAGCAGATCCTCATACCGTACAACATCACGAGGCTCCACCGACAGTTTCCGTTTGACCACCTGATGCTGCTCATTCGTGTATGCGAGATACTTGCTGCAAAAGGTAAACGATTCCTGCGTACGCTCCAGCACTTCCGCCTGGGTTTTAATTTTTTCGGCCATCCATTCATCATCATCATCCAGGAAGGCAATGTACTTGCCATTGGCTTGGGATATCCCCACATTCCGTGCATGATTGGCTCCTTTGGGATATGGAACCCGAATGTACCGAATCCGTGAATCATCCCGGGCCCAAGCCTGACAGATCTCTGGCGTCTGGTCTTCTGATCCATCATCCACAATGAAAATCTCCAGATACGGATGTGTTTGCTCTCGTACACTTCTCAACGCATTTTTCAATAACTCGGCCCGGTTATGGGTCGTAATGATGCAAGATACCAAGGGGTTCATTTCATCACCTTTTCCTGTTCACTAGGATACCTTCACTTGAAGTGCATCATATATTCCTGACAGCCTGCCTACGAGAAGATTCATATCGAACCTATCCGATATAATCGCTCTGTTATATGAACCCATTCTTGCTCTAATCTCTTCATCCGTAATGAGATATTCCAGTGCTGATGTTAGCCCGTGCACATCTCCCGGCTCGATTAACAGCCCATTATGACCGGATGTAATCACTTCGGGAATGCCTCCGACGTTGGTCGATATAATGGGCAAGCCACAATTCATTGCTTCAAGTATGGCCATAGGTAATCCCTCATGATAAGAAGGCAGGACCAGCAGATCCGCTTCCCGCATCAGCTTTTCCTTTTGCTCTCCGTTAATCCAGCCGAGTACGTTGACACGCTCTTCGATTCCATACTGCTGTACAAGCGCTTTGACCTCTTCGACTTCGCCATCCCCCGCCAGATTGAAGGTAGCTGTAACGCCCAGCGCCTTTAATTGCTGAATAGACTGAAGCAGATCATAGACGCCTTTTCGCTCACCCAGTCTTCCCATGAAGAGAGCATTAACTGCCGCCTTCTGCTCCTTCGCAAAGGGCTCTTTCACAAAGACTCCGTTATAGAGCACCTCAATAGCTGTCTCCGG
The DNA here is from genome assembly GCF_037973325.1 of Paenibacillus sp. FSL R5-0713. Lineage (NCBI taxonomy): Bacteria > Bacillati > Bacillota > Bacilli > Caryophanales > Paenibacillaceae > Paenibacillus > Paenibacillus sp. FSL R5-0713. Next base: position 1,464,506 of record NZ_CP150229.1, on the reverse strand, counting down.
AACAATCGTGACAAAGTATTCTTTCCACGTCTGGGATAAGACAATCAATTTATCGGCTTGATTCAAAATGTAGTGACAATACTTGCGCTGCAGGGCGAATCGATTGTAGAAATCATCAAAGCTGGCCGCATGAATATGCAGAATGACTGACTTTCGAAACAATTTTCTTGCGGTTAGCAGGAATAGTGACTTCCGATAAAAGCTCCCGTTGTTCGCCATATGAATATGAACAATATCCGGCTTGAACGTGTACAGCTTCATCCAGAATTGAATGAATCCCCGTATAAAAATAAGCAGCCGTGAGAACACGCTGCCCGTGATATACGTTTCCACCCGCTGCATGGCATACATATCAGAGATGGAAGAATCCTCAATGTTTTTGATGACACTCACAATTCCACCCATATCCTTCAAGGATGATCCAACAACCAATACTTTTGGTTTCATGATAGACTCCTTTTTTCATGGTTAATCTTCAGAATACTTACAGACTATTCACGTAATTTTTGATGGATGAGATCAGATCAGACTGTTTTCTCACATAAGGCTGGAACGTCTGCTCCTCTATGCAAGGAACCAGTTTTTGTAATTCAGCCTGACTCTCTGCAACGGCAACATAGCCGTTCTCCTGAAAAACCTTAGAAATCTCAAGTTGATGATCATCAACATGTTCACCCCACTCTTTCCGGCGCGGAATGACGATCACCGGCTTGCCGCGTTCGAGACAATTCGTGATGGAGCCAACACCCGCATGAGTGATAATACATCTGCTGCGCTGCACGTATCCATTCATCTCTTCCTGCGTCAGGAAAGGAATTGCAGTGAAGTTTCGCGGCTGATACTCCGTATATCCCGACTGGGCAATAACTTCCTCTTCAATAATTCCAGCCTCAATCGCCTCATCAATAAGCTCGAACATGCGATTGAAGGGAAAGCGCTGGGTTCCAACAATAGCAAATATCAAAATAAAGCCCCCCTGTATTTTGCATTGGGATAGCTATCCTGCAACGTTTCCCACTGGATAAAGAACTCATCCGAGATTTTGTACATCAATCTCCCGGTTGCGCTGGAGGAATAGATTTTGGCATAACTTTCGATATAAATCAGCTTGGCACCGAAGATTTTACCGATGAGGCAAAATGGATATGTGGCCCCTGCCCCTGTCGTAATGATGACCTTTGGACGCTCGCGCAGATATAAAAAGAATGATTTGATAATGTTAGCCATAAAAATCAGCAAAAACATCGCATTCTTACGCTCTTGCTGCATTAAGAAGTATATTTTGCCCTGAGATGAATCTACTTTTCTGCTTTTGTTCTTCTCGGTAATCAGGAAATAATCATGTTCTTCAACCGCAGGTATAATCTTGGTCAATTCATCAAAATGACCGCCTGTAGAACTGATCAAACAGACCTTCATGTTCTAATCTCCTTTGAAAAGGATGCGTCCTTGGCTCGCTGTACCTGGATATCCACTTCTGCTTCCGCCCCTGAGTTGGAGTGTACTCCTTTTCCCGTAGCATATAATGCGTTCAGGAAGATACAGAATGGAGCAATCAGATGAACGGTGGACAGGGTATTGTCAAAAAAGGAATAGGTCAGGAAACCGATAATCATACCGGCAAAATACAACCGGATCATGCCGCTCAATCGGAAGAATACGGCACGGAATACCAGAAGCAACGATAGAAACAACAGGATGGCTCCAACTAACCCGCCATCGTAATAAAAACGAATGTATTCATTATGCGGAACGACGAAGCCAGAAAAGATACTTCCATCATTAGCCACGAGCGTTGAGCCGAGCCCACGTCCAAATATCGGATACTCATTCGCTTTGCCAATGAAATAGTTCCAGGCTACATCCCTTCCCGACAAGCCTTTGCTCTCTGATCTCATCTCATAGTTGTCCCACTGCGCAATCACCATATAGGCGACGGCCACAACGAATAGAATGAGAGGAATAATGGCACTGACTCTGCCTTTGATGAAGGCTTTCAGTTGATCAAAAAGATAGACCAGAATAATTGGAATGAGTGCAATAAGTGGTCCCCTTGTTCCTGTCTGGACCAGAATAACCAGATGTGTCAAGGTAAGCATGTAATACAGTACAACCTGATGGCCTTGCTTGATCTGGATCAGACAGACGCAGATCGAGATAAAACACAACATGGCCAGATGCGCGGCGATATTAGCTCCCTGTAACCGGGTTACGCCCGACATCTCCAGGTTCGTAATGGACAATATGCCGGCGAGTTGCAGAATATAACCACCAGCGAGACTGAACAGTGGCAACCATGCGAGTACACGTATAATTCGTTGACTGATCTCTCTTGAAAAATGGGGCATCAGCAACAAAAAAGGAACAATGACTCCTAGAAAGGCCTTGAATGGATCCAGCGGATTAACCTTACTGGGCAGATCCGATAGAAAATAACTCTCCACAAATAAAAAAACAATTGCGAGTGCAGGATATATCAGATCTTTTCGAATACCAAATCGTAAAAAAAGAGAAATGACAAAACCCAGAATCGCCAGCTTGTAGAAGGACAGCGAATCCAGTCCTGCCAGATGAATGCTAAATATCTTATCAATGGACAATGAGAAACTTACAATAAGAATCATAAAAATCCAGCTGGGCTGTTTAATATAAACGCCCAGCAGAATCACAGCTATAAGTGCAACAACTGAAACTAGCGGAAGATAGATTGCTGCGAAGACTATTATTAGTGAAAACAAAATGATGTTAAACGACTTCATATTTAATGCAGCAAGTATACCGGTTTTTTGCATATCTGCTATGCCACCTCAAAGCCAGAATCGTGTTTCAAAACGCATCCTTCGAACCTACCAGCACCTTGAACGTTCTGAAGATAATTTTGATATCCACCATCATGCTGCGTTCACGGGCATACGTCAGATCCAGCTCTACCATTTCTTCAAACCCAACACTATTTCGACCGCTGACTTGCCATAATCCCGTACATCCCGGGATCATCTGCAGGCGTTGTCTGTCATAGGAAGTGTAGTTCTTCACTTCTCTGGGCAGAGCTGGTCTGGGTCCTACGAGACTCATCTCACCTCTGAACACGTTCCACAACTGAGGCAGCTCATCCAGACTGGTCTTCCGAATGAACTTGCCAATGCGGGTAATGCGGGGGTCGTTTTTCATTTTGAACATATTCCCGTTCACTTCATTCTGATCAATCAGTTGTTCCAGCAAATCTTCAGCATTCGCAACCATGGACCTGAATTTGTACATATGAAACTCTTTCCCATTCTGTCCAACCCGTACCTGACGAAAAAAAACAGACCCCTGAGGGGCCTCGATTTTGATTAGTATTCCGATGACCGCAAACAAGGGGCACAAAATGATCAAACCTATGAAAGAACCCAGCAAATCGAGCATTCTTTTCATAAATAGATACACTTTATCCGCATTTTGTCCTGACATCGTTGATGCATTGTACCCCAGACTTGGGTCCATAACAATCTCCGCTTCCTTCGTTTGGGGAGATGGACTCATTCAAACTCCCCCCCGGCTGCATATTCTACCGACTCTTTTTCCAAAATATGTTGCAGTGCTTGCAGCATTGGAATTCTAAGTTCCTGTTTTTGCAGAGCGAAATCGATGGTTGTCAAAATGAATCCCAGTTTCTCGCCCACGTCATAACGTACTCCCTCGAAATCGTAAGCATACACTCCTTGTGTCTCATTTAAACGCTGAATCGCATCTGTTAATTGAATCTCTCCCCCTTGACCAATCTCTTGTTGTTCCAGATGTTCGAAAATCTCTGGACTCAGTACGTATCTCCCCATAATCGCCAGGTTGGAAGGCGCTGTGCCTTGGGCAGGTTTCTCTACGAACCTGAGAACCTCTGTCAAACGGCCATCCGATTGAAGCGGGTCCACAATGCCGTATCTGTCTGTTTGTTCAGCAAGTACGGTTTGTACGCCAACAATGGAATGTTGAACCTGATCATATTGATCAATCAATTGTTTGGTGCACGGCACTTCCGATACGACGATATCATCTCCGAGCAACACGGCAAAAGGTTCGTCACCGATAAAGTTACGTGCACACCAGACAGCATGACCAAGTCCTTTGGCCTCTTTTTGTCTTATGTAGTGGATATCCACGTTAGAGGATTTGCGAACCTCTTCAAGCAGGCCCAGCTTCCCTTTTTCCAGCAAGTTATGTTCCAGTTCAAAAGCGTTGTCGAAATGATCTTCAATCGCGCGCTTCCCTTTACCTGTTACGATGATAATGTCTTCAATTCCAGAGGCAATGGCTTCCTCAACGATATACTGTATAGTTGGTTTGTCCACAATAGGGAGCATTTCTTTGGGCATCGCTTTCGTGGCTGGCAAAAAACGTGTACCCAGTCCAGCTGCAGGAATGATTGCTTTTCTCACTTTTTTCATAAATACCACCCTATCCTCTTTTTATAGTTTAAAAGTTGAACCAGGGCATCTAACCCGTCCTCACGTCATACCTTCGACGATTAACGTCTAAGGTTCACTGAACCCACAGCATGACCGAGTGCCTACAGTGATAAAGGTGCAGTAGACATTACCTGTTTACCTGGAGCAACGGACAGAACTTTATTTCTCTCCGTAACCCACCGGAACTGCAACGTTTTTGATATTGTTCAGGATTGCGCCCAGGATTCGTGCATTCACATGCTCCAGAGCAGCCTTGGTCTTCTTCACCAATTCCTTCTTGACCTTGCCTGAGTTCACGACCAGCAGCACACCATCACACAGCGAACTCACAATGAGCGCATCCGTTACTGCGAGCACCGGTGGTGTGTCAAACATGATGACATCATATTGATCCTCTAACTTCTCCATCAGCCTCTTCATCCGGTTGGAACCGATCATCTCGGAAGGGTTTGGCGGAATTGGGCCAGAAGTGAACAATTGGAGATTATCGATATAACTCTCTCTGAGCACTTCTTCCACACTGTACTGATTGGACAGCACACTGCTAAGGCCGATGTGATTGGGTACGGAAAACACCTGGTGCAAAGAAGGGTTACGCAGATCGGCATCGATTAACAGAACCTTTTTGCCTTCCTGAGCATAGGTTACCGCCAGGTTGCTAATGGTGGTGGTCTTGCCTTCACCGGCTTCGGCCGAAGCCACCATGATTTTTTTGATATGACTGTCGATTGAGGAGAACTGAATATTGGTCCGCAATTTACGGTACCCCTCCGAGATTTGAGATTTGGAGTTAAAATAGGTCACCAGACTGTTATTATCATTGGTTAGCCGTGACATATTTGCCATCCCCCACTTTCTGTTGAGATACGTAATTTTTCGTATTTTTCAGATCATCTTTTTTCATCTTGGATATCACCGTAAGCACAGGCAGGCCCAGTTCTTTTTCAAGTTCAGTCTCGGATTTGAATGTGTCATCCAGATAATCCATCAGGAATACAAGTGCAATCGCGAGCACAAGACCTGCGAACAGACTGACAATGATGCTTAATGTGGTTTTCATATTAATTGGAGATGCGTTACTATCCACTTTGGCTTCGCTGAGGATAGCGACATTATCGATTTTCATGATTAGGGGGATTTGAGATTGGAACACGTTGGAGATGGCATTGACCGTTTTTGCGGCTTTTTCGTAGGAAGTCCCCTGTACAGTTATGCTCATCACTTGGGATTCGCTGGCTGTAGAGACGGAGGTGCTATTCATGAGCTGTGCTGAGGTTAAGCCAAGGTCTGGATACGTGGAAGCCACTTTATCCATAATGGCTGAAGATTTAATAATTTCTCTGTAGGAGTTAATGAGTTTGATATTGGTTTGAATCATGCTGAAGTCCATCATCGCCTGGCCTTGAACATTGGAGGTCTGGTTCACGATAAGCTTGGAACTCGCCTCATAGATCGGTTGGGTGAAGAAAATACTTTTGACCCCTGCACCCACACCCGCTACCAGAGCAATTGCAACAATCAACCACAGTTTCTTTTGTAAGAGTCGAAAATATCCTTTCAGTTCCACTTTCATTCCTCCTATACGTTGTGATCTATCCTATGTAACTACCAGATGGACAGTAGCCATTTGCGAGGTTTCCAGCGTTCTGTGACAAGACACGAATTCGATAGGATGTGTGACGCATTCTCTGCAAGCCTCTTAACGGCCTCAGATCCAAAACGACGCTCAATCACCCGCTCCCCTTCACTTATGGCAAATGTCCTTTTGCACGTATCATGTGCATCTGATGAAATGAAATGAAACCCGTTTTCTTTACAAAAATGAAAACACCACTGCCGAACTTTCCGTCCGAAAAGCCCAGTGAAAGATTGAGCCGTAAGCTGACATAGCCCGCCTTGACTCAAATAATCCGCCAACAACTTTGGCTTCTTCAAAATGATACGATTGCGTTCCGGATGAGCAATGATAGGGGTAATTCCCGCTATTCGTAATTCATGCAGTATCCTGGGGAACTGTGAGGGAATATGACCAAAGGGCAGTTCCAGCAACATGTAACGACTTCCGGCGAGTGTGCAGCACTTTCCTGCATATAAGTCTCCAATCAGGTTGTCATGCACCCTGATCTCCTGTCCGGGACGGATCTCCAGGCGAATGTTACGTTTGTGAAGTTCTGCATGTAGCAGGTTCACGGCCTGATTAACCACCATCGGTTCATTGTTGTATTGCCCGTTCAGGTGATGCGGAGTAGCAATAATGGAGGTGATTCCAGAGGCTGCCGCCTTCTCAGCCATCGCAACGGACTGCTCCATTCGAACAGGACCATCATCCAGACCGGACAATATGTGGCAGTGCATTTCAACCATATCCAAACTTCCTGAAATAGTATGAGCCCCCTCGCCCCTTTATTCATTGCGCAAATGCTTTTGGTGTTAAAGAACTAATGCATAACGCTATGAAATATAGTAAAATGGCGTTAAGTACATGTTTTGTTCAGAATTTGTTAAGAATCGACTTGGAATTATATGGTGAAATCAATGTAATGATAGGTTTTCTGCAGATCCTTCTGCTCTGTTGCCTTTTCATACTGAGAACGGGAAACCGTGGGAAACTGAACTTCAGTAAGCATTGTGTTTAACTGTCCAGTTATATATAGTTTCTGTTCGTGCTGAATATGCAAATTTGAATGATACATTGTGAGCTCTCCGAAGGGCTGTTTCCATTGCAACCTTGCGTGAAGTCTTACACATACATGATGATCTTCAACATCCAAACCTATGAGCATTTCTGATGATACTGGCAAGTTCAGGTCGCTCAGGAAGGTGACTGCTTGAGTGTCCATTCCAAGTAACAGAACAGGGCGTCTTTTGTGGTCTACCATTTTCTTATGAAACTCCTGAATGTACATATGGACATTTAATTTCATATCAGCCCATTCCTGAATTATTGATTGCATGGTTTCATTCCTTTAGAATGGATTAGCCTACATGGACTGCCTCTACTTCCTTCTCACAGGTATATGGTCCAGGCAACAAGGAGATACTTAAAATATCCCAAATGATACATTTTGTAACTCCATACGTCCAATTTACGATACAAAACGTATCATGTCAAGCGGTATTTGGACATGGTTCTTTTGATTTACGACAATTTGAGATGTCCTTAGACAGACCTATTTACAAATGGAAATGGGTTAAAGGAAACTTATGAGGAGTTACTCTTTTGCAGGAAAGCTGCCCTGATCAAAAACTTGGCTCAGGATTGTTTCTATATATATTTGATGTCGTTCAGGGGGAAATAGCTTATGAGCTACGGAAATCGCATTGCTGAATTACGGGAACAGCGGGGACTTACTCAAGAAGAACTTGCGAGCTCCATTCATATTACCAGAGCTGCTCTCTCCCACTACGAGAAGAACCGACGTAAACCGGACTTCGAAGTGTTAACGAGACTTGCTGACATCTTTGATGTGTCTATTGATTATCTTATAGGACGTACGAAGCAAAGCGATGTCGTGATGGATGAGGACGTACGTGAATTCGTTGATACCTTGGAGTTATCGGACAAAGAAGTGTTAGAACGCTTCGATCTGATGATTGATGGGAAGTCCTTAACGGAAGAAGAGGCACGTCGTTTTATTGCGTTTGTCCGCATGGAACGCAGCATGGACTAAACCCGAAAAGAGGACCCAGTTCCCAAGAGATGCTATCTCTGGCTTCTGGGCTTTTTTTTGTGTCCTAATTCCCTCCATTCCATGGTTATCTATTGTGTCAAGGACGCTTGTTGTTGACGGAGGATATGAAATGGTTCCAACGCTCCGGGTCGATTCCGCATTGCAGTAAAACTTTCATGATGTCCATCTGGGTTGCTTCGACTTGTTTCCCTGTCGGCCTACGATCGTCCCTGTTTGGATGCTTCATATTCATTCCGCTAACCTCTCTTATCTATATACTTTCCCTGCCCTCCAAAACTAGCCTTATTATACTTGAGAACGTTCCGTGATGTTGTCGTCTCATGACGATAACGTTTTTTGAAGGGGTTCTAATTTTGTCGAAAGCCAAATAGGAGCTATATGGTGCCAAAATGGCAACCATATAGCTCCTATTATTCTTAATACAACCTGTTCATGCACGTTCACCTTTGAACAAGGAGTTAACCCCCAGCACGTGCAAGTTCACGCATATTTGCTTCAAACGCTGCAAGCAGTGCTGCTTCTCCAGTCAAGCCCGTCGCCTGAACCCGTTCAATCTGCTCCGTCATACGCTTGAAGTCCTTCGGAATAACCCGAACGAACTGGTTCACCGCATCTTGCCAGTTATCCAGAACGCGCTGACCGACAGCACTTCCTGTATTGGCAACATGACGTTGAATCATGCCTCGCAGATCTGCACTTTCGGCAACATCTTCGATACGCTCCAAAAGAACCATTTCCAGATTACAACGTTGCAAGAATGTGCCTTCCGGATCATACACATAGGCAATACCTCCGGACATCCCTGCTGCAAAGTTACGACCTGTATCGCCGAGTACAACGACACGTCCACCTGTCATATACTCACAACCATGGTCGCCTACCCCTTCAACGACTACTTTGGCACCGGAGTTACGTACAGCAAATCGCTCACCCGCAATACCACGGATATACGCTTCACCGCTTGTTGCACCGTAGAGGGCCGTGTTACCGATAATGATGTTATCTTCAGCCTCAAACGTTGCTTTCGGAGAAGGCATCACGATCAGTTTACCTCCGGACAATCCCTTACCTACGTAGTCATTGGAATCCCCTTCAACGGTCAAGGTCATGCCTTTGGGTACAAAGGCCCCAAAGCTTTGTCCGGCAGAGCCGACAAATTTGAACTTAACCGTATCTTCAGGCAATCCTGCGAGTCCATATTTACGTGTGATCTCACTACCCAGAATGGTACCTACGGCACGGTTAACGTTCGTAATTGGAAGCACCGCTTCAACCGGTTGACCGGATTCAATAGCAGACTGTGCCAGTGGCAACAATTGCTGCATATCCAGCGTTTCTTCCAATTGGTGGTTCTGATGCTGTGTACGGTAACGCGCAGAGCCTTCCGGCATTTCAGGCACGTGCAGCAATACAGACAGATCCACACCTTTTTTCTTCCAGTGATCTACGGCTTCTACCGTTTCGAGGCAATCTGTACGTCCGACCATCTCCTGAATGGTACGGAAACCAAGATCAGCCATGATCTCACGCACATCTTCAGCAACAAATCGCATGAAGTTAACCACATGAGCCGGATCACCCATATAATTTTTACGCAACTCCGGATTCTGTGTTGCTACACCCACCGGACAGGTATCCATCTGACAGACACGCATCATGATACAGCCAAGTGCAACGAGTGGTGCGGTAGAGAAACCATACTCTTCAGCTCCAAGCAAAGCTGCAATCGCCAAGTCACGGCCGTTAAGCATTTTGCCATCTGTTTCGAGTACGACGCGATCACGCAGATTGTTCAGCATCAACGTTTGATGTGTCTCTGCAAGACCCAGTTCCCACGGCATACCCGCATGTCGGATCGAACCTTGCGGAGATGCACCTGTACCACCGTCATAACCGCTGACGAGGATAATATCGGCACGCCCTTTGGCTACACCTGCCGCAATGGTACCCACGCCCACTTCCGATACGAGCTTAACGTTGATCTCAGCACGCGGATTGGCATTTTTCAAGTCATAGATCAGCTCTGCCAGATCCTCGATCGAGTAGATATCGTGATGCGGCGGTGGCGAGATCAGACCTACACCCGGTGTTGAACCACGGACTTCAGCAACCCAAGGATACACTTTGCGTCCTGGCAGTTGTCCGCCTTCACCCGGTTTTGCTCCCTGTGCCATTTTGATCTGAATTTCGTCGGCATTAACCAAGTAGTTGGAAGTAACACCGAAACGTCCTGATGCGACCTGTTTAATAGCACTGCGACGGGAATCCCCGTTGCTATCTTTAATGAAGCGAGCCGGATCTTCTCCACCTTCACCGGTATTGGACTTACCTCCAACACGGTTCATTGCAATGGCAAGATCTTCATGCGCCTCTTTACTAATTGAACCGAAGGACATTGCACCCGTTTTGAAACGACGCATGATATCTTCTACGGATTCAACTTCTTCAAGTGGAATGGAAGCTCCAACCGGTTTCAGTTTCAGCATGGAGCGAATGGTCAACAGCTGATCATTCTCACCTTGCACAAGTTTGGAATATTTTTTATACAGCTTGTAATCTCCGGTACGAACTGCGTGTTGCAACGTATGAATGGTTTGCGGATTGAACAGATGCTCTTCTCCGTCGTTACGCCATTGATAATCGCCACCGGAATCCAATACTTTATCGTTACCGTCTTTATCCGTAAAGGCACGGTTGTGATGTGTCAGCGCTTCGGCTGCCACTTCTTCCAACCCAATTCCACCGATCCGGGAAGGTGTCCAGGTAAAGTAACGGTCAACGAAGTCTGATTTCAGACCCACCGCTTCAAAGATTTGAGCGCCACGATACGATTGAATCGTAGAAATCCCCATTTTGGACAACACTTTCGTAACGCCTTTGGTAGCTGCTTTAATGTAGTTTTTCACTGCTTTCTCATGCGAAATGCCACGAAGCAATCCTTGCTGAATCATGTCATCCAGCGTTTCAAAGGCCAGATAAGGGTTCACAGCACTCACACCGTAACCCAGCAGTAATGCGTAGTGGTGAATATCACGCGGCTCTGCTGATTCAAGCAAAATGCTGACTTTTGTTCTGGTTCCCTGACGAATCAGATGGTGATGCAGACCTGCTACAGCAAGCAATGCAGGAATGGCCGCATTCTCTGCGTCCACACCGCGGTCAGACAGGATCAGAATGTTATGACCTTTGTCGATGACCCGGTCCGCAGCTTCGAAGAGCAGATCCATTGCTTTGCGCAGTCCTTCTGCTCCTTCCGCAGCGGTGAAGAAAATCGGAATCGTCATGGAGCGGAAGCCTGGGCGACGCACATGGCGAATCTTCGCAAAGTCTTCATTGGACAATACCGGTGTATCCAGACGGATCTGGCGACAGCTCTCCGGTTCAGGGTTCAATAAGTTGCGCTCAGGACCAATGGTTGTTGCCGTAGACGTTACAATCTCTTCACGGATTGCATCGATTGGCGGGTTGGTTACCTGGGCGAACATCTGTTTAAAGTAGTTGTACAGACGCTGCGGACGATCCGATAGCACAGCCAGTGGTGCATCATAGCCCATCGAACCGGTAGCTTCCATACCTGTTGTCGCCATTGGCTCCAGGATTTTGCGAAGCTCTTCAAATGTATATCCATATGCCAGCTGAAGCTGGGTCACGTTATCATGTTTTGGATCAGGAAGTTCCGGTGCTTCCGGCAGCTCGCTCAGATCCATCAAATGCTCATCAAGCCAATCCTGATACGGATTCTCGGCTGCAATGATCGCTTTTACTTCTTCATCTGAGATGATGCGGCCTTCTTGTGTATCCACAAGCAACATCCGACCTGGACGCAGACGATCTTTGTACAGGATCTCTTCAGGCGCAATATCAAGCACTCCAACTTCTGAGGACAGGATAATGCGGTCATCCTTGGTTACATAATAACGAGCTGGACGCAAACCGTTACGGTCAAGTGTGGCACCAATCTGCAAACCATCTGTGAAGGCCATTGCTGCTGGTCCATCCCAAGGCTCCATCATTGTGCTGTGATATTCATAAAATGCCTTTTTGGCAGGGTCCATGCCCTCATCTGTGCTCCAAGGTTCAGGAACCATCATCATCGCCACGTGTGGCAGTGAACGACCACTAAGATACAGGAACTCCAGTGTGTTATCGAACATCGCTGTATCGGAACCATCCGGGTTAATGACCGGTTTCACTTTGGCGATGTCGTCACCGAACAGTTCGCTCTCGAACAAGGACTGCCGTGCATGCATCCAGTTCACGTTACCACGCATCGTATTGATCTCACCGTTGTGGATCATGAAGCGATACGGGTGGGCACGTTCCCAGCTCGGGAAGGTGTTCGTACTGAAACGGGAATGCACGAGTGCAATCGCAGATTCCACGAGATCTTGCTGTAGATCCAGATAGAATTCTCCCACCTGTTCCGTTGTGAGCATGCCTTTATAAACAATTTTGCGACAAGACAAGCTTGGCAGGTAGAATGAACCACCTTCTGCTTCATCTGCCGAATATCGAATAGCCAACTCAGCGCGTCTGCGAATAACATACAGTTTACGTTCGAATCCAAGCTCATCCTTCACATCTGCGGATCTTCCAATGAACACCTGACGTACATAAGGTTTCGCTGCAAGTGCAGAACGGCCAAGCATTTCATCAAAAGTAGGCACATCCCGGAAACCCAGGAACGTCTGTCCTTCTTCTTCAATAATCTTCTTGAGGCTCTCTTCGTGCGCACTACGGATGGCAGGGTCTTGGGACATGAACAACATTCCCACCCCATAGAATCCCTGTTCAGGTAATGCAAAACCAAGACGGTCTGCTTCCTGTGCAAAATAACGATGTGGAATCTGAATCAGGATACCTGCTCCGTCACCGGAATTCGGCTCACTTCCCTGTCCTCCACGGTGCTCCATGTTACTGAGCATGGTTAGTGCCTGACTAACGATATCGTGTGAAGGTACTCCTTTGATGTTGGCAACAAAACCCATTCCGCATGCGTCTTTTTCGAACTGCGGGTCATATAGACCCTGTTTTGGAGGTAATCCGATGTGTCTCATGGAACGCAACCTTTCTATAATGAAGTATTTCGGAAAGATCAAGAACATAGGCAACAGGCAACAATGAAACGGGAGGAGCTGGCCTTTCGCTTGCGATAGAGCCTGCTAGATAGAAGAGGTGACAGCATGAGACTGTCAAAAATAAGCCTGCTATTGGGCAGAAGCCATTGAATGAGATGGGCTGATCCGGACGATCCGGGAAACAGCATCATGTATAAATCAACACGCAGCCGCTGGCACGGCTACTGAAATGGAGCGACGTTTTTTTGATATAGTTCTATTATTTTAACACCGACCTAACATCAGCGCAATTTAAACTTTTTAATACCTCTGATAAGAAATGTTTTGCAGTACAGCTTTACAGTAGTGACGTTTAAATTCATCTCTTTTTCGAATAATTATACACTTTTTAAGCCAGAGTACAACTGAATTAAATTGCTGACAGAAGAAAATCGTTCCATGTACCGCCTGCGTTTATCTATAATTCAACCAAATTTCCACTGTGGAAGCCAGCGAATCTTTACTTCTTTATGCATTTGTATACAAAATAGCCTGTAACCCCTTTTTGGGGTCACAGGCTATTTGCACTATTTGACTACTATATTGCATAATTTCACTACAAGAAAATAAAGTTTTTATTCAAAAATATGCCCCTGCTGAAGATCAGGTTCGACTTATGCCGTCACAACTTGACCGGAATCTGCCTGTTCGATTTCTTTTTTCGGACGTCTGCCATTCCAAAGGAAGTAAGCAAGCGTCAGCAGAATAGATACACCTGCATAGATACTAAGAATTCCTGCCTGATGCCACATCACATCCAGATTACCACTCGATACAACAGCTTTGAAGCCCATAATGCTGTGTGTCATTGGCAACCAAGGGCTAAATGCCTGAAGCCACGATGGAATCAGTTCTACCGGGAATGTACCTGCACTAGCCGCAAGTTGGAAGACCAGCAGCAGAATGACAACATAACGTCCAGGCAGATCCAGCCAGGTTACAAGCGCCTGAACGATCAACATGAAGGTCAGCCCTGTAATAATGGTAAACAGATAGAACAGCCCTACACTGTGCGTCTCCAGTCCAAGACCATATAACATGAAGCTTGCCACGATAACCGATTGGAAGATACTCACGGAGCCAAATACCAGTGTCCGGCTGACAAAACGATTCCAGCCTGTTGCACCAGGTACGGACGTTTCCCGCATTTTTAATACAATCGTCGAAATCAATGATCCCACAAACAGACCGATCGACAGGAAGAACGGTGTCAATCCTGTACCATAATTGCTCACGTTCTCTGCTGTGTTCTCCGAGGAGTTCACCGGTTCAGCGAACATGTTCACCACATCATCCGTTTTCTTCACTTCGGATGTTTTCTGCGCGGCATCATTCAGCTTGGTTGCCAGTTCACTTGAGCCATCTTTTAGCTCAGTAAGACCGTCAGCCAGTTTGCCTGCGCCATCACCCAGTTGCTTGGAACCATCGGTTAGTGAACTAACGCCACCACTGAGTTTGCCCACACCCGTTTGCAAAGCTGTTGTACCTGAGCCCAGCTGCTTGGCACCATTCGCCAACAATGTACCGCCACTTGCAGCATCACCCAATTTGCCGCTGAACTGCTTCAGACCATCGGAGAGTTTCTCTCCCCCTTGACTAAGCTGTCCGGCTCCAGCCAGCAATTGCTTCTGTCCATCTACCAGCTGGTCTGCACCAGCAAGTAGTTGCTTCTGACCACCATGGAGCTCGGATGCACCCGCGGCCAACTGCTGGTTGCCCTGATGCAGCTGATCTGCACCCTGTGCAAGCTTCTGCTCGCTCTCATGCAGTTGCGCACTTCCATCAGCAACCGCTTCACTCGCCGCAAGCAGTTTCTGTACATCCGCATTTTCGGCGAGTTCCGGGTTCGATGCAGCAAGCTGCTTCAATCCGGCGGCTACGCTCTGTGCTCCATCCGCAACCTTCCCACTGCCATCCACAGCCGATTGCAGGCCTGTTGCCAGTGTACCGCTGCCCTGAACGGCACTTTGCAGACCATCAGACAGCTTCGCACTGCCCTGTTCTGACGATGCCAGGCCAGCCTGCAACTTACTTGTACCATCCAGTGAAGATTGAAGGCCCGTTTCCAACTTGGCACTGCCATCCTTCAACTGATCTGCTCCGCTCTGAAGCTGGCTCGAAGCGGCTGCCTGAAGCTGTTGCAGACCCGATACAAGATTCGTTGTTCCACTTTCAAGCTTGGTCGCGCCCGTGTGCAACGCGTTAACCCCATCACTTAATGGAGAAAGTCCTTCCTGAAGTTCAAGCGTCCCGGATGCAAGCTTCGCCAAGTTATCCTTGAGCTTAACTGCACCATCATCCAGTTTGCCTGCACCGGTGTTCAGTTCACCAGCTCCATCACCTGCCTCCGCCAAGCCATCAGATACTTCGGAGAACTTGTCGAGCAAAGTCTCTGCATAGGATTCCGTTACTTTGGCTGACACTTTCGCTTT
Source organism: Paenibacillus sp. FSL R5-0713 (assembly GCF_037973325.1). Classification (NCBI taxonomy): domain Bacteria; kingdom Bacillati; phylum Bacillota; class Bacilli; order Caryophanales; family Paenibacillaceae; genus Paenibacillus; species Paenibacillus sp. FSL R5-0713. Next base: position 1,448,820 of record NZ_CP150229.1, on the reverse strand, counting down.
CAGATCCTTAATCGCGGTTTTACCGATCTGTGCCCCTACAAAGCTATAATTGCCATTCGGTTCATAGATCAGGTCAGCCGGTGCTGGCTTGTCATCGAGCAATGTTGTTGCTTGGGATGAGAAGTTCTCCGGAATCGTGATTTGCATATAATATTTGTCATTACTCATGCCTTCTTTGGCTTGGCTCGCACTGACAAAGTCCCATTTAAAATCTGCATTTTTCTTCAGCTCATCCACCAGATCATTACCTACATGAAGTGATTTTCCCTCCAGCTCTGCGCCTTTATCCAGATTGACAACGGCGACCGGCATCTCATCTACATGACCATACGGATCCCAATAAGCCGCCAGATAGATGCCACTATACAGGATCGGTATAAACATAATTGCAATAACAGGGATCAACACCTTCGGGTTTCTCACGGCCGATCCCACATCCTTGAAAAACACGGATAAAGATTTCATGTCATTTTCTCCCCTTAATCTCTCTGCTTCATGAGCAGGAATAACTATAATGAAATAAAATGTCGCGTTCCAGAAAAATTACCGAAACACGAAGTGACCATTTTCCTCAAACGGTCAATTTAGAGCAAAAAAACAAACCTGTCTTCCGACAAGCCTCGCTGCCATACATGTATGATAACCCTTATTTATAGTAGAATAAATTCGGATTACGTTACAGCAGCAATTCCTTCCATTAAGAAAAGGCGAAAGTAATTCTTGATTTCCTCTTTGCTCAGCGGTTGATGTTGTTTGTTCCAATCAGAGGTGAGTGCAATATACAAGCGAATCATCATAAAAGCGACCACTTGCGGATCACAATCCCGAATCTCTCCATTATCCTTCGCTTTCTCAAGCTCCCGGGCCAGAAAATCGGAAATAACTTTCTCCACTTTGTCCAAACCTTCCTTGGCCTGCAGTGTTCCAAAGTCCTTCAATTCCTGTGATAACTTAACCAGCAGCTCGTGATCACGGCGGAATTCCAACAACGCATCCAGCACCCGAAAGAGATTATCAAAAAATGCACTTTCCTGATGCACTTCACGATGTGCGATGTTCTTCATTTCCTGAATCACTTCTACCAGAATCTGATCAAACAATTGTTCCTTGTTGGTGAAAAACGTATAGATCGTTCCTTTGCCCACGTTCGCAATCTTGGCGACCTGGTCCATCGTAGTTGCTTTGTATCCAAACATGGCAAACGACTGGGCTGCTGCATGAATAACCTGCTGTCTCCTGTCAATCGGAGCCATCATATCCCTCCTTTTACTCCATTCAATGTTCATTCGTCCTACATAAATGACCAAAAATACAATTCGGTCATTCGGTCAAAATATACATTACCACCTCAGCAATAAGATTGCAACCCTAACATTTTAAATATTGTGTTAATTTTTTTTAACCGAAATGCAGTGGAAACTCCTTCTGTCGTCGTCTATAGTGTAAGATGACTCAAACATACGTATATAAATGAAGTCAGACTGTCTCAGACCAAGAGATATGGTGTAAATATTTATGGATGAAACATGATTCTGCGCTTCAATGTATATTCATGTAGTAATGTATAATTTATAGCTAACGAAAATGATGAATATCTTCATTATGAATTAAAACTTATGAATAAAGGTGAACTCATGCGAAAACCAAGAGTGCTCTTATTATCGGAAGGATTCGGTACCGGTCACACTCAGGCCGCTCATGCGCTGGCACATGGCATCAAAAAAGTCAGTCCACATGTTCACAGTCGTGTCATTGAACTAGGCAAATTTTTAAATCCAACGGTAGCTCCATTAATCTTTTCTGCATATCGAAAGACACTGTCGGTTCAACCCAAACTGGTCAGTCTGTTGTACCGCACACAGTACAACAAGTCATTAAATGGCTTTACCAAGTTGGCGTTGCATCGAATTTTCTATACACAGACAGCACAGGTCGTATCCCAACTGAAACCAGATGCGGTGATCTGTACCCATCCTTTTCCAAATGCAGTGATCTCCCGGCTCAAACGCCAGGGCCTGAATATCCCGCTCTATACCGTCGTGACGGATTATGACGTGCATGGAACATGGATTAATCCGGAAGTGAATAAATATCTGGTCTCCACCCCTCAGGTCAAAGCATTACTTGAAATTCGAGGGGTCGATCCCTCCCACATTCAGATCACGGGAATTCCTGTGCATCCTGACTTCTGGGAAGCGGGCGACAAAGTAAAGTTGCGGCAAGAGATGGGGCTTCAGAACATGCCTACCGCACTGCTTATGGGTGGAGGCTGGGGACTTTCTTTTGATGAGGATCATATGAAAGCTCTCACGTCCTGGGCAGATCGTGTTCAATTGGTGTTTTGTCTTGGTAGCAACGAGAAAATGATTGCAAAAATGAAGGAGATGCCTTGCTTCCAGCACCCTAATATTCGTATTCTGGGATATACCCGTGAAGTAAGCAAACTGATGGATGTATCCGATGTGCTAATCACGAAGCCTGGTGGCATGACATGTACCGAAGCGTTGGCTAAGCGGTTACCCATGCTGTTCATTCCTCCGCTGGCGGGTCAAGAGGAAGAGAACTGTGAATACTTTGTACAAGCCGGATACGGCCAGGTCATCCACTCTGCCGACGTGATTACCAAACGTTTCAGCCAACTCTGTGAACCTGCATCCACTCAAGCTGAAAGCCCGCTGAACGTAGCACATATTACCGGCAGCCGTTCAGCCTATGATCCAACGTGTTGCGCCCAAGCTGTTCATGATTTATTATTCCCGACGACAGCCGAAGTTACGAAAACACCCGTAGAGCGATTCTCAGCCGGAATTGCTGCCACGTCCTTGTCAGGTACCAGAATCCCATTCTAACGTCTCTATGGACCTATAGAACAGCTCTCATGAGGTGTTATAGAGGACAAGGCAAGTGCTCACGATATACAAAGAAGGTTCCCTTCCGAATTATTGGAAGGGAACCTTCTTTTATTTTCATTGATTTCGACCGTATGATTTGGCAGAAAAAAGGGTAATTTAGAGTATAACCATATTTTAAATAACGAAATAAAACTACGATTCAGGCTTTTTGAAGGGCCGTGTGAAGCACACACTGTTAACTACCCTGCCTGTTTGCAGAATTTACGGGTCGATTACTTGTAGAAAGTATGATGACCGATCGTTTTTACTTTTTTCTGCGAGCGGGCAACTGTCAGATCGTCGGCAAGCGTCAATGATAAGAAATAATACGTATCATCGGCAACTTCCTTCTTCCCGTTCAGCGCAGCATTCACTGCTTTGATACTGTCCTCGTTGGGAACCACACGTTTCAAACGTCCGTTCGCTACAGGACTGAACTGGGATTTCTGATAGATGACCTTGTAAATGGTATCGGGAAAATTGGCTGACCGCAGCCGGTTTAAGACAACATTGGCAACTGCCACTTTGCCTTCGTACGGTTCACCTTCCGCCTCTGCCATGACGATTTTTTGCAGCAGATGCAGTTCTTTATCGGACACACTGTATGACCAGGTTGCGAGTTTCGAGTCTTCCTGGTTCAGAAGTTTGGTCCGCGTAAAGTATAGTTTTTGGGGGGGAGTTGTTACAGCAGCCACCGCTTTGGCACGTTCCACTTTGGCCAATTTCAGTGCAGCTTCTTTTTTGGCTTTGGCCGCAGCTACAGCTCTAGCTTTGTTCTTGGCCTTGGCTTCTTGCAATTCCTGCTTTTCTTGAGCAGTCGTCAACCAGTTCTTCGCTGGCAGAGATTCAGTCCACGCTACGGTTTGTGTAGACAGACTTGTCCCATCTTCCATCATGCGCCTCTCTTCTTGCGCAGATGTTTGTTTATTTTGCACAGAAGCCGCAAGTTCGGTCATCTGTTTACTATCACTAGCTTCATTCCACTTCCCCGTCGCCTGAACGACATTTACCCCCACTATACATACAAGCAGCACTGATAACATCGGTGCTACCCAACGATTCTTGCTTATAATGTTCATTCGAAGATTCCTCCTGTCGAAACATTTCCCTTATCTAAGTAACCCAAAAAAAAGAATTTGAATAACGATGGCTAATATTACATAGGGATAAACGTAATGTCAATGTGATTTTATGGCATAAAAATGATTATCAGGAAAAAGAGAACGTGTCCACGACCTCATACATTGGAGATTGTCCAAGCCTTGTCACATAAAGTACAATGTCCTCCACCATCCATGAATTAACACCTGAGGTATGTTCCGGAAGCACTCCAGATACCCCTTTATTCTCATTACCTGGGAGTTGTCCCAGATATTTTCTAGCAACGGTGATGTGGGGAGCATATGGTCTTAATTCAGCTTCGAATCCAAGAGTCGATGTGGCCTGAACGATTTGTTTTTGCAGTGAAATCAACCGATCCATCTCTCCGCTAACACCCTTCCATAACACTTTAGGCGCTTCTTCAAGTCCAAATGTGCCCCAATCCGCAAGCTGAAGTTCAAACGCCTGGAATTCAACTGCTACTGAGCGCAACGCTTTCCGAAGATGTCCAATCTCACTAACAAGTGTATCCCCAAGAAATTGCAAGGTTATATGATAATCCCTATGATCTGTCCATTTACGAAAATCAAGCTTGTTCTGTACAAGCCTCGCGTCCATCTGAAGAGACTGCTGAACAGGACCAGGAAGACGAATCGCCACAAACAATCTTTCCCGTCGGGATGAATGATCCTGATGTGATTGGTTATTCATTGCATACACCTCTCTAAAGTTCGCTCTATTATTTCATAACTATACATATCGTTTCAAGTTGGGTAATTATAGAGTGACACAAAGATAACCATTTGCAAATAAGGCTAGATTCCTGCATTTACCACCTTATGCACATCCAACATCAAATCTGATACACTTCAATTATCAAACTTATCAAACTATTGATCTCAGGAGGACCACACATTATGGGTAAAATTGTATGTTTTCCATCTCTATCCGAAGAACAGAAACAACGCATTCAGAATGCCGCACCGGGGTACACCCTGACATTCGGAAAAGCCAAGGAATTGGACCCTGCTGCGTTGAAAGAGGCTGAGATTATTCTCGGTTGGTCACCTCTTGTCACTGAACATGCATTGAGACAAGACAGCCTGTTGAAGTGGGTTCAGGTCTGGTCCGCTGGTGTGGACAATCTTCCTTTTGCAGATTTGCAGCAGAAGAACATTCAGGTCACCAGTGCAAATGGAGTTCACGCCATTCCAATCACCGAAATTATTCTGGGCATGATGTTATCCCACAGCCGCTGGCTGAGACAAGCCATGTTGCATCAACAGCAATCCGAATGGAAAGCTCCCGCCAACCCCCTACCCGAACTGCACGGTAAAACAGCGGTCATCGTTGGTGTAGGTGAGATTGGAACCGAAACAGCCCGCATCCTCAAAGCACTCGGCATGCGAACGATCGGAGTTCGTCGCTCAGGCAAAGATGTCCCCAACGTGGATCAGATGTACGACATGACCGGCCTACATGAAGCCTTGAGCCAAGGCGATTATGTGATTAACATTTTACCGTTGACCGATGAAACCAAACATATATATGATCAAACTGCATTTGAGCATTTCCAATCTGGTGCATGTTTCGTCAATGTGGGCCGCGGCCCCAGTGTGAAAACGGAAGCCTTGCTGAATGCACTCCAAAACGGCCAGGTTGCCTTCGCCGCACTGGACGTGTTCGAAGAAGAACCCCTTCCGGCAGACCACCCGTTATGGGGTATGGATAACGTCTTAATGACGCCACATATCGCAGGAAGCACGGAGCAATACACGGATCGTGCCCTCGATATTTTCGTCAAAAATCTGGAAGCTTATATAGCTGGCCAGACACTTCCGCTTAACCTGGTGGATTATAGTCATAAATATTAACACAAACATCCGTTCCCATGCAATATTGTGCAAATCAGATCAACGATATCAATTGAACTAAACAATATTTACACTTACAACTCCGATGACAGAGCAACCTTCCGATCACTGTTATTCCCAGATTTTTTTGACTCACTTTTAGAAAAGTGAAAATCTGTGAATAAAGGCGAAGAGTATGCTTACGATGCAGCTTTCTTGCAGAAAGCTTTTAGCTCCGCTTCTTCAGTTTTTTCTGTCCTCTACGTTTCTCGTGTAAATCGTTAGTTCAATTAAAATGTACACAGTAAAAAACTCTACCTCTGGAAATTTCCTTAGAGGTAGAGTTTTGTTTTTTTATACTTACACACACAACCAAATATGACGTATAAACGTGCCTTTGTTTACTGTTCGGTACTCTTTTACTGTCCATCCCGCTTCCAACAAGTGCTCTTCTACCCACTCTGTGGAAACAATCACTGCCCGCTGGGTCAATCTGCGCAAGCTCTTCAGCATGTCTCGTTGCTCAGCATCTGGGAGTACAGAACAGAGATTATAGGGCATGTCCAGAACTGCTGCATCATACCGATCTTGCAGTTCATTCATATCCCCTAACGTGATTCGATCCGAATCATATCCATAATGCGGCAGATTGATACGTGCACCTCGGACAGCCAGAGGATTCAAGTCGTTACCTCTCGCATCAATTCCCATGGATAAAGCTTCAATGACAACTGTTCCCATACCGCAGCACGGATCAAGTAATCGATGGTTTTCCACGTTCGGAACAGCAATATTCACCAGCGCTCTGGCAAGCGTGATGCCAAATCCCGTCGAGTAGTTTTGCGGCTTCTGCCGATGTATCTGCCATGATCGATCAGCTTCTGTCCACTGGCCCAAGATCCATTTTTCTCCTGTTTGGATTAGGCCGAAAGTCACTTTTGGTTGCTTCATCTGTGCCTTGCCTTTAATGCACATGCCGACTTCTTTTTCCAGTTGACGAGACTGTGCATAATCAGGGGCATGATCCCCTTCTTTCAGACAAATCACCTTAAATGTCTCTTCTGGCAACAGCTGAATCTCTTTGGCAAGAGGGAGCAGGTCATTCACCGTATTGCCTTCACCGATTACATCTAATCTGCCATGGATAAAAGGACTACGTCCAGGTGATATATGTCGTTCAGACCACACATATGCTCCCCTATCCATACCGATCTCTGAACTCGGTTCAAGCAACGTATTCAGCTCCAGCATGCATAATTCACGCTCGTTCTCGTGGCAAGCAAAGGTGTAGAGGTATTTCCCAGAAGTAGTGTAACTACCAAGTGTTTCATCAGGCAAAATTCTCCTCTCCTTCCTTCATTAATCATGTTTCTTCTATATAGATAGTAGCTCAGTGTATACATATCAAATATCAGCTGTTACGAATGCTTCAGGTAGTCATTGTATACAATGTTAGACTGCTAGACAACTATCCATTTCTTTGGAGGTAACTATTTGGAAAGAAAAAAATAAGGTGTCCCCATGATTGAGGAACACCTTATTTTATTTTGAGATTCTCAACAGACCCCCAATGCATGAGCCAGTTTCTTCTATTATAAGAAGAAGGTTATATTTTTAATTTTTCAATGGATGTTAGCAAATCTTCCGATAATTCTTTCAGACTTTGAATGTTGCCACTAATCGTTTCCATGGAACTGACCTGCTCTTCCGCCGATGCAGAAACTTCTTCCACACTTGCTGCTGATTGTTCCGAAACAGCCGAAATCTGCTGACTGAAATCATTCATTCGTCCGCTTGCTTCCTGCATTCCCGCGAGGCCATCTGTCATGGTGCTGATCACACCTACCATGCCTTCCACCGATTCATTAATCGTACGGAAGAGCTGACCTGAAGCAAGTACATGTTCCTGACCCAGTTCGGTCTCCTGAACGCCTGTACGCAATTCCGCAACCACCCCTTGTGACTCCTGCTGAATATCCTCGGTAATCGCCGTGATCTCTTCGACCGAAGTCTGCACAGCTTCCGATAACTTCCGCACTTCTGAGGCCACTACGGCGAACCCGCGTCCACTCTCTCCCGCACGGGCTGCTTCAATGGAGGCATTCAATGCCAGCAGGTTGGTTTGGCGTGCAATGTCATGAATGACCTGAACCAGCTTGGAGATATCTTCATTTTTACGATTCAGCCGTTCCATTTTGTTCATGGAAGTTGAGACCGCTCCGGAAATCTGTTGCATCTGCTGAACTGACTGTTCCATCGCCTTGCGACCATTCAGCCCTTGCTCCAGTACAAGATCCGACATGACGCGTAGCTGACTGCCTTGCTCCGTATGATTCTGGATGTGATCATTCAGCACTTCAACCGTACGAGCTGATTCCACCGCTGTCTCTGCCTGACTTTCCGCAGCCTTGGCCGACTCTTCCATGGTCACAGCAATTTGGCGACTGCCAATCTTAACCTCTTCGGAGGAGATTGCCAGTTCCCCGCTCTGACGATTGACAGCTTCCGCAATTCGTCTAACGCTCAGAACCATGGAAGTCAGGTTACCTTTCATGTCATTCACCGCTTTGGCCAGAACACCGACTTCGTCCTCATGTCTGGTATGTATATCCTGTACATTCAATTGGCCTTCTGCAATCAGTTTCACCGAACTAATAACACGCAGCAGTGGTTTCACGACCTGTGAACGAATAATCGGAATACTGATCGCTGTAATGACAATCATGACAAGAACACCGATAATAATGATTATTCTACCATCCTGAACCGATCTGATCGTTTGGGCCGCCGCAATATCGGACTGTTTCTGATTGTATTCCACAAGATAATCCAGATCGACTTGCATGGCGTCAAAGGAGTCTGCACCTTTTTCAGCGACTTCCTTGGCCAGCTGTGTCTGACCCTCATCACTCAGCTTGATTGCTTGCGTATTAATCTTAAGATACGCTTCCCATTTATTCTTGAACGCATTCCAGTGTTCGAGTTCCTCCGTAGACTTTTCCTGCTGGTCATAAATTTTAATCGCCTGTGTTGTTTCACGAATATACTTGGTACGCTCTTCTAACAAAGCTCCCTTGTCCAATTTATCCGCGTCAAAGTGACGATAACTTAGCGAAAGAACGTGCTCCGTAGTGTAGTTTAACCGGTTAATTTGCTGGATTGATGGCATCCAATTGTTTGTAATCTCATTTGTGTTGGATTCGATTGAATTCATACGGGTGACAATGGTGACACTCAAAATAATCAAACAGAGGATTAACAAGTAGAACGCGATGCTGATACGCAGACCGATACTTTTGATCTTAAATCTGCTGAACATATGATTTCCCCCTTGACCTCTTCGGTCATCCCGAATTCAGGTGCTTTTGTCATTGTTTTCCCCTTCTTTTGACCTCTTGTCAAAAGAACTTATCTATATTATATCGATAGGAAAATAGACGTAAAGTATTATAACATTATTTTGTTATTAAGAAGCTTAATTTAGTAAAGTCTTGTTGAATTTTGGCATATTCTACAATAAAGAGCTGCAGCATACGGTAACATCCCGATCTGCAGCTCTCTGCTTTATTCAAATTTTAACGGTTTGCATCATAAAGTGCTTCGCCTACTTCAAGATTGCTCTGTCTTTGCTCGGCCAGCAATCGGTAAGAATTCAGCCTGCGCTCATAATCGGGTCCTGCCGTAACCAGAAGCAACCGCTCCGTATCCAGCCTGCGACTTACTTGTTCCAATTGACCCCATACCTGCTCAGGTGTACCTGCATAGTGCCGCTCAGCTTCATGAAGATCAGCACTGGCTGAATCATTCGTGCCGGAGACCTCGATACTATTCGAATTCAGCTCGCTTAAACGTTCTTTTCCATCCGCCCTGCGTCTCTCTGCCATGTCACGACTCCAGGCCAAGGCATCCGTCTCTGACTCCGCACACAATACGCTGACTGCCACCATAACTTCAGGTTCCTTCATGGTTGCACTGGGAACAAATCCTTCTCGGTATCGCCTTACAGCCTCTGTACCATCAGCATCACTCATGAATTGACCAAAGACATAGCCCATGCCGAACCGTGCCGCAAATTCTGCGCTCTTTACGTTGGTCCCCAACATCCAAAGCGATAACGGAAGCTTGGGAATCGGACGAGCCGTCACAGGATGATCCTCGTAGGTATATCGATCTTCAAGCAGTTCGGTCAGTGCTGCAAGTGATTCGGGCAGCTTGGACACATGTTGCAAGTAATTGCCACTGAGTGCCATCGTCGCATGAGGACCACCGCCAGGAGCACGTCCGAGCCCAAGCTCAATGCGCCCCGGATAGAGGGTAGCCAGGAGACGGAACGACTCTGCAACCTTGAGCGGACTGTAGTGTGGCAACAGGACCGCTCCAGAGCCAAGCTGGATCGTTGTCGTTCTTGCTCCGATGTGGGATAGCAGTACTTCGGGAGAGGCCGATGCCAGTTCAGCCATATCATGATGCTCTGATGTCCAGTATCGGGTGTATCCCCAAGCCTCAGCCTGTTGCGCAAGTGCCACGGATTGTTGAAGTGCCTGTTCCGCTGTGGCATCGTTTAACCTTGGAACAAGGTCAAGTACGCCCAGACTGAACGTCTCACTCATTCTTGTAGCCAAGCGTCTCATCTCCCTTTATATCGGTTCATTTTAATCCAGATCGTAGATGGAACCTACCTTCAGTCCATAAAGTTCATTGTATATTTTCTCGGCAAATGCATCCGTCATTCCTGCAATATAATCAATCACCATATGTTCCCAGGTCCAGATCGGTTGCGCTTTGGCCTGATCCTTCTCATACCGCTGCAGCCAGTCGGATGGAATAATGGATTTGGACGTTTCCGGATCGAGGAATGCATCCCATAATCGCTTAATCATCCACTCACTTCGCTTCTGTAGCCGTTGCACACGCAGATCACGTATCATCGTCACCCATGCAAAACTCTTAAGCACACTCACCGTACGCAGCATATCAAGGTCTTCAGCCCCTTCACGGACAAAGGTAACCTTCTTCCAGTCACCATCATCAATAACACCTAGGCTGCCTACAAAGAAACTCACCCAATAAGCTTTCACCTCACGTCGGGTACGCGAGTAATCATGCTCACAGAACGGCATCTTCTCATTCCAGATGCGCAGGAACGAAGCGAGCACCTCTTCTACCTTTTGCCCAATTGCTTCCCGAGTCCATCCGTTCCAGAACAGATCCTCCAACGTTGTAATCTTATCCACAATCAGTCGATTCACATGAGGATCTTGCAGGAAGTGCTCGTGTACTTCAATTTTGCCTGCTTTGATACCATCCTCCAGGTCATGCGAGGAGTACGCAATATCGTCACATAGGTCCATCAGCTGTGCTTCAAGCGTCTTCTTGCCTGCCGGCACGTTCCAACGTTCACGGATCTCACGAATATATTGCCACTCATGATGATACATGCCTTTCTTGCTCTCTGTCCCGGGGTACGGATACTTGTTGATTCCCAGTAATACCGCATCAGACAGGTTCAGTCCGTCGATATCCTCACGCTTCTCCAAATGCATAATGAGACGGAAATTGTGTGCATTTCCTTCAAAATGCTCATATTTCCGTTTTAGCTCGGCACGAACCTCAGACTCCACCTTGGGAACTTTGGCGCTGCGGCTTTTTTTCATAATTTTCTTAGCCTCGGTGTTAATAAGGTCATCCAGAATACCGTCTAATACTTCTTCACCTTTATGTCCAAACGGCGGGTGACCGAAATCATGTGCGATTGCAGCACACTCCACCACTTCTGAATCAATAATAAGGCCCGGGTTATCGGCACGGTCCCAGTCCACCTCGGGAAAACGACGAATCAGGCTGCGGGCAGCCTCTCGTGCAATCTGCGCCACCTCCAGGGAATGGGTCAAACGAGTACGATAATAATCCCCCGTTCCTGCGCCAAACACCTGTGATTTGCCCTGTAACCGACGGAAGGTCGGTGAATGAATGAGTCTGGAATAGTCCCGTTCGTATGCTGCACGAGATCCATCCAATTTGGTTAGTTCAGGATATTGTCTATGTTCTCTCAGATCGTTCCATTGCATGGGGATCACTCCTAGCCGACTGTCTCTATTTTGAGTGATTATACACAACATCTGTGGTTTCGAAAAGTAAAACCTGTCTGCGATTGTCATCTCTTCTTACATCAACTTGTAATAAACAGTCCTATTCTTTTATTATACCCTGCCAGACTATCATTCGTGCACCTAAATGATCATGATTCTATATTGAAAGTGACTTATGATGAAAAAAAAGTGCATGATACAGTTGGCGTGGCCGTTCCGGTTACGGATCGTTCTTATGATCGCTGTTATTCCCAAATTTCTTTGATTCCCTTTAGAAAGGGAGAAATTCGGGAATAGCATGTGCTTCCGATGCAGCTTTCTTGCAGAAAGCTTTCAGGCAAACGCTTCGCTTCTTCAGAATCGATTCCGTCCCCTTCATTACTTTTGCTGTTTAATTCACACCCAATCTAAGTGACATCACATCCCCTAGAAAAGGGGATTTCATCACATTTTTGAATGACTAAAGAATTCCATTAAGATGTTTATCCATCGCTGCAATGATAGTCTGCCTACCCCACGCCCACCCCGTTGTGGGTAAAAAAACAAAAACCGACAGGACGGAAATGCCCTGTCGGATGAATATGGTAGATGCATCGAAGTAATTTAACTTCTAGCCTTAATGCTCACGCCATTTAACTCTTGAGGCGGTGTGAATTTTTGCATCAAGGATATTATCGCACCTTTGTACGATGGGAGTTTACACCATAACCTTACAGATATCGTTAGTAAACTCTACTGGATCTTGAATTGGCAATCCCTCAATCAGCAGTGCCTGATGGTACAACAAGCTTGTGTAGAGGTTCAGTTTTTCCTGATCCTGTGCGAAAGCGTCTTTCAGCGATTTGAATACATCGTGATTCACGTTGATTTCCAGCACTTTGTCGGCTTGTACGTTTTCACTGTTCGGCATAGCTTTCAGGATTTTCTCCATTTCAATCGTCAGCTCACCTTCAGTGGACAAACATACCGGGTGGCTTCTGAGGCGTTTGGAAGCTTTAACGGCTTTGACTTTACCCGCCAATTGAGCTTGCATCGCTTCAAACAACTCTTTGTTGTCGTTATCTTGAGCGTCCGTTTCTTCTTGGTCCGCGCTATCTTCGATACCCAGGTCACCACTGGAGATGGATTTGAATTCTTTCTCCTTGTAGTTCATGATCATCTTGATTGCGAACTCGTCGATGTCATCGGTGAAGTACAGTACTTCGTACCCTTTCTCAAGAACGCCCTCGATCTGTGGCAGCTTCTCGATCCGGCTAATGGACTCACCGGATGCATAGTAGATGTACTTCTGATCTTCCGGCATTCTGGAGACGTATTCGTCCAGGCTCACGAGTTTGCCCTCTTTGGAAGACGTGAACAACAGCAGATCCTGCAATGTATCCTTGTTCACCCCATAGTCACTGTATACACCATATTTCAATTGACGACCAAACGCCTGGTAGAACTTCTCGTAGTTCTCACGCTCGTCCTTCAACAGGCTTTGCAGTTGGCTCTTGATTTTGTTCTTAATGTTCTTCGCGATCAGGCTAAGCTGACGGTCATGTTGCAACATCTCACGGGAGATGTTCAGGGACAGGTCTTCCGAATCCACCATACCTTTAACAAATCCGAAGTAATCTGGCAACAGATCCCCGCATTTATCCATAATCAGTACACCGTTGGAGTAGAGTTCAAGGCCTTTTTCATACTCTTTGGTATAGTAGTCAAACGGTGTGTTCTCCGGAATAAACAGGATTGCATTGTACACCACTGCGCCATCAGCGCTGATGTGCAAATGTTTGAGCGGTTTGTCAAAACCGTAGCGTTTTTCCATATAGAAGTTATTGTAATCTTCTTCGGTTAATTCGCTTTTATTTTTACGCCAGATCGGTACCATGCTGTTCACGGTTTGCTCTTCTTGGTATTCCTCGAACTCGTTCTCCGTGCCCTCTTTCGGACGTTGACCCGTCACATCCATCTTGATCGGGTAGCGAATGAAGTCGGAGTATTTCTTGATGATGGATCTCAGGCGGTACTCTTCCAAAAATTCGTCATACGAATCCTCTTCGGTATTTTCTTTGATCGTCAGGACGATCTCTGTACCTACGGAATCTTTCTCAGCTGGTGTGATCGTGTATCCATCTGCGCCTTCGGACTCCCATTTCCAAGCCTCGTCGCTGCCCAGCGTTTTACTTGTTACGGTTAGCTTGTCCGCCACCATAAATGCCGAGTAGAAACCAACCCCAAATTGTCCGATGATGTTATGGCCGTCTTTGGCTTCATTTTCCTTCTTAAACGCCAGGGAACCACTTTTCGCAATAACGCCCAGATTGTTCTCCAGCTCTTCCTGTGTCATCCCGATTCCGGTATCCGTCAGTGTGAGCGTGCGATTTTCTTTGTCGATGGTAAGCTTGATGAAGTAGTCCTCTTTGTTGAAAACGAGCGTATCGTCTGTCAGTGCTCTGTAGTAAATTTTATCAATGGCGTCACTGGAGTTGGAGATCAATTCTCTCAAAAAGATTTCTCTTTGCGTATAAATGGAGTTGATCATCATATCCAGCAAACGTTTGGATTCTGCCTGGAATTCTTTTTTAGCCATGAATGGTTGGACTCCTTTCAGATTTGGATATCGAATGATTGGATTGAAAATAGAAATAACCGAGATATTCCTGCGACCATTAGGAGACTCAAGAACCTTTGAGCGCTCTAGTCCTCAGATAATGTGACTCACACTAATGAGTCATTGCAAAAAATAAGTGCATTGACGTTCTGCCATGTAGCCGCTTCGGTTACGAATCGTTTTTCGGATCGCTGTTATCCCCGTATTTCTTTGATTCCCTTTTTTAAAAGGAAGAAATCCGGTTATAAAGGCGAACGCTTCGCTTCCTCCAAATCGATTTCGTCCCCTGCACTACTTTCGCATTTAATCAGGAACTTGTATGAGGATTAGAGCCTTCTATTTAGATGGAGTCTGTTGATTAAGCAAACATTTCACTTCTTCAGGTCTGTGCGTCCCTTGGCTTCGCATGTCCTACTCAGGTTCAATATCTATTTTCAAAAACAGAATCATTCCATATGTAGGCGTATAGTAAAAACATCATTTGTTAGCACTCTAATGATCGGAGTGCTAAACCCTTCCTTTTATATAACATATGGGAAAATTGGGTGTCAATACGCAGGCGGTTATTTTAACAAAAAGATCGAATACCCCTTCAACTTTGACACATCACCAATCATTTTAACGTAATCCCGCAGGTAAAACAAAAGCCGCCTCGAACCGAAGTTCGAACCGGTTTTTGGGGAAGATCGTAATCTGTCCGTTGGTATTGTGGATAGCTTTAAAACTTTTCTATTTAATGCGCCTCGGAATATCCTCGGGTTTGCAGTGTTGAGACTGACGTATCGATATGTTCGTATTGATAGGTCCGCATTGCTATTTTTGTGTTGATATATTGTGTTGATATGTCCGTTGGTATATTGGTAACTTGGTCCTGTGATTGCTTAAATGTCTTGAGAAGTATGGCTGTTACGCGCTAACGAACCTCAGAGGCGTTAAATGGCCTTTTTGGGATGAATCTGTAATCTAACGAACCCTAGACACGCTATTGCTCAATTTAATCCAATCTATGGAGCACATTCGAAAGTTTTTCACATATTAGGGTGTGTGAAGTTCGTTAGATTAGGAAATCAGCTAAAAATCGTAAAATAAGGCCTCCCAGGTTCGTTAGAGATGATGCAGAAGTTAGCATTATAGCTACACATAGGATTACGGCAGAAAGTTAGCACATACGGTTAGTTTAGAGTTATCTGTAGCGTGTAAGGTGCGGAACAGATAAAATCAGAGTACAAATTAGGGTTATAGGTTACGGTTACGGTTACGGTTACGGTTGCGGTTGCGGTTGCGGTTGCGGTTGCGGTTAGAGCTTGAGGTTAGAGCTTGAGGTTGAATATGAATACGAGTTTGAGTTTGAGTTTGAGTTTGAGTTTGAAAATTCTACTTTTTTGCCATTTTCGGATCAAGGGTATCACGGAGTCCATCGCCCATGAGGTTGAAGCCGAGGACGGTCAACATGATAGAAACGCCGGGGAAGATGAGTGTCCACGGTGCTTTTTGTATAAACTGACGGGAGTCCGACAGCATTTTCCCCCACTCCGGGTCGGGTGGTTGTGCGCCCATGCCCAGAAAACCGAGTGCAGCAGCTTCGATAATCGCCGTTCCAATCCCGAGCGTACCCTGTACGATCAGCGGAGTAAGACTGTTGGGCAAGATGTGGCGGAATAAGATCCGCCCGTTGCCCGCCCCAAGTGTCCGTGCCGACGTAATGAATTCCTCCTGTCTCAAGCTGAGTACCCGTGAACGCACCAACCTTCCGTAAGTCGGGATGTTGACGATGGCGATGGCGAGCAGTGCATTTTGCAACGACGGGCCCAGTATCGCCACAATGGCGATGGCCAGCAAAATCCCCGGGAATGCGAGCAAGATATCAAATAAACGCGAGATGAGCATGTCCGCCCATTTTCCATAAAATCCAGCAATCAGACCAAGCAGCGTACCCGCGATAATGGAACCAATGACAGAGAAGAAGCCCACCCACAAGGAAATGCGCGCTCCATGCAGCACTCTGGAAAACACGTCACGCCCCAGATCATCGGTACCAAACCAATGCTCTGCCGAAGGGGCCTGAAGCCGATCCACCAACACCTGTTCCTTGTAATCGTAAGGTGCGATATATGGCGCGAGGAAAGCCAACAGGATAAAAAATACGATAATAATCAAGCCCGCAAGTGCAAGCCGGTTTTTCCGAAACGTTCTCCACGCTTCCCGCCATGGACCGGATGTGCTCGCCGACGCAGCATCAATCGATGGTCCGGTATTAGTCGATAATTTGGCCATGCGGCGTCTCCTTTCTTGGATATGAATGATTGATGAATCTCCTATTTATAACTAATCCGAGGATCGAACACGGCGTAGAGCAAGTCCACAATCAGGTTGATGACCACGAAAAAGAATGCCACGATCAGAATGCCACTCTGGATTACCGGATAGTCCCGCGAACTAATCGCTTCATATATATAACGTCCCACGCCCGGCCAAGCAAAGATCGTTTCGGTCAACACCGCACCCCCGAGCAACGATCCGGTCTGGATGCCGATAACCGTAAGCACGGGAATAAAAGCATTTTTAAGGGCATGTCCATATACGACAAAAAACGGGCCCAGTCCCTTCGCCTTTGCAGTACGAATGTAATCGGAACTCATCACTTCCAGCATGCTGGAACGGGTCATCCGGGCAATAACGGCCATTGGGATCGTACCAAGCGCAATACTCGGGAGCAACAAATGTTTCGTTACGGTCCATAACTGATTCCATTGTCCAGCAATCATCGTATCCAGCACATACAAGCCCGTAATGGCTTCCACCGGATCACGTGCATTCATGCGCCCAATGGACGGCAGCCACTGCAATTTGTTCGCAAACAGCCATTGTTCCATCAGGCCGAGCCAGAAGATCGGCATGGATACACCCACTAGAGCAATGACCATACAACAATAATCAAACCAGGAGTTGTGCTTCCATGCGCTGATAATCCCCGCATTCACCCCGATAATGACAGCAAACAACATACTTGCCATTGTTAATTCAAGGGTTGCTGTCAGATAAGGCACAATTTCCTGGGCAATAGGCACCTTGGTGCGGATGGATGTTCCGAGGTCGCCTTTGAGCAAATCGCCCAAGTAGGCGAAATATTGCTGGAACCAGGGTTTATCCAGACCGAGCTGGTCACGAAGGGCCTGCTTGGATTGTTCGGTTGCCTTTTGCCCAAGTATGGTCTCGGCCGGATCACCCGGGATGGCGTGGATGATGGAAAAGACAATCAGGGTCATGCCCAGCAGTACGGGCAGCAACACAAGCACACGTTTGACAATATAGCTGTTCAATCCTGTTCACCTGCCTTCGACATATCGTGCAAAATAAAAAGCGCTGGCAGATACGCATGCTTTGGATAGTTACGTCCGGATGTGGGTTCTGCCAAGCATTTCGTCTCACCAGCGCTTTAATAGAAAGAAATTACACCTACTCACTCCGAGGTGCAGTGCCCTCTTCAGAGTGATTCTCCACTCTCCGTTATCCTGAAATGGATAAGTTCAGCTTACGTCTGTATTATTCGAAGTAGGCACCAGCATAGGATTCACTGCCCAGCGGAGATGGTACGAAACCTTTCAGGTTCGATTTACCCGCCAGAATTGGCGTGGTGTGCACAAGTGGAATCCAAGGTGCGTCTTCCTTGATAATCATCTGCGCTTGTTTGTACAGCTCGGCACGTTTATCCTGATCCGTTTCTTTCTGCGCATCCGTCAGCAGCACATGCAACTCTTCGTTCACATAGAAGCTACGGTTGTTGCCCGGAATGGCGTCTTTGTCCAGCAATGTGTACAGGAAGTTATCCGGGTCCCCGTTATCCCCCGTCCAACCGAGCATGTAGATATCGTCTTTCTCCCCGGCTTTGGCATCATCCAGATACGTCGCCCATTCTGGGGATTCAATGTTGGTGGTCACGCCGATTTTCTCAAAATCAGCCTGGATCGCTTCCGCTACTTTCTTGCCATCAGGCATATACGGGCGGGATACCGGCATGGCATAGAAGGTTACCGGATCAGGCAAACCGTCAGGGAAGCCAGCTTCGGCGAGTAGAGCTTTTGCTTTTTCCAGATCATATGGGTAATCCTCAATGGTATCGTTGTATCCCCACAGCGTTGGCGGCATCGGGTTGACAGCAGGCTCAGCTTGTCCAGCAAAGAACGCATCAATAAGTGCCTGCTTGTTCACCGCATGGTTGAGGGCTTGTCTGACTTTGACATTATCAAATGGTTTCTTCTTGAAGTTAAAGCCGATATACGCCACGTTGAACGGTGGACGCTCAATCTTCTGCAACTCACTGTTGCCTTCAAGGATGGACAGATCGTCCGGGTTCAAGTCTTCCATGACATCAATCTCGCCGTTTTGCAGGGCATTGAAGCGAGCGGTATTATCCGGAATCGAACGTACGATAACTTTGTTCAGCTTCGGCAGTCCTTCTTTCCAGTAATCCGCGTTTTTCTCCAAGGTGATGGAGTCGTTACGCTTCCACTCTTTGAATACAAATGGGCCGGTGCCCACAGGCTCGCTTTTGAAGTTTTCTTTTTTCTCCTGAATCGCTTTTGGGCTGGCAATGCCAAATGGCGTCATCGCAATATTTTGCAGGAAAGGCGCTTGTGGCTGGTTCAATGTGAACTCCACCGTGGTCTCGTCCGTCGCCTTCACTTCCTTGATCACACGTCCGTCCTCTGGACCAAACATGGAGTCGTAATAATCGAAGGAGTCTCCTTCGAATTTATATTCACTCGCCGGATCTCCCCAGCGGTTGAAGTTGAACACAACAGCCTCAGCGTTGAAGTCAGTTCCATCATGGAATTTCACACCGGACTTCAGCTTAAACACATACTTGAGTCCATCCGCCGAAATCTCCCAGCTCTCTGCCAGTCCAGGAACGACTTCTGTTCCGCCTTCCTTGTAATCCAGCAACGAGTCAAATACCTGATGTCCAATCTTCAGCGACTCTCCATCGGTCACAATCGCCGGATCGAGTGCAACGGAATCCCCACCACGTCCCATAATCATCGTATCTTGCGCTTCTGTCACTTCGGCTGGCGGCTCGCTGCCTTCCGCCGGAGCAGGTGAATTCCCAGCCCCCTCATTGCTCGAACAGCCTGACAACACCAAGACGGTACTCAAAGCCAGAGTCAAAAAACCGGACATCCATTTCTTTCTCATTCGCATACGTACAACACCCTTCCCTGTCTCATAATGTGTGTGATGCTGGCATGAAAAAACTTCAATGTTAGCCATTGGTTCGGTGCTTGCTTGTATCAATGAAAGGCTTTAGGTGCCTGTGATACCTGAATTAAAGTTCCGGGAGAAGTGAGGCATGTATATGAAACGTAAAAAAGTATGGGAGACAGTTGAACAATGGATATAAGTAAAAATCAGATCATCCTGCGCATGGATTACGGATATGGACGATCACTTTTATAGAAAAGAAAAAGTACAACGAACAAAGTATCTTGTAGGATGAATCTGTCGGATGGAATGAGATCGTTGCGATTTATTTGAACTAAGGTCAATAAGCAACAGCGAATGGTCACGGACTCGTAAGAGCAAGTTCAAGTCAGTGGATTCAATATATAAATAGGATATGGATACTACGCTGCTGGGTACCAATAACGTCTGTTCCTTGAGCGGGTCGCGGGTCCTCTTCAGTATGCAGTGTGGGAGCTGGACTAGGTATCGTTTGCAATACGGACGAAAGAAACTCAACATAGGCTAGGTTGTTTAGATCGTGTAAGTATTTTTAATACGGTGGTTGTCTCTTGCAGATTGGATGTGTAAAACGTATGAACGAGTCATCTTGAGATGTTGGATTGTACAACAGGGAGACATTACAATAACTTCATATGTTATGGTTTTGTCATGATGAGGAGGATTGTGTAAATAAACTGTGGTGAAAAACAATTTCGTGTAACTTACTTTACATCACATTAATCAATTAGACAAGAGATTTACAGACATAAGTCTTCAACTTTATTATATGCGTTAATATTACTTACACAAAGCACAAAAAAGGAACACAGTTCGACAAAAAGCGTCTCGTGTCCCTTCTCCATTCCATCCACAATCAGATAAAATTAATAAATAAATTTGCTGAAATTCAGCTTACTTTTTAAACAAACCTCTGCGATGCATCACAGTAATGAAACGGTAAAAATCATAACTCGCCCCATTATCAATGCTGAACAATGGATTTTTGGTGTCATATGCCAGCGCTGCATCCACAGCTGCTTTTGCCCATACTGGAACTTCCATTTGCTGACGCGCCTGCAGTTTGTCGACTTGGGATTTGAGCGCATCAAACGCTGCTTTCTCTTCGGCTGTCATCGGTTCGCCCCCTTTCGGTGGTTCGGTTGGTGGATTCGGATTACTTGGATTCGTTGGATTGGTTGGCTCCGGAGGTTTCGGAGTGGCTGCTGCGTATCTTGCTCTGAGTTGTGCCGCTGTTCCCTCGAATTCATTCATATCCACGTTGCCGCTGATGCCATTCACCTTGCCCGAATCCGTGTACTGCCAGAACGTCCAACGCTTCCATGCCGGCTGGTCATCCGGTACACGGGTGCTGCTGTAACGTGCGATCCACAGATCGTATGAGCTGAGTGATGTATCAAAATTCCCGGCAAATGAATTGCCCGTGTATATGATCGGTTTTACACCTGACAGACGTTGTAGTTCGGTTAAAAAAGCTTTGGCAACTGTATTCATTTGCGCTTTGCTCAAGTTGCCGGGGTTGTTCTCGTAGTCCATGACGGGTGGCAGTTGTAACGCCTTGGCGCCTCCAACTTTGTTCAGTGTATTGGCGTAATGCGCCGCTTCTGCTTTGGCACCATCGGTAGAGGTCGCACGGAAGAAATGGTAGGTTCCCACCAGCATACCCGCCGCCAGTGCGCCTGTTACATTTTTCTGATAATTTGGATCGGTATAGGTCTGTCCCTCGGTTGCCTTGATGAATACAAATGTCATGCCACTTGCCTTCACTTTGGCCCAATCAATATTGCCTTGGTACCGGGAGACGTCAATGCCCTGTGTGTTGCCCGAACTTCTCGTTTGCATGTTTCTCACACCCTTTATGCGGCAAATTGCCGTTTGTATATAGTTAATGCGGTTGAGTTAGAGGTTGCTTGTGTGCGTGTCCCTTGATGTGTTGGATATTACCAATTCATTCAATAGTAAATCCATATTGTATCTGTTAGACTACTCCTATTAGATAAAGAATCATTAATACAGATTGTAAAAACACTTCATTGGAGGTAAAAATTCTTTGAAAAAGCTATTAACTGCCGTACTCAGTCTAACCGTTCTACTATCTGCAACTTCAGCTGTTGTCATTCAGCCAAGCGCCCAGGCTGCTACCAAAAAGAAAGAAAGTACATACCAAGAGAAAATGGCTTACTACAAAAAACAAATCAAAAAAATCAAAGGGCAAATTGAAACGTTGCAGGCCAAAAGAGATTATCTTGAAACTTCTTCAGCAGCATACAGAGCTAGTCTTATGAAGGAAAACTCTTACTTGGATCAGTTAATTTATTACTATAATCTTATTGATAAGCTCAAAAAATAGTAAGTACAGTATATGAGTATAGGAAAATGCTAAAGCACCCGGATTGGGTGCTTTTCTCATTCCAACTTTACTTTTATCCATTCTTTCTTTATCTACATTACTAGAGAGATAATTGACTAAAATGCTAGTCACTTTTTTCAGTAGTTGGACTACTATGCTCTGTTTTCTTTTCTACTAACTTCATATCCCCGTCAATACTATTGAATCCCTGCTTGTTGTCTTCTGGTGGGGGACTAAAAGGTACATGATTAGAAATGGTGCCCTCTCCCGCCTTCCCCTTGAGTACTTCAATCGCCTGTCGGATTGCTGGCGGGATTGGAGCGCCCAACTTACCCCCATTTTCAATAATGGACAACAACTCATTGGCGATATAAAAAAAGGCGACCGCATCCCTGAACAAATGTCCGTCTCCCAGAACACCGTCCACCAGATGAGCCACCGATACCATTGCAAATATAAATACCTTTCGGGCGATGCCGAACATGCCGACATTGCTCTCTAACTTGCCAGTCATACCCGCCGCCGCGATGCCTGTTAGGTAGTCGAGGATGACGAACACAAGTAGTACGCCCAGGACGCCTGACCAACCTCCGAAGAAGTAGGTTACTGAGCTGCTCATGAGTGCAATTCCCCATTTCCATAGGGTGTCCCATCGTTCCATGGTTTCACCTCCTCTAATATTCACTTTTGTAAATTAAACATTAACTAAATTAAAATTTATCTATTCTGTTGCATACCAAGATATATCCGCGTACAGTGTAGTATTAGAATTATCACCAAAAAAACTAGTGGTTGGAGCATTAATAATTGTGAATCCTGTTGCTCCCGGGCTAATTGATGCTCTAAATTCGCTAGCGTTACTCCCTCTAGAATGACCCCAATTTTGACCATCAATATAAGAATATGTGAATTCCCATACATAACTTGTAAAATAGTAGAGTGTAATTTTTAAAATTATTTTGGTTGGTCTAAACCCTGTGGAGACATAAGGGGCACTCGTTAATCGGTATTCTCCACCAAAGGAACTTCCATTATTGTAAGTCATATTTTTTATTGTGCCACTTGATACTCGTTTTCCAGTAATAACTTGACTTACTTTTGTCGCCAATTGTGCGTGTGTATCGCTGCCTGATGCCGTTACTCCCTTGCCAGTAATGGCGGCAGCGATAGCCGATTTCCCATCACTGACAGAGGACTTTAAACTCTCAAATTCCTCTCTAGACGGAACCTTAACCCACGCTCCCCAAGTATCATAAAGATTTCGTTGCCAAGTAGTAAATCCTACGGGCAGAAATGTGATTAGAGTTTGTGTCACTCCTGGTATGTTCCCTGTATTCTGGGTTCCATTTTTGCTTACTTTCAGACTGAAGGCTATTCCTACAGGGCAATTTTTTAATGTTTCAGCAACACTACTAAGTTGACAATAGAACTCCCCTTCTGTTACGAAATTATTTAAATCATCATTTTGTTTGATACTTGTTGACTTACTGAGAGAATGTTCAACTAAGAAATTCTTTAATTCTTTTTCACTATCTTTACCGTCAATTACTGATAGCTTCTTAGAAATAGCTGATGAATCATTTATTAATTGATCTATTACTGTTTTCTCGCTCAATCCAACAGATCCAGTCAATGGTACTGAAAAGAAATCACCTAAACTCTGATATGTGACTGAGTATTTAGCCGATGAATCAAATTGCAAAGCTGGTAGACTAGCGAGTTCCCTGCCATAAATTTCTGACTCAGGACTAAATCGATTTACGTCCCAATAATCCTGAATATCGTCTTTATAGATGGACATTATTTTTTTAACTTTGCTCTTTAATTTAGAAGATTGATTGTAGTTATTAATGTTGTAGGATTTATATTCGTTTGAAGTAAACACTGGATTAACACTCTCTCTAATCTCCAGGCCTGACCCTACTTCTAGCTGATTCTGCCCATTTAAAAATGTTAGTTGTCCTTCCGCTTTAATAGGGTCGATAGTCGGTTTTGAAACTAGATACACGATCTGATAAGGAGTCCACCCCGGAATCTGTGTCGTTGGCAGAATCTTAGTCCCTTCTCCCGGTGTAGAAATACCATCTGTCAGCTTATGCCAATACTTTGTGCCAGCTCCGTTATACAATGAACTTTCTCCGTCATATAGTCTCCAACCTAAGAAGTATGCCTTAATATCATCAGTGCTTGGATTGTATGAATCTCCCCAACCACTTTCATCATTAGAAACGGTCATCCAGAGGTATCCCTTATATGAATCATTGCCAACATTAAAAACATCGGCACTTAAGAGAGGGGAACTTGATCGATCTAATGTTAGGTTTTTCCCGTTATATTTGGTCAGATAAGCCTTAAAATTCGAAGTATCTACGTTTCTTGGCATGTAAATAGCAATTTGTTTATATCCAGTATATTTAGTAGCCCCAAGACTATTAGAATCTAAATTTTCAGGGATAAGTTGAACTTTTCCCCACTTTTTTACTTTATAATAATGTCCTTCTCTAAAGAAAACTTCATCAGCGTTCTCACCAGTCACTGGATCAGAAAACAACTCCGTCTGAAGTGCGAGCATTGAATCTTCACGTACTTTAAACGATCTAGCCCCTTCACCTAAAGTCATTACAGGTTGCTCAAAAGTTGCTTTGTTCCCAGCAGCCCATGTCCATTTGCTCACATCAAATTCATCAGTGTATTGTGTAACACCGCTGAGATGCATTCCGATATACACAGCATTGGGTGCTGTTCTTATTGTTTTAGTTTCTCCAGGATTGATGAATAACCCCTGTACCCTTTCAGAAGTAGCATAAACACTTAATCGAAGCTTACCTGTGCTTTTTAATGGATTGCTAATCGTGTATTCTTGATCAGCTAATATATTCAAATAAGTCACAGCGTACGCATCAGTTCCAATAGAATCGGCCAGCATTTTGCCACTAGCAGAATACGGAGCATCGATCATTAAACTATGACCCAAAGAATTCCATTCATAAAACGGTGGCAAAAGATTTTCTCCGTATCGAATTACAAATGGATTATGCACAGGTTGAACACTATCCACATAAGGATATTTCGCTGCAATTTTATTAGAGGGCATGTTAGAAAGAGCCTTCAATTCATCTGAAGTAATCTCATATAACCGCACTGCATCTACATGACCAAATTGTCCAGCTGCACTTCCCACAATTGAAATCTGTAAATTATTTGTCGTTGTCCCTAGTCTCGTAGCAGGAATCAGCAAGACTGCTGACGAGAACTGATCAGTTGTGACCACTGTCCCGGAAACGTTAGACGTGCCATTCCACAAAGAAAGAGAAATACTCGTCGAAGTGCCATTTCTCAAATCTGCAAGTGCAATATAGTTTTTACTCGTTGATAGGGTTTGCCCTAATAATTTGTATAAGCTGCCTCCGGTGTTGCCTTCCTTCATCGAAATTTTAATACTTTGATTACCTTGCGTTTTCTGTGACGAATCCAATGCAGACGCTATACCTGGCGTTGTAAACCAACCGCTCATACTTTCAAAACGACCATCACGCCCCAACAAGTTCACAAGCGTGCGTCCCTTCAGCCCCTCCAACTTAAAGGTCGACGCGCGCTCCGCATGAATGATCTGCAACCCGGGCTCCAGCGTTACCGATCTTCTCTTCTCCACATCCAATCGTTCCTCAATGTCACTTACTTTGGTTGCTGTTTCTTCAGACTTATCCTCAGCCCGCACTGCAAATTCATCAATCTTCTCCCAGTTCTGATCCAGATACTTATCCAGATCAAAGTAGGTTGTTGATGGCGAGGAACGATCTATTTTATTCAACCCCAGATTGGGTGTCTTTGGTTCACTCATTAAGCTCCACCTCCTGCTAATTTATCCTGCCGGGTTTGTTCCATCTCAGTCAGGGTCATGCTCTCAACCTCGGTAATGGTCAGATACCGCAGACGGTACTCTACGGTCATATGAGCCGGTTTAATATCTTCAATTACTGCCTTCAGATCATCCAAATTAGGAGGTAATCCATATTTATCCACAAAGCTCACTGTAAAACTCCACACTTCCGGCTGAAACGTTACATCCACCTTGCCCCCGGCATACGCCTCAGCCACATTCGCAACCAGCCTGCCCGAGAACTTTCCTGCACCACGCAACTTCGATTCCAACACGGCACGCCTTTGTTCCATAGGTTTGAGACGATCTGTCTCAATGCCGAGCTCCTGCTCCCAGAAGTCCAGACCCCACGTCGCCGTGCGGACAAAAAACTGCTCCAGCGTCTCATCCAGCGCCTTGTACAGCAGATCCATTTCACTGCCTTTGGCCTGCATGTCGGCCTGCATAACGCGAGAAGTCTCATAATAATTTGGCAAATACGAGAACAACTCCCGCCCTTTCTCACTCGTCAGTCCAGCATCTACAGTAGAAGGAGCACTCATGCCCTGTCCCCTCCCTTCCTTGCCCATCATCATGGAGCGTCTCGCTCACCAGATCCAACCCAGATCGGCGTATTTCTCCCAATCTCCCTTGGTCTCCGCACTCCCAAACTGCGTCCTCATCCACCATCTGCCCAACACTACTCATGCACATCCACCGTCCCCAACACGGCCACCTGACTCGCGGTCATCTCGATATTCTGGTCGCTCACACCGTTCACGGTAAGCTCCGAATAGTCGATAATTGGCGGAATGTCCAGCAGGATCGCGGCAATGCGGGTGTAACGCACGAGTGGATCTGCAAAAGCCAACTGTTTCAGATACGCGGTCACCCCACGTTCGATCAATGCTCGCACATCAGCCAACGTCGCATCACTGGCCAGCGTCAACTTCACCTGAATGTTCATCGGCACTTCTTCTGCTGGCATCACGGACACCACTGGCCCCGCCGGCGCAACACCTTCACCTTGCCCATCCTGCGTTGGATCAACATACTTTTGTACCGCTGCCACCAGATCAGTACCTGCGGCACGTTTGTCCGTGTCCAACAAATACAATCCCACCGTACCTGGTCCCTGCCATAACGGTATAACCCGCGTTGCACCAACACCTGGCACTTCACTGGCCCACTGTACATATTGCGATTTGTTGCCGCTTGTCCCTTGGTTGCGGACTTTGGCATAAAAGCGTTCCAGCAGCGCGGTATCTGCCTCAACATCCGCACCGCCTTTGATCACCTCAACGTTAGTGACAGAAGTCACGCCACTTACAGGTGTAGACAGCACCGTTACCGTGCCCGCAGGCACATTGCTCTCTTTTCCAGCAACAAGCGCTCGCACGCCAACCACCCCGAAGCCCTCTGCATCCAGTTCCACACGTCCGACTGTCTCATATTCGAGCGAAGCTTCAGCAGACACTTCATCCGCGAGCGTAGCCACGACCGTTCCAGCAGGCACCACTTTCCCCGGCGTACCCACGAATCTCACAGCACCCTGAGCCGCCACCGCAGCCCGCCGCGTAATGCCGTGCTCTCCCGCCCGCAGATCCAGCTCTTCCGAACGAAAATTCGGATCACTGCTTGCAGCCGTACTTGCAAACCCCCGCCGCAGTAATTCCTGCGCCCACAACGCCGCCTCAGACAGCATAAACGCTACCGGAGCTTCCGCATCCCACAGAAACGAACCCTCCGACTTATCCAGATCCGCGGGCAGACGATCCAGCATACGCTGCATAATCTGTTCCTCCGTCTGGTCCTCCAAATAACGCGGAATCTCAGCCATCCCGTCAGATCACCTCACTTTCCAGAATAAACATCTCTTCCTGCACACTCGCCACCCGGCACGAGAACATGCACTGTTCCCGATTCCAATCGAATGTAAACTGGTCTACCGAATCCGTGCGTGGATCAGCCAATAGCGTTTCCGTCACCATCCTGGTAATTTCACTTTCCATCACGCCGCGACTATCACCATGACCCACCAGCTCCTCCAGCTCCGAACCATAGTCCCGAGAATAAATCACATGTCTGTACCTTGGGGTTTTCACGGCCTTGATGCACCATTGCACCCAGGCTTCATGCCCATCAGCAGCAGCGACTTTGCCACTTGGGGTCAGCACAAAATCGCCTGTATCGTAATCAAATCGCCAACTTCGTCCAAAGCGTACCTCTTCAGATGCCGCCCCCGACAGATCCTCCTCATCTCCCCAGACCATACCCGTTTCCGGGAACAAACTAGGCATTGGCACTCACCACCTTACACAGCACCACAATGTCGTTACCGCCATTCACCCGCATCGCCAGTACGCGATCTCCCGCTTTTAATCCTTTACCAAGAGACCACACCGCTTCTTCCACTTCCTCTTCTTGCAAAAGAAACCGTCCTGTGACCGTCGTTCCACCGTTTGCCACGTCAGGTATATCGGAAATCGCGCCAGCAGCCTCGCGCTCCGGTAATCCAAGCGTGCCCGGCAACTCGGCCACGAGATAATCCCGCACTTCGTGCTTGAAATCATCCAGCTTTACGCCGGAAGAGGTCATCGTACCCAATACCGCGCCCAGACCGCTCACGGCCTGACGGGAATGAGTACTCATCGCACCCCGCATGACGTCGGCAAAATGCCCATACGGATCATCTTTATTCAAGGTAAACCCTCCTTTTCACCAGCTCAGCCGTCCCCAGTTCCAATGTCATCGTTCCAGGTCCGGCAGACAGATCACGGCTGACCGACATGACGATTAACTTCAGTCCTTTTAACAACACGGCGTCCCCGGCGCGAATCGTATTCACATCCGGTGCGGAGATCGTAAAGGTCTCCTGAATCCCCGTCAGATGACTTTTCGCCAGTTTCTTCGCGGCGTTTGTCGATTTCACCTGATCGTCCTCGACCAGCTTTTGCAATGTGCCCAGTTCTTCCACACCATTCTGCTCAATCGCGAGCACTTTGGATGGAACCTCTTTGCCACTTCCAGACTCCGACGCTGCCATCACCTTCACTTTGGTGACCGCTCCTTCGAGCGTACGCATCTGGGTCAGATCAATCAGCCGATCCAGCTCATACACCTTCGCGTTACTGCCGACCTGAAATAGCTGCAATCCGCCGGGTGTCATCCGTGGATGATACATCTCCCCACCAGACTTGGCCGTTTCCTTCAGATCAGCAAACATCATCGAAAAGATCGTCTGTGACCGATACACGGCTTTGCCCAGCTTGGTCTTCGTATCCGGTAGCGTGCCGTATGGAATCTTCCACTCTTTGGCGTAGGTTTTGAGTCGTTGCGTAGCAGTCTGATCCTTCGGCAACAGGAACTCGTCCTCTGATTTTTCCAGATAGATCATCCGGTCGTACACCGTGAGAGATAGCCGCTTGGTGCCGCTGTTGGAACTCTCCACCTCCCAGATGACCGCAGGATGCAGCAAATGAACCATGGATTTTTCGCCAAAAGGAACCCCGCTAATCCGCACCGCCATGCCCGGTGAGATCGAAGGCAGACCCGAAGATGCAGACACCGCCAGCCGGATGTTGGCCTGATACGCAATCTGGTCCAGCGAGTCCTTCAGCGTAATTGTCTCTACCAGCTTGGTGATGTCATATTTGTCGTCGACAATGACCTTGTAGGTCATGGCATCACCAGCTTTTGCCCGGGCTTGATCCGGTTAGGATCAGTGCCGATGATCTTCTTGTTGAGCTTGTAGATCTCGTTCCATTTGGAACTGCTGCCCAGCTCAAGCTTTGCTATTTTGGACAGAGAGTCACCGGATTTGACGGTGTAGGTCTTGCTAGACTTTTTCAAATC
The DNA here is from genome assembly GCF_037973325.1 of Paenibacillus sp. FSL R5-0713. Classification (NCBI taxonomy): domain Bacteria; kingdom Bacillati; phylum Bacillota; class Bacilli; order Caryophanales; family Paenibacillaceae; genus Paenibacillus; species Paenibacillus sp. FSL R5-0713. The sequence goes on along the minus strand of NZ_CP150229.1, from coordinate 1,418,985 downwards.
CGTACGAGAACCTGACTTGCTCCCGGATGCAGCTGAGCCGACCTTCTCCACCTTGGAATCCCGCCATGTCCGCAGGGTTAAGTCGAAATAAATATCTCCGCTCTCCCCGCCCCGGAAGGTCGTATTGTGCGAGATCAGATATACCGGCACATTCACCCCCGTGTTGGTGATAATGAAGCGCAGCGGCTTTTTCGATATCAAAAACGTATTCAGCATATTCATCGCTACCCGCGGATCAGGCAAATCTTCGTACATGCAATAGGACGCATCATACTCTTTGGGAAAAAAAGAAGAGAAGGTGATCTCCTTCACCTTCTCCCCCTGCGCAAAATCAAACTCGCCATGCTCCAGCATATTAATCGTTTCGTACCCTTTGGAACGTGAGATCGTCAATTCTTCCGGTTTCACTGGAAATTGAAACTGCGTTTTCCCATCGATCAGAGTAAATTCCATTCTGATCCCTTCCACGTTATCTTCCAATACAGTCATAAACGGCCTCCTTTCTGCTTAGGCCATGATGGTTTTTCGGTTTTCCATCGCACGACGCACTTCCCCTACAATACGTTGTCCAACTTGACGTGATAGTCCATCGTAGTCAATGGCATTTTCACGAACGGTCACCTGCACAGCACCTGGTGGAATATTGATCGCAATCTGATTGGTAGTTTCGGTTTTGAAATCCTTCAAGTAACCGGACAGACTGCTCATCTGGTCTTCGGATATTTGTACCGTCATCGTAGACGATTTTCCATTCGTCTGCGTAGCACCGTTACCAAGCGCCATGGCTTGGTTTTGCATCATGCTTGTTCCCATGAAGCCAGCAGATGTAGGCTGACCGACCTTGCTGTTCATATAAGCCGTTGGGCCTGTCATGGCCAGTGCTGGTGGAATATAAGCAGGTGCCATCTGCGGCCCTGTTGGTAATTGCGACGGTGCAGCTACTGTTGCTGCCGAGACCGTCTTCTCTTCTTTTTTGGAACCAAAGCCGAAGAAGTTGGATATGCCATCGGTGATTTTTTTGGTTTTCTCAGAGACATAGTCCGCTGCACCCGACAATGCATCCCCTACACCCTCGGTAGCACTAGACATAAAGTTTCCAATATCCTTCGCTTTGTCTCCGATCCAACCGCCTGCTGCACTTCCGGCCCAACCACCTACTGCACCACCAACCCATGTCCCTATACCAGGTAAAAGTACACTACCGATGGCGCTACCAATCGCAGTGCCTGCTGTGCCGCCAATCATGGAACCTACCGCTCGACCACGTTCTTCCGGGGGTGCTGTCGCTACATTCGCCACGTCTGCGAGCATGCTTATGGGTCCGAGAAGCCTTTTGGCACCTTTGGCGAAACCTCCGCTCAAGCTGTCCATCAACCCACTACCTGCCAGCATATCGGTTAATGATCCGAGTGAACCAGAGTCTGCGAAGCCTAAGCCACCCATACCTCTAACTCTTCGTCCTCTTCTCCCATTTCTATTTCGATCGGGTGGAGGATTAGGCGGATCAGGTACAGGTGGCCTCGGTACCGGATTTGGTCTTGGGCCTGGATTCGGGCCGTTGCCTGATCTTCTACCACTTCGGTAGCCTCTTCTGCCCCGATCAGGGCCTCCGCCTCCACCCGCATTCGGTGTACGAACTCTGCGGTTTTTGCCCATCTTTCCACCTGTGCAACAGCAGCATTTGGAAGCCGGGCTTCTGGTTGGATCTGGTGCAGGACTGTCATCCTTTTTCTTTTTGAATAAACCAATAATATCCCCTACATTAAACGCTGCATCTTTCACATCATTGAATGCTTGAATTCCTTCAAGCCACTTTTCCCACCACTTTTTAGGTTCTTCTTCCTTGGCAGGATTATTGACCGTATTATTATTGCTCCCAATGTTCAGTGCCAACGAAGGCCCACTCGCCGGGTTCATCTTCCCCATCGCCACTTCGATCTTCTGCCGAACCTCAAGCGATACTGTACCCGAAGCCGTAACCATCTGGTCCCTGAAACTGTTCAGTTTCGCCAATGCGCGATCCAATGCTGGACTGAGCTTATCAATCAACCCAACCGTCGGTGTAATTCGCAGCCTGCTGATTCGCACAGCCATACTATAAATATGCTCCAACCTGCGCCCAGTCGTTCTCAGTTCATTGTTCACCTTGATTAGACTCTGATATCGAACTCTTCCCAGCCGTTCCGTAGAACGCTGGATCTGATCCAGGTATCGAAGGGTTGTCCGCATTTCGGCATTGGACTTGGATAGACCTACAATCATTTCTGCCATTTTTTCACCTCCTGCCTTATATCGTTATCTATTCATTTGCGAAGTGATCGCTGCCATTTCCTCTTCCGAGAACGCGATCAACAGCGAGCGCTCCCCGCGTGGCAAAGACCAGAACTCTCCGGGTCGGAGATGATGACGTACCCACATGTGATACAGGAACGTGGTCATTCCGCCGGAGTGAATCAGTTTTTTAGGTCTTCAATCTCCACACCGAAGCCGGACAGCTCCAGCACTTTATCACCTACAGCATCCAATTCACCCGCGAGCAGCATACGGCGAACCGCCTGTTCTCCACCAGACAGCTTCATGCGACCGGTAATGCGGGTATCCCCCCAGCCGGACAGTTCCAGGCTGCGTACTTTCAATTTCACGGTTGCTTCGGAAATGAGAAGCGCGTTAAATGTTTCCGTATCCACCTTTTCCTCGGTGCGGCCTTTGGTCGTTTTTCGAATTGTACAGCGTTCGCGAATGTGATCCACTTTGGAGGACGTCAGTCCACGCAAGGTCAACAGCAGATCCAGACGCTGAATCCGCACATTCTCCTCTGGCAAACGTTCTGCTGCTTCAAACAATTGATCCAAAATCTGTTCTTCGGACATATTTTCATTCATACTCATTGGGCGTTATCTCCTTCTTGCTCACATTTTGCAATCATAATGGTACACTAGCCACTCCGATGACAGAATAACCTTCCGATCGCTGTTATCCCCAGATTTTTTTGATTCCCCTCTTCAAGGGAAAATCCGGGGATAAAGGCGAACGCTCCACTTCTTCACGTTATTTCTGTCCTCTCCGTTATCGTGTAGATACTAAATTTGCTTTAAGTAGACAACAAAGAGACCGAGATCATCTCGGCCTCCATTAAAGTCCTTTTTAGTTCGCCACAATCGGATTTAACAATTCAAATCCTTCAAACGTGAAGCCCGTTTCCTCCGGTACTTCCTCACCCGCTGTCCAGTTGGCAAGCTGGATTTTGTCCACCATGCAACCTTTTAGCAGAACACTCTCGTGTCCATACGATTCAGGGTCGTTCAGCTTCGAAATAATCTCGAATTTGGTGAAGCCGCGCAGGATCATATCCGAAGTGACCTTGTAGCCCGTCATCGTGCCTGTTCCTTTTTTTGCGCCGTTTTTGTGCACTTTCCAGTCGTTACCGACCAGGTTCAGCTCACGCTTTTCAATCTCCACACTCGCTTCCAACTTGTTAATGTTTGTCTGCCACACACCATCAATATGCAGCTGACCATGGGTACCGAGAATTACTCTTGACGCATCCAACATATTTTTTCCTCCTTGAAATTAAAAAATATCGTGTAAACCATCCGTTCAACGTATAGTAATTATTTTAGAAAAATAGTTCTTTCCTTCCACACAACCTTATTGCACGTAAAATATACCGAACAACTGCTCCATCACATCCGTCAGCTTCACATTCCATTGCAGGAATACCTGATCTGCCTCCGGTTTGAGAACTGGAGCAGTGCCATAATACGCCGGATCAAGAATGACATCGTAACCGTCAGCTTCAATCACATTGCTCTGTGCGAGCAGCGCCAAATAGGCCTTCATGGCACTAATCAGTGCCTGACGACCCTCTTCGGTATTGTTCACTTTACCGATATACGTATCTTCCGCGGAACGTTGCAGATCCGTGTTAATGGCGTCCAACACACGAATAGATCGGATTTTTTTCCACGCATTATTCTGGCCAGCGGCTGGTGTTACAAGTGTGTTTACACCGCGAAGTGCTTTCACCTGACGTCCATCATGGAAGAAAATAAATACGCCGTTCTGTACCGCCTGCTCCTGTTCTGCGCGCGTCCAGCGACGTGTCACATCATCGAACGGCGTAGCTGCATAAGTGGTAGATTGGTTCAGACGTTGTCCGGCGATCAGTCCTGCAACATAAGCAGACGTTTCTGCCGAGCTATAGAATGCATCTCCAAGGCGAACGCCTGTACCAACGTTAATCACACCTTCATGGTTGAGCGCAAGCGAACGTGCTGCTGCTTTTTGTACTGCTGTAGCGGAGGTATCATCCGCTGCGGAACCGCCAAATACAGCCATCACTGGCTTGCCTTCACCACGCACACGTTTCACCCATGCCGCAAAGCTCGCAAGCAGAGGTGCATCAGCCGCCTGATCCAAAGCCAAGACGTCGAATTGCTCTCCTTCCAGCGCACCCTGCACAGCAATGTATTCCGCATTGGTTAGGTCATCATTGCCACTTACGCCGCCTTTGAATGCCGCACCCGCAACAGTAGCTACCACACCCGCACCATCACCAATCGCCTGCGCCGTCACCCAGACATTTCGTTCATCCGAATTAATCTCTTTTGCCAGAGAAGCTGCTGTGATATCCGCAGTCAGGAGCGCATACAACATCCGGTTACCTTCAAAGAGGCGCACTTCATGTTTCGTATTATCAATTACACCTGGCTGGATGGTGACGTAGAATCCATTCGCACGATCCCCAGGATACTTCGCATCCAGTTGCAGCACATTGGCATCACTGCTGTCCTTCAAGGTGAGCGTAGCTGTTTTGGCCGCAGCATTTGCTACCCGATAAGCGAGCAACTTCTTCGGCCCGCCCAACAGGGCAAGCTTCAAGGACGTATAAGCTGTACCGTTGTCCAGCGCATTCGCCGCATAGATACGTTCAATCGCCGCTTCGCTCCCTACTTCAACAAAAGTCCCTACAGGACCCCAGTTGGCCTTGATAGGCACAACGACCGTTCCCCGCGTACCTGCCTGAATGGCCGAGGATGCTGCCGCCTGAAAATTCATATATAAGCCCGGAAGGACCGGACGATTCGTTTGTTCCCAAGTTCCACCTGCCATTATGCCTTCACCTTCGCTTTCATAAATTGGTTAATTCGTTCTTGTGTTTCTTCAATGGAAAACGTCTCTTGCGCCGATTCGTACAGCGCACCGTACAGCACCTCTGCCTTAACGGCAAAGAGGGCTTCTGAATGATTCATCAGTTCTGCCCTTGTATACCGCGGAGCGGTCTGTTTGTTTTTTTTCACTGAGCTTGCCATTGCCATCTCACCTCATTTGTTGGACTGCTAATTTCGTTAACATTGATCTTTAAGCGTAACCTATGAATTTTCGACCCTATGAACCTATGAATTTGAAGCTATAATATTGAAGCTAAACCAATCTACTCAAAGCTATAATCTGGAACCACCTTTAATAGAAGGTTCCTCTCGACTAACGTTTACTCCATACCTTTGCTATGGTAAATCTCACGGATCAAAGGTACATTCGTACCCGGACGACGAATCCGCTGTTGTAGTGTCAGACGAATCTGACCATTCAGATACGCATCCGTCTGCAGATCTGCGGTGACCTCATCCACTGTAATATATCTCGTGTTACCTTCGTGCGCTTCGCCCCCCGTTTCATTAACGGCAAGACGAGATTGCACAGCAAGCTTTTCGACCAACCGAGTAACGGTCTGGCGTGTTAGCACCGAATGATCGGTTAGCACATGCCCAATCCACTGTTGTCGAACCTCCAATGCCGAAGTGCCCGCCACAGACGTGCTGCATCCGGCCAATCGCCATAACACAGACGGCGTATCGTATCCACCAGGCCAGGCATCACCATATACCGACCAGTTCGAGCCAAGTTCCTGCTGTGTCCAGCCTTGAAGCGCAGCTAACCACGCATCCTCTGATTCAACGAGAGCAGCTCCCGAGTCTTCGGGAACATACACTCCGAACCGCAGACTGCGCGTAAACATTCCAGACCCTGCATCCACCCGGTCACTATCTGAAGAACCCAGATAGATACAAGTGAAGGACTCACCTGCTTCATCCACTAGCCTTACTTGATGCAATCCTTCGATTAGATCAGCTGACCAAGCTTCTACCTTTTCAGCGCCACCATCTTCCGGACGAGCGTATGGTAAGATTTTAATAATCCTTCGATATCCCGCCCAGGCAGACTTCGGCACTTCTTCGGCAAACGCAACCACGGCACAAGGCCCAGCCAACACTTCGCCTGAAGCAGGTACATCCAGCACACGATCATCCCAATCTGGAACAAGGACCGCGAGCTTCTGTTTTAGCGTTTTTTTAATGAGCGTACTCATTTTACCGGTGCTCATGATCGTGCTAATCTCATTGTTCATAGACACATTCATTTCGCCCCCTTTGGCTGCAAGTTTGAGATCTGCCCACACCGTGCAGCGACAATGCAGCAGCAGTAGACTCCCCCTTTGAACTCAGAGTCTGTATTCCGATCGAACCAGTACCGGGACTAATTCACCGCATCAAAAAGACCGGCCACCTGGCCGGTCTGTACATTAGCGTATGTGCTTTCGGTGCGTCCCTTGTTATTGATCCGATAATACAATCTTACACTCTTTCATCCCTAGCGCGGATGGTGTTCCGTACGACTTCGGTGCGATAAAGGGAGTCGTTCGGGTGGAAAAAAGACGACATAACGCGTTCTACTATTTCAAACCTTAGTTCAAAGTAACTTGCGGGTTCAACGTAATCTCAAATGCGCGGCCCCAGATGAAATCCGGATTCGCATATTCCAACAGTGCACTAGCATACGTCGCATAGGATAATTCGTCATTACATATCTGTTTGATCGCCACATTGCCTGTCTGGAAGGCTGTCTTATTCGCAAGCGCCGTGGTATAAGTCTGCATCAAATCACGCAGCAATGTTTGCAGATGGGCATAGTCTTGCTCTGAGTTGAACAGCAGCATATTTTGATCCGAAAGGGTAGCCACATTGGTATACAACGCGTGAGCTCGGGAATACGTGCGAATCTCTGCAATCGCTACCGCTTTATAGTAATAATCCTTCAGGAAACGTTTAAACAACAAGGAGCCGTGTGCATTCATTGCATCTCGCAATTTATGCTCATGCTTCTCTGTGGTGATCAACGCGTACCTAGACTGCCCCATACCTACGGCAATACCGATCTTGTTGCCCGGTGTATTCCAAGCACTGTATCCCAACACCCGTCCGGTATATGGACTGCTCAGCAACGCTTCAGCAACATCAACATTCGCTGGACCTTTTCCCACAAAATCAATCAACACCGAAGGCAGACCTTGCTCCCCATTCAGCGTCAACTGCTCCAACGCAGCCTGCACCTGATCCAGAGCGGTAATCGCAATAATCTCGATGTCGACGGCTGTGTTCTCTCCGGAATTTCCCGGGTGACCCTTTGTCATACGATCCAGTTCGGAAGCCATATCAAATGGAACAACTTGCTCGACTGATACAGCCACCAGCTGTTCATTATCCACACTAGTCATCGGATCCGTCACCACCTCCGGTTCAGGATATGCCGAATCGGCCACAAGCACACCGCCCACAATATCCACATGACGAACCACATTCTCGTGTACGTCCATGTATTCATATGTGTTAATGATCGTATTGCCGTGAGGACCAAAATATTTCACGGCGTAACGTGTCTTCGCCCCGCCTCGGAACAACTGGTTAGCCATGCGAGCAACCAAAGCGTGCCCCAGACCATCCGCATCCGGCAAGATGATGGCACGATCCGGATTTTGTCCATTGGTTCCACTAAGCCATTCATTGATTCGTGCTTCTACATAGTTGATTTCATTAATCTGAACACCCTGCGTGTTGGCATCGTCGACACCCACGGCGAGGAAATCGATATAACCTGAGCGAGCCAGCTGATCCAAAATGTACAGATTTGTTTTGAATTTATGCTGTCTTGTATTGTAATACTGTTCTTTATCAAAATAGGTCGTTGTCCCATATTCCACCCCATCCGGGGACAGGTTATAACCTTGAATAATATCTTCAAATTCGGTGTATGTCTGACGCGGCTGCTGCATCAACGCACGGGACTCATTATATGCATCGAGTGCCAAACCATCTGCAAAAGAGGTTGTAGCCAGACGCATGATGGTATCCATTACGAACACAGGTTTACGTGGATATTTTTGCTTAATCACGCGGATTACATCCAGCAAACGAGTGGTTTCTCCATCGTATTCAGGATAGGTGCCTCCCCCATCTTCACGAAGCTGACGACTGCCAATCAGACCGCCATAGGCGAGCATATCGGATGAGATAATGAATCCGTCGACTTTGGCAGCATGTTTTAGAATAAAGTCGTGAATCTTGGACGGTTTGCCATAAACCGGTGTGGATGTGCCGAGCAGCGTTGTGCCATCTACGGTTTTCTCCGAGTCCAGACGATTCTTAATATCACTCAGGTTCGGTGTAACGATATGGATACCGGCTGCTTTCCCTTGCACAATCACATCATCCAGATTCGCTGGACGATCATCCAGTGGAACATACAATACTGTTTTCATATCACGTAGCCTCCTGTTATCTGTTTAGTCTTATTACCCGATCAGGGCAAGGGAACAATCACCGAATTAAAAAACCGGCCCCATGGCCGGTCTGTACTTTAGCGTATGAGCTGTCAGTGTTGTCTGCCTTGCTGCTGATCCGATAATACCATTTTACCGCCTTTGCCCACTCGTGCAGATGGTAATCGGGATGAATTACGCCTGAATGTGGTCGTCTCTATGACGGTTAAATGCCGATTTCTCGAGAAAAAAACTCCTATCGATAACCCAACCAAACCCATCCTGTTGATGTTTATATGACGTAAGCAGTTTTCAAATTCTACGAACAATAAAGGATGAATATGACCATGAAGAAAAGGTATTTCTTCTATCTTTGGATTGCTGTCACCAGTTATATGGCGGGCCCCGCTATGTATGCGTTGGCGATGTACATCTTATATCAGGAAACAGATGTTATAACAACATCTCTCATTGGATGGACCACGGCAACATTCTTATCCGTTGGTATCCTGTTTATCCTGATTACAGTCATCGTGCTACGAGTGTTCAACATCTATTATTTCTGGCTGCAAACCCTGCTCTTCGAGTTGTTTTTCCTTGTCCTCGTCTATATGACCACTGTTCTTCTTGGGGCTGGCAACAGGGGACTGCCCCAGCTGTCCTTTCTATTTACACCCGAAGGCATCTCCTTATGGATTTTCTGGGGGAGTATTGCACTTATGAGTTCCTGGGGTATATGGGCAGCACGTCAGCCTATACGAAAATCGCCATACATGTTGGTGTCCCGGGTCATTCTGATCCTGTTTATCCTTGAAATTTGGCCTCGTTAAAAAGATACAGCCTGCCGATGATTCAGTAGAACAGAATAATGACAAAAAGGATGTCCTCCGTCAAACTCCTGACTGACGGACACCCCTTGTAAAATGTATGTTTCATCTCACGCGATGATATAACGAAAGTTCTCCCATGTTTCTGGTACGGGCTCCCCGTTCTTGGCATGATGATAGAAGCTGAACGGGAATTTGAATACATGACCTCCGTTCCAGTCACGGGAACGTCTATCGGTGAGCCAATATTCCAGTTCATGGGGCAACGCCACCGACCTTTCCGCTCGTGCTAGTGGCAGTAGATCTACAGGTGATTGCAATGTCGGCATCGCCTGTTCAATATCCACATCTCGGCTTAATCGTAATGCCTTCACCATGGTAAGGAATGGCGGGGTGCCTTTGTGGAATAATGCCGGATAACCCAGTTCATATAATATGTTAAGCGCATGTCCATAGGTCAGCATATGACCAATCAGGTCATGATGCGCTTCCGCGTGATAGATGGTCTGGAACGCACCAAGCTCATCCAGAATCAGGCGTGACAACTGAACTGGATCTTCGATCTCGGGGAAACCATCATTTTTCTCTGGCTTCAGGCTGCGAATTTCTTTCATCGTTGTGTTCATCCAGGATCTTCCCGGAATGGTTCGATCGAATGAATCGATCAGTTCAACCAGACGACCAATCTCCTCCGCAGTGCCCCATCCATCCAGTTCGCGAATGGCTTTCAGACTGATTGCCCCGTAGATGGCCTGGTGTCCCACCCAGTGCAGCTCTCCAATGGTTCGATGCAATGCGTCCGTAATACACGCTTCGGCATCTTCCCTGGGCATCATCTCACCTATTGGAGAGGTCTGACCAGGGCTGATTCCATGCTGGCGAAGCATGGCTTTTGCTTCGGCGGTAACACTGCCGGCGGCAAGGGCAGTGAGACGATTTTCCCGCACCCAAAAATATGCCGCAATCGCACCCGCCCCATAATGGGCGTGCCACAGATCTCCTGTACGTTCCCGACTGGAAACGATAATCGATAGTCCTTCTTCCAACAAACGTCGATCCAAGCTTGCCACCACCCTTCATCATCTGTATTACGAAGTGGCTTTCTTTCAGAAAGCTTTCAGCTTCGCTTTTTCAGGTTTCTTCTGTCCTCTCTGTTATCGTGTAAATGTAGTTCAACTTATCTATCCTGGTTAATAAATAAAGCGTTTACTTCTATAACATGATGGAATTGCTCCACATATGCCCGTTTTGACCCGGAATGAAAAGTTTAGCCTATTCGAAGCTTGCCCACGTCACGGATGGATACTTCCAGTGGATAGATCTGTGCTTTTTGCGTAGAGAAAAACCACGTCCGCTCCTTCTTCACCACAATAAATAAACCATTTACATCTCCTACAGGAGCAAAGGTTTCACTAACCTCCCCCCAGCGCGTGAGTCCCATCTGCTGAAGCTCATTCACCGTAGACAGAACATCATCCGACACCAATCCAACCTCACATACCTGTACGATGTCTTTCGCAGAGAAGTTATGATCTCTCTCGTTCTGAATACGATGATGAGCAATCAGCTCGATAATATTACCTGCCGGATCTTCGAAATAGAGAGAATGAGAGTTCCAATTCGTAGAGTACGTCTCATCCCGCTCCCCTTCCTTGCTTAAAACAACACGGGATGCAGCCCACTGTTTCGCTTCTTTGAATCGATTCGTCGGCATCATCCAGGCCACATGATAGAAGGGCTCATGATCCGTCTCACACTGTTTGAATATCATCCTGGTCGATCCAACCTGAAGGTGGAAGGCCTGATCCGTCGCGTTGGACACCTCCATGCCTAACGTAACACTATAAAAATGCTTGAGCTCCTCCAGCCGAGTTGTGTATAACTGTAATTCTTCGATGATCATACGCTTCGCCCCTGCATCTTCTCCCACTCACTCCATGGCACCATGCCAAGTTCAGGCTTCGCTTCATCCGGGAGCATGGCGATGAATTCAAGCGAATGACCATCCGGGTCGTTAAAATATACAGATACCGCAGGCATCCAGCCAAAGACGTACAGTTCACCGATATCATCATCCAGGAAGTTGCGTGTCTTGATCCCTTTATTCTCCAAGTGAGCCACCGCATGTTTCATATCCTCTAGAGATACTTGAAAAGCAAAGTGCTGACGCTGCACCTTGGAAGGTTCCTTTTGCCACAATCCCAGCATGGCATTGCCTTTTCCACCTATCCAGTAGAAGGAGTTTCCGCGTTCTTTCTGCCCATAGGCATGAGGTAAACCCAAGACCGTTTCATAGAAATGATGGGATCTCTCCAGATCCGTCACGTTTAGATGTGTTTCAAATATGCCTGTAATCATGATGCTCAACCTCTTTTCCATTTTCGCCTTTTCTTCATTCTTTCTTAACTCGTGGATGCATTCCGCGCATTCGTTAACGTCTGGGCCAGATTCAAAAACGATCCAATAACCCGCTGCACCCGGTCCTCTATATCCTGACTGCCTTCGTATTCTTCATATCCGTCAAATGTCGCTTCGAATCGTCTGCGCTGTGCACCCCCAATGGAGATCCACTCTTGTGCATTAATGCCATGCAGATTACGGACAATCGCTTGCAGTTGTAAAAGCGAACTTACCCCCACTGCTCCGCCGGAGGAGCTAATGGACAAGACGGGTTTGCCGCTGAAATGAGCCTGACTCAGGTGATCCAGTGCATTTTTGAGCACACCGCTAATACTGCCGTGATACTCCGGTGTAGACAGGATGATTGCGTCCGCAGCGAGCATTCGCGTGTTCAGGTCTGCCAGATGTTCGTGATCCGCTTGTTTCTCATCTGGTGCGTAGAATGGGAGCGGTGACTTATACAGGTCAAACAGGCTAGCCTGATGTCCTTGACCCAGAATAATCTCCACCGCATACTCTCCCAGACGTGTACTGGTTGCATTATTCCGATTGCTGCCTGCCAAAATAACAATATTCATTCATGTCACTCTCCTTGGTTTTTGGGTTCAAACGCTAACGTTCCTTCAACCGATCCGTCTTTGACTATCCTTATCTTACCTTTTTTCCGCATTCAATTCGTCAGCAGATAGACTTAACTTGAATACCAAAAAAACTCAACCTTTAGGTTGAGTTTATACGACTTAAGTATGAAGATATGTCGGAAATGGTCAGACGACCCAGCCATTTCTTAACGCATGAAGAGCCGCTTGTGTCCGATCCGCCAACCCCAGTTTGTCGAGCAGATGACTGACATGGGTTTTGACCGTTTTTTCGGTAATGACCAATTGAACCGCAATTTCCTTGTTGCTCAGCCCTTGAGCAATCAATCCCAAGACCTCTTGTTCACGGCGAGTGAGCATATCCGGACCGCCAGGAGATGTTTGCGTTGTTTTCTCCACCTGCTTCAGCTCTGGATGTAGAGTGTCCGCCGACTGATCTGTCGGTATTTGCTTTGATAACTGTTCGCTCATCGACCCATCGGATGAAGCCATCACATGCATCAATTGACCTGCTGCCGCAGGATGTAATTCCACCTGACCCGCATGCACATTACGAATGGCCACAGCCAAGTCCTCTGGTTCAATATCCTTGAGCAGATATCCTTTCACCCCAGCGCGCACAGCAGGAACCACATGATCCTGATCGGAAAACGAGGTGAGCACAATGATTCGGGTTGTTGGCATTAGTGTACGCAGCCGTCTAGCTGTTTCGATTCCGTCCATGACCGGCATATGCAGATCCATTAATACCACGTCGGGTTTTAACGCTTCCGCCTGCGTCAGAGCTTCTTGTCCGTTCGATGCTTCACCAACAACCTCCATGTCTTGCTGTGTGCTCAAAAAAACGTGCAGTCCTCGTCTCACCATCGCATGATCATCTGCGAGCAAAATCGTAATCGGCATCTCTTCTCCCCCCTGACTTTATACGGATTCGAACGGAATCGGAATGACTGCCGTTACTGTTGTTCCCTTGCGGGAAGAACTAACGATCTCCAACCTGCCCCCAAGCGATTCGGCCCGTTCCTTCATAATGGACAGGCCAAGTGAATTTCCAGACGATGTCTTTGGCCTTTGCGCACCGCCTATTCCGTGATCTGCAACGGTGAACACCACTTCATGCTCACTTAACTTGAGACTGACCTCAGCAGAAGGAACATCCGCGTGTTTCCGTATATTATTCAGCGCTTCCTGCCCAATTCGCCATAATGCTTCTTCTATATTACGCGGTAAAGACCGTATTCCCGTCCGATTCATCACCACTTGAAGACCTTGGCTGGTACCGTATTCCTGTAACGCATGGAGTAGCCCTGCTTCCAGTCCTGCAGGACGTAGCTGCATAATTAATGCGCGCATTTCCTTAAGAGCCTCCTGAGACAAAGTCCGAATATCCTTCATCGCTTCCGCTGCCGGGTGGGCCTGTTCGGATGCTGTCAACATACTTTCCGCACCTTTAGCAGTTAACGATAGTGAAAATAGAATCTGATTAACCGAATCATGAAGATCACGTGCCAACCGGTTTCTCTCTTCCAGTCGTGCCAGTTCTCGGCGATTCTCCGCCAGCTTCAGACTCTCCCATGCAGCCGCAATATGCTCAGCCAATGCTTCCAGCACTTCAAGGTCTGCCTGTACAGGACCTGCTGTTCCTATTCCGATCACCAGAACTCCCGTTTCCCCTGGCGTATGATACGGGAGGGAAACAGCCATTCCCGAGGCAATGGAATTCATCGTCTGGTCAGGCTCGCATAGACTAAGTATCTCAGCCGCCTCTATTGCAGACAGAGATGTGGCACGGTGACTATGGATTACCCGGTTCATGTGGTTTGCCGCTTCCGAGGATACCAGCGCACTGGATAATGTTCGAACCTTATCGTCTGCATACACCGCCTGCAAAACGAACATTCCGTTTTTCTGCTGAATGATTGCGGCAAAAGGCCAGTCATAATGCTGTCCAAGCAGCTGTACAACTTTTACAGAAAAGGCATCCGAATTGCTGCATTCGTTCACCGCAAGGCCCAAGGCCGTGCTAAACTCCCCTAGCTTGGCATACAGATCAGCTCGCTGCTGCTCCGCACGATACAATCTCATCCGATCCATCGCACTACCAATCTGGTACGCGACGCCCTGTAACAGTGCCAGTTCACTATCGCTAAAATGTTCCTTGGCTGGCGCAGCCACGTTGAGCAAGCCTAGCATTTTATCACCTGACCGCAGCGGAACGGTCGCATGGTGGGTAATATCGTGGGTATCTCCCCATTGGAATTCCACGGCATCCTCCAACCGTTTACAGTTAATGATGTTGACCGCATGATTCAGACGACCGTCCCTGAAGCGGTTCACACACCAACAAGTACCCGTTCGCATGGGCTCTTTATCTTTACGCAGTAATGCCGGGGGCAGATTGTAATCCGAAACACAGGCATAGTCTCCACGTTCATTAATCAGAAACATCCAGCCTGCTGTTAATCCGGTCAACTCCAGTAATTTGCCGACCACGGTATCCAGCATGAGGTTCAGATCATTGGACGTATTGAGCGTTTCTGCGATTGTCTTCAGCGTGACCATTTCCTGCATTCCGACTTCTTCCGACATGACAGTCTTCTCTCCTTTGGCTAATGCCAACTGTGGTTTGTTCAACTATTGTAACCAATCCACCTTGGATATTAAAGGATCAACTTCTTCAATCGATAACTTAGCCCAGCTTCTGCCGCTCCTTGCGGGACACAGACAACGGCTCCATATTAATTAGTCCTCGATCTGATAGAGCCAGCGCCATTTTGTAGAAAGCACGCGTACGAATCTTCGTATACGTGTCCTTGCTGACAGGCGGATCAAACACATGGTTATACACTTTATAATCAAACACATCATCGTCTTTCAGATATCGTTCGCATACGAGAACACGTTCCTTTTCACTCAGGCGGGACACCACAAAATCAATCGTATCGCAGTATGCCTGACGCGCTCGCTGCACATCCACATTATAGATTGCCGTTCGTGCCGTGGAATCCCCCGTCACATTGGTTGCACCGTGGAAACGCTCCGCATAACTTGCCGTCACCATAACCTCTCGTTCTTCAAATGCAATCGTTTTATAGATTCGATATTTCTCCAGCGCAGCTTCAACAGCCGTTTGCGTTTTGCGTCGGTCCAATTCGGGCAGCATCAATTCCATATTTATCTTCCTCCTTTAACATTAGGTATAGAATGAAAGTCTAGTAGCTTCGCATATTCACTCTGATGACAGAATAACCTTCCGATCGCTGTTATCCCCGGATTTCTTTGATTATATTTTCAAAAGTGGAAATCCAGTGATAAAGGCGAACACTTCGCTTCTCCAGCTTTTTTCTGCCCTCTTCGTTCTTGCGTACCTTAAAATTCATTCTATAAAAGTTAAACCCTCATGCTCTCATCTTTATTAGAGTTATCCAGATCTCTGAAATAATAACGACATTTTTTCAATTTCCCGCTGTTGCCTTTTGGAATCACTCCAAATCGGTATAATCCGGGGAATTCCCTTCTTCAAAGGGTGGTTTCTTAAACTCCAACCTGTGTCAATGTTACATTTTGTTCGTATGGTGTTCGTATTTCTATTTGAGGATACCACTTTCTGGAGATCGGAGTAAACCTTCATTTTGGTTCATTTTGACGATAAAATAAAACCTTCGCTCTCATTTCCTATGCCTTTTGGCATAATTGTTTCATATCCCTTTACCTAATGGTATATATACGTTATAGTACTGTTTAATTAATGAACTTCCGTATAAGTCATTTGATTTTTAATATTAAGAAGATGCCTTTGAAATATGTGTTAATGCACTTACCAAGAGCCAACGTAGTGGAGGAGACGGAATCGATTCTGAAGAAGCAAAGCGTTCGCCTTTAGCAACGGATTTCACCCTTTAGGAAAGGGATACAGGAAATCCGGGGATAACAGCGATCAAAAGAACGATCCGAATCCGGAACGGCGCACCCGCAGAGTTTTAGGGTTGTCGCATTCACCTTTCTTCTTAATATTAATTTCAAGCACTTGTACGAATCGAAGGAGTTGGCATACATGGTGGAGCACGCTTTTGGTCCTTATATGAAACAACTGCGCGAGCAACAGGGATACAGCATCAATCAGCTCGCCGAAGCAGCCGGAATAAGTAACTCACAGATTTCACGTATTGAAAATGGGGTCCGGGGTGTGCCGAAACCAGCAACTATCCGCAAGATTTCAGATGCACTCTCGGTGCCTTATACAGAGATGATGAAACAGGCTGGTTATATCGAACCAGGGAGTGCCACCGAACTTCAGGAAGTACCGGAATGGGCTACATACAAAGACCGTCGTGATTTCAAAAAGATGCTGGAGGACGATGATGATCTGATGTTTGACGGCATTCCACTCGATGAAGATGACAAGAAACGAATTAAGGATGTACTGACAGGTCTGTTCTGGGAAGCCAAACAGATGAACAAACGCAAAAAGACAGACGAATCGGACAATCGCCCATGAGGCACGACGAACTGAATTTAATGAAGCAGCAGGTGAGATCATATGGATGATATCGTAACAAAGCTGATTCGAAAACACCGGACCAACTGCCCTTTCAGCATTGCCCGCGCGGTTGGAATACAGATTCGTTTCACCAATTTGGGGAAATCCACCAAGGGGCTGTACTTCCGCAAGCTCCGGCGCAGGTTTATCGTCATACACAATGATTTGCCGCCGGAATGGCAACGGTTCGTGTGCGCCCATGAGCTTGGCCATGACCGGCTTCATAAAGGGATTAATCGATTCTTTCTGGAGGAACATTCCTATTTTGCTCCAGGCAAGCTGGAAAGACAGGCTAACCGTTTTGCCATTCAGTTACTAACCTCCGGGGTAATGCCTGAACCGGATGAATCTTTGGAGAAATTTTGTTTACGTACCGGACTGCCGCGTGAAGTGCAGCATTTTTTTTACACCATTTAAGAACATACGTTCTTTGCGGAGATTATTTTTACCAGTACCAATTTAAACATGTCACTTTCAGGTTACTTATTTTTACGTGATTCGCGAGATTTCCTAATAATAGTCTGTTAAAATACTATTTGAGCTATGTAAACGCTCTAGTAGATTATTATTTGGGGAGGTATCGGATTCATATGAAAATCTGGAAGAATTACGTTTCACTTCTGCTAACGGTCTGTTTGCTGTTTGGCAGTGTAGGTATTGCCGCGGCTGCAACGGACACCACTCCGGGCACAGGCAAACACATTACCATTCTACATACGAATGATACGCATGCCCGTGCAGTTGAATCTTCACCTGCCATGGGTTTTGCCAAAGTAGCTGGAATCGCTGACAAATATCGCAGTGAAAACCCGAACACACTCCTACTGGATGCCGGAGATGCTGTACATGGTACAACTTTTGCCACTCTCGTAAATGGTGAAAGCATCGTAAAAGTCATGAATGAAATGGGATACCAGGCCATCGTACCGGGTAACCACGAATTCAACTATGGTTCGGATCGCCTGATTGAACTGGCAGACATGATGAACTTCCCCATGCTGAGTGCCAACGTGAAGAAAAAAGACGGAACACGACTCTTTGATCCTTACCTCATCAAAGAGGTGGATGGCGTGAAGATCGGTATCATCGCTTTGACTACACCGGAAACGTTGTACAAAACGAATCCGAAAAACGTAGAAGGTCTTGATATTACAGATCCATCTGCGGAAGCCAAAGTTCTGGTAAACGAAATTCGCAGCAAAGTAGATGTTGTTGTTGTCTTGGGACACCTTGGACAAGACGCATCCAGCACGGATACTAGTTTCAAAGTCGTTAAAGAAGTTCCTGGCATCGATGTATTCATTGATGGTCACAGCCACACTGTACTGCAAGATGGTCTTGTATCCGATAATGGAACATTGATTGCAAGTGCAGGGGAATACACCAATTATGTGGGTGTCATCGATCTGTGGGTAGACGGTGGTAAAGTAACGAAGAAACAAGCAACTCTAATTGATGAAACGGAAGCAAAAGACATCAAACCGAATGAGAAAGTTGCAACTCTCGTAAACTCCATTCAAAAAGAACAAGAACCGATTTTGAAAGAAGAAGTAGCCAATACAGCTATACTGCTGGATGGTAAACGTGAACAAGTACGTGCAGGTGAAACTAACCTGGGTGACCTGCTTGCAGATGCCATTCGTGATGTAAGCAATGCCGATATCGCCCTGACTAACGGTGGGGGTATCCGTGCTTCCATTGAGCAAGGTGTCGTAACCAAAGGTGATATCATCACAGTGCTCCCTTTTGGTAATCAAGTGGTAACTCTTGAAGTGAAGGGGTCCGATATCCTGGCAGCCCTTGAAGTCGGCGTAGCCTCCTATCCGGAACCAAGCGGTGGATTCCCACAAGTATCTGGAATCAAGTTCAAAATCGACGCTTCCGCTGCTGAAGGTAGCCGTGTACATTCCGTGACTGTTGGTGATAAAGCCCTTGATCCGGAAGCCACATACACGCTGGCAACCAATGATTTCACAGCTGTTGGTGGTGACGAATACACCATGTTTGCCAAATACCCAACAACAGGTATGTATGGCGCGCTGGACGAAGCATTGATTAATTACATGCAGAAGCTTGGCGCAGTTAACATCAAAACAGATGGTCGGATCAGTGAAGCGAAAAAACCTGCAGTAGAGCCGGAAACTCCGGCAACAGAAACACCAGCTCCAACCAAGCCACAACCAGAAACACCAAAACCGGAAAAACCGGTTAAACCAACACCAAGCAAACCAGCTCCAGCCAAACTGCATGTTGTGAAATCTGGAGATTCCCTGTACTCTATCTCCAAACAATACGGGACAACTTGGCAGGCATTGCAAAAGCTGAACAATATCAAAAATCCACACTGGATTTATCCAGGTCAACAATTGAAATTGCCTGCAGCTTCTTAAGCTCAGCAAAGTGCGTATAGGCGTGATCGCTGATATGGTTCAATTACATCACGAATCTATCTTGCCATAACAAAAAGGGAGTCCCTCAAGCCAGATTACTGGTTAAGGGACTCCCTTTTGTATTCCATTTTTTAATATCTGTTGTTAAACATCCACCCATATCAGTTATGTTGAACATTTCCCGTGGACATATCCTGCTGATCTTGGCAATCATTTGAAGTAAAAATAAATCCCTGCATGGACTTTACGGACCAAGTTTATCACGTGCCTTCGATACCGAACTATATAAAAATTCTCCAAAATTACTGTATTCATGCGGTTATTATACATTTGATTTCGACATCTCTGTCTTCTCAGAATTGCATACTTGCACATCAATCCGCCCTGAGCATGATGATCTCGAATTCCTTAATCATAAAACCATTTGTATACTGAATACAATGATCCCCATTTAGTTATTTCGTCTGATACAACAACTACAATCTCGCCTATTTATATGTCTATAGCCCTCTTTTTCATACTCGAATTGGAATTTTGGCAATCAAAATGATCGACCGCATGATATTCGGTACTACTATATGAGCTTATATCATTAGCCCAATAGATCTAGGAAGTGAGTTGTTCCTTCACATAACACACGGCTTCCTGGGCCGTTAACGAGATTCGCTTCGATTCACCTGATGCTGCAAGGGCGTGTGATCCCAGTTCAACCTGTCCTTCTGCTGCTCCTCGGCCAATCACGATCTGTACAGGCAATCCGATAAGCTCCGCATCCTTGAATTTCACACCTGGTCGTTCATCCCGGTCATCGACTAATACAGTGAAACCACCCTCGACCAGTTGTTGTTCCAGTTCCAGCGTGAGTTGACGCTGCTGCTCATCCTTCCAGCTTACCGAAATCAGATGCACATCATATGGCGCCACAGTCGCAGGCCAACGTATGCCTTCATCTCCTGCATACTGTTCAGCTATCGCAGCCATCAGACGGGATACGCCAATGCCGTAACACCCCATGACTGGCGCGCACTGGCGACCATTACGATCCAGGAATGAAGCACCCATGGCATCACTATATTTCGTTCCCAATTTGAAAATGTGTCCAACCTCAATGCCTTTGGTAAAACCAAGTGGTGAGCCACATGTTGGACAAGCATCCCCTTCAGCAGCAAAACGGATTCGTTCTACTCGCTCCAATGCAAAATCAATGCCTGGGCGTACACCGGAAATATGCATATCCACTTCATTGGCTCCTGTGATTGCACTCTTCATCACTGCCACGTCAGCGTCCACCACCATCGGCAGATTCAGTCCAATCGGACCCAGAAAACCGACCTTCAGACTCGGATGTGCTGCAATGGCTGCATCGTCTGCAAGGATCAGTTCCTCTGCACCCAACACCTGCTTCAATGCGATATCATTCAGTTCATGATCTCCACGTACAAGGGCAGCAACGAGCCGACCGTCTGCCAGATAAAGTAGTGTTTTGATCATATGATTAGCAGCTTCGCCCACAAAGGCGCTTAACTCTGCAATCGTACGAACGTCAGGTGTCGAGATGCGTACTACGCTTTCCGCTCCTGAATGTTCATCCGCTTGAAGAGCGGAGTCTGCACTCGCAGAGTCGACTGGAACTTCCAAGCTTCCTTCTTTTTTCTCCGTATCTTCTGAAGTCTGATAATCAGCTTTCTCCAGATTTGCGGCATATCCACAATGTTTGCAGGTGACAATCGTGTCCTCACCCACATCAGCAAGAGCCATGAACTCGTGTGTCTCCCCCTGACCGCCAATCGTTCCTGCGTCCGCCTCGACACGGATATAGTCCAGACCACAACGTTCCAAAATGCGACTGTAAGCTGTATTCATCGCCTGATAGGTACGATCAAGTTCTTCCCAATCGGAAGCAAAGGAGTACGCATCTTTCATGATAAATTCACGACCGCGCAGCAATCCAAATCGAGGACGGCGTTCATCCCGGAACTTGGTTCCGATCTGGTACAGCGTGAATGGAAGCTTACGATACGAGTTCACCTCATCCCGCGCTAACGCAGTTACCACTTCTTCATGTGTTGGTCCAAGAGCAAACTCCCTTGCATGACGATCCTTTAGACGCATTAATTCAGGACCATACTGGGTGTACCTTCCGGACTCTTCCCACAGTTCGGCTGGCTGCATAATCGGCAGTAATACTTCCTGACAACCGGCACGATCCATCTCTTCTCGAACGATCCGTTCAACGTTCAACAATATACGGCGTCCAAGAGGCAGGTAACTGTAGATTCCTGCTGCCAATTGGCGAATCATACCGGAGCGCAGTAACCAGCGATGTCCTGCCGCATCTGCCTCCGCTGGCGCTTCACGTAATGTTGGAACAAACATTTCACTTTGACGCATCTGGACCACTCCCAATCTTCTTTTTTTATTATCAAAATACGGCGTGTAAACAGCAAAAAGACACATCCGTCAAGGGACGAATGTGTCGTGGTACCACCCTTGTTTAACTGCATATTCATCCGTTCGCAACCTATGCGATCTGTAAAATGCAGTCCTACGGGGCATAACGGGCCCTGCCGGCGGATGTTGCAACCCTGAATGAGTATTCTCTTCCGCAGCTCGCGAGGTAGGAATTACGAAGCAGCTACAGGAACCTTACACCATACTGTCCCCTCTCTGTTGAAGCTGGCTTGCACAATCATGTCCTCGTTATAACGCTGTTATCATTTTTGACCACATTAGTTCATTTACAAGTAATTGTCAACCAACTTAACCAAATACAACTCCTGAATAATACTCCACTACATCACGGATGAGCATAAACGCATCCCCATTGGTAAGATTGTTCTTGTCAGCAATGCCAGCAAGTGTGTCGTCACTTATAAAGTTTTGCGTTTGCAATTGAGCAAGTGCATCTTCAAGTGAAGTTTCAGCTTCTGCAGATCCCATTGCCAGACATAACATATACGCAGCCTGATCCAACGTTAAAGGTAGACTTGAGGCATTCTCCATAGTGGCCAGAGCTTGATCGGCACTGCCGGTGTAGGCTTCTGGGAACATCGACTGCATTCTTTTCAATTTACTTAAAAATCGTTCCGGATTCATTCCTTTATCCAGTTCCCAACCATCGTTATTATAATTGCCTGAAGTCATATACATACTCGCGGCAGCCAGCAATCCCTTGTAATCCTTATGTTCCATATACTTAGGCTGTTCGAAATGATGTACCTTTAGATCCATACCCTGTTTTTCCAGCATTTTGCGTAATTCAGATGCTCGCTCTTCAGAAGCTGAGAGTTCTCGGAAGGACTCCTGATGGACGTAGGCCAGTTTGACCGCCGCTCCTGCCGCTTCTCCCTCTGCCATTCCCAGCGGTACAACTCTCGCACTACCATGTGGGATTGTATCATAACTTGCTGCACGTCCGACGACAAGCATACCATCCACCTTTAGCGGAACAAGAGAACGAAAAGGTACACCATATTGAATCGGACTTAACATAATAGTGCCGGCATTTCCAACACTCGTGCTCTGAATATCAATATCGTATGAACCGTATCCAATGGCATCCCAATGATCACGATTTTCCATGACATCCGCTAAAGTTAATCGATACTCGCCATAGATGTGACGTGACTCCCTCACATAAAGCTCATTCGCTGTCCCAGCATATTGCAGCCCTGCGAATTCATCATAATTTTTCTTCAGAAAATCAACAATTCGTGGGGCTTCTTTATTCCCGATCTCCAAACCTTCTTTCACAGATATGGGATCTAACGGGTCTACCCCAAAGATCTGCATCGTGTTAACCAAGATTGTATCATCATTTTGTCTTCCAATATTCAGACTACGAATCTTAATATGTTGTGGATTGGAGGATTCATATTTTCGAGCATCACCGTACCCCCAAGCACTCATCTTATCAACCCCGGTTCCCTCTCTTTCCCTAAACTTTTGCCATACCTCATCTGTAACACCGCTTAGCTTGAATACGAGCGTAGAGACCATTTTGGATTTACCATCTCCAATATCTTGTCTACCGATGGAGTATGGAACTCCTGCAGCGGCTGCAATATCCGCATCTTGCGTCGCATCAATAATGGAGCGGGTTGATATCTGAACCGTTGTTCCGTCTTCTTTCGTTATGCTCATCCCCGTTATTGTCGTGTGATCTCCCGTAGATTGTTCAGTAAGAGGAACTAATTCCTTCGCGTTCATCAACAGATCAATATTAGGTTCAGAACGAACCATACGATAGAAAACGTTAGCTGCTGTATGGGTATCAAAAGAACTGCCCTCGATCTGGTCAAACCATTCCTGGAAAATGCCCTTGTTCAAAAAATCAGGCTGTCGCAAACTACTCAATAACTGCGGTTGTTCAGGGGAATAATTTAGATCCAGCGTATTAAGGCCTCCCTCGGTTAACAATCCGCCCAACATGTTTCGATCTCTTGCTTCCACTAGCAATACACGCATTCCATTACGAGCAGCTGATAAAGCAGCGGTAATGCCCTCAGGATCCGTTCCAGCTACAATTACGTCATAGGAATCTTTCAAGGTTATTGCAGATTCTACGTTCTCCAGAGGCTGCCATACATAATTATTATTAAATTTATAATTCTTGTTCCAAATATAAAATGCACCATAAGCAGCGCTCATTAACACAACAAACACACTAGCTGTAATTGCTGTTATTTTCATTTTTCTGCTAATCAAAGAAACAAACCTCCATATGTACTGTAAATTCAATAATACGAACTCGTGAAGCAGTTTTCCTATGCTATACCAACAACCGACTAATTTCTCTCCTTTCCTGCATGAATAGGCATAAATAACAAAAAAACTTCCCAACATTTCAAACTGTGTTAGGAAGTTTTGATAATAATTCTACTTTTATGTCGCCATAAATACAGACCAATATATAGGAAAGCCCCTAACTCCACTCATTATAACGACCACTTTTTGCGAAGTAAAGACTTACCAAAACCGGAAATGCATCTGTTAGATAATTAAACATTCAAACAGTTCGTTCATCCTGATTACAATGAATTCTCTGGCGATGGCTGACATGGAAGCATGTTCCCTGTAATATAGAGAAATAGAAATCTACCACAGGTATTAATCGATAAAGGAGCTTGTCCTATGCCATATATCATATATGATCTTGAATTCACGGTAAGCCGCAATACTCGCTATTCTTCTGAAATCATTGATATCGGCGCCGTCAAAGTTACGGAAAGTGCGGATGGATTGGCCGTTACGGACACGTTCCATACGTATGTTCGTCCTTCCAACAAATCCGTTCTGTCCACTGACACGATTCAGTTTACAGGCATCACACAGAAAGATATTGATGCAGCCCCACTTTTTCCGGCAGCATTGAATCAATTCATTGCCTGGATGGGAAGTGACCCCTATTACATGTGTTCCTGGGGACCCGACGACCGCAGCAAACTGATCTCTCATTGTCGTACCCATCAACTGGATGTGGCCTGGATCACCAATCATAACGATCTCCAGCAACAATGGTCGCGCACCGTTCGCAAAGAAGGCAAGTTCCGTCAACTCGGTCTCGCTCAGGCTCTTGAAATCTGTGGCATTGAATTCGATGGTACCCAGCACCGCGCATTGGATGATGCCATCAATACAGCCAAGGTATTCATGCATCAATTCGACCGATTCACGCTGGAAAATAACTGTGCAGCCGATGATGAAGGCATTGCATCCAAGGTTGTCTATTCCAGCTCTACAGAAGATGAAGAGAAAGAATCTCCGTTTGGCAACCTGGCAAACCTGTTCAAATCCAAAGAGTAGCTCTCCACAGCACGGTGCCTAATCGTGTGTTGCGATAGAATAGGAGCCTTCTAATCTCAACTTCTATTGTACATTTGCTGCCAATAATTCAGGCGTTCTTTCATCTTGATGCGGCATATCTCTGGTTCGAGGATCTCCGCATCAGGTCCATATTTGGATATCCATACGAGAAACTCCTCAACGTCACTTAATATGGCTTCAAATAACAGGCTACCTTCCGGTTCTATGGTTAAGATGGGGCGTATATAGAATTGTTCCTGCATTACACGCTCCACAGCATGGGGTGCAAATCGAATTTTGAACGCAGTCCACTCCGTACTTCCCTCATATGCCCAAGGAATGCGGAAGTGTGATTGTATGAGATAGTCCTCTTTTCGAAACGTACGCGGCAAGATCCGTATCCTTAGCAGCCGGCTCACCTGAAATATTCGAAGTTTCTCCGACATATGACAATACCCTAACAGCTCAAATCTGTATTCTTGCGGGATAAGACAGTAAGGATCTATGCGTACAATTCCTTTTTTTCCTTGAGACAGATACTCCGCTTCAATAGTGTTCTGTGAGATTCCTGCCTGAAGCAGTGTAATCAGGGATTGGTTCTGTGAATCATTATTTTCATGTTGCCATACGGGCAATCCCACTTTGAATAATCCACTTATTTGCTCCGACCATTCCACACGTTCTGTTTTGTTTTTCTGACTCGAAGCAACCACTTTCTCATACGCGCTCTCAAAAGCAGGTTTCAGCAAAGGACGAATATTCTCCATAACTTCAGCAAGATGCATGAAAGCTTGGGCTTCTTCATCAGACCAATTAAGCGGATACATGGCAAAATGGCTGATAAACATGTACCCTTGTCCGTGTCCCATATTGGCGATCGGGATATGCATTGCACTGAGGGCCTCCATGTCGCGGTATATCGTCCTTTCCGTCGTCTCGCATCGCTGGGCAAGCTCACGCGCCAGAATGCCTGGCTTGGCTTGTACCAGCGTGATAATGCGCATTAATCGGATTAGTCGGTCTGTCATTTTGCCGGACCCTCCACGATGTTGTTTCAATAAATTTGATACAACTCCATCCATAGTTTAATATGATATTGATACATACATTCGACCTTCTCCTAAACTTCACCTTCAAAACATATGTAGACTCGTTCTCTCTATACCGTAACCATCTGAAATCAACCCTATTCGCCTAATATCTTTTGTTCACGGTCATGATATCCGGTTGTAAACGTGATTTCATAATGACAACGCAGCTTCTCAACGATCTCGGCTTCTGTGTAATAATCCAGATCCTGCTTGCGTGCGGCTTCAATTAACAGCGCATCTGCATGACGACGCAACATATGACTCCCCTCTTGAACCCGGCCCCTTTCATAGGCACGTAAGGCTTGCTTGATCAACGGTACAGTTTCACTTAACTTAATGGTTTTTTCCACCTTCGGATCTTCCGGCTGTCTCAGCATGCCGAGATGACTGGTGTACTGAATATACAACTGCTCTCTTCGTAACAATACGCGTTGACTTTGCTTCAACTTCCTTGTGCTCCAGTAGGCTGAACATACCGCTGCTTTTCCGGATACCCGGGGTCCCATGACGAATTCAAGCAAAATTTGTTTGCTCTCCCCTTTGTATACATCACCAAGCCTGAGTAACCAACCAATATCTGTTTCTTTGGAGCGACATCCATAGATGCCTTTGAGCTGCACCCCATATTCCGGTTTGAGCAAAAGTTCCAAATCTCTTGATACAATTTTGGGTGCTATTTTCCTAAGTCTTTTGGCAGGGGCACCGTTACGCCACTCTACCATCATATATACGGGGTCGGCTCCCCCTGTCGGTATGGCCTCTTTATTCCACGAATAAGATACTTCAAAGACTGAGTTCACTGGTAGTCTCTCCCCCGATTTATGTGTATTATCTTCTAAGTTATCAGGGTGAATGGACACTATATTGTCACGGAACACATGTTCCCATTAAATTTTTCCAATATATTATTTTCTCATCCCCAAATCCGCCTGAATACGACAATAAACGACGAAAAAGCCTGGCACTATGCCAAGCTTTTCAATCCTTTATCTATGACAAGTCCCAAATTAAACTGTAGGATGATCAATTCCCATTTTGTGTAAGTATTGTGCACCATCTGCTTGGGTTACCGGAGCATAGGTGACACTGTCAATGACCAGCTTACGCCCTACTGGCTCTCCGTTAACAGTGATCATAATTGTTTTGGTTGATGTGTTCTGATCTGTCGTATACATATGTTTCTACTCCTTCATGTTCGCGATCTTATATTCAATCGGATATATTGGTATCGTTCATTAAATTGCGTATTTGTGAATAGCATGCACCCGGAACTGAAGTAAAAGTTCTGTTAAAACGGTCCGGTGTGCTTGCCTATCGTTCTATTACCCCACAGATTTATATGCTAAACAGCCCTGTTCCTAAATCATTTTAAATATTTCGGGTAATAAAACGATATCATCTTGAACCCATCGTCCCGATTTTGACGTATAATGTAAGAGCCGTATTTCAACAATAGACGACGATTTCGGCGATTGCTCGATCTAACCGAAGAAAGAGGTGTTAACGATGCCAAAATCCATTCAGGGTTATTTCATTCGGGTGTTATTCACCACATGCATTCTATTTACCGTTTCGATCGCTTCGACAGCAAATGCAGCCAGTGCCAATATTTTTACGGATATATATAGCGGCTGGGAGCGAGTCTCCGAATTGCCTGGAGAAGTGAACGCTCTGCAGGAAAGTTACAAACAAACCATGGAGCAATTGAATCAAACATCCGCTCAGCTGGGACAAGCTCAGGCCAATGTCGAAGCATTTAAGACCCAGAACGAACAGCTACTGGCTCAGAACCAGAAACTTACTGAAATGGTAAGCAAATTGCAAGATGACCAGAATGCCAGAGCGGCTGCCAGCAAACGAATTCAGACGATGATCATCACTGTCGTTTCTCTCATATTGGGTTATTTTGTTCTGATTCGTGTGATGCGTTGGGGAATGCGTCGCCGTTCAGGCCGAGTATAAAAGACAGGAGCAACTGCATGAACATACACCTGAACCATGCTGAAGCAGGCGGAACTGGACAAGTCGTCACATTTTCACTGATTAAAGATGACCGCCTTCATATTCTGCATCCACAGCAAATAGTGGCCTTCCGCGGTCCAAGTGGGAGCCGCAATGATAAATTCATGAATATTACAGGCATATATCGCAAGAAAAAGCTGATTAAATCTGAAATTACCGGACCTTGCCAATTTGTGGCTGCCCTGCCTCCCGGATTCACCATGAAGGAAGTGGAGCTCACGGAGGACAGTGATCTGCTCTATGATTTCCGCCACCTGTTCTTCTACTCGGATGGTGTAACGATGCATACCAAAATCCAAAAAATCAAAAACATGCTGATCACCCGTGATGCAGTGAAAATGAAATTTTCCGGCAAAGGTAAAATCGGATTGCTCACTCAAGGCCAGGTCTGCCAACAGGAACTTCACCCAACAGCACCGCTGTATGTGGATGCCGGTAGCATCATTGCCTATCCCGAGAATGCACATCTGGAACTCACGGTATATGGTAACAACCTTGCCAGTCAGCATATGAATTATCATTGGAAGATGACAGGACATGGATCTGTACTCTTTCAGGCTGGACGTGAGAATCGTCGGTTGGAACAGGATCTCAACGATGAGGGTCTGTTCAAACGAATTCTGAAAGAAGTGATCCCTTTCGGGAATGTACTGATTAAATAAACATATCAAACAGACTGTCACTAGATAAAGCCGACCGATTAACTGCCACTGTGCTCCAGTGGGGTGGTCACCACGCGGTTTCATGTTATAATGATTCAGACAATTGAAGAAGAAAATCCGTGCCGATGGCATGGGAGAGGTTCGCGAACTCCCTCTATAAGACTTGACCTTGTGATGGTCAGTATAAGTCTTGCGTACACGTTACTTAACGTAATGTACGTAAAAAACTAAGGACACTTGCTCATGGCTGCTTTTTTTGAAGCGGTTATCGAGAAGGTGTGTTTTTTGATGGATGCCAGTTCATGAACTTCTCTGTTCTTCCGACACTCTATGCCTTCGTGCATGGTTTGATCTCAAGAAGATAGAGAGGTTTTTTTATGTTGAACGAAGAAAAAGCAGTCGTTGTATTCAGCGGCGGTCAGGATAGCACCACGTGTCTGTTCTGGGCCAAACAACAGTTTGCCGAAGTCGAGGTTGTTACGTTTGATTACGGTCAGCGCCACAAGCTGGAGATTGAATGTGCTTCCGAGATCGCTCGCGATCTGGGCGTGCAGCAAACGGTTCTCGATATGAGCCTGTTAAACCAGCTTGCCCCCAACGCCCTCACGCGCACAGATGTTGAAATTACACATGAAGAAGGCGAACTGCCAAGTACATTTGTGGATGGACGGAATCTGCTGTTCCTCAGCTTTGCAGCGATTATGGCCAAACAAAAAGGAGCTCGTCACCTGGTTACAGGTGTATGTGAGACGGATTTCAGCGGATACCCGGATTGCCGGGATTCATTTGTAAAGTCGATGAATGTGACACTTAATCTCTCGATGGACTACCCATTTGTCATTCATACGCCACTCATGTGGCTGGACAAAGCCCAAACGTGGAAGATGGCAGATGATCTCGGTGCCTTCGAATATGTTCGTGAGCGTACCCTGACCTGTTATAACGGCGTAATTGGCGATGGATGCGGAGAATGCCCTGCTTGCAAATTGCGCAAAGCCGGACTGGATCGTTATGTACAGCAACGTGCTGCTGCTGAATCGGCGGGAGTGGATGTACGATGAGAGAGCCGGGAACATTCCGTATTGTGGAGCATCTGCAACGAATAGGTGAAGATATTCTACCCACCCAGCTGCGATATCACCGTAAACGTGTGCTTGTAAGCAAAGAATTCACCTTTGACGCGGCACATCATCTGCATTGTTATGAAGGCAAGTGCAAGAACTTGCACGGTCATACGTATAAAGTGATATTTGGCATCAGCGGTTATCCGGGTGAAACCGGGCTGACAGTTGATTTTGGACATATCAAGGATATATGGAAAACTCAGATTGAGGGTTATCTGGATCATCAGTACCTCAACGAGACACTTCCTTTAATGAATACAACGGCTGAAAATATGGTCGTTTGGCTGTTCGAACAGATGGAACATGCGCTTCAGACAGAGCCATATGTTGGGCTAACCGACGGCGGACGGACAGAGTTTGTAAGGCTCTTCGAGACACCAACCAGTTACGCGGAAGCGAGACGGGAGTGGATGATTGATGAGTAGTGTTGTAGAACATGGGCCGTCGCGTGAACGTAACCAAGAGGCTCGCATCCCTGTGATGGAGATTTTTGGTCCGACGGTTCAAGGCGAAGGCATGGTCATCGGGCAAAAAACGATGTTTGTTCGCACCGCGGGTTGCGATTATCGCTGCTCCTGGTGCGACTCGGCCTTTACTTGGGACGGCAGTGGTAAGGACCAGATCCAGATGATTACGCCGGAGGGCGTATGGGAAGAATTGCGCCGCGTTGGCGGCACGCGTTTCTCCCATGTCACCATCTCCGGCGGTAATCCCGCCCTGCTCGCTTCGCTGGGCGGATTGGTTGCCCTGCTGCGGGAGAACGGCATCCGCACCGCGGTGGAGACGCAGGGCTCCCGCTGGCAGCCTTGGCTGGCGGACATTGACGAAGTCACGGTCTCGCCCAAGCCACCCAGCTCCGGCATGGACACCGATTGGTCCGTGCTGGATGATCTGATCGAACGGCTGGCTGCTGGCCCGGCAGAGCGAAGTCATAGTCTGAAGATCGTGATCTTCGATGAGACAGACCTCGACTATGCCCGCCGTGTGCATGCACGGTATCCGGGCACGGATCTATTTTTACAAACCGGGAACCCGGATGTGACTTCCGCCGATACGCCAGATCTGGCGTCCTCACTGCTTGCTCGTTATGAATGGCTGATTGACCAAGTCAGTGCATCCGATGACCTGAATGATGTTCGTGTGCTTCCACAGCTTCATACGTTGGTATGGGGCAACAAACGCGGCGTCTAATGGGCAGTATGGGTGGAATGGGCGGCATGGATGAGAACGAAATGCCCTCAAACAATGAAGAGAATTATACAGGCACGATTGAAGACGGCCTATTCATATATACCGCGAAGCTTCGGGCTTTGACGGAAACAAGGAGCGCTTAATAACCGATGAGACAACCTGATGAGATGCAAGATGTGACGTTGCTGGGCAACCAGAACGTAAAATATACGTTTGAGTACGATCCGGGCATTCTGGAGAGCTTTGATAACAAGCATCCGTACCGTGATTATTTTGTTAAATTCAACTGCCCGGAGTTCACCAGCCTGTGCCCGATTACGGGTCAACCGGACTTTGCAACGATCTATATTAGCTACATTCCTGATATCAAAATGGTCGAAAGCAAATCTCTCAAGTTGTACCTGTTCAGCTTCCGCAACCACGGTGATTTCCACGAGGATTGTGTGAACATCATCATGAACGACCTGATCAAGCTGATGGACCCGCGCTACATTGAAGTATGGGGCAAATTCACACCGCGTGGTGGTATTTCCATTGACCCTTATACAAACTATGGTAAGCCGGGAACGAAGTACGAGCAGGTGGCCGACCACCGCATGATGAATCATGATATGTATCCAGAGACGATTGATAATCGTTAAAGTAGTCAGGTTCATGCAATCTTTATAAAATAGAATCATTGAATGCCAAAAGCCGGACTCTTCCATCTGAAGAAGTTCGGCTTTTTCTTTGTTTGGTATACACACGTAGAACTTCATCGTCTC
Organism: Paenibacillus sp. FSL R5-0713; assembly: GCF_037973325.1. Taxonomy (NCBI): domain Bacteria; kingdom Bacillati; phylum Bacillota; class Bacilli; order Caryophanales; family Paenibacillaceae; genus Paenibacillus; species Paenibacillus sp. FSL R5-0713. Next base: position 1,386,974 of record NZ_CP150229.1, on the reverse strand, counting down.
AATACAATGGGACCGCAGCGCAATCAAGTAGACTGATCTTCCTTCAGTTCTTTGACTTTTTTAACGTAATGTCTCAACATCAGAACACCAATCGATTGAAAAATGATAAATATGACGATAGCAGCAGATAGAGATTTCGGTGCAACATAGAGAGCCTGAAGCGAGATTACAGCCATATATACAATGGTGATCACCAGTTCACGTCGAGCTGATTCATAAGGCGATAAGGATTTCAATGCCATCCCTCCCCTTTCCTTTTCATCCTAAAATATGGAATTTATTATTATAAAGTCTAAAGTAATGCATTTCTTTTGTACATGTACGTTTTCTCTTGTTCCCCTTGTCGACCCAATCAATCTATCCTATTATGTAACAATATGCTTACAAGCATAGAATACAACATCAGGCGCTGATCCCTCGTGACCGCGACCAAAGGAGAATTGTACATGTCTACACAAACCTCATTATCCAAGGACGCCGCAGCGCGTTCGAAAGCCCCACCCGGATTGGATGCACAAAGCACCGTTTACCGGATACTTATTGCGATCAGTCTGGTTCATCTGTTCAATGATTCGATCCAGTCGGTCATTCCAGCTATTTTCCCGATTCTGAAAGACTCGATGCATCTCACGTATACTCAGATCGGATGGATTTCTTTTGCGATCAACTTTACCGCATCTATTATGCAGCCTGTCGTAGGCTGGTTTGCTGATAAAAAACCGACACCGTCCATTCTACCCATCGGTATGGGTTTTACATTTACAGGCATGTTGCTGTTGGCCTTTGCTGACAGTTATATGGCTGTCCTGATATCCGTTATCTTTGTCGGTCTGGGTTCTGCCGCTTTCCACCCGGAAGGTTCGCGGGTATCCCATATGGCTGCCGGTCAGCGCCGTGGACTGGCACAGTCCATCTTCCAAGTGGGCGGTAACGCGGGGCAGTCTCTTGCCCCATTGCTTACACGCTGGATCTTTATCCCGTTTGGACTGTTCGGTGCTATTGGATTTACAGGCATTGCCGCCATGGGAATCGCCGTTCAGATCTACATCGCCCGTTGGTATGGACGCATGCTGCAATCGGGTGGATATCTGCGTAGACAAGCTGCTGCCCGGCGTGCACCCAATCCAGCATTGCGCAAAAAGATCACTGCCGCCATTACGCTATTAATTTTGCTCGTCTTTGTTCGTTCCTGGTATATCGCTTCCATTGGCAGCTTCTACGCGTTTAATCTGAAAGATACCTTTGGATTGTCCACAGAGGACGCGCAGATCTATATCTTCCTGTTCCTGGCTGCGGGAGCACTCGGCACGTTCTTCGGAGGACCTCTTGCAGATCGGTTCGGCAAACGTAATCTGATCTTCCTGTCCATGGCCGGAGCTGCTCCACTTGCTCTGTTGTTACCTTATGCGAATCTGTTCTGGACAGGTGTACTGCTAACCATTATTGGTTTTATCATGTTATCCAGCTTCTCGGTTACGGTGGTATATGCACAAATGCTGATTCCAGGCAAAATCGGAACGGTTTCCGGTCTGATCACAGGTCTGGCATTTGGTATGGGGGGGCTGGGCGCACTCGTGCTAGGGAACTGGATTGACGTTTTCGGTGTATCACCCGTGATGCAAATGTGCAGCTTCCTGCCCCTGCTAGGGATCTTCACATTCCTGCTTCCATCCGATAAATTGCTGAATATCTGGGCCAAAGAAAACGGTAGCGAAGAGTAAGAGATTACACCAACAGGTGTGTACTTTTCATTCTTTATTGGATCCAATCCTTGCGTGGCAGCATCGCCCTTATAAGACGTTAGCTGTGCTAAAGAACCTGATAGCCCTTATTTGAACGAATATCACATATTTCGTAATCTAATGAATCTGAGTAACGCTATTCCCGAGAAAACGGCTGAGAACCTTGGGATGTGCGTGTGAAATGAGTAAATAACGTGTCTGAGATTCTTTAGAAATCAGGATGAGTTAAACATCGCCAAATAACGTCTGCTGAGTTCGTTAGACTTCACTTTAATCACTACATTTGAAGTCTAAATTAACAATTTAAACCATAACAACAAAAGGGGTTCCGCCAACTCTGTATTTACAGTTCGGCAGGAACCCTTTTTGTTATATTTAGATTTTCTCGTAATGATCCTCAACCATATCACTCATGTCTCACATCACAACGCTGTTAACCCGGGCTGTATGCAGTTCCTTCACATCTTCAAACTCAAGAAATACCATCACCGTATTTTTTATCGGATGATATGCTGCGTCATTTTCCATTTATGTGCCCTAGCACGCCTTTGGAAAACTTCCTTCATGGAACGAAAATGTGGAAAATCAGCTTCTTTGGAGTTGTCAGACACGCTATATAGCTTCAATTAAAGAATATTTACACGGACACTCCGATGACAGAACAACCTTCCGATCGCTGTTATTCCCAGATTTTTTGATACCTCTTCTAAAGGGGGAAATCCGGGAATACAGGCGCAAGCTTCGCTTCTTCAGGTTCTTTCTGTCCTCTCCGTTATTGTGTAAATGTTAAATCGAACCTATATAGTATTCTTCTGTAATATTACGTTTAGTACGTTTTCTCTAATTTTACTTCAAACGCTGAAGGATCAGACGTTTTTTGTACAGCATTTTGCCTGCCTCCCCTACATCCCGGATCGTATTTTTGTTGCTCACTGATCCAAACACCATGCCGGCAATTGGAATGAGCTGGAACAGCTTCTTCCAGCCAAAGGATTCACTATAGGAATTAAAAACTTCTCGCCAGCCCTGCATCTGCGATACCACTTCAATCGGCTTGTCCGGGTCGTCGTATGCGGCGAGTTCTTCAATGATCGCTTTCTTGCCTACGATATCAGCGGATGAGAATTGCAGACATTTCACAATAAAGATGCGCTCCAGCGGTTCATCTGGATCATAGCCGTAACATAGCGCCATCTCCTGAAGCACCTTCAGGGAAAGTCCCATCACCATCGGAATATCTGCTGCAATAGTTACAATGCCACCAAAACCTGTAGCTGCACCCTGTGCCGCAGCAAATTTGGTTCGACTCTCGGTAATGTTATCAGCCACCTGGTCCAACACTTGAAGCGGCAACTTTTCCACACTATGAATCTTCGTTGTGCCCTCGGTTTCATCTTCCTGCTCCAAACGATAGGTCGTATCTATCATGGAATAACCGGACTTCTCGGCTTCCTCTTGCAGCAGCTTAGCTACTTTTTTCTTCTGTACGAGGAACTTTCCCCCATGCTGGACATACTGCCCAACGTCGTTCAGGGAATCTCCAATTTTCTGTTTTAACGCTTTAGGCATCACTTTATCCAACATCGCAAAGGGCAAACGCCCAATTTTATCCCATATAAACAAGTCCTTCTGTTGTTTTTCCCATTTCAAAATCTGTTCAAGTTCCTGGTCCAAGGTTTCGCGTGAATCCATATATAATCCTCCTAATAGGTTGTGCATCGTAATCTGTATCTTTCTCATACGCAGAAATCATCGTTGTGGTTGCTTTGTTTTATATCCAACACATTGACACCCATACCGCTCCTTCCTATCGTTTCCATACAAAAGAGCCCTTAAATCAGCATCACTCGCTAACCAAGGGCTCTCGTATTAAAAAGACATACTACATCTTATTTCGTTTCTGCTACTGCTTTTCCATCCGGTACCGGAACACCAAAATCAGGTGTGCCATCTTCACGCCAGCGAATCACTTGAGCACGGGCGTGACGGTTTGGATCATACAATGGATCGCCCTCGATATCTTTGTAATTACGCGCATGATAGATCAAGATATCCGTCTTGCCATCTGGTGATACAGTAAAGCTGTTATGACCTGGACCGTACTGTCCGTTCGCTTCACAGGTCTGGAACACCGGCTTGGGTGACTTCACCCAACTCGCCGGATCAAGCAGGTTGGCATCTTCATCCGCGGTGAGCAAACCCATACAATAATTGTAGTCGGTCGCGCTCGCCGAGTATCCAATAAATAACCGTCCATTGCGATGCATTACCGCAGGGCCTTCATTCACTTTAAAGCCGATGATTTCCCAATCATACTCCGGCGTAGAGATCATGACCTGTTCGCCGCGTAGCGTCCATGGGTTTTCCATCTCGGCAATGTAGAGGTTCGAGTTACCCACGATATCGGGATCTTTCTGTGCCCAGACCAGATAGCGGATTCCCTTATGTTCAAAGGTCGTTGCATCCAGCGCAAATGATTCCCAGCGTGTATAGATCTGTCCCTTTTCTACCCACTCCCCTTCGAGTGGATTCGTAGAATCGTTCTCCAGCACATACATCCTGTGATCAAACAGACCTTCGTTGGTCTCACTGGTATGAGCCGCAGCGTAATGTATGTACCATTTGCCATCGATAAAATGAATCTCCGGTGCCCAAATGTTGGCACTCATCGGCCCCGTGTCACGCTTGGTCCAAGCCGTTACCGGCTCAGCATCTCTTAACTCTTCCAACGTCTCTGCTCTCCGGATCTCGATCCGGTCAAAGGCTGGTACGGAAGCGGAAAAATAATAGTAGCCGTCTGTATGACGGTACACCCACGGATCAGCACGCTGCTCCAGAATGGGATTAGTAAAGGTAATGGAATCTGTCATGGGAATGCTCCCCTTTCAAATGTGTGTGTGATGGCTCGGAGTTGAGGATGTAACGCATACGTGAAAAGAACAGGCAAGACATGGTGCACAGCGGACGTTCAGGGGTGGTAGGGCCTTGGTGCTCTCTTGTCCTCCGATTTCTTTTTCCACCGCTCCTAGCGGTTGAAATCGGATGCCAAACTCCCTCCTGCGGCTCCTTCCTCCCCCTCACTGCTTGTGCACCTTTGGTTCAGCAGCTCGCTCTTACCGCGCTCGCTGGGTTACAACCTCACTTCGAGCCTTATATTGGCTCGGTCTAACGGGGTTGACCGCTTCGCTGGGTCAACGCTCCCGTCTTAATGCAGGGCTGGCCGCAAAGCTAGTACAGATGATTCTTGATTGTCCAAAAGCACCAATATCTTGTGCGTTAACGCGCCTTAACAGGAAAGCTTTGGCATACACTGCGGACGTTCGGGGGTGGGAGGGCCTTGGTGCTCTCTTGTCCTCCGATTTCTTTTCCCACCGCTCCTGGCGGTTGAAATCGGATGCCAAACTCGCTCCTGTGGCTCCTTCCTCCCCTCACTGCTTGTGCATCCTCGGCGTAGAGCTCGCTCTTTTCGCGCTCGCGGGTTACGCGCTGCTTCCCACCTTACTCCTCCGCTGCGCTAATTTGCTTGCCCCAGACCGCTACACCGCGGTCATTAAGTCCTGTTACCACCAGCGCAGGCTGGCTTCGCTCCCAGTCCCAGGACGGGAGTAGCTTCAGCTCTTCTATGGAAGCTCCGCCCCATGGACTTTCTTTCCACGTCAGTGTCAATGTTTGTTGGCCATCAAATGTCCAGGTTCCAGAACCATTTTCGCTTTTAATTTTACCGTTACTTGTTAGGGTATAAGGCACTGCCTGAATCTGCCCGTCCACGGACGGATCAAGCGCCATGCCTTCCCACGCCCCGGCAATCATGGATTTCGGAATATCCTGCGCAGTCTCACCGGCGTACCGTTCAGGTGAAACCACAGGCCAGCCGTCCTTCGTCCATACCATTTTGCGTACGTGCAGATAGGGCCAGTTTTTATCCGTCTCGCCCCGTGCATGATGCGCGATATAATAATCGTCTCCGTCCTTGAGAACAGAGTTATGTCCGGGCGCTATCCAGCCCTCACCTTCTGTGAAGCGATACCCCCCCAGAATTTTGGTGCCGATCTCATATTGAGGCAGATGTTCCGTATCCAGCATGTTCATGCCATTCATGTCCGTGTACGGTCCTGTGATTGAATCGGCACGCGCAACCCGTACGTTATAATCTTCGAATAAGGAATCATAAGAGACGAACAGATAATACTTTTTGAACTCCGGGTTATACACGATGTATGGACCTTCGACTGCACCTTCTTCGGTTGCACGATCCCGTGCAGCAATGCGGGTACCATAACCCTCGTCCTTGAATTTTCCGGTATCCGGATCGAGTGGGGCAATATAGATGCCATCAAAAAACGAACCATATACCATCCACGAATTGCCCTCGGCATCCACAATGGAATTGGCATCAATGGCATTCAGTTTATCCTGTTCATTCGCAAGGGTTTTCACAACCAGCCCTTCATCTGTCCATGGGCCTTCCGGGGACTTAGCTGTCTGCAAACCAATGGCCGACTGGGTACTACCGAAACTGGATGCCGAATAGTACATCCGATAGGTGTCACCAGCCTGAATCACATCCGGCGCCCACAGGTTCACTGCACCTGTCCAATCCAGCGCTTCTTGGGGAATGCCTGGCAGAGCCTGGCCTACCCATGTCCAGTGGATCAGATCATCCGATTTGCGTACCATGACGCCGGGTTTCGGTTCTCCCGCTACACGAACGTCTGTGGAATAGACGTAGTAACCCTGGTCTGTTTTGATAATGGCCGGATCATGTGCATTGTTTACTGTCCAACGGGACTCGTCATCCAATATGGAGGTATCATACAGTTGGGTATCTTGAGGAGCTTCAGGAAAGACCGGACGGGACACCGTTTCTCCAGCCCCTTCTCCAGCACATCCCGTAGCCCCAGTAATCAACAACAGCAACATGGAAGCAACAACCCCTCTCTTCGAAAATGTCCACCCTCGGAAGTTCTTCCGCTGATTCATCCCTTCACTCCCGAGATGGCAACCGATTCAATAATCTGTTTCTGGAAGATCAGGAAGATGATCAACACTGGTAACAGAGCTACGATGGACGCCGCCATAATAAGTGGGTAATCGGTTTGAATCGCATACGTGGCATTGAAATTCGCTATAACGAGCTGTAACGTCTGCTTCTCCGGTGAGTTCAGATAGATAATTGGTGCCAGATAATCATTCCAGATGCCCATGAACCAGAGAATCAACTGTGCAGCGATCGCCGGTTTGATCAGTGGAAACGTAATGCTGGAGTACAGCCGGAAATAGGAGCTTCCATCGATTTTGGCCGCCTCAATAATCGCATCAGGCACACTAAGCAGATATTGGCGCAGGAAGAAAATCATGATGACGTTACCGAAAAGGCCTGGAACGATCAGTGGAAGCAGCGTATCCACCCAGCCCAGCTTCGCAAACATGATGAATTGCGGGATCATGACGGTCGGATAAGGAATCATCATGGATGCCAGCAATGCGAGGAACAGTTTATTTTTGTGCGGGAATCTTAATTTGGCAAAAGCAAATGCAGCGATACTGGACGTAAACGTACCCACCACCGTTACACTCACCGCAACGATGAGGCTGTTTTTGATCCCGCTGAGCAGCGGCCCTGCTTCCCAGATTTCTTTATACTTTTCAAACTGGAATACTTCAGGTATCCATACAGGCGGAAGCGCGAACACATCCTGCTTCTCCTTCAATGACGTGGACAACATCCAGATCAGTGGTGCAATCATCGCAATTGCACCAATCGCGAGTACGATAAAAATGATCGAGTTCGTTAACTTCCTCTTTTGACTGTAAGACATCTCCGGTTCACTCCTTTCCTAGACAATCAATCCCCATCATAGGCTGATTTTTCGTTCATTTTGAATTGCACAAGGGTAATGACAAAAATGAAAATACCCAGAATCATGGCCATCGCTGAGGCATAACCCATCTGCAAGTTACTGAAGGCCTTCTGCCAGATGTAGAAAACGATTGATGCCGAAGAATATTCAGGACCACCCGTAGGTGTCATAATGTTCATCTCGGTGAAGATCTGGGAACCGCCAATGATATTCGTAACGATCAGGAAAAAGGTAACCGGCTTCACCATCGGCCAGGTGATATTGCGGAAGATTTGGAATCCATTCGCTCCATCCAGCTCTGCCGCCTCGTAATATGTACGTGATACACTTTGCAGTGCTGCCAGGTACAATAACATCGTGTATCCCAAGCCTTTCCACACTGTCATAATAATCAGAGCGGGTTTGACGGTATCTTTGTTCGCAAGCCAGTTAGGACCTTTAATCCCAAACAGGTCAAGGAACTGGTTCACCAGACCGTAATCTCCGTTGTACGCCCAGTTCCACATGATGGACACGGCAGCGAGTGAGGAAATAACCGGAATGTAGTAGATCACTCGGAATGTCGTTGTGCCCGGGATTTTACGATTCAGCCCCATTGCCAGCAATAGCGCCAACAACAGACCAATCGGGATACCAAGCATCAGGAAAAATGTGTTAAACATCGCTTTGTAAAAGAGGTCATCCGTGAGCAAATCCTTGAAGTTGGCCAGACCAATAAAATTCATCTGTCCCAGTCCGTCCCAATCCGTAAAGGAACCATATAGGGAGTAGAGGAACGGGAACATGACAAAGATCAGCAATCCAAGAATCGGAGGTAAGATAAACAGATATCCGTACAGCATCTCTTTGCGATACAAACTCGATTTCGTAATCACGGCGTTCACCCCTGTTTCTAGTATCAGCATGTGGCATTCTTCGATTGAACCTTGCCGATCAACGAATGCCACATGCCCGTATGGAACTCCACAAATTCCAACACGAATGATGCCAGCAGCATGATTGCACTCTGCCGGCATCGCTCTACCTATCTACTATTTCTGTGATTTCTTTTCTTGTTCAACTGCTTTGTCGAGCAGCTTCTGCATTTTCGGCTGTTGCTGCTTCACATAGTCTGCGGCTGTAATCTTGCCATCCAATACCGGCTGGATGTCCGTGAAGAACAGGTCATACCACTCCGCATTGTATGTGTAATTGCCTGGCAGAGCCCGACCGTAATCCTCAACGATATCAATGAATTCCTGTTTATTGGCTGGTTTCGTGGATGTATCTTTGGCCCACTCGTCTGCCATATCAAGCAAGTTTGGAATCTGTACCTTGGCATCCACCAGTTGCTGCATGCCTTCCTTCGAAGCCGTAAGGTAGTTCACCAGTGCAGCAGCTTCTTCCGGATGTTTCGTTTTCGCGGATACCCCGATTCCGAGAGATCCAATCCACGTTGCCGATTTGCCAGTAGATCCCGCAGGGAATGGCAGCAAATCATAATCGAAAGGCAGTTTCTCAAATGTACTCATATCCCATGGTCCAACAGGGAAGAAAGCCATCTCACCTTTCATCCAGCGTTGGTACGTATCCAATGTTTGCGCTTCCTCAATGGAAGGTGTGATTTTGTATTTGTTTTGCATATCCGCGAAGAATTGCAGCGCTTCCGCGAATTTCGGATCATCAATCGTTACTTTTGTTTTAGTCTCATCCAACCAATCGCCGCCATTGCTCCATACAAAGGATTGCAGTGCCCACTGTACGTTGAAGCCGGTACCGTACACATCGGGTTTTCCGTCCCCATTAGTATCCTTGGTCGCTTGCTGGTTTACTTTAATGAACTCTTCCCATGTATATGGTTTATCCTTGTTAGGGAAGGGAATGCCTTCTTTTTCAAACAAAGTTTTGTTGTATCCCAGTGCAAATGGCCCCAGATCCTTCGGCATACCGTAGATGTCGCCTTGTCCTGACATTTGGCCATCATAACGGTACAAGTCCACACCGTATTTCCAGATATTATCGAGATCAACATCCGGGTTATTTTCAACATACGGTGTAAGATTCATCAGTACATTACTGTTCACATACGCTTTCACATCGCCCGGATTGATGTAGAATACATCAGGCAAGCTGTTGCCTGTAATTGCTGCTCTCAGCTTGGTTGCATATTGATCCGCAGCCGTTACAATGATTTTGACTTTCACACCCGGATGATCTTCTTCGAATTTCTTGACCACCGCCTGGTATGCTTTCTGCTCGTCCGTACCACCGCGGAACATAAACGTTAACTCCTTGTCCCCATTTGAACCGCTACTTCCTCCTCCGCAGCCCGCAAGTACCAGTGCACTTACCAGCATTAGAAGCATAAATGTGACCCAATTCTTTTTCTTTACCATCTGAACCCCTCCTGATCTGGACTTGTAACCGTATTCAATTGGATGAAATAAGATTTCTGTTGTTAAATTTATCAAATCCAGATCACTTTAGTCAACACTTTTATAAAACATTTTATATTTATATAAAATAAATCAATACATAGGCCAGCCACTCGCATCCCAAAGCAAGTCATTAATCAGCAATTTCGGATTGCCATTATCCTCTGCATCATAGGCATGTCTTGCGATGACATTACCGTTGTACATGTCCTGACCACCTGGACCTTTCCATTTCACATTGCCTGTATCCAATATCGTACCGCCACCATTCAACATATTGACTCCGTTTTTGTCCACATAAGGGCCTGTTATGCTGGTCGAACGTCCATAGACCATTTTGTAGGTACTGTTCACTCCTTGGCAGCAAGAATCGATGGAGGCAAACAGGTAATAATAGCCGCCACGGTATACAACACTTGGTCCTTCAATAGCACCTCCGTTATTCGGGCGCGCAGCAATGGATGTTATGCTGCCTGTCGGTTTCATCGTATTTTTGTCCAGCTTGACAATCTTCAAACCGCTCCAGAAAGAACCGAATGCCAGCCATGGATTGCCTGAAGCATCAATGACCAGATTCGGATCAATCGCATTATAATTATTGGCGGTCGTTGTCTGAAGCACCATCCCTTCGTCCTTCCATTGCCCTGCACCGATACTGTTCGCGGACGCGAGACCAATCGCAGACCGATTAGAACCAAAGGTGGAGATTGAATAATAGAGCCACACTTTTCCGTTATACTGCTCTACGTCCGGTGCCCATACATCCAATCCACTCTGCCCCGGAACCGCAGAAGCCCACCAGGATGGCTTACTCAGGAAGATTTGCGGAACCCGATACCAGGACGATCCATTATCCGATTTCAATACCTGAATGCCCGGCCCCGTTGAGAAGGTGTACCAGGAACTGCCCTCTTTGATAATCGATGGATCATGAACAGCGATATCTCCGGTCAGATTCCAAAATGCTGCAAAAGCCCGTGATTGACCTGCAAGCAGCAACACTAAGACAAGCAATGCGGGTAATGCCCAACGTTTCCTTTTGAACTTTTGCACCGTCTTCAACTTATCCAAACCTAACTCCACCTTTCAAATGGTTAATTTGGTTCATGATGTATTGAATCAATTTAGGTATAATAGGATTATAAAAGCGGTTACATTACATTTCAATGGTATATTTCAAATATACATGAACTGATTAACACTTATTTTAACCGTAATAGTGAACAAAAAGTGGATTACATTTTCATATTTGCGCTATACAGAAGGGTTTTGGCTTCTATTTCTCTGCCCTTCCCTTCCATGAGGGAATGATTTATAATTATCTGAAATAAAACATATAAATGTGCAAATGTCTGCATTGAAAAGAGACTTTGTTCAGAACGGGGAAAGGAATCCACCTATGATTTATATTAAAGATCTGATGTCGGGTGTGAATATCTTCAAAGCGCTCAGTTCAGAAATCCGGATTCAGATCATCGAGCTACTGGCCAAGAACCAAAGTCTTAATCTCAATGATCTCGCAACCAAACTGGGGCTGAGCAATGGCGCTATCACAATGCATATCAAAAAGCTTGAGGAGAGCGGATTGATCGAGATCAATACCGCCGTGGGCAAACATGGCATTCAGAAGATATGTTATCTCAATGAGGAAAAATTGATGGTTGATCTGCGTTCACAGGAAATAAATAATCGATACGAGGTTGAAATTCAGGTAGGCCACTACAGCGATTATCAAGCTGCACCTACATGCGGCCTTGCTACCCGGGACAGCATTGTTGGAGAGTTCGATGATCCGCGTTACTTTGCTGATCCACTGCGGATTGATGCGGAGATGATCTGGCTGGCTGAAGGTTACTTGGAGTATCGTATCCCCAACTACCTCAAGCCCAATCAGTTGTTTAGCGAAATTCAGCTATCCATGGAGCTGGGGTCGGAGGCACCTGGTTTTTGCGACAATTACCCTTCGGATATCTATTTCTACATCAATGGTATTGAGATTGGCTGCTGGACGAGTCCAGGCGATTTCGGCAATACACGCGGTACCTTTAACCCGGAATGGTGGCCTCCCCACTTGAATCAGTACGGCATGCTGAAGCTGATCCGGATTACGCAAGAGGGCAGCTATATCGACGGATGCCGCATCTCGGACGTAACGCTGGACCAGATTGGGTTGGATTACAAGAGCGATATTCACTTCCGCATTGCGGTTACGGACGGACCTTTGAACAAACGGGGCTTAACGATCTTTGGTAAAAACTTTGGTAACTACGGACAGAATCTGCTCGCTCGGGTTCTCTATAACGTGCAGGAAGAGTAGAACCCACTCTACTCTAAACGTTGGAATAATAGCTCAACCAAACTTCTAAAATAACTGTTCCATACAACAACAACAATCTGTCTTCGAAAAGGGTGCTATCCAGCACTCTTTTTTTCATCTCGGCTAAGAACTTATTCAACCGAACTGGAATAAACCCACTGGATGATATGACTTTTACGAACCCTTTGTATTCATCCATTGTGTTCATCATGTCGTGATATAATATAGGCCTGTAATGACAAAATGGAATAACGGGCGGGGATATTTCTTGAAATTGGAGCGATTAATCTCAATCATATACAAACTGCTGAACCACGAAGTGTTGTCTGCTTCCACCTTGGCAGAAGAGTTTCAGGTGTCCCCGAGAACGATCTATCGGGATATTGATGTAATCTGTGCAGCCGGCTTCCCCGTCATTTCCCATCAGGGACTCAAGGGCGGCTACGGCATGATGGACGGATATAAAATGGATAAAAGCTTGCTTGGTTCATATGATGTCGATTCTCTGATTACGGTTCTTAGCAGTCTCTCCACGGTCTTTGAGGATGCACGTGTACAGGGCACAATTGAACGTCTGCAAACGATTGGACCGGAGCATCAGACCTCAAGTCTATCTGTGGATCTGGAGACTCGCCGAACGGAGCCTGATGCCCTTCCTCATCTGCGTACAGGGATTACGAAGCATCAGGTTGTGCGTTTTGACTACATCAATACGAAAAATGAACATACCCCTCGCCATCTGGAGCCGGTAAGACTCCAGTTCAAATACCGTAATTGGTATGTATATGGATTTTGCCAGACACGGCAGGATTATCGCGAGTTCCGACTGTCCCGGATGATGAATGTGGCCCTGACATGGGAACACTTTCAACCACATCTTGAACTTCCTCAGGCGGAGGTTGTGTCCGATCCATCCTGGCAAGATCAAGTAAGTGATGTGGTATTTCGAGTGAACCCGGAAGCGCTAGCAGAAGCCATGGATCATTTTCAACAGGCAGATAAGCAATTTCACGAGGATGGCAGTATGACGATGCGCATCTCGGTTCATCAACCGTTACAAGCCAAGTGGTTATGGTCGTTTCTGCTTAGTTTGGGAAGTGGCGCTGAGGTGCTTGAACCGATTGAATTACGAGGTATTCTGAAAGAACAGCTTCGAGACGCACTTAAACTCTATGAAGAAGTATGACACGCTGTTGTCATACTTCTTTTTTTATAATCATTTTAGTAAGTAACCACATTCTTCGCCAAATTAAAGGAGACGATCATTCATGAATCATCCGGAACAAATGTATAACTACAACGCATGGGCTAATCAAACCATCCTGAACAGAATTAAAGAACTCCCCTCTTCTGTACTAAGTCAGGAAGTGAACAGTTCATTTCCAACCATCGCCCATGCTCTCAGCCATATCTATGCAGTGGATAAGATGTGGTATCTGGTGTTAACGGGCACCGGTATGCCCGAGGCACTCCAGGCATGCATGCCTCTCAATGGTGAAATTCATGGTTCAATAGATGAGTACATGCAAATGTTTGCCGATCTGTCGGCACAATATAGCGAATGGCTCCAAGGCCAAACCAATCTGGAACAAACCGTGCTGCTCGATAATCCATTTGCCGGCGTCCGCGAAACCAGCTTATCCGAAATGGTATTCCATCTGGTCAATCACGGGACCTACCACCGAGGCAATATATCTACGATGCTGCGTCAATTGGGCCACGCCTCCATCATGAACGATTATTCTCTCTTCTGGTATCAAGAACCGGCTCAAGTCTAGACAATGATCTGATGGAAAATGTACATTGTATCCCCGTGACATCGAGGGAAGAATTGAGAAGTTGGTTGCAGGAGCATGGAAAAGTCCAGAAATCTTGCTGGGTCATGGTTAGCTTGAAACCCACTCCGGATACCCTGCTGTATTTGGATGTGGTTGAGGAGGCGTTGTGCTTTGGCTGGATCGATGGAGTCAAAAAGAAAATATCCGATACTCAATTAGCACAGAGATTATCTCCACGAAGCAAACGCAGCTCTTGGACTGAATTGAATAAGGAACGTGTCCGCCGTCTTGAAAAGTTAGGCCTCATGCATGACGAGGGTAGACAGGTACTACCTGTTATTGACCCAAATGCTTTCATTATGGATGGTGTGATCGAGCAAAGGTTGAAAGAGAATCCGCAGGTTTATTCGAATTTCGCGGCATTCCCTGCCCTGTATCAGAAGGTCAGGATTGACACGATTCAAAGTGTTAAACAGCAGCCCGCCTTATTCCAGAGCAGATTGGATAAATTCATAACCAACACGAAGGAAAATAAAATGTACGGTCAGTGGCATGATCACGGACGGCTTCTGGATTATTAAAAGGCCTTGAAAATACGAAAGCAGGACCTCCTCGTAGGATGGTCCTGCTTGTTTTTTTGGATTTAAACGTTGGCGAATCTCGGCCCAGACTCTCTGTTCACCTCTCCACGCTCACACATCATATTCATTCGGGTGTTAATGATTCTGCCTGTATGTTTTGGGAGACTTACCAAAGGTCTTCTTGAACTGGCGGGTGAAATAATTACTGTCGTTAAATCCACATTCATACGAAATTTCCGTAATGGACATATTCCCGTTTTTCAACAAATGGCATGCCTTCTCCAGACGCAACTTCTGCAGATAAGAGATCGGGGTCATCTGATAATAGGATCGGAAAATCCGATTCAGATGCCTTATAGAGATATTCGACTTCCCCGCAATATCCTCCAACGACAGCGGCTCAAGATAATGATCTTCAATAAATGAAATGGCATTGGCCAGATGCATGAGATTATTACCTTCGATCCCTTTCTCCTGCGTATCATATTGTCTCGACAAATAAACGACCATCTCCGTAAGACGTGAGATCAACATGGTCTGATACCCTTGCTGTTTACTCTGATACTCCTCAATCATGAACGATATCAGTGATTCCACATACTCCAGACTGGAAATGGATAACGAAAGTTTACTCGGAAATGAATGAATATTACGATAAAACGGTTCCAAAACAAATAGCGCCTGGAAGCCGTTTGATTTTCTCAGATCGGGCCCGGCCGAAGCAAGCATCTCGGGACTGAACATAATATTACAGATCCTAAAATCATAAGGGTCTTTATAAGCGTGATGGGTGTCGCCATTAATTACAAATACGTTCCCCTTTTTGATAAAAAATTCCTCGGTGTTCACCACATGGGTTGCATGACCACTCAGAACAATGACAAGTTCCGTAAAATCCACATGATTATGAAGCTCCATGTCTTGGTCGTGTCCACCATACTGAATGAAAAATGGAAACTGCTGATCCGAAGTAAACCATCTCAAATATGCATTACTCAAAAGCATTCCCCTCCGCAAGCCATGTTGGGTTGAATGTCTATATCATGCTATTCGAGGACCGAAAAATCAAGGTTGGAAATGATTGAAGACGATATAATTCCCCTTGTAGCAAGGATACAGCTCAAACGCTAAGGTCCATATTACACTTTCGACATGAATAGGAGCATAACATGATGAAATATACCAATCCGGTAATTCCGGGGTTTTATCCGGATCCAAGTATCTGCCGTGTAGATGAAGACTATTATCTGGTAACCAGCACCTTTGAATATTTCCCTGGCGTGCCCATCTTCCATAGCAAAGACCTTGTGAACTGGCGACAGATCGGCCATGTCCTCACAACAACGGAGCAGCTCCCTTTAGCAAACGCAGGCAGCTCTGGCGGCATTTTTGCCCCAACACTGCGGTACCATGATGGCTGGTTCTATATGACAACAACCAATGTCAGCGGCGGCGGAAATTTTTATGTACGTAGTACCCAACCCGAAGGACCATGGTCTGCTCCGATTTTTGTTGATCAGGGGGGCATTGATCCCTCTTTTCTCTTCGATGAAGATGGACGAGTGTATTTTCAAACTGCTTGCAACGGTGATGAAGGCGAGGGCATCTATCAGTGCGAAATAGACCTTAAGACCGGAACGAGACTGTCAGATAGCCAACTAATCTGGACCGGAACCGGAGGAGCAGCCCCCGAAGCTCCCCACATGTATAAAATAAACGGCCTCTACTATCTGATGATCGCTGAAGGCGGAACCGAGTATGGCCATATGGAGACCATTGCTCGAAGCACAGAGCCATACGGACCATATGATCCATGTCCTCATAATCCGATTCTTTCCAATCGGAGCATGAAATCCAGCATCCACGCAACCGGTCATGCAGACCTTGTCCAGATCCAGGATGGAAGCTGGTGGGCTGTATTTCTTGGCATTCGTCCAGCGGGTTACCCCATGCGGCACCATCTGGGACGCGAAACGTTCCTGGCACCCGTCACTTGGACGGATAACGGTTGGCCGATGATCGGTGTTGACGGACATATCGAGCAGGAGATGACGGGGTCTTTGCTAACTGAGCACCTTTGGTCGCCTGAGCCTATCCGGGATGATTTTGACGAAGCATCATTAGGCTTGAACTGGATCTTCTTGCGTAACCCAGCTTCGGGTAGTTGGACACTCACAGAAAATCCAGGGCGGCTCATCTTGCGTGGTCATTCGGTTTCACTTGATGAGGGTAGAAATCCAGCCTTTATTGGGCGTCGATTGAGCCATTTCTTATGTAATATGTCGACCGAGCTATATTATGAGCCGCGTGTGAACGGCGAGGAAGCCGGATTAACTGTATTTATGAATCATAAATACCATTATGATTTGGCTGTAACTCGGATTGACGGTCAGAAGAAAATCGTATTGCGGCGAACTGTCGGCTCTATGCGAACCGAACAGGTGCTTGATTGTGACAAAGGGCCAGTTGTATTACAAATCAAGTCTGACCGTAATCACTTTACGTTTCTCTATCAGCAGGGTTCATCCGATGCCATTGAAGTGGGTTTAGGAGAAACACATCTGTTATCTACCGAAGTGGCGAGTGGTTTCACAGGTGTGATGATAGCCATGTACGCCTATGCTCCATCAGAGGAGTGTACACCTGCAAGTTTCGATTGGTTTGACTATGAACCGCTGGATGAATAATCGTTTTAACTCCTATATTCAGTAATAGAAAATATAATATATGATCAGCTAAAGTTATCCCCTTAAAGTAGATACTCTTACCAAAGCCTTATGTGGTAGCATAAGGAAATGAGTAAACTTTGAGGGGATTTTGCTATCTGTATATTTTTTTCGAGGATTGCTCTGAAATATATAAAAGAACCATTGCTTTATTAGAGAAGTTCTCCTAGTATTTTTAGAAGGAACACCCCAGCAGCTCCCATTTTGGCAATACCTTCACTGCCCATATGAGAGCGCTATCGCTGCAGCACGAAAGAAAACGGGAGGTTGCAGATATGAAATGGAATCACTTCAAGTCCAAGCTTCTGCTTAAGTACACACTATCCTATATCTCCATCTTCCTTATCCCTCTTGTTATCCTAACCATCATTATTTATCACAATGCTGTGGACACACTCCGTTCAGAGATTGAACAGACCAATGTTAATCAGCTCACTCAAGCCAAAACGGTCATTGATGATCGCATGAAGGAATTACAGGACATCGCGTTTCGCATCGCCTATGATGAGCAGTTAACGCGGTATTGGACCCACCATCCGTACTATAGCCGGGAATCCATTAACGCATTAGTCAAATACAAAGCCACCAGTTCCATTATTGATGAGTTATTCCTGTTCTTCCGCGGAGATGATAACATCTACTCTTCTCAAGGCTCGGAGAATCTGGATGTATTCACGGCCCGCTACAAATTTAATACCTGGAACCAAACGGACATGATCCGGGATTTGAATAACGTCCCGTTCCCCACGATACGACCAGCCGAGCAGGTCGTCCAAGGAACCCGAATCCCCAATTCCATGCTGGCCTACCTTGTACCGATTGCACCTAACAATACACCCGCCCATGGAACCGTCATGTACCTGATTCACGAGTCCAATCTAACAGGCTTAATTGATTCCATCCTGAGTGATTATCACGGGATGACTTATATTTTCGATAATTACGGGCAAGTACTGGCAGCCAATTACAAAGGAGAAATCATATCCGAACAGGAAGTCAGCGCTCTGTTTTCCCTTGAACCCGGTACGCACAGCATCTCCTTAAATCAAGAACCCCATTCGGTTGTATCCGTTAAATCGGATGCGGGTTGGACCTATGTCACCGCTATGCCAAGCAACCAGTTTTTCAGCCGAATTGTCCATATTCGCACCTTTATTATCCTTGTATTCTCGTTTGTGGTGACGATGGGCACGATCCTTGCCATCATGTTGGCCCGAAGACAATACCATCCCATTTCAGACTTAATGGAGTTCATTCGGTTGAAAAATGATCCTGATACTTCTTCAACCACCAACGAACTGGAATGGATCAAGAAAACACTGCATGATTATAGTCAGCGCGTAGATCTTCAAGAGCCCTATGCGCGCAATCATATTTTGCTCATGTTGCTGAAGCACGGTCATACCGGAGATTTCCCTGCTGAATTTACGGATAAGCTTGGCATACACTTCAACCGATCCCATTATTTTGTCATGACCATGGGCTGGGAGATGCATGCTTTACGTATCGGGGATGACCCCGAGCAGCCTACGGTCATGCAGCTGATGAACGATGTGGAGCTGCCGGAGTTGTCTGCATATGCTTACGGTGTGGAGTTGCCACAGGCAGACCAATTGGCCCTTATCGTGGGATTCGATGCAGAAATTGGGCATGAAGGTAGTCTCAATGCCCGTATGGAGCCTATTGTTGAGAAACTGCAATGGATGGTAGCAGAACACACCGGGGTCGCGCCCGCAATCGGGATAGGCAATCGATACACTTATCCGAAACAACTGAATCAGTCCTACATCGAGGCATCGACCGCTCTGGAAGCATCGGTGCTGCACGGACAGGGAAGCAGTACATACTTTAACAACCTTTCCGGTTCCGCTGTGCAGGATTCTTCCTTCTGGGTCCCTAAGGATGTGTTATTAAAGCTGGTCCAGAGCTTAAAACAGGGCAGCTATGATGTGGCGGTTCAGATGGTTTCGACCGCGTTGAACAATTTGAAAACTGAAATGCCATCTGTACCGCTACTGCGTTGCATCTGCTTTGATATCCTAAATACCATGCTCAAAACCGCCTCGGAGCTTGGAATCCATCATGTGGTTGATCAACTTCCAAGGATCACGTCCTATGACTCATTGGAGGATCTGGAGAAGAAGCTGACAGGCCTTGCCGCTGAAATCTGCGCTCATGTCGAGGCGAAGAGTGAGACGGAAGAAAGCTCACTGATGGATGAAATCGTTGCTTATATTGATGCCAATTACTCGGATTATGACCTCAGTCTGGGTACGATCTCATCAAAATTTACAATCTCTTCATCCTATTTCAGTCGTTCTTTCAAAGAAAAGATCGGCATGAATTTCACCCAATATATCTGGCAAAAACGGGTGGATGAGGTCATTCGGCTACTGCTGCATACAACCGATCCGTTAAAGGATATCATCACCCGCGTCGGTTATCTGGACACACCAAACTTCATCCGCAAATTCAAGAAAGAAACAGGTTATACCCCAGGGCAATACCGTAAAATGCACCGTCCCAACGGCTCTGCCGATTCCCCAGATGATGATGACGAGGAGTGTATTGGATAAATGGAGATATCACCTCTGTGACGCAGTGCGTGATTCATTAGACCAAAATAATGCAAACAAGGGGCCGTTCCATAAGTCATGCTCTTGACTTATGGAACGGCCCCTTCGTATGTTTTTAGTCCATATACATAATCTGATCCGCCTGATCCGATTTACTTATCCTAGTTTCCAGCCGGAAAATAATGAAGTCCTTGATGCAGTGCACCAAGCAAACGGTGGGTCGGATCACAGCCGTACTCCCAGAACATGATGCCGGCCAGACCTTGATCCTTTACGTAATCACATTTGCATTGGATCGATTCTTCATCATCATACGATATGAGACTGGACCCATTGAACAGAAACGGTGCACAAGCTTCCTCATCCCAATAACGGGTATAACCATTCTTGTTGATGTACTTCGCTTCCAGTTCGGCAAAGGATGGGCCGTAGCCGCCTGTGCTGCCAGCCATTTGATGAAGCCCGTGGTTTCGATCAGGAACCTCATTCCAGATCCGGGAATAGAACGCAGCTCCGATCACAATCTTCTCCTTCGGGACACCAGCGCGAACAAACTGGGCCACGGAAGCATCCGTACTAATTCGAAACAGATCTCCTGTTGACGTGTACAGATTCGTATGGTGTCCGGTCAGAACCTGAAAACCGCCGCGCATATCATAGGTCATCAACTGCACGTAGTCCAGATACTGCTGCACCTCGGCCATCTCTGTACCATCAACGTAGTATTGATCAGCCCCTGCCGCAATGGTGAGCAGATAATGACGACCATCCACTGCGCCCTTGGTATCCATCGCCTCCCGAATCGTCTTGAGAAGCAAGGTGAAATTCCGTTTATCATCAGGGCTGGATGCAATACCGGCTTCACCGTAACAAGGATATTCCCAATCCAGATCGATCCCGTCAAAAGGATATTCCTCCAGCACCCTAACCGCCGATGCAGCCATGCTCTCCCTTCCAGACTGGGTTGAGGCGGCTTCGGAAAAACCGCCCGCACTCCATCCACCTACAGACAACAGCACCGTAAGATTCGGATGATTTCGCTTCATGTTCGCGATCACATGGCCATTTTTTAAATGCTCGATAGTGATCGTATCATTCTTAACATGTCCGAAGGCTACGTTCAGATGTGTTAACTTCAACAGATCCTCATGTGTCATGTCAGGAAGATCAGAATCCACGGCATAACCTGCAACAATATATTTCGTCACCCGCTTCACTCCAATCCATTCGATAATTGTGTTATCGCAGCAGCTATCTGCAAGGCTTCCTTCCCAGTACCGATCTTGTACCCGGAAGCCGAGTAACGAATCTGAAGCTGGTTATCCAGCACAAACAGATGTGGGTAGCCTGCTTCGTGAGCTGCAGGTTTCGAAATGAAACCGGACAAGGAAGCATAATTGGAATCCCGTACAAAAACTGTGCATATTGGCAGCTTAGGATAACCAACAGGGTCAAAGGAAGCGTTCCATTCCGTGTCTCCAATTATGAGCACGATGGGGATGCCCAACTTATCCAGCGGCTCTGCCAGCTCGCACAGTTCACGAATCAGATGTTTCGTTGGTTCACGCTCAGGTTCAATCCAGGCAGCTATGGCGCCCTCCGATCCCAGAAGTTCTTCCAACTCCACCTCTGAACCATTCAGATAGGTCAGTATACTTCCTGGTGCAAGTTTACCCAGTACAGGAATATCAACCTCAATCTCGCGATAAGTTAACACAATCTCAGTTGTATCTCCGGCATTCACGGTAAAGTACACGAAGCGTACGTTTACCGTTCCATCTTTTAGACGAATGCCTGTCGTTAAGCGATAAGCGCCCGGTTCAACCTCATATGGCTCGCTATAGACATCCGTACTGCCATAAGGATATATCAGTGTCTTATATATACCATCTTCCAGACGGGCAAACGAGAAGTTCTCAAAATAAGATGCTGCAGGGGTATCCTGCGTAGATTTTGGATCTCTACAAAGCTGGAGCTTTCCCCAGGTTGTACTTCCCTGAGTTGGAGGTAAGGTGAGACTAAACACCACGTCCTCCCATCCTCTATCGCATAGATACTGTGGTTTCTGAGCGCTCGGATGTAATCGGGCCGGAATACCCAAACTGCGACATACCGCCACAAACAGTATATCCAGCGACTGAGCGTCTCCCTTCATTAGACTAAACGTTCCAATCGGATTCCCTTTGCCTTTTAGATTAGGAAGATCGTCATAGTATTCATATTGCTGTTCCAGCATTCGGACAAGTGTCGAGGGATTCTCCCTGAACGCTGCTGTCTCATCTGCCGAAAATGCATTCTGGAATACACTTCGATAAGGGACCAGCATCTCATAGGAGATCCGCGGACAGAGGATGTATCTCACAAACGTATCTTCCGCCCATGTTCCTTGCTGCGAGAGCGCACCAATCAGATGATCGTGCAGCGTCTGGCGAGAGGTATCAATTAAATCTTTTTCATTCATCGACTCCAGCAGACGAAGCGGCCACTCACCGTATACATTGGAGCATTCCTCTATGAAAGCTGCAATTTCACGACTGTTGCCTCGTGCCTTCTGGAGAATATCCCACACCCGCACCTGGGGTAGTCCAACCGAATGAGCCAGTGAGACGGCCTCCTCTTGCCTCAAGAAAGTATCCTCATACTCGCTTCGGGTCTGTGCTCCTTCCTCCAGACGACGATTATGAATCTGAATCTGCTCTTCCGATAACGCAACCGTGTTCTCTCCACCCCCTTCTGGAGGAGGAACCATATCAAAGTCCACGCTCCCTGCCGGCTGCTCTGACGAATCCAGCACAAGCTCTACATGGTCGTTCCCCTGAGCCTTGAATAGGATCTCCCTCCACTTACCCTCACTGACCGCACGAATTAACAGGTCGCCATAGCCTGTCTTTAAGGCCACTTCCCCTTGTGCGTCCGTCCTCACTTCGGCAATCGGATAGAATTCCGCCGCATTATACAGCTCAAAACGGACGCTGGCATCGGGTACGGGTTCTCCCTGCTCATTGTTCACTTTCACATGAATGGTGCGTGTCGGTGCATAATTCTCAAGCAGATTAATTTCCGTAAATCCCTTTTCGGAGAGCGTTATATCCTCCGGTCCGGGATAGTTGGCATATATTCTCGTATTAATGAGCATGGCCCTGCGGGCTGGCGGACTGAACCATCCTTGATTCAGACGGGCTTCCGGCTCGCATGCCCCAATGTAATACCAATGACCATCTGCCCAAGCTTCTACCCAAGCATGATTACTGTCACAGTGAGCCCAGCGAGGTGTATAGACCTGACGGGCAGGAATGCCGATGCTGCGAAGAGCGGCCACCGCCAGCGTGGATTCTTCGCCGCATCGACCACGAGCATTTCGGATCATTGTCTGCGGTGATATCGTACGCAAATCACTGCCAATATAAGTCGCTTTCTCATGACACCAGTAATTGGTCTCCAGAATCGCATCTGCCATGGATAACTTCGCTGTCCGCTCAGCTAATTCGTCATAGATAAAACCGCGAAAATCTTCAATATTCTCCGTATTTATCCGATAAGGCAACACAAAATGAAGGAACAGATGATCCGGAACGCGATCTCCCCAAGGCACACATATGCGGGTGTCCAAAGCCCGGCGCACATGACTCAAGAACAAGTCCCCGTTATAATCAGCCATGTCGTTTACCGGCATATAGGCATAGACATATTTCAACGCCCATGTCTCTTCTTCCGTTAGCTCCTGCTGAAAAATATCAAACAACTCCGATTTGCGGGCCTCTGCAAACTGCACCTTCTCTTGGAACTTCTCCTCGATCCTCGCCAAAGACTGTGCATCAAGGGAAAATATCAAGGTTTGACTGGTCATTATGTTCTCACTCCTTCCACAGCTTTCCGTCTTCCCGAATACAGATTAAGGCCGTGCCGTTCGAAGAAGGCGCAGTAATCTGAAACAGGCTGCGCGTCGTTTCAATTACAGGCTCACAACTCCACGAATCCTCACCCATAAGCAACTTCATATCTTGGGTAAATTCGCCATGGGTTTCATAATAATTGCGTTCACGGTAATAGAGCTTGCGAAGCTCCCATTTGATTCGTTCATCTTCCGGCAACGCAAACGACTCATCCGTTCCGTCATCCGAGAATACAACATACCCCCATAACTCCGGGTAGTGCATGTTAATAATGCCGATAGGTGACCACACCCAGTTGTCCTCCGGATAAGGTCTGCCTGTCTCCGGATTCAGCACCTTACGGTACTCACCGCCCTGTACCTCGGTCTGCCACTCCACACGTGAGAAGTTGACACGCCAGAACTCACCTGGTTCAGGTGGACGGTTTCCTTCGGCACATTCCTTTAGACTGGTCCAGGGAATCGCGACTTCCACACTCCATTTCCGGTTATCCGCCCCAGGATTGTTCAGTTCTCCATCGATATATACGGCCGTCTTGAGACCGCTGATATCCCAACCGTTAACCGGTGGCCCACCATCCCGATAAGGCTTCACCAATAACAGATCCCATACCGTATTGAGCGCATTGATCTCGAACTCATAATATTGATGGGAATCCCCGTCAGGATCGATAAAAATCTCGAAGTCATTATCATAGAAAATAACGGAATCACGCTCAGTCAAGGTAGCCCATATCTGATCTTCCATCAGCTCGGCAGCAAAGTAGAAATAGTCGTCATCCCACAGCATCTTTACCCGAGTCTGTTTCTCTGGCTTCGGACGAAGATCACCTTCGATATCAACGAAATCATCCGTCCAAGGGGCCGCCTCCCAAAATGCCTTATCCACACGGCCGTCTAACACCAACGGTTCTTGCGCACGCTTGCATATATAATGTTTGGGAGCATACTCAATCCTGGGCTCTGGCACTCCACTTCTGTTCATGTCACTCTCTCCAATTCGTAAGGGAGGGCATGCATCTATCGGCACACGCCCTCCCCGTAATGGTTAGTTATGGGTGACAACGGCTCCAGCGCCGCCGTACATTTCCAGTTCCTCATCGAATTCAAGCTTAAGAACGGTCACCTGTTCATGTGTGTCCTCCGGGGTCATCTTAATCCACGTTGTTCCCGGGATATTGAACCAAGGCACGCCCCCATGGATCTCATGATGAAGCTCTTTGCCTGAATGCAATACGGTAATCTTTTGGATCGGATTGCAGAGACCTTTGATGCACACATTCTCTTTTGGATCATCATACACAAACAGATACAACGTCTTTCGGTCCCCGGATACCGTGCTGCCCCCCAGATAATAGCGGGACATAATGCCTTCACCCGTTCCGAAGACAGCCTCCTCATGGGTTCGGATCCAAGCTCCCAGCCCAAGCAGAATATCCTCCTGCCTCTGATCGATGGTGCCATCTTCACGCGGACCAATATCCAGCAACATATTACCGCCCATCGAAATGCAATCACAGAACATCCGAATGATCTGATTCAGAGATTTATATTTATAATCAGTTGGTACATATCCCCAGGATGTGTTGATCGTGGTGCAGAATTCCCAAGGTCCCTCCGGTCTTGTAATCGGAATGCCCTGCTCAGGCGTTTTGTAATCCCCATACCCTTGAAGGCGGGAGTTGATGATGATTTCCGGGTTGAAGGAGTGCAGGTAATGCTTGAACTCCGGCAGATTCCACTGCTGTGCACTCCGTTCCCAATCCCCATCAAACCATAGCAGATCCACCTTTCCGTAATTCGTTAATATCTCCCCTAGTTGATGGTTATTGAATTGCAGGAACTTCTGCCACTTTTCCTGATCCTGAACACCGTCCACTGGACTTGAATACGGGTTGGCATCGCCGAGATCGTCCGGCACTTTTCAACCTTCATACACGCTAGGATAATCCGGGTGTGACCAATCAATAAGTGAGTAATACATCCCCAGATGAATCCCTTTCTCACGGATCGCTTCCGCATACTCCTTCACGATGTCCCTATTCGCCGGTGTCTGTTTGACGACGTTCAGGTCACTATATTGCGTATCCCATAATGCAACGCCATCATGATGCTTCGTTGTCAGTACCGCATACCGGGCTCCAGACTTCTCAATCAGGTCCGCCCACTTCTCTGCGTTGAATGCCGAAGCCGTAAACCCATTCAGTTGCTTCATATATTCATCGTAGGACACCCTGCCGTTATAGAAGGACCAAGACTCCGCAACCCCGTCTACCGCATAGATGCCGTAGTGGATGAATATCCCCAGCTTGGCTTCTTCAAACCATTTTTGCATATCTGTTCACACCTCCCCCGAGCATTGTGATATACGAAAAATATGAAAATCACTGAAGCTTGCGGTTATCTTTCTTCCTCCCTGGGAAATATGTTGGATCGACAGACTTTTTTTATTGCCCGGAATTCCAGCGGTCGTATGCTCCCTGATACAGTTCGATGATACGGTCACTGCCCATTTTCTTCATCTGTGCAATGTACTTATCCCAGTTCTCAAGGGGTTCCTGACCCGTCACAAACTTTGCTTCCATCTGCTTGACGTACGTATCCAGGTCAGACAATAGAGCGGTGGCTTCGCTTTGCTCTTCATTTGTCAGATAAACGTTAGGAAATGGTGCTTTACCAATAGGTACCAACTTCTCTTGATTCTGCTGGTCAATCCACTCATCAAATTCGGTGCGAAGACCCTTCGCTACTTCGGGATCATTAATGCCCGGTGTCAAGATACCAAAGTTCGGCGTGATTTTACCGCGGTATTCCTCACGATCCCCACCCCCAGGAACGGGAAGCCACTCTTTTACGTGATTTTCCTTGTCTTTGAATTGCCATAACACACCTTCCGGACCTTGATTGAACAGAGTCGCACCTTCATAGCTGTACAAGTAATCGATCCATCGCATCGTCGCCTCAGGTGACGGGTTACTGCTCGTAATAGCAAAGGTACCGCGAGCCGACATACCCGGGTGTTTGCCGTATACCGGAGAGTCTGCTACCTCACTCTTCACGGGTGTCATCAGCGGATGATCCGTGCTAGGTTCACCACCGAGCGTGAAGTATGGATGGTAATCGTTGAACAGTGCAAGTTTGTTGCTTACACCTTTTGCTTTTTTCTGATCGCCTGTTTGAGAGAAGGTCTCATGATCCAGCAAATCTTCTTTCCACAAGCGATTCATGAATGTCAGATACCCTTTATAGCCTTCTTCTTGATAAGGGTAGTGAACTTTTCCGTCCTTATCGGAATAGATACCTTCGTTGTACATCCCCCAGAAGCCGAAGAAAAACATGCGAAGATCATCCAGTTTTACAGAAGTTAGCGGAATCTCATCTTGCTGGCCATTGCCATTCGGGTCTTCTTCTTTGACACGCTTGAGATACGTATACAATTCTTCCGTGGTCTTAGGCTCTTCTACGTTAAGTGCCTTTAGGAACTCCCCGTTGTACCACATTGGGCCTCTATACCACACAGCGGCTTTATCAATGAATGGGAGTGCATACATATGTCCATCAGGTGTTGTAAATGATTTGCGGACATCCGGGTTCTCATCGAGAATCTTTTTGATATTCGGGGCGTAACCTTCGTCAATGTATTTCTCCAACGGGATCAGGATGCCTTGGCTGCCATATGTCACCTGCTCGGCTGGCTTGAGGTCCGCAGCATAGAACATATCCGGCAAGTCCCCGCTGGCAAATACCAGATTTTTTTTCGTTTCAAAGCTGTCGATCGGTGATAGCTGGTATTCCAGCTTGATGCCCGACAATTTCTCCATCTCTTGCAGCACAGGCATTGTGCTCCAGTCGGCTACACCCGCATCCTGGGACATGACCTTCAGCGTTAGTGTTTTGTCTACAATGGGGAAACCTTCTTTTTTGACCCCCTCAATTGTGGAGGTCGCACTTCCTTCTTCATTGGTTGAACCACAGGCTGCAAGCAATGTTGCGAATAAGGTGAGACAGAGTGTAATGGATGAAGCCTTGCGAAGCTTTTTCATGACAACAACTCCCCTTGTTTAATGTGGTATATGGATTAAGATCAGCCCTTAACGGAACCGATCATAACACCCTGGACAAAGTAACGCTGAAGGAATGGATACACTGCAATGACAGGAAGGGTCGCAACAATAATGACAGCATATTTAACCAGTGCAGCAATCTCCGCTTTGGTATTCATCGCCGTTGCTGAAGAGGTATCAATGGCTCCTCCCCCTTGAGCTGCCATTTCCTGAAGCACGAGAATCTGCCGCAGAAAGAGCTGCAACGGATACTTGGAAGAATCATTTAGATAGATCATGGCGCTGAAATAGCTGTTCCAGTGTCCGACTCCATAAAAGAGTGCCATCACTGCAATGATTGGCATGGAGAGCGGAAGCACAATCTTGATGAACAACCGGGTGTTGGTACACCCATCAATATGCGCCGCTTCCTGCAGCTCCTTGGGAATCGTCGATTGGAAGAACGTACGACATACGATAATATTCCAGATGGATGCAGCTCCAGGCAGAATAAGTGCCCACATGCTGTTCACCATACCAAGATCCTTGACTAGCAGGTAACTTGGGACAAGCCCTCCGCCGAAGAACATCGTTACCATAAACATCGCCATGAAGAATCCGCGCCCCACAAAATCCGAGCGGCTGAGCGCATAGGCTGCTGGTAACGTGACAATCAGGTTGACGATGGTACCTACGACAGTGTAGATGATTGTATTTTTGTATCCGATCCAGATGTTGGTGTTCTCAAACACTCGGGCATAGCCCTCAAATGTAATTCCTTTCGGAAGTAACCACATCTCCCCGGAGCTTACGTATTTGGGATCACTAATTGAGGCACTGATAATGTATAGTAGCGGATACAACACAATCACGAGCGCCACTGTCAGATAGATGTAATTGCACACTAAGAACACCTTATCGCTTCTGCTTTCTTTCACTGCGGATGACATGTGTATTCCCTCCTTTTACCACAGGCTGTTTTCACTGGTACGACGTGCGATCTGATTCACGGTAATGAGCAGAATCGCATTAACTACGGAGTTGAACAATCCCACCGCCGTGGAGAAACTGTACTGTGCATCCACCAGACCCGACCGATAGACGAAGGTTGAGATGACATCGGACGAGCCCATGTTCAGCGGATTTTGCAGCAGCAGGATTTTCTCGAATCCGACGCCCAAAATACTGCCCATATTTAGAATTAACAAGATGGTGATCGTAGGAATGATGGCTGGTATGTTAATATGTAAAATCCGTTTAAACCGGCTCGCACCATCCACCACAGCCGCTTCATGCAGTTGCGGGTCTACGCCAGATAGGGCAGCAAGGTAAATGATCGTGCCCCAGCCTGCGCTTTGCCAGACTCCGGACAGTACGTACACTGTTTTGAACCACGCAGGGTCCGTCAGGAATTGAGGTGCCTGAAATCCAAGGGCTTCCACCAAATTGACAATCATGCCTGATGAGGGAGACAAAAAGGTAATGATCATGCCCGACATCACAACGACCGAAATAAAATGCGGTGCATACGTGACGGTCTGCACAGTACGCTTGAAGAAGGAATCCTTCACTTCATTGAACGCTAACGCCAGAATGATCGGCAGTGGAAAACCTATAGCCAACTCATATAAGCTGATGCTAAGTGTATTCCATAGCAAATCCCAGAAATAATAAGAATTGAAGAAACGGATGAAATGATCGAATCCGACCCATGGGCTTCCCGTGACACCAAGCGTTGGAATAAAATTTTTGAATGCAATTTGTATGCCGTACATCGGACCATAATGGAATATCAGAAAGTATAGAAAGGCTGGCGCGATAAACAGATACAACTCCCAGTTTCGAATCATCCTTCTCCCTAATTTATTTTTCTTACTGCTCGGATTGGTGTATACCGATAGGTTTTGCGACAAGGTGGACTTCCCATCTGGTTGCATCAGTTGTTTCCTCCTTTTTTGGTAACGCTTACATACCGAGTTTATGGTTCATTTCCCCATCAGTAAATATGCCATTTCAACCTTTCCATATAAAATCACCGAATATACTGTTACAACAGGGGTTTACACTTATGTTGCCAGCTTGTCATTGTCATTTTGGGGAAGTAAAACATGTAGAATTTGACCGGTTTCCCTCCTTAAGTGTCATTTAGGATTCCGTCACATGAACCTGGAAAGATGTCAGATCTTAAATGAGGTTAGAAAACAGGCATTAAAGTCAAAACCCACATATACGATCAGATACCGTGTTCATGTTTACAAGCATCATGCTGAATGTGGAGGTTTACAGATGTTACCGATGCGAAATTATGTAATATTACCTATCATACATCTATCGCATTTTACAAGCCCGTCATTGCTTGCTTTTATTCTATATTTCTCCTGTCTCTTTCGTATATATGTTGTTTTTATCTTTGCGTGCAGGATACAAAAACGCTTATAAACATTGATTTTTCGAAGTTATATGTGTAGATTTTGCACAAGGTTTGCACGCTTAGACCCATAGATATTTGGGAAAATACTATTTAAAAATCACCGATTTCATAACATGAATTGGCCTTATAACCCAAGCAGTTATCCATTCAATTGATTTAAATGTAATATTATTTTTCTTCAAATGTAATATAAGTGAACATATAAGAACTTTTTTTACGTTTGAAGTCAAATAAAAAAACCACTCTCCATACGTATGGAGAGTGGTTTCCAGGATACAATTCGTTTATCCAGGATAGTTTATAGGGTTTGCAGTGAATTTACTTGCCTGAAGGTTGAGCTTCTGCCGTATATCCTGTTGGGATATCCGTTTCTGCAGTCACATTCGTGATAACCATCGGATACATCATGTCCGGGTCAGGTTGAATAATGGAATAGAGCACGATCGCGCGTCCATCCTTCTCCAGTTTCACATCATCAATCTTCAATCCATAACCAGGGTGTGGCATTTCAGCACTGAGTTTAACTTTGGTTGTTTTGTCATCAACCTTCGTTGTAGTCACTTCAGGTACGATCGCTTGTTGGCCTTCACCTGGATTGGTTGGAGCCGGCTCTGCTGAGCCGCCATTGCCGTGTTTATCCACGAATTCGAGTGCATTGAAGATCATGCTTGCAGCCTCCATACGGGTAAGCGACTGATCTGGACGGAAATTACCGTCCTTATCCAGTTCAATGATGTTCATGTTCAGCAAGTTCTGGACCGCAGATATGGCGTCCTTACCGATTTTATTTTCGTCCTTAACAAGATTATACTTCATGATGACTGGATAATTCCCGGTTGTGTTAATACCTTCATGAAGCAAAATAACAAATTGCTCGCGTGTCATTTTGCCCTGCGGGTTTACTTCTACCGGAATAGACAATCCATTTTGGGTAGCGGCCTGTACAGCATCCGCATACCATGTGTCCGGACTAATTTTATTCTGAGCGGCAGACGCCGCGTATGCATTTTTCAGACCAAATGCATTCACAATCAGTTGAACACCCTGTGGCTCGGACAATGCAAGATCTGGACGGAACAGATCCGCTGTTACTCCGTTAATCACACCTTTTGTTTTCAATGAATCCACAATCGACTTCTGACCCTCATCTTTCACATCTGAGAAAGCAAATACGGATGCACCTCCTGCTGTCAAAGAAACGCAGAGTGCAAGCGTTGCAGCCAATCCTTTTTTATGTTTCATTTCCTGGCACCTCCATATGATTAGTAAAGCCTATTTTTTACCTCTTCATTCCTACAGACGGGGTACCTCTAAAAAATGTTTCAGTAATTTCGACATCTGGTGAATACAACACGGGAACACTGCATAGAACTTTTCTCCGCAGTCACTAATCCGATCCACCTGCCTGCTGCTAACTGACTTCGTTGACATCCCATCGGATTAGCGCAAAAATAAGAATAGAGAAATCCATCGGATGACGGATAAACAGCGAACCGGATCGCATACAGTAAGAGGGCACGACGCGCTAATAACAGGTGTCGGCCCTTTTCTTGACTCCACCCGCTGAACTGACTTCACCTATAACAAAAGGAGAACAATGCTTATGTCCAAGAAAGGATTACTTCACGGTTATGTCGTATCGAACTGGCCTATCTATCTGTTTGCTGTTCTTCTGATTATTGCCTCCAATGTCGGGCAAGCATCCCTGCCCCGCATACTCGGCAGTTTCACGGATCAATTGATGCAGAACACACTCCAGATGCAGACAATCGTAAGGTACAGCCTGTCCCTTCTAGCTATTGCCATCGGCTATAATCTACTGTTCGGTACCGGACAGTTCATGATTATGAAGCTTGGTCGACGCTTCGAATTCTTGACGCGTGAGCGTATATTCAGTAAGTTTTCCGAACTTAGCGAACATTATTTCTCCAAACAAGGGAACGGAAAACTGCTCAGTTATGTCATGAACGATGTTACTTCCGTACGTGAAGCAATATCCAATGGCGTGACACTCATGACCAATGCCACCTTCCTGCTGTTGTCCTGCATTGTGATGATGCTGCTTAGCGGGATTCCGTTGACACTCATTCTAATCAGCGTTGTACCTTTGCTGGCGATTCCATTTTTGGTCGTATTTTTCGGTCCGCGGATTCGCAAGCGCTCTCGTGAAGTACAGGAAGCCCTTGCAACCATGACGGAATCTGCAGAAGAACAGCTGGGCGGCATTCGCGTAACCAAGACGTTTGCCATCGAAGACAGTGCTCGTGCACGTTTTGGAACTACCGTCGATGCAATTAAGAGCAAACAGCTTCGGCTTGTTCGTCTGTCTTCCTTGTTTCAAGCTTTGCTCCCGCTGCTGGGGGCCATCTCACTGGTTGTTTCTCTGCTTGTCGGAGGTATGATGACCATGCAGAATTCCATTACACTCGGGAGTTTTGTCGCCCTAACCTTATATTTGCGCATTATCATGGGACCGCTTCAACAGATCGGTAATGTCATCAATACCGTTCAGCGCTCAGGCGCATCCTTGGAGCGGGTGAATGACCT
The DNA here is from genome assembly GCF_037973325.1 of Paenibacillus sp. FSL R5-0713. Taxonomy (NCBI): domain Bacteria; kingdom Bacillati; phylum Bacillota; class Bacilli; order Caryophanales; family Paenibacillaceae; genus Paenibacillus; species Paenibacillus sp. FSL R5-0713. The sequence goes on along the minus strand of NZ_CP150229.1, from coordinate 1,354,066 downwards.
GCTCAGCGAAGTAGCGGATGTGCGTGAACTTCCCGAAGCCACAGCGCTCCATACCGTACAAGATATCACCATGGAGAATCTAACCTTCTCCTATCCTGGCAGTTCATCCCTTGCTCTCAAAAATATTCAACTCCATATTCGTGCCGGGCGAACGGTGGGTATTGTAGGCAAGACCGGCTCAGGTAAAAGCACCCTCGTTAAGCTGTTGCTGCGTACATACGAACCACCTGAAGGAACGATTCGCATCAATGGTACCGATATTCGGCAGCTATCGCTGGAAAGTCTGAGATCGCGCATCGCCTATGTCCCTCAGGATGGCTTCCTGTTTAGCACCACCATCCGGGATAACATCGCATTCAGCGACCGGGAAGTATCGCTGGATACAGTGGAACATAGTGCACGGCAAGCCATGATCTATGACAATATTGTCCGTTTTCCTGATCGCTTCGATACACGTCTTGGCGAACGTGGACTTACCCTGTCTGGTGGACAACGTCAGCGAACCAGTCTTGCAAGAGGACTGATCAAGCAAGCACAGTTACTTATTCTGGATGACAGCATGAGCGCGGTTGATGCCGTTACAGAGAGCGGTATTCTGCGCAGTTTGCGCGAGATCGGCAAGGGCAAGACCACATTGATCATCTCACATCGCATCAGCGCGGTCCGTCACGCAGACGATATCATCGTTCTGGATGAAGGGCGCGTCGCTGAGCAGGGAACACATGCGCAGTTGATGGCTGCCAAGGGGTTATATGCGGCCACCTACCGTTTGCAGGAGGAGGGATTACATCATGTCTAACGCTGAACTTCGACCAGATGCAGAAGACGATCAGAGTAAACGAACTTCGTTCAAAGCGATGATGGCATACGCCAAACCGCATAAATGGGCATTTGCCGGCATCTTCTTCTGCTCACTGCTGGGCATATCGGCAGATCTACTGCAACCCTATCTGGTGAAGATTGCCATCGATGATCATCTGGCCATCGGCCAGACCAGTGTGGGCTTTCTCGTTCAGCTCGCAGCCATCTTTCTCGGGCTGGCTGTTATTAGTTTTATTTTTACCTATGTGCAGAATAATCTGTTGCAGCATGTGGGACAGAACATTGTATCCCGGATTCGAAAGGACCTGTTCAAACATATCTCCAAGATGTCCATGTCTTTCTTTGACCGTTTTCATATCGGCAGTCTAGTCACGAACGTATCCAGTGATACGGAAACCATCAGCAGCTTTTTCACCCAAGTCCTGCTCAGTCTGATTCGAGATGGTATGATGCTGGTGCTCATTATCGTCTTTATGTTCCAACTTGATCCTGTGCTCGCGGGTTACTCCCTGATCGTCCTGCCTGTCATTGCAGTGGTTGCGGTATTATTCCGTAGTCGACTGCGGAAGGCTTATCAGAATGCCCGTACGCGTCTTTCCCGTTTAATCGCATTTACAGCGGAGAACCTGTCCGGCATGTTCCTGATTCAGGCTTTTCACCAGGAAGAAGAACAGAAGAAACGTTTCTCGGAACAAAATGCGCTCCATCTGAAAGCCAACATTGCTCAAGCCCGCTCCAATGTCATATTCAACCGGACCTTTGATATCCTTGGCAATGCGGCACTGGTCATGATGGTCTGGCTTGGAGGTCGCGCGGTTCTGGGTGAGTCCCTGCAAGTCGGGGTATTATATGCGTTTATCAGTTATATTCGGCAGTTCTTCCAACCAATCAACCAGATTACGATGCAGTGGAATACATTCCAGTCCACCACCGTATCCATGGATCGCATCTGGAACATTCTGAATACGCGGCCTGAAGTTGCCGATCCTGAGCCTAAGCAGGCCTCTTCGCTGGAACCTCGGAACGTGATGGGCCAGATTGATTTTAATGATGTGTCGTTTGGTTATCAGGCAGATCGGCCCCTGATCCAGCATATGAACCTGCACCTCTATCCAGGTGAAATGGTAGGGATCGTGGGCACAACAGGCGCTGGAAAAAGCACCCTGATCTCCCTGCTCAATCGCTTTTATGATGTAGACAAGGGCAGTATCGAAATTGATGGTACCGATATTCGGCAGTTGCCGCAGGCCAAACTTCATCGGATCGTGGGTCTGATTCAACAGGAACCATTCCTCTTCTCTGGTTCCATCATTGATAATGTGAGAATGTTTCGTGAGGATATCACGCGAGAGCAGGCAATTGAAGCCTGCCGTTTTGTCGGAGCACATGCCATGATTTCACGTTTGTCACAAGGATATGATACACATCTGTCCGAGCGCGGAAGCGGGCTTTCCGCCGGGGAGCGGCAGTTGATATCGTTTGCCCGGATCGTTGTGTTCCAGCCCCGAGTGCTCATCCTGGATGAGGCAACGGCCAATCTGGATTCACACACGGAACAGCTCGTGCAGCAGGCTCTGGAATCGGTATCCCAAGGACGCACCACCATTGTCATTGCCCATCGTCTGTCCACAGTGATGCATGCGGACCGAATTCTGGTGATGGAGAATGGCGAGATTGTGGAGGAAGGCTCGCATCAGGAGCTGATTGAAGCTCAAGGCGTGTATGCCGATCTGTACACACACGCGCGAGATGCAGGTAAAAATTCAGCGATATCAGGGTAATGGACCTGAATTAAGTTCGTGTTAAACTATAGATCGGGCTAATGAATTCATCTGAGCCTGTGTCATAGCCAATAACGTTGAACATGCCGCTCTGCTCATGCAGGCGGCACGTTTGGCATATCGATCAGCATTGTTATGAGGAGGAACATCTATGCAGCAACCTGGAATACCCAAGCATGATCATCAGCAGATATATTACCGACGCAGCACCGCTCTATGGAAAGCAAGTCTATGCTTCCTTTTCCTTTTCTTGTGTGTGAGCCTATTATGGATCATCGTGGACGGACAAGCCGAAAGACTGGAGACGATATACTATTCCATCGCTGCCGTGCTGGGCATGTGGTTGGTCGGACCGCTATTCTTCATGTTCGTGTCACGATTAATCAGAAGCCCTGCCGTGTTGTTATCCTGGGATGATGATGCGTTGAACACGGGCAAGCGGAAGATTCCATGGAGCCGGATTCGCAAAGTCGAACTTGCCTCACCTGCCCGCAGCAAGTGGCTCCTGTCTGCTTCTCCCATGATCGTTCTGTTCCTGAAGGACGGCACCCGGTCTCATATTCAGACCGATCATCTACTCAGCAAAAAAGAGCTGAACCAAGCGGTGACTTTGCTTCAGGAGACTTTGCATGATCAGCAGCAAGATCATGGACTATCGTGAGGGATGAGACAAGCCTCCCACACCACACATCACTGTGATTTCTCCACACCTATGGACAGGCTGACTCTGTAATTGCCGTAAGGCAGCAATGCTTCCAACAGTTGTCCAAGTTCCTCTGTGGTGCTGGTCTGCACCCGCATCAGATAACAGCCCTCTCCGCTGACGCGATGGACTTCAACGATGTCCTTACGATCAGCAATGAATATACGAAAGGCAGCATGTCTGTTACCGGAGTTCAAGAAAACCGTGACAAAGGCCTGTAGGCCGAGGCCAAGGCGTTCCGGGTTCCATTTTACCGTGTACCCTTCGATTACCCCCAGGTCTTGCAGCTTGCGCACTCTTGCACCGACGGCCTGTCCCGTGAGATGAACCTCTTCACCGATCTCTTTGTGAGAACGTTTGGCATCCTGAATCAGGATCTGCAAAATACGGATATCTGTGTCATCTATCATTTCATTCATCTTGCTTCAGCAATCCTTTCACGGTGAAATTAGCTTAGCCTAATTCCATTCATCATGTTATGTACGCCGTTAAACGGGTTGTATACCATATAGGGTAATACTATTCAACAACCCGAAGGAGTGCAAATATCATGAAAATTCAATTGATTCGCAATGCAACACTGTGGCTGGAATACGGAGGGCTGAACATTCTCGTTGATCCCATGCTGATGGACGCCGAAGTCATGCCCGCATTCCCCAATACACCCAATGAGTTACGTAATCCAAGAGTAGCTCTGCCTGAAACCGAAACGGATTATCTGCATCCAGATCTGTTGATTGTGACACATACCCATCCCGATCACTGGGATGAAGCAGCGGCGAAACAACTTGGTAAAGACATTCCTCTAATCTGCCAGCCTGGGGATGAGCATGTATTTCTGGGTGCCGGATTCACAAATGTAACAGCTGTCGAAGAAAAACATGAGCATCACTCTGTCCGATTCGCCCGCACATCCGGGCATCATGGCACAGGTGAAATCGGAGAACGTATGGGCAACGTGTCCGGTTTCGTACTTGAAGCAGATGGAGAACCCGTCACCTATATCGCTGGGGATACCATCTGGTGCGAAGAACCTGCTGAAGCCATTCGTCAATACACACCTGAAGTCATTATCGTGAATGCCGGAGGCGCACGCTTCCTGGAGGGTGATCCCATTACAATGGACGGGCCTGACGTTGTAGCCGTGAAGCGCCATGCGCCGTCTGCTCATGTCATCGCCGTGCACATGGATGCGATTAATCATTGTATGATGTCTCGTACGGATCTTGCCACTTATCTGACATCCGAGCAGTTGGATGGTCAGGTACTCATTCCGCGTGATGGCGAAAGTTTTGAGTTTTAAGTTTTAAGATTGGAGGTTGAAGTGAACGCTACGCTGAAGAGAAATAACCTTTCAAACGGGCGGGTGATTGTAACGAACTCAGCACACGCTATTCGTCTGTTTTCGGCTAATCTAATATTCTAACGAAGCCTATACACGTTATTCGCTATCTGGATGAGTTTTTCCCGAGATTTGCCCGTCATTTTGCTATGATAAGGTGTCTCAGATTCGTTAATTTTCAACTATAAAGATAATCGACATAATAAGGTGTCCCAGGTTCGTTAGCACGTACGTAGATGACTGTGTACATGCAGTGTGTAACTGCGTAGTGTGTAGTATGTGGTTTGTAGTATGTAGTGTGTAGTATGTAGTGTGTAATACGTACTATTTACTCCGTACTGTGTACTGTTTACTACATGTTCAACACACGTGTTACATCGATACCCTGCTTGCTACGCGTCAGCCACATTATTGCCCGTGTCGCCATGCCTTCTGTTCCCCTATAAAATACGACGAAAAAGCTGGATGCATTGAACTTGCACCCAGCTTTTTTGATACATGAACCAAGCTAACCCGCAGGCATCCCTCTCGGACATCCAACGTGCAATCAGGTTCCCGTGCCTCACCTTTTACCTGATCCCTTATTGCACTTTCAAACGGATCACGTTCCATGACGCTTTCGCCAAGCTCGCTGTAATCAGGGTCTCGGATACCTCTGCACCCCCGCGATTATGAGGAGCAACGCGGTTCGGTTGTGCGGCCGTATTCGATGCTTTGAGGTCATCGCTTTCCAGCACGATATGCTCGATCAAGCTGCATTTCCCGAAACTGCGCAGATCCACTTCGAGCGGAAGCGCTTCTTCCAGATGACGGTTGACTGCGAATACAGTCACTTCACCCTGCTCTTCGTTATGAACTGCAATGCCCTCGAGATAAGGAACATCTGTGATTTGTTTGGTATCGTATTTCGGAGATTGGATCAATGGCACCAATGCCGTTCCACGTCCAAACAAGGACGTATGCATGAATGGATAGAAGATCGTCTGTCTCCACGAACCACCGCCTGTTTCTGTCATGATCGGCGCAATAACGTTAACGAGTTGTGCCAGACATGCCATTTTGACCCGATCCGCATGTTTGAGCATACTGATCAACATACAACCAACAAGCAGTGCATCCTCATGGTTGTAGATATCCTCCAGCTGTGGCGGAGCAATCTGCCACGGATCCATTTTGGAGTCACTTTCATGGGAGTGATACCATACATTCCACTCGTCAAAGGACAGATACATGGTCTTTTTGCTGCGTTTCTTCGCTTTAATATAATCACAGGTCGCCTTCACGGTATCGATAAAACGATCCATTTCAAGTGAGCGTGCCAGGAACGTTGGCGTATCCTGCTCCTGATTACCATAGTACTGATGCAGGGACAGATACTCCACATGATCATACGTATGATCCAGCACGGTTGCTTCCCAATCCGGGAATGAAGGCATATTCAGATTCGAACTTCCGCAGGCTACCAGTTCAATGGTCGGGTCCGTCCACTTCATGACTTTTGCCGCTTCAACAGCAGCACGTCCATACTCTTCTGCCGTTTTGTGACCGATCTGCCAAGGACCATCCATCTCGTTGCCCAGACACCATGTTTTGATCGCATGCGGCTGCTTGTATCCATGCTTGATGCGAAGATCACTATAATACGAACCTTCCGGATGGTTGCTGTACTCTACAATATTGCGGGCTGCATCGGCGCCACGTGTTCCCAGATTAACGGCCATCATGACTTCGGAATTGGCCTGTTTCGCCCAGTCCACGAATTCGTTAAAGCCAAATTCATTGGTCTCAATTGTTCTCCAAGCCAGTTCCAGTCTGCGTTTGCGTTCTGACACAGGTCCAACCGAATCTTCCCAATTGTAACCGGATACAAAATTACCTCCTGGATAACGTACAATCGGTACGTGCAGCTCTTTGACCATCTCCAGCACATCCGTGCGAAAACCCTGTTCGTTCGCAGATGGATGTCCAGGCTCATATATTCCACCATACACGGCACGTCCAAGATGCTCAATGAATGAACCGTATAAACGCTTATCAACTACTCCAATAGTAAAATCTTTGTCTACCGTCATTTTTGCTTTTTCCATAATGAATTTCAACTCCCTAAGATTAATATAAAAATTAATTGATATTCTATGGATCAACGTTCATATTTATATTAAAATCGATTATAGCCTCAATTTCAACCTGAATTTTGCAAAATGTTATTCTTTTTACTGAATTTATGTTTAACTTAATTCTATAAAGACATATTGGAGGAACAACTGTGATCCGAGCAAATACCGATGCCGAATGGCTACCCCTATATGAAGCACTTGCCAGTGAAGTACGTTTACAGATTATCCGCCTTGTTGCCGAGACACCCATGAATGTGAAAGACCTCGCTGCTTCATTGGGTCTGAGTAGTGCCATCGTGACCATGCATGTCCGCAAACTTCAAGATGTGGGCATTATTCAGTCCAAAATGATACGCAAAGACGGTGGCACGCATAAAATGAACAGCCTTGCTGTAGACTGGATTGGCATCTCCATGCCGCAGGAAAGCGGCACAGCCCGCAAGCTGCACGAGGTTTCTGTACCTGTGGGACACTACACCCACTTTGACGTCTATCCGACATGCGGGCTGGCAACGTCCACTCAGGTGATTGGCCAGTACGATGACCCTCGCTATTTCCTCGACCCCGAGCGAATGCATGCCCATATTCTGTGGTTTGGCCGTGGATTTGTGGAATACAAAATTCCAAACTATATTTTATCCGGACAGCAGATCAACGCCATTGAACTGTCCCTGGAGATCGGATCAGAAGCCCCATCCGTTAATCCCAATTGGCCCTCGGATATTACTTTTATGCTCAATGGCATCCGATTGGGTGAATGGACAAGCCCTGGAGATTCAGGCAACGGACGCGGCATGTTCACCCCGGAATGGTGGAGCGACAGTGTCAATCAATATGGCATGCTCAAGGTACTGCGAATCACCAATGAGGGCACATTTATTGATGGACAACACCTATCCGCAATTACACTTTCAGATATCCCTGTTGAACGCAACCAGTGGACCCTTCGTCTATCTGTAGAGGAAGATGCCCAGCATGTAGGCGGACTCACATTGTATGGTGAGGGATTTGGCAACTACAATCAGGACATCCTGTTCCGCCTGTACTATCAGGATTGAATTGTTCCGTTCAATAGATAACACAAAAACACCTCCCACTCGCCCGTCAAAGGCAAAATGGAAGGTGTTTTGTATACCTATAAACATCCGCAGAATATCATAGAGGTTCTAAGAAAGTCTTGTTCTAACCTACAGCGCACTGCCACCAAACAGGAAGCGGTACTCCCAATGTTTGCCAGAGATATCACTAATCGTTACACCACCGCCGGCGTTGGAATACGTATGTAATACCTTGCCGTCGCCCAGGTAGATCCCTGTGTGCGTAATGGTTGCGCTGGATTTATTCACGCCCGAATACGATGATGCAGAACTGCCTTTATACGACATGAAATACATCAGATCCCCGCGCTTCAGGTTTTTCCAGTTGGTCTGAACAGCACCCTTAGCTTTCACATATGCTCCCTGTTTACGAGAATCAGCTGGAAGCTTGATGCCAAGTGCATCGATAAAAGCCTGACGTATAAAGCTGGAACAGTCAAACGTAGCTGTGCTGTTACGACTCGCTCCGAATTCATACGGTGTACCCCAATATTTCATTCCCGCCGCAATAACTTTCTCCACAGACGCATTGCCGGTTTCCGATGTGGCACTATTTGAACCTGACCCGCTTGTACCGCCACTTACAGCTTGTGTGTATTTGGATGAAGAAGATATGTAGCCTGTCCGATTCGCAGAATCCTTAATCTTATACCAATCCGAACCGGATTGCTGAAGCACTGTTACCGTCTCCCCTTTAGCGATCAAGCGAACAACTTTCGCAGAAGAAGAAGGTGTTGTGCGTAGGTTTACGCCCCAAATTACTTTTACTTGTGAATTCTCAACAGCAGCTGCCGATACCTGTGCCGTTAGTGCTCCTGTCGTCAGACTTCCCATCAGCATCGATGCTGTGACACTTGCTGTAATAATTGTTTTCTTCCAATTCATGATGTCGAGTTCCCCCTGATGTTACAGAATTTTAACCTGGGTTGCTTCTCCCCGGCTTGCCCCATTGTAAACGGGCTATCCATAACGTTCATCAGCCAAAAGTCCTGTATTGATGCAGGCGCACTTGAGCACTAAGTAACAGGGTCTGTCCATCCTCTATTGGCAAAAAGCACTGCTGATTCCTTCTTTTACAAAGGTTAAATTATTGTAACTATTTGATATGCTTCATTTTTCACCGATAAAAGAGTTAGGTCAATCCTCATCCAGTACATGGGTCATATGAACTATATTTTAATGTTTAAAATCGCAAATATGGTAAACATTACTATGGTTCAATTTCTAATTACCGTTACCCATTTGAAGGTTTATTATAAAAAAAGAAAAAGCCAGGGATTTCTCCCCAGCTTAATCTGTATTTCTCGTGTCCTTAATGATCCTACTACTGGTTAAGTAGCTGTTTATTGATTAAGGTTCAATTCCCCATACCTTCGCGCCGTCCTGATAAGCTGTCACTTTCGTCCAAGCACTGAAGGCCGTTTGGGTGGAATCAAAGGAATAATCATTCGTTAGATCAAAATTCGTCCAGTTGTTTTTCGAGAAGCGCACCTGGATAATTCCGGTCTCGGCACCCGCTGCCAAACTGCCCGCACCCGATTTGAATCCAATCTCCAGATAGGTATCTGCCGTGCCCTTGGCCGGATCGATCGAAACAAAATGTCCTTCCACGTTACTGCTTCCAATCTGGGCATAATCACACCAGAAACTCAGATCAGCCGCACTATCCTTCGTGAAATAATACCGGAGCTTCACTTTGCTCAAGTCCACAGCAGTTGTACCTGTATTCTTCACATTGAACTGTGGAGTGATCGCATTGCCTGAAGTTCCTGAACCACCATTGCGATATTGTACTTCAAGTGCTCCCGTTGTGACCGGAGGGGCTAATGGGGTCAATACCAAGACATTCGAATTCGTCTGACCACTCGTATTCACGGCTACGATTCGGTAATTATATGCCGTACCATTCACCGCTGTAGCATCGGTATACGTCAGTGCAGTCAACCCCGTTGCCAGATCAGTATACGCCCCGTTGCCTACCGAACGCTGTACCTTATAACTTGTTGCTCCAGTCGATGCTGTCCATGTCAGTACCGCCTGGGCATTCCCAGCCGTTCCAGTAAGGTTGAATGCGCCTGGCACAACGACACCTGCGAGTGGTGTTGCAGATGCCTGTGTCGACGGTGCAGACTCACCTGCGGCATTCACCGCAGTGATGACATAATAATACGTTGTGCCGTTGGTCAAGCCCGTATCCGTGAATGTTGATCCTGTGACCCCTGTTGCTACAGACGTATAAGGACCACCGTTCACTTCTGCACGTTTCACAGTATACGAGGCTGCACCAGCGGCTGCGTTCCAATTCAGAACCACCTGCTCGCTTCCTCCGGTTGCTGTTACGCCAGCAGGAGCACCGGGCACTTCCACTCCCGGACTATCGGAATCTCCGAGGAGTCGATCATACTCTCCATAAGCTGTGGCCATATCCACCTGTGACCAGAAGCGGTGATACGTAAAGGTAGGTGCTCCGTTCTCCCACTGCTTCGTGGTCGGGTTATACGACGTTTTGTACAGGTTATCCAGGTAAGCCCATGCCGGATCTTGCTTGATGGCCGGGCGCAGGTCGGAGTATCCAATGTATACGCCATTGCCGCCTTTCGCTGGATCGGAAGGTACACCTGCTGTACCTGGAATCGTATTGCCTTGACCAAAGGTTCCGGACCAGTTGGCCGGGATATAGATCTCTTTGGCAAAGAAGCGGAAGTAGTCTTTACGCTCTTCTTCGGTAACGATACCCACACCATCATTGTAATCCCAAGCAGTATCCAACAGAGCTTCCGCCAGATCCTTGGCTTCTTGACCTTTCACACTAAGTGTGCCGTTCTCCGCCTGTGTCCCTGCCGCGAAGAAGGTCAGTGCTTTAACGTAACTTCCCAGAACTCCTGTGTCCTGCACGGGGTCTTTGGTCGTTACACGGAAGTTCGGATTTTCCGTAAACGAACTGAAGCCGTTCCATTTGTCCGGCTGACCCTGCCATTCCTGACCACCCGGAATCCAGAACTCTCCTGGAGCCGGTGTTGTCGCTACCTGAACATTGGTTCCACCCAAAATGCGCTGTCCTGCTGCATTCAGATAGTAGCCTTGCGCATCCGTCACCGGACGCTCACCTACAAATACATAATCCTTGGACCAGTCAATCCACTTCGTGATCACTTTCTTGGCCATCTGGAAGTTCTCAGAGGACAGATCACCGCTCTCGGCAAGAATATAATACATCTCGGCTACACGCTCCAGCGGCCATGCCTGGAATCCAAACCATGTGTTGGAATCCGGGTCACGATACACGGGTGCTTCTTGATAGGCCATGTCATAGAAGGTACTGATTCCTGCCGGATAGGCCGCATAGGAACCACCGATACTGTTCGTTGCCCCCCCGCCAATGGCTCCTTCATGGGATTGCAGCCAAGTGTAGAATTCCAGCTGACGTTTGAGCGTGGCATTCCAATCTGCCTTCGCTGTTGCTGATTCAGGAATCAGGCCGCCAGCCGGGTCAGACAAGGCATAGGCTGCAACCGGGTTTTGATAAGCCTGATGGGTATGACTCGCTCCAATGCGCCAAGCCCAATCCCCACCTTGACCCAAACCACCGCCCCATGACGTATACCAAGCCATGAGATACATGTTGGAATCTTTGCCTGTACCCGGCGTCGGTGTACCGTTCTTAGCACTTCCAATTTTCTGGAAGTATTTATCATACATGCCATAGCGCAGGTAGTCGCCCATCTTCTTCGCTTTATCCAGGTATTCCGGGTTGTTGTATCCCATCTCTTTCGCCCAGTACAGAACCTGAACAGCACGTGCATCGGCATCCGTTGCGTTGGTGTAACGCCATTGCGCTGACGGTGTCTGATTTTCCTTGGTGAACAAGCTCATAAAGCCTTCGTTTGCCTTACCAAAGGATTTATCATCCTGGGATGGATGCGGAATCGCTTCCCACACAGATTCCTGCTCCCCACGCTGGAATGTGTTCACATAGGTAGCCGTATGGGATGGATTCAACAGGTTACCGTATCCATACCAGTTATCCACATCCACCAGCCAGTGCATGAGATAAGTCTGATTGTCACCATAGGTCGCCTTCAGTTCAGCATCAATCGGGTCTTTACCCGCTGCATACTGCCCATTAAGTTGCGATGGATATTGATCCGGGAATGGTTTTTCCCCTGCATACGTAGCAGGGCTGTTCGGGTTGTATGAGCTCATCGTAGGCTGCTCTTCCTTGCCGTCACCTTCGTTGACCGGGATAATGAATTTTTCCATACTGTCCCATGCGGCTTCCAGTTGGGACCAGTCTCCCGTATAGTGACCATACATGGTCTCTAGCCATAGCCAGTAACTGTATGCCTCGGACGTCGTCATATGACCATAATCCGGGGCCTCACTCAGCAGGGTCTCAATGGAATGATAAGGTAGACCCTCTGGCGAGAAATATCCGTTTGCCGGATCTTTCAACTGTTCATACAATTGCAAAAACCGGGCTTCATTGATGCTGTCGGACTGAATCTCGATGGCCTGATCTGCGGCGTGTGCCGTTTGCGGCCCTGCCCACAGTCCGGTGTATCCGGTCAACATGACAGTACCCGCCAGCATGGCTGTTAAACTTTTTTTCGCAGCTGATTTCAACATTGATATATACCTCCCTGGAATAGTGGAATATAAATGCGTTTCAAAAAGAGTGGTTTTCAGTACCGAGAAGATGGGATGAAGCTAGAAATGGCGTAGCGCAGCGTAGGGAAAACTACGTGAGCGACCACAATGTTTCCCAAGGAAACATTCTTCGTAAGCCTCCCACTTATTTCGGCTGAATTCCATATTCGATGCTGATGATGCCACCAGGCATCCTTCGTAATCAAAAGCGAACTTTTTGAACATCCTCTATAAGTGCTGTTGGTCTGCCCATGCTGCTCTTCGACTTATGACATTCAGCCAGTTACGGCTCCAAGCCCCATACTTTGTTGGTTCCCTGATACGCGGTTACCTTGTTCCATGCGGCAAAAGCCGTCTTGGAGGCATCATAGGAATAGTCATTACTTTGATCGAAATTGCTCCAGTTATTTTTGGAAAAGCGTGTCTGGATCACGCCGGTCTCTGCTCCAGCGGCCAAACTGCCTGCTCCGGACTTGAAGCTGATCTCCAGATACGTATCAGCTGTACCCTTCGCCGGATTCACCGCGACAAATGTTCCTTCAACATTGGCCGTACCCATCTGGGCATAATCACACCAGAACGTCATATCATCGGTACCATCCTTGGTAAAATAATATCGGATCTTCACTGTACTAAGATCGATTGCCTGTGTGCCGGTATTTTTCACATTGAACTGCGGGGTCACCGCATTGCTTGAATTCCCGGACCCTCCACTGCGGTACTGCACTTCGAGTGTATCCGTCGTCACCGGAGGTGCAGAAGGCGTCAGTGCCAGGACATTGGACAGCGTCTGCCCGTTCGCATTCATGGCTGCAATCCGGTAATTGTACGTGGTGCCATTCAGCGCAGTCGTATCCGTGTAAGTCAATATGGACAATCCGGTTGCCACATCCGCGTATGTTCCTCCTGCCATCGAACGTTGTACCTTATAGCTGGTAGCGCCCGAAGCTGCTGTCCAGGTCAGGACCGACTGTGCATTGCCAGCCGTCCCACTTAAAGTCAGTGCTCCCGGCACTGTTGAAGCTGCTTGCGGCGTAGCCGACACCTGCATAGAACCCGATGATTCCCCTGCTGAATTCACGGCAGTCACTACATAATAATAAGTGGTTCCATTCGTCAGCCCCGTGTTCGTATAGGTCAATCCATTCACACCCGTCGCGACAGTGGTATATGGCCCTCCACTTACCTCGGAACGCTTCACCGTATACGATTCAGCCCCGGAACCAGCTGTCCAGGTCAGGTTAACCTGACTGCTTCCCGCCACAGCCTGCACGCTAGCAGGTGCGCTTGGAACCGTAACTGGTGCCACACCAGGCTCCTGTCCGTACACCTTCACTCCGGCATCATAGACTGGAAGGTAGATGCTCTTCACAGGATTGCCTGTGGTCAGCGACTGGAACGAATGGTCATTGTTTGCATTCCATGCGCCCTGTGGGCCTGTAATGCGGAACTGTACTTCTTTGCGATAATTCCCTTCCCCACCGGGATAGATCTTCGTATTACCAAAGTTCGCCGTAATCGCATAGATATGCTGGGCTGCATTCACCACAACCGGTTGGGATACCGTCGCTCCCTCCGTATAGGAGGTGGTCACATGAACGTCCGATACAGTACGTCCAGCAGCATACACTTCACTCAAATCCAGGAAATATTTAAAAGAAAGTTGATCTCCCATTCGGGCAGGCCAAGCGGAACGATTATTAAGCTGTGCCTGGATTTCCGTATAATTGGAACCGGATGATTTGATGGCAGCTTCCACAAAGAACTCCTCACCCTTGACCTCAGGTGCAGGGAAATTCGCAAGAGGTTGATGATTCTGACCAAACAATAGATTCATCTTTGCCAGTGCACCAGTAAAACCGGCATTGTAATCAGTTGCCACCTCATTGCTCACATAATCTCCGATATCATCGGTATATCCATCTGATGCATCCGGTCCGCCGACCATGGCACCATACAGAATGTGGCGATGGTTAGCCGGGATATCCTCGTTATTCAGCCACGAACTGTGAGCGGTTCGATGATGCGGATGTTGGGGTGCATTTTGCCCGTATCCGACCACATAACTGCTCTGACGCGGGTTATCACCCAGAATATAATTCATCTGCGAGACGGCGAAATCCTGATATCTTGATTTTTTCACAGGATCACTGACCCAGTCGGAGTATACGAAAGAAATAAAGGCTGCATTCGCTGCATAACGGAGCGAGCCCCATTGATCCAGCCACGCAAGACCTCCTGGCGTATACTTGACTCGTGTCCCATTAACTCCAACTGTCCAGTAATCCAGGTTGCGTTCTGTCGACTGAATAAATCTCGTCGCCTCCGGCATGTTCAAGTTGGACGTAATCCGGGCAAGCAGGATCTGGGCACCATAATGTTTACTGTCCCAACCTTGTGTCCAGGTATACGGCCAATTGGCTGAGCCTCCGCTAGAAGACCAACGGTCCGTAGCTGCAATGGCTTTGGACAAGTAAGCGCTATCATTAGTGGCTAAATATAACCATGCTCCACCCCATGCCAGCTCGTCTTCGTATCCTGTCCACGAGTTATAGAACGCTGCGGCATCCGTGATACAATCGGTGTATTCCCCACGATACGTATCTGCAAAGTTGTACAGCTCTTTGGCATGTTGGAGCAATCTGGCCGAGTATGCCGGGTCATCATCTGCAAATACAATCGACGACGCTGCCAGTGCTGCCGCTGTTTCTGCCGCCAGATCACTGCCTGGGCAGGTAGCATCAATCTTGAACGAAGGACGGTTCATCTGCATGACCTCTGCCGGTCCCCACCAGGCATGATCCGTATTACCTGCTCCGACTTGTCCCCATAATTCATTTGGTTTGGTATGCGCTTTCATAAAATAGTCGGTCGCCCATCGGATATTATCCTTGATCTCCTCCAGTTGTCCTGCCTGTTCATATCCGTCGCCGTATTCCACGACAGACCAAGCGAGCATCGTAGCGGAAGCAGCCATCGGAAAGCCGAATTTCACATGATCCCCGGCATCATACCACCCTCCGGTCAGATCGACGCCTACATCAGACCCATCCTGCATGCCTGAATTACCACGCCATTCGACCCGATTATTTGCTGGTAATGGCCCCGAACGCTGGGCTTCATAGAAGTAAATGGCTTTTTGCAGTGCTTCAGCATAGTTCTGATCTCCGGCGGCCGCATCCGCCTTACGAAGTCCTGTGTTCATCGAGAAACTCCCTGCCAATAATCCTGCCGATAACGCGATCATGGCGACTCGTCTCCACCAGCTCCCCTTCATGTTCAACTATTCATCTCCTCTTCATGAATATTCCTTATGCATTACTCTGGACTGCAAGTTTATATCGCTCCTCTCCATGGTGTATTTGAGTGTAAGTTACACCATTAATTACCATTATAGCCGTTTGTTTTACTAGCTATATAAGCGTTGGTGACTTCTGAAATAACATTGTTGTGACCTAGTCTGCGTCAAACGACAAAAAAGCTGTTTCTCTAACCCATATACGCGTTAGAGAAACAGCTTCTCGCCCTTGCTATAATCAATACCACAAATTAAATGGCATTCTGACCATTCCGTCTGTATATTCTTCTACCCTTAGGTATCCAAACATCTTAATGATTATACTTTGAACTTGTTAATCTGCTCCTGCAGTTCTTCAGCCATTTTGGATAATGAACCTGCGGATGAAGCGATCTCTTCCATGGAAGCCAACTGCTGTTGAGTTGCGGCAGACACATTATGAACCCCGCCTGCTGCCTCTCCGGCGATGTTGGAGATCTGACTTACATAGCCTACGACTTCAGTCGTACTCGCTGACATTTCTTCTGAACCAGCGGATACTTCTTGAATTTCACCCGCTACTTTGTTAACCGCATCCGAGATCTGCTCGAACGCTTGCCCTGCCGCAGTAACCATCTCGATTCCTGCTTCCGTCTCACTGCTGTTCACTTTGACTGCCTGAACAGCATGATCGGTATCTTTCTGAATCAACTGAACGAGATCCGTAATCCGTTGGGCTGATGTGGAAGATTCCTCAGCAAGCTTACGCACTTCTCCTGCAACTACAGCAAAACCACGTCCATGCTCTCCTGCTCGTGCGGCTTCAATGGCTGCATTCAGTGCAAGCAGATTGGTCTGCCGGGCAATGTTGTTGATTACCTCGGTAATGGTTCCAATCTCTGCTGAACGTTCCCCCAGCCCTGTTACCAACTCTGTAAGTGAAGCAATGGAATTTCGAACAGAACCCATCTGTTCAACCGCTTGCTGAATGATCATGTTCCCTTCGGAAGATTGATTCGCCGCATCCACAGCAGATACAGATACACTCTGGGCAAGCTCAGCAATCTGCTCCGACCCGAGAGCCATCTCATTCATCGCCTGTGAAGAACGCTTCACAATATCGACCTGATCGGACGTACCCACAGCCAATTCCTCTACCGTTTGGGAGATCTGTTCCGAAGCTTGGGTATTCTGCTCCGCACTTGCAAGAAGCTCTTCCGATGAAGCAGCTACCTGCTCGGAAGTCATTGATACCGATTCAATCATCTCGCGCAGATTACCCGACATGGTATTAAAGGAATTAGCCAACGTGCCTAATTCATCCTTATTCTTCAGTACAATTTTCTCGCCTGTCAGATCACCACTTGCTATTGCCATGGCAGCTTCATTCATCTTTTTGATTGGACGTGAGATGATGCTTGCAATGAAGAAAGCAATGAACATCGCAACCAGGAAGGCAAAAATTGTAACAGCCAAAATTATATTAAATGTATTTTCTGCAAGCAAAACAGACTCATTTGTTGCAGCATCCGATCCTTCATTGCCCAAATTAATTAACTTGGTGATAGAGTCATTTGCTGTGTACCATAGTGGATAAGCCTCCGTGTGTAAACGGCTAGACTCATCATAATTGTTGTTCAAACCAAATTCGACAAATGCCGGCATTTTCGCTACATAAGCATCATAATTCGTACTAAAATCATTATAGAGCTTAAGCGCTGCATCGTTGTTTGCAATTAACGTTTGTAACTGTTTACGCTCATCTTCAATCTTGGTAAGCAGCAACTGTAGCGCTTCGTTCATCTTAGCCGACTCATCTTCGTTCTGTTCAACAATGATGGCCAGTGCGAGTCGTTCTACATCCGACACATCGCCGTTCATTTTCCCCAGTAAGCTCACACTCGGCATCCAGGTCTGATCCACTTCATTCGCCTTGCCAGACATACTATGAATCTGGACTAATGCGTAGCCACTTACAAAAACCAGCAGAATTACGACTGCCAGAAAACCAGTCAATAACTTGCCTCGAATCGTTAACCTCAATTTCCCCAACATCTTCCCCCGCGTGTCTTCCACATTCCCCACTCCTCAACTTAGCGCATAAACTAATGCATATGAATAATATATCGTCACCTCTAGTCATGAATTGTAGATGTCAGAATTCAATTTCTACAAATTTCATGTAACTTCGAAAATAAAGCAAAAGAAGCCTCCCATCTTTGGAAAAACCAGAGATACGAGACTTCTTTCAATAATAATAACTACCATCTATTCACTAGACATTTCTTTCAATCGCTAACCAAAAACACGCCGGTGTATGTTAATAAAGAAGTCAGGTATCGACTTGGTATAATTGCGGGTTGTAATCAGAACCACACTAAGCAGACTACCGAGAAGGAATCCTCCCAGAATATCTCCTGGATAATGCACACCAACGTATATACGAGACACCCCTGTCAACACAGCAAGCAATAGCATCCATAACCCCAAGCGACGCCCAATAAAGAATGAAGCAGCCGCGAGAGCAAATACAAAGGAGGCATGCTTACTTGGAAAAGATGGGTCAGGTACATGGGCAACCAGTTGATGTACGTTTCCCTCCACAAAAGGTCTTGGATGGCCGACCGCAGGTGATATGCCCCATTTCGCCAGAACTAACGCTGCAATGGATGCCACGCAAGCATAGAAAACGATACGCTGTTTGGATGGATCGCCAAGAAACCATACAATAACGAGTAGTGCAATCATAACCCAGACCGCATACTCCGATGATGTAATCATAAACCAGTCCAGAAATGGAATTTGGTCTGCAAACTGATTAATCCAATGAAATACGGATTGATTCATAACTGGCTTTTAATACCTCCATTACACACAACAAGATTATTTTTTACATATTAAATAGTCACTAACTATTTGTCAAACAATCCTCACATTGACCGAAGTTACGAAATCAAAGAGGACATTTTACTTTCTTTTTGTTAAACTAGTTTGGGTTACATATCAGTTCAAACATAGAAAGGTGAAGATTATGCTTAAAAAATGGTTATGGGGTACAGCCCTGACCCTGATGCTTGCTGTCACAGGGGTCGTTGTATATTACGGATATTCGATTGTTCATTTTGCCAATAGCATCTCAACCACTTCCGGGACTTCATCCAACGCTTCCTCATCTGGCACAGACAGCGACTCAGATACCCAAACGACAACGATTCCCAGATGGGAGGGCCAGGAACGGGTGAACATTCTGCTGCTTGGCGGAGATTCAAGGGGTGACGATGCGGGACGCTCGGACTCGGTCATGGTCGCTTCTATTGATCCCGTCACGAAGAAAGCCCATCTATTCTCCGTACTGCGAGATACCTATGTCGCAATCCCCGGTCATGGAAAGAGCAGGCTCAATGCAGCCTTTTCCTACGGAGGTGCAGAGCTGACCAAACAAACCGTCAGTGATCTGCTCGGTATTCCCATTCAGCATTATGTGTACACGGACTTTACAGGCTTCATGGCACTCGTTGATGCGGTAGGTGGTATTGAGATTGATGTTGAGAAAGATATGTATTACACCAGTAAAGCGGATAAACATATGTATGACATCGATTTAAAAAAGGGATTGCAGCATATGGATGGCAAAACAGCCCTTCAATATGTTCGTTTCCGCCATGATGCTACCTCGGATTTCACCCGTACCGAACGGCAGCGAATCTTCATGACCGAACTGGCCAAAAAGATGCAGAGTACCACTTCGCTCTTCAAAATCCCGGATATCCTGGAAGCGATCGCACCTTACATAGAGACGGATCTTAGTCCGACCCAGATGTTGAAACTGGCGTCCCTTGGCTTCGATATCCATGCGAACGAAATAGACCAGCAGCAGATTCCACCGAACAAGCTGCTCACCAATGAACTGGTAGGCTCCGCTCAGGTGCTGGGTGTCGATGTAAGCAAACTCCAGTCCTATATTCAGAAACTGTTTGAAGAAGATGCTGCGCCCTCGGAGTCTTCATCATCAGATGAACAGAACTGAGAATAACAGAGTTGAAAATGAAGCGATTATTAAACAACGTATATTTCAGTTTAATACCCACAAAAGAAGACGGCTTCGGCCGTCTTCTTTTGTACCTATTTTCCCCATTTAATGCAGCCTTAATGTTTAACAGGTACTCTTATATGATGAACTCCGGTTCCTGGAGGGAGGATTACATGTGAAAAAACCGCGAATAGCGGAATGGACCGAACTGCGTGGCATTGCCTTTCTGGCGATCGTCATGCAGCATAATATCGCCGAGTATATCTATCGCGCCGATATTGAACAACCCGATTCCATTATGCTGACTATGATTTATCATCTGACCCGTTTTGGTACGCCAACATTTGTATTTCTGTCGGGAGTCATGTTGTTTTACCATCACCATAACACCAAACCGGAATACCCTCGCTTCATTCGAAAGCGATTTGGCGATATCTATATACCGTTTGTGGTATGGACACTCATCTATTGGCTTGCTGTCCGAATTTTCACCCCTGCGTTCTGGGCCAGTGGCATACCGGATATGCGCAGTCTGGTTCGTGAACTGTTTCTACCACAGACCGGATATCATCTCTGGTTTGTCATTATGGTGTTTCAGTTCTATATTCTGTTCCCCCTGTTTTGGACAGGAGCAAAAGCCATTCAGAAGCGTATCCAAAACGTCATACGTTTCACGCCAATGCAAGTTATTGTGACATTAATTCTCTTTGCAGCTGCACTCTACGCCCTGCTTATGAAATGGTCCTACTACAATATGGGGGGCTGGACAGAATCCATGTCTGAGCCATGGTCAACGTTGCTGCAGTATCGCTCCTATTCATGGGTGATGTACTGGTTCTACTTTTTACTGGGTGCCGTATGCGCCTGGTCAGTCGATAGCTGGAGAAGTTGGACCACCAAGTTACTGCCATGGACCATCTGTCTGTTTATTGGGATGTATATATGGCTTGGTTACGATGTGCTCCGCGGGTCCGGGGATGTTGTTAATCTGAATATCTCCACCTATTTGAAACCAACCACATTTCTGATCATTATGGCCCAGATGCTTATGATGTATGGTTTCCTTGTACTGATGCGGAGCAAAGACACATGGTTTCAGCGCCTATTAGCCTGGATTGGCCGTTATTCGTTTGGTGGATATCTGGTTCATGCACTGGTGATCTACGCGATCGCTTACGTAACCAGACCGCTCCAACTCAGTGGATGGCATCTGCCTGTAACATTGCTATCGTTCCTTGTTACGGTTGGTATTACTCTTGCAATCAGCTGGGCACTCTCCAAACTTCCTGGCTCACGTTTCACCGTAGGGTTAATGCGTAAACGACGTTCAAACCCAGATTCTGCTGGCGCTGTGGACAAAAGAAATTTACCTGAGCGAACCCCCTCACCCGGTGCAACTCGCAGTCCGGGAACAAGTGAGCCGTTTTAAAATAAAGAAGCGCGTCCCCTGATGGAGACACGCTTCTTTATTTTGCTTCGCTCGACGTTGATCGTCCCGGAACAGGTTCCTGGGGACCTGGGGCTGGATGTACGTTGCCCTTCTGATTCACAAATCTCTTCAGATCACCCGTTAATTGTTCCTTCAGCTTGTTAACCAGCTGTGTTTCGCTAATACCTTTTGCCTGAGCAATCTCAGCCAAGGATTTTCCTCCCTGAAGCTGCTCATGAAGTTGAGCAGGGGTGACTCCAATAAACCGGGCAATTTCGCCCTTATCCACCATGGGACGTTTGCCATGGTGGGCAAATTCACGCCGCAAATCACGCAGCGGGGTATTGATGACCTTTTTTAATTTGGTATCCATGTCCGCCTTCGTGGCTGCAGCCTGATCCTTGGTGAGACACCCCTCTTCTACTGCTTGATCCAGACGCTGTGCAAGTGTAGGCTTCAACTTCTGCAATAACTGCTCCTCACTAAGTCCCTTACGCTCTTTCGCAATCTGGGACAACGTCTTGCCAAGTTCCATCTGTTCTTTCAGATCCCGAAGCCCAATCCCAAGCAAGTCTGCCGTTTCACCAATCATGAACAGACCGTGTCCTGCCTGCATGCATGGCTTCGCTGGTTTGCCGGAGGAAGAAGCTTTTGATGCACCACCATATTCCTCAGCCCGAGCCGTTGAATCAGCGAATGCTACATGTCCTGTTGCTGCTGTTATAACTACGGCTGCCAATCCGGCTGCCATCCATGTTTTCCATTTCAAATTCATTTTTCTGCCGCCTTTCCGATGTCGAAATCTCTGTACCTTCCTAGTTTGAGCCTAAAATCCACTTTTTTATGCCATAAAATACAAAAAGTCATCATTTTTCTCACAATTGATCACAAAAAATCCTATTTTTTTCATTTTATTTCAGCTATACTGAATGTAACTTCATGATTCAGTCGAACAGTCCTGGACCACCTTATCGCAGGAAGGACGAGACGTAACGATGCGGAAAGATTGGTTAGATCCGTTTAGCTCCGATCTGGAGGTCGTTTTTGCTTCAGCGGAACAACTCGTACGGGAATATCCCGAACCCTTGTCAGGACATGCATTGGAGCAACTTCATTCGGTTAATCCCCTGTTACGAGATTCGGGGCACAGTTATATCGGGTATATCATCCCACTTTGGATGCAGTACTCGGATCAACTGCCTCAGGAGAAAGCACAACAATTAAGTACAGCCTGTCTGATTCACATGTTATATTTTCTGAATCAGGACGACGTGATGGATGAACAACCGGAGAATGCCGCTCTGAAGTTATCCCTGGGCAATTTATATTACATGGATGCACTTCAATCTTACTCGGCATTATTCGATCTTTCCTCCACGTTCTGGATCTATTTCAGACAATATGTAGTGGATTGGGCCGTGAGTGTTACGGGTGAGCATTTCATTGATTATTTTCAACAGAATCCCTTGTTGATTGCGCAAAAGGCTGCCCCTCTACTCATCGGAGCTACGGGTGCACTCCTTCTGTTGAATCAATCCGAGCGGATCATCCCAGTATGTTCTGCCATCAACATTACACTCATGACACTCCAGATGACCGATGACTTCACAGATACGCATCAAGATGCTGTGCATGGAAACTACAACAGCTACCTCTCCCACATATCCGCAGCACTGAATCACAACTATCCCGCTCATCCTCTTAGCGAACGTATACATGACAATGTATACAACACTCAACTCATGAACTCTTATGTAGACATTGCATTTCACTATAATCGTACATTAACATCGTCTAACTTAGGGATATCGCATCTTGAGGTGTTTGATTCTTATTTATGCAGCACTTTAGTACAAGCTGTTCAGGACATTACACAACGGAAGAAACGGCTCCTCCAAGGTGGGTTTCATCACTGGATCAGCGATCAACAGTTGGAATTATAAGCATAAGGACTAAGCTGATTCAGTTTAATTTCAAATATGAAGGGAATGTTGACGATGATGGTATCAGAGAAAACGTTGCATGAGGATATTATTGAAAAGGCTTGGACTGACGAGTATTTCAGACAACAATTGCACTCCAATCCGAAGCAAGCGCTTCGTGAAGCTTTCGGAATCATAATCCCGGAGCACATTCAGGTACGTACCGTTGAGGAGCAGCAGAATGATTATGTTCTTGTCATACCTCCCAATCCTTCCAAAGTAAATTATGATGTGAATTGCGGACCTTGGAGAAGTTAAATCGGGTGAGTTAAATTGGTAACGTAAGTGATTAGGGGTAGGGACAAAAAAAAGCCGCTGTATGCTTCTGTGAGTTCGTCATTCGACGAACTCAGCAAAAGATACAACCGCTTCTGTTCCTACCCCTTTGGTACTTGTAAAGCTGATCTGTCCTTGCATCGCTTCAACAATTCGGAATGTCACCATCATGCCGAGACCAGTGCCTTTGATTTTATTGGAGAAATAAGGCTCGCCCAACCGGGAGAGTGCTTCCTCATCCATTCCCTCTCCATTATCCCTGACATGCACCTTAATAACCCCATCCTGCTTGTAAGCCCAGATATCAATCTGGCCTTGTCCCTGCAGAGCTTCAATACTGTTCTTGATAATGTTGATAAAAGCCTGCTTAAACTTCGAGGAATTGCCCCGAATATATAAATCTGGCGGAATATCAGTGGTGATTTTGCCACCTTCCAGATTAGCCATCGGTACAAGGATACCTTCAATATGATTGAACTCATCCGAGATATTAAGCGAGATAATATGGTCGAATTCAGGTTTGGCAAAGGTAAGAAAGTCCGTGATAATGCCCGAAGCACGGTCAAGTTCCTCCAGTGCAATACGCACATATCCCTTATTTTTGTTGTCTTCCTGTTCTGTCATAAGTTGCAGGAACCCTCTTGTCACCTGAAGCGGATTACGTACTTCATGGGCAACGGAAGCTGCCAATTCGCTAATAATCTCCATCTTCTCGGATCGCTGCAACTCATTGTTGAATAACTCCAGTTCCTTGGAATACTCCAGCACTTTGGTGTGTTTTTCGGCAAACCGACTTCCGAGAATGGCAATCAGCGAGATCACAAATGCAACCATGGACCATTTCCACCATAACAGATGATACGTCCCACTCCGCTGATAATACCACAACAGTTCAGCCACACTGATCAAGGCAAATGTACCGAATCCTGTCGCAAGCAGGATGGCTTCCCGATTTCGTTGCAGTGCTTTGGCGATGGTTCCAACCAACAGAATTGTCAGCAGGATGACCAGCACCATACCGACCACACGCTGTACGAGCAGATTGTAGAGAAACTCCCATTGCCCACCTGAAGTAACGTAGATAAATAGAGAGAACACAGCGATAACTGAATATATGAATGTTATTTTTCGCAGTTTGGTGAAGATACCATGCAGTCCCGGCCCGATAATCTGCTCAAAAAAATAACATAGCGCTGGCATTCCCAGCAGCATAGCCAGATCAAAGACTACCGAATACAGGTCACCATATACCTGATAGAACGTATACAAAAATTGCGAATACGTGATGATCATTGTGCCGATGGAACCCATCACCATGCATAGTGAGATCCACAATCCCTTATGGAATTTGCCAAGGAAGAACGTACAACTCAGCATCGTAATCGCTGTGAAAACAAAGGTCGCACCCAAAATGACATCAATAAGCCCGTTATGAATATATCTCTCCTGTAACGCAGCATAAGGTCCAACTTGAACAGTACCTTGTATGCCCAGACGACCTTTCTCATTTTGCGACCATACATAGAGCGTGTCACCCGAATTTTCGCTGGATAAGGGTAGTAACACCGCATTATTATCATAATTGTAATGGTAGTTCTCGTAGACCTTGCGGTCCTCCAGATAGATAACAATATGATTGCCTTTAATGTTCTCAAATCGAATGGCTGAGCTTTCTTCACTCAATTCAGGGATGGTCAGGCGAGTCCATAAGGAACTCGATCGATCCGTATTGCTATACTCTAACTTATCGATGCCCTGCTTTTCCCATATCTCATCTGTTCCCTTAACCTCACTTATGAACCCTTGATCGTCAACGTTCCCCCATTTTACTTCCCATCCTGTAATGGATGCAGGTTGCTGAATCGCTCCTGTAGTTGCAAAGACCATTCCATGTGGCATACCTAGAATAATCAATACACTCATCCATAAGATGACGATAGCTTTGGGCACATTTTTCATTCACAGCACCTCAAAGTTCCAATTTTCCCTATCTTAGATTCTCTCATTTATCATTCGCCACCATTTGTCACGTCACCTTCTTAGATAAAATGAATTTTCACATTTAAGTCGATTTATAGTTTTATTTCCATTTTATTGTTATGCATATATGATTAATCACGCAAGTCTTCGAACTGGTTCTCTATCATTTCCCGCTCTTTCTGTTCAACTTGACTACGGAATTCAAGCCACTGCTCTGTTTCCTCATCATCATAGATGGTCCATATATCGGAAAAAAGGAAATCCCGCAACTGTACAACTTGTCCGGACCATATTCCGCCTACCCAAAATAAACCGTCCGGACGACGGATGACGGTACGGGAGAAACCGGGTGTAGACGCCTTTTGCCCGATACGGATGCGTGTAATCATATTGCCCAGTGTGAACCAGTCCACTTGAGACCCCTCCCTTACATATTCAAGCTTAATCATAACATAGGCAAAACAGGAAAAGCTGTAAAAACGGTGACCGAGATTCAATCCTTTGCTTCAGGTGTAATGGTTTCTCAAAGCAAACAAACACGCTAAGGAGATGATTGCAATGAATGAGCCGCATCGTACAGTTGAGGTGGAACATAAGGATGTTCAGCATAAATCGGATTCAAGTATGGTCGCTTCCACATTTATTAAATATGCTGCTTATGTGATAATCTTTTTCGGATTCTTATACTTCCTGGTTAAATATGTATTCCCTAAATTCTAAGGCATTCATATCGTAGCAAACCCCGGGGATAATAAAATGTGCAAGATTACAACAATAGCGCTTTGGGTAACTACGGGGTAAGAAGCTTGGGCAACCAACAATGAAAGGAAGTGTTATTCATGTCTGACAAACCAATTAGTAACGAAGAGAGCGACCGCTATTATGACCGTTATCAGAGGTTCCGCGATATTCCGCCAGAGACGGAAGTCCCGGAAGGCGATATGGATACCTTTGATGAAGTTTCCGGCAGACGGATTGTAACGGAAGATGCGGAACTTGCACCGGTAGCCGCAACGGCTGTGGACGAGCCGGAATTGGATTCACGTTTGGCGGAGACACCGCTGGAATCTGTACCGGATGCAGACCTGCTGCAACCAAACAGTCCAGTTGATCCTGCTGCCCCCGATCCGGATGCACTGCATGGTACTGATCTGCTCAATGGTGCTGGTGCAGATGCCAAACCCGAGAACGATGTCCCACCACGACGTTAACGGCAGTTATGACATCCTGAATGAGGAGGTGCATACACGATGAAGGAAGATCGCGACAAACATACGCATGAACCGGATAATCTTGTGACCGAAAGGGATATTGACCCGGACTTCGGACTGTTCACTGAGGACTCCTTCCCCGAAGCACTTGAGGATGAGGATCAACGTGATGCGGTGGAGCATGCCATTCCTAAAGAGAAGGCTTCTCGCAAGCCCTCTTCGGATGACCAATAAAGCCTCCCTATAAAAATTGAACTATAAAGTATTTACACTTGCCACTCCGATGACAGAATAACCTTCTGATCGCTGTTATCCCCAGATTTTTGATTCACTTTTCAAAGGTAATAATCCGGGGATAAAGGCGAGCACTCCGTTTCTTCAGATTATTTCTGCCCTCTACGTTCTCGTGTAAAAATTAGTTCAACTTATATAGATCCATAGTAGACTTAAAAAAGATGACGTCTGTAATTCCACAGCGTCATCTTTTTTCGTTTCGTTACCTGTAAGTTCAATTTCTCTTTGCAATTCAGTATCACCGCTTAGCGGAAATCTTGCCTGTTCCAGGCAGTTTGTGATCCAATCCCGACCACTTCGCTACAATCGCAGTGATGATTAGCGCAAGTCCATTAATGATAAATATCCAGCGTATTGGCAACCAGCCACCGAGAACGCCACCAATAATTGGTCCCGCCATCGTCCCGATCTGGGCAGCGGACTGGTTCAGACTAAAAGCCCTTCCCCTGAAACTTGATGCGGTAGCCTGCACAATCATGGCGTTAATGGCCGGAAATACAGCTGCAAAGAATAGACCATACACGAATCGCAAAATGCCAAATGCGATATAACCTGTTGTAAAGAACTGTAGAAGATTGCCTACAGCCCCGCCAACCAGTCCAATGATCAGCACTTTACCGTATCCGATCCTTGTACCAATCTTGCCCCAACGCGGTGCCATAATAACTGTTGCTACCCCCACCGCCGAGAAAATAATACCTGAGCTAAGTGAGGCACGATCAGGCTGAACGCCCATTTCCATCACATAGACCGTCAAAAGGGGCTCCAGAATCATAACGGAGAATGTACATATGCCCATCATGCCAAGCACCGTCATAAACACACGATTCGCTCTCGCTTCACGAATGTCATCCATGACATGGGAACGAGCTTTATTTCGGTTGAAGTTCTCTTCTTTTACCCAAAAGGTTGCAATAATAGCTGATACCAATACAACAATTGCCGAAAACAAAAATGCATTCCGGTTGCCGTAATAGTGACTCACCACGCCACCAATTAACGGTCCAATAATACCGCCAGTGGCTCCAGCAGTAGACATAATACCCAGTGCATAACCGGTCTTCTCCTCAGGTGTATTGGTGCCTACCAGGGCAATTGCTGCTGGAACAAACCCTGCAAGCAGACCCTGAAACAATCGAACAACAATTAGCGAATAGGGGTCCTGCACGAAATAATTGATAAGATACAAGACGGCAAGGCTGTATCCTGACCGGATGAGCATAGGTTTGCGCCCGTATTTATCAGCCAGCGAACCCCAGAACGGAGACACGAGCGCACTCGCGAGAAACGTAATGCCGAAGGCAAGTCCCGACCATAACTCCAGGTGATCACGAACCCCCAAGTCAGCACTTAGAAACAGGGGTAGAAATGGAATTGAGATCGAATACGCCGTGCTGCAAAAAAATACACCAATCCATAATATGATGAGATTTCGCTTCCACGAGAAGTTCATATACCCGCACGTCCTTTCCGTTACTGACGCCGGGACTGCCGTATATTGGAGCGGACGGAACAGACCCGTACGTCCCCGATGCGGAAGCATTTTCCTTATTTTACACCCATCATTCCATGAAGGCCATCCCTTGTTCACCACAACTACACGTATTACATTGCCATTCTGTCCACAAAAACGGTATGATAGTTGGGTAAATATCCAAATACGATTTGGAGAAAATATATCATGCAGAGATGCAAGGAGGAACGTTTTCATGTCTTTACGGTGGAAAAAAACAACCGCAGTATCGCTCGTTCTTGCGATGCTGCTTATCGTCATTAGTGGTTGCGGGCGCCCTGCGTCCAGTGCCGAGCAAACGCCGGTGCCAGCCGCACCTGAAGGTCCAAACCCTGTGGCAACCATTGAGATGCAGGATGGTCAAAAGATCGTTATTGAGCTCTATCCGGAGATTGCGCCCAACACAGTGTATAACTTCATCTCCCTTGCGAATAAAGGGTTCTATGACGGCCTGATCTTTCACCGGGTCATTCCGGGCTTCATGATTCAGGGTGGAGATCCAGAGGGCAACGGTTCGGGCGGCCCAGGTTATACAATCAAAGGGGAATTCACTTCCAATGGTCACAAAAATCACCTGAATCATACTCGGGGAATCATTTCGATGGCACGTAAATCGGATAATCTGGATTCCGCAGGCTCCCAATTTTTCATCATGTTAGCGGATGCGGATTACCTGGATAATTCATATGCCACCTTTGGCAAGGTTACTGAAGGCATGGAAGTTGTTGATGGAATTGCAGCTCAGGAAATAGGTGAAGCTGACAAACCCGTTACGGATCAAGTCATGAAAAAGGTTACGGTGGACACCCACGGTCTGGAATATCCAGAACCGGTAAAAATGCCTTAATTAACATCCTTGCCAAACGGATGATAATCCATGGTTATGACTTGTTAATGAAGTCTGAACAAACAAAAGCTCTGTCCTGTGCGAATGTCACAAGGCAGAGCTTTATTTAATAATATTAATGATAGCGGTTACATATCTGACTTTATATAAAATGACCTCTTCCGGCATCATCCTCAATACATCCATCCCATCAAACGTAACCAGCCGATAATCGCAATCCATAACGGGCAGCTAAAGGCAACACCCCATGCAAGCCCTTTCAGTAAACCACGGTTTACTTCCACGAACAACGACTCCTTTCTCCAGGGAATAGTCGCAGTATCGGTAATAGTATATGATTTTATACCCGAATTCATTCGCCACGCAACCCTCATTTTCCTGCTTTTGTTCCGCAGATTCATGGAATGCTTTACGGGAACCTGATATACTATGACTACTGTACGATAAATGGAACCTGATTCATGTTTGGAAAGGAGATTTTCCTATGGCAAAATCCAAGAAACGCACTCCTGCTCCCAAAGCGGCAGTAGCACAGGATAAACCCACAACACTGAAAGATCTGCTTAGCAGTGATGTGCTGGAGAAGCTGAAAGCTCAGGCAGATGAGGCGAAGGCTGCCCAGGCGGCACTTAAAGAGAAGGAACGCCAGCAAGCAGAAGAAGCTCGCCAAGCGGAACAGAAGCGCCGGGATAACGACTTCGAATATCTGCTGAATAACAGCGCGATGGACTGGAAGAAACATAAGTAAGCCAGGGCATGATCTGAGGGTGTCTACTACCTCCCACATGCCAAAATAATATTGCAAGCCGACAGATCATAAAGCCGATCTGCTCACAGGACAGGGCCGCCTTGCGGTCCTGTTTTTTTGATATGGACACATATTGATTCACCAGTCTTGAGCCGGGTATGTAGAAGTAGAAGGTACAACGATATTCTAACTCATGGAGGGATCAGAGATGACTGAACAACGTTTGGAAGGCAAAGTTGCAATAGTAACTGGAGGTGGGTCGGGTATTGGGCAAGCTACCGCCATTCGATTCGCCGAGCATGGAGCCAAAGTATACATGCTGGATCGTACACCGGAAACTGCAGAGGAAACCAAGCAGACGATTGAAAAGGCTGGCGGAGAAGCGTATGTGATCGAATGTGATATCTCCAAACCGGACCAAGTGCAGAAGGCGATCAATCAGGCTGCGGCTGAAGCGGGCAAGCTGGATATCATATTTGCGAATGCCGGCATCAACGGAACGATGGCTCCGATTGAAACGATGGAAATGGAGGACTGGGACCAGACGATGGAGATCAACATGCGCGGAACCTTCGCAACCGTCAAATATGCCATCCCTCATCTGAAAGAACATGGTGGCAGCATCATAATCACCAGTTCCATCAACGGTAACCGGGTTTTCTCAGGAATCGGATTCTCTGCATACGCTTCCAGCAAAGCAGGACAAACTGCATTTACGAAGATGGCTGCATTGGAGCTAGCTCGTTATAAGATCCGTGTTAATGCCGTCTGCCCAGGTGCCATCGATACCAACATTGATGATAACACCTACCCGTCCGATGATCTGAAAGAAGTACAGATTCCAGTTGAATTCCCTGAGGGTCATGAACATCCGCTTAAGGGCGAACCTGGAACATCGAAGCAAGTCGCTAACCTCGTTCTGTTCCTTGCTTCTGATGAAGCCTCTCATGTTACAGGTACACGAATCTACGTGGATGGTGCGGAATCTCTGCTCCGTGGATAAACATATCCATATACGTTGGCCCAATTCAGGGACAACGCCCAAATATCCCGCAAGCGATCTGATCCGGTCAGATTACTGCGGGATATTTCATTTATAGGAAGTTTATAATTCGGTGCAGATGCAACTACAAGGATTATCACTATATCGCGGAGCTTTTATTCTTTTTCACACGATCCTTCATTCGGTCTGGAATGGCAAAGAACAAGACGTACATCAGCGAAAACAAGACTAGCGCAAGCATCTCTTCCCCAAGGATGTACATGGGATACGGACCTAACATATCAAGCACTGAGGGTGTACTCGGTTTGTATCTCAAAAACATGTAATTTGCGTCAAGCAAAACATCTACAACGTATACAATGAGTGCTGCCACATTCACAAATATCATGGAACCTGCTACAGATCTCCAGCTAGGTCGCAGCTGCTCCACCCAGGTCATGTATAGTAAAGCCAGAATGATACAGGCATGAGCGACGAAAAATTGAATGAATCGAAAATGCGCATAAGCATAACCCAGATTAGGAGTCAGGATCGCCATAAGGGCTCCAGCAATGCCTGCAAACAGCAGCGCAGAATGTAACAGTCGACTGCGTGTCAGTAGTAACAATGCCGATAATAGCAGAGACAGACTGCATAATTCGAGTGGCAGTGATGTCTGCAGGCTCCATACGTCGCCGTACACATACCAGATTTGCAGCACGATTTCACAGGTAAACATGATACAGGCCAGAACAATCCGCAGTTTGCGGCGGGCCCCTTCTGACCAAGATCGAAGACGGTGTCGAAGCAAAAACAATAGCATAATAATTAATGCAATTAAGCTAATGGTTACGATATGTGAAGTGGAGAACAGGATAAACGGCTCTGCATCATAAGGGTCCAGCCATGGTGGATACGCCATGCATCTCTTCTCTCCTTTGCGAACATCTTAGCTACATTATCTCTCTTTAATGTTAACTTTTTCATTTTGCCATTGAATGAAAGAGCTGTCCAGTTGGAATTCTAAATAAGCATTGTAATTTAAATATCTTTATGTTAAGATAAATCCAGAACCGAACCAAACGAAAAGTTAGTAACTTTCTTAAACGGAAATCATTTTAAATAAACTCAAAATTTGTTCAATTGAACTAGGAGGAATAATTATGCAAATCAAAGGACTTCACCACGTATCCGCGCTAACAGCACATGCCGATCAGAACTATCGTTTCTACACCAATGTCATGGGTCTGCGCCTGATCAAAAAAACAGTCAACCAGGATGACGTGTCCGTCTACCATCTCTTCTATGGCGATGAGAAAGGCAATCCAGGTACAGAACTTACCTTCTTCGAGATTCCGATGGCTGGACAGACTCGTGAAGGTGTGAACAGCATCTCGGCAACATCACTGCGCGTTCCAAATGATGCGGCACTTACGTACTGGCAGCAACGTTTTGACGAATTCGAAGTTCCGCATGGAGAGATTGTGGAACGCGGTGGTCGTGCCACGCTCTCGTTCACAGACTTTGAAGGACAACGTCTGATTCTGGTCTCGGATGAAAACAATGCAGGTGTTGCTGGAGGTAAACCATGGGATCAGAGCCCTGTGCATGCTGAATATGGCATTATAGGTCTTGGTCCCATCCATCTTACGGTAAAAGATGCTTCCCTTACCGCTCCGGTTCTGACCGAACTGCTTGGTTTCAGAGCGAAAGGAAGTTATCCTGCCTTCACTCCTGGTCAGCCTGATGTACTCGTTTTTGAATCCGGTGAGGGTGGTAGCGGCTCCGAGGTGCATGTTGAGGAACGTAATGACCTTGCCCAAGAACGTCCAGGACGTGGCAGCGTACACCATGTTGCATTCCGCGTGGACAATGAAGAAGAACTGAAACAATGGGTGGAACGGGTTCATAACTTCCAATTCCCTAACTCCGGTTTTGTAGATCGTTTCTACTTCCGCTCCCTGTATTTCCGTGAAGCAAACGGGATTCTGTTCGAGCTTGCAACCGATGGTCCGGGATTTGATACAGACGAAGAAATGGAGCATCTGGGAGAATCATTGGCGCTGCCTCCATTCCTCGAAGGACGCCGCGCTGAGATTGAAGCGAATCTGAAACCACTGGATACCGTCATTCGTTAATCGCGCTTAAGCTGTACAATCCGGCTTGAATCGAAAATAAAAACGATGTTCACCAGGCAACTCTGAATACCGGATACGGTTCAGGGATTGCCTAGGACGTGTCTCAAAACTCACTGAAGTGCATCTTTTACCGCCTTTTCGCCCCCTGCTGCGTCACTTTCCCTTGACGTGCCCCGGCACGCCTGCGGAAAATCTCCTTGCTTGGAACGAAAAATCACCAAAATCTGCGTCCTTCGGAGTTTTCAGACACGCCCTAGTGAATCATCGTTTTTTTATGTGTATGCTTGCCTTGCCCCTTCTGTAAGGTGGCAAACTTGCAGATTGTGTTTTACTTCGTCAGATACGATGTTGTGAGCGGTACAAACAGAGCCGAACCCGGATCTTCAGATACAATCTCTACATAGACAGCGTCTGTACCTTTAACATCCACATCCAGACTCATCATACCGCTTTCTGGAGTGATATTGAACTTTTTGAGTGTCGCGAGATCCTGATCATAGATATGAATCTCCTGATTTCCTGTTAGCGCGGCAAGTTCCAAGTGTAGAGAAGAATACTTTTTATCCGTATTAATCTGGATATCATCCCCCTGTTTCTTAGGATCATTATGCAGATAAACATCCTTGTAATCCTTGCCTTTATATGTGGTATCCTTAGGATCTTTGGTGTGCCAAGCGGTAGATCCCAGTACGGATGTTCCAAGTGCACTCAGCGTTACTTTTCCGCTCGTTACGGGCGCAGATCCATTTGTTCCGCCAATCAGGACGGATGAAGTTGCACTGTCATACGTGATCTCTGTCCCAAGCAATGATCCCACAGCACGCACAGGCAAATAAGTTGTTCCGTTGTAAGTGATAGGCAACACCGTTTTACCATTGGCATCTTTGGCTGTCACCGTGGCACCATCCATTTTTAGCGTAATCTTGCTGTTTAGATAGGCTTTAATCTGCTCCAACCCTGTTGCTGCGAGCGCACCCGTCCCGATCCCAAGCGTTAATGTGCCTACCATCAAACCTAGTACAACCTTCTTCTTCATCAAAATCCCTCCTGAACGTTAAAATGATTTGTCCTTTATACATTTAAACCACTAAAGTGATAATGTCAATTGTTTACTGCATTTTTAGTACAAAGTTCCTATCTGTAGGCAGCACAAAAAAGAGGCAGTATGTCCCAATTTTTTTCAGCCTCGCCCTGTTTCCCACTGTCTGCAAACGCAGATAAGGGATATTCTGTTCAGACGCTCACTACATTTCACATTCGAGAACTTCCAAATTCCCGCTGCACTACGTTATCAACACGATGTTATCAATCAAAGGATTCATAATATTCTTCTTCATATACTTCCATGCTGTATTTCAAATCTACCGCCTTCCACTCACCATCTTGATAGGCGTAAGCGAATGTCAGATCACCCGCATATAAAGCCGCACCATAAGATCCTGCTGCTGATACGACAAGTCGGCCATCCTCCACACTGTAATAGGTTACTCCACCGAATCCCAACTCTTTATTATAAACGCCGCCACTCGTATCTTCCTCGATCCGTAAAGGTTCTGCTTGAACGCCATCAACGGCGACATCCACATCCACACGGTCTGATCGAACCGTAACTTTTGACTTCACATGCTGTTTCGCAATCTCATCCAGAGATTGCATCTTCATCTCTTCGAGCGTTACCGGATTAATGATACGTGCTTGTCCCAAATAAATACCTGTTCCATGCCCTTCCGTGTACAGAACAACGATCTCTTTCTGTCCGTCTCCATTCAGATCCAGCTCGTGCACTTCGGGTTTGTAAGACCCGCCTTCTCCTTGCCAATCACTAAATTCTCTTGTCTTGCCGTCCACTTCCAAAATCATTCCGTTATATATATATCCCGAACCCTCAACTTTCATAGGGTATAATCTGACATTCTCATTCTCTGGAGCTACCGAAACGTATTCCTCTTTCACCGGGGTTGATTCCTGTGTTGTCTTCGCTGTGTCATGCAATTTATCTATATTGGAAGCCTCGACCGCTGCGGTCTGGCTGGATTGATCATCTATATTAAGCTGTTTTTGCGATTCATTCATGGTTCTGGCAGCCGAAGTTGTACTAATCGTAGCTACCGCCAAAATAATCATCAGCAGGATACCTGTCCAAGTTTTCAATATACTGGGCTCCTTTATCTGTTGTGATAATCCTATTATATCTTCATTTATCGCCCGCAAGTTGCGAATTTGTTAATCTTTCATAAAATAATCTTTACAAATTTCTGTTTTCACGAAAGAACGTTCGGCTTTAACCAGAATAAGCAAATTATTATGCCAAAACTGTTCTCAAAAAGCAAAAAAAATCCCGAACACAGCTTAAGGCTGCATCCGGAATGCTTTGGTTTTGTCCAATAACCGATCGGTTAATTGTCTCAGTTCTTCAGCCGAGGAAGAAATCTCCTCCATGATGGCTGTCTCTTCGTGTGCGGCATCCATGATTCGTCTCGCCTCATCCGAGAACGATCCGGCTTTCCCCTGGATCTTCTTCACATGACCATGCGTTTGCTCCACGCGGCCAGTCTGTTCTGCGATCTTGGAACCGATATCATGCGCGCCCTTCATAAATACTTCCACCGTGCCTGTCAGTTCATGCAACGTCTGATCCACAGAGATGGTCCGCTCCGATTCATTAACCACAAGACCATGCTGCTCATGAGACAGTTGTGCTGTCTCCCTGATTCGCTGCTGCACACGACTAATTAGCTCATTAATCCGATGGACCGATTCCTTACTCTCGTCTGCCAGCTTACGAATCTGCTGCGCCACGACTGCAAAACCAGATCCTTCTTCGCCAGCTCGTGCAGCCTCAATGGAAGCATTCAAGGCAAGTAATCCTGTTTCCTCAGCAATATTTTTGACAGACTGGGTAATTACCTCGATATCAGAGGCTTCCTTCTCCAATAGTAGCATAATGTCGCGGGAACGATTGTGCGACTCAGCCAGCTCGTCCATGCCCTTCATCAGCGATGAGAATGTCTGTTTCGTATGATCCACCGATCGTTCCATCTGACCGGACATCTCTGTCATGTCCATGGACTGGCTATGCATACGCTGGAAATCGTTCAGCATCTCATCCGCCGTGATCAGGGATTGATGGGAAGTAACCTTCTGCTCTTCTACACCTACCGCAATATGATCCACCGCTTCTGACATCATCTCGATCTGCTCCGCAGCTTGGGTAATCGCTTCACTAAGCGACTGCGCATTCTGTGATGTAGTTCGTGTACTGTCCGAAATATCGTTCACAATACTTCTGAGATTAGAGACCATTACACGAAAAGCATCATATAATACAGTAAGTTCATCCTGTGTACGCCGCTGCGGAATCTCCGTTGTCAGGTCACCAGATGAGACCTGTTGCGCCGCACGAGACAGATGAACAATCGGACGAGTCAGCCAGCGAGAGGCAAACCACCCGAGAATTCCGTTCCAACATACCCCCATGATCAGGATAATCGATATGTATACCCAATTCGGAATATCTAACGTAACCCAGTCTTTGACAAAAAATATAAAAAAGCCGCTAGTTCCGTACGTAATAATTGAGATTAGTACCAAACCTGCGACTGTCTTTGCGCCTAAAGTCCATTTCATGTTTACACCCCGTAGTCCTTTTTTCCTATTTTACCAATCATGTACCAAATTTCATGTGATATACATCACTGAAAACGTTCTATCCGCCCCACATTTACCGTTCATGCATGACTTCTCTATCATGAAGCGCATAATATATAAGACAAGCTTAGCCGCCCTCCTTTTCTCATAAAATTGAATAATATTCCATTTAACATCTTTAATTTTATTTATTATCGGCACAAGAGGCTAAATGATTTAGATTGGCATCCATTTTGCTTAAATGATATACTGAGTGCGCTTCGGCATTGCCGGAGCTGACCTATTTATTGGATGCCACTGGAGGCGAACGAAATGTCTACTATGTCCACAAGGACGGAGAAAGATTTTATCGGTGAAAAAGAAATTCCGGCTTATGCCTATTACGGCATTCAGACGGTGCGGGCCGTGGAGAACTTCCCGATTACCGGCGTTCCGGTACACCGGGAGCTGATCACAGCTCTGGCTGCGGTGAAAAAAGCAGCGGCAATTACGAATATGGAACTGAAAATGCTACCAAGCAAAATCGGCGAAGTGATTGTCATGGCAGCTGAAGAAATGATGAAAGGCCATCATCTGGATCATTTTATTGTAGACTCCATTCAGGGCGGTGCAGGCACCTCCATGAATATGAATATGAACGAAATTTTGGCCAACCGCGGACTAGAACTGTTAACCAAAAGCAAGGGAGACTACTTCCACTGCAATCCGAACAACCATGTTAACATGTCCCAGTCCACCAATGACGTGGTACCTACAGCACTGCGTATTGCGGCATATCAACTGTCCGAGACGTTACTCGCTACCATGAAGAGACTGCAGGAAGCGTTCCATAAAAAAGAAGAAGAGTTCAACGATGTGGTCAAAGTAGGCCGTACCCATCTTCAGGATGCCGTGCCTATTCGCCTTGGACAAGAATTCGGAGCTTATGCCCGTGTCATCGGCAGGGATATCGAGCGTCTGGAATTCGCCAATCGCCGATTGCTTACGATTAACATGGG
The DNA here is from genome assembly GCF_037973325.1 of Paenibacillus sp. FSL R5-0713. Lineage (NCBI taxonomy): Bacteria > Bacillati > Bacillota > Bacilli > Caryophanales > Paenibacillaceae > Paenibacillus > Paenibacillus sp. FSL R5-0713. The sequence continues at coordinate 1,316,204 of NZ_CP150229.1, read as the reverse complement.
TGCAACTGCCGTAGGTACAGGGCTTAATGCGAAACCTGAATACATCGTTAAGGTTACGGAACACCTATCTGATGTTACCGGACTACCCCTACAAACAGCTGAGGATCTCGTGGATGCGACACAGAACACGGATGCCTATCTGGAACTTTCGGCGGCACTGAAGGTATGTGCAGTCAGTCTGTCCAAGATCTGTAACGACATTCGCATGATGGCCTCAGGTCCGCGTGCAGGATTCAATGAACTACTCCTGCCACCGCGTCAGCCAGGGTCGTCCATTATGCCGGGCAAAGTCAATCCGGTAATGGCAGAAGTGATTAACCAGGTATCCTTCCAGGTGATGGGGAATGACCATACCATCTGCATGGCGTGTGAAGCTGGTCAATTCGAGCTGAATGTCATGGGCCCGGTCATTGCGTTTAACTTGCTGCAATCACTGAAAATCATGAATAACGGGATTGATGTGTTCACACGTTATGCGGTTGAAGAGATGGATGCTAACCGTGAGCGCTGCGAATTAATCATGAAACAAAGTTTCAGTGTGGTTACGGCGCTGAACCCACACTTAGGTTATAATGTGGCGGCTTCCATTGTGAAGGAAGCGCTCAAAACTGGACTTACCTTGCAAGAGATCATTCTGGAACGCGGACTGCTGACTCCGGAAGAACTGGAAGAGATTCTTCATCCGGAGCAGATGACCACGCCAGGAATTGCCGGAGAACATTTCCTGCGCAATATGGAACGCTTGTAGGAACTCTGGAAATCTAACGCAGGAACTGATACACCAATCATGCAACAAGAACCCCCGCAGACCGTTCATCCGGTTCGCGGGGGTTCTTGTGTTCAGACATGGTAAGACACCAGCTATTTGGTTAAGCCCATCGTTTACGCTCAAGGGAAGGCAGAATCTGAAGTTCCTCCCTGTACTTGGCAACCGTTCTGCGGGAGATGACAATTCCCTCTTCGGCAAGCAGTGTAGTCAAGTGACTATCCGAGTATGGCCGCTGTGTCTGTTCCGTACGAATGATTTCTTTTAATCTTCGTTTCACTACTGATGCTGATGTTTTATTCCCTGACGCTGTACGGATTCCCGAGGCAAAAAAAGCCCTGAGTTCATATACACCATATGGCGTGTGAATGTACTTACCACTGACGGCACGACTTACCGTTGATTCATGCATGCCAATCTTCTCTGCAATAATAGCCAGATTAAGCGGTTTTAACGCGGATGGGCCTTTGACCAAAAAGTCCTTTTGCTCTTCCATCACGGCCGCCAGCACACGCACTAAAGTCCTGCGCCGCAGGTGTACACTCCGAATGATCGCCCTCGCTTCTGCGGCGCGGTGAGCCCAGATTTCATCTGGCGCCGCTTCCCTGATCCAGCGGATGCACGCTTCATTCATCGATACACGAGGGTTACCTGACACATGTAGGCTAAAATGGGCCTCACCGTTACGCAACCCTACAATGGCATCTGGAATAATGTAATGTGGTCGTTCCGTACATCCGATGGATCGGCAGGGCTTGGGGTCGAGACGTGTAATATAGTCGTAGGCAACCTGAGCTTCCCGTGAAGTCATACCTAATCGACTCCCTGTTCTACCTGGGTGAAAAGGAACCAGAGCTTCCAATCCCGCTTCCACCATCCGCTCCGCATACAGCGAAGCCGATGAATCACGTCTAATCTGGAGCAACAGACATTCCTGCAAATTCCGCGCCCCTACACCAGCAGGGTCCAGCGATTGGAGCAGCTCCAGTCCTGCAGCAATCTTGCTCATTGGTTGCTCAAGCGCTGCCTGAACCTCTGCCAGTTCAACGGTCAGATAACCATCATCATTGACGCATCCTGCCAAATATACTGCCGTTTTTTCCAATTCGGCTGGAATTGTCATCACTCGAATTTGCGCAATCAGCAATTGTTCCAATGTAGACTCGGCACCTCTGACCTGAAGCAGCGGATCGTAGGAATCATACCTGCGCTGATTCAATCGCCGTGGAATTCGGGCAAGGGGCCCAGCTTGTTCTTCCAGTTCAAGAACTGGATTTTCCTCTGCCGCATCCAGCAAGTAACGATTCAGATCCTGTCCGGACATGGTTAGCAAATGAAAGGATTGTTTCATCTCCGGCGTGATGGACAGCCGAATACGTTGTTCCTGCACCAACTGAACACCTAACATCCGTTTCCCTCCTTATGCCTAGCTGAGTAATAAGCGCTTGTTTTTTATACGAACAAAAGGATTTGCAGGGATAATAGCATACTATTCACGCGATTGTAAGAGGAATTCCGTCCGATTATGAGTTCCTGTCTAGTATTTCTCCGATACCAGCTTCGCCTGTGTAAACAGCAGCAGATAGTCTCTTCCACCTGCCTTGGAATCTGTGCCTGACATGTTAAATCCGCCAAAAGGATGCGTGCCTACCAGTGCTCCGGTACATTTCCGGTTGAAATACAGATTACCCGCGAAGTACTCGCGTCTGGCCTGTTCCAGATGTTCACGATTACGCGAGATCACCGCGCCGGTCAGTCCATAGTCGGTATTATTGGCGATATCCAATGCGTCCTGGAAAGATTCGGCTTTGATGAATGCAAGCACGGGTCCAAAAATCTCATCCTGAGCAATCCGGGCTTGGGGGTCCACATCGGCAATGATGGTTGGTTCAATGAAATAACCTTCAACATTCCCTGTACCGCCACCGTGCACAAGACGCCCCTCTCCCTTGCCAATCTCAATATACTCCGTGATCTTCGCATATGCCTTGTCATCGATAACCGGTCCAACCTGACTGCCAACTTCAAGTGGACTGCCCATCGTCAGTTTCTGTGTCCGTTCAATCACTTTTTGCAATACTTCATCATATACATCCTTATGAATAATGGCACGGGAACACGCCGAACATTTCTGCCCGGAGAAACCAAATGCCGAAGCGGTAATGGACTCTGCCGCAAGCTCCAGATCACTGTCACTGTCTACAACGATGGAATCCTTGCCACCCATCTCTGCAATGACCCGTTTGATCCATTTCTGGCCTGGAGCTGTACGTGCTGCACGTTCATTAATTCGCAGTCCTACATCTCTGGAACCGGTGAAACTGATAAACCGAGTGAGCGCATGATCCACGAGATAATCGCCCACTTCACTGCCTGGTCCTGGTAAAAAGTTCACGACGCCATCCGGCAGGCCAACTTCTGCGAGCAGTTCCATAAATTTCGCGGCAATTACCGGAGTTGTGCTGGCAGGCTTTAATACCACCGTGTTGCCAGAGACCAGTGCAGCAGAGGTCATGCCTGCCATAATCGCCAGCGGGAAGTTCCAAGGTGGAATAACAATACCAACGCCCAGCGGTATATAACTCAGTTCATTATCTTCCCCTGCAATTCGCACGAGGGGCTGGGGTTCACTTAGTCGCTGCATATCCCGTGCATAGAATTCCATAAAATCAATGGCTTCCGCTGTATCCGCATCGGCTTCAGGCCAGGTTTTGCCGGCTTCATAGACCATCCATGCGGAGAATTCATGCTTGCGACGGCGCATAATGGCAGCTGCTTTGTATAGATATCGAGCCCGTTCATTCGGATCGGTATGTTTCCAAGTGTGGAATGTCTCCGCTGCTGTCTGAATGGCCTTTTCGGCCAATTCCTGATCTGCCTGATGGATCGTTCCGACGACTTGATTCTTGGCCGCGGGGTTCACGGACGTTAACTTGCGGCTGCTTGTTATTTTTTGCCCACCAATAATAATCGGGTATTCCTGCCCAAGTTCAGCTTCTACCTGACGAAGTGCGTCTTCAAATGCTTCCTGGTTCGCCTGGACCGCAAAGGGTGTGAATGGTTCGTTAACAAAAGGGATATTCATCAATGATTCCTCCTTCAGGATGTGGGGTTCACTGGCTGCTCGCCTGAATTATTTTGCATGTTACTCTTCACCAAATATATGTAGCAAAATCCGTGCCAACTCCGGTTGGACCTGAAATATTTTTCTTATTAAATTTTCGTGAAAAATAGTAGAGCCTCGCCAAATCTGGCATGCTTCTTGCTTCTATTAAGGGATAAAAAAAGCATGATTCCACCGAGCCTGAATCGAATGATGCACAATGCTGAAGGAGGAAACGAAAATGAGTGTAGGAACGGAAATATATCGCAAGACCTTATTGACCGTGGCAGGCAACAAAGCGGTAGAGAACCTGTCCATCAAATATGGCAAGAAGCTTGCAGGGAAGTTTATTGCAGGAAACACCTTGGAAGAAGCTCTCGATGAGATCCGCATACTCAATAATAAAGGCATAATGGCTACCCTCGATCATCTGGGCGAAGGTATCACCCGCCTGAGCGAAGCGGCATTATACAGGGATGAGTATATACGACTGGTAGAAGGCATCGCACGTGAAGGTGTAGACTCCAACGTGTCATTGAAACCAACCCAGATGGGCCTCGCTCTGGACCCGGAAGAGGGCTATCGAAATATCCGTGCCGTTGCCGCACAAGCCAAATTGCATGATCTATTTGTCCGAATTGATATGGAGGATAGTCCATTCACTCAAGCAACGCTGGATATTGTTCGAAGACTGCACTCGGAAGGACTGCACAATACGGGCACAGTCTTGCAAGCCTACCTGCATCGAACCGAAGAAGATACGCGTGATATGATTCGGGAAGGCATCCGGCTCCGGCTCGTTAAAGGTGCATACAAAGAACCCGGATCAGTCGCCTATCAAAATACCGCTGAAGTCATTCATCAATTCAAAACGATGATTCGTAATCACCTCGATCAGGGTGTATACACTGCGGTGGCCTCGCATGATGATCACATCATCCACTGGACAAAACAATATGCTAAAGACCGTGGAATTTCGCCAGATGCCTTTGAATTTCAGATGTTATATGGACTGCGCATGAGCGAACAGGAACGTCTCGCCAAAGAAGGCTATCGCATTCGCTGTTACGTCCCTTATGGCACCATGTGGTATCCGTACTATACGCGCCGTTTGGCCGAAAAACCGGCTAATCTCTGGATGGTCGTTAAGAATATGTTTCGATAAATAAATAACCATGCTCTCCTGTTTTTTGGGGAAAGCATGGTTATTTGAGCTATAATACTGAATTCTCAAATTTACACGATATCAACTCATTCATATGTCTAAAAAATAAGAATCCCCAAATTGAAATGTCCAATATAATAGACACATCTGTACCTCTTCATAAAGTTAAATCACACCACTTTCCTATTTAGTCCGTTCTATCTGCTCTATTTCTCAAAGATATATACGTTATGTTTTATAACATAAAATTCACTTAGAGGCTTTGGATTCTAGCTAAAATCAACGCTTATCTTCGTTTCGATCCAATGTAATCGCATACAATTAAAAATGAATTTTTATTTATCAAGTCAATATCCCAACCTGCACACCTGATGTCAAAAAATATATACACAGCTTCATCAGAACGTTATAATATACATAATTTCACATTTACATTTTTTATAAGTATATGCTGCAACCGAGGTGATCCCGATGAGACATTTACTTCCTGAGCTGAATGCTTTGTTACGAACAGATATGAGTATTTTGGATGAAGTACTATATGACGAAACCACACCTCAGTCTATACCGTCAGAACTCCATATCGGTACGGACAGACCTGTCTTTGTACGCCGCAATACAGAATATGCCTGGTTGTACAGCCAACCCAATGGAACATTATCATATGGTCGTCTTCCTGTGCCTGTCGTCTCTGCTTCGATCGAACTTGCGGAAGTGATCCCTTTGTTTGCTAAGAGTCCCCTGTTATTAATAAAGAATAATCAGGGCGAATACGTGGGATATATCGCCGTATCCGATGTCCTGCATGCCATGATGCATGCGCATCGCCTGATAGAAGCTTATTTTGAGACCACACTGGAGACAGCAGGCTCAGCTCTGACATTAATTAATGAAGAGGCCAGGGTAGCCTACTGGACAACTGGCGCGGAGCATGTTTTTTCGATCAGCAAAAAAGACATCATCGGACAACCCGCAGCGGACTTTTTCCCTCCAGATCGGCTACAGTCTCTCAAGACGCTGTATACCGGCGAAACGGTCTATCGCAAACAGCATCAGCCACGGCCCGACCTGTTCGCTCTAATTAATGCCCGTCCTGTCCAACTGGATGGACAGATTGTGGGCGCAGTTGCTGCTGAAGTGGATATAACAACTGAAATCCGATTACATCAGGAACTCTTACATATGACTTCCAAAGTCCAGCATCTGGAGAAAGCCGTTGCTCGGCTACGGCCCGAATCAGATCCATTCGCCAGAATCAAGGGCAGCAGCCCGGTCATTCAGCAGTGCTTGGAGACCATTCGCAAGATCAGTACCACCTCAGCAACCGTACTGATCCTCGGAGAGAGCGGTACAGGCAAGGAGTTATTCGCCAAAGCCATTCATGATCTTCGTGAATTGCAGACTGCACCATTCATCGCGATTAACTGCGGAGCAATCCCTGCTTCATTGTTTGAAAGTGAACTTTTTGGCTACGAGAAAGGCGCGTTCTCCGGCGCGGACCCCAAAGGCAAAAAGGGCAAGATTGAGCTTGCCGAAGGGGGGACGCTTTTTCTGGATGAGATCGGTGAGATGCCATTGGAATTGCAAGTGAAGCTGCTTCGGGTGTTGCAGGAGAAGAGTTATTTCCCCGTGGGCGGAACACGCATGAAACAGGCGGACTGCCGGATTATTGCTGCGACCAATCAGAATCTGCTGAATATGATTGCAGGCAATCAATTCCGGGAAGATCTCTACTATCGGCTGAATGTCATTAACCTCGTCATCCCTCCACTGCGTGTACGCAAGGAGGATATATATGAATTAACCCAGACGTTCCTTCAAGAATTCTCTCTGCTCTACAACCGTCATATTGAGCTGGTTCCACCTGAAGTGTTTAAGTTGCTGTTCCAGTATGATTGGCCAGGCAATGTCCGTGAATTACGAAATGTGATAGAACGCTTGACCATCCTGACGACAGATGGCGAGGTGAAGCCAGAATACCTGCCTGACACCCTCACCTCTCTCATCGTGCATGAGCAGTCCGAAGTTCAACTGACCTCGGGAATCCATCCACAGGCCAATAGCGAATATCAGCAACATCCGAAGAAGTTGGGAGACGAACAAGAACCTCGAACTGTTGAAGCTGCAGACGAATTAGAGCATTCAGAGCATTCAGATCCAGTCTCCCCTGTTACCTTCCAGCAAAAATTGGACACCTATGAGGCGCAACTTCTGGTTCAATATCTGAAAGAAGCAGGTGGCAACAAACGAACACTCGCCAAACAACTCGGCATCTCCAGAGCAACGCTCTATAATCGCATGAAGAGGCTTGGTCTATGACCCACCTCTTCTTGTCGTAATTACGGTTTGGATGGAACGGCAGCTACCTACAAAATCCGCGCCAAGCGAGTCAGCGCTGTTCTAAGATGGCGATAGAAGGTCGCCCGACTCATGGAACACGTCTTGGCTGCGGCAGTTGGATTGCCAGCATGCGTCCAGTAGGCCGCGTACAACAGCATCTGATCCTGCGGGGACAGACCATGAACTCTGCCTTCCAACAAATCCATGACATACAGCTGTAATTGGATACCATCCCTTACTCCTGTAACTCTGCCAGCGTATTCATGTAATTCTCCAGGAGATCGAAGGTATCCCAACATCTTGCGAACATCCTGTTCAGTCCAGACTGAGTCATCTGCATCCGTTGTTTCCGGCTGTATCCGATCCTCTGTTGCTTCCGGATCAAGCAGAGACATGACCCACTGTCCGAATTGCCCACTACGCAAATCCAATTCAAGTACGTCCGCCTGATGCTCAAAGCTGTCGCAGACCCGGGTGCTTGTTCTTCGCATCTGGAATCCAATACTTTGCAAAAACAGTTTCAGATGAGGATTCGTTGCGACGAGCATCGCTCGCGCACCATCACCCAGTAGAGCCAGTCGGTCCAGTGTCATGTATCCAACGAGTTCTTCCCGTGTATAACCAGGCACATCATCTCTTGCGGCAGCCAGCAAGGCAAAGTGCGTATCACTCTGATCCGGGTCATTTTCCAGCTCCTGTGGTGTGAAGCATTCATACATCTCATTCGGAAAATATTTTAACAGCAGCTCACTACTATCCTTATGCACAAGGACTGTAATGAACATGGCGATTGTCTCCCCAAGCTTGTCACGCATTAATACGATTCCTTCGGGATAACGGTGTGCCAGTTCATCCAAGAAGGGGCCATAGGGTACAGCCTGCCATGGTTCCACACTGTACTCGCACCATTGTTGTAACAGGCTGTGCAGAGCTGGCAGATCCTCGCTTCTCATCGTTTCCAGAGGTGAGAACAAGGAATCACGGGACACATCCGCGTACTTGCGGTATTGAAGCATGGATTCCTGACACAGTAACAGCATCTTCCGTGCGATCTGGCGACGCTCATGCAGTCCCGCCTGTTCATGCAGTGGTTTTAGCAATTTCACAATCTTGATGCGCATGGTCTGCAGCCGATGAGGCTCACGTTGGCGAAAGTCCCGGAGCAGATGTACCCTGGCCATATCATGCAGGGCAAGACCATCCGGGCCGGAACGGATAAACGACATCTGTCTCAGCATGTGGTACTCTTCTTGTGTCACGATCATATCCAGTACGGACGATAACAATTCCTGATTGGCTGTCTCAAGCAATGTTAGTACCTCTACCATGGGATGCAGACGAGGTGTAGTCAGTTCCAATAATAATCGAGCACTGATCATATGCGACAGTTCAGCCCATTCGGATTGCGGAAGATTCCTTCTCTGATCCGCAGCTTCTACAGCTAAGGCCAGACCCAGTGGATGCCCATCGGTCATTCTCGTAATGGTGCCTGCCATGCCCTGATTCAGAGAGCCTGCCACCATGATATATTCCGTAATCTCATCAACTGTAAAATGTTGAAGCCGCATCTGTATAAATCGCTGATGCAATCGGGGATGTGTCCGCCAAGTGGATGCCAATTCCGGGCGTGATGCAAGAATGACAAGTATGCCTCTTAACGGAAGTTTGGATACAAATACTTCCATAAACCAACTTTCTAACAGAGCCAGCTCTTCATAATTATCCACTGCAAGGACCATTCGCTTCTCGATTGATGTGTCTTTCAGCAGACTCAATGGCCGTGGGTATCCTTCACTATCCAATGTTTCCAATCCTAATGTAGAGGACAAATAATCCATAAAAACGGAAGGTGTCCCACCACATGATCGGCCATCCATCCAGATTGCTGTCGCACCTCGATTCCGAGAGACAGATAACATCTCTGAAAGCAATGAAGATTTACCGATACCTCCCATGCCGGTAATTGAAAATATGGTCAATGGGGCTTCTGGATGATTGAACCACCGTTCCAGTGTTGTCAGTTCCTTGATTCGACCAACAAAACGTTTGCCATCCTCAACATACTCGTCATATTGAGCCTCACTACTGTTTCCCATATATGTCCTCCGTACTAGATACTGGTACTTTTAATGTATTTATTTTTTCACCAAAATTGAGACTATATTGAGACGCACAGCTTCATGTGAAGTGATAGAATCTTGTTAAAAGCCAATTTATAGGGAATTATCAAAAAAGCGGATAGGAGAACATTTAACAGGGTATACATAACCCCCTCCGCGCTACTTCTCAATATAATGGATCATTCCGCCGATCAAGTTACGATTACCATGTACATGAGCATTTACTGATCTCGAATTCATGCTTCCCTTTCAAACCCTACTACCAGCCCGATATTCCAGGAAAGGCGGATTTGTGTGAGAATAAACCTCGATATCTGTAATCTGAGCGGACAACTCGGAATCAATCCAATACGACTTCAGGAGTGGCTGCACCAAAGCGGCATTTCAGCGGCAGCCATTGAAGCAGAAACAGACGGACGCCCCGACCGGTCATCACCCCCGTATCGCCTGGCTGCTCCCTCTTCATTATCACTAGCACCATCTTCTGGTCAAACGAAGCTTTATCGGGGCCGGCGCTCCACTTCCACCCTGCAACGCCTGCCTGTTTCATTACAACATACCCGGCGGATTAGTAAAAACTGCTAGACTGTGCACAAAGTAATGTAAAATCGATGCACAGTCTGTCTTGCATCCCTTTCACCGCATCAAGAGGATTGCCACTGTCCATTCTCGATCATCGCGTGTGCCAGTAGCGCCATCTCCAGACAGATTCTTCTCCCTTGATCCATGTAATCTGGCCCCATCAGTTCTTCCAGCTTCTCCAGTCTGTTGTACAACGTTTGCCGATGAATAAATAACTGGGCGGCTGCATCCCGTTTGGAACCAAAGTTCTGCAGGTAAGCATCCAATGTCTCTACCAATCGCAGGTGATGCGTTTGGTCATGTTCAATCAAGACACCCAGGTGATCCTGAACAAAGGGTTGAAGGAACGACTGGGGCAATGCCTTTAACATTTGATATATACCCATACGATCGTAAAAGTGAACATGTTCCATCTGATCTACCGACCTCGAAACTTCGATGACCTGATAGGCTTCCTGAAGGCTCTCCGGTAGACTGGTCAAACGGCTGCGGAACTTGCCAATTCCCACATGAATGATAACCTGCTTCAAGTTACGACTGGCAAACCGTTTCACGTCCAGGGCAATCCCTTCAAGCAATCGCAGCAGTTGATGACGTGCAGCACCCGATACCGCTTCCTTGGCACAACACAGATATACCTGGTTGTTCTTCAGCATAATCAGGCTAGGCAGATTGTTCTTCTTGAGCAGGGAACGAAGCAGGACAAGAACATCCTGATGATTCGCTTCCATTCGCTCCCGGCCTGTGCCTTTCAATCGATGTTCAATCTCGATGACCCCACCTGCGAACCAGTACTGTCCCTTCACCAGCAATCGAAGCCCCATTCGAGTCTGAGCCTGGTCCTCCTGCTGGATGTTGCCATTCATCAGATCCTGGATCAGTTCATTTTGATTGCGGACCATCTTCTCTTCAAGAAACTGGGAACGAAGTGTGAGTGCTGCCGCTGCCTTCGCGGTGTAGTCAAGCAGCAGCTTGAGATATTCCACTGGAGCTGCCGGATGCACAATCATGCCTACAGCAGAAAAAACCTGGCCGAAGCAGACGACCGGATGGCACAGCAGAACTTTCTCTTCATCCATATGGAACCATAATTCGGTATCTGAATCATTCAAATCCAGATGTTCTACCTCTTGCTCATACCAGGTGTAGATGGTCTGTTCCACCTCCGGTACAAGTTCGGGCACAAAACTGCCCGGCTCCATGGACGAAATGTACACTACCGGTTTGGCAGCATACTCATGCAGCAGATTCAGCACAGCAGACATATCCGTACTCTGTAATGTTCGTTGCTGAAGCTGTCTTGAATAAGCTTCTAGACTTTTCAGCAACTGGTGTTGATGATTAATGAGCAGAGAGTGAATATCCTGTGTGATCTCGACAAAACGAACTGGTTGCTCGAATACAATCAGCGGAAACTCGTGTCTGTCCGCCAGTTCAATCAGTTCTTCCGGGATTCCGTGTATGCTGGTACCAAACTCCACACATAACCCCGCTGCCTCACTTCCAATGAGCTGGAGCAGATACTCTTCACGCCCTTCTTCCGATTGAAGCCACAGTCCAGTGGATAAAATAAGATCATGGGGGCTTACAAATGGAGATACATTCGTAATCTCGAGCACATGAACCCAGCCAACCTGACGGTTCACTCCATCCTTCCCTGCCGCTAGTCGCGCTCGGCCGAATACCGGACGTGCAAGGATATCTTTAATCGTAAACACGCGATCATTTTGCAATGGTGATCCCTCTTCGTGTTATTATTTCTTACATTATAATCCATGGACAAATGTCCTGAATAGTCTTTTTCGACAATATGTTGAGTACTATTTCTAAAAATTAGACATCAAGTCTGGTGCAAAACAAATATGCAAGTCATAAACTTGTAGTATAAGCTAACAACCAATAAATGGACGAGGTGCATGGTGATGAGAATCGGAATTCCCAAAGAAATCAAAAACAATGAGAATCGTGTAGCAATGACTCCGGCCGGGGCTGCTGATTTCATCAGAGCTGGTCACCAGGTGATGATTGAACAAGGCGCGGGAATCGGCAGCGGATTCACGGATCATGAATATCAAGCTGCGGGCGCCGAGATTCGTCCTGATGCCAAGTCCGTGTGGACCGAGGCCGATATGATCATCAAAGTGAAAGAACCGCTTGCCAGTGAATATGGATATTTTCGTCCGGGGCTGATTCTGTTCACCTACCTGCACCTCGCAGCGGAACCTGAGCTTGCAAAAGCGCTTATTGCAAGTCGAGTAACAGCCATTGCCTATGAGACACTGGAGGTTAATAGTACTCTTCCCTTGCTAACTCCAATGAGTGAAGTTGCAGGCCGCATGGCCTCCCAGATCGGAGCACAGCTATTGGAGAAGACCGAAGGCGGCAAGGGCATTTTGTTGTCCGGTGTACCTGGTGTCAGTCGGGGGAAAGTGGTCATTATTGGCGGCGGTACGGTGGGTACAAATGCAGCCAAGATTGCCATTGGCCTTGGAGCGGATGTAACCATCCTCGATCTGAATCTGAATCGACTGCGCCAGCTGGATGATATCTTCGGCAATCAGATCCACACGCTGGTATCCAGCCCGTCCAACATTGCGGCAGCTGTTGCGGCGGCAGATCTGCTGATCTGTGCGGTGCTGATTCCGGGCGCCAAGGCGCCAACGCTAGTCAGCGAGCAGGTGGTGAAGACGATGGCACCGGGATCGGTCATTGTGGATGTGGCGATTGATCAAGGCGGGATCGTTGAGACCATTGATCATATCACCACCCACGATGAACCGACCTATGTGAAACATGGCGTCGTGCATTACGCGGTGGCGAACATGCCGGGCGCTGTGCCGCGTACGTCTACGGTGGCGCTGACCAACGCCACCATGCCTTATGCGCTGCAGCTGGCCAACCACGGTGCAGCCGCCGCGATTCGCGGCAGTTCGTCCATTCGCAGCGCGGTCAATGCGCTGAATGGACACATCACGTATGAGGCGGTTGCCCGGGATCTCGGGCATGCCTATGTTCCTGTGGGCCAGGCGCTGGAGAATGCCGCCGCTGTCCAATAATCTGGATAGGATCGTTCCACCCCGGCGCCATGTCGCCAGGCCTGTGGAACGCAATAGAAGCGCGAGTCGGGCAGATGTTGTACCCGGCTCGCGCTTCTTGATTTTTTGCCACATATAAAATAGATCAATTCGGATAAGGCCTTGTCTTATGTTCATCCGGTTATGGCGCTTCAGACTGCCCGTTCATTGCATACTTCGCGGAAGTTGCAATCCCGGCAGGACCGGTGCGAAGGCATCGCTGTGAAATAGCTGACGTCCTTTGGACGGTTGTAATACTCATCCTCCACGCAGGATCGCATCTCCTCAATGTAACGACCCACGTTCTCCTCCACCTTGCGGATATCCTCTTCTGTGGCTGTAAACTCCCGGTGTTTTCCCGTTAACAGGTACTCCACTCGCAGCTCAATCTGCTCCAAAGGAACCCGGTAGTGCTCTCTTACATAGGATGCGTACAGCATGAGCTGATCAGAGAAGTCATCCTCCTTGCCCGTCTTCCAGTCCACAATGACAATATTGCCGTTACTGCGCCGATACAATAAGTCCATCTTCACATACACGCGTGTATCGTGCAGCATCATGGTATCCCATTTCTCGATCTCCAGAATGTCCGTGCTTGCCCGGGACAAGTCCTCCCACGTAAGCGTCTGGTACAGGTTACTGACACAGGCCGAAGCTCGCTCCTTGATCGTCGCGATTCGGTCATTCAACGTATCATCCCCGTAATAGATCTCGGACAGCATCGTGCGATTCTTGGGATTCAGTCGCCACTGATCCGCATCCATTGATTCCACATATGCCTGATTCAGCAGCTTGCGTATCGTCTGTTCCAGAAAGTGTTCACGCGGCTTATCCTTGCCCTCTTCCCTGCTGCGTACCGCCGACTCACACATCCGATGCGCAAGGTCTCCGAAGACTAGGTACAGATTACTAAGTTGTTTCAGACGGTACAGACGAACCTGCATCTCATCAGCAGAGTCTGTCTTCCAGCCGTTATGGGCACCGTAATAATGATAATAATATTTGCGCAGGCACTCATCGAACATACTCGCCCGCGACTGCGAATAAGACCATTGCGGGTATTGTGCCATAAGGATTTCTGCCTTTCTGTATGCCGGATCTGCATGAGATCCCTTAATGCTCACAGTATAAAGCCAGGGCAACATTGCCGCAAGCGCACTTCCGTTATTTTCTTCTGACGCAACCGTTTCCGATTCGATCCGTATCGTTTATATATTAACATCACCAAAAGATGAAATTGCGGAGCAGAACGCATAATATACTTCATAGAGGGCAGTAAAACTGAAATGCAGAGCTACAACTTTTTGTGAAAAAGCTACAGCGTCCGAAGCTTATTTTACGCCTCAGCAGCGTTAGTAAAGAAGCCGGGTCCAAGGTCCAAGTGGAAGCATACCTCACGGCAGATTTCCTTCTCATTAACCCTCTAATTAAGGGAACCCGGGGAGCCTGTGACTTGAAGATTATCGAAGCTGCTGTGATCGAACGCAATCGTGATCAAGAATGCTAACGAATCTGCTACACCTTATTGCTTGGATAAAAGGGCTTTACACCATCTAACGAACTCCAGTCACGCTATATCGTCTTATTTCGGCTAAATCACGTATTTATACGATGTAAACGAGCCAATAGAGTGTCTCCGATTCGTTACATTTTCAGATCTGCCGATGTACGCGAAATAAGACTTATACGGTTCGTTAAAAAATGCTTATCTTCATATGGCTGTGCACGGAATGGCTCAGTGGCTCAGTGTACCATTACCAATCATTCACGATTTTAACTTATACGCAAATGCTGTACAGGCATATCCTAAAAGGGGGCACCACCCATGAATCGACCGGATTGGTTCCAGGCGGAAGAAGCATTACAACAGATCCAAGTCATCGGAAGCGACCGGAATGAGCTCGTGAACATCATCGGCAATGCAGAAGGATTGAATTGCATTGGCACAGGTACGGACGCGGCTGTATTTACGTATGACGGCTTGCCGCAGTATGCCTTCAAGGTGTACTCGGATCATGCTCTGGACAAACTCGAAAATGAAAAACAGGTATACGAACAGCTCAAAGGGCTGCCGTACTTCCCTACCTATTACGGCAGCGGCCGGAATATTCTCGTGATCAGTTTTGAACCTGGGGATACACTGCTGGAATGTTTGGAAAAAGGAATTCCCGTCCCCGAGCAGGTGATGCTCGATGTGGACGCAGCGCGAGAAGCCGTTCGCAGCCGCGGGCTGAACCCCCGTGATATTCATTTAAAAAATGTAATTCTTCAGAACGGGCGCGGGAAAGTGATTGACGTATCCGAATACATTCAGGACGGCAATGACAATCGCTGGGAGCATCTCGTCTGGGCCTATCACAACATCTATCCGCGAATCAAAGGAACGCCCATATCTCCGCGCATGCTGCAGACGATCAAATGGGGGTACAATCAGCTCGATCATGCCAATGTCAAAATGGACGATCTCTCCAAAAAGGCGAATAGATTGTTCTCCAGATTTATGAAATGAGTACGTTGTACACATTATAGGACTGTCTTTTTATTCTGATTCTGCAATCCAAACAACCCGGAAGAACGCCTTGAGTTGGCCTCGATCCGGGTTATTCTTCA
Source organism: Paenibacillus sp. FSL R5-0713 (assembly GCF_037973325.1). Classification (NCBI taxonomy): domain Bacteria; kingdom Bacillati; phylum Bacillota; class Bacilli; order Caryophanales; family Paenibacillaceae; genus Paenibacillus; species Paenibacillus sp. FSL R5-0713. The sequence goes on along the minus strand of NZ_CP150229.1, from coordinate 1,300,444 downwards.
TGGATGTAAGTCCAAGTATGGAGTATGGTGATTAGTACATTGATAGTACAGTAATTACTGCCGTACGCTCTGCTTCTGCTTATAATCATGACTGCGAGTTGTATAGGAATACAAACACCATGATGCCTTTTTATCTGAGACTGCCATTATGATTGCATACTAATTGCGCTTAACCTTCTGTTCTCCCCCGCCCCTGTGAAGGGGTCATGCCCTTGTACTGTTTGTATAACTTCGTAAAATAATTGGCGTTGTCGCAGCCTACTCTGGCGGCGATCTCCGTAATGGTCAGACTGCTGCCTTGCAGGAGTTGTTCGGCCTCACTCATCCTGCACCCATTCACGTATTCCACAAAGGTGCGTCCGGTCAGCTTTTTGAACATTTTGCAGAAATGATACGCATTCAGTCCAACATGGCTTGCCGCTTCCGTAACAGACATCTTACCTGTGGGGTCCGCTTCAATCTGTGCAATCAACTGTTTGAAACGTTCGCGATTGGGAAAATACGATCCCACCGATCGATCCGGCAGCTGCTGCGGCATAAAGGTTCGCGCAAGCAGCGTGAATAAGGCATGCAGCTTGGACTTCACCACGAGCTGATAAGCCGGGGGCTGTAATGCCATTTCTTCCACGGCTTCATTTAGCAAAGAATAATAGCCTGTGCAGGCGATGTTTTCCTCTGCCGGTTTGACCGGAAATCTCACCCTTCCCTCCAGATACGGCGCGACATATTGCTCATGCACGGGATCGTGGGTGAAATCATGGAACAGCGCACGGTTAACTACAACAGAATCATAATGCACATCCCCCTCGTCCAAGGCATACCCCACATGCAACGTGCCTCCAGGAATGATGATGACCTCACCTGCGCTAACCACATATGGTTTGCTATCAATATGAAACAGCGCACTTCCCTTGCGCATGACAATCAGTTCAAAATGTTCATGCCAATGCAAATACAGAATGCATTCTTCCGCTTTCATATCTGAGCATCGATTTTGGAACAGTTGAAATGGATGTGATTTATGGTCAATTCGGGTGTTTTCGTGAAGCGCTTTCAGATCCAGCACGACTTCTTCCCCCTCTTCACAAGATCCGACTAATATTACACAAGATTGTGTAGAGCCATCCCATTAATGCACGGCTATAATGAGTGTGTCACGAAGTACTATAAGCCAATATTGGAGTGAAATACAACCATGAATAAATCATTACGCATCGGTACCCTTGTAGGCGGGCAGGACGCCGTCCGTGTTATCCCGCAGATCATGCAACATGGCTTCGAATCATTTAACCTGACCTTCTGGCAAACCACTGGTGATCTGGACCTGGCAGAGACAGCCAAACGTGTCCGTGAAATCGTGGATGAACAAGGTATTGTCATCTCTGCGGTGAGTGTATTTGGTAACCCGCTCACGGGAGCCGGGGACAACGCCGATACACTAGCAAGCTGGGAGCGGGTCATTGATCATGCACAGCTCTTCGGTGCAGATATCGTCTCCGGATTCACCGGACGATTAACCGATCAACCCATTAACGAGTCCATCCCCCGATTCAAGGAAGTATTTGGCGAACTGGCACGCCGGGCAGCAGACCGGGGTGTACGCATTGCTTTTGAAAACTGTGATATGGGTGGCACCTGGCAGACAGGCGACTGGAACATTGCCCATAACCCGACGGCCTGGGAGATGATGTTCGATGCTGTCCCAGATGAAAATGTTGGTCTGGAGTGGGAGCCTTGCCACCAAATGTCCAGCCTGATCGATCCGATTCCACAGCTGCGCAAATGGGCTCACAAAGTGTTCCACGTACATGGCAAAGATGCCACGATTGCCTGGGATATTGTCAAGGAATACGGCGTACACGGCCCACGTGAATTTGTCTGGCACCGTACACCCGGCTTCGGGGATAACAACTGGGCAGACATTATCACCATTCTGCGTCAGAACGGTTACCAAGGCACGATTGATATTGAAGGCTGGCATGATCCCGTCTACAAAGACGAACTTGAAATGACAGGACAGGTACATGCTTTGCGGTATTTGAAACAATGTCGCGGCGGCGATTTTGTGCCCAATCCGGTATAAAGTACTACACAACACAATCCATACGAAGGAGATGAGCTGATGAGTCATCCTTATCGGGTAATTATCGCTGGCTGCGGTGCCATGGCAAACACGTGGGCGGACTATGCCTTGCAAAGGCCGGATACAGAAATCGTCGGGCTGGTTGATCTGTATGAACAGACAGCCATTGCTTTTGCTACAAGACACGGCCTCACCTGCCCTACGTTCACCGATATCCGCGAGGCCATTCAAGCGACTGGCGCGAATATCGTATTCGATGTCACGATTCCCGCGAGTCATTACGGCATTGCCATGACAGCGCTGAAGGAGGGATGTCATGTATTTGGCGAGAAACCCCTCGCAGAGTCCTTCTCCGACTGCACAGATATTGTGCAAACCTCTCGCAGTACAGGACATATTCAAGCCGTGATGCAGAATCGTCGGTTCGATCCACGTATCCGCGCCTATCAGCATCTCATTTCCGGCGGAGCTATAGGGCAGGTAGGTTACGCAGGGGCAGACTTCTTCCTCGGGCCACACTTCGGCGGATTCCGGGATCTAATGGATAGCCCACTGCTGCTCGATATGGCAATACATACGTTTGATCAGGCACGATATATTCTCGGAGCCAACCCGGTATCGGTATACTGCCATGAGTTCAATCCTCCAGGTTCCTGGTATCAGGGCAATGCGATGGCGTTATGTATATTTGAGATGTCTGACGGGTCCGTATTCAACTATCGCGGTTCCTGGTGCGCGGAGGGTGTACCCACATCATGGGAAGCAAGCTGGCGCGTAACGGGTGAAAAAGGAACTGCGATCTGGGATGGTCATGATGACATCTATGCTGAGGTGGTTGCTACGCAAAGCCTGGATGCTGACGGCAAACCATCCTTTTTCCAGCCAAGTGAGCGGATCGAAGCGGAACTGCCTGTCATGGACAAAACAGGTCATCATGGCTGCCTCGAAGACATGTTCGCTGCACTCGAATCAGGCCGATTGCCTGAAACGGATTGCAGCGATAACCAGTTCAGCATGGCTATGGTCCTCGCATCCCTCGAAAGCGCACGCACAGGCCAGAAAGTATTCATCGCCGATCTGCTAAAAAACACATAGCAAAGCGCCTGTGTTTATCAGTAGAAACAAAGCCCAATCTGCAAAGTTCAGCAGTTTGGGCTTTCTTTTTTTTACCTACTCTCCTATTCTAAAAATGATGTCGTTCAAAAAAAAGTCGCGCTCAATAGTAAAAGTAGTGCAGGGAACGAAATCGATTCTGAAGAAGCAACGCGGTCGCCTTTATCACCGGATTTCGACTTTACAAAAGTCGATCAGGAAATCCGGGGATAACAGCGATCAAAAGAACGATTCGTAACCGGAACGGCCACTTTACGAGTAGTAAGAACTCTTTTTTTAAAAATATATCATTTATAAAATCCCTTTCTTCATTGCCTTATACACCAGTTGCGAGAACAGGCTGTTGGACCAGGCAAACCATGGTCTGGTGAACGTGTTGGGATCATCGGCGTGGAAGCCTTCATGCATATATCCCGTATCCGCATCCGTGTTCTCCAGCAATTCAATCATGGCCAGCATTTCCTCGTCATTGTCTGCGGTCAGACCCTGCATGGATAACGCCATGTGCCAGATGTATCCCGGCGGGGTGTGCGGGCTACCGATCCCTTTGGCTGCCTTCCCTTCATAGTAGAACGGATTCTCCCTACTCAAAATAAATCGGCGTGTGTTCTGATACACAGCATCCTCCACCGAAGCATACTCCATATAAGGGATGGACATCAGTCCCGGCGTACCCGCATCATCCATCAGACAAAAGTTGCCGTAACCGTCCGTCTCATAGGCATAGATCTGTCCATACTCTGGATGACGATAAGTACCGTACAGAGAAATGCCATGTCGTATGTCTTCCTCCAATCGAGCCATCCGGCTCACCAGTTGTTCATCCCGGAACACCCACTTCGCGATTTCCCCCATCTGGCTTAAGGTTACCGCCGCGAACATGTTCGCCGGAATATTATAATGGAAATCACAGGCATCATCACTCGGACGGAATCCGGACCAGATCATCCCCGTATAATTCACAGGCATACCCAACCCCTCATTACGCAGCGTATCATGGGCTGGACAATTGCGACGCATGAACCGGTAAGATGAACGCTCTCCGTGATGCTGTTCTGTCTCCCACAGGTCTACAATATTTTCCATCACTTTCTTGAATCGCTCATCGAATATATCCGTCAGTTCCGTCTCCCTCCAATATGTATAAGCCAGCTTCATGGAGAAACATAGAGAATCCAGCTCAAACTTCCGTTCCCACACCCATGGTGACATCTGCGTCTCATCATTGGCATCCCAATGCCATCCATTCGCCGTTTCATTGAACGCATTGGCATAGATATCCTTATCAGCATAAAATGTATGTTTTTTGATCAGGCCTCCGATGATTCGCTGTAACTTCTCGTCATGCTTCGCAAGTGGAACATAATGCATGACCTGCTCTACCGAATCCCTTAACCACATGGCAGGAATATCTCCAGTAATCACAAAGGTTGTCCCATCATCATGCAGCTTCGTCGTCGTTTCCAGCGTATTGGGAAAACAATTACGAAACTGAGTCAATAATCTCGGCCGATGTTGCAAACGCTCGTCCGCCTCAGTCAGAATATCCTGCACAGCTTGTGGCAACTCCAGATGCGGCATAGGGATTTTCGGTAATCTGAACTGTTCCATGGATGTCGTCTCCTTCAAATTCAAGTATATGAAATGATTTAGATTGACTCTGCGACGCTACACTATTGTTATTTTTGTTATGATAAATTATAATAACATTATTATTTGTAAGTGTACTGTGTCCGAAGAGGATCGTCAATTATTAGAGGTCATCTCAATGGATTTATGCAGTTCGCTTACATACGAAGGAGTAATGATATGTCACGCAAAGTATCCATTCAGACGCTGGCTGACCAGCTCGGATTATCCAAATATGCCGTCTCCCGCGCACTCAGTGGCAAGACGGGTGTCAGTGAAGCGACACGTGCACGGGTACTGGAACTCGCCCGGGCTTTGGGATATCGCCAAAGTACGCCGGGGGCTACTAACAGTTCTACTGCCGCAAACCATGCGGACCCTTCCGATCCCCCGTTCGTTCTCATATGCATGAATCAGCTTAACCGCGGTGAACCCCACTACTGGCAACGTGTTCTGTCAGGCATGATCTCCGCTTGTAATGAACGTGGTTGGCATCATGCCATTGTATCTCCCTCACTCGGAGTGACGGACGAGAACACCTCTCCCGAAAAAGCTATTGCTCCTCATTTGGACTGGGAACGTTGTGCAGGAATTATTGTCATGGGTGCTTTTCCTCATACGGTTCTGCAACGCCTCTCTCAGACGGGTCGGCCTATTATTCTCGTAGATCATCAGGAGCCGCTGCTGAATTGTGATACGATCAGCCATGATAATCTGGAAGCTGGCATTACTGTTGCGAGATATCTAATGTCTATGAATTGCCGACGGATCGGACTCATCACAGATGATGGTCGTGCTGCAAGCTTCGCGCAGCGGAAGATCGGGATTGAGTTGGCCTTGAATCATTTCCATGTGGATACCAGTCATACGACCAGCTTCAGAGAATGGAATATTCCGTATGAGAACGGGGAATGGGTTAACCAGTTAGCCACTAACATTCAAAACATGCCAGATGACGAACGTCCCGATGCCTGGATTGGTGTTAATGATGATATTGCCTTGCAGTGGATGCACCAATTACAGGAGATGGGCATTTCCACACCGAAAGATTGCCTTGTCATCGGTATCGACAATGTACATTCTGCGGTGACTTCCTCCCCACCCCTGACAACGGTTAATCTGTGCAAAGAGGAGCTTGGACAACGTGCGGTTGAAGCTTTACAACGCCGGATCGAACGCCCGGGAACTCCGAAAGAAACGGTGATGTTATCGACTACGTTAATTCCAAGGGAATCGGCGTAATTTAGAACGGGTAACCACTCTTTTCTGAAGATGAATTCGTTAGGTACTTGCTTTCCCCGTAAAGCCCGGTGCATACGAAAGAGGCCCCGCATACCATTATGCAGGGCCTTTTTTTATATATTTGGCTTATATCCTTATATGTCTATACATCCACACTTAAATATGTCGATCCATCCTTATACATCCATTCGAAGCTTTAATTTAGTTCATGTCTGAGAAATGTACTAGTGATCATTTCAGCCAAGGCAGGCTACTGTACGACGGAAGATCCACTTCCCAATTTACATCACGGACCTCTCGGTTAACTGCGGTTCGTTTCAAAGTGAATTTCGTTCCATTTTCTTTTTTAAAACCATGGATAATCAACCTGAGATCATCTACGATGTATTCTTCGTTTTTGTTAGGCTGATTCGTAGTTCCCATTACTTCAACGGGATACTCCTTTCCTTCACGGTCTATAGCCACCCATTGATCCCCATTAATATCATTTTGGAATGTCCCCACTCCCTCCAAAACAAGAGAAGAAACCCCTTCAAAGTTTCTTTCAGGTAGCTTTAATGATTGCTGCACTGGCCAATAATTGTATCTGGAAAACAAAATTTCATCTCCAAATTGTTCAAACTGTAGTACGTAGGTGTAGAACTCAGCATCCTTACGCATTTTTTCCAAATCCACTTCCACGGACTTCTCCTCCCACACCGGGATGGTGTAGCCATCGAGGACAAAGCGAATCTTCTTCGCATCCACCGTGACATAAGCGGGGTCCCATGTCTCAGAAAGCCTCATCTGACCATCATTATTCTCACTCAGTTTACTCATATCTCGTAACCGAAATTTGGCTTGACGGGCATTGGGTTTGTTCTCGTTAAAAATTCGATACTCATTCGTCTCGGGAATTTCGATATGATACATGAAGTCCATATCATCGGCCCAATTCTCTCCGACACTGGCACGAAGTTGATCGTCCAGAGTGATGTTCATGTCAAGACGTGTCCCGTTTGGCGTGCGTACAAGCTGTGTCATATTCAGTTTCAAGCCCTCAGGAGTGGTGTAGGTGTTGTTCATGGGAGCCTCAACAGCCATTAATTTGGCTTTGGTCATATCGATCTTGAATTGGAAGCTCCAATCCACCGTTGTATTACTTGCTGTAATTTTTCCAGTATCAAGATTATAATGATCAGGAATTTTTAAATAACCTAGTTCTCCCTGTACAAATACCTGATCTGGAATATCATCATTCAGTTGGAATACAAACCTTTGATACTTCCAACTGCTAAGTCTCGTATCCACCGCCATGGAAGCAACACTGTTCCCTTTTTCATCTGTAATATGAATCCTTCCCATTTCCGGATAAACAATCGGTATTGTGCTTCCTTCAGGATTGCTTTGTTCTGTTATAATAATAATTTGTGAACGATCCACTAGGACATCGCTAATCTTGAGTGTATACCCCTGATCTAGAATTAGAATATTCGGGTTAATTACAAGATCAAGTGGTTTCAGACGTTTGTAATCGTCCGTCAGATAACCAGATCTTATCTCTTCTGGTACAGGTATGTCTGGAAGCCGCTGATCCACAGCATTTACCGCGGGTTGTGCTGGCTCTGCTGTTCGGTCAAAAGCAAACCAGGCCCCTCCGGCAAGTATTACAACTGCCGCGGCGGCGATCCCCGTCCGGCGCTTCCAATGCGCTTTTATGGATTTTTTTACGAATGGACTTCCGTCTTCGCCACTTTCCATGGACACGCCATCCAGTTTTTGCATGAGCTTAAGCGTAAAATCCGCATCCGGCTCCTCTCGATACAGATGCTCTTCCCACAACCGATCTTCATCCTTTGAAATAGGCTTCATACGTAGCTAAACCTCCTTTGCGTTCCATCTGCTTCCTCAGCGTTTTTTTCCCGCGATAAAGGGCGTTACGCACTTTGGTTGAACTCAAACCCGTTACATCCGCAATCTCTTCATAGCTCAACTCGTTTGTGTACTTCAGTAATAACACCAGCCGATACGAATCAGGCAACTGTTCGAGATGTCGATATATTTCACGCTGCATCTCCTTATGCAGCACACGTTTCTCCGGTGTCTCGTTACTGACAGGTTCGATCCCCTGATCGACTGGAGACATGACGGGTTTCTTTTCCCGTATAAAATCCCGCATCCGATTCACTGCAATGGTGTACACCCACGACGAGAAACTGCTTCCCTCCCGCCTCGACGGAAGATATTGATAGATACGAATAAACGTATCCTGACCGAGATCCTGTGCATCCGGATGACTCGCACCCATTCCGCGCATAATGCCGTAGACTTTATTTTTATATCGATCTACTAGCACAGAGAACAACTGCTTATCCCCTGCAATAATGCGCTCAATAAGCTCCTCCTCCGGTATCTGTTGAGTCATGTAATCCCCCTTCTCTACAGCTTCCATGCATGGTTCTGTACTATATAGACGGAAGCCGTTCCCGAAACCTCTCACTTTATCCAAAAAAAAGAATTCGCCCTCATCGGCGAAGCCGACAGGGTGAACTCTGCGTACCAACATTCTGTGATTGTCGCTGCACATTCTCTATAGGTTTCGTAGTAGCCTATTACTGCTGCTATCTTACCTCTCCTGTCTTTCTTACCCCTTAACTTTCCCTGTTCTTGTCCGCAACAAAATCAGCAAGCTCTGAATAGATCGCCACAATCTCATCCATCGACATGCGCACGAGTCCACTGGACGATGGAGCGACGAATTCCTGAATTTCCTTGACGACCGGGTCATCCTGAAATCCCCATTGCACTTTGGAACGTTTGCTGTACTGGGTGTATACCCCTTTTCCTACAAAACAGGCGATGTCCGGCCGGTAGTCCTCCAGCTTTTGCCGCAAAATCTGGCGTCCTTCTGCGTACTCTTCCTTCGTAATATCTTCCACACCTCTGGTGGGACGGGCCACGATATTGGTGAATCCGTATCCCAGCTTCAGCAACTCTCCATCCTCTTGTGCATCATATAAACGCGGCGTTAATCCCGACCGTTCAAGAATGCGCCAGAACCGGTTTCCTTTGTAAGCATAATGATGCCCCGTCTCTCCAGACGTAATGCTCGGATTGAAGCCAATAAACAATATCGATAAACCAACATCCAGATGATCTGGAATCATGATGCAACACCTCCTGATCTTTTTTAGCCTATTCCCACATTTGGTTGTGTATAAAATGATATAATAAGCAAAGCATTTTCGAAATCGGATGAAATTTTCATGAAAAAGGAAGCTGAACTAATGATTGCAGACATCATGCTTGAAGTCGTCCTACCCGTTTTTCTCCTGATCGCCGTCGGATCCTGGATGCAAAAGGTGTTCAAGCTGGACTTGTACACCCTCGCCAAAATCAATTTCTATTGTATTACCCCCGCAGCCGTCTTTATGAGCATGTATCACTCGGATATGTCGGGCGAATTGCTCGGGACTGTGACATTATTTTACGCAATCTATGTATTGATTCTCTATATTATAGGTTCAGTCGTTTCCCGTTCTCTCCGGATGAATAAAGGCATGAAGGCTGCCTTCAACAACAGTATTATGCTGGATAACGCAGGCAACTATGGACTGCCTATCAATGCACTGGTATTCCGCGGCGATCCACTCGCCTCTTCCATTCAGGCGCTGGTCATGTCTTTACAGGCATTACTGACATTCACCTATGGCGTGTTGTCCATTCAGGGCGCGAAGCTCAAGGGTAATTACCGTGCGGTGATTATTGGATTTCTTAAAATGCCCGTTCCTTATGCGCTCTTGCTGGGGATTCTGTTTCACATGTGGAAGCTTCCCTTGCCGACGTTTCTGTCCATGCCACTGACCTATGCGCAGCAAAGTATGGTTGCCGTAGCGTTACTGACACTAGGGGCGCAGATTGTAAAATACCCCATCCGGCTGTACCGTCTTGATGTGTATATTAGCACATTTTTGCGACTCCTGATCGGCCCCGCGATCGGGATTTCGATTGTGCTCATGTTAGGGTTGGAAGGCATTGCTGCACAGGCTCTCATCATCGCTTCGGGTATGCCTACAGGTGTCAACGCATCCATCCTGGCGGAAGAATACGATAACGAACCTGATTTTGCAGCCCAGACGGTGCTGATCTCAACGCTCTTGAACATCATCACGATTACCGCACTGATCTCTTATGCCAAAACGTTCTAGAACAGGATTGTTCATACGTATATCCCTCCGTTAAGACCAAAATAAAATTTACAAGTCCACGCCCTTATAAAAGGTTGTGGGCTTCTTTGTTTATACTGTTCGTCCCATTTGCAGGAACAAAGTATTACGAAGAGCACATATTTAACCCGACCAAAGGACTGTTTTGCGCGTCAATTGCTTATTATCCGTTGCGAATAAACGTTTCGACCTTTAAAATTAGTGGGTAAATATTTCACAGCATTTCATTTTTGATCTATACATAATCTGTAGAAATTCTTAATTTTATCTTCCACGAGGTGAATGTCGTGACCAGGATTATTGTAACGCCTGAGCAGCTTCATGCAATTTCCAACCAATTTGCTCAAGCTTCGGAACATAGTCGTAGCATGATTAACAATTTAAGCAGACATATAAGTACGTTACAGGACCAGTGGTCAGGAATCACACAGGAGCGTTTCTTTCAGAACTTTCAGGTGGCTCATCGGCAAATGGAGAGATTTTCTAGCTCAGTCTCTGCGATCGGCACGGAACTACATACCATCGCAACTCGTTTCTCACAAGCGGATCAATCTCAAGAGCATGGTGTACAGACCAGTTCAAGCCAATCCACTTCTGGGAAAGATGTAAAAACGACGCTATCGGATATATATGATCAAGGAAGTAAGTCTTGGAATAAAATGAATGGGATTCATGGAAATGTAGGCCTGATTGGAACAGGACTATATTCTGCTATGGCTACATCCATGGTACTCTCCAAAACGGTTCATTTCAAAGTAGATCCCCGGAACTCCAGCCGTGCCAAAATCCATAATGCTCCTTGGGTGAAGGGAAAGGGGAATTCCTTTCTGAGTAACATGGCACGGAAACTGGATAAACAATTCCGCAGCCCGGGTCTGGTCATGAAAGGATTGAAGGGTTTCGATCGACTTGCAGGTAAATTAAAAGTAGGTGATATCGGGCTTGGTTTCAACAAAGCCAACAGCTTCGGTCAATGGACCCGCAATGTTATTGCTGGTGTGAATAAAGGTCAATACGGTATGAAGATTTCCAAAATACCTACAATGATAAGCAAAAAAACTGTTCCCTATCAACGTAGGACTTAATGTTTGGGATGAAGGGGTTAAAACGGTTTCCAAGTATAAGGAAGGAACATTAACCAAAACAGATCTCGCCGTGTCCACATCGAATATCGTGATCAAGTCTGCCTCTGCAGGAGCGGGGGCTATTGTTGGCGGGACCCTATTATCGTTTGCCGGGCCTGCAGGAACAGCAGTTGGAGCTTATGTAGGTGGAGCTATAGGTAGTTACGCAGGAAAACATATAGCATCAGCGGCTGAAAAAGGAATTCGATGGGTTAGTAAACTCTTCAAGTAACACTTAGGAGGTATCCATGCAGCTCGTTACATACCAACGCAAATATGCAATTCGTCATACGTTGATATCTGCTCTTTTTATCATTGCTGGCCTTGTCTTGATTGGAGATGTTATCTATGGTGACAATAGCGTTCTTCAAACCTTGTACTTTACTAGTGCGGCATTCTTAAGCTTTTGGTTTGTGGGACGTCTGTTTATCTGGAACATCACGAGAGTATTTGGAACAAACATCTTATTTTCCTTCGATCTGTCTGGTATTAAGACAAATACAGGAATACAGATATCTTGGAAGGATATACGCACCATTGATTTCGTAGCACCGGGACTAAACAAATGGATTCAACCTACTCCATCCTATTACTTATTCAAAATGGTTGATGGAAAGAGCTATAAAGTATATACGTATAGTCTACTGAAACATCAGGAAAACGATATTCTTAAATTACTTCGGAAAACCTGGAATGAGCACAAATGACCTTCTAAAAAAGCAACCTATATCTATCAATCTACATGGAAAGTAGGCGGTTAAGTTCATGAATAAACCACTTGTCACCTTATCCATTGAAGAATTCGGATTTGCGCTGGCCACACTTGGCGCGGAGGACATTGCAGCCGGTCTCCTAAAACCGATGTATGGCGAGTTATCTGAACAACACTGGGAACTCGTTCTAAGAGCTGCCTCTCACGGTCTTTTATCCAAGGGGCTCATCTTGCATATGGAAGATACCAAGATAGAGATCGAGCCGGAGTTCCTGAAGATGCTTATGCATTTTACCCAAAGCCACAGCATGATTAGAGCATACTCAGACAGCCTTGAACAAGAAAAGGTATTAACCATTCACAAAAGTACGGATAACAACGATACATACCTCTATCATTTGGCAGTGGATCAACGTGTGCATTTGTTCACCTGGACAGAACCTGAGGAATGGGAAGAGGAATTGTTCCAATTTTACATAGGGCAACACACACCTTTCATTGATCAACCTACTCAGTTCACGATAACAGAGGAACAATGGGCTATCCTGACGAACGAGGAAAACCATATGCTGTTAGATAAATTCATGGAGGATTGGGAGCTACCTCTAGAAACACGCGAGTTATTGAAGGTATGGCATAACTCTTTTGAAACCTCTGGATGTAGTGTGGATAACCTCAGTATCATTAATTATGCCGAAGATGTAATTCCTCTGCCCGATCAAGCTCTCCTGCTGCTTCATACCGAACAAGGTATCTGGAGCATGACTAGCAGAGATTCCACCAGTGAAAATAATTCTAACATCGAGATTGACCAGCATACCAATTCTTCCTTTCGTAAACAATTGCGAGAATGGATCGATCGTTTCGCGGTCCCTGTCTCCCATACTTAAATGTGCAGCTCACGCAAAAAAAGTCCAAGAGCCACTACCTTTGGTCTCTTGGACTTCTTCCATTATTTAACCCATGAACTCTCACTGCCTGCTCAGCCTACTTGTCATGCAGCCTGCCATAGGACTATGATTCAAACGTCGTTCGTTCTGGGAATTTGCCGCCTTCCCTGAATAAACATCGTACCAGTCGCTGCGCGGCTCGGTTAAAGAAAAAGCTTGGACTCACCCCATCCACTTGGACAGGTTCCAGTTCTCTCACACTTTCCTTGATCTTATTCATCTCAATGAGCCCCATCTTACGCTCATTCGGTCCGAATCGATAAATAACCTTCTCCTCGTCCTCCGTCTGTTTCACCAGCAGAATTACGGATGCCATACAGGTTACCCCCTATCGTTACGTTATGAGATTCCATCAATCACTTGCCTACTCTAATTATTACCCAGATTCTAGGGGAAGGATATAGGACTTAAGTTAGTTATATCTAAATTAAATATCCTGATATAAAGATTTCCCAAAATGAGTCGTAAGGCTCACAAAACACCGTGTTAATACTATCCTTTTGGATAGTCACTGTCATGAAAGTGCGTACTGCCCAAGTTGTTTTTCTCCGTTTATACTAGGGCATATCTTGAATTACAAAGGAGAAAAACATATGACTACAACTCAAATTTATAGCCACGGTGTACCGTGGGAAGAAGCATTCAGCGTGGCTCAGGGATACAGCGTTAACGGTATGATCTACATTGCAGGGCAATTTTCGCATGATATGCAGGGGACGTTCATTGGTGTGGATGATATTGAAGCACAGGTTCGCCAGACACTGGATAACCTGGATCGCGTACTCGCAGGATTCAACGTGACCAAGTCGAACATTGCTGAACTGGAGATTTTCTTGGTTCATCCTCAAGAGCATCTTGAGCCATGTGTTGCCGTGTACAAAGAGTACATTGGTACGCATCGTCCAGCTGTCACAATGGTTGGGACATCGGGGCTGGCCTTCCCTCATCAACTGGTTGAGATTCGTGCGGTTGCACATACCAACTGATCCGGCTCACCTCATACGTCCCTGCTCAAGATACGACGTGCGATGAGAATCGCCTCAAAATAAATGCATGTATAACTACAATAGAAGAAGCAGGTTAGGATTAGATCCCAACCTGCTTCTGTATGATTTCTTATTTTTATTCTTTCACTTTCTCTCTCTTATTCCCCTTCACCCCACACCTCTTGCAATGCCAAACGAAAAATCCGATCCAATTCTTCCAATTGAATGATTTGCTCATTCTCCATCTGTCCGGCCAGTTGTTCAAAATGCTCGATCTTCTCCGCCAAAAAAGTCTGTATTGCCGGCAACTGCGGCTCCAGATCCAGTTCCTCGCCCGCCTTTTTACGGCGTAGCAATTCATGAATCTCCATATACAGCGGTGTATTCGCAGGTATAAGTTCTTGCACCAGCTCTTCGAATGCCATCGGTGGCATCGCATCATAACGTTCGATCCACCCACAAGCGAGTAAGGGACGCAGCACATAGAAATACTTTTTGATCTTCACATGCTCACCTTGTAAATAATCCCGGAAATTGCCCTTCGCCATATTCAGATAATGATACATGCAGGACTTGGGCGAGAAGGTCAACGGTGAAAGTGTACGGATATGCTGTGCCACGTTGGATTGTTCATCATACTGGATGGGGGATTGCAACCACTCCAACAGGGGCGGATTTGATTTGCGAAACAGCTTCAACGCCTTGCGCAGATCCCAACCATTGATATCGAGCTGATCACTGATCGGGCGTTCAATAACATCCCTTCGATCCTCAATCGACAAGTACCATTCCAGCGGTCTCACATACAGAAAACGCACATCATAATCACTATCCTGTGAAGGAAACCCCCACGCCCGGCTGCCTGATTCACAGGCATAGATGATTCGTACCTTCTCCTCCTGTTCAATCTGCCTCAGCTGTTCTCTGATCGTATCTTTCATTTCTTCATGAACATAGGTCATGATCAGTCTCCTCCAAATTCCCACATTAAATATCTATCGCTCTCACCCGGTCCGCGAGTGTATCATATCCGGCCACAGTCTCAGCAATATACGTCAATACCGTCTCACTCCAGCCGTAGATGTAAAAGGTTCTGCCATCCCGCGGTGGTACCAGTGCCTGCTGATAAGGTGCAATATCCACAATAAATGTCTTCAACTCTGGATTCATCATCCGACGATATCGCTCAAGCTCGGCATATAACGGACTGCCTTCATTCTGCTGTTCATCGGTGATCATAATGATCTGATCCACTTTCTCTCCGATATCCCGAAGTTCCCGCACGGGTCGACCTGTATCTGTTCCACCTTGTGCGCGAATCTGGTGAGCTTGAGAAAGAATGCTTTCATTCATCTGCGGCCGAGCATCCTCAACCAAATGGTCGAATAACCAGAACAGTGCGTTACCTCTCGTTTGTTTATAAAGTGCCAACGCCAGCACCGAACCAATGCGTAAATAATCCCCTTGCATGGAACCGGAACGATCCAGGAAAATAGCCGTTCTTCCCGGCAGCGTTGGCAGGTTGCCAATGGATAGCTCCACCGCTTGCTGCAAAGCATCCCGCAGCTCTTCCCTCGCAATCATTTCATACGCACTGGCGAATCGGAAAGGCAGTATTCGTGACTTACGTAGGGCCTCCACATCCGTTAGACGACGTGTAACAAATTCGATATTTTTCGATTTCTCAAAAACCCCTGCCCGATCCATTGCGTTCAGATGACGCAGCAACGCAAAGGTCGGCATTTGTGACATTAACGCCTCCCACACCGTGCGTGTCGGTTGCATGATCGAGGTGACCACCGAGTACGGAAGTTTACCTTTCTCGATCAGATGCATCCGGCTTGCGGGGTTGGGCGTAGCTTTCAGTTCTTCCAGCGCTTGCAACTGTGGCAGTTCCGTAAGATCCACCTCATGCCCGCGCAAATAACGAAACAAGGCTTGCTGCTTCATATCTATCGGTTTGGGGTGTGCTGTAGCGATCATATCACCCAGACTGTATCCTCGCCCGCGTCCGTTGTATTTGATCGCCCAGTATTCACTGATCCCGTTCAAAAAGAGACTCACCTGACGCTTCACTGCTCGACCGCCCTGCCCTCGACCCATTCCTCTCAGAATGGTCAGAAAATCAGCCAAGTCAGCCGGTGTCTGTACGACTTGGGAGAACACCTTTGCAAACTGATCCGCGTCCACTTTGGACAATAGTGCTAGCCCATATATAGGCTGTAATCGCATCAAACCTTCATTACGAGCATAGACCAGTGCCCGCGCCATATACCCTGCATCGACCGCAGCCATCTCCTGATGACTGACCATCGCGTCGTCCATCAGTTGCTGGGTATCGGCATAGAACGTATTGTTCAATGTATTCGTCATCAACATCTGTATATATTGTTCCTCCACCAATCGCTCATAGGCTCCGTAGCCTCCATGATTACGTGTCGTTGGCTGAGGTTGATTAAATAATTGTTTCGCTCTGCTCATCCCTCATGACCTCCTGGTGCGAGTCTAATTACTGTTCTTTCATAATAAAATGTTCCGAGGAAAAAGGTGGGAAGGTATAATACCCGCTCTACCGCTGAGCTACACCGCCATGGACGGCGGCGATTGGATTCGAACCAACGACCTGGTCGATTAACAGTCGAAGTAACCCTCCCTGGCGCCTCGGAACCTTGATCCACAGTGCTTGTTGCTGCCCCGCTTCACAACCTCATTATGCCTCACACATCTGCACGCGAACATGGCGAAAGTATGACGACGACTGAATTTCTGCGATGGAGTCAACCTTCATAAGTTTAAATGAAACCTGACACTCTTCCTGCTACAATAAAGGGATATCGCCAATGGGAAGTTCAAGAATGTTCCTATACCGCAGAATTGTTCTGCCAACATCGTCGTCCATTATATCCGCCTGACTCCAGGCCACCAAGGAGTGAATACTTATGGCTAAAGAGAGTTTTGACAAAGAAATTCAGTTCTTACGCATGTTAACCCTGACCAGTGGTGCATATACCCGCAAACAGTACGCCGAGCGGCTTGGCATATCCGTACATACCTTTGATAAAACCAATCGCAGGTTAAAAGAAATCATGCAGACCGTCACTGATCAACGTTTAGGTGCCGAAGCAAGCCGGGAAATGGCAGACCTCGTGCGCTTCCAGTACGGAGAATCCGCAGAGCCCATGCTGCTCTTCCTCTTCCGCGCCAAGTCGATGAAAGAGACTGAAGTTCAGCGCCTTTCCGTCCTTTTGCATACCCTACAGAACACAGCCCTGACCGCAATGGAACTGCTGGACGCCTGCTGTGCTGATCTGCCGGAAGATCTGGCGTTACCTGACGAGAAAACCATTCGCTCTGATCTGAAATATCTGGAAGAGGTTGGCGTTATTCGAAAAGAGCCGGGTGGCAGACCGTATCGCTATGCTTTGGAGCAAGATGTCCTTACCGAATTAACCGTGGAGGAACAGCTGGAGTTGTATGATTTTGTGGATATAATGGCAAATACCCAGGTTCCTTCCGTACAGGGGTACTTATTGCGGGACAGTCTGAAGAAAGCCATTACCGCAAGTTTTCCGCAAGAAGAAGCCACCGAACCCTATATCTACAAGTATCACTATTATTCTCGTATCCTGGACGAAGCTCATCTCTACACGCTGCTTAGTGCGATTCGTCAGCGCAAGCGTGTGCAGTTCCTATACTATTCACCGAAAAAACCATCCAGCTACAGTTCACAGAATACGAATCCACGCTTTGAACGAGAAGCAGGTGGTCGATCCAACCGGATCGTGCCCCTTGAAGTGGTCTATGACCATCAGTATGGTCGTTGGTATGTCATTGGATTTCAGGGCCGCCGTGGCTTCGTGAAATTCCGCATGGAAGGCATAACCCAACTGGAGGAAGAGGATTCAGTCGAAGAGGAATACATGCTCGAGTTGAAGCAGCAGTGGACTGACATCAGTCGCTACAGTTGGCTCGTAGACACAGGGAATACCGTGACGGTTCAAGCTCGCTTTTTCCACCCGGGACGTGGTCAGCGCAATTTCATTCTGGATCGGGTTCGTCTTCAAGGTCAATGGGGCAAGATCATACCCGAAACGGACCATTCCTTTCTCTACGAAATCCAGGTTAACGGTACCACCGAGATCAAACCGTGGTTGCGGAGTTTTGGCTCAAGCTGCGAAATTATTGAACCGCAGAGGCTACGCCAGGAGATGATCCAGGAATGGAAGGAGATTGCCGAATATTATGAACCTGTTCGAGAAGATGTTCAATTACCAGATGATGACCCGACTGAATGAAACCGGACTGTTCACCTGGACCTCACAGGAACGGGCCTGGCTTCGCATGATGCTGAATCACCCTGCCGCAAGAGAAGCCCTGAGCGCTGTAACATTGGATAAAATGCACAACATGCTGAACGGTGAGCAGGATCTGAATCTTCAGGACTATCTGACCGAAAAAGCCAAAAGTGAGGAAAACAGTGTCTCTCATCCACTACTTAGACCGTTACGGCTAATCATTCTGCATCATCAGGGATTTCGAATGACAGGCCGCGTCCGCAATGGACGCACAAGCCATGATGAATTTGGTTTCCCGTATAAACTGGAGTATTCCATGGTCAAAAAAGAATGGTACGTGCTCTGGTACGCGCCTCGCATCGACATGCTCATGTCCACCAAGCTGCACAGCATCGTTGCCGTGGAAGCCCAACCGGTTGACCCGGATACCGCTTCTGGCTACACTGCCCGAATTGCTGCAATTACGGAGAAGCGCAAAACGACGATCACCATCGAAGTGTTGCCAGAGTTCAATCAGGAGCTGTCCCGAATCCTCTATGCTTTCTCCTGCTTCGAGAAACAGGTCGAGTACACGGAAGCCAAGCAGACATATCGGATTGAGCTGACCATCCCGCGAAATGAGATGGATTATGTTTTATCCAAAATGCGTTTTCTCGGCAAACGGGTTCGAATCGCTGACCATCCAATGTTGCGAGAGCGAATGTCCGAGACTGCTGCGAAGGCATTGGCCCGTTATGCGGAAAAAGAGCCTGATAACCATGCCGAACACTCCAATGAAGCTCAGCACCGCCAACATGAGGAAAAACCGCTTGCAAAAGCCGATGGTCATTGATTTCGTAAGAGGGGATTAACCCTAATTTTTTGCCCAAAAATAAACCCATATGAAAAAGGTCTGGATGATCTCATCCAGACCTTTTTACTGTTCATGAGCCTAAACTAGGTTCCGCCACTGCTGGCAGCTGAATTTCGTCTCTTGTTGATCGCATGCACACCCATGACGACTGCAATTAATTCATAGGTGTCCAGTTGTTCAGACTGGTTAACCAATACAAATGCCCCTGAACTAAACCAGCCGCTGGTGCGACGGAAACTTGCCACGATGCGTCCACCACTTCCACTGATATCATATTCCTGCGAAAATGCGGGAGCAGACACATCGTATATACCGCGCGATCCTGCATCATACTCATACTTTTTGCTGAAGAAACTAAACCTCGCTCGCAATACGCCCAGATGTCTCCCATCGGCTGCAGTGATATCCCAACGATTGGTTAACATGCGGAATTTGCCGCTACAGACCAATCCCGAG
This sequence comes from Paenibacillus sp. FSL R5-0713, assembly GCF_037973325.1. NCBI lineage: Bacteria > Bacillati > Bacillota > Bacilli > Caryophanales > Paenibacillaceae > Paenibacillus > Paenibacillus sp. FSL R5-0713. Next base: position 1,280,796 of record NZ_CP150229.1, on the reverse strand, counting down.
TGATCGGATACATCGAGCGAAGAGCCAAAAACACTTTTCAAATCCAGATGTCCGGCCTGTTCCTGATTCGAATTCATAATTTCGGTGTAACCCGCATTAAAAAAATTATCCCTGAAGTATAGCTCCATATTACGTTCTCCTTTCCCTTACATGGCCCCTTTCGTTCTCTTTAACCGGGTTTAGCAACCAATGAATACGCTAAAGAATATTTACACTGTACACTCCGATGCCAGAACAACCTTCCGATCGCTGTTATCCCCAGATTTTTTTGATTCCTTCTATGAGGGGAAATCCGGTGATAAAGGAGAACGCTCCGCTTCTTCAGGTCCTTTCTGTCCTCTCCGTTTTGTGTAAATGTCTAGTTCTATTTATATAGAATTACGTGTATTCATTGGGATGCGATTCAAAAAGTGAAATCTCGGTATGACAAAACGAGCAACTCTCGTCGCCCGTGTCGTTTTATTCTAACCTGCTTATAGCGCGGTCCTTAGACTTCAACTTTTTTGTTGTTCAGGTAAATGGTAGCCCACACCAGAATGATCGCTACGATCACTTCGAATATAGTGCTTCCCCACATGCCATCCGACCATAATACGCCATTGGCTGTGATTGAAATCCCTGTACTATTTTCGGTGTAACGGAACATCTCATTTGGACTGAAGCGTCCTGTCATAATCATATTCTCCAACCAGCCAATCAGATTAACGAGGACCAAGAATGCAACGATTCCGATCCATGGTCCGGTTCTCCAACGGAAGCTGCCTGCAATCGAGATCGAAAGGAAGATGATCACGGTCATGAATACGATAACCCATGCGATAAACAGTAACAAACTAACATAATCCGATACATGCAGACCCGAAAGATCAATATGGGTAGCCATGTTCATTCTGAGCTTCATTGAAATATAAATGTAGGCATGGGTCGTAAATATAATGACTAATCCCAGCCCGCAAAGAGCTCCAAAGATCAAAGGAGACAACACATGCGATAGGCCTGTTACGGGTAAAAGACGGCGATTATAAGAGCGGATATTGGACGTGTATGTTTTGATCATTTTCACATAAATAGCCACACCTACTCCAACATAACCCATAATGCCAAGCACAACCCCTGTGACCTCAGACATGAAAAGGGATAGCGCCACTTGCGCAATAATCAAAATAACGAGCCCCGCCAGCAGTGTATTCCAGTTCCTTCTAAAGTCATACTTCAATAATGTCATCATTCCGCATAGACCTCCTTGAACATCTCATCCACACTTTTCCCATATTTCAGACGAAGCGTTTCCACTTCTTCCCGCATCACCAGTTGACCTTCACGAATGAAGACCACTTCATCAAAAATCCGTTCGATATCATTCACCAGATGTGTGGAGATGATCAGACTGCTGTCTTCATCATAGAATTTGACGATCGCATCCAGAATCTTGCCACGCGCAACCGGATCTACTCCGCCAATCGGTTCATCCAGCAGATATAGACGAGCCTTACGGGATAGCGCCAGTGTTAGTTGCAGTCGTTCATTCATCCCTTTGGATAGATGCCGAACCCGATCACTCTCGACAAGGTTCATGAAATCGAGCATCTCCCGTGCCTTCTCCTCGTCAAAATCAGCATAGAAATCGCGGTAGTACGCAATCGCATCCCGCACTCTCATCCACTTCTCGGTTAATGGGCGATCCGGCATAAATGAAACCAATGACTTCGTATCCAGCCCAACAGGCTTACCTGTCACTTGAATCGTTCCGCTGGTAGGATGCAGCAAACCTGCAACCAGTTTCATGAGTGTGCTTTTTCCACTGCCATTACTACCCAGCAGGCCAACAATTCGGCCAGGAGCAATATCCAATGTAATATTACTGAGCGCTCTCTTATTGCCATAAGTCTTGTTAATCTGGTTCAGTTCAAGGATGTTACTCATGCGTTGTTCCTCCCTTTCCTTCCGCAACGGCATCGGCTACGATGGATAAAATATCCTGCTCTTCAATCCCCAGTTCCTGCATTCCGGTTAGAAAGCGTTCCAGCAACTCACTGGCCATCTCTTTTTTGATCGTCATAATCTTCCGCTCCTCACTTGTCACGTATCTGCCCAAGCCCCGTTTGGTTTCGACCACTTCTTCTCGCTCCAGTTCCTGAAATGTCCGTTGTACTGTATTGGGATTGATCTGTAATTCAGCCGCCAGTTCACGAACCGAAGGGATTTTGTCACCTGCCTGAAGTGTCCCGGTTACAATCTGTCTCTTGATGTACTGCATAATCTGCAGATATATTGGTAAGTTGTTATCAAATTCCATAGTCACAAAGCACTCGCTCCTCTCTGTACTGGTGTGTTAGTTACATAGTACACTAGTAATATAGTGTTGTAAAGCCCATTTGTAAAAATATATAATCGCTTCGTTGATGGACATGCTTCCGATTTCTGTGCACATACAAAAAAGAGCAGATCGTATAGATCTGCCCTGCATCGCTCAATATTCGTATTTTCACCTTACTCACATACTTATCGTTCAAAGATACCATCTACACGATGTCTAAAGGTACCTTGCCTTTAGGTGCAGGGAAAGCCTCATCCAATCGGGTCTGCTCCTCTTGTGTCAAAACGATATTCACTGCTGCTGCATTGTCTGCCACATGATTCAGCTGTACCGCCTTGGGAATCGCCAGCACATCCCCGTCCCGGATCACCCAGGCTAATGCGATCTGAGAAGTCGTAACTCCTCGATCCTGCGCAATCTCCTGAATGACCGGATGCTCCAACAATTCACTCCGAAGTCTGCCCCCCTGAGCCAGTGGACAATATGCCATAACAGGAACGCTACGTTCCCGCATCCAGGGGAGCAAATCATGTTCAGTACCACGCGAAGTTGCATTGTACAGTACCTGATTCACCATGCACTGAGAACCCTCTGGCAAACTCCATAATTCCTGCATATCCCTTGTGTCCAGATTCGAGACACCCCATCGCAGAATTTTACCGGACTGTTTCAATTGTTCCAAAGCCTTAACCGTCTCTTCGAGCGGTACGCCTCCACGCCAGTGGAGCAAATACAGATCCAGACGATCTGTTCCCAATCGCTTGAGAGAGCGCTCACAGGCCGTGATCATCTGCTTGCGATCTGCATGATGGGGATACACTTTCGATACGAGAAAGACTTCATCACGAAGGCCTGAGATAGCCTTTCCCGTAACAACTTCTGCCCCACCCTCTGCATACATCTCTGCCGTATCAATCACGGTCATTCCCAGTTCAATACCGGAACGCAATGCCCGTACTTCTTCTTCCTGGCTGGATTGCTTCTCTCCCATGTACCACGTGCCTTGTCCGATCGCGGGCAGGACAGTTCCATCTGGAAGCAGAATCGTGCGTGTCTGATCACCATGCATCATCTATATTCCTCCATTCTGAAGACTTTATGGACATTGTGACCTCTCTAACGATGACTATACGAATCATAAATCATGCCATCACTTACATGTCTCCAGTGCCTCATCATCAGGATATACAACTGATCCAGTGGCATGGTAAGGCTACTCTGGGCAACGCTGATGGTCGCATCGACCATATTGCTGTTGACCGTCATCAATTTGCGTTTCATCCCATTCTGACGATCCAGAAAGGCTTTCTCGTCCCGCAATTTAACCCCGATCATTTTCTGTCCCATCAATTCATACATAAAAATATTCTCAACGTCTTTCCAGACCACTGCCCCTCCTGCGGTATAAGAAGATGCATCTACAAACCCATCCTCATTGATCACAAAAGAAGGTTCCTTCTTAATCATCTTTACCAGACTGTAGCAAAAACATAGCCCAAAAAACAAAATGGATAGTATTCCAATCACCCCCGAGAGGATGGAATCATTCGTAACTGAAGAACGATCAAAAATCAAAAAAAATCCGGCTGCCACAAAAAGTGCCGCCCCCGCCGTAAGCCACGCCATTCGTTTCCGGTTTGGATATTCTATATGCTGTTCATTGGATGTGCTCAACGTGACGTTCCTCCTTCATTACGACTGAATCTTACGCGTTCTATATAAACGAATGGCTATAAACCAAGTACTTAAATGTAGAACAGGAATTGCATTGTACATTAAACCAAATTCACCAATGTTAAACATTGAATTAAGACCATTTTTCGTCATTTCTGCGGTTATTCAACATTAGGATTCGTCATCTTTCGAGCAATTCCTTTTAACACACCTATATGAATTGAACTAAAGAATGTTTGCACTTGCCACTCCGATGACAGAACAACCTTCCGATCGCTGTTATAAAAGTCTCCCCTCCCATCCTTGGTCATATTGTCCTGTCCCTTGCTTTCCGTTAATATAAATGGAAAGGTTAGGAAAATAGCCAATTCTAATTCATGGTGGGAGGACAAACAATGATGAGTCAGCGCGGCATAACATCGGAAGATCTTTATCAGATTACATGGGTTAACGATCCAACTCCGTCTCCTCAAGGCGGACAACTGGTATATGTAAGCCGGAAAACGAATGAAGCACGTGACGGTTATTGTTCTCACCTGAGACTGCTGCATCTGGGGAGTCAGAAGGACAGGCCCTTTACCTCTGGAGAGAAGGATCATTCCCCTGCCTGGTCACCGGATGGATCCCAGCTTGCCTTTTTACGAGAGGTTGATGGGAAACCCCAGGTGTGGATTATCGCAACAGATGGCGGAGAAGCACAGCAGATCAGTCACCTGAAACATGGTGTCAGCTCCTTGCTCTGGTCACCCGATGGCCATACCCTACTTGTGAAATCATCCGTGGATATAAGCGGAGAAGACGAATCAAAACGTACCGATTCTAACGACGATGACCATAAACTGCCGCAAGAACATGTTGTGGACCGAATTCGCATGAAATCGGATGCGGGCGGATTGTGGGACGGAAAACGATCCCATCTCTTTGCTCTTGCACCCATTGATGCGGAAGCCATTCCTGTAACTACGGGTCACTATGACGTTGGAGACTACATTTGGTCCCCGGACGGAACATCCATCGCATGGATTGCACAGATGCCCGAAGCAGGTGAGGAACACAACGATTACACCCTGACCAATCATGTATACCTTGCCAAGGCAGACGGTTCGGATGTGCAGCAGTTGACCCCGGAAGGATATACATTCAGCCGACTGACATTTGCACCCGATGGACAATCCCTGGCCCTGCTCGCCAGTGACCGTTCTTATGGAAATGCCACGCTTACGAAGCTATATACCCTTCCTATATCAGGTGGTGAACCTGTATGTCTAAGCACGGATTGGGACGTACAGCTGAATCACAGCATTGTTGGTGACATGCGATCACATCTGACAACCACGGGACCTGTATTCAGTCGGGATGGTTCATCCATCTTCTGTCTGGCAACCATTCACGGTAGTGTACGCATCGCCAAATTCGCACGAGACGGCAGCAGTGCCGAGTATATATTGCCTGACGAACGGGAGATTTATCAATTTGCCGAATTGGAAAACGGACAGATCGTTGCCGCTGTTGCCGATACGCGAAGTCCTGGTGACCTCTATATATATGAACAGCCAGAAGATTCCGGTGTAGCACCAATTCAGCTCACCCGCAGCAATCCACAGCTTGAGGATGAGATCCATCTTAGTGCACCAGAGACCTTCTGGTTCAATTCCTCGGATGGCCTGCGGCTGCAAGGGTGGATCATGAAACCTCGTGGCATGGTCGACGGGGTCAAAATCCCGACCATTCTTGAGATTCATGGCGGCCCGCACATGATGTATGGTTTTACTTTTATGCACGAATTTCAGATTCTCACCGCACAAGGCTACGCTGTTATATACATCAATCCACGCGGAGGGCTCGGATACGGGCAGCAGTTTGTAGATGCCTGTCGTGGCGATTACGGCGGTGGCGACTATCGCGATCTTATGGAAAGCGTAGATTATGCCCTGTCCCAGTATGAGTTTATCGATGAGTCCAGACTGGGCGTAACCGGTGGCAGTTATGGTGGCTTCATGACCAATTGGATTGTTGGGCACACCGATCGCTTTAAGGCTGCTGTTACTCAACGTTCCATCTCCAACTGGTTATCTTTCTACGGCGTCAGTGACATTGGCTATTTCTTCACGGAAGATCAGATTGGCGGCAACGCGTGGGATGACACGGAAAAACTGTGGAAACATTCCCCGCTCGCTTATGTCGGCAACGTAAGTACTCCGCTGCTCATTTTGCATGGTGAACAGGATCTGCGGTGTCCGATTGAACAGGCCGAGCAATTATTCATTGCGTTGAAACGCCGCAAGCAAACGACTCGTCTCGTTCGTTTCCCAGGGGCCAACCACGAATTGTCTCGAGGAGGTCATCCCCACTTGAGGGTACGCCGTCTGGAGCATATTGCCGGTTGGTTTAACGAGTACCTGTAACGGACTGTCAGTTCCATGCATAGAACCAGATATGAATTAAACATAAAAGCCGCCCGCAGAAATCTGTTTCGATTTCAACGGGCGGCTTTTGGCGTTACCTTTTGAATAATAGAAGAATACGGATCACTATACTTTGAACGACTCAAGCAGGGTAGTATGAGGACATGTGGTTATATTCGTCGCTTACTCTTCGCCCCATACCACGGTAACTTCATTCAGGTCTTTGTTGGTTGCAGACACAGAACCCGTGATCGTTACGGCATATTTACCATCTTCACGACCCACGATGCTGAAGCCGTCTTCCTGTATATCCTGAGTATTCTGAGTCAAGTTTTTGGTCTGATAGTAGTCTTTGTAGGAGGTTCCAACGGTTAGCAACGTTTCTTTTGTTGTGTACGTGAGCACCACTTTTTTGTTGCCATCCATGATGTTCTCAACGAGACTTGTCGCCTTCGCATCCTTCGGTAAAGGGAAATCTGCTGGCAGATACTTGGACTTCACACCTGAAGCCTGAGTGTTAGTACCTGTTGAGGGGGAGGTTGATCCGCTGTTACCTGTGGATGTCGACCCACCGGAGGAACTTGAGGAGCCGATGCTTACTTTATTGTTCTGGGAATCATACTTTACTTCGGTTTTCAACGCATCCGCAATCGAACGAACGGGGAGATAGGTACTTCCCTGGTATGTAATTGGCGCAAGCTTCTTGCCCTGGTCACCTGTCGGTGTGAATTTCTGCCCGTTCACTTCGATGGCGAGCCCATGGTTCAGATAAGCTTTGATCGTCTCCAGTTGTGTACCTGCATATACGCCTGCCGAACCGGTCAACACCATGCCGAATACACTTGCAGTAATCAACCACTTTTTGCTTTTCATCTCTAAAACGCCTCCTGAGTTCAAATGTCAGTCTTTGGCATAATACGATCCAAGGCGATCGCTCGATTTACGCAAAAGACTCATGTCGTTATGCTCATCATGTATGGGTACGAGCTTATTCGGATAACAGCCATTTGTCCCATCAAATGTTAGCAATATAATAGCATCTGACAAGAGGTTGTAAACGATAAATGAACAAAACAGGACCAAGGGCGTACAAAAATAGTCTTTGTCGTATTGTTGCTGTTCTCTGACTCGTTAAGTTGTTCTTATATGAATAAAGTCCTGAATTCCAGACCATACCTATGAAGTTAATCATACACGCACAACAGTTGCGAAATGAACCAATGTATTAGATAATGATATGTCGAATTGTGGTCGAAGGAACGGAACTCAAGGGGGATTTATACGATGAACAATAAAAGTACATTTGATCAGTCTATTAACCGGGTCTCTACCGGATCGGAGAAGTGGGATGCACTTGAGGATATCTTCGGCGTCGCAGATGCGCTTCCGATGTGGGTGGCTGATATGGATTTCGCTGCTCCACCGTCCGTAATCCAGGCCCTGCAAACACGGATGGAGCACGGAATTTTCGGTTATACAGTGCGGACCGAGGCGTATCATGCAGCCGTTGCAGATTGGATGCAGCGGCGCCACAACTGGAAAATTAACGATGACTGGATCGTATTCACGCCAGGTATTGTGCCTGCACTCAGCATTGCTGTACAACGATTCACTGATCCGGGAGATGCAGTGGTCATCCAGACTCCGGTGTATGCTCCCTTCTACGAGGTCGTACGTGGTCAAGGCCGTGAACTGATTACCAATCCTTTGGTTGAGAATAAGGGTCATTACACGATGGATCTGAAACAACTGGAATCCAGCTTGCAGACCGGTCGGGTCAAAATGCTGATTCTGTGCAGTCCACATAATCCGGTTGGACGTGTATGGACTCGGGAGGAGCTTGAAGGCCTTACGTCGTTATGTCTGCAATACAACGTACTGATCGTTTCGGATGAAATTCACGCCGATCTTGTTCACCAACGCGGAGCTCATACACCGCTCACCCTGATCTCGGACGCCGTCTCTGATCTAAGTATCATCTGTACGGCTCCAAGCAAAACGTTCAACATTCCCGGCCTCTGCACGTCCAACATCATCATCCCAAATGCCAAGTTACGGGAATCTTTCGCACAGGGTGTAAGAACGATGGGACTTGCCGGTATCAGCACACTGGGGGCTGTTGCGACCGAAGCTGCTTACAATGATGCAGAGGAATGGCTGGAGGAGTGCCTGGTATATATCCGCGGAAATATGGAGTATGTACAGCAATATGTTGCAGAACATATGCCAGAGATCAAAATGCATCTGCCCGAAGCAACCTATCTGTTATGGATGGATTTTCGGGAGCTGAATATCCCACATGCACAACTATGCAATATGCTGCTTCACGAAGCAGGACTTGCCTTCAATGACGGGAGCTCCTTTGGAACCGAGGGTACAGGGTTCATGCGTATTAATGTAGCCTGTCCGCGTTCCACGGTGGAAGAGGCGATGCGCAGATTATCTGTGTTGCTCAGCAACTTGTCGGACAAATAAGCTGACAGTTAACTCTATGCACGTTGCGAACAGAACGTATGCTGATCGATAAGACGAATATCTGTAAAATGGAACAAGGGGTGCCCCGTAGTCAAGTCCATGACTCACATTCATGGTCAATGACAGTACTAGGGGCACCCCTTTTCGTTTTCTTTTCTATTCTCTTTTTTTCTATTCAATCCATATATTTATTGAAACATAATTAACCTTACAGTGACATCGCAATCGGCATCGGAATAATTTTATCGCACAGCCTGTTCAGCAGATCCCGATCATGGCTTATGATCAGTAATCCCAGATCACGCTGGCGAGCCACGTCCATCACGGTATGCCAGATCTGTGCCTGCGTGATCGCATCCAGCATTGTGGTCATTTCATCTGCGATCACATAACGTGTCGATGTACCGAGTGCTCGCGCCACACAGAATCGTTGCAGTTCCCCACCGGATAATTCACCCGGTCTGCGGTCCAGCCAAGCTTGCTGAATCCCCAAAGCTTCGAGCAACTGCTCATCCTGTACAGCCGCCTCCTGAAGGACACGACGCATCCGCCAGCGTGGATTCACAGCTTTCTCCGGGTGCTGATACACCAACTGAACCGGACATACCCCTGTACGAGGGAGCGGTTCACCATCCAGTAACACTTGTCCTGCCACGGGTTCGGCATATCCTGCAAGGATGCGCCCAAGACTTGTTTTCCCACAGCCACTCGGTCCCCACAAGCCAACGACTTCGCCTTGTTGCACCTGCATGTTCATCTGCTGAAACACCCACGATTTCTGATCGTAACGATAACTTACATCCTGTGCTTTAAGTGACATGGAGACACCTCACTTCTCCGCCTCGTATCTGACGAAGCGGAGGACGTTCAGAGATACATGCAGCGGTTGCTGCGCTACAGCGGGGAGCAAATGAACATCCTCTAATGATCCCTTGACCTGCCAACGGCTGGGAGCCTGGGAGTGGCTGAAATCCATTCTGCGGCAGCGCATTCCAAAGGGCTTTCGTATACGGATGGCGCAGTCGTTCTCCATTACCCGTAAAATCATCCACCTGGGCTGTCTCTACATTGGCACCCGCATAAAATACAGCGATGCGATCGGCCGCCGTCAGGGCAGTCGTAACATCATGCGTAATCCATAAGATGCCTACGCCTTGATCTGCGAGTTCGCGAAATTGCTTCATCGTCTCGGCCAGCACTTCGGGATGAATGCCTGGTGTCGGCTCATCCGCAATGATCAGCTTTGGCTGGCCTGAGGTCGCTGTAGCCATCAGCACTCGCCTTGCCATACCTCCGGACAACTCAAACGGATATTTCTCGCCCGTTCCCCGTGGGAGTTGATAACGCTCCGTCAGCTCCTGCTCCGACTTTTTCACGTGGGATTGAGTCTTGAAGCGGCGCTTCTGTCCGGCACCCCGGCTTACCGACTGAACCTGCCTCCCCACCTTCATCAGCGGGTCCAAATAACTGACGGATTGTGGAATCAACATCAGTTCGTCTCCACGCAGTTGAAGCTGCCGCTCCGGGGTCAAAGGTTCGTTATTGTAGCTAATGCTGCCCTCCAACTTGGCGTTGGCAGGCAGAATACCCATGATGGCCTGCGCAAGCACACTTTTACCCGATCCACTTGCGCCTACAATAGCGACAATCTCGCCCTCGTTTATGGAAAGATCCAGATTCTGAATGACATCAGTCCGTTCATGTCCAAACCAACCACGAGCGCGTCGAAATGACACCGATAATCCCTGAATATCAAGAAGAGCCATAGCTACCTCACCTCCCTTGAACTACCTGTACCCGTCAACGTCTTCAGACTGTTGCCCAATACATCAAACGCACGAACAACCAGCAACAATGCCAGTCCCGGGAAAAAGGCGAGCCACCACATGCCAGCAGATAAATATCTCATCGACTCTGACAAAATAATGCCAATTGCCGGTTGCTGCGGGGATAACCCCAGCCCCAGAAACGTAATGGCTGCCTCATGCAGAATCGCATGGGGGAAAATTAACAGTACGCCCACAAACAGTTGCGGGACTAAATGTGGCAGCATATGCTGCACCGCAATCCGTAATCGTGATTGACCCAACTTGTGTGAAATCTGAATGTACTCCACGGATTTCAGTTGAATCATCTCCGCTCGTACAATCCGGGCCAGATTCGGCCAGTGCGTCAGCGCGATGGCTGCCGCCACTCCTGCCAAACCCCCACCAAATACAAAGGCCAACATAACCAGCGATACCAGATGAGGCACACTCAGGAACAGGTCGATGATCCATGAGATTACCCGGTCAGCAACTCGGCTAGAAGCCGCCCCCAAACCCAGCAGTAGTGCGATCAATCCGCCACCACATGCAGCAAGTAGTCCCACTTGAATGCTGGTTGCCAGTCCTTTTAACGTACGCATGAACATATCTCTTCCGAGCCAATCTGTGCCAAATGGATGCGCCCAGGTTGGAGACAGATTTCGATCCATTAATGAAGTCAGCGTAGAACCAGCGGGTAGTAGCCTTCCCGTCGACCACACAAGGATAATCCAGATCACTGCAAGGCTTCCCCAGATCACCGCCCTTTGGCGAGGATTGCGGAAATGTTGGTCTTTGATACGAGCATATCCTCCTCTTCTAGTTTGGCTTGTTTCTCGTTCCGCCCCCACTTGCAGAAATTCCGAAGTAATGTTGTACCTTATCTCTTGTTTTGCAGTTTTCACTTTCTGTACTTGGGCTGTATCTGCCGTCTGCTCAGAGGAACGTTCTACAGTCTGCTTCATGATATCAGCTCCTCCTTCATTCGTGGATCGATCAAGCGATACAGAATGTCGGCAATCATATTACCCGTAAAAACAAAAATCGCACTGCACATCACAAGTCCAAGCAGCAGTGGAACATCTCCACGCAACCCCGCTTGAACCGTTGCCTGACCAAGGCCAGGGTATGAAAATACCTGTTCTGCCAGCACAGCCCCGCCGAACAGTTCACTGAACGAAGCAAACTGCAGCGTGATCGCTGGCAAAACAACATGTCTGAACCCATGTCGACGAAACAGCTGAAATCCACGCTCACCCCGTGCTCTCGCAAATAGAATATAATCCGAATCCAGCACATCCATGAGCTTCTGCCGGGTATGCAGCGCGATGGAAGCTACCCCGGTCAGACTGAGAGTCAACGCTGGCAGAATCATATGAATAGCCCGATCTCCCCAGGTCACCTGATCAGCCGACATCCCTGCGGGTACCCCAAGGCCAACTGGAAGCCATCCGAGCCACACTCCAAATACCATTAGCAGCAACAGCGCAATCCAGAATACCGGCGTGGAGGCCAGCGTGTAACAATACCAGCAGATCAGGCGATCCAGCCTTGAATCCCTTCTCATGGCAGCAACTACACCCAGAGTGAACCCGAAGATACCAGACAGTAGCCAGGCTACAACCATAAGCGCGACAGAATTCATGAATCGTTCCTGGATAATATCCGCTACAGGTTGTCTATAGATCATTGATGTTCCCAAATCTCCCTGAATCAGTGCTTGTCCCCAGGTCAGCAATCGTTCCATTGGAGAGTCATTCAATCCCCAACGCTCTTCGATTAAACTGCGCTGTTCCGCACTTACCCTGATCATGTCTCCACCAATGTAAGCTTCGATCGGGTCCACAGGGGAAAATTGCATTAATATAAAAGACACCACACTGACTCCAACCAATAGAGATACAAGTCGCAACACTTTATTACCAACAAATCTGGCCCATCCATTCCTGCCCGTCATCCAATCTCTCCCCAATTCAGGCTAAAGCTACCGCTATGCTTCTTATTTCGCGCTGTTATCCCAGGACCATTCCTCCAGATTGGATGTCACTGGCCAGCCGTGACCATGGGGGTGAATCTGCTGCTCGCCAATGTTTAATCCATTCGTAACCAGATACAGATGGTCTATATTTACGAGCCACGCCCAAGGTGCATCCCCCTGATAACTGAAACCTGTTGTGCCATCCCATTCCGCTTTTTGCCAGTAGGGCAATGCCTCTTCCTCACTGGTGGCCTGAAGGGCCTTCTCCATCCATGAATCCACGACAGGATTACTGTACAGTCCTACATTGTAATATCCCTCTCCCTTGTGGGTACTGCTATAGAGGTTATAGGTTTCCAGTGGATCATGACTGCCCCAACCAAATAATACAGCGTTGGAGTAAGCCATCTTTTTCGTCTCTTCACGGCTTTTGCCTTCAACATTGATTTTAATTCCCGCCTGGGCAACCATATCCGCAGCAGCTAAGGCCAGAGATTGTCTTGTTAAATCCCCTGCAAAATAAAGCAGATTGAACTCGGCTTTCGTGCCGTTTTTCTCGACGATACCATCACCATCTGCATCCACCCAGCCACCAGACGCCAGAATGCGCTTCGCTTCATCAAGATTGGCATCCGTAAATACAGCTTCTGCATTGCTCCAAGGCAGATCATCACTGACGGAATAAGCAGGACGACCATATCCTTCAAGTACACCCTCAACCAAAGCCTTACGATCAATCACGACATTCACCGCTTGGCGAATCGCCAGATCGGATGTCACATCATTCCCTGCGGGGAGACCATCGCCCGACTTGGCACCAGCAGGCTGCATGGGGAACATAATGCCCCGGTTATCTACCGTTTTTACGGCCTCTAATGTCATGCCATTCACCTGTTGTTTGCTAAATGCTGCCGGGATCGCAGCGATATCCACTGTACCTGCCTGTGCAGCAGCATAGGCCGCATCTTCATCCAGATAGAGGAAGGTGAGTTTGTGGAATGCAGACTTGTTACCGTAATACTCTTCATTGGCTTCAACGATGGCCTGTTGTCCTTTGTCCCACTGAACCAGCTTGTACGGTCCTGATCCAACCGGATGCTCTGCATAATCAGCACCATAGGCGTGTTCAGGCACAATGCCGAGTGTCGTCAGCAGGCTGATGAATGTTGACTGCGGCGACTTCAGTGTGAATACGACCGTTTGATCATCAGGTGCCTGCACATCAGCCATATTCGTCAAATCAATCACAGAACCACTCTGAGCAGCCGTATCAAACGTAAATTTCACATCTTCAGACGTCAAAGGTTCCCCATCAGAGAACTTCACATCATCCCGAAGCGTAATCTTCCAGGTTAACCCATCTTCACTAACGGAGTATGCCGTAGCCAGATCGTTAACCAGTTGAAGCTTGGCGCCTCTCTTCAGCAAAGTACTCTGGAAAAGCGGTGAACCATATTGCCCCCATCCGGTTGTCGGATCAAACCCGCCTTCCGGCTCGGTACCAACAGCCAGCACCAATTCGTCCTTGGTTGAGGTTGTTCCGGACTGGCCATTCTCTGCTGATGAAGCTGTTGGCGCCGATCCCTGTGCACAACCCGATAATCCAATGGAACATATAAGCAGGATGCCTAATCCTGTTCTAACTGTTCTTCGTTTTCCCCATCTCCATGTAAATCTGTCCATTCTGGTCGTTCCCCCTCTAAATATGTGCTGCACTCACTTATTCCGTGTTACTTTTTACGGAAATTGTAGCACAAAACGCAAAACTTATGTCAATAAAGTTAACTTCAAAATCCAAATATTTTCATATATTCGATCTAATCATTGAAAATTCATATAAACCGACAACTGTATCGCTTCATAAAGTTAGGTATTGTAACAAACAACAAAAAAACAGACGGTTGGCATCTAACCAAAGGTCTGTTTTTTAGATTCGCTATATTTTCATAGAAATTAATTCACACTTCATTTCATCTTAATCGGCAGAACGATGATGTTTATGATGATGACTGTGACCATGCTGATTCACACTGTGACTGTGATCCTGACTTTGATTCGGATTGTCTTCCTGATCTAGACTCTGAGCATGAGCCAGTTTGTTGAGTTCATCCACATAAGTCACAGAAAGCTCAGCATACAAGACCCCTTTTTGCACCTGGATCTGTTGATGCAGATGTCGCAAACGTCCCAGGTTTCCCCGTACTGCAATGACCTCCAGGCATTGGTCATGGTTCAGGTGTACATGCATATTGGAGATGATGTCATGATGCGCCTCATGTTGGAGCTCCATCAAGCGAATGGGAAGATCACTGATATGGTGATCATAGACCATCACAATGGTGCCAGCTACATCCTGATCGGATTGCAGTACGGAAGGTTGAAGTAATGTTTTGCGAACAAGATCACGGAAAGCTTCGGATCGGTTTTTGTATCCCTGTTCCTCAATATACTGGTCAAACTGCTCAATTAGAGGTGTCGGAAACGCCACCCCGAACCGGGTCAAATCTTCTTTGTCTGCCATGCTTCTCCTCCTGCGCCCTCATTTGCTTCGAGTGTACCACAGACTTGTCTGCTCATCGACTATACTGTTGCATAAATCGTACTGCCGAACGTATTGCCTGTTGACCAGCATCACTCTTCAGATCAAATTGATAATCATGTCCCAGCTTCTCTGAGGAGTTCGAGAAAAATAACGTTTCCGTATCAACATCAAGTCGCTTCAAGACTTGTGCCAGCTCAATCGATTGACTGGTCAACGGGTCATCATTGCCTGAGGTAATAAATGCAGGCGGGTACGCTTCGGTAGTCTGTAGAACGGTCGACATTTCATCTAATCTTGGGTAGTCTTCAAATGTTTTGACTCCCGTATATGACCAGAGAAATGTACGTATGAGTGGAAAGCCTGTTTCCGCTACTGTGCTCAGATTGTAAGGACCACAGAATAGAAGAACCCCACGTAATTCTTCTGGCTGAACGGATGGTGTTATATTCATCAGCTTGGCGAGGGATGGATTCGTCACCACGGCCGCAGTCTGACTTGCAATCTGGGCACCTGCCGAGTTGCCTGCGAGAAATATGTTTTCCGGGTCACCCTGATACTCGCTGACATGGTTCTTCACGTAAGTCAAAACCTGATTCGTCTGGATCACGGGAGTGGGATATGTCGTATCTGGTGCGAGCGCATAATTCATACTAACGACAACGTAACCCTGCTTGGCTAATTGTACGGCATACTCTGCGATGTCCGCTTTGTCTCCCAAGACCCATCCACCGCCATGAACCCACAACACGACCGGCAAAGGTTCCGATGTTACGGAAGGATGATAGATATCCAGCGTACTGTCATTACGGCCTTCGTCTGCATAGGGCACATTCGCAACACGAGTTACGCCTTCCGAGATTATACGATCTTTGCTGTTCGTATCTTGATTAGCAATCTCAATGAATGATTTTAATAAAAATACCGTTATTTTGGGTGTGAATTGAGCACCCATTCCAACAAAACCTATGATGAAAATGAGTACAACGCTGGGAATCCAGTACCGTTTACGTTTAAACCCTCTTGCCCCCGTACGTTTTGCCTCCAACTTGGACTGCAACAGCTTCACCTCGTTCCATCATCATCGAAGCGTCTTTACATCTAAAGTGGTGTACGTTGCGGAGAGGACCGGGTTTCCTCTTATTTGGATCTCTTGGCGATTTCCTGTCTGACTTTCATATATGTAGTGGATACTTTCTGCTCCAAAGTGTGGATATGTTGTTTTGTACCTGCCCACTTCTCTGCTGCAGAAGCCAATGCGTTCAATGAGCTGAGTACACGTGACGCTTGGCCTTGCTTTGTATTCTGTTTGAACTGTTGTAGCGCGCCCGAATATCGTTCTTTTGCCAGAGTTGCCTGTTTTTTCGCCGTTTGAATCTGTTTTTTCGCCGAGTCGGCCCCTGCTAGCATAGCTCGTAAACGTTTTATTTCAGCGCTCTTCCCTTTACGCGCTTCAGCAAGTTCCTTTTTCTTGATCCGAATGTCTTCTCTGGCAAGCTGCACAACGGGTTTTAATGTCTCCGCCTGCGTGCGAATCGCAGCACTCCATTCCTTATTTTTGATGGCTTTGGCTGCATCCAGCTGTCGATTGACTGAACTATAGAGGGCGAATAGAGGTTCATATCGGGCTTGGGTTTGTTTTACCTTTTCAGTTAGAGCTGCGATCTTCGCGTCATCAGTTTGTCTTATTACTACACGCAATCGCTCCAATTCCGCGGTATTGGCGGCATGAAGTGTCTTTATTTTTTGTTCCCAAGCCTGCTCTTGAGCCTTCCAGTTCCCTACTTTCTCATACGTTTGCTTCAAGGTTAACTTGGTTTGGGCATCAGCTTTGTTCAAAACGGAATCCCAGGCTTTCTGCGCGGTTACACCAAGATCTATGCCCGCCGCCTCGACTGAAGAAGCAAAATAGCTCATGCCTGCGCCGAACAAAATCACAAGTCCTATAAGCAGGCGTGATCCAAATAAAATATGAGCGAATGATCGCAAATGAGATCGTTGGACTTTACGTTGACGTGCTGCGTGACTACCGCTATGTCCTGTCAGAACACGAGATGGATCTACAATTGTCTCCATTGAAGCCATGTCCTCTAAAGCTAAATCTTCGATAGGCTGTCGACCCTTCTTTCCTTCCAAGAAACCATGATGGTTTATGAAGTGATGTGAGCTTAATCGTTCCAATAGGGAACAACCACATATCATCGCTATCATGGCCTCCTGATCGTTTATCGTTTCCTTCCACACTTCTGTTTGCATGCGTCTCTACACCCTTTCATCTAAAATATGTAGCAGAATCGCCAACGAAATCAGCGAACGACAAAAAAGCACCCGCAAGACAGGCATTTGCCTGCTCTTACGGGTGCTTCCCTCATAAGCCGTTCCATATGAGATTCGATTGAACGAGTCGCTCGAACCTTCCCTTTTTCTAATATATTCCATTCGCTGTATCTGGTCAAGTCGAGTCTATATAAATTGAATTAAAGAATATTTACACTCCACACTCCGATGACAGAACAACCTTCCGATCGCTGTTATCCCCAGATTTTTTTGATTCCTTTTATAAAGGGGAAATCCGGGGATAAAGGCGAACGCTCCGCTTCTTCAGGTCCTTTCTGTCCTCTCCGTTTTGTGTAAATAGTTTAGTTCAATTTATATAGTTTTCCTGGTCTAATATCAACCCTTTAATCAACGGGAGAACCCTTCCCGCTTATGGTTAACAACCTATATAACTCAACTTATTGATTGACCAGTATAGCTTTCATTGCCTCTGTTAGGTCTTCTTCTTTCAGCATCATGTAGATGTTCTCGCCACGAGTCACATTCAACTTAATCTGGTAGATGGTATCTTTCTCTGTTTTATAACCAGACCGTTGACGTTTGAGCAAATCGCTAATGATTTCTTTATTTTGGGTTGCGACCTGCTTCTTGATACTTAGACTCCCATCGATATATTCGGGCTCCGGGTTCGCCCACTGAAGCGAACCCGGACTGTTGATCTCCTGCTTCACAAACTGTGCGGAGACAATCTCGTCTGCCTGGACAAGCAACTGGTCGTATAAGTTGTTCTCCTTCAACCAGGCCAGCACCCGATCATAGCTAGGTTTGATCTCAAAATTCCACATCTCCCTCGGTTGAGTTGGATCTTTCGAAGACGAGTCCTGATTCATCTCTGCGTAAGCAAACGACTGCCACGGAGAGCGCTGTTCTTCGTAGGTCTGATCCAAAATGTCCTGTCTCAATAGTTCCTTGAACTCACGGACTTGCTCCGGATTGCTGATGTACACCTTTCGGTATGAACTTGTGGAAGAACGAATGCCAAAACTTAATGCATCTTCTTCCAGCTTATACGTTTCAAAGGCAACTCTTTTGTAGTCCTGGGATTGTTTCAGAGCCATCAATTCCTGATGGAATTCAGCTTCTGGAATATAGTATTTACGTTTTATCAACTTGCCGTTATCCAGCTTGTAGTTAATAAATACATACTCATCGTTACGCATCCCTGGATTGATCGGATCATTCAATAAAGGAAGATCGGAATCGACAATTTTTTGATGAAGAGCGATAACTGCCCCCATGTATTCCGAATCATTGGAATAGAGGTGACCGTCATCCATCTTCTGATTGACACCATTACTATAGATATAACGATCCCCGCCAAGCTTGATACTTTTAACCTTATTCAGTTCAGGCACTCGGGCAGCGTATCCATTCCAATCGGCAATAGGTACGTACAGTATCAGACCAGCGATAATACCATATAGAATCATCTTGGGTAGTAACTTGCTGCTCCAGATCAACCATGTTTTACGAATAATCATCTCGGCAATGATATAACCTACAATTCCACCAAGAATATATCCGAAGATTCCCCATCCGGCTGATTCTCTTGGAGCAATGATCGTGAAGTAAGCTCCGCCAATCAGAACAAGCGTAAACATTAAACCAAAGCGGAATATAGGTTTTACTAGAGTGAATGTAACTGCTTGTGTAGCGGACTCAACCTGTCTCTTTGCATAGAGCACATAAGTCAGCGGAATAAACAGGATTGTAAATATCGAATAGATTATAAGCTCTCCATTAGTGACAGGAGAATAACTGATTGAAGCTACACGAAGAACAAGTGACATTTCTTCCGCATTACGTCCCAATTCATCGTACGGATATCCAAGCAAATAATGCTGGAGATGAAGTGACATAATGAACCACACAACAACAGGTAACAAGAGTAGCGCGTACACAGTGAGCCCCTGCAAAACAGATTGACCAATGCACATGCCGACCGCCACAGTTAGCATGAACATAAACAACGAGTAAATACTCATGCTCAAGCCCCACATCCAGATCGCACTGCCATCGAACAGAAAAGCAGGTTGGTCCAGCACTGCCCATACCCAGCCGGTAATCGCAGTTGTAATCCAGATTGGAAGCAGGATCATGGCATATCCAGTCAACAGATTAACCGTTAACAGATGTTTACGACGTAAAGGCAAACTATGGAACAGATCAGAAGGTGAACCGGATTGAATATATCGAAAAAGAAAGATTCCAGCCGCTACGGGTAGTGTAATGGCGAACAGAATCTGCACTTCACCATTGGCCTGAAACAGACTTGTAATCTGCTGTGGCACGTCCCTGTACTCCGTAGCGATATATAACGGTAACGAGAACAGCAACGTGATTAGATATAAAATGCCGATCCATCCATGCTGTCTGAAATTTTGGATCAGGATGCCCCGGTTACAGAACAATCGGTTGAATATCATACCCTGCGTCCTCCATTTCGTAGATAAAGATTTCTTCGAGCGTCAGAGGCAGTACATCCAGCAGATACGGATCATGTATACGGAATTGATCCGTTACCTGTTGTCGGTTGCCTTTGACAATGTACAGAGATACACTTCCCCGTTTTTCTTCATGCAAAATATCAATCTGTTCATCCATGGCTTTGGCATGGTCCGGATGTCGGAAAGCAACCTGGATTTTGTGCGTATCGGCCTTCAGATCATCGAGATCCTTCTCTACAATAATTCGGCCTTTGTGCATAATCGCCACATGGTCACACAGATCTTCAATCTCACGCAAGTTGTGCGACGAGATAACAATGGTTACCTGACGCTCAGCTGCTTCCTGGAAGAGCAAGTTTTTGATCTGCTGGCGCATGACCGGGTCGAGGCCGTCAATCGGCTCATCCATCAGCAGCACTTCAGGCATGCAGCTAAGTCCCAGCCATACGGCTGCCTGACGGCGCATGCCTTTGGACATGCGATGCAGCTTACGTTTTACATCCAGTTTGAACACGGTGGCCAGTTGCTTGAACCGCTCCTCATTCCAGCGTGGATATACGGAACGATAAAATGCAGCCATCTGAGTTATTGAAGATTGTGGGAAAAAGTAGGGCGCATCTGCCATAAAGATCGTGCGGCCTTTGAGATCCATATTTTCATAAATTTCAGCATCCTCGATACGAACAGTCCCGCTATCCTGACGGTAAATACCAGCCATCATTTTGAGCAGCGATGTCTTGCCTGCCCCGTTGGAACCGAGCAAACCATAGATCGATCCCTTATGTATGTTCATCGTTACGCCATCCACTGCCTTTTCCTGTTCAAACGCTTTGACGACTTGATTCAGCTCAATCATGAGGCTCCTCCTTCTCTATACGGGCCATCGCTTCCTCAAACAAAAGCGTCATATCCGCTTTGGTCATACCGGAATACGAAGCTTCTGCAATCAACTTCACCAGAGACTCTCTGA
The DNA here is from genome assembly GCF_037973325.1 of Paenibacillus sp. FSL R5-0713. Taxonomy (NCBI): domain Bacteria; kingdom Bacillati; phylum Bacillota; class Bacilli; order Caryophanales; family Paenibacillaceae; genus Paenibacillus; species Paenibacillus sp. FSL R5-0713. The sequence goes on along the minus strand of NZ_CP150229.1, from coordinate 1,259,849 downwards.
TCTCATCTCTCATGGCTTCATTCGGATGTTCCACTGACGATGATACGAAGCTTCCTTTTCCCTGCAAAGAATAGATGTAACCTTCACGTTCAAGCTCGCGATACGCTTTCTGAATCGTATTCGGATTCACAGTCAGCTGCGTGGATAACGCACGAACGGAAGGAAGCTGCTCGTCAGGCTTTAGAATACCGTATACGATCATTTCTTTGACTTTGTCCACCAGTTGCTCGTAGATCGCCTTACGACTGCGTACATCTAATTCGAACATCCCGCACCTCCTTTCTGTAAATGTTTGAAATAACCTATGGGTTTAAATGACTGTATCTGAAGTGTATTAGGTGTATTAACTGTACTACTATTATTAATACAGTTAATCGGATTGTCAACCGTTAACTTTGACTTCCTGTTTTATTCGGAGTACGTTAAAAGAGATAACATATGGTTTATTTGACATATCAAAATATTTGGGAGCAAGTTCGTCTCGGATTAGTACGGGGTATAATTAGAGTGGCATTCATATGAGGTCAGGTGAGATAGGCTTACTGAAGTGATACGTCTACTTGAAGCGTTATGGTTATTTGATGTGATACGCCTACCCGAGACCTTTGCTTGACGCTTTTGACAGAATTACATTACAAAGGTTGTTCAGGTCTTTCCCCTTCCGTTATGATGGAGATGAACTATTGTTCAATAATCACTGTATCTTGATTACTATTTTGTGCACGTTTAACCTGATTGATTGTTAGGTCTGTCATGCGCTATATGTTGTGTTGCTTGGTAGATTCATTGTCTGCACGGTGGTTGGCTGTTCAGCAAGCAGCTATATTAGAGTTAGCAAAACGATGCACTTGCTTTAAATTCGGGGTTGGTATGAATGAGCTACTATGCAGTGGTTGAGTGTAGACTTCGCTTGTTATTCATTGGGTTTGTTGGTATGAAATTTGAAGATTGATATTTGTCTGTTCGTATGAGGTGCCAACTCGTGTTGTCCGCCCTGCGCATACATATTGCAGATATGTCTTTCAAAGGGTGGACACGGACATGTGTAATCAAGCTGAAATTAATATTCTGCATATAGATTGTTAACATTTCTTTAATCAAACAACTTCTATATGTAGTGTTTCATTTATTTGGAGAGATATAGTACCTTTTTAGAAAAAGTGTCCACTCTTTGAAAGACAAAATTGAGATAAATGTTCTTTTGTAGTGGACAAATATATGATCGTATTTAACGGATACAAGTTGAACTATACATTCACAGAGAAATAAATAATCAGAGAATAAATATTCAAAGCAGGAATACAGCCGAAGAAGTGTAGCTGAAACATTCTGTAGGAAGCTACCTCCAAAGCATCTGTTACAACCTTAATACCTCACAAGGAGAATTCGAGATGAATGAACATAAACAGGATGAACAGCAAAGTAATAAACCGAACGCATCACTCGAAGCTAATGGACACCCGGGGGAAATAACTGGGGAGATGATCACTTCAGATATCCGGTCGGTCCAAACAAATTCATCACAACGTGTGTTAATTGTCACTGCGGTGGATGCGGAAAAAGATGCAGTTCTCCGCGGCTTGGGCGACACGGCCGCGGAACGTTTTGACGTCATTGCTGCGGGCGTTGGCCCAGCCTCGGCCGCAGCTGGAACAGCCGCTACATTGGCATATGCCGTAGCGGCTGCGAGCACAAGTGCGTTGGCGCACGGTTCCACCGCGCCAAGCCCATCGGATGTGGCACAGACATCTGCCACATCCGATGGGCCGGGGCCCCTTGCCGGGGCCGGATATTCACCAGCCTACAGGCTGGTGATCAGTGCCGGCATCGGCGGCGGGTTCCCCGGCCGGGCGGACGTCGGCTCCCTCGTGGTAGCCGACGCCATGGTTGCTGCCGATCTGGGCTCGCAGACGCCAGACGGCTTCCTTAGTGTGGACGAGCTCGGATTCGGCTCGTCCATTGTGGCGGCGGACGCGGAGCTTGCCGCTCGCCTGCGCCATGAGCTGCAGCGGGCCGGGCTCGCTGTCAGCGGAGGCACTGCGGTCACCGTGTCCACGGCGACCGGAACAGCGGAGACGGCCGCGGAGCTATTGCGCCGCGTGCCGGATGCCGCCGCCGAAGGCATGGAAGGCTTCGGCGTGGCAACCGCTGCCCAGCAGTTCGGCGTGCCAGCACTCGAACTCCGGGCCATATCCAACGCGGTCGGTCCACGCGACCGCGACGCTTGGCGCATCAAGGATGCCCTCGATGCGCTCCAGGCTGCAAGTTCCATTTTACGGGAGGTTATTACATCATGAAAATTGCATTTTCCCCTTGTCCAAATGATACATTTATCTTTCACGCGTGGGTGCACGGGCTGATTCCGGGCGCACCTGGACTGGATGTCCGGTATGCTGATATTGATATTACCAATGGTCTGGCGGCAAATCCGGATGGACCCGACACACCTGAAGTGATGAAAATATCTTATGCAGCACTGCCATACGTGTTATCTGACTACGCTCTGCTTCCAGCTGGAGGTGCACTCGGCAGAGGATGCGGTCCGCTGGTTCTGACCGCAAACGGTACGACCGATCCAGCCTATCTGTCTGGACGACGAGTTGCTGTGCCGAGCGAACGCTCAACAGCATATTTGTTGTTCCGTCTATGGGCAGCGCAAAATGTTCCTGGCGGCGTAGGTGAGATTGTGGTCATGCCATTTGACCAGATCATGCCTGCTGTGCGGGACGGCAAGATTGATGCCGGACTTGTCATCCATGAAGCACGCTTCACGTACCAGAACTATGATCTCAAACTGATGACGGATCTTGGTAACTGGTGGGAAAGCGATACTGGTCTTCCGATTCCGCTCGGAGCAATCATTGCACGTCGCGACATGGATGCTCACGCCCTCGCCGGATGGGCACGCGCCTCCGTTGAATATGCATGGGCGCACCCGGATGAGTCGAGAGCATACGTGATGGAACATGCTCAAGAAATGGATCCTGACGTGGCTGCACAGCATATCGGACTGTATGTTAACGAATTCAGCGCTAATCTGGGCGATGATGGATATGGTGCGATTACTGCACTACTTGGACGTGCCATGAAAGAAGGACTCGTTCCTGAGTTCGATCTTGATCTGTTGCGGATCTAATATTAGATTTTTTTCAGCTATTTCTTTAGCTATTTCTTTAGCTATTATGCTGGCTATAATCTGTACGCTCTAAATCTAACGAACCCTACGCACCCTATTTAGCCTAATATCATGCGTTGAGAATTCTAACGAATCTCAGACACTCTATTCATCTAGAAATGGGTCATATCACTGAAATTTCGCTTATTTTCATTCAATAACGCTTCTACGATTCGTTAGAAATGGGTATGTGCAAATTTCAAGCGAATAGCGTGCGCTGGGTTCGTTAGACTTGAGCGACACACGATCTCGACATAGAAGCAGAAAGAGCTGTCCCCTAACGTCAGATTCATGACGATGGGACAACTCTTTTTTTTTGACTTTATATACAATTCTATATTCAACTTCTTATTTCAACTTTTTATTCTACTTCATGTTCAACTTCATATCTATCACTCTACTCAACCCAAGATCAAAGCAGAAAGAACCCCATGCAACTCCAAGCTCTCCACGTCATCTTGAACCCTACTGTACTCCATTATCCCAGCCCACTGCTCTCCCATTCACAATTGCGGTCTACGATACAAATCCAACCATCGCCTACGATCTGCTGCAACCGCAACCGAACGATAGCAAACCTTCCCTACGATTCAGCCACAATGGTGCGAATCATGATCCGCAGCGCATCCAGCATCACGGGTATAGGTAGCGAAGGGACGGAAGGCTGCAACACAGCCATCTCTGTCGAGGCCGGAAAGTGTACAAATCCGGCACGGATCGGAAGTTGCCCTACTCGAATGTGATCGAGCAACCGGTACATCGTGTTGTTGCAGATATATGTGCCTGCTGTATTAGAGACGGCTGCGGGAATGCCTGCTGCTGACATGTCATTCACCATGGCTCGGATCGGCAACGTGGAGAACAAACCATCTGGGCTGCCGTCTACAATGGGCTCGTCCACGGGACGTTGCCCCTGATTATCCGCGTAGGAGCCAGGCGGAATGTCTTTGACATTCACGGCAATCCGCTCCGGTGTGATGCATGTTCTACCCTTGGCCAGCCCACAGGCGATAACAACATCCGGCCGATAGGCTTCCATCTCTGCGATGAGCAGGTCTGCACATTCATCGAAGTGCACGGGCAACAGTACTGTTTTTAGCTCAGCCCCCTCCACCACCTCGTTCGCAAGAGCTTCCATTAACGCTCCCGTCGGATTCACTGTGTCCCCGCCAAAACGTTCAAACCCGGATATCAGAATCTTCACCATTACACGTCAGCTCCTGTCTATTTACTCTGATTTGTAACGCAATCCCCACTGCCCCCGTATCGTGTCCATCAATTTCATAATTTCCAGGGATTCGTCCAGTTTAATCGTATTGCTCTCCGTCCGACCTTCGAGGATACAGCGTCCGGCTTCTTCTGCCTCAAAAGCATAACCAATACATGTTCGATCATCCGTGAATTTCTCCGGTTCGTCCTGACCGTTCACATGCAGATAAGCTTCTTTGCCCGCGAGGAACAAAGGCAGACGAATCTTGCCCTCCGTACCGTATATGACCGCTTCATTGCTGAGGTTCAGACGAATGGCAGCACTCAATGAAGCAGAGCGTCCCTCGGAATAGGACAACAACACGGAAAACTGCTCATCCACACCCGTCTCACCAATATTGGCCGTACTCCATACATGCTGGGGCTGTTCGCCAAAGATCATCGAAGCAAAGGAGATCGGGTACACCCCTGCATCAAGCAAAGCTCCTCCGCCCAGATCCGGATTAAGCAACCTTCCTTCCGGCTCCCAACCGGCACGGAATCCAAAGTCTGCCTGAAGCAAACGCACTTCACCAATTCGACCTTCTGCGATCCATGCTCTAGCTTGAGCAATCGGCGGCAAAAAGCGTGTCCACATCCCTTCCATCAGGAAAAGATTGCGCTCCCGTGCCGTCTCCACCAGTTGCTCCAGTTGACGCGCATTCATCGTAAACGGCTTTTCACAGAGCACCGCCTTACCTGCCTCGAGGCAAGCCATGACATTCTCCTTATGCACAGGATGAGGTGTTGCCACATAGATAATATCTACCTCAGGATCTTGAAGCATCTCATCATAAGAACCGTAAGCGCGTGCAAAACCATATTCAGCTGCAAACTTCTCCGCGCTACCGGCTGTCCGTGAACCTACCGCTGCTTTCACTGCGTTCCCGGCATGCTCCAGATCCCTTGCAAACTGGGATGCAATCCATCCCGTGCCCATAATGCCCCAACGTACTTTGTCCCGTCCCGCTACTTCGGTCATTTTAAAGCCTCCCTAACTGCAAATGGTGTTGAAAAGGTTCATGATTCAGATCAGGCCAACAGGTTATCCCCTTTATTTTACCAAAAAGAAACGCCTACGTCAGAAAACGGTTTCGATTATTTACTTTTATTTACGTTCATTAGACTTCCATCTCATCTGCACCTCGAACATATCTGTGTACATTTCAATTCTTCAGTAGATTTGCTAAGATTATCAGCAGACTAGGAGCCAAAAGGTCTTGTCCCGTGGCATGGTTGTAACTCACAATAATCCGGTTAAATCAACCATCATACCTGATTAACAACATCCTATCCCTGTCTTACAGGTATATAAAAATATCAACTATACTGCCAACGGGCCCTGACAGACAAGGCAACCAATTATTATAATCCAGCACTCCGAGCTGACGGTAAGCTCTTGGTATAGTTATCACTAAGCGCGATCCAGAATCTGCACATGTGTCCACACGGCATGATCCGGGTATATGCCCCTATTCAATCCATACAATTCTTGCCTCATGCCACGCGATCAATGGATGTTCAACAAAGACGTTCAGGTCCGCCAAAATATCGTACGTTCCCGCTTCAATCATGACCTAAATAACTGTTCAATGATTACCTAATAACTTTTCAAAAGAGAGGAGGTCACAAGCACCATGACTACCATCCCTGGTACGGCCCACAGCGGCATCAATCCATACCTGTTGCATCAGCAGACAAATCCCCGTTCAGAAAAGGAACCCTCAAACCGGGCAGATCTGGATGCATTCCTGAATGATACCCTGATCGAACTTCGTCAGGCAGAACATATAATAACCCATGGAAAATGGCGCTGGTCCACTACTGAACTTGCTCATCATACCTTTATATACATGCACAAATTCACAGGCCAACTGATCATGAATGGGACCGAATCCCACGTGGTTCGCAAATCAGCTTGTCTGTGCACACCCGACGCTTCAATTGAACTGATCGGAGATGAAGAACATGATATTGAACTATATATCATTCACTTCGATCTATATCGGGCTACGGAGAAAACCAAAGCCAGACGCATCTACGAACGTGAACTCAGTTCACCGGTTACAGGCTGGATTCAGGGCCCATTTTACGGTATACAGCGCATTGCCGTGCAGCTTACACACCTTAACAACGAAAATGCACAAAAAGACTTGAAGGCGCAGCTCTTCCTGACGGAACTGTTACATATGCTCTGGCCCCAACAACAAGAAGATCAGACGGACGCAGCGGCTGGGCAGGATGAACCAGAACAGTGGCTCAGGTCCACCCTGCAATATATGCGTGAAAACTATATGCATGAGATCAAGCTGGAAAAGCTGGCTGAACTGGCCGACATGCATCCGTCCTATTACTCACAGCTATTCAAGAGCCGCATGCAGAAGAATCCCATTGAATACATCACTCATCTGCGTATGAACCGGGCCAAGGAATTGCTGCTCACTTCCGATCTGCGTATCCGTGATGTGGCTCGTGAAGTGGGTTACCGTGACGAATTCTATTTCAGCCGACGTTTCCGGAACCATGCTGGTTATGCGCCAACTTCCTATGCGAAGCAGGTCCACCGGAACATCGTGTCGCTCTCCTACCCATACACGGACCATCTGATGACACTTGGCGTCACACCATGCGCAGCTCAGATCCAGGGGCACCTGCCTCATCTGCCCAAATCGCTGGCACTGCCCTTCCATGCTTACGAACCGTGGGAACAAGGACGTCAGGCATTCCTCAATGTGAATCCTGATTTGATTCTGACCAAGGACAATGCCACTGCAAAAGCCATGGAGCATATTGGCGATGTCGCCCCTATCATCACCATTCCCTGGAACCAGACAGACGTCTTCGGTCATCTGCATCAGATCGCATCCATTGTGGATCGTACCCAAGCCGCGACAGATTGGCTGGATCGACATGAGCGCAAAGCGGAGCGTGCACGCAAAAAAATGAAGGAAATCGTCGGAGATATTACCGTTGCCGTTGGCACGTTAACGCCTAAAGGCCCACGGATGTACAGCCATCGCAACTTCGGACATGTCTTTTACCGCAGTCTGCAATTGGCCGTTCCTCAGCGCATTCAGACCGAACTGGCTGGCAAACCTCCCGGCGTCGGATTCAACTGGTTGCCCTTCACACCAGGAGAGTGGGATGGTTTGGAGGCAGATGTGCTGGTACTGGCGATTAATTCTATGCATGAAAAGGCAACACTATGGAAAGAGATGGCTTCGAATCCACTATGGAACAGCCATCCCGCGGTAAAAAACGGACGTGTGCATCTCATCGACTGGAACTCATGGGTCGTATATGCTCCATATTCCATCAACATCCAGCTCGATGAAGCGCTCTCTATGTTGACGAACAAACCTTCACTTTTGTAATCTAAAAAATGTCCATCTCCAGAATCTTAATTTATGCCATGTACGGGCCTGAATTAAGATTCTATAATGATGACTAATTGATAATGATAATCAATAACAATGAAATACGTTGTTGGTACCAAAGGAGTGACCCGTATTCAACATCCGGGACTGCCACATCGTCCATCTAATTCAAAAAAATCTGCGGTGACCGTTGGGCTGACGTTTTTGTCTGCCATAGCCATACTGCTGCTAAGTATGTTTGTCGCCATCTCGTTAGGTGCCAAAGGGCTAACGCTGGAAACCGTATGGGCTGCCATATTTCAGTACAACCCGGCTTTGACACCACATCAGATTATTCATGAACTGCGGCTGCCTCGTGTGCTTGCAGCGGTTATCATCGGCGCTGCCTTTGCTGTTGCAGGAGCTTTAATGCAAGGCATTACACGTAATCCGCTGGCAGACACGGGCATTCTGGGCATCAATGCCGGAGCCACTTTTGTGGTAGCACTGAGCTTCGCCTTTTGGCCCGGACTGCCCTATGGCTGGATCATGGTTTTATCATTCGTGGGGGCTGTCTTGGGCACACTGCTTATCTTCCTGCTTGGAATGGCAGCACCGGGTGGTCTGAATTCCATCAGACTGACGGTCGCAGGGGCCGTTATTGCAGCCATGTTAACCTCGCTCAGCACAGGCGTTGCCATTTATTTTGACCTGAGTCAGGATCTGGCCTTCTGGTATGCAGGAGGTTTTGGCGGAATTGAATGGCGGCATCTCAAGCTGATTCTTCCCGTGCTGCTCGCAACACTCGTCCTGATTATGCCACTCGCCCGGCGTGTATCCCTTATGTCACTCGGAGAAGAAGTCGCGATTAATCTCGGGATCAACCTGCGCTGGACGAGGTTTCTCGCCCTCGCAGCAGTTGTTGTGCTGGCTGGTGTGTCCGTGTCGGCAGTAGGCTCAATTGGATTTGTTGGACTCGTCATCCCCCATATCTCACGCAAACTGGTGGGTGTGGATTATCGACTCATCATTCCGATGTCTTCTCTGCTTGGTGCGATATTACTGGTGCTCGCCGATCTGGGCTCACGCATCGTGAACCCGCCGGAAGAACTCGCAGTAGGCATTATGGTCGCCTTTGTTGGTGTACCGTTCTTCCTCTATCTGGCCCGTAAAGAAAGGAGGGCCTTGTAGCGATGAATTTCAATACACCTTCACGATCACGAGGTAAACGTTCGTTAGTCGTCAGCATCACACTGCTCTGCATCGCCATTGCCGTTATTGTGATCAGCCTGAACACGGGAACCATTCGCCTCTCCCCAGTAGCTGTGTTACAGACCTTGCTTGGTCATGGCAGTTCGGATGATCAGATTGTACTGTTTGATTACCGACTGCCTCGCATCCTGGTCACTGTACTGGCCGGAGCGGGACTTGGTATTGCCGGGGCAGCCTTGCAAGGGATTACCCGCAATCCGCTGGCGGACCCGGGCATTCTGGGATTACATGCAGGGGCAGCGTTTGGACTAATGGTGTTTGTTAGTCTCTCCTTTACAATGGATGGCTCTGTAGCCTTGCTGATTCCGTTGTTCGCTTTTGCAGGCAGTGTTGCCGCCGCCCTGATCATCATGCTGTTATCTTATGATCGCCATAACGGCGTATCTCCCATTAAGCTGATTCTGGTGGGAATCGCGGTAGCGGCCGGGTTCCATGCGTTGACCCTCTACTTATCCCTGCGTTTGGATGAAGACACCTATTCCTTTGCCGCCCGCTGGTTGGCAGGTAGCGTCTGGGGCCGGGATTGGATTCATGTGCAAGCGTTGCTTCCCTGGGTGGTGCTATGTATCTCGTACATTTGGAGTCGATCCAAAACGCTCGATGCCTTCAACCTTGGAGATGCTGCCGCAACCAGCATTGGGACGCCTGTTCGATCCCAGCGTATTATTTTGTTGCTCTGTGCCGTAGCCTTGTCTGCCGTCAGTGTATCGATGGCCGGGGGGATTGGCTTTATCGGTCTGGCCGCACCACATCTGGCGCGCAGACTTGTCGGTCCGATGCATCGGCATCTGATCCCTGCTGCCGGACTCATTGGGATGGTTATTCTGGTGAGCGCTGATACGATCGGGCGAACGATCTTTCAGCCTAACGCCATTCCGGCAGGTGTAGTGGTTGCCGCGATTGGCGCACCTTACTTTTTGTACCTGTTAGTACGAAGCAAGTGATCTTTTTTTTACAAAAACAATAATTACATCCCAGAGATGTTCAAGGAGAATGTGACTACCCATGTTAAAGAAAAACCTTATGCTTGTCATGAGTATCTGTCTGGTGCTTGTGCTCGCTGCCTGTGGAACGGCCAATAACTCGTCATCTGCTTCTGGTGGTTCATCCACGGATACTTCAACCAACAATCAGGACAACAGTGCAGGTTCAGGGGAACCACGTATTGCCTCCATGTCGATCCATCTGACCAATGATCTGCTATCACTCGGGATTACGCCAGTTGGTTCTGTTATCGGTGGTGAAGCCAAAGGCTTCCTGTCTCACGTTGCTGATCAACTTCAAAATACAACGCCACTTGGTCCGGTTAAAGATCCGGATATGGAAGCTTTGCTTGCTCTGAAACCCGATGTAATCTATCTGGACGAAGAATTCTCGGGTGATGATATTGCCAAGTTCGAAAAAATTGCTCCGGTGCATGTCTTCAACCTGGATGACGGTACATGGCGTGATCATCTGAAAGACATTGGCAAACTCGTGAATCGCGAGAAGGAAGCCGAGCAGTACATTCAGGACTACGCGACCGAAACGGAAGAAGTGAAATCTCTGATTCATGACACGATTGGTGATGGTACCGTAATGGCGATTCGTGTTACTGCCAAAGAGTTGCGTGTATTCAGTACACGCCGTCCCATGGGTCCCATTTTGTATGAGGATCTCGGTCTGACGCCTGCCAAAGGCATCACAGATATCGATTCAACGAAACCGTACCAGGTCGTCTCCCGTGAAATCTTGCCGGACTATGATGCAGATGCAATCTTTGTGGTAGTGAATTCGGATGATGAAGCCCAAACCATGTTCAAGGAGCTGCAAAACAATCCGATCTGGCAAGGTCTGAAAGCAGTCAAAGCCGGTCATGTCTACCCGATTGGGGCACAACCTTGGCTCGATTACTCATCGATTGGTAATAAAATGGCCATGGATGAAGCCAAAGAAATGTTCTCCAAAAAATAACAAAAAAAAACCTCACTTTGAAATCGGAACAACGTTGGTATGAATCATACTGACGCTCTATTCCGGTCAAAGCTGAGGTTTTTTGTTTTGAATCTGTCAGCAGGCTGCGATCTACCCTTTTCCACCAAGCGCGCTCACACTGTACAGACAATAATCTCAACATCCGTATCGGCAAAAGCTTCCTGAATAATTGGGCTGACCTTCTCCCATTTCAGTCTGTCCAACCCGCATCCGATCCGGGGCATCGCCAGTTTCGTAATCCCTTCCATCACACATACGTCCCGCATGGATTCTACCGCATTCGTCAACGATTGGTACGTCGGCTTATTGGAGAACTTTGCTTTGGTGACCAGATTGAGCGTCCGTCCTACCGGATAACATCGTCCAATCTCAAGCGGCTCTTGTTTGGCCTGTTCTTGTAGATTCTCCAAACCGAATCGCTCGCGGAACTGTACCGCAATGCCCTTGCCCATCCTTGCATCGGCTGATATGCAATGCGCAAGCGAGTAATCATCTCCCAGATCAAATAAATCCTGCTGTCTCTCATGAAATTGCATGTCATCTCTCTCCTTTATCCTATTTACACAGATCCTTATTTTATTTATTAGACCTCTGCCAAAATACGTTGAAATGCCTTTAATGTTCTCTGACCTGCTGATCGATCATATACGGCAAATACAATGCGTTCAAAGGCGTCCTTATAAGCCTCTCCCACTAACACATCATGAAAATACTTCGCCACTACTGCTGGTTCATTACGAAATACGCCGCAACCGTACGCACCCAGAACAATCGTGCGGTGACCATTCGCAACAGCCACGTCCAGAATATAACGGATGCGTTCCTTCATCACCGATTCAATCTGTAAATCATCCGCTTCTCCACGCTCTTTCACCACACCCGCATTCACCGCCGGCGCAGTAATGAATGAGCATACATAATATTTATCCAGCAGCCTGTCTTCATCATCACGGATCACCGGAACATCCGGTGAATAGATCATATAATCCGAATAGAGACCCGATCGCTGTTTGCGATTGTACTCGTACATTTCATCCATCTGGGCGATGCACGGGTATAGTCCTGTCGCTCGGGCCAGACTCTCTTCCTGTGCCTGACTTCCGCCAAGGAAACCGCCGCCCGGATTTTTCGCTGATGCAAAGTTTAGACAGACCACATCTTCTCTTCCTTCAGCTATTGCCAAACGTGAAGCGGCTCCAAGTGTAGTCTCGCCAGTAACTTCAATGCGACCCAATGCAGCTTCAACTTCAGATGATGGGGCAGCGGGTTGAATTCCAACGTGAGCTTCTGTACGACGTTTTTCTCTGAGCGCGGACAATGCTGCTGGACGGTATAAGACCGAATTTCGGACGGCTTGCTGCACATCGGTACCGATCCCAACCTTGCGATCATACCCATTTACGTAATGCCCTTCATCCAAAATAGCCAACGTCTGCTGTGCGATATTAGCCCGCTTGGAACGTGAATTGGAGCCACCATTACCCCTTGATCTACTAGAATCACTCATCTGAATCACTTCCTATATCTTCTCTTAGACGGGTCAGAATCTCACCCAGCCAATTGGTTCCCCGCCATGTTCTTCGATTGCGAATGCGCGGGTCTTCCTCCGCCAGTCCCACACCCCAGATGCGATCATCCGGGCTTGCTTCCACAAGGGTCGTTCCACGAGTGGCACGCAGCGCGGTTAGCAGTTCTTCGTTTTGTGTGAATTTGGCCAAATTGCCCTCGTAAACGATGCGCTGGCACTCAGCTTCCCATAAAGCCCGGTCAAAGCCCGTAACCTGTCTGCCCAGCTTTTTTTGTACCGAAGCAGAGCTTGCCTTCAGAATCTTGTCTGCCATGGTCTGATCCCCAAATAGCAGTGCTTTCTGGTGCATCATGTATTGCTCCGCACTCGTGTAGTGAACCCCGTTCACGGTAAAGTCCGCCGGGTGCCACTGTGAGAACGGCGATGCTGTCCGCCAGAAAAACGTAAACTTTTCCATCCATATCCCCTCTTTACTTGCTCCTCATGTATACAACGATCCGGGCCTCTGGCCTGAATCACTTCGTACGAGTTCATTGGTTCCTACCGTTTCTATGGTGTATGCCTCTCTGGATTCAATCTGTATAAACGTGATGGTCGATGACCGGCACTGCTCGCATATTCTCCCGTCTCAATGACCCAATCGGCGATTTTGCGCCGGAAAGCAGCAGCCAGCAGTTTTTTTCCACTGATGATCTCATGTACTTTCTGAAGTGCAGTCAATGTGAACGTCTCTGGCATCAGATTGAATGCAATATCCGTATACTCGATCTTGGATCGCAGACGCTCAAGTGCATAATGAATGATTTTGGCATGATCAAATGCAATCCCCTGAACCTCACCCAACGTCACATGATGGCTCCGTACTTTTCCTTCTATCGTTTCTTTCGTCTCAACAATGGCCGACAACTCTTCTGTTCCATTGGTCAAAATCAACTGCAGCCTGCGTTCTGTCACACGTCCACGCTCATGGATATGGCGCTTCTCTTCCAGAAGACGCTGCTCCACCCGAAACCAACTGGCCTCACTGGCATCATCACCGGCCTGAAGCTCCAGCTCGCTACTATCGACCAGTGCCATATAGGAACAGCTGATAACCCGTGTACGTGGGTCTCGCTCCACATCTCCCCAGGTGTACAGTTGCTCCAGATAAATATCATCCAGCCCCGTCTCTGTCAACAATTCCCGCCGAGCAGCATCTTCCAGTGATTCCTGCATGGAGACAAATCCGCCCGGTAACGCCCACTGTCCCAGATAGGGATGGCCGCCTCGACGAATCAGCAGCAACTGGAGTTCGGGTTCCGCGAGTTTGCGATAATTCTCCTGAGCTTCACTGCGGATCGTAAATACCAACATGTCCACGGTGACGGAAGGACGTTCATAATCGCCAGCATCATAGCTGTCCAAAAACTGTTCTTCACTAATATAAGCCTGATCCTGATGCTCCTGGTAATCGAGAGTATTTCCTCCAGAGGAACCTTCCTTAGTCATACGATATAAACCCCATTCTGTTATTAACATTTTGTTATTAACAATTAGATAATATCAATTTATCACATCGTTTTATCTCAGGTCAATATTTCCAATCCAAATATATGATCTATATTCACTTGACGATATGTCAAATCAAACTTAAAATTTAGTTAGTCGACTAACTAAATGATGTGTTCAAAAATGTCTAGTTTTCAGTACCGAGAAGATGAAATGAAGGTAGAAATGGAGCGGATGATATGAACCCAGTCCACAATGATCGGTTAATGGGACAGCTATCCGAACTTGTGAAACTCAAACGTTACAAGGTTCATGAGAAACTTGTGAACCACCCCGAGTTATACCCGGGGCAGCCACCTTTGTTGTTCCAGCTTGAACGGGAGGATGGCCAATCCCAGAAAAAACTGGCCGAACAACTTCAGCGCAGCCCCGCAACGGTAACCGTCATGCTCAAGCGCATGGAAACATCCGGTTATGTGAGACGTGAAGCAGACCCGAAGGATCTGCGCAGTCTGCGGGTATACCTGACGGATCAGGGACGCTCCGCGCTGCAAGAATTGAGGATCGTGATTCAGGAGTTGGAACAGCAGGCTCAGAAAGATTTTACGCCGGAAGAATCCGAGATCATGTCTGCACTTGCACAGCGTATGCTCCAAAACCTGCGTGAATCCTGAGGTGATGCAAACTCTCGATATCGCTAATAACAACTGGCTTGAAGCAACTAAAGATTGATGAAATTGATTTACTTATGCAATTAAAACCGAGGTGATTTCCTATTGTGGACGTTAAAACGATTCTTGACACCGTATAAGTCAGCGGCGATCATCGCCCCGCTACTCATGGTACTTGAGGTAACCATGGATCTGCTCCAGCCCAAGCTGATGTCCAGCATCGTGGATGATGGTGTACTTGCAGGAAATCTGTCCCATATCGTAACTACAGGTCTGATCATGTTACTTGTTGCGTTAATCGGCTGGGTTGGCGGCGCAGGCTGCACACTCTATTCAAGCAAAGCTGCCGTAGGATACGGCACGGACCTGCGTCAGGAACTGTTTGATCATATTCAGACCTTCTCCTTCCGTAATCTGGATACGTTTCAGGAAGGATCTCTGATTACTCGTCTGACCAGTGATATTACACAGATGCAAACTTTTGTACAGATGCTGCTGCGGATGTTCATCCGTTCGCCGATGCTGATCATCGGTAGTATCATCATGGCATTTACGATTAGTGTGAAGCTGGCTTTGATTCTTATTGCCACTGTGCCGGTACTGTTTATTATTTTATTTATTCTGATAAAAGCTTCCTATCCGCTGTTCGCCAGTGTTCAGAGCAAGCTTGATCAGGTCAACGCCGTGCTCCAGGAGAATCTTGCCGGCATCCGTGTCGTCAAGGCGTTTGCACGTGCACGTCTGGAGAAAAAGCGGTTCAAGCAATCCAACGAAGATTATACTTCAACCGCCCTCAAAGCCTGGCGTATAGTCACGCTGAATGCACCCGTGCTCAGCTTGATGCTGAACGCTACCATTGTAGCGGTGCTGTGGTTCGGAGGTTTCCAGGTAGTTGGAGGCGATATTGCTGCCGGAGATCTGATTGCTTTTATCAACTATGTCACGGTTGTACTCTCATCCCTCACGTCGATCGGCATGATGATGATGAGTTTCTCCCGAGCCAAGGTATCTGCCGCCCGGATCAACGAGGTGTTACATACACAGCCGGATATTCAATCAGGAAGCGATAACTCCAGGATTGTACAGTCACTTCCGTCTACCCGTGACCACCAGAGATCATCCCAACCATCTCCTGTCGTGTCGCGCACAGCTGGTCAAGTAGAGTTCAGGGACGTGTCTTTCCGTTATGACGGAGACCATGCACTCTCTGGCATTAACCTGATCGCGCGCCCGGGTGAGAAAGTGGCCCTGATCGGTTCCACAGGTTCAGGCAAAACATCGCTGGTGCAGCTGATTCCCCGTCTGTATGATGCTTCGCAGGGTGAAGTGCTCGTGAATGGAGTGAACGTACGCAACTGGGATCTTCAGGATCTTCGTAGCCGTGTGTCCATTGTGCTCCAGGAATCCATTCTGTTCAGCGGCAGCATCCGGGATAACATTTGCTTCGGCCGGCCCGGTGCAACAGATGCTGAATTGCGAGCTGCGGCACAAGCTGCAGCTGCGGATGATTTTATTATGAAACTGAAAGACGGGTATGACACGGAACTGGGTCAGCGCGGAGTCAATCTGTCCGGTGGGCAGAAACAACGTATATCCATTGCACGTGCCCTGCTCATGCGACCGGAAGTGCTGATTCTGGATGATAGCACCAGTGCTGTGGATCTGCGCACAGAAGCAAGTATTCAGAAAGCATTGCAGTCCCTAATGAAAGACAGCACCACCTTCTTGATTGCACAGCGGATCCCCTCCGTGAAGGATGCAGACTGTATATATGTTATTGATGAAGGACAGATCGTTGCCAGGGGCACACATGATGACCTTATGACTCATTCATCACACTACCAATCGATCTATTATTCGCAGCAACGGAAGGAGGATGTTCAATTTGGCTAAACCTGCCTCTTCCTCCATACAACAAACGGTCGTGCCTCCCATCGGAAGATCCGGACCTGCGGGCAGAGGACCTGTTCCCAAAGTCAGAGCCAAAAATGCCCGCCACGCCTTAATCCGGGTATGGTCATACATGGGACGTCACCGCAAAGGAGTCATTGCTGCATTGGTGCTGACCGCTCTCGGAACACTGCTCAATCTGGCGGGACCTTACCTTCTCGGCCGTGCCGTTAATGAACATATCGTTCCCAAAGTAACAGCGGGTTTGCTGAAAGAATGTCTCCTCTTGCTGAGTGTTTATGTCCTTGGCTCACTCCTGATGTGGGCTCAATCCTATGTCATGATTGGTGTGTCCCAACTGACCGTTAAAGATCTGCGTCATGCGTTGTTCTCCCGACTGCAAGAGCTGCCTGTCAGCTTTTTTGATAAAAATCAAAGCGGGGATCTGATGAGCCGGGCCACCAATGATATTGACAATGTATCTACAACGCTGAATCAAAGCGTAACCCAGTTGATGTCCAGTGCCATCCTGCTCGTTGGCTCTTTGTCGATCATGTTCGCACTTGATGTTCGGCTTACCCTGCTCAGTCTGGTGACGGTACCCTTAATTACCATCGCCACTCGTCTGATCGCGTCAAGAACACGCAAACATTTCACCGCCCAGCAAAAATTGCTCGGTGAACTGAATGGGTATGCTCAGGAAACCATTGCTGGACAGAAAGTCGTAGCGGCTTATAACCGTCAGGATCAGGCACATCAACATTTTCAGAACCTGAACGAGAAACTTCGTACATCCAGCACCCAGGCCCAGACGGTTTCGGGTTTGGTTGGGCCTACGATGAACGTGATGAACAATATCGGTTTTGCCATACTGGCTTCTGTAGGTGGATGGATGGCTTATCATGATCTGACGTCCATCGGACTAATTGTCAGTTTTCTCGCATACTCCCGCCAGATTGAGCGACCGCTGAGCGATCTGGCCAATCAGTACAATCTGATTCAGGCTGCCATTGCGGGTGCTGAACGTGTGTTTCACATCATGGATACGCCTGGCGAATATGTGGAGGAACAGAAGAAACAACTGGATCAGATTCAAGGTAAAGTTGTATTTGAGGATGTGTCCTTCGGGTACAGTGCGGAACGAGACATTCTGAAGAAGGTCAGTTTTACTGCAAAACCTGGCGAGATGATTGCACTTGTTGGCCCCACTGGCGCAGGTAAAACGACCATTATCAATCTGTTACCCCGTTTCTACGAGATTACAGGCGGACGGATTACCATTGATGGATGTGACATCTCGGAACTGGAGAAGGATCAACTCCGTCGGCAACTCGGCATTGTACTTCAGGATGCCTACCTGTTCTCGGGTACCATTCGTGACAATCTCGCCTACGGCAAGCCGGATGCAACGGATGAACAGATCAGGCAAGCAGCTATGCTTGCAAATGCACACTCATTCATCCGCAAACTGTCACAGGGCTACGATACCCCCATCATTTCCGGGGGAAGCAATCTAAGCCAAGGACAACGACAACTGTTGACCATTGCCCGGGCAATTCTGGCTGATCCGGCCATTCTTATTCTGGATGAAGCAACAAGCAGCATTGATACGCGTACTGAGATGAAGATCCAGGAAGCGATGCGGACGTTAATGAAGGATCGTACCAGCTTTGTCATCGCCCACAGACTGAGCACAATTCGTGAAGCCGATCAGATTCTCGTCATTAATGATGGACAGATCGCTGAACGTGGAAGCCATGACGCATTGATGCAGCAACAAGGATTCTACTATCAGTTACATCAGGGGCATCTAAATAAGTCGAACTAAAGCGTGTGGGGCGAGCTCTAACGAATCTGAGGCGTCTTATTCAAGCTTTTGAAGCTCCTTCAGAAATCTAAGGAACCAGAGCCACGTTATATCCGAGTAAACAGGCGTTTTCAGCGTTTTTTTCATGTTTTTTTGGGAAATAACGTGTCTGAAGTTTCTTACAAATTAAAGTAAGGACCTGAGGGCCAATAAGACGTCCTATTTTCCTTAGAAATTAGCTAAAATGATCTGAACCGATGTGGTTTGTGCACAATAGTTTATTCGAAATACAAAACGCCGCATGGGGTTCTTCAATCCCAATGCGGCGTTTTTTTGTTTTTTTTAAATGAAAGCATGCTGCTACTGTCCCAAAATTTGATATACGCATTACGTCTCCATTGGCAGATGAAGCGTGAAGGTTGAACCAACCCCCATTTCGCTATGGACAGTGATTTTGCCATTGTGATCCTGAACGATTTTCTGGCAGAGTGCAAGTCCCAGTCCCGTCCCTTCTTCTTTAGTTGTATAAAAGGGATTAAAGATTGTGGATAGCGAATTTTCCGGAATGCCGCTTCCTGTATCTGTAATGGAAATGAGTACGGCGTCTCCTTCCTGTAACAAATCCATATGAACCTCGCCAGGGTCTGTCATTGCTTCAAAGGCGTTACGAATCAGATTGATCAATACCTGCACAATCTTATCCCGATCCATGTTGATCACGACTGGTTCATTCGACATTTCAAGTGTAATTCGATGTCCACGGGATGCCGCATCTGACTCGGTCAAAGACATCACCCGCTCAAGGCAGTGACCCAATTGTTCCGGCTTCATATGATTGGCATGAGGTTTCGAAAACTGTAAAAATTCGGCCGTCAGATCGGTCACTCTCGTCACCTCACCCATAATCACTTCATACCATGGTGCGATATTAAATGCTTGTCCACGTGACAGCTGCAGGAATCCTCGAATTGCGGTAAGCGGGTTCCGAATTTCATGAGCCATCCCCGCGGCCAGTTCACCTACGGCCCTTAGCCTTTCGGAACGAAATACTTCTTCTTCATTTTTCAGCCATTTGCTGCGCTGTTGTTGAAGCAGTCTATCCTCGGCCACCGTCATAAAGTGCTGCAACGAATTCGACATTTCCGGGTACAGGGAGATACTATAGCTTACTTGGAGTCCTTGCAGCTGAACGGATAGCAATGACGACATTCGTTCTTCCACATCCTGTATCTCCGGCAAAACGACCGCGAATCGATCTCCTGCATACCGGGATATGCCATAGGCCTCGGTGAAATGATTGCTTATCATCTGGCCTGTGCCTGTGATTACCGTACACCAAGGATCTTCTGAAGCTTTTTTATAACCGCTAAAGTTATTAACGTTCAAAAGGATAAGCAAAAAAGAACGATGTTCTTCTACTGCCTTATTTAGCATCTCCATGTACCCTTCGTAATTCAGCAGTCCGGTCAGCGGATCATGGAGGGTGAGGAACCGATTTTTTTCCCGAAGTCTGCGCTTCTCGGTCTCACTGTTAACCAAGGTATGATATAAAAATATAATGACAATAGAGGTTAACAAATCAAACATGGATACCAGCAATGCATATGCATCTATAGGCACATAGGAAAGGCGAATCACCGTATATTCCAGCATAAACAGCAGTGAAATGGGCAAGGTCTGCGCTACACGCTGTTTGCCCTGGATCATGGAAAGGATGAGCATATAATACAACATGTTGCACCAGTTCAGCTCACTGAAATAATGGAATGTTCCGAGAAAAATCCATTGAAATTTCCTAAGTACAGGATATCTTCTCTCCCCATAAATACTTGCTACCAATAAAGTCCCCGAAAGCAACATGATTGCCAAATGAGGGGTAAGCCTTAGAACATAAGAGGACAGAATGACAAGCAAACAGCCCAGTGGGAAAATTACCATTTTCATCGTGTAACTTAGCAAATAGCCTCGCCCCCTTTGACATAAAACTCACATCAAACAACTTATGTACATGTATTATATCGATTATGATTAGCTGATGTTGTCGATTAATGGAGGCTGGTCAAATTCACATGAATGTATAATTTATGAAGGCAATAGGACATATGATGTAATTGTAATCGACAAAAGTGAAACAATTCCTCTACGCATGGTTAGTATTGTGTTACAATACATTAATGGATTAATTTAGGATAAATTCTTGGTTATGGAGGATATCATATGACTACACAACGCAAACCACTGGGCTTCGGGACGCTTTCTCTGCTCGTACTGACGATGGGTCTTGCCTTTAACTTTCCATGGGGCAAAGCCAATTTTATGTTCAGTCATTACCGTTTCAACTTAATAAACATACCTATTTATAGCAATGGAACTCAAGGACTTCACATTCCATTTGTAGTAGCAGCCCTCTTCTGGATTCCAGCCTTCCTGATCGCCAAAAAATATCGTGCGCATTTCGGTACCCGGCTATCTTATAATGTCGCCGGATTTATGTTGCTCTTGTGCATCATTGGACCCGTTATCCCCGTTATCGATTGGATGGTCAATGGTTAAACACTTAAAGCCAGCTCTCTATATCCCGAGGGCTGGCTTCTTTGCTACTTTTTCATATAAGATGAATGGAATTTTTACACCACAACGGAGAGTGCAGAATCAATCTGAAGAAGCGAGAGCGTTCGCCTAAAGCTTTCTGAAAGAAAGCTACATCGGAAGCATACGCTTATCACCGGATTTTCCCCTATTAATATAGGGAATCAAGAAAATCAGGGGATAAGGGCGATCGGAAGATGGTACTGCACTCGGAGTACAACGGTGTAACCTTTTCACGTTAATCTTATTTCTTCGCCATATACTTACGGATGTCAAAAGCCACCGCAGCAACAATGATCAATCCTTTGATAATCAATTGCCAGTACGGACTTACACCGATAAACGTCAGACCATAGTTAATGACCCCGAAGATCAGCACACCCGCCATAACTCCAGGTACCGTTCCAATACCACCCGCCGTTGATACGCCACCTACCACACATGCGGCAATCGCATCCAGCTCATACATATTACCGTAATTGTTTGTTGCTCCGCCCGTTCGGGCTGCCTCAAGCACACCACCCAGGCCATATAACGCACCCGCAATGGCATACAGGGCAACCAGGTTGCGGGCCACATGAATTCCGGATACATGCGCTGCCTGAATGTTACCGCCGATGGCATACATATTTTTGCCGAGACGTGTTTTGTTAAAGATCACCCAGCAAATTAAAGCCACCGCAATAGCGATAAGGACAATATACGGGATGGAATAACCCCCGCCCAGATCAATGTATCCAGAGCCAATGACGGTAAAATCAGGTCTTAATCCTCCGATCGGCTGTGACTGGTTGGGTTCCGTATCAAAATAGATGGAGTTCAGTCCATACACGGCAACCATTGTACCCAGCGTTGCGATAAAAGGGGGCACATGTAATTTGGCGACAATCAGTCCATTGACCAAACCCACGAATAGACCTGCGGTGATTCCAACCAGAATCGGCAACAACACCGGCAAATGGGGCAGATCGGGGAAGAAGCGGTTCGCATACTCATCAATTTGCAGCATCGATGCCGATACAACAGCCGTCAGACCAACCACCCTTCCCGCGGACAGATCGACCCCACCCGTGACGAGGATAAAGGCTGCACCGAGTGCAATAATGGCCCGTGTGGAGGATTGCTGTAAGATGTCCCGCAGTGTAGAGAAGGCAAGAAAATTCGGATCGGCAATAGCTATACCAATGATGAGCAGAATCAATACGATAAAGATGGCGCGTTGTGTTACATAATTTTTCACTTGATTGATCATCTGTGTGTTCATCTGTTTCCCTCCTGACTAAGCCATCCGCTGCTGAGCGGCCAGCCTCATAATATCCTGCTCTGTTGCCTCGGCTCCGTCCACGATTCCGGTTAGACGCCCTTCACTCATCACCATAATGCGATCCGACATACCAAGCAGTTCAGGCATCTCCGAACTAATCATAATAATGCTTTTGCCCTGACGAGCCAGTTCCGTAATTATGGTGTAAATCTCGAACTTGGCCCCTACATCGATTCCACGTGTCGGTTCATCCAGCAACAGAATCTCCGGATCAGTCAGCAACCAGCGGGCCAACAGAACTTTCTGTTGATTACCGCCAGACAGGTTTCGAATCATCGTGTTAACTGAAGGCGTTTTGGTTCTGAACTTCTGCGTCTGTTCCCGTGCTTCTTCCCGTCCCTTTTTCTCATCCAGCAAGCCCACGCGATTGCGGTAGCGCCCCAGACTGGCAATGATCGTATTCTCATACACCGACAACACGGGGAATATTCCTGTAACCCTTCGTTCTTCCGTGAGCAACGCGATATTATGACGTTTCGCTGCTGCGGGGGAATTAATCTTCACCTTGCGCCCATGAATCGAAATCGTACCTGAAGCGAGTCCGCGCAGTCCGAACAAGGATTCCATCAGTTCTGTCCGCTGTGCTCCAACCAAGCCGCCAATACCGAGCACTTCACCTTTTCGCAGCTCAAAGGATACATCACAAAACGATTTGGACTGGTTGGATGTCAGACCCTCGGCCTTTAATATCACTTCACCAGGTACGTTGGTGCGTTCCGGGAAACGTTCATCCAGATCACGACCCACCATGCGTGTAATAATCAGATCTGTCGTTAAATCCGCAGCATCCCAAGTCCCGACAACGAAGCCATCACGCATGATTGTCACTTCATCCGAGATCGTCAGGATCTCCTCCATCTTGTGGGAAATGTAGATAATGGACACCCCCCGACTGCGTAGTTCATTAATAATGGCGAAGAGTTGCTCCACTTCCTTGCCTGTCAGGGAAGAGGTGGGTTCATCCATGACAATAACTTTGGAATTGAATGAGACCGCCTTGGCGATTTCCATCGATTGTATCTTGGAGACAGACAATGTTCCCGCTTGAGCCTTCGGATCAATATCCAGATTCAGGTCCTTAAACAGAGCCAGTGTATCGGAATACATCCGTTTCTCATCCACCAGTATTCCCTTCATCGGAAAACGCCCCAGCCAGATATTCTCCATCACCGGGCGATGCGGGACCGGATTCAGCTCCTGATGAATCATGGATATGCCTTGCTGAAGTGCCGCCTTGGAATTCGAAATATCCACATCCTTTCCTTCGATGCGTATCGTTCCTTCATCCGGATGATACATCCCGAACAGACATTTCATTAGTGTGGATTTGCCCGCTCCATTCTCTCCCATCAAGGCGTGAACCGTTCCCGGCTTCACTTTCAATGTGACCTGACTTAGTGCCTGCACACCAGGAAATGCTTTCGAGACTCCATTCATCTCCAGCAGGTAAGGTGACTCCATCTTGGTTCCTCCCTTCCATATGACCAGCAAAAAAGGGACGTTACCCGAATGTCGGACGTCCCTGTCTCGTGCTGTTATTGGGCGTCGGCAATGTTGTCTTTGGTAATCTTTTTGTATGCAATCCAGACGTATTTACCATCGGTAATATCGTATTTGGTATTTTCCTTCGTTGGTGTTTCACCTTTGGCTAGTACGGAAGCCAGTGCCACCGTGGCTGCCCCCTGATTCTTGGCATCATTGAGCACCGTGCCCAGCATCGTTCCATCCTGTAGAGCCTGAATGGCTGGAGCTGTTGCATCCACACCTACAACCGGCATCGATTTGCCATCCTTGAAGTATCCGGCTGCTTTCAATGCCTCAATGGCACCCAAGGCCATGTCATCATTGTTCGCAAGAACGGCTTCAATCTTGTCGCCGTGGGATGCCAGGAACGCTTGCATTTTCTCCTGACCCTTCACACGGTCCCACATCGCCGTGTCTTCCGCCAATGCTTCCACTTCGATACCGGCATCCTGGATGGCCTGAACCGAATATTTGGTCCGAAGCTCTGCATCCTGGTGACCCGGTTCCCCTTTCAGCATGACGTATTGCAGTTTGCCATCGCCGTTTTTGTCGGCTTCCGGATGTGCCTTCCAGTAGTCCACAATCAGCTGTCCAGAGATCGTACCGGACTCCTCCGCTTTTGCTCCTACGTAGTACACTTTATCCCACTTGTTCATATCTTCAGCCACGGGCTCACGGTTAAGGAAAACCACTGGAATGTTCGCTGCCTTAGCCTTGTCAATAATGACACCTGCTGCCGTCCGGTCCACCGGATTCACGGCCATGGCATTGTATTTCTTGGACACAAACAGATCGACCTTCTCGTTCTGGGTTGGCTGTGCATTCTGGCTATCCACAATATCCAGAGTCGCAACACCTTCCGCTGCTGCGGTCATCGCATTACGTACCCCCGTCATGAATGTATCATCGAATTTGTAGATGGCGACACCAATCTTGGGCGTTTCCGTCCCGGCTGCTGTTTGGCCTCCTGTATCTGTTCCTGTACTTCCACCTGCGCTGTCTCCACCGCTACTGCAACCCGCCGCCACAACCATACATGCTGTAATCAACAGTGTCATCCATGTTTTCTTCATATCCTAATGACCTCCCCCAAGTTCATTCGGCTTAACCGATGTCTTTATTATGAAAGGGTTTACATTAAATTCGAATACAATATCTTCACCTGTTCTATCGAAATCTTCCTCAAGTTAAAAAACAGCTTAATTTTTCTCATTCACCATTCGTTCCAGCATCCGTTCATTGTACAAAAGGAAACAACAGCTTCTGGTTATCCATCCAGAACATATTGTCTGTACTAACCAGCTTCGTCTCAAGTAGAACTCTCGATTGCACCTGTTGATTGTTCAGCCGTGCAACGGCTTGATTCAATCCCAGATAACCTGCGCTATATCCATTCTGGACGATAAGATGATCAAAGACCCCTTCTTGCAATTGCTCCAGTTGCTGTTGTTCACTGCCGAATCCAACAATTCTTACTTTGTCTGCAGAGTTGCGTCGATTCAGTTCATCAGCTGCTCCCAGTGAAGCCGGTTCCTGAAGAGTGATAAAGCCATCCACATCCTGCTGGTCCAGCAATTGCTTCGCAGTCTGCCAACATCCATCCCGTGTATTACATATCGATTTGGGTTCCACTTGAATATCAGGATACTGTACCAGGACTTCCATTACCCCCTGCTCTCTCTGAATCAGACCGGAATTAACGGGGTCTGGACCCAATAAAGCTACACGCCCTCGCCCTTTCAGCAGCTCCGCCATGGCCTGGCCCGCCTGTCTCCCTGCCTCGACATTATCCATGGAGATGATACTGGTTACACCTTTCACGGGAAATTCATCGTTAAGCACAATGACAGGAACGATGGTTCCATCGGAATTTGATGTCTGTGCCTCCTGAATAATATTGCTAAGTGCCTTCTCACTCAGGGGATCAACCAATAGAGCTGATGCCCCCTGCTTCAGAGCCAATGCGGCTGCTTCAACCTGTGCCTGCTCTCGCACACTGCGAGACAACGTTTGGCTGTTCGGATTTGCCTGTTTGACCTTCATCTGACTTCGATCAGCGTCCAGAAGGGCAGGTGTGTACACATGACCCTCGGAAGGGTATGCTTCCACGGTAATCAGTTCCACCCCACTCTCTTTGGCAGCCGCTTCGGCACCAAGCCGGATGGCTTCCGCAAGTTCGCCAGTGCCTGCTGGTGTAATCAGCGCAATACGTGATGGTACTGCCGCAGCATCTGGACTCGAGAGGCCACAGGCACTGCTTATAAGCAGACAGAAGCTTGCAACTGTCACAGTTAACAACCGACGTTTCCGAAATCCCGGGATGCTCGCAGCAACCTTTTTCCAATACGTACAAATATTCAATCCTTTAACTCTACGGGCATCGTTCCTATTCACTTGTTTCTCCGTCATCAGGCTCGACCTCCTTCTGCTGCGATTGAATGGGAATTCGAATCCAGACCGTGGTGCCTTCTTCCAGCTCACTTGCAAATTCAAGACCATAACCCTCCCCGTAATAGAGCCGGATTCGGTCATGTACATTGCGTACCGCGACACCTGATCCTGCACCGCTTTTGACAACCGGACGGCCACTTAACAATCCCGACATCTGTTCTTCCGTCATGCCGACCCCATTATCTGTAATGCGAAACACCAGCTTGTTGTCCTCACAATAAACATCGACCTCAATACTTCCTTCGTCCATGTGGTACTCGATGCCATGAACAATGGCGTTCTCAATCAGGGGTTGAAGCACCAGCTTTAAGGTCAGGCATTCCAGGAGCGTCTCATCTGCCTGAATGTTAAAGTTGAATTTTCGCTTGAATCTCATCTGTTGAATCGTCAAATAATGCTGCGCATGCTCCAGCTCTTCCCTGACCGTGATAATCGTTTTACCTTGACTGAGACTGATGCGGAATAGGCGCGAAAGAGACGTGATCATCGTGATCACTTCCTCATTGCGGCTCATGCCGACCATTCGCACCACGGAATTCAGCGTATTATACAAAAAATGCGGATTGATTTGGGCCTGCAAGGCTTCCAGCTCCAGACGACGCTTCTGCTCCTGTTCATGAATGATCTCATCCATCAGGGTTCGGATTTTATTGACCATCAGGTTGAAGCGACGCGATAAACGTTCCACCTCAAGCGGTCCTTCGATAGGCAACTCCACGTTGAAATCCCCGCGCTCCACAGCCTTCATCTTGCGCTCCATTCGCCGGATCGGACGAGTCAGACTGGAGGAAAGAAACAGCGATACGAGAATGACCAGCACGAGCACAACGACCAGTACACGAATGAGATATCCGTTCACTTCCTGACGTGTTGTCATAATTTCATCCAAATAGGCCACACCGACAATTTTCCATCCAATATTGGCAACGGACTTCACGGTATTCAGCCTTTTCTGTCCATCTGCCTCATCTTCGTAACTGCCGGAAGCCACCAAAGCCTGTTCGATATTCTCACTTTTGAGTCCCATATACATTAATTGCTGCTGCGGATGGTACACAATATTGCCCGCACTCTCATCAATGATGTAGACGTATCCCCGTTGCCCCAGACTGACCCGGCGGCTCAATTCATCCATCTGTTTGAAATTGATATCGACCAGCAGGATAACCTGCCGATCCTGACCATTTTGCCGTATCGTTATGCCTTTGCTCATGGAAACGACCCATTTATATGGGCCTGTGTACATATTCTGAATATGAGGTAACGAGAAACTCAGGTGATCCGGCACACGAAGCGCAGACTGAAACCACCCTTGCTGTGTCACATGGGCACTCGGTTTTAATTCAGCTGTAGGTCGGTTCTTGAGCAATTGACCCGTGGAATCGAGCAGGGTAATCGAGATGATATCTTCACGACTGCTGAGCAATGTGTCGAGCTGTTTGTCCACCAACTCCCCTTCCCATGTCCCGTCACGCAGCATATGTTCCTCAATGGCACGGTACAGATGAGACATGCTGCGGACGTAATCCTCCAGGTTATAACTGACCTGATCCACAATCTGTCTCGTCGTCAGTTCCGCACTTCGCTCGGCAGCCTGCGTGAACTTGTCATGCAGAAGCATCGCCATGATGGTCAGCACCAGAACGATAAAGACGGAGAAGGACCACGTAATAATAAAACGGATACTGCTGACTCTGGACGAGCGCAGCCTGGAGCGAAAATGAATTCCCATGGAGTTCAACCACTTGGACCAGAACTTCATCGGATTGAACCTTCATGTGCTGCCTGGGAAGCCTGTTTACGATATTCTTTGGGCGAGACGCCAATATGTTTTTTGAAACAAAAACTGAAGTAGTTCGGTTCAGCAAAGCCAACCTGCTCCGCAATCTCAAACGACTTCAGCTCTGTCGAGCGAAGCAGTTCACGGGCCGCCTCCATCCGGATCTGCATCAGATACTGCAGGAAGGTAAGCTGCACTTCTTTTTTGAAAATGCCACAAAAATAACCGGAGCTGATATGCAAATGTCCGCACACTTTCTGAATGGACAGATCCGGGTCGGCATAATGCTCTTTGGTGAAGACTAACGCCTGCTCAACAATATCCTTATATACATGCTGGCGACCACTGGCAATGCGATGTTGTACAAGTAGACAGACCTCCCGTACCTTCTTCTGTGCGTCAGTAAGACCTGGCAGTCGGAACAGATCTGCATACAATTGGAAACCTGCTCCAAAGATGTCCTCCATCTCTTCTCCGGATGCCTGCGCTGCCTTCCATACTGTTGTTAACACTTCAATCAGATAGAGCTGAATATCACTGCGCCCATGTTCCACTGTAATTTCCCGGAAAATGATCGCCAGTGCTTCCTCCAGTTCCACTTGTGTACCCGCCTTAAGACAACGTGTCAGCGTCTGCTGCTTTAACTCGTCGAACCGCAGCTTGCCCGCCGTCTGCCGCTCTACATCCGCGATATATATGATTGAATCCGTTCCGGGTACAAGCCGATAATCCAAGGCGAGCAGGGCATCTTCATAGGCCTGATTCACCTCCGCAAGTGTATCCACGATCTGACCAGATCCCACCGTAGCGGGGATACGTAAGTAGTGATTGATGCTGCGCATCACATTTTCCAATGCCTTCTGTTGTCGCTTCGCGCCATCTGTACCGCCCAAGCGATCCACATAGAGCAGGACAATCGTCTCCTGATGCATAAAGGCATGACCAGCCCCGTGTTCCGCCCATACTTCTGCCGCAATGTTAAGTGCAGCAAAGCGTTTCAGTTCAGCATCTTCCGATTGACGCAATGAACCTCCGGGAACGAATAGCTCAGACTGATCCGCTTCCTCAGATGTTGATTGGTTATGCCGCGGCGGCAGCTCGTTGAATACTTCCTCAGGTTTGTCCTTCTGCACATCTCCTTCCATATGCAGTGTCAATACAGACACCCCGTAGCGTTTTCCTGCCAGATCCAAACCACATTGTTTGGCTTTACTATGAATATATGTCGAAGATTTCTGCCGATGGAGCAGGGTCGCCATCAGATCTGCCTGCAGTAATGGCAAGCTGGTATGATAGTGCTCACGCAGCTGCTGTACATCTTCACGCTCGGCCACTTCAGCGGCCATCTGGGCGCGCAGTCTTGTGAGCAGTTCGGTGAGATGTCCTGCCGAGAACGGCTTCAACAGATATTCATCCACACTTAACGAGATGGCTTGCCTCGCATAATCAAATTCATCATATCCAGTTAAGATGACCACCTTCACAAGTGGATTACGCTTCCTCAATCTTTGCGCGAGTTCCAGACCATTCATGAAGGGCATGCTGATATCGGTCACCACAATATCCGGCTCCACCCGCTCCGCCATCTCCAAAGCTTCTCGCCCATTCTCAGCCAAACCGACAATCCGCAGATCGAGCGCTTCCCAATCGACCTCTACAACAAGTCCTTCCCGCACATCTTCTTCATCATCCACCAGCAGTACCCGGTACACGTTCGGATTCCTCCTTTTTATAATGGGCTGTATGCCCTAACAACTGATATATGTGTGATATTGTGAATCATTGGATTTCTTATTTCTCACCGAATTTATGCCAAATGCTAAGGAATCATGTTGATCAGATCCAAGGTTGCCATCATAATATACAATATTATCAGGGATATGTAATCGCTTTCTTCAAGAGAGGTAAGGCAACCCTGTCGGGCAGTGCCTAAGTGAAATGTGAAGGAGAGTATATGAATGCCAAGGTTAGGTTAAAGTAATACAAACACGGAAATTTCGAAGAACTTCTAATAAGAGGGGTTTAATTCTAACTATCATATGGATCCTTTATTCTTGTTTTCACCGCTGATTCGTACTTAATGCTTTGATATAAATCATTGTCGTATCTGGATTGGTGTGCCCCATCATCTCCGCCAAACGGTGCAGTGGCGTATGCTCTGCCATGGCGTAGCCAAAACGATGACGCAGATCATGTGAACTCAGACCTTCCAGCCCTGCTGCAATCATTACTTTTTTAATCAGATGGCGTAGTGCTCTCTCCGTTAAACGATCGTTTGTCTTTTCTGAAGGAAAAAGGTACGTATGATCGGTAGCAAAATCAGATAAGTACTGATTCAATATTACAATACACTGCATATTCAAAGGGACCTTACGCTCCCGGTTGCGTTTATCGGCTCTCACTGTCAGGTAAGCACTTCGTCTACCAAGTTCAATATCACCAGGCGTGAGATTGCATACCTCCATCGTTCGCAAGCCTGTATGGAACATAAGGGTCAGGATAGTCCGATCACGAAGAGAGTTAACGTACTCCACTGCCTCGAGGAACGCTTCTTCTTCTTCGGATGTCATTCGGCGTGGACTGACTTTGTCTTCCGGAATGAATTTTAATGCTTTGGAGGGGTCATGATTGAGTCTGGATTCCAGAACAGCCCATTTGAAAAAACGCTTCAGCGTAATCAACCTGCGGTTAATGGTGGCTGGTTTCAATAGCATAACCTTGTGTGAATCTTCACGATAATGGACTAAAGTGGATGTATCTACATCTTCAATTCTCAATGTAACCTTTTCCCCGAGCAGGGTGTTTTCCTTGTACCATTCAATAAAGTGCTTCAGATCACTTGCATATTCCTTCACGGTTTTGGGCTGTAATTCATCCTCATTGGCAAGCATATGAATGAATTCTTCTATCGTTGGCTCCCGCTGCACCGAAATCCCTGATGACTGATTCATTAGAAATTACCTCCAAATCTTGACTTATATTAGCGGACATGGTATTATAATATTAATCGATACATTAGCGGACATCAAGTCTGTGGTTTAAATGCACCAGGTGAGTGTCAATTTTTCAAATATACTCGTCATAATGATCGGCTAAAAACTTATTTTTTGGAGGAATCACATGCAAACAGGTACAGTGAAATGGTTCAACGCGGATAAAGGATTCGGCTTTATCGAAACTGAAGAAGGAACAGACGTATTCGTTCATTTCAGTGCAATTCAAGGTGAAGGTTACAAATCTTTGGACGAAGGTCAACGCGTTCAATTTGAAGTAACTCAAGGTAACCGTGGACCACAAGCTGAGAACGTTACTAAACTTTAATTATATGAAAGCTGCCTTATTAATAAGGCAGCTTTTTATTTACTCATAGGTTGTACAGCACAGAATTTCACACCCCAACAATGAAAGCGAGGTATTCCCCATGGATAAAGAACAATTGATCACAGAAGTAGCCAAGGCTGGCGGTTTCTCCAAGAAGAATGCTGAAAAGGCGGTAACCGTTGTACTGGACTCAATTCTGGAAGCTCTCAAAGAAGGTAAAGAAGTTCAACTGGTTGGATTCGGGAAATTTGAAGTACAGAAGCGTGAGGCAAGAACGGGAAGAAGTCGGAGAACAGGCAAAGAAATTCAACTACCTGCAGGTAAAGTTCCTGTATTCACAGCAGGCTTAAGCATGAAAGAAGCTTTAAATTAAACAACGCAACAACCCATTGAAAAGAGGTTTTTATTCAAACACACAATGATAATA
Source organism: Paenibacillus sp. FSL R5-0713 (assembly GCF_037973325.1). Classification (NCBI taxonomy): domain Bacteria; kingdom Bacillati; phylum Bacillota; class Bacilli; order Caryophanales; family Paenibacillaceae; genus Paenibacillus; species Paenibacillus sp. FSL R5-0713. The sequence continues at coordinate 1,228,024 of NZ_CP150229.1, read as the reverse complement.
TGGATTTAAATGTCGTGTTTACTACCGTTGATGATATCATTAACTTTTATTCAGGCAAACAGACAAACACGGATCATGCAGAAACTCATACTCATTCAAAACCCCCACTAGCAAAGTCTGATTGCACTCTACGTCCCCCCATCCGCTAATCTAACATTTCATCTTGGACAACAAGAGGCCCTGATCCGCTCAAAACGGTCCAGGGCCTGATTTGCTTTGGTTAAATACAGTTTCTACCTGCTCTACTTGCTGTTCAAAAGTCCGCGTAATATCTCTAGATCATATGTAGAGACAAGACGTTCCAGGTGCGTATCCAGCCACTCCTCATCCTGATCCCACCACTTCAATTCCAGCAGCAGTGCAATTGTTTCTTCATCAAAACGCTTTTTAACAGTTTTGGCTGGATTACCACCAACAATCGTATAGGGTTCGATATCCTTCACAACAGTTGAATTGGAGGCAACGATTGCCCCGTCTCCAATCGTGATACCAGGCATGATCGTCACATGTTGTCCAAGCCATACATCGTTCCCCAGTATCGTGTCACCCTTATATGGAAGCTGCTCAAGTGTAGGTGTCACACGATCCCATCCTCCACCGAAAATGTTAAAAGGATACGTCGTCATGCCCTCCATCCGATGATTCGCGCCATTCATAATGAATGTCACACCTTCCGCAATTGCACAGAACTTGCCAATAACCAGGCGATCACCAATAAAGTCATAATGATGTTGTATCCGGTCATAGAATTGCTCTGGCGGATTGCTGTTATCGCTATAATACGTATAATCACCGATGTCCACGTTGGAACGAGGCGGCAGGTTTTGAATGTAACATACGGTGCGGATATTCTCATTGGGGAAAAGTTTTGTTTTATCAGGAGCCATATTGAAGTCCCTCCTTTTCCCTATTGTAACAGATATTATATCTTAAACGGACGAAGTGAAGTCTGGAGTTCTGTCGACACTTCAGACAAAATAGCCGTAGAAGCCTTGATCTGCTCTACCGACTTGAGCTGTTCATGAACAGATTCGGCAGCCTGCTGTGAATTGGTACTGGCCGTCTGCGCATGGCGAGCGATCTCATGTACGGAAGCCACAATCTGCTCCACGCCTGAGGACATCTCTTCACTCGTCGCAGCCATGTCCTCAATCTCTGTCGCCATACGCAAGTTCGTATCCCGGATCAGGCTGAAGTTTTGTTCCGTTTCCCGGGTCAAGCGCAGCCCTTCTTGCACTTCATCCTTCACTCTCGACATGGCCGATAGCGATTGCTGCATATCTTGTTCCATGGCTTTGACCAGTTCTTCAATACGATCTGAAGATTCTCCCGCTTGTTCAGCGAGTTTACGAACCTCGGTAGATACCACGGCAAATCCTCTGCCATGTTCCCCGGCTCTTGCCGCTTCAATCGATGCATTGAGGGCGAGCAGATTCGTTTGATTCGCAATCTCATGAATGGTGGAAACCATCTGGCTAATCTGTGCCGACTTCCCTTCCAGCATGCGAATGACTTCATCCGTTCTGGTAACGGAGGATTCAATCGTAGACATCTGCTGAACGGTAAGTTGCACCGCTTCACCTCCGGTCTCTGCCTGGTTGCGTGAATACATAGCAGAGTCAGAAATGCTGGAGGCCTTGTCTGCCATACGTTGTACGCCTATAGCCACTTCTTCCATCGCCTGCAGATTTTCTTCCGTACTGACCGTCTGACGCTCGGCTCCCTGCGCGACTTGTTCAACAGAAGATGCGATCTGTGCCGATTCATTACCCGTCTGATCCGCAATCTTGAGCAGCAATCCAGTCGAATGCTCTGCTTTCTCCGCAGCTTGAAGTCCACCCTGAATGATCATCTGCAGATTGCTTCTCATCTCATTGTATCCCGTGCCCAGCATGCCAATTTCATCTTTGACGTTATCAACTACAGGCTGTGTAAAATCACCTGTGCCCGCCCGCTTGATTGCCACGGATACCCGCTCGATTCGTACTCTCACCCTGCGAACGTACCACAGGATCAGGGTAATTGCGACCAACATTGCGAGCAGGAATACGATCAGGAATGTCTTGAGGAACGAGGAGATAATCACATCAATTAATGATTGAGAAGCACCAACATAGAAAATGCCGATAATCTCCCCGGATGCATTCTTGATGGGTTCATAGGCCGTTTGATATTTCTGACCCACAACCACGGCTTCACCGAAGTATTTTTCCCCTTGCTGCAAAACGATCTGGGCGACCTCTTCAGATACCTTCGTGCCAACAGCACGTTCCCCGTTTATCATAACATTCGTAGCGACACGTTCATCACCTCGGAAGATGGTCACCGTGTCCCCAGATGCTTGTCCAATCTCATCCACCAGTTCGAAGTTACCTTCCAGCGCGATATCTCCCTTGAATAATTGTCCGTCTTGAATGGCCCACTCTCCTGGATACTTATATGTAATGATACTATTCGCCATCTCCAAATCTCGCTTCGCCTTCTCTGTAGCGAATGTCGTAATCCCCTGTCTCATCTCCATGATTACACTTACCGCCACGGCTGAGGAGAAGACGATAAATATACTGATAACGATCAAACTGATTTTGGTACCGATGCTCATGCTTCGCATGTGTGTGAGCCACCCTTTTCCCTATGTAATTGTGGGGATATTCAAGCCGATTTCGAGTCTGTTTCGAATATCACTATAGTCTTATCGGTAGGAGCTTTCACATTTTTTATAATATTTCAGTGACTTTCATCACATTTAGTTGAAATTAAAAATCAAAGTTTTTCCGCTTTCTCCGTAATTATGTGAGAATGATCTGCTGGTTGGAAATTAAATATCAATCTGGAACGATAAATTAGATATGTCTTCGCTCCTTTCTAATCTACAAAAGCAGAACAAAAAGGGATTCGATCTGACCATCGAATCCCTTCTCTCATTCTCCGTACAACAACGTTGCTCCGCAGAAGATATTGCTTATTTGGATGTAAGGCTTACTTGTGCAGCAGCTTGATCCCAATCCACGGCTAATCCCAGTCCTTCTGAAATGAAGCGAACGGGTACGAGTGTACGACTGTTTTGAATGATCGCGGGGGCATCAATTTCAATTGTCTCTCCATTTACCATTGCTGTGCTACTTCCGATCTTGAGCACAAGAGTCTGGTCATTCAGAACGGTTGTTACGGTCTTCGCCGTTTTGTCCCAAGTCACTTCTGCACCAAGTGCTTCGAGGATTGCATACACAGGTACCATCACTCGGCCACTTTGCTGCAGTGGGTCCTGATCCGGGAATGTGATCGATTTACCATCGAGTGTTACAGTAATGGTTTTGTCACTTGTTCCGGATGAAGTATTCGAACCTGTCTCTTCCACAGTCTCAGGCAGCGGCGTTACTTCACGCCCAAGTTGCTCTTGCAGATTTGCAAGGCGGTTCAGTGCAAATGTGGTTAGTGACCCGGCTGCCATGGAACCCATACCTCCGCCTCCACCGCCAAAGTTACCGCCAGGACGTGTCTGCGTATTGCCTGTGCTATCTGTTGTTCCTGTTCCCGTTGTGCCAACCGGAGGTGTTGCTCCATCTGGAGGTGTCATTCCTTCGAAACCTTCTGGCGGTGTCATGCCTTCCATGCCCTCAGGTGGTGTCTTTCCCTCAAATCCTTCAGGTGGTGTACCGCCCATCCCCCCAGCGACATCTGCATTGGCAGAATAAGCAATGTTGGATTCAAACTGTTCTGTCGTATAGAATTTCGTTGGATCTGCTTCTACATATGGACGAATCTCATTGGCAAGATCAGTAATACGATTCTGAATGCCTTCCATATAGTCCGTCAGTTCATTGACGTAGCTCATATATTTTTCCTTATACTCCGGTACAGCAAGCAGGTTGTTAATCATCGGTACATTTTCCATGCTAATGCCTAGTACAGGCTCATCCACAGATACGTTCGTTGCGTTGGTGTTAGTCGTGGTTGATCCGGTTGTTGTGCCACGTCCGCCTCCACCGGAGTATCCATTGAAGGACATGTTAAAGTCCCAAGGTACAACGGTAAACTTGCCATCCTCATCGCCATAGAGCATGTAGTTATGTCCTTTGTCGCCGCTATAGCTGTCATAGTTGCCGAAAACCATGTTGCCTGCAATATATTGAAGCGCCGAATCCACGTCCAGCACGCTCTCGATATCACCCTTTTCACCTTCTGGCATCTCGTTCAGCGTTTGGATGAAGGTTTTTAGTTTGGCTTTGTCCTTATCCGTACCCAAGTCTTTGGTGATTGTACTGTAGTCACTGCCCTCTTCATATTGAAGATAACTCTTCTCATCTGTATCATATAGCACGCCTTCTTCGTAATCCTCACCGTAGTTGCGTTCCAAGTAACTGTCATCTACGGCTTCAACCCCGGTGTAGAAACCGACCAGTTCGCCATTAACATACAGATTAACATAGTTTGTCATCGGCACATCCATGCCAATACTGCGAAGCGCTTCATAGTGAAGTACCTCACGCATATAGGATGGATCTGCATAGTTGTTATTGAGCACCATTTTGTCCAGTCCGAGCAAGGTTTGTGTTTTGTCGTATTTATCGAACTTCAGTCTGAAGCTGTATCGATCCGAATCCTCCATCGAGGCTACGGCTTTCAAGGTCAGATTGCCCTTGGTGGAGAAACCAACGTTGTCCAGCTTGTTGCCGTCCACGTCCACACTCACATTCTTGTAATCCTTATCGAGCGGACTTTCAAGCATACTCTTCCAGTCTGCATCATCAATCGTTACATTCACATCAATCACGTTGTCCGTCTGGAACAACGATTCATAAGCTTGTGTCACGCCTGCACTCGCGGTTGTCGCTGTGCTCTCTGCGGCAAATGCCGTATTTGGACCTGCCATCAGGCCAAAAGATGACGTTACCATAGTCACGGATAATGCCGTTACTGCAACTTTTCGTAATAGTATATTCAAATGATGAATCCTCCTTCTTGGTTTCTGTTAAGCAACTGAGGCTTATGTAACCATGGTAGAGGACGAACCTTTAGTGAATCTTAAATAACGACTACAACAAAAAAACGACTACAACAAAAAGTAGCCCATCAGGCTACATAAGTTGAACTATGAATGTTACACCTTATCACTCCGATTGCAGTACCATTTTCCGATCGCTCTTATCCCCAGATTTTCATCATTCCCTTTGTTTATGGGGAAAATCCGGTGATAAAAGGCTAACGCTACGCTTCTTCAAATTGGTTCTGCACTCTCCGTTTAGGTGTAAAATTGAGCTTCAACTTATATAGATACCTGCTAGGCTACTTATTCTGATCCTTTATAGTTCGGTAACGGTCACACCTTCTGCTTGGTAGTAGTCCTCATTCACGTTGTTTAGAATGTTAGCGTTTAGCAGAATGCCGACTCCGGCAAACAAGCCGATTCCGTTTGTGTTACCTTCGATTCGGTTATCCTCGATCAACACATTCTCGGGATTCCCTTCGCCTATATTGCCAGCTCCAGCATCGCCTTTGTCGCGCTCAAGCCGTACGCCCCAGTATCCACTGGCAGTATTGTTACGAATCACATTGCCGCGAATTACCGTACCTGGTCCATTTAATACTTTGATTCCAGCCGCATCTGCAATCGTGGTTGTATTCTCGATGAGATTATCTTCAATTAGAGTATCGGGAGTACCCATCGTCACCGAAATACCGATCCGGCTGTTCTTGATTGTGTTGTCATGAATGTAGTTTCCTTTGCCAGACTTGCTGTGGTTGCTGGGCGCTGAACCCCCTGTATTGCCAAGCCCAATCCCTGCACCTGTCAGCACATCCGTAATGACATTGCCGGAGATTTCATTCAAATACTCCAGTTCACCATGAAGATCAATGGCATCCAGCTTGGTTCCATTAAATGTATTGCCGCGTAACACGTTATTGTGAGCCACAAACTGAATCAGTGCTCCATGTCTGAGATAAGGACCCTCAAATGCACTGTCCTCCACCACATTCCATAACGTATCATTATCAAAACCAAGTCGATCGGTCTTGGCCGTTCCCTGAATCGAAATTCCGTATCCTGAACCTCCGGGGCCCAGATCTGTTGCATTGCGAAAGGTTGCATGCTTCACAACAACATCGCGGCTGTGCTCAATTCGGATCGCCATTCGTTTGAACTTCTCCACAATTACGCCTTCAATTGTAATGTCATACGATGGTAACTCACCATAATTGGCGATGTGAATCAGACTATCCGGCCCCCCAGCGGAGGGATTATTGGATTGATGATCCGTCGTGTAGCTGCCGGACCAGGATGAAGTTAGGGTCATGTTGGATACGAGAATGCTATGCTGAGCTGATGCCTTCAGAACGGCACTGCCCGTTACCTGATCCAGCGATGTCTTGAGCACGGTTCCTTCACGGCTCTCTCCTCTCAGATTCACGCCGGATTTGAGCATCAGGTTGGTGGTTCCATCCGGCCCGGATAACAAATTGTACACTCCATTGGGTAAAAACACTTCATCACCCACCTCAGCCTCATCAATAGCAGCCTGTATTGCTGGTCGGTCATCACTCGTGTTGTCGGCAGGATTTGCTCCAAAATCCCGTACATCAATTGTACGTCCGGTCACGGCATGTGGAACATGGACAACATGTGGTGTGCCATCTGTTTCCGTCAGACCTGGGGCGATAAAGGGCATCGTCCCTTCAGGTGGTTGTGGCACGATATATGGAATCAGAGCCACAGGTGTCCCTCCCCCTGCAAAAGGGGCATACAGATGCACATCGGTCAGACTTGTGTAAATACTCGCATCTGAATTGCCATGCCCTGTGATTCGTACATAACGTGCAGAAGTGTCTGGGATATCAAATGCCTGCATTTCGGTTGTATCCCCACTGCTTTCGCCGTTGAATACCTGGGTCCACTGCTCACCGTCAACAGACGATTCCATCTCAAAAAAGGTCTTTCGGACATCCCCTTTGTAAAAACCAATCCCCACATAACCCACTGACTGTATCTGACCCAGATCAAATGTGATCCATTGCCCCTCCCCGGCAACAGACCAGCGTGTATAGCTGTTATTATCGATGGTATTGGTCGCTAGGTTGCCGTCGCTGCCACTTGCCGTGACAGAAGCCACAGGCAGGGACGATAACGGGACGTCTAGGGTTGTCATTTCGGTTGATAGAGCACTGCTGATATTGCCCGCCTCGTCAATTGCTTTCACTTGAAACGTATACGATGTCCCAGCTGCAAGTTCGCTGTCACGAAATGACCGCTTACTTTGTTCTGCCAGCAGGACTCCATCCCGATAAATTCGGTAGGCAGATACAGCTGTATCATCGCTGGCCGCTGGCCATCTTAGTTCCGCAAAATCTGTCCCCCAGTTGCGAACCTCAAGCTCAGCTCCCTGCTCCCATTCGGGTGACTGCGTGTCACTGCCTTCTTCGATCAAAGCAATGACTGTTAACTGTGGACGCGGATTGCTCGTTCCGTTCGCTTCCTTGGTGTATACGTTTATGGAAACACCCGTTGATTCCGCATCCGCAAGCAAAAATGCAACCTGCTCCGCATCTGGACGACTCTTCACAACATCGGTTACATCCAGTTCATAGACGGCCGGGCTTCCATTCCGATCTGCCGTAACCTGGAATGTGCCGAGCAGCGAACCTTCGCTCAGACTTTGGACCGGAGCATTCGACCAGGTTAACGATGATTCGCTCCAGTCTGTTACATTCAAACCGTACAGAGACAACGTGGTATCAATATTTGATGTGCCTTTCTTGGCGGCAATCCGCAATCGATACCGATCTCCTTCCGGCTCATTTCCAGTCATATTAAATTTGAAGTACACATATTTCTTGGTTGATGAAGTGGAAGAGATGCTCAGTAATCCGTTGCTGGAGCCCGTGGCCTGATTGAAATTCAGGTCAGGCTTGCTGCTGTCAATCGCCGCATCGTCGCTTGGCAGCTTACTGGCGATGACCTTTTCAATCAACGGTTTTTCTTCAGCCACTTCTTCATCTTCAGGCGAAGTGTCTTCAGGATTGCTTTTGAAAATAATAGGCTCCGTTACAATCCGGTTCTTCACATGTTCATCCATGAAAGCCCATGCCTCTGCATTCGCAGTCTCGGAAGCGGTCCCTGTAAATCCATGGCCCTGACCAGGCACGACTTTCAAATCCACAATCGGCACACCCGCAGATTGAAGCTGTCCCGCGAAAGTAACGCTGTCGGTATAGGGAATAGTGGCGTCAGCATCACCGTGCCGAATCCAGAATGGTGGATCATCTGGTGAGGCATACGTGCCCGGCATGGCAAGTCTGGCCTGCTCCGGAACATCGAACGCGCGATGCCCGCCAAGCAGAGCTGTGACCGAGCTATAGTTATTAGCAAATGTCGTTGTAAAATCAGCAGGTCCGTACCAGTCGGCGACCGCCTGCACTTTGTCGGAATACTCAGACCATCCGCCTGAACCTTCCAGATCAGGTATATCTACTGTCACCCCTGTATCGAGCTCTACAGTGTTACCAGCGACCATGTCCCCTGTCGTACCAAGCAATGCAGCCAGATGTCCGCCCGCCGATGATCCCCAGACACCAATACGGCTTGGGTCCAGATTGTACTGCTCAGCGTGAGCTCGCAGGTATCGAATAGCAAGCTTTACATCCTGAATCTGGGCAGGGAAAGGTGCCTCAGGCGTCAGTCGGTAGTCCAGAGACACACCGATGTAACCGCGTTTGAGTACATAGTTGCATATGGAGTTCAATGCCTGCTTCCGGTCCCCGTGATTCCATCCACCTCCATGGATATAGACCATGACTGGCATCGGTTCAGCTGCCGCTGTCTCGGGAACGGCAATGGACGAATACATCGCCCGCCCACCAGCCGTACCGATCTCCACATCCTCGTATAAAGTCACTCCTTGCGGTGGCGTGAATTCAGTATTCTCTTCTCCAGGCGGCACTGGGGATGGGGCAGGCGTTATTCCGGGAATAGCCTGACCGTATATGGCAACATTGTCGATATACATGTTGGCCTGCATGGCATCTCCTGTCCGAAATCTAATTTTGACCGTGCTGTTATTGTTCGCTTCCGAACCCAGCGTCCAGCTTTTTAGCGTATTGCCTTCCTTATTCTTCAGGTCCGGGGTGCCCGGGGGAAGTTCAAATGTCTCCAGCGTCGTCCAGGATGTGCCACCATCCTTCGACCATTCGATAATCACACTTCCAGTTATATAGGAGGAAGCACGCGTGTAGTAGCTCAGCCGTATATTTCCGTATCCAGTCAAGTTTAGAGGCAGTGCAAGCGCATCGGTTCCGTCCATCTTGATCATATTGGGCAGCGAGGGAGCAGTCGTGGAAGATGACGTCTTGGCCTTGCTTCCACCTGCCCCTTCCTGCGACCAGGGAGCTCTCAATGCAATTCCACCTGTAGAGCCAAAATTGTCCGGGTCATCAAAGTTTTCCGCGTAAATCTCTAGCTCCGGGCCCTCCGGCTCCGGGACGTTTTCTCTTTCTTCCTGTATAGGGTTACGAATAGAGCTAGGAACAACATCTTCCATCGCCCGGACTTCATGCATGGGAACGATGGTGCCGTTAATGAGAATCATAGACATGGCAACAAGGACAACGCGCTTTTTCCACGTTTTGAACAAATTATTCACTTGTATCCCCTCCGCACGGTAGTCCAATCTCCTGACGTTATACCTTTGCAATTGCTGATGTTAATCATGCTTATGTCGAACAATTCTAGCGACGCGGTGCCGACACGCCTTCACCGTTCTTGAACTTCTCTGTGGCTTCCTTGATAGCCTGATCCCCGCCTTTGGATTTCCATTCCTCAACTACCTTCGGCCAATCGGAGATCGGCTCCTTGCCATATACCATCTTGATCATATGTGTGAGCAATACCTGAGGAGGTGTATCCGAATTGGGAGCAATATCGGGATTCTGTACAAAAGCTTCCAAACGCGGATCAAAGTTAATGCCATCCCGACCTTCTTTGGCTAAAACCGTATCGTAAATATTCATCAGCTTTTTGCCTTCTTCAGTCAGGGATAGGGAGCCTTTGTTGTATGTTGTGTCCTGTACGAACCATAAGAACGATTGACGGTAACGCTCCTCGTCCACGCCAGCAGAGTCTGTCGGAGCTGTATATGAAATCACACCATTATCCTCTGTATAGGTCTCTCCTTCCGTACCGTACGTGAAGAATTTCTCCGCTTCGTCAGACACCATCCAGTTGAAAAAACGGATAATGGAAGCCGGATCGGCCGCATTCTTATTAATAAAGTAGGCACGTGTCACAGGACCGTACAGATAATAACCGCCTTTTCCGTCCGGGCCGACAGGGGAAGGGATAATCTCGATTTTGGCATCGGGAACCGAGGCTTTAATCTGCTTCTCCCACTGGATCAGTTCGTTGGCATTCATGGACCACATGCCTGCTTTGCCGGAGAGGATCGTATTTTTGAATACGGTGGAATTAATCGTTGCGAACTCTTTGTTGATAAGCCCTTCCTCATACATCGTCTTATACACCGTCAGGGCTTGCTGCATATTCTCGTTATCCATGAACTTCGGTACAATCTGGTCGCCCTGCTGCTCCATCATGGACAAGAACTGCTGCACATCATAGGCACCAAAGAAGGTATCCGCATATTTGAAATCCTCACGCCCCATATATGGATTCTCCACGCCAAGCTTTTTAAAGGCGCGCAGCACTTCCATTGTCTCCTCCACCGTAGTAGGCACCGGCAATCCGGTTTGATCCAGCAAATCCTTACGAATCCAGGTTGCCCGGCGGGATGGATTGGATAAATATTCAGGGATGGCATAGATCTGGCCGTCATGGGTGACCTGGTCCCAGGCTTCCTTCGGCACGGCTTTCAGCAAATCTTGCCCATACTGCTGCAACAACTCATCCAGTGGCTGAAATACTCCGGCTTCGACCGAGCCGGCCATCTCCTTGCCGTTGACGCCGCCGTCACCCTGCACCACATCAGGAATATCATTGGTGGCAAACATTTGCACCATTTTCTGCTCATATTCCTTATGAGGCACCAGGACAATTTTGAGATCGGTATTGGTCAGATCCTCCAGCCTTTTCACCCATTTATCCTGGTTGATGTCGGGCGACTTCTCCACATACGTATACGCCAGCGTTCGCAGTGACATGGAGAACCTCGTCTTGCCGTCTCCCCCATTCTCACCGGATTTCGCCCCGCTTCCAGTGCTGCATCCCGCCATGACGGTTGTCGCCAGCAATAGCGCCATGCCTGTGACCATCCACTTTTTCATGCTACCCCTCTTTTCATCCTGATTTAGATTTAGGTACCACTCGTTGGTAAAGCGCTTTCAAATAGATGTTAAAACATCCCCACCGCCTGCAACAATGGGGATGTTTTAGATGAGATTGCGTTTTCTTTAGGTCAGCACTTACTAGTACGTCTTGGATACCTCGATCTTCTTTGTTATACCGTTGTCGGTAAAATAGAGATGAATGCCGTGATCCTGGTCATCGATGAAATAAGGGACATACTTCGGCTCCTCAATCTTATATGGCACAAGCAGCGTTACAATTCTATGGCTTGAAGCAGGCCGCGTTTCCGCGCTTAGATGATAATGTCTGTCCAGCCCTTCATACTCTGCCGGGTCCACCTCTGCGAATTGATCCGTCTGGCTGAGCGACAGTTCACCGGAGGAAGCATAGACAAATGTCCCCTCAAGCCCTGCCTTAGTACCGTTCAGACGGAAGGTCTGCCCTTTCAGCTGTAACGGGTGTAGTGCATGGAACAGCCATTGAACGCTGTCCGGCTGCTTCAGGTCAATGTGGTCCACAATGACGAAGTAGGATGATTGCAGAAAATGTATTTCCCGTACAACACGCTTCACATGCGGTACGGTGCTGGCGTAGGCATCGGTCGCTACCGCGCGCACATAACCATCACCGTCTCGCCAATACGCATCTTCGATCTGCCCGGTTGCCGCCATGTTCAGCACTTTGTTGTTCTCGGCATACTGACCTGCTCCGCCAATCAGCAGATTGTTTTTGGAACGTGTCTGCCTGCGCCATTCCCGGTGAAAGGAACTTCCATGCGCGATATAATAGCCGGTATCCGCCGCAAGCGGCTCACCGAATGCATGCAGGGTAAAGCTGTTCTGATCCGCATGGCTATGGCTGATGGAGCCATAACGGCTTGACTTGAGCAGCAGCATCATATGCTCATCCGGATCATCCATCCGGTGATGCATAGCTACCCATCCCACATCCCGGAACCATTTGAGCGGCTCGATGTTCACAGGTGACTCTTCCTCCACCTGCGGATAATCGTGGCGATATACCAATTCGTCAAAGTTAAAATCCCACCAGCCGTAGTTATAAAAGGCTCCCTCTGTCCCCGGATCGGATTGGCGTACACGCTCAAAGTACCACTGGTACCAGCGGTTGCCTGTAACACCTGCCAGTTGGCGCACAAGATAGCCTGTTTTCAAATTGACCGGGTCACCCAGCGTAGACTGATCTCCAAAGCTGGCGCGCCGTGCATCAGGCGGGTACACGTAGAGTGGAAAATCCCCGGTACGCTGGAAGAACGGTCGACGGAAGAAGTCGATGCCCGCATAGTTTCGCAGCAGATTCATCGCTTCGGTTACATAGGCCATGCCTGTTGTCCAGTACATCGGTCCTTCGGCCCAACCCCCATCACTGCCACCCCAAGGGGAGTACAGACAGGCATAATAATCGATCGCATAATCCAGCCACGCTGCAGCTTGCTGCTCCTCATGCAACAAAGCCATACAGCACGGTACAAGTACGGAAGACAATGAACGAATTGCATGGCTGTCATAGGGCACATGATGAATCTTTGAGCGGACCATTACATGCTGGGCTACCTGTTCTGTCCGCCGCAGCAAACTGCGTCTTACCACATCTTGCTCTTCACTGTTCAACTCATCATGCAGCCAGTCATAGCCCCAAGCAAGCGCCGCTGCGACCCGAAAGGCTGCCTCATCGTTATAATCGCGGGAGGTTGTTCCCTCCGTATCCCAGGCCGCCACATGCAGCAGCCAGGTTTTCGCCGCTTCAAGCAGCCGTTCGTCTCGAAGCACCCGCCCAGCGATACTCAGATGACGAATGGCATATAACACTTCCTGACAGTCAATGTACATTTGTCTCCACAACGTGGCGACACGTTTGTTATCCGGGTAAGGCAGCGGTTCACGAATTGGGTCACGGTCTGCCCACGGTTCCACGGAATTTGCCATAAACACATCCCAGCCGCAATACGTGGAGTCGGACGCAACACCATCGGCAAGCGCATTCAGTCCACGCTCACCAAGCCACAGCCGTGGGTGAGATGTGTCTGTGCAAACGTATCGTTGTGCCCGGGAGGGTAGAGGTGTCTCCGGTAGTCCCGCTGGAACCGTAAACCGCCGCACCTCACTCCATGATGACATTTCCTGCTGTTTCTCCTGCACGGCATCCGTTTCGGCTTCGCTTCCTTGCTGCATTGATTGATCTATAAGCAGCGCATATCGCCAATAATACTCTCCAGGTTCAAACACCCGCTCAGGTGTGAAAAAATTATACGGGAGCGGCGTAAAGGTCATCGTCTCTTCTTTCTGAAAAGAAGGGCTCGCCGATACTTGCAGCAGATAGGCATTCTCATCCTCCTGCTGTGCCGCCATCCAGGTAAACCTTGGCGGATTCTCTGCCAGAATGGTATGTTCATCAGGTGCATAGTCCACATGGAACGGCCCGCTAATAGGTTGGTACAACAGTCTTTCTGCAAGCTTCCGTTTCACTTCCATCGTATCATTCCCTCCTTATCGCAATGTTGTAGCCTCAACGCATGTACATTCCGCCATTGATTTCTATCGTCTCTCCGGTGATAAAAGCCCCCAGGTCAGAACACAGGTACAACGCCGCTCCTGCAACATCATCGGGAGTCCCTTCCCGTCCAAGCGGGATGCTGCCTACTGCAGAAGTCCGGCCTTCTGCCGAGGTGAACGTAGCATGGAATGCCGTCTGTCCAATGAAGCCCGGTGAAAGGGCATTAACCGTAATCCCCCCAGGAGCCAGTTCTTTGGCAAGCCCTTTGGTTAACGCAATGACAGCCGCCTTGGAGGCTGCGTAAATAGCTGCACCCGGCCCGCCCCCGTTATGAGCCGCTACCGAGGTCAGATTGATAATTCGTCCGCCTCCAGCCGCCTTCATGCCAGGAATGACCGCTTTGGAGACAAATACGGCGCTCTTCAGATTGACATCCATAATCCGGCTGTAAAGCTCCTCGCTCATCGTTTCAATAGGGCTCCGCTCCACCAGATGCCCCGCATTATTGATTAACAAGTCAATTGGACCGCCGAAACGAAGCGTGATATCCCCAACCATCGATTCTATGGCATCCATATCGGTCACATCGGCCTGAAATGCCGCCGCTTCACCACCAGCATCCCGAATCGCTGCCACGACCTCCTCCGCCCGCTCCATATTATGCAGACCATTCACAGCCACCTTTGCCCCACAGCGAGCCAATGACCCGGCAATAGCAGCGCCAATCCCTCCACTGGAACCTGTTACCAACGCAATTTTGTTCTGCAAGTTAATATTCATGTTTGATCTTCCTCCCTGTTATTGGTTTCAATTACATTAAATCCGCTTGCTGTGCTGATCGGCCGGAAGCGCCATCGTAATGGTCGTTCCCAAGCCTCGCTCACTCTCAATCATCAAGCCATACGTTTCTCCAAATACCAGTTGAATCCGTCGATGGACATTCATGAGACCAATGCCTCCACGATGGTAGAAATCATCGGAATCTTCCCCTGCCAGACGATTTAATTCCAGACGGTCACGCAGCTTCTTCAGGCGTTCATCGTTCATGCCCATGCCGTTATCCTGCACGATCACAAGGAAGCGATCTTCCAGGCGCCGAGCATCGATGCGGATATAATGACCCGGTTCCATGCCCTGTGGAAACGCATGTTGCAGCACATTCTCCACCAGGGGCTGGAGGGTGAGACGAACCATTTTTTCCAGCAACAGATCCGGTGCAATGATGACCTCCACTTCAAGCTCCCGATCCATGCGATGTTTCATGATAGAAAGGTAGGCGAGCACATGCTTCAACTCATTGGCCACCGTAATTTCCTCCAGATTGGTCTGAATGGAATAACGGAGCATATGGGCCATCGATTCCACCATCTGTGCAATTTCTTCGGAGTCCTGTACAACGGCATAACATTTGATCGTCTCCAGCGTGTTGTAGAGAAAATGCGGATTGATCTGCAACTGGAGCGCCTGAAATTCCGCACGGTGTCGTTCCAACGCCTCCTGCTGTAGCTCAATTTCCGACTTCTGGCGGCGCAGCTCCGACTCATATACACTCTCAATCATGTCCGACAAACGGCTGACCATCAGATTATAGCTGCGGATCAGCACGCCAATCTCATCACGCCTTTCCTTCATCTCCACCTTGTTCCAGATTCCCTTCTCCGTCTGTCTCATTCCGTTCATCAGCACCCGAATGGGTTCCACTTGAGATGCTCCGATCCGATACGCCACAACAAGCGCAGCGAGCAAGGTTCCTGCACCAACCCATAATGTAGCTGAGCGAATCGTTGCAATCGGCCTTTGAAGCTCCGACAGCGGCACGGAAGCGACAAAGCGCCAGCCCGAATAGGCAGACAGTTCCGATATAAACAGCCGTTTGGTGCCATCCGTATTCTGTTCCAGTGACCCTGCCTCCATGTGCATAAGTCTGTCCACGGTGCTGGATGACATCACGGTTTGCGCCTCCTCGACCCCAGGAAGGTAGATGACATTTCCGTTCTGATCCATCACATACTGATATCCCCCTTGACCGAGATCGAGTTCTCCCCAGATGTTGTCAAGCTCCAGCACATTCACTTCCATCGCCAGCACTCCGTTTGGTGTGTAGGAGGACATCCCCCTGATCCGGCGTGCAATCGTAATGACATTCGAACTCTGTCCACTGCGAATACTGCGGGTGAGCAACGTCGATTCGCCATTCGCAGGGGTCGTAGCGAGCAGCTCCTTATACTGCTGGGCAGCATCGATATCGGGTATGCCCGCTGAATTCTGGTTGTCATCGATGACAACCCGCCCGTTCTCCCCGATAACATACAGGAACTTGATCTGTGGATATAACATAAATACAGGCGGGAACACGTTCCTTTTAATCTGACGGCTGTACTCGTAATAGGCATAACTATCCTCCGAATTCATATCGAGGAAATGCTTCACACTTCCATTAGAGAGGATAGAGTACGTTGAGCGATCATAATTTTGCAAATACAGGTCGGTTTGGTACGCCGTATTACGCATCGTTTGGGCGATGTTGCCCGCCAACTGGTCGTTCATCTCAGTTGAGGCATAGGTGTAGGTAAACAAGCCGATAGCAGACAGGGACAACGTAATTACGATGGCAAAATGAAAGAACAGGCGGATCGACAAGCTGCGCTTCATCATTCAATGCCCAACTTGCTACGGTATTCGGACGGGGTCAGTCCGGTAATCTTCTTGAATGTCTTGGTAAAATGGGGATGATCCGCATACCCCACTTCGTAGGATATATCCGTAATCCGGTTGCCCGGCTGTTCCAGCATGCGTTTGGCCAGTTCCATTTTGCTGCGTATCCGGTATTGAATAAAGGTCTGACCTGTCGTCTGTTTAAACAGTTGGCTGAAATAGGACGGGTTCAGTCCCAACTTGGCGGCAATCTCGTCAAGCGACACTTCCCTGCGCAAATGCTGTTCCAGATAAGCCTTAGCTTCTTCCACCGGATGTTTGCGCTTGCCGCTGCGCTTTTCCTTGATCGTCTTCATCAACATATGGATTTCGTTGCCCAGAGCCTTGAAGCACTCTTTTGAGGAAGCGCTTTCATTAATCTGACTGGACGTACTCATGGTTCCGTTTCCCCGTGCATTCATTCTGGCTACAATCAATTCCAGCAATTCCTGAAAAAGCTCCGCTGTCTGCTCAGGCATCAGGGCATATGCCGGATAACGATCTGACCATGCTGCGAGCAACTCCGTCACATCGGATTGTCTTAGCTCCCATATCGCCTCTTCCAGACGCATCGCCCAATCGTTCAGCTCCCTCACGGGTACAAGAGAAACCGTAGGTTTATCCTCTTCGGATGCCAGCAATTTGAGCAGCAGTTCATGAAGCTCCTGTCGTCCCACAGGTTTCAGCAAATATCGCTTTACCCCATAATCCATACAGGCTCTTGCATATTCAAAGTCCGAATAACCGGAGACCACAACAATGCGTATCGTACTGCCTTGCTCGGATAAACGACGGCAGAGCTCAATACCGTCCATCGTTGGCATGCGGATATCCGTAAACAGGATGTGCGGCCGAAAGTCTCCCATCACTTGGAGAGCTTCTTCCCCATGTGCAGCCTGCCGAATCTCACAGTCGAACAGTCCCGCTTGTTTGATCATCTTCGCCAGACCCATTCGAATCATTGGCTCATCGTCCGTAATCAAGATTCTGAACATCGCCATTCCCCCGTTTCCGTCAGATCTGTATGTTGCTTGTACTTAAGATTTGACGGAGCCGACCATGATTCCTTTTACAAAATGCTTTTGCAGGAAAGGGTAAATGATAATGATCGGCAAGGTGGCGATAATAATGGTTGCCATTTTGATGCCTTCCGGCGATGTATGCGCAAGGGTGCTATAGACGGCAGAACCTGGATCGACGGAAATATCGTCACTTTCAAACAGCTTCTTGAGTGTTACCTGGATCGGCCACCAGGCCGGATCATTCAGATAATAGAGCGCCGTGGAATACGCATTCCAGTGGCCTACCGCATAGAAAATACCGAGTGATGCCATGGCCGGTTTGGACAATGGGATGACGATACGCCAGATGATACCGAATTCTCCACAGCCATCGATACGAGCAGCGTCAATCAGCTCACCCGGCAGCTGTGCGAAGAACGAGCGCATAACGAAGAAATTAAAGGCATTAATCGCTCCGGGCACAATCAGCACCAGTGGATTGTTAACCAGATGCAGTTCTTTCATCAGGATAAAGTTCGGAATGAGCGGCGCCGAGAATACGACGGTTACCAGGACAAACATGACAACGAGAGAGCGTCCCTTGTACTCTGGACGAGACACAGGATACGCAAGTGATGCCGTTGCCGCAAGATTGACCAGCGTCCCGAACAGCGTCACCCCAACCGATACCGCAAATGCCCTCCAGAATGCAGCATCGCCAAATACATATTCATAATTGATCCAGGTAAAATCAACAGGCCAGAAGCTAACCTTTCCACCCATGATCGCTTCCGAGCTGCTGAGTGATTGGGCCAGCACATTAATGAAAGGCAGAATCATCGTCAACGAGAGCAGCGTTAGAAAAACGAGATTACCAATGCGAAATATACGGTAACGGACACTGGGGGTACGCATAGAGCTCGCCTCCTAATACAGGCTTTCGCCGGTTGTTTTTTTGCTGAAGAAATTACCGAGTAGAACAAGCATCAAACCCACGACCGACTTGAACAATCCGATGGCCGTTGTATAACTGTATTGCTGTGAGAGAAGCCCGGCTTTGTAAATATACGTATCGAGAATTTCACCCGATTCCAGATTGAGCGGATTCAGGAATACAAACACACGCTCAAAGCCCAGATCGAGGAACTTCCCAATGTGCAGCAGGAGCAGGATCATAATCGTCGGCAGCAAGGATGGCAGGGTAATCGACCATATTTGCTTCAAACGTCCGGCTCCATCCACCTCTGCCGCCTCATACAGATCGGGATTGATGCCAGCAATGGCTGCCAGGAAAATAATCGTTCCATACCCAGAGTCACGCCAGATGCCGGAACCAATCAGAATGGAACGAATATACGAGTCTTCTCCAAGAAAGTAGATTGGTTGCATCCCCAGAAACCCAAGTGCCTTGTTCACCACCCCGGCATCCATCGAGAAAATGCCCATGAAGATTCCGCTAATAACGACCCAGGATAGAAAGTGAGGCATGTATACAATCGTTTGCAGCAACCGCTTAAATACAATCATCCGTACTTCATTTAGCAGAATGGCCAGTAAGATCGGTACCGGGAATGCAATTACCAGATCATATAGTCCAAGCAGAAGTGTATTATTGAGAATTCGCAAAAAGTCATAATGGCTGAACATCTTCTGGAAATGTTCCAATCCTACCCAATCACTGCCGGTGATACCTTTGAAAATGTTGTAGTTCTGAAAGGCAATGATGGAGCCGAAGAGAGGCACATATTTGAAGAGGAAAAAATACAGGATACCCGGTACGGAGAGCAGATATAGGATCCGGTATCGCCACAGATAACGTCCTGTATCTCCGAGCCGGGTGCCCAGACCAGACGAGTGAAGTCCGGTTGTTCCCCGGCTTGGTGGCACGATATCCGCCGGCTTCACGTCTTCTCCCCTCCCTGCTTCTGTGTTTGCATGGCTCTCAAATTATCAGGAACGTTCTCGTCCCATGGGATTTCATTAAATTCAACGGAAATATAATTCGGCTCACGGTCGATAATACGCGAGAGCTCGCGTGTGAACACCTCCACTATCTCCTGCTTTTGCTCATCCGTCCTGCCTTCATACAGCCTGATCGTAATTTCTGGCATCCGAGTTAAGCTCCCTTCAATCCATAATGTAAACGCTTTAACAACTTTATCTTAGCGCTCCTGCATAAGGGCAACAATGGACTGTCTTTTCGTTCTCTTGTGTTTTCTTTAGGTCATGGCAAACAAACCCAAAAGGTCCCCTTTATGAAAGGGGAGTCCCATTTATTTTGAAATTAGTCATCAATCCAACGTCTTGTTATATCATGTTTCAGTCCTTCTGACCTTGCATTAACAAACGTAATAATAAAGATCGAAAACGAAAAACACGCCCACAGAACCAGTACCTTAGAACCATTTTTGCACGAAAAGCTAATATTAATATGACTTTATAACGATATATTCTACGAAGTAACTTACCTGGGGGTCCTATAAGTGAAGTAGAACTTGTAACAATGCAAGAAGCACACTGCATCATAAGAGAATGTCACATAACCACAGTAAAAATAAGAATTATAGAAGTTGCACGATAATCATTTCCCACTAAATATTCGTTAGATTACATAGCGTATAGCATCCCATCCAGGTATAGTGCATTTTCATATTTGTAGAAGGAGTGAACCATCTTGTTTAATAAGCTTCGCTGGAGTACCATGCCTTTCTTTATCAAAAATTTGGTGATTTCATTCGGCAGTATCACGTTGATTGGTGTAATCCTGATCACTGCCGCATATCAATTGCAGAAAAACATTCTGGTTGAACAGCTGCACGACCAGGCTACCGTCATCACCCAGAAATGGTACGATGATCTCGACACTGCCAAAGTGGCAGAAGCGGCTAAGGAAAAAAGCTACTCCGGTCCTGTACAGCAGGAAATGAAAGCTTACCTTGATTCCATCCATGAGTTCTATCCAAACATCGCACAGGCGTACATTTTCGGTTCAGAACTTGAAGAAGGAGACGGAACGTCCATCATCGCCATTCCAACGAACCTGTTGCAACCATTTGAGGAAGGTAATCTGCCCGCAGGTGCCATGTATCCGCTACCTCAAAATAACGTTGTGGTGCTGGAACAGATGAAAAAGGACGGGAAGCCTGCTTTCAGTGACTTCTACACGGACGAGTACGGAACTTGGACCACTCTGATCTACCCTATTAATAATGCAGATGGCTCCATGTACGCTGCTCTTTACTTCGATGTTGATGCAAGTGCCGTTCCAAAAGGACTTAAGGAATTGCTTACGTACGGATTGATGTTCCTTGTCGGATTCCTGATCCTGTTCATGGTGTTGCAATTCATATTGCTGAAAAGAACGTTGCTTCCAATTCGCAACCTGATGAAAGGTATCGAAGAAGTCAGCACGGGTAATCTGGACGTAATCATCGACACCGGGCGAGATGATCTGGGTATCATCAACGAGAAGTTTAATGCGATGATCCATCGCTTCAATACAACCATCTATAAAGTACAGAATACTTCACATCACCTCTCGGAATCTTCCAAACAACTACTGGGCATTTCCGAGAAAAATAATGTGAACATTCAATCCATCAGCACCAATATTCGGGAGATATCCACCGGACTGGTGTCTCAGGACAAAGCAACGGTAGAGAATGCACGTGCCATGACAGAGATGTCAACGGTCGTACAGACCATCGCCAGCAGTTCAGCTGATGTGGCAGACGAAGCACTCAGCATGGAGCAGCGCTCCAGTACAGGTAATGTAGTGATGCAGCAAGTTATTGAGCAAATGCGCCTGATCTCCGGTGCAGTGCAAAATACGTCAAACTCGATTCAGTCGTTGGAAAATAACTCGAATGAGATTAGCAACATCGTCAATCTGATTACGGAGATCGCCGGACAAACCAACTTGCTTGCACTCAATGCTTCCATTGAGGCAGCACGCGCAGGTGAAGAAGGACGAGGTTTTGCCGTGGTTGCAGGCGAGGTACGTAATCTGGCGGAACAATCCCAGGAATCAGCCAAGCAGATTAGACAGTTAATTGAGGAGATCCAGCGGGATATCACTCAGTCTGCCGCGGCGATGCAGTTGGGTTCCAAGGAAGTAACGAAAGGCTTGGAAGTTACCCAAGAGACAGGTGTATTCTTCGAGAATATTCTGACTGCTACGAATAAAGTTGCAAACCAGATTCAGGATATCTCCAGTTCAACCGAAGAGATCTCGGCAAGCACACAGGAAATGTCTGCCACGGCGGATGAACTGTCTGCCAATGTCAGCAAGGCAGCAAGCAGCAGTAAACAAATTGAGCAGTCCATTGAGGAGCAGGAAGCCTCCATGGCTGCCATTGTAAGTGCCTCCGATGAACTCTCGGTTGTCTCCGAGCAGCTGCAAGAACTGATTTCATTCTTTAAAGTACGAGCAGAATAGAATTAAGTAGGACACAGATAACAGGAATAGATACAGATAACAATAATAAGACACAGTAAAAACCAAGGCTCATGAGTAATTAACTCGAAGCCTTGGTTTTTTGTTGTTACCAGGGTAGGTGGATAGGTTCCAGGTATCATTTAACAAACAGTAATTCTTCTGCATTTATAATCATCTTTTTCTCGTCATTGTAGCTGAATTGTTGAACCTCCACTCCACACTATAATCCAGCAGCTGCTTTAATTTCTTTTCTCTGAGAAACGATTAACGATTGTAACTTTTCTGTTCCAAAAGCACCTGCTGAGAAAGCATTCGCTTCTGGATAATAAACCATTCGAAAAGATGTTCCATCTTGAAGATGCACACGTAAAAAAATTCCTGTCTCATGCTTGGATTTCTTATACACTTCATCAAAGCCAACGTATCGCAACGGCAGAAGCTCGTTCATGAATTCAGATGCGGCTTCCTGGGGGAAGTCACCAATTGAGCTGCCATCATTGCCGCTTTCAAGGCTGACTTTTTCCACTTTGCCTTCAATGTCCATCAGGTCTCCCATTGTCTTCGCATGGGGATTTTCTTTTGCTTCGTAAACCTTATTATTCGCTACCACGCGATAATGTGACTTATAACCTTTTAGTTCATACATAACCGTTCCAATTGGAAGATATGCCGCATCTCCATTCTCGGTCACGTGATCCGCACACACATGCTCGTTCAGCATGTAGCTCACTTCCCCTATCCTGTCCCCAATTTGCTCTGCAGGTACCTCTTTGGTCCCTTCGTTGTTTTGAAAGTATGTAACATCATTGAACATCAGAAAATCAATCCATTCAATGGTTCCCGGGCATCCCTTCGTTGATTCCTTTGCCACTTCTTCCGTATTCGTTTCATGGGGTTTGGATGTTATTTCCCCCTTATTCGATATTCCACAGCCAACAATAATGACTAGCATCAAAAGCATACTCAAACGCTGGCTCCAATATTTAAATGGTTTCATTCTCAATCACCTCAACCTATTAGACGGATTCAACGAAGACATAGTTACAAGCTTTTTTTCGCTCAGTATTTTACTCGTTAAACGCTCCGTCATTGCTTTTTCATATGAGCATCACATTCGCACCTATGGAACCTATCCCAGCACTTTTATGACAAAGATCACATCCACCTTCCCTGTTCAAGTGCTACATTTGTTAACGACCAACTGACCATAATAGTAAATCGGTCATAAAAGTTTTATCTTCCCATTTATCCTTTCAACCACAAGGAGGTGTAAATACCATGAAAACGATAGATCGAAGGCAACAGGTTATGGACTCTGCCGAGAAATCCTTTGCCCTGTTTGGCTACAAGGCCACAACGATGGAGCAGGTTGCGAGACTTGCCAATGTGGGCAAGGGAACGATCTATACTTTTTTCGAAAATAAAGAAGAACTGTTCAGCGAGATTCTGCGCTCGATCATTACGGACATGAGACAGATTACAGAGCAGACCGTGAAGGAAGAGAATTCCTTTCTGGATAACGTGCATATGAGTATGGACTCTCTGCTGGAGTACCGGGAGGAACATGAGTTGTTGATCAAGCTTTTTCAGGAGGTTAACGAGTTCGGTACACTGCAAGCCAAGGAAGGTTTGCAGCAAGTGGAGACAGCCATTCTCGAATATCTGGAGCGTCAGGTCAGCCGTGCCATGGAGTTAGAGCAGATTCGCAGAGACGATCCCAAACTGGTTTCTTTTGTCCTGCTGAAGCTGTATGTCACCTTAACCTCGGATTGGAACAAAGCGCATCCTACGCTGCATAAGGATCAGATCAAGGATTTTGTGGGCCTCTTTCTCAAGAATGGCTTATCCCCCACCTAGAGAAAGGCAACCTACTAGATCCAACACATAATAGAGACAGAACAAATGGATGAGCGTAAGGATAGGGAGAGAACATGATGAAATCATTCCACGTATTTGGGCAGGATCTGAAGTCCGCCTTCAAGAAACCAAAAGTATTTATTCCGATTCTCGTTGTACTGTTCATTCCGGTATTGTATAGCGGCCTGTTCCTGAATGCATTCTGGGACCCTTATGGCAAAATGAATGAATTACCTGTAGCCGTGGTCAACACGGATCAGGGTGCAGTCTACAACGACAAATCACTGGAGGTCGGTCAGAATCTGATCGATGAATTGAAAAAAAGCGATGATTTCAACTGGCAATTCGTTACTCGTGAACAAGCAGATCAAGGCATGGAAGACAATAAATATTATATGACGATTGTTATTCCGGAGGACTTTTCCTCCAAAGCAACGACCCTGATGGATGAGCACCCTGAGCCAGCAGATCTGATCTACGAACCCAATGAAGGATACAACTTCCTCGCGGGTCAGATCGGTGGCACGGCGGTTAAACAAATCCGCTCCAAAGTTGCTGCCAAAGTCACAGAATCGTATACCGAAACGTTATTGGATCAGGTCGAAAAAATTTCAGGCGGTCTGGCGGATGCCGGGGATGGCGCAGGTCAGATTCATGATGGTGCGATCAAACTGGATGAGGGTGCTGCTACATTAAAAGAGAACCTCTCCAAACTGGTTGCTGGCACCGACAAGCTCGAAACGGGCGTGGTTTCGTTAGAAGAAGGTACGTCCACTCTCGCCCAAGGCACAGGTGATCTTCATACTGGCGCAAGTGCCCTTTCCAGTGGGCTATCCCAACTCGCAGCAGCAGGCACGAAGCTGAGTGATGGAGCAACCCAGGCCGAAATGGGCGGCAAACAGTTACAGGCTGGTCTTCAATCTGCTCAGGAAGGTGCGGCTAAGCTGGATGCAGGACTTGCGGCTTCCGAGGAAGGTAGTGCGAAGCTAACAGCTGGACTGCAAAGCTCTGTTGAGGGCAGCGGCAAAGTTAGCGAGGGTGCCAAAACGGTTGCACAAGGACTCGCCCAATTGGCTGAATCCAGTCCGGAACTGGCCGCAAGTCCTGCTGTTCAGCAGCTCCTGGCAGCAAGTCAGGCCGTAGCCGCTGGCAGTGAACAAGTGTATCAGGGCGGACAGCAGTTGGTCGCAGGCAGCCAAAACCTGTACGCTGCACAGCAGCAACTGCATCAAGGCAGCAGCCAGTTGGCACAGGGTGAACAACAACTCGTACAAGGTGCCACTCAATTATCCGCCGGACACGAAAAGCTTGCGACGGGCCTACAGCAATTCAATTCCAAATTATCCGAAGCAGCGTCTGGAGCAGCTAAACTTGCGGACGGTTCAGGTCAATTGGATGCTGGTGCAGGCAAGTTGGTTGCGGGTGTAAGCCAGCTCACAGACGGAATCTCAACACTTGCAGATGGCTCACATAAGCTGGATGACGGCGCCGGTCAGTTAAAAGAAGGTACGTTGACGTTAACGGATGGCTCTGGTGAACTTGCCACCAAGCTGAATGAAGCGGCTGAGCAGACGGGGAGTGTGAAAAAGACCGATGAACTGGTAACGATGTATGCGGAGCCTGTTCAGGTCGATGAGCATAAATATAATGAGGTACCCAATTATGGTACAGGATTCTCGCCATACTTCCTGTCACTGGGGCTGTTTGTCGGGGCATTGATTGCGACATTGGTTGTGCCAACACGCGGTAGCACGGTTAGCGAGGCAAGTGGCTGGAATCGTTTTGTGAGTAAAACGCTGGCTTTCACACTTATGAGTGCTGTGCAATCCCTACTTGCTTCGTGGCTCGTATTGTACGGCTTGGGTCTGAATGTTCAGAGCGTTCCGTTGTTCCTCTTGTTCAGCTTTGTGACCAGCCTAAGTTTCATGTACATCATTCAGGCACTGGTGACTTGGTTGGAAAATCCGGGACGATTCCTCGCAATTCTGATGCTAATCTTCCAGCTTACGACCAGCGCGGGTACCTTCCCGCTCGAACTGATTCCAAACTGGTTGAAGGTGTTTAATCCATGGCTGCCTATGACCTATTCGGTAACAGGTTATAAAGCAGTTATCTCAAGCGGACAGTTCGGCGTGGCTTGGGATCAGCTCGGTATACTGTGCATCTTTGCGGTAATTGGTCTTGGAGGAACTCTAACGTACTTCCTGATGCACCGCACCACGGAGAGCGAAAACGTTAGCAGTGAAGTTGCACTGCACGCGTAGTATGAAAAAATAGACAAGGCATATCCCCTTGTCCTGACTCGCTGGATGATCGCAAGTCTGGGCTAAAGGGATATGCCTTTGTCTTTTTGTTAGTTTTGATATTGAGTTTAGCCAAGATCCTTCACAATGTGTTGGTTCAGAAAACTCAGAAAATCACCTTGCATGGAGCCAAGGGTAAGCATTTTCTTGATCATGCTAAATCGCCAATGGGTACCATTGAGCTGGAATGACCACATAGCGGAGAGCCCCATTCCAGATTTTAATTTTTGATTTTTCAGATCATCCAAAGCAAAATCAATTATTTCTACAACTTTC
The DNA here is from genome assembly GCF_037973325.1 of Paenibacillus sp. FSL R5-0713. Classification (NCBI taxonomy): domain Bacteria; kingdom Bacillati; phylum Bacillota; class Bacilli; order Caryophanales; family Paenibacillaceae; genus Paenibacillus; species Paenibacillus sp. FSL R5-0713. The sequence goes on along the minus strand of NZ_CP150229.1, from coordinate 1,201,651 downwards.
GAGGAAAATACATTGAGAAAGAGAACTTTTAATCTGTCTCTATTGATTAGTAAAATCGCTTTACTCGTCGGTGATGAAATCGTCTGTGAAATGGCGTAACAGGCCAGCATATCAGGTTCTCTGTATGGTTCAGCTAAACGGTATATAGATTTTCTAGTGATCAATAGCATTTATATTCTTCCTATTCCTTTTCCTAGTATGTAGAGTACATATCAGAACTCGAGACAGCAAAAGAAAATAACAGCGCGAGCGTAATCAGTAATACATACAACGCTACACTGATGATTCCACAGACAAGGCCAGCAATGGCTAATCCTCTGCCCTGTTCCATGCGGGTCTTCATTTCTTTGAGCGATATAGAGGCAATGATGATGGCAACAATACCAATCAGTAAGCCCACGTATGGAATTACGATGGACAATATGCCCAAGACAAGAGCTGCAATCGATTTACTATTGGTTTTTGGTATTACATAAGGTGGTGGTGGAAATGTGTCGTTATAATAACGATTCACATCATTTTCGCGATCGCGATGTTCCAACGTAGAACCCCTCCCTGTTTAATAAGTATGTTCATTATAATGTTTTAGAGGGAATGAGTGTACCACATTTTGTAAAAAGCGAGTTGTTATTAATTTTATTGTATCCATCCTCTGAACACATAGTTGAAGCGTAAGCTTAAACATTGTACTTCTAGAATATAAAGTTTAGAACTCGTTGTGTTTTAGTATTTTTTGTTTGGAATTATGAGTTACACCACTTATGCAATTCGAACACATTGGAATGTAGTGACTTATATCGTGTTGACCATGGTATTAATTATCTGGAATACATACCTGTGGACATAAGCTATTATTAAAAAAGAACGCAATCCCTTACTACTCAAAGGATTGCGTTCTTTCCACATTTCTTAGATGCAATGTCTTCTATCCTTCCACTTCCACCCGCTGCAAAAATGTCCGAGTACGTGCAAGCTTTGGATTGCCGAAGATCTGTTCTGGCGGTCCCGCCTCTGCGATTTCCCCGTTATCCATGAAGAACACACGATCCGCAACATCACGGGCGAAGCCCATCTCATGCGTGACAATCATCATCGTCATATTTTCCTGCGCAAGTTGTTTGATTACGCGTAACACTTCCCCGGTCAGCTCCGGATCGAGGGCCGATGTCGGCTCATCAAACAGAAGAATGTCAGGCTGCATCATGAGTGCGCGGGCAATAGCTACACGTTGTTTCTGTCCACCGGACAGATTGGCTGGATACGCGTCTGCCTTGTCCGACAGTCCTACTTTGCCGAGTAATTCCAGACTGCGGTACCGGATGACACTTGAACTTTCTTTTTTCAAAGTCTTCGGTGCGAGTTCCAGATTAGCCTGTACGGTCAGGTGTGGGAACAGGTTGAAATGCTGGAATACCATACCCATACGATCCGTCATCTTGCGAATATCTGCGGCACCCGCGTAACGACCATTATCGACCAATGTCTGATCCTGAATGCGAATCGTTCCGCCCGAGATATCCTCCAGATGAATCAGGCTGCGCAGCATCGTACTTTTACCTGAACCCGAGGGCCCAATCACGGCAATTACTTCGCCTGGTTCCACATTGAAGGATACCTGCTTCAGCACATCAAGTGTACCGAATGATTTTCTCAACTGATTTACTTCTATTATATGTGTCATATGCAGACAGTCCTTTGATTAATCAGATTTAATTTATTCAAATGAAAACCGCTTCTCCAGCGCCTTGAACAGCAAAGTAAGCACGAGAGTCATGAGCAGATACATAATCGCCGCTACGAAGAACGGGATTAACTGCAAATCCCGATTCACTGCCGCTTGGGCGTAATACAACAGCTCGGGTACAGCCACGGCATAGAGCAGTGCCGTATCCTTGATCAGAGTAATGGACTCATTGGCCGTTGCAGGCAACACTACACGAATCATCTGAGGAATAATGACTTTGGTCATCGTCTGCCACTTCGTCAATCCAAGGACCTTTGCCGCCTCATGTTGCCCTTTATCAATGGACAGCAGTCCGCCCCTGAAGATTTCAGCAAAGTACGCCGCATAGTTCAGGATGAATGCAATCCCCGCTGCTACAAAGCGATCAAACACCAGGTACTCTCCAATCACCGGAAGCAACGGTAAACCGAAGCAGAAGAATAGAATTTGGAGCAGCAGTGGTGTTCCTCGCATCACGTAGACGTAGGTATGAGCAATCCACGCCAGTGGTTTAATCTGGCTTCTCATCGCGAGCGTGACCGCAAATCCAAGCGGTACAGATAACACGATCGCCAGTAAGAACATGAAAATGGTGGTCTGCGCACCCTCTAGCATCGGTTTTAAAATGGTCGATAGATAATCCCAACTCATTATTTTATCTCCTCTAATCTGTTAACCCCGCATTCCTCTGGGGCATGTATCGCTCCAGCGTGGAATACGGGGTCCGTTTTGTTCAAACTATATATCAGGTGTGTAACCTGCCTATTTCAGAACCTTGTCTTCACCCAACCATTGGGTGGAGATTTTAGCTGCTGTTCCATCTGCATTGAGCTCATCCAGCGCTTTTTGCAGCTGATTCAGAAGCTCTTCATTGCCTTTTTTGATACCTATTCCATATTGTTCCGGTGCAAGAGATTCATCCAGCAGTTTGAATGTTCCCTCTTCCTTGGACATGTAGTATCTCGCGACCACTTCATCGATGATGACCGCATCCAGACGTTTTGTTTTCAAGTCAGTCAGAGCAAGCACGTTATCCTTGAATTCGGAAGCTTTTACTTTATCCTTCAGGGGACTAGCTGCCAGTGCATCTGCCGCTGAGGACAATGCCTGTAATCCCACATTTTTACCATCAAGTTCATCCAGCTTCGTAATTGGCGAGTCTGCCAAGGTAATCGCGACCTGACTGTTTTCCAGATAAGGCTTCGTGAAAAGCACTTTCTCTTTGCGCTCATCCGTGATGGTGTATCCGTTCCAGATCATGTCGATTCGACCACTATTCAGCTCCGATTCTTTGGAAGACCAGTCGATCGGCTGGAATGTGATTTCTTTACCCATTTTCTCCGCTGCAGCTCGTGCGTAATCAATATCAAAACCAACAATTTCATTCTGCTCGTCCCGGAAACCCATTGGAGCAAACTTATCGTCAATGCCTACAACAATCGTGTTATCGTCTTTGCTTGCGGAACTGGAACAACCCGCTACAATCAATACACATATACTAATGAATAATAGTAGAATCGCTTTTTTTCTCAACTTGAACCCCTCCATGTCTATATCCAAAACCCAAACGCTTTAGTTCGTTACCACGTTATCAGAGATTTATAATAACATAGCATGGAAGAAGAGTCGAGTCTCTTGCCTATTTCCTTCTATTTCATGCAACTTAATTGTCAACAATTTGTGAAAAAGCTGCTTTCACTTGTGCCGTTTCCACGAGCTTCTCGCGTACAATCGAATTCCATAGCTCCAGGTTCTGAAGCTTCTTTAATTCCGTACCTGCCCATTGTTGGGCGGATTCACGATGTAAGGTATAGCTGGTATTCTCTAACTGGTAGACAACCTGCTCCAGATTATCGATCATCACAAAGTTCGCAATCGCATTATATACCAGTATCCGCTCAAGTTCCTCTGTATCCATCTCGTGCGTATTCAAGCTATAATTCACTTGAGCCGTGAACGTCTCCGGGTACAGTTGGTAACCATCCAATCTTTCTTGTAAAGGTAAGGCCTGATTCAGATGACTAAGGTTTGAATTATCACCCATGTAGGGACTGCGGTATTTCACTAAAGCGGCAAAATCATGCGTCAGCGGATTATTCTGCTCTGCTTCATACTGATCCTGCTGTGCCTCGATCCTCGGATTAACGAAACCCTCCACGAACACAAGGCCAACCACACCGAGAACAACGAGTGCAATAATCCATATATTTTTCCCTCTCATGACACATCACTCACTTCATATTTGCTAATGATCCGATACGCCCGATGCACTACCAAAGGAATAATAACGCTCAGTAGCGGGATAGCAAAGGCAATGGCCATCACAGCAAATTGATAAGGTCCATCCACCTGAATGGGTCGATTAAACCAGATGTTGCTTCCAAATCGCAACGCCGCCTGTGTTCCCCATAGTACAATCATGAACACCGCCCACAACCACCAAATTCTGCGATTCCACCGCATAAAGGCATCGGTTTGAATCACTGTAGTTTTCACTGAAGTTGCCGGATCATTCGTCCTGTTGGTCAACATATACAATACATATGATCCCCCAACAAGGAGGCTCACGAGCATAAGCAGGTTGTTTATGGCGGAGCCTTGCATCACCACCCTCGTTGGAATGGTTATGATCCAGGCTATAAGGCAATATATCAGAGCAGACTGTAATAACGCTGTCCAGTACGGAACACGTTGCACTCTCCGATGGTCACTCATCACTTGATCCATACCAGCGATATGCTGAATGGCGGTCTGGAACGCCTTATCTTCACTCATCCCCTGCGAGATATAATCGTCAATCCGCGCAGCGAGATTACTGTGAATCTCTTCTTTTAATTCCCGATTATCCAATGTATCTGGTGAGTGAGCGAACAGACGATTCACATGACGGGTGATGCGTGCTTCCAATCTCATAGGTCTTCATCTCCTTTTTCTCCAGTGACAATCATACAATCAATCAGTGCCTTGGCTGCCTGCCAAGCTTGAACCTGCTCTCTATAGGCTTCGAGGCCTTGCACTGTAATCCGGTAATATTTGCGTCGTCCTCCCTGCGTCTCTTCCCCCCAGTAGGACTCCACATATCCACTCTTCTCCAACCTCTTCAAACTGGAATAAAGCGTAGGTTCCTTCAATTCAAACTGCTCTCCACTCTTGCGATAGATCTCCTTAATAATGCTGTAACCATAGTTATCAGAAGGTATAAGTACACTCAGAATGATGGGGTCAATATTGCCCCGAATCAGATCACTGTTAATTACTTGAACATCCATCTGCAAAATTCACCGACTTTCTTCCATCCTTCGTATACTATAAGACATATTACTATGTCTGTAAAGGTAATATGCATCACATGGTAAATACGCCTCAAAGTGAGCAACGTTGCAATATTCCTCTCTTGCTCTTCACCTGGAAGGAATAAAGAGGTGGTTATAATACAATTCATAAGCACGATGTGAACGTTACTTTAGCCTTCGTCCGCGGCGTCCAAAAAAATAAAACAGGGCTCCTCCAATTATGGAGAAGCCCTATACTCGTTTTGTCTATTGCTGCACTTTCTCACGATCCTTGCCTTTATCGGATTCACCTGCGTTTTTGTTGGCAGCATCACGATCCTGTTGCATCTCTTCAACGGTTTTCACCTTAAGACGTGCTGCACCTTCATACTCCTTCGTCGGAATAAGATTACCCGCAGCAAGTCTTGCTTCTGCGGCAGCAATCGCATCCCCGTACTGTGGCAGCCACTGAGCCTGTGCAACCAACATCTCATCGACCATCTGCCAGATCTCTTTTGGATTACATACGGCACCTACGAGCGGGTCCATCATGAACGCCTGACGAAGTAATTGGTCGTCTCCGTTCACCGCAGCTTCAACTGCCAGACGTTGCACGGAAATACTCACATTACATACCGCGGCTGGTCCTAGTGGCAGATCACCTACATGTGGCATAGAAATGCCGTTGCGATCCACATATCCTGGTGCTTCAATAATCGCATCGTCCGGCAGGTTCGAGATGACTCCTTGATTAACGGTATTAAAATGTCCGCGATAGACACGTCCGGTCTCCAGCCCTTCGATAATGTACGAACCATGCTCCTCGCCCCGTTTTTCGGGAATGAATTGCATCGGTTCATCCTTCATCCAGTTAGGGAAATCCGTCTCAAACCAGTTGCGCCCCTCGGTGCATACCCGCAGATACCCACCTGTCTCTCCGTTGATCCAGTTGCCCAGGTCGATCCATTCGTTAATCTCTTCCGGACGTTTGCGGTACCACGGCACATATTCACTCAGATGACCATTCGATTCTGTACTGTAATATCCGAAGCGGCGCAGCATATCGATCCGCACTTTTTCGGTGCGGCTATACTCGGGATGTTTTTCGAAGGCTTCGAGCAGGTCACCTGTAAGATCTTTGCCTTCATGAGAAGCCTGAATATACCAGGTCTGATGGTTGATGCCGGCACAGATAATATCCACTTCACTCTTTTTCAAGCCAAAAGCTTCCGCAATCTGATGATGACCATGCTGTACGCCATGACACAGTCCGATCGTCCGCACACCGCCATACTTATTGCATGCCCATGTGAGCATCGCCATCGGATTGGAATAGTTCAAGAGAAGTACATCCGGTGCGCTCTGTTCACGAATATCTTTACAGATGTCCAGCATCTCGGCGATTCCGCGTTGTCCATACATAATGCCACCTGCACACAGCGTATCGCCGACACATTGGTCTACCCCATATTTCAGTGGAATATCCACATCCGTTGCAAAAGCTTCCAGTCCCCCAACACGAATCGTACACAGTACATACTTCGCATCTTTTAACGCTTCTTTCCGATCCGTTGTCGGCTGAATCTGAATATTCAATCCATTCTCACGGATATCCCGCTGACACAGCTCCGTCACCATGTCCAGATTGTGCTGACTAATATCGCAGAACGCAATTTCGATGTTGTTAAACTCCGGTACCGTGAGCAAATCCCGCAGCAATCCCCGAGTGAATCCGATACTTCCTGCCCCGATAAACGCCACTTTAAACGACATGTTTAAATCCTCCCCTAATCCGAATATTTCGCTTCGGTTAATGACTCTCTTCATGAAATCATTGTACCAACGCCAATAGGGGAAGCGTTATCAAAATCATGACCTGTTCAAGTCCCTGTTGTCAAAAATCCTAACTTTTAAAGACCAGATCCACTAATATACTTGTGTTCGAAATTACTGAAAATGACTCATTCATCCGTCGGATATTGACTCACATGTCGTTCCATCGAGGAGCGAAATTCAACAGGCGTACAGCCGGTATATTTTTTGAATAACATATGAAAATACTGACGACTCCCTACTCCAACATAGTCGGAGATCTCAGAAATCGGAATATTCGTCTGCTGTAGCAGCATCTTGGCCTTCTCCATCCGAAGCATGGTCAGGTAATCGGTTGGTGTACGCTGCGTGTGCTGACGGAAAATGCGATGCAAATAACCCGGATGCAGATTGACGGCTGCGGCAATGTCCTTCATCTGAATATTGCGATCCATATTATGGTGCATGAATTCGATCGTTCGTTTGACATACAACTCTGCCTGATCTGGCGCACTCCGGTTCATTTCTCCGCGCAGACGTGCTACACGGACGATCAACTGGATGAACAACGTGCGCACCAGCATTCCCTGTTCCGGGGACGACAGATTCCGGGCTTCGCGATGTTGTGCACGGTCCTCTCTGGGAATAACGCCTAATGGGACAGAGGATCTTCCCTGCTCCAATAGACCACGCTGATCGAGCTCCAACACCAGACTTTTCATAATGTAATACACCTCTTCCGGGTCAGGCAGTACCAGATATGGCGAGGCATTAGCCAGCAAAGTGTGGACTTCTTCCTCTTCCTGTACGAGCTGTCGAATGGACAGCTGACCGGCTGGTGTTCCCGAGAATCCAAACTCTACATTGAGCATCCGGCAAGGCACGCCATCTTCCACCAGCAAACGGTGCGGGACGCCGGCATCGAGCATAATGAACTGCCCTTTTTTCAGAACAGCCTGTTCCGAGCTCCCATCCGGCATCAGTACGTCCACACGACACATTCCCGAAATAATATACATAATCTCCATGGAATCATGATGGTGATAGGACATACGGTAGTTGTCCCATTGCTTATAATAGTACGCGTAAAAACGCGGCCCACAATCCTCTGTTCGCAATGCCTCCTGATACAGGCTTCCTGTCCAGCGCTTCGAGATGCTCATGTCCATACCTCCAGTCCTTCAACGATCGATCCTCACTTTTCTCCATTGTAACAATTATGTAGGTTGGATATAAACGTCCTGACTCAAATGATGATTGTATTTTATAATTAGATAAATATATAATTAGTATATCATCTAATCATTTATGTGAATTATCTATACTTAAAGGAGGTTCCTACGCATGAGTATCACCTTTCATCTGGTAAGACACGGACTTAAAGAACGACAAATCGGTGATGTCCCCCTCACTTCCGAAGGGGTTTTACAAGCCGAAGCCACAGCACTTCATTTTGCCAGAGCTGCCTTTCCTGTTACTAAAATTCTTACTAGCCCACTTCGGCGTGCCCAAGAAACTGCAAGTATGATTGCCAGCCATACTCAATCCCCCATAATAGTAGAGCCTCGCCTGCGTGAACGTGCCAATTGGGGAGATGGCCCGGATCAGTCATTCGAAGAATTCATTGCGATGTGGGATCGATGCACGTCTGACCCCGATTACATTCCACCTGTGGGAGACTCGGCCAAACAGGCTGGTGAACGTCTGGCCTCCCGCTTAACCGAATTGACGAATGAAGAGTAGGAGAACAGTAACATTATTGTGGTTACACATGGTGGACTCATTACGGATTTTCTGGTGCAGACTTTTACCGAGCGCGAGCTTAATGTCTGGCATTCCGACTTTATAGCGATGCAGATCCAATTGATCCCCGAATGCTCCATTACCACACTAATCCATGATCAAGGAAACTTCACCATTGAAGCGTTCGCTTCTACCGCGCATTTAGCCTAACTAAGGATGTAGAAGAATGACGTACCACGGATAGATTGAAAAACGCCAAGTGATGTCCACCGATCCTCATGTAAAAAAGCTCTGAAACCTCCATATGCCGAGACACATGGGAGATTCCAGAGCTTTAAAGCACTTCGATTATTTTCCGCCCTTCCCTGGCGTGTAGAATTTGGGCAGCGTTACCTTCGACCAGTCGATATCCGATGCCATATAGAAGGACGGATAGGAAGGCTGGTTGTATCCACTGTTCTGTCCAGCAATGCCCACGCGATACATCGCATCATGCATCAACGTGTACAGCTTGCGGTCCGTCTTCTCGGTACTCAGATAGATGCGGATCGCAGAGCTATCGGTGGTTCTCACCAGCATCTCTTCCCGCCAATCCCCGAAAATATCAGCTACGAGCGAAGGCGTACCTTTGGTGTAATTGTTAGTCAATGTGCCTGTTGCCGTCAGCAACGTGCCACGCTTCCAATCCTTGATAGTTGGCGTGACGTCAATAGCACCATCTACAATCTGGGTCGTCATATCGCCAGACCAGCGAATATTCATATTCGTACCAGGGGCTTGATCACTGATTTTCTCCCCCTGTGCTGTCCACAATCCTACAGCCCAAGTCTCCAGTCCACGACGAGTCGGATCAACATCTCCCACCATGCCGCGTCCTGTATCTTTCCCTGTGTATCCGCCATAGATCACTTCTCCGGTCTTCGCATCCCGCAAGGAGTAGCCATATGGAGCCCACGGACCACCCTCGTGAACCATGAAGATCTCAAGTCCCGGACGATCCGGGTCGATATCTGCTACATGAAGGGCATCCCCATGACCCAGACGGGCAATCGTTCCCGGTGCAGCACTTTCGGCTGGCATTAGGTCTGTGGAGCTATACAGTACGCTACCATCATGATCAATTGTGGCTGAGCCATAAATGATCTCCTGTTTGCCGTCTCCATCCACATCTGCCACACTGAAATAGTGCGCGCCTTGGGTTGTAATGGAGCCATACTCTGGATCTGTGCCATCCACGCCATGCGGCCCATCATTGAACGGGTTCTTCATCGGTGTCCAGCCGCTGTCCACTTTCCATTCCTTTTTCAGCTTCTTGCCATCCCAGTTATAAGCAACCATGGTCGAACGTGTATAGTATCCGCGTGCAAAGATTGCAGATGGTTTCTTGCCATCCAGATAAGCCACGCCCGCCAGGAAACGGTCCACCCGATTGCCCGGTTCAATCCGTGCCATAGCATAATCGCCCCACATCAAGCCATCATCATGACGTTCAGGTTCGTAGGGGATCGTCTCCAGCTCTTTGCCTGATTTCCCTTCAAATACGGTGACATACTCCGGCCCATCCACGATAAACCCTTCGAACTTGCGCAACTCATTTCGGTTGCTGCGTTCTACCGCGTAGACATCAATGAAGTAATCGGCCAAGCTCTCGGCATCCTGCTGAGATAATGGATAGTTATACTTTTTCTCCATTCCAAATGCCTCTTCCAATGTCGCAGGCCAGTTGCCCTTCACAACCTCTTCGTGTTTATGCCAGTTTCTGAACATATCCACCACGTGATCGTAGTAACCGTCAGCACTTAAACGATAATCATCCTCGTTCTTCACGCCTGCCTTGCGGTCTTCCTTCGGTAAGGTGATATACTTCTCGGATGTCACTTTTCCTTTTTTGTTATATTGGATTATTTTCGTGCCCGGAGCAGTCTTGAACATCATCTCAGCCTTGCCATCCCCGTCAAAATCGTAAACAAGCATCTGTGTATAATGAGCACCTGCGCGAATGTTGACTCCAAGATCGATCCGGTACAGCAATTGTCCGTCCAGGGTGTAAGCATCTACGTAGGTTTTACCCGTGTATCCTTTTTGCGATACATCCTTGGCGTTGGAAGGGTCCCATTTGACAAAAAACTCATATTGGCCATCCCCGTCCACATCACCCACGCTCATGTCATTGGCGGAATACGTATAGGCTTCGCCGGCAGGCGTCACGCCATCGGCCGGTTTTTGCAGTGGAATATCCACGTAGCCGTTCGCCCAAGGTTTGACGGATGCACTGCGTTTGCTCTCTTTACCCTTTTTGTTCACCGCTGCCACTTCATAACGGGAAGAAGATTTACCTGTGGCATCTACATAGTTGGTGCTATCCGTGACCGTAGCGATCTTTTTGCCATCACGATAGACGTTAAAGTCCGTACCTGTCAGCCCTTTATCGCTATACCCTGTGGCCTCGTCACCAAGCAATCTCCAGCTAAGAAAAACACCTTCGGATGTTGATGCAGCTACCAGACCGCGATCCAGATATTCCAGTTGAATCTCTTTCAAGTGACTGCCCTCCTTATGTGATTGCAGGCCACTCTCCGTTGTACTATTTCCATTCGAAGCTTCGGCTCCAGTGACTCCCGCTGTTCCTCCAATAAGCAAAGCTACGCTGAGTGCCGAAGAGAGTACCTTGGCTGCAAGTGGCAACCGTGCCTTCCTGCGACCGGATTGCTGACCTGAAGCCGATCCCTTATGTACCGGCGCTGTTGTTTCTGAGTTCATCCACCTTCACGCTCCTTGAGACAGAATAGATGATGCTGATACACTTCGATGATGATTGAGCATTCGATTACCCGTACAGGCATTCGATCACCCATGTAGACCTCTTCAACGAATGATTCCAAACTTTAATGATTACGCTTACAAAATTAAAAAAGAGAAATCAGCTTGCCCGACTACCAGAGTGCGGTCCTCCTTTCATTCTCTTTCCATTCTGAGCGAGGTGATCCCGCCCATCCGGTTCTATTATAGACATCCTGCCTGCCAGACCCTAGGCAAATATCCGTCCAAAACGATCAATATTCAGTGTTTTTAGGAGTCATTTTGTAAATCAAACCGATGAACGATTCAAGCTGAAGCATGATTCAGACTCACCGCCAAGTTTTTTCTAACGAATCCCACGCACCCTATTAGGTGGTGAAACTGCAACAACGAATCCTAACGAATCTCAGTAACCTTATTTGGACCAAAACGAGTCTAAGAGGATCAAAATCTACCCAAATTAACTAAATAGCGTGTCTACGATTCGTTAGATTTATCAAATGCATCAATTCAACTGAATAGCGTGTCCTCTGTTCGTTAGAAAAGAAATAGGGCTGTCCCCTGCTCATTTTCATGAACAGAGGACAGCCCAGCCTGATACGCCCGCTCTTACATCCCTAATTACGGATCTTCAAGCGATTATACATACATTGTTCAAGTGAGAACTTCAATCTAGAATGACTCTTGTAATGCATAGCAAAAACCGCGATCCTCTAACACACTGAGGATCGCGGTTAAGACAGTTACAATAAAGTTTAAGGCTCAATGCCCCATACCAGGTTTCCACCTTGATAGAGTGTTACCTTGTTCCAATCCTGATAGGATGTTTTCGTTGGATCGAAGGAGTAATCATTCGTCTCGTCAAAGTTGGACCAGTCTGTTTTGTACATGCGAAGCTGGATATCGCCAGTCTGTCCACCAGCCTGAATGCTGCCAGCGCCAGCTGTGAAGCTCAGCTCTACATACGAGTCTGTGAAGGTGCGCTGAATATTGGCTCCGCCAACTTGAGCGTAATCAATGGCAGAATCCATTGCAGCCGATCCTTCTTTGGAGAAGTAATACCGGATCTTCAGATCACTCAGATTCACAGCAGTACTGCCCAGATTTTTAATGTTGAAATACGGTTTGATCTGGCTGTCCAGCGCATTGGTATCTCCAGCACGATATTGCAGGACAAGATCACTTGTCGGTACAACGACACTTTGAGGTGTCGCGGAAGCTACAGCAGAATTGGCACTTTGCCCTGCTGTGTTCACTGCACTTACCACATAATGATACGTTGTTCCGTTCGTCAGGGAAGTGTTGGTGTATGACGTACCACTCACATTCGTCGCGATTGTTGTGAACGGACCTGCTGCACTCAGCGCCCGTTTCACATTATAACTTGCTGCACCTGTAGAGGCAGTCCACGTCAGACTCACCTGTGCATTACCTGCGGTTGCTGTGAGCGCAGTCGGTGCAGCTGGCGCCGTTACCCCTGCAACCGGTGTAGCAATTGCTGTGGCAGAGTTAACACTTTCACCTACAGCATTGGTTGCCGTGACCACATAATAATAGGTTGTACCATTGATCAAGCCAGTATTGGTGTAGGATGTTCCACTCACATTGGCTGCGATCGTTGTGAATGGACCTGATGCGCTCAGTCCCCGCTTCACGCTATAACTCGTTGCACCTGCAGAAGCCGTCCACGTCAAGGAGACCTGAGCGTTACCGGCAGTAGCCGTCAAAGCTGTGGGTGCAGCCGGAGCTGTATTACCTCCCGGAGGATTGCCTCCACCATTACTTGCAGGCAGCACAGGGAATGAGTTCTTCACCAGTGCCACGAATTGATCATGGAACCAGTGACCCGATACCGGAGCATTGGGCAATGCACCTGTTAGTACACCATCCCGAGTGGTGAAGGTCGGATCACACATCCGGTCGAAACCTTTGCCTTCGTTATTCGGAATTTCGGAACTGGAGCCATCGGATTCACCCGGAGGTTTCACCCAGACATACGCATCCAGATGCGCTGGTCCTGGCGCTGCCTTAGGGACTTCCCCTATGCCAGCTCCACTGGCATTACACCAGTTCCCTCGATGCTCCCGGCGATCTACACGTCCGGAATTTACATAATCGTTGATGTTGCTGCCCGTAGCCGATGTTGGACGGTCTACCCCGCCCCAGCCGTTCCGGCTAGTATCGATCAGGAAACCTGTGCTGCTTGGCCAGCCGGCTTGTACGAAATCGGTATACAGCGCAGCGGTGAAATCGGTTTCGTCAAAATACGGATTCCACTCATAAAACTTGGCTGATTTAATCGGTTGTCCACCGATATTGAGATCCGGGTTGGACAGGTTCGGCTCTCCCAGCGGTGTGGTATTCGCCGTGTTCGTAATGAAGCCATCTGCACTCTGCAGACCTGCCGCAGTATCATTAACTACGTCCGTATATAACGCAACTGCTGCAGAACGGTTGTTATCCCATCCAAGCCAGCCGGAGTGACCGATATCCAGATAGTTGTACACATTCGGAATCGCGTGCAGCTTGTCCAATGCATACTTCACACCGGCCTCATAGATACCTGTTGAGCTGGCTTGACCACAAGCTGGTGTACTCAGGTTGGTCACAAGGTTAGGCAGACTGTCCGGTTCAATGACAGCGATAATGCGAATATCCTGATACTTCGGATCTGCGAAGATATCTGCAATCACATCAATATAATCCGTTTTATACGTCTGTAGTGCAGCCTGTGTTAGTGGAAGTTCACCATTCGAAGCAAGGGCATGACAATCCCGACCTGGCAAGTTATAGATAACAAATGAAGCCGTTATTGGTGTCCCGGGTTTCTTTTGGGCAAGAACAGCATCGAGATGTTCCTCAACGCTTTTGCGACCCGCATTGTCCGTACCGCCATAGATCGCAGCAATCCGGTCAATCCACACTGCGGTTGGATACGATTTGACCGTCTCCATCTGTGCCTTCAGCGATGCATCATTGGTCAACGCAATGGACGTATCCACAAGAGCCGAATAGTCCTCATTCAAATAAGCTGTTGCCCCTACAAATGGATTATCCACATGTGCTTCAGCCGCCTGAGTCAGGCCCGGAGACATTCCCGGGAAAATCCCCGCCGCCAGCAGTGTTGCCGCCAACATTTGCTTTACTCCTTTGCGCAGGATCTTCTTACCTCTTGATCTGGTTTTCAATGTAGTCTTCATAGTTCCACCTTTCCTTTAGTTAGATTGGGTTGTACTCATGTCTGATCCTCTGTGTCATGATGATGCTTAGCACGAAGAGAACGTTCGGATGAGTTGGTTGTATCACCTCCATAAGAAATGGTTGTATAACTGGAAACTTGGTCAAACAAATTGTGTGAGGGCGAACCATGAGAATGAGTATAATGTGGTGGGTGTGGGTGATTGTGTGTTAGACATGAAGAAGTGTGGAGATGGATTTACAGGATACTTGAATCTTTCACTTCAGTAAGCGCTTTCTTTAATCGGTTTAAAAAAAGGCCATCGCCTGCCCATCTACAAACTTGATGTTCGGTGTCACCTCCTTATGTACGATTATACGACATGTAAATATTACTGTAAATTGAATTAAATAAATTTAATTATATTTTTTTCCATAATTCAGGCAGGAATCTGGACACCCCTTGCCCCTAACCACACCAGAGGCTCATCCTGGCCTTATACCACAATGAACCTCGTGTTGATCAAGGTCGAATTTCACCCGTTTGTCTAGGGCAGAACAACGACATCTCCCGGTTTTAACCCACTTACCACTTCCGTCTTGTCCCCCGATTCTATTCCAGCCTTGATGGTCAGCGGCTCTGTCAGTCCGTTCCCTTTGTCTAACAGGACGTAAGGTTCGGTCTGATCCCGCATGATGGCCAAGCTGGACACAACCGTCACTTTATCCTTACGCATCGTCTCGATATCGCCTTCCAGACTCACGCCTCCATACATCCTTGCATCCGGCTTCAGATCAATGACCACGTCAAACTGGGAAGCCTGCTTGAGGTCTGTATCGGTACTCTTCCGGGCGAACTTGGACACCTTGCTTACCTTCCCGGTGAATTGCAGGTCTTTCTGCGCTGTCATTCGTACCTTAACCGGCATTCCCACCTTAAGTCTGAACATCTCTTCTTCGCCAACAATCGTCATGAATTTCAGTTTGCTGATATTGGTAATGGACCCGATTAGCTGTCCTTCCGTCACTGCACGTGTCTTGCTGTCCTCTTCATTCATCTGAAATATACCGGAGGCGGAAGCATACACAGTGGACTTGCTCATCACGGCCTGCTTTTTCTGTATCTCCTTCTCCTTCAGGACCAGTGCTTTTTGATTCAATTCATACGTCAGGCGTTTGGCTTCCCGGTCCGCAAATGCCTTCTTGCGCTCTTCTTCCGTCACGCCAAGCGGTTCGCTCATATTCGCCTGATCCAGGCTAACCTGATTCATCTTATTTTCAAGCTGGGCTTTCTCCAAATCGCTCTGCAATTGCTCGACTTCCGTTTGTAACGTGGACGTGTCGAGTGTAAACAGGATATCCCCTTTGCTCACCTGCTCACCACTTTTCACATGCCACTGCTGGATGTTCGAAGCATATGGAGCATAGATATCCGTCTGATCGGTATATACGGTTTTCCCTTTTACCTGAATCGTTTGCGTCATCGTTTCTTGTGTAACATCAAACGTAATTGGCGGCGGGATCTCAACAGGTGCCTCCGGTTTTGGTTTGTACTTTTCATACAGCCAGTACCCCACACCTGCCAAAAGTACAACCGTGATGATGATTTTAATCCATTTCTTCATGTGCCCAATTTCCCTTTCGCTGATAAAATTACATTGATTTGATCACAGTTAATGCGTTGGTCCGCGATGCGCTAATTGCCGGATATATTCCCGAAACAACACCGACCAGCACAGCAAACACGATGCCGAGCGGCAGAGCGGACTGCTGAATAACCACGGTCATCGGACCATTGACCTGATCTGCCATCTGACTCGCGAGCAGACTGTTCACCCCGTCGAGGGCAGCAAAGGCAATTCCAACACCTGCCATGCCGCCCATTAATCCAAGCATCGCTGCTTCCGTTATAAACATCTGGCGGATCTGCCACAGATTCGCCCCCAGCACCTTCATTACACCAATCTGCTTGCGCCGTTGATGCGTAGACATGATCATCGCTACAACAATGGACAACGAGGCCAGCAACATGATAAAACCACCGATGCCCAATGCCGCTTGTTGATACATCCCCAGTTGGCCAGCCATTGCTTCCTCTTGGAAGAGATTGCTCTGTGTATTTAACGTCAGCTTCTGGATCTGTTCTTCAACCTGGGATACATAGCGTTTATCCTCCACTTTGACCAAGGCTGAGTTCAGACGCTTGGCTGCACTACTATCCGCCTGTTGCAACCCAAGCTCATCCTGCAATGCACGTGCTGTGTCCAGCGGCAGATATACTTTTTTGTCGCCCTGAGCACTCATCTCATCCATGTTGGAAGGTTTCGTCAGCTCGCCTGATACACGTACAGACCCACTCATTTTGGTTTTACTCGCATCCGCATAATCTTCATATCGGAACTGGACACGCTGCTGAACCAGCTGATCCTGCTTGGATGACATTTCCGTATACTGCTGCAGGAGCTCATTGTTATATGGATCAGCATTCAACTGCTCGAATAACTTCTGAGTTACTTTCGGGTCTACAAGTCCGAATGCGGCCCCATAGCTGGTCACCGCCATACGACCATCCTCCGCCGCACGTCCCTCGGCATATTTATATCCGAACCCGCCCAGGGTCTGCAGCTCCGTGCCAATAACTTCAACGTATGTACTGCGACCATCCGGAAGCACCATCTCCAACGAATCCAGCTTTAACATGGGTGCCACAGCAACCACATGGGGAATTCTCTGAATAATCTGAATCTTCTCCAGCGTCAGCGCACCGCGTTCAAATGTCGAGCTCTGACCGCCCCCCTTGCCGTTCCCCGTACGTATGCCTTCATTGGGCGTAATTGTGATCTCATCCATCTTGTAATTGTCGTTCAATGTTTTCTCGCTATAGGCCTGTACGGACTGCCCCACGCTAAGTGCAATGATCATGGCGGCAGAACCGATGGACAACCCCATCATGCACAGCAGCGTGACCATTTTCCTGCGAATGATCTGTCCCCAGGCCATACGTGCTACATCCCGTATTCTCACATTTCCTCTCCTTTTGCCTCAAACTTCCCTTACAGCCTCTTCAACCAATATTCCATGTTGCAATGTAAGTACAACCTGCATCTGTTCCGCGACTTCTGCTTCATGTGTCACAATGACAAAGGTGGTATTCAGCTCCCGGTTAAGCTGCTGCAAAATTGCAATAATCTCTTCCTCTGTCTCGGTATCCAGATTCCCGGTAGGCTCATCTGCGAAGATCACCGAGGGTTCGGTAATGAGTGAGCGTGCAATACTGACACGTTGTTGTTGACCGCCCGACAACTGGGACGGGAACAAGTTTACTTTTTCACTTAGTCCAACCTGATCCAATAGTTTCAATGCTTTTGCTTTGCGCTTCGAAGGTCTGATCCCCATGAACACCAACGGTAACTCTACATTTTCCCGAATCGTGAGATTGGACAGCAGCTCATACGACTGGAAAATAAATCCGATATGACTGCGCCTGAACTCAGCCAGGCGATTCTCACTGAAACGAACAATATCTTGTCCCGCAATCAGAATCCTGCCTTGATCCGGCTTCATCAGCCCCGCCATCAGATTCAGCAGCGTGGACTTGCCTGAACCTGAACTTCCCAGCAGCGCCACCATCTTGCCTTCTGCAATCGTCAGGTTGATGTCTTGAAGCACCGGTACGATTCCCTGGCTATTACGGAACGAGTGGGATAATTGATCAACTTGAAGCATTACTGCATGTCTTCCTTTCTACTTGCCAAGTATGTATAGATTCGCGTAGCATATTCCCTTTTATTATAGGGTGGAGATGTATCCAGGCTGACCGGAGTTGTATCCAATTTGTAAATTGTCATAACAAAAAGACCTTGTCCGCATGGGAGCTGTCGCCAGCCTCATCCAGACCAAGGTCTTATCTTCATATACCTTCCATAGTTTACCAGGCTCTGAAACTAAAGCGGTACATTTCACTTTTATCCATGGTGCTTCCTACTGCAAATAGTTCGTCATCATTCCATCTGAGTTTGATGAAGCTATCAATATTACGGTAGATCACCGTATCTGACGAAAGCTTGCTGTCATTCAGATAGGCAATATGCAATTCATTCTTCTGATTCTGATTATCCATTGGCAAAAAATAAGCAATTCGCGATTGATCTGCATCCAGTTCGAAGCTCCAGATGGACCCTTTCAGGACCAGTTCATATTGCTTCTGTTCTGCGCGATACCGATATAATCCCTGCACCTTATTGATCGTTCCCTGGATGAGCATGTCCCCGTTCTTCAGTAACTTGTACTGTTGAATCTCTTCCATTGCCGCATATGCCTTCACTTCATGCGCATCCTCAAGCGACACACGATATATGGCATAGTTTTCTTTCAGCATCACCAGCATATAGAACCGCTTCAGATCTTCACTGACCTCAAAGACATCCATAACGATAAATGTATCACTCGATCCTTTTTCTTGTCCTTGTCCTGTTCCAGCAAACATGCCCATCAGCTCATCATGCGTGTAGATGGTCTGACTCGTTCCCTGCTTTAGATCGACTTGTTTGAATAAGAGATCATCCTGACCGATGTAGGATTCATTCCCTGTAAACACTCTGTAATACGAGTTATCGTTCGAAAGTTTGCGACGTTCCCCGCTCTGAATCATATACTCATACGTCGTCTTCTGCGCTTGACCCGCCCGATATTGGGAGTATATCAACTTCTTGTGATCCGGGCTGATGACTACACCGTAATCCGTATTCGTTGCAATATTTTTCACTTCATTATCATCCAGATGCAGGAGAGACAGCCGCAGCCCTGAATAGGAAGGTTCCGGTTGATTTAATATAATTGTATTTCGGTCTACCACTTCAAAATCATAGATTGCGAAGTCATTCGGAATCTTCGTTGCCGACTCGACTTGAATCGTACTGCTGGGCGGCGGCGCCAGACGGCTGTTGAATTGCTCGCTTGGCATAATCACCGTTCTTGGTTTGAGATTCCCCATACTGAACAGACTGCCGATTCCGAAAATTCCACTGACAAATGCGATTAACAGCCCTGACAACATCAATTTGTCACGGTGCTTTCGCCAGAATCCAGGATGTCTCATGCGTTCATTTCCCCCGGAAGACTGATATTTACTTGTGTCCCTTGCCGCATGATGCTCTTCATCTCCACTGTTCCTCCATGACGCTCCACGATGTTCTTCACAATAGACAAGCCCAGTCCTGCGCTGCCCTTCTCCACCCTGTTGATTCCTTTATCCTGGTAAAAGGGTTCAAATACATGCTGGAGTGCTTCAGCTCCGATTCCTTCCCCCTGATCACGAATCACAATAGCGATAGTCTCACCTAACCGGAAAGATTGTACTTCAATGATTGAATTGACATCACTATATTTAACCGAATTATCCAGAACGTTGAGGAATACCTCCTTCAGCTTGTCCCGATCTCCCTGTAGATACTGATGTTCCTCCAGCTCATAGTGAATGCCTATATTGTACTTGCCCGCCTTAATCGACATGTCTTCACAAGCTTCACGAATAACATCCGATACATCGATACGTTCGAATCGGTACGCCTGAATGACCGCAGAGGAGACCGAGACCTCCAGGATATCCGCAACCATCGTGTTGAGACGCTGGCTTTCCTTGATAATATAATTCATGCCTTTGTCAAAAAAATCCTGATCGGTAAATCCGTTATCCCGCAAAATCTGGGCGTATCCCAGAATGGTCGTTAGTGGTGTCTTCAGTTCATGTGTCACATTGTCAAAAAAGACTTTGCTTCGCGCCTGTACTTGATTCACTTCGTCCCGTTCTCGCTCAATCACATCAATCTGCTCCCGCACACGATCAATCATGATGGTGAAGCTTGAAGCCAGTTCACCAATCTCATCCTTAGTGGTTATCTGAATGTCTGCATTCAAACTCCCCTGAGCCACTTCCGCAGAACGTTTCGTGAGTACACGGATAGGTTGGGTGATTTTCCGGGAAATGAAGATGGAGGCGATAAATACAAATACGAAAATCACCGCTGCGAACAGTTTGATCGTATTTTGAAAACGCAGGTTGCGTTTGAACAAATCCGTGTAATCCTTCTCCATCTGAACAATTCCGATCAATTGTTGATCCATCTGAAGCGGAAAGGACAGCCTGGAGGTGACCCGACCTTTATCCACAACTGTGGTATACGCGATCTTGGATTGTATGGCCGCCTTCACATCAGGATGGTCAGACCGCATAGCGACATTAGCTTCACTGCCAGTAGATCCGTATGGTGAAGCATCGGGGCGATATACGGTAATTTTTCCGCCAACGGCTGAACCAATCTGCTCCGCAAGCTCGCGGCTTCCTGCTTCGAGCGAGTCTCTGCTCATGCGTTTGTTATGAATCAGGAAGTACTGATTCAGCGCGATATCCAGATTTTTCTTCGATTGCACCATGTCCTCATGCACTTCCCGGTACATATTCTCCTGTGCCACCTTATTGGACAGAATCAGCAGAACAGAGAATCCGATAAAGACGATGACCGAGAAGAGCACCACCATTTTGAACTGGATGGTCCACTTCATGTCTGCACCTGAATATTCAGCTTATACCCTACACCAAATACAGTCTCGATCATCGAAATGCCCTGCACACCACTATCCAATTTCTTGCGAATCCGTTGTATATGAATATCCACCGTTCGGGTATCTCCTGCAAAATCAAATCCCCATACCTTGTCCAGCAGTTCAGAACGTGTATGTACCTTACGATGATGGGTCACGAGAAATAACAACAGGTCATATTCCTTATTGGTGAGTCCTGCGCGTTCCCCGTCTTTCCACACTTCCCGTTCATCCTTGCGAATCTCAATATGCTTGCCAAGCCTGACCACCTCATAGGACTGATTCTCCAGCGTCTCGCTGATGAGATCAATTCGGCGAAAGATTGCACGAATGCGCGCAACCACCTCACGAATATCAAAAGGTTTCGTGATATAATCATCCGCCCCAAGCTCCATGCCAAGTACCTTGTCCAGCATGTCAGACTTCGCAGTGATCATGATGACGGGTATCTTGGAGTTCACAGACAGTTGCCGACACACATCAAAACCGCTCATATCCGGCAGCATCAGATCCAACAGGATCAGATCCGGCTTCGAATCCCGAAGCAGATTCAACCCCTCTTTACCCGTAGCTGCTTCCTTGATCTCAAATCCTTCCTTGCGTAACGAATAGGACAAAATATCTCGAATGGACTCCTCGTCCTCAATAATTAAAATCTCTTTTGGTCTCATGATACCCTCGTAATCTCCCTGCTCTATGAATTTCATCTGCCTATATTTTGTATCCCAAGCCTTGTGCTTAAATAGAGGGAAGCACGAAATGTTACAACTTCGATACAACTCTGAACCGTTTGGAAACAACCTCCCGATATACTTGGATCATAAGAGACTCATACCAGACCGGACCCAAGCCTGATCTGTATCCAAGGGGGATTCACATCATATGAACACTGCACAAATCAACGATGCTTATGTCAACTATAAATCAGAAATCACACGGTATCTATCCCATATCGTCAAACAGCCACAAGACGCAGAAGATCTGGCTCAGGATTGCTTCATTCGACTGATGAATGTGACCGTAGATATCCCTGAAGATCGACTCCTCTATTATCTCAAACGGATTGCCCGAAACCTTGCCATGGACAGTTTCCGCAGGCGAACCCGTACACTTAAACGTGACAGCCGTCTGGAGGTACCTACCCATCACCTCGATACACCCCAACTTGAAATTAATGAAGGCGTTCATGATCTTGTCTCCCATATCAACAACACGGAACACCGAAAAATATTAGAACTTCGCCTCATCCACGGATACTCCATCAAGGAAACGGCAGAGCTGGTGAATCGCAGTGAAGGCATGATTAAGTCTTCTGTCTTCCATGCCGTCAATCGAATTCGGGCCAAAGTCATCTCATAGAGATGGCTTTTTTTATGCAAAATCAACAGTGACGCCGGATGGGAGTGTTAAGACAGGACCGAAATACCTATGGATATGTCAAAAGACCCAATTTTACAAATATCGAGTTAATTTTTACAAATTGTTATGACTATGTGAGATTTTCATGTGGTAGAATATGGACGAACTCATGAATTAACTAATATTTGGGAGGGATTTGGTTGGGTAAATTAACAGGTATGCGCGGAGTATTTCTAAAATCACTCCTCGCATTGTCCATGGCTTTGCCGCTTCAGATCGGATTATGGAACGGAGATGCATCGGTTCATGCGGAAGG
The DNA here is from genome assembly GCF_037973325.1 of Paenibacillus sp. FSL R5-0713. NCBI lineage: Bacteria > Bacillati > Bacillota > Bacilli > Caryophanales > Paenibacillaceae > Paenibacillus > Paenibacillus sp. FSL R5-0713. The sequence goes on along the minus strand of NZ_CP150229.1, from coordinate 1,178,850 downwards.
ACCGACAGACCCGGCACCATTCATCCAAGCGAAGGTTGTGAACCAAAATGCAGGCAAGAAAGTATTGTTCGACAACTCACACGGCCAGACGGCTGGAGCAGCAGACTGGGTCATCGATGGAGGTTTCTCTGACTTCGGGAATGCACTCGCGAATGATGGTTATTATGTCAAAGAACTTCGCAAGACGACTCCATTTACCTATGATGATCTGAAAGAGTATAACGTATTCGTTATTGCAGAGCCTCAAATTCCTTTCAAAACATCCGAACAGGCAGCACTCAAACAATATGTTGAAACCGGCGGCAGCATCTTCTTCGTTGGAGATCACTATAATGCAGACCGTAATAAAAACCGCTGGGATGGCTCTGAAGTTATCAATGGCTATCGTCGTGGAGCATTCGAAGATCCAGCCAAAGGCATGAGCACAGATGAGCGTAATTCTGAAGCCATGCAAAACATCACCAGCTCAGACTGGTTGTCCGATAATTTTGGCGTACGATTCCGCTATAACGCACTTGGCGATATCAATGCCAATATCATTGTACCGGCAGATCAAGCCTTCGGCATCACAGAAGGCGTGTCGGCTGTAGCCATGCATGCCGGCTCAACCCTCGCAATCACTGATCCGGAAAAGGCAAAAGGCATTGTGTACCTGCCAAAAACCAACGCCAAATGGAACAACGCGGTGGACCAAGGCGTATACAACGGCGGCGGGATCGAAGAAGGTCCTTACGTAGCCGTATCCAAGCTTGGAGCTGGTAAGGCTGCCTTCATCGGTGACTCCTCTCCAGTAGAAGATGCATCGCCTAAATACTTGCGTGAAGAGACGGGCACACGTAAAACAACCTATGACGGATTCAAAGAAGTCGATGATGCCGTATTGCTCGTGAACACGGTGAACTGGCTTGCTACACAAGAGAACTACACGGATTTCACTCAAGTAAACGGACTTGAACTGGATACAGCTACAGCGCTGTTGCCATTCGAAGAGCCGGCTGCTTCTACAGAACCACAGGCTGAACCTTGGGCCGCACCTGCTGCTGGATACAAGTGGTTCGATCGTTCCACGTTCAAGGCTGGTTCTTACGGCGGCCCTGCATCCAGCGCAAATGCTTCTTACAGCTTCGTGAAACAGGATACGCTTCCGAATGCAGAAGACTTCCAGATTCGTGTCGTTGTGGAGAACATGGCTCCAAACACAACCGTATCCGGTTATAGTGCTGGTATCTATCTGACTGGCGGAACACAGGTAGCCATGATTCAGAATGAAAGTGGTACTTGGCCGACATCGTACGGTTACAGCTCCACATTCAGTGTAACCTCGGATAGCCAAGGTCGCGGGATCAAAGATCTGAATGTACGTATCAAACCGGGTACAACTGGCGCTGCAAGCCTGCGTCTCCGTCTGAACGGCAGTAACCTGATTACCAATGCCGTGACTGTTGGCAATGTGCCAGCTGAACAGCTTCCGGAAGAAGAAGGACCGATTCCAGCAGCGATTACCGTTGCTGAAGCACGCACCAAAGCTGTCGGTACTACCGTAACCATCGAAGGTGTTGTAACGACAGAACCAGGTGCATTCGGTGGACAAGCCTTTTATCTTCAAGATGAAACTGCCGGAATTTATGTCTTCCAACACACAAGTGGTTTTCATGCAGGTGACACGGTGAAAGTAACGGCAGCAACAACCATCTATAACAGCGAGTTCGAGCTTACCGACATCGTTGCGATTGAGAAAACAGGTACGGCTTCCGTACCTGCTCCAATTGAAGTTACAGCCATTACAGATGCGAACCAGGGTCAACTGGTTCAATTGAAAGATGTAACGATTGAGAATATCATCAGCGCTACACCGGCTGGATCTTTCGAATTTGACGCAGTGGCTGCGGACGGAGCAACTACACATATCCGTGTAGACACCCGTACAGGCGTGACGGAGACTTCCTTCCCTTATACTGCTGGGGACAAAATTGATATCACAGGCGTTTCTGCTATTTTCAAAGACGTATATCAATTGAAACCTAGAAGCTTGAATGATTTTGTACCTGCTGAAGATCAAGGTGGAGGCGAACAGCCTTCCACTCCAGCTGCAGAAGCGCCGGGTAAACCGGTGCTTTCTTCTGATAATGGATATACGACTGGCTTGTTCGAAGGTTCGTATAACGTAAGCATGAACCTCTGGTGGGGTGAAAATGGTTCCGAGTACAAACTGTATGAGAACGGTGTTCTGATTGATACGCAGAAGTTGACTGCGGCTACACCTTCTTCACAGTTTGCTAAAACGGCCATTACTGGCAAAACGAATGGCACATATACTTACGTTGCCGAGCTGACCAATGACAAAGGCACAACACGCAGTGACGTGCTGACGGTACAAGTAACGAACGCCTCCCCTGGCAAAGCAACATTGTCCCAAAACAACTGGGATGGTGATGGCAACTACAGCGTATCCATGAACCTCTGGTGGGGTACGAACGCTACCGAATACCGTCTCTATGAGAATGATGTATTGATTGATACACAAACTTTGAAAGCCGCTACACCCGCTTCTCAAAGTGCGTTTACGGAATTGTCCGGTCGTGCTAACGGAACATACACGTACCGCGCTGAGCTGATCAACGCCGCAGGCGTGACCAGCACAGAGACCATTACGGTTCAAGTAACCAAAGCGTTGCCATTGGCTAGCTAGGTCTCAATAAAGAAGCCTGACTTTTAACCAAGCTACTAAAAAACCGAAACCAACATTGCCTGATTCAGGGCAACCTGGTTTCGGTTTTTTTTAGTTGAGCAGAGGAACATCGGAATACTTTGACTTATACGGTACCAATTCACTCATGACGCTAAAGTGACTTGTTACTTATGAATCTCAGGGGCTGACGCTCTTGGGATCGTGGGCTTCTCGGCTCATTGCCTCGTGCGCTTATGTATTGGGAATTTCACGTGATACCCTTCCCCCTTAACGCGGCTAACGAATCTGACAGATCTTATTCAGCCATTTTGACGGAATTCTAAAATCTAACGAACCTCAGTGTCGCTATTTAACTATATTTCCGCTCCAAGAGGGTTAATTCAGGTTAGACTCAACAAATAGCGTCACTACGATTCGTTAGAATGCCAGTGACGCCTCATGTTACCAAATAAGGACTCTCAAGTTCGTTAGACCAGCTCCTGCGACGCTACTTTGGTTACATATTGTAAAAGCAATGCAGAACGTGGATTCATTTCAAACGTTCCGGCACATATCCATTTCTAACAAATAGAATGCTGTTCCATACCGCAGAACAAGCGGCCACGGCGATGATACTGATGACAAAAATCAAGTTCATGTGTGTAAACGTATAAGCGCTTCCTGTGAAAATAATCAGGATTGCACTGAGTCCAATATTTTCTCTGTTATGTTTTTTAAACTTCTGAAAAACCATTCTGTAGAGTAACAGGAGTACCATAAACCCAATCCATATATATTGAAATAATTCCATAGGTCACCTTCCTTTTGAAAAACTGATTACTTGTAATGGTTATCTATGAGGAATATTGATTAATATCCTTAATTGCCTTTATATAGGAATCTATTAATACTACATGTCATTGGAAATTAATTCAATCCTCGGTCTGCATATTCATTGAACATCCTTATGAATAATGATCAGCACGGCAATAAAACATTCTGTTGTTGATTTGCAGACACAAAAAAAAGACTATCCCTGGCTATATTTCTGGCAGCGAATAGTCCTCTCCTCTTACTCTATCATCTAACCTTACTTAATTATCTAATATACTTTATGGCACCACTATCTGATATGCCTCGTAGCCTCACATTAGCCTACACCAGCTTCTTACGAATATATCCCGAGATCAAGTCGATAATCGTGATCATCACGATAATTCCCAGCAGGATTATACCTACTCGCGGCCAGTTCCGTGTGCTAAGTGCAAAGATAAGCGGGGTTCCAATCCCCCCTGCTCCAATTACGCCGAGTATGGTCGCAGAACGTACATTAATCTCGAAACGATACAACGTATAATTCAGGAACCCAGGTATCACCTGCGGCAGGATGGCGAACCACAACTGCTGCATGCGATTGGCTCCAGAGGCAAGCAACGCCTCAGATGGGCCATAGTCGATATTCTCGACTTCATCTGCGTACAATTTGCCCAACATGCCGATGGAGTGTAATCCAAGGGCGAGTACCCCTGCGAACGAACCTGGGCCTACGGCCTTAATGAACAACAAGGCCATAATAATCTCAGGGAACGTGCGGATGAAGCTGAGTACCATTTTCCCTGCACCCGAGATGGAACGATGCCCACTCATATTGCGGGCAGACCAGAAAGCAAACGGGATACAGAGTACTGCCGAGATTACGGTACCCAACACGGAAATCGCCAGTGTATCGAGCAGTCCCCGAAGTAGGTCTTCTCCCTCTGGCAAGTATACAAAATCCCAATCCGGTGAGAATATTCCGGCTACAATAGCCTTCATAATCTGGGCAGCAGTTTCCTTGAAACCAGTGAATGGTACACCGGCGAGAGCCCAGACATATACAAGGATCAGCAGTAACACAATGACCCAGCGTAGCGGGTTCTTCCGTGGTTTTGGCCGGATGCGGCTTGTTTCATTTTTCATCATAGCAATTTCTCCCGCAGCTTAGTACTTACATAATCAATGACCAGAACAATGACGAGGGTAAACAGAATGATTACGCTGGTCTTGTCATACTCCAGGAATCCAAGTGTGGCCTCATAATAGAGTCCAATTCCTCCGGCTCCCACCAGTCCGAGAATGGCAGCAGCACGTATATTAATTTCGAAAGCATACAGCACATAGGATGTGAACTGGGCAGCCAATTGCGGCACCACGCCATATACAATGAGCTGAGTCCGGTTCATACCGACAGCCGTCATCGCTTCCAGCGGCCCCTGATCAATGGTTTCCAGCGTCTCATAGGTCAGCTTCGCAATCAGACCAACCGAGAACACAGCCAGTGCCAAGATTCCGGGGATTGGACCCAGACCAAACACAGCTACAAATAGAGCAGCAAGCAGCAGATCCGGTACAGTCCGAATCAGGTTCAGCAGAAAGCGCGCCGGATAATAGATCCAGCGACTCGGCATAAGGTTACCCGCGCAGATAATCGAGATCGGGATCGCAATAATGGCACCAATGGTTGTTCCAATCAGGGCCATTCGAATTGTTTCCAGCATGCCTTGCACGATATTATCAAAGTAACTCCACCGGGGTGGGAACATCTCCTTCAGCAGATCCAGCATGTTGGGAAAACCTTCAAACAGCTCCGTGAAGCTGGCATCCGTCTGCTTGGCACTGGCCCACAGAAGGAGCAGAATGATCACTAGGGTGAGCAGATGTTTCGTACGCCCAGGCGGTTTCGGGCGATTCACAACCTGAGCCGGGCTGAAACCAGGTTCCTTCCCCACTCCGCCTACATTCTGAAGTGGAACGTTGGACTGCCCCTTCATACCACAACTTCTCCCTGCTCATGCACAGCCTGCTTGTCCAGCAATTCGTCAGCGAGAATCGGTCTGCCGTATATTTCTGCAAAGCGATCATCCGTTGCCTCTTCCACCGGGCCGTCGAATACGACCTCGCCTGCTCGCAATCCGACAATCCGGGTCGCATACTCTCTCGCAAGATCAATAAAGTGAAGATTGACAATCGTTGTAATCCCAAGGTCTTGATTAATGCGTTTCAGGTCATCCATGACCTGTTTCGTTGTAAGCGGGTCGAGTGAAGCAACTGGTTCGTCAGCCAGAATGATTTTCGCTTCCTGTGCCAGTACACGGGCAATAGCCACACGCTGCTGTTGTCCACCGGATAGCTGATCTGCACGGGAATAGGCTTTCTCCGAGATGTTAACCCGATCCAGCGCCGTAAATGCAAGTTCAATATCCTCTTTGGGAAAACGACCCAGAATGGTACGCATGGTGGAATGGTATCCAACGCGTCCAGCAAGTACATTACGGAGTACACTAGACCGCTTCACCAGATTGAAGCTTTGGAAAATCATGCCGATGTCACGTCTGATCATGCGTAGCCGTTTGCCTTGCGCCTTCGTGATGGAACTTCCGTTAATCAGAATCTCGCCCTCACTAATGTCGTGCAGCCGATTAATGGATCGCAGGAGAGTTGATTTACCCGCACCCGACAGACCCACTACAGCAATGAATTCCCCCTGCTCAAATTTTAGATTAATATTATCCAGGCCCTTGGTGCCGTTAGCGTAAGTTTTGGTAACGTTATGAAGCTCAATCATGGCAATAATCCTTCTTTCATTCATAATGATCAAACATACCTAAGTCCTTGCTATAATGGCACAAGCCAGCGCAGCGTAGATCACGCTGAACTGGCCTGTCCATTGCTACGATTAAGCTGTTCCCATCCAAGAGAGCGACTACAAAGTGAACAGATCCCGAACTACTTTTGGATCCACATTATTCACCTTTCACTTTTTCGCCATACTGACGAACGATCTCAAACTTGCTATCATCGGATTCTACATAACCTTCATGCGTATAGATTTCTTTGATGATCTGGTGACCTTCCGTATCTTTACCGATATCGATGAAGGCTTGTTTGATCTTCGCAGTCCAATCAGCATTCATGTCTGTACGAACGGCAATGGTATCGTTAGGAATAGGCTCAGTGAACGCCAGTACACGTGTATCTTCAAATACAGTCGGATAGTCTTTGGCTACCGTGTTGCGGGCATCTTGGAAGATAGCTGCCGCATCAACATCGCCGTTCAATACAGCGATCACACCTTGGTCATGACCTTTCAACGTTACAGGTGTTACATCTTTCAATGGATCAATGCCTCTGTCGAGCAACAGACCTGCTGGCCATACATAACCTGCGGAAGACGTTACGTTTTGGTAAGCGACTTTTTTACCTTTAAGGTCTTCAATGGATTGAATCGGCGAATCTTTTTTCACGATAAACATGGATTTATAGGAATCCGCCAGTTGCTCTGTTGGAGCTCCAGTCTCATCATTTACACCAAAACGTTGTGCTTGCAGAATAACTTGTGCAGCGCCTTTTTCTTTTGCCAGTACATAAGCTGTCGGAGGCAAGAAACCTACGTCTACTTTGTTGGAAGCCATGGCTTCAATAATTGTGTTGTAGTCCGTGGATACGCTGACTTTTACCGGGATGCCCAGTTTGTCACCCAGCAACTTCTCGAGCGGTTTCGCTTTGGCTTCAAGCGTGTCTGCATTCTGGGAAGGAACAAATTGAACCGTCAGTTCCGTTGGCACATAACCTTCGACAGGCTTCTCTGTCTCTGCCGTCGCCGTACCGGATGCATTCGAACTCGAATTATCTCCGTTAGCCGAACCTGTCGTACTACTACTAGACCCACAAGCACTCAGAAACAGAACCAAAATCAACAATGGTAAAAATAAAGCAGACTTCTTCAAACGAACACCCTCCAAAGAGTTTCTATTTTTCAGTACTTGTCTACTATAATTGCCAAATATTTGCGCGATGTGAAACGAAATTTGGAGTTTTGTAAAGTTTCCTGTCAGGCTGTCAGCGCGACTTGTAGTCTGTTAAAATAGGCTCATTATGGTTGAAGATATGGGAAGAACTTATATATTAGAGGAGATTGTAAAATGACATCCATACACCCTACGGCAAGCTTCGATATTCTGTATACCAGTGATCTGCACGGGGCGATTCGCCCCATTCATTACAATACCAATGCGTACCGCCCGGCTGGGCTTGCCTTGCTGGCTTCCCTGATTCGTAAGGAACGCGAACGTTCACCTGAACTGATGCTAGTGGATAATGGAGATCTGCTGCAAGGATCACCCTTGGCCTCTTATGCAGCTTCACAGATTTCCAACAACGAAGGGCATCCCTTCATCACAGTTCTGAATGAACTCGGTTATGATGCTGCGGTGATGGGAAATCACGAGTTTAACTATGGTCAGAATCTGTTGCGCGGAGCAGTTGAAGCTTCCAATTTCCCTTGGCTGTCTGCCAACATTGTTCATGCTGAGCACGACAGAGCCAATGAATCAGAATCTTCGAGAGATCTTCCAACAGGTGCAGCTCTGCCAGCCTTCGGCCCTCCCTATCTAATGAAGACACTCTCCTCCGGTGTTCGAATTGCACTCTTGGGTGCAACGACACATTATATCCCGAACTGGGAGCATCCGAAGAATATCGAAGGTCTGCAGTTCCTTGATGCCTTGGAGAACATTCGTACATGGGTTGGCTATATACGCGAGCATGAACAACCAGATGTAATGGTTGTCAGTTATCATGGCGGGTTTGAGAGTGATCTGGAAACAGGAGAGCCTGCCGAACGGTTAACTGGAGAAAATCAAGGCTATGCCATCTGTCGGGACATTGAAGGCATCGATGTGCTGCTTACCGGACATCAGCATCGTCAGCTTACCGCTACTATTCATGGTGTAACCGTCATTCAACCGGGATTCAGCGGAAATGGTGCGGGGCATGTATCCGTTCAGTTGGAGCAATCATCGGGCGGGGAATGGAAGATTACAGATAAAAAGGCACGATTGTTGCTTTTGGATGAACATAATGAGGAAGTTAAGCCTGATGCTACAGTTATGAAGCTTACGGACGAGCTGGAAGCTGAAGCACAAGCATGGTTGGATCAACCGATTGGCGAGGTGGCTGGGGATTTGTCCATCTCCAATGCAACGGCTCTGCGGCTTAAGGCGCATCCTTTTATTGCTTTTGTACATCAAGTGCAGATGGAAGCGACTGGAGCGCAGCTCTCCAATACCGCCATGCTGAGTGAAGAAGCCCGTGGTTTCGGGAGTCACATCACCGTACGGGACGTGTTATCCAACTTTATCTATCCTAATACTCTGACCGTGCTGGAGCTGAGTGGTCAGGATGTCCGGGAGGCGTTGGAACAAACAGCTCGTTACTTTGAAGTAAATGCTTCTGGCGAGGTGGCAGTCAATCCGGCTTATATGGAACCCAAACCTCAGCATTATAATTACGATATGTGGGCTGGTATGGAATACGAGTTGGATATCTCCCAGCCTGTAGGTAGTCGAGTTGTGAAGCTGGAACGTGAAGGCAAGCCAATGGATATGGATGGCATGTACTCTGTTGTGATGAACAGCTACCGTGCTGCTGGCGGTGGAGATTATGCGATGTATCCAGGTAAAAAAGTGTTGCACGAAGGCGCGACAGATATGGCCGCACTGGTAGAGGATTACATCCGCAGACACCAACCGTTAACAGTGGAGCATGCGGATAACTGGCGGGTTGTTGGTCGCAAGGGGGAATGACTGCTACTGTCGATGGACTCGGGTAGGTAATTTCGAAGGATTTAGAATGATCTAGAATGATCTAGAATGATTTAGGAGGGTTTAGGCGGCTTTAAAAAGATTTGGCATACAAGTTAGCGTGTGAGCTGCTTCCAGCTTGTAGGGCTGTTTCTTGTTTTAAGGCTGCTCGTAGGCTTTTTTCTTATTCTAAGGAATCCAGGGAGTCTTATTTGTGCTCCCTCCCCTCATTAATAATTTTTAAGGAACACCAGACACGCTATTTCCTAAAAATCTGACGATTAACGCGATATACGGCTCAAAATCTCTAAATAGGGCGTCTCATGTTCCTTAGATTTCCGTAGTTGCTTCATACTCCTGAATAACGTGTCTCCGATTCGTTAGCGCTCATCCCTCTGCGCCTCTCTCTGCTCACACCGTAATTGTAAGCGAGTGGAACGAGCCACCCCCTCGATGATTAAAAGGGGCGTCCCGTCATATTCATGACAAGGACAGCCCCTTCTTTATTTTTACAATATCAAGCTCTACGACTTCTCAATCTGCCCCTAATTTACCGTAACCAATGTGCCATGCTCATCTGCTGAACGTATCTCGGCTTCAATTAACTCAAGCGTGCCTGTTGCACTCTCTGGTGTACATACAGATACAGGCGTGCCCGTGTGAACAGACTGGATAAAATATTTGAGTTGGTGATAATATCCCGAGTCGGGTGACAGCTCCGCGACGAAACCAGGACCATGGTTGGGATTTACTTTTAGCTCTCCATTCTCAAAGGCCAGATTCCCTTGCTCCAAATTCACCCGATACGTCATCGAGAACCCGTAGTCTCCCCCCAGCGTCCAGTCGGCTTGGGCATTCAGCACTTTTCCATCAGGATACACATAATTGGTAGACACGGTATCATAGCCGCTTCCCGGAATAACATTACGAGCGAGCGTGGATACTTGATCCGGTTTGCCAAACACCCAGTGAATAATATCCGCATCATGAATGTGCATATCTAATATGCAGCCCCCGCTTTTCTCCCCATCCAGGAACCACTCTTGAGGCAAACCCGAACCGCGGAAGAAATAACCTGCGTTGACCGCTCCATAACGACCATCTTCTACTACGGATTTTAGATAGGCATAGGCTGGCCAGAAGCGTAAACATTGCCCAATCATCAGTGTTTTTCCTGTCGCTTTGGCGGCTTCTGCCATCTTCCAGCCTTCCGCCGAATGGCGCGCAACCGGTTTCTCACACAGTACATGATAACCTTTCTCCAGCAAGGAACATGTTAATTCAGCATGCAATGGTGTGGGCAGCGTAATATCAATGATATCCAGTTCCTCTTGCTCCAGCATCGCGTCGATATTGTCGTACAAACGATAAGGTGTGAGATCATATACCTCTTGCTCTGTTGCCATATTACCGGCTGCTTTACCGTGCTTCAATTCCTCTATTCTCAGATCGCAGATGGCTACCAATTCCACGGGTTCCCCTTCGGAGGCAAGGCGTACATAGTTGTCAAAATGCATACGTCCCATAAACCCAAAACCGATCAATCCCACTTTTAACATATTTCTACCTCCCATATCAAAATAGAATGAATATCCCAATAAACGTTGTTATCCGAATTTATTACTGAGAACGCCCAAGAATGGCATCCATCGCTTTGGATGTATTGAATATGATCTGCTTCGAATGATGAGCGTAAGGCGGAATCATCTCCGCAGTCACGTAGTTGTCGTAACCAATAGCCTGTAATGCCTGCATCACCGCCGGATAATTCACATCTCCAGCCAGCAGATCCACAAATCCATGAAGCCCTCCCGCTTGACGACGGTAATCCTTGAAGTGCACCTTTTTGATCCGATGACCCAGAATGCGAACCCACTGCTCCGGGTAACCGTTCTGCACGACATTGCCCACATCGAAATACGAACCTATATACTCTGAGCCAAAAGAATCAATAAAGGCACGCAGTTCTAACGGTGATACCAAAAACTTGTTCCATACGTTCTCAATGCCAATGGATACGCCTGCACTTTTCGCATACGGCAGCAGGTGCGCAAGGGCTTCTTGCGCCCGTTCATAAGCAACTTCATAATCCGTCACTTCGCTGTCTGGAATGAAATCCACACCAACCGCGCCCGGAATGACCAAAATGGTATCCACACCAAATGCCGCGGCAAGTTCCAACTGTTTTTTACACACATCCAGTGCTTTCGTGCGAATCTCCGGACGAGCGCTCGTCATCGGGTAATCCCAGTACAACCCGGTTGCAAGTCCCGCGATTTCGAGTTCAGCTTCCTCCAGACGTCCCTGAATGTCACGAACCTCCTGATCTGTGGCAGACAGACTCAGTTCACCTTCTGCATTAAGGGATAGTTCAATCCCCTCAAAGCCAGCTTGCTTCGCCGTCTGAATACAATCCGTAATAGAGGCATCTCCTGGAAACGACCATATATTAATCCCTTTTTTCATCCGAATACCCTCCTCCAAAATATACAAACCTGTTCTTCAGTGATGCACAGCTATCCCAATTGAAAATAACCAAACCGGGCAGGTAGATGAAAGTTTACAGCCCCTGTGGGCTGCCATGCCTGATACTCCCGATCTCCCTGCACATTCTCATCAATACGGTACACGTTGACCCTCCAGCACACCCCTTTAGTCAGGGGCGACTGGAAGTTACTCGCTGGAATATGGATCAGATACACCCGATGGCCCTGACGATCCACTTCCACAGACGTATGCAACCCCTTCAGCTGCCAGGTTACATCTGCCTGGAATGCTGAACCTTCGTCGTTATTGTGAATGAATGCATCAAATATCACGTTGTGCGGACTGATCTCAAGTTCCATGTAGTTCCTGCCATCCCCCTGTTCATCAATGAACAGTTCAACCACATCCTGCTCGTATAATGGCTGGTTCCTTTCCGTGAAATCAGATACGACGTGATCATCCTGGCATACAAAGCGAATATGCAAGTATTCGGGACTCCAGCCAAATCGAACTTCTGTAGATTGATGAGGTGGTCTGCCTGTTACCGTGTCCACCAGTTCCACTGGAACACATCGCTCCCAATCCGTAGCCGTGGGAAATCCATTCTGTGCAACGGACCTGAGTCGTTCGCAACAATAACTCGTGCTCCGTTCCACCGGGAGAGAGTTCATGTCCATCCTCTCCTTTTTTAGCTTAATCCGTGATGTTGTCTCTCTCGTAAGAACATGTGATAATACATATATTATAAATAAATTACGTGATTATTTATTTAGGAGATAAAGAGATTATTTGCACAATTCCGTTCAGTTTCAATTAGATCTATTTGGCCCAATCTCATTGAAAAAGGAGATGGAACTTATGTCTCTGCAACAAGCGATATATCCTCTGCAACGAACCGTCACTTACAAGGAATGGTCTCCCAACGTGCATTATGCTCAATTCCAGAGCCTTCCTCCCGGCAAACTGGCAAAGCGGCGTTTGTATGATTTTGAACTTCTGTACGTCTCTCAAGGCGAAGCTGCAACTTATATGAACGATATTAATTTTAATCTGAAGGCTGGTCAGCTAATCTTGCTGCCTGCCGGTGTCTATCATCAGAATGAGGTGGTTTCCAGCCCGGAAGCACGTTTCATTGGCATTCATTTTGATTTCTTCAACGAATTGACCATTCAGACCGAGGCCGATATGGTTGTGAACGAAGAGACTGTTCTGCATCATAAATTCGCAGTGGAAGCTTGCGCAGAAGGCATGACGCCGCTATCCTTCAACCCGACCTATACCCCTTCTCCAGCTACCGTGCAGCTTATGGAACAATTGGTACATGAATTTACGATGCGCCCACCGGGATATGAGCTCGTATGCAAAGCCTTGATGCTGCAAATATTGACCCATCTGCTGCGTTCATCCTGGCGAAGTTCGTCACGCCATGATTCGGTACACGGAGAGAAGCTGCTTGAGCTCATGAAACGTATAGAGGGCGCCCCTTCCAATCCGTGGACCAATTCGGGCATCGCCAAACAATTAAACCTGAGTGTGGATCACATGGCCAAATTGTTCAAACAGATTGCGGGCATGCCGCCCAATGAATACATTCAATCCATCCGTCTAAGCGAGGCACGTAAGTTGCTGCGGGAAACCGATCATTCCATTGAGGCGGTCGGTATACAAAGCGGTTACCCGGACATTCATTATTTCAGCCGCATGTTCCGCAAATATGAAGGCATTTCCCCCCGGGAATACCGGAAGTTGTCCAGAATGCTATAAAAAAGGAGCAGACTGCCGAGTGCAGTCTGCTCCTTGCTTTTTGAAATATCACGAACAACATAAATAGTTCATTTTTCCGTGCCAAACCATACCCTTTAATTCAGCCTATATAGGTAATTTCCGCTCAATATCATTCTCTCTATTTCTATTGTAACGTTATTTTTATGTTTTTTATAGACTGTTTTTTTGGCGATTCCTACACTATACTGCTAAAATACAAATCTAAAAAAAGAGGTGCATCCGTATGAATGACCCAAAAAATGTATTAGATCATGGACCTTTTTTTCATGGTACTAAAGCAGAACTGAACATTGGAGATTTATTAGAACCGCAATACTTATCCAACTACCAAGATAAAAAATCTAACCACATTTACTTCACCGGAACATTAAATGCTGCTAAGTGGGGTGCTGAATTAGCAAAAACGAATGCCAAAGAAAGAATCTACATTGTAGAACCATTAGGAGATTTTGAAAATGATCCTAACTTAACGGATCAAAGATTCCCCGGCAATCCAACACGCTCATATCGATCTAAATCACCTCTAAAAATAGTAGCGGAATTAGCTTCCTGGGAAAGACACTCCGATGAAGAGATCAATCATATGCTCACCTCTTTAAAGAAACTAAGTGAAGAAGGGAAAAATGTGATCTACGATTAATTTCTTAAATCAAAAGTTCCCTTCGTCCAACTTGGACAAGGGAACTCTTGGGTTGATAGCTATTCTATTTTGCCATTGGAAGATTGGCGGAATATGCAGCGGTACGGAACGATCATTTTGACAGCCACTTCATATTGATGATCCAGATAATCGAGCAGCTGTTTAACCGCGAACATGCCCATCTCCAGCTTCGGTACATGAATGGTCGATAATGGCGGAGAGGTGAATTCGGATATTTCAATATTATCCACCCCAAAAAAGGCGATATCCTCCGGGATGCGGAGTCCCTGTTCTGTTGCAGCGCGCATGGCTGCAATGGCCATCATATCACTGGCGGCAAAAATGGCTGTAGGTCTATTCGCATTATTGGTAAATGCCTGCTTGGTCAATTCATAACTCAGCGAAACATCCCATTTCACATCAATAACCCAGTGATCATCAATCGTTAATCCCGCACCATTCATCGCACGTTGGTATCCAAGGAAACGTTTTTCCTCACGAAAATCATTCTTGTACTCCGCACCGCCAATGTAGGCAATGATCCGATGTCCTTGCTCAATCAGATGATTCGTGGCCTCTCTCGCCGCCTCTTCACGATCATAACCAACGACTGGAATGTCCGGGTCCGTAATGTCCACTCCAACAACAGTCCGTACATTGGCTTTGAGCCAGCGATAAGCTTCCGGGTCAATTCGTTCCACTACAATCATGCCATCAATCCGATGTTCCTTCACCAGAGATTGCAATTGTACGGTATCTCCATCGTTCTCGATGCTATACACAAATTCCAGCCGCATTCCCGCTTCAGCAAGCTGCTTCTCTATGCCTTCCATAATGACTGAAAAATAAGGGCTGTTGTATTTGTTCTGCGGAATGGCGACCACACAACCAATTGCATAGGCCGTTTTAGGTTCAGTCTTCTTTTTCTTGGCCGGACGCTGTGAGCGATAACCCAGCTCCTCAGCGGTGTCCCAGATCTTTTTGCGGGTTTCATCGCTGACCGATCGATTGACATCGTTCTTCATCACACGTGAAACGGTAGAGATCGATACACCAACGCGGTCTGCAATATCCTTCAATTTTGCCATGTGAAGTCCCCACCTTTCCTCTAATCTATGTATTTAAAACCCCATTCGTATTGGGGCAATTTCATTCCTGCATAACCAAATTTGCGGCAAATATAATTCTATATTTCAACTCATCATAAGTCAATGCGATACGAGGCATCGAACAACAAGACACCCCCTTCCCTTTCCTTTCCAACCGCCCCTTACAACAAAGAACACAGTCTCCGTAACATAATAACGGCAGCCAGGGAACTCGATCTCCCCACGACTGCCGCCAATTGGTTATAGCCTTCTATTTCTCCACCTCTTTATCTGCTTATTGCATCTTGGAGGCCAAATCCTTCAATGCTGCGGTTAGGTCACCGTCCCCAGCGAGAGGAAGTTTGAGTGATTGCTCGCCGTACGTCCAGACCAGATCGGTTTTCTTGGTTGTAAATGGGGATACAATGCCATACTGCTGAGCATCCAGGAAGATTTTATTATCTTCACCTACAGTAGCGATATAAGCATCCGCTGCGGCCTTGTTAGCCGGAATGGAATAGCCTTGCTTTGCAAGTTCAGTCTGTCCATCCGGACCCGCAAGCCAGGCAAGCAGCTTGTATGCTGCCTCTTCATGCTTGGTGTTGGAACTGATCGCAAGACCTGCCGGCTGAACAACAGTTTGGTTTGTTTTGAATTTTGGTAAATACGAGATACCGTAATCTACGCCAGCCTCCTGGTAGTTGGTTGTATTCCAGCTACCACCCGGATTCATCGCTACTTTGGATGTCGTAATCGCAAGATTCACCTGTCCACCTAAACCTTCAATCTGTGCAGGTGTGGTGTTGATCTTTTTATTTTTGGTCAAGTCAATAAAATAGTTCAGCACTTCCATCGCTTCAGGTGTCTCAAGCGCAAGGGAACCATCATCATTCACCAGCTTCGCACCATTGGACCACAGTTCCGGCTCCAGAAACCAATCCATCGTTGATCCTGGTGAAATGGACAAGCCCCACTGCTTGATGTTTCCGGCATCAAAACCCGCTTCGTCTGCGCTTTTCCCGTTCTTATCCAGCGTCAGCTTGGTTGCAATATCGGTAATTTCATCCCATGTGGGCTCGAGCGAAGGGACGGGAGCATCATGAGGATTAGTGGTTTCATTCTCAAAGATCGCCTTGTTGTAATACCATACGATGACGTTGGCATCGATAGGTAAGGATACTTGTTTACCCTGATACTGGTGAAGACCTAGCAGACTTTTGTCCACATTGTTCAGATCAAACTGATTTTCCGCCAGCAAGCCATCCAATTCCTTGAAAATACCCAGTTCGGCGTATTTCTCCACGTATGCATAACTCGTTTTGAACACGTCCGGCAGTGTCCCCCCCGCCGCATTCGCTGTCAGTCCGTCCCAATAGCTGCCCCAATCCTTGCCTTCCAGTTTGACCTTAATATCGGTATTGGCCTTCATGAACTGATCCAGCAGTTCCTGTGTACGATGAAGCTCTTCTGCCGTCCCCCATTGTGAGTACGTGATGGTTACCGGCTCGCCTGAGCCTTCACTGCTTCCGGAACCTCCAGAGTTGGCATTTTCCGACGATCCTCCATTCGCACATCCACTGATGACCACCATTGTAGCAAGTACAAGTGCCCACACATTGAATAGCCGTTTGCTCTTCGCTTTCATATACACAGCTCCCCTTTAAGTCATATCAATAAGTCCTGTTCACCTGAAAACCGGAAAGCAGGCAGCCTCTCTACCCTTTGGTGCCCGTGAGCACCACCCCCTCAACGATATAACGTTGTGCAAACAGATATAGCAGACCGATCGGAACAATACTGATGAATGCTCCCGCAGCAAGTGCTGGAAGATCCTGGCTCGTCTGACCAATCAGGAGCTGCAAGCCTACGCTCAGGGTGAACATTTCTGCATTTTTGATATACAGGAACGGCCCCAGAAAATCGAGCCAGGAATTCACAAAGGCAAAAATGATGGTTGTCATAATAATGGGTTTGGACAGCGGCATAATCACTCGTGCATATACCGTCCAGCGATTGCCGCCATCGAGATATGTAGCTTCATCCAGCTCCTGGGGAATGGTCATGAAGAATTGGCGAAACAGGAAGATATAATAGGCGCCTCCGAGCCAGGCTGGCACAATGAGCGGCAACCAGGTGTCAATCCAGTTTAACTTGGAAAAAAGGACGTACGAGGGAATCATCATAATGGACGGGGGAATCATCAACGTAACAAGTACAACCGGGAACAACATATTCCGGTATCTGTTCGCAAAGCGGGAGAAACCGTAAGCGACAAGTGAACTGGACACCACCGCTCCCGCTGCAACAGAAAAGGAAATGAACAATGAGTTTTGAATCCACTGCCACATCATCGGCTGTACAGCGAACAACCGTTCAAAGGCTTCCAGACTGAATGTGTCTGGCAGGATGGTTGGAGGTACCTTATACGTTTCCGCTTTGGTTTTCAGCATGGTCGAGAGCATCCATACAAGAGGCCCTGCGAATAGCATTAACGCTGCGATCAGCAACGTATATTGGGACGTTTTTACCGCTATTTTTCGGCTATTCATGTAACTCTCCTCCTATCGTTCTCCCTCGTAGTACACAAAGCGGTTTGATACTTTCATCAGGATCAGGGTGACAAGTGAGATCACGGCGAACAGGAAAATGGACTGTGTCATCGCCATGCTGAATTTCAGATCGGTAAAGGCCGACTTGTAGATATTGTAGACAAATGTATAGGCAGAGTAGTTCGGACCACCCTTGGATAACAGGAGTGCTTCCGTAAACATCTGAAAGTTATACATGGTCTGAATAATGATGACAAACAGAATGGAAGGACTGATCATGGGCAGCGTAATCTGGAAAAATCGACGTATCCCGCTGGCACCATCGATGGCTGCCGCTTCATACAGATGTCTGGGTACATTTTTCAGTGCAGCCAGGAAGATCAGTACCCCGCTGCCGGAGATCCAGACCTGAAGCATGATGATGACCGGCTTAATCGTATGTTCCCCGCCAATCCAGTCCACTTTGCCTATACCAAGTGCGCCAAGTCCAGCGTTCAAGATGCCAAATTCGGAGTTGAATACCAGCCGCCAGATTATGACCGTTGCCACAATCGGCACCAAGGTCGGCAAATAGAAGAAGGTGCGGAACAAGGCAATTCCTTTGACATTAAAATTAAGCAGCATTGCCAGACCAAGCATGCCTGCTGTTACAATCGGAACACCAAATACTACAAAATACATCGTGTTCAGCAGACTTTTCAAAAAGATGGGATCGTCCATCATGTGTGTAAAATTATCGATCCCGACAAAGTTGAAGTTGGTTGCTCCAGGAAGTCTGGCATCCGTAAAGGCATAGAATACCGAGGTTCCAAAAGGAATCATAAAAAAGGTGATAAATCCAATGATCCAAGGCAAAATGAAGAGAAAGAACAGCAGCGTGTCATATTTTCTCAACCTGTTCATGATGACACCCCTCAGCCTGAAATTTCTTCTAAATAGACATACCGTTCTTCCAAAATGGATTTCTCTGCCGCCAGGGCAATAAGCAACGCGTTACGACCAACCTGTGCACTTGCAAAAGGCTGCTTGCCTTCCTGTACACATTTAAGAAAATCAATACGCTGAGTCTGTCCCCCCGTATGACCGCCCATAATGGAATCCGACGTCACATCAATCTCCAGATGATCCTTCGTCCAGTCCTGCCCGCCAACGATATCAATCGTCTTGTCATTACGGGCCACCATCTGACCGCCATTCTCTCCGATCAAGCCAATCTCAAGCCCTTCTCCCATCAGATTGCGCGGTTTCAGATACATGCATAGGCCCAGATTGGCCTTGCTGCCGTTATCATAATCAATGGTGATAAAGGCATGGTCGACGATGGAGGTATCCGAGATTTCTTTTGTCGGATAGTGACTGTATGAATTCTGAATCTGATTGCGCTCTCCTTGCTTCATCACATGCTGGCCTCCAGAGGCAAACACGCGGACAGGCTTCGCCTGGATCATCCAGTTGAAAATATCGAAGTGATGACAATCCTTCTCTACAATCGCTCCCCCGGACTTGGTTTTGTCATAGAACCAATCCGCAGGTGGGAACGGGTCTCGGAATTCTTTGCACCACATCAATTTCACTTCGCCAAGACGGCCGTTCTCCAATTCCTTCTCCATTCGGCGATACAGATTCGAATACCGATAAACCAATCCGATCTGCAATACCTGTCCCGAGGCTTCCGCCGCTTCTATAATGGCATCACAGTCCTCAATGGTATGGGCGACCGGTTTCTCCAGAAATACATGCTTGCCAGCTTCCAAAAAAGCGACCGCTACTTCACGATGCAGATAGTTCGGCACACTGATGACCACCGCATCCAAATCTTCCTTGGCAAGCAGTTCATGATAATCACTAACTATAGTGGGGTTACTGTTCTTGAGTTCAGCCAGTGTACGTGCCACATTGGCCTCATTCATATCACAGATATAACGAACCTCACTCTCTTCGAGCAAATCAAAACCAATGCAATGATGTGACCCCATGTCTCCTACACCGATAAAAGCCATTTTTATCTTCCCCATGCTTACACTCTCCGTTGCTCATAAATTTGCGGCAAATGCCTTGACACCAATTCGATGTAAAGAAATCTAACAAGACGATGACTATGTAACGATAGTAAAATAGTTTTATTTGCTTGTCAATTGGTTTTGGCTAGATTTTTAATTATTTTGCCGCAACATATTTTCAAGCGTTTTTATATACAAATAAACTACTTAACTCTGAAATTATCGCGAATTAAGCGTTTACATTTTTATTTCTATGTCATATAATTTATTGTAATTATATTTTTTATTGCGGCAAAAATAACATTGAAATTATAAAAAATTATGTTTATTTTTCAATATAGCACTCTTATTTTCAATAGAAAACTCAATAAATTCTGGAAAAAAATCTATTGAATCTCCTCTATTCATCCCCTATAATGCAATTTAGACGCGGAATTCAAGAACTAATATCACATTTTATATTTGCCGCAAACTAATTCCCTCATCTTTTCAGTCATTTACCCTCACTTACTACCATGATTCTTACATACAACGTCATTATCGTACCGCTCCATGCGGATTCGAAAGGAGTTGAGCTTCCTTAACTGTCCCTCATGACATGAAGGTGTGACAGAACGAGTTATCATCCATAATTCATTATTCAGGAGGTATACCATGACAAGATTATTTGATCCAAGTAAGAGGAGCTTTGGACTATTTTTGGCTTTTGTCCTCATGATTACCCTGCTTTTGCCTGCGGGAGCCTTACCCAAAGCCTCTGCTGCAACCATCACCATTGATGGCAATGTGAGCGACTGGAGCAGCGTTAGTACTCTCACGACCAATAGCGGCACAGCCCAGACGCTCAAAGTAACGAATGATGGGACCAACCTCTATCTGCTCGTTCAAGGCTCTGGTCTTAGTACGGCGATGGGCAACTTCTGGATTAACACCGATAATAATACTTCAACCGGTTACCAGGCTGCGGGCTGGGGGACTACAGGTGTGGAGTGGCTCCTTGAAAATACGGGATTATACCGCTATGGCGGCAGCGGAACCGACTGGAGCTGGAATTTCAACAGCACATTAACAAGCTCCCAATTCTACCGTAGCTCCTCCATCATCGAGGTTGCTATCCCTCTCTCGACACTGCAAATCAGTGCAGGCAGTACAGTTCGAGTCGGGTATATCGATAACAGCTCGGATACATCCAGACTGCCCGCAGCTGGACAAACACTGCCCGCTTATCTCCTGACCTCGTCTGGATCGGGCGGGGGTACGGGGAACAATACCGTGGTGAATCCTGTAGAGCTGGACAGCCCACTCAACAATCCATTCAAAGGCTGGGCGCCTTCGGCCAAGAGCACGACATATGCACAGCCACACAGGCTCGTATATGCCGGCGTAACCTGGAAGGAGCTGGAGTCCACCAAAGGCACCTATGATTTTAGTGCGATTGAAGCCACCAATAATTTTGCCTACTGGAAAAGTAAAGGCGTCAAAGTGGTGTTTCGCTTCATTCTGGACAGCCCAACAGGACAGGCTCATCGGGATATTCCCGACTGGCTCTACAATGACATGGTTGCCCGTGGAGAATCACCCGGAACCGTATACAACGATATAACCGGAGGCATGGGTACGGGCAACAACATGGGCTTCTCTCCCAACTACAACTCCACCTATCTGCAAGAACGGCACCAATTAGCCATCGAAGCCATTGCCGCAAGGTACAATACGAATGATCGTCCGGTCGCTTTTGTCCAGATTGGTTCCCTCGGTCACTGGGGCGAGTTCCATACATGGCCTTATGTCGGACCCAATGGTGAAACCAATTACACAGGCGCTTTCCCTACCAATGACATCTCGAACAAGTATGTTCAGCATTACATTGATGCGTTTGCTGGCAAAGAGGACAAAATGCAGGTTCTGATCCGCCGCAGTATCGCCTTGGCGAAAACCAACAATAAAGGCATGGTTATGGGCATGTTCAACGATGTGTTTGGACATAAAGACAGCTTCGATGCCGATTGGGGCTGGTACACAGGTACCCAGAATGGCTATTGGGATGACATCGGCCAGCAGCAACCAGGACACCCGAACTTCTGGGAAACCCGTATCTCTGGTGGAGAATTTTATGGCGGTGCCTCAGGAATGTTGGCATCCTTAACCTCCGGTAGCGGATTTACGGAAACGTTGCGTCAAACGGAGCTAAGTAAACCAAGCTGGCTTGGACCGAATTCTCCGGCCTCACTCCCGCTGAATCATGCATTACAGGCCAATATTGACGCACTCAAGAAACGAATGGGTTACCACTTTGTCGTGAAGGAAATATCGCATCCATCCACCATTAGCGGAAGCACGTTTACCACAACGATTAAGGTGGAAAATAAAGGCGTACAGCATTTCCCGTTTGCTTGGCCGGTTGAGATTCAACTCCGCAGCGGCAATACCGTTGTTGCGAAGAAAACTATAAACGTTAATCTGACCACATGGAAAACGGGTACCTACACCTTGACCGACTCCATTTCGGTCTCCGGTCTTGCTGCTGGCACCTATGATATTGCGATTGCGATCATCGATCCATCAACAACTCAGCCTGGCGTGGACTTCGCCAATACGAATAAGCTGACAGACGGAGCATTTAAGCTGAGCAGTGTAACAAAGTAAATGTCAGGTTCAGATGCCGCGTTGCATAATGCGATGCATTTGTCAGTACATTTGTCAGTGCACTCGTCGGTGCATTCGCCATTGTACGTGTAAATTTCAAGTGCAGGAAAGAAGGCATAATCCTCATGCCCTCCTTCCTGCTCTTCCTTTGATTGCACCGAGTGACCAACTCCACAATAGCTCGGCAGCTCGCTTTCCCTCGGGTCAACCCTTTTTAACTTATACTTTGATTTCCTCAGCTTCAGCTTCCGACAAGGGCAACTCGCAGGTAGGTCCGAACGCTAACGAACATCAGGCACCTTATTCGAGGTTTTTTGCATGATCTCAAAATGTAACAAACTTCAGAAGCCTTATATTCCGATTTCCAGGCCAGCATCAGCTTAAAATACGCTCATTCAGGTCAATAACATCTGTCTGGTTCGTTAGAATCTCACAACCTTTGTATCTCGGCAAATAGCGTCTGTCATGTTCGTTAAAGTTGGTACAGCCTTTGCTGAGCCTGCATTGTAGTAACATCGAGTATGTTGACGATATGACAACTTCGAACGCTCTCCATTTCATATCACACATATAAAAAAAGGATTAGGGCCCCCTTCTAGGGTCTCCAATCCTTTTGTCAATATTGAGCCTTGTACACGTTAACGTCCTCACCAGAATAAAAGGTACAGCTCAAGTCATTTCCCAAACTTGAGCGCAAAGGGATCGTCAGCAGGACCGATTCCTGTATTCCTTCGTCACCTTGCCTTCCCTTACTGCTGCACCTTACTTATTGCTCTATTGCGCCTTTTTACGCAACTGGCTGTAATACAGCTCGCTGTAGAAACCGCCTTGTTCCAGCAGTGCATCATGCGAGCCTTGCTCCAGTAGATGCCCATCCTTCAGCACCAGAATTCGGTTGGCCTGACGGATCGTGTTCAGTCTGTGGGCAATGACAAAACTGGTCCGTCCCTGCATCAGACGTTGCAGTCCTTCCTGGATTTTAATCTCCGTAACAGTATCGATGCTACTCGTCGCTTCGTCCAGAACGAGGATGGAAGGGTCCGCCAGAATTGCCCGGGCAATGGCGAGCAGCTGCTTCTGTCCCTGACTGATACCACTTCCGTCGGCCTGGAGCACTTTGTCGTACCCATCCTTCATTCGCACAATGAACGAATGGGCATTCGCCAACCGTGAAGCGGCTTCCACCTCTTCATCCGTCGCGTCCAGACGGCCAAACCGAATATTTTCCCGGATCGTACCCTGAAACAGGAAGGAATCCTGAAGCACAAACGCCATATGAGACCGCAGATTCTCACGTCGAATGGTGGTCATATCACGACCATCTACCGTTAATGTTCCACCTGTCGGATCATAGAAACGGGATAACAGCTGAATCAATGTTGTTTTCCCCGCTCCGGTCGGACCTACCAGGGCAATCATCTCACCCGGTTTGGCTTCAAAGCTGATGTCATGCAAAATGTTACGTCCTTCATCGTATCCAAAGGATACTTTGTCGAAACGAACGGCTCCCTCCACCTTATCCAGAGATACCGCTGCCCCTTCATCCTTCGCTTCCTCATCTTCGTCCAGCACCTCGAATACACGCTCAGCCCCCGCAATTGCGGACAATAACGTATTCCACTGGTTCGCCAGATCGTTGAGCGGACGGGTAAACTGACGGGCATATTCCACAAAGATAATGATCACCCCGACCGTAACGGAACCCTGAATCGCCAGAATACCACCGATACCCGCAACAATTGCAAAGCTCAGATTATTCAATCCATTCATCAGTTTCGGAATAAAACCGGAGATGGTCTGTGCCCAGAATCCGGAAATCCGGATGCGGGTATTCCGTTCCTCAAAACCGCGAATCACCCGCTCCTCTTGGGAGAATGCCTTAATGATCTTTTGTCCGGATAACGTCTCTTCAATATAACCGTTAAGTTCACCCAGATTGCGCTGACGCTCCTTGAAGAGTGGTCCCGTTCTGCGTGTAATCCAACGCATACCAATGGCCATCAAAGGCACAACGATAAAGGTAAGCAGCGTCAATAGCGGGCTGAGCCACAGCATAACCCCAAACGTTCCGAGCAGCGTTAATACACTTGAGAAAATCTGGATGGCTGAGCTGTTCAACGTACCGCTGACATTCTCGATATCATTGGTTACCCGACTCATAATCTCCCCCTGCTGGCGTTTACCGAAGAATGGAATCGGCAGCTTGTGCAGATGGGAAAACAGATCATACCGCATGCGGAACACAGTTTCCTGTGCAATTTCGATCATCCATATATTTTGTAACCAGGATGTTAGAGAGAACAAGACGTACACTGCGGTTAATCCAATCAGAAACCGTGTCCAGCTTGAACCGGCTTCACCCGCGATGAAATCATCCACGGCCACCCCTACCATGTAGGGGCCAAGCAAAGCGAGTGCGGAGCTGGCAAGAACCATCAGCAATACCATGGACAGCTTGACCTTGCGCCGTGCCAGATAGGTCCAGATCCGACCAAGTGTACCGGACCAGTTCTTCGCTCTTGCCTTGGGTTTGCGACCACCGCCTGATCGTAACGTCTCCGGGTCAATCGGCGGTGGCGGCTGACGGAAAGGCTCAATGAATGCTTTGAACATGCTGTGCACCCTCCCCGTATTGTGATTCATGAATTCGACGATACAGCCCTGATGATTCCATCAGGTCTTCATGTTTTCCCTGTCCAATGAGTTGTCCATCATCCAGCAGCAGAATCAGATCCGCAGATGTCGTTGAACTGATCTTCTGGGTGATGATAAACGTCGTACACGACAATTCTTCCAGTGCATCCAGCAGTCTGCCTTCTGTCGCCACGTCCAGTGCGCTCGTGCTATCGTCCAAAATCAGAATACTTGGTCGGCGTACCAGTGCTCGTGCAATGGATAGACGCTGCTTCTGACCACCGGAGAGATTGACGCCCCGTTGACCCAGCAAGGTATCATAACCGTTGGGTAAATTCTCAATTGTTTCGTGAATCTGGGCGCGCTTGGCGGCTTCCACGATCTCTTCCAATGTGGCATCTTCTCGGCCCCAGGCTATATTCTCCCGTATGGAACCGGTAAACAGCACAACCTCCTGAGGCACATAACCAATCGAACCACGCAGCATGGACAGATCCAGTTCTGTTGCATCCGTACCATCAATCCGGACCTTACCTTGATCCTCCGTGTATAACCGTGGAATAAGCTGCACCAGTGAAGATTTGCCTGAGCCTGTTGCTCCCATAATGGCAATACGTTCCCCCGCTTTTGCGGTGAATGTGATGTTGTCCAGCACTGTAATTTCACTATTCGGATAACTGAAGCCTACGCTGCGGAATTCAACCGCTCCCTGCACAGTGCGCTGTTTCTTCGCTGAATATACAGATTGCGGAAAATGCGAAGATTGTACAGATCCAGCAGTTGGTGTAGTCGTTGATACCGCCTTATTCTGTTCAGTCTCTGACGTATCCTCCGTATTAAATACTTCATTCAGTCGTTGTGCCGAAGCGCTTGCTCTGGAGAACGTCACCAGAATCCATGATAATGCAGACATGGCACCAATGGTGCGAAGCAGATAGTTAATGACCGCAACCACTTCACCTACGGTTGCATTACCGGAGGCGATGTCAACTCGTCCAAACCATAACACGGCGATGATACAGACATTCATCATCAGCAGCATGAACGGCATCGTGGTCTCCGTCAGGCGCAGCGCGGAGATTGTGCCTTTCATCAGCTTGCCGCTGAATCCGGCAAAGCGTTCAATCTCATGGCCCATCCGTACGAAGACACGGATCAGCCGAATGCCTGTCAGATTCTCCTGGATGACTCCATTGACGGCATCCAGTCTGCGCTGCACATTGCGGAACAGCAGCGCTGCCTTTTTAATCATCCACACCACAACAATGAGCAGTACAGGTACCATGACAACCAGCAGCAAACCCAACCTCGGATTCACGATCACTGCCATAATCATGCTGCCAATGACCACCAGCGGTACACGTGTCATGAAGCGCAGACTCATGAAGACCGTGTCCTGAACCTGGGTCACATCTCCCGTTAATCGGGTAATCAGGGACGATGTCGCGAACCGGTTAAAGACGGCATAAGAGAACGTTTGCACTTTGTCATACAACTTCTCCCGCAGATCGTATCCAAACCCCAGGCTCGCATGGGATGCAAAGAACGAACTGGCAATTCCGGCAGCAAAAGCCACGACAGCACTGCCAACCAGCACACCCCCCCATAACCAGACAATAGACAGGTCTCCCTGCTGAATACCATTATCAATGATCTTGGAGATCAGATAAGGCTGAGCCAGCTCCACCGCAAGCTCAATTAACATCATGACCAGGGCTGCAATCGCGGCAACTCGGTATTTCTTCAAGTAGTACAACAGCTTGATCATAAGCATTCCTCCGGCTCGGAGCACCCTAAACCGATAACACGTTCCAGCTCAGAGCCTCCATTAGACATGTTGATTTCTCCACTGCGTCCAATATGTAATCATTTCTATGTACACATATGGTTATTATAGCGTATTTTACAATGCCGCTTCTATTCTTATTACCCTACTTTTCCCAAACAACAAACTTATCATCATTTTGGCAGCAAAAAATGAAGCACCCCTTCGCTACAACGCATAGAACCCTAACCACCGATCATCCCGGTAGTCAGGGTTCTATGTGAGACCTAGGCATATAGCTCATTCGTTCAACGCATTCCAATTCTGTTCATCACTACTATGACTTTACTACTTTCACTTTCCGTAGATCTCCTCTACACGTTCTTCCTCATTTGTAGACAGCAGAACATTGAGAAGCCCCATGGCATTATTGGCATCACTTCTCGCCGTCTTATACATCTCGGCAAACGCCGCTTCATCCTGCTCCGGGTCCATCTCCGCAAGCTTGCCCCACGAAGTACGGGCTTTGTCGTATAGCGTACTAAGCGTGATGTCACGCGGATGCTGAGCAACAGGTGCCATGGATTCAAATTTTGCTGTCACACGGAAGAAATCCATAGAGTCCTGGAATGATGTACTGCTGTAATCCTTATTTTTCATCGCATCATCCGTAATCAACAGACCTTCACGGGCGATAAACAGCGTTTTCACCATGGCACGCTCCAGATTGGTTGCTTCTTCCCAAGTAACATAGGATTCATCAGGTGCTTGTACAGTTGTGAAATAAGGAAAGGCATCATCAATCAACCGCTGTGAATCGGAATGAATCGGCACCTCGGCATTCATGTCCACAACAGCATCACTATAATTGGCCACATTTATATTTTTGGAATCGTTCTCACTAACCCGGCGCACCGGATGATCATTAAGCGGGATACGGATATAGCCGAGCTTATCCGCATACTGCTGCTTCAACTCTTCCAGTGTAGAGTCCTTTCCAATCTTGCCGTCATCAGTCGAAGAAGATTCTTTGGCGTCTGAACCTGTCTCCTCACCAGCAGTCGAACCGTTTGCTACCGTTTCGGTTACAGCAGCATTCGAGCTGCTTGTTTCGGATGATGATGACGCCTCTTTCGCTCCACCACCACAAGCTGTCAGTATCGCTGCCACACTGAACATAACCGTAAACGTCTTTATCGTATCATTCCATTTCATCATATGATCTTCCCCTATCGTATGTATATTCCTGAGAAACATTAACCTCTACTCCAACCCTTGAACAATTCATTTACAAAAATATCCTTTCAGATAACATAATCGATTCACAACTGAACACGTTCTACATTGTATCATAAGTCAAAAATGGGGTGTATACGACGATATACCTGTGTCTAAAGCCTTTTACTACTCGTGTATTAACTGACAAGATCGACACAAAAACACTGTCATCCGTATGGATAACAGTGTTCATGAAGTGTGATTATTTAATTCCTTTGGCCTTCTCCATGTGTTCTGACCGAATCTGAGGATCGGTCGAGTTCACCGATGATAAAAGGGCGTGAATCGCCTGAATATCCTTCTCTTGAAATACAGTCTCAGGAACTTCAGACTCAAGTCGTTCCGTCTTGCGCTGAATTGTCTCCACCAATTCATGGTCATAGATGATCAGTTCATCCGAATTCACATATCTTACAGCAGGATCCACACTAATGCGGCAACGGTTCGTGAAGGTCACCATGGAGACGAGACGCACTCTCTTGTAGTCTCCGAGGTGTGCATGGATGGCTTCCACATGCGCACGATGCTGCATGAGTGGATTGTACATTTTGACCCGGCTGCTGCTGACCGACCAATTGGCCTCTCTTCTTCCGCCGCGAATCTCACCTGTCGTCAGATTTCGGGTTTCGATTACAAAGATGGCCCGAGGTCCAATTACAACATGATCGATCTGCGAATAACCAGAGCGTGACTTCGGATTGGTAATAAGTAGATCGTTCAGCACTTTATACTCACTTGGAAGACCCATCAGCTGATCTGCTGTACTAGGCTCCTCCGGCGGGCGTGTCCAGTCCCCTTCCGCTTTTTTCTTGCGTTTACTGCGGACCATACGCGGAGGAATGGCTGTCGTCGATGGTAAAGCTGAAGCGGAGGCTGTAATCGGGTTCGCAAGCTCTGGCTGTGTCTTGAACAGAGACAGGATTTTCTTGAACATGGGCAAGCTCCGTTCTATTATAGTGTGGGTTACGGGTGACCATTACAGGAGGAATAACATCCTTTGACACATTCATTATGTAAACTTCTATTACTTATGTCGGATAAAGAGGGGTTAAAATAAAGGGTTAACGACCAAAATCTCTCTAATACGCAAAGTACATATGAACATTTAACCAATTCCGTGACTTTAGACGCATAAATAAGCCGTAAAATAAAAAAAACAGCGCAACCTTTCCTGAATCGAAAAAGAATGCGCTGCTGTTCTCTTGGTTGTTAAGCCTGAAGATAATAGGTGTAGAGGACCTGTGTCCCCTTCTCTTCCAGACCATTATTCGCTATTTCCTGGTACAGGGATTCGGCCAGAGCCAGCCCAGGCGTGTTCATGCCCATCTCTTTTGCAGACTCCAGTGCAATACCCATGTCTTTGATAAAATGTTTCACATAGAATCCAGGCTCATAATCGCCTGCGATCATGCGCGGACCGAGATTGCTGAGTGACCAGCTTCCGGCTGCCCCGGTAGCAATGCTCTTCAGCACGGTCTCCGCGTCCAGACCAGACGTCTTGGCATAGGCGAGTGCTTCGCATACGCCCATCATGCCAGAGGCAATGGCAATCTGGTTGCACATTTTGGTATGCTGCCCGGCTCCTGCCTTGCCTTGCAGCACAATGTTGCTGCCCATCTGCTCAAACAGCGGACGCACGGCTTCAAAGGCCGCCGAGCTTCCTCCAACCATAATGGACAGCTTGGCATTCTGCGCTCCGATATCGCCGCCCGATACAGGTGCGTCCAGTGCATGCAGTCCTTTGGCTTCCGCAGCTTCAGAGATTCTTGCCGCCAGAAGCGGACTGGATGTTGTCATATCAATCAGATATGACCCAGGGTTAGCATTGGCTACGAGACCATCTTCACCGAGATAGATCTCCTCCACATCCTTGGGATAACCCACCATCGTGATGATGACATCACACGCGGCAGCCAGTTTGCCTGGTGTATCATGCCATACGGCGCCTTCTTTCACTAACGCTTCCGCCTTGGCAGCGGTTCGCGTGTACACATGCAGCGGATATCCCGCTTGCTGGATGTGCCCAGCCATGCTTTTCCCCATCACGCCTGTACCAATAAAGCCAACTTTCGTCTCTCCAGGTGCCTTCGTTGTATTTGTCATCGCAGGTTTCCTCCCTAATTTCCCTATTTCTCTATGCTTCGCTCAGTGCTTGTCTTCGACATTGCTATATCTGTATGTTATAGCTTTCTGGTTAGTCCGTCCATCTCGTTTGCAGCTTTTTGTGAAAAAATCTGAAAAAGGAATCAATTTCCCATATGCTGTGCAACCTAACGTAAACTACCTTGAGCGGACGGTGAATGCCATGAGCCAGGAAAAAGGACAAATTACGATCTGGCTATCCTTTTCCATCATTTTATTAAGTGCCGGACTGGTCTGTCACGTCTTGTCCATTCCTGCAATTCTTGAAGAGGCTGGTCGGGACGGCTGGTTGTCAGTTGTTGTAGCTGCACCGCTCTTCATGTTGTTTCTATGCATGATGTTTATCGTTATTCGGCGCGTGCGTGGACAGCGGTTGACCGATTGGATCACCCGAGAGTTTGGCATTATTCCATCGTGGATTTTTCGCATAACCGCTGCAATTTTGCTGCTTGCGTTAGGGACACATACTTTATATGAAACAACGAACTGGACGGTATCTACCTATCTACCGTTCACACCCACCTATGTGTTAGCCGGAGTCGGTGTACTCGTTGCAGCATGGTCAGCAGCTAAAGGAATCCGTTCTATTGCCATGACTTCGAGTATCCTTCTGCCACTAGTTATTCTGCTTGGCTACTTCGTCATGTCTGCCAATATGAAGTATAAAGATTATGGTCAGTTATTCCCCATGATGGAACACGGCTTCGCTCCGATTATGCGGGGTATGATCTATTCTCTTGCCGGACTAATGGAGATTTGGATTCTAATGTTATTCCAGCATGAGATCAAAAGCAAACTGCGCTGGTGGCATGTCCTGTTACTTGGAATTTTCATGATCAGTATGGCCATTGGACCTACCATGGGAGCCATTGTGGAATTTGGCCCAGAAGAGGCTGCCAAACAGCGAAACAGTCCCTATGAACAATGGAAACTTGTGAATATCGGTAAGTTGTTTCAGCACGTGGATTTTCTCTCCATATACCAATGGCTGAGCGGTTCATTCGCCCGAGTAGCCATCTCGATATATCTTATCGTGGACCTGCTGGATATCCGCAGACCGAAGAAGCGATATATCACCATTCTCTGTATCTCATTCGTTATGTGCGCTTTTGCCATCCAGTGGTGGCGCATTGATTATGTGGATTATTATGTGGACCATATCCAGTTTCCCGTCATGCTCGCTTATGTGGCAATCGTTACTGTCCTGTTAACGCTGGCCGCTCTCATTCACAAAAAGGACAAGGAGGTTGCTCAACATGTCGAATCCACCCAAAACAACACCAACAAAACCTGAACCGAATACACCTTTCCATATGACCGAACACAATCTGACAACCTTTTTTGCCGGGTCTGATGATGTCATCATCGATAAACATATATTTGGCGATTCGCAAATGAAGCTGATTATGTGCTATTGCAGCGGTATGGTCGATACTCAAGCTATCTATGATATCATTCTGCCAGATTTGAAAAGGACCTATGAATCAACTCATTTTGTTCGCATTTCTGACATCGAAAAAAACATCAGTCTCCAGTGGAGCACTGTTGATCTGAATGATCCGGCGTATGGGACTGAACTCATGTCCCTACGTGTATTTGAAGGACATATTCTAATCTGCCTCCCCTCTCTTCAAGCCATGTGGAGTCTAGACATTTCCAACATACCTACACGGACACCGGAAGAATCCACGACAGAAGTATCCATCCGTGGAGCGAGGGACGGTTTTATCGAACCTCTTGCAGTGAATGTCGCTTTGATTCGTACCAGACTGCGTACCAACCAATTAGCCTGCAATATCGAACTTATTGGCTCACGGTCAGCCACCAAGGTAGCATTGATGTATATCAAGAACATTGCCAATCCGGAATTAATTGATGAAGTCAAGCATCGTCTTCGCACAATCCAAACAGAGCGTATCATGACGGCCAATGAACTTGAAGAGTTGTTATCACCTGCCAAGATCACCTTATTTCCGTTAACTCACTATACCGGCAGGCCAGACTTTGCAGCAGAATGCTTGCTCAATGGTCGCTTCATTCTTATTGTAGATGGTAATCCCAGTGCAATCATCGGACCCGTTAATCTGTTTCTGTTGCTCAAATCACCAGAGGATGCCAGCTTTCCTTTTTTACCTGTCAATGTAGGTCGCATGTTGAGGTTTATCGGTCTGTTGGTCACCATATTTTTGCCCGGATTTTATATTGCGTTAACCTCTTTTCATATGGATCAGATTCCTTTTCCACTCGTGGCAACAATATCTGTTGGACGGATGGGTTTGCCTATGGAATCGGGCATAGAAATGTTTCTAATCATGTTGCTGATGGAATTGTTCCGGGAAGCCGGGGTTCGTTTGCCAAGCGCAATCGGTCAGACCTTAACGGTCGTGGGTGGCTTGATTATCGGGGACTCAGCCATCCGTGCCGGTATGGTATCCCCGTTGATGATTGTCGTTATTGCAGTAACGGTGGTTGCTGGGGCAACCATTGTCAATCAAGTTATGACAAGTTCCATCCTGATTCTTCGTTTTCTATGTTTTGTCTTAGGGGTAACACTGGGCATCTATGGGTTCATTCTGTCGATGATTTTGTTTCTCATCTACCTGACTGATCTCAAGTCATTTGGCATCCCCTATCTGACGCCTTTAACCCCACTGAGTTTCAAACAAGCCCTCTCATCTTTATTCAAAATGCCAACGGGCATTGGCAAACGCAGACCTGTCTATTTGGAGACGCAGAAACCGCGCAAGGAAGGTAATGAACGATGAACAGACTGTTGCGTCGCTGTGTGCTAGGATTGTTGAGTCTTTCCCTAGTCCTCATGACGACCGGATGCTGGAGTGCATACGAAATTCAGCAGGTAGACTATGCAAAGGCGATCGGTATCGATTTCAAAGACGGTATGTATCACATTTACGTACAGACACTGGATTTTTCGAGTATAGCCAAAAGTGAGAGTTCCAGCAAAACTGCGGAAGCACCTCCGATCTGGGTTGGTCATGCTGAAGGGAAGACAATGAGTCTCGCGATGAACGAATTATGGCGTGCCTCACAATTACACATTGCCTGGGGACATGTGACCGCGATTGTACTTGCAGACGGAGTGTTGAATAACAAACACATCAAGGATGTGTTCGACATGCTCGGGCGCTTCCCCGAGGCCCGTTATACCACCTGGGTATATGGTACACGTGAACCTTTACTGGATATTTTGAGCACAGCATCCATCTACAATCTTTCACCGCTGGATAGCATCCTCCACAATCCTTTGCCCAGTTACATGGAAAATTCTTTATTTGCACCCGTTCTCAGCTTCGAATTGATTGCAACGCACAATGATCCAGCAACTACGACGTATCTACCAGTCATTTCTTTGAATAAGGAACTCTGGCTCCAAAATAAAAAAGAACATGATCTGTTCCTGATCGAAGGAGCCTTTTTCGAGAGGACGGGAAAGAATTTTGAGTTCATGTCACACAATGATCTACCGGGTTACCACTGGCTGGTCAAAGGCATGCGCCGAGCACCCTTGCTGATCCAGAAGGACAATGTCATCTACGGTGCTCTCAGTGTTGGTCTGCCTACCATTAAAATTAAACCGATTATCCACGGAGATCACGTCACATTCTCTATTGATGCCAAATATCTAACAGCATTATATGAATATCTGGTTCCCATGCCATACGATGAAATGACCCGGGTAAGTGAAGATAAACTAAAAGAACAGATTATGGAAACGTATCGCCATGGCTTGGAACGAGGAGTTGATGTATTCGGCCTGCAAGAAAAACTGTACCGCAAAGACCCGAAATTGTGGCACAAGTTATCCGGTGACGGAGAAAAATTAATTCTATCCGAGGATTCTATTGAGGAACTCAATATACACCTTACGATCCCATATACAGGAAAATATAAGAGAAAAGTATAGAACCAAGCCATCCCGCTTATCATGAGGAACAACACAGGAGGATGGCTTATTTTTTTAGGTTATAATTCACCTCCTACTCTTCATTATCAAAAGATGAGTAGATAATATATCCTTCGTCGTTCAGACCTTTTATGTCCCATATCATCTCCTTAATCGGTTGCTGGATTACCGCAGGAGTCAGACCGTTCATAGCGAGGTCTTGTAACTTTCATTTCTTATAATAATCCATGACCCGCAACCGCGTAGTCAGGACCAACGTCTGAGGGATGAGCACAAAGACAATGTACATAAGTACAATTAACCATAGATGTGCGGCAAAATTCTCAGCACCGAATGATGGTTTCGGACGCTCAATCCAATACCACCAACACGGGATGGCAATAAACCATGTCAAGCCCGTAGAAAGGAACATATCTTTCACATCACTCCATAGAAAGCAGAACACCGCGACGAACAAAATAGGACCTGTCCAAGTATCCAGTATCGGTCCCCAGCTCTGGAAGACAAAGATGATGGCAGGATACAGAAGATTGATGGTCCAGCGCCAGATCAAATTGTTGTAGATAAACATTATTCCTCCCAGCTCGAAAAATAAGGACGATTACTAAAGGTTCCGAGCTTTGCGTCGATCTTCGCGGTCGGCTTCTTCCATCTTCCTTATATATTGTTTTAATTGTTCTTTGTGTGCTTCTAGCTCTGCTAGTTTGGATGTAGTTCCTTCAAGAAACGCTGACATTTTTGCAGACAACTGTACAGCAGATTCTCCCTTCCAATCTTGCAGTCTTCCATATATGTTTCGCATCTGCTGCTCCTGTTGAATCAAGCGTTGCTGTAACTGTTCACACTGCTGGATCGCTCTTCTCAAATCTGACAGAGAGACAGATATTCTCCCCATATGTACACCTCCTGTAGTTCATTGCAGCTAAACTATTATCGATCTGCCAGAACAAAATCCTGTCTTTTCCGTTCGATATAATCTGCGATCTCTGTAATGGATTCTTGGTACCACCGATTAATCCGCTCCAACGTTGCCGTAGCATCATAGGCAATGGGTGTAAAGGACTGACTCTCACTTGTTGATATATGTGCTTGGAACATCTGGATTGAAGAGCGGGCATCATTGGCAAAGCCATGCAGACTTTCCCGCATCTGTCTGGAAGCATGTCCAAGCTCCTCAGGTGTTAGTTGAATAGTGCTCCCATGTCGGTCGCCAACATAGTATGCTGAGTTCTGTCTATTCATAGCGTCTGGACTGATTCCTAGTACTGTTGCCGCAAGTTGGCCGAACCCTCCCATAGCTGAACCATGCTTCTCAACCAGCATATTCATCGCTTCCTTAAACTCTTCTCTTGCCTTCATCATCTCTGAATAATTTTCTACTCTAGGCTGACCATCCACACGTTGCCCATCTATCGTAAACAATGTATTACTTATGTTCCCTTTCTCATCGAATGTAAAATGATCCATACTATGTGTTCTCTGACCGACTAGCATGGAATCCAAAAACTTGGATAATACACTCTGTTCTCCGGATATAGACGGGACACGAATAAATTCAAACGACCACTTGTTACCGAACAATCTTTGTTCCCACCACGTCTCGCGAGGTATCGGTAAGAACATGGGGATTGTCTCGTAACGATTAGCATCTTCAAAAGTAGAATTGATATAATAAGTAGCACCAACATGCTGCTCGGCATTCTTCACACCAGAACCCACAGAATCCCCTGGATGGACATAGGCCACATTCGTTTTCAGATAATCTCCGTTCCGAACCTTCTCTTGCAAATCATCAGGAAGTAAATGTACGATACTTGGCGGATTATAACTCGCTGATGATACTCCATTACGAATCGCAACATATTCGGCTTGAGCACCTCCCAACGAGTGTCCAGTGGTTGAGATATCAGCTTCCGGGTACTCCTCCTTTACTTTATCAAAGAGGTTCAGTGCCTGAATAAATTGATTATTCTGATACCTAGATTCAGCTTCAATAAAAGGCATTTGTTGATGCAGAGGCAGCGCCGCAATCTCTTCCTTATACTGCTCCATATAATTGTGAGTTTCCTCCAAATTCTTGGTTCGATTACCTACAACATCATTTAAATCAGTCTCCCAATCTGTTAGTACACTCCATTTGGGACGATCAGGGGGTTCAGTTCCCCGATAACCAATAATAACTTGATTATTATCCTCATTGTAAAACACAGTAGCATCAAATCCAGAACCATTTGTATCATGAAGCATGGCCCCCTTCGGTTCAACTATTGTCCAACCTGGAAGATTTTCATTCTTATATCCGGAAGATGGTAAATCTCGTTTGTATACCTCATCAGCAATGGTCCAATAGGTCTTATCATTTATGTATGTCATGATACCCCACCTTGTCTATTACATTAATTTGTATTAAAGTGTGCTTAGAGTTTATTTCCATAAAAGGAGAATTAACGCTTATGCGAATAAAACCTGCAGCTCTGACCTTACTTATTTTTCTATTCTTATTAGGAGGATGTTCAAGTATGTCTACCTCAGATAAGCAAAGTATTGTTGAAACAGCTACACCAATAAGTGTTGAGTACATAAAGAAATACTATAATGCGGACTTTATTGTAACGAGTCACGATATTGATGATCCTTCCATCCATTCACGTCTATATCTATACGGTCATATAACGGGACATGAGGATGAACGTATCACCGTTTCCTATAACTACGACTCACAGGAGGTTATCAGTGTAGAAGGACCAGGTTGGTTTATCGACAGTCGAAATCCAAAAAAGGAAGTACCTTCTTCCTGAGAAAAAACTGCAAAGTGATACACCAATTTTTATATTTCATTAGGAATGGCCTGGACAAAACGTCCAGGTCTCTTTTTTTTCAGTTGTTAGGTGTAGTTTATTTGTAACAATTTACCTGTATTTATATCCATTCATTATAAATCAATATCTATACACCCGAAAACAGATGCCTGCAAAAATAAGCAGAAAGTCTGTAATTTCGTTTGAATAGCTAAATAAATTTGAATTCATCTAGGCCGTTTTGACCAGATAAACCAGTGATATGCTTAATTATGGGAAAGAAATGAAGCGAGTAAGCATCATTTTGGATATAATTGCTCATACTACCTTCAGGAAATTATCGAAGGAGTGACAGTATGAGATTAAAAAGTATGATTGCTGTTGGAGCTGTGTTAACTTGCTCAACTTTGTTATGGGGATGTGGCAATGGCACTGCGAATAATGCTTCCCAGCAGCAGAATGACACCGTCCGATCGGAGAGTTGGAGCGATCCCAAACGACTGGAAGCTTCCCATCTCGAAGCACTTGAGCGTATGGAGAAAGATCATATCCACCGGATGGTTTCGCTTAGTGCAAGCACAGATGGAGACAAAGTAATGACCGTGCTTGATCGGTCGAGCCAGAAGCTGGAGGAGATGAGACCACTCGCCGAAATGCTCCAGCATGAAGGACATCCCGCTTTATTACAGCGAATTCAGGACATGTCAGGTGATATTCAAGGTTCCAAATCGGTCATTGCCGAGATGAAGAAATTGCCTCAGGATGGCAAGATTAAGATTCAATCCGAGAATTCCGATTCCTTGCATCACATCAGCAGCTTCCGCGATTACCACCAGTACATTCAGGGAAACGTACAATCTTTGAACAAGAATACTCATGATTTACACTAAACAGTATTGGTTCTGTTTACCCGAGTGACTCATCCTTGTAAAAAAAGTAAGGCTCTTTTATGAGATTAGTTACACTTCTTTATATGCAAAAGGTTAGACTGTGACGAGTAGTCCTGACCAACTCCCCTCACGGTCTAACCTCACTTCTCTGCTACTCACTCGCACCGAGATACGTCAGTAACCCCGCCAGCGTCGTCACAATAAAGATGTGAATCCATACGTTGGCCGCTCCATACGACATGTTGAAAAACCCCAGATAGCTAAAAGAATCGCCTCCGTAACTACCCATTTGGAATATGAGTAGCATACACAGCAAAATACTGAACACGACCACGGTCAGCGCTCCGGCTTTCAACCTTCTATCCTCATCCATTCGAAAAATCAACAAAACACCAAATACGAGCGCAATCAAAAACACAATAAATAACATACGGAATTGATCTCTCCTTATCTCTCTAGTTGTCTGCTACTCTACCCATAGAGATACCCAAATGAACATCGTAAATAACAAGACGGGCGCAAGCGCACCTGTGGCTAAGATAATCCAAAGTGTTGCGGGCTTTATGCTTTGGCAGTATGCATCGATCTTACGCATTCGATCTTTGCGCCACTTGGCGACTCTGAGCTGTCTGATCATCCGATTCAGAACGGTTTGTCGATGCTCGCCCTCTTCGAATTCTTCGATCGCACGCCGTAACTCCTCGTATAATTGAGCCTCTTCCTGCCTTGCTACTGTAGGTGTAATCATCTGATCCTTCCCCCCATGAGCACATTATTGAGATATAGCCCCTCTCCTAATCAAACCTCACTAACACGCCTACATATTTGTATTTCCCGCCTAAATATGCCACTACATTACTTAAATAACACATTACAGACCTGCAAGGTTTGACGTTTTCACAAAAAAATGAACAAACCAAAAAGCCCGGTATAGCCCGGACTTGGATTAATACACACTTCATTGTTATTATTGTGGATGGTTGATCTTTCACCACTATATCGGAGTCATAACTCTACCATCTTTTGTTATTGTAATCTCCCATATGATTATCGTTGATATTCCCCAGCCTATCGAATGTATCCTTGTATATTCGAATAATCGATTGAACCTTGCTAAAATCAGGATCTTCGGGTCCGATGCCTTCCATGAACATTTTTTGAATGATCTCTTGAAAAAAATCCACTCTTGCATGGATCTGCTGCTGTTCTTGCTGAAGTATCTCTTCAAAACTATGATTTTCTATGTAACTCATGAGACCATCATCACCCTGATATGAACGATCATCGATTCGAGGATTTACTTCGAATTGTTCCGGTTCGTCAGGCTGAAGATTTACGGTAGTTCGCAAATGAGATAGCATGATCTTTTCTTTTGCAAGCATCACGTGAAAATCCTTGTTCTTCAGCAAGTCCGCAACAATTAGGCTACACATATCCCGATTCTCGATTAGAATGCCATCAAATGGATGCAATGTCCAATGTCCATTGGACCAAAACAGATTAAAATTAAATAACTGACTGCCGTATTTGTACTGAATGTTAATCTTGGTCTCGTCAATAATTTCGAATGAAAATTCCAGCATGTTAAGTAATCTCCTTCACACACTTCCAAAGTTTACCTTCATTCTATCAAACGCTCCATAAAAAATACAGAAGTTTAACGGTCATTCAACTCCGCAATCGACTCAGCCTTCTCGCTACTTGCAACAACGATTAATACACAGGCAATACCGGCAATAATGAGAGATAGCATACCCCTGGCCCCTTTCATTATGAAGCTGCAACATATATACATATGGTATGCAATAGAATGCAGTATATGCCCAGTATTCCCGCTTGAAAAATTGAATAAACCTGGATTGATCTCGACCTTAAGGATTTCTATGAATTCAAGCTATAGACGCAAAAAAGAGACGCACCAGCGCCTCTCTACTTCAATCCTATGAAAAAAATATGAAACTCAAACATAGAAACCAAATGTAAAACTAATCCAAATAAGAGCTTAACGAGTTGGCATCGGGTTGGTTTTTAGATTGAATATTCCCCGCCTTGGGAGCCTCCAGCCCCAACCTTTCACTCATGCCTGCATTGAGCGCAGTCATCTTGGCTGTATAGTCATTACAGCTCTCGATAATGCGGCGATTGGACTGCTCAGACAGATCGAGAGCAGACATCAGATCTCCGATGGCCTGGTTCACCGATTCCATGGACATGGCCGGTTTGGCTAACAAATCATTGGTCTTTTCTGTCGTTGTACGCAGTAATCTGGCATTTTCCTTGAACTGTTCTTCAATTGTTTTATTGGTTGCTTCCACAGCGGAAATGACCTTTTCCTGATCATTCAAAGCCATGGCAATCATGGCAGATACCGTAATCAGATTGGCTGTCTTATCAATGGCATTGTTCACGGAATCAATAAGTTTATCATTATTATCATTAATAATATCCGTAGCTGCAATAGCTTGATTATACAGCATGATCATTTCGGTCATGGATTGAGTGCGGGTAACCACCTTACGCAATCCACGCTCCAAGTGAGCCTTGCGGCTCTCATTCTCAGGCTTGGCAATCTCTGCCTCAAACAGATCCTTCAACTGATTACCAAAAGCAATTTTGGTTTGCAGGTTATAAATCTCCTGAATGGAAGACCGTTTTAAC
The DNA here is from genome assembly GCF_037973325.1 of Paenibacillus sp. FSL R5-0713. Classification (NCBI taxonomy): domain Bacteria; kingdom Bacillati; phylum Bacillota; class Bacilli; order Caryophanales; family Paenibacillaceae; genus Paenibacillus; species Paenibacillus sp. FSL R5-0713. The sequence continues at coordinate 1,138,277 of NZ_CP150229.1, read as the reverse complement.
TGACGCATACTCACAATGCTCTCTTCCAGATTGTCCTTCCCATCCCGTAAACCATTAATAATACTATCAATATTGGTTCGCACAGACTGGTAACGGTAGACATAGTTCTTCAGTGGACTTTTGCGCAGTAACCGCCCTACAAAACTAACGTTTTTGCTCTGCTGTAAACTTTCACACTCATCTCTCAGCTTCAAGATCATCGTGGACACTTCAGCCCGATTGCCGGACATGAGATCATTCACAGGTCGATCCAGCATTTTCAGCGTTTGTCCCGCTTTTTCCTGTGTCTTCACACCCAGCTTGCCGATATCATCCATTAATAAATCCAGTTGAACAGCATCGGTTTGCGATACCTTTTGAATTAATTGGGTTGCCTCCTGATTAATCCGCTGCTGGTCATCCTGTTTTAATTGAATATATTCCGTTGCCATACCAACCATCCCTCCTATAATTCGGAGCTATTATACCTTTGATGAATAAGCTCTGCTTTGTTCTGAAGCTCCAATAGATCTTTATGTTCGATTGTAGATACAATCTCTGAAATCTTGGAATCGACATCCTTCAGGCCATTTAACAACATTCTGCGATTGGTTCGCTTGGCTTCTCCACTCAAACGGAGAAAAGGGTTAATAAAACCATTTAAATCTTTCAAAATCAATCTGCGCATCGTATGGTTAATATCCCCGTTGTTTAACTCTTTCAGTGCCGGAATGACTCGCTGCAATCTGGCAAAAAGGGCTAATGACTTCTCCACAATTTCATTGTCCAGTTCATTTTTTTGGCCCTCAGAGATCACCATATCTTCCAAAACTTCGAGATATTCAATGACTGGACCAAAAATAGGATCTGATTCTTCTTGTTGTGGCGAACGTCCTGCTTCCGATCGTCCAGAGGTTTCTGCACGTTCAGTGGTCGGACTGACCTCCTGGTTAGCAGATCGATTACCCACAGCTTGTTCCCCTGCTCCGCCGTTCATTTCAACAACTCTTCTGCGATCGGGGTCAGAACCAGATGTCTCAATGATTGGCCCATGGGGCCTTGAAGGAATTATACCTCCGGCCATTGTCGCCAAAGCCGGGATTGCCCATGATACAAATTCAGGAACAAAGGGACTGCTTACAGCCGCAAGGCCATATCCAATCAGCGCACCCAGCCCGATTTTTGTTATGCGTAACATCATTTATCCTCCTGCCTGTAACAACACATGATATACAATGAACAAATGAAGACTGCACTTGATCACTTGATTCCTGTGTAATTATCAAGATCATCTTCATAATCGTATTGTAAGAAAACCAGTCAGAAGGTGTCAATGTTTGGAAACTAATCTCTAATGGCTTCTAACTTTCTGCGTATCCATAATTAATGGTTGTTCCACATGACTTCCCAATATACCGTATTGCGGAGAAAGGGGGCCGACTTCATAACCCAGAGCCAGCTTCACAGCCAGATATGGGAAATTGATTCCCGAAAGGCAGGACACATGTAATCCCCCGGACATTCTTGGATTAATCTCCAGAAGTTTCGGAGTCTCTTTACGATATTTCATCTGGATGTTGAAGTTATATGGAATGCGATAAGCAGCAGCAACATCACTTGCAATTTTTAATAGTTCAGCATGCTCTTCAAGCCTTCTTAGTCGTCCACCTGCTTTGCAGCGAGGGACAGCCGCGAGCAGATTCCCCTCACTGTCAGCCAAACAATCTATACTGTATTCATAACCTTCGAGACGTTCCATGACCATAATGTTTGGAAAGGACTCCACAGTAGAAAAGGCACGGAAAGCATCTTCAAAAGAGATACGGTTCTGAGTGTGCCCAAACAACTCTTCCAATGGATTACGACTATTGTCGATCACCCGGAATCCCATGCCGCCTTCACCATTACATGGTTTGAAACACACCTCATGTCCAGCGTTGGAAAGTGCATCATAGGCCTGTTTGAATTGGGAGGCATTGCTGACAGTGAAGTAATCCGGAATATTCATGATTCCCAGTTCACGTACAGATTCATAGAAACGGTCTTTCTCCATCAATTGTTCCAACAACTCTGTATCCTTGCAAACCAGAACCTTGGTGCCGATCTCTTCGAAAAGATGAGCATTCTTACTGATATCCAGCATATGGAGACGTGGGATAAATATATGGATCTGATGTCTACGACAAAAATCAAGACAGAAATCAACATACTCTTTTCCCGTAACCTTTGGTTCCAACTCCGCATGATCACATCCCTGGAGTGCCATGTTATTCGGATCGGAATGCGTGCCGTAGATCTCGAACTGCATACCATCTTCGTTGTTTCGAATCAGATTCATATAGTGATACGCCACCGAGAACCAACGATTAAAATAAATACGGGTCTTGTTCATGAGACAGCATCTCCTATCGCAACATGGTGTGTAGAGCGGACATATTCCAATATCTCATCGGCGGCAAATATACCGGATTGTTCGGTGAACTGGTAAGGGATCACATCGGGATTCCGCTGCTTCTCCCGGTAAAGTTCGCCATGCCGTGGAGCAATAGCATAATCTGCGAAATCGAGTAAACAACGATCCAGTAAAGAGTCCCCAGAGGCTATAACAGGAACATGTCCGATCTGCTGTCGAACATGTTCTACCGCAGCGCTCTTGTTCACTCCAGAAGGAACAAGGTACAGCTTGCGCCCTTGGATGGAAGCCTCCCATCCCAACGCTCCCAACGCCTGAATCTTCTCTGTAACTTGCTCTAACGGCATACGGTCACGATGAATGACAAAGGCATAGAACAACTCATCACATAGTCGCTCCCCTGCAACCCAGTCGCTGTTCAGCACATCACCAAACATCTGTCTTACCTCATCTGCCGTAGCCGAATGCTGTTGAAGCTGAGAACGAACATATTCGTTCCAGGCTAGGTCCACTTCACCGTTAATTAGAATATTTCCACCATTACTCGTTATCGCATAAGCCGGAATGACATCCTGCTGAAAAATCCGAATACGCTGGTACTGCTCCACTGTCCGTGTAGTCACAGGGATAAATATAATATCTTCGGGGAGAGTCTTGAGACGATGCAACGCCTCGGCTGACATAAAGGCTGATAATTCACCACGAATCCATTCGGCTGGGACGAGTCCTGGGGCATCCTCGGAAACGCCCATCGAACGCCGGGAATAGATCAGGGTCTGATCCAGATCACTTGCATAAATCATTCGCCGCCCCCCTTTACCGATTGAATAATACCGCAGCATGAATAGCTCAATCCAGGGAACACTTCAACCGGGACACCCCGGTCTTGTGCGAGCAGCATAATATGTCTCAGATTAGGATTGTTCGGACGATCAATCAGGATCTTCCAAGGTACACGGCGCAATAGTACCCGCGTCGTCTCTCCGATCCCTGGCTTGATCAGATTCACATCACCGATACCGAATGCCTGTTGAATGGATTGGATATCCTGCATTCCCTGCCAGGTCACTTCGGGGGGATGAGCAAGTGCTTCATCCGCTTGAAGGGATGCCTCCTGTTCAACTTTGGCAAAGTAATCAGATACCTTGTCCACAAACACGTTGGACAGATCGGATGAAGCCCACTCTTTGTACCACTTGGCTCCATGGAAGTCTTCCGGTCCGATGAGGTCATCCCGCAGTACGGTACGACTCATTAGGCCGGATACGGTTGAGTTCAGACAAGCGCTTGGGATCAGGTAATCTTCTCGGGTTCCATAGGTAGCCGAGCATTGCCCGGGATCGGCCAACACGGCAAGATCATCATCCAATCGGATACCATAACGTTCATTCAGGCTTTCACAAGCTTCCACCAGCACCTTGCGAATGGCTCCCTTGCCTGTCCAGCCATCAATGAATTGAATAGGTGCATGGAGTCCATGCTGCTGCCAAATATATAGAATGGCGTTCTCATCAATCCCTTTTCCACGAATAATGGAAATACTGTAATGAGGCATATCCACATTGTATTTCATGGAAATATAACGTTTGACCAAAATGCCAATTGGCGTTCCGGCACGAGCGAGCGAGACCAGAACGGTATCCAGTCCCCTCTTGCGCACGATCATCTCCGCTACGACGGCAGCAGCCAGAGCGACTTTCTCTGCGGATTGCGCCAATGTATCATGGAACAACTCAATATATTCATCCGTAGGGTGATACTCCACGGGCAGCATTTCCGAATAATGCACACCCGACTGAATGGCTTGTTCACGCTCTCCGGTCTCTTTTTCCAACTGAATATTACTTAAATCCTTCAACAGAAATACAACGTCAGACGGGTCATAACTGCCTAGTGGGTCAGGTGATTTAACTTTGCGCTTCAGCACACTCTCAATTGTAGGTACGTTCATAGCTGTCTTCTCAGCCCTCCTGTGGAACACCGCAGTACACCACGTATATTTGCTTACATCCGAGTTGGGATAATACATCCAGCATAGGTTGCATTCGTTCTTCAGACATATGTCTTTCCATCAAAACAAAAATCTCATCATATTGCCCAGGTAATACATTGTATATATAATTGCGAACAGTCGGATCTTCTGGCGAAGCATATCCTTCACCTGCAATAACCGCATATCCTGGACGATTCACCGTATGGATTGGGCTCCGAGTCGTGGACTGATACATCACCCCGTCACCCATCTCAGCGGCAACTCGCATCGGAATATGCATAAACTCCCCTGTACCCATCACAAGGGTATGCCGGCCCTTCCTTTTTTCTCGCAACAGGGCTGCGATCCTGGAGATACCTGAGTCCAGACCAGCATTATGACTTGAATGAATGCCGAATCGGCCTGTGTACCGAAGATAAGGAGCCGACCAGCGATTCCCCTTCGAATCCGCAGATACAGCGCGCCATGGCTCCAGTTCACCGGCAACAGATATAACATGTATCAACGATGCGGATTCAGTACCCGTCTTCTCTCCAGAAGCATCGATAGATGGTTCGCCCATCACCTGAATTTTTCCTTTTAACAAGCATAGTGGAGTGATCGTTATTCCAAGTTCATGCTCCAGTGCTGTGAATTTCTGCTCATCTGCATCAGTCCGCCAATCCAGCAAAGACGCAATATAATATTGTTTGCGCGGATAGGTGCGCTGGATATCCCGAATAATGTTCAATGTGGTATTGCCCGTTGTGATCTCATCATCCACAAGAACAAGAGGTCCACCCTCTGCGAGTGATTCGGAGTCCAGAGCGTAACAGCGATGAGACATCGCATGAGAATGCTCCTCCTCGAATTGAATATCCGGCTCGATTTCAGGCAGGTACTCTCTTGTGGAATGAATATACGTTGCACGATCAGCGAACAGCTCGTACATGCTGTGTCCCAGAGCGGTAGCTGTCTCGGCAAAACCGACAAATCTCACGTCTTCAGGCAAAGTCATCTGAACTTTCATTAAAGACTCATAAGCCTCACGAGCTTGATCCGGATCAATTAATCCGCGGACCATGCATTGTTTCCACGCTGCAATTCGTTTGTCTTCTCCTTGACTTAAATCTTCATACAGCAGAACCGCCAGAGCCGCTCCGCTGAGCAGTGAAGTATACGGATTGACGGCTATATGCTTGCCAAGCAATTTACTGACAAAGAGAAATGATCGTTTTTTATTCAAACGAGCCGCCATGGAGAACAGATACTCCAATGGAATTTCCAATGGATTATGTGTGGTCTCAATCGTGACATGGAATTGATCAAGAATAGGAAACGTATGTTTGTTCATGTTTGGGCAAGAGCCCGACATAATGCTGCTGTTCATGTAACACCCCATATATTTGTGATCGGATTAAAATTCGTTTCGCCCAACTCAAGTGTGGTTTAATCTCGTTCATCTTGTTGGTATACGTACTTTTGAAAACACCCATGCTTCCGTCATTACGGCCTACAATGCCCTGTGCGTCCATGAATTCTTCATGCGTTACGACATACATCGCCTGAACGGGCTTGATCTGTGTTGGATGAATGATCGTTTTTCCGACAATGCCATTCTCCTTATCCATCATGACCTCACGCATGAGTCCATCCATAGAGTTAGAGATGTATTTCATTCTCAGGTTCTTGCCCGGTTTACCTAGTGATTCTTCGAATGGCGTCTGTCTTAATTGGGGCTTGAATACACGCTCCCGCTGGCTAAAATACTCCCATACCGGCCCGGATATTACATAACCGTTGTCTGCGCGTCCATATAGATTGATGATATCGGATATGCAATCACGTATGGTTGCAATATCATATATCGTGAGTTCGGGACTTCGTCTCAGACCAAACAAGCTTGAGAAATCCGTTGCACCAATTCGGATGTTCAGGATATAGGGAGCATACTCGTCCACAATCTGTTTCACTTGGATCAATGTATCCCAGCGTGTTTCCCGATAGATCACACCCGCTGTCTCCAAAATAGGCATAGCGTACAGGAGTGGATGAGTACTGTCTTTCTGCTGATTATATTCGTGAACAAGCTGCAGATAAGCCCTTCCATTCGTACAGTCAAACTTGGGAAGTGCCACACCTGTTAACAAGGTCATTCGCTCACCTAACACCTCAAAAAGATGTTCCAGCTGCTCCGGGGACCTCGTCCGGACAAAAAGCAAAGGCAATTGATTGGGCGATAACTTTCCCGTCTCCAGGTGCCCTGCTAGAAATGTAAGCTGCTGCGCCAAACATTGCTCCGCAAATTCTACTTGCTCGTCACCTACTGCATCTTCCAGGTCAATGATGATGGTCGTGAGTCCTTCATGCTTACCGTTCATAATATCGTCCGCAATATGCGGACGGGTGGCTGGCATGTACAAAGCAGCCCCAACAGCATATGCCAGTATTTCTTTGGAGGTTCGATGACTAAACGATACGGGTGAAGAAAAAAATAGCGCTTCTTCCTCCTCAGAGTTCAAAAAATTAAAATATTTCAGGTTATTCTCCTCCTTGCATCTTCTGACTTCAAGTCAGTCTGCATGATGAAATGAATGCTGTCGGGGTATAAAAACCAATCCCTCCAAGAAGCGGAGGGATTGAGGGCAGAGTTACATTTTTTAAGAGGTCTGACCTTTGTTTTCCTTTTTTCTTCTTGCCGAACCGAGGAGAATCGCTCCAGCAAATACAGCGACCAATAACGAGAAGAAGATCACGTTAGAGATATGGAAACCAAAAGCACTCAACATCATTTTCACTGAAATAATAGCAATAAGGATAAATGCCGCTTTTTCCAGTTCAGGAAACTTGTCAATAAGTTTAAGGAAGATCTGCGCAACACCACGCATCATGAGTACTCCGATGATACCTCCGAGGAAAAGTACCCAAATCTGCTCACTAATACCAAACGCCGCAATAACACTGTCAATACTGAAAGCAATATCCATCAGTTCGACCATGAGTACGGTTTTCCAGAATGAATATTGCTTGCCTTCCTGATTCTCGTCTTCCTGAGACTTGAATAGTCCTTTGTAGGCGATGTATAACAGGTATAATGCTCCGAGCACTTTGATCAAGGTGATCTTCACGAGGAATGTCCCTAGCCCAATCGCAATAAACCTGAAAATATAAGCTCCTAAGATACCATAAAATAATGCCCGCTTCTGCTGTTCCTTGGGCAGATGCTTAACCATAACAGCCAGTACCAGCGCGTTATCCGCAGACAGAAGCCCCTCCAGCAAGATCAAGCTACCAATAATCCCCCAGCTTACAGGGTCAGATAGTGTGGCTACAATCTCGGTCCAAGAGAAGAAATGGCCGTAGTTCTCACTAATGCTTTTAAAGAAATCACTAAACATGAAAAGGCAGCCTCCGCTAACTCAAATTGTTATTTACTGCCGGCAGTCCAGCGCATTCCCCACCCATGGGCTTCATCCAGGGCGCGGTGTCCATTGTAGAACTGGACAATTCTTTCAATACTGAACGTCTCATCATTCACGTTGCGGAACATGGCAATACCACACATTCCCAAGGAACTTCCATGTTCATTCATGCGGACGATAATATCAGGACCGTCTTTCTGGTTAATCGTTACGACTCCATCAGCCTGTGACCAGTTTTTGACACCTTCATAAATGTAAGTGAACACGAGGATACGCTTGATATGAGCAACACGTTCACCATTAATACGAAGATTCTCTCCAGTCCTCACTGACCCTGTCCGGTCATCCCCGTCCAGAGCTATGTACGGATATCGGTTAAGGGACCCGAATGATTCTCCAAGAGCCTGTATGACCCCTTTACTGCCATCCATCATTTCATAGAGGCAACCGAGATCCAGATCCACACTCTTGTTTCGCCCGAACAGCCCTCGGTTGGTCTGTTGATTCCAGTTGAGATTGATTAAAATCTCTCCGAGTCCTCCTGCATTTTTCTTCAGGTTAATCGTATCGCCTTTTTTCTTCAGCTCAATCTTGTTCAGATTCAGTTCAATCTTGGGTTGAGGCGGTTGAGCTGGCGGAGCCGGAGGCTTCGGCGCTGGGGGCTGAGGTACGGGCGGCTGAGGTACAGGAGGAGCAGATTGTGAAGATGAAGCATTATCCTCGACGCTCACGCCAAAATTGCCACACAATGCATTTAGTCCCCCGGCAAAACCGGAGCCAATCGCATTAAACTTCCATTCTCCGTTATGTCGATATAACTCGCCAATGACGATCGCCGTTTCCACGGTAAATCCACTAGCCAGATCATATCTCAATGCTTCCTGTCCGTTACTGGCATTCCCAAAGCGAATATAGGTATTCTGAACCTGACCAAAGCTTTGGTTTCTGGACTCACCTTCATAGATGGTCAGACTGAACGCAATTTTCTCAATACGGGCAGGAATTTTGCTCAGATCAATATCAAATTGCTTTTTGTCCGATTGCTGCGGTGTATCCTTGTACGTAATAAATGCCGTTGTCGGCTGGTTATAGAAGATAAAATCTTCATCACCGGATACTTTACCACCAGCCCCGAGAAGGAATGCAGATGTATCAAGTTCAAGCGCTGAAGGAGAATCCCAACCAATACCAATCGTAAGACGTGAAAGTCCCGGATTGGTTTTGGTCAGGTCCGTTTTTTGCCCTTTGACGACAGTTACAGCCATAACAGATTCACCTTTCTTCTCCTATTTGGCATCTAATCCGTAGTTCTCGCAGAGCGCAGCAAGTCCACCGGCGAAACCACTACCGATTGCCTGGAACTTCCAATCGGAACCTGAGCGGTAAAATTCACAGAAAACAACAGCCGTTTCCGTCGAGAAGTCTTCTCCCAGATCATAACGCAGAACTTCACGTTCGTTGGACGCATCTACGACGCGAACAAAAGCGTTGGACACCTGTCCAAAATTTTGTGCACGTGCTTCATAATCATAGATCGTTACGGTAATACCGATCCGGGTAATATTCGCAGGAACTTTGCTGAAGTCGACGATAATCTGCTCATCATCGCCTTCTCCCTCACCTGTACGGTTATCTCCCGTGTGAGTTAGTGACCCGGCACCGCCCGTTGGATTGTTGTAAAATACAAAATCGTCCGTTCCTTTGGCTTTACCGTCTTCATGAAGCAAAAATGCTGAAGCATCCAAGTCAAAATCGACTCCGCCGCTATATTTATTGGTATCCCATCCAAGGCCCACCACAACTTTTGTCAAACCAGGGTTTGTTTTGGTCAGATCAATACGTTGTCCTTTCGCCAAACTAATTGTCATATATTCGTCCACCTTTCTTCATGAGAGATGCCTACAGTAATGAAAAGGAAAACCGTCTAATCGACGGCTTCCCTGTCTTGTATAAGGTCAAAAATGGATATATTCACTGGAGCCTATTGCAAACCATAATCTCGTGTAAGGCCAACCAGACCATCCTGATAACCGCTACCAATCGCGCTGAATTTCCACTCACCGCTATGACGGTACAACTCTCCAACCACAACACCTGTTTCAATGGAGAAATCTTCACCAAGGTCGAAACGGATCAATTCCTCCGAATTTGCTTCGTTTACGATACGTACATATGCGCGGGATACCTGTCCAAAATTCTGGCTGCGCTCCTGTGCTTCATAGATGGTAATGGTGAATGCAATTTTCTCGACATCTGCCGGAACGTTAGGTAGGTCGATTTTCACTTGCTCATCATCGCCATCCCCTTCACCCGTACGGTTGTCACCCGTATGAACAACGGAACCATTTTCATTTTGCGGATTATTGAAGAAAATAAAATTCTTTTCTCCGTTAACCTTACCGTCAGCATTCGCACAGAACACGGATACATCCAGGTCAAAATCCTTGCCGCCATCATACTTATTGGTATCCCAGCCCAAACCTACAGTGATTTTGGCCAACCCCGGATTTGTTTTGGTTAAGTCGATCTTCTGACCTTTGGATAGATTGATAGCCATTCGATTCATCTCCGCTTCACGATATAATTAGATGCAAAATTGCATTATGCGTAATCATTTACTACGTATAACGACGAGCAAGCTCATCGATATGTACCGCATGCGCACCTTCACCGATTGCAGAGAATTTCCACTCTGCACCATGTCGATACATTTCGCCACAGATGAGGGCTGTCATGCCTGAGTAACTATCCGATAGGTTAAACTTGACCAGTTCTTGAGAGTTTTTCCCATCCAAAATGCGGATATATGCACGCTCAATCATGCCAAAATCCTGTTTGCGATTCACACAATCATAGATGTTTACAACGATAAGAATTCTATGAACATCGGCAGGTACGGAGGAGAGATTGATTCTGATTTGCTCATCGTCTCCTTCACCCTCGCCCGTTAGATTATCTCCTGAATGAACTACAGATCTACACAAACTTTGCTTGTTATGGAAACAGACCAGATTGGTTTCCTTCGTTAGACGACCATGCTCATCCAACAGCAATGCCGAAGCATCACAATCGATATTCGCCTGCTTCTTTCTTCCGAAGAATCCCTTGGAGGCTACTGGGTCCCAACCCAAACCGGCGATGACTTGAGTTAATCCTGCTTTGCCCTTGGTTAGATCGATTTTCTGTCCCTTGACCAAATTAATACCAGCCACTGATATTCACCTCCTTTCATCTTCAGATGCCTAGAGGGCTACAGACTAAATTCACCCGGGTTCAAACCAAGAACCGTGCAAATTTCAGCTACGACTCTGCGCTCTTGATCATCAAAATTACCATCAGCAGCACCAATCGCACTACACACACCTACAATGACACGGCCGACTTCAGGCTTCGACTTAAACTTGGCAATTGCTTTCAAAGCTTCCTGTTTCCCGATCTCGGGAGAAAACTCGAAGTTATTGACATAATGATTGAAACGTTCGATGACAACCGCCATATCAAATACTTTCAATTCCTGACTCAGATTTATGTATCCCGCCATCTTATTCTTCTCTGAAGCATCAACGCTTCCATCCGCAAAAGCAACCAAGGCACAGCCGGCCACTACCGCATCCATAAAATCTTTATTCTTGAATCGTTTAACCTGGTCCTCAAGACCTTGCTTGGTTGAGTTAAGCCAGTTTCTGAATGAGCTCATATCCATCCCCCGTTACTAGATTCATTGCTTTTAAAACTACCAAAATCCAATATTCACCTTTACATCCCAATTCATAGAAAAAAATAGTTAAATTATCCCTTAACTATACTCTATATTTTGTCATTTTTCTACATATAAAAACAAAAAGCACTTCAATACCCTGAAGTATGTTTTAAAGGGATATTATCTATTATTTAAATTACGTACATTTTATTACAAATTTCGACACGAAAAAGTACACTCTCTTTACAATCCTATGTTTTGAGGGTGTTCTGAGTAAATATACACATCATTTTCATGCACTAACCTTGCATTTCGCATAACAAAAAGCGGTAATTCACCCTGACCATATCGGGGGCAAATAACCGCTTTTTGTTACATATGAAATTTCAGTTCAGCCATTCTTCCTATCTGTTTACATTAGGCAATCAATGCATTCAGGCACACCGCACCCTGCGCACGCACATTAACAACAATAATTGGCGTGTCCAACATGTCGTGCATCCAAGACATATACTCTTCCACTTTTTCGTTCGGAAGAATTGTAAGGATAACCCCTGCGAATCCACCGCCATGAATCCGACAAGCGCCGTCACCCAGGTTTTGCAGATAATTCTCGGTCAGTGCCAGCGCGATGCCAATCTCTTGCTCCTTCACAGCACCACTCTGATATACATTCTGCAGCCACTTCCATGACGAGTTACCGGACGCGGTAATCAGTTTCAGGAAATCAGCAAAACGTCCATCACGCAACGCCTGAACCTCACCATCGACGCGATTATTTTCCTCCAGGAAATGAAGCGCACGCAGCACGGCACGATCTCCAGCCGCTTCACGGACCTTCTTGAGGTTGGCGTAGATTGCGTCTGCCGTAATTTCCCGAACATACTCACTGCCCAGCGCCTGAGCAACCGCTCTCATCTCATTGGGCACAGCCGCGTAATCTTCCGTTAGATCGGCGTGATTGCCGCCCGTATTTACAATGACCAATGAGTAACCGTTCTGTTGGAAATCCCATTGAACAGGCTCGATAACCGGCTGTGCAGGATTTTCAAAATCAATGGCAATCAGTCCGCCGTACGCACAAGCCATCTGATCCAGCAGACCGGAAGGTTTGTTCCAATAATGGTTCTCCGCATACTGACCGATTTTGGCCAAAGTGACAACATCCATTGCTCCATCATTATAGAAGTGATTCAAAATCGTACAGATCAACATCTCGAATGACGCCGAAGAACTCACTCCAGATGCCGAGAACACGTTACTGGAGAGGTACGCCTGGAAGCCGCCTACCTTATATCCGAATTCTCCAAATCCCGCAGCCATACCGCGAATCAATGCTGTTGTGCCATCGTCTTCCGTATTTGGCGTGAGGTCCGTGAGATCGATTACATATTTCTTGTCATAGCCTTCTGAGTAAAAGGTAATTACCGACTCCGCAGTTGGTGCTGCCACTGCAATCGTATCCAGCGTAATGCTGCCCGCCAGCACCTTACCATGGTTATGATCGGTGTGATTGCCGCCAATCTCACTGCGTCCTGACGCGCTGAACAGCTTGCTTGCTTCTTGTGCGCCAAAGTACTCTTCGAACGTTGCGTTCAACTTCGTGTAACGTGCAGTCTGTTCCGCTACTTGTGATTGTCCATACATTTGGGCAAGCAAGGCTTGACCCTCCGTGGATTGGATCAGATTCAATGGTTGTGTCGTCATTAATAATCCTCCTATGGATGTGCAGCTTTTATTTTTGGGCTGTTGGTGAAGATGGTTGTCGCATCTGTTTCATGCCTTATTCCTCTCCCATTATCTCAGCTTCACAGCGGAAAAGGTAGGGTAGAATTGAAAGTTTGTAAGCGTTTTGTGAAGTTATTTAATGTAAAAATAGGATTGAAAACCATTTTGCAATAACATACATTGTTATTAAGTGAAAACACATTATTTCCCAATCTTCTTGTAGCTATGCTTTACATCTTATTGGTGGAGGGAACGATGAAAATTAAGTCGAACTATACCAAGTTATTCGGTGCATTTTCGCTGACATTTTTGGGTGATGGACTCACGCTTGCTGCGGTTCCTTGGCTCATATCCACACTTACAAGCGATACGCTGTATGCCTCTGTTACCATGACGGCACTTCGTCTACCCTGGCTTCTCTTTAGTCTACCCGTAGGTGTTCTCATTGACCGATACTCACGCAAACATATGCTGATTGGGGCTGGCTTTACACGCATGCTCCTTCTGCTTGCTCTGACGTTATGTATCTGGGTAGGATGGGTGAGTATTCCGATTCTGGCTCTGTTCATGTTTGGAATTGGTCTTAGTCGAGTGGTATTCGACAGTACGGTGCAGACGGTTATTCCTCAACTGGTAGATGAGAGTAAGTTGGAAAAAGCAAATGGGCAGTTCACCGCCGGACAGTTAATCACAAGTGATATTCTGGGCGTTGCTCTGGGAGGGTTCATCATCACCCTGCATATTGTTTTCCCTTTTGCCATAGACGCGGTAACGGCTGTTATTGCTCTGCTCTTTTTGATCAGTATGAAGGGAAACTTCTACCCAGGAGATACGGAAACAACCAAGAAGCAAGTTCGCCCGATGAAGAATTGGAAACGCGAGATGTGGTCCGGTATTCAATATGTCTATCATGATCGTTTTCTCCGCGGATTAGCCGTTCTGTCTGTCACCATTACGCTGATGTATTCCATCATCCTGGCTACTCAGATTTTCTTTGTACGAGATGTGCTTCGGTTGGATGCTTTTGCATTCGGTATGCTCATCTCCATCGCAACCATCGGCAGCATTGTAGGAAGCCAAGCTGTTGCATATATGCGCAAGAAATGGAGTACAAAACAATTAATTATCTCCTCCATTCTGTGCATGGGAATCATCTACGGTGTCGTGGGTCTAACCACGAATGCATATATGGTAGGTGGCCTATATTTCTGTGCTGCATTTTTCATTATTGTCTACAATGTTACCCGTTCCTCCATCCTGCAACGTTCCGTTCCTAATGAGATGCTTGGCCGGGTTGGAAGTGTATTTCGCTTTCTTTCCTTTGGCATTAGTGCCATTGGTACGCTTCTCGGCGGATTATTGGTGCGGGTTAGTGAAACGACGTTCGATCGCGTATTCTCGCTGCAACTCCCTTATCTCTTGCTAAGCTTGATCTATATTCTGTCTGGTCTGGTATTCACGATGAAAATGAAGAATCATGCAGAGAGCCAGCAGCCTAACATCAATGCTTGACTGTTACGTTAGGTCATACTTGATAATGATCTCATGCTTACATGAGGGAGAGATTAAGGATGAAAATTACCGCGTTACGTTCAGATCTAATTTATGAAGAGATCCTCCAGGCTGCACCCGATAAGAAATTGGAGTTATACCGCGAGCGAATGATGGGTCCCTTTATGAACAAATGGAACATTCAACAGATCCCGTTTCGATCTCAAGAGCCTAATGGCTTCGATGTGATTATGATGAATAACTTTATGAACATCGCTCCCACAGATATCACTCCTGAGATTAACGAATCGTTAGCTGCGATCTCGTCTGAAGCATTTTGGCAACAGTGTCATGAAGCTGTTCATAGGAGTCTATCCACCTTTATAGAGCACGGGATTGAGCTATCGGTCTCCGAATATCTATATACCATTTTATTAGGCGACAAGACTAGCCCTTCACTGACCATGAACGAAGGTATCAGCGGAGACGGTGGAATCCCCGGTTACATTATTGCGAACCTGATTCCAAATAGATATACTCTACCTCGTATGCAATCCGTGTTAGCCCATGAATGCAATCATAATGTGAGGTACCAATATATCCAGTGGAATCCACAGATTACGCTTGGAGAGATGCTTGTTAGCGAGGGGTTGGCTGAGAGCTTTGCGACATCCCTGTATGGAGAAGAGTTGCTGGGCCCCTGGGTAGCCAAAACAGATATGGAGACTTTGAACAACGTTATCAAACCGAAGATGAAAGATCAGTTGCATGTCACTGGTTTTGACCAGATTAATCCGTATCTATACGGCGATGAACTTGCCACAATGCAAAATTTCACGCCCGTAGGTATGCCCTATGCGGCTGGCTATGCCTGCGGTTATCACCTAATTCAATACTACTTGAACAAAACAGGTACACCGATCACCGAAGCAACTATTACTCCGGCAAGTGTTATCCTTGCTGAAACAAAGGACTTTTGGAATGAAGACACCCTATTTCACCGTTAAAGATATTATTCAAATCACAGGCATCACCAAACGCGCATTACACTATTACGATAAAACGGATCTCCTAAAACCGAGCAAAGTCGAGGACAATGGCTATCGGTATTACGATCAAAAGGCACTGGGGGATCTGCAAATGATCCTCTTGTTCAAAGAAATGAATTTCTCCTTGAAAGACATTGCCGCCATGATGCAACTTTCGAAAGGTGAACAAAAAGATATTCTAAAAGAGCACCGCAGTACACTCGTTCAACGCAAACAAAAACTCGAAACCATCATCGACCAGTTGGATGCGTATGTGGATGGGACGGATATCTCTCATCTTCATCTGTTTGATGATTCTTCCATCCTGTCTATTCAAGAACAATATGAATCTGAGGCAAAGTTCATCTACGGAGCTACCGAGAAATATCAGGAATTCGAAGCGAATGTGAACCAGCTGTCTGCGGAAGAGCAAGAACAAGCCTACCAGCAGTTCTCGATCAACATGGAGCAGATATTTCGGAAATTGGCAAAGCATCAGGATCTACCTCCTGCTTCTAGTGAGGTACAAAAGTTAGTAGGTGAATGGAAAAGTTGTCTGGAGCAGTTTATGGTCTGTGATGCTGAGATTTTGAGGTGTATCTCAGAAGCCTATACGACGGATCGTCGCTATGCGGGTTATTTTGATCAGTTTGGTGATGAGGGATTTTTGAGGTTTTTGTATCAAGCGATTATGTTTTATGTGGAGGGTAAGGAAAAGTGATTTGGTGTGAAGTGAGCATACATCACTAAAAGAATTAAATGTATGAACCAGGTTCAGGAGGTAACTCGATGCAAATGTTTCTTCATATGGCTATACACTTAATTACGGGCGGAACGATTCTATTACTTTTTTTAAATAAGCAGTTATCTTTTTCTAAAGACTATATAATTACTTTTGTTTTGGGATCTATTATTGCTATCACTCCTGATATCACTAAGTATTTTGGTGATATATTGTTGCATTCTCTTACTACGGCCCCCTTAATTGGAGCTGCATATGGCTGGATCATCTATAGAACCTTAAACGTTCGGTTCTTCTGGGCATGGATAAGTACGATGGCCACATTAATCATCGGGCACCTTCTTATAGACCTTCTTGGTAATGGAATTAATCTGTTCTACCCTTTTATGAACCAAGAACAGAATTTCGCGATCTTGGGATCAAATAATGAACTCATCATTTTTGCGTTGTTAACCATCACCACTGCAATCACATTAATTTATAAAAAAGTTAAACCACTTGCAATAGTCTCATTAGTATTAGCAGCTTCATTTGTTGTAAGTTTAGGAATTTCTAATGCAATAATAAGTTATTCTTTGCAACAACGTTACTCCTTTAATGATCCACAGTATATTATCGTCTATCCGGATAACACCCCATTTCACTGGAACTATTATGTAAGAATTGATGAACTCACTATTATTTCCGGCAAAGGAAGTTATTTCACAGTAACAAAATAATCCCGGACGCATGATGCATCCGGGTGATCAGTTCATCTGCCAAGTGATCTGTAATGAGTTGCGTTTAACATTAAGCTTCGTCCACATCGATCAGATACACCCGTTCCTGGAATCCACCACGCCCCTCAGCTTTGCCAGCTCTCAGCTTATCCAACTGTGTCGCGTTCGCACCATGCACCTCCGCCAGCGCCCGGATCACTTCGAGCAAGTCTACCAATTCTTCCAGAGCTTCCTGATCGCTTCCTGAACTCATGTACTCATCCGCTTCTTCTTGCAGCTTTGTTCTTAATTCTTGTTTATACTCCTCCGGGTCCAGAAAGCGTGTGCGGCATTCTTTACCACTGGATGTGATAATATGCGGAATCTTGTCCCGCACCAATTTGTTGTATGTAGGCATGTGGTATAAATCCTTTCTGCTGTGAGAGCCTTCAAGCCTCGCGCCAGTATCTCCCTTTTTGCCATTGTACAAGTACAAGTTGCTATGTGGATGAAAGGGTTGATTTAATAGAAAATGATCAACAAACACACTAACGGGCACGACGTCAACAAGGCCGCTGTAAAACTGATCTGTGCCGCGACTCGTCCTCCGGTAAACTCTTGCCGTGAAAAGAACATCCGCACCTCTACTTACCATCTGGTAGAAGTGCCTGAATCTTAATTATGTGTTTCACTCAAATGTTGTTTGGATCTATATAACACCAATTATTATTGTAAGATGCCTTTATCTTTTTCATATCTTCCAAATTGTAAAACCAATCTTCCTCAATCCATACTCTTGCATCGGGGAATTCGTTCAGAAAATCAAAAAGGAATTTAAATAATAAATCCTCATTATCATCAAAATCATCAGAAACTACTGCTTTAAAATATTCATTTTGCGTTTCTTGAATAATTTTCCTTAAATGGCGTTTCGCTTATATATAGTCGAGTATATTTTAATGTACCTTCGCTATCGTAAGTTTCTTCATCATTATCAAAGAATAGTTTCTTTTTTATACATATATTATTAATAGTACTCAATAAATTACTTGCTGATGTGCTTTCTCCACGTTTAAATAATAAAAAAGATGGCATTCCCATTATTTCAATACTCCCCGATTATCTCTTATCCCTAGTAAAACCTCGTTATTTTCAATTATATAAAATTAGACAATCTTTTTACTGCACCAGTTCGGATCATATGGCATCTGACTTAATTTTAAAATATCATCAGCTGTGTAATACCACTCGGCATCATCAAACCATAAATAATCCTCGCCATTATCTTTAAAATACTCTACAACAAATCTAAAAATAAATTTGTACTCGTGATTTATATTTTCAATATCTAAAGCCCAGAAGTAATTTTCGTCTTGAGTAAGCCAAGTGAAACTATCGACTGAGTCTTCTTCTACTTGATTAACATTAAATGTGAAGTACTTTAAGTTGTCCTTTTTATCCATGTTTTTAAAAGTAAATTCATCAACTTCTGATAGTGTTCCCTCAGCTGATATGAAGAGATCCCTACGGTATTTATCTTTTATCAAAATACAAAATATATTCGCTTTTTGCGCTGCTTTCTTAAAATCTTCAATGGCTTTTTCAGGAGAATAGTTTTCAATCTTTTTCAAAAAAATCAAAGAACTCATCTCAAACAGCCCTCTTTCAACTTGTCGATTAGCTTTCCCTCTTTTTATCCCTTTGCTCATCTTTTAAATTCTTGACAGCCCAATCCTTCACCAGAAGTAGTTCCTCAATAATCATCGGTACATCTTCCTCTTCTACATCAACACCAATCGAGAAGATATTTATCCTTTTTTTCCAACATAGTATGGTAAAAGTGCTATATGCTTTATCTATAATTCAGTTGTATATTTTTATTTCAAAGGCTTTTAGGATCCATGTAACACCAATTGTCATTGTAGGATACTTTTATCTTTCTCATATCATCCAAGTTATAAAACCAATCTTCCTCAATCCATGCTTTTGCATCCGGAAATTCATTCAAAAATAAAAAAAGAAATTTAAATAACAAATCTTCATTATCTTCAAAATCACCAGATACTACTGCTTTAAAGTAATCTATTTCTGGAGAATCCCATTCAAAATTAACAAGTTTATGAGGGTATGGTTCATCTGCTAGTCCAAACATCAGTTGTCTGTCAAAGCTATCTTTTAATGGAATATCACTAATGCAAAACTCACAATATTTTAATTTTGAGGCTTCATCAATCTTTTTCAAGTCATGACTATAAAATAATCCCTCCTTATTACATAACTCTTCTAAACGGAGTAATAATTTATTTATTTCGATACTTTCCCCACTTCTAAATACAACAGCTGCTGACGTTCCCATTATTTCCTCCTAATTCATCTAGTGAATTTACAACAATAACACCTGAATTTTTAAGAGAATCCATATTCTCTTTTACGTATTTATTCGTCAAATCAATTGGCTTGTCAATATAGACAATAACTTCTTTCATTTCATGATTGAAAAACTTAGCATTGTCTGAATTAATATATTTATCTATCTGTTCCATGTCTAAGGCCGCTGTAGACTTTTTAACTTCAATAATTTGTTTACTAGTAACAACATCTAGATCTCCTGCAACCTCATTATTCGTAAGATTATTTGCTTTTAATGCAAATCCAAGTACTTCAATTCTTTGCTGAACATACTCCGCCACCCTTCCCTCTAGAGCTCTACCTGAGTTAGGACTCTTTAACGAACTTTCGATTGCGTTTGGTATATTTTTAGGATTCTGTTCAATCCAGCTAATCTTATTTCCTGATGGATTCGTGAACTCAACTTCTATCCCTTTATTTGTTCTAATCTTTACAGGTTCATTGAGAGTATACGGTCCCTCTCTTTTAACACCAGATCCACCCAGATCGGTATGCTTGTCATCCATCGAACGAAAGGCTTTCCCAAACAATACATACGCCAGAGCCTGCCCTGTCATCGCTCCACCGTAATATCCTGCCCCACTCTCATCAATCTGCTTCTTCTGGTCTTCTACAAATTGCTCTATATCAGACCTCGCCGTTCTCGTGCCCCAGGCGGTATCCCATGCAAATTGAATACCCCGCCCAACGTCTATAACTTTGCCTACGGTCATGGCATATGCCATACTGCCTAATGTACTGAACGGGTTATCGAAGAACGCTTCTGCTGTCTGCCCCATTCCCGTTATTGTTTCTCCTATGGATTTATCAAGCAGCCCTACAGCGAAATTGCGCTTCAGCTCTTCTGGAATGTACAACGCCACCTCGCCTGAGCCGTCCGTTGTTCTAAAGTTCTTTGCGATAAACGTAAACTCATTCTGGATCTTGTCCAACAGACCGAGTGTAGTCGGGAACACTTCTTTTGCCTGCATAAAATCCCAGAAGAAACGCTCTCCGGTCACACCCGACCAATCGGATTGCAACATATAGATGGATTTCTCCAGTTCCCAGACCATTCGCTCCAGTTCCTGTTTCTTCTGCTGGACCAATCGAGCTTTCTCGTCCAACACATCGGGATGTACCTGAATACGTTGCATCCTATCTTCACCGCCAACCTGACCATAGTTTATGTACCTAAATTTTAACAAGTGAGAGTGAGGATTGGAATCAAACGGAAGGATCATTTCCTCAGAGGTTATCCGGTAGTTGGGCAACATCCTTGGGTAACCATTTTTGCACATTAATGCATGAATGAATACTGTTATGTCGACGAGAGTCTTGTACAAAAAGAACGACTTCTACCCTCAGATAGAAGTCGCACAAGATAACGATACAGCATGATTACATCTTCATTAAGACACTACAAATTGTACAACAATTGGAGTCCCTGCATTTAATGCATCTCCACCAGGGATTGTAAGTGTAGTCGTCGTAGCCGAGGATGTATCTGCTGTTTGCATAAGGCCATTAATATAAAGATTGTAATAGTTGAACGTGCCTGGGAATGCCGTTGCAGCTACACCCGCATCATTTGTAAAAGCTGTCGCAGCAATCGCAAATGTTGCTCCAGTCCCGGTTCCGTCACCAATGGTTGCAGCAAATCTCAAACTGTTCTGAAATGGGGTCACGAGTGGCATGTTTCTCACCTCCTACCTGACATAGTATATGTGGTAGATTCGAGCGCAGTGAGGGCAAAGGAACCGGTGAATAAAACCAATTTTAACCATTTATGATATTGGTTGTTATTATAATCATCTCGATAATAATAGGTGTCCCTGCAAAGATCACACCGTTTTGTGACGAAAAAGACAACCTATCCGCACTTACACTATATGAGTTTCCTGGTTGGACGACCCCGTTGATATAAAGATTGTTAAAGCTGTTAAGTCCAATCCCGGCAAATTGGGTTATGCTGTCGCCATCGTCATTAGTGAATGCTGTGGCAGGAATTATAACTGAGACCGACAAATCCAGATCGATATCTGGAAAATAGAAGTAACGGTTTACCGTAGGAATGATTTCAATTCCGGGTATGGTGCCCGGCGGACCTTGCTCACCTGGGGGACCCGTTGGCCCTTGCGCTCCGGGAGTTCCCGGTTGACCCGGTTCACCCTGAGGGCCTACGGGGCCTTGCGCTCCGGGGAGCCCCGGTTGGCCCGGCTCGCCTTGAGGGCCTGCTGGACCCTGCACTCCGGGGACTCCTGGTTGACCTGGCTCACCCTGAGGACCTGCGGGACCCTGCGCTCCGGGAACTCCCGGTTGACCCGGCTCACCTTGAGGGCCTGCTGGACCCTGTACTCCGGGAACCCCCGGTTGACCCGGCTCACCTTGAGGACCTGCCGGGCCTTGCGCTCCGGGAACTCCCGGTTGACCCAGCCCACCTTGAGGACCTGCCGGGCCTTGCGCTCCGGGAACCCCCGGTTGACCCGGCTCACCTTGAGGACCTGCCGGGCCTTGCGCTCCGGGAACTCCCGGTTGACCCAGCCCACCTTGAGGGCCTGCGAGACCCTGCGCTCCGGGAATACCTGGTTGACCTGACTCGCCGTGAGATCCCGCGGGACCTTGGGCGCCTGCAACCCCTTGCGTCCCGGGGAGACTAACCGTCTCCAATTCATGTTGTCTCAACGGAGCGAGCAGTGGGGAAGGCTCACAACATACAGGATTGCTGCCTCCCCCTCTCGGTAATGCAATGACTTTTTTGTCACAGACCATTGTCTGTGATTTTACTGGACGCTTCAGGGAGCGGTACTTTCTTCGGCACACTTTACGAATCATCTTATATTTCCGTTTTCGTCGAATTTTGTTTTTGTATTTCAATCTAGCACGTCTGGGCCTTAATTTGTTGAGGGTAGCTGTCCTCTTGTTCAGATTCTTCAAAATAGTCACTCTCCTTAGGCCGATGCACACAGTGTGTATGCCCTATGTATATGTCAGTGGCACATTCGGAGAGTGTGCGAATAACTATGATGGAAGCCCATTAGATCATAAGACCACAGTCCCTGCCATTAATTCTTTGCCTTGCCCATATGCTCCACGAACCTGGAACCGGTAATTCCGGTAGCACCTTTGGAGTATACATCAGCACAGTGAGCTGCACCGAGTTTGCCAATCGTATATTCCATTGCCCCGAAGGTTCATTTACAACTTAGGCATCATAAAAGGGTTCTCTTCCTTCTCGCAACCAGTTAACACGTAAAACACATTCCCTTCCTCACTCTTCATCGTCCCGATCCCTTTGCAGGTGTCGGTCTTCACTCCGTGTTTGGAGCCATAAGCATCCCTTGAGTTATCGTAAGTCGATTGAATAGCTGAGCCATCGTATATCAATTCCTGGATAATAGCCCCACCTTCAATGGTATACATCGTTACACGAACCTGATCCTGCTGTTTTTTCTTCACATTTTTCATAAATGTGTCCCACTTATCTTCGTTCCGTATGTCTCCATGAAGCACAACCACATCCCCGTTTTGCTCCGCTTGCTCTGGATTATGGGGCTCAATAATTTCTGGAAAAGCTTGCGTAATTCCGGAAGCATCCGTTGTTGGATTATTTGCCTCACAGGCAGTTAAAAGCATGAAAGCTAACAATAATATAAGCATAATTTTCATTCCATCACCTCATGTATGGAACGTTTCAATACTATCCTTTGTTGCATGATTATGCTTAATTTGTCATTTATCTGAAACTCCCTCGTTGTCCCAAACGTTTAGAATCATAGAAATGTATAAACAGGAACGAAAATTTTAGTGATTTATCATTCAGCAGCAGGGGGTTGATTTAATGACGTTAAAAACAATGCTCGGTGTAGCACTGGCTCTATCTATACTCATATCCACTCATTCAGCCAATATAGCGACTCCAGCTTCAACGAACCAACGACAGTCAAAGGGATTAGCCCATGAAATGGAGCGCTCCTTCCCAACATCTACATCTGTTCTGCTCATTGCCCCAACTCAACATGAAGGTCGTTCCGCATACAACGGCAGCTTCACAATGGTTGCTTCGAACGGGACACATGCCAACATATCGATTGAAAACAACAGCAACCACACGGTATATGTGAAGATGTATGTCAATGAAGTAAGTGAACCTATGGAGACATCTATCAGCAGAAATAGTGATAAAACGATCAATCTGCTTGCATTACAAGACACGGATATTAAATTGTACATTCATAGCCGGATAGGTCATCGCTTAGATCTCTCAGTTGCAGCAGAGCAGGTTCATTGATGTTTTCTTTTACACCTACATATAAGAAAAACCCCTTCACGCAAGCGATTCATATCCACGTTCCCATGGACTGATGCCTGCTTGAAGGGGTTTTAAATTTAATTTACATCTTGCTTACTTCTCGAACCGGAACCAGTCGAAGTCAAACTGACTTCCCGGCAAGAAGATAAAGATTACCTTTTGCACACCTGTCACCCGTTCAAGCTCAAATACACGTTCTTCATATCCTTCGGATTGTGTGAACTCAACCAATTGGTTACTCTGTCCGTCCGCACCTGCGAAGCGGATATGAATCGTATTCTTATCAATCGGTGAATGGCCATGAATGACGAGCTTCGACGTGCCTTCTGCCGTAAAGTCCATGTTTTCAAACTCCAGCGATACATTGTTCCCGATGCCTTCCACTCGATCACCTTCAATATTGAAGGTATCTCCATAAAGATGGTCACAGGATGCCGCCGCATTTTGTTCAAAGGCCCGACTCTGGCGCTCAAACGAGAACCCTTTAATATGAATCTTCTGCTTCAACACAAAGCAGATCGACGTAATCCCACTCAAGCGTTTGGACAGCTGATACGTCTCTTCCTGGTACACATTCCATTTGGACTCCTTGTCATACACGACATCTGCAATCATCGTACTGCCTTCTTCATCCGGCATGCCTTCCCAGATCTGAATGAAGTACTCCTCGCTTGACAAGGCAAAGATCGGAATGGTGATCGTATCGGAACCATAGGGTCCAAAGTCAATATTGCGGAAGCCCACATGGGTCTCCCCGTCCCGACTTGTTGCTACACCGCGTTCATTCCCATTACCAACCTCACCTTTGGTGTAATCATATAATCCGCCCGTGATGAAGCCGTATGGATCTTTGTAGGCAGTACCGAGACCTTCCGCCTTGAATTCCAGCTGGGAGATGAGTTTTGTTTTGTCCGTACCATTCGTACTGGTAGCGCGAAGTCGGAACGCCCCGTCACCAATCGCAGATACTTTCACCGTATGTTGATTCTTTCCATTGCCATCCGTTCCCGCAGGAAGGACTTCCACCTTGGCAATGTTGGATTCGATGCCGCCATCATTTACAGCAGCCCACTCAATGTCCCGATAGGACGTGTTCTCCGGATACAGCTTGACCGTTACGACCAACTCCGGGTTGGACGGATCAAGCAACTGTCCTGATTCGCTGATGATCTCGATTTTCCGCAAAGGAATCTCCTGAGCACTGCCCGTCAGCACCGGACGTTCTTCATTGACCATGAAGACGGAATGCACTTCTTTTATATCACCATCGACATCCGTCGCACCCACAACCTGCACTTCATACTCAGCTGCGGCACCTTCCAATCCTTCCGAAGATACTTCAATACGTACTGTCCCAGCCTCATCTGTTGCTCCGATAATGGCCATCAGTTTACCGCTAAACAACCTTCTGCTGAGTCCTTTGTATGGATCATAGTCCGTGCTGTCTCCATTATCCAGACCCAGTAATCGCCCGGCACCAGACACCTGAACCTGAACGCGGTTGTTCGCATTGTGCACCGGATTACCCGCTTCGTCTTCCACCGTAATTTCCACGAAAATGAGATCTGTGCCGCTCGCCTGTAATTGCTCCCGATCCGCCTGCAGACGAATCTTCTTCGCATCCGTAAAGGAGCGTTGTACATCGGTTGCAATCACAACACCATTCTCATCATAAGCGATCGCCTTCAGCTCACCCTCTTCATAAGGGACTTTCCACCAGCCAGATAGCTGTGTTCCATGCGCATGGTCAATATCGTAGGTGCCAATCGTCAACCCGTTAAGTTGCAGCTCAATCTTCGGCGCGTTGCTGCACACACGTACATCAATGATTTGACCCGGGTTGAAATCCCAATAAGGGAACAGGTGAACCATCGGATTTTTCTTATAATCCGTCCATGCCGCCTGGTAGATATAATAAGCATCTTTCGGGAACGTTGCCGTGTCCAGCTGCCCAAAATACGAATTCTTCGTATGATACGGTGTCGGTTCACCAATATAGTCGAATCCGGTCCACAGGAATTGGCCCAGTGAATACGGACGATCCCGCTCAGCCAAAATGCAATATTCTGCCGACTTCGCGCCCCAGCTTGTCGTACTGTTCCCGAGTGCCGAGCACTGCTCGTCATCATCAGCCAAGATCGGCTGTTCAAATGGGAAGTGATAGATGCCACGACTTTGCACCACTGATGAGGTCTCACTGCCATAGATAATCCAGTCCGGATGTTCTGCATGATGCTGATCATAGTATTTTTCCGCGTAGTTGTAACCTGCCAGCTTCACGATATCCGCACATTTCTGTGCATTTTCCCAAGGCATGTAGTTGGAACCGATGGTCACGCCCGCATTGCCTTTTGGATCAAATTCCAGCACATAATCCATCAGCATCCGAGTCACTTCCTGACCGCGCTCATCCGCATGGGTATCATAGATTTCGTTCCCGATACTCCACATGATCAGACTGACGTGATTACGGTCGCGTTTCACCCAGCTCTTCACGTCGGTATGTGCCCACTCTGGGAAAAACCTCGCATAGTCATATGGCGTTTTGGCCCGTTCCCACATGTCGAAGGCTTCGGACACAATCAGCATGCCCATCTCGTCTGCAAGTTCCATGAACTCTTTGGCTGGCATATTATGCGCAGTTCGGATGGCGTTAACGCCCATTTCTTTGAGCAAAACGAATCTTCTACGCAATGCCGTCAGGTTAAATGCCGCTCCCAATGCCCCGAGATCATGGTGTTCACACACACCGTTCATCTTCGTATGGACCCCATTCAGATAGAAACCTTCACTCGGATCCAGCTTAACGTCCTTGAATCCAATACGTTGGGATACCGCCTCAATGATCTTCTGGCTCTGATCTTCCGAGATCAGTTTCAGTTCTGTGACCAGCTCATACAGATGTGGTGCATCCGGGCTCCACAGGTTTGGATTCTCCACAATGATCTGTTGGCTATCTGTCAATACAACCGCATTCTCTCCCACCGAAGTCGTAACATTCGCTTGGCTGGATGCCACCACTTGACCTTCATACCGGATCGTATGCACCAGCTCTGCCTGCTGATTCTGCTCCAGGTTCAGTTCCGTATCCACTTCCACCTGCCAGCCATCCGGCTGCTGCTTGATAGATACATACGTTCCATCCGTCACAATATGGTTGCGGTCCCTTGTCTTTAGCCACACGTTGCGATAGATTCCAGCCCCGGAATACCATCTGCTGTTCGGGCTCTGATGCACGACTTTGACCACAATCTCATTGTCGCCTTCCACCAGTGCATTCGTGATCTCATGTTCAAAAGCAGAGTATCCATACTTCCACTCCCCAACCAGCTGCCCATTCACATACACGGACGAATCCATGTATACGCCATCAAAACAGAGCAATAGCTGCTGCTCATCCTTCGTGTAATGAAACGTTTTGCGATACCATCCAATGCTATCCTCGTACAGTTCGAGCGTATTATATATCAGCCAATCATGGGGAAGTTCCACAGGTTCATACACCAGACCTGCAGGTTCCGTAACATCCAGCTTACTTTTCGCAAATTGCCATCCATCATTAAAAAGCCTCTTCTGATTCATCGTAGATTCTCACTTTCTTGAAGTAAATTATGATTGCGGTTACAACAGTTGATATCGATTTTTACGAAAACCTTTTCGGTATTGCTAAATATGACTATAACACATAACCCGATTATACCATCAGTCTCTTTCCTGTAACTCCATTCCATAAGAATTTTTAGCCAGATTGTTGAACGTTTTAATCCCCTCCAAGCATTTCAACTCCCAATAACAACAAGCCAAAAAGGCAACCCGTCAAACGGGTCACCTTCTCTGTTCCATACCTATCCCTTATAAAAAGGGTTCCACCCTATGCCTTTGCCCGATGGCATCGCGCCAGGCACTCCGTCCGCTTCAAGCAGCGGACGGACAACTAACTTCACGGGCCACGCCTCGCTCTCGAATATCGCATAAGCAAGGGCGACCCGGTCACCCTCAGGAAGCTGCACCTGCGTCAGTGCTTCCTTCCAAGCCTGCTCCGTGATCTCCCATAACTTCGTTTCCGGGATGTGATACACTTCGCTCAGTGCCTCCATGATCGCAGCCAGATTCACCTGCGTCCCCAGCGACTGCACATAGAAGATCAACTTCTGGATCGTCTCGTTATACAGGCTGTTCGAGTATCCTGGGCGAATATGATAGGCAGGGTCTGCAATGCCATGCTTGTCCAGATAAGGCTGATGCAGACGTACGGAATCATGATCGCGGAACAAGAGCCCCTTTACCTGATTATCCCGTAACACCAGACAGCAGTTCTGACCATGAATCTCAGGTACAACGCCCACCTTGAATAGACGCATTACGATGTCATAGAAAGTCGTAGCTATACTCGTATAGAATTCCACCACGTCCGCGCTGCTCAGGTCATCTCCCAGAATCTCCGTTAATAGATGATGTCCATCCAGATTTACACCCAGTGCTGCCATGGGGATGACTTTGTAGGATTCACCCAACAATTCAGCGGGATACACACGAATCTGTGCAGCCAGATGGCGGGGATGATCGTCGAACAGTCCCATGGATTCCGGCATGAAGCCCCACCAGTTCTGCTCTTCGCACATATATACCTTGTCCTTCAACGTCTCGTCACAAGCAACGGCCTGTCTTAACATCTGTTCTCCAGCAAGACCATTCAGCAGCTTGACCACTGGCAGATAACGAGCAGCTCCCAGCGACAGCACACTAACGGGCAGCTTGAGCATCAGATTAGATTCGGTTAACGGAGCCACCGAGCGCAGAGAGGATGTGGCCTGTGCGTCGCCCGCTTCTATATCCAATACAACAATGCTGCCCTCTTCAATCTCTCCAGTGAAGCGAGGCAGAATGACATGCGGCAATTGCCACGGATGAACAGGCATCGGCAGATATTCGTCGAAAGTGATTCCTTTACGAGCAAACTCGGCTTCCACCACTTCACGCTGAACATCGTCTAAGACGTCCAAAATGGACAACCCATCTTCGCAACCTTGCTGCACGGCATCCAA
Source organism: Paenibacillus sp. FSL R5-0713 (assembly GCF_037973325.1). Classification (NCBI taxonomy): domain Bacteria; kingdom Bacillati; phylum Bacillota; class Bacilli; order Caryophanales; family Paenibacillaceae; genus Paenibacillus; species Paenibacillus sp. FSL R5-0713. Next base: position 1,109,359 of record NZ_CP150229.1, on the reverse strand, counting down.
ACGTATAGCCACCCAGCGCAGCGGAATCGCCTTCCCGAATTCCGCTGCATACTGTGTTACATCTTCTGCGTTGAATCCCACCTTGGCTTTGGACGATGGGTGGAACGGACGATCCCGCAATGCAGCAACACGCTCACCTTTGATAAACCACTCATAAGCAGTCGCCGGAACGTTGGCGGACAGGTACTGGACTTGTTCCCAGCCCAGAGCATACTGCTCTACAGCAATATCCAGACTAGTCAGGAATTCCGCCACTCCGGGTTGCCTATATTCTTCATCTGACACAGCCCTCTGTAACACTGCACGTCCAACCTCAGCCGGAGAATCAAGCAGAACCCAGCTTCCATCTGTTTTCTCTTCGTAGATCGGTGAACCCTGAACCCATTGAATCGCCTGTCTTACTCCTGTTTCGATCAGACACAATACACCATGCGTATGCAATCTAATGTAAGAATCACTATTCTGTCTCTGCACCTCGCCGTCATATTCCTTATACAATCGTCTGAACGGTGCAGGTGCTGCGGCAAAATCAATGAATGGGTGATCCTCCAGTGGGAGTAATTGCTCGGCCAAAAATGAATTCATCAGATCCGCCATAATCCGGCGTTCAGCAGCTTGCAGACTGGAACGCTTCATCAGTGTTGACATGATTATTGTCCTCCGTTAGATAATGGAATGCCGGGTGCGGATGCCCCAGAAAATCATGATGCGAAATGGTCCAGCAATAAGCTCCAGACTTTTCAAACAAAACAATATCTCCCACCCGCAGCAGTGCTACCTCCGCATCGGAATGCATGCGATCCTTGGGTGTACACAGCTCACCTACGATATGGACTCGAGCATCCCTTACCTCTGGCCGGGCAAATGAATGCTTCCAACGCTCCGTCGCCATAATCTGAAACGGGTGGTTATGTCCCCATGAAGCAGGCAGACGATGATGATGCGTACCTCCCCTTAACACAGCAAAATGCTGATCATGAGAAGTTTTGATATCCGTAACTTCTGCTACGTAATACCCGTGGTCTGCCACCAAAAGTCGGCCCGATTCAAAATACAACTCGCCTCCACGTGAAGCAAGGCGCTGTCTGGCTTCACTTTGCTCCAGCAGGGAAGTGAATAAGGGCCAGTCAAATCCCGGACTTCCATCATACGTCACACCGAATCCTCCTCCTGCATTCACCACTTCCACAGGAAGACCATACTGGTGCTGCCACTGCTCTACCTTTTGCAAATACAGCTCAATCATCTCGGCGTGCAGCCTGGCGTCCATATTGTTGGACAAAGAGTGAAAATGGAACCCGCTCAACCGAATCACACCCGCGCCTTCCACACGAATGAGCTCGATCGCTTCTTCCACTGCCTCTTCGTCGATTCCAAAAGGACTTGGTCCGCCGCCCATGACGATCTTCGTCCGGGGTAACGTACTGCTTCGCAGATTAATTCGGAGCAGAATGCGAACCTCATGAGCTTGACCACGGTCATGCTCACTGTGGTGTTCATACGCGTCCTCCTGTGCCTGCTTCTGTCCTCGCATGTGCTTGCCTTCGTGCGCCTGCGCCTGATTCATTGCTCGCTCTTTCGCAATCGCAATGATGCGCCGCAGCTCCAGCAGACTCTCCACATGGATGTAACTCACGCCATGCTCAATGGCCAGTCGCAGCTCGCTCTCCTTTTTACCCGGACCTCCAAACAGAATCGGAACCTCTCGACTTACAGCTCTAACCTTGAGCAACTCTCCAATGGAAGCCACTTCAAAGCCCTTTACCAATGGAAGCAACGCCTCAATGATGCGTGGATCTGGATTCGCCTTAATCGCATAGAACAACTGTGTGTTTCCGGGCATGCTGCTCAGCATCTGACGTACCTGTTCCTGCATGCCAGCCAGATCATAGATATACGCACATACCGGGTCTTCCGTCCCTCGTTGAAGTTCATTGATCGCCTGCCATACACTTGGTTTCATATCTGCCCACCCGCATTCCTGTAGTCATTCCGTTTTTGGATATACGCCCGAAATGCCGTATTCCGATCATCACCCAGCACGTATATATGTACTCCCCGCTCAGCCCAGAGCGCCATGTCTTCCACACCTCTCGTGACCGTAGCATAAGGTACTTCGCACTGCTGCGCGGTAGCATGCAATTCATCCAGCGCACGTCTCACATCCGGGTGCTCGGTCTGCCATGGCACGCCGAGGGATTGCGACAGATCCGCCGCCCCTTCCAATACAAAACTCACCTGAGGATGAGACAGAATCTGTGCACTTTGCCGAACGCCCTCTGCACTTTCAACCATGGGGACAATCATCACTTGTTCGTTCGCATCCCCAATGTATCCCGTGAGCGGATATTTCCCAAATACACCAGGACGACCACTATTCAGACTCCGCATGCCAACCGGATGATAGTAAGTGTGACGAACCGCTTCTTCCACCTGCTCCAGCTGCTCGACATGCGGAATAACGATGCCCTGTGCGCCACAGTCCAGCACTTTAAGAATCTCCGCTCGCTCCACCTTCGAGATACGTACCAGCGGAGTTAGGCCGACCAGTTCCGCCGCCCGAATTAACTCTTCTACCGATTCCATCGATGTTGTGGCATGCTCCAGATCAATGATGACAAAGTCATATTCTGCATGTCCAATCATCTCAATGATGACTGGATGTGGTATGGATACAAAAAGGCCATACACCGGCTGTTTCCGTGCAATCTTTTCCTGCAGCGTATTAATTCTCATTCGACGATTCCCTTTAATTCGGGCATTCCCTGTGATTCCAGTGCATCCTTCGATACCTTGAGCGGATTGCTCGCCTTACGGAAATACAACTCCCCATCCCCATACAGACGGCGCTTGGTCATCTCTTCGATCAGTGCATCTTCGGCAAAAAGGTCAAAGGCAACGAACCGCTCTGCGTATTCCGGGTGCTGCTTCTGATAATCCAGAATTACACCTGCGCACAGCTGCCAGAATGACTGCTCTGACAATCCAAACTTCTCAAAGGCCAACGCAATATCCGTCATGCAGATAAAGAAGAATGCGTCATACGTATAGTCACGGACCTCCGACACATCTCCCGCATAGATGAAAGAGTACCGATTGAACTTGCGATGCGTTTCCGGCTCGGGGTTCAGCTTCGGTGCCTTTTCCGTGTGTAACAGTTGATCCGGTACGTAGCGAACACCATCATGCAGATCCTTGATTATAATTCGTTTCGGCAGATCGTCTTCCAGTACCAAAATGATATTCTGAGCATGAGATTCCAGCGCAATCCCGTGTGCATAGAGCAAATGTATAATCGGCAGTGTAACTGTGCGAACAAGGGCCTCGCTCCACTTTTCCACACCATGTCGTTCTACAGCATCCTGGATAAATGGAACACCATCCGGTTGCACCAACATCAGCGCATTCAGCGGCCACGCCGTCTCATCCTGCTTCAGGTGAACCGATACATTCTCCCGCCAGATGGCTCCGAGTGTACCGTAAGCCCGCCCATACTGCGTTGCAGGCAACTGCTCATAACGGAACGACAGTCCCATGATTTCTTTTAAAATACCAAACTGCGCCCGCTGCAACAGCTCATCTTCACGAACGAGATTATCCAGCCAGTCACTGATCAGCGGTGCGTTCTGGGTCGTATGCTGTGCCAGAATACGTGTGCTCGACGTGTTGGTAATGCTGAGAGCCAGCTTGATGTAAGGGGCTTCCGAGTTAACCCGGTTCGACAGCGAACGGATCGACTGCTGCGCGCGATAGGGCGAAGACGATGGACCGAGGTACACCATATCTCCATCCATCAACTGACGGGCATATACCGATTCCAACTGATGCTCCCACTGCCATGGATGAACAGGAATGAATACATATCGTTCATCCGCGTCAGAACCTGTCTTCCCGTCACCCTCCAGAACCTCTTGAAATTGCTTCATATCCTCCACAGTCAGATGCTGCCTTACCAATTCTTCAGAGCTATACCCTGCGGATACAGCGGTCTGAGCAAGTTCTTTTTTCACAGCCACCCAGACTAATGCAACTTCAGAGTTAAACTCAGGCCCATACGCCAGATTGTCTTTCAGAGAAAACCCCAACCGCGACTTATAACTCGGGTGATACAGATGACCGTCGGTCATGTGACTTTCGAGCGCATCATAATGCCGATCTTCTAGCGGAATGTTCAAAGGCAATATCGCCCGGCACTGGCTGTCTTTTGCCATCGTTTCGAGCAGCTCCTGAATAAAAGCCGTCACATTCGCACCCTTTAATGAATTCAGCACGATTTCCTCCAAAAACAGATCCAGATCGGTGCAGGCTACGCCTTCCCTTTGAATCGAACCCTTCTTCACCTTCACCCGGCCAAATGAAAACTTCCGCTCCGCTTCACACGTGTACGCTACAGATTCGCCAGAAGATGTGAGGCCGCTGGTTCGCCACTCGCTCCCACTGACTTGGCTGTCCAAAATGCCCTCGAACCACATCGCCTCCAATGTCTGTCGCATGATCCGTTCCTGTACACTCACGTAGACTGCTTCTGTCCTGCCGCTTGTTTCAGCCCTGTATCCCACGACTCCCACGCACTTCACTCCCTATTCGTTTCATTGGATTGTTCACCGGCACATAAACCGGAGTCTGGCTGATCCCTCTTAGACAACTCACCAAGTTTTGTTTGGCCAGAAATGCATCCGTCGTCAGCAGATGTTGCACATATGCATTGCCCGTTCGTTCCAGTTCACCCTCAAGTACCTCACGTACCTGTTTCCAATAATGCTCCTCCGGAACGTTCACATCTCGCGCCAGGGCATGAATCAGAGACCCCAGATGATTGACGATAAAATAGTACGATGTCCGCGCCCAGGCGTTCTCTCGCGGATAAAACAATAAATCGGACGCACCGCGATCCTGCTCACGGATAAGTTCCTCATCCACACTGACCCCTTCCAGATCGCGGACGATAAAGTCCACAGGCATGCCATCCTTTAATGTCACGAGCGTATTCTGCAAATGAGCTTCAAAATGAATGCCTTTCTCTCCCGCCGCCCGTACAATCGGCAGCAGAGAATATGCCAGATAACGATCCAGCCAACGCTCAGCATTGATACGCCCACCCCCCAGCATCGTCATCAACCTGGAACGCATCCCTGGAAGTGGTGTCTCAACCAAACTAGATAAGACATACGTATTCGCAGGGTCGAACTCAATGGGTCGATAAGCTATCGTAAACAGGCTCGTTAACTCTTCATCATCAAAAGCACAAGTCGCCACACCTGTCTCATACGCAATATGGGTATTCGGCTCAGCACCGAAACAGTCATGCTGCCTGACGTATCTGGAGGCATCCAGTGTTCTGCGCATCTGCTCAGCACTATTGGTGCGAATCATGTTGGTAATCTGCATGTTCAGTGACAGCTTGATATTGCAGTTCCATTCCGGAACATAGACCGTACGTACCGAAGAGGTTGGATAGACGGGAGGACCCGCAGTGCCAAGCAGAATTAATTTCTCATCTTGAAAATAGTGCTGTATCTCGGTCAACCGTGATAGGTAAGCGTATTGCCATGGATGGACGGGCAGCAGCCCATACATTTCACTCTTTTCTTTTAAAATCGGCTGCACATGGCTCCGCAGGAGTTCTTGCAAATCCATTACCGCCTCGTCATCCACCCATTCCTGCACGTAGACGTCCTGCCTCACCGCGATATAACAGAGTTGAAACGATGTGCGTAGCTCCGGACTGTACTTCCGAACATCCTGCTCGCTGAAGCCTTTGGAATTCTTCGGAAAAGGGTGAAACGGATGACCATATAACAGTGACTGTTCCGATGTCCGATAGTCGTGGATGTCGAGACTGGCCGCTTGTCCGATATACAACGTAAGGTTACCTACGCTGTTATCTACCTTTTGTGCAAAATCTCTGGCACACGCCACCTCGACACGATTCGTATTCTCACTCAATGGATGTACATTCTCCAGCTCAAGTGAACTCTTCATTTGGACCGTACTCTTCAACATTCCATGTTGGTCCGAACTCGCTCCCTGTTCCCCATCTCCAATTAGCTCAGATGTGATCCAGCGAACCAGGTCGCGATAATGCACCGCTTCTCCGCCAGATTCCATGCTGAGATATTCATGCTCTCCCATCGCAGAGTAATAGGATAGTTGTCCTGTCACCGTCACCCCACTGGCTGGAAAAGCAACCGCGTACGTCAGCTTATTCGGATTGATCCGAATATCATTTTCCTTCTCTAACGCAAGCTCACGGATGTAACAGTTCAGCAGAAGCTTGCACGAATGTTCATGAGCCTGCTGCTCTGCCTCAGACCGGAGCTTGTTTTCCATCTCGAACAATGATGCCAACCTTCTTTCGGGTTATAAGTAGTACCAGGGGAAGTGTAAGCAGTATGGCGCAGCCAAGGCCGAGGCAGATCTCTTTGAGCGCTCCCCATTTTGCCATCTCCATAGATGTTCCTGCCCCGGCTAGCCATTGCCAGCGCATATCGTAGTACAGGGTCATACCCATCACTGCAAACGAAGAAGCCAGCCGCTCAATCGTGGTCGATAACACCGACCCTTCGTGCATGTCTTCGTCTGGTAATGCTTGCAGACCAATCGCAGAGATACTCATGCCTGACAGGCCAACGCCAATTCCACGGCACGCCATGAGCATACCGATAATCCAGATCGATGCTCCCATGGGTAGAACGGCAAACGACAAGATCGATATCGACACCAGCAACGTGCCCCATGCGATAAAATGCATGGATCGACCGCGATCCAGCAGACTGCCTCCGATCCACATGAACAGACTTGTGCAGAACGACAAGGGTATGAACAATGCACCGGATAAGGCCGGAGACAGGTGGAAGACATCCTGGAATAATAATGGCAATGCAAAGATCACGCCAAACATGACACAATCCTGAATGGTCGAGATCAGCACGGTCAGTGGAAAGACGGCATTACGCCGCAGCAACTGGTAACGTATCAGTGGTTCCTTGCGACCGTTCTCGGTCTGGACAAAACGAATAAGTAACACCACACCGAGCGAAATCAGCAGCCAAGGTACCCATACCTCTGCGACAGGACTCGCATACAACTGTACGCCCAGACTAAGGGCACCTACCGAACAGATCAGCAGCATGATACTGGTTGGATGCCATCGTTTCCTACGGGCGGGAATATAAGTCTGAATGACTCGACCGCACCCGATGAACGAAAATACAGCCAGCGGCACATTCAGCCAGAACAGCATTTCAAGCCGTCCATACTGAATGATGAAGCCGCCCAGCGTTGGCCCAGCCGCAGGAGCCAGCATAAGCAGCAACCCCCACGCTCCTGTAATTCGTCCCCTTACCTCCGGTCTATATACATCAAACAGCAACACAAGCGATAACGGAATCATCAGCCCGGCGGCAACCCCATGCATGAAACGCACCAGCAGCAGTACCTCAATCGAGTGATAAAAAAGTGCACCTGCCACCGAGAACACGCCATAGATGGTGATACCCAGCATATACGTCTGCTTCCGGCCCAGTCGGTCTACGATCAGGGAAGCCAGCGGCATCGTTAACGTCATGGCCAGCATGTAGAGGGCGATGATCCATCCGCCTGCTGTCGTAGAGATCTGATAATATTGCACAAAATAAGGCAGCAGCAGATTAAATGCACTGTTGGTCAGTACCAGCGAAAAAGCACCGAGCAGAATCGCGAGTAATACGGCATGCCTCTTCATCAGGGACAGCTTCAGCATGCAGCCGTTGCTAAGGCAATTGCTTCAGCTACCGATTTCTCAAAGATCGCCAGGATCGCGCCCGATTCTTGCTCCGTAATATTCAGCGGCGGCAGAAAACGAACAACCGCTGAATGACGACCGCCCAGTTCCACAATTAATCCATTCTTGAAACATTCACGTTGAATAGACTCAGCAAGTGCACCATTAGGCAGATAATGTCCCAAACGATCCTTGCGGCCTGCCGGATTAACCACCTCAACGCCGATCATCAGTCCTCTGCCTCGGACGTCACCAATCTCGGCATAGCGCTCTTTCAATGCATTCAGTTGCTTCATGAACTGCTCACTGCGCAGATGTACATTGTGTAGAACATCCTGTTCCCGGATATAACGAAGTGTGGCCAGTCCCGCAGCCATGGCCAGCTGATTGCCACGGAATGTTCCTGTGTGTGCACCAGGCTGCCATTGGTCCAGCTCTTCCTTATAGATGACGACAGACATGGGCAGACTTCCGCCAACCGCTTTGGAGCAGATAATTACATCGGGTACAATTCCGGCATGTTCAAATGAAAACATACGGCCTGTGCGTCCGATGCCTGTCTGCACTTCGTCGATAATGAGTGGAATGCTTCGCTCTGCTGTGATTCGGCGCAGCTCCTTCAGCCATTCAATGTCTGCTGGAATCGCCCCGCCTTCGCCCTGCACCGTCTCCACAATGACTCCGCACGGTGCAGCAATACCACTCTCGCAATCATCGAGCAAGTTCTCGATATACTGTGCACTTAACCGGGCCGTCATGCCCTCACCAACACCAAAAGGGCAGCGGTATTCATAAGGAAACGGCAGGAAATGTACATCTGGCAGCAGGCTTTGCAGATGCTGTTTCTTGCTCAGGTTGCCACTCATCGACATGGTTGCTTGGGTCGAACCGTGATAACCTCCCTGAAAGGCAAGAATGGATTTGCCACCTGTTGCATGTTTGACCAGCTTAATAGCTGCTTCTACAGCATCCGCTCCAGTTGGACCACAGAACTGGATTTTGGACTTATTTTGCATCGCTGCTGGAAGAATGGAGAACAATTCTTGCATATATGAAAGCTTCAGCGGCGTTGCCAAATCCAGAGTATGTAGCGGAATCTGCTGATCCAGGACATCGCGGATAGCATTGATTACCGTGTCATGGTTATGCCCCAGCGCCAATGTTCCTGCACCAGCCAGGCAATCGTAGAATACGCGGCCATCCGTATCGGTAACCTTCACCCCATGGGCCTTGCTAATAACAAGCGGGAAATGTCTGGGGTACGATCTTGCATTGGATTCCTTCTCATTTTGCATCTTCAGATATTCCGTCTGCACTTCTACTGACATAGCCCTTTAACGCTCCTTATCATCGATTCAGGCTTAACTGCTGCCTGTAATTTCTTGTTCTGCATTTTGCATATCGCATGGTATGGATTCAAAATCAGGCAAGGTCCGAATTATAAATAAGGGTATCCGTCATCTGATATCCGTTATATATTGTCTTCTATACGTTGTTATAAGTTATATGAGTTATATTCAAGTTGTTCCTGACACAAGTATTCCAGGTATAACCGCACCACATCACGAGTTGTCCCCCCATGGGGAAAGACGTGGTGTGTGAGATCTGGCAAGGCGTTCACTTCCAGAATGCCCCCTTCTTCTCTGGAGATCGGCGTGCGGATATCACGACAACGAACATCGACCCCTGCTACATCAATCTGAAGAGTTTGGGCCGCCTGAACGATCATTCGCGCATTCTCGGGATGAATGATCTCGGTACAATCCTTGTAGAATTCACTGATTTTTCCGGCGGCTGAGTTACGGAGATCATATAGCTCGATTTCTTCACCAGCGGCAGGAACTTCATCCAGGCTTGTGCCTTGTGCATGTAATACCTCCAACAATCGTTCCGTTTCTGCATGCACCTGGGGAAAGGCTTCATACTCGCCAATGGACGTAATCTTCATTCGTTCCTGATTCAACTGTTCAATTAATGTGCGAACGGTTGAAGTTCCATCCCCCTCGACATAGACAGGTCGATACTCATTCACAGCCGCCACTTCACCGTTAATGATCAGCACTCTGTAATCGATTCCGGTCACATATTGCTGCAACATAATGCTGCTGCCGTGCACACTCGCAAGATGAATGGCTGCCTCCAGTTCCTCTTCAGTACGCACATCCAGCGTCACGCCCATGCTGCTGCTCGCATCCAACGGTTTCACCACAATGGAGCGGTATCTATTCAGAAAAGCTACTGCTTCACTCCCCATCTCCGGGATCACGATATAGGAAGGTACAGGCATGCCCTGTTCATGCAGCAGCATATTACATGCCTGCTTGTTCTTCGCGAGCAATCCGGCGATTAACGGCAGACGATGAGATCTGGTTTTGTTAATGATGATCTGCTTGTCCCCTACTGCCAGCTTCAGAAAATCCTCGCATCCCTCAAGAAGGGGCTCACAGGTGATCCCCATTTCCCTCGCTTTGCTTATAATGAGTCGGTTTTGCAGATTATGAATCCCTTTCGGAAACACTGAAAATCCTCCTCGATCGAATGAAGGTACTCGCTCCTATATAAGTTGAATTAAAGATTATTTACACCAACACTACAATGACAGGACAACCTTCCAATCGTTGTTATCCCCAGGTTTTTTCTGTCCTCTCCGTTGCATGTAAATGATTAATTCAACTTATATTGCTCCTACGTTCATCAATATTTATTGTAGTATGATATTGATAATGATTATCAATATCATATAAAATCTATTTTATGGCAATTCGTTCTTTGTTGTCAATAATAAACTTTTAAGGAAAATTAAGATTGATTTTAGGTTAGATTTATGCTGGTGTGGTTTGTTACATCGAAAAACAGGTACAACAAGCGGCAAGCTCTGGATTGTATGAAACCAAGAGCTTGCCTGTTCCTGTTATCTTCATTAAACGCAGAAGTGTTGACGAGGTGGGTTGAAAAAAAATAGCGATATCGCTTGAATCATCATTCGTCGAATCATTTATTGAAGTAATCAAGCCAACTGAGTGTAACGCTGCTCCCCATTCAGTTTCCTTCCCCTTCCATGCGGGATGCAGGTTGGTGTACCGAAGAGTGGATCAACCGCAATCTCACACTCCATCTGGAAGACCTTACGGACCATCTCCTGCGTAATGATGTCTTCCGGTTTACCTTCCGCGTAGATGGACTTGTTGTGAACAGCCACAATGTGATGCGCATACCGACATGCCAGATTCAGATCATGAAGTACCATGACAATCGTGCGTCCTTCCCGTTCATTCAACTCAAACAATAGATCCAGGATATCAATCTGATGAGTCATATCCAGATAGGTTGTAGGTTCATCCAGCAGCAGCGTTTCCGTACCCTGTGCGAGGGTCATTGCAATCCAGGCACGCTGACGTTGTCCACCGGACAGGGCATCTACAGGCCGATCCGCAAGTTCAGTCAGATGCGTGGACTCCAGTGCCAGCTTGACCATGCGCTCATCCTCTCGTGACCACTGCTTCAACCATGTCTGATGCGGATAACGTCCTTGCTTCACCAGTTGGTTCACCGTCAGGCCTTCCGGGGCAGTCGGACCCTGTGGCAGGATGGACATGCGTCTTGAAATCTCCTTGGTCGGCAGCTTCGCAATCTCTTCACCATCCAGCAGCACGGAACCTGAACTGGATTTCAGCAACCGGGCCATCGTACGCAGCAGCGTAGATTTACCACATCCGTTGCTGCCAATCAGAACGGTGATCTGTCCCTTGGGAATGGTCAGGTTCAAATTATCAATAATGGGATCTGCTCCATAGGAGATCGTAAGCTCCTTGGCTTCCAGAATACTCACAGTCCTCTCCTCCTCAAAACTGATTTCGATTCTTGAACAACAAATACAGGAAAAACGGTGCGCCTACGCCTGCGGTGAATACCCCTGCGGGAACGTCAAGCGGTAGAAAGGCCGTACGTGCTATGAGATCTGCGGCAAATACGAGCAGAGCACCAACCAGTCCAGACACGATCAGCATACTGCCAAACATCCGACCGACCAGTTTCCGGGCAATATGTGGTGCGATCAGACCTACAAAACCAATGGTTCCGGCCACAGCCACGGCGATTCCCGCAAGCAGTACACTGCATAACAGCAATGCAGAACGATGCCACTGTACCGTTACACCCAGCCCTGTGGCCAAGTCATCCCCGAACTCCTGTGCATTCAGGCTGCGGGCGAACCAGATCGCCAGCGGTACAACAATCACAATAACCGGCAATATGGTTCGAACATCGGTCCACGATGCTCCATACACGCTTCCTGTCAGCCAGATATAGGCTTGACCTGCCGTGTAGAACGGACTCAGGATCAGCATAAAGGTCGTTCCAGCTCCGGTAATGGCCGACACTCCAATTCCGATTAATACCAAGCGGATCGGACTGACTCCCTTTTTCCAGGCAAGCATGTAGATGATCAATGCCGTCAGAAGTGCACCGACAATGGCAAATAGCGGCAATAACTTGATGCTCACCGCTCCGCCCAGCAACGTGACAAACCCCACAGCCGCAACAGCCGCACCACCAGTGATACCGATGACATCCGGTGAGGCCAATGGATTACGGATAATACCTTGCAGGAGCGCGCCTGACATACCGAGCGCTGCACCCACAAGCAGGGACAATAACACTCGTGGCAATCTCAGGGTCAGCACGACGAAGTCATGTTCCCCTTCGTTCAGACCAAATATCGTTCGAAGTACATCCAGCGGAGAAATAAAGTCACTGCCCACACTGGTACCGACTACTCCTGCAACTACAAACAAGAGCATACACACACTGATGACAACCAGTGATTTTCGTTCCATTTGCATCGATAAGGTGTCTTTTTTATTGCGGAAAGTCAACATCTTCCTCATATCTTCGTCACCCCCTTGCGGGCAATGTATACGAAGAAAGGTCCGCCAATCAATGCAGTCATGACACCGAGTGGAACTTCCTGCGGCATGATTACCAGTCTGGCAACCACATCTGCGGACAGCAGCAGAATGGCTCCCCCTACAATAGAGTAAGGAACGAGCCAGCGGTAATCATTGCCCACCAGTGCACGCATGATATGCGGAACAACCAGACCGACCAGACCGATCGAACCGGCTACGGCAACCGAACCACCCGCTAGCAATACGGTAACAACGCCCATGAGCACCTTGACCAGAAGTACATTCTGTCCCATGCCTTTGGCGATATCGTCTCCCGTCAATAGCAGATTAATCGCTCTGCCCATGAACAGAGAGACAATGGCTGCGGCTGTCATGTACGGCAGAACGGGATATAACATATCCAATGTCCGCCCGCTAACTGAACCGGCAAGCCAGAAGAGCACATCCTGTAATCCGGTTCCATCCAACACGAGAATCGCCTGTGTGAACGAGGCAAACAATGCCGAGATTGCCGTCCCCGCCAGTACAATTTTGATCGGTGTCAGGCCATCCCGACCAAGGGAACCCAAGGCATACACAATCGCCGCGGCAACCGCAGCTCCGGCAAAACCAAACCACATCATGGTGGTCAGCGAGGATACGGACAATACTACGATGGCAATGACAATAAAAAAGATTGCCCCTGCATTGATCCCGAACACACTTGGTGAGGCAAGCGGATTACGTGTCAATGCCTGCATCAGTGCACCCGCCACAGCCAAACTTGCTCCAACGACAGCGGCAATAATGGTACGTGGCAACCGCTCTGTCAGGAGCACCACATGTTCCACCGAGCTATCGTCATAGAATTGCAGCGCATCCCATGCCATCTGAAATGTGATATGCGTGCGTCCCAGAATCATACTGGCTGTGCAAGCAAGTAGAAATAATATGAATAAACCAGCCAGCCCATAGATCTTGGCGCTTGCCTTTGTAAAAAGGGGAAACATATTCTCACTCTTTCATCTGTAAAATGAAAAGGACCTGCCTGCCCATACACTTCGTTAACGAATGTCCTGGTGCACGGCAGGTCCTGCTCCTGTTAGTTAGTTCAGGTTGAACTGCTTATATAGATCGTCCAGCATCATGTTCGCCGATGTGTATCCACCTGCCATGTTCCAGGCCACTTCATCAACCTGAACCAGTTGGTTGTTCTTGACTGCATCAAGATTCTTCCACAGCGGGCTGCTGGTCCAATCATCATAATTTTTCTGAATCGCATCGGTTTTGGTGCCTGAATTGAAGTTAAAGATCATGTCCGCATTCATGTCCGGAATATTCTCTTTGGAAGTCAATTCAACTCCCCATGTGTCTGCATCATGTCCTTCGGGTCTGGTGAATCCAAGCTCTTTCAGAATTTTACCTGCATAACCCATGTAGAAAATACGAACCTGATCGGCTCTAAAATTCGTGATGGTTGCTTCAATTGGCAGACGATCACCCATTTTCTCTTTGAAATCTGCTACACGGGCATCCCAATCTGACAACAGTTTATCCGATTGCTCAACCATATTCATCGCTTCCCCAGCCATCTTCACGGTTTCTTTCCAATCAAACAGGGTCTCCGTTACTACCGTTGGTGCGATCTGGGACAATTGATCATAGATCTCTTCATGTCTGATCTTCGTAGCAATAATCAAGTCAGGTTTCAATTTGTTGATCTCCTCCAGATTGGGCTGGGATTCCTGTCCTACTTGTGGAACTCCATCCAGATCGGCTCTCAGATATTCATAGACGGGCTGCTGAACCCATGATTCAACCACGCCTGTCGGTTTCACGCCCAGTGCAACGACTACATCATTAGCACCTTGGAACAGCGTCACGATCTTTTGCGGTGTTCCCTTTATTGTCGTTTCACCCATGGCATGCTTGATCACTCGGGTCTGATCTTCAGCCGCACTGGCAGTTGTATCACTTTCACTATTACTTGCAGCTTGACTGGACGTATTCGTCGTCTCGGCACTTCCCCCCGAAGCACAACCAGCAAGCAGTGAAATCATCAGAATAAATGCTGCATAAATGTATAGCTTTTTCTTTACTTTATACATGTAACTTGTCTCCCCTTTTTATCTAAATGATATTGAATCTCATTATCAATTGTATTGTAATGGAGATGAAATCATTATACAAGCATTTTATTTAGGAAAACTTCTCACTCGCTCGTAGCTCCTATTACTTCTGAAAACAACTATAAATAGATACATATTAATTGAGACCATATAATATATATCGATACAATACGCATCCCTACTCACCATATATGTAATTTTTACCCTTATGCGAATTAGCCCCATTTCTCATCGTAATTCTTCTTCATCTAATACAATGTAATTTTGATGGTAAATTAATTATTCATTTTTATGCATATGAAAAGGATTTTGCTGTAAAACCCTTCCTGTAATTTCTTGTCGTACTATGTTAGATTATCCATTGGAATAAAATCACATCTATAGATAGGGGATATTGGCACGTGAAGAAATCATGGTTACTATCAATCATTATGAGTTTTGTTTTGCTCGGCGGGGTGTTCGCACCTGCAGGGTCTTATGCCGCTGCTGCGGATGACTCAACCACCACATATTCGGAAGACGAATACTATGAAGAAGTTGACACGTCCGAACAAGAACCGATTCCTACGGTTGAAGAAGAAGATTTCCTGGACTACCTGAATCAGTTGGATCTCGCAGCAGTATATGAGGAGAAAGCTTTCAATGCACTGGGAGGCGGATTTTACATTACATCTTCCAATCGCAAGTCCGTGTTCCTGAAACTGACCAACACTGCAATTCCTAACTACACCAAATATGTATCCAAGCTGAAACTGATTAAACCGCAAACTGCAGAGTTGCAAAAAATCCATGCCAGCCTGATCAAAGGGAGCTATACGCAACTGGAAGGATTCCAACTCGCCAAAAAAGCGGTCTCCAAAACTACGGTAAACAGCGCTGTCCTGAAACAAGCTAATGCCAAAATTGCTGCCGGCAAGAAAAATATCGAGAAATATCAAAAAGAACTGTCTGCCTACGCCAATAATCTTGGATATGATTTCTAAAAAACAATTTTGAAATTTAAGGAAAAAAAGTGTTTTCTTTTGCTGAGTTAGTTCGTATAATAGCACTATAATCAAAAGGCTATGCTGCCGAAAGGTACAACCTCGTGAACAATAGAGGTTGTGCCTTTTTTGCGTTTTATGGCCGCATTGATCTGAAATCTCATCATCTAACGAGGAGTGATTCACATGATTCTTGAAGCCATTTATCATCGTCCCAAACTCAATTGGTCCTATGCTTATGATCGCTCGACCATGCATTTGCGTCTTCGTTCCAAACGCGGTGATCTGGATGCGGTGATTGCCATTACCGGGGACAAATATGCCTGGGATCGAACAATCACACACATCCCCATGCGCATCTTTGCCCGGGATGAGATGTTCGACTATTGGGAAGCCGAGACCTCACCTCCCTATCGCAGATTACGGTATGGCTTCCAATTGATTCAGGGAGAGGAATCAGTCTGGATGACGGAGCGCGGATTCGAGCAGGCGCTGCCTGACCATCCACTGGAGTTTTTTGATTTTCCATTTATGAATCCGGTCGACATTTTTGAACCGCCTGCGTGGGTGAAGGACGCCGTGTTTTATCAGATTTTCCCCGAACGTTATGCCAATGGCGATCCATCTATCAGTCCCAACAATGCTGAACCCTGGGGAGGGGAACCCACACCTGTGAACTTCTTCGGCGGGGACCTGCAAGGTGTGCTTGATCATCTGGATCACATCAGCCAGTTGGGCATCAATGCCATCTATTTCTGTCCGCTGTTCGAGGCCACCACGAATCATAAATATAATACAGGCGATTATATGAAGGTCGATCCTCATTTTGGAACCAATGAACAGTTCAAGACCTTTGTGGATGCATGTCATCAGCGCGGCATACGTGTCGTTCTGGATGCGGTGTTCAATCATTCCGGCAGAGAGTTCCCTCCTTTTGTCGATGTCATGAAAAATGGAGCCGATTCCCCCTACGCAGACTGGTTCTATATCAAAGACTGGCCGCCACGTGTGGAGGATGGCATACCCACATATGATACCTTTGCCTTTGAACCGCTTATGCCAAAGCTGAACACGGAACACCCTGACGTGAAGGCATACCTGCTGGAGGTCGGACGGTTCTGGATCGAGGAGATGGACATTGACGGATGGAGGCTCGATGTGGCCAACGAGGTGGATCACCAGTTCTGGCGCGAATTCCGTCAGACGGTAAAAGCCATCAAACCTGATGCGTATCTGCTCGGTGAGATCTGGCATGATTCGCTCATGTGGCTTCAGGGGGACCAATTCGATGCCGTGATGAATTATCCGTTTACCAATTCGGTATTGGACTACACCGTGAACGGAAAGCTCGATGGACTCGGATTTGCCAATGAGATCGGCAAACTGCTTGCAGCCTATTCACAAACGGTTACTGAAGCTGCCTTCAATCTGCTTGGAAGTCATGATACACCCAGACTGCTGACCTTATGTGATGGAGACGAGCGTAAGATGAAACTTGCCGTTACGTTGCTGCTTACGTATCCAGGTGTGCCATGTATTTATTATGGAGACGAAGTGGGGCTTGACGGGGGATATGATCCGGGTTGCCGCAAGTGTATGGAATGGGATGAGACCAAGCAGAACCGTAAACTTCTGGAATTCTTCACCCATACGATTGCCCTTCGCAAACAGCACCCTGCGCTGCGCAGCACGGAACTGAAGATTGTATATGCAAAAGCCGGAGACCCTTGTCTTGCCATCGAACGATCGGATTCGCATACAGGTGAGCGCATGCTTCTTGTGCTGAATGCAGGAGATGAGCCATGTACTCTTGAACTGCCTTTGGCAGATCGTAACGTTTGGCGAAATCTGTACACATCAAACGAAGTGGAATCCCGGCAAAATAAACTGACCCTCGATCTGGAAGCTTACGGCTTCTCCTTACTGCAAATGGAGGTCAAACAACCTGCGGAAGCTTGATATAAATACAGCTAACAAGGCGATATAACTCCAAAAGAGGCTGTCCTCCAGGTCATATTGACGACCAGGGACAGCCTCTCCTGCATCTTATGCGTTTTATATGTCATATTCTAACGAACCAAGCACACGTTATTTGCTTCATTATATCCGGGCTAAATGTCTAACGAATCAGAGAAATGTTATTTTGTTTAATAAGTCGATTTTCGCAAGCAGAAGCGGTGTTTTCGACGGAATAACGTTGCTGAGATTCGTTAAGTTTTACTTTTCTTGATCATCCCCTTAATACGACGTTTGAGATTCGTTAGCGGTAGCGATTCAATTGAGATAAAACTCATTGGTGGCAGCAACCTATTTCCCAGCCGAGGCGAAGGATATCGACATCGACGGTTTACGAATTTTCTTCATTCTCGAACTTACGAGTTCTCCCTGTGTAATTACGATTTTCTGCGGAATCTTATAAGAAGGCAGCTTGTCCCGGCAATATTCCCAGATGGACCGCCGCAGATCGGTTAGAGTACATTCTGTAGCCAGCCGGATAGTCACCTTCACTCTCTGACCCGTGATACCACTCGGTTCTCCCGAAACTACCGCCGCTTCAATACATTCCATCTCTTCCAGCACACCCTCAACCTCGGCAGGATATACCTTCCGTCCCCCTATGTTAATAATCTCCGAACGGCGGCCCAAAATGCGAATGTACCCCTGCTCCAATACGACTTCATCTCCGGTACGCAGCCATCCATCCTCCGTAAAAGGTGATGGTGCATTCAGATATCCGATCATCGCTGTTGCTGTACGAATCTGCAATTCTCCTTCCACCACCCGGTACTTGACCTCTTCATCTTGAATGGAGAACAGCAGAGAACCTGGTTCTTTGGAACGGGTTGGCAGAATACCAAGTTCAGACATACCATAGGCCTGTATCGTCCTGATCTGTGGAAATCTCCGATTCCAGGCTGCCAGTACGGACTCAGGCATCACTTCCGATCCGTATGATACAACCTCGAGACTGGACAGGTCATACCCTTCATCGTTTCTGCCCAACAGCAACAGATTCATGAATGTTGGGGAGACGGGCAGCGCCTGCACACGAAACTTCTCAATCGTCCGGCACACTTCTTCGGGAGATCGATCCTCAATGATACACAGACATCCCCCACTGGACAGGGACTGCAGCATGGTATTCACACCGCCGATATGATCAAACATCATGAATGGAATCGTTCGCAAGGGCCGAACCCGCCGGCGAAAACGATATAACAGCCGATCTGCACGATGCACAGTCGCTTTACTCACTCCGGTCGATCCGGATGAAAAGAGTACCAGGCCTCCTACACCCTCCTGTGCCAGCGTAGATAACAACACAGGAATCTCTCCAGAAGTTTCACACGTTTGCCGAATGCACAGCTTGCCATCTTCAACGCCCAATCGCCATTTCACCTGTGCCAGTTCAATATATTCCTGTCGTTTGGCTTCAACCAGGTACCGATCCATGGGGAGCAGGATACACCCTTGCCCGAGCAAAGCAACCAATGCTGCCGCTGCATATGGGGAATAGTCTTCCTCCAGCGTTACAAGTTGCCCCGTTAGCCCTTCTGCTATAATCCACTCACTCATGACGCCAACCTGTTCCAGCAGCCACTGATAGCTGTACTCCTGATCCTTCCAGATCAGTGCAGGATGCTGTCCCTGTTCCTCGAATCGTTCAAGCAAGAATTGGTTTAACATTTTGCTTCCTCCTCACCGGCAGGCGAATATTGTTGTGCGAGATAATCAACAAGTGAGCCTACCGTCTGATAGGGACTTTCCGGCATGGAAGCAGCAGCTATCTCCGCCAGAGCAGCTCCCATTCCCGTACCCCAACGATCTTCGATTCCCTGCTCCACCACAGCAAGCAATGACACGAGTTCCAGCGAATCCAGTTGTCCATTTCGTCCGTATAGCAGAGCGTTACCGCCCTCACCAAGCGGAATCGATGTATTATGGTATGCATTTAACTCCCGGCAACTATCCAGCACGATACGAAGCAAAGCCTCCCTGTGTTCTTGTTCAATCATTGGCACGGTCTGACGTTGAAAGCAATCTGCCTGAGGCATGGACTGTCGAAGCGACTCATACCAGTGCCACTCATCCGTGATCAACATTTTAATGACACCTGTAAGCTGTACTTTCCAGTGCTCGCGGTTCTTCATCCGGCTGACCTGCAGCATATTGTATGCCTTCTCCCACCGTACAATGATGTCGCTGAATTTTCTTGCATATTGATCAAGTGGTGAACCTAGCCATAAGGCAGACTCCTGAAGAAGATCTCGAAGAAAATACCGGCTCCATCGCATATCGAAGAGCAGACCCGAAATTAACATTTCATTGGCTTGATCTCCTTCTTTCGTCCCATGCAACGTATCCATGAGCTGCAGAGACACCGCATGTCCAAAATAATAATTCCTCTCTCCTTGTGTAATCGTCCGGCCTGTCAGAAATTCTTCAATCTGCGTTGTTAACGCTTGGTTCAACATGTCTCGGTACCCGGCAGAATCAAGCTGCACAGTTGCCCGAATGTCCATGGTGCCAAACGTTCGGAGTTTCTCTTTGCGCTTCGCCTGAGCAAGCTCGGGTATGCATTGGTTCCCTTTCCAGAAATCATGAAAGGCTCTTTGAGCAACCTTCCCCTTGTACTTGGAGGGCACTGGATCATAGACGTGAACATGCTCATCTTCCAGACCATACACGGCAATCCAATGGTCTACCAGATGCAGTCGGGAGCCTTGCTTCACGTGTTTGCGAATGTATTCCGGATTCTGATAATCCTCACAATAAGGCAGATGATAACTGGTTCCTGTAGCCAAAAAAAGCCCCCCATCGCCGATATGCTGCCTAATCTGCGCCTTGCCTTCCTCGAAGCTGTCCAGCTCTCGCTGACCATACATCTCCCAGATCGGCTCAACATAATCCAGTTTGTGAAAATAAGGCTTTACCAGTCCGTTATCCCCGCACGATGGAAGGCTGTACAACCGGCTTGCCGCCAGCAGTGCAAGACTTGTGATGGATCCTTGCTGATGGAGCACTTCATGAATCAGAGGGAAATTGCAGGGATAATAATAGGGAATGTCCAGCACTGGAGCGAATGAAGGAATGATCATTTTGGGCCTCCTGTTCCCGTTTTGGCTGAAGTACTGCCCCAGGATTGGATTAAATAATGTACAGACATATCATCTGTCGCTCGAAATACACGATTGACAACAGGTTTGCCATCCACATCGGTCTCGAAGCGGCGGAAACCCCGAGTAAACCGGAAGGAGAATCCACTATCACGCGGAACACGGTAACAACCTTCATATCGACCTATACCGGAACGGACAAGCTTCATGCCCATCCCACCATAGATCGTTTCCTGCGTCCCTTCCTCTGAGGCTACCTCTGCATGAATGCAGACCTCCACATGAGTGGACAATTCAGGAACCACAGTATAGATGCGTGTAGCAGACAGTCCCCCCATAGTCAGCGTGATGGATGCACTTCCAATACCGACAGGCACCAGTTCTCCATTCGAACGAACCTGGATTACATCCGGGTCACTTGAAGTATAATTTCCATGCAGCAGACTCCGAACCCATCCGCTCTCGTAGTGCATTAGTGCATTGATACACACGGTCATTCCACCCTGTAGTCCGATGACATCCCTGCCAAGCAGTTGAAGCGAGGTGGGTTTACCTACGTGGCCGAACATGTATAGTAACGGGAGATGAACGCGTGCTCCCCAGTCACCTTCCTGATGACAGGCATCCGGCTGTTCCAGAAATGCCAATTCCTCATCCGCTCTGACTCCGCGTTCAAGTAATTGATGAGCTACCCTTCTGACCTGGGAAGGCAGAAACAGGCCTTCCGTGTCTCCAATATCTATCCACATCCGAACGTCGGGTACCTCTTCTGGCAAGCGATACATGTTTTCTTCCAACAGCCCGCTTTCCGATGTTTCGTCCAGCTGCACATCCACATAGAATGGCGACATCATGATCAGTTTTCCGAAAACATCCGAATTTCGCATCCCCATGTGCAATGTACAAAGTGCCGCAGCAGATGAACCCAACAGCCCGGTATTCTCCTTGTCCGGCAACGTCCGGTACCGATGATCAATGAGCGGCTTGAGTTCATGAATGATAAAATGCTCATAGGCGATGCCTGAGCACCCCACACTCACGGCCTCTCTCTCCGGAGCGATGAAGTGATAGAATTCGTTGTGCGTGACTGGACGGACATGCGTAATGCCGACAATAATCAGTGATTCAATCTGCCCAGAAGAAATAAGACCGTCTGCTGCCTGATCGATATTCCATGTTTCATTGCCTGGCCCGGACGGACCAAAAGCCCGCTGCCCTGCATGAACGTACAGAACCGGATAACGCCGAGCTGTATGCTCATGGTAACCGGGCGGGAGATACACATAAATGTTGCGGATATTGCCCAGCCGTGACGCCTGAATGCCTTCCAAACATTCGATGACAGAATGGGTACTCAACGATCATCAACCGCCTCTCTTCTCCCGATTCGACTGCATAATACAAATAACCCCGCCTCAGAAGAGACGGGGTTGTCCCAAAACACACGTGCGTGTCCCGGGATACATAGCCCTTATATTGTGAATCTGCGAATAGTTTAATGCGCTTACGGGCTTTTGTAAACATAAAAATAGAAAATAAATGCTCTCAAAAAAGTTATTGACATAAGATCCAATATTTCTTACGATAACGTTGTGATCATAACTCGAGGGCCATGCTTTTAAACCAGAGCGGTTTAGGACAACCCCGGTAACTCCCGAAGGAGATGCCGGGGTTGTTGGCGTGTCAAAAGGAGGGAAGTCTTTAATCCACTGCGTATCATTCCGTTGTATTGAAAGCGCTATTATTCAAAAGCCAGGTTGGTTGTTTATCTAAACTACTACATTCACGAGAAGGGTGGATTACTATGTTTCAAATGGCCAAACGCGTACTCCTCAGCACAACACTGACACTCAGTTTACTTGCAGGAGGCGCACTTCCCTATCTGCCTGCTTCCGCGATCTATGCCGATGCGGATACCGCAGTTACCAACAAGCAGAACTTCAGTACAGACGTCATCTATCAGATCTTTACGGACCGCTTCCTAGACGGCAATCCTTCCAACAATCCCACTGGAGCTGCCTACGATGCCACTTGCAGCAACCTGAAGTTGTATTGCGGAGGCGACTGGCAAGGCCTGATCAACAAAATCAACGATAACTATTTCAGCGATCTGGGCGTTACCGCATTGTGGATCTCCCAGCCGGTTGAGAATATCTTCGCCACGATCAACTATGGCGGCGTAATCAACACAGCTTATCATGGCTACTGGGCACGTGATTTCAAGAAGACCAATCCGTATTTCGGAACGATGGCTGACTTTCAGAATCTGATTACGACCGCTCACGCCAAAGGTATCAAGATCGTCATTGACTTTGCACCGAACCATACGTCTCCTGCCATGGAAACCGATACGTCCTTTGCTGAGAATGGCAAGTTGTACGATAACGGTAATCTGGTTGGCGGATACACAAATGATACGAATGGCTATTTCCATCACAACGGCGGCTCCGATTTTTCCTCCCTGGAGAATGGTATCTACAAAAACCTCTATGACCTCGCAGACCTGAATCACAATAACAGTACTATTGACCAATATTTCAAAGATGCAATCAAGCTATGGCTTGATATGGGCGTGGACGGCATTCGTGTTGATGCGGTGAAACATATGCCTCTCGGCTGGCAAAAGAGCTGGATGTCCTCCATCTATGCACATAAACCTGTATTCACCTTCGGTGAATGGTTCCTGGGATCTGCTGCATCCGATGCGGATAACACGGAATTTGCCAATGAATCCGGGATGAGTCTGCTTGATTTCCGCTTTAACTCTGCCGTACGTAACGTCTTCCGGGATAACACATCCAACATGTATGCCCTCGATTCGATGATTACAGGCACAGCGGCAGATTATAATCAGGTAAATGATCAAGTTACGTTTATCGACAACCATGATATGGATCGCTTCAAAACAAGTGCCGTCAATAACCGTCGTCTGGAACAGGCGCTGGCCTTCACGCTGACTTCACGCGGCGTACCTGCCATCTATTATGGTACCGAACAGTATCTGACAGGTAACGGGGACCCTGACAATCGGGCCAAAATGCCTTCTTTCTCCAAAACAACAACGGCCTTCAACGTCATCAGCAAGCTCGCTCCTCTTCGCAAATCCAATCCGGCGATCGCCTACGGCTCCACGCAGCAACGCTGGATCAATAATGATGTGTATATCTATGAGCGCAAATTCGGCAAAAGTGTAGCTGTTGTTGCCGTGAACCGTAATCTCTCCACACCAGCGAGCATTGCGAATCTAAGCACTTCACTGCCAACAGGCAACTACACCGATGTACTGGGCGGCGCACTGAACGGTAATAACATCACTTCCACCAATGGTACCGTCTCTTCATTCACGCTTGCTGCCGGGGCAACCGCGGTCTGGCAGTATACAACAAGCGAAACAACACCAACGATTGGACATGTAGGTCCGGTGATGGGCAAACCAGGTAATGTTGTTACGATTAGCGGACGTGGATTTGGCTCCACCAAAGGTACCGTATACTTCGGTACAACAGCCGTTACTGGTGCAGCCATTACATCCTGGGAAGATACGCAAATCAAAGTGACGATCCCAGCTGTTGCCGCAGGCAATTATGCTGTGAAAGTAGCTGCGAATGGCGTCAACAGCAATGCCTATAACAACTTCACCATCCTTACAGGTGATCAGGTCACTGTACGATTCGTCATTAACAACGCTTCCACCACACTGGGTCAGAACATCTATCTGACAGGTAATGTGGCAGAACTGGGCAACTGGAGTACGGGCACAACAGCTATTGGGCCTGCATTCAATCAGGTTATCCACGCCTACCCAACTTGGTACTATGATGTGAGCGTTCCTGCCGGAAAACAGCTGGAGTTCAAATTTTTCAAGAAAAATGGGGCAACCATTACGTGGGAAGGTGGTTCCAACCACACATTTACCACACCAGCCAGCGGTACAGCGACTGTAAATGTAAACTGGCAATAGAATATTCTGTCCACAAGTTAACCCGGAGTAGTTACGCTAACGCAGCGTATGCTCCGGGTTTTGTTTTATTTTGTTTTGTTTAACTTAGCCAGAATGCTTAGGTTCTTCATAAGCTGCGAAGATTACCTCAATCCCACTCTCTGTTGATGTGTACATGTGGTTCAATCCATATCATGCATACTCC
The DNA here is from genome assembly GCF_037973325.1 of Paenibacillus sp. FSL R5-0713. Classification (NCBI taxonomy): domain Bacteria; kingdom Bacillati; phylum Bacillota; class Bacilli; order Caryophanales; family Paenibacillaceae; genus Paenibacillus; species Paenibacillus sp. FSL R5-0713. The sequence goes on along the minus strand of NZ_CP150229.1, from coordinate 1,084,337 downwards.
CTACTACGTTTTATTGATAGGTTCGAATCGACTTCAATGTTGTGGCTGCCAGAATACCTGTGGCCAACAGCAATATGCCCACGCTTTGCAGCACAGAAGCTGCCCCCCACTGATCTGCCAATACGGAGACAACCGTCAATCCCAGAATAGGCGCTGTACTGGTGATTGTTCCAACGACACCATAGACCCTTCCTTGCAGCTCGTCCGGTACGGCTGTCCTCAGCATAATCTGGGTGAGCATCGTACAGCAGGCGAACATCGCTCCTCCGCCCACGATTAACGGCAACGCCATGATTGGTGAGGATACATTCGCCAAAAGAATATAGAGTGGGCCTAAAACAATCAGACCGATAAATACCCATCTCCCTCTTCGCTTCAATCGTTTTCCCGAAGCAATCAGCAGTGCAGAGCCCATCATATATCCAAGTGGAATACAGGTCTCAATTAATCCAAACTGTACCGGATTCGCCTCCCATACCTTAACTGCCATCACTTGAACCAGCATCATGGCTGACATGAAAAACAAGATTAGCACTGGATTGAGCAATACAATGGATCGAATCAGACGATTCCGATAAATGTAGCCAAACGAACTGCGCCATTCCTGAACAAACGTGGTCTGCTGACTAACGGATCGCTGTACTTCAGGAAAGCGGCCCGCCATCAGCACACAGACTGCGGACAACAGAAAGGTTGCCCCTGTAATTAATATAGCGACGAATCCTCCAAATGCAGCCACAGCAACTCCCGCCGCGGCCAGACCGCTGATTCGGGCAAGATTATCCACCATATGAATGGTTCCGGTTGCTTGTTGAATATGCTCCCTGCCTACCATACTTGCCACTGAGGCGTGGAATGCAGGTGCCTGAAACAGACTTGAAAACATGGAGAGTGAGAGCAACAGCAGTACCACCGGGAACGGCGCATGCCAACCAAATAAGCTAATCGCAATCAGCACAGCCATTACGCCGCGGAATACATCCGAGGCCAGCATCAGCTTCCTGCGATCCAATCGGTCTGCAACCGTACCCGCCACCGATCCGAATAAAAAACTGACGGCCATATTGCAGATCTGTACGGCCGCCATGCTCTTCGCACTCCCTGTGGTCTGTAACACCCACAGACTGATCGCAATCCCATTAAAGCAATCCCCGAATACGGAGATACCATAGCCGTACAATATCCTCCGAAAGGTAACATTACGCCAAAGCGTTCGCGGAGTCTTGGATTTTTGCAATGCAGCTTGTCCTCCTTGATATCCCGTAACCTCGGGCTCACTGGACGGGTTTATGCCCATACATCAGGTTCCTCCCTAATCAAGATTCGAGCCCATATAGAACCAGGCACTTCCGCAGTTCTGTCAGTCGACAAAGACATGACATTACGGAAGTGCCTGGTTGAAGTGCCGTATTTACCGCGGCTGACTATGCTATTATGGCACGGCATTACCCTTTGGAAGCACCTGCTGTCAGCCCTTGAACAAGGAATCGCTGGAGGAATACAAACAGCAGGGTAATTGGAATGGCGATCAGTACCGCCCCCGCAGCAAACATCGTAAAGTTACTGTCCTGATAACGGTTGACCAGATCCCACATGCCCACCGCCAGCGTCCAATTTTCCTTCGTCCGCAATACCAGCCGGGCGAAGATAAAGTCCATCCACGCACCGGTAAAACTGGTTAGTGCCACATAGGTTAGCATCGGCTTGGATAAGGGCAGGATGATGCTGGTAAATACCCGCAGGTGACTGGCACCATCCATGCGAGCAGCTTCGTCCAGACTGCGAGGAATCGTATCAAAGAAACCTTTGACGATAAATCCACCCAGTACTGCTCCGGATGAATAGACCAGGATGAGCGCAGCGTGGGTGTCGAGCAATTTAACTTGCAGCAAAATGATATAGATCGCAATCATGCTCATAAAGCTTGGGAACATGCCAAGAATCAGCATGGTGGAGAGAATGGTTTTACGTCCACGGAAGCGGAAGCGGGACAGTGCGTACATCCCGAGTGTCACCATCAACGTGGAGAAAATCATTGTGAAAAAGGCGATTTTTAATGTATTCATATACCATCTGCCGTACATAAAGGACGGGTTATTGAACAGTTCACCGTAATGGGTAAGCGTGAAAGCTTCGGGCCATAACCGCTCACTGAACAATGCCGCACCGGGTCTCAGGGAAGAAAGAAAGATCCAGAGTACCGGATAGATGGAGACAACGGCGATAATCACCAATAACACATAACTCAGGGCCAGACGCAGCGGATTATTACGTGTCTTCATTGAATCATGTCCTCCTCCTTGAATGATTTGGAGCGGCGGAAGTTCCAGATGGAGAATGAAGCGATGATGAGGAAGATAATAATCCCTACCGCTGAAGCCATGTTGAATTTGTTATTGTCGAGCGTGAGCTTGTAGAGCCAGGTTACCAAGAGGTCCGTCGCCCCCGCGTACTGATAATCTCCGCGTAGCGGATTTCCGTTCGTCAGCAGGAAGATGACATTGAAGTTGTTGAAGTTTCCGGCGAACTGCATGATGAGTACCGGTGTTGTAGCAAAAAGAATGAACGGCATCGTAATAATTCGGAATTTCTGAAATGCGGATGCTCCATCCACTTCGGCAGCCTCGTAGAGATCACGAGGGATGGCCGTCAATACACCCAGAATAAGCACCATACTGACGGGAATACCGATCCACATGTTGACAACAATGACGGTGACTTTCGCCCAGAACGGATCTGTCAGCCAAGGTAATCCCTCCAGCCCAAACGCTCGCATGTACGTATTGATTGGTCCGAACTGGCCATTGAACAGATTACGCATGAGCAGCAAAGAAATGATCTGCGGGATCGCATAAGGCAAAATAAAAATCGTGCGCCATAGCTTCTTGAAGCGTATGCCCCGCTGTTCTATCAACAGTGCCACAAGCACACCGCCAAAATAGGTGGTGACTGTCGCCAGAATGGCCCAGATGACCGTCCAGGTCAGTACGCCATAGAAGGTCTGGCTCCAGGATTTCAACTGAATCAGATCACTGAACGTCTTGAAGCCAACCCAGTCCACGAGTTTGGCTGGCGGAATATGATCCGGGGCTGAGTAGTTGGTAAATGCAATCGTGATCGTAAACAGAATCGGCATAACGGTGAAAAACAGAATGCCCAGTGCCGGAATGGACAGAAACAGGTAGGGAAAGTTTTTGTCCATCATGTTTCGAAGCGAAGCCCCTGCGCCCAGGGTCTTCTTCCCTTCTTCCCTGGCGACTCCCGTGACGTATGCATCCCGAATATTCAGGATGTAGATCAGAATAAACACAAAAAACACCAGTAGTACGATAATGCCATCCAACAGTAAAAAGATGGAATGGTCTCCCCTTTGAAGTACGGTGGACCCATTCACTTTGACAAAACGCTGTGTATTTTCCCCCAGTGTCCATATGCCCCATACAGCCTGTGACAGACGAGGAAGCAGGTACGCAAGCCCTGCTCCCTCCAGTAACAACAGACAAATTCCCTTAATCCACTGTCGATTGTACAGCTGTCCAAGACCTTGCAGTATGATGGAACATATAGCCGCTGTCATCCGGTGTTGTCTTTCCCTGTTCGGTCCAACGGGCACCGGGACATGCTGCTGCTGCATTTGCTCTCTCCTCCCCGCCTATTGCTAACGTGTATACATTGAACAAAGTGTGCTTACACTGTACCTCTCCGTTTTTGTGTAAATATGAAGTTCAATCTATACAATTCTTATGCATATCTTCGGATTCGTCGTTCGTCCCTATTGGACGGTAGCAAGGCTTTCCTGGATCTGTTTCACGGCATTGTCCAGCGATGCCTTCACGTCCTTATCGGTATCCCATATATCCGTAATCGCAGACGTGATTGGTCCCCATACGCTGTCCATGGCAGGAAGGGAAGGCATTGGTGTAGAGTTGTTGAACTGTTCCAAGAACGCCTTATTGATTGGGTCCTCCTGCACCTTCGAATCAGCAGCCACGTTTTTGTTCGCAGGGAGTGTACCGTTTAGATCAAAGTTCTCCATCTGAGCTTCTTCATTGGAAAGGAACGCTGCCAAAAGCTTCGATGCATTCGGGTATTGTGTAAATGCATTTACATAATAGGCTTTAACACCTGAGAAGGAGGTCATCGGTTTGCCATCAATTGCCGGAAGCGGAGCAACGCCAAAATCAATACCGGCATTGCGATAATCGGCAATGGTCCACGGACCGTTAATATCCATAGCCAGCTTGCCGCTGGAGAATAATCCTTTTTTGATATCATAGTTCACGTCACCCATCTTGAGCGGCAGTACTTCCGACTTCAGCTTCTGCAAGAACTGCCCACCCTTCAGGGCTCCTTCGTTATTCAGACCGAGATCCGCGCTATCCATCCCGTTGTCCCCAAAAATATAACCGCCCTGTGAAGCCAGGAATGCATAGTTATAGTAAAATTGCTGCAATTCCCACATCAACGCATATTGATTGGATTTCACGTTATTGAACGTCTTGGCGAAGCTGATAATCTCATCAAAGTTTTTCGGAGCTTCTGGATACAATGCTTTGTTGTAAAAGAGAGCATACGTCTCCACGCTGTACGGATAGCCGTACAGGATATCCTTGAACGTTACCGCCTTCAGTGCGTTGTCGCTGGTGTTCTCTGCGGTCTCTGCTTCGAATATGTCATTGGGCAGAATAAGTCCCGCCTCTGAAGCGCTACCAATCTTATCATGTGGGAAAACGACAACATCTGCCGCGAGACCCGCCGGGCCATCCGTCGTTAGTTTGGTGACCTGATCGGTTGGAGGTAGCTCCTCCATTTTGACCGTTACCCCGTACTTCTCTTCGAATTTTTTGGCTCTTTGCTCAATAAAACTGCTTTGATTTTTGTCCTCCCAGATCACCAGGGTTGCCCCTTCTTCCGGTTGAAGATTCTCGGCTGTCAGCTCTACCACTTCCTCCGGATTTTCACCTGCCGTAGTTGGAGATGGACTTCCGCCTCCAGCCCCGCATGCAGCCAGTGTGAAAGCCATCATGACGGACAATGTTGCCCCTTGCCATTTTCTCATGTAAAATGTCCCCTTCCCTCTGCTTGGTCCAACAATGTTCGCGCTTTTCACCCTTTTGTCTGCGTATGTTGTCAGGTTTTGCATTCCATGTTCACATTTGTACAAACGTTTGCTCAAATGGAAGACAAGATGACTCCTTCGTTCAATATGTAGGGGGAAATAAGTCAAGAAGTATGTAAATTCATAGATGTAAGCGCTACAATAACAATCACATCATACAATACCTAACTTTCTTTGCACAAACGTTTGCACAAGCCATATTTGCTCAATTTTAACCAATTTACCTCTTCTACCTACAGTAATTTCCTATTTTCTTGTTCAGACTCTTTCTTCCTTTATTTTACTTCCTGTGCAACCCATATGTGGCAGTTAGCAATTGATTTATCGTATCCTTTGGATTACCATAGGAGAATATTTATACGATTGTTCAGAAGGGATTTTTTACATGATTACGATCAAGGATATTGCCAAATTGGCGGGTGTTTCCCCTTCTACAGTGTCACGAGTGATTTCCAACCATCCCAGAATCAGCACCAAGACGTCTCTCAAAGTGAAGCAAATCATGAAAGAATTAAACTACCATCCCAACATCATGGCGAAGAGCCTGGTTTCCAAGACGACCCATACCCTTGGCATTATGCTTCCGCGTCCTGCTGAAGAGTTGTTTCAGAATTACTTTTTCGGGGAACTGCTGCGGGGTATTATTACACATGCCACCCGTATGAATTATGAATTGCTGCTAACCACTGAAACTTCATCAGACAATGAACTGCACGCGATCTCCCGTCTTGTTCATGGTCGCAGAGTGGATGGCATTCTGTTGCTTGGGTCCAAACGAGACGATCCCATCATTTCATTTTTGGAAGCGGAAAAGTTTCCTTTTGTGTTAATCGGTCGCAGCGAAGCTCATCCCAATGCCCCCATGGTGGATAACGATAATGTACAGACTGCTTATGATGCGACACATCATCTGATCGCCCAAGGGCATACGCGAATCGGATTTGTCAGCGGCCCACCGGACATTACGTTATCGCATGATCGCATGCTAGGATACCAAAAAGCGCTTGCCCAAGCCGGGCTGGATGCCGATAGTGACTGGATTGTGGAAGGTGAATTTCTACAGGAAAGTGGATTCAGGGCGATGTCGCTGTTCATGTCCTTGCCGAACAGACCCACCGCAATCGTTGTCATTGATGACAATGTAGCCTTTGGGGTATTGAGAGCTCTTGCCGAGCTTCATTATCTGGTGCCTGAGGATATCAGCGTGGTCAGTTTTAACAATATTGCTTTATCGGAGCTGGCTTCACCACCCTTAAGCTCTATAGACATTGGAACCTATCAGCTGGGCTATACAGCCGTACAGGTCTTGTTGAAAATTCTAAGCGGGGAGCCACAGCCTCATAATCCGGTCATTATTCCCCATCGTCTGATTGTGCGTGAATCCTCACTCTTTTCCAAACCAAAACCACCGTTAAATTGATTCATTTCAAGCATCCGTGTAGAAATGCAAACGTTTGTCCTATACGGGATATGGCGCTGTGATCCACCGTTCTCGGAGTAACACAAAAAAGAAGCCGCATATGGTTATGCGGCTTCCTGACTGTTCGCACTATTTCGGTACTCCATGCTCGACTGCGCTTGAATGGATTAATAGGAACTCCAACCTGCATCAGCTGTAACGACGGTTCCGTTCACGAAGCTGGACTCGTCCGACCCAAGGAACAAGGCCACCTTGGCGATCTCTTCACTCGTCCCGATGCGTGGGTTGATTGCCATGCCCAGCTGTTGCCGTCCTGCACCGTATGGGCTAATGCCAGCCATGGATGCGCTGATGTTGGTTGCCACGGCACCTGGGGCGATCGCATTACAACGAATGCCTTGCTCAGCATACATATACCCTGTATTTTTGGTGAAGCCCACGACCGCATGTTTGGAAGCCGTATAGGCTGCTCCTGCACGTCCGCCGTGCAATCCACCTGCCGAAGCAATATTCACGATGACGCCTTTTTGTTTTTCCAGGAAGATCGGCAATACTTTCCGTGTTGTCCGCATCACACTGGTTGTGTTCACTGCGAACAATCTCTCCCACTTCTCATCCGTTATATCCGCTGCCGGCTCCATGCCATCCATAATGCCCGCATTGTTAATCAAAATATCTACTGTACCATAAGTGCTCACCGTTGTATCAATCAGATTCTGCACATCTTCTTCTTTGGCTACATTGGCCAGAACCACAATCGCTTCTCCGCCCTGTGCCTTAATATCATTCACTACCGCTTGTGCGGATTCCTCGTTAATATCCGATACGACTACTTTCGCACCCTCTTGGGCGTACAACGTGGCGATCGCTTTCCCCATACCTGAACCAGCACCTGTAACAACTGCCACTTTATCTTGAAGTTTCATTCCATGTATCCCCCTTTGTATATTCGTTTACAATAAGTTAACAAACAAATGTTCATTAACTCTTATCCTTAGTATAATAAGTCATAGCGTTTCACTTCAATCAGTAAAAGCTTGTCCAGTTGTACGTTAAACAACACTTATCATTCCGAATGTACTTTAACTATTAAAGTGAACTATAGAAATTGAACTAAACATTTACACGAAACGGAGAGGACAGAAATAACCTGAAGAAGCGCAAGCTAAAAGCTTTCTGAAAGAAAGCTACTTCGGAAGCATATGCTATTCGCCTTTATCCCCGGATTTACCATTTATAAAAGGAATCAAAAAAATCTGGGGATAACAGCGATCGGAAGGTTGTTCTGTCATCGAAGTGGTCAGTGTAAATATGCTTTAATTCAAATTATGTAGTGAGGAGGAAAATAGATGTCTGAAACTCCGAATTCGATGGACCGAAGAATCAAGAAATCAAAAGCTGCGCTGAAGGATGCACTCATCCATTTGATGCAAAAACATCCCTTTAAGGAAATATCGATTACAGATATTGTCGAGCGTGCCGATTTGAATCGAGGTACATTTTACAGACATTATCAGTACAAGGAAGACCTGTTCAATGAGATCATCAATGATGTGATTCAGGATCTGGTGACTTCTTTTCGCAAACCCTATCAAGGGTTGAAAGAGTTCGAGGTTGGTCTGATGCCCTCTTCGGCCATAACGATATTTGAACATGTGCACCAGCATGCACAATTCTACACACTGGTTGTACAGTCCGAGGCTTCCTCCAACTTTCAGCGCATGATCTGTGATGTTCTTCGGGATCTCGCCTTACAGGATCTGAACCACATCTTCCCACAGCACATTAACCCTGAACTTCTGGCAAGTTACCAATCTCATGCGATATTTGGCATGATCATGGAGTGGATCAGACAGGATTTCAAGCATAGCCCCGCCTACATGGCCGAGGAGTTATTTAAGATCATTCATTACAAGCCTGACAATGTCGTGTTAAGAGACTGAACATTCAAATCGCCAAACTTTCCTATAGAGTGATTATTGAGAGTGATTTTGAAAATGACCAGTGCGTTGTCATAATTAGTGAGAAAATGAACAAACTCAATTTGTATATTCATACATAACTGAGTATTTGTCTTACGTTCCCCTTCGGCAACTAGAAAATATAAAATTATTAGTTTCATATATATCATTCTAAGGATCATGAAGGTAGTTATAGTACCGCTACAACTTCTGAGTCGTGTCCCCGGATTAGCCAATGACCATACACCAACGGGTACCAAATCAGCTGTACCATTATCAATATCTACACTAATATCATCAATCGAACGTCCTGCTCTGTTGACCAATAATGCGTTTGTCCAGGTTGTGCGGATGTCTTGGAGAAGCTTCTCATTTTCAAGATACATGATGTGAAGGTAAGCTAAATCCAATTGAGCTATATTGCATTATCTATACCAAACAAACAACCGCCTCTTCACACATTAGTGTACAAGAGGCGGTTGTTTTATTAGCGCTCTGGATCAAAACTGCAAGAAAAGTAATCATAAAAACGATACTTTACCGATCGTTCTCAATATGATAATATGAATTTGCGACAGGAGGTGGGACAGCAAAAGGCGTGTGAATAATCATGGCGAGAAGCACGAAGTTTGAATTCAACGTGGTATTAGATAAGGCAATGGACTTATTCTAGCGTCAAGGCTGTTTTTTTAACATAATTAGAATGATCATTCTTAATTCAAGACGAAAGAGGCATTAATTTTAGTGTGATATCAATCATAATTTCATCAGAGCTACAGTCAGAGGACTGTATAAAAAATAAATCTCAAAGGAGAGTTTAAAAATGACTATAAACATGGACGGTAAAGTTGCTTTGGTAACTGGAGGAAATCGTGGCATTGGATTGGAAACGGCACGTCAATTAGGTAATCTTGGCGCCACGGTCGTTATTGGGTCACGTGATTTGGAGAAAGGAAAGGTTGCTGCGAATACACTTCGTTCGGAGGGAATTCAAGCAGAGAATATCAAATTGGACGTCAATCTAGCCGAAGACCATCAAGCAGCTTACAATTTTTTTGAACAGCGGTACGGTAAGCTTGATATATTGATAAATAATGCTGGGATACAGATAGAGATTGAAGATCTTGCACCAATTAATGAAACAAGTACCGTTTCGCCGGCCATTATGCGTGAAACCTTCGATGCCAATTTCTTCAGTATGATTGAGTTAACACAGCTACTGCTGCCGTTGATTCGCAAAGCACCAGCTGGAAGAATTGTTAATGTATCCAGTGCGCTTGGATCGAATACACTCCATTCCGATCCTGCTGCTCCAAGTTATGATGTCAAGCTTCTTGCTTACAATGCCTCGAAGGCAGCAATGAATACCTTTACGACCCATCTTGCACATGAGCTGAAAGATACACCAATCAAAGTAAATTCTGCTCACCCTGGTTGGGTGAAGACTCCACTGGGCGGAAAATACGCTGATATGGATCTTGAAGATGGCGGTAAGACAAGTGTAATACTTGCCACGTTGCCTTCGGACGGACCCACAGGCAAGTTCTTTCATATGGACACAGAGCTGCCTTGGTAATACGGTAGTTAATTAAAAAAAAATTTAACACGGCGAGCGCTTTCACAATGTAACGGGAGAGCGCTCGCCGTGTTAAATGATGATACTCTCTTGTTTTAATTCAATATCGATTATATTGAGATTCTCAATCATCCGTTGCGGTAACAGTTGGAAGATGTAATAACTCAGGATTATGGGGTCGGAGAGATACATAGAAGGTCAGCTAAACGAATTTGAGCGTTTGGCAACGTCCTATAATATTTGGGAGTCTAACTAGTTGAGTACTGGAATGGCAAGCATATTTTCAATGTACTCGCTTGATCGTAGTCGTTAAGAATTTCACTTTTGTCCTAGCCCTTACAAACCTATGGAATCATTAAAGTCGTAGTCGATATCGTAATGAAGTTTATAGCTTAACACAAAAAATCCGCCAAACATGGCGGATGAATGGTAGACACCTATATATAATAAATGATTGAAAATATATTATTGTCCTCTTCGACATCCGTTTAAAACATTAGGTTGACTCCCTTTAGTGAGTTATTAGATTATTATGCAATACCACCGTAAAATACGATAATTGCTACTCCCAATAAACCGATCCAAGCGGGATGCTTCGCCTTCGTACCGATACATATGAGAATTGAACCTATGAACATTGAAATTGCAATATAATTTCCAAGTAATACGAATGCTTCGTTGAGGGATGAGTTCCGCGCAAGCCAGAGTAAAATTAAAGACATGCCCCATCCAAATGCCGTCAGCGCATGCCAGCTAGACCAAATAATACGAACAAAAGATTCGCTGAGCACATTTCCACCGTTTGTCGGTATAAATCCATTTTCTCTCATTCGTCGGAATACCTGAACCTCACCTAATATAGAGTGAACAAGTCCAACTACAAACATGAGAATTGAAGCGATTAAATAATACCAGTTCATATATTAAGCCTCCAATTATATATCCAATTAGGTTAATTACCTTTAAAAATTAAGGTATTACATCTGTTCTTCCAAGGTTATTTGTACATAACATGGTTTAAATTAGTACGAGTTTTATACTGCTTTCATTGATCTCTCTTCTATTGTACTCATACCTCTCAATTGATCTAGGATACCAATCTTGAGTAACCCATGCTTGGTCATCAGGCGAAATAACGGCTAGTCGTAATGTGTTCAGCATTCCTAACTTCGAGTTGTACTCCAATAGATTGAACTCCTTCAGCCTGTAATTTGATTGCCGCTTCGTCTGCTTTTGATTTCTTTCGTGTACCTCCTAAAGTATTGATTATTTAAGAATAATCATTCTTGAATTATCAAAAATAACATAACTCACAGTGAATACAAGATACTAATCATCTGCACGCTCGTCCTTGTATCCTTCTATTTCTGCTACGTCAACAATATAGCATATGTAGAACGATTGGTAAAGAATAAATAAATTATCGGCAACAAGGTGCTTCAAATTCGTTCAGCTCCCCAATCCAGCAAAATTAAAGTTCCGAAAAATGATTGATTAATTTAACGATATTTGCAACAGACTTTCCAGATAGGCGAAGATTTCTAAGTTGTCCATGTTCATTAATCGGTTCATAGAAGCCCAAAAAGCGACCATTCCCCATGCTTAATGGAGAACAGTCGCTTTTTCTAATTATAGAAATAAGGACAACACTCAAATTCGTTAAAATCCCAATTTTCATCTTCTGACCTACAGCCCCAACTTCTGCCCTTTCTCCAACCGCTGAATCTGCTGCTCCCCGGTATCCGCAAGTTCACGGAACTGGTTAATCGTCTCGCGCATTCTTGGCAGGGCTTCCTGCTTATAAAGACTAATCGAATCGAGTGCAGACAACACATCGGTGAATGCCTGTTTCATCGTATCCACGGAGATGCTGGCTTCATACGCCTGCTTCTGGATGGCAATCCCCTGATCCTTGAGCATTTTGGATGTACCCGCAATCAGATCATTGGTTGTCTGGTTCAGCAATTCAATCTTCTGCAATACAATCTTCTGATTATACAAAGCACTCGCTACCGTAACGGCAATTTTCAGTGCCGAGATTGTTACATTCTTGGCCCGGTCTACCCCTCTGATTAGCTCCTTGTTGTTACGGATGACCACTTCAATCGCCATGATGCCCTGCTGGTTCACGACCAGCATTTGCTGCAGATCCATGACCCGCTGACGAAGCGGGAACAACACTTCTTCCGTAATAAAACGGACTTTCTCGGGGTCCTCATTGCGGACCTTGGCGGCTTCAATCTGCGCGTCGATGGACTCATCCATGAGCACGCCAAGCTGAATTTCCTTTTGTAGACGCTTGGTGAGTTCTCTCAGGTTCTGTTGCTCAATCTCCAGGGTTGTATTATCGTTCCGGAGTGTGGACCTGCCTTTATCCAAAGAGGTTACGATGTCAGCAATGACTGCATCAGCCTTCTGATATTTCAGGAAATAGGCGCGAAGCGGATTGAACAATTTCCCGAGGAAACCGGTCTTGGCAAAGTCGACCACGCTCGGGTCGAGATCCTTCAGTTGCATATGCAGCTCGGTCAAACCTTTGGCGACCTGACCGCCTTCGTCTCCCGTCTTGGACAGATGTCCAACGGAGACTTGAAGCAAGGCGTTTTTCTCGGAAGAGGATCTCATCGTGTTCATGCCAAAGCCGTCAATGGATTGCAGAATCTCTTTGCGCTTCTCCAGGGATTCGAGATCCAGTGTCATGATCATCTCTACGTTGGCATTCGCCACTTGTTGAAGCTCCGCGACCTCAGCGGGCACGGGTTTCACCTCTTCTTCAATCACCTTCTGAATTTCCTTTTGGCTTGGTATTTCCATTGAAAATGACATCTATAGTTCCCCCTTTAGATTACATCTGTACGTTAAACAGGTTACCGATCTTGTACACGACATCGTCGGTATCGGCATTGATACTTGCCGCTTCGTTAATACTGGAGATGCTCTCCAAAGCCTTGATGTCTGCGTTGTACCCAATCGTATAGATTGGCACTTTGTACGTCTCGACCAGATCCCGAATATCCTTCAGGGTATGACCTTCATTGGTCTCGCCATCACTCAGGACAAAGATTAACGGCTTCACGTTTGGATTAGCAACCATGTAATCTTCCAACATCTTCATCGCTACCACGATCCCGTCAAACGTCGCCGTCCCTCCGCCAGCTTGCAGACTATCCACTGTTCCGACAAACATGGACTGTTGGTTCGTATCATACTTGGCAATGGGCAGATTCACGGTTACCCCACTGGAGTATGAAACCAAGCCAATACTGTTGTCTGTACCCAGGTACTTCTGACCTTTGCGCAGGGACTCCTTCAGTCGGTTAAGCGGTTCGCCGTCCATGCTTCCGGATACATCCGTCACGAACACAGCGGCAATCGGTTTGCTACCGTTTTTCTTTTCTTTCCATACTTTCTGTGCAGACAACAACGTGCCGCCATCCACGGTGGCCAGTTCGGATTTGTAATCCTGCAACCCGTTGAAACCAAACTCTTCCGCTGATTGTTGATACTTCGCCTGGGTTACAAATTCCGCAAACTTTTGGATAATCTCCTGTTTGTTCTTCGGCAATTGTCCCAATGCATACAGCGGACTGTCATGTCTCACGCCAAAAGGTGTAAAGACGTAACCACTCTTCAGATCGGCAGTATTCACATATGTCTGGTATTCGAGTACAAAGGCATCCAGTCGGCCTGACTTGGCAGCTTCCCGCATCTGAATGGTTGTCGAGGCTGTAAACGGTACATTCGTCTGGAATTTCTCAAATCCCTCAATCGCCTTCTCGCCCAGCGGATTGGCGCTATCATACGTATTCAGAGCAGTCACCAGGAAGTTCAGTCCTGTGGAGCTGGCAAATGGATCGGTATATCCCATCGCGAGTTCATTGTTGGCAATCGCTTCGGTTACGGTTTTTACATTCACGGAGCCGTAAGTATCAACCAGTGCATCATACTTGGCTTTGGAAATGACAATACCAGGGACATTCCCAACCAATCGCTTGGAAACCATCTCTGTTTTCACCCCACTGGCCTCAACCATCTCGCCCCACAGTTCATTAGAAGGCGTGAATGCATCAGGTATATACTTGCCCGACTTGATATAATCGGTAGCCGTTCCGGAGGCAATGTTGCGGATTTTGACGGATACCTGTTTCCCGCCAACGGTAATTTTTGCTTTGTTGAATTCCTCGCCCACTTCAGTTAACCAGCCATCTACCCCGCTGCCTGACTTCTCTGTGGAAGAGAAGATTTCTACGTAATCATTCGTTGTATTCTCTACGGCAATTGCGAATTTGGAGATATCCGGCAGCGATTCTGCTACGTCGACCGGATCGAGATCAATCTGTCCTTTGACCGGTTCTGCCGTCGCTGGTGCAATGTTTGCGTACAGTTTGCCCAGTTCCTTACCTGCATTCTCTGTGCTCACCTGTGTGGTCGACTTGCCAAAGTTCGATGTTAATGTTATTCCTGCATAGACCAGACCGAATACGAGTACCAGCATTACAATCGATATGAAAAAAAACTTTCCCTTCTTGGCCATACGAGCAACCCCTCACTGTCTGTATAATTTGGTGTGCTTGATTAACTGATCAATCTCCTGCATACAAGGCATCTGTTCAATATCTCCTGCTTCAAAGCTGTCGAGGCGTGAAATCTCAAGTAACAACTGATCCAGCTTGAGCAAAATTTCCTCATTGGTGTGTAATGCATTCTTCACATAAGACAGATAATCGTTGTATACCTTGGTTTTTTCCTGAAAAAGTTTCTGGGGAAGGTTTGAGGATTTGGATTTCATCATGTTGGCATAGTCGGCTTCATCGAATACATTCAACCGATTCAGTACACTGCGGATATTCAGGTATAACAGCTTCTCCACTTCCATCGTGACTGATGCGAATTTTTTGTAGCTTAGTTCCCCCTGATCAAACCGCTGATGAAGCACATTCAGAAGTGTTTCTTTCTTCTTTTTCATCCGGCTAAGTTGAGACAGCCCCAGCGTAATATCTTCTTCGAGTACTTTGATGCGTCTATAAAAAGATAAAGCTTCCACATAATCTTCATGTGTTTCGATATGCTTCACGGGCAGAACCACCGGCTGTCTGAACAGCATGGTGTAACTGCCATATAAGAGTGCCATTGCACTGCCGAACAACAGGGTAACGGATAGCGAAGTTGTAAATGCACCCTCCCCGAAATTCAGCCCGATAAAGCCGGGTGAGAATGCCAGAACATTCACAGCAACAACAACAAGGATTAATCCCATGAATTGTATGTACTTAATCATGTTCAATCATCCGACCTCCTTTCATGTTATATATTGAAGCTATATGTCGTTATTTTCCTGTTCCACTTTTTCTATTGTACATGATGTTAACGCTCTCAGGTGGATAACATTGGATATTGGGATACTCATAATATACGTGGTTTGGGCTTATCCCATTTCATATTTTCAGGGACAACGTGGAACTTGGCAGGAAATGTTGTGGTCAATCCGTACAAAGTGAGTTTTACAAGACAGCAGATTGTGGATAAGAAATGTTATCAGGTAATACGTGGAAAATGGCTATGCGTGTCATTTTTTATATAAGACTTGTCTGAAAAATAAGCAATGCAAAACAGGGGTCACAAGAACACTCACACAACATGTTAGAACTACAAACACTACTGATGCATAAAAAAAGACGAAACGGAGATCATCCGATTTCGCCTTATGCGTTGTTTCTTCGTTTAAGGTTGGGTTATCTATAGCTAACGAACTGAGGTAACGTTATTGGGTGCATGTCAGCTCATCTGAAAATGTAACGAACCTGAGACACGTTATGTTCGTGTATTAGGTGTAAAAACGTTGTTTATCGCCTATTTCAGATGAAGTAGCGTCGCTGAGATTCGTTACATTTTCCACCTCATCCAATTTGCTCAATTAAGGCGTGTAGGGTTCGTTAGCATTAGAAAACGGCTACCCTATTGCTTCCTCTGTAGCGGACAGGTTGACGCTTCGCATTACCTTAGCTTGAACAACGAATCCAGCGGAATGTGCAATTCAGGATACAAGACAGATATCATCGTTTCCTGCTCAGTATACAGATGACGGGTCTGATAACTGCCATCCTCCAACGTGTACACATGGACGGTTTGATTCCCGGGGTCAACAATCCAGTATTCGTTCACGCCGTATTTCTGATACAAGTTAAATTTTTCATTAAAATCCTTTAGCGCAGTCGAAGGCGATAACACCTCGATAATTAAAGAAGGTGCACCGTGACAGCCATTCTTAGATATCTGGTCTTTGGAGCAAACCACCGATAAATCAGGCTGTACAACTTGATCTGGCAGGTCATATTGTTCATTCTCGCTAAAATACACATCAAAAGGGGCAACAAACACGAAACATTTCCGATTCTGAAAAAAAGTCCGCAAAGAGAAGTGCAGCTCACCCACAATAAACTGGTGCAATGAAGTGGGTGCTGGAGACATATTAAAAGCTTTGCCGTTAATTAATTCCCATGCCCCCTCCCAAGTTAACCAATCCTGAAAGTTATACGTACCTTTATTATCGGGTTTTGCCACACTTCCAACCTCCTCTTCCCAACTAACCGTAATTTATTATCATTATAACATTGTGTTTGCGCCTTTTCACACCATGCCTCTTATCATGCAAAGAGAGATTCGGGTTTGCTTCGCGTAGTGCGTACCTCGACAACTTTCCCGGCACAGCCATTGTCGCCCTCCGCCTGGAACATGACCTTAACGCTGTCTTTACCTGATGTAACGGACTCAGGAATATTATAGGTCACATAGAATACGTCGCCGATTTTGTTCATATGAATTCGCTGCTCTCCAATGCGTGTGCCATCCACGGTAATGGTGAATTGTCTCTCATACGACATACCTTCCCGTTCAAATGTGGAATAATCTCCACCCCAATAGGCCACACATAGATAATTGGTTGCGGCGCGATCCACCGCCAGTTGGTAGCTGAAGTAAGCTCCACTGATGCCAAAAGCCTCTCGCCACATATGCAACTTCTTACGGCCATCTGTAGTTGAACCGTTGTAATGCTCCCCACGGCAGTTGCTATCCAGTTGATGTCCAATCTCATCCTGTTGACCATCCGCCTGAACCCTGTCGATCGTGATATCGTTCAACTCTTTTTCGAGCGCATCACCTTCATCGTTAAACGGCCAATACACAGTATAAAATTCATGATGCACATCATAGAACGGAATAAGCTTCACGGCTTCGCCCGTGGAAGTGACATCTTTGCTAAGTTCAAATGTTAACGTGTCTGCATCTACGACCTTGATCCACTCTTGTACATCCTCCTGCTCCGTCCAGATCACAGGTACAGGTGCGGTCTTGGGATTCAATGCTGTTTCGTCCACAATTGTGTCTTCTGGAAGACCCTCGCTTCCCAGTGCACCGGCGAGCACAATCGGGCCGTACAGAAAGGCTACTTTGTGCGCATCATCCCGGGCAGTGTACTGGCGAAGCGACATCGGCAGGGTGATTGTGATGACATCGCCCGCAGACCATGTGCGGTCGATGGACAGATAGCCGGGTTCCATCCGTGTATACGGATGTTCCGTATCCCCGTTAACTGTTGCCGTCATTGGCTGTTGCAGCCATGAGGGCACGCGTAATCTTAGATGAGCCGAGGCGCTGCCGCCGGTGATCGTCAGGGTTACCTTTTCCGAATAAGGAAAGTCGGTTTCAAGCTTCAGGGATATTCCCTGAGCGTTCCAGTCCAGCTGGGAAGCGATATACAGGTTGACGTAAAGGTCTTGCTCGTCTTCGAAATAGATCGCCTCGGCATATTTGCCCGGGTTCTCCATGCCTGATCCTGTGCAGCACCACCAGGCGGTATCGTGAGTTCCATAGATTTTGTAGTGCCCTTGCAGTGTTGAGGCAAAATACGTTTTGTTCCCCGTATCGGGGTCCTGCGTGCCGAGGATGTGATTATAGATGGCGTTTTCATAATAGTCCATGTAGGCGCTATCGTGATTCCAGGCGAAGAGTTGTTTGGTCAAATGCATCATGTTGTGGGTACAACAGCTCTCTCCTGTTTTGATGCCCAGACTCTCCATGCCCTTCGCTTCGTAATGCTCCGAAATGCTCGTCGCGCCAAATACGTAAGAACGATGATGCACTGTCGTGTTCCAGAAAAATTCTGCCGCTGTCTTATAACTCTCATGGCTATGGTCCTGATTATAGATTTCAGCAGCACCGATCACTTTGGGAATCTGAGTATTGGCGTGTCTGCCTTGAAGATCGTCCTGCTTCTGCTCCAAAGGTCTCAGGATCAATTGATGGGTAAACTTATTGGCAATCTCAAGGTATAAGGCCTTGCCCGTGATCCCATACAAATGTGCAAATACTTCATTCATGCCCCCGTGTTCACTTAGAAGCATCGTCTGCATCTGTTCTTCTGTCATCGGGAGTAAACCTTCTACCGCCCAGTCTGCAAATCGAGTAACCACCTCAAGTGCCTGTCCGTTACCAGTGAGTTTATACGCATCAATCAGACCGCGATAGATTTTGTGCACACTGTACCAGGGAACCCAGTATTCACCGATATTGAATCCACCGATATTCTCTGCTCGAAAAGCCATGTGGAAAGGTTCTTCGGACAAACCACCGATATACCCGCTCCCCGTGGTCTCTTGGATTCTCGCCAGTTCGGTGACAGCATAAACCAGTCTTTCTTTTAACGTCATATTCCCGGTTGCCTGATACGTCACAGCCAGGGCAGACAGATAATGTCCAAGGGAATGTCCGCTGATGGTACGTGCCTCCCAACCCGCGTAGCGTTCTTTTCGGGCAGGTAAACCATGAGCCTCGAAGCATGGAGCCAGGAACCGATCCATATCCAGCGATAACAGGTAACGCTCTCCCACCTCTTGTGATGTTTGGAACACACCATGTAACAGCTCTACATGTTCCGGTCCCAGAAATCCTTTTTTCGTATCAATCATGACACTCACTCCTTCACGGTATGTACTAGACAGATATGCACTTGTATTTTCATTGATACATCCAGAGGGGTAAAATCCGTGTTCCGTTCCATATGTCCTATACTCAACAATCCACCCCACTGCTTGAATAACCCCATGTTATCAAATAAAATGTAATAACATCAGACTCATAATCCAAGAAAAGGTGGATAAATCCGTCCTATGCAAAAGCCACTGAAACATTACCTTTGCGGCAAGTTCATATCCGACGGCAACTGGAGCCACATGAGACGCAGCATGCCTGTTCACGAGATCATTTTGATGCTGGAAGGTGAGATGTACATCGCGGAGGACGACGAAAAGTACGTAGTTCGTGCCAACGATCTGTTGTTTCTGCGCGCGGGTCGCACCCACTATGGCTATCAGGTCAGTGACACACCCGTCAGCTTCTACTGGGTTCACTATGATGCCATCCAGCCAGAATTCAACCAATTCAGGACACATGCCACCATCCAGGTACCTTCCATGGCCAATCAGTTATTCAAGCAGCTGCTGCATGTGTCATCCTTCTCACCGGAGGAAGCCGACGCTGCACTACTATTGTTGTTCAGAGAACTGGAGCGTAATATAGAGGCCGATTATCGCCCGCACAATGCGATTGTGGACCATATCTGCAAGTGGGTCGATATTCATCTGCATACAAACATTACGGTGAGTCAGATTGCAGAGAATTTTAATTTTAACAAAGACTATATCTCCAAAATGGTGAAACGCGAGAAAGGTACCGGGCTCAAAACCTATATCCTCACCGAACGTATTCGCCGGGCGAAACAACTGCTGCTCAATACCAATGCCAGTGTAAAAGAAATCGCCGGACAGTGCGGATTCTCCGATTACAAGCTGTTCCTGCGCATGTTCAAACAATACGAAGGCAATACGCCAACCGAATATCGCAATCATCTGTATTCCACACAGCTCAATCGCTGATATGCTTTGACCTATAGAAATGACTGAGTGAACTATAGAAAATTTGAATGAATCGGATGGAATCCGTTATGGTAAAATGCAAGAAAACTCTATATCATACTTAACCCATAAGAGAAGAGGAATTAAAAGATGACAACGGCTGCCGTTACGATTCATCCCGCCACAGAAACGGACCATCCAGAGATTGTAGATATCCTTATTGCAAGTTATGCCGAGTATCGGGAGACTTTTGAGCAAAATGAACGCTGGGAGGCCTACTTAAAAGACATTAGAGAGTCCGTGGTTAATCCGTACCTGACACAATTATGGATCGCCAAGATTGATGATCAGATTGTCGGTACAGTCCAATTGTTCGAAACAGCGCGCAAGGCTTATCCAGACTTTGAATTGCCAATCGATTATCCGTTTATTCGGCTGTTAGGTGTTGATCCAAAATGGAGAGGTCATGGGATCGCCAGAGCATTGCTCCAGCAGTGTGTGGAATCTGCCAAAGACATGGGCAAAAATACGGTGTATTTATATACGGGCGGTCAGATGGTGAATGCCATCCGTTTATATGAGCGTTTTGGATTCTATGAGGATAAGGAATTTAGCTCCGAGAGTAGCGGGGGTAAGGCGATTTGCTACCGCTATGATTCCTAGTTTTGGGTATTAGCTTAACGAACCGCGATCAGCGGAATTGATTCATAATGAGTAGCTAGTGAAAGCTCACTGTTCTACTTGAATAAAGCGAAAAAGACCATTCATGCGGATGAACGGCCTTTTTCGCGATCTAAAATTTATACTTCAATTACGTTGATATGAAAATCTATCCTTGTTAGTGAGAAGTTAGCGAAAAGTCTTTAGCCGCCGATCTCCACCAAAATCTTCGCATGGCTCTTGTCGCTCATCAACAGCTCCAGCCCTTCCTCTACGATGTCGTCCAGTTTAATTTTTTTGGTGATGACCTGTTTCACATCAAGCGACCCTTCCGCAATCAATGAGATTACTTCAGGGAAAATGTGACGATAGGCCAGCGTTGCTGTCAGATTCGCTTCCTTCACCAGAAGATCGAAGAAGTTCACTTGGAGCGGATTTGGAATCGCCGCGATCACAACAACTTCTCCACCTTTTTTGACAACCGCAACGGCACTGTCCATGGTTGGTTGCACTCCCGCTGCTTCATAAGCCACATCGATGCCACCCGATTGTTGCAAAATCACTTCGGTTGCATTAACTTTGGCACTATTCACCGGAACAGCTCCCAGCTTGGCTGCCAAGTCCAAACGTTCCTCAAATACATCGACTGCATAGATTTCAGAAGCGCCTGCTGCTTTGGCAGACAGAATGGTCAATAATCCAATTGGACCGGCTCCGTACACGGCTACCTTATTCCCCACTTTCAATTTGCTGTGTCGAACCGCATGAAATGCTACTGCCGTAGGCTCTACGAGGGCACCTTCTTCGAAGGTTACGTTATCCGGGATGGGATGTACCATATAGGATTCAACAACAACATACTCCGCAAAACCACCATCACCATTCAGTCCAACGAATCCAAATTGAGTACACTGGTTATAACGCCCCTGGATACAGTATTCGCATTTTCCACAGTGGTACAATGGCTCTACCACAACTCGCTGCCCCACACTGATACCGCTTACATTACTACCCAATTCACTCACGGTTCCTGCAAATTCATGACCCAATGTGAGCGGTGCTTTCTGTCCTGAGAGCGGATGATTCTCGCCTTCTTGAATGCCCACACCATGATGATAAGCATGCAAGTCACTGCCGCAGATCCCCGCATATTCCACTTTGATTTTGACTTGTCCTGCTTGAGCAACCGGAACCTCGCGATCTTCAACACGCACATCTTTATGGGCATACCATACTGCTGCTTTCATGAAGTTCATCCCCTTTATATGATTGTCTATATATTATATCGCTGTTCATGTATTATTCATATTTATAGATACTAATGTTAACATTAGTTGTATTAATGCTAAACGGAGATGAACTCATGAATCTGGAACAGCTCGAATATGTCGTTGAAATTGCGAAAACCCAATCCTTCTCCGCCGCCTCGGAGCATCTGCATGTCACACAATCGGCGATCAGCCAATCGGTTCATCGTCTGGAGAAAGAAATGGGGATCATCCTGTTCGAACGCTCGCGGCAGGGAACTCATCCCACGCCCGAAGGCAAACAATTCATAGCCAAGGCACTGGACATTTTACAGCGGATTGATGAATTGAAATCTCTGAACGCAGAAGCCTCCTCTCTTAGCGGTGAGCTTCATGTGGCTACTTTTCCAAGTGTCATGCCCTATCTTGTCCAGTCTGCTGCAGATATGAAGCGTGAGCACCCGCAACTTAACATCTCCATTGAAGAGAAAGGGTCCATGGAAATTATCGAGGATATTCGGAATAACAAAACCCATCTGGGCTTTATCGCGATCTATGCCAAGCAATTGCGGGAATTCGATGGACTTCACTTCAGTCCCATGTACTCGGGCAAGCTGGTAATTGGTACTCATCACCTGTCTGAACTTGCCAAGCACAGCCGTGTTTCACCAGATCAATTAAAAGAACACAAGCTTGCACTCTATCGAGATGGTTTCATCGAAGACTTTCTCAGGGAATTCACCTATGATCATGGATACCTGTCCATTTTGTTCAAAACAAATAATTCAGAAGCCATCAACATGGTGTTACGAAACGATATTGCTGCCACGATTGGTCACGACTTTTCCTTTTACCAAAATCCATTATGGAAGGAAGGTCTGGTGAAGATGGTAGAGATCGCTGGAATCGATCAACCCAAAATGCAAATTGGCTTCGTGCAGACGGAATCCAAAGAGGCCGCCGTAGCCGCAGAACGATTCGCCCGACGCTTCAGACAGGCGATAGAGCTGGATCATCTATCAAAGTGATATGAAAAACAAAAAGTGCTCTACGCCTCTGAAGGAAGTTTGGGATACACACCAACTTCTCCAGGAACGGAGCACTTTTTTATGCCTTACATCGTTACACTGGCTATACAACAGACCAGGTTTTTTTCTGCTGCCTCTTACGTTAACTATGGCTACAGCATACTCCAACTACAAAAACTATACTTTTACTTTACGCACAGCTTCGCTCATCTCGTTGGTCTGCTGCTCCAGCATGGTGGAAGTCTGCGCCACCCTGTTGAACATGGCCGACTGTTCACGCATCAAGCGATAGATTTCATCCGAATGATCCGAGACCCCGGCTGAGATCTGCGAGATCGTATTGACGGAGGCTGCGGCCTCTTCCGATCCTGCCGAGATTTCCTCTGCCGCAGCGGAGACTTCTTGAATGCGATGAGTCACCAGTTGGAACGCATCAACCACATGGGCGAAAGCTTGCTCCGCCTCTGCGGTAATCGTAACACCTTGTCCAATCTCCTGCGCGGTAACCCCCATCTGTGAGCCAATCTGCTGTGATTCTTGTTGAATGCGAAGCAGCAAGTCGGAGATCCGTTCCATAGATGTGCTTGAGGCCTCAGCCAGCTTGCGAACTTCATCCGCCACAACCGCAAAACCTTTGCCATGTTCTCCTGCATGAGCTGCCTCAATGGATGCATTAAGTGCAAGCAGCTTCGTCTGACTCGCAAAATCACGAACCGTGTGCAGGGCACCACCAATCTCCTGGGAATAGTTGTTCAGCACCTGAACCATCGTTACAACTTCACCTGAGACATGTGAGATGCTTTCCATCTGTGTTTTCATCAATGTCATGCTCTGTTTACCGGACTCTGCTGTAGCAAGCGCACTTGTTGCTGCATCCGATACGATCATGGAGGATTCGGAAATGTCCGTTATGCCTTTGGCAATCTCCTCCATCGCATTCGCACTATCGCTTGCGCCCTGCTTCTGCGTATGCGCCCCTTGCCTGATCTGTTCGACTGACTGATCAACCGTCTTGCTCATCTCAATCATCTCTTCGGTACTGCGATTAAATTCCTTCGTTGATTCCGATAAAATATTGGTGGTTACTGCCACGCCTTCAACCATGTTACTCACGATCTTGTTCAAGTTGCCGGACATATGTATCATTGCTTGATATGTGGTTCCAATCTCATCTTTGCTTTTCAGACGATAAGACGTCAAAATTTGGTTGGCTTCTGCAAGCTCACCCTGCGCCATTTTTTCCACACTCGCCTTCAGCGGTTGAAGTGGTCGCAGCCCCCTTACGATAAACGTCATGACAACGGCAATACCTATAAGGGTAATTAGTAGCAATAAGGCATAGAAGGGAATACTGGATTTCATGATATCCGATTCAATGTTTCCGATCACCGATACCGCCGTATCGATACCAATTACACCTGTTACAGTGCCATTACTATCGAGCATAGGAGCGTAAGAGGAAATATAGTTGCCATAATCCTCATTATTAATAATTGAAGAACTGGCTGGTTGCCCCTGCAACAGCTTCTGGACAGCCTCCTGAGGGACATCCGTGACTTCATTAATCGGTGAAGCTTTATCCGCATCCTTCATACCGTCCACCATAATAAGTGGGGTACCTTTGTCATCTATTTTGACGAAATAGACATACATTGCACCAATCCTTACACGAAAATCATCCAGTTCATCACGAATCTTCAAGAATGCGTCATTCTCTTTGGGATCCTTGGCAAACTCGGCATAAGATGCTGTATCCAGCTGATTCACATAACTCTGAGCAATTTGGATATTGTAACTCGAAATGGCCTCCTGTGCAGCCAGTTTCATATTGGCCACCTGTAACAGCATGCTGCCAACAGCTATAATCGTCATGGCCAGTGTAACGACTGCAACAATGCGTACAACCAAACGTTTTCTAAAAAAACCGATCATCCGCTCCTCTTCCTCTCCCGTGAACCCAAGCCTTTTTGACTAGACGCTACCCAAAAAACGCATGCTTGAAGCACTAAGTATGGGAAAATAGTAAACGAATATGTCGAATTAGGCAAGAAAATATTGGGTTGAAATAAAAACGCTATCATGGTTGTGGTAGCTTTGGTCGATGGAACTGCATTTAGGCTTAAATGAGTTATGTTTATTCAGTATTAGGAGTGTTGTGTAGGAAGGTTGATTGAATCAACACATGTACTATAATAATCGAAACTAAAAGAGGGATGGTGTTTCTCAATTGAAAACTTTTTATTGTGATCTGGAAATTACCTTGGATGTCATTGGCGGAAAGTGGAGACCTCTTATTCTGTATTATTTATTAAAAGGTCCTAAACGGACCGGTGAATTGAAAAGACTCATGCCAACCATTTCTCAGAAAATGTTAGTCCAGTCATTACGGGAGTTGGAGGGTGATAATCTAGTTATAAGAACAATGTACAATCAGGTACCACCAAAAGTGGAATATTCAATATCAGAAATGGGTATGTCACTTGAACCCACTCTGCGAGCTCTTTGTGAATGGGGTCAGAATTATGCAGAGAAGACATTGAGCAAGGATGAATATCAGAGAATAAATGTAGAATAGAGTAATTTCAAAATCAATTTATGATCTGATTCATCACAATTATCACTTTTTGGTTACTATATAACCAAAAAGTACGTACTATTTTAAAAGTGCTACATGGTACATAATGAGCCTTGTAATATAAAGAAAATAAAAGAATTGAGGAGTGTGTAACGATGTCAACAACCAACAAACAAGTCATTCTCAATATCCGTTTCAAAATTAAGCCCGGTAAGAAAGAAACTTTCCGCGACAATCTATTCGCGATGATTAGCCATTTCAAAAGTGAACCCACTTTTGTTAATGCGATCGTCTCCGATGATCTTGATCATTCTGATGATCTGGTGATCTATGAAATCTGGCAAGGAACAAGAGAAAGTTGGATTCAAGATGAACTTACTAAACCTTATCGTGCTGAGTATGAAGGTGCGCTTACCAACCTCATTGATGATAGAATCGTAAGCTGGCTTGAACCAGTCGGTGAATGGGGTAGTACACTGACGAATGTAAGACGGTAAGTTTTCAAGATGAGCATGTGAAACAAAATATTTTCATGTATTTATAGACGTTCAAAGGAGTTGTAAATATGGGGAAAATACTTATTACTGGAGCAACAGGTAATCTCGGAAGCAGAACGCTAGAACTTCTTCTCAAAAAAGTTCCGTCAAATCAGGTGGCTATATTAGTCCGTAATCCGGAATCTGATAAAGTGGCAAGATTGATTAAAGAAGGTGTGGAAGCCCATCAAGGCGACTATTTTGATTATAACTCTCTTCTACAAGCTTTTGATGGTGTTGAAAAAGTGATGCTCATTTCCGCCGTAGCATTTACCGATCGCAATACACAACATTTCAACGTCATCGCGCTGCAAAGCAGGCTGGGGTTAAGCAAGTCATCTTCACGTCGATCATACGAAAAGAAAATTCAAATCTAATTTTGCCCGAAGTAACGATGTCAGACTTATTCGCTGAACAAACGCTTAAAGCATCCGGATTAGACTATACAATCCTGCGGAATCCACCGTATCTTGAAGTCATAAATTCGTTCTCTGGAGATGCACTTAAATTTGGAAGTGTGCGAGTACCAAAGGGTTCCGGTAAAGTATCCGCTGCATCTCTGGATGATTTGGCGGCAGCCAACGTAGCCGTTCTCACCGAAAACGGGCACGAAAATAAGTCATATACTCTAAGCGGCAGTGAGGGAAGCTCTTTCGAAGATATCGCTGCAGCCCTCTCGGAGATTAGTGAAATCAATATCCCTTATGAGGCAATTAGCGAAACCGAATATATAGACACTATGGTAGCGAATGGCTTACCTGTTCATATGACTGATTTCTTATTAGGTTGGATGCGGGCAATCAACACTGGAGAATTCTCGGAAACATCTGGAGATCTTGAACGTCTGATTGGCCGAAAACCAATGTCATATAAGGAATTCTTTAAAATCAAATCTCCGTTTTCTAAAGTTGAAGATTGAAAGCTGACATGCACTTAAACAAAAAGGACGAAGCATAATCTAGTACGCTTTGGTGAAATCGCCGCAAAGTACTCCACCCCTTGGGAAAAGCTACCCAAAGATTAGATATATGTCTAATAAGTAGTAGGAATGTATTAATGTCCATTCTAGCAAGCGGTTCTGGTTATAGAACAAAATATATTCGCTCAAAGTGTATAAAATAGGGACTGCTAAAAGCAGCCCCTATTTTACTTATAAAGTTTTCTCATTAATGATGACTACCCGTTCATACTAAACTGTTCGTCCATTCGTCCTCCTGAATCTAATCAGGGACCAGATGATCAGCAACGCAAGCACGGCAAGACAGATGCTAATGCTGAACCGATTACCTTCATCGAACACAAACATCACAGCAATCACACTGAGACATAGTACCACCACTCCGGTGATGTAAGGGAAACCCCAAACTTTGAAGGTCGGTTGAACCGGATATCTCTTCCGCAGTTTTAACTGTGATGAGGCAATACAGATCCACACAAGGATGACCACGAAGCCCGGAACTGCGAGCAATACACGGAACAGTTGATCCTGCGCGAACAGGCCAAGCATGGAACCTCCAAGCAATACAACCGCGCACACCAGCAAGGTATTAACCGGGCTGCCGTTACGATTTGTCTGTGATAATGCCTTCGGAGCTTCACCACCCACTGCCATGGAATGCATCATCCGGGATGCACCGTAGATCCCTGAATTTGCAGCGGACAGAACTGCCGTCACCAAAATAAAGTTCATAATGTGTGCTGCTCCTGGTAGTCCCGTTGAGGCGAGTACCTGTACAAACGGACTGCTTTCCGGCCCAATCTCATTCCATGGGATGAGACCACAGATGATGAGAATCGGCAAGGTGAAGAACAGAATAATTCGAAGCATGAAATTGCCCACGATTTTGGGCATCACTTTTTCTGCATTTTCCGTCTCCGTCAGAGTCAGACCAATCAGCTCCGATCCCCCATAAGAGAACATGACCACAAGCAATGCCGAGAAGATCGATGACCAACCGTTGGGGAAGAACCCGCCTGCTTGTGTATAATTTTGCAGATAAGGGGTGTTATCACTTGGAATAATGCCAAAGATCAACCCTGCACCCAGGAAGATAAAAATGATGATCATGGCAATTTTGATCCCGGCCAGCCAGAACTCAAATTCCCCGAACACACCCACACTTAGCAGATTAACCAGTATAATGAACGCCGCACACGCCAGACTCAGCATCCACAACGGTACTTCTGTAAACCAATACTGCAAAAAGCTCCCGGCGGCTATCACCTCAATAACACATACCGATAACCATAGGAAGCAATACATCCATCCCATAACAAAGGAAACTCTGCTACCGAATGCTTCCTGCACGAAGTCTTTCATATTCTTGTTTTTATACACCGTAGCCATCTCCGCCATCGCGGCCATAACCACCAGCAACAATAATCCGGCAAAAATGTACGTGATAATAACGCCCGGACCTGCGAGTCCGATCGTCTCTGCGCTGCCTTTGAAAATCCCTGTACCAATCACACCGCCCATAGCCATAAAACTGATGTGTCTTGGTTTAAGCTTCTTCTGTAGTGTTCCTTCTGTCTGAGCCAATTCAAATCCTCCTGATGTAAAAAACGTCTGTAATACTGTCTTGTTTCATAGACATAATGTCCAGTATACCCTATTGTCCAGCAATCAGCCCAGAAGTTCCTTATGGCCAATTCATCCCAAGCATATTTGGACATAACCTATGTTTTATACCCCACAATGGCACAAAGCAATCTGTATACAATCTAGGTAAGCACCACAGCAATTATAGGACATAACACCAAGACGGCAAACAGCGGATTCATCTGATCTAGCCACCAATATATCATCCACAGCTCCCTCCACCCTTTTCATAGCATGGTCCATGTTACATCATTGCGTGTATTCTACTCTTTTTCCAACTTTAAAAATGTACGATATGTTGCAAAATAAATAAAAACCAGCAAACAGAATGCTGGTTTCTCATGCGAATCCATTTAGATTGTTTTCGTCATAAATGCGCTGTTCGGGTCCAAAATATAGTCCGCGAATGGTTCGCAATATTCGAATCCGAAATCTTCATACAGCTTCCTTGCCGGGATAAATGAATCCATTGAACCCGTCTCCAGACTAATTCGTTTATAGCCACGTTCTGTGGCAACCTCCATAATGTGAGCCAAAATTTTTCTCGCTACGCCTTTTCTCAAGTGGGCCGAAGCCGTACGCATCGACTTCAATTCTGCATGTTCTGGATCAAGTTCTTTGATGGCCCCGCAGCCCATTAGTTCATCCGCTTCCCATGCACACCAGAATGTAATTTCAGGCTTCTTGAGTCCATCCAGATTCAGCGCATGAATACTTTCCGGAGGCGAATCCGCTGCCATCCCTTGCAAATGCTCTGCGATTAATGCCTTCACTTGTACTCCACTCAAATCATCCACTTTGATCTCCAAAACATATCACTCCTGCTGACATTTTTATTGGTTCTATCACTGAATGCATTTCGATTAATTCATCTTACTACCGTGTTAGGTTTCATGACAAGAGGCCACTTATATGCAATAAAATGTTCTATTGTGATTCACCTATTATTTCCATTATGATGAGGCTATCAGATGCAAAAGGAGAACCCTATGACACTAACAACGGATAACCTGTTTTATAGCACACGATTGAAAATGACACCCCCACGTGCTGAAGATGTGCAGACCATGCTGCAATGGAACGAAGACCCGGAATATCTACGGAATGTGGATACTGATCTTGCCATTCCCTACTCAGAGAAACAGTTGGAAGATGAGGGAGAGACTAAGAACAAGGAAGTGTACTTCAGACTTCGCACGCATGAAGAGGATACGCTGATAGGTTTTGTCGTCATTCATAGTATTGAATGGAACAACCGCTGCGGACAGCTTGCCATTGGCATCGGACTTGCGGAACATCGCAACAAGGGATATGGCACGGAAGCGTTGAATCTTATTTTACGATATGCATTCCACGAGATGAATCTGGACCGGGTTGGTCTCGATGTCATCGCCTACAATGCCAAAGCGATTCGTTCCTATGAGAAGGTTGGTTTTCAATTGGAAGGTCGGGCACGTTCAGCAGTATATCGTGATGGCAAACGTTACGACCGCTTAATGATGGGAATCCTGAGATCAGAATGGGAAACACACAATCAGATCCATACGGAGGATGAACAAGCATGAACAAGAATGGAGAAGTTACTGCGTTTATTGAACAGATTCAGATCCCCTGGCAAGTACAGGTCGCTGAACAATTGCGACAAATGGTGCATGATACCATCCCAGACGTGCAGGAACGCGTGCAATACAAGAAACCTCATTTTTTGAAAAACGGAAGTTACGCTGCGGTCATCTCTCCATCCAAACAAGCCGTATCCTTCACGATCTTTCATGCAACCGGACTTGATCTACCCGATGGCATATTTGAAGGCCCGGAAGAACGCAAAACGATCAAGCTCAAGGAAAAAGATACGCCGGATTATGAGTGGTTGGCTGGTTTGTTAAAGCAGGCATCTGCGGAATTGTAGACGGATGTATTGAACAGGAGCATACGCTCGCAGTAGAAGTAACTTAGGTGTTATTATGCTGGCGGCTAGTGTGGAGCTAGTGTGTATGAGTAGTAATTGCGCGGGCGGTGTGTATGAGGTGAGTTTAGGTTCGGGTTCGGGTTCGGGTTCGGGTTCGGGTTCGGGCCAAGCGCTAACGAATCGGACACACCTTATATCGCTGTTATACAGCCATATGAAATTCTAACGAATCTCAGCAGTCTTATTACAGATAAAACCTCTGATTTGCTTCGAAAACACCTGGCATAAGAAGCAATAACATCGCTACGATTCGTTAGAATTCTACAGTGCTGCAAAATCGCCTAATAAGATGTGCTGGGTTCGTTACATTGTGTGCGTACGACAAAGCTGCCCAAGCACGCAGAAAAACCGCCCATTCTCTCACTGCTGACTAAATAACTAACATAAAAAAGGCTAATTGGAGCAGATAGCCCCCTTGTATCCTGCGCAGAGCAAGCAAAAAGGCATCCATGAAGTTCAAGAACTTACGGGATGCCTTATATAGTCATAGTATGATTGCAACTGTCCACTCTCTTACAACCGAATCGGTCCTGTAGTACTATAGATGTGTTAATGGCTTATAATCATAGCTTCCACCTTCAAGATTGCTGGTACGATACGGCGGTCATCTGGCACGGCTCACATATGAACATGTAATACATGCCCTCACCATATTCCTCAACCTCGCCCCAATCCAGTTGTGCGACAGCCTTCATTCTCGCGGAACAGCATGGACATGGTGGATACTCCGCATCCTGAACCCAACCCGGATGGCCCCCGATCTGAGATAGCGAGGGCTCCATCCCCCACTCGCTGGCATGGAATGCATGACGCGATGCATTCGCAATCCTAAACTGCCGGCCGACATCCGGTGCAAGTTCACCATAGTCTTCCAGGTCAATCTCATCCATTCCCATAGGCATGACATTATGTGAGCTCCATAACGGTTCCCCGGCTGCGTCCAGTTCCATGTAAACCACGCCATAACTACTGCATATCACGCAAGTCTGGATCTGAAGTCGCTCGGCATGCCAAGACACATCCCGCAGTGCCGGATGCTTCACATCCAGATTAATTAAGGACGTTAATGCACTACCACACCATGGACAACCTTGAGCGCTCGGGGTCAGCATCAATAGCGAATCTCCGGATATTGCCACGTTAGTTGCTTCATTTTCTGTTACTTTATAGAGTGAATAACTTGGGGAGGTGAATAATTCTCTGCGCTGCCCGTCATTCGTAAGCTCCCATCCTGCTTCAGTGGTGTAATGCTCAGGTGCCACGTACAATTCGCTCGCCCAGGATGGCGGAGATTGTCTCCATTGCCGGAACTGCTGCACGACAACATCATCCCCGATATGGGCCTGCATGAGCAATATGTGGTTCCGATTCTCATCATCGGTATTCACCTGCTGCAAGAGTCGATCTCGCACTGCTACCGGAGCACTCTTATACAAAATCGCAGGATAATAGATCTCCTGCTCCAGCAGCTCAGGAATTTCGGCGGTCAACGATATATCATGGTAACAAACGAGATATATCAGAATGTCTTTGCCGGTATCTTCATCACCTGTACGAATCCGTTGCATCGCATAATCCTTCATCTGATCTTGTTGCTCTGCAGACAAGGATAGATATACCTCTTCCTTGGATTTTTCATAGGGCACATAACGAATTAATGGGTCGCGAACCTGAGGTTCATGCATGATTTTCAATACTTCGACCGGGTCTGTGATACCTGCATACACGTTCACGTCACGTCGATTCGCTTCAATGTATCTCTGGCGCTCCTCGCGCTCCATCTCCTGCTTGCAAGGCATGCAAAACCCACCTGTTCTGGCAGCCGTTGTTGGCAAAATGGTGTTTGCACATGCCTCCCGTATACACGGAATTCGTTCTGTCATCTTCCAACCTCCTTCAACGATTGCCAATCGTTCAACTCATGTAACCAGTAACCCATGTCCCTTCGATATCCATGGAAAACACGCCACAATGTGACGTGCTTGTCCCACTCATATTTCAATACTGCCTGTTTCGTATCTGCAAAATACAGATCAGTGATGTCCCAACTGGTCCTTGGTGAATTCGTAAAAGGCAAGCGCGTCTTCACTGCTGGCAAAGCCGGCCTGAGCCATTTTCTCACTGCCGCCACCTTTGCCCTGGTAGGCACCAAGATTGCCTTTGAAGAAAGGTCCGCAAGCCCATTCAGGCGGCTGTCCGTTCTGTGCCAGAACAACTTTCGCCTCGGAGATACTGGCAAAGAGTACGAGGCCTTCATGGTCTGTCGTCAATTTGGTAGCCAGGCTCTGCATATCCTTGAGCGATTTGTCTTCAAAGACCTGAGCAATCACCAGCCCTTCGCGAGCAGCCAGAAGTTGCTCCGCATAGTAGGCATCATTGGTTGTTTTCACTGCATTCAGCTCAGTTTGCAGCTGTTTTTGCTCCAGTTCCATTTTCTCAATGCGCTCCAATAATTCGTCCTTGCTGGTCTTTAATTTAACCATAATGCTATTGAGCACATGTTGTGTGGATGTGAATTCATTCAGCGCCCTTGTTCCACATTTGAAATAAATACGGGTACCGCCCTTCACTTTTTCGGTCTTTAACAGTTTGATGATGCCGATCTCACCTGTCGCCGACACATGGGTTCCACCGCAGGCGTTATACTCCACACCTTCGATCTCGACGATACGAATGTCTTCCGTTACCGTAGGTTGCTTCACCAGCGGCAATTGTGCAGCCTCTTCTGCCGTAACCCAGGACGTGTTGATGCGAGCATTACGATAGATCTGACGATTCACCTCTTGTTCAATGATGGTCAATTGATCCGCTCCCAACTCAGCAGCCACATCAATCGTGTCATACTCCGTACCGAGATGGAAACTGAGCGTCATCGCTTCAGCCACTTTCAACGTCATTGCCGATAACAAATGCTGCCCCGTATGCTGCTGCATATGATCGAATCTTCGCGCCCAATCCAGCTCGCACTGTACCTCGCTCTGTTCAGGAGCACGTTCCAGCTTATGCCATACCTCTCCGTCTTCGATGTTTACATCCAGTACAGCAATGCCGCCAATTTGTCCCACATCACAAGGTTGTCCACCCCCATGCGGGTAAAAAGCAGTCTCCGCCAGCGTGACATATACTCCATCTTCCTTGTCTACTTTGCCAGTAATTGTTGTATGCCACTCTCTTGTATAAGCAGAGTCATAATAGATTTTTTGAGTCATTGAATCATCCAGATCCCTTCTCATTCATATAGATACCACTTTTGTTGCCCGTTTGACATATCGCATTACGCATCATTAGAACCCTTATATCTGCTCTCAAGCTTACACTATTTAACATTATCAAGCCAATAACACTAGAGTAACAGTGAGATACAGCTCATAAGCCTATTCAGCATGCTGAGCGTTGTCCTAGCCATTGTCTAGGAAAGTGTAGTCTTAGGATTGGAAGCGGGCTGTACTCGGTTTATTAAACATGGTTATGTATGGGGTATTCAAGCGTGTAGAGAACAGGACATTCGGAAGGAAATTGGAGGCTCATTAGTTGATACGAAGGGGAGCTAAGTCCGCTTTCTCTGACTCCCCCTTTAGTTGTAGCTAATAAATCGCTAGCTGTGTATTGTCTACATTAAACATTAAATCAGACAACTTTTTTAAAGGTTTATGGCTATACTTTACACGCATCACAGATCCCTATACCTCATACTGCACCTCTGTATACATTATAGATAATAATGACTCAGGAGCTTTTCATCGATCTCCACACTTTCCAACTTTGAAATTAAGTCGCTTAACGCATCCTCTTCTATAGTCTTGATTTTTTTCAGTTTTTCAATGATAGAAGTTATACTGGTGGCGTTCTCATTTTTGTTATATATTATAGCCAAATTTCTTAAAATTTTTGAATCCGATTCGATTTCAGAATATATTTTTATAAGCTCGTCAGCATCGTCCAAATAATGATGTTCTTTCAAATAATCTAATCTATCCAACATCACACGCTTATGCTCCCACATGGTATGAAAGATTCGTATATCAATCTTTTCCCTTGATGTACTAACTTGATCACTTAAATATTGAACAATATGATCATAGATGGATAATCCAAAGATCCAATTAGAAGGAGTGCTCATAGAACGATAATGATAAGATGAATTGAGACTAAACCTTAGCTCCTTCAAAGATCTAATAATCAATTTTAGATCAAAATGATAATTATGCTCTGGGTTATAAGATAATAAACATACATATTCTCTATTTTTTGTTTTATCACAATTGTTAAAAGCGACTAGAAGCTCTTCAAAGCCTACCTCATATTCTCCGAATATAACATCTGAATTATAGCCTGATACATAAAATTTTAAAGTCTCTTTGTTATAACCGAAAATTAACATTTCATGCGGCAAAGCATATTTTTTATACGCCTTTTTATGGGCAATATAACTTTCATCCACATACAAATGAATATATTGATTTTGATCAATAGAATCACAAATAAAGCTGATGATGCCCCCCATATATTTTTCCAAAAAGCGTTGGTTGATCTTTTGATAGTTAATGAGAGGACAACTCATAAAGAAATCATACCAAGGCAAGTTAGATGTATAAAACGAAAAGAATTTCCCTTCTGGAAAGTTTCCAGCACAAATCAATTGAATATAATTACTGTAAAACCAAGCCTCCGATTGTTTATGCTGCATTACAATTGAGAGTGGATAGGCATTACATAGGTAACCATGTACAGAAGGTCTTATCATTGGCAGTTTTATATCGCTCATAACTTCTACCTCCGTATCATTTTTTATCAAAAACTATAGACCAAATCCAAACGCCCCTTATAAGCATTCTAAGCTTCTTCCGTCAGATACGGATGTGAGAAATCTGATCGCTTGTGCAGACTCCATACTCCTATAAGTATATGAATTATCACCTGTAATTTCCAGATAGAGTTTATTATAGAAGTTTCAATAAGCTCATTTAGGTTGACTATGTACTCTTTACAACGGAGGAGCTGTCTCAAAAGGAATTCACCCTCGCTCCAATTGCTAACGAACCCAACACAGATTCATTACCACAAAAAAACACAGCAAAGAGGATGTCCCCCGTCATATTCATGACTTATGGACATCCTCTTCGTAGAAACACTCTATAATTTTACAGTTACGAGTTTGCCGACAGCTTTACTTCATCGACTCGGACAGCTCTGTGA
Source organism: Paenibacillus sp. FSL R5-0713 (assembly GCF_037973325.1). NCBI lineage: Bacteria > Bacillati > Bacillota > Bacilli > Caryophanales > Paenibacillaceae > Paenibacillus > Paenibacillus sp. FSL R5-0713. The sequence continues at coordinate 1,048,537 of NZ_CP150229.1, read as the reverse complement.
AAATAACACCCAGCGCATACGCGCCAGCATCTGGGTACCCCAGACTGCGATCGCCGACAGTACCTGCGCGGCCCATACGTGCCACGATATCTTCTGTTTTCTTCGCACCTTCAACGGCTGCTGCTGCACCTTTGGCAAATGCAGTTTTGAAGTCATCACCAGACTCCGCACTTTGTGTCCAGGAATCGGCACATGGAACGAGTGCATCGATCAAGGTTTTGTCGCCTACAACGGCACCTCGTCCGAAGGAACGCTCTCCAGTAGACTGAATCCCTTGCACGGCTGCATGCATCATCTCAGCAAATTCAGCAACATTTAATTGCTGTTTATCCCCTACAGCTTTGCCAGCCGCACGGAATGCCGAACCCCAGATTGGGCCGGATGCGCCGCCACAATATTCCATGATGACCAAGGAACATGCATCCAGGAACGATCCGATGTCTTGTTTATGTTCGTTAACAATGTGATTCCATTCGCGTTTCAACTGGCGGAAGCCTTTGGCCACACTCATACCGAAGTCGCCATCACCGGCATGGGAATCCAGTTCACAGAACGGTACCTCGTTCTTGATGATGATCTCACCCATTTTATCGATCAGATAGACGACATTGTCCAATGAAAATTGATTGCCTTCGATTACCGCAGCAGATGCATCCGTCTCCACTTCATAAGATACGGGAGCGTCTTCACCAACAACCGCTTCCAACGCTTCGGAATACGCCACTTGTGCCACTGGAGGACCGGATACTTTAAACGCAGGAGTATCACTTTCCTTGAACAACAGCGTTTTCAGTTCATCATCCAGTTTCAGAATCGTAACCGATGCCCCTGCCATATCGATACTTGTCATGTAGTTGCCTACAAACGTAGTCGCAACCTTTAGACCTGCATGTCCTGCAAGCTCACGTTGAACGGAATTGTTGAGCAGGTACAGTTCTTGCAGTGGCGTTGCACCAAAACCATTCACGAGTACCGCAATCTCAGCGGATGCATCCTTATCCAGCTTCATGTCTGCGAGCAACGCTTCAACCATACGTCCTGCCAATTCATCCGCAGATACGATTTTCTCACGACGAATTCCTGGCTCACCATGAATCCCTACGCCGAATTCCATCTCGTCTTCAGCAATTTCGAAGGTAGGCGTACCTTTGGCTGGCACGGTACAGGATGTGAATCCAAAACCAATACTGCGAACATTCTGAGCTGCTTTCTCAGCAACGGATTTCACATCTGCCAGGCTGCGGCCTTCTTCGGCTGCTGCTCCGGCAATCTTGTGAACCAGTACAGTTCCCGCAACACCGCGGCGTCCTACCGTGTACAAGCTGTCTTGCACAGCGATATCATCCTCAACACGAACATACTGTACGTCAATGCCATCTTCTTCAGCCAGATGCGCTGCATTCTTGAAGTTCATCATGTCACCGCTATAGTTCTTGATGATCAGGAGTGTACCCTTGTTGCTAGCTGTTGCCTTAATCGCTTGATACACCTGGATTTGAGAAGGAGATGCGAATACATCTCCACATACCGCTGCATCCAGCATCCCTTTACCCACATAACCTGCGTGAGCCGGTTCATGTCCGCTGCCGCCACCACTGATCAGGCTGACTTTATCAGCCTGAATCTCTCTGCGTTTGATGACTTTATATTTTTTCAGAAATTCAAGCTCCGGGTGTGCAAGCGCAATCCCGTTACACATTTCCATAACAACATGTTCAGCTTGGTTAATGATTTTTTTCATTATTTTGCCTCCCGGCGTGCTGCTTTGTACTCACGACCCATTCGGTCAGCCGCAGCAATGGCAGCAGCCACTTCAGGAACGGTGATTGGGAATGGCATCGCGTGAATGGATTCTTCCGGAATACAAGCGATCTCTGCCACTTTCAACAGCTCTTCCTGACTAATTGTATCTACACCGATATCCGCCAAGCTGATCGGCAGTCCTACTTCGAGACAGAAGTCCATGACTTCATGCAGCTCTTCGGTTGGTGCATTTTCAAGAACGAGTTGTGCAATCGTACCGAAAGATACTTTTTCCCCGTGGAAGAAGTGATGTGTTCCCTCCAAAACAGTCAAACCGTTGTGGATCGCATGTGCCGCAGCCAGACCCCCACTTTCGAATCCAAGGCCAGACAACAGTATGTTGGTCTCAACAATGTTTTCCAGCGCTTGGGTCACGACGTTACTGTCACTGGCCACTTTCGCTTTTGCACCATCCGTCAGCAGCATTTCATAACACAGTTTTGCCAGGGCAAGTGCCGCATTGGTACCTACTGCGGATGATGTATATCCTTCACGAGAACCCATTGGCAAACTTGCGTTTACACGGGAATAGGATTTCGCTGTTGCTCTTGCTTCGAAGTATGTAGAGAGCGCATCTCCCATACCCGATACGAGGAAACGTGTTGGTGCGTTGGCGATAACCGTTGTATCGACGAGAACGACACTTGGGCTTTGTTTAAAGTAAGCATAGTCATCGAACGAACCTTCCGGTGTGTACAATACAGCCGAGTGACTTGTCGGTGCGTCTGTTGCCGCGATCGTTGGGCAGATGATCAATGCTTCGCCTTCAGCTACACATTTGGCTGCATCAATGGCTTTACCGCCACCAAGACCGATCGTAGAGTCACATCCTTTTTCCTTCGCGATTGCTTGCAGACGCGCAACTTCCTCACGGGAACATTCCCCTTTAAAACCGCTTTCAACAAACGTAATATTGAATTTCTCAGCTGTTGCATCAAGCTTTGCTTTGACACGCTGTACATCATCCGGATGTGCGATTAGCAAGGCAGATTCTCCAAAGGATTTCACAAAGTACCCCAGGTTCAACAATTCGTCTTCGCCTTGTACATATTTGGTTGGGCTGATAAACGCTTTTCTCATATTAATATAGCCTCCTAAGGATATGGAATGGTGTAGTGAATACATTAAATTTTAATCTCTTGCAATTGACCTTAATATAACGCATAGCCAGCAGGTTTACAGTGGACTTTGATAACAAATTATTATAACTTACAATCGTAATTTTTTGCTTTTTGGTGCAATCATGGTATGTTATTGTCATGAGATGGTTGAATTTTGACCTCCCATCATACATTACCCGTCATCATTACATCTTAATATGTACAACTTGCTAACTTTTAACGGCCTAAATCATGAATTAGGTTAGATATGGAGGTTGCACCAATGATCAAAGAATATCTGCATATCAATAAAATTTTGGACCTTAATAAATGGAAGCGTCTACAAGATTCTCTTGCAACAGTAACCAAACTGGCGATCCTCACCGTTGATTATAAAGGCATTCCTGTAACCAGTCATAGCAGTTGTCAGGCCTTCTGCCAGAACGTACGCAAAGACCCCGAGCTGCTCCCCTACTGCCAAAAATGTGATTCACGCGGCGGTCTGGAAGCCGTTCGGTTGAATGAGCCTTATGTGTATTTATGCCATTTCAATATTATAGATATCGCGATTCCGATTACAATCGATGGCAAATATATCGGCGCCGTCATGGCAGGACAAGTGAAACTCGCCGATCCCGAGAAAGGTAGCGACTTGGAGCAAATTGTCACGTCCAAAAACGTCCCCATGCATGCAGCGAAGCTGGAGGAACTAAAGGATGATTACGCCCAGCTGCCTGTGATGACCTATGAAGAGATTGTGAAAATCTCCAACATGTTATCCCTGCTCTGCAACTACATTGTGGAGGAAGCGCTCAACAAAAATTTATTAGTTGAAATGTTCGAGAAAGCTTCAGGCAATCAGGAGTCTCTGAACCTCTCCACCATTCTGCCGGGTTACTCCATTCGTAATATCGAGTCGATCAAAAAAGAGATGACCAATGCGATTGCGGATGCCTATCTCAAGAACAGCCCAAGTGATGCGGAAAGCTCCAGTCCGGTGCTTCAGCCTGCTTTTGAATACATTCATAGTCACAAAAGCGAACAGGTTTCGCTCAAACAAATGGCTGATCTGTGCCACCTGAGTCCGAGTTATTTCAGCAGATTGTTTGCCAAGGAAACGGGTGAGAACTTCACAACCTACCTGGCAAAACTCAAGATTAAGTGGGCCAAGCAATTGCTGGAGGTCACCGACATGCCTGTCTCACAGATCAGTGATGAGCTGGGATTCAATGATTCGGGATATTTTATCAAAATATTCAAAAAGTTCGAGGAAATTACGCCTGCCCTCTATCGTAAATACATACAGGAGAACATGTAGGTGCACTGATATCTTTTTCATATCAAAGATGGGGGTAAAAGATATTTCACCTATTAATCTGCCATTGCTACAATGGAGTCCAGATCATATAGGGAGGCGGCATGGATGGAGTATCGCAAGTTAGGAAACAGTGGATTAACCGTCAGTGAGATTTCACTGGGCAATTGGATTACGCATGGAGCGCAAGTACATGATGGAATAGCAGAAGCTTGTGTAAGCGCCGCTTTGGATGCAGGCATTACCACATTTGATACGGCAGACGTGTACTCGAATACGAAGGCAGAAACCGTCTTGGGACAGGCTCTTAAGGATATACGAAGAGAAAGTATTGAACTATGCACCAAAGTCTGTCACCCAACCGGCACAGGTCATAATGACCGCGGACTTTCACGTAAACACATCATGGAAGCATGCAATGGTTCATTACGGCGGCTACAGACTGATTATATCGATGTCTATTATGCTCACCGTTATGATTACAGCACGCCGCTGGAAGAGACGTTTCTGGCATTCTCCGACCTGGTGCGTCAGGGCAAGGTTCACTACATCGGGGTGAGTGAATGGAACGCGGATCAGATTGCAAGAGGAGCCGCTTTGGCGCGGGAACTTCATGTACCCTTCATTGCAAGTCAGCCCCAATATTCAATGTTATGGCGTGTGATTGAGCAAAAAGTGGTACCTGCAAGCGATCAGGCAGGACTTGGACAGATTACATGGTCTCCTCTGGCTCAGGGTATACTATCAGGCAAATATGTGCCTAACGAAGCGTTGCCCGCCGGATCACGTGCAGCTGGGGAGGCAGGTGCACCCTTTTTCAATAAACTGGCTGGTCAGTGGCTACGCGAAGATGTTCTTACCGCTGTGCAACAGCTTGTTCCGCTCGCTAAAGAGATTGGTCTAACTCTTCCTCAACTCGCTGTGGCGTGGGTTCTTCAGCACTCGTATGTCAGTTCCGTTATTATTGGCGCATCTAGGCCGGAGCAGGTATTGGAAAATGTAAAAGCCTCCGGTGTGAAACTGGACTCTGCGATCATGACTCGTATTGATGAAATACTGAATCCTTGGATTGAGCGTGATCCAGCCAAGACGGGATAGTTTCTTTTTTCACTACTCACAACATACTAAGTTGAACTAATCATTTACACGAAAACGGAGAGGACAAAAAAAACCTGAAAAAGCGGAGCTAAAAGCTTTCTGCAAGAAAGCTACTTCGGAAGCATACACTTCGCCTTTAGCACCAGTCTCCCCTTGAGAAAAGGGATCAAAAAATCTGGGGATAACAGCGATTGGAAGGTTGTTCTGTCATCGCAGTGTAAGTGTAAATAACCTTTAGTGCAACTCATATTCTCGCTCAACAATGTCCATAAAACGGGATACCACTTCCTGATTCATATCCGTCCGCCATGCCGTATACAACGGTACGGAGGGCGGATTTTCTTGTAAGGGAAGAAAGACCACACCCTTTCGCTGGAACACATCCACCGAGGAGGGAACAATGGAAATCCCCATGCCCGCTGCAACTAGATTTACAATCGTATACATCTGGATCGCTTCCTGCGTAATTCGTGGATTTACACCATGTGCTCTACAATAGTCCAGAACCATTCGATGAAATGGGGAGCCAAGATGCCGTGGGAATAAAATAAAATCTTCATCCGCCAGTTCCCGAATCGAAACTTGAGACTGGGCTGCCATGGAGTGATGATCAGGTAACACGGCGAGCAACGTTTCCTCCTGACAGGGGCGGAAGGAAACATGCCGGGTATCTTCCTGATACCGCAAAAATCCAATATGGATCTGTCCGTCTTCCAATGCCTGTAATTGTTGGGATGAAGTCATCTCATGTAATGTCAATTCAATCTGCGGATATGCAGTGCGAAATTTTCTAAGCACCTCCACCATGATCCCGCCCGAAGCGGAGTCCACGAAGGCCACGGATATATGTCCAATGATACCTTGATCAGCCTTTTGTGTAAGCTGAATGGATCGATCAAGTTGGGCCATGATGAGTCTGGCCTGTTCCAGAAAGATGGCACCCGCTGGTGTCAAACGAACCATTTTTCTCGTGCGCTCCAATAACTTTACGCCAAGCTCTTCCTCCAGATTTTGAATCTGCTGGCTCAAAGGTGGCTGCGTCATGTTTAATTTTTCCGCTGCACGGTGAAAATGAAGCTCCTCCGCCACGGTTATAAAATATCTTAACTTACGAATATCCATAGGTCTGTTGCGCTTCCTTCCGTCTCCCTGTTAATTCATCTGTTCCTGTACCCAGATCGCGGACTCCGTCAGCTGCGTCATTAAGTCATTAAAGTCTGCTGCAATCTCTCGAATTGGCGTATCGTAAGCTTTCACCAAAAGATCACGAATCGGTTCCAATTCCATCGACTTCACTTGAACTCCTCCTTTACACTAGAATCCTCTTGTTATCTCACCTGTGTACGCAATTCTTGATCCAGCCATTCCAGTGCTGCACGCAGCTTATCTTGGGGAAGTTTCTCATAACGATCCCCCGTGGACAATTCAAAAGCACAGCTGTTCGCACTTGTTTTGTTCAGATATGAAGTCATTCCTATGCCATACCGCTGAGCCATTTGCACAAGAATTGGTTCAACTTCGTCAGCAGCGAGCGCAAAGTGCACATGGAACATATTGGATACCGGGACCTCAGGCAAGGTATGTATCCCGTGACACGCATTCAATAGAGATGCCAGTTCTTTAGCCTGCTCATAATAAAGCTCCATTTTGCCAATCCGTTCATTGAAATAATACTGGGAACTCAGAATATACGGATACAGGCCAATCAGATCACCGCCGTGCCGCCGTTTCCATACTTTCGACTCTTGCATCACATCCGTGTCCCCGGCCAATATGGCCCCCGCAATGCCCCCGATCCCTTTGTAAAAGGACACATACACCGTATCAAACAGACTGCAAATCTCCGCAGGCGTTTTCTCGTAATAGGGAGTAATCTCAAACAGGCGTGCCCCGTCCAGATGCAGCTTAATTCCGCGTTCACGGCAATAGGCCGAGATCGCTTCGAGTTCTTCATACGCTGGCAATTGCCCGCCAATCTCGCGTTGTGGCAGTTCCAAGAGCAGGCAGGCAATGTCCTGATCAAGCGCTTGTACATCTTGCAAACGAATCAGCCGATCCTTGTCCGCCAGCAAAATCGATTCAATCTGGTGTAATTCCTTCAATCCGTCTTCTTCATGGATTTCCAAATGACATAGGGGGTGGTAAGCTACTCGCTTCACTCCTATGCGGTCACACCAGATTCGTAACGCAATCTGCTGCGCCATCGTTCCGCTTGGGAAGAATACCGCCGATTCCTTGCCGAGAATGTCAGCCATCTGTTGCTGAAATTCTTCAATGATCGGGCCATTGCCGTAGTGATCACTGAAGGTCTCCCCATCCATCTGGTCCAGTACGTTCTGAAGCACCTTCACTTGGCGACTGCCATGACCGCCCACAATAAATTCTACCTGATTAAATGCATCAGCCAATGTTAACGTAGTATCCTCCAAAGCCATTCACTCCTTTAATAATGCGTGTTCAAAAGCTTACTTTTTCAATAACCGCTATAGTTCTGGTTCTGTAATGATCTGTACCAGAGCGCTTAGCGCACTTGATATATGTTCACCACGGGAATACACAAATCCTACTTCCAACCGGCAATAGGGATCTGGCAAAGACATCACCGCGATCTCACCTCTTAATTCTGCTTTGGTAACTGAAGATCGTGGCATCAATGATACACCGAGCCCGGCAGATACCCCATTCAGAATCGTGTCCAATGTTCCATATTCCATAACGCTTAGTGACGGGATACCCTGATCTTGCAGAAAGGATTCCGCCTGAGTGCGATGTGTGCATCCAATCTCAAAAAACAACATTGGCTTGGATAATAACTCGTGTATCTCATGCACTCCAGGTTGAGCGATCAACACCAATTCCTCGTCATACATCTTCATATAGTTCAGATCAGGATGATCGATTGGGCCATATATTAACGCCCCATGCAATTCATGTTGGATCACCTTCTGATTCAGCTCATGGGTCCCACCCGTGACAAGCGAGTGTTGTACCTCCGGGTAGCATGAGCTGTATTCAGCCAGGAGCGGCGTGAGGAAAGTGGAAGCTGCTGTCTCAATGGCACCCAGACGAAGCATGCCGGAAGGCGGATTTCCCACTTGTGTCGCCTGCTCTGCTTCATATAATAATTGCAAAATTCGATCCGCATACACCAGCAGATTCTCGCCCGCTGGTGTAAGAGACATCCCCCGATTGGAACGATGAAACAGCGGAACTTGTAGCTGTGTCTCCAACTGTTTGATTCGTGTGGTCACATTGGATTGTACATAATTGAGTGCGAGTGCAGCTTTACTGATACTACCTTCGCGGGCAACCGCCTGAAATATTTTTAAATCACCTGCATCCATACCCTGATCACCTGCTCGTCGTTTATATCGGCATTCTACATCATCGATTCATGCAAATTGCTTATCTATTATTTTCAATGATACTGACCATCATTTTTGTTCATTTTACGTGAATCTGCACCATCTGTACAATGAGGCTCAGTAGTGAAATCCGATTATATCGACAGGAGGAATATTGAATATGAAAGCTATCGTACATTCAGGCCAGAGCGGCCTTGCAGGTCTTCAATATACAGAGTCAACATCTCGGGTACCCGAAGCCGGGGAAGTGCAGATTCAATTAAAATCCGCTGGTATCAACCATCGGGATCTATTCATCATGGCAGGACGCGGTACTCAGGACACCCCGCTCATTCCCGGTTCCGATGGAGCAGGTATTATTGTTGGGATTGGCGAAGGAGTAAGTGGACTCGCGATAGGGGATGAAGTCATTATCCATCCTACGCTCGGTTGGGAAGATGCGAATAACGTACCCATCGTGCCCGATATTGTTGGTGGTCCTACGGATGGAACACTGGCTCAATATATAACGTTGCCTGCTGAAAATGCCCTGCCTAAACCAGTCCACCTATCTTGGGAGGAAGCAGGCGTATTATCCCTCTCAGCGCTGACGGCCTATCGCGCCTTATTTACTCGCGGCGTATTAAAGCAAGGTGAACATGTGCTCATTCCCGGTATTGGTGGTGGTGTGGCGACCTATGCCCTGCTCATGGCTGTCGCTGCCGGCGCGAAGGTGACTGTCACCTCCAGAAGTGAAGCCAAAAGAAATGAGGCACTGCGCTTGGGAGCTACCCATGCACTGGATAGTCATGCCGATTGGAATTTGCAGAACGATTTGGAACCTGTGGACATGATCTTGGATAGCATCGGACAATCCATGTTCCCAAAATATTTTGATATAATTAAACCAGGTGCACGTATCGTGATGTATGGTGCAAGCTCGGGGGATGATCTGACTCTACCCATTCGCTCTATTTTCTTCCCGCAGATCAGTCTGATCGGCACCTCTATGGGCAGCCGTGAGGAGTTTGTGCAGATGCTGCATTGGGTTGAGCAACATGATATACATCCTGTGATCGATAGCGTATATCCGTTGCAGGACGTAGCGAAAGCGTTCGAACGTATGGAAAATGGCGAGCAGTTTGGTAATCTGGCTATACGTATGGAGTGAAATCTATTTTGAGATGGGCCTTCATGATTTGTTAAAATATTGATTTACGATAATGGGGTGAATCCATTTGACCCGTCTCGCTAAACGTATACTAATTTTTCTGGTCGCTATTATGCTTTTGGCCCAAATTCCTGTGTTAAAAGAAACTTTAGCCCGTGGAGTTACTGCGCTATATGTGAAGATAAAGTATCCAGAACATTCCTTTCGATTCAAAGACTTCATATACGAGTCTCATTTCGGGAACTATATCATTTCTTATACTGATCAAGATGAACAACGTATTAGTCTGATGCTTGAGCCCAAATTTTTACCGGTGATCATTATATATGATCCATTGAATGAGCCCATGAAAGACTAGTTGCTTCACGATATTAATCATTCAGGAGGTGTAAATACATATGGACAATCGTTCGCATCTGATAGAATTGGTTCGCAAACTAATGGACGCCGAAGGAAGCGAAGCCGAGTTGGATGACATGTTGACGGAGCTACAACAACAGGTGCCTCACGCTGAGATCAGTAACCTGATTTACTGGGATGATCGAGACCTGACGCCAGAACAGATTGTAGAGGAGGCGTTGGCAGCTCGTCCAATCATTCTTCCGCCCCCATCTTCATATTCTTCAGGAGGTGAATGATGCAGATGTCTGATATGAATCATTTCAATCATAACAACAATGAACACCCTGATTTTAACGAAATCAGTGGTGAAGAGAAAATCCAGGCACTTCGTGATCTGATCGATCTAACCGATAGCCAACTTACACATCAAGTTCTATCTATCGGTATGGATACACATGAAGAGGATCTCATCCGTATCGAAGCATGGCGAGCTTTGGGCATGGCAGAGTCTTCCTCACTTTTGGATGAAATTCGTCATGCGGCCGTGCAGCTTGTTCGTGACTCGGAAGAAGATGAGGATGTACAGATCTATGCTTTACAGACTCTAGCCTTGTTACCTGCTACGGAAGCTGAGATTACGTTGGCCCAGGATGTATTGTCGGGGAATGCCTATATATTACTTCAAGGTGCAGCTTTTGCTATTCTTGCTGCTCACAAACATGTTCCGGGCGCAGTCCTTGCGCTAAAATCTCTTCAATCTCATCCGCATTTCGGCGCTTCCGCCAAGCGAGAACTGCATTCCATATCAGGAAGTGATGATCTATGAATCAGGACCATGAACCATTTTCACCGGGAACACCAGGAGCATCAGAAGAAGCAGAAGAAACAGAAGCATCAGGAGAGCATGCTACGCAGGCTGTTTACCTCACCCAAGGTGAGATCAACGCCCTACAGAAAGCTATTCTGTTCCTCAAGTTTGAATCTGAAGAGACGGCCTCCTTGCTCTATGCAGGCAGTCCGCTACTGAACAGTGTGTTGGAAAAGGTACGGGATGTCAGCTCATTTGGTGAGTACGCCAAAGAACTCCACTCTCGTCCAAACGAATATGCGGAGCGTTTTATGCGCGCCAAGGTGGAGCGTTCCTATGCAGAAGAATTGGCACCGCGTGAACGAACAGAGGAGCAGAAGAACGAAATTCTTAGATCCTGCATGTATCCGTATCCGGTTAAATGAAAAAATCCTCCATACTCTCTTTCAGAGCATGGAGGATTTTCATTTCGTTATTAGGACGTACCCTCTGTTAAACTGAACGTCATTGTAGCAAATACAAGTCTACGGTGTATGTTTGTCCACGTACTGTAGAGTTCCTTTAGGAAACTCATTCCATTCACCGGTTAATGAGAACTGTTGTGAACCTGTATATATCCCCCGTTTTCGAATAAACGTCCCGCCAGCAGGCATGATTTGATCATGTGAAGTTGGGTCACCTAGGACATCTACGATTCGTCCATCTTTTCTCAGAACGAACGCAACGACATTATACTCATTCGGATTATACAATTCCAATTCATCATTATAGTACCAAGCTGACGTTATATCGAAAAAGTCGTAAAAAGTATAATTGATGTTTAAATAAGGTAACCCTGAAGTAACATCAGATATGTTTCTTGTTGTCACTTTCATTGTGGATGTCTTTTTCATCCATTGATGAACTTCCAACTGATATCCGGTTGCTTTATGCGACGGATCACCGTCACCTGTGTAATAAAGTTGAACTACACTGCGTCCGTCCCCTGCGTCTGCATACTGAGAGAAGAACAACTCTGAGGTGCCCTGATTTTTCGAGTTTACCTGAACGACCACGGCCCTACCGTCATCCCCTATGATCCAGAATAATAACGGAGATACACTCAAAGGGATCTGGGAAGAATTAATCGTATCCGGTCCTGTAAACGTCGAATCCGGCGTACCGCTATATACTTTAAAACTCGTCTGCCCAGGGAACCAATTGGAAGCTGTAAGGGTCAGAGGATCTATGACGCCGGACTTCGTATTGATCTGCATAACCCCACCGTTAACCAGAGAAGCAGTGCGAACGTTGAAGGTGTAATCTACCTGTCCACCTTTCCCATCCTTTGCTGTTATCGTTAAAGGGGCAACGACATTCCCTGTTCCCGGTTTTAGTATAATCTGGTTACCATTAATGCTTGCATTCACCGCTTCATTTGAGCTGTTGCTTATCGTGAATTGCATCGCATCTCCATCGGGGTCACTGAACAATTGACTCAGATCATACGTGCGCTCATTCGTTACATTAGGTGTCAATACTTGTTCGTAAATGCTACTCACTACCTCAGGGGTCAAGTTAGGGCCAGTAGGCTCTCCTTGTATAGTCACGCCAAAGGATGCTTGTTCGCTACGACCTTTCTGGTCATATACCGTTAACGTGACTGTCGTATTTCCTGCAGCAACTGGAGCAACAGTTATCTGTGAGCTATTGGTAGAGACCGTCGCAATATTGGGATCTGCTGAGGAAGCATCCACTGTTAACGTAGCTGAATCAAAATTCAGCAGGTACGATGTCAGATCAAGATTCAGAACAGACCAAGGCCATGTTACCGTTTGATCCGGAATTGAACTGATATTCCCAGATTCAAGAACTTCAATGTCAATATAGGCTGACGCTTCTTTTCCATACATATCTTTTGCTTTGATGTTAGCTTGAAATTTACCAACCCGTCTTGGATGAATAATCAGCTTGTTTTCTTGAATATCCACCGCTGCGATCAGGAGATTATTGAAATCAAGTGGTGTATTAAACTCTAATGCATCTCCATCGGGATCATTAAAATAATCCGAGAGATTAATGACCGCATCTTCCTTACCTACAAACACCGTTTGAGCAGGTAGATGCTGAGTAAGCACTGGAGAAGCATTAGGCTTAGGATTAACCCTTATCTGAAATGCAGTTGAAATGAGACCACCTTTTCCATCCTCAACTGAATAATAAATGATGTATTCTCCAAATTCTATAGTGGTAAAGTTCAGTACACCAGCTTCCTCCTTAACAATTAAGTGAGGATTAGAGGAGTATGCACTGAATGTGAGTGGGTCACCATCCGGATCTGTATAATAATCATTCAAGTCAACCGAGGGGATAGGATCTGTGAGGAAACCCAGGTATGCTTCAACCCATCCTGGTGAATTTCCTACCGGATTATGATTTGGAACGAGTAGAATATCGATTTCAAAGAAATCTGTAGTGATTCCTCCGTTACCGTCATTCACTGTGTATGATATCGTATACGTCCCATTTTGAAGTGATGTTAACTTCAGTTCACCCTCATTTTCCTCTACTGTTACCCCGTCTGGATTGGATGAAGTCGCTGTATACGTCAAAGGATCACCGTCTGGATCAGTATATCCCTCGTTCAACTTTACTACAGGGATGTCTTCCCCCAGGTATACCTCTATTTTCGATGGGGCTTCCCCCACGGGCGCACGATTGAGTGGTGGCAGAACAACAACTTTCATGTCAAGCTCAGTAACTCCCGTACTGCCATCATCTGCTATTTGCCCATCATCTACCTTAATTTTAAGAATAACTTCACCTGCCTTTTTAGGCGTTAACCTCAGTACAGATTCAGCATAGTTCGATTTCACGATTTCAGTGTGCACGATTTCCGGGGCACTGTTTGTTACACTGTATAGCAACTCCGATTCATACTTCACATCATCCATAACATAGACCATGAGATCTACATCCTTGCTACCTGACTCAGCTATCAATTCCTGATCAGGAATTGGTGATGCAAGAGGAGGTCTATTCACGTAGACTTCGAATGTGGATCTCAGCCTTTTACCACGGCCGTCATTGGAAGTTACTGTTATGGTAGCCGTGCCATCCTCCAAGGGAACAACATCCAATTGCGATCCATTCAGGATAACCTTTGCAACGGCAGGTTTGGATGAACTGACCGTATAAGTTACCAAGTCACCATCCGGATCTGTCACATAGTTGTTTAGGTTTAACGTTGCCCCTTGTCCATTCCGTGTAAACTTGCGACTTTCGAATGATTTGAGTAGTTCAGGAGCACGATTGGCAACAACAGGAGATGTTCCGCCTCCACTCCCCCCACTTGCTCCCCCTAATGAAGAAGATACCGGATTTGGAGATGACGTTCCTGTATTTCCACTTACAGCTGAAGACGAGACTCCAGCAGCCAAAGAAATCTCCGAAACTTTCACATTGCCCGCCACATTAACCTGGGCGGAAGGGTTATTCACTTGAAGTTGTTGAATGGAGCCTGATGCATTAATATTGACAGCGCCTGTCCCATCGACATTGAGTTGCTGTAAAGTGATGTTACCGTTGAGTTGGAGGGACTTGGATGTATTCACTTGAACCGTATCAACGGCTCCTTGTAGCTCTACTTTGCTTGTACCTTCGAGAATATTTAATAACGGGAGATTAGCTGTTTTCCCGATATCAAGCATACTGTCTGATCTAATGTTGACTTCTTGAGTACGGGTATCCCCTGTTAGTGCCACATGTACATCGCTTTTATCTACATCCACATTATTGAGAGTGGAATTGTCAAATACAACCGTATTACTGTCACCGCCATAAACGAAAACAGACTGTTTCACACTGATATTTTTGGCATAAAAATCATGTTTGACCTCGGGGGCAATCGTCAGCTTGCCCTCGACTGTAAGTCCTTCCACTGAAACAAAGTCTGCCTTCGTCGTTAGATCCCCATGAATTACGGCGTCTCCACCCTCCAATAGCAGATTTCCGCTAAATTCAGCTTTTCCTGAGGCCGCATCCTGACCCCCCGTTCTAATTTCCAACCCCTTGATCTCGGTGAGTGTATGATTTTGACTCTTAAACCGTATTCCAGCCTGAACCAGTACAGCCTTATTGCGATTATTCAAAAGGCCTCCCACTTGTTCAGAAATCTGATAGACAACACCGTTGATCTGAATCTGCTTTCCTTCGATTGACTGAATGACAGACAAGCGGTTTTCCGGGAATAGGGCCGACAACAACATGCCTATGGCTTCACCCCGAACAAGCCCTTGTTTAACTTTATTTGGTCCCTGATATTCGCTTAGAATTTCAGCCTTCTCAGCAGTTCGAATGTATGGAGCAGCCCATGTACTCGCTTCTTTCCAATCTGAGGGGAGAGAATCTCCCTGAACTTCTTGTTTAGCCAAAGCCGTGGCTCTTACAAGAACCGTCACCAGTTCCTGTCCAGTAATCTGGGCCTGTGGACGGAAACGTCCTGTTGCATCTCCTTGTAAAATCCCCGCCTTCTTGACCGCCTGAATCGAAGGTGCTGACCAACTAGTAGATTTCACATCCGTAAAAGATGCTGAGACTGACTTGTCCAGTGTGAGACCCAGAGCTTGAGCAAGAACAACTGCCAGTTCCTGACGGGTGATTGGGTCAGCTGCACGAACATCCCCATCCGGATCACCTTTGATGAACCCCATGGTTACGGCCCTATTCATAGCATCGTTTAATTTGCTATTGTTATTATCATCTGAGGATATGTCAGACACAGACATAATCTGTGCCTCCGACTTATCATGTTGTGCAGATACAGGTACAGTGTTGGAAAGAAGCAACGCAATCAAAGCGAGCTGCACAGTCCTTCTTATTTTGGGCATAGATGTTCTCCTTCATGTGGGATATTCAAAATTAAGGAATCGAAGGTGAGGATGTGTAGTTACCCAGACCGTTGTAATAGTTCTCTCCTTGTTGGATCCATCGTGCTCCTTCATAATTTGCATCACCACGAACATTGCCTGACGTCCTTGTTAAAGATTGCGCAGGCTTCAAGATGGCTGTATCCATAGGTTCCCCATCGTTAATCTGATAGAGTATCAAAGTAATGTCTTGGGGTTGATCAATATCAAAATTAAAAGACACATAATAGATTTCGTCCTCATTGATCGTGAAATCTGTGGAGTCATCGGCAATGACCATTGTTTTATAAGGTGCAATGATAGTTCCAGGAGCAAACGTAATCGGATCGTCTATATCACTACGTTTAATTTCAAACTGACTGAGTTCAATTGGTTTGGACGTTGGATTATACAGTTCGATCGCTTGAGTAGTGCCTTCTCCCCAGACCACCTCGGAAATAAACAGGCTCTTTCCTGCATCCGGGTCCTCCACCTTAACCGTGAATGTGGTCTCAACGTCTTTACCAGCGGGATCAGTAGCCTTGACGCTAACGGTGGCAGAACCTTTAACGTTCTTGAGATCTAAAGTCAATATATCTCCTTGTACACTCACTTCTACCACAGCGGGATCAGAAGATTGCGCTGAATACGATAGAATGTCGCCATCCATATCAGCGAACACATCAGCCAAATCAACTGTCTTACTCACGGTACCCAATTCAACCGTAACAGTTGGCAGTGTTTTTACCACTTCAGGAGCATGGTTGATTGGTGGTTGTGGGATGATGATAGGCGGTAAAGGCGGGAATGGTGGTGGAACAAAGGCCGGTTTCACCAAATAAATGAATGTAGCCGATACACTTCCTCCTTTTCCATCTGCAGCTTTCACCGTAACCGTGGTTTGCCCTATAGCAACGTCCACAATTTTTAATTTTGAACCCTGAATATTCGCAGTAGCGATATTATGATCGATTTCGGTAATTTCATAGTTTAGCTCATCCTCATCTGGATCAGTAAATACAGCTCCAAGATCAACCTCTTGCATGCCTTGTCCGAAAAACACCATCATGTCAGAGATGTTAGACTGAACAACAGGCGGTTTATTCTGAGGAGACGGAGGTACAATAACCGGCGGCTCAGGTTCTGGAGTCGGAGTCGGTGTAGGAGTTGTTGGTGTCGCTGATCCTGAGCCAGAATTGGAGTTGTTTGCCACGGTATTGCTGGATGGTGCGGTTAGTGGTGGTGCACTACGAATGATCTGTGAGGTTACACCGCCTTTTGGAAGAATAACTGTATTTGTTTTTACACTTGTCGGTAATTGAATAATGGATTTCACGTCTTTTAACACAATTTCCTTCCACGTTCCACTTCCTAGAACAGTGACTTTGTCAGTCGTATCTACGGTTACCGCATCGATATCTCCATCAATCGTTATCGCACTTACGCCTGGCTTTAATACAACCTTGGACAAGGTATCAGCCTTGAGAGCAACATGATTTGAAGAGACTGTGACCACACCTTGATAGGAGGTACCGACCAAATTTAATTTCACGTAATTTTGTGGCGTGCCTGCTTGGGTGATCTGGATTTCTGATAAGGCAGACAGGTTACGTGTACGTGCATCATAAGTAATTACTGCGTTCTGCAATGCTTCTTTGTTCTCGTCATTCAAAATTCTTTGCAATGCCTGACTAATCACAAATGGACGTCCATCCACATAAGCAATATCTCCGTCCAGTGCAGTCAAAGAGGCTGTCCGCTCACCCGTCTGGAAAACATCAACGAGAACTTTTGCTATATCTTGCCGCTCCACCAAAGCCTTGGATTCGAATTTCCCCTCATTGGAATCCAATAACCCCAGTTTCAACGCCGTATGTACCTGTTCTTTAGCCCAACCACTTATCGTAGATTCATCTGCAAGCGTCTGCTGTTGGCCTCCCTTTGCTCCTTGTGTTCCTGTAACTCTTACCAAAATGGAAGCAAGCTCTTCACGACGAATCGGATCGTTAGCACGGAAATTACCTGTTGCATCACTGGTCATCCATCCCTCTTGACGAATTGCTTCAATATAAGGAGTGGCCCAATCTGAATGGTTAAGCCCAGTGTTGGAATTCTTATCAGTCTCTAATTGTGATGCTTTGGCCAACAACACAGCCATTTCTCTCCGAGTCAAAGGCTTATCCGGGTGAAATGATCCATCTGGATAACCCGAGATCAACCCTTTCTCTACTGCTTCCTTTACCGCTTGAAGAGAGGACGATCGTATATCGTTCTGATCTGTAAAAACCGATGATACGGAGACTGTTGCTTCTCCGGTTTGCTCTGCTGCGTTGACAAATTGAGTTCCCCACAGCATGCCTACTACCAGTGAAGTCAGCAACACTTTTTTCCAATCCTGATTCATATTTGTTCCTCCCAATAAAACTTCGTTTTCCGCACAAATTTTATCAAGATACTCTGAACAATTTCTGAACGAAACAACTAGTAAAAAAACCAGATAAAAGAAGATTATATCGATGTAACCCATACAAATTTCACTTAACATGGGGATACATTGTTCTATATAAATTTCAGAATTACGGAACGAGAAAAATATGCAAATAACTATTCAAAAAATGCAAACAATATGAACCCATATTATAAGTTCACATCCAAAATAAACTTTAACTGATTAAAGATATTCTTTCTGAAAAAGCGTGTTACTATCTCAAAAATCGTTATAATAAAAGGAACTTGGTGAGATTTGTAAGTTAATGCAATCATTCAACTTAACTACTGGAGGAGAATTATGGAAACGGAAGCTCTACGGAACGTGGAACAACTTGCTCTGAAGAAACACAAGATTTACAAACAAAGCTTAATCAGGTACCTTGCACGTTCCATGCTGGCCAGTATGTTTATCGGATTCGGCGTCATCGTGGCGTTTAAGACAGGTAACTTCTTTTATATGGAGCAGTCCCCGTTTACCTATCCGATGGCAGCCATTACGTTTGGCGCGGCCATCATCCTGATCGCCTACGGTGGGGGTGACCTGTTCACGGGCAATACGTTCTATTACACGTATGCGGCGCTGCGCAAGAAACTGCGCTGGTTCGAAGTGATCAAGCTGTGGATTGCAAGTTATAGCGGTAATCTGATGGGCGCAGCCGTGTTTGCCTTGTTAATATACCTGACCGGATTGTTCGACTCGTCTCAGGTGAATGGGTTTCTGTTAAGCGTAGTGGAGCACAAGATGGAGGTCCCAACCATGCAGCTCTTTTTCCGGGGAATTTTGTGTAACTGGCTCGTATGTATGGCGTTCTTTGTCCCGATGTTCATGAAGGAGAATGGAGCCAAAATGTTTGCCATGATGCTCTTTGTGTTCTGCTTCTTCATCTCGGGATATGAGCACAGCATCGCCAATATGTGTACGTTCGCGATCGCGCTTGTGCTGAATCACCCGGGGACGATCTCATTTGAAGGTGTGCTTCACAACCTGGTGCCCGTGACCTTGGGTAATCTGGTGGGTGGTGTGCTGCTGATGGGCTTTATGTATTATGCGGTGAACAAACCTTTTCTGGATGAAGAGACACATTAATCTCCGGTAAAAAAAGATTCCCTTCCGGCCCGGTCCATTGACCGTGGCTAACCGGTAAGAGAAACGATAAACACCCCGGCAACCTTCCCATCTCAGGGGAAAGGTTGCCGGGGTGTTTATCTATGGGCAAGCTTACGTTACCCCGCCTGCCTCTTATCATTTATCAGCCTATTCAAAAAACTCCAAAAGCCTTTTACCATGCCATCCTTCCATCTGCACTCTAATCCCCAAGCTTGAATTAATGCTCTGTCCCCATTTTCGGGTTCCAACGGAAGGTAACTGCCGATTGGGAAGTCAGCACATATCGAAACGTATCTCCATCCATGACTACATCAAAGGAAACATCTGCTTCACCCGTATTAGCTGCAACCAGCACCATCGTTCCATTCGGATTGCGGAAGGCAACGTTCTCGATCTGCCCATGTTCTTGCGTGGAATGCACTCTTACAGCTCCCGGACGCACATAACGGCTGATGTGGCCCAACGCATAATACTCGACATTTCTAGTGATTTCATCACTGTCCGGGTCAATCGTCACAACCCCACGGCAGTTCTCACAGCCCCCGTTCGTGGGACCCCCTTGCGGATCGAGTGCAATGTTCCAGAGCAGTACATTCTTCGCCCAGTTGCGAGGTGCACCAATGATGAGATTGGACATCTGCCAGCTCAGATTCTCGCCAAAATCAGGACTCCACTCCCCACCACTACATTCGGTAAAATAGATATGTTTATCCGGGAAGCGCTCATGCACTTCCGACATGGCAGATGGATCACCTGCATAACAGTGAAAAGCAGATCCATCGATATAGGCAGCAGCCTGCTCATCACCCAGCACCTTGCCGGTATATTCGACCGCCCGATCCCAGTTATGATCATATGCGATGATTCGTGTATCCAGTCCCGCATCCTGTAGTGCCGGGCCGAGATCATCCCGAATGAATATGGCTTGTTCTTCGGCCCCCATACTCATACTCGGATATTTATCCGAGGTGAACTCCGGTTCATTTTGCAACGTGATCCCGTAGATGGGAATGCCCTTCGCCTGATAAGCTTCGATATACTTCACAAAATATCTCGCATAAGCTTCATATACCTTGGGATTGTTATAATCCAGATACCAGCCGTTAGTGGTCTTCTCTTCCCCGTACTTCATCCAAGCCGGGGCCGTCCACGGTGTGCCAAACACTTTAAGATCCGGTTTCAATCCAGCTACACGCTCCAACATATTCACAACATCCTGATCTTTATCGATCGAAAAGTGTTGCATCTCATAATCCGTGCCGGACTCGATATCATCATAGGTATAGCTTGAAGCCTTGCCTAATTCATCCACTGAATAATCGGAGGCACCAATCGTATGACGCACCATATCCATGTTTAGCCCTTCTGTTGTAAACAGTTCCTTCAGCAGTTGTTCTTGCTTTTCCCCTGGAAGCTGATTAATCAGATGTACCGACGAACCTGTCATCGCTGCGCCAAATCCATCCATGGTTTGATACGTCTTGTCCGAATCAATCTGTATGGTGAACTCCGACGAAGAAGTGTCTGACTCCTGCGTTGAAGCAACTGAAGAGCCTGTGTCTGCATCATTCTGATCTGTAATTGGAATAGGCTTTTGTGGTGTAAGCAGATTTTGCTGATCTCCTGTGGTTAACCAGACTTCGGCCGCTCTCTGCTTGTCCACAACCGGTGGCGGAGCGGGTTGTTCACTTCGGTTGAAGATAATCCAGACCCCTACACCGACACAACAAACAGCGATGAACAGGATGATCCATCGTTTGGGATGCTCTCGCCAGCCTATGATCATCACACTTCACTCTCCTTCCATTATGGAAAAAGCCGCGGCCACTAGGCCACGACTCATTTTTGCGATCTCCCTGACTTCACTTTTATTTACCGGACTTGCTTCCGATATTCACACTGCCTGTCAGACGGATATCATCTGATGCACTACCGACATACACTTGAACTTTACCCTTAGGCATTACCCATTCATGGGATGCTTCATCCCAATAGGACAGTGCACTGCGATCCAGTTGAATGTTCACTCTTTGCTGCTTGCCTGCCTTCAGATCAACCTTTGCCCAACCAGCGAGCTGCTTCTCTGGCGTCTCCACTTTGGTTGGCAGATTGCCGACATAGACCTGTACCACTTCTGCACCGGAAACTTTGCCGGTATTGCGCAGGTTCAGAGACACTTCAACGGTTGCTTTGTCGCCTTTGCCAGTGTTCTTCACATGCAGATTGCGATAATTAAAATCGGTATACGACAGTCCGTGTCCAAAGGCGAACGCGGGTGTCATGCCTTCTTTGTCGTATCCTTTGTACCCTACAAAGATACCTTCGGAGTAGTTACCCACCCCATTTACACCCGGGAATTGTTCCGCAGTGGATACCGGGGTCTGGGAATCATCAGATGGGAACGTCACCGGCAATTTACCGGATGGATTCACATCTCCGAACAGAACACGTGCCACGGCGTTACCTTGTTCCTGACCTGCATACCAAGCCTGAACGATGGATGGTACTTCTTTTTGCCAGGAATCCATTTCTACAGCACGACCACTCATCTGCACCACGATCGTTTTCGGATTGGCTGCCGCTACCTTGCGAATCAGTTGCTCCTGGTTATTCGGCAGTTCCAGATCGGAACGGTCTACATAACCTTCACTGTCATACGTACGTGTTACTACGACGGCAACATCGGATTTTTTCGCCAGCTCAACTGCTTTTTGCATTTTAATATCAACAGCGTCTTCTGGAGCTTCCCAGCCAAAACGAACCTGTGCGCCCATATCATGATTGGACTGTACCGGGAAATCGGTACGATACTCAATCCGAATGTCGTGGGACTCGCCTTCTTTGAACGTGATTTCCTTCTTCGTTGTGCTCAATGTATCACCTTGATTGTCTACGAGTAACTCATCATCCACATACAGTTTCGCAGAACCGAGACTGGTCAGGGACAGTTTATATTCACCCGTTTGAGGGGCTGTGATTGCCCCTGTCCAACGAGCGGACATTTTGGCATTGAATTTCGTTGGTGTCACGGGAAGCTTGGAAGATTGTGCGTTAAAACCTTCATAGTTGTAAAATCCAAGATTCATGTTGACCTGATTGTCTGTACGGACCAGAGAAGGGTTACCCTCCATATCTTTATTCGTCCAGTATTCAGCACGCAGACCGTATTCCGCACGATCTGTACCATAGTCTCTTTCACTTTTTTGAGCATCTGCTGGCGATAAAAGAGTGGAAGGTACGGCAGACGGTCCATTAAATGCATCTCCTGCGGAGATTGGATCAGTTCCGGCCGCATATTTTACATCCACACCGTTACCGGCACGGTTACGGATACCTTGCAGTGGACTTACGGTATACGTCGGGTTAACCAGACTGCTACCACCACCAGCAGCTGATGCGTTATCTGCATCCGGTCCGATGACCGCGATGGATTTCACGTCTTTCTTGGAAAGTGGCAGTACATTATCGTTGTTTTGCAAAAGAACCATGCTCTCTTCTGCAATTTCACGCGCTTGTTTGCCGTCTTTCTTGGCATTGATTTGTGTATTCGTTACAGGATTATCGAACAGCCCTTTATCGAACATCTGAAGCAAAATGCGTCTAACCTTCTCATCAATCGTTTGCTCGCTGACTTCGCCTTTGTTCACGGCTTCCAGCAATTTGTCTCCCCATTTGCCATACGGCTCCCCAGGTGTCTCCAGATCCAGACCCGCATTGGCGGATTTGGCAGTGCTGAAGTTTGCACCGTAATCACTCATGACGAACCCTTCGAAGCCAAACTGATCCTTAAGGACATCGGTCAGCATCTCCTTGTTCTCACAAGCGTATGTACCGTTCACCTGGTTAAATGAACACATTGCGGAACCGAGATCCGCTTTTTCAACCATCGCTTGGAACGGACGTGCATAGACTTCCTGAATGGCACGTTCGCTGGCTGTTGCATTGGTGGTGAAACGCTCCGTCTCCTGGTTGTTCAAGATGTAGTGTTTCGCTGTAGCGATAACCGGATTGCTTTGAATCCCGTTTACATACGCTGCACCCATACCGGAAGCCAGCAATGGATCTTCACCGAGCGATTCAAAGTTCCGGGAACCCCATGGTGTACGTGCAATATCCAGCCCAGGGCCGAGAACTACATTATGTGTTGTATCATGTGCTTCCTGACCGATCAGATCACCATATTTCTTGGCAAGATTAGTGTCCCAGGAAGCAGCTAGCGCAATTGGTGCAGGCAGTGCCGTAGACTTTTTGTCCTGCACATCCGGGTTGGCCACACGTACCCCTGCAGGTCCATCTGCCATCTGTAATGCCGGAATGCCGAGGCGCTCCAATCCATCATTATAGAAACCATAATAGTTATTTACTTTACCAGTTACGAATCCAACTTTCTCCTCCAGCGTCATCTCCTTGAGCAACAGCTCGGTGCGCTCCTCCGCAGATAAGGATTTGTTCATCCAAGGCCGATCAGCCCCGAATTCCGCCTCCGCGGCGAAGGCATGCAGCGGCATAGCCGCAACCGCCACGATGATTAATAGCATAAACCATCGTTTGAGGAAAATTAGATTGAGTCTTCTGTTCATGTTGTAAGTTCTCCCTCTCTCTTGATCATTTTTCTTGTGCACATATTGAATACATGTATACAAGGGAATGCAAACTGGCTTGATCCCAGTCTTTCAAGCATTCAGGTCGTCCTGCACATGGCTTCGGAAACTGCAGCCTGCAAGCAAGACAGCAGATTTCGCTTCCTAACGATAGCCGACATGATCATGAATTACACCCCCTTATATTTGGTAAATAACAGATTATAGCGAGCCTAGTCCTTTGGAATCATCTCACTTTAAATTCAGATAACATAACAAGAAAGCGAATTATTTACAGTTCCGTAACTATTTCTGAACAAATTCTCTACTTTTAAAAACAGTCGGTTCGACCCACTCCTCACCAACCAATTAATGCAATTAATTAACATATTAAGGAATATGTTGAGATACTCTGGGTCCTAGGTCTATTTGAAACCGGAACCAATCCGGCCCATTGATTTATCCAAAATATAAAAGCAACTGAAGTCCCTTTTATCAGGTTCCTCAGCCGCTTATGTTGAAGTCTCTCCCGCTTGTTCACGAGATTCGGAGATACATTGAAAATCGGGGTAACAAATAAAAAAAACCGCCCCACAGGGCGGTTCCCTTCTAATTCGCTAACTTCTAATTCTGTAACTGTGCAAGAATCTGCGGGTCCTTGATCTTCTTATCTTCGGCAAGCAACATCACCTTGGACAGAATCTCGGCCGTTCTCGGATCTTCATCAAGGAATGGCAGGAAGATTCGACCCCGATGCTGACTGTGCACTGGTACGATATGAAGGGCACCTGTAGCTTGTTTGAATACATTGCCGCTACCCAGATGAACAGCATACTCACCCAATTTACCATCAATCCGTGCGTAATTCCCATCCAGACGTACATTGTCGATCTTCAGCAGACGCAACGACTCGTTCACAATGACATGGCGCATCTCGATGGTGGTCAGGCTGGCTTCCGGATCTACACCTCCCACATGTGCAACACTGACCACCAGATCAATATCACGCATAACTTCCGAGAAGAACGTCAGCGGCACATCTTGCAACGGTACAGGTTTGTAGCTCTTGCGATCGTAGAACTGCACCGTCTCCAGTGTTGGTGCTTCGGTATCTGCCGGTGAGAACCAATCGGCCATGGCATAGAGATTTGCAATCAGATTATGCTCGTAGCTTACCTTCTGCAGACCTTCTTCATAACTGACTGTCCATTGGCGTCCTTTGAGCAGAGCAACTGTTTTTTTCGGTTGAATCTGATACCCGGCATATCGACGGGACACCGTACCATTAGCCAATTCGTCCTCGTTAGGAAGATATAATTCACGGAATACCTGCTTGAACGGCTGACGCTCCTGACGGGTGAACAGATCCCGTTGGAATTCACTCCAGCTTCCGCTCTGATACAGATGAAGCGGATGAGCAATCAACAGTTGATCCTGTTCCGCTAGGGCATGGATCGTACCCTCTGGTCCTGGAGCAACCAGACCACTGGACGAACCATCGAATCTTCCCATCTTGTCACCTGACTGGAATACAAGCGTTCTTACCAACGGATGTATAACCGGATTTTGCATCAGACTGGCAATTTCCTGACGTGTAAAGGATGTTCCAGCCGTCATCGAACGCTCCAGCTCCTGTCTTGCCCGGCGATACTGATCCACCAGATCCGTTTTGAGCTCTTTCAGTTCAGCGATATATCCATCTTTTTTGAACCGGGCAGGTACAGATTTGAGTGTCTTGCCTTTGCTAACGATAACCATCTCGGGCTGGCCTTCCTCATCGATGACCAATTGTGCTGTCGTGTCAGCATCCAATGCATGTGGCTCAAAGAAAGTTTTCATTTCATCGAGCTTACGTGCTTCCATGTCCCACATCAGCCGCGTAACATCGGCATATCCAGCATTACGAGCAAGGTTACCCAGTGCAATCTGTGATGCTACACCTTCACTTGCGCGGCGTTGTGCGCCGAATTGCTTGCTCTGCGTCAGGAATTTCTGAATGAAGTCGTAACGCTCACGCAGATCCTGTTCACGATTTACGGCGAATGGAATCAGACTGTAAGTTAATAAATGATCTTTGTTTCGCTTGTCTGACACGGAATCACGCATATCCTCCAGCCGAAGCTTGCCCAGTGCAGCATCCGCGAACAATTGAGATCTGCGATGGTTGGCTCCCCCGGAAATATACTTGGCACAATCGTATAAGAGATTGAACCGTTCCTCCCCGACAGCAGCATAAGCTTCTTCAAACCAAGCGATATCAAACGCACCTTCATTAAAGTCCTGTGGTGAGATTGGAGAATAGTGGGCCACGATGGTTTCTTTCTCCGCAGTAAAGCGTTCATTGATATGAGCATGGAAGTACCATGCCGCACTGCGAAGACCTTCCCATCCCAGATGTTTTGCAACAATCTCCATCCACTGTGGCGCGTACATGGCTGCTTCCAGCAATTTTTTCTCTTTAATCGGGTATTTCTGGAGCAACTCTCCGAGTTGTTTCTCATCTTCTCCATCCCGTGGATGACAATTCTGAATCAGATAGCTGAACGTCTCTTTGCGTGTTGTGTTGTCCCCATAACTGTAGATATATCCACGGACAAAAGTATCCTGATCCATCGCAGAGACTAGATGTACCCAGTGTTCCATGCCTTCAATTCGTTCCAGTTTCATGGCAAGTGTACTTACTTCTGTAGATAGTTCTCCCCGGGTCAGCTCGATTTCCAGAATCCGATTAACGACCGTATCCCGTAAGTGAATCAGCTTCGGGTCACTTGCGATCTCTTCCGTACGAGTGGATGTTAAGTTCCGAATAAACATCAGACGATTCCCACCGACCAGAACCTGTCGATATATCTCCTGTTCGCCAATCAGGTTCAACTGGTACGCACGGAGGAAATCTTCAAGTGACAGTAAAGACAGCGGCTCACTACGCTCTACAAGACTGGTGAACTGGTAAGCCGTCTGGAAGAAACGTTTGAAGCTGTTATCGTCATGGATTTTGCCACGAACCACATAATTCCAGGGTCCAGTCAGAATGTGAAGCATGCCTGACTCCTTTTCGAGTCGATCAGCAGGCATACTCGCAATAATAGAGGCCCAAGTCTTCTCGGCTATCTCAAACGTATCGATCGGATCGCTATCCAGAAATGCCGCCGATATAAGCGCCACTACCTGATCCTTATACGGTAACGAATTCAGCATCTGCTGCAGTTTTTCGATATCCTCCAGCGGATAGATTTGTTCAGCAAACGTCTTGCGCCAGCCTTCCAGTAACGGAATCTTTTGCAGTTCTTCATAGCTATACTGATCATGGAAGTAACTGTAATGGTCGCTCAATTTGCCATTGAAATCCCGGAGCTGTATAACCATATACAACTGCATTAACTCCATACTGCTAAACTCGCCATGTTGAATATAGTTCTCCCATACCTCATGAAGCGGAAACTGCTGCATATGCTTCATTTCATTGCGCTCTCCATACGGAACCTTGGAGCGAAGACTCGCTCCAACTAACAATGTTTCTTTATAGCCAGCGTAGTACTCCACTTCATACTCATAATCCCTGTGTTCATGCACCAATTCATTGAGACCCTCCAGAAAAGGTCTGGTCTTATCCAGAGATAGCGTGAAGATGTCCTTCGGAGTAACGTCCTTGAGATCACGCATCTCATCCAGCAATGGCTCACGTCGCTTCGGATCAAATAAACCAAATCCATTGGAGGCTGTGTAACGACTCCCCTGATCGGTCAGCTTATCCAGCAGTTTCTGTTCCTTGGCAGTTGGTGTCTCAATAAGCTGCGCCAATGGCTGTAATGCCTCCTGCTGATCTGCCCGCTCCGGATCTGCCGCAATCTCGGTCAACAATTCGAGTGCGCCCAGACGCTGCAACTCACTCTTGGCCTGCAAAAGTCGCTTCAGTGAGACCTTCAATTGGTCTATAGGTTGCAGTAATAACACATGGATGACCTTCTGACGAAGTGAGCCTGTCTTGAGCTTCATCAGTGTCTCCATCTGTTCCATCTCTTCAACTGTCAACGTGAGCAACTTCGCCTTGGCGAGTGCACTCTCCCGGTTACTCATACTTTTATCAGACAGACTCTCAAACACAAACTGTCTTTGCACCTCATTCTCAGGATGCTGAACAAACTGGGATAACAGTTCTCCGCGCAGTTCCGGGCTTAGGCGGTCCTTGATTGCAATGACTTCGCCGATCCATTCCGGGTCCATATCATAAGCGGCCAGATATAACATTTTTTTGACTACATCATCCATATCAATCCGGTAGTGAACATACTCAAGTACACCCGATGGTCCGCCTGACCCGCCTTTTGGAATGACACCCAGCATCTGTTTGAATCGTTCAAAGTCCTGACGCCGCAAGGCCTTATCTTCAAGAGCCTGCAATGGCCACACGTAAACGCTACGCTGATTCTCACCATTCTCGAAACTCCAGTTATACATATACATGGCGTCATAGTTGGTCACAATCCAGTGCATTAACTCGGTATCCTGCGCTTCCAAATACCGACGTGCAATGTCCAATCGAAGCTCTCGGTTCTGGCTGTTAGCCAGTACATATTGGGCAACGATCTTCTGATATAATTGGCCTTGATCCATAATCTCGATGATCTTGCTCTTCAAATCATTCTCTTCGATGACTGCTGTCGCCCACAGGCTGATAAAGAGTTTGTTCGCGTTCGCTTCCTGCTGCCAGGCTTCTCGTACCTCTGGTTGTACCAGCGCCTCATGAGCCTGTTCAATGAGCTGTGCAGCAACTCGCTGATTGGCTGCTTCTATGCCGATCCCCGTCCAGACAGCGAGCGCTCTTACCACAGAACTGAAACGAATCAGGTTGTTGTCGATAATGATTTTTAATATGTAAATATAGGCTTCCAGTGTTCCTTCATCCATCCGCTCCACAATGCTTTGGCGCAGACCTTCCTGCAACCGTGCTGCAACCAGCAGCTCACCTACCATCTGATAGGCTTCCACCTGATCGCTCATGAATATGCCCTTTATCATTTCATGGGTTAACAGTGCATTCTGATTGTCACCATATATAATATCGTGCAGCGCCTGCTTCATACCTCCGCCCTGATGATCCAGTTCATACGCGATACAATCCGCCAGGACCCAACGGATCTCATGCAGATAATCCAGCTTGTACTCACGAAGTGACACATATTCTTCCAGAGAAAAATTATTCATTTCCATCCGGAACAACCCCATCAGTTTACGGATGACCTGTGCTACATGCTGCCCCGGATCGGATGTGCGGAAGGGCCTGCGTTCATAGTTGTTACTGTATGGGAAACGGGTCGCACGCTCTGCAATATAACGGAATCGTGCAACCAATGACTCACTCGCCAGATGCTGGAGCACATCCAATAGTGGCTGGAATAATGGCTTCTGTGTCTCTGCAGCCAGCCTTTCAAGCAACTTTTCTGTATTCAAAAACATCTTTTCGTCTCCACGCAAATACGTAGACCCGGCGATCTCCACAACATAACCTGCCAACTCAAGCTGTACCCCTGTTAACGACTTGGCTCTTTCCTGCAATTCATCCATATACACCTGCACTTGATCTTCCTGATTCATCCTGTTCTCCTCCTTCATCACTCTCTACCACAGACGTCCGGCAAGCATTGTAAATCGGATAAACACCACGTTGTCGCCGTCTTGTATCAAAATTGACTTGTCCAGTTCCTGCAATTCTTCATCGTTGAGAAACACTTTGTACAATCCATCCTCATAGGCAGTTATAGCTGTCTCCATCGCGCCATTCAGATCAGGAACACCCTCATTGTATACTGCGCCAAACCCGACTTTCCCCGCCGCTCCCTGCGATTCAATATCATCCGGCATCAGGTAGGCGAGCAATTCCGCCTGTTGCTTCTTGTCCTGAAGAGCTTTTACTTGCAGAGCCACCATATTTTCAATGAGCTGCCTTAGCGTATGAGTTGTTTCCGGAAGTTCAGCAGCTTGCTTGGCAAGTACCGGCTTGCGCTTACCCAGACTTTTTACCGTTATCCATATGTTCACTGTCATGCCCCCTCTGTCCTGCCCTATTTGAAGAAGCTTCCATAAGCCCCGATATCTATACCACGATGCGTAATAACCTAAACTCACAATGACGATCTATCCCAAAATAAAATTAAAAATACGTACATATGTACCCCTAATGAACATCATAACTAAAATTCAATCCATATTCATGAGCCAATCCTCATGTTTACGTGGAACCACGGAACTATGAACTACTTGCGTAGATATACGCAAAATCAGCTAATACACTCTTTCTGGATTGCCCCCATGTTAAATTCTTCTATCTTACTGTTGATAGCATTAGTGGTTGGTCACCCTGAGATATGAACCAAGTTGTTTATAAGGTACAAAAAGACGCCCCAACCGTATATATGGTAGGGGCGTCTTCGGAATCTTACAGCGAGGTTTAAACTAAGCTTGCAGTGGGTCTTACCACAATTTCATTCACATCCACCTCAGCCGGCTGGTTGATCGCATATAGTATGCTTTGAGCGATAGCCGTAGCTGGAATGGATATGCTCCGATAATCTTTCATAAACTCCCGTGCTCCATGATCAGAGATGGATTCGGCAAGTTCGGATTCAGTCACACCTGGCGATACAAGGGTCACGCGGATATCTGAGCCTACCTCCTGTCGCAGACCCTCCGAGATCGCCCGGACAGCGTACTTGGTTGCACAATATACTGCGGCTGTTGGTGTCACGGCATAAGCTCCAATGGAAGCGATATTAACAAACTGCCCGAAACCCTGTTCTTTCATAACGGGCAGCCCAGCTGCAATACCGTGTAGAACACCCCGAATATTAACATCAATCATACGATTCCACTCGTCCACTTTTAGTGCTTCAAGGGTTGATAGTGGCATGACCCCGGCATTATTAACTATCACATCCAAACGTCCATAACGACTGAGCGCAAGCTCTACGATCGTTTGCATGTCTTCCAGCTGTGTAACATCAAGGGCATGATATTCTACTGAACCACCTTCCGAGCGAATGGCGGAAGCCAGCACCTCTAGGCGATCCACTCGTCTTGCACCAATAACAACATGTGCTCCCTGCTCTGCTAACAGACGCGCTGTTGCCTCCCCAATTCCGCTGCTTGCACCCGTGATTACAACGACTTTCCCTTTTACATTAAACATATCGACTTCTCTCCCTATTAGGTATTTGATTGTGCATCTTCTCTGTACAGAACCATGCCTGCATGATAAAGCACGCCTTCCTTAAAGTCTCCATCCGCAGTAAAGCCAGTATCATCCACATATTCAATATGATCTCCTTCGACTACATATCGACCTTGGTACGCACTTTGCCTATCTCCCCGTGATTCGTCATAACGACCGGAAGGAAGCAGTTCATGTCGGATGTACCCGTCCTTCGTCACCCACATTCCTACATACGGGTGCTCCAATTCTGGTCTGTCTTCTGATCTATTACCTGCCATATTTCCACGTCACTCCTTTCTGTTGCCAACAGATTCAATTGCTTAATTTCATTATGTAGTCGATCAGTCTCTGTACGATAGAAGAATCCCACAGTATTCTTGCCTATTCGTCCAACGCATTTTAAAATGGTTATGAGTATCAGGAAAGGGGGCCTGCAATCCATGCTATCCAAAACGGAACAGGGTACAGCTATTATTGAGCAGCAACAGGAATTGGCCCGCTTAATCGGTCGTTTCGCCCACGATGACGGGATTCATCTAACAGCAATTCCTTCGCTTGCTTTGATCCGTGCTTCCCAGGTTTCAGAGCCCATTCATACCGTGCACGAACCCGCCTTGTGCATTGTGGCCCAAGGTTCCAAACTGGTTATTCTCGGACAAGAGAGCTATACCTATGACTCTTCACAGTATCTGGTCGCTTCCATAAACTTGCCTATTTCAGGACAAGTGGTACAGGCAACGACAGAACACCCTTATCTCTGCTTACGACTTGATTTTGATTCGGGGCAGGTTTTTGATCTTGTTCAAGATTCTCCTTCCGCACACACCAAATCCAACAACTCAACACGTCGTGGGTTGTTTGTAAGCTCAAACAAACCTCCGCTTCTGGAAGCCGTAATCCGATTGGTCAGATTGCTGGATACACCTGAAGATATACCTGCACTTGCACCTCTTATGACTCGTGAGATTCTATATCGCCTGATTCAGGATGAACACGGACATTCCATCAGGCAGTTTGCAGTCCAAAACAGTCATGCACAGCATATCGCCCAAGTCATTGAAGTCATTCACTCCGAATACGCCCATCCACTGCGAATCGAGCAATTGGCTTCCATGATTAACATGAGTACGTCCTCATTGCATTATCATTTCAAAGCCGTTACCGCCATGAGCCCACTGCAATATCAAAAACAGATTCGATTGCAGGAGGCCCGGCGAATGTTACTTGCAGGTTCAACCGATGCGGCCGATGCGGCATTCCAGGTTGGGTACGAGAGTCCTTCCCAGTTCAGTCGGGAGTACGCCCGCATGTATGGCCTTCCTCCTAAAAGTGATATCAAGCGCCTTCGCCATACACTCCAGATCGAGGGCTAAATTCAAGGAAAAAGCCAGCTCTCAACAAATATGAGGGCTGGCTTTCTTGTAATTGTAATTGCTGATGAAATAGAAAATCTTAGGACCCTCCAAGCACCTTATCTTCAATGACCGGCGCCGGTATTTCTCTAATCTCAATCGATTCTTCCGGAGCAAAGCTCTGGATCTTCATCGGGATAGAATCCAAATGCTTGTACTCTTCGGTCTTGGTTGGTCTGGTTACAATTTCACCGTTTTTGTCTTTCTGATAAATCACACGTTGCGTCGGTAAACCCGTATTTACATCAATGGTCACCACTTCCTTGTGGAGTGCGTCTTCAGAAACAGCCTTTTGCTCGTTACGCTCTGTAGCAGAACGGGAGTGTGTTCCCGCAGTTTCCAGTACGGTCCAATCCTGACCTTGTAATTCTTCTTTAGCATTTTCCAACAGCGAGTTCTGTAGCAACTTCTCATTTTCAGCAGCTATGTTGTCCGGCATGGTCCAAGTGTTCCCAACCAATTTTCCCGTCTCAAAATCTCGACCATACGAAGTGATTTTCTTACCACCATCTTCAATAATCATTTTGTAATGAAGCTGGTTATCACGGTATTCCTCAGTGACTTCTGTCAAATTCACACGGTCCCGATAGCGAACGATATATGATCCGTCTTCAAACGATTCCTTAATATAATCCACCTTACCCTGGGTCGCCTTAAGTGCTGCTGCTTCAACATCGCTTTGAGCACTAACTATAGACGGCTTGTTCAAGTACATGTAGCCACATACAGATGCAGCTACCAGTGGTAGGGTGAGTAGTGAAACCAATGTTTTCTTTTTCAAAGGTTTGACCACCTCTTATTTAGTCAGTATATATTCTTAACGCTTTATTCTGCTTTTAAGTTCCAGTCATTTACATATCCGTTCTCGAAGTTAGCATTAGAGCAGCTTATGATGCCTGGAAACCTGTATGCTGAAACCTGTATGGATTATTTGGCTAATCGCAATGGTCGAATGGTTACTGCCGCCGTCTTGAATCCGGGCATACGGCAGAACGGGTCCAGTTCCGGTCGGGTTGCCCGATTCACATTTTGAACACCACCCCAATGCATCGGCACAAACAAGGTATCCTCCCGAATGGAATCCTTGATGCGCGAACGAACCGTGAAACTTCCGTACTCCGATTGTATCTCTACCCACTCTCCATCGTGAATACGATGACGGGCAGCGGTAACCGGATGAAGCTCAACGAAGTTCTCCAATTCACGAGCTGCAAGTGCCGGACTGCGATGCGTCTGCACCCCTGTAAGATAATGAGGGAGCACACGTCCGTTGGTAAGAATTAAGGGGAATTCCGGTGATATATCATTCCATCCCAGGCTTGACTCACATGTGAATGCCGCTTTGCCATCGGGATGTGCGAATCGATCACCGAATAACAGGCCTTCTCCTTGCTCTTCAAGGGAAGAACACGGCCAGTATACCCCTTTCTCGTTACGCAAACGCTCATAGGTAATGCCATAGTAATCAGCCACTCCACCACGGCTCGCCAACCGAAGCTCATTAAAGATATCCTCAGCAGTTTCATATTCAAAGTAAGAAACTTTACCCAATTGCGCGGCAATCCGGCATAATATCTCCCAATCATTGAGCGTTTCGCCCGGCGCAGGCCGCCCCTGTTCACGGAGCAGAACACGCCCCTCCAGATTGGTCAGTGTACCTTCATTCTCCATATAAGAGGTAACCGGAAGAACCAGATCCGCCATTCGTGCAGTCTCGGACAGAAACATATCTGCCACGATTAGAAAATCCAGCTTACGCAAACCTTCTTCCACCAAACGCACATTAGGATTGGATACAACCGGATTGGAGCCCATCACAAGCAAAGCCCGAATCTCCTGGTCATGAACTTTCTCCATCATCTCGTAGGCCGAGACTCCTTTACCCGGTAAACTTGCAGGGTCCACGCCCCAGATCGATGCCACATAGGCACGATCAGCTTCATTTTCAATCGATCGATAGCCCGGCAGCTGGTCAGCCTTCTGCCCATGCTCCCGTCCACCCTGCCCGTTTCCCTGACCTGTGATCGCACCATATCCACAGCCTTCTCGGCCAATTTTGCCAGTCGCTAACACCAGGTTGAGAAAGTGTCTGACAGCCATATGTCCATCCGTCTGTTGCTCAACGCCACGTGCTGTCATGATCATGCCTGTCTCTGCCTCACCATAGGCCAGTGCAGCCTGACGAATCAGGGCCAGATCGACTCCACATGCTAGTGCCGACTGTTCGAGTTGGAGATCAGCCAACCCTTGTATCAATTGCTCGTATCCATGCGTTCGTTCTCCTATAAAATGAGGATCCACCAATCCGGCATCGATCAATATTTTTAACATGGTATCCGCCAACAAGGCATCCGTTCCGGGCTTTACCTGCAAGTGAAGATCGGCAATCGCAGCGGTTGCCGTCTTACGGGGATCGATAACGATGAGAAAGGCCCCATTCTCCTTCGCCTGATTAAAGTACGGCAAGAGTGTAGGTTGGCATTCTGCGATATTGGTTCCGGCAAGTATAATACAGCCCGCTTTCGGTATATCGGACAGGCGGAACGTTAGTCCTCGGTCCATTCCAAATACTTTACTTCCGGCCGAGGCGGCAGCTGACATACAGAATCGTCCATTATAGTCGATATATTTCGTCCCCAAAACTACCCTGGCGAACTTGCCGAGCAGATAGGCTGTCTCATTTGTTAAAGATCCGCCTCCGTATACTCCAACCGTATCTGCTCCGTATGAATCTTTCAAGTTCTGAAACCGCTGTGCGATAGTCTGAACAGCCTCCTCCCAGGAACAGGGTTCAAGCTCACCATTGCGACGAATCAGCGGATGCATTAATCGTTGACCACTGAGCGCATGCTGATGAGCATTCATACCCTTCACACACAGCCTGCCCTGAGAAGCTTCATTCGGAACGCCTTGGACCGTATATTCCGCTCGGCTCTGACCTGCAACAGGTGCGGCCAGCTCTTCAACTGTCATCTTGCATTGCACACTGCAATATGGACACTGTGTTTCTTTTACATACAGCTTGGATACCGCCATTTCCGAAGTTATCGATAATTCCATTTTCCCATCCCTGCCTTTCAGCTGTAATACTGATCCGTTTCAGACGGTGCCCTGCACCGCGGAAGATTCAGGAGATTGCTTCATTGGGGATGCTGAAGCCGCATCCCGCTCATGATGATGAATCGCAACAAGTTCCTTCTGTAGTTGGTCATCCAGCAGCGTTTCCCGGATCGTCATGAATCCCATTCGCTC
Source organism: Paenibacillus sp. FSL R5-0713 (assembly GCF_037973325.1). NCBI lineage: Bacteria > Bacillati > Bacillota > Bacilli > Caryophanales > Paenibacillaceae > Paenibacillus > Paenibacillus sp. FSL R5-0713. Next base: position 1,012,618 of record NZ_CP150229.1, on the reverse strand, counting down.
GGTCCATGCCCATAAAGGCTCATCATACCAAGCGGTTTGGCGATACCATTGAAGGCAGGCTGATGCAAGCATAGCCGCTTGCATCTCTGTCTCGGCCACCCCAAGCAACTCACCTTCCTTCACCGGATGCTCTGCATGACCACCTGCATAGATCTCCCATCCAGCTGGTGAAGCCAGCAAACCAATATCCTGAACCAGTACGCTCACTAATGACCCCGGCCCTGGTGCAACCCCTATATTCACGGATGACGGCATCACTGCACCGATCCAACTGGCACGAAGCTGTGCAGCCAACCTACTCACATCTCTGGCATAGGATGACGACGGGATATAATTATCCCAGCGCACCTGAACCTCGGAGTGACCTTCGATCTCTGGAGCAGCTATCGTTCCACCGAATACCTGCAAGTAATAGTGGATCACTGGACGACATACCGCGCAGCCAAGCTTCGAACCCCAACCCAGCTTCTGCAAGATCAAAGGTAGATCTGTCTTCGGAACAACGATGTCAGCCAGCATTTCCTTCAGTTCTGCATGCCCAAGCGCCGTACAACTGCATACAGGCATTGGAACAGGTTTATCTGCTGTGGCTACCACTCCAGTACCCCCGTTATTTTTCAGGTTATGCGTATGTTTCAGCAGTGCAGCCACCATCGGGCGACAGCCACCACATGAACCCGATGCCTTGGTCTGCTCCTTCACCTGATCTGCCGTTTCCAGTCCCTGTTCCTGAATTGCCTTCATAATGGCAGCCTTGGTCACATTGTTGCAGGCACACACCGTCTCCTGAGCCGATAATGCGGCAGCAGCCATCTCAGCCGGGTCCGGTGCCCCTTCACGCGCAGCCAATTCCGCAACGTCCGCACCTCGTTGCACAAGTCCAAGCAACGACGTTCCTTCGGTTGTATCTCCAAATAAGATGGCTCCTCGCACTTTTCCAGCCTGCATCAGTACCTTTTTGTATGTGCCTTGAATGCCATCCAGATGTTGAATTGCGGTCTGTACACCTTCACCACTAATCTCGCCGGCTGAGAAAACATCAACTCCCGATACCTTCAACTGTGAGTAGGGAATCGATCCTTTGTATTCATGCGTTTCCCGTCCACAGAGCGTACGTGCAAGCACCTTCCCCTGTTCGTATAAGGGGGCCACCAGACCATAACTGATTCCCCGATGTTCGGCACATTCCCCAACTGCATATATATCCGGTACATTGGTGCGCATATAGTCATCTACCACAATTGCCCGATTTGTAGCAATTCCACTTCGTCTGGCGAGATCCACATTTGGCCGAATGCCTACAGCGACAATGATAACCTGAGCTTCAAGCTTGGAACCATCTGTGAACAGCAACCCCTGCGCCTGTGATCGTCCGGTAATTTTCTGCGTGTTTTTGGACAAAAGAAAGGACATACCCTGGTCTTCAAGCTGCTTCTGAAGCATCGCAGCTGCTTTTTGATCCAACTGTCGGTTCATAATGTAAGGTGCATTATGAATCACCACAGCTTCCATCCCCAGATGCAGCAACCCACGTGCTGCCTCCAGTCCAAGCAATCCACCCCCAATAACGGCGGCCTTGCGAAATTCTCTGGAATAGTCGGACATACGCATACAATCATCAATGGTTCGGAAGGACATGACCCGTTCTTTATCCACTCCTGGAATCGGTGGAATAAACGGTGAAGACCCTGTCGCCAGAATCAAGACATCATATGTTTCTCTTAGGCCGGATTCAGTCTCTATATATTTCCCTCGGGTATCAATTCGGTGTACCGTCTCACCTGTGCATAGCCGGATTTGATGCTCGGCATACCAGCCCCAGTCATTGATTATGATATCCTGTAGCGAATGCTCCCCCTGCAATACTTTTGATAACATGATCCGATTGTAATTGGGACGGGGTTCATTGCCGTAGATTACAATCTCATACGTATCAGGCTCCAGTGCGATGATCTCTTCAACACACTTCATTCCTGCCATGCCATTCCCGATAATCACCAGTTTGCTTCTGCTCATGGGCTGCCCCCTATCTCTTTCACCTGAAAATAAACAGAAAAATCCCTTCTCCATCATTCGGAAAAGGGCACCGTTGCCTCCGGAATCCACACGCCATTGTGTGGATTCATATTAGATTCAGATTAAGGGAATCCAAATACAATGTCAATATAATTAACATCAAAACCACGAAACACGATCAAAAAAAGAATTAATTAAAATTACGTGTAATTTTTGTTGACATGACCATTTTCTCTTGCTTATAATTTGAATCAAAATCACAGTGCTGTGATCAACTCAGATGCGGGAACACAATGACGTGTACCGCCTGTCGGCAACGGGGCCGCAAATCGTTCTGATCTGGACGAATTGCGGCCTTTTTCTGCCTCAACAAGCACATAGACAAATTACGAAGATCTTAATTGGATGAGGAGCGATGATGGATGATGGAGAGCAAAAGTTTTTGGAAAAGCGGGCATAAGCCCACTCTGTTCGGGGCGTTTATGTATTTTGACATCAGTTTTATGATATGGGGGATGCTGGGTCCACTCGCAGTTGTCATCGCATTGGACTATCCGATGACTCCATTGGAAAAGGCCAATCTGGTCGCATTGCCTATTCTTGGCGGCTCCATCCTGCGACTTGTACTCGGCTTCATGTCTGATTATATCGGTCCGAAACTAACCGCACAGATCGGGATGCTCGTCACTCTGGTTCCCTTATTACTCGGCTGGTTATGGGTTGACTCCTTAAGCCAGCTTTACGTGGTGGCACTCTTGCTGGGTGTGGCTGGTGCCTCCTTTGCTGCTGCGTTGCCGCTGGCGGGCCAATGGTATGGCAAAGAGCACCAGGGTCTTGCCATGGGTATCGCCGGGGCGGGTAACAGCGGAACCGTACTCGCGACGTTGTTTGCCAATCGCTTGGCTACGCATTTTGGCAGCTGGGAAGTTGTGTTCGGACTTGCTATTATCCCGATTGCTCTCGTATTTATTCTCTTTTCTCTCTTTGCCAAGAATAGTCCTAACCGGCCTGAGCCCAAAAAATTGTCCCAATATGGAAGTCTGCTTAAACAAAAAGATGCTTGGGTGTTCTGTGCCTTCTATTGTGTAACCTTTGGCGGCTTCGTTGGATTATGTAACTATCTAACCATCTTCTTCAACACCCAGTATGGACTTTCACCTGTTCGAGCCGCAGATATTACCACCTTCTGTGTCATTGCAGGCAGCTTCTTCCGGCCTGTAGGGGGTTATCTGGCAGACAAAATTGGTGGAACCCGCATGCTGACTTTCCTTTATACAGGAGCCTGCGTCATGTTGATTGGAGTATCCTTCATGCCACCACTTCCTGTTGTAGTGGTCATGCTGTTCCTCGGTATGATGTGTTTGGGAGCTGGAAATGGATCCGTGTTCCAACTGGTTCCGCAACGCTTCGGTAACGAGATTGGCCTGATGACAGGCATTGTAGGCGCGGCTGGCGGGTTGGGCGGATACGCACTGCCGCTGATTCTCGGTCAACTGTATAGCAGCTACCAATCCTACACTCCAGGCTTCGTCATTCTTAGCCTGATTGCTGCAGCTTCCCTGTTCCTTGTTCTCTTCATGCAATCCCGCTGGCGTGTAAGCTGGTTGAGTCGGGGCAGCAAAGGCTTAGCGGAATCAACACCTCTCTCTTCGTAAGGCATGCAAACACTTGCCTGTTAATAGGGTTCCGTGATACGAATGATTCGCATATAACCAAAGGAACAGCGTGGCCTCACCAGGCTGCGCTGTTCCTTTGGTTATTTCAGCTGTTCTTTTAGCTTAAGAAGAATATTTTTGAAGAACAATCACCGCATTATGACCGCCAAAACCAAAGGAATTGGACATTCCAATCCGCAAATCTGCTCTTCTTGCCTCATTGGGTACATAGTCCAGATCACATTCAGGGTCACTCTGCTCCTGATTGATGGTTGGAGGAATGATGCCATGACGCAGGCTTTGAATAAGTGAGATCGCCTCCGCACCACCAGCTGCACCAAGCATATGTCCTGTCATGGACTTATTCGCTGTGACCGGAATATCATAGGCAGCTTCCCCGAAAAGTTGCTTAATCGCTCTCGTCTCAGAGAGATCGCCCGCCTCCGTACTGGTGGCATGAGCATTAATTACATCGATGTCTTCAGGTTCAATCTGAGCTTCTTTAAGCGCTGCTTTCATTGCCAGATATGCCCCCCGTCCTTCCGGGTGGGTTGCTACCATATGATATGCATCTGAACTGGCACCATATCCAATTACTTCGGCAAGAATATTTGCCCCTCGTTCCAGTGCATGAGATAGTGACTCAACAACCAGTATCCCAGCGCCCTCCGCCATGACAAAACCGTCTCTCCCCGCATCAAATGGACGGCTTGCTGCATGGAACGCTTCATTTCTTGTTGACAACGCTGTCGCATTACCGAAGCTTGCCAGTGACACTTCAGTTACAGCGGCTTCTGTCCCGCCAGCAATAATGACATCGGCTCCACCATGACGAATAAGACGGAAAGCCTCTCCAATGGCTGTATTGCCAATGGAACAAGCGGTTACTGGTGACAATGTCGGCCCCCAGCAACCAAACCTCATACTAACCATAGCTGCAGCCATATTGGATATCATCATAGGTACGAGTGTTGGACTGACTCTTGCAGGTCCCCGATCAGACAGGACCTTGCCTTGTTCCATCAATGTCTGAATTCCGCCTATTCCTGAACCAATATATACACCTACCCGTTCGCGATCCAGTTCGTCCATCACAAGACCCGATTGGGATACTGCCTGGTCCGCAGCAGCAACAGCGAATTGAACGAAGCGGTCCATACGCCTTGCTTCCTTGCGTCCAAATTGCTCTTCACCATCAAAATCACGGACAACACCAGCGATTCTGGTTTTATAGGAAGCTGTATCAAAATGTTCTATTGTTGATATTCCTGATCTACCCTCAATTAATCCATTCCAGAATGTATGTACATCATTTCCCAAAGGAGAGATGACTCCCATACCTGTAATGACGACTCGTTCCATATCCATCCTCCTTCAGCGCTGTTATCTTCCTTCATTCTTACGCTATGCCACTAATAGTGCACTTTTGAATATCCTATTACAAGTTGTCAATTATAATAGTATAATGACTACCATGATAACGAGGACGGAAGGTGATGGATTGAACTACGATGTCAGGTTACAGGCATTGTCTACTTTTCTAAAAACACAGCGTTCCAAAATTTCTCCCGAATCTGTCGGTTTACCCACTGGAAGCCGGCGCAGAACGCCTGGTTTGAGGAGAGAAGAGGTTTCCCAACTGGCAGGTGTAAGTACAACATGGTATACCTGGCTTGAACAAGGTCGGGATATTCAGGTATCCCACTCGGTTTTGGATAACATCGCTTCAGCACTAAGACTTACTGCGGATGAGCGAAAATATCTGTTTTCACTTGCCATGGAACATCACTCCGAACTGCCGACACTGGAAGAAGAACCTGTTCAACTTCACCCCTCCTTGCAGAAAATTTTGCAAGAACTTCATCACTGCCCTACCGTGATCTCGGATCGGCGTTGTTACATTGTTGGCTGGAATGATGCAGCCCGGCATGTTTTTATGGATTTTGAACAGATTGCCCCCGAACAGCGGAATATGATCAGTCTGTTATTTGATCGAAAGGAGTTTCGCAGGCTCGCGGTGAACTGGGAGGATTTTGTTAGCGGATTTCTGGCAATCTTTCGTGCTTATTATGGTCAGTATGTTGATGATGAATGGTATAATTTATTTTTGGACGACATGATGAACAGACATCACGATTTTCACACCCTTTGGAAACAAAGCAGCGTCAGCAGTGCCCCGGACGTATTAATCGAATTCAGGCACTCCAAAGCAGGCAAAATGTTGTTTGACCTGACTTCGTTGCAGGTTCAGGGTAGTTCCGATCTGCGTTGCAGTGTCTACACCCCTGCACCAGAGACAGCCACCGAGCGCAAACTGATGCGCCTGATCGAGCGTGAAGCTCATCCACATTTGGGCGAGCAATAAACCAGATTCTCTCACCTTCTTGGAGTCATGTTAGAGTCTTGACATCCTCATGCAGCCTGTTTTAAATATCAGGTATATTAAGTTAATCCATGGATCTTAATCCTTCTACAAGAAGGGGGTTCAGAAAGGAATATCATGACGAAAGTGCTTATCATAGAGGACGACAACATGTTAGGCGATACATTATCCTTGTATTTACAAGGTGAAGGGTATGATGTTACCCGTGTCGATAACGCAAGAGATGGTCTTCTACAGCTTCAAGCGCGGCCTGATATCCTGCTTCTTGACTTGCTGCTCCCTGATTCGGGTAATAAGAATCCTTGTTCTCTCATGCGCCAACATACGGCAATCCCCATCATTGTCATCTCTTCGTTAACCGAAGTATCCGAACGTATTCGATCATTAACAGATGGGGCTGATGACTATGTATGTAAACCTTTCAGCATGCAGGAACTGAAAGCACGTATTGAGGCTGTATTGCGTCGTTACGCCATATTGAACAGCTCTATTGTCACTGAACAGGAAACTGGAATATCTCTCGATCTGGCGCGAAGAACCGTTCTGTTAAATAACCAGCGAGTGGAGATGACATTTTCCGAATTTGAGATCATGAAGCTGTTTATCCTCAATCCTGGCAAGGTCTACAGCCGGTATGCCCTGATTGAAGCCATTCGTGGTATTGATGCCGGCATTAATGATCGCACCATCGATGTGCACATTACCAAGCTTCGCAAAAAAATCGAGAACAATCCGAAAAACCCCCAATACATTCAAACCATCTGGGGGGTCGGATATAAGTTTACTCCTTAAAATAATATAACTTTATTAAGGTCACCATGGCAGAGACCCGGTAATTTTATCAATTTCCTGTTGCACCTTCTCTAATACCGAGTTTAGTGCCTTTTCTTCGAGTAACGGATCGGATAAGAGCAACTCCAGCTGGAGAACCGTACACATCAGGTCCACTGCATGCAGATTCGCAGCTACGCCTCGAAGAGAATGAACATTACGGATTACTTCAGTAATCTGCTGTTGCTGAAGCTGTGCCGCCAGCTTTTGCTGAAACGAACCATACTCCGTCCTGAATTTCGTAAGCGCATATTGCAGAATATGCGGCTTGCCGTCCATCTGTCTAATGGCCTTATCTGAATCGATTCCATTGATCTCTCTTATGCCTTTTAGATCAATCCATGTGTCCAACATATCTTCGATCTGTTGTTCCTGTATGGGCTTAGTCAGGATTGCATTCATGCCCGCTTCAAGATATAACTCATCGTCCCTTTTTAAAGCATTCGCTGTAAGCGCGATAATGGGTGTACGGTCATATTTCCTCATCTTGCGAATGTGCCTTGCTGCATCAATACCATTCATATCTGGCATTAAGAGATCCATCAGAATCAGTTCCCATGTTTGTTCGTGCAATTTCTCCAAAACCTCTGTGCCACTGTCTGCTAGCGTCACCTTGAATCCGATATGCTCCAGCATAGCCCGAATGGCCAATTGATTGATTTCATGATCTTCAGCTATCAGAATGTGGCCTTTCAGGTTACGCGAATGGAACTCGTCGCCTTCGCTCATCCGCTTGTCCTCCAATGGACCTTCACCCTGAAGTGCAAGTAACACTTCGAACAATCCCAGACGTGTAATCGGTTTGATCATCATGAGATCCGGGCGAAAGGATCTCTCCTCACTCCACAGGGCATTTTCACTAAAGGCATGGGTATAACCCACCATCTGAAATTTGGTTCGATTCAATCGCTTCATCAGGTTGTTCCAAGGTAAACGATGGTGTGCGTGTGCTGCATCCATATTTATCATCAATAATATTGAACTTATCCCCTCTGCCTTTGGTATACACCAATCACTTTCCATCATATGGTTCAACGAAGGATACAGCTTCGGCTTCATCCCGAATGAGTGGAGGATCTGCTTCAAATTCGCACCCATTCGTTCATCTTCCTCAACGATCACCACATCATCCGCGTAATATAGAAGAGGGTATGTTTGCAGAAAGGAACTTTCTTCTTCCGATTCTGTCAGTTCAAATATCAAGTCGAATGAGAACAGACTGTACTCTCCCAGAACACTATCCACCTGCAAACTTCCTCCCAAGGAGGTCACCAGAAGGTAACAGATGACCAGTCCAAGACCAGAACCACCATATGTTCGATACGTTGAAGGTTCCGCTTGAGTAAACGGGACAAAAAGCCGTTCCAATTGTTCGGGTGAGATTCCGATTCCCGTGTCCTCTACCTCAAAACGGACCTGAACTTGCTCCGCCTCCAATGAAAGCACCTCTGCCTGCAACGTCACATATCCATGCTCCGTAAATTTAATCGCATTGCTCAGCAGATTCAATAACACCTGTTCAAGTCGGAAGGGATCACCAATCACCGTTAACGGCAGATCGGGATCGGTTGTAAAGATCACTTCGATATCTTTGTGCCCGATGGCCACACCGACCTGATCTGCCACACGTTTGATCACATCCTCCGGTGAAAAAGAAATCTTCTCCAAAATCAGCTTGCCTGCCTCAATTTTCGAAAAATCAAGAATATCATTTACGAGGGCAAGCAAGGTCTGGGAGGACGCATTAATTTTACTCAAATAATCCTTCTGTTGTGGAGATAGATCTGTTCGTTGAAGCAACAACGAAAAGCTGATAATGCCGCTCAGTGGGGTACGAATCTCGTGGCTCATGAATGCGAGAAACTCACTCTTCGCCTGACTTGCTTTGTCAGCCTTAACACGTCTATAGTGATCCGAAATGTCACGAATGACTGCCTTAATTTTCTCACTTGAGTTTAGTCCTTTGACAGGATACAGGTGAACCCGAACATGCTGCTCATGAGCTTCTCCAATGATGAAACTCAATTCCGTATCCTGGGCTATATTGTGATGCAAGGCTTTTTGGAAAATGAACAACCAGTTATCCAACTGCTCAATGAACAATAATTCTTCAAGCTGACGACCAAGCACTTCCTGCCTGCTGAGACCGAGCACATCCAGAAATTTCTGATTAACCGACACAATACACCTGTTGCTGTCCATACCGACGAACCAGTCTGCCGACACGCGCTCAAGTGTTCGATATCGCTCTTCACTTTCTTGAATCCTTCGTTTAACCGCTCTGTGTTCCGTGATATCGAGTCCATATCCCACGACATATTTCACAACCCCCTCTTCTCGAAGAGGGCGAATTTTCACCAGGGAATAGAACCCTTCATGCTCAATCTCGTAAAAAAAAGATTCCCCTTCCCAGGCCCGGTTAAACTGCTTTCGCAGAAATTCTACCTTTTCCTGAGGTAAAATGTTCAATGTACCCAGCTTGTAGTCTTGCTTCAGACTATTCATATCCAAGCCCAGTCGGGAGAGCATCTCCCCTTCAAGCAGAAGGTACTCGAATTTCCCATTCTGTTTATGAATTTTAAACGTAAAACCCGGCTGCATCCGAAGCATCTCCAGCATTTCCTGATCCCTTTGAATGACCAATCTCCTATATCGATGATTTTGGTTCAGATAGTACAGGAATAATATAACGAAGAGCATGCAGATACCTTGGAAAAGGAGAATCTGTCCCAACATTAGCAGAGAAGGAGAATATATCTTTAGTACGAAAAACTCATACACAGTTATCAGCAGCAACGCTCCAGACAACCACTTTTGCATAAATCCCCTAACATACTGAAAGATCAGGCATACGGCTACAACAAATAACAACTCTGCCAACGCATACTGCCAGTTCTCCAACAAAGGATTACGCCCCATATTAATGCGAAAAATCCACATGAATGCAAAAGTAACAAAGGCAGAGCCAGTTCCACCAAAATAAGCGGCGAGCAGATATACACTGGCCCGGAAATTCAACAATGTTCCATCCTCAAGCACAATAGAGAAATAATAGAGCGCCGTACCCAACATGCTCAGTGTAATACCAATAATGATCCGAGTCGTGATGGATGTGGAACGGGTAGCATTGGTTTGGTTCAGATAGTGATGAGTCAGGAAAACAAAGATCAGAATTAGCGTGAAATTTAACACAAGATCGCGTAGCAAATGGTCACCGTCCACATTACGACTTCAGGATTTCATGCATTCAATGAATGTTGCCAGATTCACGTTCGCAGTCCCCCGGTACACAAATCATAGTATGCCAGGCTCCCTTATTCAATTGACGATATTGACCTTTTTTTTGAAAATAATTCCCACTTTCAGCTAACATACCCTTATCACAAAACAACGATTTTTTTTCATGAAAATTCATCATTAAAAATACTGATATAAAAGAGAGAATCGTTCAAATAAACCGATGTAATCGTAACTTGAGCTTCCCAAAATTCCTGATCTACCTTCATCAGTTTGGCTACGCCGGACCAGGTCTGATTTCCTCTCCAGTGCGTATCCATTAGCAATCGGGCAGGCTGACCTATGGTGCTTTCCCGTGAGAATCCTGTTTTGGTTACATAAACGGAATTCACATCTAGAATCACACCCTCCTCATCTGTAATCATGACCGCATCCGTTAGCAGCAAGAAGGCTTTGAGTTCTGGTTGCATGGCTGTCCACTCCCTCTGATGAAACATCATGTGATGCTGTCCCTGTGTGATATTCGTATCTACGATCCCGATTAATACTTAAACTGTCTAATCAGGTGCTGCAGCTCTTCCGCCATGGTAGACAAGCCACGAGCAGAGGCAGAAATCTGCTCCATCGCTGCCAGCTGCTCCTCTGAGGAAGCGGCCACTTCTTCGGAAGTTGCAGCGTTGCCTGACGCAATGCCAGCCAACTCATTGGATACAGCAGATACTTCCTGTACACCTGCTGTAATCTCTTGTGACGTAGCTGCAATCTCTTCAATCTGAGGTGTCGTTTCACGCATGCTATCCAGAATGCGTTCAAACTTTCGAATCGCTTCTGTAGAGATCTCCATGCCCTCTCCCACCTCTGAAGTTACCTTCTCCATCATGCGAACGGAAGCAGCCATATCTTCCTGTACCGCCGTAGTCAGCACGGTAATTTCATTGACAGACTGCCCGGATTGCTCTGCCAACTTGCGAACCTCTGTTGCTACAACGGCGAATCCATTGCCATGTGTACCTGCACGAGCAGCTTCGATGGATGCGTTCAGTGCGAGCAGGTTTGTCTGTTTGGCGATGTTTCCGATTAACTCCGTGATCGCTGAAATTTGGTGTGATCGTTCATATAACGCCTGAATCAATTGATTTGTCTGTTCTACCGTCTCTTGAATCGATTGCATCTGACTCACCGTCTGTTTGACGGTGTTGCCGCCTTCTTCCGCTTGTACGGTTGTATGTTTAGCCAAATCAGCAACATGTATGGAACGTTCGGCGATCCTTGTAATGCCAATCGTGATTTCATTCATGGCCTGATGGTTATGTTCAATTCCCTGGGTCTGTTTCTCTGCGCCACTCGCAATTTCCTGAATAGCTCGTGCTACTTGCTCACTGGCTGCACTGGTTGATTCCGCACTCTGAGTCATTTCATCCGATGAGATGACGACCTGATTGGCGCTGTTCTCCACATTTTGGATTAATACACGCAGGTTGCTCTGCATTTTGCCAAATGCTTCACTCAGTTCATCAATCTCATCATTACTTGTACTTGTAATCGTCTGGGTTAGATCTCCTTCACTCACCTGAATCGCCTGAACCTTCAACTGACGAATCGGTTTAACAATCGATCGCATCACCAGCCAGATGATCATAATTCCGATGACGAGAAAAGAAACAATTACCATAATCGTTCGATTCAAAATGGGCGCAGCAGCATCCTCTACTTCAGAGGAGAACATGGTGCCAGCGACCTTCCATCCCGTGGATGCATTCGTAGCGTAATACATGACCTTATCCATCTGATCAAAGGTATATCTAAAGTTACCGGATTCGTTCGTATACACTTGTGTCCAAAAATCTTCTGTTGCATCTGTTCCAGGTTGCATTGTCGGATGATAGATATACTTTTCACTGGCATCCAGCAGAATCAGATGCCCTTGCTCTCCAACTTTAATTCCGCTAACCAATTGGCTAATGTCCGACAGATCGAGATCCAGCTGGACCACACCGGATTGGTCTTCCAATGCCTTTGCAATCGTAATGGTGATCTCTTTTGTCTCAGCAGATATATAGGGATTTGTAACAATCACATGCTGTGGAGTTCCCATGGCTTCCGTGTACCATGGTCTGGTTCGCGGATCATAATCTTCAGGCATCTCCGCATCAGAGGACATGAGATACACACCTGCCTCTGTGCCCACACCTATGGTGATGATGTCTGTGTTCTGCGCAGCATACCCCTTCAATTCGTTCACAACCCGAACCTCGGCATCTTCCTGTCTTAATTGCTCTGCAAGTGTTTTCGCATAGTATTCAATATGATTCCGTTTGGCATTGATTGAGAGATCAATCGTCGCACTGGCAAGGTTCACGTTTTCCATCGCACTATGTAAAATTTGCTTCTCTACTTCACCTTTGGCACTGTTATACGATAAGATTCCAATACTTAACGAAGGAATGGCCAGGAAAGCAATAAAGGACACCACCAGCTTTGTCTTAAAGCTCTTATGTATCTTGTTGAACCAGGTCGGTTTGCTATTGTTTTGGGACAAATTTCTCTACCTCTTCCAGATTAATTTTACAACCTTCCAATCGCTGTTATCCCCCAGATTTTTTTAATTCCCCTTTTTTAGGGAAATCCGGTGATAGCTTATGCTTCCGATGCAGCTTTCTTTCAGAAAGCTTTTAGGCGACCGCTTCGCTTTTTCAGTTTTTTCTGTCCTCTCCGTTTTCGTGTAAATGATTAATACATCTTATATAGCTTTTATATAGCTCTCATAGAGTGTAAACCATCTTTCTAAAAACTAGGTCTCCATTTTTGTAAAAGACATTTTTCACGCTCAAAAAGACAATAAAATCTCTTAATTTATAATCCTAAAGAACTATTTTCAAACAAATTATACAAAAAAACTATTAAATAAAATGTTCCGGGGATATGACCTAATTGTTAACTTTCTAAATACTTGTTAATAAGCACGTGAGGACAAAAAAAGATCCAAGCGTTATCGCTTAGATCTTAAGACTATTCACGTTGTTCTCACGTATTCTCTATTTAAATGCCGGGATAGCGATATCTGCATATTTCTCTTCGAAGAAGGCTTTGACCTCCGGGCCCGCCATACGTTTAGCCAGCTTCTGGATCGCTTCGGAGTCCTTATTATCTTCACGGGCAACCAGAGTGATGGCAAAATGGGAATCATCCTTCTCGGTTAACAGTGCATCCTTTTTCGGTGTAAGACCGAGCGGACTGGCATAAGCAGGTGTCATGGCTACCAGATCAGCGTCATCCATCATGCGTGCAAGCATCAGCAAGTCCACTTCCTCAAACTTGAAGTTCTTCGTATTCTCGGTGATATCTGCCTGTGTAGCGTTAAAACCTACGCCTTCTTTCAGCTTAATCAATCCGTTCTGCTCCAGCATCACAAGAGAGCGACCAATGTTGGAAGGATCGTTCGCAATGGCGATCGTTGCACCTTCTGGCAATTCCTCAATCGTTTTGTACTTTTTGGAGTAGCCGCCGTAGATGGCATTATAGATGGGCTGCACGGGCACCAGGTTCGCATTGTTTGCTTCATTATATTGATTCATGTAAGGCACGTGTTGGAAGAAGTTTGCATCTACTTCCTTGTTCGCGAGTGCTGTATTCGGTTGAACGTTATCCGACAATACAACAACTTCCAGATTGACGCCATCTTCCTTCAAGAGTGGTTTAACAATATCCAGTACGTCTGTCATTGGCGGAATCAATGTGGCCACTTTCAGCGTAACTTCTTGTGCAGCTTGTGTATCTTCTTTCGTTCCTTCAGCCGCAGGTGTTTCTTCTTTTTTGCCACAAGCAGCTACGACAAGCATGACTGCAAGCAACATAAGCATCATTTTTGCTTTCATTGTATGTCTACCCCTCATCATATAATCTGTATTGGTCTTCCTTGTTACTGCACTTTCTTCAATCATGTACCGTGTCACTACGCTCAGGATCTGCGATCCAGCCAGCGGGACAATCTGCTGCCTGTGAATTGGATCATCTGTACCAGGATAATCATAATGATGATCGTAAATACCATGATCTCCGTTTCGAAGCGCTGATAACCGTAGCGAATGGCAAAATCTCCAACCCCGCCGCCACCTACAATGCCCATCACCGTCGAGTAGGAGATAAAGCTAATCGTAGCTGTGGTGAGTCCCAGTACAAGGCCAGATCTTGCCTCCACATACAGGAATTTCACCACGAGCTGCATCGTCGATGCCCCCATGGATGATGCAGCTTCAACCACGCCCTTCGGTACATCCAGCAACGCTTGTTCCACGAGTCTGGCATAGTAGGCAATCGCAATGACCGAGAGTGGAACGGTTGCCGCCAGTGTACCGATCGACGTTCCAACGACGATTCGTGTGAATGGAATCATGAAGACAACCAGCAGTAAGAATGGAAACGAACGAATGATGTTGACGATACTGCCGAGTACAAAAGACAACGTTTGATTCTGATACCGTTGTCCTCTCCGGAATAAGTACAGAAGTGTACCCAGAGGTAACCCGATCAGAACAGCCGCTGCAATGGAAATGCCTACCATGACAAAAGTCTCTCCGATCGCTTGCCATATCTCATGCTGATACTTCAGTACAGATTCAGGTAACCTCATGACTTGTCCCCCTGTTCTGTCTGACGGAACAAAGACGAACCTGCCATCCCATATTCATCACCCGCAAGCAAGGAGGTCAGCAGATCCGGCTGCGGAGCGGGAATACTGCTCACTTCCGCTTCAGTCAATGTTCGTACGAGTCGCCCATCCTTCATGACGGATACCCTGTGACATAGTCTACGAGCCACTTCCATCTCATGCGTCACGACGACAATGGTCACGCCCAGCGTTTCATTGATATGACGTAGCACATCCAGTATGCCATTCGTAGTCTGTGGATCAAGCGAAGAAGTCGGTTCATCACAGAGAAGCACATCCGGACGACTGGCGAGTGCGCGTGCAATCGCCACACGTTGCTTCTGTCCTCCGCTAAGCTGAGCAGGATATTGACCCGCTTTGTCTTCCAGTCCAACAAACCTAAGCACCTCAAGTCCACGCTCGACTCGCTGTGTACGGGACATCCCGGCCAGTTCCAGCGGCATACAGACATTGCCACTCACCGTCCGATTACTGACCAGATTGAAGTGCTGAAAGATCATGCCAATGGACCTTCGTGCCAGACGCAAAGTGCGCTCATTCATCTGGGTCAGGTGCTGCCCATTCACAACAACCTCACCCTCATCCGGCTTTTCCAGACCATTGAGCATCCGCAGAAGCGTGGATTTGCCTGCGCCACTCGAACCGATGATGCCGTGAATTTCGCCTTGTCCCACTTCGAGCGACACCGAGCTTAACGCTTCGAATCCCTGATCTGCACGGGAACCGCGCTCGTTATAACGTTTGCTTACACCATATAATGAGATCATGGAGAGTCCTCCCGTGAATGATCATGCATGGTTCTTCAAGAACACATGAAGAAAGCCCGCACAGCCGATAACCGGAGCGCGAGCAATCCTGTTCATTTATAATAAATCAACATCCCTGATGAGACAAGCTTTTAAGGTGAGATTGCCTCCTGAAGGCGGCTGGCTTCATACACGCGAAAACGTCCGTTGGACGAACCCACATACACTTCATTGCCGATCCGGTTGATCGTTCCGTTCTTCGCATCCCGGTCGCGATGCTCCGGGTTTCCCATCGCCACGTCATGTACACGACCTAACAAGGCTCCATTGTTTTTATTCAATACCAACCAATTCTCATCCATGGGCAGCAGCAACTGATCATCAATGACCAGATAGCTCCCCTGATTCGTGGGATACCTGAGAGTGGCAATCGTATCTTTGGCATTCCAACGCGTCTCCCCCGTATCATAATTCAAAGCCGCGGGGTAACCATTTTTAATTACATATAACTGATCATCTTCCACCAGTCCTCGTTCAATTTTGCCATTGAGCGTCCACCGTGTTTGGCCTGTCTTGGCATCGTACAGGGTGGTTGTAAAATCTTCATACTCTCCGTAATGATCGCCGTTTTGATTCTCACGGATCAACAGCATGCCATCATTCAGCTCCTCCAATCTCTGTCCTACCCGAGCAGGAAATTGGGCAAGCTTTTTCCCCGTGTTCAGATCAAGCAGCAGCCACTGATTATCTAACGATAGCCATCTTCCAGCATTCCTGGTTACAAAGGGATCCAGACGTTCAATTCCATCAAAATATGGATCATTCCCAAGTTGTTCTATGGTAGATCGCTTGGCCTTCAAGCTCCATACGGTTCGCCCTGATTGCGGATCGGCTGCAGTCAGCTTATTCTTTTCCCAATACAACACATAAGGGTCATCTGCACTCTTGTTCAATAATTCATAACCTTTCACGAGTTTTCGCGTCCACAATGTTTTTCCGTTTGCACTATCCAGTACCGTCAACCAACTGTTGCTTGAGCTCTCAACAACCGGGCTATCCACGACCACAACGTTTTTCGCAGCGGTGATGCCATTTAGTCTAAAATTTTGCTTAGGGGTGTACGTCCATGCGACCTTCCCGCTCTTCAAGTTCAGATGACGAATACGATCCACGTATTTTTTCTTGTCAGGGTCATAATCATTGTAGATTGTAACGTATTGGCGTGCTGTATCCACCTCAGCCTGCTGTCTTCCAAAACCCCCATTGATCCTCCATAATTTCTGGCCCGTATGACGGTCAAGGGCATATATGGAACCTTCGTAGTAGCCCCCGCTAAATCCACCGTCATCCCCCTTCATCAGGAGTACATCATCCGTCGCTGCTTGTAAAAAAGTGTAGTTAATATCCCCCTGGTTAGTCCAGACCGGTTTCCAAGGGATTGTCTTCGGCAGCGTTGTGCCGTACATTTTTGTCGTAAACCCATATTCATCCGCCCGACTGATATTCCAATCAGAAAAGACAGTATTTCGATCATGCTGTGGTAGATTCCAGCGAGTTCTGACCAGCTTGCCATTCTTGTTGAATGTGACCAAAAATTGTCCATCTTGCCGCTCATATCTCCAGGTCTGTCCAATACTCATTGCATACCCCGTATCATTTAGATTGCTTGAACCCTCTCTCCAATCGGGCTCGCCTAACCACTCGGCCACTTGTTTGGAGGTGGTTGCCATGTTCAGCTTAATATCCGTCAAATGACGAATAACCGAAGTCGGTAGCGATATATTCTGTTGGAACCAACCATCAGCCACATTCTTCCTCTGCTCTAGAGCCCCTGCCTTGATCCAGAAGAGTCCTGGCCGATACGTGGAGGATTCTTTACTCCAGGTTCGTGGAGCAATGGAGACGCCATACCATCCTTTCCACTTTGCAACAATAACAGCTTTACTTGTTAGCGCTTTCTCAAAAGTCCAGGTTGTAGCACTGTCTGGAGCCAGATACAGCTTGCTGCCCGATTGGATCTTGAGACTTTGCGGAGCTGTTTCCGTCATGCTTCTGCTCTCCTTCAATGCATACCAACTTGGCAACCAGAAGTCTCCATGATCGGATGACTTAAGCTGCAACCACTCGCCTCGAACCGATGCCAACCTATACTTCTCGTTTTTTGTAGTATAGTATTCAATCTTCATTTGGTCAGGAGCCACACTGCTGTCCCTCCTGTTTTGAAACAGGGGAATATCATTCATGAGCGTAACGGAGTCTCCTTGTTTGTAGGCCAACTTTGTTGATAAGGCTTGGGGACTTGCTCCCAAAGCTTGGGGCGTTGTAACCGAAGCTTGTCCTCCAAGCACTACCTTTTGTGAATCAAGCATCATCCATCCCGTCAACAGTACAGCTGATAATCCAGTCATGGTAATCCACTTGTACCCCATTCCCTGCCAGTCAGGACCCGTCTTCACTCTCGTTCATCCCCATCCATTAGAAGTTATTTCCATATAGACGTTGTGCGCAGGAAAAAGTTACCGTTTACCTCAATATATTTCTCTCTATCTCCCAGTATTACCTTACATCTACCATCGTAGCATGATAAGGAAAGGTAATCCCGATGTAATAAGCAGCTGTTAAGGTGAGGATATAATAAAATACAAACCACAGATCAGCTCGGGAATAGCCCATCTGAATGTAATACGTTCGGCTCGCCCCATCCGTGAATCCCTTCGCTTCCATCGCTACCGCCATTCGCTGTGCACGACGAATGCTCTGTGCCAGCAGAGGAATAGCATAACGCTTGAGTGTACCATACACGTTCCAGTGCGAACCGCGCTGCCTTGTTCCACGAATACGAATAGCGTAACGGAGCGTCTGGAATTCATCCAGCAAAATGGGGATCATGCGCATCGCGGCCAGAAAGCTATAGGCATATTTTGCAGGAAGCTTCCACTGCTGCATCAGGGAATAAAATAGCCGTACTGGCTTGGTCGTAAGACCAAAGAGTAACCCAGCCGCGGCCATAGTCAGCGAGCGAAAACCCAAGTGTAGACCGCGATAGAAGCTCTCTTCGGTGATGTGAATCAGCCCCCACTTATACCAAGTGGTCTCTCCCTTGCCAAACATCATCATGCCCGCAGACGTAGAGATAAACACCAGAATGAATGGTGATGCGTACAGAATCAATCTGTACCACGGATGGCCTGTCCAGCACAGTAATAACATCATTACCACCGCAACATTGGCCATTACATTCAGATTGTGAATAAGGATAACGATGACAAACATCAGTGTCAGAATAATCATCTTCAACCCCGGATTAACGGAATGAAGCCAGGTTTCACGATGAGGAAACGACAGTTGCATCACTTAACCTCCCCTCATCCACCGACCAGATTCGGGTGCAATATCTTTTTACAATTTCACGATCATGGGTAACCATAACGATAGCTGTTCCTTCACGCCGCAATTGCTCCAGTTGTGCCAACATGGCGAAGGTATTACGGGCATCCTGTCCAAAAGTAGGTTCATCCAGCAACAGAATTCGCTGCTCTCTGACCAATGCGGACGCCACACTCAAACGTCGTTTCTGCCCCATCGATAATTGATAGGGGTGGCGCTCGGACAAGTCGATTAGTCCAAATTGATTCAGCATATGATGAGTCCTGGCATGTCTTTCTTCCGTTGTAAGCCTGCCCCCCAGCAATGAGAATTCCACTTCTTCCGCGACGGTGTTGGTTACAAATTGAAACTCCGGGTTCTGAAAGACAAACGCAATCTGATCTGCAAGCTGTTCCGTTTTGCCAGAAGGCTGACCGTGCACCTCATAATGACCTGTTGTTTTCAGAATATTCATCAGAGATAACAACAATGAACTCTTGCCAGCTCCATTGGCCCCGACAATACCAATCCAATCTCCGTGCCATACCTTGGCCTGTTCCACCTGAATGAAAGGTGTTTTTCCACGCCATCCAGTGAACTGCTGCAAGTCCAGTGCAGGCTGATCGGCTAACGATACAGGCGATAAGGATGATACATGAGATACGGGGAAAATCTCCGTTGCATCAGATAAGCCAGACGACTGCTGTGCTTCCAAGGTTGAGATCCCCTGATTCTCACACGCTTGAAGCTCTCCATAAGTTCCCTCTTCTTCTTTTGTTACCCTCTCCTGCTCATGCTCTTCCCACACGCCTGGATACCAGATTCCATAATCCCTCAACTTGCTCCGTTCATCCGTGAATACCTGCTGTGCTGGCCCATCCGCCACAATCTTTCCTTCAGGTGATAAGACAATGATGCGGTCGACCATATCTACAATCTCGTTTATTTTGTGTTCAACGATGATGATCGTTTTATCACTGGCGATCCGTTTGACGGTATCCCACACCTGGGAAGTCCCCTCATCATCTAACAGTGCCGTGGGTTCATCCAAAAACAATACCTCCGGGTCCATGGCAAGCATCGAGGCAATCGCAAGACGTTGCTTCATCCCCTGAGACATGGACTGGATCAATACACGGTTCTGTTCCAAGGATAACCCCACTTGTTTCAGATAATATTTAATCAGAGCAGGCATCTCTTCACGCGGAATACTTCGGTTTTCCAGAACAAATGCGATCTCTTCATCCGTAAAGGACATGCAGAACTGGGTATCCGGATCTTGAAAGACCACTCCTGCTTTGACGGGAACCTGAATATCATCACATTTCATCGGAATTTCAACCGAACGAGGTATCAGACCGCTCAAGATTTGTAATAACGTCGATTTACCGGAGCCACTTGGTCCAAGCAGCAGCACTTTCTCCCCTTGACGCACAGAAAGAGACAAGCCTTGAAATACCAAGGCTTTCTCTCCCGGGAACTTGCATCTTAGATTCGTCACACTTACCGCCTGCGAATTCCCCTCTCCGCTCATCTAATCCAACGCCTCATAATCCTGTTTGGATACCGGTCTGAGTGAACGTGTTACACCAGTCAGTTCCAAAGCTTTGGCGAGATAATAAGCAAACACTCCTGCAATCAGGATGCTTCCGATGAAGCGGAAACCGATGAATAACGTATAATTCCAGGCCGAGAGTGAATCGATATAGCCATACTGATAATCCAGCAAAAGCGAGGCCGCTGCGGCTCCAATGGCTGCAAGACAAGTGACAAACAGATTGGTTTTACGATACAGGAATGCTGCGAAGAAGATCTCAGCTCCCAATCCTTGCAACAGACCATACACCAGTGTGGACATGCCCCATTCACTGCCCAGAAAAGCACTTACCGTTGAAGCCGCAACCTCGGCCAAGATAGCCACGCCTGGTTTACGAATGATGACAAATGCAAACGTGCCCGCCATAAACCACATGCCGTAAATCATCTGCTCCGCATGAACGCCGAATGGTTTCATCAAGTCATACGTAGGTCCCCATATCTTGTAAATCACCCCAAACACCACTGCGATTACGATGGTTACCAGAATATCCGTTAATTTCAATCGTTTGTTGCCTGTTGTTGTTGCCATGTTCTCTACGTCCTTCCTCTGTCCCCTGTGGGGTTGTAAAAGTGTGTGTTCAAAAAGACTGGTTGAACAACCTCTAAAAATAAACAAAAAAAGCCTCCCCGGTTCCGGGCAGGCCTAACACGCAGTATACAATCCTCACAATGATGTATTGGGTGGATGTCGAAAATACGGAATATCAACCATCCCTCTCCGCCATGGCAGATACACCACCACAGTTCAAAAAGGTCTGTAGTTCATCCACGTTCATTCCTACACTTCACCCTTACATATTGCAAATCCATGTTCTCTACGCTGGCATTACCCAGATCAGATGTACGGTCAGCGGCACAAGGCCACTCTCTCAGCCCAACTTCATTGAGCTCCCGGTTCACTTATTTCATTGCTTCTAATGTACATCAGATGGGTATTTGTGGCAATCCCCAGAAGTATCACCATGCTTCATTTGGGGTATATGAACAGGGGATATCTATTGTACACTTTCCATAATATGAAACATTTAGGTTATGTAGTCCGTCTGAAATACTAGAAGGGAGATTGATAGTAATGAAAATGTATAACTCTGCTTGGCAGCTCAAAACATGGAAAATGATCCTTGCCGCTTCGATACTTACCGCAGGTACGGCACCTGCCTTACTCTCATCCACTGTGGCGGAAGCCGCGGCAACTGAACCTAAACCGACAGCTTATATTAACAATGTTCAAGCTCAATATGAAGTTGTCATCCGGCAGGGGACCATGTACGTGGCATTGACTGAGCTTCAATTCCTCGGCAACTATACGTTTGGCTACAATAACAAAACAAAAGAGATCAGCATTAGCACAGGCAGCGATAATTATGTCCTTAAACCTAATAGCAAGACAATGAAGAAAAATGACCAAAATGCAACATTGTCTTCCGCCCCGATTCTGGTGAATGGTAAAGCGATGCTTCCGCTCCGTGCCATTGGTGAGGCTTTTGGTACGAAGGTGCAGTGGAATCAGAAGGCCAAGGAAGCCTACATTTACACTACCGATGCTACGATTGTAAAAGAATATAACAGTTCTGATCTGACTGTGGCGCGCGAAGCCGCACTTCATCTGCCACGCTTCTCTGAACTCGGACAAACACGTCTGGATATTCGCAACCCTCTGGGTCCGGTGGATTCCTCCATTAAATACATTTTTGAAAAAGGCAAAAAAGATCGTTTCTTCGTTGTGGAGGATAACGATCTGGTCAGTTATTATGTTCTTAAAAATGGAAGTGCACTGCTGCGATGGCAGGCCAACATCAGCAATAATGCAGGAACTATCGGTGACCTGTTCTTTATTAAAACCAAAGCCGTTGCTGAAGCAGGAACTCGTCCTTCCGTAGCAGGTCAAACACTCGTATCATTCAAGTACTCTCGCATGCTTGAAGAAACCTCATATGAGGTCATAAACAAGTTGGGCTCCACGGATAGCGGTTCCGTTGCCCCCGAGCATGGCAAAGTCATCGTTGAGGTTCCGGGAGAGAAATAATATGTGCCTCCACAATGAAACATTACTCAGCAGAACTATACTATGGTGACATCTGCATTACAAAGAGCGTTCCTCAAAGTCAGTGTGACAATGACCTTGGGACGCTCTTTTTTTGGCGTTATATTCCGGCTTACTTCCAATTAAGTGGAGCTTATATTTTTAACAACTCCAGCGATTGAGTCTCTCGTTTAATATTGGACATTGCCGGATTGACTGGTTTTACCTGAAGCAAATCCCTTGAACAGGGTTGGCACTTTGGAATAGCGGGTATTCGTAATTTTCCCTTGAGATACACTGCTATCTGTACGCATAATAGCATCTTTCACATTGGAAATATTGGAGTTATCCAGCGTCATGTTAACTGCGAAGGTCGTTCCACCATTTTGACGTACCAGCTTGCCGATATCATCTGCACGGAAATTTTTGATGTTAATCGTTCCGGCTGCATTGATCTGGAATACTTTATCATAGGCCTTATACGCCGCACCGCCGGTAATGTTGACCGTTCCGGCCGACTTCAATGTGAGTGCATCCTCACCCACATCCTCCCAGACTACATTTGATATATTACAGTTGCCATAACAGTGAACACCATCGGCAGCAGGGTATCCGATATTTACATTTTTGAGCGTAGCCCCTGCCTCCAGACGAAATACCGGTTTCTGATTCTCTGCTTGAGACCCGTCACCCAATGTGGAAGGATTGGCTACAAATGTTTTGCCTTGACCGTCATAAGTCGTGCCCGCTGGAACAATAATCGTTGAATTAACAACTGTAGGCGCAGCAGCAGCGGGAACCGCACCAAATATGGAAGCAACCAAACCAGCAGACAACAACAACGTCAACATTTTTTTCATTACTTTATTCCTCCCTTATTCTCTCGTTATGGATCGTGTACAAGCCTGTGCTTGTACTGAAAGTTCGCCAGAGGTGCACCTCTGCCCAACTCACAACCTAATCCTACCAAATAAGGAAGGTAACTAGAATAATCATTAGATCAGATATATCCTGACATCGCATAATGACTGTCATATCGGCATTTTTTGCAAGTCAGGATCTTTGAACAATATGCTGATATCAACCTCTGGTATGCTCATTTGTAACGTAAGTACCTCTGACTTTAATCCCCAGTAAACAAGAAAGATCACTACATTTGTCTTTCAAATGTGTGATCTTGAATGGCTTCCAGCTTGCTGTTATAAGATGTCAGGCTCCAAACCTCTGACGATAACCGCACTTTCGACACAACTCTTCCACAGCTTCCCGCTTGGAAAAGCCATATACCAGATTGTTCGCTCGCTCCCCTTCAATGATCTCTGAGAATGACTTCTCGTGCACATTACCCAGGTTAATCACACCCTCGCCATCGAGACAGCATGGAACCACCGTTCCATCCACTAGCACAGCCGCCTGACTACGCAATGCGTGGCAGAAGCCTTTGCCGTCATCTTCAGGTGCATCCAGACTTGGCCACTGGAACTCGTGGTCCTGATTCAGGTATACATTCGGAGCAATTTTGACGCCGCTGCCTGGAACCACTTTTTCCTCAATGCGGAAGTCCAGATTGAATTCACGTTCCAGCACTTCAAGGGTCTCCCGATTTCGATTCATCTGAGCATTCGTGAAGTTATCCTGCGTCAGATTCCACAGTCGGAATGAAATGATGACATTGTGCTTAACGGCCTCGTGTACAAAGGACAAAATATGACGCAGGTATCCGTCACGATCTGTTGAACCTTCGTGCCCATCGAAGCTGTGCAGGGAGAAGTTCATCTGACGCAGCGCCGGTTTACCAAGCAATTTATGCTGAGTCTTGGGCAGCAGTGTACCATTCGTTGTAATATTCACCTTGAGTCCCTTCTCGTGTGCGGAATCTAGCAGAAGATCTATTTTGGGATGCAACAAGGGTTCGCCTTTGACATGTAGATAAATATGATTGGTATGTGGTTTAACTTGTTCCAGTATATTGTTGAAGACTTCAGGGTCAATGAATCCTTTGGCACGCTGCGTCTGCGGACAGAAGCTGCAAGCCAGATTGCAGATACTCGTGATCTCAATATATACTTTTTTGAACGTTTTCAACTTGGGTCCCCATTCTGCCTAGGAGGGAGAACAATCCCACCTGCATTTTGTGATCCGGCCTGTACGGCCCATCCCTATTATATCGAGTTCATGAGCCAAGGTAAATCAGAGAACGGGTTTATCGGGTTGAGTCAAATGATTTGGCTAGTGCCAAATGAACAGATTCAATCGCATGAATATGTGTTGTATCAAATAATGGAACTTCTGAATCCTCTACTTTTACTAATAATCCAATTTCGGTGCAACCTAATATGATTCCCTCAGCTCCATCATCAACCAGCCTTTGGATCACCTTTTTATAATAATCCCTTGATAAGGGCTCAATTTTCCCTAAACATAATTCCTCGTATATTATTTTATTGACAACTTTTCTATCCTCTTCATTCGGTATCAAAACCTTAATACCATTAAATTCAATTCGTTTTTTATAAAAGTCTTGTTCCATCGTATATTTGGTTCCGAGTAAACCAACCGTACTTATATGGGACTTATGAATTTGATTTGCTGTTGCATCAGCAATATGTACGATGGGTAGTGTCACTTTTTCTTCAATATGTTTAATCACTTTATGCATCGTATTTGTACAAATTACAATCATTTCTGCTCCTGCCTTTTCCAAAGACTGAGCAGCATTCCCTAATAATTCACCAGCGCTTTCCCAATCACCTTCAGCTTGATAACGCTCGACCTCTTCAAAATTCACGCTATATAAAATGCACTTGGCTGAATGCAATCCTCCCAATTTATTTTTCACTTCTTCATTAATAATTCGATAATATTCTAACGATGACTCCCAGCTCATTCCACCAATAAGACCAATCGTTCTCATATTACACGTCCCCTTCCATTGATTACATCCCGAAAGCAGTGTATAGAAATTCAGTAGATATTGTATCGTATCTATTTCATTAAATAAACCTGCCACAGTAAGAGGAGTTGAGGAAACTGGAGCAATTCCGGCAACGGATTAATGCGTCTGCCCGAATAATCTGGCTGTGCAATCCTAATAATCCGAACGGAACCATTTTCAGATCAGTACTCACATTCTTTCTGAGCGCCCCTTTACATTCCACTTGCATGTGATATATGCTGAACACATAACTGCATATCTTGAACAATGCACTAGGGGAGCCTTACGGCTGAGACGAATCGAATGATTCGGACCCTTTGAACCTGATCTGGATCATACCAGCGGAGGGAAGTGGAGCGGCCTTTCAGTAAGCGGATTTTTTCATGTTGATGATGAATTTTAATGTGAATTGAACTTACAGACCCACTCATTTCTCCGGAAATGGGTGGGTCTTTTTCGCGTTCTGCGGGCAGATCAGCAGGTGTAATGAAAGATCCCGCAGTTTGAAGTTGAATTTGGAATAACAAGGGGGAACAGAACGAGATGGATAATAACATAACCATTCACAACATGAGCTACGCTTTCCCGGGAAAAAGGGATTCCCCCGTGCTCTCCAATGTGTCGATGCGTGTTACCAACGGCGAATTCGTCTCGCTCATCGGCTCCAGCGGCTCCGGTAAAAGCACCCTTTTCAAGCTGCTGGCAGGCCTGCTTGAGCCAACCCACGGAACCATTGAAATTCCTTGGGTCCCTGATGGAAAGCGACTGGGGCAGGTGGCCTACATGCCGCAAAAGGACCTCCTGTTATCCTGGCGAACCGTCATGGAGAATTGCATGCTCCCCGCTGAACTTGCTCCAGGGCGACAGGATAAGGGAAAAATTCGCGCAGACATTATGGCAGGGCTCGACAGATTTGGCTTATCCGGCTACGCGCATGCTTACCCGGACGAGCTGTCGGGTGGCATGCGCCAACGTGTCGCGCTGCTTCGTACTTTGTTGACAGGTGGCCAACTCTTGCTGCTGGATGAACCATTCGGCGCACTCGATGCCTTAACCAAACGCGAGATGCATCGCTGGCTACTGGAGCTGTGGGAAGATCTGGGCAAAACCGTGTTGTTCATTACGCATGATATTGAAGAGGCCCTGCTACTCAGTGATCGAATTATCCTGTTAACTCCGGGGAGCCAAGGCCAACCGCTACAAGATTTGACGGTACCTTTGCCACGTCCAAGACATTCGGACATGATCTACGAACCGGCGCTCGTTCAGATGAGACGACGACTGGAGGAACAATTGCATGCGAGAGAATAACTTGGGAAACTGCATGAAGAATAGCGTAAGGCGTTGGCTTGACCGTTATGGTCTGTTTCTTTGGCTCCTGCTCTTGCTGCTTGTCTTCTGGGAGTGGATTGTGCGTATGGGATGGGTGCCCTCCTTCATCATTCCAGCCCCAACGGCGATTGCCAACTCCCTGTATGAGCATCGTCACCTCCTGCTGGCTACACATCTGCCTGCTACCTTGATGGAGGTTGTTGTTGGTTTTGGCTTGTCCATTGGTGCCGGGATTGCACTTGCAACTGGTATGCATATGAATCGGTCGATTGAAAAAGCGTTATATCCCTTCATCGTAATCAGTCAGACGATCCCGTTGATTGCCCTGTCCCCCGTCTTCATCCTATGGTTTGGCTACACGCTGTGGAGCAAAGTTGCGGTGGTGTTCCTGATCGCTTTCTTTCCCATTGTGGTGAGTACCTACGATGGACTTCGCCAAGGCGATCCAGAGCAGCGTGAACTACTGCTCACCATGGGAGCCAGCACGTGGGATATTTTTCGCAAACTCCAGGTTCCACTGGCACTTCCCGCCTTCTTCTCGGGGCTAAAGATGTCTGTGGTGTACTGCGTGGTTGGTGCAACGATAGGCGAATGGCTCGGTGGCAGTAAAGGTCTCGGATACTTCAGCCGCCGCATGTCCAGCAACATGAACACGGACGCGATGTTCGCCGCTATTGTGCTGTTATCCCTGCTCGGGATCGTTTTGTTTGTACTGATTGCCTGGCTGGAGAAACGGTTTGGCACTCGGCGCCATGAAGCGAAAAAATAGCTGGATAAAACGTAGAGAGAATTTAGATTTTAGATGTTACTACAAGAATTACGCTCTACACAACATAACTTATGCACCATTTCAGCAGCTAACTTCAATCAGTACATTGTCACCTTATCCGTTAACATACTGCTGTCCATTTTCTACAAACCCAAACGATGAAATGAGGAACTTCATTTATGACTAACAAAGGTATATACTCCCTGCTTCCCATTATGCTCATAAGCCTGTTGCTGATCGTTAGCGGATGCGGCAACACGGGTGCTGGCAAAAACACGCCAACAACAGAATCGGAAACCAATGCACAGCAAGCAAACTCGCCTGTAACAGAACCAGCATCAGACACCAAAGATAAACTGTCCATCATGCTCGACTGGTACCCCAATGCAGTACATTCCTTCATCTATGTAGCTCAGGAAAATGGATACTTTGCAGACCAAGGTCTGGATGTCGACATTCAGATGCCTGCGGATACCAATGACTCACTCAAACTTGTTGCTGCCGGTAAAATCGATCTGGCTCTAAGCTATCAGCCTCAAATCTTGCTCGCGCGTAGTGAGAACATTCCTGTACGTTCCATTGCTGCTGTTGTTCGCCACCCGCTCGTACATCTGTTGACCGAAGCAAATGGCAACGTGCGTTCACCCAAAGACCTTGAAGGAAAGACGGTTGGCTATTCTTCGATTCCGCTGTATGACGCGATGGTACGGACGATGATCAGCCAAGATGGTGGCAACCCAGACAACATGAATCTGGTCGACGTTGGATTCGATCTGATTCCTTCCCTGGCTTCCGGACAGGCGGACGCGATTATGGGTGGTTTTATTAACCATGAACAATTGATTTTGGAGAAAGAAGGCCATGCCATGAAATCGATTAACCCTGTCGACTATGGCGTGCCTGATTATTATGAATTGGTCCTGACTGCAAGTGAAGCTGGTATGGAAGCCAAAAAAGAACAACTGACCCGGTTCGTCAAAGCGATCCAGGAAGGACAGAAATATGTCACGGAGCATCCAGAAGAAGCCTTGAATATTCTGCTTGCTCATGAGAATGAAACATCTCCGCTTGACCCGGAGATCGAAACCAAAAGCCTGGCTATTCTACTGCCACTCATGAATGAAGAAGGTCAACCGTTTGGTCGGCAGGAAATGGAGTCGTGGGAGAATGTACGTGCATGGCTCGTTGCAACTGAAATGATTCCTGAATCGGTGAAAGCCGAGGATGCGTTTATTAATCTGCAAGGAGAGTAAGTAAAGAAAAGCCACGAGGATAAAGGGAAAGTGACTAAAAGAAAGGGATCGGCAAGTAAGAGGAATGAATAGAAAGTTAGCAAGGACGTGGCGTTAGGGGCAACAAGGTTTGCAGTATGTAAAAGGTTTCCGTAATGGAACTGGCTGGAGCAAGGAGTGGAGAATCATAATCTTTAACAATTCTACGTGACTTGATGTGCAATTGAGTACCTTGATATGCATTTGGGTGGCATGATATGCGATCGAGTACCTTGTATGCGTTTGGATGACATGGTATGCGATCGAGTACCTTGTATACGTTTGGATGACATGGTATGCGATCGAGTACCTTGTATACGTTTAGGCGGCTTGGAGCTATGCATTTGTTCATGTACATTAGCGCACATCTTCAAATCTACCGGGAGCTGAATCGCGTCCTAATGTGTTCGGAGTAGAGCATGCGGCGAGCGCTAACGAATCTGAGACGTCTTATTCGAGGATTTAAAGTAGTCTCAGAAATCTAAGGAATCTGAGACACGCAATATTAGAATAAACAGCCGTTTGCATCGTTTTAATCAAGGAATTCAGGGAAATAACGTGTCTGACGTTCCTTACATTTCAAAAGTAGGATTTGATTAGCCAAATAAGATGTCCCGGGTTCTTTAGAAACACCGTCTAAACCTGCGGAAGGAATTCGCCAAAAGAGCTACCAGCTTGGTTTAGGTTTGGGTTTCAAGACTATATTTGAACGCCAAGTCCTTCACTATACTGCTTGCCTGAATTAGGAGACTTACCCTGGGTTCACTTTCTGTATATTGCGTTGTTTTACTGTTGCATTGTTACATTGCTGTACTGTTGTACTGTCGCGTTTTTGTATTATTACTATTTTTTGCGAATTACATTTTTATGTGGCTCTACCTTTTAGCTGTTTCAATCAAGGCTAGATATTGATCGTTTGTTCTTCCATATCCAGTTACATTAATCCATCTTTATTGCATTATGAATTGGATTTATCTTTTACATCTGCTTTTACCGCTGTAACGTCTCTCGGTGTCTTTACACTATTCGCCCTGCTCAACACGGAGACTCATATCCTATTATTCTGTTGAGTGACTCTGCATATCAGGCTTCTGCCGGTGGCGTTACTTCAAAACAAGGAGGAAATTATATGTCTTATCTGAAACGTGTTCGTACGCAAAATCCGCTGGTACACAATATCACCAACCTTGTCGTTGCTCCCTTTACAGCCAATGGTTTGCTTGCACTTGGTGCATCCCCATTTATGGCTTATGCTCATGAAGAGGTCGCTGATGTTGCCAAGATGTCAGGAGCCGTGGTGCTCAACATTGGCACACTCGATGATAAAATCGTTCAGGCCATCCGTCTGGCAGGCCAATCGGCTAATGCGCATCATGTACCTGTGGTGCTAGATCCCGTCGGCGCAGGCGCAACCGCCTATCGTACAGAAACCGTTCAGATGCTCGTTCGTGAGCTTCGCCTCACGGTACTGCGCGGCAATGTGGCGGAGGTTGCCAATGTCATCGGTGAGAGCTGGAGTATCAAAGGTGTGGACGCGGGATCAGGTGAGGGTGACCGGATCGGCATAGCGGAGCGGGCAGCGCATAAACTTGGCTGTGTCGTGGTCATTACCGGTAAAGAAGATATCATTACCGATGGACAATCTACATTCCTCACGAGTAATGGACATGCCCTGCTCACTCAGGTCACAGGTGCTGGCTGTCTGCTAAGTTCGGTGATTGGCGCTTTTACAGCCATTGCGGAATCCGAAGACGATCTTCCAGGCAGTGTTGTTGAAGCACTCGCTTTTTATGGCGTAGCGGCTGAACTGGCGGCAGAGAAGACGGCTCATCAGGGGCCGGGCAGCTTCCAGATTGAATTCTTGAATCAACTGGCACAAGTAACACCCGACCTTGTGGCAGAACGCGCACAGATTCGTCTGATCCGTGGAGGTGTGGTATGAGCATTCCTCAAGCCCTAACCATTGCAGGCTCCGATAACGGGGGCGGTGCAGGAATTCAGGCTGATCTGAAAACATTTCAGGAGCTTGGCGTATACGGCATGACGGTTATCACCGCTATTGCTGCACAAAATACAACAGGTGTACAGGGAGTCTTCCCCATCCCTTACGATGGCATTGCCCAGCAATTGGACTCAACCGGAGAAGACTTTCAGCCAACTGCGGTGAAGACCGGCATGTTATATAGTGCCGAGATTATTCGACTCGTCGCTGAGAAGTGGCAGCAATATGATTGGTCTAATCTGGTCATCGATCCCGTGATGGTCGCCAAAGGCGGAGCCCCCCTGCTCCAGCAGGAAGCTGTACAGGCGCTGATTACAGAGCTGTTGCCCCATGCCCTGATCACAACACCTAATATTCCGGAAGCCGAACTGCTTACCGGAATGTCCATCACGAATCTTAGTCAGCGGGAAGAAGCCGCGAGACGGATTGTACAAATGGGCTCGACGTATGCTTTGGTCAAAGGTGGTCATGATGAAGGAAGTGGCATGATCGTGGATGTAGTCTACGATGGGCAGTCTTTTCATTATCTGGAGAATGTTCGTGTGGTAACACGTCATACACACGGAACGGGATGCACATACTCTGCTGCGATCACCGCAGAGTTAGCAAAGGGTTCACCTGTTCTGGCTGCCGTAACGACCGCGAGAGCATTCATTCAGGCAGCCATTGAAGACGAGCTGGGGATTGGGGCCGGACATGGGCCAACAAATCATTTTGCGTATCAGCGCAGACAGCGGGGTGAGCAGTGATGCGCCCTTGGGATGCAGAAGCGGTACAACGTGCGATGCAGGTGTATTTGGTCATGGGCAGCGTAAATACGACGCAAGACCCCGTCGAGGTGCTGCGCCAAGCCATTGCTGGCGGCATTACGCTATTCCAGTTCCGCGAAAAGGGAACTGGCGCCCTGATCGGCGAAGCTCGCATGACGCTTGCGATGCGGCTTCGCGAGGTGTGCAGCCAGCACGAGGTCCCGTTCATCGTGAACGATGATGTGGAGCTGGCTGTAGCGGTGGAGGCCGACGGCGTGCATGTCGGCCAGGATGATGCGGACGCGGCGCTGGTACGCGCCCGCATTGGCGCTGGGCGGATGCTTGGCGTATCCGCCCACGCTGTGGATGAGGCGCGCCGTGCTGTGCAGGCGGGCGCCGACTACCTTGGCGTCGGGCCCATGTACCCGACGCGCTCCAAAGCGGATGCCCACGCTGTGCTGGGCCCCGCAGGGGTGGCGGAACTGCGCGCCGCAGGCATCGCAGTTCCGATTGTGGGTATCGGCGGCATTACGCCCGATACCACGGCCGCCGTGATGGCGGCTGGAGCCGACGGCGTAGCCGTCATCTCCGCCATCGCGGGCGCGGCCGACGTGTGCGCAGCGGCTGCGCAGTTCGCTGCGGCAGTGCGCGGGATGCGGGCGTAGCCCTGCTTCCCTGCACAGCCAGCCCGCGGGCTGCACCGAATACATGGTGCAGCCACAACCCACAACCAATCGCTCTCCTCTCCATAACAGAGGAGCTCCACAACACCCCTACGGCGCGGCAGCAGCCCATGTCTTCGACAGAAGCCCAGCCGCCACCCTACAGTGACTGAATAATGCAATTATTTCGTCCACCTATTCACATCTAGTCATATCTAGCCACATTCCAATCAGCCCTAGTCACATCCAGTAACCAATCCATGATCAAGATGCAGCTTCCTGCCGCATCTTGTTTTTTACATTTTCAACTGTTGACTCTCACGTAACGTGACACTGTACAATCAGTGTTGTAAGGAGGTTTCACTCATGGCCATGAAGGTAAAAGAAGTTGCTGAACTTGCCTCAATCAGTGTGCGCACACTGCATCACTATGATGAGATCGGGCTATTAACTCCGGACGAAGTAACTGCTGCCGGGTATCGATTATATTCAGACGCCAACCTGGAACGATTGCAGCAGATTTTGTTTTTCAAGGAACTCGACTTCTCTCTGAAGGAGATCAAAAACATTATAACCAACCCCTCCTTCAACCCGGAAGAAGCACTTAAAATGCATCGACTTATACTGCTGGAGAAGCGCCAACGCTTGGACCAGATGATTGCTACCATTGATAAAACAGTCCTACACGTGAGAGGAGACATTAAAATGACAGCCAAAGAACAATTCGAAGGATTTAATTTTAGCCAGAATCCGTATGAACAGGAAGCGCGCGAACGGTGGGGAGACCATGCTGTAGACCAGGCAAATCAGAAGCTGTACAGTAAATCAACCACGGCGCAGAAAGCGCTATCCGATCAAATGAACGAAATTTACAAACATCTGGCTTCACTTCGTCACACAGAACCGGCATCTGCGGAGGCACAGTCTGGCATCAAAGAGTGGTACACTTGGCTAAACCAAATGGGAAGCTACTCGCCTGAAGCCTTCAGAGGACTTGGTCAGATGTACGTGGACGATGAGCGCTTCACGCGTAATATTGATCAGTTTGGCGATGGTTTGGCAGTATTTATGAGAGATGCTATGGCTGTATTTGCTGACCAAAACAAATAATATAGCCCTGTCTTCAAACACAAGCAATATATTCAACTCTCATTGCCATCAGATGAGCGCTGTAAACGATCGTCTGTAACTTGGACCTCTGTCCTATAGTAGTAAACGTTATCTCTCGTCATCAGCCTTATTCGCTGTATATGAGATCAGGATATTATAACCTTCCTCCTGCGTTGGTCATATCGTTCTTGGAATTAACCTTATGAACAAGCTGGATATATCCTAGGTACGTTGCAAATAATTTGATCCATTCAAGTTATTACATCAGTTATGAGCCATAACCCGCCTACAGCCTAGTAAATACATAAAAGGACGTACGCCCTCTCAGGCGTTACGTCCCTTTTATGTATTCAAGTACCTCAGCCGCAATGTGAACTAGCCTAACTGCTGATCACTCTGAGTACTTTATGAATATCTTTTAAAGTAGATGCTCTTTACTACTTTCTGTTCCCCGTCCTTCGATATAACTTCACCAGATGCTTAGGATGATGAGCATTAAGTTTCTTCTGTCAGACGTCCTTCAATTTGCTACCAGCGTCCACCGTCTATCGGATTAAGCTCTTGGCGCGTGATCCGATGAAGTTGCGTCTGAAGCCAGACTGGTTCTCGCCATCCGACCAGGAATCTGCCATGCAGATACAATCGCAAGCACAATGAATAACAAATCAATCGGTTGACTGAAATAGTCCTGGAAGGTTTCTGCAAACGCGCTGATCATCTCGCTATCAAACACGAGTTCCATCACGCTTACATCGCCAAACAGTTCGGAAGTAAAATAAACCACCGTCAGATATTTCCCCAGCAAAATGCCAACGAGCGCAAACATTACGGCAATAACTTTATGTACTGTGGCAATTCGTTTATTGGAGAACAATACAACGGCGTAACCCGTGAGTGCTCCAATCAAAATTGCAATCAATCCTACCTCATACTCGGTCATTGCAGCAATTGCCGCCCAGACGATGCCCCCAAGAATGGCTGCAATTAAGCCACCAATGATCGGCATACCAATTTTAACTCCTTGTTTCTCTTCCACGTTGTCTTTCCCTCCTGAGTCATGCATATGCTTCTTTTCCAGAATTCACCTTTCCTATGAAACCACAAAAAGGCCTATTATTCAACATTTTTCTACTGTTGACCATAAAAAACATCCCTTCCATCAGCATAATAGCCGTAAAAGGGATGTTATCCGTATCTATATTTTAGATATAACCACTGTAATTCAGAAAACTACATTGAAAAACGCATTCTCTCTTATCTTTGCGCTTCCTTGGCAGGCTGAATGACAGCTGCAATCTGTGCCAAAATAGCATCCACCGATGCCGGATCATGCACATCATACTCATCAATGTTCAGACGCAGCACAGGGCAAGCCGTAAACTGATCAATCCATACCGAATAGCGCTCATGCATGTGCTCCCAGTATGAGCGATCCGTCTGAATCTCCATCTCGCGTCCGCGTTCCGTAATACGGTTTAAAATTGAAGGCAGACTTCCTTCCAGATAGATCAGTACATCTGGATGCGGGAAATACGGTGTCATCACCATCGCTTCAAACAAACTGCTGTATGTCTCGAAATCTGTAGCAGACATGGTTCCTTGATCTGCATGCATTTGTGCAAAAATACCCGTATCTTCATAGATGGAACGATCCTGTACGAATCCCCCACCCAGTTCAAAAATCTTTTTCTGTTCCTTGAAGCGCTCTGCCAGGAAATAAATCTGCAGATGGAAGCTCCAACGCTCAAAGTCATGATAGAACTTCTCCAAATATGGATTATGATCCACTTGTTCCAAAGAAGTTTTGAAATTCAAGCGCTGTGCGAGTGCAGCTGTTAAAGTGGATTTACCCACTCCAACCGTACCTGCTACCGTAATTAATGCATTCGTTGGAATGCCATAGTTATTCATATAATATACTCCTTTACCTGATTAACAATTTGCCTGAAGTGTTCAGGATGTTCCACAAAGTCAAGTTGCTCTGCATTGACCTTAATGATTACTGGCGGATTTGAGCTATTCGCAAGATAGTCCATACCTGTTTTGTAATCAGCGATCAGTTGTTCCATATATGCCGGGTCCATGTCCTGCTCAAATGAGCGTCCACGCTTGTTAATGCGGTACATCAGCGTATCGAGTTCAGCTTCAATATAAAGCACCAGATTGGGCTTGGGCAGATCATCTGTTAACAGATGATAAATTTGACGGTATTTATCCCGTTTCGTTCCTTTTAAGGTACGATCGGCAAAAATCATATTTTTATAAATATGGTAGTCCGAAATAACTGGGGTATTCTGCTCTACATAATGAGCACCCGTGTCTTCCAGTTGTTTAAACCGATTACACAGAAAGAACATTTCCAATTGGAAACTCCACTCGTCGATATCCTGATAAAAGGAAGCCAGAAATGGATTCTCTTCTACAATTTCTTTAACTAACGGAAGATTCAATTCATGGGAAAGCATCGTTGCCAGCGTTGTTTTCCCCGCTCCGATCGGACCTTCCACGGCAATAAACGGGGCTGATTTCATTGTGTTCACTGTTCCTCCTCGTACTTATGCGTGTTTCCGTTTTCTATATAGACCTCACCTATTGTATCACAGCTTTAAGGATTGGAACGCCAGTATTTTATGTATATAACAAGTCAAATCAGAACCAATGAATTACATTAAAATAAAAAAAGACACACTCGATATCATCAAGTGTGTCCTTCAATTGCTTGGCGGCGTCCTACTCTCCCAGGACCCTGCGGTCCAAGTACCATCGGCGCTAGAGGGCTTAACGGTCGTGTTCGGGATGGGTACGTGTGGAACCCCTCCGCCATCGCCACCAAACGCATAGCTTACATTTCAGAGATCGTTCTCTGAAAACTAGATTCGAAACGAAACATGCGAATTATCACTTGCATATTTGGATAAGCCCTCGACCGATTAGTACTGGTCAGCTCCATGCATTGCTGCACTTCCACCCCCAGCCTATCTACCTCGTCGTCTTCAAGGGGTCTTACATACTGGGAAATCTCATCTTGAGGGGGGCTTCACGCTTAGATGCTTTCAGCGTTTATCCCGTCCGTACATAGCTACCCAGCGGTGCTCCTGGCGGAACAACTGGTACACCAGCGGTACGTCCATCCCGGTCCTCTCGTACTAAGGACAGCTCCTCTCAAATTTCCTACGCCCACGACAGATAGGGACCGAACTGTCTCACGACGTTCTGAACCCAGCTCGCGTACCGCTTTAATGGGCGAACAGCCCAACCCTTGGGACCTACTTCAGCCCCAGGATGCGATGAGCCGACATCGAGGTGCCAAACCTCCCCGTCGATGTGGACTCTTGGGGGAGATAAGCCTGTTATCCCCAGGGTAGCTTTTATCCGTTGAGCGATGGCCCTTCCATGCGGTACCACCGGATCACTAAGCCCGACTTTCGTCCCTGCTCGACTTGTAGGTCTCGCAGTCAAGCTCCCTTATGCCTTTGCACTCTTCGAATGATTTCCAACCATTCTGAGGGAACCTTTGGGCGCCTCCGTTACTCTTTAGGAGGCGACCGCCCCAGTCAAACTGCCCACCTGACACTGTCCCCGCACCGGATTACGGTACCAGGTTAGAACCTAGATACGATCAGGGTGGTATCCCAACGTTGCCTCCACGCAAGCTGGCGCTCACGTTTCAAAGGCTCCCACCTATCCTGTACAGATCGTACCCAAATTCAATATCAAGCTGCAGTAAAGCTCCATGGGGTCTTTCCGTCTTGTCGCGGGTAACCTGCATCTTCACAGGTATTAAAATTTCACCGGATCTCTCGTTGAGACAGCGCCCAAGTCGTTACGCCATTCGTGCGGGTCAGAATTTACCTGACAAGGAATTTCGCTACCTTAGGACCGTTATAGTTACGGCCGCCGTTTACTGGGGCTTCGGTTCACAGCTTCGGATTGCTCCTAACCACTCCCCTTAACCTTCCAGCACCGGGCAGGCGTCAGCCCGTATACTTCGCCTTACGGCTTCGCACAGACCTGTGTTTTTGCTAAACAGTCGCTTGGGCCTTTTCACTGCGGCCCCCTCGTGCTATTCACACTACCGGGGCACCCCTTCTCCCGAAGTTACGGGGTCATTTTGCCGAGTTCCTTAACGAGAGTTCTTCCGCGCGCCTTAGAATACTCTTCTCGCCTACCTGTGTCGGTTTGCGGTACGGGCACCTTCACCTGGCTAGAGGCTTTTCTTGGCAGTGTGAGATCATGACCTTCGCTACTACAATTTTCGCTCCCCATCACAGCTCAGCCTTAATGATGTGCGGATTTGCCTACACATCAGCCTCACTGCTTAGACGGACATCCATCAGTCCGCGTCACTACCCTACTGCGTCCCCCCATTGCTCATAACGGCTTACGGTGGTACAGGAATTTCGACCTGTTGTCCTTCGACTACGCCTTTCGGCCTCGCCTTAGGTCCCGACTTACCCTGAGCGGACGAGCCTTCCTCAGGAACCCTTAGGCTTTCGGCGGATCAGATTCTCACTGATCTTTTCGTTACTCATACCGGCATTCTCACTTGTATAATGTCCAGCGCTCCTTACGGTACACCTTCAACCCTTATACAACGCTCCCCTACCCCTGATGCAAGCATCAAGCCATAGCTTCGGTGGTGTGTTTAGCCCCGTTACATTTTCGGCGCAGAGTCACTCGACCAGTGAGCTATTACGCACTCTTTCAATGGTGGCTGCTTCTAAGCCAACATCCTGGTTGTCTGTGCAACTCCACATCCTTTCCCACTTAACACACACTTGGGGACCTTAGCTGATGGTCTGGGCTGTTTCCCTTTTGACAATGGATCTTAGCACTCACTGTCTGACTCCCGGAAGTAAGTCTATGGCATTCGGAGTTTGACTGAGCTTGGTAACCCTTGCGGGCCCCGCACCCAATCAGTGCTCTACCTCCACGACTCTGTTTTCCGAGGCTAGCCCTAAAGCTATTTCGGGGAGAACCAGCTATCTCCGAGTTCGATTGGAATTTCTCCGCTACCCCCACCTCATCCCCGCACTTTTCAACGTGCGTGGGTTCGGGCCTCCAGTGCGTGTTACCGCACCTTCACCCTGGACAGGGGTAGATCACCCGGTTTCGGGTCTACGTCCACGTACTATGTCGCCCTATTCAGACTCGCTTTCGCTGCGGCTCCGGCTCTTCACCTTAACCTTGCACGGGAACGTAACTCGCCGGTTCATTCTACAAAAGGCACGCCATCACCCCTAAAACGGGCTCTGACTTTTTGTAAGCACACGGTTTCAGGTTCTATTTCACTCCCCTTCCGGGGTGCTTTTCACCTTTCCCTCACGGTACTGCTTCACTATCGGTCGCTAGGAAGTATTTAGCCTTGGCAGATGGTCCTGCCGGATTCATACGGGGTTTCACGTGCCCCGCACTACTCGGGATCCGTCTCGGAGGGAACAGACTTTCAATTACAGGGCTTTTACCTTCTTTGGCGGGCCTTTCCAGACCTCTTCGCTTAACCGGTTCCTTTGTAACTCCATGTGAGACGTCCCACAACCCCAAAGAGCAAGCTCTCTGGTTTGGGCTTCTCCGCGTTCGCTCGCCGCTACTGACGGAATCACTATTGTTTTCTCTTCCTCAGGGTACTTAGATGTTTCAGTTCCCCTGGTATGCCTCTACACAACCTATGTATTCAGTTGTGAGTAACTGGAAATTACCCCAGCTGGGTTTCCCCATTCGGACACCCCCGGATCAAAGCTTGCTTACAGCTCCCCGAGGCAGTTTCGTTGTTCGCCACGTCCTTCATCGGCTCCTAGCGCCTAGGCATCCTCCGTGTGCTCTTAGTAGCTTAACCAAATTGCTCCGGTTTCGATCGCTCGCTTCCCTTGTTTTGGACTGCGTCCAAAGCCAAAAGTCGCTCCCACTCGATACCATCGCAACAGCAATTAACTACCGTTTTTATTGAAACTTGTTATACACAAGTTCAGCTAAAAAGGAATGTTCTAATTCGCATTTACTTTCGTTTCGATATCTAGTTTTCAAAGAACAAGCTCCATGCAAAAGCAAGCTGTTTGAGAGTTTGAGCTCTCAAAACTGAGCAACGAGTGAGTTAAAAGCTTTACGAAGTAAAGCTCGCTTCGGAAGCATGCTTCCTGAAGACTTGTATTTGAATGTTTCCACGCGGGAAACGATTCTCCATAGAAAGGAGGTGATCCAGCCGCACCTTCCGATACGGCTACCTTGTTACGACTTCACCCCAATCATCTATCCCACCTTCGGCGGCTGGCTCCTTGCGGTTACCCCACCGACTTCGGGTGTTATAAACTCTCGTGGTGTGACGGGCGGTGTGTACAAGACCCGGGAACGTATTCACCGCGGCATGCTGATCCGCGATTACTAGCAATTCCGACTTCATGCAGGCGAGTTGCAGCCTGCAATCCGAACTGAGACCGGCTTTTTAGGATTCGTTCCACCTCGCGGCTTCACAGCCCGTTGTACCGGCCATTGTAGTACGTGTGTAGCCCAGGTCATAAGGGGCATGATGATTTGACGTCATCCCCACCTTCCTCCGGTTTGTCACCGGCAGTCACCTTAGAGTGCCCACCCGAAGTGCTGGCAACTAAGATCAAGGGTTGCGCTCGTTGCGGGACTTAACCCAACATCTCACGACACGAGCTGACGACAACCATGCACCACCTGTCTCCTCTGTCCCGAAGGAAAGGTACATCTCTGTACCGGTCAGAGGGATGTCAAGACCTGGTAAGGTTCTTCGCGTTGCTTCGAATTAAACCACATACTCCACTGCTTGTGCGGGTCCCCGTCAATTCCTTTGAGTTTCAGTCTTGCGACCGTACTCCCCAGGCGGAGTGCTTAATGTGTTAACTTCGGCACCAAGGGTATCGAAACCCCTAACACCTAGCACTCATCGTTTACGGCGTGGACTACCAGGGTATCTAATCCTGTTTGCTCCCCACGCTTTCGCGCCTCAGCGTCAGTTACAGCCCAGAGAGTCGCCTTCGCCACTGGTGTTCCTCCACATATCTACGCATTTCACCGCTACACGTGGAATTCCACTCTCCTCTTCTGCACTCAAGTCACCCAGTTTCCAGTGCGATCCGGGGTTGAGCCCCGGGATTAAACACCAGACTTAAATGACCGCCTGCGCGCGCTTTACGCCCAATAATTCCGGACAACGCTTGCCCCCTACGTATTACCGCGGCTGCTGGCACGTAGTTAGCCGGGGCTTTCTTCTCAGGTACCGTCACCTTGAGAGCAGTTACTCTCCCAAGCGTTCTTCCCTGGCAACAGAGCTTTACGATCCGAAAACCTTCATCACTCACGCGGCATTGCTCCGTCAGGCTTTCGCCCATTGCGGAAGATTCCCTACTGCTGCCTCCCGTAGGAGTCTGGGCCGTGTCTCAGTCCCAGTGTGGCCGATCACCCTCTCAGGTCGGCTACGCATCGTCGCCTTGGTGAGCCGTTACCCCACCAACTAGCTAATGCGCCGCAGGCCCATCCCCAAGTGACAGATTGCTCCGTCTTTCCAGTTTCCTTCAGGCGAAGAAAACAACTATTCGGTATTAGCTACCGTTTCCGGTAGTTGTCCCAAACTTGAGGGCAGGTTGCCTACGTGTTACTCACCCGTCCGCCGCTAAGTATCAAAGAAGCAAGCTTCTTATCAACTCCGCTCGACTTGCATGTATTAGGCATGCCGCCAGCGTTCGTCCTGAGCCAGGATCAAACTCTCCAATAAAGTATTGAAAAGAGCGATAAGCTCATTTTGAATCTGACGAGATTAAACATCTCATTTGTGCTCCAGTCGATCCAAGCCAAGGCTTGTTTCAAACTTTCGCGTTCATTCTGCAAGCAGAATGTTTACCCACTCGTTGTTCAGTTTTCAAAGATCAAACTTCTTTCGTTACCGAATGTCGTTCTTTTCAGCAACTCTTATATAATATCATGTTCGAACCAACTTTGCAAGCTCTTTTTTTAAGTTTCTTTCGAAGCTTATTTGATTCGCTTGCCGCACCGTGTTTCTCGTGTTTTCTTGGCCGGACTAATAATATATCACGCCAGATCATCAATTGCAACACTTTATTAAAAATACTTATTTAGTTGCAGCCCTTCTTGGCTCATCACCTTTCTCTTCATTAATAAAATATGTATAGACACATATTTATGAGTGTATAAGATTCATTTCCACTTCAAACATAATATTAGCCCTCATTTATAATAGACTGTAAGCAGCTATAACAAATGAGGGCTAATATACTCACTTTTGAACGATATCCTTTAATCCTTTCAAAAACCGACTGGAAGCATAACAGATCTGACCGTTCACCATCTGAATCTCCCTCGTGGCAAAATCAATTTCTGAAATATTATCTTTATTCACTACATACGAGTTATGACAACGATAAAACCTGCTGTCCATCTCAAGTAAAGCTTTCAATTTTCCATAGAACTCAACTTGACGATTTTTAGCATGAAGAATCACTTTATGTAATTGCGGAGAGGTTTCAAAAAATAAAATATCGTTGTATTCAATACTGATGACTTTATCGCCAGACTTTGTTTGAAAAATTTTACGACTGTTTTGTTTATTTTGAACATATCGCTGATTTGCCGTATTAATACATTCGATAACTCGTTTTTGTATATCAGTGAAATTATCTTTTGTAATATAGTCCATTGCTTCTACTTTATAAGTAAATGTTAGATAGGTCAGCTCTGAATGTGTCGTCACAAATACTATGGCTCCCTGAGTATCATATTGACGAATTTCCGCTCCGAGTGCAATTCCACTCTTCTCTTCCTGAATGTCTACATCCAAAAAATATAGACCTGTTGTATTATTTTGCTGGAGATATTCAATAATATCATTAGAATGTGCAGTAGAGACAACAACCTTCATATCTAAGTTCTCTATCATAATATAGTCCGTTACATATTTGGTTAAACGTTTGCGTTGTTCTTCATCATCTTCACAAATAAAAATCTCCAACATGCCCTTCCCCCCACTTAAATTGAGTTATCCTAATATCACACTGCTCGCAGATCTATTGGCATCACTATTGAACGAGGGCTCGAGCACTTCTAATATTTGAATAAATGTCTTTTCTTTGCGCTCCGTATCCAAAGCAACGCCCTTGCACTGTGAAACCATCTCTTTTAAGTTGCTAAGACCAAGTCCACGATTGTTGCCTTTGGTTGAGAAGCCCTTTTCAAAAAGTTTATATAATGCAGGAGTTTCCTCTCTACAACTGTTCATAACCACAATTAATATGCCTTTTTCGTTACGAATCAGTGCTAAATTCACAATCGGTTCGTCACAATGAATCGCTTCTTCGATAGCATTATCTAGCAAAATCCCTACACATCGGCATAATTGAATGGAATCCATATTGATGTGCTCAATAGGCTCAATCACCTCAATTACCGCATCAATGTTCAACTCTTGTGCTTTAATCATCTTGGCAGATATGACACCTTTTAATTCCTGTACTTTCAGATTATGTAACGGCCCTAACTTGTATGTATTAGACTGCATCCCTTGGCTGATTGGCATAATCTTTTTTTCAAAGTAAATTTGTAACTGTTCCATATCT
The DNA here is from genome assembly GCF_037973325.1 of Paenibacillus sp. FSL R5-0713. Lineage (NCBI taxonomy): Bacteria > Bacillati > Bacillota > Bacilli > Caryophanales > Paenibacillaceae > Paenibacillus > Paenibacillus sp. FSL R5-0713. Next base: position 969,673 of record NZ_CP150229.1, on the reverse strand, counting down.
TTATTTCGAATAAATTCAGACATACTCAGAAGAATATTAATATAATCATGTCGGAATTTCTGCATGTCAGTATATAAGTGTTCTAAATTTTCCGTGTACTCTGTTAATTGTTCATACTGTTCCTGTCGATTCTGAAGTGCCGACTCTTTCATAACTGTTCGAGTTAATGCAACGAAAACTCCAATTAACAATGCAAAATAGAATATAAAAAGAATACTATTCGCTTGAATGTTCTCATCGGAAAAACCTTGTCGTTGTCCTATCCATATGTTTATATAAAAAATCACAACAGTAAAAAAAGATAGTACCGTTAGGTATAGACCATATCTTTTTAAAAAGATATCATGATTACTCCACTTCATAAGTAATACCCTAACTATTGCGCTCATTAGAAATGTTAAAAGCATAATTCCGGTCACAGAGAGTAACATATAGAACGGATTATTTTGAAGAGATACATTAGAACCGCCAATAACCCTGATATTTATTACACCACATATGTAGTCGCTTATAACCATAAAAATAAGCGTAATCGTAGGAATTAGAAAGCTAAGAATGAACTTTCTCAATTTGTAATACACACATAACATTAGAAATAATAAAACTACAAAACTACTTGCTGATCCCATAACTAAAAAAAAGAAATATCCTAGAAGGATTGAAACAGTAACCATAAAAGCAATATACTTCCGACTAAATTGATTCTTCAACATGATAGGAATAGACAAACTAAAAGTTACCATTTGAATTATAGAACCAATAATCAGCAACATTATCAATTACCCTTCTCTCTATGTGATAAAGATTGAGCGATTCTTGCCTGAATAAATTCTGAATCATTAACAAAAATTAGCAGTAGTTCATAATCATGATTATATGAAATAATGTAAAATTTATCAACAAAATAGTCTATCTTACTGTTTCACCAGTCCATAGCTGGGTACAAAGTAAGATAGACTATTAGGATAAATCAGGTAATATTTAACTACTCCTTATTACTCAACAACAATTCGCTCGGGATTTTAGACTCATAATTAAAAAGTGAACAGCTCGTTTCCATCGCTATCTCTCCACTTTTAATCGCCATTACCTCCATTGATTTCGCTACATTATTCTTAAATCCGTCCAACAGCATCTGTTTCATATTTTTCATAATTTCTAACACTCCTCTTAAGTATTTTGTATGTTACGGGAAGAATTGAAATGATCTGTAACAACATGCCTGTCATCATTAATGTTTTCACCGTATGACTTGGACATAAAAGTGCAATTAAAGTGAGAATTACTGCTGTTCGTACAGAAGCCATTCTCAGTTTCTTTCTTCTCTTCGCTCCAAGAAGTGGGAATTTGTCAGTATCTGCTGGCGCATATCGATACAGAAGCACTGCAGAGATCAATCCAGTAATTAAAACCATATCGTTGCCAATCATTATGTATGAGCATATGTAGGGTAAACCAACGAATAACATGATGCTGATCATGCTGCATCTGAAGCTTGTACTGGCATGCAATCCAAATGATATTCGACGGACAGCATAATATGTAGCATGTACAATTAACGTTTCCAGAAGCATATTGAATAAGAGAGCCAGACCATAGACCAAAACACTTTTCATGGTATTAATCAATAACGTTTCAATACCAAGCTTCATCTTTAAGTATCGAATGTGTTCTCCATCACGCTCCTTGTTAATCCATAGTGCAATCTTACTAGCCAATGTTTCCGTTAAGCTGGTATGTACTGCGGGTTGTTCTTGTATGTTGATCACCTCTCTGGTACTAATTATAGGGGAGTAAAGACCTATACATCCGTTCCCTTCCTACTATTGATTCTTTCCGTCACAAACGTACATGATCTGCCTTCACCTATGTCATAAGCGCTTCATAATGTCACGTAACTGCATGAAAAGACAAAACCACCACGATTTCGTAGTCTGTACGACTACTAACCATGGTGGTTTTTCTATTTCTTGATTCAGGAAGCAATGAGTAATCTCAGTACCTCCCTTATATCAACTTTTTGTGGTACAACCAAACTACATATTTCTTTATCATCTTTCATAAAGCTATAACCTGTAAGGAACGGAAATCGTTTGAATTGTATACGAAACACTTCTTGTCCATGTATTAATTCTGAAACAACTTCACTTATCTCATAGATTGAATAATCAGCTAGAAGTCCCATTTTCAACGCTTTCCCCAGTGCCTCTTTACAACTGAAGAATATATAGGCAAATTGTAAAGCTGGGTAAAGATGTTCTATAAGTTTTTTCTCGGCCTCACTAAGCATCTCTGCAATTGGGATATCTGAACGTATGGTCTCTATATCAACTCCGACTACGTTATCCTTGCTGTATAGTACAGAAAGAGCATACGTCTTAGAGTGGCTTAATCCCACTTCGAACAGATTGTCATGAATCAGCGGAAAACGCAGGCTCCCATATTCAACAGAGATATTATTCATCTCCCCATGATATGAGGGAAATTGATCCTTCAGATTTTTTTTAATAGCATATCGCCCGACAAGAAACTCTTTCCTTCTGCCTTCATTGGTTATGTTATCGTATATTTCATGCTCATAAGGACTCAAGATGTCGTCAGCCTCAATCTCTTGCTCACTAATAGCAATCAGATTTGGAGTAATCATACGCATTCACCTCAATGTGCCAGCATTCTTGATTTGAAATGCAACATATAGAGCACTAGCAAATCAATGATAAAACCTGCATTTACCAACATTATAAATCCAAGATAAATACTCTGGCCGATAGAATCAATTGGGAATTTAACAAGAATAACTGCTGAGATCAAGAGACTCACGGCTGCACACCAAGGTACTACTTTTGAAGATCTGTAATGAACTTTACGATAGAGCCCCATAGCAATCATCAATATACCGGGAAGAAGCAGTGAATCCTGTATATTGAAAAAGTTAACATCACCATTTCCAAACGTATACACGGGGAGTTTTATACACAACAGAATACCTGTAATAATTAATAGATTGTCTATCCATTTACGATGTTTTCCAAGCATGATGGCAAACCAGGCTGTAAAAATATTCAGGTAGGATAAGGTAATAACGAATAATGAGAACACAATTCCCCCAATGAACCAATACGTTTCCGACGGAAGAAACTGATCCTTTCCTACATAATGGAGAAAAAGAGCAATGTAGATGCCCACTACAATCAGTTTTAATCCCCAGTACCACTTCATGCTTCCCGTAAATGTTTTCCTAAATGAAGGGTCTTGACCTGCATGATGCAGTTCATACTTTCGGAGCAGAAAATCATAAATTGTACGCTGCATCATATTCTTCTCCTAACATTTTGGTAATCTCATTGACTGTCGGATTCTCAATAATATCAAAGAAACTGAGATCACTGTGGAACGAATGATTAATCTCTCTTGCAATCTCCCAGATCGTAATTGAATCGATGGCGAACTCAAACAAATTGGTCTGTTCAGTGATGTCCGCATTCAAATACCGCTGTAAAATTCGAATAAGTCTTTTCGTTTTGGTAATAAAATAATGCTCATACAACGTTTTAGTATCGGTCTTCCCGTTCCCTGTCAAAGGCAATTCGCTAACATAAGCTATTTTGGACGGGATCATGTAAATAGGAAGCAATCGTTTTAGTTGGCTTGCTATATTTTCTTGGCGTGTTGTAACAGCAAGGTAGATTTTTTTATCCTGTACAAAAGAATGACAGTTGGAGATACCCAACGACTTTACAGTAGATTCGATTTCCTGAAGATCAATGCGGTAACCATTAATTTTAACCTGGGTATCTTTTCTTCCCATATAGATTATTCGGTCGTCTGCATTCACTCGTACAAGGTCACCCGTCTTATACACAGGTAGGCCATTCCAGCTAATAAAAGATTCCTTCGTCTTCTCGGGGTTACCAAGGTATCCTAAGGCTACTCCCTCTCCCGCTGCGTAAAGTTCCCCTTCATTACTCATCTCACCTTGCTCATTAACGATATATACTTCCGTTCCGAAAATTGGCGTTCCTATTGCAATCTCGTCCACAGAACCTTCCATTACATCTAGTGTAGTGAAAACAGTGTTCTCCGTAGGTCCGTATCCGTTAATAACTTTCGTAAATGGCAGGACCTTCTCCACATGTGACAAGCTTAGCTGCTCCCCGCCCACAATAACATGACTTAATTTCTTGAACATTTCAGGTTTTTTATCCACCCAAAAATTAAACAAGGAACTCGTTATCCACATGATATCTATTTCTTGTTGAATTCGTTTTTCAACCAGATAAATGTTCAGAACCTCTGTTTTGGAAAGTAGCGCAATGGTCATGCCACTAAGCAATCCCCCCCAGATCTCAATAATTGAAGCATCAAATTCCAGAGGACTGATATGAGAGATGGTCTTAGCTGCGTCCCATCCCAAACGATCTTCATGCAATAATCGCACCACTCCACGATCAGGAATTCCCACTGCCTTGGGAAGGGATGTTGTTCCCGATGTGAAAATGACATAACACATTTGATCCTCTGTTCTCGTTACACCTGACCACTCTTCCATCCTTTGATGATCTACCTCAAAAACAGATTCGATGGTTATCTTAATGTCCAGTGTTTGTCTCATATACTCCTTACGAGTCTCTGGATAGTCTTTATTAATAACCGTATATGCTGCACCATGTTTTAATATGGCGATCATTGCAGCAATAGCTTCTATGCTTCTCTCCAGTTCAATAGCAACAATATCATTAACGGATACCCCTTTTTCTTCTAGCCAGTCATAGTACTGGTTCGACAATGCATTCAATTCACCATAAGTAACCATACGATTCGTTTCGGAAATGGCAATCTTGTTCTTATACATCTCCACGCTTTGCTGAAGCATTCCAAGTAAACTCATATTCTAACCCCTCCTCAGATAATGGTCTTATTTGAATTAGTAATAAAATCAATAACATCCAGACTGACTTGATTCTGGTGGTCATATAAGAAGAAATGTCCAGAAGGGTAGAAATGATACTGTACATCATTCTCGGAAAGGTCTGTCCAATAATCTTCATCGGCGACAGACAGATCCTGCTGACCTAGAAAAACAGCAATTTGAACCTTCTCATCAAATGTATAGCTCTGATAGTTGTTGACGACATTGTACGTATTCACTGCATTAATGTCATGGCGAAGCGCTGGCAGAAACAGCTTACGCATCTGTGCAGAATCAAACTGCCTTTCTTTAATCAATCCGTAATGTTTGCAGCGTAGAAGAAGTTCCTCATCTCCTGATAAATCCTCATTTCGAATATCTATTCGATGAGGCGGAGTAGCGGCCATAAAAATTAGTTTGACTATGTTGTAGCCTTCCCTGATTAGCATTTGTGCAACTTCATAGGCAACAATTGAACCCATACTGTATCCAAGCAACATGATTTCTTCTTCTTTATTCATTGTTGCTGTAATTCTCATGTATAGATCGGCCGCATTCTCTTGAATGGACTGATACGCTGTCTCAGAAAACCGTCTCCCATGCCCAGCATATTCCACAGACATGATCTGCATATGGGGATACTTGTTTTTGATTTGATTTTGTAGTTCAACAAATACATTTACATGAGCTCCAGCATAAGGAAAACATATCAGTTGCATGTCTATTTCCTCCTCTATCCTTCATCAGGATTCATATGAATGACTAAGTTATACACGTTACCATGCATTGAATACATGGGCATTGTAATCCAAGGATAGTCATTCACTTGAGTCGTCCATTGATCCGGTTCTATCTTGCCTATATAGGAGTTTGGCTGAGTAACAACTCTACCCTGTAGCTCTGTGTTATTTTTCTTCGATTCCAGCAAACGACATAATCCTATTAGTCCATAGTATCCAATCATGTATTGAGCATGCTGTTTGAGATATCCTCCCTTTAAACCAGGGAATACCTTCTGTACATTTTTCAAACAGGAAAACTCAGCAGTATCATCGATCTCATTAGCTCTTCCATACAGGTCCATAAATATCTCATCTGTAGGAAGTACCCCGGCATCTGCCAGAGATTGAAGCACCAGTTTTTTAACTGCATTGCGATTAATTACAGGACTTCCCATAGTGCCTGCGGTGATATCTTTAATCTCAGCAAGAATGTGATCTCCATCTGCAAGGGCTTGCTGCCTTTCTTTAATTAGAAAGGCAACGCCTCCTTCTGAAAAATAGTGCCCCGAAGCACCTTGTTCGAATGGTTGAGTGAATCGATCAGAACCAAACCCAAAGTGGGATAACTCATGGGGGAATGGCATCGTACTAGCGCAAGAACCACCGACCAAGGCTGTGTTAAACTTCCCCTTTTTAACGGCGTTATACCCGCTATATAAAGCCCCTATACCTGAAGTTGATGCTTCGCTTACCATCTGAATTGCTGGCGGCCTGGATAAACGTAGCATTTTCAGATATGCCAACGGATCAAGTAACTCTATAGCCTTCATGAAATCAACACCCTGCATTCCCAAATAGGCCGATTTGGATATCAAGTCTGTTTGTGCACTTCCGTTGGATACCAACACATCGTGCTTCGTTGTCACGACATTCTGATTGATGAGCGACTGAAACAACGATAGTGTGATTCTTTCACTGGAGAGCAAATATGTTGTTTTTTCCTCATCTATGCCTTCTAAAGCAAATCTTTCTTCAATGGATGGATAGAAAATCCCATCGAATGAGCTAGCTCCGTGGAAATCTTGACTAAAGCGCTCGCTCAACTGCTCTATTCTATTTTCCCAGAGCTTGTCCTTGCTATGGAGAAGCTGCTTCGCTTGCGAATCATCCTTCGCCGGCATATCCCAACGGTAGTCTACTATGACGACACGAGAACTGGATTTACTCATGCTGCAGCCTCTTCCATCAGCTCTTTCACATATTCACTTAACTGCACAATCGTCGGGTAGATAAATACATCAGCAACCTCTATATCAATGTTAAACTGCTCTGCAATAGGCCCGTAAATACCAAATGCTTTGAGAGAATCTCCACCCAGATCGGTAAAGCTCTTATGCACATCAATCTCATTAAGATCAAGCACCGAAGCAAATACGACGGTAACAAACTTCTCAATATCATCCTGACGATCCGTCCCAGTTACAGTTAAAGAACCATAATCCTTGATCTGATAAGGACGAGCCTCCTCCTCTTCCCCTTCCACATTATTTCGAGATTTCCCATCACAGTAACCGCTTGGTAACTGGATATATGCGCCTAAATATTCTTCGACCTTGGATGTGTTAAATTCACCTGCAATAAAACCGGAGTCTCCCGCATGAAGCGAAAGTTTAATATATTCTCTGCCCTCCATGTTAGTAACAGATTTCATTAAGAGATGTTCATCCGCGGCATCCAGATCTCCGAAATTAAGGGCCATTCCCGTTTCTTTCCATCCCGGCCACTGTATTGCTGTTATTAACGAATCAGATAGTGCCGTCCCTTCCAAAAATGCATTAGCCACGGTATAAGAGAACTGGCCGGCAGAACCTGTAATTGTAGTCATTGAAGAACTGGTAACAAAGAATTGTAACTTGTCTGCGTCGACATACTTTTGAAGCAAAAGTGTACCCGTAACCTTTGGTGCTATAATTTTTTTGAATTCATCCTCCGTTTTGGAGAACAACATGCCCTCCTCTGGAACTCCCGCCAAATGAATAATTCCAGCTATATTATATTTCCCTTGAATTCTAGTTATAGTTGTCTGTACCTCAGACTCATGTGAAATATCGCAAGGGTAGAACTCCAGGTCAGCCCCTTTAGATATCAGCTTATTCAATTTATTTAGTTTGCTGTCTTCATATGGTGTGCGTTCTTGTTTGGAAGCCAGGGCTGCTTGGATATCCGTACGTCCCAATACCGCTATGTGTACTTCGGCATTCACATCGAGTAGTTGCTCAATATATTCAAGCCCGATACCCCCGTAACCCCCTGTGACAATAACGCAGTCATCCTTCAACAAGTCTACAGATCTATGCTTCAAATCTTTATTTTCGATGAGAGATTCTTCGTATATGATTCCATCATTAACAATGACTTTTTTACCGTCCAGTTCACTGCGAGCAGCGACCTTTAACAACTCGGTAATATTAAACTCGGAGATCTGAATCATTTGTGTGGTGAAACCCGTATTCTCCATACCCACAATCCGACCTGAACTCAGCATTGCATATTGAAGCGGGTTAACTTGAAGCTCGTCTTTCTTCAAAGCAAGACCCTGATCAGCTGCAAAAATTAATTTACCGCCTCTCTTGATGAACTTGTTAGCTGTCTTGGCGAATAGGAAGTACTTCATCATCTCATCTTCAATTTTCCCGGGATCAGACATGTCCAATCCAATCCACGGTGCATAAACTACCAGATCATATCTAACCCCTGTTGTTATCTGATCTAATTGTTCATAATTCACATGAGTTATTGTAGAAGATTCAGGCGTTGAAACCAGATCATTGCTTATCAGCAACACTTGTTTGTCTACCCAATGTTCTTCTTCTCCACCTGTAAACTCAACCGTTGAACGTCCCCACCCAATAGTATGAAGATACGGCTTAAATAACATATTGGCAAAAGACTTCATAACATATTTATCTACATAAGCAACTAGATCCCCCTGATCATTGTACACATGGATGTGCGCAGTGATTACATCATGATCACCGGTAATGTCATAAAGAAGTTCGGTGACGGAATACATCTTCTTGGTGAATCTTACTCCTGTATAGGTAAACCGACCATAAGATAAGGGAAGATATGTCTTCTGGCGAGCCTGAGCCCGTTCATACACCATAGCCCCCAGAATTCCATCCAACATGGAAGGGTGCAGATGGTAGGCGTCAAGATCTTCAAGGAACTCCTCTTGCAGATCAAGTGAGAGAAGCAATTTGGAATCGGCCATATGAACCATCCGGAAGTCCTGAGCGATAAAGTTCCAACGTCCTTTGAAGAAGTTATTTTCCTCTTCTGTACTTCCCATCGTTGTAGGTTTCAATTGATTCTTTACCTCTGAGGACAAATCAAGCTTATGCTTATCCATTACTTCCTGAGGTTTAAGTGTAAAGACCGCATGAGTCGTATACTGCTCCAGATCATCATTCTCGTACGAGAGAACCTCAATATCCAGTTGCTTAGCAGACAGCTTGTTAACATGAATCAGGAAACGTTTATCTGTTTTATCATCGAGCTGAATCAGATTTTTGAAATACAACTTTTCTAACGTGAACGCAGGTTCGTCAAAGTATAAGGAAGCTAACTCAGCAGCCAATTCGGTATACGTGGTACCCGAGAACGTACGCTTACCTCCAATCCGATGATCATCCACGAACCAATCATCTGGGGATAAGTTGACTTGGTACACATCCGATTTGGCGGATCTGATCACTTGCTCTTGAATTAATGTCGCTTTCACTGGAAGACTTGGACCTGATTGAACAGGTGGACTATATCGTTTAACTGTAGCCCATAGAATATCAGATTTGAATTCGTAACCTGGTAATGTTACAGTTCTGGCCTTCTCATACGGATATTCGTCAAATGTCGTCTCGTACCCATCCAGTTTGAGTTGAATAAGCTCATTCAAGTCAAATTGTCTATAGTCTGTTTTCAATTGATAATGGATAAGTTTTTTCATATCCGTTGTTACTTCACGATCACTGGTCGTAAAGATTTCGTCAGTTGGCACTTGGCCTTCCAGCAATGTTATCGCCGCTCTTACTTTTGTTATGAATTCTTCCATTGAATTAGCTTTGAAACCAACTCCTGTATTAAACCAGTTTCTTCTATGAATAAGGGTATATGAAATATCTTGTAGTCTATATTCGCTCATGTATTCTTCATGCCGCACGTACTTGTACAACATCTTGATTAATTGATTAGTCGATTGTGCCGTGAAAACAAATGGAAAGGTATGTTGATTATGATCTGATTCGCTTATAGCGTGCTCATATTCCTCAAGGATCACATGAGCATTGGTACCGCTGAATCCAAAGGAACTGATTCCTCCTCGACGCGGGTACTTTCCTTTGATCCACTTCTCAGCCTGAGTAGGAATGTAGAATGGACTGTCCACAAACTTGATATATTCATTCGGAGCTTCAAAAGAATGGTTGGGGAAGATTTCCTGATTGCGAAGAGCCAGCGACATCTTAATCAATCCGCCTACCCCTGCTGCTCCTACGGTATGACCAATATTTTCTTTCAAACTTGTTAATGCACAAAAACCGCGTTTGTTCACATATTTTTTATATGCATCCGTTAGCCCTCGAACTTCAATCGGATCGCCAAGTTTCGTGCCCGTTCCGTGTGCATCAATGTAATCCACCGTTTCAGGTGAGATATGGCTGCTTGTATAGGCATCCAGTAGAAGATCCTTTTGAGCATGTGGATTAGGGGCGGTCAAACCGTTAGATTTGCCATCACTATTAATCATGCTGCCACGGATAATAGAATAAATGTTATCATTGTCTGCTATCGCATCTTTCAACCTTTTCAGAATGACAATACCGACACCTTCGCCAAAGATCGTTCCTTGAGATTCGGCATCAAATACTTTCAGGAAGGAACGCGGTGTCTCCACATTACTGTATTGATCGAGTACGCTGCCTTGACGTGGGAATAGTCCAAGAGCAATACCGCCAACAATTGCTGTATCAATCTCTTTATCCCGAAGTGTTTTCAATGCTATATGTGCAGCGACCAACGAGGAAGAACAAGCTGTATCAACGACAAACGAACCTCCGGACAAGTTATATATATAATTGAGACGACTTGCCAGTATGCCTTCCCAGTTTCCTGAGTTTATATGATTGGAGTCCTCTTCAATCTCAGAACGATAACTTGCTGTAATGGATTTGTCTTTGCCTACATAGATAGCTGTTTTGCTATCCTTAACATCGGATAGGCGAATACCTGCATCCTCCAAAGCAAGATAGGAGTGCTTCATAACCAAACGATGCGTGGGATCAATATATCTGGCTTCGTCCTGACTGATACCGAAAAATTCATAATCAAAGGTATCAATATCATCGAGATAAGATCCCTTTTCTTTACACAATCTCTCCAGGAATTCCTCTGGTGTGATCTTTAAATGTTTGGCTCCGTTGTGCAGATAAGTGTGATCTTCGGGAATATAAGCAATTCGACCTTTGGGAAATTCCTTAAACCCCTGCTTTCCATTTTTAACCGTTTGGTAAAACTCAAATGTATCTTTGATATCACTGTATTCGCATGACATGCCTACTATCGCAATATCATCTGGAATAATCTCTTCTAATAAGTCTTTGCCTACTGCTGAATCAAGTTGGCCCTTTTGAATCTGACCGAAGATATACTCACTCGCCTTCATGTTCAATCGCCTCTTTCATGATTATTATTTATTGAGAAATGCCAGCATCTCTGCTGCATCATAATGACCATCACTTTGTTCTGTCACTGCCTCCTGGTTGTCCAGCTGATTGATAAGATCAACCTGACCCTGTATCGTTGCAATAGAGAACAATGTTGTTACATCGAATTGTCCAGGAAACGCTAGATTCAATTCATCACATAAATGTACGATTGTAATAGAGTCCCCTCCTTGTTCAAAGAAACTAACATTATGGTCGTAATCATCTTCACCAAGAGTTCTCCCCCATGCAGCAACGATATGATCTTTAACACGATCAGAACCCGTGTATACCTTCTCAGTTTGTTGCTTCCTGTGCATTTTTGTAACAGGACTGAAGAGAGAAGAATATTCATCTGCTGTACGTTTTAGCTTAAAGAGAGCAGCCGACTTGGCATTCGATTGAATGAACCGATTTAATAATGGAATGCCCTCTGCACTGGTTAATTTCTCGAAATAGTAATCTTCCATTCCTGCTGACATACCTACATCCTGCCAACCCGTTAGATTGAGAACTCTTACATTCGTATTCGTTAAGGGCAAGCCCGATTGATATGCATTAGCCATGGAATACTCCGCTTGTCCCATCGCCCCAATTACACCCGCTAGTGAGGAAAAATGAATGATCTCTTGTACTTCAGGGAAATACATTCCCAACAGATGTGAACCTTCTATTTTACTTTTTGTTTTCGCACAAAACTCATTCCTGGACTTGTTAACAAACAATCCCTGAGCCGGCTCACCTGCAAAGTTCAAAATATAATCAAGTTTGCCATGATACTGAGCAGCAAAAGAAGAAACTTCATCCTCATTAGATATATCCAACTTGAGATAACTCACATTATCTCTTGATGGCAGACCATCCCACACGGACCTTCTTCCCGCAGCTATGATATGGATGTCAGCATATCGATCAGCCAAATCTCTTGTGTATGCCTCACCAATTCCAGAACTGGCCCCAACGATCAGTACAGTCTTACCTTCGGAGAATTTGTCCCGGGATGATTCATCCACTTTCAAATTCTTCAAACGCAGGATATAGAACTTACCTTCCCGGTGAATAATATGTTGCTCCGACCCATAGTCAACTCGCTCCACATCCGTTGAATATGTATGATCTGTATCCACAACAATAACTTCACTATTCACTTCCAGCCTTAAGGCATAGGCACCCATGGCTATGGAACGATTTAACGCATTCATTTTGGGATACTCACTCTTCTTATCTGTGTATCCTAAAACTCCTGAATTCACGTAATAAAACTTTTTCATATGCAGGATTTTATTTAAACTGATTAGCACTTTTCCAAGGGTATACGTCTCATCCGCAACACGATCTATCTCTGTGTAATTCCGGTCCCACAGGTATACGTGCTTTAACATATCTTTCTCTTGAAGCCCTATCGCCTTCTCGTTGATTTCTGTTAGTTCCGTAAAATAGACTATTGGACTATCAAGTTGAAGTTGGGAACGCAAGGATTCATGTACAAAATGGATCGCTTCGGATGGACTGTACGAATGTTGTGTAAACGTTGCAGGTATAATCTCTTCTTGCTTAAAATATGAACTCGATTCTTCCTTGTTAAGAGCATTTTTCACTTTATAATGATCAGCAGATAGAATAAGATTCCACTGTCCATCGAACAAATTAACATTAAGTGATAGGATGATGTTTCCTCGTTCATCCATGGTGCGATCTACTAATTCTATTTCCGAATAGAATTCTTCTCCTACAAGTTCAAACTGCTCAAAACGGATATCGCTCCAATACCATGGAAACACAATCTGTTCCGGTTCAGCCATTCGGTTTAGAGCATTGAAGGCAGGATCGAGAATGGAGGGATAAAAGCTATACATTGAGAATTCCACTTTGTACTCTGAAGGAGGTCTCAGCTTAACTACAGCTCTTGTATGTTCTTGATTAGTCCATAAACGATCTACTACATCCCATCTTCGGGATACAGCAATATCTTCTACTCCTTCGCCCCCAACTTGGCTTGTTACAGCGACTTCCATAAGTTCTCCTGCTTTTATTCTCTGATCCAGCTCTGTAGCCGTTCTTCTTATCGGTTTGTGCAATGAAGATTTATCATGTAACTCAAACTGTAGCCAAGTCTTCAACACACCAGCAGTCCTATATGTTACAACCACCTTTAAGGTTTTCTTATCCAGTTTGAGTAGAATCGTCAGAGGGCCATCTTGAACCGCCATCTGATTCATAATGTGAAGACCATTAATGTCATAGTGCTCAAGAGTGTACGGTGTACAACCTAACCCCTGGGCTATCATTTCAAAAATACTTGTACCCACAAGCAGATGTTTTCCATTGAACTGATGTTCACGAATCTCCCATTGTCTCTTACTGTGTAAAGGAAACTGCACGATAAGCCACTCATCCGTTTCCAAGCGCTGAAGATCATCTTGTACTGTGAATGAATTTTCATCTAATGGGAACCAGTAACTCTTTAAATTCAATGGCAATTCCTTAACTTGGGATGGCACCGAACAGCTATATTGTTGAAGAATAACGTGAGCATTTGTACCCGTCATGCCGAAGGAACTAATACCTGCAAGCGCATGTTCTTCCAGCGGAACAGATTGATCCGGAATATAGAAAGCTGATGTTTCAAAATCAATCTCCTCATTGGGAATCTGAAAATCTGGATGAGGTAACACAACGCGATTACGTAAAGATAAGGCCGACTTAATCAATGAGAACAACCCTGATGTTACATCCAGATGTCCGAAGTTGGACTTACCTGCTGTCAGAGCAATTTTCTGTTTTGTTTTAACACGTTCTGAAAAGTAATTACTCAGGCTCTCAAATTCGATCGTGTCTCCGATAGCTGTCCCCGTACCGTGTGCTTCAATAAATGCCAGCTGCTGCATCTCATCCTGAAGGGGAGCCCATGCCTGTTCTATCAGTCGTTCTTGCGCATCCGGGTTAGGCGAAGACATATTCATCGTTTGACCATCGTTATTCATGGCGTAGCTGCGGATCAGACCATAGATAAAGTTACCATCCCGTTCTGCATCCTCCTTCCGTTTGAGAATTACAGAACCTACGCCCTCTCCAATGGATGTACCTGTGCTTCGATCATCAAAGGTACGCGTCCTAGCATCTGTTGCCAAAATGTCTACCAATTTATCGGACTTGTACCCCGGCTTAACATAAAGATTAGAACTAACGACTATAGCCTGATCAATAATCCCTTGTCTAAGATCATTTGACGCTTGAATAATAGATACCAGTGATGATGAACAGGCCGTATCCGTCATTATGGAAGCACCACGTAAGTCATAGATATATTGGATGCGACTTGATATGGTCGAGTTTAACATCCCAAGCAGATCCGGTTTCAACTTACGCTGCTGCAACAATAATTGATATTGATATTGCTGTGTGGAGTTCACACTTGCATATACACTGGTTTGAGTACCGCGGATCTGCTCAAGGCAACCCGCATCATTCAGTGCCCGGGTGGCTGATAACAGGGTCAATCTCTGGTTGGGATCCATAAAATCAGCACTTTTTTGTGCGATGTTGAAATATTTATGATCAAATTGATCGATATGTTCAAGATATGAACCTGGCATGAATATGTCCTCAACCAGTTCACCAATCTGTGCATGCCTGTTAGTCGGAAATTTCCCCACAGAAATTCGCTTGTCACGTATTTTATTCCATGCATCATTCATATTCCCACACCCTGGAAGCGTAAGGTCCATACCGATAATGGCAATATCTCCTATACTCAATCCTTTTCCTCCTCTCCTTGATCAGCTTCCAGGAATTTATCCCGCTTTCCAGGCTAATTTGTTACGATAATGCATGATTTGTTCCTCTGGAACTTTTTTGGTCCGAAGAATGAGCTCCAACAAGGATAACGTTTTTTCTACATCCTCAGCCGTTGCCTCTTTTCCAATCTGTGATTTGATCTGGTTATATCCACTAATCACAATATTTTCATATGCTTCCGAATCTTCATTATTATTTTTGGTCGAGACAATAATCCCTAGTGCTCGCGAAAAGACACTGTAGTGTTTATTGACTTCGATGTCGTCCTTCAGTTCATTACTAAGCTTTGAGAGTTGTTCTTCGTTGTGGAGAGCGTGCACTTGCACCTGATTTCCAAGCATTTTGACAAACATTCCGTTCGGGGATAAATCAATGAATACTTGTATGCCTTGCTTCACTGCATAATCTACAGACTGTGTCCAACAGACGGGATTTACCATCTGACTGGATATCCCCTTCTGAACATTAGAGGGCTGATACGGTCTTGCGAATTCGTTGCTAATGACTTCAGTACTCCAATATGGGTTAAACGAGAAACTGTTCAACTGATTGTAAACTTCGTCTGCTGCTGCCTGCATGTAATGAGTATGAAAAGCGCCACTGACTCCTAAAGGAACAGACTCTACCTTGTTTTGTTTGACGAAGTCCTGCAGATCAGTCTTCTTACCCGCAATGACTGTTTGCTTAGAAGAATTATAATTGGCTATATAGATATCTTGTCTATCGCTCAACCATGATTCAACCTTCTCCGGTGAAGCAAACACTGCTGTCATACCCGTACTTTCTTGTGTATCAATTGCTTTTTTCATGGCAGTTCCTCGCACATCTACCAGTTTTAATCCCTCACTATAGCTTAGAGCACCTGCAATGGTTAGTGCTGTAATCTCACCCAGGCTGTGTCCAAGAACGATGCTAGGATATAAACCCACATGTTCCCGGTACAATTGATACATGCACATGGACCCTACATAAGTTGCCAATTGTGCTTTTCGTGTGTCTTGGCTTAGATCAGAACAGAACCACTCTCTGATCGGCTCCTGCAACTGTGTCTCTGCTTGCTCAATCCATTTTAGTGTTTGTTTATTTTTCAGCCATGCTTCCTTTACTTCCTCGCTAATTTTAGTTCCTTGTCCTGCCAACATTATTGCAATTTTCATATCGAGTTATCCTCCTTATAATCGTTCAAGAATTTTATGTGTCAGCATCTCGGAAGTATAGTGATTAAAGAAATCACTTATTTTTAAATTCACTTTGAATTGTTCTCGTATTCTTTTTTTGAACTTTACCAAGAGTGTCGAATCCATACCGAGATCAAAAAAGCTCTCTTCTGCATGTACAGTCTGTTCATTCAGCAATGTGCATACCATCCCGGATACCTCTTTGTATATAACTTCATAGTTATCTTCTCTTAAGATAACGTTTGGAGAAGCGTTATCCCCATCTGTCTTAGTTTCATCTTTCAAACGTAACATTTGATCCAGCCCTATTTCCGTATCAGCGTATAATGCATGGACATTACGACTAAAAATAGATAACAGTTGTTCCATGTCTTCCGAACTATATTCGCTTGATATCATTGTTATATGAAGTTCATTCAGTTGTTTATATATCGAGAAGTGAAGACCATATTTTTCATCGCGATATGTCTCGATTTCATGGAGTGTTATTGCATGCTCATGACTAAGCGTAGTCTCGATCAGACTTCCTGATTTGTAGTCAAATATGATATCCCGAAAAATGTTCATACATTTCATGGACTCCCGATATCTCACAGCATCATAATGGCTGCTCGTTGTCAGATCCTTGAATATCTGTTGTTGAACTTCTGCAGTGAGTTGCTCCACGCTTGAATAATTCTGTGTATCAAACCTCTTATGAAAAGGAACTAACTGAACAAAGTTTCCAAGTGTTCTAAAATTGGTCTGATTTCTACCCAGATACGGATAAGCCAGATACACGGAGTTATGGTTCAGCCAGCCGGCCACACTGATTGCAAAAGCAGTCAGACATAAAGAAAAATCCGTGTATTTGTGTTTGACCATACTCCCCAGTTTCACAGTTTCACTTCGATAGTTCACATGCTCAATCTGTTTGTTGAGCAACCGAGATTTAAATCCTTCATATTCTCCAAAATCAACTGTATTACGCTGTGAGTTAATATTAGAATCCGTATGTTCTTCCACCGAACTGCATTGGAAGGCCAATGGCTCATCCGAGAGATATGCTGCAATTACATCTTGCAAAAAAAGATTAATACTTAAGCCATCAAGTAACGCATGATGTACATTAACAAAAAGGTAATCATTGGTTTCATCAGCCACCTTACATAATACAATTTTGACTAACTCTTTATCTTCCACCGATATCAAGTGAGCATCGAGCATTGCTTGAGGTTCAAACTTAGACTGTGAGCAAATTTCAATTGTAGGTACTTCTGCCGTGATCCATCTCTCAATGTCAGAAGCAATTCGATAGGAAGTCCGGAAAACATCAAATTGTTCAAAGTATAATGTAAGCAGATTATACATTTTGGCAACATTGAGCCCTTCCCCAAACTTCACAATCATGGGAATATTGTAAGCCGTAGGATTCAGTAAACTGCTATTAATGATTCTTTTTTCACTATCACTAGCCGGCTTTGACATCATTCACAATCTCTCCTAAGGTGCGTGTAAATAGCATATCCAGATCTATCGGATAACCCTCTCCTCCTAATTTCCAGATGACTTCCATTGCTTTAATAGAGTCACCACCCAGCTCCAAAAAAGTCTTACTCATGATTAGCTCACTTTGGAGTACACTTGTCATTACTTCTGCAACCTTGTTTACACTTTTGGACTCCTGATCTTTATGTCGGTTCATTGCTTGCATGTCTGTTTTACCATTGTTATTCATCGGGATTTTGCCCACCACCTTAACTGTTGGTATCATATAATCTGGCAGTATATTGCGAAGATGCTGACGGAATGGTTCGAGTTCGATCATATCCGTTACAAACAGGTACAGCCGTGTACCATCATAATGAGCCAGACACTCTTTATTTAGGCCATAGTTGTATGCACAACGTTCAATCTCGCCAAGTTCAATCCGATATCCAGAGACTTTAACCTGCCGATCTGCTCGCTCGACATAGTTCAATTCCCCTCCAGCACTCTCATAAACAACATCGCCTGTCCGATAATAGCGTTGCCCCTCCCAGTACGCAAACGCTTTTTCATTCGCTTGGTCATTGTCGATGTAGCCTCTCATCAAACCTGAGTCAGATAACAATAACTGTCCTTGTTCTCCACGGTTAACCGGTATGCCACTTTCATCCAGAATGAGAGAATTTCCCTGGTCAAACATCTTCCCGATCGGAATCTCTGTTTCATCCCCAATTACCCTATATCGGGTGGCAAAGACTGTTGTCTCCGTTGGGCCATACACATTGTACACATTGCAATATTGCGCCGCTTCATGCAGATGTTTGATGGAAGCACGTTCACCCCCCGTTAAGATGAGTTGCAACTTGCTCAAGTCCTCCACACATTCTTCAACATATAGATTAAACAATCGTGTTGTCAGAAATATCGTATCGATCTCTTCCAAAATCTCTGGGAGGATATCAAAGTCTAGACTATCATCCTTACTTACCATTCTAAGTGTCATCCCATTCAGCAATCCGCCAAAAATTTCGTAGACGGATGCATCGAATTCAAGAGGAGCAAATTGACCAATTACATTGCCTTCGTAGAATTCATTTTGTCTCACAATTTTTTCAATAGATCGATCTTCAATAGCTACAGCCTTAGGCTCGCCAGTTGATCCAGAAGTGAAGATAATGTATAAAAGACTGTTAGCTTGGCGAGAAGCTTGCTGTACCCCCAATACGTCTTGTACCACATTTTGACGGGCACACTCTTGCTTCTCTATTTCATTAAGACTACGAAGTACGACTTTGCCATTCACTTTAGTACGCATTTTATTTTTGCGATGATTCGGATAGTCTTGTGGAATGACGCAATATGCAGCCCCCGCTCGGACAACTCCAAGCATGAGAATGATCGCCTCCAACTTATCCTCCGCCTCAATAGTTACCACATCTTCATTGGCTATTTTTTGCCACATTAAATGTTCTGCTACCCTGGCTGTCAGTATATCCAATTGACCATACGTCAGCGTCTTTGAGGAATCCTTAATCGCAATTTTCTCCTTATGCGTATTGAAACTCCACTCTAATTCTTCTAATACATTCAACAGAAATCCCCCTTTCAGACAAGACAGTTTTTCAGCGTTGTATCCATTAGATCTAACATAAATCGAATTTGCTCTTCACTGTATTGGCTTGGATTATATTCAATTTCGATCTGTGCGTTACCATTCACTAGAAAAACACGGATGTATAGTTCAAATTTGTTTAAGTTATCCGCAGGAATATATTGAAAGTATCTGAACATATCTTCTTCATAGGAATAGACAACTGGATGATCCATGTTACATCGTGTTGGTGGTTCCATGCTCCGCTCTGCAAACGCACTGAGATTATCCAAGGAGATCTGTTGGATCGTTGCTAAAATGTCGCGTCCCCTAACAATTCTTCGGGACTGCATCTGTACAAAACAACCAATCTCATGAAATGCTCCCATACTCATACGCCAATTACCTATAGTTCCATACACGCTGCCTGTGCAAGTCTGTTCTAATACCGATTCCCATAATCCTTGAAAAACTGAATTTCTGGTTACTTTCAACAAGGTTGAAATTTTCTCAATATGTTGAAATTGTTCAGGTTTCAATTGTTTTATTAGACGTTCCAAATGACCTTTTTTAGTTGTTACATGCATATTTTGTCCAGATAGCCTTAAGAATTCTTCCTTAGTAAAAGAAGACTTGTTGGTTTGTAACTCATTAATTCGTTGGTAAAAACCAAAGTCGCTATCTGGTGAATTCCGGGATCGTCCTGCAAGGTGATCCATAAACATAGATTCAAAGTTTCGAATACCCCATCCGTCAATACAGATATGGTGAAATTCAATTAGTAAATACATCTTTTGTTTATACTCTGCGAATTGAGTTTTCCAGGGATATTCTTTGGTAAGATCGATCATTTCTTTCCTTTGCTTCAAATAAATTTCGGGATGTTCATCTAAATAGATCTGCGGAATTTCAAATTGATGTGGATCCAGGCGGTGATAAACTTGATTAAACATTCGGTGCTCCGCATCATAGGTATACCGGCTCTGTAAGGTTTGACACTCCTGTATTGTTATTAAAAGAGCAGTGCAGACCTCCTTAAGACTAACAGGTTCTGGAATTTCATAGATGAATGGCAAACGATACACAGGCAATTGATTGCAGATAAACATTTTTCGTTGTATATATGTCAGTTCGCTAGATTGAAGAAGGTCCATCTGATGTTACCCCTCCTTCAATATCCATAGGAATTATCTGAAACTCCCTCAAAGCTCGCTCAAAAGTAACCATTATCCGTCTTTCTTCTTCTGAGTCATATACGTTACTATCGATATACACACTGAGTTGGGAATTTGAAAAACCTCTACGCAGCTGAACGAAAATTTGAAACTTGGATAATCCATCAAATTCAATCGTTTGATCAAATATAGATGAATCCTCAGGCTCTTCCCCTTCTTGCAGTGTTTGAAAAACAACACGAGGATAGGATAGATTAAATCCATGTTCATTCAAATCCATTAAAGATACCGTTTGGTTCATTCTTGCAATATAAAGGCTGTTCTTCAGAATATCCGAATTCGTAGTAGAGAAAAACAAGGGTAAAACTCTGGCAAATGAACCAATGACTTGACTGGTTCGTGCTATAACACGCCCATGATAGACAGCACCAATATATCCCTCTTCGTAATCAAAATATCTGGATAATGAATAATGGACTACGTTTAGTATCCTTAATTCTGTCTCTTCGAAATTCGGTATGCCTATCTCCAGGTTCCAGTGATATGGATGAAAGTATCCACTACCAAGAGATGATTTACCCGGATTGTGGAATTGTTTGTACGGAAGAAGACTTTCCCATTGCTTGAGGGCTATAGAGGTAGCATGACTGTACTCCTCTGCCAATGAAGCATATTGCGAATATACAGGTTTATGATTGTTATAACACTCTGTTATCTGATCTTTTAGGATTTGAATACCCATATGATCAATAAGTATATGATGAATATTGAAGTACAGATACATATCTCCTGTGGAATTCAAATGAACAAGTTTGAAGTCCCATAATTGTGAGTGAGGATGTATACGAAGTGTTTCTTGATCTCGCTGTAGATCGCTTAAATCTCCTACATCCACCCACTCAATATGTACCTGCTGCTGAGGCATTACTGAAGCTATAAACTGGCCATCCTGCATTTCAAATGAAGTGAAAAAAATATCATTTCCTTGAATAACCTGTTCTATAGCTTCTTTAACCCTTTCCATATGGCTGGCTGCCTGAGACGTTAGACGTAAAGCATAACTTACATTGTACATATCCGTATTTATGAAACGAAAACTATCAATAAAGATTGTTTTCAAAAAGCCAGGAAGATGATAATGATTAAGGTTAGTCGATTCTGGTCCATCCTCCCGTTCTGAAATGGACTTTTTACTGAGTTTTTGTTTCAATTCTTTAATTGTAGAAGAAGTATAAATATCATGGTAAGACAATTGAACGTCATAGTACTCGTAGGCATCTGTAATGATCTGAGCAATCTCGAAAGAGGTGATATCCGTATCCAGTAGATGATCTTCTTCGTTATATCGCTCAAACAAAAGTTGGAGTGTAGAACTCCGCTGAGCTTTATCAGCACTAATAGTGGCGCTGTTTTTTGGCTCAACTTCACCTTTTTTGATACTTACTTCCTGCCCACTCATACTTAACTGCTCATCGAGATTAATACTATTCAATTCAAGTACCATCTCTCCCAAACAATCACATACGCCCTTTACTAAGGTGTTATCGTAACGAAACTCCATATACAGACCGTCTTCATATTCATTGAATTGGGTATGGTTATCATATTTGTACAAATAATCTCCCAAAACAAAGGTTGAGAACACTTCAGAATGGGCAATTGGATCTGACATTCGTGTATAAGAGACGACCAAGTCAAAACCCTTCACGCCAATAAGATTCATATATTCCTCATAAGTTAATGCACTTGAAGATTCAATAGCCACAAAAAAATTCTTGAACAGAGCTTTGGCGTTATCCTTGTAACTCAGCTGTTCTGACAGTTGGAATGAATACGGAACAACATCTGTATAATTACCAATCTGATTTTGTTCTGTCTGATGATTCCGCCGTGATATAACTATCCCGAAACGGGATTGCCTACGCTCCGTTGCAAGAGCTATTGCATATAATATGACACCAAATTTGGTAATCCGGAGCTTTTGTGCCAATGATCCTATGGCTTCCCACACTTGTGATGACAATTTGACTTTTCCATAAACGGGATCTTCCAATGGCTCATGAGCAGAGAAATGGGATATGGACTTAAAGGATTCGAAATAGTCATGGAGCATCGATGAATCTTTTTTTCGAATTGTTAGGGACCTCTCTGGCATATCGTACAGACCAGCAGGAACAGAGAACTCACCATGAAGCACTGAATATTCCAATGCGGTCATGAACTCGTTCATCGAATCGCCATCAAACACCAGATGATGGATAAGAAATTCAATTCTGCACTCCGCTTCATCTATATAGTATTTTGCCAACCCTTCTCCCTCAAAAACATCCAGTTTGACATCCTGAAGAGAAATATGACTTCTAAATGAATTAGGCGTGTTTAGCCTTGAACAAAAAGCATATTGGGACTCCTTCTGTACAATGGTTAATCCTAAAGCTTTATGGCCTTCCATTACTCGTTCAATAGCATCAGCTATATTACAAGCCGCCCACTTAGAATCATATTTCACGGTGAAGAATATATCGTAGTTCTTACGATGTTTCTCGGCATACAGAATTTTTTCGTGTAGAGATGATAGATTGGATAATTCGATGGTTTGCGCAACCTGAATGGTCAAGATAATCCGTCCTCCGATCTCCATCGTGTATCCCCGGCATCTCCCTTAAATTCGAGGATGTACCGGGAAAACGAGGTTCTGCTATATTTTATACGCTGGAAGAGCTTAAATATCTTCCGTTCTCACTCTTGTCAGTAGTACAAAAATAACCGCAGCACAGACGAACAAACTGATAATATGCACTGTAATCATGCTACTGTTACCTGTAAACCCACTGAACATCTCATTGTTCAACTCTGTAATCCAATGGGTAGGCAATACACTTGCAATCTTTTGCATGCCTTCAGGCATAATTGAACTTGGCCAGAGTGTTCCGCCTAACATCGCCAGAGGAAGTGATACTACGGTAATAAGCAACCGCCCGGTAGACATTTTGGTTGTACGACTTACAAGCAGTAACCCAATACCTGCCGCGATCATATTGAGTAATCCATACGCCAACACGAGCAATAGAAGTTCTCCGAACGATAAAGACAGATCAATTTGGAAAACTCCGGTCATCAGAGCAATCATAAGTATAAATTGTCCTACACCGATGACTGCAAACACACTTACGGTCTGCACATAGTAGCTCAATTTACTACTCGCTGCCAGTAATAAACGCTGGGTCGTGGTATGCACCTTATCACCAAGGAATAATAGTGTATTGGTCATTGTAAGGAACATAATGATAAACACAATCATATTGAATGAACTCGTTAATACCACCGCATTAGGGTTTCCAAGAATCTTCTGTTCCACTTGTATTGGAGCTTTGGTGGCAGCAGCTTCTTTCATACCTGCGGTTAATGATTCTTCACTGGTGGCATTTTTGGCCAATGTTTTTAAAACAGAGAATACACTATTCAGTTTAATCTCCAACGAGTTTGAATTGAAATTCTGCTCATTCACGTAACTATTCACCTTGAGCAGATCCGGATCATTAAATATGTCCTGAGTGCTTGAAGGGAATACAATTCCCAGATTGGTACTATGATGAATAGCATCATCTGCCGAAGCTGCTTGAGTAATGGTGACATTCTGCTTCTTCAGCATATCCGTGATATAAGAATTCACAGCTGAATCTTCTACATACATCGTAAGTGTGACCTTGGTTGCTTCCTCATATTGCGCTACTACAGAATACGTAAATACAACTGGCAACAACAAGATTAAGATAAAGGTAAGTTTTCGCTTGAAAATACGTCTTAAATACAGTTCGAATACCCGCATCTTATCGTGCCTCCTTTCTTGTGAGGGAGTACACTGCAATTAGAACAAATCCCATTGCAGCAATAAGGGCAGTAAATACAGGCATCAAATCAATTACGCCTTGCCCAATATAATCGAACATTGGACGTTGGAACACTTCATTGATGCTTATGGAACTGAGCTCACCCATATCAAGTTTAACGAATCCGCCACCCACAAATGTCATAACCGGAATCAACAATGTCACTACACCATCCACTTGTTTGATTCGGCGTCCAATAACCCCCAAGAGCAACCCTAGAGCGTTAAAGAAAATTGAACCTGCGATAATGATGAAGAATACAAACATCATGTTGTCTCCATAGCTGACGTTGAAGAAGAGTTTTGCACAGAATACAATGACTGCGCCTTGAAGAATAGATATCGTACACCCTGTTAGAAACTGCCCCATAATTAAAGCTGTTTTGGAAATTGGACTAACCAGATAACGATCTCCTAATGCTTCACTGTACTCTTCCTGTACAAAGTTCATGGTATTAGCCAAACCATATACAAGAATCAGAACTAACATAGTCACGCCATAATAGCTCATCGCTGAAATATTGGAACCACTCTCCGTGGAAGCCTCTGTTGCAGTTCCCGGAGCAACCAACATGTTACTATACTCATGTGAATATACGATATTCGGATTGCCCGCACTCGCAACTTCCATTGCCAGGTAGCCATCACCATAGGCTGATAGGGCCAGGTCTGTAATATTAACTTTCTCAATATTATTATCCTTACCATACACCGTGATGTTACCGTTCTTATTTTTCTCATACTCACTTGTTAGATCTTTAGGCAGATATATATACTGTTCTACCTCTCCAGACTCCAACATCTTGAGCGCTTGTGTGCTACTAGAGCCTACCTTGACATTAAACATCTCTTTGTTGTCTTCACTACTAAGGAATGAAACAATATTTTTCCCAACATCTCCACTATCTTCATTGACCACAACTGTTGAAATCTGAGATATGATAGTGGACTTTGTTTCCTTATCTCCTGTCTGAAACACACCAGACAATGCATTCCCCAGAATCATAATCAAAAGAAGCGGTAACAGGATGTAATTGACAAATACGACAGGGTTCTGAAGCTTACGCTTCATACTCGTTGCAAATATCGTCCACATAGATCTAATCCCTCAGATTCTTTCTTGTTAATTTGAAAAACACTTGTTCCAGATTAGGGGTAATATATTGAAAGCTTTTCACATCTTCGCCAAAAGAATCTTTGATCTGACTTATTGCATTCACGTCATTTTTAGGGACTCCCAACTCGACATTGTTGCCTTCTGCCAGTAATACAACATAATCCTCAAGCTGCTTGGTGTACGCCGTACTTTTACGTTGTAGCTCCAAACGGATGATAGCCTGGTCTGTATGTTCCTGAATTACATCATTGAGCTTACCTTGGCAGAGCAATTGTCCATCATCGATAATTCCGACATGAGAGCAAATTCGTTCAACTTCTTCCATGTAGTGAGAAATATAGATAACGGTTGTTCCAAGTTGATTCAACTCTATAATGGCATCCAAAATTCGATTACGGGATTGTGGATCAACACCCACTGTTGGCTCATCAAGTATGATGACATCCGGGTTGTGGACAATACCACAAGCAATATTGAGTCTTCTTTTCATGCCACCCGAGAATTTTTTAGGTTTTTGTTTGCGTTCTTCCCACAGTCCAACAAATTCAAGGGCAAAACGAACCTGTTTCTTCAAACGCTCTCCCTTTAATCCGTACAGTTTACCGAAAAACAATACATTCTCATAAGCAGATAGGTCATAAATCAAGGCCAAATCCTGTGGAACATAACCTACTCGTTTGTTTGTGCTTGCATTGAGATGTTCGTTAAACCATTGAATTTTACCATTTTGAGGTTTATCCAGCCCAAGCATAACTCTGGTTAAAGTAGATTTCCCTGCCCCATTGGGACCAAGTAAGCCGTAAATCTGACGATCTCCAACCGATAAGGATAATTGTTTTAGTACTGGTTTCTTTTTGTTATAACTGAATTGAATATTCTCTCCAGTAAATACCGTTTGCATATTCGTTTACCTCCTAGATTTGTTGTGCCTTTTATGTAAACTTAGTGTAGCACTCAATCTCATCACTTAAACTTTCATGTCATAACAGGCACGTATGAAGTAATAACTGTACTTTCTGAAACAGATTTTGGCTTCGTAACCGTTAAAACATGACCTCTGATTATTAGGCTCAATAACAAAAACAACGATCCTGAAGATACGATATATCGTATCTTCAGGATCGTTGCTGCACATCAGATCTTTCTTATTATGTTTAGGCTGTAACCGTTGGGACCGTGGGTTGGACAGATTTTTTCTTTTGCATGCCAACTCGCAGCAGCGTAATCCCCCACGTTATAACCGCGATCAACAGAAGATGAATCATGTATCCACCTACGGCTTCTCCACTATAGATCAAACGCATAAATCCCTGTACCCCATTGGAGGCGGGCAAAAAGTTTCCAATATGACGATAGAATGGCGCCAGCATCTCGGCTGGAATGATATTTCCTGCAGTCATCAACTGGAGTGGAACCATCGCCACATTAAATAGAGGGCCTGCATTGCCAAACAGGGCAAAACTCATTTGTGTGAAACAGATACAAGCCAGACTCACCAGCACATGATACAGATACAACGCGCCGAAGGAGCTCGCCACATCCGTGAACTGAAGAGCGACTGTATCCACAATCAGAGGAACGATCACAGCTATACACAATAACAGCAATTGCCGTCCCCAGAAGATTTCCCATTTGGAGTGATTACGCTTCATGATATTCGACGTGATATTGAACTGAATGTTCATGGTCATCGCAGCAATGTAGGTGATAAAACCCAGAATCATAGGCAGCATCGATGTAGCAAAATCACTGACACTGTTCGTTTTATTAATTTCAGCCTTCACAGGCCCTTCATTCATCTTCGCCATCGCTTGTCCAATAGCTGAACTCAGTTTATCGCTGTTTATACTATCGTTATTAAGTGTCACTTGAACCTTGGATTCCAGAATCCCTTGACCCATTTGTGCAGTCATTCCGGTCGCCGCATGTTCCACAATGGATTTGGCTACATCGGCATTTCCCTGATTGATATAAAAGGACAAACTCGCGTCTGTACCGCCTGCAATCTGGTCAGTGAATCCTTCCGGAATAACAATAACCATCGCATAGTTACCCGCATTCATCTGTTTCTCGGCTTCCTGTGAAGAATTCAGAACATTGACATGGAAAGGCGCGAGCGTTTCAATCTGCTTCTGCACCTCTGTTCCCTGTGTCCCATCTTCGTTCACCAAAGCAACTTGAAGTTGATCCACTCTCTCCGTGGCTTGATGATAACCCGTCATCCAGATCACAACAAATAACAGCGGAACAATCAATGCAAAAACCAACCCTATTTTTGTCTGTGGCACTTTAAGAAAATCTTTGAAGCTTTTCATTCGTTCACGACTCCCATTAGTTAAAATTAAAATAATTGCACTACATATATATGCACATGCACATATATGGCCAAAAAAATTTATTTCATCTTTTCATAGATGCGATTCATCACATTCATGAATACTTCAAGCTCTTCAGGGGAACATTCGGCGAGTGCCTCTTGCTCTTGATGTTTTGCCTTTGGTGTCAGAACGTTATTCATTTCCAGTCCTTCCGCCGTCAAACAAAGCAATACCGCTCTGCGGTCCTGTGGATCTTCTTCTCTTGTCACCAGACCTTTACGAATCAACTTGTCTATAATTTTACCCACAGTTGTTTGGTCCCGAACGGTTAATTCAGCCAGTTTTTTCTGTGATATATGACTTCCAGCCTTGCTCAATTCATTCAGAACTGCAAATTGTTCCGGAGTAATATCCTGTTCACTCAGATTTCTGGTTGTTGTTTTTTTATATGCCAGATACGTCCGTGACAGAATCAGTCCAAGTGGATTTTCATCCATATTAACAGGCATACTGATGCTCCTTTCTCCATATAGTAGCACTACCATCTAATTTGCGTAAGCTCTATATTATTACCAAATCTACACTACTGTCAATTTAATTTTCTATATTTCCAAACAAAAAGAGACCCACCCGTTAGTCAGGCAGCTCTCTCCTCTGGCATCGTCAAACCACATTTACTCGGGCTTGCCACTTGAAGTTTCGGTATCATCCTTCTTCTTCGTACCTTTACTTTTATAAGGCTTCGGTGTACTTTTTGCCCGGTTAGCGGCGGCTTGCCATCGGTTCCAGCCTTTTTTACCCGTGCCACGGCCGGTGCCGCCTTTACCTTTTGCTTTACTCATGTTATCACTCCAATAATCCTGTATATGCTTAAAAATGACCGTCCTCGGTAACTTATTATGCAACCCAGCCCATCTAATTCACTTCCAGCATCTCTTATTATACCAAAAATCCACGTCTTTACGTCCATTTCCATAAATCATTGTATTGTTATTCTGTTATGAAAGCGGTATAGTGGACATAATTGAAAGAGGAAGCTGTATCTCCTTCGGGATTGTTACTGGTAAGCAGGCGATACCCAAACCAAGGCTGTCTATGGAGCCTTAGTTTGGGTTTTTTGTTATTATTATGACCATTGAGGTGAAACACATATATGATCATTCGTCAGATTTTCAACAACAATGTCATCCGGGCTGAGAACCAGGTTGGTCACGAATTTGTTGTCATTGGCAACGGTCTTGGCTTTAAAAAGAAAAACGGCCAGCCCGTGGATGAGGATAAAATTGAAAAAACCTTTGTGCTGAAATCAGATAAAATACCGCAAAAGCTCATTGATCTGATTGGGGAAACATCGGTTGAATATTTGAAGTTAGCAGACGAAATTGTGGGCCATGCCAAAAAGGAAATGGGCGATATTTTTAGTGATAATATCTATATATCATTGATCGATCATATTCAGTTTGCCATTACCCGGTACCGTAAATCCGTCGGGCTGAAGAATTCCCTTTTGTGGCAAATTAAAAAGTTTTACAAGAAGGAATTTGGGGTTGGTATGAATGCTGTGGAGCTGATCCAGGAACAATTCGGCATCCAAATGGATGAACATGAGGCAAGTTTTATTGCCATGCATTTTGTCAACGCACGCCAAGATGCTCAAGGCATGAAACAGACCGTTGAAATTACCGAAGTTATTGATGATATCTTCAACATTGTGACCAACCATTACCACATCGCCCTGGATGAAAATTCATTTAATTATTCCCGGTTTATTACCCATCTGCAATACTTTGTGCAGCGAATGTTAAGTAATGAACAGGAGCAATTTGCTTCAGGCGATAACTTTCTGTATGAGCAGGTGAAAGACAAATATAGCAAGGCTTTTCAGTGCACCCAGTTGATTAATCATTATCTTGAAGACAAGTTTGAAAGTGCCATGTCCATTGATGAAAAGGTGTATTTGACGATCCATATTCAACGTGTCACTTCCCGTAACGAGTTGCTGGACGCGGAATAAAAAAAGCTTGCAAACGATTACGGCGTCATATATAGTAGGTCTCACAACTTAACGACAAGGATTGTTACTGCTCAAGCAGGCGATACCTAAATGATTGGCAACAGGTCATCTTTCCGATGATCATAGCCATTCGTTTAGGTATTTTTTTGTTTTCAGGCAATCTTAACAACAAAGGAGAATGAACATGGATCATAAAAAAATGGGGGATGACATCGTTCGTCTCGTCGGCGGAGAAGCCAATATCAATGGTCTTGTCCACTGTGCGACCCGGCTGAGATTTGACCTGAAAGATTCAAAAAAGGCAGAACGTGAAACGCTCGAGAAACACGACGGCATTATTACCGTTGTCGAAAGCGGCGGCCAGTTCCAGGTGGTCATCGGTAGTAATGTGGCTCATGTGTACGCAGAAATTATGAAAAACCGGGATTTCGGGGGAGATTCTTCCTCATCCTCTGAGTCCACTGGAGATAAAACCTCGGTATTATCCAAAGTTTTTGAAATTATATCCGGAAGCTTCTCGCCATTAATTCCCGCTATGGCAGGATCAGGTATGCTAAAAGCTTTGCTGACTGTCCTGACCATGCTCGGATGGATGTCGGATACAAGTGACTCATACTTGATTTTATCCGCTGCCGGCAACGCTGTATTTTATTTCTTGCCCATTTTCCTTGGGATCACACTGGGTATGAAGCTGAAAGCCAATCCTTATGTAGCTGGCGTAATTGGTGCCGCTCTGATGGAGCCGAGCTTCACCGGGCTGATGGATAAGGGCTCAGATGTATCGTTCCTGGGTATACCGGTTGTGATGATGAATTATTCAGCCAGCGTATTCCCAATCTTCATATCAATCAGTATCTACGCTGTTCTGGATAAGTTACTCAAGAAGATCATTTTGAAAGACCTGCAATTGTTCCTTGTACCAATGATTGCTTTAATGATTATGGTTCCTTTGTCTGCATTGGCCTTCGGACCATTCGGCACCACGGTAGGTGACTGGATCTCCTCCGGTGTAACTTGGCTCATTGGCGTCAGCGGTATATTATCAGGGATTGTACTCGGTGGATTCATGACCTTCATGGTTGTCTTTGGACTCCACTGGGGCTTCACTCCCATCACGATTCAGAATATTGGGGTTGGCGGCGATCCAATTGAAGCTATGGCTGCTGCAGCCGTATTTGCACAAATTGGTGTAGCATTTGGTATTTTCCTGAAAGCTAAAAAGAACAAAACCCTGAGAACCCTTGCAGGCTCCACCAGCCTTACCGGTTTACTTGCAGGAGTAACTGAACCAATCGTATACGGTCTGATCTTGCGTTATAAACGTGTAATTCCTATCGTAGTCATCGCAGGTGCGATCGGCGGTGCCATTAATGGTCACTTTGGTGTTAAAATGACTGCTTATGTGTTCCACAATATTTTTGCCATTCCTGTATATACACCAACGGTTGTCTACGTAATTGCGATTGCCTGCTCCTTTGCGGTAGCAGCGGTATTGACGGTGATGTTTGGTTATGAAAGCAAAACGAAAGACACAGCTTCTGAGAAAAATGAATCTGGTTCCAACACATCGGCTGAAAGTACGCCGGTAGAGCTTCCTGTCATACCTGAGACCAAAACAACGGAGATCAAGAAAGAACAAATTTATAGCCCACTTACAGGTAAAGCCGTAGCACTGAACACCATTAATGACCCAGCCTTCTCGACTGGTGCTATGGGCAAAGGTTTGGCGATTGTGCCTGAGATTGGTGAAGTTGTTGCTCCGGTAGACGGTGTTGTCACTTCCCTCTTCCCGACTGGACATGCCATTGGATTAACAACCAATGCAGGTACGGAGATTCTGATTCATATTGGCATCAATACCGTAGCGCTGAAAGGAAAACACTTCTCTCCTGTCGTTCAGGAAGGGGATATCGTCAGACAGGGCGATCTGTTGATCCAGTTTGACATCGATAAGATCAAGGAAGCCGGATATGAAACCGTAACCCCTGTCATTGTTACTCTTACGCAGCAGGAAGTGGATGTATTCGAAACAACTCAGGAACAGGTACAGAAAAATGATGTCCTGCTGACTCTCGTTGTCTGACCCAACTTATCTTATACAAATTCAACTTAGGAGGAACTAACCATGAAACATACTCAACTGAAACCATTTCCTAAAGATTTCTTCTGGGGAGGTTCAACCTCTGCCTATCAGATTGAGGGAGCCTGGAATGAAGATGGTAAAGGCCCTTCTGTCATCGACATGGGAAACCATGTCGAAGGTGTAACCGACTTCAAGGTAACCAGTGATCACTATCATATGTACAAAGAAGATGTAGCATTGCTGGCTGAAATGGGCTTCAAAGCCTACCGTTTCTCGATCGCATGGACACGCATCTATCCGCAAGGAGCAGGTGAAGTGAATCCTAAGGGTCTAGCCTTTTACGATTCTCTCATTAATGAATTAATTAAATATGGTATTGAGCCCATTGTGACCATGTATCACTTCGACCTTCCTTATGCGCTTGAAGAAAAAGGAGGCTGGTCCAACCGTGCCACAATTGATGCATTTGAACAATATGCCAAGACCCTTTATGAGAACTACGGAGATCGGGTTAAATATTGGTTGACCATTAACGAACAAAATATGCTGATCCTGCATCCTGGCTCTCTGGGGACACTGGATACAACACTTGTTGATCCGCAAAAAACACTGTATCAGCAAAATCACCATATGCTGGTTGCTCAAGCTAAGGCCATGGTCCTATGTCATGATATGCTGCCTGAAGCCAAGATTGGCCCAGCTCCCAATATCGGTGTAATTTACCCGGCGAGCTCCAAACCAGAAGATACACTCGCGGCTGATAACTATGCTGCCATTCGTAACTGGCTCTATCTCGATATGGCGGTATACGGACGTTATAATCATATTGCCTGGAGTTATCTCAAAGAGAAAGGATATACTCCCATCATTGAAGATGGAGATATGGACATCCTGGCGCAAGGAAATCCTGACTTTATTGCGTTTAACTACTACACTTCCCAGACGGTTGGTGAAAGTCTGAACGATGGTAATGACTTCTCTCATACAGGAGACCAGCATGAAATTGTGGGTGAACCAGGCGCATATAGAGGATCTGTGAATCCCAATCTGCAAAAAACGGAGTTTGGCTGGGAAATCGATCCGGTCGGCTTCCGCTCTACCCTGCGTCAGATCTACTCTCGCTATCACCTGCCATTAATTGTTACCGAAAATGGTCTGGGTGCATTTGATAAACTGGAGGAAGGCGACGTGGTTAACGATCCGTATCGTATTGAATTTTTCAATAAACATATCGAACAGATTCAACTGGCGATCACGGACGGCGTAGATGTATTTGGCTTCTGCCCTTGGTCTGCGATCGATCTGGTTAGCACACATCAAGGGTCAAGCAAACGTTATGGATTCATCTATGTGGATCGTGAAGAATTTGATATCAAGGATTTGAGACGTATCCGCAAACAGAGTTTCCACTGGTATCAAAAACTGATTGAAACGAATGGAGAAATTCGTTAATACCGTAATCCTTTAATAACAT
This sequence comes from Paenibacillus sp. FSL R5-0713, assembly GCF_037973325.1. NCBI lineage: Bacteria > Bacillati > Bacillota > Bacilli > Caryophanales > Paenibacillaceae > Paenibacillus > Paenibacillus sp. FSL R5-0713. The sequence goes on along the minus strand of NZ_CP150229.1, from coordinate 936,179 downwards.
AATAAAAAACAGTCGACCACACGTTAGGTGTGATCGACTGTTTTTTGTGTTAATGTACTTCATTTCCAATAATACAATTACATCTCAGTCTTCGGTTGTTTCACCGTTTTGCCTCCTCGAAGTACCCGCAGGGATAACAGGAAACAGATCGCCAGAACGGCTGCTGCTGAAACGTAAGGATAGTTAATATTCACATCAAACAGTGCTCCAGCTACAATCGGACCTGCGATATTCCCCAAGCTGGTATACGCCGAGTTCAGTCCAGCCACAAAACCCTGCTGTTCCTGTGCCAGTTTGGACATCTGTGTACTGATGGCCGGACGCAAAATATCCATACCCAGAAAGACGATAAACGTTACGACAAGAATGAGCCAATACGTGTGCACGAACAAGGTCAACAATACAAATACGGCTACAAACAACAGACAGACTGAAATGACCATCTTTTCACCAAATCGGTTGAGCAACCAACCAATCAGGGATACTTGCACCACCGCACCCGCGATGGAACCAAATGTAATAATGAATGCAATGTCTTTCGTGGTGAAACCAAACTTGTGATCCACAAACAATGAAAATACGGTCTCATAGTTTGCCAGACCAAATGCCATAACAAACACAATAATCAAGCTGAAGAAGTAGGGTTCACGGTACGAATTCAGTAATTGAGATATCATGCCCGGAGCTTTGACATTCGACTCGCCAGCCACAGGTTTACTTTGCTCTCCTGTGCTTCGGGTAGATTCAGGCAAAATAATTAATGTAATGATGGATGCCAGCAAACCGGCAACCCCTGCGGCGTAAAACGGAATTCGAATGCCAAAGTCAGCAATGTATCCACCAATTCCCGGTCCGATGATAAATCCGGTTGTAATGGCTGCATTGATCAAGCCCATCCCTTTACCGCGTTCTTCCTCCGTAGTAATATCCGCAGTGTAAGCCATAACCGCCGGGAAGATCATCGCTGCTCCAATCCCACCAAGCATACGGGCTGCGAAGAGCAGCACCGGTGCATTAACCGCACCAAACATAAACTCCGATACGGCAAAGATCAGCATACCGCCAACGATAATTTTTTTACGTCCCCACGTATCCGACCAACGACCCGCAAGCGGGGAGAACAGAAACTGTGTAAAGGAAAATGCCGCGACCAGCAATCCAACTGTGAAGCCAGTGATATGCAGAAGATCCATGTACGCAGGCATAATCGGCACAACCAGACCAATACCCGTAAAAACAAGAAAAATATTAAACATTAACAGCAGCAATGCGCCCCTGTTCCGTGTTAGTAATGCCATGATTCCATCCTCCGTAGTTGTCAAAATGTTGCTTAAGCTTTATCTTTTGCAATGCCATGCAAGAATACACTGGCAGCCTGGCGGTATAACGCAAGAGCCTGTTCAGGCTCCATGCCCCGTGACATCTGGCTTAGGCCAATAATGGTACTTTCCAAGATCAATGCGAGATGATCTACATTGTCTGCTTTGAACTCGCCGCTCTCAATGCCTTGTTCTATCATTTGTTTATTAAATTGAATATGTCGCTCAAACATCAAGGAGATCCGTTCCTCAATATCATTTTCTTTCTTCTCCCCAGTGAAGAACTCATCAGCCGCCTTCGTCAGTGGGTGATTCATGTCATCCATGACGAGTTGTTCAGCCAGTCCGTAAATCTTCTCCGTGGACGTGCGATAGAGATGTTCCTTGGCCGCCCAGCTCGCTTCCCACTCCCGATCCCACTCATCGATTAGATAAAGGAACAGACCTTCTTTGCTTTTAAAATGATAATATATATTGCCTTTACTGCTACCCGTCGCAGCTACAATATCCTCAATGGACGTTGCTTTATAGCCTTTCTGTACAAAAAGGGCTTTGGAAGCATCCGCAAGTTTCTTCTTGGTTTGCTCGGTTTGAAGTTGTTTTTTATTCATATTCATTCCATTCACTCCGTTCCATGCATACTGAACATTCGTTCTGTATTTTAACAGATGCATCGAATATAAGCAATCAAAAAGGAGACTTGGCACATCGGCCAACCCTCCCTCTACAATCATTTCACTTTTTTACCTTTGCCATGCAATATTTTCAGTTGACCATTCTCGTAATGGTACCTCTATCTAGATTATAGCTGTCGTGCCTGGAATTTCAAACGGCTTTTGTCCACGTCCACCTGGTTAACCTGTAGTCGGCATACCTCTTCGCCGTTTGGTGAATCTGGATTACAATATATTGCTTTTTGCCAATACGATAGCGATAACCTTTCACGTTTGAACGAATTATAATGAATGCAAAAAAACTTCCTATACAACTATAGGAAGGCTCTACATACATATTTTTGTCATGCCGAAGGAAAAGTGCTTAGATCCATATAGAAGACTTCCAACAGATGATCATCCATATCCTGAAAACTCCATCCGTACATGAATCCTTGATCCTGCGGTTCGTTGATTTCTTCAGGTCTTGAACAGGTAAATTGACAAAAATCTGCATAGAACAGATTCCAACTCAAAATAGAACCTCGCGAATGCGCTGTCAATTGAATATAATGAAGACATTCCAACTTGTGAGGTGACACGGATGTTGATCCGTATTGTTCGAAGTACATAGTGGTCGGGCTGGGTCAAAACGCGTACCAGCTATCAAGGGATACGTCTGTCCAGTTGATCCCATTCGATCATTTACAATAGAACGATTCGGCACAACTCTCTTGTCCTGTTTAATCAAACTCACATTGGAGGAAATGTAAATGAAAAACAATATAGATTATGCTGACTTTTATGAACGCGTAGGCCAGACGAATGGCTGGAACTTCAGCTCCATGAATGTTGTCTCGGAGAACATCGGATGGAACTTCTATGAGGAAGTTGCTCGCCGTACGCGATCGTCCGATCTGTTACTGGATATTGGAACAGGCGGTGGAGAAGCTGTGTTGTCCATTGCGGGAAAGGCCTTGTTATTGGTGGGAATCGACCTTGCTCAAGGAATGATTGAGACCGCACAGCAGAATCTTCGGACTGCGGGAACTCATTCCAATGTACGCTTTCTTCAAATGGACGCAGAAAAACTGGCTTTTCCTGATTCTTTCTTTAATGTGGTATCCTCCAGACACTCACGGTTCTCTGCTTCAGAAGTTTTCAGGGTACTTGATACGGGTGGGATTTTTCTAACTCAGCAGGTCAGCGAACACGATAAATCCAACATTTCAGCAGTTTTCGGCCGTGGACAAAGCCTTGGCATTCAACCTGGCACTTTGATGGAACGTTACAAGCATGAACTTCACGAAGCTGGATTTCATGACATTCAGGCCCGTGAATATGATGCGATTGAGTATTACGCCACACCGGATGATTTGCTGTTTCTGCTCACCCATGCACCGATCATTCCCGGTTTTGGAGAAACTGCCTCTGACCCTGAGCGATTCCAGCAGTTTGTGGAAACATATCGATGCGATCAAGGCATTCGCACCAATTCGGCCCGTTTTATGCTAACTGCAAGGAAATAAGCAGAAGTTCAAAGGATAAGTAATGGCCAGGGCTATCCCCTCGTATGAACTGGGGATAGCCCTTTTATACATTTATTTTTTGTTCCGGAGAGCTAATTCTTTTGGTGAAAAGATATGGATGGAGTTTTTATTTTTTAGCCACGTATTTCCTTTTGCGATGAAGATATATATTCCAGACCAGCAAATGTAGAAATATCGCGGTAAACAGACCTGGATTATAGCGGGCTAAGCGCAGAGGCATTACTGGACAACAAAAAACTCATACCCTGATTCTGTGTGAATAATAGTTGCTACACTACCATTCACACAAGGAGAATCAGTCCATGAGTTAATCACATCTCAGTATAATGAATTCTTCAACCCGCTTTTTAATAAATGTATATCGTTCGTTTACTGTTCCGTCAATTTAAGCTTCTCCAAGAACGGCTTCAAGCGATCCACCACATAATGGCTGCCGCCGCGGCCGTTGACTTCCTCGATTACCGCTGCCACCAGAAAAGACGGTGATTCAGTATCAAAGGTGACGAAGAAACCATTCTCCAGCCCTTGCTCACCCTTCTTCGCTTTCAGTTCAGCCGTGCCAGTCTTACCTGCAAGACTGCCACCAACAGAACTCAATGTGTGTGCCGTACCGCCTTGGCGAGATACGACTTCTCTCAGAGCGTCTTTGACCGTATTTGCCACCTCCGGTGTAATGATCACCTCGGGGTCAGAGGTTTCTTTGCCAGCAATCAGAACAGGCTTCACCAGCTTTCCTTCATTCACAAATGGCGTAAAGGCAGCAGCGAGATGAATTGGCGACATTAACATTTCACCCTGTCCATAGGATGTGTCAGCCAACAGCACCTCGGAGGAAAGGTCTTTATGAGCCTCATTCGCATATTGACTTGGCTTCAGGTACAGTTCATCCAACCCGAAATTGTCATCAAACCCGAACTTTTGAATTCCGTCGATGAACTTTGCACTGCCCATCTCGGTGGCTTCCATCGCAAAATAAATATTATCAGAATACACCAAAGCATCGACCATACTGACAGGGCTCAGGCTTTTCACCCGTTTGACGTAATATCCGCCCCAACTGTCGTCCTTACGCCACTGCAAACCGGAAATCTCGTGGGTTTTGTCCGCTGTCGTTACCTTCTCCATTAGGCCTGCTGCCGCAGTTATTGCTTTGAAGGTTGATCCTGGAGCATATCGAGTAGTGACTCTATTGATAAAAGGAAGCTTCTCATTCGCCGAATAAGCATCCCACTCTGCCTGTGTAAGTCCTGTAACCATCTTGTTCGGGTTATAGGAAGGCGCGCTCACCAACGCCAGCAAGTTGCCGTCCGTCGGATTCATCAGAACCATCGCACCGGCGTCTCCACCACTGGACAATGTCTGATACAATTTCTTCTGTTGTTTGGAGCTAATCGTCAGTTGAACATTCTGTCCATCTACAGCATCCTTGCGAATAAGCTCAGAACGGGAGTTGCCGGATTCATCCGTAATTTCAATCAATCCACCCCGTTCACCACGCAGCTGTTTCTCCATGGACTGCTCCAAACCCGCTTTGCCAATCCAATCCTCTGCGCGATAATAGCCTTCTGTATCCTTATCCAGATCTTCCTTGGTGGCTTTACGCACGTAACCAATCAGGTGCGCAGCCGCATCGCCGAGTGGATAATAACGAATTTCCTTGCTTTGCATCGTAACCCCGCTCAAAGATTCTGGCACGTCAAACTCCTCTGTTGAACCAATCGGGACAAAGTACTCCGGCTTCACCCATGTCTGTGCAAGCGCCTTGTGAATGGCATCTTCCGAAACCTGATAATGATTTGCGATTTGGGTAATCATCTGGTCCGGGTTATCACCAAGTTTCCCAGGTACAATGCCCCATTCGTTCATCGTACCCTTGGTAGCCAATGGCAAACCATCACGATCCACAATGTCTCCACGCTCAGGGAACAGTGTCCTCACGCGTACCTTACTGCCCTTAATCATGTCATTCAGGATCAGCGAGGGCTGCCAGTTAATTTTCCAACTTTTGCTTCCATCTTCAAGCTCCAGTCGAACCAGTTTCAATGTATGTGTCTCACTGACTTCCCCCAAAAAAGTTGTCAGCTGCAGGTTATAATCCACCTCATATGTATCCGGGTTTTGTTTCTCTGCATCGGTCTTGCTGCCATCGGCCGCCGTTTCGGCAATATCTACTGGCTTAACCTCTGCCTTGACGGTGGATACTTCCATACCTGAATAGATCGCATTGTATTTTTCAACAAATTGTTCCTTGTTCATGCCGGACTCTTGCAGCGAAGCAGACGTCATCAAGGTATACAGCTGGTCAAACTCCTTTTTTTGCAGATGCTCTACGTACTGATTCACGGTAGTCTGGGGCTTGGCTTCTGCTTCTTTGTTATTCTGCATGTATAGATACATTCCGATTCCACCTGCAAACAAGATGGGTAGCAGTCCGTACATTAATTTACGTTTGGATTTCATGGTTACATCACCTCTAATATACACTATAGATTTCCAGCGCCATTTAAACAATGAAACAAATCTGACGAATTTATCATTAAAAATAGCCGAAAGCTCACATAATATGTTTAAATAAGGATAGTGAGATTACATACTAAAGCTTTTTTGCTATGCAAAAGGCTGAAAAGGAGCCCGATGATGGAAATCAGCTATTTTTTACTCCCCAAAGCCGAAGTGGCCTATATCAAGTCTACCGCTTCCATGAAAGATGCTATTGAGCAATTGGAATCGCACCACTACACCGCCATTCCCGTGATTGACCAGGATGGAAAATATGTTGCTACCCTGTCCGAAGGCGATTTGTTATGGAAAATGCGAAATACACCCGGATTGACTTTTGATACGATGGATCAGGTTCAAGTCCATGAGATTAACAATCGGGTATATAATGAATGTGTATTCATTGAGGCTGAGATGGAGGATATGCTGACACTTGCAGCAGACCAAAATTTTGTGCCTGTGGTGGATGTCGATCGTGTCTTCCTCGGTATTATCCGTCGTAAGGATATTATTGAATACTATACGCGTAACATTTCGGATTAGATGAAGTCGAACATGCCGTAATAATTGAAAGGGTACTCCTATGGTCATGTTTGGCCAAACCGGGGTACCCTTTTCGTTGCATGGTATGGATATGGAATTGGCTCTACTTGCGCCTAGCCCGCTCTTCCTTATAATAACTCAGTACGTCCTTCGAACTTCCCTGAAATGCCCGCTCTCTGCCGAACTCATACGCCTGGTGCAGATACATATACGCCTCGTCATGCTGTTCAAGTCTCATGCAGATCATGCCGAGATCGATCAATGGACTCGTATTTCTATCCGTACTCCGCGTATGTAACGATATCTCAGCCCACGGCTTTGCCAGTTCATATTGCTTCAGATCGATATGTGCATTCGCATGACAGGATGCGATCCAGCTTGCAATCTCCCATTCCATCTTTGGCTCCGGCAACATGCCCCATGCCTGATCATAATGGATAAGTGCTTGTTCATGCTGCTGCGTCTCATCCAGCACATTACCGGCTTCTACGGTCTCAATAATTTGTCGCTCCAGTTCGACATGTTCCGGTGTCAGATCTTTCATTGCACCGTCTCCTCCAGGACGAAATACCATTCCAGAAAAGCATTGAAATCAGCCCACTGCGGTTTGCTCTCGCCATTAAGAAACCGTTCGATGGACTCCCCCAATTCCACCAGCACCACTTCTCCCGTCCGACGGTTGTAGAAAAATCCACCTTCACCTTCAAAACTGTCCAGTGGAATATACGCCTCGGGAAGTCCCAGTGTAAGCTGTGCTACATTCATGTCTTCCATATATACGGTGTTCTCCATAAACCAGCAGATCTGATACAACTCCTGATGCCTGCTGTAAAAAGTCGGTCCATCCTCTGCATGTAAATAAAATTGGGCAAAATCCGAATGAAGATCAATCTCAAGCTTCCGTAATGCGTCTTCGTATGATGCCGGAACATCTTCATGCCACCAGCCTTGCTCCTGGCAGTGTTCAATTACTTTATTGGATAACATCGTAAGCCTCCTGATATAATTTTTCTCACACAGATTTTACAGGTATCCAGATTTGGGGAGGTGTGCCGTGGCCTTTATACACTTCAAGTTCTGGAATACCTGCATGCTTATATGTAGTGGAAGGAAACCACTCTGTCATAATATGGTGCCACAACCGTTGTATCGCCTCGGGTTCTAATCCATCCACCTCAAATACAACCCAATGGGACGCGGGCAGTTCGATAGACACCAAACCTTCAGGCACTTCACCCGAGTGAGAGGTAGCAATCCAGTACTCCATTTGATTGTCCTGCAACTCCCTCTGATCTACACAGATACCCACCAGACCGGGAATAGCTCCGTTATTGAACCCGTTTAAACGTTCCTCAATCCCATCTGCCAAAGCCTCCTGCCACATCTTGGGGATCCCTCTTAAATTCTCACCATCCACACAAGAAAATGTTTGTTTGATTCCCACAAAGGTAAGCGGCTGCTGTTCAATTACATGTTCATTCACATTCATTCGATGGACTCCTCTCCAAGAGCGATACGGGGCACTGTTCTCCATGACCCATTCGTGAAAACATTGGTAGGCGCTGCTGGCATCGGGGGCCGTAAAAAGATACGTTCCCTCCACCTCTCGGCGACTCATCCTGGAATCTGCAAGATCCCGATCCTCTTCTTCGTTCAAAACAATTCGATACGCCCCATCTTCCTCGCGGAAGCCAAGGGCGTGTACATTCGTATGTTGTTTATAGTAGCCCAGCTGCAGAACAGCTGGTTGCTCTTCTGCCATTTTGCCTGTGAAGGCTGGATTGGGGAACTCCTCATCGAAACTGGCTTCATCGGGTAGGATACCTTGATAGAAACCGTTAACTACATTGCCTAGCAGATTCACAATCTGATGTGCGTAGACATATGGAAACTGTTTAATCTCATACACATCACGATCCAACTGATGCCATTGCAAATACTCCATGATTTTGGAATAGGTGAAGCTGACGGCACTGGAAAGTTCTCGATCCAAAGGCTGATTGGCAGTAAGACGAGTCAGTTCCACAATACTGTTCACGTATTCCCAGAATAGTTCCTGATCGAAACGTGCTTCCTCATGCAGCATATACAAAAAGGTGTTCTCTTCTGCACCTGCATTTTGCATCAGTATCTGAAGTGCTTGTTCCATATATGATATATACCTCCGATATGAACTATAGTTACTGTATCAAAAGAGCAGGAAGATTGGAAATAGTGCCAGTACTCCTATTCATAAGAAACATATCGAATTCACGTCCATCCCTCATTTCCTTATTCTGGTGCAACTTTCTTCTTACTCGTTCGTCTAACTACTGACCAACAACGAAGGAGATGACTATGCGAATAACTTGCAGCCCCGGTTTTCCTGGAAGCATGATTGGAACCATTAATCTTCAGCCATCGAAGTATTACAGCCCACCTTCCATGAACAGTAAGATTACAGATTATGTTGATGCCAAACTCGTAACCATTCCCTATGTGGAGGATCCGGCATTCGGATCACACTTTGAGGTCATGAAGGTCATGAACGGAACTTATAAAGATGAAATGCATGTCAGTAACGATGTGGAGTTTACGATTGATGTAGATAAACAAGGTTATATTACGCAATTTGAACATACGTTCCAGCTGGAACGTTATCTGGACCTAGTTCGCACACAGTCCTATAAAGTAATCAAGACAAACTGGCGTGCACAAACATTTCATGTGATGACATACAGTTACCTGGAGGAAGTTATTCATCCGAAGAATGTTCTGTTTAAATGTAACCTCGCAGAAGATGTGTTTGTTGTAGCTGAACTTGTCTCCAATCACGCCGATGGAAACGCATCTGAGCACAGTATCAAGGATCTGCATTTCCGTGCATTAATCTCGGCACGTGACGATCTGTACCCATTAGAATATATGTGTGAGCCTGATTTCGATCTGAGTCTCGACTAACCAAATAGATACATATGTAGAAAGAGCATGAGCTGCCCCGAATCAGCGGGGTAACCTGTGCTCAAAACCAGCTCGGGGATTCTACATTCGATTTCCCAAGCTGGTTTGTTAGTTATGAGGATTGATTCTGGTATGGGATGTGACTTACGTTCAATGTTTAATCTATGGGATCACTGTTTACGTGTAGACTTTACATCGGATGACCAAATTGCTCCGCTTGTTCAGCCATCTTCTGACTCAATTTTGCTCTGAGTGCACTCATCCATTCCGGCTCATGTGAAAATTGCTCTTCGGCAGACCGAAACACACGCACATATCCATATAGATTGGCAAACCGGCGACATGCGGGGAACATGTTCTCCAGGTCATAACGTTCTCCCGCCTTGGACCAGTACCCGTTCAGGAACCATTGTTTCTTCTGCTCCCATTGCTCAGGCTCGATCTCCTCACGCAGACTATCCAGACTTCGCCCCACATCCATCGCGTACCAGTGATACATCGAGTCATCGAAATCAATGGCATAACAAGACTGGTTTTTTTCGTCATAGAAGACATTGTCCGGTTCAAAATCGTAGTGGATAAGTCCAAAATTTTGCTTGTTTATCGGCCATGCTGCAAAATACGTTCGAAGAAGCTCTACCTCGTTCAGAGCAGCCGCCTCCGCAGGAAACCCCTCCAAAATCTTCTGCATCCAATCCAAAACATCTGTATAGGTCCAGCGCTGCTTCTCCTTTTGCTCAGGTATGAATGATCGCGATAAATGATGCAGCTGCCCCAAAGCCTCACCATAGCTGTACAGAATGGAGTCATTCAGTTCAATGCTCCCTAACTGCGATCCGGGTACTCGCTTGAATACGGAAGCGTAGTATGTTCCCCACGGCGTGTGAGTCTCTACGAGTTCTGTTCCTGAATGGGCAGGTACCACCTCCATGGCTCCATAATGATTCGTTCGAAGATAACGGAGGAAATCCAGTTCAGCGCTAAGGTTGATTTTATTCTTTTCCTCTACCGGGGCAAATCGAAGCAATCGGACCTCTCCCTGATCTCTAAACGGATACACGGCATTGGAGGATATGCGATAATACTGAAACATATCCAGTGACTCGGGATCATAACTCCAATTCTTCAGAATCATCTCGGCAAGGTTGTTATTTTGAAATAAATATTTTAATGATAACATGGGCATTTCTCCTTTTTAATCATTTCGTGTGGATGGTTTATAGCCATCGTGTGCCTATTTTTGCGCGCAAAAAGCCGCAGGCTATGCCTGCGGCTTTTAAAAATTCTGAGTGTATGAGAAATTTGCACAAGCAAATAAACCTCGCATACGCCAGAAAAATTGAGCAGTTATATCCCTATATGTCGGCAGAACTCAGATCGGACTGGGAAACTAAAAGTGTTCCACCCTTCGTCTAATGGTCTGCCGGAAGTATTCAGTTCATTCTTACCTTATTTGTAGTGATCGAACATACCATCTTAGACCGTCGTTTCATGACGCTCACTCCCTTCAAAAAAACCAGTTGTTTCCATAATAGCCGATAACCCTATTGTAAGCAATTACAAAATGACGATAATCCCATCATCTTTTACTGCACAACCATCATCCGTTCCACCGTCTCAGAGTTATCCTTATACCACACCATCACGATATTTTCTTTTTGAAGATCAGACACTTGAATGGACGTATTCGCACTCGGGCTTGATTTGCCCGAGCGTGGCATCCCCATGCCTTCAGTGATAGTGACATCATCTTTTATATTCAATTTCAATTCCATTCCGGTATCCTTCCATTCCATGCTTGGAGATGAGGTGTCCTGCATTTCAAGTAACGCCAGCGTAACTGTGTTTCCCTCCACGGAGACGATTCTACCCGTAATGTCGGCATTCATCGTCCCCTGTGTCATGTCGGGACTGCCTGTTCGATCATTCGTGCCCGGGGTACCCCTTCCACCTCTTGGTGTTCCTCCGTTCATGCCCAGACCGCCACCATTTGGCATGCCAAACCCGTTTATACCTTGTACAGAACCGGTGTTGGTAATATTCTGGGCGGTTATAACATCGCAAGCCGTCAGCATAACCAAGCATCCTAGCAACAGGAATAGCGTAACCGATGTGAAATATTGTTTTTTTCGCATATGATCACCTTTTTCTCAGGGAATATTGCTCCAAGGTACCTTTACGATGGAATATGAAGTCATACGTGTCTTTGAACCCCATATAGGACAGCACAACCAACAACGGATATACAGGATAGATGTATCTGGACTTAATCTCCCAGAGAATATAAAAACCGATGAATCCGAGAATGACCAGAATCAATGAAACTTCGTCATACCGTTTACGACGAATACCACCGACCAACCGGATGAAAATAAAACAGTACATCAGGAAATTCATCACATAAACGATCCAGAGTAATCCCGTCCGATAAGCCGAATCCCCCTGCATCAGTTCTGTTACCGCATTGGTATAGCTATAGGACCCTGCGATTGCGCCTCCCCTTCCTCTTCCGGCACCGATGGAACTTTCATTGCCGATTCCGTATCGGTCCATCTGGTATGTCCCTTCGGTCCAGGTCCATATGATCTTTTTGTAATACATCTGCACCAAGTCACTCGCACTTGCTTCGGACAGCTTGCTGCCAATCTCTTGTTTGAACAATGCTGCGCTCTCGGCCTTATTGTAGTTGGCCTGCCTTTGATAGATCTGATAACTCTCCATGTTGTCCCAGAAACCAAAGCGCTCCAGATTAATCCCCATATTCAGCCACATATAGACTGGTGCAGCATTCTCTCCAACAGGTTCACTCACAGCACCGGAGGATTGAAGAACTGCATTCTGAGTCCAGGTTGGTACATTAAACAACATAGCTAGCACACCGATGGAAATGACAACTTTCTTCGCTCCGATGCTCCGCATATTCAGCAGGATATAGATGATAGCAGCGATTAGCACGATAACACCGATGCTTCGAAAGTAATTGCCCATCGCGAGAAAAATGGCGGCAAGGATGATTGTTTTCCAAGACTTTTCACGCACAAAACGAATGATAAAGTATAAACACGATGTCAGAAATGCTGTGGCAATCACATCGTTATAGATCAGGTTGTTCAGGAACAAGGACGGCAGGTACGTCGCTGCAAAGATCAACACACCGTAATCACGTTCAGTGGATCTGTCATTCACTTGTTTATAAATAAGGTAAATCATGAATGTGGTTAATGTTGAAAACAAAATATTGAATAGTTTGATAACCAGATAGTTGTCCGGGAACAGGTACAGCAACGTCTTCAGGTACAGTACGATCGAGTAGTTAAACGGGAACATGTGCAAATAACCGCCCGTTTCAAACGAGGAGTAATCCTGGTCATAGAGCATGTTCATGGCGAGTGAAAGAACCGTCTGCGAATCATCCGTAGGCACTCTTGGAAATACGAAAATGATGATAATCTGAATGGCCAGAGAACATAACAGCACGATTGGAATGACAACTTTTGGAGTGTATTTGTTCAGTTTCAGACAAAGCGCATATAACCCGACACCTGAACCAAGAAGCAAAAGAATGACCGGCAGAAAAATACTCCACTGCTGCATGCCCAAAATGGGATTGTCCCCATACAAGGCGTAGTTGTACTGTGCCCGAACCAACAAGGATGAAGCAATAAACACCGCAACAAACACGAGCAAAATGAGATAAAACGACTTATGCAGCATCTTAGACATGCCAAAACTCCTTTTCCATTACAGGATTCCGTGAGTATTATAATCGCTCTGGCTGAAAAATCGCTGAATTTGAACACCAATTCCATCCACAAAACTAACGAATTATACCTTTAATGTCGATAATATACACCGAATACATAATCATATCATTTTTAACTAGAAGGAGATCAGAACATGTATATTCAAAAAAGGTACATCCGCTCGCTACTCTCTCTTCCTCTGGCAGGTCTGTTGTTTATGCTGCTCGGAACGCAGCCAATCGCTGCGGCCCCTGTCGACAGTCTGCTGCCTGAGCGAAGTGAACAAGAAATCAGTCAAAAATGGACGCAATGGATGAGTGGCAGGAACCAAACTGCTACATTCACTCAGAATCCCTCGACCAAGGCACCTTACGTCGCTGGTGTAGTAAGTGATTCCACATTAGAGCAAGCTTTAGGAGCAGCCAACTTCTATCGTTATCTCTCCGGTCTGGATGGGGATCTCGTTCTGGACGCTGCGCTTAATCGTCAAGCCCAACATGGAGCAGTTGTGGTCTCTACCGGAGAATTGACTCATTTCCCGGTCCGTCCTGCCGATATGCCAAAAGACTTTTTTGATCTGGGAGCCAAATCGGCTTCAAGTTCCAATCTATATGCTGCCTATGGCGTTCAAGGAAATCTTGCAGTCAAAAGTGTCGAAGCGTATATGGATGATTCGGATGCCAGTAACATTGCTGCACTTGGTCATCGCCGCTGGATTTTGAGTCCGCAAATGAAGAAAGTCGGCTTCGGGATCGCATCCCGGGACAACAAAAATTATGCGAGCCAATTCAGTACCATGCAAGTGATGGATACAAGCCGTTCAGGAAAACTAAATTACAATTACAACTTGTATCCAAGCAAAGGGGCATTCCCGATTGAAGCATTCCATGTGTCACAAGCCTGGTCTGCACAGCTGAATCCAGACGTCTTTGCGAAGCCTTCCAACTCCGAGGTACAAGTGGAGATCGTGCGTTCATCCGATCAGAAAACGTGGACACTGGGAGCAAAAACGCCGGTTAGCAGTGATCCTGCAAAGGCCTTTTTCAATGTAAATACAGATGGTTACGGATATAACTACGCTGTCATTTTCCGTCCGGATAACTTGAAATCCCTGAAGGCAGGCGATACGTTCAACGTTCGCATTACCGGTTTGAAAAAGAAAAACGGGTCCAAAGCAGAAATTTCATATCAGACTCGTTTCTTCTCGGTCAGCAATCCTTCACAAGAGCCTGGTACTAATCCACAGAATCCTGGGACAGAACCTGGAACAGAGCCACAAGAACCGGATACCGGGAACGAGGATTACCTGGATAATCATCTGATGCAATTCGTATATACAGCGGATCGTACGCTGAAAGTACGCGGAACCCTCACCGCTTATGCAGGCAAAACATTCTCTTTCCAGATCCACGGTCCTTCACCTGACGAAAAGCATATTCGTACTGAAACGGTGAAGCTGGATGCTAACGGTCGGTTTAGTCTAACCGTTCCCAATCTGGGCGTATCCGATTTGACCATCTATTTGCAAGTGGACCCAAGCTTTATGTACTTGATTCCTACGGCAAGTAATTCAGACGTCACGTATTACTTCGAATAGAACTGGAGCAAGAGTACTGGAATAACTAAAGTAAAATGAAGTAGTGATCGGATTAAAAAATCCGACAACAAAAACAGTCGGAATGCATAGGCATCCGACTGTTTTTTGGTTTATGATATGAACTTTAGTATGGTATGAACTTTGGTATGATACGAGCTTGGGTTACTTTGATGCTTCCTTTTTGCGTTTCTTTTCCAGCGCGATCTCCACATTTTCTTTCACCCGAAACTCCACAATCCGGCGGATCAGATCCTCGGGCAATGGCTGATCCAGCGGAAACTGGACAGATCCCTTGGCCCCTTTATACTTGGAGAGTTCCTCCTTGAAAGCCTGAATTCCACTGGGAGCAGGGTAGAAGCCAATATGATGCTGGTATGCGGCAAAATGAACCAAATTCCCATGCTGTGCATACGTAGGCATCTTGTAACTGATCTTCTCTTCGGCGTTCGGAGCTGCTTCACGAATTATCTGTCTTAACGCCTGTAATCTCACCTGTACATCGGGTGCAAACTCGGAGATATATTCATCTACCAGCACCGAATAATCGTTACTCTCAGCCATCTTGGACTCCTTCCACCACGGATACAGCATGGTCTCGTGGTACGGGCATATTTGCTTATATTGTACTTTAAATGAAGGAGCGGAACAGCTATTTTCATGCAATTTGAACTGTAGGATTAAGCCTGAATTCACAACGTCATGGCCCGTCCATTGCGCATCAGATAATCTTCTTTTGTTTTGTAATCCGGCATGATGCTGCCGATCCGTCGCCAGAAAGAGCGATCATGATTCATGTGGTGAATATGGCAAAGTTCATGGATGATGACATAATCGATCACTTCCAGTGTCGCCATCGCCAGGCGGTAATTGAACGTCAGCTTTTTGTCCCAACTGCAACTGCCCCATTTGGTGGGGGAATCTACGATCTCTATCGACTTTGGCTTCACCTTCAACTCCTGCTGATAACGTCCAATGCGCTCCCCAATCATGCGTTTACACTCGGCAAAATAAAACTTCTTCAGATTCGCTCGCAGCTCTTCTTCTGTAAGTCCCTCTACAGGAATTAATTCATGTAATGCGTGTTCCTTGCCAAAAAGCAAAAACTTCCCTTTGCCTTCGTCTTCGTATTCCTTGGCTTGAGGACCATCGAGCGCCCGCTGCATCAGAGCGGACTTCTTCAAAATCACATCTCCATGCTGCTCCACAAGTTGCCGGATCATGTCTTCACTGGTACCATTGGGTGCTTTGATCGTTACCATATAAGGCAAGTCCATCGTGATGGAAACTTTCTTGCGTTTGCCGTATTCGATGTGACAGTTAATGTTATGGCCTTGCATCTCTATCGTTAACATAATGCGCTCCGCTTCTAAAGTTATTCATTCAACCAAATCAAATTGTATACCATCTCCGATCATAATGCATACTGTTCGGCGATAGATGTATTTATGTTGTATTTTTATACATAATTATGTATTATTATTAAATTATAAAATCGGAGGTTGAATATGACGCATACAACGGATACAGAACACAAAACCATTGAAGAGATATCTCTTAACCACTGGCAGCCCTTGTCTACCTTACTATATGACGGCTGGGTACTGCGTTTTGCCAAAGGGTATACCAAACGTGCCAATTCCATTCAACCCATATACTACTCCACACTGGATGTGCATGAAAAAATTGAGGAATGTGAGCGTATCTATGCTTCCAATCAGTTAAGTACGATTTTCAAAATCACGCCGTTTATTCAGCCGGATCATCTCGACCAGCTTTTGCAGGACAAAGGGTATGCTGTTGTGGATCTGACTCGTATCCAGACTCGGCGTCTAGATGATATCAAAGAACCTGTGCACCAAGCTGTACAGATTGACGAAAAGTTGACCATAGCGTGGCTGGATCACTTTTGCCGACTGAACAAGGTGAATAATCTGCAACGGGAAACGACAGAACTTATGTTGAACAATATTCGCACAAAGGCAGGTTTCATCTCGCTGTTACTTGACGGGCAAGTCGTCGCTTGTGGATTTGGTGTAATCGAACGCGGCTATGTTGGGTTGTATGATATCATTACAGATGCTAACTTTCGGAATCAGGGACTTGCTGAACAGATGATCCTTCACCTCCTCCATTGGGCAAAAGAGAATGGCGCCACGTCCAGTTATCTGCAAGTTGTTGCAAATAATGCACCTGCGGTAAAGCTCTACGCCAAGCTTGGTTATTCGGAAGTATATAGCTACTGGTACAGAGTCAAAGAATGGAACAAGTCCTGATCAAGCTGACAGCAAAAACTGCCCTCCTCCTATTTAGAGGAAAGGCAGTTCTCCGTACTCTTTTCTAAAAAGGCAGCTTCACCAGCACCTCATAATTCACGCCAGCTTGGATATTCTTGATGATGTCACCTTCTATACGTTCACCGTCAACATACACTTCAATCGTCTGGACTGTTGCATCCTTCTTCATGTTCACGTTCAGCTCAGCCCCGCGGAACAACCGCGTAACTGATGCCTCGTTCCAATCGGCAGGAAGTTGCGGACGAACCTGAAGCCCTTGTGCGTGACCTTGCAGGCCGAACAATCCATCGATCAGGCAACGATACACCCAAGGCACGGTGCCGGTGTTGAACAAATGACTGGAGCGCCCGGCTGTACGTGGGAATTGACGATAAGCTCCGCGATAATAATTTGGGATAAATACAGGCAGTTGACCCCGTTGGAGAATATCCTCGGCATCGGGCCCCGGAATCATTTTACGCAGCAAACGATACGCTTTCTCCTTCTCTCCTACCAGATACAATGCATAAATATAGAAAGCTGCCGCGTGGTTGTACACTGCACCATTCTCTGCACTTCCCGGATGTTTCTGCGTGACACGGCCTACATCTTCCCGCATCGCTGTGAAAGACGGCGCGAGCTTCTCGACACCATATGGCGTCTCCAATTGCTCCTCTACCGAGCGGATTAACTTCTCCTGTTTCTCCTGATCGGCAGCACCGCTCATGAGTGCCCAGCTCTGAGGATTGATATAGATGCGTCCTTCCACGTCCTTGCTCACACCGAACACTACATTATCATCCGTAATGCCTCGGGCATACCAGTCCCCATCCCACAGGTACTCATTCGCAGTCGCATTCGTCTGATTGGCATCCTGACGGAATTCCGCTGCAACCTCTGCATGCCCTGCCTGTTCAGCAATTTCTGCCCACACATTAAAAGCATATGCCGTTGCAATGGTCAGCCAGCCGGATACGCCTTTGCCTTTGTATCCCACCATGTTCATCGGATCACACCAGTCACCCTGATTGATATAGTTCAACCCACGCGCATCCCGCTCATGGATCAACCAGCGCATCGCAAGATTCATATGTTCCAGTACGGAAAGCTTCTGCTGACTGTCTGTAAAAGCAACCTGTTCCTCCAGAATGCTATAGTCATTGGTTTCATCCAGATAAGTCTTCAAACAGACCGGAAGCCAGATACAGTGATCGGTATGAGGAATCTGGTTAATATATTTCAATTCTGCGTCGGGGTGCAAAATAATGCCGTCCGGCATGGCGCCGCTAATATGCTGTTGTGACAATGCAGTCAAGAATGCCGCCCTTGCAACCTGCGGCTGAATGTAACTCATCCCCATATTATCCTGCAGATAATTCCGGGTCTGTGGATCGGTCGAGAGACGATTTGTTTTCCCGTGATAATACATCTGACGAGGCAGCCAGTGATTCACGACATTATCCAGCCAGCCATCCGATGTCTGGATCTGAATGTTTCCCTGCCCTTCCGCAATATAATCCGCATACTCCTGTTCGGCAGCCGCAAAACCATCCTGTCCTTCCTCATTCTGCTTCACAAAATAATGCTGACGGATGCCCTCAATCTCTGCCTCATCATGAGCCGGGCCAAAGATAAATCGGTAGGCTTGCTCAGCACCAGCTTCCAGATCTACTCTGTATTGCAATACGGCCACAGGTGTCTCATATCGCGCATCTCCACCAGCGAGTGTCTCTGACTGAAGTCCAGAAGGATGATGAAGTCCCCCTTCACCTTCAAAGCTCTCTTGATTCACTTCCCAGGCGGTCGGTTGGTGATCTGCAAGCAGATAGGTTTTGTCACTGTAGGTTTTGATTTTGCTATAATCCTGATATTTCTGGTACGGCGTAACCGCCGAGCAGACAATGCCCTGTAACTCTTCCACATAGGAACCGGACTGGTTCATCCATGACATATAACCGACCGTATAATACGGGTAGATACTCAGCTTGCGTTTTCTCGAAGACAGATTGGTTACCTTTACACGCCACAGCTCCATGACATCTTCCTTCGGCAGACGCAGGGACATCTCGATGCAAATGTCGTCCTGAATCACTTTCCAATGAATATCATGTTTGCCTACAGCGAACGTATAGCTATCCGCCTGCTTGCGAACCGGTTCATACGGGGCCGAGAAGATTTCGCCACTTACTTCATCTTTAATGTAAACAAACCGTCCCGGATGGTGGGCATAGTATGGCTGCTCCGGTTGCATAAACGTCTTCGCTTCCAGGTTGGGCGCGTACGAATATTTGGCAGGTTCGGGCTGCATAAATTGGGCCACAGCATATCCTCGGCAATTCACATGAATCATCATCTTTTCATTCCAAAGGAATCCGGATGCCTTCGGTAAACTTGTCGGGCTTGTTAGTTCAACATACTGATTATCTTCCGTTGCTTTAATCATCTCTGATCCTCGCTTTCAGATTATGGAGTTAAAAAACAGAAAACGTTTTAGGTAACTTGTATACAACTTGGTTCATTATAACACGGGAACGCTTACAGAGAATGAAAAACTAAAAAAAGAGCTGATACACTCAGCTCCGATTCCGTTCCAATTGTTTTTCGATGCCCAACCTGTCAATCTGAATCCAATATTCTGCAATGCGTTCGTTTGCCACCCGGTATACCGCACTTGCAATTTCGATCACTGGCAAGTTCGTTGGTGTATATCCGTCCACGTCTCCTACATGGTTACCGATTTGTTTCCAGCGCACATAGACTTTATCCCCTTGTGTCAGCAACTCCTGGATCTCAAGTGAGAAATCCCCGTAAGCTTCGATCATCTCTCGCACATGATCCGCATAATCGGAAGGCGTTCGGGTCACCGTGACCTCTTCTTCGGATATCACTTGATGGGCCAGTACCTGTTCCGCCATTACAGTGCTTGCATAATCCGGATTCCGGCCTGACCGGACCTCTTCAAAAAAGGATCTGACAATCTGCTCTGTTGTCATCTGAACCACTCCAGTCTATTCAAAATATCTGATTATATATAAATATGTAGTAATTCTTGTATTTTAACATGGAACACACGCTACGGAATCACATCTGTTCTATTGTTCAACAGGACCCGAAACCAGATCAGAAGTAACTTTATTATTGCACAAAAATCCCCCATCCATGTGCGTACCTGATCTGTATAAAGTTATTGAAAATCCATGGCCATAAATCTTCGTGCATAATGGATGTTAATGCCCCATAAGATGTGTACGTGCTAATGACAGGGTCACCTAGTTTAAATACATTCTTGGCCATTACAGAATTTCTCCTTCGATTCCTAGGCATAGTGTATTCTTCTGAACAGATTCATTGTATAAGCAACGCACTCTTAAATCTGGGAGCTAAGAACATGTACTTGAATATATTACCATGTACCCTTCCCGTTATAAATAAGAACGCTTTCATATATAAAAATATTTATTTCTCTAATCTTAACGAAAAAAAGAGGATACCGCCCCCACTATGGAGATGGTATCCTCTGATACTATAATGATACTATGATCGGATTATCTAAAACCTTACGGACTAACCGTACCACCATTTGCATTCAATGTTTCGCCGCTCACATAGCTGGATTCCTGGCTTGCCAGGAACACAAATGCCGGAGCCATCTCGGCAGGTTGTCCTGCACGACCAAGCGGTGTATTGGAACCAAACTCGGCCAGCTTCTCGACGGGTTGTCCACCTACAACTTGCAGCGGTGTCCATACCGGACCTGGTGCAACAACATTGACACGAATTCCTTTGCTGCCCACCTGTTGGGCCAATGCTTTGCTAAACGTGTTAATAGCTGCCTTCGTTGTCGCATAATCCAGCAGGATTGGCGAAGGCTTGTACGCTTGAATCGACGATGTGTTGATAATGGAGCTGCCCGGCTTCATGTGTTTCACAGCTGCTTTACAGAGCCAGAACATGGAATAGACATTTGTCTTGAACGTTGCATCAAACTGCTCGGTGGTCAGATCCGCGATCTGCTCTACAAACTGCTGTTTCCCTGCCACGTTAGCTAGGATATCAATCCCGCCAAGCTCTTTGACCGCAGATTCAATGAGTTCCTCACAGTATTTCTCATCCTTCAGATCACCTGGCATCGTAATTGCTTTGCGGCCAGCCTCCTCAATCAGCTTCACGACTTCCTGTGCATCTGCTTCCTCTTCCGGAAGATATGCCAGAACAACATCTGCACCTTCACGGGCAAACGCAATCGCAGCTGCCCGGCCAATTCCGCTATCAGCTCCAGTCACAACCGCTTTGCGGCCTGTTAAACGTCCGCTGCCTTTATAACTTTTTTCACCCGCATCAGGAACAGGAGTCATCTCACGCTGAAGTCCCGGCTCATCCTGTTGCTGTTTCCACTCCGGTGTAGCCTTCGGATATTGTGTCGTTGGATCTTGCATGGTGTGCTGGTCTTGATTAGCCATGTTCAATTCCTCCTTGGATATTTATAGTGATCACTACAATCACAGAAGTTGTTTTCATAAAAGTTTCACTCTTTTCTTTGTAACCGAGATTGGCCAAATTTAAACTGGACCTGCCCCATTTTCGTTGGCAACTGTCTGGCTTAGAATCTACGGAGATTAGAGAATGTTATATCAAACATGTATTTCCAGATAAAAAAAAAGCACTCCCTGAATGATGCTGAATCACCCGCAGGTTCTCCAGTCATTTCAAGGAATGCACGTATGATATTACGATATAAGTTGATTACTGAATATTAGATTAGCGACCTTTGCCGCCATCTATGCGTTGTCTTTTTCCGATGCCAAATGCGAAATATCCAGCCACCACGATAGCCATGAACGTAGCTCCAACTATCAGAGGCAAGCGCGTATCCGGGTTAAACGCCATACCGATGATAACGAGGATCAGATACACGATGATAATGTAATTGCTGATCGGGAACCATTTGGACTTAAAGTTATGATCCGCCATCTCGTTGCCCCAGCGCTTTCTGAATCGGAACTGACTGAACGCCAGCGCGAACCATGGAACCATGCCTGGAAGAACACTTGCGCTATAGATGTACAGGAATAGCTTGGAGTCTGGCATCAGATAGTTCAGTACAACTCCGATTAACAACAAGGAGATCGTAATGACGATACTGTTGCGGGGAACCCCACCTTTGGACAGTTTTTTGAAAAAGGCAGGTGCCTGCCCATTCTCAGCCAACGTGTACAGCATCCGTCCCGCACTGTAGATTCCGCTGTTGCATCCCGACATGGCCGCCGTGAGCACCACAAAATTGATAATTCCCGCTGCAGCAACAATGCCGACCTTGGCAAAGGTGAGCACAAACGGACTGCCTGTCTCCCCTACCTCGTTCCACGGGTACAAGGTCACGATGACAAATATGGCACCGACGTAGAAAATAAGAATACGCCACACGATATTTTTGATCGCTTTACGCAAGGTGTGTTTCGGATTCTCCGCTTCGCCTGCTGTAATACCGACCATCTCCACCCCCTGATAAGCAGCCGTGACGATACACAGCGCGAAGAGGAAACCTTTGATGCCTCCAGGGAAGAAGCCACCATGGCTGAACAGATTCGACAGCCCGATTGGCTGCCCCCCATTCCCCCATCCGAAGAAGATCAACCCCGTTCCGATCACGATCATGGCTACAATAGCCGTTACTTTGATCATCGCAAACCAGAATTCAAATTCCCCATAGAACTTCACAGCCGCCAGATTTGCCGCCGCAATGATGAGCACCCCGGCAAGTGCCGGCAGCCACTGTGGAATATCCGGGAACCAATACCCGACATAGATGCCAATTGCCGTAACTTCCGCCATTCCAACTGTAACCCACAGGAACCAATAACTCCAGGCGGTGAGGAATCCGGCAAGCGGACTAATATATTTGTGAGCAAATGTCGCAAACGAGCCCGTGACTGGCTCCTGAATCAGCATTTCCCCCATAATACGCATGACAAAAAAGATAATGATACCGGCCAGCAAATAGGCCAGCAGCACGGATGGACCTGCCCATTTGATCGTACTCGCCGATCCCATGAACAAGCCTACGCCGATTGTACCTCCGAGTGCAATCAGCTCAACATGGCGGGGCTTTAGCCCTCTAGATAGTTGCTTTGATTCCAAGCGATTCTCCCCTTTTCTTGTGTACAGCTTCTTGATGTAATTTTTTAATTTTCACATTCACATTAACGCAATGCAGAATTGCTTCATCAAATTGTACGAGATGTGCCACAGAAATACAACAAGGAATGTGAGGAAACGGATTCACTACACATATAGGTATAGGATAACCGCTTAATGAATATGGCAGACAGCACAATTAACAATTCACAGCAGCGTTGTGTAAGCAAATAGGAATGTTGCTGGAACCCCTATGGACAGCTCACGTATTGTATCTTTGGGTCTTATGCGACTTGTCGTTATTGATCTGCTTGTATAAAATTGATAAATAGGAGGCTTCACATGCCTGACTTCTTACTGGTCTTATTTTTGTTTAACCTTTCCCTATTCCTGCTTCATGAAATGGATGCGATCAGGCGGTCCGAGTGGAAATTGTTTATTGTATTAAAAGATATGAAAGATGATAAAGCCTACAGGTATTTCACTTGGATTCATTTACCTATGTACATGATCATTCTGTCTCTACTTTTTAGCTCGTACCAAACCATTACATTTTGGGTCCTGGATATCTTCTTCATCATACATACCGTACTGCACTTCTTTTTCGAAAAGCACCCTCGCAATGAATTTAAAAATGGGTTTTCCAGATTGTTGATCTACCCTATGGGAATAATATCATTAATTCATTTGATATTCCTAATCATCCAATCTGATCCACTATTTACATCTGTATTTTATTGGTATATAGTATAGCCGTTAGGAATGTTAGCGCTAACAAATTTTCAATAAGGAGGGGCTCCAATCCGTTTCGAAAAGGTTTTTGGTTTACATCGAGTTAAACTATAAAAACACTTTATTCTGAGAGGATGGGCATTCTATGAAAAAACGCATTAGTACAGTTTTTGCACTTATTCTAAGTATCTCCCTTCTGTTTAGCCTGACCGCTTCCGCTAATCCCGCCATTGTAAGTTATGGAGGCACCTATTACAATGCGCTCTCGGCCGGGCAAGGATACGCCTACATTCTCCCTAACGCCAAAACTACCGGTACCAGCGTGAAAATTACGACTAATGCAGCTAATACCCTCCAATTACATTATTACTGGAGCTACAATAATACGACACTCGATCTGGGTACAGCTATCGTAAACAACAATACTTACTTCGGCGGTTCAGCCTACTACAATCCAGGGACACTGATCACTGTAGTAGAACGTGTTCCAGGTTCGACGACGGCATATCCCAATGTAGCCTATACGATTTCTTTTAATTAAATCAAATATTTATCACCGTTTAAAATCAAACCTACGACCGCTGATTGCGGTCTTTTTATATTCCTACACTTAATCGCTCCCAAGCAAGGTATCAAAGAAATACGGCTCAGAGGCTCAGCAGTGGAAAGTTTTCAGGGCATGGGCGTTTGAAACGATCATGATGTAGCGCAAAGGTAATCTAATCATGAAATCGAGCTATGGAAAATAATAATGAATAAAGTTGCTGTATATATTCGGAACTGAAAACCGTTCTTTTTGAACTTGCATTTATATAGTAAACTGTTGAAAATGTCTACATTCGGGAGGTCTACTTATGCAACAACCTCATGCAGAACGAGTTGAATTATTCGTTTCCAACACTCAGATCATCAAGAAGTCGTTCAAATGGCAACATGGGATGATTCACCGTCTGGCCGCCCTGCTCTATGCAGCGGAGAATAAAGTTGCTGATGCAGAAGCCATACGCCAAAGCCAAGAGTTGATTAAACAAAACACAAAACTCTTCTCTGCCTTCAGAGGTAATTCTGCCATTAGCATTGCTACCATGCTCTCCCTTACAACGGATGAGAACACAAAGCTGGCAGATACCCTGCATGTCTATGATCTGATGAAAGAGATCAAATTCCGCAACTCGGATTATCTCGTTATTGCCGCCTATCAGATTGCAACTCAGGTGTCACCCGATCAGTTTCAAGCTACGGTGGAGCGAGCAAAATCATTTTATGACGGCATGAAAGCAGAGCATCGCTTCCTTACTGGGCAGGATGACTACATTTTCGCTGCCATGTTAGCCCTTTCCGATCTCGACGTGCATACTGGTGTGGCACGAATGGAACAACTCTACGGGGAATTGAAACCAGAGTTCTCTTCCAGAAACAGTGTGCAGGCGTTAACACAGGTACTCGTTCTTGGAGAGGATACCCCGGATGCAGGGACTCGTGTGATTGCCTTAAATGAAGCTTTTCGTAAAAGGGATCTCCGAATGGATAAAACGTACACATTACCTTCTCTCGGGTTACTTTCTCTACTGCCCTCGGACAGAGACGCATTAGTGGATGAAGTCGCGGAGACAAATGAATGGTTACGGACTCAAAAAGGTTTCGGTGCCTGGTCGATCGATAAACAGGAGCTGCTTCTGTTCTCATCCGCGTTGATAGCCATTCAATATGTGGAGAATCTGCGAAACGGTATGCTAACGACAGCGATCTCAACCAGCATCACGAATATTATCATCGCTCAACAAGCAGCCATGGCCGCAGCTGCCGCAGCATCGGCTGCTGCCGCTTCTTCATCATCTTCCAACTAACAAGGACCAGGTTGCCTTGAATATGAGTTAAAAAAGACCCTCCCGAGTTCAAGTTCACTCGGAAGGGTCTTAAAGCATTCATGCATACATCTTAAATAATATTCATCTTCGCTATGATACAATCCCCGTATCTCGGAACTCTTCCAGAAAATCATTCAGCCAATCCTCGCCATAATCCAGAGCTCCCATATCACTTTCGATAAAAGCAACATCCAGACCCATCACCCAGAACCTTCGAGCGATAATAAAGAGATCAACCGCCTGTTCATCTGCATCCGTAAACTTCCGAACCGACCGGTATCCTTTCATCAACGCATCCCATAGTCTTTGTTTCTGCCCTGAATCACCCGACTGCCGTTTCCGAATTTTCACTTGGGCCAGATCGTAAGCACGCCAGCTTTTGGCTGCCCATTCGAAGTCATAATGAATAAACGAATACTCCTGTTGAAATGCATTGTTATTCCCATGCATATCACCATGGCACAGACCAAAGTCCAGGTCTTGGCTGGAAGTGGCAAAGATGCGTTCTTTTAATGCTGTTGCAAACGTATGGAGAAATGCTGCTGCTTCATGGTTCTCACCGATATACCGGATGATTCTTTCTAAGGGTTCGTCGATAAGAAATTTCAAATCAAGCTCATATCGCGGCAGCTCCACGTTCACCTGATCCATAGCCTTATGCAATTCAGCGGCAGATTGACCAAAGGCGTAACAAGACTCCTCATCCTCCAAGTTGTTCTCCGTGCCCTCAATATAACGAAACATTACAGCAACCCGTTTGCCTTCTGCCGCCTCTAGTACCGTATATCCAGTGTCATCTCTCTTCTGAATATATTCTCCAATATCGGTATGTTCCGCAGAACCTAGAACGTTCTTGAGTTGAGACAATAACGAAAGCTCATACTGAACATCTTCCTCCGTGATTTCAGTGCGGTAGATCCGGAGAATATACATGCCACTGGACGTGCGAACCCGGTAGGTATCATTCAATCCTCTAAGCCAAAACAAACATTCTTCCCATGTTCCAATGTCATATTGATTGCTCAATGCAGACTCCAGATACCTGGGGTTAAGCACTGAACGTAAAGCAGTCGGTTGAATGGACATATGTATACTCCTTCAGTTTATATGATTATTTCTCATCTGATGAACGATGTAACCGTATTCACCTATCAACCTATAACATAGTCTATTTTTCGTTAATTTTCCAGAATATATATTTAAAACGGGTTGGTGCATCAACGTTGGATTTCCAAAATTCCTTCTCTCTTGAGTGGATTAGACAGAACTGCTTGCATTGACCCGCTTCCCAGATTTCAGCAGGCTATTACGCTCTGGATCGGTTCCAGCGCTCGACAATACAGCACATTCACGAAAGGCAAAATGTTTGCACCCCTTACACTTCTCCTCGTTCAAATGCTGTAACGCATAATTAATGGCTTCCCCAGTATGTTCAAACCGATGTGCAGGATTTAAACGCTCTAACAGACCCGTTCGTTTCAACATCTCAAGTGGCTGCTCCTGTATGCCCGATAACAATACAATCCCGCCCGACCGTTCAAAATGCTTGATTAAACTCGCCAGGTTAGCCTCGCCTGTTGTATCCATAAAGGGTACCTTACCCATGCGCAACAGCAAAATGCCCGGTCGACGATGAATGGAATCCATGACCGACTTTTCGAACATATCTGCCGCACCAAAAAATAAAGGTCCTTCAATCGTATATAAGCTGATCTGCGGACAGTCATGTCCTTCCCGAACCATGTGGGCCATGACTTTCTCATGTTTATGCTCGGGATCGGGCAGTACTTTGGCAACCTTCAACATCTCACTCATCCGCTTAACGAATAAAACAACAGCCAGAATCAACCCCACCTCTACAGCTGTCGTTAAACTTGTAAATACAGTAAGCAAAAAGGTAATGAGCAGAACGAGTGAATCGCTCGTTTTGGTTCTCATGACATGCATGAAGGATCTCCGTTCACTCATATTCCAAGCCACCAGCATCAGAACGGGAGCCATACTGGCAAGAGGAATGTGGGATGCATATGGCGCAAAGAGAACAAGTACCAGCAAAACCACTACACCGTGAATCACACCTGACCATGGCGATACTGCGCCGGATTTGATATTTGTTGCCGTACGTGCAATCGCTCCTGTTGCAGGAATGCCCCCGAATAGCGGCGTCACCATATTAGCAATCCCCTGCCCAATCAACTCCCGATTGCTGTTATGTCGACTTCCGGTCATGCCATCGGCAACCACAGCTGACAGCAACGACTCAATGCCACCCAGCATGGCAATGACAAAAGCGGGTTGCAGCAAGTTCATGATACGTTCCCAAGTGATCTCCGGCACATGAAACTGAGGCAAGGCGTTAGGTATGGCGCCAAAGGAGGAACCGATCGTAGCCACCTGCCCTTCAAAAAAGAACGCTGCGACTATCGTCGAAAGAATCAGCCCCACCAGTGATGCAGGAACCTTTGGTGCAAACTTGGGCAAAAGCAGAAGAACAGCCAGACAGATTCCAGCTGTAAGCACACTGTATATATTAACTGTCGAGATATGCATCCCCATTTCTTTCATATTGGACCAGAAGTCCTCATGCTTCTCGATGCCGCGAAGTCCCAGGAAGTTCGTAATCTGTCCGCTAAAAATAATAACGGCGATTCCTGCCGTGAAACCGATTGTCACCGGCCTGGGAATGAACTTGATTAATGCCCCAAGCTTGAATACGCCCATAAGAACAAGCATCAAACCAGCCATCATTCCCGCGATCAACAGATTCTCATATCCATACTGCATCACAATGGCGAATAGAATCGGAATGAATGCACCCGTTGGCCCGCCAATCTGGAACTTGGACCCACCCAGCAAGGAAATGAGAATCCCTGCGATTATTGTGGTATACAATCCATACTCCGGTTTGACCCCGGAAGCGATGGCAAAGGCCATACCGAGTGGAATTGCAATAATACCTACAATCAGTCCCGATAACAGATCCTTGCGAAAAGCGGCAGCATTGTAACCTGCATATCTCCCCATCCATCTCATGTACAAAAACCTTCTTTTCTTCATATATTTAAATATTTGAATATAAACAAAAGACTACTCCCCCGCACACATCCTGTCAATCGGATTGCACACCATTTCCGGCAGGAGACTAACACAAAAAACAAGAACCTCCGGTGATGACACCCAGTTGCTCTTGTTTGTTGTGTCAGGACTCTTTACGAATGTCTTCCAACATGGAAATGGCATCAACCAGATGATTGTCAAAAATCTGTTTGGTGACTGCCAGCAAGTCCTTAATCAGCGGATCACGCAGCGAATAGGTGACCGTTGTGCCTTCTTTGATTCCCTGAACAACATTTTTGCTGCGCAGTACAGCCAGTTGTTGTGAAACAGCAGAGCCTTCCGATCCCAGAATGCTTTGCAGTTCATTCACGTTCTTGGCTCCTTCACTCAGCAGCTCCAGAATCTGAATCCGCATCGGGTGTGCCAACGCTTTGAAAAAATCCGCTTTAAACTGTTGTATGCTTTGATTCATACGCTATGCCCCTTCAATCGAACTTTTGAAGATGCAAATATCATAACATAGAACGGATACCATGCTTTACTCTAACCATAAACGGTTCGATGGAAAAATTAAGATTGACCTTGCAGTACACTTCAACCTTTATACTTTATTTATATTCTTCTTCACAGATCTTATATCTGAACTCCATCAGGAAGGGTGATTCCTCAATGAATATGTATATCCATAATCATAAACGCTCGTTGACGAGTTTTCTATTCGAGAAATATATCGCAACGTTAGATACCAAAAAGAATTTTTCAACACGCGAGCTTACTCGCAAACATCTGGATCATATGGGCTTGGAAAACATTAAACCCTATACCTTGGCTAAAACAAAATGGTCATCTTCCATCAAAGAACGCTCCCATGAAGACATGCAGGTATTCACATTAAACGATCAGCATTCCCGTGAACAGAGGGTCATTCTCTACATTCATGGCGGGGCGCATACACACCAGCCGCTGTCTTTACACTGGAAATTCATGGACCGCATGGCTCAGGCTCTTAATGCCAAGGTGGTTGCTCCCATCTATCCAAAGGTTCCTCATTTTAACTATCAGCACACGTATCCGAAACTGCTCAATCTATATCGGGATTTGCTCGCCTCTGTGGACGACCCGGCACAACTCACCATTATTGGTGATTCCGCAGGAGGCAACATATCCCTAGCCTTGGCCCATTATCTGAAAATGCATGATCTCTCGCAGCCCAAAGATATCATCTTGTTATCACCTTGTGTGGATATGGTGCTGGACAATCCGGTCATATTTGAATACGAGACCCGTGACCCGATGCTCGCTGTGGAAGGATATGATGTCATCCGGCGAATCTGGGCAGCTGATAAACCTCTAAATGACCCGTTAATCAGTCCAATCTACGGAGATTTCGCCGGCCTTGGTAGAATCAGCATCTTTATCGGAACTCACGAAGGTTTGTTTCCTGATAATATGAAGCTCGACAAGCTGCTGACGGATCAGAAAATCGATCACCAAACGTACGTTTATCCCAAAATGAATCATGTCTTCGTCCTCTATCCGATTCCGGAAGCCAGGGATGCTCAGCGTAAAATTGTTAACATCATAAAAAACTCAGCACATGAAGCTGGACAATAAACTGTAACGCGGCCCCACTCCCCACAGTTTTCGCTTAAACAAAAAGAAAAAAAGCTCAATCCCTGGACTACCGCCACCGGATTGAGCTTACTTGCTGTTATTCTGTCATCTAACTAACTTTCATAGGAACCATATTCAAACCAGTCAAAATCCGCTACCTGATCCGATGAAGTCCCGTTGCTGCTGCTAAACATTCCGATACAGCAGCCAACAAAGCCGCCGGCCACTTCAGTGCTCAGGCTGCTTGTATCCACCTGTTCCGCAACCAGATGATACTGACTTCCATCCGTGCTGTAGTAGAAGTTTAGTTGCTGACCTATTGCGGCCAGTTTGATATACACCCGCGATACTTCATCATCCAGCGCGACCTGCGCAATGTGGGTATCCTGACCATCTATACAGGTCACCACACGCAGCATCTGCTGTTTCTCAACCAGTGCACGCTCAATACGTACATGATACTGATCGTTCTGAATGACGACAACACCAGCCGTCTCATTTGCATTACCGGGCACAAATTCCATTGCTGTAGCTGCCACGTAATCCATATGCCTTTGCCGCAGGCAGACAAAGCTGGAATTCTCTTTTTCCTTCAATGTTTGCGGTTTCAGCTTCAATCGCAGATATCCTTTTCGCTCGGTTAATGAATACAGGTCTTCCTGAGGATTGCGCAAAAACATCCATTGCAAGCCCAGACGATCACTGTCAAAATGGTCAAAACGCAGTTGGGGCTCTACCGGAACAGGTTTTAAATCCAGCGTACCCTGCTCCTCTAGAATTCCGCGCCCTTCATTGACAACTGGCCATCCGTCCTCCCAAATGACCGAAGCAAGGAACGTCTCCCGCCCCAGATTGCTGAAGCTCCCACCGTAAGGACGCGAAGCAAGCATAACCATGAACCATTGACCGTTCGCAGCCTGCACCAAGTCGGCATGTCCCACATTAACAATAGGGTATCGTTTGCCCAAATGGCGATGTGTAATGATTGGATTATTGGGATTTCCAACGTACCCTTCGGTTAAGCTTTGGCTACGCGCAATGGTCACGGCATGGTTGGGTCCTGTGCCGCCCTCTGCAATCAATAAATAGTAATATTCGTCGATCTTATACAGATGCGGTCCTTCAGGCCAAATAACATCAACCATTGCCCCACGCCAGAGCACGTAACTGTCCCCCACCAGTTTCATGGTGGTCAGATCAAGCTCCCTCAGCCAAACTTCCCAGTTTCCGTTATAACGAACTCCCTCAGAGCAAGGACGTGTACCCAGGTAATATGCTTTGCCGTCATCGAAGAAAATCGTAGGGTCTATTCCTTCTGCGCCTTCGATAAAATAAGGATCAGACCATGGCCCAGCCGGATCGGTAGCGGTTACAACAAAATTGCCGCCATGTGATACGTTGGTTGTAATCATATAGAAGGTCCCTTCATGATACCGAAGCGTTGGAGCGAATATTCCTTGTGAATGCCCTGCCCCCTGAAGATTCAATTGTGAAGAGCGATCCAGTACATTGCCAATCTGTTTCCAATGTGCAAGATCACGGCTCTGAAAGATCGGAACCCCAGGAAAATAGGCAAAAGTCGAGGTCACCAAATAAAAATCTTCACCCACCCGACAAACGGACGGATCTGGATAAAACCCAGGCATAATCGGATTGTTAAACGTGCATTGTTCGTTTTGATTTGCATTTTTCATTCTTTTACCCCTCCAATGGTGAGTCCAGTGACAAAGTATTTTTGCAAGAACGGATACAGTAAAACGATCGGCATGGCCGTCACAACCGTGATTGCTGCACGAATGGATACAGGAGTCACCATGTTGGTCACATTTTTGTATGAATCCACGTTGACGGTTCCACCCTGTGAGGTCGCAGAGGATAATAATTTCATAAGCTCATACTGCAAAGTGGTCAAATTCCGATTACCCGCCGTGTACAACATGGAGTCAAACCAGGAGTTCCACTGACCTACAGCAATGAACAGAGCAACTGTAGCCAACACCGGCTTGGACAGCGGAAGCACGATGCGCATGAAAATCCGAAAATCTCCAGCTCCATCCATCTTCGCTGATTCTATCAATCCCTCCGAGAGTCCCTGAATGTAGGTACGAATGACAATCATGTTGAACACCCCGATCAAGCCGGGAATAATGTATACCCAGAAGCTGTTCAGCAGCCCCACTTGTTTGATCAGCATGTATCCCGGAATTAAACCGCCGCTGAAATACATCGTTACTACGAACAGCGTCGTGACCAATTTGTTAAACATATACTCCTTGCGGCTCAGCACATAGGCCAACATCGCGGTACAGAACAGTTGCACAATCGTTCCAACCACGGTTCGGGCAACCGAAATAAATGCAGCTTGTGTCAGATTCGGATTCTGGAATACGGAGACATAATTTTGCAGCGTCCATTCCCTCGGCCAGAGATAGATTCCTCCGCGGATCGTATCCAGCCCGTTATTGAAAGATACGGCAATGGTGTTTAAAAAAGGATATAACGTAACAACCATGACAAGCAACATAAATATGCCATTCGTGATGGAAAAAATTGAATCACCCAAGCTTCGTCTTCTACGAAATCGCTTCACAGTTCTGCCCCCTTATCATATCAACCGCTCTTCACCAAGAGACTTGGCAATCCCGTTGGCGATAAATATGAGCACGAGACTGACCACACTTTTGAAAATGCCTGCGGCGGTGGCAAGTGAGTAGTTGCCGAGATTAATTCCGTATTTCAAAACAAAAATATCGATTGTCTCGGACACATCCTGCACAAGTCCGTTCCCCAGCAAGTATTGAATCTCAAAGCCTGCGTTCAGTACGTTACCCACGTTGATGATAAGCAGGATAATGATCGTTGGTTTGATGCTTGGAAGTGTGACATTGAACATTTTGCGAAAGCGGCCGGCTCCGTCAATGGAAGCTGCTTCGTATAAGCTCGGATTAATCGACGCCATAGCCGCCAGATAGATGATCGTACCCCAGCCAATTTCCTTCCACATGCTGGACAGACCCACAATCCCCCAGAAGTATTTGGGTTCCGCAAAAAAGTTGATCGGTGCATCAATCAGACCCAATTTTGTCAGCAGTACATTCACAATTCCGGTTTCCGTTGACAATACATTCGCAACGATCCCTGTTACGATGATCCACGACAGGAAATGCGGAAGGTAAGAGACCGTCTGTACCACGCGTTTGAACAATACCATCCGCAGCTCATTCAATAAGAGCGCCAGACCAATTGAACCGACAAATCCCAGAAACAGACTGATCAGGCTCATCGCCAGCGTATTGCGAATGACACGTAAAAATGTAGGGTCCGTGAATAACGTTCGAAAATGATCCAGCCCCACCCAATCCTGCTCCATAAAACCAATGCCCGGTCTATAATTCTGAAAAGCCATCAACCAGCCCCATAATGGCCCATACGCAAAAATAGCGATAAACGCAATAAACGGAAATGACATCCACATTAATTGTCGCTGACTTTTCATTCTGGACAGGTTGTACCCGATCCAGCTTGTTCCCGCTGGGATATGGCTGGTCTTTAACGAAGGCTGCAGCTCCTTTTTGGCCATGTTTTTCTCTCCTTGCTGACGAGTTTATCTATATCACCCAGTCTGGATGAATCGATTCCTTTCCTATCCAATCTCCCGAATCTGGCGTGTAAGAAAGGCTACGGAGTTCCCCATAGCCTTCCGGTGTGACAGGCCTTTATCCCCACAGTTCCATACGTCTGCGAACTTCTTCCGTCAGCGCATCTTCATACGCTTTAATATCTGCACTCTCCTTGAGCGTGGCTTGATACTCTTCCCAAGCCTTATCAAATTCGGCTGGTGAAGTCATAATCACCTTTGGCAGCCATTTGCGTTTAACATCGTCCATCTTCTGTCTGGCAATGGTCTCCGGTTTATTCGGTTCGAAATTATAGGTATAGATCGGGAACCACGGTTCATTTTCCTCCGCAGGCTCCAGGAAGTCGGTAAACTTCGTATATCCATAAGCCTTGAGCACTTTTTTATCGATGTCATTCAATGTGGCAAGGTACTCCTCCGGCTGCTCCTTAGGGTCAAGAGCATTCTTCCCATCAGCAGTCATGCCTTCATGATGCGGGAAATAGACCAATGGGCTTCCCGTATTCGCAAGCACCCAGTCCGGATCTTTGGAATTCGCACGTTGCTCTTCATTTCTGGAGAACACGCCTTTGTCATCCACCTGATAATCCACGCCTTCCTGTCCCCAGGTTCTCAATACCTCTATCTCAGGGTCCAGCAAATCATTAATATATTGAAGTGCCCCTTCAATATCCTCGCAGCTCTTAGTAATGGCCAAGCCACCATTTACGTTAAGGATTGGATTGTTCTGATAACGTCCTTTGACATCCTCGGAGAGTGTGATGGACAACGGTACATAGGTTTTGTCATACAATTTTTGCTTCACGAGTGATGCTTCGGCGTCAAGGAACTGCCATCCTTGATCCACCATGCCCAGCACACGTCCGGTTGAAATTTTGGAGATATATTGATCATAGTTTGCTGTAAAGGTTTCGTTATCGACCAAGCCTTGATGGTATACCTCATTGATCTTCTTGAAATAGGCCTTCGCTTCGGGAATAGTATTATAGTTTTTGGCCGTCAGCGTTTCTTTATCAACGATGGCTGCGCCTTCGTTAGGATAACCAGCCATGAAAAGCGGAGGGTTCTCCAGTGCGAAATAACGCCAGTCATAAGAGATAATCTCGAATCCAATGGTTGGCTGACCATCAACGGTCGGATGCGCTGCTTTGTACCGTTCAATCAAGTCAAAGTATTGGTCAAGTGTTTTGATTGTCGGATAATTATCCCATTCTAGTACGGCCTTCTGAATCCAGAACGCTTCTCCATCATGGGTTACTTTCATCGACTTTTCTTGTATATTGCCGAACTGAGGAATGAAGTAGATATGTCCATCCGTCGTATTTTTCATCTTCTTCCAGTCTTCACCCAGGTAATTTTTGATGTTTGGATATTTATCGATGTAATCCTCAAGTGGTACTAACGCCCCTGCTGCTACCAGTTGCTGAGTACCGTCACTCCCATCGATAAAGTCGGGATATTCGCCGCCTGCAATGAGCACACCAATTCGTTCTTTGGCTGTTTGGCCCGTAAGCCAGTCCATCGTAACTCTGACGCCTGTTTTCTCCTCAATGGCTTTTAATACCCGATTATCGTCAGGCGCAATTTTCCCCGGTACGGCAAAAAAGGCTGAAAACTGTTTTAATTCCCTTCCATCTGCTGTTGTTTCCCCTTTCGAGGACGATCCCGGTGTACATCCAGCGAGTGCAATGACCAGTATCAAAGCTAGCAGAGCACTATACTTGATTCTTTTTCTAACATCCTTTTTCATCATGACCCCTCCATCGATTATATTGACAGAAGCTTTTTGGAAAGCGCTTTCCAAAGGCTGACTTAAAATTATCATGCTTCCATGCCCCTCTCAACGGGATAAACTATAGACGGAATCCCACTAATTCCAGTATCTGCGAAAAAAATATCCCGCCGCTCCGTCAAGGAGTGCAGGATGTTGAATCAATAGAGTACGCAGCATGGGCACTTTTACGATATTGTGCAGGCGTCTCCCCCATGAGTTTCTCGAACCGGCTAATAAAATAATCGGAGTCCCGATATCCCACCATTGTTGCAATCTCGTATACTCTTTGATCTGTTCTGCGCAACAGCCGCGCGGCCTCCTCTATTCGCAATTGATTCAAATAATCACTGAAGCTGATCGAGTAATGCTTTTTGAAAATCTGTCCCAGATATGCGCTGTTCATGTAGAACTGCTCTCCCAGCAGCTTCAGGCTGATATTCTCTCTGTAATGCTCGTGAATGAAGGCCTCAATCTTGGCTAATATGCCCATCCCTTTCGACTTTTGCTGCTCCTTCAGCTCCTCTGCGCACATAAGCGAGAACTCACATAAATGTTCAATGTTTTCCTCCATGGATAACATCGCGTAGTTCACCTTCAGAAAAGCCGATTCCATCAGCCCGGAATCTGGAGTGACCGTATCGTTATTCACGAGATCCAGCAAATTGTATGCCAAATAGTGCAGGTGGATTCGGACAATACCAGGCTCTATTCGCTCATCCAGAAAGAATTGAAATATGGCCTTTGCATGGCTGTACAGCTCATCCGTCTGCTGTTCCTCAATAGACTTGACCAGCCCATCGAACAATTGTTTTTCGAATTGACCTGGCCGATTGATAAATAGGGTCGTATCCATAAGCTCGAAATAATAAATGGGCCCACACGTGGTGAAGAAACGTAAGTTTTTCATTATGCCGCAGGATTGATAAGACTCATGCAGCGCCTCCAACCCCTGTACTTCCTTCCCGACATAACAAGCAACCACCGCCCCTTGATCGCGGCTCAGCTCGGTATGTAGTTGGGTCAAATAGTGCTCCAAGGCCGCTGCCTTACGTTTCACCATCAGATCCGTAACAATGAGCAGAACCGCATTTTTATCACCTGTAAACGGCTTCAAAACTTGCCCCGGTAAGGGCTCATCCACCCATGCCTCAACCCGAGCGCACCAATCCATTCCCTGTTCTGGAACGCCTTCCACCTCAATCAGAATGCAACGCATTGTGCCAGCATCTTGATAGTGCGGCTGCAGACTCGTAACAGCCTCCTCCTCAGCCACCCCAAGCAAGATTGACTGCATATGCTGGGCCATAATCATTTGATCCTTTTTTTGCTGATA
Organism: Paenibacillus sp. FSL R5-0713; assembly: GCF_037973325.1. Lineage (NCBI taxonomy): Bacteria > Bacillati > Bacillota > Bacilli > Caryophanales > Paenibacillaceae > Paenibacillus > Paenibacillus sp. FSL R5-0713. The sequence continues at coordinate 898,912 of NZ_CP150229.1, read as the reverse complement.
ACGCTTCTCTTCTGTCCGTGCGTGAAATGCCTCCCTAAACTCCTCAAGCACCTGTACCAGTTCTGTCTTCACGATAGGCTTGAGAATGTAGTCATTCACCTGATATTTAATTGCCTGCTTGGCATATCCAAACTCATAGAATCCACTAAGCAGAATCAGCTTGATATCACCGTTATATTGCTCATACAAGGTTTGAGCAAGCTGCATGCCGTCCATTTCCGGCATCTTGATGTCGGAAATGACCAGATCAGGCTGCACAGCGCGTATGGCTTCCAATGCCTGCTTGCCATTGGAAGCCTGACCACAAATCTGGAAACCGTAAGACTCCCAATCAATTAACAATAGAAGTCCTTGGCGAATAAATGGCTCATCGTCCACAATCAGCACGTTGATCATATCCTCGCTCCTTATTCTTGGGATGCCAGCATAAGAGGAATTTGAATGCCAATCTCTGTCCCCTTCCCCTTTTCACTGAATATGTGCACCTGAACGAAATCATCAAAATACATCCGTAGCCGAATATATGCATTCATCATGCCAATGCTGCTAAGCTCGCTCATCCGATCCATACTCGGGTCTTGCATCATTTTGCGGAGCGAGGACAGCTTGTCCTGATCCATACCGACGCCGGTGTCGCGAATGGAAATGTAGAGCGCATTACTTCGAATTTCGAATAATACCTCCACGACCCCATCATTTGCTGTCCCTTCAATGCCATGGATACAAGCATTCTCCACAAAGGTGAGAACGGTTAGTTTGGGTATCATCATCGCAGCAATGGATTCGTCAGTGATCCTGATTGCAAATTGCAGCTTTTCGCCAAAGCGATACTGCTGAATACTCAGATAACTTTCCACGAAATTGATTTCTTGTGCGATGGTAATCAGATCGTCGCCCCAATTGATCGTCTGACGCAGCAGCAGTGCCAGTCTATGAATGACATCGGAGGTCTCGAGCTCTTGCTTGATTAAACTCCGCATACGGATCGTTTCAAGCGTGTTGAACATAAAATGGGGATTCACCTGACTTTGAAGGGCTTTCAGCTCCGCCTGCTTCTTGGAGAGCTCGAGGGCTTGCCGCTCTACCTGCCCCTTAAACACAATCTCAATCAGATTCTTAATCTTGATGACCATCATGTTATAACTATGGGTCAGGCTGCCGATTTCGTCCTTGCCCACAGGTCCCGATATCACTTCAAATTTCTCATGCTTCACTTGATCCAGGTGCTTCGCTATCCGATCAACTCTGATGACCAGTGATCTGGATATCAACCAGATCAGCAGTGTGGGCACCAACAGATTAAGAATGATCAGCAACGTCAAATTAAGCTTGGAATTAACAATCTCCGACAGAACGTCCAATTTCTCCGTGCTGACGAAAATCTGCCAATCCTCGGATACGACGGGAATCGATTGCATGGATTGAACAGGATCAATTGGACTGTTCGCAATCATATTAAATGGCTGGCGCGTCTGGTTCATTTCGGAATCGTTCGAGAAAATGACCCTGCCATCCGATACGACATATACCTTCCCGTTCGCTCCCTCATTTTTAAGCGATTTGTTGATGAAAGCGTAGTCCAGATCAACCTTTAACACCTTTTCAACCTGCTGCTCCCCAAAATAATCCAGCTTGCGAATAATGCTGACTTTGCGTCCTCCCTGACTTTGCGACATCTCTGCCTGCTGCTTGTCAAAATACGAATAGATCATGATATGGTCGCTTGTGTTCATCAGCGCTTGATACCAATCACTTTTCTTCACCTCATCATCCAGCTTAATGAAGTTTCCTCCATTGACGAAGGTATCATTTCCAACATAAAACGTAACTTGGTTCACCTGCTGGTAGCTGTAATAGTACCTGACCAGATTGTTGTTGCTAAGCATATCATAGTAGGCAGAGTAATAGTCTTCCTGATCGCGATACTTGGACTCCATGAACCGGTTCAGCGTTCCATCGGTATAGAGAAAATTGGACACATACAAGCTATTGTCTATACTGTTTCGCAGGTTGAACTTGATCCTTTGCTGCATTTCATTGAATCGGCTATGCTCCTTCTCCTCAATGTTACCTTTGATGCTTAGGTAAAACACGGTATTTGTGACCAGAACCGGAACCAGCACACAAAAAATGAACAATATGTACAACTTCGTTTTGAGGCTCCAATCATCCAGAAACTGAATGCGCTTACAGTGCATCTTGCGGCTCATGTCTTATCGTTGTCTCCTCTTACATTGACATCCACATTATTATAACGAGTAAGGGAATGATTGGATACTCCAATCCAGGAATTCGGGAGGCCTATAATTCAACCTCCCGATCGACTGGCCCAACAGGACAGATACGAATATCTCACATATTTTCGATGAACCCGATTGGATCCTACGTCGAGACGACGATCACGTTATAATTTCAGGAGCATTTCATACTGGCCAACATGATACGTAAAACCTGATTTGACCAGGAGGAAATCTTCCATCGGTTTGAGATGAGATTCCACATTGAGGACACTGATTATTGGCGATTCTGTGCGCTTGACCATCTCTGTCAGGATGCTGCTTGCAATACCTTTGCCCCGGTAATTTGGGTTCACTGCAAGCTGTGGAATATCACCTGTTTTTTGATCTATAATGCCATAGCCAACAATTTTGTCATCCTGACGTGCAACTACATAGCTAAAAGCTTCTGATACAGCGTAGATGGCATCTATTGAATTTTGCCAGGAGGGCTCCACATCCCAAAATTCCTTAAACTGCTCCAAATCAATTCTCTCCACACATTCCACTGTGCAGGCCGTTTTCGGTATGAATTTATCTTTTTCCAGCTGGAAACATGCGAATTCCCTTTGAATTTTGAAGTTTTGTTTACTGTAAAGCTGAACTGCAGATTCGTTGGATTGGATGACTTCCAGCAGATATTGCGCTATATTTTTTTCTTTTAGCAGTTTTCGAATATTCAAGAGCAGATGGCTTGTAACGCCCTGCCGTCTGCATTCTTGTACAACGCCTGTCCCAAGGTCATACGCAGTTGCCTTTCCATTCCAGCTTCGAAGTCCATTGATAACAAATCCGACCATTCTCCCATCCTTAAAGGCTCCCATAGATATTTCGGGGTGATACCCTCTTCGTTGGAGCATTTGTTGAAACTTCCAAAAGGGCAGATCCATTTTAACCTGATAGTCGGAGAACGCATCCACAAACGCTTGGTGAAGTGTTTCCGTGCTTATCTTGTCCAACATTTTATAACTGTACATTAGGGCACTCTCTCCTTTGAAAGGATGAAAACAATAATATATTAGGGCTCATGATCCCTATCCTTATTTAAATATTCTACTAAATAGTTTTAACACGATACAGTAATATCCGTACTATACAATCTGCTTCCTTGAGAGTTTTCAGACACGCCCTAATCACTAAATAGACCGCTCCCTGGTTAAGGGATACGGTCTATTTAATCATTATTTATTCTATGGGGATACCGATTTGGTTAAACCAATTTTGGTGATCACCGTATCATACGGCTCCAATTCCATGGTCTGTTTCCCATGCTCTGTATGGATCGTCGTGGACTGAACCTGATCGCTATTATTGATCACAACCAATATGTTGCTTTCAGGGTAGTAAGCGCACTCGGTATACAAGTTATCCGTGATGTACAATGTTTCATGGAATTCATTGCCCGCAAATCGAATCAAATTCAGAAGTAATCTTGTATTTGCCCAGCTGAATTCGAAGGAAGGCAGGTAGATCCCTTTTCCTTTTCCAAAAGCATGTGTGGACAACGTGATCTGACCATTCGTTTCACTCATTACAGCTGCTGATCCATCAGTAAGATAAATGTTCTTTTTCGGAAGTATGCTGGCCCCCTCAGGCACCAAACCATACTCATCACTAACCTCAACCGACCATTTTCCATGAACAACCCTTGCACCTGTATCCTCATCTACCCCAAGCACATGAGCCATTCTAAAATAGCTGTCGTACCCGTGGGTCGCTGTGGGCTGGTTGATCCCCATAAATGTACCGCCTTCGTACACCCACTGGGTTAGGATGTCTACACATTGGTGGTCTTTCCAGTGCTCTCCACCGCTCCATGCTGAACCCGCAGAACCCGCATTAATGACAACATCCACATCCTTCAATACGCCCTGACGAATATCCTCAAAATCAATAAACTGCACGTCAACAGGTAATCCGGCTAATGCCTCATTCACATGAATCAGATCATGCATATGCGTTTCATGAAAATGACCGGACAAGGTCCACGATCTTAACTTGCCCCAGCTATGCAGAACGGCTACTTTTGTCTTGATCTGATAAGGTTTTCCCTTCTGATGGAGCTCTTTCATTTCCCTGAATTCATGGGCAATCTTCTCAATGTAATCCACAAAATCAGGATAAGGCTCAACCAGATGCAAATACCCACCCAGTCCTATCCGGTCGATTGACTCACGCAGCAGCGCACGCCGAATATTAATCCAATATTTCTTTGCATCAAGGGTAGGATCTCCGCCTTCCTTGAAGGTAGGAAGCCCGCCTAAGCCAACCGGGAACAAGTAGGGATGCAATCGAATCTCATGGGTATCAGCCTTAACGCCTGAGCACATTCTAGCCTCATAACCGGAGAACACACATTTGATCATGCCGTCGAATCCAAACTCCTGAAAGCGATCATTGTACGGCTCCATGCCCACCCAGCTGTCATCATAGAAGACATACGCCAGCTTGTCATGCTTGTGCACCATATCAATTAATTTCTTACCGAATTCAATGACAAAATCATTGATAAATGCCATCCAGTCCAGTTTGCGCTGATCCGCAGGCATATGAGTGACCTGATATTTACCGCCATTCACAAAGTCCTCGGCTGAGAGTGAATACCCAAATTTCTGAGCAAACAGATCCAGCGCTCTCGAACTTACCGTGAAATCGTATGAACCCCAATCCGAGAACAGATGGCGATTCCGTTCATCACTGCCCCAGATCCAGGCGAAGTTATAGAATAGCGATGTAAAACGTACAACCGTTGTTTCCGGATGGTTTTGGCACCAATTTTCCATCCAATCCAGCAGATAGGTTTGCGTTTCCGTATAGATTGGGTCAATCTGCATCAGATGCTCTTTATCCCAGTTATTCGTCGTATGATTGTACATGGAGATCTCTTCCCAGATCCGATAGACCATGAAACTTACCGTGTATTTATGCCAGGGAGCAACGCCAGTAATCACTACATTGCCAGATTCCCTTTCATAATTCCATTGTGCTCTTGGTACCTCTTCTCCAGTCGTTCGATCATATACCTGCCAATACTTAAACGCTTCTTTGGAATCATTCACCCTGAATTGTTCAGCAAAAAAATCCTCCATCAGATAGATGGATACATAATCTTGTACAGCGACCTTCGGATTCGTAATGAGAAAACATTGCTGCAGCTTATCCAGATTACGGGATGCCCACTCATTATGATCCCGAATGATGCAAATGGTTGAATAGATGCCATATCCGGCATTAATAATCTCGTCGGACAATTTCGTACCGTCACTGTCACGGATCACATCAGCACCCCAGCGATCGGCAAGCTCCAGCGTAAGTGCCTCATAACCGGATTCTCCCGGCAGTGTAAAGGAGCCTTTGGTTAATTTGGACAATTGGGTTCCCTCCCTATCTCAACATATCGGACAGAAAAGCGAGTGCCAGGCCCTGACCCCAGCCTTGAATCCAGTCTTTTGGAATATTGCGATAGCCATCCCGATCCTTCATCACTGCTGTACCGCCAGATACCCCAAGCACGCGCCCATCTTCGCTGATATTGTTCAGGATGCCCTCCAGTGCCTTTTGCACATATTTGGTATGCAGTGGATTGCCGTTATTGATCATGGCTGCTGCAATACCGGCAGAAGCCGATACCTCTTCATACGATTCTTCGTCATCCAGCACCGTACGCCACAAGCCGTTCTCGGTCTGTACCAGCTTCAGAGCCGCCAATTGATCGCGGAGTGCACATTCTACATCCATACATTGCGGATACAGATACCAGTCGTTCAGTTGCGGCTTCACTTGAGACATCGTATAGGCACCCCAAGCGTTCGCTCTTCCCCAATAAAATCCGGACATGTGGTCCTTGTTGATATTGTTATAGCCGTGATACCACAGACTGCTGCTTGGATCCTGAAGGTACTTGATATGCCAGTAATACTGATTCAGCGCATCCTGAATCATGGCTTCATCCTTTAATTTGCTACCTACACGGAGCAGGAAAAATGCCGCCATAAACAAGGTGTCCGCCCAAGCCTGTTCCGGAAAATCATTGGACACGGATACTGTATGCTGAAGCACATTGTCTCCAAAGCGAAGTGCATGGTTCTGGAGATAATCAACCTTGCTGAGAACAATATCCCAATACTTCTGATCCCCTGTTTCTTCATATAAAGTGATGAGCACATGACCCATGGCACATGTATTTACCGTCCAACTTGGCAGACCCAGCTCGATATATTCGTCTGCCCATTTCACCAGCCTGTCCAGTATCTCTTGGTTGCCTGTCGTCTGATAGGCTCTGGATACACCATAATAGGCCACACCGCCGGGCCAATCCCATGTTAGATCCATATCCAGTGTTTTCTTGGTAACATTCTCGATTACGTGAAGAATCTGTTCTCTGTCATATTTCACTTGAAGCATTGTTATTCCCCTCTCCCTGCGCACACACCCCCAAGTGCGCCTTGAGAGGTGTCCGTCCATTTGTAAACGCTTTACTTATTCCATTGTACGCAGTAAAATAGTCTCAATCTAAGCATATTCACAACAAAAGTGCGCAATTTCAATCATTTATACATAGGAGCCCTCGACAATGCCCAAACCGAAGAAACCTGTCATTGAATATCGTCACTACAGCCTGCCCATTGATTTCCCTGTCCTGTTACTCAGTGGAGACCGCTGGAGAATATCCGATATCAAGAGTGAGCATCTTCATTTCCATAACCACATGGAGATTGGCATCTGTTATTCGGATGAGGGGGTCATGGAGATTAAGGGCGAATCTGTACCGTTTCGGGCAGGCGACGTCACGTTCATTCCCCGTTACCTTCCGCATACTACATATAGTTCACCTAATAACGCCAGCCTGTGGGCTTATATCTTTTTTTCACCGGAAGAACTCTTCCGCCATTCACTCAAAACAGCCCAAAACCACATTGAACCGAATTTATGGGCGATTCAGGGAACCAATTGCATTCTGAATAAGGAGCAGCATCCCAAAATTCACTCACTCGCAACATCAATCGTAGAAGAGATTAAGCAGCAGTCCCCCTATTATCGGGAGAGCGCGTACGGCTTATTGATGTCTCTATACATCGAACTGCTTCGACTTCATGCAAGCAACGAGAGCTGGTCAGCCCAGAATCAGGAACGGGAACGAGACCTCCAAGGAGACTTGGTCATCTCACCCGTGTTGGAGTTTATCACCAAAAACTATATGATGCCTGTGACCATCGATTACCTCGCTGATCTGTGTCATCTGAGTACAACGCATTTTCGCCGCAAGTTCCATGAAATTATGGGAACCACACCGCTTGATTTTCTGAACAGTACCCGAATTGAAGAGGCATGCAAGCGATTGAAAAGCACGGACGCCTCCATCCTGTCCATCTCCGAGCAAGTCGGCTTCCGATCCATCTCCAGCTTTAACCGCTGCTTCGTCAAACTGATGGGACAATCACCCAAAGCCTGGCGCAAAGCAGCCCATACAGAAGCACAGTCTGCAAAAGCATCAATACTGGAATTCACGGGGTGGGTATGAAGGATTTTGTCGAAATATGATTGCACCCCCCAGAGATATTCGCTACAATGCCGATAGAATACAAGAGATTTGGTTCGAATCTACCAATGGTTCACACAACCTCTAAAGGAGCAGCATTTCGTGTTATTAAAAATTTCAGGCGTGGTCCTGACGGTTGTAGTTGCTGTTACCGTACTGCTCCTGTCAACAATCAGAGAACCCCAATCTGCGGCTCTTCTTGCCCGTCAAGGTGTTATGGATCTATCGGACTGGAACCCGGAACAAAACGAGCGGATCAAGCTGGACGGTGAGTGGGAATTTTACTGGAACAAGTTGCTTCCTGTTGAATCTGCAACTCCGAATCAGGTTGGTCCAACAATAGCACCCGATACATATGCAAAGGTTCCCGGTTCATGGAATCGAATTAAAATGGACGGCGAACGACTGCCAACCCACGGCTTCGCCACGTATCGACTGGTGCTCCGAAATGTACCAGTTGAAGGAATGCTGGCTATCAAAAAAATGAACATTCGTTTCGCCAGCGAAATCTATATCAATGGCAACAAGCTGCTGGAAGACGGACATGCCGTGGAGAAATCAGCGGGATACCGACCAGGTAACTCCCCCCAGATCGGCTTTTTCCCTTATCATGGTGGTGACATTGAGATTGTGATCCGGGTGGCTAATTATGATTACACGGACGCTGGCATTCCGGGGCCACTCTTTTTCGGCGAACAAGCAGCCATGCTGAAAAAACATCAAATCAGCACAGCCGTTGAATTCGGCACACTTGCTGTCCTGGCTACCATTTCGATCATATTCCTTATCAGTTACCTGGGGTCTGCGCTCTACCGAAACAGAGACGATTCGCTGCTGCTGCTTGGTCTAATCTGTCTGCTGTATGCGCTCTATAACGGCATGATCAGCGAACGTGTGTTATCCATGGTGAACACGGAAATCTCCTTTAGCACGCTTTATAAATTAAAAGATTTCTGCTCCGTTGCATGCCTGGGTCTGCTGACCTTTTACTTCTACCGATTCAAAACAGGCATCCTGACCAGTCTGCTTACAACGGTAATCCTCATTATCTTCGGAGCTTACTTATGCATGGTTGCGCTCCTGCCTATTTCCATCTACGGACTGGCTGCACCTTACGTTGTCGTTATGTACACGTTAATGTTGCTCTGGTTGTTATATCAATGCGCATCACAGTTTCTGACGAGTGAGAAGGGTGATCGGCTGTCTACTTTCTTGTGGTATGCGGCTCTCTTAAGCATCATGCTGTACTGTCTGGACATTAACCTCTTCTCCATCTCGCTAAAGGAAAATATGAACATCGGGCAGGTCTCCATTGTCCTGTTCAGCATCCTGATGTTGTTTCTGGCGGTACTTCGGTTCTTCGAGTCATATCGTACAGTCCGTGCGCTCAAAGATCAGTTGCTCTTGCTGGATAAGGTGAAAGATGACTTCCTGTCGAACACCTCGCATGAGCTCAAAACACCGCTGAATGCCATTGTGAACATCAGTGAGAGCCTGCTCAAAGGTGCCGAAGGTCCGCTTACCAACGAACAGGCGCATAACCTGGCGATCGTGACGGGTAGCGGCAGACGATTAACCTACCTGGTCGATGAATTACTGGATTATTCGAAAATGAAACATGGCGACATCCCGCTTTACCGGTCTTCAACCGATCTGTACTCGTTTGTCGAATCCGTCATGCGTATGCACTCCTTCCTGCTTGGCTCGAAAAAGGTGGAACTCATGAACCACATCCCGGCGAATTTCCCGCCAATCTATGCGGACGGCAACCGACTGATTCAGATCTTGCATAATCTGATCGGTAATGCCGTCAAGTTCACGGAACAAGGCACGGTAAGCATCCGTGCTGCGGTTGTTCAAGGCAAAGCGGAAATCCGCATTATCGATACCGGTCGTGGCATCGGCAAGGACAAGCTGGAACATATCTTCCTGCCATTCGAGCAGGAAGCAGATACAGGACCAGTCGTTGCCGGAGGCACCGGACTTGGACTAAGTATTACACGCAAGCTGGTAGAGCTGCATGGAGGAACCATTCATGCAGAATCGGCACCTGGCATGGGGGCCACGTTCATCCTGACTTTTCCGTTGGCCGATGGCAAAGGTGAGAAACAATCCAACGTCAAGCCAATTACCATAGCTCCTACAAGTCATGGTAATCAGTTACTAAGGTTCGAAGAACCAACGATTGTGGAAGGGCATCTCAACGAATGGATCATCGTTGTGGACGACGACTCGGCTAATTTACAGACCATAGTGAATCTCTTGAAGTTGGAGGGCTACAGTTATGCGGTAACCTCACGTTCCCCTTCTGTACTGGATCTGCTCGACCAGCTTCCTGCCGTACATCTGGTCATTGCTGACATTATGATGCCGGACATGTCAGGGTACGAATTGTTGGAACGGATCAGGGAACGTTACTCTTCTTCCGAGCTTCCGGTGCTTATGCTGACGGCAAGTAATAAAGCCAACCAGTTGAAGCTGGCTTTGGAGAAAGGTGCCAATGATTTCGTATCAAAACCGTTTGAATCAGAGGAATTGCTGGCACGGATCGGCGGTTTGACCCGGATGATAACGTCTGTTCAAGCCGCGCGAGATGCCGAGATCTCCTTTTTGCGGTCACAGATGAACCCGCACTTTCTGTATAACGCTCTGAATGCCATTGCCGAATTGTGTGTAGATGCGCCGAATCAGGCAGAACAATTGATTTTACAATTATCGAGTTACTTAAGGCGCAGTGTGCACTTCAAACATCTGGACTCCAAAACCAGCCTGATGAACGAACTGGAGATGATCGAAGCATACGTTGCCATTGAGCAGGCACGCTTTGGCTCACGGCTGGAGGTCATTATCGATGTGGATGCGGACGTGAACCGAAATATGGACATTCCGCCCCTCACGTTGCAACCCCTGATTGAAAACGCGATTCGGCACGGGCTGATGTCCAGCATTCGCGGTGGTCGCGTCATATTGTCCATTCGTAATCTGAATGATACGGAAACACGTTTCTCTATCGAGGACAACGGAATCGGCATAACCAAGCAAAGAATGGAGGAAATTCGGCAATCCACGGACGGCAGTAACGGCGTGGGAATATGGAATATCTCCAGCCGGTTGAACCTGCTGTATGGCAGACACCTTCAGATGGAAAGTCTGGACGGCGAGGGAACGCGCATTACATTTGATCTTCCTAATCAACGTATTAGCACAGATGGGAACGGGGGTTATGAGACATGATAAAAGTCATCATCGTGGATGATGAGGATCTGTCGCTCAAGCGACTGAATCGTATTTTGACAGAAAGCGGAGAAGTTGAAGTATGTCGTGCGTTTCACGATCCGGAGGAAGCCTGTGAATACGCGGCAGAGAATAGCTTCGATGCAGCATTTCTGGACATTACAATGCCTCGCATTTCGGGTATGCACCTCATTGGTGAATTGCGGAAACATCACCCTTTGCTTCCCATCGTGTTGGTGACCGGATATGAGGAATATGCGGTGCAGGCCTTCGACAAAGAGGTGATCGATTACGTTATTAAACCGGTCACGGCAGAGCGACTGAATCGCAGCATTCAGCGGTTGCAGCAGCAGCTTCACAAATCCGTGACAACGCCAGGGCCAGCGGTGCCAGAACCGAAACTGAACGTTCGTCTGTTTGGTGAATTCACCGTGTTCGGTGGAGCCGGAGCAGATAGCCCCATCAAACTTAGAACGCCCAAAACGGAAGAGTTACTCGCCTTCTTGTTGTATACCAAGTCAACCACCCGCGATGCATTGGCTGATACGTTGTGGAAGGACCTCAGTCCGCAGAAGGCCTGGACGAACATCAATTCCACATTGTATTACGTGCGGCGTGCCATCGGCGACAACAGTGACGTGCCAATCATTCTTAAGGACAGGAATGGCATTCGTATTGACCGAGATGCAATCAACTGCGATTTGTACGAGTTTGAGGCCTTGTTCCGCCAGATGCGTCAGGCCTCGGCACATCGTCCAGAGCTCTTCGAGCGGATGGACACATTGTATACGGGTGAACTCCTGAAAGGAAGGCACTATGAGTGGGCTTTCGCGTGGTCCAGACAGCTGGAACTGGACTTCCTCATGACGATGGAAACCGCTGCCCACTATCACGCGAAGAAAGGCGAGACGTTACGGGCGCTGTATTATTTTGAACGTATCCTCCAGATTGATTCGATTCGGGAAGATATTCATCGTGAGATCATCCTGTTGTATCTGTCGCTTGGACGAAGAACCGAAGCGCAGCGACAGTATCTTGTTCTGGAGGAACTACTCAAAGAAGAACTTGGCTCCAGTCCGGCAGCGGAAATCAAGCAACTGTTGCGACAGTCCTGAAATAGCAAAAAAGCCCATGCCTTGGCATACTGAACTGCTCCTATCGTAGTCTTCTATGGTTTACTACGACAGGGAGAGTTCGGTGTTCCTTTAGGCTTGGGCTTTTTGCCATAAATGGACGTTCATTCGTCCATAACTGATAATTTTACATCATCAGGGTCTAGAATCAATTACTCATTGATAAGTTTTTCTGTATTAAGGGTAAACCCTTCAATCACGACATCTTCGTCCACTTCAATCATGATGCAACGTCTGCCTTGATAGTTCACCTGTTTCACATATCTTAGGTCTTGCGGGCTAACCGAAATCGTAGCAACCTTAGTTTCGATCTTGATGGACTTGGACGTAAACTTCGGCATAACACTGGTCGCCTTCATCTCATAATTCTTGTTGTCCACGATCGTTTCGAAGGCACGCTCCACTTTCTCCGCTGTCAGATCTTCCACACCACTTGCGGTCAGTACACGTTCCAGATCCTTATAATCCAGCTTCGGAGGTTCTTCCTCATGGGACTCTTCGTTAATTTCGATAACGCGGTTGATCTCCTCATATACATGTGCAATGGTGGCTGAATCGAGCTGTTCACCGGCCACTTCCTTGACGATATCCTCGAAGATCGCCCGTTCTTCCAGTGCGGTTACGGATCTTTCGCCATTCAGTACATTTTCAACAAAATGCGGGTCCGGGAAATTGGATTTCCCGGTGCAATACAGAACACGATTCACATCGGAGTAGTTGTCCGTCACGCTAGGGTACAGGAACCCTTGCTCTGGCGTGCTTAATTTGATAATCGGATCGACAATAATATTGTATTTGAATTCTCTCTCCACGTAGTCAAACAAGAGCGTTTTCCGCTGCTTCTCCGTGGAGTTCACGCTGCAAAGAATGAAGGGATGGGCGAACACCTCATTCTTCTCACTCTCTTCCGTGGCTTCGTTTCTAGCCTTGGTCGGCAGATAATACTGTCCACGCACAAACGTAGCAACCATGTCCCGCTCATACTTGGCATCCACCAACATTCGATCCACGAGCAACAGCATGAGGTCCTGCCATTCGTCTGGATCACCTGTGACCAAAGCCTGATGAAGCAGTACCTGGGCCGGGTCCTCCGCCGCTTCCTGGAATTTTAACTCAAACAACTTCTGATCCAAATCACCTGTCAGCAGCTTTTTGAAATTGCCCATGTACAGCTCTTGTTTCTCTCTATCCACCAGTTCGAACGGGTGACGCTCCCAGTGATAGACCTCGTTGGTTTCCTTCGTAATATAGACGTTGAGAATATCGTAAATATTCAGTAGATCGTGATCGAGTTTAAACTGCTTGCGTATATGCGCGACTTCTTTTTTATTCATGATTCGTTAGACAACTCCCATAATATATAATTTTATCTGCGTGCAGCTCTATATCCTAAAAGTCAGTGCTCCCTTGGAAGTTTTCATCTGAGCAGTAGGTCACTAATGGGCGCAGCTATGGAGTAGCCGGATCAATCCGTTCTTGCCCTCCATTTCTGTACTCTCAGTGAGAAATTATAACATATAATGATGATGATTAATGAGGATCAATCTATGGTATTTCCCTCTTTAGTGTGATCTATTTTTTGAATACGATTTTAAATGAACATAGTAACATAATCATCAGTCTGGTAGACTAACTAAGATTACATACCAATTGAGGAAATATTGTGAAGAAATCAATACTAGTCTTGTCAGTTCTTGTGTTGTCCTCTCTATTAAGTGCGTGCACTGTGACACAAACAAAGGAAACTAAACAAGTCAGTACATCAGTATCACAGTTTGAGAATGCAGATGTAGTAACAGATGAAGCATATACATCTGGTGCCGTCGAACAGACGGAGCAAGCAGCAATAGATTGGCAGACATCCGTTAACGAGCTAGCTAGAAGCGATCAATCACCTACAGAAAAAGTCGAAGCAACAGAAAAGCTTGCTCGGGAATACAATCCTACTACTGAAGAACTCGAAGAATTTAAGTATCATGTCCTTCAAGAATTTATGAGTTTCAATTATCTAAAAGATGGCTCGAATTCCGAATATATGTTAAGTAATCTGTTTCAATCGATTGTGTTAGAACATCACAATGTTCAAGTCGTCAGGGACTTCGCTCTTGCTTTTTATCACAACACAAAAAATGTTTTTACAGGTGTTGAAGAGACGGATAGTGATAGTGTTAAAGCTTACGAAGAACAATTGTATAAAGCCCTAAACCATGGAAAATAATTGCCGTATAGGAGGCAATAATATGGACATTTTCGATCACCTGAATAAATTACAAGTAGATCTAAGAAGAAAAAACCTTGAAGAAATTGAAGAGAAGTATTTCAATATTTGTTCTAAGTTAGCTGGACCTGACCGAGCTAATTCGATTAAGCGATTCGGCTTAAATGAATATGTAAATGATTTAAAGTTATGCCTTAAACAATCAATAAAAATTGCTCAAAAACAAACAGCCCGTGCAATCTACTTTGAATACGATTTAGATAATAACTGGGATAGTGCATTTTTCATTTGTAAGGAATACAGTGCATTAGAAGATAACGATGATGATTGGGCGAGCAATTGGAATGAGGATTTGCAGGGTCCACGCTTAAAAGAATTTGCTGATATTTATGAGATAGATGGATTCGACATTAATGAGACCGCAGTTGGTTCAACCATTTACTTAATAGCAAGAACAGTAATATCCTATGCAAAAGCATATCAGGTACTCTCTGATGAAAGTTCACTCGCAGTATGTATCGCTTTTCACGACCAAGACCCTATCATCAGAATTAAGGAATAGTAACAGAGAGCATACCTCTGTGAAAGTGACTGTAGCAACTATACTTTATGCTCACCTTTGGTTCATTGATCTGTTAAAAACAAGTAGACCGTCCTCCAATAAAGGTGGCGGTCTATTTGATCATGTATGCTTTTGGTAAACATACTCCACAGCTATAGGAGGCTTCTAACTTAACCGTGGTATCCATAACAGGTACTATAGTCTAATTCATATACATCGAAGCTTCTCGTGGCTAACATCTTACATATTTACGCTTAAACCCCGTCCGCCCTTTTTCCACTGCCTTTTGGATATTCTCAGAGGCATTCAGCAGCTTGCTCTTGGGCATGTCCTTATTCACTTCGACAGGTCCCACGGCCTTGGCTGTCTCCACCGCCAGATCGTGCAACGGTTGATAGGATGTTGCAACGGTATACAGGAAGTTGTTCATCGAATATTTCGTTCGTTCCGGAGATTCGTGAATCGTCCTTTTTACCTGTTCCAGCATCTCCGTCAGTTTATTCTCAGAAAACTCACTATCCTTTCGACTGCCGAGCAACCAACAGTAACAGCTCCATCCTGCTGACATTTTGAGCTCATCTCCGCTCGCAATCCACTTATCCGAAACTTCTTGAGCAATATCCGTCTCTGCCAGCGTGACGGCAACGATGAAGTCAGAGATCATGTAAAAATAAGCAGCATCGATCCAACGGTCAAAATCAGCTTCCGTCATCGCTTGAGGATCGGCAATCACGCCCGCAAAGTACATCGCATCATAATTTCCCGTCTCGTATAGTTGCTCCGCCAAAGGTTGATCCTTTTTGATCCGCTTCGCCATTGGTTTCATCGCCCCGGTTGCCACGCCAAATAGCGGTTCATGCGCACCATTGGAGATGTAGATTTTTTTCGTTCGTTCTTTACCCAGCGCTTCCAGCTCTTGCATCACTTCATCTAGATTCATTTGGTGACACTCCCCATCCTATAATTTATATATCTGATCATATCAAACAGAATCTTATGTTTAGCGAACAGCCGATGGAAAATCACACATTATCCTGTTCGAGCATGATTACCGACAATAGTATTCATAGTATCATTCCCCACAGATTCCTGAAAAGATAACATAAATTCTGTGCAGATAGACATTTTTCCTTCCTTAAATGCTTCTCCCCACCGCTTCTGAATACCTGCCCAAAGTCTGGATTGAAGCAATCATTCCTCTCAGCACAGCTGAGCAACATATGTCCATGTCCAAGCAACGTTAAGCTATGGCAGGAATCATCGCTCATCGTTTATGTTCAGTTTAGTATCGTTAACGAAATTGAGGAGAGGAAGGATGCGAGATCATGAGCAACAATCAAGTATTAGGCTTTGCCCCTGCGCTGGGCTGGAATTCGTGGAATACCTTTACGTGGGATATTAATGAACAATTAATTCGGGATGTCGCTGATGTGTTTGTATCGGAAGGTTATCTGGCCGCTGGCTACGAGTATATCGTCATTGATGATTGCTGGAGCCTGAAGGAACGGGATGAAAGTGGCAACCTGGTGGCTGACCCGGAGAAGTTCCCCAGCGGAATGAAAGCGCTCTCTGATTACATCCATAGCAAAGGACTGAAGTTCGGCATGTATTCATGCGTGGGTACGCATACTTGTGCCGGGTATCCAGGCAGCTTTGAGCATGAATTCCAAGATGCTGCCCTTTTTGCCGAATGGGGCGTTGACTATTTGAAATATGATTATTGCTTCAAGCCACGACATATCTCAGGAGAGCTGCTGTACAAACGAATGAGCCTGGCGCTGAAAAACTGCGGTCGCGATATCCTGTTCTCCGCCTGCAACTGGGGAGCTGACGACGTATACGACTGGATTCGGGAATCGGGTGCCCACATGTATCGCTCCACTGGCGATATCCGCGACAACTGGGACTCAGTAAAGGAACTTGCCCTATCTCAATTGGGGAAACAAAGCTACACCGGCTCCTTCTGCCATAACGATATGGATATGCTAATCGTTGGTATGTACGGTGGAAGCAACAATGATTATATTGGCAGTATCGGCGGATGCAACGACATCGAATATAAAACCCACTTCTCCCTCTGGTCCATGATGGGTTCTCCATTAATGATCGGATGCGACGTGCGCAAGGCTAACCAGATTACCAAAGATATTCTTCTGAATCCTGACCTTCTTGCCATCAACCAGGATGTAGAAGCTCGCGGCGCTTACCGCATTAAACCAGAGCCGCAATGGTTTCACACAGACGATGTCTTTATGCTGGTGAAGGTACTTACAGATGGTGATCTGGCTATTGGCTTCTTCAACCTGAGCGACAGCCAGCGGGAGTTGTCTTTGCAGTTTTGGGATATGGGTCTGCCTTACGCTGCCGGTTATGCTCTGTCGATGTACGACTGCTGGGAACATAAAGAGCTTGGCGTGTTCCGTGAACGCTTCGCTCCCGTTGTCGCAGCACATGATTGCCTCATCGTCCGGGCCAAACTGGTGAAATAATGGCTCAACATCGCCTATGCACCTCCTGTCAGGTTCCGCTCTCTTCAGACGATGTGGGCATCTACCTTAAACTGATCTCGCGCTCTGCCCAGCAATTTCTGTGCATCGATTGTCTTGGAGTGAAACTGAACTGTGGACGCGAGCCCATTGAAAAGCTGATACGTTATTTCCGCGAGTCCGGGAACTGCGCCCTGTTCCGTTAACGTTATGCCTTGGTCTGGTGCAGCATCATGTATGCTGTTGGTGTATGTGAAGTGGATTTCTTGAATACTTTGGAAAAATATAACGGATCATTGTAGCCGACGGAGTAGGCTACCGATTGAATCGGCAGACCTGATGTCTTCAGCAGCTCACAGGCGCGCTGGATTCGGCAGGAGGTAATATACTCCAGAACAGACTTACCGGTTGCTCCTTTAAACAGACGAAACAAATAGCTGCGCTCCAGATTGACTGCCTTTACAATCTCCGTGACGGTCAATGTCGGCTTCCAGTAGTTCTGCTCGATGTACTTTCTCGCCAACCAGACATAATCCTTGGCCTCCACCTGCGGCCTCTTTGGATAAAACTCCATATAGTAGGAGAGCAGCAGACGCAAACGCGCATCCGCCCGCAGCAATTCATAGGATGATGCACCTGCGTTCCAGGCAAGGTGATAAAAAGGCTGCAGTGTCTCCGGTGAGATCGTCACTACGGGTTGTACTTCTGAAAGTTGCGTTAGCCCCAGCAACCGTCCGGCATCCTCACCGCTAAACTCCACCCAGACATACTCCCATGGATCTTGCGGGTCTGGATAATAATAAATCTCCTTTTGCGGAAATATGATAAAGCTTTCCCCCGTGACTAACCGAAATACGCGGCCTCCAGTCTCCAGCGTCCCTTGACCGCGGATAATATAATGCAGCGCATAAACGTCACGCACGCCTGGCCCCCATTGATGAGAATTAGCTGGCTTGTGACCACCGCTGATAAAATACAAATTACTGGCTCTGCTGCTCTCATGCCAAATCGGATTCAACCTTGATTCCCCCATTTCTACAGCTACCCTGTTCTCGCGTTCGGTTTATCTTAATATCGTTAATCAGATGTTCGGTAACGCTTACAACCTAAATCCAGAGAGGAGATTGTTGTTATGCTTAGAATGGTTACGGTAGAACATGGACAAGTGCAAGGACTGCCTGCGGCGGATCCGCGGATTACCAGCTTCAAGGGAATTCCTTTTGCCGCGCCTCCTGTAGGTGAGAACCGCTGGCGTGCCCCGCAGCCGCAGTCGAACTGGGACGGTGTACTGCAAGCTTTCGATTTTGCCCCTATCTCCATGCAAGCCCCAACAGTCATCGATGATAACAATATCTACACCCGCGAATGGGCAGTTGATCCTGACCTGCCCATGGACGAAGATTGTCTGTATCTGAATGTCTGGACACCAGCCAAGCGCACGGACGAGAAGTTACCTGTCTTTGTCTGGTACTTTGGCGGAGGCCTACAGGTTGGCCATACGGCCGAAATGGAATTTGATGGCGAGCGAATCGCTCGTAGAGGTATTGTCGTTGTGACGATTAATTATCGACTGAATGCCTTTGGTTTCCTGTGTCATCCCGAGATAAGCGCCGAATCTCCCCATGCACCCGCCAACTTCGGTCATCTCGATCAACAAGCAGGCACGCAGTGGGTCAAACGCAACATTGCCGCCTTTGGCGGTGATCCGGACCAGATCACCATCGGTGGACAGTCGGCAGGCGGAGGAAGTGTACTCAGCCAGATGACCTCTCCGCAAAATAAGGGCTTGTTCCAGCGAGCCGTCATTATGAGCGGCATGGCTACGGAGTTGTACCCGAAAGTCCGCGTGCCTTCTGTCCGTTCCACACTGCGGGATGCAGAGCAGGCCGGGGTTGCATTTTTCGACTTCCTGGGCGTATCTTCCCTTGCAGAGGCGAGACAATTGGATGCTGAATTTCTCCGTGACAAAGCACTTGAATACAAAAGCTTCTGGGGAACCGTCATCGACGATCAATTCTGCGCAGGCGATCCGTTTACTCGTTTTGTTCAGCAAGAGCGCGAGGCGATCCCCGTCATGCTGGGGCATACGTCTTCCGAATTCTGGACTCGTCCCGCCGCAGCCAATCTGGAAGAACTGAAACAGATGGCAGTTGAGCTGTTCGGCGAGGATGCTCCTGCCTTTTTGAAGCTATGTGAGACCGAGACCGGTCAAATCGAGCAGGCTTTGCAACAAGCATCAGTACGCATGATCCAACATGCCATTCTGCTCGCCATCCGCGCGAACAGCGGTCATGCGTCTGAGACGCCTCTTTATTATTATAACTTTGACGCCGAGATTCCGGGATGGGACCAGCCGGGAACCTTTCACTCCGTCGATCTGTGGTTTTTCTTCGAGACATTGGCCAAGTGCTGGCGGCCTTTCACGGGCAAACATTATGATCTGGCGCGCCAGATGTGCAATTATTTATCCAATTTTATTGCTACAGGTGACCCGAACGGTCCAGATTCCACCGGAAAACGGATGCCTCATTGGATTCCTTGTACTACGGAACAGCCGTATCTCATGGAATTTGGCGATCAGTCTCAATTACAGCAGGCTGAGCCTGGACCGATGCTCTCGTTTCTCATTGAACAATATTTCAAGAAACAGAATGAACCTGTTGTTTGAGACATGAGGCTTGCCCTCTGACGATATCGTAAGAGCCATGCGAATGCATGGCTCTTTTAATACAGTAACATCTCTCTTTTCCCATTATATATGAGTCTGTGTTGGTTTATTGAAGATGACAGGTAGCGTAATTTGTAGTGAAAACGTATCTTCTTCCTGTGACACCTTCAACGTCCCGTTGTGCTGTTCGATCATTTTCTGACAACTAACGAGCCCAATTTCGTTGCTATCTTTCTTTTTGCCAACACGTTTAATCTTATTCTCCACCTCAAGAGTGACCCATTGTTGCTTCAAAGAAATCTGGATATGAACGGGAAACACTGGATCGGCGTATTTTCGAATATTTGAAAATATGTTATCCATTACGCGACGCATGGCGACCAGATTGAGTTCAAGTAAAAACTCCTCATGATGTGCACCTGTCTGAACCTGCACATCGATATCGTTTAAAACCACTAATTGTTCATCGATGAGTTGATCGATAAGCGCTCTGCCCTCATACCTTTCAAATTCTATTTCCTCTTCTTCAGCGGCAGAGGATACCGTGAAATATTCAAATAGTTTGTCCGACAGCACTTTGATCTGATAGGCCTTCTCCCGGCTATTATGAATATACTGCAACAGATCCTCATGTGTTTTATACTTGTTGAGCTCTATGATATCCATATACCCTAATAGAATCGTGAGTGGCGTTCGTAAATCATGGGAAATCGCCGTGATCAATTCGCGGTTTGCCATCCTGACCCTCTCCTCGCTGCCGAGCCGCTCCACAAAAGATTTCCTCATCTCATCTATACTCTGGGCCAAAGATGACAGTTCATCCTTTCCCGATACCGTAATCGAATATTCCAAATTTCCACCTTCGAGTATTTTAATCTCTTGTTCAAGCAGGCCAATATACGACGTTTTCTTATTAATTATCAGTAGAAAGGAAACGATGAACACGATAGCTGCTATGAAAACACCAATAATCAGAATGAGGTTGAAATATTGATACTCATAAAAGCCAACCAAATATATTTGGGCATCCTGATCCGCAAAATGGATGGTGGTGATGGGTATTTTCGATGGTACAAATTGAGTTAACAGCTCCTCGTTAATGGCAGGATCAATCTCCGTATTAGAGGAAAATATCAACTTTTCTTTTGCAAAAATATACAGATTTAAGTAGCGCTCATGACTTATCCAATCAGACAATTGCTCATGATTACGTGTTGACACGTTCTGATTGTTCACGAACGCTTCGAATCGTTCAAGCGCATCTTGCTGCCTGTTCTCTACAAAAGTGGATTTGCTTAAATAACTATCCAATACAGTCTCGCCAACAACTTGTAAAATAACGAAAGCACTCATGGCTATGAACAAAGAGATGACAACCGCCAAAACCAGTTTAATCTTCAGTTTTTTTCCCATTAGTAATCTATTCAATTTTGTACCCCTTCCCCCAAACGGTCTTCACATATTTAGGGTTCTGCGGGTCATCCTCCAGTTTGCCTCTCAAATTACGAATATGAACCATCACCGTGTTATTACACGTATAAAAGAAGGGTTGCCCCCAAACACTCTCATATATGTTTTCTGCAGAGAACACCTTTCGTCGCTTCTTAGCCAGCAGCAGCAAAATCTGGTATTCAATTTCAGTTAGAGCAATTTCCTTCTTCCCAACAAACACGGCTTTTGAATCCTGATGGACGGTAAGATCTTTAACGATAATTTGGTCTGTTTCTTCAGTCTTCTCTTTGCCCCGATAAACATAATACCTCCGTAGTAAGGCCTTCACCCTTGAAACGAGTTCTGTATAAGAGAAGGGTTTGGACAAGAAGTCATCACTGCCGGAAGAAAAGGCCAATTGTTTGTCAGAATCCTGCGTTTTCGCCGTGAGAAACAGGATCGGTGCGCTTGTTTGTTCACGAATCTCCAGACAAGCCTTCAAACCTGATTTATTGGGCATCATCATATCCAAGATAATGAGATCCGTCTCTTCATTCACTTTATCAATCGCATCTTGACCATCTATCGCTTCAATGACTTCATAATTCTCGCTCTCTAATAAAATCCTTACAATTTCACGAATTTCGCTGTTATCATCAGCAATTAGAATTTTCTTGCTCATCTGATCCCTCCGTCTAATTTCAGTATAATATGCGCTATTAGCGACTACCAGCAAATACAATCGACTTAAGAATTCTTCAGAAGTTATGTAGGTATCTCTTAAGAACTTCGACTTATACTGTAAATATCTAGAGGTTACTATACAAAGGGGTCGTCAGCTATGCCACAACCTTCAAAAAAAGTAATGATTAACCTATTGTTGGGTCTATTCATCATGTTGTCCATTGGTCTGCTGGTCTATTATTCTCCGGCCATTATTAAAATCATGTCTTCCATGGACAACTTCAGAGAATATATTCATTCAACCGGACATTGGGGTCCAATCATGTTCATCTTATTCCAGATTCTTCAGATCGTGGTTGCACCTATTCCAGGAGAAGTGGTGCAAGTCGCAGGCGGATATATTTACGGTACAGCCATTGGTTCATTGTATACAACGATAGGTTTGATACTCGGCTCAGCGATCGCCTTTTATTTCACTCGTTTTATCGGTCGGGCTTACATTTCACGGCTGCTGCAAAAGAAAAATTATAAGTGGATGTCGTTTATACATGATGAGAAGAAGTTCTCCGCTTTTTTATTTATCTTTTTCGTGATACCCGGCTTGCCCAAAGACATGCTTGTATTTGTTGCCGCTCTTACATCGATTCGTTCGTTTAAGTTCTTCATGATTCTTATAATTGGTCGTCTGCCGTGGATCATTGCATCTGCCGCTGTGGGGTCCACCATTCATATGCAACAATATACGATCGCCATTAGTATTTCTGTTATCGCTGTAATCGGGTTCGTGCTCGGTTATATCTATAGGGAGAAATTGGTGGGATTGTTCTCCCGGTCTGACACAACCAGAACGAAAGCCAAACTCAAGGCTACACCCAGCTATAGTAAGGAATAGTGTGTTTGGTAGAATAAAAAGAAATACAACATGAACAAAGTCAATCTATTGATATGAACACTGGAGGTATATCTCATGCAAAACCTTGAAACCAATCGATTAATCCTACGAAATTTCACCGCAACAGACGCAGCCGGACTGTTGGAATACACAGCAAATCCCAGAGTGAATTGCTTTATGGATCACCGAATTTCAACACTGGAAGACGCGGCGGCGGAGGTCGCAAAAAGAAGCAATGACGATTCCCAAATCGCAGTCTGCCTGAAAGACAGTAACGAGCTGATCGGTGAGCTGTTTGGCATGAGGGAAGATCAGGATCCTGATACAGATAAGGATTCGAATTCAGATACGTATAGTATTGGTTGGAATTTTAATGGAAGATTCGAAGGGAAGGGGTACGCAAGTGAAAGCGCTAATGCTTTCATCGAGCACCTCTTTATGGAACAGGGAATAAGAAGAGTGTACGCCTATGTCGAGGATGATAACTTTCGTTCCCAGAAACTGTGTGAGAAGCTGGGCATGCGCCGGGAAGGTCTTTTTTTGGAGTTCATTTCATTTGTCAATAATGAGGACGGCACACCGAAATATGAAAATACGTATCAATATGCTTTGTTGAAAAAGGAATGGCTGGCACAGCGTGAATCGGAGAAATAAAGAAAGACATGCCTATGCGTCATCATTAGTTTAAAAAAGTTATTGAAATGAGAATGTACCCATACGGCACGTACCACTACAAATAAGGCGACTTCTCCCTGGATGAGATTCCAGAGGAAAAGTCGCCGTTTTATTATCGCGCAGAACACTATTGATCGAGCAATGTGTTTATAAGGTCACAATACATTCAACTTGAATCCTAGACGGTGCCGCCCCAATATTGCTTTGCAATCTTCTGCCCTTGATCAATCTTCGCCCATTGCTGAGCTTCACTTAATTCGTTACCGCCATCACAGGATGCAAAGCCGCATTGATGAGACAGCAGCAGTCGATCCTTATCGATGATTTTGGATGCTTCGTCCAGCAAACGGACAACACGTGTTTCATCATCAAGGGTACTCGTTTTGGAGGAAAGCAAACCCAATACAATTTCCGTTTCCGGTCTGTCCTTGAACACTTCCAGAGCTTCGATGGAACCCGCACGATCATCATCCCACTCCAGGAAGAAACGGTCATACTTCAATTGCTTCAGGAACAGATTGGCGATTTTCACATACGATCCACCGCCCATGTTACGGGAATCATAATTACCGCGGCAGTTATGTGTCCACATTTTCAAGCCCAGGCTATGTCCGAAGTCAATCACGGTATTGTTAATATCAATGAATTCAGAAGCGAGACCTTGTACTTCATCTTGATTAATATGCTCCCCTGTAAATGGAGAGTTAGGGTTGTCGTCTGCAAACAGTTCCCACAAGCAATCATCGAATTGCAGAATTTTACCGCCCACTGCAGCGAATTCTTCGACGAATTCCTTATACGCGATTACTAGGCCCTCTTTGAGCTCCTGTTTGTTCTGATAAACGGAATCTGTACCCCCAATGTTATCTGACCAGGAGAGTTCACCGAAAATATGGGATGGCGATGGTACGCAAAGTTTCGTTTGCTGGTCACCCGCCGTGTCTTGCAGTTGTTGGAACAATTGAATGAAATGATGATTTTTTCCGCTTAATTTGTCCGTGATGCGCAGTCCGATATCTTTGCGTGTTTCATACTTCGAAGTTCCGTCCACATCTCTGAAGAAATAGCCGTGATCCGCGATGTAACGCTTCACACCGCCAAATCCCCATACAAAGTCCAGATGCCACATCGATTTGGAGAATTCGCCATCGGTAACAACGGACAAGTTATGTTCGATCTCTTTGGCTACAACTTGTTTGATAGCCTCCGTCTCGCACTTCTCATATCCTTCGTAGTTTTCATAGAACGGATATTGGATATCATCGTTATGTTCAATTTGCGTTTTATATTTCAGCAGCTCTTCCGGCCGCAATAAACTTCCTACGATCTGGAACTTGTCAGTCATGTAAATTACCCCCTCGTTGTATACCATGATCATATCACGCCGAGAGCAGTTAGAAGGGATACTTAAAAACCATAACTGGTTATAGTTAAAAGCTATACCCACTTGTTAGCAGATTTCATTGAATTCGTCACAGTGTATCTCTATCCATGACAGTTATTTAAATTTCACACCGTACGACGACGCAGTTCATAGAAATATTGCACCGCTGGATGTTTTAATTTGATCTGCTCGGACATGTTTAGAATTCGTTTTTTGCCAACCCGTCTGTCCATTAAAGCCAGAATATTATACAAAATATCATTGCTCTCCAGATTATCTTCTATAGAAGTAGATAAATATGTGGTAGCTGCAACGGTAAAATTTGATTTACTGAGTGCAGCCTGTGCCACCAAAAGCGCTTTGGCATGTACGGAGATTTTTCTGCTCCTTGCCATGATATGCAATCGATCCTCGGGGATATTGCCTTTGGACTCTTGCCGGATAACTTCAATCTCATCTTCACTTACAGGAATGAGAATGTTAGGATCGTTCTTAATCTCCTGTTCCGTCTGATACCAACGGATCGGCGTTGAAATATCACTCATATTCAGGATGTTCTTTTGATCTACGGTAATGTAACAATTGCCTGATTTATCAGGGGCATAGCGATAGCTGGTTGCACGATACTCCACTTTTCCAATTAACGCGGGACTAAGAAAACTCTCTAATTGTTGCTTCAGTTTACTCCAGGACATAGATCCTCCTATTATGAAAAACCTACCGCATGCATTGCGGCGATCATTTTATATACTTTTCAATCCATCAACCCTACGGAAACTCATCTAAAATTATAACATAGCCAAACAAAGCAAAGTCCCCTATTCAATCTGAAAACAGATTCAATTCCTCTGTTCGTCGTATCCGCAGATTAAATCCAGTAATTGGTTTAACATTCCTCATGTGATAAACTTGCAGAAATTATCTGCTTTCTATCCATCTATCATTGCCTATCATTACGAAAATACGATGTCATTCACAAGGAGAGGGATTTTAAATGGCTAAGAAGAAAACAACATTACCTGCTCATATGGAAAAGCTCGTTAAAGATAATGATATCGCTGCGGTAAAAGAGGTTTTCGAGCAATGCGAATGGGATGCCCGTGGGGGCTACAGCAAAGGTACGGCCCTCAGCTTTCGGCATATTTCGGATGAATTGGTTCGCTGGCTGGTAGAGCAAGGGGCAGATATTAATGCACGTGACAAATATCAACGCACGCCTTTACATGCCCATGCCTCACACTGGTCAGGAAATGTCCCCCTGTTCCTTGAATTAGGCGCGGATCTGGACGCTGTGGACTACCAAAATGAAACACCCTTACATGCAGCGGTCAGTGGATATAGAACCACAGTGGTTCAAGCGTTGGTAAACCAAGACGCTGCGATTAACGTAGAAAATAAACAGGGAAATACGCCATTAGCCAAGGGCTTAGTCAATTGCAGGAATAGTGATATTGTTAATCTAGCGGAGATTGCCGCAATTCTGCTGGATGCCGGAGCATCGCTCACCCCGGATATGAAAGAATCGGTGAAGCGGATCGGTAAGGATTTTGAATTCGCCCGTGAGAAGTTCAATAAGGACAAGGTCGATGGAGTTTCAGACGCGCTGATCAAACTGTACCAGCTATTTGATGTCGAGCCGGTCGCGAATCGGATCATGCACGATGGGACCACCCCCATTCAGGTAAAAGCAACCACCTGGCCCAAGCAGCACCAAGAGCTGTGGGAATATCTTGTCCCGGCCCAGGGACATGCGCAAACGGTGCAGGGAGAGATGATCCGCATCACAGGGCGTGTGTCTCATGAAGTATTGGATAATGGCGGAGGTAACTGGGATAGGGAGTATCGCAAGATGCTGGATGCACTGATTCGTCACCTGGGCACTGGTGAACCACTCGCCCCGGCACTTCTCCAAGAAGCATCAGACTTGGTCAGCAGGCTTCATGATGGATATGATTTTGATGCGCCTGCCAGATTATCCGAGTTGGCGGTATTATGGGTAGTAACCAATCCTCAGCCGATCGCCATGGCCCAATCGGAGTATACGCGTTAACGCTCCAAGGAGACGACAACAGCTAAAAAAGAAGCGGAGTTGCTCCCGCTTCTTTTTTAGCTGTTATTTTCTTAATAACCGTCAATACATCATAACTACTAATCTTTCCTAACTAAGTGCGAGTAATACTCGACATGGCTTGAGAGCCTACTATGGATGAAGTTGCTAATATGTCGGGATACCCTCATGATTTCCCACTTTGGAAGTACTCCTAAATAACGTAACTCTTCAATCCCTGTTAGTTTGTTGACCAGAGTATGACGCTTGCCCACACCAAAACTAACCTTACTTATCGTCCGTTCTTTCTCCGAACTCGGAAACTTAAATCCCACGTTCCTCCGCCTCAACTTGATCCTTATTTCCAAATTCATGGAGCAGCGTACGAACTTCACTTGTCGACTTGGCGTTCATTAGGCTGTTTCTGAGTTCACTTGCTCCTCGAAATCCGCGGACATAGACTTTAAAGAAACGGGCAAGCGCGCTGAACGAACGTGGCTCCTGTCCTGAATATTGATCATGGAGATCCAGATGCAGCCGTAGCAGATCAAGCAATTCCTCACTGCTGTGTTCTTTCGGCTCCTTCTCAAACGCAAACGGATTCTGGAAAATACCGCGTCCAATCATAATGCCATCCACACCATATTGCTCCGCGAGTCTAAGGCCTGTCTCACGGTCCGGAATATCCCCGTTAATCGTCAGAAGTGTATTAGGAGCGATCTCATCACGAAGCTGCTTAATCTCCGGAATCAGTTCCCAGTGAGCGTCTACTTTGCTCATTTCTTCTCTTGTCCGCAGGTGAATCGACAGATTCACGATGTCTTGCTGCAAAATATGAGTTAACCAGTCGCGCCATTCGTCGACTTCAGTAAATCCGAGACGCGTTTTTACACTGACTGGCAGTCCTCCGGCCTTCGCCGCCTGAATAATCTCCGCCGCAAGAGCCGGGCGGCAGATCAAGCCGCTTCCTTTTCCATTCTCAGCCACATTCGCTACAGGACAGCCCATATTAATATCGATACCTTTAAAGCCTTCTTTCGCCATACCGATACTCATCTCACGAAAGAATTCCGGTTTATCTCCCCAGATATGAGCCACAATCGGCTGTTCATCTGCTGTAAATGTCAAACGCCCACGCACACTCTTGTGCCCCTCCGGGTGACAATAACTCTCCGTGTTCGCAAATTCCGTAAAAAATACATCTGGTCGCCCTGCTTCACTCACCACATGACGAAACACAACATCCGTCACATCCTCCATCGGTGCCAATATAAAAAATGGTCGTGGTAATTCACGCCAAAAATTGTCTTTCGTCATATCCAAAACCTCTCTATGCATACTAGGGAACTTCTTTATCCCGAAAATGTTAAATCCATCTGTAACCGATTATATCACACCCCCGAGAGAAGCATACTTCTCCCGCCAGCCTGAATAAACAACGTCGACTACGTAGGAATGGATATCTAAATCTCTTGAATGTACCATTATAAAACCACTGCTTGGCGCAAGACAACTTCATTATCCACATTTATACTAACTTCTTTTTCCATCTGTTCATTCCTATGCATTCACTTTATTTAACCCATCAAGGAGTAGCTATATATGTTTGACATCATAATACATCATATACATTATAGATACATGTAATCTTTAATTAAAACCAGACAGTGTCAGACCTTGCTCGAGATTGCAGTTTAACATACAACAGACAGTACAGTTAGAAAGGAGATCATTAAACATGGATGTACTAAAAAGTCAGTACGACATGATTAAACGGACAAGGGAATCCCTCTTCCGAATGTGTGAAAACATGTCCCCCACAGCGTATATTAAACCGGTAGAAGCTTTAGGTGGAGATTCAATTCGTAACCTGCATGTTCATGTTACAGATTGTTATCGCGTATGGTTAGGTGTGCGTGGTCTTGGGCGATCCATGCCCAAAATAAAACCAGAATCCATCCAAGATGTTCAGCAGATGCGTAAATTATTTGAGGCGACAGACTTACTCGTTAACGAATTCCTACAGGATTTTAGACGCAACTGGAACCCCGACATTCAAGCCGGTTGGATGAGTGAAACCGCCGAATTAAGTGAATTATGGCTTTTTACACATTGCACAACCCATGAATTCCATCATCAGGGACAAATCGCAAAAATAGCCAGATTACTTGGGTACATCCCGCCCAAAATGAATTTATCAAAATAAAATGAGCCTGGGAATCATCTATTTAACAAAATAGATCAACGGTATGCCATTCTGCTTGATTCTTATCAAGTATAGGCTTTTTTTGTTATGCCTTTTTTTCGACACATTAAAGATAATGAATATCTTGCTAGGCTTCATCCTCTCTCTTCATGAAACGTGTTCTCATACCAGGAAATCAGGAAGATTAGGTATATTATGAATCCAACTGTACACCCTTAATGGGAAAAAAGCGGAATGAGCACTAATTAGCACTCATTCCGCTTTTCTAGCTTCCCCGGACTGTACCTTACAAATCATCCAAAAGTTTAACGATTACCACCTAGATTAGATTCGACTTCTGTAACAATCTCTGCATGATCGTGGCAATCTCGGCACGTGTAACCTTACCTTTTGGTGCTAATAAAGTTTGGCTGCGCCCCTGCACAAGACCTGACTTCGCGCTGTCCACTGCACTGCTGCGTGCCCAGGCAGATACAGCAGCTGCATCATTGAATGACTGGAGCGTGGCATCCAAAGGCTCTGCGTTCAGGCTGTCTTTTAGCCCAGTAATCATCATCGCTTTCGCTAATATGACCATCGCCTGTTCTCTTGTAATGGTTTCGTTAGGATGGAAGGTGCCATCCTCAAAGCCGTTGATCAGCCCATATGCATGTGCTGTGCGGATAGCACCATTGTACCAATCCTCGGTCTTCACATCCGTAAATGGAGTTTCCCCATTCTCCGGACGAAGTCCCAGACCACGAACCATGATTGCAGCGAACTCTGCACGGGTCACAGCTCGATCAGGATTGAAGGTTCCGTTGCCAACGCCCTCCACAATCATACGAGATCCCATATCATTTACAGCTTCTTTACCCCAATGATGCATTACGTCTGTAAATTGTAATGGATGCCACACTACTGCATATGTGCTATTGGTCAGGCTGTTAATTTGAGCTTCGTATCGGCCATTGTTTTGACGTACTTTGGTCGGGACATGACGAACTGATCCGTCTGGCTCCACGACAACGCCAGTTGTAATTTTGTTCGGATCTATGCCTTCTGGCATGGCTATCGTTCTTTCGACATATGCATCGAAGTTTTTTACTTCAACAGACTTGTCACCATAAACGGCATTAACTGTAAAATTAAGCGGCTGAGCAATCAGAGATAAATCATTCTGAGCGACTGCGCGATCTACAATGTCCGATTGAACTGAGGTCGGAGCTGCAATTTCAATCTGTACCTTGATTTCCTGCAAGTCATTAGACACTCCAACTTGGCTCGCAATCTCCCCAATGCGGATTTGTCCAGCAGGAACAGTGTACGAAGCCTGCTCTGTTTTGAATTCGAGAATAGCTTGATAATCTTCCATCGTTTTAATCATCTCGCCTGTAAGCTCACCCACAAAAACGTCGTACGTTTGATTAATAGGAATTGTGACAACCGCGTGTTGTCCTTCCTCTGCCAATCTGTCATTCAGCTTCTGCTGATCTACTACAATCGTCAATGCGGTTTGTTGGTCACGCCGGGATATGATCGCTTGTCCAGCATTTTCCACTTTTCCATTAACCAAAATATTGACGCCTGTAGTTGGTGTTGTTGGTGGTGTGACAGGTGTTAACTGTGGGTTTGATGGAGCTTGTGTTACAGGCGGGTTGGTTGACGGAGCAGAGGCCGCTGCAGGCACAACTGCATTGGACCTAGCCGAATCTGTACTTTTGCCTGCACCGTTAATGGCTTTCACCGTAAACGTATAGCTTATTCCGTTACTCAATCCCGTTACTGTTATTGGACTAGTACTGCCTGTAATTATCGTATTCCCAGGCGATACAGTCACTTCGTATCCCGTAATTGGACTTCCACCATCATGAACTGGCGCTGCAAATCTTACGGTCGCTTGTCCGTTGCCCGATGTCGCTGTCACATCTGTTGGCGATCCCGGAACGCTTGATGGAATTACACTTACTTGATTGGAGGCTTCACTAAGCCCTCCCTTATTCTCTGCTTTTACAACAAAGTAATAAGTCTTGCCGTTAACCAACTCAGGAATGGTATAAGGTGATGATGCCTCGGCTGTGATTTCAACCCTATGATCAGGATCATCATCTGTTGCCATGTAAATTCGGTACTCTACATCGGGTTCCGTTTCCCATTTCAACGTGACATGACCATCCCCAGGTTCGGCTGTCAGATTCCGAGGGTTGGCTGGCGCATTAGGCAGATTTACGGCCTGTATTACTTTGAAAGTAACTGGTACCATAAGATCTGCTGTCAACGTAACCGTTGCTGTATATGTTCCTGCGGGCAATCCGTCCTTGGCACGGAGAGTGAACTCTGTCTGATCTCCAGCGATCAATTCAGCATCCGGCTGCGTAATAACAAAGGCATCCGAATCATGCCCGCTCAGAGAGGCAGATAAATGAACCAGATTTCCTGTTCCCGTATGCTGAATGGATACGCTGTTCGTTTCCTGAGTACCGGATTCATAATCGAGCATGAGCGGTTCCAATGTGCGATCTTCAATTGGAGCAATCGTATACGTTGGAGCTGCTGTCACCGTAAGAACCATGCTGCCTTTTTTGCTGATATCTGCTGTTGAGGTCGCGTAAATGGTATATTCCCCTGGCTCGGCATCGGCTTCTACCGTAACATAGCCGGAATCGCTGACCTTCACCTTGTTGGTTGCATCGCTACTGCTCCACATCACCGTTACATCGGCTCCGCCTACGGTATCAACCGTTGCCGTCAGTTGTCTGCTCTCTCCCTGCATAAGGCTGTCTGTAATCGGATTAACCGTGACGCTGTTCACGGCCGGTGCATACGTCACCTTAATGGTTGCCGTTGCAACCTTGGTTAGATCGTACACGGATGTCGCTGTAATCACATAGTCACCTGGCACGGCATCGGAAGCAACGCTAACATTTCCCATGCTGCTTACGGTTACCTTGTTGCTGGAATCGGTGCTCGTCCACATCACGGAAGAATCGGCTCCACCTACCGCAGTTACCGTGGCAGTGAGTTGCTCGGTTCTTCCTTGTGCGACAGTAGCATTTTCCGGATTGACAGCGATATTGTGAATAGCTGGCGCATACATCACGGTAACGGTTGCCCTTCCCATCTTGCTGCTGTCTTCAATCGATGTAGCTGTTATCGTATAATCCCCTGGTACAGCATCCGCTGCAACCGTTACGAAGCCGGTATTACTTACAGAGACTTTGCCAGTTAGATCACTGCTGCTCCATGTTACCTCCGTCGAAGCTCCACCAACTGCCTCAACGATTGCCTCTAACTGTGTACCATCTCCTTGCACGATACTTGCTGGATCAGGCGTAACGATAACTCCGTTTACTGCTGGTGCATACGTCACCGTAATGGTTGCTGTACCCACCTTACTGCTGTCTACCGTCGAAGTTGCCGTAATGGTGTAGTTCCCTGGCATAGCGTCTGGGGCAACCGTCACGAAGCCGGTATCGCTTACCTCAACCTTGTGATCCGTATCACTGCTGGCCCATGTCACCGTTGCTCCGGCCCCACCTACAGCGTTTACCGTTGCGACCAGTTGTCTGCTCTCTCCTTGCATCAAACTGTCGGTATCTGGGCTAACACTAACGCTATTAACAGCTGGTGCATAGGTAACCGTAATGATCGCTGATTGCCTCTTACCCGTATCATAAGTGGAAGATGCTGTAATGGTGTAGTCGCCCGGTGCAGCATCCGATGCTACACTAACCTTCCCCGTTGCATCTACCGTTACTTTGTTACTGAGATCACTGCTATGCCAGCTTACCGTGTCTGGCGCTCCACCTACGGCAACTACCGTTGCCGTTAACTGGGTGCTCTCACCCTGCATCAGGCTATCCGTACTTGGATTAACGGCTATACTCTGAACTGCTGGTGCATATGTCACCGTAACGGTTGATGTTGCTGTCTTGGTACTATCGAACGTGGAAGTCGCCGTGATGATGTAATTACCTGGTGTTGCGTCCCGTGCAACTGTAACTAAGCCCGTAGCATTAACTGCGACCTTGTTCGTTGCATCACTACTGCTCCATGTCACCGTTGTTGGCGCCTCTCCTACGGCGTTAACAGCAGCCGATAGTTGCCTGCTTCCACCCTGCATCGTACTTGTCGTGATCGGGCTTACAGTTACACTGGTGACGCTTGGTGGAGGCGGCGGCGTGAATTGGGCTGCCCTTATATTTACCACTTTTCTGTCATCCTCATCCCACACCGCATACAGTGCTCCATTCATTGCTGTTATGGCAGGACTTGTGGCAGTTTTAGTTGTAAAAACATTCAATCCACCATTCCTTCCATTTTCAGCTAGAACCCATCCATTGCCGTCATATTTTTTCACACGAATCTTAAAAATAGCAATAGCATTACTGATCACTCCGGAATATTCGCCCCAAACGGCATATAATTCATTATTCAGAGTTGCCAGCTCCACTGTGAAGGTACGAAAATCAGTGCCAACATTAATCCCTGTCTGTCCCCCACCGTCAATACTGGTCCAGTTGTTACCATCGTACTGTTTAACTCGGACTTGATCGTCTGTTCTACTGATTGGTTCTGTCCATGCCATGTATAAGATATCGTTAATAACAGCAAATGAGGGATTGGTTGGAATAACCGTAGAAGTTATATTTAATCCAACCCCACCGTCTGCCAATGACCAGTTTGATCCAGCATATTTTTTGACACGCAACTGATACTTGGCACCGGTCAAATACTCGACCCACGCTACGTATAAATCATCCCCCATTACTGTAATGATGGGCGTTGCTGCACCACTACCCGGGTTTACGTTTAATCCCTCTGTTCCGCCCCCATCGAGGCTTGCCCACGTGGTGCCATTATACTTCTTCATGCGAATCTTAGCTGCTTCAACCCAAGTTGCGTACAACTCCCCTTTATATGCAGTTAACATGGGAGTACTCGCATTTAATGAGGGACTTTCATTAATTCCTTCTGTGCTTCCTCCTTCAGCATTTGTCCAGCTCGTACCGTCATATTTTTTGACCCGAATCTGGCCAATAGAAGAAGTTTTCATTTCCGTCCAAGACAAATATAGAGCGTTATTGTACACGGCGAGGGTCGGAGATACGACATCTTTGGTTAAATCGTAATTCAGACCATATGTTGGGTGACCGCCGTCAACACTAATCCAGTTTGAGCCATTAAACTTTTTAACTCTGATCTGGCTAATCGTAGGCGTACTCGGAATCGTTTCTTTCCATGCCACATAAATCTCACCATTCCATTCCACTATGGCAGGTTTTTCACCCCTCATGGCTGAATTTACATTAATGCCAGTTGCTCCATTCCCATCAATGATCGACCAGCCGGATGCCGCCGAAGTTACACCGCCCCCAATCACTAAAGATGGTATAAAAAGAATGATGGCTAGAAACAGATGTGCCATTCTTCGAAAATTTCCGTATTTCTTACTTGCTCCCCCCACTGAAATCATTACATGTCTCCCCCTCCGCAATATTAATCAGTTGCATTCTACTCAGCATAACGGAGCACACCTTAAAAAAACCTTAAAAAACGATGTTATTCGACTTTATTCGACGACATTAATCATACCCGTCCACCAATCCACATTTTCAGTTAACTATCCATCAAATAAATACAAAAAGAGCCCCACCGCATGTACGATGGAACCCATTGATATAACATATGTTCTCTTAAGACAGCCCATTAGGAATATGAAAGGCAACGCTCGTTCCATGCCCAGGTTCACTCGTTAGTACCAGTGAAGTTCCGTATTCAAATCTCAATCGCTTATCGATATTTCGTAAACCTACTCCTTGCTGGACGGCCGATTCGCTATGTTCAAGTAATATCTTCTTACGGTCGGGAGGAATTCCGACTCCGTCATCGGATACAACAAATAACCAATCCTCTTCTAATCTCTCCACTATCAATTTCACTGTTCCGCCTTCAATTCGATCTCCGATGCCGTGGCGAATCGCATTTTCGATCAACGGCTGAAGCAGCAACGGCGGTATCTGTAAACGATATGCCTCTTCAGGAATCTCATATTGGAAGCAAATACGGTCCCTGAATCTTGCCTGCTCAATCTGTACATAGGTTTGAATAAGCTTGAATTCCTCATCGAGTTCGATGCGTTTATCTGAATTGCTGAACCGAAAGCTTCCTCGCAAATAATCAGCCAACGCGATGATCATGCTCCGCGCACGCTCTATATCTGTATAACTGGAGGCAACGATACTATTAAGAACGTTATATAGAAAATGCGGCTTGATCTGCGATTGAAGGAAAGCCACTTCCATATATACTGCACGTCCCAATGATTCCTTCATGGCAAGCAAACTTCCGATTCGGGCTTTTAATTCTTCCAAATCAAACGGTTTGGGCAAGTAGTCGTTTGCTCCAACCTGATATGCAGCCACCTTATCCTGTGGTTGAATTGCCGCAGTAACCATCAACACGGGCAACTCCAGGAGTGAATAGCGCTTGCGAATTTCTTGACATACTTCGTATCCGGACATGCCTGGCATCATCAGGTCCAGAATGACAAGGTCAATTCTGCCCGGTTCATCGATCTGGCGAAGTGCTTCGTATCCATCTTTGACTGCGATGATCCGATAGTCATGGGATTGTAGCGTATCCAGCAAAACCTTCAGATTGACATATTGATCATCAACGATCAAAATCGTGCGCTTACCAGCGGCATTCGCAATATACGGTGTAGGAAACGAATACTCGTTCTCCAAAGGTTGAATGTAAGATGCTGATGAATGGTCCGAGCTAGCTATATTTTCATTATTTGATGTTGCCCGCTGCAGGGTAAACGTGAATGTCGTCCCCACGTCCAGGGTTGAGCTCACGGATAGTGTCCCCCCTTGCAGATTAATCAGCTGCTTAGCGATAGAAAGCCCAAGCCCGGAGCCGCGTTGGCTTACTTCTTCCATGGATTTGAACGGCTCAAAGATATACGGCATATCCTCCGGATGTATACCCGCTCCCGTATCCTGTACTTCGAATTGCAACAGGCCTTCTTGTTCCTTCCCGACAACAATGATCGTTCCGTTCTCTGTGTACTTGATTGCATTGTCCAGCAGATTGCTAATGACCTGACTTAACCTGATTTCATCAGCATAAGCGAGCGGCAAGTCCGCTGGCACCTGATTGACGAGTTGAATCTCCTTTTCCGCACTGAGATAAGAGTAGAAACGGATTTGCATCTCTACGACTGAACGGACATCGACTGGCGCCGGATCAATTCTAAGCTCCCCCTGTTTAAGCTTCGACAAGTCCAGAATGTCATAGACAATCTGAGAAAGCTTCCTGGTAATATCGATCATCAACTGAAGCTTCTCTCGTTGCCCTGACGTAGGAGGTGACGCAGTATCATCAAGCATAGACCGGGATATGTTCATAACACCATGAAGAGGCGTCTTGAATTCGTGTGAAGTACGTGCGAGAAAATCATCCTTGTGCTTGTCCGCCTCCATTAACTGACCCGAGAGTTCCTCTATTCTCTGGAATGCGTTTGAGAAGCGGAGCGACATCAATAGTGCAAGCATGAGCAGTACAAGAAATGGCTCGACGGGTGGCAGCGAATAGATCGGAACGCCAAAGTAGACGTTTAAGTTCTGGTTCAACACTAGCGCGTTCAAAGCCATCGCCGCCACAGCCAGATACCAGCTGCCAGCCACTCTATTTAGAACAGCATATACAAACACATAGGTGGCGTACAACAAAGCTAACGTGACGTACAGTGATGTCACAAGGCGAAACGGCCCTGTCGTAATTTGCGTAGCAAAGCCCATATGCAAGAGAAGTAAAGCACCTCCTGATAGTAGTCCTGCCTTCGTAAATCCTCTATAACTGTAGGGACGAAAAGCAGTATACACATACAAGAAAAATCCTACACCTACCCCAATGGTCAACACCATTTGAATGCGAAAATATAGCCAAAATGGAAGTGGGCCCAGCGCATCGAACAGCACCCTCTCACCGCTGATGCTTGTAAACGCTGCAATAAATACACAGACGAGTCCGAATACAACAAGGGACTGATCATTCCTGCGCTGAGAAAATAATCCGATAAAATACAGCCCCATGATCAGGAAGGCTGTTAGGGCAATCCAATCGTGTGCTGTCGCGACATCCCGAATTTTCGCAATTTGGTCAGCCTTGCCAAATTGGATAGACTCCCCGATTCCACTCGTTACCCGGAATTCATGGTTGGCAACTTCGATCACGATATCGTTCCAGCCTGGCTTTAAAGTGAAATAACTGACATATGGCTTGTTAAGCGCCCAATAATCGTCTTTGTGATCGGGATACCCGCTTGAGCCCACGACTTGCCCGTTGACGATAAGCCTATTGGAGATCAATATGGCTGCCGTCTTCATTCCATATATGACGCTATCGTCATCAATTAAAAGCCTCAAACGATACGTTGCCACACCCAACGTATCCATCTGTTTGGACCATGACCCGGGCACCTGAATGAAAGAAGGGGCTTCATCTCCCGCTTCCTCAGAGGTGAGGGGATGGCTGAAGAGTAGTCGATTCGGGTAAAACTCCCATTGCCCGTCCAGCCGGACGACACCCTTCTCCTGAAATGCCCAATTGGTTAAGTCCATGACTCCATTGGCCGCCATCGGCATCGTTTTCTTGTTAAAAGTAAAGTATGTTAACAGCATACCGTAAGTCGCGAACAACATTGTCAATGTAATTAGGATCGCAACGATTTTGCGTTTCATTGAAATGTGCGCCCCGATCCCTCCATCGTGTTCTGAATCAATAACAACGTCTCCTCCTCCAGTTCTGTTCCAAGTTGAATGCGCACGGCTTGCTCTAACTCCTGACTTACACGGTATGCCTCGCTCCGGTTACTGAGTTCCAGATGAATTCTAATCAACTCACGTCCATCGATCTCGGAGTCAGGAACAAGTGACAGTAATCGCTGTAAGCTATTCGCTGCAAACAAAAGCTTTCCTTGGCTACGATAATACATATACCATTTGCGAAGTGCACGGACATACAACGACTTGATATTCAACTGTCTGGCAATTGCCCAGTCAAAATTGCATCCATCCATATAATCTCCGACGTACATCTCGTTCATCTGATCATAATGAAGCTCATTTATGTGCTCTTCCGCCAATATTTTATTTAACAATGTCTCGAATTGAGAGACATCTATTGTAATGTCGTTCAGTTCAGCGGAAAACCCCTGATTTCCTTTACGGATATGAATTGCTACACCATGCTCTGTCAAGCTTCTTCGAAGATAAGAAAGACAGGTGTACAAATACGATTTGGCTTTATCGAGATCGTAACCCGGCCACAACGCCTCTATAATGACAGCGGCATTTACGCGCTTACCTTCATGATGAATTAGAAATGCGCATAGCTCCCGCTCTTTTTTCGTTTTCCATATAACTTCCTTGCCCGTATCGCCTGGTGATATGATATGGAATCCTCCGAGAGAAAGAACTGACGGAACTAAAGGCTTATTTTCTTCTGTTAGACTGGACTGCTTGTACAGATCTTTGGTTATCCGTGCCACCGTATTCTGTAAACGGCTCACCGTAAACGGTTTTAACAGATAGTCGGTTGAATCAATCTCAAACGCTTCTAATGCATACTCGGCATAGGCCGTCGTGAAAATGATCGGCAACTCAGGAGAAATGCTTCTTATTCGCCGAGCTGCTTCGGTACCCTTCATACCCGGCATTTGGATATCCAAAAACACAGCATCTATCATGGTTCGATTTAAATCTTCCAACGCCTGAAGGGGATTTAGATATCTTCCAGCGATCTCCACATTCCCCATTTGACCAAGCAATA
The DNA here is from genome assembly GCF_037973325.1 of Paenibacillus sp. FSL R5-0713. NCBI lineage: Bacteria > Bacillati > Bacillota > Bacilli > Caryophanales > Paenibacillaceae > Paenibacillus > Paenibacillus sp. FSL R5-0713. The sequence continues at coordinate 859,658 of NZ_CP150229.1, read as the reverse complement.
TCTCAAGCAGATCTAGTGCATCTTCTTCATCGTCAATCAACATGACACGGATCATTGGCTGTTCTCCTTTTTCGTTCATGCTAAAGATTAGCGGCCTTGAATCAATGTTTACATCCAAATTTATTTATACATATATATCGGGCGGTTGGCTTCGTCTCTTTAGATTCTGATATGTTGAGTGGAATTCATCTTGCCGAACTGGAAAAGCTCCTCTACAATGAAGCTCGACAGGCATTTAACCTGCAGATCGACATTCCGAGGAGGCTTGACTTAAATATGGAAATTTCACTGGATATCATAAAAGATAAAGTCGAATGCTTGCAGGCTTATGACTTTCATGAACTGGCGCGAGCGATCGAAGAACGTATTGAAATCAATAAGGCATTAATGCTGCGTGTAAAGCAAGTCCAACATCAAGTAACGTTTGATCCTATTCGCACCAAAATGTTATATAGCGCAGTCGTGCATTTTGCCTTAGATTAATGGACCAAGACTTTGAATAGTGAATACCAGATTACTGACTTAATTGCAGTTACTGCATGGTCATATTATGTAGTTACTATTGAGGGTTAAGGAGAGAGTACCATGCAAGAATTAACATTTATGAAGAATTATAAAAACAACGAAGTACTGCGCAAGAGTTTTTTCGAGCTTGCTGCCGAGACTTTTGATATTGATTTTGAAAATTGGTACCAGCACGGATGCTGGGGCGAGAACTACATCCCTTTTTCATTTGTGGACGGAGATCGGGTTGTTGCCAATGCTTCCGTTAACATCCTTGAGCTCATCATTCACGGGGAGCAGAAAAAAGCGATTCAAATCGGCACAGTGATGACACATCCCGACTATCGAGGGAAAGGACTATCCACTCATTTAATGAACAGAATTTTAGAGGAATACGAGAACAAATACGATCTCATGTACCTTTTTGTCAATGAATCGGTGCTTGATTTTTACCCCAAGTTTGGTTTTAAGCCGGTGGAAGAACATCTTTTTTCAATGGATTATACGGCAAAAAAATCACCCAAACCTGTGAACCTTCGGAGGCTCGATATTGCTAACGCGGATGATTTACATCTTATTCAAAAATTCGCATCGGAAAGATTGCCGGTTTCTCGGCATTTCGGAACCGCCCAGACGCAAGGCATACTCATGTTTTATTGCCTGAATGTCTTTAGTAATGATATTAATTACTTAGAAGATGAAAACGTCATTGTTATTTATCAGAAAGAAGACAATCATATTGAGCTCTTCGACGTTGTTAGCTTAAACGAAATAAATATGAAAGATATCTTGGATAAGATTGCAGATGAGGATACAGAGACAATCACCTTCCATTTCACACCAGATGCAACAGAACATCTCGTTCTAAAAAGTACCCTCACCAATGACGGCTTATTCGTAAGAATACCTGGTGATCATCTCTACCCTGTGCATGTTAAACATCCGATTACTTCAATCGCTTAATGATTTATTTAATCATACTTTCCTCAGCCATACCTAAAAAAAGATCAAAAGGAGCAGGATTTCCCTGCTCCTTCGTTATGTGAAACTTCTTTCTCTCATCAAACGTAAATTCACAAGGTATAATGAAGTCAGATGACCGTTTGGCATAAATTGATGAACATCATAACGAAGGAGAGGACATTTGTGGCGTTTATTCCGTTAAACTGTCCCAATTGCAACGGACGAATTGAATACAAAGAGGGTGAAATTCTAAAGTGCCCTTATTGTGAAACAGAGCTTCTATTGAAGCAAAATAATGTCTATTACGTGGACCAGACCATTAATCATTACCATGGAACGCCTCCCAAGGCAACGCCGAAGCAGGCTGTCTCCGTAAAGCTTTTACTTATACTGATGCTGGTGTTAACCGGTGCCATCGGTACTTATATGTACTCCAATGTCAGCTCTACTCATTCACCAACAGAAGCCAAACTGCCTATGCGAAAGATGCCTGAAAGCGAGGTTCTGCTCTCCTTTTTGCGAGATATCTTCGATAAAGGGACTGCCCTGCCGACTGAGGATGAACTTGCTCGTATTCGTTACTTAACTGTAGATTATTCGGATAATGACCAGTGGGAGTTTACATACAGCTTCTCCGACCCCTTCAGCGATGAACAGGCTGAGAAAATCACTTATGTGACTCAGGACAAGAAACTGAATAACCAGGAGATCGATCAGCGGGATTTTGAAGCCTTTACGGGACTGACGGCACTCGATCTGACGAATACCTATGAAATCTCCCAGACGGATCAAACCACTTTGGCCCATATGTCCGGATTAAAAAGTTATGGAGGTGCTTTTAACGAATCCTTCAGCAAATTTTCGGGCTACTTTGGCGACAAGACTAACATTACGGAGCTTTCCACTCAGCTTCGCAGCAATCAGGAATTGGCCATGCTGCTGGAGTTTCCTAATCTGAGCTCATTATCCATTACCTATGTGGATGAATCCGTAACGGATTTCTTTCTGTTGAATAAGCTACCGCTCAAGTCCCTGTCGCTCACCTTTGTCGATGAACTGGGATGGTTGTCCTCCATGACCGGGCTGTCATCCTTATCCATACAATACAGTGAAACCACAGACCTGCAACCGCTGTACGCCTTGACCCAGCTTCAGGAGCTTCAGCTATCCTTTTTAACAAATGTAAAGTCTATCGACTTTGTACAAAATATGCCTGCTCTACAAACGCTTGATCTCGAAAGCGTAAACTTCTCAAGCCTGGAGCCCTTGGACGGCAAGGCCTCCATTACTTCACTGCGCCTAGCTTCTCTAAGTCAACTTAGTTCGGTAAAGGCCATCAATAGCCTGTCCTCTTTGCGGGAATTAACGTTGTCCGGCTACTACGAGAATGCAGAAGCGCTGACATTACCTAAGGCAACGCGAGTAGAAATTTCAAGCGCTTTTCTCGCCGGACTGAAAGCGCCCGCCGCAACCAGCCTGACGCTCAGTGGCGGAAGTGGTGAGTTGAATTTGGCGGCGCTGGGGAAATTCCCGAAACTTAAGCAACTCTCCCTCTCAGAGGTCAGTGAAGTAACCCGTCTGGGCGCCCTGGACGGCTTATCCAGCCTGGAGACTCTAAGCATTTACGACTCGTCACTATATCAGGAGAGCGATGCTTTATTTCGTTTGAAGCAGATCAAATCTCTGATGTGTTCCGAGTGCAGGCTGAACTTTGAAGAAAAATCGGCCACGGAGAACAGCGTGCTTGAACATTTGACCTTAGAGCAACCATATTTCAGCATAAATAACACCTCTGTTGCTGAAGTTGACCAAATGATGCCTTACTTTGCGAAACTGCCCGCTCTGCGTTCCTTTACTCTGCAAGACAGCAATTTGGCTTCTCTCGAATTCATGAGTAACTGGCAGGCCATAGAAGAGCTTCATCTCGAGAATAATGCCATTTCCAATATCGAGACCCTAAGCCAACTGCCTGATCTGAAAAAGGTGTATCTCTCCGGTAATTCCGTCCAAAACAAATCCGTGCTTGGTACGGTTGTGCATGTGTATTAATTACCGCCTGGGATGATGGGGAGTTTTAGACTACTACAGTTAATGGATGGTATTAAAACAAAGACAAAAAGGGGTTCCCCTTATGCAGTTCTTCCTGCATGGGGGAACCCTTTCGGTGTTTTAAGTCAAGTCAGAAGCCTTCAATATTCTTTGGACGATAGCTGCAACCTCAGCACGGGTGATGTTGGCATCCAGAGATCAGTCTCCCCATATAAAGAGGGATCTTGACGAAACAAACAAGCGGCTACCTAATCGGCAACCGCTTTATCGGACATGCTTATTAAATGTCGTAGTTATTCGAAGGACTGTGATCGATAACGGATTGCACGACTCGTTTAACCACGGATTTCGCGGCATCCTGGATGGATATTCCGCCGATCTCGTCCGCGTTAACTTCGATAAATCCTTTGCCCCCGATGATCTCTCGAGCTGTCTCAAGTTCGCCCGCACTGATAGAATCATGGGATACCAGTGAGATCAGGCCGGCGTCGTTCAACACCTTTGCCATCTCCGCCGTTCCGCGGAGCGTTTCTCCACTGACGCTCTCAAGCAGCATCGTATGGTAACCGGATGACATTAGTCGCTTCTCCACTTCCTTGGCGAGAGCTACCGTATCCGAGCCAGCAAACCATACCGTGAGCGGAGATTGTCCTTTCTGCTGGGCGCGAACATCTCTCGTGATTCCCGTATCCAGCGTGGCAAATCGGCTTTCTCCCTTCAGAGCTTGATCGATGACTCCGCAAGCAGACGTCATGTTGGTGACACGATCAATGAGGATAAAACCTCCGATGCTCTTATTGTGTTCAAAGGAATCGAAGACGATCTGATCCGACAGCGTGAATTCACACTTGGCCAATTCGTTCTTAACAATTTGATCGGCCGGAACGGTATGGCCCGTGTTAATGTCAATTTTATGGGTAATCGCCGTTACAGTGCCTGGAAGAGTCTTCGTTCCGACCTTTACCCAATAATGCTTGCCCGGAGTCAGGACGGAATCGTCCATCCACAGGATTGTAGAAGCGAAGCTGTCAGCTTCTTGGACTTGATTGTCCATCGTGAGCACACAACCTCGCGAGACATCAACTTCGCGGTCCAGTTGTATCGTAACTGGTTGGCCAGCATAAGCCGAATCCTGAGCTTGGTCCGTCACCAAAATCCGCTTAACCTTAGCTTTCTCCCGACTTGGCAGAGTCATGAGTTCGTCTCCGACCGAAATCTTTCCAGCCTCGATCTGGCCCTGGAACCCACGAAACGTATGGTCCGGTCTGCTTACACGCTGAACTGGCATCATGAAAGGCTTCGTATCATCGGTAGTATGAACATCTATACTTTCCAAATACGGTAATAATGCTAACCCCTCGTACCAGGGTGCATTCGGCGACTGGGTTGTAATGTTGTCCCCTTCCGTAGCGGACACGGGAATGACCTGAATGCTCTTGATTTGGAATTCGGCCGTCGTTTGGATGAACTCTTCCTTGATTGCCTCGAACGTCCTCTGATCGAAACCGACCAGATCCATCTTGTTCACAGCCAATACGAGATGCTTGATCCCCATCAGGGCGCAGATCCGGGCATGGCGTTTGGTCTGGGTAATGATGCCTTTGGTAGCGTCCACCAGAATGATGGCTAGATCGGCAAAGGAAGCGCCTACAGCCATGTTGCGCGTATACTCTTCGTGTCCCGGTGTGTCCGCCACGATGAAGGAACGATGAGACGTCGTAAAATAACGATATGCCACATCAATGGTAATCCCTTGTTCGCGTTCGGCCAGCAAACCATCCAGGAGCAGCGAGTAGTCGATTTTGCCGCCTCGGCTTCCCAATCGACTATCGAGCTCAAGCGCGCGTTCTTGATCGGCAAATAGCAGCTTGGCTTCATAGAGCATATGTCCGATCAGCGTGGACTTGCCATCATCCACACTTCCACAGGTAATGAATTTAAGTAGACTCTTCATGTTAGAAATAGCCCTCCCGTTTGCGTCGTTCCATGCTTCCCGCCGCTTCTTGATCGATAACCCGACTGGTCCGTTCGGAAGATAACGCACCCAATGTCTCCTCAATGATCTCATCCAGCGTAACAGCATCGGACTCGACTCCGCCCGTGAGCGGGTAACAACCCAACGTGCGGAAGCGAATCTTCTTCATCTCTACCTTCTCGCCAGGCTCAAGCTTTATCCGCTCGTCATCCACCATGATGATATGCCCGTCACGATTAACGATCGGTCTTACGTCGGCGGAGTAAAGCGGAACGATATCGATGTTCTCCCGACGAATGTATTGCCAGATATCCTTCTCAGTCCAGTTGGACAGCGGAAAGACTCGAATGCTCTCTCCCTTGTTGATTCTCGTGTTGAACAGCTTCCACATCTCCGGACGTTGGTTCTTAGGGTCCCACGAGTGATTCTTGTTCCGGAACGAGAAAATCCGCTCCTTCGCACGCGACTTCTCCTCATCACGTCTTCCGCCACCGAACGCAACCGTGAATCCGTATTTGTCCAATCCCTGCTTCAGGGCTGTGGTTTTCATAATGTCGGTATATGCGGAACCATGGTCGAAGGGGTTAATTCCTTGTTGAATAGCCTCTTCATTTGAGTGCACGATCATCTCGATACCAAATTCCTTCGCTTTTCGGTCGCGGAACTCAATCATTTCCTTGAATTTCCAGGTTGTATCGATATGCATGAATGGGAACGGCGGCTTCTCGGGGTAGAAAGCCTTTAGGGCCAAGTGCAACATGACCGAGCTGTCCTTGCCGACGGAATACAACATGACCGGTTTCTCGCACTCCGCTGCTACTTCTCTGATAATGTATATCGCTTCAGCCTCAAGTTGATCCAGATGTGTTAATTCTTGCATGGCAAGGCGGCCTCCTTTTTAATCCTCACTAAAACCATCGTATTTATAAACTTATCCTATCAGATTCCATCTTTATTGCAAAGTGGAAAAAAGCAAAATTTATGATGTCTATGTGTTGGATCGACTATACTCAGCATGGAATAGCCGTTCCTCCTATAATAAAATCGCCTGAACGAATGATTTGTGCTGAGCTGCAAATGGAATCGGAGGGACATGGGACTTGAGCTTCATCTCGAAAACAATGCCATTTCCAATATCGAGACTCTAAGTCAGCTGCCTAATCTGCGTACCTATCCGGTAATACCGTCTGGGATATTGGAGTTTTAGACTAGTTAATGGATGGTATTGAAACAAAGACAAAAAAGAGGTCGAAAATATATGAAATTCTCGACCTCTTTTTGTTTATCTTTAGCTTTCTAACCATCATCGCTACACTCCAGAACGTTGCGGATTGACCGTGCCAAAGATATGATACGGTGTTATCCCCTTTGTAAATAGACTATCGATCAGCTTGATCAATTCCTCCGACGATAGATCTTTGTCTCTGTGTATCCAAAGACGAAACATAGATATTAATGTAGATATGTAAAACTCGATGATGTATGGTGCCAAGACATCATCTGTTGAAAAATCCATAATCAATCGTTCAAAGGGAATTTCTCTTTTCAAGCGTTCCACAAAATGAACAGAACCATAGTCGCCCAATACAGCTTTAAGAACTGAAATTTCCTCTGCATTTTCCAAGCATTGAAGTGCATCTTGGATAGTATGTGTAGAAAACTCTCTTCCTGCCATTTCCTCCTTGATCGATTTCAACATACGCTCTTCAACGCAGTCCAACAACTCATAGATATCTGTAAAGTATTGATAAAATGTACTCCGGTTATATCCTGATTGGTTAGCAATCTCTTGAATGGATATCTTTTCGATTGGTTTTCGGCAATATAAATCACAGAATACATTTATAAATGTCTGCCTTGTTTTTTCCGTAATTTCAGGTTGCTTTTTCATTGTTAACCTCCATTTTCTGTTGAATTGATTATACGACAGATATTAAAAATCTGATGGTTGATGACCAAATAGTGAATCTATACAATAACATTATACAACACGTTGTTGGATCATCAACAAAGAGGAATATGGATATTAGGAGGCTAAGATGAGAATTTTATTTTTCGGTAGAGGTGTAATATCGACCCAATACGCTTGGGCTTTAGAGAAGGCAGGGCATACCGTTGAGTTTTACGTTAGAAAAGGGAGGAAAGAAACGTTCGGAAGTCATATAGCGCTTGAAATGTGGGACGCACGAAGAGGAAAACAGTTCATCCAAGAAAGCTGGAAAATCAAGCTGCATGAGGAGATGAGCCCAAATTATGATCTCATTATTGCGAGTGTCAACACGGAGCAACTTCCCGAAGCAGCAAGAATACTTTCGACTACTGCTGGTAACACCCCGATCCTAATATTCAATAATATTTGGCAGGATTTAAAATCATCAATCTTGCCCCTGTCTATGAACAATGTTGTCTTTGGGTTCCCAGGAGCAGGAGGCGGCATTGAGGACAATAAGCTTAAGGGCGGCTTTTTAAAAACGATATTTCTGGAAAAACCACGGGTAGGCACGGAACAGATAAACAACAAGGTCAAAGAACTATTTGAAAGCGCCAATTTTAAAATCAATTGGATCAAGGATATGCAAAGCTGGCTATGGAATCATTTTGCCATGAATGCGGCGATGGAGACCGAGGTGTTACAACGAGGAAGTTTCCCATCAGTCTTGAATCATAGTGACTCATTCGCAAATGTCGGTAAGAGTATGCGGGAAATGACCCCTGTACTTAAAGCAAGAGGCGCAAAGATGGACGCGATTACTCTATTGTTGACCAAGATCCCACCGGCACTTCTCGGCCTGCTGTTTAACAAGGTTATTTTTGCAAAGGGCAGCTTACCACGACTTTTCATTGAATACAATAATAGTAAAGCCGGTTTTGCGGTACTTGAAGTTGTGAGAGAAGCAAAAAAGTTAGGCATACCTTTGCCACGTCTTACTGTAGCATTAGAAAACAATGAACACCACAAAGTTATTAAAAACGGATAAACTGGAAAACTTGATATTGTTCAGATCACCATCAACTCTACTATGATTATATAAACCATCGAACAACTCACCATTTAGGGGCTGTATAAGGAATGATAGAAGCAGAGCCACCCATGAAGGGCGGCTCATTTCTAGCAATATTAGATGTGATTTTACCTGAAAGCCTTTAACATTAAAAATAATTGATTATTAAAATGCATTTCATTCGTATATATTTTTGTTAATAAACCAATGCACTTGTCTATGATTTCCCCAGTGAACTTTTGGGACATGATAGCTTTATTCGAATAGATCCTTACTGTCTTCCAGCCATGAATAATTTGGTCCAATAACGGGTCAAGCGTATGTTTTGCATTGATATGATCAATGTTGTACTTATAGAGAGTATTTAACCTGTATTTCTCAGAACATTTTCTATAAATCGTACTGCTCAGTGTTTCTATAATCGTTTCATTTTTTATAATGAGCTCGTAATTTTCTGCGAGCAACAGTATATTATTCAAACTTTCCGTTATTTCATTTTGATACCTGCACATATTTTCTACGAATGTATTGATGGTTGTGTGTGCTGAATTCTTATTGTTCAAGATCTCGTGATTACCGGGGGACACTAGCGCATATTCCCAAAAGTAGTCTGGCATCTTTACGTGTTCCGAAGTCATGCATGACCATTTAAATTCTGAAAATGGCAGAGCATATTGTCTGTATTCTGTAATATCATCAACCGTATATATCTCCTCGTTCGTAAGATTGAAACCATAGACAAAAACAGGGTGCAGTCCATGTTTTTGGTTATAGTAAAAGTCTCTCCCGCGTTGATAAAATAAATCAATAAATATGGAAATCGGATGACCACTAGAAATAGAGCTTATGATCTCATCTTGTAACGTATCTAGTGCAGGAGATTTTTTACGAATAGAGATCCCCATCGCCTCAAGGATCTGATCTCCCTCCTCAAGATCCAACACCTCTAACTTGAAATATCCTCTTGTTTGTATTTTTTGTTTATTAAATCTATAAATAGTAATGACATTATTCAAAATCGACAGCTCATCTTTTTTAAAATACCTGGCAAGCGTTAATAACAAATTGTAGCCGCAATTAAAATAAGGAAAATTATGATGAGGAAACATTTTCGTCATGCCGTCGAAGGGCTGAAAGGCGTCCAGGGAAATAATTTCTTCCATAAAATATTTCTCCTAACCTAGGACGTGTCTTGAAACCTACTGAAGTGCATCTTTTACCGCCTTTTCGCCCCCTGCTACGTCAATTTCCCTTGACGTGCCCCGGCACGCCTGCGGAAAACTTCCTGGCTTGGAGCGAAAATTCAGCAAAATCTGCCGCCTTCAGAGTTTTCAGACACGCCCAAAAATTATTGTTGATATCACGGCTATATTACCTCTTAACAAGGTTCATCATACGGTATTGCCGCGTTCCAGCCTTCATCTCTTCATATTTCTTCGAGCCGGGCAATGCGATGAATTCATGGATATCTCCAATGTTCGTGCTTGAATTGGCGTTATTCGCAATTCCTTGTGTGCCAGTACGCTGCTTCGCACTCTCATCACATGATAGAAGAACATTCGAAGTCACATCCTGATTGCGGATTACAGACAGGCCTGCTTCCTCTAACAGCCTGACGTTTTGCGCTACTTGATCTCCCAGCATCAGCTCCGTATACAGAAATACGCCGCCAACTCTCATGATCCGGTATACCTCTTCATAGAATCGTGATCGGTTCGGATAGGCATGTGCGGATTCTATATTTAACACCACATCGAAGCTCTCGTCAGCAAACGGTATATTCTCCGCATCGCCGACGAGATACAAAGATTCACCCAATCGGGATTTGGCATTGCAAAAGGCAATATTCGCCGGGCAGATGTCGAGACCCACAATAGACAGCGGCTTGAAATATTTAGACAGAGCCGCTATGTTCCCTCCCCTGCCGCATCCGATGTCGATCACCTGCCGCTCCCGAATCGCCGTCTTGCCCACTGTCTCAAGCAGCAGCTTGACCGAGTTTCTATTCCATGCATCGCCCGGCTCGAGCACCGCATGTTGCTCATTCTCGTGCGGGACGTAACCATAGTTCAAGAAGGTGGCGAATCGGCCTATACCGGACAGCGCAAGGGAGTGCGAAATCTCGCTATAATCCCGAATTTCAGCCTCTTTTCGGTTCCATTCGGAAGGGTGGACAAACTGCTCTCGCCGGTCGAGCATCGATAAGTAACGATCATCGTTCGTATATACCGCATCGCAGCTGCAGCATTGCAGCACTGCTTCCAACTGCTCCAGCTCGCCCTTGCAGCTGGAGCATACCAACCTTGCATGCAGATGCTGTAACATGACTATCGCCCAGCCGACGTATGCATTTGATTCAACGCGTACACATTATAGTAATTTGGGATATTCAAATCTTCGTAATAATCGATCACGGCATAGAAGCCGTTGGTTTGGAAGATGTTCTCGAGCCTGCTGATCTGCTCTCCGTCCAGTCCGTGTACCTCCATTACAATTTGCCTGATTTTGCCCCAATCTTCCGGCTCTATGCCATCCAGCACCTCGAACTCACTTTTTTCCACATCGATTTTGAGCAGATCAATTTGGTTCAGACCGTAAAAGCGGATCATTTCAGAGATCGTAGTTAGCTGGCAACGATAGATTTGTTCATTCAGAAGCTTCGGCGACATAAGATGATCGACAAAGCGGTTTAGCATTCGCGGGTCAGCGAAATTATCTTCGTAATGGTTGATTAACCCGTATCGGAGATCTTGATCGTGGTTCTCCCTGTATTTGATCTGGACAGAGTCCGTGGACATCGTAGGAAAATAGGCAAACTCCGCTTCCTTGATCTCATTGGAAAGCCCGACATTAACCGTCGTTACGCGAGGCAGCGAACTCGTATTCATCTTCAAGAGATTAAAAGTCGGCGGCAGTGGCTCAAAAGCATATACCCTGCAGTCGCTCTTGCTGCTGACATACAGGCTGAACATGCCGATATTAGCCCCAACGTCCATGACCGTGCCATGATCCGGGAGTGTAATACCGTGCTTGAAATACATCTCCTTGTGGAAAATCTCGTTGTAGAGGAACTCGGTCTCGCCTTCGTTGTTTTGATAGATTTCGATCCCGTTGTGCAGCCGTTTCTTTTCGATAGCCTTTGTCTGCAACGGATGGCTCTCATGCTCCGTCCTGCTCATTCGATTCACCTTCTCAACAATTTGTTTTTTGGGCATTTCTCTAACTGCTGGCGCTTTCATAGCGTTTGACGGCCAGCTTCCAGAACAGCCTGACCACGATAAGCGATATAACGGGAGCTACAAAAATCCATATCCCAAGGAACAAGTCCAATCGATCGATCAAATAAACCGACGGCATGTTGGTGATGAACAAGATCGGCACAACATACAGCCCTATTCTCCGCAGCCATTTGGGGTATATGTACATCGGCATATTGTTTAAATCCCAACATTTGTCGAGTATTTCGAAGATCGAACCGGACTTCACCGTCCAGAAGGCAAGAATTTGCGGAAGTAGAAGCACCGAATAGGTCACGATCGTGCTACTCAAGATCACGCCGATATATCCGGCCACGTGGATAAAGCTTGGCTCGATGTCAAGACGCCGCCAAGCCAGTACGATCATCGTGATCCCGGCGATCAGGTTCGGGATCGGAAACGCGAAGTTAACGTGCCGGAATGAGATCATGAACTGCAGCGAAAGCGGCTTCGTCATATACAAGTCCAGCGTCCCGTTGCGGATATGGCCTGCGAATCTATAAAAGTTATCCATAAACAGTCCTGTATAGATCGCGATCATAATCGTATAGGTCCCGGTGAAGATCATCATCTGGTCCGGAGAAATGCCATTGATTTCGATCCCGAGCTGGAAAACGAACAAGATATAGATCAGCTTGGAAAACAGAAATACAGTCTCCATGATCAAACCGGAGTAGAAATTCGCTTTGTATTCCATGTAACCGACCAAGCTGTTCTTTGCGAAAATAAAGAACATACGTACATGCTTCCGAAACTCCGTCAAGCTGATACTCACAGATCTAACCTCCAACGGCTACATATTTCCTCATCCCGGAATCCCACGACAACTTCGAAATTATCATAAGCGCAATTACCCAGACCACCTGTAAGAGAAGCCCGCGCACGATTTCATGAATCGCCATGCTCCCATTGATGATGTTAACCGGGAAGAATACGACATATTGAAACGGTAAGTAGCTGGAGATTCTGGCAAACGTATCTCCGAAAATATTAAGCGGAAAGATGGCACCACTGAGCAGATAGACGCCTTGGTTGAACGCGATATAAACGCCCCAAACCTCGGTAATGATGAACGCGAGAGCACTAATCGAATAAAAAAGCAGGAAGTTGATGAGCAGTCCGAACAGAATGCTGACCAGGAACATAACGATCTGCACCCCTCTAAGCTGAAACCCCCAAATCTGAGTAAAAACGATCATCAGTATGACGAATAAGACAAGGACGACCCCGATTTGAACCGTTTTCCCACCGAAAAAATTGCATATCCGATAGCTGAAATAATGAATGGGCTGAGCGATAAATTTGCTCAGTCCACCCGTCTTGATATCATTCGCGATTTCCCCTTCGAAGCCGGCAGAAACCAGCTTGGAGACAACGCCAGACAACACGGAATAAATGATGATCTGTGAATACGTATAGCCGTTAATAATCTCTTGCGGCGAACTGCGAAACACGGCCGTCCAGAGGAAGCATTGGACGAGAATGATGAAGCCGCCGCTGATAATACTCATAAAGAAATCGGTCCGATACTCCATCGCATTCTGAAGCGCAAGAATGTACGTCCTTTTATACTTCTGCAAGGCTTTCATGTCTGACCCCATCTTTCTGATACAAGCTTTCGATGCCTCGCTCGACAGGTATATCTTCCACTGTGAAATCGAGGATCGGGAACCGGTCCAACATCATTTTGGAAAGCCGCTGGAGGTCATGCTTATCGATCTCCATGACCGCATTCATGCCGTCATGTTCCATAATAGCGCCATAGTCGCTTAGCGCCTGCCTCGGCACTTCGTCCGTAAATTGCAGCTTGATGATCTTTTTTGCATGAAACAATTCGTTCACACGCCGAAGATCGCCATCGTATACGATCTTCCCTTGATTGATGATGATCGTGCGTTTGCATAAATCCTCAATATCCGCCATGTAGTGGCTTGTCAGAATGACCGTTGCTTTCGTCTGCTGGTTATAATACTTCAGGAACTCCCGAATGCGCTTCTGCGAAATCAGATCGAGTCCGATTGTAGGCTCATCCAGGAAAATCACCTTAGGCCGGTGGATGAGCGACGCAATTAGCTCCATCTTCATCCGTTCCCCCAGCGAAAGCCTGCGCACCTGAATATTGAGCAGATCTTTAACACCAAGCATCTCCGTAAGCTCATCCAGGACAAGGTTGTAGGGCTTATCCTCGACCTCATAAATGCATTTGTTCAGGTACAACGATTCGTTCGCCGGTAAATCCCACCACAACTGCGATTTCTGCCCCATCACGATCGAGAACTGCATCTTGAATTCTTTTTTTCGCTCCCAAGGGACATAGCCTAATACCGTCGCTTGCCCGCTTGTCGGATACAAGATGCCGGACAGCATCTTAAGCGTAGTCGTTTTGCCGGAACCGTTCGGGCCTAAGAACCCGACCATCTCGCCTTGCTCAATTACAAGTGATATTTCGCTAACCGCTTCTTTGATCAGTGATTTCCGCTTCACTAAATTTTTCAGCGATTTTTTGAACCCCAATTCTTTTTCGTAGTAATTGAAGCTTTTGGATAAGCGTTCCACTTGGATAATGCTCACTGGTTCACCTCATTTATGCTCATGTAGAATAGTTAAACACCGTGCAAATGCAAGACACTGCACTTAGAACATGCCGGTGTCAGTCGTTCATCCATCATTTCCCTTATCCTTCTGTAGGTCATGCCGTGCCATAATTCCTGTACGGACGCTTCATTTAAATTGCCGATCTCGAACTCCTTGAAAAATTTGCACGCAACAATCGTTCCATCGGGCGTAATGTCCATCCGGTTCGAGAGAGCCAGGCATTTCTTGTTCATGGTGCCATTACTCTTCACCTCGTTGCCGAGCACGAAATCTTCGATCTGGTCATAATCCAGATTCGGCTGGTAGCGTAAACGCATTTTCCAGACCCGATTATTCACCCGGTCCAACTCGCTCATCAAAGCAGGGATACGCTCCGGATCGAGCTTGTAGTTAAAGGCGTGCCAGCTTCGTTCGCCCTTGTGCTCGCTCGCCGGAAGAAAGTCGAACTTCTGGTCAAAGTAATCGTCCATTCCCTGCGTGCATTCGTCCGAGATGTACCACGGGAAGCAGACCATGACCATATCTACACCGACGCCCTCCAGAAAGTCCAACAAATCATACAGCTTGTCGGTCATCCCATCGTTAACGACAGTATGGATCGTAATTTTGCCCCTGAATTGGTTTTCCTTACGCAGCTCGACTAGCATCCGAATAGCATCGATCGCCTTGTTGAATACCCCTTTGCCGCGAAGCGCATCATTCTCTTCTTCGAATCCATCAAGTGCAATGAGCAGCTCCAGGTTGTCGGAGATTCTCAGCAAGGTGTCCAGCTTTCGCTCGATCAGCATCGCGTTCGTACAGATCGTCGTCTCGCGAGGATGGGCTTCAAGCAAATCGGCCAAACGGTCGAAATGGCTGTATACGAGCGGCTCGCCGCCCCAGATATAGAGTCTCGACTTGGCTGGTTCCGTCTCAAGGATCAGCTTCTCCAGCAGCCCGTAGTCGAGCTGCTCCCGCTGCTGCTCCGGTGTCATAAAGTGATGGTAGCCAGTGTCGTTCCATTGATAGCAATGCTTGCAGCGCAAGTTGCATTGGTTCGTCAGTTTAATCCCGACCGACTCTGGCAACGGTGTCGCGTAACCCGCTATTTTCTCCATGTTCCGCTTGGTTTCCACCGTATTCTTGATCGTACGTTTCAATATTTGCAAATCCTTTGGGGAACGTTTAATCTCTGATTTCGGATTCATATCAACACCACCCCTCTTAAACCTATTAGGTCATTCACATGAATCAATAGATATAATACCTTGAACAAGCCGTGCAGATCGGAAGCATATTTTTTTTCATATACGCGCGATAATCTTTGTACTTGTCACTACTCCAGATATCCATCAAGCTCTCTTCGTTCACGTTGCCAAAGGTCAAATCATAGAAGGCATGGCAGGGCGAAACGTCGCCCCTTGCTGTAATCTCTGCATAAACCCATGGAAGGGAGCAGCGATTTCGTTTATCAGCCATCTGATGGAATTGCCCCGAGAAATAGTTGCTCAAATTTTGCTCATCTATCGTTTTCGGATAGGTGATCACATGAATGCTGTTTTTCAAGCAATACGCTTTAACATTATTGAGCTGTCTCGTCAATTCCGGAATATCGATCTGGCTGAACGAACTGGTGTCCCGCCACACCATCCCCTTGGCATAAGGAGCTTCATGCACGTCGAATTTGTCACTAAGAACCTCCACATATTGGGCATACTGCTCTTCCGTTGCGTAGAGCTGCACTTCCATGCTGATATGGTCCAACATCGACAAGTCGATATGCTTAAAGAAAAATTCCTCAACGTACATATAGTTCAAGGGCGTAATGATAAAGGATACACCCATTTTCGGAAATTGCTTGCCCTTGCTTTCCCGAAGCTCATAAAGCTTCTCGATCCCCTTGATTACTTTCTTGAATACGCCTTTGCCTCTCTGCTTATCGTTGATTTCCTCAGGGCCGTCGAGAGACATCCAGATCTTATTTGGAGCAGTCTCGACAAGCATCTCGGCATGCTGCTCAAGCAATGTGCCGTTCGTGGGGAAATCTGCTTTACTTCCATAGTGATTGATCATGGCGAGAATGTCGCCCAGCCAAGGGTACATCAGTGGCTCGCCACCGAAGAAATCGTAATATGGCTTGCCCGGGCTGCACTCGACGATGATCTTTTTAATGAGATCCGGATCCAGATGCGCTAACGTTTTTTTGCTTTTGTACGGCCCTTCGAGTCCCCACTCATAGCACATCTTGCATCGTAAATTACACTCCTCCAACAGCTGCATGACGATCCATCTCGGATAGCTTGTCATTGTCTTATCTTGGACGACACTCAATTTGTTTACGCTCATCGCATAACCCCTTTTGCCATTGAAATGTTACCCCTTCGTTAACGCGACTCTCGCACAATAATGATCCACATAATTCGTTCGTTCTCCGGGTCTGTTCATGATCGCTTGATGCATCTCCTTAAGGACCTCTACAGAAAAATCCATCTCCTTCCACTTCTCGTAGCGGATTCCGAACCCCAGAGACTCCCACAATTCCAAATTGCTAAGCTCGTGACTTCCGAACGGCTCCAGCAAAATAAGAGGGGTACCGGATGCAAGGGAGTCGATTAATGTGCCCGCTCCCGGCTTGGCCACGATAGCCATCGCCTCCGAAGCGATATCGAATAACCAATGATGATCAACCTCAGCGGCGTATGACTTCGTGCCTTCTCCCGTTATTTCCATGTATGGCGGAAACTCGTGCAGGCCGTTCGCACTCTTCACCCATGCACACCATTCCGGATCATTCATCCAATATCGGTGATCGGGATCGGGCTTCGCTTCCTTCCAATCGTAAGCTACGATATCAAGCCCGTAGTTATGGCCGGCAAGCTCTGGAATTGTACTTTGATAAGTGCCCATCCCCCAGCCGCCGCCATGAACAACAAGCCGCCGCTTCCTTGAGTCGAAGGGCATTGGCGTACGATGAAGAACCGGGATTTCGCATCGAATCTCCATCTTGTCGGTGTCATAGAGACAAGCATTGTAATAATACTCGTCGTAGTGAGGATGAAACTTCTTCAAGCTCTTCCAGGACGGGGCCAGATCTGAATCGACGTAGAGCAGGTCTACATGAATTCGATTCGGCAGCATCTTCTCCCTATACAAATCCAGAATATAGATCCAGTGTCCGGATAGCGATATGAATTCGTATCGGTCTTCCGCTTTCCACGCCTCCAGCAACAGCTCGACCTGGGCATAATCAATGCTGCCCCGGATATCCATCGGCATTCGGGCCGATAGATTGGCAAGTGCGAAATTATTGTGATAAGCCCTTCTGCTGTCTACAATATGATCCATCTTGTCTTGCTCCAAATAGCTTTCGAACACGAGTACTTCCGTCGCGATATCCCTTTTCTCGAAATCACTTGCAGCTAACAGACCGGGAATATAGAAACCCAGACCGAAACCCGAGCATAGAATCGTCACTTTCCGCTTACCCATAAAATTTCTTCCTCCATTCAAGGCTTCAAGCGCTTCGGACTGCATCAGCGGGCGATCTTGAAGGATAACGACGACAGCACCTCCTTAACCTTAGCGATCAATCGTTCGTTATCCCATTCCCCTTCAATCAACGAATAATATAATCTGCCTTTCACCTGCTTATTCCGGATCCCCTTGCACTCATTGATGACTTTGTTAATAAGGAGCGTATTCGCGCTTAACGGTAAAATACCGAATCCTCGATCAGGCTTATATAGAACACCCTCGCGGTCCAGCGATTCAAGCAATTGATCGAATGATACATCGCATGCAAACTGTAAAGTCGCATGCGTCATGCTCCCGGCCGTGTCGTGCTTCTTCAGGTAGCGGTCAACGTAATGCTTGATCAGACTCATCGATCTTCTTGCATTCACCTCAACAATCGGAACGATGCGGCCGTCTGTCAACAGCATAGAATCTACGCATACGTCGCCGTGATAACCCGAACGATAAAGCTCGCGAGCCGCCCGTTTCATTACATCAAAATACTTCGCTTCCTGCAGCATATGAAGCAACCTATCGTCTGCTGTATAGGAGCCTTGGTAAGCGAAATTGTGATTGACCAACTGCTGCACTGAGATATGTCGGTAAGTACCGTCCGGATCGATGTGGAATTGGCAAGAAAAATCCAATTCCTTGCGGAGGAACGGCTCAAGAATAAACCGAACCGTTTTTCCCTTGCTACACTGATCGGCGACATAGGATGTGACTCGCCGCAAAATCGCTTCCGACTCGATCAACAAATTCCCTTTCCCCGATACCCCAAACTCATCTTTGATCAGGAAGGGTCCTTGATTCAGCAAAGTCAAGCCGCTTGCCCGCAGCTCTTCGGGAGAATAGACCGTCTGGCTGTCACACTGAAGATCAAGGCGACGGTTCAATTCGGTTGAATACAGCTTCGAATTGACAGTCTGAACCGTTTCGATAGCTGGAAAATCTTGTTCCAACCCGTAACGCGCTGCAGTACGATCCGCCCCCGGAATGATTGCAAAGGGCGACAACCGGGCGCCATCCAGCAAGTAGAGATCCATGTCCCCCATTCGATCGGCTGATGTGAGCAGGTCGAAGATATTGGCGGTTCTGCCTGCGCTTCCTACATCAGGACTCTCGAGATCGGTTGAATTAGAAAGAAATTCAAATCCGATCTCATGCAAATACTCTTTATGGCAAATGTTCATTCGATAGCGAGTAATGAGCCTATCCTGCGCCTCGCAAAATGGGAAGAGCAGCTCATCCATGGCCATCACGATATTCTCCATTTCAGGATCGTGAAACGACGGCAGTTTGGCTAGATTAGGGTCGCGCCAGAAGCGTTCCGCATCAAATGTCCCGATAATGAGCTCGAACTTGCGTCTATCGTTCATACAGGCGCTGTCTTCTGTAGCTCCGAGATATAATTGCAGAAGGTCGTTACCGACTCCATAAGATCGAAGTCGAATTGTTCAAAATCGATCTCAATACCGAAACGCTCTTCCACATTTAATACAAAAGTAATTAGCTGTAGGGAGTCCAATCCCCCGTCTTCCATGATGTTGGAATGCTCGTTCAAACGGTTTGCCAGCTCAGCGTCTTCCTTGATTTCGCTTATCATCGCTATGATCTGTTCTTGCATAGGTACCTCCCGTTTAATGGATATATTGACCCTGGTAATAATGGATCGTTTTAGCGAGTGCATCATGTAAACTGATCGCCGGTTCCCAGTTCATAATCGTCCTTGAAATGGTAATATCCGGCTTCCTTCTCCTTGGATCGTCTTCCGGCAGCGGGAGAAACTCTAACTGCGCGTTGGACTTCATTAACTCCTTCAATATTTGGGCGACTTCAAGTATGGTGACTTCCTCCGGATTCCCCAAATTGACTGGCTGTTCATACGTGGTGCTCATCAGTCTCACAATCCCTTCCAGCAAATCGTCGATATACTGAAAGCTTCTCGTCTGTCTGCCGTCGCCATAAATCGTAAGGTTTTGCTTGGACATGATTTCATTAATGAAATTGGTAATGACGCGTCCGTCATGTAGATCCATCTTCGGGCCGAATGTATTGAAGATCCGAATGACCCTTACCGGTATACCGTATTTCCTGTTCATCCAGTAGGTGATCGCCTCTGCATAGCGCTTCGCTTCGTTGTAGCAGCTTCTTGCTCCAATCGAATTCACGTTGCCATAGTAGCTCTCCGGCTGAGGGTGAACAGTTGGGTTACCGTAGATCTCGCTTGTTGAAGCCAAGAAGAAGGCAGCCTGCTTTTCTTTGGCCAGATACAGCAGATGCATCGTCCCTTCGCTGTTGACCCTCATCGTTTCGATCGGATAGGACAAATATTTAGGCGGACTGGCAGGGCTTGCAAAATGCATCACCCAATCGACAGGGCCTTCAATTGCGAGCGGATAAATGACGTCATGCTCGATAAACTTGAAATTTGGCGACCGTAAGAGATTGTCTATGTTGACAGTAGACCCGGTCAGAAAATTATCGACGCCGATAACGGAATGGCCTTCCCGCAGCAGCCTCTCGGCAAGGTTGGAACCGATGAAACCTGCAACTCCTGTTAATACAATGAATATTATGATCCCCACCCTTGCTTAAGGTTTGTGAAACCACTATTAATTCAATCGAACAGGTATAATGCTATGCATGAATCACAAGATGTCGGGTCAAATAAAAGGAGAGATTCTTGAGGTGAGCTGATTCGCTGTGGTTGTGCCGGAAAAAAGCGCTTGAAGCAATGCGGATCGTTGAAAGACAAGAAGGCGATAGGCTGTCAGCAAACGGAATCGTTAAGACAAGAGCAACGTTCGGCTTACTCCATACGCTGTATCGCAACGATTATAATCCCGGCATCACTCCCTCCATAAATATGCCCGGATCACCACGGGCTTCGGGCTAAGTTCTATTCGGGTGCAAGAAGAGATATCCAAAACTGAGATCATCTGCTCCCTCAACATTACTGAATGTCTACCTTCTTCAACCATCGTTCAAAGAATATGGATTCTTCATTTTCTATATTCGTAATCAGCGTTTGTAAACTTTCGGAAATACTCGTATCCTTTGTCAAATTATATTTAATCGCTAGATTCACAAGGATTTTTGCTTTAATTTCAATAGCTGTGAATTCATCTATATGCTCTTGATTTAATTCAATTAAATGCTGATTATCGTACAAGTACTTGAATCTTAGCGTCATTATCTTCTTATGATCATAAAGTAAATGAAAGGGTCTTATATCAAGCATAGCCTTATGTTCCGATGTCTCTTTCGCATAATTAAATAGAGTTGTGTATATTTGCATGCCGAAGTCAAGATTTTGCCTGTCGCCCCCGTAGTTAAACATCTCCCAATACTCCGGCGTTTTCTTAGTGAAATAATTTCTTATCGAATTCACTAGGGTATCTGCACTGAATTTATCCTGATAATGATCATTGAATGTATACAGGTAAACCATTTCTTTTAGATAATCATGATTCGTTGTTAGATGATTCTTTTCGAACGCAACATTGAAATCAGTAAATGATATCTCAGCCTGACTATACACCCCGTTCTTAAAAAAATCGGAAACATACAATATCTCTCTATCCAAATCATAGCCGTAAACAAATATGTCATGATGCAATTGAAGTTTATTGTAGCGATCGCTTAAGGGCACGTAGAAATAATTGATCATGGTATGGACATAGTTATTGGCATTAATATTTTCTACAATAAAATGAATAACAGAGTCCCATTTCGTTGTTACAGTATCTCTATGTAGCTTTTGAGTAGTAATCCATTTGCACGCATCCGAAGGTCTCAGCTCATAAGTCAGAGGGAAATAAAAATCTCCCCAATGGTGTTTATAATCTTTATTAATAAATAATTGAATATAATTGCTATATATCCATGGGTGTGCGCACTCGTAATGAGTAAGGATCGACAAGAGATGAGCATGTTGCGTATAGGTTGTAATCATCGGATAACTGACCGGCAATATTTTTCTGCCCAATGTTTGAGTTGAATTCTTCAACCTTCGTTCACCCCTGGTTATTTGGTTAAATGGCTTAAGGATTCCGAATCAGTATATCTCATTTAGCAATAAGCGCTTCGTACTTGCTCTGTCCAGTTTTCCTGTCTTTGTTTTTGGAATGTTATCTACAATCCTCCATTGTCTAGGCACTTTATACGATGACAAATGCAATTTGCAATGTCGTGTCAGTGCATCTATATCAACCAGGCAATCATTAAAGACTTTCAGAAATGCGATGGGCACTTCACCTAACAAATTATCGTGTACACCAACAACCATGACCTCCTCCACTTCTTTCAAGCCGTACAAAAATTCCTCGATTTCTTCTGGATAGATATTGATACCGCCGGATATAATGATATTCTTCTTTCGGCCTGTGAGTATAAGACATCCTGATTCATTCCGATATCCCAAATCTCCTGTCTTTAACCAACCCTCAACAATGGTAGCGTTCGTTAACTCCGGATTTTTGTAATAACCGAGCATCACATTCGGGCCCTTGACCCAAATTTCTCCGATAGCTGCTCCTTCAACCTCATTCTCTTCTTCGTCAACAAGACGAATAGAAACGTCATTGATGGGTGATCCACAGGATAAGCTGCGCTCTCCCCGTTCCATCATGCTCACCCGCGGAGAAGCTTCGGTCAATCCATAGGTTTGAATAATGTCCGCGTGAGGAAATACAGTCTGGAGATGGTCTACTAATTTCGCGGGAATCGCCGCACCGCTAATTACAATAAATTCAATTGAATCAAAAGCACTCCAGTTCTTTGTCTGATGGAAATCGGAAACAAAGTGCATCAATTGCGTAGGCACCGCTGAGAATCCCGTGACCGCCTTATTCTGAAACAGTTTAAACGCTGTGCGCGGCAGCAAAGGCAAGCTGATCAGTTTAATTCGGGTTCCATATAACATGCAAGAAATCAATTGCGTGACAATCGTAGAACTGAAATGAACGGGCATCGTTACAAGAAACGAATCTTGATCCGTATACCCCACCTTTCCGCCATGTGCCAACGCATTCGTTAATACATTCCAATGGGATAACATAACGATTTTAGATTTTCCGGTTGTGCCTGATGTAGGAAGGAGAATCGCACATTGATTGGGATTGGACTGATTGGTTAACGAGATCGATTCGAACGCAGGCATTGGTTCTTGCGATAAATCCTGAGCGGTAACCCAAGGAATATCGCAATTTAAATGCGCAGGCTGTGCAGATTTGCTGATAACCAATTTGGCGTCACTGGCATTTAAAATATTTTCAATTTCAGTATTGGATGCCGAATAAGGAACCGGTACTAACACAAAACCGCAGAATTGAATGCCAAGCGCCGCAAAAATGAACAAGGGCTCATTATTTGTGTATAATGCAAGATGACTTCCGGACTCAAGCTCAAAATTCTTGTGGATGTATAAAGCAATCAAATAAGCTTCTGTCATCACCTCTGCGTAAGTCCATTGCTGCTTTAGATCTTCAAGGATAATATGATCTTGGCGATCAGAGGCCTCCAGAAATAGACGCTGAATGATAGTCATCATAGCGTTTTCTCAGTCAAATAATTAAGGATTAATCCAGCCGTGGAGAACTTCTCAAATAACAGATCTTCATCAGGGATCGAGATGTTAAACTTCGATTCCACTAAAACAATAAGCTTGATGAAGCCTACTGAATCGATCCCTTGTTCCAACAAACGGGTATCGTGGTCATCCGAATACTCGATGTCCAGCTCAGCAAAAATTTCATCTCTCAAGATCAATTCTATTGATTTAGACATCATATTCCCCCGTTAGATAATCTTTAGAAAGGCTGATTAAAGAGGATAGTATACGTGATGAGCAAGTGAAAGTAATTGTGCAGAAGAATGAGTCCATAATGATGGACAAGGTGAATTTGCACTGAAAGAGTTGTTTGCATAGTTGTATGCAGAGACTCTGCAATTCATGCTGGAGGCGGAGTATGACACGATGCAGGACATAAAAAGCTTGACGCGAAGAGTACAACGACGGAAATACTTGAGGGTTCCTTCGTCAACATCGCAAAGCCTAAAGAAAAAAGCATTTTCCCAAGCAATGAAGCGTTGCTGAAAATGCTCTACAAAACTACGATGAATGTCTCTCGTAAATGGACAGTGCGTGTACAAAACCGAGACTAAGTACACCATCAAATCTCCATTTTCTTCCTCGGCGGAATTGAACTATATTGCGTAAAGTTTTGCTTGGTAGCGTTTACACTAGTAGTTTTACAGCACCAAGTGCCTGATATATTAAATATAATTACATATATGCCAATTGTCAACAGTTTCAAAAAGCCCGTTGATGCCCTCTGGAATTCCATTGTCATCTGGTTGTCTCTAGTATTATAGGGTACAAAAAAGACACGGAAGAACAACTCCGTGCCTATATAAAGCAAGACGGTTCAATCAAAGCCATACATTACATATTTCCAATCCTCAATTCATAAGGAAGTTGGAACAACGAGAGGCGTAGGAATTAATCCTGCCCCTTCCATTTGAGCATCGCCACCGACTCCACATGCACCGTGTGTGGGAACATATCCACTGGCGTTACCTCAACCGTGCGATACCCGCCATCCTCCAGCACACGTAGATCACGTGCCAGCGTACTCGGATTACAACTCACGTAAACCACGCGTTCCGGCTTCATCTCCAGGATGGTATCGAGTAAACGTGGGTCGCAGCCCTTACGCGGCGGATCGACAACGATGACGTCTGCTTCGATGCCTTGTTCTTTCCAGCGTGGAATAACGTCCTCGGATGCGCCAACTTCAAACTTCACGTTACGCATCTCGTTCAAGAGTGCATTGCTGCGAGCATCCTCAATCGCTTCAGGTACAATCTCTACCCCGTACACTTGATCCGCATGTTGTGCGAGGAAAAGAGAAATCGTTCCAATGCCGCAATAGGCATCAATTACCGTCTCTTTGCCGCTCAGTCCGGCATATTCTACCGTCTTCCCATACAGTACTTCCGTCTGCACCGGATTCACCTGATAGAACGAACGCGCCGAGATCGCAAACTGTACATCACCGATATAATCATAAATTACATCACGGCCCCACAGTACTCGGGTCTCATCGCCAAAAATGACGTTGGTCTGTTTTTTGTTCACGTTCTGGCAGATGCTCGCCACATGCGGAATCGCTTCACGGATACCGCCAATCCATTCGTCTTTGTACGGAATATCTCGACCATTGGTAACCAGTACAAGCATCATCTCGCCTGTACGGAACGCCTTCTTCACAACCACATGGCGCAGCAGGCCGCGACCTGTCTCTTCGTTATATGCACTGATTCCAAAATGACTGCCGATCTCTTTCACCTTCGCAACCACTTCGTCATTGTGCTCATGCTGAATAAGACAGCTCTCCATATCGATGATCCGATGGCTTCCTTTGGCATAAAATCCTCCTACCAGGCCACCCTCGGTCACACCAATTGGCACCTGTGCTTTATTCCGATAGCGCCATGGCTTGTCCATACCCATCGTAGGCAGTACACGAATGCCCTGCTCCGTATCTTCTCCGTTCATGACACCTTCAAGGCGAAGTCGAATACGATTGCTGCCGATCATCTGCACTTCAGAAGTAGCCAGTCCAGTTGTCTGATTCGCATCACCAACTGAAGCGTCATCCTGCACGTTGGATGCCAACGTCTCTGCATCCTCCACCATCACGTTCAACTTGCCAATCCGCTGCAAATTATCTACGACCAACTGGCGTTTCCACGCAAGCTGTCCGGCATAGCTCATATGCTGGATCTGGCAGCCTCCGCACTGATCATAGATCGGGCAAGGCGCGGACACACGATCCGGGCTGGCGTTCACGATCTCCAGTAACTTGGCGTAGCCATACTGCTTCTTGGTTTTCATCACGCGCACACGCACAGTTTCACCTGGAAGCGCACCCTGCACGAAGAGCGTATATCCATTCGCACGACCTACGCCCTCACCGTCATGGTTCATACCAATGATGTCGATGACGGTCTCTTCATTTTTGCTAACGGGCAGCCCTTCGATTGGTGCAGATTCACGCGCTCTCCCCTTTGGACGAATGGCAGAAAGAGATGCGCCTTGTGGCCGCACCTCTTTTCCTTGCTGACGTGATGATTGACGAGATGATTGACTTGGCTGACGGGACGCCGAAGCGTTCCCTTGCCCCTGAGAGGCAGCCGAATTCCGGCGGTTTTTTCCACGACCGCTGCGGTTCGTATTAGACAACGTACATTCACTTCTTTCTTCTTATATAGTACCCTGCCTGTGCAGGCGAGGGAAAAATCTCATTTTTCATTTTGTTCCTGATTCTAACGAATCTGGCATACCTTATTCACATCAAAAATAACGTTCCGAATTCTAATGAACTTCAGAAACGTTATATCAACCTCAGATGGTGTTTTACGACCTTATTAGATCATTTTCTCCAAAATAACAACGTTGAGATTCGTTAAATTCGCAACTTCGGTGAATTCGTCACATTAAGGCTTTCTGAGTTCGTTAAGCTCACCTCACGGTGACCACATGAGATTAT
The DNA here is from genome assembly GCF_037973325.1 of Paenibacillus sp. FSL R5-0713. Lineage (NCBI taxonomy): Bacteria > Bacillati > Bacillota > Bacilli > Caryophanales > Paenibacillaceae > Paenibacillus > Paenibacillus sp. FSL R5-0713. The sequence goes on along the minus strand of NZ_CP150229.1, from coordinate 833,263 downwards.
ACGCGATCCCACCGTACACAGCAACTGGAAAATCCAATTCCATCTCGCCTTACCGCAAAGCTGAATTCAACTCTTCTCAACAGTTATGCGATACTGTGCAACCACCGCTGCAGCTTCATAGCTTTTCTGAGGCGATCAACGTTGCTTTTCTCAAGCCCCACACTGCCCCCAGCACCCACATTTTTAACGATACAATTGCAGATGATGCTTGAGGTTCGTAAATGTGGCTGGCAGCGTGCCTCCCAACTCTCCATCAAGGTTCAGTTGCACATAGCCTGGCGAGGTAACTTCCATATGACTCGTCTGGAAATGAACCACTTTCTTGTCGTTCAGATGCTCCCCACGCAGCGCGAGCGTGACGAGTCGGATCATGTCAGCCAGATTACATTTACGGACACCGATCACATCGAACAGACCATCGTCAATGGTTGCACCTGGAGCCAACTTTTCGAAGCCCCCGACCGAATTGGTATTGGCGATGAGGAATAACATGAATTCATCATGAATCTCTTCCTGACCGTCGGCGCGAATAATCAGCTCCTGAGGAGACAGGCTCGCCATTTTCTCAATACCCTTCATATAATAGGCCAGTTGCCCAATCATCGTTTTCAGACGACTCGGTACTTCATAGGTCAGTTCAGTTAATGATCCGCCACCGGCGATGTTGATAAAATATTTATCATTCGCTTTGCCCAGATCGAGCGGACGAAGCTGTTGGTTAATGACCAGATCCACGTAATCTTCCCACTGTCTCGGAATGCCGAGTGCACGCGCAAAATCATTCGTTGTTCCCAAAGGAAACACACCCAGTGGAGGACGGTTCTCCCGCTCAGCCATACCGTTAATGACTTCGTATAATGTACCATCGCCACCAGCAGCAATAATCATGTCATAGCCGCGTTCAATCGCGAGTTCAGCTTCGCGGGTTGCATCACCTTCACCTGTTGTTGCATGACATGAAGCTTCAATACCACCTTGATCCAAACGCTGCAAAATATCAGCCAGACGTTTCTTCATTTCTTCCCGGCCTGAGGTCGGATTATATATTAAGCGAGCTTTTTTCATCTCATACGCCACCTATTCCACATTATCCATGAGTCTATACGACCTCATAATCTTACCTTGCATCAGTCCACAAAAGGGCAAAACTTTAACACAACAATGAACTTCCGTTCATTCTGCTCTAATCTTTCGTCTTACCTATATCTATGCATCAGGAATTCCGTCTCATTCCAAAGCCTTTAACTCCTATCATATCATCAAATGTAAAGATGTCCTAGCCTATAATCTATAAGTATATTTTTTCATATATGTACCCACTAATCCATCTAATACCCAATAAACATCCTGCACCAGTCCTGAATCTTTCCCACTGCCTTTTATGTAAAATAGTCTCATTATTCAACCATTCTGCCCGCTTGCACAGGAATTAGTCTTCGGTTTCGATACCTTCATCTGATTATGACATGGATATACTACAAATTTACAAATCTTAAGATAAAAAGATAAATAATATAAACCTTTTTACACTATAGTCTTAGTGCACCCTCCCCCAGCATCACACCTTATCAGCGAAGGAGAATTAGGAATGAAAAAAATTGTGTTAATGCTCCTAGCCTTTCTTATGGCATGTGTCCCTTGGGTCACCGTTGTTGAAGCAGCGGAGATTAATCATGATCAGGTTGTCGGATTTCAGGAACTCTCACCCGTTACCGTGACACAACAAGCAGCCAAGCGTTTTCAGCCTTTTCTCAAAGTCTATCATGGTTGTGTACCTTTCCCCGCAGTGGATCAACAGGGCAATACCAGTGCTGGCTTGAATACGTCCGGGTCATCGAATGGAAACTGTAGCTCAAGTACAGGGCAGATCTACTCACGCTCGGCATGGCATAATGGGGTGTGGGCTATCATGTATTCGTGGTATTTCCCCAAAGACTCCCCTTCCCCCGGACTCGGCCATCGTCATGATTGGGAAGGCATCGTCGTGTGGGTGGATAATCCAGCAGTGGCCAACCCCCAGATCCTCTCCATCGCGTATTCCGGTCACGGCCAGTTCACCAACGTCTCACCGAGCAATACCAATACACAAGGTAACCATCCGTTAATTTCCTATAATAGCACCTGGCCGCTAAACCATGAACTTGGTGTTACTAACACTGTTGGGGGAACACAACCTTTAATCGGATGGGACGACCTGACTTCTGCGGCACGAAATGCGCTTAATACTACGGACTTTGGCAGCGCCAACGTACCTTTTAACGATAACAATTTCACGAACAATCTGAACAAGGCTTGGTTTAAGTAAAAAAATCCCCTTCAAGTGAACGGTTCACTTGAAGGGGATTTCATGATGAAGTGATCGTATCACGATCGCTATAGGTTCAGCTGATACTTGCCGCAAGAAAACTCCTCGGAGTATAGCTCTCTTTACTCGAAGTATCGGGCGTTCTCGTCATCGTATCTTCGTCTCACTTCGGCCACCTCAAAATCCAATTTTTCTGCCTGCTCGCAATTGTTTGTACCAGAAGTATACGGTGCAGCCCACACAATAGCCCACCAGGGCGGCACTTGCAGCTGCAAGAAGCATCACAGCAAATAGATAACCTGCGACCGTCCAGCCGAGTGAAAATGAAATGATCGCCAGAGACAGGAAGAGCACAGCCAGAATATTATTGAATCGCTGCAGCTCCACCGCCTGCGTTTCTGTCCCTTTATCGGTTAACACAACTTTCCCAATTTGCACAAACAGATTAAGCTTGCCACCGGAAGCCAGACCAACCACCTGAATGCTCCACAGCGCGCCCAGAACTACAAGTGGATTGAACACAAAAGAAAGTAAAACAAACAACACAATACCGACCTGATTCGCTTTCACATAGCGCATGGGCACTTCCCGCATCAAAATATCACCTTATTCCTATTTTATTAGTTGGTTTTATTGTAGTCGGTATTGGGTTAATGAGCAAGAGTACACTTTATTTAAGGGGAGTAAAATCTCTTTTCAGCACGTCCCAATGGGGTGTCGGGGTGCCTGTTGTCTTTTTCCAATCGTTAAATACATTATTTAGTGCCTCAATCTCTCCAAAAGAACCCGCAATCAGCTTATGGATTGGAAGCACACTGTAGATCTTCAACAGAAGGTACAACGTCCGTTGATGCTTACGAATCATTTTAGCCTGAATCTCCGGTATAATCGTTATGCCCATTGCCTCAAGTACGCTGAAGCCCTCATCCATCGCCCTAATCATATGATGAATTTGCTTTCTGTTCCCGTCCAACTTGATCAACTCAAACTTCTCATTAAAGCTCACTGCATTCAGCATCAGAATGGGCACAATATGGCTTTTCAACCAGGCATCAATATCTCTTAGAACATTCAACTTGTATTTCACATGTTGGAAAGCTTGATCCAGCAAAGGTTTAAATTTGATATCACCGTCCAGACTGCCAATCACCATTTGTCCGCTGCCTCCACCGATCGATAACATGCGATCTTTTTCACGCTTCCCTCCACTTACGTGGAATCCAAACGCGATCTGTTTTGCCACCTTGCTGTTTGCCTCCAAAAAGTTTTGCATGCTTCGTGCATCTGCGTTGTTACCTACGATTACAATATTGCTGCTCTGATTGTCTGCCAGAATAGGTAATATTGAAGGAAAATCATTATATTTCATCACAACAAAAATCAGATCATATTGGTCATCCACCTCCAACGTTCTGGTGACCCGAACCGGATCAACTGTCGTTTTGAATTGAAACATATGCCGGATGACGACTCCATCCTTCTCCAGCTCCTCTGCCCGCTTCCCTCTAGCCAGAACAGTGACATCATTGCCACCGCGTACCAGGACGTGCGCCAGTTGACTCCCCAGAATCCCCGCACCATACACTAATATTTTCATTGGTTATCCCTCAATTTCATATTTTATGAATAATCGTTGTTTTATCAACATTTGTTGATAAAATAAGAGTAACAAAGCACCTACTATGCTTCAATCGTTAAAATATCCGCTTTTGTTGAATAATCAACGAATGTTTCCTTATTGTTGAAAAACCACCTATAGGAGGGGCCATGGACAGACGAGTACTCAAGACACGAAAGGCGATAATCGAAGCTTTTGTCGGGTTACTGGAGGAACAGGATTTCGAGCAAATTACGATAAACGATATTGCTGATCGGGCTAACGTAAACCGAGGAACCATCTATTTGCATTACGCTGACAAGTTCGACCTGTTGGATCAATGCATTGAGACCTATTTGCAAAAGTTGTTGGATGCCTGCATGATCGAAAGCTCTACTACAACACCTGTTACGGCCAAGGATGCGCTGCTCAGAACTTTCCGTTATCTGGAACAGTATGCCTCTACCTATACTACACTTCTAACCAAAAAAGGTATTCCGGCATTCCGTAGTAAGTTGATGACATTGTTGGTCCAGGGAGTACAGGATCAGATGGATGCCTGTGGCATCCAGGAAGGTATGAAAAAAGAGATTACCATACAGTTTCTTGCTTCCGCTGCTGTAGGCCTCCTGGAGTGGTGGATTATGAATGCCATGCCTTATCCGGCCGAGGAGATCGTTGACCAATTAATAGATCTACTGGAACTACATCTGAATTTGCACGCTCCCATAAGTGGGTAACCTGGGCCCTCGTTTGAGTGGTCGAGTGGTCTACAACAAACAAAAAAACCACGTCCTTGGACGTGGTTTTGATATACTTCAAGAAGAAGCCCCAACCTCATTACATCTCTCCAACAAAATCTGGATCTGGCGCTCCAGCCACTGCCCAAGCAGTGGGTGAGGCAACAGCGTCTCACCACTATACTCATAATCCAGTTCCTTCAATCGGTCCGGGATTACGTTCCTCGTGAAGTAACCGGCACTCAAAAACAGCGGCGCCACAATAACCCGGTTCCCCCGCTCTTCGCTCCAGTACTTCACTTTGTCATACACACTCTCCGGATTCAACAACGCATAATCCGTATGGGCTACACCACTAACTTCCTGCACAAGCTCTGCAAGAGAAGAGATTCCGGCTTCCCAACGCTCGCGAAAACCATCATGAATACTCCCATGTCCCACCAGCAGAATCGTTTCCTGCTCAGGCTGCTGCGAGAGTGACTTGACCTTATCCCACACCATAACGGCAATATCCGGATCGTTATCTACTGGATAACCGAAGTGAACCCGAGCCTTGACATGGAACGGTTCCAGATCCGTTTCGCGATCAGGTGTTTCCTTTGCACCAATGGCATATTCAATTTCATCCACATGTGTACTCCCGGATGAAACAAATAGAGGTACGACCAGAATATCGGTTACGCCTTGTGCTTCCAGTCGGTCGATACCGTCCTGGATTAAGCGTCCTTCCACTAGTTCAAGAAAACCAGCTTCAACTGGCAATGGAATAGGCAGATTCAACCGGGAGATCGCGTCATCGACGGATTCCACCCAGGTCTGCTCCTGTGAACCGTGACTGATGATGAGTACGCCCGGCTTCTTCATGTTAGCGTCCCAGGCGTTCCAGCGTCATTTTATAACCATCATTTCCGTAATTCAGGCAGCGTTTGACACGTGAGATTGTAGCAGTGCTCGCACCTGTCTCTGCTTCAATCTGGTTATACGTATTGCCTTTACCCAACATACGAGCCACTTCCAGCCGTTGGGACATGGATTGGATCTCGTTTACTGTGCAGAGGTCATCAAAGAAAACATAACACTCTTCAATATCTTTTAACGTCAAAATAGCCTCAAATAGTTGTTCAATGCTTTTATCATTTAGCTTTTTCAGCTGCATTTCATCATCATCCCCTAGCGGTTACTGTGTACCTACATTGTACTCACACTGAGTTGGTATTTCAAGCGTTACCGATTTCACGCACTACAGAATAAAAATACATGTTACCGCTTACAAAAGGTACTATTGTCCTTCTCTCGCGCACATCAGATGAAATTACCCCGCTATTTCCCAGTTTTCACCTGTATATATCCGATTACTTATGTAGGATTTTAACCCGCTAAATTGTGACAATTTTGTGTCTAAACTACATTTTACTCTTTGACAACCTGCCATCATGCCATGCGCCCAAATCCGCAAATATCCCGTTTTCCGGGATACCCGCCTACGCCGTCTCTCCGCGAATGACATACAGTATAACAAAAGGGAGTTCCACTACCGCATATGATGTATACTGTCATGAAACTTGTGGAACGCAATTCCGAAATCCAATAGAAGGAACGTGATCGTTCATGCCACAGCATTATTATCACCGCCAGCCAGCACAAGGGCACCGACCGTCTTCTCATGCACATCGGCAGGCACATACTTCTGCCTATGTGCCGCCCGGTATGGTTCAGCGGTCTTTAAATGAAACTCAGGTTCAACCGATGTACCCTGGAGTAGAGCCCCATTACCCGGGCTTCGGTGAAGTCGAAGCATCTGCAGTCGTACCCTATGGGCAAGGTGTAGCTGGAGGGAACTTATACGGAGGTGCAGCACAGGTTGTTGCCCCAGCTCCAGTACCGACACCTGCTTCTGGCAGTTCAGGCTTTTCATTAGCTAACATCGGTGAGTTAAAAGGAATGATCGACCGTTTCGGCGGTATCGATGGAATCATGAGTGGAATAGGCAAAATGCAGAAGGTCGTCGGCGGCATCCAGCAGATGGCTCCGATGATGAAACTCGTTATGGGCATTCTGCCTTTTGGAAAAGGTAAAAGTAATAACAGCGCGGCTGACGCAGACTATGAAGAATATACGCCGCCCCGGAGACGGAAGCGCAAGCGGACGAATAAACAAACGAGCACTCCACGTCGTCGCAACACAACTCCAGTCCGCCGCAAATCCAATTCCACGAAGCGCCGTCCCAAAAGTCGCAAACGTTAAACTCATCCAGGCACCCCCATACAGAAGGTGGGTGCCTTAACCGCGTTCATCACTACACACATAAAATCCCAGGAACCTATGTTCTTATTTTTGCAACTTTGAGGTATACTGGATAGTAACTAAAGGAGGCGGACCATGGAACTTTTCAAAGACAAATACACGCCCGCACTAATCGATCGGACAGGCGAACTGTTGCATCAATTCTACCCAGAGCTGGATACACATCTATTTCATGAATTGGTTTTCGCTGAAGGCTGGGAACAGTTGGAATTCAAAGGGCGCATTCGCCGAATCACACTAGCGTTGACCGAAGTGCTGCCCAATAATTATGAAGAAGCGTTACATATTATCGAACAAGCGGCTCCGAATATGAGAGGTGTTGAATATCTGTTTGTACCGGATTTTATCGAAGTGAACGGACTTGAGCCGGAGGATTACGAATTATCCATGAAGTATCTGACCCTCTTCACACCTTATTCCAGCTCCGAGTTTGCGGTACGCCCGTTTATTGAACGTTATCCCATGCAAACGATGAAACATATGATGGCGTGGGCAGATAGCCACAATGAGCATATCCGCAGACTTGCCAGTGAGGGCAGTAGGCCACGTTTGCCATGGGGCGCCAAACTTCAGAACTTTATCACTGATCCAACACCTGTACTTCCGATTCTGCACGCATTGAAACAGGACGAGTCCCTCTATGTGCGCAAAAGTGTTGCCAATCATCTGAATGACATCTCCAAAGACCACCCCGAACTGGTCCTGGATCTGGCCACCACCTGGTATGGACAACATGCCCACACAGATTGGATTGTCCGGCATGCCAGCAGGTCCTTACTGAAGAAAGGACATCCCAAAGCACTAAGTCTTTTTGGTTATAACGAGCAGGATTCAATTCACATTGAGCAGCTTCAGCTTGTACAAGATACGATTGCCATTGGCGAGGATCTTCATTTTTCATTTGATGTTGTTAATGAGAGTGGTGAGTCACAGATGCTGCGAATTGAATATGAGATGGGTTATATGAAGGCAAACGGCAAGCAGGCTCCCAAACGATTCAAATGCTCTGATAAAATGTATCCGACAGGCAGAACCAAGGTAGCCACCAAACAGTCGTTCAAAATCATTACAACGAGAAAATACTATGCCGGATTACATACGCTAACGATTGTAGTGAATGGTCAAGCGGCAGCAACAACTTCTTTTGTTCTTGAAATGGAGTAACAGGAAGCAATCGTAAGTTATACACATCTCACTCCAAAGAAATACTTATTCACATGTGGATAGAATATTTCTAGCATATCTATAGCAGCATCAGAAAGGCCACCTGGCAAACATCATCTCCCTACAGTTATTTCTGCCCGAGATCATGACCCAGTGGCCTTTTTTATATGTAATTCTAACTGCAATTCCTCTTACCTACCCTCACCGCTATCCAAATGTAGCACGTTCTACTTAAACCATCCGCGCTTCACAAACCAGGCCACCATACTTCCGCCAAGCACAAACATCAACAGCAGCACCGCCCCATACCCAAACTTCCATTGAAGCTCAGGCATATAGGCAAAGTTCATGCCATAAATACCCGCGATCAGCGTGAGTGGCATAAATACAGTCGTAATCACCGTAAGTGTCTTCATGATCTGATTCATCCGGTTGGAGTTCAGGGAAATATAACTGTCGCGTAGGTCGGCCGTCATCTCCCGATCGGCTTCAATCATGTCCGTCAGCTTCAATAAATGGTCATAGATATCGGTAAAATAAGCCGTATGTTCGCCTGTTCGCTGCACATGCTGGGAGTTCACCACTCGATAGAGCAGATCCCGCATCGGTACGACCGTTCTTCTGAGCTTCAGCAATCGGCTTCGCAAGTCAAACACCTGATTCATCAGGTCTTCAACGGACTCTTGTCCACCCCGGTTCTCCAGTTCAGCCAGTTCATCCTCGATGGCAAATAGGGACGGAAAATAATGATCGACCAGCTTGTCCATCACCGTATAGGCCGCTGCCACTGGACCTCGCGCCCAGATCGTACGTTCATGTGCATGGTGCAATAATCGCTCCCACGCTTCATCCACTTCCTCCAGTACACCATGATGAAAGGATACAAGGAAGTTCGCTCCGAGAAACAAGTCAACCTCCTCGGCTTCCAGTGTGGACGGGTTCAGTGCATGCAGTACAAGAAACTGCAGATTTTCATAATAATCAAGCTTTGGCCGCTGCAACACATGCAGGCAGTCCTCAATAGCTAAGGGGTGAAAATGAAAATATGTATCCAGCAAACGGCTTTCCTCTTCCGTTGGCTGGTTAAAATCCGCCCATACCCAGGCGTAATCGTTCAGATCCAGCTGTGTAAGCGGTACGTTCACGGAGACTTGATGTTCTCGTGTAATGGCGAGTGTACGAATCATAAATCAGACCACGTCCTTGTCCTGTATCTTTAGATCATTGTACAACGTTAACCATAGACACGTCTCCCACGTGTCCCCAAATATCCACAGACACCTACAAACTCGACAACAAAAAAAGCCAACCCTGTTGGCTTCTCTCATTTCCCTATCCACAGTTCCCTGTATCCACAGGAATATCTTCTTTTGGTTTATCATTCCACGGATGGCTATCCACATATCCAGCCTGTCCACACGTTCATGCACAGGCGTCTCTTGATTTTGGTTGTATAATTGTCCACATATCCCGATATTCACACAGTTATGAACAGTTTGTCTGGTAACCCCGGATTCGTACGGGATCACTTCTCTTTTTAGAAAATAATCCAGTACAGCAATCCTGCCAGTCCAGCAGTAATTGGAATCGTAATGAACCACGTAATAATGATACGTCCAGCAAGTCCCCATTTCACAGCAGAGAAACGTTTTGCGGAACCCACACCCAGAATAGCTGATGTGATCGCGTGCGTTGTACTAACTGGAAGGTGAAGCAACGTTGCTGTGAAAATAACGGAAGCAGCTGACAGATCGGCGGCAAAACCGTTAATCGGTTCAATTTTAAAGATTTTGGTACCCATCGTTTTGATGATTTTCCAACCACCAATGGATGTACCCAGAGCCATCGCGGTTGCTGCTGAGATTTTAACCCACAGCGGCACTTCCAGATGATCTTGTACACCTGCTGCAACCAAAGCAAACGTAATAATACCCATCGCTTTCTGTGCATCATTCGTACCATGTGTGAAAGCTTGCAGTGCTGCCGTGAAAATCTGTACCGTACGGAAACCTTTATTCACGTTATGCGGACTGCGTTTGGCAAAAATGTATTTGAGAATCGTCATGACCACATAACCGATGGCAAATGCGATTAGAGGTGATAATAGCAAACCTCCGACAATATCAATGAACCCGCTCCACTTCACTTTATCGGAACCTGCGCCAACGAGCACGGCACCAGCAAGGGCTCCAATCAATGCGTGTGATGAAGAAGACGGAATACCAAACCACCATGTAACCAGGTTCCAGATAATCGCAGCGATCAAGGTGACTATGACGACCTCGATCCCGTTATCTAGCGTGGTGGGGTCGGTTACACTCCCCCCAATCGTCTTCGCGACGCCTGTAAACATCATCGCACCGACAAAGTTCATTACCGCTGCCAAAAGGATCGCGCGACGTGGCGTTAGTGCCCGTGTCGATACTGAAGTAGCAATGGCATTGGCCGTGTCGTGAAAACCGTTGATGAAGTCAAACGCCAGTGCAAGGAAGACGACTATACCTAATACCCAAATCGTTGTTTCCATTATTCTCTGGCTCCTTAAGAATTACGCATGATGATGGATTCGAGCACATTTGCTACGTGTTCACAAGCATCCGTTGTTGTCTCAAGACGTTCGTAAATTTCCTTACGTTTGATCAATTCAATCGGATCAGGAACGGTAGCGAAAAGGTTCTTGATACACATGCGCAACACTTCATCACCCTGATTTTCCAGATCATTCAATCGAATCGTGTACTCACGAATCGCCAGCAATTTTTTCTGAGACAGCAAATGAATAGCCTTCTGAATTTCGTAAGCCGATTGGCGCAAAATTTCAGCAAATTGCACGATATATTCGTCAGGATCCGTCAGTTGGTACATATAGAAACGGGAAGCCGTTGCTTCGAGTCCGTCCAATACGTCATCAAGTGTTGTTGTCAGCTCCATAATATCATCGCGTTCGATCGGCGTGATAAACGTTTTGTTGAGTTCCGTAATGATTGTGTGCACATAGTCATCACATTGGGACTCGTACTTCTTCATTTCATTGGCAAAAAGAGTCACATCCTGAAGGTTGGAAACATGCTGGGAGAAATAATCTGCCGCTTGAACAACCGTATCTGCCATGTTCTCCAGTGTCTCAAAAAATATATCCTTCTTCTTCTTAAGCTTCATAGCCCTATCCCCTTTACGGAAAAAATTGCCGATAACCGATGAAACATGAAATGACAACCTTTGATATCTTATCATATTTGTTTCATGGTTTGTACAAAAGGTGTGATCCTTTTTTATATTCTTATCACATTAATCTGAAATGAATCTTAATTATTTGGAATAATGGTAAATTCAAGTCAAGATTTTACACTGCGTTTACAATTCGACATCCAAAGACAGAATCGACACGATTCTATTTTTCACGCTAAGATACAATATAACGCCTTTTCGATAACAAAATGCATACCTGTTTCATTGTATTCTTTCATTACATCCTTCATTGCTGCACAGCCAGCTTCACATGACTGGAGAATTCCGGTTGATTGGGAACAATGTTGATAAAGGTTTTACCCGGCACAAGAGCCACTTCACTGCCATCCTGAACAAACCGGATAATATCCCCCTGTTTCTTCACCCACTGCCCACGAATCATTTTGCCCTTCTGGAACAACATGGCTTCCCCGCCCTGTTCCAAATTGACGGACAACCGACCTACACTATCGAGCACCTTGTGATCTGCACCTGCCACAATGATATTCGCTGCGCCAAGTGCAGTCCCATTATCCAGATCCTGATCTGCCTTACCATTCACCATTCTCATATATCGTCCGCTAACTTCATCATAATCATACGTCACCCGGTAACTATCCAATAAATAATGGATGTCGAATTGCTTCACTGCCTCTCCTGCGGAAGTCGCGCCTTCTTCGTTATAGATATATACGGGAGATTTAAACTCATGGCTATAACCCTTGATGTCTGCCCCTTCTCTTAACTTGTCCGCTGAAGTATACAGATTGTGTGGCGCTTTACGATCCTTGGAACGCCAGAAGTAAGGTCCACCATTCGAGATTTCATCCATATGCTGTTTCTGCTGCCTTTGCAAAATGGAATATGCCTCCGGACTGCCTCCGGCATGAACAAGCACCCCATCATAACTCTCGCCAAGCTCAATCAGATATGGACGTATACTGCGAACAGGTCCAACCGTCTCAGCACCGCCTTCACTCTGGAAGATGGCTATAAACCGGGTAATGCCTCCCTCTGCGAGGACTTCAAGAATGATATCGGCTGAACTTAAACCCGATTGTGGCCGAGCCGCTGGTGCATTATTAATCATGACGGCGAGTGGTCGACGCGTAATCGCTTCATCTACAGGCAGACCTGTAAGAGGTGCTGTATAGAGAGACGTGTTGGACTCCTCCACAGTCTGTTCTTCTTGTACAGGTGCAGGTGTCGGTTCTGGCTGAAGTGGCATCTGAGCCGCCTCCTGGTTTTGGCAAGCAACAAGACTTAATGAGAGGATAAACAGAGATGCAGCCGATGCTGCTTTGTTCCATTTAAAAAGCTTCAATATAGGACCTCCTGAACGATATGGCCTGGTTCTAAGTTGTGATATATGTCTCATGTGGGCAACCATTTCACGTATTTCTTTCCATTTAATCACACCCCATCCGATTTGTCTGCGCCCTGAAGGCCTTGATACAGCGTGAAATTCACATTTGAAACAGTGAATAGCGAGAAAAATATGTCCTAAATGTGAACTTCTCAAACCTTACTTAAAATTTGAACTAGATTGTGATTTTAATCACAAACAAAACGACTTTTGGACTATACAATAAAGACATCAAAGGTGATCACTTAGAAAAAACAAAAACAACACACACTAGATTCCATGAAGGAGTGGTTCATATGTTCAGCTTCAACCAATGGCTTAGAGAAAACAAAGTGGCAATGTGGATTTTGACAGTACTTCGGGTGTATATCGGTTACGATTGGATGACTCACGGATGGGGCAAATTGACTGGCGGATTCCAAGCTGGCGGGTTCCTCGCCGGGGCAGTCGGTAAAGCAACGGGTGAAAATCCAACAGTTCAAGCATGGTGGGGAACGTTCCTTGAGAAATTCGCAGTACCAAACGCAGGATTGTTCGACTTCATCATTCCGCTTGGTGAATTCCTTGTAGGTGTAGGACTCATTCTCGGATGCTTCACAACACTGGCTGCGCTGATGGCTCTCGTGATGAACTTCGCGTTCCTCTTCTCGGGTACAGTAAGCACGAACGCTCAACTGGTTCTGATGCAAATCTTCCTAGTAGTTGCTGGTGCAAATGCAGGTAAAATCGGTCTGGATCACTGGGTACTGCCTTACCTTCGCGGATTGATCACTCGTAACAAAGGTAATCACCCAAAAGACACACCAACGATTAGCCCAACTCATAAAACAGCTTAAACAATAATCAACAACGCTGCCGCCCTGCTCTCCATCCCCCGGAGAGCAGGGCTTTTTGCTTTTCAAGATATCCTGAATGTCCTGACTGACTTGCCCATCCACAGAAAATCATATTATGATGAACATAAAGTTGAACTTTAAAGGAGTACACGATATGCCGACCCAGCGACGTCTTGAGACCGATGCAGACTTCCAGGAAGCCATGAATATGAAGTATAAGGTTCGAGTTTTTAAAGATAATCACCAGATTGACTCGGGTGGCATTATTATCCGTTTTGACAGCAATACCGTAGTTGTACAATCCAGTGTCAGTGAACTAGCTTATCATTCGCGTACAGACTGTGAATTGTTCGAAATTCGCAAATAAAGATCCATTGCATGCATAAGTCCTCGTATTGAAAAAAGGTTCCTTTAGCCCATCAAGGGTCTAAAGGAACCTTCTTTTATTTATATATTGTGATGGTATACATTAACACATGTTATCCGTACCCAACTGGTTTCTGACACCATATTCAGGCTGTTGTCTGTTCCAAGTTACACGCCGTCTCCAAACTGCCAGCAGTTCAAACTGAGCGTTCCATAAGGGTAAGACTGGAATAGACGCTTCGCTGATCGGGACATATCCGCTGTACCCATCGCGTAGAACAAAGGCGCAAGGTGTTCTGTCCCATACGACGGCACTGCCGTACGTGCATGAGGGGCTTTTTTCTCATATTGAAACAGTTCTCTTGTGTTCCACTGCTCCAAGCGATCCCCAATCCAGTTATCAAATTCCACCGCCCACTCCTGCGGTTCATCCGTATCGCCCAACATACGTAAATTGTGAACCGTTCCACCGCTGCCAATGATCAGCACATCATCATGACGCAGCTGTTCCAGCATTCGGCCAATATCATACTGTTCCTGCGGCGTACGCAGCGAGTCTACAGATACAGCAATCACAGGGATATTCGCTTCGGGATACATATGGAGCAACGGTACCCATACGCCATGATCCAATCCTCGGCCTCGAATCGGCTGATGTGCAAGATTGCTACGGGTGAACAAAGCACATATCTCGTTCGCCAGATCTGGCTGCCCGGATGCAGGGTATTCCATCGTATACATCGTAGAAGGAAATCCATAAAAGTCATGCAAGGTCTGATGTGTATCATCCATCGTCACGGACGGTTCAGGACAATCCCAATGTGCCGTAAATACGACAATGGCTTTCGGAGCCGGCAGCCTGTCTCCAAGCTGGTTCAAGAAGTGAGTGTAGTCATTGCTCTCCACCGCCAGAGCGGGAGAACCATGCGCAATGAAAAGTGCGGGTAATGTCATTGCTGCCAACCTCCAGACACGGATAGAATGCTTACTCTTCTATTTTACCCCTAAGAAGGCGCTTTTCCAAGCTGACATCCCCAAACCGTTGCAATCCTGCCATTTATATCATCCAGTGCTGCCAATCCTGCTCGATCTTCTGACGTTCACCCAGCCACTCTCTGGTACGCGTAATTAGCTGTTCCCGCTCTTTACCTGAAGAGAAGGTATGATCGCCCTGGAAGATGATCTCCTTGTCGCAACGCCCTTCCTGACGCATCCAGAATACCTTTTGATACAGGAATGCGTAATCTACAGGAATAATCTCATCTGACGTGCCATGCATGACGAGAACATCACCACTAAACTTGACTGCTTCCTGGAATGGTTGATGTTCAGCGAGAGATTCGAAGAAGGTAGGTGTGAATTTGTATCCAAGATAATCAGCCGCACCCAGTTTCACGCCTTCATCGTAGACTTCCCGTCCCGTAATCTTCACGATATCATTGAATGGATAACCCACGGAGGACCACATCACCAGATTCTTGACACGTTTGTCGCGCACAGCTGTTAGTAATGCAACGGCACCACCCAGACTATGACCAATCAGCGTTACGCGTGTAGGATCTACATCACTGCAATTCACCGCGTAATCCAGCACCGAGCGTGTCTGCAGCACCATGGACTCCAGTCCCTCCGCTCCATACTCCCCACTGCTCTCTCCGCAACCGATATAATCGAAACGCAGAACCAGATAACCGTCTTCAGCCAGCTCACGGGCAGTCTTTACAAACAAACGGTCCACACCGATCCGACTACCCACGAAACCGTGGCAGATGACTGCCAAAGGTACGCGCTGCTGACTCTTCTCCTCCTTGATATCTTTCACAACCGGATAGTGAATCGTGGCTGTTAATTCTTCCTGTCCATGACGGATACTGATCTGACGTTCCATACCGATTTCCCCTTTCTACGCTTAGCCTGTTATGTTTCATTTATTAAATATATATAATCCGATAAGTTTAGTGTGTATTAAGATGTTATTCATATATTATCATCCCGTAACCTGCAAGTCAACGTAAGGAAGAACCCTTTCTACGTTGAATGCTAGTCTTCATTTTATCGGATGATAAGCGCAAAAAAATGAGCCATGCTGATGACAGCTGGCCCGGATATCTTTTATCTTTTTGGAATTCAAACCAAGGGTTGCAGGATCGTTATTCGTAGCTTCTGCGGAACATCTCGTGGGTCTCCACCCGTCCATTCCACTCATGCTCATGACCCGAATCACTGTTGTCCCAGAAACTTCTTCCCCTCAAATTCCCATCTGTCAGTTCTTCTGCATACTCCGTGTCCTCCAGATTCTCCTCAAAGGATACAACCTCGTCCACAACTCCACGGGAGTTGCTGTTCAGTAGCAGCTTACGCGTCAAATCTGTTTGTTTGTCCATAACAACACTCCAATCTTGGATTTCTGTTGGAAATGCTACTATTGTGATGGAATTGGCTGCTCTTTATGCATACTTCACACAATCGTTAGATCTGTGATGCCTGAGGTATTTTTTCACATGAATGGGGGAAAATAAACGAACAATCATTGGCAGCATATGCCTCGGAATCCTTCTGCCGAAAGGAATGAATTCATGGAACATTTATTGGAATGGATTCAACATCACGGTAAACTGGTACTGTTATGCACCTGTGTCATTCTTGCCTGTGTGGGCATCTGGGCCAACCATGAGCAGCTTTTTAATAAGGAATGACTTTGCGAAACGAGAGCCCTTCCCGTATACTAAAATACCGTCAGGGTCTTCAGATAACTGGAAGATCAGAACGTGTGTAGACAGGGGGAGCAATCATTGGGGATTTCCTATAAGAAACTGAAAGAAATACAGAATCGGCAAATAACCGAGATGAGTCGTATGACACCTGAACATGTGAAATTGTATGACGAGATCAGCACCATTGCGCGTCATGCACCAGCGGACGAGAGAACACAGGAAGAATGGATTCTCTCCGCAGGAAAAGCAATCGTGCAGGCTCAGCGGGATAACAAACCCGCACGCGAGCTATACGGACCTGATCTGGAACAAGACATCCATGCACAGCTCGGGATAACAGATACAGCACCGAAGAAGACGGCTGCCACTGAGGTGGGTACATCCACTCCAACCCGTGGCAATAGTCCATCAGCTTCATCGAAAAAGAAAGCCAACGTTGCAGAACCACAGCCAACGGAGAATGCCGAGCCAGCGAAACGGACACCGAAGTGGTATGGCATGATCGCTTGGGCGGCGTTGTCTTTTGTCATGTTAATCCAAGGATGTGCGGGATTATTCGTAGGTTGGACTGGCGGAGATACGGAAGCGTTCCAACACATCAGCCTATTCTCCTTAATCGTAGCCGCCGTTGGCGGAATCGCATTGGTAGAGATGCTCCGCCGCCTTGCTGAGCGTCCAGACGATGAAGGAGCCGACAGAAATAAGGTACCTAAGCTCAATATTCGGGGAATCATCATCTACATCGTGGTCGTGGTACTCGTGCTGTTTGTTGGGTATCCGCTCCGTGATAAACTTCCGGTATTTGCACTAGCTCCATGGGTGAGTGCAGTGATCGGCATTGTGGGGCTTGCAACGTTAAGGCCCTTATTCGGACAAAAGAAAACAGCATAACACGTTATATCATGGATTAAGGGGCCTTACGAATTCGTGAGGTCTTTTTCCATTTGGAGCTGGTGCCGATGTTTGATTCCTTTGCCTGGTGTTTCTCCAAACTCCCGCTTGAACATCCGGATAAAATAGTTCACTTCCATGCCGATGTTCTCTGCCGCCTCTCGCACGCTTGCACTTGGATGCTTGTTCAACCAGTCCGAAGCCTTCTGCAACCGCAATCGCTGCATATATTGATGTCCTGTCACGCCATAATGATGATGAAACAATCGATTGAGATGCTGCACCGAATAACCCACTGCGTCAGCGACATGCCTCAATAACAGGTCATCCTGATAATGCGTATGCATCAATGCTACTGCCCGGACGAGTGCATCCTTGCCCATATCGGACTCCCGATTCGAACGTGTTACTATCTCCTCCTGCACCATAGATGATCCAATATCCACACGACCGACATCCGATGCAATTTTTGATTGTGCTATATCCAAAATGAGCTGGTAGATCAGAGTTGATGTGTTCCACATCTCCGTTGCTCCTTGATCCAGCGCGTGCCAGAGATCTGCTAACCGCGACCAGATGAATTCAAAACTGGAGATGGAATACGGCTCGTTCTGAAGCAAACCTGCGCTATGAAGTACCGATCCAGCAGATGCACCGCCAATACCGATATAACCAAGTTCTTCTTTGGATTTGGAATGAGGCACATACTCATGCGCAACCTCGGGTTCCACGATGAATAACTGCCCTGCTCCCATCGTCCACGTCCCTTTTCCCGGAATCCTGAACTGCCCTTCACCACCCCGTGACAAAAACAACTGATACACCGGAAATCCATCCGGTCTATGCAGAACTTTCGCTTCCTGCGTGCCCACACAATACAGGTACAGTGGCAACCGGGAATCCGGCTGGCCCGTCAAACGAAACGCAAGCATTCCATCATTCCTTTCGGCTCATAGGCTTCTAGCTTATTCCTTCTATTATCTATCGGGTTGTCCTATTGCAGCAATGGTCTAAGGAACCTTTTTGGCGACAAGATTTTCAATATGGTAATAAAAAAACTCCCCTTCTCTATTGGAAAGGGAGTTAACATGTTACTTTACCAAAAATAGATTGCGCTTCTCTGAGTGGCCGTTCCGGTCACGGATCGTTCTTGCGATCGCTGTTGTCTCCAAATTTCTTGATTAACCTGTAAAAGGTAGTAATTCGGAGACAAAGGCGAACGCTGACGCTTCTTCAGAATCGATTCCGTGCCCTTCACTACCTCTGTCACTTATCCAGATTATGCATCCAAGTATTAAAATTTATTTGTTTTATGAGGTATCTCAAGCTGATACTTAAATACCACTACCACCAGAGGCACTTGCATCGGTATCCTGATTAGAGGATGTACCTGTATTTTCGGCTCCCTGATCAGTACCAGAAGAAGATGGCGGAATGGTCAAAGTCCCTTCAGAAGTGACGGATGTATTTAACGATGTGTCACTCGCCACTGCGACTACCAAAACCCGGTATTTTCCTGCTCCAAAATCTACATTATCTGAATCCTTAGCTGTAATACCCACTGTTGCTGTCCATGGAGCAGTACCCGTAATTACTGTGGCTAGAACTGTACCAGAAGTACCTGTACCGCCCCCTTCTTTAACAATGTACACATCGTAACGAGCAATGCCTGCCTCATTAGTCGGCTTAGTGAAACTTACATTGATGGAATTATCAGTTACCGTTGCATTTACACCCGTTACCTTCTCAACAGGTGTTGGTGCCTGCTTTTTGGCGTTAATCGTGAAAACAGGGGAAGATGCCAAATTGGATTCCCGCTTACTATCTGATGATTCCGATAGTATATATACCTTGTATGAAACTCCTGCTTTGATATCAACGCCATTACTGTCCTTCAATGAAAGCGGCAAGTCTGTAGGACTAGTATTAACAACTGTTGCAAAACTTGAATTTGCAGTTGTTTTGGCCGCATTCAGATCAAATGCCGTTGAGGCAGGTACAACCATTAGCACATACCGCTTAATGCCAGTATCGGTACTAGGCTTCGTAAATGTAACTGTTACATCAGTTACATTGCCTGAGGCTTGCGATGCATCTTTAACAGTCGCTTCTAATTTGCTCACCGCTGCTACAGTGACATTCGAGGATAATGTGATTGCGACGGAAGGCGATGACAATGCATTTGCCAGAGAAGCATTGTTATTCACGGCCATCACATATACTTGGTAGGCCACATCATTACGAATCGGTTCGTTATCCACTGTTCTTGAGCTACTTGTTAAAGTAACAGTCTGATTAACTCCTGTTTTACTGACGGTTCTGTAATACGCGCTGCTCACACCATTCGCTATGTTCAGATTAAACGTGCTGCCCGCTTTCACCACAAACACCCGATAATGATTCACATTCGTCTCATCCGCGGATTTATTAAATGTCACACGCAAATCACGGCCATCTCCGTTATCACCAATATCCGTTGCACCCACATTGCTCGGAGCCGTTATAGCCGCGTTCTGTGTCAGCGTAATTTGGGAAGAGTAACCAGACAACGCATTCTGACTGGAGTTTCCGTTGTTATTCACCGACAGCACGAATACCCGATAAGCAACGTTATTGGTAATCGTGTAACCATTAGTGTCTACCGCATAGTTCGGAAGCGTAAAGGACAGGTTACCACCCGTTTTGTTCACCTGTGTGTAGTTGCTTGACGCATTAGCTGCGCTCAACGTAAAGCTGCCCACATTAGCGGAACGAACGACATATACACGGTAGGCAGAGATTCTGGATTCATCCGCAGCTTTGTTGAACGAAACCCGCAGATCACGACCATCACCGTAGTCACTAATATCCGCAACAGCCAGGTTGCTGATAACTCCCGCATTACCGTTCGTTGTAAGTCTCAGCACAGTGGAGGAAGCTGACAGCGCATTGGTGTATCCATTTTGCTGATTGCCCACTGCCATTACGTAGATGCGATAATCTTGCAGATTCGTTACGTTATAACCACTTGTATCCTTCATGGATGAAGGCAATGTCGTTGTAATGTTGTTGCCTGTTTTGTTCACCGTATAATACAGACTGGAGGACAGATTGCTTGCTGTCGTCAGATTGAAGCTGCTGGCAACCGAGTTGCGCACCACGAAGACGCGATAGTTCGCTACCTTGGACTCATCTGATGAACGGTTGAAACTCACTTGAATGTCACGACCATCTCCATAATCCGAGTTGTCTCTCACCTGCGTAATTACCGGAGAAGTTGCTGTGTTCACGGACAATGTAAGTGAAGAGGATGCCGCGGACAGCTTGCTGTCTGTTGTTGTATTTGTGCTTACAGACAAGATGTATACTACATATGCAGTACCGCTCTTGATCAATTCGCCGGACGTGTCCCGTGTCGAAGAAGTCAGCTGGCTTTTGACCGCAGCGGTGTTGCCTTTGTATATAATCGTGGAGTTTGCACTGGACACTTTATTCGCTGCAGCCAGATTGAATGCAGAAGAGTCCTTCGCTTTAACAACAAATGCACGATAATACGTAATGTTCGATGTCGTGCTCGGCTGTGTGAAATTGATCTCCAGATCGCGGCCATTCCCATAGTCACTAATATCTGCGGCACGCAGACTTGTAACTGCCTGTACTGTGGATTTCACAATATTGAGCTTCAATGCCTGGGAAGACCAGTTCAATGCATTTTTATAATTATTGCTGCTGTTACCAACAGTCAGTACATACAGGCGATACGTTTCATTGCTATTGAGCAAATCCCCGTTTACGTCACGCGTCTGTGCATTAAGCGTCAGTTTCGGGTTGCTGCCATTCGGTGTTACAGATGTATAGTTCGCAGAAGGTACGGCCGATGCTGCCGACTCCGTGAAGGTATTCACATCGCGTGTTTTCACCAACATAATCCGGTAAGCAGAGACCGCCTTCTCCGACGTTGGACGTGTGAAGCTCACGGTCAGGTCACGACCATCCCCGTTACTTCCAGATACCGAACCATAGATGTTCCATGCAGCATATTGTGTCTCATCCACTGGTGGCGTTGCCGTTGTCTTGATATCTACACGCTGATTACGCGAGTTCCAGAATACTTTCTCTCCAAAAGCTTCACTGACAAAACGAATCGGAACCATCGTGTTGCCCTTAATCGTGTTTGCAGGTACATCCAGCGATATCGCTTCCCCGTTGATGTATGCCGTTTTGGAACCGAGTGTCAATGTAACTTCCTGATCGTCGCGAGTTGCAACAATCGTTTTGGTTCTGTTTGTGTACTGTACCTTCGCATCCAATCCTTCAAAAATCGACCGCAGCGGAACCAGTACACGTCCACCTTTCATCACAGGTGCCTGAGCAGATGATAACTCTGCATCATTAATATATATGCTGATCCTCGCAGCTGCATCCATAACCGACGTTGGAAGTGCGGACATCAGCATGGCCGATACAGCCAGCGCTGACATTACCTTCTTCACTTGTGTTCCTCCCGCTTTCCTCATATCCCATATCCCCATTCTCGCATGTAGTTAACACCGAAATAGATTCGTTGTTCTTTTCATTCATTCCTGTATTTACCTGTGCACAACTAAGACGTTCAGATCAGCTCAAAAGTTTCCAGTTGTACAAAAAATATTTTCGCAGAAATCTTCCTCTATCTTCCACCCTCCAAAAGTTAAAAATAACAGAAGAATTTGTCACTATTCCGCAACCTCATCCTGCCCCAATTGCGTTAATGTATAGTGACTAGTGAACAACGCCTATCATTTTCTTAACTACGGGAGGTTCATATCTATGACATCATCGTTCCAATCTGCCAAACGTAAAGGCATGCGTACCTTCATTACAGCAACCGCCGTCCTCATGCTGATCCAATCGACTGTCGTTCCATTATCCGGAGTTGCTTCTGCCGCTCCTTCCAGTACAGATTCCAAAGTCACAACTGCCAGTTCAACAACCATATATCAAACATTTCAATCCATGCTCTACAAAAAAAACGGCCTGCCTGCCGCGGACATTTATCTCGAATCTCATATCAAAAAAGTAACAAAACATCACGCCACCCTGATGGTGCTTCAATTGGAGAATGCTCGCCTGATGGCGCTGAGTGCCATGACGGACCGCCTGCTCGTTCCTAACGTTCAGGACAAGATGATCAAGGCATACAAGATGAACGATAGCTTCACCAAACTCATGGAGCGTACCCAGGACTCCGATTTGCGTGCACTGCTAAAAGAAGCCCGTGACAGTGGCTACCGCCTCGTCATGCTCGAAGGCTCCCTCTATCCCATAATGAATTATGCGGCATTCGTGAAATATTCATCTGATATTACAGCAGATATCTCAAGCTATATCAGTATCATGACGAAGGAAACGAAAAAATTGCCTGCGGATGACGGAGCTCTAATCATTGGCTATCAGGAAATTCTCCTTCGAGCACTCAGCCAGGAAAAATTTTTGGAACTCTATCCGAAATCAAATCGGGTCAAGCAGGTGCATAATCTGTTAAACAGTTATACCCTGTATACTTTTTATGGGCTGAATAACACACCGCTGTTTGATTATGACACGAACAAAATGGTGGCGAATGCTCAAAGAGGTTACAATGGCGTCTTGCAGCGTCTTGCATCTGTCGATAGCGAATTCCTCGACAAACTGGATGCCTTTATGGATGTGGTGAAAGAATCGAAGTATGAGAAAACGGCTGAAGTCGAGAAATGGCTGGAGCAGCATGTGCCGGTCAGCGATTATGCAAATTATTGAGTAATCTGTTCCTTGCCACATTAACATTGAGGCCTAAATACTTAGGCTACGTTACAACATCTCATTACGACAAAAAACCGCCACAGGATCTCTCTGTAGCGGTTTCTTCTTGGTTTCTTACTCTATTGAAGTGGCTTGACCATATGATTATACTCATGTCCTGCGATGACAATGACATCGTCTTTGACATATCCCTGCCGTTCATAAAGCATTAGCGCACGGCCGTTGTCCCGTTCTACAATCAGGGATACCTGCGAGTGACCCAGATCTCTGCCCTGCTGCTCAAAAGCAGCCATCAGTGCCCGGCCGATGCCCTGCCCCTGATAAGCTTCACTTACCGAGAGAGTATCCAGATAATACTCACCCGGGCGGGTTTCTTTAACCAAAGCATACTTCTCATCCCGACTTCGTCCAGGGCGATTCAGAATCGGCTGGTCCAGATGATCCGCTTCACCGCCATCATAGGCTACGAGAATTCCCGCCACAAGTCCATCCTGCTCCATCACCGTTACGTGACGATAGCTAATCCGATTGTCTTCCTGTACATAGAACGCCTGCAAAATCTGCATCGCCTTATCATGATCCGCCTCACCCGCGAGCGCGTAAGCAATATCTCCTATCGCCTGAACCAACAATGGAATGACTTGATCAGCATCTTCTATGCGCCCTGGTCTGATTAGAGGAGATGTTTCTTGGTGATCTGATTGCATACTTCATTTCACCTCCGACTGCATGTCTGACTGCCTTCTTGAATAATTCATCAGATTAACATGTTGAACAGATTCAGGTTTTTGTTCAGCTCAGTATAGGCGATACCTTTGCGGTTCATACGTTCAATGAGCGGTTGGTAATCTTCCTTGTACATCAGCTCAATGCCCACCAGGGCAGGGCCATTTTCCTTATCATGCTTCTTCGTATATTCAAACCGGGTGATATCATCATTCTTCCCTAGAACTTCCTCCAGGAATTCACGTAAAGCTCCCGCACGCTGTGGGAAATTAACCATGAAATAATACTTCAGACCTTCGTAGATGAGAGAACGTTCTTTGATCTCCTGCATCCGGTCAATATCGTTGTTCCCGCCACTAATGACACAGACCACCGTCTTGCCCACAATTTGCTCACGATACTGCTCCAGCGCCGCAACTGCCAAGGAACCGGCAGGCTCAACCACGATTGCATTTTCATTATAGAGCTCCAGAATGGTTGTGCAAGCTTTGCCTTCCGGCACTTTCACAATGTCATCAAGTATACTGCTGCAGATATCATAGGTCAGGTCGCCAACTCGCTTCACCGCTGCGCCATCCACGAATTTATCAATATCATCCAGCGTTACAACCTGTTTGCGGAACATCGCCTCACTCATGGAAGCTGCCCCAAGTGGCTCAACACCAATGATTCGTGTCTCCGGACTCACGGTTTTCATGTAGGTTCCCACACCGGCCGCCAGCCCTCCGCCACCAATCGTCACGAACACATAGTCGGCATTCTCATCGAGACTTTCCATGATTTCCATCGCTACTGTACCATTACCTGCAATAATCTTCGGTTGATCAAACGGATGGATGAACGTCATGCCCTGTTCGTCACATGCACGCATCGCTTCAGCATACGCATCATCATACGTATCCCCGATCAGCACCACTTCAACGTTGTCACCACCAAAACGTCTTACCTGTTTCACCTTTTGGTTCGGGGTTGTACTCGGCATGAAGATTTTGCCGTTAATTCCAAGGGCATTACAGCTAAAAGCGACGCCTTGGGCATGGTTGCCCGCACTTGCACAGACAATACCCTTCTCCATCTCGGCTGGTGTCAGACTGCGAATCATATTATAGGCACCCCGAATTTTGAACGAGCGCACCACTTGAAGGTCTTCCCTTTTCAGATACACATTACAGTTATATTTGGCCGACAATACAGCGTCCCGCTGCAACGGCGTTCTTACAATGACCTCACGCAGCACATGATGTGCACGCACGATATCTTCCATGCCAACACTGGCACGGCCGGGATTTGTGGTTCCCGTTGGTTCTTGTTCAACTGGTTTCATGTTGTCTCCACACTCCGCTTTTATGGTCTAGCAATGTCGCGCACTGCTTTTCTTTGTATTGTATCACTTTTGTTCTGTTCTTGCGCTTGAGCTTACATCATTTATCATTCGTACAATTTCATCGATAATGACCTGAGGGTCTGTATATATAACCATATGTCCCGATTGATCCGCCCCAATCCATCTTGCATTGGATAGCTTGCTCACCGTCTGGCGATGCGCCGTGATGAGTGCAGGTCTGATTTTCCCCTCTCCCTTACCCGGTTTCGTACCCGAGATCACGCTGACTTCCAGATCACCCAGAGCCGGAGGATGTTCCAGCAGCGCTGCCATGTCACTCAGAAATATTTTGCCCTCCGCAAGCATCGTGCTGGCTGCTGTTACAGTGAAATCTTCCTTGAGGTGATCCGCCACCACATCGTTAGGCTGAATGCTTCCCGCTTTGCTGCCGAGCAACCTATATAAACCCGTACGTGCCATAATTGGAATAAGGAAACCATTGAAGGCAAAGCTCATCTTAGTAAGTTTGGAAAAATACATTTCGCAATGCTCGTCTGATGGGTCCACCAGAATAATGCCACGTAATCGAGACAGATGTGCAGCCGCCGCAGCCCGTACGATCGGACCTCCCCAGCTATGTCCAACCAGAATGAAAGGCCCCGGACCCAGCGCAGTCAGCAGTTCCCCAAGATCCCCTGCAATGCGTTCAAGGCTACGGGGAGCCGCGTCTACATCACTTCGTCCCGCCCCTGCCCTGTCATACACGACGGCGCGTGCATGCTCAGCAATGGCTGGTGCAACTAATCCCCAGTTCGATCTGGAGGCACCCATGCCGGATTCAAATACAACCGTAAGTTCTCCTGTTCCCCTGGACATATAATGTAATTTGCGACCATCGCGGGTCTGAACAAACGCACTTGAGCCAAACGTATGTGAGCTAGAGTTAGGATTCATATTCCCCTCCTGATTACAAGCATAATCATCTTTCACCGATCTAATTGAAAATCATTATCAATTACTCCATTATAGAATACTCCATCCTTTACCACAACCATGTTGATTCATCAATGTTACAGCCGTCCTGTCGTTTCTATCACCTTCTGTTGCGTTGCATGGATTATCCCCTATCCCACCGTTCCTTTCTCCCTCTTTTCCCTTATGCAAAAAGAAAACCCGATCCACAATCGGATCGGGTAACTGTACCAGCCACTATGCGGCTGGTCCTCACATACACCTTCTTGTTGCTTCGTGCGCAGTTCCTGCACGGATTGCACATTCGCTTAATCCAAGGATGGTTGAATACTCGGTTTAAGGCTATTGCCCCTTATCCCCGAATACCATGATCCTTGTTGTTCAGCTGCTCCAGAAGCTCGTTCATCGCTTCTTCCGTCATGGCCCCACCGCTAAACGCAACCAGTGCACGCAGTGGCATATATTTCATCATTGCATCCATCATATCTGCATGATCACCCGCATCCTCGCCACCGAACCCGCTGGCTTCCTGGAATTGTTGCAAAGCCTGTTCGAGCAGCTTTTTATGGGCCGGATCACGCTGGATATCCCCCAATGTGCTGTTACGCGTATAGGTTGGAAGGAATGTCGCTGTAGACTCTACATTCACCCGTGTTTGCACATGGATGTCCCGTGAGGAACTGCCCACTTGAATCTCGAACTCTCCAGTCTCAACATGCCAGTCCTTCATATCTACATTGTAATAGGCGAATGAACGCTTGTTTAGTGTAAAGCTCACTACTTTTGACTCTCCCGGTTCAAGCGCTACTTTGGCAAAAGCCTTCAGTTCTTTGACTGGACGAATAACTGTGCTCTCTACGTCGCTGACATATAGTTGTACAATCTCCTTGCCCGCTCTGTCTCCGGTATTAGTGACCCGAACTTGCACATTCACCTCATCCTGATCGGTCAGTTCCGTGCGATCTACCTTCAGGTCGGCATATTCAAATGTGGTATAACTCAGTCCATAACCAAACGGGAACAGGGGCTCCAGCTCTTTTTTGTCATAATAGCGGTAACCCACAAAGATACCTTCCCGATAATCGACACGATCCCCTTCGCCCGGGAAGTTCAGATAAGATGGATTATGGCTGAGTTTGGCAGGGAATGTCTCTGCCAGTTTACCGGACGGATTCACCTCTCCGTACAACAGATCAGCTATCGCTCCACCAACCGCCTGTCCACCAAGATACGCTTCGAGCACCGCTTGCACCTTCGGCAGCCAAGGCATCTCCACTGGAGATCCGTTGCTCAGCACAACGACGACGCGTGATTGAACCTTCGCAATCTCTTCAATCAGCCGGATATGATTGTCAGGCAGGCGCAGGTGGGAACGATCATACCCTTCGGATTCATAACGATCCGGCAATCCAACGAACACTACAGCGGTATCCGCTGATTGCGCTGCCTGGACAGCCTCATGCATCAATGTCTCATCCACATCATCCGCTTCAATCCGATAACCAGGGGCATAAGAGAAGGTTACACCTTCGCCAGCCACCCGTGTCATCTCTTCCACAATATCATCCACTTTGGTCGGATTAATGTGGGAACTGCCACCGCCCTGGAAGCGGGGTTTACGCGCAAATGCCCCGATTAACGCCACTTCGCCTTCACGTCCCAGCGGCAGGAGACCTTCTTCATTTTTCAGCAAAACCATACTCTCGGCTGCCACCTTGCGCGCAAGTTGGTGATGCTCATCCTTGTTATATGTAGCCCCTTCTTGCTTTTGCTCAACAGCATTGAAGATCAGCGTAAGCAGACGCTCCACCGCCCGATCCAGCTTGTCCAGCGGCAATTGTCCGCTCTCTACGGCATCGATCACTTTACGCTCACCGATTCCACCACTTGTTGGCATCTCCAGTTCCAGTCCTGCTGCAAGGGCGTCTGCACGTTCATTGACCGCGCCCCAGTCGGATACCACAAGACCTTCGTGTCCCCATTCGTCTTTCAGGATATCTGTCAGCAACCATTTGTTCTCCCCAGCATACGTACCGTTCACCTTATTGTAGGAACACATCACCGTCCACGGCTGTCCATCCTTCACCGCGCCTTCGAAGCTCGCCAGATAAATCTCGCGTAGCGTCCGTTCATCTACTACCGCATCAAT
Organism: Paenibacillus sp. FSL R5-0713; assembly: GCF_037973325.1. Classification (NCBI taxonomy): domain Bacteria; kingdom Bacillati; phylum Bacillota; class Bacilli; order Caryophanales; family Paenibacillaceae; genus Paenibacillus; species Paenibacillus sp. FSL R5-0713. The sequence goes on along the minus strand of NZ_CP150229.1, from coordinate 804,821 downwards.
CGACATGCGCCGTTCTTCCTGATTATTGACTGCAAAGTGTTTCAGAGACGTACCCACGCCCTGACTCTGTACACCCTGAATATGACCTGTAGCCATCTGCGTGGATAACAACGGATCTTCGGAAAAGTATTCAAAATTACGTCCGCCCAGTGGGGAACGTTTAATATTCACACCCGGCCCAAGCAATACCGCTACATCCTCAGCCTGACATTCCTCACCCAAGGCTACTCCGACCTGACGCGCCAGATCCTTGTCCCATGAACTAGCCAGTCCTGCCGCAGACGGGAAACAGGTTGCGGGCACGCTCGACGTCAGACCGAGATGATCTGTACTGCCATCCTGCTTGCGTAGCCCATGAGGTCCGTCCGTCACCATGATGGAAGGAATGCCAAGACGCTCCACCCCTTTCAGATGCCAAAAGTCCAGCCCCGAGCACATACCCGCTTTCTCCTCCAGTGTCATCCGCTGTACCAGTTCCTTGATGTTACGTTCCACATTAACCCCTCCAGTTCATGATGTTGATGCATAGCTACATAAACAAGCATACAAGGTTGTCTACAACACATTCAAATGTTTACCCGGTTCGTACCGTTTACATAACACAAACCCTCATAATATTAGGTATATATTACTAATAACTCAGATTGCCATTACTTTAAGACTATTAAAATCATTGTCATACCCTGTCTTAAGTAATATAATTACAATGAAATCATATATTTACTTTAGGAGGAAGAATTTGTGAAGAAAAAGTTTATTATTGCGTTATCTAGTTTTACACTTCTTGGAGGTATGGCTATCGGCGCCGGAGCAGCACCTGTCCTCGAGAAAATCACGGCCAATCTGAATTGGGGAATCAATTACAACATTTCAGGCAAAGCATGGAGTCCCGTAGATCAAAATGGTAAGAAATTAGCTGCAATTACATATAACAATACGACATACCTACCTGTTCGTTCAGTAGGCGAAGCACTTGGAGTAGCAGTAGATTATAACGGTAGTAGCCAAACTCTTACGCTTGGTGAGAAATCAGATACAACACCTATTACATCCGAGAAAATTGAAGTAAAATATGATTCCTTTGTAACAAAAGATAAACAGTTTACAGTGCAACAAGACAAAGATTATGAATCAGGAGTTGTTATCAAAGAAATTTTTATAGATCAAGAATTCACTCTACTACCTGAAGGTAAATACCAAACAATCGAACTTTCCGTATTTCCCGTTAAAATGAACAATACAGTTAGTCTAAAAGTATTCGATGGTGATGTGTTACTTAAAGAATTCGAAGTCAATGCTTCCAGCGGAAAACAGACAGCTTCATTTGATATCGGTGGAGTTAAAAAACTTAAATTCACTACAGATATACCAAATATAGGTTTCACACCACAGTCCATCTTTGTAACTGGTAGCTACAAATAAATAGTAAACCATCACTCATTTTAAATTCTCAAAGACAGTAGAAAAAGTGAATCAAAAGAACACCGTACTTTATAAGTACCGGTGTTCTTTTGACTTGTGCAAATTTGTTTAATTTTAATTAGCTTACCATCTAGTGTGTCTATACACCCAACTTACGCCTGTGTCTTAAACCAAGCTGCCGCAGCTTCTGCCTCGGTACGAGTCAACTGATGACCCTGACGCTCCCAATACGTGTTTACATCGGCACCTGCACCACTGAGCAGCGAAGCAAGTTCCTCAGTTTCACGTCTTGGTACAATCGGATCGTTCTCGCCTGCACCGATGAACACAGGCAGACCTTTCAGATCTGGCAATTCCAGACCACGCAGCGGTACCATTGGATGATGCAGAATTGCACCTTTGAATACATCCGCTTGATGGAAGATCAGGCTTGCCGCAATGTTGGCACCGTTAGAGTAGCCCAGTGCATACACGTTGGACCGATCGAAACCATACTCCACCGCAGCTGCATCTACAAAAGATCCCAGCTCTGCCGTACGAGCAATCAGATCTTCTTCATCAAAAATACCTTCGGCCAAGCGGCGGAAGAAACGGGGCATCCCGTTCTCCGATACGTTACCTCGCACCCCAAGTATGCCAGCTTCTGGCGCGATCATCTCGGCAAGACCGATCAGATCGTTCTCGGTTCCGCCTGTGCCATGAAGCAACAGGATTGTTGGCGCATCCGGCTGAGCACCTGCTTTATAGATATGTTTCATTGTATTAGTTGTGGTCATGATTTGAACTCTCCTTTCCATTCACGTACTTCAATTCGTGGCAACAATTGTTCGATCTGTTCGCGCTGTGGTTCATACCATTCAGGCAACATCAGTTTCTCACCCATGCTCTCTGCGGGTTCATCCCGTGCAAATCCCGGAGGATCGGTAGCCAATTCGAACAGTATGCCTCCCGGCTCCCGGAAATACACAGCGTTGAAGTATTGACGGTCAATGACTGGTGTTGGATGATACCCGGACTGTTCAAGATCCTGCTGAATCTGCTCATGCTCCGTGTAGTCTTTGGCACGCCATGCAATATGGTGAACTGTTCCGGCTCCGCCAATCCCGCGTTGAATGCCTGTAGACTGAATGTCAATGATCTGGCCAATATCGCCGCTTGCCTGTAGACGAAGGAGCCCGTTTTCTTCGCCGACCTGCTCCAGACCGAGTTTGCTCACCAATACATCCATGGTTTTCTCAGGAACGTGGCTGAACAATACAGCACCGCCGAATCCTTTGATGGCATGCTCCGGCGTCACACCGTTGAAACTCCAGCTGCTTGGCTGACCACCTTCGCGCTCAACCAGTTCAAGCAACAAGCCACCTTTATCGAAGAAACGAATGTACTGCTCACCGAATCTCGTTTTATCTTCATACGGAATGTCGAAGGAAGTAAGACGTTCTTTCCAGAAAGGCAAGCTTCCTACAGGTACCGCATATACGGTAACTCCAGTCTGACCTGAACCAATAACACCTCTTCTTGAATTCTGCTGTGGGAAAAAGGTGATGATTGTGCCCGGTGCACCCTGCTCATTCCCATAATACAAGTGATACACGTCTGGTGCATCAAAGTTAATTGTTTTTTTTACCAATCTAAGACCCAACACACCTGCGTAAAAATCAACGTTTTTCTGTGCATCGTCTACAAAAGCTGTAATGTGATGAATGCCTGAAGTTCTGAACATAATCTCCACTCCCTTGGTTTTAGTAATATCATAAGTTAGATGCGCTTCTTTTATTTATTGTATTGCTTTTGTTATTTATCTTTAAGTTAAGATTCTTTAAATTTATATTAATCCATTACACCTCAATATGCAAGCTTTTATTTTAAAATTAAGATGTAAACCAAAAAGCAGGCCCCGATCACATCGGGAACCTGCTTTTATCGTTAGAAGAATTACGTTGCTTCACTTAGATACTTCGTTAATGCTGTAATTTCTTTTTAACACTGCTGCTTAAACCAATTTCATTCTTTTGGGAGGATTCACCAAATCTTTGTGCTCGTATTCATCCTTGATATCTCCGACAATCTCTTCAAGGATATCCTCCATCGTAACCATACCTACCGTAACACCTGCCTCGTTTTTCACGGTTGCAATGTGTACACGGCTTTGCTGCATCTGAATCAGCACGTCCTTGATCGGAGAACGCTCAGAGAAACTCGGCGTATTATGGACAAATGTCTCCATATTAAAGGCACGGCCTGCAGCCACACTTGTCAGCATTTCTTTGGTGTTGATGAAACCAACAAAATGCGTCTGATCTCCATTTGCAATAACAGGATATCTCGTGTATTCGTGTCGATTCAGCGTCTCAATGATCTGATCAAGCGGCATTTCTTTATTCAAGGTAACGATTTTATCTCTTGGAATCATAATCTCCTGAAGCAAACGCTCATCAAAAGCAAAAATGTTCTTCAGATAGTCCAGCTCCGTCTGGTTGATCTCACCACTCTCATAGCTCTGTGCCATAATCAGCTTCAGTTCTTCTTCCGAGTGAACGGTATCATGCCCAGCAGGTTTTACACCAAATATGCCAAGCAACAGACGAGCAGCTCCATTCAGCGCGTAGATGAACGGATTCATGATTTTACCGAACCAGTACAGTGGTGGTGCCAGCAGCAGCGTCATTCTCTCTGCAAACTGAATCGCCAGTGTTTTCGGTGCCAATTCACCAATAACCACGTGCAGGAACGTAATAATCGCGAGAGCAATACCATAGGAAAGCACTGTAGACAATGCCGCCGGCACTTCCATGCGCTCAAATAGCGGGTGCAGCATTTTCTCAACGGTAGGTTCACCCAAGGCTCCCAATACGAGCGCCGTAATGGTAATCCCCAACTGACATGCCGACAGATAATAATCCAGGTTGTGTGCCACTTTTTTGGCCAGTACTGCCTTTTTGTTACCTTCCGAGATCAATTGATCGATTCGGGACATCCGTACTTTAAGAATTGCAAATTCGGCTCCAACGAAAAAGGCTGTCAGACCTATAAATACGGCTACTAAAAATAAATTCAAGGCTATTATTCCGTCCAATGATTTCCCTCAGGTTGAGGGATTCACCTCCAAGTAAAATTTATATTAAGGTTGCTCAGACCACTCCGATGACAGAATAACCTTCCGACCGCTGTTATCCCCAGATTTTTTTGATCCTTATATAAAAGGGGAAAATCCGGGGATAAAGGCGGACGCTTCGCTTCTTCAGTCTATTCTGTCCTCTCCGTTATCGCAAAAACATTTAAATTTTAAAAATTTCCGGGTAAGATCACGCCAGATCGCTTGCACCTTCCTCAACTTCAGCGCCGTTCACTCGTTCCAGAAGAACTTGCTTGATGTGATAGTTCTCGGCGTCCACAACGGTCCAGACATAATCACCGTGTTCTACCGTGTCGCCTTTTTCCACACCCACACCCTTCTGGTACTGAATCCATCCGGCTACGGTATCCATCTCTTCATTTCCTTCAAAGCTAAGCCCGAACTGCCGCTCCACTTCATCCAAAAGGACCCGACCATTAATGAGATATTGATTCTCTCCGGTCTCCTGAATATCAGCCACCTCATCGGCATCGAATTCATCACGAATCTCACCGACCAGCTCCTCCAGAATATCCTCCATCGTAATGATTCCCGAAGTACCGCCGTATTCATCCACAACCACGGCCATGTGTACACGTTCCTGCTGCATTTTAATCATCGCATCCTGGATACGTGTAACTTCAGAAACGAATGGGATCTCGCGAACGAACTCGCTCAGTTGATACGATCTTGCAGCAACCATATCCGGCAAAATCTTCTTCACATTCACGACGCCGATAATGCGGTCCTTGTCCCCATCCTCGATGACAGGGTAACGTGAATAGTTATGTTCATCCAATATAGGAATAATATCGTCATAGGTCATATCCTGATCTAATGTCACCAGTTCCGTACGTGGTACCATGATGTCTTTGGCATCACGTTCGTCGAATACAAATACATTTTCCAGATAAGAAAGCTTGGTCTTGTTGTTCTCGTCACCTTCATAACTCTGGTTCATGATGATCTTGATCTCGTCTTCCGAGTAGGCTTGATCATGTTCGGCAGGCTTCACACCGAATCCCCGCAGAATAACACGTGAGGCTCCATTAAGTGCCCAGATGAACGGATACATGATTTTACCAAACCAATATAAAGGCGGCGAGAGCAATAACGTCAGTTTTTCCGAAAACTGAATCGCCAATGTTTTGGGTGCCATCTCACCAACAACCACATGCAAGAATGTGACGAGGATAAAGGCAATTGCATATGAGGCAATGGATGAGATTGAAGCAGGCACATCTAAATAATTGAATACCGGGTATAACAATCTCTCAACCGTCGGTTTTCCGAGTGCTCCCAGTCCCAGAGCGGTGACTGTAATACCGAGCTGACAGGCTGACAGATAATAATCCAGGTCCGAGACAACTTTTTTGGCGAGTACGGCCTTTTTATTGCCCTCGGCAACCAGTTGATCCACTCTTGATGTACGAATTTTGACTACAGCGAACTCCGATGCTACGAAAAATGCAGTCAATGCAATCAAGATAATAAGTAAAGCGATATTCAATATGGTAATTATGTCCAATGATTTCCCCGATTCTCAGGGATTCACCTCCAGAGATAGTTACAGCGTGATCCGTTAACTGTGTTAACCATTCATCCGCTGTTAGTCTTTCAACACGACGTCTGCCTTATATAAAATCGATTTCAATGATAATTTTTGTATAAGTCTTACGTTTTGACCTTGTAAAATTACAAAACAGGAATTCAAGATGAAGTCAATGACTTGCAGAAACTTCTTCATTCAAATCGGGTTACCCCTCATGCTGTCAATTGTTCCTCGCTTAACTCCACCTAGATTCGCCATTTGGACAATTTACAATATCGCCTACCCAATAGATATCCACCTCCCCTCGTACTCATTCCTGTTTCCGAAAAGTATACCATGTTTCCCTCTCAACCATCCAGTTGCACGTTATGGTTTGGAACAAGGTTACAGTATAATGTTCACAAATTAGTCTCTATGTATGTTACGTACTTTATATAATATGAATAATATGGCCTTATAATGTGATATTGTTCACAAGTTTAGTATAGTCCGATTTCTAAAAATACTACCCTGTACCTCTGGGCATTAAACATCCTGAACATCCAGGTTTAATCCTGTTTCGTCTCTTTCCCCTATCTTTCACCTATGAACAAGTCCGATCGTTTACACAAGATACATCTATATACGAAGCAAAGAGCCCGCAGGATGCAAATACCTTTCCGGTACACATCTTTACGGACTCTTTGTTCATTCTATACCAGTGCTTTAGCAGCAATATCCGTCCGCTGATGTTTGCCATCGAATTGGATATGCTCCGCCTGTGCATAGGCTTTGTTTCTAGCTTCGGCAATATCAGCACCAAGGCCCACAACGCCCAGAATCCGTCCACCGTTGGTGACCCAGTCTCCTGCTTCATTACGCGATGTACCTGCGTGGAATACCACCGCATCTTCCACATGATCCAGTCCTTCAATGACTACACCTTTGGCATAAGGACCCGGATATCCGCCTGAAGCAAGTACCACACATACAGCAGCTTCATCGCTCCATTCAATCTCAATGTCAGCCAGCTTGCCATGGACAGTTGCCCAGAAGATCTCAAACAAATCACTCTTCAGACGCGGCAATACAACCTGTGTTTCCGGATCACCGAAACGTGCGTTGAACTCAATCGTTTTGGGTCTACCATCGGGCGAGATCATCAATCCGGCAAACAATACACCCTGGAATGGACGTCCCTCGGACACCATTGCTTTAGCCGTTGGTTTGATGATCGTTTCCACAGCCTCCTCAATAATGGAAGCCGGGATATGTGGCAATGGTGAATATGTCCCCATACCGCCTGTGTTTGGCCCCTGATCATTATCGAACACGGGTTTGTGATCCTGTGCTGCGGCCATCGGACGAACCGTTTCCCCATCAACAAAGGCCAGAATGGACATTTCTTGACCTGCCAGGAATTCCTCGATGATCACTTTCGCTCCCGCTTCACCAAACACTTTATCCACCATGATGCTGCGAAGTGCCTGATCAGCCTCAGCACGGGAATAAGCTACCGTCACACCTTTGCCCGCTGCCAGTCCATCTGCCTTGATGACAACCGGAATGGTTTGTTCATTCAGGTATGCTTGAGCCTGTTCGTAGTTATCGAATTTCTCATAGGCTGCCGTTGGAATGTTGTATTTGTGCAGCAGATCCTTCATGAACGTTTTACTTCCCTCGATCTCTGCTGCATTGCGACGAGGTCCGAATACCGGAATACCAGTGGAGTCAAATGCATCCACGATCCCATCCGCCAGCGGATCATCCGGACCAATAACCACTAATCCTACTTGAAGCTCTACAGCAAGAGCCGTTAGTTGATCGAATTCATTCACCGCAATCGCATGACACTCAGCGAGCTGAGCAATACCTGCATTTCCCGGTGCACAGTGAATCTTGCCTACCTTTGGACTCTTCGCCAGCGCCCAGATGATTGCGTGCTCCCGGCCACCGCCGCCTACTACCAGAATATCCATTCGCTCTGTTCCCCCTCCGTGCATAACAGTATTTGTTACGCTACTGCGTATTGAACAACCTAAAAAATAGGGGGTGTACCATAAGTCATAAGTATGACTGGCGACACCCCTTATTTGAACCTTTTACGCTCTAGTGTTTGAAGTGACGAACGCCTGTGAAGACCATGGCAATTCCGTATTCATTGGCTACTTTGATGGATTCTTCATCTTTGATCGAACCGCCAGGTTGAATTACCGCTGTAATGCCGGCTTTTGCTGCCAGTTCCAGCGTATCCCCCATTGGGAAGAATGCATCTGATGCCAGAATAGCGCCTTTTGCTTGCTCGCCAGCTTGCTCAATCGCAATTTTGGCTGCACCCACACGATTCATTTGTCCAGCGCCCACACCTACTGTCATGTCATTCGAAGCTAGTACAATCGCGTTGGATTTCACGTGTTTAACTACTTTCCAGCCAAACAACAGCTGTTTCAGTTCTTCTTCCGATGGTGCACGATCCGTTACCACGTTCAGTTCGCTCGCTTCGATGGAATGTACATCGGACTGTTGTACGATCATACCACCGTCGATGGAAGTTACCACGAATTGGCTCTCCCGTTTACGAGCAGCGTTCAGTTCACCCGTTTTGAGCAAACGAATGTTTTTCTTCTTCGTCAGGATATCGAGTGCCTCTTGCGTAAAGTCAGGAGCAAGCACGATTTCCAGGAAAATCTCGCTCAATTTGCCCGCTGTATCGCTATCTATAATGCGGTTGGCTGCCACAATTCCACCAAAGATGGACGTTGGATCTGCAGCATATGCCTTGCTGTAAGCTTCATAGATACTTGCGCCAATGCCTACGCCGCATGGGTTCATATGTTTAACCGCGACAACCGCAGGCTCTTCAAATTCTTTTACAATCTGCAATGCTGCGTTTGCATCGTTGATGTTATTGTAAGACAACTCTTTGCCATGCAATTGCTCGGCTGTTGTCAACGTATCTTGAGCAGCCAGCGGTTTGCGGTAGAATGCCGCCTGCTGGTGTGGATTTTCGCCGTAACGCAAATCCTGGAGTTTTTCGTAAGTAACCGTCAGACGCTCTGGCAGTGGATCACCATTCAGGTTGGAGAGATAGTCAGAAATAACTGCATCGTAAGCCGCTGTATGGCGGAACACTTTTGCCGCAAGCCGTTTGCGTGTTTCGAGAGTGGTATCTCCATTGCTGCGAACTTCTTCAAGCACCTGCCCATAATCTGCTGTGTCAACAACGACACTAACAAAAGCATGGTTTTTGGCAGCAGAACGAAGCATGGTAGGACCACCGATATCAATGTTCTCGATCGCGTCTTCGTATGTTACGTCCGGCTTGGCGATAGTATCTTGGAAGGGATACAGGTTCACGACAACGAGGTCGATATAATCCAGTCCGTTCTCTTCCATCTGGCGCTTATGCTCTTCGCTGTCACGAACAGCCAGCAACCCACCATGTACTGCCGGATGCAATGTTTTGACACGTCCGTCCATAATTTCCGGGAATCCGGTCACATCCGAAATTCCGATGACAGGTACGCCTTCCTTCGACAATAGGCTGCTTGTACCTCCTGTCGAAATAATCTCCACACCCATTTGTGACAGCTCGCGGCAAAAGTCCACGATGCCTGTTTTATCCCATACGCTGACCAGCGCTCTTTTGATACTCACAATATGCTCCTCCTTTAATGTCCCATGGCTTCGCGTTTCCTGACGAAACACAGCCGATTTATTTCCCGAGAAATATCACAAAATGCGTACCAATTTTCGACTTCTGTTATATAGTCTATAAATGGATTTTCACACTTAAACACTACGAGTTCAGAACAATCTTTCGATCGCTGTTATTCCTAGATTTTTTTGAACAATTTCTCAATGGTAAAAATCCATTAATAAAGGCGAGCGCTCCGCTTCTCCAGCTTATTTCTGTCCTCTACGTTATTGTGTGAACCAGTTTAGAACTATATCAAACCGGTTTGTTAACAGTGACGTGACGCCCATCCAATTGAACCAGCCCTTGAGCGAACCAAGATACCACTTCAGGATATAGCTGCTGTTCGGCTGCATGAATGGCTTTGCTGATCGTTTCAGGCGTATCCTCTGGCAGAATGGGAACCGGATGCTGGGCAATAATCGGGCCAGTATCCATACCTCCGTCTACGAAATGCACAGTCACACCAGTCACTTTCACACCATACTCAAGTGCTTGTCCAATCGCATCCTTGCCTGCAAACGCCGGCAGTAAGGACGGATGAATGTTAATCAACCGCCCTGCGTAACGATCCACCACAACCGAAGTCAACAATCTCATATATCCGGCAAGAACGACCAAGTCGATCTCTTTGGATTCTAGCACTTCCACGATCTCAGCCTCATAGGCTTCACGGGAAGCATAATTTTTCGGAGTAAACAGATGACAATCCACGCCTGCATCCTGTGCCCGCTGCACAACACGTGCAGACGGTTTATCACACACGAGCAGATCTACGGATGCATTCAGCCCACCGTTCCGTACTGCATCGACCAATGACTGAAAGTTAGTCCCTTCACCCGAGGCAAATACAGCTATGCGGTAGTTCGCCATTAAACATCCGCTCCCGTGAAGGTTACTCGCGCGTCTCCTTCAGTAACACGTCCAATGATGTACGCTTCTTCACCAGATGCTTTCAGTTGTTGCAGTGCTTCCGTTGCATCTGCTTCATTAACGACCAGTACAAGCCCAACACCCATGTTAAAGGTGGTGAACATGTCACGGTTCGAGACAGATCCTTTTTCCTGTAACAGGTTGAAAATCGGCAGGATCGGCCAAGAGCCGTAGTTAATATCCACATTCACGTTGCTCGGCAACATACGTGGGATATTCTCGATGAAGCCACCACCTGTAATGTGTGCCATGCCTTTTACTTTTACCTTTTCCAGCAGGGACAACAGGGGTTTAACATAGATCTTCGTAGGTTCCAGCAGGGAATCCCCCAGCTTACCGCCCAGTTCCGCTACTTCATCATGCAGATCAAGTCCCGCATCTTCCAACAAAAGTCTGCGTACCAGCGAGAATCCGTTACTGTGTACACCGCTAGAGGCCAATCCAATCACAGTGTCGCCAGGGGCGATGGTTGTGCCGTTGATGATCTTCGCTTTGTCCACGATGCCTACCGTGAATCCGGCAATATCGTATTCGCCTTCACTGTACATGCCCGGCATCTCTGCCGTCTCGCCACCAATCAGCGCACAACCCGATTGATGACAGCCTTCAGCGATACCCGCAACAATAGCTTCGATCTTCTCAGGGATAACTTTGTCACAAGCCAGATAGTCAAGGAAGAAGAGTGGTTCTGCACCCTGTACCACAATGTCGTTCACACACATGGCTACCGCGTCGATTCCGATCGTGTCATGACGATCCATCGCAAATGCAATCTTCAGCTTGGTGCCTACGCCATCCGTACCGGATACAAGCACTGGCTCATCGTATTTATCTTTGTTCAAACCGAACAGGGCACCGAATCCACCCAGATCTGTCATCACTTCCGGACGGAAGGTACGCTTCACGTGTTTTTTCATCCGTTCAACCGCTTCATTACCTGCCGCGATATCGACGCCGGCCTTTTTATATGCTTCGGACACAACCATCACACCCTTCATATCTTCTAAAAATTGAACCAGCGTATTAACACGTACCCCTTCGATGGCTGGACAACCTTTCGATTGCCGTTATCTCCAGATTTTATCGTGTCAATGTTAAGTCCAACCTACCTATCCTTGCTCCATCTCTAACAGATGGTTTTGTACCAATTCAAATCCGGCTACGCCGAGCGTATTAAACTGACTATACTCTTCTATCGGGAGGTTACGAATGTACTCATCACCGCAGTATAAATGTCCGGCACACTGAAACACTTTCAGCTTTTCCTTTTCGGGCGTCAAAGGTGTGTTACCCACGATCCTCCACGATCCGTTTCGGATATTGGCCGGAGAAGTAAATATGATGTTGCTTCTACGCTTTCCAAAGGAATAGAAGAGAAATTCGCCATCTTCCAAACTTACGGTTTCGTCACGCTGAATGCTCATCACGCCGAACGAAAATGCCTTTTTGAAACGGCCTTTAAGTGCGCATACCACCTGGCATACCGCAAATCGGCCGTCCTTCATAGGAATCAGGAATATATCGCCTTCGTTATAACTCTTTCTCATCTGCATGGATTAACAGCTGCAGCCGAATTTTTCTTCGCCGCCAAAGTCGAGGCGGGTTGGGTAATCATTATCAAAACATGCAAGGCAAAGCCCGCCCTTGGGATCATCCTGATTATCTCCCTGAATGGATGCAATCAGTCCATCCGGACTGAGGAACGACAGAGAATCCGCATTAATTTCACGGCAGATCTCTTCCACCGACAGCTGTGAAGCGATCAATTCGCGGCTGTCCGGTGTATCGATGCCATAGAAACAAGGGTTTTTGAAAGGTGGCGATGTAATGCGTACATGAACTTCCGTTGCTCCTGCATCACGCAGCATGTTCACGATCCGCCGGGAGGTCGTTCCCCGTACAATCGAGTCGTCAATCATGACCACACGTTTGCCTTCGACAACACGACGCACAGCGCTCAGCTTCATCTTCACGCCCTGCTCCCGCAATTCCTGGCTTGGTTGGATAAACGTACGTCCGGTGTATTTGTTCTTGATCATACCCATCTCATACGGAATACCCGTTTGCTCCGCATAACCAATGGCCGCTGAGATACTGGAATCTGGTACCCCCGTAACCAAGTCCGCATCTACAAACGACTCAATCGCCATCCGGCTTCCCATCCGTTTACGGGCAGCATGTTGGTTCGCACCGTTCATATCACTATCTGGACGAGCAAAATATATATATTCCATCGCGCATAAAGCCTTCCGGTGCTTGTGATGATCGAAGCGATCTTCGTGCAGACCATCTGCATCCAGCACAAGCAGTTCACCGGGTTCAATATCACGAATTAACTCTGCACCGATTGTTTCCAGTGCACAAGTCTCGGATGCAAACAGATACGCATCTCCCAGCTTACCCATCGTCAGCGGACGTAGTCCGTGTGGATCGGAAGCCACGAGCAACTTGTCGTTGGTCATGATCAGAAACGCATAACCGCCGACAATGCGCTGGAATGCCTCTTTGGCCGCTTCCACAAGCCCTTTGGAGGAACGTGCAATCAGATGCGCAATAACCTCGGTATCACTTGTTGTTTGGAAAATGGAACCGCTCTGCTCCAGCTCACGCCGGATCGTTGGTGCATTTACAATGTTACCGTTGGTCGCTACTGCCAGATCGCCATCACGGTATTTAAATACCAGTGGCTGTGCGTTCGTCAGTTTACTGTCACCGCTTGTTGAATACCGGACATGTCCAATGGAAATATCCCCGGTTAACGTCTGCATCAGATCTTTGGTGAATACTTCTTTCACCAGACCCATGCCACGATGATAGTTAAACTGGCTGCCATCACTCACACACATGCCCGCACTTTCTTCTCCCCGATGTTGTAGCGCATGCAGTCCATAATAGGAGAGTGAAGCCGCGTCAGGGTGTCTGAACACCCCGAACACGCCGCATTCTTCCTTCAATTTGTCGAGTCCTTCCTTGCCGGACCCTTCATTATAATAATCGCCTGTCCACAACGGTCCTGTCATCAGTTCATGAGACATGGAATCGCATCCTCCCAGACCTGAGCCAAACCTCCTACAGGTTCGCTCACGGCTGATGTTCCGTTCAGTTCAATCGTCAGGTTACTTCCTTCTACACGTCCAATCACAGCTACAGGTACACCACGCTCACGTACAAATGCTTCAAGTTTACCCGCTTGCTCTGGCGTAGCCGACAACAAGATACGGGATTGGCTCTCACTGAACAGGGCGTGATCTGCACGCAGTGCAGTCTCCACATTCACCTGTGCGCCTACGTTACCGCTGATACAAGATTCTGCGAGTGCTACAGCCAGGCCACCTTCAGACAAGTCATGTGCCGAGCGAACGAGACCGGATTGAATAGCTTCAAGCACCGTGCTGAGCAACGCTTTTTCCGTTTGCAAGTTCAGTTCTGGCGGACGGCCTTCCGTCTGACCATGAACGGCGTATTGCAGCTCGCTGCCGCCGAGTTCAGCTTTGGTTTCACCGAGGAGAATGATGACATCTCCTTCGGATTTGAAAGCTTGTGTCGTGATATGATCCGTATCATGAACGAGACCTACCATACCGACCACTGGCGTTGGATAGATGGAGCCTTTGGCGTTTTCATTGTACAGACTTACGTTACCACCGATGACCGGCGTATCCAGCACACGGCAAGCTTCTGCCATACCATCTACCGCTTTCTCCATTTGCCAGAAAATATCCGGCTTCTCCGGGTTACCGAAGTTCAGGTTGTCCGTAATTGCCAGGGGCTCTGCACCAGAACATACAATGTTACGCGCAGCTTCACTCACGGCAATCCGTCCGCCAACTTCAGGATCAAGGTATACATAACGTCCATTACAGTCCGTTGTCATCGCAAGACCTTTGCGTGTTCCACGAATGGTAACTACGGCTGCATCCGAACCTGGACGAACGGCAGTGCTTGTACGCACCATGTAATCATATTGATCATAAACCCATTTCTTACTTGCAACCGTTGGCGAAGCCAGTACTTGTTTCAGCGCTCCGCCGAGATCCGACACTTCGTCGTAACGAAGCGTGTCGATGGAAGCACTTTGCTCATAGTACGCAGGCACAGAAGATGGTTTGTCATACACTGGGCACTCGTCAACTAGTGCTGTTACTGGCATATCGCCAACCACTTCGCCGTGGTGAATCAGTTTCAGACGACCATCGTCTGTAACTTTACCAACTTTGGCACAGATGACACCCCAACGTTCAAAGATTTCCATCGCCTGCGCCTCATCCTTGGGCTCAACGACGAACAACATGCGTTCCTGGGACTCGGACAACATCATCTCGTAAGGTGTCATACCTTCTTCACGTTGTGGCACCTGATCCAGATACAATTCCAGACCGTTACCCGCTTTACTTGCCATCTCTGCACTTGAGCATGTCAGACCCGCAGCGCCCATATCCTGAATTCCGAGCACAATTCCCGTGTCGATCAATTCCAGACAGGATTCCATGACCAGTTTCTCCATGAACGGATCACCAACCTGAACCGCTGTCCGTTGGGACTCGGATTCTTCTGTCAGCTCAACGGATGCAAACGTTGCACCGTGGATACCGTCACGACCTGTTGGTGGGCCCACGTAATACACCGGGTTACCTACACCTTTGGCTACACCGCGCTGAATCTTGTCATGATCAATCAGACCCACACACATGGCGTTAACCAGCGGATTGCCTTCGTAGCTCTCGTCAAACATCACTTCACCTGCAACGGTAGGAATACCGATACAGTTACCATATCCCGCAATACCTGCTACAATATGCTCAAACAAATATTTAACACGATCGCTCTCCAACTTACCGAAACGAAGAGAGTTCAGAAGTGCTACCGGTCTTGCGCCCATGGAGAAAATATCACGGATAATGCCGCCCACACCTGTTGCCGCGCCTTGATAAGGCTCTACTGCGGAAGGGTGGTTATGGCTTTCAATTTTGAATACAACGGCCTGGTTGTCACCGATATCCACGATTCCGGCACCTTCACCTGGTCCCATCAGGACACGAGGGCCACTTGTCGGGAAACGACGCAAGAGCGGCTTGGAGTTTTTGTATGCGCAGTGCTCAGACCACATGACACTGAATACACCGATTTCCGTGTAATTTGGCTTGCGGCCCATGAACTCACAGATCAGCTCATACTCGCTGTCAGACACGCCCATCTGTGCGTAAAGTTTATGTTCTGCGACCTGTTCTGCTGTCGGTTCCTTAGCGGATAGCTGCTGCGTCATGCCGATCCCTCCATGCTTTCAAAATAGATGTAAACATACGTTTGCCGTCTTCCGAACCAAACAGTGAATCCACTGCACGCTCTGGGTGCGGCATCATGCCGACTACGTTTCCACCCTCGTTGCAGATTCCCGCGATATCACCCAGGGAACCATTCGGGTTGGTACCATACGTAAATACGATCTGGTTGTTCGCTTGCAGACTCGCGAGCGTCTCCTCGTCGCAATAATAGTTACCTTCACCGTGAGCAATTGGGATGACAATCTCTTCGCCCGGTGCATAGTCACGTGTAAATGGTGTATCTGCGTTTGCCACTTTCAATACCGTATCGTGACAACGGAATTTCAGGGAAGTATTACGAATCAATGCACCTGGAAGCAATCCCGCTTCCGTCAGGATCTGGAATCCGTTGCAAATGCCCAAAATATATTTACCTTGTTCAGCAGCTTTCGCTACCTCGTTCATTACCGGTGCAAAGCGAGAAATCGCTCCGCAACGCAGGTAGTCCCCGTAAGAAAAACCACCCGGAACCAAAATACAATCATAAGCCGAAAGATCTGTAGCCGTGTGCCATACATAATCAACCTCTTGTCCAATCGCATCTTCCACTGCCTTGTAACAGTCGATGTCGCAGTTGGAGCCAGGGAACACAAGAACTGCAAATTTCATGAGATTAACCCTCCAATTCGTAGCGGTAATCTTCAACAACGGTGTTGGCCAGCAGCTTTTCACACATGACTTTCAATCGTTTCTCCGCTTCCGCACGATCTGTTGTATCCAGGTTGAGTTCCATGACTTTACCGATCCGTACACTTTCCACTTCGTTGAATCCCATGGAATGCAGGGCTCCTTGAACAGCTACGCCTTGCGGGTCGAGTACGCTTTGCTTAATAGTGACATATACGGTTGCTTTGATCATGATCCTTATGTTCCTCCTCAGTAATGAACGGGATAAATGCTTTATGCTGTTAAAAAAGTAAATTTTGGATCTTGCTCCGGGACGGATTATTCTTTCCGGTCGCTGGTTGTCCCCAGGTTTTTTGGATTGTTTTAGCCCGCTCTGCGGTCAAAACCCAGGGACAAAGGCGAACGCTTCGCTCCTTTAAGAACAATTCCGCCCCTACGCTAGTCCATGCGATGTTTTTTAAAGGCTTAAACCTTTTACGTTGCACGGTGGGTAATGGTCTAGTGCTTGCTCCCAGGCGAGTTGTTCTTTCCGGTCGCTTGTTGTCCCCAGGTTTTTTTTGATTGTTTTGGCCCGCTGTGCGGTCAAAACCCGGGGACAAAGGCGAACGCTATCGCTCCTTTAAGAACAATTCCGCCCCTACGCTAGTCCATGCGACGTTTTTTAAAGGCCTAAACCTTTTACGTCTCACGGTGTGTAATGGTCTAGTGCTTGCTCCGGGGCGGATTGTTCTTTTCGGTCGCTTGTTGTCCCCAGGTTTTTTGGATTGTTTTGGCCCGCTCTGCGGTCAAAACCCGGGGACAAAGGCGAACGCTATCGCTCCTTTAAGAACAATTCCGCCCCTACGCTAGTCCATGCGATGTTTTTTAAAGGCCTAAACCTTTTACGTTGCACGGTGTGTAATGGTCGAGACTGACCATTACGTGAAAACAATTAAATTTATTGTGCCGTTAGACGGTTATAAATATCGACGTATCTGGCGGTTGTTGCTTCAACTACCGATTGTGGGAGCGGATCAGGTTTGCTGTTCTTATCCCAATCCGTTCCGGCGAGATAGGTGCGTACTGGTTCTTTATCCATGCTATCGATCTCGATGTCGAGTTCATAATTCTCTTTGGCCCAGAAGCGTGAAGCATCTGGGGTGAAGATTTCGTCAATCAGGATGACCTTGCCATCCACAATGCCGAACTCGAATTTGCAGTCTGCCAGAATGATGCCACGCTGATCACAGTAATCACGAGCGAATTCGTACAGGCGCAGGCTTTTTTCCTGAAGCTCCATTGCAAGTCCGTCGCCCACCAGTTCTTTCATGCGATCCATCGAAATGTCCTCGTCATGCCCTACATCATTTTTGGCTGCCGGGGTGAAAATGGGAACTTCGAGTTTGGCGTTCTTGCGCAGCCCTTCAGGCAGTTTAATGCCATTTACTTCACCGCTCGTCTCGTATTGTCTCCATCCACCACCAGTGATGTATCCACGCACGACACATTCAATATCAATGCGTTCTGCTTTGCGGGTTACCATGATGCGGTCTTTGAGCAATTCTGGGTCTGTGACGAGATCACCCAATTTGTTCACATCGGTATGAATCACGTGATTCTCCATCATGCTGCCTGTCAGTTCAAACCAGAAACTGCTGAGCTTGTTCAGTACGTTTCCTTTCTCGGGAACTGCCGGGTCCAGCACATAATCAAATGCCGAGATTCGGTCGGTAACCACGATCAGAAAATGTTCACCCAGATCGTACAATTCACGTACTTTTCCTTTATATAACAGAGGTGCTTTAACGAGATCTGCCGCAGTGGACAGTGCCATGGGTTCACCTTCTTTCAGGAGATGTAAAGTATACGTCCAATTCCCCTCATCACGCGGGGCCACTCCGAATACAGAACAACCTTCCGATCGCTGTTATCCCCGGATTTTTCTGATCCCCTTTCTCAAGGGGAAAATCCTGTGATAAAGGCGAGCGCTTTGCTTCTTCAGGTTTTTTCTGCCTTCTCCGTTCCAGCGTGAACACATAATTAACCTATACTTTTAGGGAGTAGACTAATTCAAAGCCTTAATATATTAGTCGTTCAAACCTAGTTTTTTGAAGATGGTGTCTACGTGCTTCAAGTGCCATGACGGGTTGAACGCATCTGCGATTTCCTCTTCGTTCAGTACTTCCGTGATTTCCGGAGTGGATTTCACGATATCCTGGAACTGACGTTGTTCTTCCCATGCTTGCATCGCACGTGGTTGAACGGTATCGTATGCTTGCTCACGGCTGAAGCCTTTGTCGATCAGCTTCGTCATTACACGGCCAGAGAATGGCACGCCGAAGGTGCGCTCCATGTTGCGTTTCATGTTCTCAGGGAATACCGTCAGGTTCTTCACGATGTTACCAAAACGGTTCAACATGTAGTTCAGCAACATCGTTGCATCCGGCAGAATGATACGTTCTACAGAAGAGTGCGAGATGTCGCGTTCATGCCAGAGCGTTACGTTCTCGTATGCCGATACCATATGTCCGCGAATGACGCGGGACAAGCCAGAGATGTTTTCACTACCAATCGGGTTACGCTTGTGCGGCATCGCGGAAGATCCTTTTTGACCTTTAGCAAAAGCTTCTTCCACTTCACGGAATTCACTCTTCTGCAGTGCACGTACCTCTGTTGCGAACTTGTCCAGGGACGTTGCGATCAATGCCAGTGTAGCCATATACTCCGCGTGACGGTCACGTTGCAGTGTTTGAGTGGAGATCGGCGCCGGTTTCGTACCCAACTTCTCGCAGACAAACTCTTCAACAAATGGATCGATGTTCGCGTACGTTCCTACTGCGCCTGAGATTTTGCCGTATTGTACATTGTCTGCTGCATGACGGAAACGCTCCAGGTTCCGTTTCATCTCTTCATGCCACAACGCCATTTTCAGTCCAAATGTTGTTGGCTCTGCATGTACCCCGTGCGTACGTCCCATCATTGGTGTGTGCTGATAAGTCAGTGCTTTTTCACGAAGAATTTCAATGAAATTCACGATATCCTTCTCCAGAATCTCATTCGCTTGACGCAGTACATAACCCAAAGCCGTATCCACGACATCTGTGGAAGTCAGTCCGTAGTGCACCCATTTCCGCTCCGCACCCAGACTTTCAGATACCGTACGTGTAAATGCGATTACGTCATGACGTGTTTCCTTTTCAATCTCATAGATGCGGTCGATGTCAAAAGATGCGTTCTGACGAAGCAATGCTGCTTCTTCCTTAGGGATTACACCCAGTTCGGCCCACGCCTCACATGCACATATTTCAACTTCCAGCCACGATTGGAATTTGTTCTCTTCGGTCCAGATGGCTCTCATTTCGGGTCTGCTATAACGTTCAATCATGAATTTGTATTCCTCCAGAGGTTAGTTTGTTCAATCCATTGCAATCCTTCTTCAACATCCTGACAAAGCAGATTCACATGCCCCATCTTACGTCCTGTTTTCGCTTCGGTTTTACCATATATGTGAAGCTTGGGAATCACACCAAGTTCTATCGCTTCTGCATCAGGTTGCCCTGTTCTGGCGATAATGCCTTCCAGATGTTCTCCAAGCACATTGACCATGACGACTGGGCTCAATAATGAAGTGTCCCCAAGTGGTAGTCCGCAGATCGCACGGATATGTTGTTCGAACTGAGAAGTGGCACAAGCTTCCATCGTATAGTGACCGGAATTATGTGGTCTTGGCGCCAGTTCGTTGACATACAGTCTTCCATCCGCCGCTACAAACAGTTCCACAGCAAGCAACCCGACAGCCTTCATTGATTCTGCCACCGCTGCTGCCAGCTTTTGCGCTTCAATCTGGATGTCTGCAGCAACTCTAGCCGGTACAATGGAAGCATGCAAAATGTTATTCACATGAATGTTCTCCGCTGGCGGGAACGTTTTGATCTCTCCATTGGTACTGCGCGCTACGACAACCGAAATCTCGCATTCAAACTTGATGAATTGTTCCAGCACAAGTTCCGCACCTGTAGCTGCGAGCTCTTCATACGCAGCCACAGCCTCCTTCACCTCTCGGATTACGCGCTGGCCTTTGCCATCGTAACCTCCAGTCACCGTCTTCAGTACACAAGGCACGCCAAGTTCACTTACTGCAGCAAGCATCGTATCCGCACTAGTGATCTCACGATAAGGCGCAACTCTTACTCCAGCGGCTTCAATTGCACGTTTTTCACGTAATCGATGTTGTGTGGTGTACAGCAACGCACTTCCTTGCGGAACGTAGGACTCACGCTCGAGCAGTCCAGCGACTTCTGCATCCACATTTTCGAATTCATACGTAATAACATCGCATTGCCGAGCCAGTTCAAGCGCAGCTTTGGCATCGTCATATCCCGCTTCAATCTGACGAGCAACTTGACCACAAGGCGCATCCGAAGCGGGATCAAGGGTAACAAATCGATACCCCATTGCCGTTCCTGCGAGCGTCATCATACGTCCCAGCTGTCCGCCTCCAAGAATGCCGATGGTTGTTTTCCCCGGTAGCAGAACATTTTTCAGTTCTCCTGCTATGCCGGATTGGTTCGCGGCTCTACTCATAGTTCTTCACTGCTTTCGAGTACTTCTTGTTTGATGCGCTCTCTTCGAGCTTCAGAGCGACGTTGGACATCCGGGTCAAAAGCACCGATTATTTGAGCTGCCAGCAATCCTGCATTCGTTGCCCCTGCCTTCCCAATCGCTACAGTTGCGACGGGAATACCACCTGGCATCTGAACAATGGACAACAGGGAATCGAGACCGTTCAATGCTTTGGATTGAACCGGTACGCCAATGACTGGAAGCATCGTTTTGGCTGCAACCATACCGGGTAGATGTGCTGCCCCGCCTGCGCCTGCAATGATCACCTTGAATCCTCGATCAATTGCTTGCTCTGCGTATTCGAACATCAAATCCGGTGTACGATGGGCGGAGACCACTTTTTTCTCATATCCAATTTCCAGTTCGTCCAACACCTCGCACGCATGTTTCATCGTTTCCCAATCCGACTTACTGCCCATAATTACAGCGACTTGCAGTGACATGAATACATCCAACTCCCGTCTGAGCTTTTTTGATTACATCTGACCAATAAGAAACTCTTATTACATGTGAAATGAAAAAATCCGCTACCCGCGAAAACATCACATTTTCTTCGGACACCGGACTCCAAGAAATACGTATCCCTCATTTGGGCATGCCAAAAGGGGGCTTGCTGTCCGCATCTGGTTGCATGCGACTCTCAGCCGTATCTCCTCGTAGTCCGGAAATTTACGGTTCCCGGGTAGATACTTCCGGGCCCTATTCCCGGCGTTATACGAGCAAATATCTATCAAACTATCTTCGTTCATTTTTGTAATCTCTTATTACACATTTCGTTCCTACTCGACCTTATTCTTACCTGATCGACACATCTAACATTTTAACAATCCCCTACAGCTAATGTCAACTTAAAGACGAACATTTAACATATTGACAAATATAATGTTCGGGAATTGCTTCATTAAAATCGGTTAGACATCCATTTCATCCCATAAAAGAAAGCCGGCTCCTCTTCAATCTCTCGAAGGCAACCGGCTTCCTGCTTTTCAGTGCGTACACACTGCATCCATTATTTTACAATCAGTACTGGAACCTGAGCATGCTGCACCACATTGTGACTGACACTCCCCAGGACAAATTCCCGAATTCCACCGAGTCCGCGGCTGCCAATAATAATGATATCCGAATCATTTTCTTTGGCAAAATCAAGCAACACTTCCGCAGCCGCTCCTTGAATCAGATCTACATTGGCCGTTACACTAGCAGCCTGAAGTCGTTCTTTCGCTTCATCTGTTGTTTGTACCGCCAAATTGTAGTAGTCATTATTAAGTGAAGGTGGCAGAGGCGCCAATCCCTCACCGATGAATACACGCGGGAAATCAAAAGCATGAATGACATCCAGTACAGCATTCGGGGACACTTTGGCTAGCTCAATTGCACGATCAAGTGCTTTATTTGAAGCTTTGGAACCATCATAAGCCACTAATATTTTGGAGAATAACATGTGAATCCCGTCCCTTCCTTTATATGTAGAGCACGCGAAGCAAGCTTCGGTCTGACATCCATTAAACTAATATAACCATATAACTCCTTAAACGTACCGGAGCCACAATGAACCATTTATACGAATGAATTTACATATAAATCCTTACGGTGACGATGAACGATTACGCATTTGTTCCAAGTGTTCATTGAATAAAATAACCATAGATTACCGCATTCAGGAACAATAACAACGGAATGCCAATGGTGAAGCTGGGATGTTTGGTCTTATGCCTTTTCCGATACATCGCGATCCAGACTCCCAAAGCACCGCCTATAAATGCTAATAAGAATAACGTCCGTTCGGGTGTACGATCACGACGCTGTTGTGCACGCCTCTTATCATCCGACATCACCAGATAACCAACTACATTAATAAATAAAAACCACAATATAAGTCCGGTTTGCATATAATTCTAGCGATCCCCCTGTCCCGGGACATCTCCCTGTCTCCATTATAGTCCTCATTAGAGACATGTTCAACGCACCGGTGGGGAACCGCAAGTATTTTGCGAGGCACGCGTTAAGATCGACAGTTTAGATAATTTTAGGACTCCTGCTTAGGAATACCGTTCAGGCTGGGTACTCTTTTGGCTGCTTTGGCTGGACGAACATCGATGTTTTCTTCCCTAATGCTATCTTTGTTCTGCTGGTTATGGATCTTTTCGGGTTTGTTGTGCGGCATATGGGTATCACCTCCTTGGCTTACGTTGCCTGAAAACGGAGGATCTTATACCCCATCACATGGTTGATTAGGTACACACGCAGCAATCACTTTCCATAGCGCCAGTTATTCGCAACTAGCGTTACATGAGGATGCGATCTGCCCTAACTCAGAGCTTGCTCTACTCTCCCTTTTTCTCCATAGCCGCCTTCAACAGCTCTCCAAGGTTAGACCCAATGGACTCCTGCTTCGCATATTGTTTCACGAGTTTTTGCTGATCGCGTTTGTTCACATGCTGTTTGTCCTTATTCAATGTTTCTGTAATACCACAAGGCAGACATTGCACGTATAGCCCCGCTTTGCCTTCTTTGATTTCCATCTTTTTGTGGCACTGCGCACAACGACGATTGGACAATCTTTTCTCGGCCGAACGACGATATCCACAGTCCTCCGTAGGACATACCAGAAACTTGCCGCGCTTGCCTTTCTTCTCCAACAATCGCGCATTGCAGTCAGGGCAGTGGCTATTGGACACATTATGCGGCTTGTATTCTGCTTTGCTGCCTTTCACCGTTGACACCAGCTCTTTGGCCATAGAACGAATGCTGTCCAGGAAAGGGCCTGGCTGTCCTTGCCCACGAGCGATGCGCTCCAGTTCAGCTTCCCAGCGGGCAGTCAGATCCGGTGTACGCAGCTGTGGAGCAGCCAGTTCAATCAACTGTTTTCCTTTGCCGGTTGGATGCATGCTGTTGCCTTGACGATCTATCGTGTCGGAACTGACCAGTTTCTCAATAATATCCGCCCGTGTAGCCGGAGTGCCGAGTCCATGCTTTTCCATCTGGGAAAGTAAAGCGGCTTCGGTATACCGTTTGGGCGGCATCGTCCGTCCACTTTTAATATGGCAACGCTGAACCGTCACGGACTGTCCTTGCTGCACATCTGGCAAAAGAGTGCGCTCATGGCCTGCTGCATCGTCAGCACGGTCATCGTCGTCATCGCTGTAATCACCGCCGTATACTTCGCGCCATCCACTTTCTTTCACCGTTGTACCTTTGACATGGAAGGAATCATTCCCCACTTGAACCGTGATTGCAACCGAATCGTACTTCGCTGCCGGATAGAACAGGCTGATAAAACGACGTACAATCAGATCGTACAATTTGCGTTCCTCCGGGTTCAATTGATTCAGAAGTACCGTTTGCTCCGTGGGAATAATGGCATGGTGATCGGTCACTTTGCTGTCATCCACAATACGTTTGGTGATATTCAGATTTTTACGCAGCAAAGGACGTGCCAGAGACGCATAAGGTCCAATGGCTACACTGTCCAGACGTTCTTTCAAAGTAGCTGTCATGTCGGCAGTCAGATATCGGCTGTCCGTACGTGGGTACGTCACAAGTTTGTGCTGTTCATATAGACGTTGCAGGACATTTGAGGTTTGCTTTGCCGAGAAACCATATTTCCGGTTGGCATCCCGCTGCAGTTCCGTCAGGTCATATGCCAGTGGATGTGGCTCTACTTTCTCACTTTTCTTCACCTGGGCAATCGTGCCCTTGCGCCCGTCTACCCGCTTCTTCAATTCTTGCATTTCTTGAGGGTTGAATATGCGTGAATCTCCCCCTGCTGCCCGCCACACAGCCTGAAAATCGCCTAAATCTGCCGTTAACGTCTCATATTCCTGAGAGCGAAACCCATTAATTTCATTTTCTCTATCCATAATCATGCCCAAGGTCGGCGTTTGCACCCGTCCAGCAGACAACTGCGCATTGAAACGAACAGTTAGCGCACGAGTCACGTTAAGTCCAATCATCCAGTCGGCCTCTGCCCGGCAACGTGCTGATTCATAGAGACGGTCGAACTGACTGCCTGGCTTTAGTGAAGCAAATCCGTCTTTGATCGCCTTATCTGTCTGAGATGAAATCCATAGACGTTTGAATGATTTTTTCCACCCCGCCATCTGCATGATCCAACGGGCCAGCAATTCACCCTCACGGGCCGCATCTGTGGCAATGACCAACTCGCCGACATCCTGACGTTTCATCAACTGCTGTACGGCTTTATATTGATGGTTGGTCTCTTTCAGTACCTTCAGTTTCGTACGCTCTGGCAGAATCGGCAAATCCTCCAGATTCCATGTGGCATACTTCTTATCGTAATCCTCTGGCTCAGCTAATCCAACCAGATGCCCCAGCGCCCAGGTAACGATATATTTCGGGCCTTCCATATAACTTTTATGTTTATCACGTGCGCCCATAACTCTGGCTATTTCGCGTGCTACAGATGGTTTTTCTGCGAGTACCAATGTCTTCACTTCATATCTCTTCCTCTCTGGTAGAACGTTATGTCTCTTTTATTCCTATCTTTTCATTATATCATTTCGCACTAAAGGTATGCTCTGTGATCTCCATTCCCTAATCTTACTCGCTATTCTGTATCTAATGTTTAATCAATATATCGAATTCATGTCACATTTGTTTACATAAGAATAATTAATAGTTTTACTGTGATCAAGTAAATAGAAGCATGGATAAGGTTTTATACCGATCGATATTGATGTATACGTTTTTTTGGATAAATATAAACCTTGTAAGATTACCTAACATAACTATACAATGTGTCAAAAGCATAGAAACAGAATCGCTGTTAACACACATCAATGAGACACAGGAAGGGAGCGTGGATGCATGACTTATCATGGATCTGTATTGAAAAAAAGTGGGGCTTTGTTACTGGCGGGAGCTGTCATTGCCACAACATGGGGAGGAACAGTACCTTCGGCATCAGCCGCAACGGCAACGCCTACAAGCAAAACAACAGTAGCAGCTGTCTCCAAAGGGAAAGCGCCTGCTACGCCGGCAGCATTTGTTCAAGCCATGGAAGAAGCCGCTACACTTGCAGGTGTTCCTTTTACCATGGACAAGCTCTCCGGAACAACCGTACAACGTAAAGATGCTGCGGTTGCCTTGCAACAATGGCTCAAGCTGGATTCGACTACCGAATCATTCAAGGATGTCCCGGATGAATCCACCTTTGCAGGTGCTGTCGGTGCATTGAACACTGCGGGGTTGATGAAAGGCTATACGGAATCCCTCTTCCTTCCAAATGCTGTACTTACCGAGAATGACCTCTCCATACTGAAAGATCGCATCTATAATTACATAAAACCGTTTGTCCTGGAGGAAGCAACCATCATGGATCTCCAGGCCGCTATGACGCAAGGAAAACTGACATCAAAAGAATTGGTTCAGAAATATCTGGACCGCATTGAAAAATACGATGATCAGGGTGTAAGCATCAACGCGGTATTAACCCTGAACCCGGATGCACTCCAAATTGCGGAGCAATTGGATGAAGAACGTGCAGCTCAAGGTGCTCGCGGACCTCTACATGGCGTTCCAATTCTGGTGAAAGACAATTTCGATACCAATGACATGCCGACAACTGCAGGTTGTATCTGTCTTAAGGATTCCATTCCTGCTCACGATGCTGAACAAGTGAAGAAACTCAAAGCAGCTGGCGCCATTATCTTGGGCAAAACAAACCTGCATGAATTCGCATTTGGCATCACAACATCCAGCTCATTGGGTGGACAAACGCTGAATCCTTACGCCTTGGATCACTATCCAGGTGGCTCAAGCGGTGGAACAGGCGCTGCCATTGCATCTAACTTTGCCGCAGCCGGCATGGGTACAGACACTGGCGGTTCCATCCGAATCCCTTCCAGCTTCAACAGCCTTGTGGGTATCCGCCCAACCATCGGACTATCCAGCCGTGAAGGCATTATCCCATTGGCTTTGACACAGGATGTCGGTGGACCAATGGCTCGTACCGTAAGTGATGCCGCAATCATGCTGGATGCTACAGCCGGCTATGACAAAAAAGATGTCGCTACAGCTTACGCGGTTGGGAAAATCCCTTCCAGCTACACTGACTTCTTGGATGTAAATGGACTGAAAGGTGCGCGCATCGGTGTGGCCACCGAACTCATCCCAAGTACCAAAGCTGAAGAAAAAGCCGTTGCTGACGTAATCAACACAGCTGTTGAAGAATTGAAATCACTTGGCGCTACCGCAGTTCCAATTTCTATCCCGAACTTGGCCGAGATCAACAAATACCCAAGCCTTAGTGGATATGAATTCAAGTTCCAGCTGAATGACTATTTGGAATCATTGGGTGCAGATGCTCCATACCATAGTCTGTCCGAGATCATCGCTTCCGGAGAGTTTGATAAGTCCCAAGAACAATCCATGAAGACTCGGGATGCACGCCAAACCCTGGAGACTACCGAATATAAGGATATCGTCCTGAAACGTACCCAAGTTACACGTGAATCCTTGCTGAAAGTAATGGCAGATAATAATCTGGATGCCATCATCTATCCTACGTCCACACAAGCCGCTGGTGTTATTGGCGAAGGACAAAACTCTGGTGGTAACAACCGTTTGAGTCCATTCTCCGGCTTCCCGGCGATCACGGTTCCTGCTGGTTTCACAACCGATGGTCTGCCTGTAGGCATGGAGTTCCTGGGTCGTGCCTTTGATGAAGGAACTTTGATCAAGCTGGCTTACAGCTACGAACAAGGTACACATCACCGCCAAGCGCCTAAGCTTACGCCGTAAAATATTTATGGGATTAAGCATTTCCTTTTAACACAAAAAACAGATGCATTCATATCATTTTATTTAAACAAGTTCTCACTAAAGAGACCACCCTCTTCATGACTGCATGGAGTCCGGGTGGTCTCTTTTATTTTCTCTATTTATTTTTGTGTTACATACAGTCGTATGTTATCCATTACTAAACTTTGTCCGGTACGCCCCACTTCAGCACCAGACCTGCGTAAGTCAGACCACCGCCAAAACCAAATAGAGCTACAGTCTGTCCTTCTTTCAATTTCCCCTCATCCACTGCAAGCTGTAAAGCAAGCGGAATGGAGGCAGCAGATGTGTTTCCACGATACTCGACGCTGGTTAAAGTACGTTCCAAAGGAACCGGGCCACGTTCGCAAACAGCCTCAATCATTCTCATGTTGGCACTATGCGGGACAAACCAGTCAATCTGTTCAGGTCTTAATTCAGCTTTTGCTATAAGCTTATCCAATTGCTCTGGAATCGTCCGTACAGCCCACTTATATACCTCTCGTCCATTCTGAACCAAACAACCTTCGCCCTGTAAAGGCACTCCATCCATCTCTGAAGACAGACCACTCTTATAAAGATGGATACCGCCTTCTCCATGCGTACCGGATATCGCTGCCATAAAGTCACCTTCATCATGTGCAGCTCTCTCCACCAAGAAGGCTCCAGCTCCGTCCCCAAACAGGACACAAGTCGTGCGGTCTGTGTAATCCGTAATTTTGGATAACGTCTCTGCGCCGATAACTAGCACTTTGCGGTACATTCCACTGGTCACCAGACTGTCAGCAAGCTGCAGCCCGTAGGAAAAACCAGCGCATGCCGCATTTAGATCAAGTACACCCGTGTGGTGGATCTTAAG
This sequence comes from Paenibacillus sp. FSL R5-0713, assembly GCF_037973325.1. Lineage (NCBI taxonomy): Bacteria > Bacillati > Bacillota > Bacilli > Caryophanales > Paenibacillaceae > Paenibacillus > Paenibacillus sp. FSL R5-0713. The sequence continues at coordinate 775,931 of NZ_CP150229.1, read as the reverse complement.
ATTAGCCTGTACTCTGGATGCCGTACTTGGGAAAGCATATTCAGGTGTGCTGGTAGCCACAAGAATCATATCCACATCTTCTACACTAACTCCATAACGAGTTATCATATCTTCTACAGCCTTCGTAGCCAGGTCAGATACATATTGATCTTCAGCTGCAATTCGCCGCTCTCTCATGCCTGTACGTTGCACAATCCATTCGTCACTTGTCTCGACTAATTTCTCCAGATCAGCATTCGTTAATATTCGATCCGGTACATATGCTCCCATTGCCGTGATCGTTGCCTTTGATTGATGATTCATATCGGCATTCACCTCATTTGGTTTTTCACCATTATAGCACTAAGTCTTAGTACTTGGTACTAATTTTATAAAAAATTTATTATGATTCTTTCGTTAGTTGTTTATTTTAAAATGATCTCTTCATTTATTACCCAGAGCAATACAAACGATGGCATGCATTTTTGATGAAGAATTGTGAATATCCCCTGACTAACATGAAGAATGTCTTAATTAAATGCGTTTTTTATAGACAGTTCATTCCAACAGGGGGAAAATAAACAGATTACCCTACATTACTAAAGAATAGAGATGACCTATACCCATGAAAGAATTAAATATCCTTGCCATTTCCGGAAGTCTGCGTAATCAGTCCTCCAATACGTTACTAATGCACGCCATAATTAAGCTGGCTCACACTAACCTTAAGTTTGAAGTATATGATGGATTAAATGATCTGCCACATTTTAACCCTGATCTCGATGTCGAGGAGGGTCCAGTGTACATACAGAACTTGAGAGCCCAACTTAAGCATTCGGACGGTGTCCTTATCTGCACGCCAGAGTATGGAAATGGCGTTCCCGGGGTCTTAAAAAACGCACTAGATTGGGTTGTATCTTCTGGAGAATGGCTCAATAAACCCACTATTGCCATCGCTGCTTCCCCAAGCCCCATGGGAGGTGACAAAGCCCATGCTTCCTTATTGCTGACACTAAACATGATCAATGCACAAGTTCTACAGGAGGGCTGTTTAACCATTCCTCATATTACATTGAAAATGAACAAACAAGGCGTCATCATTGATTCGGAAACCCAGCATGCATTGCAGAACTCCCTTTCAATCCTTGAGAATGCTTGCAATCAAATGAAAAGCTAGACAAATGTTGTACTTAAATCTCTGATAGAGAAATGATCCTTTTAAAGTTATTTATCATTCTCATAAATATTGAAATAAAAAACAGCCTTGGTTATTTACCAGGGCTGTTAAGGTTTATATAAGTATTTAGGATTAAAATAAAAAAAGACACACTCGATATGATCAAGTGTGTCCTTCGATTGCTTGGCGGCGTCCTACTCTCCCAGGACCCTGCGGTCCAAGTACCATCGGCGCTAGAGGGCTTAACGGTCGTGTTCGGGATGGGTACGTGTGGAACCCCTCCGCCATCGCCACCAAACGCGATTTGTCGAAGCATAGCTTCTTGAAATCAGATATGGAACTGAAAATCATACACACATTCTGTGATGTACCAATTTTCATTTCAGAGATCGTTCTCTGAAAACTAGATTCGAAACGAAACATGCGAACTATCACTTGCTATTGGATAAGCCCTCGACCGATTAGTACTGGTCAGCTCCATGCATTGCTGCACTTCCACCCCCAGCCTATCTACCTCGTCGTCTTCAAGGGGTCTTACATACTGGGAAATCTCATCTTGAGGGGGGCTTCACGCTTAGATGCTTTCAGCGTTTATCCCGTCCGTACATAGCTACCCAGCGGTGCTCCTGGCGGAACAACTGGTACACCAGCGGTACGTCCATCCCGGTCCTCTCGTACTAAGGACAGCTCCTCTCAAATTTCCTACGCCCACGACAGATAGGGACCGAACTGTCTCACGACGTTCTGAACCCAGCTCGCGTACCGCTTTAATGGGCGAACAGCCCAACCCTTGGGACCTACTTCAGCCCCAGGATGCGATGAGCCGACATCGAGGTGCCAAACCTCCCCGTCGATGTGGACTCTTGGGGGAGATAAGCCTGTTATCCCCAGGGTAGCTTTTATCCGTTGAGCGATGGCCCTTCCATGCGGTACCACCGGATCACTAAGCCCGACTTTCGTCCCTGCTCGACTTGTAGGTCTCGCAGTCAAGCTCCCTTATGCCTTTGCACTCTTCGAATGATTTCCAACCATTCTGAGGGAACCTTTGGGCGCCTCCGTTACTCTTTAGGAGGCGACCGCCCCAGTCAAACTGCCCACCTGACACTGTCCCCGCACCGGATTACGGTACCAGGTTAGAACCTAGATACGATCAGGGTGGTATCCCAACGTTGCCTCCACGCAAGCTGGCGCTCACGTTTCAAAGGCTCCCACCTATCCTGTACAGATCGTACCCAAATTCAATATCAAGCTGCAGTAAAGCTCCATGGGGTCTTTCCGTCTTGTCGCGGGTAACCTGCATCTTCACAGGTATTAAAATTTCACCGGATCTCTCGTTGAGACAGCGCCCAAGTCGTTACGCCATTCGTGCGGGTCAGAATTTACCTGACAAGGAATTTCGCTACCTTAGGACCGTTATAGTTACGGCCGCCGTTTACTGGGGCTTCGGTTCACAGCTTCGGATTGCTCCTAACCACTCCCCTTAACCTTCCAGCACCGGGCAGGCGTCAGCCCGTATACTTCGCCTTACGGCTTCGCACAGACCTGTGTTTTTGCTAAACAGTCGCTTGGGCCTTTTCACTGCGGCCCCCTCGTGCTATTCACACTACCGGGGCACCCCTTCTCCCGAAGTTACGGGGTCATTTTGCCGAGTTCCTTAACGAGAGTTCTTCCGCGCGCCTTAGAATACTCTTCTCGCCTACCTGTGTCGGTTTGCGGTACGGGCACCTTCACCTGGCTAGAGGCTTTTCTTGGCAGTGTGAGATCATGACCTTCGCTACTACAATTTTCGCTCCCCATCACAGCTCAGCCTTACGATGTGCGGATTTGCCTACACATCAGCCTCACTGCTTAGACGGACATCCATCAGTCCGCGTCACTACCCTACTGCGTCCCCCCATTGCTCATAACGGCTTACGGTGGTACAGGAATTTCGACCTGTTGTCCTTCGACTACGCCTTTCGGCCTCGCCTTAGGTCCCGACTTACCCTGAGCGGACGAGCCTTCCTCAGGAACCCTTAGGCTTTCGGCGGATCAGATTCTCACTGATCTTTTCGTTACTCATACCGGCATTCTCACTTGTATAATGTCCAGCGCTCCTTACGGTACACCTTCAACCCTTATACAACGCTCCCCTACCCCTGATGCAAGCATCAAGCCATAGCTTCGGTGGTGTGTTTAGCCCCGTTACATTTTCGGCGCAGAGTCACTCGACCAGTGAGCTATTACGCACTCTTTCAATGGTGGCTGCTTCTAAGCCAACATCCTGGTTGTCTGTGCAACTCCACATCCTTTCCCACTTAACACACACTTGGGGACCTTAGCTGATGGTCTGGGCTGTTTCCCTTTTGACAATGGATCTTAGCACTCACTGTCTGACTCCCGGAAGTAAGTCTATGGCATTCGGAGTTTGACTGAGCTTGGTAACCCTTGCGGGCCCCGCACCCAATCAGTGCTCTACCTCCACGACTCTGTTTTCCGAGGCTAGCCCTAAAGCTATTTCGGGGAGAACCAGCTATCTCCGAGTTCGATTGGAATTTCTCCGCTACCCCCACCTCATCCCCGCACTTTTCAACGTGCGTGGGTTCGGGCCTCCAGTGCGTGTTACCGCACCTTCACCCTGGACAGGGGTAGATCACCCGGTTTCGGGTCTACGTCCACGTACTATGTCGCCCTATTCAGACTCGCTTTCGCTGCGGCTCCGGCTCTTCACCTTAACCTTGCACGGGAACGTAACTCGCCGGTTCATTCTACAAAAGGCACGCCATCACCCCTAAAACGGGCTCTGACTTTTTGTAAGCACACGGTTTCAGGTTCTATTTCACTCCCCTTCCGGGGTGCTTTTCACCTTTCCCTCACGGTACTGCTTCACTATCGGTCGCTAGGAAGTATTTAGCCTTGGCAGATGGTCCTGCCGGATTCATACGGGGTTTCACGTGCCCCGCACTACTCGGGATCCGTCTCGGAGGGAACAGACTTTCAATTACAGGGCTTTTACCTTCTTTGGCGGGCCTTTCCAGACCTCTTCGCTTAACCGGTTCCTTTGTAACTCCATGTGAGACGTCCCACAACCCCAAAGAGCAAGCTCTCTGGTTTGGGCTTCTCCGCGTTCGCTCGCCGCTACTGACGGAATCACTATTGTTTTCTCTTCCTCAGGGTACTTAGATGTTTCAGTTCCCCTGGTATGCCTCTACACAACCTATGTATTCAGTTGTGAGTAACTGGAAATTACCCCAGCTGGGTTTCCCCATTCGGACACCCCCGGATCAAAGCTTGCTTACAGCTCCCCGAGGCAGTTTCGTTGTTCGCCACGTCCTTCATCGGCTCCTAGCGCCTAGGCATCCTCCGTGTGCTCTTAGTAGCTTAACCATTGCGCTCGTGTTCGAGCTGTCGCTCCGCTTGGTTTGCTTGCGCAAATCCAAAAGTCGCTCCATTTCGATCACTCGCTCCAGCAATCTACCGTTTTTATTGAAACTTGTTTAACACAAGTTCAGCTAAAAAGGAATGTTCTAATTCGCATTTACTTTCGTTTCGATATCTAGTTTTCAAAGAACAAGCTCCATGCAAAAGCAAGCTGTTTGAGAGTTTGAGCTCTCAAAACTGAGCAACGAGTGAGTAGTTTGCAGCTAAGCTGCATATTTGAATGTTTCCGCTACGGGAAACGATTCTCCATAGAAAGGAGGTGATCCAGCCGCACCTTCCGATACGGCTACCTTGTTACGACTTCACCCCAATCATCTATCCCACCTTCGGCGGCTGGCTCCTTGCGGTTACCCCACCGACTTCGGGTGTTATAAACTCTCGTGGTGTGACGGGCGGTGTGTACAAGACCCGGGAACGTATTCACCGCGGCATGCTGATCCGCGATTACTAGCAATTCCGACTTCATGCAGGCGAGTTGCAGCCTGCAATCCGAACTGAGACCGGCTTTTTAGGATTCGTTCCACCTCGCGGCTTCACAGCCCGTTGTACCGGCCATTGTAGTACGTGTGTAGCCCAGGTCATAAGGGGCATGATGATTTGACGTCATCCCCACCTTCCTCCGGTTTGTCACCGGCAGTCACCTTAGAGTGCCCATCCGAAATGCTGGCAACTAAGATCAAGGGTTGCGCTCGTTGCGGGACTTAACCCAACATCTCACGACACGAGCTGACGACAACCATGCACCACCTGTCTAGCATGTCCCGAAGGAAAGGACTATCTCTAGCCCGGTCATGCTGATGTCAAGACCTGGTAAGGTTCTTCGCGTTGCTTCGAATTAAACCACATACTCCACTGCTTGTGCGGGTCCCCGTCAATTCCTTTGAGTTTCAGTCTTGCGACCGTACTCCCCAGGCGGAGTGCTTAATGTGTTAACTTCGGCACCAAGGGTATCGAAACCCCTAACACCTAGCACTCATCGTTTACGGCGTGGACTACCAGGGTATCTAATCCTGTTTGCTCCCCACGCTTTCGCGCCTCAGCGTCAGTTACAGCCCAGAGAGTCGCCTTCGCCACTGGTGTTCCTCCACATATCTACGCATTTCACCGCTACACGTGGAATTCCACTCTCCTCTTCTGCACTCAAGTCACCCAGTTTCCAGTGCGATCCGGGGTTGAGCCCCGGGATTAAACACCAGACTTAAATGACCGCCTGCGCGCGCTTTACGCCCAATAATTCCGGACAACGCTTGCCCCCTACGTATTACCGCGGCTGCTGGCACGTAGTTAGCCGGGGCTTTCTTCTCAGGTACCGTCACCTTGAGAGCAGTTACTCTCCCAAGCGTTCTTCCCTGGCAACAGAGCTTTACGATCCGAAAACCTTCATCACTCACGCGGCATTGCTCCGTCAGGCTTTCGCCCATTGCGGAAGATTCCCTACTGCTGCCTCCCGTAGGAGTCTGGGCCGTGTCTCAGTCCCAGTGTGGCCGATCACCCTCTCAGGTCGGCTACGCATCGTCGCCTTGGTGAGCCGTTACCCCACCAACTAGCTAATGCGCCGCAGGCCCATCCCCAAGTGACAGATTGCTCCGTCTTTCCAGTTTCCTTCAGGCGAAGAAAACAACTATTCGGTATTAGCTACCGTTTCCGGTAGTTGTCCCAAACTTGAGGGCAGGTTGCCTACGTGTTACTCACCCGTCCGCCGCTAAGCATCAAAGAAGCAAGCTTCTTATCAACTCCGCTCGACTTGCATGTATTAGGCATGCCGCCAGCGTTCGTCCTGAGCCAGGATCAAACTCTCCAATAAAGTATTGAAAAGAGCGATAAGCTCATTTTGAATCTGACGAGATTAAACATCTCATTTGTGCTCCAGTCGATTCAAGCCGAGGCTTGTTTCAAACTTTCGCGTTCATTCTGCAAGCAGAATGTTTACTCACTCGTTGTTCAGTTTTCAAAGATCAAACTTGTTTCGTTACCGAATGCCGTTCTCTTCAGCAACTCTTATATAATATCATGTCCGAACCAACTTTGCAAGCTCTTTTTTTAAGTTTCTTTCGAAGCTCATTTCATTCGCTTGCCGCACCGTGTATCTCGTGTTTTCTTGGCCGGAATTAGAATATACCATGTACAGTTATCGGATGCAAGTCTTTTTTTCGAATAAGATTAGTTTCTTCAAATATATTATCCATAGTCCTTTAACAAGCATTTCCTTAGTGTCGGACGTATAATACTTATGAAAAAAAACTCCCGTATGATTATCCAAGCCTATTGTAGAGAAAACTCCTTTTGTATACACGCTACCACAATTGCGCTAATGACATTCAGATCACGAGAAGTTCACTTCACTATTATCCTTCATTGTAAAAGAAAGAATAGTATAGAATCTTCATACTTATAGAAACATGCTAACTGTATGATCTCATTGGATAAATAATCAACAGATCATAGAGCATTATACTCATTCCTTCTATTATAGAAGGAAAACAATTTTGAAATTCATTTTACTCAAGAAAAGAAAACAAAAAAAGCGAAAGCTCCGGGTTTAGATCCCGTGGCTTCCGCTTTTCTTTCATATATAAGACTACATACTTAATACAGTATTCTTCCTCACAACTATTGTATGCTTACTCCCCGCCAATAAATACGTATCGGCAGACTACAATGATTGCCAAGATCCACATGAGCCAGTGAATTTTAACTTTACGCTCTGTAACCAAGTTACTGAACACCGCCAGAATCACATAAGATACGATACCTGCGGAGATCCCGTTTGCAATTCCGCCTGTGAAAGGCATCAATACAATGGTAAGGAACGCTGGGAAAGCTTGCAGGAAATCATCCCACTCGATGCTACGTACTTGACTCATCATAAGCACACCCACGATGATCAATGCCGGAGCTGTCGCAGCGGATGGAACAACCAGCGCAAGCGGAGCGATAAACAGGGCCAAAATGAACAACAAACCTGTCGTTACCGAAGTCAGTCCTGTACGTCCACCCGCCTCAACGCCTGAAGCACTTTCAACGTATGCCGTAATTGTACTTGTACCCAGTGCAGCACCTGCACTGACACCAACTGCATCGACGAGCATCGCTTTACCGATCGTTTTCTCGCCTTTTTTCTTGTCCTTCATAATCCCCATACGTGTTGCCGTACCTACCATCGTACCGAACGTGTCGAACAATTCAACGAAGGTGAAGATGAAGATGATCTCGAACAATCCGAGACTGATAGCACCTTTCAAATCCAGTTGTCCAACTGCCAGATCGCTGAAGTTAGGCAACCAGCTTGCGCCTGAAAGACCACTCAGATTCGTAACACCCATTGGAATACCAATCAGCGTTGTTACTACGATCCCGATCAGCAGAGCGCCTTTGACACGCATAACCATCAGTATAGCAATCAGGAGCAAACCAATCAGAGCCAGCAATGCATCGTGATGTGTTACAAAGTTGCCCAATGACAGGTTAAAACTGCTACCCGGAATCGGCTGACTCAGGTCTGCGTCTGGTGCGACATTAACGGTTACCGCCACGAGATTAGCAAGTTTGAAACCGATGATGGTAATAAAGAGACCGATACCCACCGTAATGGCCATTTTGATCGACTGCGGAACTGCCACAAGCAGCATTTGCCGAATCTTTGTCACGGTCAAAATAATGAACACGATACCGGAAAGGAATACCGCTCCGAGAGCAGCCTGCCAAGTAATCGCCCCGTTCGAACTTAGAACAACAGTCATGAAGTACGCATTCAATCCCATACCTGGTGCAAGCGCGATTGGAATATTCACGAACAATCCCATAATAATAGTCATTAATCCGGCACCGACGGCTGTTGCAAAGAATACTGCATTATCCGACATCCCCGCTCCGGCCTGTCCCAAGAACAACGTATTTACGAAAAGAATGTAAGCCATTGTCATAAAGGTAGTAAGACCCGCAACAATCTCCGTTCTAACATTTGTTCCGTTTTCTTTTAATTTAAAAAAACGATCCATAATTCACTAACTCCCCCTTAGAGATGTTGAAGCCATATTGAAAAACGACAAATGACCCTGATGAATATTCTTCACCCAGGGTTCAGCTGACAAGGAGCGGCACGATGCCATTTACTAAGAACAAAAAAAATTCTAATGTGCGTGATGTCCCGCAATCATGTAGAATTCCTGTGCTCAGCCTTCTCCTCTTCGTAGCCAGATCATTAGGGTGATCTCGTAGAGACTCTCAGGCCAATTCCCGAGATTATACGAATTAGTATGCGCTATTTGTTTGTTTCCCATCACTATTTTAGGAGGGCAGTATGTTTTTGTCAATCATAAAAACGAATGTTAATATCGATATCCTATAATATCGTTCGTATTATTTAACAGATTGAACCAGTTCAGCGGTTTACAACCCAATTGTATGCGCTTTTTTCGGTGAAATCTCTAGGGAATATGTTCATTCTGTCAGACTAGGAAGTTCAGCAGTTTAACATAAAAAAGCTAGCCTGATCAAAGGGCGAAAAGCGCTCTAATCTGGCCAGCTTATGTTTCTGATGCGTTTTGGCAATCAGGTGAATAGTCAATGTTAATTAGGTATATGGAGCAATTGGCGACATGTTCCGGAGCTATTTACCGGATCAGTCCTATGTTAGTTAAACCTCTGTCTGTGGAGCATCCTGTCCCTCTTGTTGTTCCTGATTCGTGTTCGTTGTTAAGTCCGGGTTTCTGGTCTGATCGGAAGAAGCATCCGCTGCCTCTAAGTTCACAAGTGGAAAGTCTCCTGAACCGGAAGCCAGGTCTTGCATACCTGAACCGCACCCTGCCAACATCACCATCAGAAATGCACTTCCAATGCCCATTTTCCATTTGCTCATATAGTCGGTTTTACGCATACATTCAATCTCCTTTCAGTAGCCATATTAGCTCTTAGTATATCCTTATTGTACAGCCTGGACCTGAAAGAATCATGAAATGAACTTTAAAATGGGATGAAATTCTAGAGATTATTAATAAGGAACAGCGCCTGGATTAATGTTTACTCATACGGTACGATACGCAATAAAAAAGACTCCCTTCTATTTGCTAAACACCGCAGATAAAAGAGAGTCTTTTTTCAATCTATTGTTAAGGCGTATATCCTATTCCCACTCAATCGTTGCAGGTGGTTTGGATGTTACATCATAAACGATACGGTTGACGTTATCGACTTCGTTAACGATCCGTACGGAGATTTTCTCCAGCACATCCCAAGGGATACGTGCCCAGTCCGCAGTCATACCGTCGATGGATGTTACGGCACGGATACCTACAGTGTAGGAATACGTACGAGCATCACCCATAACGCCTACACTCTTCATGTTCGGTAGGGCTGTGAAGTACTGCCAGATTTCGCGGTCGAGACCGGCTTTGGCAATCTCTTCGCGCAGGATGTAGTCCGAATCACGAACAATTTTGAGTTTCTCTTCAGTAACCTCACCCAGAACACGGATCGCAAGACCCGGACCAGGGAATGGCTGACGGTGTACAATTTCGTCCGGCAGGCCACACTCGGTACCGACTTTACGTACTTCATCCTTGAACAACGTGCTCAGTGGCTCGATGAGTTTGAAGTTCATGTCCTCAGGCAGACCGCCCACGTTGTGGTGGGATTTGATCGTCTGTGCAGTCGCTGTGCCACTTTCCACGATGTCCGTGTACAGTGTACCTTGCGCCAGGAATGCAAAATCATCGAACTGCTTGGACTCTTCGTCAAATACGTAAATAAACTCGTTACCGATAATTTTACGTTTTTGTTCTGGATCATCCACGCCAGCCAGCTTGGACATGAAGCGTTCTTGAGCATCAATTTTGACAACTTTCATGTCGAATTTGCCAACAAACGTCTCCATTACACTTTCAGCTTCGCCTTTGCGCAACAGACCGTGGTCGATAAACATACATGTCAGTTGATCACCAATGGCTTTGTGAAGCAATGCAGCAACAACGGAAGAATCTACGCCGCCGCTAAGAGCACATAGTACTTTACTGTCGCCCACTTTTTCACGAATGTCTTTGATCGTGTCATCGATGAATGTTTCCATCGTCCAGTTGCCTTCACAACCACAGATTTCGAACAGGAAGTTGCGAATCATGTCGTTACCTCGAACTGAGTGACGTACCTCCGGATGGAACTGAACAGCATACAATTTACGCTCATCGTCGCTCATGGCAGCGATTGGCGCACTTTCCGTGCCTGCATCCAATTTGAAACCTGGAGGAAGTGTAACCACGTGGTCACCGTGACTCATCCATACGGTATGTTCACCTTCAATGCCTTTTGCAAGTGCAGATCCAGCAGCAAATTCAAGGTCTGCTTTACCATACTCACGCTTCTCGGAACGCTCTACTTTACCTTCGAGCTGTTGAGCCATAAGCTGCATCCCGTAACAGATCCCGAAGATCGGCAAGCCCAGGTCATAGACAGCCGGGTCCACGTGTGGAGCATTCTCAGCGTATACGCTGGACGGCCCACCTGAAAATACGATCCCTTTTGGTGCCAATTCTGCGATCTTCTCCGCCGGTGTATTATACGGCAAAAGCTCACTGTATACGCCAAGATCCCGGATTCTTCTGGCGATTAACTGGTTGTATTGGCCCCCAAAGTCAAGGACAACCACAATCTCATTCTGCTTATTCATAACCGTGCCTCCCTCAATTCAATGAAACTAATTATACGCAACGACAAAACATACCGTCAAGGAAAGGCGAAACTCCTTTTTTCGACATATCAAAACAGGATTACCAAATACCTCTAAATATGAAATTCCGATCAGAAAACATGGCAGCAAGATGCTGGTTCAAGTGTATGATCGTGGAAAGACGCCTCGTTCGCAGCGGAGCGCGAAAGGCGTCTTATGTGTAACATGCAACAATGGACAACCGAAGCACAATAGAATAGATGCGCCAGTGGTGATCATCTGCTGCTGCAACCTGCCAAGCTGTATCGGAAGCGATAGCGAGAGTTCAATCACCGGCAGGTTGTGTGCGCCCTTGTTGTAACATCCTTGGGTTACAACGCCTGCAATCGCCGGGCCAAACGAAGTGCCCGGCGCAGGAAGTCCAGACTGTCTGCGCGCAGCGGACGGTCTGGCCCGTACAGCAGCCGTTCCCAGTCGGCTGCAAACCGCGCGATGTCCGCGCCGTCCGCGCATGCGGCCAATGCCGGTGATGCTGCATATTCTCGCAGCGTCATCCCCGGCGGCCGCGGGCCGTACCGGCACGCAAGCGCGGCCCAGACCGGAGCGGCGGCGCCCAGCAGCCGCTCGCGGTCTGGAAAGCTGCTGCGCGGCCATGCCAGCAGCAGCCTGATCCGCAGCGCGGGGCGTAGCCGTCGCATGCGGATCACAGCAGCGGCGCCCAGCAGGGCCGCTGCGACAAGGGCCGCTGCGACAAGGGCTGCCGCGAGCCCCGGCTCCGCGGCAATGGCCCGTGCGCGGGCGAGCAGCCATGCGCCCGCGTTAGCCCATCCGCCGCTCATATACGGCGGAGTCTCTACAACAGGCTGCGGCCCGGCGAGCGCTGCCACATCTTCGCCCGCGCCTTGCGCCATGGTGAAGCCCGGCGTAGCCTCGAACGGCATCCACCCTGCCCCCGGAAAATACACCTCTACCCAAGAATGTGCATCTCCTTGGGAAATGATATATTGACCTGGTATATTCGGGTCAGCCATCCCAGACCCGAAGCCTTTAACCCAGCGTGCCGGAATTCCCTCTGCACGCAGCAACACAATCATGGCTGTGGAGAAATGATTGCAATACCCCTGCCGTGTGACGAATAGAAAATCGTCCACAAAATCTGTTCCACGCGGTGGCATACGGGTATCGAGCGTATACTCGGCATGAGCAGCCAGATAAGTCTTGACGGCTTGTACAGCGTCATACCGAGTCTCACTGCCTTGAATGATTTCCTTGGCGAGCGTCTGCACCCGACCCGGGAGAGAGGTGGGCAATTGCAGATATGTCCTCCGTATAGAGGCAGGATCTTTCCCTTTATTCACATTCCCTAACAGACGTAACTGTTCCGGCGAGGCCACAGGAAACATGACGTCTGCCGTATAATTTTTAACCATATGATCTTCGCCGGCGTTTGCAAGCCACAACGTTGCGGAATCTCGATTAGATAACAACGTAAGCATGTTCTCCTCATTATTGCTGTTCTTATCTTGAAACGATACATTCAGCGGGATTCCCCCGGTAAATAACGGATTCGGCCCTTTCCATTCCCGTTTCATCGTGACCGTTTGGCGGATACGTTTCCAATAGGTTTGATTCTCCCAACCATCAGAACGCAGGACTCCGTAAGGACTGGCCGTTTCAAAGCTTTGCTCTGGGTCACTCCAAGTACTACCGTTATAATATGAACGAGTCTCTCCTCGCCAATACGTCACTTCCGGACTCTTCGCTGTAAAAAAGAGGGCATTCCCCTGCACCAGAGGTGCTCCCATGGGCGCATCTGCCGTGCTATATCCCGTTACCGCCGTTGCAGCAGGGATGCTACTGTGCTGTGTATAACCTGCCCAGCGAGCTATGCGTTCACCCATCTGCTCCAGGGATATGCGTTCCGGTTGAGGTATGGAAGCGAACTGACCAGGTAACGCAGAGAAAAGGACCATACCTGTGGAAGCAACAATGGTTATAACGCTCCAACGGCCATAGGGACTGCCACGATAACTCGGGGTAGTTACTCCTCCGTTGAGGCGTACTAGCTGAAGCAGAGCCTGAATTAGAAAAGTCCATAACACAGACCGTATTACTGAAGCATATACATCCAACCCCGCAAAGGATTCAAGCAGAAGCAAGTATACCAGCGTTGCACTGCCAAACAGCATAACGCTTCTACGCAGCAATACAAGGGATTGCACAGAAGCCATGAGCATGCTCCAACCGCACATCATGAACAGTCCTCTCGTTTCTGTACTAATCGAGTGGAATCGCCAGTTATCCATAAAGGTGTCCATATCCGCTGAAAGTATTCCCGGGTATGCAACCGCCCAACGGGCAGGATCACTTCCTCCATACATCAGACATAGCGCAGCGAGTGCAATAAATAATCGGATCAGTATTCCGGTGATCCACCCTGTACGAATTAACCCTGCGAGCAGCAATGCTCCAGTTAACCCCGCCATTACGGACAAGAAACGTTCACTGCCCTGCTGACCTGATGACGTAACAGGATATATCCACTCCAGAGACAGTATAAGTAAAATGGCCGAAATAAATATCCTATACAGAACCGGCACTCTAACAGATCCCTCATCCTTTATCTCTGTAAGAGAAGTGTGGTTCACATTCCTAACTACAGAATGGACCGATTCTAATCTCAGACGGGCTGTTGACGCTTTGTCAGCCGCCACAGTGGAATTGGGTTCCTGGTTTTTATTACGCTCCCACATCCGTTACCTCCACCTTTCCCAATGAAGATAACGCAACGTCTGTAACCGCTTGAATCAATACCCCGGTGTGACGAAGCCGCTCTATACTTGAGCTGTCATGCTCAATTCCAGTCATGAATCTATCCTTTGATCCTAGCTGGTTCGTTTCAGCCAATTGCACCTCTACACGATAACCTGAACCCATTGCAGTTATAATCCATTCGGTCAGAACCTGATCGATCTTGCCTGTGAGAACCACAATTCGCGAACCGCGCGCCAGTCCATCCAGCATCTCCGTTCGGAGTGAAACCGACACGGATTGGGCTGTGGATATTCGTGCTCCTGCTAGTCTGTCCAGACCATGACACTCATCATCTGCCTGGAATGACCCATGTCGCCATTGATCTTGTTCATTACGACTCTTATCTCCGCCTTCCATCCACAGATGATAAGGAATGTCGTCCCGCTCAGCCGTATGAATCCAGCGGGCGGCTGCACCCACCACTCGTTCAAAAGCAGGTGCTTCCATAGTCTCTGGCTGTTTTACCTCATAACCCGATGCGCCTTCATACACAAGGATGCCCAGCGAAGCCAGATCTGTGGTATCGGGCAGAAAGGTCTGAAGTTGCCCCGTTTTGGCTGTGCTTTTCCAATGAATACGTCCCAGCGGGTCACCCTGCTGATATTCACGGAACTCGGGGCTACGGTTTCCCTGGCTATTTCTTCTCTCCGACAGAGTCCCTTCGATCATCGCTGCGAATTCTGCTGAATCCCCCTCCCCCCAAGCCGATGCTTGAGGAACAACAATCAAGGGGGTGCCGCCTGCGGTCTCTGCAGAGAGAGTATTCCAGCCAAACAGATCTCCCCAGTACAATCTGCCCGTATCCCATCTGTAGACCCCTCTACGTAAACCGGAACATTCATATTGATAGGAAAATTGCCGCCGAGTTCCCGGGAAAATTAATTTGCGATGAACACCTGCAGGTGAATTTTCACATAGAACGATCCATAACAGTGGAATACGACATTCGAATTCCAGTTCGACTTGAACCCGCACCCGCTCGCCTGCCTCAATCCGATTCGCATGTATTTTCCGACGGATGTGAATACGCCGTGGTCCGAACCAATGGAGAAGCAGACCTCCTATGAACATCAAGCAAGCCATAATGGATAGAAACAACGCCGCTTTGCCACCATGCCACTGATATAAGGAAGCCAAAGCCACCACCAGGACAGCACTCAACATCCGTTGTCCCAGAGCAGTCATTGCCTCCGTCCCCTTCCCAGTGATGCCATTTGTACAGGAACAGGGACCGATGACAAGGCTTCTTCAATGACTTGGACTTGTCCCCAAACCTCCGCTCTGTTCTGGGCCTTCAATTGAATTCGATGTGAGAGAACAGGCACTGCCAACTCTTTCACGTCATCGGGAATGACATAACTGCGTCCTTGAAGGTAGGCAAACGACTGCGCCGCAGCCATCCAGGCCAGTGTTCCACGCGGGCTGATGCCCAATCTGACCGCCGGAAGGCTGCGAGAGGCTACAGCAACGGCCACCAGATACTGTTTGACGACCGGGTCAACATGTACCTGTTTGACTTCACGCTGCATGGCTACGACTTCTTCAGCAAGCAGGACAGGGCGAAGTTCATCAAGCTCTTCTCTACCTTGCATCCGACTTAACAATTCCAATTCCTGTTCCGGATCGGGATACCCCAGTCCAATCCTCATGATAAATCGATCCAGCTGCGCTTCAGGCAGCCGGTACGTACCCTCAAACTGTAACGGATTCTGTGTCGCCAGCAGAAAGAAGGGGCGTGGCAAGGCATAGGTTGTTCCATCAACCGTAATACGTCGTTCCTCCATTGCCTCCAGCAGGGCAGACTGAGTCCGGGGTGAAGCCCGGTTTATTTCATCCGCCAAGACAACGTTGGACATGACAGGTCCGGGGCGAAACTTGAATTCAGCTGTATGTGGATGATAGATTGAAGTGCCCGTAACATCTGCCGGCATGACATCGGACGTGAATTGAATCCGGCCCATGGAGCAGTCCAACGCGGAAGCAACGGCACGAACCAGCATGGTTTTACCGGTACCCGGCACATCTTCCAGAAGTACATGCCCCCCACTGAGCATTGCAGTGAGAACATAACGAATCTCTGTTTTTTTGCCAACAATCACACTTTCAACACGCTTCATGACCCTGTTTAACAATTCAACCGCATGTTCATGTTCCATTCGGATATAAGACATTTCTCCTGATCTCCTTCCGTCCATCGGCATTTCTGAACCATAGTAATCTATGATTCAGTGTTGCCCGGAAGTAGAGAGAATAGTCCTGCAAGCATGACTTTCTTCAGATCATTTTATACTTAAATATGAGATTCATTGCCGAAATGGACCTGGAAGCGCCCGCCTTTACCGTCCACTCTGCCTTATTACTGGTTAAGGAATTCACTTTTAACCCCATCTGCTCCAGTAACTCACGTAACGGAACCCAGATGGTTCCCCCCTGACTCTGTACTGCTCCTGTTTCAATTACCCCTGTTGAGCTCAGTGTTCCGCTCACACTGTCTGCATGAATCGTTCTTTCCTTCCATACTGCTGTGGCTGTCCTTGTCTCTGGGTCCCAGCGCGTGCTGCCCCCGAACTTTTTCATGAATGTACGCAAAGGCACCATGATTCGCTGCCCATCCATTCGGAATTCTCCAGGTTGTAAGGTTGCCGCAGCCAATCCTACCTCTATCTTCAGCTTCTTGCTTGTGAGCCACAACGCAGCATTACCTTCTACATGCTCTGCGATCCATGCCTTTCCCGGAGCCTTGCGGGACTTATACTTAGCATCGGGATGAACTCGGAATTGAACCGGCTGATCCGAACTCTTTATGATGTCAAAACGGTATCCGTGATCACGATAATATTTGATAATACCCGGAAGTGCTTTTACCGTTTCAGCGTGCGCACCTCCATCATGCATCAGGACAATCACCGAACGTGTTCCCGCAGGTACTTTAGTGGAATTTTTAAGGATTTCTTTGGCCGGAACACCTTTTCGTTTGGAATCCCCACTATCGACGTTCCAGTCCATGACGGTGTATCCACCCAATTGCAGCAGATCAAAATAACTCTGGTCAAAATGTCCGTAGGTACCTCCTGGCGCTCGCACCAGATTCGGACGGAAACCAGTTATACGCTCCAGCACGTCTTCTGTCTGTTTGATCTGGTTCCAGAACACTTTAAAATCACTGTACAGCTGTTTGTATTGATGATTAAACGTATGATTGCCCAGAGCATGTCCATCCTCCACTAGCGACCGGATTAACTCGGGATAACGCTCTGCCTGCTCACCCAGCACAAAAAAAGTGGCCAGAACCTGCTCTTTGCGCAAAATATCCAATACTTCTCGGGTATGGTTACCCGGTCCGTCGTCAAAACTCAGATAGACGACCTTGTCTTGCGTATTCTTATCTTCCCTGATCGAATCATCTGAGCCAGAAGCAGAAGATGCATACGCGGTGCCAGCGTATACAGCGAACACACATAGCAATATCGCAACTCGCACGAGAATGACAGACCATTGTCCAGATAAAAACGTATGTATGGATGTTACGGGAATTTCCCCTTTTCCCTTGATTCTTAATTCCGGTCTCTGTACCATTTACGAATCGCCCTCCACCGTCTCTAGTGAATTTGCTGATAGACTTCAGCAGATTTGTTAGAATTATATGGAGGCTTTCTTGAAAAAAGACGCCTTTTTGTTTAATATTTTTTCACAATTTGGTATGGTGTGTGATTGATTCTTCGCTTCAGATTAGGTAGCATAATGGACAGGTATAACGTATACACAACACCTTGGAGAGATTCATGCTCCCACCCCGTCTTCAGGAGAGTGAAATCTATTGGAATTGCTTGAGAAGGTCCAACATCTGTTTGGTTCCTACGGATATAGCGTATTGTTTTTTGGCTTGTTGCTTGAATTCATCGCACTTCCCTTTCCTGGTGAAACAACGATGGCTTACGCAGGGTTTCTCTCTTACAAGGGTCATCTCGACTTCGGAATCCTCACCATACTGGCTTTTCTGGGAACAACGATCGGCATGACAATTACTTATTTTATTGGAGCCAAAGCTGGACTGCCCTTTATAACACGATACGGAAAATGGTTTCTGCTGAAGCAGGACAAGCTCGATAAAACGCAAAAATGGTTCGCCAAATATGGTAATGCTTTAATCTTCATCGGTTATTTCATTCCGGGAGTTCGGCATTTCACCGGATATTTTGCGGGTATAGCCGCTGTTCCTTTTCGCAAGTTCGCTCTCTACGCCTACTCAGGTGCGCTGTTCTGGGTTGTCCTGTTTCTGGGCATTGGCAAAATATTCGGGCCCCAGTGGAATGCCGTATTCCATCTGGCTCATCAATATGCAGCATATATCGTGGGAGGAGTTGGATTATTGCTTATTGTTGCCGTGCTTTACCGCTACCGCAAAGCATGGGCATCAAGATCCGCCGTATCCAAGCCAGCCCCTGTACGACAAAGACAAAAGTAAATTGGGACAAACGTCCATCGATAATAAGTTATCAAGGAGTTGCGAATAATCGCAGCTCTTTTTTTATCGCTTTTTTCAAAAAACGCTGTAAACACTTCCTCCCTCCAAAATACACACTTCCTCAAACACAATGATGAACTATCATTCATTTTTTGTGATAATCCGAAATCATCCAGGTCATACTAACTTGCAAATATAGGATGTATAGGGGGTGAAGGTATGAGTGAACCAAACGTGGAGCATCAAGATCAGAGGCAAATCTCACCGAATCTCAGCGAAAATATGGATTACTGCAAGCAAGTGATGGGGAACAGCAATGACTTAATGATGCGTCCTCTCCAGTGCCTCCATAAATGGCCTGCCGTCATGTTGTACATTGATGGATTAGTGGATGTGCAGATCCTGAATCATTCCATCCTGGAGTCCCTGTTAAAGACACATGAACTCCCGGAGTTCTCGGCAGATGAAGAGCATCTAAGCTACATCCAGAATGATATTTTAGCCGCGAGCAATGTCATTCTGGTGGATGACATGGAGGATGTGCTCAATGCTCTCCTGTCAGGATCGGCCATTCTGCTGATCGAAGGTTGTGTACGTGGATTGAAAATTGCTGCCGCCGGTTGGGAAGACCGTGCTGTGGGTGAACCCATCTCACAGACCGTTGTCCGGGGTCCCATGGAGGGATTCAATGAAAATCTGCGTACGAATACAGCCTTGATCCGCAAACGGATTCGGGACCCTCATCTCTGGATCGAAGAAAGAGAGATTGGTCGCATCACCAAAACAAGAGTTGCTGTCTTATATCTGAAACATACCGTTGATGCAGGTGTGGTGGAGGAACTAAGGCGAAGGCTCGATGAGATCGATATTGATGGGATTCTGGAAAGCGGGTATATCGAAGAACTTGTTCAAGATGAAACAGGCACGCTATTCCCTACCGTGTACAACAGTGAACGTCCGGATACGGTTTGTGCTGCCTTGCTTGAGGGGAGAGTAGCCATCATTGTGGACGGAACGCCTTTTGTGCTCCTGGTTCCGGCATTGTTCGTACATTTCTTCCAGTCACCTGAGGATTACTACCAACGGGCCGATATTAGCACATTGATTCGGATGATTCGTTATCTGTCCTTTTTCATCGCTCTGCTGGCCCCATCCTTCTATATCGCTATTACCACATTTCACCAGGAGATGCTGCCCACCAATCTGCTTATTAGTCTGGCAGCTCAACGTGAAGGCGTGCCTTTTCCCGCATTCATTGAAGCTATACTTATGGAATTGACCTATGAAATTTTGCGGGAAGCAGGCATACGAATTCCGAAAACCGTTGGTCAAGCCGTCTCCATCGTCGGGACACTGGTTATCGGCCAAGCCGCCGTTGATGCAGGGGTTGTCTCCGCTGCGATGGTTATTATTGTTTCAATTACGGCTATATCCAGTTATGTCATTCCAGAGAATGGACTATCCATCTCTGTTCGAATTCTGCGATTTGTATTGATGATACTTGCGGCAGCATTTGGTTTCTACGGTATTCTCATTGTTCTGCTCATTACGGTTACCCATCTATGCAGCTTGCGTTCTTTTGGCGTACCTTATATGTCTCCCTTTGCACCTTTCATTCAGAAAGATCTGAAGGATACTCTGTTTCGTGTACCTTGGTCCCATATGAAAACACGTCCACTCTCTACAGGTACACCGAACAAAACAAGACAAGCCAGCAAAAAAACGAAGCGTTAATTCGGTAAGGAGAATAATGTATGAACAAGTGCTTCCGATTAATCCTATGCATTACATTCCTGCTCCCTCTCCTTACCGGATGCTGGGACCGCCAGGAATTGAATGAACTTGGCATTATGCTGGGTCTTGGTGTAGATAAGGATGGTGATCTGATTAAAGTGAGCGCTCAGGTCGTTGTACCGAATGAAGTATCCTCCAAATCGGGCGGAGGGAATGGTACTCCTGTCACACAGTATGAAGCCTCCGCATCCACACTGTTTGAAGCAATTCAAAAGCTGACTGAGACAAGTCCGCGCCGCATATTCATGGCCCATATCCGTATACTGGTGTTCGGTGAGGAATATGCCCGCAAAGAAGGCATCTACGATGTCATTGAAGCGTTAATGAGAGAACCTACTGCGAGACCCGATTATTACGTTATCGTTGCTCGAAATACAACAGCTTCCAAGGTACTGGATACACTTACTCCATTGGAGAATTTACCTGCAGAGAAGATATTTAATTCCCTCGACGTCTCCGCCAAAACCTGGTCACCCACAACTACTGTCACTGGCGATCAGTTGATGGAGTATATGCTGGCTCCCGGAATACAGCCCGTAATCACCGGTGTAGAGGTTGTAGGCAATACTACGAGAAGCGGAAGCAAAGATAATATCTCGACAATCACGTCCCCCGCTCGTCTCAATTCGACGGGATTAAGTGTCTTCAAGAAGGACAAACTAATCGGCTGGTTAACTGAAGATGAATCCAAAGGATACAACTATATTCGCAACAACGTGGTATCTACCATAGGTCACTTGCCTTGCCAAAAGGGCGGTAATGTGACTTTCAAAACCCTTCGTACCAAGACGAAACGAAAAGCGAAGGTTATCCATGACCAGCCAATAATTCATATCAAAATAAAAAATGTGTCTTCCATTGGTGCAGTTGAGTGCGGAATCCGAATTGGTTCAATGAAAACGCTCAAAGAGTTGGAAAAAGACAGTGAGGAGCGGCTGATCGAGCTGATGGAAAAATCAGTGAAATCGGTTCGGCGAAAATTCCATACCGATATTTTTGGATTTGGTCAGGAAGTATATCATGCCGATCCTGGATTTTTCAAAAAGATTGAGAAGGATTGGGATCAATATTTTGAGAACCTGGATGTCACGTATGAAGCCAATGTTCAGATCAAACGGGTCGGTACACTGGATGATTCATTCAAGGAGGATTTGAAGGAGTGAGCTCGGATGTTGATTACAATTACTGTCATTGTCATAGCGGGCCTTATAGGCTTGTTTGATCTGCCGGGTCTTATCCGCCGTAAGGAATGGAGGGAAACAGCTGTGTATAGCGGCATGCTCATTATTGCCACAGGGTTTAGTGTGATCGCAGCAAACCTGTGGGATTTTCCGAGTCCGCTCTATATCATCATGTGGATCTATGAACCTGTTAATCAATTCTTGGCGCATCTGACGGGAACCTAGAAAAAGGAGAGGACGATTATGCTTGAACACGGGCGCCTTGGAACAAGACAATTGACCACTCTCACTTTTTTGATGGTGGTAGGAGATATGATGCTGATCTACCCCTCAGTCATCACATCCTACGCAAAACAAGACGCCTAGATCTGTGCTTTCATAGGCATTCCTCTGGGAATGGCACTACTGGCCATGATCCTGAAGTTGTGCAGTTTGCACCCAGAAAAGAATCTGGTACAAATGGCACGAAGCATTCTGGGGTTCTGGCCAGGTACTCTCTTTTCCTGCTTCTACCTGTTCTTTTTTATTATTGGTGCTTCCACTCATACGAGAGAAGTCGGCGATTTCATGACCTCTCAAATCTTCCAGTACACTCCCATTCGTATCATCATTCTGATGTTTGTCATCGTGATCGGCTGGGGAGTATTCCACGGATTAGAGGCGATGGGTCGAAGCAGTGAACTACTGATGCCTGTTGTTATTGTGTTTATTGTCGTCCTTGCATTCTGCCTGCTTCCCCAGATTGATGCCAGCAATCTGAAACCAGTAAGTGATACGAATATGGTCTCTATTTCACAGGGCATTCTGGTAAGCATTATATATCCAATTGGTGAAGTCGTCCCCATCATGATGATTCTGCCCTACGTTGCCAAGCAGGCTCATCGAACAAGGGACGTACTTATCGCAGCAGGCCTAGGCAATCTGGTATTGGCAACACTTGTCACCATATCCCTGCTGGTCTTGGGTGCCTTTCTCACACAACACAACATATATGCTTCTTTTGTTTTATCCCAGAAAATTAGTATTGGAAGCTTCTTTGAACGTATTGAAGCTGTTATGGCCTCTTCCTGGCTGATCTCCACTTACTTCAAAGCGATGATATACTTATACGCCTTTATTGTTGGTTGTGCGGAACTGTTCAAGCTTAAGCAGTATCGGATGCTTGTGCTCCCAGCGTCGCTACTCGTTTTTGGATTAGCCAATCTTGTCTCACCAAGCGTAACCTTTATCGTAATTACCGTTGTTCCCTATTGGGTAGATTGGGATACTACGCTGGGGATCATTCTGCCCGGCTGTCTCCTGCTGATCCAGTTGCTCAAGTCGAACAGAAAATCATCGGTTACTCACAACAACTCCTCACAGGAATGAATACTTTTTACGGGAAGGAGCCTGGTATAGATGAATAATTGAAGTTCATCAACGAATGTCATCCATGCTGAATTTAGTGAAGGAGTATACGGTCTATGTTAATTAAGGAGAAAATCACCATTAGGCAATTTACACTGCTCACCTTCCTGGTCATGGTCGGAGACATGATTCTGCTCTATCCCTCCGTGGTTACTGCTTCCGGTAAGCAGGATGCATGGTTCTGTTCTCTTATCGGTCAGCCGATCGGCTTACTCATTATATGGGTTCTTTACAAACTTCATCAGACACATCCTGATCTGTCACTTATTGAAATCTGCCAAAAAATACTTGGCCGATGGGTAGGAGCTGTTTTGTCATCTGCTTATCTGTTCTATTTCGCCATAGGTGCTGCCATATGTATCCGTGAAGTTGGCGACTTCATGACCACACAGATCTATCTTCAGACCCCCATCCGGGTCATTCTGATTATACTTATGTGCGCTCTTATCTGGGGAGTTATGCATGGTTTGAATACAATAGGAGGAAGCAGTGAAATGCTGACGCCGATCGTTGTTGCATTTATGATCCTGTTATTCATGGGCCTGATACCCCAAGTGAAAAGTTCACATCTACAGCCTTTCTTGAACACCCCCTGGCTCCAACTGATTCAATCTACCATTAGGGGGGCTTTCACTTCCTTTGGTGAACTAATCGTGATTACCATGGTTCTCCCGTATGTTGTGTCAGGACCTCATATCAAACGGGACATGTTACTCGCTACCTTATGTGGAGGCTTAATGTTAACCACTCTGCTGCTCATTTCCCTGATGATCTTTGGTCCCTTTCTGACCCAACATGACATCTACATCTCCTATACCCTGTCTCAAAAAATTAATATTGGCAATTTTTTTGAGCGAATTGAGGCGTTCATGGCGACCGCCTGGTTGATTGCCACCTATTTCAAAAGCCTGCTGTACATGTTTTCTTTTGTCATTGGAATAGCACAACTATTTCGGTTGAAAACATACAAGCCTCTCATCCTGCCATCAGCCATGTTATTATTCGCTTTAGCTGTATTGATATCTCCCAATGTCATTTTCTACACCAATACGATCATGCCCGCCTGGGTGGATTGGGATATCACTGTAAGCTTTATTATTCCGCTATTCCTTCTGCTTGTGCATCGGCTTCGTTCTGGCAAGAGTAAGAACAATTCATCCAGTCATAAACGATTGCCCACCTAAAAAGGCTGTGTTCACGGTAAATCCCGCGAAACACAGCCTTTGGTGATGAAACGGATAAGATGTATTCATTCATACATGTCCCGGTTATTACATTACAACGCCTTCACTGCGTCAAGAGCAGCCTCAATATGTCCTTTGACCCGAACTTTGGACCACTCCTGGATCAATCTCCCCTCTTCATCAATCAGAAAAGTGGAGCGAACCATACCCATATACTCCTTGCCATACATTTTCTTGAGTTGCCATACACCGTATTGCTCGGCTACAGCGTGCTCTTCATCTGACAACAAGGTGAACGGCAGTCCATATTTGGCGATAAACTTGTCATGCTGTTTCATCGGATCAACACTAATCCCGAGAATGACCGTGTTCAGCCCTTCAAATTCAGCATGTCGATCCCGGAAATCACAAGCCTGTTGCGTACAGGACGAGGTCATATCCTTGGGATAAAAATAAAGCAGCACCCGCTGTCCGCGGTAATCGGAAAGCTTCACCGTCTCCCCCGTACTGGACGGCAGCTCAAAATCCGGTGCCAATTCGCCTACAGTTAACGTCATGTCAGTTCCTCCCTAGTCTGGCCCACGAATTGCGTTGAGGGCATTTTATGATCCTGCTCCACGATACCGTTTCACGCCATAATTCCACAAAAGCAAACCCACGGAACCAAACACCAACCCCATCACAGGTGTCAGCAGTGCCATGCGATGCATCTCGGACCTTTCCAGGAACAGTGCCGCTGGATAAATGCCAACAAAGGCAAACGGAATGACCCAGGTCAGCAGCACCTGAATAGCACGGTTGTAGATCGTTACCGGGTAACGCCCATATCCCTGGATGTTATACATCAATGGCAGAATACCTGTTGGTGCGTCCGAATAAAAGGACAACGAAGTCAGTGTGGTATAGATTCCGGCATAGATCATGACTGAGCTAAGCGCCAAAATAATCAAGGCAGGAATATGCCACCATTCCAGCACCAGGCCCATCTCTGCTCCGCTGAAGATCATAATGATCAAGCCGATAAACGAGCCCACGAGTGCAGGCGGGTCTACATTTTCAAGCAAGATCTGGAACAGATTATGTGCAGGGCGTGTCAGGATACGATCCATCTCGCCTTTGACGATATACCGCTCACTGAATCCCCACAGATTGATAAAACAACTGAAGATGCCATAGGGCACCATAAAATATCCATAAACAAAGAGCACTTCACTCTCACTCCAGCCGCCCAGGTTATCCGTATGGCGAAAGACCACAAAGATAAAGATCAGGTTGGTTGCCTGGAACAGCAGATCCGATAGGATCTCCACCCAGAAATCAGCACGGTACGTGAGTCGTGTTTTCATGTAGTTCTTCAAATATTCCCAGATCAGACCCATATAGTACATTCTGTTATCCCCCTTGCACGAACAGACGCTTGCGCGCCTTACGCCAGATCAGTACCATCGGAAGTAGCAGCAAGGCAAACCAGAACACCTGAATACCGAGTACATTCCAGATGGCGGTACCTTCCACTCTTCCAGTGAAGACCGAACCGGGCAGATACGTAATGGCCTGAAAAGGCAATACCTTCATCACCGCGGACATCCAGCCTGGATACAGGCTGATCGGGATGATGAGACCGGAGAACAAATCAACCACGACGCGTTTCATGCGCATCATGCCTTCATTATTTTCCACAAAGAATGCCGCCAGTCCCGTGATCACATTAATCTGGGAATTAATGAGGAAACTGAAGAACAGCATGACGAGAAAGCCAATCCACGCCGACGGCGCCGTAGGCAGTTCAACCGGGAACAGCAGAATGGCAATGAGCATCCCCGGAATCATGAGGAGCAGGAAGCGGAAAATGCCTTCGCCAAGACCCTGCATCATTTTGACCATAACGTAATTGATTGGCCTGATGAATTGAATCGCAATGGAGCCATCCCGTATGTCTGCGGCAATCTCTCGGTCCAGGTTGTTAAAGTAAAAGGCACGTGCCATCCAGGATACAGCGATGTAGGTTGTCATCTGTGCTGCCGTAAAGCCGCCAAGTTCACCACTGCTGCCATAAATGGCTTGCCAGGTAAAGTAATACACGCCGATATTCAGCGTATATATCAAAATGCCAGAGTAATAATTCACCCGGTATGCCAGCATCGTTAGAAAACGGATGCGCATGAAATCAATAAATGCACTATTCATCTTAGGATACACTCACCGCTTCTTTCCCTGCTCCCACAATCTCGGGACGCTCGGCGGAACCGGATTGGTAAATACTGCGCACAATCTCATCCGTGTTGATCTCGATAATCTGAATATCGGTAATATCGGCTTGTCCAACGACACGTCCGAGTACATCCGAAACGTTCAATTCCAGTGGAATCCATACGGATGCAGACAATTCATTCTCAACCGTCCAGCGCACAGGTAACGCCGCAGTCCATTCCTGCATCTGACTCATGTTGTGAGCTGAACCGAACTTGAAGCGAATTTCCCGTTCCTTGCCCCATTGGGACTTCAGATGATCCAGACCTCCATCATAGATGATGTTACCCGCATCAAGCATGATCACCCTGGAACATAGGGCCTCAATGTCCTGCAAATCATGGGTTGTGAGCAGAATGGTTGTTCCATGCTCCTTGTTCATGTCCTTCAAGAAATCCCGAATTTCCGACTTCACCACAATGTCCAAACCAATGGTTGGTTCATCCAGAAAAACAATACTCGGGTTGTGCAACAATGCTGCCACCAACTCGCAGCGCATACGCTGACCAAGACTGAGCTTCCGCACCGGACGACTTAGCAGGTCCTGAAGCTGCAATCGCTCAACCAGTTCATCCAGCCTTTTACGGAAATCGACCTCTCCTACACGATATACTTTGCGCAATAAATGGAAGGATTCGATAACGCCAATATCCCACCACAATTGACTGCGCTGACCAAAAACAACACCAATATTCTGTACAAACTTCTCCCGTTCCTGATACGGAACATATCCACCAACCGATATTTGCCCTGAAGTAGGCACCAAAATGCCGGTCAACATCTTGATTGTTGTTGATTTACCGGCACCGTTCTCCCCGATATATCCGCATATTTCGCCCTGCGGAATCTGAAATGAAATATCATTTACAGCCAATACCTCCTGGTATTGACGTGCAAACAGGTCCTGGAACGCGCCCTTCAGCCCACCTCGGCTTTTCTGGACGCTAAACGACTTGCGCAAATCTTTGACATCAATCGCCAGCATGATTATACCTCACTTGGATTTTGTTGAAATTGCTTGTAGCCCAAAAAGAAATTATAATGGTATCAGTCAAAATTCAGCAATACCTGAACTCGTTTTTTATTTCATCTCAAATACAAAGGAGAGCTAGCATGACCAGAAAGACGAAGAGAACCATCTGGATTTCTCTTGCCGCCTTCGTGTTAATTGTCGGAGGAGCTGCGGCATACTATTTCGGTTCTATTCTCAATCAGTTGGACGGTTTGGCAAAAGACGGTGACGAATCACCATTCGCCGGTATCGAAAATGTGGAGAAAGTAAATACACCTGACCCACCCAAATGGGAAGGCACAGAGACGGTCAATATTCTCGTTATGGGTGTCGATGCGCGCGGATTGAAAAAAGGTGAAGTTCCCCGCTCCGACAGCATGATGGTCGTATCGCTCGACCCACTTACCAAAAAAATCAATCTGTTCTCCATTCTGCGCGACACATACGTCGATATTGACGGGTATGGTAAAGAGCGGATCAACACTGCCATCACCCATGGCCCGAATGCAGCGATGCAAGCTGCCGGCGACCTGCTCGGCATTCCTGTACAGTATTATGTGTATACGGATTTCCAAGGATTCATCAAATTGGTGGATGCCGTTGGCGGTGTTGATTTTAATGTGGAGAAAGACATGCACTATACAAGTAAAGCAGACAATAACGAATACGATATTGATCTCAAAAAAGGGTATCAGCATCTGGATGGCGAGACAGCTCTCATGTACGTTCGTTTCCGTCATGATGCGATGTCGGATTTCGCTCGTTCCGAGCGTCAGCGTGAATTGCTGAAAGCTGTTACGGCAAAAATGCAGTCCACCACTACCATAGCCAAACTGCCTGCCATTCTGGAACAGGTTAATCCCTACGTAGATACGAATCTGACACTCTCCGATATGTGGAAGCTGGGTGGACTCGGATACCAGAGCAGCATGAACGGCAGTGAGCAGATCCCACCAATGAACCTGTTGAAAGAAGAACGTACAGCAGGTGGTGCGCAAGTATTAACGGTTACAAATGAAGAAAAATTGAAGCAGCATATTCAGGATATTATTCACCCGCCTGCTACAACGGATGATAGTACGACCAGCACCGAAGATAAAACAGCCAGTGGTGACGATCAGAAGTCAGAACAACCGGCTCAGTAATCTAAACATGCAGAGGGCAGCCATTACGCTGCCCTCTCGTTGTGCCCGGCTATACTATTATGAGAAAATCATCATATCTTTCTGTGGCTTGTACCTTTATTATATTTTGAATTACGAAAGGAAGTTATCTTATGAAACCATCACGTTCCCGATCCGAACTTCTATACGCAGAAGCACTTGAACATATTGTAGGAGGGGTGAACAGCCCTTCACGCTCGTTTAAAGCCGTTGGCGGCGGTGCACCTGTATTTATGAAAAAAGCCCAGGGCGCCCACTTCTGGGATGTTGATGACAACCGTTACATTGATTATCTGGCCGCTTACGGTCCGATTGTTACAGGACATGCCCACCCTCATATTACGCAGGCAATTACGGAAGCTGCAGCCAATGGAGTACTGTACGGTACCCCGACTGAATTAGAGATCAAGCTTGCCAAAATGCTGAAGGAAGCCATTCCTTCCATGGATAAAGTACGCTTTGTTAACTCCGGTACAGAGGCGGTCATGACTACGATTCGGGTAGCTCGTGCCTACACCAAACGCAACAAGATCGTAAAATTCGCCGGATGTTACCATGGTCACTCGGATCTGGTGCTTGTGGCGGCCGGTTCTGGCCCGTCCACGCTGGGTATCCCGGATAGTGCCGGCATTCCTACCAGTATTGCGCAAGAGGTCATCACCGTGCCTTACAATGACCTGGATAGCCTCAAAGCTGCACTGGAGCACTGGGGTGATGATGTTGCCGCGGTCATGGTTGAACCGATCGTTGGCAACTTCGGTATGGTTATGCCGGAACCCGGCTTCCTGGAAGGTCTCTGTGCCATGACACGGGCCAACGGCTCACTGGTTATCTATGACGAGGTGATTACGGCTTTCCGTTTCCATTACGGTTCCACACAGACGTATGCCGGGCTCGATAATCATGCGGAGATTGAACCGGATCTAACGGCTCTTGGTAAAATTATTGGTGGCGGCCTGCCCATCGGTGCTTACGGCGGACGCAAACACGTTATGGAGCAGGTTGCTCCACTCGGCCCGGCTTATCAAGCGGGAACGATGGCTGGTAACCCGGCATCCATCTCGGCGGGTATCGCATGTCTGGAGGTCCTGCAAGGCGCAGGTGTATACGAGGAGATGGAACACCTTGCTATCGACCTGACAGCAGGTCTGCAAGCTTCTGCTGACCGTCATGGGATTGCACTGACAATCAACCGGATTCGCGGTGCATTCTCCACCCATTTCTGTGATCACCCGGTGACGAACTACGATCATGCCCAAGACACGGACGGGGAACGCTTCGCTTCCTTCTTCCGTCACATGCTGGACCGTGGCATTAACCTCGCTCCGTCCAAGTACGAAGCTTGGTTCCTGACTACGGCTCATACAGACGAGGATGTTCAGGCTACATTGGAAGCCGCAGAAGCTTCCTTCAAGGCAATGGCTCAGGAATAATCCGAATATCTCCCATCCAAATGTAACGTACAAACAATAGTTGAGAGACAGCAACTACGAAAAGAGGCGTCCAACAAGTGTTCAACTTGTGCGGACGCCTTTGTTTTTTACAAATAGGGGTGATTGGTTTACATAGGGTTAGGGTTAGGATGAGATGTTATGCAACATCTTCAAGCGTAGCTTATTAATAGGGTGCACTGTTATGATCCTGCCATTACTTAACTTATCTCTGACTGATCTGCAGCTTCAAAATTTCCTCTCGGATCACCTGCATCCCTTCCTCGATTCGCTGCTTCGGCACATTGGAGATGTTCAATCGCAACATCTGATCCTGATGTACCTGATAGGTTCCCTCTGGATAATACCGTTCAGTCGTATCAACGATGACTCCGCGCTTTTGAAGCCGGGACAGCAGAACACAAAGCGGCATATCACCCGCCAAAGGTAACACCGTATGCTCTCCTCCTGTTCGAGGAGCGTCCATAAACGGAGCAAAGTCTGGATAAGCGTCCAGCTGCTCCTGCACCGTGTGCATCCGAGCAGCATAGCGGTTACGAATCACTTTCCTGTGATGAGCAAACATGCCGCTATGGACATAGATCTCCAGAGCAGCTTGAGACAGGACTGAAGTATCGATATCAAGCATTTTTTTGTAAGCACCAAAAGATTGAATGAGTGGTAAGGGCAGAACGGCTACACCAATACGCAAGCCTGGAAACAGAATTTTGGAGTAACTCTTCAGATAGATGACCCGGCCTTCCGTATCATAGGACCATAGCGGGTCCTGTTTCGTATTGTCATCCAGATCAGACAGATAATCATCCTCCACCAGATACACATCGTACCGCTGAGCAAGCCGGATCAGTCTCTTCTTCTCCGCAATCGTTAACGATGTACCAATCGGATTGTGAAAGCGTGGCATGACATAGAAAAACTTGATCTCTTCCTCTGCGAACTGACGTTCAAGCGATGCCCAGTCCAGCCCATCTTGGGTACGTCTCACACCAGCAATAGGTACATTTAATCCACTCAGTAGAGAAGGCATATTGTGATAGGTCGGTAGTTCAAGCATTACTGTTCTTTTTCCATTGGGAAAAGGCATCAACGCAAGTACAGCCAGCGCCTGTTGCACACCTGATGTGATAAAAAACTGCTCCGTTCTTGCAAAAACCTGATAATCCGCAAACTGCTTCTGCAACAGCAGAATTAGCGAAGGCAATCCCTGATCTGTTCCATACATAAACAACTCTGCCTGTTTCTTCTCCATCGCCTGATCCACGCAATGACGAAAGTCCGCATAAGGGAACACCCGCGGATCCGGAGCAGCCGAAGCGAAGTCCAACGATCCCTGCCAGTCCATATCCTGCGCGCCTGTCCCATTCTGTACGGCATAATAACCGGATTGAGGGATGGCGTACACCAAATGCCGCTGTTCCAACCATTCATATGCACGAATTGCTGTGCTTACACTGCATTGATACTGTTCAGCTATAACTCGCACGGCTGGCAGTCGGATGCCCTTATCTGCCCACTGGCGACGATCCTGCTGCTGCATCTGTTCCTGAATCCATTGCTTTATAGCTTCGGCAATCACTTCATATTTTCTCACCGCACCCACTCCTCTCCTATAACTGTACCGATACAGTTTAACCTTTTATCTATTGTAGCACGATGCACCCGGCAGTATATTGAATAAGGCAAGCACGTGCCTTGAACCTGACATATTTCAGGATGATAAAGATCATACGCTATGACAAATGTATTGGAGGAGCATTCATGAACACAGCACATACTCGGGGATACGCATATATCGCAGCTGTATTGTACGCGGCTATTATCGGTCTATCTTTTCTATTTGTTAAAATGACGGTCA
Source organism: Paenibacillus sp. FSL R5-0713 (assembly GCF_037973325.1). Classification (NCBI taxonomy): domain Bacteria; kingdom Bacillati; phylum Bacillota; class Bacilli; order Caryophanales; family Paenibacillaceae; genus Paenibacillus; species Paenibacillus sp. FSL R5-0713. The sequence continues at coordinate 744,118 of NZ_CP150229.1, read as the reverse complement.
CTGTTGCACATCCCATTGATGTGCTTGCCCACCGATTTGCGCTGTCGCTAATCGTTGTTAGCATTCCTGTCGTTTTGGGTTGGATCAAAATCCGACTGAACCTTCATGATCTGTGGCGAATTATTCCACTTGGGCTGTTATCTCCCGTCCTATTTTTTGCCTTTCAAGCCTTTGGACTCGTCTCGTCCAACTCATCGGAAGCGGGTATTATTCAGGCTATGGCCCCTGTTTTCACTCTCATTCTCGCTTCTGTCTTCTTGAAAGAACGAACATCCACCCTGCAGAAACTATTCCTGCTGCTGTCTGTCGCTGGAGTTGTTTTTATTTTCATGATGCAAGGTAATGGCATGTCTTTGGGTAACCTGAAGGGCATTGCATTATTGCTGTTATCCACGGTGTGTTTTGCAGGTTATGGCGTACTTGCGAGACCATTAACCCAGAAGTACAAACCGATGGAATTAACATGGGTCACGCTGATGGTTGGCTGTGTTGTATTTAACGCAGTCTCCCTGGTCCGACATGCTTCAAGCGGTTCCATGATGGACTACATCAAACCACTGGGAGATGCCTCCTATCTGGGAGCCCTTGCTTATCTGGCCATTCTTTCCACCATGATCTCCACCCTGCTTGCGAGTTATGCCCTGACGCACCTGGAGGCGTCCCAGATGAGTGTATTCAGCAACCTGTCCACACTCATCTCCATCGTAGGAGGTGCATGGATATTGCACGAACCTGTTGGTAGTCATCACTATATTGGAGCATTGTTGATTATCGCAGGTGTGCTTGGCACCAATATGAGCGGCCGCAAACACAAGTTGGTCAGTGGGACCGGCCAAGGCCAAAACTGATCCTGCCTGCATCCATCGTACTGATCCGGAACACCGGATATCTGCCTTGTTTTTCATCTATCATCATTTTTTCCGCAAGCAGATTGTGAAAGAGCTTCTTATAGAAGGAACGCGACAGGCTCTACAGGTCACATGTAATACGATGCTTGAGGTACGTAAAGCCAGGATTATCCGTTATTTTGATCTCTCCATGCAATGCCTGTATGAAGGACTTCAAACACGTTAACACTGCTGAGGACAGTCTATTGGGAAAAGGGGACTCTTCAGCATGAAACGAACACAGCCTTCTTTTTTACAAGCCATGATGTTGATCATGTTATCCGTTGGCTTGATCAGCCATGTTCTGATTATTCCTGCCCTTTTGGCTGCGGCCAAAAGGGATTCTTGGATTTCCGTCCTGCTATCTGCCGGACCCTTTCTGATATTCGCGCTAATGCTCGCTTATGTCTCTCGTTTCCTTCGGCATCAAACGCTGCATGATTGGTTAACTTCCCGTCTCGGAAAGCCCATTGGCATGTTATTTCGAGTTGGTAACAGCCTCTTTTTTCTCAGCGTCATCTACTTCACCCTGCACGATACCACGGCTTGGGCTAAAACGAACTATCTGACCGAAACGCCCGTATTGGTAACCAGTATTGCCCTGATGTCTCTCTGTGCCTACGCTGCGTATAAAGGTATTCGCTCGCTGGCCTTTACCGCAGGGTTAGTCCTGCCACTAGTTGTCTTGTTAGGTTTCTATGTTGCTATCGTAAATACGCAATACAAGGACTACAGTCGTCTGTTGCCTGTTCTTGAACATGGATGGCATCCCATTCTTAATGGCATGGTCTACAGTCTTGCAGGCATGTTTGAACTGCTGTTCATCTGGTACATCCAGCCTCATCTCACCAAACGTATACGTGTATGGCAGTATTTGATGCTCGCACTCATTCTTGTAGGACTAACTGTCGGCCCACTCATTGGGGCGATTGTGGAATTCGATCCTTTTGAGGCTGCCAAAATGAGATATCCCGCCTTTGAAGAATGGCGAATTGCCTCTTTGGGCAAATACATTGCCCAGACCGACTTCTTTTCCATCTACCAATGGCTGGCAGGTGCATTCACCCGAATTAGTCTTGCCATGTATATTGTAATAGAAATATGGAATATTAAGAGCTCTACCAAAAGGCTTATCAGTTGTATCTCGTTGGGTGTCTTCTTTATCCTGACCATGTTGTATCCTCTGGATGATATGACCTTCGAAAAGCTTCTGGTCGAATACATATTCCCGTTCAATCTCATATATCTGAGCGGACTTGCGATTATAGCAACGACGGTTGCCTTTATCCATTCACGCCATCAGAGGAGGAAACATCATGGAGCATCAAAAGATTGACACCACGTCCCATGAAACACTGCTTGCCTCTTTGAAAGAGCAGTTCAATCCATGCGCAGATGTTGTTATTCAGACCTTTCCTGTCAAAGATGATTCCGATCAGCCGGTAATCTTACTGTATTGCGAAGGGCTTGTCGACAGTAAACAAATCAACCAATTTATTATTCCACGTCTGGAGCAGCACGCTCTAATCATTGAGGAATCACATCCCAAAGAGTTGGGATTAACCTTAAATCCGATTGAGGATATCACCAATTTCAAGAAACTTAATCTGTTGATTTTTAGTGGACAGCTACTGATCATCTTCGATAACGGTGTTCAATCCTGCAGTCTGGATATTGCTGATATACCAGGACGTAGTCCTGAAGAATCAGCTATTGAGACCTCAGTTAAAGGCCCTCGCGATGGATTCACCGAAGAACTCACGACCAACATCGCCCTTATTCGCAAACGAATGAAAACATCTTCGATGTGTTACGAGAAATATGTCAAAGGCGGTCGTACTCAAACTGCCATTGGACTACTGTATGTAAAAGATATTATTAATCCAGACATTCTAAAAGAAGCACGACACAATCTGGATCAAATTGAGATTGACGGCATTATAGGTAGCTCCATCATGGAGCGAGCTGTCATGGGAGGGGTTCGGAGCATCTTTCCGCTCACGGATAACACTGAACGTCCTGATTTTGTTGTCGATTCCCTGTTAAATGGACGTTTTGCCGTTCTCATTGAAGGTTCTCCAGTAGCAGTCATCGCGCCAACTACACTTTTCAATCAATTGAAATCTCCTGAAGATAGGAGTACACCCTTTTTCATCGTTACCTTCGAACGAATCTTGCGCATCTCCGGACTGCTGATTGCCTGTTTCTTCCCAGCCTTCTATATTGGGCTGACCAGTTTCAATGTGGAACAGATACCGCTACCGCTCTTGGCTACAATTGCTGGTACTCGAATGGGCCTGCCCATGCCTGTGACACTGGAAGCATTTCTGATGATTTTTATGTTCGAGCTATTCAACGAAGCTGGTCGCAGGTTACCACGTGCATTGGGCCAGACCGTCAGCGTGGTCGGCGGACTTATCATTGGGGATGCCGCTATTCGCGCGGGGATTACGTCTCCCACCATCATAGTCACGGTAGCCATTTCAGTTATCTCCAGTTATATTCTCGTGAACACCGTGCTGAGCGGAGCTACCGCCCAGGTTCGGATCGGGATGCTTCTCATCTCTTCCATTCTTGGATTATTCGGATTCATGATTGGACTATTCGCCCTGTTGGTTCACCTTGTATCCTTAGAATGTTATGGAGTGTCTTATCTGACGCCCGTCTCTCCTTACATTCCAGGAGATTTCACGCAGGCCGTATCCATGCCACCGTCCATGAATAAAAATAAGCGTCCGGAAGCACTTCACACCCAAGATTCAACTCGTCGGAGAAAACGCCCATGATCCGATGGACGTCCATGACTTGCCTACTTGTGGGGTGCTTGATCCTGCTAACTGGATGCTGGGATTCCAAGGAAGTGCAAAGTATTAACTTCATCACAGCGATAGGAATAGACTATGTGGACAACCAATATATTGCGTATGCCCAATTGATAGACTTCTCGAGTATTGCAAAACAGGAAACACCAACTTCCCGGGAAACAAGGGACATGTGGATAGGACGAGGCGAGGGTACAACTCTGAGCATGGCTATTAACGACTTGTATGAAACATCACAGCAGCAAACGCTCTGGACTCATGTTAAGGCCATTGTTTTATCAAAAAATGCTTTGGACGGAAAGTTGGAGGATATATTTAATACGTTGCTGCATTCAGGTCAACTGAGATATACACCTTGGATTTATGCGACTGAGCAGGACATTCCGGAAGTACTATCCCCTTCTGCGCTGCTGAACCAATCCGCCCAGACCATTGAGATATTCGAACCCATGAGGCTATACAAACAGCATTCCGGTTACGAACCTATTCGGCTACATCAACTTCTCGATGGATTACGGGAACCAGCTTCCGTCATTCTCTTACCTTCGGTCTCCACAAGGAATGAGACGTGGTTCAATGGCGATAAAAACCCACCTCTGGTTAGAATGGATGGATTTTATGTCATTTCCCAAGGCAAAAGTCAAGGTAGAGTTGCAGGAGCAGATGCAGACGGTACACGATACGTGAAATATAAGCGTGTTCATCAATATCCTTTGTACGTGTATGGGAATGGCGGAAAGACTCCTGATTTAACCCTGATGCTTCGTAATCCCAAGACCAGAATCACGGCCAGGAAACAAGGAGACGGGGTCACATTCGATATGGTTACCTCGGTCAAAAGTTCCATCACCGAAGACCATGGAGCCCCGCGCACGCCACACGCCATGGAACAAGAAGCGGAAAAACAGATCGAATCCGAGATTCGAGATACGTTCGAAAAAAACAAGTCACGCAAGATTGATTCATATGGTCTTGCAGAACATCTCTATCGCCACAATCTACCCTTGTGGCAGCAAGAGATCTCTCAACGGTCTGATCCCCTTGAGCGTTTCAAGCTTGGTAAAGTGGAAGTGCATGTGGATATCCTTAATGCAAGCACGTATAAATACAGTAAATAAAAGAAGACCTGTGACCTGCATTACATGCAAGTACTGGTCTTCTTTTGGGTTTGAATTTCGTGCAAGTCGATACGTTATTTTAATGGATAAGCCATGACACTCATCAGAGCCAATTCTGGCTGGGTGGTGTCCAAACGACTGTACTGAATGATGACTGGGATATTGCTTGAAACCGTGATGGCATAAGGTACGCCTGACGGGATAGACTGCTCTCCCGATTGCAGCGATGCGGTACGAATATGTTTTGTTCTTCTCGCTGGCACCTCCGCCACAATATCTTCGAGTGGTTCTCTGTCTTCAAAATAGATTGTGATGTTCAGCTCCGCATCGACGGCACCTGTGTTTAACACACAGATGCTCTCGTGACTTTCCAGTGTGCCGCTGCTCTCCGGCGGGATGTAGCCATCAGGGATAACCCAGTAGGTATGACCTGTGGCTGTCGGATCGTTCTTATGGGCTGATGCACCTTGTTTGGTCGGCTCCAATGTCATTGAAATATATCCTCCAATCATTAAGTTAAAATCGGGTGGGCTTGCGGGGCTGTCGCTCCGGCGGACGGATCGGGCTGTGGGCCGCTGTTGGCTCGGGATTTCTTTGGCTCATTCGCGGGGGCAAACTCTTAAAAATCCGATGGGCTCGCACGGTAGTCGCTTCGGTGGACGGATCGGGCTGTGGGCCGCTGTTGGCTCGGGATTTCTATTTATTCCCCCTCAGCAGGGGAAATCCCGCTCCAAAGGCGGACGCTTCGCTCCCTCTACCCGATTCCGTCCTCCTCCGCTGCTATGCTCGCCGAACTGATTTTAAAAAATTATTGCCCTCGCTATTCGCTGGGCAACTTTTTGCTGGCTCGTTACTTCGTTTAACTCGCTACCGTTTTTAAACCCTGAATAACTCGCGGAGCTGGCGCTCCGGCGGGCGGATCAGGCTGCGGGCCGCTTGTTGGCTCGGGATTTCTATTTATTCCCCCTCATCAGGGGAAATCCCGCTCCAAAGGCGGACGCTTCGCTCCCTCTACCCGATTCCGTCCTCCTCCACTGCTACGCTCGCCGAACTGATTTTAAAAAATTATTGCCTTCGCTCTTCGCTGGGCAGCTTTTTGCTGGCTCGTTACTTCGTTTAACTCGCTTAATAATTAAGGGCATGAACCTACCGCAGATACATCTGCAACGGTTGTAATTGCAACTCGCGGATGGCTTCTGCCACCTGCTGGGCAAGGCGGCGGGCGCCGCGTTCTTGAAAATGCGTGTTATCCTCCACACCCGAAGGGAAATTCACATACTCTCCTGGCAGCACCCACATAAAGTCGTCCTTGGTGCCCTCAACGCCCGCCTGCTCGAACAGAAGGCGGCTGCGCTCAGCCAGATCGATCAGCGGTACACCTTCCTGTTCCGCCAGCTCACGTACGGCGATGATATAATCGCCATGCGTATCGGTCAATGTGCCATCATCCGCAAAATAGCGACGATGTACCGGGGTTATGAGCACCGGACGAGCCTTGGCTTCACGGGCAGCATCGATATATTTTTTCAGATATTCCTTATATGTTGTGAATGGGTCGGTCCCACGTTCAGGGTCCGGCTTCTCATCGTTATGTCCAAATTGAATAAACAGAAAATCCTCGGGTTTGATTCGCTCCAGAATAGCGCTGAGCCTGCCTTCATTCATAAAGCTGCGGGAACTGCGCCCTGACTGGGCATGATTATCCACTGCCACATCATGTTTGAACTGTGCTGGCAATAGCTGGCCCCAACCACAATACGGATACCCACTTTCCGGCTGGTCCGTTACGGTTGAATCCCCGGCAAGAAATATAGTCATGGTCTGATTCGCAAGGGTGATCTCTAACGCATTAATTCTTGGCGCGGGACCGGAGAATGACAGACGAAGTCTGCCACCACGAACAACGACTGAGAATCGCACCTCTGCAAATTGCCCGGGAAGTGTACGAATGGTTGGCAGTACAAGCCTGCCCTCACCAGCTTTCACACGGGTCACTGTCTCAGCCAATTCATCACCTGCAACAAGTAAAACTTGATAGGTTCCATCGGGAACATCCACAATGAAGGATGCTTTGAGCGGAATACAGAAGCCCGAACGCAATCGGGCAGACATGGTTGTCTGCCCCGGATTGTTATGATGTTGTTTCGTGGAATTCGACACGTCATCATCTCCGATGCGTTGTTTCTCATACACCAGAGAACCCGCTTCGAATCCGTATCCGCCTCGTTCCTCATATGCGGTTGTTGCAGTTACTTTCAGATAATCCCCTGTCTCATCTGCTCTTCCCGAGTCCGGTCCAAAGTTATACTTCCAGCTGGTCACGGACACTGCCTGGCCCTCTGCCGCTGCTCCCATGGCAACGGCCTGACGATCCTGAGCTTTATTCAAAAGCGATAACCTCCTTGGTTAACTTTCGTAAACGTTTAATCGGGCAAGATACGAAGTTATACAGTTAAGCCTGCTTATCCTTTCAATCCGCTGGTGCTCATCCCTTGAACAATTTGTTTCTGGAAGATGAAGAACACAGCTACAACCGGAACCAGACTGACGATGGACATCGCAAACATGGCGCCCCAGTTGGAAGCAGATTCGCTATCCAGGAACATTTTCAGTGCCATCGAGACGGTATATTTCTCAGGCGAGTTGAGGTACAATACCGGGCCGAGCAGATCCTCCCATCTCCAGTAGAAGGAGAAAATCGCTGCTGTTGCCAGAGATGACTTGATCAGCGGCATAATAATCTGAATATATAATCTGAATTTGTTACATCCATCAATGGTTGCAGCCTCATCCAGCTCCTTCGGAATTGTTCGAATGAACTGTACCATCAGGAAGATGAAGAACGGCATTCCGAAGAATGTAGGGACAACGATTGGCAGAATCGTATTCAGCCAACCCAGCTTCGTGAAGATAATGTATTGAGGAACCAAGACCACGTCATGTGGCAGCATCAGCGTCAACATCATAATGGAGAACCAGAAGCTACGACCTTTGAAGCTAAGTCTGGCAAAACCAAAAGCGATCAGCGATGACGATATCACAGCACCGATGGTAGATATAACTACAATTACAAGGGAGTTGGTGATGTAATCCATGAACGGTCTTCCTGCTGTTCCTTTCCAACCATCCACATAGTTACTCCAGATCCACTCTGCTGGAAACAGGGTATCTGCGGTAACAAAGATCGTACGACTTTCCTTGAATGAACTGAAGAGCATCCAGAGTACGGGATAGAGCATCAGGAGGGCAAGAGCTGCAACGAACAGGTGATACACGGGCCATTTTACATTTTTCCATACCATCATCGTTACTTCCCTCCTTCAGATTCATAGAATACCCAGTACTTGGATGTCAGGAAGACAGCCACCGTGAGTATTCCAATCATAATGAGCATGATCCAGGCCATTGCCGAAGCATACCCCATGTTGTTAAACATAAATGCCTGACGGAACAGATACAGGGAGTACAGCATGGTACCATCCATTGGGCCGCCTTCGCCTTTGGAGATAATGTAAGCAGGTACGAAGGTCATGAATGCCCCAATTGTCTGCATGATCATATTGAACAGGACGATTGGGCTAAGAAGCGGCAAGGTGATGCTGAAAAATTTTCGAACCGGATTCGCACCATCCACACCTGCTGCCTCGTACATCTCAGGGGAAATGTTTTTGAGACCAGCCAGGAAGATCAGCATGGACGAACCGAACTGCCACACAGACAGTGAGATCAGCATAACCAGGGACGCATTCGGGTCACCAAACCAGCTTATAGGCCCAATCCCAATTGCCGTTAGAGCGCTGTTGATAACACCCTCATTACTGAAGAGGTTACGCCACATAATAGATACAGCCACACTACCGCCGATAATGGATGGCAGGTAATACAACGTCCGGTACGTTCCAATCATACGAGAGCCAGTATTGAGGACCATCGCTACGAAGAGGGCAAAGATCAATCTTAACGGAACCCCAATGAATACATACAGAAACGTCACTTTGACCGAGTTCCAATATTTCGGGTCATCAAAAAACATTTTGGTGTAGTTATCGAGCCCAATCCACCGCGGAGAAGTGAACAAGTTATAACTCGTGAACGACATATATAAGGATACAAACATGGGGATGAGTGTGAAGCCCAGGAATCCAATAATAAACGGGCTTATGAACGCATATCCGGTTAAGTTTCGACGTAACGACGAATACTGCCTCAATGGAACGAACCTCCTTCATGGATCAGCTTGCTCTCTCATCCTTACTTCGGTCATCTGGACGGGGAAAGGCCCTCGCATTCGCGAGCAGCCCCATTCCCGACCATCCCTGAAGTGGGACGAGCAAGCTATCATTCAACTGTTATTTATTGTTTGCAAGTACCGATTCGGCATTTTTGCGGAATGTTTCTGCTGCCTGTTCAGGTGTGATTTTGCCAAAGTTCAACTCTTCAACCACATCGGCCAGAGCAGAGATTACTTCCGGTGAACCCACCGGTGGCGGTGAACTCATTGGTGAAGCCTTAGGCTCCATTGCGGCTACGAATTCAAAGACCTGTTTCGTGGCGTCACTCAGCTCAGGTGCGATGGCTTCCTTGATTGCTCCGGAGATTGGTACACCGCGCTCCCCTTTGATCAGTTTGTTGGCTTCCACGTCATTCACCCAGAAATCAATGAATTTAGCCGCTTCTTCCTTCACTTTGGAGTTGGACGTTACACCCCAATACATACTTGGTTGCATATAAAGTCCTTTTTCCATATCAGGTCCTGGCATTGGAGCAATTTCGAGCGGACGGTTCGCTACCTGTTGCAAAGCTACGAACTGGTTGGACCACTGCCATACGCCAATTCCTTTTTCCTTCACGAGATCCGATTCCTCAATAATGCCTTTGGTTTGGTTGGCTACATCCGGTGTAGGTGCTGCGCCCTGCTCAATCATGCGGCGCATAAGTCCGAAGAATTCAACAAACAATTGGTCATCATCATAACCAAGACCTGTGCCTTCCGCATTGTATAGCGACAACCCTTTGGTACGCAGGAAGTAATGGAAGAAGATATCCGGAGCTACCCCTCCATCCAAATACAGACCTTTCTCAGCGGCTTGTTTACCCAGTGCTTCGTACGACTCCCAAGTCATATTGTCAGGGATTGCATCCACGCCTGCTTTTTTAAGCAACGCCGGATCATATTGGAAGCCCAGAACGTTAACACCGGCAGGTACACCGTATTGTTTACCATTAATTACACCTGTGCTAATTACATTCTCAGACACATCGTCCACTTTGATCTGGTTGCCCAGATAAGGAGCTAGATCCTCAAGCTGACCATTCTGTGCATATTGGCTGATGTAGGAAATATCCATCTGAACGATGTCAGGCAATTGATTTGCTGCTGCTTGTGGTGCGAGCTTTTTCCAGTAGTCATCAAATGAAGCATATTCCACGTCAATTTTGACATTCGGATTTTTCGACTTGTATAGGTCAATGACCTTCTGTGTATATTCATGCCGTGCATCCGAACCCCACCAAGCGATCCGCAGAGTAACCGATCCATCCGAAGACCCCTGTTCGCTTCCTCCACCTGAACTACATGCCGCTGTAAAAACGAGCAACGCAGCCATCATCAGGAATATTGCCTTTTTCACCATGCCAATCTCCCCTTTTATGTTGATATGGTTGTGTGAACGCGTTACCCTCTTATTTCTGATAACGCTTTCACAAACTTGTTAATGTCATTTTCGCAAATGTACGACCAGAGTTGAATACACAAAACCGTCTTGTTGGTTCAAAAAACAGAGGAGGACAACAGCCCCCTCTCAGCGCTGTTCATCCTCCCCAGACATGAGCCATACGATTGATATCTCATTGTTATATGCCGATCCTGCGGAATTCCGTAGGTGTCATACCGGTCCATTTTTTGAACACCTGACTGAAATATTGCGAATTACCGCCGAATCCGAACAACTCAGCTAGTTCGAATACTTTAACATCCCCGCCTCTGCGGATATGATCACACGCCCGTTCGATGCGCAGACGATTGACGTAATTGGAGAAATTCTCGCCCGTGACTTTTTTGAAAATCTTGCCCAGATAATCCGGATTCATATATAACATCTGATGAGCGACTCCATTGAGCGAGAGATCTGCCTCTCCATAATGACGATCCACGATATCCATCATCTTCTCCACGGCGGAAGACTGGCGGCTGATATGGTTTTTGTAATACCCGGAAGTTAGCCGGGCTGCACTGCTTGCAACAAAAGTTTTTAATCCAGATAACGTATCGATATGAGGCAGTTCCGCCATACGCTGGGTGAATTCTGTTGCCTCCTCGGGCGGACATACATGAACCATCGCAGAATACAGCTGCACTACATAAGAACGAGTCACCTCAATCTCCAACTGCTGACGCGATAATAGATCAAACAGACGATCCACCTCTGCCGCGGTTTCTTCTGTATTGCCCGATTTGATCAACTGACACAGTTGCTCCGCATCCTGTTCTACATGCACGCCGTCGCATTCTCCTGCCAGAACGAGATCATTCTTCGTGATCAGTTTGCCTTCACCAATAAAAAAGCGATGGTTCAGATACTGCAATGCCTCACGAAACAACCGCCGGGACTGGATCATTCGATCTGCTTCACTCAGTGCAGCGGTCACTTCCAGTTTATATAGTCTGGTAAATGCAGCCCGAACCTCTTCAATATTTTCTTCCAATCGGCCCGGATCAGTTGAATCCGCAAGCAGAATCAGAAGTTTGCCTTCAATGGTAGTGCTTAACAGTACATCCGGTAGCAGATCACTGGCAATGTTTTTGATCGCAAATAAGTGACTGTAATCATGCTCATCTACGATTCGGAACAACAGTAACCGAACTGTGTTCTCTTCAAGCTCCAGATCGAACAGCTCCTGATAATATTCCAGATCAACTGGCCCATAGGTTCGGTTGGTCATGAATTCTAGCAGAAATTGCTCCTTCACATGCGGAAGGACACGCTGCAATCGCTGTTTCATCTCCCCAGCAACATGCTCCTTCACTTGAGCATCCTGATGTTCCTGCAACAGTTCGGTTAACGCATCATGGATCTGATTCTCATTACATGGTTTGAGCAAATAATGCTTCACACCATATTGCATCGCCCTGCGGGCATACTCGAACTCCTTGTAGCCGGATAACATGATGAAACGTACCCCTGGATATGCTTCCGATGCCTTCTCTATGAGTCCGAGACCATCCAGACCAGGCATGGAGATATCCGTAATAATAATGTCAGGTCTCGACTGCCCGATTTTGTCCAATGCTTCAATCCCATTCCTCGCCGTACCCACCAATTCCGTACCTGCCGCGGCCCAATCGACCACTTGGGAAATCCCCTCCAGAATGACACGTTCATCATCTACGAGCATCACTTTGTACATCGTCATCGTCCTCTCTGATCCAAGGTATGCTGATCGATACTACAGTTCCTGATCCGGGCTTGCTGCTCATCACCATTCCACCTTCATCACCGAAGGTCAGTCTGATTCGTTCCTGGATGTTAGATAACCCAATGCCCTGTCCTCTTGTCTGAATACGTCCTTCGTGTAGTTGTTCCAGAAATTCCGGTGTCATCCCCGGACCGTCGTCTTCGACTTCGATAATCACCTTATCTCCATCTGCTCTCGCCCGAATACGAATTCGGCAGGGTTCAATGCTTGGTTCGAGTGCATAATGTATGGCGTTCTCCACGAGTGGCTGTAACGTTAACTTGGGAATCCGGGCCGTTCCCACCTCAGGGGCAATCTCCATGTCAAAATTAAGTCTCTCCTCAAAACGAGTGCGCTGAATCGTAACGTAACTGCGGACTATGTCCAGCTCTCTTTCAAGCGTGATCCACTTCTCGGACATATTCACAGAGCTGCGCAGCAGAAATCCAAGCGCCTCAACCATTTCCGAGATCTGTCGTTGCTTCTGCACTTTGGCCAACCAGTTAATTGATTCCAACGTGTTGTATAGAAAATGTGGATTAATCTGCGCCTGAAGCGCTTTCAACTCCGTCTCACGAATCACCAATTGCTTAGCATAGTTCTCATCAATCAATTCACGTATCCGTTGAAGCATCATCTTGAAGGTGCGATGCAGCAGCCCCACCTCATTCTGTGGAGATATGGGAACATTGCCAAGGGCAGCCTCCTCCAGTTTATCCAAATCGCCTTTTTCGATATTACGCATCTTTTTGATCAACTGCGCAATTGGGTGGGTGATACTGCGAGAAAACTTCGCTCCAATAATCAGTGCGACCAGAAAAATCATAATAAAGATGACCGTGACCAGCTGTTTGACAAACTGAATTTGTTTAAACATCTGATCAAAAGGCGTCGTATATAGGTAAGTCCAGTCAGTGTAGGAAGAGTTGGCCCGGGCGACAAAATAACGACCATGCTCAAACATGGCGATGCCATAAGGTTGGGTCCGCTTCAATTCTGACTCTATCTCAGCTTCACTGACTGCTGATTCTGTTGGATAGATCACTTCTTTTCCATCCGTAATCAACAACTGGGAGTCCTCTGCCGGTTCTTGCATCTGATCCTGGACAATTCGGTCCAGACGGACACGGATAATCAGCGTACCGAGCTTTTCCAGCGTAAACGCCCCACCCGTAAAAGATTTCACCTGTCGGACGGATAAAAGCCTAGCTTGTTGATCCCCGCTGGTATGCCACACATTGGACCCCGAATATCGGTCTCCCAGTGTCACCAGTTCCTTCTGTTTTGTCTCCGAAATTCCTTCCCGGTTCCCTGCAGCCATAACGTTATTATCATTATCGATAAATAGCATGGAATAGACGTATTTCTCAGACCCTGCATAAGCTACTAACCGGTTAGTAATTTTTTTGCGCAGACCATTTTTCTCGTAACCTGTCTCGGCCTTTTCAAGTTGAAGCAGATATTGCTGAAGCGGCTCATCTGACATCACCTTGAAAGAGAGACTGGACATCTCACGCAGTTGATTCTCAATGCCTACTGAAGACATATTGAGGACTTGCGAGGACTTCTCGTAGATTTGACGATCATAGATGCTGAACACATATCGGAGCACAGACGCATAAAACGTAAAGCTGATTAACATCAAAATGCCAATAAGAAGAATCGTTTTGTGATGAATCGGCAGTGTTGTGAAAGCGTTCTTAATTTTAGTCATCCTAAGCGCTCCTTTGCCTTGCGAAGGGTGCTGTCGTGTTATGGTTTAATCGTTTTATTGTAAGTTATTTTCATATTTACACATCCATTGGGCATCTGACAAGATATATTTATCCAACATTTCAGGTCATTAGAGGAGTGATCCATCTGTGTCAGCAACTCAAAAAGAACACAAAACAGCCAGAATGCCTTGAACAAATCAAGGCATTCTGGCTGTTGAATCACATCATGCTAAAGCATGAAACATATCTTACGGATTAACAAAAACAGTTTTCAGCTTCGCTACATATTGCACATCAAAGCCAAGTCCTTCAGCTACCATGGCAAGGGGTACATAGGTTTTAGACTCTTTGCCTACCTTATTCAGAAATGCAGGTGTATCCACGTTAACCGATGCTCCATTTACCTTCACTGCATTGGCACCAATCTTCACAGCAACCTTCCGATCTCCATATGTAATGGTTGCGGTTGAAGTCTTGTTATCCCATACCGTAGTGGCACCAACAGCGTTCACGATATCTTGAATCGCCACAAAGTTTTTGCCGTTACGGATAATTGGTTTGTACGGTGTATTCAAGGTTTTACCACTCACGATAATATTCATGGGTTCACCTGTGGCAGGTGCAGTCAGCTTGGTGTAATCTCCCCAGATCGTTTTGGCAAATACTTCGGCAATGGCCGCATATCCGAATTGATTCGGGTGGAAATCACGATCTTTGATCATATGAGTCATCGTGCCTTCACCGCCAACAAACTCTTTGGCCACGTGTGCGACTTTGACATTGGTTCCTTGAGCAGAGAATTTAGCTGCGATTCCATCAATCGTCTGTGTGAAACCTTGGGATGCCTCCATCAGTTTGGCATAGAGTGCCTTGCCCGCTACTTCTGGCATCGGTTGATATTGGTCTGCGATGACAATTGTAGCGGTCGGATTAATTTCATGGATCGTATTAATCGTTGCACTAACATTGTCTGTATATGTTGCAAGTAATTCTTTTAATTTTGTTTGCAGTTCCTGATCACTCAGTTTGTCTGCTGTACCGAGAAGCTCAGATACATCATTTCCCCCAATGGTAATTGCAACCAGATTGGCTTGCGCTACACTCTCACGGATTGCAACAATATTGGCTCCGATCTGCCCTGCTCTTGGATCAGGAAGACTTGGTTGAATGGCTTCGGAAGTCAGTGTTTTGCCATCCTTAATTGCAGTAGTGAAGTTTTTCAGACCACTGGTCTTAAGTCCCGCAATCCCGTAGTTGTCCACCTGTGTACGTCCGTGCAGCAAACCTTGCTCTTGCAGACGTTCGACATAACCATAAGGCAATTCTTTCGTGTTGGGCTCATAACCTACCGTTATGGAATCTCCCAATGTGACGATGCGGAACTCCTTCGTTACGACTACTGCATCTTTCTTCGCAGTCAGCGAAGCTTCGTTTGTACCCGCTGGCAGTACACCGGTTTTGGTGTCAGCCGCGTGTGCAGGCAATGCAGAAGATGTGAAGAGCAGCATTCCTGCCAACATGCTCGCCGTTAAACCGGCAGCCGTATTTTCCCATATCCGTTTACGCTTCATTAAGGTAACACTCCTTTTCGTGAATCTATCTTCATTCACACTAATATATAGTACATCGCTCATTCCAATGATATAAGTTCGTGTTACTCTATTCTATCATTTTAAAGCAGGCGCTGTCCTCTCTGCTGGAAGTGCGCATGAAATAACAGACTCCCGGATGGGGAGTCTGTTACTGGTGAAGCACAGTTATGACATTCAGTGATTAGTTAAGATTGCGGCTTATCCGAGTCTTGGGCATTCGAATGACCCTTGTCGCTCTCCGGTTTGTTCCCGGTAGCTCGCTCCAGATATCGATCATAACGATCATCCAATTCGCGTGCCATCTTCCGGTACTTTAACGTTTCCTCGACAATCGGATCACGCTCTGTCTGGATTCGCACTTCATATTTGGGAGGAATCAGCTGGCGTTCACGCTGATCGGTGTCGCCGGACTCTTCCATGTCCCCTTCCGTCAGCATATCACTGAGCCGTCGTTCCAGTTCTTTGGATTCATCCATTGTTCTCGCTCCTTTAATTAAAGTCATACATGCGTTAAATATTGCTATTGTACGTTCACTTCGTGTACAGAACCATCTTCCGATCGCTGTTATCCCCAGATTTCTTTGATCCCCTTTCCAAGGTAGAAATCCGGTGATAAAGGCGTAGCATATGCTTACGAAGCAGCTTTCTTTCAGTAAGCTTTTAGCTCCGCTTCTTCAGATGCTTTCTGTCCCCTCCGTTAATGTACAATTAAAAATAATTAAAGCATCGATGAGTTGAATAAACTCACTCCAGACCCGTTGCTTTCGCTTCCTTCAACACATCCGTCAGTGCATCATGGATTTTGCCATTGCTGGCAACGACATGACTTACTGACAGTTGATAAGGTGTTCCGATGGTATCGGTCACCTTGCCGCCGGATTCTTCAACCAACAGCGCACCTGCGGCAATATCCCACGGTTTCAACCCAACTTCGGTGTAGGCGCTGAGACGCCCTGCGGCAACATATGCCAGATGAAGAGCGGCAGATCCGCCTGCACGCAAGTTACGAACTTGCGGAGCCAGCGCCTGCACAGCAGCCATATTCAGTGGCAACGCAAAGGTTGTGTCTGCCGGGAATCCAACCGCGATCAGGCTCTGAGCCAAATTCTGTTCACCAGATACTTGCATCCTGTTGCCGTGAACGTAAGCTCCTTTACCTTTTTCCGCAACAAACATTTCATCACGGGAAGGGTCGTAGATCACGCCGACAATGACTTCACCATTATGAGCCAATGCGATAGACACCGAGTAAAACGGGAATCCGTGTACGAAGTTCGTCGTTCCATCCACCGGATCAACAATCCACAGGAACTCTTCTTCCTCGGCCTCTTTCAATGCTTTTGCCGAAGCTTCCGGTCCCGGTTCTACGCCTTCTTCACCCAGAATGGCATGGTGGGGAAAATGCGTAAGAATCAGGCGGCGGATCATCTGCTCCGCTCCTTTATCCACTTCGGTCACCAGATCCTGGGGTGAATATTTGGTGCCAAGTTCAGCTACCGTCCCAAGACGGCTTTTGATCCATTCGCCAGCTTTGGAAGCTGCATTAATAGCAACGGCAGTATAGCTTTTGCTTGTCACGACATAAGGTATCTTTTCCTTCTCATTCAAAGCGTTCACTCTACTTTCTATATCAATCTACGAAAAGTTGAAATACTTGTTAAAAGTATACGCCCCGCAGGTCGTAAAGTTTCTCGTTGCCCAAGCCCCTTTTGGCTCTACGGATGAATGATGACGGTAGACTCGTCCACCCACTCCACGCCTTCTTCGTGATAGAATGCCAGCTTCTGCATCAGCTGCACAAGAGCCTCATCCTTGCGTTTGGCCTCAATCATCACGTCAAGCCTTGGGGTGTCTGCTGCGATATGACGCAAGAAGTCGAGCATAGGCTCTACCTCCACGCCATCCGCATGACCTCGCACATCCTTTTCACTCTTCGGACTGGAGACATGAATTTTGGGTGGCAATGGCTGATCAGCCGGTGAATCTGCCTGGGCAAGCGGTGACTCCCAGGTCTTCAAAATATCAGGCCACAGATCCCATGGCTGTTCTCCCTCGTTGTTCACCCACTGGTGATGGATATCCAATACCATGGGTAATCCCAGGCGCTGGCACACGGCCAGTGTCTCGGGTGCGTTGAATGTTTTGTCATCATTTTCGAGTGTGAGCCGCTCCTGAATGTCCCGATCCAGCTTCAAAAAATTTTCTTCAAAACGAAGCGCCGCCGAAGGCTTGTCCCCGTATGCACCACCAATATGTATATTGTTCTTGGCAGTGGCATTCAGCCCCATGGCATCCAGCATCCGAACATGATGACGAAGGTCGCGAATCGAGTTGCGCAGAACTTGCTCACGGGGTGTACTAAGTACGGTAAAATGATCCGGATGAAAGGAGACACGCATATGATTTTCCTTCACAAAATCACCTATGGCCGCAAAGTCCTGCTTCAGAGCCGGGAACGGGTCCCAGTCATTCAGATCCTCGTGTGTTGCCAGTGGAATCAATTTGGAAGAGAAGCGATATACATGAATATGGCTGCCCTTGTTGTGCCTGAGCAAACGTAATGTATTATGCAGGTTCTCGGCTGCAATCCGTTCGAGCTTGCGGATCGCTGCTTCCCTGTCATCGATTTTGTTAAAACTCGACATGGTCATGGTCCGGGAAGGCGAGGCATTCTCTATGAGCACGGACATGGCCACGTAACCAAAGCGTACGAGCATGAATTTCTTCCTCTCTATTAGGGCGGAGAACCTGCACGGCATGTTCAGCCGTCAGGATGTACCGTCACTGTATATAACCAAGTTTTACCCTAAAAGAGTGACCATAATCGTATTCTGGCAAATCAGTCCATCCAACCCGCATTCCCGGTCAAAATCACTACTCCTGCGCTTGTTCTCCAAAGAACATCTCATCGGCAAGCGCGGTCTGGATACGTGATTCTTCCTCCGTCAGTTTGCGGATCAGTTGCATCTCCACTTCGGTTACTTCTTGCCCCTGGAAGTTGATCTCTGCAATGGAAACCACGATCTTCACGATGGCTACAGCCACGTTATCCGGTGTGTATGCAATCACTTTCTGGCCGGTAGGAAATACCCGGAAGCCCTGTTTGACCATTTTGCCGCGTCCGTATTCAAGCAGTTCGAACAGCTCCTGCTCACTCTTGAACTTGCATACGGAATTGAATTCAGTCTGAAATCCCATGCATATCCCTCCTGATCTTGTGGTTGCAGGCTACGCCTGTACGCCGTTCTCGTAATTCAGTGCCTGCTTGCGGTTGTAACGCTCCAGTGCCAGCTCAATCATGCGATCCAGCAATTCGGCATACGAGACACCTGTCTCACGCCAAAGAAGTGGATACATGCTATAGGGTGTGAAACCAGGCATGGTGTTCACTTCATTAATAAGCAATGCGCCGTCATTTTTCCGAATGAAGAAGTCCGCACGTGAAATGCCGTTACCTTCAATCGCACGGAACGCCTGCAGAGCTGCCTCGCGAATGCGATCTGCGGCCTCCGGGTCCAGTGGAGCTGGGATCAGCATCTGTGATTGACCATCAATATACTTGGCTGCATAGTCATAATACTCACCGGAGGATACGATCTCGCCTGGAACGGAAGCCATTGGCTCGTCATTGCCGAGCACGCTAACCTCAACTTCACGTGCTTCAACGAACTCCTCAATGACCACCTTCGTATCATACCGTAGTGCGAACTCGACAGCTGTCTTCAGCTCATCGCGGTTACGCGCTTTGGAGATGCCCACACTGGAGCCCAGATTGGCCGGTTTGATAAAACAAGGATACCCCAGCTGATCTTCGACCTGTACGATCATTTCGTGCTCTGTCTGCTTCCATTGTGTAGCATTAAAATACGTAAAGGCACATTGGTCAATGCCAGCCTGTGCAAACAGCTTTTTCATGACCACTTTGTCCATGCCGCCAGCCGAAGCGAGTACACCTGCACCTACATATGGCATATCCGCCATCTCGAACATGCCCTGAATGGTGCCATCCTCGCCAAACGTACCATGCAGCAGAGGGAACATTACGTCCAGCGCTTCTGCTCCGCCATACAATCGACCAAACAGTGCGTTCAGCGCATCCTGCGTTCCACCCGCCGATTGCTCCAGCTTCAAATCTTCAATCTGCGCGAACGGCGCATGCATGACAGGTCCTTTTTTCCACGTCCCCTGCTTGGAGATATAAAAAGGAACCAGTTCATACTTCTCGTAATCAAATGCGTTCGTTACAGCAAACGCCGTTTGTAGCGACACCTCATGCTCGCCTGATTTTCCGCCGTACACGACGCCTACTTTTAATTTATCCATACTCATGTGTACCCTCCGATTATCTGTGCCTGATGCTGTCATGCTTGCATGCTCAGCACCCTTGTTTTTCTGCTTGTGTTATCTGGTCTTATTTTACACGGAACTGGATGTCTGCGTCACCGCATCCCGAAAATCTTTCGTGTTCAAAACTCATCTGAAATATGAAAAAGCCGGTATACCGTCCGCTCCGTCCAAGCGTAAGAATCCCGGTAATCCCAAAATCGGTGACGGCTGCTAACCGTGTGTGCGTTGACCAGCGGCATACCACCTGCATCAAACGCGGTCACAACGGTGCTGTGCTGAAATCGTCCATCTCCATCCCAATCGTAGAGAATAACATCACCGAGCATCAGCTGCTCAGGACGCTCCACTTCTGTCGCGGTCAGACCCCAGCTGCTGCCTGACAAATAACGCTCCAGACTGTTGGAAACTGCCCAGCTGTAACTCCACATTTCGGAGCCGTTCACATACCCCTTATACCACCAGCCGGCTTCTCTTCTACCAGTATAGTGGATGGGTGCCCCCCCTGCAAAGAGACATTGAGACACGTAATTAGTGCAATCCACATCAAATTCCTCAAAGGCCGGATTCCCCGCATTCCACCACCGATCCGCATAGGCAACCGCCAAATCTCTGCGATAGGCTTGTTGCCGTGAGCTTCTTCCCTGACCCAACACTTCCCGATTCAGCAGCGGTCGATTCATCGCCTGTACAAAATCAGCTTGTTGAAACGGACGCCCTTCCCCCGCAGGGCGACGCTCCGGCACTTCTCGCTCAACCCGTCCAATGATCCATCCACCACTCTGCCGCAGAAAGGTTAACCGCTCCCGCTCAATCCGGTCCTCCCGGTGGGTAATACCGCTCTTCTCATAGAACAGTCTGCTGTACAATTGTACATCCACCACAGCTTCTTCCTGTCCATCCATAAGCGTGCGCACAAGCTTGGCGCTGGTCTCGCTGCGAAGAGGCACGGCGCGCCGCTTACGATACCATTCGTCCAGCCTTGCCATACGCTCTCCCCGTTCCACCACGAATTCAGGATCGGTAACGATCCGTTCGCTGGTCTGTGGACGGTAGTCGATCTCACAGCGATTGTACTGGTTCACGTAAGTATATAAGGCACTCTTCCATTCCCGTTCCAAGCCTATGTCCCCCTTTGGCATGAGTTCTGTCCGGAATATTCATTGCGTATATAAACTCCTACTATTCATATGAGAGGGTCCCCAGTTGTATGTACACGGCTCGGGAAGGAGGTCCAAAATTCGGCAAATACAGGTACACGAGATATCTTATTCCTGCCTGCTTCACGAAAACGCCTTCATTGGTCCAAATGCTTGCTTGATCAGGCAAAAAGACCTTTACGTACGGAGGTGAAAACGGTATACTTAATACTAAAGTCATGATTATGAAATTACGTTTCATCTGATGAAACTAACGAACAAGAACACGGAACGATGAAGGCCTGTTCTTCACCTAAATGAACGTTTTCTTCATCTCACCGACACATCCCAAGGAGGTACATGTATGTCAGCAAAGAATCATTTCTCCGCCGCTCGCAGTCTTGAGGTTGGAGGCAAGTCTTACCGCTACTACAGTCTCGATGCTCTTCAGGAAAACGGCCACGGCGATCTTTCCAGACTCCCTTTCTCCATTAAAGTGTTGCTTGAAGCAGCAATTCGTCAATTCGACGGACGTGCCATTACCGAAGAACATGTAAAACAACTGACCGGCTGGGCAGATGGCCGTGATAATAACAAGGAAATTCCATTCATTCCTGCACGTATCGTACTGCAGGATTTCACCGGTGTACCGGTTGTCGTTGACCTCGCTGCAATGCGTGATACTGTGAAAAAAGCAGGCGGCGATCCGAAACAGATCAACCCGCTCGTACCCGTCGATCTCGTTATCGACCACTCTGTTATGGTTGATGCTTTTGGTACCAACGATGCACTTGATTACAATATCAAAGTTGAGTTCGAGCGTAATGAAGAGCGTTACCGCTTCTTGCGTTGGGCGCAAACGGCATTCAACAACTTCCGTGCAGTTCCACCATCCACAGGGATCGTTCACCAGGTTAACCTGGAGTATCTTGCTTCCGTGGCAGCAACGAAAACTGTTGACGGCGAGACCGTTGTATTCCCGGATTCCCTCGTAGGTACTGACTCCCACACCACCATGATCAACGGACTTGGCGTTGTTGGTTGGGGTGTTGGTGGAATCGAGGCCGAAGCAGGTATGCTGGGCCAACCGCTTTACTTTGTAACACCGGACGTTATCGGTTTCAAACTGACAGGCAGCCTGAGTGAAGGCGCAACAGCAACGGATCTGGCACTGACAGTTACCCAGTTGCTTCGTAAAAAAGGCGTTGTTGGTAAATTCGTAGAGTTCTACGGACCTGGTCTTGCCAACATCGGTCTGGCTGACCGTGCAACAGTAGCCAACATGGCACCAGAGTACGGCGCAACGATCGGTTTCTTCCCTGTCGACAGTGAAACGTTGAACTATCTGCGCAGCACTGGCCGTCCTGACGAGCAAGTGGAGTTGGTTGAAGCTTACTACAAAGCTCAAGGCATGTTCCGTACTTCCAGCACCGTTGACCCTGAATTCACAGATGTAATTGAACTGGATCTCGGCTCTGTTGTACCAAGTCTTGCAGGACCAAAACGTCCACAGGATCGCATCGAGCTGACACAAATGAAAGAAAGCTTCAACAGCATCATCCGTACACCTGTAGATAAAGGCGGATACGGGCTGAGCGATGAGAAAATCGAACAAACCGTACCTGTCAAGCACCCGAACGGTTCCACCAGTGAATTGAAAGCAGGCGCTGTTGTGATCGCGGCGATCACAAGTTGTACGAATACTTCGAATCCAAGTGTTATGGTTGGAGCAGGACTACTGGCGAAAAAAGCAGTTGAACGCGGCCTGACCAAGCCAGGATATGTGAAAAGCAGTCTGACTCCAGGTTCCCTTGTTGTCACCGAGTACCTGGAAAAAGCAGGCCTGATTCCATATCTGGACCAACTCGGATTCAACGTTGCCGGCTACGGCTGTGCGACTTGCATCGGTAACTCCGGCCCACTGCCAGACGAAGTGAGCGAAGCGATTGCTGAGAACGATATGACCGTTGCGGCTGTATTGTCCGGTAACCGTAACTTTGAAGGCCGTGTGCACGCACAGGTTAAAGCCAACTACCTGGCATCTCCACCACTCGTTGTGGCATATGCACTTGCAGGTACTGTGAATATTGACTTTGAAACCGATCCAATCGGTTATGATACGAACAATGAGCCTGTATTCCTGAAAGACCTCTGGCCTAGCTCCGAGGAAATCAAGGATACCATCGCTAGCTCCCTGAACGCTCAGATGTTCCGCAACAAGTACGAGAACGTATTTACAGCTAATGAGCGTTGGAATGCAATCTCTGTACCGGAAGGTGAATTGTACGAGTGGGATCCAAATTCTACGTACATTCAAAATCCTCCGTTCTTCCAAGAACTTGGCGACAAGTTGAACGATATCGCAGATATCCGTTCTGCACGCGTTATGGCATTGCTTGCGGATTCCGTAACAACGGACCATATCTCGCCAGCAGGTAATATTGCGGTATCCAGCCCGGCTGGACTGTACTTGAAAGAGCATGGCGTAGAGCGCAAAGACTTCAACTCCTACGGCTCACGTCGTGGTAACCATGAAGTAATGATGCGTGGTACGTTCGCCAATATTCGTATCCGTAACCAGGTTGCTCCGGGCACCGAGGGCGGTATCACGAAGTACCTGCCGACGGACGAAGAAATGTCCATCTACGATGCTTCCATGAAGTATCAAGATGAAGGACAGAACCTGATCGTTATCGCAGGTAAAGAGTACGGTACAGGAAGCTCCCGTGACTGGGCGGCAAAAGGTACATTCCTGCTCGGCGTCAAAGCCGTTATCGCCGAAAGCTTCGAGCGGATTCACCGTAGTAACCTGGTCGGCATGGGCGTAATGCCATTGCAATTCCAAGAGGGTCACGGCTGGTCCAGCCTTGGTCTGAACGGACGTGAAACGTATGACATTACGGGTCTCAGCAATGATGTGAAGCCAGGACAAGAGTTGAAAGTTACCGTAACTCGTGAAGACGGTACGCAGTTCGACTTCCCTGTTATCGCTCGTCTGGACAGTATGGTTGACGTGGATTACTACCATAACGGCGGTATCCTGCAAACCGTATTGCGTCAAATGATGAAAAAAGCTTAATGATATGAATCATTAATGTGATAAAGTGAGACAGAAAAGCTCCCCATTACGTGCACTCAGCACGATGATGGGGAGCTTTTTTAATATTATTTAATTGTCGATATGCTGCATCAATTTAATCTTAACTAGATTTATAACAATTTAAAACTCAAAATTTAATCCAACTTCTGAATCATCAGGTGGCTCAGATATACGATATACACCTCTGCATTTTAATTTCTCCACATTGATCCAGTCTACAAAATCATCCGCCCCGTAACTACGAATAAAGTGAGCATATTCCTTATTTCCCTCATGATCAATAGACTCGATATACAGGGTGAATGGGTGCTTATATTCTAGGCTCTGCAAAAAATCGATAAATTCTCCTCTCCACTCGCCAATTTTTCCTGCATATTGATTGGGAACGTAATAGTAGAACACATCAAAGTGATATACAACAATTTTCATTAACATTTACAACCCTCCTAGAACTTACAGATCACAGTTTAGAGTTTTAAGATCTCCATACCTTCTCTCAGTTGTTCCGACACAGCGGTATAGTACTCAATGCTATCCGCAAGTTCGCTTTCAGTCTTATGTATAAGATAATAGGAATATTTCTGCATCAACTCATGCTCGTTTAACTCAACAGGGAGATGAATAATCTCAACATCATTCG
This sequence comes from Paenibacillus sp. FSL R5-0713, assembly GCF_037973325.1. NCBI lineage: Bacteria > Bacillati > Bacillota > Bacilli > Caryophanales > Paenibacillaceae > Paenibacillus > Paenibacillus sp. FSL R5-0713. The sequence goes on along the minus strand of NZ_CP150229.1, from coordinate 719,306 downwards.
ACTCGAAATAATGACGATATCCTCTCTCCGATTGTCCCACTTTCATGACCGTTTTTATAACCAGCAACTCATCACGTGTACAAGCTTTTATCAGATCAGTTCTTTTCTGTTCTAAATCACGCACTACTTCTTCATCGTGGTGATTATTCGTAGCTTCAGCAATTTCGGTTTCAATTTGCATAATGACTTTCATGGTTCCTGCTAGTTCTTTAGCTAATGAATACAATGTATGTCCTCCTTTTTTTGTAAGGAATAGGTACTAACGCATCATCTCTACTCTACCTCATTTACGATGTTACTCGCAAAGTTCACTGGTCCTATCTTAAATTCGATACCTTATGAAACAACAAAAAACTCCCCGTAACGTGCAATCTGCACAGTGATGGAGAGCCTTTGGTTTCAGTATGTGTGTATTCTCCGTTGCTTCAAGGCCAACTGCCTTTTAATGCCCAATGTGATGTGAGGCTTGATCGAACAGTTGAATCGTGTCCATGATCAGAAACAGACACGACAGAGCAATTAACGAGCCTCCGACCCATCTAGACATGATCAATCGCTCCGTAATCTGTTTTTCCGAAGCATCCGTTACCTTGTGTGGATACACGAGAAACATTAGCCCTACGCTAATGAACAGTATCGCGATGATAATCAACGTAATCCCTCCTTACACGTGACTCTCCTTAGAGGTTAACTTCGTCGTCTCGCGGGATTCTCCTCCCACCAACACCCTTTTCAGGCCAATGGCCATGGTGAAAATGATATATCCAATCAAGCCGCCGAGCGTATTAAGCATCAGGTCATCCACATCAAATATGCCCATGCCAGTCACTAACTGTGTCACCTCATAGCCTAGACTGAGCAACAGGGACAGCAGGAATACCTTTATTCCAGAGAATAGTTTGTTGCCCGTCAGAACAGGAATGAAGATACCCAGTGGGATAAAAGCCAGAACATTCCCTACCAGATGGATAGCTGTACCTGGACGATGTGATGACAGGCTGTTCCAGTCTCGTGAAATTTCCTGAAATGGCGTCAGGTTGACGGTTCGCGTATGAATCAGATCCGGTTGTTGCAAGAATGCCATCAGTCGAACCTTCACGATGCCAAAGTCGACAGCACTTCCTTTGAACAGGATCAGCTTCGTAAGCAGATATAAATAGATAATGAACACGGCAGTCCAAAGGATGTAATGTTTGCTTTTCTCCTGGTTGTTGTGTTTCATGTTGTTTGGCCTCCCTTGTGTTGCCCTGTTATTTCTTTACGGTGACAATGACGCCGTCCATGTTGTCACCCGATATTTCAGTTTCGCCGTGCTCAGGTATGTAAACAGTCGTATCTCCAGTGGTCCGATAATAGCGGATATGATACGTCTCATCCTCTACTTCAACAGAGATGTTCTCCTTCTCCTTCAACATATCTAGGTACTCCTCCAGTACCAGATTGTTCTTATGCATGATCGCACTGTGGGGCAACCCCACATACCGAAAGTGCCATGGTTCATATTGAATACCCGTGATGCTTACTTTATCTTTCGGGTAACGCAAGATAAATCCGTTTTTCCATGCATTTTTCTCCAGCCAGTCACCCTCCGGTGCTTCATTCATGGCAGCCAGACTTGAACCGACATCCAGGGATAAGCCAAGATTATGCTCACTGTGACCTGCAGGAAGTGCATAGTCTGAACCCATTTCCTGATATAGCTCGTCCTGCTTCTCAAAGTCCCTGTACCCACTGCTCATGAGAAAATATCGAACTCCCTCTTCCCCTGCTGCCTCAACCATCTTCTGAAACTCCTGCGCCACCAGTCGGGATAACATGATTTTCCGATCCATTATTCCATATCCACGAAGCAGATCATCCTCATCCGCCACATATACAATATCGGATCTAACCCCCTCCTCGTGAACGGGGTATTGCTTATTAACCAGTAACAAATTGCCCTTATGTACCTGATCCTGAATATTTCCTGTGACGGATACCGTATAACCTGCGGGATTTTCACGCGTATTCTGAATCTCGATGGGCAGCTCATTCTTCTGCTGAAGCCATCCCGGTGATTGTGTAACAATATATCCAACCAAAACGATACATATTAAAAAGCCCCACTTTTTCATGCTTGTTCCTCCTTTTAACTCATACATCAAGGATAGACAAAACAAGTTAAAGAAAAAGCAGGGCAATTTTAAAGTTTTTCTTAAATTATACGTTGAACCTTATTGGAATACCGGCAAACGAACTTCGAATTGCGTCCGTACCACATCGCTCTGGGCCGAAATCGTACCGTCATGTTGCTCTACAATATTGCGGGCAATAAATAGGCCAAGGCCTGTCCCACCCTCTTGAGGGGTTCGGGCACGATCTCCTGTGTAATACATATCGAAGATATGCGGCAATTCTTCCGGACGAATATGTCCCCCATAGTTAATCACCTGAATAATGATCCGGTCTGCTTCACGATATCCGTTAATATCCACGTACATGCCGTCCTTGCCGTGCCGTGCAGCGTTAATCAGCAGATTCTCGAACACACGAGCCAGCAGCTCACCATCACCGGAGATGGTAAGTTCAGTGTCTATTTTCAACCGGGTAATCAGATGATTCTTTTCAAATACAGGATAGAGCTCTTCGTTCATCTGCTTCAGCAGTTCGCTAAGATCCAGCCGTGTTTTGTTTATAGGCAACATGCCATAATTCATGCGGGTAATTTCGAACAAATCATCAATCAGCTTCTCCAGACGCTGTGATTTGGTGAATGCAATCGATGTAAAGTGTCTTACTTGCTCCTCTGTCAGCTGATCATCCTTCATGAGCAGGTCCAAATATCCAAGCACAGAGGTCAGCGGCGTTCGCAGGTCATGCGCAAGGTTTACGATAAGCTGGTCTTTGCTGTTCTCGGCAAAGTCACCTCGTTCCACCGCTTCCCTTAGCTTCTCACTTGCCAGATTCACATCCTCCGCAATCGTACCTAACTCATCCTTCGAAGAAATCTGTACACGATGCTGAAAGTCTCCATTCGCCAAGTGATTAATGCCTGCGGAAATCTCTTTGAAATACGTGACATAGGGTCTTGTAAACAAGTAGAAAAACAAAATTGCAAGCGGGATGAAGAGCAGCATAAAGACATATAGATCGCCAATACTTCTCATGATATTACGATATTCCGCCAGCGGATCTTCTCTCCTGACCCCTGCATAATACATCTGCAACAGCCTGTACACGATAAATGTTACGGCGCCAGAAGACAGCATGCTCAGACCGACCAGCATAATCATCGTTGTGCGAAAGCTTCTGCGTTTAGTCATTGAACGTGTACCCCACGCCCCAGATGGTTTTGATAAACTTGTTCTTGTCCACATCTTCTCCGAGCTTCTTGCGCAGCGTCCGGATATGTACCATAACGGTATTGCCACTTTCGAAATAAGCCTCTCCCCATACCTTTTCAAAAATGCTTTCTGCGCTAAAGACCTGTTTTGGATTGCTCGCAAGCAACACTAAAATATCAAATTCCTTCGGTGTTAACTCCAGCGGTTTACCGTAAAGCGTCACGCTATGCTGCTCCGGTACAATGACAAGTCCGCCCTTTTCCAGAATCGAGCGCTGAACCGCCGCTGTGGACTGGCTGAATTGCAATGAGCGCCGCAATTGAGAATTCACGCGTGCTACAAGCTCCATCGGGTTAAACGGTTTGGTCATATAATCATCGGCACCCATCACCAGCCCCGTAATTTTATCCATGTCCGAGGTTTTGGCACTCAGGAAAATGATCGGGAAATGATGCTGCTCCCGTATTTTACGAGTCACCTCGTACCCGTCCATACCCGGCATCATAATGTCCAGTACGGCCAAATCAATGGCATATGTCTGAATCGCCTGTAGTGCCGACTGTCCGTCAGATGCCTTGACGGTATGATATCCTTCTTTTTGTAAATGTAAAGCCACCAGATCCGCGATCTCTACTTCATCGTCCGCAATCAGAATCGTAATTCGCTTCATTGCTTATTTCACTCCTATATGGGATGCTGAGCAATATAACACCTATGAATCTAACAGATAAGTACAAGATAAACAATTGAAAGCAATGTTCCCTCTTCCAAAGGGGAAAATCCGGTGATAGCGTATGCTTCCGAAGCTTCCTTCCAGAAAGCTTTTAGGCGAGCGCTTCGCTTCTCCAGGTTTTTTCTGTCCTCTCCGTTCAAGTGTAAAAGAAATAGCTCATTTATATAAACACAAATAAAAAAAGGAAGAGGTAGCTATGAAACTGGAGCGTTTGTTAGCCATCGTTGTACTGCTTATCAACCGGGGGCGATTACAGGCAAAAGACCTGGCCGATATGTTTGAAGTTTCCATCCGGACGATCTATCGGGATATCGACACATTGGGACAAGCCGGGATTCCGGTCGTGACCTATCAGGGAGCAAGCGGAGGCATCGGTCTGGCGGAAGGGTATCGTCTGGATCGCAATCTGTTAACCGACAAGGATCTTGTTTCCATCGTCACCGCCCTGCGCAGCATATCCACCTCACATACAAATGCTGCACGTGAACTACTGGTGGAGAAACTAAGCAGTATCGTTCCGGAAGCCAAAAATGAAGATTTTCAAGCCAGCACGCACCGATTCATCGTGGATCATTCAACATGGACGCACCCTGAAGCGCTACAACAGAAATTAAAAGTTATTGATCAGGGAATCGATCTGCTTCAATGCATTTATTTTGCCTATTGCAGCGCCGAAGGTGCACAGACCTATCGTACAGTTGAACCCCACACGCTTGTACTGAAGAGGCACGCGTGGTATCTGTATGCTTTTTGCCATGAACGAAATGAATTCCGCATGTTCAAGCTGGTTCGTATGAAAGACGTCTCTCTTGCTGCAGAGCACTTTGAACGAAAATCCATCAACCTTCAAGACCGACCGTGGCAGCAGGAATGGAGCCGACCAGACAACCAGATTGGGATTACCCTGAGATTCCATGCCCGTGTCCATCATCTTGCAGAGGAATGGTTCGGTATTGAAAATGTATTGCCTGACGGGAACGGCTATTATATCAGCCAGGTCGCTTTTCCAGAAGATAACTGGCTGTACGGCTTCATCTTGGGCTTTGGGGCGGATGTTGAGGTGCTGGAACCGTTGCATATTCGGGATAATGTGTGCCGTATAGCCGAACAAATTGTTCAAAATTATAAAACCTCCGCTCAAACCTGACAGACAGCTGTCCAGTTCCTCCCCGTATACTTCAAATATGTTCAGGTTGAAGTTGCATATATACCCAAGGAGGAATAAAAGATGAACGTTACTGTATGTCAAAGCTGCGGCATGCCACTCACCACCCCTGCCCAATTCGGAACGGAGGCAGATGGAGGCACAACCCGTGAGTACTGTATCTATTGTTACAAGGATGGGAAGTTTGCACAGCCAGGAATCTCGCTTGAAGGCATGACGGAGATGTGCACCGCCATTCTGAAGGACGAGGGCATGGATGAGGAATCCGCTCGTTCGATGCTGCGTAATCAGCTTCCTTTTTTGAAACGTTGGCGCACGAATACAACGGATCAACACGAAGTATCTCCGGCTGAAAACTCTGCCACTTCCGCTATACCGGGTCAGGTTACAACAACTCTATCGTTATCTGCCCAGCCCGTTCGTTATGTCACACTCCCAGGCAAACGCCTGGCCGGCATATCCGCCCGCACAACCAATGCCATTGAGATTAGTGGCAAAGGCTGTATCCAAGGTCTCTGGAACAATTATTTTGCCTCAGAGCACCTCCCTGCACCCGAAGCTGCTCGTTATGGCTGTTACACGAATTATACCGATGGCATAAACGGAGAGTACACCATACTGGTAGGGCATGAGATCAGTTCGGAGGAATCATTGCCTGAAGGATTGGACGACATTCTGCTCCCGCCTGCAACTTACGCCGTATTCACTTCCAGAAAAGGGCCAATGGCAGAGGTTGCTCACGAAGCCTGGGGAGCCGTATGGGCATGGGAGAAGCAAAGTGATCGTACGTTCACCGGAGATTTTGAATTGTATGATGAACGCAGCCTGAACCCCGAAAATGTACAAGTCGATATATACATCGCCGTTCGAGATAGTAGATAAAACCAACACTATATCAACTCAGACTGGATCCTAATTTTCCTCACATCCTTCTGCATATCATGCAAGCTGCCGAGTTCACCCGGCAGTTTTTTTGATGTTCCTCCCGTGATACAACCGCCTATAGTACCAAGTTAGTTAGCATGTAATCTACCTATTCAACCAGACAATATGCCTCATAAGCGGGTACCATTGACTTCCTTAAAATTGGGACTATTCACATAACAACCGATTCCATCCTCCCACACAAAACCTTTCAAATCAGGTTCTTTACTCCTGAATTTCCCTAAAACCGTTTACATCTCCTGAATACGGGGTAAAATCACTACAATCCAATTGGAATTACGCTTTAAACTCTTCTATTTCGTCTAACAAGTCACATATACCTATATGCGCACCTGGCAGGGTAACCAGTCGAAATACATAATTCACAAATATGCTTCAAAGGAGGAACCAAGATGATCCGCATGCCTATTCAGCAAATGATCCCGTACCATCACCAATATCCGCGCAACACGGCGACCACTGCTCCTAAAAAGGAGAATGAGAACACTCAAGGTCTATCCTTTCATGAAATTTTACAGCAAAAAATGGCGAAGAAAAATGCTTCTCCTTCCCTTAGATAAAATGAAAGCTGGACGATTGCCAGTCCGGTTATGAACCGTCTTTCCGCAGCTTGGCGGGAGGACGGTTATTGGCGTTGAATCGCAAACAACTGTACAGTTCTCAGGCATGTTTCTATAATGGTTTAAATATCTACGATTACCATCACATTATACGAACTGTAAAAGGGGATTTAGCACATGATCACCATCGGTTGTTTTCACGCTCACTATTCCAACATCGCCTTAATTGAAGAGACGCTTGCTGCTTATGAAGTTGAATTGGTCCATTACGTCGATCCAGGCCTGGATCGTCTTAAACATGACGCTGACTTTTCCGATGTCGTCATCCACGAGAAAGTAGCTCAGACGCTCCGATGGATCGCCGAGTGTCATGCCGATGCCATTCTGGTCACGTGTACCCTGTTTGCGGCAGTACTGGAGCAGGAAGCCACAGAGGTCCCTGTGCCTGTGATTGGCATAGATGATCCGCTATTGCAGAAGTTGCGGCGAGTACCAGGAGATTACATCATAGCCTTCACCAACCCGGCAACCATTGAAGGAACGATGGCACGGGTGAATCAGGCGTTACAGCACAAGGATGAGAATGGGCAGCCACACGTTGCCAAGGCATCTCAGACGGAAGTGGTGTGTATCCCTGGGACGTTTGAGTTAATTATGCGTGGAGATCAGCAAGGGTATCTCGAAGCGGTACGTGAGGGATTACAGCAGATTGCTGAGCAGTATCCGGGTAAAACGGTAGTGGCAGCTCAACTGTCTATGGCTCCCGCTGCTGCACAGGTTACTGCAGACACAGGCATTGCGATCCATAGTCCGTTGGCATTGCTTGCGGCGCATTTGGAGAAGAATTTGGGCATAGCACCGCAATGAACTCACTTACTAACTAACACCACTAATTAACGAGGTGAACTAATATGCATTTCCTCTATATTGTTGTTCTGTTTATCGTAGGTTTTTCCTGTTCTGCATTTCTATACGGAGGTGCCCCTAAACTTAGTGATGCCCTCCTATTTGTTATCACAGGCATTTTATATAAGCTATGGACCACGAACAGTCGCAAAGCTAGTTTTGAACAACACGGAGAGCGCTCATAGAGTTTAAAATCATATCATTGAATCAAAAAAAGCCGTTCTTCTCTGCAATGACAGAGAAGAACGGCTTTATCACTATTTCAGATTGCCAAGGTTAAGCTGTACCAGCGCCTAGGACCGTGTCCGATATTCCTCAGCCTTTTCCTGCATGCCCGCTGCTACAGCCTCATTCTCGGACAATCCTTTATCCGCCGCAAAGGCACGAATGTCCTGCGTAATGCGCATGCTACAGAACTTCGGTCCGCACATCGAGCAGAAATGAGCTTCTTTGGCCCCTTCTGCCGGCAACGTCTCATCATGGTAGGACAGTGCCCGTTCCGGGTCGAGTGACAGGTTAAACTGATCCCGCCAGCGGAACTCGAAGCGTGCCTTGGACAATGCATCATCCCGGCGCTGAGCACGCGGATGGCCTTTCGCCAGATCAGCGGCATGGGCCGCGATCTTGTAGGCAATAACCCCTTCCCGTACATCATCCTTGTTAGGCAAGCCCAGATGTTCTTTTGGCGTGACGTAACAGAGCATCGACGTGCCAAACCAGCCAATCATAGCCGCACCAATGGCGGACGTAATGTGATCGTATCCCGGGGCAATATCGGTCGTCAGTGGCCCCAGAGTGTAGAACGGTGCCTCTTGGCATATCTCCATCTGTAGATCCACATTCTCCTTGATCTTGTGCATCGGTACATGCCCCGGGCCTTCGATCATTACCTGCACATCATGCTTCCATGCGATCTGCGTCAGTTCCCCGAGCGTAGCCAGTTCCGCCATCTGAGCTTCGTCATTCGCATCGTAGATGCTGCCTGGACGAAGTCCATCTCCCAGCGAAAACGCCACATCATACCTTTTCATAATCTCGCAGATTTCTTCGAAATGAGTGTACAAAAAATTCTCCTGATGATGCGCAAGGCACCATGCTGCCATAATGGACCCGCCCCGGGATACAATACCTGTCATCCGCTTGGCGGTCATGGGGATATAACGCAGCAGCACACCTGCATGAATCGTAAAGTAGTCCACGCCCTGCTCTGCCTGCTCAATGAGCGTGTCTCGGTACAATTCCCAGGTCAGCGCTTCCGCTTCGCCATTCACCTTCTCCAGTGCCTGATACAGCGGCACCGTACCAATCGGTACAGGTGAATTGCGGATGATCCATTCCCGGGTGGTATGAATGTTTTTACCTGTCGAGAGATCCATCACGGTATCCGATCCCCATCGTACCGCCCAGGTCATCTTCTCAACCTCTTCCTCGATGGAGGAAGATACGGCAGAGTTACCTATATTGGCATTGATCTTCACGTGAAAATGACGACCGATCAACATCGGCTCACTCTCTGGGTGATTGATGTTGGATGGCAGAATCGCCCGTCCACTTGCCAGCTCCTGCCGCACAAATTCCGGTTCCACCCCTTCACGGATAGCGGCATACTCCATTTCTGGTGTAATGACGCCCTGCCTTGCGTAGTGCATCTGGGTGACACAGCGCCCAGCCTGAGCACGCAGTGGTTGTCCCCGAAATCCAGGGTATTCCTCTGCCCCGGCTCTCCGCCCTCCGGGCTTTAGTCCGTTATCCTCGGGTTGAACGGCTCTGCCATCATATGCTTCAACATCACCGCGTTCCATAATCCAATGATTTCGGAGCGCGGGTAACCCCTTCCGAATATCCATCTGGAATTCGGGATCAGTCATGGGGCCGCTCGTATCGTAGACACGCAGCGGTTCGTTATGCTCCACCCCTTGGGGAGTATTCGTGTCATGAAGGGCTATCTCACGCTCCGGTACAACTATGTCCGGCCGTGAGCCCTGAATGTAGACTTTGCGGCTACCCGGAAAGGGCTGAACCCGTCCGGCCGCTCCTGTTTCCTTTTCCACCTGCTGACCGTTATGTTCCTGTTCCATCGCTTGTTGTCCCGTTTGGTTTCCTGTACTCATGTTTGCTCGTCTCCTCCTCCGTGTTCGTTCACTTGGTTTGGTTGGCATCGTCATCAGCTCGCTTACGCACCTGTCCCAAATCATGCAGAGCGCAGAGAAGAAAGAGCGATCCTACACCAGACCAAGGGGGAGACATTATTCATGTACAGTTAACGACAGAACGGAGGTTACCACAGATCATAAATCTATAATGATTGCTCTCTCCAAGCCCACTTTTGCAGGTTATTGAAAAAACAGTCCATGGAATGTGTATTATCTCGCCCGTCCACTGTATATAAAAAAAGCCGGCCCCCGAAGGAACCGACTTTAATGCCCATCACCAATAATGCTCCTGGTTGCAGCTCCATAACGGAGTCCTGCAAGAGTCACACATGTGGTGGTTGTGGTCATATCGCCGATTACTTCCCTACGCTGGTATGATCCAGATCAGGTGCAAAGGGTCCGGAATCTCATGCGATTCCGTCTCAGTCCGGACAATTCGGACTCCCCCAGTAACGTTAAAAGTTGCGGCATACATAAGCCGCTGTTCATATTCAATGAAGCTGACCCCGATGGGCCGTCCATTACAGAGTAGCGCAACCGGAACATAAAAACAACCTTTATATTCCAGAACACCAACCCAATTGGAGAAAAACCTTACATCAATATCAGGATAACATGAGCCCCATCTGCGTAGCAGCTTCCTTTAGCACAGGTGCGTATTCGTGCAAAGTCTCCTGCGAAAGTCGGCTGACAGGCCCTGAGACCGAGAGAGCAGCTGCAATATTGCCTCGGCGATCCATAATCGGTACAGATACCGCTGCAGCTCCCGGCTCACGCTCCTCATAACTCGTCGCATATCCGTTATCCCGGATATCTCCCATTTGCGCCAAATACACCGCCGGATCAATAAACACCGGCCACTCCGGCCCGTTCATCAGTTCCTCACGATCCTCGTCCGTGGCAAACGCCATCAAGACTTTGCTGGATGCGCCAACAGACAGCGGGAGTCTAACACCGACTGGAGCGACTCGGCGAATCGCCTGATCACTTTGCACCGCCTGAATCCGAATCCGTTCACTGCCATCCCGCAGGTACAGACTCACGGTCTCCCCCAATCGATCTCTCAGTCGCTCCATCGCAGGCAGCAGCAGAATAGCGGGATCATCACTGCGGGACATATGAGCCGACAGCTCCCAGATTCGGATGCCTAGTCGATACTTCTCTGTTGCTGCATCGCGGATTACGAATCCTCGATCCTCCAGTGTAGCCATCAAGCGGTGCACTGTACTTTTGTGCAGGCCGATCTGGCTGGCAATCTCGGTGAGTCCCAGATCACTGCGTGTGGTAAAACATAATAATATATCCAGCGCCCGTTCCACAGCCCGGACGGTTAACTTGCGATCTTCCATGGCATAATGCCCTCCTCATGTTTCATCACATGAAACTTGGTTACATAAATTATATGAGAAACGGTCTCATCTGTAAACCAAAAAGAGCCAAAATTGAAATAGACCAACGTGTAAAATTTTCCTTTTTATAAGACTTAATCCCCTGTAATTTACACACTAAGGTAATGTTACCCATATATCTTAAGAACTATATAACAATTGCGTAACAAATGCCCTCAATCAATTGACTTTGACTATATTGGAACATACGATAAAGATATATTACATTAAGATATCGCTCTGAAGCAGGCTCTGAAATAAACGCAATTCTCTTTTCATGTCGTTGTTATCTTCAACTGAACTTCAAAGGAGGGGCATTCATGTATCCAACATCCCAGAGCGAAGCCCCGCTGCAAACAAAAGTGTCCGATCTGCCCTCTTCCCTATCACCGAGGCTGATTCGGTTCAAACATATTATCGTAGCGCTGCTGCTCTCCGTTGTATTTTTTCTATTGTTTTGTTTTATTGCACTGCATGGTTACATCGCATGGGTATTATCCAACCCGACTGTAGCGCCTGTCTTCTCCAATCCGATGCAGGCCAAGAATATGAAGTACGAAGACATCACGTTCCCGGCAGCAGATGGCAGCCGGACAATGCAAGGATGGTATATCCCTGCTGACAATGCCGCAAGCAAAACGATTATTTTCAGTCACGGCTATGGTGCCAATCGTGAAGAAACATGGGTACCCATGTATGACCTGGCACACTATGCCCATCAACTTGGCTTCAATGTGGTCATGTTCGATTATGGCTTCGCCTCACAGGTGAACAAAGCTGTAGCCACAGGTGGCAAGGCTGAGTCACAGCAATTGCTGGGTGCCATCCAGTTCGCCAAGCAGCGCGGTGCGCAGGAACTGGTAGTCTGGGGTTTCTCCATGGGTGCCGGTACGGCGCTTCAAACCGGACTGATTACACAGGAAGTGGATGCGATGATTCTGGACAGTACGTTCCTGCTTGAGCCGGATACGCTGTACCACAACATTCATAACCAGATCGATCTGCCGCGTCAGCCTACACTGGAGATCATGAAACTGTTGTTCCCTGTTCTGAATGGTACTGGATTGCAGCAGATTCCATACCAGGAAGTGAAAAAGGAAGATTATCCGTTCCCGATTTTCTTCATTCATGGTACGGAAGATGAGAAGGCGCCTTACCCGATTGCAGAACAGCTCGCCGCCAACCAGACCAATCCGTACTCGGATGTATGGATCGTCCAGGATGCACACCATGAGTTGATCTTCCGGGAGCATCCAAAGGAATATCTGCGCCGTGTCTCGACTTTCCTGAGTCATGTAACGAAAACAAGCAGTGACGATGTGCAGAACACGAATAGTGGAGAATAACCAAATTTCAATCATCGGATTTTCCGTTGATTCTTGAGCCCCTCAGGGGCTCTTTTTTTTGCACTCATAGGACAACAGCCCGGCGGAATATACTCTTGGGACGCATGAAGCAACGGTCTACATATGCGATGAAATTCAACTGAAGGAGGCCCACCATATATGAACTGGGATGGATATGGTCACCTGCTGCCTCTGCGGACCTTGGAAGAAATCCGTTTCTGGAAAGAGCAGGAGAAAGAACATACACTCGTCATTCATGCACTGGTGCCCGATCTGGAGCCCCCATACGTCAAGCTTTTAGAGGAATGGGAGGCTACCTTTGCGAACACTGAGCGAGTAGCGAATCAGCTGTTAAAACAACTATTGCCCGCAACCCATCCGCCTGCTCCCTACATCGTTCGTTGTATCGATCAACTTGTGTCGGCTGCTCGGCAGCAATCGAGAGAGTTCATCAAACAGCTGTATGTTCTTCTGGAGCAAAGTGCTGCGGTGCAAGTTGTTCCGCTTGCCAAAGTACTTATTTTGCATTTGATCCGCGAATCAGAGTATTTTCTGGGCGTATTGGATACGCTTGGCCAACCTGGCATCTTGCGAGAAACAAATTTGGAGCCGTCACTTTTTCTGGAAAATGCACTGCATACGTCAGGCTCAGCAACCACCCATCGCCAAGCTTCAGAAGCTCCAATTTCTCAAGAGGGGAATGTAAACGCACCTGCTACTTCAGCACAGATTCAATCCACAACCGTTCAGGCGCCTTCTACCGGAACAACACAAGCCGTGCCCAGCTCTACAGCACCTCCAGTAAAAGAAAAGCCGGTTCCCATTGGAGGACATACCCTGCCGCCCCTCACCTATGCGTATAAGGCGCTGGAGCCACATGTTGATGAGCTAACGATGCGTATCCATCACGATAAACACCATCAATCTTATGTGGACGGACTAAATGTAGCAGAGAAGAAGCTGGCGGAATCGCGAAAAAAGAATAACTTTGAACTCATCAAGCATTGGGAACGTGAACTCGCCTTCAACGGGGCAGGCCACTACCTGCATACGATCTTCTGGACAATTATGAATCCTGCTGGCGGCGGTAAACCTTCCGGCATGCTCGCAGAGCAGATCAAGCGGGATTTCGGAAGTTATGAAGCGTTCAAGAATCAATTCACGGAAGCGGCGAACAAAGTGGAAGGCAGTGGCTGGGCGATGCTTGTCTGGAGCCCAAGAGCACATCGTCTGGAGATTTTGCAGGCGGAAAAACACCAGAACCTGTCCCAGTCCGATATCGTTCCACTCCTGCCGCTGGATGTGTGGGAACATGCCTATTATCTGAAACACCAGAATGAACGCAAAAAGTATATCGAGGATTGGTGGAATGTCGTCTACTGGCCCGCTGTTGCCGAGCGTTACGAAACAGCACGCAAGTTGTTGTGGCCGCCTTATTAAGCTTGAGCTTAGTTAGATGGAATGAAAAGAGATATCTCCAGCCGAATGACTGCAAGATATCTCTTTTTGGTGTAAACAAAAAAGCAAGCCCCATGTAATAGAGACTTGCTTATCTTTTGAGAGACTTTCTATTTCAAAATGCTTATGCTCACTTAAGAAGCACAGCCCTCGCACGCTACATAGTTGTCGCCAACTTGTTTGCTAATAGCGATCAGGTCGCCCAGCTTGATATCTGCCTCATCGGTAAACTCCAGATCGGCGATACGAGCAACGATCAGTGCAGCAGCCTCTTCCTTGCTTGTTGCCATCTGGCTGAACTCAGACTTTTCGCCTGTAGATACAACCTCATATAAGTACGTATATCTCAACGTCTCCATCCTAACACTCTCCTTCCGAAATCACATCATATCATCTCTATTACCCAATTCCAAGTCCGATTATCAAGAACTCAGTCATAGCGCAGCTTCATCTGCTCAGCTGTCAGACGCACTTCTTCAGAGCCAACGCTAAGCACTTTGCTAGCTTCCGCCTGTGGATAGCGATCACGCAGAGTTCGTACCAATGAGGCGGTATAGGCTGCGGCAGAAGGGACACCTGCCAACTCCTTCAGACTGGCCATCGTGCCCGGCTGAACATCAGGATATCCTTCACTGGCTCCGCCTGATGCATGTTGATAGAATTGACGCACGTCTGCTGCCAGTTGATCTCCCTGCCCCTCCACGATGATAAAAGCAGTAATAATATACGCCTTTGCCTGTCTGCGCTGGGCAATACCACAGAATTTCAGCCCACCTACACTGACATCATAATCCCCCGGGCAAAAAGCACCCTGGACCTCACCTGTTTGCGCCTGGTTTGACCATGGCGTCAGCGAGTCGGCAATAATCGAAGCCATCTCCCGAAAATCATCATGGATATTGATCGCATGTCCGGGATTAGGCAGAATCAATGACACGTTAACTACCCCTGGATTCAGAGGTACGGCCGCTCCACCGGAAGGTCGAACACAGACTGCTGTCCCTTGGCTTCTTATCCGTTCCATCGCTTCTACAGCCCGTGGCAACCTGCGGTCACGCAGACCGGCTACAAAGGCATCTGGATGTCGCCATATGTGTGCAACTGGCAGATGCCCTGCCCCAACCCGTCTGCACATGACTTCTTCCCATGCAAAAGCGTCGAGTACACTACTGCCTTGTCGCTTGAGTGGTGTCTCCCAGATTTGCAGGCGCAATGTAGCATGTTTATCTGCTTGTAGTTTCTTTTCCGACTGTATCGGGTCTCTTGAATGGGAAGATGCACTCATCGTTCCATTACCTCCGGCTTAACGAATTCGTATGTATTCAGTATATATAGAAATGATAACGCCATATATAAATAAGCCGGTTCCCCTGGGAACACGGCTTATTTATATCCTGTCCTGCGGCTTCAGAAGCTCCCGCTTCCAAAACCACAAGGACCTACTGATTCGGCTTGTCCATGAAGTGGACGTACCGAATTTTAATCTTTTACCAAAGACAGGAACTCTGCACGTTGTGCCGGATTCTCACGGAAAGAACCACGTACAGCAGACGTTACCGTCTTGCTTCCCGGTTTCTTCACGCCGCGGGAACACATGCACAAGTGCTCACCTTCCACCACGACCATCACGCCATGAGGCTCGACAGCTTCTGTCAGAATGTCAGCGATCTGTGAAGTAATACGTTCCTGAACCTGCAGGCGACGTGTTACCGCTTCAACCAGACGAGCCATTTTGCTCAAACCAACGATCTTGCCGCTGGGTACATACCCAATGTGCACTTTGCCGAAAAATGGCGCCATATGGTGCTCACACTGGCTGTAGTAGACGATATCCTTGACGATAACCAGTTCTTCATGATTCTCGTCAAACGTGACACCGAGCACATCGCGCGGATCTACTTCATATCCACCAAAAATTTCTTCATACATTCGGGTCACACGTGCAGGCGTTTCAAGCAGCCCTTCACGTGTACTATCTTCTCCGATCAATTTCAGGATCTGCTCTACATGATACTCGATCTTTTCCCGATTGTCGGATACTTTTGAATTCACATAATCTTTAACGCCAGCCACTGCCGAACGCCTCCTTTCGAACCACTACTGTAAGAGGTTGTTCAAAAAGTCCGCTTCAGGTACTGAAAATCCAACTTTTTTGAACACGCACTTTAAGCAGCCATTCCCTGCTATTATTTTCGGCGGCCCGAACTTTTACGCGCAGGATGCTGTTGCGGCTGAGGCATTTTCGCTCCTGGCTGCTGATTCTTCATCATCTGCTGGGCACGCTGCATTTGCTTGCCATTCAGGTTGTAGCCCATTTGCTTCGCCATTTTCTGAAGCATGTCCGGATTGCTTTGCATTTTCTCAAGTTGTTTACGCAAGTAGAACACCCCGATGAAAAATCCCCCGACCAGACCAACAATCAATGTGATAATCGGTATAACAATATCCATCTCTTAGACACCTCTGTATGCATTCTAAAAAGCCTGATAATCCGTGTCAATTCATGATGTTAAGCGCATATGTTGCAAACCTGACACAGACCGGATTTCCTGAAAGTATCATAGCATTTCCGCACGCCTTGAGCAAACGGATTTTCCAGTTGAACCGCACATAAGCTACGTCATGACGGCTTCAATGAAAACGGTTGTATGCTGAGCCAGATCAATTTCAACCACATCCAGAGAATAACGCGTACTTCCGCGCGCCACCCGGATTACAGGTCTGCCGGGCAATCCCCGATGTTGGCGCACAATGACGCCAGTCTCTTTGGTAGACAGTCGTACTGCAGTACCGTTGGGATACACGGATACACTCTTGTTGAACTCGATCAGAATGTCCCGATCCAGCTTGGTACCAGACAACGCCATCATCTCTTCACATGCCTCGTGTGGCAACAGACTGTCCTTCAATAACCCATTAATAAGATTATCATAGATATTAGCCACACTGACGATTCTCGCAAACAGATGGATGTCATTCCCTTTAATACCTCTTGGCATACCTGTACCATCAACATGCTCATGATGTTGCAGGGCTGTATGGGCGACCAACAGACTGAACTCCCGCTTGTTCTTAATCACTTCGAATCCCCGCCATGTATGGTGCAGCGAAGAATTTGCAACCGAGCCACTGCCAGGAGGTTCCCCCACTTTGCCAATATCATGCAATAATGCCCCCACAGCAAGGTCCTTCAGTTGATTATAATTGAGTCCCATATTCAGTCCGATGACCGAAGATAACAAACATACATTCATCGCATGAACATACTGTGCATTGTCTTTGGTACGAATATCGGTAAGCTGCACGAGCAGCTCACGTCCGTTCAGTACATCGTTTAGCAACTTCTCTATACTGAGGGCGACCTTTCTAGGACTCCAATCTTTGCCGGATCGAATGGATTCGAGTGTGACACTCATTTCGTTAATTATTGCCCGTTTCGTGGTTTCATCCAGAATGTCCTCTGTATCCACATCTTTGTACGCTTCATCCTGGATGTATAGCATGGTCACGCCAATACGCTTCAGCGTATTGACCATATATACGGTGAGCTGGACTCCGGCGGACAACAGTACCGTACCGTTACTGGAATATACCGTCTTGCCCAGAAGTTCCCCCGCTTCCACGCTCTCCACGTTTACATACTTCATGAACGTCCCCCGCTCTTACGATTGCTGCTCCAATGCGAGCAATTGCTCCTTGGTTTGCAGACCGCCTACATAACCCACCAGGGTTCCGTCTTTACCGCTGATGCGGTGACAGGGAATAATAATCGGAATCGGATTTTTGCTAATGGCGTCCAGAACTGCACGAACAGCCTTGGGTCTGCCGATCTTTTCCGCAACCTGTTGGTGTGATGAGGCCTCTCCATAAGATATATCGGACAGAACTTGCCATACTTGTAGCTGGAATGGTGTTCCAAGCTGATCAAGCTGCAAGTCGAACGTTTTTCTCTCCCCTGCAAAATACTGCTGTACCTGCTTTGCAGCTTCGCTGAGCTTCTCTTCATTCTTCTCATATCGATACTCGCCAATCCAGGTACGGGCCCATTGTTGCAGATGAGCCTCACGTACGTGAAATGCGCCAAAATCAATGTGACACAGTCCTTCATCCGTCGCGCATAACGTAAGTGTACCAATCGGTGTCAGTACCTCATCGTAGTATACGGGCTTGCCATGAAGACCCGTAACTGCAGAAGGTCTCCACGCTGCGGCTTCTGGTTTGGCAGGCTGTGCAGGCTGCTCACTACCCGGTTCATTCCCCGCTTCCATTTTCAAATCCTGTTGTAACGCCTGTAATGCATTGCGCTCTTTCTGTTGCTCTGGCTGCTTCTCACTCACTTGTCCAGCCTCTGGCTGTTTGGGTAAGGTCTCGGACGAACTCAGTCGCTCCTCGGCCTTCTGCAGCATGCTTAGTACGTTCCCATCTTGTTCGTTAGCGGCAGCTTCCCCAATTGCTCTCATGGCGTCTTCTCCTCCAATTCTGCTTAACGCCCAGGCTGCGGTTCCCCGCAACTCGGGGCGCGGATCACGTTTTAATACTTCTGTAAGTTTGGGTACAGCACTTTTGTCTTTGAAATTGCCCAGGGCAATAACGGCATTGCGTTGAATTGGCTTCTTGCCCCGCCAAGCGGCAGAACTCTGACCGAAACGTTCCTTAAATTCCCGATTACCGATATCCAGTAACGGCAGCAGGAGTGGCTTCACAATCTCCGGATCGGGGTGAAACTCGGGATGGTGATCCCAGTTCTTGCCCCGGTTCTTCGGACAGACAATCTGACATGTGTCACAACCGTACAGACGGTTGCCTATTTTCAGCATAAATTCTTCATCCACGAACCCTTTCGTCTGGGTTACAAAAGAAATACAACGCTGTGAATTCAACTGCCCCGGCCCAACCAATGCGCCTGTCGGACAAGCATCAATACATTTCGTACATTCACCACAGTCTTCGGTCACAGGAGTGTCCGGTTGAAAGGGAATATTCGTTACCAGTTCCCCGAGAAAAATCCATGAACCGAATTTGGGTGATATAATGGCACAGTTCTTGGCGCTAAAACCAATCCCCGCACGCTGGGACACCGCACGATCCACCAGTGCTCCTGTGTCTACCATGCTTTCGATCATGGCTTCAGGTACACGTTCACGTATAAAGTTTACCAACTTGTCCATCGCTGTACGCAGCACCTGATGATAGTCCTGACCCCAAGCTGAACGGGCAAAAATGCCGCGATACGCACCAGGCTCCGATTTCGGTGGATTCACCATCTTGGACTGATACGCTACTGCTATCGCAATAAGAGACGCCGGTTCGCCCTCCTTTAAGGAAGGGTGTACCCTTTTTTCAATATCTGGTTCTTCAAAACCTGAAGCATACCCCTTATCCCGCGACTGCTCCAACAGCGACTTCAGGGAAACAAAGGGATCCGCCGAAGCAAATCCGATATCATCAATGCCCAGTCCGGGGCCAGCTGCCTTGATCTCCTGTTTTAACTTCTCCCATACGGAGGCTTCCTGTGCTGCCCCGGTCTGTACGCTCGTCATTTCTCTTCCCTCTCTTCTTCCGACACGTATTCCGTAAATAGTGAACGCCCGCCTCACGGTAAGAGGACAGGCGTTAATTTCTATATATGCCTTGCTTACTTGCATTCAAAACGGATCGAGTCTATATGGTTTAACGCAAAATGCAGTCTGAAGTTGTTGTCCTGTCATAATTTTACAATTTCTTCAATTCAGAAAACGGCCAGAAAATAAATTCAGCCTTGCCTACAATCTGGTCAGATGTAATACTGCCAAACACTCGGCTATCCTTACTTTTGCCTTCATGACGATTATCTCCCATCACGAAGAAATGATCCGGCTCCAGTGTGATTGGGCCAAAATCGGGATCTTGCACCTCGATATCGGTGTACGTTTCCGCTTGACGCTCGCCGTTCACATACAGATGGTGATCCCTGACTTCAATGGTATCTCCCGGAAGTCCTACAATCCGTTTTACCAGAAAATCCTTCTTCTCCACACCTTCACTTGGATCACGAAGTACAATTACATCGGATCGGGAAGGTGTATCCAGATGATATACAATTTTGTTGACGAAAAGACGATCTCGCTCAACCAATGTCGGCTGCATGGACTGTCCCTTGACCATCGACAGATTAAACACAAACAGATTCAGCAGCATCATGATGACAAAAGCAACAACAATCGTTTTGACCCAGTCCCACAGCTCGACCACCCAGGATTTCTCCGGTTGTTCAGGCTTTGGCGGTTGATTACGTTCCTCGGAAGCCATATGTTCCATTGAATGATGATTGGAATTCAAAGGGACACCTCATTTATTAATTAGTTGAATTAAGCTTGCACAATGATGATCATACTCCCCTTCAGTCTACTTCATTTGGAAGAGTGAAACAATTGGTTATGAGCACCAATACCTTGGATATCATGTGTATAGCCTGGTTAGGCGCAGTGGTCTAATTGAATGTGAGACACCGAAGCGTGTTCAGAGAATGAGAAAATCAGAGGAATATTACGTAAAGGTCCTTCATACAAATAGAAAGGCACATCTCTCACGTTTTTACACGTTAAAGAGATATGCCTAATATGAAATGAACATCTTTTTTATTTCTTTTTAAACATGCAAACTAAGCTTTAGACAAAATACTAAGATTCTGGAAAGCGCTCATAATCTGATTGGCACCGTAACCCATAGCTTCATATAGAGGCATGGCTACTTTGTTGTGCTCATCACCCGCCACCCATACCTGGCTGACTTTACGCTGCTGGAACCTTTGTTCCATAGCCTCGACAAGTGTTTTGCCGACTCCACGGCGACGATAGTCTGGATGTACCGCAATACGGTAGATGCAACCCTGGTTTTGATCAATCGTACCGATCAAAGCGCCGACGAGGTCTCCCTCTTCTTCCGCAACCATGATCAGGTCAGAATCCCATGACAATTGACGGGCAAACGGGCCCATCGTGTTCTCATAACACTCTTCCGATAGCGCAACCTGGAGAAGCTCCGTCATCTGGCTTGCATCACTCAACTGAAAGGAACGAACGTGCATGTCTTAAATCTCCCTTTTCGTTAGCTTAGATGAGGTTTTTTACAAAAAGGAGTTCCCTTTTACCAAAAACCCAATGTTCATATAATGACAAAAAACGAGAAAATACCGCTTCTTCGTCAATTAAACCATACTTTACTCCATAAAACACGCATTTTCTTTTGAAAGCGCTTAATTGTAACCGTTTACAATACGATTATTCAAGTTTTTGCTTTTTTGTCTATTAAAATCACATAAATATATTCATAAAGGGTAAAATATGTTTGTTATCTCTGGCCCATGATTAAATCAACGCTTCGGGGGACTTAATAAACAAAAATGTTGCTTAATTAGCCCGAATGCGGTTTAATATTAGTGGCAAGGGTATTATTACATATGTACCTGATTTAAAAAAACCTAAAATCTCAGGAGGTATTTCATTATGGCTTTTCAATTACCGGCACTTCCTTACGCTAACGACGCATTGGAACCACATATCGATGCACAAACGATGGAAATTCACCACGATCGCCATCACAATACTTATGTAACGAACTTGAACGCAGCTCTGGAAAGCGCTCCTGAACTGCAAGAAAAAAGCTTGGAAGATCTGATTGCTAACCTTGACAGCGTACCTGAAGGCATCCGCACAGCGGTTCGCAACAATGGTGGTGGACATGCTAACCACAGCTTGTTCTGGGAAATCATCGGACCTAACGGCGGCGGCGCTCCTACAGGCGATATCGCTGCAGCAATTGATAGCGAACTGGGTGGCTTTGATAAATTCAAAGAAGATTTCGCTAAAGCAGCTACAACTCGCTTCGGTTCCGGCTGGGCTTGGCTCGTAGTTGGCAAAGATGGCAAGTTGTCCATCACTAGCACACCTAACCAAGACAGCCCTCTCTTCGAAGGTCTGACTCCGGTTCTGGGTCTGGATGTATGGGAGCACGCTTACTACCTGAAATATCAAAACAAACGTCCTGATTACATCGGTGCTTTCTGGAATGTAATCAACTGGGATGAAGTTAACAAGCGTTACGCTTCTGCAAAATAAGACTGTTCGCATGCAACAGTTAACATAAAAGAGAGCCTGATTCGGTCATCGTGACCGTGATCAGGCTCTCTTTTTTGCTATCGCAATCGGTATAGTTATAGTTAATGGATATCTTTTCTAAACGAACCACTGACACGCTATTGCTCCATATTTCATCGTATCGTGAACCTAACGAATCTCAGCGTAACTATTCCCCAAAATAAGGGCGTTGATTCGCACTTTTAGGTTAATTTAGCTAAGATAACGTCACTCAGATTCGTTAGCTCCCCCATTTAATCATTCACTTGATCATACGCACCGGCAAAATAACTGCTGATCAGCTTCAGAAATATATTCGGAAATGCCATCTTGTCCATATCTTCCGGTCCGATCCAGCGGTAGGTCAAGCCATCGCCTTTCCCTGTCAGTGTCGGAGTGTTCAGCGCCAGGTCACTAACATCAGATGGGGACATTAACTTCTCTCCATCGTTAAGCGATGTTGAGATAATGTTCTGCGAATTAGGCGTGCCTGGCTCCGATGAATGCGTTGTGGCTGACTCAGGTGACACAGCAGAAGATGAGGCTGTGCCCTCCTTCGTTGCCGCCTGTGCGTCGTAGGCGGCTCTGGCTTCCGCTACGATTAGCGGAAGCTCACTGCTCTGGTCCTGCTCGGTGCACTTGTACACCTGCAGGCTCCAGACAATGTGGCTGAACACATGCTCTGCATGGGTAGCCAGCCCTTCCGGGCGGGCAGCGAAGCCTTCCGCCCACAGACTGCCGGCCAGCAAGGCCATGGCCGGCTCATCCGCCAGCGGCGCCGCCTTCTTGCTGGCTGCGGCGGGCGCCGCGAGCACATGCGGCAGCTCCCACATCCGGGCCAGCAGGCCCGTGTCTGGGCGCTGGCGCACAAGCACTTGGCCGCGGTGATCGCCGCGGCCCTCCACAATCGCGACCAGCCGCTGCTCAGGCCGCGGCGGCTTCGCCTTGGTCTTGACCGGCAGCGTAAGCTCTCTTCCGGCGATGCGGCCGGAACATTGCTCCATGACCGGACAAGTCAGGCAATGCGGCGCTTTGGGCGTGCACACCAGCGCGCCAAGTTCCATCAGCGCCTGATTGAAATCACGCGCTCGCCCTTCCGGAATGAGCTCTCCTGCGAGCTCTTCCATCAACACCCGGGTGCTGCCCTTCATAATATCCTCATCAATGAGGAAGTATCGGGACAGGACCCGCATAACATTGCCATCTACCGCAGGCTGCGGCTGGTTGAAGGCAATGCTGAGAATGGCCCCGGCCGTATAGGGGCCTACCCCTTTTAATGCGAAGACAGCCTGCTTGTCCTGAGGCATCTCGCCTCCGTGCAGCTCCATGACTTGTCTCGCAGCCGCCTGAAGATTACGTGCACGGGAGTAATAGCCGAGTCCCTCCCAATTTTTCAGAACATCCTCCTCGGGTGCTTCCGCAAGTGCCTGCACGGTTGGAAAATTCCCGATAAAACGATTGAAATACGGAATGACCGTATCGACCCGTGTCTGCTGAAGCATAATCTCTGATACCCACGTAAAATACGGATTGTTGTGGCGACGCCACGGCAAATCCCGTCGGTTGATCATATACCAGTCCAGCAAATTCACGCTGAAATGTTGTTTCTGTTCCTGTAAACCCATATTTCCGTCCTCTCCTATTGCCAAGCTAGCTACTTTTCCATCTGTTCTACGATCGCAAAGGCCGCTGCCAATTCCGTCTGATGCGTAATGCTCAAATGTATGTCATATTGTTTGTCGTATGGCAGCTGCAGGCGTTCCCAGGCCTGACTGGACAGCGAGGCCACCGGACGTCCTGTCCCATCAGGCAGCACTTCGATGTCAGTAAAGCCCATAATGCCACCAATACCGCACCCAAATGCCTTGGACACCGCTTCTTTCGCTGCAAATCGACCGGATACAAACTCCGTCATCCGCTTCCCCCGATGGAACGCAATCTCCCGCTCTGCTGGCGTTAATATTCGTTTCAAAAAAGCTTCCGCATGGCGACCGGACAGCAGCTTCCGCATACGTCCAATCTCCAGCACATCATTGCCAATGCCATATATCATCAACGCTTCACCCGCTTAATCTTTTATACTGTAAGAGGTTGTTCAAAAGTCCCACCTTCTCGGTACTGAAAACCGCTCTTTTTGAACATGCATTGTAAAATATCCCCATTCAATCACATGATCCGTAACTCTCCGAACACGTATTCTATTGTAGCAGGAGGGGCGTCCAGAAGCGAGTACCTATCGGCATTACCATATATGCTAAAATATAAATCAGGAATCGTCTGAAATTCTGAGGAGGTCTGAATTATGCCCATCACTTTTGAATTGCCCACTGACGTAGATGCTATCATTCGCGGCGACTTTTTCCCTGCACAACACCCCGCTCAGGGCGTCATCATTCTGTCTCACGGATACAAAGGCTTCAAAGACTGGGGCATGTTCCCTTACGCAGCTTCACAGCTAAGCCAGACGTATCATGTATTGACCTTTAATTTCTCTCACAACGGTATCGGTGAATATCCGGAGCAATTCTCCGAACTGGAAAAGTTCGCAGTGAATACCTACAGCCGGGAGCTTGCCGATCTTGCCCTGGTACTGGAGCATGTAGCTACACAACCTGAATTCACCGGACTTCCTGTATATCTGGTTGGTCATAGTCGAGGTGCGGGCGTAAGTCTCGTCTATGCACTGGATCATCCCGAACAGGTGGCAGGTGTCATCTCCTGGAATGGCGTAACCAATCTGGATCTCTTCACAGCGGAGCAAAAAGAAGAAATGCGTACGCAGGGCCGCAGCCATGTCGTTAACGGACGTACAGGTCAGCAGATGCCACTGGACGTGTCTATACTGGAAGACCTGGACAAGCACAGCGAACGTTACGCTATTATTGACCGCCTGTCTTCTTCACCTTTGCGAGTCGCACTCATTCAGGGAACGGAAGATCCGCAGCGTCTTCGGGAGGGTTCTGCTGCACTTGTTCAAGCCCGTCCTGATATCCCATGGCACCAGATTAATGAGGGAAACCATACCTTCAATACTGTTCATCCATTTAAAGAAACAACTCCGCAACTGGAACAAGTCATCACCCAGACCCTGCAACAGATCAAAGACTGGAGTAGCTAACTCTTCTTTAATATTGTAGTCACCTGGATTTTTGCAGTTTCTCGTTCCACATAAAAAAAGAGTCACTGTGTGAGCAGTGACTCTTTTGCATTCCCTAAGAGGGAATGTATTTCAATATTGGTGTTAACAGCTTATAACAAGCTTGCTCATCCATCCGTATTAGATACCCGGAATGGCATTGCGTTTGTGATGTGTACGCGTATAGAACGCTTCGAGGCGCTCTTGGGCAGCCGGATCGATCTGTTTTCCTTCGAGATAATCACTGTTCGCTTCATACGAAATTCCCAGCTCATCTTCGTCCGTCTGACCTTCCCATAGCCCTGCAGATGGTGCCTTGTCCAAAATAGCCTGTGGCACTTTCAAATATGCTGCCAGCTGGCGTACCTGACGTTTGTTCAGCGTGCTCAGTGGTGTGATATCCACAGCACCATCGCCCCATTTGGTATAGAAGCCCGTGATGGCTTCGGACGCATGATCCGTACCTACAACGAGCAGGTTTTCTTCAAACGAAAGCGCATATTGCATCACCATACGAGTTCTCGCCTTAACGTTACCTTTGCCTTGGTGAGTCATATGGCGTGGGCTACCCAAGGATTTGAATCCTTGCTCCACTTCCAGTGCAATCTCGTTCACCGCATCTTCAATATTCGTTTCCACAACATGCTTCAGATCGTATGCTTTCGCTACAGCGTAGCTGTGGTCGATATCGGATTGTTCACCATAAGGTTGGAACACACCCAGCGTTTTGTACTCTTGTTTATTCTCTTCCGTAAGCTCGTCCGTCGCTTTTTTGCAAAGCGCCGTTGCCACTGCACTGTCAATACCGCCGCTGATCGCAATCAGCAAACCCTTGGCACCCGCATTCTTAACATACGTCTTCAGAAAATCAACACGCTTGCGTACTTCCTCTTCTTCATTAATGCTTGGTTTAACCTTCAATTCAGCGATGATCTGTTGTTGCAAACTCATCGTTCACACACCCCGTTTCTAAATTAATGAAATTTGATGTCCATCTTGAAAGGTCCGAATGGTTCAATAACCTTATCTATCCAAAATGAAACGCCCCGGCATCGGTGATCCGAAGGGCGGGGCGTTCTATGGAGCGAATTAACGGCAATAACGTTCAAATGCATTTGTCAGATCAGCCGCAATTTCCTCTGCAGAACGGTCTTCCACTTGATGACGCTCGATAAAGTGAACGAGTTCTCCGTCTTTCATCAGAGCGATGGACGGTGAAGATGGAGGATACGGTGCAAAGAATTCACGTGCTTTTGCAGTTGCTTCCTTGTCCTGACCAGCAAATACAGTGTACAGGTGATCCGGTGTAATATCGTGTTGAAGTGCTTGGGACACCCCTGGACGGCATTGACCTGCGGCACATCCGCAGACAGAGTTAATGACAACCAGTGCTGTTCCTTTTGCATCTGGAAGACTTGCTTCCACTTCTTCAGGAGTACGCAACTCCTGGATTCCTAGACGAGTTAACTCATCCCGCATGGGTTGAACCATATCTTTCATGTATTGATCAAATGACATTGACATTCGGTTTCACTCCTTATAAATGGTTGTTCTATGATCTCGATCGAATTAAAGGCGAATAACTCTCCAAAACAACGTTACATTCATATCGAACATTATGGATGTAATGAGGTGCTATTCCTATTATACATCCATAAGCAATGAAAGCAAGATTCAGAAACCGCCTGCGGAAAGGCTTTCTCTATAATATTATGTCTCATTGTCTGGCAAAATATGCTGAATGACTAACGTTCAAATGCCACTTTGAACGTGGTACCCTGACCTTCCTCTGATTCCACAGTGATGGTTCCATTATGTCGTTCCACAATACTCAGGCACATCGACAATCCAAGCCCGGTTCCCTTCGCTTTTGTCGTGTAAAAAGGTTCAAACAGCTTTTCCTTCTTCACCCGGGGTATACCCGGTCCTGTGTCACGTACACACAGTTCCACCTTATCATCCACGATCCGCGTTTCCAGCGTAAGCACACCCTTCTCATTCATGGCTTCCATCCCGTTACGGGCCAGGTTCAATACCACCTGTTTGATTTCCTTTGAATTGAGATGCAACTTCGGCACATTATGGGCGAGCATGAGTTCAATACTCTGACCACGCAGGTTCGCATCCGCCCATAACAATGGACTGAGTTCATGGATGATATCGTGCAGCTGGGATTCCTCTTTCTCGGCAATACGATTCTGAGCCAGAGACAAAAAATCATTAATGATACTGTTGGCCCGATCCAGCTCTTCCAGAACGATCCGGTAATAGTGATCCAGGGAGTCCGGACTCTTTTCCTGCATCAGTTGAAGAAAGCCCCGCACAACTGCCATGGGATTACGCACCTCATGCGTAATGCTTGCAGCCATCTGCCCTACCAGACTGAGACGATCCACATTATCGAGTTCACTTCGCAGCATCTCAAGCTCCGTGATATCCTGAATGATCAGCATGGCTCCTGTTACTTCTCTCGCAGACTCTGTTGAAAAGGCATAGATCGGAACGGTTCGGGATTGCAAGACGTTTGCACCGTAACGAACGGTCAATCCACTAATCTCACCATGAACGACGGCTCTGCGAATGCTTTTATCCATCTTGTCCGCCTGACCTTGTTCAACAAATTGAGTGGCAGGCTGTCCAATGAGATCAGGGGTGGAGGTACAGGGAAGCTGTTCTCTTGCCATTTGCTTCATCATCTCATTGACAAACATCACTGTGCCTTGTTTATCTACGGTGGCAATGGAGAGCGGCACTGCGTTCAGAATCTGATGAAGTTTCTCCGATTCGTCTATGTATCGGTTGTGTACTTCCGAGAGATGCTGCTCCAGTCCGCGATAGTGCTTCATCCGTTCCAGCCATAGCAGACTCAGAATGCCTGCAACAATGGCTCCTGCGGTATATCCAAGAGCTGTAAGTATCAGGTAGGTTGCAGAGTACGTGGATTCATTCTGGAGGGATGCGATCCATAACAGACTCGTTACAACCAGTTCCATTGTAATTAGGATAATGAGGATCGTCATTTTGCGTGAAGGTGTATTATGCTTGAATCGTTTGGCAGACAACCATACAATAGGATAGAGAAGAATGCCCGTATGAAGGAGAAATCCGTACAGATCATAGGGATGCGCAAACAGAAAATAGAAGAGAATATGTAGAATGGACAGCGTTACGCCTATAGCGGTTTTACAATACAAAATAACAAGTATCACAGGTACAATACTTAATGATATGGGTACAGCTACCGGGCTTGCATAGAGTGCAAATAGCAGACACAATAGCATGCTCAGGGCACTTGTCACAGCAAAACTGGTATAAACGGTTCCGGCATGATCCATTTTGGCAATAGCCCGCTTGGAGAGTACCAGACGGAATAAGGGAATCAGAAATACCGCCGTCCCTGCCAGCAGTACTTGTAAAAGCATGTCCTTTAACGCAACCACAATGCCATCTCCTCCTCTGCCTGCACATTCCCTCATGTATTTCTGATTAAAACATAGGCGACAGTATATTACAATATATCCCTTAAGACTGCACAATAGAACTGCCTCAACTCCATTATATTTCAGAAAAAGCCAGGAGTAGACACAGTTTACGTAAAACAGACAAAATCAATGAAAAAAGAGGGTAATAACATATGTATGATGTCATTGTAATTGGTGGCGGATCCGCGGGCCTGATGGCTTGCGTTGCAGCTGCCGAGCATGGAGCATCCGTGCTTCTGCTGGATAAAGGAGATCAACTGGGTCGTAAACTCGGCATATCTGGCGGAGGTCGATGCAATGTAACCAATGCCAAGGAAACGGATGAACTCATCCGACACATTCCGGGTAATGGACGCTTTTTATATAGTTCATTTCAGAATCTGGACAACCAGGGAATCATGCGTTTCTTCGAGAATCTCGGAATCGCCCTGAAAGAAGAAGACAACGGCAGAATGTTCCCAGTAACCGATAAAGCAAAAACAGTTGTGGATGCGCTGGTAGGCAAAATTGTCTCCCTCGGCGTTGAGATTCGTACCAAAGAACCGGTGAAGGAACTCATTCAGAACGGTCAGCAAGTACAGGGTGTTAAATTGATGTCCGGCAAAACGATCCTTGGACGTTCTGTCATTATCGCTACTGGTGGCAAATCCGTACCTCAAACCGGATCAACCGGAGACGGTTACCCCTGGGCTGAGGCTGCGGGTCACACGATTACGGAGTTGTATCCAACCGAAGTGCCTATTGTATCTGGGGAGAGTTGGATTCAATCCAAAGAACTGCAAGGTTTGTCATTGAGGGATATCGGCTTATCTGTATTGGATGCCAAAGGAAAAACCGTCATCTCTCATCGCGGGGATATGATCTTCACGCATTTTGGAGTGTCTGGACCGGTTGCATTGCGTTGTAGCCAATTTATCCGCAAAGTTCAGATGAAGTCTGGAAACCCACAGGTCATCATGAGCATTGATCTGTTCCCAGAGTTGTCCGCAGGTGCATTGGAAGCACAGGTTCAACAGGTATTGGAACAAGAGTCCCGCAAGGCTGTCAAAAACATACTGAAAACATGGGTTCCAGAGCGCATGATTCCATTAATG
Organism: Paenibacillus sp. FSL R5-0713; assembly: GCF_037973325.1. Lineage (NCBI taxonomy): Bacteria > Bacillati > Bacillota > Bacilli > Caryophanales > Paenibacillaceae > Paenibacillus > Paenibacillus sp. FSL R5-0713. The sequence goes on along the minus strand of NZ_CP150229.1, from coordinate 689,503 downwards.
ATGAAACGGGCAGAGATCTGTGATGACCTTACGTTCCACCATTTCCCCAAAGGCATGTTAAGCAACTTATGTGGGTTAATGAAAGCTTTTACCTTCCGTGCAGACGGAACGAGATCACTCAAAGAAGCCTTCGTCACTGGGGGGGGAATTCACTTAAAGGAAATATACCCAAAAACAATGGAATCCAAGCTGCTGCCTGGACTATTCTTTTGCGGTGAAGTGCTGGATATTCACGGCTACACCGGCGGATATAATATCACTGCTGCTTTCTCCACCGGATATACGGCTGGCATGCATGCGGCTGAATATAAGCACGCTACATTATAGTAGAGGTTGTTCAAAAAAGTCCGCTTTTGATTACAACTCATGCCTACTGGCATCATCAGCGATGAATTGCTTCAGATGTCAAAAACCCCGATATCCACTGTCTGTGGAGTATCGGGGTTTTTGGGCATTATTTCATTTTAGTAAGACGGAACGAACCACTCTTAGCTTGTGATCTTTCCCTTCTATGCCTTGACACTGCCTGAGAATCCATCAGCCGAATCATCGTATGTCGGGTCCTCGCTATAGTTATGTCTGCCCTGCTCCGTCTGGCTTCTCTGGTTTCCGCTCGCATACCCCTCATTCCAGTCCTCATTCACGAGATGAGCCGGAATTGATATGTTCTGAAACTGATCCAGTTCTTCCGTCTGCGAGGCAAATACGGCACTTCCCCCATGAGATTGTACAATCTCTACAGCAGACTGAGGATCTTGGCGATCTGTGGGGATATACAATTCCAGCGGGCCAGACTGATATGGCTTATATCCCAATTCCTCCAAGGTTGCCTTGGCGGCATTCAACGCTGAACCGTCTGAGAAATGCACCTGTAGTTCGCTATTATCCATCATCATTATCTCTTCCTCCTTGCTACAGCTAATCTCTCATCACTCATAGATGAGATTCTTCTTCTATAGCATGGTCAGTTATAGCGCGTGATATGCTCTAACTTAGTAAGGAATTCCTTTAGGCACGTGTAAGCCGAACCCATCCGGCAATAGTTAATACACAAAGTCCGAAGGCCACCGCCCCTGCAGCTGTCAGAATACCCACGATCCAGCCGAGCCAGGCCAATCCCAGCATGAATCCCATCAGAATACCAATCGGAACGAACAACATTCGAACCATCATAGAACCTGCACGATGCAGGGCCTCCGAGTCATACGTTATAAGCTGAACATAGTCCGACGTTGCAAAAACATCCCAGGAACGATAAAACATCACCGTCAACATGATGATTAATAACGCACACACGATGACATTGACCGGAAAAGGGGGTAATGCAACTGCTGCAATGGATAGTCCGCCAAGCTGCAAATACAATTTCATCGTGGCCGAGTTCCGAAAAAACGCCTTGAACGCAATCTCTGCTGTCCGATTCGCGATGGAACGATTGCGTAACAGTTTCCGTGGTTTGCGGAAGATTATGGACCGTGTTCGTGGAGCTTTCGGCTTGCTCACCGCCCGACTTAACATTAGAGCTGTAAGCTGCAGCCTGCTCCGCAGATCCTCTCGTACATCCCCTTCAAACGTTCCCTTCATTAACAGCCTCATCTGTCCAACGGTAATCAGAAGAAGCATGATAAGCACGATGCCAAAGATAATTTTCCACGTCTGTTCATGCATCCATGATGTCGCATGGATGGTCATATAACCTATGCCAATCACGAGAGGGACCATCCGAATCCAGCGTCGCCAACCCGTATATCGAACCTTCGTGATATGTAGTGTTATCGCTTGAAATGAAGCTACTGCGCCGAACCAGACAGCCATAAGTGCAATCTGGAGATTCGACATCTCATAGACACGGGACCACAGAGGAGCAGTTAGTGCTGTAACCAAGATCATCTTGCCCAGATGTTGCAGACAGGACCGGTAGAGCCCTTGCCTCATTAGGGTGCGCATCCACAACGACCTTGATTTCAAAAACAATACATCCGCTTCCTCCACAAATATCAGCACACCCCCGGTAAGCATGACCACGTCAATTAGCCCGGTCAGTACGGGAAGTGGTAATCCTGTTGCCCATGCAGGCAGCATTTTGGTCCATAAACTCATGTACCACCCAATCAGATAGAGCAGACCCGGAACAAGCAGGTATACCCACACCGTCCAATCCACGACGAGTCTGAGGTTTTTCATCTGCTCCCTGAAATGCTCTTTGCGTCTTCGCTTGTATAAACGAAGTGGTGTATAACGCCGGGAAGTTTCCATCCTCTCTCACCCTCTCTATCTAAGTCGTCAGTATATCAAAACAGTCGAACAAAGAGGCTCCCGGCAGTCCTGCCACTTCACGGATCTCATCCAATGTACCCTCGGCAGCAGATCTGCCAGAAGCAATCAGAATAAATCGGTCGCAGATTCGTTCAGCGGTATCCAGCACATGCGTAGACATGAGCACACCCGCACCACGGCGGCGTTCATCATCAAGTAATTTCAGAAAATCCTTGGTTGCACGGGGGTCCAATCCGATGAACGGCTCGTCCACGATATAGATATCCGGCGAAGACAGAAAACCGATCATCAGCATCATTTTCTGCCGCATGCCCTTCGAAAAACTGGCTGGAAGATCATTCCGAACGTGGTCCATGCCGAAGCGAACCAACAACTCCTCCGCTCTGGCGACAAAGACCTCTTCTTCCATTTCATACGCTGCTGCGGCCAGATCAAGATGTTCCCATAGGGTCATATATTCGTAAAAAACCGGTTGCTCCGGGATATAGGCATAGCGACCATCTCCCCCAATTGTCACTTCATAGTTTGCATGTTCCAGCAGACCAAGCAGTGTTTTGATCGTGGTACTTTTGCCCGCACCATTTGGACCGATAATACCTACCAGCTCTCCTCGCGCCACATTCATTCGAATATTGCGAATGGTCGATTGTCCTGGCTCGTATCCTGCCTCTGTAATATGTACGTCCAATATGGACTCCTGTGTAACTGTACCTCCATGCTCTATCTTCATATCGAACACTCCTGTTCTGATTCGGGGCTTATTAGATCAACTCATTTTATTGTATACGAGTTGTGAGCTGTTTGTTTGATCATTTTGAGCGTTTTTATTTCGGCAAAAAAAGAAGCAGGGGTTCCGGAGCCCCTGCTTCTTCATATTACAGTGAAAATCTCATATTACCGATTTGTCTCCACCACAGATGTAGTTTCACTTTCTGCATCCGCATCTACGTTCAGACCCAGATCCAAGCTTCCACGACTTTCATTCGTAAAGTTACTGCTCGTGTTGCGATCACGATCGTTTACGCTGTTAGTGCGTTCAGTTTGAGTCATTGTTGCACTTTCACCTTCCGCTTTGGCGTTCAGACCCAGATCCAGTGCTCCACGACTTTCGTTCGTGAAGTTACTGCTTGCGTTACGCTCGCTGTCTTTCACGCTGTTGTTGCGTTCGGATTGAGCCATTGTTGCACTCTCACCTTCGGCTTTCGCGTTCAGACCCAGATCCAAGCTTCCACGACTTTCATTCGTAAAGTTACTGCTCGTGTTGCGATCACGATCGTTTACGCTGTTAGTGCGTTCAGTTTGAGTCATTGTTGCACTTTCACCTTCCGCTTTGGCGTTCAGACCCAGATCCAGTGCTCCACGACTTTCGTTCGTGAAGTTACTGCTTGCGTTACGCTCGCTGTCTTTCACGCTGTTGTTGCGTTCGGATTGAGCCATTGTTGCACTCTCACCTTCGGCTTTCGCGTTCAGACCCAGATCCAAGCTTCCACGACTTTCATTCGTAAAGTTACTGCTCGTGTTGCGATCACGATCGTTTACGCTGTTAGTGCGTTCAGTTTGAGTCATTGTTGCACTTTCACCTTCCGCTTTGGCGTTCAGACCCAGATCCAGTGCTCCACGACTTTCGTTCGTGAAGTTACTGCTTGCGTTACGCTCGCTGTCTTTCACGCTGTTGTTGCGTTCGGATTGAGCCATTGTTGCACTCTCACCTTCGGCTTTCGCGTTCAGACCCAGATCCAGTGCTCCACGACTTTCGTTCGTGAAGTTACTGCTTGCGTTACGCTCGCTGTCTTTCACGCTGTTGTTGCGTTCGGATTGAGCCATTGTTGCACTCTCACCTTCGGCTTTCGCGTTCAGACCCAGATCCAGTGCTCCACGACTTTCGTTCGTGAAGTTACTGCTTGCGTTACGCTCGCTGTCTTTCACGCTGTTGTTGCGTTCGGATTGAGCCATTGTTGCACTCTCACCTTCGGCTTTCGCGTTCAGACCCAGATCCAGTGCTCCACGACTTTCGTTCGTGAAGTTACTGCTTGCGTTACGCTCGCTGTCTTTCACGCTGTTGTTGCGTTCAGTTTGAGCCATTGTTGCACTCTCACCTTCCGCTTTGGCGTTCAGACCCAAATCCAGCGCACCGCGGCTTTCATTCATGAAGTTACTGCTCGTGTTGCGATCACGGTCGTTCACGCTGTTGTTACGTTCAGATTGAGTCATTGTTGCACTCTCACCTTCCGCTTTGGCGTTCAGACCCAGATCCAAGCTTCCACGACTTTCATTCGCGAAGTTACTGCTCGTGTTGCGCTCACGGTCGTTCACGCTGTTGTTACGTTCAGTTTGAGTCATTGTTGCGCTCTCACCTTCCGCTTTGGCGTTCAGGCCCAGATCCAAGCTTCCACGGCTTTCATTCATGAAGTTACTGCTCGTGTTACGCTCACGGTCGTTCACGCTGTTGTTGCGTTCAGTTTGAGTCATTGTTGCGCTCTCACCTTCCGCTTTGGCGTTCAGACCCAGATCCAGCGCACCACGGCTTTCATTCATGAAATTACTGCTCGTGTTACGCTCACGGTCGTTCACGCTGTTATTGCGTTCAGTTTGAGTCATTGTTGCACTCTCACCTTCCGCATTAAGGTTCAGACCGAGACCCAGCGCTCCACGGCTTTCGCTCGTATAGCTGCTGTTTACGTTCCGACCATCGCCGCCTCGTGAATAATCGCTCATCGTTGTACCTTCTCCCGACACATTGGCATTCAAGCCAAGGCCTAGCTTGCCAGAACTGCTACGCTCAGCAGTGTGGTCGGAAGAATGATCATTGTATCGGTTCGTGCTCTCTGAGGATAAGCCGGCATTGAGTCCAAGATCCAAATTCAATGCTCCGCTTGCACTGGATGAACCTCCATAGCTACCATTGGTACCGTAACCTGTGTCCCGGTGTCCTGACAGAAGAGATCCCAGTTCCAGACGCAAACCTGCATTCAGATCCAGATTACCATTACTGTTATTGCTATAGCTATCTGCGTAAGTTGACTGCGAAGCTCCCAGCAATCCAGCCACCAACGTACCCGACAATACCGACAATTTTACCCAACGATTCACTTTTTTCATGATTATATACACTCCTTCTCAATTTTGGTTGAATTAACGCCAATGTTGTCTATGAGAAAGAGGTATATTGCGGCGGTCGTCCCGGTGGTGCCTGTGACCATTGACTGAACCCATCCAGGCGTTCCATTCGGAAAGCAAAATCATAATCCGGCGTAACCAGACCTGTTGTTGCTCCCGGAAGTGCAGCTGCTGGAGCGGTTGCTCCACCTCCAGTTACACCTGACGCACCGGAGCTTGTCCCGGCGGAAGCATTCGCTGCTCCGGGAGAAGTTGCCGCAACAGACCAACTTGTTGGTCGTTCTGTGCGAGGCTGCAATGGAGATGCTGCATTATCATCATCTTGTTTCGAATTGGCTTCCAGGTTGCTCCGCACTTGTTCAGTGACAGATGGTTTAACAGTGTTCTGATCCACGAGGAATAACTCGTTATCAGGCAAATCTGCATTGACATCGGAATCCTGTGTCAGATCGGTTCCGTCAACAGGCAGTGCCTGCGGGACAACAGGTTGTTCTGGACGTACTCCTGGTTCCGGGGTGACCTCAATCACGTTGCCCGTAACCTGAACTGCGTCCTGCCCTTCCACGTTGTTCTGTGATGAAACAGGATCTGCGAGTGCACTCGTATTGGAAGTTTTAACATTCGGTGTTTTGACGACCGGCTGTTGTTCCGGAGTGACTACAGGCCGTTCCGGCTTCACACTTGGAATCTCCACCTTCTCCTGATCAGGATTGAGTTCAGCGGATACGTCTACAACAGGAACTTCTGCTTTCACAGAAGGTAGCTGGACATTCCCCTTACTCAGATCCACTTGAGATGAAGAGATATTGACCGAAGTAACCTCGGGTACATCCACCTTCACGGAAGGTAATTCAACCTTACCCTGCCGAAGGTTAGTTTTCACAGCAGACGTCTCTGCCTTGATTACCTCGGGTACCTCTGCGGTAACCTCGGGCAAGGAAGCTGTACCTTCGTTCAGATTCACCTGACTGCTTGATACATCGGCTTTGATCACCGGCGTATCCGCCTGTACAGACGGCAGTTCAACGGTTCCCTCCTTCGCATCAATACCTATCTCTGATGTTCCGGCCGATCCAAGCGGTGTATCTACTTTCAGCTCAGATACACTCAGCTTACCTGTGGATTCATTCGCTTTGATCGACGGAACTTCAACATCCAATAATGGTGTGGACACCGATACCGACGGAGTCAGGTTCAACCCGCCATCCGAATCGCGTGAGAGCAGATTCAGCGACAATCCGCTGGACGGTTTTTCAGAAGATATCTGAGCATCATCCGCATACACATGCGAAGATCCAAACCCCAGCATCAAGGTCCCGGCAAGTATTGCCAGTGGTATGCTTCCAAGACGTACTATGGATTTTGGTAACTTTACATTCAAGTTGCTTCACCCCCTTTCCGCTACTGCGTTGGTGGGACAAGGCATATGAGTTTTCCCCTAGGAATAATTAGAATACAGGGATTTCTGCCTGTTCCTCATTAAACGTGAAGGCGTTTACTCAAACGCATTTTAATCAAAAACTTAAAATTTGAAGTAAATTCAAACCTTCATTTCAATTGTTCTAACCTGAACAGATCCGGCATGTTTTTAGTCGCCTGCAATCATGGTCTTGGCGGCAATGGAGCCATTCAGATCGGCTTTTTCCCTGTTGCGTCTCATCAAATAAATCAAACCAAGCAGGGTCAGCAAAATACCTGAACAGACAAAAGCTGGCACTACACCGAATGAGGTGACCATGAATCCACCTACCACCGGGCCCATAATATTACTGGCTGTCATAATGCTGCCTACCGTTCCAAATACCCTGCCTGTCATTGGCTCGGGTGTCTGTTCCTGCAACAGGATTTGAAAGGGTACAATCGCAAACCCAATTCCAACACCGGCCAAGGCAAAGAGGGATACCAACAGCAGATTGGCACCTAGCCCGGCGTGCGGCCAAATTCCAACAATAACACCGGCTCCGCCGATAACCAGACCCATGAGTATGGTACCCAGACCCATTTTCAAAACATGCCCTGCATGCTTCCACTTCCGCACACTCATCGCTGCAATTAATGTACCTACACCACTGGCCGCCACACACCATCCCAGCAGATCACTTGAAATTCCGGGAAGCTGTCTGAATAACACCACGGTCTGTGAATCGGCAAATTGCAGAAAAAGTATGGCTGAAGCAAGCAAGATCAGAGACGTTCCTACATGAGGGAGAGATGCGAGCATGCGGATGCCCTCCTGTGTATCCTTCCAAAAAGAGTCTTTAGGGCGGTTGCGAACACCCCCAGCTGTCTCTTCCTCTACTTCTGTTACGTTATGAATTGCAGATTGGATCACCCGCGTTCCAGGAATCCACAATAAAATGATGCCGGAAATCAGAAAAGACGCTGAATCGAGAACAAAACACCAGGTGATGCCAAAAGCGGCTACCAACAGCCCACCAAGCGCTGGACCGATAATTTTGGACATCTGTTCAATGATTGAGCTAATGGATACAGCTTGCGCAAGCTGCTCATGAGGTACAATTTCTTTCAGTTTTCCGTTCTTCGCAGGAGAAAAAATGACATCGAACAGGGATTTGAGGACAAGCAGTAGGTAGACATGCCAGATCTGATCAGCAAAAATCAACGCACCCACGATGATGATCCGTGCACCATCAGCTACAATCATCAGCCATTTTCGGTTCAGACGATCTGCAAGCGTGCCCGCGAATGGCCCTGTCAACAGAACAGGTAGTGCTGCAGATAGTGTGACAAATGTAATCTCCCATGGCGTTGCATTCCAGCGGATACCCACGAGGGTCAGGATTGCGAGCAGATGCAGCCAATCTCCCAGATTGGAAATGGCCTGAGCTACCATCAATGTTACAAAAGATCGGTTATTCTTCAGCGGTCGATGTCCTTCAAACGTTAAATCACTTGTCATGCTTCTTCTCCCCCATTACCTTCCGAATTCATGATATGAACTCATTATAAGAGAGCAGGGCTTGACTCAACCTCCTGCCAGAGGCGGAGAAGAAGCGGAACCTCAAGGATGATTTTTCGGTATGGTGAATGATCAAATTTTAAATGCTAAAAATGCAAATCTTGTGACATATCGCATGTTTTTCGTAGAAATAGAAGTTTACAATTAAACCATGGTGACAACCTGAATCTTCAAACATAACTAACCAACTAACCAACGCATATAAGTTGAAATTATTTTTAACATGAACAGCATAACGATGGGGATAACAGTGATTGGAAGGTTGTTCTATGCTCATCGTGATAGGTTGTAACTTCATCATTTCAACTTATAAAACTAATCAGAAAAGGCGGGATCAGCATGCTGGAATTACAAGAAATCGGAACCGAACGTTCACTTCATCTGTACCGCACCTTGGCCCAGACATTCAAGAGCGTGAATGAACACGCTGTATCCGGAAGCAAAGTGCATGGCTTCAACCCCACCGCATACGGGGTGCTCGAAGTGTTATATATGAAAGGAGCTCAGCCGATTCAACAGGTTGGTGCACAGCTTCTGCTGCAAAGCGGGAATGTGACCTATGTGATTGATAAGCTGGAGCAAAAAGGATTGTTGCACCGCAAACATTGTCCGCAAGACAGACGGATCATTTTTGTGGAACTAACGGAAGAAGGCCAGCGCACCATGGATGACATCTATCCAGGCTATGCGATGAAGATCGATCGTGCTGTCAGTGGACTGAGTGAGGAAGACAAGGAATTGCTGTCCGAACTTTTGGGAAGGCTTGCACATTCTGCAGACCGTTTATCAGCGAACAGCTAGAGCTTATCTTCAAACCAGCCGAAAGCTGGAGCGTAACTGAATGTTCTGGAGCAGATATGGAGCGGGAGTCCTAACGAACCTGTGACGTCATATTCAGGGGTTTGAAGCGCTCGCAGCATTTTAAGGAATCTGACACACGATATCTTTGAATAAACAGCCGTATACAATGTGTTTTTCAGGTGATTTCGGGACATAACGTGTCTCATGTTTCTTACAATTTAAAAAGACCAGCAGAAGGTCAAATAAGACGTCCTCCGTTCCTTAGAAATTCGTCATTCGTCTGGAAGATTCACCAGGATGAGCATGTACTTCAAAATGCTTTTGACTCGGACATCCTCCAGCGTATCCCTCTCCTGAGTGAAGGTACACTCTAGTCCAATGCATGTGTGCCAATCAACAAAAAAACCGGATTTGCCTGACATCGGCGAATCCGGTTTTTCGTATACATCCACTTTTTACTTCGAGCCTTGAGGTTGCGGTGGAGCATCTGCATCTTCGGGTACAATTAAACGTTTGCGTAGAGCAAGCGTCGTTACCCAGGAGACCAGTGCAATGACAAACATAATGACAAACAGGGAATGCAAGCTTCCTTCCAGCACACTCCGCAGTAGCGCCCACTTATCATCCGATAGCGCCGCATCCGTATGTGGTGCTAGCAGTTCGTTCAGATCATTCTCCGATATTCCGGCCTCAGCCAGATTCTGCTCACTCGACAACGTGGAGATCCGATAATTCAACCAAGTGCCAAAAGCTGCTGCACCAATCGTCTGTCCCAAGGTACGCATGAACGTATGCAATGCCGTAGAAGAACCACGTTCCTTATATCCTACGGAAGACTGCGAGATAATGGTAAAGATCGTAAACGCAAATCCGAAGCCGAGACCATAAATAAAGGTCAAAATAAATAGCACAGCCTGCGGGGATGTCCCTCCCACCAGAAAGAGCCCACCCGATCCGACCGCAATGCCGGTTACTCCAATCAATGCGGTCAACCGTGATCCAATCTTCATCAGCAGACGACCTGCGAGCACACTACCAATGAGCCAACCGACCGACATCGGTGCGAGTAGCAACCCCGATTCAGTCGCATTGCCTCCCCGAACCCCCTGCACCCAGAGCGGCAAATAACTGGTCAGACCGATCATCAGGGTACTGGTTAACAATCCGGCGATATTCGCCACACGAATGTCCCGAATTCGGAACAGATGTAGTGGAACCATTGGGGCCTGAGCTCTTTTTTCCACCACAAAAAATAAAATAATAAACAGAGCGGCAACCACACTCAGTCCTACAATCAACGGAGAACTCCAGGCATAATACTGCCCACCAGCCGACAGGACAAATAACAATGCGGTAATGCCCACCGTGAAGGTCAGCGCACCGACATAGTCAATTTTGGCTGTCCGTGGAGAGATATCTTCCTTCAGGTAACGAAATACAAACCACATCGCGAGCAGTCCAAACGGCACATTAAAACCAAAGATCCACTGCCAACCAAGATTGTCTACAAAATAACCGCCAAGCAGCGGTCCTGCCAAAGACGAAATCCCCCAAACGGAGCTGATCCAGCCCTGGATTTTGCCACGTTCTTCAATGGAGTAGATATCCCCAATAATCGTAAATGTAACAGGAACTACCGCCCCCGCACCAATCCCCTGAATAGCACGGAAAATGATCAATTGCTCCATATTCTGCGACAGACAGCATAAGAGTGAACCCAGCAAAAATAAGGCACAACCAATCAGAAATACAGGCTTTCGTCCATACAAGTCACTAATTTTGCCGAAAATGGGCGTACTCACAGCCATCGTCAGCAGGTATGCAGTGAAAATCCAGCTCAGCAGTTGTACACTCCCCAACTCACTGACAATGGTAGGCCCTGCCGGACCAATTACGGTGCCTTCAATCGCTGACAGAAATGTTGCGAGCAACAGCCCCGTCAAGATGAAACTGCGCTTCAAACCTCCAGTTGCATTCACACGAACCCTTCTCTCTTTGTTCTCTATATAATTGGTGCTTCTCCAACTTTGTTCTGTTTCTTCGTTTACGTGTAAATAAAAAACAAATATATACTGTCTCTTTATTTACCTTTCTTGCGAAGAAACTCATCATACAACATCGAATACATCACCATATCCTTGTATCCGGTGGATGTATGTTGCACCTGACGCAGCAGCCCTTCTCGCGTGAAGCCGCGGTTCGTCAGGAACTCACCGGAAGCCACATTACGCGGATCAACCAGCGCTTCAATTCGATTAAGCCCCATGGTCTCATACCCGAAGGGCAGCAATGCCGAGAAAGCCTCTGTCATATAACCGTGACGCCAATAGTCCCGTCCCAGCTCATAACCGATTTCCCCACGGAATGCGCCTTCAAGCTGCCATGTGTTAAATCCACAGCTGCCAATGAGCTTGCCTGTTTCTTTGAGTTCGATCCCCCAGCGGATCGCGTCCTCTTCCCCTGCCATTTGGTTGAGCAGTCCAATCATGTCCGCCGCTTCGCTTGTCCCAATCATGGGTGCAAGATTCATGTAACGGGTCACCTCGCGATCTGACCAGCATGCGAACATCTGGGCCGCATCCCTGCGACGCATTTTACGCAGACGAAGCCGCGCAGTCTCCATTTCGGGAATTCTTCCTTTGCATTTATACATATAAGACACTCCGATCCGATCCATCTCCGCAGACCATAAGATTCATTAGTCATCTAATCATAACCTGCGCCGAATGGCAACTGTTCAGTCACGGATACACGTCAAAAAACCGGGCCAATATCGCTCCCGGTCTTGTTGTCCGTATGGATCCATTCAAGTTTGAATGAATCACGTCATCGTGCTTGTCCGAATAAATTCTAGGCTTTGGACGTTTTCTTGTCCTTCGCCAGCAATTCGTCGCTAACCCGGCCAAGTACGGTGGTGATTTCCTTGAATTCTTCAATACCAGTCCCGGTTAGGCTCCATTGGTCCCCGTGGGCGGTCAGGAAGTTCTCCTGTGTCAGGTGTTCAAGCTCCTGCTTGATCTCCCGCTCTCCAACGCGATATCCCCGTTCTTCCAATAGGGGTAGCGCCTCGCTAACGTTCAAATCCTGATTTTGGGCGAAATATAGTAGATGAATCCGTACAAATAGATTCTGTACCTCTGCATGCATAAGCCAAGCTCCTTCCCGGGTTGTAGCCCTCCGTGGTTGCTAAGTAATTACCCCACGCGAGAAGCTGAGAAACAGGAGGATTCTTCTGGTATTCTCTTGCCTTTCCGAAATCCTCCGCTTGACTAACCGCATACTCTGCACTATCTTGAAAATAAGTACCATTTTGCTCGGGAGGGTGATTTACATGTTTCAAGCTGTTTCCTATGAAGGAACACGAAGTGAGCAGCACACCGCCGTCCTGGGACAGTTAAGTGCTCTGATCCGCGATGAACCTAGTGCGATTGCCAATCTGGCGAACGCTGCTGCGCTGCTCAATGTATTTATGACCGACACCAACTGGGTCGGCTTCTATCTGTATGATGGAAAAGAACTGGTCCTCGGACCATTCCAAGGACTGCCTGCCTGTATCCGAATTCCACTGGGACGTGGGGTATGCGGCACATCTGCTGCGGAAAAACGTACCCTGGTCGTTGACGATGTTCATGCCTTCCCAGGCCATATTGCCTGTGATGCAGCATCGAACAGTGAGATTGTTGTACCTATTATCATAAACGGTGAACTGTACGGGGTGCTGGATATCGACAGCCCGATTAAAAACCGTTTTGATGACGAAGACCGCATCTTCCTGGAGAAAGCCGTAAGCCTGCTTACTGAGCAGTTGGAAGCAACCGTATCTATTTAGGAAATGATGAACAAGGTGATCGGAGACTTCATCACACACGATGGTGAATGACCTGTAATAACAAAGAGCGCAGTCCTCCTAGAGGTCTGCGCTCTTTGTTATCCAAGTTGTTTCACACCCATGTTCTTGCTCGCCCATGTTACTTTATGCATCTAGGATAGATCGTGTTCCGCTTTAATCATCATCCCGTCCCGCAGGAATTCAGCCAGCCTCGGGTGGTAACCATCATACATCTGGCGGAAATTTTTATGCTCTACATACAGATTGGCCAAATCCCGATAGATCTCAGCAGTGGGTGTATAATAACCTTTGATCCATTCAAGATGCCTGTCAATAATCCGTTGCACTTTCGCACTACCGGGTTCCAATCCATCCTCAATGGCCTGTTGCAAGTCAAGATGAACCTGATCAATTTTCGCTTGGGAATCCAGATAATCTTCTTTCGATTTTAACTCCTGGTCCGACTTCTGAACGCCCTCTTTCTGCATTCGTTTCACATCATTATTGACAGGGTTAGAACCCGATTCATTTAATAACTGATGACGCCCCTTATCCACAAAACCGATATACAGCTCATGTTCGTCCATTTCCTGTTCTCCTAGCAAATGCGCGATCGTTTTGTCCAGTGTCTGGATCAAACCATGCAAGCGGAGTGCCTTCTCCAGAATCTCAATGCGATGCTGTTTCATGATGCGTATGACATCCTGAGGATCATCCCTTAGCATAGGGCCAATCTCATTTTCCTCCATACCTACTTCCTTACAGAAAAGGATTTGCTGGAGTCTCATTAATTCCTGCTTTTCATAATAGATAGCTTCATCCGAATCCCCAAAGGCCGGATTCAGAAGACCTGTCTGCGCATACTGGCTCAGTTCGTTCAGACTTACGCCTGACATTCCTGATACATCAACCATGGAATATGCCATTTGAATACACCTCCTGCCTGTCCTGCAACTCCAGAGTTCAGGCTTATTATTTCATACTGCATTTTATTTGAATAATGAGAGAATATAAGACTTTCGGCAGTGCTATACCGCTTCATTCCGCTCGTGCTATGGTTGGGTACATCATGCTTCGGTAATATGAGCGGCGTTTGGTCAGTTAAGTTGCGGTATGTTAACTATGTTATACCCGTCTCATCAGATGTGAACCCGCAGTCAGTGAAGAATCCGTATGTATTTTTTAAACTTTTTCCATGATCTTCAATTAAAAAATCCTGTGCCACTATTCTGGCACAGGAGCGTGTAGTTATATTTTTCCTTAACATACGGTATATTGAATAAAATAATGGAAGAAAGTTATCCTTTGTTAAACATGACAAACTTCAATTCTGTCATTTCTTCTACTGCATATTTTACACCTTCACGACCGATACCGCTCTGTTTCACACCGCCGTAAGGCATATGATCCACTCGGAACGTGGGAATATCATTAATCATAACTCCGCCTGCTTCGATCTGATCGACAGCATGGAGGGCGGTATGAATATCGTTTGTAAATACCCCTGCCTGAAGTCCGTAGATAGAATCGTTGACATGTTCAATACCCTCTTCAACGGAATCTACCGGATTGATCACCACGATGGGTGCAAACACTTCCTGGCAGGATACCTTGGCATCACGTGGAACGTTCACCAGCACCGTTGGACGCAGAACGCCTCCTTCAGCTTGACCGCCTGCTGCCGCTTTAGCCCCGGCCTGTTTGGCTTCTTCAATCCAGTCGAGTGTACGCTGTACATCCTTGGAGGTAATCAGTGCAGACACCACCGTATCCGGGCTCAGTGGGTCTCCAATCACCACTTGTTTAGCCGCTTCAGCGAAACGCCGGATGAATTCTTCCGAGATATCACGATGTACGTAAATGCGCTGTAGGGAAATACATACCTGTCCCTGATACGTAAAAGCACCCGTCACACAACGCGGAACCACTTTGTCCAGATCTGCGTCCTTATCCACAATCACCGCTGCATTCGACCCAAGCTCCAATGTGACGCGTTTGAGTCCTGCTTTGCTGCGAATGCTCGTACCTACTGCTGGACTGCCTGTAAACGTAATATGGGCAACACGAGGGTGTTCAACAAGCACATCCCCAATAGTTTTACCGTCACCACTCACCACGTTCAGTGCACCATCCGGCAATCCGGCTTCCTGAAGCAGATTAGCGATGTAATAGGAGGACAGGGGTGTCTGCTCCGCAGGTTTGAGAACAATGGTATTGCCTGCTGCCAGCGCTGGGCCTACCTTATGTGCTACCAGGTTCATCGGAAAATTAAAAGGCGTAATCGCACCGATGACACCTAGAGGTTGCCGCATCGTATAGCCGATACGCCCTTCTCCCCCTTTGGCTGCATCCATCGGAACCGTCTCACCGGTCAGCCGCTTGGCTTCTTCGGCGGCAAAACGATACGTTTCCACCGTACGGTCAACCTCGGCCAGTGCTGCGGTAATCGGCTTCGCCGCTTCAAGCGCAATGATTCGCGCTGCTTCTTCCTTGCGTTCTTCAAGCATGGAGGACAACTTGTACAGAATATCTGCACGCTGATGTGCAGGCATCTGGCGCATTGCCTTCCCGGCCTGAACCGCAGCTGCAACAGCAGCCTCCGCTTCCTCGGCTGAAGCCGACGAGACTTCTGCCAGCGTTTCCCCGGAGTATGGTGCTTGAAGTGTTTTATAATCTACGGATTCGGTCGGTTTGCCACCGATGAACAGATGTTGTTTTTTCATATGCTGTATCCTCCATCCAATAATGACTACAAGAATATGGCGTTATATTACCTTATCTATTTATACACTACTTTTGGCCCCTCAACCCACTCACTTATTTAACCGTCAGGACAGGGCACTCTGCATGTTTTAATACGCCATGGCTGACACTACCCAAAATCATCTCTGCGAGCATGCCTTTCCCGCCTGTACCTATTACGATCATTCCACAATCTCGTTCGCGCGCCACACGACAGATCTCATTGACGGGATCACCCGCAATCAGCAGGGTCTCATATGCAACGTCTCTCCCAGACAACTGTCTGGTCACAGGTTCTATGATATGTTTCCCTTCTTCAGCAATCCGAGCTTCCAAATCAACACCCAATGCAGGCTCATTAATAGAGATAGCAGGATTGACATGCACGATCAACAGACTTGCGGGTTGTTTCATATCCTCAGCCAGAATCAGCGCTTGCTCCAAAGCCTTATGCGCATGATCCGAACCATCAACAGCAACCAATATACGTTTCAGCATTGCAATTCCTCCTGTGAATTAATGCGATGTAATGGCGGAATCGATATCCCGCAGATGACGACGGCGTACTAACAGTACAACGACACCAATGAGAACCATTAATGCGCCAAAATAAAACGGTGTTTCCGGCAGGAACCACTCGGACAATTTACCTGCAAGCCATGGAGCAAGTGCACCACCAAGGAAACGAACGAAGCTGTATGCAGCAGAAGCAACCGAACGCTCCACAGGTGCAGCTTCCATAACAGCCGTTGTAATCAATGTGTTGTTAATCCCAAGGAAGATCCCTGCCACAATGACCGCCACTATAACGGTAGTTGGTGACCCCATCACCGTACCCATGGCCATAACAACCAGATCGATCGCGAACAATGTAAGCATGACACTCATGGACGGCACCGAGCCGAATCGGCGTTGCAGTCTTGGAGCAACAAATACCGACGTAATGGCCAGCATCAGTCCCCAACCAAAGAATACATAACCCAAGCCGTGCTCATCCAGATTCATGACATAAGGTGAATAGGCCATCAAAGTAAAGAAACCAAAGTTATATAGGAAGGCGGTAATCGCCAAAGTTTTCAGTGAAGGATAACTTAATGCTTTGAACGGATCAGACAACGAACTGCGTGTTTTTGGTTTTGCCATTTTGGGCAACATAAATGTAATGCTGATAAACGCAATTGCCATTAGTACAGCCACGCCATAGAACGGGCCACGCCAAGAGATGGAACCCAGCTCACCACCTAGCAGCGGACCAACTGCAATCCCGAGACCGAGTGCTGCTTCATACAAAATAATAGCCTTGGCTGTCCCTGAAGTGGACAGTCCCACAATAGCGGATAACGCTGTTGCGATGAACAAGGCATTACCAAGTCCCCAACCGCCCCGGTATCCGACCAATGCACCTACCGTGTCTGAGGTACCCCCAAGGAAGGAAAAGATAATAATCAACAATATGCCGCTAAGCAGCGTCCATTTCACACCGATCCGGCTGGATACGACACCCGTAATCAGCATCGCTACCCCCGTTACAGCGTTATAGCTGGTGAATAGCAGCGACACCTGGCTTTTGGAAGCATGCAGCTGATCTGCAATTGCCGGCAAAATCGGGTCAACCAGACCCAGACCCATAAAGGATATGATACATGCAAAGGCGACCGCCCATACCGCTCTCGGTTGAGACAGCAAGCCCCCACGAGATGACGGCAATTCGTCCGGTAACGATGGCTCTCTTTTCATACGTAATTCCTCCTGTGAATGATTTATGTGGTGAATTTTTTTATTTGAAAATGTTGCGAAAGACAATGAAAACCCGTGTTCATTTTCAGAATTAGAGGTGACAAAGCGGCACAAATGACACCGGAACATCCGGTGTTTGTACAGGATTGCCACAGTCACTATGGTGCTCACTCCATGTAGCGATTATGTGTATATACGGTTTTGTATATAACTTTGATTGCCATTCGGGTTAGGGTTACCCGTCTTCATCACGCTGCGGATCGTGTGCCTGTAATTTCTGAATACCGCTCCGAACGCGTTCACGCAGCTCTTCCAATTCAGTCTGTACGGCATGTATGCTCTGAAGTTTCTGCTCAATCAGTTGCAGCTGACCATCCAGTGTTGTTTCCATCGTGTTGAGCTTCTCAATACGCTCTCTCACTTCGGTCGTCTGCTGGTAGTCAAAACGTTGTTCGTTCAGTGCATCTGCTGTTGCCACATAAGTATGTAGCTCCTGAAGAGAGAATCCAAGTACCTCTTTGGCACGAACCACCTTCTTCAGAAAATTGATATCGTCACGAGTGTACAACCGCGTTCCGCCATCTGTCCGCTGAGGTGAAGGCATGACACCAATCTCTTCATAATACCGAATGGTTCGCTTGGTCAAACCGCATTCCTTGGCTACGTCATCGATTTTATATAAACTCATTTCCCTCACCTCTCTTATATGTCCGTAATGTTATGTATATAATTATATATAATATTGACGTTAACGTCAACGTTAGATTTCATGCCTTAAGTCTTAGCGAGTTTAACAGCGTGTTCGCTTTCTCCAATATCAACAAAAAAGACCCGCTTCACTCGCGAGTCTTCCTCTCTACACTATTCATTTCACCTTTCCTTAACCGTTCTGCTCATTTTGTTGCTGTTGCGCTCGCTGCATTTGCTTCAAACGACCTTCAACTCTGGTAAACAGTCTGAACGTATAGAACCCTGTAGCAACCAGACTCAGCACCAAAGCTCGTACATCTGTAAGCCAGAAACCGATAATGCCAAATATCGTGATAATCACACCAAATTGCATCATCAGATTGGCACTATAACTTTGCGCTTCGTCCCACAACTCGGGATTACTCATTGCACGCGGGGTTCGATACCCATATATCCCGTTAATCATTTTCGGTGGTTTTTTGAACACCATTAACCCCAGAATGAAATAGCACACACCAATGATGATCCCAACTACTGCTCCTGTCAAAACGTTCTCCCCTTCTCTGTTGTCTTCCATCGACCTGCTTACACTGGCACTTCGATGACAGAATAACCTTTCAGGTTATTTCGTCTTCTCCGTTCTCGTGTAAATTGTGCAGTCAGTTAGACTTATCTACATAAAAATATAAAAACGGCTCTACGTATATACGAAGAGCCGCCTGGATCGTTTCGTAAACTTAGATATTCTTCACACGAAGTACACGCATGGCGTTCAGGACAGCCAGTACTGTGACACCGACATCCGAGAATACCGCTTCCCACATGGTGGCAATGCCGAACACACCCAGTAGCAGGAAGATCGCTTTAACCCCCAGAGCAAACGCGATATTTTGCCACACAATCATGCGTGTACGCTTTGCAATGCGGATTGCGCTCGCAAGTTTGGACGGTTCATCGGTCATGATGACCACGTCTGCCGCTTCAATGGCAGCATCTGAACCGAGTCCACCCATCGCTACGCCCACGTCGGCTCGTGCCAGCACAGGTGTATCGTTGATACCATCACCGACAAACACCATTTTTTCCTTCGGAGATTTGGCCGCTTCCAATTGCTCCAGTCGTTCGACTTTATCCTGTGGCAACAATTCAGCATAGACCTCATCCACACCCAGCTCGCGTCCTACCGCTTCACCCACGGCTTTGGCATCTCCTGTCAGCATAACCGTTTTGCGGATGCCAAGCTTCTTCAGCGCCTGAATAGCAGCTGCTGCATCGTCCTTCACTTCATCAGCAATGATCAGATGACCAACATATGTGCCAGCTTCAGCAACATGCACTATCGTTCCGGCCGTCTCAGGTGTGGTATAGGATATACCGGCCTGCTTCATTAATTTAGCGTTGCCTGCCAGCACTTCCCTACCATCCACGCTCACCTTGATCCCGTGTCCGGCAACTTCATCATAACCTTCTACACCTTGCGCGGGAATCGCTTTGGCCCAAGCTGCGCGAATGGATTCGGCAATCGGATGATTGGAATTAGCTTCGGCAATGGCTGCCAGTTTCATTAGTTCTTCTTCCGTGCGTTCGCCTTCGGGGCGAATGGCTGTTACTTTGAATACACCTTTGGTTAGTGTACCCGTTTTATCAAAAACGACAACTTTCACATCGTTTAATGCTTCAAGATAGTTACTGCCTTTGACAAGAATCCCGTTACGTGAAGCCGCTCCGATACCACCGAAGAATCCAAGTGGAATAGATACCACCAGCGCACAAGGGCATGAGATGACCAGGAAGACCAATGCACGATAGATCCAGTCGGCAAATGTTGCACCACTGAGTATCAACGGCGGAACAAATGCAATCAGGGCTGCAAGGATCACAACAACCGGGGTGTAATAACGGGCGAATTTACTAATAAAATGCTCTGTTTTTGCCTTCCGGCTACTCGCGTTCTGCACCAGATCCAAAATTTTGGATACCGTTGATTCACCAAACGTTTTGGTTACTTCAATGCTCAACATCCCGTTTTTGTTTACAAATCCACTAAGTGCATCACGTCCGGGCTCCAGCTCACGAGGTACTGACTCACCTGTCAGGGCAGAAGTGTCCACCATGGAACGCCCAGCTTGAACGATACCATCCAGCGGTACTCGCTCTCCTGCCTTCACGACAATACGATCACCGATCCGTACGTCTTCCGGAGATACCCGCCGTGTCTCGTCACCCGAACCCGTCAGGATATTCGCGTAGTCCGGGCGAATGTCCATCAGGGACTGAATGGACTTACGTGACCGATTAACCGCCATGCCCTGAAACAGCTCTCCGAGCTGATAGAAGAGCATGACCGCTACCCCTTCCGGATACTCTCCAATGGCAAAGGCACCCAAGGTAGCGACGGACATGAGGAAGTATTCATCGAACACCTGACCGCGGATGATGTTTTTGGACGCCTGGAGCACGATATCTCCCCCGGCAATCAGATACGCGAGCGCATATAGGGTGAACTGTGCCCAGCCCTCCAGCGGCGACCAGATCGCAGCTGCGAGCAACACAGAACCGGCAGCAAGACGAGCAAGCAATATTTTGGTCTGACCTGCACCATGTTCATGTGAATGGCCTGCATGAGCATCGTGATCATGGGTATGGCTGTGATCGTGATTATGTCCAGCATGACTTCCGTGATCGTGTGTGTTTCCCTGCGGATCTCCATGATCATGAGTATGCGAGTGATCGCCATGTGTATGTGAATGTCCATGATCATGTCCGGCATGGTCATGACTGTGTTCGTGTGAACCAGCCGCACTCCCTGCATGAGTCTGTACATGTCCGTTTACTTGTTTTCCTTTTTCCGAGATACGAATATGAGGCTCCAGCCGAAGCACTTTGCGCTTCGCTTCTTCCACTACTTGTTCATCCATATCGGAGGTGGTGTGTAGCGATAATGTTTTAGTAACAAAATTGACGGAGCATTCATTAATGCCCTTAATTTTTTTAACGCCGTTCTCGATCTTTAATGCGCAGTTCGCACAGTCTAATCCATCAAGCAGCAGTTCCCTTTTCACCTGTTCCTGTCCGGTTCCCATGTGAATTCTCCCCTTTGCAGTACAAAAACAATGTTATCATCCAACTACATTCAATATATGAGCATTCATTCATATGTTTAATTACCCCTATTATATGCACGCCCAAACATGAGTGTCAACATCCGTTGTTGATTTTTCATACAGATTATGCTAATAGTAATCATTTCGCTTTAGGCCGTTTTTGGATATAATAGAGCTATAGTTGTTAACATAGGCGGTGATATGAAATGGAACAACCGGTTAAAGCACCAAGCGAATGTGATGCAACCTGCTCGGGTACTGAAGCGGATGTGCAGACGATTCGCACTTCACTCATAGATCGGGATACCTCTTCCGAGATGGCAGATTGGTTCAAGGCATTCAGCGACCCAACACGGCTACGTATTATTGATGCGCTGTTACAGAAGGAATTATGTGTGCATGACCTGACGGTTCTGCTCGACATGGGACAGTCGGCCATTTCACACCAGTTGCGTTCACTCCGCAATATGCGGATCGTCAAGCGGCGCAAGGAAGGCAAGACCGTGTACTACTCTCTGGATGATACTCATATTGAGCAGATTTTCCTGCAAACGCTCCAGCATATTAAACACAGCTAGGCAGCCGCCAAGCTGGTTCATGAAGAAGAACCCCCGCCTCTCGGCTATATGCCGATGGACGGGGGTTCTTCTTGGTAAGGATACCGTTTTGTACAGAATACAAAGTGACTATCCCTTCCCATTACCGATCAGTTGGAGCATACCACTTCGGTTATAAAAGATTGTTCTTGTTTGGATCGTACAGGCCGGATCTGTCCTTGAACCAGTTAAAGATATGCGATACACATACTTTCAGCACCGCGTATCCTGGAACAGCGAGCAGAATGCCTACGACTCCGAACAGATTACCCGAAGTCAGGATGACAAAGATAATCGTGATGGGATGGATCTTCAACGTTTTACCCATGATCTGTGGTGAGATGAATTTACCTTCGATTAACTGCACAATCGTCCATACCGCAACCATCTTCAGCAGCATCACCGGCGAAGTGACGAGTGCCACGATCAACGCAGGTGTAATGGCAATTGCAGGTCCCAAGTACGGAACAACACTTGTAAACGATGCGATTATTGCAAGAATCAGTGCATAATCCAGACCAATGACCATATATCCGATGTAGAGCAGAATACCGATGCAGAAGCTGACGATAATCTGTCCACGGATGAATGAACTGATCTGGTGATTGATGTCTTCCAGCACATGCATGGCGCCTGTACGACTCTTGATTGGCAGGAAAGACAGAATTTTCGCCGGCAGCTTCTTGCCGTCTTTCAGCAGATAGAACAGGATGAACGGGACCGTTACGATGGACAGCACGGTCTCCGTGAAAGCTCCGAGGAATCCGCCCAACTTGGTCCAGGTCGAGTTCAGAATTTCAGTGGCCTTTTGGGAGATGGTTCCCCACCAATCCTGAGAATTCAAATTCACCGTCTCCTGGAACTGACCGAACAGTTTACTGCCCGTAAGCTCCTCAAACTGCTGTTTTACCGTCTCACTGTACGTTGGGAAATTCTCAATCAGCCCCACAATCTGGTTACGCACAACCGGAATAACCGCCAACACGACGACTGTCAGAATGCCTCCAATTGCAAGATACAGGATCAGAATGGACCAGCCGCGCTTGATTTTCCATCTCTCCATCACATCCACAATCGGATTCAACAGATAGTAGAGTATGCCTGACAGAATGATAGGTAAAACAATGGTTTTGATGAGTACTGCGAGTGGATGAAGAACAAAGGATACTTTGGTCAAAACCATGACGTTTAGTCCCACCAACAGCAGAATCAGCAGAAATAGGACAAACTTGTTGTTAAGAAAAAATCGCTTGAACCGCTCCGGCCAAACGCGGGGTTGCTCAGGTTGCTCCATAGGCGTGTCGTCCTCTCATATGTATCCTTAATCAAAACAAGCTGTAAATCTGATAAATGTCCCTTGCCTGAAAAAAATAAAGTCCCTTGTACAAGCCAACATATGTATAACTCTCTGGATTTATACGTATGGCGCTGATTAACCGTTTCAAATTAAACCGGTAAAGTCATTTTACCCCATAATGAGTCTTCTGCCCCACATGAATTATTTGAAAATTTTCCCTATTCAAAAACGGTCCGCCTCACTGGGAGACGAACCGTAAATTTGGATCTATAGCTTACTGTTAAGCCAGCTTTTATGGTGAAAATTTAAGATTAGGCTTTTCCCGCCAATTGTGCGATTAACTCATAGGAATGCAGACGCGCCTTATGATCATAGATCATCGACGTAATAATCAGCTCATCTGCCTGCGTCTGCCGAATGAAGGATTCCAGCTGTCCACGAACGGTTTCTGGGGAACCATTAACAGCGGCCTTCAGCGTCTGCTCCACACCAGCTTTCTCACGGTCCGTCCACTTGCCTTCCATCTCAGCCGGAGGCTGTACCAATCCCGTTGTGCCGCGAATAATGTTCAGGAACTGCTGTTGCATCGTTGTACCCAGCCATGCTGCTTCCTCATCTGTATCCGCAACAACAGCGTTGACCCCAACAATCACATGTGGTTCCTTCAAGTGATCAGATGGTTGGAAATTGTTTCGATACGTTTCCAGTGCAATCCGGGTGTAATCGGGCGAGAAGTGACTGGCAAAAGCAAACGGCAATCCCAGCTGACCTGCCAGACGTGCGCTGAAATCACTGGACCCGAGCAGATAGATTGGAATATTCAATCCTTCTCCAGGAACTGCGCGAACAGGCGCATGATAAGATGTCGCCGAAGCATCAAAGTATGCTCTGAGCTCTGCGAGCAGCTCCGGGAAATCTTCCCCGCTATTCAGATCTTTGCGTAGCGCAAGCGATGTCCGGCGATCACTGCCTGGTGCACGTCCCAGTCCCAAGTCAATTCTGCCAGGATACAAGGATTCCAGTGTACCGAACTGCTCAGCGATGACAAGCGGTGCATGGTTGGGCAACATGATACCTCCTGAACCCAGACGAATCGTTTTGGTTCCACCAGCCAGATATCCAATAACGACCGAGGTTGCAGAAGAAGCAATACCTTGCATGTTGTGATGTTCTGCTACCCAGTAACGGTGATATCCCCAACGCTCAGCATGCTGTGCCAGATCCAGACTGTTGCGCAAGGCATCGGCTGGTGTTGCGCCTACAACAACTGGAGCTAAATCAAGGATGGAAAGCTTAACGTCTTGGATATGTTCTTTATGAGATGAAGCTGTATTTTCTGTAGTCATTATCGTTTAATCCCCTCGATGATTATATTTTTGTATATCCAGATATATAGATTAATTAAATCGCAACTGGATGTAGTGATGTGATACTGAACTAGCCGTTTACATCCGGACGGAATCCCTGCCTGCATGTGCATCCTAGTTTCCGTTCCGGCATCCGGCTTATAACTCGTTCTGCACGTACTCGGCAAACTGACGGATCGTCTCTTCGTTGCGCCGATAATACGTCCATTGTCCTCTTCGCTCGGAGAGCAGTAACCCTGCCTTGAGCATGGTCAGCAGATAACTGGATATAACCGACTGAGCCAGTCCAGCCTTCAGTTGAATCGTGCCGACACAGATTCCGTTTTTGCCCCCATCCGGATGCTGGGACAGTTCCAGCGGTGAAAAGTGTTGCTCCGGGCTTTTGAGCCACAACAGGATTTGTCTACGTGTCTCGTTCGATAATGCTTTGAATATAAGTATAGGTTCCATGGGTACGATTATACCCCCTTTCAGGCATTTTGCAAACACATGAACAAACAAACCGACTCATGATCGAGTCGGTCTGGTATCATATGGAATTCCTATAGAGAACCAAAATCTATATTAGAATTTGGTCGTTACCGTCTGTTTAACCTGATCCAACATGGCTTGATATGCAAGTGCATCCAGGTATCCAATACTACCGAAGAGCAGATGATCTACGGCTTCAATGCCTACAAAATCGAAGATACCTACGTCCGAAGTTATTTTCAATCCAGCAGTCATGCCAATCTGATCATAAATTTCACTTGGTGTACCATGTGTGTTGATGATGAGTCCTTTTTTGCCTGTCAGCAATTTCTCGATACCCGCTTCACCCGCTGCATATGCAAAACCATAGGCGAATACACGGTCAACATATCCTTTCATAATGGCAGGAAGTCCTGTCCACCAGATCGGATAGATGAATGTAATGGCTTCTGCGTCGGTAACATACTGTTGCTCTGTCGCGATATCCTGTGGTGTCTGTCCTGCGCGCATGGAAGCTGTATCGGCTTCAGTCAGTACGGGTTGGAATCCAAGCTTATACAAGTCACGAACAACCACTTCATGGCCTTGAGCTTCGAGAGCTTCTACAGCAGTATTGAGGATTGCGTTATTAAAGCTGTCTGTGTGCGGGTGAGCATATACGATAAGATGTTTCATAGTGTGAATCCCTCCAGGTTTGGTTTGAGTTAGGTTTCGAAAATGGGGTTACATTGATACGTTCCCGAATACATAGATATCTATGTATATGGGTAAAAAATATTAGGGCTCCTCTGCCTCCATCCCAGTCAAATCTGGAAAGGGTTGCAGACAGAAGAGTTCATTCATTATAACTTTCGGACAATAATGGACAGCAAACTCTCCAATTGCTCCGACTGTTCATCGGACAGGCCACTATAGATGATGTCATTAATCTGCTCGGATACCTGATGGAAGATCGGTTCGAGCCGCTTCCCCTGCTCAGTGAGGCGAATCATCGTCACCCGGCTATCTTCGGCACTCTTGCTGCGTTCAACATAACCGAGCTTCTCCAGCTTGTTGACCAGTACCGTTACCGTTGGTTGCGTGCGTTGAACACGTTCTGCCAACATCTTGATTGACAGCGTCTCTTCACGGTACAAGAACATCAATACATCCCCATGAGAAGGTACAATGCCTGTCACTTCATGCTGTTCCAATTCGTGAACAATCCGTTTGTTGACATGATCTCTGATTCTTGCAATCAGTGCAATTGCGTTGTATTTTGGCATGACCTCATTATACATAGACATCTATGTATGTTCAAGTTCTTTTTATCTAAAAACAAAAAAGCCCGATAGTTTCCATCCTTGTACCTGTGGAAACTATCGGGCTGTTTCGATCCTGTTTTGTTTTTCTGATCCTCTATACTATAATGTTAGATCTTGATCTTAAACCTTGATATTAGATCATCGTTCCTTGACTCATGTTGAATTTTGCTGAATTCAGTTAATCCATTGGGAGATTTTCTCAACCGATTGTCGGGACTTTTCACGCGTGGGCTCCTCTACCCGATAACCGAAGGCTGCCATCACTGAGACGTCCCATGCACCATTCTCCAGCAAACCCTCTTCTTCCATAATTCGATGGACATCGTCACGACTGAAACCTTCGATCGGACAAGAATCAATCTCGATTTGAGCTGCCGCCGTCATCATGTTGCCAAGTGCAATATACGTCTGTTTGGATGCCCAGTCGAATAATGATCGTGGATTATCCAGAATTCTCTGGTTATTTTGGAACTTTCCATAAGCCTGACTTGTTAGCTCAAATACGTCCTCCGGCATTCCTTTTGTTTCCTTCAACATGTATTCCGCATAGGGAGAATTATAACTGGCATCGGACCGGGCCAAAATAACAACAAAATGGCTTGCTGTTGCCAATTGCTTTTGAGCGCCGGAAGAAACTTCGGACAGACGCTTGCGCAGGTTCGGATTTTGTACAATCAGAAATTTCCACGGTTCAAGTCCAATGGAACTTGGAGATAATCTGCCGGTTTCCAATATAAATTGGAAATCCTCATCCGAAATTTTGCGGGTATCATCAAAGATCTTTGTTGCATGCCGGAAATGATAAGCCTTTAAGATGTCTTCCTTTTTCTTTGACTTTGCTGTAACTTCCATGGAGCTCCACGTCCTTTTTTATATTTTTATGTTGAATCGTTATTCTCTAATTTTGGATTTGCTTAAGTATTAGTTTAGAATCTATATCCTAAAATGAAAAGTAAGCACATTATTGTTCCTAAGTTTCTAAAAGTAACTATTGTGTCCTAACAAGGAAAATAGCCGTTGCTGGATCATATATCTTCTCCCCAGACGGCATATTTTCACACATGAAGTTTACAGTTGCTCCATAAATTCATTTTCAGAAATGACGGTATATCCTTCTTGTCTCAGCAATGCTGAGGTGACACCCTCTCCAGCTACCTTGTGGTTGGCAAAATTCCCATCATAGATCATCTGTGTACCACAGGACGGACTGAACTCCTTCAATACCACACATGACACATTCAATTTTCGCGCCCAATCGAGCGTCTGATAGGCTCCCTTGATATACAGGTCCGTGACGTCCTTGCCACTTTTCTCGATCACTTTTGCAATGCCTGCCAGTACGTCCTTGCCTGTTCCACCGATAATTTCAGCCGGTTCCCGTGGAGTGGAGAATCCGCCAAGTAACTCCGGACACACCATCTTCGCCTGCTCCTGCTCCACAAGCTCCTGAATCTTCTCATCCAGGCTCGCTGTTCCATTGTAACGGCAAGCTATCCCCGCCAGACAAGAACTCACCAAATATTTCATCATTATCTCCTTGTGTTCATTCTATTGATGAACTAAATTGTAACATGTAAGATCAAGCTCTATAACTCGCCTCTGGTGATCATCGTAATTTTTACATCTTCATTGTAGCGAACCCGTATAACATCTTTCGGCGACTCTAGTTTAAATATGGCAATCCCCGGATTATCAACTTCCCTATGAAGAGTGTATCCTTGGAGGTTAACGTTAAATACCTCTTTAATCATCGCCCCTACCTGCTCCCTGAGGATAGACTCCTTTACGTCATAAATCTCCTGATGATACGCTTCTACTTCGTCCCAATTAGTAAAATCATTTCGATATAAATTCTCCCCAATTACAGAGTAAACTTTAGTTTCTTCTCCTACAATCATTTGAACTAAATAATGATCATTGAAACTAAGATTAATTACATCTCTCCCAATTTCATCATCTTTGGTACGACTTACCCCCCTAAGTTTTAGAGAAGTTTCACCGAATACTGCCTTAACGGCATCCTCCGCATCTGCCAGCACTGCCTGAGATACCTGATCAGGACTAAGCTCGCCTGTAATCGAGATAGCCTGATCCTGTTGCCATACAATCTCCCCATAATTACTCTCATTCACTAATGTTAATGTCGTATGTGATATCGGCTCCAACTCCCCTTGCTTCATACTCACATAACGTTGAACGGATACAGGTTTAAGCGTTGGAGTGCTGCCTATACTTTGCAAAAGCGATGGAACTTGACGCAGGTAACGGTGCTCCAGCTCGCTTGGCTGCATCTCTCGTCTCATTCCTACTTCACGCAGATTGCCTGTTGTCGCATCTAGCCATATCTGCGCATACTCCTTCTCACTTTCATGTCCAGCCTCTACATATATTCTGCCGGACACAGGCAAATCTTCCACTTTCGTAATCTTCAGCTGTTTACCCAGATCATCTCGCATCGTAGTCGCAACATTTCTTTTCATTTTGTCGGTCAGCAGATTTGTGTTCAAACCATCGGATAACTGTAATGCTGCTGTCGGATAGACCTGCTCGATCACAGGTTTCACCAGTTTTCCCTCATCCCAGCTCCATAGGAACAATCCAGCGGCAATAACCAAAGCACTCATGCCTGCAGCAAGGGGCCCTCTTCTAAGGCGACGCTTGAGTGACACGTTGTCTACTTGCGGTCTAAACGGTCTGGGCGACCTATAACTTTGCTCCGAGTCATTTCCCAGACTACCTTCTTCAGACTTCTTCATCAACTCCACCTGTTGAAGCACATTTCGCTTGTGATCCGCTGTAAAAGGAGACGATGCAAACGGTCCCTTTCGGATCTCCTTTTCCCATTGCTCATCCTTGTGTTTCATTCGCTTCGCTCCTCCCATTGTTTCCGTACCTTATCCTTACCTCGGGATAGTCTGGATTTTACTGTGCCTGAGCTGATTTTCAACATCTCTGCAATCTCACTTGTCGTAAGCTCATACTTCAGATTCAGCAAAAGAATCTCCCTGAACTTCTTCGGCAAAGCCAGAACAATATCCCAGATTTCATGGACATGCTCCTTACGCATCACTTCCATCTCAGCCGAAGGATGTGTAGGCTGCTCTGCAATCATGACTCTTTGGCTCGAACCCACACACTCTGTCTCCATGGGTAAGGTCTCTCCCCACAGACTGCTACGAAAAAATTTAGATTTTCGATATGTAAAAGTCGTGTTTCTAGTAATCGTCAACAGCCATGTTTTTAGTGAGCACTCTCCGCGATAATGAGCAACCCCCGAGTACGCCCGAATAAAAACTTCCTGTGACAATTCATCTGCCTGTTCGGCACTTTTGGTCAGAAAATAAGCGTAATTCCACACGTCGTTTCCGTAGTCATCCATCATGCTGCTAAGTGTGTAATTGTCGATGGTCTGAGCCTGTGCCAGAAATTGATAATCCAACTGTTGTTCACCTCACTTAATATGACTGGATCAATTGTGGTTTGGTTCCCTGTTTTGAACATTATTTCTTATTATTGTAGCAAAATAAAAAACAGCGTGTTCAATATCACTGAACACACCGATTTATTCAAGTAGTTCCGGTCATTTGAATGACCGATCAACTTTCTGATCGCTGTTACTATCAAATTTCTCCTTACTCCTTCATACTTTAACCGAAGCAATCATCAGAAACATCGGTCTCCGATTCTCGTCTCTCATCCCAGGAACCTGTTCAATCATTTCCGGTGATGGTTTGGACTCAGCCACCTTTTGAATGGCAAACCCGGCCTTAATAAGTTCATTGATATGTGTTGCCAGTGTACGATGATATTTAACCACATCCTGATTCAGAAAGTTCGCCACACGCCTGCCTTCATCATGGTAATCATCCACGGGCCAGTGAAGAATCTCACCTTCGGGTCCGTAATGCCAATCCTGCGCCGCACGAGCGGTGAAGATGGGATGTTCAGAGGAAAGGACAAACGTGCCACCTTGAACAAGACAGTCATTGATTTTGGCATACACCGTGTCTAACTGTTCAATATAATGCAAAGCCAGCGAACTGATCACAACGTCGAATTGTCCCGGTGCAAAATCAATATCTTCAATCGCCAGCTGCTCGTACTGGATCTGTGGATCGTCCGTCATCTCACGAGCACGTTGGAGCATATTCTCAGACAAATCTACACCAATTACTGAACTCGCTTGTTGCTCGCGTGCATACCGGCAATGCCAACCAAAACCACATCCCAAATCCAGCACACGCTTGTCTTTCAAATCCGGCAGAAGGGTCTGCAGTTCATGCCACTCTCCAGCAGCCTCCAGCCCTTGAACAGAACGAGCCATCTTACTGTAGTTATCAAAAAATTCCGATTCATCGTATTTATTTTGTTTCATCAAGAGATTCCTCCCGCCTTATAAAATATCAACCTACTCTACCACATAAACGATATTCAAACGCAAAAGTTGCCAAGAGAATTCAAGCCGTGTTATCATACAGAACGAACGTTCAGTATTATTGCATACAGAATGAACATTCAGTTTACTAACGGAGGTCATTATGAATACGAATTGGACGCATCCATTGGAAGGGCAATCGGTAGGCAAAGCTTTTATTAGCTACCTTGTGCCTTCTGTATTGGGGATGCTGGTGGTTGCTTTTAATTTTATTATCGACGGTATTATGGTTGGACACAAACTGGGTTCTACCGCGATGGCAGGGATCGGCATTGCCTCTCCTGTTTACACGCTTTTTGTTGCCATGTCGCTGTGGATTGGTATGGGCGGGGCAACGTTGTACTCTAACGCGATGGGTAGAAAAGATATCACATCAGCCAAACAAATTTTTACCAAATCCATTATGCTCATAATGCTCGTTACGATGGCTATTGGTTATACTGCATTTACGTTTAAAGACAAGCTGGTATACTCCCTCGGTGCTAATGCCGAGACTTTCCCGTTTGCTTCGGACTACATGAATATCATGTTGTTGTTCGGATTTGTCTTCACTATTGAGAATGCTCTTTCTGTTTTTGTACGAAACGATGGGAATCCCAACACGTCCATGTACGCTCAGATTACGTTTGCTGTGGCCAATATCGTCATTAATTATGTAACATTGTATGTGCTCGAATGGGGTGTACGCGGTGTGGCTATCGGTACAATTGTATCGGCGTCTCTTGCGCTGCTTGTCCTGTTCACTCACTTTTTCAAAAAAACAAATAATCTCACGTTCACCCGGTTCAAATGGAACAACAAACTGCTGGCTTCCCTACTTCTTATTGGTTTCCCCAGCTTTCTGGCTGAACTTGGCATGTCGGTCTTCTCTGTCTCTCACAATATCTCCATGGACCGCATTGCGGGTACGGATGGTGTAGCTTCCTTTACCGTGCTGAACTACATTCATGGTGTTGTATTGTTGGCTTTCCTGGGTCTGGCATCCGCTGCCCAACCTCTGATAAGCTATTATCACGGTGCCAGTCAGGTTACACGGGTACAACAAACGATACGTTTAGCCACGAAAACGGCTCTGGCATGCGGTCTACTGTTACTGCTTATTGTTCAAATCGGTGCACCTTATTTCGTGCAAATCTTTGGAAACTTCAGTAGCGGCGTAACGGATAATGCCGTATACGGATTACGTATATTTACATTTGCTTATGTGTTTATGGGTGTTAACTTTGTCATGAGCACCTATTTTCAATCTGTAGGTAATGCCAAAATGGCCATCTGGATTACAGCTGCACGTGAGATGATCATCATGATTGCACTGATTGCAGTCCTCCCTTCCCTCTTTGGTGTAACGGGTGTATGGCTTGCCGTACCGTTATCTGAGATGCTCGTTCTTGCAACTATAGCCGTATACTATAGAAAACGATCCCTTACGGAACGAATAAACGCGTTGCAGGCTGAATAACGTTATCAGATGAGTTAACGGCATTAGATGGGAGATAAATGAAACGTAGATAACATGCAGGAAGACCCCATAAATAATTTAACAAAAATCTAAACAAGCCCTGCACGATCCATAAAGATCGGTCAGGGCTTTGTTATGTTTTGCACTATATTAGATATAAGCAATTAGATACGTATATCGAATCGGCCATTGCTATCCGTTGTTGCGTTTGCAATTTCCTTAGGGGTAGCTATGCCCTTTCCATTGGCTGAGGGTTGGGCAGGTGGCGCCTCCTTAGCAACGGTTGTACCTGCTCCTTGAGAGCTTTGCTGTGCAATCTGCGCCTCAATCTGCTTGATCTGCTGTTCAAGCTGTTTGGTCTTTGTCTCCTTTGTCTTCTCATCGTCCTTGCTGGACTGGACTTTCTCCAGTTGAGCCTCAAGCTTCGTCTTTTGTTTCTCTAAACTACTTGAATTTTCCGAACTCGAAAATGCCGATATGTATGATGTTGTGGAGCTGGCTGCAGAAGATATATTCATTATGGTCCTCCTCCTCTTTACATGGCTTCACTATATCCCATCCCACTGAAACGTACGTTAAAATCAACTGAAAGGTTGCTGAACGAAGCTATGAGAGTCCACATATAGCAGCTTTAACAATAGTCAGTCTAATCATACAGTGTAGGCCCTGGTGCACTCTGATCTGTAAAGTTAGTTGTTTCCCTGTGTAAATAAAAACAAAAAAGACACACTCGATATGATCAAGTGTGTCCTTCGATTGCTTGGCGGCGTCCTACTCTCCCAGGACCCTGCGGTCCAAGTACCATCGGCGCTAGAGGGCTTAACGGTCGTGTTCGGGATGGGTACGTGTGGAACCCCTCCGCCATCGCCACCAAACGCGATTTGTCGAAGCATAGCTTCTTGAAATCAGATATGGAACTGAAAATCATACACACATTCTGTGATGTACCAATTTTCATTTCAGAGATCGTTCTCTGAAAACTAGATTCGAAACGAAACATGCGAACTATCACTTGCTATTGGATAAGCCCTCGACCGATTAGTACTGGTCAGCTCCATGCATTGCTGCACTTCCACCCCCAGCCTATCTACCTCGTCGTCTTCAAGGGGTCTTACATACTGGGAAATCTCATCTTGAGGGGGGCTTCACGCTTAGATGCTTTCAGCGTTTATCCCGTCCGTACATAGCTACCCAGCGGTGCTCCTGGCGGAACAACTGGTACACCAGCGGTACGTCCATCCCGGTCCTCTCGTACTAAGGACAGCTCCTCTCAAATTTCCTACGCCCACGACAGATAGGGACCGAACTGTCTCACGACGTTCTGAACCCAGCTCGCGTACCGCTTTAATGGGCGAACAGCCCAACCCTTGGGACCTACTTCAGCCCCAGGATGCGATGAGCCGACATCGAGGTGCCAAACCTCCCCGTCGATGTGGACTCTTGGGGGAGATAAGCCTGTTATCCCCAGGGTAGCTTTTATCCGTTGAGCGATGGCCCTTCCATGCGGTACCACCGGATCACTAAGCCCGACTTTCGTCCCTGCTCGACTTGTAGGTCTCGCAGTCAAGCTCCCTTATGCCTTTGCACTCTTCGAATGATTTCCAACCATTCTGAGGGAACCTTTGGGCGCCTCCGTTACTCTTTAGGAGGCGACCGCCCCAGTCAAACTGCCCACCTGACACTGTCCCCGCACCGGATTACGGTACCAGGTTAGAACCTAGATACGATCAGGGTGGTATCCCAACGTTGCCTCCATGGAAGCTTGCGCTCCCACTTCAAAGGCTCCCACCTATCCTGTACAGATCGTACCCAAATTCAATATCAAGCTGCAGTAAAGCTCCATGGGGTCTTTCCGTCTTGTCGCGGGTAACCTGCATCTTCACAGGTATTAAAATTTCACCGGATCTCTCGTTGAGACAGCGCCCAAGTCGTTACGCCATTCGTGCGGGTCAGAATTTACCTGACAAGGAATTTCGCTACCTTAGGACCGTTATAGTTACGGCCGCCGTTTACTGGGGCTTCGGTTCACAGCTTCGGATTGCTCCTAACCACTCCCCTTAACCTTCCAGCACCGGGCAGGCGTCAGCCCGTATACTTCGCCTTACGGCTTCGCACAGACCTGTGTTTTTGCTAAACAGTCGCTTGGGCCTTTTCACTGCGGCCCCCTCGTGCTATTCACACTACCGGGGCACCCCTTCTCCCGAAGTTACGGGGTCATTTTGCCGAGTTCCTTAACGAGAGTTCTTCCGCGCGCCTTAGAATACTCTTCTCGCCTACCTGTGTCGGTTTGCGGTACGGGCACCTTCACCTGGCTAGAGGCTTTTCTTGGCAGTGTGAGATCATGACCTTCGCTACTACAATTTTCGCTCCCCATCACAGCTCAGCCTTATGATGTGCGGATTTGCCTACACATCAGCCTTACTGCTTAGACGGACATCCATCAGTCCGCGTCACTACCCTACTGCGTCCCCCCATTGCTCATAACGGCTTACGGTGGTACAGGAATTTCGACCTGTTGTCCTTCGACTACGCCTTTCGGCCTCGCCTTAGGTCCCGACTTACCCTGAGCGGACGAGCCTTCCTCAGGAACCCTTAGGCTTTCGGCGGATCAGATTCTCACTGATCTTTTCGTTACTCATACCGGCATTCTCACTTGTATAATGTCCAGCGCTCCTTACGGTACACCTTCAACCCTTATACAACGCTCCCCTACCCCTGATGCAAGCATCAAGCCATAGCTTCGGTGGTGTGTTTAGCCCCGTTACATTTTCGGCGCAGAGTCACTCGACCAGTGAGCTATTACGCACTCTTTCAATGGTGGCTGCTTCTAAGCCAACATCCTGGTTGTCTGTGCAACTCCACATCCTTTCCCACTTAACACACACTTGGGGACCTTAGCTGATGGTCTGGGCTGTTTCCCTTTTGACAATGGATCTTAGCACTCACTGTCTGACTCCCGGAAGTAAGTCTATGGCATTCGGAGTTTGACTGAGCTTGGTAACCCTTGCGGGCCCCGCACCCAATCAGTGCTCTACCTCCACGACTCTGTTTTCCGAGGCTAGCCCTAAAGCTATTTCGGGGAGAACCAGCTATCTCCGAGTTCGATTGGAATTTCTCCGCTACCCCCACCTCATCCCCGCACTTTTCAACGTGCGTGGGTTCGGGCCTCCAGTGCGTGTTACCGCACCTTCACCCTGGACAGGGGTAGATCACCCGGTTTCGGGTCTACGTCCACGTACTAATTCGCCCTATTCAGACTCGCTTTCGCTGCGGCTCCGGCTCTTCACCTTAACCTTGCACGGGAACGTAACTCGCCGGTTCATTCTACAAAAGGCACGCCATCACCCCTAAAACGGGCTCTGACTTTTTGTAAGCACACGGTTTCAGGTTCTATTTCACTCCCCTTCCGGGGTGCTTTTCACCTTTCCCTCACGGTACTGCTTCACTATCGGTCGCTAGGAAGTATTTAGCCTTGGCAGATGGTCCTGCCGGATTCATACGGGGTTTCACGTGCCCCGCACTACTCGGGATCCGTCTCGGAGGGAACAGACTTTCAATTACAGGGCTTTTACCTTCTTTGGCGGGCCTTTCCAGACCTCTTCGCTTAACCGGTTCCTTTGTAACTCCATGTGAGACGTCCCACAACCCCAAAGAGCAAGCTCCTTGGTTTGGGCTTCTCCGCGTTCGCTCGCCGCTACTGACGGAATCACTATTGTTTTCTCTTCCTCAGGGTACTTAGATGTTTCAGTTCCCCTGGTATGCCTCTACATAACCTATGTATTCAGTTATGAGTAACTGGAAATTACCCCAGCTGGGTTTCCCCATTCGGACACCCCCGGATCAAAGCTTGCTTACAGCTCCCCGAGGCAGTTTCGTTGTTCGCCACGTCCTTCATCGGCTCCTAGCGCCTAGGCATCCTCCGTGTGCTCTTAGTAGCTTAACCTCGTGCTCCGGTTTCGACTGCTCGCTTCCCTTGTTTTGCTTGCGCAAAGCCAAAAGTCGCTCCCATTCGATACCATCGTACGTGCAATCTACCGTTTTTATTGAAACTTGTTATACACAAGTTCAGCTAAAAAGGAATGTTCTAATTCGCATTTACTTTCGTTTCGATATCTAGTTTTCAAAGAACAAGCTCCATGCAAAAGCAAGCTGTTTGAGAGTTTGAGCTCTCAAAACTGAGCAACGAGTGAGTAGTTTGCAGCTAAGCTGCGTATTTGAATGTTTCCACGCGGGAAACGATTCTCCATAGAAAGGAGGTGATCCAGCCGCACCTTCCGATACGGCTACCTTGTTACGACTTCACCCCAATCATCTATCCCACCTTCGGCGGCTGGCTCCTTGCGGTTACCCCACCGACTTCGGGTGTTATAAACTCTCGTGGTGTGACGGGCGGTGTGTACAAGACCCGGGAACGTATTCACCGCGGCATGCTGATCCGCGATTACTAGCAATTCCGACTTCATGCAGGCGAGTTGCAGCCTGCAATCCGAACTGAGACCGGCTTTTTAGGATTCGTTCCACCTCGCGGCTTCACAGCCCGTTGTACCGGCCATTGTAGTACGTGTGTAGCCCAGGTCATAAGGGGCATGATGATTTGACGTCATCCCCACCTTCCTCCGGTTTGTCACCGGCAGTCACCTTAGAGTGCCCATCCGAAATGCTGGCAACTAAGATCAAGGGTTGCGCTCGTTGCGGGACTTAACCCAACATCTCACGACACGAGCTGACGACAACCATGCACCACCTGTCTAGCATGTCCCGAAGGAAAGGACTATCTCTAGCCCGGTCATGCTGATGTCAAGACCTGGTAAGGTTCTTCGCGTTGCTTCGAATTAAACCACATACTCCACTGCTTGTGCGGGTCCCCGTCAATTCCTTTGAGTTTCAGTCTTGCGACCGTACTCCCCAGGCGGAGTGCTTAATGTGTTAACTTCGGCACCAAGGGTATCGAAACCCCTAACACCTAGCACTCATCGTTTACGGCGTGGACTACCAGGGTATCTAATCCTGTTTGCTCCCCACGCTTTCGCGCCTCAGCGTCAGTTACAGCCCAGAGAGTCGCCTTCGCCACTGGTGTTCCTCCACATATCTACGCATTTCACCGCTACACGTGGAATTCCACTCTCCTCTTCTGCACTCAAGTCACCCAGTTTCCAGTGCGATCCGGGGTTGAGCCCCGGGATTAAACACCAGACTTAAATGACCGCCTGCGCGCGCTTTACGCCCAATAATTCCGGACAACGCTTGCCCCCTACGTATTACCGCGGCTGCTGGCACGTAGTTAGCCGGGGCTTTCTTCTCAGGTACCGTCACCTTGAGAGCAGTTACTCTCCCAAGCGTTCTTCCCTGGCAACAGAGCTTTACGATCCGAAAACCTTCATCACTCACGCGGCATTGCTCCGTCAGGCTTTCGCCCATTGCGGAAGATTCCCTACTGCTGCCTCCCGTAGGAGTCTGGGCCGTGTCTCAGTCCCAGTGTGGCCGATCACCCTCTCAGGTCGGCTACGCATCGTCGCCTTGGTGAGCCGTTACCCCACCAACTAGCTAATGCGCCGCAGGCCCATCCCCAAGTGACAGATTGCTCCGTCTTTCCAGTTTCCTTCAGGCGAAGGAAACAACTATTCGGTATTAGCTACCGTTTCCGGTAGTTGTCCCAAACTTGAGGGCAGGTTGCCTACGTGTTACTCACCCGTCCGCCGCTAAGTCTCAAAGAAGCAAGCTTCTTATCAACTCCGCTCGACTTGCATGTATTAGGCATGCCGCCAGCGTTCGTCCTGAGCCAGGATCAAACTCTCCAATAAAGTATTGAAAAGAGCGATAAGCTCATTTTGAATCTGACGAGATTAAACATCTCATTTGTGCTCCAGTCGATTCAAGCCAAGGCTTGTTTCAAACTTTCGCGTTCATTCTGCAAGCAGAATGTTTACTCACTCGTTGTTCAGTTTTCAAAGATCAAACTTGTTTCGTTACCGAATGTCGTTCTCTTCAGCAACTCTTATATAATATCATGTCCGAACCAACTTTGCAAGCTCTTTTTTTAAGTTTCTTTCGAAGCTTATTTGATTCGCTTGCCGCACCGTGTTTCTCGTGTTTTTTGGCCGGAAATAGAATATACCATGCAGCATACGTACTTGTAAAGAGTTAATTTCTAAAAATATTAATTTTACAATCTAACCCTATTAAAGGCTCTTGAATTTACAATGTTATCCTCTATTCATTTGTGTTATCATGCACACTTGATCTTCACTATCTAATCTGTCTTTCTTCTATATATAAGAAGGTAACCCTCTCAACTCTCTTATTCGAGACGAAAGGGTTACCTTCTATAATAATCTATATTTATTTACGTTCTACTTTATATCCTTTATCCTCAAGCAATTTCACGATACCGTGTTCGCCCAGGTAGTGTGCCGCGCCAACAACAATGAAATACTCCTCGCCTTTGCCGTTTTTCAAGTAACCATCGATTTTGTCCGCCATACCAATGTTACGATCAACCAGCATTGCTTTGTTGTACTCCTCGTTCGTGGAGAAGCTGTTAGTCAGTTCTAGTAATTGCTCGTCATTACCCGTTTTCCACATCTCAGCCATCTGATTCACACTGTTATCCAACACGTCGAAGTTCTCGATTGTCGCTTTCAAAGTTTCCTCTTGTGTTTCTTTGGAAAAGTCGTTAAACATGCCAAGTTGAGATTGATAACTTTCCAACTCAATAACTGGGAGTTTGCGCTCGATTGCTTTCTGGATGAAATACAGATCCACTCCTGCTGACGCTTCGTATCCAGCCGTTGCGGACTTCAAACTTGCGAGTGTGCTCTCTGCTACCCATGGCTTAAATGCATCCAAAGCGTTAGGCTCTAAACCATTTTTCTTCAGTACATCGCCCAGCTTCGTATAGGTTTCACTGGAAATGTGATCTTTCAGTGTTGTTCCATCCTGATATGAACCCAGGCTTAGAACCAGCTTTTGCTGCTCTTCGTCAGCCGCTTTGCTAATATCAATCTCTACCCCAAGATAGTCAGCTTCCGCAAATGCTTCCTCAAACTCCGGACGCAATGGATAGAAGCTCTCATCCGCAATATGCATAGACCCTACCAGATAGACCGTGTTGCCATTGCTTTCCACTTCCCACATGAAGCCACGTCCACCCGTTTGAGGAGTTTCCGTTGCTCCACCTTTGGATACCAGCAGCACGGTGCGTGTTGCAGCATCCCAGCGCACTTCATAACCCGCTGCATCTCCAACGATGCGGATTGGAGCATACGTCACACCGTTGATACGTGTAAGTTTGCTTTTCAGTGTAATCGTTTTGCCATCAATCACAGCCGTAATCGTATCATCTGTCGCAGTTGTTAGCTTCACGTCCATCGCATCCAGTGTAGTCCGCAATGGAACCAAGGTTGTACCTTTATCTAGGATTGGTGCTCCTGTAGCATATTTCACTGCCTGGTCATTGACCTTGACAGAAGTTTCTTGTGGAGCAGCCATAGCCGGTACTGCAGATGTGAGCAAGCCTACCGAGATGGTAAGAGATAAGAGCGTGCGTTTCCAATTCTTCATATTATGTATTCTCCTTTATGAATATAATTTCCAATCATTTTGATAGAATGGACATACTTAGATACTACGGATAAAGGCGGGAATTGGTGCCACTCACAAACGGAGCAGCACTCTTTCCCTTCATTACTCTCAATAGATAAGAAATAACAGAAACGAATCCGTCACATAGTTTCGATGCTAGATATTCGCAAAGTCCAAGCTATTCCATGATAAATAGATACTGATTAGAGCCAGGAAAAAGAATGCTATAGAAACCTTCCGATTCCCCCGCAGCTTCACTCCATATGAGACGAAGAAAATAGCGATAGCTAGTTTAGAGATGCTTTGGTAGTAGCCCTGCTCTGAAAAGGCCGAACTGCTAAACACAATTGAAAGTAGCAGTGTAGAGAGAATTAGTGCTTTAAACCACAGCGGGTCCCTCCAGAACTGTATAAAGAACCCTTTTAACTGCTGCATGATCATCAGCCGCCCTCTCCTGAACTCTACTTAGATCTTATAAGCCTTCATGGCCTTAAATAACTCTTTAAAGGTTGGACGTTTACCGTACATCAGCACACCTGTGCGATAGATTTTGGCTGCAAGCCATCCGAAGATGATAATGGACACAATGAGAATCGCTAATGAAGTTAGAATCTCCCAAGTCGGTGCAACTCCCGCACCGATCCGTACCAGAATCGCGGTCGGCGACGTGAATGGAATGAAGCTTGCGATTTTCAACAACAGAATGTTCGGTGTAGAAATACTGAAGATCGCAATATAGAAGGATACAAGCGACAACATCGTAATCGGCAGAACAGCCTGACCCAGTTCTTCCGTACGGCTTACCATTGAGCCAATGGCAGCGAACAACACGGCATACAGGAAGTAGCCCAGAATGTAGAATATGAGTCCGTACACAATAACCGCAATATTCACATCACTCAGACTCATATTGAAATCACCTAACACTGCACGGTTATGCGGCAGCAGGATATTTCCGGCAACCACTGCTCCGAAGATCCCGATTTGCAGCATGCCCACCATGAAAATACCGATGATTTTACCAAACATCTGACTGAGCGGGGATACACTCGTAATCAGAATCTCCATAATACGCGAACTCTTCTCCGCTGTGATCTCTGAAGCAATCATGTTGCCTGTCATCATGGTCGAGGTGAACAGCAGGATGATCAGCAAGTACACCACAATATAGTTAATCGGGCTCATCGCACCTTCCGATTCAGCACCGGCCCCACTTCCATCCGTACTCAAGCTTTGCTCGGTGAGCTTCACAGGTGTTGTAATCAGTTCCTTCTGCTCCGCTGTGAGTACATCCTTCACAACCACATCCAGCTTCACACTCTGCAATGCAGCTTCAATGGATGCAATGATCTGAGGTGATACATCTTCTGCTGAATATAGAATGGGCTGTGGGAACTCCTGTCCAGCAACCGGTTCAAACTTCAGATAGCCATCGGTAAGCCCTGCTTCCGCATCCGCTGCAAGAGCCGCTTCATCCTTGTCTCCACTGGCAATGAATCGATAGGCCTGCTCTCCTTGCGCCGACGAGAAACTCTCCAGTTTCTCGGAAACTTCAGGTTGCCCTGCGCTCAGAAGACCAATATTTACAGGATTGCTACTCGAAGCTCCGCCAATGGAACCTCCATTGAATAAGGTAATGAAATATGGAACATTGAGTCCGATTGAGATTAAAAGTGCAAGTACAATGGTCGTCACCATGAATGATTTCGTTTTAACCTTGTTTTTAAATGTAAAACCCGTAATCGTTCCCATTTTATTCATTCGACTCACCTACCTCACGAATAAAGATTTGGTTAAGCGTTGGTTCCTTCAGTTCAAAGTGTTCCACTGTCGTCTGAGTCATGGCTGTTCTCAAAATCTCTTGAGCTGCTTCCACCTGACTAATATGTATCAGGTAACCACGCTCATTCCGCTCGACTTTCTTCACACCAGGCAACTGTTCAAGCCCCTCCACACTTCCAACTGTACCCAGGAATACCTGCTCACGTGGATAACGGCTCTTAATCTCCTTGATCTCACCTTGTACCACCGTGTTGGAACGATGCAGAATGGTGATCTGACGACACAACTCTTCAACGTGTTCCATGCGGTGTGTCGAGAACAGAATAGCTGTACCTTCATCACGCAATTCCTTGACAGTGGATTTGAGTAATTCCACATTCACCGGATCCAGTCCGCTGAACGCTTCATCCAGAATGAGAATCTGCGGTCTATGCACTACAGCTGCAATAAAGCCCATCTTCTGCTGATTACCTTTGGATAACTCCTCAATCTTCTTATCGTAATATTCCGGAACTTCGAACCGATCCAACCAGTATTTGAGGCTTTGATCTGCATCCTTACCATTCATGCCACGAAGCCGTGCCAGATAATTAATCTGTTCGCTGACTTTCACCTTCGGGTACAATCCACGCTCTTCCGGAAGATAACCCATAATCTGCTGCAACTCTGTGTTGTAAGGCTTGCCATTGTACAGGATATTCCCCCCGTCCGGGTGAATCAGTCCAAGCACCATGCGCATCGTTGTTGTTTTGCCTGCACCATTGGCTCCGAGCAGTCCGTAAATCTCCCCTTCTTTTACATTGAGCGTAACTCCATTAACGGCTGTTTTGTCTGCATATTGCTTGACGACTTGCTTCAATTCCAATCGGTTCATCATTTATCGTCTCCCTTCGGTTATTTCCACTGTACGGGTGCATACCCGGCAATCCAGAACGCCAGCACTTCATCCAATTCCAAGTTGCGGATTTTCAATACCCGGTTATTCGATAGCTCCAGTCTCTCCTGCGCTTCGCTGACCCGGGTTGTAATGACACGAACCAGCCCTCTTTCTTCCAAAGAAGATTCCACAACACCCGGGATACTCTCTGGCCTTAAGTCTCCTTCATACCAGACTTCTTTCCACTGATCGAGCACCATATCTTTCTCGGCCATACCTAGTGACTGACCACGGTGCATCAAGACGATGTAATCCGCAAGTCTTTTGACTTCATCTGCTATATGTGTGGCAATCAGAATCGTGGTGTCCCCCTCAGCCATGAAGGTACGGAACTGCTCAACCATCACTTTCCAGGCAAAGGGGTCCAATCCTGATGAAGGCTCATCCAAAAGCAATAATCTGGGGCGAGCTGCAATCGCAGCAGCAATCTCGAATTTCCGCCGCTCTCCCTTGGACATTTTGTTCAGCTTCACAT
The DNA here is from genome assembly GCF_037973325.1 of Paenibacillus sp. FSL R5-0713. Taxonomy (NCBI): domain Bacteria; kingdom Bacillati; phylum Bacillota; class Bacilli; order Caryophanales; family Paenibacillaceae; genus Paenibacillus; species Paenibacillus sp. FSL R5-0713. The sequence continues at coordinate 646,522 of NZ_CP150229.1, read as the reverse complement.
CAACGGGTACTTCCATATCGTGAATCAGTTGATCGAACAACTTCATATCCCATCGCGGGTACCAGTAGGCCCGAAATTCAGCTGCTTCCTGTGCTGTTATCCGATTCTCTTCAAGCCCGGCATTGTCAGCCACAAAACCGATCTGTTGTCTCAGTTCAAGGGGAAGTGGTCCCTCATGTTCCTTCCCAAACCATATAATCTGCCCGGCATCTGGCAGCACCACTTGTTGCAGCATGTTAAGAAGTGTGCTTTTGCCAGAACCGTTATGACCGAGAATAGCAACTACATACCCTTCCGGGATGGTCAGATCAATCGGGCCAATTACTCTGCGTTTTCGCATCTTGGATACACCGTTCAACTGAACTGCTATGGGTTCCATGTATGAATCACTCCCTTACTTCGCGTAAATAGCCTTCAGGACTTCCCGGAACAGGCTCTCCATCTCTTCTTCCGTACAACCTACCGATTTTCCAGACTGCACCGCAGCCTGCATCGCTTCCTGTGCGGCCTTCAATCTATAATTTTCTCTATCGCCGGCTTCTACCTGGGCCACAAATGTACCTGTCCCCTGCTTCGTACGAAGCAGGCCTTCATTCTCCAGATCCTGATAGACCCGTCTAACCGTAATCACACTGCAATTCAGCGCTCCGGCGAACTCACGAATGGACGGCAAATGTGTTCCCTCCTCCAATTGACCCGTTATAATTAAAGATCTTAATTGATTTTCAATTTGGTGGTATAAAGGTTCAGCGCTATTTTCATTAATTTGAATGGGTATTTTCACATCTTGCACCTCGCCCTCCGGTACACTCCAGTCTGTTGCCTGACCGTGCCGGTCTCATCCTGTATTCGTACATAAGCTCAACTCTCATTTTAATTTAAATCCCGAAGAACCAGCTTCTTCAGCGTCAAGCGGCTAAACAACCATAATCCTGCGATACCGGCCACCAGAGCAATCCACATGATCGGGGAAAGCAACCCCCATGATTTACTCGCATCCATCACCATTCGAAAGCCGTAACTGCCTGACATTCGAATCAATAAGGATATGCCAATCGCAAGGGGTACAAAAAGCGTACTGAGAACCAAGTATTTCTTGCCACTGTTCAGAAACTCTCCGTAAATATATAATCCTGTTACCAAAAGTCCATAACCTGTACAGGTCAGGCTAAAAGCTAGATATTGATCCCATCGGAATCCTTCGGCATGAAGGCTAACCACGTATAACGATCCGTAGAAAAAAATACCATTGTAAGCAAACGCCATTAGAGCTTGCTGTAACCTGGACCACATCACCGCTTGTTCAGGGATCGGGATTCTGCGATAGTAGGCCAACATCTGCGTATAGGAATCCTCCTGTATGTAACGGAAGGAGCGCCTGCAGAACATGAACCCTTGAAATGGCAACATGATTAAAAAGAAGGAATCCACTACAGGATTAATGAAATCTGTCTGTTGTTGTCCCAATAACATCACACCGCTCATGCCGCCAGTGTATATCATGAATATTGCAGACCATAGCCATTGGAGCTTATCCTTACTCGTCTGGTTGCGGGTCAACCACCACGCCTGCTTCCATTCGTTCATATGCATGCCTGCCTTTCAGTTGTCATTCACTCATCTTGCGCACTGTAATCACTGTGTTTACTGTATATATCAATATACACAGTATACAGACCGAATTCTGATCCCGTCAACCCCTAATTTTCCTGAATCAGGAAGATGGGATGGGACACGGTTCAAATTTACGTTAAAATAAATTATAGTCACGGATCAAAGAAAGGAAGATTACAACTATGGATTGGCTGGTCGAGATCGGGTTTGTGCTCCTTTTCCTTATCGTCGTTATCTGGTTGATCCTCCGGGATGAACCTCATCGTCATTCTGCCAAAAAAGGCAGACACCGCAGACACCGTAACAACGGTTATGCCGACTCTGCTTCGGGATATCCGGTCATTACAGGAGATGAATCCTACGATCGACATGTCAGACACACACCGGATCACAAACATCATGATTCAGATTTTTCATCAGGCATACATTCTCATCACGGCAGCGATAGTGGTAGCAGCGATTCTGGAGGAGATAGTGGCGGTGGCGACAGTGGGGGTGGCGGGGATTAAACAAACATCATTCCCGATCACAAAAGAAGGGCTGTACCCGTTATTGTGTAAACACAATTCGGGTACAGCCCTTTGCCGTTCTCTAGCACCTGTTAGAAGAAGAGGCCTTGCGATTAAACGAGGTTATAACCACTAGGCAGACTGCGGTTGGCGCGGATCGCACGAATCTCGGCCAGAGTCAGCCGCTCATTCGTGGAGATCAGGGATTCCACGTCATTGCCACGGATCAGATCATCCAAATCTCTCAAGTTGGTGTTGCCGCGGAAGACACGGAATCCCCCCTGAAAGTTAGGCCGTGTGAACACAACGAGTGTTGCATTGGAACTTGTTGAGAAAAAACGCAGGCTCTCCACCCCATCCAAAATATTGTCCAGGTTACGAAGACCCGTGTTGCCACGATAGATGCGGCTTCTTCCTCTGTAGTTCTCTTCTGAATACACGGTAAGGCGTGGATACGTTTGACTGACATTGACTGTTTTTTTCATTTTGTTTCCCCCTCTCGAACTCATTCTATGAATGAATGAGAGAGGTAGCGTGGACGAATCTTCTGCTAGATTCGTCCATTTTCATATTTTCAGAAGATCATAGTGACGCACGCACGATTAGCCCGAGGTTGTGCCCCCACTTTTACACGCCGAGAATAGCTTCCCACACCGGACGTGTATGACCACCAGGATATAAGAGATATAGAAGAACATACACAACAACACCTGTTAATGCTGACCCGAACCAGATCATGGACGTGAACCTGCCCCAGCGGCGATGTGTTCCGAACTTCTTTTTGAACCCCAACACCAGTGTTGAAATACCGAATATCGCTGCCACGGTAGCCAGGATAATATGAAAAATTAGAAATATCCGATAAAAGATCTCCAGATCCGGGTCTCCACCCCAAGCCGTATTACCTACGAATATTGTGCGAGACATATAGATCACAAAGAAGATTAGAGCTGCAATCGCACCTGCTACCATGGCGGACTGATGAGCCTCGCGTTTGCCCCGAATAATCAGTACCCATCCAATCCCCACCAGTACTGCACTTATCACAATGAAAGAAGTACTGATCGTAGGTAGCCAAAAATACATATCCATCGTGTGTTCCCCCTCTTGTCAGAACATTGACTTAATTATTTGGCAGCCGGATTGAGTGGCCCCCCAGCGCCTCCAGCAGGATACGAATCATCATCATCTTCCTGCTTCTCTTTCCGATACCATTGGAAAAAGACATAGGCCAGCATAGAGGCGAAGATCCCTTCCTGAATAAACTTCATTACAATGCCACCGACCTGCTGATCTTCCTTCGCCGAGGACAGGAAGTTGAAGAAGGCCGGTCCACCAAATGAGCGAAGTAAAGCCGTAGAATCCCCAGACACACAATACCGCATGGCTTCAGCCCATACTGCCGGGTTGCTGTACGTCTGATACAACGGCTCGGACGCAAAGATAATCAATCCACACGCAGGTGTGAGCAGCACCATATTCAGAAAAATAAAACCGATCTTGGATAGACCCGAAGCTTGTCTGCCTTCTGGTAACGGATTCAGCAATGTCCACCACATGAGCATCGAGGTGATAAACAGTGCAATATAATACAACCGGTGAACGGTAAAATTCAGCATAACGTAATCATGTACAATCGGTAAGTGATACAGCGAAAACAGCCCGTTAAAGATCACTGCCGCAACGATCGGATGAGCCAGGAACGATAGCTGGCGTGTTGGTAGCCAGCGTACGATTCTGCGCCATACCCAGATCGGCAAACCTTTCATCATCAGCGGCGGTGCTACCAGATAAGAGAACGCCATGCTTACCATGTGAAAACTAAACATCACGTGACCAAGCAGATTAAATGGTCCAGCTTGAGCCAGATAGAGGACAAACAGCCCTGTAATAAACATGATTTTCTGACCGGCAGTCGCAGGCTCTGCATCTTTTATTTGCTCGCTTAACGGTCCCACAAGCACTAAATACGCCGCAGCAATGATCAGAAATAAAGCCAATATAAGTGGACTCCATAAGTCGTTGAAGCTAAAATATTGCAACCCGAGCATACGGGAAACCTCCCCGTGACCTGATTTGGTTGTTGCCTTTATTTCTTTGTGAAGATTCATTCGCCAAAAAGGGGAAAAGACGGCGGCATTGCGCCGCCGCCATCTCTTTTACCACCAGACCCAATAAAGTGCCATAATGATGCACGTAAAGGCTACGAAGAAACCAAAGGCCATGAACAGGATTGGCATCAAATGCCCTTTATCCTTCATGTGCATCCAGTAACCCAACTGAACGAATACCTGAAGAATAGCCATCACGAGCAAAATAATTATCGTAAAGGTTGTGTTGACCCCTCCGGCAGAAGCAGCCGCAAACGCAATCAGCGTGAGAATAATGGAGAAAACAAACACCACGACGTGTTTCTGTGGCCCTTCCGTCCGGTGACGGTGCTTCACAGGCTGTTGATCTGTCTTATCCTGTGCTGACATGTGTTACCCCACCTTTCCGAGCAGGTACACGACCGTAAAGATGAACACCCAGACCACGTCAATAAAGTGCCAGTACATTGCGGAGACGTATACTTTAGGTGCAGTTACGACCGTCAATCCTTTTTTGAACAGCTGCCCAATAATGATTCCGATCCACACAATACCGAAAGCAACGTGCGCTCCGTGGAACCCGACCAGTGTATAGAATGCTGAACTAAAGGCACTGGTAGTCATGCCAAACTCTTTATGTTTCACATACTCATAGAACTCGTATATCTCCAGCGCGAGGAATCCCATACCCAGTACCACCGTGATGCCAAGCCACAATGCCAGTGCATCTCGCTTGCCCTTATGCATGGCCTGAATTGCAAATACACTCGTCAAACTACTGACCAAGAGAATGAACGTTGCAGCGGCCACGAGTGGCAGGTGAAACAGTTCATTCGCCGTAGGTCCATCATTGGTTTGGCCACGAAGAGCCAGGAAGGTAGCAAAGAGCGTACCGAACAGTACCGTCTCTCCGCCAAGGAACAACCAGAAGGCAATTAGCTTGTTACGTCCCTCCAGCGTTGCTTTCTCCGGTTCATGCGGCAATTTGTCGTTCACCGGTTCGGCATGTGAGGTTGTCATGTTCTAGCCCCCTTTTCATCCTGATCCTCCGGTTCAATATGCCAGCCATGATCATCATAAAGTGAACGCAGTGCCATTGATCCAAATGTAATCAGAAGACCAATAACAACTACAATATAATTGTTAAACAATACATTCATAAACGCATTACCGAATTCATCCTTGCTGAACATCAGACCAAGTCCGGCAATAAAGATCCCCACAGACATTACAAACGGCAACGGCGTTGCTGATGGCATATGAATCGAACCCACGGGTTCTGCTGGTGTCATCTCCGTATGTCCTGCCATCTTTTCCTTCCAGTACGCATCAATTCCACGTACCAGCGGAGTCTGCTTGAAATTGTATTCCGGCGGCGGTGAAGGAATGGACCATTCCAAAGTACGACCGTCTTCCCACGGATCGTTTGGCGCACCAGCCGGTTTTCTCATGGTGATTACGATGTTCGCGAGGAATAAGATAACTCCCACACCCATCAGAAATGCCCCGACGGAGCTGACCAGATTGAGCAGATCAAAATCCTGATTCGGCAAATATGTAACGATCCGGCGCTGCATTCCCATCAGACCGAGGAAATGCTGTACAAAGAACGTTAATTGGAAACCAATCATAAATGTCCAGAATGTCCATTTTCCAAGTGTTTCACTCAGAATACGTCCGAACATCTTCGGCCACCAGTAATGCAGTCCCGAGAACAAGCCGAGTACAAGTCCCCCTACAATAACGTAGTGAAAGTGGGCTACAACAAAGTACGTATCATGGAATTGGAAATCCGCCGGAGCAGATGCCAGCATGACACCGGTAACACCACCCATAACGAAGGTTGGAACGAATCCAACAGCAAACAGGTTCGCCGCTGTAAAGCGGATCTGTCCACCCCACATCGTAAAGAGCCAGTTAAAGATTTTGATCCCGGTAGGTACGGCAATCAACATTGTCGAGATGGAGAATAGCGCGTTGGCTACATTTCCGAGACCTGTTGTAAACATGTGATGCGCCCATACCATGAAGCCCAGGAAGGCAATCAGGATGGTGGCAAATACCATGGAGCTGTAACCGAACAGCCGTTTACGCGAGAAGGTCGGAATAACCTCCGAGATGATACCAAATGCCGGCAAAATCAAAATGTATACTTCCGGGTGCCCGAAAATCCAGAAGATGTGCTGCCAGAGTACGGGGTTACCGCCCCCTGCTACATCGAAGAAATTCGCTCCCAGTATACGATCAAACGTCAAAAGTACAAGCCCTACCGTGATGGCAGGAAAAGCAAAAAGAATAATGGCAGATGTAATAAATGTCGTCCATGTAAACATCGGCATCCGCATGTAGGACATGCCTGGAGCACGCATTGTAATAATCGTTGCGAGAAAGTTAATGCCCCCGATGAGTGTTCCCAGACCCGCGATCTGAAGACCGATGGTATAGAAATCCACACCATGCGTTCCACTGTACTCACTGCCCGAAAGCGGCGTATATGAGGTCCAGCCCGCATCCGGTGCTCCCCCCATAACCCAGCTCAGGTTCAGCAGCAGTCCTCCAAAAAGGAACGTCCAGAAACCAAGTGCGTTAAGAAAAGGAAAGGCAACGTCCCGTGCCCCGATCTGCAAAGGCACGACTGCATTCATAATGGCAAAAATAAGTGGCATGACACCAAGGAAAATCATCGTTGTTCCATGCATGGTGATCAATTCGTTGAAGACCTGTGCCGATACAAAATCATTCATAGGCTTCATCAGTTGAATCCGAATCAAAATGGCTTCAATGCCGCCGATTCCAAAGAAAAATCCACCCGCAACCAAATAGAGAATGGCGATTTTTTTGTGATCGACGGTGGTGATCCAATCCATCAAGCCCCTGTACCTCTTGACGCTATGCGCATGAGCCAAGGTTGTGTACCCCCTTCTTCGTCCTTGCTGTTCTATTCATAGTCCAATTTGTAGTTGGCCAGATATTCGGCAATTCCGTCGATTTCTTCATCCGTCAACCCAAGATCCTTGGGATTCGGCATGGTATTGCCCGGCTTCACGGATTGTGGATCATGGAGCCATTCTTTCATGTTATCCAGTACCGGACTACCTTCTTCCTGTCCCTCACGAGAATTCAGCAAAATGCCTGCGACAGATTCCTTGCCGCCGATTCCCGTCAAGTTAGGTGCTACGGGTCCACCTTGATCGCCAACAGCGTGGCAAGAAAGGCAGTTTGTTTTGAATTTCTCGGCTAATTGAGTATCTTCAGGAAGGACTGCAGGTGCTTTCATCTGATTCACCCATCTGTCAAAGGATTCCTGACTCACTGCTTTTACCTTGAATTCCATGAAGGCATGCGATCTGCCACATAACTCGGCACATTTACCGCGGTAAACGCCTTCATTCGGTGCAGAGAAACTGAACTTGTTAAGTGTTCCATCCGGGTTTGTGTCCATTTTGCCCGCAAGTGACGGCACCCAGAAGGAGTGAAGCACGTCAGCGGTTTTAAGTTCAAATGCGATTTTTGTTCCGGTCGGGATGATGAGATCTTGAGCGGTGGTTACGTCATATTGAGGATAAGTGAATTCCCACCAGTACTGATGCGAGGTGACTTGGACCTTAAGTGCATTTTTGTCATTGGACAGATCTTCGCCTTGGGCAAAAATCGTTTGGACTGTCGGTACTGCCAGCACAATAACCAGCAATAACGGAATGGCTGTCCATATTACTTCCAGCTTGAAATTACCTTCAACCTGTTCAGGCATGTCGGTCTGCCCGGATCTTCTACGAAACCGGATCAGAACATAGGCCGCTATAGCAAATACAATGATGAGCGCCACGATCATAATCGTGATGGATAACTTCATCAGATCATATTGGCCTTGCGCCACAGGACCCTGAGGTTTCATTACCGACAAGTCTTCCCGCCCGCATGCGGATAGCAGCAAAGAGAACACCGCCAGCAAGGGGAGAATTCGCTTTGCAACCTGCCACTGTTTCATCATTGATCTACCCCACTTTTTTACGTTTTCGTAGATTACCGTTGTCGTTCAGTAGAAAGGCAACAAAAGGTACGTTTCAGCACGATACGCATAATCCTCTTCATCATACAGAACGCTTACAAAAATAACGCTTCCAGTACTCCCGTGATTTCCTGCTCAGGGCATGTCTGCGCATTCTTCCAATTCATTCTATATGCTTCAATCACTTATTAAATATAAGTTGAGGGTATGATTTTGTCAATCTTTGGACACATGTTCACAAATTGTTCACTTTATGTAAAAAACCGCTCTACAACTTGATTTGCAAACGATTTCAGTTAAAAGTATTACACTCTACATTTGAAAATTTTTGCCAAATTTCGGTGATAAAACTCGATTTATTGGTGATTTTTCTCACATTCAAAACATGCGATATTATGCAAAAGAAAGGTCCGATTTTATGGAAGACCTCTTCCATGTCCATTCAGAAAACATGCCTATCGCTCCATACCGCTACATTCAAGCTCAAAACAGCATGGAGCATTCCTCCGAAAGGTTCAATTCATTTCCTCATCTTCACCTTCACCTTAATTCTTCTCATGTACCATTGGTCAGAATCAAGGGGCCATCCCCAGTAATCGCAACTGTATGCTCATACTGCACTCCCCAGCTGCCATCTACCGTCCTTACTGTCCATCCATCTTCATCCCATACAACGGCCCCGGAACTGCCTTTCGTAAATATGGGTTCAATGGTAATGACCATGCCCTCGGTGAGCATCGTGCCCGTTCTGCGTTTGCCATACGGCAACACATTTGGCGGCTCATGAATATATTGACCAATTCCATGACCAATGAGGGGCTTTACAATTCCGTAACGATACAATCTGGCTGTTCGTTCAATGGCACTTCCAATATCTCCGAGCGTATTCCCTGGAACTGCCTGGGCAATCGCCCGCTCAAGGGCCTTCTCCGTGCGTCTCATCAGCTTGCGAATGGATCTGCTTGGTTCACCAATGCCATATGTCCAGGCCGAGTCAGCAAGCCAGCCGTCTTTGTTCACCACCATATCGATGGTCACTACATCCCCGCTCGCCAGTTCTTCTTCTCCCGGAAATCCGTGGCAGACCACTTCATTGACAGAGGCACATGTGGCGTACGGATATCCTTTATATCCTTTCTGCTCCGGTGTGGCCCCATGTGCTGCCAGAAACCCTTCCACCCGCTCATTGATCTCCGCTGTCGTGATCCCAGGTATCATCCACTGCTCAATATGTTGGTGACAACTTCGCAAAATTCGTCCAGCTTCCCGCATGTAGCCAATCTCTTCTTTGGTTTTTAAAATAGGGTCCACATGCATTCATCCTTCCCGCTGTAGGTGTACTCCCATATATATGCAGCAGGAACGCAAAAAAAACCGTCTGCCGGAGCTTATCGCCCGGAAGACGGTTCTATTCATTATCGGAACAGTATAATCAGAGTTGTGTGTTGTTTCAGGACACGGAAGAATCCATCTTGACAAGCTCATGCTCAACCACAGAAGTCAATTCTTCCTCGTATCCACCCGTAATCCGGTATTTTCTCACGTACTCCTTCACGAATTTTTTTGGATCTTTAGGACGGAAAATCCGAGTCATTTCCCTCAAACTTTCTTTGACCTCATTGTGACCTTTCGTTGCCATTGTAATTCCCTCCCAAAACGTTGAAAGTGAATGCTCCGTTTAGAGAATGCCGAATAAGTCTTAAATGCCATCCATGAAGTTGTGTGCGCGGCTTAAAGCAAGCTTTAGGTCGGGAACCTCGCTAGAAAGCAAGTACCTGACACTATAAATACCCGATATGATTCGGAATGAATCATAATCTTATTGTATCATATTCGGAAGTATCTTACGACTTGACGATTTCCTCTAATAAATATAACGGTTTTCATGCCCAAAAAGTTTAATTCCGAATCATGTGTTATGAATGCCACCATTCTATACGGAATTAATATATCCAGCATAACACTGAACTATTCGGGGGATATTATCACGGACAACCCATACAGTTAAATTAATGGTATCTAAAAGGAGGCGCCGTTTCATGGAACGCAAAGAACAGGATATGCTGCCCCTTTCACATGAAAAGGTGGAAGTCGACGGAGTATATATCAACGAAGCTGGACGTGAGGAACATCTGCATCGTGGGCAACACTTCCCGGCAGATCCCGTTCTCGGCAAGTCAGAATGGAAGCTGACGGAGTATGCTTTTGATAATCATCATGAAGGACGTACCGATGAAAGATTGGTTCCCAAGGAAAACGATACAGATAAAATGGGCAAGATCACAAACCCTCGTAGACAGATCGAGGGCGGAAGATAATATTGTTTGATTTGTTAGTCGGATAAATTCACAGGTTCAGTTCTGTCCATCTCCTTCATAGCCTAATAAAAAAAGGTTAAAGGAGGCTGGACCGGATGTCCCCCATGAAATCGTCTAGCGGTCTGGATGAAAATATTGCCGGTATGCTCTGTTATCTGTTTACCTTTGTAGGCGGGATTGTTTTTCTCGCGGTAGAGAAGCGGAGTCGGTTCGTGCTATTTCATGCGCTGCAATCCGTAACCGTCTTTGGCATCATTATGGTTGGGCATGTATTATCGACTTTTCTTCCCTTATTTGGACCACTGGTGGCATCCTTGTTATCCCTGCTCGGTGTGGTGGTCTGGCTCATCATGGTGGTCACCAGCTTGCAGGGGAAATGGCTAAAGCTGCCGTGGGTTGGCGATTTTGCAGAGAAACAGATGCGCCATCTGTAACTTTAGGAAGACATGATGCAAAAGAAAAGACGATCCCCCCTTTCAAACAGGGTGTGGATCGTCTTTTAATTATATATCGGCTTCTATATACATTCGTTGTTTAGCATGTAAAAATGACTTTATTCATGTGGTTGAACATTCACAATATAAATGATGTATGTCATAAACCATTCATGCTGTAAATCACGATGTATCAACCTGCTTAAATGTTCATCTTGTTAAGGTTAATTTCCAAGACGTTAACATAACAATCATGCTGGATTATAGGTCTAGTTCGGCGATTAAGCCGACTTATCTGCTTCTCCAAGGATGGCATCTGCTTGTTGCTCAGCCATCTTGGCAGCCGTTTCCTTGGTGCCCAGACCGTTGAACAGCAGGTTCATGAAAATCGCTGTGAAGCTTCCTGCTATGATGCCGTTACCGAGCATAATCTGAGCCCAGTCCGGTGCACCAGCGAATAACTCAGGTACAACGGTAACTCCCAGCCCCATGCCTACAGAACAAGCAATGACAAACAGATTTTCATGACGATTCAGATCGACCTGACTACCGATAATTCGGATACCGGATGATACCACCATGCCGAACAAAGCCACCATAGCTCCACCAAGAACTGCCCCTGGAACGAGCTGTGCGAGAGCCGCAATCTTTGGCACAAATCCGATGACCACCAGGATTCCACCAGCCACAACAATGACATCACGTGTCTTCACACGTGTCATCTGTACCAGCCCTACATTTTGCGAATACGTTGTATACGGGAATGAGTTGAAAATACCACCTAACACAATGGCCAGGCCCTCTGCACGATACCCACGGGCCAGATCCTTGGAGGACAGGTCCTTGTCCAAAATTTTACCCAAAGCCATAAATACACCTGTGGATTCAGCCACGCTGACAATCGCCACCAGAATCATTGTCAAGATAGGCACAATCTCAAAGGTCGGTGTACCGAAGTAAAACGGCTGAACAACATGGAACCAGCCTGCATCGCGAATAGGAGCAAAATTAACCTCGCCCATAAATCCTGCCGCCACCGTACCAACGAGCAGACCAATCAGTACCGAGATGGAACGGATGAATCCAGTTGTAAAACGAGTCATCAGGATGATAAATAACAGTACACCGAATCCAAGCAACAGATTCGTTCCACTACCAAAGTCCGGTTGGCCCTGACCGCCACCCAGATCATGGAAAGCAACCGGGATCAGCGTCAGACCAATTATGGTCACAACAGAACCTGTCACGACAGGAGGGAAAAGCCTGATCAGCTTCCCAAAGAGACCAGAGAAGATCAATACAAACAATCCGGAAGCAATAATTGCCCCGTAGATGGCAGATACCCCACTATTCATCCCAATGAGAATCATTGGAGACACGGCTTGGAATGCACAACCGAGCATGACAGGCAGTCCTACACCGAAATATTTATTTCCCCATACCTGAAGCAGTGTAGCCACACCACAGGCGAGCAAATCAATGGCAATGAGATAGGTTAACTGTTCCTGTGTAAAGCCCAGTGCGTTACTAACGATCAGTGGAACGACAACGGCTCCTGCATACATGGCAAGCACATGTTGAAGTCCGAGTGAGAACGTTTTGATTGGATGCCGATGCCGCTGAAAAATACGTTCGCGTGCCATATTAGTTCGTGCCCTCCTCGTCCGCAAATGTAACCTGTCCATCTGACAAAGCCCCGATGCGAACCAGTGATTCCACACGGTATCCTGCTTCTTTCAGCAAGCGACCTCCCGGTTGGAATGCTTTTTCAATAACAATACCGATGCCAACCACTTCTGCTCCAACCTGCTCCACAATGCGAGCCAGCCCAAATGCTGCTTCACCGTTTGCCAGAAAATCGTCAATGATCAATACGCGATCCCCAGGCTTCATGAATTTCTTGGCAACGGTAATTTCATTCGTTTCTTGCTTCGTGAAGGAGTAGACCTTCTCCACCAGAATGTCTTCCGTCAGTGTGAGCGACTTCTGCTTCCGTGCAAAAATAAGTGGTACGTTCAGCTCCAACGCGGTCATGATGCCTGGCGCAATCCCTGACGATTCAATCGTTAGCACACGTGTGATATTTTCGCCTTCAAAACGACGAATGAATTCCTTGCCCACTTCCTTCATCAGAACCGGGTCCATCTGGTGGTTCAGAAATGAATCCACTTTGAGTACTTGCTCGGACAGGACAATACCTTCCTGTCTTACCTTGTCTTTTAACAATTGCATTGCAATTCTTCCCCCTGAATGCCCTCCGCACAGAAACCCACATGCCTCTTCGATCTCATGGTAAAAAGCAAAAAGCCCGCCTTTTCACACGCTGCGGAATAACCGGAGACGGGAAAAGACGGACTTGTACGTATATGGACAAGCCGTATGGATGCTGCAAATGTACTGGAAGGACATTAGAGCCGAAGTTCACTCCTGAGACGTCAAACTCCATACAGTCTATCCAGAAACAGATAAAAGCTACTTGAACCTGCTCTTCAGTGAAACTGTCTGAGAATGATCTCATGCCAACCATACAAAACATTGCAACATCTTTCCCGTAGTCCGATCATTCCGGTGATCGGGTAGAGACATGCAGGCCTATTCCTGCACATATACGAGTAACGGCATATTTAATTTTTTGGCTCCATGATTCGTTACAATGTATGATCGCGAACCTGAATGTAAAAGGCTATACATAACTGACAATGTTAGAAGTATACCGAATCGGCGGCATGAAATAAAGAAGTATTTTCATGGAAGTTGCGGAAACTTGTCTTAATTTGCAAACAGGGGGTGATAGGAATCCATTTTTTATGTACAATATGAGAACGGAAGCGCGGATCCGAACGGAGAATGGATGGAATCGCGGCCTACATTATGAATTGAAATGATCAAAGGAGATATGCAGACATGAAAGGCGTACTTAAAGAATTCAAGGAGTTTGCCGTCCGCGGCAACGTCATCGATCTGGCGGTCGGTGTGATTATTGGGGCTGCTTTTGGTAAAATCGTCACATCGCTTGTGAATGATATCATCATGCCTCCGGTTGGAAAACTGCTGGGTGGAATCGACTTCAGTCAGAAAATCATCAACCTGGATCGAGATATGAAAACAGCAAATGGACAGGACATCACCACACTTGCTCAAGCTAACGAAGCTGGGGCTACCGTAATTGCTTATGGTCAGTTCATCAACGTCATGATTGATTTTCTTATCGTTGCGTTCTGTATCTTCATGCTTGTGAAGGGTATCAACTACCTCAAAAGCAAGGAACACAAAAAGCCCGAGCCGCAAAAAACGACCAAGGCTTGCAAGTATTGCCTATCTGAAATCCCAGCCGCGGCTACCCGCTGCTCACACTGTACTTCAGAGCTGGAACCAGAAGGAAGCGGCGCAACAGCGTAATTACAATTGGGTTAAATCGTACACCGATGTGGCTTCCTGATAAATCCTGATGCGAATGCCGAGAACAACTTCCCGACTTGTTAGGGTATATGTATGAAAAGCTAAGCACAAAGACTTAATACGATATGGCGTAGCTTGAAGGTTCCACCGTAAAGGTGGGGCCTTCTTTTATGCCTTACATACATGTATTACATTTACTGCCCCGTTGAATTTCATTCGCCCCATCTTTATGAACTAGAAACGGCGTGGCAGCAAATGCTCCAGAATCGACTTCAGATCCTTATCTTCCTTGTAAACTTCTTCTCCGGTGTCCAGTTCTGTCACGCGAATATATTCAAAGTTTGCCGAAGCATCCACTGGCTTGAACAACAATTGAGCCTCATCTTCCAAACGTACATTGAATCCCATATCCTTAAACATGCTGCTTAACTGACTATTAGCCGGTTCCTGACCTTGCCCTACAAATATAAGTCCTCGAAGGCTTTTACGCTCCTGAGGTTGCGGATAAATCACCTGAAAGTGTACAATGCATTCCATACGATCGTTCCCCTTTCGTTTAAAAAATACTTTGTGAAATTTTGAACTTTAAAAACTGCTATATAAGGAGATACGTTTCATGAGCCCAGAACGTTTCGACATTTATGATGATCAGCAACATTGGATCGGTACAGCGCCACGTAGCGAGGTCCATGCCAAAGGATATTGGCACCGTTCATTCCACTGCTGGATTGTGCGTGACGAAGGCGAACAACGTCAGGTTCTTTTTCAGCGGCGGCGTGATGTTAAGGATACCTTCCCTGGATGTTACGACATTACAGCAGCAGGCCATCTCACCGCAGGTGAACAACTGCAAGACGCCAGTCGTGAGCTGGAGGAAGAATTGGGTGTAGATGTATCTTTCAATGCACTGACCTATCTATTCACGGCTACACAGCAGCTCCAAGGAGAAGTCCGTGGTGTTCCATTCGTAGATCGGGAATTCAGTGCGGTCTATGGATTATGTCTGAACCAGCCGATTGAAGCCTACGTTCTGCAGCCCAGCGAGGTGGATAGCCTGTATGAGGTGCCGCTGGATGATCTACTCGCTCTGTTCCGCTGTGAAATCGACGTCATTCAAGCTACCGGAGTTCAGACTCAGCCGTCAAGCGATCATGCAGCTTATCAACCGGAGCGTATCGTTCGTGAGATTCGGGCAACGGAATTTGTACCTCATGGCACTGCTTATTATACGGACGTGCTGGAGGCACTGTATCACGTGCCCAAAGATTGATCATGTACAATCCGGTTCAACCCAATCCAGTTCAATCGAATGTTCATAGCTTCATTTTCTCAAAAATAGCATCACTTCATACCTTTACTATTGACCTGACTGGAAACAGATGCTGTGACGAACATCACTGTCATACCTCAAACCAGCATAAACAGGCGTCTGCCTCTCGGGCAGCGCCTGCTTTATGTACGCAAGTATTGTTTCATCAAGATCAGGAAAGGTACCTTTGTGCTAGATGTTCACTCCATCGGGAGTGAATTCATTAATGATCTGCCTAGCTCTTCCCGCCCTCTCCTGAAGGCGAAGACCAGTACCGTGCTGAGAGTTCTTCGTACCGGTGTCCATAGCGGGACTCCAGTTCCTCACCCATATCCTGTTCCAGCTCGTACAATACCAGTTCTTGAGCAAAATGATTCAGCAGCAACCCGGTCATTACCGGATGCTCCGTCACCACTGCCTGCGTAGCGCATGATTCCCCGCGCATGCCCAGCATGCACCAGCGGCGGTCTATAACCAGAGAGAATTTCCGACCGTTACCCGCTCCATACAAAGGCAACCCCGGCCAAGGGACAGGCTGATCCAGCATGCCTTCACCACCATCACACGACCATAACAGCCGTACACCGCGAGCTTCAGCTTGCTGTAAATCATTACGTAACAGCTCTGCCTCTTCACGCCAGACGTCGACAACAATCTCATGCTGAGCCTCAGCCAATTCACGGCTCAGATTCTCAAACACATTTTTGTCACCCTCAATGTTATAGAAGACAGGCTTCTCCGGTTCACTCTTGGGCATGCTGCTCTGGACATAATCCAGAGAGGTACGCATCTGATCGGAGATCATACGTGTCATCTCCTCAGGCTTCAGCACACTATACTTCGCAGGCTCCCCCGGACTGCACCGCAGGAAACCACGTTGTTCCAGCCGTTGCAGGGTCGCATATACATTGGAACGGGACACGCCCAGCCGCTTCGCAACCTCATATCCTGAAGCTGATCCCTGGCGGGCGAGTTCCACCATAATTTTAGATTCCATCTCGGTAAATCCGAGATGACGCAAATGATGCAGCAGTTGGTCCATATTCCCGTCCCCCCATGCTGTCAGCAACCCGCACTGCCTCACATTGATGCGGCAGTGCTTCTACTGCATCAGATCTGTTCGGCTCCGCAACGCGGGCACCATTTCGAACCTTTGGGCAGCTCGGCTGCACAAATCTGACAGTTCACCATTTCGCGTGAAACCTCGGTCTGTACGTCCACCTTGTTCACGATTGGGTTATTTTCCTTCCAGTAGCGGATGCGTTCGTCCAGTTCTTGCTGACGCTCACGTTCCCGTTGCATCTCTTCATCTCTGCGACGTTCCCACTCTGCATCGAACGCTTCCTTTTCTTCCTGCGTAAATTCCGTACTGTTATATTCGGATTCCGTCTCCAGATCGGCTATGGACGGAATGACCGTGTGATACGGCTCGTCTTCCTCCAGTTCCAATTCGGCTGGCGCATCGTAGAAGTCCGGCTCCGGAGTTTGGTTCTGTGCCACAGCTGCCTCTTGTCTCGCAGCTGTGGTTGCTCCTGCAACGCCTGCACTTCCTGCTGTAGGTGCTGCTGTC
Source organism: Paenibacillus sp. FSL R5-0713 (assembly GCF_037973325.1). Taxonomy (NCBI): domain Bacteria; kingdom Bacillati; phylum Bacillota; class Bacilli; order Caryophanales; family Paenibacillaceae; genus Paenibacillus; species Paenibacillus sp. FSL R5-0713. Next base: position 629,270 of record NZ_CP150229.1, on the reverse strand, counting down.
TTGAGTTCACCCAACTTGCGTCCACATTTAGGGCAGAAGTTGGCGTCCAGGGAAGCGACATGTCCACATTCGCACAACCGTTCATTCTTCAACTCTGCAATCTTGTTGCGCAGGCCATCAATCTCGTCCTGCAATTCGTCGCAGAGTCGCGACAGTTCCACCATCTCTTTTTCTGCACGCGTCATATCCTGTGCCCGATAACCCTCATAGAAGATGCGACCCATATCTGTAAAATGGACTTCCTGTTCCTGTTGCAAGCCCACAATCTGGTTGTTCAATTTCCCAATCTCAACGGCGTGCTGGGCACGCTCTGTTGCTTTGTTCGCTCCGTCTTTGATGCGTTGAAGCAGTTTCATGACCATTCCTCCTCTGTCCCGTCAAAACCAATATTATCATTTAAATTTTTAGAGGTTATTCAAAAAGTCCGCTTTGATTACGAAGGATGCCAGCGGCATCATCAGCATCGAATATGGCATTCAGCCGAATAAGAATATGCTTACGAAGTATGTTTCCTTCGGAAACATTGTAGTTGCTCACGTAGTTTTCCCTACGCTCCGCTACTCCATTTCTAGCTTCATTCCATCTTCTCGGTACTGAAAACCAGACTTTTTGAACACATACTTGTGGTAAATTAGCATATTACATCCTTCATGCAAAATGCTCAGGCATATAACTTATACGATATCATGCCAAAAAGTTGCGTAATCTCGTGCAGGTGCCCGTTTAATACCGATACTGGATGAAATCGGGGGCTTTCGTCAAGACCATACGTTCGGGTATAATGAAGCTTTGGCCCTACTTAACCGCCTGATTAGGCAACTAACTCTATCATACCAATTTACAATGCGATTGTGAAAAGGGCAAATGGTTTACTTTTAGCCGGGATAGTCCTATCCCTGAATGCATACAGAGGTGGATGAAACATGTTAAGTCCGAACTCAACGTTCTACCCCCGTCCGCTCGGGGTTACCCCGGCGGCATCCCTGCCCCAGTCCCCGTCTGCTCCGCTGGAGACCAGTCGGCAACTCGTGGGCAATGATCAACAAGATGCCTTTTACTTTCGTTCTCTGGAAGAGGCTGGCATTAAGCTAAATGCACCACAAATCTCGGCAGTCCGTCACGGCAGAGGACCTATTCTGACGCTTGCCGGAGCCGGTTGTGGCAAAACGACTGTACTCGCTGCAAGAGCCGGCTACCTCATAGAGGTCAGCGGTGTACATGCGGGCAGTATCCTGCTGGTGACGTTCACCAACAAAGCCGCCACCGAGATGAAAGACCGGATCGCCGCATTGCCAGGTATACGTCCGGCAGCTGCGAGAGCCGTGCAGGCTCGCACCTTCCACTCTTTTGCGCTGACATTACTGCGTCATTATGGCGTGCAGGAAGAGATTTTTGGCGAGTCACGGGCCCAACATACGGTGCTCAAGATGCTTTTACGCCAAAATGGCATGAGTGAAGCCTTCCAGCCTGAAAGTTTGCTGGCGATGCTGTCCGCGTGGAAGATGCAAGGATCGGAAACAACTGACCTGCCTGAAAAATCGCAGGAGGAACGCGATGCCAAGCGTGTTCTGCTTGGTTACGAAGCCTGGAAGCAGGAGCGGGGCAAAATGGACTTTGACGATATTTTACTGCGCGCTGCCGCTCTGCTTCGTGACCCGGCTGTCCTGGGGCCGCTTCAGAAACGTTTTCAGTACATTATGGTGGATGAGTTCCAGGATACCAACCATCTGCAATATGAGATTGTGCAAAAACTGGCTTCCGCCCACCGCAACCTGATGGTTGTAGGAGATGATGACCAGACGATCTATACCTTTAATGGCGCACGCCAGGAATCGATTTTGGAATTCGATAAAGTATACCCCGGTGCACGCATTGTGACGCTGGATATCAATTATCGCAGTGATGCACGCATTCTTGGACTCGGAAGCGAATTGGTCGCCCGTAATAAACGCAGACGTGACAAACGGCTGCGTGCCGCCGGAAACCGCGGAGATGCGCCGCGTTTTGCCACACCATCCAATGCGGAGGAAGAAGCGGCGTGGGTCGTGAATCAGCTCTGCCAACAGGTTGAAGAAGGGCAGCACACCTATCGTGATATTGCGATTCTTCACCGGACTGCAAGCAGCAGCCGGGCTGTATTCGAGCAGCTTGTGTTGAAAGATGTGCCTTTTGTACAGCATGGTGCCTCCCCGGTGTTCTACGACCAGTCTCTCATCAGGCCCCTGATGGATCATCTACGTCTGTCTCTTGATCCACGAGCCATGGATGCTCTTCCCAGTGCGCTGGGACCGCTCTACGTTTCAAGGGATGCTGGCCTGGAATGGATACAGCGCTGCGAACAACAACAGGCGAAGAAATATCCACTCATCCATCTGGTGAAATGGGACAAGCTGAAACCATTCCAGCAGGAACAGGTCAAAGAGCGCATCAAGCTGATCAAATCACTGCACAAACTAAAGCCAATCATCGCCATTCAGGAAATGCGCAGGCAGTTCTACGACAAGTATATGGAAAGTGGTGATCCCAGCATCTTCACCCATTATAAGGAAACGATGCTGGAAACTCTGGATGAATTCGAAGCTGCCGTTAAAAAATTCGAAACGGTGGAAGAGTTCATCCAGTTCGCGGATGAGTTATCCCGCAGACACCGGGAGATGGAATCTCTACGCCGCGCACAGGACAGTGACGCAGTACAGTTGATGACCATTCACCGGGCCAAAGGACTGGAGTTCCCTTGTGTGTACTGGATCGGAGCCAGTGAGGGAATTGTGCCTCACAGTACAGCACTGCGACAGGATATCCCCGAAGATCAAAAGGCTGCGCTTGCTGTGCAGCAGACAGACGCCGAGCTGGACATGGCGTTGGAGGAAGAACGCAGGCTTGCCTATGTTGCCATCACAAGGGCCAAGCAGTACTTGTATGTCACTTCACCCGCATCTCATCACGGAAAGCCAGCGGATGTGTCCCGCTTCCTGCTTGAAGCCTTCGGCATGGAAGTTCCGGATAAACGCAAACCTCGTGAGGAGAGTCGGACCAGCAGCCCGACTTCATATGGCAAAGGCAATGGATCATATGCCCGCTCGGGATCGGGTGGCCGTTCCGAAGGTCGGGATGTAGCACAACGCCGTGCCATCAACCACAGCGACCGTCGTGACTTCGAGGTCCACAATGAACGGGATGAGGATCGCCTTGGAGAACGGCGTGGTAGTGGGGAAATTCGCAATCATAAGGCGTTCAGTACCACAGGTATCAGTCCAACAGCTGCGAGTTCCTCCCGTATACAGTCCCACAGTTCAGGTTCAGCCTCGGGTAATGCTGAGCGCACGGAGACCGTTGCGGTCTGGAAATGCAGTTCATCCACCTGTAAAGCGTGGCTAAGACAGAAACCGGCTGTGCCTTCTGCCAAAACAAACAAGAAGGCATCATCCGGTCCACCCGCCTGTCCCCTGTGTTCAGGATCAATGGAGGCCGGTACCCGCCAGGTTCCCGTAACGGGGAGATTTGGGAAATAAACGATACGGGATACAGTTATAGCTCGTTTCAGGGCGCTTTTTGCTGTTTATTAACAGTAGAAGCGTCTTTTTTCCATTTCAGAATGGGGGTTGGATTATGCAGGACGGCAAACAACATCTGTATGTATCGGTAACTCATAACTTGATTGAACAAACAAAGAACGAATCTACACCCTTTGAGGTGTTGGTGGATGATGAACAGTTGGGCCGATTGAAAGATCTGATGAAGGTGCTGGAGGATGACGATGCCTACACATTGCAACGGGCTCCCGTACCCTACAAATCGGCAGACCACGATGAGGCAACAGAGCAATTTTCGGATGGCATGACTCTGCTGTATACGTTTCTGTATGACCATGGCACGCCTGATTCCCGGCAGGCCATTGAGAGCATGAACGTGCTTCCAAGGCTGCAGGATACGGATTATGATGACCCTGGATACGAGAATTCACCACTGAATAAATGATTGATGCGAAAAAGCATGCGCAACCGCAGATCACGCGGAAGACGCATGCTTTTTAATATTACGAAGAATAACCGTCCCTTACACTGGACTCAATCCAGACGAATCTCTTGGCCTTTCTCAGCAGATTCGTAGATTCCGCACAACATACGTGTGGAAGCCACCCCATCCGCAATTGGACTGATCGGCTCTGTACCGTTCAGGCAACAATCCACAAAGTGGTCGATCTGGTTCTGAAATGCACTATGAATATGGAGACCCGTATTGTCCGTCTGGGGTTCAATATTCAGGATGGTATTATTTTTCTCCGTGACGATGATTGTCTCCGGCTCCAATTCAAACCCACCACGCTCACCGTATAATTTCACGGAAGATTCATCTCCGCGTGCATGCAGGGTGAAGCTTACATCCACCGCCAGCGAAGCCCCATTTTCAAACCGAATGAGTGCATTCGCCATATCTTCCACGTCATTCACAGCTGCGCTGTAGTCGGCTGCTTTGTAAAAAGAAAGATGTTCGATATGGGCACGATTGCCCAGCTTCCGATACGTATTACCACTGACGGAAACAGGCTTGGGCTTGCCCATCAAATACCAACACTGGTCAATGATATGTACGCCCAGATCAATCAGGGGGCCTCCGCCGGAACGGCTTTTGTCAGCGAACCAACCGCCTGGATTACCGTGACGACGCAGAATGGAAGCTTTGGCATAATACAATTCACCAAACTCTCCGGCATCTATGAATCTGCGCATCATCTGCATATTGTTGTCATACCGCCGCACAAATCCAACGATAAACGTACGTCCGCTCTTCTTCACCGCTTCTTCAATCCGCAGTGCATCTTCCACATTGGTTGCGACCGGTTTCTCCAACAGTACGTGCTTGCCTGCCTCCAGTGCAGCAATGGCGAATTCTGCATGTGTATTATTCCAGGTACAGATACTGACAGCATCCACATGCGGGTCCTCCAGCATCTCCCGATAATCGGTGTACACGGATTGAGCATCATACTTCTGTGCAGCAGCCTTGGCCCGCTCTTCGTTCAGATCACAGATGGCATAGATGACAGCATCCTCATTTTTGGCGTAACACCTCATATGAAGATCCGAGATGGATCCTGTACCGATCATTCCAATGTGCAGCATTTGTTTCGTGCTCATCATCGTCCTCCCTTCCTTTTCCACAACTTCCACAACATCACTATCGTCTAGTCTGCCCGCAGCATGCCTTCGTAAATACCCGGGGTTGAATTTTCGATCTTCACAGCACCCAATGTTCGGGCATAGAAATCCACAGGTCCTGCTGATCCGATAATGGCATAACCATAACCGTCCGCCTTCATCGCATGCATACAGGCCAGTAACAGGGCTGTGCCTACACCTTTGCCCCGTGCATCCTGGCTCACGCCTGTAGGTCCAAAGAAGTTGCGACATGTCGCTTCGTAACAGGCAAATCCGATCATTTTCCCATGCTCAACGGCGATGTAACAGGACACGGGCTGACGTGCAAAAGCGACCTCACATTCATCCACCCAAGCTTGGCTAAAATGTGACCTCACCCAATCCAGTACAAGCTGTTTCTCTGGGGCAATGGCTCTTCTAATCACAATGGAGGATTCCTGCAGCTTTCTCAGTCCACTCTCTTGCTCCGGTAAACGATAGAGCGCTACTAACATATCACTCATCTAATCGGTTCCTCCTCGTACTTGAATGTGAAATAGGACAACGGTTTGGCCACCTACCTGAAATTAACCTGATCCTGCTGCCGATAACCTGCAATACAAGCGATATTTCAAATTCAAACTAACATACCGCTTAGATTCATTGCATGCCAACTGCAACACTGAGACGATCTGTCCCGTCTATTAACTTGAAGCGTGGCTCTAAGGAAGATTTTACCGCGACATTACAAAGATTAGAAGGGATGAATATTGATGAATAACAACATGAAAAAAGTAAGTGCGCTGATGGCCCTATCCATGGCATTGGGTGGTGGAGCCGCTTATGCAGCAACCCTGGACAACACACAACCAGTCCATCAAACATCCATTTCAGCAGATAGTAACACAGCTGGTGCAGTAAACGTATCCGTGAATGGTGCATCCATTTCCGATGGTTACTGGAACAAGGATGGCAAAGTAGCCATGATTCCACTGCGTGATCTTACCGAAGCACTGGGTATTGAACTGAAATGGCATAAAGAAAATAAAACCGCGGAGCTGACGCGAGGTGTTCTCTGGACACAGGTAATCACAGGCAAAGATCAATATTCCGTAAATAAAATGCTGCTCACACTGGGTACAGCACCCGAAATCACAGGCGGCACGTTGTATGTACCGGCTTCTTTTGCAGAAAAGGTACTGCATGGACAAGTGAACACAACAGGAAATCAGGTGACGATCTCTAGTGAAGAGGACGTGAAGACGATCACTGAGCGTGGTGTGATTACCAGAATCTCGAACCAGGATAAATATAAGTCCATCCAGATTGGCGGTGCAGGGTTGGATGGCATCGTGCTCAATCTGAGCGATGAGACGAAATTCATCTCCGTTGAGGGGAAAGAGATTGCACTGACTGATCTGGCCATCGGCATGAACGTGGAAGCTGAGCATTCCATGATCACTACCCGCAGTCTGCCACCACAAACCCCGACCTATAAAGTCACTGTACTGGATGCGGCTACAGCATCTGAGGCACAACCTAAAGAGGTACTGGGTACAGCGGGTACAATTGAAGATGTAAGAAATGCAGAAGGTCTTATCTCACAGATTGAGATCACAGGTTCACGTTTAACCGAGACGGCTCCTGACCATGTCGTGCTGAATATCGCTAAAGATACGCTGCTCGTGAACCACGAAGGTGAGACGGTGAAAGCTGAAGAACTGACTAAAGGAACTAAAGTGATTGGGTACTACAGCCCTATGCTAACACGCAGTCTGCCTCCAATCGGAACGGCATGGAAAGTGGTTGTTGAAACACCAGCAGCACAACTGGAAGCGAAATAAATCGATTAATAAACGAGACTGGTTGAGTTGAGGCATATGTTCTATGTTGCTAACGGCATGCATATCTTGGCTTGGTGTCAGGAGGGCGTCGCATCATAATGTCCAGCAGCTGCGAAGTCAATAAAAATAACCTTATCCGCTTGTCTTCCGACAGGCATGGGTAAGGTTATTTTTTTGGGTTTTTGGGTTTGGGTTTGGGTTTGGGTTTAGGTTTTTGGGTTTTTGGAGCGTATTTTCAAACTCGCTTCAAAGCGAAGCACACCTGAACTTGTCCAGAGCAGGCACTTGCAACGTACGCTGTATACGACATGCGCCTGAAAAAGACATGCTCTGCATAGGAATGTAAGAGCAAGCAGAATTAGCGCTGACGAATCTGAGACGTCTTATTCAAGGAATTGAAGTACCTGTAAAAACCTAAGGAATCTCAGCCACGCTATGTGTGAATAAACAGTTGTTTACAGCGTTTTTGTCAGGCTAATTCGGAAAATAACGTGCCTGATGTTCCTTACATTTTCAGAAGAAGACCTGGGGGCCAAATAAGACTTGCTGAGTTCCTTAGAAAATCTTCACGATAAGCGAGATCGCCAGATCAACCACCTTGGACTTCATCTTCAACAATCGCTTCCACTTCAATCTCAACCATCAACAAGGGATCAATGAGTGCGCTAACTTCAACCATGGTGGCTACAGGCTGAATCTGTCCAAAATATTCACCGTGGGCCTTGCCAACTTCCTCCCACCTGGAGATATCGGTCACAAACATTCGCGTTCTAACGACATGCGACATGTCAGCCCCCAACTCTTTCAGTGCATTCTCAATCGTCTGCAAAACGAACCTCGTCTGTGCATACGGATCACCTGCTCCAACGACTACACCATCTTGCATCGCAGTTGTACCCGCCACTTCGATTCGGTTCCCTACACGGATGGCACGGCAATATCCCACCAACGGTTCCCATGGGGAACCGGTAAATACCTGCTGTCTACTCATTTTTCTCGTCCCTCGCTTTGCTTTGGTTGTATGTATCTCATCTGATTAAACATGAATTATATCAGTCCGCCATCATCTCAGACAATAGAATAGATTTTAATTCTATCTTAGTGCAGCTTCAGCACGCGGTGCCCTGCCTCATGACAGGTTGGTCAGTCAACATCATTTTTTACACGGAAAAAATCCCCTAAATGACTGCTCATTGTTTAGATCAAGAGCAGTCATTCAGGGGATTTCAGGAAAATTAGCGTTTATGCAATCCAGATTACAACTTGATATTCGCCTCATCGAAGTATTCTTCCAGGGTTAACCCACTTTTCGCCACATCTGGTGCCAAATCGGTACCGATGTACCGGATATGCCAAGGCTCATAGACGTAACCGGTTATATCTTCTTCACCTTGCAAATAACGGATGACGTATCCATATTCTGCAGCGTGTTCAGCGAGCCACTGGCCTTCCTTCGATGTGCCGAATACCTCTTCCAGCACATTGCCCACACTCGGACTGGATACATCAATGGCAAGACCCGTCTGATGCTCGCTTCGGCCTGGAACAGAGCTTACACGATCCGTGTATTCCTGACCTTTGGTTTTGACATTGTTGTTGTAGATGGACACTTGACGTTGATATGAACGATAACCAGACACCGCACGAAGCTCAATGCCATCCGCTTTTGCACCTGCAAACAACTTCTCCAGTGCCTCCGCCGCTTCCTTGCGCATATGCCGCTTCTCGTGAGGTTCGTCGAAGGAGAACGGGACATTGGGTTCCACCAGATCGTCCGGCTCGTACCCTTCAGGCAGACTGCGTTGTTTGTTCACAATGACCGTCATAGATGTGGCATTGGTCACCACAGCTTCTGCGTCAATTGTTGTTTGCAGTGCGCTGATGCTACGTTTCTCCATCAATGGATCTTCCGCTGTCGCGCCGTTACCATCGTCTGAAGAACCCTGCTCTTCGCCAGTCGATGCATTCCCGGACTCGCCATCCGTGCCTTCACCGCTGTTGCCAGCAGATGATGTATCATCCCCGCCAGCGTTGTCACCATCAGATCCCTTATCCTCCGTAAAATGAACGGTTGTGCCGTCAGACTCCTGTTGTGTGTTACCTGTTCCATTCGGATTCTGGCTCTCCTCTGTGCCTGAACCGTTCTGGCACGCCGCAAGCAATGCTCCGCATATCATCAATGAGGACAGCATAACCACCATGCGGCGCTGTCTTCCTGTATGTGATTTCATGTAAAAACTCCTATCGCAATAATATAAATGTTGTCTAGTTGTCTGCGTGCAGTGTTCCCTGCGAAAGTATACCTTAATTAACTGCGAAGCTCCACCGGTAAAGACCTCCTTTAGAAGAGATCTTCATGAACATATACGGGTTGTACAGCCTGTATGATCGTTTTTTGGACTTTTAGAGAAACATTCCCGCGAAAATGAAATGAATTGGATCATGGATCATGCAACATGCTGCAATACAAACAAGCAGAGGTGATCTGAGATCTCCCCCGCTCTGATGGGTGTATCATTTGGTTGCCGGGCTGTCCGTCTTCTTCTGGACAGCCTGCCACATCCGCGCAGCTACACGCTCGCGGATCAAATCCAGCCCTGCGGTGGCCGGCAAGCCCTGCAGCAGCGCCGTTAGCTCCTGCAAGGCCGGCGGCTTGCCCGGCTGCGTGAGGCGCACCTCAACGGCGCCAAAGCCTGGCCCTGGCTGGTGCATGGCACCGTCCGCGGCAGCCTCGGCGATCCACTCGCCGACGGCCGCGCCGCCTTCGCCGCCCCGCACTTGCGGGCGGCCAGCCGTTTCCGCTGCGCGGCCGGTGGCGCCGGGATCATGGGCGAGTTCCTCCGCCCATGCCCCCAGCACGCCGGCGAGCAGCGCTTCGCGCGGCAAGCCGGCGTGCGCCAGCTGCAGCAGCGGCTCGGCCGCGAGGCGCGCGGCTACGGCGCGCTCAGCGGCCGCGGCATGCGCGCAGCTCGGGCGGCCGCAGGTGCACGCCACGGACGCGCTGGCCGTGGCTGCGCCTGGCGAGCCCTCGTGCGCTTGCGCAGCCGGCAGCAGCCCGGCAAGCTCCTCGGGCGCCGGGCCGCCGCGCAGCAGGGCGTACAGCGTCAGCGGGCGCTTGCGCAGCTGAGTTAGCACAGCCTCGCGCTCGGCTTCGCTCAGTTGCGCAGGCGTTCCCGTGACCGTGAACACGCCGGCAACGGCTGTTCCAGTCTCCCCTGCCTCAGCGGAACCGTGCGCTTCCTGCCCCGCCGCGTCCGCTGCTGTATTTACTTCTGCTGTCCATCCACCGGGGGACATATGCAGCTCGATCTTCCATTTTTCGCTCACAACAATCCCCCTTTCTCAACATCTATATTCCCCTGAATGATCAAGGTCACAGCCACGTCTCACCCTGAAGAGATATCAGGCCACGCAGCTCATCATCCGACATCTCGGTCAGCCAATTCTCACCTGAACCAACAACCTGTTCGGAAAGTGCCTTCTTGCTCTCAATCAGCTCATCAATCCGTTCCTCCAGTGTTCCCTGACAGATCAGCTTATGCACTTGCACGTTGCGATTCTGCCCGATTCGGAATACACGGTCCGTCGCCTGATTTTCAACCGCAGGATTCCACCACCGGTCATAGTGAACGACATGACTCGCCCGTGTCAGATTCAGACCTACACCTCCGGCACGAAGAGACAGGACAAACATGGACGGACCCTCTCCTTTTTGGAAGGTCTCCACCATCTCATCCCTTTGCGCCTTCGACACCCCACCATGCAGGAAATACGGTTCTTCCTCATATCGCTGTTTCAACCTCGACACCAACAGATCTCCCATAGCAACATACTGAGTGAATATCAGGGCCGATTCCCCGTTATCACGGATGGCGTCCAGCAGTTCAAGCAATCGTTCCATCTTACCGGATGCCTCTGCCTTGCCATGATCTTTCCGATTGCTGTCCGCCAGCACCGGATGATCACAGATCTGCTTGAGCTTGGTCAGGGAGGACAGTACAATCCCCTTCCGTGCAATGCCATTTCTGCCGTCCAGACCACCCATCAGATCATCCACCACACGCTGGTACAGCACTGTCTGCTCCGGCGTCAGAGAACAGTAGGATTTCAGTTCAAGCTTCTCTGGCAGATCCTTGCGAATATCCGGATCACTTTTCAGCCTGCGCAGCATGAATGGAGATACCAGTCGATGGAGTTCACGCAAGGAGGCTGCATTTTCTTCGGATGGCCCCAGTCCCGTATACCGCTGGCGGAACGATGAAGCTGTGCCCAGATATCCCGGATTGAGAAACTGGAAAATCGACCAAAGTTCGCTCAATCGGTTCTCTACAGGCGTTCCCGTCATCGCAATACGATGAAGTGTAGACAGGCGCATCACGCTTTGCGCTTGTTTGGTACGGTAGTTCTTAATATATTGTGCCTCATCCAGCACAATGGTGGACCAGTGCAATGAAGCCAGATCCGGGCCATCTCTGCCTGCCAGATGATAGGTCGTCAGTACAATGTCATGCGTCTGTGCTTCAGCCTGAAACTCATTCCCGTGCAACCGTTGTCCCCCATGATGAATATATAGCGACAGATCCGGGGCAAACCGCTTCAGTTCACGCTGCCAGTTTCCAAGCAACGAGGTAGGACACACAATAAGTGCAGGCAAATGATCAGGCTGCTCATTCGCAAGCTGATCCGCCGGGAAAGAATCATCGGATCCATCCAGCATTTCATACTCACGTGCTTCCTCTGCAGCCGCCTGGCGTTCTTCGTGTTTGCGATCCAGCAGACAGGTAATGACCTGAATGGTCTTCCCAAGTCCCATATCATCCGCAAGGCATACGCCAAAGCCCAGATCACGCATCGCGGATAACCATTGGAAACCTCTTTCCTGGTAAGGTCTTAGTTCACCATGCAACTCTGCCGGAACCTGACGAGGTTCAATGCTGCGAAGCACCTGCCCATCGAGCAGAAAAGCAAGCATCCCATCGGATTCGGCGCCAAAGACGGAAAGGCCCTTCCACGCGGAATCCTCCCCTTCATCCGCAGCCAGATGCAGCCATTCGGAGAGAGGCATATATTGTTCTTCTTCTTTTTTCATATAACGCAGGACTTGGCGAATCTCTTTTGTATCCACTTCAATCCACTCACCGCGGAACATGACGTAGGGAACTGTGGATTCAGCCAAAGCTGCCAGCTCCTCTGCGGTTACGGGCTTGCCATCCAGCATGGGCTCTGCTTTGAATGCAACCAATTGTTCCATGCCCAGTGCCGATGTGGCTCCAGGCAACCGCTCTGTTCCCCGATTCAACATCTGCAAACGAAGTCCTGCACGGCGTTTTCCGGCACGACTCCACTTTGAAGGCATGAGAACGGTTATGCCAGCCTTCTGCAAACGCGGAACCGCATGCGTTAGAAATTCAAAGAAACCCTGCTGTTCCAGCTTAATTCCCTCCGGACGAGCAGTAAGCAGCGCCGTCTCCAGTTCAGGTGCCAATTCTGCTGCTTGACCGAGCGCCATCAATAACTGCTCTGCCGCCGAGGTATATAACACTTTCCCCCGGTCCAGATCTCGCTCCGGATGGGCCCAGATGGTCCGCGCAGGCAGCCTCAGGCTTGGTTCCTGCTCACTGTCCACCCAAAAGCTGACTCCCCATATGGTTTCATGTTCGCCAAGTGGAGGCTCCAGACGGAGCGCCAGCTTCAATTGGCCTTCAGCAGGCGCCATCTCTTCTGCGCCGACGATCGGCATCGACGTTCCACCAACTTCTTGCAGCGTGTGAATAAATGCTGTCATATCATCCGTTGGCCCTTGCACCGTCACTGGACGGAACATCGAGATCAGACTGTTCCACCAAAGTTCGGCTACTGGCGAAGAGCCGCGTCGATATGGCGTGCGGTAACGGGACATTTCACTGTCCATGCCCTCCAGTTCACTTGTTACTACAGCATGAATCATGCCACTCATGAATGAAAATAATACCGCAGCTCCTGCTTCTTCACGCGTTTCCGGTTCCAATGAAGCATAAGCTCCAGGAGCAGAAAGCCCAATTGGAGGCATCGCTTCAGCCAGATCACGGAAGCGTTCAATATCATCCTCAGACTGCAAGCGCGGCCGCCATACACCTGTCAATGTCTCTTGCCCGGTCCGTCGCCGTGCTCCGGTCTTTGCTGCGAATTCAGCTGATGGAGCAATGGCTCCCCGCAACAGCAGCTCCTGTGTGAACTGCGCCGCTTTGATCCAGTAACGCATCTCTTCTCCAACCTGAATTCCGGCTGCATTAAACAAACGGTCATCCCATTGCAGCAGCAATCTAAAAGCATCCTTAGGCGAGACGGCCAACCCTTCCAATGTGCGCCCCAACAGTTGACGGCGCTTCGTGTTCTTGGCTTCAGCCGTGTTCCTCAGCGGATTCGGCCAGCGCAGCTCCGCGAGACGCAGAGCGGCAGGCTGAAACAGACGACCCCCGTCGCCAAAATTCAACCGTCTTACCACGTGGCTCCATGCATCCACACGCGGTTCCGATGTTTCACCGGAAAAACAAAAAAATACGTCACCAAGCCATACTCCATACAGCGATTGCATCATTAAAGTCTCCCGTCATCCCTTCGCATTGTTACTCTCCATCATATACGAAAATGACCGGATTTAAAAACCTTTGCCCACAAAAAGTGGTTATTTCAATCGTTATCGGCATAAAAAAATGTCCCTTCTCCCGAAAAGCGGATGAGGAACATTTGGGTCAATCCAAGGATAATACTGAGTATTGAAAGAATTACGGATCATTATCTTACGATGATCTGATCAAGCTGCCCAGCAATACATCCAGGTTCAAAATGCCTGCACGATGATCTGCACAGAACCCGATTTTGTCAAAAACGCCAAGCATGAAACGGCGGTGCTCCTCAGCAGGTTCTTCGAAACGATCGTAACTTACAACAGAATCAACCATATCGACGATCAGAGGTACGAATCCTCCTTTGTAAGGCACCACAATAATACGTGTAGAAGAGGTATCCTCCTGGTCCGGCATGCCTAACAATACACGAAGACTCACTACTGAAACTACCTTACCGTACAGCGAAGCAAAACCTCTGATCTCCGGACTTCCAAACGGGACCGTAGTCACCTGCACCATTCTGATGATCTCATGAACTTCATCAATGCGTAGGGCAAAGATCTGGTCTCCTACCGAAAAATTAATATATTGCATTCCCTCATCCATAGTTATCCCCATACCCTCTCATTCCGTATAATCAGACTACTTTCGTCTCATTAGATGTTACTTTGGTGTATCGGTTATTTTTGATCAAATGTTTAGGCTTCAGATCAATTTTGCCAACTTCAACAGGCGTTGTATTACAGTTTTGATGAGAGGGTGGAAATCCGTCGTTTCAAAATTGAGCGTAAGTAACCTGACATTCGATTTATTATTTTATATTCAAAAAAAACCAAAGAGTCGGCATTAAGCTGATCTTTGGCCTTTTTTATCCCCATATATTATGGATCTGTTTCTATGTTTTCAAATACTTGGAACAAAAACACGATATTCCTGTGGATAACTTGTTTTTTCACTTCAAAACGACTGTTTTATCGAATGAAAACAGGAGTTATACCTGTTTTGTGGATAAGTTGTGCACATATTGCACACATGCTGTGGATATGTTTAGCGTTTCATGTGGATATTCATTATTTTAATGTGGACATGTTGTGTATTTGTTTGTAAATCTGACGTAAAATCTGAATTTCCACTCCAGTTTATCCATTACTGTGGACACGTTGTGGACATGCTCAAATCCCTTCAGTACAGATACGCAGTTATTCAGTTATTCCACCAATTCACCCTGCCGCATGATCAGCTTGTCATCGATGTACACGTCAGGCTTTTGCACAACAGCATCAATATGTACACCCGCCGCAATCGTTCCACCGAATGTGTTATTGCTTCCAAAGGCGACATGGATCGTGCCATACACCTTCTCATCTTCCAGCACTACACCCGTGATTCGTGCCTTGTTATTGGTACCAATGCCGAATTCGCCGAGAAAGCGACCATCGCCATCTCCAAGGGTGTCCAGTAATTGAGCCCCGTCTGGTCCTTCAGCTGACACCAATCGCCCTTCCTTGACGGTTAATAACATCGGTTCGCGGAGTGCCCCAATTCCAGCAACGGAACCATCTACAACAATACTACCCTCGCCCTTGCCCTCAACGGGAGCAATATAAGCTTCTCCTGAAGGCAAGTTACCCGATTCACCGGGGTTCAAATACATGCCTGTACTTGGTACACCGTTACGATTCTCTATAGAAAAGGAAAGACTATGACCCTGCTTCTCTATTCGCACATGGCGACCTGCGGTTAACAGAGCCGTCACCTTCTCGGTCAACGCCTTCACTTGCGAATACTCAGCTGTAATGGCTCCATTCATGAACATATCCTCAGTCATGCCGGGCATCGTTGCCACTCGAGTCCCTGAAGCAGCGGCTTGTTTGCGTGCCTGGGTATGCGTTAATGAATATCGAGTTACACACACCGCTACATCTGCCCGAATCATGGCCTCTGAAATCGGTGCAGGCGGCTCTTCTCCGGATCTGCTGCGTTCCTCCATAATTAGCAGGACCGACTCCGCGCCAAGTGCTTTTCCTGCCTCATAGATGGATTCGGCCAAATCCCGTTTCATATCGTCTGCGACAACCACCAGATTTTCTCCACTGCGTAATCCCAGACACTCTGTTAGCACCTTTTTACTGGTTTCTACACGTTGCTTGCTCATATATTCATCTCTCCTGTCTAGGTTTCAGCTCTTCACAACTCGACTTGACCCCTTTCGACAATCGACCAGAGATTCCTGCATGGCCAAATCTGAGCTCACTTCAAGGTATCGGCCCATTCGGCGAGGATTGCAGCTGTCTCCTTATACTGAAATGTCGGAAAGTAATGTCCGTAGGGCACATCTATGCGTTTGACCTGTGAGTTCATATCCTGTGGATAGTGATATTCCCGATCTTCCTTGCCCCATACGACTAAAGTATGGTTGGTGTGATCATCAGCCCACTCTTTCATCCAGGAAAATGAACTGACTCTTCCCCGCTTGCCGGAGTGGATCCACCGCAACAAATCTGCATTTGCCCCCGCAATTCGGGGGGATTGGAGACTGGAGCGTATCCTTTTGGCCATCATATGGTCCATACCCTTTTTGTCTTCCCCACTGATATATACACTGAACATTCGCTCCCAACTCTTCTCCGATCGAAGACGAAGCAAAGACCGCATCACACCTCTTGGCAAACGGGAAATCCATCTTAGCACATTCGGATTCGAATTATTGGCAACTGGCTGAAGCAATCCCAGTCGAATGTCTGTCCGCCCACTACGCAACTGTGCGGCAGCCACGATAGCTGCGCCTATCGAATGACCCACCAGCTTCACAGGACCCTCGAACTCATCAAGCGCCTTGAGTAGTGTACCCACCTGACCTTCAAACGCTTCATCTACCTGATGTACAGGGGATCGTCCGAATCCTGCCAGATCCATTAACCAAACCGGGTTACCTGTCTCTTTCCAAAGCTGTTCTCCCAAAGGCAACATCTCATCGGCAGATTGAAGCAGACCATGCACAATAATCCACGGCTCTCCTTCACCCTCCCAACCGATCATAGCCATATTCCCACTCCGTGACCGGATATAATCTGCCGGAACATCCTCAGGTAACGGGGTATACCGAAGACGGTAGTCCAGATCTGCTGTAACCAACGGAAGCTGTTCCCTGATGTCCGGCCAGGATTGCCCCATACGTGTGAACAGCGCCTCCGTCTCCTCGACCGGGAATGACCTGTTGGTAATAAAAGCAACCGACTCCGCTGGAACACCAGTGAGGCGAGTGCCCCCTGATTTCATTGCCCATTGAATCCAAGGCAGTGGTACAGCTCCTTTGGGTTTGGGTACATCCAATTCATGTGCCAGAAGATGTAGTAGTTCCTTCATATTGGGACTGTCTTCCTTGCGTGCCAATAGTGGATAGGTTCCACCTGCCGGGTCTGCTTCCTTGGATAGAAAAACAAGCGTTCGTGCAACAATATCATTCTCCACCAGGGGTAACCAATAGGATGAACCTCCCGGCACTACGGGCATAAGTCGCTTTTGAATCGCCTGAATGAGCAGCCCAATCCCACCCGTTTGCTCCGTTTCCCCAGTCGGGCGCGGTCCAACCACAGTACTCGGATTCACAACGGATAAGGGATAGTTATACTCTTCCGCATGTTCACGAATAAGAAGATCGGCATGAAATTTCATCTCTTCATATGCACTTTCCTGATCACCCACATGGTCGACCTGAAGATAACCTCCCTGTTCGTTCCGCTGTCCATAGGGACTCATGAAACCAACCACGTGGATAAAGTGTCTCAGTCCTCGGGTACCGTGAATTTCTTGTGCAAGCTGGGCCACTTCTCTCGCCCCGTTCATGAATATCTGCTCAGCTACCTTTCGTTCTAGGGTAACGTCCATCGTTCCCCCGGCATGAATGATTACATTCGCTTCAACAACACGTTCCCGGTCCACTGCGGCAAGTCCAAGACCCGAGATGGATAAATCACCAGTAATAAAGATGATTCTGGTGAAATCCTTCACTCCATAAGCCTTCAACACCGTTCTGGCACGCTGTTCTGATCGAACCAGCAAGAGCAATTGTGCGTCTCCCTGCGCGAGTTGTTTGACCGTTTCTTTGCCGATAAAACCGGTGCTGCCTGTCATGAAAATAATTGTTGGTTCCATATCAGACGCGCTCAATACCTGATGAATTTTTGTTGAATTTGAAGCTAAGTTATCTTTAGTGGATACTTGGATCTTATGTACGTCCATTCCGTTATCGCTCCTTTTAGTACTATATAGTACTAGTTTTATTCAAAAAAAGAGCTTCGTTTACCGAAGCATCTGACAAAACGTACGTGCTGATTGTTCTATAATCCCTACATCACGCGCAGTTCCCGCAAGGATCAGTGAACCTTCCAATGCTGCAATAAATAACAACGCAGCCGGTCCCGGTTCAATTCCCTTGCGAAATTCTCCGCGATCCAAACCTTGCTGAAACAGCTTCTCCACCATCGGTCTAAGCTCACGAAAGAATCTGGATATGCTCTCCTTCACTTGGGGTGCACTGTCAGGTGTCTGCATATATAACGTGACAAAAGGGCAGCTCCCTTCGTAATTTCGGCCCTCAATACCTGCCGACAGCATTGCCATAAAATAGTAGATGCGCTCTTCCACTCCTCGCTCACGCTGACTGAGCAGCAGATACAGCTCCGACTCATACTGGGCAATCCAGTATTGTACCACGGCCTGAAGCAGTTCCTCCTTGTTTTTAAAGTGGTAATAGATATTAGACTTGGATACCCCACTCACTCGCACGACCTCATCCATGCTGACATAGCTGTATCCCTGACGCAGAAATAATTGTGCAGCCACTTCAACTGCCTTGGTCCGGTTCACCGGATTGGAACTCTTGGATTTCGCAGGTCCCGTGTTTATTTTTTGATTTGTCATATTTAGAACTATACAGTACTAGTTTGTTGAAAACAAGTATTTCTGTTAACAAAAGATCTTCTTCCGCTCAAACTAATCCATACTTGTCCACATTTAGAGTGTTATACACACAGGATATCCACATATGGTATTAACTCTGTGTTAAATACGTCATGAGATCGTTAACTGCTTTGGGTTATCCACATCTCTTCCGGTTGAACCACCAAAAAAGGCCAACCAGAACGTATCTGGCTGACCCTCCATACACTTTATACCCAATCTTGAACAACGGATTACCTCCTTCAAATCGAAGGTTTACTGTCCCCGGCAATAATCGACTCGGTGCCTTGAAGTGGCAATCTGTTCTCCAGTCGGATAGCGACAAACAGGATTATCGTCACCGTAACACCGATTGCTCCTAACAGCATGCCTGTGTTCTCCTGCCCCATAACGGACAGCGGTAGTGCCAGAACCAGCGGGACAACAGATCTTGTGAATTGAGTGGCGAACGTTGATCTTCCTGACCACTTCATGGTCTCTTCACGGCTGCGCAAGTTATCAAACATGACAGATCTTTGCATAATACGAGTCCGGTTAAACACAAACCCAAGCATGAATCCACAGATTAACGACACCGCAAACACCTGTACCGTGCCAACGATGATATCGATAACGCCGATCAGTATAAATAGATACATTGGAATTCGGTGTTCCCACTTACGAATCAGCGTTGCAAGAAAGGCACCAAGCCCCATCGCTGCTCCGATAGCCCCGTAACGGGATGAATCCCAATTGTAGATATCATGGAACAAAATCGGTACGATAAAATTGATTGCTCCCAATTGCACGGTTAATACAACTACCGCCAATATGGTCATGTTCAGTACTTTTTTTCGCACAGCGTCGGAGTACGTAATCTGCGGAGCCTCGGTTTTTTCTTTCTGTACGTTCTGCTCCGCCTGACCGGATCGGGACAGAATCGGAATGAGCCATGGAGCCATCATACCCACAGCCAGCGTCACCATCAGTACCGTTGAGATCATTGGCAACCCGCCTATACTGAGTAAAACTCCAGTTACCGCACTTCCTCCAAATGCACCAATCTGAATTGCAGTCTGCAAGTCATGCGAGGCCTTGTGTGATTTGATTTTCCCATCCAACACCATCTGGGACATGTAGATTTCCAGGCTCTGATTGGTCAAAAACAGAATCACGGAGAATACGCCACCAATCAGATATAAGCCATACACATTGGTATTGCCGGCAAATTGAATTAAAAACACAAGCAGAAACACAATACCCAGGATGCGTGCTAAGCTGAAAATCAGCAAGGGTCGTTCTTTAAGTGCAGTTTTGAGGAAAAAGCTATACTTTTGCAATAAGATAGGTACCAAACTCATGATCGTAATAATAATACTCAGATGAGTAATCGACCCACCCTGCTCCAGTACCGACCAGATCAGGGTAATGTTTAGAATGGTATCTCCACATAAGGTAATGGACAGGAAGAGGATGAATAAAATAGTCTGTATCATTGAAGCTGTCTCACCTCAGCAACTTGCAAATCCAGCTTTTGTTCCAGCAATCTTGCGGCTTGTTTTACCGATTCGATGTCCTCAGGACCCTGATATTTGGTACGTACAGACAGCAGACCTGTAATATCGAATCCCTTCGGAGCAGAATGGACCACTCTACCTTTGGCAGCAACCGGATAATACGCCCGGTACCTCACATCGTCTGCTGCCTCACCGCTGGCATTATTCAACACCTTGCCATCACGGTACACAAACTTGATACAGGTTGCGCACTTGGGAGCCGTTCTTTTCGCAAAATGGGCAGCCAACTTCTCCTCCCCCTGAAGACCACAAGCATGGGCGGTCACCAGATCTGTGCCGTACACATCGCGAATATTACGATAGACATGCCCACCACTGATACGGCAGCTGAACTCCACCACTTTATACTCATCGTTGGCGTTCTGCCTGGCTTCAACGTTAAACAGCCCATTTACAAGTTTCAGACCTGTGCATATTTGCTGAGCCATCTCGCAAAGTTCTTGTTCCACATTGGATTCTCCCTGAAAAGGTAGCGTATATTCGTCCTCTTCAAAGTAAGGACCTGGCATTCTGAGCTTGTTATGGACTCCCCCCAGATAAAACCGTCCATTCACAACTACGCCATCCAGCGTAATCTCTTCCCCGGGCAGGAACTCTTCAATCAGCGCTATTGCAGGACATTCCTCGTCAAAATATAGCCCCGATTGCGAAATGGCAAGTTGCGAGATACTATCGAAGGCCTCCTTCAATTCGGGATACGAATGAACGAGCGCAACATGGCTGCTGGATGCGGCCAATGTGGGTTTAATAATAACCGGATAGCCTACACTTGCCGCCGCTGAAACAGCCTCATCCAACGTATTTACAGCATAAAATTCAGGACAGGCCACGTCCTCCTGTTTCAAGAACTGACGCTGTCTGGACTTGTCTCTGGCAATTTCGGCCGCTTGGACAGGAATATCCTGTCTTCCCAGCCCTTCATTCAGTCTCGCATTCAGTACAATATCCGTTTCCTGCCAGGTAATGAAAAACGGAACGCCTAATTGTCTAGCCTGCAAGATCATTTCTTCCACATTCTCGTACTTGGGAATATGCTGAACAGACCGAAAGCGCGGATCTTGTTCATATCCAGAAACAGAGGTCCATAAATGGACCTCTTCGAAAATTCTCCCCAGGGCTTCAATATGATCCCCGTGCAGGGAAAAACCTTTTCTCATAAGCAAACCAACGGAGGAACGAGTCATGCCAGAACCTCTTCTTTCGGCTGCTCCACAAACTCCAAAGCGATAATGTACAACGTTCCATTCTCCCCGGCTTTGGAGGAATGCACCGTATTAGCCGGAAGCAGAATGCGGTCACCAGGCGTGCAATGCAGTTCTCCTTCTTCAGTGAAGAAGGTAATATCTCCATTTATAATCAAAAGTGTTTCGTCTGTAGGATGGGTATGGGATTTGTGCTCCCTGAATGGTGTATCTCTTTGTACCTCTACCGAACCGGTTACAGGCAGCAATTGCATTACAGCTTCTTCAAGTGTTACGTCAGACCCTTTGATATATTGAACTGAACTCATAGTATTCCTCCTCATATGATGAAATGGGCATTGCGCTGTAGCGGAAACTTCGTTGGTATCTGGAATAAAATATTGCAGCCACTCTCGATTATTCGGATCCCCATAGATCCCTAGATGAGGGAATGGATCAATTGCATCGTATTGCCGAAGCAAGCTTCGCACCAAATCCTTGGATTTATCTCCTTTTGGTGTTCCCAAGCCAATCGAATCAAAGACCCATCGGGGTTGAAAGGTAATCATGTATGTATTGGCACGTCTGCTCCTTCTGACCTCATGTGCTGGTGTGTTACAAACGACAAAAATGGGTTCCCCATGAAAGCAAAATTCCCACAAGGGATCCTTCTCTTCATTCGGTATGAACTCTGGCCATTCTTTCAAGTCAATGGTGTGCAGCCGGGTCAGGATGGACCAAAATGTATGCTGATATTCATCGATGGATAGATCCTTATCAATATTAAAGAACGTGACCATGGAGGTGTAGTTTCCAAAGCTCCTTGCCTGTTCCACGTATTCTCTCAATGCCTTTCCCAGTTCTTCTATGGAATGGTCATTCACATCATCAAAAAAGGAGAAACGTAGCTCATTACGGTTAAGTCCCATGGAACCAAATATGCAGGGAAACCGTGGATTATCACCAGTCATGTCCTTCTCAAAATGCTCAAATTCCTGCTTTCTCCAATCATGACTACCCAGTCTCTTCACATCAGCGTTATCTAGCAACAACCCAAAGCCCTCCTAGAATGGTTTTATTGGTGAACCAGGACAAACTTGTCATGTAGTTCTAGAAGTTGTTTTCTAACGAATTCGATATCTGGACCTTCCACAATGGCATATCCGGATCGGGACATCGTATCTCGACCACCTGAAATGGACTGACCCGATGTATAGTTAATTCGAATATCAATGAGTCCTTCCATCGATTTGAAATCTTCTGCGGATGAGATACTTTCGATCTTGCCTACAGCAGATGGGAAGTTAACCGCACCTGTGTACTTGCCTGTATTAACCAAGGCTGGAGCTTCATATATTCCAAGTTCTGTTTGAATGGCTGCATCAAACAAGTTCACCTGATGGGAATTCAACACCATAGGCGGAATGATGACAATGCCTCCAATGCGTGCTCCAATCTCTCCAAAGCAGATCTCCCAATTCGGCAGAAGGAATACCTCTGCATGGAACACACTGTTACGTATTCCGAGTGTCCGTATGATCTCTTCATTGAACGACTGCATCCGTTCCACATATTCATAATGTGTGTTAGCGGGATAACAGATCGTGCCGGAAGGGCGATCATTCTGGACAATCTCAAGACAATTAAACAAATATTCAGAGACGGAGGAAAATACAAGCTCACCTTCTGAAACGATCGAATCAATATGGAACTCCCTACCCGTAATGAATTCCTCAATGAGCACTGATTCCCGATTCCAGGATTGGCTGATATACTTCTCAAGCTCCTCTTGATTATTGAGCTTGTACGTCATGATCGTCGCCCAGCCGCTAATCGGTTTGATAATGATGGGAAAACCAATGCCTGCGACAATCTTTCTGATCTGTACTGCATTGGACGCAATACGCGTCTGTGACGTGTGGATTCCCGCCTGCCGCAATGTTTCCTTCATGATCCATTTGTTCCGAACCGTCTCGGCCTGATTCTTTTGAATACCAGGTATGCCAAAACGTGATCTGAGATACCCACCGGTCTCTACCACATTTTCGGTCGGGGCAATGACGCGCTCCACATCATATTCATCCAAAATGCGCTCAAAAACCTCTTCCACCTGATCAATCCGAGTAATATCCTCCACTTCGAACACAGCACTGAACAACCCTTCTGGTAAAGAATAAAATTGTTCATATCCCTTCTCTACTAACAAAATGTTGGTTGTATCCGATATGTTGGACAACGCTTCGAGAAACCCCGTTTTGGTGTTCATTCGCTTGTCACACAGAAATACAATATCTCTCATAAAGAACTTCACCTCCAATTCAAAATTCTTAACTATCTGTTATATTTTTCTATAATATGGATATAACATGGAACTGTCAATCTAAAAATTACAAATATTTAAAATTCGGCTATTTGTTGCCACGCCGTGTACTAACAACAGGTTGTAGACATCATACAAACACCTCCACCATCTGTATTAGTCAATCTGTTACTTCATATTTGCACTTTTTAACTGGGAATTTTCACATCAAAAAAGGTGACTCCAATTCATCCGGAGTCACCTTTTTTATGTTTTTTCTTATTCCCACATTTATTAATCGAGTGGATGGGACCTGTTATTTTTTCAGACTATCCCAGTTCTGTTGTAATGCATCAAGCAATCCGGCTTTATCCGATTTGCCTGCAACGTAAGCCTGAATCGTGCTGCCATACTCTTGTGGAACGCCTTCAGGGAAACGGTTGAAGTTCCAGCTGAGGGTTTTATTTTCCTGGCTATACTTCATGATCTCTGTGGCGAGGTCACCCAGATCTTCCTCGGATGCCGTGATGGAACTGAACGCCGGAATGAACTTGAATTCTTTCGTCATGTATTGTTTCCCGATGTCCGAAGTTACGAGCCACTCCAGGAATTCTTTTGCTTCCGGTTTCACTTGGGAATTCTTATTTACCACCCAGTAGTTCGGTACGCCGACAAACAATTTGTCATTGGGTTCATTGTTAATTGGCATTGGCAGGATACCCAGATTCAGATCGGGATCAATTCCATCGATCTGTACTTGAGTCCAGTTCCCTTGCTGCATCATCGCGGCTTCTCCACTCGCAAACAACGTAACTTGCGTATTGTAGTCGGTTGTCAGCGGGTTTTTATTGCTATATTTCAGCGTTAAGTCGAGCAAGTTAATCCAGTCGTTGAACACC
The DNA here is from genome assembly GCF_037973325.1 of Paenibacillus sp. FSL R5-0713. Classification (NCBI taxonomy): domain Bacteria; kingdom Bacillati; phylum Bacillota; class Bacilli; order Caryophanales; family Paenibacillaceae; genus Paenibacillus; species Paenibacillus sp. FSL R5-0713. The sequence goes on along the minus strand of NZ_CP150229.1, from coordinate 604,783 downwards.
TGATTGCCAGGGATTTTCTCCGTGCTTTCGTTCAATCCCTGGATGAATTTCACCGGATCTGCCTGATTGGCAAATGCCACGTTTACGTTATGATTGCCCAGCACCCACCACTCCTGATATCCGTTCGAGAACGGGGTAATGCCTGCGGCTTGAAGTTTCTGTGCAGCTTGATCCAACTGTTCCAGTGTCGTTGGAATTTCGGTAATACCCGCTTTTTGGAAGAGGTCTTTGTTATAAATGAAACCATAACCTTCCAGCGCGAGCGGCTGTCCATAGAGCTTGCCGTCTTTGGTCATTGGCTCTTTAGCTACTTCGAGCGCATCTTTGGCCCATGATTCTCCAGACAGATCTTCCAGATATTCAAGCCATGTATCCAGTTCACGATATCCACCTACGTTGAAAATGTCCGGTTGTTCGCCTGCGGCAAACTTGGCTTTCAATGCAGCACCGTAATCACTACCACCACCTACGGTTTGAATGTCCAGTTTAACGCCTGGATGTGAGGATTCGTACTCCGCTTTGAGACGATTAAGCGCTTCCGCAATCTCAACTTTGAATTGGAAGATTTTAATAGTTTTGTCCCCGGCAGCAGCTTCGCTACCACCTTGAGCATCCGTGTTGACCGGACTGCCACTCTTGTCCCCATTGCCACATCCCGCGAGCATTACCGAAAAAGCAATCAGCATAAGCAACGTCAACTTCGTCATTCTTTTCATACATACACTCTCCCTATAGTAGTTTCAGTATAACAGTTCCACTAATGCATATTTACACTGGCACTCCGATGACAGAATAACCTTCCCCTGAAGCGTGTTTTCATTCTAACGAACCGAGCGCACGTTATTCGCACCTATTTGCACAGGCTCACATTCTAACGAATCACAGCGACGTTATTTCGTCGATTTGGTCGAATTTTAAGGCTCTGACGCCGTTTTTCACCTGAATAACGTTCCTGAGATTCGTTAAAGTTTGTATTCCTTGATTATCCACCTATTAAGATGCGGTGGATTCGTTAGCGCTTTGAAAAAGGAGCATACCATCACTCTGTACAAAAAGTTCCTGGCTATACACGCTTCTTTCTTGGTCATTTCTCTTTATTGCTCTCTTCCCCAGAAATCATGCCCAAGCTATGCGGGCATGACTTCCCTTTGCACACCTCCATGCGAGGTGGGAGCAAAGGGATCAAGAATGCGTTGCAGGAGCGGAGCGTTCGCCTTTGAACCTCGGTGGCTTCCTTGCCCTAATACATTCTGGCCACCGAGGAGCAACAGCGACCGAAAGCGCAACTTGAGCCCGCCGGCGACCCTGCCCTCGCTCCTTCTCTGTCTTACCAATATGGTCTTTAAATCTTTTCTTTCTTGGTCATCTCTTGAAGGAGCTCTTTTCTTTATTACTCTCTTCCCCAGAAGTCATGCCCAAGCTAAGCGGGCATGACTTCCCTTTGCACACCTCCATGCGAGGTGGGAGCGAAGGGATCAAGAATGCGTTGCAGGAGCGGAGCGTTCGCCTTTGAACCTCGGTGGCTTCCTTGCCCTAATACATTCTGGCCACCGAGGAGCAACAGCGACCGAAAGCGCAACTTGAGCCCGCCGGCGACCCTGCCCTCGCTCCTTCTCTGTCTTACCAATATGGTCTTTAAATCTTTTCTTTCTTGGTCATCTCTTGAAGGAGCTCTTTTCTTTATTACTCTCTTCCCCAGAAGTCATGCCCAAGCTATGCGGGCATGACTTCCCTTTGCACACCTCCATGCGAGGTGGGAGCAAAGGGATCAAGAATGCGTTGCAGGAGCGGAGCGTTCGCCTTTGAAACTCGGTGGCTTCCTTGCCCTAATACATTCTGGCCACCGAGGAGCAACAGCGACCGAAAGCGCAACTTGAGCCCGCCGGCGACCCTGCCCTCGCACTCACCCTTTAACTGATCCAGCGGTAATCCCCTGAATGATATACTTCTGCATCAGCAGGAAAAAGATGATAATCGGCATGATGCCCAGCACAAGGGCCGGCAAGGCCAGATCCCATTGCTTCGTATATTGCCCGAAGAGTGCAAAAGTCGCGATCGGGATCGTACGCAGGTTGGAGCTTTGCAGGATCAGGGACGGGAGTAGATAATCATTCCAGATCCAGAGTGTGTTCAGAATGATGACGGTTACATACATCGGTTTCATTAGTGGAAATACGATTCGGAAGAACACCCCGTAGGCAGAACTTCCATCCACCCGAGCCGCTTCCTCAATCTCCAGTGGGACGGATTTCACGAATCCGTGGAACAGGAAGACAGACATCGGTGCCCCGAAACCGAGATAACAGATGATAAGTCCCCCAAGGCTATCGATTAGCCCGAGATTACTGGTTACCGTAACAAGTGGAATCATGATAGACTGGAACGGAATCACCATGGCGGCAATGAACATGCCGAACAAAATCCGGTTGAACCGGGTATCGCTGCGAACCATTCGGTACGCGGCCATGGAACTGATCAGCACTAGCAACAGATTGCTGACTACGGTAACGATGAGCGAGTTCATCAGCGCAGACGGGAAGTTAATTTTCTCCCAGGCGTTCGCATAGTTGCCCCATTGGAATACCTCCGGCCATGCAGCCGAATTAGTGAGCAGGTCACCGAAGGTTTTAACCGAGTTCACAAACAGGAAGTAAAACGGAACCAGGAATAAAAGTCCAATGAGTACCATGATAATCTCGGTTAGAATGGTACTGAAGCGGTAATTTTTCGTCGTCTCCATTAGGCTTCTACCTCCTTGCTCTTCGTCAGACGTACCTGAATCATGGTGATGATGGCAACGATTACGAAGAACACGAGTGCTTTGGCCGTTCCGATGCCATATCTGTTGTTCACAAAGGCTTCATTGTAAATATTGAGTGCAACCGACTCTGTTGATCCGAATGGTCCACCTTTGGTCAGCGACAGATTGAGATCGAACATTTTGAACGACCAGGAGATCGCCAGGAACAGACAGATTGTTACACCTGGCATAATGAGCGGAAGAATGATGCTCCGCAGTACCTGCCAGCGACTTGCGCCATCAATCTCGGCAGCTTCCAGCAGATCAGGGGATACATTCGTCAGAGATGAGATGTAGATAACCATCAGATATCCTGCGGTCTGCCATACAAACACAATCACGATTCCCCAGAAGGCGGTTGGTTCGTCTCCCAGCCAAGGAAGGTTGAAGAAGGACCAGCCTGTTACATCGCCTACTGCTGAAAACCCTTTCACAAATATGAACTGCCAGATAAAGCCGAGCAACAACCCACCGATCACGTTAGGCATGAAAAAGATCGTACGCAGAATGTTTCTCGTCTTGAGCGGTTTGGTCAGGAAATAGGCCAGGAAAAAGCCAATTACATTGGTTAGTACCACACCAACCACGGTGAAGCGCACCGTAAACCAAAACGCCGTTTGGAACTTGGGATCATTCGCAAAAACATGTACGAAGTTATCGAACCCTACCCAATTAATGTTCTCGGATACCCCGTTCCAATCCGTGAAGGAGTACACCATGCCAAGCAGGAAAGGGACCACGATGATGAGAATAAAAAACACGATGGAGGGACCCACGAACACGAGCTGCTGTAACAGCTGTGAAGATTTGCGATGCTTCATATCGTTCTCCCCTTCTATAGATGGATGAAATTGGTCTCTTTCTCTATTAAACTCCAATATCGCTGAGGGAAACACCGACCCTCGTGAACAGTTGGGGGTAAAATATTGTCCTATCTTTAACCTGCAACCAGAAGGGGTGGACCGATGTCCAAATACTACAGTATACGCACCAAATTGATTGCCTTTATGCTCATCGCTACCACGCTTCCGCTGCTTGCGTCGATCAGCATGACATTTATCCAGACCAAAACTGCCCTGCGGGAACAGGCTGTTGAAGAGAACAAACGCCTGATCTACCAAGCGTCCACGAATCTCAATAACTATGTGGATAACGTGGCCAGAGCGTCGCTTGCTGTGTATAACGACCCAAACTTCCTGCGTAACTTGGCGAAGATTCCTGGTGATTATCGTGCAGTGGCTGAAGTGTACACTACTTTGCAGACCATCCGTGCGGCTGTGCCGGATGTTTTTCAGCTGTATTTGCACTCTTTTGCTGCCAATCAATCCACCTTAATTACGAATCCCTTTCCGAAGCGGGAGGAACGCAAACAGGCCTATTCCGGATCGCTTCATGGAAAAACAGGCGGTGACAGCCCGGACATTTGGGTGGAATCGGCACATATGAGTCACACGTACGGATTCAAGGCCGCCTCCCCTGATGATCCTGCAAGAACAGTCATTACCTTGCATCGGGTAATCAAGGATATTCCGTCCACCGAGCGTCTGGGTGTTCTCGCCATTGATCTGAATATGAATACCATTGCAGCCATCTGCGGCAGACTGTATGATCCGGCTAAGGAACAGATCTATGTTGTGGACGGTCAGAATCAGATCATCTACCAGGGACGTTCCGAGGTCAATCATACCGATTCACTGCGAGAGGAAACAGCTAGTGAGCTGAATATCGCACGAAATAACGCGGGTACAGCCCAGAATGTCGCAGGACATTTTGAACAGGATCGTTCCATGTATGTGTACCAGCAGCTTGGCAGCACGTACGCGGACTGGACCATCGTCAAACAGATTCCGAATGAGACGTTATACGCCAGAGCGACCACACTCACGTGGAATAACGCAATGATTGCCATCGCAGCACTTGTATTGGTCATTGTCGCAACCTTGTTCATCTCCATCCGAATCACCGGTCCGCTCAAGCAGCTCATGCGGTATATGAACCAGATCCAAGCCGGGCGTCTGCATGTGGATATCCACCTATCCAGCCGAGATGAATTCGGGGTGCTTGCTCGTCATTTCCGGGATATGATGGATACAGTAAATAATCTTATTTTGCGGGAATATCGGCTTGAAATTGCCAATAAGACGAATCAACTCAAAGCGTTGCAAGCGCAAATTCATCCGCATTTTCTGTATAATACATTGCAATCCATCGGTACACTTGCCCTTCAACAGCAAGGACAACGGGCGTATACACTACTTTCCTCCCTATCCAAAATGCTGCGCTACAGCATGCGGGATCAGACCGGCGTGACCTTACGCGAGGAAGCAGAGCATGCCCGGTTATATCTGGAACTTCAGCAGGAGCGGTTCGGTGACCGCCTTGAGGTGGATTTGGATTTTGCCGAAGATACCCTGTCTGTCGAAATGCCGAGAATGACGTTACAACCTTTAATTGAGAACTATTTTAAACATGGGGCAGATATTCAGCCAGGTAAAGGTCACATCTCTCTATCCAGCCGTCGGATCAATGATCATTGGATTGAAATCGAACTGAATAATAACGGACCCTCCATACCAGAAGATAAATTACTGGAGATTCGGGGATGGCTCCATCCAAATCACATATCAACCGGGTTAGCCACGCAAGAATCCGATGAGTCAGAGTCCATTGGTCTACGAAATGTGATGCGCAGACTTCAATTGAACTCACATCCCGGTCACTCAGCCAGACTTGAGGTCAGCAATCGGGAACCCAATGGTGTGAAGATCAGGGTTATACTATACGCGGGAGAGTGAACAACATGAAGGCACTGCTTGTAGATGATGAAAAACATGTCCGCGATGCCATAAGGTTGCTTGGTCATTGGAAAGACTTTGGTATTGATACAATAATTGAAGCGGCAGACGGGGATGAAGCCATTGCCTCCATCACGGCACATCAACCTCAAATCATTCTCAGTGACATGCGTATGCCAGGCAAGGACGGTATGGCGTTGCTCGAATGGATATCCGTTCATACCCCACACAGCAAGGTGCTGGTTATTAGCGGATATGATGATTTTGAACTCGTGAGGCATGCCATCAGGCACGGTGGTATGGACTACCTGCTAAAACCTGTGGAAGCAGATGAGCTGAATGCATCTCTATTGAAGGCCGTTACAGCTTGGGAAGAGGAGGATGCTGTTCGGTTGCAATCCACCAAACAATCCATTGTCGTTAATCGAATGCGCCCCCACTATCAGGATCGTCTGTTAACCGAACTTGCCGTCGGAAGAGGCAATGGCCCCTCTCATCTGCAGCGATTGCAGGATGAGTTGTATCTCCCGGGTATAATCCCTGTCTGTAGCGTCGCTGTCACCAGCCTGTCCCATCTGGATGCAGGTTGTCTGGCAAAGTATCGCAGTCAACCCGACCTGCTTGTGTTCTCGGTGCTCAATATCTGCGCTGAGATGTTATCCACCCCAGACGAAGGCGTCATGTTTCGCCAGTTGGATCAGCCCGATGAGATCGTTCTGCTGCATTGGGGTCCCCCCACTTCATTGCAGCCTATTCTGGACAAGGTCAATCATGGATTGGAGCAGACGATTCAGCGCCAGCTTCATTTCGGCATCTCCACCTGTGACTCATATCCTGGCGGCATCTCAGCAGCCTATATGGAGGCAAGTTCAAGGCTGTGGCGACGCAATGCTGTGCATACCAAACAGCGAATTCATGCTTCCCTGGAATCATCCAATGGGAATAAAATCAGGCGCTTGACCGCCTATGAAGAACCTATGCGGATGGCAGCCATGAGCTTGCGGGCTTCCAGTGTATCTGCTGCGGTTGCCGAATGGCTTGACCCAATTACTGATCTTGAGGTTGTCAGTGCCGAGCAGATCCAGCAATGGATCGATGAGCTGGAATGGATGCTGAGCCGCTGGCTTGATGATACGGCAGGTTCGTCATTCAAAGAGGAAGAAGTGACGGAGGAACAATCTATTCCCTTTGCCGAGTTACCATTTGACGCTGAAGGGTTGTTATCCTATCCCCTGCTTCGTTCCTTGTTGGAGCAACGACTGCTTGCCGCAGGAAAAGCGCTCACCGCACATCACCACGCCAATCCTGATCCCATGAGTGAGATTGCACGATATATGGACGCCCATTATCAGGAGGACCTGTCCTTGCAGCAGATTGCCGCGCGTTTCTATCTGAGCCGGGAGTATATTTCCCGAAAATTCAAACAGCAATTTGGCCTGAACTGGTCGGAATATCTCGGCAAATTGCGAATCAATAACGCGAAGCTGCTACTGCAAAACCCCTCCCTGCGAGTCGCCAAAATTGCGGAGATGGTTGGATTCCAGGATGAAAAGTATTTCAGCAAAGTGTTCAAAAAAATGGAGGGCATCACGCCAGCGGAATATCGTAAAACATTATTGGAGGCCGGTACTTAACGGGTACCGGTTCAAAATTTATTTGAGTTAAAAAGAGTACTCCCCTATGACCAGTCGGGAGTACTCTTTTGTATTTTACTTTTAACAGAGAATCACTTATTTCATAACGACGGTTTCGCTCTTTCTGCTCACCGATCCCGTAAGATCACCGCGGGGACAAGACGAATGTAGATTAACTCCCCTGCAAGCTCCACCATCGTCTGTGTAACAATAACAGCAGCAGCCATGGTTGCCCATTCCGGCGGGAGTGCCAGGGCCAGTGGCAGAACGACCAGCGAATTCCGTGTAGCTGAACTGAATATCAACGCTCGTCCTGCGCCTGGATTCAATCCAAACCAAGTAGCAATAAGCCGAGATATCCAAGGCATAATGATTAGAAAAGCAACATAGATCGGGATCACATTCACGATGATCGCCATATCATTGTAGACTTTACCGATCTGGGAAGCGACAACCACGATCAGCGCGAGTGCCATCATCGGAACCGGCAGCCACGCCGTCGCATTCATGACCCGCTCACCGCTCACTTTACCTCTGGAGAGAACCTGTGTAACGACAGCGAGCAACAGCGGAATAACAATCAGGAACAGAAAAGCCTCCACGAACGGCCCTATCTGCATGACCTGCGCCACCTCAGCACCCATCAAAACCCATAAGTAAAACGGCAACAGGATCATTTGTATAACAAATAAAAGGGGGGTTGCGGCCAGCATCAGTTTCTCATTGCCCCTGCCGAGCTGTGTGAACACAATGACGTAATCAATACAGGGGGTTAACAGTACCAGATACACTCCGATCAGAACGCCTGGTGATTGCGGAAAGGCCAGTGTAAGCAACCATACGACTACAGGTACAACGATAAAATTAGCCGCCAGTAACGCGCCCATGAATCGAAGATTCGACCAGGACTCTTTTAACTGTAAAAAAGGAATCTGTACAAACATGCTATATAACAGAACAGCAAGTACAGGGGACACAGTGTAGTGTAAAACATTCCCCCATGCCGGTAAACTCAGCCCTATCACTGCTCCTAATAATAGTGCAATGACATAGAACCAGGTTTGCTGTCTCTCCATCGTTTCTCGTGTAAGCATTCTCTTCCTCCACTTCTAAATGGGACATCCTGAGCATGGACATATTTCTGCTCCGTTTCGCGTACATTGGGACAGAGTGCCGTTCCAGCATAACGTCAGAGCACAAGGATCCGTAAGATCAACTTGTGAATTTTTTGCGGCTGTTATTAGAATGTGCAAGAACTGGGTATATTCATTGTAGACTGACCCGTGGTTCATTCATTCGTCAAACCAAGGAGGAAACACCATGTCACGTAACAATCCGTACAAGTGGTTAAACGCGATTGGTTTTATCGCTGTAATTATCGTGAACTATCTTTCCAACGCTCTGCCGATCGGGGGCAGAACCAACAAGGAAGTATCGGATATGTACCCTGTGCTACTCACACCTTCTGGCTATGCCTTTGCTATATGGGGTTTGATCTACTTGCTGCTTGCAGGCTTTGTGATCTATCAGTTCGTGCCTGCTTCGTGGAAAAGGAACTCCATCACTCGTCTCGGGTATTGGTTCCTGGCAAGCTGTGCCTTTAACGTAGCCTGGATTTTCGCTTTTCAAAACTTGCAGATCGGTCTCGCTTTACTGATTATTGTACTGCTTCTGTTGTCTCTGATCGTGTTGTATGTAAAAACACGTACCATTACTGTTCCGACCACTGCTGAGATCTGGCTTGTGAAGCTGCCATTCAGCATCTATCTGGGATGGGTTAGCGTGGCTACGATCATCAATACTGCTGTGCTGTTATATAAAATCGGCTGGGATGGTTTTGGTCTCAGCGAACCGACCTGGACGATCATTATGCTCATTGTGGGAATGGTGCTGGCTGTACTCGTTAGCTTCCGTTATCGGGATAGTGTATATCCACTGGTATTCACGTGGGCGTACATCGCCATCGCCCTTAAACAAAAGGATGTCACTTCCGTATATTATACGGCAATCATCATTGCGATCGTACTGGCAATCTACGCGATATGGCTGTTCTTCGCCCGTAATCAGGATCGCGATTGAGCGACTGCCATTCTAACGCAAAAACATAAAGCAAAAAGCCGATTCTGGTCATTTTCATTCGACCTGAAATCGGCTTTTTATATATACCGGCGTGAATGAGGACTGTCCTATTTCAGGGCAATAACTTCAATCTCCACTAGTGCGTCTTTTGGCAAACGTGCCACTTCCACTGCACTGCGTGCAGGATATGGCTGTTCAAAGAACGTGCTGTACACTTCATTCACAGGAACAAAGTCATTCATGTCCTTCAGGAACACCGTCGTTTTCACGATTTTATCCATGCTTGTGCCTGCTGCTTCAAGAATAGCCTTCACATTGCTCAGGGACAGACGTGTCTGCTCCTGTACATCTGCACCGAATTCTCCCGTTTGGGGATTCAGGCCAAGCTGTCCGGACGTGTAGATGAAATCGCCTGCATCAACGGCTTGACTGTATGGACCAATGGCGCCTGGCGCCTGATCGGTAGAGATTGGTTTTTTCATGGACGAGTTCTCCTTCATGTTCGTTATCCTGCTACCGCAAGGAGTCAGGGTTCGAACTCATTTTTGTTGCCTATTATACCACGATCTACCTCCAGCGAGAAACGCTCCTCACTGGCCACTATGAAGTAAACAATTCATTCAAAGGTTCTTATCCCCGTCCACGCCAAGAACATGAATGACATCATTCGGGTATACATGATTTCCAATCGCTTGCACCAGTGCAATATTCGTCATGGCCTGTGCAATGGTTGCGGCGTGGACTGCCCGGTATTGGTCTGCTCTGCCTTTCATCCAGCGATCCAGCAACTTCATGGCATGAGCAGCCATCTGTTCACCTAACCGCTTCTCATTTCGATCTCCCAGAATTAAGGAAGGACGGAAGATATGCAAAGATTGAAAACCGATATCAGACAATGCATCCTCCATCTCCCCTTTGGTCCGACTGTAAAAGACCCGGGAACCTGCACTCGCGCCCATGGAGGAGATCACCAGCATCTGGGGTACCCCATGTTGCTTCGCAAGCATAGCCGCACGAACAGGGTAATGATAATCCACCTGACGGAAATTTTCCTGACTGCCTGCTTTTTTGATCGTTGTACCCAAACAGCAGTACAGATCATCGATTCCATCGAATAATTCGCCTTGGCTCTCCAACTGTTCCCAATTCACCACATGCTGTTCCAATTTGGGATGTTGCAGCTCAAGCGGACGTCTAACCAGAACGCGAACCTGACTGTATGCCGAGTGCTCCAGCAGATGATGAACCAGCAATTCGCCTACAAGTCCCGTGGCTCCAATCACCATGGCTTTCCGTTCGAGACGATTCAAATACATCCCTCCACTTCGCCATCTTTTTTGAATTCATACCAGTGTATATAGTTCATTACTATTTTAACAGTACGCGACGTCCAAGGGTAAACGTAAGAATGAGCATGACTACACCAACCCCCACCTGAAATCCATAGGCTGAGATCCAGGCCAGCGCGTCGGACCAGTTCTCCATCTTTTCATACAACCAGCCACCGAGCAGCGGCCCAAGAAATGAAGTCACTCCCGTCAGAGCCGAATACACGGCGACAAACATCGGTCTTTCACTTTTGGGGGTGTCTCCGATCGTAAAGTTAAATGCCAACTGATTGAATCCACCCACCCCGATCCCAAGAAAGATATGAGATAGAAATAGTGCAATCAATACGGGCATAAACGACATTAATCCCCACGACAGACAGGAGAGTGCAATGACCGGTAATGTCCAAAATAGGAGGGTTTTGTTGCTAAACCTGGCATTCAGATTGCCCCAGACATAGAAACCTGCCATCATAACCAGCGTCTGGACCACTGTGATCAGGGATACGGTCTGATAATTAATGTTTAATAGATCAAGCATAACATAGGAATAAAGCGGAACAATCAAGGTCTGGATCAATAACCAGACAGCCAGAAACAGCGTTGCTTTCAGGAATGAACGATCCTGGAACGGCTTGATAAACATCCGCCAGAAAACCTTTTCGGTAGAACGCTCGAATGGTACATCCGGATAAAAGAAATAAATGACTGTATTGGCAATAGCGCAGATCCAAACCGGAATAAACAGGATCAGAAAGCCTATTTCTCCGGGGTAACGGTCCAATACAATACCACCTGCGAATAAGCATACGCTTCCAAGAGCATTCAGAATCGTATTTCGAATTCCGAAGTAACGCCCTCTCACCTTGGCAGGTACGATGTCGCCAATCAGTGAAGTCCAGATCATGCCGCCGATCGTATTCGATATAAAAGCAACCGTATACACACCAATATATACGCTTACCCACCACTCTTTGGGGAAGATAAACGGGATCAGTCCCGTCGCACTCCATAAGATACGATGTGTGCCCACAAATAAAAGCAGCATACGTTTGCGACTGCGAATACGTTGCATCCAGTAAGCTGCTCCGATCTGGGCAATGTTTACGAAGGTCGTAATGGCGAGCACAAAACCGATATGTCTCGACCCGGCCCCAAGGTATAGCAGAAACCCGGTTAAGAACGGGCCTCCCAGCAATGTCTGTAAAATAATTGCCGGTACACCCTCCCATGTTGCAATTGATAAATTTGTGCGTTGTGTCGAACCCTTGCGCCGTGGTTTGCTTGCTGACGGGGGAGGGTTAACGTTGACCGTCTTCTGTATGGGGATACACTCCTTAGACCGGGTCTCAAAAGCCGGTCGATGCTAGTTGTCATCCCAAATTCTACTCACGGCGCGGAGGTTGTCAACTCATTTTTTCACGGTTCAACGGAAGATAGAGATGGAAGGTGCTTCCCTTGCCTTCAACGCTCTCAAGTTCAATCGAACCTCCCAGTAATCTCGCCAGATCCCGACTGATCGAGAGACCAAGTCCGGTACCACCAAATTTCCGACTAATCGACCCGTCAGCCTGCTGAAATGCTTCAAATATGGAATGATGCTTGTCCTCAGAAATACCAATGCCGGTATCCTGAACGGAGAAAACGAGCCACCCATTCTGAATACCTGCATTCTTCATCTGCTTGGTACTTACAGTCAGCGTGACCTTCCCTCGGTGAGTGAACTTGATGGCATTCGACATCAGATTCCGCAAAATCTGTTGAACCCGCTGGGGATCAGACCAGAGTGTGTCGGGCAGTCCCGGTTTCTTATCCATCTGCAACTGAATACCCTTTTTCTCGGCAACCAGTTGGAAGTGGCTCATGGCATCTTCGGTAAGTTGTGCCACACTGATATCCTCCAGTACTATATCCAGTCGCCCCGCTTCCACTTTGGACAGATCCAAAATATCGTTAATGAGTGTGAGCAGTTCCTGTCCGGATTGGTCGATCATGGTGGCGAAACGTACAATATCCTCGGGGTCCATCGTGTCCGCGTTCTCGCTGATCATCTGGGCAAAGTTAATAACACTGTTCAATGGTGTACGCAACTCATGTGACATATTGGCGAGAAATTCGGATTTGTACTGTGAGGCGATCATCAATTGTTTCGCTCGATCCTCCAGTACAATCTGGGCTTTCTGTAGCTCTTCCTTTTGCACAGATAATAGCCGGTTCGTACTTTGGATAAGCAAAATCCGGTTCTGTTCATTCTGAAAATCACGTAATATAAACGCAAACATAAGGCTTAACAAAATACCTGCCGGAAGCGTGTAAGGCATAATATGAGAGAAAAAATATGTAGCCGGGATGACGCCAAAGATAGCGATGCCCACACTATTGACCACATTGACGATAATTACAACAAGGATGCCTTTTGTGATCAGTCTGAAATCGCTGCGTCTCATCCATATATTTAAACCCGCACATATTACACCGAGTAAAGTCATATTAATTACCGCTGCCACCGTAGCATCCGTGATACCAAACGTTAACCTGGATAAACCTATCCCTACACCCACAATAATTACACTATAGGGTTGTCTGTACGTTAGAACGGCAACAATTATAGGAACATAACGAAGGTCAAATACCACTTCATCCGTGAGTTGAAATCCAAAAACCGTACTGATCCAGCCTGCAAAAACAAGGACAAGCACTGAACCGATCTGTTTCATTCGGGAAGAAGCACGTATGACGATATATTTATAGAACACACTGGCAAGATAGGCAATCGTTATAAGCATCCCCATATTCAATACGAACATTTTCAAAAATTGCATTTACTCACTCCTGTTGTCCCGACTTTACTGGCCTTGTTACCATCGTCCGTATGTGTTTCTATCATATCATGTCCATTGAAATTACTGCATTCCTTCTTCGTCAAAAAAGTACACAAAAATACACAAATCAGGATTCAATTTGTGTGCGGAACGTAGTAAAATATATTGTTGTTCAAATTTGAACTACTATATAGATTGAACTAAAGAAATAGATATTTGCTAGGGGCATGTTCGTCGGAACATGAATGAAAGGAGAACGCTGTTGTGCAATTGTTAAAAAGTAAATCCTATTGGCTGTCATTAAGTTTGATGTTGTCATTGGCTGTCATGGGGCTATTCTATGATATTCTTAATAGTCCGGAACGCGGGTTCGTAATACTTAATTCCTCGCTTGACCAGATCATTCCCTATGTACCCGCCATGTCCATTCCATATTTGGGTTGGTACCCATTTGTATTCGGTGTGCTCGCCTACCTGTGTGCCAAGGATCGTCTGACGTATTATCGCGTCTTGTTATCCATGAATATCTGTGTCTGGATCTGTTATCTCATCTACTTCAACTTTCAGACCATGGTACCGCGCCCGGAACTGACGGGTACAGGCCTGGGCGTATCTGTTCTCGGATGGCTCTACAGCCAGGACCGCCCGTTTAATTGTTTTCCAAGTATTCATTCTCTGCACTCTTATCTGGTTATGCGTGCCGTTCTCTCGGTTCCAAGCATTCGCAAACCCATTAAGCTGTTGGTGGCTGCAGGAGCAGCGACCATTATCGTATCCACGCTTATGATCAAACAACATGTGATCTATGACGCCTTGGGTGCCATCATACTCGGCGAATGTGTTCTCACCATCATAACCGGCCTCGCTCTACACCGGAGACGCAGAAAAGAATCGAAGTGGACAGAGGGGATCAACTGATCCCTCACTTCGATGGTTTCTGAAGATGCTGTTGTCGTCTCCATTCATCAATAAACAAACCTGCAAAATAGGGGTCCCATTGGGTCCCTTTTCCTTCTTCCAAAATCGTTAGCGCTTTCTCGTGACTCATCCCATTCCGATAAGGTCGATCCGACGTCATGGCATCAAAAGCATCCGCTACTGCTATGATGCGGCCAAAAAGGGGAATATCTTCACCAGCCATCCCATCCGGGTATCCTTTGCCATCATATCTCTCATGGTGAGACCGTACACCCGGCAGAAAGTCCGCCATGGCATCAATAGGCTCTATCTGTAACAGAATGCTCTCTCCCTGCACGGGATGTGTGCGAATAATCGCGAATTCTTCATCGCTCAGTTTTCCATCCTTCAGCAGTACCTCGTCCGGTATGCCGATTTTCCCGATATCATGGAGTAGAGCTGATTTGTACAATAAATCCGCCTGTTCCTCATTCATTCCGCTCAGCTTGCCAATCATCAGTGAATACTCGGCCACCCGCATGGAATGCCCTGCGGTGTACTTATCTCGAGCGTCCAAAGCCGCCGCCAGCATCGAAAAATAACTTTGCAACAACTGCCGGTTGCGTTCCTGCCTCATCTCAAGCCGATTAATCATCATATTAAAGCCGGAGATCAGTGCAGAAAATTCATCCGCATACAGATCAGGAGCTCTTCTGCCGAGGTCTCCCTCCTGAATTCGATTCATCTCCTGTGTCAATTCAGCAACCGGATCACGAACATCCCGAATCAACAGCCAGCTGCCCACCAGTGCAAACCCAGCACCAAGAACAACGATGACAATCCCCCACAGAATGTACTCTCTCGCAAATTCTCTGTCCATATACTGAAGCCGGATTGAGGTAGCGAGGAAAAATAAAAATAACGGGAACAATCCGATGAGTGATGTACTTAGCTGAAATTTACGCTGGATCGATACCAGGATACGTCCTCCCAGTGAAGGCTCCATCCCGTATTGGATTTTGCCTCGATGACGGACCTCAAGTAACAAGGGTCTTATCGCCCTCACCGTCAGGTAATACTCAATGAGCGCATGCATGATGGCAATCAAAAATGCACATGCGGCAGCCACTACTATGTACACGTACGGGAACTCAAGCCACCCCGTGGATATCATCCATATGGTTAATCCCGCTGCCGGAATCGAAAAACCAAGCATGTGCGGACCCATAATTCGATATATGGTCTGCCCCGGGAAACGATGAATTTTCTCGTACATATGGTTCAATTCGTCTCGCTCGTGATGCTCGGAAGTGAAAAATTGTCTTATGGGTCCAAGCTGCACCCACAGCGTAATTAACTCTGCAACCAGCATGAACAAGATTGAAATCAGTACAATGCCGATGAGTCGAACAAATTGAATATCGGGTATTTGTAATGTAGATACCATAACCACTGTACCAACAACAAAAACAGCTGCCAGTGAACCGATCAGATAATTGCGTATCAGGCGAAAGATAAATGAACGGTATGCTTCCAACTGAACCCCTCACTCTCTATGTGCAAACCCGTTCTCCCTTGATATGCGGGAAAATTAGGGTATTTCCTTCTATTTGTTTATCGGTTGCACCGCCAAAAAAAATTAATAAAATTCAATGGATGGATACCAAGATCTCCACTGTCGAATCGTTTCAAAAAATTTGGCCCTGTCCCGTCTTCTGGTGGTAATCTGTAAAACACAAAAAAGGCTGCTCCACAACCGGAGCAGCCTTTGGTGATATATCCTATATTTATCCTTTGATCTTGGCAGCCAGAATCATCGTACCCCTTGGTTCATCCCCCATGGCATCCGGTTCTAGCGTGATCGCAACCGTGTCATAGTCGTTGGCCGAATCCAATGTGTAGTATACCGCACCCGTCCCATCACGACTAAGGAACGTCCCCGCATTCTGAGGCGTATCTCCCTTGATCAACCACACCTGAAATGCCTCATTGCCTTCCAGATTCGGCAGGTTCTCAGCCTGCACAACCAAGTGAGTGCCTTTGCTGTCAATTACGATGGTTGCGAGACCCTGAGCTACAATATCCTGCGTTGCAGGATTCAGCTTCACTGCCTCGCCAGTCTGCATGCCCTGTGCAGGTTCCAGCGCTGATGCCAGCTGCTCTTGCAGCTGCGCATTCTGCGCCTGTACCTGCACCAATTGCTCTTGTGTAGCCGACGAGCCCGCCGCTTGCTGCGTCAGCGAGTCGATCTGGCTCTGCAGCTGCGCCGCGTACACGCCAAGCACCAGCGCCGCTGCCGCAAGGCCGGCGCTGGCCACGCGCCAGGCGCGGCTGCTGCGCGCACGCGCGCGCCCTTGAGGCTGCCATGGCTGTGCCTGGGCAGCCTCTTCTCCCCGGGCCGCAGGCACCGCCGTTACCGGCGGCAGGCCTGGCCCGGGCTGCGCCGCACGTTCGTGCTGCGGCGCAAGATCCTCCTGAAGCACCACGGGTGCTTCAGGTTCTGCAGGAGCAGCGGCCGGCTTCGCCTCGGCGCTCTCCTGCACATGTCCGAGCACGTTGCCCAGCACGCGTGCTCGCATGCCTGGCGGCGGTGCTACAGGTTCCGCCGCAAGTGGCAGGAAGCCAGTCACTTCCTGCAATTCCCTCACCTCCTGGCGACAAGTTTCGCAAGTTGCCATATGGGCTTCAAACGCTGCCACTTCCTCTGCTTCCAGTCCGCCCAGCACATACATCGGTGCCAGATCAGACCACTCCTCATGTCGCTCTATCATGGATGTATGCCCTCCCTTCCCGCGTCCGGATGCAATTCAGCATCAGCCAGCAACTTTTGGAGCTGTCGCATGGCAAGCCTGACACGGCTCTTTACTGTACCCAGCGGAATCCCGAATCGGCTGGATACTTCCTGCTGGGTTAATCCCGCATAATAAATCGATTCTATAACTTGCTGCTGATCACCATTCAGTTGGGACAACGCCTCTTTAATCCGAGTGCCTTCCCATTTACGCTGCACTTCTTCTTCCGTATTCGTATGCTCATCGGCATAGGCCGCCAGTGTCTCGTGTTCAACTGAAGTAGCCGCTGCCCCTTTCGATCTCCGCCTCAGCATGTCCACTGCTATGTTGCGCGTAATCGCAAACATCCATGTGGTCAGCTTCCCCTGTGAGGCATCGTATCGTTCAGCATTATTCCAGACCCGCATAAAAAGTTCCTGAACGGTCTCTTCGGCCGTCATAGGATCGCCAACGATCCGATAGGCAAAAGAATACACCGCTCGCTCATAACGGTCATATAAAAGCTCCAGTGCGGAGGAATCACGTTCCGCAATCTGTCGCATTAACCTGCTGTCCTCCATCGATTCAGTCATGCGAGGGCCCCTTTCTGTTTCTTCCCTCTTATTATAACCTACGCAGAATCTTTTGAAGAGGATTACCTCAATTGAGAAATAGTTTGAAAAAATTCTGTTTATTTTCAAACGAATATTTCAGCTATTGTCTTGAAGGACTACCCGAAAAACATGTTTTTCTGTTCGTACTTTCCTTTTTATTGCAATAAATTACAACCTGTGGTATAGTATAAGAGTTGTATTAAACAACCTCATATGATTTCTGTCTTCTTTAAACCCCGGAATATTTTCTTCATGCTGCGACCGCAGCGAATTAAGCACAATCAACCTATGAAGATTGAAGAACCTGCATCACAATAACCCGGTAGTACAGAGTTTCACAAGATGTTCCCATTCACACTGGCGCGGTCATCGGAGCCGCAAGGACAAAAGAGAGGTAGGGCTTTTGTTGTTTTGGATATCACTTATTCTTGAGAAGATTGAAAACATACACAAAGCACCCGGAATTGGGTTCCGGGTGTTTATCCATGTCTACATACACATTTCAAGCACCGTCTACACACTGTCAGACCCCGTTCCCTCAGTTGAACAGTCTCTCCTTCCGCCTATCGGGCTCACCAGACGCTAACGAATCCTGCACACCTTATATTGAGGATTTCTACGGTATGTAAAATCTAACAAATCCCAGCAACGTTAATCCATGTCACTTCATGAGTATAGGCTCCAAATGTGCCCAAATTCAGCTCATTAGACGTCTACGATTCGTTAAACTCTTAAAACGTCAGAAATTCATGGAATAGAGCCTGTGGAGTTCGTTAAAGAACGATTCACAAAGTAAAAAAGGGACACCGCAGGATGAGATCCTACGCTGTCCCGTTCTGACTCATAGATACGTTATGCCCTTATGCCCCATCATTGAACTCAGGTTTTTTTATCTGCTACTTGAGTCAGCGCCTATCTTAACGATCCACGATCAGCGAAAGTCTCCTTGCATTCGCAACCAATTAGATGAACATCGTTTTGGAGATAATAACCAGCAGTATGAACAGTACAAGGATCGTACCCATAGAACCCCAGCTTCCGCCGCCATGCCCATAGGATACGCCGCAACCCTGTTGATAACCGTGCATCATTGGAGCCTGATTGGCATGGTGTCCGTATCCATAGCCATATCCCATTGGCATTGTTCCACAACCATATCCATACCCATGCATTTCATGACCTGTGTATTGGTATCCTTGCATATGCTCATAACCTCCCATATGTCCGTATACATGCCCCTGTCCGTTCGGTGAATTCGGTTTTACTTCGCTCATTGTTCATTCCTCCTTAACATTTGCCTACACCCCTAAGCTATGTATTCAGCCTACCTCTGGACCGGGCTATCGCCCTACTTCCGACAAAATGGGCGTTTAGCCGTTAAGTAACCATCTCTTTTTTCGCAAGAATAATCCGTCCTTGCACTTTCATAAATCCCATTCAATTCTTCCGTTCACCATAAGCTATCTCCTCTCCCTGGCTCTCCACCATGCTTGTCCTCTAGAAAAAAACCCCACCGGTTGCCCGGCAGAGCTCGCCATATTATACCCAGAATGATTTAGTAATGATTACGAGAAGAATGAACAGAACCAGGATTGCTCCGGTTGATGTCCAGCCGCCATAGCCTACGCCTTCAACTACATTGCTCATGCAGAACCCTCCTTTACGAATATATTAGGGTCCAAGCCGGTTATTAGATCAGGAATGCTTTAGAAATAATGACCAACAAGATAAAGAGAACCAAGATCGCGCCAGTCGATGTCCATGCGCCGCCGTATCCACCTACTACTCCACTCATGTAAACCCCTCCTTTGATTTGAGGTACAGTTCACTATATGCACCAATCACACATGGGACCGGGCTCAGGTCGAAAATGGGCTGTTCTTTTCACAGATTATTCTCTGAACATACATACAGGATTAGTTCTCAAGGTCTGTCAGTTATGTTCAAACACGTTTAAGTCATAAATAAATCTCACGGGTATATCAACCGTATGTATGTACACCAAACATTTGAATAAAAATGTTACGAATTACGATGAAGATTTCATACGAATTAGCGGTGGGTACATCAACGCCACTTTGATTGGAGCTTCATTGGTAGTTGCCGATTAAACTGTTAAATGAGCATACAAAAAGGCCAGCTCTTGAAGAGACTGGTCTTTTGGACATTCGATTAAAGGATGTGGCGTATTTACATAACTAACAACCAACCATATATATTAGGAATTAATTGGGTCTTGCCTGAAGTGACGTCAGTTTGTCCTGTACCGATTGTAACTTCTGTATACTTGAGGCATCCGGTTTGTCACGACGGTCGTCAATTTTGACGGATGTGGACACACGCTGGGCACCTGACAGAAACGGTGCTTCATGCAGAGCCGCAATTGCTGTAAAGATCTCATTAAGCGGTCCCTCAATAATGGTGCTCATGGAAGTCAACTGATATGTAATGCCCCGCTGATGTTCCAATACCTTTTGCATGTCCGCCACATAACTGCTTAGACTCGTTGTACCCGTTCCGATTGGAATGACAGTCACTTCTGCTATTGCCATTTTGCTCCGCCTCCTCTGGGCCCCGTGAACAACCGCTGCCGCTTATTTTAGTCGAAATTTGACTCCTTTTATTCTACCAGTTGAATGCGTTACAATTCAAACTGACGTGAACACGTCATTCAAAATGTTCAAAAATTTTTTTTGATAAATCTTCAAATCTTCCAGTCCTTTTCCTTTGCGGATTCCTCGCTTAAATGGTATACTCGGAATTACGTTTTACTGGTTCTGCCCACTTTACAAACACAATATGTTGGGTTACAGTATGTTGACAGCTACAAAATGTAGTAACGCTAGATTTCTCCGCTTCTAATAGTCACCTTCTGCATTCTCGCGAAAAACAGGATGAAATCACCTCCAAAGGCACGTCCCTGTAGGTGTAAATCGCTTTCTCGAAACAGAGTTGACATGGAGGTTAACGGGGCTGTTTGGACTGCATCCGGTATCCTCAAACTACAGGCACATCTGCATATAGACAAAAGCTTACATAAGCACCCTTCTCTGTCGATACTTGAACCTTCAAGACAGCAAGGAAGCCAGAGCATCCATGGGCATTTTCAGCCGCGAGGCGGGAGAATGCTTTTTATATGAGCATGTTCTGCATTGTGCTGCTTTGTGCGCTCAAGTTGAGCGATCTAAGAGATGATTTGTCGCCGCCGTTTCAGTCCGCAAAACGTAACCCTATTTCTTTTTCTCACCGTAAGAAAGACACTCAATTCTTTATATAAAGAATTTCTCCAATTTATCTCTTAAACATGCGAAAGCGAGGAATATTCATGCCACAAGTTGTGACCAAGCCGAACAACCGCCAGCTTGCCTTTGATGATATGCGTATCTCGGTGTATGCCGACCGTATCCTGGAAGGACTGGACATGCTCGACAAGGAACGTCTGGTACGCGGGGTAAACAGCAAACTCCGCCGTGATGAAGTTACCGGAGACGAGATCAGCAACGCTTTTATGATGAGCGCACTGGAACTGGTAACCAAAGAGGAGCCTAACTGGAAATTTGCAGCGGCACGCTCCCTGCTCACTTCCCTGTACAAAAAAGCGGCTACCAACCGCAGATACAAGTCTTACCCGGACGAGCCTTATGGGGCATTCCATCCTCTTCTTGTAGATCTCGTGAAAAAAGGCATCTACCGTGAAGAATTGCTGGAATGTTACACCAAAGAACAGATTGATGAACTTGCGGAGTGCATTGACTATCGCAACGATCTGCTCTTCGATTATATCGGCTTGCTCACACTGGCAGAACGTTACCTTGCTCACGATTTTGACGGAAAAGTAATGGAGTTGCCTCAAGAGCGTTATATGGTTATTGCGATGTACCTGATGCATCAGGAGCCTGCTGAGAAACGTATGGAACTCGTCAAGGAAGCTTACTGGGCGATGAGCAACATGTATATGACAGCAGCTACACCTACGATGTCCAATGCGGGCAAAAAAGTGGCTGGACAGCTCTCTAGCTGCTTCATTGATACTGTGGACGACTCACTTGAAGGTATCTTCGATTCCAATACAGATGTAGCCCGTCTGAGCAAAATGGGTGGCGGCATCGGCGTTTACCTTGGTAAAGTCAGAGCTCGTGGATCGGATATCCGTGGACACAAAAACACAAGTTCCGGTGTAATCCCTTGGATTCGCCAACTGAATAATACAGCGGTCAGCGTAGACCAGCTTGGTACACGTAAAGGTGCCATTGCCGTATATCTGGACGTCTTCCACAAAGACATTCTGGCCTTCCTTGATCTGAAGCTGAACAACGGTGACGAACGGATGCGTGCACATGACGTATTCCACGGCATCTGTCTGCCTGACCTGTTCATGGAGCGAGTAGCCAGCCGCGGTGAGTGGAGTCTGTTCTGCCCGCACGAAACGAAAAAAGTGATGGGCTGGAAAGATGAGAACGGTCGTGCACTCGGACTGGAAGATTTCTATGATGAAACTGTAGGCGCAGGCGCGTTCCGCGAGAAATATGAGGAAGCGGTCAACCACCCGCTGTTGTCCCGTATCACGGTTCAGGCGATTGATATCATGAAACGTGTGATGAAATCCCAACTGGAAACAGGTACGCCGTACATGTTCTACCGGGATACCGTTAACCGTTCGAACCCGAACAGTGCACACGGCATGGTATACTCTTCCAACCTTTGTACCGAAATCATGCAGAACCAATCTGCGACTGTAGTTGAAAAGGAAGAGCTCGTAACCAAGGATGGACAAACCCGCATCGTGATTTCCAAAGTACCTGGCGATTTCGTAGTCTGCAACCTGAACTCGATTCACTTGGCACGTGCTGTACCTCATGATGTATTGGAACGTCTGGTACCGATTCAGGTTCGTATGCTGGACAACGTTATCGATATCAACAACATTGAAGTGCTGCAAGCCCAATACACCAACAGTCAATACCGTGCGGTTGGTCTGGGAACCTTCGGACTTCATCATCTGCTTGCTCTTGAAGGCATTCGTTGGGAATCGGAAGAAGCCGTCACATATAACGATAATCTCTATGAAAAAATTAACTATCTGCTTGTGAAAGCCAGCATGGAACTTTCAAAGGAAAAAGGACATTATCCGAAATTCCAAGGTTCCGATTGGCAAACAGGCAAATACTTCGACCAACGGGAATACACAACTGGTGAGCGCGTGGGCGAATTCGTTACAACAGAACAATGGAAAGAACTGCAAGCAGAGGTTCAGCAAAACGGTGTCCGTAACGCTTGGATGTTCGCCATTGCACCAAATGGTTCAACGTCCATCATTGCAGGTTCAACAGCCAGCATTGATCCACTTTACGAACTGTTGTCCTATGAAGAGAAAACGACATACAAGATTGCCAATCCGGCACCTGATCTGTCCGAAAAAACGATCTGGTACTACAAAACAGCATTCATGGTCGATCAACATGCTTCCATTAATATGGCTGCTGCTCGTCAACGCCACGTCGATCAGGGACAGAGCTTCAACCTGTATGTTCGTCCGGATATCAAAGCAACGGAATTCCTGGAACTGCACTTGCACGCCTGGAGAGCCGGCATGAAATCGACGTATTACGTTCGTAGCCGGGCATTAACCATTGAAGAATGCGATTCTTGCGCAAGCTAAGTTTTATCCTTGATAGAGCAGATTGACTAGATTCACGATGACCACCAGGGCATCCTGTTTTGATTGCAAAATGGCGTTGCCCTGGTTCTTTTTTGCCTAAAACACGATCACAGCATCGCAAGATGTTGATATAGATGCCACATTATATATAAAAGAATTAATGATTACACGATAACGAAGAGGACAGAACAAAGCTGAAGAAGCGGAGCGTTCGCCTTTATCACCGGATTTTCCCTTTAAAAGAGGGAATCAATAAAATCAGGGGATAACAGTGATCGGAAGGTTGTTCTGTCATCGTAGTTATGCAGTGTAAATTCATTCAAGGAGTGAACGGACGATGCAAGTACAGAAAATTTTTAACACCGAAGCCCCTAACCAATCCACCCGTATTATTGAAGGTGAATGCTCCGGTATCCTGAACTGGAACGACATTCGCATGCCACATATGTACAAATTGTACAAAGTACTGCTGCTCAACCACTGGATTGCAGACGAGATTCCCATGTCCAAAGATGCTTCCCAGTTTGCTCAACTGGATGAGGAAGAACAACGTACATTCAAAATCAACATCTCCCTGCTCGCGGTACTTGATTCCATGCAGACGATGTTTGTGGGTGACGTAAAACGTTACTTTACCGATTCTTCACTCGAAGCGATCTCGGCCATTATTGGACAGCAGGAAGTTGTTCATAACCAATCGTATTCCTACGTCCTCTCTTCCATCGTATCTGATCGGGAGCAAAAGGAAATTTTTGAATACTGGAAACATGATCCGGTGCTGCTCGACCGCAACCGTTTCATCGCTGATATCTATCAGAACTTCCGGGACGAGCCGTCTCCACAGACGTTCTTCCAAGCCATGGTGGCCGATCTGGTACTCGAAGGAATCTTCTTCTATAGTACATTTGCCTTCTTCTACAACCTGGCCCGTGACCAGAAAATGATGGCAACCAGCCAGATGATTTCCTATATCCAGCGAGATGAAAATCAACACTGTTACTTCTTTGCTGAAGTGTACAAACAGTTGCTGGTGGACTTCCCTGAACTGAACACACCTGAAAACATGGAATATGTATACACAACCATTAATCGTGCGGTTGAGCTCGAAACCAACTGGGCACATTACACGCTCAGCAACGTACGCGGCATTGACCTGAACGAGCTGGAAGATTACATCAAGTACATCGCCAACAAACGTCTGCGTCTGATGGGTATGGAAAAAGCATATGAAGGTGTGGATGTAAACTGCATGCCTTGGATCAAACCATTCTCCGATGAAGCACTGAATGCAACCAAAACCGACTTCTTCGAAGCCAAATCCCGTAACTACGGTAAAGTTGGTGACGATAACGGATTTGACGATTTGTAAAATCTTCTGATCAAGTATCCCGATATAAATAAGCACACATTAAAGCACTCCCTTTGATAGAATGCCTTCATGGCTATCTGCATGCGGGAGTGTTTTTTTGCCTCTTAACCCTGTAAGATAGTTTGTAAAAGACTCACATCCCTCCCAACGAAATGAGGCCTATTCATGGAAAGAGAACTGCTGGAACAAATCAACTTGTGGCATGAGCAGGACCAATTCAGTCTCATTATTGAACGTATCGAGCGTATCCCCGTCTCAGAACGGGATTATGATCTGATTGGTCAACTCGCCAGAGCCTATAACAATGACGCACGTTACTGCGAAGCCATTCAACAACTAATGTCTGTCGAGGAACAAGGGGTAAACGATCCGCTCTGGCAATATCGCTTAGGGTACGCGTACTGTTATATCGCCGACTATGAACAAGCACTATTGGCGTTTGAGAGAGCTAACGAACTTCAGCCACATGATGAATCAACCCTTGAATTTCTAAGTCAGATTCGACCTTTTACCGAGAAGATGCGACGGGATCGACAACGCCATGAAGAGCAAGTGACAGCATGGGAGCAGCGTGGCACGTTGAACCATCTTCGTGCTGCTTCAGGAACGTACGACCCAGTGACATTCTGGAAGCAGAGTGATTATGCACGGGATAACCATGTGTCGGCCCCCTTTGACGAAGACATGATTGTATCGCTTGAACACGAATTTGGTTACAAGCTCCCTGCCTCCTATATTCAGCTTATGCATACCCAAAATGGTGGAATCCCTACACGAACGGTGTTCCCAACCGAAGAAGCAACCTCCTGGGCTGTGGATCATATTGAGATTTCAAGTATTTTGGGGATCGGCCGGGACAAGATGTATTCCCTTGGAGGAGAGTTTGGGAGTCGGTTCATGATCGAGGATTGGGGATACCCTGACCTGGGGATTGTGATCTGTGATTGTCCATCCGCTGGCCATGATGTCGTTATGTTGGATTATCGCTTCTGTGGTCCTGAGGGCGAACCCTGTGTCGTTCATGTGGATCAGGAACATGATTATGAGATTACATATCTTGCGCCGAATTTTGAAGCTTTCATCCGTGGATTGGTCGATGAGGATTGGTATGACCTGTCTGACGAAGAGAATGAGGACTAAACTTCAGGAGGGTCCGGCCATATGACAACCCGTATCTATTTTGGTTCCAATCAACTTAGCGAAGTGGCTGCCATTTCATTGCAGGACGCGCTGAATGAACTTGAACTGGGAACCCTTGAAGACTATCAACGAACGGATAAAGGGGTTATGGGGCAGACCTTGCTCATTCGAACTTCCCGTGGAGAGTATATTCTGAAAGGCAATCCTCTATATGCAGGACAGTTACAGGAAGAAAAGTTCTTTGTAGAACAACTGGCGAAACATACGTCCATTCCTGTCCCTGACCCCTATTTATTACAGGAAGATACCGAACTTCTAGGCTGGAGTTATGCCATCATGCCGCGCCTGCCCGGAAATCACCTGTATGATCCAGCATTCCAGGCTTCACTGTCACAGCAGGATCAGGAAGAGATCGCCTGTATGCTTGCCCATACTTTGGCTGAGCTGCACCGCTGGAAGGTGCCTGACGCCGGGGAATATGATCCTGTAGCGCAGCAGATTGTTTCCTTTGCAGGCGATTATCTGGACTGGTTGTACGGAACCATTCGCCACTGGTTACATGATGCGGAGCAATACTCGGTGATTACGGATGACGATGTTCAGTGGGTGGACGAGCAATTCAAGAATGCTGAACCGGCATTTCGTTCCAAAGCTGTTCCGAGTTTTGTCATGGGAGACTTCAAGGTCGAGAATATTCTGATTCAGCATGTGGACGACCGTTCAGGTTGGCAGATTAGTGGTCTGTTTGATTTTACAACGGCCTATTTCGGAGACGGCACAGCTGACCTAACCAAAATATCCACCAGGTATGTTCGTGAGGGGCAACCAGAGCTGGCCGCACAATTCCTTCGCTGCTACCGGGACCTGGTCTGTGCAGCAGATGAGGAGAAATGCGAACACTTCCGCACACGTCTCAGCATGCATCTGCTCTATCAACGTATCTTGTGGTGGGGGGAAGCCAAAGCGACAGGACAAGTGACGTGGGCAGCCGACCTGCCTTTTGCAAAGTGGGCGGAGCAGTCCATCGATTCAATTCTTGCATTGCTGGATGAGTAGATTTGGACAGGTCGCTCAAGGATAGCGGCCTTCCAAACTAACGTATGTATCATATATGTCGACCAACATCTGGACGCACGGATAGAACCGCCAAAGATCAAGAATGATCTCTGGCGGTTTTGGTCATCTCACTATATCTCAGTCAATGATGGAATCTTCAACTTAAGCCTGTGCGACGGGTGACTCCTGATGTTTCTGCAAAAACTCCAGCATCCGGCGATACACGAGAATCTCGTTTGCCTTTCTGGAGAAACCATGGCCCTCATCGTCCAGAACGATGTATTCCACATCAAGTCCCTTCGACTGGAGCGCAGCCACGATCTGATCGGACTCGGCCTTCACGACCCTTGGATCATTGGCCCCCTGAATGACCAGCATTGGGTTAACCATCTGATCGAGATACGTAATCGGTGAATCCTTCGTTAAACGTTCGCGGTCACGGACAGGATCACCCAGCCAGTTATCCATCATCGGCTTCCAGTCTTCCGGTACGGATTCCAGGAATGTGAACAGGTTACTTGGCCCAAAAATATCAACCGCAGCCCGGAACAGCTCCGGATGGCGTCCTGCCAATAACAGGGTCATGTATCCCCCATAACTTCCACCTACCACAAACAACCGCTCTGGCGAGGTAATTCCCTGATCAAACAGCCAGTTGATCCCGGCAACACAGTCCAGTCTTGGCCCTTCGCCCCAATCTCGTTCAACCAATTTGACGAACTCCGCACCATATCCGGTACTGCCCCGGAAATTCGGTGCAAAGATATGATAGCCCTGCGCGAGCATCATCTGGAACATCGGCCGAAAAAACTTCGCTTCGGAGGCTTGCGGCCCACCATGAGGCCAAAATACAGTGTATCCATTGGCCTGCTCTGGCTTTGCTTTGAACAAGAGAGCTTCAATCTCCAGTCCGTCATAGGAGTTATAACGAATAACGTCAGGGTACACGAGATCACTTGGGTCAAGTCCCGTTACCCGATTGGCCGTCAGCGACTCCCATGAATCAGCACCTGCCATTTTGCGATAAATATTATGCGGCTGGATTGCTCCACGTCCGAGGATATACACATTGCCAGCCTTCGTCACGTTCACCTGCTCTATCGTATCCAGCGGCATATCTACGCGCCGAGGCTCATCGGCATTTTTGCCTAATACGTACATACGATTCTCCGGCCCTGTAAGTGTCCAGAAATATAAGGTCTCGGAAGCCTGATGCCAGCGGATAAACTCCACATCTTCCCCTTCGATTTTGCACACTAGACGGAATTCACGGGTATCGATGCGATATTCAGCCACATAGGAATATGCCGAGTCATCATTGGTAATGAACAGAAGGCGACTGTCATCTGCAAAAATCAGATCGGATACCTGACTATGACGTTCTGAGGATGGCAAAATTACCATTTCTTCATCGTTACGATACAGATGCGCCGTCTGATACGTATTTGAGTACATTTTAAGAATGACATAACTCTTCTCGTCAGGACTTACGGCAACCAGGCTGCTCGTAACCTCTTCTCCACTGTATAACAGTTCGTCTTCACCTGTCTCCAGATCGATGCGCCGTGAATTCAGATAGTTCGGATTACCCGCGCTGGTGACATAATAGAGACGTTGTCCATCCTCGGACAACTCTGAGAAATAACAGCGATCATTCGGTTCCGCCGGAACCACAGGCAATGGAACCCCACCCTCGGGTGGAAGTGCATACAGATGATAGTTCTCATCTCCATCCCGATCAAACGCGGTAAGAAGATGCCGTCCTTGCGGGTCTGCTTTGATAAATTGACTGCTCTGATTCAAGTACGTTAAAGGATACGGATACCCTCCAGGCAAATCCATTGCCCAAATATTCGGCTGACCGTTCAGATTGCTGTCCATGAACAAACGTTTCTCGTCTGCCGATACGGCAAAATGCGAAATGCGGTACGTCTGAAAATATTGCTCAACATCCGGTTTAGGGAACTGAATCATGACAAACCTCCTTGGAATTGAACCAATGAATTTAACATTGGTAAATTAAGGTACCATTTGTCCATATTATAGGTAATGCCAATGTTTAGACAATAGATATGTGAGTTAAAATCTCGAATTTTCTTTATTTTCACATGAAAATCATGGATAAAAGGTCATATGAGCCTTATCTTCACGGTAATAATCCAACCTTTGCTTCATCGTGCCTGTATGCAATTCGAACAGATGTCCATCCGGATCGGTAAAATATACAGAAGCAGCATCCCGCGGATCTCTTGGCCTTCCAGGTAGAATGTCCGCCCCGGCTGCTCGAAGTTGCTGCACAGATTCGTCGAACTCTTCTTCTTTGACAGTAAAAGCAATATGAGTATAGGTTCGTTCCGTATAATTGCGAATAACATCCTCCTGATTCAGGGCGATCCACAGACCGGCCAACTCGAAATAAGCCAGTTTGCGTCCTTTCACTTGAATTCGGGCACCGAGAGCCTGCTCATAAAAGGTAATGGACCGTTCCAGATTGGATACGGAAAAGCACAAATGATTAATTCCTTGAATATTCATGTGGCTCCTGACACCTCCATCGATTTAAGGATCTATCCTTATTATGGTATATTTTGCGCAAAAAACAACCGCTGTGCCTGCTCCTCTCGCACATCCTTCTGGGCGAATGCATAGGTTATCCGTATCAATGAACGTTCGAGGAGGATGTAAAGCGAATGAATCCTGTCTATCCTTTTTATGGTGAGAAAACGGTTTGCAAGGAGCAAAAGCTGGCATTTCCACCCCAGCATCAGGACCAGCAACCCGGTCTGGAAACCCTGATGGTACCTGAACCGATTAGTGAAGATCCCGCTTATATCGGCAGCTGCAAACTCGAAGGCAAGGTTGCCATTATTACGGGTGGTGATAGCGGAATTGGCCGGGCAGCAGCCATCGCTTTTGCCAAGGAAGGTGCGGATATCGTCATCGCTTATCTATATGAACGGACAGATGCGGAAAGGACGCGTGAACGGATCGAAGAGCTGGGACAGCGCTGCCTATTAATCGAGATCGATCTCCGCCTAAAGAAAAACTGTGAGGCTGTCATTCGCACAACGATGGAGACCTATGGAAAGATCGATATTCTGGTCAACAACCATGGCGTGCAATATGTGCAACCAAGCATTGTCGATATTACGGAAGAGCAGCTATACCATACCTTTCAGACGAACGTGTTCGCTTATTTCTTTCTGATCCAGGCCGCTCTACCCCATCTGTGCAGAGGTGCCTCCATCATTAATACGGCTTCCATTACAGCATACAAAGGTAACGTCCAGTTGATCGATTATTCATCCACCAAAGGAGCTGTTGTGTCGCTCACTCGTGTACTTTCCCAATCCCTTGCAGCACAGGGAATCCGCGTAAATTCTGTTGCACCTGGTCCCATCTGGACACCTCTTATTCCTGCCAGCTTCTCCGCGGAGGATGTGCAGGTATTTGGAACGGAGACACCTATGGGTCGGGCTGGTCAGCCATATGAACTGGCGGCAGCTTACGTCTATCTCGCCTCCCGTGATTCATCCTACGTCACAGGTGAATGCATTCATGTCAATGGCGGCGATATGGTGACGACATAGGCTAGTGTGGAATGTGGGTGATATCGTTAACCGATGTCACTCCACTTGGTAGAAACGTACAGATGATTAGCCAGATCGGGATGGACCGTATTTTTGAACATGTGCTGCTGATGTCAGGTTGGATTTGGCAGGTGTGGCAGGATATCGGTTGTCCGGTTGCGAAGAGGGTTAGGAGTATGATCCGGTGAAGACCGGAACCTGACATCTTGTGACAAGGAGCTGAACAACCTGATGAACTTTGATCCACTCTACCAACCGTACCCCTCGTACCGCGTGCCCGTGTATGCGAAGCAAGGCATGGTCGCTACGTCACAGCCACTGGCTGCACAAGCCGGTCTGGATGTATTGAAAAAAGGCGGCAACGCCATCGATGCCGCCATTGCAACTGCGGCAGCACTCACCGTGCTGGAGCCCACCTCCAATGGCATTGGAGGCGACGCTTTTGCCCTCGTCTGGACCGAGGGCAAACTGCATGGCCTGAATGCCAGCGGCCCTGCGCCTCAGGGCATATCCATTGAGGCGCTTCAAGCGGCAGGCCATACGGAGATGCCGAAGCTTGGGGTTGTGCCGGTGACGGTGCCTGGCGCACCGGCGGGTTGGGCTGAGCTGAGCCGCCGTTTCGGGCGGCTCACGCTGGCGGAAGCGCTGGAACCAGCCATCCGCTACGCGGAGGAAGGTTATCCGCTTGCGCCTGGGCTGGCCCGCCACTGGGCAAGGGCAGCCGAGATCTATGCACGCCAGGGTGATGCGAAGGCAGGGCGGGCGTGGTTTGAGACATTTGCTCCAGGCGGGCGTGTTCCCGCAGCTGGAGAGATGTGGCGCTCGCCGGATCATGCGGCGACTTTGCGCCAGATTGGCGAGAGCGAAGCGCGAGACTTTTACGAAGGAGAACTGGCCGAACGCATTCATTCCTTTATGGCGGAGCACGGGGGTTATCTGACTCGTGAGGATCTGAAAGCTTTTCAGCCGGAGTGGGTTGATCCGATCTCCGTCTCCTATCGTGGATATGATGTATGGGAGATTCCGCCGAATGGACAAGGCTTGATCGCTCTGGCGGCACTTAATCTGCTGAAAGGTTACGAATTCGACGAGAAAGAATCTGTTCTGGCATATCATCAGCAGCTCGAAGCCATGAAACTGGCATTTGCCGATGGGGAGAAATACATTACGGAAGAACGCAAAATGGGCGTATCGGTCGAGGAACTGCTATCTGAGGCATATGCGGAAGAACGGCGCAAACTCATTGGTGATACTGCACGTGCACCCGAGGCAGGTGATCCACGAGCAAGTGGAACGGTCTATCTGGCTACAGCGGACGGTGAAGGCAACATGGTTTCCTTTATCCAGAGTAACTATATGGGCTTCGGGTCTGGACTTGTTGTGCCGGGGACAGGCATTTCCCTGCAAAATCGTGGACACAACTTCTCACTGGACCCGAATCATGCAAACGCTCTGGAGCCTGGCAAACGCACATATCATACAATCATTCCGGGGTTCCTCACCCGTGGCAACGAAGCGGTCGGGCCATTCGGTGTCATGGGTGGTTTCATGCAACCACAGGGTCATGTACAGGTGGTCATGAATACAATCGATTATCATCTGAACCCACAAGCTGCCCTGGATTCTCCACGCTGGCAGTGGACGAAGGGCAAAACGATTCTCGTGGAACCAGGTTTCCCGCAGCACATTGCACAGGCACTCGCCCGCAAGGGACATGATATCCAAGTGGCACTTGATCCATCCCAATTTGGACGCGGTCAGATTATCTGGCGCAATCTGGACAATGGCGTATTATGCGGCGGTACGGAAACGCGAGCGGATGGCTCCATTGCGGCTTGGTAAGCTCATGCCATTTCATTTATAAAGACAAATGTGGATATCACGACCTGCTTCTCATATCCGCTAGTTCATTTCAAAGACACAATAGAGATGATTCATGTGATCTCTGTTGTGTCTTTTTTGTCTTTTTAGAGTTTTTAACATCAGTAAACAACAGGCTGTAGTTATTCAAGCCCCCTTTTAACCAAAGAAATGTAAAACTAATGTATAATTCATGAAATATTTTTATATTTACGTAAATTTTCACTACATACCATAAATCACAATGCCTCTCTGTCCGATATAGATAGAGGGAAATCAGCAAAAAGTGACTATAGAAATGAGGGTACCACACATGAAAACAAACAAGAACAGACGTGCAGGTCTCACCATAATGATGATTCTGACGGTACTGATCCTGGGGGCATGTTCAGCTAATAATACAACAACGGCAACAGACACAAGAACAAAGGTCGGGATCGTGCTTACGGAAGTAGGTCTGGGTGACCGTTCTTTCAATGATGCTGCTTTTAATGGGCTGGTTCAGGCCAGAGACGAGAAAAGCATTGTTTGTCTTTGACTATCGTGAACCGGGCGATAAATTAACTGCCGAAGCTGCATTTGAAGAGTTTGCGGAAGCCAAGTTCGATCTGATTATCGGCCTGAGTGATACGATCCAAGCAGATATGGAGAAAGTTGCAGCCAAATATCCTGACCAGCAGTTCCTCGTGATTGATAGTCAGTCCGAATTGCCTAACATTGCCTCCATCTCCTTCCGGGCGGAAGAAGGAAGTTATCTGGCAGGTGTGATTGCAGCTATGGCTACAACCGAAAATCATGTTGGTTTCCTTGGTGGGATGGAGATCCCGCTCCTTCGTGATTTCGAGCAAGGTTTTAAGCAAGGTGTTCTGGCTGTCAAGCCGGATGCAACCGTAGATGCCGTCTACGCAGGGGACTTTGGTAATGCCGGTCTGGGTGAACAACTGGCTGCACAGATGATTCAGGACAAAGGCGCTGACGTGATCTATGTGGCTGCCGGTCTCACAGGTGTTGGTGCACTGACGGAGATTCAGAAATTAGGGAAATACGCCATCGGTGTAGATACCGATCAATTCTTTTTAGCGGAAAAAGCGATTCTGACGTCCATGCTGAAAAATGTGGATGTCTCCATCTATAATGCCGTGAACACGTTTATTCAAAACAACCATACCTTCCCTCAAAAGGAACTCGTGGAGGGGCTGGCGGAGAACGCCGTGGGTCTGACTGCTCTACATAATATCACGCTCAGTGATGAACAACAGAAAACCTTCGAAGATCTGAAAGCCAAGATCTCTTCCGGTCAAATCAAAATTACGCTTGATCAATAACCCCATCGGATACAAGGAGGTACGCCCATGAAACTACAGGGAAAACTAATACTTAATGCTCTAATTTCACTACTTCTATGCCTTGCGCTGGTCGCTTATATCATCATGCAACTGCTCGGTATGAATGCCAAAAATCAAAATCTGGTACCAGCCATGCTCAAGGTTAGTGAACTGAATGCCAATCAGATTCAGACCCAGCAGGCGCTGGATGTCTATTCGTTCTCCATGACAGCGGGAAATCAGGACGCAGTACTCCGCTTGCTGGATGAAGGTCAAACGATGATTCAGGAGCTTACGGACGGATTACTGGAAACGGATCAGCAATTGCAACTCATTCAGTCCATCCAGACAAAATTAGAAGCTCTGAACCAGGGAGCTACCGAAGCAATGACCGAGATGAACAGTGCGGAAGCGAAACGTTACAGCACTCGGGTTCGCGGCATACAGAATGATATCTATTCGTTAGATGAGATGACTCGGGATCGTTATGATCAATATACCGTTGATTTGGAGCGTGACATTCAGCAAACGTGGCAAGTCGCTCTTGGTGGAGCCATCGTATTGCTTGTCGCCGTAATGTTGTTCAACATGTATACGTCACGGCAGATCGCCCGGCGTATTCGTACACTCAAAGACGCCGCGGGACAAATTGCGAACGGTGACCTGACCGGACAATTACCGGAAGCTCGGGGCAAAGATGAACTCGATGATCTGAGTCGCTCCTTCGGTATCATGACCCATAATATCCGTGGCATTATTCAATCGATTGGCGCAGCTGGTCATCGTGTCGATCTGATGGCGCAAGATATTGACCGCGGCAACGATACGGCCCAAGCGATCGTGCAGCAAGTATCCCGCACCACGGAGGAACTCTCGATTGGTAGTCAAAAGATTGCCGAGGATCTGAGTGAAACGGTGATGGTTGTGGACAAAATGCAGTCTACCTTCAATAGTAATCTGGAGGCCACCTCCCAATCGGTAATCGATGGTCGCGAAGTATTAACTACCGTTGAGGAAGGCAATAAGGCTGTAGCGGAGCAACTCCGACTGGCCGAAGTGAATCGTCTGGCGATGTCCGAGGTGGAACAAACGGTGCGGGAACTGGAAGAAAGCGCAGTTCGAATAACTAAGATGACTGCGTATGTATCGGAGATTGCCAAACAAACGACCATGCTCTCGTTGAATGCCTCCATAGAGGCTGCTCGCGCTGGAGAAGCCGGACGCGGATTCGCTGTTGTTGCGGGCGAGGTGAACAAACTCGCCGAACAATCTGCGCAATCGGTTAAGCATATCTATGCCGCCGTGGGCGAAATCACGACCTCCATGGACAAGGTGAAGAACTCTGTTGCACAGAGCATGCAGCTATTCGGTGAACAGGAACAAGCCACCAGCCAGACTCGTGAATCCTTCTCTGCCATTCGTGAAAGTGTGGAGCGCATTAGTACGGGTATCCACCAGCTTGCTGAGGACATGCAGCACTCCAATGAACTCAGTACACAGGTGCAACAGGCCATTGAAAATATCAGCGCCATCACGGAGCAGTCGGCGGCCAGCAGTGAAGAGATCACCGCCTCCACGTCGGAACAACAACGTTCCTTCGCTGATGCAAGCGTCAAGGTGAAGTCACTGCGTGATATCAGTGCGGAGATGCATCAGGAACTGCTTCGATTCCGGCTGTAGGCAGGATGTGGGGATAATTCGGGCTGTAAGCAAGTTGGCCGAAGAATTTGGGCTGCGTGCATCCCAGCATGCAGTGCCCTGCTTCATGACAAGGGTGAAAAGGTAGGTTGGATGCAGGTCAGATGTAGGTTGGATGTAGTTTGTATGCTGTTAGATGCTGATTATAGGTGCGCTATAGGTAGGTTATAGGTAGGTTTAGGTGGGCCTGGATCATGCAGCGTGAACATACAAACCAATAAAGGGGAGCCTCCGTCATGAATTATGACAGGGCTCCCCTTTTTAGTAGCTAATCGTTGTTTCATCTGAGATTTTTTTCGTTTTGGCGATAAGAAAGTATATAAATTGCACTAAACATTTCCACTAAACCGAGAGGACAGAAAGATAATAAGAAGCGTAGCTACAAGTTTTCTGTAAGAAAACTAGCTCGGAAACGTATGCTACGCTTAGAACCTCTGAAAGAAAGCTGCTTCGGAAGGATACGCTACCCTTGGAGCTTTCTGAAAAAAAGCTGATACGCTATCCCGGATTTCCCCCTTTATAAAAGAAATCCTAAAATTCTGGGGTTAATGGGGTTAACAGCGATCGGAAGGTTGTTCTGTCCTCGGAATGTCCAGTGTACATGATCTGTTAGTTCAACAACTTATATAGATAACAAGACATCAACGTTTCAGATCCAAAAGTGTAACGAACCGAGCAAGCCTTATTGAGCGATTAATTGGGGATTATAAAATCTAACGAATCTCAGGCACTCTATTTCCTGATTTAGCCCGGTTTTTCGAGTGTTTTCTCTGAAATACACAGAAATAACGTGGATAGGGTTCGTTAGCTTTGCTCCTCGATGTAAAACCGTGGTATAAGGTGTCTCAGGTTCGTTATGACCCTGGGCATTGATGTTGGGTGTAGGGTGTTGAGCATTTGAGAATTGATGCATGAGCATTGGGCATTGAGAAGTGACCATCAAGAGTGTGCATTGAATACTGAGTACATGGTACTCAACAATGGACAGTGAGCAATATGCACTCGTCTACTTTTAGTATGCTGGAACACTGGCTCGTCGGGTCACTTGTGGTTTGGAAATGACGCGTCATAGACAGTTAGTTATCCAATCGCGATCTTGCCCCGCACCTGCCCCATCCTCAGAGTGCGTCGATGATGTCTCCCGCCAGCAGGGACGATGAGTCACCGCGCAGCAGTGCTGCTCGTTCGGCGGCCTGTCCGTGGAGATATACGCCAAACGCGGCGGCTTGCTCCGCGCTGAGCCCTTGGGCAAGCAGACCGGCGATGATGCCGGTCAATACGTCCCCGGCACCGCCAGTCGCCATGCCGGCGTGCCCGGTGGTGTTGATGTACGCCTCGCCAGATGGCGTTGCGATGACCGTTCGTGCTCCCTTGAGCACAAGGGTCACGCCCTGCTCGCGGGCGTACTGGGCAGCGTGTCCAATGCGGTCACGCTGCACCTCTTGGGTCGACATACCCAACAGTCGACCCATCTCGCCAGGGTGCGGCGTCAGGATTGTCGCCGCACTTCGCTTGCCCCAGTCGCGAGGCCCATGTGGGCCCGCGTCTGCCAGCATGTTGAGGGCGTCCGCGTCAATGACCAGCGGACGGTCCGTATGTTGCCACAGACGGCGAAGCCAGTCTGTGTCGCCCTTGAAGCGGCCAAGGCCCGGGCCGGTCGCAAGCACGTCGCGGCTCTCCGCGAGACGCAGCACAGCGGAGGCGGAAGACGCGTTCCATTCGCCGCTGTCGCCATCGGCGGCGGCAGCAAGCATAAGCTCGGGCACGGTGCCGATGACATGCGGCAGCAGTGCCGCGGGCAGCGCCCATGTGGCGAGCCCGCAGCCTGCGCGCAGCGCGGCCTTGGCCGAGAGCAGGCCTGCGCCACTCATCGGCAGACTTCCTGCGGCCAGCAATACGTGGCCGTAGGTGCCCTTATGGCCGTCCGGTGCCCGGAGGCGGCCTGTGTCCACGCGCAGCGCACCGCGCAGCACCTCGTCCGTCAGCAGACGGACCGAGGGGCCATGCTCTGGCGCAAGCCGCGCGGGAATGCCGATGGCGCGCACCACAATGCGCCCCGCGGCAGAAGCGCCCGGGTACTGCACCAGCCCGCGCTTGAGCAGCGCGAGGCATACGGTCACCCGGGCTTGAATGCAGGGCTCGTACACCTCTCCGGTATCGGCGTCCAGCCCGCTTGGCACATCGGCGGACACGATCGGCTTGCCGCTGTCGTTCGCCGCCTTAACCAGCGCCGCGTAAGCTCCCCGCGGCGCTCCCCGCGAGCCGGTGCCCAGCAGCGCATCCACGATGCCTGTGCACCGGCTGAAGTCCACGGCTTCGCGCCCGTGGACAAGAGCAGGGATGCCAAGCTTCGCGGCGGCATCCCGTTGCACTGCGGCTTCGCCCCGCAGTGCCTCAGGGGCATCGGCGTAGACCAATGTCACGCCAAGCCCTGCTTCAACCAAATGGCGCGCGGCCACCAGGCCATCGCCGCCATTATTGCCCTTGCCGATCAGCATGTACCACTGCTGATCTCCCGGGCGCTCCATCACCAGCGCCGGATCGGCGATGATGTCGCCACCATAACCTTGCCGATCGCCGGGCCCTGTGTGTGCCCGCCTCGCATCACCTTTACTGCTATAACCAAGCTGCCCTGAATTCGCAAGCCAGCCTGCTTCCTGCCCTTCCCGGCACAGCTTGATTACTTCCTCGGCTATAGCGCGGCCCGCATTCTCCATCAGACTGGCTGCTGGAATACCAAGCTGATGAATCGTATGCTCGTCCACAGCTCTCATCTGTTCAGCAGTCACGATAAACAACGCTCATCCCTCCCGTGCAAGCTTATCTCATACCTAAAAGCAACAATATCGCACCTGAAACCTGCATCCTGTATGTGTCCGGATATCTTGCCCTTTCCCTCATCCAGTTACCGTGATGCACTCCACGCCTCATCGGAAGCTTTAACGATCCCGTTTACGAAATCTTAAGATTCAGCCCCAGACTATTTGTCTACGCTTAATACCCCACCGTAAACCGCGCCTGAATAAACTGCGGATCGTCCAGTTCGTCTACCAAAGCTGCTGCAAAATCACCAACGGAAATCGAGCTTTCCCCGATATCATCCGTGATCACACGGTTCATCCCTACTCGGAACTGACCTGTCCGACGTCCTGTTGTGATTGTCGCAGCAGGGCTCATGTAGGTCCAATGAATACCCGATGCTTCAATCAGTTCATATGCATCTGCATGTGCTTTCGCAAGCGGTTTGACTTCTTCCGGGAATCCCGGCGTATCCATCAGCATATCACCGGAATCCGTGAGCAAACTTCCCGCTCCACCAACCACTACCAAACGTCCTGCTTTTGCCCGGCGCACACCCTCGATCAACGAACGTGTCACTTCCAGCATCTCTTCTTCTCCACCGAATTTCGGCCCATATGCACTCACAACCGCTTCCTGACCCGCTGCAAAATCAGCCACCTGATCCGGGTTAAGCAGATCTCCCTGTTCTACACGCAAACGCTCATGCTTCATCTCAATTTTGGATGGATCACGCACCACTGCTGTCACTTCATGTCCACGATCCATTAGCTCCCACAGTATCGTCTTGCCAATCGCGCCGGTTGCTCCAAAAATGGCTACTTTCATATCAATTCCCTCTTTTCTATAGATATTATCTCAACAACTTACCGTTATTTTAATACTTAATCCCATTGTTATATACCTTAAACGGCTCACGCCATCTTAAACCGGATGTGACATCTTGTAAACGTTAATGTTATTCATTTAACCTCTGATACTATGCACCAGGCCACGGATAACACTTCACCCACCACTTTTCCGTTCCCTATCATTACCTTAACCATCGCCAAAAAAGCCGCATTTGCGGCTTCAACATCACGTATTTATCTTACGTAGAGACTCTACTGTAGGTTAGAAAATCAACAGCCTTCTGCGCCCAGATTCGCTCCGAATAAGCCTCATGTGCCATATCCTGTACAATATGAAGCTCAATCCTGCCTTCAGCTCCAGACAACCGCTTGTTTTCCATAATGTCCCGATACAATCTTTCCGTCTGCTCTACAGGGCACAATTGATCCTCCTGCCCATGAATAAATTGAATATCCACCTTACTGAGCCCGGATATATAAGCTATTGGACTTCGATCCCGCAGAGCAGATGGATCATGCAACAGCTCACCAATTTCCGTTTGCAAGAATGATCTCAGCTTCGCTCCGCCACCGTTGTATAGTCCTTCCAGATCCGTGAAAGGTGCACAGGCAACCACATTACTCCATAGCGCCGGACTTTTACCTGCTACCAGCAATGCCAGATAAGCCCCATAGCTCACGCCATAGAGAGAGACGTTTGAATAGGAAGATAACATCTGCTCCCGCATGAACTGGATGACATCTGCATCCACGCCGCCCCAGTCGTTCTGAATGAGCATCTTGTAATCCGTGCCAAACCCTGAGCTGCCGGGATAGTTCAACCCGATGACCCTCACTCCTGCCTGATATAATCCTCTGATGACCGGACTAAAACTGTCAAACAGGCAATTATGAGGCCCCCCATGAAGATAGATAACCACCTGTTCAGCACCCTCCGGGTGCATGTCCATATACGGAATCACGTCCTGTCCATAACGAATCCTTCCATAGATTACATCTGCTTCCTCATCAGGATGGCTGTCAATTCTCTCATCTCTCTCAACCGGAAAAGGGGTAATCGTACTGATTTGCTCTGAAAATCGGTATAATCCCGGCGCTGGAGGGCGGACGATAGATTCATATTTTCCGATCAATCCCTGCCTGTCCCTGCTGAGCACAGCCTGTGTCAGGATTCCCGGATAATCATGTAGCTCAAATCTCTTCTCTCTGTCCAATGTATATTGAACATATTGCCATCTGCCAGAGGTTATCCCTTCACAGAGCACGAGCGGTTGATCTGGATCGAGTTGCATTCTGATCAGTTCAGAGAAGGGTTCGTTATCCCTAGAACATACGTGTACCGTACCCTCTCCTTGCCTGATCCACCCGGGCTGAAAACCATGTTCCACAGGAATGGATACTGCTACGAGGTCACCCTGCTTATCCATCACAGGGTAGGCATACTCCGTATAGGGTATTTCGGATGATGGAAGGATGTCTTCGGAATACGAATACACTCTTCCGAATCCACCAACGTTTACGCCAACCTCTCGTGTGGTTGCCGACCAGAATACAAATTGCGGCTGATGCAGATCAGGAGTAACCCATCTCGCTTCATCCTTGTCCGGATCATAAAGACCTATACGAACAGAGCCTGACCGATGTCTAATGGAAAACAGCAGCAGTAATTGGTCCTCTTGCCGAGCAGCTTGCATCACAGGAAATGGAAACTTCACATATCGGCTCTGAACCAGAATTGCATGCTCCTCATTCTCGTATATATGTAGCCATTTCCCCGCCTTGTCCTGTGTAATCACCAGAACCTGATTCTTGCCAATGAACTGCATATGCTGCGTGTGCTGCTCTGATGCTGTCCCGTGTTCAGAAAGGCTCTGCCTGCCATCAATGCGGCCTGTATCATCAATACTGCACCATTCGCATGTATTGTCATCATAGCCCAAAAGCATACTAGTGCGTTCCTTATTCACACTCATCCGTGTCAGGAATGGATCGCCCAACCCGATTTCCTCCTCTCATTCCAGTGCTTTAACTGCCCCCATCCCTCCAACTGTAATTCCAGTTGATTGATATACTGATCTTGCGTGTATGCATCTATAGGTGTAACTGTCCCCAATCTGCCTAACGTTTCCCGAATCAACCTGATCTGTGGCAGACTGGCAACCGGTAGCCCCTTCATCAACAGACGGTACACCCGGGATGCCTGTTCCTCTAACCCTTGAGTAATGAGCGCCCCGGCGATTTCCACCGCACGACCAAGCAGTTTGGAATGAACCGTGTTTGTCTTCATACGTAACACTTGAATCAACAGTTCATATTCCTGCTCCTGCTCACCAAGCTGTTGATGTAATACCATTTTTAATTGCAGCACATGCCCCAGCCAATCTGCGTACGTATCAACACATCGCTTCTCCGCAGCCAGCAACGTCTTACCTGCCTCTGCATAGTGCCCCGCCCGGAGCTGCAACCCCGCAATATTGAGTAGTGTCTGAATCTGAAAAACTCGCTGATCAGGTCCCTCAGGAAGCTGTCGTATACGCTGTCCCGCCTGACGCTCCAACATAATTGCAAGTTCTACATTGCCCTCCTGCATCTCAATTAATGCTTCACCATTATCAAGCGCAGCCCATTTCCCGGTACGATACGTTTCCGTTAGTTCTTCATGGGCAAGGATCTCCCGAGCTTTCGAATAACAGTGTCGTGCTTCGGCATAATGCTTCCCGTTTTTGGTCAACAGCTGCCCCAGCTCAAACCAGAGCACTGCCTGCTGTGTCACTGATAACCGTTGAAATAACGAATTATGTTCAAAGAATTGAAAACAGGACATGTAACGGGCCGGATTATCCGATTTGGACAACAAAATCCAGGCCAGCCTGTTATAGAGCGCCAATGCGGCCTCTTTCTTCTTCCCTTTATCTTTGCTTACCGTCTGTAAATGTTCCTCTAACAAACGTCGGGTCTGATCAGGTGTATCCCTGACAAGGGATACCGGAAGTTTGGCTATGTCCTCAGGATTGCTCGCTATGGTTGGATATCGATGAAAAAAAAGTACGACACTTACTCCCCTTAATTTCTGTCGATACAGGATATAGTGGATGGCTCCCAGATCCGCAGGGTGGAGGTAGGAAGATACTTCAACCAGAACCCATTTCCTATTGCCAGGTGTCCACCCTGATCTTTGGAATCTCAATAACGCATTTTTACATGCTACAAGGTCATCTATGGGTTTAACCGGATTTAATTGATAGATCAGCGGGAGAGTAGCATACGGATCATCAACCGCGATTCGGATAGCTTCATCTTGCCAATGCGTTGTCAATTTGTGAATTTCCTGCTTCACTGCATCCGCTGTTCCCTCAACGACAAACAACCCGAGTTCATGACTCACACGAAACCATTTACTTCTCAGATCGTGATAATCCGTACTTTCCAGGGGGACAGGCATCATGAAAGCTCACTCACTTTCGTGATCCGGCATACATGTATAAGTCCAGGCACATGTTGTAAATTCAGTGCCTTCATCAATTGATAACTGCCCCGGTTGTTTGCATCCAGTGAGGCTTTAATCCGCTGATCCGGATCTGAACTGCACCGATGGAAGCCATAGGCAGCAAGCCAACGGGCCCAACCTTGACGTTTCGCTTCAGGTATCGTGAAGATATGAGCAAGGAGTATACTGCCGAACTCATCGCTTAACAGGCAGCCCCCGATCTTCCTTCCCTCCAGTTCCACAAGGCCGGAACCCTTCAGCAACTTGCCGTACACCCCCTCATCAATATCTCGGATAGCTTGGTGAGCAGCTTCCCAACTTGGACAGGTAGGATCACTGTCCTGGAGCAAGTGTGCCAGAGATTCCGCCTGCCCCTCCGCAGACATCCAAACCGCGTCTTCATTAGGCATAGCCGGCACAGGAACGTCCTTCAGCTTGCCGAAAAACCGGTATCGATGGGCCAGAACATCTGCCCGGTATCCAAGCTTCTCCCACGGAAATGAAGCAGGCGTGGTTGCATAGAGAGAGGACCATGTCATTTTTTCCAAAACGGATGACATTCGAACTTCCCAATAAGAATTGGAATGCGTTTCACTCCATAAATCCAGTGTATACTGCCCTTCTCCCTGATCAATTACCATGAGCGAAGACAGGATATCCTCATTATCAGGTTCAACGGCATAATAGCGATCACCCGTCTTTCGCGATTCATGCTGACATTGCGGCAGAAGTTCAGACATGGATGTTAGCATCATACACTTTTCCCTCCCTGTCATAATCAAAACCTGAATAAACCAGTGGTTCGGATGCAACAGACGGATAAAACCGGCGTAGCAGGAATGTATAGATCCCC
Organism: Paenibacillus sp. FSL R5-0713; assembly: GCF_037973325.1. Lineage (NCBI taxonomy): Bacteria > Bacillati > Bacillota > Bacilli > Caryophanales > Paenibacillaceae > Paenibacillus > Paenibacillus sp. FSL R5-0713. Next base: position 561,356 of record NZ_CP150229.1, on the reverse strand, counting down.
ATATAACCTGTCATATAATCCGGGGAGAAGGACTCCATGTCCTCCAAAGGCCACATCCATATGTCCTCCCGTTGCTCACTGCGCAATACATGTAAGCTCTGTGTGTATTCCGCTAGTTTGGTTTCATACCTGCCTGGGAACCTGCGATTGGCCAAGAGCAGAAAATCTCCGTTACCTGCAATTCCGTGACACTGCCCAAAAGAAGCAAATACCGTTGACTGTGCCACTGCATCTGCTGCTTGAAGTCCCAGTCTGGTACAGAGGGGATCTTGCAAAATATCAGCCGCTGCCATTAGGAATCGACCAATGCCCGCCGATCCATTACACCAGTGCACCCAGAGTGTATCCGGTTTTTCCGGCGATGCGGGCCACAGACTCACGCCATTCTGCCCTCCATGACTTGTACGATCAAGTGTATGTACAATTCGCTTCACAGCAGAATAGTACGCTTCCTTCCCTGTACGCTCTGCCAAGGCGAGTAGATAATACCCGATGCCTGCAATGCCATGAGAGAATCCAAGGGAATGATGACCTTTTTTGTCCGATTTATCTTTTACTTTCCACAAACTCAATGATTCGTCTGTCTGCTCTTCTTGTTCCAAAATATAGACACCCAGTTCCTCTGCTCTTGTCAGAAGTTCAGGGCGGCCTCCAATACGGTATATTTCAAGCAGCATCAGTCCCAAACCCGCAGCTCCATGACTAATATTGGTCTGCACCGGATCATGTAGGGTGATTTCCAATGCCAAATCCTCTGCACGTTGAAGCAGCGATGGATCATTTATTCGTTCAGCCGTCTCTGCCATTGCCCAGGGTACGGCGCCATATCCAAAGTATAATGCTACAGGTGTCTCATCTGGAACGTAAGGGTGATTCGTCAAAATCCATTCCAACACTTCATACGCATATTGATGGTATTGTCTGTTCTCTGTAATCTGACCAAGCTGATTAAAACCAAAAATCATCCCTGTCCAGCCAAAGTTAAAATTCGCCGGGTGAAACATCTTGCTCATGCTGTTTTCCGGGAACAGTTGATGGGGACTATTGAAATCAAGAGAAGTATACAATGTGTTTACCATACGCTCCGCCTGACGGAGCACTTCTTCTGGCTCCATATTGCATTCATCCTTCTCTATTACATCCCTGCTTCCTCCTGAACGGACCTCTTGCTGCTCCAGTAATGCAACCAACGTTTCACGAATGTCTGATAACTTCACATATCCGCCAGACATGATCTCAATACCCAGACTTCCCAAGCCACGAAGTTGTGTATTACTTTGATGATCCAGATAAGCTTGTGCAGCTTCCAGATGAGATTGCCGATATTTCAGATAGGGGTCGATGGATGAAGCCATGTAATAAAAGACGGCTCCCAGTGCATACAGATCATCCGCATAACTGGAGCGCCTGCTGTGCTCACGCCCACGTGGCACATAACCCGGAGTATGACCAGTCAATGGATCGGCATGGGTCTCATCACTTCTAACATAAGCCAGTTCAAGATCAATCAGGCGTACACTTCCGTCCGTCAGCACAACAATATTGTTGGGCGTCAGATCATTGATCACAATCCCTTTATCGTGACATTGCTGTACCATATCCAGAATATGTATACCCATCCGATGCATATCCGCCCGGTTGTAATCTACAGCTACATGTCTGCGATGGATATATTCACGCAAGCTGATACTTTCAAAATACTCCAGGATCAGGAAGCGGTTATTTTCAGTACTAAACAGATCAAACGGTCGTGGGGTAACCCCCGTATCCTTCATCAGATCAAGCACCCGATATTCATTATCCAGATAGTCATGCGCAGACCGCCCACCACCGTCTACACGCATACGGTAGACTGCTTCTTTCATGACAGCCTGTTCATACGATGTGCCAGAGATAAGAAATACTCCGCCCTTGCCGGATTTCTTGAGTACACGCCTTACACGAATGTTTCGTATACCAAACTCATTGTTATTGGAATCGGCATGACGAGAAGTCACCTGATTTGTCTCCATGTCCTGAATCCGCAGCAATTCCTCGGGTTCATTCACCCAATCCGGCTTATATCTGCCAGGCGTTCTTCGATCCTCCTCCAGCTCACCTTCTGGATTCTGGATAGCATATACTTTTGCACCCGAGTAACGGTCATAGTAGAAACGATCCGTGAATGCACCATAACGGTAAAATACACACTGGCTACCAAGGTATGCCCGATCTGTCGGAATAGCTGGTCCTTCCAGATCACCTGTACATGAATGCATTAATTCAAGTAACTTCAAGAACTGTTCTTCGTCTCGTGCGTAGATGGTGACACATTTCCCAGTCTGAGGGAGAGGTATGGAACCGTTAGATGTTTCAATCAGTTTTAGCCCACTGCTCACTACTTTCCATTGCACTTCATTTTCTGTGAGAACAGGTGCAATACGGCGCAGCAATTCAGCTCCTTCCACAGGAATAACCGATATATGGATTTTCCATCCCTGCGCGGGAAGCCTTAATTCCTTCGGTCTAAAACAAATCCAATGGCCGTCATTCGACCATTGGATGGATTGGGGAAGTTCCCGGATTATATGTTCCAAAGCGTTCTCAAAGGCGTCCTTCTTGGGGGTTACGCTTGCGAATTTCAATGAGAATCACTCCTTTTTGGATAAAGTAAGAGGGGGAGGTACAATTATTTTAGTAATGCGCGAAAACCAAAGACTTATCTTTCAAATGATTCAGTGAATAGAGCGTGTAAAGAAGTTCCTAGCTCTCGACAACGATTGTTTGTGAGCTAGTCCAGCTGCACACTGTACACAAGCTTGTTTCCTCAAACATGTTGTTATCCTCTTCAACCTCTAGTGCCATCAAATCCTGTACAGATAAAATTTCCTTGTTTTCCATGATAAATTACCTCCCATTTGTCTCCCCCTCTTATAAACCAAATTCTACATAAATTTTGAATTTCCTTCTTTTTAATTGAATTATTTTACATAAATTATTCATTGAATCCATTTATTCGCCTGACTATGTCAAATTACTTGTTTCCTCGGACTAAAAAGAGGTGCAGTATGACATCAGATTCCGTACTACATAGAGGTCGTTTGTTGCCTCGTACGCTTGCTCCGTTCTTCACGGAATGGTCGAACAAACAGGCTCGCCATGCCCATACAAATAACAAATGTACCAATCCCCATATACACCCATGAAGGGTTGTACGTTTCAATGAACCATCCTCCCAGTAACAAACCAAGCGGATTACTAACACCACTCATCAAAACACCCATGCTGTTCATGACACGTCCTCTTTTTTCTTCCGGTGTGGATAAAAGAATCGATGTAACCAAAGGTACGTTCACAAGAGCAAGTCCCAGCATCAACAAAAATGAACACGCAATAGCGATATACAGGTTAGGAAACATCGGCATGAGCAGCAAACTTGTACCTGAGATAAGATAACTAATCAAAAACCAGTGAGCGAGCGAGAGTCTTTTGGCATATTTGCCACTGAGCAGAGAGCCTGCAATACTTCCAGCGGCAAAGGCTGACTGAAGAAGACCGTAGCCTTGTGGTCCGGCTTGCAGCACCATATTGGCAAAAATCGGCGTGAAAATGTGCAGTGGTGCACCCGCAAAATTGATAATGGCTCCAAAGATAATGCAGCAGGCCAAAATTTTACGGGAAAACAGGAAGGTAATTCCCTGCATGCTATCTTTGACAAAACCTGAGACTCCTTTTTGTTTCACGACTTTGGTTACAGGGATGCGGATAAAGAAAATGGATATGGCGGATAACAGAAACGTAACTGCATAGATAAACAAGATGGACTGAACGGAGATGAGCGCAATCAATATCCCCCCCATGGCGTATCCAAGCAATTCAATCGTTTTGGAGGAAGAGTTCAGTAATGCATTGGCTGGAGCTAATTGTTTTGTAGGTTCTGGCAAAATTGCGGGGATGACTGTCTGGGTAGCGGGATTAAACAAAAATCCAAGGATGGCAATGAGCAGATTGGCTGCGTAAATATGCCAAGGAAGCATGGAACCTGTCATGAACAAAAGAGCCAAAAGACAGGCTATACCTGCGCGCAGTATATCTGTCCAGATCAAAAGTTGTTTCTTCGGCAGGCGATCGCTGATCGTAGCCAGGGGGATGCCTAGAAATGCATAGATCAGATAAGGCAGCATCGGAATCAGTGCAGCAGCGAGTGCCGACTCCGTTAATTGCAGGATATACCACATCGTCGCCATAGAAAATAAAATCTGTCCTGCCCCGGAAATCAATCTGCCGACAAGAAGCACTACAAAAGAAGGAAGGCGTAAAACCGCTCGATAGCTGTCGCCGCGAATCTCACTTTTCATCTTTTTCACGCACCTCTCCATCGTACGTAACAGATTCATCATCACTATTACGATGCAGACGCGCTACTAAACCGGAATCTCGAATGGTTTGTTGTATCTTGGCTTTTACCCGTTCCAGTTCGGCCGTATACTCGCGTATCTCGTTTAATAAGGTCTGATGTGTTCGTATGCCTTCCCTAATCAGCATCGCAGTTGCGTCAGAACGGTTTTTGGCTAACTCAAGAAATACAAGCTGATCAATAATATCAATCTCTTCCTGACTTAATCGAACGGAAACGACCCCCTTGGTTCCCGAAAGGTTTTTGTTCGCCTGCTCCACAGATCGTTCCACCATCTGGTTAAACTGAGCTTTCTGATCATTGTACATATTCATTTCCTCCATTCTTAATAAGGAATCTGTATATTGTAATTTGTAAATCGTAAATTGGTTATAATTTACATTATACTTGTAAATAAATGGTTGTAAAGCAAAAAACCTTTGGATATCCAAAGGTTCGCTGAATAGGTTATTTAATTAGTTCGCTACTCTCCCTGTCTCCACCACATACCCTCCGATTTCGGACTAGTATACTCAAATCCAAACTGAGCATATAGGCGATCCGCAGGAACATCCGCCAGCAAACTGACCAAACCTCGAGCAGGCACAACATCACGCAGATAATTCATGATCTCGCTCATGATCAGTTTTCCATAACCCATTCCCTGAAGATCCGGGTGTACAGCAATATCGACGACCTGAAAAAAGCAACCTCCATCTCCAATCACTCGCCCCATACCTACCAGCATATCCTCTTCACGCAGACATACGGCAAACAGGCTATTCGGTAGTCCAATCTCCGCCCCTTCCCTGCTCATCGGACTAAGGCCGGCAATCTGTCGCAGAGAAAGATACTCCCCAGCTGCGGGTGGTGTGTGTTCAATATTCACATGATCCATGAATTGTGCCCCTTTCTGCTTGAATTCATCTACTTCCTGTGTAATAGTGAGAGAAAGCTTACGTGAAGCGTGTTTCATGATACATGAAGTTGCTGCAAAGGAGGAACAAGTGTGTTTCAACGTTGGATTGAAGATCTAACATCGCGCCCAGGCACTGTGGCTGTGCTGCTTGGCGTCATGGCTGTGCTTCTGGGGATATACATGTGGTCTGCCACTGAAGTTCGCCGCAGCCACGAAAGGCGAATGCGAAGGATACGAGATACATTATACATAAGTACAGCCCTCTTGGGACAACTTACCATCCAGGAAAATCGGAATTATGAACCATCGGAACCCGAACATAACGATCTGATCACAGCAATGTTAGCCTGCAAAGCCGCATCTTACCTATCCCCTCAACTACAGGATCAGATTCGTGACTGTATCAAGGAACATGACCCTGCCAAACTCGGCCTTATGCACAGAGCACTGGAACGAGAATGCACCGTATTATCAGATGAACTCAGCCGGGATACACATGCAGATCATTGGGGCACAGCGGTCTGGACCATCCTTCGGCCGGTAGCCGAACCAGCCGCATTAGCGGCTACAGGGTTTCTGGTTACAGATCTGGTATTAGGTCAACGGATGTTGGATGTGCCTGTAGACTCATGGGAGAGCATATTGCCATGGATTCGCGCAGTTTCCCTAATGATCACCATCATATATGGTTACCTGCTCTGGGCCAGCCCACGTCGGGATAAGCCACGTACAGTATTCAAATTGCTCTCCTTGGTGATCGCGCTATGCTCCTTACTCCACCTGATTGGAATTGTTGCTGCGCCCTATGCCTTGGGATTACAGTTGATTATATTCACATCGGGTTTCGCGTTGAATGGGACACGCTCTCGCAGTGATCGCCCTTATGCAGGGCATACGGAGCTGGAACCAACGAAGCAAACCTCTACGGAGATGGAAGTGAATACACGTCATAAATCAGTTCCCAATACCGACGAATAACTAACGCATTCAGCCGATTTTCTAAGGAACTCAGGAAGTCTTAGTTGACCTCTACGTCCTTTTTGAACATTGTAAGGAACATCAGACACGTTATTCCTCAAAATCTATCGACAAAAACGCTATAATAAGCGGTACATCCCAATATAACGTGTCTCAGATTCCTTAGATTTCTGTGGGCGCTTCAAATCCTTGAATAAGATGCCTAAAATTCGTTAGCACTCACTCACTCCATGCTCATGCCCTGTTCCAAGCGCGAATGAGCGAACAACATTGGTTCCCTCCCGTACGAGACGAGAATTTGTATTAGTGGAGAAAACAGGATGTTCCCCTTTGCGACGTTCTGATCGCTTGCTCATACATGCATTACGCAGTATGCAGCACGTTCCTTACGCTGGGCTCGTTTCATGCACACCTCGGCTGTCAGTAGGTTGGGAGACACACTCTAAGTCATGCAAGACTATACGCAAAAAGGGCTGAAACTACATTGTAGCTTCAGCCCTTTTTTATATTACTAATTTTGTCTTGTGAAGAATGATCGGAAGCTTATTCTGTCATCGAAGTGGCATGTCTAACATGCTTTGGTTCATTTTATATAATGGATCATTACTTTAATTCCTTCACTTATTTGGCTGCAACATGTGCAATGATACGACCTTTTTCATAGGTGACCGTAACGTTATAACCATCTGCCGTTACACTGTCGAATTCACCTGTAATTCCATTCGCAGTGATTAACGTAATATCTTTGGAGCCTTCAATCTTATAGTTGGACAAGTCCAGATTCAGGCTTCCTCCATCAATATAGAGCTTTCTGCCGACATTCAGTTGACTGTTGCCATCAGCGACAACCAATTCTAGCGTGCCCTTATCCATGGTGAAGTTTCTATTCAAGTTTAATGCTCCATCCACATTCACAATAACTGTTCCGTTCTCTACATACAGATCACCTGTACCAAAAGCCGTTGCAGATTCAGCTACCAGTGTTCCTGCTTGCAGTAAGGTTCCGCCTGTGTAGCTGTTTTTTCCTGTTAGTGTAAGTGTTCCTGTTCCCTTTTTCGTGAGCATTCCACTGCCGGTGATATCATTTCTCCACCAGTCTTCTGCATTAAACCGTCCTTTGGAAGCATCCATATCCACAGTTACATTGTTTAAGAATGCACCGTATCCATCCGCAGCCGTGACCAGATCAATTCTACCCCAGCCCTTGGATTCATCCAGTACAGGATATCCAGAGTCAATGGATGTTGTATACAATACTTGTCTGCGCTGCTCATCTGTTAAATACGGTTGACGTGTTTCCAACAGCGCTTCTGCTCCTTGCGGTACAACGGGAGCCAAACCTTTGGTTCCTGTTTGTGGTAGACCATATGTCATCTTCTCTCTATAGAAGGCTTTATTGGCATCATGATCTTCCCATTTGTGTTCATCGTAAGCACTCTTGAACGTGTAATCTTCGGTTACGGTGTGTGCATACTCATACAGACTCATATTTTTTTCCTTGGCTGCAGCTCCAAATACTTCTCCTGCATTCTCATAGCCTTTCGCTAACACATCTTTGTTCTCAGCCTTATTAAGTGCATATGCCGCCATGGCTGTGGATTGTATTCTTCCGCCTATAACATCAAGCGGTGAGTGCATGCCCGTTATGACTCGATTCTCGCCCAACTGAGCTGCTCTCGTTAACAATTCAGCGAATCGTTCTGGCGTAGCGTATGCCAAAGGAAATACGGATAAGTAAGCTGCACTGGTATGTCCGCTCGGGAATCCGCCATCTTTTCCTCTTCCATCCTCAGCAATTCGTTTGACATAAGTTAAGGCAGGAATAAGCTTAACGTTAGTTTCGTATTGCTGGTAATGTTTTTCTCCGGTTGATTTGGTGCCGCCTGAAGCCAGAGGTACTTCTTTTTTCTCACCTTCGCCCATGGTTTCCCATACAGGCAGCCCTTTGCTATCGACAACTTCTTTCACTTCTCCATTGGAATTCATTCTCCACGGTCTTGGGGAAGAGTAGAAATATTTAGAGGGATTAGATGAGGCAGGAATTTTGAATCGAACCAGATCAACCAAATTAACCAGGTCTGAAAGCTCCGTTTTTGCATCCCAATCTCCAATACCTTGGCTTTCATCTTCCACCGTTTCTTCGGTCAACACCTTATTCATATCGTCCACCGTTCGTTCAACGTTTGTCTTTGGCTTGATGATATCTACATACGTGTTAGCCAACGGACCAAAGCCCTCCATCACACTATAGATCTTATCCCTTTGATCATCATAATAGGCTGCCAAAGCCTCCTCATCCGTGCGGTTTTGTGTGACCTTCTCTACATATCTGATATTGGCTTCCCAAGTCGCTTTGTTTCGGATCTCTTCATTTGCATATGTTTTCTGATCAGCGACGGGTACGGTTGGATCATTCTTAAAGCCGTCATAATAGGGGGACGGTCCATCTCCATACTTTGCATTCTTCCCGTCAGCCCCAATTTTGGTTGCCGCTGTTCCGTCTCTCCAATCTGCTTGATTCATGGACCATACTTGATCAAAACCGTCCAAAATATCAATAAACGGATTGGTTTCCGCAATATTTTTCAAGGTGTCGTCTCCAGCATTGGCTCCGTCCTTCACGGCGGACAACCGGGCTTCATCTGCTGGAGGATTAACATTCAGTACGGCTGCCGTTCCTTTTGGCTTAGCTGGTTTGGCAGCCGTAGTCGCATCTGCTTCTACCGCCTTAACGAGTGCTGACACGGCTTCGGCACGAGTAATGGAATCAAGCGGCTTGAAGCTTCCATCTGCATATCCGGCAATAATTTTCGCTGCAGCAGTTCCACCTACAGCCCCCTTACTCCACGCCGCAATAGAAGATGAATCGCTAAATACATTTGCTGCTGTTTCATTCGACTCCAAATTTAGAATACCAGCAATGACTTTAGCTGCTTCCTGACGTGTAATCGGATCTTGCGGCTTCATGGTGCCATCCGCATATCCATCTATATATCCATTCGCATTTGCGATCGAAACTGCTTCGTAATACCACGCACTCTCCGACACATCGTTAAAGGTAACTTCAGCTTGTCCGGAATATCCAAACGCTCCATTTACCAAATTCATAAATTCTGCTCTGGTAATATACGTGTTCGGTTTGAATGAACGATCCAGGTAGCCCCGAATTAATCCTTCATCGCCCCATGCTTGAATATTTGCTTCCGCCCAGTGTCCCTTAATATCGGAGAACTGAATCTTCTGATCGGCTGCAAAACTCTTCTCTGCAAACGTCGGACCTACCATAGACAACATTAGAAGTAGTGCCAGTGACTTTTTAAGTGGTTTTCTCATGGCTTACTAATACACGCTCCCCTAATCGTAAATTCATTTTCACTTCTGCGTCAGCATATGAGGACGAAAGTCTCTATCCAGATGTCTGATCTGCCGTTAATGTAGCATTAGGGAGCATTTCGCATCTATAGAACATATTCCGTTTTATATCAAAATCGTACGTTCCGATGATTTCCACCCCCAAAAAACAGAGGAAATACTAGTTTCGTTAATTAAGATATCTTTTTATGTAAACGCTTTATTAAATTGGTGTAAAATATGAGCAAGACGTTTGTTAAATTTCGGTCAACATGATTTCTTGTCCTCGGCCTGCTATATAATGATGAAGTTGTTCAGATATGAGGAATTGAAGGGGGAAAAAGGGTGCGTAAGCCATTTCAGTCTGTGAGATCCAAGATGGTTCTTTCCTACCTCACTGTCGTTCTTGTCATTGCGCTTCTTTTCGGCTCCATTTTCTATCTCTTCTTCTCCCATCAATACAGCAAAGAGATCCGAATCAATAATCAATTGTCGCTGAAAAGCACGGTTAATACTATTGAGAGCTCAGTAATCCAGAAGGTGAATCAGGTCTACCTGTCCCTGGTACTCGGTAACGCTGCAAATATTAATTTGGATAGCTTAAAAGGAAACCACAGCAAAATTTTGGACATCGAACAGTCCCTCATAAATATGGTGCAAAATTATTCCGATCTCATTGAAGCTATTCATGTGTACGATGCTAAGAACCACTTCGTTGTCTCATCTATATATGGGCTGATGCTCTATGAGGACACGCCTTCAAGTGCGGATCATACGACGGAATGGATTGCTGCGATGAAAGAAACCGAAGAAAGCTCCTTATGGATGCAGACTCGCATGGTTCCTCAGGATGCATATATCGAATCGCGGGGACAGAGCAACATGAGCCCTATCATTTCCTATGTCCACAGTTACCCGTTTCAATCTTCTGGAAAAGACAGCAAGGTCATGATTGCGATTGATATCAAAGAGTCAGCAATCAGTCAGATCATTAAAAATATGCTCCCTGCTGATTATGCGAATACATTAATCATCGATCAGGATGGAACTGTCATCTCTGCCGCAGACAAAACGTTAATAGGCAGTGCTACGGAAGAGAATCTGACTCAGTCACTGCTCTCTCTTCATTCTTCAGATGAGAACTTCGCGCCTGTATTTAACCATGACTCTTCTGTCGTTACGCAAGATCAATTTAAAGGAAATGCATGGCGAATCTATACGACCACGCCTAATGAGAGCTTCTACTATAAGCTGGATAGCTTGAAGGAAATTTCAGTTCTTCTAGGCTTATTGGCTGTAGCGGTTGGGATCGCGATGTCGTCCATTTTCACCAGGGCCAACTATAGTCCACTAAAACAAATCCTGAATAACATCAGGAGCCGGATGGATAGCCCAACCAGCCTCAAGCAGGACGAATACCGGTTCATCGATACAACGTTTAACAGTCTGTCCAATAAAGTTGATAGTCTTGAAGAAACCTTGCAGGCCAATCATAAGATGATTAAGCATAGTATCATGCTGAACATGTTGAATAACCGATTTACACCGGAAGAGCTGACAGAGCAACTGCAATCTGTGCATATTTCAATGGATTACTCCCGCTTCCGCTGCATCGTCATTGACCCCGTCAATGAGAAGTGGAAAGATCTACAGCCACGACAGTTGCAGCATACGTTGTACACGATGATTCAGCAACTTGAGATGGCAGACATGGAAGAAACAAAGCTGCTCGCAGAGGAATTGCAGGATCACAAAATCGGTGTAATCATCTGTACCAATCAATCCGAGGAACCTCTCTCTGATCACATTATTAACTTTATTCACACGGAGGCAAGAAGCAGATTTGGTCTTGAATTTGTACTTTCGTTAGGCGGCTGGGTAGAGCACTTCACGAAGATTCACACAAGCTATCATCAGGCGAATGCCTTGATTCGATACGCCTACTTCTTTCCCGATCAGTCTGCCATTCAGGATCTTGATCTGCTGAACAGGGAAGCCAGCGGTCTGGAGATTCCGGAATCATATCTCATTAATTTCGAGAAAAAATTGCAGACTCGGGATATGCAAGGTTCGGTCCAGGCCATTCAGGAATTGGTAGTGGCAATAAAGGAAGGCTCCTATTCAGCCGAATACAGTCGTATCATCTTATTAAAAACGGTATCTATATACGCTGAATGTATTCAACAGATGCGCCTGCAACCTGCCGAGGCGAGTTCATTGAATTTGTACAAGCAATTTTCATTGTTCTACAATATCAATCGCTATTCGGAATGGATGATCCATCTCGTGACTGAATTTGTGATGCACATGGAGAAACGAAGCGAGGTACGGAGTGTGGATACCATATCGGCGGTCAAAGCCTATATTCACGAGCACTTGTCGGGCGATCTCACGCTGGATCATGTCTCAGAGCAAGTATTCATCAGCCCTAAATATCTCAGTAAACTCTTCAAAGAAGAAACCGGGATTGTCTATTCCGAATATGTTACGAATCAGCGAATGGAACGCGCCCGGGAACTCATGACACAGCGTGAAATTACGGTTGAGCAGGTCGCAAGTACGGTCGGTTACCGCACTCCTGCCTATTTCATTAAGAAGTTCAAAGAAATTCACGGCTGTACGCCAAAAAACTTCATGCGCAGTCTAATGGAGCAGTAATCTATATAGGTTGAATTTAACATTTACACAAAAACGGAGAGGACAGAAAGAACCTGAAGAAGCGAAGCGTTCGCCTTTATTCCCGGATTTCACCCCTTTAGAAGAGGGATCAAAAGAAATCTGGGAATAACAGCGATCGGAAGGTTGTTCTGTCATCGGAGTGTCCGTGTAAATATTATTTGATTGAACCTATATAGAATTTAAAATTAGGAAAGGAGCTGCTATGAACATAAACCTTTTAAGAAAGTTATGTCTATTGATTGCTACATCTATTCTTATAGGATTGATGAGTGGGTGTACCTTTCTAGGGAGAGAAACAGCACAAGTGCAGCAGGAAAATCTAGCAAGCGCTGAGAAGAATACAGTACCACAGTATACGATATCCTGGACCATGCATCAGAATATCCCTGTTCCTGAGGACGCGGAGATGATTGCCTATATTGAGGATCGGTTTGATATCGATCTGGAGGTGTGGAACCTTGAGAACAAGCGGTACGAGGAACTGCTGGACCTGGAGCTGGCTCAGGGAAAAATACCGGATCTGTTCCGAATCAGGCAACCACATGATCTGCTTAAGTATCAAATGCAAGGCGTGTTAGCGGAGATTCCTCCTGAAGCACTTGAACAATATGCGCCAAATATTGTACAGCGAATTCGTGATTATGACTCACGTTATTTGGAGTACGGAAAAATAAATGGCAGCATCTATGGAATTCCGGTCATCAATCAGACCAACATCTATCGGACTCCTGTCGTATACCGGGAGGACTGGCTTAAAAGGCTGGGTCTGGACGTTCCGAAAACATTAGATGAATTCGAAGCGGTCATGTATGCTTTTGCTAAAGATGATCCGGACGGTAATGGCAAACAGGATACGTATGGGCTATCCAGAGAGGGCTTAAATGTCGTGTTTGGCGCCTTTGGACAATCTGTTTTTACCGAGCAGCTTTATTTTAATGAAAAAAACAACCAACTCGTGATCGGCGCTTTGGAGCCTGAGATGAAACAAGCCTTGGAGTATATACAGAAATGGTATCGGGATGGAATTATTGATCCTGAGTTTATCACGGGAGAGAATAAAGGCGGCTATAAACATCTGTCCCATGCTTTTATTAATGGTAAAATCGGGATGACCTCGATGGGAAATTACTATCATTGGAATCAAGAGGGAGATTACAGTGTCCTCAATGAAAATGGCGAGGAAACTCCGGTGAAACCCTCCTTCAATGTCAGTGAACTACTACAGAAGAATGCAGCCGCCAAGATTGTATTCGGTTCTCCGGTTATAGGTCCTGATGGACATAGCGGTTCCAAAGGGAATAATCTGCTGATGAATTTTATTGCTATAGGCGCTGAGGCTGCAAACGAGCCGGGAAAACTGGAGAAAATCTTGGAGATACTCGATTATGTAAGTGCCAACCCCGATCCGGTCGAGCAGATCAAAATGGAGTATGGCCTTCCAGGAAAGCACTGGGATTGGAGCGCTGAAGATTCAAAATCGTTCCATTTGCTTCGCCCATACAACCGAATGGAGAATTATACGAATATGATCGGCTCAAGTATTGGCATGATGGTTCCAGGTGCCCCCTCGGACAAACGTGAACAGTGGGCTGCATCTGCAGGGTTGACAGAGAATGGTATCTATAATCGCCTGGAGGTTGCAACCCCTGCCCTGATTCAATATTCATCGGAGTTGATTCGCATGAGAGACAGAGCGTATATCTCTATCATCACCGGCGATCAGCCTGTGGGGTATTTCGATACTTTTGTGGAAGAATTTAAGGATGCAGGTGGGCAACAGGTACTGCTTGAAGCGAATCATTGGTATAAGGAGCATAAGGGAACAAGTCGCACGCAATAGGTAGGACGTATTGGAAGCGTCACATCAAAAATCCACTACACTACCATCCTTGCTTCCCTGACGCAACGTCACTCTCTATCCCTTCGCACTCGCATTCGATCCGCGCAGTGAACGGGCTGAACTGCTTCGTGCCGTGCTTCCGGATTTGGAGGTGCTGCCTGAGGATGTGTTCTCAAAACGCTTGCGTTCGGTTCGCTCCATCTGCACAATCTGACCTTCGTGCACCACGATGTGTAAAGAACCAAACTCCATGTCATTCAGCTGTCCGGCAATTCGGTCCAACCATACCTCATCCACTTTTAACGGCTTAGCCATAGAGCCGCCTCCTCTTCTCGGGCTACTGCCCGCCATATTCCTTAGTCCGTTGTCATGCAACTGATTTATAAATCATTCTTATCCAACCTATATACTTGGTTTATACATTAGCAGGGCTTCCAGTAGCTGTCAATCTGTATTTTCTTCTTCCCATAATATGAAATTGATCCGCTTTGTATCACTTTTCCGAAACCGCTTTGTGACCAAGCCAGCTCTTGAGCAACAACGTGGCGAGAGCCAGAATCAGGAGCAGTGACGCTACGGCAAACGAAGCTGAGAATTGATATTCGTTATACAAAATCTCCACATGTAGCGGCAGCGTATTGGTCTCTCCGCGGATATGTCCGGACACCACAGATACCGCTCCGAACTCACCCATGGCACGGGCATTACACAGAATAATACCGTACAGCAGCCCCCATTTGATGTTGGGCAAGGTTACACTCCAGAAGATTCGCCACCCGGAAGCACCCAGCGTAACCGCTGCTTCCTCTTCCCGGGTTCCTTGGTCCTCCATTAGTGGAATTAACTCCCTGGCTACAAAGGGGAAGGTAATAAACAGTGTTGCAATGACAATGCCTGGCAGCGCAAAAATGATTTTGATATCATGTTCGGACAGCCATGGCCCAAACCACCCATTCGAACCAAAGACCAATACAAAGATCAAGCCGCCCACCACAGGTGAGATCGAAAAGGGAAGATCAATCAGGGTGATCATGAGTCCCTTGCCTTTGAACTGGAACTTGGTAATGACCCAGGCAGCAGCCACACCAAATATCGTATTCAGCGGCACCGTAATCGCCGCAACCAGTAACGTGAGTTTCAGTGCAGACATGGCATCCGGCTCGGTAAGAGCGGCAATGTATACACCCCAACCCTGTTTCAGGGCCTCCATGAGCACGATCACCAGCGGCAGAATAAGCAGCCACAATAACACCAGACTTGCAAGTCCGATCAATAACCATTTGACCCATGGAGCTTCCGTTGTTGCACGGTTCGTTCCACGGCCAGTCTTAACGGGTGGAACAGGACTCAGTGGAACGGAACCCGCCATATGCTGCACCTCCTTTGGTATGGGTAAGTGACGTCTTTAAATATCCTTATTCCATCATGCTCCATCGTCATGCCTTGCCCGCCTTCCGACTCCAACGTTGCAAAGAATTAATGATCAGCAGCAGGATGAAAGAAACCAGAAGCAGCAGCAAAGCTACCGCTGTAGCGCCTGCATAATCGAACTGCTCCAGCTTGGCCATGATCAGCAAGGGCGCAATCTCTGTTTTCATCGGCATATTACCTGAGATAAATACAACGGAGCCGTATTCACCAATGCCCCGGGCAAATGCCAGAGCGAACCCGGTCAATAGTGGCGGAATCAGATCCGGCAGCAGAATCGTACGGAATATCCGCCATCTTCCTGCGCCCAGTGTGGCAGCCGCTTCTTCCACCTCCGCCTCCAGCTCCTCCAATACCGGTTGCACCGTACGAACCACGAACGGAATGCCGATAAACATCAGCGCCAGCGTAATCCCAGCCTGGGAGTATGCGAGCTTAATACCCAAAGGCTCTACAAATTGTCCAATCCAGCCATTGCCGGCATAGATCGCCGTGAGGGCTACCCCCGCTACCGCCGTTGGCAAGGCAAAAGGCAGATCAATAACCGCATCGAATAGCCTTTTGCCCGGGAATTCATACCGAACAAGCACCCATGCCAGGAGCAGCCCCAGCACGAGATCGATCAGGGCCGCTGTACCTGCGGTTAGGAAGCTGACCTGGAAGGAAGCCAGCACCCTGGGATTGGTCGCAACCTCAATCATGGTTGCCCATGTCAGCCCTGTTGAGTTAAACAACAGCGCCGCCAATGGAATAAGTACAACCAGGCTCAGGTAGAGCACACTGTAACCCATCGTTAATCCGAATCCCGGCAATGTGCGTCTCCTCGCCAACATCACCTTGCTCATGTACGTTCATCCTCTCTGCCTTCAGCCGGTAAGGCTGGTTGGCCGCTTACAGCGCGATTGATCGGGTCTTCTATGAACAGAGCAATCTTAGCTGCCTGGAACATAGATCTGGTCGAAGATACCACCATCATTGAAATGTTTGGCCTGAGTATCCCGCCATGTACCGAATACATCTTTCAATGTGAACAGTTCAAGCGCCGGGAACTGATCTTTGAATTTTTCCTCCACGCTGTCCAGCGTTGGGCGGTAATAATTTTCAGCGGCAATCGTCTGTCCTTCTTCACTGTACAAATATTTCAGGTAGGCATCCGCCACGTCGCGGCTTCCTTTTTTGTCTGCATTTTTGTCCACAATCGCAACCGGGGGTTCTGCTAAGATACTAACCGAAGGCACGACAATATCGAATTTGTCCGGACCCAGCTCTTTTACCGATAGGAAAGCTTCATTCTCCCAGGCAAGTAGCACATCCCCAATGCCACGTTCAACAAACGTTGTCGTAGATCCGCGAGCACCCGAATCCAGCACAGGCGCATGTTTGAACAATTCACCAACGAATTCCTTCGCTTTCTCTTCATCATTGTTATTGTGCTTAAGGGCATACCCCCATGCCGCCAGATAATTCCAGCGTGCCCCGCCGGACGTTTTGGGATTCGGGGTGATGACTTGGGTATCCCCTTTGATCAGATCATCCCAGTCCTTGATGCCTTTGGGATTGCCTTTACGTACAAGGAATACAATCGTAGAGGTATACGGAGAGCTGTTATGCTCGTATTTGTCCTGCCAGCCTTCGTTAATCAGACCTTTATCTTCAATCGCATCAATATCGTATCCCAATGCCAGTGTCACCACGTCTGCATCCAGTCCGTCGATAACCGAACGACTCTGTTTGCCCGATCCCCCGTGGGATTGCTTGATCGTCACTTCCTGGCCCTTCTCTTTCAACCAATGCGCCGCAAACGCTTTGTTATATTGCTCATAGAGTTCCCGTGTTGGATCGTAGGAAACATTCAGCAGTTCGATAGGCTTAGTCCCTTCCTTGCCACCTTCCGCTCCCCCCGATGTTCCTGCTGCACTGGACCCGCCGCTATCCGACCCACATGCTGCCAGTACCCCTGTTAACACCAGTGCCAGACCAACCAGAATACCCTTGTGAATTCTCTTTTTCATCAAAAACACTCCCCCGATATCAATCTGCATGACTACCTCAGGCCGGCTGAACAGGATCGAACGCCCCGTAAAAAACAAGAAGACGGAGGAACCCCCGCGCACTTCTCCCCATAAAGTCATGCCGGCCCTGGGCCGTGTATGCTTTCATCCGGAAAGGATGCGCTGCGGTGTTCCTCCGTCTATACGGTGAGAACGTTATTCTGTTCAGGTTGCATGTTTTATTATTCCTACCTGTTTAGTAAGTTATATACGTATAATAAAGGCAGTCTATATACCTGTCAAACGTTTTTTCCGATTTTTACCGGATTTCTGCACCATTGGCAAAAAAAAGAGGAACAACGAACCATCGGCCGTTGTTCCCTTCAGCGAATCCCATGCTTCGCTGTTTACGATAAACATGTGCGGAGTTGGTCAGCCACACCTTGTCCATTCCTCATCTGCCCGCATACCGGATATTCGGTACCGGTGGTGGGTTCATGCCTTCGCCCAGATAAAAGCCGGTGTGCGGCGGCTGATTATAGGCTACATTTTGCCAAGCGACGCCAAGACGGTACACCGGATCATGCATCAGCGTGTAGATGCGTTTGTCGGTAACTGCTGTTGTGGTATAGATCCGCAGTGCTGAGCTGTCATTGGTCCGCCACACGACTTCCTCTCTCCAGTCCCCGAAGAGATCGGCCTGCAGATTCGGTGTAGACTTGGTTCCGTTGTTGGAAGAAACGCCGGATGCGGTGAGCAGGTTCATCGTTGTGCTGTTGGTATAATTCCACTTGTCGATTCGGTTGCTGTCCAACAGTTCACGGAGCAGGTCGCCATCCCACCAGATCCCAAAATTCGTGGAGGAAGGCAGGGTTGTCCCGAGTTTCTGCCCTTTGGCTGTGTACAGGCTGCCGTCTGCCCACACTTCGGCACCTTTATATCTTGGATCAATATCTGCTGCCATGCCGCGTCCAATATCCTTCGTTGTTTTGACTCCCCAGATTAATTGGCCTGTACCCGCATCACGGAATTCCACTCCGGCATTGGACGGTGTCTCATGGACCTGAAACACCTCAAGTCCAGGGCGGTCAGGGTCCAAGTCACTCAGATGCATGGCATCGCCATGATGAAGCCCTGTCGTATATAAGCCTTTGCCGTTATCATCCACCGCCATGGCGCCATAGACAATCTCGTCTTTCCCATCTCCATCTACGTCCGCCACACTCAGATTGTGATTGCCCTGTCCGGCATAACCCGAATTGCCCGAGGTATTGGAATCAAATGTCCACTGTTTGGTCAGCTGTCCATTCCGCCAGTTATACGCGACCAGTACTGTGCGGGTGTAGTATCCACGGGCCATGACCAGGCTTGGGCGCTCCCCATCCAGATAAGCAATGGCAGCAAGGAACCGGTCCACCCGGTTGCCATAGTTGTCTCCCCAGTCGGATACATTGCCACGCGCCGGTTCGTAATTCACCGTGGAGAGCGCTTTGCCAGTCTGCCCATTGAAAACCGTCAGGAATTCGGGGCCAGATAATACATAACCGCTGGAATTGCGGTAATCCTTGCTGGCATCCCCGATGACCACGCCAGTGCCATCCCTGGTGCCATCGGCTGTTTTCATCGCAACTTCGGCTTTGCCATCACCGTCGAGATCGTACACCATGAACTGGGTGTAATGAGCGCCGGCACGGATATTTTTGCCCAAACCAATTCGCCAGAGGCGTGTTCCGTTTAATTTGTAGGCATCGATAAACACTTCTCCGGTATAACCGCTCTGAGAGTTATCCTTGGAGTTGGAGGGGTCCCACTTCACGATCAATTCATACTCACCATCACCATCCAGGTCACCTGCACTAGCATCGTTAGCACTGTAAGTGTAGGCTACTCCATCAGGTGTTGTCCCACCAGCGGGTACACTCAGCGGTACAGATAGATAGTTGTTGCCCCATACGCTTGCTGCCGCTGAAGTAGCCTGCTCCGTTCCACTGACTACTGCGCGAACTGTGTATTTGGAACTGCTTGTCCCGCTTGCATCCTGAAGGTTCGTGCTGTTCGTTATGGGTGTAGCGTTCACCTTGGTTCCGTCCCGATAGACGTTAAACGATACATTCGAACCTTCCGTACCCAGAAGCCGCCAACTGACAAAAACACCTGTCCCCGTCTTCACAGCCACCACACCGCGATCGAGATATTCCATCTGTCTTGCACCCGCTGCATGTGTTACTGGCGTGTTGCCAAGGCCTAGCGAAGTGACCAGTAACGCGGAACTCAGCAGGGATACTCCGGCTGTACGTAATGTGCGCTTCCACAACGATGATCCTTTTCCCATAAACAATTGCCTCCCCAATTGTAGTGGTAAGCCCGCTGCCCTTGTAGCGCCATTTTCTGTGTAAGCGCTTTAATATATTTATTTTAAATTAAACATATAATTCCATCTATAGGTCTAATTTAGTAATTCAATGGATGGCATATAAAAAAGCCGAAGGATTTCTCCTTCGACTTATATAATTACAACTTATACCACAGGCGCAACACATACCGGACGAGGCAGTTCCAGCTTGAACCCGTTATGTGTCAAACGTCCGTCTTCTTCGCTGATCTGGAAACCTACGAGATTATTGCTATCCTGATTCGCCACGACCAGAATCCCACCCGGCAAAATATTGAAGTTACGCGGTGTCTGCCCAATCGTGGACGTCCACTCTACGGCTTCCAGCTCACCGCTCTCTTGGTCAATATGGTAGAGTACGATGCTGTCATCTCCCCGATTGGATGCATACAGGAAACGTCCACATGGAGATACACGGATGTCCGCAGCGGTACCCTCGCCTTTATGCCCTTCTGGAAGTGTGGATATGTGCTGCACCGTAGTGAATTCCCCTCTGCGCTCATCGTATAGGAATGCCGTAACCGTGTTGTTTAATTCATTGATGACATATGCCCACTTCGAGTTGGGATGGAACACAAGATGCCTTGGCCCTGCGCCTGGTGGCTGATCCATCTCACGATGGGTTACCAGACGTCCTTCTTCCAACCGATACACAATGATCTGATCCAGACCGAGGTCACATACGACAGCATACTGTCCGGACGGATCTGGCTGAATGGAGTGTGCATGCGGCCCTTCCTGGCGATCTTCGTTGATTCCACTTCCCGTGTGCTCCACCCATGCACTCATCTCACCAAGCGTCCCCTGATCGCCTACCGGAAATACATTGACACTGCCGCTGCTATAGTTGGATGAGAACACCCACTGACCATCCTTCGAGACAGACACATAACATGGAGAAGCTCCACGGGTCTGCTTTCGATCCATCAGGTGCAGTTCACTCGTTGCCGCATCTCTGCGATACACCAACACCTCTCCCTCGTCCGTCTCACTCGCCACATACAGACAGTTGCCATCCGGGCATAGCGCCAGATAAGACGGATTATTCACACCATCCATGTGATTGACGATTCGCATCTCTCCTGTATCCGCATTCAACGCACATAGAAATATTCCTGGTTCTTCCGCTGACGCATACGTACCTGTATAGAAAAGTGTTTCCTGAGTTGTGACTGGTTCCATATCTCAATCTCTCCCTTATCCTATATATTCTCTGGTCTTATTCTTCCCACTATGATGTACTTACCCAATTCACGGGCAACTGCTTCACTTCCTGTAACGTGGCTTTCTATATTCAGAATAACTCCGCTCAGCGCTCTCATATCTGTCATTGACTCCCTTACCCCCGCTCACCATAATACAAAGTATGAGACCTAACAACAGACCACCCCTACAGCGTAAATCTGACGGATTTCGTATGCAAAAACTCATGGTGCTTCCAGACTCACTGCTGCAAGAAACCGCAGCTTATCCGGCCACGTCCGGATTATACGTTACCGATATCGGTTACTTTCACGAAGCGGAACATCATTACCGTGACCGTCCCGATGGTTGTGAATCACACATTCTGATGTACTGTGCCCAAGGCACAGGTTGGTATACGATGGAGGGCAGCAAGACATATGATGTCCGCCCGGGAAACCTTGTCGTATTGCCTGCACATATTCCTCATGTGTATGGTGCCAACGTAGCTGAACCATGGAGTATCTTCTGGATTCATCTGCGCGGGGAACACGCTTTAACCTACATAGAACCATTGCTAACCCATCATATTACTACGATGCCACCGACCAAGGCCCAAAAATGGCTCGAGCTGTTCCATGAATGTTACGGCGCGCTAGAGACGGGTTACTCCATGCAGACGATGACATATGCCTCCCAGATTATCGGTTATATGCTTGGTATGCTCGCTTATGGACCGGAGACGACAGGAACAGATGGTGGGATTGTGAGCAGCAAACGTGCGGCAGAACAATCCGTTCAATACATGCTGGAGCACCTGGAGAACGGAATCACCCTCAAGGAACTGGCGGCACATGCCCGGCTGTCTGTCCCTCATTACTCACAGTTGTTCAAGCAAGCGACCGGGCATTCACCCATCGATTATTTCCTGCGGCTCAAGATCCAGCATTCCTGCCGCTATCTGGATTTTACCGATTGGACTGTGAAGCAGATCAGTTCCGAGCTTGGATTCAAGGACCCTTACTACTTCTCCCGTCTGTTCAGCAAAATGATGGGACGTTCACCCACGGATTATCGAAATAAATCCAAAGGATAGATGCCGTATGCTTCACAAGTTCTTCAACTAAAATCTTTTGGAATGGTTATCTACTCCATTGGAAAATTTCAGCAACCTTTTGAACAGTAGGGTCGTCTATAGGGGCAAATAACTTTTATATAAAGGGATCATCCCTGGAAAAGTGAGGCGAACCTATTATGAAAAAAAATATACTAGCTACATTAACTGCGGGAGCTCTGCTCACGCTGTCTCTAAGTGCAGGCCCGATCAACGCTGCGCAGGCCCAATTCACGGATATTCAAGGTATCACAGGAGCAGACAAAATCGAATCTCTCCATCAGGATGGATTCATCAAAGGTGTGAGCGACAGCTTGTTCA
Organism: Paenibacillus sp. FSL R5-0713; assembly: GCF_037973325.1. Classification (NCBI taxonomy): domain Bacteria; kingdom Bacillati; phylum Bacillota; class Bacilli; order Caryophanales; family Paenibacillaceae; genus Paenibacillus; species Paenibacillus sp. FSL R5-0713. The sequence goes on along the minus strand of NZ_CP150229.1, from coordinate 538,786 downwards.
AACCTGAACTGGAGTTAAATAACGCCCAGGGCATTCAACTGATTGCGGACGGACTGAATCTGAATCTGGATACGATTCGGTTTATCAAAATGCCGGTACCCAGTGACTACTTCTCTGCTGTAAAAGATGGCGTGTGGTATAGTGATGCATTTATCCGCGCCCAATATAATGGCATTCAGATGTCACAGGATATCGATCCGTCCAAACCACTCACTCGTGAACAATTCACCCTGTTCCTGATGCAAGGCATCGAGGCCAAAGGCGGTCTGCCGATGATTAATATCAAACCTGTGGACATTACCGATGAAAAGGAACTTACCCCTGCGTATCAAGGCGCCATTCAGCGTTCAATCGTTCTCAAAATTAATGAACTGGATGCCGACGGCAACTTCAAACCGAAACAAACGATTACTCGTGCCGAAGCAGCAGTGATGATGTATAACGCAATTGAATACATGGAATCGTTCCATGCACCGCAAATCCCGGAAATACCTGAAAAGTAATCATTTCATGGTGGAAACCACGAATTCACTTGAGTGGTGAATCCGCTCAAGTGGAGTCACCGTGAGTGGACTTTTCCATACAGCCCCCATATGCCAAACAGCCGCACCTTCCCTCAGCAGGAAAGCGCGGCTGTTTGTATTATACGTATATCACTGATGCAATCATCAGATTGTAGCTTTATAACTTAGAAAGTTCTAACCTAGAAAGAACCTTTAACAACAACCTCAGACAACGGTAAACGTCCTGACGGGCGAGCTGGCTGCGCTGCTTTACCTACAGTGATCAGCAACGTTGGCACAAACCGTGCAGGAATGTTGAAGGTTTCAATCAGTTTTTGTGGATTATATCCACCGATTGGACAAGTATCGTAACCCAGGGAGCGTGCAGCAAGCATGATATTTTGGGAAGCAAAGGATGCATTACGGATCGCTTCATCGCGAGCGATTTGCGGGCTTTGGTAAGCACCGTTGATCTGTCCAACCAATGCGTCACGAACCTCAGCAGTCAGTGCGCCTGCTTCAACAGCATGATCGTAGATTACAGTGTTACGGTTCGCTTCCAAATCTCCGAGAACAGCAATGGTAACTGAGCTTTCCACGATCTGACTTTGACCGTAAGCAACTGGCAGCAATTTCGCTTTGTCTGCTTCGGATTCAATGACGAGGAATCTCCAGTGTTGCAGGTTCCATGAAGATGGTGCTTCCGCAGCTGCTGTCAAAATCGCATTGAGATCAGCTTCAGGCAATACAAACCCTTTTTCGTACTTTTTGACAGCATGGCGTTCGCTAATGACGCGAAGTGTTTCATTTTTTTCAATGCCTGACATGTGTTCCACTCCCCAGAATCTATTTTTTGTGTTTTTCTTCTACTTTCGCAAAGGATCTTGAAGTCTACTCTACCGAGTATTGCCTTCCGAAAATAACATCAGCGCAGACGCTCTCTCCTCATCTGTGTTCACGTTATGCCCGGAATCGCTTTAAAACCATCGATGGATCTTTCACCGGAGCATAAGCCCATACCATAACCAGTCGACCATATGAACCTTACCACCATGCCTGACTAAACCAAAGCCATATCTCGAAAGACCTTTGATTATGGAATCTGTCAGGACTTCTCTTTTGCAGACAATCCATCTAGCGTTAACTCGCATGCATCGCCACGACCTATACGTTCTTTCACATCCTGGATGGAAATACGGTCAAAATAAGCGCAGAGCGCCTCTTCGCCTCCGTTATAAATGTTCCCCATCACATCCTGCATATTGGAAGATACGACGCACGATGAACCGGACTCCCCTGAACACCAGCTTGGACCGAGTGAACCGCCAGCTACCAGTCTGTACAATTCGCCAAGCTTGATCTCTTCACTTGCACGGCTTAGCAAGTACCCACCATGAGCACCTTCCTTAGTCGTCAGGTAACCATGCTTACGCAGAACACTAAGTACCTTGCGGACTCTGGCCGGGTGTGTACCCACACTTTGGGACAAATCTTCACTATTGGCCATACACTCATCTCTCATCGACAGAAAAACAAGACAATGCACCGCTATGGTAAATTCGCTGTTCATTACTTACTCCCTTCCCGGCTTACAACACCGATGAACTTCACCCAAGGTAAGTATAACTGTCATTATATGAATAACAGTTATGTTTGTCAACTTTCACCCAGGATGGGGATCACATATGATTTTTCCTGTTATACCAATACTTACAGCTCATCCACACCATTAAGCTAGGATCAAGTTCTCATCTGCGTTTTAATCCAAAAAGAACAAAAAAAGTGAGCCTTTCGCTAGGCGAAGGGCTCCAATAAGATAGACATATGAAAGGGCTTACGTGATTATTATAATCGGTAATCTTCATTTTGAAAACGCTTTTTTTGTAAAGTGGCTCATTATTTAAAAAAATATTTTATGGAACAAAGTAAACTCCGGCTATTGCCAAAACTAATGTCATTAGTTATTATACTAATATCATTAGTTTTAAGGAGGATTCCTCGATGCGCATTACCCGAGAATTTGATGTCGTTCAAATTACGTTTTTTCCAAGACTCTTCCCTGTGAACGTATACCTGGTTGAAGAAGAAGATGGATTAACCCTGATTGATGCCGGAATACCATTCAGTCTTAAGGGCATTTTGGCAACTGCCCAGTCCCTTGGTAAGCCCATTACCAGGATCATTCTGACCCATGCTCATAGCGATCATATTGGTGCATTGGATCTTCTCAAAGAAGCACTACCCCAAGCCGAGGTCTACATCTCCAGACGGGATGTTCGGCTATTGGAGGGAGATACTTCCCTTCTTCCCGGTGAGTCTCAAACCCCGGTACGCGGCGGCGTGCCCAAGCCCAAAGCAGTACGCACCCAGCCAGACCACTTGCTGGATGATGGTGACCAGATTGGTTCGCTGGCGGCCATTGCCTCACCAGGACATACGCCAGGGCATATGTCCTTCATGGATACGCGCAGCCGTGTGCTTATTGCTGGCGACGCGTACCAGCTGCAAGGCGGCCTTGCTGTATCCGGCCGCATGCGCCCGCTCTTCCCGTTCCCCGCGCTGGCGACGTGGAACCGCGAAGCGGCTCTGGCCAGCGCGAAGCGCCTGGCGGAGCTGGAACCGTCCGTACTGGCTGTAGGCCACGGACGGATGCTGCGCCAGCCCGCGGCCGCCATGCGCGCGGCAACCGCTGATGCTCAGCAGCGGTTCGGTCTTGCCGGGGGGCAATTATGAGCCCCCGGCAAGGGCTGGATCGCGGCGCTCTGCTCAGCGCCGCCGCCCAGCTTGCTGACAGCGACGGCTTTCAGGCGCTGACACTGGCCGCACTCGCCCAGCGTCTGGATGTGCGCTCGCCATCGCTCTACAACCACATCAGCGGACTTCCCGGGCTTCGCCAGGAAATGGCGCTGATGTCCGTACAACAGCTCAGCCGAGCATTAACCACGGCTACGGCTGACCGCACAGGCGACGATGCCATCCAGGCCATCGCTGCGGCATACATTGGCTTCGTTCGCGAGCACCCTGGGCTCTACGAAGCCTCATTTCATGCTCCGGACCGCGAGGAGCCACAGCTCGCCGCGGCCAGCACAGCCACACTGGAGCTGCTGCTGCACAGCTTGCAGCCCTACCCGCTAACCGAAGCAGAAGCCTTGCACGCTGTTCGTGGTTTGCGGAGCCTCTGCCATGGATTTGCCTCCATTGAGGCACAAGGCGGCTTCGGCATGAATTTTGATCCAGACGAAAGTCTGCGTCTGACCGTATCTGCCTTCCTACATGGACTCCGGCATCTTCATCAGGACTAACAAGGCAAGCATATCATCATGAAAAAGGACTGCAGATCCGCTGCAGTCCTTTTTGCATTGCTGTGTACTACGGGTACCCCCATGAATTCGACAATCATAATGTTATAGTTACGCCAATTACGCTAAGTACTTTCAACACAGGAACACCCACTTTGAACTCGACTTTCATCGCATTGCGTTATTTACCATTTCTGTTGATACCAAAGAAAAAGAGCGTTTTGGTTGCGAGATACCTTGATTGGTTCCTCTGACTAGCCCTGTAACTGAAATCTAACGAACCGAGCACACTCTATAACGACGATTAGAGTAATTAACAAAAACTAACGAACTCCACACGTCTTATTTCGCAGGAAACGGGCAGTTGAACAGTAAAAAATGAGCATATCCAGTCATTTAACGTGTCTGTAATTCGTTACATCTGCCAATGTACCCCATTGGGCCGAAGTAAGATGTGCTGAGTTCGTTAGGTCGTGCTACGTACGGGTACTTCTGATCATAATGCACACAGTAGTACCACTGTTTTAATACCATTCCTGCTATAGCTCACGCCGCTCGCAGTGGGATGATTCTTTTTACCAAGCCCGCAACAAGTTTCATTACTGAGTCATGGCAATGAGCGGCTGAAATAAATGTAAGTTTCCCAGTCCCATTTCACTTCGCAAACTGACCCTTGCTTAATCCGCCTTGGCACTCAACTACACTTTTACGCCTTACATCTACGCACCTTCTCTAATATGTACATCTCCCGTTCCTCAGTCGGGTAGAACGGCCTTTCGCCGTCTGTTCCCCATCCGAACGTTTTTCTTTACAACCATCCTATGGCCATTGCTGCCGTCCATCCTGCACTTCCTCTAAAATATGCTTCATCACGGGCACATACACCTTCCAGTAGAACATGTCAGGAATATCTTTCTGATCTGGCGTAAGCTTGGACCGTACGACCTCCCATCCCCGTATTCGGCGCCAGAAGGAATAATGCTTCATCTCTCCGAATGACCCTGCCATGTAATACGATCGATTATAGTCGTCGTAGCGCACAAGTGCAGCAAATTCCGCAGGTATTCCTGCACTCGCCAGCTTCTGCTCGCCTGTCTCCGTCAGATCAGTCTTATACCAAGCCAATATGGAATCCTGTTGTTGCGGCAAAATGATATCAAACCAGCCACTGTATTGAATGTCCTGGCTTATGCCACTCCAATCTCTGCCTTCCTGTGTAAATGCAACCTGTACATCTCCTGTCTTTACGTCCGTGCCTTTCTCCAGCACGATGACCTGCCCATCTGCACCAACTAGCAGAATACCGGCTCCGGAATAAGGCCATTTTTTCTTCTCTCGCTGCTCATAACTCGCCTGAACCCACTGAGGGACTTCTTCCATGCTTTGCAGATTAGATACCGATTTCCCTTGCCATCCACTGCTGTTCACCCCCAAGATGGGATACAGCTGCTCTCTCGTCATCTTCGAAGCCGTATTCGCCATTGCACTGTATTCGGCAACAATCGTTACCCCTTTATACGCAGCCTCGCGAATCTTCTGCGTATCATATATCGTTAGTCCTTCATAGATTCCGTCTTGTTTTCGTCCCTTCTTCTGTGCAGACAGACTACTCCGGTTCGCCGTCAGATAGATCAGATCCGTATCAGTGACCTCATCTGGCAGCAGTTGCTTCATCCGGGGAAGCCCGTTCTGAATATCATAGCCGTAATAATCCTCTTCGTATGAGTAGTATTCCCCTGTGTGCTGTACAATCTTCTGCTGATTCAGAAGCCAGACTAATCCCTTATGCCCCTGATAGGACGAGTCTGGTCTGCTTTTGTCAATAATCATGATGTTCAGCGGGACAGGGGCCTGAGATTGCCACATAATCCAGGGGACAACCAGCACCACCGATACCACTGTAAAACAAGCCAGCGTCCACATCGTGGCTGGCCTGTAACTTTTTTTCATGAAGCATCTTCCTCCTTGCTTTGTTCCAAGGTATGGCCCAAGTTACCGTTAGATTACCCCAATCCATTCCTGATCTCCTTCTCCTCTGCCTTCCTCAATCCCATAGCATGCAAGATGCCAATCATACGAAATATATTGTTCAGCGGTCTGAACCAGAACGTCTCCGAACAAGCGTATACTAGCAGACGCGTCACCTCTCTGGACGTGTACGCTTTGCGTGAACACCATATTTCGAACATGACCATACCTGCGGAAAACAGTGAACCGTAGAGCATCAGCAGTAGAGCAATAATGATGCACAGGTTGATATCTACCAACTGAAGTCCTATGCCTGAGATGAACAGCAATAACGCTCCCAGTTCCATCACAGGTCCCAGCAATTCGATCAGAATAAAATACGGGATGGATACCATCCCCATCCAGCCGAAGGCTGGATTAAAAATCATGCTCCGCTGGGCCCATAGACTGCTCGCAAGCTGCATATACCAGCGGGTTCGCTGTCTGCGCAGCTGACGCCATGTACCCGGTACTTCTACCCTGCAGATCGGATCGGGAATGTATATAATACGACCCCGTTCCCGAATTCGCTTCATATGTTTTTGCAACCGCATCACAAGTTCCATGTGACCGGCCTGATCACCGCGCCTATAACCACCGACTTCCATCACCCGGTTCTTTTTGAATACACCGAATACTTGAGCCGTAAATAAAAGCACATTAATATTGTAACGAACGAGTCCCACACCGCCAATTAAAAAAGCACGCACGTATTCAATGCTTTGCATCACATACAACGTACTGCCCGTCGGTGTTGTGCTATTATCCGTCAATTCCGCATGAGCCGTATTTCTAGGAACCATAAGATCTACTCGTCCACTACAAGCAACGACCTCTTCTCCTGGTAGAGCATCCATAACGGGTTTCATAATCTTCACCAGTGCATCCCGTTCCAGAAATGTCCGGGGTCCAACAGAGGCGATATAAGGATATTGCGAGATATTCAGACCTGCATTCAAGGAGTCCATTCGTCCTCCATACGCCTTGTCGATCACAATCAAACGATGATGCAGCCTGGATTGGTAGACACCTTTAATCTGAGCCGTCTCCTGACCGAGTCCCGAGTAATGAACTTTACTCCGAATGGGCATCAGATCATAGGTTTCCATTAACCGCGGCATTATTCCATCCTCTGATCCGTCATTAATGATAATAACTTCATAGCGTGCATATTGAATCTCCAATAGACCGTTAATTCGCTGCACGATCGTATCCTCGCTATTCCGCGTCGGAACAAGCAGAGATACCGCCGGAGCCAATTCTTCGTCCAACATCTCATGATATTGCAGCGGGTCCAGATCCCTTCTCAGGATCATTGTGCGAGCGGCAGCAACTACCAGAACACCGCACATCACAATCGCTAGCACCAGATAGACAAATATCCCCTCGTAACATGCCAAAACAAAACTCCGCAGCATCTCAATCCATCTTTCGTCCATACTGCATCCTTTCCAGCGTTTCTTCCGCTATCTGCCTTGCATACCTATCCGGATGGTTTACAGCTGTATCCCGGAGTTCTTCAAGTCCCTGGTCGTAACGGGCGAGGGAATTCGCCGCCTCCTGTCTGATCTGAAAAGAAGGATCACCCATCATCACCTTCAGGCGAGGAATAAAAGCATCCGCATGAATATCGCCCATAAGCCGGGTCACTGTTAGTCTTTCAGAACGTTGTCTTTCCTCGCCAGCTTCGTTCCATACCAGCAATAGACCCTTCAGCATATCTTCACGGCATCTGCCCACTTGAGCCAATGCCTGATAAGCAAGGGTACGCAGCAGTGCATCCTCTTCAAGAATGAGCTTCTCCAGCAAAATAAAAGCACTCTCCGTCTGGTCATCCCGAATACGAATGGCATGGACGATATTGGACTGGACCTGATAAGGTACATTCTTGAAATGATCCTTCAGACGAGTCCAGGACGAATCGGTAAGCAGCAGCAGAATCTGCAGAACCTGCGAATTGGACCATACACATTGCTCACGCATCAATTCCTTCACAATTCGGAAATAACCGGTTCTGGCATATATGCGCAAAATGATGAAGCGTTCAAGCGGTGTGCAGGAGGTAACACGGAGCATATCCTCTAACCTCGGCAGAAGCTCCACCATATGAAACTGTTCAATATATAACAACGTGTTGACCCGTTCACTCCACTTTCCCGTCTTCAGAACGGACCGGTATGAACTTCCGAAGACGTGCCAGGATAATAGACGAATTCGCAGAATCTCCTGCTCTACCGGACCTTGAGCGAGCCTTTCCAATAACAACTGCTGCAAAACGATCTGTTGATCTCCAGTCATATTCAATACATCTACACCGATTTCTCCGTTGTTCAGATATTGCTGTAGATATGAACCTTCTGCAAGTAATTCCTGCCTCAGTGTTGTCTTAACTTTTTCCCTGCGTTTGCTGTTATACTTCAACCATAAAATATAACTATAGATAACCAGCAAAAGAATCAGTACACTTGCACATATGAGGCTAACCACATGTACCAGCCAATCTGTATTACCTGCAAGCCATCCCGTATGATGTGAACCGATGAGCTTAGTATACATCCATTGTTGTCCAATCATTGTATGATTTCCCCTTAATCGAATAAACGGCCTTACAACGGGCACAATAATACAAAATTTTCAAATAAACCCTGTGAATACATATCGGGTATATGATACACTAAGCTTTCTATCGGCTATATGCGTTTGTGATATAATAGGAACTGAAAATTCCGGCAATTCGTACTGGGTTCCGGATCTACGGATAATATATCATTCCAGAAAGAGGGAGTTCTACGTGGCTCAAATCAGTCCGTACTACCTGCAAATTGGAGCAACCGTGGGCATGCTCGTCATGGCACTGCTTGCCATCTTCATCCGCATGAAAGCCAGTCACAGACCGGTGACCATTCGCAAAATCCTTATTCCCCCGCTCGGCATGAGCACAGGATTTCTTATGTTTGTTGTACCGGAGACACATATTCCTTTACTCTGGGCATTCATTGCATTTCTGGTGGGCTGGTTCCTTTTCTCCTATCCCCTCATTCGCAGTACACGGTTTGAACGAGTAGGTGAAGAGATTTTCGCCACGCGCTCCCGCAGCTTTGCTTTCATTCTGCTTGGATTGCTGGCCGTACGCTTAATTCTGCATGAAGTCATTCAGCGATATGTAAGCATTCCGCAAACAGGCGGACTATTCTTCCTATTGGCCTTCGGCATGATTGTACGCTGGCGTGTATATATGTACAAACACTACAAAGAAGTGCTGGTTGCCGAACACTAGTCATCATAAGCAGCCCACACACAGATCTACAGAAAAAAGACACGTTCTGATACACCATCGGTGTGCAGAACGTGTCTTTTCGTTTTCATCTACTTATTAAATTGTAAAACCATGCGATATCTATTCTGGATCTGCAACCTTAACCAGCTGCTTGCCCAGATTATCTCCAGAGAATAGGCCCATGAATGCTTCCGGCGTCTGTTCAAACCCGTCCACAATGTTTTCTTCATACTGGAGATGACCTTCCTTGATCCATTTCGCCAACTTGGCGCGGCCTTCCTTGAAGGATTTGGTGTAGTCACCCAACAGGAACCCTTTCATTAATGCTGTATTGGTTAAGAGCAACGTCTGTGGACGCATCCCGATATCCGGTTTCTCCAGATTATAAGACGAGATCTGACCGCATAACGGAATACGTGCATTCCGATTAATGTGGCGCAAGACTGCATCCGAGATGTCGCCGCCCACATTGTCGAAGTAGACGTCCACGCCATCCGGGCAAGCCCGTTCAATGGCCGCTGACATATCCGGCTCTTTCTTGTAGTTCAATACCACGTCGAAGCCCAGTTTTTCTTTCAAATAGACGCATTTCTCATCAGAGCCTGCAATACCGACTACGCGTGCTCCTACGATTTTACCAATCTGACCTGCGATCATGCCTACCGCTCCGGCTGCTCCCGATACAACAACCGTTTCGCCGTCCTTCGGCTTGCCGATGTCTTCCATGCCAAAATAAGCTGTCAGACCCGTCAGGCCCAGTGCGCCCAGGTATGCCGTGATTGGTGCCTCTTCGGTATCAATCAGCGACAGATCCGTTGTATTCACTGCGGCGTATTGTTGCCAGCCCCACATGCCGGATACGAGATCTCCTTTGCGCAGATTAGGTTCCGAAGATTCCACAACCTGCCCAATGGCTCCACCCTTAATCACTTCATTCAACGCGTACGGTGCAGCATAGGATTTTGTATCTTTCATGCGGCCCCGCATGTACGGATCGACCGACAAATATAATGTACGTACCAGGACTTGCCCAGCTTCCGGTTCAGGAAGAGGTGCATCAATAAATTTGAAATTTTCTCTGGATGGGGCACCTTCGGGACGAGACGCAAGTACGATCTGTTTATTTACAGACACCAAAATTACCTCCTTGTTGCCAAGTGGACGCAAGGTTAACCCTTGTCAGCTGAGATCCCTCACCACTGGCTCTGTGTTATCACTTCTTATTAGTTTAAACCGAAACAGGCGGATCACAAACGTGGGCCGCCTTGAAATATGCAAATATCGTCACATTGTAGCTGCTTTTAGCTATTATTGTGCTGTCAAAATCACAGGACCGTCTGCTGTGATTGCAATCGTATGTTCATACTGGGCAGACAGACTTCCATCCATAGTACGTGCAGTCCATCCATCCGAATCCAGCTTGCTGCGATACGTACCAATGTTCAACATCGGTTCAATCGTAATAACCATACCTTCCTTCAGGCGCGGACCCCGATGTGGCGGACCATAGTGAGGGACTTGTGGTTCCTCATGCATCTTCTCACCAATGCCGTGTCCAATAAACTCGCGTACAACCGACAGACCTTCACCCTCTGCATAGACTTGAATGGCATGGGAGATATCGCCGATCCGGTTACCCACCACGGCCAATTCAATACCTTTGTACAGTGACTTTTTGGTTACATCCAGCAGATGTTGCGCTTCTGGGGTTACTTCACCTACAGCATATGACCAAGCCGAATCGGCGAGCCAGCCATTCAGATTAACCACCATGTCGATTGTAACGATATCGCCGTCTTTCAGTGCATATTTTCCCGGAAACCCGTGACAGATCACATCATTAACCGACGCACATGTCGCATATTGGTATCCGTTATATCCCTTTTGTTCCGGCGTAGCGCCATTTTTCTTCATAAAAGCCTCTGCAAACTGGTCGATCTCCTGTGTCGTAATGCCCGGACGAATCATCTTTGCAATTTCTCTATGGCACGCGGCGAGAATTTCTCCGGCTTTTTTCATATATTCAATCTGCTCTTTGGTCTTCAACGTAATCATAACAACTACTCCTGTCCGTTAAAATCTTATCCTGTCCTCTATTGTAACGCTAAACGCGCAAAATAAAAAATGTCGTGCAACAGCAACATCCTATTATACGCCAAGCTCCTGTCCAATGAATACAATTATCCATGAAAAACTCGAAACCCCTTCGGATCTGGCCACGTATATGGTTAAAACAGTTGAAGTCGAAAGGGTGAAAGCTCATGTTCAAAAAAATCATCGGTAAACTTATCGATTCCAAATCTTCATCTCACCGCAAACGTTACAGTTCTTCGGACAGACGCTCATATAAACGTCACAGCAGTTCCTCCGGCAAGCGTTCCTACAAGCGCTATTCTTCTTCGGATGTGAAATATAGGGACAGCCGCAGTGGCTCCGGGTATTACAAAAGCAGAAAATACAGCTCCAGCTAAGCGGCCTTTACTCCTGCTACTAAAAAGTAATCATCAGCCTGCTCAGTGGACAGGTCCATATATCAATGATGTAACAAAAATAAAGGGGTGTTCGCTAGCCATACACACGGCTAACAGAACACCCCTTTATTGTTTCTTTATATGTATGTATCAATTTTGCTGATTTTGATGTCTTAATGCCTCAATGAAGCAAATTCGCTTATCCACCGAGAACGAGTAATACACTTTAAATAGAGCTTTGTTTCTTCCTGAGTGAAACGAACACTGCCGATTTGAGCGAGAGCCTGTCTTGCTGAAGGTGTCCACTGGATCAACATCTATAAATTCCCTTTTTCAATTGCGTCAATTATATCATCTGTGGAGTAGACCCTACCCGAAGAGATATCCTTCTTGGCATGTAAAATTAAAGTTTTGAGTTCGTGATCACTTTCTATTTCTTCCTGAACGACGTTTTCCAGCGGCTTGATTAAATAATGCTTCCCTTCGATATCCACTATGGTGTCTTTTTTGCTATGAAACCACGTTTTAAATAATTCGGCATGATCGCCTTCCAGTTTTTTAAGCATATGATGAATCGCCTCCTTCAACGTATAATTGTTATTCATTATATCATTCAACCCACTGTTTTGATACGTTATGCATGTATCAGTAAAAAGGAAAAAGACCCCTACAGATATCATACGAAGAGGTCACGAATAACCAATATAGGTCCGCCTATAGAACTTATTCATCTTACCTTCATCAACACACGTTCCATCTCTGCCCGTAACTCCATTGCTCCGCCTTCATAACCCGGGCGAAGTCCCAGGAGCCGCTCCAGCATCTGGTGCAATTCCGGCGTAAGCTTAAGTTCCTCCTGCCAGCTGGCAGGTTCACGACCCTTCTCTGGCTCGTAAGCCGAATACAGCATAAAGAGAAGAAAGTGGCCGATATCCTGCAAGTCATGATCCGGTGTAGCGAGTTCATCTTCAGGCTCAGGGACTTCACGCATACGTCGCTTTAGCTCAGGCAACAACGGCTCCCCCAAGCGTCTCGCCAGGCCAAAGTCAATTAGATGCACCTTCCCTTCACGTAAAATAACATTGGGAATCCGCACATCTCCATGAATATATCCCTGCTCATGCACATGAGCCACTGGCGCCAGTAGTTGACCAGCTAATTCCAGACATTCCCGCTCCGTATATCGAAGACCTTGCTCAAATATGCAATCTTCCAGCGTCTGGCCACGAATATACTCGGTAACGATATAACTTCGTCTCCCGAATGTGAACACATCCAATAGATCGGGAATCGCCGGATGATGCAGAAGTTTCATCACGTCCGCCTCCCGCTCCAGCAGATGTGCAGCGAGTCTTCCCTTGCTGGGCTTGGACTCCTTCAACGCCACTTCCCTGCCGTTCTGCTCATCTGTACACAGGTATGTCAGCCCATAGCTCCCCATACCCAGCAATTCCTGTATTGTATATCGCTCAGCAAGGGCCGTCCCTTTCCGACGAGGACGGTCTGTCCACAGTCCGAGCAATCTTTGCCAAATTCGTCGCAGCTCCACAGATCCTCCCACACCAGCTATCCGAACTCATCCCGGTCTGTTTCTATACCGAGCGATCCATGGCCAGTCTTCATGTTGTATGGAGCTTATTATATCAGGCCGATCATGCAAAATCACGATGAGCCATAGTCCGTTGCTTAAGCTTCCTTATGCTTCTTGGGCAGGAATCCAAACAACATACGCAGGGATACTCCTTTGGGTTTGCGTTTTCTTCCCTGGAAACTGCGCAGATTGGTCACGAGTTCGCGATCTCGCTCTTCCTCCAGCTTTTCGTTCATCCATAGGCGTTGTTTCTCCATCTGTTCCTGAAGAGCCATATGTGTATCAGCCAGATGCTGAAGGGTCAACTCCAATTCATCAACCCGCTGTTGCAGCAGCTGTACCCGATCGTCCTGCTGCTGTTCTACAGCACCGTATGTTACCTCACTTACCAGTTGTCCCAGACCCTCATAGGATCTCAGATTGCCGATGGATTCCGGGCCCTCAGGAGATATTGATGGCATGACTGTCGCTGCACATTCGGACTCTGAAAGACCTTCAATCCCCACCACAGGTACATCTATTTCCGCTACAGCTACAGGTGCCTCTGGGGCCAATACAGTCACCACAGCATCAGCCAAGGGCAGATTATGCTCTCTGAGTTCGGTCATCAGGCGTTCAATGCACTCGATGTCGTCGGACTTGAATAGTCTGGATTTGTTGGCGGAACGTTCGAACCGGTATCCCTGCTCTTCCAGTGCCGCCGCATATTTACGAAGAGTACTGGCACCTATGCCCAGGCTCTTGGCCGTTTCCGTCGTTGCTCCTGCTTCTTCAATCATCATTAATTCCCTCCCGGAATGAAGTCTTTTGGGAATCCATTTCATAATATCTTTAGTGAGTTATGAATGGACTCTCGGATAAAACATTACGGCTTCAGCGTTCCTTTTTGGAACCGTCATCGGATCGGGGCAACCTGTCTCATGGATCAAGTATGTTAATCTTTTGCTTATCCGTATGTATTCGTCGGCTTCTCGGCAGATCCCTTTGACGGTTTTGTTCTGTTTCTGCGGATTCCTAAGAAGTTTTGTCAGGTATATATTCCGCACAAATAACCCCGAATCCGACAAGGAGCATGAATGCTGTCATGTCGAATGACACAGGTGCAAATGCCGTCAAATCATATGATTATGAATTATTCATGTCAATTTTGTTAACTCACTTACTCCAATACGCTCCCGCGATAGCGGATATCATTGCTGTACTGCTTTTTCGTGTGTTATCTTATGTAACGTAGAAGTGCATTCCGGCATAAAATAAAGGACTATACTTAACATAGAACGCGTTAGTAACGGAAAATATCAATCTAATTGGGGGCTGAACGGAAGTGTTAGGCAAATCAGGTAAAGTAGCGGTGATCGGGGCGGGCCTTGTCGGTTCAAGTTGTGCGTATTCCATGATCAATCAATCCATATGCAGAGAAATTATGATGGTTGACCGGACGTATGACCGTGCCGTAGCACAGGCACTGGATTTCTCCCATTGTATGGACTTTACACATAACCGAACCAAAGTATATGCGGGCACGTACGCGGATTGTGGCAATATGGATGTGATTATCTTAACCGCAGGGGCGAATCCGAAGCCAGGACAGACACGGCTGGATATTTTGGAGGAAGCAGAGTCCATCGCCAAAGACATCGTGGTTCCCATCATGAACAGTGGATTTAACGGGATTTTTGTCGTCGCTGCTAATCCGGTTGACATAGTAACTTATATGGTATGGAAGTTATCAGGTCTTCCCCGTGAGCATGTTATCGGCACAGGGACGTCCATTGACTCTTCACGACTCAAAACGCTGCTGTCTGAAGTCTTCTCCATCGATCCACGCAGTGTGCATGGTTATGCGCTCGGGGAGCATGGAGAATCCCAGTTCGTGGCCTGGTCACATGTGACCATTGGTGGCAAACCGATTATGCACATTTTGGATCAGCACAAGGAGCGCTTCAAACATCTGGATCTGGACGATATTGCCCGCAAAACGAAGGATGCCGGTTGGGAGATCTTTACCCGTAAAGGCTCTACTCAATTCGGAATCGGCAATGCCCTCGCGCACATTACCCGTTCAATCCTCAATGATGAACACAAGATCATCGCCGTATCCGCTATTCTGGATGGTGAGTACAATCAACATAATGTCTGCGTCGGTGTTCCTGCAATCATCGGAGGAGATGGCATTCAAGAGGTGATTGAATTGAATCTGGATGCGGCGGAACGCCAAAAATTCAATAATTCCTGTGAGATACTATCCGGCAATATCAATCGTCTCACATTAGCATAACTCATTCGTGTACCGCTCTACTTCGATATGCTTCGGCTCATCTTGAAAAGCCTGTCAACGCAAACACGCCAATCACACTCCATCTGAGGAGTATGATTGGCGTGTTTGCGTTTGTTATTTTCACAGCTACATCGTTATCGTTAACAGATCGTTATTCAGTTCGGTGCAAGCTGGGGTTCGTCCCTTGGCCCCCATTGCTGTAACACCCGTTTCAACTCACTTAGCATGACCGGTTTGCTAATAAAATCACGCATACCAATCTCCAGACAAGCTTCCTTATCCTCACGTTTGGCATTGCCTGTAACTGCAATGATTGGAGGTATACGATCCCTTGGAATCAGGCGGTGTAACAGGTCTGTCGCCTTAAGTCCATCCATCACCGGCATATGAATATCCATCAGAACAATATCATAAGCATTCTGAGAGATGGCATCAATTGCTTCTACGCCGTTGGTACACACATCTGCCTGGTACCCCAGCTTCTCCAGATATTCTCGCAAAATCTTGCGGTTCACTGGATGATCCTCTGCCACCAGAATACGCATGGCGACCTTGTCACTCTGACGTGTACGATCATGATGGAACTGACTTGCTGTCTGTTCGGCTGAAGCATCTACACTTGCCGCAGGAACAGCAAATCGGAAGGTTGAGCCTTCCCCTTCTGTACTCTCGACACTAATACTACCTCCCATGATCTCCACGAGTCGCTTGGAGATGACCAGTCCCAGCCCCGTACCACCATATTTACGGTTAATCACCGGATGCAGTTGAGAGAAGGACTGGAACAACTGATCCAGCTTGTCAGCCGGGATGCCAATTCCCGTATCTTGCACAGCAAAATCAAGCACGCTATCTTCAGGCTTTCTGCCTTTGATAATATCCACGGTAACATCAATGCTTCCCTGATCCGTGAACTTAAGCGCATTGCCAACCAAGTTCACCAGAATCTGCCGGATACGTATGGCGTCACCAACCATGAATTCAGGGATGCTTGGATTGAGACGATATCTGATTTCCAGATGTTTCTCATCTGCGCGGGGTTTAAACAGTTCGGCAACCTGTTCCAGCATCTTACGTAATGCAAACGGCTCATAAGCCAAGGCCATTTTCCCGGATTCCAGCTTACTAAAGTCCAAAATATCATTAAGGATGTTCAGCAGTGCATCACCACTATCCTGAATAATCTCGGCATATTCACGCTGTTCTTCCGACAGATCGGTACCGATCAATAATTCGGTCATCCCCACAATCCCGTTCATCGGTGTCCGGATCTCATGGCTGACCATCGACAGAAATTCCGACTTGGCCTGAGCTGCCAGCTCAGCCGTCTCTTTAGCACGTACAATTTCACGCTCGCCAGTCACGTCATTAAACACAACCACCGCGCCCTGAATCTGTCCCTGTTCAATAATCGGCGTCACCTGGTACTGCACCAGAAAGCTGCTGCCATCTTTACGCCAGAACACATCTTCTTTGATTGAACGACTTTGTCCATCCAGCACGGTCATGTGGATCGGGCACTCTTCTATTGGGAAATGACTTCCATCTGCACGAGTGTGATGGATGATCGGATGTGAATTCTTGCCAATGAACTCTTGCGCCTCATAACCGAACATGGAGGCTGCTGCAGGGTTCATAAACATGGTGACTCCATCCGCATCCAAACCATATATTCCTTCTGTCACCGTGTTAAGGATCAGCTCATGTTGCTTGCTTAGCTCCTGAATCCGTTCCGTGTATTCCTTACGTTCGGTAATATCGGACACGATACCATAGACGCCTACCATTTCCTTATCCACAATAATGGGCACATTCGTAACGGATACTTCAATCTTCCGACCTCTGGAATTGACGATTCGGGTCTCATAATACTGAGGTTCACCCTTCTTCACCATTTCAAAATAGTGTTCGCCGTACTGCACTTCACATTTATCCAGATTGGATAGAAAAGATTTGCCAATCAGCTTATTACGCGGAATATCCAGCATTTGCACAAGTTTGCTGTTCACAGCACTATACTTGCCTTCCAGATTCAATGAATACACAGCTGCCGGATTATGTTCGAACAGCGATCTGTATCGCTGACGACTTTCCCGAAGACGTCTGTCCGCATCCTTATGCTGGGTAATATCCCTGCTGATGCTTACAATCTGGACACTCTTGCCACGCTCTTCGGTCACAGGCTTCGCCAAGGTCTCCATCCAGATATAGTGTCCCTTCTTGTGCAACACACGCATCTTGCAGCCATTGCCGATCTTGGAAAGATCCATAGGGTCCGGGTAATCTCCCGGATAACAATAATCCTTGAAGGACTTTCCTGTGACTTCCTCCGGCTTATAACCCAGCAAGGTGTGCACAGAAGGTGAGACATATAACAACTCTCCATCTATAGCACAAGTCGTAATCAGATCTTGTGCATGGTCAGCCAGCACCTGATATTTCTCCTGTGCCTCCTTAAGCTCACGTTGCACTCTCAGGATATCGGTAACATCTTTGGCAATACCATAGATTCCTACAACTTCGTTTCCATCCGTTATAGGCACATACGTGATCTCTGCTTGTTTCAGGGAACCATCTTTATGATAAAAGGTAATGGAATTACTGACTGAACGTCCAGCCAGTACCTCTTTAATATATTCATTGCGTAAATTTGCACTGTCCGGAGGACAGAGCTGATTCTGATTCATACGAATCAAGCCATCCAGTGTATACCCCGACATCCGCTCCACCGAGGGATTAGCATCAATATAATTTCCATGGATGTCCATCACATAAATGGCATCCGGGTGGTTAAAAAACAGTGATTGGTAAGAACTTCCCTCAGAAATAATGCGCTTCAGGGTTTCCGTTTTATTAATATCCAAGGCTTACCCCTCTTTTCTCAGCCAATATCTTCATCTAACAACAGGGATATATTATCCCTTGCCGAAATGGGCCTACCCTCGAATAACCATGTAAGCCTGCCTAGAAACAGCTTTTTTTATTTTACCAGATTCTCGTCTCATTTTGCTTACAATCTATGATTTAATTCACATGTTGTGTGATGTAATACTTGGAATTTTAATTTTTGCTTAGAAGGCGTTTCCAAACGCATGTAAGTTATACAAGGTAGTAAGCCACGACATAAAATTAACGATACATTTTGTATCAAACAGGCTATAATCGTTAAAAAACGTTTTTGACGAAGGTGAGGATGAATGAATCATGCTGCCCAACAGAGTTAAAATTTCCTATGGCAAATTAAGAGGCTTGACCATTTTTAGTAAAATTCAGCCCTCAATGGGCCTACTGCCACGGATCAGGGGAAAAGTATATCTCAATAAACATGGTGATTTGCAGGTGGGAAAGCGGCTTAACATCATAGGTAAACCTTGGGGAACCCAACTAACTGTGGTCAAAGGGGCGCGATTAACGATTGGCGATGACGTCATGATTAATGCCGGTGTGGGGATCGCCGCCAACGTAGAGGTGACCATCGGTAATAACGTCATGATCGGGCCTCGAACAAGCATATTTGACAGTGCTTATCACCGAATTGATTCACTGGATGATGGGAGCCAGACTGCCAAGCGAATTGTCATTCAGGATAATGCCTGGATTGGTACAGGCGCGCTCATTCTGCCCGGCGTGACAATTGGCAGGAATGCCGTCGTGGCAGCTGGAAGCACGGTGACCAAAGATGTACCCGAGAATACACTTGTAGCCGGAGCGCCGGCCAAAATCATTCGGGAACTGACCATTCATGACGGTTGGGTCAGACATTAGAAAAAATCCCCTCAAGCTCACATACAATAGAACGTTGCATGTTTTGCTTAAAAGAGGATATTGGCCATAGGATAAGTAGGGATATATTCAATTATTCAGATTTCTTTCTTCGCAAAATACAGCATGCCAATTCCTATGAAAATGACAGCACTGCCCCCAACGACTGACAGCAGCGTCAGCAGCGGCACGTTATAGGCTCCGAAACCTCCGCCGTCTACGGGTGTCATCAGAATCATCGGTTGCGCCCAAGGATAATACGGTCCATATGCCGCTGAGTTGACGATAAGGATATTGGGCACAGTCAGTGCAAAATTCAATGCGAGCGGTGCAGCAAAGCTACTCCACACGAGAGAAACGAACATCTGCAAGGCGGCAAGAGGTACACAAGCCAATAACCCAAGCAGCATTTTGCCTACCAGGAATCCCCAGGGTATCTGCATCGTAATGCCATGAATCGTGCCTGCCAGCAGAATGGATAGCAGCAACAACACTTGTGTACCCGCCAGAAGCATAAGTACAATCGTCAGTTTGCCTGCGTATACACCTGAACGTGTGAGCGGCAGAACCAGCATCTGCTTCCACCCTCCTCCTGCATGTTCGAAACGACAGACAAAGGACGTAAACACGCCAGTCAGCATCGGCAACAGGAGTAATCCGTGCAAGAAGACCATGGTGCCCATCAAAACCTGCCAACTCCCTGATGGAGTGGACAACAGTCCGATGAGCAGTGCAATAAGTGGACTTAACAGAATCAGGAGCCATATGGGTGACTTGCCCATCTTCAAGCGCTCAGCCGATAGAATGCGAAAATACGTTGTCGCAAAGCTCATATCAGGCCACATCCTTCCGGCTAAAATGCACCATACCCAACAACAGGATCAAGAGACCCAGACCTGCCCCCATGCCTGCATACAGATATGGATTAGGTCCATTCCAAGCCATCTGTGCCCAAGCAAGTGGAAAATACGGTGAGATACTGAGCGCGAACATGCCTGTTATCGCGAGAACAATTCCCAGAGTGACGGGAAGCGCCTGATTTTTATTGACCATTGTGAGCCATAACTCCAACGACAACACGGGAAGCGCACCAGCCAAAGGCAGCAGCCCCAGCTTGATGGCATGTGTCCAAGGGATCTCACTGGCATGGAATCCGAGGATCAGACCCAGACCTATAATTCCTGCGGTTAGCAGCAGGCAGGAGATTACCAGCAGTAGACAAGCCAGCAAGAACTTGGCCAGATACACGGCCGGTCTTGAAATTGGCATCGCTAGCAACTGTTTCCACGATCCCTGTTCATGCTCGACACTCGCGATCATGGAGCTGAGAATGGTTGCTCCCAGCATCAGGGACAACGGTACAAAGACAATTACATTGCCCAACAATCCGCCCCACAGGTTATCCGCATACTGTTCTTTCAGATAGTCCAACCGTAAGCCAAAATTAAGCGCCTGCATCGCTGTCAATCCAAACGGAGCCAGAAAAACGAGAAACCAAATTCCCTTGCCCCGAATCTTGAGCCAGTCCGACGATAATGCACGTCCGGTCATATGGAAGCCCCCTCGCCAATGACCCGCATGAACAGATCTTCCAGCGACTGACGCTGTTCCTCAACACGATACACATCATGATCCTGTTCAATCAATCGGCGCACAAGCAGTGCAACCGAAGGGTTATCCATATAAGGGAACGTTAACGCAGAACCTTGTCGCTGACCAAATTGCCCCTGCTCTCTCGCCAGTTTCATGGCCTCTTCCGGCTCGGAAACCGTTAAGCGGATAGAACTACCCGTCTGACTATGCAGACTCGCAATGGTATCCTGGAGCACCATCTTGCCTTCACGGATAATGCCGACACGACTTGCCATCTGTTCAACTTCACTCAACAAGTGGCTGGAAACGAGAACGGTAATGCCATGTTCCAGAGGCATGCGTTTGATCAGTTCACGAATCTCCTGAATACCGGCCGGATCAAGCCCATTCGTTGGTTCGTCCAGAATCAGCAGCTCCGGTTCACCCAGCAAAGCGCTGGCAATACCCAGACGCTGCTTCATGCCAAGGGAATACCCCTTCACTGAACGTTTGGCATCCTTGGTCAGATCTACAATAGACAGCACTTCAGCAATTCTTGATTTCGGGACATTGAGGATGCGGCGCAAAGTTTCCAGATTCTCTACCGCATTCAGATGTCCGTAATAAGAAGGGTATTCCACCAGGGAACCCACACGGCGCAGAATGTCCATGCGCTCCTTGCGGATATCCTTGTCAAAGACACGGATCACGCCTTTGGTTGGTTTAATCAAGCCGAGAAGCATGCGAATCGTTGTTGTTTTTCCGGCACCGTTGGGACCGAGGAAGCCGTAGATATCTCCCTTTTTAATATGCAGATCAAGTTCACGGACCGCTGCACGGTCCCGGTATGTTTTCCATAGATTCGCTGTTTGAATAATATTTTCACTCACTGTATGATCACCTCGGAACTATCGTAACCTTCCAAGGTTAAAGCCAAGGTGGTCTCCAGTTTAAGTTTAGTTTAAAAAAGAGATCTTAAGGGTTCGTTGTGTCCTTACTTCCCTTACCACTGTAGATGTATGTCCGAACGCCCGTATCGGAACTGTCTACCCGCTTGCGCAGTCCCATCTCACGAATTAACAGGTCTACAATGGATAAACCCAGACCTGTGCCTTTGGTGTCGGAATCCTGCTGCATTCCCGGACCGAGATCCTGAATAACGATAGCCGTCTCCCCCTGAATCTCCCGGGTTGAGATGCCAATATATTTCCCGCTGGCGGCATGGCGGATCACGTTCTGGAACAGATTATCCAGAATACGGCGCATGCCTTGTTCATCCATATGCCAGATCAACGGTTCATCCGGCAGATCAATATCAATTTCGAATTGCTCTTTCTCCCAGACCGGATACCAGGCCGCTGCCGTTTCTCTGACAATCCGCAGCATATCTTTCTCTTCCAGCTTCAGCGTATATTTACCGCTCGTGAGCAAATTATAGGATAACATGTTGTCAATGAGCCCGCCGAGATCCTCCATCTTCGCTTCCATGCGATGTAATGAACGGTCACCTTGCTCGCTTAGCGCTTCCTTATGCAAAGCATGCATATGTCCACGAATCACCGTTAGCGGGGTGCGTAGATCGTGGGAAAGCCCCGCAATCAGACGTTTGCGCAATTGTTCTTCCTCACGCTCACGCTGGCGGCTATCGGACAGTTGATGCACCATCTGGTTAAATGATTCCTCCAGTTGACCGATCTCATCTGACCGGCGGATATCAACCGGAAGCGGAATGCCCTCCTTGCCCGGGGTCATCATCGCCGTCTGTAAGCGAATAAGTCGTTTGCGAATGCGCGCGAAGAAGAGAATCGACATGATGATGAAAATCATGAAGATGATCGTCATCACAATGCCAAGATAAAGGAGCTCCATCGGCCAGTTACTCTGTGTCGTTTGCAGAAGTGATCGCGGCACTTCTATGATCATGAAGCCCTGTCCCTTGTCCTTTTCACCTCCACCGATGTATGTAACTACGGTTAGCGGATCTCGATAGGAAGCTTCTTTCATGAATTGAACCGTGTTGCTCACATTCCATATGGCCGGAATTCGAGTCTCTGCCGTTTTCCCGGAATCCAGTGACCATCTCAATGTCGTGTCTGTCCCGCCATCCGGCGATGTGGAATTCAGAAGCGTTACATCTTCACCACCGAGAATAAAGAGGGTCTCACCGCTCGCATTCACACGATACATGGAAGACTTGGGGTACGATGCATGTAATTGCTCCAAACGGGCCTTAATCTCCTCATCTGAAGCACCATTCAGGTTCACCGCTTCACGCGACCATAGGTTACTGATCCGGGTAACATCACCGTACGGTGCCGCTTGATTCGTATTTGTGTTGTTCACTACGACAACATATATGATGGATATGATCGGCAGAACGACAGGCACGAATAATACGGCCGCCAGAATCAGGATGATATATCTGGACATCAAGGACCGCCCAAAGCGTAGCTTGCCCTGCCTGGTTTGCTTATGCTTAGGATCCATGCGCGGTTCTCCTTTCCATTCTCCATTCATCGTCTTCCGTGCTCTGAACCGTCGGATCATGGCTTCTTCACACGATATCCCACACCGCGGACCGTCTGAATAACGACTGGATTGGCCGGGTCAAGCTCCAGCTTCTCGCGAAGATGTCGAATATGTACCATTAAAGTCTTGTCCCCATCCAGATAAGGCTCGTTCCAGACGGCTTCATAGATCTGCTCTTTGGTTCGAATCATGCCCATATGTCGTAGCAGGTAAGCGAAGATGTGGAACTGTTTCCCCGATAAAACAATCTCATCCCCCGTCTCCTCATTGACGATGCGGTTGTCCTTCTCATAGATGGAGAGATGATCCAGCTTCAGAGCTGTATCCGATGAGACCGCAGTTCCCGCCTTACGCAGTTGGACCTCAATCCGGGCAGCCAGTTCATCGGGGTGAAATGGTTTCGTTACATAGTCATCGGCAAAATCGAGACCGTGCAACTTGTCGTCAATGGACGTTCTGGCCGAGAGCATGACAATGGGCACGGCTGGATGTTCTTTTTTCAGTCGCTGGCCCACCGTAAATCCATCCAGCCCGGGCAGCATGACATCCAGAATGATGAGTGAGCAACCAACAGCAGCCTCCGCTGCACCTTCACCACTGCCGAGCCATACCACCTCATAACCGCGCTCCTCCAGATCGGCTCTGACCCAAGTTGCAATTTCCGTATCATCTTCAATGTATAACAGTTTGGTTTTCATTCGAATATTCGTTTCCTTTCCGCCCCCATTGGGTTAATGATATATCTGAGCCTCATCATAAAAAAGCTATCTATAACAGATGGATTCAAATCTTGTTATCTTGTTGAAGCCATGTTGAATTCCTTTACGTTACCACACATTCTAATTATAGCTTATCCATTAACGTGGGGAATGTTATATCAATTAAATCGACCAAGTACATATTATACCTACACCTGACGGGAGGAATTTCATTATGCTGCTGGAAGCCATCTATCATCAACCGAAACGCAATTGGGCCTATGCCTATGACCAAGACACAATTCATCTGCGCCTACGCGCCAAAAAGAATGATCTGACTGAGGTACATGCCCTGACTGGAGACAAATATGCATGGGATGCAACCAAAGCGCTGGTTCCTTTAACAATGTTCACCTCTGACTCGATGTTCGATTACTTCGAGGGCGAGGTGAAACCTCCCTACCACCGACTAAAATACTCTTTTCTTCTCAAAAGTGGAGATGAACAGATCTGGATGACCGAAACGGACTTCCAGGAAGAAGAACCGGACGATCCGGGTCGTATGTTCCAGTTCCCTTATATTCATGCAGGAGCTGTATTCACACCCCCTGCATGGGTCAAGGATGCCGTGTTCTATCAGATTTTCCCCGAACGATTTGCGAACGGCAACCCGGATATTAGTCCGGAAAAGGTGGAACCGTGGGGTGGCGAGCCGACACCTTTCAATTTCTTCGGCGGTGACCTTCAGGGTGTGATCGACCATCTGGATTACATCAGTGATCTGGGCATTAATGCGATCTACTTCACCCCCATCTTTGAAGCTACCACCAATCACAAATACGATACCGAAGACTACCTGCGGGTAGACCGGCATTTTGGTGACGCAGATACCGTGAAGCGACTGGTCGAGCTGTGCCACGCACGTGGAATTCGCGTCTTGCTGGATGCTGTGTTCAACCATTCCGGGAAGACGTTTGCCCCGTTTGTGGATGTGCAGAAGAACGGAGAACAATCCAAATACAAGGACTGGTTCCATGTACATGAATTCCCGCTGGACGTGAAAGACGGCATTCCTACGTATGAGACTTTCGGATTCGAAGCGCACATGCCTAAGTTGAATACGGAGAATCCCGAGGTTAAGGCCTATCTGCTGGAGGTTGCCGAGTACTGGATTAAGGAAGTGGGTGCAGACGGATGGCGACTGGATGTTGCCGACGAAGTGGATGATGCCTTCTGGCGTGATTTCCGCCGTGTGGTCAAAGCCGCTAATCCGGATGCCTACATTCTGGGCGAAGTATGGAACGAGTCTTCTTCCTGGCTGCAAGGCGACCAGTTCGATGCGTCCATGAACTATCCGTTTACCGATGCCGTGAATGCTTTCTTTGTGAAAAACACAATGCACGCCGAACAGTTCGCGAACTCCATCGGACGACAGTTGTCCCGTTATCCGCTTCAAGCCAGCGAAGTTGCATTCAACCTGCTGGACAGCCACGATACCCCGCGGCTGCTCACGCTATGTGAAGGCGACCAGCGCAAGATGAAGCTAGCTGCGTTATTCCAGTTCAGTTACATGGGCGCGCCGTGCATCTATTACGGAGACGAGATTGGAATGGACGGTGACCATGATCCGGGCTGCCGTAAATGCATGGAATGGGATGAAGCGAAGCAGGACCGTGAGCTGCTCGACTTTTATCAGAAACTGATCTCCCTGCGTCATGCTCATCCTGCCCTGCGTGCAGAAGGCACCGTTCGTTTCCTGCAGGCTCGCTCGGATGGCAGCCAATTGGTATTCGAACGGCAGAATGAAGAGGAACGCATTCTGGTTCTGTTCAATCGCTCGGAAGAGACGGCTATTGTCGAGCTGGAGGCGGGTGACGAGGAATGGACCGCGCTATTCGGTGGAAACCATCGTACCGCCAAGGATGATGGCGTGTTTGCCGTTGAATTGCCCGCGTATGGATATGCCGTACTGAGTACGGCTGTAAGCCAGGACTAGATTCATAATACAGATATATCTGAAGTCACTTATAAGTAGCCTAGCTTCACATCATTTGGCGGCATTAAACAAGCGTCCTGCAGAACCCGAATTCGGGTTCGCGGACGCTTGTTTCTATATCGCCGTTATACATCATCATGTCACTGGTTATTCCTCGGGGACCCCCGTTCAGATTAAACCTGAGGGTCCGTGTCCACTTGAACATTATCTGCCCCACTTGTAGCTGTGTCAGCATCCGCTGGCTTCGACTCCGTCTCAGGCTCTGCTCGCTTGGCCTTCGGTTTAGCCAGCTTCTGCATCATTTTGCGACCCGTTGGTGTCTGAGCCAACCCGCCTTGGGCTGTCTCCCGGTGGCGGCTCGGCATCGCACTGCCTACTTCCAGCATCACGTCGATGACTTCATCTGACGGAATAGCACTACGTACTCCGGCCAATGCCATGTCGGCCGCAGCCAGCGCCGTAACGGCACCCAGTCCGTTACGTACGATGCATGGAATTTCAACGAGACCTGCGACCGGATCGCAGATCAGGCCCAGTGTATTTTTTAACGCTAGACCAACGGCATGAACGACCTGTTCCGGTGTACCTCCACGCAGTTCAACCATGGCACCCGCAGCCATGCCGATTGCGGAACCCACTTCTGCCTGACAGCCACCTTCTGCACCAGAGATAAATGAATTGTTGGCAATAACATAACCAATTGCTCCCGCGCAGAACAACCCATTCACCAAATGTTCGTCCGTCCAGCCAAATCGCTCCTGTGAGCTGATAAAAACACCAGGGATGATGCCGCAGGAACCGGCTGTAGGTGTTGCCACAATCCGGCCCATAGAGGCATTCACTTCAGATACACACAGGGCATACGCCATGGCAAGTGCGGAAGCATCTCCTGAGCAAGTCTCACCTTTGCGAATGTACTCGGCCATTTTTTTACCGTCTCCACCCGTTAATCCACTGCGTGATGTGGTATCTTCCGTTAACCCTTTACGCACCGCTTCCTTCATCACCTGATAATATTCAGACATCTGTTTCACAACATCCGCTTCCGGTGTATTGGTCTCCTGAACCTGCTCCTCGATCATCAATTGAGCAATCGTTTTGGATTCCGCTGTACAGATCGTATTCAGTTCATGTAAATGTTTAAATCGCATCCGAATCAACTCCTCTCTTCAAATCGATGACACGAATGTCCAGTACATGATCCAGCTCTTTTAGACGCTTGAGCATATCAGGATTCGGCACGCCGTCCATCTCCATCGCAGTAAGTGCTTCGCCATCACGGGCTTTCCGATCAACCTGCATATACCCGATGTTAACCCCAGATGAACTGATCGTGGACGTTACCGAGGCAAGCACCCCTGCCTTGTCTGCATGTCGCAGCACGAGTGTCGGAAACTCACCACTAATCTGGACACGAAAATCATTCATCGCATGCACCGACACACTACCACCACCAATAGAAGCACCGATTAAGGAACATGTACGCCCTTCATGCCACAACTCAATTTTGACCGTATTGGGATGAGGAGCAGGCAGACCGCTTGTATAAAACTCAACCTCCATACCCGCTTCCTCTGCGTATTGCTCCGCATCTGGGATGCGCGGATCGTCTGTAACATAATCCAGCAGACCGCCGATCAGTGCCAGATCTGTTCCGTGGCCCTGATACGTATCAGCAAATGAACCGTAGAGCGTCAGCCGGGCACGTTCAGGCGTACAACCTAGCCACTGACGCGCAATTCTTCCCAGTCTTGCTGCTCCAGCTGTATGTGAACTTGAAGGCCCCGTCATCGACGGACCAATAATTGAGAAAACATCTTTAAATCGCACCTCATAACCCTCCAATTGTATTCGTCATTTCCATCCAGATCCCATGCCATAATGTTCCTTTATTACTGAATGATGACATCAAAAAAGGACAGAAGAAGGCCACAGGCCCTCTCTCTGTCCTCGATACCTGAGAGTTTCACGATCAGCAGTGTCTCACGACAGGGTGCATGCCCTGCAATTGCAGACAAGTCACCAGACTGACTGATCATATACCCCTTGGGTGGCGCAGTTCGCGCACTCTCCAGAGTTGCGTCCAACGATGGTACATTTACCTGAGAGATTAACCACTGGGCCGGGTGCGCAGCAGCTTGCTCCTTCGGTGCCTGAACACTAGCCATTGCTCGGCTAACTCAGGTCTCTCCCGCTCGTTATCATCCGCTGTATGGAACCATTCTGAGCGTATGTCAGAACAGTAATGGAAATCGTTCATTCTTCTTCATTAAGATTAATCGACCGGAAGATCAGTGTCAACAAACTTAACGATTTCTTTGGATGTATTTCCTTCATTTTCGATTGAATCGATGAAAACCAGAATATTTTGTCAGCTTTCATCACATTAACTCGGTAAAAGAAATTTTTTAAACAGATTATTTCATTTCGCTTCAATTCATAAAGCGCTTACTACTATTTATGAAATTATCCACGAAACTGTTCGGGTATTCAGGCAACCATGATTTTTGAACTACCTGTTCATAGCCCTTCCGGATCTGCACATCTGAATTATAATTCACAGTTCGTAGAAGATACTCTCGTTCTGTACATAAGGTCTGCAATACTTGCTGCATAACTTCGGCATGCGATCTTTCATCCATTCGTGCCTAGACTCGTTCGCCATCTGAAAAGCATAATAACCAAGTGTAAAGATCAGCATGAACCCTTCCATTAAACGGATATCTCGATCCGTCAGTGGTGCGATCTGTTTTGTGTATCCAGATAAGAATATGTCACGTTCCTCCCGATTGAACATAAGCGCTGCCCCTCCGGCATCGAAAAGATAATAACCATAACCGTGTAGACAAAAATCAATCATGGACATCCCCTGATCCGTTATCAGCAGATTATTGCGAGTAATATCTCCATGAATAACGCCCCAGGTCTTTTCATCGAGAGGGTACGCTCCTAACTGCTCGTTAATGTTCTCAAACGTCTCCCGAAGCAGATCGAAGTCTTCCGTTGTAAAAATTCCCAATCGAACTCCCTCTTCCAGCTGCCCTAGCATGACCAAATTCTCATGGACATTACCATATGCCGGGCGTACCTTAGTTCGATCTGTCTGATTCTGCACACGTCCATATTGATGAAGCATCTGCAGCTGAGCACCAAGATCATATATCTGCTCTGTTGTCAGGCGTTCTCCCTGTTGGATGTCCCTGCCCTCAATCCATTCCAGTACTGTACAGCAGATTTCTTTACCTTCTTCACTTGTCCATAACGTGACCCAATCTCCCGATACATTGCGTACCGGATGTTGGACGCGTAATGCTGTTGTTGCATTTAACTCATGAAGCAGGTCCATCTCTGCCTCCAATGCAGAAGGCGTGTGCTGAATGCCTGACATACTTGCATATGCAGCTTGATGGATACGGAGCAGATACTTCTGCCCGCTTGCTTCATCAACGACATGATACGTCAGATTCTCGTTGTGACGAATATAGGAAACGACAGGTTTTTCAATCGCGTAATTCTGTATGACCTGTGTTGCCACAAGGTCGTAAGACCTCTGATCCGTAGTGATTATCAACATCTCCTTTAAATTTATGTAAACGCTATCTTTGTACTAAATATCGTAGCATAATGTTGATCCTGCATACAGAAAATCCCACTGTAATTATAAAATAAAAAGCACAACCCCCGAACAAACGTCCAGGCATTGTGCTTCTTTTGTCTCTATTTATTTCTTCATCTCTCTGTCTGTGGCTCTATGTGACACTCCACTCCATGATCCAATTATCCGAAACGCCCCATAATGTATTCTTGCGTCAAACGATTGTCCGGGTTCGTGAAAATATGCTCTGTATCCCCGTGCTCAATCATGCTGCCCAGATAAAAGTAAGCTGTATAATCCGAAATACGTGCTGCCTGCTGCATGTTATGGGTAACAATAACAATCCGCAGCTCCTTCTTGAGCTCGGTAATCAATTCTTCAACTTTACCCGTGGATACCGGGTCTAGTGCAGATGCAGGCTCATCGAGCAGCAGAATCTGCGGATCAACAGACAGGGCGCGGGCGATACATAACCGCTGCTGTTGTCCACCTGAGAGAGACAGGGCTGATTCATTCAGCCTGTCTTTCACTTCGTCCCAGAGCGCAGCACGGCGCAAGCTTTTTTCCACAATCTCATCCAGTGCCTTCTTACTCTTCGTACCACGGTAGCGGGGGCCAAACGCGATATTGTTGTAGATGGACTTATGAAAAGGGTTCGGCTTCTGCCACACCATGCCAATCTTCTGGCGAAGCTTGATTACATCGGTTCCAGGCTCATTCAGATCGTTACCATCCATCCAGATATGTCCCTCTGTGCGGGAACCGGCGATCTCGTCGTTCATTCGGTTAAGCGACCGTAGGAACGTAGATTTACCACACCCAGACGGCCCGATAAGTGCCGTTACACTCGATTCGGGAAACGTCAGGCTGATCTGCTTGACCGCCTGAAAATGTCCATAATATATGCTTAACTGTTCCGTACCAAAAGGTATGGCCATGTTGGTTCCTCCTTATTTCGAAGCTGTCATGCGGCGGAATACAACCCGACCGATCCAGCGCGCACTTAGATTGAACGCCAGCACGAGAATGACAAGCACGGCGGATGCCCCTGCTGCCACCTCTTTGGAATCTGGTCCAATGCCTTCACTGTTCACTTTCCAGATATGGACAGCAAGTGTCTCTGCCGGACGGAACGGATTAAGCGGTGATCTCGGACTCGTCGGATTCCAATCTGTAAAGTCCAATGGCGGACTACTCATACCTGCGGTGAACATCAATGCTGCTGCTTCACCAAAGATCCGGCCAGATGCCAGAATCGTACCCGTAATCAAGCTCGGCAATGCCACAGGCAGCAGAATGGAAGTGATAATCTTCCACTTGGACAGTCCAAGTGCCAGACCTGCTTCCTTCTGTTCCTTCGGAACGGCCCGGAAGGCCTGCTCCGTTGTCCGCACCATCAGTGGCAAGTTAAAGATCGCTAGAGCCAGGGCACCCGAGATCAGGGAGAAACCAAGACCAAATTGATTGACTAGCAACAAGAGACCAAACAAACCGATAACGATGGAAGGGAATGATGACAACACTTCAACGACAAGACGAATGAAGCTGGTGATCTTGCCTGGCTTGGCGTATTCCGCCATGTAAATCCCACCACCCCATCCGAGCGGAATGGTCACAATCAACGTCAGAATCAACAGGAATACGGAGTTAAAGAGCTGTGGACCAATCCCCCCGCCACCTTTAAGCAACTGGGGTGCGCTCGTCAGGAAGTTCCAGCTAATATGTCCAATGCCTCTATACATGATGAAGCCAAGCAGACCGAGCAATATAATAACAATGAACAGGGCCAATACAACGATAACGGATGTTGCAATTTTATCTACCGTCTTTGCCTTCATTTTCATACCCGGTTCCTCCTTTCAAGCAGGCGAACCAGAATGACGAAGACAAATGTCATCACCAGCAGGACAAGCGCCATACTCCACAGTGCATTGTTATGAACAGAACCCATCGTGGTGTTACCCATGCTGAGTGTAATTACACTTGTTAATGTTGAAGCCGATTCGAGCAAGGATGTTGGAACATGCGGTGCATTACCGATAACCATCTGCACAGCAAGGGCCTCACCAAAAGCACGGGCCATACCCAATACGACACCTGTCAACAAAGCTGGCAATGTCGTTGGGATGATGACACGGTAGATAGTTTGCCAGCGAGTGGCACCCAGTGCGTACGAGGATTCACGCAATCCTTTTGGCAACGCGGACAAAGCGTCTGCCATAATACTTGTTACCGTAGGAAGAATCATTACCGCGAGAACAAGACATCCGGCTGCGATCCCAACGCCTGTTCCACCAAAGATACTGCGCAGCAAAGGTACGATGACACTCAGACCGATAAATCCATACACAACGGACGGAATTCCGGACAAGAGCTCAATCGCGGGTTGCAATATCTTTTTCCCTTTACCCGGTACAATCTCTGTCATGAAGAGTGCTGCACACAGACCAAGTGGACTAGCGATCAATGCTGCAAGCAAGGTTGTAATGAAAGAACCTGTAATGAACGGCAATGCCCCGTAGAACGCAGGTTCTCCAGTTGGATTCCACGTCTTTCCACCAAGGAATTCGCTTATGCTTATTCCATTTTGGAAAAATGTGGACAGTCCCTTGGACGCTACAAAATAAACAATGGAAAACATGACAACGATCAGGAAAACGACACAAATCGACGTATAGATCCGTCCCGTCCACTCTTCCCAATAATGTTTTTCTTTTAAGGGCCGGCGCGGTTTCAACTTGTTATTCATTACCGTTCCCCCTTCGGTCTGTTCCATAACAACCATCCTTCTATAGTAGAATTAATGCAAAATATGGGATTATTTCAGAGCAAACCGCGTAAAGAGGCGGGACCTAAGTCCGCCTCTTTCGCTGTATGCGCAAGTTCAAAGATTATTGAACCACATTACCTGCTGCATCGCGTTTTACTTTCATGCCTGACATTGGAATGTATCCAAGTTCTGTCACGTCGTTTTGTTGAATTTCGTCACTCAGGATATAGTCCAGGAACGCTTTTGTTGCTGCATCCGGCTCACCTTTGGTGTACATGTGCTCGTAAGCCCACACTGGATAAGTTCCTGCTTCCACGTTCTCAACTGTTGCTTCTACACCTTCGTATTTCAACACTTGCAAGCTGTCATCCAAGTAAGACAGGGCAAGGTAACCAATAGCACCTGGTGTTTCAGCTACCAATTTTTTTACGTTACCAGAAGAATCTTCTTGAATCGAACCTTGGATATCATCCATTTTTGCACCCAATGCATACTTCTCGAACGTTGCACGCGTACCGGAACTACTTGGACGGTTTACAATAACAATTGCTTTATCCGCGCCACCAACGTCTTTCCAGTTCGTCACTTTACCGGAGAAAATGTCGACCAGTTGTTGCTTCGTCAAATCTTCTACACCTGCATCTTTGTTGCTAACTGGCGCCATAGCTACTACGGCTACTTGATGGTCAACCAGTTCTTTTACTTTGGCTTCGTCCTCCAGCTTCTCTTCTGCGAATACATCAGAGTTACCGATTGTAGCTTGTCCGTCAGATACTTGTGTCAAACCAGTACCACTACCGCCACCTTGAACTTGAACCGTTACGTTTTTATATTCATCAACTGCCATAAATTTCTGTCCAGCTTGTTCTACCAGAGGTAACAATGCTGTCGATCCGACTGCCAGAATGTTACCGCTAAGCTCAGCAGTAGCTTCCCCTGAACCATTGCTTGCAGCACCCTCTGTACCCGCGTCATTTTTCGATCCGCATGCAGCGAGCACCAGTACGAACGTTAAGGTCATCAAAATAAACGGCAACTTTTTAAACATGTTTTGTTTTCCTCCCCCAATGTAGTGATGGCGTTTTGTGAATTTGTTTGTTCACCATCAACTCTTTAATCATTGTAGTTTCGGTATGTCATCTTAAAATCAGTGTTTTGTAAACGCAATGTTAAAAATATCGGCTGCATATTGAAATTTATCTGAGACAAATTGCGCTGAAGTGGCCGCTTCGGGAACGGACGTTGTTTCAATCCGTATTGTGTCCAGATTTCCATGAAGATTTTACACATTAATAAATTAATATAAATTTAACACTCTGAGTGGCCGTTCCGGTTACGGATCGTTCTTCTGATCGCTGTTGTCTCCAAATTTCTCTGATCAACAATTTGATTGTTGAAATTTGGAGACAAAGGCGAACGCTTCGCTTCTTCAGAATCGATTCCGTCCCCTCCACTACGCTCGTGGTTTTATCTGCACATTAAGATTCAAGGAAAATATCATTCTTTTCTTACAGGCAAAAACGCAATACAATCGTTCCGTTCCCTGCGCTGTGTCAGCGCTCGTTGTATCTCAGGCATATCAATGATCCTGGCTAGTATGCAAAAAAGAGGATGTCCCATACGTCATGAATATGACGGGGGGACATCCTCATTTCGTGTTATTGTAATGAACCTGACACACGCTATTCGCTCCCATTTGCCCAGATCTAAAAACTAACGAATCTCAGACACGTTATTTCGTCGATTTAGTTGATTTTTTAGGATTTGAAGTCCTTTTATGACGAAATAGCGTTACTGAAGTTCGTTAAATCTCGCAACCGTTGATGATCCGCCTTTTAAGGTGCGGTAGGTTCATTAGCGCTTGGAGCGAAGCAGAATTCCTTTTGAGACAGCCCTTTATGTAATTGGTTAGGTGCATAATAGAAATAGAGAATTTTCATTCCTTTAGAAGAAACAGAAGAGGAACAAAAAAACTGCCTCGCTGCCAGTGCGTAGCACCAGCTGGAGAGCAGCCTTTTACAATACATTGAATAATTATTAGATGTTCCTATTGTAAAAACTAATTTTACTAACCCAGAATCCATAACCACAATGCCAGACCTGCTAGGGTAATGAACAAGGTTGGAATGGTCAGGATGATGCCTGCTTTGAAATAATACCCCCATGTGATCTTCACACCTTTACGGGATAACACATGCAGCCATAGCAATGTGGCAAGTGAACCAATCGGCGTCATTTTGGGACCCAGATCGGAACCAATGACATTGGCATAGATGAATGCCTCTTGGATGATCCCTTCGGTGTGCGCACCCTGGATGGCTAGCAGGTTAATCAATACGGTAGGCAAGTTGTTCATCAGCGATGACAATACGGCCGCTATAATGCCCATTCCGAGCGAAGCGGCCAGCAGGCCATGCTCTGCTATGGCATCTAGCCAGCGGCTCAGATGAGCCGTTAATCCTGCATTACGCAGTCCATATACGACGATGTACATACCCACGGAGAACACCACAATCGACCACGGTGCTTCCTTGATGACCCGTTTCAGATCAACTGCCTCGCTCTTGCGTGCCAGTAAAGCGAACAGCAGTGCAACCGAGCCCACAATCACCGACACGGGAATTGGCAGGAACTCACTGGATGCGTAAGCCACCAATAGCAGCCCTAGCATGAACCAGGCAATGCGAAACATCCGTGGATCACGTATTGCCTCTTTCGGGTCGCGAGCCGCAGAGATGTCATAGCGAAGGGGGATGCTTTTGCGATAGAACAAAAATAACATTCCCGTACTCGCTACGATCGAGATCAGATTCGGCACGGCCATGCGTACCGCATACTCCACAAAGGTAATACCAAAGAAATCGGCAGACACAATGTTAACCAAATTGCTGACGACCAGCGGCAACGATGTGGTATCTGCGATAAATCCACTCGCCATTACAAAAGCCAGTACCATCCGCTCATCAAACTTTAATGCACGCACCATCGCCAGCACAATTGGTGTCAGGATGAGCGCTGCACCATCATTTGCGAACAGGGCCGACACTGCAGCACCGAGTAAAATGGAGTAGAAGAACAATCTGCGACCGTCTCCTCCAGCGAGTCTAGCCATGTGAAGAGCGGCCCATTCGAAGAAACCCGTCTCGTCGAGAATGAGAGAAATCATAATAATACCGACAAAGGCCAACGTTGCATTCCATACAATGGACGCTACATCCGAGGCATCGTTCAAGCTGACGACTCCACACAGCAAGGCAACCAAAGCCCCACCCGATGCAGTCCAACCAATTCCCAACCCACGAGGTTGCCAGATCACCAAAGTGATTGTCACTACAAAAATCAGTATTGCTACGTATACCATAAAGCCTCCTGCTGTACCCTGTATTCATATATTATTTCGTTTATTCAATCTTATGTTGTTAGATTACACCGCTATATGCTCGGAATAACCAGACGATATATTTATACAGGGCTACAGGAACATTGTCTATCTTTATTTTTCTTCTATTATAAAAGTTGTGGTAAATTATGGTTTAAAGTGTTGGGATTTATTCTTTGCCTTTATCTTTCGGCGTATCCTCTACCATCTTGAACATACCAAGCAATCCCTGCAGTTG
Organism: Paenibacillus sp. FSL R5-0713; assembly: GCF_037973325.1. Lineage (NCBI taxonomy): Bacteria > Bacillati > Bacillota > Bacilli > Caryophanales > Paenibacillaceae > Paenibacillus > Paenibacillus sp. FSL R5-0713. The sequence continues at coordinate 502,821 of NZ_CP150229.1, read as the reverse complement.
TTCCGCCATACTGTTCAGATGTGCCGATGAGGATGCAATCTCTTCTACCGATGCCAGTTGTTCTTGCGAAGATGCAGATACGGATTCTGTATTCGCAGCCGATTCCTGGGTCACATTCGAGATATCGCTCATCGCCTTGGCAACGTGGGATGCCCCACTCTCCAGTTGTTTCGTTGTTTCAGACAAGTCATCCAAGGTATGAACCGCCTCTTCCACCGCCTCCCGAATCTGGGCAAAGGATTGTCCAGACGTATTCACGGCCTGAATCCCTTCTCCCACACGCGTCTGAGCCGCATTCATGGCGATTAGAGCGGCATCCATGTCCTGACGGATATTATGAACGACCTCACCGATCTGCGCTGCCGAACTTCCGGATTCTTCTGCCAATTTGCGAACTTCTCCGGCTACAACAGCAAACCCACGCCCCGCATCACCTGCTCTGGCCGCTTCAATGGAAGCATTCAATGCGAGCAAGTTCGTTTGTTTGGAGATGGATGCAATGACATCCACCATGCTACCAATCTCAACGGAACGGGCATTCAGAGATTGAACCACAGTCCCTAGCTGCTCTACGGTTTCCTGGATGCTGTTCATCTGCTCTACAGCTTGTCCTGCTGCCTCATTACCAGAAGAAGCCGCTCCGGATGTATTCCGCATATTCGCCGTAATCGATTGCACACGCTCCGACATCATCCGAACATCTTCTGCCATTCGGCTCATCTGTCCCGATCCATCTTTCACACTGTTTACCTGCTGCTCAGCACCTTCGGCCAGTTCCTGAATGGCCTGTGTTGAATGTTCAATCGCTTTGGTGGTTTGTTCAGCACTGGCAGACAATTCTTGAGAAGAAGCAGATACTTGCTCTGTCGTTTCCTGTACACCAAGAATCATCATTCGCAGGTTATCGACCATACGTTCAAAATATTTTGCCAGTTCCCCGACTTCATCTTTACGTCCAGTTTCCATTTTCACGGTCAAGTCGCCTTTACTTACCGCTCTGGCCGATTCCTGAAGTCGTTTGATTGGACGCAGCATGGAGCGTGTAAACCAGATAATGAAGATGAGCGTAAGGAACGTGGCCGCCAGGATCACTATAAATGTAATCATGCGAATGTCCTTGCTCGCATTGGTTATTTCGTTTTTGAACATCGTGCCGGCAATTTTCCAGCCCGTTGCTTCATTGGTAGCAAAGATCATCATTTTCGGTTGCTCATTGAATACATAATCGAATTGACCTTCTTTACCCTCGTACATCTCATCCAACAAACCACTAGCTTCCTGTGTACCTGCATCTGCTACAGGCGATACGACATAATTTTTGTTTGCATCCAAAATAATGACGTAGCCTTCTTTACCCACCTTAATGGATGCTTGCTCTTGCAAGTCTGTTAGATCCAGAGACAAACCGACAACACCGGATTGGTCCTTTAATGTTTTGGAGATAAATACAACGGCAACGCCATCGGTATTAACAGACACAGCGGATACAACGGCTGTACCCGGCTTTTCCATCGCTAGTTTGTACCACTCCCGCTCCCTAGGATCATATGCATCTCCCCGCGTACTGCTTGCTGTTGCTTTACCCCGAACCATGACTCCTTCCGTTGTTCCCACAAAAATGTTCATGGCATCGGGATGCAAGCCCAGATATTGCTCCAGCTTCAACTGAAGCTCTGGACTATCGTTCTCCCCTTTGACCAAGCTCGGATCAAGGGCATCCGCAAAATAGTTAATGTCATGGATCTTGTAATTCACTTGGCTTTCTACAATGGTATTGGCCGTACTCACACTTTGCTTGGCACTATCCACTAATTGTCCTTGTACGCCATCTTCAGCCATCGTTAGTGTGATCAAGCCGATCGCCAAGCTTGGCAGGAGCAGAACGGCCAGGAAGGAGACCAATAGTTTGTTCCTTATATTCCAGACGAAACCTTTCTTTTTCTTCTTTTTATTTTGATTATGTTTTGGTTTAGCAGGTTTCGCTGCTTTCATTGGTGTATTATCCTGAGTTTCACTCATGTCTTTATCCCCCTCTAAATGTAAAAATGCCCTCTTTCTTTGTATGTATGAATCAATCTAAAAGGCTTATCTTATATATCGGCTAAATGAGGGGATTTATTTGAGAGAAAAATGTGCAGGCACGCCAAACAAGCCACCTCTGATCAGAAGTGACTTGTACAAGGTACGGATTACTAATTATTCCATGTATTAGATGAAGTATTAGAGTACGGATCGCCTGGAGGTTGTGCCGAGGGTTTACCAAAATAGTAGCCCTGTGCAAGTTCAATACCTATGGAGCGACAGAATTCAAACTCTTCCATCCGTTCGATCCCCTCGGCAAGGACTTGACCTCCAAATCGACTCGACATCTCAACAATATGAAGAATTTGCTGTTGTTTGGTCGAATCCTGATCACAACGATCAATAAGACTTCGATCTATTTTGACAAAATCCGGTTCTAACCGATTCATCAACTCTATTGTTGAATATCCAGCACCCACATCATCCAGTGCAACCGACATTCCACGGGAACGATACACCTCAAATATCTGCTGCAAGATGGGCATATGTTGGATCTGCTCTGTTTCCACGACTTCAAACACAAAATCTTTAGGGTCCAGCGAAAGACGTTCAATCGCTTCAAACGTATGTGTCAGACAATATTCGGGATTATATATGGAGGAAGGCAGGAAATTTACGAAGCGTTTCACACCATGCGGCAAAAAAACAGCACTGGTCTCAATGGCAGTAATTCGCGCCATTCGATCCAGAAAAGAATGTAGTCCAGTCTCGCGTGCAACTTCAAATAATTCATAGGAACTGAAGGATTTGCCATTCTCAGCAGGACGAAGCAAAAACTCGTATCCGATAATCTGCTCCGATGCATCAACGATGGGCTGCATATGACTGCTGAATTCATGCTCCAGAATAATGGAAACAAGCTCCGCATGCCTGAAACGTGACTCTTGCATGCTTAGACTAATCCAGCTTTCTTCATTCGCCTGTTCGTATAAAGGCATAATCTGAACGGTTAGGGAATCACGTAATGTCGAATCCATTTCGCTGATCTTTTCTATTAAGCTCTGAACCGCCTCAAGATTCGAAAAATGCATCCACATCATATCATCCGACGTCTCGATAAGTCTTCCCGGCGTTTGCAGCGCTTCCAGCAAAGCGGGGGAAATGGGACGCAGGTACAAGGTACCTTGGCCCTCTATAGGATAGATTGGACTGCAGCCACTGCAATTCATGTAGGACCCCCTTGCCAATTTATGATTCCATGTCCATTAATGATTACTGGTATATACCCAAAGTTTGTAAATATTATATCATGGGTCTTAAAATTAATCTCTACTGTTTTGATGACTTCGTATATGACGGTTGTTGAAACAAATATATTCAAAATTTGCAGAAAAAAGACCGACAGTCTGATGACTGTCGGTCTCCTCCTCTCCGCTTATTAAACGTTATGAAGCGGGAATCACGATTTTCTGTCCAACTTTCAGGTTATGCACATTTGAGATTTTGTTAGCTGTTGCCAGCTTGCGCCAGTCCACACCATATTTCAAACCGATGCGGTACAGGTTATCCCCTTTTTTCACCACGTATACAACCTTGTTGCTAGTTGCCGGTTTCTCAGGTTGTGGCTTAGGCGTTGGAGTTGGTTTAGGCGTCGGTGCTGGCTCCGTACCTGTTTCAGGTGTTGTCGTTGCTTCACCTGTCAGTTTCAAGCCATACTCTGCAAAACCTTCTTTGTTCGTGCCGATGAACGACATCGCCGGATTCGCTTCAACCAGACCTTTCGCATCCGGGGAAGAAGCAAACACAACTTCAAGATCGTTCAACGCCGCTGCAGTTACACCCGCAGATGGTTTGATTGGTGCCAGGGACCAGTTACCGTCCGCTGCCGGATTAATCGTTTTATTTTCACGGATGTAGTCGATGATCACTTGACGGTTCTCATCCGGTGCAGCCAGAACGATCCGTTTGCCGTCCGGGTTAGCCAGTTTGGATGAAGAAGCACGGTAGTTATTTGTCGCTACAATGAATTTTTGCGCTGGGTCAACCGGTTTGCCGTTAAAGCTCAGGTCCTTAATCCGGCTTGCAGATGCATTAACGATCGCAGCTTTGCCATCGTATTTGGCTGGTTGGGTCACATCAATCTGATACGTTACCCCATCGATAACATCGAAGTTGTACGTTGGGAAGTCATTATTGATCAGTTGCTGTTGTCCACCTTTAGCCGGGTCGATCTGGTTGAACTGGCCTGCAGACCATTCCAGCCATTCTTTCAGTTCTGCGCCGTTAACCATTACAGCATGTACCGTATTTGGATACACGTACAGGTCAGCAACGTTTTTGATCGCAATGGTGCCTTTAGGAATATTCGTGTAATATGAAGCGCCTGAACGTCCACCCGCTTTGAATGGTGCACCTGCCGACAATACAGGGATTTTCTCATATTCCGTACCTTGCATATGTTTTTCGACATACCATTTCTGTGCATTCGTTACGATCTGAATGGATGGATCATCCTGAACCAGAGCGAAGAAGCTGTTGATCGGTGCTGTCGTTTCGCCTACTGGACCACGAACATACTCCAATGTACCTTCATGCTCTTCATGAACCGCATCAATGATGTCTTTATCCGCATCTACCAGTGGCTTTTTGTTCTCAGTGTCATAGATCGGGCGTGCTTCCGTTTTGGAATCCACCACTTTCCATTTGCCATCTACCAGCTCCAGATCCAGATCGATAATACCCAGATGATCACCCCAGAAACCTGGCTCAACAGCAGGAACGCCATTGATTGTGCCTTTCTCAAGGTCTACCCCTTTTTTGCCGGCAAAATCAGCACTTGGGAATACTTTGTGAGCATGTCCAAACAGAATGGCATTAATGCCTTCTACCTGACTCAGGTACAGTACGGAGTTCTCCATCAGGTCCGTTTGAGGGATATCCTCAAATCCGGAGTGAGGAATAGCTACAATAATGTCCGCACCTTCGGCCTTCATTTTTGGAATGAATTTTTTAGCGGTAGCAATAATATCCTTGGCGATGACTTTGCCTTCAAGGTTAGCGCTGTCCCACTGCATGACTTGTGGCGGTACAAATCCGATCACACCCACTTTGATCGTATGTTCCTTGCCAGTCTCGTCCGTTACTTTTTTATCCAAAATCTCATACGGTGTGAAGTAATTCTTGTCATTCGTCTCATCATCATCACCATCGTCTACATAGACATTGGCATTAATGTAAGGGAAGTTCGCTCCCTCCAGCGTCATGTCCAGAAAGTCCAGACCATAGTTGAACTCATGGTTACCGATGTTACCTGCATCATAATCGAGCAGATTCATCGCTTTATATACAGGGTGAGTTTCACCCTTTTTCAGTGGATCAATCTTCGCCACATAGTCTCCCAGCGGGTTACCCTGAATCAGATCACCATTGTCGAACAGCAAGCTGTTCTTGGCTTCATCACGCGCTTTCTTGATCAGTGTAGCTGTTTTGGCAAGGCCATACTGGTCTGTCTCTTTGTCGGAATAATAGTCGTAGTTAATCAGATTGTCATGAATGTCTGTTGTCTCCATGATCCGCAGTTTAACTTTGGCAGCATCCGCAGCCGATACAGGTACCGGAAACACCGCAAGCACGTTTAATGCAACCAAAGCGGCAGTCAGGCTTGATAATACTTTTTTACTCGTTTTCAAAATAACCCCTCCCGGTTATGTACATTGAATCATGCATTATTGGGCAAACGAAGAGCGCAGAAAAAAGATAGATTTCATGGGTTGTGCGTACTGACGCTCTGATGACATGCATCCGAATTTCAGGTAAGTTTATCTCACATGAACATCTATTTATGTCTGTGCTTGTCGTTTACATTCCAAATCATAACGCAATGTTCAGCCATTGAAAAGCATTATTTTTTACATTACCCGCACATATCTAGGCCGGTTTACATTATCATGCGTGATTTCGACATTTTTTTCAACATTTTAGTAGGTATTTAGTGCTCACTAGCTTTAAAATACGTATATTACATGTTTCTTACATGTATATCCATTCATCATTATTCACTCATATCAAAAACCGTGAAACCTTAAAGGCTTTCACGGTTGGAGTGAACTCTGCGCGCATTCCGCATAAGGACGCTATTTGGCAGAGGTTATTTTCATCGTTGGATTATTGTTCCCACACATGATGTTCATGATCTTTCCCTGTATATTCAATACGAGTCGGAGTGATGTCCAGAATGACATAGTTCGGATCATTAGGTCCATCGAACCACGCCTTCAGTTCGTCATTCCATACTTGCTCACGCAAACCTTCGTTCTTGGTCACTTCACAGGTTCCTTCAATCTCAACGACTTCCTTGGAACCACCAGCCTCATAACCAAGCAGCAGGCTAACATTCGGATTATTCTCCAGTTCCTCTACTTTGTGTGTACGGCGGTTCGTTGCCAGATGAATGTTCAGTCCATCATTGAAAAGCGCCATATAGCGGGATTTCGGTTTACCATTCTCTACAGTCGAGAAGCTGCAAAAAGGGTTGTTTTCCAATGCTTTTACAATGTTTTGTTCCAATTCAGTCTGGTTCATGGGAAGTGCTCCTTTCGGTTTGGGGGAATATTGGGAGGACTATGTAGGCGGCCGTTCCGGGTACGGATCGTTCTTTGGATCGCTGTTATCTCACGATGATCCTGATCTCTTCCTCATATACATTGGATTAAAACCGATTCACACTGGCACTACGATGACAGAACAACCTTCCAATCGCTGTTACCCCCAGATTTTCTGATTCCCTTCTCTCAAAGGGAAAAATCCGGTGATAAAGGCGAGCGCTTCGCTTTTTCAGGTTTCTTCTGTCCTCTCCGTTATCGTGTGAATGCTTAATTCCAAAGGATATATGAATAAAAATTCAAGATACATGCGAACGCTTCGCTTCCTCAGAATCGATTCCGTCCCCTCCACTACGTCTACCGTTCTCCCAATTAAGGGTGAATAATAAAAAGTACAAGAGAAGTGTAGTTGTTACTCTCTCTTTTGTTTAATGACAGTTCATTAATCGCTTATCACTAGCGCCAGCTTAATGCTGCTCTGTAATAAGCCTGTACTTATAGTGTACCCACCTCACCTATGGTGAATCCCATGAACCTGTTTGCAAACGTGACAAAATTGGAAAAGTCCTTTATGAAAATGTTTACATACAGGGATTAGCCCTTATGGCTCCTATGATCATTTTAATTCAAATCTCCAAGATAAATAGAAGATGAGCCTAATTGAAGCAGTAGCTCACCAATGGTTTTTGGATATAAACGAACCTGAGACAGCTCTTCCAGCGCAATCCATTCCACGGCGACTTGATGGTCGTCAGGATTGGAGCCTTCAAAAATAGTTGCCTCCGGATTGATCAGGCTGCACGCAAAATAAAATTCAACCTGGTGGATATCTGCATCCCACTCGGCGAATTCATGATTTTTTCCGATATACTCTCGAATATGCAACAACTCTCCCACGTTCACAGCCTGGCCAATCTCCTCCAGACATTCACGTGCGACTGCATCCTTGAGTTCTTCACCTTTCTCCTGTCCTCCACCCGGGAACACATAAGCGGTACCATATTGGTCTTCCAGCCGAATGACCAGCAATCGTCCATCCTGCACAATAACGGCCTTCGCCGAGTTGCGTATGGGTTTCATTCTGTTCTTTCACTCCTTGTCATTCCAAAATTATGCGCGGATAACTGAATGCCTTCCGATTCCAGCACACGACGAATCTCTTGAGCAAATGCTAGAGCATTCGCTCCGTCACCGTGGATGCAGACCGTCTCTGCCTTCATGGAAACCCGCGTGCCTCCCGTGGATACAACCACGCCGTCTTTCACCATCTGGAGCACTTGAGCAATCGCTTGTCCAGACTCTTCAATGACAGCCCCCGCTTGGCTTCGAGGGGTTAGCTTACCATCCGCCCCATAGGTTCGATCCGCAAACACCTCGCTCACGCTGCGCAGACCGATGCGATCCGCAGCGTGAATCAGCTTACTGCCCGCCAGACCATACAAATATAGATCAGGCTGAACTTTATAGATCGCCTCCACGATGGCTTCAGCAAGCTTCGTATCTTCTGCAGCCATATTGTATAAGGCGCCGTGCGGTTTCACGTGATGCATTCGCCCCCCACTTGCACGGACAAAGGCATCCAGCGCACCGATCTGATACACCACCATGTCATATGCTTCCCGTGGCGTAATGTCCATACGTCTTCTGCCAAACCCTTGCAGATCCGGCAATCCGGGGTGAGCGCCAATTGCCACCTGATGCTCCAATGCCTTCTCCACCGTGATCCGCATCGTAGCCGGGTCCCCTGCATGAAACCCGCAGGCTATATTGGCTGACGTAATTAAGGGCAGAATGGCTTCGTCCGATAACGTGCGATATATACCATAACTTTCGCCCAGATCACAATTGATATCCAAGGTTTTCAAGGTATTCATTGAGCGCCCTCCATTCCTGCCATTCTTCTGCGTATCAGCTTATCCATGAGCTGCATATTGATCTCCTGTTCCATGTACAACTGCCGGGCTTGATCATGCGTAATCTGTGCAAAAGAAATTCGAGTTCCCGGCCTAGCCTGAGCCAGGATTGGCATATCCACCTGGGCTACCTGTGCTATGACAGGATAACCTCCAATCGTCTGATGGTCTGCCATCAAGATGATCGGCTGACCATCGGGTGGCACCTGCACCGTGCCATAGGTAACGGCTTCTGACAGCCGATCCAGCGGCTGATTCAACTCCAGTCTGGAGCCTTGCAGGCGATAGCCCATCCGATCGGATTGCGGAGAGATTACGTATTTTTCGGCATAGAAATGTCCCAGACTCGCCTCGCTGAACAGCGAGCTGTCCTTGCTCTCCATCACACGAATAACAGCTCTCCCATAATAGTCAGGTCTTTCACGTTCAGATAAGAACCACGCAGGCGCCAATATTCGGCGGCCCCGCTCACTTTCTTCTACCTGCTGCTCCATACGCTTCATCCATACTTGTGCTTCACCAGAAGGTTCACCTGTAGATAACAGATCTGCCACACGCAGGGGTCTTCCTGCCAAACCGCCAATACCTGTCTTAAGATCTGTACTTCGACTGCCCATCACTTCCGGTGCAGCTATTCCACCCGCTAACGCCAGATAACAACGCAAGCCATGACGACACGGGCCAAATTTCATTACACTTCCAGCCCGCACCAGCACAGGACGCCACAAAGGTACAGGCAGATGATCCACCGTTGCTGTCAGATCCCCCCCACATAATGAGACTAGCTGGCTCTCCTGAAATCGAAGCTCCGGCCCCGTCATCGTCATCTCCAGCAGTGCTGCATTTCGGGGATTGCCCACAAGCATATTGGCGGCTCTGGCTGCAAAGGTGTCCATGACGCCGCCAGGATGAATACCATACCGGCGATAGCCGGTTCTGCCTTCATCCTGAATGGTAGATAACAGCCCAGGACGAATCACTTCGACACTCATCGTTCATCCTCCATCCGCTTCAACGCCAGATAGTCCTGCTTCGTAATCTGTTCAAATCGAACCCGATCACCTGCTGCCAGCAAACTTGGTACCTTCTCATCCGGCCGAAACAACCGGAGGGGCGTTCGTCCAATACATTGCCATCCTCCGGGTGTATCTACCGGATAGATTCCCGTCTGTTTGCCCCCAATCCCTACTGTACCGGCCTCTACCCGAAGCCTTGGCGTTGCCCGTCTGGGCGTAGCAATCCGTTCAGATAACCCACCGAGATACGGAAAACCTGGGGCAAATCCAATCATATGGACCAGATAATCCCCGGATGTATGAATTGCAATAACGTCCTCTGAGGTCAGTCCATGCTCACTGGCAACATAGTCCAGATCAGGCCCCCATTCGCCACCGTAACATACGGGAATCGTGACCGTTCTGGGCTTGTCTTGTACGGATTCCTTCATTTGGTTCAACTGTTGAAGCAGAGCGCGGCACAACTCGGGGTACGGGGAGATGAACGGATTATAAAATAGTGTAACGGATGTGTATGAAGGCACCCATTCGATCATGGCAGGCAGAGTTCTTTTTTCCAGCAAAGCACATACAGACGCCACTCTGCGCTGTACCGCGACAGACAAGTGATCCCCGCAATCGATGATAACGGCTGTCTCACCCAGCGGAAACAAAATCTCCTTTGTCCAAGCATACGGTAATTCGCTCATGCGCGATCTCCCCTCTGTCCACACGTTTAGCGTATCGTTATTTCTCTCTCCAATGTCAGCAATACTAGTGAACGAACCGCCGGAAACGGCTCGTCTTCTTCTGTACGTATCGCAAGATACAGTGTCTGCAAAAACAGACGCATATTCAGGTCCCTATGACTGGTATCCAGAAATGATCTGTTTACTGCCTTAGTTTCTTGATGAAGGGAATCGATCCACAACGTAATATCTTTTTGCTCCAGCAGATTGCGACGAAGAATGGTCACTACAGCATGCGCTATTCGCTGATCTTCATCATGGATGTAAACTTCACTTGATTCGGTTATTTTCCGGCTGATTGCATGCAGAAGTTCCAGCAGTTCCATTCGCTCCAGATATGGTGACTGAGCCAGGTCTTCAACCGCATCCGCCGCATGTGCGGGGGCATGCGCCCAGCCCTTATCATCGACATAGCCGCGAAGATCTTTTTCACATGCCAGATATGTAATTAACCGTTGATGAATCCCTGCGATATCCACCTTGTTCAGGAAAGGTTTCTCACGATCCAGATTCAGGATTGGAGGCAGTAACAATATGGAGAACGTCCGTGTAAACACACTGTCCGTTCCCTGCTCTCCGATGCCATGGAAGAGGTGCTGATCATCCAGAGCCAACTGCAACAGATGCATCAGCTCGTCTTCGGTAAATACACCCTTTCCAATCCAGGTTGCAAACGTAGTATAGATCAATTCATCCCGCAGGACAGGGTCAGGACTGCCAATATGTTTCATCATATGCAGCGCCAATTCGTAAGGTTGTTCCACATGGTCTATGGACCGATTAGCTGACTGGATATGCTGCAATTTTTGCTTTAACGTCAGAGCATCCATCTATTGTGCATCCTTGGACGAATTCAAATGCACGCTGCAATTGTACAGTTCGCATTGCCATGTATCATCTTTCTTGGCAATCCGCGTAATGGATGTATTGGACAGCTTCACGCTAATATCAAGCTCAGGCACCAGACCTCGTAATGTATTCCGCAGGACGGCTCCGTGACTGACCACGATTACTTTGCCATCAGGATGCTGCTGTACAATCTCTTCAAGCACTGCACTGCCTCGAACAGTCCCTGCATCTGCAAGCTCCCGTCCCAGATCCAGGGTGCTCCAGTCCGCTCCCCACTTGGCTAACCGTTCCTCTTCCGTCGTTCCTTCGACCTGTCCTCCCCCCATCTCGCGAAGTCTGGAGTCCAGATGGATCTCCTGAATGCCCAAGCGATCACCAATGATGCGAGCCGTCTCACTTGCACGTTCCAAGTCACTTGCATAGATGGCATCCCATGATTCCTCTGCCAGTCTCGTTGCAAGTAAAACCGCTTGTTCCCTTCCCTCCTGATCCAGCGGATTGTCCGTCTGGCCCTGAGAACGTTTTTCCTTATTCCACGCTGTGCTTCCATGGCGAATCAGTGCAATTTCAGTCATTGTTGTTCCTCACCTTTTTCGATATGAAGTTCATCTTCTGTAAAATGTTTGCGTGCCTTTGGCTTGGCAAATTTGCCGCCATTATATTGAGCAGATCCGTTTCTCGGGATCGAGAGACTGTCCCACGCTGTTTCTTTAAGCATTTTTGCGGCAAATACAATCTGTCCGACATGATATGGATAGTGCGCCAATTGCCGAATAATGGCCTCCATGACGGTATGCCCTTCATTGCGAATATATATGATATGAGACAATTGTTCCGGGGTAAATGAACGAATGGCTTCGAGCAGGCATGTCCAGCCTTCCTCCCATTTGGCAATCAACTCTTCCCGGGAAGCAATATCATTCACGAATTCGGCGTCCCGTTCACGCCATGGTTTCTCTCCATCTGTTGTCAGTACCTCTGTCCAACGGGACAGCATATTGCCCCAGAGATGTTTTACAATCACCGCGATGCTGTTCGCGTCTTCATTCCAGGATTGAAACAACTGCTCGGACTCCAGTTGCGCCATAGCTTTTTCCCCGAGCTGCTTGTAATACAGAAATTGCTTCTCCGCCGTTTCCAGAAAAACCTGATTCATATCCATCCGTTAACCACCCTTCGAAAAAAGTAATATCGCCCTGATCACCTTCAGCCCGATACGTCACTTGCCTTTATTCAGGAAATGAGAATGTACCATCAGCATTCGGTTCAAATGGAATGACTTTACGTACCGCATCCAAATTAAGTTCTCCATAAATATGTGGAAATAGTTCATTCAATTCGTATAGATCTTCATACACCAGTTCCGGCTTTAACGCCTTCTCATCAATACTAAGCAATAACAGATCCGTACGACCTGCATAATATTGCCCGGCTACCCATGGAATCTGTTCCTTGGTGGAACAATGAATGAATCCGTCTGTCTCCAGGCTGTCTGGTGCATACTCACTACCCTTGGACACTTCTTCCCACAATGAACGGGAAATAATACTATAGATCATGGTTCCGCCTCCTTCATTTTCTGGTATGTACCCTATGTGTCGTTGGAAATATTATAGATCATCCCGGATACGGGAGTACATTTTTTGATCTGTAAAGATACCTTTGATCTTCAACTGTTTACGCAGCAATCCTTCATACGACATGCCCAGTTTCTCCATGACACGTGCTGAGCCTATGTTGCCTGCATTACATTTCCCTTCCAGCCGGTTGCAGTCCAGTTCCTGAAAACAATAATCCACGATGGGTTGCATCGCTTCTACTGCGAGCCCCTTGCCCCATTGACTGCTGGCTATCGCGTATCCCAATTCAGCACTTTGCATGTCTTCGTTGAGATGAAAAATGCCACCTCTCCCGATTAACGTCCCTGTTTCCTTCAGGACAAAAGCCCAGATATGGACCGTTTTCCGTTCATAATTATCCAGTACCCGCTGAATATATTGCATTGAATCTTCAACCGTCTCATGGCAATTCCACAAGCTTTGCTGACTCACCCTTGGATCAGAGGCAAACGCATAATATTCATCGAGATCATCCATCGTAAGACGTCTCAGTCTTAAGCGCTGTGTTTCGAATTCGGGTGATTCGGCAAAAAGTTTTTCTACATTCATTCAGCATACCTCCATGATTCACTTGAGTTCAGGTTCCACCCATCTTATTTCTCAGGAAATAACGATCGATCATAACCATGCATAGAATACCGACCGTATATCGAATCAGATCGATCACCAGAAAACCATGTCCCAAAATAAGTGCACCCCATACGGTTGAACGTATTTCAATCAGCCAAGGCGTCTGAATCAACTGTGTGAACTCAATCATCCAGCTGAATGCACAGCTCAAACACATCGCCCATACCAAACTGCGACGAGGCCACACCATGCGTACTCCGAAATAAATCATACCCGCCCAACATGCATCTCCGGCATGTTCATGCACCCAATTCGGCAATCGATCACCAAAGTGTCTGGAGGCGAGTCCTGCCGCCATGGTCACCATGACTGCAAAGAAATAGATTAGCCTGTCTTTCATCAGTACGCTTTTCAATCAATCACACGCCTTCATCAAGCACTTGTAAAATAAATTGCGTTTTGGCAGCGGTATACGATTCCCTGTCTTCCTTATTCTCATCAGCAAGCTTCATCTTAAGGGCGGCGTAAGCTTCCACCAGATCAGGGCGTTTTCTGAGCACATCCCGAAACTGCATTTGACGATTCCAACGTTCTTCTCCCGGGCGCATCAGATGAAGGTGTACAGATCTCTTGCCATCCTTAACCTTCACCCAGAATCGTCTATAATCCCGACCATCCAGTTCAGGCGGAACGTAGTTCCAGCCCAACGGATTCAACTGATCGGCAATCCGATCCATGTCATCCCATGACTGAACCTCTGCCATCAGATCAATAATGGGTTTGGCGGGTAACCCTGGTATGGATGTACTTCCAATATGTTCGAATTGATGGATATTAAATTGCTCTAAAAGGTGTTGAAGTTGCCGAATTTCTTCCTGAGCCTGCAAGTCCCAATTCGGATTGGGCGGAGCGATCTCTACCGACTCTGTCGCCCAGGCAGGCCAGTTTTCCGGTTGCATTGGATCTGTCATTCAGGTATCTCCTCTTCCACATGACATTTTTAAATGGTAACCTTCTCTGTATTTTTCATAGGTGCGTTGCTTCATGCATTCAATCGTTGTACTCCGTTGAAATGTAAGTATGGAACTTAGGGATAGAAGAAGATATTTCAGGTAGGCCAGATCACTAGAGTTAGGGTCCGAGCTGATAATCGAAGCTTTCATATTCATCCCACCCATTCCCGTTATATTGTTGTTAAAACAGAAGGCATTCCAGATCCCTATTTCTATATATCCAAAAAGGAGCGTATGTCTACGCCCCTAATTGTCTGATACCCTTGATCATATAATGCTATTAACGTGACGATGTACTGAATTTTTGGATTGATGCAAAGTGCTTCATTATATATAAATTTATTTTACCGTAACAGGGATGGTCACTTTTTTGTTGCCCCACTTAGCCGTTATGGATGTTTTACCTTTGCCTACAGCTACAATCTTGCCATTCGTTACTGTCGCTACGCTCGGCTTTGTGCTACTCCACACCGCACTGTCAGTCACAACAGTGGTTTTACCCGTATCATACTGGGCCATCACACTCAGCGTTGTACTTCCCTGTGGGGATAAAACCAGTTTTTTCTGACCTGTAATCAGCTTTTTGAGCAAAGATACAACGGTAACCTCTGCCTTTATTGTCTGATTTTGATAAGTTCCTGTCAAGGTGGCTTTTCCTTCAGTCAGCGTTTTGACTGCTCCATTTTTTACGATAGCTACATTTGTATTGGAAGAGGTCCATATCACTTGTTTTGAAAGGTTGATCGTCTTGCCGTTTGCATAGGTGCCAATCACCTTCAACGCTTTGGACTTCTTGATGTTCAGCTGCATGGATGCAGGTGTAACCTCAACTTTGGTAATTTCGTCCGTCACAGCAACGGGCACTTTCACAATCGTTGTTCCGTATTTGCCTTGAAGCAATACTCTGCCTGGCGTAACGCCTTTGATTTTACCGTTTTCCAGCACAGCCGCGCTACTTGATACCGACCATACAATCTCAGACGTCACATCCTCTACCTTTCCGTTCGCACGTGTAATGCTTACTTTCGGGAGGGTGTTTTCACTGCCTTTAACAAAATTATAGGAGTTTGGTGAAGCTTTGATGCTTTTAATCTTCTCCTGAACTTGCACAACCAACTGGGCCTTAACCCCGTCTATTTCTGCAAAAATGGTTGCTTCGCCTGCGGCCACAGCCTTGACTTTGCCTTTCACCATCGTTGCAACTGCTGCATTACTGGTGGACCAAGTCACGCCTTCGGTAACATCCTGCTTATTATCAAAACCTTCTACCGTGGCCATCACCTGAAGTGTAGCTGTTTCGGATACACTCATCTTCTGCGGACTGTTATTGGTTATTTCAATCGATGTCACATCACCTGTAGCCGCCAAGGCCAACGAAGGGACAAGTATTGTTAATGTCATAATTAGAGCAAGCGTGCCTCGAAGCGCCAGTTTGATTCTACTCATTTCTATCTCCATCTCCCATAATCCAATATTTTACTTCTATTATATTATATCGGATACGATTAGCATAAAGTTGAATAACGTAAGTGGGAGGCTTGGAACAATTCATGATTTTCATTGTATAATATGGGAAGGTCGCGTAATACTGTTTTAATAAACCTAAAAGATGGGGGTGGGATATGTATGATCGAAAAGAATTTGCTTGATATGGTTTCACCTAAAAATAATCGTAAACGTATGAAAGCTATCGTCACTTCGACATCCACCATGATTCGTCCTGAAGACGAAATGGTTCTATTGATGAAAACAGCCCGCAATCGTTTCAAAAAGGCCCTTGAATCTGGACAAATTGAAATCATTAACGAGCGTGAATGGAAGCTGCGTTAACATTTAAGAAATAATTTCATTTACTTACATATAACGAAGAAATTTGTGATCAAGAAAGTAAGCTATACCTTAGGTCCGAGCACTAACCAAATCTGTTAAATTTGGCACAAATTTTTAGGGGATTGGTTGATTCAATAGCGTTACCGTTTAAAAGGGGATGTCCCTCGTCACATGTAACTTGACGTGTGGAACATCCCCTTTTCTACTGCCTAAAGCGTCACATAACCTCTCTACTTCACTTCATCCTGCTCTGGCAAAATCAAGCTCTCCACGCCTCCCATATAGGGCCGCAGGGCTACCGGAATGCGAATGCTTCCATCCTCTTGCTGATGATTCTCAAGCAACGGAATCAGGATACGCGGCGATGCCACCGCCGTATTATTCAGCGTGTGACAATAGGCCAACTTACCCTCGGCATCCAGGCAACGAATATTCGAACGGCGAGCCTGAAAATCATGCAGATTCGACGACGAATGGGTTTCCCCATATGCACCACGGCTCGGCATCCAGGTCTCGATGTCATACTGTTTGTACGTTTTCTGCGACATATCTCCGGTGCACACGGCGACAACACGATACGGCAGTTCAAGTAATTGCAGCAATTCCTCAGCGTGTCCCGTAATCTCTTGCAGCATGCGCTCCGATTCTTCCGCATCAGGGGCACAGAGAATGACCTGCTCGACTTTGGCAAACTGATGCACACGGTACAATCCGCGTACATCACGTCCGCCGGAGCCAACCTCACTACGGAAACACGTCGATACCGCGGCCAGCTTCACCGGCTCCTTCACATCGACAATCTCATCCGCATAATACGAGACAAGCGGCACTTCAGAAGTCCCCACCAGCCACTTGTTCTCCCCTTCGAGTTCGTAGACCTGATCCCGACCCGTTGGGAAGAATCCGGTGTTCACCAGCGCATCCTCCCTGACCATCAGCGGAACCTCCATTGGTGTAAAGCCGTGCTTCAGCAACAGATCCAGCGCCAGTTGCTGTACTGCCCGATGTAATAACAGGCCAGCGCCTTTCAATACATAGCTTCTTGTACCACCAATCTTAACGCCACGGGGAATATCGATCAGATCATGCAACTCCCCAAGTTCCACGTGATCTTTGGTGGTATACTCGAACGTTGGAACCTCTCCCACACGTCGCAATTCCACATTATCCGCATCCGACGTGCCTTTCGGGGTATCCGGGGATACGATATTAGGTACCAGCCATTGCAGCCTGGTTACTTCCTCCTGCACAGGGGCGAGCTTCGCTTCCACCTGTTCCAACTGTTCATTGATCTGTTTCACCTGCGCCCGCAAACCATCGGCCTCTTCCCGATTCCCGGCTTGCATGAGTCTGCCGATGTCTGCGGATAACGTATTGCGTAATCTGCGCCCTTCTTCCGATTCCTGCAAAAGTGCTCTGCGTTCCTCATCCCGCTCCAGCAATGTGCGAATGTTAATCTTGATTTTTTTCCCGTCTGCTGCCGCCTGAACCTCTTCTGCGTGTGCCCGAATCCACTTCATTTCCAACATGGTCACCGTCTCCTTTGGCTGTAAAAATACAAAGAGCGCCCTCATCCCTTGGGACGAGGAGCGCTCTGCTCGCGGTGCCACCCAACTTGCTGAATCAGGATATCCTGCTTCCAGCCTCTTGGTCCGCGATAACGGGCGGTTCCGGTTAACTTGGGGAAATATCGCTCCCCTGGCGAAAACGCCTCCGAGTTGGATGCTCATCAACGGCATGGTCCGATCTGTAATTGTTGTGTCTCAGTATATACGAACGATAGACCAGATTGCAACCTTTAGTATCGATCAGGAATTCATGGCACAACGTAACCTGTCCTGTTATGATAGACTTTGTCTTCATGGTTGCGCTTTATTGTGATCCTCAATTTATGTATATATGTAGAAGGAGTTCTTTATGAAAAAATTACTTTGGATCGGGTGTCTCTCCTATTTCCTCATTGGACTTGCCCACGTTGTGCTTGGTTCCATTCTGCCCGTTGCACTGGAACATTACGGCAAAGATTATAGCCAGGGCGGGACATTGATCTTCGCTCAATTTGCCGGATTCCTGGGCGGTGTATTGTTATCTCCGTGGCTGAACCGACGCTTTGGTAAAAGGGGAGGCCTGTTAATCGCGACAGCATTGCTCTGTATCGCAGAATTATCCTACATGCTGTTGCCGCCATGGGGCTGGATGTACGTCATCGCACCCGCTGCCGGTTTCGGATTCGGAATGGTTGAAGCTGTCATTGGCACCATTATCATCGCTGCAATCAAAGACAATACGGCTGTTGCCATGAGCCGACTGGAAGTGTTATTCGGGATCGGAGCGATGGTCATGCCGCTCATGGCCAGCGGTCTGATTGCTGCCGGATACTGGCGTTTATCCTTTCTCGTTGTTGCGATCTGTGCAGCGCTGACCTTTGCTTTCTGGGCGAAAGGATCATTCGGTGAGCTGGACAAGGTTCTGGAGCGACGAAAGCCAGCCGATGCTTCGAGACACACTCACACTGCCGGTGCATCAGGTGAACCGCATTCCGCAGATACCCCTATACACGGTCCAACCTATCGTGGACGCAACCTGACTCTTCTGGTACTGTTCGTCCTGTTCTTCTTCCTTTATGTTGGCACTGAGATGAGCCTTGCAAACTTCATGCCAGCGATCCTGATTGAGAAAATGAACATGAAGGAAGCCGGAGCAGCGCTTAGTGTCACCTGCTTCTGGATTGCCATGTCTGTAGGACGACTCTTCGCGGGATATATCGCAGAGAAATTCCAGTACCGCGTCTATGTGCTGTACAGTTGTCTTGCATCTGTGCTTTTGTTAATGGTGTTTCCATTTACAGACCAAATTTGGTCTGCGTTTCTCATCATCTTGCTGCTCGGACTTGCCATGTCAGGCATTTTCTCGATTGCCCTAGTCTTCGCCAGTAAACTGCTGCCTGGAACCGAAGAATCCACACCCAGCATTTTGATTGCCTCAGGTGGGGTTGGCGGTGCCATTTTGCCTTTGACCACGGGATGGAGTCTTGATCATCTGGAGGTTAATCAGTCTGCATGGATGCTTGCTATCTTTGCAGTTGGCCTGCTTGTCATTAGCGTGATCACGTACCAGTGGCAGAACAAACATGTGGTCGATCCAGCAACTTAACAGCTATGGGTGATACAGTCCAGAGCCACAGAATCAGAATTACCTATTAAAGAAATCGAAATGTCTACTGTCATGACTTGACGGTAGACATTTTTGGTAGCGTTACTCTGTTTTTTACGAACCCAGCACACGCTATTCCGCTCCATTTCTGTATGTTCGAAATCTAACGAACCTTAGAGAAGTTATTGTAGATAATTAGCTTCAAATCAAGGTCTTGTTGCATTTTTTTGGCATATTAACGCCGCTGAGATTCGTTAGATTTTTCATTCCCCAAGAACCGACTTAATAAAGTGTTCTCGATTCGTTACGATCTATTCATTTGCACAAGATTGCCCAGGAAATACTTTAAGGCCATCGGAATTACACACTTTTGTTAACAGTAGGCATTATATGCCCGTTGCTCTTGATGAATTTACCGAATACATATCGTACGAGCGGCCCTAGAATGATCAACTGATATGGAAGTGCCAGACTGAAATTACGAGCGATTGTATGCAGGTACGTACCAAGTACGGATACCCCATTTAATTGGTCCGCAAGATACGCTGAAATCATTCCGTACAAAGACATGATCAGAACCATGCCAATCACCATAAAAAATGACATGACCAGCACACCAAGGATCTTGTTGGACTTGTCAAAAGGTAAGGAAAATGCAATTTTTCTCGCTACTGGGCCAACAATGAAGGACTCTACCAGAAAAGCGATGACAAAACACAATAGGAATTGAAACAGGATCTCAAGCGGGGACAACTTGCCAAGTATCCCAGTGTGCCACAAATTGAAAGTCATCATCACCAGGACCATTCCTGTACACATCATTAAGCCGAAAATAATTTGTTCCTTCTTGCTCGTTGGCAATTCTCTCATCCTCTCTGTTTACCTTCGTAATTATAGAGATGATGACCCCCACCACATAAGTGAACATTCCGTGAACAAATCTGATTTTCAAGTTTTGATAAACCGGAGAAAAAGTTAAGCTCAAGAGAATACGATTTTTTTCTACAACATAAATTTCCAGAGAAAAGACAGTTTGGATAACGCTGTGATTGCTATTCGTTTGAAAATAGAGCCTTTCTGATTCGTAGATTCTGCTGGATGTTCATCTTTAACCGCAAGTGTACTATGTGCACGTTTGATATCCATAGCCTCTGTAAGTTGGTTGGCGAATGCAGAACCGGAAATGACCACAGCGGATTCGGTATTTAGGAAGGCAGATCTGGGATCAAGATTATACGAACCAACCATGCTGAGGTAATCATCCATGACAAATGATTTGCCGTGTATGGAATAAGGGCCTTCGTATTCATATATGGCCAGACTGGTATCAAGTAACCGTTCCTTAGAGCTTAAGTATCCCGCGAAAGCCAAAGGGTTAGGGGTCTGCTGGATTGAATTGGTTAGCATGACCCATTCTGCTTTTGGATTCATCGACAGATGTACTGCTTTCTCCATTTTTTTGGTGGGAATGGCATATGGCGTCTGAAGGTACACTTTCGAGTTTGCTTGATTGGCGAAATGAACAAATGTCCTCCACATGATCGGGTCTTTATACAGCCTTTTGATTGGATTGTGAATGAAAGCAACGTGGTCGGAATGAAGCGCTCCTTGAACCCATTCCTTTGGCAACACTTTAACAAAAGGATCGCTCTGATCTTGTGCTTCTTTATATAACTCAGCCAGTTGAGCCAGCTCTTTTAACCCTTTTGCATGATGCTGACGTTTTGCATGTTTTTCTGGTTTGGTGAATGGATGGTTCCATAACTGATCTAGATATTGTTTCATTTCAACAACCGTGCTGTTCGTATTATCGTTTGCATTGTAAACAAGGACATCGCGATCAAAAACATAGTCTTTTGGGGGTTGCAATGCCATATATTTATCACCAATATTTTGGCCGCCAATGATGCCATATGTGTTGTCGACAAGAAGGATCTTGTCATGCAGACGATTATGCCATGTCCATGGCATAAATAGGTGGAGTGGTTCATAATATCTTAATTCCACATTGGGATGAGCTGCAATGGCATCTGGAATATCACGCAATTCTCCGCGCATGCTGTGAAAAATCCCGTCTAAAATGATTCGAACTTGAACCCCCCGATCAGCCGCATCGAATAAAGCAGCAAAAAAAATCTGAGATGTTTTTCCTTTTTGAATGGAGTAATAGGCCAGGTCGATGCTTGTTTTTGCCTCTCGAATGGTCTGGATTCTCACCTGTCCCGATTGAAAGCCGTCCTCCAGGAGCATAACGCGATCTGTTGTACTTCCTTCTGTTAACGATTTTTGCATATCCGTATTTTCGATAGCAGATGGAGACGGAACCAAAAATAAAAGGTAGGCTGTGAAAAAAACGTAGGCACTATAACACAGAATCATTGCGATTATGGTTTTAAGGATCATTCAGTACTCCCCCATTTTTATGTAAAAGTATTTATTGGTATAGCAGTACTATCTCCTTTTGTACCTAAATTATGTTGTTTAAATGAATCAAGCTGCTCGGCTCAAGGCCAAACGATCAAAAACTAAAGCGGCTTAGAAGCAAATAGACGATGACCGGAAATCCGTTCCCATCCAGTTCCTGACTGGACACGACTGGGCCTCTGGCCTATAATTACACCTAGTAATGCCCGTAACTTCATAGTTTCCCAGGGGAGTCGGAATTGGCCGGCTGAGAGTGTATCCCACCAAGATACTAACCCTTAGACCTGATCTGGATCATGCCAGCGTAGGAATCGGAGTATATCGAAATGGCACAGCCCTATGGCTGAACGCCACCTCTCTAACGCCTGCACGCGTCCCGGATTACGGGGCGCTTTTTTAATGTTCTTTTATATAGCCAGAGAGCTAAAAAAAGTGACGTTATCCGGATCATAGCTGGTATAAATCTGTCGATTTATGCAAGAAGCTTGGATATGAAGCCAAGGAGTACCCGTGCCACTGGCCGGACATACCGAAGGAGAGAATCACAGATGAAATGGCGTAAAACAATGGGACTGTTGCTCTTATGTGTACTACTGGTGACTGTGGCCGCATGTGGCGGTAAAGAAGCTGCCCCGGCTGAACAGAACGGCAGCACGAATACGGAGAGCAGCAATGAAGGTGACAACGCAGCCCTCAAGGATGTTAAAGTGGTGCTCGACTGGACACCAAATACGAATCATACCGGCTTGTATGCGGCCGTAGATCAAGGTTTTTATAAGGCTGAAGGCTTGAATGTGGAGATTGTTCAGCCAGGTGCCGGCGGCGCCGATACGATGGTTGCTTCCAATGAAGTGCCATTTGGCGTAAGTTATCAGGAAAGTGTAACTCAAGCCCGTACACAAGGGGTTCCACTCGTCTCCATCGCAGCAGTTATTCAGCATAATACATCCGGATTTGCTGCTCCGGCAGATCGGAATATTAAATCACCGAAAGATTTTGAAGGCAAAACTTATGGCGGCTGGGGTTCCCCAGTGGAAGAAGCCGTGATGCAATCCATTATGGAAGGCGAAGGCGCCGACGTATCCAAAGTGAAAAACATTAACATGGGTGACGCTGACTTTTTCACCGCTGTAAAACGGGATATTGATTTCGCGTGGATTTTCTACGCTTGGACGGGGATTGAAGCTGAACTACGCGGAGAACCGATCGACATGTTATATGTGAAGGATTATTCAGATGCACTGGATTACTACACGCCTGTTCTCGTAACGAACGAGCAGACCATTCAGAACGACCCTGAGTTGGTGAAAGCATTCCTGAAAGCCACTTCAGAAGGATATCAATACGCAATTGATCATCCCGAAGAAGCAGCGAATATCCTGATCAAGGCCGTACCGGATCTGGACAAGGAATTGGTACTGGCAAGCCAGAAATGGCTGAGTCCGAAGTACACGGATGACGCCCCGCGCTGGGGAGAACAGAAACAGGAAGTGTGGCAGAACTACACCGACTGGATGTTTAGCAAAAAACTGCTGGATGAACAGGTTGACGTGAGCAAAGCATATACGAACGCGTTTTTACCCCAATAAAATATCTCATATAAAACGAACTTAATATTTACACGAGGACGGAGAGGACAGAAATAACGTGAAAAAGCGAAGCGGTCGCCTTTATCACCGGATTTTCCCTTTAGAGAAAGGGAATCAAAAAAATCTGGGGATAACAGCGATTGGAAGGTTATTCTGTCATCGAAGTGGCAAGTGTAACCGTTATTAGTTCATTTTATATATCACGAAAGGAGCCGTGATCTCTCATGGCAAGCACATTACTTAGCATTCAGGTTATTCCAAAAACGCCAAATGGCGAGAACTCATATCCTTATGTAGATCGCGCCATTGAAGTTATTCAGCAATCTGGCCTGAAATATCAGGTGAACGCGCTCGACACCACGATGGAAGGGGAACTGGAGGAACTGCTGGAGGTTGTCCGCAAAATGCACGAAGTACTCGTCGAGGCTGGCAGCCCAAGCATCATCTCCCAGATCAAAATCGCCCATAGCCCTACTGGCTTCAGCATGGATACCCTGACGGAGAAGTACCGCTAATGAATGCCTATTTCAAAAGTGTATGGCCGCCCTTCGTGGCGGTTATTCTCTTTATAGCGTTATGGCAGGGAGCTGTATCCCTGTTCCACATCGAGAAATGGATGCTGCCCGCACCGTCCGATATCGCCCGCGAAGCGGCATCCCAAGCGGAGCGACTGGGCATGCATGCCTCCGCAACCATTCAGTTAACCCTGATCGGATTCGCCGCTGGAACAGCGGTTGGATTACTGATTGCAATGGTGCTGCATTTGGTGCCTTTTCTCAAGTCAGCCCTGTATCCTTTACTTATTCTTAGTCAAAACATACCGACCATCGCGCTCGCACCGCTCCTGTTAATCTGGTTCGGATTCGGGCTGTTGCCCAAGCTGATTACCATCATATTAGTCTGCTTTTTCCCCGTTGCGGTGGCGGCCATGGACGGCTTGACCCGTACAGATGCAGCGATGATGAACTATATGCGCATGGCTGGTGCCAAACGTCGTCATATCTTCTGGAAGCTGGAACTACCCCATGCCCTGCCCTCCGTGTTCTCCGGTGTCAAAATTGCCGCTACCTATAGCGTGATGGGTGCCATCATTGCCGAATGGATTGGTGCAGACAAGGGTATTGGTTATTATATGATGCTGCAAAAATCAGCTTATCGCACAGATCGCTTATTCGTGGCAATCATGATTATTGTCGCGCTCAGCTTGCTGCTCTTCCTGCTCATCGCGTTGCTGGAGAAGCTGCTCGTGCGCTGGCGGCCACAGAAGCGATAACAAAGCATGTAAGTCTATATATTAGGAAGTGATCAGCATATGAATCAGCAACAGGACGAACACGTCCAGCCTGAACGGGGAGCACGCACATTGGAACCAAAGCACGGTGAAAAAATTTACTCGACTAATTCCGGGCTACCGACATATACGACTGCTGCTTCGGTTCCACCTGCACTGGACGTCGTGGATGTTCATGCATCATTTCGTGAACGACGGAGCAGGCTACCGGTGTTGAACGGCCTGTCCCTGACTGTGAAGCAAGGTGAGTTTGTCGCTATCGTTGGGCCATCCGGCTGTGGCAAAAGCACCCTGTTCCATATCATCGGTGGTCTGCTGAAGCCACAGGAAGGGCAAGTGCTCATGAACGGTCACGATGTTACGGGCCAACGTGGCAAAATCAGTTATATGCCACAACAGCCTGCCCTTTTCCCTTGGCGTACCATTGAAGACAATGTACTGCTTGCTGGTGAAGTAGCTATGGATACTCCTCCCCGGGCTGAAGCACTTGCGGAGGCTCGAAAATGGTTAAGTAGCGTGGGTCTTGCCGGATTCGAGCAGGCATACCCGCATATGCTGTCGGGCGGTATGCAGCAACGCGCTGCATTCCTGCGCGCCCTGCTTAGTCCGCAGGAGTTGATGCTGCTGGACGAACCCTTCAGCGCGCTGGATGCACTCACACGTAGCGACATGCAGCGCTGGCTGCTCGATATCTGGGAACAGAACCGTCGTTCGGTGCTGTTCATCACCCATAATATCGAAGAAGCATTGCTGCTTGCGGATCGGGTCTATGTATTATCCAACCGGCCTGCAACGGTGTTGCATGAGGTACATGTTCCTTTTGATCGCCCTAGACGAGAAGAAATTACGGAGGAATCCGCCTTTCTGGAGCGTAAACGGCAGATTGCACAGTGGATGAGAGAAGAACAGCAGAAAGCCCGCCTATCTTGATAGCGCGGGTTTTAAAGTTATTATTTTCCTTTAATGGGTGATCCAACACAAGAAATTCTGCGTACCATAGATAAAATATATAGGAACACAAGGAGGAATTCCCTCGTGCATTCTCAAGCTTTTGCTCCATTGATCGATGCTCATATTCACTTGGATCAGTATACCCCTGATGAACAACGTGAAATGTTGCTATCATTTTCGTCTCAGCAGGTCGAAGCGGTCATTGCGGTATCCATGAATCTGGCTTCTGCCCAGGCCAATCTGGAGCTTGCTAATCAATATCCACGCACTATATATCCAGCCTTCGGTTTTCATCCGGAACAGGAACTGCCATCCACCGCAGAGATGGACCTGTTCTTCCAATGGATTGAGCAGCATATGGGACAAGCCACAGCTATAGGAGAAGTCGGCCTTCCCTATTACAATCGACTGGAGGCTGAGCAAGCAGGACAGCACTTCGATCAGAGCGGGTATATCGAGCTGCTTGAACGTTTCATCCAACTCGCGAAAAAGCACAACAAACCGCTTGTCCTTCATGCTGTATACGAAGATGCGGATATCGTCTGTGATCTGCTGGAGCAAAATCATTTCCGACGTGCTCATTTCCACTGGTTCAAAGGGTCCCGCGAAACGGTAAAACGCATGGCAGACAACGGTTATTTCATCTCTTTCACGCCAGATATTCGTTATGAAGATGAGATTCGTGAACTCGCCCGGCAATATCCAGCAGAACAAGTCATGGCCGAGACCGACGGCCCTTGGCCCTTCGAAGGGCCGTTTCAGGGACGAATGACACACCCTGCAATGACCAGACAAGTCATTCAAGCATGGAGTGAGATCACCGGCATGGGAACCGACCGGGCCGCCCGTCTCTTTTATCAGAATACAAAGCGTTTCTATGGCTTAACTTGATTACAATCTGGTAGAAGCAAGCGCACTCGCTTGCCCTGCCAGCACAACACAAAGAAGCCAGTCGACTTTTCCCCGACTGACTTCTAATTTACATATATATAAGTGGAACAAAATTTTTACCTTCCGTTCAACTTAACGCTTCAGGAATCCTTTGCCTTCCAGGAACGGTCTCACCTGCAACCGTGCCGGCTCAGTCAGGCGCTTCGCCATCAGTTCGGACCATGGGGTCGTTCGTTCTCCATTGGTCCGTTCTTTCATGTACGCAGTTGTAGTCTCATCATACTGCTCAACACCTTTGAGGCTCTGCTCGGCATTATAGCGATTATGATGCAGAACGGCTTCCAATGGCAGGCGTGGCCGAATTCCTGTTTCCTGATCTGCAACACCAATACACATGCCGTACACCGGATATACCCCTTCCGGCAATCCCAACAGCTCAGCGACTTCTTCAATCCGGGTACGAAGCCCGCCGATATATACAATTCCGAAGCCAAGAGATTCGGCTGCAAGAGCGGCATTCTGGGAAGCCAGAGCAGCATCAATCGTGGCTACCATGAAATTCTCGGTCGAATCGGCATACGATTCCTTCTCAGGAAGATGACGTTTCGCAGCATCACTCAGCCGATATAGGTCAGCACACCACACGAGAAACACGGGACATTCATTGACGTAGGCCTGATTGCCTGCCAATTCAGCCAGCTTGGCTTTTTGCTCCGATTCAGTCACGGCAATCACGGTGTAAGCTTGTACACTGCTTGAAGAAGAAGCCATCTGCCCTGCCGATACAATGGCTGCAAGCTGCTCATCACTTACCGGGTCTGGCTTAAATTTTCGTACAGAGCGGTGTTTCATCATCAACTCAATGGTTTCATTCATGGCGGTTCACTCCCAATCCTCGAAGTACGAACTCAATGGTCTGCTCCGCGAGCTCGTCTGTATTCATATGTTGATAATCAAAGCCAAATCGTGAATTCTTGGCCCGTTTGTGTGCCAAAGCCACACCCATAACCTGAAGCATTGCATAAGATACGGACTCGATTTGGAACAATCCCTGGTCCTTTCCTTCTTGCAGCAGTTCCCTCACGCGTGTCCAGACGGGGTCCAGAAAACGAAATACGGTAGCTGTGCGATGTGTACGCAGTGTAATTTCAAGCTGCACAATATCGCTCATCTCCCGATCTGTCATCGTGAACTTCACAACTTCACCAATAATTCGTCGGATACCTTCCACAGGCGAGGACATGGACTCTTCCGCCAACGAGTTCATCATATGATCGGGGAAGAAATGTTCAAATAATGCCTCGAACACCTTTTCTTTGCCGCCAAAATGGTATGAGACCAGTGACACGTTTGCCCCCGCCTCATCACAGATTTGACGAACACTCGTCCCGTCATACCCCTGCTGTGCAAAAAGCTTCTTGGCTGCAAGCAG
The DNA here is from genome assembly GCF_037973325.1 of Paenibacillus sp. FSL R5-0713. Taxonomy (NCBI): domain Bacteria; kingdom Bacillati; phylum Bacillota; class Bacilli; order Caryophanales; family Paenibacillaceae; genus Paenibacillus; species Paenibacillus sp. FSL R5-0713. The sequence goes on along the minus strand of NZ_CP150229.1, from coordinate 474,929 downwards.
TATCCTCGTTTTGATATCCAACTCCGGTTCCGTCATTCCGTCCCGCTCCCTCTTGTCCGTTCATTTCGTTCGCTCCAGCTCAAGGGCTGCAGTCATGTACTCTATCTGTCTATTATATTACACCAAGCACCCCGATGAAACTCATCGGGGTGCTTGTCCTATCCTATTGTCCTATCTTATGAAGCAATTACAATGCTTCTGCTATATTAGTTGGCGCGAGCCGGGCTTGGTGCGCCAGCTGGCATGCGTTGTTTTTTCAACAACGTCACCACCAGGGACAAAGCAACAGCAACCAACAGTACAACCACGATGGAGCCCGCAGCAGATTGAACTCCTGGGCCTCCCAACTGCACGCTCAGAATACCCTGAACGGCGTATGTTGCAGGCAGGTACTGCCCAATGCCGCTATAGAAGCTGTTCAGCAATTCACGCGGTACCATTGCACCGGAGGATACCAGTTGCAGGGACAGTGAGATGATGTTGAACAGACTTCCTGCGGGTCCGAAGCAGATCAGGAAGAACTGGGAGAAGAACATGAACGTGCACAGGAAGAGTGCCTGGAACAACCAGAACGCGACGAATCCTTGCGCAATCTGTCCACCCAGTGCAACGATCAACGATGATCCCAACAAGGAAACAACCAATGCAGAACCCACGTTGATGACTACTCTTGCGCCAAACAACGTCAATCGGGAATAGGTAGATGAGAGCATACCCATCGCTGTCTGGAGATTCATCCCCATGATCATGGCACCTACATAGGAAGCCAATACCATCATCATCGGCACCATCTGGTTATTCATCCCGTTAACCGGGTTAATCGACGTTGTCGTTCCTTCCACTCGGGTGGTCAGGTTTGTAGCGGCTTCAGCAGCCTGCTCGGCAGGCGCACCTGAAGCGGTTAACACCGTCTGTACCCCTTGTGCTGTAGCTTGTTTGTTAATTGTGTTTGTCACACTTTGTGATACACCTTGCATCATGCTTTTAATCGTAACCGGGTTCGCTTCATTAATGGTGTATTTAATCTCGGCGGTGGAGCTAGCCGTCTGAAGCAGTTCGTTGAACCCAGCCGGAATATCCAGCACCATGTGTACTTTGTGATGATTCAACTGATCCAACGCTTCAGTTGCACTCAGATTGGATACGGTATGGAAAGGCAGTGTTCCTGCGAGCGAATCCGCAATTCCTTTGGACATTTCACCATCCTCGTTCACAATCGCAACCGTTAATTCTTTCGTACGGTCATTTACTCCAGAATATGCGGTCATCCAGATCACGCTAAAGATCACTTGGAACATAAGTGCTGTTACGATCCCTACAATCACTGGCGGTTTTTTAAACAATGTACGTAAAGCCTGTAACATAAAAGGTGTCCTCCATTACTCAAAATAGTTCTAATTTGATTTAAACAGTTGTTTGAATCAAACGATCGTTTAAATTTTATGTGAATATGACCATATTGTCAACTCATTTTTGAAATATTCAGAAAATATAAGATTTATTCATGAATGTAATTAATTCATTTTCACAAAATAGCATAATACCAACTTTTCTCCATAGAAAAGGACATCTAGACCAACGATTCAGGCCGTACTTCTCTGGCGATTCAAACTGTCTCTTCTCAACAAAAAGCGCGGCCCGCCTGCAGCGAACCGCGCATGTAATATCCTCACTTTGTTACAATGAGGCATTGAATATCTCTGTAAACATGGGCCGGTCAGCCATTTCTATTCAGCTTCATGCGTTGCAGTCGCAGCGCATTCAGGACAACCGACACGGAACTGAACGCCATCGCCGCCCCTGCCAGCCATGGGGCCAAGAAGCCAACTGACGCAATGGGAATACCAATAACGTTGTATCCGAGTGCCCAGAATAAGTTTTGTTTGATATTCCCCATCGTGCGCCGGCTCATCTCAATCGCATCTGCAATGCTGTTCAGATCACCACGCATCAAGGTAATATCCGCCGCTTCCATCGCTACATCCGTTCCTGTTCCAATGGCCATCCCAATATCAGCAGTAGCGAGTGCTGGAGCATCATTAATGCCGTCACCTACCATCGCAACTTTCAGGCCACTCTCCTGAAGTTTCTTCACTTCTGCAGCTTTACCTTCGGGAAGAACCTCAGCCAGCACTTTACCGATCCCTGCCTGTTCCGCTACAGCTCGAGCAGTCCGCTCATTGTCTCCAGTGATCATGATCACATCAATCCCCATCGCCTGAAGACGACCGATCGCTTCACGAGAGGTATCCTTAATGGTGTCAGCCACTGCCACAATGCCTGCCCACTGACCATCTACCGCTACCAGCATCGCTGTACGCCCCTGCTCTTCCAGTCGGTTCATCTGCTGAACGGTTTCCTCAGAGACATTGACCTGTGCATCCGCAAGCAATCGCCGTGTACCAACCAGGATCTCCTGCCCTTGTACTGAAGCTCGCACACCATATCCCGGTATGTTCTCGAACTTCTCTGTTGAGGTCAGCTCCAGACCCTTGGCACGGATACCTGCAACAATCGCCTCTGCCAGCGGATGCTCCGAACTCTGTTCAGCCGCTCCCACATGCTCAAGCAGATCGGATTCCGTCCAATTCGGAGCCGTGATAACGTCGGTAAGCACGGGTTTACCTTGAGTCACTGTACCTGTTTTGTCGAGCACCACGGTCTGAATCTGTTGTGCGGACTCCAGATGTTCGCCGCCTTTGAACAGAATGCCGTACTCAGCGGCACGGCCTGATCCAGCCATGACTGAGGTCGGCGTGGCCAGCCCAAGTGCACATGGACAGGCAATGACGAGCACAGCAATCGCTTTTTCAAGGGAACCCGCAAAGTCACCCGGACTTGCAAACAGATACCAGATCAGGAATGTCAGCGCGGCTATGCCAACGACGATCGGAACAAATATGCCTGATATAACATCTGCGATCCGTTGAATCGGTGCTTTGGAACCCTGCGCCTGCTCTACCACTTTGATGATCTGGGACAACGCCGTGTCCGATCCCACTCGTGTCGCACGCAGTCGTAATACGCCATTTTTGTTCAACGTAGCACCTGTAACGGCATCTCCCGGTTTTTTATCCACGGGAAGGCTCTCTCCGCTTAGCATGGATTCATCCACAGAGGATTGCCCCTCCTCAACGACACCATCTACAGGTATGCTGTCACCCGGCTTCACCAGAACGAGCTCCCCTACCGCAACATATGCAGCAGGAACCATAACTTCCTGTCCATCCCGGATGACACGGGCTTCACGTGGAGCCAGTTCAATCAAGCTTTTAATCGCCTGTGAAGATCGGCCTTTCGCCACAGCTTCGAACCATTTTCCCAGTAAAATTAACGTAATTAGAATCGCACTTGTCTCATAATAGAGTTCTACCGAAGGCATGGCGGCTGTGCCCGTTCCCATTGTCCCATGATCCACCGACGCAAAAGGCAAGTACCCACTTGATAACGTCAGATACAGACTGTAGAAAAACGCTGCGCTGGTACCCAGTGCGACAAGAACATCCATATTCGCGCTACGGTTGCGTAGTGCTTTGTACGCTCCTACATAGAACTGCCACCCAATCACGAACTGTACCGGTGTTGCCAGCAGCAGTTGGAACCACGGGTTCATGAACAGCTCAGGTACATAGATTCCGGATGTGAACGAGAAATGCCCCACCATGGCCCACAGCAACGGAATCGATAACAAAGCCGATATCATCCATTTCCACTTTTTGCGTTGCAGCTCACGTTCACGAACCGATGTAGTCTCTTCTTGCGTCAATTGCAGTTCAGCACCGTAGCCCATTTGCTTAATCTTGGCGGTAATATCCGAAGGTTTCAATGAGCCCGCGGCATATTCGATATGCCCGGTCTCCAGCGCCAGATTCACATTCGCCTGAGATACCCCGGGTAGTCGGGAAAGACCTTTTTCAATCCGCGCAGAACAGGCAGCACACGTCATACCGGTGATGTTCAGATCTACTGATTCGGACACCGTACCGTAGCCAAGCGCCTCTACTTTATCCCGCAATGCATTCACGTTGGTTGTCTTCGGATCATATGAAACGGTTGCCTGTTCAATCGCAAGGTTCACATTGGCCTGATGCACACCCTCCATGCGGGACAAGCCTTTCTCCACTCGTGTCGAACATGCGGCACATGTCATGCCCGTGATGTGAAGTGTTGTTTTTAGTCCAGGCGCGTCAGCCATAGGCGGCAATGGTGTAGGTTCTGATGATGCATCCATTGGTTTATTCGTTGAGTTATCCATCATGTCAGCTCCTTTCATGTCGATTCAAATTATTATATGTTGCAATCAATTATACCCCCAAGGGGTATATTCCAGACAGAAAATTAGGCTTAAACCTGACTCGTAGGAAAAAAGACCTCTGACCTCTTTTTACCCATGAGCATGTTCGGTTTAAGCCTGTAATGCCATTAGACTACGTCGTATCCCTGATCTTCAATTGCAGCTTTGATCTGATCCACGTTCACTTTCTGCTCATCATATTCCACAGCTACCGTTCCCGCTGCCAGATCCACGTGACCACTCGCCCCAGCATTCTTCACAGCCTCTTCAACCGACTTCACACAGTGATTGCAAGACATTCCCGTAACGTTCAACGTAACATTAGACATTCCAAATTCCTCCTTGGGATATATTAAAATGATAAAATTAATTAGGTGAATTGATTCAGCTTACTTCATTAACTTCCGCATCGTAACCAGCAGTTCATCCACAACCTCATGTTCACCAGCTTGAATACGCTCAACGATACAGCTCTTCATATGGCCTTCAAGCAGAAGTTTGCCTACCGAATTAAGAGCAGACTGAGCCGCCGCAATCTGCGTCAGCACATCATCACAGTACGTATCCTTCTCAATCAATCCCTTGATCCCGCGAATCTGACCTTCCACACGGTTCAAACGAGAAACCAGGTTACTCTTCATCTCCTGCGAATGATGACTCTTGCGCACATGCTTCCCATCACTGCCTTCGGTATGACAGGATACTGCTTCTTGAACTGTAGCCGAAGCTTCCGTTGAATCGGACATGGAGGATTGCAAAGGTTCCTCGGGATGGCTCTGATGATCCATCATGAACACCCCTTTTCTTTCGTTCTTTTCTAAGAGTAACATACCCCATGGGGGTATTCAAGTTCATTTTGATATTTTGTTAAAAATGGATGATTGCTTGTTCGAATGATAAAGAGCAGTGCATCTTACAAGGTATATTCCATCCTGCTGCTGCGAACGACCAGACCCACCTGTTCATAGAAAGCCTGTGCGTCCGAGTTAAACGTCGACACGGATAATTCCACGCTGTCTGCCTGAAGCTCTCTTCCTAGCTCGATGAATGCCTGGATCAACTGTTTGCCCGTTCCTTGGCCCCGATGCTTGGTATCCACTACAAGTTCATGGATGTACAGCATCTTGCGATCCACCATCAATGGGTTATCCTGAATTACACTCAACTGCGCACTCCCATAACCCAGAATCAAGCCTGTTTCTAAAGACTCGGCAACATACAGGTATCGCTTGTCCGTTTCCAATAGTTCGGTGAACTCCTTTTCCTCCATTCTGGTCTCTAACACTCTGTATAGATCCGGCCGCGCCTCGACATGCATCTGGTGCAGTTCATCCATCAACAATGACACGCCAGAGTAGTCCCTGAGTTCTGCCTTTCGAATGTTAACATTCCCCTTCGTGCTCATCCCATCACTCTTTCGTCTGTTGAATTTTACATTATTATACAACCAAAAAGCAGATACCATAAGGGTACCTGCTTCGCTAAATTTATCTTCATTCCATCAAGCCCATAGGATGTTCATGTTGATTATTTTTTCGAAGATGTATTTCCTTCATTAAAAGCAACAGGTGATGGCTTCGCTGCCCATTCGTCCGCCTGTGGCTCAATGTCTACTCCGCTCAAGATTTTCTTTTTCTCCATCAAGGAATCCCCGTCTTCATCCAGCTTGTTGCGAATTTCCGCCTCATCCTGAGGTTGATTGTTCTGTGTCATCGTAGAGTCCTCCCTTTTTCGTATTCATGGTGATGTTCCTTTATATAACGTGCCCATTTTCTGCATTATCATTCTTCGCGAGGGATAGACTGTCCCCAAGTTATGTGTTATTTGACGTAAACATTAACTTTATTAAGCTAAATCCATCTCTAAACCCTTGCTCATACATTACTGACTCTGCTGTACCCTGAAGAAGGGTTATTACATTACAATAGTCCAAAAATAAAGCCATCCCCTCTGGCTTAACATAATCACATAGCTCCATAAATAAACGATCACTTTCTTGACTCAATTTTTTATATTCTTTTGAATTATAAATCACAAGATTTCCGATACTCTCCATACGAAGAGCTTTGAACTGGTTAAATATTTCTTCGAAGTCCTTCATGATCCCCTCCAAAAAAGTGAAGTCACTATGAATATAAATATTAGAGTGACATCACTTAGATGTCAATATGATTGTATATTGAATTATTTTGTAATGATACAATATGAACATTACTTTTTGAGGAGATTTTATTTCATGGCTACAGATAAAAGAGTATTTACACTTAGGCTGCGAGAAAAGAATTTTGAGAAAATTAAAGTGATTGCGGACAAAAACAAACGATCTATTGCAATGCAAATTGAGTATCTTATTGAACAACATATTGAAGAATTTGAGAAAGAACAAGGTGTTATTTCCCCAGATACACATAATGACGTATAGATTTTGCGCCCTTAGTACATGCGCATCATCCATACGTCATTTTTCATGATATATCCTGTTCCCCGTTAATCGAAATCAACCTGTTTATCCAAAATGATTTCCTCTACTTCGTATTCCAACTCTGGTATTGAGGGAATCAAGGAAAATCGAACGTTTTCCAGAGAAGTTAAAAGTGATTCGACAAAAAGCTCCATTATTTGTCGATACTATATGACTTTTGCATCATATGAATTCCTTGTTTTTCAATGTTATCCTTATTAATGAAATTAATAATAGGGAGATGTAAAAGTGAAGAATCTCAAGAAATTATTTTTAGTTGTTATGACCATGGTAGTGTTGTTAGTTGGTCCATCAAGTATTTATGCCTCTGAATTGGTAAATAATACTGCAGATCAGTCAGAGTCTAATATTGTCTCAATTAGAATCCCATTGACATTTATACCTAGTGAACAAGCCCAGGCTAATGATGGATCTATAACGACTATGGCTGTGAAGCCACTTGATGGTTACGCTGATGTAGTAGCTGAAGTAGAGAACGGTAATCATGTGTTTGTGGACTGGAGCGTATATATAACAACTCCACAGGCTAAAATTACTAGAGTAGATTTAGAGTTAGCGTATTCTGATTTAGTGAGAACACCATTTAAGTATTCAACTTTCCAAACTAAGAATTTTGAACAAAATCAAGATGATCGCATTTTTACTAAACCAGGTCAACATGCAGTAACTTTAACTGGTTCTGTTACTACTACCAAGGGAGTTTTAAAAGTTATTACTACAGGAAACGCATATTTTACAACAAAATAAGTTTCTGAGTGTAACAAAATGTCGAGAATACCTTCCGGTGTCTCGACATTTTGTTTTCCGAATAGTAATGATATAAAATGCATAAATAAAGATCTGGGAGGAAACACCTTGAATTTATTTGAAAAACTTGAGATTAAAGATGATGATGTCGCGAACTATCCTGACACCCTAGCTAGGAAAAGGAATAGGTATATCAAAGTAGATACGTCTTCTGATGGATCTGATATTCAAGATTTACATTTCAATTTATTTGAACAATTATTTATTTCCCCATTTGTATTTGTAGATCCACAAGGACTCTTAAATATTCCTACAGATAAAAGTTCAGAAGGAAATCAAATAATGCAACTGGTTCAATATTTTGAAAATGTAAAAAAATTGGAGAATAGTTCCCAGGTATCATATTATTTTCAAAATATAAAAAAAGTTTATTTGGATCGTTTTTTAGAACTTTATAAAGCAAAAAAGTGTAGTGAAATAATATATGATTTATTTCCTAATGGCAATGTAGGAGATGATTTTCATAATGTAGAGGTTGAAGAATATCTAATCAATTTAGATTTGATCGATAAATTACAAGCCAAGGAACTGAATGAATTTTGGAACAATATTAAAGAAACTTTCATTCTAGCAGGACAGGAATTCGTATTATGGGTCGATAATTGGGAATTCAACGATTTCATAAAAGATAAAGTTAGTATCCGATTGTTTGCTAATGTGTGCAATCAAATTAAGCTCTCAGTTGATAAGAATACAAATGTAATTCGATACATTTCTTTTTCTTAATGTAACGATGGTAACTGTAATTAACATGGCTACGATCAAGAATTCATATATTAAATGTTGAAGTGTTCAATCATTCCTGCTAATGACACTAGGGAGTGTCTTTAATCTCAAAAAAGATCTCATTTTTCACATTCAGCTGGAAAATGAGGTCCTTTTTTTGTTGCGAATTCTGGCACAATTGGACATCAGGTAGTTAATTTTTAACAATACAAAATTTACTGCGGCTGTGTAATATCACATTTTATTTAAGCTCAACTAAACAATCTTACTGAGAGCTTACATCATAGATCAGTCACCTTACATTATTCATGCTTCGATTGCTAGCGAAAAAATCCAGAATCCTTTTGAAGGAAATCTGGATTTTTTGTTAATCCATTCGTCTTACAAATTCCATATCTCTTTGAATCCACAAATACACCAAAGTCGAGGTTTAACCTTACTGCATATCCTGACGCGCAAGCGCGACTAGCGCACGTAGCGCTGCATTAATCTCACGCTCCACCGCTTGTCCAACCGCATCCGTATGCGGATCATACTCAGCAGCCAGGTCGCTGTCCGCGAACCCGTCAATCGCGACAATGGCTCCGGCACGAGCGCCACGCAAGGTGCTGACGATGTAGAGTGCCGCAATTTCCATCTCGGCTGCAAGTGCTCCAGCCTGCTTGTACTTGCGGTGTGGAATCTCTTCCACGCCTGCAAAGAACGCATCCAGCGTTACCGTGATACCCACACCAACTTTACCCGCTGCAGTCGCAGATTCGGCATGTGCTGCGTTCCCCTGCTCACGAGCAGCTTCGATCAACGCTTGCGTCACCCCAATGTCCGCTACCGCAGGGAAACCATCCGGCACCAGTTGGCGAGTCAACCCGTCCGTACGAACAGCGGCTGTACTCACAATCACACTACCTGCCGGATAATCAGCTGTATATGATCCCGCCGTACCTACACGAATCAGAGTTGTTACACCCGCGCGAATCAATTCCTCGAAGCACACTGCTGCTCCAGGTGAACCTACACCATGGCTGACCACAGCGATTTGTACCCCTTCGTACAAACCAACAAACGTGCGATACTCCCGACTGAACGCCAGTTCTCTCGCCTGCTCCAGCTTGCGGGAAATTTTCTCCGCACGTGCCGGATCACCACAGACAATGGCATATGCCGGCATGTCTTCCGAATGAATCTGCAAAATAGGCATCAACATATCAATCAAACTCCTTCTTCGTCCACTCGTCTTCCGGAATCGGCAGATCTTCACCCGAGAAGCGCTGCTCCTTGAACGGATCGGCAAAATGGTGGAACCCATTCACTTCCCAGAAGCCGTTACGGTCTTCGGTCATGAACTCCAGACCGCGTATCCACTTCGCACTCTTCCAGAAGTAGAGTTGTGGCACGACCATACGCAGCGGAAAACCATGCTTGGGTGTTAGTGGCTCGCCGTTATATTTGAATGCAAGCAGCACATCATCATGCATCAGTTCTTCGAGCGGTACATTCGTCTCATAATCATGATCCGCATGGATCATGACGTATTTCGCTTCCGGCTTAACCCCCAGAAGTTTCACAAAATCAGAGAAGCGAATACCTTCCCACGGCGTATCGAATTTTGACCAACGGGTAACACAGTGAATATCACTTACCGTGTTCACCTGTGGCATCGCCTGCAATTCGGCCAGGGAGAAGACCTTCTCCTCTTCCACTTCGCCGAATACTTTCAGGTCCCATGTGGACAGGTCATATTCCGGCACTTCCCCTTCATGCAGAATCGGAAATTTCTCCGTCAACATCTGTCCCGGCGGCAAGCGATCTCCATAATCATTGCCCGCTTTCGGTGCCGGGGCTTTTCCTTTTTTCAAACGTTCAGCCTTGTTATGCAAGTGGAATTCCTCCTTCTTTTGCTGCCTCTACATCGGCATTCAGGAATTAACGCGAGCTTCCGCCCGCTTTCAGTGCATCCTGTGCATAGGTACGGTCTTTGAAAAAGAACATCGCGACCAGCGTTACAATATACGGCAACATCAATGTGAAATGGGTTGGCAAGGAGAAGCCTTGCAGACGAATACTCAATGCTTCCATGAAGCCAAACAGTACACTGGAGCCCATCACGCCAAGCGGATTCGCTTGTCCCAGCATCGTTGCTACGAGTGCAATGAAGCCACGACCCGCGGTCATGCCTTCGGTGAACATCGTCACCTGACCGAGGGACAACTGTGCTCCAGCCAGAGCACACAATACGCCGCACATCAGAACAGCGCCATACTGGATGCCGCGTACCTTGATCCCGATGCTCTGTGCTGCAATCGGGTTCTCCCCAACGGAGCGCAGGCGGAAGCCGGATACACTTTTGAAGAGATAGAATTGCAGTCCAATTACGAGCACAATGCCGAGATAGACCAAGGGACTATGTCCCGATAATACATCGCCCACCCAAGGGATGTCCTTAATCAGCGGAATATCCCACTTGGGAAGTCCCACCATGTCTTTGTCGTAGTATGCACCTTTAACATCAAAAATCGCACGCAGTGCAAAGGTCGTCACCCCCGCAGCCAGGAAATTCAGCGAGATCCCGACCACGATGGCGTTAGCCTTGAGATTAATACTTATAAAGGCAAAGAGCGCCGAGAATAACATCACAATTATAATGGAAAAGAGTACAGCAAGCAGCACATTGCCAAACAGATAATTACCAACAATGGCGGAGAACGCACCGATCAAAACCAGTCCTTCGAGACCCACGTTGAACAGACCGACACGGGAACATAAAGCCCCACCGAGCGCTGCAAGCAGGATTGGAGTCATAATCCGCAAGGTTGAGCCAAACATGGCTGCATCAAACAGTTGTTGCATTGGACTTTTTCTCCTTTCTCCGCTTCAGGAATGAATAACCGATCTGAGCTGATACAAATAGCGTCAATACGGCCTGGATGACACTGCCGACTTCAAGCGGCACATCCGTATTCCGTTCCATCCCCATGGCACCTGTCTGTAACGCAGCCAGCAAAATAGCTGCTACAGCTGTACCGAGTGGATGCGAGCGGGCAAGCAGCGTGGCCATAATGCCGCTCCAGGCGTAACTTGCAGAAGATAGCGATCCATCAAGGAAACGGTACTGTGTACCGAGCACTTCCCCCGCACCTGCCAGTCCAGCAAGTCCACCACTGATGACCATGGACAGCATCATCATGCGAATGCGGCGAACACCGCCGTAGGTTGCAAAGGACGGGTTGCTGCCGAGCATGCGGATCTCGTAACCGGTCACCGTTTTATGTGTGAACCAGTAGATCAGAATAGCCGCGACAATGGCAATGATGAAGCCGGCATGCAGTCCCATACCTTGGAACAACTTCGGCAACCAGATACTCTGATCAATCATAGGTGTCTGAGCCATCGCTGCAGATCCAGTCCGATCCTTGAATGGATAGGAGACCATGTATCCGCCAAAATAAATAGCGATATAGTTAAGTAGTAAGGTTGTAATCAATAGATTCATGCCGAAACGAGCATCCAGCCAACCTGCAAACAGAGACCAGATTCCCCCGGCAACAATACCTGCGACAATCGCAGCAATACACACGAACCAGCCCGGGCCTGGCAGGTAGAGCGCCGTGAGCGCGGCACTGAGCCCGCCAAGAATCATCTGGCCTTCGGCTCCCATATTGAAAAATCCGGCACGGAATGCCAAGGCTACGCCAAGTCCCGCCAGGATGATCGGTGTGGAACGAGCCAGTGTATTGGTGAAGAAGTAGAAGTTGCCGAAGGCCCCTTTCCACATCTCCGCATACGTATCCACCACATTACCGCCAACAATCAGAATCGCCACAGCCCCTGCAATCAGACCGATGAATACGGCAAGCAGCGGCTGTACGAGTCCGCGAAGTGTTTCTTTTACCCGATTCATATCCGCTCTTTCCCTCCTGCCATTAACAAACTGATCTGTTCCTCCGTCGCTTCCTCTGCTCTCAGTTCTCCGGCAATTTCGCCTTCATACATCACTATAATGCGATCCGATAATTGCAAAATCTCAGACAACTCCGATGAAATGAGCAGAATACCTGCACCCTCACTGCGTTTACGTAGCAATTCGGCATGAATCGTCTCCATCGCTCCGATATCCACACCACGAGTCGGTTCGGCTGCAATTAGAAACGGTGTATCCTGTGCGAATTCACGAGCGGCAATCAGCTTCTGCAAATTACCTCCAGACAGAAACTGTGCCTTGGTTTCCGCAGAACCCGTCTTGATGCTGAACTGTTTGATCCAACTTTCTACCATTGTTCTTGCTGCTTTCGCTTTGATGATACCGCGCGACTGCAAGCGATGATGATGTCCCATCAGCCCGTTCTCGCGAACACTCGCATCTTTGGCCGCTCCCCACATATAACGATCTTCCGGGATATGAGCAAGTCCATGCTCCCGAATGCGCCGTACAGGCCAATTGGTTGTATCCTGCCCGGAGAGCACAACGCGACCACTGTCCGCCTTACGCAGTCCCGCAATCACCTGAATTAATTCCGACTGGCCGTTACCCGAGATACCGGCTATGCCAACGACTTCGCCTTTACGAACCTCCATATGGATCTCCTTGAGCGCCGAACGATCCTTGGCGCCAGACAGATTGACCCCTTCCACCTGAAGCACCGCTTCGGCAGGAACCGATGGCTGCTTGTCCATACGCACAAGTTCACGACCAACCATCAGACGGGATAATTCCTCCACATGTGTATCCTTGGCTTCGAGCGTACCCGTTACCTGACCATCCCGAAGTACCGTAATCCGGTCGGCTACATCCATGACTTCTTGCAGCTTGTGCGTGATTAGTACAAAGGTTTTGCCCAGCTTAGCGAGTGATTTCATGTTCGCGAGCAGTTCCTTTACTTCCAGAGGCGTCAGTACTGCCGAAGGTTCATCCAATATAATGATGTCTGCGCCCTGATGCAGCACCTTGAGAATTTCAACACGCTGCTGCATGCCAAGCGGGCACTCGGATACTTTTTTCCACGGGTCAACCGGCATGCCATATTGTTTACCAAGCTCATTCACCTGGGCCGCTGCTTTTTTACGGTCAAATACACCTGCCGCTGCCGGTTCGCGTCCAATCACGATGTTCTCCGCCACCGTAAAGGAAGGGAACAGCATGAAATGCTGGTGCACCATACCGATGCCACTTGCCATCGCCTGGGACGGCGTAGCGAAGCTCACTTCGCGTCCACGGACTTTGATTGTTCCTGACGTAGGCTGTTCCATACCGTACAGCATACGCATCAAGGTTGTTTTACCGGCCCCGTTCTCACCTACAAGGGCATGAATCTCTCCCTCACGCAAATTAAAACGGATGTCACGGTTCGCGGTGAAGCCGCCGTATTTCTTCGTAATGTGCTCCATCTCCAACAGCATATCTCGCGTTCGCTCCTCTCAGTTCAACTTAAAAGGTTACACTCGCCACTACGATGACAGAACAACCTTCTGATCGCTGTTATCCCCAGATTTTTCGATTCCCTTTATATAAAGGGGAAAATCCGGAGATAAAGGCGAGGTGTATGCTTCCGAAGTAGCTTTCTTTCAGAAAGCTTTTAGCTTAGCTTCTTCAGGTTATTTCTGTCCTCTTCGTTATCGTGTAAACGATAAGTTGAACATATACTGGTCATTTAATAGCAGCAAAACCGGCTGCCTGATCGGGCAGCCGGCTGATCCATTCCATCACTCATTCATTGAAAAGAACAATTCAAAACTATTGTTGCAATGGATCTTTGACTACGATTTTACCGGATACGATATCATCCTTGATTGCTTTCACTTTGTCGATTACTTCTTGTCCAACAAAAGCATTCAGCGGGGATTCGCTATCACGTGTAACATAAGTCAGGCCCACACCGTCTTCTTTCAAGCCATAGTTCACTGCACCTGCTTTGAAGTTGCCTTCTACAAAATCTTTCACAGTCTCATAAGCAACGGTATCGGTTGATTTCAATTGAGACAATACGATATGTTCGGGGTCTTCAACCGTACGGTCCGTATCCTGACCTGAAGTATAGAAGCCTTTTTCTTTCGCTGCTTCGAACACACCCAGATCACCTACAGCGGATGCGCCAGCGATAAAATCAGCGCCTTTGCCGAATTGCACGAGTGCCAATTCTTTTGCTTTGGCCGGGTCATTAAATCCACCTACATAGTTCACGAGGAATTCTGCATCAGGATTTACGGATTCCAATCCCGCTTTGAAACCTTCTGTATATTTCTTAATCAATGGTACGTCCATTGCTGCGATCATGCCGACTTTGTCTGTTTTGGTGGACAATCCAGCGGCTGCACCGAGTAGGTACGCCCCTTCATATTCACGGAAACCAACGCTACGTACGTTAGGCAGATCCACGGTTGTATCTACAATTGCAAAGGACTTGTCCGGATTTTCTGCAGCGACTTTCTTCAATGCATCTTCTGCCTGGAAAGTGGCTGTAATAATCAGATCATAATTCTCGGCAACCGCAGCACGCAGATTTTGTTCAAATGCTGCCGGGTCTGTCGATTCAATCGTCTTGGTGTCTACTTTGAATTCTTCGCCTGCTTTTTTGAAGCCTTCATCCATCTGTACAAAGAAAGGGTTAACCCCTATTTTTTCGGGAAGTACGAGGGCCATCCGAAGAGATTTCTCCGAATCACTGCCTTGGGCGGATTGTTCGTCTTTGGAAGCCGAATTCCCACAAGCTGCCAACAAAATAGCCAACATGATGATCGATAAGACGAACGATAAACCTCTTTTCATTTTGAAAATACCCCTTTTCAATATTCTTTTTTCTTATCCTAGCGGATACTGTCGATCCTTGTCAATAAATCTTTGAGCGTATACACTCAATTAGAATATATTTGATGATTTGCTTTCTACCAAGCTTTGGAAACCGCTTTATAACAAGCTTTTTTTACGTTGACATCCAGCGCGTCTCCGTGCTAAAGTCAATCCAATTATTCTATTCTGATAGGATTTGTCAGAATTATAACCGAAAGCTACTCATTTTCCAACCCATTTTAAGGAGGCTATTCATTTGAAAAAAATCACCCAGATCACGTTGGCGGCCCTGCTCGCCGCTCCGGTAACACTCGGCAGTCTAAGCTTGCCCGCTTCTGCTTCTGCAGCATCTGCAACTCCGGCTAAACCAACCACTTCACAAAGTGTCAAAGGACCGTTAGCTCAGGCTTCAGTCGCTTATACGGAAAGCGCAGCGGATTTTGCTCAATTCTTGCAAGCAAAATACAATATTCAATTGCCGCAACAGATAACCAAAGGTGATTTCATTCAAGCCATTGCAGCCGTTACGGAAGCCACTCAAGCAAGTGACAGTGAAGCCAAAGCTCCTGTCTTTACCGATCTGGCCTCTGGTGATTCTTCTTATGATGCTGCCGTTTCCTTATTCAATAGTGGGGTTATTACTGGTACAGAAGTACGTGCCAAGGATCAACTGAGCACTTATGCTGCCGTCTTCATCGCGGTGAAAGCAGCCGGATTCAAGGAACTCGCTTATACATATCCTGCCGAGAAAACGGCCAAAGCACTTGCCAAAGTTGGAATTAGCCCGAACCGTGTTCAGGGACAAGCCGCACAGGAACTGGCTGCAGCGATCGATACAGGCCTGATTCCCGAAAATCTGTACCCCGCTCTCCTAAAAGGTGGCGTAGCAAGTAAAGATTTCGCTAATACTTTGCTTGGACGTGTTCTGGTCAGTCAAGGGAAATACAAACATGAGATTGGACGTTCCGGCGATGCGGACATCTATTCCAAACTGTATGCTGCATATCGCACAGCGGATCTGATCGAATCACCTGAGCTGAGAAAGATTGTGGATCAGGCCCTGCGAGACGATCTCGTCACAGGTTATAATCTGAAGGATAGCCGTTTTGATTCCAACTTTATCGATGAACTGACACTTACCTACGGCCACGATAACATTCAACATGCTGTACAGTTGGTTGGTTTGCTACGTAGCGAAGGCATTGACGCCGATGTACAATTCCAGCCGAAGACATCTGCCTTCATTTATTTGAAGGAATGGGGCGAGCCGAAGGAAACACCAGACTATAAAGTGACACAGATCGAGAACGGTAACTATATTGCCTCTGCGAAGGAGTATGATATTCAGTTCGAGTTCAACAATGTGGCAGACAAAGTCCGCTTCAATGATATTGTTCTGAAATATGCCAAGAAGAACAGTGACACTACATCACCATTGATTCTCAGTTCCTGGTGGCAACCACTGTATTACTCACCAACGGCATTGGCCAACTATCCGGTCATTTCCAATAATAAGATCGCGCTTGGCAATTACTATGCTCAGTCCTTCTCTCTGAAGGAAAATGCCAAATCCATTCGGGAAGGTTTCCTGAAACTCGCTCCTGATGCAGACATTACAACATATGACTTCTGGGTGGATCAGCCTTTCTTCAACTATCTGAACGGTGGTTCCGAATAAAATAAATTCCATTTCCAACCGAATTAAAGCTCGTATTTTGCCATTATAAGTAACCGTCTTTACTGAATTCATCAGGGTTTTCGACCCTTTGGTTCGTAAAGACGGTTTTTTGTTCAGCATTTTGCAAATTTCTTCTAAAAAATCATTTTTCTCATGCAGGAATTACCAATATCAGGTCGAATCCTTTATGTACACAAACACGCAATCCTATTGCACATCTCCGCATGAACAGGAGTTACTTATGGTATATGACGGTATTTTACTCGGCTTGATCGTTGGATTTTTTCGAGGCGGGCTGCGGCATGGGCTCCATCAGTTTGCATCACTCAAGTTGCGAAGTGGCTGGATTTTCCCTGTATTGCTTCTAATCCAGTTCTTTATTTTCTATCTGCAGGAACGATTCGAATGGGTGGCATCTATTAATGGTTATCTCTTTGCTGCCGTCTACATTACAGGGCTCGCATTTTTGTGGCTCAATAGGCACCATACCGGTTTTATGCTCATCTGGATTGGTGTGTTTCTCAATTTTGCCGTGATGGCTGTCAACGGTGGACGTATGCCGGTTTCTGTGGAAGCCTCCGCTGTATTGGGACCCTACTATGTAGACATGCTCCGGGAAGGCGGAGCCGTATCGAAGCATTTTATGATGGATGCGTCTACACGTTTGCCTTTTCTCGGTGATATCATCCCACTCTCCAGCCCTTATCCACGAACTCAAGTTATCAGCATCGGTGATGTAGTCATGAACGTTGGCATATTCCTGTTTATCCAGTACATGATGGTGAATCGGGACAAAAAGGCTGTGCAACCTGCTAAAACTCATCAGGCTTGACGAGAACCAGGTAGACTCCAAGGAAGGGAGGTCTTCTCCATGAAAAAATTTGAAGGTGTGAAATATTCCCGCATTGTCATCAACGCAATCATCGTGGCTTCTGTCGTTGTAGCACTAACTTCGGGATACAAGCTGGGCGGCTAGTATCCATACCGCCAAACAAGACAAACAGGCTGCCAGCGGCCTGTTTTTTCTTTCTGGATTTTTGCTAGGCAAATTGGTATGTTATACGTCTATATAGTATATCCCTATACAAGAACACCCATTATATACACATCAAGAGTAGACTAAACCCAAGCAGGAGATTTTTTATGAACTTTATTCGTAACCTTATCCATAAGGCAGATCGAAGCAGTCTGTATGTAATTTTGCTTAGTTGTACCGGGATCGGTGTTTTTCTGTACATGAACAAGTGGTCTTATCTTCATCTAACCACGGCGGATTGGGTCATGGTCTATACCATGCTGGGCGCGGCGTTAATTCTCGATTATTTCACGTTTCAGATTCCACCCAAAGGCAATCAGCAATCCATGGATTCATCGGTATACCTTGCCTGTATATTCATGTTTGGCGGAGCCTTCAGTTTATCTGTACTGCTTCCTGTCTCCATCATTCTGTTAATCAAAGAGCGCAAGCTCACCTGGTGGAAACACATTGTCAATTTCAGCATCTACAGTCTTATGATTACGGGAGCAGCTGCGGTGTTTGAGTGGGCTGGCGGGCAATCGGGAACGCTGGACGGCTATAATCTGCTTCCTTATTTTGCAGCGCTTGCGGCCTACTTCATCATCAACACGATTACACTTGGCTTATTCTTTCATTTCTCAACGAAAGATGCATTACAGCAGATGAAGCGGGCATTTGTTACCGAATCCTTGCTGGTTTATTTATGTACGCTGATTCTGGCGCTTGTCCTGACGATTCTGGTTGTACACAATGGCGTGCTCGGTCTGTTGTTGTACTTAAGTCTCAGTATTCTGCTCTCCCATGCATTCAAGCAATTGTTTGTCATGTATCAGACCATTGAGGAGAAAGCTAACACGGATCAACGCACAGGTCTTTTCAACCATAGTTATTTTGAAAGTATGTTGGAAAATGAACTGACGACCGCTCGTATGCAGGGAACACCGCTCTGTCTGGGACTGATTGATATCGATGATTTCAAAAAGTATAACGATCGGTTTGGCCACCTCCAAGGCGACAGTCTGCTGGCCCTGCTGGGGGATTTTCTAATGCGAAAGACCGAAGGTACACCTGTTACCGCCTTTCGTTATGGAGGGGAAGAGTTCACACTTCTCATGCCAGGAATGGAATTGGACGAATCCTACAAGTTTATGAATAAGCTGCGCAAACAACTAAATGACACGCCGTTTGAAGGCGTTGAAGTGTTTCCGCACGGTTGTCTCTCCTTCTCGGGTGGCGTCGCACCCTATCAGGTGGATATGTATAACAAATCCCAACTCGTGGATCAGGCGGATAAAGCACTGTATTACGCGAAGAAACAGGGCAAAAACAACGTGCACCGCCACGGAAGCAATGATGGCATGGAACACGAGATTGATCTGGTACAGGACGTTCGTGACATCGAGCAACAGCTCAATCTGTTCAGATACAAGGACATGGATACGTTTAAACATTCCAAACGGGTCTACAAATATGCACTGGATATCAGTGAACTGCTTGCACTGGACAATGCGGAGAAACGCCGTTTCGTGCTGGGAGCACTG
The DNA here is from genome assembly GCF_037973325.1 of Paenibacillus sp. FSL R5-0713. Classification (NCBI taxonomy): domain Bacteria; kingdom Bacillati; phylum Bacillota; class Bacilli; order Caryophanales; family Paenibacillaceae; genus Paenibacillus; species Paenibacillus sp. FSL R5-0713. The sequence goes on along the minus strand of NZ_CP150229.1, from coordinate 455,602 downwards.
ATTCATGACATCGGCAAACTGGAGATTCCCTGGTCTATTCTGAACAAGAAAGACAAGCTCACCGCAGAAGAATGGGAAACGATCAAGGGACATGTCACCTGGGGTAAAAAAATGGTGATCACGAACGATCGCTTCGCCGATCTGATTCCGTATATTGAACTTCACCACGAGCGCTATGATGGCAAGGGCTATCCTTACGGCCTGAAGGGTAACGAGATTCCCCGGCTGTGCCGGATGTTGACCGTCATTGACTCCTTTGATGCCATGACGACAGAGCGACCGTATCAGGAGACCAAGAACGTGGAGGAAGCCATTCGGGAGCTGCGCGCATGTTCGGGTTCGCAGTTTGATCCGGAGCTTGCCGAGTTATTCATTCGATATATTGAGAAAAGAACCGCTCAACAACAGTTGCTGTAAGATAAATGAAGCTTCTTCTATCTCAGATGAAAATCAAAAGCGCTATCCCCGGTCTGATTCGGAGATAGCGCCATTTTCATTTTCATCATGGAATGAATCGTACACCAGACAGCTTCATTCTCGTGCAGATTCTACATTAAGATTTGGTATTCAGTTCATGTGAGGTCTGATGCAGCTCTTTGATCATCTGCTGCAAAAACATGTTGTCTTGACGACTGATACCGTGCTGATTGTCTTGAACAAGCATCTGGTGAATGTTCTTTTTGAGCAATTCACTGCGACGTTCCAATACTTCTTGACTCATGTTGTTGCTTCACTCCTTAACATGTTTTGTAATGAATTCACGTTCTATATAAGTATAGAGGACCTTCTCCGATAGGGAAAACGGACTCAGCCTTCCTCAGCTGTTCACACCAACCCTCACCTAGCGTGACAACATTTCACCCCTTGTCATTCTTAGATATCCTTCTAAATACTCCCTGATCCTCCCCAGCTTTCTCCAAAGACACAGACTAGGGTCTTGGACAAGCTTGCGTTATAATGATCCCATCCCTGTATAAATAAATTACCTTATTAAGCTAATCCTAGGTCAAAGGAGTTCTGCATTCATGTCCTATAAACAAATCAAATGGATGATTCTGCTGATCCCCACATTTACGGTTGGCATCTGGGAATATATTCGCCATCAGTTTCTGATGCCGTACCTTTCGATGGACGCCGGGAACTGGTTAACACCCGTCATTGTTTATCTCGTCAGTGTGACACTGCTCAGCCGATTGTTCCACATGCTCGAAGGCGCCAGGGCTGCTCTGGAGCAGGAACGCGCAGCCAAAGCAGCTCTGGAAGCTCGTGACCAATTGGCCCGAGAACTTCATGATGGCATATCTCAGTCTCTTTTCCTGCTGTCCGTGAAGACCGATAAAGCGGGCCGTAGTCTGGCAGGGAGCGGACATGAGCATGAGATCCAGGAGATTCAAAAAACCGTGCATGAAGTCAATACATATGTAAGGCAAGCGATTGCCCAGTTGCGCTATGTTCCCTCCTCTACCGCGGCACCCGAGATTATTTCACTGCATGCACAGGTCGAAGTGCTCGTGATGGAAACCGTACCCGGCGCACAGATTCACTGGGATCTGAACGGTATAACCTTCTCTGCCAAGGAACAAGTGGAACTGCTAGCCTGTATCCGGGAGGGTTTACTGAATGTACGCAAACATGCACAGGCTACCCGCGTTCAGGTTCATGCGGAGGGTAACCCAATTGCCTGGTTCATTTATATTCAGGATAATGGGAATGGACTAAGCGGAGATCCTCTTCATCTGAAGGATCGGTACGGACTGCGAATTACGAAGGAACGTGCTGCCGAGATGGGTTGGTCTTTTACCCTCGATTCAAGACCGGGGCATACACGAATGACGATAGGAAAGGAGCATGCTTAGTATGGAACATGTACGTGTATTGGTTGTTGACGATCATGCGCATGCGCGTGAAGCGATCTGTAGCATTTTATCCGAGGACAGCCTGTTTGAAGTGATTGGTACAGCTTCGAATGGACAGGAAGCGTTGGAGCTTACCGGACAATGGATGCCTGACCTGATCCTGATGGACGTTCAGATGCCGGAGATGGATGGGCTGGAAGCCACCCGTCAGATCAAGCTGCGATTCCCTTATGTTATTGTTGTTATGGTCACGGTATCGGATGATGTGACTTTCCTGTTCGAAGCACTGAAGCAAGGTGCTCAAGGCTATTTGCTCAAAAATCTGACGCCTTCTACCTGGCTTGAATACCTGCGCGCCATCGTCAGCGACGATGCACCGCTCAGCAAGGAACTGGCCTACCGGATTTTGCAGGAGTTTCCCGCACCACGCAGTGAAGATGTACAAGATAATCCACTTACGGCGCGGGAGCTTGAGATTCTGCAATGGGTATCCGCGGGATATACCAATCGGGAGATCGCTGATCAGCTCGGTATTTCAGACCAGACGGTGAAGAATCATCTAAAAAACATTTTGCAGAAGCTCCAGCTGGAAAACCGGGTACAACTCACCCGCTATGCGCTAGAGAGTGGGCTTGCGGGACGTAAGCTTCGCAAATAGCGCAGCTTCGTGGTGATATGTGAATGGTAGCACGTACGTATCGCATACCCATATGAGATTTGTAACATGAGACGAGATGCTGCTCTACACCATACACATTCATGCTTTTGTCACAATTATGAAGACCAAATCGTTTTTTTATAGCCCAATGTAGTCATACGCAGTCATTTTGGACAAAGTTATAATGGGATAGATTGTGTATAAAGGGCCAGGAATGACTACAAATCTATAACCTGAGGGTGATGATTTTTTGATTTTGACAAGCTTTACCCTGAAATGGGGCAAACGGCACTGGGCATTGATCACCAGCCTGTTGCTTGTGTGCTGCCTTGTTATGCCACAGTGGGCATCTGCCCATGCTTATATTGTTAAGGCTTCGCCAGGAGAGAACGAGATACTCGTAACGGCTCCGGAGCGGCTGACGCTGGAGTTCAACGAATCCTTGCAGACGGCTTTTTATGATATCAAAATTACCGGGCCTGACGGTACTCAGGCAGGCGATGGAAATGTTCAGATCGATGCGGACCGCCCTCATATTCTTGAGACTGGCCTGCAGGCCGGACTCGGGAACGGGACTTATGCCGTCAACTGGAAAGCGGTATCTGCCGATGGGCACCCGATTCAAGGCGCCTATGTTTTCCATATCGGAGAACCTTCTGGTTCTCCTGCTGGACTCAGTGATCTTACATCTGGTTCTGGTTCAACAGGTGGACCGCTGAAATGGATCGTATCCCTGACAGACTGGATTCAGTATCTCGGATTGTCTGTCATCCTGGGGACACTTGCATTCTTGCTGCTGCGAATCGCACCAACATCCATGACAAGAGAACCTATGGACGTTCCGCGTAGCTACAGATTGTTATGGATCAGCTATGCTGCCGCTTCCTTTGCCGCTCTGGTCAGCTTGCCACTGAATACGTTATATGAATCTGGTGTGGCGCTGAGCGAACTAAGCTGGGCACTGATCGGGAGTGCGCTCAAACTGACATCTTTTGGTCAGATCTGGATGTTACAGATGCTCATTGTCATGCTATTGGCCGTCACGATTCTCTCCGGATATGACCGCGATCGATCCATCCGTGCTCGCATCTGGTCTTCTTACGGCTCACTCGTGCTCGTGCTTGGATGGCTGTTCACTCATGCCATGACGGGACATCCGGCTGCGGCGGATCAACGCGCTCTCGCCATTGCCATGAACTTCGTGCACCTGATCGGTGCCGCTTTCTGGATTGGTGCATTGACTGCCATGGCGATATGTCTGCCTCCACTCGCCGACAAGCTGCCTTCGAAGGTGCGAGGAGAAGTCTACTGGACTGCCATACGTAGATTCACCGCTTGGGGGATCGGCGCCGTAGCCGCTCTGGTGGCTACAGGAATATACAGCAGTCTGATTATTCTACCCGCGCCGGTACTGACCTCCTTGTTCACTACAGCCTATGGTCTTGTGCTGATCGGCAAGATCGTCCTGTTGATTGTGATGGTTATCTTGGCATGGCGTCATGCGCGACTCGCTAGAGCAGCAACGGGGAGCAGATTATCCGGCAGCCTGAAAGCCGAGCTTGTTACTGGTGCTGTAATTCTCGCTCTGGCCGCCGTATTGACACATCTGTCACCGGGGCAACCAGCAGCAGTTGGACCGTATCAGGAGACAAAGACTACAGATGATGGCTCGGCGATCACACTTCAGGTGAGTCCCAATGTGACGGGAGAGAACCAATTTGAAGTTGATGTGAAACGTGCAGATGGCAGTATCGTTAATGATCTGGAACAGATCACGCTGTCACTCACACATCTGGATATGGATATGGGGATCTATGAGATTACCATTCCGAAAAACGACACCGGTGTGTACAAGGCTGAAGATTACATCTCCATGCCTGGACGTTGGAATATCAAGGTACACCTCTTGACCAAAACGCTGGATGCACTTGATGCCGAATTTGAGATCGACACTGCCAAACCATAGTTTCACAACGTTGATTTTGAAAAGTGACCCAATCTAAAATTAGTGTTTCTACGAACTGCAAATGTAGTGAAGGGAACGAAATTGATTCTGGAGAGGCGAAGCACTCTGCTTTATTCCCGGATTTGAACTGACTTAATATAAATTTAACTAATGTTTACACTGAAACGGAGAGGACAGAAAAAACCTGAAAAAGCGAAGCGTTCGCCTTTATCACCGGATTTTCCCTTTGAGAAAAGGGAATCAAAAAAATCTGGGGATAACAGCGATTGGAGGGTTATTCTGTCATCGGAGTGTATGTGTAAACCTCATTTAGTTTAATTGATATAGTTGCATAAGAAAATCCGGGAATAACGGTGTTCCATAGAACAATTCGTAACCGAAAGGGTACCTTTGCAGAACGTGGACACTCATTTAAGAAAATGGGCCGCATCATATATGATAAGAACTGAGAGGGGTTATTTATTTTGAAGAAAACATCATGGATTTCCAAACTAACATCCACTATCGCAACAGGTACCGCGGCATTCATGCTATTCGCCGGATTCGCTAGCGCTCACGTTACTGTTAGCCCATCCGTTGCACAGACAAGCGCATGGCAGACATACACGATTAAGATTCCATCCGAGAAAGATCTGCCTACAACCAAAATCACCATGAAAGTACCCGAAGGTGTGGCATTCAAGCAATATCAACCACTGGCAGGCTGGAAAATCACCACAGAGAAGAACGATTCCAATGAAGTCACATCGATCACATGGGAAATTGAAGGCGATAACGAGGGTATCATCGCAGGACAATTCCAACAGTTCAACTTTGTTGCACAGAACCCTAAGGCGGAAGCTGAAGTCGCTTGGGATGCCTTCCAATACTACAGCGATGGCAGTATTGTAGAATGGACAGGCCAGCCAAGTGATGCCAACCCACACAGTATTACAACGATTAGTGAAGATCCGGCTGCTGTTGGTAATGCTGCGGCAGGTGGAGGTCATGCCAACGATGGACATGATAGTGCAGGTACAGAAACAGGCACTGGTGATAATACAGCTACCGATGATAGCAAAGCAAACGATGACACTACGCTGGGCGATGCACTTAACGACACCGTTACAGGTGAGCCGAATAACACGGATACAGACCCGGGTACATTGAAGCTTCAACAGGCCACATTGATTGTATCCATTCTGGCCCTGATCCTCTCCTTCCTGGGAATTGCATTGGCGACACGTCGCAAAAAACGTTAAGAACGATATGCAGCACGCGATAACTTGAGATAACTAAGAAGCCTATGGCATACGGGATCAACCCCGATGTACCATAGGCTTCTTTTTGTCTATCCATGCTGAGTGCCATCCGCAATATGGCATCAGCCAACCACTCTTTTAGCGTTCCTGATCCGTCTGGATCATAATTTCAATATATTGCAGCAAGCTTTTCTTCTGCATTTCGATGGATTGAATACGTTTGGACAGGCCCGCAAAAAACTCTTCAATCTGCTGCCTTGTATAATCAGCAGACTGCCCTTTCCAATCGTTCAGGCGACTGTATAGCGCCCTCGCTTCCTGTTCATCGGCTTGCAGACGGGCAAGCAGCTGTGTCAGTTCTTTTTCCGCAATTCGAAGATCATTCAATTCCACCAGCAATTGTCCACCCACTTGCGTTCCCCTCCCCCATGTACGTGATAGCGACACTAACCAACCTGATTCCTAATTAAAATGAACCGGACTCTCGTCCGCCTGCCGGAAGGCATCTGCTTTCTCATCAATAAAGTTCAGGAACTGGCTGGTATGTTTCATATGCCATGTGCTAAGTTCTTGAATCGACGCGTCCAGTTGGGTAACAATGGGCTCCAGCCTGCGACTACGGCTTGTATGCAGGTATTGAGCCATGCGGCTTCGTACCTGATTCAGCTCAGCATTGCATTGCTGTGCATTTTGCTTCCACCGGGAGGCGACACTTTTCAGTTCTTCTGGCGTTACCTGAATCAAGCCGGATGCACCTGCCCCAAGAGCCATACCGCCGCCAGACCTGAAACCTAACGGACCGAGGTTCTTGCTGAACGGCCCCATGTGATCCATAAGGCGTGGTGAATAGCGGACTCTCTCTCCAGTAATCGGATCATACAGATCATTGGATATGTATCCATTTTTGAAATTATATTGATCCAGACTGTGATAGTTCTCTCCGCCAAATGAGTTCTTGGCTTTATCAATAATGCCCACTCCATCGTTTGCATCCTCATAATTGGAATTAATGTAGTACGTCGATCCCACGTGTCGGTCATATCCGCCCAACGTTCCGCTGGCTACCAGATCACTGGGATTGGCATAGTTCACAACCTGCCCGTCGAACTCACCCGCTTCAGCCCGGCGACGCATCTCTGGCGTCAAATTGCCCATTACTGATGGTGCACTGAACGTCACGGCTGGAATTCCGGTATAAGCAGAAGCATATTGTGCATTTCCCCCACCCAAGGAATGTCCGGTCATCGAGAAATTCAGATCCTTATGCTTGTTCTGCATGTGACTTGCGTAGTCTTCTGATTGATACATCTGATTGGCCCAGCCTGTCGGGGAAACGGTTTTTTCAATATCTTTTACGCGATCACCGGTCCAGTTCTCCACGTCTCTTACCCTGTCACCAGCCCAATTCTCCACTTTGGATATGCCCGTAAAATCCTTGACGCCTTGCACCCCTTTGTCGAGCCAATCCGGTGTAAGATTATCAACAAAATTCCCGGCCTCCTGCTGACCCTTGCGAATCAACTCTCCGCCCCCAATACGACCATCCATGACAAAGTCTGGTACCGAACGATCCAGAGACGCACTTCCTTCTGTACCACGATAAGCAATGACGGCTTCCTTGGTCTCGGGATTATAAAATGTTACGGCATCAAAACCGGAAAGTTTGTTACTTTCCGTCCCTTCAAGGACCTCCCATCCGGGAAGTTCCGTTAATTTGTCTCCAGCCTTTTGATCCTGATAGGCCAGATCAGACATCGTTTTATACGTTTCATCATCAATGTTGGACCCGTTACTCAATAACTACACCTCCCTTTATTTAGCGTATGGATCATGTCCCTTGGCCATCATCACTTCTTCAATCTCAGGGCTAATGACCAGGTTCTTGGTTACCTTCTTTTTGTAGTCATACGAAATGCCAAAACTCTGATCTTCGTGATCTTTCACATGGCCTTTAAGCCCTATCTGGGACACTGCCATCTCCGGCAACAACTCTTTGCTTGTAATCACAACATCCAGCTCGAACTTCTGCTTGAAGTGCTGAATTACGGTTGCTTCAGCTTCCTTGTATAACGCTTCCTTCTCACTTGCATTCATGTTCTGACAACCTCCCAGAAATATAGTCAACACCATCATTAGTGTGAATAAACCCTTCAACCATCCTGCACGTTTAATACGGATTCCTCCTCTGGATAGAATCAGGGTGTTCCACCATATGTGAAGCACACCCTATTCATCTGTTACCTGCATCATAGTACAAAATCAACATGAGCCATATCGGCTAACAGAATCGTTTTCATGTAACTTTCTTCCTATATGATTCATTCAGGGTACTTTGGTGTACATTACCCCGTTTCCTAATTCTTGCAACAGATACATGAGATTTTTCCCACGCACGACAAAAAGAGCCTGCTCTTTGTAAGAGCGGCCCTCCTTTTTGCCGTACTTAACGTTCCTACTCAAGCACCATCCGCAGAGCGGTCAGCGCAATCCCGATAATAAATCCGGTAACGGCTCCGTTGATCCGAATCCACTGCAGATCCTGCCCCACCTTATCCTCAATCATTGAGATCAAGGAGGCGTTATCCATTTTGTCTACATTTTCACGCACGAGGTTACCGATTTTGGAATGATTTTTCTCCAGCAGTGTTGTGACGCCATCTACGATCTTGGCATTCATGCTTGTCATCAACTCGTGATCTGACCGCAGATCAACCAATACCCGTTCAATGGCAGGCAGAGCATATGTATCTACATACTGTCCATCTTCCATCGCGGCGAGTGCCTTGTCTCTCAATTCAATGAGTTTGTTCAGCACCGTTTCCTCTGCGTTCCAGCCCTCAAGCATATTGTTCTTCCAGCCGTTGATTCCATCTTGCATAGCCTCGCTCATGGCCAATCGCACCGCCTGGGTACGTACCATATCAAGCACTTTGTACCTTAGAGCGCTGCCTTCACGTTTCATATCCTCTACCCGATCGAAGAGATATCCTTGCAAAATGCCACCCAAACGCTCCTCGTTCATATAACCAAGGAACGCATTCATCGCAAACTGCATCAATCCGTTCATTTGAATGCCGCTGATCGCTTTCATTCCGCTTTCACCCAAAAACATCACATTCTCGGGTTTAACCAGCCACTCTTCGGCTTGCTTCAGTCCATAGTCCAGTGCTTTAGCATCGTAACCCCGCTCTGTCATCTGATGAGCAGCCCGTTCCAGAATCGGACCCAGATCAAAAGCGCCCGCCTGTGACTTGATCTCAGACGCTACGAGTGGAGCAATCTGCTCCAACGGCAGACCCGCCAGAATTCGTTTGCAGAGCGTATCGATCATGGTCTTGATCCCGTCATTGTGAAGCTCACGTGTCAACGTATCGAGCACCGTCTCTGCTGCTTTGAAATCTGCAATTTTCTCGGTAATGCTGTCTTTGTTAAGTAAGTTATTCTCTACTGCGGAGACCAGACCTTCGGTCATTTTATCCCGATTTTTCGGCAGCAAAGCCGTATGCGGAATGGGAATGCCGAGCGGGTGACGGAATAGGGCGGTCACTGCGAACCAGTCCGCAAGTCCCCCTACAAGTCCTGCTTCAAATGATCCTACCAGCAACTTGCCCACGGGAACGCCCTGGAACGGCAAGGATGCTGCAAATCCCGCTCCCATCACCACGAGAGACCAGGCTGCTGCTTTTTTGGTTTGTTTAGGTTTAGCCATTGTATTCTTGCTCCTTTATCATTAAATCGCACGGCCCGGCCTGTACCCGATTCCGCACTTCGTCTGTTCTTATGTAAACTCTCCAATAGCAAAAGTCTTGACTTCCATATATCGTATACTTCATCTTATCACCCACGAGCGTCAAAACCAAACCTGTGCTTGGCCAAAAAAGGACATTTATGGTGTTTACCTCGTAAAACGGTTCGCTCCCTTTTCCAATACCAGGATTATTTTAGTATAATTCATCATAACGGCCCTCCTATATGGATTGGCTGCTGAACAGCAGGGTAATTACATAGTGGAACAATGAATCAATCAGAGGAGGAATTTCGGACCATGAAACACGTGCAGGACACAACCACGCTCTATAACGGAGTCAAAATGCCATGGCTGGGTTTTGGAGTATTCAAAGTTAAAGACGGGGACGAAGTCGTTCATGCTGTCAAAACGGCCATTCAAGCCGGGTATCGCAGCATCGATACAGCCAAAGCGTATAACAACGAAACAGGTGTCGCTCAGGGTATTCGTGAATCTGGAGTAGCCCGTGAAGATCTGTTCATTACTACGAAAGTGTGGAATAGCGATCAGGGATATGAATCCACACTGGCCGCCTTCGAAGCAAGTATGGAACGACTCGAACTGGAGTACCTGGATCTCTATCTCATCCACTGGCCGGTCAAAGGCAAGTACAAAGATACATGGCGAGCGCTGGAGAAACTCCACAAGGAAGGACGCGTCCGCGCAATCGGTGTGAGCAATTTCCAGATTCATCATCTGGAAGACCTCATGATTGATGCCACGGTCAAACCAGCGGTTAATCAGGTCGAGCTTCATCCACTACTGATTCAATCGGAGCTTCGTGAATATTGCAACAAACATCAGATTCAGATCGAAGCCTGGTCTCCGCTCGGACAAGGTCATCTGATGGATCATCCGTTGCTTCAGGACATCGCCGCCAAATACAGCAAATCCCCTGCCCAAGTCATTCTGCGCTGGGATCTGCAGAACGGCATCGTGACCATACCCAAATCCGTCACGCCTGAGCGTATTCGCGCGAACGCCGATCTCTACGATTTTGAGTTAACTTCAGAAGAAGTAGAGCAGATTAACGGACTGAACGAGAACAAACGCTTTGGTTCTGATCCCGACAACTTTAATTTTTAATATAAACATCTTAATTCGATAACACCCGCCCTCCACCTTAGAGGAGCGGGTGTTTTGTCATGTGATGTTATAGACAATCTATTCGTAGTTAAGAATGGAGGCGAGGCCCGCTATCCTACTCAGTGCCGTTTTTGTGCCCCAAAAAAAGTTTTTTGACCATTTAAAACTATTTGATCTCCTCATCAGTCTAACGAGTGTCAAGCGAACTCAAGCACTTATATGGAATCCAGGCCTGGAACGAGCAGTGACTTGAATATTTAGGTTTATCATGGGGGGATCAGGAGTGATTAGACTGAACCATAGAAAGACAAAGGAAGAACAGTTCAGCGAAAAAATAACAGCAATTCAGAATAAATTATATCGATTGGCGTACTGCTATGTTAAAAATGAACAAGAAGCGCTGGATATCGTATCCGAAGCGGTCTATAAAGGGTTCATCGCTTATGGAAAAATGGAATCCATGACTTATTTCGATTCCTGGATGTCACGAATCGTGATTAACACAGCGATAGATCATATTCGACGGAATCAACGAGTGACCTATATGGAGGATCATGTACAGGAATTTGTGGCTCCAGAACGAGGGGCATCCGTGGAAGAGAAAATGGATCTGTACGATGCATTGGATCGACTCGTGCCTGAAGATAGGGCCTATATTATATTAAAATTTTTCGGTAATATGCGTTTTCGAGAAATCGCAGAAGTGCTCTCCCTGTCGGAGAATACCGTGAAGTCAAAATTCTATCGGATTATCAACAAATTAAAAATGGATTTAATCGAAGGAGAGGTTGGAGATCTATGACTAGCAAAGAACGTTATGAAAACATTGAAATTCCAGCTCAACTTCCAGATGTTATTCGTCGTGCCCAGCAAAAGGCCGCCGCTCGCAAAAGCTCATCCCGTATCATTCGCTACGCTTCAAGTCTAGCAGCATGTGCCGCTTTACTGCTCATTATCAACATTCCTACTGTCGCCAACGCCATGGTCAAAATACCTGTGGTCGGAACGATTGTTCAGGTGCTTCAATTCGGCGATGGCGGCAAGATTACGGATGGGATAACCGTGGGTTCAGAAGCAACTGAAAATACCCTTAAAATTAATTTCAGCACCGACGAACAGGATCAGGCCAATGATGCGCCTTCTTATAATGTCGAACACAAAGAAGCACCGAATCGTGTCCTCTTCACGTTTAGCGGTGCACGTTACATGGATGTAGAGAAAGTCAAAGCCGACTTTATGACCCAACCTTTGGTGAAAGATGTATATGGCTCCATGATTTTAGACGACTCCTCCGTCGGATTCGTCGTTGTTTTAAAAGAAGGGGTACAGTACGCCGTCACGGAATTCAAAAATCCCGGCTACTTGGAAGTGAAATTGACTTCCGACGGCAAACCGGTCACCCCTCGGAAAGTATACTCGCTTCGCACAGAATCAATGCCTTTTGGAGAATCGATGGGAATAATTAAAGAATCCTATCCGGGTGAGGACATCTCTTTCCTCAAAACGTCCACTGGGCAGTTTACAGCAGTTATTGGAGAATATTCTACCGCTGAAGAAGCTGAACAGAAGCTCAAAGAACTCGCCGGACAACCAGATTATCATGAGGAGTTTTATGTGGACAGCTGGATGAGTAACGAAAATCCAATGGATTAGTCATTCCCCAAAAAATCCCGATTCGGATGCGCTGAGCATCTCGAATCGGGATTTTATCGGTCATAGGCAACCCTATTCGCTTTTGGATACCAGCTTGAAATCATCAAAGTGGAAACCTGGCGCGACTACACAAGTGACCAGTACAGGCTCATCACCCAACGGGCGTGCTGTCTGCCATACGCCCGCTGGAACAAGCACCTGTGGTGATTGACCTGCAGCAATATCCATACCCAGAACAAGAACTTCCTCGTTCTCCGGGTTCTCTCCGTTGCCGCCCAGCTTCAATTCAACCGGACTGCCACTATGCCACAGCCAAAGTTCATCGGACAGAACGGTATGCCACTCGGAGATTTCATGTGCGTGCAGCAGGAAATACGTGGAACTTGCCGAGAATCTTGGGCCGGAATAAGTATCCGGCAGAACCGACTGTGGAATCTGATAAGAAGCCTTCCATTCTTCCTTATACCAACCGCCTTCAACGTGAGGCTGCATATTGAGCGCAGCAACCAATGGCGATAATTCATGTGTCGTCATAACCTGTTTCCTTCCTTCTACATCATATTGGAGACACTCCTTAACCAGAGTTTCGCCTCTCTCCCCCTACTCTAAAACATCATTCAAGTTTTGTCACCTTGACAGCTCCCATGGTCCATGCCAGATTCGTTCTCACGGTATTTTACATATGATTAAAGAAATATTTCATTTCCAATGATAGCGTTTACAAAAAGATGGATTTTCCGTTATGATATGGATATCGTTGTTAATCCGTGAAGCAGAGGGGAGCTGTACCATGAGTCTCATAGAAGATCGGATTGGACCCAAATATCGAATCGGTGAACATTCATTTACCATTGAACATATGCGCAGACATGATGGGAACGGTATGCCTCAGCCTCACGCTCATCCATTCTACGAACTGTATTACCTGCTTGAAGGTGAACGCGTTTATTCCATGAATGGTCAGATTCTGTCTGCCCGCAAGGGTGATTTTATTCTGATTAACCCAAACGATGTACATAGCACCTCCAAAGGAAGTATTCCTGGCTTCGAACGGATTTTAATCGGTTTTTCGCCTGCTTTTGCAACGGGGATGGAGCTTGGCATATGTGGTCTGCTGCCTTTTAATTGTTCAAGACTTCTTCGCCTGCCTGAAGCGGAACAGCCCGAGATGGAGCGTATATTGTGGCAGATGCTGCAAGAATGCAAAGAGCGACGCCCTCACTATGAGATTGCGGTCAGAAGTCTGCTTGCCCAACTTTTGATCCGTATTCATCGGGTGGAGGAGGATATTCGGCAGTCATGCCCCGGTCCTTTGCATCCGATGCAGGACAAAATCAGTGAAATCGTTACATATGTGAACAGCAACTACACCCAACCACTTACGCTGGAGGGTGCAGCCAATCGTTTTTATATCAGTCCATCCTATCTGAGCCGAATGTTCAGCCGGTTTACCGGGTTTCGGTTTAGCGAATATCTGCGTGTTGTTCGTGTCCGAGAGGCACAACGAAGATTGCTGTCGACACAAGAGCGTGTCCAGATGATTGCAGAGAAGGTAGGGTTTGAGCATACGGCTCATTTTAACAAAACATTCAAACAAGTCACCGGTACAACACCGCTACGCTATCGCAAGGAACACCGGTAGATCTTCAGATCACATCATATAAAACCGAGTGGGTAGCCTTGCTCCAGAGATCACGTATTACTTATACCCGAAAGGCATCACGATCATTGGACCCATGGCTACGCCACTGCGGCTGAATTGGAGCCACTTGTATAGCCCCTTTTACATACACTTTTTACCTGCGGATGATCACACCACTTCGTACTTCAGGACCCACAGAGATCTGGCGACCGTCTGTGTCGGCATCACTTTCTCGGCACACAATGCCTGCGGATTCGTGTCCTGTCACCATCAGAAGTCGACCATCCGCCCCCTTGCCCTGAATGCGCTCCAACTCCGCCCCTTTGCACTGGTGCAAATGAATTAACGGACCTTCGGTAATCCGGGCGTTCAGTTCTGTAATCCGCAGATGCTTCGCTTGGGCACATTGAATACCTGTGCGGGCTTCTACATGGTATCGTTCAATGACTACGCCATCCAAAGGCAATTCCGGCAACCCACTTATGAGCAACGCAGTGTCCGCACCGGCACAGACCACATCCGATATTCGAATATCCCGGAACACCGGCGTCTCCTCGCTAATCTCCTGAGACAAGTCACTGCCCCGGGCAGACCCTTCCTGATTCGCATAGAAAAAGGAAAACGAGATGGCTTCCATAATGATATCTTTCATATATATACGCTCGATCTGAATATCCTCAACCACCCCGCCGCGTCCCCGTGCGCTTTTGAAGCGAAGTCCAATATCCGTGCCGATAAACGTACAATCCGACACTCTCACATGCCGCACACCACCAGACATTTCGCTACCAATGACGAAACCGCCATGACCATGATACACGGTGCACTCCCGAATGGTAATGTACTCCGAAGCAAGACCCAGTTCACGGCCTTCTTCATCCTTGCCTGATTTCAGACAGATCGCATCATCACCCACATCGAATACACTCTTCTCCACCACCACATGACGGCAGGATTCAATGTCCAGCCCATCTCCATTCTGAGAAAACCACGGATTACGCACACTCACGTTACGAATGGTGACATGCTCAGATGCCCAGGGGTGCAGATTCCATGCAGGCGAGTTCTGGAACGTTGGACCGTCCAGCAGCACCCGTGTACATCTGCGCAAGCTGACCATGTTAGGACGCAAAAAGTCTCTGGCTTGTTCATAGGCGGCAACATCACGTACCTGCTCCTTATGCAAACGATTTGCAATGATACCACCTTCAAGTGCAGAGACGGAAGGCCACCAGATTTCTTCATCCCCACCCGATTGCTCTACAACACCACCCGAAGCGACCAATTGGTTCCATTGTGAAGTCGTCATTTTGGAGCGTTTTACCGGACGCCACGCTTCACCGCCACCATCCCATATCCCCTCACCGGTAATCGCAATATCCTCCAGTTGATCACCATCGATCGGGGATTGACAGCGTACCACCTGCCAGCCTTCGAAGCTTGATGCGATCAATGGATATTGATCGAAATCTCGGCTAAACGTAACCAGCGCCCCTGCTTCCACATGTAGTTCGATCCGGCTGCGCATTACAATCGGACCTGTGAGCCATACCCCGGCAGGGATAACGATTCTGCCTCCTCCCGCTTCAGCGCATGACGCGATTGCAAGGCGGAACATCTCCGTATTATCTGTTACCCCATCTCCAACAGCTCCATAGTCTGTAATTCGAAAATCCTGAGCCGGAATGACAGGTAAATTGGCTTCATAAGCTTGGACATCAGACTGGGCACCTGTACCCGTCGACATTGGGGAGTGATATGTATTCATTATGCAGAATCATCCTCTCTACCTGTAATGGAAATCTAAGCGTTATGAGATCAACTTTTCGTTTCTACTTTCTTTAGTTTACTTTCAGACAGATACTTTCTCGCTCCATCATATCAATGGCCTGATGCACTAGGTTGAGCTTTTTTGCCATGTACAGTTAGAACTTGATGGAATTTGTTTTTATGATCAGAGTCATAAATGAAACATCATTTCTAGTATACTCTATACATCTATTCCAATGGTTGGTAAACAACTAGGAGAATAGATTCAATTTTCTGTCAGGATTCGTCACAAGAGATTTGATAACATAACAGGTATATAACACAATTACTGCCCATAGCCCTAGAAAGTCTATTACTTATGTCATGTTTTATCACAAACCAATTGCCATTAGCAGGATGAGTATGTATGATTAAATAACTAGTTTCAATTAATTCCTTATTATTCCTTTTACAAACATTCGTTGCAGAAAGGATGGGGTCTACTCTTGATTGAATTTAGGGGTGTCCAAAAGCATTTCGGTCATTTTCATGTCCTCAAGGATATCCATCTTCACATCGAAGAAGGAGAGGTTGTCGTCATCATCGGACCTTCCGGCTCCGGCAAAAGCACGTTACTCCGCTGTATTAACCGCCTGGAGACCATTACCGAAGGCGAACTTGTTGTCAGTGGGGTCCCTCTACATCAGAAAAAGGTGGATATTAACCTCTTCCGCCGTGACATCGGTATGGTATTTCAACACTTCAATCTTTATCCTCACAAAAAAGTCATTGATAACATTACCCTTGCACCCATGAAGGTACGCAAACAACCCAAAGAACAAGCTGCCTCAACGGCCATGAAGTATCTGACCCGGGTAGGCATTGCCGACAAAGCAGACAGTTATCCCTCCCAGTTGTCCGGTGGACAGCAACAACGGGTAGCCATCGCCAGAGGACTCGCCATGGAGCCCAAAATCATGCTTTTTGACGAACCGACCTCTGCACTCGATCCCGAAATGATTGGGGAAGTCCTCGATGTGATGCGTTCCCTTGCCCATAATGGCATGACCATGGTCGTTGTTACCCATGAGATGGGATTCGCCCGCGAAGTTGCGGACCGGGTCATCTTCATGGACGAAGGCCGAATTGTAGAAGAGGCCACCGCCGCTGAATTTTTTGACAACCCCAGAGAAGAACGAGCACAGCAATTCCTGAGCCGTCTGATTCATCATTGAGAATAATCCAATATTCCATTTTGAAAGGGGTCTTATTCATGAAAAAATTGTTGAAGTGGCCGTCATTTATACTTGTCCTTATTCTCTCGCTGGTATTGTCCGGTTGTAGTACAGGTGAGGAGAATAGCAGTAGCGGCGGTAGTAGCGGTTCTGGCGGAGATGCCGTAGCTAAAGGAACCATTGAGCAGATTAAAGAGCGCGGCAAACTTATTGCCGGCGTGAAATATGATACGAAGCTATTCGGACTGAAAGATCCCGCAAGCGGCAACGTTGAGGGATTCGATATTGATATCGCCAAGGCACTCGCCAAACAGATCCTTGGAGATGAGACAAAGGTCGAACTGAAAGAAGTCACTTCCAAGACACGTATTCCCATGTTGCAGAATGGAGACATTGACATCATCATCGCCACGATGACGATTACGGATGAGCGTAAGGAACAGGTGGATTTTAGTGATGTGTATTTCGAGGCAGGCCAATCCCTGCTGGTGAAAAATGATAGTCCGATTACCGGCTTGGAAAGCCTCAGCGGGGTGAAAGTACTCGCCGTGAAAGGCTCCACATCCGCTCAGAACATTCGCGAGAAAGCCCCTGATGCTGAAGTGCTCGAATTCGATAACTATCAGGATGCATTCACTGCTCTCAAAGCCGGTAAAGGCGAAGCGCTGACCACAGATAATATCATCCTTATCGGCATGCAACAGACAGATAACAGCTTCCAATTGGTTGGTGGCAATTTCACAAGTGAACCTTATGGTATGGCCATTCGCAAAGGCGACACCCCCTTCGTGGAAGAAGTCAACAAGCTGCTCAAAAGCATGAAAGACAGCGGGGAATATGACACATTACATGAGAAATGGCTGGGCTCCAAGCCCGAGTAACCCCGATTAATGATGAGCACGCGGCGAATTCGTCTGCTGGATGCGATGCATAAGCAGACGTAATCGCCGTTTCTACATCTGGAGAACGGAGGCTTTGCCTATATGGGCACATTGGATTTCAGCGTACTGATGCGACACTCGGATCGTTTTCTGGAAGGATTCCTGAATACCATTCAAGTGAGTATTATAGCTCTCGTTGGCAGCTTTATCCTGGGCGCGATTCTGGCGATCTTTCGGATATCCCCTGTGAAACCGCTAAACTGGATTGGCACGGCTTTTGTGGAGTTTATCCGAAACATTCCCCTGCTGTTGGTTGTGTTCTTCTTCTATCTCGGACTGCCGGCACTAGGCATTTCGCTCGACGGATTTGTCTCTGGTACTCTGGGTCTGACCATCTATACCGCCGCTTTCATTGCCGAAGCGATCCGAGCGGGCATTCAGACGGTGCCGCGTGGACAACTGGAAGCCGCAAGATCCTCCGGCTTGTCCTATGTACAGGCTATGAATCTGATCATTCTGCCTCAAGCGATCAAGATTGTTTTGCCGTCCATCGGCAACCAATTTATTAATCTGGTCAAGAACTCATCCATTCTGGCCGTTGTCGCCGGTATGGATCTCATGTATTTTGCCGACCTGGTTAACTCGGATACGTTCCAACCGCTAAGTGTATACACCGTTGTTGCGCTGTTCTATCTGGTGCTGACACTACCACTCAGCTTTCTGGTGCATTATATGGAGCGCAGGTTCGGACAGAGCGATGCAGAGGCGCGCAGCACCAAGGGCAAACCGAAGAAGAACAAACCGGCCGGTCAGGTTACCATGTAACAGATTGACCTATACATGCGCAGATTTTTAGGGAGATATATTGGCTATTTCAGACCTTTCGATAATTTTGGTCCGTTATTTTGGCTAGTCCATGCCCCATCTATTGATCTTCAATATTCTATTCCTGCATACAGAAGGAGGCTAATAAAATATGGACTTTAGCGGGGCCTATGCGTGGCCCAACCTTCGTTTTCTGCTTCAAGGATTCTTGATTACCCTACAGGTCGCAGGGCTATCCATTGTATTCAGCTTCATACTTGGCACCGTGCTGGGTACCGTCCGGTTTACTCGCATCCCCATTCTGTCACAGATCGTAGCGGTCATCGTGGATACGATTCGGAATCTGCCACTACTGCTCATCATTTTCTTCATCCACATCGTACTTCCGCAGCTCGGGATCAAAATGTCCGTCTTCTGGTCCACGGTCGTTGGACTGAGTCTATTTGAAGGCGCGATGATCGCCGAGATCGTACGTAGCGGTCTGAAGTCTGTTGAGCGCGGTCAGGTGGAAGCTGCCCGTTCTTCCGGCCTGACCTACATGCAGACTCTCGGTGGCATCATCATGCCACAGGCGCTACGCCGCATGTCTCCGCCGATGGTCAGCCAGTTCATCTCACTCCTGAAGGATACTTCACTGGCAATCATCATCTCTTTGCCGGAACTGATGCACAACGTGCAGATCCTCGGCGGCCAAAGTTTCGATTATATTATCCCCGCCCTCCTGCTCGCTGCGGTATTGTATTTTGTCATCAACTACACGCTGTCCATTGTCGCAAGGCGACTTGAGGCACGCATGAATTAAATGACTGAATAAATGAAATGAGCTTCCCACCGATGTTCTAACGAACCGGGGGAAGCTTATTTGGCCATTTTGGGGACAGTTTCTAACCTAACGAATCGTAGACGCTCTATTTTTCCGATTCACCCCACCTGTACGCCGTATTTCAGGTTTTTGAGTAAAATAACTTTACCGAGATTCGTTACATTTTTCATCCCAGCTTATAGCCCCATATTAGACGTCTCAGGTTCGTTAAAACTTACACCACCGTGAATTAAATAAATAAACATCCACGTTACGCCCACTATTAATGATTCATGCCGCTCCCACGACTAATACTGCGTCCAATCCGCCCACAATCAGCTTATCCGCTAGATCGCCGCTCCGTTGTGACGTAATTCCGCCTGTAGCAGCTCAATTGGCAGTCCCACCGGATCAAGCTTCATCTTCACGGTTAGTGCAGCTGCTGTCCCGGCGGCCTCCCCGGTAGCCATACAGCTTGGCGTCAACCTTGTCGTCGCATGCGCCTCATGTGTGGTGGAGATGCAGCGTCCTGCCGCCAGCAGATTGCGGATATTGCGAGAGACCAGACAACGATACGGAATATCGTACGCCCCATCCCCTTTGATAAAGGCAGCTACAACACCTTGACCCGAAGGGTCATGAATATCGATAGGATAACCGCTTCTGGCAATCACATCCTCGAACTTCCGTCCTGCGACCACATCCGCTTGGGTCAACGCATAATGACCGATAATCCGTCTGGATTCACGAATACCAATCTGAGGTGCTACCGCTGAGATGGAAGCCCGTTCGAATCCAGGCACATCACGCTGCAAAAACTCAGCAATCATCAGCACCTGCTTCCGCCCTTCCTGTTCAGCAGAGGTCAGATCCTCGGCATCCGTCGCATCGAGTCCCTGCACCCGGGTACAATTTATCAGCACTTCATCGTCAGCCGGTCCGGTAAAAAACAACACCTGATCGCGATTAATCGGTACCCCCGCTTTTTTCCACTGGGAATAGAAGCCGCTCACCCCGGTTAACGGAATGCTATCCAGCTCCGAGAAGGGGGTCTTGGCATAGAAATCTTCCGGGTGCTCCTGAATGTATTGCTTCACGCGTCCAAGATCCACACCACGCATGCGGAATTTCATGGTCATCGGCTGAGACTGGTTATCGCCATCTCTCCCCTTCGCCACCGAAGCCCCTGCAAGATAAGCCAGATCCGCATCACCGCTTGCATCCACGAATACGTTCGCTCGGAACTCCTTTCGTCCAGACTTGTTGGTCACTCGCACCGCTTCCACCCGATCATCCCCAACAACCACTTCATCCACGAAGCTGTGCAATAACAGCCGGACACCAGCCTCCTGCAACATCTCTGCCGCAACCACCTGAAAGATCGCTGGATGGTACGGCGTGACAGTATGCACAAATCCAACCGTATCGCGCAAATGCCCGGGGGAGCCGCCACACGCCTGCAAACGATCCACAATCTCCTGCGCAATACCTTGAATGACCTGCTCCCCACGTTCCGTATGGAAAGTCATCCAGGGATAGACCATAGCGGCAGTGGACATCCCACCAACGAATCCATATCGCTCCACCAGCACTGTGCGGACACCCTGTCTTCCAGCCGCAATGGCTGCCGCTATACCCGCTGGACCTCCGCCCACAATAACGACATCTGCTTCTTCCTTTTCCATGCTCATCCGTTCACTCAAATGTTTTCCCTCCTTCCGTTCTATTGCACGTATTGCTCGCCTTTGCACGTATTTCATGGCTTACTCTTTCAGTCCCGTCATGGCAACCCCCTCAATGAAGCGCCGTTGTGCCAGGAAAAAGACAATTAAAAGTGGCAAGGTCGCCATGACTGTGGCGCTCATCAGATATTGCCAGGCTGTGCCGACCTCATCTGTAAACAAAGATAATCCAAGCGGCAGCGTCATTAGATCACGCGAGTTAATGAAAATCAACGGATCGAAGAACTCATTCCAGATCGTCACAAACGTGAAGATCGTCAGCGTAGCCATACCTGGCTTGGCAATAGGCAGCATAATTCGCGCATATATTCGGAATCGGTTGCAGCCGTCGATCATCGCCGCTTCCTCCAGTTCCGTTGGCACCGTAATGAAGAACTGCCTCATCACAAAGATGCCAAACACACCGCCCGCGCCAAAGATTGGCAGTAGTATCAGCGGAAGATGGGTATCAATCCACCCCAGCTGCCGCATGAACAGGAACATCGGAATCGCCGTCACCTCATGAGGAATCATCATGGCACTCAGCAGGATGAGAAATACCACATTACGTCCTTTAAACGGAATTTTGGCGAATGCATAACCGGCGAGAGAAGCAAAAAAAACGGTTCCCAGCACAACCAACGCAGAAATATAGATACTGTTCCAATAGAAACGGTGAAACGGAATCAATCGGAACACATCGATGTAGTTCTGAAATCGGAAGGATTTCGGTATCCACTGTGGCGGATAGGTGAATATGCTCTGAGGCTCCTTGAATGATGTCGATATCATCCAGATAAATGGCACAATCATGATTAGCGAAATCAGTGTCAGCAGCAAATACGTCCCAAGGGCACTTCCTATCTTCCTCCCCGAAGAATTAGGCATCGCCTTCATTGAATACCCACCTCTTTCGGAGCTGCCATTGCAGCAGCGTCAGGATCAGTACGATGAAGAACAGTACATATGCGAGAGCGGAAGCATAGCCGAACTGGAATAGTTTGAATGCTTTTTCCCAGATATAATAAACCAATACCTTTGTGCTGTTACTCGGCCCGCCCTGTGTCATCACATAGATCTGTCCGAATACTTTGAGTGAACCAATCACGGTCATGACCACAGTCAGAAACACCGTTGGTGTAATCATAGGCAGTGTAACGTGAAAGAAAGTTCCCCTTCTGCCCGCACCGTCCAATGTTGCTGCTTCGTACAGTGAACGCGGTACCTGCTGAATAGCTGCAATGAACAGCACCATATTCAGACCTACATTTTTCAGCACACTGGTCACAATCACTGCCGGCATTGCCAAATCTTCATTGTATAGCCACGCCGGACCCTTGATGCCCGTCATCAATAGAAGCTGATTAATCAATCCTGATTCTGTTGCATACATCAGCTTCCATACGATGGCCCATACGATCAGCGAAGTCATGACCGGAACAAAGATTGCTGTTCGAAAAATTCCGATCCCCCGCAGATTCCTGGATAGCAGCAACGCGAGCAGCAGGGCGAGCACAATATTAAGCGGTACCAGTCCGACTGTGAAATAAACCGTATTGGCGAGCACTTTCCAGAACATGGTGTCTGTCATAATATTCCGGTAATTCTCCAGTCCAACAAAATGATGATCCCCCAGCAGCGGCCAATCGGTCAGGCTCATGTATAACGCGAGACCCATGGGAAATAACAGCAGCAGGGTAAACCCAAGCACCATCGGCGATACAAACAGCCACCCCGCGATCTGCGCTTCTCTGGCGAGCGGTCCCCTTCTTTTGCGCTTGTGTGGATGGGTCACAATTAGCCACCCCCTTTTAATCAAATTTCCTCCGAAGCTGAACTCTGTGACGATTCTATATAAGGTGAACTATATATTTACACAAGAACGTAGAGGACAGAAAAAACCTGAAGAAGCGAAGTGGTCGCCTAAAAGCTTTCTGGAAGAAAGCTGCATCGGAAGCATATGCTTATCCCCGGATTTCTCCCTCTATATAAGGGATTCCAAAAAAATCTGGGGATAACAGCGATCGGAAGGTTGTTCTGGCATCGGAGTACAAGTGTAAATATCCTTTAGTTCAACTTATATAGTCTGGACGGTTCAGGCTGTCCACCATATTGCGGAACCCGTTCACAGCCCTTCGCAGCTCTTCCTCCGTGTTGCCTGTCACAACCGCTCCAAGCATAATCGCTTTGACCCCGGTATCGCGTAGCACCCGAACATCCTCCGGTACCAGCTTTCGCTGGGAAGGAACCAATACCGGAACCTGGGCTTGCAAGACCAGACGGCGATACTTGAGCACATCCGCGAAGCTGAGCGGTGTACCATACTCTTTGCCAGGTACAATGGATGCCTCCAGAGCAGTGAAGCCGAAGTGAGCTGCGGATGTTACGAGGGAAGCATCATATTCTTCATTGATCGCAAACGTTGGGTCCAGCCCCAAGTCACTCAGCATGAAGGAGGGCAAGTGATGTGCATAGATGGAATAGAAATCAAAACCCAGTCCAGCAAGGCGCTCCACATCCTCCCGTCGTGCTCCATCTATACTGCCGGAAGGTACGACCCCAAGCGGACCCCCAAATTCACTGCGGATCGCCCGAAACACCTCGGTATATCTGTCCAATGAACCAAAATGATTCCCGCTGGCGCGATGGCCGACATTATAATGCACCTTGAGTGCATCAGCCCCCTCTTCCATGGCTGCCCGAGCCAAAGCAAGTTCATTTTCAGGCAGACTGACGACCAGGGACAGCGGTTTCCGCTCAAGTAATTCTTTGAATATGCCCATTATTCTCACCTCCGGTTTCAATCGACTTACTTAGGGTTGCAGCATGCTTTGGATCTCTTCCTGCATTTGTTTCAGGTTATCCTCAGCTGTCGCTGTCTTGGCAAACAGTCGGTCGAATCCCTGCAATACTGCATTATCGATATCCTGCCAACGGATATGGCCGGGAATTAAGCGCGCTTTGGGCATTTCATCAATGACGGCCTGCACAATATGCTCTTTGCTCGGGTTATTCGGCTGAAGAATGAATGCGTCCGAGTTCAGAACAGAAGTACGCGGAGGCACAAAATAAGTGGCTGTCGCCTGAATCCCCTGCTCACTGGCAAAATATTTCAACAGCTTCTTCGTTTCCTCTGGATGTTTGCTGTCGTTGAACATGGCATATCCGGCCTGCCCCAACATCGGTACACTGCCTTGTGAACCGGAAGGCATAGGCGCGATGCTCCATTCAAAATCCGTAATCTCCCTTGCTTTGGAAACATAGCTGTAATTATCGAAAAACATCCCCACATTGCCCGCATCGAAGCTGACCTGCTCCCCCGCCTTCGGATGTGATTCATCGGTGAACATCATGCGCCCCAGTAATCTAAAGGTCTGTATACCGTAGGCATCGTTCCAGGTGAACTTCGTCATACCTTCGTCGAATGGACCGCTTCCATTGGACCAAGAGTAAGAAGAGAGCACCGCCCAGGTCTTCCAGTCGCGAAAAAAGTTGGCGCCATAGATTCGGTTGGTCGCCTCCTTGCTTGTAATCGCCTTGGCAGACTTTTCGAACTGTTCCCATGTCCATTGTCCTTGGGTGGCAAGTGTGTTTGGATCCGTCAGATCAGCCTTGTCGAACAACGTTTTATTGTAAAACATGACCACCGGAGGTGTAGAAAAAGGGAGCCCCAGCAACTGGTCGCCGTCACGGAATAGATCAAGCGTACTTGGAATGTAATCATCCAGCTTAAACTGTGTATCATCCTTGAACTCCGATACATCGGCCAGAATGTGGTTGGATTTGAATTGTGGTACCATTCGCTCCGATACCCAGGCGAGATCGGGAAGTGAGCCTCCGGCGGCAAGCACTGAGATTTTTTGCTGGTATTCTGCGAAAGGTACGGATTCCATCGTGACTTTGATGCCTGGATTTTCCTTGGTGAAGCCATCGATCAGCTTGTTGTATACATCCATATGTGCCTGATTGCCCCACATCATGAACTTCAGCTCCACCTCTCCATTCTCCCCGCCTGCATTGCCAGGTTCACTGTTGGAATCAGCGCTAGTACACGCGATTGAAGCCACCATCATGAGTAGAAGCATCAGTATCAGTCCTGCTTTTTTCATGGAAATCCCCCTTATGGACGTTGTGGTATACAGGTGCAACCAAAGTATAACGAAAGCTTCGTTCCCTCATAAATCACGTCAACTACAGAAATGGTATGGTATTTCAAGAAATACTGAATCGGTCTCGGTATTCTCCCGCAGTCCATCCCACCTGCTGCTTGAACACCAGCATGAAATGTTTGGGACTTTGATGCCCGGATAACCGTGCCACATCATAGATTTTGAGACCCGTGTTGATCAGCAACCACTTGGCCCGCTCCATACGTGCCTCCGTGATGTATTCCGAATAATTAATACCTATTTCGTTCTTGAACAACTGGCTCAAATAAGTAGGGTTTAAGTGAACGAGATCTGCTATCGTCTGAAGTCGCAAATCTCCATCGGGATGTTGCTTGATGTGCTCCTTCACATCTCGGATAATCTTCCGCGTATCTCCACTAGCATGTTCTGCTTTCCCAGATGGCTCCGGGATCGAAAGGGTTGAAATACCATATCTGCGGTCCAGCAACAATTGAATCTTCTGTATGCATAATGCCAGTTCATAGCGATCGATTGGCTTCAACAGATAGTTCAACACCCCGAACTCCATCGCTCTGCGCGCATATTCAAACTCGCCATAGCCGCTAATGATGAGCATGAGCAATTCAGGGTACATGTCTCTGGCTTTGCTTGCCAAAGTTAATCCATCCATTTCACGCATGCGGATATCCGTGATTAACACATCCGGCACTTCACATCTCAGAAAATCCAGCGCCTCCGTGCCGCTCGATGCTTCGCCCGTTACCTGAAACTGAGAAGACGCTTGTACGATCAGCTCCCTCAGTCCCTGACGGATAACCGTCTCATCCTCTACAAGCAATACTTTATACATGCGCTTCAATCCCCTTTCGGTAGAAGTTGAATGGATATGGTGACCACCAGGCCCTGCCCGGGACTTCCATCAATGCTTAGGCTGCCGCCTTCTCCATAGATGAGGCGAAGCCTCTGGGCGATATTGTTAAGCCCCAGACTGTCCCCGGCATGGCAACGTAATGCCTGACTGGAAGGCTGTTTTGTTATGGATTCGTTTAACTCGTCAATCTTAGCCTGAGTCATTCCCTTACCGTTGTCTCGTACGCTAATCAGCAGCTCATGGTCGAACCTCAAGGCAGATATCCAGATTACTCCTCCATTTTCCTGCCCTTCAATGCCATGGTAGACTGCATTTTCCACCAACGGTTGCAGGATCAGCTTCGGAATCCCACATTCCGTTATCTGTTCCTCGATGTCATAGTTAACCTCCAGCTTACCGTTGTAACGTACCTGCTGAATGCGTACATAGGACTGTACAAAAGTCAGTTCTTCCCCAAGCGGAACCATCCGGTCCACCTTATCAATCGTATAGCGCAGCAGCTTGCCAAGCGCCGTCACCATGTCGGACACCTCAGCATGCTTCTGGCGAATGGCCATCATATTAATGGACTCCAGTGTGTTGTATATAAAATGAGGATTCATCTGGCTCTGCAACGCCGACAATTCTGCCTCCCGCTCTTGAATGCCCAGCAGGAACATCTCATTGAACAGTCGATGAATCTCTTCCATCATTCGGTTAAAGCCCCGACTCATCTGTCCGAATTCATCACTGCTGAAGTGTGCTACCCGCTGGCTGAAATCTCCCTGCTCCACCCGAATCATGTGGTGCTTCAGTCGAATCAGTGGCCGGGTGATACGATAGGATAACAGAACCGCCAGAATCGATATAGCCGCCATACACAATACAGCGAACCCTATTGTGAAGGTGAGCATCTCACCCGACTCCTTTTGAATCACGGCAATAGGTGTAAGACTGATCACCGAGAGCCCGGAATAGCTGGAATGGTGTTGTACATAGAGATAGGACTGTCCATCCAGAACAACTTTTTGGTTCCCTGCATAGTTTTGGAGCTGTCCATTCATTAACAACTGGTCGTACGCAGACATTCCTCCAGTTGAGGTCCGTTCGAACAGAAGACGCTGCTTGCTGTCGACAATCATCAGGCTTGCCTCTTGCTCAACATTCAGATTGGATAACAATTGGCCGAAGGCCTCCAGACGAATGTCAATCAGAATGTACCCCAATTGCTGGAGCGAACCCGGATCTCGAAGCACTCTGCCCACCGATATATACGATTCTTGCTGAACGCCCGTGTAGTAGCCGGGGTCATGCGGAGGAATCAGGCGCCACGTCCCTTCCGAGTGTTCAAGCTCTGCAAACCAGGCATCCTGTCTGCTGTCCCACACCGGCTTGACTGCCAGTGAATCGAGATTGGAGAACAGGATGCCGCTGTTGCTGATCAGATGAATTCCCCGAATCTCGGGTCGGTCATAAGCTTGACCAGAGGTATAGAGCTTCATTTTCAGATAATCCTCAGACCTCGCCCATGTACCCGACCCCATTGAACCGTTGTATTTGCCCAGAATGCCAAGCACCATCTGATCGTATAGCGGCAAGAGCGACAACCGCTCAAAGTCCTTCAGCAGCCGATTCAGATTGGCGTTAATCTGGCGAACCAGTTCAATGGTGAACTGCTCGGTCTTGCGATCCATCGTCTGCGAGAAATGCTTGTAGTTCATCACTCCCTGTAAGCCTAGCGGCAGCAACGTCAGCGCCAGGAACAACAGGAGCAACTTGGTGCGCAGGTTTACGCTTTTTCCGAAAAAAGTGCGTACCTTGTCCATCATTTCCGTTCATCCCTCCCTCTCCCGATCATTGTATGAGCCCCCTTCACAGATCAATCTGGATATAACTGGGGTTATCATATCCAGTTTTAATGATCATTCGCTATCCTGCCAACCCTGGAATTGGTACGGAATTTCAAGTTATGCGTATTGGTTTCAGGGTGAACGCAAAAAAGCCGACTGTATCGCTACAGTCGACTACGCTATTTCTATAGAACACATCCGCTGCGTTAATCTAGCAAAACAATTCGGTTGAATTAGACCAAAAAACCGACTGCATTATGCAATCGGTTGTCTGTTGCCGAGATGGCTTTTATATTTGAATCGATTATATTCATTAATAAGCTCGTCCAGCACCATGGACTGTCGGAGGACTTTGTTGTCTTGCATGCCATGATTCTCCGCCAAACGACTCAATTCATGCCTGTTCTGTTCGATTTGGTCTCTGATCTGTTTCGGTTCACTCACAGCATGCACCCCCTCTTTTTTAAACATTTTAGGATACATTGCCAAAAAATTAACATTATATTCCTTTGCAAGGTAAAATGCTTATTTCCATAGAGATACTTTCAACATCAAGCATTTTGCATAGAGATATGAAACCCTCTCATCAATACAAGATGTAGCGAAAATATATGGAGAGCATATCTACATATCGTATTCGAGAATTTTCGAATCCTTAACGTTAAACTGATTCATGGACATATTATGCATTTTACCCTAAGTACTTTTTGCACCTTTCTCCAGAAAGAAGTTAATAACCTTATCCGACAGCAAATTTATTCGTATAGATAATTATCATCACCATTCTGCATGCCAAAATAACGAAGTCTGTAGCCCTCTCGATAACGAGCACGCAACAGATGAATGAAAGAGTCATTCTCAAACTCAATGTAACCTGTTAAATAAAGTAGGATCAGATATTCCTCAAAACGTGGATTGCCAAGAGTCATCTCACTCTCTTGCATTCCATAAAATACTTCGATTTCAAGAATTAATAGAAGAGAAAACCCTCTTACAGTGGAATTGATGATCCATGCAAACTCCAGTGGCTCATGGATATCCTCATCCTTGTTCAGGCTAATTAATTGCTTGGTTCCCCTCTCATCCTTGAATACATAAGCTGCAATCGCCTGATCAAATCCCGCATGAGGATCGTTGCGCAAGTCGGAAAACGCATCTAAATCTACCTTCTCAGCGTAAAATTTCTGTGTTAGTCGATCATGAATCTGCTCTAAACTGAATGGATTAGGAATGTTCAATGTTATATATTTGTCGTAAAGTTTCTGAATATCAATCTGCAATGATAAATCCTCTTTTCGTTATGAATGATCTAATAGACAGTACAAATAAGCGCCCCATCTCCATATCCCGGAAATAAGACGCATGTTAATGAAAGAATTTAAAATCAAATAACCCTAATATCCTCCTGCACCATGATTAAAAACCAGATTTATTATATGGCTTATACCACCAGTAATACTAGATAATATTAAGAAAGAGCTAAACAGCGTTAATGCCAACTTTGCCTTTTTTCTCATACCGACCATAAACCTCCTTAATAATACTTTTATATTGAGACTCTATTAATTCAGAAGCCTGTGTTCTATATTCCTCAAATAAACTCACACAATAAATTATGGTGGAGTCATCCTTGATCTTGTGAGCAGAACTCAAACAAGTAAGCAGATCCCTGAATCCTTCCTGATGCCTGGCTTTAGACAACTGGTAGAATGCTAATTCAGCCCAGAATTTAGTATATCGATCATCTTTTATCTGAGTAGTATAACTAGTCTCATAGTTAGAGTCATTAACTAACAAACGTATAAACGACTCAAATCTTTTGAGAACGTGATCAACATTCAGCTGATATTGATTAGCCGCTTCCATAACTTTGACAAGTCCAAGAAGAGTTTCATTTTCATTTGCTTCTATAAAGTCGAGATAGGAGTTAAGCGCATTATAGTCACCCGTCATCAACTTATATAAATAGGTATTAACTTCAGCCCAATCTTTAAATCGTTTTATAAAGAGTTCATCTTCTGAAGTAGGGTCTTCAATAACGATGTTTGAATAGAAAGAAGTATACTCTAGCGCCTTTTCATACTCTTTACGCTCTCCCCATACAGTTGCTATTAATAAGTAAGCATAAAATTTATAAGTAAATAACGGGTGTTTGGAGGCTCTAATAAACTCCAATCCCTTTTTTTTATTTTTGTATTGTTCCAAAAATTTGACCCGTTGCAACAGTTCATCGGCTAATTGAAATACTTTATCCCACCGACATAACCCATTGTATGTATTCGCCAACTCCCTAATCGCATCCAGCTGCCTCTCCTCATCCAACCGATTAATATACGGTTCAAAATGTACGGCTGCACGCAGATTCTCGTGTTGGTCCTGACCGAGAGATAACGTGAAGATGCGATACTGGCAGAGAGCGAGACGTTCCGAGTGTTGATATTTCTCACACTCCGCCACACATTCGTACAACATTCGCGCAGCCTTCGTCTGTCCACGCTCCAGCATGCCTTCAGCCATCTCGAACAACTCCGAGATATACGAGCGATCATCGGTCACTTCCTGGATAACCCTCTGAATACATTCCAGCTTGTCCAATTCGGCACAGCGCTGCAGGAATGGTTCCAGTCTTCTCCAATGGGGTGCCGATTCCACGAAACATTCAGCCCCATAAATCTCGTAGAAATACCCCTCTTCCAGCTTCATGCCTTGGGTAATCAGATCCAATTGCGCCATAGCAATGGGCCGAGTCCCCTTAATAATTGCACTAAGCGTTCCGGCGTTAACTCCTGATATATCGGCAAAATACTGCAGGGTGTACCCCTGTTTCCTGATGTAGTCCTCAATATATGAGCGTATCGTAGTTGTAGGTTCCATGTATCCCACCTCCACAATGAAAATCCATAATTTTGAATTTATATGATAAGCACAATTTTAATCCTAAATTTTACAGCGGTCAATAAAAATCGTGGCAATTTCCTTCACATCTGTGCAAGGGGGCCTGAACTGAATTTTTGCTTATAGAAAAAATCCATTAGAAGAATCCGTGAGAACATGATACATTTAATGCAACTTACATATCCTACTATTTCAATAGGATTATACGACACAGATACGATTAATTCAGTTCAAGGAGAAGGTCAGATGAAATTTGCCTTGTTTAGTCTCATGATGAATCTGCCTAATGCCGTAACCGGGGAGGCTCTGACGACTCAGCAGAAATTCCATAATATATTGGAGCAAGCGAAGCTGGCTGAACGACTGGGATTCGATGCCTATGGAATTGGTGAACGACACGGTGCACCTTTTCTATCTTCCTCGCCACCTGTCGTATTAACCGCAATAGCCGCAGCAACCACACGCATTCGGTTACTAACCACCGTTACTGTTCTTAGTATACTTGATCCAGTCCGGGTTGCCGAGGATTATGCCACACTGGATCAATTATCAGGCGGACGGCTGGAGATGATCATTGGGAAAGGCAATGACCCTCGACATTATCCGCTGTTTGGCATAAGCGAAGAGGAACAATGGGACTCACTCAATGAACGGTATCATTTGCTAAAACGGCTGTGGTCTGAAGAGAATGTCACCTGGCAGGGAACGTATCGCCCTCCGCTTGAGGGCGTGACCACGTGGCCTAGGCCGCTTCAGCAGTCCATCCCAATCTGGCACGGTAGCGCGTCCAGCACGGTCTCAACCGAACTCGCTGCCAAATATGGCGAGCCGCTCTTCACGTCGAATTCTTTTCACCCTCAGGCCAAATACAAAGCGTTAATTGATCATTATCGGGAGCGCCTCGATTATTATGGTCATGATCCGCAGCAGGCAGTGATTGGCTCTGGTGCCGGCAGTCTCTACCTTGCCGATACAGGTGAAGAAGCCATTCGTCGCTATAAGCCATACTATGAAGCGTTCCATGCCACCGCCGCCGCACAGCATAACCAGTCGCCCTTCACCGATCTGGAGGATAACATTGCACGTGGCCCTGCGTTAATCGGCAGTCCGGAACAAGTGATTGAGAAAATTCTGGACTATCATGCCGCTTACGGACATCAGGTGCTGAGTATCAGCGTAGATGGATTGACGCATAGCGAGCAGTTGGAGCAAGTGGAGCGTTTTGCCAAGGAAGTGGCCCCTGTATTACGCCGTGAACTGCCTAGTTCAGTATGGAATGAACCCCCGGTGTTAACCCAGCACGCATCCTTCCTATCCTCTAATGCTACAGACTCATGGCCCACAGCCATCTCACCTATATTCCAAGTTTAAATACTCTCCCACGTACAATATCCCACATGTGATCCCTTCCAGGGTGATTCCTAAGAATCACCCTCTTCCCTCATCCTCCCAGTTGTATCACCGCTCTTCTTCTACTTATTGGACTGAATACCTTCAAACAATGAACGGAGCAGTACATCTACAAACGCATCATCCATCGCTTCACCGGTCACTAACATGCGATAGAACACCGGCCCATAGATCAGATCAATATACATTCCAATGTCTATCCCACTCTTCAATTCGCCGCGCTCCACGCCCTTCTCCAAGATTCCTCGAGCTTCACGCCGACGTGGCTGGATGTATCTTGTGCGGTATTCTTCGGCAAGCCCTTCATCCGATTGCCCTTCTCCGATAATCTGTGTAATCACTTTTCCTTCCCGACTGGTCAAAAAACGAACCAGATTACTCGCATGTATGCGTATATCTTCCAATACCGAGCCTGTATCCGGTACGGGTAATCTTGCCGTTGCGGCAGACATATATCCGTCCATGATGACAGCGCCTTTGCTCGGCCACCATTTGTAGATCGTGGCTTTGCTCACTTGTGCGCGCTCAGCAATCTTCTCAATCGTAACAGCCCCGAATCCGTGCTCCAACAACAACTCATAGGATGCGTTAAGAATGGCATTCTGGGTTTCCATATTACGTGGACGTCCTCTTTTGGCAGTCATCTTGAGCCCTCCTGGATGCAAAAAATATATTTTATCATCAGTAATATTCATAAATACGATACGTTCATTATACTAAAATGCATTGCGTACACACAATTCACTCTTCGCTCATTTTTATATCCTCATTTAAATTTTCATTAAAATATGTTTAGTCTATTTACAATACTAAACGTTTAGTTTATTATATGTTTTAATTAGTGAACACAACGTTTAGTAATTAACATTTTAAACAGCACCCGTTGATCTATCTGGAATATCGAATTTTCAATACGAATATGAAATCTGTGGAGGATGATTAAGATGGATATGAGACAACAAGTGAAGAAGGCACCTGTACCTGCCTGGATTATTTTTTTGCTGGCATCCGCTTGTGGATTGATCGTGGCAAACCTGTATTATGCTCAGACCGTTATCGGACCGATTAGCATGACCACGGGCCTTTCTTCTGCCGCTGCCGGATTGATCGTAACGTTGACTCAGATTGGTTATGTTATTGGTTTGTTATTCATCGTGCCGCTCAGTGACATTATTGAGAACCGACGCCTGGTCGTGCTTTTCCTCATCGTACTGGTTGTTGCCCTGATTGCTGCGGCTTTCTCGCCCACTGCTGTTGTATTTCTCACTGCCTCTCTGTTCATTGGTATAGGTTCTGTGGTCGCTCAGATTCTGGTACCCTATGCGACATATCTTACTTCCGAGGAACAACGCGGACGGGTTGTCGGCAATGTCATGAGCGGTCTGCTGCTGGGCATCATGCTGGCCCGTCCTGTCGCAAGCTTTATCACCAGCCTCTTCGGATGGCAGACGGTCTTTGTATTCTCCGCCATTGTCATAACACTTCTCATGTTGCTCCTATCCCGTGCTCTTCCTGCTCGCCAACCTGAACCCACCTTGAAATACGGTCAATTAATCGTGTCGTTGGGCACACTGTTCAGAACGATGCCTCTGTTACGCCGTCGGGCGTTCTATCAAGCCAGTCTGTTTGGTGCTTTCAGCTTATTCTGGACGACGGTTCCACTCAGACTCGCGAACGATTTCGGCATGTCACAGCAAGGCATTGCCTGGTTCGCCCTGGCTGGTGTCGGAGGTGCTATTGCCGCTCCCATTGCCGGGAGATTGGCAGATCGCGGACTAACGCGTATTCTCACGGGGGCTGCCATGATCATCGCTGCAGCTTCGTTTGGTCTGGCTTATGTATTCCAGAGCCACTCCACGTTTGCATTGATCCTGCTTGTGATCGTGGCAATTACATTGGATATGGCTGTCTCGGGAAATCTGGTGCTGGGTCAACGCATTATCTACTCCTTAGGAAGTGAAGCGAGAGGGCGTGTGAATGGCATATTCATGTCGATCTTTTTTGTTGGCGGTGCGATTGGTTCATCTCTTGGAAGCTGGTCTTATGCTAACGGAGGCTGGAGTCTCACAACGCTGATTGGCCTGATCATGCCGCTGCTCGCTTTGGTGTATTACTTTACGGAAAAGAAAGCTGTAGTCGTCAGCAACGAATAGAAATGAATGTATCGTTTAATTCGAACGACCAAATAAGGGCAGACTGATCCTAAGGATCAGTGCTGCCCTTTATTTGGTAATCAACACTTGGCTCTCTGTGACAGAGCAAGGTATCACTGTGATTAAGATGGATACATCTGCGTATTAGGCTTTACTGTGAAGGGTAACTTGGTACCCGTCTGGGTCGGCAAATGTAAAAGTTCGCCCGAATGGTCCATCTATGGGTGCAGATGTAATCTTAACGCCTGCCGCAGCAAGCTTGTCGTGAATGTCTTGCGTATCCGGGGCATGAAGCCACAGGGCGATACCAAGTCCTGGCTGAGTACCTGAACGGAGTTCGGTTCCTGGCAATAGGTCACGAAGAGCAAATGTAATAGGCTTGGTATCAAAGACCACCGCATGAGGTGGTCCCGCCTGTGAGCGTACCAGTCCGAGATAGTTTTGATAGAATTCGGCAGAGCTCTCAAGATTGCTCACTTGAAGTGAAATGAAATCGGGTCCGATTACTGACATAATGTTATTCTCCTTTAGATATGGGATTGTTTATATCTTGATCATACAAGCCCGCTCTTGCCAACAGTATGTCAGTAGCGTTCATTCTTTTTTTGATTTTCTTTGAATCGGTTTTTCCCTTTTACACCAACATGGGCAGATGCTTAGCTGCATCATACTCCACCAATGGCTCACCAGCATTCAATTTCTGCACCAGATCAGGGTTGGAGATAAATGGTCTGCCGAACGCAGCCAAATCTACGCTTCCCTTAGCAATCGCGTGCTCTGCGGTCTGAACATCCAGATTCCCCACACCAATAATAATTCCATCCCACTGACTTCGAATCCGCTCGTGAAAGGACTTCTCCCCTTCCCACGCTTTCGCATAATGATCTGTTGCGGGATGCAAGATCGTAATTCCCGTCTCGCGGAACAACTTCAGGTATGCATCGATCATTCCAGCTTTGTCCGCCCATGCATAGGATGCATCATCATCCTTTTTCTCGGAGAATCGTACCGATATGCGATCTACACTGATCTCTTTTTTTACAGCCACAATAATATCTCGAAGGAACCGTAATCTGCCCGCAGTGTCGCCTCCATATTCGTCTGTTCTGTGGTTGGTCTTCTCATTGATAAACTGGTCGATCAGATACCCATGCGCAGCATGCAGCTCGATTCCGTCAAACCCTGCAAGAACCGCATGGCGTGCTGCCGTCTGAAAATGCTGAATCGTATCCGCTATATCCTGTGTACTCATCGCCTGGGGAATCTGATACGGCTTATGCAGCTTATGCACTCTTCCCCTTGCCGCAAGACTGGAAGGTGCCAGTGGAGCGGTTCCGATCAGATCAGAATGGGACAATCTGCCGACATGCCACAGCTGAGCAATAATGGTGCCGCCATGTCTGTGAACAGCATCCGTTACCCTTTTCCAAGACGTCGTCTGTTCATCTGTATATAAGCCGGGAATGCCATAAGTGCCTTTGCCTGCCAGGTTGGGGTTAATGCCCTCAGTGATGATCAGGCCCACGCCATCTCGCGCACGCTGCTCATAATATGCCACCATCTCATCCGTCACGGTCCCCTTATGGTCATCAGCAAATCCCCGGGTCAGTGGAGCCATCACAATTCGGTTCCTTAATTGCCATTGATGAATCGTCACCGGGCTCAATAATGTTGAACGTGTATGCATGTTATCCATGTTATATCCCTACTCTCTTCGTCAGTAAGGATATTGTACGGCTGCTCTGATATATCGTAAAATGATTGTAATATATAGTTGCATCTCTCAGAGAGATACCTACATGAACATCTGCGGAAACAATGTAAGTTAATCACGTTCAGGAGGATACAGTATGGAACTATCCGATATCGATATTGTTCTCGCGGTGGCACGTTCAGGCAAAATCTCACAGGCCGCCAAAGAACTGAATTACGCGCAATCCAATGTCACGACACGCATCAAAAAACTGGAGCAGGAATATCAAATCCAGTTGTTCAACCGATTTCCCAAAGGTGTTGTACTGACCTCCAAAGGAGAACAGTTCGTCCAGTACGCCTCTCGCATTCATAACCTTTTGCACGATCTGAAGCAGGATATGACCGATCCCGGAGAACCTTCTGGCACGCTAAAAATCGGCATTGTGGAAACTGCGGCATCCAGCCGCTTTATGGAGATTCTGAATGAATATCAGATAACCTACCCGGAGGTATCCATCTCACTCGTTAACGCCACTTCACCCAAAGTACTGCGCAAGAAAATACAGGACTATGAGATTGATGGTGCTTTTATCAGCGGGGCTTGTGTGAAGGAAGGTCTGAAAGTGGAATACGAGATGCAGGACACGGTTCATATCATCTCCAAAAAGACAGACGCACCACCCGCAAGCCTGTGCCAAGTATCCTGGGTCGTTTTCCCCGAAGGCTGTCCGTATCGTGAAATGACCGAAGAATTCCTGCAGGAAGAAGGGTTGTCCGCACGTAATATCATTGAAGTAAGTACGATGGAAAACCTGCTCAGCTGTGTGGAATCTGGCATTGCTTTTACCATTATGCCGTGCAGCGTTATTCACAAGAAACCGGATGATTTTTCCGTATTTGATCTCGCAGATCGTTATACTCATACCACAACAACCTTTGTCCGCGGTGAGGATCGTTATGTCAGCAGTGCGCTGGATCAATTCATGAAGCTGCTCAATCAGAAGTGCATTACGTTTTGATAGATGCAGACTATACCCCAACACCTCACACGGAAAAATGCCCTTATCATGCATAACTTAGCTGGGGACAGGAGACAGGGGACTGGTTGCAAAAGGGGCTGTCCCAGAAGGAATACCGTCTCGCTCCAAGTGCTAACGAACCTACCACACCTTAAAAGGCGCATCACCAACGGTTGCAAGATTTAACGAACCTCACTAACGCTATTTCGTCATAACAGGGCTTCCAAACCTAAAAAAAACAGTGAATCGACGAAATAGCGTCTCTGTGATTCGTTAGTTCTCAGATCTGGGCAAATGGGAGCGAATAGCGTGTGTCAGGTTCATTAAAACAAAATCAAACTAAATGAGGATGTCCCTCGTCATATTCATGACTTATGGGACATCCTCGTCGTTACTTTTTTCTCTCTAAACCATTCTCAATTAACGCTTACTCCACCTTGAATCTTGCAGCCGATTCGGCCAGTTTTTGCGTCAATTGATCGATTGTATCGACCATGTTCGCCAACTGCTGCACCGTGGAAGACTGCTCCATCATGGTTGCTGTTACCTCTTCAACCGAAGCAGATACCTGCTCCCCTGAAGCCGACAAGCTATGGGCTGATTCCAGTACGTCATCCTTGTTCTGCAACATCTCCTGCATCTGTCCTGCCATCATGGTGATCTGTTGATTAATGACCAT
Source organism: Paenibacillus sp. FSL R5-0713 (assembly GCF_037973325.1). Lineage (NCBI taxonomy): Bacteria > Bacillati > Bacillota > Bacilli > Caryophanales > Paenibacillaceae > Paenibacillus > Paenibacillus sp. FSL R5-0713. Next base: position 417,819 of record NZ_CP150229.1, on the reverse strand, counting down.
TACTTTCTCCAAAATCACATCAAACGCCTGACGAGTCTGCAAAACAAGCTCATCCTGCCTGGACGAGATGGTATGAATTTCGGCAACACTTTGGTTGTTCTCGGCGACATCGGCCAGATTCTGCTCGATAATGCTGGAGATTTCCTTGGACTGGCGGGAACTCTGCTCTGCCAGATTGCGGATCTCCTCGGCCACAACCGCAAATCCTCTGCCATGCTCCCCAGCCCGTGATGCTTCAATTGAAGCATTCAATGCAAGCAGATTGGTCTGCTTCGCGATCTGGCTGATCGCTTCCGTGATCTGACTAATACTGCCCGAACTCGTTTGAAGTTTGACCGTAATCTCCGAGATTTTCTCCACTTCCCGCTCGTTGACCTCATTAATACGCATCAATTCATTGACGACTTCATTCCCGTTGTGGAAAACCGATTCGATCTCATCCGCTCTTGCCTTCACATCCTGCGCACTGCTGTTCATGGCAGCCACTTTATCGCCAAAGCTGTTGAACTTGCCTGCAATCTGCTCGGTATCTTCCGATTGGGCCTCCATCGCCTTGGCAATGCCCATGGACGTTGCCGATGTCTCATCAATGGATCTTGCCGTCTGTTTGGATGTCTCCTCCAATTCCTGAGTGCTGGCCTGGAGCACATGAATCGAATTATTCATATCGGTAATCAGGTTCCTGTTCTGCTCGACCATGCCATTAAAGCTCTCCGCCAGATCCTTGAATTCACTGTTATATCTGCCATTGGCCTTAACGGTGAGATTCCCTTGAGCAAGCTGTTTGAACAGCCCGATCAGACGAATGATAGGTCTCGTAATACTACGAGAAATTAGCAATCCCACGCCAATCGCCAGAGCAACTCCGATCAATGTCACGATAATCATCTGGCGCTGCATATCCTCTAATGGGCGTTTGATATCATCATAATCATCAATAATGACTACGGAGAGATCTGCACCAGGGATCTGATTGATACGATAATAGATATTATCTCGATCCATTGAAGTGATTTTCACTTTGTCGGTGGCTCTGTCTTCCATAAGTTCAGTGGCTTCCTTGTCCCCTTCCAACGTTTGTCCCACAATGGAAGGGTCCAGTGAATCATATATAATGATGCCGCTTCGGCTCAATACTTCAACTCTGCCTTGACCATTGATCTGGATGTCCCCCAGTTGCCCCAGGAAAAAGTTGCTGTCCACCGACATGGCGAACACACCCAGAATATTACCCTCTTCATCCATGACAGGCTCCGAGAATGCAATTATCAGCTTCTTGCTATTCTTCGACACGATGGCATCACTGATGAAGGATTTCCCCTGTATGGACTCCTTGAAATATTCACGGTCTCCTCGTGGCTGTCCAATGACATCCGGCATGGTTCCTGCCACAATGGTTCCTTCCTTGTCAAACACGAACAGATCCGGCTTGGTGCCTATTGTGTCAGATATACTCTCGGTGAGAATTGTATTCGCTCTGTTGAAATATGGATTCTCATCTGTGAAAAAAGTCTCATCTGTCATTTCGTTTGTATCACGCAACTTCAAGAGTTCTTTAAACGTACTATGTACGGACATCGCATGACTCATCTGTTGCTGAAGCTGCATCGCTGTCCAAAGCCCTTCCCCAAGGCGGTCAGCCATTACATTAATCTCATCCTTGCTCTTCCTGACCACAACATCAGATGAAATCATATAACTTGTGGTCGTTGCACCGAGCAGTACCAAAACGACCAATACACTGATCATGATCGGCAGCTTGATTTTAAGCGACACATTTCTAAGCCTGTGCGCTACCCCTTGTCTTTTCCCCATTTTCACTTCTCCCCACTTCCCTGAACCATCTGCATCTAAACGATGTATATACATTATCGGAAAAATGCATAGTGGAATTGATCTATTAGGGAGATATTGCCACTGTTTTTCATTTTTTTATATCTGATAACAACATAAAAAATGGCCTGTTAGAACGACACGATCCATCTTAGAAATGGACGTTGCCGTTATCTAACAGACCGTTTACAGATTTAATAAAGATTCAATACCGTTTACTTGCGCAATCTCCGGGAACTCAGCGCGTGGTGGCCATTCTGCAAAAATGTACTGCGTGTATTCTTCATCTGTTCGATCCGTCGCTCAGCCAGACGATCTGCAGCAACATAGGTAGCGATGCCCTCGGTACGTGAGCTTTCGAATATTTTCTCCAGAGTGGCATAGATCTCTCCGATCTTGCTCCACGCCCGATCCGCATTATAACCATTCAGCTCATCTGCAATGTTAATTACGCCACCTGCATTGATAACATAGTCAGGCGCGTATACGATGCCCATGTCATACAACTGATCCCCATGACGGGTCTCCAGAAGCTGATTGTTGGCGCATCCCGCTACAACCTTCGCCTTGAGCGTCTTAAGCGTATCGTCATTAATCGTGCCGCCCAGTGCACATGGTGCATAGATATCGCAATCCACACTCGTGATATCCGCGGGATCAACAGCTGTTGCGCCGAAGCGATCCACAGCCTGTTTCACCGCGTCTTTATGGATATCCGTAACGATCAGATGTGCACCTTCCTCATACAGATATTTGCACAGATGCATCGCCACATTGCCGACACCTTGAACCGCTATCGTCTTACCCTCCAGCAGATCGGTGCCAAATGCTTCTTTGGCTGCTGCCTTGATCCCTCGATATACACCCCAAGCCGTTGCAGGTGATGGGTTACCGGATGAACCATAACTTGCCGAGATGCCTGTCACATAATCGGTTTCCTGATAGATCAGGTTCATGTCCTCTTCCGTTGTTCCCACATCTTCGGCCGTGATATAACGTCCGTTCAACCCTTGAATATATCGTCCAAACGCACGAAACATCGCTTCGTTTTTGTCACGCCTTGGATCTCCGATAATAACGGTTTTGCCGCCGCCCAGATTCAGGCCGGATACTGCATTCTTGTATGTCATACCACGGGCAAGGCGCAGCGCATCTTCAATGGCTGCTTCTTCCGAAGCGTAAGTCCACATCCGTGTGCCTCCCAACGCAGGGCCGAGTGTTGTGTCGTGTATGGCGATAATTGCTTTTAACCCTGAATTTCGATCCTGGCATAGAACCAGTTCCTCATAATCGTGATGCTCCATTGCTTCAAACCAACTCATGTGCTAACCGTCTCCTCCAACCATTTTTGCGATTCAATCGCATTGTTCTCTATTCATCGACCATCCTCTATTGTACCCATGAATACCCAGTTTGTGCAAAATCACATCGCAATGTTAGAGAAGCATCGATCGATGTTTCTCATATGGCGAGAGCAAAGCTGTCGAATTTCAGATTATAATTTTATCATCTATCAATAGAAAAACCTCTCTCTCTTACAGGAGAAAGGCACACTTCCCTCAACAGCATCATCTTAATCGCCCCAAGTAGGCCACTTGATCGTTCAAATTTAGGATAACGTCTCAACCACATTTATCGGATGCAGATCTCCATCCACCGCGAATGAAGCCTGTCCCGTCTCCTCAGAGACAACCAGTACAACCGCATCCGTCAATTCACTGAGTCCCAGTGCAGCCCGATGTCGAGTGCCTATTTTTCGTTCATGCACTTCCGCTTGCGACAACGGCAGCACATTACCAGCGGATACAATCTGATTGCCACGAATCAATACGGCCCCGTCATGCAATGGTGCACCGGGAATGAACAAGGATTCCAACAGCGCATGTGTCACTCTGGCATCCACGGCCACGCCTGAATGAATGATCGACTCCAACGGAATCTCACGTTCGATCACAATCAACGCCCCATATCTCCGATCAGATAGATGTTGTACGCTCGAAGTTAATTCGGCAAACTTCTCGGTAAAGGGCGACAGATAACAATCCAGATAAAACGAAGAGGCGAGCACCTCAATCTGCTTGATTTCCGCTCGAATCTCTGCAAATTGCCCCAGCAGACAGGCACTGTCATTGTCAAACCGGGATAACGTCAGATTCATCCGTTCTGCTACACGATGGAGATCCGCTTTGAGCTTCTGTCTCATCGAGGAACTGTCACAGTCTGCTTGCCGTTTCATCATACGTCGCCTCCTCCTTTAATTCGATTAATGCCTCGCACACATCCTGAATACCCATACCTTCCCCCCAGGAGCAAGTATATATACAATGACAAGGCGGTAAGAGCTGATCATGGTCGTGAATGCATCTGGCATAACAAGCAAAAAAGAGCCTGTCCGCGAACAAACTTTCACGGTCAGGCCCTATTCGGCATGATGATTTGATGTCTATATCACTTATTGTGCTTTTCCGTATGAACCTGCCTTAAATGTAGTCGGATCATACCATTTGTATCCCGCCGCAGGTGCAGCCCATGGCTCAAGTTGTGGCTCGGTTGATGCAGCCGGAGCTTCCATGGAGAGCAGGCTTGTTGCCGTATCCAATGTCAGACCTGGCACTTGTGCCAGACTGGTATAACTCTCTTTGACCGCCAGCCATTTTACGGTATTCACAAGGAACGTTGCATCGTCCACTTCTTTGAATCCATCATAGGTCTTCTTGGTCGCACCGGTCTCTTCACGCAAATATTTCGGAGTAGCGTCTTCCACAGGTGATGAGTCGCCAATAAATGCAGCTTTGCCCGCACCAACCTTGGCAATGGCGGCATAGGCCCCTTCAGCTCGTCCACCCCCGTTATATACGCCCTGATCGACAGCATTGCCCCACTTGGACACACCACTTGGTACATACACCAAACCTTTGGCCTTGTTAGGGTCGATAATTGCAACGGTGGATCCCGCATGCATGGCTACAGCATTAACACCAGCCGTAATACCGAAGGATTGAGCAGGTGCAACGATATCCGATGCATTTACATCTCCAAGGGCATTGTAGCGGAAACGTACACCAAAATTCGTCGCCAGCCAATCTGAACTCGTCACACTCTGCATCGCTGGTGATTCTGCTTCAGCCGAAGACATGCCTTTGGCCGGATTCAGGAAGGCACCGCGGCGATAGCCGTTGAATACTTCGGAAGAATCCCAGCGGTTTTTGTTACGGTCTGCATTATAGTGGTCGGAGATGAAGAAAACACTTCCTCCGTTCTGCACATACTGCACCAGCGCAGCCTGCTCTGTCGCTTTGAACGGCACGTTGGCTTCGCCAATGACAAAGACGTCGTAATCTTTCAATTTATTATAGGTGATGGCTTGCTCACCGAATGTATACGGAATGCTGCGTTCCAGCTGATTCACGACAAAGCCTGCGTTCCGCAAACCATTGGCAAAATCCGAAAATGCCCCGTCAATAATCCAGTCGGCAGCACCTGCTGTCTGGGCATGGGTATTATCGAACAATACTTTTTTGCCGGTACCATCCGGTAATGTTGTGCCTGGGTTCGGTTCTGGATCAGGGTTCGTTGTTCCGGAGGAAAATGCAATGGACGTTGGGTTTTTGACTCCTGCATAGCTGTTGTAGGCTCCGAGGGTTCCGGTGACAATGATCTTTTTGCCTACAAGATTAGGATTGGTAGCCAGTCCATATTGCGAACGGAAAGAAGCGGGAATCTGCACATCCAATAATCTGGCGTTGGTTCGCTCTGACGCTGAATCGGCAATCAGAACATTAAAATCATTGGCATACGGAGATGTAAACTTTGCGGTAAGTGACCCGGTAGCATGTCCAACAATGATTCCTTCAACCGTCGCTGTTCCTCCACCGCTCTGGGCAGCGATGGCCTGAGATACCGTAAGGGGTGCTGCAGCTTGTACCGGACTTTGCGAACCCGGCCCCAGCAGTGCGGTTGCCATCATGATAAAGACCAGGAATGCCCCGATCCAATGCTGCCATAACGCCTTCTTCATATTCCCTTTCTCCTCCTCCAAATTACCTGATAATGGGTTATCCTCCTTTAATTTAATTGTTCATATGCTGAATTCCTCTATCTTTTTGTAAAATTATTGAAAAAGTTTTGAGATGGCATCCATTTGCCCATACTGATTAGCATTAGAATTCCACTTTCCAAAGGAGTAAAACAATGATGAAGTTGATATTTTTGGTGCTCTTGTTAGTTATCCCGCTAATTATGGCTTATGTTGCTCTTCGTTCCCGAATGGTTACGAGGCTATTTCATATCCTCGCGCTGCTATGCTTCTACAGTGCCGCAACTGTCATCGCTGGTGATGTGTATGCAACGAATGCTCATATGACCACGTTCACCACCGAAATTCATCAATTCCTGATGAATGGCTGGTTCCTGTATCCGTCTGCATATCTCGGTGTGTACATTCCCTATGTGATGTGGAGGAGCCTATTTTCAGAAAAAAGTTAACTTCGTTGCTGACTTGATATTGCATTTTGCCAGCGTTCATTGCATAATGAGTATATAAACGTGATAATGATTATCATTATTGAACTTGTCTCCATGTAACTTTCTACTGCATATGATTTTACGATTTTATAGATAAAGGGGAACGAACATCGAATGAATACAACTCTGCAAAAGGCTGATCTGCAGCTTGACGATTATTTGGATCTTCTGAACCTGGCAACCAATCTGGGTGATACGAGATGGCAAAAGGAAATTATCCGCAAGCTGGCTTATACTTATCCCGCAGTTCAATGTAAACAACCACAATAGCATTCCATATATCATAGATCTACATTATGGCTCATGACCGATTCATTCGTTGAATCTGTTATGGGCTATTTTTTGTTGTACAATGTACAGTAAGTTATTCAAATATGAAGGAAGTGGACAACGATGCAATTGGAGACCGAACGACTCATCATCAGGGATATTCTGGAGACAGACTGGGAAAGTATACATAGCTACACATCCATGACAGAAGTCACTCAGCATACGGCGTGGGGACCGAATACAGAAGAAGATACGCGAGAGTACGTGCAATTTGTGTTGGACATGCAGCAGACACAACCACGAGAAGGTTATGAGCTGGCGATATGTTTGAAAAGTGACGGGACTCTTCTTGGCGGAGTAGGTATTCATGTGATGGAGAAAACCAATGCAGAGATTGGTTACGTCCTTAATCCCACTTACCAAGGGAAAGGTTATGCGACCGAAGCAGCCAGCGCTATACTAGGCTTCGGTTTCAACGAACTCGGCATCCACCGGATTTACGCCAAGTGTCGCCCACACAACACGGCTTCGGAGAATGTTATGAAGAAAATCGGTATGCAGCGTGAGGGGCTATTACGGGAGCACTGGTTCTACAAAGGTTGCTTTCATGACTCGGTGATCTATTCAATACTCTCCAGTGAATATGGCACATGAACAATTTCACGGAAACACAAAAAGCTGACTCCCATATATGGGACGCCAGCTTTTCTTTTTTTTCTCCGTAACGACCCCAATCGCCAGTGGAGGTGAAGCTTCATTTGGAACCAAATCACAATTGTTCCTCTAGGATGCAACCGATGATCTTTCCTTACCTCGGATTCCCCCGGAACGATCTACCTTACAATCGGCACAGCTCTACCGGGCAGCTTGGAAATGTGGGACATCCGCACATGCAGCGCAGGGCTGCCAGATCCCGAATCATCAGTTTGCCGACCATCATATCCAGCGTACCTTGTTCCTTCCATGCCCCAAGCATCCGCGTAACGCTCTCCCGGGTTGCTCCAATCATCTCGGCAAGATCGGTATGGTTCAGCTTCATGTCGAGCACTATACCATCCGGTGTAATCCGGCCATACGAATTGCTGGCACGGATCAGTGTCGAAGCGAGCGCCCCCGCCTTGCCGTAGAGCAGCAGATCACGGAATCTCGACTGGGTGATCCGCTGCGACAATGCCATCCATTGCAAGAATTTCAAGGCAAGGTCGCCATGTTTGCTGAGTATACTTTCCAGATCGCTAAGCGAGATAATGGCCAGTTCCCCTTTTTCCGCCATCTCTGCACTATAGCTATGATTCAATCCACCGATACCGCCGAATTCACCGATGAGATCGCCGCTTTGCTGAATGGATAAAATAATTTCCTTGCCATCCTCCGTCGACTTGGTCATTTTTACTCGTCCCGAACGAATGTAGTACAGATATCCGGCTTCATCGCCTTCGAGAAAGAGACTATACCCCGACTTCACCCGTTTGGGTTGCATTTTTGCTTCAATCAGGTCCCATTGCTCAGATGTAACGAACGAAAGGATTCCGCCTGTTTCTCGTGTCATTTTGCCCGCCTCCGTTTGTTTCTGCGCTGTTCTCTGGGTTGTTCTTTCTACAAATACTGTACCCATAACCTTCGTCCCCCTCGGTGATTCCTTATGTATACATCATATCGCGAAAGTAGCCTCAGGGTTATCGGGGGATTACCTGATCATTGACAAGAAACTCCCTGAATTTGCTGTGAGAAAAGTCACATTTCACCGATATGCCTCATCCTTCGCATTCTTCCAATCCCTTGATGTACCTGCTTCAGGAGCCCTCCACTGCCCAAGTTCAGTAGATTACGGAACGGAAATAGGGGTTTTCCCTGAATTACAATGACCGAGAATGGGTCTACAATAGAACTACCATCGTAATACCCTTACTTTAAGATGATCCTGTTCGAAGGTTAATGATAATAATTACACCGTTATGTACGTTATATTCCGAAAAAAAAGGAAGTGTCCCCTCATGCATGATGAACTGCCATCTGGTATTCAGGAGATGATCGATGGCCTGCGCCTGAGCACATCCAGTGACTTCTGTGGACTTGCCTGTCTGAACGGGACGATGCTACGCTGGAAGGTTACATCTGGGTCCAGTAATGAACGGGTGAAACGCATGGAGATGCGCCCCGGACAAGATCTGGTAGGCACAGCCCTGCGAACTGGACGCACAGCCCGATCTGATGCACAGTCCCCCGGGGAGCATACACCCGGTCGTTGCCCGTTAATGCTTGCTGAGCGACTGGTAAGTGCCATAGCAGTCCCCGTGTTCCAGGAAGGAAGCGTGCCTGGTGCCGTGCTGCTCGTTGGCAGCAGACTGCCTTGCACCTTTTCACCGAACATGGTCCTGCAGACTGAGCAGGTCGCTCTGCGTCTTCAGCCGAAGGTGTTTGGATAGAACGTTTGAAGTAGTGCGAGAAGCGATTCAGAGAATTAACCTCTGAGCCGCTTCTTTTTTTGTTATGATATAGATAGAACTGAGGAAGCGGACAGGGGGAAATCATGTGATTCAACTATTAGTTGTAGACGACCATGTTGTCGTGCGATCCGGGCTGATTGCTTTACTTGAAGGAAAGAATGATATACATATCGTTGGGGATGCCGCAGATGGTGATGAAGCCATTGCCAAAGCTCAAGAGTTAAAACCGGATGTGGTCTTGATGGATTTTAGCATGCCGCCAGGCAAAGACGGTCTGACCGCTACGGCTGAATTGAAGAAATTGATGCCGGATGTCTCCATTCTAATACTGACCATGCATGACGATGAAGAATATCTATTCCGAGCCATCCATGCGGGAGCATCGGGATATATACTCAAAAGTGCGCCGCATGAAGAATTGCTTGCCGCGATTCGTTCCGTAGCAGAGGGTAGCGCCTATCTGTACCCAAGTGCGACCAAACGGCTGATGAGTGAATACCTGGACAAAGCCAAACAGGAAAACGCCGGCCCATATGACACGTTATCCGAGCGGGAGAAAGAGATTTTGTCCTGGATTGCCAAAGGTTATGCCAACAAGGAGATCGCCGAACATCTGATCATCAGTGTCAAAACGGTCGAATCCCACAAAAGCAATCTGATGGAGAAACTTGGCCTGCGTACACGACCGGAACTGGTGAAGTTCGCCATGAAAAAGGGGTTGCTGAACTTTGAGTAGTGCACGCAAGAACAGACTAAGTGGACTCGCAGACCAGCCCGTACGCCTTCTGCTGAACGAAATCGATAATCACATTACCGATAATGAATTTCGCAGCAGGTTGAAGGGCTCCCTGCATCAACTGAGTGATCTGAAGTTTGCTCTGGATGAGTCCTCCATTGTGGCCTTAACAGACCGCAAGGGGAAGATCCAGTATGTGAATGATAAATTCTGTGAGATCTCGCAGTATGAGCGCGAAGAACTCATCGGTAAGGATCATCGAATCATTAATTCCGGATACCATGGCAAAGCCTTTATGAAAAACCTGTGGGACACGATATCCTCAGGCAAGGTATGGAACGGGGAGATTCGCAACCGTGCCAGAGATGGCAGTTACTATTGGGTCAACACCACCATCGTGCCTTTCCTCGATAATGACGGCGAGCCGTATCAATACCTGGCTGTACGTAGCGAGGTCACCAAGCTGAAATCCGTCGAAGGTGAATTGCAGAAGATGATGTCCCAGGTCATGAACATTCAGGAAGAGGAAAGACGCCGGATCTCGCGTGAACTGCATGACGGGATTGGACAGAGTCTCTTCTCTCTGGTGATTCAGATGGACCGATTGCTGGCAGACCAGCCTCACGCCGGAGTTGAAGCACTGCGTAAGCAGGTCACGGGTATTATGGAAGATGTACGCGGGATGGCATGGGAACTGAGACCATCCGTTTTGGATGACCTGGGTGTTGTTCCGGCAATTCGTACGTATATTGAGAATTACACCCGTCACTACGGAATTGAAGTTGATCTGGAATGTAATCTGCGCAAACGGCTGGAGATGAACCGGGAGATCGCCATATACCGGATTATTCAGGAAGCCTTAACCAATGTCGCGAAGTATGCCGATGTTGCCGAGGCACGTGTTACTGTAGAAGACGCCGAGGACATGACGATGGTTATTATTGAGGACCAGGGTGCCGGATTCAGCGAATCAACCGCTGGCAATGGTGTTGGGTTGTTCAGCATGGAAGAGCGTGCCCGTGGTGCAGGTGGAACGTTGAGAGTTTCTTCCGAGCCTGGTGAGGGCACAACTGTTACCCTTTTCCTGCCCAAGACAGCTCAGCGATAACCGGACCTGATTCGTATCGTGCCTGGCGCTACATTCCAACTCTATCTATTTAACCGGCTGCTCGCCCTTAGATTATGCGAGTGGCCTTTTTCTTTCCGATTGGTCAAAATGACAAAATGAAGGCTTAAAATCGGTTAAATTCAATAATCATGATAAATAGATTGACTCCAGTTACGATTCGTCATTAAACTATGAATGCCACATACACATTGTATGTTCAGTAAAATTTCATTGTTCATTTCATATAGCGAAAGAAAAGGATGGTCAACATGTCAGAGAAACGCTCCTCCAAAGGGGGAGAAATTCCGCAAATGTACAATCTGGACGAGATGGATCGCAAAATTATTGCCGCACTTCACAAGAATAGCCGGATATCCTATACGGACTTGGGTACACAGATCGGGTTGTCGCGTGTAGCTGTTCAGGCACGCATTAATGCGTTATCCGAAAAAGGAATCATCGAACGCTTCACCGTGGTGATCAACCCTGGCAAGGTTGGGCTCCAGGTCTCCGCCTTTTTCAATGTCGATGTGGAACCGCCCTTCCTGGATGAAGTTGCGGAGAAACTGGACGAAGAGCCTGCCGTTACCAGCCTTTATCATATGACAGGGCCTAGCACCCTACATATGCATGGTATTTTTGCAGATATGGAAGAGATGGAGCAGTTCTTGCTGGAGAAGCTCTATAAGATGCCAGGTATCGTCAAAGTGGAATCACAGTTATTGTTGAAACGCTATAAAAGCCGGATGGGCATGAGACTCTAGGAGGAAATCAGCATGGGTTGGAAAGATTACAACGGTCTCGTCATCGGAATGGTACGAACCGGAATTCTCGGATACGGCGGCGGTCCTTCGGTTATTCCGTTGATCCGTTACGAAGCCGTTACACGTTACAAATGGGTCAGTGATGAGGAGTTCGGCGAGATTTTGGCTATCGCCAACGCCCTGCCGGGTCCCATCGCGACCAAGATGGCCGCATATCTCGGCTATAAAACCAAAGGTGTACTGGGCGCGATTGTGTCCGTACTCGCTCATATTTTGCCGACAAGCATTGCCATTATTGCTCTGCTCGGTTCCATGTACGCGCTGCGCGAGTCAAAAGTGGTTGCAGGCATGGTAGCCGCTGTTCGACCGGTTATTTTTGTCATGCTGGGCATGATGGCTTATGAATTTGCCATGAAAGCCTGGAAGGGGCTCGGCAAAGTTTTTGCCACCCTATTCGGGGTGATTGCCTTTGTATCGTTACAGCTGCTGAACATCCATCCAGGGATTGTGATCGCGGTTTTCCTTGGATATGGTGTCTTCCATCTGGATCTGGTCCAACGCTTCAAATCCAAAGGCAATTCCGATAAGGGGGTGTCCTAAGGATGCTCCAGACATGGTGGGAATTATTTTGGGGATTTTTCGTAGCAAACATATTGGGATATGGGGGCGGCCCGGCGTCCATTCCGCTAATGCAGGAAGAGATTGTGAACCATTACCATTGGATGACCACAGAGCAATTCGGGGATGTGTTGGCGATTGGTAACGCCCTTCCCGGCCCGATTGCAACCAAAATTGCTGCATTCGTCGGGTATCACGTGGCGGGCTGGTTTGGGGCGTTTATCGCAACTTTTGCCACAATCGTGCCTTCCGCAACCGCATTGATTTTATTACTTCGTCTATTGAACAAACACCGCACGTCACCGAAAGTCAAAGGTATGACTTTACTCGTGCAGCCTGTTATCGCTGTACTCATGATTCTGCTCACATGGGAATTCGGGCAGCTATCCACCGACTCCATCGGCATCTGGCAGACATTAATCATTGCCGGCATCTCGCTCTGGGTCATGACCAAGACCAAGCTGCATCCAGCCATTCTAATCGTGATCGCTTTTGCCTATGGTGCACTGGTGCTGTCCCATACGATGTAGTTATAGAAAACATAGTGGGTAACTTTGCCTAATGGCGAGACTATTTTCATTTTCATTTTCTTAGGAACCGAGGACATCTTATTTACTCTTATAATCCTCTTTTTAAATTGTAAGGAACATCAGACACGTTATATACCAAAATCACTTGAGAAAAGGGCTATACAAGACTGCATTTTCCGATATAGCGTGTCTCAGATTCCTTAGATTTCTGCAAATGCTCCAACTCCTTGAATAAGATGTCTCAGATTCGTTAACGCAGACATCCCCTGTTTCAATCGTACGCGACATGACGATACACTGGATCATGTTGGAATCGATAAAATCCTAGTGAAACGGGAAAAAACTCTGTTCTGGCATGTCCATCTTTTGCGGCATCTCCATCGCTTGCTCGCATATTCGGGAAACACCGCATATGCCCGCACAGGATACATTCAGGGCAGCTTCGGTTTTAAGCCAGGTTAGACATGTTCTAGTTTATAGACAAAAAACGGTGACCCCAGCGATCAAGCCGGGGTCACCGTTTTTTATATTGCGCGTTTCATACTCCCATTAGGAAAAACAATTACTTCGCTTCAACCACTACGGTTACTTTCGTTTTCACACCTGCAAATGTCACCGTAATCGTTGCTTTACCTTTACCGTTCGCCTGAATGACACCATCTTTCACCGATGCTGTTGCAATACGGGAAGATTTCCAGAGAGCCGGTTTGGATACATTAGCTTCACTGCCATCGGCATACGTTGCAGTTGCCGCCACAGTTACCTTTTCACCAGGTTTCATGGTCAACGTTACTTTATCCGTCTGCAAATATTTCAGTGTATCCACATCTACGGCAATTGTGACAGACTTACTGCCGTATTTGGCTGTGATTTTAGCTTTACCTGAACCTGCAGCTTTGACTTTACCTTTAGTCACCTGAGCAACAGTGTACTTATTCGTTTTCCACTCCGCTTTGTCCGTAACATCGCGCTCGCTACCGTCACTCAAGAAAGCAGTTACTGTCAGATCAGCTGTATCGCCTGATTTCAGGGACAGAGCCGGCTCGGAAGCTTCAATACGTGAGATGACATCCACTTCAACCTGGATCGTTACTTTTTTGGAGCCGTATTCTGCTGTGATGTTGGCTTTACCACTGCTGTTACCTGTGATCACGCCTTTTTTCACATCCGCTACACGTGCGTTACTGGATTTCCAGGTTGCTTCGGATGTAACATCCTGCGTGTTGCCGTCCTCATCCGTTCCTGTCAGAAGGATGTTCTGTGTTTCTTTGGCAGACAATACGACGAAGTTCACATCGGCTTCCAGTCCACTAGCCATACCTACTTCAACAGGCATGGTCAGTGTTTTGCCTTCAATCTTCGCTGTGATGGTTGCTTTACCTGTAGCAACACCTGTGATAACCCCTTTGCTATCTACCTCAGCGATTTTGTCGCTGCTGCTGCTCCAGGTTGCATCTTCGGATACATCCTTGGATGTCTCACCGTAAATCGCCAGTACTTTGGCATTGGTCGTTCCACCCACAGCTACTGATGCTTTTTTCTTATCCATTTCATACTTGTCCGGAACGTCAACATTTACTGTAAATTTGGCTGTTTTACCGCCATAAGCTACAGTGATCGTCGCAGTACCGGATTTGTATGCGATCAGCTCGCCATTCGATACATATACAACATCGGCATTGCTTGAAGTCCACGTTGCTTTGGACGTTACCACTTCTGTGCTTCCATCAATATATTCTGCATTGGCTACCAATGTTTTGGACTTGTTATCACCCGTAACACTCATGGCGAGTTTGTCATTTACATCTTTAATATCCAGATATCTTGCCGTATCAACATCTACAGCAACTTCTACAGTTTTGCCACTATAGGTTGCCTTAATCGTTGTTGAACCTGCACTAATGGCTGTAACTTGTCCCTTGAATACCGTAGCAACTTTCTCGTTGCTGGATGTCCAAGTCGCTTGATCCGTTACATTCACATCGCTGCTATTTGGATACGAAGCCGTAAGAACGATATTAGCCGTTTTGGTTGTCTCGTTCAAACGGAAGAAAATGCTTTGATTTACCACACTCAGCTTGCTGGTCAGATCCACATCCACATCAACGGATACGGACTTCGTACCGTATTTGGCTGTAATCTTGGCAGAACCTGCCGAGTATCCTGTAATTTCACCTTTGAGAACGTCTGCAACCTTCTCATTGCTGGACGTCCATTCCGCCAGATCGGTTACATCTTTGGTTGTACCATCCGGATACGTAGCCGTCACTTTTACACTTTCACTTTTGTTCAACAACAGGTTAACCTGCTGTTTATCCACATCTACACGTTTAACCACTTCAACGTTAACATCCACCGTCACGCTTTGGCTGCCAACTTTGGCTGTGATCACAGCTGTACCCGCGCTTTGTCCAGTTACTTTACCATTCACAACGGTAGCAACCTTCTCATCACTGGTAGACCATTCTGCGGTACTTGCTGCTGTATTATTTGTTTCATTATCACTATACGTTGCTGTCAAAATAATTTCTTTCGTGTCTCCCGTACGCAAGTCCAGACTTTGTACGTTCTTCGAGAGGGCTTTGACCTTCTTCGTTACTTTCACTTGAACGGTCTGACTCTGGCCCTGGTACGCTGCGGTAATCGTTGCTGTACCTTCTTTTTTGGCTGTAATTGCGCCATTATATACAGTTGCTATCGAAGTATCACTGGTACTCCAGGATGAACTGATCGTTACGTTTGCCGACGTATTATCAGAATACACACCTGTTACCGTAACGGAACTGGAATCACCAACTTCGAGCGACATCTCATTCTTGGAAACCACAATTTTGGACAGTTCTTTATCTGCCGCAGCGGCCAAGCCTACGTTGGAAATACTCAGCATCAACACCAGCATCATAACCATGTACTTGGTCAATCTTGGCTTTAACATCATTTCCCCCCGATTATCATCATTTTTTTCCTTATGTTTAATGTCGGCAAGTCCTTTCCAGATGTTTAGACTTTCAGGGAATTTTCAGGAAATTCTATGGGAATTAATTCTTCTTCTATTCCGGTTTGAACCGTTCATACCTTCGATTAACGTGCATAACCTATGTATATCGACTGTCTTGAACTTCTTTTAACAGAATTGGAGGAAACCTATGCCTCAACCTTTTGATTACATCGGGTATTGGGAGAAAACATATCGCTCAGGTGAAACTTCCGGGAGAGGTTCATACGGAGTATTGGCTGAATTCAAGGCCGAAGTCGTGAATGGACTGATTCAACGTGAAGGTATTCATCGAGTCATTGAGTTTGGATGCGGGGATGGCAACCAGTTGCAATACATGAATTATGAGGACTACCTGGGCGTTGATGTCGCCGCTTCTTCGATAAAACGCTGTGCTTCCCAGTTTGCCAAAGATCCGTCCAAGAGCTTCATGCTGTATACACCAGGCCTGTGGATTAACCGTGGTTTTCTGCAATCCGATCTGACGGTCTGTCTGGATGTGTTATATCACATCACGGATGAAACCGATTTTCGTAATACCCTGTATGATATTCTGCACTCTTCAACGGCATGGGTGGTGCTTTACACCCGTTTGAAAGAAAACGGCACCCCCGGGGTCGATACCATCCAGGATCGTAATCTGTTCCATTATCTCTACGACTACCCGGATTTCAAGGTGTATGAGATTATTCCGCAGCGATATCCGGATCAATCATCTGCCGACTTTGTTATCCTGAGACGCACATCTTCGAAGTGAAAAGTGATTCTTTCAGTAGAGCATAGCTAATTCTGCACCCCAACCGGACCCGTATGAATGAGATATTCATACGCCAGATATTCATTTGTTTTCCTTCGATTATGTACACCATCCGCCTGTCCGCTCACCTCGATTGTCTATTCAAAGCTCAAGCTTGGGTATACTCCGTCTCCAATAGAAGGGATAGCTTTCCTGGTACTGGAGACAACCTTATGCGGACAGGTGATGATGGATTACAACATTCTCAGTTCTCCATTCCTCTTTTTAAAATAACCCCTCACGCCCACGCAGCTTCGCCAGCGCTTCCATATAGAAATAATCGCCGTATATAATCGGCACATTCAGCCCTCGCCCTTCCGGGTAATGCACCGTTCCCTGCATGATCAGACCTTCTTCCGCTGCCGAGTCACCGGAGCTGTAGTGCTCATGCAAGCCGCGGACGATTCGCTCTCCCGCGGCGGCATAGGTTTCCCCGCGTGGCGACAGCTTCGCCAGCTCTATAAGCCCGCTTGCGGCAATCGCCGCAGCGGACGAGTCCCACGCCACCTGATGCTCCGCAGGTGCGCGGAAATCCCACACCGGCACGATCTCTTCGCCAAGCATGGCGAGGAAGAAATCGGCCGCACGCTCCGCTGTCTCCAGATATCGGGCTTCGCCCGTATACCGGAAAGACAGCGCAAACCCGTGCAGCGCCCAGGCGGTGCCCCGCGCCCAGGCGGAACCTGGAGCATGGCCCTGTCCGCCATGCTCACGCAGCTTCTGCCCCGTGTGTGGATCGAACTCCACCACGTGGCAGATGGACCCGTCAGCGCGGATGAATTCGCGCGCCACGGTGTCCGCATGTGCTTCCGCCAGCCAGCGGAAGCGAGGATCGCCGCTCTGCTCGGATGCCCAGTAGAGCAGCGGCAGGTTCATCATGCTGTCAATGATGGCTACGCCGCGCGTATCCATTGCTGACGAGCTGAAGTTCCAGGCGCGGATGAACTCACCGCGCACATGGAACCGGGCAGCGAGCAGGTTGGCGGCGAGCATGCCGCGCCGCCGTCCATCCATGCTGCCCGTCTGGCGGTAGTTGGCTACGCCACTAAGCAGCCAGATGAACCCCAGATCGTGATCCACCGATTCGGGATCACGCAGACAACCTTCCAGCTGCCGCTCACAACTTTCGGCAATGCGATGCATCGGAGCGACCGCTTCACTTTCCGGTGCATCCCCATAGACCAACCATAACAGGCCAGGCCAGAAACCTGCTGTCCACCATTCCGGATCATTCTGGTCATAAGTCCCTTGCGGGGCAATGTGCGGAAATGTATCCTTGATCCGCTTTGCATTCCGAATCGTTTTGGCAGCTCCCTGTTGCCACGCTTCCTCCAGCCATTTTACCGACGTTGATGTGTTCATAAACATATCCCTCCCCGATTCAATACCGGACATCTCTGCTTGATGCTCCAGATCGATCTCAACTTATCTCTAGTGTCTTATGCCGTCACTACAATATCGATCAGCTAAATATCACCAATCATCCACGAATAACACGTTTAACTATGCTTCGAGTGTTTTGCGATGTTTCAGATCTAATGATCCTCGACCTAAACGCCTTCCTGTGTAACCTCACCCAATCGGACCGTAAAGGTCAGACTACGTGCTCCGTTCACTTCAATCCGCGCTTCTTTCAGCAACCCATTACGGGAAGCCACGACCTGATCCTCCAGATGAATAATGGCTTCCTGATCCAGCGCTGTAGATTCGACATATGCCCCCCGATACGTAGTGCGCACACTTTGATCCGTATGGGTAATCACCGCCTGTTCACGACCATCATGGAACATCAACGGAATGAGTGCACCTGCCGCCACAATTTCCCCTTGGAATTCATACGTTATGGTCAGCAAGTCTGCCTGCTGCACATAATGAGTGCGCAAGGTTTCAACACCAGGCAAGGGACCAACCCATGTCACAGCAAAAGAATTCTCTGAGGCGTTTATCCCCTCTTCCGCAGATCTTTCCGCCAAATGTCCCTCTACTTGATTCGACGTATTCTTCCCCACTTTTTCATACACGATTGACCCACCTCCCTGAGCAGGGTCTAATCCAACATCCCGATCATACGCACCACCCGATGGAATACCCTCTGCAAGGCTATGCCATACCCCATCTGGTGTCTTCCAGGCAGGACAATAACTGAGCGGACGAACCACCCCTTCGGCAAATTCCGTGAATCCGGCCTGCACATGGCTGGCAGCGGACGGACCAATCAGACCAGGTAACCCCGTCTGCTGAATTCGTACCAAACCAGGGATCGTATACGGATCATTCATCGCTGTGTGTACTACCAGTTGCTGACCAGGTACGGATGCAATCACGGTTTCGAACCACCCATCGGTCTGCAACACTCGGCTGCCCACCTCGGAAGGAAGGTACACTTGGCTCACTTGGTCTCCCGGATCACTGAGACAGGCGTGGGCCAGTGCTGCTGCTGTCCACAGGTTGTAACACGTGTGGTTGGTATAGATCTCATACCCGTGGCGATCTTCTGGCGCGTATTCATTGCGCACGATTTTCAGGCGCCCATCATCCATTTTCCAACGCTCTACAGCGGCAAAACACCGATTAGCCGCACGTGCAAAAGCACCAGCCATCACCGGATCTCCCGCCTCCAGAGCCTGCGTTACATGTGTAGAACATACATAAGCTGCTGCCGCTTCATTCCACTGGTGCTGGGAGCTGCGACCACGCGGTGGAATCTCACCAAGCGGCGAGAGCGTCAGTAGCGAGCTGAAGGCACCATGGCGCAGCTGCTCACCTAACCTATCGGCAGTGGCTCCCTCGTAACCCGCTTCAAGCATCACTCCAAGGTGATAACGGGTGGCAATATCATAGGAAAATGGACAATTCGGACGGTCCAGCGGTCCATCTTGATACAATCCGAGTGCCGTAAATCGGGGGATATGATAGGCTTCCAGATAGCGATCCATCCACGCTGTATCTTCACTTGCCAGCTGTTCATGCCACCGCAGATATTCACCAGAGATCATAATGGCGTTCCAGTTAATCATGCGATTGGGATTATTCATGTTGCTCATTGTAAATACATAATCTTGTTCAGGATTAATCGTTTGGAGTGCTTCAGCCCATATCTCGGCTTGTTCTGGCAGATGTGACTTCAACAACATGTAAGCTCTCATCATGAGTACCGGATAAAAATCAGGGTGATTGTCAGGTGCGCTACGTTTGACCAAGGCATCAATGCTCTGAGAGAGGGCTGCTGCTGCGGAGTCAAGCAGATCTGTACGTCCGGCGTCAACCAGAACCGCCGCAGCCATCGCATACGCTGGTGTAGAGTAATATCTCTCGACACCCGAGAACGGATCGATGATTGCACCATCACTGTCCTGATACGGGGTGTAAGCGCGCACAATACTCTCCACAAGTTCCAGTTTGCGATCCTGATTCCAGCCGTCTGCCGGAGCGGGGCCCGCTTGTTCTGCCAACGTCCGGTAACGTTTGAGTTCATCTTTCCATGGATATGTGGATGCAGATGTATATTCACTCATGCATGTTCACCTCGGTTTCTCCCTTTTTCGGTTCAATGATGAAGCGTACCTCACATACCGTTTCAAGTGGGTCATAACCTTCGATCCGATGATCGCTGTCGCCCACTGCCCCTATCCATGATAGTGACGTCCGATAGAATGTGACGGGAACATTGTCATGATCAACTGTGTCCATTGCCTCCGTAAAGACTTGCCAGTGGTTCGCATCATACGCCATATGGACCGTTCCATGTACACCTTGCCAGCGAAGATTACCGCTCTTCACCACCTCAGGCTGCACTCTGCTCATCCACCGCTCCACAATGCTTGAATAGCCTGCATCTGATTCATCCGCCGAAGAGAACGGTTCTGCTGGAAACTCCCTCCTGCTCTTCCATTGAAAATGGTCAATGAGACGCAATTCTGCTCCATTACTGCTACCGCCAGAAGCCATCTTCCAATGGAATTGACGTGTATAACGAGCCAGTGAAGCAACAGGATATGCCGAAGTTAGATCCAAAGTTGTATCCAGTTCACCGCCATCCTCTGCCAGCTTTGCCTCTAACACATGGGCTTGCGCTTGCCGGCCCGAGCTTTGCTCCTGGCCCTCAATGAGCGGAACACTATGCCCGGATGACGAGATGTGGAACAGGCGCTCCCTGCCTGGTGCAAAATACGCTTGGGTATACAACCCTGCTCCTGGATCACACAGAATATTCTCACCACCGCAATGGATAATGAACTGACCCAGATCATTATGGTTGTGAGGTTCATCGTTATGCCCACCTTTAACGGAAACCGCCACATGAAGGGGCGCGCCGCTGGAACGTTGATTACCCGGAGAATGAAGCACCCCCTTCGCCATCATCCAGCCCAGATTTTGAAAAATAAATCCACGTTCAACCTGTCCAGAGACTCCTTCATCACCGTATACTGCCGGATCGCTCCACATCACGTTCCGCAACAGATGAGCCCAGCGATGACAGGGATCATCGGTAAGCAGTGGAATGTGAAGCGGCAGATCTACCTGCAATCCCACCTGGGACGCGAGCAGGGAGAGTAATCCGGAAGGAATCTTTTCCTGCTCGGCGCTGTCCGAATAATTCACGAATGTGCCGCCCGACAGATGAACTCGCAGCGGGAAGGCTGCGATGGCTGCGATTTTGGAACCCATCAGCAGATCCAGTTCGCCCTCACTGTACTCACGAAGCATCTCGGCATAATAGGTGAAATAACCGAAGCCATATACCCAATATCCAATGCCTTCAGCACAGCCGCCATCCTCGCCATATCCGCTCAGGAATGCATTCATACAGTTGACCGTATGGGAGATCGATTCCCGTAATGTAGATTCATCCTGAAGTAGCAACAATGCGGCCATACCACAGCAGCCACCACAGACTGCTGACCAGTTATGATCCGCTGTCTGCCAGTGGAACTTCCGTTGATCTCGGTAAAGCGGGGCGAAGATTCGCCGCTCTGCTTCAAACCTGATCCGTTCTGTGACAAGACGATCCAGCCGATCGGCGTGAATGGTCACCATCTCTGCCAGCATATGTACTGTCTCTGCGGCGAACAGATCAATGTTTCCATTCACCTGATCGACCTCTCCTGTACCCAGATGTGCGGGCAAACACCACGTATACTCACCACACACGTCCCACAGCATTTCCTCCAGCACTTGCAGCGCATCCAGCCTAGCCGAATCCAATGCGAGCATCGCCACAGCAGCCAACCTGCCCCTTCGATCGAAATAAGCCTGCTCATAGGCTTTCCGCTCACCCGTCTCGCTGAACTGGCGATATAGACGGAACGATAAGGAAGGCAAGGGTTCGTTCAAGGCGTGTTCACCATAAGCCTTCAAGTCCGTGTATAACGTAGCCAATTCAGGCCGGAGCAACTTCTCTCGGAGTCTGTCGGCATCTAGGAAGCTTGCTGCTTTTCTTTCATTTCCACGTTGGTTTATGTTTTCATTTTCGACTTCGTGAATGGAATCTTCCACTGGATTCACCACTCTTCGTTAATGGATTGTCATACCTATATTATAATGTAATCGATTTCAATTTACCGGATATAATAGCACTTTTGAAGAATTATCCATTAGAACCCTCCACCACGTTACGTCCTTCTCCTTCCCAACGAAAAAAGACGAAGAACCTTCGTCAGGTCCTCCGTTGCATTATGCCTGTCAACACAGGCTTTTGATGGCTATCTCATGTTCTTAACTATTTTATATCATCAACTAATTCTGAAACCCTTTAACGCTGCTGCCCATATCGCAACTGTCTGTTGTTACACAATCGCAAGCGGAGAATTCTGTACAACAGACAACCATTGGCGTGCAATCAGCTCATGACCTGCCGCAGTTGGATGTACGCCATCCCATAACCAGTACGCTGCATCCGCCTGCTCCAGAGCATCATTAAACGTCTGCTGCAATGGCACCCACACCGCTCCGAATTCTTCCGCAAGACCTTGAGCCAATTTCTGATATTGACCGATATACGCTTCCCAGGCATCCCATTTCTCCGCGGTCGCTCCGGTTCTCAGAATAAACGGCTCCATCAAAACCAGCCCCGTATCCGGCATCACTTCCCGTGTTTCTTCGAGCAAATGGCGATACGCCCGTCCAAAACGATCCGTTACCCCGCTAGGTTCACCATTCATCGTGCGCCAAGCATCATTCACCCCAATCAGGATGCTGATCAGGTCCGGTTTTAGACTAATGGTATCCTCATTCCAGCGTGCGTACAGATCAGATGCCCGATCCCCACTGATGCCTCTGTTATAGAAGGTCTTATGTTTGCCCGCCAGTTCCATACCCAGTTTGCTGGAGATCAGATACGCATATCCGTGTCCGAGAAAATGATTCGGATCATCATTGCGTGATCTTCCCCCATCTGTAATCGAGTCTCCCTGAAACAATATAACGGATGGACTTGTACTCATAATTGAAATCGTTCCTTCCTCTTGTGCAAAATGGAAACACTGAACACCTCAGTCTCCATTTTATCCCTTTCGGCTACAATAGAAAATAGCGTTTTCATCACAAAGTGTGGCCTTCTTAAGAATCCTTCGGTTCCTTCTCCACGTGGCCTCCGCCCTGAAAGGCGGTCTCATCCTGTTTATCGGGTACGCCCCTAAGTTTTGCCTCTTCCCACAGCTCGGCCGCATCATCCTGTGGAATGTATCCAATCTTCTGAGCCAGATAGCCAATATCATAGTAATTGTCTGTATTCGCCGAGGTTCCATACAGATTCAAATACTTCATATCCGAATCCGCTTCAATACAGCATTCAGCGAGCTGAACCATGTCTCTTGGTGAGATCCAAATATGAGCCGAGCGCTGCGAGTGCGGGTATGTATCACCAGAGAAGTTTCCAATCCGAATATTGAAGGAGGACAGATCATATTTGTCGACATAATAACGTCCCAGCAGTTCAATATAACATTTGCTAAGTCCGTAGAAGCTGTCCGGTCGGTACGGATCATCCACTTCAATATCCTCACCTGTAGGATAGAATCCTGTCGCATGATTGGAACTTGCAAAGATCACTCGCTGAACACCGTTCAACCGTGCTGCTTCATACACATGGTAGGCCCCGGTTACGTTGATCGGTAGAACTTTGCCCAGAAAATCTTCCTCATCCTTAGCCCATGCAATGTGCAGAACGGTGTGAACCCCCTGCATCAGTTCTTTAAGACGTTCCCCGTCTGTCACATCCATGGCTACAATGCCAGCTTCCTCATCCTCACGCAGATCCGCTGCAACGGTATCATACGTCCCCTTGGCTCTCAGCCCCTCCAACAGACTGCGACCAATGACTCCGGCAGCTCCCGTAATTAACAGCTTGCGCTTCAGTTTACTCATGAATCCAGCTCCCTTCGCTCAGATAGGCTATCTGTCCTTTATAGAACAGTATTAACCGATCAGGGGAGGAAATTACCGGATGTTATAATACAACCAAGCTATTATCCGATCCAATATCGCAAAATCATCATAGCCACAATACCGACCAGTACGGTTCCAAGCAGACTGCGTGTCCAGATCGCTACTGCAATCGTCGGCAGGGAAGCCCACAGAGCTGCATTATGCGTAATCGGCACCAACTGGTTGTCCGACATGAACAGTTCCTGACCAATCAATGCTGCCATGACCGCTACGGGTACATACTCCAGCCAACGCAACAACCACATGGGAATCTGTATCTTGCTGAACAGCATCAGTGGCAGTACACGCGGGATAAATGTTAACAGCGCCGACCCCATAATAATCCAGAATACATCCCATCTTACTTCCATCGTTCCATGAACACTCCCAACGTTGCCGCAATGACCGCAGCCACAATGACACTCATGCTGCCTAGTGAAGCCATGCTGGCGAAGATTACACAGACCACAGCGATGATCGCCACATTGATATGTATTTTTTTGTTTTTACGATGCACCAATTGGAGTACAACCAGTCCAATAAACATCGCAGGCAGGGCATAATCCAGACCCAGTCGTTCCGGATTGGTGATCCAGCGTCCAAAGTACGCTCCCGCCATATTAGCCACGAACCAGTTCAGATATGCGGTAATATTCAGACCGTGCATCCACCGTTCGCTAAGCCTTTCCCTACCAATCGCCCGTGTCATCGCCACGCCGAAAGACTCATCCGTAAGCAATGAACCGATCCACATATTTTTAAGCGGGGTCAGATGCCGAAAATACGGTGATACAGCTGCGCTGAGTAGCAAATGACGAAGATTCACAAAAAATATGGTGAATATGATAGCTACTGCTGACCCATTCGATGCGAGCATGCCCGCCGCAATGAACTGGGCCGATCCTGCATATAGAATCAGGCTGAGCAGCGCCGTTTCCGCCAGACTCAGACCTGCGGTCATTTCAATGACACCCGCTGCAAAACCAATACTCAAATAACCAAGCAAGGTTGGGATACAATCTTTGACCCCCTGCATGAATGTAGCATGATCCTGGGCCTCTTTCATGTTTTCCTGTCCAGATATCTGTAGTGTACTTTGGTCCAACTGCGGTACAACCCCTCTCCAATTTTTGTCTCCATCAACCGATATATATGGATGTAGATCCATCCAGGTCCATTTTTCATGAAAACAACTTCTTTGTGTATTCAACATGATCAGTTACATGCCTTGTGGATTTCGCAATTTGCAAAATTTCATTTCACATTAATTTAGAAATATACCACAAGATGTGCACTAAGGGAGAGACAGATTCTTTTTTATAGAACAGATGTAATCCTAAATACCTATAAAACCGAAAAATATTTTCATAAAACTCATAAATAATGTTGAATAAACTCGAATTTTGTCATACGATAGCACCAGAAACATCTGGAAAGGATGGAATGAACTATCTTTTACCAGATTGACTTGTCCACCAGACATAGGGATGGGTTACACAGAGGGGGAATGTGTATGAAGAAGATTAATAAACAAAGGGCCAGAAGAACGCTGCAGATGAGAGAGAAACTGATTCTGTCATTTGCCATTGTTCTACTCATTCCCACAATCAGTCTGGGCATTATCTCGTTCCAAACTGCCGAGGCCAAGGTCGAAGAGAAAATGTATGAGAACGCAATTAGCAATGTTACTGTGCTCAACCAGACCATTGATCAGATCATTGGCGCAACACGTAAGAATGTTGATTTCTTGGCAAGTCAGCTGGATGCAGGCAATGTTGGACCGAACCAAGGTGACGAGACGGATACCATACGTACCTTGCTTGACGCGTATAAGGAAACCCATGATGACGTGGAACTTGCCTCCATCGGCACAGATCAAGGCGTGTATATTAACTCCCCTGTAACTGCGGTGAACAAAGAAGGATACGACCCGCGCGAACGCCCGTGGTATCAGGCTGCTACGCAGAACAAGGATGTCCCTACCGTAATCACCCCTTACATATCAAGCAATACCGGCAATGTTGTTGCTTCGGTAGCTCAGACCTCGGCAGATGGACACGGTGTCGTCTCTGTAAGTCTTTCGCTTGAGGCCCTCTCCCAGACGGTTAATTCCACAAAGATCGGTGAGAAGGGTTATGTCTATATCATTGATAATGCCAACAAAATCATTGTACATCCTACCGAAAAACCGGGAACCGAAGGAACCATGGAACCCTATAAAGATATTTTTGCACAGAAGAACGGAAGTCTGACTTATACGCTAAACGGAAACCAGGAACACGCCTTTTTCTCCACTAATGAAACGACAGGCTGGACCGTGGTCGGTGTCATTGATAGTGGTGAAGTAACGGCATCTGTCCGGCCTATCTTGTACACCACACTTATCGTTATTGCGATTGCGATCGCTGTAAGCTCCATCATTATATTCTGGATTGTGCAATCCATCACCAAACCGCTGAACCGCTTGGTGAAGGCATCTGACGAGATTAGTAATGGTAACCTGACCATCGAGGTTGCTGTATTGGGACAGGATGAATTCGGCAAGCTGAGCACCAGTTTCAATAAGATGAGTGAATCCTTGCGAACCGTTATTCAGGACGTGCGACACACGGCTGACGAGTTAACCACCTCTTCCACACAGTTGGCAGTCAATTCATCCGAGACAACCAAAGCCACAGAGCAAGTTGCCCTGATCACGGAAGAATCTGCAGCTGGACTTGAGAAACAAACCAGCAGCCTGAAGCATACGGCACAGCAGATGAATGAGCTTGCTGGAGGTGTGGGGCAGGTAACGAACAGCACACAGCAAGTATCCGAAGCTGCCATGCAAGCAAGTGAGCTCGCGGATAAAGGGAATGCAACCATGCAGACGGCCGTATCCGAGATGAGTTCCGTTAGTCGCTTTGTACAAGGTATGGCAGATACTGCTGGACGACTTGGAAAGCATTCCACATCCATTGGTGAGATGGTATCTGTCATTACAGATATCGCTGCACAAACCAATTTGCTTGCTCTCAATGCTTCTATTGAAGCAGCACGTGCAGGTGAGCATGGACGTGGCTTCTCCGTTGTTGCCAGCGAAGTTCGCAAGCTCGCAGAACAATCCAGCCTGTCCGGCCAGAAGATTGTAGAGATGGTTGGAGCGATTCAACAGGAGATTTCATTGGCCAATCACAATGTACAGATCGGGCAACAGGATGTAAGCAATGGCATTCGTGCTGTTCAGTTTGCAGATGAAGCTTTTGCCCAGATTAGTCAGGCTGTCGGGGTCGTCAATCATCAGCTTGAGAACATTGCAGCCGCCTCACAGCAGATGTCTGCAAGTACAGCCGAAGTAGTGCAATCCATTCATCAGATCCACGCGATATCTGAAACCAATGCCGATGGAACAGAGAACATCTCCGCTGCTACGGAGGAGCAAGTGGCTTCCATGCAGGAGATATCTTCCTCTGCTGATTCCCTTGCTCATCTGGCTCACAAGCTGCAGAAGCTGGTGGAACAATTCAAGCTGTAATCGTTATCGTGTAAAAGATTAGTTCAACTTATATAATAGGTAGTCTGTAACACCCAAAGCCCCTTTGCCATCATATTGGCAAAGGGGCTTTGGGTTACAATAGGTCAGGCATTTTAAAGAGGAACCTGTCCCGCTTATTCAGCAGATGGCTTTTTATCTCCGTGGTACCCTTGATCTCCATAGGGCTCTAACTGTTCAAACCAACGGTTCAGACATTTGGCGAGTGCATCTTTGGGATCGTAATATGGGTTATCATCTGGCTTCAATGTCTCCAAGACTTCGATCACAAACGCATTTTCTCCATATTCATTCCATTCAGCCTGCAACCTCCGATTCAGATGGCTACCCATCTGTAGCATAAACCGTTGTCCGTTAATGGTTTTCAAGTTAAGCGTGCTGTCGATATAGACTTTGTTGTTACGTTCATTCCGAATCTGGTAGACACCTGCTTCCGTTTTGACTTCCTTCGCCTGTTCCTGCAATTCTTTGCGACGATTCATCTTCTCCTGCTCCCCCTTTTCTTTGCGTTCCTGTTTTCCATCTCCGGCACTCTGTTCATCTGTGCGGCTTCCCAACCAATACTGACTGCCGTCTGACTCACGCTTGAGCAAACCATAGTCGATGAGATACCTCCGTATTTCCACGTAATCCTCATGAACTTCCTTCAGCAGCTCATTGGCCTGTTTTTCGGAATATTGGCGCTCTGGATCGAATCGTTTGGCTATCTCGGTGAGCACGATATATTTATGCTTTTGCTGCATATGAAACGTCGTCAGTGGACCACCAGTACCCTCCGGAAAATATTTATTCAGCACCTTCTGCCGATCCTGTTCTGTAATATCAAATGAGCCAGGATGGATCGTATGCTCATGTCTTGTCACCGGTGACACCCATTCGGCTGGAGCCTGGGTATCCTTGCTTTTGAGAAGTTCCATTAATGCCAGGAATATCTTGGCCTGCCGTTCCTTCTCCTTCAATACAAACCGATGATTCCGGATTGTGGAGGCACTCCCAATACCAAGGGCTTTCTGTACTTCAGCATCCTTCTTGCCTTCATGAAACTGAGCCAGCAAACCACGCTGGACATCAGACAATCCGGTTACGCTTTTATCCAGCTCCAGCAAGTACTCAAATACTGACCCATGCACCTTTTCAATATGCACACGCATATAACGGACTGCCTCATAGAGCACCCCTTCTTCGGGGTAGATAATCCCCGCTTCCGTCCTGTATCCACAGCAGACGCATACATAGACGGGACCTTCCTCCAGATAACCACGCTTGATCTCTTCCAATGAAGCGGTTTGCAACCAGGTTTCTGATGATTTCATGGTAAAACTCCTTTTATTGTTATGGTCATTTTAACCGAATAATATTTAACTTAATATATTTATGTTTGTTCATTTATAGACATATTATTATTTTGTTTGTAATATGTCAACATTTTTGAAAAGGACACTGTGTTTAAGGACATCACGGTCACCCCTTGTTTAACAAAAAAAGACCGCAGGGTCGTAACCCTGCAGTCTCATCGCAGAAAGGGCATTTTAGCTCCTTCCCTAAACATGTATCTTCACTTATTTTTCCAGTATCATCACTGTTACAACTTAAACCGTTCAATCATGCTTTGCAGATCTTCAGCCATACGTGACAATGCTGCCGAAGATGCTGCAACCTCTTCCATGGTGGCCAGTTGCTCTTGAGCTGCCGCCGATCCATCTTCCGTTCCAGAGGCAATTCTGTCCGACAGAACCATTGTATCACTTACCGCCTTGTTGATATGACTCATGCCGCCATCAATCTGACGGGAAGCCGCGGATACTTCTCCAGCTTGTGCAGCCACCAACTGAACCGCAGTACGAATGTTCTGGAATGCTTCGCCCGCTTCGGTAACCATCTGCGAACTCTTCACCATACCTTCTCCCGTACGGGCAAAGGTCGATTGCACTGCATTGGTTTTCTCCTGCATTTCGTGCATAAGCTCATTAATGCGCTCTGCTGAAGCGCCTGAACTGTGAGCCAATGTTTTCACTTCGTTGGCTACAACAGCGAATCCTCTTCCTTGCTCGCCAGCTCTTGAAGCTTCAATGGACGCATTCAATGCGAGGATGTTCGTCTGCTTGGCAATGGCCGTAATCTCGGCCACAATCACAAGAATCTCTTCATTTTTCGCGCGCAGATCCTCAATGACCACAGACATGGCCTTGCTCTCGTCATTCACCTGCTGAATATGGGTAACCGCTTCTTCCACGGTAACCATACCCGCTTCCGACTTGGTGGAAGCATCAAGAGCGATACGAGCGGTGTCCTCAGCACTGGATGAGATCTCTTTGACTCCAATGGACATTTCTCCAACGAGTTGGCCTGTAGCAGCGAGACTATTGTTCTGCAAAGTTGTTCCTGCAGCTGCATCCTGCATCAGTTCAGCAACCTGCTCTGTAGCTTTGGATGTCTGCTCGGAACTTGCCATGAGCTCTTCAGAAGATGCTGCCAGCTGGCTTGAAGTATCATGCACCTCTCCAAGTACACTACGCAGTGAAGTCGTCATCATATCGAAGCTCTCTCCAAGCTGTCCGAACTCATCCTTGCGCTGCAAGCCTACACGAACGGTTAGGTCGCCTGCACTTACTTGCGATGCTGCCTGTGTTAGTTGTAGTAATGGCCGATGAATGCTGCGGATAATAAAAACAAGCAGAATCAACCCGATAACCATTGCAGATGCCACGATCGTAATTGACCGGATCAGAATAGGCATGACGGCTTCCGTTGCTTCCGAAGGAACCATCTCGCCAACAATTTTCCAGCCTGTCACCGGATTGGTGAAATACACTGCTTCCACTTCATGACCCTCATATGTATACTTCACGGTTCCACTGTCTTTCGTATACATTTCATTAATATAGCTTTCATCTGATTGTGTACCGGATTCTACATTGTAGTGGAACAGGAATTTACCCCCGTTATCCAGCATGTACAGTTTTCCCTCTTTACCGATGCGAATCTGATCAACGGATTCTTTCAGATGATTGAGACTGACATTGGCCCCGAATACCCCTTTGCCGTCAGCCAGCTTGACCGCTGCGGTCACAACCCATTCACCCGTAGAAGCCGATTGGAAGGTATCCGAGATTACAGGTACATCCTGAGACATGCCCATCTTATACCATGAACGTTCACGAGGATCATAATTCTGTTCCTCGGATTGTGGGGATTTCATCCAGCTGCCATCTTCCGCACCTGCGGTGAGTACCCCCAATTCCTTATGACTCTGAGACATCCGATCCATCTGCCTTTGCAGCGCAGGGGATTGATTAATAATATCGTTTGAAGTCATACCCGCCGCCATCTGTGCCGCGTTATCCTTCTCCATTTCCAACATTTGATTTATCTGCAGACTAAGCATTTCCGTTTTGGCCTGAGCGGAACGAATAATTTCCTGCTTAACCTGGTCAGCAGCCTTTTGATAAGACAACCAACCGACGGTAATGCTCGGTACAATCAGGAACAGGAGTAATGCAGCGATCAGGCGTTTTTTTACGGTTAAAGTAAACCAGTTTCGAATCCTTTTCTTCATTTAACTATCCCCCATCATAATCTTCACCCATCCTTTTATCGGACAATCGCTGTAAAAATATTATGTATATATACTAAATTGGTACAAATTTAATCTAAATAATCTGATCAGATGATATGAATTATATCCTTTAATCGTTTTGACCCTCCAGGCGAGATCGTTTACAATGCTCATAAGTTGTCTATTCATGAAACGATTGGAAGGGGAGGATTCACATCTTACGTAAGTCACACATGCAACAACCTGTTTCCACAGTATATTCATCCATGTTTCGTATCCTGTTAGCGTTCATCCTGTGCGCAGGCCCGATTCTGGGACAAGCCGGTATCACGGCAGCCGCAGCCCAGACAACGCAAGCAGTTCACATTGAAGTGAATGGTGAGCAGCAATCCTGGAGGAACGCACCACTTATCATCAAAGGCTCAACGTTTGTTCCATTGCGGGATGTCGTCACATCCGTTAAAGGCACCTTGAAATGGGATAATCACACCAAGACAGCTACCATTACCGTTGGCAGAGACAAGCTGGTACATCAGGCTGGCAGTAATTCCATTAGGGTAAATCAGGTTGATCTTGCTACAGGTGTGAATTCACGTACCATTAACGGTACGTTGATGGTGCCTGTCCGGGCCATGGCCAATGCAATCAAGGCAGACATTAAGGTCCAACGAACAGCCACGGGTCAGATGAGCGTGAATATGGTCACGGATCAAGTCAGCCTGCTGAACAGCGAAGTTGCCAGCGTAGATACGTATCTGCGCGAGATCAACTATCCAGGTATGGCGCTGATTGCCCGCGATGGTGAAGTCCTGTTAAGACAAGGCTACGGCCTTGCCGATGAACAGACGCTGAATCGTCCGGATCAGAAGACCCGAATCGCATCGCTGAGCAAATCCTTCACGGCCGCGTCCATTTTGAGTCTCGTGGAGGAAGGTAAGATTAATGTGCAAGATCCAATCTCCAAGTATATCTCCGGCATTCCTAAGGGAGATCAGATCACACTGCATATGCTGTTATCCCAGACTTCAGGTCTGCCATCCGCATTTGGTCGGGGTGAAGGAACTTCCATGGAAGAGACTGTAGAAGAGATTCGCCACAAAACGCTGAAGTTTGAACCAGGCAGTGCATATCTATACAGCAACAGCGGGTATGTTCTGCTTGCATACGTCGTAGAACAGGTATCCGGCATGAGTTACGCCGATTATGTGCAGCAGACGATACTGAAGCCACTTGGCATGAAAAATTCGGGAGAGGCTTCCCGTAAAGTGCATACGATTAGTGGTTTTGTTCAACAAGATAACGCCTGGGTAACTGCTCCTTATTATGTTTCTCAATCCGGATCGGGCACCATCTATTCCACAGTAGACGATATGCTGAAATGGGACCGTGCACTGTATACGGACAAGATTCTAAGCCAGGATACAATTGAACAGATGTATGAGCCATACTCCGATAAAAACTATGGTTACGCCTGGATTCTCAAAGAGAACGGCAACAACCGTACCGTCTTCCATAACGGTAGTGGCGGTGGGTTCGCTACAGCCTTTTCACGTAATCTGTCCGATGATATCACGATTATCCTGCTCGGTAACCACGCAGGTATGGACATGACTTCACTTTTGGATGAAGTTGAAGCCAAGACAGCCCAAGCACTGCAATTGCAATAATGTATAATTATTTGTATACACATAACAAAGAGACGGTCCTATCAAGGATCGTCTCTTTGCTCTGCATATGTTTTTATTTTTACGGCCCATGATTCCACTTCACTCAACCAGCATTCATCTCTTTCCCATCCTGCAAAAGGCAGAGCAACTCGTATTCTCATCATTGCCAGGCATCCATCCATCCGTTCGTTCGTTCAACATCCGTCTACTTTATCGTCACAGGAAGCTTCCCTGCAAAAGGAATGTGTCCCATCAGCGCCTGAGCAACGCTATCCATGGCAAGTGGCCGGCTCTCGTAAGCCGCTACATAGACTTGTGCACCCGGAATCGCGAGCAGATCATAGGGACTTCGCAATGCCACCACTGCCAATGGCTTGCCCAGTTGCTGCAACCAGCCGATCAGTCGACACTGTGGATCACCGGAAGGACTTCCCGCATTGTAGGTACCTACCACAATCTGTCGAACCCCATCCTCTTCCGCTGCTTGAAGCAGACGTGCGGAACGAATGGCAACTTCCTCGGGCGTAACCACCCGATCAACAACATCCAGACCATACTTGGATAAAGCTGAGCCCAAGGTGAACGTCTGACTCAGCTGTTCGTCTGCAATCGTCGTCACGGACGTGGCAACCGTTATGACCAGCGTGCGTTCCGGCTTCAAAGGCAGCATATTCAGCTGATCGCGTACCAGCGTAATACTGTTCTCGCTAATTCGGCGGGCAACCTCTTGGTGTAATGAACTGTTGCGCTCAGACCCGCTGGAATGTGAAAGATCCTTTGATGAATCCGGGGAGGTCATATTTGAGAATGTACTAATCACTTCCTCATCGCCTGCACCGTGCAATTCATTCTCCAGCAACCCATGTTTCGCCTTGTACATCAGCAAGCGGGTCACTGATTCATCGATACGACTTTCGCTAATCCGTCCGCTCTCCACAGCTGCTAGCAACGCTTCAAATGCCTCTGCCTGAAGTTTGGACGTATGGCTAATTAATACCAGATCCGCTCCGGCCTCTACCGCCATCACAGCTGCATCGACCGTGCCATAGTTCACCGCAATGGCATCCATCTCCATACAATCTGTCACGATCATACCCTCATAACCCAGTTCCTGGCGAAGCAGACCGCTTAATACGGTTTGGGATAGCGTTACGGGCAGACCTTCTGGCTCCAATGCAGGGAAATAAATATGCGCTGACATCATGGCATCGACACCTTCGGCGATGGCGGCGCGGAATGGAATCAACTCCAGGCGCTCTACCCGATCACGATCATGAGTGATGATCGGCAGGTCCAGATGAGAATCGGTGTCCGTATCCCCATGCCCCGGGAAGTGCTTGGCTGTCGCTGCAATCCCGGCGTCCTGTATTCCCGCAATGGTTCTGGCCCCATATTCTGCAACGGATTGTGGAGATTCACCAAATGATCGTACACCGATGACCGGATTGACTGCGTTATTGTTCACATCCAGTACTGGAGCAAAGTTCATATTAATGCCCATGGATTTCAGCTCCAACCCACTGATATATGCCGCCTGATACGCATCGTCGATGGAACCGGCAGCGGCGATAGCCATTTGTCCAGGCATCAGAGCGATTCCTTCGGTAATTCGAGCAACCATGCCACCTTCCTGATCAATGGATATCCAGAGCGGCACATGTCCGCTGCTTTTGACAATCTGTTGTAGCCCCGAAGATAACCGTTCTACCTGCTCTGGCGACTCAACATTTCGTGCAAAATAGATCACCCCACCAATGGGATACTTTCTGAGAAAGGATTCCACATCGCCAGTAGCTTCAGTGCCATTGAAGCCACAAAGCAGCATTTGCCCGACTTTCTCACGCAAGGTCATCTGTTTCAGACGAGACTGGTATAACTTTTTTTGCCCAATCATTTCATGCCTCCCTCCGATAACCAACATCCGTTTATGGATATAACAAAAACGGCTTTCGCCGCTCCTTCCATTCTGCTGCCTGTACCTTCCACGCTTCCATTAAACAAATGAATTCCGTACGGTCATGAATGGTCTCCCTGACGGCCTTCCCTCCTGCCAGCAGGTCGATAAAGTACCTCGAACCCGGCTCAGGCGGCTCCAGCCAGCAGAATTGCTCCGGATAGAGTGACACCAGTTCATGCAAAAGCACTAGCCCCGTCTCTACCGCCCGGAATTTCCTGCTGTCCGTTACAAAGATCCTTACGCCACCACACAGCTCACCTGTATGTTTGGAGAATGTTGGCGACATGTACACTGGATGCACATGCACACCTTCCAGCTCGTATTCCCGAAATCGTTCCGCCAAACGCTTCCCCTCAACCCAGGGTGCCCCAATCCACTCGAATGGGCGGGTCGTGCCCCTGCCCTCCGATACATTCGTGCCTTCGAACAGGCACGTACCCGCATATACCCTCACACTGTCCAACGTGGGCATATTGGGAGAGGGCAGCATCCAGGGAAGCCCACAATCCGCAAACTCCATAGCGCGCTGCCATCCTTCCATGGCAACCACGTCCAATTCACAAGGTACATCCATCTCGCTGTTGACCATCAGGGCGAGTTCACCTACCGTCAATCCGGTACGTATAGGTAAACGCCAGGCACCCACGAGTGATTCATACCCAGCGTTCAGCACACCGCCCTCCACGACGTCCCCTCCCAATGGATTGGGACGGTCCAGAATCAGCATTCGTTTGCCTGATCGAGCGCATACTTCCATCATATGGAACAAGGTTGAGGCATACGTGTAATAACGGACGCCCACATCCTGAATGTCAAACAGGACCGTATCGACTCCTGCCAGCATTGCAGGCGTAGGTCTCTTGTGATCCCCATACAGACTGAACACCGGAATGTCCAGACGTGGATGATGCATGTCTCCGAATCTGACACCCGCCTGAAGTTCTCCATCCAGTCCGTGCTCACAGGCATAGAGCGCTGTAAGCTCGGCATTAGCCAGTCCCGCGCACACATCTATGGTCGATACAAAATCCGCTGTAATTCCAGTCGGATTCGTAATTAGACCGATTCGAGCACCTGTTAACCATGGATGCGATAACCCTCTCGACAGAAGGTCAACCCCCGTTTTTACAGCCGGCATCTGCCCGGTTCCATTCATCTGGCTCATTACACATTCCCCTGGCTGATCCACCCTGTATGCTGGTGATCATTACCGCCTGTTACGACAGGTTCCTCTTCAGGCTCCAGCACATTGAGAGCCACCTTATGCTGATAGATGGCAAACATACCTCCAAACAGTGCTCCGAAACCAACAACAGTCAGCATCAGCAAAGCAGTCAGGCACATGGCCTGAAAACAGGCACTCATCGTGTATCCCGGGTGACGGAAGAACAGCTTGACACTTTCCCCCATCGCCTGAAGGATGCCCATGTTTTTTTGTAAAACAAGCTGCCAGGTATAGAACTGTGACATCACAGCCATGAGAACAAAGAACGTCTGGAATACGCCTACCGCTGTACCTGTAACCCCACCCTGTCCACCGTAATACCACCAGGTTGACCATAGAATGAAACCAAGCACTGCGAAAAGCACACCCACTGATCCTCCCGGGATTATTCCCTTCACCGTTCCGAGCCAGATATCCTTAAGCCCATTGCGGCGTTCCTTGCGTTCCAGCCTGTGATGCATGGCATAACAGACCCCGAACAGGAGGGGCATATATATCAAGGCCAGAAGCAGCACCGCAATCGGTAGCGGAGCAAACATCAGAATGGGAACCAATACGATGGAGCTAACGACACTGTACAGAGCCACTGAAATAATGTCTCGATAGATTTCTGCGCCTGACTTGACCAACACTTCACTCAGCTTACGCATTCTTTGTTCTCCCCTTTCTTACCGTTCCTCTTCACCCGGCCCGGTCTTTTACTCCCGTCCAATCGCAAGCTCTGTCTCTGGATCAAAAAAGTGTGCCTTACGCAAGTCCAGCACAAAATTTTTGTCCATTCCTACATAAGCATGTGTTTCCGGGTGTACCTTGGCCGTAACCGTACGGGTACCGGAATGGAAATACACCAAATTCTCGGAGCCCAGATGCTCTACAACCTGAACCCGCGCCTGCAGCATATGGTCTGTCGGGATATTCGGAGCGACATCATCACCAAAAATATGCTCTGGGCGCAGCCCCATAATTACCGGCTTGCCTTGATAACTCTCAAGACGAGCAAGTACATCCGCTGGCAAAGTGAATGAGGCCCCCTCGATGACAACCTGTGTACCGTCAATCCGTGCATCAATAAAGTTCATTGCCGGGGAACCGATAAATCCGGCAACGAACATATTCCGCGGACTCGCGTACAGTTCTTTCGGTGAAGCCACCTGCTGAATATCGCCATGATTCATAACCACGATGCGCTCTCCAAGTGTCATGGCCTCCACCTGATCATGCGTCACATACACAATCGTCGCACCAAGACGTTTATGCAGTTCTCCCAATTCCACTCGCATCTGCACCCGCAACTTGGCATCCAGATTGGACAGTGGCTCGTCGAATAAAAACACCTGTGGATCACGGACGATCGCACGTCCCACTGCCACACGTTGGCGCTGACCACCAGACAGCTCACGTGGTTTGCGTTCCAGCATCGCTTCCAGTCCCAGAATGGAGGCCGCATTCTGTACCTGTTCATCAATATAGGACTTTGGCTTTTTCAGATTTTTCAGGCCAAAGGATAGATTTTCACGGATGGTCATATGCGGATAGAGTGCATAGTCCTGAAACACCATCGCGATATCCCGATCCTTCGGATGAAGATCGTTAACGAGCCGGTCACCAATCACAATATCACCGCTTGTTTGCTTTTCAAGTCCGGCAATCATCCGCAGTGACGTTGTCTTGCCACAGCCCGAAGGACCCACAAACACTACGAATTCCTTATCTTCTATAACAAAGTCTGAGCCGGCCACAGCCGTGAACGTTCCTTTATGATCGTCTTTGAATTCTTTGCGCACTTGTCGAAACTCCACGCGTGCCATAGGTAGATCCCCCTTTACGTTGTCGCTTGTCCTGAACTATATAAGTTCAACTAAAGAATCCTTAGACTGGCACTCCGATGACAGAACAACCTTCCGATCGCTGTTACCCCCAGATTTCTTTAATTCCTTTATAGAAAGGGGAAATCCGGCGATAGCTTATGCTTCCGATGTAGCTTTCTTTTAGAAAGCTTTAAGGCGAACGCCTTCGCTTCTTCAGGTTATTTCTGTCCTCTCTGTTATTGTGTAAATGTCTAGTTGAACATATATAGGAATTAACCTTTAACCGCACCGATTGTAATGCCCTGCAAGAAGTAACGTTGCAGTGAGAAAAATAGAATGATCATGGGCAGGGCACCTATTGTTGCCCCCGCCATCATCGCGCCGAAATCGGTTGATTCGGCAAACACGAACGAGGCCAGTCCCACTTGAATCGTACGCATCTCATTCGAATTGGTAATCAGGAACGGCCAGAAGAATTCGTTCCACGAAGCGACAAACGTGAAAATCGCCAGCACCGCGATCCCCGGCTTCGCCATCGGCAGGATCACTTTCCAGAAGATGCCGAACTCGCTGCATGC
Source organism: Paenibacillus sp. FSL R5-0713 (assembly GCF_037973325.1). Taxonomy (NCBI): domain Bacteria; kingdom Bacillati; phylum Bacillota; class Bacilli; order Caryophanales; family Paenibacillaceae; genus Paenibacillus; species Paenibacillus sp. FSL R5-0713. Next base: position 379,450 of record NZ_CP150229.1, on the reverse strand, counting down.
ATCAATACGCGCCGCATGAATCAGTGATGTGGGCAGCGTGGACATGAACTGTTTCATTAGGAATATGTTCCCTACGCTGACGGCAGCAGGCAGAATAATAGCTGTATACGTATCCCCCAGATCAAACACATTGACCATCAGAATGTACAAAGGAATTAACGTCACCTGTGCTGGAATCATCATGGTCCCCAGAAGGGTCCAGAATACCGCCTGACTACCCGGAAACTTCAGTTTGGCAAATGCATATCCCGCCAGGGAGGCGAAGAATACATTGGTTACGGTCAGTATGATCGAGATGAGCAGCGAATTGTACAGCCAGCGCCAGGCATCAGTTTTGGCAAAAAAGCGCTCATATGGCGATAACGACAACTGCTCCGGGATCATCTGTGGTTTAAACGACGCCGACATCGCGCTATCCTGCACCGAACCGACGAGCATCCAGTACATCGGAATGACCGTCACCAGCGCCCAGACGACCAGCAGAATGGATGCAACAACGAGCAGTGTCTTTTTCTGTGTTGATTTCATGGATTTCATTCACCCCCGGATGCTTAATGCAACGTGCTCTAATCGTACGTGTTCAAAAAGGTCGGTTTTCAGTTGAACTACCTCTAATACTCAATATCGCTGGAGAAATATTTGAACTGTATGACGGAAATGACAATGATGATAATCGCCAATACGAACGACTGTGCCGAAGCCAATCCAAATTCATAGAATTTGAATGCCGTCTCGTAGATCAGATAAGCGATCGTTGTTGTCGCAAAGTTTGGTCCACCCTGTGTCATCAGATATACCGAGATAAACACCTGGAAAGACGTGATCACACCTGTAACGAGCAGATACAGCGTTGTTGGTTTGAGTAGCGGCCATGTAATCTTGCTGAACTGGGTCCAGCCGCTGGCATGATCAATATCCGCCGCTTCGTACAGCGATTTCGGAATACCGCCCATGGCTGCCAGATACAGAATAATGCCCGCCCCGTGCGATCCGAGCCAGTTCATGAGAATGAGGGAAAAGAGTGCCGTTCCCGACTGGCCCAGCCAGATCACCGGGTCAAGGCCGAACAGGCTGAGGAAGCGGTTCAGCAGTCCCGAATCGGTTGGATCAAAGATCGCCAGCCATACAATGGAGATCGTTACCCCGGAGGCTACCGCAGGCAGATACATCGTAGCTTTGAAAAAAGTCTGCCATTTACTTTTCATCTGATAGATGAAATAGGACAGTACAAATGTAATGAGAATATTGACTGGGACTGTACCTACAGTGAAGATCACCGTATTTTTAATCGACTTCCAGAAAGTCTCATCCTTCACCAGTCGCTCGTAGTTATCCAATCCAACCCACGTCGAATTCATAATGTTGTATTTCTGGAAGCTCATCACGAGAGCTGTTAGTACGGGATACAGTGTGAAAATGAGAAACAGCAGGACAGGCGCCAAAATGAACAAATACGCCCACCCGTAATCTCGCCAAAACCGGGCAGCCCGGGAAGTCCGGGGCGCAGACGGTTTTGGCGCAAGGGCGGTCTGCATGGCGAATCCTCCTCTCCTAATCAGTGTGGTTATACATTATGCTTGATTGTCCACGTTATTGTCCGAACATCTGCTGGCCTTTGTTCTTGAAGTCTTCTGCGATCTGCTCCGGCGTTTTCTCACCTGAGAACAGCGCCTGAATGTTAGGCTTCACTACCTGTTCCTTGAATTGTTTTTGCTGTGATGCTTTGTCGATATCCAGTTCCAGTACAACCGGCATCGCAATATCCTCTGCCATGACTTTCGCAGCAGCCAGATTATCGGCTTGACCAAGTTCTTTTCCTTTAAACAGATCCACCTGGGACTGTCTTACAAATGGGAGAGCCAATTCATTGGCGGAGTTCCCTGCTTTGGCACCACTGAGCGCTTCCATCACCAGGAACGTATTTTTGGCATGTTGCTCGCCTTTGTCCTTCTTCTGTTTGAAGGCTACATACCCTTCGCCGCCCATCGTTGTTGCCGCAGGTTGATCATCGTTATGCGGTACAGGCAACAGGACAAAATCAATCTTTTCCCCCTGTACCTTGCCATCATCAATATCCTTGTTGCGGTTCTGAATCATCACATCATAATAAGGAATCGCTTTGGAGATGATCGCCGTTTCCCCTGCGTAGAACATATCCGTCCGTTTCGCTGGAGCGAGAGCCGCTGTTTCCTTCGGCATATACCCTTGATCCATCAGGTTTTTGATAAAAGAGAGAGTATCCAGAATGCGACCATCATTCCACTGGAACGTGCCGTCTTTATCAAGAACATCGATCATGCCGTTGTTCCTGGATAACAATTCAATGAAATCGAGCGAAGTACCATCCGTAACCAATGCATACTGCTTAGCCCCGCCATCGAGCGTTTTGGTCAATTTGGCTGCGGCATCGTTGAATTCGGACCAGGTCCAGCCGTTTTGCTGAATCGATTTCCAGTCAATGCCCGCTTCCTCCAGGATCCGTTTGTTACCACCCCAAGCCCATTGGAATTGATATAAAGGCAGTCCATATTGTTTCCCCTGAATCTGGCCTAACTCAAGCGTTCCTGGCAGATAATCGTCCTTGATCTCAGGTGTCAGGTAGCTGTCCAGCTCAAGTGCCAATCCTGTATTCACATACGTGCCGTCTACACTATGAAAGTAAAGATCCGGCGGGTTCCCGGCATTCAGAGCGACATCGAATTTTTTGGGCCCTTCCGCCCAGGAGAGCATTTCCGTCTTCACGGTAATGTTCGGGTGTTCCTTATTGAAATCAACGATTAGATCCTTCAGTTCATCTTCATATGTTCCATGTACTGGATACGTCCATACGGTCACCGTATCTTCTGCATTGGGATCATCTGAAGCAGCGCCCCCGCTATTCCCGCAGGCAGTAACCATGACCATCATCAACAACATTGCCCACACTAGACCCTTCTTTTTCATCCCTTCATCTCCTTCGCGTGTCGTCTCCCGATAATTGCATTGCCTAACCATGCTACCCCTTTTGGAATCATCCATCCTTAAACGGCTTAACAGACTACTGAGCGTGGCAGTAAGGAAAATGCACCTCCCTTATGGATTAGACCTGAACATACGCAGGATTAATCTCTTAAATGCAATATAACGTCAACTTAGTTGACATTAACAGTATTAATTCCTTCCAAAATTGTAGATTGAGTTCATTATATGAGCTCTGAAATAAAAATTCAACATTATTTTTTAATATAAAATTTAATTTTACTTTTTCATTTTATGCCTCTATACTATGTAAAAAGAAAACTCAAGCAATCGAGGTGAGCCACTTTGCGAGTATATGTTGGCGTAGATGGAGGCGGTACCAATACTGATGCAGCAATCATTTCTGAATCTGGCGAGATTCTCGCCCGGCTCAGCGGAGGTCCCACGAACCCTCACAGCGTACCCCTGGAACAGGCCCTTTCCGAACTGCAACGAGTGCTGGAACAGCTATTCAATCTAAAAAGTGATCTATCGACAAATTGTGAAGGTATATGCCTCGGTATGTCAGGTGTAGATACCGTGCAAGAACGGCAACTTATAGCCGACGCAGTAAATAACTATATGAAGAGTCGTAATCGACAGGGATCAGAAAGCTGCCCTGTCTGGGTTGTATCCGAAGGAGAGATTGCCCTGATGGCCTCTCTCGGACATACTCACGGTGTATTGTGCATCTCTGGAACAGGGTCCATCGTGTACGGATTTACGCTAGAAGGAAAACGATACCGTGCAGGAGGCTGGGGTCATCTGCTAGGAGATGAAGGGAGCGGCTATCGTATTGGACAACGTGCACTCCAAGTGGTCATGCAGAGCTATGATGGTGTTCTTCCTCCAACCCGTTTAACCCCGCTTCTTCTAAAGAAACTGAACCTTCGGGATATATCGGAGCTAAAGTCGCTGGTCTATCAGACGAATTGGGGCAAAAGCGAGACAGCATCCATCGCCCGCCTTGCTGTAGAGGCAGCTGAATCTGGAGACGAGGCTGCCCAGGCACTGATCATCGATGAGGCCGCACAATTGGCGGATACCGCCAAAGCGCTGATTGCCCGTCATCCCGAATTTGCATCTACTCAGGTTGTCCTGTCCGGGTCGCTGTTTCGATATGCAGCCCTTTTCCGAAATACATTTATCCAGAAGTTATCGGGATATTATGGAGAGTTGGAATTTGTATATCGTGAAGATGCCCCTGCTCCATCGGTAGGTGCAGCACTATTGGCAAGAAGATGCCGTTCCCTGAATGTATCATTCTAAAAGAGAGAAGGAGGCCGTACAGATGAATCACATGCTGAACTCATTAGTAACGGAACAACCCAATCCACTAACGGATCATATAGATGAATTGCCATCGGCAGAAATTATGGAACTGATCAATAAGGAAGATCAACGGATTGCAGAGCTTATCCAGCCCCTGATTCCGGTCATTGCCCAAGCGGCGGATCGGATCTTGGAGGCCTTTCAGTCTGGCGGCAGGCTATTCTATGTAGGTGCAGGCACCAGTGGACGATTGGGGATACTTGATGCTTCGGAATGTCCGCCTACCTACGGAACCCCACCCTCCATGGTGCAGGGTATTATTGCAGGGGGATTCCGGGCAGTGAAGGACCCCGTTGAAGGTGCTGAAGATAGTGAGGAATTGGGAGCGGCGGACCTTGATGAACATGGATTAGACAAAAACGATGTCGTAGTTGGCATTGCAGCCAGTGGGCGAACGCCATATGTGCTAGGTGCGATGAGACACGCGAGGGAGATCGGAGCTACGGTGATCAGCCTGAGTAACAACGCAGGTACGCCGATGACCCTTTTGGCTGATGTGAGCATCGAGGCCGTTGTCGGCCCGGAGGTTGTCATGGGATCAACACGTATGAAGGCAGGCAGCGCCCAGAAAATGATACTGAATATGCTCACCACTACTGCCATGATTCGTCTGGGCAAGGTTTACCGTAATTTCATGGTCGATCTGAATCCTTCGAACGAAAAGCTTGTCCATCGGGCCAAACGCATGATCCATCTGGCAACCGGAGCGAATGAGGCGGACATTGAACAGGCCTTTGCCGGTGCAGACGGTCATGTAAAAACGGCAATCGTCATGCTGATGGCTGGTGTGGACGCCGTGGAAGCACAGCGAAGACTGGATCTGGCTGACGGATTTGTCCGCAGCGCCATTGCCGGTCCTTCCTGAACCAAGCAGGGCGCATAGTCCTTCAAGTTGAAAGAGCCTGACATCAGTCTGGGCTCTTTTTGGGCTTTTTTTATACGAAAAGCAGATATTATTGGCATCAAAAAATCCCCTCCTGTATGACAGATAGGGGATTCATATGATTCTACTTCATTTATGCTCCAGTATAGCCTGTCGGCTCTTCTCCAAATATTCCACCGACTGGTTGTAGTCGCGACTGGCAATCGCCAGATACAAAATGTCGATCACGTTCAACTGGGCAATCCGTGACGATGTTGCTCCACTCCGAATATCACTTTCGGTGGACGTAATCATCAGAGGCACATCCGCCATACTGCTGAGTGTATTGCTGCCCCACTTGGTAATACTGATTGTCGCTGCACCGCCTTCGTGAGCATGCTTCAGACAGGAGATTACATTCGATGTCTCTCCTGAATACGAGATACATACCACCGCGTCATCTTCGCGGAGCGTCGTTGCGGACGAAATCTGCATATGTGGATCGGCAAACGAAAAGCTTGTGCGATTGATTCGCATGAACTTGTAATGTGCATCCAGCGCAATCAGGTTCGAGGCCCCTACCCCATAGAAAAAAATCCGGTTTGCCCGATGAAGCACGTCCACAGCCTTTTCCACCAGACGTGGGTCCAGAATATGAACCGTATCCTTCACTGACTGAATATTATTTGCGGACACATGCTGAATAATGCTCTCCATGGAGTCCTGGGGACGAATCTCCGTATAATTATATTGCTCATCCGTCTGTAAATCTCCAGCAATCTTAAGCTTCAGTTCCTGGAAACCTGCTACCCCGAGCGATTTGCAGAGACGAATAATAGCTGCCGGGCTGCCCCCGCTACGTTCGGATAACTGTGCCACCGAGGACTGGACGGTTTCTTGTGGGTGATCGAGAATATAAGCTCCGATCTTCCGCTCCGATGGGGTCAGGTCATCCATTAATGCGCGTAAACGTACAAGTCCACCTTTCATGCTCTCCATTCGCTCCTCCTTTCCATACTGCATTCATGTACAAGCATTTTATCTTATAATTTCACTCGCGTCTAATTGAATTGCATGTCTTTCCCTAACTGAACTCCATTCGAAGTCAGGTCTCACTAGAGCGTCAGGTTGCCCGAGATTACGGCGTGTCTCGCACCAGTTACTGCCGGGAGTGTGTTGGTTCTGCCCATAAGTGCCTCATGGCCAAGTAAAGCAAATCCAATGGCTTCCCGAGCATCATCCGGTATGCCGTAATCTGCTGTTCGTTCCAAACGGATCTCCTTTGGAAGTCTATGACGGATCATCTCCATTAAGGTGGCATTTGAAGTGCCACCACCGCAGGCGAGCATGGCCGATATGTGCACTTTGGGCAGGATAAAATCCTTCACTGCACGTACGATGGTCTCTGCGGTCAGACAGGTGGCAGTAGCCAGCGTATCTTCCAGCGTTAAGGAACGTGCTGCGGCCATCTCCATCAGTCTCACTGCATACGCGGCGCCATATACTTCCCGCCCGGTACTTTTCGGCGGGAGTCGTTTGAAATACTCATCCTCCAAACACAGGTCTACCAGACCCTGATCGACCTTCCCCTGTGCGGCAATGCTTCCACTCGGATCATAATGCTGCCGCCCGTCCGTTGCCTGCCGCACAATGGCATCCATCACCATATTGCCCGGTCCCGTATCAAAAGCCGAAATACCTTCGGTAGATGACTCGCATGGAAGCACCGTTACATTTCCAATGCCGCCGATATTCTGCACCAGCCGCCCTTCCGTCGGACTGCGGAACATCAGAGCATCCGCATAAGGCGTAAGCGGAGCACCCTCCCCACCAGCCGCCATATCCCTTGCTCGCAGATTGCCAATCACTGGCAGTCCTGTCCGTTCTCGAACGACCGCACATTCACCGATCTGCAATGTCGATACCACATCAATACTTGCTCCCGATGGACCTGGAAACGCAGATGCTACAGGAGCATGCCATACCGTCTGTCCATGCATGCTAATCACATCCACCTGCTGCGTTGAGATACCGGCGGACTGCATCAATTCCGTAACACTATGCGCATACCACTCCGATACACCAAAATGCGCGGCTGTCAGCTCGTCGACACGAGCAGTCCCCGGTGAACATAACCGGATCAGTACGTCTCTTAATTCATTCGAATACGGCACACAGACGAAATCAACCAGCTCGATCTCCTGTAATGCACCGCTCATATCGGTTTGAATACGCACCAGCGCTGCATCCGTTCCGTCCAGAGATGTCCCTGACATTAGTCCGATGACCAGATGCTCCTGCTTCAAACGATACTTCTCCCACATCGGATAGCTGCCTGTATCCATCCATTTCCAACCTCCTGCAAGACCCGATGATCACGTCATCTGCCAACATTTTACCCAGTATATGATATAAAATTTCACAAGTCAAACTATATGTGAAATTAAATTACATACGATAAAGGTTAACCACTCTCTATGTATCTTTTCCTACGTTTTCCGATTTGTAGACAGATCGGCACGCCAAAACAGGCTCTCGCCCTCAGCGAAAACCTGTTCATTCGTCAGTAGACACTATATATAATCGAGCACACTAAAGATCAGAACCAGCCCTGCAATGCACATCATCCAGGAGAGAACTGACCCGGACTGTTCCTCCAGTTTTCTTTGCAGCTTTTCCACGATCCCCTGTATCCTGGAACCCAGCCATGTATGCAACACATAGATCACAAGGGGTGGCGTGATCATGATTAGATTATATCCAATAAGAATGAGTATCCATCCCGTTATTGGAAGTCCCTCCGTGATCATCAGACTTACCGCAGTATAATAGGGAAGAGCGGTTCCTGCTTCCAACAAAAATGTAGAGATGCCCATGACAAGTAATCCCTTGAACCCCGTGGAACGGGGAACTTGATATTTCTTTCTTCCACCTGCCTTCGGTTTGACCCAGAAACTCCCTGTAAAGAGTATTCCTCCTACGATCAAAAGGGCCCAGCTCACAACTTTATGTTGAAAAAATGACGTGAAGATTGCTTGTAACAGCTCCAATCCTACCATCAGTAAACCGCCCAGAACCAAGTATAAAAACATGACGGTCACTACGTAGATCATGAGCCGTGAGCCAAAACGCCGGTTCTCTTGAATCATTAAATATAACGTTACACCGATCAGCGCAGGACTTAATGTATCCAGTAGTGCAAGTCCCCCAATATAAAACAGTAATTCAGCCTTCATGAGTAGGTCCACTCTTGTTCTCCATAAAAATATCATAAGCCGCTTCCATGTAATTGAGCAGTTCTGGCTCCAACGGATAAAATCCAAGCTCATTGGATGCTTGAGTAGATTTTCTGGCATCCCACAGTTTATCCAAAAAAGCGTCCTCTCCCCCAAACTGTTCCTGCTGCTTCTCCAGCATACGACGAATTACATTCTGGACTTTATCGTCATTAGGGGCATTATTCATCTGACTTTTCAACTGGCCAATCAGTGCAATCCATTCCAGAGAATCGGGATCATTACCTTGCATACGGGGCAGTTTCTCCCATAATTCCAGCTCATCATGGCTAAAGCTGTTTTCTTTATATGATCGTAGCCTGTCCATATTTGGCTTGGAGAGCTGAATCAGCTTCTCAAGCGTATCTTGCTTATTACCTTGCTCCATTATAAGGCTGTTTAACATTTCTCTCAGAGATGAGGCCATAGAATTCAACCGCTGTTGTTCTTCTATAATATAGGAAAGTTGATTCCTTAGAGACTGTTCCCAATTCCATGACTCATCGGTGAGCATCTCCCGAATTTCTTTTAGCGAGTAGCCCATATTTTTGAAAAATTGAATCTGCTGTAGCTTCTTTAAATCGTCTTCTACATATAATCTGTGCCCCCCTTCCGTTTTGGAGGAAGGACTTAAGAGGTCGATCGAGTCGTAATATCGTAATGTTCTCACTGTCATTCCCGTTCTGTGCGCGAGTTCATGAATATGAATATACAATGCGTTATACACCTCCTACAGCTCATATATCATTTTTCTTTTTCCCGTCTATCATCGTATATTTCAACAGATAGCCTACCCCCAGCCCAATTAACACACCTGGAAATACATGATTCATGATTAGTCCTATACCTGCCCCGATAATAACGCAACTATATATGAAAATATCTTCCGTTTTCATGATTATTACCCTCCTTTGCCCTATATAACTGAATTCGTGACCATTATACATAATGACGTTACGTCAACTTCAACCCCTTTTTTTTCGGAAAACACCTTGATCCTGACGTTACGTCATCATATAACATGAAGTCATACAAAATTCAAATTCATACCGGAGGTGATCTGATGACAAAAGTTATTTCCTTATGCTTCTGTCTGCTCTTTGTTTTAACATCCTGTAGCTTATCCAGTAGCGCCATTACCGACACACAAAAGGCATCCCTGAATTCCATTGACCTCATCTCAATAGATAATGGGAGTACTCCAATAACCGTGGAGACTGTACCCGATATTACCTCTCTGGAAGTATCAAGTAACGCATATGATCATAAACCCGTTTTTAATATGGTCCGCGGACACAGAGACGTAAGGATCTCTGCAAGTAAACATATGGTTCGGATCTTTAATCTGGCGAACACACCTGTAATCACGGTTAGAGTCCCACTTCATTATGAAGGTGATTTGCGTATTAACAGTTCATCCGGAAAAGTCCAGATCAACCATATCCAATCCAACTTGTGGGTTAACGGGACTAGTGGCTCGATTGACATAAATGCGGACCGTATTCTCTCCAACATTCACCTTGTTTCAACGAGCGGTAATATAACACTGAACGTAATGGAAGAAAATCCGAATGTGAACTGGACCATGGAATCTCGAAGTGGAAGACGTTCTCACTCCTTCGACTTGCAGCAGATTAGTGATAACAAACACACCTCCAAAGGCACTACAGGGCAAGGGAAATATCAAGTCCATATCCGCACCAAATCAGGTAATATATCGATTCAATAAGACATGCCTATCTTCCAATACATTTCAATTGAAAAGACAAAAAGAGGCGCACAAAGGCGCCTCGGATGTACTAAAATCAGATGTGCAACTATTAAAAGGATAACTCATCTCCTGGAGACAACGCCTGGATATCAGCTTGCGCAGATGAATATTCATCAAGCAAACCTTGTCTCAACCGTTCCGTCTCCGCAAGGTCAGTATGCACAAGCACGGTATGCCGTGCCGATATCCGGCCCAACATCTGCTCCACATCCCTCCAACCCTGATGAACTTTGTAACGCAATTTCCTAACTTCACATTCGCCATGTGCCTCTGGATTTTTCAATAACTCATCGGCAAATGTTCCGGCGGCAACATGCCCGGTGAGCAGAATCAGATTTTTCTCATCCGATGCCCATTTCTCATAGTACCAACGTGCAAGCGAGGACTGCATCATGCCGTCCGGCACAAACCAGAGGGAAACATGATGTTGTTCCAGCAACTGCAGACGCTCTTCTTCGGTAGATGTCTTTGCCCAACCTTCTCCGCTCAGAAAATGATCGATGCTGTCCGCAGGCGAAACTTCCCCAATCCGCTCTTCCGTCCTGAGCCAATAGGGAACACGATGTAACTGTGTCATCCCATGCACCAGTTTCTGTTCCACAATCATGGGGATGTCCTGAAAACATTGCTGCGCCCACAGAATAATCTCCTGGCCGCGGCCCACCGCAGGCATAGGCAATAAAACCTTGCCACCCCGAGCAAGCGTACTGCTGATCGCGCTCTCCAGTTGCTGCAGTTTATCGGCCTGCGTATCCTGGTCCGTACCATAGGCAGCATCTACGATCGCCAGATCAAGCTTAACCTGGGATGAGTCAGACATGGATGCTATGGCATCCATACGCTCTCTCATGTGCATTTGTTCGGTAAGGTTGTGGCTGTGTAACAATGCAGATGAGCCTAGTGCTGTCTCTGATCCGGTAGATCCTGTATCAGCAAGGGTCTGAGCATATGCTGATTGATCAACCAGTATCTGTCCCATAGCTTGACCAAGTACCATTTCGCTGACCTGTTCGCTGTTCGCATCCGTTTTTACATTGGGCGCGTTGGAGTTGGACATATCCTGAAGGCTTTGAACCGGAGCAGGAACAACCCATACACAGCTATCGCGATTCAGGTCTGCCCACCGGAATCCGTCAGCCACATCGTCATCCTGTAGAAGCATGGACTCGGACGTATAATCACCGGAGTACAGAATCCGCTTGCCCTCCATCTCCAGACCGAACCAGACCGAACCCGCCAGATGCCCGCTACGCCCCCAGACTGCCGCCACCCCAGGTATGATTTCAAACCAATGGCCCCGGTCTGCTTCGTTTTCCAGAAACCTGTATCGAATACGCTGCTCATCAGCTTTATCATATGGTATTACATGTCCTGCACGTTCCATGCTGCTGCGCCATGCCCGAAAATACGTACCCAGCTGCTCCCTCGTCTCCCTTGTCGTCCACACTTCACCCTGGTAGCCCATCTTATACAGCAAAGGGATAGCGACCGAATGATCCTCATGGGCGTGAGACAAGAGGACCGCGTCCAGTTGTGGTACAATCTCCGGCTCAATCAGCGGATACTGGCCCGTGCCTTCTTTTTTGACACCACAATCCAGCAAAATGCGAAACCGGCTCCCGCTCAGGAGATAGGCGGAACGTCCATGTTCGCCTGCACCGCCCCATACGTTCAGTTTGATCATGATGCATTCCACTTTCTCTTTGAATTCAGCAGTTCGATTCCAAGCAGCATGAGCACCGTCATGCCTACAGTCACAACGGCCATCGCCATTCCGAGTGATACCTGACCTTGTTCAAACTGGGCAAAAATATACGTCGCCGACGTCTGCATGGACGGCGGGAGAATCAACAACGAACCTACCAGCTCTCGGGTAGCAATCGTAAAGGTCATCATCCAGCCCGCCAGCATGCCGGGCAGAATCAATGGGATCAGGATTCGCCGCAGAATATACAGCGGCTTCCCCCCAAACACTTGCCCAGCCTGGAACAATGTTCCGTCAATCTGGGTAAAGCTCGATTTTACATACTGCACGGTGTAAGGCAAGAAGAGAACAACGTACGTGAGAACAACCATGCCATAGGTGTTATACAACGTGACAGGCATCCAGGGTGAGTTCCAGAAGAGAATCAGACCCACTACCATCACGATACCCGGCACCGTATTAGGCAACAGACTGAACAAGTCAATCACACGCTGCATGAATGAAGATGATCTGCCGATCGCGAGCGCAAAACCCGTACCAATAACAACAGCAACGGTTGAAGCCGCGAGGGATAGACCGAGACTGTTCCCGATGGCCTTCATACTCACTGATCCCCAAGATAAGAGCTCTTTGTAATGATCCAAGGTGAGATTATCAAAAGCAATTCCCGATCCCCGCAGCTTCATGGTCGAAGCGGCAATGATGGAGAAATACGGGATACCTACCGACAGGATCAACAGGATCGCAAGATACACCCCGCACAACCATCCGGCTCCGCCGCGTAGAGAATATCGCTTCGAACGTTGCCCTTTACCACCCACCAGACGATACGTGAACTTCCGGCTCATGGCAGACTGCATATACCACATCACCAGACAGACGGACAGCAGCACAGATGCCAGCGAAGTCGCCTTGCCGAAATCAATCGGCCAACTGGAGATGTACTTATGAATTTCAGAGGTCATGACATAATAGCCAATCTTGCGCCCGAAGGTTGCCGGTGTACCGAATTCCGCAATCGTTTTGACAAAGACCAGCATGATCCCCATGCCGTAGGACGACAACAATAAGGGTAAAATAATGCGTCTGAAACGGTACCCTGCACGTGCACCGTGCACAGCCCCCGCTTCTTCCAGATTTCCGCCGATGCGGATCAATGCATCACGAAGCAGCAGATACAGGAATGGGAACAGGTGCAGGCTCATGATGAGCACCATGCCCCAGAAGCTGAAGAAAAGCTCACTCCAGCCTACAGATGAGGGTACCCACTGCTGGAGATACCCCCCTTTTTGCATAAAAAGAATCCAGCCCATCGAGCCGATATACGGCGGGGTCATGAATGGAATCATCAGGATGACATCCACCCAGCGATGCTCACCCATGCGGGTCTTCGCCATCATCCAGGCCAGCGGCAGCGCCAGCAGCGTGGTTACCGCCACCACGCAGATGCCAAGCCAGACGGAATTCAGCAGTACACCCGACAGATGATGTCCCGTAATCGTGCGAATCGGTGCCATCCAGTCCCATTGTCCGTCCACATAGACACTTTGCCAGAAAATCAGCAAGAGCGGCACGCCAATACTTATGGTCAGCAGAAAGAGGGCCAGAATCACGCCCACTCTCCGAAAAATACGGTTGTTGTCCATAACAACAGGTTTCACTACGTTCACCTCACATGACTTTCCACAGACAGCAGGTATGATTTAGACGAATAGAATGAAGTATTTCGATCTATACCTTGCTTATTGAAAGACGTTCTTTGGATTTATGCAAAAGTACTCTTATTTAAACGTCTCGGAAAAACGCGCTGCTGTCTCTTCGCCATGTTCGCTCATCCAGTTCCAATCCACTTTAAGTTGTGGGATATCCTTCACATTGGCACGGTTAGTCGCTTCAATATCTTCGCGGCCCGGGATTAGATAAGCATCTGTAACAAGCTTCTGTGCTTCGTCAGACAACAAGTAGTCAATGAACGCTTTGGCATTCTCTACATTCGGACTGGATTTTAGAATTGCTGCCGGTCTTGGACTGATTACCGTGCCTTCTTCCGGATATACGATATCCAGTGGTTCACCTTTTGCCTTGGAGGAATACGCCATGTAGTCCACACCTGCGGCTACGATGCTTTTGGCACCTGTAATAACGGGATCAAGTGCCTCCTGATTGGCTCCCGCCATCGCTACACCATTGGCTTTATAGGCACTGAGCAGGTCCCATCCTTTTTCACCATTCGCACTCAGGTATCCTGTGATGAAGTCGAGTGCTGAGCCTGATAATGTAGGGTCGGGAATGTTCACGGCATCTTTCCACGCAGGCGTAGCAAGATCTGCCCAACTTGTTGGCGGGGTAGATACCAGTTTGGTGTTATACACAATACCCAGTGCGGAAGCACTGCTGCTAAAATAGTTGCCTTCTGCATCCGACCAGTCCTTGTTCAGCTTGTCCGCATTGGCTGCTTCGGGGTAAGGCATCGTCAAACCATCGGCTTTCAAAGCCTGTGCTGAAGGCAAGGAGGCCAGGATTACAACGTCTGCTACCGGATTGGATTTCTCAGCTTCCATACGAGCCAGGATTTTGCCTGTTGTTCCCTGGAACATTTCAACTTCGATCCCTGTTTTGTCTGTAAATCCACTCACGATGTTATCGGCCAGTTTCTGTGGGCCAGCACTGTACAATACCAACTTGCCGCCAGCCGGTTTCGTTGTTTCCGCCGCCGCTGCTGTGTTTCCCTCACTTGCGGGTTGTGCCGCATTGCCTGTGGTTGTGTTCCCCGTACTACATCCGAACAAACTGATACTCATTACCGCAGTTAATAACAGCATTGCACTCTTTTTCCGTGTTTTCATCCCCAACATATTCATCCATCTCCCCTGGTTTCCGATTAAGTTGTTCAATCTGTAGTGCTTTTGATTGCATTCACACATCAATTCATCCCTAATTAGCTGCTGCGATCACTTCACGGTGATTCACTGTTTCGACATCCTGTCCATCCATGCGGCATATCCACTCGGGAGCAACATAGAGCTGAGCCTTCTCGCCTACGCGTACTCTATGGTTCATATAGGCTGTCCATACGCCGAGCCCTTCCATCTGCACCCGCACTTCATAGCGTTCACCTACATAGCTGACGCTGAGTACAGTTCCCGGATAACACAGATCGTCATGACCTGTTTTGTTCCAGGTGACATGCTCTGGACGCACCATCGATTGATTAGGCGTGAGCCAGTTGGACTTTCCGATAAACGAAGCGACATACGGATCACTTGGCGCCGAGTAGATCGTTTCCGGGCTTCCTTTTTGCAATATCCGCCCCTTCTGCATCACCACAATCTCATCCGACATCGACATCGCTTCAATCTGATCATGCGTGACGTACAGCGCAGTCAGTCCCATATCCCGTACTAAGGACATCATCTCAATCCGCATCTCTTCCCGGAGTACAGCATCCAATGCGCTTAGTGGCTCATCGAACAGGATCACACCAGGTCTGACGGCTACGGCTCTGGCAAAAGCAACCCGTTGCTGCTGTCCACCAGACAGCTGATGAGGATATCGATCTTCCATGCCTTGCAGGCGAACCATACCAAGGGCTTCGTTCACCTTTTGCCGAAGATCGGCTTTCTGTTTTCCGGCCTTTAGGCCAAACGCTACATTTTCATATACGGTCATATGCGGCCATAATGCAAAATCCTGAAACACCATGCCCAGATTACGCTTGTGTGTTGGTATATCAATCCGCTTCGCCGCAGAGTAGATATACTCACCATCTGCACGTATCTCCCCCGCATCCGGCTGTTCCAGCCCGGCCAACATGCGGAGTAGTGTTGTTTTGCCACAGCCTGATGGGCCAAGCAGTGTCGTGAACTTGCCATGTTCAAGCGTTAGATCTGTCGGCAACAGTGCGGGTGTTTGATTAAATGATTTTTGAATTCCCGTTATCTCTAATTTCATAAGCATCCCTGCCTGTCTTCAGTTACTTGATCTCTTTTGTTACTTCATCTCTTGCACTGTTCTCAGTCTAACGTCCGCTTTCGCGAGTTGTATGTCTTGTATGTAAAATTGGAATTAACTTTTTAGATGAATTCTGTTGATGTTCATAGATTAAATCTATAGTAGGTGAACTAAATTAATTTTCATGTTTTCGCTTCGATTACAGCACCATCTTCCGATCGCTGTTATCCCCAGATTTCTTATACTCCCTTTTTAAAGGGAGAAATCCGGGGATAAAGGCGAAGCATATGCTTCCGAAGTAGCTTTCTTCCAGAAAGCTTTTGGCTTCGCTTCTTCAGATTGGTTCTGTACTCTCCGTCTTTATGAAAAATATTAGATCATCTTATATATTGGGGTTAGTAGAAGTGAGAGGAGTGTTGGGACATTGAATCTGATCAAACTGCAAATTGTTGAACTAATCGATAAGCATCATCACATGACAAGCGTGGCAGAGTTACTGGGGATCAAACAACCAACCGTTACATTTCATATGAAGTCATTGGAGGAAGAGATGGGCGTGCGATTATTCGAATCGCGCAGCGGAAAGACCTTTCTAACCGAGGCCGGACAAGCCCTGCTCCACTATTCCGTCAAAATCAATGCCCTGACCCAAGAGGCAAGGCGGGTAGTAAAAGAATATGACAGTCTATATCGGGGCACTCTGCACATTGGGGCAAGCTATGTACCAGCTACATATCTGCTGCCCGCTATACTCAATACCTTTTCTCAAGAATTCCCTGGCATTCGTATCGTCTTATCCGTCAAACCATCACCCGTTATTCGCGAGATGTTAATTCGGCATCAGATTGATCTGGGGGTGATCTCTTCTGAGCCGTTTGTCGGACCCGCGCTGCAAGCTGAGACGTTATGTGAGGATGACTTGGTATTAATCTGCTCTCCACAGCATGGGTTGGCCCAGAAGGAACCATTGACGCCTGAGCATATTGCTCAGATCCCATTTGCCCTACATGGCAACGAATCCAGTACTCGGCGACTAACCAACCAATGGCTCGCGCAACATGACATTCGTTTGAGGAGTACGGTGGAGATGGATTCCCTGGAAGCCATCAAACAGCTTGTGTTAATTAGGGGGCATGTCTCGTTCATGTCACGAATGGCAGTACAGTGGGAGGAGCAGCACGGGCTCATTCAGGTTCTTCCCATTCCGGGAGAGCAGGCACCGCGCCATATATATACCGTACATAACAAGGACCGCCATCCTTCAGTTCAAGTAAATCGCTTCAAAGAAGTGCTGCGAGAGGTGAGCTACGGCTTCCCTGTTTCCATAGCGAATTCCCCTGATCCTCTATAAACTATCGTTTGCCATTCATCAAATCTATGCAGGGTTAACGCAATGTGCGTTCCCCGTTAATCGCGTTCAGATACTCGGACGATAAAGTGGGAGCTGTACGTTAATCCAGATTAGGAGAGTGATTGGTTTTGAAAAAGTGGAAAAAGGTAACTGCCTCATTCATGCTGAGCATCGTAACATTGGGAAGTGGATTGACGTTTCTGGGAGCACCCCAGGCTTCAGCTGCTGCCAATGCTGTTCCTGCTTATGAAGTAAAGTTTCTAGCCAAGCCGGAACTCGTATTGAATACAGATGGGACACCACGCAGTGAAGTCATTCAGACCCTCGGCCTGAGTTCCACGCCAAGAAACATTAACGTAGAGTACTTTGACACCAATGCGCTCGGACTGGATGAGCAAGGATGGAATGTTCGTTTTCGCAAGAAGGATGATAAAAACAACTACGAACTGACCTACAAAAAACGATACCCTGTCATCAATGGTGATATCAACGCAGCGCTGACATTGGCTAACCAAGAAGGATTCGATAAATCGGATGATAATTACGAGGCTGAGATCGATTGGGGATATGGCAAACAAACACTAAGCTTCTCCAACACGAAAAAGGTCGATAACAACGCAACAGGTGTTCAACTTCCTTCAGAGCAAGAAGCCTTGAACATGTTACTGGACAAGCTCCCTGGCAAATTGAAAAACTGGTCTGCCTCCAACTGGGGCAAGCAGCAGCTGACGCAATCCCGTGCATATGGCCCGATCACATTCCAACGTTATGAAGGTACATGGAATGGTCAAGAACTTACACTCGAAGTATGGCCGATCCGTAATGCAGCAGGTACAGGTACTGAAAATATCGTAGAGGTCTCTTTCAAAACCGATGATGCTGTAGCCGTATCGGGGCTGCGTACCCAACTGCTGCAATTGCTGGAGAACAACAACTGGCTGATTCCGGCCGATGGCTTGAAGACACAGACGATTCTTGAAAGATACTAATTATTCGTCATCGTACTAATGAAACATCACAAGCTCCTCTTCCTGCGTTCATCGTAGAAAGCGGAGCTTTTGTCGTTCCTTGAATTAAGTGAATTAAGATACTTATACAGTAAGCTAATTTAGAGTTCACTAATTAAGAGTGTAAATGACTAATACAAAAAGAGCCCCTGCAATAAGCAAGGGCTCTTTCAATATATCTAGGAAGCGGGTGATGGGAATCGAACCCACGCTATTAGCTTGGAAGGCTAAAGTTCTACCATTGAACTACACCCGCATAATAAAAAAAATCGGGATGACACGATTTGAACATGCGACCCCCTGGTCCCAAACCAGGTGCTCTACCAAGCTGAGCTACATCCCGATACTTATGAAAATAATGGCGCGCCCTGAGAGATTCGAACTCCCGGCCTTTTGATTCGTAGTCAAACGCTCTATCCAGCTGAGCTAAGGGCGCAAATATGGAGCGGAAGACGGGAATCGAACCCGCGACCCTCGCCTTGGCAAGGCGATGCTCTACCGCTGAGCCACTTCCGCAAAACATATGGTGCGGTCGAGAGGACTCGAACCTCCACGGGGGGTTAGCCCACACGGACCTGAACCGTGCGCGTCTGCCAATTCCGCCACGACCGCAAAATATAATGGTGAGTCATGAAGGGCTCGAACCTTCGACACCCTGATTAAAAGTCAGGTGCTCTACCAACTGAGCTAATGACTCAAAATAATGAAATGGCTGGGGATATAGGATTTGAACCTATGCATGACGGAGTCAAAGTCCGTTGCCTTACCGCTTGGCTAATCCCCATTAAAAAAATCATGGGGCGATCGAGGGGAATTGAACCCCCGAATGCCGGATCCACAAACCGGTGCGTTAACCACTTCGCCACGATCGCCATAGAGTAAGCCATTCATCCACTAAGAGTATCTTAGTATTAACAACTGCATCTATAATATACATTCAATTACAAATTCAGATGTAAGTACTAAAAATGGTGCCGGCGAGAGGACTTGAACCCCCAACCTACTGATTACAAGTCAGTTGCTCTACCAGTTGAGCTACACCGGCATGGTGTATATTTAATTAAAAATGGCGGAACCGACGGGATTCGAACCCGCGATCTCCTGCGTGACAGGCAGGCATGTTAGGCCAACTACACCACGGTTCCATAATACTTTCTCAAGGAAAGTGAATTGCGGGGGCAGGATTTGAACCTGCGGCCTTCGGGTTATGAGCCCGACGAGCTACCGGGCTGCTCCACCCCGCGTCGTTAAAAGATAATATGGTGGAGGCTGAGGGGATCGAACCCCCGACCCTCTGCTTGTAAGGCAGATGCTCTCCCAGCTGAGCTAAGCCTCCATAATATGACCCGTAGGGGATACTCTCACTTCGTTCGAGACTGCGAAGCAGCTGCTCACGAGGTATATCCTCCGACGAACCTTTGGGATTCTCATCCCTTGTTAAAGCAATAGGTATTGCTATGACCCGTAGGGGATTCGAACCCCTGTTACCTCCGTGAAAGGGAGGTGTCTTAACCCCTTGACCAACGGGCCTTGCTAAAAAAATTATCTGGCGGAGAGAGAGGGATTCGAACCCTCGAGACGCTTGTGACGCCTACACGATTTCCAATCGTGCTCCTTCGGCCAGCTCGGACACCTCTCCATATGGCTCCCCGAACAGGGCTCGAACCTGTGACAACTCGATTAACAGTCGAGTGCTCTACCAACTGAGCTATCAGGGAATGGTGGAGCCAAGCGGGATCGAACCGCTGACCTCCTGCTTGCAAGGCAGGCGCTCTCCCAGCTGAGCTATGGCCCCATACTCTGGTTTTTTTTGTTGTGGTCTTGCTATGGGCCCTGGTGGACTCGAACCACCGGCCTCACCCTTATCAGAGGTGCGCTCTAACCAACTGAGCTAAGGGCCCTAATATATATCCCTTATTCCTTGGCAAGGGGGGCAAAAAAAATACCCCAAAGGGAAATCGCTTGGCGGCGTCCTACTCTCCCAGGACCCTGCGGTCCAAGTACCATCGGCGCTAGAGGGCTTAACGGTCGTGTTCGGGATGGGTACGTGTGGAACCCCTCCGCCATCGCCACCAAACGCATAGCTTACATTTCAGAGTTGTTGTTCTCTGAAAACTAGATTCGAAACGAAAGTATGCGAATTAGACTTGCTATTGGATAAGCCCTCGACCGATTAGTACTGGTCAGCTCCATGCATTGCTGCACTTCCACCCCCAGCCTATCTACCTCGTCGTCTTCAAGGGGTCTTACATACTGGGAAATCTCATCTTGAGGGGGGCTTCACGCTTAGATGCTTTCAGCGTTTATCCCGTCCGTACATAGCTACCCAGCGGTGCTCCTGGCGGAACAACTGGTACACCAGCGGTACGTCCATCCCGGTCCTCTCGTACTAAGGACAGCTCCTCTCAAATTTCCTACGCCCACGACAGATAGGGACCGAACTGTCTCACGACGTTCTGAACCCAGCTCGCGTACCGCTTTAATGGGCGAACAGCCCAACCCTTGGGACCTACTTCAGCCCCAGGATGCGATGAGCCGACATCGAGGTGCCAAACCTCCCCGTCGATGTGGACTCTTGGGGGAGATAAGCCTGTTATCCCCAGGGTAGCTTTTATCCGTTGAGCGATGGCCCTTCCATGCGGTACCACCGGATCACTAAGCCCGACTTTCGTCCCTGCTCGACTTGTAGGTCTCGCAGTCAAGCTCCCTTATGCCTTTGCACTCTTCGAATGATTTCCAACCATTCTGAGGGAACCTTTGGGCGCCTCCGTTACTCTTTAGGAGGCGACCGCCCCAGTCAAACTGCCCACCTGACACTGTCCCCGCACCGGATTACGGTACCAGGTTAGAACCTAGATACGATCAGGGTGGTATCCCAACGTTGCCTCCACGGAAGCTTGCGCTCCCGTTTCAAAGGCTCCCACCTATCCTGTACAGATCGTACCCAAATTCAATATCAAGCTGCAGTAAAGCTCCATGGGGTCTTTCCGTCTTGTCGCGGGTAACCTGCATCTTCACAGGTATTAAAATTTCACCGGATCTCTCGTTGAGACAGCGCCCAAGTCGTTACGCCATTCGTGCGGGTCAGAATTTACCTGACAAGGAATTTCGCTACCTTAGGACCGTTATAGTTACGGCCGCCGTTTACTGGGGCTTCGGTTCACAGCTTCGGATTGCTCCTAACCACTCCCCTTAACCTTCCAGCACCGGGCAGGCGTCAGCCCGTATACTTCGCCTTACGGCTTCGCACAGACCTGTGTTTTTGCTAAACAGTCGCTTGGGCCTTTTCACTGCGGCCCCCTCGTGCTATTCACACTACCGGGGCACCCCTTCTCCCGAAGTTACGGGGTCATTTTGCCGAGTTCCTTAACGAGAGTTCTTCCGCGCGCCTTAGAATACTCTTCTCGCCTACCTGTGTCGGTTTGCGGTACGGGCACCTTCACCTGGCTAGAGGCTTTTCTTGGCAGTGTGAGATCATGACCTTCGCTACTACAATTTTCGCTCCCCATCACAGCTCAGCCTTACGATGTGCGGATTTGCCTACACATCAGCCTTACTGCTTAGACGGACATCCATCAGTCCGCGTCACTACCCTACTGCGTCCCCCCATTGCTCATAACGGCTTACGGTGGTACAGGAATTTCGACCTGTTGTCCTTCGACTACGCCTTTCGGCCTCGCCTTAGGTCCCGACTTACCCTGAGCGGACGAGCCTTCCTCAGGAACCCTTAGGCTTTCGGCGGATCAGATTCTCACTGATCTTTTCGTTACTCATACCGGCATTCTCACTTGTATAATGTCCAGCGCTCCTTACGGTACACCTTCAACCCTTATACAACGCTCCCCTACCCCTGATGCAAAGCATCAAGCCATAGCTTCGGTGGTGTGTTTAGCCCCGTTACATTTTCGGCGCAGAGTCACTCGACCAGTGAGCTATTACGCACTCTTTCAATGGTGGCTGCTTCTAAGCCAACATCCTGGTTGTCTGTGCAACTCCACATCCTTTCCCACTTAACACACACTTGGGGACCTTAGCTGATGGTCTGGGCTGTTTCCCTTTTGACAATGGATCTTAGCACTCACTGTCTGACTCCCGGAAGTAAGTCTATGGCATTCGGAGTTTGACTGAGCTTGGTAACCCTTGCGGGCCCCGCACCCAATCAGTGCTCTACCTCCACGACTCTGTTTTCCGAGGCTAGCCCTAAAGCTATTTCGGGGAGAACCAGCTATCTCCGAGTTCGATTGGAATTTCTCCGCTACCCCCACCTCATCCCCGCACTTTTCAACGTGCGTGGGTTCGGGCCTCCAGTGCGTGTTACCGCACCTTCACCCTGGACAGGGGTAGATCACCCGGTTTCGGGTCTACGTCCACGTACTACATCGCCCTATTCAGACTCGCTTTCGCTGCGGCTCCGGCTCTTCACCTTAACCTTGCACGGGAACGTAACTCGCCGGTTCATTCTACAAAAGGCACGCCATCACCCCTAAAACGGGCTCTGACTTTTTGTAAGCACACGGTTTCAGGTTCTATTTCACTCCCCTTCCGGGGTGCTTTTCACCTTTCCCTCACGGTACTGCTTCACTATCGGTCGCTAGGAAGTATTTAGCCTTGGCAGATGGTCCTGCCGGATTCATACGGGGTTTCACGTGCCCCGCACTACTCGGGATCCGTCTCGGAGGGAACAGACTTTCAATTACAGGGCTTTTACCTTCTTTGGCGGGCCTTTCCAGACCTCTTCGCTTAACCGGTTCCTTTGTAACTCCATGTGAGACGTCCCACAACCCCAAAGAGCAAGCTCCTTGGTTTGGGCTTCTCCGCGTTCGCTCGCCGCTACTGACGGAATCACTATTGTTTTCTCTTCCTCAGGGTACTTAGATGTTTCAGTTCCCCTGGTATGCCTCTACATAACCTATGTATTCAGTTATGAGTAACTGGAAATTACCCCAGCTGGGTTTCCCCATTCGGACACCCCCGGATCAAAGCTTGCTTACAGCTCCCCGAGGCAGTTTCGTTGTTCGCCACGTCCTTCATCGGCTCCTAGCGCCTAGGCATCCTCCGTGTGCTCTTAGTAGCTTAACCTCGTGCTCCGGTTTCGACTGCTCGCTTCCCTTGTTTTGCTTGCGCAAAGCCAAAAGTCGCTCCCATTCGATACCATCGTACGTGCAATCTACCGTTTTTATTGAAACTTGTTATACACAAGTTCAGCTAAAAAGGAATGTTCTAATTCGCATTTACTTTCGTTTCGATATCTAGTTTTCAAAGAACAAGCTCCATGCAAAAGCAAGCTGTTTGAGAGTTTGAGCTCTCAAAACTGAGCAACGAGTGAGTAGTTTGCAGCTAAGCTGCGTATTTGAATGTTTCCACGCGGGAAACGATTCTCCATAGAAAGGAGGTGATCCAGCCGCACCTTCCGATACGGCTACCTTGTTACGACTTCACCCCAATCATCTATCCCACCTTCGGCGGCTGGCTCCTTGCGGTTACCCCACCGACTTCGGGTGTTATAAACTCTCGTGGTGTGACGGGCGGTGTGTACAAGACCCGGGAACGTATTCACCGCGGCATGCTGATCCGCGATTACTAGCAATTCCGACTTCATGCAGGCGAGTTGCAGCCTGCAATCCGAACTGAGACCGGCTTTTTAGGATTCGTTCCACCTCGCGGCTTCACAGCCCGTTGTACCGGCCATTGTAGTACGTGTGTAGCCCAGGTCATAAGGGGCATGATGATTTGACGTCATCCCCACCTTCCTCCGGTTTGTCACCGGCAGTCACCTTAGAGTGCCCATCCGAAATGCTGGCAACTAAGATCAAGGGTTGCGCTCGTTGCGGGACTTAACCCAACATCTCACGACACGAGCTGACGACAACCATGCACCACCTGTCTAGCATGTCCCGAAGGAAAGGACTATCTCTAGCCCGGTCATGCTGATGTCAAGACCTGGTAAGGTTCTTCGCGTTGCTTCGAATTAAACCACATACTCCACTGCTTGTGCGGGTCCCCGTCAATTCCTTTGAGTTTCAGTCTTGCGACCGTACTCCCCAGGCGGAGTGCTTAATGTGTTAACTTCGGCACCAAGGGTATCGAAACCCCTAACACCTAGCACTCATCGTTTACGGCGTGGACTACCAGGGTATCTAATCCTGTTTGCTCCCCACGCTTTCGCGCCTCAGCGTCAGTTACAGCCCAGAGAGTCGCCTTCGCCACTGGTGTTCCTCCACATATCTACGCATTTCACCGCTACACGTGGAATTCCACTCTCCTCTTCTGCACTCAAGTCACCCAGTTTCCAGTGCGATCCGGGGTTGAGCCCCGGGATTAAACACCAGACTTAAATGACCGCCTGCGCGCGCTTTACGCCCAATAATTCCGGACAACGCTTGCCCCCTACGTATTACCGCGGCTGCTGGCACGTAGTTAGCCGGGGCTTTCTTCTCAGGTACCGTCACCTTGAGAGCAGTTACTCTCCCAAGCGTTCTTCCCTGGCAACAGAGCTTTACGATCCGAAAACCTTCATCACTCACGCGGCATTGCTCCGTCAGGCTTTCGCCCATTGCGGAAGATTCCCTACTGCTGCCTCCCGTAGGAGTCTGGGCCGTGTCTCAGTCCCAGTGTGGCCGATCACCCTCTCAGGTCGGCTACGCATCGTCGCCTTGGTGAGCCGTTACCCCACCAACTAGCTAATGCGCCGCAGGCCCATCCCCAAGTGACAGATTGCTCCGTCTTTCCAGTTTCCTTCAGGCGAAGGAAACAACTATTCGGTATTAGCTACCGTTTCCGGTAGTTGTCCCAAACTTGAGGGCAGGTTGCCTACGTGTTACTCACCCGTCCGCCGCTAAGCATCAAAGAAGCAAGCTTCTTATCAACTCCGCTCGACTTGCATGTATTAGGCATGCCGCCAGCGTTCGTCCTGAGCCAGGATCAAACTCTCCAATAAAGTATTGAAAAGAGCGATAAGCTCATTTTGAATCTGACGAGATTAAAAATCTCATTTATGCTCCAGTCGATCCAAGCCAAGGCTTGTTTCAACTTTCGCGTTCATTCTGCAAGCAGAATGTTTACTCACTCGTTGTTCAGTTTTCAAAGATCAAACTTGTTTTGTTACCAAACGTCTTTCTCTTCAGCAACTCTTATATAATATCATGTCCGAACCAACTTTGCAAGCTCTTTTTTTAAGTTTCTTTCGAAGCTCATTTCATTCGCTTGCCGCACCGTGTATCTCGTGTTTTCTTGGCCGGAATTAGAATATATCATGTACAGTTTTACATTGCAAGCTTTTTTTGAAAATTGATAATCACCTACCCCATCGACACAATGTGTAATCTGAAGCGCTCCCGAACTATAGAAATGATTCTAAGCATCCTCATTAGGCAGCTTCTTATATAATTACCCACTCAACGTAACCAGGGAAGCCACTTCCACTGCGATGCAGTGAACAATTGATTGTGGATAGCCCTGGTTTTCGGAGATCCCAGCTTTCTTTTCCTTCTATATAAATAAGAAACTCATTTCTTAGGCACTGCTTACACACTCCGCTTCGCTTCTTAGTACCTATAATATGCGCTTACCCAGCAGAGAAGCGATTAGTTCCACACCAAGTCTTGCCGTATGTCTATTGTGGTCAAACAACGGATTCACCTCAACCAGCTCCATTGACGTAACTTGATTGGTGGAAGCAAGTATCTCCAATGCGTAATGTGCCTCTCGGTAATTCAAGCCACCCGGTACTGGGGTGCCTACACCTGGAGCTTCCCGCGGGTCCAGACAATCCATGTCAAAGCTGACATGAATACCATCTGTCCCTTTCCCCACTGTAGCTATCGCTTGTTCAATAACCTGTTGTATTCCCATACGGTCAATATCATGCATCGTAAATGCTTGGATTCCCAATCCTTTAATCTGCTCTTTCTCATACTCATCCAGATCACGTAGACCAATATAGACCAAGTTGGACGGATCAATAAACGCGCCTGCTCCAACAATGTGCGACAGATTGTATGCAGTATGCCCTAAGGAAGCAGCCACACTCATCCCATGCATATTACCGGACAAGCTGCGTTCTTCCGTATTCAAGTCTGCATGTGCATCAAACCAGATCACACCCAAATTGGAATAGTGGGCTGTTAATCCGGCCAAAGTGCCAATCGCCACACTATGATCTCCTCCAAGTATAAGGGGAAAGACCCCCTCTTCTACCGCAGTCGACACTTCATGACACACCTTCTCACTAACCTGACGTACCTCATTCAAGTGTTTTACACGATTCCGCTCAGTAGGGGCAGCCGGTTCGGAAGGACAATCTACTCGTACTTCTTTGGAAAGAACTAGCCCAAGACTCGTGATCTCCCTCTTCAGTCCAGCTGTAATCAATTCATCCGGCCCCAACTCCGCGCCGCCTCTTGCTCCCCCGAGTCCAAAAGGAACCTTAATGATGGTTACATTACGCCGCGCAGTTTTCTGATCCGTATTATCCGCAACAATAGAAGTATCTTTTATTCCACCATAGACATCATCATCATTTTTCATGTAGGTCAGCTCCTTCATTATCGATCAGAACCTGCTCAATTCTCTCCAGCGCCCAATTAATCTCGGACTCTTCAATTGTCAGCGGTGGAGCAAAACGAATGGTTGTTTCATGGGTTTCTTTACACAGTAGACCCGCAGACATCAATCGCTCACAATAAGGTCGTGCTGATTCATGCAGTTCAACACCAATAAATAAACCCTTACCCCGGATGTCCCGGATGGCCGAACTGCGAATATCACGAAGCTTTTTCATAAAATAGTTCCCCAGACGCTCCGATCGCTCCGCAAGCTTCTCATCTTCAAGAACATTCAGAGCCGCAATAGCCACGGCGCAGGCGAGTGGGTTCCCTCCAAACGTAGAGCCATGAGAGCCCGGCTCAAACAAATCCAGTATCTTCGCATCAGCAGCGATAGCCGAGATTGGCATTACCCCTCCCCCCAGTGCTTTGCCCATAATCCAGATGTCCGGCTCAACCCCTTCCCAGTCGGAGGCAAAACGGCGACCCGTTCTTCCAAATCCGGTCTGGATCTCATCAGCCACAGTCAACACCTTCTGGTTCTTACACAGAGCAAAGGCTTCAGCCAAATATCCATCAGGCGGGATAACGATTCCAGCTTCGCCCTGAATAGGCTCTACAAGAAAACCAGCCGTATTTGGCGTAATGGCCTTTTTCAGCGCCTCAATATCTCCATAGGGAATAATCCGGAATCCAGGTGTGAACGGTCCAAAATCTTTTTTATACTCCGCTGAAGAAGAAAATGACGTAACCGTCAGAGTTCTTCCATGAAAGTTACCAGAGCATACGATAATTTCGGCTTGATTCTCCGGTACACCTTTGCAACGATAAGCCCATCTACGTACCGCCTTTACCGCAGTCTCCACCGCTTCCGCTCCTGTATTCATGGCGAGAATCTTGGATTTCCCCGTGAATTGTGAGAGTTTCTGATAAAATAGAGAAGCTGAGCTGCTGTGGAATGCCCGTGATGTCAGCGTGACCCGATCCGCCTGATCCTTGAGCGCCTGTATGATTACAGGGTGTCTGTGACCATGATTCAATGCAGAGTATGCACTTAACATATCCATATAACGGCGGCCTTCTGGGTCTTCCACCCATACCCCTTCCGCCTGTTCAATCACAATAGGGAGTGGATGATAATTAGGTGCAGCATAACGCTCCGACCAATCTATTAACATTTTGGAATCTGACATACATACCCAACACCTTTCCAAAATATTGTATACAAAATACAATATCAATGTATGCGATACCACCACCATTTACGACTATATCCCACTATTTCCACAGTAGCCTACTCCCAGCCTTTCTTCGAACCGAATCCTCCATCAATAGTTATCGGGAAGCAGACAGTCTACGTTCCAACCAAGAGAGCAAGTTGGCCAGTGTAAATGTGATTATAAAGTAGAGGCCAGCGGCAACAAGCAGCGGAGCAAGCGGCTGGAACGTAACACCCTGAATCGTTCTGGCTGTGTATATAATTTCAGCGATGCCGATCATGGAGACAAGCGAAGAATCTTTAATGATAATAATGAATTCATTACCGATAGCTGGAAGCATGTTACGAAAGGCCTGTGGAAGTATAATATAGCGAAGTGTCATACCATGAGTCATGCCAAGGGAGCGCGAAGCCTCTGTCTGCCCTTTATCAATCGCTTGAATCCCGGCCCTGAATACCTCCGCCATATAAGCCGAACTATTCATCGTTAGAGCTACCACCCCCGACATAAATGCCGGCAAGTTCACACCTACAACTGTCAGGCCATAATGGATAATAAGAATCTGTACCAGCATCGGCGTGCCTCGAATGAGTTCAATATACGCCGAAGCCACCAATTTAATTGGCCATATTCGGGATAATCGCATTAATGCCATGATCACACCAAGCAACGTCCCAAAC
This sequence comes from Paenibacillus sp. FSL R5-0713, assembly GCF_037973325.1. NCBI lineage: Bacteria > Bacillati > Bacillota > Bacilli > Caryophanales > Paenibacillaceae > Paenibacillus > Paenibacillus sp. FSL R5-0713. The sequence continues at coordinate 350,756 of NZ_CP150229.1, read as the reverse complement.
AGAACACCGAAAAAGGAAAGCTCAAGCGTAACCCACGCGCTTCGTGCATAATCCTGCCAATGATCTAATAGAAATGAAAAATCTAAATTCACGGCATATCCCTCACTCGTCCGGTTTATTCACCCAGCATCTCATTAGCTTCGACGACGAAACGTTCAATATCTCCATTCGTTTTGAGCTTTTCCAATGTAGTGTTGATCTGATCCAGCAGCTTCTGATTACCCTTCTTCACCGCGATGGCCGAACCACCCTCATCTTCTGCCTGTTCAATCTCCACACCCGCAACAACAAGCCCCTCCTGGTTCTTCACATACTGTTCAGCTACCGGTTTCTCCAAAATGAGCGCTTCTACGCGCCCCGTCTGCAGCTCCAAGATCAGTTCAGGTATTTTGGCCAGAGATGTTAGCTTTGCTCCTTCTATTTCCTGAGCAATCCCTTCCTGAATGGAACTCTTCTGTACACCAACCTGCTTACCCGATAGATCATCCACTGACTTTAATGCCGCATCGTCTCCTTCTCTAACAAGTACAGCCTGCTCTGCGTAATAGTAGATATCAGTAAAATCAACATTTTTCTTTCGTTCTTCGGTAGGGGTTAAACCCGATATTACAAAATCAACCTTATCTGTACCCAGGGCCATAAGAAGGCCATCAAAGTCCATATCCTCAATCTTCAGCTCAGCCCCGAGATCAGCCGCAATTGCCTTGGCAATCTCGATGTCAAAACCTACGATAGTATCTTTACCATCAATGTTCTTATGAAACTCATAGGGTGCATAGTCCGCACTGGTCCCAAGTACAATTACTTTTTTTTCCGCAGAACTACTTCCAGAAGACGATGTAGCATCTGATCCGTTCCCTGTCGTTTTTTCTTGACCACATGCGGACATGATTACAACCAGTAACAGCAGCATCAATGGCAATAGTACTTTTTTCACAAATCATACCCCTATTCATTTTTGGAATTAGTAGCATAAAGATCAATTTGTATACAATATACATAAGACAATATATGGACTTATATGTAAGTAATACTAACAAACATTCTGAGTTATCACAATCATTATTTAAACATTTATACGCTCTAATTCCATAAAATGTGATATATATAACACGACACTTACATCCTCTGAAATATGAAGTTTGCTTGCCCAACTTCCCCCTCGGTGTTAAGATGATTAAAACTTGAAACTCCTGAACGGCGCACCCAGCACGGCCTCACACCCATCTAATTATTAACTTTACATAGAAAGGAGGATTCGGTATGGAGGTACCCAAATACCGGTCCTTGAAAGATCACGTATACGATTACATTGCCCAGAAGATTCAGGACGGAACGCTGCTTCCCAACCAGAAGATCAACGAGGCTGAAATATGCAAAAAGCTGGACATCAGTCGGACACCTACTCGGGAGGCCCTCTTCCAGCTGGCTTCAGACAATCTGCTGCAATACATCCCACGCAGGGGATTTATTGTCACTCCTTTTGATGCAGGCAAAAAACTGGAGTTTTCCCAAGCGATTGGTGTGCTGGAGGCACTTGCTGCCACACTTGCAGCAGACCATCTCAGACCCTCTGAACTTTTGGAAATGGAAACTCTCGTTGTCCGAATGGATGAAGATATCAGCCAGCTCGATCTTGCTGCCTACAACAAGAACCAATATCAGTTTCATAACCTGTACATTCAGCGATGTGGTAACGCCACAGTCATCGAGATGTTAAACACATTGAAGAACAGCTTCATCCGGCAGTCGTATGTTAGTGATAATAAACCAAAGCTATCTGAGGTACTGCTCGAAGTTAATGAAGAGCACCGACAAATTTTAAGTGCTTTTCGAGCCAAAGATAAGAACCAACTGGAAGCCCTGCTCAAACACCACTGGCGCATTATCGATAATGATATGCTGTAGTACGTCCTGTCTGTAACAAACCAAAGGCAACCCACAACTATTGTGGAGTTGCCTTTTTCCTATTTTTCCTTTTCGATCTCCAACGGTGCTCTGGCCTGAAAAACGGCATACCCCAACTTTTTGCCGTATTTCGCGAGCAACCGATCATTGGTCTGGCTCATTCGCTGCATTTGTTCATCCTCGAACCAATTCATATCGATCTCACGATGTGGATCATGATCTACGCCCCATTTTCCCATAGAACGTGAATGTTCTTTGACCTCTATCTTAGTGAAGCCACACTGTTTTAGGCGTTTTCTCCATGTTGTCGCCGTTACCAAGGTTCGTATACCGTAAAATTGCTTTAGTCTGCGAAACATCAATTCGGTCTTCTGGCCGGATAGAACCATCTCCCGATCTACCAAAAGTCCAACGGGCTTCAACACTCTTCTATACTCATTAAGTGCACTCCGCCATGGGGTAAAGATCGTAACCGACTCCACAAATACCATATCAAAATGGTTTTCCGGGAAAGGCAACGATGTTACATCAGCCTGAATAAATCGAACATCCACTCGCTCTCGTCTTGCTCGCCGAACTGCCTTATCCAACATATTGCGATGAAGATCAATGGCTGTTACTTGATATCCACTTTTAGCCAGGTAACACGCAGTCCTCCCAGTGCCACATCCTATCTCAAGAATATGACTACCCAATGGCAGAGATAAGCTATCAAGCAACTTCAGTGTTGCCAAAAATCCTCCAGGATGGGCACTCCCTTCCCCTAAACGAGCTAGCATGTCATGATAATCCACGCAACATCCCCTCCTCACTTCTCCCAGTGTATGGAACAGACTTAAAAACGGCTCCTCCCTATTCGATTTTCCGGGTACTCGTCCATACCAATTCCTCTTCGCTCTACTATGATATACAAACCGTTGAATTCAAGCGGCAACCGCATCTAATGAGGAGGATTTGCATGTACAGAATTAATCGGGTATGTGAAGAAACGGTTTCTCCGCACGTTGGACGTTCCGTTTGTCTTGTTATGAAAGACGGTAAGCATATGTATGGTACACTCAGCCAATGTCGTGATGGCAAAGTTTATTTGAACGGATGTTTCGAGGGACCACGGCTATGTTCAGTCAAGTCCAAACAGCAGTTGGTAAAAGGCAGCAAGAAAAACGCTGTTGCATCAAAGAAAGTTAAATCCTCGGCATACGGTCCATATGGATACGGTCGGGGTTATGGCTATGGAGCAGGGATCGAACTGGCTCTGGTAGCAACACTGTTCCTGCTGCCATTCCTGTTCATCTAAACTCAAATCTGATCATGGTAAATTTGTAGCATAACAAAGACCCTTTTTGCTTATAGCGAAAAGGGTCTTTATCTTTTTCATACGATACACGTCAATTACAGTATACTTTCTGTAAATGAAGAGACAAAAAAAGGCATTCGCTAAAACGAATGCCGGGAACTTCATATTTAATACCCTTACCTTCGCAGAGGGTGTCTATTTGATCTTAAAAAAAAAACACCTCGTTAGAGGCGGGTAAGCTATGTTAAATCCGATTTCCTTTAGGCATCGTTTTTAGATTACTATTCGAATTCTCAAGCAATGGTAGCATCCTAGTCGTGCTGACCATCTCAGAAGCACATATCGGACAAGTAGGTACGTTATCAAACGCAAAATTGTCCCGCATCCATCCTTTGCACGTATCACTCGTACATTCCCAGATTGCCGCATCAGCTTGTGGAATCTCTTCCAACGGTTTTTTGCGATTATACATGACTTCTACCCCCTTTGTTATGGAAAAACATCTAACCGACGTTATTTCACAGAAGCCTACACTTAGCGGAAGTTTTACGTACCACCGAACTTCTGCCTCGACAACTATTGGGTCGACTTTTATATAACTAATCAAAAAAAAGAAGCTGCCTTTACCATTATAACATGTTAAAGGCAGCTATGCTTTAATTACAGTTTTACAACTTCTTCTGCTTGAGGACCACGGTTTCCTTGTACAATTTTAAATTGCACGCGTTGACCTTCGTCCAGCGTTTTGAAGCCTTCGCCTGTAATAGCGCTGAAGTGTACGAATACATCTTCTCCGCCTTCAACTTCGATGAAACCGAAGCCTTTATCAGCGTTGAACCATTTTACTGTTCCGTTTTGCATGTGAATTACACCTCCAAATAAAGATTAACATGTTCCTTTGTTCTTTGCAGCAAGCAAATAAAAATTCACACATTGAAAAAGGTACCAGTCATAAACCTATAAGTGATCGCCCTTTACAATATATGAATTAGGTTTTCCACTCTCTACAACTTGTTTTTATTATAACTCCATTTCAGCCAAAAAGCAAATCTTTGTATTTTCTTTTCAAACAGCTTTGGAAATACATGTTATTAACTCGCGTGGCAACAGGGTTTATCACGCTTATGTGACTGGTCACTTGTGTACGGTCTTATGAAAGGATATGCAGATCTAATCCATCTTATACATTTTTTATATAATATTCTGACATGCATATCCAACACATTCAATGATTCATATCATTACAGTTTAACACATTAGGTCCATGCCCACATAAATGCATCCCGATCCCAGGCGATCTGCCCACGATGAAGCTTACGGAAGGCCTTCTTCACTTCCTTGGACAAGGATGCATTGCCGTTCTCGTTCACAAAAACAAACTCTTCGCCAAAATGGGTCTTCACATATTCTATGGCAGCTTCCTGATGAAGTGTTCCTGTGAATTTAATCTCCTGTACCATCCATTCTGCTACGCCTTGTGCTGTCTTCTCCACTATATCACCTACTGTTTGAATCTAATGTACGGATAGGCAGACCTCGTATCACGAACATAACTGTCTTCCCGCCAGACTGAAGTATACCATGATCTCACTGCTGACGGGAAACGTTAGGATACTACTTCCAAGCAATACCTTTAGTGAACAACCGTATTGTCCTGCTCACTTGTATTGGAAGGAATCGTCGAATGGGTTCGATTGCTCCATACTAACCAGGCACAATATGCAATCAGTACTGCAAGTATAAACAGATCATAGGGAAGTGTTCCTGTGTCCTCCAGGTCATTCCCGAGGAATTGAATCAGATTATGTATGAAATGAAACAAAATAAGCGGTACGATATTTCCGTTCTTCAGCATTAATAATGCCAGTGCAGCTCCCAGAAGCAGCGCATAGACCAATTGCATGATCGTATCCGTCATATTTTGACCAGACAATGCATTCAGCAAATGTGTAATTGAAAACAAGATGCTGGAGGTGACGACTGCGGCCACTGCACTTTTTCGAAGCAATGTTTTGAAAATAAGCCCCCGATAGATCGTTTCTTCAACAAAGGCCACGAGCAAGGTAAAATAGATAAAAAAGACCACCCGTGACAAGCTCAGCTCTCCAAATCCTTTCAGAGAAATTGTACCCAGTACAAGGAGTAGTGGAATATAATACTTTGCGTGCCCAGCTGGGATACTTCTCAAAGATCGAAATCCGGTCTCTCCCCACTTGCGTCTTAACGTCAGATAGATGATCAGCACAATTGCGATAGGTGTAAAGGAAATGAGCACGGGAGAAGTGTAGTCGAGTTGTTTTATCGTGGCAATGGCCCCTGCAGCAAATACGGCTAACAGGAGAAGTAGCTCAATAATCACGACGGTGAGCACAGGTTTTCGCTCAGAAAAGGAATGTTTTGGCTCGGATTGCGGGTTAACCATACATTTGCCTACCTCATTTCATTTGCTTTTTTTCGTCTTTATATGAACATATATGCCAATGTAGTTGTAACATATCACGAGCACAATGAATATTCCTATCATGGATAAAAATATAAAAGTAACAAAAAAGAGACTTATCCTGACTGCATTTCCCCTAAAATCAGGTATGGCTTATACCTTCATCTGTCCATTATAGTATTACAAGAGTTTAAAGCTGCAGGGGTGCGGCGACTCTTCAACGTCATATATCTATGAAGCATCCATTAACCGATAGTTTCACAATGCATAATGAAATCAGGGGGATACTATGAGAGCATTCTTTCAGCGCTGGGGGCATTTACTGGCTATTCTGTGCATACCGCTCCAAGGCTCAATTTACGTTTTTTTAGGTAGCAACACGGGTAGTGATGTATTCTACAATTATGCTTGGATTGACACACAGATTCCTTTTATCAAAGAATTTATTTATCCATACATTAGTTGGATGCCCATTCTGTATCTCGGATTTCTCTATCTGGGTCTGACAAACAAGTCGCTATTCTGGCGCACGTTAATTACCTATAATATTGGGGTGATGGCTGCCAATGTCTGTTTTGCGGTGTTCCCCACTCATGTGCCACGCCCGGTGATCGGCGGAACCGATCTAAGCAGCGTGTTAGTACAGTTTATCTATACCAACGATGCGCCTTTCAATTGTTTCCCAAGTGTTCACGTTCTGACCAGCTACTTGCTGTTTATTATGATTAACAGACACTTGAACTTCAAACCTTTGGCACGCATCTCTTGGTCAGTGTGGCTGTGGTTGATTATTGCTTCAACGGTGTTTGTAAAGCAGCATTCCTTGCTGGACATCGCCGGAGGCATTTTGTTTGCGGAGGCCGCGTATTGGACTGTACATGTCTTTGCTCTTCGTCTTGGGCAGGCACGAAAAAAGGGCAAGCAATCACTCACAGCATCTAATTCAAGCAGTCATGTTTAACAGCATCTATATATGTAGCAGGTGGGATGATAATTCTGTTATACAGCAAAAGAGGGCCTGAGCCCTCTTTTTTTGTACTCATTTAATTAAACCTACTTATATAGAAGAACTTATTAGGGTTGGGCTACACGTTTCATATTATAGGCGGGCGTTCATGGAGCAGATCGGATGGTGGACTTCCCGTTATACGCTTAAATATGCGGTAAAAATAAGACAGGTCCCGGTAGCCTAGAAATTCGGCAATTTCCTGGATGGAGAGTTGTGACTCCGTGAGCAGGTATATGGCTCGTTTCATCCGCTGATCATGGACATACTGACTGATGGTCTGATTCGTCATGCTTTTGAATAATGCAGCAGCATAATTGGGAGTCTTGTTGATCTCGTCCCCGAGTTCTTCCTTTGTCACTTTCTCCCGATAATGCCGCTCAATATACCGCTTCATCCGTTCAACATGATTATGTCTCTCCGGCGTAATGACTCCCCGATCTAACTCCCTGTTAATATAAATCAACACTTCCATCAATAAGGCTTGACTCATCATGACATAATAAGACGGACGCTCCTGCCATTGTTGATGAATAGCGCTCATGCGTTGATGGATCAGTTCGTAACATCCAGGTTTATGGCGCAAAGCCTCATACCGTTCGAGCGCAGGTAGAGTTTCTGAATGATTTCGTTGCAATTGAATTACAATCTGTGTGTGCGTTACTGTTGGAATACTCTTGCCGTAATATGGGACGCCACCTGGAATGAGGAGCAATTCCCCCTTTTCCATGATCTGTTTATCACCGTTCACCCAATATACACATTTTCCATAAGTAACCAAGCTAAGTCGCCAGGTTTGTTGAGATTGCACAGCTTCTTCGTACCAACCAACACCATTAATATGCCGTACTTCAAGTGGAGTGAACATAACACACCTCATTATCGGACTATACTCTAATCATTGTACTATAGTTCATACCCTGATTCGACAGAAAACGCTACAATACACATATAAGCTTAAATATGAGGAGGAAATTAGCATGTTAAAAACAAAAATTATTTGTACCATGGGACCTGCTTGTGACTCAATCGAATTGCTGAAAGTAATGATTCAGGAAGGTATGACTGTTGCTCGTCTGAACATGGCTCATGGCGAACTGGAAGATCACGTTACACGGATTAACAATATCCGCAAAGCAGCTTCCGAACTGAACACCTATGTACCGATCATGATGGACATCAAAGGGCCTGAAGTACGTATTGGCAAACTGAAAGAAGCATCTTGCCATCTGCAAGCAGGTAAAGAGCTGATCCTGACTACCGAAGAAATTCTCGGTGACGCTGAGCGTATCTCGGTAAACTATCCAGAACTGAACCTCGTTGTGAAACCTGGCGATCGTATCCTCATCGATGATGGTCTCGTAGATCTGACTGTACTGTCTGTGGAAGGATCCGATATCCATTGTAAAATCATCAGTGGCGGCATTCTCAAACCACGCAAAGGAGTTAACTTGCCAGGAATCAAAACGACATTGCCAGGTGTAACCGAGCGTGACGTTATGCACATCGGATTTGGGATTGAAAACGATATCGAAATTATCGCAGCATCCTTTGTTCGTAAAGGCGACGACATCCGTGAAATCCGCAGCATTTTGAAAGAACGCGGTGTAGAGCACGTACAGATCATCTCCAAAATCGAAAACCAGGAAGGTATGACGAACCTGGACGATATTATTGAAGCATCTGACGGTATCATGGTTGCTCGTGGAGACCTCGGGGTTGAAGTACCGATCGAAGATGTGCCAATGATGCAAAAAGAAATGATCGACAAATGTAACCGTGCGGGTAAACCAGTTATCGTAGCTACTCACATGCTGGAGTCCATGCAAGTGAACCCACGCCCTACTCGTTCCGAGGTAAGTGACGTAGCTAACGCTGTACTTCAAGGTGCTGACGTTGTGATGTTGTCCGGTGAATCGGCTGCTGGTAAATATCCGGTACAATCCGTGCGCACGATGGCTGCAGTTGCACGCCGTGCTGAAACAATGATCGATTACAAAGAGCAATTCGCACAAAAATCGGCTCAACAGATCGCTGATATTACTGAAGTTATCAGTCAGGGCGCAGTAAGTTCTTCCCTCGTACTGAATGCAAAAGCAATCATCACTTCGACTGAGAGTGGATTCACAGCACGTATGATCTCCAAATATCGTCCAAAAGCGCCAATCATCGCAGTTACGCAACATGAAGAAGTACTGGCGAAAATCTGCCTGCTCTCCGGTGTCATTCCGGTTATGGGCGACAAAGTAACCACTACGGATGAAATGTTCGAGTCCGCTACACGTAACGCAATCAAAACAGGTTACATCGAAAAAGGCGACATCATTGTATTGTCCGCTGGTGTTCCAATCGGTCAATCCGGTAATACAAACCTGATCAAAGTTCAACAAGTCTAAATTCACTAACTGAAACTGGAGCTATACATCTTCGCTATATATAGATATGCAAAAAATCCACCGAGGGCAGAAATGCATCCCGGTGGATTTTTTTTGTTGATGATGTGTGCCAATGATCGTGATGTTACAACAAACGGCTTCAAGATTATAGATTTCGCGAGTAATCAACCAGATCCTGTGACATGGTGTTGATCTCATCCATTGAAGCATTCACCTGCTGTGTCAGGGCAGCCTGATTTTGCGTTAACGTAGACATATTACCGATATGTTCAAGAATCTGATCAATCAGTGTTTTCATCTTCTGCATGCTGTCTTCGATATTGACTGTGGCCTCTGAACTGTGATCAGCCAGTTTCCGGACTTCCCCCGCAACGACGCCAAATCCCAGTCCCAGCTCTCCCGCACGTGCAGCTTCAATCGCTGCATTCAACCCCAGCAGATTGGTCTGACTAGCAATCTCTCGTATAAACGCAGTGATATTCTGTGTATCATCCGCACTGCTCTTCACTTGAATGGCTGCATCGGCAGACAACTCCTGTGCAGTAACCAGATCCTGTGCCTGATCGGTGATTGAGTTGATTCCACGTACCATCTCGCCAATGGACTCGGATAATTGTTTGGTTTTCAGATTCATGGCTTCCATGATCTGTTCCTTATTCTTCTCATGTGTTACATCTCGAATGGTTCCAGCTACACGGAGCGGTACTCCATCCTGATCCCGAATGGTCTCCCCACCCGCGTGATACCAGCGATACTCCCCGTCTTTGCGTTGCAGACGATAATCCAGATCGTACGGGGTACGACCACTGTAATCGTTCATATGTCTGGCGAATTCATTGATCGTCCGATCATGGTCCTCCGGATGAAGTCTGCTGCTCCAGCTACTGAACACATTCGGGAAATCCTGCTCGTCTTTAAACCCTAATTCTCTACGGAACTGGGGTGACCACCAAAATTCATTATTCGGATTCACCACATCGCCAGCCACAACGGTCATATCCCATGGTGCCTCCACCAAGGCACGGTTAACAAGATCATATCGGGTGACGAGTGCTTCCAGCTCATCAGACTTGCTCTTCTCGTCATGAATATCAAACATGATGCCCAGAAGTTTGACCGGAACGCCAGCCTGATTTCGGATGACTTGTCCAAGGCATCTGAACCAGCGAATTTCTCCACTTTTTGTAATCATACGGCTGATGACATTATAGGCAGTTGTTGCTCTTCTGTCATTCACATGACTCATAATCTCCTGCACCAGTTGGGGTCTGTCATCCGGATATACCGATTTGGCCCAGCTTGCAAATGTATTAGGGAAATCCTTGGAATTATCAAATCCTAACATTTGGCGGAATTCATTCGAAAATGCCACGACATTATTGTTATCCAGCGGATCACCGGCAACAATGTCAGATTCCCATAATCCTACATTCATTGCCTGATTCAGCATTCTAAGACGCATTTCCACGGCTTCGTTTTGTGCTTTCATCATATGTACTGCTTTTTTGATGTTACTAGCTATTTCATCATTTTCCGGAAATTCAATGCCATCTTCAATCCATGCGTTATAATCGCCCTTTTCTGCATTTGCTACGAGTTTACGACTATACTCCAGTAACTTTTGATGTGCATCTATACGAATTGGTTTGGTAGATTCAGTACGTTTACGAAACATGTTCATTTCTCCTCTTAGGTCATATGATATATATTTCGACATTATCAGACATTAAATGTAGAGCAATAGTCTTAAATTTGTATAAAAAAACAAGAACCATTGCTGAATCAGCACCGGTTCTTATATTAGATTGCTTTTATTTTTTTATGATAATTAATCTCAAATGATGTCTCATACCAGCTACCAGCCAAAATTCAATGTTTTCCCCGTTTCCACCCATGTTTTGATGCTGCTTAGAATCATCCACCAGCTGCTCTGTGCATTCGCAAAGGAAGGATGGTTATCTGTAAATTGATCATTAATCAGTGTCAGCTTCGTACACTCCCCCACAGTCTCCAACTGGAAGACCACCCTGGATTGAAGATCGGCATGATTGGCATGGTACGACGGTCCAGGATGCTCTTGATAACTAAGTCTGGACAGTGGTTCAAATTCCAAGATATCTCCGTACACATGTACAGTCTCCGCACCATCATTACCCGGCCCTACATAAGCAAATGGCTGACCTGGTTGGAAATTAGTGCGAAGTTCACTACCGAAAAAGCTGTTCCGTGTGCCGTCTGGTGATATTAGAGCATTCCACACATCTTCAAGTCCTGCATTGATATAGAATTCATATTTCAGTTCCATGGACTCACTCCCTTTAAGTATTGGACACGCGATCTACCCACCTCGCACTCCTATCCTACCGTTATACCCCAAAGGCCGTATTGTAAAAACGCGACAACAGGTCATATCGATAAAGATATTTATCACTCATGGAATTTTTATATCATTACTAAAACGGGTTTCGCCCATATATAGTCCTTTTCCAGAAGATCAGATATACTAAACTGGAATGAAATAACAGGTTTTGTTCAATGTAATAGGATGCAGAAAGGAATTGAAACATGAGCCAATCAACGAATATCATGGGTATCCCCTTTCCCAATGTAACGATGAATCAAACTGTTGCAATCCTAGGTGAAGTCGTAGGTCAGGAAAGAAATGAACTATTCCATGTCATCACAGGCAATCCCGAGATTGTGATGTCCTGTCAGAAAAATGCCTATCTTCGCCAAGTCGTCGATCAAGCCGGGTTGGTTACAGCTGACGGTGCTGGCATTGTGATGGTATCCCGTTTGCGGGGCGGACAATTGACTGAACGGGTAACCGGTTGTGATCTGCTGTTTCGTTTATTGGAGGAAGGTGATCAAAAATGCTGGTCATTCTATATGCTAGGAGCAGAGGAAAGCGTAAGTGAACAGGCCGTGAAAGTCATTGCTCAGCGTTATCCGGGAGTCGTCGTAAAAGGCAGACACCATGGTTTTTTCCAGGCAGATGAGGAACAACAGATTGTGGAAGAGATTCGTACTGCTCAACCAGACTTTCTTATCGTTGCTCTTGGCGCCCCCCAAGCAGAACACTGGATTAACAAGTATCGCCATCAATTGAACGCTCGTGTAGCCATAGGTGTTGGGGGCAGTCTCGATATCCTCGCTGGCAAAACCAAACGTGCCCCTGCGATATGGCAGAAGCTTAACCTGGAATGGCTCTATCGCCTTCTCAGTCAACCTTCAAGATGGCGCAGGCAACTCATTTTACCCCGTTTTGCAGTGCGGGCATTGTTGTTCCGAGAACCTAAATAATGTGAGATGAGCAGGAGGAATGATTCGGATGAAACAGGTAGAACAAGGAGACAGACCAAGTATGGGCCTGCTGAATCTGAATGAAGGTGATCATAAGTATCAACTGACACGCCATGCTCCTTCCGAAGCACTTCGCCCTTTTGTTAAACATTACTGGATCGTATCCTGGGATCTGACGGGACTTGAACCGTATCCCCAACATGTCGTGCCTAACCCCTGTGTCAATCTGGTTGTGGAACGGAACCATACGTTTTTCTTCGGTCCATCCGGACGTAAATTCTCCTATCTTGTGAGTGGGAAAGGTCGTGTATTTGGCGTGAAATTCAAGCCAGGAGGCTTTTATCCCTTCCTCCGGGTTCCTGTCTCATCCTTGTACGGACAGCCGATGAATGTATCCAATATTCTTGACGTCACAGCGGAATCCTTGGAAGACCGGCTTCTTGGGGCGGGGGATGATGCGGATAAAACCAGTTACATTGACCAGCTATTATGTACACACCTTCCTGCTGAAGATGCTCAAGCAAGAATGGTTAACGATATTGTGCAACAGATTGAACAGAACCGGGAGATGCTGAGAGTAAATGATCTCTCTTCCTATTGGAATATGCATACCCGAAAGCTTCAACGCCTGTTCAATCAGTATGTGGGCATCGGACCCAAAACCGTAATTAAGTTGTATCGTCTGCAAAATGCTGCGGAATTGATGGACCGCGGTCTTCACTGTGACCTGATTAAGCTATCCCAGGACCTTGGATATCATGACCAATCCCATTTTATCCGAGATTTCAAATCTATTATTGGCAGTACACCAGAGGAGTACTACCACTCTAGACATCCGAATGGTGAGCGCCGGGGCCTGATCAAATAGGACCTGTCCTGAACATCAGGACAGGCGAATGACCTCTATGGTGTCCCCCGTATGGATTACACCTTCCCGCTCAACCGAGCACACAATCCCACGTTTTTTGCGAGCCGCAGGCACGAATTTTTTACGCAAACCGTCCTGTTTGTAGAATTGTTCAATCATTTTCCCCGGATGTACACAGGGGAGGTTCTCCCCTTCACATATTAACCCTGTCCCGTTCGGAAATAAAAGCCGCGTTCCAGCAGGCAGTTCCGTCAATCGATCAATGCCACGGACCAGTATGTTGGCACCCAGCCACTCTGGACGCACTTCAGGAATATTCATTTTCTCTGCAATAAGAGCACATTCTTCTTCGGACACAATACTGATCTGGCGGCGATTCGCAATGGGTGTACCGCGCTTGTAGATTTTCTGACGTGAGTCCGCTGGACGAAGCAGACCATAATGACGGTCACCCGGAATTCCCGCAAGCTCAATATCGATAAAGGGGACAACTCGGGTCAAAAATGTGGATGGATCATCAGCCAGCAAGACAAATTGAACCGTTCCCATAGTAATCTCCTCCCTTTCCTCAGCAATATCACTTTCTTTATTGTTCATTATTACCCAGTGAATGGATTGCCGACAATCGGCGTATGCTTACCTTTGTACAAATCTTTATTTTTAACATTATAACTCAATTGGAAAATGATACGCATTTTAAATAATACACAATTAAATTGTTATAAATTAATTTTACTCTTTCCGTTCTCGTTGCAAACATTTATACTAGGATGGACAAGTAAATAAATTACATATAGAAAGCAAGGTGTTTCCATTGATTAGCATCATTTTTGTAGCTCTTGTAGCTGTCGAACACTTCTATATCATGGTGATGGAGATGTTCATGTGGACTCGACCACGCACAATGAAAACCTTCAATCTCACGCCGGAATTCGCCAAATCCACCAAATCGCTCGCGGCCAATCAAGGCCTTTACAATGGATTTCTTGCGGCAGGTCTGATCTGGGGACTCGTATATCCGGATGCTGCCGTTGGACAGCATATTCAGATTTTCTTCCTGGCGTGTGTGATTATCGCGGCTCTGTATGGAGGAGCAACGTCTTCACGGTCGATCATCATCAAACAAGGATTGCCTGCGATCATTGCATTGTTGCTGGTCCTGTTCCTGTAATTTCCTGTCGATAGGTGCATTGCTGCGATTCATCTTAACTCCGTTATGGTAAGGTGGTGAATAGATAGCAGTGTACAATGACCAGAATCAATCTGGGATCGGAAGGAGAACATGTCATGGGATTGTTTGATAAGCTTCGGCGACGCAAAAAGGAAAAGGTGCCTGCAAGTGGTGCTGTCGAATCCACGAATTACAGTGAGACCATCGTGGGTTTTGTCCTGCTGGAGCGTGACGATTGTGATTTTGACCTCTTCATCAGAAATATGAAGAACGAATGGAATATTGAGATTGAGGAACGACCGGAGGAGGGCAATCTTTTTTTCGAAGTGAATGGAATGCAGGTGGTATGCGCTCATATTGCCGTGCCTGTACCAGATCGTGAAGTTGAGGAGAATGCCAGGCTAAACATCCTTTGGCGAGAAGCGGAGCAAGTTACCTCACGGCATCAGTCTCAGATTATTGTTTCGGTTCTGAACGCAACCAATGCAATTGAAGGACATGTTCTGTTCACTCAAACAGCGAGTGCCTTGTTACAGTTGGATCACGCGCTGGCAATATACATGGCCCCCCTTGTCGTGGAAGCCAGTCAGTATGTCGAAACCAGCCGTGGGATCAAACATGATGAGTTGCCCGTCTCGCTCTGGATTTTCATCGGATTATTTCAAAATGCCGAAGGCGCTTCAGCTTATACTTACGGACTACGTAACTTTGGAAAAGAAGAGATGGAGATTATACAATCGTCTGAAGCCTTAAGCGATGTATTTGAGATGATGTTCATGACCACAACGTATGTGGTTGAAAACGACGTCACACTGCATGATGGGGAGACACTCGGTTTCTCGGCAGAACAAAAGCTAAGCATTTCCCTATCCAAAGGTGTAGCAACGGAAGGTAACAGTTTGAAGATTGGCTTCTAACTGACGCAGGATTTTCACTTTATCATGTTACAATTATTGAAGCCATCCGGAGTTCATCCTCTGGATGGCTTTTAGCTATTCAATCTCCTGCCAATGACGATATGAGAACAATCCCTGAATTTAACTTCGCTAGGAAAAAGTAGTCCATAAGAACCACTATATTATGATTTCAGTTTTCATTCTCGTTATAAAAGGGTATAATTAATAGGCTTATAGTCTCATATATTACATATTATTTTATAATCGAGGAGTTGCCTACATGTCTGTTAGACGTTTGGATTCAACTAAACCTATTATTGAAATTATCTGGGAAGGTATTGTTACTCCTGAACATGTCGAACAAGCGAATAAAGAAATTCAGAGAATAGCGGCGCAATTGGGAAATTCGTTTGATGTGCTCGTGGACATGAGAACGATGAAGGCATTTCCTCAGGATACCAAAGAAAAAATTGTGGAGCATCAGAAATTACTGCTAGATTGGGGTATGAAGCGGGCTAGTGTGGCTGTAGGCGGTGCGATCGCCAAAATGCAATTGAATCGAATTTCCAAGGAATCAGCGCATCAGACGGAATTCCAATGGGAAACGTATGACGAGGCTTTGGCATTTTTGTTGAAATAAATTGAGGTATTACAACGTGAGTTCAAAGAAATATGTAATATGTATGTGCTTCACGTAAAAAAAGGGCGTTTCCCATGAGGAAGCGCCTTTATTATGCAGGAATACTTTGCTTACCCTTGTTTTCTTACTTTATAGAACGATCGCTTATCCTTTAAGATTTCGAAGTACTCACTCGTACCATCGTTACCGATGTACCACAGAGGCCTTTCTCCACAAACCCTGACCGCCTATACAAGCGAATCGCTTGGTTATCGGGATCAACACTGAGGGAGATTGCTTCAATTCCCCTCCGTTCCACCTCATCTAATGCGCTCTGAAGCAGTAAGGTACCTACTCCTTTTCCACGTGCATCTTGTGTTACAGCCATCCCCATCTCTGGCGTAGCTGCATTCACATAACCGTATCCCGCATTCTGATCCGTATAGAATCGTAATGTTATTGAACCTAATCTTCGGTTATGTTGGTCAACTGCAATATATCCGAAGTCTCCTTCCCTTCCCCATTCTTCAACGTATTTGGACAGTTCAGGTGTATGAACACTTTCGATTGGGAGAGGTTCATCATTTTCTCGTGTATGCAGGGATGCGTATAACATCTCCCACAGAAAAGGGATATCTTCTTCCTCAATCGGACGGACATGATAGTTGGTCACGGTCTTGTTTGCTCCTCCTTCAGTTTTTCAAATAGGCGTTCCATCTCATTCAGGCTAAACTCATTAGTAATCTCGTATTCTTCCAGATTATCTCTTGTTTTCGCCTCGCTGTAGATTGAGAGGGAATGTTCATTATAGAAGGTCAGTCCGAATCGATCGGTAAAGCGACCTTCTTTGTTAATGGTAACTCGCCACTCGTAGTAATGCGGATTCCTTTCGGAAACGTGCAATTCCCGAACCTTTTTAAGTTCAACATCCTTTAACAACTTCAGCATATCCCTAATCTCGTTGGGATCTGTGATCGTCACTTCATCCTCATCATTATTCGGATCTGCACTTGAAACTTTTCTAATGGTCAGTCGATCCAAGCGATCCAGCATGCTCATATGATCTGTCACCTCAGCTCGAAACGTCGTATGTTTACTGGGGATGTACATCGCATATTGACCAGAGGTATACATACGCGCCGCAATAGCTGCAACAACAATAATTGCAGCGACACCCATAATTATCTTAATTCTTTTAATCATAACTCTCCCTCCACACACCACAAAACATATATAAAATGGTAATTAATGATACTTTCCAGTATATCATCATACTTCTTCTCTTCCATAGTTATTCTTATTTACTGCTGCTATGCAATCGATAATGTTTTGTTATACTATGTTATTCTCTCAATACCACTAGTAGCTAAAATAATAATTTAAAATGTACGTCAATAAGCCGCGTTCACCCATAGGGCGAGCGCGGCTTATCTGTTATTTTGTTACCGTACATGTTCAGAATGTGAGGTCAAACGATATCCGGATCTCCACACAGGGATATGACGCATATCAACTTGGACTGACGCCTTGTTAGGTTACATCGAAACAACCTAATTTTATCAGCGCAATACGCGGCCTGCCGAGTCTCTGATAACCAGCTCAGGCTTCAGCACAATCTTCTGCGGTTCTTTACGCTCATCCTTTAACTCTTCTATCAACAGGTCTACAGCGCGATGCCCCAGTTCTTCAATTGGTTGGGCTACAGTCGTAAGCGGTGGACTGGTTACCGAGGCTAGAATGGTGTTATCAAACCCGATAATCGACACATCCTCTGGCACACGTAGCCCCAGCTCTTTGGCTGCCTGAAGAGCACCGATGGCCTGAATGTCATTACAACAGAACAAACCTGTTGGGTGATCGTCCTCACGGAGCAGCAGTAGCGCCTCTTTTTTGGCCGAACTCAAGTCAGCTGCGGATTCTCGGATCTGAGTCGGTTCCAACGTATAACCTGCCTTAATCAATGCTTCACGGAATCCGCGTACACGTTCCTGACTGCTGCTGACTTTGGACGGTTCCGACAATACCGCTACACGGGTGTGCCCAAGTTCAAGCAGATGCTCCGCTGCGAGTGCCCCGCCGAGTATGTCGTCAATGGTGACCGTATGTACGGACAGGGATGGCATATGACGGGCAATCAGAGCAACAGGTATCGATTGTTGCAGGAGGGGAGATAAAATTTCGGCATTATCGATCCCGGTTCCGATCATCATGCCATCGACCCTTTTTTGCTGGAGCAGGTTCAGGTAACGCTCTACCCGCTCGTCCTTATTATCCGTACTGCAGATGACCACGCTGTAGCCCAATTGACGGCTACGATCCTCCACCGCTCTGGCGAGTTCTGCAAAATACGGATTTGAGATGTCCGGTACGAGCAGCCCCAATGTATACGTCTGCTTGCCTGTAAGTGCAGCTGCGATTGCGCTGGGTTGATAGTGAAGGCGTTCCATGATCTCCATAATCTCCGCGCGCCGTTTCTCGCTGATCTTGCCTTTGCCATTAATGACCTGCGAGACGGTTGCAATGGATACCCCCGCCTCGCGTGCTATATCGTATATGGTTGCTTTCATTGTTTTTTCCCCATTTTTGCTATATATAAATTGCGTTATACATGAGTCAATTTCATGATACCTTTAGCTGCTTCAATCAAGGCTAAGTTACAGAAATCCATTTTTAGTGAGTTATGAAATTGATTCGCATACATCATTGTTCTCTTCTCATTATGCAGGGGGAAGTCTGCATACGCAACCTGAAGTGAGCACAATCTGCGTAGCATGAACTGTTTTACTTTTTCATCAACCACTCATGGTCAGGGTCGTTATGGAATTTCCAAGTTCGGGTTGGGCCAGCCATAACGTTCAGATAGTAGACCTCATACCCCGGAGGGGCACCTACCGGATGATATCCGTCTGGAACAAGCACCACTTCGCCATTCTTCACTGCCAACGTCTCATCTACAGAGCGATCATCCGTGTATATGCGCTGAATGGCAAACCCCTGCTCAGGCTGTACACGGAAATAATACGTCTCTTCCAGCAAAGATTCATCCGGAAGTGCGTCCCGATCATGCTTATGTGGCGGATAACTAGACCAATGCCCATCTGGTGTGAACACCTCAACAACGAGCAGACTGTCCGCTTCCTTTTGTTCCGGCAAAATGTTATGAATCTGGCGTTCCAGATTGCCATACCCTCTCGCCTCTACCCCTACATCTTCAGGTGCAATAAGACGAGCCGGGTACGTGCCTTTACCGGGTGCAACACATATAGCGATTTCCAGTTCGGTACGTGCTGTGATCTGCACTTGATCGGAAGTTGAGACGTAGACTGAATACGGCGGAATTTTCTCGAAAACACTCATTCTTTTTCCGATATTATCCCATGTATGCTCGCGGGTACTTACATTGGCGAAACCACTGAGAAGCACCACACAGAGTTCCTGATCACCGCTCTCACGGGTTAGCGTCTCCCCTTCTGCCAACTTCGCTACCTGAAATCCAACATATTCCCACCCGGCCGACTCCGGTGTTACGTTGATAAGTGTACCGTCTCCCTCCGGGTTGACCACGGGTTTCACAATACGTTCTGACATCTTGCTATCCACTCCTTTCTGTAGTCATCCACAACAATCTGAACCTTATAAAAAAACAAAACTTGGACTTATTCATGCGCTCTATCCAGAAAAAGTGACTTTAATCATCCACTTATGGCGTTGCCGTTTGCGATTCCAGGGACAACCCAGGGACTTCACTCAGCTTCACAGGTCTTCCCCGCTCCATGGACATTTTTGCTGCCAGCGCAATTCGCTCTGCCTGTACTGCATCGTGGCCATCTACGATAACGGGTGTATCGTGGATGATCGCATCGATAAAGAGAGCTGTCTCCTGCACATACGCTTCATTGTAACGTTCCAGGAAAAAGTGTAACGGTTTGTCGCGCATTAGCCCGGCCGCTGTACTGATCTCAGCCGTATTCGGATGGTCATTCGCCGCTGCGGCGCTGCCCATTGAACCAAATACTTCTACACGCTGGTCATACCCGTATACAGCCTGACGGCTGTTATCAATAACACCAATCGCCCCGTTGGCAAACGTCATCGTTACAATTGCCGTATCCACATCGCCATGTTCTGCAAAGACCGGATTGATCAACACATTGCCCTGAGCGTAGACTTCTTCCACTTCACTTCCTGACAGATAACGGGCCATATCAAAATCGTGGATCATCATGTCCATGAAGATCCCGCCAGACACCCGGATATACTCCGCAGGTGGTGGAGACGGGTCGCGAGACGTAATTTTGATAATATGCGGATCACCAATCGTACCATCCTGCACATGAGCACGTACCCGTCTGAAGTTGTGATCGAAACGGCGGTTAAACCCGATTTGCAGCTTCACGCCCGCCTTCTGAACCGCTGCTACAGCCGCTTGGGTCTGTGCCAGATTCATACTGACTGGCTTCTCGCAAAAGATATGTTTGCCTGCCTTGGCGGCCTGTTCGATCAGCGGCACATGTGTATCTGTTGAAGAACAGATCAGCACCGCGTCTACATTAGGCATCGAGATCAACTGACTGCTATCCGTTGTTACAACAGGGATGCCACGTGTGGAGGCCCATGCCTCCAATTCAGGACCTGCAAACAAGTCACTGATTCCCACAATCTCGGCATGCGGGTTACGCAGGAGATTGTCTGCATGAATTTTGCCGATCCGTCCAGCACCGATGATGCCAATTCTCACTTTGTCCTTGCCCATTACGTTATCCTCCCTATGTGCGTCCATATGGGCTGAGCGTTCCCCTTAGCCCGAGTTATGCTCTGGTTGTTACCAGCGCGCCGTTACCATCTTCTTGCGAGTGTAGAATTCAACACCATCCGTACCATTGGCATGCAGATCACCATAGAAGGACTTTTTCCAACCGGAAAACGGGAAAAATGCCATTGGTGCAGGTACGCCCAGGTTAATACCCAACATGCCCGCATCAATTGTCTCACGGAATTGACGCATACTTGCCCCGCTGCGGGTAAACAGACACGCACCATTAGCAAAATCGGAACGGTTTGCCAGCTCAACGGCTTCCTCCAGGGTAGATACTCTTGCCACCGAAAGCACTGGAGCAAAGATCTCATCCTGCCAGATTTTCATATTACTCTCCACTTGGTCGAATACCGTTGGCCCTACAAAATAACCCGAACCATCTGTCGCCTGATCCTTACGTCCATCCCGAATTAATGCCGCACCTTCCTGCTCTCCGGATTCAATGTAACCGAGTGTACGCTCTTTATGTGGTCCACGGATAACAGGACCGAGGAACACGCCCTCATCCATACCATTACCAATGGTAATACGATCTGCTGCTTCCACCAGTTTTTGTACCAGTTCATCAGCCACATCACCCACAGCCACAACAACTGAACATGCCATACAGCGTTCCCCTGCTGAGCCAAAGGCTGCACTCGTAATTTCTTTTACCGTTAGATCCAGATCGGCGTCCGGCATAACGATGGAGTGGTTTTTGGCACCCGCGAGTGCCTGTACCCGTTTGCCATGCTTGGATGCAGTGGTATAGACGTATTCAGCTACAGGTTGTGATCCGACAAAGGAGATCGCTTGAACATCCTTATGTTCCAGCAGACCGTTCACGACATCATGTGCACCGTGTACAATGTTGAGCACGCCATCCGGAAGCCCTGCTTCCTTGAACAGCTCTGCCAGGCGGCCTGCAAGGAGCGGTGTACGCTCGGACGGTTTCAGGACAAAGGTGTTACCGCATGCAATAGCCAGCGGGAACATCCAGCACGGCACCATCATCGGGAAGTTGAACGGGGTAATTCCCCCAATAACTCCGATTGGGTAACGATACATGCCTGACTCCAGTCCTGTCGCGATATCAGGCAGTTGTTTACCCATCATCAGATTCGGGGCACCTGCCGCGAACTCGACACACTCAATGCCACGCAGTACCTCACCATACGCTTCGGCGTAGCTTTTGCCGTTCTCCAGCGTTACCAGGCGGGCGAGCTCTTCCCAGTGTTCGACCAGCAACTGCTGGTATCGGAACAGAATACGTGCACGGCGTGGAACCGGTGTGCCGCTCCAGGACTTGAACGCTTCCCGTGCCGTCTGTACAGCCAGATCTACGTCCGCTTGTTCAGACAGTGGCACATGTGCAATGACCTCTTCTGTAGCCGGATTCACAACCGGCTCGGTACGGGTTGCCGCTGGGGTCACCCAGGCACCCCCAATCCAGTTTTTTACCATTGTGGCTGTTGCAGACGCTTCAGAAATCCCTTTTCCCATAGCCCTGTCTCCCTTCGCTTATGTGTGATCCCTTATGTTCAACTGATATTAGTGATGTTGATCTGTATGAGCGTGTTATTCAAAGTATTGCAATCTGCTTCAGAGCGCGGTAATCTCGCCCCGATTGCAACGTTCGATGTAATCATTCACCTGTTCTACCGTTGGCATCGCATCCGAACAGCTATGGCTCGAAATAACGATACTTGCTGCGCCGCTGCCGTACGCCATACTGCGCTCAATCGTCCAGCCCTGCATCAACCCATACAGGAACCCGGCTGCGTAGGAGTCGCCTGCCCCGAACGTTTTGACTACTTTTGCCGGATAGCTGTCCGCACGGTGGGAAAGCCCTTCACGCGTATAAGCAATGGACCCCTCCTTACCGTGTTTAATGACAACGATCTTCGCTGAGAAATCAAACCATTTCTGTGCAGTCACCTGATCACTATGATCCGGATTATGGTCAAATGTCTCCATCATGTCGAACTCTTCGCGTGTGCCCAGGATGATATCGCATTTCTCGGCTGCAAGGTTATAATAGACCGCTGTCTCTTCGTCCGATGTCCAGGTGTATGGGCGATAGTCCAGATCAAACACAATAACGGTTCCATGTTTTTTCGCATACGTTAGTGCCTGTAATACGGCTTCACGGGATGGGCTCTGCGCGAGGGCCGTGCCTGAGATTAGCAGCACTTTAGAGTCAGCAATTAACTGTTCCTGCACCTCTTGTGCCCGTAATAACAGATCCGCTACATTGTCCCGGTACATTAAAATACTGCAATCGGTTGGGCTCTTGATTTCGGTAAAAGCAAGCCCTGTCACCGCTCCGGTATCATCCGTGACCACGTTTGATGTGTCGATGCCGTTCTTCTCCAGATAGCTATGGATGAATCGACCCATCTGGTCATTCGCGATCTTACCGATAAAAGCTGTCTCCATACCCAGTCTAGACATGCCTATCGTAATATTGGCCGGCGATCCGCCAACATACTTCGTGAACGTCATCGTCTCTTCCATCGGGCGATTGATCTCATTGGCGTTCAAGTCGATGCACAAGCGACCAATCGCGGTGAAATCCTTCTTCCTGGATACCGGAAAGGATACGTAAGTCATTGCATGTGAGCCCCTTTCTGTGGTGGGATATTACTTGTTGCATATGGATATCTAGACTAGTTACTCATTCCATTGGTGAGGACTCGTAAACATCTAGAATAGGTCAGGTTTATTTTCCAATTGGAACGTTATACTCTTGCTAACCTTCTTCCTTTTCACTTCATGAGTATGGTCCTCTCCCCATCGCTACTTCTGTATTAGCTGTGTTGGTATAAGGACTCCATATAGCTCAAGGATCGCTTGGCATACTCATACGGGTTATGAATCGCAGGGTCCTGCTCTCCTTCAAGCATCGCCCAACCATCGTACCCTCGTGTGATCAGTTCTTGCAGAATTGGCTCAAAATCAATGCATCCATCCCCTGGTACGGTGAACACGCCTCTGCGAATACAACCGACAAAGTCAGACTGCTCCGCGCGTGCTTCATCCAGCACATGAGGGCGGATATCTTTCAGATGGATATAGGCAATCCGATCATAATGTTTGCGCAGCAGTTCCAGCGGATTGGCTCCGCCATAGTAGGCATGACCTGTATCATAGAGCAGATATACGAGAGACGGGTCCGTCAACTCCATCAGTCGATCAATCTCATCCGGTTGCTCGACCACTGTGCCTCCATGATGATGGTACGTAAGCTTCAACCCGTGTTCATGGGCGATAGCTCCTGCCTCGTTCAACCCTTCAGCAAGAATATGCCATTCCGATTCGCTGAGTCTAAGCACTTCTTTTTCATGCGGAGTTCGTCTTGGATCAAAATGAAGTGACCCACCTACCTCTGCCGTACTGATCACCTTACTGCCCATAGATTGAAGAAATTCCGCATGTCTGCGATAACTGTCCAGCTCCGACTGACGATATGCCGGGTCGGAGAACAGTACGGATTTCCACTGAGAGATCAGCTTGATATTCCTTTTGCTCAATTCCTCACGCAGTATAGCGGGATCAGTTGGATATTTACGTCCCATCTCTGTACCTGTCAGCCCAAGGCGCTGAATGTCATCCAGAATCTGCGCACACGTTGTCGTATCACCATGCTCTTTCACATCTTCACCGACCCAATTGATCGGATGTATCCCAAGCTGGAATGGCAGCTTGCTCATTGCTCCACGTCTCCTTTGTCGTTCAGCATGTATGGTTCACTTGGAATGCAGTGCTCTTAGTTTCAATATATAGATAAATACGTCCACCGATTTATACCGTGAGGAGTACAAATAATGCTTTATTTTAGAAAAATGCTCTGAAAAAATGCTCTATTAAATCAGATTAAATAAGTCTTGCTTTGGCTCGGTTGGCTTGCATGGTGTGATGAGCATGAACTACCTTTTCTTCGGCAGATACTTCTGGCACTCCTACATTCCACCAAGACTCGTATCCACTTGCGTTGGTTCCAGGCACGACCGGAATCTCAATCAACGTACTCACCGTTTCGTTCTTCGCATCTCGAAGTGCCTGTTCCAGCTGTTCTGCTGTCTCCGCTCTATAGGATTTGGCTCCCATGCTTCGGGCATGTGCAGCAAAGTCTATTGGCATGTAATCCCCGGTTAGTCGTCCACTCTCGGATTCCCGATAACGGAACTCATTGCCGAAACCGTCACTACCATGTTCTCGCTGCAAATTATGAATACACTGGAATCCATTGTTGTTGAATAATAGAACGGTCATCTTCTTCTGTTCCTGCAAGCTGGTCACAAACTCTGAATGCAACATCAGATAACTGCCATCACCGACCATGGCGTATACTTCACGATCTGGCTCGGCAAGTGCTGCTCCGAACGCTCCACTCACCTCGTACCCCATGCAGGAGAATCCATACTCCATGTGATACGTCTTTGGTTCAGCCGCACGCCACAGACGATGCAGGTCTCCTGGCAGACTGCCTGCCGCACACACAATAACGGAAGATGGATCAATGGTCCGATTAACTATGCCAACTGCCGTGGTCTGTGCCAGCCCTGCTTCATGCTGTGCTCCATACAGCCGATCTACTTCTGCATTCCACTCAGTACGGAGATCAGCGATTTCGGATGCGCCATATGCACTACGGTATTGTCTTTCCTGCAATTCCTTCTGCAAAGCATGCAATCCTTCGCGTGCATCTGCCAGAATGGCTTCTCCGCCTAACTTGGCGGCGTCCATACCGTTCAGGTTGATGTTGATGAATGAAGCTTCCGGATGCTGAAAAGCAGAGCGGGACGCCGTCGTAAAATCGGAGAAACGAGTACCGACGCCGATCACCACATCCGCTTCTCTCGCCAGCCTGTTAGCTGCCAGAGAGCCGGTAACCCCGATGGCCCCCACATTCAGTGGGTGGTCCCAAGAGACTGCGCTCTTGCCCGCCTGCGTCTCGGCGATCGGAATGCCAAATGCCTCGGCGAACTCCACGAGTTGAACGGACGCCTCAGAGTACAACACACCGCCGCCTGCAACGAGAAGCGGCTTTCTGCCACGGGCAATCTGCTCCGTTGCCCGTTCAATCGCTGCTTGGACCGGGGGGCGACGGTCCAGATAATGCACTTTGCGGGCAAAGAATGATTCCGGGTAATCGTACGCTTCTGCCTGTACGTCCTGCGGCAGTGCGAGTGTTACCGCTCCTGTCTCTGCTGGATCAGTTAGTACACGCATGGCCTGTGTAGCAGCAATCATCAACTGTTCGGGACGAACAATACGATCCCAATACTTGCTTACGGCTTTGAATGGATCAGTGGCTGAGATCGTGTAATCACTGCTCACTTCCAACTGCTGAAGTACCGGGTCCGGTTCCCGCGTAGCAAAGTTATCTCCAGGCAGCAATAAAACCGGAATCCGGTTCACCGTTGCGGTAGCTGCCGCTGTAATCATATTTAAAGCACCAGGTCCAATGGATGTTGTACATGCATAGATCTGTCTACGGTTCTTCTGCTTGGCATAGGCTGCTGCCGTATGCACCATACCTTGTTCGTTCTTGCCTTGCATATACCTCAGGCTTCCCGGACTGCGCTCCAGCGCTTCTCCAATGCCTGTTACGTTGCCATGTCCAAAAATACCGATGATTCCCTTCACGAACTTGGTTTCCACCCCGTCAACCGAGATATATTGCTGATCCAGATATCGAAGCAGTGCCTGAGCCATCGTTAATCTAATTGTATTCATGAATTTGATCGCCTTCCTTTCCTTTACGGGTTAAGCGCTTAATCTAAGTTAAGTTTAAGCGCCTTACCCCTAAAGGTTAAGCGCTTAATTGATATGGTATTACAGGTTAATGATTTACGCAAGCTATTTTTGTAAGCGTTTTTATAAATATGATACAGAAAAAATATTCAAGTGTTCGAAGATGCACTAAACCTCTTCATTGGAACACTTCAAGAATTACTAAGAACAGGTCTAAAAATGTGGGGAATATATCAAGAGGTCGGGATACATACTCATATCATCTGAAATCTCTGTATATATTCATGATCCATATGCCTATAAATGCAAAAAAAGAAAGAGATGGTATTGACCATCTCTTTCTTTTCAATATGTAAGCGGGTGATGGGAATCGAACCCACGCTATTAGCTTGGAAGGCTAAAGTTCTACCATTGAACTACACCCGCAAATAAAAAAATCGGGATGACACGATTTGAACATGCGACCCCCTGGTCCCAAACCAGGTGCTCTACCAAGCTGAGCTACATCCCGTTATCTATACCGGCGAGAGGACTCGAACCTCCACGGTTTCCCACTCGATTTTGAGTCGAGCGCGTCTGCCATTCCGCCACGCCGGCAAAATATGAAGTTATAATGGCGCGCCCTGAGAGATTCGAACTCCCGGCCTTTTGATTCGTAGTCAAACGCTCTATCCAGCTGAGCTAAGGGCGCAAATATTGGAGCGGAAGACGGGAATCGAACCCGCGACCCTCGCCTTGGCAAGGCGATGCTCTACCGCTGAGCCACTTCCGCAAATAAAGAATGCGCGTGGAGGGACTTGAACCCCCACGTCAAAGACGCTAGATCCTAAGTCTAGTGCGTCTGCCAATTCCGCCACACGCGCATATAATGGTGAGTCATGAAGGGCTCGAACCTTCGACACCCTGATTAAAAGTCAGGTGCTCTACCAACTGAGCTAATGACTCATAGAAAAACTGGTGGAGGATGATGGATTCGAACCACCGAACCCGTACGGGAGCAGATTTACAGTCTGATGCGTTTGGCCACTTCGCTAATCCTCCAGGATTACATGGTGCCGGCGAGAGGACTTGAACCCCCAACCTACTGATTACAAGTCAGTTGCTCTACCAGTTGAGCTACACCGGCGTATTACATGGTGTGAAAAATGGTGGCTCGGGACGGAATCGAACCGCCGACACGAGGATTTTCAGTCCTCTGCTCTACCGACTGAGCTACCGAGCCTCATAAAATTAAAATGGCGGAACCGACGGGATACTCTCACTTCGTTCGAGACTGCGAAGCTTATGCTCTCGAAGTGAATGCTCCGACGAACCCAAAAACGGATTCTCATCCCTGAAGCATATATAAAATGGCGGAACCGACGGGATTCGAACCCGCGATCTCCTGCGTGACAGGCAGGCATGTTAGGCCAACTACACCACGGTTCCATAATACTTTCTCAAGGAAAGTGAATTGCGGGGGCAGGATTTGAACCTGCGGCCTTCGGGTTATGAGCCCGACGAGCTACCGGGCTGCTCCACCCCGCGTCGTTAAAAGATAATATGGTGGAGGCTGAGGGGATCGAACCCCCGACCCTCTGCTTGTAAGGCAGATGCTCTCCCAGCTGAGCTAAGCCTCCATAATATGACCCGTAGGGGATACTCTCACTTCGTTCGAGACTGCGAAGCAGTTGCTCACGAGGTATATCCTCCGACGAACCTTTGGGATTCTCATCCCTTGTTAAAGCAATAGGTATTGCTATGACCCGTAGGGGATTCGAACCCCTGTTACCTCCGTGAAAGGGAGGTGTCTTAACCCCTTGACCAACGGGCCTTAATGGCTCCCCGAACAGGACTCGAACCTGTGACAACTCGATTAACAGTCGAGTGCTCTACCAACTGAGCTATCAGGGAATGGTGGAGCCAAGCGGGATCGAACCGCTGACCTCCTGCTTGCAAGGCAGGCGCTCTCCCAGCTGAGCTATGGCCCCATACTCTGGTTTGTTTCTTGTAGTGGTCTTGCTATGGGCCCTGGTGGACTCGAACCACCGGCCTCACCCTTATCAGAGGTGCGCTCTAACCAACTGAGCTAAGGGCCCTTATCAATTTTCGAAAAAAAATACCCCAGTGGGGTTTCGCTTGGCGGCGTCCTACTCTCCCAGGACCCTGCGGTCCAAGTACCATCGGCGCTAGAGGGCTTAACGGTCGTGTTCGGGATGGGTACGTGTGGAACCCCTCCGCCATCGCCACCAAACGCATAGCTTACATTTCAGAGTTGTTGTTCTCTGAAAACTAGATTCGAAACGAAAGTATGCGAATTAGACTTGCTATTGGATAAGCCCTCGACCGATTAGTACTGGTCAGCTCCATGCATTGCTGCACTTCCACCCCCAGCCTATCTACCTCGTCGTCTTCAAGGGGTCTTACATACTGGGAAATCTCATCTTGAGGGGGGCTTCACGCTTAGATGCTTTCAGCGTTTATCCCGTCCGTACATAGCTACCCAGCGGTGCTCCTGGCGGAACAACTGGTACACCAGCGGTACGTCCATCCCGGTCCTCTCGTACTAAGGACAGCTCCTCTCAAATTTCCTACGCCCACGACAGATAGGGACCGAACTGTCTCACGACGTTCTGAACCCAGCTCGCGTACCGCTTTAATGGGCGAACAGCCCAACCCTTGGGACCTACTTCAGCCCCAGGATGCGATGAGCCGACATCGAGGTGCCAAACCTCCCCGTCGATGTGGACTCTTGGGGGAGATAAGCCTGTTATCCCCAGGGTAGCTTTTATCCGTTGAGCGATGGCCCTTCCATGCGGTACCACCGGATCACTAAGCCCGACTTTCGTCCCTGCTCGACTTGTAGGTCTCGCAGTCAAGCTCCCTTATGCCTTTGCACTCTTCGAATGATTTCCAACCATTCTGAGGGAACCTTTGGGCGCCTCCGTTACTCTTTAGGAGGCGACCGCCCCAGTCAAACTGCCCACCTGACACTGTCCCCGCACCGGATTACGGTACCAGGTTAGAACCTAGATACGATCAGGGTGGTATCCCAACGTTGCCTCCACGCAAGCTGGCGCTCACGCTTCAAAGGCTCCCACCTATCCTGTACAGATCGTACCCAAATTCAATATCAAGCTGCAGTAAAGCTCCATGGGGTCTTTCCGTCTTGTCGCGGGTAACCTGCATCTTCACAGGTATTAAAATTTCACCGGATCTCTCGTTGAGACAGCGCCCAAGTCGTTACGCCATTCGTGCGGGTCAGAATTTACCTGACAAGGAATTTCGCTACCTTAGGACCGTTATAGTTACGGCCGCCGTTTACTGGGGCTTCGGTTCACAGCTTCGGATTGCTCCTAACCACTCCCCTTAACCTTCCAGCACCGGGCAGGCGTCAGCCCGTATACTTCGCCTTACGGCTTCGCACAGACCTGTGTTTTTGCTAAACAGTCGCTTGGGCCTTTTCACTGCGGCCCCCTCGTGCTATTCACACTACCGGGGCACCCCTTCTCCCGAAGTTACGGGGTCATTTTGCCGAGTTCCTTAACGAGAGTTCTTCCGCGCGCCTTAGAATACTCTTCTCGCCTACCTGTGTCGGTTTGCGGTACGGGCACCTTCACCTGGCTAGAGGCTTTTCTTGGCAGTGTGAGATCATGACCTTCGCTACTACAATTTTCGCTCCCCATCACAGCTCAGCCTTAATGATGTGCGGATTTGCCTACACATCAGCCTTACTGCTTAGACGGACATCCATCAGTCCGCGTCACTACCCTACTGCGTCCCCCCATTGCTCATAACGGCTTACGGTGGTACAGGAATTTCGACCTGTTGTCCTTCGACTACGCCTTTCGGCCTCGCCTTAGGTCCCGACTTACCCTGAGCGGACGAGCCTTCCTCAGGAACCCTTAGGCTTTCGGCGGATCAGATTCTCACTGATCTTTTCGTTACTCATACCGGCATTCTCACTTGTATAATGTCCAGCGCTCCTTACGGTACACCTTCAACCCTTATACAACGCTCCCCTACCCCTGATGCAAGCATCAAGCCATAGCTTCGGTGGTGTGTTTAGCCCCGTTACATTTTCGGCGCAGAGTCACTCGACCAGTGAGCTATTACGCACTCTTTCAATGGTGGCTGCTTCTAAGCCAACATCCTGGTTGTCTGTGCAACTCCACATCCTTTCCCACTTAACACACACTTGGGGACCTTAGCTGATGGTCTGGGCTGTTTCCCTTTTGACAATGGATCTTAGCACTCACTGTCTGACTCCCGGAAGTAAGTCTATGGCATTCGGAGTTTGACTGAGCTTGGTAACCCTTGCGGGCCCCGCACCCAATCAGTGCTCTACCTCCACGACTCTGTTTTCCGAGGCTAGCCCTAAAGCTATTTCGGGGAGAACCAGCTATCTCCGAGTTCGATTGGAATTTCTCCGCTACCCCCACCTCATCCCCGCACTTTTCAACGTGCGTGGGTTCGGGCCTCCAGTGCGTGTTACCGCACCTTCACCCTGGACAGGGGTAGATCACCCGGTTTCGGGTCTACGTCCACGTACTAATTCGCCCTATTCAGACTCGCTTTCGCTGCGGCTCCGGCTCTTCACCTTAACCTTGCACGGGAACGTAACTCGCCGGTTCATTCTACAAAAGGCACGCCATCACCCCTAAAACGGGCTCTGACTTTTTGTAAGCACACGGTTTCAGGTTCTATTTCACTCCCCTTCCGGGGTGCTTTTCACCTTTCCCTCACGGTACTGCTTCACTATCGGTCGCTAGGAAGTATTTAGCCTTGGCAGATGGTCCTGCCGGATTCATACGGGGTTTCACGTGCCCCGCACTACTCGGGATCCGTCTCGGAGAGAATCAACTTTCAATTACAGGGCTTTTACCTTCTTTGGCGGGCCTTTCCAGACCTCTTCGTTTAACTGACTCCTTTGTAACTCCATGTGAGACGTCCCACAACCCCAAAGAGCAAGCTCTCTGGTTTGGGCTTCTCCGCGTTCGCTCGCCGCTACTGACGGAATCACTATTGTTTTCTCTTCCTCAGGGTACTTAGATGTTTCAGTTCCCCTGGTATGCCTCTGCATAACCTATGTATTCAGTTATGAGTAACTGGAAATTACCCCAGCTGGGTTTCCCCATTCGGACACCCCCGGATCAAAGCTTGCTTACAGCTCCCCGAGGCAGTTTCGTTGTTCGCCACGTCCTTCATCGGCTCCTAGCGCCTAGGCATCCTCCGTGTGCTCTTAGTAGCTTAACCAAATTGCTCCGGTTTCGATTGCTCGCTTCCCTTGTTTTGGACTGCGTCCAAAGCCAAAAGTCGCTCCCACTCGATACCATCGCAACAGCAATTAACTACCGTTTTTATTGAAACTTGTTATGCACAAGTTCAGCTAAAAAGGAATGTTCTAACTCGCGTTTGTTTCGTTTCGATATCTAGTTTTCAAAGAACAAGCTCCATGCAAAAGCAAGCTGTTTGAGAGTTTGAGCTCTCAAAACTGAGCAACGAGTGAGTAACTAGCCGACCTGGCTAGATTTTGTATTTGAATGTTTCCGCTCGGGAAACGATTCTCCATAGAAAGGAGGTGATCCAGCCGCACCTTCCGATACGGCTACCTTGTTACGACTTCACCCCAATCATCTATCCCACCTTCGGCGGCTGGCTCCTTGCGGTTACCCCACCGACTTCGGGTGTTATAAACTCTCGTGGTGTGACGGGCGGTGTGTACAAGACCCGGGAACGTATTCACCGCGGCATGCTGATCCGCGATTACTAGCAATTCCGACTTCATGCAGGCGAGTTGCAGCCTGCAATCCGAACTGAGACCGGCTTTTTAGGATTCGTTCCACCTCGCGGCTTCACAGCCCGTTGTACCGGCCATTGTAGTACGTGTGTAGCCCAGGTCATAAGGGGCATGATGATTTGACGTCATCCCCACCTTCCTCCGGTTTGTCACCGGCAGTCACCTTAGAGTGCCCACCCGAAGTGCTGGCAACTAAGATCAAGGGTTGCGCTCGTTGCGGGACTTAACCCAACATCTCACGACACGAGCTGACGACAACCATGCACCACCTGTCTCCTCTGTCCCGAAGGAAAGGTACATCTCTGTACCGGTCAGAGGGATGTCAAGACCTGGTAAGGTTCTTCGCGTTGCTTCGAATTAAACCACATACTCCACTGCTTGTGCGGGTCCCCGTCAATTCCTTTGAGTTTCAGTCTTGCGACCGTACTCCCCAGGCGGAGTGCTTAATGTGTTAACTTCGGCACCAAGGGTATCGAAACCCCTAACACCTAGCACTCATCGTTTACGGCGTGGACTACCAGGGTATCTAATCCTGTTTGCTCCCCACGCTTTCGCGCCTCAGCGTCAGTTACAGCCCAGAGAGTCGCCTTCGCCACTGGTGTTCCTCCACATATCTACGCATTTCACCGCTACACGTGGAATTCCACTCTCCTCTTCTGCACTCAAGTCACCCAGTTTCCAGTGCGATCCGGGGTTGAGCCCCGGGATTAAACACCAGACTTAAATGACCGCCTGCGCGCGCTTTACGCCCAATAATTCCGGACAACGCTTGCCCCCTACGTATTACCGCGGCTGCTGGCACGTAGTTAGCCGGGGCTTTCTTCTCAGGTACCGTCACCTTGAGAGCAGTTACTCTCCCAAGCGTTCTTCCCTGGCAACAGAGCTTTACGATCCGAAAACCTTCATCACTCACGCGGCATTGCTCCGTCAGGCTTTCGCCCATTGCGGAAGATTCCCTACTGCTGCCTCCCGTAGGAGTCTGGGCCGTGTCTCAGTCCCAGTGTGGCCGATCACCCTCTCAGGTCGGCTACGCATCGTCGCCTTGGTGAGCCGTTACCCCACCAACTAGCTAATGCGCCGCAGGCCCATCCCCAAGTGACAGATTGCTCCGTCTTTCCAGTTTCCTTCAGGCGAAGAAAACAACTATTCGGTATTAGCTACCGTTTCCGGTAGTTGTCCCAAACTTGAGGGCAGGTTGCCTACGTGTTACTCACCCGTCCGCCGCTAAGTATCAAAGAAGCAAGCTTCTTATCAACTCCGCTCGACTTGCATGTATTAGGCATGCCGCCAGCGTTCGTCCTGAGCCAGGATCAAACTCTCCAATAAAGTATTGAAAAGAGCGATAAGCTCATTTTGAATCTGACGAGATTAAAAATCTCAATTGTGCTCCAGTCAATTCAAGCCAAGGCTTGTTTCAACTTTCGCGTTCATTCTGCAAGCAGAATGTTTACTCACTCGTTGTTCAGTTTTCAAAGATCAAACTTGTTTCGTTACCGAGCGTCGTTCTCCTCAGCAACTTTTATATCATAACACTTCCGAACCAACTTAGCAAGCCTTTTTTTCAAGTTTCTTTCGAAGCTTATTTGATTTGCCTGCGACACTTTGTTTCTCGTGTTTTTTTTGGCCGGAAATAGAATATATCATATACACAACACAATTACTACTTGTAAAATATCCCATCAGCAAACGAATGGTTTAACCTAATTCAATCTTTTATTAATCTCTTTTTCCTATGGCAATATCCTCTTACTATATCCTATATACGCTCACCGGTCGAATCTCTCTCAATATAGGTTATGATCTAATCAACCAGCATCATTACATTCGTTATATAAAATACGAAACACAATATCTCTATTCTATAACACTGCTATCTATTATGTGGATACCGAATCTAATAATTGAACTCCATGAGTTGTATATAAGATAGAATTGTGATCTTCACTTTTTTACTATTAGTCTTTGAACCTGCCCATCACTATCGTGTCGTGATACTTTCCATTAACGTGTCGCCGATCCTTTTTCAAAATACCTTCGATCTCGAAGCCACTCTTTTGGTATAACTCAATTGCCTTTTCGTTGGATGCCACTACGTTTAACGTCATCTTCTCTACCCCTGTCTGGTCTGCCCATTCAAT
The DNA here is from genome assembly GCF_037973325.1 of Paenibacillus sp. FSL R5-0713. Lineage (NCBI taxonomy): Bacteria > Bacillati > Bacillota > Bacilli > Caryophanales > Paenibacillaceae > Paenibacillus > Paenibacillus sp. FSL R5-0713. The sequence continues at coordinate 316,380 of NZ_CP150229.1, read as the reverse complement.
CGACTGTGCTAACAAGTTCTTGCCAATCCCATGTCCCCAGTACGCTTTGGCTACACACACGCCGAACTCAACCTTATGCCAAAAGCGCTTCAACTCTCTGCCTTCACATCGGGAATACCCCACAATTTCGCCCGCTACTACAGCAACAAGGAACAGATTCCGTGACTTATCAGTATCCAAATGGATGATCCGCCTAAACCCGGCTGCGTCGATATACGCTTCGCCCTCTTCCCGATCCATGTTCTCGGTTTCCCCGTCCATTTGTACACGAAGTGAAGACAAGGCCTCAGCATCTGTTTCCTCTGCGGATCGAATTGAGTAAGATAAGCCTTTAATGTAATATTCCTGTTGATCGATAATCATAAGAACCATTCCGCCTCTTCACTTTGTTAAAATACTTTACCCTTATGGCTCTACTCCACCTCAGACGGACTCTTGCCCGTAAGCATTTTGAATACCTGGCTGAAATACGTCGCATTACGGAAACCCGTCATCTCGCTCACCTCATATACCATGTAATGTCCCGACTGCAACAGTTCCAGCGCCCTCTGAATTCGGTACCCGTTCAAATAACTCACGAAATTCTCACCTGTCACCCTTTTGAACAGTTGACTCAGATACTTCGGGTGTACGAATAGTCCCTTGGCTATCGCTTCAAAACTAATCTCTTCAGCGTAATGAAGCTCCACATACTGTTTCACCTGCTCGATGAGTTTATTGCTTTTTTTCTCGCCCATCTCCTTGCGTATCTGTTCAAGCCAGTTGCAGATAATACGGTCCATCCAGCTTACCAGATCATGCAACGCATACTTCGATTGAATTTCACGTAAAAAATCACTCATCGCCAGCGGTGGCGTTAACATGGGATGAAGTCGGTTCCAGCTATGAATCAACGTGTCAAACAGACTGACGGCCACCACCTGTACATCCTGTATCCCAACACAGTTACCCTCTTTCAGCAAAAGGTGAATGTCCTGCCATAGCTCTTCCGCCAGATCAGGTCGAATATCCGCCCAAGCCTCATTCCATTGACGAAGCAATAATGAATAATCAGTCACACTTGCTTCTGTATCCTCAGATGCCTCGTAGTGGTAGATACGACTTCCACCCTGAAATTCTGCTGTTTCCACTGCCTCTCTGCTCTCGAGATAAGAATCTATTGCCTCACATGGGTGACTTTTGGATCTTCCGATTCCAGCACTCACTTCAATTTTCAGATACGTAAAGATCTGATCAATCATCCGCTCTATGAGTGGCAGGCATTCCTCCAATATATCTTTATCACCTAATAGAAGTAACACAAATACCTGATCCGAATAATCAACAATCTCTACCTGACCATTCATGCGCGCTGCCTGATCCTTCACCGTCTCCTGAATAATATCAGCCGCCCCATAGCGGAGAAGCTGCCAATCTCGTTCTTTCATCCGTGTCAAAAATACGGGGCGATTCAGCTGCAGACTAATCGCGCGTGTCTGTGAGGACATATGAATGCCTATATAGTCCATGCGTTCTTTAGGCAGTTCATCTGCCCGATATCGCGTAGTCAGCAATTCGTGAAGAAACTGTTTGCGCAAATACGGAAGTACCCGTCCAACCTCCTGCTTATACGTCCGCTCCAGCCGCTCATGCCGCTCTCGCACATCTTGTTCCAGTAGTACCTCTCGCAGCACAGACTCAATCTCCTCAACCTCAGCCGGCTTCAGCAAAAAGTGATTCACCCCCCAGCGCATGGCTGCCCTGGCGTTCTCGAATTCGTCATATCCACTAAGAATGATAATCGGCAGGTAGGGATGATCACGTCGCAACGTCTGGGTGATCTCAAGCCCCGTCATCCCCGGTAGATAGACGTCAGTCATAACGACATCGGGATTCATACGGTGGAACAGTTCCAGCGCATCCAAGCCATTGGAAGCCGTACCCGCAATGCTGAGGCCCAGTGAAGACCAATCGATATGATCAGTTAATGCCTTTACAATATGAGGATCGTCATCAACAAGCATAATGGTCTTCATCATTTTTCACCGTCCAGCCATAGATTTAATTGCTCGTCGGTCTCAATACGCGGCAGCGTAATGGTCACTTCCACGCCACCTGAATCTCTATTGCTCAGTTGAACGCCATACCTCTTTCCACAATACAACTGAATCCGTTGATGCACATTCCGTACACCGATGCCACATGTCTCTTCGAGTTCCCATCCCTCCGGCAAACCTTGTCCATTATCCGTAATACGAATGACGATATCCTCATGCGGGCCAACCTCTTCGTGCATATACACTTGAATTCGAAGTGTACCCTCTTCAGGGTGCCCGTGCATAACAGCGTTTTCGATAAAGGGCTGCAAAATGATCTTCGGAATGTAACAACCGCGAATACGTGGATCGATCTGCTCCTGATAATGAATGGAGAACGGTAACCGCTCTGACTGTATATTAACGTAGCAACGGGCATGCTCCAACTCATCTCGAACCCGAATAAACAATCTTCCTCCACTCAGTCCAATCCGTAACAGCTTGCTAAGCTGCACAATCATGCGGCTGATATCCTTGGCTTCATAATCGAGTGCGCGCCAGTGGATCATGTCGAGGGTGTTGTATAAAAAATGGGGTTTGATCTGGGCCTCAAGCAAGCCCGTTTGGGCTTCACGCTTGGCCCGGCTCTCCTCCTTCACCTGTTCCATCAGCGTTGTGAGTTGTGAAGCCATATGATTAAAGCCATAAGCCAAGTGGGCATATTCCTCCGTGAACGAAAGGTGCACCCGGGTATCGAAGTCCCCTTTCTCCAGTTGCCTCATTCGCTTGATCAATTGTCTCAGAGGGCGGATGATCTGCCTTACAAACAAGTACGCAAGAACAGCCGAGCATAATAGTCCCAGCACGGCGATGCCGAGGATCTGCCAGCCCGCCTGTCTGACCGGAGATAGCAGTGTGTACACCGGAATAGTCTGTACGAGGCGCCACTGGAGCATGGCTGGTCTGGAGTAGAGTACCAATTGCGCACCTCCGGATTGGCCGGAAACGACTTCATATCCGTCTGCGCCAGGCTGGACATGCTCCTGAATCCATGCACTATCTATAATAGAAGAAGATGCGTTTACGGCATCATCCATTTCTGGAGCTGTACTCACTTCATTACTCCTATTCGATCGTTCCTGTTCGTCCAATGCATCACCTTCAGCATGATCGGATTGTACATTCTCCCCTGCTGGATCAGCTTTCCCCATCTCCATTACGACATTACCCGCCGTATCTACCAACAAGACTTTTCCATCAAGCACCATGGGTACATCAGCGAACCTGCGTACGATGTCCGCTCTACTCAGTCGAATGAGCACATAGGCAACCGTTCCGCCATGACTGTCGAAAATCCGCTGGGCGTATCCGACCAGAGATTGGCCCGATTCGTTCTCACGCAGCGGTACCCAAGCCGCATCAGCCTTTTCCAGCGTTGCAAACCAAGAGTCGTGTGCGATGGTGTCCACCGGAAATATGCGATCAGCCATAGTCACTGTCACTTCATTAAAGACATCCGTATACAGTTCAATGGAAGTAATGCCGTCACTCACGACCATGGTATGATCCAGGATTCGAGAGACCTCTCTCCGCTGGTGAATCTGTGCAAGTCTGCCCGTATCGGCCGTTTCAAGCAGATGGGACAGTTCCCGATTGCTTGCCAAACCATAGGCGGTTCCTGTTACCCCTGTAATGAAATCAAATCCCCGACGTGTGCTCTCGTTCAGAAGAGCCAGACGTGCTTTGCTAATCTCGGCAAATGTGACCGCGGAGAAAGACTGATATGCCAACCAGACAACAACCGAGACGAGCAACAGGTTAAACGCAATAAAGCAAGTCACCATCAACGTGGAGAGCTTGCTTTGTTGCAGCTTTTGATTAATGAATGAAGACCATCTGCCTTTCCCCATGGAAAAATCAACTCGTTTCGTCTTGGAATTACCCTTTGAGCCCAGAGGTCGCGATTCCTTCCACGAAGTACTTTTGACACACGATAAATACAATGAAACATGGCACCAACGACAACACCGACATGGCAAACATCGGACCCCAATCGGATTGAGAACTCGAATCAAGGAACAGACGCAGACCTAGCGGCACGGTGTATTTGCTAACGTCACTCAAGTAGATCAACTGACTGAAGAAATCGTCCCATGTCCACAAGAACGTAAAGATCATCGTGGTAACCAGTGCTGGAAACGCAAGTGGAATGATGATTTTGGTGTAAATTTTCACAGGACCGCAACCATCAATGGTAGCCGCCTCATCCAACTCTTTGGGCAATCCCCGGAAGAACTGTACCATGAGAAAAATGAAAAAGGCGTCGGTCGCGAGCCATTTTGGCACCACAAGCGGCAGATACGTATTCACCCACTCCAGGTGGTTGAAGAGAATATACTGCGGGATCAGCGTTACATGATGGGGCAGCATAATCGTCATGAGCATCAGGCCGAAACAGATGGCTTTGAAGCGAAAATTCAGTCGGGCGAAGGCATATGCCGCCATAGAGCAGGAGATGACATTGCCCAGCACGGCACCAAGTGACAGGATGACAGAGTTGGTCAGGAAACGGGAAAACGGATTGCCCTGAATTCCAGACCAGCCATTCATGTAATTTTGCCAATTCCATTCCTGTGGCCAGAACCAGGTCTCTGTAAAGATCATATGTCCCGGTTTGAATGAACTGCCCAACATCCAGAGGATCGGGTAGAGCATGACAAAGGCGATGCCTGAGATCAACACATGTTTGCTGACGACCCATGCTTTAGAGTTTCGTTGTCCAATCATGATTTCCCACCATCCTCATAGTGCACCCACAGCTTGCTGCTGCAGAATACGAGCAATGTAAATACGCCAATCAGGATGACCAGCACCCAAGCCATCGCGGAAGCATAGCCCATCTGAAAGAAAGAGAATCCTTTTTTGTACAGATACAGAGAGTACATTAAGGTTGAATTCACTGGTCCTCCGCTACCATTACTGATAACAAAAGCCTGTGTGAACGATTGAAAGGACGTAATCAGTTGCATCACGAGATTGAAAAAAATGACGGGTGACAGAATCGGCAACGTGATATAGAAGAATCTCCGCAGAGGACCTGCTCCATCTACCGCTGAGGCTTCATCATATTCAGGTGGAATCTGCTTCAAGCCTGCCAGGAAAATAATCATGGATGATCCAAACTGCCATACCGATAAAAGCACGATGGAGTACAGGGCATACTTCGGATTAGCAACCCAATCGGGCGCCTTAATGCCCACCATGGCAAGCACACTATTGAGCAGCCCGTCACCGCCCAGCATTTTACGCCACAGCATTGCAATCGCAACGCTGCCTCCAAGCAATGTCGGAATGTAATACACGGTCCGGTAAATACCAAGTCCTCGAATCCCTTTATTGAGCAGCATGGCTACCAGCAGTGCAAAGATCAACTTGACCGGCACCGATACAGCGACATACGTGAAGGTGACTTTGAGCGACTGGGTAAACAGTTTATCCGATGTAAACATCGTGGTGTAGTTATCCAGACCGACCCAAGAAGGGGCGGCCAGGATACTGTAATCGGTGAATGAGATGTATAACGATACCAACATTGGACCCAAGGTGAGAAATAACAATCCCACAAGCCATGGGGCGAGGAACAGAAGCGCGGCTCCATTATGCGCATATCTCCGTTTGACCCGCCGGGTAGCTATACGCTCGATTCGGGCTTGACTGACCTGTGATGTGTTCATCTTCGCAACCTCCCCGCAGTATTAGAAGTCTGAGACAGTTCCAATCGTTATTGACTTGATCCAAGTGTAGCCTTGGCTCCTTCAATAAACTGGGCAATGACATCTGGAGTATCGCCTTGACCGAAGGCAATCTGCTCGCTTGCGCTCTTGAAACTTGTGTCCACTTCAGCAAATCCTTGCGGGTATGGTGGGTCAATCTCACTGGAATGCTTCGATACGGTGTCGATGAATTGGAAAATGACTTGCTCCGCTTCTGGCAGCGTTGGCTGCATCTGCTCACGAATGCTTGAGTTAACCGGCACACCACGTTCAGAACCAAGAATAGCGGTTGCTTCTGGATCATTGACCATGAAATCAATGAACATGGCAACTTCCTTCGGATGTTTGGTTTTGCCATAACCAGAGAGGAACTGGCCTGGTTTCAGGTATTCGCCAATTTGCTGCTCGTTGACACCATGCGGGAGTACTTGTATCCCAAGCTTATGATCCTGGTTTTTGTTCACCTGCTGGAATGTCAGCAATTGATTGGACCATGCAAAATCCATGGCAGCTGTACCCAGTGAGATCGGGCGGGTCTCCAGTGCATTGGTTGTGGATGCCGTGATCTCCGCTGTGGTCACTCCACCATTCTCGCGCAGTGCACCCCACATATCGAACCACTGCTGGAGCTCCTCGCTGGTAGCGGTCATTGTGCCACCGTCGAACAAACCTTTTCCGGATTGTCGGATAAATACTTCAAACATGTTGGTTGTGCCGGAAATGTCTGCAGATCCATAGAACCCATCACCTTTGGCTGCGGCAATCTTGGTTGCAATATCCCCAAAATCCTTCCATGTCCAGCTCTCTTGCGGTTCTTCAATCCCTAATTCCTGAAATACGGTGGCGTCATAGATGACACCTGGTGCGTTTACTCCGAGGGTAATTGCATATAATTTATCGTCAATGGATCCGGCTGTAATCATGCTCTGATCATGATCCTCTGTTCGCAGCTCTTTGCTCTCTGCAAATGGGGTCAGATCAAGCAAGGCACCACGCCGGGCAAAGTCAGTCAGAAATGCGTAATCCATCTGGATGATATCCGGTGCATTTGAACCGGCTACCTGTGTCGTTAATTTGTCAAAATAACCATCCCAACCGGAGTATTCAGGTTTAATGGTGATTCCCGGATGTTTCTCTTCAAATAGTTGAATGACTTTGGTCGTCAGATCATGTCTGGTCTGTGATCCCCACCAGGTCATGCGCAGTTCAATCTTGCCTGAAGAGTCTCCTTCACTTTCACTTGCTTCGCCAGAAGAAGCTGGCTTATCCGTGGCTCCTCCCGAACAGGCTGTAGCGAACAATAACAGGGACAGGCAGAACAGGGTTACCCACTTTTTCGTGATCATCATGAATGAATTTCCTCCCCTTTTCACTTCTGTGGAATCGCTTACAAAACCTATTGTATCGGTCCATTGCTGGACATGACATAAACAAAAGTAAGCTTTCCTGTCAAAAAAGTAAGGAGTTGAAAGAATCACAAACCACCGGGAATAACATTCCCGGCGGTCGTGTTCCCGTCTCAGATATGGTGTGTCAGGAATGTGAGACTGCAGGTGAAGACACCATGTGTTCGGCCAGATGTTTCTTCATTTTGGCCACCTCGGTTCCTGCCAGCATCATAATGCCTATTCCGTGATTGTCATTGGTGACGGTACGCAAGTCCTGATCGTAATACTCTGCCGTAAATGCATATCGTGATCCACTGCACACGCCATGGACATTACCTTGACGATCAATCGCTTTACAGATGAGTCCCTTCCAAGCCCGCTCGGCGGCTGTGACGTAAACTTCAGGGTCTTTGAACCAGCCAAAGCGCACACCTCTCGCAAAACCATAGGCAAACATCGCCGTACAGGAGGCTTCTTCATACGTCTGCGGATCATTCAATACCTGATGCCACAACCCACTTTCCCCTTGAAGTGCCGCATACCCTTCACACAGCTCGTTGAAAAAATTAATCAAAGCCGGGCGTTCGGGATGCTCTGTTGGCAAAGCCTCCAGTACTTCCGTCAAGGAAAACAGTGTCCAGCCATTTCCCCGTCCCCATGGAATCTGCGTGGCCTGTCCGTATTTGAAATCATACACATGGGACATGATCTTGAACTCAGGCATGAACAGATACTTCCGATACAGTGAAAATTGTCTGGCGGCTTCATCCAATGCGGCGGAGTTGCCTGTCACCCGTGCATAACGAACGAGAAACGGCGTGCTCATATATAGATCATCTGCCCACATGGTATTCTCAGCATACTCCCCTACACATGTGCGATAAAATGCCCCATCCTCCTGCCGTTCCAGGCGGGAGAGCATAAAATCTGCAATCCGTTCAGCAATCGGAAGAAACGTTGGTTCATGACACTCTGAATACGCTTCCAGCATGGCCGAACCAAAAGAACCACAGTTATCCAGCATTTTCAGCATGACCAATTGTTGATTGACTGCCGGGAAACCATACTGCTCCCGATCCCATAATGAGTACTCATACATCTGGGTACATGCCTGCACATGCTCCGCCGCATAACGTGTAATGTCCGGTCTCTGCAAATAACGCCCAGTTCGTAATAGACCATATACAGTGACACCTAATGGATAATCCCAGCGACCATAATTGGTCACACTACCCACAGTCCATTTGTTGCTTAACATGGCGTTTTCATAATAAGGTCTAATCCAGGCATCCGGTCGATCCAAACGCCAATATGTCTGTTCTTGCCCCGTTTGGTACACTCGGTCTGTTCGGGTAAGATCCTGCACATCCGGTTCAATCTCCGACTCAAAGGGACCGACATATAACCAGGACTCTCCGGAAGCACCGTGGACACGCTGAGGAAGTTCCAATGAAAGTGGCTTACCCGAAACGGTTGCATTCAAATTAAAATGCCACGGTCCTGCCGCATCATTGCATTCACTTCGGACGAGCAGGTCACTCCGCCCAAAAGAGGCTGCTACCTCCACCTCAAACGGACCTGCCTCCTTCACTTGTGCCACAGGTTTGCCGCTAATCCATATGCTTAAAGAACCGGAGGATTGACCTGACAATCGTACCTGACTCCCGGTTGAATCGGTATTGTTCAGATGCGTCCAAGCATACACATGCCGTCCAGGGAGATGTCCGTATATTCGTTCGAGAGCCGGCTTGGTTATCTCTTCATTAGACCAGCCTGTCTCAGGCAGCCACTTCAAACTGTAATCTGCTTCTTTTCCAAGCAGGTCTGGTTGCTTACTCGCAGCAAGGTTTGGTTGGGAGAACACCCAACCCGCTTGTCCCTGTCTCTCATGAAACGGCGCAAATACGTTCAGAATACGCACTTTACCTTCATCTGAGCCAAACTGGCAACCGAAGCCGGCAGGGGTATTTTTCATTTCCAGCCAAATGGTGTTCCAACCGGGCTTGATATCGATGCTGAGCTTCACCGTTGCATCAGGACTGATCTCATCCATTACGGTAGAGCGATAAACCAACTGCTCATTAAAATAAAAGCGAACAGGTCCATAACAGCGAACCAACACATCCAGATTCCGGTCCTCGTCCCCCCAGACCAGCGCAGCTGCGTAAGATATATGATCTTTGGGAGCGCCAGGAAAGCGTTTACCTAAATTCAGATCATAAAGCCCTTTCTCATTTTGCAAAATACCAGACTTCTGGAATACCCGATATACAAAATCAGCCTGCGCATTGGCCCCAATATACCTCTCGGCCAGCACCTTCAGCACCTGATCCTGATCTTCTCCAAATCGGTAATACATGCTCTGCGGTTCGCTGAAATAGGTCGTCATTGATCGCACACATCCCTCTCACATTGAAATAAAATCTTATCCGAAATAAAACGTCCAACCGGGCGGCTCAGACCCATATTCTGCTGTGGCAGGATCTGTAGATATAGCGCTTAACCTTTGTAAGGAACGCCCTTGCCCTGAACGTTAATATATTCTATTTTACTCAGGCACCAATTAATAATCCCAGTATAACTGACATGTTCTATGGTGGCTACAGATTTTTGTTTACGCTTACAAATAAATTCGAAGCGCTACTTTATGTCTCGCCCGTTGAACTTATATTTGAACATTCGTTTAAAAAAACAGAAACCGTTACCGATATAGATAGTAGGTCGAAAAATTCCACTTTTTGTATCGGGAAGGAAAGATGCACATTGAATACTCTTGAATCTCTGGTAAATGCTATGCCTTTTGTTAGCCAAATGTTCCGTGATGACATATCCATATCCATTAATGATCATGAGAAAGTTTTGTATTTTTCCGAAGCAAAAAGTCTGGAGATTGGCGTGAAGGTCGGAGATGAGCTGCATGACGATTACAAAGATTTCAAAATGCTCACCAACAAGGATACGCGTACCGTGGCACGCATGCCTGGTGATCTGCAAGGCAGACCTTTTGACGCCATCCTTATTCCCATCAAGGAAAACGATCAGGTCGTGGGCATATTGGGTGTGAACTACGCATTGGATAGTCATATGACACTGGAGACGCTGATCCGTGAAAATGAAACAACTATTCATGCGCTTGTCGGTGGCATTCAGCAGATTGCGGCACATTCGGAAGAACTCTCTGCAACCTCAGAGGAGATTCTGCGCAACTCCAAAAAAGCTTCAGAGAACTCAGTTAGTGTGTCTAAAGTAACAAACGTCATTCGTGAAGTATCGGAACAAACCAATCTGCTTGGACTGAACGCCATGATCGAGGCAGCTCGTGTGGGCGATCAGGGAGCCGGATTCGGTGTGGTTGCCAGTGAAGTACGCAAACTGTCCGATCATACGAAACAAGCAGCGGCTGATATCGAAACCTCTCTCGGTAGTGTACAGGATTCCATGAAACATATGGAGCAGGAGATCGGTCAAATTACAACCGCAACAGTAGATCAAGCCAAGCTCGTTAGCGAGTTTATGGAAAGCATTGAACAGCTTAGCGAGACAAGCGAGAATCTGAAAAAGTTCGTACATCAGATGCTGGCGTTAGAATAGTAGGCCAGTTCCGCAACAAAATGAAGAACAACCATACTACATGTACATAGGAAATGATGTTTGAATGCAACAAAGCCTCCGGCTACACTTCCCTTAACAGGAAGTCAGCGGAGGCTTTGTTTCTTTAATTGAGAGGATATCCCATTTATAGCCACATGGCTGTTAGATCTCTACAGCAACACCAAAATGGTCGGACACGACCGGCCCGTTTTTACCGTTCAAAACCACAGTTGAAGATTTGGCCTGAATGGGACGATTGGAGAAAATATAGTCGATCCGAAGATCGCGTTTGTTATCTGCCCAGCCGGCAATGGCCTTCACCACGGTTGCTCCTTCATCCTTTTGCAATGCTGTGGTGTACAGGTCGTTCCAGCCTTTGCTCATCATATAGTCATAGCCTTCTCCACGCACTTCCGCGACATTGTTGAAATCACCCATTATATATAACGGCTGATCCATGTAGGGGGCAAGCTTGCTCTCTGTCAACTCCCACTGTCCCTTGAACGGTTCCTGCGCATCATCCCACCAGTTATAGTGTCCGTTCACAAACCAGGTTGCTTCACCTTGGACGACCGTCTGGATTCCCACAATCTTACGGGTCCGGTAATTGTTATAATCCCGCATGTGGGAAACGTATTCTCCAAAAGCCTGTGTGATCGGCGTCCGGCTAAGGATCGCCAGTCCTTCATCGTATTTTTGGAACCCGACATGTGCGGGAATCCACGTCCAGTAATATTGCTCTGTCAGCTGCTGAAGCAGGACGTAGGCGTAGTTGTCTTTTTTAATCACAGCATCCGATTCAGTCGCATAATACCGCTTCAGTTCTTCTTCAGAAAGCGCCGCTTCCTGCATGGACTGGTTAACCTCCTGCATGGAGATTACATCAAATTGATGTGTATTTATAAAATCAGCCAGCTGACTGATCTTGTTCAGTTGATCCTCTTCCGCCCAAGCGTGTGTGTTTAACGTCAGTATTTTCATATGCTCTCTCCTGTTGTTTGTAATAGGACCGTTTCCCCGGCCTGCATCGTTCCTGAAAGGAATACATACGATAAGCATACACAATATGAGGCAATCATGCATGCCACTCGCTCACGGCACCTGCGTATTCATCCAAATTCATGTTTGTCCAAAAAGAACTTCATATTCTTATAACCCATGCACGGATTGGCTCATAACTGATATGATGGATACAACGATTTTACAACATCACGTCATCGGCGTGGTGATTACTGAACCTATGTTTACCCCAGGAGATGGAATGATGAACATACCGAATAACATGAGGATGGCTGATGCGCAGTGGCAACAGTTGATCAGGCAGGTTGCAGAGCATTTTAATAACCTGACGATCATGCGCGGATTCCAATATTATAAACAGAAACGTGTCGGACCATTAACCTATTCCGAACAACAAAGGATCTCGGCCGTTGTACAAGGATCGGAAGAATATGAGGTCACCCTGAGCATGCAATCCCTGTCTACCAGTCATTGTACCTGCCCGGTGAGATCCGTATGCAAACATATGACGGCAGTCTTGATGAGTTATGCCGAGCAACTGGAGCGACCTGTACATGCGATTGTGAATGCACACTCCAGTACTGCGCTCAAACAAACGACCAAACCCGTCGGGGCCATGTCCGCAGGACGATCCAGCTACGCCGAAGCTGATGAACAACAGGATATGGACATTCAGGACAACCAATACAGTCAGATCAAGGAGCGTGCAACAGAGCTTGCCGATCTCGAAATCTCGGAATGGCATGAGCTATTCCACTCCTGTCTGAGACGGCTGGGTACCGGCACAGCAAGCACATCCTACGTGCAGGAAGCAACGGACGAGTTATATGCCATTAAGCCAAGGCTGACCGCGGCGATGGACCAACTTTTTGAACTACATGTGCAGCTGCACCTCATCCGATTCTGCGTACCGCCGGCTCGTAACTCGATTACGCATACCCCCGTGTACATGATCTACCCTGCCCAGCTCGCGGTGGATGCACTTTTGAAAGACATTGAACGGATCTTTAGCCATCCGCTAGACTTGTCCGGTCTAAAGGGAAACAAGCTTGAGCAACTTTGGAACAGATTGTCTGAAACCTCAGCCTATTTACGCAAACAGATGATGCCTGAGACAGCAAGCATGATGTTCTTCACTCCGATCTATCGGCAACTGTGGTTGAACTGGATCGTACCTGAGCCTCAAGGGTCACGGGACATGTTAGTGTCGGAACAGGCCATCTTAAATGATATAGAGCGCAATTTAACAGCGACTTCGGCACCTTCCCAATCAGGTGAAAGTGTCTTGGGTGGTGGCGCTCCAAGTAATGGAGGTAGTAACGATAGACCACGTAGAGCCTTAACACTGCCCTTACCTCTGGTGCTCGCGCAGAGTTGGATACACTTCCATCTGGGGCAGGATGATCAGGCTTGGCAACGACTCGTCCATGGAAGCTCCGCCTATGGCATCCCGCCAGAACATCTGTTGCATTTTCTCCACGTGCTCACAGATGCAGCTGAATGGAAGCGGCTCGGAGATTGGTTGGTACAACTTGGTCCCCTGCTGGCGAATCGGCGTAACACGCCTTTGAATGATTACATGCATCTGTGGGACACGGCCATTCAACATCTGCCGGATACAGAGAACCGCATGTGGGACACACTTGTCAGCATGCTCCCCCACTCTCGCCCAGCCTATGAGGATGCCATGCATTCTCGTGGTCAGTGGCGCAGGTGGATTGATTTTCAGCTAAGTACAGGGACGGAACCTCTCGAATTCCGCGTAGCGGTGCTGCAACCGATTGAAAAAGATGCACCTGAACTGCTGCTGCCCTTCTATCATCAGGCGGTGGAGCGTTATATCGGACATAAGAACAGGGACGGATACAAGGCCGCGGTGAAGCTGCTGAAACGCCTGTCCAAAATCTATAAAAAGTTGAAGCAAGAAGCGCACTGGGAGCAATTCATCACCACACTCGCCGTTCGTAACAGTCGGCTGCGCGCCCTGCAGGAAGAGCTTCGGAAAGGTAAACTGATCTCATGAGCTTAATTCATCCATACACTGAAACGATTGAGGTTCACGTCGCTTTAACCGGATATGGCGATGCTTTGTTTTACGGAGCGCTCAACACACACCACTTTGTATCGGGACAGTCGCTTAAGCAGCGATTGTTCGCTTGGCATGCACCTTCCTTCTACGGCACCGAACTGGAAGTTCGGCAGATCGAGGAGATTGAGCTGGTTGTTCTGCCTGCAGAAGAAGTCATTCCCTTCTTTGCCGAGATGCACACGCTGCTTCATATTGAATGGAAATGGGATGAGCAAGCGGAACATCTGATTCGACTGGCTCCGGCATTCGCAGCATCTGTTGAGAAACGTAAATACGTACCCAGCTTTGAGGCCTATCGCGCAGGACAACTTCAGTGGACCTGGGACCCGGACAGCTTGAAAAAGCAGGATCGGGCATCGCTTACCAAAGCGATTCAACAGACGGACGAGAGCTACGCGGAAGGGCTAGGGGCGGCTTACTCTGCCTTCGTTTTCCAGCGCTGGTACAGTTCGGAGGAAGCTGCGACCGATCTGCGGCGTGAATTTCCGCAGTTGTTCCCAGAGCGCGGTACTCTACCCAAGACAGCCGGAATGGACGCTCAGTCCTGGCTTGTATCCATTGGCTGGAAAGCGGATGCCGCACCATTCAGACCTATGCTGCAATTGCAGGAGCCGGACGAGGATGAGCCAGCTTGGCGGCTGCGACTGGTGTTGCAGAACAAGCTGGATGCCGCCATCTTGGTGCCCGTCATGCTGGATTCACGCGGCAGACTTGAAGGCGAATGGCCAGAGGTATGGACACCGTTCATTCTGGATCGCTCCGCCGGATGGCTGGATCAGCTTCGCGCACATTTGCCACGTCTTGCAAGCTCCATTAGCGGCAGACGGGATGTGCTGAGTGATCCTTTGGGAGATCAGGAAGCCTGGCAGTTCCTTACACAGGATAGCGGCAGGTTGCTGGCAGCGGGTTGGCAAGTCCTGCTCCCGGGTTGGTGGGAAGCAGCCCGGAAGAAGAAGCCTAAGCTGCGCGCCAAGGTGAAGCCAGAGGAAGGCAGTGAGCGGGGACAGTCCTTCTTCGGACTGGACTCAATTATTCATTTTGACTGGCGCATTGCGATTGGTGACACGGATCTCAGCGAAGATGAGTTCGCCGATCTTGTGGCCCGTAATGAACGATTGGTTCGCTTCCGTGGAGAATGGGTTCCTCTCGACCCCGACCTGCTGGAACAGATACGTCGTGCCATGGGCGGTGTAGATCGGGAACAAGGACTCTCATTTCAGGATATTCTGCACCTGCATCTGCTGCACAATGAACAGCGGGAATATCGCAACCAGAAATGGAAGGAAGAACAACAAGCCGAGGATGAGCAGCAACCACAGGATGATCAGAACATTCGGCTGGAAGTGGAACTGAATGAGCACCTGAATCAGGTCATTGCACAACTGGGAGGCGGACAAGGCGGTGCGCCTTCCCTGCCCATTCCTACAGGGCTTCATGCCGAGCTGCGATCGTATCAGAAGGAAGGTTTTGCATGGCTTGGTTTCCTGCGCAGATTCGGCCTTGGGGCATGTCTTGCCGATGATATGGGTCTCGGGAAAACCATACAGTTCATTACGTATCTATTACACATCAAAGAACATGAACCACGTAAGCCGGGACAGGCTCCGGCACTTCTGATCTGTCCAACTTCTGTATTGGGCAACTGGCAAAAGGAGATTAGCCGCTTCGCACCCTCCATTCATGTCAGCCTGCATTACGGAGCACGCCGATTAAGCGGGGAAGAATTCCGGGAGCAAACGGAACAAGTGGACATTATCATCACGTCCTTTGCTACGGCTACACTCGATCAGGAAATGTTGCAGACATATACGTGGTCATGCATCTGCCTCGATGAAGCGCAGAATATCAAAAACGCCCAGACCAAACAGTCCTTGGCCGTCCGCAGCTTCCCGGCAAAACACCGCATTGCCATGACAGGCACACCAATCGAGAATCGGTTGTCCGAGCTGTGGTCAATCTATGATTTTACCAATCCAGGATATCTGGGTAGTGCACGGGCATTCCAGACTCGCTTTATCAGTGCCATCGAGAAAGACAAGGATGAGCAGCGGATGCAAGATCTTCAACAGCTCGTGAAACCGTTCATGCTGCGCCGCAAGAAAAAAGATCCGAATATCCAGCTTGATCTGCCGGACAAAAACGAGATGAAGACATACATTCACCTTACGGGTGAGCAGAGTGCATTATACGACCAGTCTGTGCAAGCCCTGATGGATAAAATGAAAGAGCTGGAAGGTATCAAACGCAAAGGTGCGATTCTGTCGGCACTAACTCAGCTTAAACAATTGTGTGACCACCCTCTGCTGCTGACAAAAGAAGCTTTGCCGGAGGAACTGCCCGAGGACGGCACATTAACATCTTCTTATGATGTGTACAGCCAGCAGGATATGGCGATGCTGATCAGCCGTTCCGCGAAGCTGGAACGACTGATGGAGCTTGTCCGTGAATTGCGGGATGAGGGCGAGCGATGCCTGATCTTCACCCAATACATCGGTATGGGACAGATGCTGCAACAGGTACTGCGTCAGGAGTTGCAGGAACCTGTGCTGTATCTGCACGGGGGCACCTCTAAGACTGCAAGGGACCGCATGATTGAGGAATTCCAATCCCGAACACTGCCTGAGGACAAGCAGCCGTCCGTCTTCATTCTGTCCATCAAGGCAGGCGGCGTGGGATTGAATCTGACCGCAGCCAATCATGTCTTCCACTTTGACCGCTGGTGGAACCCGGCTGTGGAGAATCAAGCCACCGACCGGGCTTATCGGATGGGTCAGACCAAAGATGTACAGGTGCATAAGTTCATCTCTCTCGGTACATTGGAGGAGCGGATCGACGAGATGTTGGAGAGCAAACAACAACTTAGCGATAACATCATCACAAGCTCCGAGAACTGGATTACGGAACTGTCGACGGACGAGCTGAAGGATCTGTTCACTCGGCGTCGTGACTGGTCTGGCTAACTTGGCAGAAGATTTATAGTACAGGCCAAACCCGCATTCCAGAGAGATAAAACAAATAAAATACACAAAAAGAGCGAAGTTTCGGAATTAAAATTCCGGCTCCGCTCTTTTTGTATTGTTGCAGTTAATCATCCGTTCTTAACGCATGTTACCGATGATGGATGATCTTGAATCCTGCATTTTTTTGATAAAGTTTGTCATTACGTCAAATGCTTCATTACGCTTGTTGGACAGGGACTGCAGACGAAGCATGTCCATCTGTTGGGAATTGCTTGCAGCATCAATTTGGCCTTTCAGCTTCTGAATAGCTGCTTCATCCCCGTTTTGTTGAGCTATCGACAATTGTGCATTCAAATCTGCAATATAATTGTTGCGGTTCTGTACTTCCTGAATTTGTGTCTGCAATTGGGCATCCAATAATTTGGTGCGTTCTTGTTGAACCAACATCAAAGCAGTTTCGATATCCATACTTTGAATATTAGCCATAGAAATACTAGAGATATTCGAATTAGAGATTGTGCTTGCCGAGGCTGAAGAGACGATGGAGACTGCAGCGACAACAGCAACTGCTGTTGAAGCGAAAAATTTACCTGAACGTTTCATTTGTGTTCCTCCGAGTCCCTATGTAATATGTACCAGTTTTTTGTTGGTATCTTCCGCCATTCTAAATCAAAAGAACTAGTTGTACAATCAAATTAACATCAAAATTGAATTAATTTTGATAACCCTTACACATGCCTACCTCCGCTTACAAATTGAGTAAATTAAACAGCGCATTATAAGTAAACGTGCATTCTCAAAGGGCATATTAACTACGACTAGATTGTTCTTTACGCCTACGCTTGAAAGTAACAATGGAGATCGAAGATACGTTCATGATTTTACTTTAGAACATGGTTATGTTATGTTTAATAATATATTTTACACAATTTAATTTTGTGATACTTAATATAAATGAATGTTATACACTTTACGGGAGGTTTTTATATGAAAAAGATACTGGTTGTTCTAACAAATGTAGATAAATACGCAACGAAGGACGAACCTACCGGCTTGTGGCTGAGCGAAGCAACTCACTTTATTGAAGAGTTTGACCATAATGACAATGTTCAGATCGATCTGGTTAGCCCTAAAGGGGGTAACGTACCTCTTGATCCGAAAAGTCTGGGTGAATCCCTGGATGAAAGCACCAAAGCCTATTTCGAGAACGAAACATTCATGAACCAATTGAAGAACACGTTGAAACCTGGCGAAGTGAATGCAAGTGATTATGATGCGATCTACTTCACAGGGGGTCACGGTACCATGTGGGATTTCCCGGACAATGCGGAACTCCAAGAGCTTTCTCGTGAAATCTATGAAAAAGGTGGCGTTGTATCCGGTGTGTGCCACGGGGTTACAGCCCTGCTGAACGTGAAGTTGTCCAACGGCTTACTCTTGATCAAAGACAAAACCGTCTCCGGCTTCACGAATGAAGAGGAAGCATTGGCACAACAAACCGAATATGTTCCTTTCCTGCTGGAAGATGCTTTGAGAGAACGTGCCGCACAGTACGATAAAGCTGCTGCCTTCAGCTCTTATGTCACAACAGATGGCCGCGTGGTCACAGGACAGAATCCGCAATCCAGCAAAGCAGTAGCTGAAAGTGTTAAACAACTGCTGGGTCTGTAAAATAAACCGATCAATCCCTCTACTCCCCCCAGGAGATTATATAGATGTAAAAGCAAAACAGCATGTGATCCGTCATGACCTGACAGAACACATGCTGTTTTTTTAATGATTTGCTTGTGTCGAAGCTTCCGTCGCAGTTCCTCTAGCCAGTCGCTTCACGATATAAGGCACGGTCACCGATGTCAGGATCACGGCAAACGCAATCTGAGCGATGGCTGTGTCCACATAGGGCGCATATGCCGGATTGAACCCAGCAGCCATTGAAGGTACCACCATAGACAATCCAGCAACCGAACATGTCGCAGCTGCTGCATAACCGGGCCGCCTTAATAACGCACGATCGATTCCAATGAGCGGCAGCATGCAGATCAGCAAAAATAACACCGTGACCAGCAAACCGGATAGACTGGATTGAAATGCAATGCGCAGATCAATATTGGACCCAAAGCTTGTGCCCAGGAAAGGCAGCAGAATCAGTGTTCCCGGAGCGAACATCTTCTGTATATTACTGTCCAGATTGCCAAGCAATATGCCGATGAAGAAAGGCACCAGGGTAGCAAGGACACTGAGGTAATCGATACCGACACCGCTTGCCGAATTCAATATCATGACCGGAATAACCGGAACGGCAATCAGGTTCAGAATACCAAACGCAGCACGATCCACATCATCCCCGTACGTATTCATCAAGGCCAGATATAATCCCGGATTACAACTGGTCAGAACAGCAATGAAAGCTACCGCAGACACGCCTCCAACCCCACTAATGCCAAAAAAGTGTACAAACGCCCAGCCGAACAGACAGCTGATAAGAATACGTGAAATACAAAGTACCCCTGCTCTTTTCAAGGTCACCAGAAGCTGTGACAGATTGAGCTGTGTTCCGGACACGAGCAAAATCATGCCAATCAGCACCATGGTACCTTTCGATGTGAATAGTGCTGTCGTTGGATCTCCGATCTGAAACAACGATGGAAACACCGTGTTGACGACCGCGGCGGCAAGCATGGGAACAATCAGCAAGCCGCCGGGAATTTTTTTGATTCGGCCCAGAATATTCATGACCTGTTACAGTTCTGCTCCGTTGGTACGGATCACATTCTGATACCAGAAGAACGAATCTTTCCGATATCTTTGCAGCGTACCACTGCCATAGTCATCCTGATCCACGTAGATAAATCCGTACCGTTTGCTCATCTCGGAAGTCCCTGAACTGATCATGTCGATCGGCCCCCACATGGTGTAACCCAACACTTCGACCCCATCCGCAATGGCGAGTCCCATCTGTTCAATATGTTTGCTCAGGAAATCAATCCGATAGGGATCGTTGATCGTTCCGTCCTCATTCAGCTTGTCGTAGAAGCCTGAGCTGTTCTCCAGAATGAAGACCGGTTTTTGATACCGATCATAGACGAGATTAAGCGTATACCGCAGGCCAATCGGATCAATCTGCCAACCCCACTCGTTTGCAGGCAAATGCGGGTTTTTGTAGACACTGTGTACGTTCCCGGCTGTTAATTCAAGTTGTTCGGTATCACTACTGGAAATCATGGAGTTGTAATACGACATCCCCACGAAGTCAGCCGTATGTGCGCGAATGGTATCCAGATCGCCGTCCTCGATGTTCAACTGGATCTCCTTGTTTTTGAAATACGTTTTACTATAGTAAGGGTACTCGCCTTTATTGAGCACATCCAGATAGAATTGATTTTTCATCTGATCATCCTGCTGCATCTGAAGTGCATCCTCCGGCTTGCATGTGTACGGATACGTTGTAAAATAAGCCACCATACTTCCGATCTGGTTATTCGGATCAATCTCATGAGCCATCTTGGTTGCTCTGGACGCAGCTACAAATTGATGGTGCAGCCCTTGGAACAGCATTTCCTCATAATTCGTAGCATCATAATCAATGATTCCCAGCGTTTTGGCCGATGCTTTCACGCTCATGTTGATCTCGTTGAACGTCACCCAATATTTCACTTTGCCCTTGTAGCGCTTGAACAGCACATCACAATAGTTTACATACAGATCAATCAACTTGCGGTTGTACCATCCTCCGAACTTGTCCATCAGTACAATCGGTGTATCAAAGTGGCTGATGGTAATCAGGGGCTCCATGCCCTGTTTTAGACATTCATCAATAACCTGATCATAGAACTCCAGTGCCTTTTCATTCGGAGCAGCATCGTCGCCACCTGGAAATACTCTGGCCCATGAAATGGAATAACGGAATACTTTGAAGCCCATCTCGGCGAACAAGGCGATATCCTCACGGAAGTTATGATAAAAATCGATCCCCCGACGCTTTGGATATTTAACCGTATCCGGGTCGTTCCGGGCCTCTTCAATCATCTCCCAATTCACCCTGATCTGCTTGGTCACCTTGCGGTCGTTCTTCTCATTAAACTTCATCACTTCTGGAATGGTTAGGCTCTTGCCATCGACATTATAAGCACCTTCAGCCTGACAGGCAGAAAGCGCCCCGCCCCACAAAAAATCTTTTGGAAAATTAGAATGAGTCATTTTAGTTTCCTCCTGTTATTACGTGTTGTTTAAATGGTTTATTTAACGTTCTATGGGATTAGCTTGATCAGAGCTTCACTCTCCCGGATCGGGCCGCTGGTCGCTGTAGTCAGCACGTCCCCATACTGTTGCATGTTGGTCACCACAATGGATGTAATGGTGTTATAACCTGCTGTCGTAATGCCCTCTGGATCAAACTCTACCAATAAATCGCCAGCCTTGATGGTCTGTCCCTGTTCGATATGGGCGGTAAAATATTTGCCTTTGAGGCTGACGGTGTCAACCCCGATATGAATGAGGATCTCGACACCATTCGCCGCCTTCAATCCGATGGCATGTTTGGTACGATAAAGGGCCTCGACTACTCCGTCAAATGGAGCATATACCTTGCCATCTGTCGGAACAATCGCAATACCTTTACCCATTAACTCTTGGGCAAATGCCTGATCTTCCACTTCAGAGATCGGTTTGATTTCCCCTGTCATCGGACTAACGATAAGCATGTCAGAAGAAGTGAATGTCTGTGATAATACTGACTCTGGAGTTACCTCTGTGGCAGTAACGGTTGGAGTGCTATTTACTCCACCAGTGGTTTGCTGCTTCAACTTGGCTCCTTCTGCATCTTCCTTGATGCCTGCCATCAGCGTGAAGACAAAACCGAGTACAACAGCAGCAATACAACCAATAACAACATACATGTAACGATCCGATGAATACGTACCAATTGCCAATAAACCTGGAAGTGAAATAGCATTCGCTGTGGTATGCACCAAGCTGTAGAATCCACCGACTAATCCACCTGCAAGACAACCTGCGAAAAAAGGACTTTTATATTTGAGTGTTACCCCATAGATCGCCGGCTCGGTGATTCCGAACAACGCGGTGAATCCACTCGAAGCAGCCGCTGATTTCATCGTTTTACTCTTCGTCAGTACAAACACACCGAAGGCTGCTCCAGCCTGAGCCAAATTCGCTGCCAGTGCCGTTGGTAACAGCACGGTTGCACCCAGTGTAGCCACTTGTTGAACCTGAATAGGCATGATGGCATAGTGCATACCGAACATGACCATAATCGGTTTGAAAAATCCAAGAATCGCACCAGCAAGGACACCTGCGGTTGAGAACAATGAATTAATGCCATTGGTCAACCAGTCACCGATATATGAACCTACTGGACCAAGCACGATTAGTTCCACTGGAATCATAATGAACAAAACAATCATTGGGGTAAGCAGGACCTGTAGAAACTTGGGAATCACTCGATTGACGATTGGATACACATAACTCATAATCCATACCGCCAAAATGATTGGAATGACGGAAGAGGAATATTTCATCAACAGAATCGGCAAGCCGAGAAAATCAATACGGTTTACACCCGTCTCAGCAATCTGAGCCGCAGCGTTCAAAATGGTTGGATGCATGAGTCCCGCAGCGAGAGCTACCGCCAAATAGGGATTCGTTTTGAAACGGTTTGCTGCACTAACTGCCAGGAAGAATGGCATGAAGTAGAAAATACAGTCCCCGATCATGTTAATGATCGTTAGGAATCCAGAGCCTTCCAAGTAACCCATGGCAGTTATAACGGTAGCCACACATTTGATCATCCCGCAACCAACGAGCGCTGGCAGAACAGGCGTGAATATACCTGCGATGGTTTCAAGCACGACATTGACGGGGTTACGTCTCTTTTTCGGTCCACTATCTGCAGACTCCATAAGTTCGCCAATATGGTCAGAGGTAAGATTTTTCATTTCACTGTAGACTGCATCTACCCTGGCACCGATGACAACCTGAATCTGCCCCCCGGAATTCTGTGCCTTAAGCACGCCTTCGAGCTGATCCAGCGCCTTGAGGTCTGCTTTGTGATCATCCTTCAGTACAAATCTCAAACGGGTTGCACAGTGTGTCAGACCCGATATATTTTGCTCGCCGCCAACGAGTTCAAGTACGTTTTTAGCCAATTCTTTGTTGTTCATGACCCTTCTCCTCTACATCAATAAATTGGATATATAAAAAATGACCAAGCCGGGGAATCGTCATTCCCTACGCTTGGTCATGCCTGATCGAATCAGTAACAGTCCAATATGGATTATTCGGTTAGTTCCTTCACTAGTTCATTCTGTTGGTTCATTTGAGATCAATCGTTGAATATGCAAGATCAAATATAATTTTTCATCATCCGAACAGGTCCAGCCATAGTTATTTTTCAGAAAATCCGCAATCTTCTCCACACAAGCGAGTTCCTTCGGAAACTTCTCCTTCACCATCA
The DNA here is from genome assembly GCF_037973325.1 of Paenibacillus sp. FSL R5-0713. Taxonomy (NCBI): domain Bacteria; kingdom Bacillati; phylum Bacillota; class Bacilli; order Caryophanales; family Paenibacillaceae; genus Paenibacillus; species Paenibacillus sp. FSL R5-0713. The sequence continues at coordinate 293,075 of NZ_CP150229.1, read as the reverse complement.
GGAAAAGCGATTCATTCTCGTCTTTGAGCGATTTACCGCTCATCTGCCTCAGAATGAAATACCGGATATGTGTGGCAAAGCGCATGAAATGGATGGAATCCTCTTGAAAGTCAATTTTGAGCGCATACTTGATCACGGACAGGATCTCGCCCGTAACTGTGGTTACCTTGGTGGTATCACTCATCTCTCCAGAGCCCACCTGTGCATTGACAAAGTGCAGAGCAATCAGTGTTGTTTCGGCTGTCGGCAGAGCGATATCCGTTTTTTCCTGAATCAGCTTCAGCGCAGCCTCTCCCACCCGGGTCTCGTCCGGATAGAGTGTCCGCACTTCCCATTCCAGTGGGTTTTTGATACGTATGCCTTCTTTGGTCCGGGTTAATGCAAAACTGATATGGTCAGACAGGGTGAGAAGCAGATTCGGGTTAAATGTTTTATTCAGGATCTGACTGCCCAGCTTGATGACTTCCTCCGCGAGATAAATATCCTCAATTGGGATACTGTTCAGCAGATCATACATCCGAATGTTCTTCGGAGCTACGAATATTTTCTCCACCAAGTCCGTCTCCGTCAGCTCATAAGGCGTTTTCAGAAATCCTACACCCTTACCTACAACAAATACCTCTTCGTTATGTTCATTAATAGCAATGGCCACGTTATTGTTTACTTTCTTGATAACCTTCAATGTTCTCACCCCCCAACAAAAATAAAAAAAGACCGAAAGCGATTACAGTTAAGCAATCGAATTCGGTCATGCCTGGTTTCCCCAGTAACAGTCCGTGTTATGAATATAAGTTTATTATAGTGCTGTTTTTGAAAAAGTCAATCATGCAATCTTCAGGATAAATCAACCTTTCTTAGCATTGAAGGGATCGTAGAGAACCGATACGTCATATATAACAACGCTCTTTTTTAAAAATTATAAAAAGAAAATGTGACCATATGCCCCGCCCGCCAGTCTAATTCATATCAAAACCAGCCAAGTGCTGACTTCATTCCTCCCAATACGAAAGGAGCTGTTATCCATGGATTCAACCGATCTCGTTAACCAGGCCATCCAAGGAGATCGTGAAGCCTTTATCCGGCTTATTCGAGACATTGAGAACGCTTTGTACAATACAGCAAAATCCATGCTGCGAAAAGAGGAGGACGTGGCCGATGCCATTCAGGAGACCATTCTGAACGCATATAAATCGGTGCCCACGCTCCGGGAACCCCGGTATTTCAAAACCTGGCTGTTTCGGATCCTCATCAATGAATGCAACACGATCCTGTCCCGCCGCTCTCTATCCACCGCTTATGCGGAGGTACCTTCAGAAAAGCGGGAGCATTCTAGTCCCTACGATGAGGTCGATATGCGAGAAGCAGTAGACCGACTGGAGGAATCGAAACGAATTGTAGTCGTTTTGCATTATTTTGAGGACCTATCCCTGCGTCAAGTCGCCGATGCGCTGAATATTTCCGAAAGTGCAGTGAAAATGAGACTTACTCGGGCAAGGCAGGAGTTATATCAAAAATTCAAAAATTTTCGGGAGGTAAACTTACATGTCAAACCCGTTTAATATCGATCAGGAATTAAAGAACCAAGCGAAGGAGCGTCCTCTGATGTCTGAACTTGTGCGTAACCGGATTGATGCCACACTGGACTCTCTGCCGGCTTCCCCAAACACATTAAAAACCGAACAAAATTTGCGCTCCAGTCGCCGGAACAAGCGATGGAACAAGGCTGCAGCTGCGACGATCGCAGCCGGAGTATTGGGCGTGACCGTATTTGCATCCGGCTTTGTGTCACCGGCCATGGCCGCCTCCTTGCGCAACATCCCACTTGTAGGAAGCCTCTTCAGCTCAATCGAAGCCGATATGGGTCTGCGAACGGCGGGCAACGACGGCTTGACTACCCCTGTTAACAGCAAGGTCGCTTACCAGGATGTGAAGCTGGAAGTCCTTGAAACGGTTTATGATGGTACCCGTGCTGCATTCCTGGTCCATTTCACTGCGCCGAATCTGAATCAGGGTGAATATGACAATGGCAAGGACATTGTGAAACTGAGCAGTGGTATTGAGAATGTCTTTTTCAAAGTCGACGGGTCCCTCTCGGATAGCGGTATGTTCTATAGTTCGGTAGGAGAAACGCAGCCGAATACACTGCTCTTTGAGCAGGTCATTTCCTCCGATCAGGGAACGGCACAATTGCCGGATCAGTTCGAGGCGAAGGTTCAATTGACGTTGCAAGGCATCGATCATGAGTTCGAGTTGACGGTTCCTTTTGCCAAATCAACAGAAAACGTTCATCAGGTTCTGCCTAACACAGCCATGACCAACGATGTGTATACAGCCGCTGTTACGGAAGCGGAGGTTACCCCTGTCACCACCCGCTTAACTACCGTGATTGGGTTGAACGATAAGAGTACACTTACGGCAAAAGAGGAAGAACAGCTGCGTCACATCGGATTCGCCGTCTATGATGATCAGGGGCGGCAGCTAACCGCTCTCAGCGGCGAAGGCCTATACGAGGGGAACCAACTGAAATCGGAACGCATATATGCCACAACTGCCAAGGATGTAAAATATCTGATAGTGAAACCTTTCAAGATCAAGGATGATTTTACGGAAGAGGTTAAAGACACTCAATTCATCAAGGGAATGGAAATGAAGATTCAGCTTCAATAGCCTGATCTCATTTCTGTGGAGGAGCCATCGCATGTCCATCCAATATTCAATCTCATCTCCCATCGTACTTGGTCCACTATTCGTTCTGGTCCTGCTCGCCCTGATGCTCCATGCCAGGGTGAGCAAAACCAGATATACGGTCAGACAATATGTGTCGATGCTCACATTTTCCATATATATGTTGAGCGTTATGCACTTTGTATTTTTCCCTATCGACGTGAACATCGGAATCTATGCCAATCAGACCCCATGGTATCAGAGCATTCAATGGATTCCGCTTCTGACTGCAGATGCACCAAGCTTTCTCCTCAACATTGTGCTGTTTATGCCACTGGGGTTCATGCTTCCTTTCATCAAGCCTTGGATTCACTCGATACGAACAGCAGCATTCGCAGGATTGAGCGTAAGTTTCCTCATCGAAATAACACAGTTGCTGCTCCGAGCAACCTTAGGCAACGGTCGCAGCACCGATCTGAACGATTTGATAGCCAATACAACAGGATGTGTTCTTGGTTATGTCATCCTGAATATGTTAACAAAAAGTTCCATCGGACAGCGCCTGCTGGCCCTATGGGAGTCACCACGGGGAGTATCATCCAAAGATATGCAGTAAAATGAATATGAACAAGCATAAAGCCCCTGAAGGCAAAACATGGTCCATACACCAAGATGAAAAAAGCCGTCTGCTATGGTACAATGAAGGAATTGTGTATTCAGAGACAGACATGTGGATAAAGGCCATGAACGAAGGATTTCTGATGCGCTTTTATCCATTCATCATGCTGCCATTTTAGGGAGGCTTATGGAACAACCATGCTCATTATTGGTATCGCCGGAGGAACCGGCTCCGGTAAAACGACGGTAGCTCGCTCCGTCATCGACCGTCTGGGATCAGGTAAAGTCACGTTTATATCCCAAGACAATTATTACAAAGACCAGTCGCAGCTCACACCTGAGCAACGCCGACTCACCAATTACGATCACCCATTTGCATTCGATAATGATCTGTTGATTGAGCATCTCACTTTGTTGAAAAAAGGCCAAGCGGCGTATGCTCCCGTATATGACTTCACCATAGATAATCGTGCTGCCAATGAGACGGTTGAACTGGCACCGAACCATATTGTCATTGTAGAAGGATTGCATGTGCTGATTGACGAACATCTTCGCAGTCTGATGGACATCAAAGTATTTGTTGATACCGACTCCGATGTGCGCATTCTGCGCAGAGTACTGCGGGACATTGAAGAGCGCGGACGCACGATCCAATCCGTGTACAAACAATATCTCGAAACGGTAAAACCGATGCACGATGCTTTTATCGAGCCATCCAAAAAGTATGCCGATATCATTATTCCAGAAGGCGGACATAATGAAGTAGGTATTCAGATGTTATCCATCCTCACCGAGAAATATCTCACTGGGGAAAATTGGAACGGCGCTTAATTTGCTGCAAAACAGCACAACAGAAATCCAGGTTACGATACCGCGTAATCTGGATTTTTTGTTAATTATTCATTTATAATAATCCCATAATTGAAAGGAGATCTCTCCCTATGGCTACTTTTGAAGAGTTTATGCAGCATGACATCCGGGTTGGTACAGTGGTGGAAGCCGAACCCTTCCCCACGGCTCGCATACCCGCTATTAAAATGACAATTGACTTCGGACCACTTGGTCTTAAACGCTCCAGTGCTCAGATTACCCAACGATATACGCCTGACATGATCATCGGCAAACAGGTTGTTGCTGTAGTTAATTTCCCACCTCGCCGGATTGCCGGTTTTGTCTCTGAAGTACTTGTGCTGGGCGGCGTGCCTGGTGAAGGCGATGTAGTCTTGCTCACACCAGATAGCACATTGCCTAATGGAACACCGATAGCCTGACTTAATATTGAATAAGAAGAATATGGGCTTTTCAAATGTTTGGAAATCGAGTATTCTTGATGTATTGATGATTGATGAAGGAACTACATATGTTAGAGACCTTAAAGCATAAGGCTATGAATCTGCGGATTCGTGGCCTTTTTTTGTGTTTTTTTGAGGGAATATAGGTCTGGAGAATTAGTAAGAGTGGTGTGGAGAGGAGAAAACATATTGATAAATCATACCAACAGCCTAGTATTACATGGTAGAATATTCATTAATATTACAAATTTAGTATCTAGTAACCTAAACCGTACATACCAAAGACAACAAACGACAATGGAGAGGAGTAAGATTCATGAAAAAAATGATGATTTCCGGCGTAACGGCATTGGCTATATTAACAGGGGGGATCGTAGGTTTTGGAGCCATTGGCAATCCTGTAGAAGCTGCACAAGCTACAACTAAATTCAAAGACGTTCCGGCTACACACTGGGCATCGTCAGCGATTAATTCGGCCGTGGAACAAGGTTATTTCAAGGGGTATGCTGACGGGACATTTAAACCAAGTTCACCGGTCACCAAAGCTGAAATGGCAAGTATCCTGGGCCGTTTATCCGATCAGCCTAATGCATCGACACAAGAATCAAACAATTTTACAGATATACCCGAGTGGGCAAAAAGTGGTGTCTCTACGGCTATCGCGAAAGGCTTTATCAACCCTTCCAGTTACAAGGGAAAACTGGATGCACAGGGCGCTCTTCAACGAGGCGAGATGGCAACTTGGCTGACACAAGGGCTAACGGTGGTTGATCCCGAGTACAAGCAAGCACTCTCTGATGTGACCAACACCGTTGTGCCTGCAAAGGAATATTTCACAGGCAAACTCGCAAGCGCTCAAAAAAATGCAGTTGCCGTTGCTCTGGGAACAGGACTGATGAGTGTAGCCAACGATAAAACATTTGGCGTCGATCGTACGACAACACGAGCTGAAGTAGCTGTATTGATCGCACGTTATGCAGCAGTTATGAAGACAAAACCTGCTGATTTTCAGGGGCTGAATGAGCTGCGAGCGGTGGGCTTGACGGGAACGAATCTGAGTATTATTGCGCCATCTTACAAAAAAACGCCTGAGAAAAAGGTTGGACCCGACGTTGACTACAGTGAGGTTACAGACGACTTCTCGAAAGTTCGTAATAAAAATATTATTACAGATACTAAATATGCCGATCTCAAGATAAAAAATTGGATTATTGTTAATACCTTTGCAAAGGGTTCTGAAAGGAGTATATATTACCCTGTTTTTGTAGATGAGGGATACACCTTGGTACGAGGAGCTTATTATTCTTTTGCGGAACTTGAATTGAACGTGAAAAGTACTACCATGAATGCACTACAAGCCGGAAGTTTACTTAATTCAGCAACAATTAATCCTATGAATTCTCCAACTTCGAAAGCCTTTGCTGCATATGCTGGGCCCGTAATTAATGATTTCACAAAAACTAGAGGTGTATTCGCTGTTAATAATCCAGTCTACTGGAGTAGAGGACTCTTACATTTTGATAAAGAACTTACTTTTGCTGTCAGTCTTGTGACCAAAGAAGGACCCGCTTACAGCGTAATAGCCACAGATTAGAGGGATTATATTTGAAGGGAAAAAAAGCTGTTAAAAAAATGGCGTTGTTCGTGTTATCACTCGTATTACTTGTATCATCAGTAACTCAGGCCTCTGCAGGTGGAGGACCTGGAATTAAACCGGAAATAAACACATTCCATATGGAGCCTTCTACACCAGCGAAGTCACAAAAAAAGGTGATCCCTGTTGAAGGGAAAAAGAAAACCAATATAGGTGTATATATTTACCAAATTGACAATCTAAAATGGAAGGTTGATGGCCAGTGCAATAACATCGAGCTAGAAAACGATCCCACCAAAAATCTTCCGGTATCTTCAACAATCTGTGTTGACCTTGATTTGAATAAAGATGTTTATATTCCGACTGAGTACTTTGATAAAGGAGGTGAAGCACATTCTTCTACGGAAATAACTGATAAATCTAAAGAACCTCACTACATGGATAATACAGCTTACTATGAGCCAGGGCTGCCCATCTTGGTTTCTGTTGAATCATTTACAGGTCGTAATACAAAATTCACCACTCAAATTGGTGGTGCTATTCCACCTATCAAAACGGAAGAATATTACCCTTCCAAATGGAATGCTGACTATCAATTCAACACAGATTTATATTGGCGGGCCGTTGCCGAAATAACCAAAGAGATCAACCTCTCCGCTGGCGGGCAACTTAGCTTGAACCAATCTAAACAATTGAATGCAACCGTCAAAACGAAAAATGGTGATGGAAACTTTGGAGCGGAGACCAATGTAAACACCGGCAGCGGGGGTACAACGACATGGGAATCATCCAATCCTGGTGTCGCTACCGTTAGTAACTCCGGATTAGTTCAAGCCGTCAGCAGAGGAACAACAACCATCACCGTATTGTGGGAAAAAGACGATTTCACCTTAACTACCACAACCAACATTGGCGTTGAAGAAGAGCCGGGTCCTGGTGGTGAGAACGGTAATGGAGGCGGTGGTGGAGGTTGCACACCAACGATTGGACCACCTTCAGCTGGAACCATCATGAGCATGAATGATCTCGATCCAAATACCAACGGTGTTATAAAGTCAGATAACAGAGATAATGAGACATTCGATGTGTTAAAAGGAATCCCAACTTCCGAATCACTCTACACAAATGCCTTTACTGACAATTATCTATTTAAACAAGCCTGGGCGAAAATGAGCGGTAAAGTTACATACAACTGTAATGTCACCATCTCGTACGACAGAGAGTGGACAGTACCTGGACCAGAGGAATGTGATGATGATGGTTGTAGACCAGGGACACCTGTACCTGCGAACGACACGGTACCCAAGCCATACAACTTCCAAATCACAAGAGACTACTCCTACTGGAAAATTAATAACCTGGAAGTATACAAGATCGCTAAAGCAACCATGAACAATTACGCTTTGCCCGGTGAGACCGTTACGATGAATCCATCAGGTTACACACCACCAACACTGGAGTCTAAAAATGATGAATCCGTAGAAAGCCATGTACGACCAGGGCAAACCACTTCTATCTCATATACTCCACCCAAATTAACAGGTGGTTTGAACCAACCTCCCAGTGTGCCTGATGATACATCACGGTTAAAAGGGATGGCTGAATCCAACACACCTCAAAGTAAAGTGAATAATGATTTAGTGAAATTCAATAGTACAACCATTATGAATGATGTAGAAGCAACCAAGGATGGCCCAACACCATCCAAAATCCCTAATCCAACAACGATCGGTCGCGATGTGCTGTACAAATCGGGTAATATGATCAGCAATTCCCTGCTGAATAAAGCTAATACTACAAGCTCTGGTGAGATCTATTATGATCTGCTACCAGGTAACGTGAACGGAGGTGCCAATAAAATATTACCGATTAACGGCATCAACAGCGTCACCGTACATACCCCTGTCATTAACTACGCCTGGGTATCGGATGATCAGCCGCATAATCAGAAAACCGTACCGGACCCAACCAGCGCTGCACTCATTCTGGAACGTCCGTTCATTGTGCGAATTCCCACATCTGGGCAGCACTTGGACGCAGCAAGTTATCCTGGATATGGGAATCGGGACTATGCCAAATATTTTCGAATCAAACAGGTACAATTCCCGTTTGATGTCTACAACGCAGACCGGAGTCAGTTTATTCCCGCCAAGACATGGGTCGATATTCCGGTCAATCAACTGGATACCACATTCTATCTCCCTGTGTGGGTAGACGAAGGAAAATATCATATTACATTCCGCAATATTGCAGAGAATGCACCTGCAAACTTTACCGAGCAACAGGATGCCAATACTAATCTGGCGCATCATGTTGCAGCAGACACCGTGCCGGTAGATGTCATCGGAAGGATATATGATTTTCACGTCACGGATATCTCTGATTACAACTGGGAAAATGTATTTCGCAAGCGACTGGGCAGTCCCGAATCGACGGGCCTTAGCTACTGGGCTGGAATGAATAGCATCGATGGTGATCTACGGGGTAACCTGGCTCCATTTGTATTACCCATTCGACCAGGAAGCCATCCGGTGCAGGGATTCGCTAACGCAACTGTAAAAACAGGGTACCATTTCAAGTTCGATCTGAAGACCAAGGGCAATATGTTTGGCAAACAGGATGGTATTCGAATTACACCCACTTTTGCTTTTGTGAGTAAAGACGGTTCTTCCCGGCAAGAAGTAGATCTGTACTATCATCGTGGCCAGGAACGCCTGATTCGCATTGGATCGGCACAGGATCTGGAGAAACGATTTGTTGTCCTGAACTCACGTCTTCGGAATGTTCCCGGCACAGAGTTAGGCGATACCGCACGTTATCAGTATACTTATGAACTGTCAGCGGAAGAACGCAACCAGCGTACGTTGGCGGAACATATGGTTCAACTGGTCGATCAGACTTCCCATCAAAAAACATGGGTGGGTCGTTATGACTGGATGATCCTGTCTGCTCCAATTCGGACACTCATTGGACCCAAAACGGACATTCCTTCCGGGGTCAATGTAGACCGGGCTAATGCAGCAATCCAGCGCTGGTACGGGGAGTACAGCTTGCCTGCGGATGTATATGCCGTACCAAAAGGTACTGCTCTGGAGCCCCTCGCCCGACAGAATCAACTGGATGAGAAATCAAATATTTTTCTGAAGAATGGTTATATCGTGGTCAACTTCAACATGGAGAGCCTTCGAAATGGAAATACAGAGACACCCCATCTGCAATACATTCATGCACCACTGATGAATCAATGGCAGATGGAAGGTTTCAACAAAACGCCATCAGACGTCCAAGGCAGAACCTGGCCTCTGAAAGATGGTGATATTGTCTTTTACCATGCTGATCAGTCCAGCCGGAACGATTTCCAATCCCAGGTACCACACTAGTTCGGGATCACCCAATAAAAAACAATCACGTCCCAACTACACCCAACGTTCCTGTTATACCACAAAAGGGTTACCCTAAAAGTCATCTGTGGACTTCTGGGGTAACCCTTTTCGCATCATTCTATTGATATAATCTAATCAGCCCATAACGAAAGCAGCCATTGGTATTATCCTGAAAGAACCTTCTGAAAAACCTCCACCTTCTCCTGCTCCTGCTCTTGTTCTTGCTCCCGTTCCTCGTCCCGCTCCTGAATCTTATACTTCATTTCTCTCACAGACAACACCGAGGCCATCAGGCTCCGGGTATAGGGATGATTCGCTGAACTGGTCAGCTGTGAACTCTCCACAACCTCAACCACTTCACCCTGGTACATCACGGCAATCCGATCACTGATCTGTTGCACCACTGCAAGATCATGCGATATGAAAATAGATGAGATTCCTGTTTCCTTTCTCAACTCCACCAACAAATCCAGGATCTGCTGCTGAATGGAAACATCCAATGCGGAGGTGGCTTCATCAAACAGGATGATGTCCGGCTCTACTCCAATCGCACGAGCAATGACTGCTCTTTGCTGCTCTCCCCCGCTCAGTTCATGCGGATATTTATCCGCCGTAGCGGCAGATAATCCTACCCGTTCCAACAGCCTGAACACTTCCCGATCCGCTTGTTGGCCCTTCATTACTTTATAATTAATGAGTGGCTCCCGAATAAAAGCTCCAATCTTCATTCGCGGATTAAAGATAGCCGAAGGCTCCTGAAAGACCATCTGAATCTGCTTTCGTTGCTGGCGTAACGCATTCCCATTCAATCGAGTAATATCCTGTTGACGATATTGAATCTGCCCTGAAGTCACTCGCTCCAAATGGGTTACACATCTCGCCAGTGTGCTCTTCCCGCTACCACTCTCCCCGACAATTCCCAGACATTCCCCGGGATACAGCTGCAAATGAACAGATTTCAGTGCATCCACTTCCCTGTGTCCCTTTAACTCATAGGTTTTGCACAGATTTCTCAGTTCCAGAATCGGTAACCCCTTATGAGCCATGAACATTTCCCTCCAATTCAGGTACAGCACTCAGCAGCTTGCGAGTGTATTCATGCTGAGGATCGGATATGACGCGGAAAGTATGTCCCATCTCAACCAATATACCGTCCTGCATCACACCAATTCGGTCTGCCATATGCGCTGCAACGGCAATGTTATGTGTTACGATAATCATGCCTGTCCCTTGACGGGAACGAAGTTCGCTCAATCGGTTCATCACTTCATTCTGTGTCGTCACATCCAGCGAACTCGTCGGCTCGTCCGCAAGCAGAAGCTCTGGTTCCATCGTAACCGCCATGGCAATCGCTGTGCGCTGTTTCATGCCTCCACTAAGCTGCGAAGGGTAGGAACGCATAATCCGTTCGGGATCATCCAGTCCCATGTCCGCGAGCATACTCTCAGCCAGAGTATAAGCTGCTTTTTTGGACAAGGTAAAATGAGTTCGAATCGCTTCAATATACTGACTGCCGATGCTGCGAATGGGATTAAGATAGGAACCACTGTCCTGAAACACCATAGCAATCCGCTTTCCGCGTACTCCGCCCCAATCAGACTGTGAATCACGCAATAGCACTTTTTCCTGAAAAGAGATCTCTCCCCCGGTGTATTGACCACCTTCAGGTAACAAGCCAAGCAAAGCCCGAATAAGGGTCGACTTTCCGCTACCACTTTCACCTACAATCCCTATAATCTCTCCCTTATTCATGGAGAAGGACAGGTCCCGTAGAGCCAGAGAATCCCCCTTGTAGGTTACGGACAGATGATTGACACTAAGCAAGGGCTCCATTACTGCCCAACCTTAATATTACGATCCAGTAGGTAGAAGTCGATGGGATACATCGTCGCGCCTTGCACGGTACTTTTACTTACAATATTAATTGGAGTATAGGTCAAAAACATATAGGCTGCATCATCCAGAATCAACTGCTGGGCCTCTGCTGCAAGGGCATACCTTTTCTCCACGTCAAACTCGGAATGAAGGCGAGTAATTACCTCATCCAGCTTCGGATTGCTATATCCGCCCACATTCCATTCCGCACCCGTCATGAAGTAGAAATCCAGAATATACTGCGGGTCACCCGTGATGCCTGTATTGATACTTGTTAAAGCGAGGTCGTAATTTCCGCTCTTCTGATGATCGGTTAGGTCCTCATAGGAGGTCATCTCCACTTGAACGCCAATCTCTTTAAGCTGGGACTGCATTGCAGCAGCCACAATCGAATCAGACTCGTAAGCGGAGTTCAGAATCAGCTGTAGCGACAGCTTCTTGCCATCTTTTTCACGAATGCCATCGCCATCTGCATCCCTGTAGCCAGCCCCATCCAGCAACTGTTTGGCTTTCTCCGGTTCGTAACCATATCCTTTGATCTTGTCATATCCAAAAGGCAGCGCCGAGGTAAATGGACCTTTGGCCGCCTGACCTCCCACCAGCGTACTGGCATACATCTCCCGGTCTACACCATAAGAAATCGCTCGGCGAACCTCCTGATCACTCAGTAGCGGTTTGGTTGTGTTAAACCATACAAACTGGGTACGCAGGCTAGGAATCTCATCAATGGTGTATTGACTCTTGTCCTGGAATAACGTCAAATTGCTACGTCCCACGTTACTGGCTACATCAATCTCTCCAGACTGCAGGGCAAGGGCACGTGTGCTATCATCCTTAATATATTTCAACGTCAATGTGTCTACATCTGCCGCACCGCCCCAGTACCCGTCATACTTTTTCACCTGGATCTCCTGATCCGGCGTATAACCTGTCACCATAAATGGCCCCGTGGCGATAGGCTTGATCTTGAATTTGGATGTATCTGCACTCGTATCCACAATGACAAACAGTGGCTCGGCAATATTACCAAGCAGGGACGCATAAGGCTCTTTCGTTCTAATCGTCAGATCTTGTCCTTCAGCAGTCATTGAGGCCACTGGCACAGTTGCTTGTCCTCTTTCATTTAACGCGATGGAACGTTCTATCGATTTTTTCACCGCGTCGGCAGTTACCTTATTTCCGTTATGAAAAGTTACACCTTCTCGAATATGAAAATGCCAAGTCATGTCATCCACTCGTTCCCAAGAATCTGCAATTTTAGGGACCAGCTTCATATTCTCGTCAAACTGGATCAGTGTCTCCCCAATCGCTGCACGCGTCAGCGTCCAGCCATTCCATTCTTCTGCCGGGTCCATACTGCTACCAAGCCAGAACAGAGCCACATTCAAATGAGTTGGTGTACTTGTCGTACCCTTGTCCGTACCCGCCGACTTCTCCGTTGCACCAGACGAGGTCGATGGATTATTGGCGGTGCCACAAGCTGCAAGCAAGAACACAACCAACATGGATATGAGGGTGAGCAACATTGATTTTTGAAAATTCCTCTTCATTCTGGTTCCTCCAGTTATGCAGTATTTTTCTTGGGATCAAGCACATCTCGCAGACTGTCTCCCAGTAAATTAAAAATAATGACGGTGCTGAATATCGCCAGACCCGGATATATCAACAGCCATGGTGCAGTCTGCAGATATCTTCTGCCTTCATTTAACATGGCCCCCCACTCGGGGTTCGGAGGCTGCGCGCCAAGCCCAAGAAAGGACAATCCCGAGATGGACAGCATCATACCACCCACATCCATCATCGCCATGACGATGATTGGAGACATCATATTGGGCAGGATCGTCCTGCCGATGATCTGTATTTTACGTGCTCCGCTGAAAGCAGCGGCAGCGACATACTCCTTTTGCTGAAGGGAAATCACCAGGCTTCTGGCCATTCTTGCATACTTCGCCCACCAGACAACCGACAGTGCCAGAACCGTATTGAACAATCCCGGCCCAAGCATCCCCACCACAGCGATCGCAAAAATAAGCCCCGGAAATGCCATTAATGTATCAGACAGGCGCATGAGCACCATATCCGTCACCCCCCGAGCGAAACCGGCGATGACTCCAATCGTTACACCTAACACAAACACGATGCCAATCATCATAAAGGTGAGCAGCAGCGAGGTACGTGCACCGTACAGAAGACGAGATAATACACAGCGGCCCAGTTGATCGGTTCCAAGAGGATACTCGGCACTGGATGGCTGCAACACTTTGGCAAAGTTCGTTGCAAGTGGGTCGTGTGGTGCAAGCAGCGGTGCAACCATGGCAAGAATAATCCAGAAGGCGGTCAGAGACAGCAGGAAGGTGAACCAGCGATTCTGCAGTAATACCAGTCTGAAGGCTCTCATCTATATATCCACATCCAGTCGGATTCGGGGATCACGAAGATGAGTCCATATATCAACCAGCAGATTCAGGGTGACATATATGATCGCCATCCAGATGACATACCCCTGAATCAGCGGATAATCCCTTGTGAAAATCGCATCTACAGCCATCTGTCCAACGCCCGGCCACACAAATAAACTTTCCACAATCGCTGCACCACCCAACAATGCACCTGTCGTCATGCCCATAAGGGTAACGATCGGCAGCAGGGCATTGGGAAGAATATGACGCAAAATAATGATCGATTCCTTCACACCTCTGGATCTGGCTCCGATCACATAGTTCTGGCTTGTCTCCTCAAGCAGGATCGCACGAATCTGTCTGCTGTACTGGGCAACAAGTGGAATCGCGAGAGTACATGCAGGCAGAATCAGGCTGTACCATCCGGAATTGCCCATTACCGGCAGCAGCTTCAGCTGTACACCGAAGACCAACATGAGCAGCATACCCAACCAGAAGCTGGGCATCGATAATCCGGCAAAAGAGAACAGACGAATGACGTGATCAAGCCATTGGTTACGATAGACAGCCGACAGCATCCCCAGTGGAAAGGACACCAGAATAACCAGAAGCATAGCGCTTCCTGTTAGCCAAAGCGTTGCCGGGAGCCGTGCCATCAGCACGTCCAGTACTGGACGATTGTATTTATATGATGTACCGAAGTCTCCAGTTACCACCTGTCCCAACCATGTCCCGTATCGGTAGAAAAAAGGCTCATTCAATCCAAGCTCAGACCTCACCTGCCTGACCAGCTCATCGGATGGCGTTACCCCTGTAGACATAAGCATAAGTCTGGCTGGATCTCCAGGAGACAGGTAGGTTAGCAGGAACGTCAGGAACGTGATGCCGAACAACACAACTACCAGTTGTAATAATCGTTTAACGATATATCTGCTCAATTGCTCTAACGTCCTTCCCCAAAACTCTATGTATGTGTCATGATGTTCTTCGTCCATAACAAAAAAAGCGTCCCTCTCCGTGTTACTGGATGAGGACGCCTTAAATAAACAGATTTTCAGAAAAAATCATGCTCTCTAAACACCTTCCTATCTCCCGTAGGGTACTACTGTGTTTGTTAAACCTGGCAGGTCTCCTGGCTCCAGAATCATCGTCACTTGCAGCTCCTTCCCGGTCTAAACCAGTGGATTATCGCTACCTGACTCCTCTGTTACAGTGGCGGGACCGCGCCGGTATTACACCGGACTTCCCTATTAAGCTTTCACCCTGACGGGCAAAGCACCAAGTTCCACATATTCAATTACACTTCTGTATCAGTATAGCGGGACAACGTTTAATGATCAAAACTTTTCTTTCAAATTTGAAACACTAGGTGCGTCTAATCGCGAATTCTCGACCCCTTCGGAGATACGCCCGTCACACGCTTAAACATCTTGGAAAACAATAATGGGTCCGTATAACCGACAGAATGGGCCACTTCACTGACCGACAGCCCTGGATTCTGAAGAAGTTGGGCAGCACGATTCATACGGTACTCCAGAAAAAATGACTGTAGCGACATGCCATATCGCTCTTTAAATAATCCCGATAGATACGTGCGATCCAGCCCCACGGCTTGGGCAATATCCAGTATGGAAGTTCGCTGACTGTACCTGTTCTCCATAAATTGCACCGCCTGCCGGATGTATGTTTCTTTGTTTGAAAGGAGCTGCCCGACCTCTTCCTTCACAGGTGAAGAAGAGATTAATTCTGCCATCAAGCGGTACAAGAGACTCTGGTTCAACACATCACCTTCCGGTCGCGTGGAAGCTTGGACCATCTCCGTATACAACTGTTCCATCGTAATCGTATCATGGACATCATATATCGGGCGCTCTGGGCTCAGTTGGGCACGTTGCATGAATGCTTTGGCTTGTACCCCTTTGAAGCCGAACCACGAATACGTCCAGGGCTCCTTGGGATCTGCCTCATAATGAATAAGCGTATCCGGGAAAATGATAAAACCCTGTCCCTCGCTAAGCTTGTATTCCTGGTCCCCCATGTACACGATGCCCCGTCCTTCATGGATGTAATGCACAATATAGGAATCACGTACACCCGGTCCCCAATAATGGGCGGGTTCACACGCCTCCCACCCGAAGAACAACAAGACAAGTTCCATCTGTGTCCAGTCCGTGGCTACCACATTCATCTCTATTTTTCTCATTTTATGCCCTCCCTCCTTGTTTCCTTCCGAGGCTCACCATCTGTATGTCTAATTAAATTATAACAGCTAAAGGACATAAATATTAGTTGAAAACGGAAACAAAAATGGGATTATGCCATGTTTGAGAGGGGTTGAGCCATAGTTATATGTGCCGAATCGGCCTATAGTTGGGGTACAACATTTTTCAGGGAGGCTGAATTTAAGATGAACAAAATTACGTTTCTCGGTGCGGGAAGCACCGTCTTTGTCAAAAATGTATTGGGTGATGTCATGATGACCGAAGCACTTCAGGATTTTGAGCTGGCATTGTTCGATATCGATGCTGAACGTCTGAGCGATTCAGAGCGTTTGCTGACCAGTCTGGCCCGTTCACTCGGAAGTCGTTGCGTCGTGAACGTATATCAGGACCGCAAAGAAGCGCTGCGCGGGGCCAAATATGTCATCAACGCCATCCAGGTCGGTGGATATGATCCATGTACCATTACGGACTTCGAGATTCCGAAGAAATACGGACTACGTCAAACGATTGCAGATACACTCGGTATTGGTGGAATTTTCCGTAACTTGCGGACGATTCCGGTTATGCTGGATTTTGCTCGGGATATGCAGGAAGTATGTCCGGATGCATGGTTCCTGAATTACACCAACCCGATGGCCGTGCTTACCAACGTCATGAATGTGCATGGCGGGATCAAAACCGTAGGTTTGTGTCATAGTGTGCAGGTATGTGTACCACATCTGTTTGATGCACTGGGGATCGATCAGACAGGTGTTGTCGCTAAAATTGCAGGGATCAACCACATGGCGTGGCTGCTCGAAGTTACAAAAGACGGGCAGGACCTGTACCCTGAGATTAAACGACTGGCGAAGGAAAAACAGCAAGAACAGCATGATGACATGGTTCGTTATGAACTGATGCAGCGTTTTGGCTATTATGTAACGGAATCCTCCGAACACAATGCCGAATACCACCCTTATTTCATCAAGCGGAATTACCCGGAGCTGATTGAACGCTTCAACATTCCACTGGATGAGTATCCACGCCGCTGTGTGAACCAGATTGAAGGCTGGAAAGAAATGCGTAGCAAGCTGTTTGCCAGCGAAAATATTGAACATACCCGCAGCCGTGAGTACGCATCGCATATTATTGAAGCCATGGAGACGAATAACCCGTACAAGATTGGCGGCAACGTCATGAACAACGGACTGATTACGAACCTGCCGCTTGAGGCATGTGTCGAAGTACCTTGTCTGGTCGATGGATCAGGAATCAGTCCTACCTACATTGGGGATCTGCCTCCACAACTCGCGGCATTGAACCGGACAAACATCAACACGCAACTGCTGACCATTGAAGCGGCAATCACCGGCAAAAAGGAACATATCTATCATGCGGCCATGCTTGATCCACACACGGCTGCCGAGCTGTCTATCGATGACATCGTAGCGATGTGTGATGAGCTGATTGAAGCTCACGGCGATTGGTTGCCAAAATACACGTCATAATATAAAAGCACCGTTCCTTTGCAGCCAAAGGGGACGGTGTTTTGCTCTTCAATAACGCTCATCCACTGAGGCGTGCATCACATCACTATTATGAAATGTCTCGCCCCCTTAAACCTTATTCGGCAGGAAGCAAAAAGCGATAACCAATGCCAGGCTCCGTCTGAATATACCGGGGCTTGGTTGGATCTTCATTTAATTTCTTGCGCAGATGTCCCACATATACCCGAAGATAATGGCTATCGGACTCATGATGATGCCCTCCCCATACTTGCTGCAAAAGCTGACGCTGGGTGATGATCTTCCCCGCATTCGAGGCGAGCACCTTCAGCATCTCATATTCCGTTGGGGTTAATTTGACCAAAGTCCCCTCCAGTTCGACTTGCCTTTGGGCCAGATCAATTGTGAGTGATCCGAAGCGCAGTATCGGCTCATCTGTCGTTTTGGCTACATGACGTAGCGCCACCCGAATACGGGCGACCAACTCACCCATCCCGAATGGTTTGGTCACATAATCATCTGCACCACCATCCAACGCGGCAATTTTGTCTCCCTCCTGATCCTTCGCTGTCAGCACGATAATGGGCACTTGCGACCATTCGCGAATGCGGCGAAGTACCTCCATGCCAGACATGCCTGGCAAACCGAGATCAAGGATGATCAGATCCGGATGTACAATACTTGCCTGAATAACACCCTCTTCACCCTCTCCACACTCGTGGAGTTCGAATTGATGTGCCTGAAGAGTGACCTTGAGCAATTTGCGAATCTGCGGCTCATCATCGATCACCAGTATGCGAGCCCCTAGTGGTGCATTCATGTTATTCTTCAACCTCTCCTTGTTCTGAATAGGGAAACCGCGATCCGTGGGCCTCCATGGGGAGTTCTATGCGCATTCTCGTTCCCCCGCCCGGATTCGGCTCTGCCACAATGGTACCTCCGTGGACTTCCACAATGCCTTTGCAGATCGCCAGACCAAGCCCTGTTCCTGTGACATGCCGAGTAGACTCTGAGCGATAGAACTTATCAAATATACGTATTCTTTCCGCTTCCGGTATACCGACACCTTGATCATCTACCCGGATCGTCAATTGAATTGGACTCTTATTACTCGTCACAGTGATAACAATCTGGCTCTCATCGGGCGAATATTTGATGGCGTTGCTGACGATATTGACCAGCACCTGCTCCAGCAAGACTTCATCTCCGTAGATGAAGGCCGGATCATCAGGCAGTTCAACTTGAATGTTGCGATGTGGACTGAATTCCCGAACTTGTGTCAGTACAACGCTAATTATGTCTCCCACGTCACACCATTTCCGGTTCAGTTGCAACATGCCGCTCTCCAGCCGAACCATACCCAGCAAATTCGTGACAAGACGATTCATGCGCAAGGCCCCATCCCGAATGTTGCCTGTTAATTCTCTCCGATCCTCGGGTGTAAATAGAGTATCATTCTCCAACAATCCCGTAGCCGAACCGATAATGGCAGTTAGGGGCGTACGCAATTCATGAGAGACAGAGTCCAGCAGCGCTGTGCGTATACGCTCTGATTCAGCAGTGATCTGCGCCAATCGGGCCTCTTCCGCCAGCTTCACTCGGGCAATGGCACTTGCCGCCAGTCCACCGCATGCCTCCAACAGACGAAGCTGTTCTTGCTGCTCATGAGACTCGCCAGCGTCCATGCTCACGGCGAGCGCGCCATGTATCTGCTCCTCTGTACGCAGCGGCACATATAGTCCGGGAGATTCCCGTAAAGCGGATGATCCCTTACCTGCGATCTGTCCGTGATGATACACCCATTTGGCAATGGCAATCTCCGACTCTCCACCCCCCCAGCTATCCATTTCCCCTTCTAATGCGGGTGAAGAAGAGCTTGTAACCAGTAGGTCCCCCTGACCATCGGGAAGATACACCGCTGCTGGTTTGCCCAAGGTGAGCGAAACCTGGGTTGCTATATTCACCTGTAGCGTATTCAGATCGGTAATGGCTGTCATCTGACGACTCAATGCGTACAGGGAGTTAGTTGTGGCTTCACGTGCTTTTACCATCTCCAGTTGTTGTCGCAACCGACCTGCAAGACTTGCTGTCAGGATCGCCACCGCAAGATACACGACAAAAGAGATGAGATATCTCAAATCCTCGACCGTAAAGCTCAGATATGGCGGTACAAAAAAGAAGTCAAACATAATGACACTAAAACTCGCGGCATATACAGCAGGACCCATTCCCCAATACACAGCACTCACCAGAACGGGAAACAGGTATACAAGCGCTACGTTAACCAGATCACCACTCATGCCAATGGCATGAAGCAGCAAAGTTAGCAGCGTCACCCCAAGGGTCACCCATACATATGCCGGAACCCGTTTTCCATGGGATGCCTGCATTTCTTTTTTTATTCGTTCAGACAACATCTATTCACATCCCGTTCCGTTCATAATCGTAATCTGCAACGATTAATACATCCAGATGCCGCGACAACCGTACAAGTCGGCTGACCACCGAACCTGAGCCGCGGTAGCCATTCAGCCACCACACCCGTCTTGCCTGCCCGACCACCAACTGGGTTGCTCTCGCCTCCGATGCCTTTCTTGCCAGAATTTCAGGTACATTCCGCAGCCTCGGACTATGATGAATATGAAATTGACCACCAAGCCGAATCGTCAGCTGTTCCAATACTTCCAGATGGCACTTCACTTCGTCACTCATGGACTCACCGATGTGGATATGATGTACATGCCAGATGGCTTTTAGACGGAAAGCCATGCGGAATCCGCGCCGGATCAGCCGCTCGGCATGATGATCACTGCTTACACATACAAAGACCGCTTCCTGTCTGCGCCAAGGTCCTCGAAGTGCAATTTTAGCTTGCTGTGTTTCAAGCCGTTCATCGACATCGTCCGCGAGTTCCCGCAGGGCAAGTTCCCGCAAGGCAATCAAATTACCGATTTTGAAGAAATTCACAAGGGCTTGCTCGACCTTGGCAGTTGCATAGATTTTACCCTCCCTCATGCGCTGCCGCAAGGCCTGGGGCGCCACATCAATCAGCTGCACCTCATCCGCCATCTGAATGATCCGATCAGGTACGGTCTCGCGGACACGAACACCTGTAATATGTTCAACGGCATCATTTAGACTTTCGAGATGCTGTACGTTCATTGTGGTAATCACCGAGATGCCTGCATTCAGCAGGAGCAGGACATCTTCATAACGCTTTTGCCGGACACTCCCGGGTATATTCGTATGTGCCAGTTCATCCACAAGCACCACTTCTGGGCAAAGATGCAGAATGGCCTCTGTGTCCATCTCTTCCAGACGAGTTTCCTGATAAACGCGCTTCGTGCGAGGGATCACAGACAGGTTGCCCATCTGCTCCACGGTTTCTGCCCGTCCATGTGTCTCCAGCAAGCCGATCTGCACATCGATGCCCTTTCGGAGCAAATCATTGCCTTCCCGCAGCATCATGTAGGTTTTGCCTACACCTGGTGCGGCTCCAATATATATTTTGAATGTGCCGCGCTGAATCTGGCCAATCTGTTCCTTCATTTCCTGCTCACTTAGTCTGCGATATGTCAGTGACTCCACTTCGTTTACTTTGGCCGGGACCACACGTTCACCCTCGCGGGCCGCTCGATCAGCAACCAGAAACAGATCCACACCACGTAATCTGCGTAGCAGTGAGTTAACAACGGACCCTTGCCACAATTCCTGCCAGCGCGTATGCCGGGAATGTCCCATCACAATCCGGGTAATCTGGTGCTCCATTGCGTAACGCGCCAGCGTAGATGGGATGTTGCGACGGTGTAATATAGACAACTCCTCCATATGGCCGCCAAACTTCTCCACCAGCTTGATCATATTGCGCCGAAATACGATTGCCTCCTTGGTTAATGGCTGCTTCATATTCCGAAAAACCACCGCGGACAGATCACCATTCAGCCGTTTGGCAATCTGTTGCCCACGCCGGATATAGATGGAGCCGTTCCAATGATATTGCGTGGACACCAGAATACGTTCCAGAATGCCTGTTGTGACGGTAATTCCCATCTCCTCCCGATGCTCACGCAGGGATTCATTCACCCCTTCTGCAACCAGTCTCAGGGCCAGTTCGCGCAGAATACCCAGATTGCCTTGGCGAAATACAGCTTCTCCCTCATGCCCCTTCAAATGACCTTCTGCCAAACGGCTCAGTATGGTTTCCGGCGTGACGTCAATCAGCTTGACCTCATCCGCAAGTTCCAGTGTATCCGCGGGTACGGTATGTTCTGCTGCGATACCTGTGAGCTGCCGTGCCAGCTCGGTATACCCTTCCAGCTCATACACATTCACCGTTGTCATGACACTGATATTGTGTCGGAGCAAAAACTGAATGTCCTCCAGCCGGGTAGCATGCCGGGCGCCTTCCCGGTTGTGATGTGCCAAACCATCTACCAGCACAACCTCAGGATTACGCACCAACAGTGCATCCAGGTTCAGATCCTTCATCTCTGCATCATCACTCTGGCGCAACCAGTGAATGCTTGGAATTCGTTCGAGTGCGCCAAGCTGCTCTACCGTTTCCGGTCTGCGCATCGTTGATACGGCACAGATGACCACATCAATGCCCTGCTCGCGCAACGCATTTCCTTCACGTAACATGTGATACGTTTTGCCCGATCCACTGACGGGTCCGATGTAGATTTTGAGCGTACCCTGCTGCAGCTTCTTAATCATCTTCAGCATCTCTTCCGGTGACTTGCGCTTGAAGCTGTCTTCCATCCGTCTCTCTTCCCCTTCCCTTTATAATAGGATTAAAAAAAAAAACGGAGAAAGCCCCTCACGATATGTCGTGAGCAGGCTAATATGTTAACTCGTTAGTTCAGTTCGGCTGTCAGCGCCAGATTCAGAGCCGTTACATTCACACGAGGTTCCCCAAATATACCCATCTGACGGCCTTCCGTATACTCATGTACAAGTTGTACAAGCTGCTGTTCACTAAGCCCAGTAGCTTCGCTAATACGCGGGATCTGTGCCTCAGCGGCTTCGGGAGAGAGATCCGGATCAAGTCCAGAGCCTGAACCCGTCACGAGGTCAGCAGGAATTTGCTTTAATCCGGGGTTTTCCTGCTGAAGCTTAGCCATCTTTTCCTTCATCTCGCTAATATACTCCTCTGAAGCTACAGCGCGATTCGAACCGGCTGAAGCCGTTGGGTCATAACCGGCACTTGATGCCCGGGGCTGGAACAGCCCCGGTGATTGAATTTCCTGCGCCAGCAGTGACGAGCCAATAATTTTCTCATTTTGCGTAATCAGACTGCCATTCGCCTGCGCAGGGAAGAGAAGTTGGGCTACGCCAGTGGTTACAAGCGGGTAGATTAGACCGCAGATCAGCATCAGCACGACGGATAGCCGTACGGCGGGTAAGAACATGTTCATACAGATCACTTCCTGAATTCATTAGGATAAAAGAATAATGTTGATAAGCGTTGCGGTGTATCACTCTTTAGTTCAGGGTTTCAAGATCACATCGTCTGCTCAAAGAATCCCCGAAAGAACCATATCAATCAGCTTAATGCCGATAAAAGGGACAATTACACCACCTACACCATAGATGAACACATTGCGCCCAAGCAGTCTCTCGGCTGACATCGCCCGATACTTGACCCCTTTCATTGCGATAGGAATGAGTAGCGGAATGATAATGGCGTTGAAGATGAGCGCCGACAGGATTGCGGACTGCGGTGAAGCCAGA
This sequence comes from Paenibacillus sp. FSL R5-0713, assembly GCF_037973325.1. Classification (NCBI taxonomy): domain Bacteria; kingdom Bacillati; phylum Bacillota; class Bacilli; order Caryophanales; family Paenibacillaceae; genus Paenibacillus; species Paenibacillus sp. FSL R5-0713. Next base: position 269,811 of record NZ_CP150229.1, on the reverse strand, counting down.
TTCATAATATTTAACGCCTGAAGCTGCGGCATGGCGAGAATAAACATGGCTGGGATGATGGCAAAATATTTCGCGATATCATTGGATATCGAAAAGGTTGTAAGTGCACCGCGTGTAATCAGCAGCTGCTTGCCAATGGAGACGACCGACAATAGCTTGGTCGGGTCGGAATCCAGGTCAATCATGTTAGCCGCTTCCTTGGCCGCCATGGTGCCCGAATTCATCGCCAGGCCCACATCGGCCTGCGCCAGAGCAGGAGCATCGTTCGTACCGTCGCCGGTCATGGCGACGAGTTTGCCTTCCTGCTGCTCTTTTTTGATCGCCGTAATCTTATCCTCGGGCTTTGCTTCGGCAATAAAATCATCCACACCCGCTTCCAGGGCGATGGTCGCTGCGGTTAACGGATTGTCGCCTGTACACATAATGGTCTTGATGCCCATGGCGCGCATCTCAGCGAACTTCTCTTTCAGCCCTGGCTTCACAGTGTCTTTCAGATAGATCACACCATAGATGCGATCATCGATGGCTACAGCAAGCGGCGTACCTCCGGCCTTTGCAATTCGATTTGCGATCTCATCCAGATCCCCCGGTATACGGCCTCCTTCGGAAGCGATATATCTTTTGATCGCATCTACCGCGCCTTTGCGTATCTTCATTCCGCTACTCAGATTAAGACCGGACATCCGGGTCTCTGCCGTAAATTCCACATTTTCCGCGTGTGCATACTCCGTCTCCGGCCAGCTCTGGCCTTGTCTGCCTGCCAGTTCTACAACAGAACGCCCTTCCGGGGTCTCATCTCGCACAGAGGCCTGTAAAGCAGCTTGCGTCATCTCTGACGAAGTAATGCCCTGAACGGGAATAAACTCAGATGCCATGCGGTTGCCGTAGGTGATCGTTCCTGTTTTGTCCAGAATCAACGTGTCGATATCCCCTGCCGCTTCCACCGCTTTACCCGACATGGCGAGCACATTGAACTGCGTCACACGGTCCATCCCGGCAATACCAATGGCAGACAGTAACCCACCAATGGTGGTTGGGATCAGGCAGACGAGCAGTGCGATCAGGGTCGCCATATCCAGTCGAATACCCAAGTAATTCGCCATCGGAACCATTGTCAGAATAACGATCAGAAAGATCAGGGTTAATACGGCGAGCAGGGTTGTCAGCGCGATTTCATTAGGTGTTTTCTGGCGCTGTGCACCCTCAACCAGAGAGATCATCCGGTCAAGGAATGACTCCCCCGGATCGGTCTGAACACGCATGACGATGTAATCCGATACGACACGTGTACCTCCGGTAACCGATGAGAAATCGCCTCCCGCTTCCTTGATGACCGGGGCAGATTCTCCCGTAATAGCCGATTCATCAATGGAGGCCAAGCCCTCTATAATCTCACCGTCCGTCGGGATTAGTTCACCAGATTCCACACGTACCATATCGCCTTTTTTCAATTGGGTCGAAGACACGTGTCGGATGGTTCCATCCTTCTGTACCAGATTGGCCATGGTGTCCGACTTCGTCTTGCGTAACGTATCCGCCTGGGCTTTACCTCTACCTTCAGCTAGTGCCTCCGCGAAGTTGGCAAACAGCAGCGTGAACAGCAAAATGAAAAACACGGCGATGTTGTACCCGCGCCCCGCCTCGGATGCGGTGAAGAGATCCGGATTGATACACAATAAGAGCGTGATGAACGTGCCAACCTCCACAATGAACATGACCGGATTTTTGATCATGACCACTGGATTAAGCTTCTTGAACGCATCCCGTGAAGCCTGAAGTATCATATCCTTGCTTAGCGACCGTTTCGATCCGGGATCACGTTGAATATGACCGCGATTGTTATCCGGCTCATTGCCCTTCGATCTAAGCATTTCTGTATCCATGTGTTGCATCTTCTGCTCCTTCTTTCGTTCGACTGCATTCATCGTGCATTGCCACCTCCATACGTTACGTCCTTACACCAATTCCGCTGTAATCCCTCTGTCATATCCCTCATTGAATCATCGCCAGATGCTCTGCAATCGGTCCAAGGGCAAGCGACGGAAAGAACGTGAGTGCGCCGACAACAACAATCATCATGACCAGAATGCCCGCAAAGAGAGGTGTGTGTGTCCGCAATGTACCTGTGGTTACCGGTACAACTCGTTTGGTGGCAAGCGAACCGGCAATAGCGAGCATGGCGATCATGGAAACGTACCTTCCCAGCAGCATAACGATACCAATCGCGATGTTGTAAAAGTCTGTATTGGCATTCAGTCCGGCAAAGGTCGATCCATTATTGGCTGCACCCGAGGCAAAAGCATAGAGAACTTCGGTCAGGCCATGCATGCCCCCGTTCGAGATGGACACAATGGCTTCAGGCCGCATAAGCGCGATTGCCGTTGGCGCAAGAATAATCAAAGGATGAATGAGCAAGGCGATGGATGCGAGCTTCACTTCTTTGCCCTCGATTTTTTTGCCCAGGAACTCCGGTGTACGCCCCACCATCAATCCACAGATAAACACAGCCAGAATCACATACAACAGTCCGTTGATTAGCCCTACCCCTTTACCGCCAAACACGTTATTGAGCATCATCTGGGCCAGCGATACCATGCCTCCAAGTGGAGTGAGCGATTCGTGCATATTGTTGACTGAACCTGTAGTAGCCGCTGTCGTTACTGCCGTAAATAAAGCAGACTCGGGTATGCCGAACCTGACCTCTTTGCCTTCCATATTGCCCTGCAGACCCGCTGCATCCAGCGCAGGTACACCGCGATATTCCGAGACAAATACCGTGGTCAGCATCACAAGGAAAAGAAAACTCATCGCTGCGAACAAGGCCCAACCCTGCTTCCGGTTATTGACCATCAAGCCAAAGGCGTATACCAGTGCCGTTGGCAGCAGCATCATACAGACGATATGCACCAGATTGCTCAGAGCCGTTGGATTCTCGAATGGATGTGCAGCATTGGTTCCAAACCAGCCACCACCGTTGGTGCCAATGTGTTTGATCGACTCCAGTGAGGCGACCAGTCCACGTGTGATCGTCTGCTGCGCGCCTTCAAGCGTTGTTGCGTTCACTGCTCCCGCGAGCGTCTGAGGCACACCCTGGAACACGAGGAACAAGGCCACGATAAAGCTCAACGGTAAAAAAACACGTGTAATCGACCGTACAAGGTCGACGTAAAAGTTCCCCAGTTCATCCCGGCGGCCTACCAGCCCGCGAATGAACGCAATGGCTACCGCGAATCCCGTCGCTGCCGACGTAAACATCGGGAATGTCACGGCCAGCATCTGTGACAGGTACGACATGGCGTTCTCGCCCGTATAAGACTGCCAGTTCGTATTGGTCATGAACGAAACGGCTGTATTAAATGCCTGCGCCGCTGGCATATTGTCAATCCCATCCGGATTGAGCGGTAAATATTTTTGCAGTCGCAGTACCAAAAACATCAATATCAACATTACGAAGTTGGAGAGGAGAACGGCCGTGAGGTATTTTTTCCACCCCATGGACTCATTCTCCCGTACCCCTATCACGCGATAGAGCAATCGCTCCGGCCGGCCAAAAAACCGATCCATTCCCGTTCGCTGTCCATCGAACACGTTTACTACATATTTTCCCACCGGCTTCACCAGCAGCAGGATGATCAGCAGCGTTACCGCTACTTGCACTACACCGATACCCATATCCGCATTTCCTCCCTATTCGACGTTCCCTTGTTCCGCATTACGTACAGTGTCAGCATCAGAATTTCTCTGGCTTCACCAGCACATAACCGAGATACATCACCAGTGCGAGCACAATTATGCCGATGGCAATCATTCCGTTCCCCCCTCTACCCTCAAGCCTTTTCGCAGAATTTCACAAATCCCCAGAACACCACAAACAGCAGCACAACCAATCCAATCATCGTGGCATCATTCACCATGCGCCCTCCCTCTCTCTACCGTTCTCTGCACCTGCTACATGTAAAATCGTAATATGAAACGCTGTAAAAAAGGGGTAAAGAATTGCCTTCACAGGTGTAAAAAAAGCGTAAAAAAAGACCCGCACTTCTCAGCTATGGGCTGAAAAGAACGGGTCTTTGAAGGGTATCTATTTATCCAAACGGATGCTGTGCCCACTGCAATAATCTCTTTTTCGTGATTTTGCCATGGGAGGTATGTTTAACAACTTGCCCCTGATCGAGCAGAAGTACCTGTGGTGACTCATGGTGAATCTCTGTCTCTTCCGCAATATGGCGGGACAAAGAGCGATTTTCAATCACTTTGACGATGCGGTAATCCATGGGATGTTTGGGATCTGACGCATTGGTGCCTACAAACGCGATAAATTCTCTGTACGCTCTCGCACTTATTGGACACGTTGTGCTGTGCTTCAGGATAAGCACCGGATGATCCTGCGAGCGTTGAAGGGCCTCTTGCCAATCACCCGGTTTGTGCAATTCTCGAACATGTTCGCTGAGCATATCTTCCTGGTCCGAACCCGCACGTTTGCTAACCACCGAACCAATGACAATGCCAAGCGCCAAGCCAAAAGCAATCCCAAGTCCAAGTTGCTGTGTAGCCGTACCAATGCTGACTCCCAGGGCAACACCTATAGCAAGCCATACGGCTTGATGATTTACCTTTTTATCCATACAGATCTTCCCTTCACGAAATATGTATATCAAGGCTATACCTTCCCACCTTACATTCTGATCAAATTATAGCATAGGCCTCTGTGAGCAGGCGTAGATAATCTTCGTCTCCGAGGTACAGATTTCAGTGATTGGATTTAAGCAAAATGCTCATTTGTGATACACTGGTTGTAATTTGGAAACGATGAACATGAAGAATGGATTGGAAGGGCGGAAATTCCATATGACATACGCGTTTATGATTGAACCACAGGATTTTATCACGCTGGATAATGAAGATGAACTGATTGAGAAATGTCAGGAGTGGGGCCTGCTTTCCGGTAAAGCAACCAAACTCAAAACGTTCTATTATAAAGGAAACGGATTAAATATGCCGTGCACCATCATTGGATATGTCGATCACATGGCAGCCGTCATTCAACTGGATAATGGACAAAAACATTGCATTCACCCGTCGTATCTAAAGGAAATGCAAGCGTCCAGTTACAGCGCCAGAAGCGTAAGTACTGCGGGGTCAGATCGCAGCACAGAATCGTCAACTTCGGATACAATCGCACCAGTCTCTGCTGATGTTACGCCAACTCCAGAAGATACGCTGGTTAACCCGGATGAAATTCCGGCTAATCTGGATGATTCGGACGACACGGACACCGATGATTTCTCCTCGGGGATGAAGGGTGATCCAGATGGATTAGTAGAAGCATATGTTGGACCTCAGTCCGGGGCATCCGGTGAAGCCAAACCCAAGACCAAAACAGCGAGCAAGGCCAAGACCGTTAAGATTGATCTGCCAGAAGGCAAAGTGAAGATGAGCGCCGTTGTCAAAGAATTCACCACTGTGCCGAATCACTTCTCTGACAATGACGATGAAGTCATCATCTATGAAGCAGTTACCATCACGGAGCCAGACGTCATTGACGTTGGAGAAGCCTGGTCGAGCCACAGTGCCACCGTTAAGAAACAAGAACTCGAAGTGGGAGACGTTATCACGTTTGAAGCCAAAATCATCAAGAAGAAGCTGACACGTAACCCGGTTCCTTATAAAATCAACAACCCTTCCAAGATTCAGAAGGAAGGGTAATCCTACGCCGTATAGGGAAAAACAAAAAACCTCCAGAACTGCTCAAAGCAGATCGCGGAGGTTTTGCCGTTTGTAGGCTATATTAGCGAAGAGTACGCCCTTAAGCTTGTCCCGGTTTAGCACTGACTTGAAAATGTACGCCGAATTTGTCGACAACCGTGCCGTAGGCTGGACTCCAGAACGTCTCTTGTATCGCCATTTCCACTACGCCGCCATCTTCCAGTTGGCTGAAAATAGCTTTGGCTTCATCCACGGTATCCGTGTTCACAGTAATACTAACATGATTACCTATAGTGTACGGCATGCCTGGAAATGTGTCAGACAACATTAATACCGAGCTGCCAATCTGCAAAGAAGCATGCATAATACGGTCTTTCGCTTCTGGCGGGATGGGATGATTCGGGTCAGATGGACCGTCACCAAATGTTTGAAGTGCGAGCACTTCCGCTCCAAATGCCTTTTGATAAAAATCTACCGCTTCACGTCCATTACCGTCTGTTATCACATACACATTCAAGCTGATCGACATGCGTTCTTCATCTCCTTGGGCTCATGTAATTATACAATTCACGCCACTTGCGACATGAGTATATATGAACAGGTTGTCCTTTGACAAGCGTATATTTCTGCACTCATCTCTGGCGACTTTTACACGATTAGGGTTACCAACATATTCTTAATCCATCCCTCTCTCCACTAGTTCTTTCGCTTGCGTATATAGTAGAGAACACGGATCAGAACACCCGGAACCAGTGCTGCAAAACTGGCATAGATCAGACACCATTTCAACAAGGTAAATATCGGAGTGAGTTCAGCAACCACAGGCGTACGTTCAGGATAACGATACATGATCAGGGATGCACCTACATTTTCAAACATGTCCATAGCCCAACCTAAGACTGGAATGAGATTCACCCAGCGCCAGCGACTCTTTACCGGAAGCACCCGATAGAGTACGGATAACAGAACGACCAATAAGAACAGATAGGCCAACGGCCATATGAGGTCAAATGTGAACCGTGCATGGATATAGGCGCTCCGCCCTGCTTCACCATACTGCTCAGCCATCTGATATAGATCATCCGCCGTGTACAAAAAAGAGGAATCCGGGGACTGCCCGCCACCTGTGGCTTCCTCCCACTTTGCCGCCTGCCAAGGCAGTATAAATGCAATAAAGCAGGCAAATACAACAACCGCAGCTACAACCCAAAACCAGTTTACCCTCTGATAGAACCAGTCTGACACTTTCTTCAGCACGTTCTGTCCCCTTTCCGATAAAAAAAAGACCACTCTCCCGAAGCCTGTCGGTCAAATGGTTGTGTTCAATCCTATGAAGTTATCGTGCTTGAACGATGTTATCTATTTCACTTTTCAATAAGAGGTATCGGTGAACACTTCTCATGATCGGGACCTTCGTAAGTTTGTTCTTGTCCACGTACAGTTTCATCTGGTCTTTGGTCAATCCAAGCAAACTTCCAGCTTCCGATACCGTCAATACTACCTCTGGGTTCGTAGCATTAAACGTCTTCTTTACCTTCTGATTCCAGTCCTCGAATACCTGCATAGATCAGTGACCTCTCCTATCCATAGCCAGTTATTATCAGGCTGAATATATTCAGTATACCACACTTGGGATGCTCGTAACTTAATCCTTGCGCAGAACCATATTCTGATAGGCTTTTTCACTTGCTGTAGTATGAGAAAAAGAGCCACGTCTGGACGCGGCCCTTGATTGCTCTCCATAATGTTCGTTACGCCTCTTCCCAGAAGCGACGCAGGTTGTCCATGGCAATTTTGGATGCAGATTTGCATTCCTCCATGCCCTCGAACTCCACCGTAATGTGGCCATCATAACCGGAGTCTTTGATCAGCTTTACAATTTTGCGGATCGGAATATCCCCTTGCCCAACGATCGCCCCTCGCAGGAAGTTACCGTAAGCTGTCGTGAACCATTCCCCTTCACCCGGATGCTCATCATAAGGACGGAAGTAGAAATCTTTGAAATGAACCAGAGAAGCGTACGGCAGATTTTTCATGACGCCAATGATCGGGTTCTCATCCACACACATGAAGTTGCCAATATCGAGTGTTGTCTTGAAGTTGGGACGATCCACCGCATGCAGTACACGCTGCACCCGGTCACTCGCCTGCACACTGAAGCCATGGTTCTCAATGGTTGTGGTGATCCCAAACTGCGCTGCATAGTCCGCAATGATCTGGCTTCCCCGTACCATCAGAGGCAGATGCTCCTCGAACCAGGCGATGGTCATCTTCTCCTTTGGCAGAGTAAACGCCGTGACGTCATGACGCATATGTTTGACACCCATCCGGTGTACGACATCCACATGCCTTTTGACACGGGCCATCTCTTCTTCAAACGCCTCTTCCGTCTCCTGAACGAAATTGGCTGGCATCGAATAGTTGGACAGTTCAATACCTGCAGACGCTGCCCGTTCCCGAATCGTATCCGCCAGATCTTGATTGTCCTCCACGGTGTAACCGTAAGGTACCATCTCCATATGCTCTCCGCCGTTTGCCGCAATCCAGTCAATCACATCCAGCACCGTCATCTCACCGGAATTCAAATCGTTCAACAAACTGTACGTGCTCAGGCCCACTTTCATCTGCTCAGCTCCCTATCGATATTGTTGAATGAATCGAACCGCCTTGCGAATATCCTCCTCCGGTTGATTGCCTACCTCACGCTCAATCGTCAGATAACCGGTGTAACCAATCTCCTGAAGCACTGCAAAGTATCCGTCAAAATCAACACCACCTTCGCCCAGTGGCACTTCACGGAAGAACGTCCCGGATGAGACCATCTCAGCGATCTTATCGTGATCCATAGGCGCATAACCGACCGCTCCGTATACGTCTCGTGGGTCGACTTCCTTCAACCGCACACCATCCTTCACATGGGTATGTACGATGTAATCCTTAAGCAGACGAACGCCCTGCGCCGGATCATCTCCAGTCACCATCACCATATTTGCCGGGTCAAAATTCACCGATACCCCGTTGGTCGACAGTGTATCCAGGAACCCTTTCAAGTCAGCTGCCGTTTCCGGACCTGTCTCAATGGCAAAATAAGCGCCAACACTTTTGGCGTACTGACCCAGTTCCTCACAAGAAGCATGCAGCGTAGCGTAGACTTCCGATGAAGGGTCATGTGGAACAATGCCGATATGTGTCGTGACGATGTTGGTGCCCAGATCAAGGGCCAGATCCACGATCCGCTTCGATTTTTCCACTTTCCACGGATTATCTTCCTTGACCTGAAAACCATGTCCGCCAAGGTCACCAACCAGGGCTGAAATTTCGAGGCCCAATGAATCGATGTAACTCTTCAGCTCCCTGCGCGCCGCAGGTGACAAATTTTCAGGGTCCATCTCTCCCTTGACGGCGTATATCTGCACACCTTCTGCACCTACGTCCTTCGCCTTGTTCAACCCTTCCCGTACACCTACGCCAAAGCTATCCACGATGACACCGATCTTATTCGTTAATTTCATGTCATACCTCCTGAAGATTACGTATTTGGATTCACTGGAACAAGTTTCACTGACTTAATTTCATACGGTTTAAATGTCAGTTCGAATGTGCCGTTCGGACAAGCCAACGGATGGATCTCATCCTCCAGCAGATTAATGACAGACGCCTTAATTTCCCTTTTAACCCATTCGACATGTACCGTTTCCCGACCTCCTGAAGATTCGTAGAAACGCAGCACCGTTCCCGAGCCATCTTCCGCGGGTTTGATTGCATCCAGAATGACATGCTCACTATGGAACTGAACCCAAGCGTGTTCAGACGGCAAGTGACCCGAAGACGGACTCACTGCAACAACTTCCACCGGATGATTAAGCTCCATTGCGCGGCGAACGACAGCAGCTTGTCGCCAATCCCCCTGATGTGGCAGGAATGAATATGTGAATTCATGGTTGCCCTGATCAGCATGTTCATCCGGCCATTTCGGGGCACGAAGCAGGGACAGGCGAATCGTCCGATCCTTGATGTCGTATCCATACTTGCAATCATTCAGCAAACTGACACCACTATTGCCTTCTGAGATATCCGCCCAGCGATGCCCGCAGACCTCGAACTGCGCCTGCTCCCAACTGGTGTTGTTATGGGTTGGACGCTCCAACGCCCCAAACGGGATTTCATAGGCTGCTTTCGCTGCCACCAGATCCACCGGAAATGCCACCTTGAGCAGCTTATGGCTCTCATTCCAGTTCACTTTCGTATGGAAATCAACACGCCGCTGGTGGTGATGCAAAATGATATCCTGGCTGATCTCCGATTGATTCAGCTTCCACACATAACGCAGCACATCTCGCGTAGCTCCACGCTGTACAACCTCTCTGGAGACTAACTGCACCGCACCTGCCCGCTGGGATTCAAACCGCGGATCGATATCCCAGGCATCCCAGTACGTCGGTTTGTCATGGAAAAACTGCCACTCATTCGCCCGATCACCGGGCTTCAGCCAGTCGCGTCCTACCGCTTTGTCATACCATCGGGTGATCTCTCCCAAGTCATTGAACTCAAGCGTGTAAAATTCAGTTTCCCATGTGGAAGGGAAGGGTTCTTCTTCCCTTCCTGGAAGGATAACATCCGGTGCCTCGCGCAGCCATATGGTTGTATACCCAAAAGCAGGAATCGATGGAACATGCACAAGCAGCGTATACTTGTCTTCTTTTTGCTCCAGATCACTGGCCAGACGGTTTCCTTGACGATCGAATGCAGCCATCCCGGCGAGGTGTGCATCGCCTGTAATGGTGATATTTTCTCCACGTTCCCAACCGAGGCTGTTGAATATAATGTAGGGAAGACCCTCAACTTCATCGGTTGCAATGTTCTCCGCAAGGATATCCAGCGTTTCCCGCAAGGCGGATGTACCTAATGTAAATACTTTCGTGTACTCCTCGGTAGACGTTACATATACTTCAGGAATCGATGTTCCCGGAATAATGTCATGGAATTGGTTGAGCATGATCAGCTTCCAGCCTTCATCCAGATCATTCTTCGTGTGTGCAGCGCAAGCTCCGGCAAATTGCCCCCAGATCTCCGCTTCCCGGTACAATACCTCTGCCTTTCGGTTGCTACGTTTGTTCCTCGCATGGGTCGTATAGGTTCCCCGGTGTAACTCCAGGTACAAGTCCCCGTGCCACTTTGGCAACGTTGGATTATTGGACGATATGTCTTCGAAAAAAGCACCTGCCGTGCTGAATTTGCTGATTGGCTGCCCGACCATCAAATGGGATCGCTCCGCAAACTCCACCATCTCATTCGTCACACCGCCGCCACCATCGCCATGTCCGTAGAGCAACATCTGCTCAGGATGCACATCCTTCTGTTTGTACGATTGCCAATGTTCATCCACATCTTTGGGCCGCGTATGCTCATTCACACCATGATTCAGATAGGCCAGCACTGAAGTTCCATCAATGCCTACCCAGTCGAAGAGGTCATAAGGAAACGCGTTGGTGTCATTCCAATTCAGCTTGGTCGTCATAAAATAAGGAATATTCGCAAGCTTTAACATCTGCGGCAAGGAAGCACAGTAGCCAAAGGTATCGGGCAGCCACTCGATGTTGGAGCGTCTGCCAAACTCCGCCTGGTAGAAGTTCTGTCCATACAGAATCTGCCGGACGAGCGACTCCCCACTCGGAATGTTCAGATCCGGCTCCACCCACATGCCCCCGACCAACTCCCAGCGACCTTCAGCAATGCGTGCTTTAACTCGCTCGTACAGCTCCGGGTAATGCTCCTTGACGAAGGCATACAGCTGCGGCTGGCTCTGGGAATACACAAAATCCGGATACGTGTCCATCAAGGTACACATGGTCGAGAACGTGCGACTGGACTTGCGAACCGTCTCTCGTACAGGCCACAGCCAGGCAATATCAATGTGGGATTGTCCAACCAGATGCATGAAGCCACTTCGATACTCCTCCGGGTCTTCCTGCTGCACTGACTGTACCAGTCCATGTTCAAAATTCTGTATCCATGCCGCATCCGTCCAGCGGTCCGGATTATTGTACATCTCATCCATCACCTGGTGAATGGCCTGAACAAGTGCCATCCGCTTGGGCTCCTTCTCGTTATATGCCCGGAGCGACTCGGCGAGTACCGTCACGCTGTACATCAGGCTCTGCAAGGGCTGATTGATATGAACCAGGGCTGTGCGAATGCCCTGAATAGGCGGTTGAATCACGGCTTGTCGATTGAGTGGATCATGTGGCTCCGGGATCGGGTCGTAGAGTTCAATCTCCAACTGCGGCGTATTGCCTACTCGACTTCTCGGAAGAGGTACGAATCCGTGATTCCGATCCAGTCCGTGATAAGGCAAGCCATTCACCTTCAGCAGCCCTTCTCCTCCAGTCTCAAAAATCAACCCAATGGCTTGATCCTGCCAACTGTCTGGAATCTCCACATATTTACTCAGAAAATACGTCGTTCCGTGTACGCTGTTCAGCGGATTCAAGCTCTGCATTGCCTTGTCCGCCTGCTCATACTCGTATTCCCCTGGCCGAATGTATCTGGCCTTCTGCATCTCCCACGTTGGAAGCTCGATCGTATCCAGCCACTGCGACCGGTTCATATCCTCAATGAATCGTTGAATTCGAATCATACCTCCACCCCCACCTTCTGAATGTGCAGACTGCAAGCGGTCCAGTCAGCAGAATTGCGGCCAACCATGAGTCTGAATTCACCTGGTTCCACAACAGACTGGAGACGGGAGTCGATCAGTGCGAGATGTTCTTTTTGTACAGGGAATGTAACGGTCCGGGTCTCTCCTGGCTCCAGATGGATTTTACGAAAACCCTTCAATGACATTTCAGCCCGGGTGACTGAAGCCGACACATCCGTGATATACAACTGTACAACCTCACTTCCCGCAGCCATTCCGGTATTTGTGACTTCAACCATCACTTGCGCTTCATCTTCTGGCCCGATCACTTCCGGTACTACCCGTACATGCTCATATGTGAATTCGGTGTAGCTCAGTCCATATCCGAACGGATACTGCGGCGCAAGATCCATCTCCAGATACCGCTTGCCACGCGTGCGTTTGGCATGATAATAAACCGGGAGCTGCCCAACATGCTTGGGAATGGAAACCGTAAGACGGCCAGATGGATTCACATTGCCAAACAGAATATCTGCGATCGCGTTACCACCTTCCTGCCCTGGGTACCATGCTTCCACAATGGCCTGAACATGCTCATCAATCCAAGGTTCAGCAATGGGACGACCGTTGATATACACCACGATAACCGGTTTACCCAGCTTATGTACCTCCTGCACCAGCTCCAATTGAACACCCATGAGATTCAGGGAAGCCCGGTCAATGCCCTCGCCGCACTCCATATCATTCCATGGGTCATCCGTTACCACAGACGCTCCTGTCCGCAAGTCGATCGTGCCTTCACCAAAATCGCGGGCGCTGGAACCACCCATCACCATCACGATGACATCGGCCTGTTCCGCACAGGCGAGCGCTTGTGCAAAGCCCTCTCTGGAATCGCCTTTAATCCGGCAACCTGGTGCGTACAATACCTGACCTGAATTCGCGCCAAGCTTGCGCGTAATGCCATCCAGTACGGTGACGATCTGTTCTCTCGGCTGTGGCGAGGTGTAGTCCCCAAGCTGGTTATAGATATGGTTCGCATTCGGACCAATGACAGCCAGCTTCGTGCCAGTTTTGGAGAGTGGCAATGTCGCCCCTTCATTTTTCAGTAAAATAATCCCCTCTTGCGCAACTTCCCTCGCCAGCCGCACATGATCTTCACATCCGATGACCCGTTCTGCAAAGTCAGGATCTACAAAAGGCTGTTCAAATAACCCGAGTCTGAATTTCATCTCCAGCACCCGCCACACAGCCAAGTCCAGATCTTTCTCTTCGATCAGTCCCTGCTCCAGCGCCTGACCGAGATGTTTGCGGTACATGTAACCGGACATCTCCATGTCCACACCTGCCTGAAGGGACTGCGCTACGGCCTGCTCCCCGTTCTCGGCGGTGTTATGTCCATGGACCAGCATCTGAATGGCGCCAAAATCAGTAATGACGAATCCATCAAATCCCCACTCTTCGCGCAGCAGGTCATTTAGCAGATACGTACTGGACGTGCACGGTACGCCATCAATCTCATTATAAGCGGTCATCACGGAGCAAGCCCCGGCTTCCACTGCCTTTTTGAACGGCAACAGATCTATTTCATGCAATTCACGTAATCCCATATGCACTGGTGCCGCATTGCGCCCACCCTCTGAACTGCCATAAGCCGCAAAATGCTTGAGTGTAGCTACAATCGTCTGGTTGGAATCGAGGCGGTCACCCTGTAGTCCCTTCATGGCTTCTACAGCAAATTCACCGATTAAATAGGGATCTTCGGCAAAACATTCCTCCGTCCGTCCCCATCTCGGGTCACGCACGACATCAAGCACCGGGGAATACGTTGCCGCTCCCCCCTGGCTCCGGGTCTCCACAGCGATGGCTTCACACATCTTACGGTATAATTCCATATTCCACGTGCTGCCCACGGTTAAAGGCACCGGAAATACAGTCGCCCCAATCGCCATATGACCGTGGGAGCACTCTTCCCCGAACAGAATGGGAATGCCCAGTCGGGAATGCTCCAAGGCATACTGCTGGATGACATTCGTGGCAACGGCTCCTTGTCGTGGTGTCAGACCTGTCTCCAGCGTTACTTCAGTCCATGGATCGGCCCGAAGCACACCATACAGAGAACCGACTCCGCCCTGTTCCATGTCCGCTTCGAACTCTTCCGTGACCTGTACTGTGCCATCTGCTGCCTTCACATACGTCTTCCAGCCCATCGGCTGTATGAGTTGTCCAATCTTCTCTGCCGTTGTCATCCGTCCGATCAGATCCTGAACCCGCTCCTGAATGGGAAGCGAAGCATCTTTGTAGTCCATATGCACATTCTCCTTATGCGTTCGGAATTAGTTAGGCTCGTGCACTTACATCACATGGCCTTACGGTAGTCACTTGGCGCTACACCCACCACGTTTTTGAAAGCCCGATTGAAGGAATTATAGTTGGTATATCCCACTTCTTCACTGATTTCCTGAATAGCCTTATCGGTCTCCTGCATGAGCAATTTGGCTTTTTCGATGCGATGACTAATGAGCAGATCCACGAACTTCTCCCCAATCTCATCCTTGAAAAGCTTGCTCAGATACTTCGGATTAATATCGAATCGATCACTAAGGTAGTTCAGCGACAGATCGGGATTATTGTAATGTTCTTCGATGTATTTGCGAATCTCTAGAATATGAGATCTGTGTTTACGCGAACATTGCAGCGTCTTCATCTGTAGGGCCAGTTCCCGGAACCCTTCCCAGCACAGCTCACGCAAATCGTCTAACGTCTCCCAGCCCTCAAGCCTTGGGAGAAGCGGGGTGAATATAGCGGCCCACGAATCCTGGTACTCCCGTGGAAGTTCGGCGAACTCCCGATTGTAATGTTGAAATAACAATTGGATCGTATTCATAATCTCCTGGCGGGACAAGACGGACTCACTGATTTGTTCAAACAGTCTTTCAAAATGCTTTTCCCAGACATCGTCCGATAAACGCATTGCCTGTACCAGCAGTGAGATGGTTTTCAGGAACTCATACACATCATTGGTCGAATTCGGCACATCGCTACACGGAATGATGCGATTTATCCCCAGTACAGCCTTGTACTCCAGCGCGTGCACAGCTTCTTTCAATGAAGCTCTCAATCCCCGAATATCGACAGCAACTCGACCCACCCCAATGGTTACGGTGAAGTTGAGATACTGATCGATTCTATCCAGATAACCAGCCAGCAATCGATGCTCCATCTCCTCGGCCTGTTCCATATCCGGCATCCAGAGGATGGCGTACAGACGCTGATCGGAGATCCATTCAGCCCATACTTCCGTTCCTTCATGGCGTGCACTCTCTTGCAGAATACTGGACAACACAAATTTCAGGAGGGATTGGTCCTGATGATGATACTCCGTCGCAAATGCATCATACCGATCCATTTCAATTACCATGACGGCCCAACGATGCTCCAGCTCAGGCAGTTTGAACTTCTTCATCTCTGCTGTCAGTTCCGTGCTCGTAAAGTCTCGTGTGCCTTCCAGCAACTCCTGAAAGAACATCCTTTTCTGCAAAATCAGATTCTCTTCATGCTCCTCCTGATATTGTCTCGTCTGATCAATCATGCGTTCCAGCGTGGTATGGATGAAGCGGAACTCATTCTCTTTGCCATAGTTCAGTCCGGATTGCTTCTGCGAAGAGACGGTCTGAATTAACGTGACAATCTGCTGAATCGGCTTGTAGTTTCTGCGGGTCACATAGATCACCCACACCACGCCAATCAACACAACCACTACAGCAAAGGCAAACCAGATATTATAAAATTGCAGAGCCCATTTGACGATTTTGCCGTTATTGAGTCCCGTCTGCACCTTCCAGCCGCTATAACTCGACGTAAATTCAGAAAAGACTTCTCCCGACGTGGTTTTAGTGGAAGCTGTAATCCCTTCTGGTCTGCTGCTATCCCAAAGATTGCCGCCCGAACGGTTGAAGATGTTCACAAACGTAAATTCCGGATCATACATCTGCATGATGGACTTCCTCAGGGTACTCAGATCTACGTTGGTGACTACAAGTCCTTTGCCGTTCCCTACACTTCGCACAATTGTAATTACCTGCTCCGTTGCTTGTGAAGGGAAAGCCCGGAATGCTCGTGCCCCTGCCCACTTTTGTTCATCCCTCGTCCGGCTATCTGCAATAAAGTCTGCATCCGGGAACTCTTCAATCGGAACAGCCTTCCCGTTACTGAAGACCGTGCCATCTCCATATCGAACGAGATATATCGAATCAATCAGCGGATACTCTATTTTCAATTCATCAACCACCTGGACCGCCTGAATGCCGGCATACACATCATCGCTGCCAGATACCGAGAAATAATTCTTCAAGTTAGGGTTGGTCAAAATCTCACGCAGTACCTTAAAATCAATGGAGCGCAAAGAGTTGTCCAGATATTGTGTGACCTGTGAGGCCAGGAATTCATTGGCCTTAAGCGCTTCTCTACGGTTCTGTTCATTGAAGACCTGGAAAAAAATAAAGAATAGAATGGTCGTCACAATAAAGAAAACAGGCAGATACGATAACAGCAAACGTCTAAACCAATTGTTGTTCATCTCCGAGATCCCCCCACCATTACTGTTCATGCTGAATGACGACAATCATTTGTGCTGATCGCTAATTTCCCATAAATATTCAGTACATTATATCGGATGACGTGGGGTTGTCATAGGAGAAGACTGTCCCGGTCACGGGTGACAGACGGGACAGCCTCTATATGGAATCCTTCAACAATTATTGATTCTTCTCAATGGCGCGCTGGTAGATCTCAAGGTAATTACTCAGCCCAAGACCATCGAAACCTTTGACATATGCATCCCATTCCTTATCAATGCTCTTGCTACCGATAATGAACTGTGCCATATTCGTCTGCACATAATCCTTGATGGCCGTAGTCAATTGTGCAGCTGATTCCGTATCCTCTGGACGGATAAACACGTTCGCAGGATATACTTCTTTTGGTGCATAGGGTTCATACACATTGGTAGCTTGAGCTAGACGTGTACCATAACCCTCTGCTTCCAAAGGGTTCTGCCCTTCGGCAAACAGATTACGGAATGTGTTGGACAAGTCATGCGCTCCGATCTGTGACCAGCTCTCATTCACAACAACGTTTGGATCACGTTCAGGCAGGTTGTAGTAACTGTATTTGGCAGGCTCGCCATTGATGTTTTTCTCATCGGCATCTGCCTTTTTCCAGCCCTTGCCTTCGGTTGGTCCATACTCCGCGTATAGTGCACCTTCTTCACTGAACATGTAGTCCACAATTTTGATAGCGGCAATCTGCTGTGCTTCTGTCGCTTTGTTGGTAATGGCAAACTCAAACTCACCGACGCTCTGCGTGGCGCCTGTTGTCTGCACGCCATCCGGCCCTTTTAATGGAGGGACAATATCCCAGTGCTGGTGACGAGTGATGTCTTTGTCATAGGTATTTACGAGATAGCTGACCAGCGCCGTTGTAATGGAGCCGACCACCTCATCGCCTTCTTTGTTGCCCAGTTGTCCAATCGCCTGATCGTTCTGCGTGAAGGAAGCTGGATCAATCAGGCCATCTGCATACAGCTTGTTCATGTACTCCAGCCCTTTCTTCCATCCTTCCTGATTGGCGGCAAAACTCACCTTGCCATCGTTCACGATCAGGTATTTGTCGTTGTCATTGTATATGAAACTATTCATCAGATAGGCATCAATGTTGCCATTCCATACATACTTGTTCGGTGCACCCGTAAGTGGAATCTCGTCCGCTTTCCCGTTACCGTTGGGATCCTGTGTCTTAAACGCCTTCAGAACGGTATACAGTTCATCGGTTGTTGTTGGCATTTTCAGACCCAGATTATCGAGCCACTCTGTGTTGATCCAGTATTTCTGTGCATACGTACAGTGGTAACATTCATTGAAGATCGGCAGTGCATAGATGTTGCCATCCGGTGCTGTAATGGCTTCTTTGAAATATGGCTTCTCTTCCATAATCTTGGTCAGGTTCGGACCATACTCCTTAATCAGATCTTGTAGCGGAAGGAACACGCCCTGTTTTCCATAGGTTTGAAGGTCTGAAGTGGTGAACTTGCCGTGAAGAAACACTTCCGGATAATCACCACTGGCCAGCAGCAATTGTCTGCGATCCTGCAAGGCGTCTGTAGGGGCCAGATCCCATTTTAGGGTAACGTCGAACTTGTCTTCGATAAATTGGGTAAATTCATTCTCTTCCATGGACGCTTTGCCTTGCGGAGCAAAGAAGGTCATGGTTACAGGACCGCCGCTCTCCCCGCTATCGTCGCTACTTCCACCCGATTCCTCGGATGAACTACATGCGGACAACAAAGCCATCGAAGCAAAGACCAGAAACAACATCGAAATCCAAGATTTTCTCAATCTGACTCCTCCTTTTTGTTCATAACGGCAAACCATTGGTTGTAGTGCACACGTATCCAATCACTCCCGGAAGCCGGCGTGTTCCTTCCACCTCCTTTCAAGAGGCAACCGGGCTTAACTCACAAGGATTAACCTTTGAGGGAACCAACCATGACTCCTTTAACAAAATGCTTCTGTACAAATGGATACATGATCAGAATGGGGATACTCGCGACAACGATCAGTGCATATTTCAACACCTGCTCAAACCCTTGATCCCGCAACTGTTGGCTGGTATTGGCAAGCATCGCCGGATCAGCCGCGTTCAGGATAAGCAGATTGCGCAGCACGTACTGGAGAGGGAACAATTTCTCAGAACGCAGGTAGATCAGTGCATCAAAGTACGCATTCCAGTGACCTACGGCATACATGAGTGTCATGACCGCCAGAATAGGCTTTGATAAAGGAAGAACCACGCTGATCAGATACCGGATATCCCGGCAACCATCCATCTCTGCGGCCTCTCCAAGCTCTTCCGGGATGGAAGATTGGAAGAACGTCCTTGCTACAATGACTTGGAACACCGCGAGCGCCCCGGGCAACCACATCGCCCAACGTGTATCCAGCAGGTGCAAGTCCTTCATCAGGAGATAGGTGGGAATCAGACCGCCATCAAAGAACATCGTGATCATCATGAAAATGATAATGGCACCTCGTCCATAGAATGACTTGCGTGACAAGGGATACGCCAGCATGACGGTCAGTGCCACGTTAATGAACGTGCCCACCACGGTGTAGATGATTGTGTTGTAGAAACCGAGCATCAGCTGTTGGCTTTTGAATATGGAGATATAAGCCTTGATGTTAAAATCGACCGGGAACAGCCACACCTGACCGGATGTGACGGCCCGTGAAGAGCTGAACGAAGAACTGATGATATACAAGAGCGGATAAAACACCGTTAGCAGTATGGCAAACAGAAAGATATAGTTAAGTGTCATAAAAATGCGATCACCGAGCGGGTCCTTGATCCGGTTCCGATTAATCAGGTTGAACATGAATAAGCTCCTCCTTTACCACAAGCTGTTCTGGGATACTTTGCGCGATATGCCGTTGACGATAACCAGCAGAATCAGGTTGATAATGGAGTTGAATAACCCTACTGCCGAGGAGAAACTGAAATTCGCACCAATCAGACCCACCTTGTACACATACGTGGAGATGACCTCTGAAGCGCTTGTGTTGAGCGGATTCTGCATCAGGTATATTTTCTCGAAGCCCACGCCCATAATGCTGCCCAGACTCAGAATCAGCATGATGACGGTGACTGGAACGAGTGTTGGAAGGTCAATGTGCCAGATTTTCCGAAGTCTTGATGCGCCGTCCATCTTCGCTGCTTCATACAGGGATGGGTCAACACCAGCAAGAGCTGCGATATATATGATGGATGAATACCCCATGCCCTGCCACACACCTGACCAGACGTAGATTGATTTGAAGTATTCCGGAATGCCCATGAAGTTGGTCATTGGGAAGCCGAGCAGTGTGAACAGCTTGTCTACCACGCCCACATGTGGGGAGAGCATCAGAATGATAATGGATACCATGACAACGGTGGAGATAAAATGCGGAGCGTAGGTGACCATCTGCACGGTCTTCTTGAAGTAACCCGTACGAATCTCATTCAGCGCCAGCGCCAACAGGATTGGAATGGGGAAACCCGCAATTAAGGAATAGAAACTGATGCCTATCGTGTTCTTGATCAACAGCCAGAAGTTTGGAGACTGGAAGAAGGCTTCAAAGTGTTTGAAGCCAACCCAGGGGCTTCCCCAGATTCCTTTGACTACACTGAAGTCCTTGAAGGCGATCTGGACACCCACCATAGGGATGTACTTGAAGATCAACAGATACAACACGGGAGGCAGCACGAGCAGGTAGAGCTCCCAGTGCTTCTTGAGGCTTTTGATGAATGGATGCTGCCGCTTGGGCTCCACATGTTTCCTCTGCTGGAGTTCCAACTTAGCGGGTATGCTTTCCGTAACTCGACTCATTTGCGTCACTCCTTCTACACCTCAAGTGTAATAATACATTACATTTACATCCCTTAAACAACCTTTTTCCTGATCTTATTTCCTTGTAAAACATAATTGATGTAAACATTCATATCAGGTAGCGCTTTCTTGATTTGATAGTACATCGCACGGTAAACTTTTATCAATTTGCAATTTTCTCCGACTTCTCTTTATTCCATAAACCCTTGTATAGCAAGCGATTACGAGCTGTTTTGGGTGGAAATTATGTTCCTTATGTATGAATAAAAAAATCCCGGAGGTGGTTAGATCTCCCCCGGAATTGACATGGCGTTCTGTGCATGCATGTTCAAAAAGTTACCGATTCAGCACCGAGAAGGGGAACACACGGAAACAATCTCTATGCGCTTGTGATCAATCTGAACGTATGTGTGATGGGTAATGCACTGGTTGTAACCGATTGTGGAAGTTCCACGAGAAGTCCGTCTTCCGTATGCTGATACGTAAGTACGTCATCGCTACCGATGAGTTCGACCCGCTCTACCTTTTCCAGATAAGGAATGACTAGCTGTGGTTGTACGCTCTCATGTTCGTTTCGGTATAAACGGAAGGCATATACGGTGTTGATCTCTTCCTTCTGTGTGAAGGCCCAATCTTTCGTAAAATATGGCCCGCAGATCCGGGTTCCATAGACCCCTTCTCCATGAGTACCCAGCCATTCACCGAGGCCCTTGATGCCTCGAATTGCCCCTTTGGGCAGACGCCCATCGGGTTGTGGTCCTACATTCAGCGCCAGGTTACCACCCTTGGACACGACTTCGAGTAGAATATGTGCCAGCTGTCTTCCCGTTTTGTACTGGTCATCGAATCCGAAGGCAAAGGAGTTGCCCACGGTAATACAGCTCTCCCATGGAATGTTCATCGGATGTTCCGGTATGGTCTGCTCGGGGGTAACGATATTCTCATACGGCCCACCCACGGTGCGATCTGCGGACAGGAGCCACGGTTGTGTGGTCTGACGTGCCCGCTCCACAACTTCTCCAAGCCTGATATCCTGCCCATGGCGACCTTCGCGCACCCAGCCGGCATCCAGCCACAGACACTCGATCCGTCCGTAATTCGTCAGTAGCTCCATGATCTGCTCATGTGTGAACTCTACGAATTGCTCCCACAGCCATGGATACTTATGGGGATCATACGAGGGACCGCGCCACATATGGCGCCCACGCTCCATACCGGGTGCCCAGTAATACGGGGTATGCCAGTCCGCTTTGGAGAAATACGCTGAGATGCCCAGCCCTTTAGCCCGAAAAGCGTCAAATAATGCTCGACAGATGTCCGCATACTTATGGGTATGAAAAGGGGTATCCTTGCCCGTAATCCGATAATCCGTCGTTTTGGTATCCCACATGCAGAAGCCGTCATGGTGCTTGGTGGTGAACAGGAAGTATTTGAACCCGTTATCTGCCGCCATCTGTGCCCATTCCTCGGGTTGGAAACGAATCGGATTGAAGGTTTTGTTCAGATCGAAGTATTCCCGTTTAAAGTCTTCCATGTCATCCGTCCAGTCAATGTCATCACGCGACCAATCGCCATCCTCGTCACTCAGCGCCCAGGACTCGACGAGACCAAGCTGGGAATACGGCCCCCAGTGCATCATCAGCCCCAGCTTCTGGTCCTTGAACCACTCCAGCCGTTCATTCAGCAGCGGATCCTCCGGTCTGATCCACTCTTCCTCTTTGCTAAAATTGTGCACCCCGGCTTCAACAATCTGCTCTTCCTGCTCCAGTACGGTTTCTTTGGTTTCGCTCATCCTGATTCATCTCCTCGGATTAGAATAAAAGATAAACCTTGCATGTTACGCCTGGTCACTCCGAGTGCAGTACCATCTTTCGATCGCTGTTATCCCCAGATTTTTTGATTATTTTCCTAGAGGGAAAATCCGGGGATAAAGGCGAGCGCTCCGCTTCTTCAGATTGGTTCTGCACTCTCCGTTTTGGCGTAAACGCTACGTTTAACTATTATGGGGCGTAGTAACTCTGTTATTTCGATTGCGGTGCCATCTTCAATTCCTATGAATCCCTTACTTCCTCCTCTTTCCTCTGGAAAATCGTGAGGAGAAGAATGAGTTCTTCGCTTCTTCAGATTGGTTCTGCACTCTTCGTTATGGCGTAAACGGTATGTTTAACTATTATGGGGCGTAGTAACTTTGTTATTTCGATTGCGGTGCCATCTTCAATTCCTATGAATCCCACATTCTCCGCTTGCCTCCAGAGGAATATAAACTGGCACCTTCGCGAATCGCAGGAAACTTTCTAAGGAACTCAGGGCGCCTTATTCAGCCTTTTGATCCTCTTTTTAAATCGTAAGGAACTTCAGACACGTTATTTCCCGAAATTAGCTGATAATAATGCTGTAAACTGCTGTTTATTCTCATATAGCGTGTCTCAGGTTCTTTAGGTTTCTGCTCGCGCTCCATATCCTTAAATAAGACGGATCAGATTCGTTAGCACTCGCTCCCTACCCTGCTCTCTGCTCCAAATGCAAGCGGATAGGACGACTCCGAATCTCGCCCGGAGTGGAGCTTTTCATTGAGAAGGGAGCGAAATGCTCATAACCTTTAATGCCATGGGAGTAATTAAGTATCAACGTGAAGTAGCTACATGGAGCACCCACATCCACGCGATACAATACCACTATTTACAACGAAATTTCGCGTCCCAGACGGGCTGATTCGTAGATGGCACAGAGCATTTTCATTACTTCGACACCATCCTCAACTGGGCTAAGTGTTTCTTTGCGGCCCTGTGTACTATCGATAAAATGGTTGATTTCATTGCGGAACGAGCCCATAAAGTCGAATGATTTGAAATCCACCTGTGGGGTCATGTTTAAAATGGTGTTGAATTTCTCGCCGATAATCGAAATTTCCGGCTCCAGCTCGGCACCGCCTTTGTCACCATATAGCTTGACTGAGGTCTCATCTGCTTTGGCATGGAGCGTGAAGCTGACATCCACGAGCAGGCTCGCACCATTCTCGAAACGAATCAGGGCATTTGCCATATCCTCAACAGTATTCTGCTGCGCGTCATAGTCCGCCGCTTTGTAGAACGACAGATTGTTAATGTTCGAGCGGTTCCCCAATCGGTTGGACACGTTAGCGGAGACGGATTTCACCTTCGGTCTGCCCATCAGATACCAGCAAATGTCGATTACATGCACCCCGATATCAATCAGCGGGCCGCCGCCGGAGCGGTTGATATCGGAGAACCAGCCACCCGGATTACCCAAACGGCGCAGACTTGAGGCTTTGGCATAATAGATCTCGCCCAGTTCACCCTCGTCGATGAACCTCTTCAGAATCTGTGCATTGTCACTATAGCGGCGAACAAAACCAACCTGCAGCAGCTTCCCACTGCGATGAACGGCCTTCTCTACCTCGAGGGCATCCTCCACCGTCTGGCAGAGTGGTTTTTCACATAACACGTTTTTGCCTGCGTCCAGCGCAGCAATGCTAATCTCGGCATGGGAGTCGTTCCATGTACAGATGCTAACGGAATGAATCTCGGGCATTGCGAGCAGTTCCATGTAGTCGGTAAACACATGAGGTGCATTATATTGCTTCGCGACTTCTGCGGCACGTTCTGCATTCAGGTCGCAGATAGCGTATATCTCAACGTCAGGATTACTGGCATAGGCTTGCAAGTGGCAATCGGATATGGATCCGGCACCGATGACGGCGACTTTCAATTTGGACATAGTGTTGATTCCTCCATAAATAAAATTAAAGTTCTGCAGAGTAGACGTTCCGGTTGCGAATCGTTCTTCCGATCACTCTTATCCCCAGATTTCTTCACTCACCTTTTTGTAAAGGGGAAATCCGGGGATAAAGGCGCACGCTTCGCTTCTTCAGAATCGATTTCGCCCCCTTCACTACTTTTTCTGAATGAATTAACTTTCTTTTTGAGCCCTACATAACAAGTCATATTTCATTTAAAACAAATACTCAGCCCTATGCCTCTTCCCATAGGCAGCGGACGTTATCCATGGCAATGCGTGAGGCAGTTTTGCAATCCTCCATGCCTTCAAATTCAACCGAGATATATCCGTCATACCCGGATTGTTTTAACACACGGATAACTTCAGGCATGTTGATATCGCCATGGCCCACAATGGCACCGCGCAGGTAATTGCCATGCGAGGTTTGGAACCAGCCTTCACCGGGGTTCCGGTAGGAAGGTCTCCAATAGAAGTCTTTGGCATGCACAATCGACGCGTACGGAATATTATTTTTCACCGCACTCACCGGATCTTCATCCACACAGAGGAAATTCCCGACATCCAGGGTGGTTTTGAAGTTATTCCGCGCCGTTTCGTGGAGCAAACGTTGAATTCGCTCACTCGACTGCACATAGTACCCATGGTTCTCCACACTTGTTGTAATCCCAAAATCCGCTGCATAATCGGCTATCCGCTGACAAGCCTTCACCAGTACAGGCAGGTCGATCTCGAACTGTGCTACGGTTCCTTCCGGTGAGGGACGGAAAGCCACGTCATGCCGCATCAGTTTTACACCCAATGCAGCAGCCACATCCACATGTCGCATCACATTCTGGATCTCTTGCTCTAATGCTTCGGCGTCCTCCTGTACAGCAAAGTTAGCGCCGATAGCATAATTGGAAATATCGATCCCGACCTCGTTTGCCACAGCTTTAATCTCATCAATCAACTCCGGATGTTCGATCAGACTGAATCCCATCGGTACAATCTCCACATGTTCCCCGCCCTGATCAGCGATCCAGCGAATGGCATCCGGTACGGTTAATTCTTTACGATCCAGTGCTTGTTGCAGACTGTAGGTGCTGAGTCCAACTTTCATTTTTCCTCATCCTCTCCTGTAGTTGCTGTCCATACCCAACGTATACCTTTTTCCGGCAGACACGACAATTGCCAATAATCGTATGGCTCACCTATTTTCCTTTTCCTAGCCCAAATCCGGTGTATCCACGAACGTAACGGCCAGATCAGCCGTCTCGTGGAGTTCAAATACAGTAATTTCATTCTCACCTTCGCGAAGGAGTGGGGCAGGTACGTATAATGTTTTTTGCGGTCCTATATTCCAGTAGCGACCCAGATTGAATCCGTTTACAAAGACAACACCTTTGGTCCAGTTATCCAGACGCAGAAAAGTATCTCTTGCACCCGTTACTTGAAAACTTCCCCGGTAAAAGGCTGGCCCTCCCCCCGCTCTCTCTCCTTTTTCATCACCTGCCGAAAATTTCTCGCTAAATTTTAGACACGACAGGTCGGTTAAAGGCAGACAATGAATTGTCCAATCGAATAAAAATTGAAAGCCATGCCGCACTCCCTCCGTAATCCCCTTTGGATCTCTCAAATACGGGCCATAGTTGATTCGCCCCATATTTTCAACAAGGATCAATAGATCTGCGCCCTCTGGCGGCACTTCAAACGAAATCGATACTGCTGTATTCCCCCGTTCCAGCACGCCCTGAAATTGCCCATCAACAAACACAAGCGCACGGTCACGCACCTCCTGAACCACCAATTCTTGTCGCTCCCTAGGTCCGGATATTCGGGTTTGATAACAAATAAAGCCATAATCCTGACCAAGCTTCTCCATCGGTTCCGGATTCGTGCGTTGCACCGGGGCTGATAACCGGTTCAACTGTGGCAGTAATGACGCCTGCTGGTTCAACTCCACTCGTCCATATGCGAATGCCCCCTTCGATTCAGGCAACACGAGCTCATCCAGATCTTCATCGTTATACCGAGCAATAAGATCACGTACGGCATGAAATTTTGCTGTTGGCTCCCCGGATTCACTGAGCAGTGAATCGTAATCGTAACTTGTAATGGTGGGTTCATATTGATCTTTCTGCTGACAGTTCGCTCCGTTATAAAATCCAAAGTTCGTTCCCCCGTGGAACATATAAAAATTAACCGAAGCACCTGCCCGAAGCATCTCTTCAAATACATCTGCTACATCTGCGGCTTCCCGGGTATGATGCGACTCACCCCAATGATCGAACCAGCCGTTCCAATACTCCATGCACATCAAAGGTTCTTCTGCCTGATATTCACGCAGCTTGGCGAACGCTCCTTGCGTCCCTGATCCAAAGTTGACTGTAGCCAGATGCCCTGACACCGATCCTGCTTGCAACATAGGGTCTGTCGGTCCGTCGGAGGTAAATAACAACACATCCATCCCCCGCTCTACCATGCCATCCCGTAAATATTGCAGATAACTCGCGTCATTGCCGAAACTGCCGTACTCATTTTCAATTTGCATCGCGATGATCGGCCCACCATGCGTGCTAAGAAGGGGTTTCAATTTGGGCAAAAGCACATCATAATAACGATCCACATTTGCCAGAAATGTTGCATCATTACACCGAAGACGGACATCATCAGCTGCAAGCAGCCAGGAAGGCAATCCGCCAAACTCCCACTCCGCACATATATAAGGACTTGGGCGTACAATCACATGCAGACCCACATCTCCCGCAATACGAATAAAACGTTCCAGATCAGCCATGCCTTCAAAACAATACTGCCCCGGCTGCGGCTCATGAACATTCCACGGCACATACGTTTCTACTGTGTTGAAGCCGCAGGCTTTCAACTTGAGTAGCCGATCCTCCCAATATTCGGGGACCACTCTAAAATAATGAATCGCACCCGACAAAATCCGAATGGGCTCGCCATCATACATGAATTGTGAACCTTTATACGTTAGCAGCGCCATTTAGCATCCCTCCCTGCTCGCTCAGATATATGCCTAACCCGGACAACGTAGGATACCATCTGGATTCATGAATGGTTAATCGCATCCTTCTTAATGTGACCTGGGGGAAACAGCAAATTCGTTTATACCCCACCACAGTCCCCGTGTAGAACGCCTCCCAACCCCCATCTGCCCTCTGTGACTCCAGTGTAAAACGCTCAATCCGTTGGCCTGTCTCGATATGTTCCATCAGCACCACCCGGTCAAACGTCGTTTCCTCCTGCAAATCCAGCTCGATCCAAGCCTGCTCCGTTCTTTCATGAGGACACCAATACGTATCCCGTCGTTCCGTCAGCACCTCTGATACGGCATGTTGTTCATCCATCGTCTCCGATGCTTTTACCAGCGCCTGCAAGGCCAAATTTTCCTGAAAAATGGTACGTAGCGAATCTCCCAATTCCTGTAGTCGCTCTACATCCCGTTCATGAATGAGACCACGCGTATCCGGTGGCAGATTGAGCAAAAAGGTGGCATTGCCTCCCACTGCGCCGTAATAGACGGCGAGCAGTTCTTCCAATGTTTTGACCTGATCATCCTCACTTGCATGATAGAACCATCCCGGGCGAATCGAGGTATTCACCTCAGCAGGGTACCAGATCAATTGCTCACCTTGGGAACGAATGACCTCTCGGCTTCCCAAATCACGGTCCTGTGTATTGATCCTTGTGGCAAACTCGCCATCATCCACCTGCTGCGATTGCTCCTGAATCTTCTCATTATCCTGCATATGCGCGGGCACAACGCTCCATTCCGATTCCCGCGTATGCCCCGCCTCATTGCCGCACCAACGAACATCCGGTCCACATACCGAGATGACAGCATCGGGCTGAAGTTCACGAATAAGCGCATAATAGGCGTCCCAGTCATAGACCTGCCTTTTGCCATTCGGACCCTCACCACACGCGCCATCGAACCATACACAGAAGATATCGCCATAATTCGTAAGCAGCTCACGTAACTGATGGAGGAAAAACTCGTTATACCTCTCGGAATCTCCATAAGTGGCTTCATGCCGATCCCAAGGAGACAGGTACACGCCGAACTTCAATCCGCCCTCACGGCAGGCATCGGCGACTTCCCGAACCAAATCCCCCGCACCGTTCCTCCATGGACTGGCCGCGACCGTATGCGCTGTATACTGGCTTGGCCACAAACAAAATCCATCATGATGCTTACACGTCAAAATCAGCCCCTTCATCCCGGCAGCCTTGCACGCCTGCACCCATTGCGCTGCGCTTAGTTCAGAAGGATTGAAGATCAACGGTTCTTCCTCCCCAGTGCCCCATTCCCGATCCGTGAATGTATTTACCGTAAAATGAATAAACGCGTAAAACTCCATCTCCTGCCATTTCAACTGGCGTTCGGATGGGCTGACCTCTGCTGCGAACTTGATCCATTCGGCTGCTTGCATATCCTGGTTCATGGTGTTATCCCTCCTTTTATTTCGTGCATTTCTATGTCACTGGACCACCCTTGCTTTTTGGACCGTTACGGATTGCATTACGCATTACTGTCCATAAATGGCAGTGATGCCTGTAATAACTGCTGCTTGGCTTGAGCGATAAGCTTCGAATCTGCGGGATGGTCAAAGCTTCCTTCACGGCGTACACCTGATCCCATATGGATCTCCGTGATGCCCGTCTGACTCACTAACGTTTCAATTCCCTCTAAAGTAACTCCCGACCCTGCCATGACAGCGATGTTCAAGGTTTGCCCCAAATTCTGAAGCTGTTTCAGCTCCAGTATGGCTTCAGGTGCTGTCCGTTTCCCTCCCGATGTAAGCACACGCTCCACATTGCCCAATGTGTTAATGGCCTTGAGCGCCCCAGTCAGACTTGCGCTCACATCAATTGCACGATGAAACGTAACGCCCAAACCCTCAGCTTCAGCCATACATGATTGCAAGCTGATGAGATCTACTTCACCCTCTCCCGTGAGGGCTCCAATTACGATGCCAGCGGCTCCCAGTTCCTTCGCCACCCGAACATCGCGGGCCATGGCGTGCATGTCATCTGCGCTATAGCGGAACGAGCGGCTATGGGGACGGATCATGACATACACCGGAATGGATACCTGGGACAACACATGCGCCATGACGCCATAACTGGGGGTAAGTCCCCCTTCAGACATCGCAGACACCAGCTCAATCCGATCGGCGCCTCCCTCCTCAGCTGCCTTGGCATCTTCCACATCCACAGCAATGACTTCCAATACAGGCTGTCTGTTCATAAAGTTCACTCCCTTCTTTCATATAAAATGTAGAGATGATACGTATTCGTAGGACATGCGCACATTGGAAATGGTTAGCCCTCTTTCTCATCTGACCGTTCCACCATTCATGAACATTATTGTACGGGTACATGGCATCTCTCCATGACATATAGGACCGACAAAGTGCATCATCAGCGCTCCTGCGGCCCTTCTTCATCGTTATGAGTGACGGTCAGCTTCCAACATGCAATCCGATCCCTTTTCCATGTATAGGTGACATATAGAACCTTCCCCTTGGATACGATTGCCGGATACGAGTATTCCCCCGGTTCATTCTCCAGCACATATTCATCACTCCAGGTCTGACCATTGTCCCTTGAAAAAGTAATCACCAGCGGGGTTCGAGGACTCTCCGTTGTGTATCCACGGATTGGATTGTAGACAAGCGCAAGCAAGCCATACTCCATGCGTATGGCATCAATCCCACTATTGTTATTGGGTAGTTCTGTAGCGTAAGCTTCGCACCATGTGCGTCCACCATCTAGCGAATCACTGCGATAAATAAACCCTTCCGTACTGCGCAGAAGCATGTGAACGTGCTCTCCACCAGAAGACCATAATGCAGGCTGGATCAGCCCCTTGGCAAACCAATGCTCAGACCCAACATAGGTGGACAGGTCCATCGGCACATGCGCACTCTTCGTCCATGTGACCCCGTGATCTGTAGAGATATCGACAAATGACTCCCAGATCTGCTTGCCTGATACCTCAGGGTCCAATCGTTCAATCGATCCAGGAGCCAGCATTGTTCCATCCGCCAACTGAATAGGTTTGTTCCGAACCGGCCCACGGCCACCAATATCTCCGGGCACCAGCTCCCGAGAAGCTGTCCACGTGTACCCACCGTCTACTGATTGAATGAAGCGGGTATGCCAGTCCGTAATTTCATGCCCTACTTTATAAAAGAGCATCAGTGAATCATTCTGTGCATATAGCACCGGGTTCCAGTGAGCTATACCTTCCTCATCTGCAACTTTGCATGGAACAGACCACGCTCCGTTACCACTCTGCCTTGCGAGCCAAATCGCTACATCACTCGCCTTCTCATGCTGACCTGCAAACCAAGCAACCAGCAAATCACCATCTGGTAACACAGCAACCGTGGACGCATGACTGCTCTGAAAAGGCTGACCTTCCTGAAAGATAAATTGTTTGTCCGCAATGATATTCATGAATGGATTCTCCTTTGGGGGACCGGAATGGGTTAGCAAATAGAGAGTGCAACGTATTTTAAGTGCTTCGTTGAATCATTTTGTTATTTTTGTTATTTTTGTTATTTACAATGTTATTATCAATTAGCAATAGTCTAAAACGTTAGGTTCAGAACGTCAATACAAAAAAAAGACACCCTTAGGGTGTCTTCATGTCTCGGATAAACTTAAGATTATCCGAGCTTTTCTATTTTTTACGCCGAGCCTTCGTCATTCGATTAAACATAATCAGTGCCGCAATGATCATGGCAATCATGGCAATATTACTTGCCACTTCTTGTGATAAGCCAAAAAGAACGCCCAGGTTAGTCACCAGACCTCTTACAATCAGCGCCACCACAACTAACAGGATCGGACTCATAAAATTATAATTTCTCATTCTTCGCAACACCCCTGACCCCATTGTTCAGAACTCCAAAATCCCATAACACTATCATAACAGCAGCTATTCCGTGTTACAACAAAGGACACCGCGAGCAGTGTCCTTTGTCATGTACCCACGTATTCTGCTTTGGATGAAGAACAATCTTATGATTGCTGCTATCACAAGATATTTCTGATTATCTCTACACCTGCTTGAATTCGATCCAATCAATCTGGAGACCTGGTTTGGTGAAGTCCAGTTTCAATTCATACAGTCCTGCTTCAAGGTCTACTTTGACAAGCTTCTGTCTGATCCATTTGCCTTCCGTACCATTCGTTTGAATGGTGGTTACCAACTGGTCATTCAGGAGCAGGTTACATGCACTTTGAGCCAGTTCCGGCTCAGGGGACATGATCTGTACAATAATCCGATAATGGCCAGGCTCGTCCACTTTCATATAAACCGGTTCAGCTACCGCAGGTTTCACCTGTGCATTCTCAACCAGAACCTGGGCCTGTGCAGCCGATAGGGAGGCATTCGCTTGGAACGAAGCTACGTTCTCCACGATCTCGTGTTTTCTATCGGACACCGGTGCATTCATGATGAATCTGCAGATGTTGATTGCCGAGCGTTGCAGTTCTCCGCGAGTCAATGTTCCATTTTCCAAGGATTCAATCGTGTTATCGTCCCAGCCGTTGATCTCTGCGCCGTAGTTCGGTACAACCATGTAGAGATCATTCTGCGCACGAATCATCCAGTTCGTGTATTTGCGATCCGCTTCTCCACCTTCGGTCACATCGTTCATAATGGCCCACCAGTCGGTCATGACGATACCCTCAAAATTCCACTCGCCGCGCAAAATTGTGGTATTCAGGTCGTAGTTCGATGCTGCCCAGTGTCCGTTAATCGGGTTGTAGGAGGTCATGATGGAGTTCGCTCCGCCTTCTTTTACAGCGATTTCGAACCCTTTCAGGTAAATTTCACGCAGTGCACGTTCGGAGACAACAGCATCCACTTTACTGCGGTGTTTCTCCTGGTTGTTGCAGGCAAAGTGTTTCAGTGTGGCATTGGAGCCACCCTTCATAATGCCTTTTGTACACGCTGCGGCAAATACACCAGAGATCAGTGGATCTTCAGAGAAGTACTCAAAGTTCCGGCCATTAAGCGGGCTCCGGCGAATATTCAGTCCAGGTCCGAGCAGGGTATCCACCTGATTTCTGAGCAGTTCCTGTCCTTCCATCACATACAACTCTTCAACAAGCTCCTTGTTCCATGTCGCCGCAAGCAACGTACCAATGGATACCTGGGTTGCTTTCTCTCCACTATCCATACGAATACCGGACGGGCCATCTGCCGTACATGCTACCGGAATACCGTAGTTGAACAGGCTGTCGCTGACACCCCCAAATGCAGATGCCGTTCCCGAAGTAACGAGTGGACTGCTCATGCCTTCGCCGCGGACAATCGCTGCCAGATCCTGATCACTCAGTTGAGCAATGAAGGCTTCCAGACTCACTTTACCAGCTTTAACGTCACTCAGCTTGTGGCCCTGGTTCCCCGTCTGCTCCAGCGTTTGCGGGAGATTCTGCTCAATCCGGTTCGCCATGGATATCTTACGTTTCGGTACTTCTGCATAAGTCAGTTCATATGATCCATCTTCCTTGCGCGCACCTGGTTTCATCCGTGTAAAATCTTCCGTTGGGGCCATCGCTTCTTGCTGTTGCTCCACCAATTGAAGGGATTCAATCACATATCCATCCTGACCATCGATGCTAACGTGCTGCACTTGTTTCACACTGGTTCCTACATGCAGTCGATATGTGCCTTTTTCCAGAACGTATGCGGAAGCATGACCTGTAACACCCGCATCATCGTAGGATGCCATGTCATGGATCGGGAAGCTGATCGTCAGAATTTCTGACTCACCCGGCTGTAACAATCCTGTCTTGCCAAAAGCAACCAAAGCCTTCACCGGTTGTCCCAGTTTGCCTTGCGGGGCTTCATAATAGACTTGTACAACCTCTTTGCCCGCATATGTTGTACCCGAGTTGGTCACATTGACACGAACCTCAATGTAGGTTTCGCCGTCTTTGGACACAGATTTCGCTTCTTCATGCTGAGCCAAAAACGTCGTATAAGACAGGCCGTAACCGAATTCAAACTGAACACGCTCAGGTCGAAACGTTTCGAAATAACGATAACCTACATAGATATCTTCCTGATACAGGTTCTTGAACTCATTGCCGTAGTTGCTTGTCGAAGGATAATCTTCGATGGAATATGCAATCGTATCTGTCAGTTTACCGCTTGGTGTAACGTCGCCCGCCAGCACATCAGAAATCGCGTTGCCACCCTCCATACCGCCATGCCAGGAGTAAATTACGCCTTGGATTGGATGTAGATACGTTTCGTTTAACCAGCTCATGTCGATGATATTCGAGACATTCAGCACTACGATTGTATGTTCAAACTGCGAAGTGACTTGCTTCAACATCGCTTTCTCATCTTCGGTCAGTTGGTAACTTCCTGGCGCATCCGCATTATCCTGATCTTCTCCTGCTGTACGTCCAATTACGATAATGGCTTTGCTGGATTTGCTTCTGGCCTGTGCAACCAGTTCATCCGTCAAAGGCATTTCTTTCTGATTCCATGGCTCGGCCGCCCATACTTTTCCACCATCATCAAATGGGTTCTCTTCAATCCACTTCTCATAGACAGCTGCCAGTTCTTCGTTCACCGTTATATTCTTTTTGCTGCGCAGACCATCGAGCAGATTGGTTGTGTAGGCTACATGGACACTACCGCCTGAACCCGTGCCGCTGCGATAATAATTCACTTGAATCCGTCCAAAAACTGAAACGTTTTCGTTTTCACGAAGTGGAAGCACTTGCCCTTCATTTTTGAGTAAAACGGCTCCTTCAGCAGCAACCGTACGACTAAACTCTGCAAACCCTTCCAATGGAACTCCGATTTGATGTGTGCTCAATGATTTCCCTCCTGATTGTCATCCCCATATCTACGAACGAATAGGACCATTCCATATGATCTGGTAGATTCACTTGTACATAGTCTCATATTAACAGATTCTATCGCAGAAATTAAACTAGATTTGTGCTTAATTTATATTATTAAGGCTTGCCCACGATGAACGGCATAACAAAAAGTCACGGACACCTGCTGTCCGTGACTTTTCTTCATTTTGGAACACTATATCAAGTCGTAAGTTTCGCATACACCAGGAAGAATAACATGTCTTCGCCCATGATGACATAACCCGGAACCCGGTAGACCAGATCCACAAGGACAAATGCCACCAGTAACCCTACCATGAACGCCAGATGGCGTGGACCCAGTCGCAGATGTGCGTGTCTGTAACGATGGAACACAAGTGAGGTCGACAAGAAATACAGTAGCGCCGATCCAAACACAAACCCTAGCATGAACACATAGTTTAACTGGTTCTGATATAACAGCTGAATTGAAGCAGCGATCATACTCATAGAGATGTAGATGAACAGATGGCCGTATATGATCGCTTGACCGGCAGTCTGAATCTCTTTGCTAACCTTTTTCTCCACGTTGTCGAAGTACTGCCACCACATCGCAATGACAAAGATGGACGTAAATGCGGCAAACAGGATGGATTTCATATCCCAATGGTCGGCTTGCAGCACAGCGATAATGCTTACCACCGATTCACCCAGCAGGATGAGTGTAAATAACGCAAAACGTTCCAACAAATGATGAGTCTGAACCGGTACTTTCACCAGATTTTTACGTCCGATCAACGGAAGCACAATGTCCACTGCAATTCCTGCATACAAAATTAAGTAGCGCAGCCAGGAATCGAAGAATAGTGAACCTGATGAGATCAATATACCAATGAGGAAACAGGTGCCCAAGTAACGAGCCGCTTGCTGTTGATGCTCACTTTTCGACTTGTGAACCGTCAGATATTGAATGGCCGTAAATGCCCGTGAACCGATATAACCCACGAAGAAGGACAGGTAGTATTGGTCAAAATGGGTAGACAGGCTCGCCGTCATGACCATCACGGACAGGAGTTGAAGGATGAGAAATATTCTATGAATCAGGATGTCTTGACCATAGCGGTTAATAAACAAGGTCTGACCAACCCATGCCCACCAAACAGGGATGAAAATAAGCACAAACTTCATTAAGTATTCAAACGTAATTACTCCGTGTTCGGCATGTAACAAGACATGACCCGCCTTGGAGACCGCAGCTACGAAGAGCAGATCGTAAAACAGCTCCAGCCATGTAACCTTTTTCTCCATCATCCTTCGTTGCTCCTTAGATTTTATAGTAATAGAACTCTTCTTATTTCGCAGTTGTAGCAGGTTCGAGTGTTCTTACCACGATTGGTTGCAGATTGTCCTCGATTTGAGCGCGGTATTTCTCGAACCACTCTGGCAGCATCAATTTTTGTCCGAGCGAATCCGCAGGTTCATCTTTGGCAAAGCCCGGAGGATCGGTAGCAATCTCGAACAGGATACCGCCAGCTTCTCTGAAGTAGATCGCGTTAAAGTACTGACGATCCCGAACTGGCGTCGGTTGATACCCGTAATCACGTACAGCTTCACTCCACTGTGCATGTTCCACGTCATCAGTGGCGCGCCATGCAATATGATGCACCGTTCCAGCTCCACCCATGCCCAGAGGTATACGGGTCACCGGAACATCCACAACATTACCGATGTCTCCACTCGACCGGAAACGGGCATACTCTTCATTTTCACCCACTTTGACAAATCCCAAAATTTTCTCAAGCGCATCCATCGTTCTCTGCGGGTTTACACTGAACAGGACAGCACCGCCAAAGCCTTTGATGGCTTTATCTGTTGGAATTCCTTCGTGTGCCCAAGTGCTGGTTGCTCCCTCTTCCCGTTCAACAAGCTCAAGCCGCAGGCCTTCACTATCTTCGAATTGAAGCAGCTCTTCATTGAAGCGAGTTGTCTGAGTTACCTCAATGTTATACTGTTCCAGCCGGTTCTGCCAGAAGCCAATCGACCCAGGAGGAATGACATAGGAAGTGATACCGACCTGTCCTCCGCCAATTTTGCCCCGTGGTGATCCAGCGGATGGGAAGAAGGTAATGATGGTACCTGGGCTTCCATGTTCGTCTCCAAAATATAGGTGGTATACATCAGGTGCATCGAAATTGATTGTTTTTTTCACGAGACGCAGTCCCAGAACTCCGGCATAAAAGTCAACGTTGGCCTGTGGATCCCCTGCGAAAGCTGTAATATGGTGAATACCTGCTGTTTGAATAGTCATGATTAATTCCTCCTTGGTTTGGTAAGCATGTTTGGAATCTGCTAGGTGTTAGAGATCATTTGATAAATGAGATAGTTTAAATCGTTGATTCATTTATAGTAAGTTTGTATTATCTTTAAATTAAGATATATGGTCTGGTGAATGATTTCTATTTGTTATTTTGATTGGCCTGTTCTTGTTTCAATTTATCAGGAGTCACGTCATCGCCGTTCGGATCATAGATGGTTGCATTCAAGAGAATGTCGTTGACCGAACCGCGAAAAGTTTGCAGATATTCCTGGCGAAGATTAACCTGTTCCTCTTTCTCCATCTCCGTCAATCCGCCCTCTTTGGCTTTTCTTGCAAGTTCATTAATTCTGGTCAATGTTGGGATCATCATCTTGATCTCTCCTCATGTAATGGATTAAAGATATTTGTTTGTGTTGGGTTTTATATTCAAATTAAATATCTTAATTTAAAGATATATGATTTGTGATTAGTTGTCAACTGTTTTATCTAAACTACAATAAATGAATTGGCTTGCCGCTCATCACCCTGTTGTAATAACTATGCATCCAAAAAAAAAAGGGCTAGCTCCGCAGTAATTTCACTTCCTGCGAACCTAACCCCTACCTGTGTTTATTTTATTAACCCAGCTTTTGACCACAGTTTGGACAGAAATTGGCTCCTTCATTTTTGGCTCCACAGTTCGGACAGAAGTTAGGCTTCTTGTTGCCCTCTGTAGATGGAGAGTTACCTGCATCACCGTTGCTATTGCCCGCTGGCTTCTGGTCCGCGTTCTGATTCTGAGACGAATTGGCATTGTTGTTGTTTTGGTTTTGGTTCTGGTTCATGTTCTTCATCATTTCATTGGCCATGTTCATGCCCATCATCATGCCTGCCATATCCGAGGCCGCGCCGCCGCCCTGTACTTTACCGGATGAGATACCGTCTGTCATGCTGACCTGCTGATACTTTTGCAGATTACCAATCATCTCATGGGAAGCGGTCTTCGTAATCATATCCTGAATCTCTTTTGGATAATTGAAGCTCATTACCTGGAATCCGGTAATCCCAATGCCGATGTCCATCATCTGCATATCCAGATCTTCCTGAATCCCTTTGGCAATATCCGATGCATTGGCCTGCAGGTTAAACATATCCTTCCCTTCACGGCTAATCCACTTCATTAGAAGCTGATCCAGCACGGAAGTAATTCGGATTTTGACATCCTCCACCAGATAACTCTGCTTGATGCCTGCAATCTTATCGATCAAGGTCACATAGTCACTCACTTTGAAGTTAAACGTACCATTGGCCCGAATCGGCATTCCACCCGGGAGTTGTGGTGTCGGAATTAATACCGGACTTTGCGTGCCCCAGCGCACGGTAAACTCTTTGGTATTTACAAACAATACTTCGACTCGCATGCCGCTGTTGAATCCGAACTTGAACCCTTTTAAGGTAGAAAGAAACGGAATGATCTCGGAATCGATATTAAATGATCCTTCGTCCTCAAAAATCCCTTCCACTTTACCGTTATTCAGGAAAATGGCGTCCTGACCAGAACGGATGATAAGTTTACTCCCCTTCTTGATCTCCCGGTTGCTCCACTTCCAAAATATCATGTCATCTCTAAACTCTTCCCATTCCACCACATTCGAAAACTGATTTCTGAAAAATCCCATACTTGTTCCCATCCCTTCTATTAGAAAGCATTGTGTACCCAACATGCCTGCATTAAGTTATTGCGAATGTCCGTGATGCTAGAAAGATCGGCTGCTACCGCTATGGGAATGACCACCCCGGGTTGTGCCTCCGCCCCCTCCACCGCCACCGTTGTTATTGTTTTTCTCAATCTTGCGTTTGGTGACTGTTGTACGAATGTACCGATCCTGACGATCAATTACACTGGAATTACTGGAATCCTCATACGTTGCACGATTGACTGTGACTCGCCCACCAGAACGATAGGTCATTACACCAACTACAATTCCTCCGATTGCCACGGATACAGCAAGTTGAAACCACGTATTGAAGAGGATATTATCCGGATTGACCCCGGGTTTAAGATCCATATATTCGTAGGAGAGCTCCAAATATTTTTCAAAAGCCAATCTATAATTTCCGTCCGATACATCTGGGGCAATTTTGGCCGTAATTTTATCGGCTCTACCATTGTCGATATACTCTTCCCCTTTGTAAAAACCAGCCAGATACATCTTCCGATTGTACATGTCTATTGTAAGAATAACTGCGTTTCCATGCTTTTTATCGTAACCAAATCCTTGATCGTCATAAAAATCCTCGGTAAGCAGTATTTCACTTTTATGCTCCTCGTTATTGGAGGTATATATAACAAAGTCCGTCTGCCGTTCCGCGCCATACTGATTCGCAAGTGCATTCAGCTCAACCTTATCCTGTTCACTTAGCAGGTTGGCCTCATCGTAGATGAGATTTTTGCTCTCCGCTGCGGATGCAGATGACATGGGAACCAACGGAGCGACAAGCGTTACCATTAGTAAAATGAGTGTAGCCATCACGACAACCAGAGGGGTTCTTTTTCTCATAAGAATCCACCTCCCATCATCCAGGAAACCAGCTTCAGTGACAGCAACGAGACGGCAGATACTCCTGCGAACCATCCAGCGACTTTGGCTTTGCTGATCGGCGGTTTACCGACCACTTTACCTGTCTGTCCATTCATGGCAAAGGTATACTGTGCCCGATTGTAGTCATAGTTGACCATCCACACCGGGAGCAGCACATAGTCCGCATGTTTGAGCGTGGTATCAATCTGTTTATCTGTATAGCTCACGCTGCTATAACCAGATACGGTTGAGGCAATATAAGAATCAATGTAAGATCTCGTCTTATCCTTGGCCCGTGGAAAAAGTTCCTCGTCCGTATAGCTATACTTTTCCGCAATATACCCCGCCAGATACGGGGTCTTGAACGATTTCAGCTGATTATATGGAAAAGGCTCCAGCTTATCCATCAGTTCATCCTTCATTTTCTCCGATGCATCGATGGGCAGATTCACGTAATTCAGCCGAATTCTGCGATATATATCGAAATGCTGTGTTTCCGTGTAATGGTAGTCGCCCTGGGTGTAGGATCTGACCTTGGTGCCACGGCCATGCACTTCGATCTTGTTATGTAACTCATACAACCAGAACGGTACGTACATGCCGGTAATGCTCTGAATTCGATCGGCGGACATGAAGCCAGTTGGCGTTAACAAGCCGTTTTTGCACCACTTTTTGAAAGCCTGTTTGGCTTGATCCTTGTTGATCGAAAAGGGAATCACCATCGCGGGGGCAAGATTGCCCGTCAGCCGATCACTGAGTACAACCGCTGCACCGCAGAAACTGCATGTTGTCGCACTCGTCTCCGGCTCTGTCACAATGTCAGCTCCGCAGCTGTTACAGTGGTATTCCTTGACCTCATCTTCGGTGAATACCTGTCTCTTCAATGGATCGGGGATCTGCTCTATGTTGTCCTGGCGGCCGCAGCTGGGACAGGATAGTGCACCTGACACACTGTCAAAGATCATACCACTGCCGCAGTTTGGACATTTATATTCAATAACCGGCATCTGCTCACCTCAATGTTAACGAAATGGTGTAACGTATTATTTATTCTTCAGCTTCTCCTGAATCGCTGCGAGTTCTTCATCCGCACTTGGCGAAGCATGTTCATTATTACCTGCATCTGCGTTCATGTCCCTCTCAAGCTGGGCGATTAATTCGTCCAGATCATCTTCCTGTGCTCCAGCACGCAGTTCTGCCAACGCTTCTGCTTCGTTCAATGCCTGGTTGGCCTTGTCTTCCATGGCCTTCAATGCGGCATCAGCCTTGCCCGCAGATGCATTCCGTTCATTGGTCTGTTGCTGCGCCTTCGCATCTGCCATGCGTCCTTTCAGTTCGGCATGCCGCGCTTCCAGTTGCCCCAGATCGGCAACCAGCTTATCGTTCATATGCTTCATCATCTTGGCTTTGGCGGAAGCACGTTCATAGGCAGCCTGTAATTCGTTTAATTTGTCAGCCAGCTTCACTTTCTTCTCCAGAAAATTACGTGCCTTGTCTTCGTCTCCGGACTCCGCCGATTTCTCTGCGTACCGCTGTAACTTCTTGACCTCGGCGCTGCACTCATCCAGTGCTCGCTTCGCCCGGCTCTCATCCGACAACACCGCCGTCGTCTCGGCCTTCACCTGCCCCAGATCACTGCTCAGGTTGCGCATATACTCATTCACGCTCTTCTCCGGGTCTTCTGCCCGAGACAGCATGTGGTTCACATTCGCTTTCATCACGTCTCTAAACCTCGATAAGATTCCCATTACGTGTTCCTCCTCCGAAAAGTTCATATGTATACTATAATACATGAATACGCCCACATACGTTTCACATTTCACGATGGCAATTGGAGTCCATACGATCCAAATTCACACGATCATAGCGCAAAATAAGAAAAGACGAGCACCTGTAGTGTCGTCTCACGCCCTAACTTCAGAACTAGCCTATAGCTCAACCGGAAGGCTCTCCACCGCGGTGAAAAACACATCCAACAGCTCAACATTGTACACTGTACGAATGTATTCTTCGATCTGGGCTAACTCTTCTTCCCGCTGATACTCCAGACATGGACGGCCTTCACTCCACAGGACTCTGCACGGGAACTTTGCGACAACATCCTTAATGATGTGATCTGGCTCAGCTACTTTATGAATGTCTCCCATATAAAACTCCTCATTTCTCTATACTTAGCGTGTGCAATGATCCATTAATTTTGAAATAGTTAAGGATTCGATTCAGTGCACTTCATCACATTTCACTT
Source organism: Paenibacillus sp. FSL R5-0713 (assembly GCF_037973325.1). Taxonomy (NCBI): domain Bacteria; kingdom Bacillati; phylum Bacillota; class Bacilli; order Caryophanales; family Paenibacillaceae; genus Paenibacillus; species Paenibacillus sp. FSL R5-0713. The sequence continues at coordinate 228,300 of NZ_CP150229.1, read as the reverse complement.
GGTGAGTTAAGCCATATCCATATCCATTTTTCAGATGTAGCCGTGTTGATTCCCCCCATAGGTGCCATTCCTTCGCAAGTTGGCTATAATAAGGGGATCAAAGTTTTCGATAAAGGCAGGAAAATTATGCGTACACGAGTTCACTTTATTGCTCCCTACGAATCGATGATTCCTATTATACAAGAGTGCATTCCCCGTTTTCCCCAGTTAACCATTCAGACAGACGTGGGCGACTTGGCGAAAGGCGTGGAGCTAGCAATCCAAGCTGAGAAAAATGGGGCAGAGATTATCATCAGCCGCGGCGGTACCGCCCAATTGATTAAAAAAGCAGTCACCATTCCCGTCATCGATGTGCAGTTATCGGGTTATGATATGATTCGTTCACTCACCCTGGCAAGCCAGTTTAACGGCCAAACAGCGATTGTTGGTTTCTCCAACATCACCTCTGGTGCACAATCGATTATTGATCTGATGGATCTGCCTCTCAAGGTCTATACCATACATAGCTCGGAAGATGTGGCACGATTGCTCCTGGAGTTGAAAGCTTCCGGGTACCGCCAGATTGTCGGGGATGTGATCACCGTCAACACCGCGAAGACCTATGGTCTGGAGGGATTGTTAATCCAATCCGGTCAGGAATCCATCCTTAGAGCGATGGCAGATGCGCAGTTGGTCTACCGTTATTTGAGCAAAAATCATGCGATATCGATCATACTGAATGACCTGGTTACACGGGAACATCCGAATTTGCTTATTTTAAATGAGCGGAATGAAGTCGTATTCGAGAGCCTGACCGACTTTGAGAACAATCCGCTGACCGAAAATCACATGTATCTGACCAACACGAGTCTGGAATTCCACCAATCCCAGGTCCAAAATGTGTTCATGGTGGACGATTACCAGCTCACGGTTAACGCCTATGAAACGACCCTGGACAACAAGAACTACAAGGTATACATGCTGGAAAAAGGACAACCCTATGCCTTTGCACAATTCGGCATAACAACGTTCACGGACGCATCGATGGAGCCTATCGTTGCCGAATCCCCTGCCATGCAGGCGGTATTAAAGAACATTCGGGCACTTTACGAGAATCATGAACCGATCTATCTGCTAGGTGAAGCGGATTCCGGTAAATCTTTTCTAGTCAAACATATTCATCAGATGTACTCTGCCGGCGGACTGTTATTACAGATCGATCTCTCACAAGTGCCTTCCGGTCATTTGCACAAGATACCACTCGCCAAGGTTCGAAATGTAGAGATTAACCACATGGAGACACGTATGGAAGATCCGGAGTTGCTCTCCTTTATCCAGAGCTGCCTTCATAACCGGATTGGGGTGTTTATACTCGGGGAGCAGGCATTGAACCCACATTGGTCACTCGATCTGGAGCTTAATACGATCATGATGCCAAATCTTGCGGATAGACCAGAAGATCTGGCTCCACTGATGCAGCATTTTCTTACGGGATATTACCAGAAGTACGGAACTACTGCGGTTAGAATAAAAGAAGATGCACTGCAGCTGATCCAAGAACAGATCACACATATGAATGTCAACCAACTGAAACATCTGATCAAGCAGGCTGCACTCAATGAGCAGGAGTATGTCATCTCCACCGCTACCTTATCCCGCTTGCTGGATCAGCAACCTTCTTCAAGTCCAATGAAGTTGAACGGTACGCTGAAGGAGATCGAAAAAGAAGTGATTCAGATTGTGCTTCAGGAGGAAAACAACAATCAATCGAAGGCTGCGGAGCGTCTGGGGATTAACCGGGCCACATTATGGCGTAAACTTAAAGATTAACTTTAAGTTTGCGTCTTTTTTATCTCCTTGTTGTGTTGCATTTTTAAACACTATAATACTTATTTAAAATTTACAATAATTTATTGTTGCTATATTAAACGATATGGGATAATATAATCCCTGCAAGCGCTTCATAAAAACGATTACTTCATAAGGAGCTAACTACTATGAACATTAAAGCAACTTTAGATCGCATCCCTGGCGGTATGATGGTTGTCCCCCTGCTGCTTGGTGCAACGATCAATACATTCTTCCCGAATGCTCTGCGCATTGGTGGATTCACGGAAGCTCTCTTCGTTAATAGTGCCAGTACGCTGATTGCGCTGTTCCTCTTAATTGCCGGTACACAGATTACGTTCAAAACGGCAGGTTCATCTGTCGGCAAAGGTTTGACCTTGCTTACGTTCAAATGGGTGATTGGTGCAGGCCTTGGTTTTATCGCTATTTTGTTTGCGGATTCAAGCGGTTTATTCCTGGGTCTGGCCCCACTTGCCATTATCGCTGCGATGACCAACTCTAACGGTGGTCTTTACATCGCACTCGCTGGTCAATACGGTAAAGAAGATGACAAGGCAGCTTACCCTTTCCTCGCGCTCAGTGATGGTCCATTCCTGACCATGGTAGCGCTCTCGATCTTTGGTGCAATGGGCTTTGCGAACGGCATGTTCTCCCCGATGGCATTCGTTGCTGTATTGCTTCCACTCATCGTTGGTGTCATTATTGGTAATCTGGACCGTAATCTGGGGGATTGGCTTTACAAAGGCAGTGACAAACTTGTTCCGTTCTTTGCATTCTCCCTGGGTATGGGAATCAACTTCTCCTCCATCATCCAAGGTGGTCTAGGTGGCATTCTGCTTGGTGTTCTAACCGTGCTTCTCACAGGCGGAATCGGATACTTCTTGTTCAAAGCCATTGGCTGGAACCCGATTGTTGGTGCTTCCGAAGGTTCAACAGCCGGCAATGCGGTAGGTACACCTGCTGCCATCGTGGCTGCTAATGCTTCATTTGGCCCGATTGCGGAGATTGCTACGGTGCAAATTGCGGCGAGCGTTGTAACGACAGCTATCCTGTTACCGATCTTCATCGGGTTCCTCTCCAAACGACTGGAGAAATCAGGTGGCGTCGAGAAATACAATCAACGACCAACCACATAAATGATTTTGATCTGATCTGATGAATTTAATTGACAATCTAATACGAACGGACTTTTTATAAAATTGTGCTTATAAGGAGGGATGACTGCATGAAATTAGCCATTATTGCAGATGATTTGACCGGTGCCAATGACAGCGGGGTGCAGCTTGCCCGCCATGGCTTGAAAACCAGTGTTCTTTTTAATATGAATGAAGAACCTCTTACACAATACGATGCTGTCGTCTTTGATACAGATAGTCGTTCCATATCTCCGCAGGAAGCGTATGAACGTGTATATCGGGCTGCTGAGTTGCTAACGAATAATGGATTTGAGACGATTTTCAAAAAGATGGACTCCACCATGCGCGGCAATATCGGCATCGAGATTGATGCTGTGTATGATGTAGTTAAGCCTGATTTTATGATGATTGCTCCAGGATATCCGAAAAATAACCGGACTATTCTGGACGGAATTCATTACCTGAATGGCGTTCCACTGGCAGATACTGAAATTGCCCATGATCCGAAGACACCTGTAACGATTTCCTACCTTCCGGACTTATTGAAACTTCAAACCAAGTACGAAGTTGGCGAGATCACCGTCGCCGATCTGGAAGCCGGCCAGCATCATCTTTGTGCCAAGCTGAAACAGTTGAAGGAAAACAATACTCCTTACGTCCTGGTGGACTCCACCGAGGAAAGCCATCTGGAGCTGGTACTACAGATGACTCGCGAGTTGGATTATACCTTTGCCTGGGCAGGCTCAGCGGGTATTGCCAACTACCTCCCTGCTCACTTTGCACTTGAATCCAAGTCTACCGCGCTAACCATACCCGAGAATCCGGGTCCAATCCTGACGGTGGTGGGCAGTGTAAACAAAAATTCGCGCGAGCAGTTGAGTCGCTTGCTGCGCAAATCCCGCGTGGCTTCTGTCTCCTTCCACTCCTTCAAAGCGGTATCCGCGACCGCAGACCGTGCAGAAGAGATGGAACGTGTCTATAACGAGGTCCGCGACAAAGCGCTGGAAGGACAAGATGTCGTCCTTTACTCCACCGCTGAACAGATTGATATTGAATTGGCTCGTGCCACGGGCGAAGTTCGGGGACTTAATCACACCGAAGTTAGCAATGAAATTGTACTCGCGATGGGTGAGATCTGTGCCAGACTATTGGAAGAGGGACTGTTCAAGGGTGTCTCCATGACTGGTGGCGATACGGCAAAACAAATCTGTCTGAAATGGAATATTAGCGGCTTCGAGCTGCTGGATGAGCTTGAAATCGGCGTGCCGATCTCCAAGTTTATAGGCATTGATGATCTGCATGTGATTACCAAAGCAGGCGGATTCGGCAAACCAGATGTCTTTATCCATGCGATTCAAAAATTAAAAGGAGGTATTCTCGTATGAAACCTACAATCGGAATTACGATGGGCGACGCAGCAGGTATTGGACCGGAGATTATTATGAAAGCACTGGGTCATCAAGAGATGTATGATCAGTGCAATCCACTCGTGATTGGTGATGCGAAGATTCTGGAGCGCGTACTGCCGATCATCGGCTCAAGTCTGAACGTTAACGCGATTCAAGAGCCTTCCGAAGCCAAGTATGAATTCGGTACTGTAGATGTGATTGATTTGAACCTTGTCCCTGCGGACTTGGAATACGGCAAAGTATCTGCCGTGGCTGGGGATGCAGCATTCCAGTTTCTCGCCAAAGCCATTGATCTGGCCAAAAAACACCAGATTCACTCCATCTGCACAGCACCTTTGAACAAGGAAGCCCTGCATCAAGGAGGGCACCTATATCCAGGCCACACCGAAATTCTGGCGGACCTGACGGATACGCAGGACTTCTCGATGATGCTGACGACGCCTAATCTGAGAGTCATTCACCTGACGACACACATGGGTCTGATTGATGCCATCGCGAGTATTAACCCGGAAAGAACCTACACCGTTGTGAAGCTTGCCCATGATACGTTGAAAAAAGCAGGCTTTGAGAATCCGCGCGTAGCCGTATGCGGAATCAATCCTCATGCCGGAGAGAACGGACTGTTCGGCAACGGAGAGGAAGAAGAGAAACTGCAGCCCGGCATTGAGCGTGCGCAGCAGGAAGGCATTAACGTTGTTGGTCCACTCCCGGCGGACACACTCTTCTTCCGCGCTGGCCGCGGCGACTTCGATATCGTTGTAGCTTGCTATCACGACCAAGGCCATGCGCCAATTAAGGTAATGGGCATCGAGGAAGGCGTGAATATCACCGTTGGTCTGAAGGGCGGAATCATTCGTACGTCGGTTGACCACGGTACAGCCTTCGATATCGCTGGCAAGAACATCGCCGATGACAAAAGCATGCTGGCAGCCATTCGCTCCGCCATCGAGCTGGCACCGAAGGATCAGGGATAACACCAAGATTCATCCGGTACATGCGTGAGTCTGATCGTGATCGTAAGATCAATTGCAGATGTATCGGTATATCGTTGGTATTCGATAAATAGGAAGAAAAAGGCAAACCCTTTATTAGTTCATGGGTTTGCCTTTTTGTATGTGTCATCCACGCCAACCTATCTCAAGGGAACAACATACGCTTATTTTTATCACCCACCGTATCCAACCCCAACCATCTAGGCAAAAAACCAACTTAGAATAATAATTCCCAGCCAGATGAAAAAGGAAGCCCCGCAAGCAATAATTTCATAGAAATGAATCTGAAACAGCCTGTACGCACCCTGATCTGTTTGGCGAAGCCCGAAGAAATCACAATGCTGATTGATATAGATCAGTCCGCAAGCAAAGGCTAGACCTGATAATATAACGGCAGAAGTCGGTAGACTCATGACATAGAGCGGATTCCCGCCTGTATCAAAGCTGATCTCCCACCCGAACCATTTTGAAATCAGGAATGTAAGCACAATGAGTAGAAACACAAGAAGTCCTAGACTAAAAGGATGTTGCCTGTAATCAATCAGACGCATAAAGGTTTGCATAAAATGACTTTCAGGCTTTAAATCCTCCTCTTGCTCCTTCAGGTCTCCCCTGTCATCATTCATAATGTAGAAAAACGAGAAGCAAATGATGCCCACGAATATAGTGATCTGTACCATACGTAAAGCCAGACCGAGGTGAAAGACAGCGATAACTGCATGGATGATTAGGAGAGACAAAATCAGTCTGCCGCCTACAGCCTCTCGGTCTTTCCACATTCGATTCACGAATTGCTGTGCTAGCACCCTCTCAGCATGTATTTCTTGAACTTCATCCTTCATTGGAGCCTCTTGCTTCCGTTTATGCTGAATCATGATATAAGCGAATATCATCATGCATAATCCGATTGCCAAAAGGGCCCATGCTGATCCAGGGTAGAGATCATAAGAGTCAGCTACATCCACGATCCACAACCCATCCAAAATGACGATAAAAATACCTAACATAAGTAGATAAGGTGCTGCTTTATAAACGATTTATCTTCACTCCTTTGTTACAAGTTACAAGCATTATGGGAAGTGATTATTTTTACCCTGACAGGGACAGGGGTGAATCTATGTTCAACAGCTCACATAGGAGCTTATGTTATGTTATGCTAAACTGAATATATATCAGCGAAATCCAAAGCATCACATATATAAGGTATTATGAATACAATACAGATTTTATAGATGAGAAAAAGGAAGAGATTCAATGGGAAGAAAACAATCTTTTACCGAAACAGAGCTACTGGATACGACCAAGAAATTAATTCTGGAGCATGGCTACGACGGTTTTCACCTCAAGCTGCTCTCACAGCATCTCTCCGGAGCCCGAAGCACGATATATCAATATTACGCTAATAAAGAAGAGATTGTTGCTGCTTGTATGAAGCGTGTAATAGCAACCGTGTTGGAGAATTCATTGGCCGTTGATGAGACTGATCCCATGGATGCTCTTGAGCAACTGCTTCTGATCTACGCAGAAGAATCGACGCTCCATCAACTTTTGGGAGATGCCAGCAAAATTAATACGACTAATTCTGCTGCGGCAGCGAGAGATCTTGAATTCATTGAGGAAGCACATCAGACCCTCAAAATTCAATTATCTCGCTTATTTGAACGCGCACAGCAGGATCAGGCCCTCCGGCAAGATATCCCTCTACCTGTACTTGTTGGTGTATTCTTCAACTTGATTAATACGCCTAACATGATGAATATCCCTACGCCTGATTGGGGAAAGCTGCTGTTCCAAATGTGGATCGGAGGAGCCAAGAGCTAACTTTGTTCTTGGATTTAATTTGACACAAGTGTCATTTATGTCGTTTAATGATGAAGACCGCGTGGCCGCGCATCTAATTTGACACATGTGTCAAAAAAAGAGAAGGAGTTGAACAGATCATGTTTTTAGCGATGAAGGAGCTAATGCATAGTAAAATGAAGTTTTTAATGATTATCATAATCTTCGTACTCATGGCATGGTTGGTATTTATTTTATCCGGTCTGGGAAATGGATTGTCTACACTAGCCGCATCAACATTCAAGACCATGAAGGCTGATTATGTCATCTTTGAAGAAGGGGCTCAGTCTTCCATGAGCAAGTCACTGCTGTCAGATCAACTGGTGGCGGAGGCGGAACAACTTCCTAATGTGGATGCTGCATCACCTATGGGTAGTTCAATGGCAACAGCAATGAAAGAAACGAGTACCAAGAATGAAGATAAAGTCGATATAGCGATTATAGGAATTAACCCAGGAAGCTTCCTGGAGCCAGCAATTGTAGAAGGTGAAAGCCTGTCTTCCGAGAATCCCACCGGGGTAGTTGTGAATTCGACCCTAAAAGATGAGGGCTATAATATCGGGGACACCTTTCAACTGGATGGTACGACGGAATCATTGACCATTATCGGATTTGTGGAGAATCAGACTTATAACCACGTTGCATCCGTATTTACGCCAATGGCTGAATGGCGGAAGATTGCCTTTGCGGCTCCAGGTTCAGATAAAGGAATTGCCGGACCGGTTAATGCGATCATGTTACAAGGCGAGAATATTGATCCAGAAGCTATAAATAAAGAGTTATCCAGTACGGATACCGTTACCCGGTCGGAAGCTGTGCAAGGCATGCCAGGATACAAAGAAGAGAACGGAACGATTCTGATGATGCTTGCCTTTCTGCTCGCGATCTCTGCATTTGTACTCGGGGTATTCTTCTATGTCATTACGATGCAAAAGACCAACCAGTTTGGCATTATGAAAGCGATCGGTGCCAGCAACCGTTTCTTGGGAAAAGCCATTATCTCGCAAGTGTTTGTCCTTTCCCTGACTAGTATTGTTGTTGGAATCTTGCTGACTTATGGGACAGCAGCAATTATGCCAAAAGGAATGCCATTTAAGCTGGAGACCAGTCTTGTCTTCAATTATTCTATTATCCTGCTGGTTATCGCTATGTTAAGTTCACTGGTATCTGTTCGCAAAATTACGAAGATTGATCCGCTTAAGGCGCTCGGGAGGGTTGAATAATGAGTAAGGGATTGCACATGCGGGAAGTCACCATGTATTATGCCGAAGGAAATAATCGGATCACCGCGCTCGATCATGTATCCATATCCGTGGAACCGGGGGAATTTGTTGCTGTCGTTGGACCTTCTGGTTCTGGTAAAAGTACATTCTTGTCTATTGCTGGGGCCATGCTGAAAGCCTCCGAAGGAGATATTCAACTAAACGGAAATCATATTTCGAAGCTTACGGAGAAAGAGCTATCTAATATACGGCTGCAAGAAGTTGGATTTATTATGCAATCTTCCAATCTAGTTCCCTATCTAAATGTTCTCGATCAACTGTTAGTTGTAAAAAGAATGGCGGGAACGGTCAAAAAAGAGGATAAGGCATTTGCCACCAAGCTGCTGGAAGAACTGGGGCTGGGTTTGAAGTTAAAAAGTTTTCCCGAAGAGTTATCCGGTGGTGAGAAACAACGGACAGCCATTGCGCGTTCTTTAATGAATAATCCCAACATCATCTTGGCCGATGAACCAACCGCCAGTTTGGACACCAAACGAGCCCATGAAGTGGTTAGTCTAATCGCGCAAGAAGTGAAATCACGCCAAAAAGCGGCCATTATGGTTACCCATGATGAGCGTATGCTTGAATATTGTGACAAGGTCTATCGGATGTATGATGGCGGTCTGTCCCTAGCCAAATCATAAAGATATGGACTGAATCCTATCCATGTCGTTAACTATTATTTTCATAAAAATCTTCTGTCCAGAAAAATAGCCCGTTAACTAGAAGCCTGTCCATCACTCCGCTTGTTATCTCACGCTAGGCGCCATCGTCACTCGTGTCTTTCACCCACAAGCATCATTTCATGTTTGCTCTGCGATGGTCTGCTCCGTCGATAGGCACTTGGTGACATACCGCTCTGTTTGTTGAAGATGCGATTGAACTGGGAAAAGCTGGCGAACCCACACTGTGCAGCAATGTCCGTAATTTTTTCACTCGAATTCAGCAGCAATTGCTGGGCATTTCGAATACGGGTCATCTGTACATACTCCGTGAAGGTAAAACCAGTGACCCTGTTGAATTGGCGGGACAAGTGGTGGGCACTTACATAAAACCGCCTGGATACCTCTTCCAAAGATAAATCCTGCTGATAATGGCTGTGAATATAGGATGCAATGGCATACATGCGGCGGGACATCGATGATCCTGTCTCTTCTCGCACATACCCGTTCTCTGCCGCGTAACGATGAATGGCACACAGAAACTCTACAAATTTATGATGGATCACAACCGGTTGAAGTGTAGAGCGCTGCTGGGATATGGCAAAAATATCATTGATGGGCGCGAGGATTTCTTTGCGCCTTTCTTCCGGAAAGCGGAAAATCGGAACCTCTTCATCAAAAATGGAGAATAGTTCATTGTAACCGTTCTCAAGTCCTGGCATATGGCGAGGCATCGCAAAATTAATCATCAACCGTTTTGGCGGTGTACCTTTCGGATACTGCGTCTTATGCAGCAAAGAAGGTCGCAGCAGCACGATATCCAATGGCTGAATCTCATATAAACTGCCTTCAATAATATGCGCAGCCGTACGATCCAGAAGAATACAGACTTCATAGAAATCATGAAAGTGCTGAAACTCCATATTCAGATCATGAGAACGCTCGTCATAGTCCAGATGATAAAAGAGTTCGTCTCCAGGCTGATTGACATGGATTACATATCCCTGCTCGTATGTCAAAACGGATGTTGTCATGGACATGCCTCCTATCCCGATACTAATGATTTTATTTTAGCATGAAATGCAATAAAAATACGTCTTTTTCAGCATACATTACGTAGTTTGCTCCCTTTCCCCTTTGTTATGATAGAGTTGATATGTTAGCGCTTGCAGTATTCTTGCTCCAACGACGACTACAGCCTGTACTTACTACAAACCAAGGTGGGAAACCAACATGAAAATGAATTCCTTGTATACTCGGATCCATACCATAGTTAAACACTTGGAACGTGCACGACTGACCTCAAAGACATATATACCGGAGCTTTATCATAAAGAAAGTGGTTACCACTCCTGGGAACTGGTGCATGAAGACCCTTCCTCCTGGAACGTATTTCGTAAAGGGGATGGCTGGGGCGGTAAAGATGTACACAGCTGCTTCAAAACCCGGATTCGCATCCCGGATCATATGGAAGGAAAAAAAGTCGTATGTACCATCGTCACCGGTGCGGATGATATCTGGAACTATGATAATCCACAATTTCTGGCATTCCTCAATGGGGAACTGATCTGTGGTCTGGATGTGAACCATACGGAAATTGACCTGACTCCTGCTGCGGCAAAAGGCGAAGAATTCGAACTGGCTTTATATGCGTACTGTAGTACTTCGGCAGCCGATGTCTTTCTCAATGTCTATGTAGCTGAGCATCATCAGCCTGTCACCGATCTATATTACGATCTTAAGGCTGCGCTCGATGCGGCGGATCTGCTGCGTGAGGATGATCTGGAGCGGCTGAATTTGGTCGAACATCTGAATAAAGCCGTGAATCTGCTAGATTTGCGTCAGGAGAACAGCGCAGAATTCCATGCTTCAGTGCTGGAAGCGCGTCGATATCTGCAAGACCATGTCTATGGTGAAGCTCGCCCTGCGGGTGATCACATCCCAACCGTTCACTGTATCGGACACACGCATATCGATGTGGCATGGCTATGGACATTGGATCAGACCCGGGAGAAGGTCATTCGCAGCTTCGCGAGTGTACTATATCTCATGGACAAGTTCCCAGAATACACGTTCATGTCCTCGCAACCCCAATTATATGCGTACCTGAAAGCAGACTACCCGTCTCTCTATGAAAAAATCAAGGAAAAGGTAGCCGAAGGCCGCTGGGAAGCCGAAGGTTCGATGTGGCTGGAAGCCGATTGTAACCTGATCTCCGGCGAATCCATGATCCGTCAGATTATATACGGCAAACGTTTCTTCAAGGAAGAGTTCGGCGTAGAGAACCGTGTGCTCTGGCTGCCGGATGTATTTGGTTATAGTGCAGCGATGCCGCAGATTATGCGCAAGAGTGGCATTGATTATTTTATGACCACCAAAATTGCCTGGAATGATACGAACCAAATTCCGAACGACACGATGTACTGGAGAGGTATTGACGGCTCTGAAGTTCTAACTCATTTCATCACAGCGACAGACTATGACAAGCATCCCGATTTCAGACAACGCCGCTTCGAGACGACTTATAATGGACGATTCAACGCCTCCCAAGTCAAAGGCACGTGGCAGCGATACCAGAACAAAAACATTAATGCAGATGTTCTGCAATGTTTCGGATTCGGGGATGGCGGCGGCGGACCAACCGGAGAGATGCTGGAGCATGGCAGACGACTTGATGTTGGATTGCCGGGTGTGCCTGCGGTGAAACGTACCTTTGTACGCGAGTTTTTCGAGAAGTTGGAGCAAAATCTGGTGGATGTGCCTTCCGTTCCCCGCTGGTCGGGTGAGCTGTATCTGGAGTATCACCGCGGTACCTACACTTCCATGGCCCGCAACAAACGGTACAACCGTCATAGCGAATTTGCGTTGGCTGATGCCGAGCTGTATGCCATGATTCATCGTCAGGCGAATGCCCAGGCAGCCTATCCAACCGATGCACTGGAGCACGCATGGAAGCTGACGATGCTGAACCAGTTCCATGATATTCTGCCGGGCAGCTCCATTGAGCAGGTATATGTGGATTCCAAAGAGCAATATGAAGAAGTGCTGCGTGTCACGGATGAGCTGAAAGACAGCGCACTGAACGGCATTGCAAGCCAAATTACATCTGATGGCGAAGCCATTGTCGTATTCAACACCACCGGATTCGTACGAACAGATGTGGTTGAACTGCCTGCTTTTGCGAGAAAAGTGACCGTCCATGATGGAGATCGCCCTGTACCAAGCCAGCGTACTCCTGAAGGCGGACTTGTGTTCCTTGCAGAGAACGTGCCGGCATCCGGGTATAAATCCTTCCGAATCACACCGGATCTGACAGACGAACTTGTCGCGAGCGTATCGGTTGCACAGTGGGAAGCCAATCAGCGTCACATCCATACACCTTGGTTCGATATTCAACTGAATGAACGTGCCGAGTTCATATCCGTATGGGACAAGCTGGAGGGGCGTGAGCTGCTTCAGTCTGGCAAGCGTGGTAATGTGCTGCAAGTGTTCGAGGATCGACCTGCGGAATATGAGGCATGGAACATTGACGACTATTATGAACAGCATATGTGGGAGATTAACAACCTGCAGTCACTGGAGTGGGTTGAAAGCGGGCCGGTGCGTTCCGTGTTGCAAGTGAAGCGACAGTTCCTGGACTCTGTCGTTGAACAAACGATTATCTTCTACGCGCATACACGCCGAATTGATTTCCGCACGTTAGTGGATTGGAAACAGGAGCATTTGCTGCTGAAAGCAGCCTTCCCGCTGGATATCTGGAGTGAAAAAGCGGTCTACGAGATCCAGTACGGCAACGTGGAGCGTGCTACTCACCGGAATACAAGCTGGGATCAAGCCAGGTTCGAAGTATGCGGACAGAAGTGGGCCGATCTGGCGGAGAACGGGTACGGCGCTGCTCTGCTGAACGACTGCAAATATGGATATGATATTCATAACTCGGTGATGCGATTGTCGCTGATCAAGAGCGCAACGTACCCGAATGAAAATGCTGACAAAGAGCAGCACGTATTCACCTACGCGCTCTATCCGCATCAGGGCGATTTCCGTGAAGGACGTGTCATCCAAGCTGCTTATGATCTCAACCGTCCGCTGGTTGCTCGTGAGATTGCATCGCAAACCGGCACGTTACCTGGGTTGTGGTCACTCGCATCGGTTGATCAGGATAATGTCGTGCTGGAGGTTATCAAAAAAGCCGAGAATAACGATGATATGATCATCCGTCTCTATGAAGCACATGGCCGCCGCAGCCGTGCTTCCCTGCAATTGCCTGAAGGAGCAGGTGCCACGGCGTACACGTGTGATTTGCTTGAGAATAACGAAGCGGAATGCGCTGTGGAAAATGGTCGGATTTCTTTTGATATCAAACCGTATGAGATTCTAACTTTCCGTATTCCTGCGAGACACTAGCAGAACTTACGCAACGCGGAAAACTGCAACAACCCTTAAAATGCTCCAATAAGGAAAGGCTGCCTCCTGTCATATCTGACATGGGAGCAGCCCTTCCTTATTTTCTATGTATTACACGTTATATTCTCATACCACCACTGCATCCTAGTTGAAGTCCATCCAGAAAAATTGAGAGATGGCAAGCCCTACCCCGATAAGATTAGCCACAATAAAAAACCACTTTTTCGCCCTTCTACTTGTTTGTTCCCCCGTCCATAAACTCCAGGCTACAATCCCATTCACCACAACCATAATAATCAGCGCGAACCACCAGTTAGCCACCACTAAACATCGCCCTCCCCTGAACAACCTGCTTATGACCCCATTGCTATGCTGCTTGCCATCCAGAATTCCACAGATGTATGCTCTTATCGTTATTAATATAGCCCGATAAGGCAGGCTATGACTAGATACAATTCACTCAAAAACACCCTTTGGAATTTCACTGGTAACCCAGAGGGACCAATAATTATTCCAAAAGGTGCGCAGGTTATAATGGCATTTAATCACATCGTACTTACAGTCTGGATCACATTTAATTTCATATTGATCCATACTTGGCAGCAAGTGACACGAACAGTTTTTCATATTGCTTCGTAAAGTTGGGCAGATATTGCTTGTCCTTCTTTAAAATTCTTCGTACTCACTTGGGTCCTGATCCCACAACCGTCCATCCGGACGATTAAATGCAGAAATGACCTGCATCTCTTCTGTGCTCAACTCAAAATCAAATATATTGATATTTTCCTGCTGATGCTGTAAGGAGCCCGCTTTCGGAATTGGAATGGAGCCCAGCTGAACATGCCAGCGCAGAATGATCTGGGTCGGTGTTTTGCCATGCGTTTCCGCGATCCGAAGAATGTTCTCATCCTTCAGAATATCCTGTACAGCATCATTGCCACGTCCAATCGGACTCCAGGATTCGTTCACGATGCCATGCTTCGCATCCTGTTCCCGCTGACCAGCTTGGTCAAAGAACGGATGCAGCTCAATCTGATTCAGGCTCGGCGCTACCCCCGTCTCCTTAATCAGGCGTTCATTGTGCTCAGGCAGGAAGTTGCTGACGCCGATGGATCGGATATATCCACGCTTTTTGGCTTCGATCAGTGCTTGCCATGCCTCGACATACATGTCCTTCTTCGGATTGGGCCAGTGGATCAGATACAGGTCATAATAGTCCAGATCCGCTCTGTACAATGATTCCTGAATCGCCACGAGTGCTTTATCCTGAGCGTGATAACGCCCCGGCAGCTTCGAGGAAATCAGCAGGTCTTCTCTGGCGATGGAGCTTTGCTTAATTGCTCTGCCCACGGTTGCCTCATTCTCATAGTTATACGCCGTATCAATTAATCGATAACCCGCATCAATGGCAGTCACGATCGATTTAACGCCTTCTTCACCTTTCAGACTATAGGTACCAAATCCAATTGCAGGTACTTTCAAGCCATCGTTCAATGTATATTCCGGAATCTGATGGTTCATGTGAGAACTCTCCTTTGCCAAAAGGTTAGATTTTCGTTCCGAGATTAGATTGTTAGAAAATAAACGTCCTCTCGTTATTCTACCCCTTCACGCCGGCTTGAATCAATGCGAACTCCTCTACATCTAGGCCATCCAATAACACTTCAACTCGGTGGACCTATCACAGACATACACACCTATTTGCCATCTCCTACAATTATATCTGTGATGATGTCTAACTGTTTCTCTACCGCAATAGGGTCACTCGGAAGGAACTGATCAAAGTTAATGGAGTATACGTGACCCGCTTTCCCGGCTGGTGAGGCATCAATCAACTTTTGCACATCCTTGAGCTTGTCCTCAGCTCCCTCATTGACGGCCAGGAACAGACGGTCACCGATAAATTCGGGAATGACCTCGGTGGAAATCTCCCACGTTTCTCCATGGATGACGTCCGACTCTACCTTGGGCGCTGGCTTCAACCCAAGATATTTATAAATAATGTTGCCCCCCATATTGGTATCTCCGTATACAAAAAGAGCATCTGGACGCACGTTTAATATAGAATACGTTTCATCCGCACGAACATAAGGGCTAATTTTCGTTTTGTACGCTGCGATTTTGGCTTTGAATTGCTCATTCCATAACCGTGCTTCCTCTTGTTTCCCGAGAATATCCCCAAACATCTCCACATCTTTAATCGGATCATTATACTGCTCGACAACAATGGTCGGAGCGATCTGGCTCAGTGCATCATACCCGCCTTCCACAGCTTCTGCGAATGCTGCCGTTGTCACAATCAGATCTGGCTCCAGTGACAGGATTTTCTCGGCATCTGGCGGAACGCCCACATCTGAAATACCGGAAGTATCATCTATAAGTGGGTTATCCAAAATATATGTCGTTGTGCCAACCGGCTTCACCCCCAGCGCCATCAATTCGCCCAAGTGATAGAAGCTGACGACTCGCTGTGGGTTCACAGGAATCTCGGTTGAGCCTTTCAGATGTTTATATATCCGCGTTTCCACAGCTGCGCTGTCTGTAGCTACAGCAGTATTCGTATCTGATGAAGCCGGCTGGGAAGCCGTTGCTCCTGGAGTACTGCTGGTCTGGCAAGCACTTAGAAGCAAGGATGTGCATAATAACATCATCGCCCCAAAGGCTGGTCTTGAAAATCTAAACATGGATGTGTCCCCTTCCCCAATCCGTTGATAATAAGTCTCATTCTCATTATGAGAACCGGAGTTAGGGGTTACAATAGACGATTCTAACCCACGTAATGGATTATACTGAACCTGAACCTGTTTCCGATATTGTGTACGAAATTGTACTGGCGATAAGCCGGTATGCTTTTTGAACAAGCGACTGAAATAATACATATCCGCATAACCCACATTGCTCGCGATTTCCTGGATCCGGGCTTCGGATCTTAGAAGGTACTGCTTGGATCTGTGAACCCGCACATGAATAAGATATTCAATCGGTCCTAGTCCAATCTGGTTTTTGAACAAACGGGATAAATAGCTGGCGCTGCAATGGTATCTCTTGGCTAGTTCCTCGGCTGTAATCAGCTCGCTATAGTGATCGTGAATATAGTGGATTGCGTCAGTGACGATATTGGGTTTGCTGTTTTCCTTTTTAGCCCATGTCTGAATCTGCTGCCGCATGATCTCGTACACCAACGGAAGAAAAACTGACTGTGCCTGTAGCTTGTCTATGGAGGCGGGTTCTTGCCACAGACGGTTCATGGCTTCACACTTTTCCTGAACAGGGAGTAATGCATACGGTGCAAACCCATACGTCATCTGGAAACCCTTTCGATCTTCCGGCGATGCACACTCGGCTGTATATAAAATCAGATAACAGGCAAAGTCCTGTTCCAACGGTGTAATACTTAGCCCAGCATCTGCTCCCCCGTGCAATATGTATGCTGAATGAGTCTGGTAGACCTCGCCTGATATCCTTATCCTAGCCTCTCCATGCGTAGTGATTAAGAAGAAGCTGTTATGCGCCACATCGTGTTCAGGAACCGTTCCATGCTCCGCACGATAATACCGAATATCCAGTAATCTAACGGCCGTTCGGCTCCACTGTTCGATATGAGCTTCCCAATCCATACACGTTCCCCCTACTTCTTCGTTCTTAAAATATGCCTATTATATCACAGACAAAAAACCATCAACCCAGATGAGTTAATGGCTTATGAATGAATAGTATATTGGAAAAGGATAGAGCTGTTATGAGCCCCTAGTACTCTCGCACCAATTGTTTATCCTCTTTCAGTTGCACAATGTCATGTCCAGTTGGATTCTGGAAGGCCCGCAGTCCAAAAGTTGACGCCACCGCGAAGATATGGTCAAAGATATCCGCCTGAACGTTCTCATATACACCCCAGTTGATATCATTACTGAATGCATAGATTTCCAGAGGCAGCCCGCGATCTTCCGGTGCTAATTGTCGCACAATCATCGTCATATCTTTATTGATCTTCGGATGGTTCCTCAAATATTGATGGATATATTCCCGGAATACACCGATATTTGTGAGCTGTCTGCCGTTCACGTTGCTTTCAGTATTCACCTGATGCTCCATGTTGTACGCTTGAATTTCTTTAAGTTTGGAAGTGACATAATCCTTCAGGTAATGAATCTTCTCAAATTCAGCCACCATCTCTTCCGTACAAAAACGAATACTGCTGATGTCGATATAGATGCTCCGCTTAATTCTTCTGCCACCGGACACCTGCATGCCTCTCCAGTTCCGGAACGAGTCCGATATGAGCGCATAGCTTGGAATCATCGTAATCGTTTTATCAAAATTCATCACTTTCACTGTGTTCAATGTAATGTCGATAACGTCCCCGTCTGCATTATACTTTGGCATCTCGATCCAGTCACCAACACGCACCATATCGTTCGACGATAGCTGTACACCAGCCACGAGACCAAGGATCGAGTCTTTGAATACGAGCATCAATACCGCCGATAATGCACCAAGTCCGCTGAGGATAATGAGCGGATTTTGTCCAATCAGGCTGGAGATGACGATAATGCCCCCGATAATGAACAGAACGATCTTGGCTACCTGAATGTAGCTCTTGATTGGGCGAATCTTCGACACCTCATAGGTACGATAGATATCATCGAATACATTAAGCAAAGCATTCATTACCGTAATCATGATGACAATCATGTAGGTCATTGCTGCTTTCTCAATTATGCCCTGATAAGACGGGAAAATATAAGCCGAATAATAGATAATAATAGCCGGCACAAGATGCGACAGCTTCTGAAATAAATTTTTCTGAACCACGATGTGGCCCCACTTGAAACGGTTATTACTTACAATACGATGCACCGTCTTCAGTACCACTCGCTTGGCAATCACATTCGCCAATATCGAGATTAGTGCGATAAAAATAATCATAATGATGTTTGAAAGATAACCAATGGAGGGTCCACTCATGCCGAGTTCTTCTAGTTGATTTTTGATAAAGTCCATTGTTTCCTCCTGACATAATCTAGTTTAGCCTATTATTATAAAGTAGTTTGAGAGGGCAAGCAAAGTTTATACCTCTGCTCCGTTCTTCCTATACAAATTATATATAAAAAAGGACCCAGTCATTCAAAGAATGATGGGTCCACTTGATTATGTTATCTTTTCATCCTGCTCACGAGAAATGTCCAGCAGCTCACTCACCGTCACCAATCGATACCCTTCTGTGACCAGTTCCTCCACCAGAACACGAACCGCCTCCACCGTCTGGGAACGATCCCCGTACCCGTCATGGAATATCAGCACACTGCCGGGTTTCACCGCAGACCGGGTATGCTCCACGATATGCTCAACGCCAGGATTATCCCAATCTTTCGCATCACCGTTGACCGCACCAATCGTGCGATATCCGCGTTCCGCTGCCAGAGACAATATATCATCGTTTACGCCAAAATACGGCGGTCGGAAGCTGCGGGCAGGTTGCCCCGTAACTTCTTGTACAAGATATTCTGCGCGTTGCAACTCTACCCCGGCTTCCTCCAGCGTCAGCTTGGTCAGGTCCGGATGCGTGTATGTATGGTTTGCGATCTCATGCCCTTCACGGTATACCTCCGCCGCAATCTCCGGATGAGCCTCTATCTCTTGGCCAATCATGAAAAACGTCGCATGCCCACCGGCACGACGGAATATCTCAAGTACTTGAGGTGTATACACCGGATGCGGCCCATCATCAAACGTAAACGCCACAACCTTTTCCCGAACAGACTCCTGCTCTACCATCGCGATATTGACCATAAATAATGACCCCTCTCTGCAACTGACTGGCTACATACCCCTTATTATTCCATGTTCATAGACCGCGGTCTAGTCCAGCCTCCAACTAACCTTTGATCGCACCTGCGATCATGCTCTTCTGCACCTGTTTATTCAACAGCAGATAGATGATCACCGTTGGCACCGTCGTAATCATCAGTCCCGCACCAATGATGCCCCATTGCGTAATGTACGTCCCCACCATCGACATCATGCCCACCGTCAATGTCTGATAAGCCGTGTTATTAATAAACGTGACCGCAAACATCAGCTCATTCCAGCACGACAAAAACGTGAAGATGGCTACCGTTGATATAGCCGGAGTTACCAGAGGCAGAATAATAGAGAAAAACGTCCGGTAGATACCGCAGCCGTCGATCACCGCCGACTCCTCCATCTCTCGCGGGATACCTTTGAAAAAGCTGCCCAGAATGAATACCGCCATCGGAATGCCAAACGCCACATAGGGAATGATCAGAGACCAATAACTGTTGAGCAGGCTCAGATTCTTCAAAATAATAAACAATGGCAGCAGCGCCGCATGAATCGGCACCATCATGCCCAGCAAAATAATCGTCATCGTGAGCCCACTGAGCTTCCAGTTCATTCTTGTAATTGCGTATCCCGTCATCGAAGACAAGATCAGTACCAAGACAATGGAGGCAGCTGTGACCAGCACGCTATTCATAAAATAGGTCAGCACATGGCCATCGGACATGGCTTTGGTGTAGTTGCTCCACAGAAACGCCTTCGGCAATCCGGCAACATCGCCGCTGAAGATTTCACTGTTATCCTTCAAGGAAAACAGCGCCAGCCAGATGAGCGGGTAGATCTGCACAATCGCAACGAGGATCAGAAACGCTTGCAGGAACACTTTCCCGATTGGTCCGGAGATGGACCTTGGCTTGGGCTTTTTTTGCAACATGACTTCTACGGTACTCATGCCTCATGCCTCCTTCTATTCCGTTTTGAACAATGAATTAATGAGGATCGTACATACCAGACACTCCACAATGATAAATACCGAGATCGCACTGCCATATCCGTACCGGAACGTATCAAAAATGGTGGCGTACATCAGCGTGCTCGGCACTTCAGTGGTATAGAACGGCCCGCCGCCCGTCAGCACATAGATCAGGTCAAACACCTTGAATGCGCCAATAACCGAAAATACAAGGCTTACCTTCAAGATCGGCTTCATTAAAGGAATCATAATGGACCAAGCCGTGCGAAGACGTGAAGCACCATCCATTCTTGCAGCTTCAAGCACATCCTGCGAGACGGATTTCGCTCCTGCGTACATCAGCAGCATGTGATACCCCACGTACTGCCATAGGGTTGGGATAAAAGAAGCCGCAAGTGCCGTGTGCTTCTGACCCAGCCAATCTTGCGCCCGATGGGCTAAGCCGATATTTTGCAGCAGCACGTTCAGCAGACCGTAATCCGCATTGTAGATTTTTGACCACAACTGGGCAATAACCACCGTTGAGATCAATACCGGGATGAAATACACGGTCCGGTAGAACCCTTCCCCCTTGACGTTGGACGCCAGAATCAGTGCAAGCACCAGCGAGATCGGCAGTTGAATGAACACCGAAGCTCCCGCAAATAACAGGGAGTTTTTGATCGAATTCAGTACACGCGTATCCTTAAACATCTCCACATAGTTGTCCAGACCGATAAATGTCCCCCTGCCTACGCCATTCCAGTCCAACAGACTGTAATAACTGGAGACAAAGATTGGAATAAGCACAATTCCGCAGAACAGAATCAGTGTGGGCAGTACGAAGACAGCTATGGTGCCTTTATTGGAAAATACAGAGTTCATTGTTGTTCTCCTCTCAAAGGCGTGACCGGGATATGCCGGACCACGCCTTGTTTGGGTTTTAGCTGTTTAACCTACAGACTTAGTTCTGTTGGTTTGAGCTGTGCCATTTGTTTGCAGAACTCCTCAGGTGTTATATCGCCGGCAAGCAGCTGGGCAATCAGGTTTTTGTGCGCTTCGGCAGACTCAGCCGGCAGAATGTTATCCCACCACGCGATGAATGAGGTCGCCGTTTTCATAATGTCTGCCGCAGACAGATCCAGGGAGGACAGACTGGACGTGTCGAGTGCATCTGTTTTCCAGCTTGGCAGACCGGCTCCGGCCAGGAAACCTTGCGTACCGAGCTGTTCGCTCAGATACATGAGGAATTCCACGGCTTCTTTCGGATGTTTGGTATTCTGATTGATGTAGAAACCATCGACAGCTCCGCCGAAGATTTCGGTATTTGTGCCTTTTCCATCCTCAAACACCGGGAACGGAATCACTTTCACTTTGCCTTTGACTGCGGAGGACGGATCCTCAATTCCTGCATTCACCCAGTTGGCCTGGAACATCATCGCCCCGTTACCTGCATTGAAAGCCCCAAGCATCTCGTCATAGCTCATGCTGAACATGCTGCTGTTGAATGCTCCTGCTTGCGCAAGCTGCTGCATTTTGGTCGCGGCGGCAACAAAGTCGGGTGAATCCCACTTTGACGGATCTTTAAAAGCTTCCATCACCGCAGCATTGCCTGCCTGGCGCATCGCAATAATGTCGTACCAGTACATGCCCGGCCAGCGGTCTTTTTCCCCAATCACAGCCGGAGTAATTCCTGCCGCTTTCAGCTTTTCGATTGCATCCAGCAGTTCGTTATAGGTGGTCGGAATCTTGGCACCCGCCTGCTCGAACAATTCCGTGTTCACGTAAAGGTTGGCGATATGAGTGTACACGGGCAACGTGTAGATTTTGCCGTCCATATTGATTGCCTCAGCCATACCCGGGCCCATCCGTTCTTTAATATCGTCCGTCAGGTAACTTGAGATTTCCAGTACATTACCGGATTTGATGTACGGCTGCATGAAGCTGCCGCCTCCCATGCCATAGAACAGGTCCGGCGCTTCACCAGCTGCAATCGATGTTTTGACTTTGGTTTTGTACTGTTCTCCTGTGGTGCCCGTACGTTCAACCTGAATGTCTGGATGCTCGCTATTCCATTTCTCCACAATCTCGGGCAGCAGCTTGGCTGAAGGATCGGTATTGCCGACCGATTGATCCCATAGCGTCAGCTTGATCTTGCCGTTACTTTCCCCCTGTGCGCCGCCGGACGAGCCAGATGAACATGCCGCCAGACTACTTACAATGCCCAACGTCAGAATTAGACTTGCTGATTTTTTTAATAGCGCTTTCATATCTACAGACCTCCCTATGTGTTTTCGTTGGTTCTAGCCCATATTTTAGGCAAACTGTGCGTTGTTCTCCATTTAGAAAACAGGCATCGATTTGTAATTTTCGAACATATGTGGAATTACAACCGAAGCGGGTTTACACTCAGACCTTCGCCGCACTCCCCACACTCCCCAACACGCCCGACTACATTCTCATTTTTCAGGTTTTTACATTTCGATATTCATTCATGGATCGGCCGATATGTTTTTTGAACAAGACGCTGAAATAGTGTGGGTCCGGGATGCCTACCAGCTCCCCAATCTCATATCCTTTCAGATCCGTCTGTTTCAGCAGCAGTTCAGCCTTCTTCATGCGGAGTTGGGTGAGATATTCCACAAATGTCTGCCCGGTTTCTTTTTTCATCAGCCGCCCCAGATGGCCCGAGCTTACGTAAAAAGCAGCCGCGGTGCTGGAAAGACCCACTTCCGCATTGCCCATGTTCTCTTCAAGATAAGCCTTCACCCGGTCGATCAGATTGCCTTCATTGGCCTGTCGCTTGGCTTGTATGACATCCGATATGGTGCGGACATGCTGCTCTAGCATACTTTTTAGTTCGGGCAGATGATTTGCTGTAAAAATGGCCGCAACGGCCTCCTTGTTCAATGCATGCTCTCCCTCAAGCTGCTGCTCTATGGCAGCACGCTGGCACTCCGTAACCACATCCAAGGCTGCCATCCGAAACTGTGAAACGTCCGAGAATGGCACAGACAGCATTCGCTCCAGCAATAATACCGCTTCTTCCCGCGCACCAACACTGACGTAAAATTGCAGTTGTTGGAGCAGTTGAGCATCCGAGTGGTAGGGATTTTTTCCGCCTTCGATGACCAGATCTTCGAAGCAAATGACCTGATTTTTCCCCACAAACGCTTGATAATCGATTGCACGACAAGCTTCCCGGTAGCCCACACAAGCCTTTCCCCATCTTGATTGCCATTGCCCAATCCCTACAGTCACATCCACTTCGCACCCTTCGAGCTTAAGCGTCTGTTGAAGTTCTTCCTGAAGCTGCTGTACCTGATTGGCAAATTCCGTATCCGCACCAAGCGAGAGCACAACGACTCGGTTATGCGGGTCCATGACAATAACGGTTTGTGAATCCTGCGCATAAAAAGCCTGCACCTGCTTCATGCCTACCATTCGCAGCAGAATATGTATTTCCTCAGCGGGTTGTGGATGGGCTTCTGTCTGATGCTGGCTTAAATGGGTTTGATCGTGTTGGGGCTCTCCTTGAACTTGGCTGAGTTGGTGCGGTTGACGGGCTTGATGAGCTTCATGAACTTGATGAGATATGTCGGGTAGATGTGGATAAACCTCTGGTGCAGCTATCTTCGCTTGCGGTACAGCAACCTCCACCTCTATTACTGCGATGCGTAATCCCGGTTCACCAGACGAGATAGGAATGCCGAAGAATCGCGCCTTCTCCTGTAGTTCATCCTCAGGCACCACATGACTTAACCATTGATTCACAAACCTCTCCCTGAGATAAGGCAAGCTCTGCTCCATCTCCTCCCGCAACTTCATCAGCTCGTACTCACGTCCGACCTCCTGTTCGATCGCCGTTCGCAGCTTCGCCGTAACCTGTAATAACTCAGAAGCACGAATGGGTTTCAAAATAAAATCGGATATGCCCAGCTTCACACTCTGACGAGCATACTCAAATTCATCATGTCCCGTCACAACCACGATTTTCAGGCTCGGGTAACGCTCCATGAGGATACGGCTCAGTTCAATGCCGTCCATCTTTGGCATGTATATGTCCGTGAAGACGATGTCTGGACGCAACAGCTCCACCTGATCCAAAGCCTCCGCGGCATCGGAGGCCTCGCCAATAATGGTCATACCTTGCTGCTCCCAATCGATACGCATGCGCAGCAGATTCCGGATGAGGTACTCGTCATCCACAATCAATACCTTTAACGGTTCCACAGTTATTTCCATGATTCATCGGCTCCCTTCGGGATCGTTATCATAATGGTGGTTCCTTTTCCAACCTCGCTCTCCAGCTTGAGTCCATCCTCTCTTTCGTAGAAAATACGAAGTCGCTCCATCGTGCCCCATAAGCCAAAGCTTGGATTTTGTTTAGAGTTATAGGTAGGATTAGAAGGATTAGATGAACTAGAGGAGATAGATGAGTTCGTTGAGCTAATTGAGTTCTGTGAGTTAATTGAGTTAATTGAGTTCGTTGAGTCAAAACGGTTAGAACGGTTTATTTCTTTGCGTTGAACCTGCTGTATCTCTTCCTCGGACATGCCAACTCCGTCATCAGTAATCGTTAGAAGTACCCCTTCCTTGAATCGACGTGCTTGAATGCTTATCTTGCCTGGGCTGCCTTTGGGGCGAATGCCATGATACAGTGAATTTTCCACCAGCGGCTGGAGCACGAGCTTGGGAATCATCACCCGCTCACAGTCTGAATCGATATCGTACTGCACCTCAAATACACCGGGGTAGCGTACCTGCTGGATCGTCAGATAATTGCGTACAATCTCAACCTCCTCGTGCAGTGTAATCAGTTCACGGCCTTTGCTGACACTCAGTCGATAGTAACTTCCGAGCGCTTCTAACAGCTCACATACCTTATCGTTCATGCCCGACATGGCCAGGGAGGTGATGGAATCCAGTGTGTTATATAAAAAATGCGGCTTGATCTGCGCCTGAAGTGTATTCAGCTCTGCACGGCGGATCGTCTGCTGCTCCTGAATGATTCGTTTCAGCATCTGGTCAATCTGCTCAATCATCTGGTTGTATCCTCCATATAGCTGTTCGAACTCGTAGCTGTTCAGCTCAACCGTCACTTTACGGAAGTTGCCACTGGGCGCTTTCTGCATGGCACGGAGCAGCTTGTGAATCGGCTTGATGACACTGCGCGAGATGATGAATGAACTTACAAAAAAGACAGTTCCATTCACCGCCAGTAGGATCAATGCGAGCAGCACCATGGATTTATTACGGGTATCGGTAGCCCGGTATGGACTCATGCTGATGAATTTCCATTGATCATCACCAGCCGAACGATAGGTCACCGCATATTCCTGACCACCCGATTGCAAGGTGATGAAGCCGGAGGGCTGCTCTTGAAATGTTTGTTTTAACTTGGCCTGATTGGCCTCTAACATCTCGTGCATGCCTTCCTGTCCAGAAGCCGCAGACATGAATGCGTCGGATACCGCAGGCACGCCCTTCTTCCCATCGGTTGCGTTGGTTGCGATCACCCGCTGATGCTCATCCAGAATGGCCACCTGAAATGAATCCGGTGCAGACAGGTTGGCGTAGGCTTGCGCGATGGATGCCCCCTTGATGTTCATGACCAGAAAGCCAAGTGGAGACGTATCATCCAAATCGCGAATGAGGCGAATAAATGAGACCACCTCTTGCCCATTATTCTCCCCCGTCGCCGAGACTCCGCTATCGTTGTTGCCACCATTCAGCCTGAGAAGATATCGTCCGTTGTGCTTCAAAGCCTGTTCGTACCACGGCGCTTCCTTCACATTCGCTTCCATAAACGTGGGCCACTCCTGTGTACCGACAGAGAATCGGTGACCCGAATTATCATAAATATAGACTGAATCAATAATTGGAACCGCTTGCATGAGATTGGTCAAATACGCGCTGACCTTGGACTGTGTCTGTAAATTGGAGTACACATTGCCCTGCCGCAGCAGGTTCTGCAAGTTGGGATCAGAGAAAATCATCTTCGAATAATTGTTCACGTTCCCGATCATCAGATTAACATTGGTCTCAATGGATGTGATTGTCTGCAGTGATGCTTCATTAATCTTTCGCTGTGCGTCATTTTCCGAGATTCGATTCAACACCAACGCACTGAACGCCACCGTTAGCAGAATAATGACAAAGTAGGCAAACGGGATTTTAAAAGCCAACGTCTTGGGCATGCGTTGAATGAACTCTTTGAAACGGGGAGTCCACTTCTTCTTCATTGCACTGGGGTTTGCTCTTGTGTTTGCTCTTGTGTTTGCTCTTGTGTTTGCTTTCGTATTTTCGTTTGCTTCTGCATTGGTCTCGACATCTGATGCTGTTGCTGTTACTTCCACTTCAATTGTTGCATCACCTTCTGTTGTTGCTCCTGCATCTGTTGTTGCATCCTTTGCTCTGTTTTTCACTCTGACCCTCCTTTGGTTCCGAAGTGTGATGGGTTTAACGGTTTGGATCGGATGACCGGTTGTGTTATCCACCACTCTCTTGGATTGTATACAATTGTATATTATAGGACGGTGTATGGAGGAGGCTCAATTCTTTTTATCGCTTGGGGATGGTATGACTGCGTGAAGTAGAATGAGGATTAGGGGAGCAGATGGTTGTGAATACTTCGGGTATGGGGGGCCCTGACTTGAAACCCAAGGAGCACTGCTTTATAAACCTTTGGAGGTACAGATAATAAGTTGTGGTTTGTGCTGGATGGAGAGTGATGCGGGGGACGCGGAAGATCTGAATATTAAGAGACGCTGATGAATATCTACCTTGAAATGTGCATACTTTTGAGCAGAATTACGATATGTACGAGCATGCACAAATCTTACTATGGGGCGTGTGTTGATCGAGTGGTTAAGTTTGGGGAGTCCTATCATCATTTTCTCGTATAAATTTTCGGAGGCAAACTGCCCTCGGACAAGAGAAGTACCGTTCGTTATGGTAAGAAACAGCGAATCGTGATCAAAGCAAGAATTCGGTAACGCCTTTTTTGGAGGCATATTTCAGCGTGTAGCTTCCTTCTGTCCCATATGGCATCGTAGCGATTTGGATGCGGGTGTAATCCAGGCGGCTCTCCCTCAGCACTTTTTTAATTAGCGCTATGCTCCGATCTTCATCCGTTACCACACAGAAAATGTTCATTACATATTCCTTCGGATCAGCTACACGGCTACCCATATCACATCCATCCACCTCTCCCAACTCCGCCTGGGTCAGAACGGTTTCCAGATATTCCATTACCTTTTCCTTCAACCAATGATCTCGTTTGCTCCCCTGCGCGCTCTTCATTGGATATTGCACCACAAGCCAGTATTTTTCACTCATTTAGCTTCACCAACCAATCTTTATAGGATAGGCCTTACGTTATGTGCGAGCACTTAGACGATATGAAATGCATATGTCAGCCTTACGTTCTCCAGTTCCAAATGGGCTAGATTATTGACCTTACTGCTTTTTGGAATTGTACTGCCCTTCCATTCGCAGGATGGGGAACATGGTGATGTTTAATGAGATGGGCGCTTAACGTGTCTGCTGACTTTCTGCCAATCGCCACAATCTGAGCATCAGGATTCAGTTGCATAAGCTGTCTGGCGAATCTCACACCATCCTCCAACTCTACCAAAGTCGGCGTTCGATTCGTCATCCTGTTCTCAGAAGATTGATAGGGATGAAAGGGATAGATGTTCCAAAATATAAAGTCCGTTGGTTTCCACCTTGTACTGGATAACACTTCGCCCCATATGATGGACGCTGTCGGTTCTGCAAATCCATACAGTGCCTGACTCCGATTAGGTTTGGCAATATTGGGCAGGCTTGTTCTGACACCCGGCTTGCCTGCAAAAATCATCTGGTGATCCACCAGCGAGTGATTCCCGGTAACCATTCGCTCAGACGTCAAGGGTACGCCGGAGAACCTCGCCCCTTGATATCCCACCGCTTCAGCAATAAAAATGTACCGAGCCTTGCACATTCTTGGTTCAAAATACCTGACCAAATGTTCCGACCGAATCTTTACCGCTTCTGGGCCGATATCATAGCCCTTCACATAATCTCTCCAAGGATTAATCACATTTACGGGCGAGACATATGCTTGTATCCCTGCAACAAACTCACGGATCTGTTGCTGCGTTTGGCTCATGTTTTTTGCCTCCTTTGGGAGATTACAGAGTATATCGGGCCTGCATCAGCTTATTTCACAAAGATTATATCATAAACAGAAAAAACACCAACCAGACCGCTGGTTGATGGTGGATAGAAACTGTAACTGTAGAAAACTATTGCGGTATAACTTCTTCCCACTGACCATTGGTGGTTTCTTTGTAGGTAAGAAGGTTTCCATCATACTTTCCCTGAATAAAGTTAGAACCCGCTTCTTTCCATTCCTTAGTAACAGATATCACAACTTTAGAATCCTGTAAATTTATTGAAACATACTTTCCTCTTGATAAATTTATCTCAAAGGCTACTGGATAAAAATCGTACCAGAATAGTTTGTCTGATTTCTCTCCCAGTATACCCGCATCACCACCTTTAGAGAAATGAGGACTGATGACTCGAAACCTGAACTCTAACCATTTTCTGGGATCTAGAGGAAATTCATAATGATTATCGGGCTCCACTATAATATATGACTTTTCAGGAACTGGGTGTTGAACTTGAACTTTGTGCTCAATTATTTCTTTTGATATTATTCGAAAAACTAAATATACCAATATGAATAGTATCGAAGTAATTACAGGTAATTTAGGCTTGTTCCTCAAAAAAACACTTAATCCAAGACCAATAATTAACGGAAACCATATCCAGGGATCTCCCAATGTAATGGCTCCCATAATATATGATTTATCGCTAAGGGGATAGAATGCTGGTAAATCATGTCCCATATAGTCTAAAAATAAGTGTCCAAACAAGACAGACAAAATAGAGGATCCCCAGATTAATTTGAAACTTGTTTTTTTATAGAACAGTTTTGTCAAATATGCTATTCCAAAAGCTAAAAGGGGTGTAAACAATATAGAATGGGACCAAGGAGCTACACTTCTATCCCCAAAAATATCAGGAATTATTCCACACAGTGCACCCGAACATAGACATATCATAAGATTTTTCCATGTATCCCTTGGCAAAAAGCAGTATGCAATTACCGCCCCTAGAAGAGCATGTGATAGAACATGAAAAAACAAATATAAGTATGGATCCAAAATAACTACTCCTTTACTCTGTTAGCATCAAAAAATATGATATTTAATGTTAAAAATTAGTTTTTCATATAAAAGACCCTGAGAGTCGGACCTCTTCCAAAGTTCTGCGGGGAGTAGTCTCCGTTTGGATGTATCCACTCTACTCTCTTAGATCTAAATTCGCGTACCAAGTCAGCATAGTCTCCACACAAGTGGGATCCACAAGCTATTAAAATCCCCATAACAATGGATGATCCGTATGTATTTTCTATTATCATAATTTGGCCCAGCTAAAGCAGGCTATAGATACCTATATACGTTTCAGAGCCTAAATGTACCTGATATACTTTCCGGGAGTTACTCCCGACCTACATATACCTCAATTTCCTCTATTTATATAATTTAGGTTATTATATCATAAAATAAAAATCCACCAACCAGAACAATGGTTGGTGGATTTGCTAACTTTAATGGAGTTGAGGAGGTATCGAACCTTTGACTCGAAGATAACGGCCATTGGTTCCGGCAAACACAGTCATGACTGGTTTGGTTTCACTTATGATACTCAAACTCCTGCCGTTTCCCAGTAGAATCAAACATAATTTCGAATTTATTACCTTAAGCATCTTCACGAACGCGTTTGTTATTCTTTATATAATAAATAGAGGCACCTGATTCTTTAGCTTGTTTCCGTGCATGTTGATTTGCCTTCTTTAGAATTCCTTGGAGCTGTTCTCGATTTTCGAACATCTTGAGTCCCCCAATCTAAATTTCTGTTTATTATATCATAAACTAAAAAACCACCAACCAGATTACTGGTTGATGGTTTCTTGACTCTAATGGAGGCGAGGGGAGTCGAACCCCTGTCCGAAGATAACGACACATAAGCTTCTACGGGTGTAGTCACAGTTTTGATGTCACCCGAGTATCGCCCCGTAACCGGCTATACGTTGGGTCAGCCTGATTGTCTTCTTCAGCACACCCCAGGCGGAGATGTGACAGCGTATCCCACTACTTGTTAGCCCCTAATCCTGTCACATGGGCGATGCAGGTTAGAAGCACGCACACAGTTTCTTAGGCTGCGAAAGCGTAGTTTGTTTGTTGTTTGCCGTTTAATAGGCTTTAGCGTTGATGAAGCGGACGCGTCCCCACTACCCGCTACCCATGCTCGAACTATCCCCGTCGAATCCATAAACGCCCCCTCATATAAGAAGGGCTCCAGGATTAATCCGTGAATACGGAGCAAAGGTGCTGCACATCTTTTTCCTCCAAGGTAAAAAGATGCTTCTTTCAAACTCGGCATTCCTGTCTGCTACATGAGTAATCATAACATAGAGCAGCAAGCCGATATAGTACAGATTGCTGGAAGACATTCCAGCAGGCTGAGCACGTGTACAAAATTATCCAATACACAGGCTCAATCGTCTACATATTATACCGCGTCACCATTCGGAAGTAAAGTTTACCCAGATCAGATCACAATCAACGGCACCTAAGTATTTTACCCACGAATCAGGCAAACTACGCAAGAGCGAGTAATTTTGATTCATCACTACGCCATATTCCATGCTCCTAATTACTTCTTTTACACATATCACAAAAATTCAGTTCATAGCACATTTCAACAAACCTCATCTATTACCTTCGCTAATTCAAATAAAAAGCCTCAATCTTGCCCATAACAGGACAAACCTTGAGACTCCTTAACTCGAACATCAACCTTCCTAACTCCATCACGAAAACCTAACTTATGCACCTAAAGTAAAACTTTCACACCCAGCGCTCCACTTAACGTGCAACCTTCTGCTTCTCGCGCATTGCGCGTTGAATATCACGTTGTGCATCCCGCTTGGCTGCAGTCTCACGCTTATCAAACTGCTTCTTACCTTTACCCAGTCCGAGCAACAGCTTCGCATAACCGTTACGGATATAGATTTTCAGTGGCACAATGCTGTACCCATCCTGTTTCGACAGCCCGAGCAGCTTGTGAATCTGCACTTTATGCATTAACAACTTACGCGTACGTGTCGGATCAAGTGGATTATTTCGGTTCCCTTGTTCAAAAGGACTAATATGCATATTATGAATATGAATCTCACCGTTCCGAATCGTGGCAAATGCATCACCAATATTCGCACGGCCGTTACGAAGAGATTTGATCTCCGTTCCGGTAAGCACCATGCCCGCTTCATACGTATCTTCAATGAAGTAGTCATGGGAAGCCTTTTTATTCTGTGCGAGCACTTTACTCTGTCCATCATTCTTGCCCATGTCCTCACTCCTTCTCCGTAAAATAAGCCGGTACCATGCTCTGTAGCAGCGCACCCATTGTTGCACCAAGGTACCACGTGCCAGACCTTAATTGTAGCAAGTACGGCTGTTAAAATCAAGAAAGAGGCGACCTCTGCCGCCCCTCCTCATTACACCACTTCCAGACAGTGCGAAACAACACACCGCAGAAAGTGACTATTTCTCCAACGCTTAACTTGGAGGAACGAATCGTAATTCTTCTCTCCAAGTTACGTTAGTTTTATTTTTTCTTTTTCCGCACAAAAGCTGCCGTGCCGTTACCAGCTGCACCTTTGCTCTTCTTCCGCTTACGTCGTGGTGCTCCACCTTCCTGAGTGCCACCAGGTGTTGCAGCTTCTCCGATAAATACGCCGCTCGGCGAAGTGTTTTTACGTCCACTTCCGCCCTTGCCACCTTTACCGCCGCCCTTGCCGGACTTAAAGCTTCCTTCACCGCGACCGCTGCCGTTGCTTTGGCCACTTCCTTGTCCACCAGTTGAATTACTATCCGAACCACCCGATGTAGAGCTATAACCGCCTTTACCTGAGCCAAAACCAAAGCTCACCGCGCCTTTACCCCGACCCGTCGATCCGCCAGCATCACCAGCACGACGCTCACCTTTCGGTTTGCCGCTGCCTTTACCTCCGTATCCACCGGATGAGCCTGCTCCCGCACCTGCACTCGTTGCTCCGCCGCGACCGCCACGTCCACCTTTGCTGTCTTCCGGTGATCTGCCACCACGGTTGCCTCCAGCACTGGCTGAGCTGCCTTTGCCGCCTCGCGATCCGCTGAATCCACCTGGTCCACCCTTGGCACCGCCGCGTCCGCCGCCGCTGCCTGGACGTCCACCTTTGCCGCCACGTCCGCCACCGAAGCCGCCAGGACGTTCAGCACGAGGTTTCATATCCACCATTTCAAAATCAATCGTATACTCTTCCATGCTGACACGTGCCACACGGATCTTCACTTCATCCCCGATACGGAAGACTTTTGAAGTCCGTTCACCAATCAGAGCCATATGCTGATCATCAAAATGGTAATAGTCGTCCGTAAGCGCGCTCAGACGAATCAGACCTTCAACCGTGTTCTCCAGTTCAATGAACATACCGAAGCTGGTCACACTGCTGATCATGCCTTCGAACTCTTCGCCTACTTTATCGAGCATGTACTCGGCTTTCTTCATTTTCTCCGTATCCCGCTCAGCTTCTACCGCCACACGTTCACGTTCCGAAGACTGCTGGGCAATATCGGCCATACGTGCTGCCAAATACTCCTGACGGTTCTCCGGCAAAGCGCCATTATTTTCAATGACTTCGCGAATCACCCGGTGAATGACGAGATCGGGATAACGACGAATTGGAGACGTGAAGTGACTATAGAATTCTGCCGCGAGGCCAAAGTGACCTGACATTTCAGAATCATACTTCGCCTGTTTCATGGAACGAAGCATCATCGTGCTGATCACGGTTTGTTCTTTTGTTTCCTTGATATCCTCAAGCAACGATTGAAGGGCCCGTGGATGAATTGCATTGCCACGTCCTTTGACCTGGTGTCCGAAATTCGCCGCAAAGGCGAGGAAATTTTGCAGTTTTTCCTGATCTGGATCTTCATGCACACGATAGATAAACGGCACCTTCAACCAGTGGAAGTGCTCTGCTACTGTCTCATTGGCTGCAAGCATGAACTCTTCAATGATTTGCTCTGCAATCGAACGCTCCCGTTTCACGATATCGATCGGTTTGCACTCTGCATCCACAATGATTTTGGATTCTTCAAAATCAAAGTCAACCGCTCCACGACGCATACGCATAGCCCGCAGTTTCAAAGCGATCTCTTTCATCAGATGAAAATCATCCACCAGATCCTTATAACGCTCAAGCAATTCCGGCTCTTCACCTTCAAGGATTTTACGGACGTTGGAATACGTCATCCGCTCTTTGGTTTTGATTACACTTGTGAAAATGTCATGTTTCACAACTTTCATCTGATCGTTGAATTCCATCTCACAAGACAGGGTCAAGCGATCTACCTGCGGGTTCAAACTACAGATTCCGTTGGATAGGCGCTGAGGCAACATCGGAATAACCCGGTCCACCAGATATACACTGCATCCACGGTTGTAGGCTTCCTGATCCAGCTTGGAATTCTCCTGTACATAGTAGCCAACGTCGGCAATGTGAACACCCAAACGGTAATTACCATTAGGCAGTTTCTCTACATTTACAGCATCGTCCAGATCCTTGGCATCTTCACCATCAATCGTGACAATGTTCAGTCCACGCAGATCACGGCGACCTTGTTGAACGATTTCTTCATCGGTAATAGAGTCTGGTGCTTTTTCCGCTTCTTCGACCACTTCATCCGGGAAAGCTTCTGGCAGCTGATGCTTGCGAATAACGGACAAAATATCAATACCCGGCTCATCCTTATGACCGAGAATCTCGATCACTTCACCCTCGGCTGCCGCACGGCCCTCCGGATAGCTGACGATCTTTGCTACAACCTTCTGTCCATCAACCGCCCCAGCAAAATTGGTACGCGGGATGAAAATATCGCGATTAATCCGTTTATCATCCGGAATAACGAAGCCGTACACCTCATGGCTTTGGAACACACCTACAACTTGTGTCACCGCACGAGTAACAATACGGACGATCTCACCCTCCAGGCGACCGCCAGAAGGGCCTTGGGACGTGACTTTAACCAATACCGTGTCACCATTCATCGCACTCTTCATGTCATTGGCGTGAATGTACACATCCGGGTGCTCTCGATCCTCAGGAATAAGGAAAGCAAATCCTTTGGCATGAGCCTGTAGACGTCCGCGAACCAAATCCATGCGCTCTGGCATGCCATAACGATTGTTGCGGGTCAGCAGAACTTTTCCGGATTCCTCCAGCGTATTCAGCATAATCAAAAAGGCTTTGAAATCAGCTGCGTCTTCGATCTCGAAGTGCTGTTCCAACTCCTGATAAGTCATCGGTTTATAAGCGGTCTCCCGCATGAAGTCGAGCAATTGTTGTTCTGTTATCATTAATATATTCACCTCGGGAAACATAAAAGTGTAATCGGATCTCATCTGTTTATGTATCGGAATTCTTACCATTTTCATGCAATCACTGTCGGGAAGAGTATAGTCGCGCACCCATACTATCTCATACCCTAGTATACACGAATTCAATCCAGCCCATCCGTACCTCGTAAAAAAACCACAGTTGCCGGGCGCTCCTCTAAAATCACGCTTTCACGTATCTCTACAGACATTTTATGCGATACCCATGCTGTACGCATCTGCCAAAGGACTACATCCGAAAATTTTCTGTACACATGACATTCATTATAGGGAGTGCGTTCGCGCGTAACGAATAAGCGAGGGACATATCCATACATGATAGGGGTTGTGTTGCATGTTAAGGAAGGAAAACCGAACAGAAGTGAGAAGAAGACCGAAATCATGGAGTCTATAGATTAGATTATTGTTGGTAAAGTTTGGACGCGTAAAAAATTATTAAAAAACCCCCGTTTCTCCACGAAACGAAGGTTCATCAATTAAGCGATTAGCTTAAGCTATTCATTGCCCAGCAGTTCCAATTTTACTTGGAAAACACCGTAACAATAATAGACAAAATCATAAAT
Source organism: Paenibacillus sp. FSL R5-0713 (assembly GCF_037973325.1). Lineage (NCBI taxonomy): Bacteria > Bacillati > Bacillota > Bacilli > Caryophanales > Paenibacillaceae > Paenibacillus > Paenibacillus sp. FSL R5-0713. The sequence continues at coordinate 192,893 of NZ_CP150229.1, read as the reverse complement.
CCTGCACCCAGTACCACCGTTGCACGTTGCAGGAAGAGATCCAATCCGCGCGCTTTCGTTTTACCGAAAAGATGTTCCGCACCACCGGAGATGGCACCCGCCAAACCAGCGCTTTTCCCGTGCTGCAGCAATACTACAGTGATTAGACCGATCGAGAAGACAACGAGCAGCAATTTCAAAGCAATATCCATTCTTTCCACCTCCTACCCATGTGGGCATAACATCTCACCATAAAAACAGTTACTTTAATTGTAACATAGCTATTGTTGTGATACAAGTAGTGCAGTTCATACAATACCCTAAATTTGACCATCTACATACTCCATACATTATACGATTAATCCGCATCAATAAAAAAGACAAGCCGGTTACCCGGCTTGCCCGTAAAAGCTGGATATCCAGCTTATTTTTTAAGGTTGTAGAATCCTTTAAGACCATTGTATTGAGCCAGTTCACCCAGTTGATCCTCAATGCGGAGCAATTGGTTGTACTTCGCGATACGGTCTGTACGGGAAGGAGCACCCGTTTTGATTTGACCAGCGTTTGTTGCAACAGCGATATCAGCGATTGTGCTGTCTTCGGACTCACCGGAACGGTGGGAGATTACAGCTGTGTATCCTGCACGTTTAGCCATTTCGATTGCATCGAATGTTTCAGTCAATGTACCGATTTGGTTAACTTTGATCAGGATGGAGTTACCGATACCTTCTTCGATACCTCTGCCAAGACGCTCCGTGTTCGTTACGAACAAGTCGTCACCAACGAGTTGTACTTTGTCTCCCAATTTCTCAGTGAGCAATTTCCAACCATCCCAGTCATCTTCAGACATACCGTCTTCGATTGTGATGATTGGGTATTTCTCAACCCATGAAGCCAAGAGGTCAACATACTCAGCGGAAGTGTAAGATTTACCTTCGCCAGCAAGAGTGTACTTACCATCTTTGTAGAACTCAGTGGAAGCTACGTCCATACCCAGGAATACGTCAACACCTGGTTTGTAACCCGCTTTTTCAATCGCTTCGATGATTGTAGTGATTGCTTCTTCGTTCGAACCAAGGTTCGGTGCGAAACCACCTTCGTCACCTACAGCTGTGTTCAAGCCTTTGGAGCTCAATACGGATTTCAGGTTGTGGAAGATTTCCGCACCTACGCGAAGAGCTTCTTTGAAGCTTGGTGCTCCAACTGGAAGAACCATGAACTCTTGAACGTCAATGTTGTTGTCTGCATGCTCACCACCGTTGATGATGTTCATCATTGGAACTGGCAATGCTTTAGCGTTGAATCCGCCCAGGTAAACGTACAATGGCAGGTCCAGAGCGTCAGCAGCTGCGCGAGCTACTGCCATGGATACAGCCAGGATTGCGTTAGCACCCAGTTTACCTTTGTTTGGCGTACCATCCAAAGTGATCATCAATTTGTCGATACCCAATTGATCCAATGCATCCATACCGATAACTTCTGGAGCGATTGTTTCGTTTACGTTTTTAACAGCTTGCAGAACGCCTTTACCGAGGTAACGGGATTTGTCGCCATCGCGAAGCTCAACTGCTTCGTGGGCACCAGTGGATGCACCGGATGGAACGATTGCGCGTCCGATTGCGCCGGACTCCAGGTATACTTCAACTTCTACTGTAGGGTTACCGCGGGAGTCGAGGACTTCGCGAGCGTACACGTCAGAAATAATAGTCATTTGTGATAATCTCCTTTAAATTTGAATTTATTTTTAATACGTTCAGAATAGTTCAGTTTCACCAGGCCACTCCGCACGCAGTACCATCTTCCGATCGCTGTTATCCCCTGATTCCTTTGAACTTATTTTTATAAGTTGGAATCATGTGATAAAGGCGAACGCTAACGCTTCTTCAGATTGGTTCTGCCCGCTTCGTTCCAGGTTCCACTCTGTCTTATTCGACAACCTATTAAAACGAATTATTTACGGGTAGCAATAACAGATGTACCTGTCATTTCTTCCGGTTTAGGCAACTGCATCAGGTCAAGGATCGTTGGCGCGATATCTGCCAGGATTCCGCCTTCACGCAAGGTAACGTTAGCATCTGTAACGATGAATGGAACCGGGTTCGTTGTATGAGCTGTGAACGGACGTCCTTGCTCATCGAACACCATATCCGCGTTACCATGATCCGCAGTGATCAGTACAACGCCGCCTTTGGCAAGTACTGCATCCACAACACGGCCCATGCACTCATCTGTTACTTCTACCGCTTTGATGGTAGGCTCCAGCATGCCGGAGTGTCCAACCATGTCAGGGTTAGCAAAGTTCAGAATGATGGCGTCATGTTTGTCTGCTTCGATTTCGCGAACACATGCGTCAGCTACTTCATACGCGCTCATCTCTGGTTGCAGATCATACGTTGCAACTTTTGGTGAGTTGATCAGTACGCGAGTTTCGCCCGGAAGCTCCACATCACGACCGCCGCTGAAGAAGAAGGTAACGTGTGGGTATTTCTCCGTTTCTGCAATACGCAGTTGTTTTTTATTGTTCTGTACCAGAACTTCACCCAAGGTGTTGTCGAGGTTCTTCGGCGAGTAAGCCACATAACCTTCAACCGTCTCACTGAACAAAGTCAAACATACAAAGTGCAAGCCCACTGGGAACTTCGGACCACGATCGAAACCGCGGAAGTCCTGGTTCGTGAATACTTGCGACAACTGGATTGCACGGTCAGGACGGAAGTTAAGGAAGATAACGGAATCGCCGCTTTCTACCAAACCTACCGGCTCACCATCCGCTTTGACGATAACCGTTGGTTCAACGAATTCATCAAATACGGATTTCTCATACGATTCTTCAACCGCTTTGAGTGGGTCAGTGTATTTCGGTCCATCTCCATAAACGATGGCGCGGTATGATTTCTCCACCCGTTCCCAACGTTTGTCACGGTCCATCGCGTAATAGCGACCTTGAACCGTTGCGATTTGTCCCACACCAACTTCTTCAATCTTGGCGATCAGCTTCTGCATGAAGTCTTTACCACTGTCTGGCATAACATCACGGCCATCCATGAAGGCATGAATATATACATCGTTCATTTCTTCTTTTTTGGCCAGATCCAGCATAGCGAACAGGTGGTCGATGTGACTATGTACGCCGCCATCGGACAACAAGCCGTAGAGATGAAGCTTTTTACCGCTTTGTTTCGCTTCGCGAACAGCTTTGACAAGTGTTTCATTGTCGTAGAACTCGCCGTCACGAATGGATTTGGAGATACGGGTCAAATCCTGGTATACGATCCGGCCGGCACCGATGTTCAGGTGACCTACCTCGGAATTTCCCATTTGCCCTTCTGGCAAACCTACAGCTTCACCGCAAGCAGTGAGTGTTGTATGTGGGAATTGGCTCATAAAACGGTCGTAGTTCGGTTTCTTGGCTTGCGCTACCGCGTTGCCTTCCACCGTGTTACGCAGACCAAAGCCGTCCATGATGATCAGTGCTACAGGTTTTGGAGCTGTCATCTTACTTCGCCCCCTCAACAAGCGCGATGAACGAAGCCGGCTGCAAGCTGGCACCGCCAACAAGCGCGCCGTCGATGTCGCTTTGTCCGAGGTATTCTGTTACGTTCTCCGGTTTAACACTGCCGCCGTATTGAATACGAACTGCACTCGCAACCGTCTCGTTGTACAGATCCTTCACCAATGTACGGATGTAAGCAATAACTTCATTCGCATCTTGGGAAGTGGAGGATTTGCCTGTACCAATCGCCCAGATTGGCTCATAAGCGATAACAACCTGTGCCGCTTGCTCTGCAGACAGACCTGCCAAAGCAGCTTCTGTTTGCACTTTGCATACATCTTTTGTTTGGTTCGCTTCACGCTCTTCAAGCGTTTCACCAAGGCAGAAGATTGGAGTCAATCCGTGACGGAATGCTGCATGCAACTTTTTATTGACAGTCTCATCGGTTTCCGCAAAATATTGACGGCGCTCCGAGTGACCAACGATGACATAATCCACACCCAGGTCTTTCAGCATTACACCGCTGATTTCACCTGTGAATGCACCATTGTCTTCAAAATGAAGATTTTGTGCACCAATTTTGATGTTTGTGCCTTTAACGGCTTCTACCAGGGATGGCAGATTCGTAAACGGTGCGCAGATTACAGTTTCCACGCCTTCAACTTCCGCTTTTCCTTTAACTTCCTGAATGAAGTCATTGGATTCGGAAACCGTTTTGAACATTTTCCAGTTACCTGCGATAATCGGTGTTCTCATGGGTTTCAACTCCTTCATGCTATAGACTACTAAAACTTACTTGTCGTTCAATGCCACTACGCCTGGAAGAACTTTACCTTCCATGAACTCGAGCGATGCACCGCCACCTGTAGAGATGTGGTTCATCTTGTCAGCCAATTTGAATTTCTCAGCTGCTGCTGCGGAGTCACCGCCACCAATTACAGTGTAAGCTTCTGTCTCAGCGCAAGCTTCTGCTACTGCACGAGTACCGTGGGAGAATGGCTCGATTTCAAATACGCCCATTGGTCCGTTCCATACAACCAATTTGGAGTTTTTGATTACGTCAGCATAGATCTCACGTGTTTTAGGACCGATGTCGATTCCTTCCCAATCTGCTGGGATGCCATCGATATCAACGATTTGTGTGTTTGCTTTTGCGCTGAAATCGTCAGACACTACGATATCTACCGGCAGGTAGAAGTTTTTGCCCAATTTTTTCGCTTTTTCGATGAAACCGAGCGCAACATCAAGTTTGGAGTCATCCAGCAAGGACTGTCCAATTTCATGTCCTTGTGCTTTGAGGAACGTGTAAGTCAGACCGCCACCGATGATCACGTTGTCTGCAATGTTCAGCAGGTTGTCGATTACATCGATTTTGTCTTTAACTTTGGATCCGCCAATGATGGCTGTGAAAGGACGCTCAGGGTTGGAGATTGCTTTACCCAACACTTCAAGTTCTTTTTCCATCAACAAACCGGACACCGCTGGAAGCAAGTGAGCAATTCCTTCAGTCGAAGCGTGTGCTCTGTGAGCCGCGCCAAACGCATCGTTAACGAAAACGTCAGCCAGTTCAGCAAATTGTTTTGCCAGTTCCGGATCATTTTTCTCTTCGCCTGCGTGGAAACGAACGTTTTCAAGCAACAATACGTCGCCATTGTTCAGTTCAGCGATTTGAGCTTTAACAACGTCACCAACAGAATCGTCAGCTTTAACAACTGTTTTACCCAACAATTCGGACAAACGCTCAGCTGCTGGAGTCAAACGCAAAGACTCAACCACTTCGCCTTTGGGACGACCCATGTGGCTTGCCAAAATGACTTTAGCGCCTTTTTCAATCAAGAAGTTGATTGTAGGAAGCGTTGCACGAATACGTTTGTCATCTGTAATTTTACCATCTTCGAGCGGCACATTGAAATCTACACGGACAAAAGCCCGTTTTCCTGTCAATTCGATATCGCGTACACTTTTTTTGTTCATCTGTATTTCCTCCGCACCCATGTATTTGGTGGACCGATCAAGGGCTGAAATCCCTTGTCAATCCTGGTGTTTTTGAGAAATTTGCAAAATATTGATATATAAAGAGCGGAAACAATATAGCATCTGTTTCCGCTCTATGTTATTGCAGATATTACTTAATCATTTTTGCAAAGTGCTCCAAAGTGCGAACCAATTGTGCAGTGTAGGACATTTCATTGTCATACCAAGCTACAGTTTTAACCAATTGTTGGTCGCCAACAGTCAGAACTTTAGTTTGAGTTGCGTCAAACAGGGAACCGAAAGTGATACCTTGGATGTCGGAAGATACGATTTCGTCTTCAGTGTATCCGAAAGTTTGTGGGTCGGAAGCTTCTTTCATTACTGCGTTAACTTCTTCAGCAGTAACTTTTTTACCCAGAACAGTTACGAGCTCAGTCAGGGAACCAGTAGCTACTGGTACACGTTGAGCTGCACCATCCAATTTGCCTTGCAGTTCTGGAATTACCAGACCGATTGCTTTAGCAGCACCCGTTGTGTTAGGGATGATGTTTTCAGCTGCTGCGCGAGCACGACGGAAGTCACCTTTAGGGTGTGGAGCATCCAATGTGTTTTGGTCGCCAGTGTAAGCGTGAATTGTAGTCATCAAACCTTGAACGATTCCGAATTTGTCTTGCAGTGTTTTTGCCATAGGTGCCAGGCAGTTCGTTGTGCAAGATGCGCCGGAGATTACAGTTTCAGTACCGTCGAGGATTTCATGGTTTACGTTGTAAACGATGGTTTTCATGTCGCCAGTAGCTGGTGCGGAGATAACAACTTTCTTAGCTCCACCTTTCAAGTGTTTCTCAGCTGCTTCTTTCGTTGTGAAGAAACCAGTACATTCCAGAACGATATCTACGCCCAGGTCGCCCCAAGGAAGTTCTTCCGGGTTACGGTTAGCCAATACTTTAACTTCTTTGCCGTTCACTTTGAAGAAGCCATCGTGTACTTCAACATCGCCATCGAAGCGACCTTGAGTTGTATCATATTTGAGCAAATGAGCCAGCATTTTAGCGTCAGTCAAGTCGTTGATTGCTACTACTTCAATGCCCTCTACATTTTGAATACGGCGGAATGCCAAGCGTCCAATACGTCCAAAACCGTTAATACCTACTTTAATCATGAGTAAGTTCCTCCCAAGTTTTGATTAATTTTTTATGAAACTTATATATTCAAGACAGACGGTGAAGTCCGTCAAGACAACAATAGTTGTGTTGCAGAGTAAAACTTTATTCCATTTCAGCAACGATGACTTCGGCAGCTGCCTCATCAATAATCAGAATATCTTCCTGACCAAATCGTAACACGGAATGTATGGCAGCAGCTTTGCTTTTGCCACCTGCGATTCCAATCACAACATCGGTTCGTTCAATATCCTGAAGTCGCATCCCCAGTGTAAGCATGGTATGTACCACCTTACCCTGATCGTTAAAGTAATAACCGAAAGATTCAGATACGGCTCCCTGCTCCTGAAGTTCATCTATGATCTCCGTCGCAAGTTTACGTCTTGTCGCCATCTCCACGGCATCACCAATTCCATGAATAACAATCCGCGATTTTCGAATCAGCTGCAGAATCTCCTGAACACTGGGGTCCTGGATTAATGATTCATAGGCATGATCACTAAGCAAATCCGGTACATGCAGGAGTTTATATTGCGCTCCTACCCGTTTTGCCATCGTGGATGCAATCGTATTTGCCTGAATTTCAAGGCTTTCTCCAAGTCCACCGCGTGCCGGTACGAACCAGACACCTTTGAGCGATGTTGGCGGAGTCAGTTGCTCTGCGACTTCGGCCGTTGTTGATCCGCCAGTAACGGCGACAACGTCGTTGTCACTCATGATATTGCCGAGAGCCTTCGCTCCGGCTCTGCCCAGTTCCCTTTTGGCAAATGGAGATACGTCCGAATCACCAGGAACCACAACTACCTTTTGCAGACCGTAGGCTTGCTTGATGCGCTCTTCCAGCTCGGATAATCCGAACAACTCTTTGGCTACGGGCTCTAACTGCTGCAGCAAATCATACCCTGCCTCGCTGATCTTCATTCCTGCACTGTCAATTTCAATAAGTCCCTGAGCCTTTAACAGATCGGTCTCAGCCCTCAGAACCCGCTCGGTCATCTGCATGGAATTAGCTAACGTTCTCCGTCCGATCACATCCGATAACATGATCTGCTGCAGAATCGTATACCTCTTTTTCAAGACATCCATGAGATCAGGCAGAAGCTGCTTTTGTACTTCTAAAATCGTTCGCATGCTTTCCACTCCCGCAAGTTCTCGTTCCAAGCTCTCTTTCGTGGCCCTAAAACGTCCCGGGTTAACTTTTTAAGTCCCACGTCTATTCTACCTAAAACTGACGTGACATGCAAGTGTTTCAACGTGTTATTTCGACACACATTCAGCGATTGTACGCGCCTATTTTCACAATCCTAGACTTCCATGATCAAGGACTAGCTCACGCATACCATATATAGAAGAAACATGTGAATTCCATCTACATATCGCTCAGAATACATTTCATCGGGCATGTCCAAAACCTCTAATAGCATTTACTTAAATGCACTCTTTATCCACTCTTCTTCATCATGATCATTTTTAGGTTAATCCAAACCAATACACATCACGAATTGCTTGCAATTAAATATTTCATGAGCTATAATCATTATTGCTGTCACATAATGTGCGCCCGTGGTCCAATGGATATGACGTAGGCCTCCGAAGCCTGAGATCCAAGTTCGATTCTTGGCGGGCGCGCCACTTTTATTTAACAGCTCATAACCCTTTTAACCAATGAAACCGGAAAGGTTTCTTTTTTTTGCAAGTTAGTTTGACTTTCTTTGACTTTTTGTTTGGAATTGTTTATTATGTGGGTAATACGGTAACAGTTTAAATATAAGCACCAATAACATTTACATTCCGAGGAGGTTTTTCACGTGAGTTTTATTCCAATGGTCGTTGAACAGAGCAACCGGGGTGAGCGCGCCTATGACATCTACTCCAGATTGCTGAAGGATCGTATTATTTTCCTTGGTAGCGATGTTAATGATGTAGTGGCTAATGCCATTATGGCACAGATGTTGTTCCTGGCTGCGGAAGATCCGGAGAAAGACATTCACTTATACATCAACAGCCCAGGCGGATCGATTACAGCCGGTATGGCCATTTACGATACAATGCAATTCATCAAACCGGATGTATCTACCATCTGTGTAGGTATGGCGGCTTCCATGGGTGCATTCTTGCTGAATGCTGGTGCAAAAGGGAAACGTTTTGCGTTGCCTAACAGTGAAATCATGATTCACCAACCGCTTGGTGGTGCTCAAGGTCAAGCTTCGGACATCGAAATTCGTGCTCGCCGCATCCTGAAAATGCGTGATACCTTGAACCGCATCATCTCTGAGCGTTCAGGTCAACCTCTGGAGCGGATCGAGAAAGATACAGATCGTGACTACTTCATGAGTGCTGCTGAAGCTGCCGATTACGGTATCATTGATAAAGTTATTGAAAACGTGGGTTCCCAAGGCATCTAATATGCTGCCTGGAGACTAGCGGTAACATCACAGGGCGGGCTTCACCGATATAAAGGTGAGCCCGCCCTGTGCTATTTTCAACTAAACAGGCAAATATCACACCCGTTAGTGGAGTGCGTTGACTGGATAAACAAGAATCCCCCGTCAAAGCAGGATGACGGGGGATTCTTGTTATTATTTTTCATGAGAAGAATGTGATATGAGTGCTCTTGCTTAAAAGTTACCCTACGCGAACTTACTTGTCTGATGTTACGTTGCTAAACGGTTCCGTGCCCTTAGGCAGAATTTCCTTGTAAGTGAACTTCATTTCAGGGAAACCTTCCGCGTACGCTGTATATTCATACAACTGGAAGAACACAACTGCACCTGTTGGTGTCACATAGAAATCCTGGTCTTTATTTAACCCTTTGTAACCTTCCAGGTATCCACCGCGGGCTTTCAGTTGCTCGCCCACTTTTTTACCCAACGTCTCACGCATGGTTTTGTTATTTTGCAACACATCATCTAACGTAAGTTCCTTGCCTGTGTCCAGAGCAAAGGTGTGTCCCGTACGGGTTGTCATGCCGTGTGCTCCTGCATAGTCCTCATAACGTTGAGTGATCAAACCTAACACGCCGTTCTCATTGTAGGTCACGACATACGAAGTTTCAAAAGCATATGGACGTTTTGCGGTTGCTCCGCCGAATTCAGTGGTTTGTTTTTTGAAAGCAGCAACAGCCGTGTCCACTTCATCTTTGAGCACTTTGTTGATGGCCGCTTCAGCTTCTTTGCTGGCAAGTCCACTCACCTGCGGATATTGTACATCCACCTCCGCATTTTTCACAGTCACGTTTACTTTTGTCGATTTTACCTGCACATTATTTTGCTTCACTTTGCTGAGTGTCAACGTTTTGGTTTTGCCATCCCAATTTCCCTGTACACCCAGATAATCTCGCATTGCCGAGAATGGAATATATAATCGACCCTGAATCAATTTTGCTTCCACCTGAGGGTAATACCCGTTAATATAGACGTTTGGTTGTCCATCCATCAGGCTAACGGTCATCGCATTGTTGGCTGCTGTTACCGTATATGACTTCGTTTTAGCATCATATTTCAACGTTCCACCCGCTACATCTTTGACTGCTGTCAGCGAGACCCAAGTCGATCCACCTTGAAGAAGTCCTTTTTGAGTCAGTGTTTTCCCACCCGATTTCAGCGTTACCTCAGCTGGGGTTGTCACTTTCGAGGATACAGAAGCCGCCTGTACCGAACTCTCCTGCCATACCGAACCACTACCTACAATAATTCCTGCTGCAAGCAACGCACTTGTACATTTTTTCCATGATGTCATATATAAAACTCCTCTCTGAATTCACAATTAGGTATCATTGCGTATGTAATCCTGACCTGATCGCATATCTCATACGCTCACCTCTCTATTATAATTAACCCAATTTCGGAAAGGTTTACAGCTCGAGTTACAATGTTGATGAATATCAGACGCAAAATATAAGGGGATATGACCTTTTTGTCACGAACAACTATACAAAAAAGATACCAATAAACAGCATTTCACGTTGCTTCAAAAAGGTACACTTCTATCTAACTTCATTAAAGTTTGCTTTTCCAACAAAAAAAGACTCTGTCCACAGGACAAAGTCTTTGTCATTATTTCGTTGTACCCTTTAAATGACACTTATAAAGTGTTACTTGAGTTTACAATCATTAGTTCGATCTTATTTATTTCATTTCATACGTGATATTCAGGATTGTGCTTACTTTAACCTGGCCTGTTTCAATCTCAGTGCCACCTGCTGTATCTGCTGCTTTGGACATCAATGACTCACTCGCATAGAACACAGGTACATTCGCATCGCCTTGGCTTACGGAAAGAACAGCACCCAGTTGACGTTTAACTGCTTTTGCGATGGCGCCAGCTTTTACATCTGCATTGGCAACAGCTTTCTCAATCACTTGGGACTCATAAGTTTCCGGATTTTCTACAGTAAAGCGCACGTTCTCAATATTGTTCGCACCCGCACCTGAAGCAGCATCAAGCAGTTCGCCGATCTTGTCCATCTGACGATACGTGACTGTCAGTGTATGATGCGCTGTGTATCCTTTAATTTGTTGTCCGTCTTTTTCGCTATACGTATAGTTGGGTTGTACAGAGAACTGACTGGTTTGAATGTCGTCTGCACTGATCTTCCACGTATTCTTCAGCAAGTTGGATACTTTTTGAACTTTGGCAGCATTCGCTTTTTGAGCAGATGCAGCTGTCTCTGCAGTACTGTTCACACCAATGGACAGATAAGCAATATCAGGCTTCACCTGAATCTCACCTTTCCCCACGACATTAATCACATTCTGTTGTACGCCTTGAACCTCTGCAGCATAAGCATAGCTCCCTGGCGCAACCCAAGCGGTTCCTCCTACAAGCAACGTACTTGCCACCAGCACTGCACCAAACGGTTTCATCCATTGTTTACCCATCACGATAGCCTCCTTATGTGTTAACATCTCAAACTTTAATCGATTTGATACCTTAACAGACGGGACAAATTCCATAATGTTGCACTTGACGATAGCAAATACCTCAATAACGCAAAAAAGCCCCTTTCGGGACTTCTTCATTGGATTGATCATATCTTATTGGTTTTCGAGCTCTTCCTTGCTTACCAGACTAACTAAAGCGTTTACAGCCTGTTCGGCATCCGCGCCTTCTGCACTAATCTGGATTTCCGTACCTGTGCTAATCGCAAGGCTCATGATCCCCATAATACTTTTTGCATTAACTTTTTTGTCGTCCTTCTCGACGAACACTTCAGACGAGTACTTATTCGCTTCTTGAACGAACAGTGCCGCAGGTCTGGCATGGAGACCCGTTTTCAAACGGACAACTACCGGGTGCTTTGTCATGGAAACTTACCCCCTATTATGAAATCTGGACATTAAATACACAATTATATTTATACAACATTATACCATTAACCCGTGCAGGACACTAGAAGAAAAAACTAAGGGTCTTTTGTAGGACATTATCTTGCCCTATTTCATCTTTTGCAGAGCGCATCCAATGACCTAAGTGAGTTCTCCCAGATCCTTAACGGGTGACCTTCCCGACCGTTTCAGTTCAGTAGAAACAGCCGACCTTGTTACTTACCCTGCGACGTCTTAACCATAACGTTCTGTGCGCACTTTCTCAGCCAGCTCATCAATTTTACGAAGCCGATGGTTTACTCCAGACTTGCTAACTGTACCTTTAAGGAGTTCGCCCACTTCCTTCAAATTGATATCTGGATGAGCCAGTCGAACCTCCGCCACCTCGCGAAGTTTCTCAGGCAGTGACTCCAGACCAACTTCTTTTTGCAACAAACGGATATTATCGATTTGTCTTACAGCCGCTCCAATGGTTTTATTCAGGTTGGCAGTTTCACAATTGACAATCCGGTTAACGGAGTTACGCATGTCTCGCATAATCCGTACATCTTCAAACTTGAACAAGGCCTGATGAGCACCAATGATGCTGAGCAGCTCAATGATTTTCTCGCCTTCCTTAATGTATAGGATGAATCCTTTTTTCCGTTCTATACACCGGGCATTCAGATGAAATTCATTGGCGAGATCAACGAGTGCCTGACAGTGCTCCTCATACATGGACGCAATCTCCAGATGGTACGAGGAGCCTTCCGGATTATTAACCGATCCACCGGCCAGAAATGCACCGCGAAGATAGGCCCGTTTACAACAGTTCTGCTGAAACAACTCCGTATTAATCCCTGGTGTAAACAGAAAACCTTCCGATACAATATGAAGACTCTTGAGAATCTCCTGTACCATAGTTGGAATACGAACAATATATACATTGTTCTTTTTCAGCCGCATTTTTTTGCGGACCAGTAATTCCGTATGCACTTGAAAATGCTTTTTAAGCAGAGAGTATGCCCGTCTTGCAATGGCGGCATTCTCCGTCGAAATATCCAAGATCACTTTTTTATTCGATAACTGCACTGCACCAAGCATACGGATGAGGGCTGAAAGTTCCGCCTTTTCGCAGCACGGTTCGCTCTCGATCATGGTTAACTCTTTTTTGGTCTGTGCTGCAAACGACATGGGACTTCACCTCTTCCGTAACATCCAATTTTGTACCAGCTGGTAGATGTGATGACTTAACTTGTCGGCATCATGACGCAGATAAGTCTTGAACAGAACAAGGGTATCTGCAACCACCTGATAGCCGGCACTTTCGAGTACATTCATATCCAGTACAACCGGTTTTGCTCCTTTTTCCGCATACTTATTCTGCACTTGCAGCGGAATATCACCATTATTTACGATAACGTAGTCGAAGAGCTGATGACCTATATGCTCGTGTACCGCCTTAAGGTGGTCACTTACCGTATAGTTATCCGTTTCGCCCGGCTGTGTCATAACATTACAGATAAACATCTTCACCGCATCAGCCTCTACCACAGCTTCTGCAAGCTTAGGCACAAGCAGATTGGGAAGAATGCTTGTATATAGGCTGCCTGGCCCGATCAGAATGGCGTCAGCTTGACGAATAGCCTCTACTGCCTCTGGCAACGGCTCCACGTGATCCGGTTCAAGGAAAACACGTTTGATGCGTCCGCCTGCCTCAGGGATTTTGGACTCACCTGTAATAATTGTGCCATCTTCCATCTCGGCATGCAACACAACGGCCTGCCCGGCTGCTGGCAATACCTCACCTCGAACGGCAAACACGCGGCTAAGCTCCCGCACTGCGGTCACAAAGTCGCCCGAAATATCCGTCATTGCAGCCAAAATCAAATTTCCCAAGCTGTGGCCTGCAAGCCCCGCGCCTGTATTGAAACGGTACTTCAACATATCTGAAAGCAATGGTTCTACATCAGCCAGTGCCGTAAGCACGTTGCGAATGTCGCCCGGAGGCGGCATCTGTAGCTCATTGCGCAGGATGCCTGAACTTCCACCGTCATCTGCAACCGTGACGATGGCCGTGATATCCAGCGGCTTCTCTTTCAAACCGCGTAACATCACGGATAATCCGGTTCCGCCGCCCATTACAACTATTCTCGGACGTTCTCTTCGTGGTCCGGCCTCTTTCATCCCTTCACCCTCTTCAATGACGGTCCCGGTCGGCGTCGCGATGGCTTACGGTGACAGCTTCTGTCTCGCTGCTTCCCAACATCTTGCCCAAATATTCCGATATCGCTACCGAACGATGCTTGCCTCCGGTACAGCCGATTCCAATAATAACCTGGCTTTTGCCTTCCTTCCGGTATTGCGGAATCAGGAAATGCAGCATATCCAGCAGCTTGGTCAGAAACGCCTGTGTCTCTGGCCACTTCATAACATATTCGTACACATCACTATTCTGTCCCGTATTCGGTCGTAAATGATCAATATAATGCGGATTCGGTAAAAAACGTACATCAAATACCAGATCAGCATCAATCGGAATGCCATATTTGAATCCGAACGACGTTATATTCACTGACAGCATTTGGCTTTCCAGATGAGAAAAGCGGGATATGATGCGTTCTTTCAGTTGGGCAGGCTTCATTGTACTTGTATTCAGTACCTGGGTAGCGGAGTTTTTGAGTTCCTCCAACATCTTGCGTTCCAGTCGGATGCCGTCCAGCGGCATGCCCTCAGGAGCCAGAGGATGTCTGCGCCTGCTTTCTTTATAACGCTGAACAAGCACAGAATCTGTAGCATCCAGGAATAAAATTTCGCAATGAATGGTAAAATGATCTTTAATATAGTTCAAAGACTCGGACAGAGCCGTAAAGAATTCACGCCCGCGCAGATCGATAACCAATGCAACCTTACCAATCTTGCCGTTAGACTGTTCAATTAGTTCCGCAAATTTTGGAATCAATACCGGTGGCAGATTATCCACACAGAAGAAACCCAGATCCTCCAGGCTTTGTACTGCAATGGTTTTACCTGCCCCGGACATGCCCGTAATGATAATGAGCGTGGCGCCTGTGCCTGGTGAGCCTTCACCTTCAAGCATAAATGTCCCCTCCTTATCATATTGCTGTCTTCATATATTGTTACGAGGTTACTAGGAACGCAAGAGAAGACCTGCCGCACCCACAATACCTGCATTATTCCCAAGTGTAGCTTCCAGAATCTGAACCCCATCTTGCAACGGTTCCGGTGTCAGCTTAGCAAATACGGTACGTATTTCATCGAACAAGAAATTGCCCGCTTTGGACACACCGCCACCAATGATGAACATCTCCGGGTTAATGACAGCCGCTACAGTAGCCATGGACTTGCCCAGGTAGAATGCTGCACGGTTTACAATACGCTGTGCTACTTCATCGCCTGCCTTAGCAGCATCGAATACTTCCTTGGCTGCAATCTTGTCGACGAGTGCCAGTGACGTATGATCACCACGTTCTACGGCATCCTTCGCCATACGGATAATTCCTGTCGCAGACGATACCGTTTCTACACATCCCATTTTACCACAGCCGCACTTGATGGCCTCCAGATCAGGAACCACACTGATATGACCCAGCTCTCCCGCCATACCCGAGAAGCCTTGATAGATGTTACCATTCAAGATCAAGCCTCCGCCGACGCCTGTACCGAGTGTATAACATACACAATTGTCTACGCCTTTGCCGGCACCTGCCCATACTTCACCCAGTGCTGCCACGTTTGCATCGTTATCTATTTTGATTGGCTTGCCCAGACGTTCTTCCAGAATCGAACGAATGGCCACATTCCGAAATCCGATGTTAGGGGCATGAACGATAATTCCCTCGCGTACATTCGTGAAACCGGCCACTCCAGCACCCACACCCTCAAGCTGTTCCCAACTGTATGGTGATTCGGCTACGATATGTCGGACATACTTCTCGATGTTGGCGATGACCGTGTCTACGCCCTTATCCACTTCAGTCGGTCCTTCATACGTATGCATTAGCTGACCTTGTTCATCGCATATACCGACCTTGATTGCTGTTCCGCCGAGATCGACCCCAACGTAGATTTTCTCAGACATGCTGCAAGCCACCTTTATCTATCTAAAATAGTTTAAGTCCTACGTACCAACTATAATTGAAGGATACGCCTGGGTCAAGACGATAAGACCTCGGATACATCTTGCTTTGACAGGGTTGTGAACCACATCACATAGCATTTATGAATACGTATACAATCTCATCACCTTCATTTATGAACGCACGCTTTGTTCCTTCCTCCATAGCAGAGGAAGCCTCAACTCATGATATTGCATCTCCCCTCGTTCCATTCATAAAAGATGATCATCGTCCCCTCAACGTGGTGTCCCATTTCACTCCACTAACCACCAGTCATTCTCACGCAGAGGACCATTGAATGACGTCACAGCCAACACAAAAGCGCCTTCCACAGATACAGATGGAAGGCGCCTTACTTTTATAAAATCAATGTTTTTCAATTGGATTGCACTCAGCCATTTTTCAGCTGTACGTCACAACTTCGACTCCACACGTACCGGCTCTTCTGTCTTCTCCATCTTGTTCACATCCAGAATATCGAGCAGGAAGACAAAGATCGGAATACCAATGATCAGTCCCCAGATTCCCAGGAAGTGTTGCGACAGAATCAGTACGATAAAGGTGTAGAACATTGGCAATTTGGTCTTGTGCGCCATCAATTTTGGATTCAGGAAGTACGTCTCCAAAGCATGAATTACAATAATCATGATGATCACAATAATGCTTAATTTCAGTCCACCCATCTGATACCCAATCAGACAGAGCGGTACCAGCGAGATGATAACCCCCGCAACGGGCACCAGACTGAGCAGGAACACCAGAATGGTCAGCGCGAACAGATATGGGAAACCCAGAATCCATAAGCCCAGAATGGTCAGCACTGTATTGAACACCGCAATCAGAAGCTGTGCCTCAATGACTTTACCAAAAGAAGAGACGAACTTATCTCCCAGATAAGCTACTTCATTATAGAACCATCCAATTTTACTTGTTTTGAACTTGGACGTGAACTTGGATATCTCCTGCTTCTGCAACAAGAAGAACAGACTCAGAATGATAACGAGCAGAATAAACTCCAGCCATTTGCTCAAAGCGAAAATATATTTCAATGCATCATTGGTGTAATTTTTGATATCGAAGGACTGAAGGTAACCCGCAATCTTGGAAGCAAAATTATCTCCATCTGCACTATCCAAAAATTTCATAATCTCGTTCGTTAACTGAACGACCTGATCCACGATCCGTGGTGAATATCTGGAGATACCGAGCACAATTACTGCGATAACAATCATATAGAGCAGGATAACCACAACTTTATAATTGATCGGAAACAACCGATTCAAACCACCTGTAATGAAATGCTGTAATCTGTTCATGACATACGTCACCAGGAACAACAGCAGAATCATGTGCAGCATACTCCCCATACTGAACAAAACCAAACAGAATAAGAGCAGGATCAAAAATCGTCTCACTGTCGCATTCTGTAGCCAATCTTTTATCATTTCCCCCAAAATCTTCACCTCACAGCTAATATGCCCCATATGTATACGAACTCATGCCCACTGTAGTTTCAAAAAAAGAGAAGCCTTCCGGCTTCTCTCATTACATGAGACTTCCCGTTGTCTCTTATTCCTAGCATATGCCCAACCTCACGCATGTCATGCTTATTTATCCAACGTTTCGCTCCAATCATGGATAATGCTTCCTTCAAGGAACTTCTCACAATCCATCGCGGCCATACATCCGGATCCTGCAGCCGTAATAGCTTGGCGATACTTCGTATCCTGAACATCACCACAGGCAAATACACCCGGTATATTGGTCTCCGTCGTTCCTGGTTTAACCACAACATAGCCATGTTCGTCCAGTGTGATCGCATTACCCAGAAATCCGGTATTTGGCGTGTGACCAATGGCAACGAATACGCCATCTGCTTCGAGCAACTCTTCCTGCCCCGTCTCGTTGTTGCGCACCTTCAGTCCTTTGACACCCATAGCTTCCGGTACGACTTCGAGTGGAGTACGGTTCAGCGCCCACTTCACCTTCTCATTGCTGCGAGCCCGATCCTGCATAATCTTGGATGCACGCAATTCATCCCGACGGTGAACCAATGTAACGTCTGTTGCAAAACGAGTCAGGAAGCTCGCTTCCTCCATGGCGGAGTCACCACCGCCCACAACCACGATCTTTTTGCCCCGGAAGAAGAAGCCATCACATGTCGCGCATGTGCTTACACCACGTCCCACATTTTCCTGCTCGCCCGGAATACCAAGATAACGAGCGGATGCACCCGTGGAGATAATGATCGATTCAGCTTCCAGTTCACCGATTCCTCCAACTTTGACCTTGAAAGGCGGTTTGCTGAAATCCACTTCTTCCACCCAACCATTTTTGAATTCGGCTCCAAAACGCTCAGCTTGCTTACGCATGTTGTCCATCAGTTCCGGACCCATGATACCTTGCGGGAAACCGGGGAAATTCTCAACTTCCGTTGTCGTCGTCAATTGACCACCCGGCTGAAGACCTTCGATAACCAGTGGTTTCAGATTAGCACGAGCCAGATATATCGCTGCTGTCAGACCCGCTGGTCCCGTTCCGATCACAATCGTTCTGTATTTAGACATATAGATACAGCCTCCTTAATTAAGGTGAGAATGTGTTGTACTAGCGATGAACTTGCCAAGATGATATCCTACAGGCATTTACAAGGCTCATTCGTTAAGTTTACCCGTTTTCCCGGTTGTTGTATCCTTCACCTCATGATGTCTTTCTGAAAACGAGTGAGGGCCAACTTTCTATACAAGTGGTGGATTGCTGTTACACACCGCATGAATCTGTTTAGCATACTTGCTAACCGTTGATGCCGATATCCCATACCGCTCAGCAATGCTTTGATAGGTAACGGGACGACTATGATTCTTCGCTGCCAAATATTCAAGTCCAGCAGCCCAACCCTCAATCTGTTTCGTGCCCGGAACCTCTGGATGTACACGGGATACATAATCCGTCCAGAGCCGTTCCATCTCTTGCTGCAACTCAGCCTTTGCTTCAGACATCTGTAATGCACGATCAACAACAGCCTGCCAATGGGAGGTCGAGCCAGTGTCCAATTGTTCTGATGTGGATTGAACCTTCCCAATGGACTTCAAGGCAACAGGAGAAAAGGGACGAACCACCTGAGTATTCCCATCCTCATGTTCAGCCGATTTCAATCCGTTCAGTACAGCTTGTGCTGCCTCAAGCAGATCCTGTTCTTCTCCCGGCTCTTCAATGAAGGATTGCAGAGCCTGCTGCACCTCATAATCACCGATCATTCCGAGCGCATGAATAACCTGTAGCTTGGTTGCCCGATCACCATGCCGCAGTGCCCAGAAGAACGATGAACGAATCAGTGGATCATTCTTCATTTCTTCAGGTATACCGTTACCATAGTTCTCCCACTGTCTGAACTGTTCATCGAAAGGCAGATGATAGTGATAACTTAGCTTCTCTGGTTCTTGCTCGCCTTGTTTTACAGCTTCAAGACCTGACAGATAATAACGGGATACTTCGGAACCCGGATCAAGCTTGGACACATGATGCCATAGACGCTCAGCAGCATCATAACGTTCTGTATTATAAGCCGCCACTGCTGCATAATGAGCAAGTGCCGGATCAGCAGCTGTCTCTTCATCCTTGAGCAAACGCCGGAAGTGAACATAAGCCGTATCGTGTTGGCCCAGAATTCCCATCGTTGTCGCGAGTTTGTAGACTTGTTCGTGCTGGAATGGCACGATGACCCGCAATTTTTTGATCAGAAGCAGCACTTGATCGGCCCGGTTCTCGTTTTGATGGAAAATGGCCAGATTACAGAGTGCATGCAGATTACCTGGTTCCTGTTCAAGCACTTCGGCAATGGTCTCTTTTGCTTTGGAAAACAGACCCATATAATAGTAGGCGAGTGCCAGATTGTTACGGGCAGCCAAGTAATCAGGATAATCAGAAGACATGCCTTCGAGCAATTCAGCAGCCTGTGCAAATTTCCCTTCTTCCAACAGTTCCCGTGCCTGGTCGTGCTCCACTACACCTTTACGTGATTTGATTCGATTCAGTTTGGTCGGACGATCCAGCTCATAGTACAGAAGCTCCATCATCTCTTCGGCCTCCGTCATGAACTGACCCTGGGTGTCCTCCTCCAGATAGGTAACAAGTGCTTGCTCGGCTTCCTCAAACCGATCCATATTTGCATAATTGTTCGCCATATAGAAATAACATTCCGTCATCGACGGATCTACCACTTCCAGCACGTTAGCCAGAATGGCATTGGAGGCTTCGTAATCCCCCTTCTCCGATAATATACCCGCCATATTACAATGATTTACCGGATTTTCCGGTTCGTATTCAACAGCTTTGCGAAAATATTTTAATGCCTTGTCAACATGATTACGGTCCAGCGAGCGGACAGCTCTTTCAAAGAAGAAAGAAGCATCCAAGTGAATCGGTATAATATTGGCAAGGTGTCCCTCAGCCCGCACTAGCTTGCCCTTCATCTTCCAAGGCACCTCCTCTTTGCATTTCATTCATACTCTCCAGTATACCACATCTTAAGACCCACTTCTCAATATGTAGTTTCATGTCGTTTATGAAAAAAATGCAAAAGAAAAGTGATATTCCATTTTGCAGGAAACATATCACCTTGGAGCGTTGTTTATTAAAAGGATACCTTTTTTGCCTAGAGACTCCCTCACTCACTTGCCACAAGATCTCTTTGCAGTATTGCATTAGTCCAATCCCGTCGGTCACGGAATGTCGTGTGTAATTATAAAAATAAAGGTACATCATTATTTTTTTAGGAGATGTTATATTGATGGTCTCGAAAATTAGACCACTTATATTCATCTTAATCTGCTTGTTTGCTTTGAATGGATGTTCGGAAGAGATAAAAAATGATGATAATCATTTTACACTTGATGAAGTAGTAACAGCGCTTGAGTCTCAAAACTTGAATTTAGTGTCCTTTGGTATAACCGGGTATCCTTTAAAATTAAATGATGTTGTGCCTGAGGTGTACTCCGTTGAAGTACCAGTGGAAGAAGAGCCTTATAGCCCTGAATTTTTACATTTCTATATTTTCAATTCAGAGAAAGATCGCATTAACGGGACCAAAGAATTCAATAAGCACATGGAAAATGCCCATTTCACAACGTTCCCTTTTCTATATGAGAAAGGAAATGCCCTTATCGTCTACTGGAGCAATACCAAAGATAATCCTCTATTCACCAAATCCATCGACACTGCGCTGGAGCAACTGCAATGATAGTTCAAGTCTACAGTATGAGACGTATCCTGAAATATCAAAATTCATGAAGTTCCATGGATTGAGCACATCATTGGGCATGTAACGAACGGTTCGCCGTAATCATTCGTAAAAAAAGAAGACCAAGCCCGCAGGCTCGGTCTTCTAAAGTTATAACTCCATACTCACGCCATCGAAGGCGAGAGTGAAATATGAATGGTTTTATCAAACGGTGTCATGAAATTGACCAGCACAACCTTGCACTTGTCCGGCAGTTTTGCCTCACGAACCGTTGCCGCCAGATGCCCAAGTTCGCCCCCGGTAATCTCTAGCCAGTCTTCTCCGCAGGTATAGCGTAACGTACCGCCTTTCCACAAATAGTGACCCTCACTTGTTTCCATCGCGTCCTCACAGGTCAACTCACCTTCGCTTCCGAATACAAAGGACAGCTGCATCATAATGTCCTCCGGTTCTTGCCCGGATAGATGCATGGTCCATCCATTTTCCGTTGGTTGCACTTCTGCGCCTACACGGAATGTCTGCTCATGAGTAAGCTGACGATTCTGATGAGGTAGCAAATACCATGGACTTATATCTGATGCAGCAGATTCCGGTAACAGATTCGCAGGAACTGGACCATAGTAGCCTTTCTTCTGCTCACCAGTCAAACGGTACCCTTCGGATAATCTGGTCATGTGCTGCATAGGGACATAACCCGGATTAAAGTATGAAGCCAGTTGCACAGCCAGCAGACGCACCTCACCATGACGAAGCGCGAAGAAAGAAGGAACTTCTGTCATCATGGTCACGCTAGTAGCACCATCCCGAATTCGGGCTACCGGAGCACCAAAATCCGTATGCATCCGACTGTGAGAGATCCGTCCGTGATGCCCTGCTGAATCCATCTGTCCCAGATAGTCTCCCCGTACAAAATGTTCATTCAGCATAACTTCGTATTGCTTCGGTAATGCATCACGTTCCTCATCCGGATGCTGAAGCTCAGGCTCAAGCATTAACCGAATGAGTGTATTCACCGAGCACACTCCCGGATCAGTCAATGTATCTCCCGCCCAGGCTGCCATCCCCGCAAAGAGTGGATCACCATCCAACCGCGCCAGAATGGCATACGGTAGGTAATAGGGTGACAGATCATGAACACTGCCCAGATCCTGTCGCCCTGAATAATCTGTAACAATCTCACCTGAAGGATGCACCAGGTACACCATCATGCGGAGATTAAGCCTCACCGGTTCCAGCAGTTCAGGACGATTGAGCAGGCGTGCGGCATGAATTAACATGATGTCGCTAACTGCGCTGTATATTCCGTTGCTTCGTTCGGTCCACTCCCCATCGGGTGTAATATCCATGCCTTCTGCCAGCCACTGCTCTGCGCGCTGCACAGCTTCCTCCAGACCAAAGATTTGATGCAGGGAACCGAGCGCCGCGCATAGCACCCAGCGATGATTCGGCGTATGACAACCACCTGTAAGCATCGTTGGAATCGTGCGTTCCAGAAACAGCCTCATGTTGGTCAGTACAGGTTGCAATGGCTCCCATTCTTGTTGCTGAAGTAACTGATACAACTGTGAATATCCCACAACGACAAATGCAGTGTCTGGAGGGGAGTGGTAATTAGTCCAGCCCGGAGATATTGAACCATCTTCATGCTGGAAGCGGAGTACATATTCCGTAGCTATCAGCAGTCGATCTAACAACGCCTCATCCCGATAATAGATGGAGTCCGGATTGGAGATCGCAGCCCCCCAGTAACACATATCCGTGGGCGTGCCCGTTGTGTGGTTGACCCAGGCAACACCTGTATAGGGATCGATGGTGCCTCCATAATAACGGCTTTCAGGATCAAGCATCTGCCGGGATATGCCTCTTTCTACCGCTCTGTCATTACTCTCCACCAGCTGTTTATACATGTGCAGTCCCTCCATACCAATGCATTCTCCCGATGTGCGGAGTATGTTGCTTCAGCGCCTTCAATTCAGAACGGAAGCATACTCACACCGCCCGTAGGTGAGTTCATTTTTTCTCGTCAGTATATACCATATACCGATTAAAGTCGCTAGAAAATACGTGCTTGTTTTACTTCATATTTACGGGTCTTTGTCACTGAGGAAAAAGTCGTTGAACACACGCTGTGAACACGCCCACTGTTTCCCCCATCACCACGCCTACTCTGTCACTCCAAGCTTCTTCATAAGCAAGTCATGACTCTCGTGAATCTCTTCTGCCGTACAGGCAGACTTCAACTCATACACCTTCACTTGTGCACGGCGGATCATCGGCAGATAGGCATCATAGAAATTCATATCCTTACTGTGTACATACGGGCACCAGTGATCAGAGAGACCGAGAGTCTCATGAATATGCACCCCTACGATATCATCCATCAGCCCCTGCATTTCTCCCACACTGTCATATAGGCCCATTCGATCCATCATGATGGCATGACCTGTATCGTACCAGATGCCAACCGGGGCCCCTTTGAGGGCCGTAATGATGGTCTTGGCTTCAGCAAGGGTAGGAATCTGTTGTGGTCTGGATCTCGTCTCGATGCCAAAACGGACATCCAGACCTTTGGCTGCCGCCCGATTGCACACTTCATCCAGACTGGCGATAATTTTCTCCACATACCTCGAACTGAGGGCTTCCCGCCGCTCCATCAATTCAGCCCACTTGCTGCGATACTTCGGTGAATCCGGACCTTCCTCGTTATAGATTTTTCCAAGATCTTTGCTGATATCCTCAGGGAAAGGTACCTCTCCGGGGTGTACAACAACAGCTTCTCCCCCATAACGCTGGGCATATTCAGCCGACTCTACCAGCAATTCGATCGCCCGCTTACGTTTCACTTCATCTTCGAAACCGAGCAGGATGGAATCCGTACCATAATCGGGATCAGGGTCATGTGGAAAGGTATTGTGGACACTAGAAATTCCGATCTCTCCACGCTCAATCATGGGCTCAATCGTCGTGAGCATCTCTTTCGTTACATTATAATTTAGCTCCACCCGGCGAAAGCCGAGATCTGCAATCTCCCGAATCATATTTTCTCCGACATCATGTTTTCGGATATTCCAGCATGTGGAGAACGAATATATTCCCTTATCTATGTGCTGCATCTGTTTTCCTTCTCCTTCCCAAAGGCTGGTACTTGCCCGGTAGTTTATATCAACCTTTTACCGCACCAAGCATGGCACCGCTGACGAAATATTTTTGCAACCAAGGATATACCAGTAGGATAGGTACCGTTGCAAAAACAACTGTAGCTGCCTTGAGACTTTCCGGAGTCAGTGGTGTGCGGTTAGCGCCTTCCATTAATGTAAGCTCACTCACCATGTTGTTTTGAACCATTTGGAAGAGCTTCAGTTGTAACGGATACAACTTGGGATCATTAATATACAACAGGGAATCCTGGAATCCATTCCAGCGACCAACCGCATAGAATAGAGCTAATGTGGCCAGTACAGGCATGGATAATGGGAGTATGATTTTGAATAGCGTGTGTACATGTGAGCTACCGTCAATTTCTGCTGATTCTTCCAGACTTTCTGGAATACCTCTGAAGAATGAGATCAGGATAATCAGGTTAAAAGGACTGACCAGTCCAGGCAGAATCAGTGCCCACACTGAATTAAGCATATTGAGATCACGAATGAGCAAATACTCGGGAATCATCCCGCCACTGAAGAACATCGTAATGATGATGACATACATGAAGAGCTTGCGCCCTTTCAATTTTTTCTTGGTTAACGGATATGCAGCAGCAAGTGTGAATAACATGCACAACACTGTGGTTACCACTGTCAGAATAGTCGTAAAACCCAGTGAATATAGCATGGATTGATCAGAGAATACTTGAACATACGCATTCCAGTTAAATTCTTTAGGAAAAATGGTCACTTCTCCCGAAGTAATAGCCCGGTTAGAACTTAGAGATATCGCAATGGTATGCAAAAATGGAGCTAGACAGAATATAACAAACAAACTGATAAAGGAGATATTAACGATATCAAAAATCCGATTTGAGGTGCGTTCACTCATATGCGCACAGCTCCTTTACTGATGGTCTATACATACAAGCCGATTGGCGTCTCTTCCGTTTATCTACAACCTACAAAATACCTTCACCCGTTGCTTTCTTTGAAATATAGTTAGATCCTAGCACGAATATGAGTCCTACCACTGCCTGGAACAGTCCAACGACAGTTGCCAGCGTGTATTGTCCTGATTCAAGACCAACTCTGTATACAAAGGTACTGAGTACATCGGAATATTCTCGCACGGCCGTATTACCAATGATATAAGGCCGATCAAAACCGATGCTGACCATATGTCCGAGATTAAGAATGAGCAAGGTCACAATGGTTGGTTTAATACTTGGCAACGTAATATGCCAGATTCTCTTCAGTCTTGAAGCTCCGTCAATCTCTGCAGCCTCAAACAATTCCTTGTTCACGCCAGTTAATGCCGCCAAATATAGAATGGTACCCCATCCTGCACTCTGCCAGACACCTGTGAACAGATATGTCACAAGCCATGGATTTTTTTCTGTCAAAAATGGTATTGAATTTAAGCCCAAACTCTCCAATACACCGTTAACCATACCGGATTGATTGCCGAACAATTGGTATACAATTCCCCCAATGATAACCCAGGAGATAAAGTGAGGAATGTATAGAATCGTTTGCGATAGTTTTTTAAACCATTTAAAACGAACTTCATAGAGCATGATGGCCAATAAAATTGGAGCAGGGAACGAAACAAGCAAGTCGAGGAAATTTAACATGAAGGTATTTCGTAATGTGGTGTAGAAGTCCCGCATTCCAAATACTTCACGGAAAGCATCGAAACCGATCCACTCACTCCCGTTAATGCCCTGAAACAAGTTGAAATCCTTAAAAGCGATCTGAACCCCGTACATTGGGCCGTAACGAAAGATCAAGAAGTAGATCAGGGGCAGTGAGATGAGCGCGTATAATTGCCAATACCTTTTCAAGTATGTGATGGTCAAATCGGTTTCCTCCTATCAACAAGAAACGGCTGTGCCGCCCATACTGGCGGCACACGTCCCTTCCAAAGTTATGCAGTGAATTACATATTTATTTAGTAATTACAAGATGAATCTGTTTATTTAATAGTGCTTACTGAAGTGCTGCTTCAAGCTCTTTCTTCAGTTCTGTGCCACCCAGTGACATGAAATCATTCATTTCTTTTTCATATACCGCTTCGAAGTCTGCCGGTTTAGCCATCGCAGTTTTCACAATAAGCACTTTCAACTTATCATTTAGCGCTGTACCATATTTAGATTCTGCTTCGATTGGTTTGCTGAAGATAACCGGGCCGATCGTATCCGTATTAGCAATATCAATGGACTGTCTCATCAGCTCTTGGTTACGTTCTGGGAAGCCTGCAATCCATGCGGCTTCATTGGCTGCCTGATCTCCAACAACTTTACCGTTAGCAATAATGGCCATGTCACCACCGTTGTAGACACGATCTTTGACATCCTGTGGTGCATCATCTTTAACAACTGGAACACCATCAACCATATCGAAATTTTCACCTTCAACACCTGTGTTTATCTCTAGCAGGTTCGTTCCAGAAGCCATCCAGTCCAGGTATTTCACTGCTTCAACCGAACGTTTGCTGCTTTTTGGAATCATGATGTACATACCGTTGCTACCATAGCGTGATTTGATGTGTTTATTGTCCACATTCGGGTTGGTGTAAGCGTCAACTGCTACAACTTTGCTATCCGGTACATTTTTGGACAAATTATCAAGCATACCATCTGCATACAGAATCTGACCTACGTCCTCAGACATGTAGCCGATATTACCGTTCTGGAAATCCTTGACCAATTGCGTTTTTTCTTCGTCAAGACTGAAGTCTTTGCTGATCAGACCTTCATTGTAAAGCTTATTAAGGAACTGCATCGCATCTTTGAACCCATCATGCAATGGTAGCTCGTAACGCTGACTGTACGTAAGTCCATCTTGTACGGGTTTAATAAATGAGTAAATCAATGTTTCATACTGGGCTGGGGCAAGTGCCATACCCATTGGGATGTTTTTGCTGCCCAGATTACCCGGATCTTTCTCTTTAAACGCTTTCAGCGTTTCATAAAGCTCATCTGTTGTTGTTGGAGCCTTCATTCCAACCTTGTCGAGCCAATCCTGACGGATATAGGAATTGTAGCGGGAAGTAATGGCACGTTTACCCGGAATAGCGAATTGCTGACCTTCAAGCTGACCAAATTTCAATAGGTCTTCGCCGAGATATTCTTTTAAGTTAGGCGCATGTTCATTAAGAAGTTCACCCACTTCAGTTAGACCACCTTGCTGAGCATAACGGTAGAACACACTGGAGTCGTATACAAACACAATATCTGGAACGTCGCTGGGGCTGGCCATTAACACGTTGAGCTTCGTTGTTTCTTCTGAACGTTGAACAGGTACGAATTGCACATCAATGTTATTCGGATCGCCGAATTTCTCTTGAACAAATTTAGTTAAATAGTTGTTAGTGATCGTATGTGGAGAAGGACTGTTACCACGATCGAAAACCTCCACTTTCAAAGTAACACGCTCACCATTCGTTGTTGCCCCGCCTTCTGCTGATTCTTTGTCTGATGCAGACGAGCACCCCGCAAGTAAGGACACTCCCATTACCATTGTAAGTGCCAGACCCATCCATTTCTTCTTACTCCCCTTGGTTGCTTTTCCAATCATTTTGTCATCCCCTTTTACTTTGCGTGAATGTTTAAGGCTTGCTCCGAGTATTCCACATCTTCGCGGACTCTAGCAATAAACCAGTTTCGGAAGCGCTTACAAACGGATTATGGTTTATATGCTACGCCTATTTTCGCAGACTGATTATTTTCCCAAAGCTATGCTGCTCTAGGCTTTGATGGCTCTCAACACCTTACGACTCAGAACTGCCTGTCCCCATTCGGATAAACCATTTTCACACACTGCCTATATTCGTAAACGGGGATAATCAGGAATATTAGCTTGTTATCCTGCGAAAACAGTTGCATCAATTTCTCCCAGCAGAGAGCTGTTCAACGAAAACAGGGAGAACCTCTGCAAGCCTGCTCTCCTGGTGGAAAGTGACTGCATGAAATTCACCCTGTGCTATCCTGATCTATAGATCTCAGAATAAGATCATCATTGCGTTACTCTTCGGGTTCTCGATGTTCTCGTTTCAAACGACGATAATCTCCTGGTGTGATACCCGTTACCCGTTTAAATACACGTCCTAATGTAATTCCATTCGCATACCCAACCTTCAGGGCAATATCCTGCAAAGAGTAATCGGTATTGAGCAGAAGCTGCTCCGTCTCCTTCATGCGAAGCTCTGTAACAAAATCAACAAACTTCATGTTGAATTCTGTCTTGAACAAATAACTCGCATGTTTGCCCGTAATCTGGAATCGGTCGCTCAGATGTTTCAAGGAAAGATCAGGATTCGCAAACTGTTCTTCAATATAATTTTTCATTTCGTTGACCATGGCTTTGTAACTCTTGGTTTCCGTTACCGCTACATAGGTTCGGAACAAGTCCGTCAGACCATCGAACAAAAGACTTTTCACATCCGTAAGCGTCTCTGCCTCTTCCACAGCGCTTAACCATCTGTTGATGTTTTCTTCAGACAGCTCTTCCTGAAGCCCTTCCGACATCATAGCCACCTCTCGGCTGAGCATCTGTAACATGGCTTGAATCAGAGAACGAATCTCGTCATCCGGCAATTTGTTCTGTTCAAATGCGGTAAAGATCTCCTCCAACTGTTCCCGCCACTGTCCACTCGACATCCGGAACCGCTTAACAAAGTCCGCAATCATCTGCAGATAAGTATAGGTATCCAGCAAAGGATGCTGTGGTTCACCGCAGTCGGCTTGGCCGACATCTCCGTTCATCAAAAGTTTACGTTGCATTACCGCTTCTGCTGCCGCATAAGAACTTCTTATTGCACCGATTCCCTGAGCAATAGGTCCAATGCCAAAGCTTAAGGAAATGCGCAGATTTTGTTCCACCCAAGATTTGCATTCCTCAGCTACAACCCGAATCTGACCAGACATGTCCAAGTTGTTATTACTCTGTTCTTTGAACACAAAAAGGATTGCAATTTGATCTACACTAATCCATTCCGTCCAGCATTGTACTCCGGTATTACGTGACAGCTCTTGCAAAACATTCATCAAGGCAAACTTCAGCGTATTTTGTTCACCTCTCGTATACCTCTCCTGGAACCCCTTCTCATAACGATTAATCTCTCCAACAACAACGATAAAGCGTGACGATTCATGCACGTCATTCAGTGGAGAGAGCTCTGTTAATTGCTCTTCTGCATTTTCGATGTGTTCACCGTGCAATAGGGCATTGAACAACTTACTGCGCTGCATGAGTATATTTTCCCTGCTTTTCTTGTCATAATCCATCATGTGATTAATCAGATTCTCAAGTACACCGTCAATCATCTTCATCTCATCCGTACGAGCCCCCGAGTGTTCAAACGCTCGAATCTGATGAGACTCAATTCGGTTCATGATGATCTGAATGGGTTTATAGTTACGACGAGTAATATACACGATATACACAATTGCACAGATAACCGTCACAATCGCAATGATTACCCATACATAAGACACGACAGATACCCAGCCAAATAAGTTACCGGCCTTGATTCCACTGGATATGGTCCATCCCAGTCTTTCTAATGATAGCCTGTTCAGTTCCTGACCATCTATCGAGCCCTCTTGGTCCGAGTGTGCATTATACACAACCTTACCTTCCCGATCAGTAATCGTCAGGAATGAGAGCTGACCATTAACCATACTATCTACGCTCTGTTCAATACTGCTCATCTTGATATTAATGACCAATGTGCCCTGAGAGCCAAAAGGCAAAGGCATGTCCTTGTTCACGGTTAATACGCGAATCGGGGTACGTTGAGAAGAGTCCGTATCGAATTCCCGGACAGGTTGCCACCCTGAACCGATAGAACCGGTACCCATCTGGTCAATCCATGCCTTATCCGAGAAACCTTCCGCTTCTCTGGAGCCACTTACGGTCAGAACATGTTTATTTCGCTTGTCATATAGATAGATGGATTGAATCCATGAGGACGAATTCGTTAGCTCCCGTAAACTCTGTGCAATTGCATACACTGTGTCCGAGCTGTTCTGGTTTCTGTTACTAAAATAGAGTCTGTATGCCTGCTGACTCTGTACCGTTTCCAAAATGGATAGTTCAATCCCCCTGATTGTACGATCCACCGTGTCTATCATATAACTGGAGGAGATCCGGTCTGCTTTTTTTGTTTCCTCTTTAGAGATGTCATTGATGAAAACAAACGCGATGAAAATGAGTATGGTCACCGTAAGAAAAAAAATTGGGAAATAAGAGAACAGTAACCGGTAGTACCAATTACGAGACAATAGACCCCACTCCTCACTCCACGATGCCAATGTTCTCAGCCGTGGTTCTACTGTTCAGCATCCATCTCACCTTGAGGGCTGAATACTATAATGATAACGCTATCATAACTGATTTTATGTTATTATAGCACATGCCTCGGAGCAGCAATGCAAGAATTGAATTCCAAGAGCCAAAACAAAAAAACCGTGCTGAGCAGACAACAACTCAGACACGGAACACTTTATCTGGCAGCACACCGTTATATCCTCGATGCACTAAATGCCAGAATCCTTAAACAATGTGGCCATGGAGCCACCATCCACAATAATGCGTACGGCGCGAGCCAGCATTGGCGCAACAGGTAACACTTTGAAGCATTCGGGGTGGTCATCTGGCAGTGCGATCGAATCCGTAACTACCACCTCTTCAATTGACGGGTGATTCAACTTACTTACTGCTCCATCGGAGAACAATCCGTGAGTTGCACATACATATACGTTTTTGGACCCGCGTTCCTTCAACCCTTCCACCACATTCAGAATGGTTGTTCCGGTGTCGATCAGATCCTCAATAATAATCGGGGTCCGTCCTTCTACATCACCAATGACATGGGTAATCACGGATTCATTATGGCTTGGACGTTTCTTGATCATAATGGCAAACGGGGAATCCAGACGATTGGCCAGCTTCTCTGCCATTGATGCTCTTCCCGCATCAGGGGACACAACGACAGGGTTCTCAATACCTTTGCTCAACAGATAATCACTAATCAGATCCAGCGATGTCATGTGATCAACTGGAATGTTGAAGAATCCCTGAATGGCCGCTGCGTGCAGGTCGATCGTTACCACGCGATTGGCGCCAGCCGTAGTTAATACATCGGCTACCATCTTGGCCGAGATCGGCTCCCGTGGAGCAGATTTACGCTCTTGACGCGCATAACCATAATACGGAACAATGATGTTCACAGTGCGTGCTGAAGCCCTCTTTGCGGCATCAATCATCACCAACAGCTCGACAAACAGCTCATTGATCGGATGAGACAACGACTGTACCAGAAACACATCACAATTACGGATCGTTTCTTCATAATGAACGTATATTTCTCCGCTCTTGAACCTGGACAGCTTGATCTTGCCCAGTTGTACACCCAGCTTGTCACATACTTGTTCTGCCAGCTTAGGGTTCGATGAACCGGAAAAAATACGTAACGAATGCTGCATAATGCCCTCCCGAGGGTTGAAGCCCCTATATAATCCCTTATCTAAAAGGTTATTTCCTACCCTCATTATACTCCACTGGCTTCTACATTTAAAGGAATGAACGAGCGATGACGGCCTTCAAAAACAGCGACTTCCGTACAGCCCAACTCATGTAAAAGTGCTTCAGCTTCAGGCAAATAATCCCCCAGCTTCAGTGGATCATGCGCATCAGAACCCATGGTTAATGGAATGCCCAATCGAATGGCCTCCGTCAGCATTCTGCGACTAGGGAACATCTCGGCGCAAGGCTTCGATAACCCGGAAGCATTCAGCTCCATGGCGCAGCCACTTGTTGCAATAGCCTGCAGCGCTGCGTTCTCCAGTGAGATACGTTCTTCTGTTTGCTCCTCTGAAGGAACATAGCCGAACCGTTTAATGACATCCGTATGGCCCATAATGTCGTACAGGCCCGTCGTAGCTGCCTTACTCACGGCATCATAGTACTGACGATATACTTCAAGGATGTCTTTGCCCTCCCAGTGATGGGTCTGGCGAAAATCCGTAATGTCCCATTCCCCGAGGAAATGAACGGAGCCAATCACATAATCCCAAGGATAACGCTCAATGATTGCACGAATCTCTGTTTCCCAGCCTTCAATATAGTCACCTTCCAGACCAACACGTACGTCAATCTGCCCACGGTAACGTTCTTTCAGGGAGAAACACTCCTCTACATAACGCGGCAGTTCATCCATAGGCATCGCCATTTCCGGATAATATTGAGCTGGATCGACATGCAGCAATGGCATGTGATCGGACAATCCAATCTGGGATAGTCCAATCTCCACACCACGCTGTACATACTCTTCCAGTTTGCCAACGGCATGTCCACACCGCTCATGGTGTGTATGGTAGTCTATACGCACGAAACTCGCCTCCTAATCGCGGCGAGGCCGTTCATGACGGCGGCTCAGCTCTGACATAATGTCGTCCAGTGGCAGCTTGCGCTCTTGTAACAGGACGAGCAGGTGATACATCAGGTCACTGACTTCCAGGCGAAGCTCGTCATTATCTTTATTTTTGGCGGCGATAATCGTCTCGGACGCTTCTTCACCGATTTTTTTCAATATTTTATCTACACCTTTATCAAACAAATAGGTTGTATATGCACCCTCAGGGCGTTCACGTTCACGCTCTGCAATAACGGACTCCAGTTCAGCCAATACCTCAAAGCGACTTTCGGAATCCGAATTTGCAGAAGCAGATGCCTCACCGGCTTTATCCGGAGCCTTGTCTGTCGATTTCTCTGGCAAACCAATGATCTCATTATGGAAACATGTTACCGCACCTGTATGGCAGGCAGGACCGTTCGGCTTGACCTCAACCAACAAGGTATCACCATCACAATCATATTTCAGGGAAGTAATGGTCTGCACGTTGCCAGATGTTGCCCCTTTATGCCACAGCTCTTGACGCGAGCGTGACCAGAACCAGGTTTCACCGGATTCAAGCGACAACTTCAGTGATTCGCGATTCATATAAGCCATCATCAAAACTTCTCGAGTATCCACATCCTGCACAATGGCAGGAACCAAACCATCACTCCAACGAATGTGTTCCACAACCTGTTCCAAGGACAACTGTTCCTTGATTTCATCGCTCACTTTAGTCACGGATCTCCACCCCTTGTTCTCTCAAATGTTGTTTTAACGCCGGTACGGCGATTTCTTTGTAATGGAAAATCGTTGCGGCCAGACCTGCATCCGCTTTGCCCGTGGTGAATACATCATAGAAATGAGATTCCTTGCCCGCACCGCCCGATGCGATGACTGGTATACGCACAGATTCAGATACCGCGGCTGTCAGCTTCAGATCGAAACCGTCTTTTGTTCCGTCCGCGTCCATACTGGTTAGCAGAATCTCTCCCGCGCCCAAGCTCTCAGCCTGTTTAACCCATTCCAACGCCTTGATGCCGGAGGGTTTACGTCCACCATGTGTATAGACCTCCCACTCGCCCCAAGCTTCGTTATACTTGGCATCGATCGCTACCACGATACACTGCGAGCCAAAGCGGCGTGCACCATCGGCAATCAACTGCGGATTAAGTACCGCTGCTGTATTCACTGCAATTTTGTCCGCTCCTGCCCGGAGAATCCGCTTCATGTCCTCCACCTTGGAGATGCCTCCACCTACCGTAAAGGGAATAGCAATCTCGCCAGCCGTCTGCCGCACGACTTCTTCCATCGTTTCGCGACCTTCTACCGAAGCGGAGATATCGAGAAATACCAATTCGTCCGCGCCTTCGCGGTCATATAGCGCCGCCAGCTCTACCGGATCACCCGCATCGCGGAGATTGACGAAGTTGACGCCTTTGACGACCCGGCCGTCCTTCACGTCCAGACAGGGGATGATTCTTTTTGCCAGCATGCTACCTCTTCCTCTCTATCCGAATATCCCTTACTTATTTACTGCACGTACCGCTTCAGACAGATCGATGCTTCCTGTATACAGTGCTTTACCCACGATCGCTCCACCAACACCATCATCGGCGTGACGACTCAGACGAAGCAGATCATCCATTACACTCACACCACCGGAAGCAATAACGGTCCGTCCGCTTGCCTTGGCTAGAGACACAATCGCTTCCACATTAGGACCCTGCATCATACCATCACGGGAAATATCCGTAAAGATAAACGTTTCTGCCCCATACGCCGCCAATTCCTTCGCGAGTACCTCTGCCTGTACTTCCGATGTTTCAAGCCATCCGCGGGTTGCCACGTAACCATTACGAGCGTCGATGCCAATTGCCACTTTGTCGCCGTAACGTCCCAGTACTTCCTCTGTAAAAGCACGATCCTCAATGGCCGCTGTTCCAATGATCAGCCGGCTAACACCCAGACCCAGCAATCGCTCTACATCCGCTACTGTACGAAGTCCGCCGCCTACCTGAACAGGTACGTTCACAGCCGAGGCAATGCGACCGATCAGCTCATCGTTAACAGGATGACCTGCTTTGGCACCATCCAGATCCACCAGATGCACATATGTACCGCCTTGCTTCTCCCAGGATAGAGCCACTTGAACCGGGTCATCGTTGTACACGGTCTCCTGATTATAATCTCCCTGCACCAGTCTTACACATTTGCCGTCCCGGATATCAATCGCCGGATATAGGATAAAAGATGACATACAAGGCCTCCTGAATATGAATTAGATTTGTACGCTTTCTATAGTTAAGAAGAGATGATTGTTTTACCGTTGTACAGGCGCTCCTGTCAGAGCCAAAAAGTTGCCGAGCAGCTTCATGCCAAGCTCTCCGCTTTTCTCCGGGTGGAATTGCATGCCGAAGTTGGATCCTCTGCCTACAATGGCTGTCACCGGATGTCCGTAATCCGTTACCGCCAGCAGATCGTCCCTGTTGTCCGTAAGCGCATGATAGGAATGCACGAAATAGACGTGACCTGCCTCAAGCCCCGTAAATAGCGGATTTTCCGCGTGCAGGAATTCCAGACGGTTCCATCCCATATGAGGAACCTTCAGTTCTCCGGGTGCAAAACGCACCACTTTACCTGGCAATATATCCAGTCCCTCATGTTCGCCATGCTCCTCACTTGAGCTGAACAACAACTGCATCCCCAGACAGATACCGAGCAGTGGCTTGGACCCTGCAGCGGCTTCTTTCACCACCGTATCCAGTCCACTCTCCCGCAAATGAACCATCGCATCACCAAAAGCACCTACGCCTGGCAGAATGACACCATCTGCGCCAAGAATCTCTTCCCGGTCACCCGTGACCAGCGCTTCGTAGCCAAGACGTTCGACCGCTTTGCCGACGCTGTGCAGGTTACCCATACCGTAATCGACAATTGCAATCGCCATCGTCTACAGCACTCCCTTCGTGGAAGGCACGCCCGTTACACGCGGATCAATCATCGTTGCTTCATCCAGTGCACGTCCCAATGCCTTAAAGATCGCTTCAATCATGTGGTGGGTGTTCTGACCATAGTGCACAATGACATGCAACGTAATCCGAGCTTCCAGCGCCAATTTCCACAGGAATTCATGTACCAGCTCCGTGGAGAAACTGCCTACCTGTTGGGAAGGGTATTCTGCACGGTATTCAAAGTGAGGTCGGTTGCTCACATCAATAATAACCTGAGCGAGTGCCTCGTCCATCGGTACAAAAACACTGGCATAACGCTTAATACCGCGTTTGTCACCCAATGCTTCTCGCAACGTCTGTCCGAGACAGATGCCGATGTCTTCAACCGTGTGATGATCGTCAATGTCAATATCTCCACGGGCCTGTACATTCAGGTCGAATTGTCCGTGCTTCGTGAACAGATCCAGCATATGGTTCAGAAAAGGTACATCCGTTTCAATCGTGGATTGTCCTGTTCCATCTACATTAAAGGCCAATTGAATATTGGTCTCGTTCGTTTTGCGGTCAACCTCTGCTTGGCGCACTGCACCTTTGTTTTCAAGTTCCACACCGTTATTTTGCTTATCCATTGTCCGATTCCGCCTTTCCTTCCTCTTCTAACCGTACAGCGATTGCACGGGCATGCCCTTCAAGACCCTCATGCCGGGCCAACTCTATAATAGCCGCTCCGTTCTGCAGCAGCGCTTCTTTACTATAATAGATCAGACTGGATTTCTTGATAAAATCGTCCACGTCCACTGGCGAACTGAATCGCGCCGTTCCATTGGTCGGAATAATATGATTCGGTCCGGCAAAATAATCCCCTACCGGCTCCGAGCTGTACGGGCCGAGGAAGATCGCACCGGCATTCTCAATCCGGCCAGCGTAAGCCATCGGCTCCTGCACCATGATCTCCAGATGCTCCGGTGCGAGCCGGTTCACCACATCGATTCCCTCATCGATGGAATCGACCACAATAATCGCGCCATACTGCTCTACCGAAGCAGCAGCGATATCACGCCGCGGCAGCACTTCAAGCTGCCGCTGCACTTCGCCCTGCACGGCTTCCGCCAGCGCGGCCGAATTCGTGACGAGAATGGCCGATGCCATCTCGTCATGTTCCGCCTGCGACAACAGGTCGGCGGCGACATACACCGGATTCGCCGTATCATCGGCGAGCACCACAATCTCACTCGGCCCGGCGATGCTATCGATATCGACCGCACCGTACACCTCGCGCTTCGCGAGCGCCACGTAAATATTGCCCGGTCCACAGATCTTGTCGACCGGGGCAATGCTCTCCGTGCCGTAAGCGAGGGCGGCGATGGCTTGAGCGCCGCCAACCCGGTACATCTCGCTCACGCCTGCTTCCGCGGCAGCCACGAGAATGTACGGGTTAATGCCTTCGCCACCGTTGGTAGACGGCGGCGTCACGAGAACAATCTCCGGCACGCCTGCCACCTGTGCCGGAATCACATTCATCAGCACAGACGATGGATACGCTGCTTTGCCGCCAGGTACATAGACCCCGACCCGCTTCAGCGGTCGGATGACCTGGCCCAGCAGGCTGCCGTCCGGCTGCCAATCCATCCACGAGTTTCGTTTCTGTTTCTCGTGAAACGCACGAATGTTGGTGGCGGCTTGCCGAATCGCCGTCACAAAGGATGGCTCCACGGCTGCATAAGCCGCCTGCAGCTCTTCCTGCGGCACGCGCAATTCCGCGGCCGTCAGCTTCGTGCGGTCCAGCTGCTCCGTGTAACGCAGCAGTGCCGCATCACCCTCACGGCGAATGTCGCTGACAATACGCCGTACCGTTTCATTTTGCTCTGGCGTGCCATACTCCACTTCACGCTTCAGATCAAACTCACGTGCAGGTACAATTTTCATACGTACAACCTCCTCATCCCCTGTAATACCTACCTTATATGGCCGATTTGTTTCTCGTTTTCCTCGTTCCTTACTTCTATCGTTTCATTCTTTGGTTATTCCGTTTGTATATTTCCCGTTCCTTGCTGCCTTGCAGTCCTTGCTTATCGGTAATTTATCCCCGAAGGCTTCCCGCCGATATCTCATTCGATGCCGGAATAACCTGCTGAAGTGCATCACACAAAGCCTGGATTCGTGCGTTTTTCATTCGATAACTTACCCGGTTGGCGATAAGACGGCTGGTGATGTCCAGAATACCTGTCATCTCCACCAATCCGTTCTCGCGCAGCGTCTGACCAGTCTCCACCAGATCGACGATCCGGTCTGCCAGACCAATTAAGGGCGCAAGCTCAATGGAACCATTCAGCTTGATCACCTCAACCTGCTGCCCCTGCTCCCGAAAATACTGTGAAGCGATCCTCGGATACTTCGTTGCAACACGTTGCTGAATGCCTGGCTTCCAGTCGGGAAGTCCAATTACAGACATACGGCACTGGGCGATTCCCAGATTCAACAGTTCGTACACATCCCTATTTTCCTCCAGCAGCACGTCTTTACCAACAATTCCGATATCAGCAACACCGTACTCCACGTACGTTGGAACATCTACTGGCTTCGCCATGATGAATTCCATTCCCGCTTCCGGTACTTCAATGACCAATCTGCGTGTATCATCCACGTCTTCTGGAATATCCAGCCCCGCTTCACGGAACAATTTGGAGGCTTTTTTATAGATTCGGCCCTTCGGCATGGCCACCTTCAGAATATCCGACATCTCAGCGTCCTCCTTCTTCAGATCCGTAAGTAATAACCTGCTCAGCCTGAACGGTTGTTGCTCCAGTAGATACAGCACTTGCTCCAGCCCCGTCTTCAGGAAGAAGGAGTGTCACTACATTTTGTCCCAGACTGCGTAATCTTGCCGCTTCTGTCAGTGCCTCGGCCCGACGTTTCGGGCTATATTGGATAAGTATCGGTTTCTTCTCTTCAATGGTAATACCGTGAACGCCATCAATAATCCGGTTGGTTTTCAGTGCAAACCCTGTAGCTGGCAACGAACGCCCGAATTGTTGTAACAGATTGTCATACCGCCCGCCGCTGCATACCGGAGATCCCAGTTCTGCTGCATATCCTTCAAACGTCATGCCCGTATAATAGGAGAAATCCCCGATCATCGTCAGATCAATCAGTACATGTTCGGATACACCGTACGCTTCCAACACTTCGAATACTGCACACAGATGCGCAATCGACTGTGCTGCTTCAGCGCTTGAACTTAGCTCTACCGCATGTGTGCAGACTTCCTTGCCACCGCGCAGACGCAGAATCGCTTCAAGCTGTTCTTTCAACTTGGGTTCCAGGTTCAATGCTTCGATGGACTGGCGATAGCCGACATAATCACGTCCGAGCAGCCCTTCCTTCAATTGCTCCTGCTCCGTTGTCTGGCCTGGAATCACTTCCTCCAGTAATCCGTTCAGGAATCCCATATGACCCATCGCTATTTTAAAAGAAGATACGCCCGCTGCCTGCAAAGAGGCAATCGCAAGCGCAACAACTTCTGCATCCGCCTCAGGTGAGTCATCTCCAACCAGCTCCACCCCTGTCTGGAAGAACTCCGCCTCGCGTCCAGCTTCCTCTTCAATCGAACGAAATACGTTCGCATGATAGGACAGACGCAGTGGCAATTGCTCATCTTTGAGCATGGACGAAACGACACGTGCAATCGGAGCCGTTAGATCCGATCGGAGCACCAGGGTGGTTCCCCGGCTGTTCAATAATTTAAACAATTTGCGATCCGATGTAGAGCTGGCTACACCTACCGTGTCGTAATATTCAATCGTTGGTGTGATGATCTGACGGTAACCCCAGCGTTCCATACATTCTAGTACATTCCGCTCAATCGTACGCAGCTTGGATACTACATGTGGTGTATAGTCGCGAAATCCGGTCGGTTTTTCAAATCCTTTTGGTTTGGACATTGGTATTATTCACCCCGAGTCAGTAATTTAAGAGTGGTGCTCATTCTATTTCAACAGGATTTATGTAGTGCAAATCCCCATTCTATCTTGTAACCCTGAATCAACGTATTGCTGCACAAGCTTTTAACTATTGGTTTAGTTCAACCTTTATCACGTTTAATTTCTCCAACAATACTTTCACATGGTAAAGTGCTAACAAACTAAAGGATATGGGATATGATAACATGAAATCCGCACTACCGTCAACAATACCGAAGCTTGATTGCCCTTGGATCGGCATCTCGTTTTATATTCGCACCGTTACCCTCACCCATCGGTATTTATATACGAAAAAAGCTGCCATAAGCAGCTTTTTACTTCAACCCATCTTCTTTCATTACGTTGTGGATTTAATGTACACTACCCTGAGAAGAATCATCCGTGTTAAAGACAGTCTCTTCCGTAGAAGCTGCCGCACGGGATAAGTCACGTAGTGGATTACCTCCAACAAAAGCTCCTGGTGCAACATCCTTATGTACGACAGCTCCAGCAGCTACAACCGCTCCATCCCCTATGGTTACCCCAGGCAGAATCGTTGTATTGGCACCAATCAGTACATTTTCCCCGATAATCACCTCACCGAGCCTGTACTCCTTAATGAGATACTCATGAGCGAGAATTGTTGTGTTGTAACCGATGACCGAGTTTTCGCCGACCGTTATTTTCTCCGGAAAAAACACGTCCACCATCACCATCAGGCCAAAGGCCGTGTGTTTTCCCACCTTCATCCCCAGCATTCGGCGATAAATCCAGTTCTTCACCGATAGGATCGGACAGTAACGTGACAACTGGATCCAGATAAAATTACGAATGCCCTTCCACGGACTCACTGTCTTGTAGATATGCCAAAGTGCATTCTGGTCCTCTACCGGATAGCGGGTTACTTTTCTCATGAACGACCCGTTTCAATACGGATGAGTTCTAACAAGTCTCTCATGTCGTGCAACATGTGATCGGGGCCATATCCGTTCAGGATTGTTTCTCCTTTAAGAGACCATGCAACCCCCGCCGAGAGTGCACCCGCATTTTGAGCCGATTGGATATCCACCGGACTATCACCAACCATCAACGTTTTAGCAGGATCTGCACCCAGTTCCGTCATTGCTTTCAACACAGGCTCAGCATGTGGCTTCGGATTCGTCACATCAGTCACGGTCACAATCGTCTTCATATATTTCAGTAGGTCAAAACGTTCCAGCACCTTTAATGTAGATGGACGAATTTTGGTTGTGACCACACCCATCACAATGCCAGCCTGATGCAACGCCTCTACTACCTCAATGACATGTGGAAAAGGTCTAACCATCGCTTCATGATGGATATCATTATAGGCACGATAACCTTTCACGTACTCAGAGACTTCCTCTTGTCCAGAAAAGGTACGCATTTGCTGCTCCAGTGTGCCACCCATATGCGGAATGATCTGTTCTCGTGTCCATGGAGCTGAATGCTCCCATCCCCCCATGACATGCTGGAATGAGCTGATAATCAGCTCATTGGTATCAATAATGGTTCCATCCAGATCGAACAATACCGTGTCAATCATGTTGCATTACTCCTTTTTATCATCAACTTGCTTCGGGTCATCTTTGGCTGGAGGTGTTAACTTACTCTCTTTGCCAACAACTGTTCCCGTATGTTCCATATCATCAGAGGTAACTTTGGACGATACAATCGGATCACTGTAACGAACATCGGCTTTACCTGTCACTCTTCTCACCACTATGAATACAACAGCAACAATAATGATACCAATAGCGAGCAGTTGCGAGATTCTTACGTTGCCATAAGCAGGATCAAGATATCCTTGTTCGAAGCCCATCACAGTCATTGGAGACCACAGCCCGTTCACTAATGAAGCGACCCATTGCGGAGCCTGGAAGCCCAGACTGTCCGTACGCAAAGCTTCAATGAAGAAACGACCGATAGAGTACCAGATGAAATAGGACATGAACAGTTCACCTGAACGCAGGAATTTCTGACGACGCAGAATCAGCAGCAAGATTAGACCAGCAAGACTCCATACTGATTCATACAAAAACGCAGGATGATGGAATACGCCTTCT
This sequence comes from Paenibacillus sp. FSL R5-0713, assembly GCF_037973325.1. Taxonomy (NCBI): domain Bacteria; kingdom Bacillati; phylum Bacillota; class Bacilli; order Caryophanales; family Paenibacillaceae; genus Paenibacillus; species Paenibacillus sp. FSL R5-0713. The sequence goes on along the minus strand of NZ_CP150229.1, from coordinate 151,056 downwards.
ACGTTCATTTGATTCACAATAAAGTCTGGCAGATGAAGCTTGTCTCTCAAAAATGATTCTTCCACAGGACCGCCATAGGCTTCCTGATTCACAAAGTTCCCCCAACGTCCGATCATCTGTCCAACAATCAGTCCAGGCGCACAGATATCGGCCATACGCCAGAAGTTATAGCCTTTACGACGGAAGAAAATAACTGCACAGATGATTGCACCAATAAGGGCACCATAGATGGCGATACCGCCATTCCATATTTTAAAGACATCCCAGAAATTATCCTTGTAATCTTCCCACTTAAATGCGACATAGTAGATGCGGGCACCAATGATGGCAGAAGGCACACCCAGCAGGACCATGTCCATGAACACTTCCTGTGGGATATTGTAGCGTTTGCCCTCCCGGATCACGAGCAGCAGTCCTATAAGTGCCGCGGCACCAAGAATAAGCCCGTACCAGTGAACCTTTAACGCTCCAATAGAGAACGCAATCGGGTTCAACAGTAATAATGTATCCATTCATTCACACTCCTATTTATTCGATCAATCACACGCATGACGAATGGTTGGCATGCCCTGCGCCTCCAGAGAAGCAGTACACGTCAACCATTTATCTTCATGTCCTTGTATAAAATGTTTCTTAATCCATGTCTTCCATATCTTCCGAGATGGTTGCTGTCAGCTTGTTCGTGAATTGCAGTGCAGCATTAAGACCCATCTGTTTCAGACGATAGTTCATTCCGGCTACTTCAATAATAACCGCCAAGTTCCGTCCCGGACGAACAGGAATCGTAACGAGAGGCACATCGGTATCAATGATACGTGTAGTCTCTTCGTCCAGACCCAGACGATCGTATTGTTTATCCTGCTGCCATGCTTCCAGACGTACAACCAGGGTAATCCGCTTGTTATTCCGAACTGCACCGGCTCCGAATAATGTCATGACGTTGATAATACCGACACCTCGAATTTCGAGCAAGTGGCGGATCAATTCAGGTGCAGTACCGTGAAGCTGAAAATCTGACGTTTGGCGGATCTCTACCGCATCATCGGCAATCAGTCGGTGTCCACGTTTAACCAGTTCAAGTGCTGTTTCACTCTTACCAATACCGCTACTACCTGTAATCAACATCCCAACCCCGTATACATCACACAGTACACCATGAATCGTGGCAGTAGGTGCTAATTTGCCTTCCAAAAATCCGGTAATCCGGCTGGACAGAATTGTTGTTGCCATATTACTGCGCAATACAGCCAGATCCCGTTCTTCACTGATATCAATCAGCTCTTGCGGGACTTCAAGTCCGCGCGTTACAACGATACAAGGCGTCTCTTCCGTACAAAGACGTTGCATACGATCACGCCGCTCTTGCTCGGGTAACATTGCAAAGAAAGCTAACTCCGTTCTTCCAAGTAGCTGTACCCGTTCTTGAGGATGGTATTCAAAATAACCGGCCATTTCCAGACCAGGACGGTTCAGATCATCTACCGTAATGACTCTTTTCAATCCGTGAGATCCAGAAACAACCTCCAACTGAAACTGCTGTACCAATTCGGATACTTTCACTTTTTTCGCCATTTGTCTCTTCCTTTCAGCATTCGCTGTACCTCTATGTAATTCAGATCGTGTATCAGTTCTTTCCATTATTAGCGCATTCACAACATGGGGTACAGAATGCATACCCTTCCAACAGTCGGTTCTCTCAGATATATGAAGACAGACCTTCAAATAATCTTAAATGAATTCCGGGATGAATGCAATCGTAGCCTCCGACAACCATTAGTAAGAAAAAACCTTCTGATCAAGTACCCATTGGGGATACTACATGGATGGTTTAGCGGTTGTTTATCAGGTAATTGTTAATCCTTGCCCCGCTGAATATTATAGAATTCATTAATTTTTTAAAAAAAGCCCCTTCCAGCAATAACGGAAGGGGCTCTCATTACAATGTATAATTGCGTTAACTGTCAGATTCCATCGTCACCGATGAATCCCAGTAATATTAGTCTTGAAGAAGTACGTTCACTTCAGTCTCTTTGTCAAAGATATGAACTTTGTTCATGTCGATGGCCATTTTAACTGTGGAACCATCACGAGTGTTAGAACGTCCATCTACACGTGCGATTGTAGTATCGTTACCTACACCGCTCAAGTAGAGGAGCATTTCGTGACCCAGGTTCTCTGTTACATCTACGTGAGTAGAGAATACAGAGTTCGGGGATGCTTCCAGGAATACTGGCTCTTCGTGAATGTCTTCTGGACGAACACCCAGAATGACTTCTTTGCCAATGTATCCTCTAGATTTCAACACTTGTGCTTTACCTTGCGGGATTTCAACGTCCACGCCTGGAGCTACGAAGTGCAGGTTAGCACCTTGCTCAGCCAGTTTACCCGAGATAAAGTTCATTGTCGGGGAACCGATGAAACCAGCTACGAACAGGTTAGCCGGCAGGTTATACAACTCTTCCGGAGAAGCTGCTTGTTGGATGATACCATCCTTCATAACTACGATCCGGTCACCCATCGTCATTGCTTCGATCTGGTCATGCGTTACGTAGATAACTGTTGTTTCCAAACGTTTAGCCAGTTTAGTGATTTCCGCACGCATCTGACCACGGAGTTTAGCATCCAAGTTGGAGAGAGGCTCATCCATCAAGAAGACTTGTGGATCACGGACAATCGCACGTCCTAGAGCGACACGCTGACGTTGACCACCGGACAATGCCTTAGGTTTACGCTCAAGCAAATGCTCGATATCCAGGATTTTAGCTGCTTCACGTACACGTTTGTCGATCTCGTCTTTTTTAACCTTACGCAATTTCAAACCAAACGCCATGTTTTGATATACGCTCATATGCGGATACAAGGCATAGGATTGGAATACCATCGCGATATCGCGGTCTTTAGGTGCAACATCATTAACGACACGGTCACCGATATAGAGTTTACCTTCAGAAATTTCCTCAAGGCCTGCGATCATACGCAGTGTTGTTGATTTACCACAACCGGACGGACCTACCAATACCAGAAATTCTTTATCTTTAATGTCCAGGTTAATGTCAACTACAGTTGCTTTATCAGAACCCGGGTATTTTTTGAAAATATGCTCTAAACGTACTCCAGCCATGATTGTTGCCTCCTCAGAGATCATTTTGTAATCGAATACAATTTGTATTTTTATATTACCCTATCTGTATGAGGTTTGACTATTCGCAAACTGCACAAAAATATCAATGCTTTTTCGTCACTTTGTACATAAGCAGCAAAAACTGCACTAGAACAGCACTTTCGAAGTGCCTCACATCGTATCCAATCTCCTGTTTGATCTTGTCCAGACGATAAACCAACGTATTACGATGAATGAAAAGCCGTTTGGCTGTCTCGCTCACATTACAGTCCAGGCTAAAAAAGGTTTCTAACGTAGCAAGAGTCTCACTATCATTTAAGATTACCGTGTCCTTGCCTGTTTCCTGTATAAATCGTATCCGTTGTTCATCTGGAATACTCGCTACCAACCGTTCGAGATGCAGATCCCATGGGAGATGAATATGCTGCGTAACATGGAATGCTCTCCCCAATTGCACACTTTCTTTAAGAAGCGCTGTAACTGATACTAATTGTTCTGCGGGTATGCACGGCAGGGATGCAGACAGATGGAACACTCCAGCCCACTCACTGGCAACCAGTTCATGTAACCCAAGGCAAAAAGCGTTCAGTGAATCCTTTTGGGCATCCGGTGTATCTTCCTCGGCTTCTTCTGTAACAATTTCTTTATCACCCATGAAAACCCACTCTTGCTCCCCCAAAGGAATCAATACAATCTCCTCGCCAAAATAACTCTCAAGCAGCTTGTTGAGTTCCTTGGATCGTAAACGATGTGCATCCGGCGTGTCTCCTTGCAGCAAGAACAGAATTTTCTCAGTATTCAAATCTGCAGGTACCACAAAGCGATCAGGAACCGTTTCAGATTCCTGCTTGGTTGGTTCTTCGATCTGCTCTCTAAGCCAGAGACCCAATTCAGTCAAATACTGCTCCCTATCATTCTCATATACAACAGGCTGTGTCTCATCGGGTAATTCTGTGTTGGAACGGATCAAAAGCTCAATAAATCTCCGTCTCTCCACAGTGATGGATCTTGCAGCGCATCCCCAACATACCACGGTCTCTTCTTTCTCATTCATCCGAACCTTAAAAAATATGCGCTCTCCCGTATTCAGACTGATCACATCGGATGAGCTTGGAGATGTAGTTTGTTCAGATAGCTCCAGACTTTCACCTTTATCACCATAGGTCTCTGAATTTTCATGAAGACCCACCAGATTCGTAACGGATTGCGTCCATTCCTCTATTGTAATTTCATATTCGTCCAAAGTTGTGCCTATAATGACTTCAATTTGCTGTTTTAGATCAGGTATGAACTTCATATAATGAACGTCACCACTCTGCATGTTTTCTATTAGTTTATCATATCTTGCAAAGCATTAATAAATATCCATAATCCGTTAAAAGTACATAACAAAAAAGAGCGACTAATCAAATTAATGATTAATCACTCTTTTTTTAAAGATGAGTCATGAAGGGCTCGAACCTTCGACACCCTGATTAAAAGTCAGGTGCTCTACCAACTGAGCTAATGACTCATAAAACTGGTGGAGGATGATGGATTCGAACCACCGAACCCGTACGGGAGCAGATTTACAGTCTGATGCGTTTGGCCACTTCGCTAATCCTCCAGGGATTAAAGGTGGCTCGGGACGGAATCGAACCGCCGACACGAGGATTTTCAGTCCTCTGCTCTACCGACTGAGCTACCGAGCCATATTTAATTTTTAGGATTAATGGCGGAACCGACGGGATTCGAACCCGCGATCTCCTGCGTGACAGGCAGGCATGTTAGGCCAACTACACCACGGTTCCAGGCATTAATGGTGCCGGCGAGAGGACTTGAACCCCCAACCTACTGATTACAAGTCAGTTGCTCTACCAGTTGAGCTACACCGGCGTATATGGTGGAGGCTGAGGGGATCGAACCCCCGACCCTCTGCTTGTAAGGCAGATGCTCTCCCAGCTGAGCTAAGCCTCCTGGGTAATATGGTAGCGGCGGAGGGGATCGAACCCCCGACCTTACGGGTATGAACCGTACGCTCTAGCCAGCTGAGCTACACCGCCATATTAGTTGTGTCTTGATTGCTTGTCCATCTTAAGGTAAAGATGGCGGAGAGAGAGGGATTCGAACCCTCGCACCGCTTACGCAGTCTAACCCCTTAGCAGAGGGTCCCCTTATAGCCACTTGGGTATCTCTCCAAATAACAATCTTCAACATCATTCAAGGATTGCTCCCTGAAAACTAGATTCGAAACGAAACATGCGAATTACAACTTGCATATTTGGATAAGCCCTCGACCGATTAGTACTGGTCAGCTCCATGCATTGCTGCACTTCCACCCCCAGCCTATCTACCTCGTCGTCTTCAAGGGGTCTTACATACTGGGAAATCTCATCTTGAGGGGGGCTTCACGCTTAGATGCTTTCAGCGTTTATCCCGTCCGTACATAGCTACCCAGCGGTGCTCCTGGCGGAACAACTGGTACACCAGCGGTACGTCCATCCCGGTCCTCTCGTACTAAGGACAGCTCCTCTCAAATTTCCTACGCCCACGACAGATAGGGACCGAACTGTCTCACGACGTTCTGAACCCAGCTCGCGTACCGCTTTAATGGGCGAACAGCCCAACCCTTGGGACCTACTTCAGCCCCAGGATGCGATGAGCCGACATCGAGGTGCCAAACCTCCCCGTCGATGTGGACTCTTGGGGGAGATAAGCCTGTTATCCCCAGGGTAGCTTTTATCCGTTGAGCGATGGCCCTTCCATGCGGTACCACCGGATCACTAAGCCCGACTTTCGTCCCTGCTCGACTTGTAGGTCTCGCAGTCAAGCTCCCTTATGCCTTTGCACTCTTCGAATGATTTCCAACCATTCTGAGGGAACCTTTGGGCGCCTCCGTTACTCTTTAGGAGGCGACCGCCCCAGTCAAACTGCCCACCTGACACTGTCCCCGCACCGGATTACGGTACCAGGTTAGAACCTAGATACGATCAGGGTGGTATCCCAACGTTGCCTCCACGGAAGCTTGCGCTCCCGTTTCAAAGGCTCCCACCTATCCTGTACAGATCGTACCCAAATTCAATATCAAGCTGCAGTAAAGCTCCATGGGGTCTTTCCGTCTTGTCGCGGGTAACCTGCATCTTCACAGGTATTAAAATTTCACCGGATCTCTCGTTGAGACAGCGCCCAAGTCGTTACGCCATTCGTGCGGGTCAGAATTTACCTGACAAGGAATTTCGCTACCTTAGGACCGTTATAGTTACGGCCGCCGTTTACTGGGGCTTCGGTTCACAGCTTCGGATTGCTCCTAACCACTCCCCTTAACCTTCCAGCACCGGGCAGGCGTCAGCCCGTATACTTCGCCTTACGGCTTCGCACAGACCTGTGTTTTTGCTAAACAGTCGCTTGGGCCTTTTCACTGCGGCCCCCTCGTGCTATTCACACTACCGGGGCACCCCTTCTCCCGAAGTTACGGGGTCATTTTGCCGAGTTCCTTAACGAGAGTTCTTCCGCGCGCCTTAGAATACTCTTCTCGCCTACCTGTGTCGGTTTGCGGTACGGGCACCTTCACCTGGCTAGAGGCTTTTCTTGGCAGTGTGAGATCATGACCTTCGCTACTACAATTTTCGCTCCCCATCACAGCTCAGCCTTAATGATGTGCGGATTTGCCTACACATCAGCCTTACTGCTTAGACGGACATCCATCAGTCCGCGTCACTACCCTACTGCGTCCCCCCATTGCTCATAACGGCTTACGGTGGTACAGGAATTTCGACCTGTTGTCCTTCGACTACGCCTTTCGGCCTCGCCTTAGGTCCCGACTTACCCTGAGCGGACGAGCCTTCCTCAGGAACCCTTAGGCTTTCGGCGGATCAGATTCTCACTGATCTTTTCGTTACTCATACCGGCATTCTCACTTGTATAATGTCCAGCGCTCCTTACGGTACACCTTCAACCCTTATACAACGCTCCCCTACCCCTGATGCAAGCATCAAGCCATAGCTTCGGTGGTGTGTTTAGCCCCGTTACATTTTCGGCGCAGAGTCACTCGACCAGTGAGCTATTACGCACTCTTTCAATGGTGGCTGCTTCTAAGCCAACATCCTGGTTGTCTGTGCAACTCCACATCCTTTCCCACTTAACACACACTTGGGGACCTTAGCTGATGGTCTGGGCTGTTTCCCTTTTGACAATGGATCTTAGCACTCACTGTCTGACTCCCGGAAGTAAGTCTATGGCATTCGGAGTTTGACTGAGCTTGGTAACCCTTGCGGGCCCCGCACCCAATCAGTGCTCTACCTCCACGACTCTGTTTTCCGAGGCTAGCCCTAAAGCTATTTCGGGGAGAACCAGCTATCTCCGAGTTCGATTGGAATTTCTCCGCTACCCCCACCTCATCCCCGCACTTTTCAACGTGCGTGGGTTCGGGCCTCCAGTGCGTGTTACCGCACCTTCACCCTGGACAGGGGTAGATCACCCGGTTTCGGGTCTACGTCCACGTACTACATCGCCCTATTCAGACTCGCTTTCGCTGCGGCTCCGGCTCTTCACCTTAACCTTGCACGGGAACGTAACTCGCCGGTTCATTCTACAAAAGGCACGCCATCACCCCTAAAACGGGCTCTGACTTTTTGTAAGCACACGGTTTCAGGTTCTATTTCACTCCCCTTCCGGGGTGCTTTTCACCTTTCCCTCACGGTACTGCTTCACTATCGGTCGCTAGGAAGTATTTAGCCTTGGCAGATGGTCCTGCCGGATTCATACGGGGTTTCACGTGCCCCGCACTACTCGGGATCCGTCTCGGAGGGAACAGACTTTCAATTACAGGGCTTTTACCTTCTTTGGCGGGCCTTTCCAGACCTCTTCGCTTAACCGGTTCCTTTGTAACTCCATGTGAGACGTCCCACAACCCCAAAGAGCAAGCTCTCTGGTTTGGGCTTCTCCGCGTTCGCTCGCCGCTACTGACGGAATCACTATTGTTTTCTCTTCCTCAGGGTACTTAGATGTTTCAGTTCCCCTGGTATGCCTCTACACAACCTATGTATTCAGTTGTGAGTAACTGGAAATTACCCCAGCTGGGTTTCCCCATTCGGACACCCCCGGATCAAAGCTTGCTTACAGCTCCCCGAGGCAGTTTCGTTGTTCGCCACGTCCTTCATCGGCTCCTAGCGCCTAGGCATCCTCCGTGTGCTCTTAGTAGCTTAACCAAATTGCTCCGGTTTCGATTGCTCACTCCCCTTGTTTTGGACTGCGTCCAAAGCCAAAAGTCGCTCCCACTCGATACCATCGCAACAGCAATTAACTACCGTTTTTATTGAAACTTGTTATGCACAAGTTCAGCTAAAAAGGAATGTTCTAATTCGCGTTTGTTTCGTTTTGATATCTAGTTTTCAAAGAACAAACTTATAAAACATTTTTGGTGGAGCCAAGCGGGATCGAACCGCTGACCTCCTGCTTGCAAGGCAGGCGCTCTCCCAGCTGAGCTATGGCCCCATATAAAGTTTAAAGGTATAGATGGTGGGCCCTGGTGGACTCGAACCACCGGCCTCACCCTTATCAGAGGTGCGCTCTAACCAACTGAGCTAAGGGCCCACATTATATATACTTTTTTTGAACCCAGAATGGGTTACGCTTGGCGGCGTTCTACTCTCCCAGGACCCTGCGGTCCAAGTACCATTGACGCTGAAGGGCTTAACGGTCGTGTTCGGGATGGGAACGTGTGGAACCCCTTCGCTATCGCCACCAAACGTTTGAGAGTTTGAGCTCTCAAAACTGAGCAACGAGTGAGTAACTAGCCGACCTGGCTAGATTTTGTATTTGAATGTTTCCGCTACGGGAAACGATTCTCCATAGAAAGGAGGTGATCCAGCCGCACCTTCCGATACGGCTACCTTGTTACGACTTCACCCCAATCATCTATCCCACCTTCGGCGGCTGGCTCCTTGCGGTTACCCCACCGACTTCGGGTGTTATAAACTCTCGTGGTGTGACGGGCGGTGTGTACAAGACCCGGGAACGTATTCACCGCGGCATGCTGATCCGCGATTACTAGCAATTCCGACTTCATGCAGGCGAGTTGCAGCCTGCAATCCGAACTGAGACCGGCTTTTTAGGATTCGTTCCACCTCGCGGCTTCACAGCCCGTTGTACCGGCCATTGTAGTACGTGTGTAGCCCAGGTCATAAGGGGCATGATGATTTGACGTCATCCCCACCTTCCTCCGGTTTGTCACCGGCAGTCACCTTAGAGTGCCCACCCGAAGTGCTGGCAACTAAGATCAAGGGTTGCGCTCGTTGCGGGACTTAACCCAACATCTCACGACACGAGCTGACGACAACCATGCACCACCTGTCTCCTCTGTCCCGAAGGAAAGATACATCTCTGTACCGATCAGAGGGATGTCAAGACCTGGTAAGGTTCTTCGCGTTGCTTCGAATTAAACCACATACTCCACTGCTTGTGCGGGTCCCCGTCAATTCCTTTGAGTTTCAGTCTTGCGACCGTACTCCCCAGGCGGAGTGCTTAATGTGTTAACTTCGGCACCAAGGGTATCGAAACCCCTAACACCTAGCACTCATCGTTTACGGCGTGGACTACCAGGGTATCTAATCCTGTTTGCTCCCCACGCTTTCGCGCCTCAGCGTCAGTTACAGCCCAGAGAGTCGCCTTCGCCACTGGTGTTCCTCCACATATCTACGCATTTCACCGCTACACGTGGAATTCCACTCTCCTCTTCTGCACTCAAGTCACCCAGTTTCCAGTGCGATCCGGGGTTGAGCCCCGGGATTAAACACCAGACTTAAATGACCGCCTGCGCGCGCTTTACGCCCAATAATTCCGGACAACGCTTGCCCCCTACGTATTACCGCGGCTGCTGGCACGTAGTTAGCCGGGGCTTTCTTCTCAGGTACCGTCACCTTGAGAGCAGTTACTCTCCCAAGCGTTCTTCCCTGGCAACAGAGCTTTACGATCCGAAAACCTTCATCACTCACGCGGCATTGCTCCGTCAGGCTTTCGCCCATTGCGGAAGATTCCCTACTGCTGCCTCCCGTAGGAGTCTGGGCCGTGTCTCAGTCCCAGTGTGGCCGATCACCCTCTCAGGTCGGCTACGCATCGTCGCCTTGGTGAGCCGTTACCCCACCAACTAGCTAATGCGCCGCAGGCCCATCCCCAAGTGACAGATTGCTCCGTCTTTCCAGTTTCCTTCAGGCGAAGAAAACAACTATTTGGTATTAGCTACCGTTTCCGGTAGTTGTCCCAAACTTGAGGGCAGGTTGCCTACGTGTTACTCACCCGTCCGCCGCTAAGCATCAAAGAAGCAAGCTTCTTATCAACTCCGCTCGACTTGCATGTATTAGGCATGCCGCCAGCGTTCGTCCTGAGCCAGGATCAAACTCTCCAATAAAGTATTGAAAAGAGCGATAAGCTCATTTTGAATCTGACGAGATTAAAAATCTCATTTGTGCTCCAGTCGATCCAAGCCAAGGCTTGTTTCAACTTTCGCGTTCATTCTGCAAGCAGAATGTTTACTCACTCGTTGTTCAGTTTTCAAAGATCAAACTTGTTTTTTTGTCACCATTTTCTCTCAGCGGCGACTTTTATAATATATCATACTTCGTTTGTTTTGGTCAAGTGTTTTTTTGAAATTCTTTTTTGAAGCTCATAATGAACTTCTTCATTTCATCGAAAGCATGTAACCAAGCAAGCAAAGCAACGAGATATAATGTACCATATAAATATCCTGGGAGTCAACTATCCAAACAAAGAAAATTTCAACCCCAATAATAGGCCCACACCTGGCAATCCCAAAACAGTCACTGTCCCTATCGTTGCAGGGTTCAACGGGATGTAGGTTCCTATAATCCAGCCGGAATAATTCACGATGTATATCCCTACTGCAGCAAGCACCAGATGGATTCCAAATGACGTAAATACCGACAACCCTATCCGCTTTCTGAATAAAACCACAATAAGTCCCAGTAAAGATACAACTAGTACGCTCCCCAGTATAATACTCTTCATATGGTACACCTCCATGTTTAATGTAATCTCAGCTCTACATACTCAATCCTCGCTGTGATGCAACATCATCATTAGCTCTGGCTCGCTTTGCTCTTCTCAAATGAATCTGGTACTTTCGCTCAGCTGCCTCCAATACATAGATGGCATAATCAATCTCATCCTGCCCCTGCGCATCTTCAAACTGTCTCATAGCCCGTTCCCACTCCTGCTTAGCCGTCTGTACATCTGCATAGATCTGATCCTCCTCAAGCTCCTTCAACATTCTGTTCTGTTTCTCTATTGAGTTCCGTGTATTTCGCCACAAAAACATAAACTCTCCCCCTCCTGATCAGCACAGCATATTCTCATACTTATCAAGGAAAGGACAAACTTAGAACTCGAGCATTTATTTTCTCCACAAAAAAAGAGAGCCCTAGGGCTCTCTTTGAACATCGAAACTTATTTAGCTTCCGAAGTTTCCAAGGAAGTTCATTGTTTAATTCAAACTGAAAACACTATCGCATCTCTCTGCGCCCTTCTAACGCCTTGGAAAGGGTCACTTCATCTGCATATTCAAGATCGCCACCTACAGGCAATCCATGCGCAATCCGGGTCACACTGATCTCAAATGGACGTACCAAACGGGAGATGTACATCGCTGTAGCCTCACCCTCAATATTGGGGTTTGTCGCCAAGATGATCTCTTTAATACGTTCATCACTTAATCGAATCAGGAGTTCCTTCAAACGAATATCATCCGGTCCAATCCCCTCCATAGGTGAGATCGCACCCTGTAACACATGATAGTATCCATCGAATTCCTTGGTGCGCTCCATGGCCACCAGATCTTTCGAATCCTGAACTACACAGATTACAGAGACATCCCTGGACTTATCCTGACAGATGCGACACGGGTCGGTATCAGTAATATTACAACATACAGAACAGTAATGAAGATTACGCTTCACACTTACGAGTGCTTTGGCAAAATCAATAACGTCATCTTCCTTCATGTTAAGCACATGAAAAGCTAAACGAGCTGCCGTCTTGGGGCCAACACCCGGCAATCGGGTGAAGGCATCAATCAGCTTGGCTATTGGTTCGGGATAATACAATCGATTGTGTCTCCTTTGACAGGATCAATTTTTAATTAAAATAATCCCGGAATATTCATGCCGCCAGTGAACTTGCCCATATCCTTGTTGGCAATTTCATCAGCTTTGGCCATTGCATCATTAACAGCTGTCATAACGAGATCCTGCAACATTTCAACATCTTCCGGATCTACCGCTTCAGGTTTGATCGTGATAGCAAGCAATTTCTTGTGTCCGTTAACTTCAGCCGTCACTACACCGCCACCGGATGTACCTTGGACTGTTTTGTCCGCCAATTCCTCTTGTGCTTTCAGCATTTGCTCCTGCATTTTCTTCACTTGTTTCATCATTTGGTTCATGTTGTTCATAATTGTTCATCTCCTTTGTTATGGTTATCGCGCTATGCGCATTATTCTTTGATCACTACAAGGTCCTCACCAAAGAGTTGAATGGCTTCATCTATCCAAGGCTGTTTACTGCTTGAACCACCGTCTTCATGCTCGGGTTCAAGCTTAAAGTCCTCCTTTGGCGTTTCAGAAGCTCCCTCCGTTGCTCCGGTCCAATCTTTGAGCATCATCGTCACCAATCGCGCAGGACGCCCAAGCTGCTCGGACAACACCCGCTCAATGACTTCACGGTTAGCCTGCTTCTCCGTTGTTTCACGGTGAATGTTGTTTTTAAAAGCAACCAACACATTGTCCTCAAGCAATGATACCGGCTCACCATCCACGAACCAGGCGTGAACGGTAACCCTCTCTTCCTTCACCCTTTGCAGGATCTGACTCCATTTTTTGCTGATCTCTGCGAACTCAGGGGCTCCCTTGCGCGCAACATACTGATCCAACTGTGCAGGAAGCTTCGCAGGCGAGTTCCCTCTCGATACAGGAGCTCTTGTTGCCGGACGCGACGGAGCGCTCGATGTACCTTCGCCACCAGACAACCCACTCTTTAGTGCACGATCCAACTTCTTCTCCAACTCAGCAAGCTGCTGCTTCAAGCGATTGATCTCTCCCCCATCAGCAGGTGCTGCATGAGCTGAAGCTCCCACCTGAACAGAAGCTTCGACTTGAGCTGGAATACTACACAGTTTAAGCAATGCAACTTCAAATAATGTCTGTGGTTGTACTGCATACTTCATTTCACTCTGGTAGCGATTAAGAGTATCAATCATGTGGAACAGTTGTTCCCTGGTAAATGACTCTGCCATATCACGGAAAGATTCCGGATTAAGTACCCGGTCCGTCAGTTTATCTGCATCAGGTACCATCTTAATCATAAGCAAATCGCGGAAATAATACAGCAAATTCTCCATGCACTTGTCTGCGCTCTTTCCTTCATGCATGAAACCTTCAATCATCTGCAGAATATGACCAACATCACCCTTGAGCAGCGAAGCAGCCAGTTTGGCAAATTGCTCTGAAGCAATTCCACCCGTCATGTCCATAACCTGCTGGTACGTTACTCGCCCATCTGTAAATGAAGAGATCTGATCCAGCACACTGAGTGCATCCCTCATTCCACCGTCTGATAAACGGGCAATGTATTGGAGCGCATCCTGGTCCGCTTCCATACCTTCCTGTTCACAGATCAGGGTAAGTCTTGCTGTCTGCTCTTCCAGGGAAACCCGACGAAAATCAAATCGCTGACAGCGCGATATAATTGTTGCCGGAAGGCGGTGTGGTTCTGTTGTTGCCAAAATAAACATCACATGTGGCGGTGGCTCTTCCAATGTTTTGAGCAAAGCATTGAATGCCTCCGTCGTCAGCATGTGCACTTCATCAATAATATAGACTTTCTGCCGGACTTCGGTTGGCGCATATTTAACCTTTTCCCGAAGATCACGGATTTCTTCAACGCCCCGATTGGATGCAGCATCAATCTCCTGCACATCCATCACAGCGCCAGTCGTAATCCTGCGGCAAGCTTCACACTCGTTACAAGGTTCAGGCGCAGGCCCACGTTCGCAGTTCACAGCTTTGGCCAAAATCTTGGCGGCACTTGTCTTCCCCGTTCCTCTGGGCCCGCTAAATAAGTAGGCATGGGAAGTCCGCTGTTCACGAATCGCGTTCTGCAAGGTCTGAATAATATGCTGTTGCCCCACCATATCTTGAAACGACTGGGGACGCCAAGCCCGGTATAACGCGATATGCTCCATGATGCGTTACCTTCCTTCCACTTCGCATTCGAGTCCTTTGTCGTTCCCCCATTATACTATATTCCAGGGTGAATCCAAACTTTATCTGACTCATTCATGCGTGGTTTTTTAAGACATATCAAAAAGACCCCTGCATACATACAACTGCAAAGGTCTCTACATTTAAATGGTAAGCCGTGCACCTGCTATCGATATTTGCGATCCAAGTGGCACCCCTGAACAATAGCTCGGGCTAGGCAACCCTCCGGCACAAGAGTGATCTCACTTATGGCTGCTTCCTTCCGGACCTGACCAGGTTCATGAGTACTCATTGCGGAGGACCCAACCGTCAACACCACGTTTAGGGACCAAACCTCACATCGGCAAAACCTCTAGCAGGAATTCAACCTCGCTATAGCGGATTGCGAGTTACAGGGCACCGCTACCTCCCCATCTAGCACGGTAAGAAATAGTATAACGTAAGGTCATCCAAATTGCAACTAGAGGAAAGGGAAGCAGAAGCAACTATGCTTACATATAACATATAAAAACCCCTGCCAGATCGGCAGGGGTGTGTTGGATGCAATTAGCAGACAACTCCAAGAATTGTCCTATTAGATTCCGTATTTCTTCTTGAAACGATCAACACGGCCGCCAGCATCGATAAACTTCTGTTTACCTGTGAAGAACGGGTGGCACGCGGAGCAAATCTCTACACGAAGTCCGTCTTTAACCGAACCTGTCTCAAAAGTATTCCCGCAAGCGCAAGATACTTGACCAATCGTGTATTTAGGATGAATTGCTTCTTTCATTACCTTTCACCTCTTTCCGCCCTGAGCCTCAAGCGGACCCAGAGTAAATGGCACAACTCTGAGATTATAACACGGCCTTGTGCCTGTTGCAATCCATTATTGTTAAGAGGTAATCAACCGTTTGGGACGTGCCATTCCAGCTGGTGGAACATGGGTATACGATCCGATCACAACATCAGGCAACTCGTCTTCAAAGATCTCAATCATCTGCTTCATGCCCAAGATATCTCCTTGAGCAGGAGGGATTAATTCCAGATAACTCTCCGGATCAATATTGAGGTTACGCATCTGAATCAAGCGTAGATCGGTTCTTCTCGCAAACTCAATCATCGCCTCAATCTCTTCTTCACGATCCGTTACACCCGGGAAGATCAAATAGTTAATCGAGGTGTATACACCCTGCTGCGCCGCATATTTCATCGACTTTTCAACATTGGCTAAGGTATAACCACGTGGTTTATAGTAGGCGTTATAATGGTCATCCAGTGCGCTGATTGTACTTACGCGCATCAGATCCAATCCAGCATCCACAATACCTCTAATATGATCGTTCAGACCGGCATTGGTATTAATGTTGATATACCCCATGTCCGTTACAGAACGCACTTCGCGAATCGCTTCAATAATCAACTTGGCCTGCGTGGAAGGCTCCCCTTCACAACCTTGTCCAAAGCTAATGATGGACTCTGGCGTCTTCAGGTGTTCCAGCATAACCTCCACAATCTCATCCACACGTGGTCGGAAGTTCATACGTGTCTGCGGGGAAACAAAGCCGCTATCATCCGGTTGCTCGGAGATACACCCGAAACAACCTGCATTGCAAGAATACGATACTGGTACTCCACCTTCCCAACGGTTCAGGAACGTGTTCGATGAAGTCAGACATTCATATCCAAGCGCACAGTTGGATAGATGGGTATAGAGACGGTTCTCGGGGTATTGCTCTGTCAATCGTTTAACCCCGGAACGCACATCGTCACGGTCACAGTTGAGCGGATTCCACTTGTCAGGACTATCCGACTTCGAAGCGGTGACATAAAAACCGCCATCTTTCCAGACTACTGCGGAATAACCGAACAACGGCAACTTATACTCCTTATCTGTCTTCACATAACCAGGAAGACACAAACGAGTGAATCCCTGTGGAAGCAACGCACCTACAGCCTGTGTGTCCGTTGGCATTGGCAGCATCTCACCGGTATCCGGGTCCATACCAATAGGACGGGTGCTTGGGAGTCCAACTAATGTTGCACCTTCTGGCAAAGGAATTAACTCATCTTCCATAATCTCAACGATCATATCTCCACTGCGGGCAAGCCCGTACAGGGATGGGTGATCAAATACATTACCTTTTTCATCTGCGTATACTAAATACATGATGTTCTCCTCACATCTAATGGGTTAAACCTAACGACGGGTATATTGTAACATTCACAGCAGTGCTGCAAAAAGAAAATGATTAGTCGAACGACACTTACGTCGATGTACCTGATGTAGCTGTCTGTCTAGGTGAGCGACGGGTAGTTGTTGTCCCGGAATTGCTTGTCGGGCTATTACCAGCCGAATCAAATGCCGCCAAAAACTCTGCATTTGTCTTGCTGTTACGAAGTTTCTTCAGGAATCCTTCGACAAAGTCATGGGAATCATTCATGTTTTTACGAATCGCCCAGATTGTATCCAACTCTTCCTTGCTAAGCAATACTTCTTCACGACGTGTGCCTGAACGACGAATGTCGATTGCCGGGAATATGCGGCGCTCTGCCAGACGACGATCCAGATGAAGCTCCATATTACCTGTACCCTTAAATTCTTCATAAATGACGTCATCCATACGTGATCCGGTATCAATCAATGCCGTTGCCAGGATGGTCAAGCTTCCGCCTTCTTCCACATTTCGGGCAGAACCGAAGAAACGTTTCGGACGATGGAATGCAGCCGGATCAATACCACCACTAAGTGTACGACCGGATGGTGGAATAACCAGGTTATATGCACGGGCAAGACGCGTAATGCTATCCAGCAGGATAACAACATCCTTTTTGGCCTCAACGAGACGAAGCGCACGCTCAAGTACCAATTCCGCCACTTTAATATGATTCTCAGGCAGTTCATCAAATGTCGAAGCCACAACTTCCCCTTTTACCGAACGCGACATATCCGTTACTTCCTCTGGACGTTCATCAATCAACAGGACAAACAGTTCAATTTCAGGATTGTTAGTTGAGATGCTGTTGGCAATTTCTTTGAGGAGAAGCGTTTTACCCGCTTTGGGAGGTGCTACGATCAATCCGCGCTGTCCCAATCCTACCGGGGCGAGCACATCCATAATTCGTGTGGACAAATGGTTGGGGGATGTTTCGAGAACCAGTTTTTTCTGCGGATACAGTGGGGTTAGTGCCGGGAAGTGAAGTCGCTCTGCAGCCGCCGATGGATTCTCACCATTTACAGCGTTGACTTGCAACAAACCGAAGTATCTCTCGTTTTCCTTAGGCGTTCTACATTTACCTGATACGAGGTCACCTGTTCTTAGGTCAAACTTGCGAATCTGAGAAGCTGAGATGTAGATGTCTTCCGTACTTGGCAAGTAGTTAATCGGCCGAAGAAATCCGTAACCTTCAGGTAAAATCTCGAGTACGCCTTGCATGAACATCAGACCGCTCTGTTCGGCTTGTGCGCGCAGTATAGCAAAGATTAATTCTTTCTTTTTTAACGTACCATAGTAAGGTATCTGATATTTTTTGGCCAGTTTGTAGAGGTCCGTTAGTTTCATTTCTTCCAAATCGGAAATTTGTAGATCCATATAATAACCACCTATTCAATTAATAAGTCCGTGTGAAATGGATAGTTTCGCTAGATGTTCCGGCTATAGAGCGCAGCATCTGCCACAATCTCTTCTGTCCATTGTACGGAATGTAACCGTTATAATGCAAATACTTGTCTTTGAGTGTAAGTTTCCGGGTGGGATGGCCAACATTCGGCATGATCCGCTATTGAGTGAACGATGCATTGAGGCGATCAATCCGGATAGACCGGCTATGGAGCGCAGTTCAAACAAAACCGGGGGTTGGGGATGAGAAATGATGTTCTTACAGCCATATGAAGTTTAATTCAAAAAAAGACCCTCCGGTAAAGGAAACAGTAACATTTCGTCTTATGCCGGAGAGACTGAGAACTCTATTAAAACAGGTTTACCTAATCACCGAAAAGATATGCAGTTCAGTTAAAATAAACATGTGTAAGACTGAATCATGCATCATGCTTCCTATTAATTAATCCGTTTCCCGCCATACATCTGCACCGAGCAAACGAAGATTAGTCACCAGATGATCATAACCACGGTCAATATATTCAACCCCAGTTACTTCAGTTACACCTTCACTGACGGTGAGACCTGCAATCACCAGCGCTGCACCAGCGCGAAGATCGGATGCTTTTACTTTGGCCGCGTTTAATGCACTGCCTTCAATAATTGCTGACCGTCCTTCTACTCGAATCTTTGCGCCCATCCGTACCAACTCAGGCACATGCTTGAACCGATTGCTGTATACAAAGTCGCTCAGGACACTTACACCGGTTGCCTGTGTTAATACACTGGTCATTGGTGACTGAAGATCCGTCGGAAAACCAGGATACACCAGTGCCTTCACGTCAACATGATTATAGTTCGGTTTGCCAATAACACGTATACTTTCATCCAATTCCTCAATGCCAACACCCATCTCCAACAGCTTTGCCGTTAAAGCTTCCAGATGTTTGGGAATCACATTGTCAATCAGAACATCTCCACGCGTCGCCGCTGCAGCGATCATATACGTTCCCGCTTGTATACGGTCCGGAATGATGGAATGACGGCAGCCTTTCAGCTCCGAGACCCCTTCAATACGGATCGTTTCGGTACCTGCACCCTTGATGCTGGCACCCATGGAATTCAGAAGTGTTGCTACATCTATAATCTCAGGCTCTTTAGCCGCGTTTTCGATAATTGTAGAGCCTTTGGCACGAGTAGCCGCCAGCATAATATTAATGGTTGCGCCCACACTGCTTACATCAAGATAAATTTTTGCGCCGCGAAGCTCTTTGGCATGCAAATGAATGGAGCCATGTTCGTTCGTTACGGTTGCGCCAAGCGCTTCAAAACCTTTGATATGTTGATCAATTGGACGAGGCTCAAAATTACAGCCCCCTGGTAAACCTATCGTTGCTTCTTTGAAACGTCCCAGTAATGCACCCATCATATAATACGAAGCGCGAAGCTTCTTCACGGGACCATTCGGCATAGGAATGGATTTGATCTCCGAAGGGTCAATTTTCATCTGACTGCCTTCCCAAGTTACACGTGCTCCGAGTTCCTCCAAAATTTCTGCATAAACCGCCACATCACTCAAAAGCGGCAGGTTGTCCAACACGACTTCTGACTCGGCAAGCAATGCTGCAGGAATAAGCGCAATGGCGCTGTTCTTGGCGCCGCTTATAGTTACAGTTCCCTGTAACGGACGTCCGCCACTAATCATCAATTTTTCCATAAAGCTTAATGTCCCCCTACGTGTTTTGCAGCCGATGAACGGCAATACGTGCTGTTGGCTTCCGATGTAGAAATAAGGTGTGAAAATGGAAAGACACCGGCTAGGCGGTGTTCTTCCATTTCACAGTATGGAACTGGCAAAGATAAATTACGCTTTGTTGTTGGAACCAAACTCGCGGATTTTACCTTTAACGGTTTCTTTGATTGCATCACGGCCTGGTACGATGAATGTACGTGGATCGTAAGCATCTGGTTTAGCTGCAAGCACTTCACGAACCACTTTCGAGAAAGCAATTTGGTTCTCTGTGTTTACGTTAATTTTGGATGTACCCAGGGAAATGGCTTTATCGATGTCGTGTTTAGGAATACCTGTACCACCGTGCAATACGAGTGGAACTTGTACCGCGTCACGAACTTCTTCCATCTCTTTGAAGCCCAGGTTAGGCTCGCCATGGTAAGGACCGTGTACGGAACCAAGAGCCGGTGCCAATGTGTCGATACCTGTTTCTTTAACGATACGGATACACTCGTTCAGGTCAGCGTACATGATTCCGCCGATAACGTCGTCTTCTTGTCCGCCTACAGTACCTACTTCAGCTTCTACAGAAACGCCTTTAGCGTGTGCATATTCAACAACTTTTTTAGTCATTTCGATATTTTCATCGATAGAGTGGTGGGAACCGTCGATCATAACGGATGTAAATCCAGCATCGATCGCTTCTTTACACTTGTCGAAGCTTGAACCGTGGTCCAAGTGGATCGCAACTGGTACGGAGATTTTCATGTCGTGAATGAGTCCTTCTACCATTTTAACTACAGTGTAGAAGCCGCCCATGTGACGTGCTGCGCCTTCGGATACACCCAGGATTACTGGGGATTTTTCTTCTTCAGCTGCACCAAGAATCGCTTGAGTCCACTCAAGGTTATTGATGTTGTATTGACCAACTGCATATTTTCCTTCAAGTGCTTTGTTCAACATGTCTGTCATAGATACTAATGGCATGGTTTCAATCCTCCTAGGGGTTTGGGTTGTGTCTATGGTTTTTAGCCGAAATCACATACGGCCTTATTATACCACATCCCATGTCAAATACTAAACAAGCATTTGCAAAAATGCTGTGCTTTGCAGCACAGTTTTCATAGACACCGCTTTATAACTTGCCCATTTCCAATATTCCCCGGATAAAGCGGTGAAATACCCCATTCTCCCCACCAAGTACCATCTATATTGTCCGCATACAAAAAAATCCTGTATCAACAGGATTCAACTGCATTTATTGACAGTACCATTGCGAAGCTGCATATTCACAGCCACTCGCATCTCGTCGATATCAAACGGTTTCGTGAAGTGCATGAGCGCTCCGAGATCCGTGGCTTCCTTAATCATGTCCAGTTCACCATAAGCGGTCATCATGATCACTTTGATCCCCGGATCAATTTCTTTAATATGCTTCAGGATTTCCAGACCGTCCATCCCGGGAATCTTCATATCGAGCAATACCAGGTCAGGCTTGTCATTATTTACAATCTCCAGAGCAACCTTGCCGTTGGGTGCTTGAAAGGTGTTATACCCTTCACTGCTGAACACTTCCATTAATAGGATTCGGATTCCGTTCTGGTCATCAACAATCAAAACTTTTTTATCTTCCACTCTGTAACCCCCTAGAATTAGGAAAGCATATACGTCTTCGAATCTGGATAACTATCCCATAGTCGTCATGATAAGTATTCTACCTCTTCCATTAAAATCCTGCTACTTTCACAAAATGACAAAAAGCATTTCAGCCTGCTTTTTACGCAAAAAAAAGGGATGTTCACGGCAACCTCTGCGGTTGCCATGAACATCCTCCAATATCTATTACGTCAACGCTAAAACATGATTATTTCTTTGCATTCTCCAATGAAGCTTTCACGAATTCACGGAACAATGGTTGCGGACGGTTAGGACGGGAAGTGAATTCCGGATGGAATTGTACCGCCAGGAACCATGGGTGTCCTGGAAGTTCCACGATCTCAACCAGACGTCCATCCGGGGATGTACCCGAGATAACCAGTCCTGCTTTTTCGATCGCTTCACGGTATTCGTTGTTGAACTCATACCGGTGACGGTGTCTCTCATACACCAGCTCGTCATCATAACAAGCCATCGCCAAAGAACCTTCTTGAAGCTTACAAGGATACAGACCCAGACGCATCGTACCACCCAGATTTTCGATATCTTTTTGCTCAGGCAACAGATCGATTACAGGGAATTCTGTAGCCGGATTAATCTCGGAGCTGTTCGCACCATTCAAACCAACAATGGAACGTGCATATTCAATAACGGAAACCTGCATACCCAGGCAAATACCGAAGAACGGAATTTGTTTCTCACGAGCATAACGGATTGCCGATACTTTACCTTCAATACCACGATCTCCGAATCCGCCAGGAACAAGGATACCGCCAATACCATGTAACAGGTCGCCTACATTCTCATCCGTAATATCTTCAGAAGGAACCCAGCGAATTTTCACATCCGCATTCGATGCGAATCCAGCATGAGACAACGACTCAACAACACTCAGGTATGCATCGTGCAACGCTACATACTTACCAACAATAGCGATCTCAACCGTATGCTCCAACTTGTTGATCCGGTCAACCAGCCCTTCCCACTCGCTCATATCCGGTGCAGGAGTAGTCAGTTTCAGGTGATTTACCACAATCTCATCCAAGCCTTCTTCACGCAGGTTCAAAGGCACTTGATACAAGGTGTCTGCATCGCGACATTCAACCACGGCATTCTCATCAATGTCGCAGAAGAGAGCGATCTTGGCTTTCATGTCGTCAGACAATTCATACTCCGTACGGCAGACAATCACATTCGGTTGAATACCGATGCTGCGCAGTTCCTTAACACTATGCTGTGTTGGTTTTGTTTTCACTTCACCCGCTGCTTTGATATAAGGAATAAGTGTTACGTGAATGTACATCACATTGTCGCGACCTACATCACTCTTGATCTGACGAATGGCTTCCAGGAAAGGCAAACTCTCAATGTCGCCCACTGTTCCGCCAATTTCCGTAATAACCACATCTGAACCAGCTTCACGTCCAGCGCGGAATACACGCTCTTTGATCTCGTTCGTAATGTGTGGAATAACTTGTACCGTTCCGCCCAGATATTCCCCGCGTCGCTCTTTGCTGATGACGGAAGAGTATACTTTACCAGTCGTGACGTTGCTGTTTTTGGAGAGATTGATATCAATAAAACGTTCATAGTGGCCAAGGTCCAGATCCGTTTCCGCGCCATCATCCGTTACAAAAACCTCGCCGTGCTGATAAGGGCTCATAGTCCCCGGGTCAATGTTGATATACGGATCAAATTTCTGGATGGTTACTTTAAGCCCTCTGTTTTTCAGCAATCTGCCCAGCGAAGCAGCTGTAATCCCTTTGCCCAGGGAGGACACAACTCCGCCCGTCACGAAAATATACTTTGTCACTGTTATTACCCTCCTAATATAAGTACAGAAATTCAGGCGATATATGGTGTTATCGTAACCTGTTTCCCAGGTAATCATCGTTAAAAAGAGCAATGGCAGAAATTCCCTGCATCTGCGAACTGCTCTTTCTGCGAAGACGGTTTAAATACACGTTGTTTTACAGCAAAAAATGGTGCAAATATTCCGGTAGCCTTCATTTCATTTGGTGTTTTTGATATACAAAAACGGGCCACGAAATGTTGGCCGGGAGCATACGGAAAGGAAATTATTTTGCAAAATTATGCCTCTAAAAATACAAAAAAAAGTACTCCCGCAGGACGGGGCACCTTCTATAAAAAACATAAATATATTGTCGCTCATTCATAAGCCCATGCAATAGTTTACCCGTTACCCCGTCTGCTGTCAAGGCTGACTATTCCGGGGAAACGGGTAAATTATAGACGTCAAAAATGACTACCGATTATCAGAATCGTCGTCAAATTCATCCTCGTTTTCAGACTCTTCTTCGTCTTCTTCGAGGTCTTCATCTTCCAGATCGTCATCTTCGACCAGCACTTCTTCTTCGCTGTCTTCTTCATCAAAGATGTCATCTTCGTCTTCATCTTCTTCGTCTTCATCTTCGTCTTTATCCGTGCTGTCGAAGTCTTCATCGCTGTTATAGCTATCTTCTTCTTCACCGAAGTCTTCATCTTCCAGATCATCATCTTCATCGTTGATGATACGCGGACGCTTCGCACCCGTCATGGAATCTTCTGTTCCAGCTACCGGATACCAGCGCTTCAAGCCCCACAGACTTGTACCGACACAAGCAAAACGGCCATCGATATTAATCTCGGTATATAGCTGGGCGATAAACTCGTTGATTTCTTCATCAGTCATTCCGCGCTGCTTCGCTACCTCATTCATCAAGTCACGATAGTAATACGGCGTATTAGCCGCTTTCAGCACCATAAAGGCAAGGTCCACCAAAGGGATCTCTTTTACCTTTTCTTTATCAATTTTCAAATTGAGCGAGGTACTCACTGCAGACACTTCCTCTCACACAAAATTCACTTTTTAACCCCTACGAACTGGACTGTTACGTATAACATATCCATTAACAAACCTAAGTAAAACCTATTTAGCGTTAAAAAGCAAGTTTTTATGTACGGATGTGACGCAAATACGGAGAGCAGCTCCAATCTGTCCAATATATTCAACGCGATACGACATTAAACTCATACGTGTCCTTCATTGCAAAAGAGACAACTCCATAATAAAAAAGACGGAGTCCCCTCCGCCTTTTGACTGTATACCCTTGAAGGATTGCTCCTCACCAGGTTCCCCGCAAGAGCCCTCTAGCTCTCCATCCATCATATGTCCCTGCGCCCGTTTTGACACGAAGTGAATGTGTTTTTATAAAAAAAGGGCAAGTTCCCCATGCGGCGAGATGAGCGCATTCATAGAATACCTCAGCATGTTCATCCCGAAGGGGGCTGCCCATTATGGACTATACTGGTTTATTGCATCAATTAATTGACGGAATGAGACGCCCTGAACCAGAACAAGGAGGGCGATATTTGATCCGATTTGCCAAACCGCAGCAGTACGAGGCCTGCCTCGTGGAATTATCCCGAATGCGGAATGAATTTACCGACCTTGGGGCCGTCCGCTCCTCGCGACTAGCTCGTTCCATTATCGCTACAGTACAACGCCCGGAGGATTTATACCGCTATGGGGATGAGATTACGATTGAAGAAGACATCCCCATCTCCCTTCACGCCACCGCACTCCACAGCAAACCGAGCAATGCCCAAGGCATACCCTGGGGAGTGAAGCAGATTCGGGCACCCAAAGTATGGTCTGTATCTACCGGGCACCGGATCAAAATCGGTGTAATTGATACAGGTGCTGATTATCACCATCCTGATCTTCGATATTCCCTGGCACGCGGAATCAATCTGTTAAACCGCAGCCTGCTTCCTCATGATGATAATGGACACGGCACCCACATTGCGGGGACCATCGCCGCAGCCAACAGCACCGCAGGCATGATTGGTGTAGCTCCACGGTCCCTGATCTATCCCGTGAAGGCATTCGACCACAACGGATCGGCTTATGTATCCGACATTGTGCTTGGCATCGATTGGTGTGTGCGTAACAGGGTCGATATCATCAACATGAGCTTTGGCATGAAAACACGCAGCAAGGCACTGCTTGATGTTGTCAATCGTGCGTACCATGCCGGAATTGTCATTGTTGCTTCGTCAGGAAACGATGGCAAACGACGCAGCATTGATTATCCAGCACGTTATCCGCAGACCATATCCGTCGGAGCAACTGACAAAAACAGACGTATTGCTTCCTTCAGCAATCGTGGCGCATATGTGGATGTCTATGCACCTGGTGATAAGATTGTCTCCTCATGGGTGCAAGGCAAGCATCACGAGATGAGCGGCACTTCCATGGCAACCTCGCATGTGAGCGGTGCTATCGCCTTGCTGCTTGCCAAGCATCCGGGATTATCCCCCAGTGAAATCAAGACCCTCGTCAAACGTGCTACGATCCCACTGCGAGCCCGCAAGACTACCACAGCGAAAACCAAAATACGTGGCGGTGAGATTGACGCCCTGAAGCTAATGCAGGAGGGCGAAGAGTGAGTAGGCTATGCTAACCATTAGCAGAACTCGTTTGATTGATGTTTGGCGAATCACAGTAACCCACCCCCGACTTGAATGTGCGAAGGGATCTTGCTTGCGGCTGAATCCTCAAGTGGCACCCGCTGTGATGTCTGGGGAGGCTAGCGTACCTTAGATAGGGAAATTCGTTTTCTTCAGCTCCGGTTACAAAACAAAAAAAAGTCTCCATGTACCACGTTGAAGACACAACGCGGACATGGAGACTTTTTGCTTGAGGCGGAGCGGCGGCAGGCCGCAATCCTGGAATTTACATTTTATCTGGTGCGCTTACGCCTACCAGACGAAGCGCCGTTGCAATAACGGTACGCACAGCACCGATCAGTGCAAGACGTGCCTGAGTTTGCTGCGCATCTTCCGTAATGACACGTTCTGCACGGTAGTAGCTGTGGAACAGGGATGCCAGCTCGTATACATAACGGATGATACGATGAGGCGCATATCCTGTTGCCGCTGCCGAGATTTCTTCAGGCAGTTCTCCCATTTTGCGAAGAAGGTCATACTCGTGCTCTGTTGTCAGCTTGGACAGGTCGATCTGTGCCAGTGGCAGCAGTTCAATACCTTGTTCTTCAGCCTGACGGTATACGCTACATACACGTGCATGCGCATATTGTACATAAAATACCGGATTTTCATTGGATGTCGAAATTGCAAGGTCCATGTCAAAGTCCAGGTGGGAGTCCATGCTCCGCATCGTGAAGAAATAACGGATGGCATCAATACCCACTTCATCCATCAGATCTTCCATCGTTACAGCTTTACCTGTACGTTTGGACATTTTCACTTTCTCGCCGTTCTGGAACAAGCTCACCATCTGTGCAATCAAAACGACCAGTTTCTCAGGGTCATTGCCCAGTGCTTGCATCGCAGCTTTCATCCGGGGGATATAACCATGGTGATCCGCACCCCAGATGTTGATCATCGTGTCGTATCCACGCGCATATTTGTCGCGGTGATAAGCAATGTCTGGTGTCAGGTAAGTATACGTGCCATCGTTCTTGATTAACACACGTTCTTTGTCGTCACCGTATTGCATCGTTTTCAGCCAAGTTGCTCCATCTTGCTCATAGATCTCATTGCGGTCACGCAATTCATCAAGCACTCGCAGAACTTCTCCGTTGTCATACAGGGAGGTCTCGCTGAACCAGATGTCAAAGTTAACACGGAAGCGATTCAAGTCACGTTTGATCTTGTCCAGTTCCTTCTCCAGTCCAAAGTCACGGAAATAAGCTGCACGGTCACCCGGGTGCATGGACAACAATTCATCACCCTTTTCAGCAACGAGTTGCTTGGCAAATCCTTTAATATCTTCACCGTGATAACCATCTTCAGGCATCTCAGCATCCTGACCCAGCTCTTGCAGATAACGAGCTTCAATGGAACGCGCCAGATTAAACACCTGATTACCTGCATCATTAATGTAGTATTCACGGGTTACTTCATATCCAGCGTAGTCAAGGATGTTACATAGAGCATCACCTACAGCTGCTCCACGGGCATGACCCAGATGCAGACTGCCTGTTGGGTTGGCACTGACGAACTCCATCTCGACTTTGCGCCCTTCTCCGATGCTAATTCTTCCGTAGTCTTTGCCCTGCTCCTGCACAAGCGCAAGTACTGGATAAAGGTAACTCTTGTCCAACTTAAAGTTAATGAATCCTGGACCGGCAATCTCAGCCTTCTCGATTCCTGCTTCAGCCAGATTCAGATTGGCAATGATCTCTTCAGCAATCTGGCGCGGATTGCGCTTGGCAATCTTGGTCAGCTGCATGGCAGCATTGGTAGCCAGGTCCCCGTGTGTCTTCTCACGCGGTACTTCCAATGTAATGGCTGGCAATTCTTCCTGTGTAACAATTCCGGCCGCCACAATGGCGTTGCCGATGGCCGTGCTTACCCGTTCGTTAATCGTATCTAGTGGATTACGTGTCATGAAATTGGTTCCTCCTGTATATGCAAACTAATCGCGAAATGTCCGGATTCTTCATCAAAGCGGTAAAAGTCGTAGCTCCACGCTGCGCGTGCGCTCAATCCCTGAATGGAAAGTTCCAGCTTCTGTGTATGCGTGGACAGGGCAAACGACATGTATGGTGATCGGTAGAAACCAGGAAGCTTCCGATTCAATTCAAAAGTCTGCTCCGATTCCACTTCACCATGACGTATAATCTTGATGGATTGTCCACCCAGCTTCAATGTGGTACGAGTTGTGCCTCCCTCGGGTCCAACCTCCGGTTCTTCATAACGAACATAAAGAACAGACCCTTTCAACACGGCTTCACCCTGCATTTCCTGCAGCACATCTTCACCTTCATAACGGCTGTGCAGCCGGATGTGTACCGGTCGCATGTTCGACATGAATGTTAACCTCCATTATATTCGAGGCGACGCAAAATCAGGCACGGCCGGTGAGAACAGCCCTTCCCGTATTGTTGTGTCGCTATACGCGCTCATATTCCCGGATAGCTCGCTATCCTACACTCTACTGTATAACTATATCCAGTTCCCTCGCTCAATTCAAATCCAAATTCAGAGTTTTTTCCTCATCAAGCCAAAAAAGAAGAGCTACACCTGTAAAGTGCAGCTCCCTTTTGCTTCATTATAGTAATATTCATTCATCCGATCAGGCCCATTGTGATTCATAAGGAAAAGGACATGTCGACTCGCTCAGCTTCGCTCGCACCTGTACAAGACAGCCACAGTGCCGACAAGTCGTGCCATATTGCAATCCCGGACAGGCAGAGCAGATGGATAGCCGCCGCTCGTATTCCTCATCCTGTACCGTCGGACGCGAGCGTGAAGCAATCTCAACAAGTCTGGCCATTTTGGCATCGCTAATCTTCACATCATACTGATCATTGCAACCCTTGCAAGGTTCCTGCCTTTTCATCATTATCCCTCTACAGCGATGACCCCAACCGATGCTGGAGGAAGAATAAAACGCAAGGTGTTATTCTCCAGTGTGAGTCCCTCCCACGCCACAGGCTGAACATGATTCGGCTGTTCAAAGGTATTGAATGCGCCAAAATCAGTATGGTGCAGAATCTGCCCGGATACTTTAGCCGCTTGAGCTGCGTCCAGCTGACAGACGACTTCCAACTCATCGATGTGGCTCAGATTACAAGCTGTCACATGAATGACCCCATCCTTGTTGCGGGACGCTGATAAGCTGAGCTGAGGAATGGTGTCTTCTCCGAAGGTATACCCAGGGCTATCATAATTCAAATCCAGTCGCTGCGCATCCATATGAACCTGATACATATCAAATACATGATACGTAGGTGTCAGGAGCATTTTGTCCCCTTCCGTGAGCACAAGCGATTGAAGCACGTTCACGATCTGAGCCAAATTGGCCATCTGTACCCGTTTATTATGCTGATTGAAAATGTTAAGGTTCACCGCTGCAAGAACTGCATCCCGCATCGTATTTTGCTGGTAGAGGAAGCCCGGATTGGTTCCTGGCTCGACGTTATACCACGTTCCCCACTCGTCTACAATGATACCCACCCGGCCATCTGGATCATATTTATCCATAATTTCGGAGTGCTTCACAAGCAATTCATCCATAAACAGCGTTTTCTTTAACGTGGTAAACCATTCAGCCTCTCCAAAACCGGTAGCGTTCCCTTTGTCTTCCCACACACCTGTCGGAATTGTATAATAATGAAGACTGATGCCATCCATGAAACGGGCAGCTTCCCGCATCAACACTTCCATCCATTCATAGTTACTATCGTTCGGGCCACAAGCGATTTTATAAATCTCGTTCCCGGAATAATTACGTACATATGTAGCATACCGACGATATTCATCCGCATAATATTCAGGACGCATATTCCCGCCGCATCCCCAGTTCTCATTTCCCACGCCAAAATACTTCAGCTTCCACGGTTCTTCCCGGCCATTCTGTTTCCGCCAGTTCGCCATAGGAGACTCGCCATCAAACGTAATGTATTCCACCCATTCCTGCATTTCCTGCACGGTTCCGCTACCCAGGTTGCCACTGATATATGGCTCGGTGCCGAGCAACTCACATAATCTCAAGAATTCATGCGTACCAAAGTGATTGTTCTCTTCCACACCACCCCAGTGCGTATTGATCATACGAGCACGCTCACTCTTCGGACCCACACCGTCTTTCCAGTGATATTCATCGGCAAAACAACCGCCCGGCCAACGAAGGACTGGAACATTAAGCTTCTGCAAGGCCGTCAATACATCATTTCGAATTCCATCCGTATTCGGAATAGGTGAATCTTCTCCTACCCACAGCCCCTCATAAATACAACGTCCCAAGTGTTCGGAAAAGTGACCATATATATTGCGATTTATTAATCCTTGGTCTGAATCTGCCTTTAGAATAACATCAACCATGATTTCAACCTCCATATAATGTATTGTTATCGCTTACAATAACTTGTTTTAAAGCAGGTTTCAACCGTTTTTATTTCTACACAAACAAGCCCCTTCCCACATCATTAGCCAGGAAGAGGCTTATTCATTATAGATATCCATGCAGAGACATACCAGATTGATTATCATTCATTTCTAATTTGGATTTGCTCTGTTGTTATTTCAGATTAACAGGCTATTTAATCCTGCTCTGAAGGCAACAACATTTTTTGTGTCCACGTTGTTCCGCCATCAGTAGTCTGATAGATCGCAGGGGAGTTATCACTTGTTACGACGAGCCAACCCGTCTTGGCCGATGGGAAAGAGATACGGGAACTGTACCCCGGATCTTTCAAGTCAACGTTTTTCCACGTGGAACCTGTATCATAAGAACGTCCAATACCCACTTTACCAGCTGCTGGTGAACCTGCAGACAGATAAGCTGTCTGATTACCAATCAACGCCATGTTACCTGGATGACCACCTGGATTGGCAGGTCCGGTTCCTTTCCCCGTACTGTTTGTACCTGGCGCAGGACCTCCTCCTGCTGTGGATTGCGCAAATACTTGGGTCCAGTTCTTACCTTGATTGCCGCTCGCATAGAGGGAGTACGATTGTTGGGACATGCCTGCATCACCATACAGAAGGGCCCACACTTGCTGACCGTGTGCATACAGATCCGCTCCACTCCATGTGTCTGAGACAACTCGAAGAGAGGTTGTCCAGTTCTTGCCGCCATCACTCGTTTGCTTCAGATGATATCCCGATCCAGGTACAACAACGACAGCATACCCTTGCTTCTCTGTCGCAAAAGCAGCTGCACGTGTGTTGGCAGGCGTATTTATTTTGCTCCAGGTTACCCCGCCATCCTTCGTCTGATATGCACTATTATAGGTGTAACCATATCCTACATCTTTATTGCGAAAATCGATTCGCTTGAATTGAATGCCAGGCGTATCGAGTCGTGTCCAGTGCGATCCCCCATCATGGGTACGAATCAGATAGGTTGCAGGTGAATTTTTCACTTGTGCCAACGCATATCCATTCACATTATTCGGAAAATCAAGCTGTGTAAATTGCCACTGTCCGGTATATATGGACTGCCACGTACATCCTGCATTTGAGGTTCCGATCAGGAAGCCTTCACCCCCAGCTCGTCCAGTCGTATCATTAAGAAAATCAATGTCTGTAAATTGCAATCGTTGCTCTTCCACACCACTACCTTTTTTCAGTATAGCAGAGAGTCCATGATCTCCCTTTCCACATGCCTGCGAGGATGCAGCGTTAGCGCCTGATAGCGTATGTATCGGTCCCATCCCCCAAGCCAGCGTTAACGATAATGCGAGTGCACCAATCCGTTTCCATGTCACTGTACTCTTAGTTGTCATCGTAACACCTCCTTCTACGGTTTTACCCAAATCGGGTGATGATAACGTAACAATCTGGTGTACTTCGATGACAATTTCGCAAGAAAAAAACCACCTTTACCCATGATTGGATCATGTAGGCAGAGGTGGTTGATTACTAAACGTAGTGCACTCTAAGTTACATGGGAAATCTTCTTATACCAAGGATAACAAAACTGACACTTAAGAACAGGCATAAACTAAAGTATATTTTGTTGTATTTATATTCCCGAATACTATATGCAGCAAAAAGCATCGCGAGGCTAGCCAACATCAACGTGAAGTTAAGAAATACCGTCACTGCTAATACAAAATTGATGAAAAAAACTATAAAAACTACAGGAAACCATTTGGGATACATACTCAATTGAGATCGAATCACACGCATACATATTCACCTTCCTCTACTTCCATATTATACATAAGTGTGGTGATAGATTCATGCCAAGGCAAGATATCTGCATGTGCGAGCCTGTACTGATACAAGCAATAAATGGTAGAGACATAGGAACATACGTGCTATAATTGATTTTATGGACTCTTGAATAACGGTGGATGTTTTCCAGATCACGGCGCAGCTTCCCGAGAGGGGGTGACGTCGATGGTCAAACTTGTGGCGTTGCTTGATGTGATCCGATGGATTGCGGCGATCCTCAGTATTGTACTGAGTGGACGAAAGCTTTACCGTTGGTTACGCAAAAAGTTTCGTAGCAAGCGAAAACCCACCTCATAAGGTCGGAAGCCTGACGGTGGGTTTCGCTTGAATAGCATTATTTAGTTCATGCGCGCCGTGGCAATCCACAGCCTTTCGGGTCCTAAGAGTCTTTGCCGTTGGCGCGGTGAAGACTCTTTTTTAGTATATGGTCGAACCCGATCACCATATACTTCACGAATGTAATATATCAATTAATATACTACTGAATAACTTATGTAGTCAGTATAGCATAGCTCTTTCCAAAAGTTAAATTAAGTTAAGTTAACTTAACTTAATTTAACTTCGTCATTTGGTTTGCCAGAATACTTTTGGTCTAACAATCAATTCCGTTCCTTAGGCTAGAATAGTTGAGGACACAGGGATAAACGTGAACAAAAAAACGCCCTCCCTGCGCTAATTTGAAACAGCGCAGACAGAGAGCGTTATCTTTATCAATTATTCTGTGTTATTTCACGAATCCAAGCAGCATTTCGCGGATCAGCTTCGCAGCTACAATCTGTGTCTGTTGTGTGGGATCATAGATTGGTGCTACTTCAACCAGGTCACAACCAACTACATTTACATCAGATCCGGCGATCATATGGATGGCTTCCAGCAGTTCTTTGGACGTAATGCCGCCCGCTTCTGCTGTACCTGTTCCTGGAGCTGCTGACGGATCAAGCACATCGATGTCGATGGTCACATATACTGGACGGTTGCCCATCTTCGGAAGAGCTTCCTTCATCGGAGCTGCCACTTCAAATGGGTAGAAGTTGATGTTCTCGCGACCATACTGGAACTCCTCACGGGAACCAGAACGGATACCGAACTGATAGATGTTTTGGCCACCCATCAACTCAGCTGCTTTACGCACTGGCGTGGAGTGAGACAATGGCTCGCCTTCATAATTTTCACGAAGGTCTGCGTGTGCATCAATATGAATCAGGATAAGATCCGGGTATTTCTTGTACATTTGTTGGATGACTGGCCAAGTAACCAGATGCTCGCCACCGAGACCAACTGGGAACTTGTCATCAGCAAGCAGACTGCCGATGTATTCATGAATTACATCAAGGCTGCGTCCCGCGTTACCGAAAGGCAGTAGCAAGTCTCCAGCGTCAAAGTACGTCATGTCTACGATACTTTTGTCGAGATATGGGCTGTACTCTTCGAGTCCAACCGATGCTTGACGGATATGAGATGGGCCAAAACGGGAACCCGGACGGAAGCTGACAGTATAATCCATGGGCATACCATAGATAACTGCTTTCGAGTTCTCATAATCCTCAGAGCTGCAAATAAATACGTTTCCTGAATAAGCTTGATCCAGTTTCATTAATGATTTCCCCTTTATTTCGTTAAATCTTCCACGAATTTAGGAAGTACAAATGCTGCTTTATGCAGACGCGGAGAGTAATACTTGGTATCCATCTCCGGGAGTTGGGTCTCATCCACTTTGAGCGGGTCATGTTTCTTGCTACCCATCGTGAATGTCCACAAACCACTTGGATAGGTTGGAATATTACAGCCGTACACATGTACGATCGGGAAGATTTCTTTGACGTCTTTGTTCACCTTCTGGATCAGATCCGCCTTAAACCACGGGTTGTCCGTTTGGGCAACGAAGATTCCGTCTTCTTTTAACGCTTCATAGATACCTTGGTAGAAACCGCGCTCAAACAATGGAGCAGCCGGACCTACAGGCTCTGTAGAGTCTACGATGATCACATCGTATTCATTTTTATGTTCAATAATATGCATGTAGCCGTCGTTGACAAGCACTTCAACATTAGGCTCGTCCAACTTGCCGGCGATTTCAGGCAAATATTTTTTGGAGTATTCAATGACTTTTCCGTCGATCTCGACGAGAACTGCTTTTTCTACAGCAGCATGCTTGATCACTTCACGAATGACCCCGCCATCGCCGCCACCGACAACCAGAACTTTTTTCGGATTCGGGTGAGTGTTCAGCGCAGGATGTGCCGCCATTTCGTGATATACGAATTCGTCTTTTACGGTCGTCATCACCATGCCATCAAGAAGCAACATGTTACCGAATTCCTCGGTTTCTACCATGGCCAAATCTTGAAAATCGGTTTTCTCTGTGACATAGGTCTGCTTAATCTTCGCGGTGATCCCGAATACCGGGGTCTGTTTCTCCGTAAACCACAATTCCATAATCTCTACCTTCTTTCCGTAAAGTTAATGATCAGCCATACCCGATCAAGTGCGATGCACTATAATCGGTTCGCCCAAGCACGTCCAGCGTTCGGCGCCATATCACGTTATGATTGCTGGCCTGCGGGAAAAGTCCGCGGTTCACTTCATTATATAGATTAAATTGACCAGAGCGTGCAGAGCGTCTGACTAATCAATGAATCAATGACCATTCGTCTGTTCGTCCTTACGCGCTTTAGTATCTTGTGCCGAATCTTACCTTTTCATTACCCTTTTGCATTATACGCGATTGACGTTTATACTGCAAAACGGTTTTTCCGGCGAAAACGCTACATTTTGTCTGCTTATGTACCTGATTGAATATCCCTGCCAATGAAGTCCCATACTGGAAGAAAAGAGAGGAGCCCGTTCCATGACCAAGCCAAATCAAAAGACCCGCAAACGCGGGTTCCGTGTACGTAAATTCATTAAAAACCTGTCTCTGCTCGCCGTGCTCGCCATGCTTGCTACCGCTGCAGGATTGGTCTACCTGTACGCAACCAGCCTGCCCCTCGCAGACTCTGATCGGAATTCCCGATTGCTGGACAGTCAAGGGGAAGTGATCGCTACCTTCTCCGCCGGTGGCAAAGACTCTGTTCCGGTTCAACTGGAGGATATCGCTCCGAATCTCGTCAACGCCACTCTGGCTGTAGAGGATCGCAAGTTCTATAATCACTACGGTTTTGACGTTCAGGGAATGGGACGGGCCGTGCTCGTTAACCTCGAACATATGCAGATGTCGCAAGGCGCGAGTACATTGACCCAGCAACTGGCGCGCAATCTATATTTATCTCATGAGAAAACATGGACTCGCAAAGCAAAAGAAGCCATGTACACGGCGCAATTGGAGATGAAATACAGCAAGGATGAAATCCTACAGATGTATCTGAATGAAATCTATTATGGGCATGGTGCATACGGAATCGAAGCAGCTTCGCGAATGTATTTTGGCAAATCCGCCAAACAGCTGGATCTCGCAGAGAGCGCTATGCTGGCAGGAATCCCAAAAGGACCAACCTACTATTCACCCTATAACCATATGAAAAACGCCAAAGACCGGCAGAAGATTGTGCTGAATGCCATGGCTGATATCGGCAAGATCACCCAAGCTGAGGCGGATAAAGCTTATGAGCAAATGCTAGCATTCAAACCGGAAAGCGAACGTAAAACGGTGGAAAGTGCCCCGTATTTCCGCGACTATATCCGGAATCTGGCCATCAAAGAACTGGGAATCAGTGAAGCGATGCTGGATCATGGGGGATTGAACATCTACACCACACTGGATCTGCGTGTACAAAAAGCAGCGGAAGACGCGATAGCGAAGGGTATGGATGCCAAAAGTGAGCTGGAGACAGCTCTGGTGTCCATCGACCCTCGGACAGGCTACATTAAAGCCATGGTGGGCGGCAAGAATTACCGCACCAATCAGATTAACCATGTACTGGCGACAACGCGCCAGCCAGGTTCGGCGTTTAAACCTATTATGTATCTGGCTGCCCTGGAGTCCAAGCAACTCACCAGTGCATCCATATTTAATAGTGAACCTACCCTATTTCACTACGACAATGACCGTAAGACCTATAAACCCGGCAACTTCGGAGACAAGTATCTGGGTGAGATTGACCTTAGACAAGCGATCGCCGCTTCAGACAATATCTATGCGGTGAACACCATTATGCAGATCGGTCCTGAGCAGGTTGTGAGTATGGCAAAAAACCTCGGTATTACGAGCAACCTGAGCGCCGTACCTTCTCTCGCACTGGGAACGTCACCTGTCAGCCCGCTGGAGATGGCGTCGGCCTTTTCCGTCATTGCTGCTGGCGGACAACGGACGCCGCCTGTCGCCATTCTGCAAGTGACGGATGCAGCAGGACGTGTACTCTATGAATCGCCTCAAACCAAGGCTGAGACCGTTGTGGAACCTGCGGCAGCTTATGTACTAACTCGATTAATGGAAAGTGTATTCGAAAATGGAGGAACCGGTAACCGGGTATCTGCCACAATTAAACGTCCGGTAGCCGGAAAGACAGGCACAACCAACACGGATGCCTGGCTCGTTGGATTCACACCAGAACTTTCTACCGCCGTATGGGTTGGATATGACCAAGGCAAAGCCATATCGACTTCGGACGGCCGCCGCGCGGCACCAATCTTTGCCCAATTCACAGAGCAGGCGCTTGCGAGCGTACCACCCAAAATTTTCACTGTTCCTGATCACGTCGTAAGTGTCTATATCGACCCGGAATCCGGTAAGCTGGCAGGCAACGGTTGCGAAGAGAAACGACTGGAAGTTTTTATTGATGGCACTGAACCCACAGAGGTCTGCCACGGTACGACGGATGATTCGGATCCTGGAGAAGATGAGAAGACCCGTGAGGTACAGAATCAACAAGGCATACAGGAAGAGAAACATTCCTGGTGGGGAGATTTCAAACGTTGGTGGGTAGAATGACGCAAATGCACGATGACTTAGTTGCGTCACTCGTAACTTCTCGTTATATTGGGCATTTGGAAATTAACTTCGGATGAAAACTCATAATTATTCAGTTCGATGAATACAGATCATACACAAGCAAAAGACCCCAAACCGAACTTTACGGTCAAGGGTCCTTTTGCTTTTTTTGATTTTATACGGTGTTGAATGATTTGCCTTAAGCGAGTGCTTCTTTCAATTCATCCGGAGAAGCATTCCACCATTCTTCGTTGTGTGAGATCAACAGCTTCTTGAGTGCAGCCCGATCTTCCGGCCCCAGTTCATCCAGCATGAAACGGCGCTTCATGGCATAATCCATGCGATTCACATGTTCCGCCAGCAGTTTCCATCCGCGTCTCGCTTCTGTATCGATCCACATCTCACATGCTGTTGCTCCACCATACAACTGTCCCTCTTCCGTGCGATCCACAGCTACCCACACCAGCCATACTTGGCGACCGTTGGGTACATCCTCACGATTCGTCGAGAACTTGATATTGCGCTCCACTTTACTCTTCGCATGCATCGCACCAATATCAATTTTGGCTTCACCATTGTCAATAATGACCGGAGATAGGTTATTCAGATCAATGGAGCCTGCACCGAAGCCTTTATGCTTGCTCTTTGCACTAACGATATTCAAGGCAATCTGCTTTTTGCCGTTTTGCTCGTTTTGGTCCATGTTTATAGCCTCCAAGGGTTGATACAAATATTTTAACTAATAATCGGCCCATTGCAAACATATACATGCTGTAGATGCTTGTCAACGGGAGGTATTTATCGATGATTCCACGACGCGCCAAGAGCTGGCTCACCGCATCCCTGGCCCTGTGTGTGCTGGCCGGAGGGATATGGATCACTCTGGGTTATACTCACTCAACTCATTCCGAATTGCCAACACTTGCCCCGGAATCGGGCAAGCCTAAGGCAAAGTCCCCAACCCCAGCACCTCCAGAAAGTGTACAGACCCCTACTGCCGAAGTGTACAGCAACCGTGTTGTGGAATATCACATGGATGTAAAACTGGTCGAAGGGAACGTACTGGAAGGGACTCAGACGATTACTTGGACACATCCAGGTAAAAAAACCGTCAACGAGCTTTACTTTCATATGTATCCCAACGCCTTCTCTTCTGCTGACACCACCTTTATGAAGGAATCCGGCGGAAAGCTTCGGGGTGATGTCATGCCTACCAACGGTTATGGCTCCATGAATATTACCGAAATGAAAACGGAGGACGGGCTCTCTCTGCTGCACCGGATGCAGTATGTGCAACCAGATGACGGAAATATCAAGGACACCACCCTCATTAAAGTACGCTTACCCAAACCCGTCAAAGGCGGAGAAAGCATTACACTCCACACCCGCTTCCAAGTGAATCTGCCAAAGATTTTTGCCCGGATGGGAACTGCTGATGATTTTGTCATGGCAGGTCAATGGTTTCCCAAATTAAGTGCCTATGAACCTGTGGGCAGGCGCGGACGGACAACGGAAGGTTGGAATCTGCACCAATACCATGGCAATTCAGAGTTTTACGCCGACTTCGGTATATATAGTGTGCGTATTCGGGTGCCTGAAACATACAAAGTTGCCGCTACCGGATTTCCGACACAACAAGCCGTGGTGAAGAACGGAGAAAAAGTCTATCAATTCTATGCCGATGATGTGCATGATTTCGCCTGGGCAGCTTCACCGGATTTTGTCTACGCCGAGGAACCCTTCTCTGCACCCAATGTGCCTGGTGTACGAATCAAATTATATTTGGATCCTGCTCATCAGGATCTGAAGGAACGTTATTTCTACGCCGCGAAGGCCGCTCTATCCAATTATAGCAAATGGTTTGGCCCGTATCCTTATGCTACCTTATCCATCGTTGTTCCACCCAAAGCGGGGAACGGTGCTGGAGGTATGGAATACCCTACGCTGGTAACGGCCTTTGGAGCCGATGACACTACTCCAGGTTATGACCTGGAACGTACCGTAGTCCACGAGATCGGACACCAGTACTTCTACGGCATGGTTGCCAGCAACGAATTCGAGGAAGCCTGGCTGGATGAGGGGTTCACCTCTTATGCAGAAGACAAATTGATGGAGCAGGAATACGGATTGATTCCGAATCTGCCGGTACAATCGGGCCTGATTACGTCTCCTTCATCCTTAACACAAGAATCCTGGAAGTTCGATTCACAGAATGAGTATGCAGCCAATGTCTACACACGTGGCAAGCTTGTATTGCTTGGTATTGAACATCAAGTCGGCACAAAAAAGATGGAACGCATTCTCTCTACCTATGTGAAGAAGTACCGCTTCAAACATCCCACTTCGGCAGATTTTCAGAACGTTGTGGAACAAGTGACCCGCACGTCCTGGTCTGATTATTTTGACCAATACGTCTACGGTAATGGAATGGCTGACTTTGCTGTAGAGAAGATTCGTGTTACGCCTGTACAGAAAGACGGTCAAACATGGTACGAGTCATCCGTGACGATCGTCAAAAAAGGCAGTGATTACAACGCCGTTCCTGTTCGCATTGCTTTTGAAGACGGACATACCCTCACCAAGCAATGGGATGGCATAGAAGATCGAATTACCTATAAATTAACGCACACATCCCCCGTAGCCTGGGCCATGACCGATCCCCTGTACACGATCGTGCTGGAGAACCGCCATATGAACAATTTCCTAAAATCCGGACTGGATGAGCAGACGAAGTCCCGCTGGAGCATGAGTGTAACCAAACTAATAGAAGCCATATTCGGAGGTCTGTCATGGTGAGGTGGATACGGTGAAAGCGAAAATACGTGAAGGCTGGTTTCTCGTCCGTCAGCATATGTTCATTGCGGCACTCTTATTTCTTTATCAACTCATTTGGGGATATTTCTTCTATCGAATGGTACAATCGGCAGTCATCCCACTCCTCCTGCGCTATCCAGATTCTGATGCCGGGGAACTGAGTACACTTTTGTTCAAAATGGAAAGCCAACTTAACCTATCTACCCATCCGGAGGTTCATCGTTATCTATGGATTCTGGGGGGCATGCTGCTGGTTCGCATGTTGATCAGCCCCCTTATTCAGGCAGGACTGCTCTACTCACTTCAGCACTTTAATTCTACAGAAGAGCGCATCCCATTCGTCCGTGGAATCAAAAAACTGTGGAAACCGATGCTGCTGCTGCACACCATACGTACATTATTGATACTTCTGCCCGCCTACTGGCTCATACCGAAGCTCTACTCGATCCTCATGGACGGATTTCATTCCCTTCAATTACTTTTGCCTGGTATACCTTATGTTGCTGCCTGGATTGTATATGGATGGGTCATCCACCATGTCATGCTCTACATGCAGTTCGGTGTGTCGGCACCAGAAGGAGAAGGCGGGGCTCACGGCACCCTCAAAGCACTCTGGATTGCACTGCGTCATCTCATCGCCGTTATCGGCATTGCTCTCCTGCTGGGCGGAGTCCACTTACTCGTCTTTGGGGCATTCACTTCAGCCTCATGGTTATTAACGGGACTTACCGGACTTATACTACAACAGACGTAT
The DNA here is from genome assembly GCF_037973325.1 of Paenibacillus sp. FSL R5-0713. Taxonomy (NCBI): domain Bacteria; kingdom Bacillati; phylum Bacillota; class Bacilli; order Caryophanales; family Paenibacillaceae; genus Paenibacillus; species Paenibacillus sp. FSL R5-0713. The sequence goes on along the minus strand of NZ_CP150229.1, from coordinate 110,510 downwards.
CCACTTGCCAGATGTCTATTGAGTCTGTGGAAAATATGCAGCCATTTCCGATTGTGGCAGTCCAAAGTATCCAAAGGTGAGAGCATTTAGTTTAAAAATTGTTACCATCACATGTTAAACTCATGGCCTGCTATGTACTTATAAATAGGCAAACCTCAACCTTTCCCCGTCAAAGGTCGAGGTTTTTTTTGCTAATTTTGTTGCTAAACGTTGCCAAAGACGTACTCCTCTGTTACAATAATCGCAGTGAGTTTTTAGTAACAACTTTGTAATCTTTACATTCATATTTGTAACTACTTAAAATTAAATCGTCATTTCTTGATTTCGCAGGTGCATAACTAGCATAGCCAAATTCCTGGCACCTGGGAAGCGGGGGAACCAGTTATGGGTGAATTGATCTTGCTACAGAGGGATCATAGGGGACCTTCAACCGAATCCTTAAGCTAACCTCGCAGGCGTTGGAAGGGGAATATCTCTTGTTCAAGAAGAAATTAACCGCAGCTGTACTTAGCATCACATTCGCATTATCGCTTGGTGCAGGTAGCGCATTCGCAGATTCAAAAATGGATAAAGTAATTGATTCAGCAATGGGAACTACATACAAAAGTGGGGGAACAACGCTTAACGGCTTTGACTGCTCCGGATTTACACGGTATGTATTCGACAAATTGGGTATTGATTTGGCACGCCAATCCAGTTCCCAATTCGACATGGGCGATTCCGTATCCCGCATGGAAATGAGAGCTGGCGATCTGGTATTCTTTAATACTACAGGTAAAGGCGTATCCCATGTAGGAATCTTTGTAGGGGATGGAAAGTTCGCACACTCTTCTTCTTCCAAAGGTGTTACGATCAGTGCATTGAGTGAAAGCTATTGGGCCAATCGTTATGTTGGCGCTAAACGGATTATGAGCACGGACGCGTATGAATCACTGGCCCTTGACTAGGGACAAGCTGAGCAACATGATACTGTAACCATGAACCATACTGTAACGAAGCAAGAAGCATAACAGAACCGCCCGGTACATTCTCCGCAGGAATGTATCCGGCGGTTTTTTTGTGCTTCCATCCTGATTCATATTGCAAGTTACGCTCGGGGCTATCCTACAACATCAACAGGCTCATTTTGTCCTCGTTCGTCCGTGCCCTTATGATGTTTTTACCCATCCTGTTATAATATAAACGGAATTACCGGAACTTTTGTTTCATATTTTTTCTGGTAAGAGAGACTTGCTAAATGAATATCTCTTTTGTAGAGTGGACAGAGAGTTCTGTTTCAAGGAAAGGAGCATGCAGGTGTATGAAGGAAGCCCCCGTAACGTTTCACGTTGTACCCATGCGAGAAGAACATGCGGAGCTCATCTGCAGTTGGCAGTATGATCCGCCTTACAATATCTACAGCTGGCTCCCCTGGGAGCAGATGAAAGCGCTGGAAGTGGAATTCGGAGATGCACAGCTGCGGCAGGAGCAATATGCGATTGTCCTGGATCAGAACGATCGTATATGTGGATTTGCTCAATACTTCCCACTTCAAGGGGTAACCCGGATTGGCCTCGGCATGCATCCAGAGCTGTGTGGTCAGGGGCAAGGGACAGCTTTTGTCACGGCCATTGTACAGGAAGCCATTCGCCGAAATCCGATGAATGAGATCGATCTGGAAGTGCTCACTTGGAATGCTCGTGCCATTCAAGTCTATCTAAAGAGTGGATTTGTCACCCAGGATACATACGAACGACAGACCCCAAGCGGCTTGAAGCCCTTTCACTGTATGGTTTATGAAGGGCCTCGTGATTAAAATCCATTGCAAAACAACCAAATTTGCGCCTTGTTATGTGATTAGTTCAAAAATTTCCCACAAAATGCTATGATGTCAGTACAGGTTCCGTTATAATGATATGGATAGTTTCAGGTTAGATGATCTTTCATTCTGGAGGGGACATAAGGGATGCACAAATGGATCATGAGCGGAGTATTTTTTGCAGCATGCGCTTTAGCTATTGTTTTAATGTTTACGCTTCCAGGGAAAGAAGAAGTGGCTGAAGAAGCCAAGCCTACCATGCCGGAAGTCACATTGGATGCCGGACAGGCTGAAGCACTGGTCAAAGCCAATTGTATCTCCTGTCACGGGGATCAGCTTCAGGGTGGCGTAGGACCTGCTCTAGCAAACATCGGCAGCCAGGATGATCTGGAGAAGATCTACACTACGATTGTCAAAGGTAAAGGTGGCGGTATGCCTTCCTTCAAGGGCAAACTGCAGGATGAAGAGATTGCCAATATCGCCATGTGGCTGTCAGAGAAGAAGTAATCTCTGCACACACATAACAAAGAGGCCCTTAATCCCCTTTTGGGAGAATAAGAGCCTCTTTGTTATGCTATTGATTAGGCATCTGCCGCATGCTCGGCCAGAAAGGCCTCCACTTCACGTGCGGACGGCATCCCGGACTGGGCGCCGAGCTTCGTCACGGATAACGCGGCCGCACCCATGGCAAAGCCTACGGCCGCGTCCAACGTCTCACCGCGCGCGAGGGCTACCGCCAACGCGCCGTTGAAGCAATCGCCAGCGCCGGTCGTATCGACGGCGCTTACGGCGTAGCCGGGCGCACGGCATGCGCCGGCACGCCCTGCCTGTACGCGGCCACCAGGCGCCGCCGCGTACACAGCCCCCTCGGGGCCGAGCGTCGTGACGACAGCGGCCCCGAGGGATGCGGCGAGCTCTGCGACCGCCGCATCCAGGTCTTCCGGCCGGAGATGATCCCGGCCGGTCAGCACGGCAAGCTCACTGCGGTTCGGCGTGACAACGTCCACGCACCGCAGGAGCTCCTGGGGCAGACCCGGCACCGCGGGAGCCGGGTTGAGCACCACCAGTGCGCTGCCTTCAGCCGCCAGTTGGGCGGCGCGGGTAACCGCTGGCAGCGGGATCTCCAGCTGTAGCAGCACCGCTGCGGCTGCAGTCAGGCTTTTTACCGTATCCGCTTCTTCCAGCATCTCAGGCACTACTTGCCCGTTCGCACCAGGAATAACGATAATCCGATTGTCTCCTCGAGAGAGCCAGATGGAAGCTGTCCCTGTAACCGTGTCTTCCAATCTGCGAACCTGCGAGACATCTGCACCACTTTCCGTCAGACTGTGCAGCAGACGTTCGCCAAAACTATCCGATCCCACCGCACCAATCATTGTGGTCTGTCCACCCAGACGCGCAGCAGCGACAGCTTGATTTGCACCTTTGCCGCCAGCGAGATAGTGGAGTTCCTCACCGCTCACTGTCTCTCCCTCTTCCGGAATCGTATCTGTCTTCACCACGAGATCCATATTGAGACTGCCTACGACAGCAATAAGAGGTTGTTCCTGATTATAGTCTGACATGTATGGGTTCACTCACTTCCGGCCGCGCGATAATAACCAACTTCGTTATTCCGACCTCATTTTGTCATAAGCTTCGTTGTACTGCCCTGCTTCCTTAATATCTACAGATGTAATACCGCCCGCATCCCATGACGTGAGACGCAGCGTAACCGTTGTATAGTCAATCGTAATAAAAGGATGATGATTGAACGCTTCCGAGATCGCAGCGACCTCATCCACAAATGCAATCCCTTTCATGTAGTTGGAGAACACAAATTTGCGTACAATCCACCGTCCCTCTTCCAGTTCCCAGCCTTCCAGCCTTCCCAGATGAGCTTCGACTTCCTCTTGCGAAAAAACCATGCGTTATCTTCCTCCCCATAGGATGGTACATTACAGACGTGCGTCCGTATAACCACCAACACCTTCGGTGCTATCGTCAGCAACCTCAAAGGCCAGGCTCATCGCCATGCGATCAGCCCATTTCACGAGTAACATCTTACCACGGACAAGCTTCAAAATCCAATCAACTTATATGGCGTAGAACCACTAACCATAAGGCTTTATGGAAAATTCCAGTTCCATTCATACACCTTAAAATGCATGTATATACACTAGATTAAAGGTACAAATGTTAACTCTTCTTCCCCGATCAGAATATGAATGCGGTGCTGTTCCTTATCATGGATGACCACGCCACTTCCAACCGGAATCACAGACTCTTCGCCCAGTGCATAGAACAAATCTTCCGCCAACGCCTCATCCACTTCAAGTTGCTCAGGTGCAGCGAGTCTCTCCCACTCTTCCGCGTCCATTTCAAAGAAAACATACCGATCCGGTATGCGTCCAATTGCCGTTGTCAGATCTGTCAAAATTCCTTCATAATCCCGTCCATGCTTTACGCCCATTGGCTTTTCACTCCTATTCGGCCCCTAAGGAGCGGATTTGATCTTATTATACCTGAAAATAGCCCTTAAAAAAAAAGGCCTTCTGGTCGATAAATACTATATATGACCGTTTGAACTGTTTTAGCAACCGCAAGGAATGCCTAACATTGAACGGATTGCGGCCAAAAATTCGTCCGGAAGCCCGAATACAGCCGCTTGAAAGGATTCAATTTTATCTCATGGATGAGGTGTATGATGAACATTTCAACGATTATTGGACTAGTTTTTGGGCTGGTCTCCCTTGTACTCGGTATGTTCCTGAAGGGTGCGCCCTTAATCAACCTGGTTAACAATCCGGCAGCCTACGTTATTATCTTTGTTGGTACGGCAGGAACCATTTTTATTGCATTTCCTATGTCAGAAGTTAAGAAAATCCCTAAGCTTTTCGCGATTATTTTCAAAAATCAAGTACTTATTGATCGAGTGTCTCTGATCGGCACGTTTATGGATTGGGCTTCCACTACCCGTCGTGAAGGTTTGCTTGCACTGGAATCAAAAGTAGAAGAGATTGACGATCAGTTCCTTCGTGGCGGTATGCGTATGATTATCGACGGCAACGATCAGGAATTTGTAAGTGATGTACTGATGGAAGATATTCATGCTACAGAGGAGCGCCACCGCGGCGGTGCCTTGATCTTCGCCCAGGCGGGGATGTACGCGCCAACGCTCGGGGTTCTCGGGGCCGTTGTAGGCCTCATCGCAGCACTTGCCGATCTCAGTGACATGGAGAAACTCTCCCATGCGATTGCGGCAGCATTTATCGCAACACTCCTTGGTATATTTAGTGGTTACGTGTTATGGCACCCGATGTCTAACAAACTGAAGCGGATGTCCAAGCAAGAAATGGAGATCAAGCTGATGATGGTTGAAGGGTTGTTATCCATACAATCTGGTGTATCCACCATTGCCATCAATCAAAAGTTATCCGTATTCCTGACACCTTCCGAACGCAAACAACTGGAAGAGAAGGAGGGATCATCAGGTGAAAAAGGCTAAAAAGCACGAACCACATGAAGAACATATAGACGAGAGCTGGTTGCTTCCCTATTCTGACTTGATGACCTTGTTACTTGCCCTGTTTATCACGTTGTTCTCCATGAGTTCACTCGATGCGGCCAAGTTCGAGCAGATGGCTTCCGCACTAAGCAGTGCATTGAATGGAGGCTCTGGTATTCTGGATCATACGTCCATGAATCCGGATACGCCAGGTGTTGACTTGGGTAAGAACAAACAGGAACCTACAGAAATCACTAAAAAAACACCAGCTCAGATTACGGATGCACAAATGGCTCAAAAAGAGCAGGAAGATCTGGAGAAGCTCAAGAAACGGCTTGACCAGTATATCTCGAAGAACGGCCTTTCGGACCAGCTGAACACCAAGCTGAATCAGTCTGAATTGAAAATCACCATCAGTGATAACGCCCTGTTCTCCTCAGGCCGAGCAGATGTGAAGCCTGAATCACGATCCCTGGCCAAAGCCATTTCAAGCATGCTGCAAGAATTTCCTGAATACGAAGTGGTTGTATCCGGTCATACCGATAATATTCCCATTTCGAACAACCAATATAAGGATAACTGGGATCTGAGTGCAGACCGTGCGCTTAACTTCCTGAAAATCCTGTTGCTGAACACACAATTGGACCCTTCCAAATTCACACCAAGTGGTTATGGAGAGTATCACCCGGTTGCCAGTAATGACACCAATGCCGGACGGGCACAGAATCGCCGTGTAGAGGTTTCTATCATTCGGAAGTATCAAAGTAACAATACCAATGTAAAAGCCGTTGGCGGAGGAAATTAAAGGCCACTAGGCCGCCGATGACCAAAAAGACCGTTCTCCATCTAACGATAGGGAGCGGTCTTTTGCTTTTATATTTTCTTCAATAATTATTGCTCTTATTGGGTCAAAGAAAGTCGAATCGACTATTCCAGTGAATAGTCCAGCAGACCGCCCAGCTCCGCTTTTTCAGCAGCGGTGAGCTCTCTCCAAGAACCGGTTGCCATTTCTCCAAGATGGATGTTCATGATCCGAATCCGCTTCAGCTTACGAACCTCGTAGCCAAAGGCACTACACATCCGCCGAATTTGACGGTTCTTTCCTTCGGTCAGGATAATACGGAATACCCGATCCGTCATCCGGGTCACGGTACAAGGCAGTGTCATCTCACCCAGAATCTTAACTCCGGTGCTCATGCCTCTAATGAAACTCGGCGTGACCGTTCGATCAACAGTGACGATATACTCTTTCTCATGGCGTCCTTCTGCTCTAAGAATCCGGTTAACGATATCTCCGTCATTGGTCATCAGAATCAAACCTTCCGAGTCTTTATCCAGACGTCCAATTGGAAAGATACGTTCATCGTGTCCGACAAAATCAACAATGTTCCCCTGAATATGCTGCTCAGTAGTACTTGTGATTCCAATCGGTTTATTCAGCGCAATATATACATGTTTTCTCTTTTCATTGATCGGTTTGCCATTAATGCGTACATCGTCGCCTTCTTCTGCCTGACTGCCCAGCTCAGCCTTAACTCCATTAATGGTTACCAGCCCACGATCCACCAACTTGTCGGCTTCACGCCGCGAGCAATAACCTGTTTCACTAATAAATTTATTAATACGCAAAAGGTAATCTCACCTCATCTATTTCTCTTCATCTGTAATTGGTTCATCCGTTACCTGATCTGCCTCGATAACCTCCGGTTGTTGCTCGGATGCAGGCAGTTCAATAATAACCGTTGTTCCCTTGTTCATGACGCTTTTAATATCCATCATGCCCTTATGTGATTGAATAATTCGCTGACTGACCATCAGACCAAGCCCTGTCCCGGACTCCTTATTCGTAAAGAAAGGCTCCCCAAGCTTGGGCATCATCTCTTCCGGGATACCAATGCCTTCATCCCTGATCTCAATTCTGACGCGCTTCGACTGCTCGTCATGCTTGAGCTTGATGTGGATGTTTCCTCCATTTGGCATGGCCTCCATACCGTTTTTCAGCAAATTGATGAATACCTGCTTCAACTGGTTCTCTTCACAGTGTACCATAGCCGAATCGGATGAGGCACGCAGTACAAATTCTACACCATGCAGGTGCGCCTGACTATCCAGTAAAGAGATGACATCGCCGAGAATAAAACGAATATCCCGATTCTGAAAATGAACTGCCTGCGGTTTGGCCAAAATCAGGAATTCACCAACAATCAGGTTGATGCGATCCAGCTCCGATAACATCAGATCCAGATGACGATGATTCAGCTTGTTGCTCTCTTGCTGTAACTGTAGGAATCCGCGCAGCGTGGTGAGTGGATTACGTATTTCATGCGCGACACCTGCCGCAAGCTGGCCCACGGTTGTTAGCTTCTCAGAGCGTCTGAGCAGCTCTTCCATCCGATTACGGCTCGTAATGTCTCTGGAGACACTAATGAGCGCGGTAATCTCCCCAGCTTCGTCTCGTACTGGAGCCGTACTGACACTGACTTCTACACGAGTCCCATCTTTCTTCATCCAGGTGGTTTCATTGGACGTAATAGACATTCCCTCAACGAGTTGGGCATGCTGACGTTTCATTTCTTCCTCTGCCTCTGGCGGGATGATTTTCAGATTACGACCTTCCACCTCGCGACTTCGAAAGCCATATAATTGTTCAAATGCCCGGTTAACCCGCAGCACTTTCCCTTCAAGATCCGTAATATGAATGGCATCGGCTGTCTGATTGATAATGGACTCCAGATGCTCTTTTACCGCGCGATTTTCTTCATACATCTGTTTCAGACGACTCGTATAATGGCCCAGATTACGAATCATGGCATTAATCCGATTGGCCAGTTGGCCGAGTTCATCCTTCCTCCGTACTTTCAGACGGAAGTCAAAGTGTCCATCCGCTACATCATTCACTTTGCCCAGTATGGATTGGATCGGACGCGTAATATAACCTGCGAGCAGATAGCTACCAAAGATCACGATCTCCAGCAACACCAACGATATTGAGGCATGGCTCACCAGTTGCTCAGACACCATGGAGGATATTTGCTTATAGTCCATGACAATACTGATGACATATGAAGACTGATTAGGTGTGAAAATAGGGATAAAACTCTTCAGCACCTTCTGTTCGTGCGTTTCACTGACAAAAGATACATTCTGCCCTGTCCGAATGGCGCGCACAACAGCACGATGATCTTCATCGGTAGATCCATATTGATACGTGCCAAACCGAATAGGTCTGTTATTCAACTTGCTAAAATTCGAATCTCTTCCGTCATCACCCATGTTCGGGCTGCCAAAAGTCAATGGATTGATGCCTGTAATCTCCAGAATGGAGGGATTGACCTCACGGATTTTATTCAAAATCTCATCCGGACTAGAGATTTTCACATAGTCATCAACTTCCGTATTATTATAGAAGGGATTGATTATGTAGTTTCTCTTTCCATCATGGTAGTAACCCCAGATATCAATATCCGAGGGACTGGATGTCGAATACTCGAAACCATCGGACCAGAAATGCTCCAGCTTCTGCCCTTGAGGAATCGTTACCTGTTGTTTTTCAAATAATTGTTTAAACGCCTGATACCAATAGGTCATGGATTTGGTGGACAGCCCGATCTCTCTTGGATCTGATGAGCGGCTAACCACAATATCATCATCCGTCTGTTCCATCAATGAAATATGCGAAACGCCGACCTTTTGACTCAAGCGAACAAGTTCTTCATTTGTGATATTATTAATATCCGGGTCCAACTCTTCCGCTGCCATGACAGCAGCAAGCCACAGATTGTTTCCAATCTGCCTTTTTACATAATCTGAACTGTATTGATTCTGTTCGACAGCAATTGCAATCTGCTTTGCAGTGAGTACCATCTTGGTTTCACTGTCCTGCCTCAGATTCTCTTCTGTAGTATAATAACTCAGTGCGATATTCAACACTAAAATAACGAGCACTGAGCAGGACATAATCATGGATAATTTCGTTTTAATAGACAAGTTTTTTTGTTCACCTCTCGGCTTGTACCCTCTGGCGATATATGGCAAAACCTATCTCCATCATAACGCTTGTATGTCTTTTTGAAAAGGATAATTGACCTGTGACCAAAAGTTACCGAATGACGGAAAAGCTCGAAATTCGTTGTTTTTTGCATTTTTGAACTCTACAATGAAATTAATCACTGTATTTGTCCACATACCCACAAGCTTGTGGATAGTTTGTTTATAACTATGTGAGCAACTATACGGTTATCCACATTTCTATACACAACATGTTAACAACCCGAATGCCTGTTCGCTGAATAAATGCTTTTTGGAAGGAGTTATATTGTAATGAATGACCATTCTCTCCAGCCCGACCTTTCACAATTATCCGAGGAAGCTCAACATGAGCATTGGATGCGGGAGGCCATTGCTGAGGCATACAAAGCCGAGGCCCTTGGGGAAGTGCCGATTGGAGCTGTAATTGTACAAAATAACCAAATTGTTGGCCGAGGGTACAATTTGCGAGAAACGACACTGGATTCTACCGCCCATGCAGAGATGGTGGCTATTCGTCAGGCAAGCGAGACCATCGGAGCTTGGCGCTTGTTGGATTGTTCTCTGTACGTCACACTGGAACCTTGTCCCATGTGTGCAGGCGCCATTGTACAATCCAGGGTTCCCCGCGTAATCTTTGGTACGGCTGATCCCAAGGCAGGCTGTGCAGGTACACTGATGAACCTGCTACAGGAGCCTCGATTTAACCATCGAACCGAAGTGATCCCGGATATTCTTCAGCCCGAATGCTCCACGATGCTAACTCAATTTTTCAGAAGTCTGCGTCAAAAGTTAAAATAATCACCGACTACAAACATCCCAATTGGAAAGGAAGTGTGCTGTAATGGCGCTAACCCTATATGACACAGCCAATGGCATAAGCCTTCGGTTGCTCACACCCCAAGATACACAATCCTATCTGGACCTGATTCAGATTACACGAATCCCATACCAGTCCGTAGAACCCTTGCGAGAAGATGATTTCTATACATTGGATGCTCAGACTCGACGAATTGAGGATCGGGTCAATGCTGCAGAAGAAGGTACAGGTTACCAATTTGGGATCTACACCATTAAAGACAGCCTGTTGATTGGACAAGTAAGTCTTAACAATGTCGTATTAGGCGTTGCCAATTATGCTGATATGGGTTACTTTATCCATCCAGATTATCAGGGCGGCGGACGAATGACAGCAGCGGTTAAACTGGCCGTAGCCTATGGCTTCCGTGCGCTGAAGTTAAATCGGGTCCAGGCTGCGGTATTGCCTACCAACAAAGGTTCGCAGCGCGTATTGGAGAAGAACGGGTTCCAGTTTGAAGGTACGGCTCGCAAATACCTCAAGATCAACGGCAAATATCAGGATCATCAGATCTATGCTGTACTTGCTGAAGACTTGGATGAACTTGCGGATTAACTAATTTAGAAGCTCCACCACATAGCTGTCTGCATCCCCAATTCAACATGATGCACATTCAATCTTTAAAACCGCGCTACCCTATTTATGTAGGAGAGAGTGCGGTTTTATTGGTATGTAACCTTAGCCACCCTATCAAAAATACAAGATCAATCATTCGGAGGATATCCCCTCTTAACGCTATGTAACATAAAAAACCGCCTGTATCCAAGCGGAAGGAGATGATCCTTCACTTGAATCACAGACGGTTTGAACTCAGCGAGATTAGTATCCGTATGAAGCGTTCATCAGTTCTTCGAACTCTTGCATAGTAATTACGTCATCGCCCGTAGGGATGTTGATTTTGAATGCTGCTTTTTCGTTAATCTTGGTGTACGTATTGGAACCGGTAAATGCCAGTTTCACTTCGTCTTTCGTATCTTCTGGCTTGATCAACACATCAGCGACCATCTTCTGATATACAGGGAAGTCGTTTTTGTCCAATGCGAAATCGATGTTGAATTGGTTGATTGTCAGAACATCTTTCAATTTATCCAAGTCTTTAGCCATTTCAGCCTGATCTGCTTCAGTGATTTTCAAATCTTCTTTAGCTTTGTCGATATCAGCCTGATCCATTTGCAGCATTTCACGATATTCCTCTTTGGACAGAATATCCAACACTTTAGGCATAGCTTTTGTTACCAGTACAGTAACGGCTTCTTTAACATTGTCATTATTCACCGAGAATTGTACAACTTGCTTCGCATCTACACCTTCAGGAAGTTGTGCATCTTTGGTGTCCAGGTTTTTGAAGAATTTAGCTTGATCGTATTCGCTCAGGACTGCGTCCATGACTTCGTTGCTCAGCTTTTGAGTTTTGGCTGCGTCCATAGCATCCGGGTTCCACTCCGTACCCTCTTGCTCAGCCAGTTCTTTCAGATCAAGTTCCAGGAATTTGCCAACAACGTTCTCCGGAATCGGGAAGAACGGAATATTCGGCACTTTCACATAGAGCTTCTCAGCCGTCATCACCATTGGAATGGTAAAGGTCATACCCATATCGCCTTTAAGTTCAATGCCAAGAGTCATCTCTGTCTGCATTGGCTCACTTTGGTATACACCTGTTACATTCAACTGAGCATCCTTCAACATGCTCATAAACTGAGTCATGCTCGGATCCGTTTGAGATGCATCCCCAGGTTTATAGCTCAATTCATTAATAGTGAAGTTGGAACTCATTTCATACGAAGTTAATTTGGAAGCATTGGCCGCAGCCGTCTTCAATGCCTCTTTTGGTTCCTGCTTGCTGCTACATGCTGTCAAGGCCATGGATACGGTCAACAGCAACGTAAGAAGAAGCGCCCCCATACGTTTAGTCATTTGTTTCTCTCCTCTCGTGATAACCCCAAAAAAAGTAATTCAATATCAATGATATACCATATCACCAGATACTGAAACCTAATTTGGGAAAAATGTGATCTTTCCTCTTTAAAATGGCTACAAAGACCTACGTGAGGTTTGGAAATAACCATGTGCCTGTCTTTGTATATGTATGAATACGCAAAAGCCCCCTGTTAGGTAACAAGGGACTTTTGCGTGAATCTGTTTCTTCTATTAACCTTGGGGATTCAAATGATCCACATGATTTTGATTTTTTACTTTTTTGGAACCGGATAATGGCTCCTGCATGGAAGAACGTTTGGATGAATGATGATGCTGTTCGGCAGCTTGCGCTTCCGGTACAGGAATTGTTTTCGGTTTGCTCATAATGTTACCCCCTCATCAATGTTAGGAATGGGATGGGTCCCTATCTTCCGTTTTATCATGATTTAGTGCATCCTGATGACGGCGATCATTGATATCTTGCTGAATTTGCTGGGCATGGTGACTGTTTACGGCTGGCTGCTCCAGATCATCAACTACATTTTGCAGGTTTTTGTCTACTCCCGCTTTGGCTTTAGTCAAATGTGTTCACTCCTTGAGGTTTCAAACTATTGTCGCGTCTGGGATTGTAACGACTGAGCACATTCGTGAATGTGCCTTGTATAATCGTGGGCCAGCTCCTGAATTGGCTCTGTACGCTCATCTGTCGTTCGTCCATCCCGTTCCACATCAATCAGCTGGACACTGACTTCACGGGAATCCACATACTCACATTTGAAATCAAAAGAATACATCTCATGACCTGCTGTCGCAATGTGTATCCGAATGGCCTGCTGATCGGCCTCATCCGCCATTACTTGAGCCTGATCACCCACATTCAAGACTTGAGGCAAACGCTCTTGCCAAGCCCCTACAAGCTCTGTCTGATCGATGTTTAACTCGCGATTCATCTTACCACCTCCACTCCTATAAAGTGCGGCGATGAAGATGTTTTTATACATATCAGACGTACTCAAAATATAATGTTGTACTGAGCAACGTATACAGGGGTCACCAACCCGTACCATCACTCCGTTAAACAATCGCATAACGCAAAAAAGGACCCGAGCGAGATCGCTCGAATCCTTGTTATAAGTGTAGTATGGCGGAGAGGGTGGGATTCGAACCCACGTGGAGTTGCCCCCTAACGGTTTTCAAGACCGCCCCGTTATGACCGCTTCGGTACCTCTCCAGGGAATTAACTTTTATAAACTTGCCACGAAAAGTATCATACCATATCTCGACAACATAATGCAACCTTTTTTATATTAAAATTTATGATCCATATCAGACAAATGCCCTTTTAATACAAAACACTCCAACCCGTCATTCAAAATGACGGGTTGGAGTTGTATTCCTCTTGATAAGGATGGTTAACTTTCGCTTAAGAGCGACGTGCAATCACACTTGTGCCGCCCATATAGGGACGCAATGCTTCAGGAATAACAACCGTACCATCTTCCTGTTGATAGTTCTCCAGGATAGCGGCAACCGTCCGTCCAACGGCCAATCCTGACCCGTTCAATGTATGCACAAATTCCGGTTTGGCTTTTGGCTCTCTGCGGAAACGGATATTGGCACGGCGTGCCTGGAAGTCCTCACAGTTGGAGCAGGAGGAAATCTCACGATAGGTGTTGCTCTCAGGTAACCATACTTCAATATCATACGTTTTAGCCGAAGTGAAGCCCATATCTGCGGTACACAGTGTCAGAACGCGATACGGCAATCCCAATAATTGAAGCACACGCTCCGCATTTTGAGTCATTTGCTCCAACTCTTCATACGAAGTCTCCGGAGTAGAGAGCTTGAGCAGCTCTACTTTGTTAAACTGATGCTGACGAATCAATCCGCGTGTATCCCGTCCTGCCGAACCGGCTTCAGAACGGAAACATGAGCTGTATGCCACAAAGTGCTTCGGCAATTGATCTACATTCAGAATCTCTTCGCGATGATAGTTCGTTACCGGAACTTCAGCAGTAGGGATCAGATAATATTCGGTATCTTTCAACTTGAACAGATCTTCTTCAAACTTAGGCAGTTGACCTGTTCCAAACAAGCTATCCCGATTAACGATGTATGGAGGCAGAATCTCTTCATATCCATGTTGATCGCTGTGCAGATCCATCATGAAGTTGATTAATGCACGTTCCAGACGGGCACCCAATCCTTTATAAAAGGTAAACCGAGATCCTGTTACTTTGGCTGCAGCTTCAAAATCAAGGATGTCGAGATCTTGAGCAATTTCCCAGTGTGCTTTTGGCGCAAAAGTAAATGATTTTGGCTCTTCCCAACGACGAATCTCAACATTGTCGTCTTCAGAAGCTCCAACAGGTACACTTTCGTTAGGAATATTCGGAATCGCCATGGTGAGATCATTGATCTTCACTTCCAGTTCCCGAACTTCTTCGTCCATGGCTTTGATTCGATCAGAGACTTCGCGCATCTCCACAATCAGATCATCTGCATTTTCACGATTCTTCTTCATTCTAGCAACTTCCGCAGAGACCGTATTCCGACGGCTCTTGAGCGTCTCACTCTCTTGAAGCAATTCCCGACGTTTGGTATCCATCTCGGTAAAACCAGCGATAAGATCCAACGATTTGCCACGTTTAGTCAATGCTTCCTCTACACGTGCATACTCATTCCGCAATATTTTCACATCAAGCACGATATACCCCTCCTAAATAACCCCACAAAGTGAAGCCTTATGTTAAATCGATTCTCAAAAATCTACTGTGTATACCTTACTATATACTTATCGGAATCTGTAACCACAAAAACAACCTATGCTCCCGGTGCGACCCTCCGCTGCGATTCCCGCTATGAAGCAGATACAGGCAACATCAGGCATCCGTTCAGATGCAACTGCCAATCAGCGGCCTTACAAGGCTGCTGGGGAAGTGATCCGATGACCGGGAGATCATAGGTTGTACATCATACACTATTTAGGGTCTACCGCGTGTTTGTAGGACTTGGCCATGTCTACAAAATAAGCATGCAGACGATAGTCATCCGTTAACTCCGGATGATACGAGCAAGCCAGCAAATGTCCCTGACGAGCTGTAACAATCTCATCATTGTAAGTAGAGAGTACCTCTACCTGCTCTCCAACACGCTCAATCAAGGGAGCCCGGATAAACACAGCTCTCACCGTTTCCTCGATGCCTTTGACCGGCAAATCTGTTTCAAAACTTTCTCTCTGCCGTCCAAATGCATTTCGGGATACAGTCATATCCATTAACTCCAAATGGGCCTCTTCCTGTCCCGTGATGTGCTTAGCCATAACGATTAAGCCAGCACAGGTACCAAATACCGGTTTGCCCTCAGCAGCAAACGCTCGAATGGCATCCATAAACCCATATTTACGCATCAGTTTGCCAATCGTTGTACTTTCCCCGCCAGGAAGGATAAGACCATCCAGATCATGCAATTGCTGAACCTGTTTGATAGCAACACCTTCTGCTCCAGCGCGTTCAATACTCCGTATATGCTCTGTGACAGCCCCTTGAAGCGCTAATACGCCGATCTTCATTTGCACATTCCCCTTCTCATACCAGCCGCGATCTTGCATACGCTCGGAAGGTGCAAGTTTGGATATCTCTATGCCCTTCATCGGTGCTCCAAGATACTTGGACACTTCGGCCCGTAATGTATGTGTCGTTCATTACCTTATATAGAGCAGTTAACCCACTCCACCAGGTAAAAAAACCTTGGAATTTTCCGCCTCATTATACGTGAATTCTAACTTGATATTTTACCGGAAAAACTGTAAATATACAATCCATCCGGTCGAATAACTTGTATTTTGGCAACGATATAACCACATATCATCCAATTCACGATCATACTCTTTTACAAAAAATATTCTATAAACTAGAACAGGTTTTTGATCCCGTCAAAGAGATCGACGAAGAAATCCTTAACAGCTCGGAAGAACAAACGGAACCATCCGCCTTTATCAGCCTCTTCCGCTGTGATCAAGTTCACTGTTTTTTCCTGAGGCTCAATTCCATCTGCTTTATACGTATACGTCACTGTACCAACCTTCGTACCTGCTTTGATTGGTGCTACCAGCTTGTCCGCCTCAGTTACGTTAGCTTTGAACGTCACATCCAGGTTCTGAGTACCTTTGGGTACAACGAAACTTACCGCATTATCTGTTACGACAGGAACGGTTGTTTCTTTACCTTTTTTCAAAGGTACAGCTTCCCAGCCCGTCACTTTGGTTTTGCCTGCGACAGCCTGCTTCACTTCAAAGTTGTTAAATCCAAAGTCCAATACCTTTTTAGTTTCTCTGAAACGTGCGGATTCGGAATCTGTGCCCATCACGACACTGATTAGACGCATACCGTTACGTTCGGCTGTACCTGTAAAGTTATTACCTGCGTTCGTGGTATGGCCTGTTTTCATTCCATCCAGACCTTCATAGGCATAGCTTTTGAAATTGGTTATATTTTTATTCGCTTCCAGCATCCAGTTATAATTGATAATTGGGGCTTTATCATTGGGACGGAACTTATAGGATTGAATGGTTGTAAAATCTTTGTAGTCTGGGTGATCCATGATGATATATCTGCATAGAATTGCAGCATCCAGTGCGGACATGACTGTTTCCTTGTCTTCAGCTGGGCGGAAATCGGCAGGCATATCTGCTCGATCGAGACCGGAAGAGTTGATGAAGAACGTATCCTTCATGCCCATACGCTTCGCTTCATCATTCATCATTTTCACGAAAGCTTCTTCCGAACCTGCAACATGTTCAGCCAAAGCGACCGTAGCATCATTAGCAGACCCAACAGCCATAGCAATATAGAGATCCTTAACTGTGTGTTGGTCCCCTTCAGCAAGGAAAATACGTGATCCGACACTTTGTGCAGCATTCTTTTTAACAGTTACAATATCGTCCCAGCCGAGTTTACCTTGTTTAACTTGTTCAGCGACAATGTACTCTGTCATCATTTTGGTCATGCTGGCAGGTGGCATAGCTTTATCCGCATCGACATTGAGCAAGATCTGACCCGTTGATGCCTCCATGAGAACGGCTGACCTAACCTCAAGCCCCAATGAGTCTACCCCAGGTACCTGTACAGCTTTCTCCGTCTTCGTTGTTGTTGCTGCAGCAGTCAGGACCTGCCCGGAGTCGTTCGCAGCAGCCATGACTGGCATTACTGCAGACATGCAAAGCATGTTAATTAGCATTACCGAGGCTACGCTCTTTTTGAGCATTTGGCGTTTCTTCTTATTCATGTGTTTGGCTTTCAATGATGAATACTCCCTTCGATCCAAAGCATTGTTAATTGCTTCAGTGCAGCTTATGCTGCGATTTTCTTGTTCCCTAACCTGCATGTTTGATGTGTGAGATGTGTGCTATATGCGCTGTATCGAACGAGCAATATTATTGCTCCTAAAGTTCGTTATCGATTGTCACTTAGTCCGCATTTTGCGAATGCTTATGTAAAAGGACGTCCGCGCTTCTGTTTGGCTGGCAGCCTTTTTTTGCACTGCATTTGCTTTTCATAACCATATTCATAGATTCACGTCAAATAGCCGCCGCAACGCCTTAATCCATCCATGGATCGTCACCGCTTGTTCTATTCTATCACAGGGGTATCTGCAAAAAAAGACAGACCCGGTGAAAATCACCGAGCCTGTCCTGGAAATGATTAACTCTCTTCCGATTACAACGAGTAGTTAGGTGCTTCTTTTGTAATCTGTACATCATGTGGATGACTTTCACGCAGGCCTGCACCTGTAATACGAATAAAGCCAGTATCGTTCCGAAGCTGCTCCAGGTTGCTTGTACCGCAATAACCCATACCGGAACGCAGACCACCAATCAGTTGGTGAATCGTATCAGATAATGGACCTTTGTAAGCGACGCGACCCTCAATTCCTTCTGGAACCAGTTTCTTGTCATCATCTTGGAAATAACGATCTTTACTACCTTGTTTCATCGCAGCCATTGAACCCATACCGCGATAAACTTTGTAGCTACGTCCTTGGAAAATTTCAGTTTCCCCCGGGCTTTCCGCTGTACCGGCAAACAAACTTCCCAACATAACCGCGTGTGCACCTGCAGCCAGTGCCTTCGTAATTTCACCAGAATATTTAATTCCGCCGTCCGCAATAATCGGAACTCCATATTCACGTGCCACTGTTGCACAATCGTACACTGCCGTTACTTGAGGTACACCAATACCAGCAATTACACGTGTTGTACAAATCGACCCTGGACCAATACCCACTTTAACTACCGAAGCCCCTGCTTCAATCAGGTCACGAGTAGCTTCACCAGTAGCCACGTTACCTGCAACGATGGTCAGGCTAGGGAAACGTTCGCGAAGCTGACGTACTGCTTCAATGATATTAATGTGGTGTCCGTGAGCCGAGTCTACCGTAATCAAATCAACACCAGCTTGTACCAAAGCATCCGCACGTTCAAAGGTGTCCTTGGAGATACCAATCGCTGCACCAACCAACAGACGACCTTGAGCATCTTTGGCTGCATGAGGGAATTGAATGGCTTTCTCAATATCTTTAATAGTGATAAGACCTTTCAACGTGTTCGTCTCATCAACTAATGGAAGTTTCTCAATCTTATGTTTCTGAAGGATACCTTCAGCTTCTTGCAATGTAGTACCTACAGGAGCGGTAACCAGATTCTCACGAGTCATAACTTCGCTGATTTTGATGCCGTAATCATGGATAAAACGCAAATCACGGTTGGTCAAAATACCAACCAGCTTCTGATCTCCTTCAATAATGGGTACGCCGGAGATCCGATATTTCGCCATAACTTCTTCAGCATCAGATACCAGATGATCTGCTGTGAGTGAGAATGGATTCGTGATTACACCACTCTCTGAACGTTTAACCCGATCTACTTCTTCAGCCTGTTGTTCAACAGACATATTTTTATGAATGATACCGATACCGCCTTCACGTGCAATGGCAATAGCCAAAGTCGCTTCAGTTACCGTATCCATTCCTGCACTAATCAAAGGAATATTTAACTTCACAGTGTCGCTTAAACGAATAGATACATCTACTTCCTTAGGCAGTGTCTCGGATTTCCGTGGCACTAGCAATACATCATCAAAGGTGAGGCCTTCCTTACCAAATTTATCTTCCCACACGCAAGTGTTCCTCCTTATGGTTGCTCAGCTTTACGGTCCAAAACCCGAAGATTCCAGGCTGTATTTTACGCCGAAAATACGTTTTCTGAAAAATTTATTATTGCCATCTTAGCAAAGCGATATTTAGACTGTCAAGGAAAAGTACTTGGTTATATTAGGTGTATTGCCTGATGAATACAACTGTTTTTGTCGTGCGGACAACTTGAAAAAATATAACCTATAAATGTCTGCACAAATCAACCGACGTTTATTTCTATTGAGCCATTTAGGATACAAAGTTTCCGTTTTCAGGCTTTTTTTATACCTCAAGTACTCATTTGTATATAAATAAAAACCACCACCGAATAACATCGGCAGTGGTTCTTTGCTTGGCGGCGTCCTACTCTCCCAGGACCCTGCGGTCCAAGTACCATCGGCGCTAGAGGGCTTAACGGTCGTGTTCGGGATGGGTACGTGTGGAACCCCTCCGCCATCGCCACCAAACGCGTAGCTTACATTTCAGAGTGGTTGTTCTCTGAAAACTAGATTCGAAACGAAACATGCGAATTACAACTTGCTATTGGATAAGCCCTCGACCGATTAGTACTGGTCAGCTCCATGCATTGCTGCACTTCCACCCCCAGCCTATCTACCTCGTCGTCTTCAAGGGGTCTTACATACTGGGAAATCTCATCTTGAGGGGGGCTTCACGCTTAGATGCTTTCAGCGTTTATCCCGTCCGTACATAGCTACCCAGCGGTGCTCCTGGCGGAACAACTGGTACACCAGCGGTACGTCCATCCCGGTCCTCTCGTACTAAGGACAGCTCCTCTCAAATTTCCTACGCCCACGACAGATAGGGACCGAACTGTCTCACGACGTTCTGAACCCAGCTCGCGTACCGCTTTAATGGGCGAACAGCCCAACCCTTGGGACCTACTTCAGCCCCAGGATGCGATGAGCCGACATCGAGGTGCCAAACCTCCCCGTCGATGTGGACTCTTGGGGGAGATAAGCCTGTTATCCCCAGGGTAGCTTTTATCCGTTGAGCGATGGCCCTTCCATGCGGTACCACCGGATCACTAAGCCCGACTTTCGTCCCTGCTCGACTTGTAGGTCTCGCAGTCAAGCTCCCTTATGCCTTTGCACTCTTCGAATGATTTCCAACCATTCTGAGGGAACCTTTGGGCGCCTCCGTTACTCTTTAGGAGGCGACCGCCCCAGTCAAACTGCCCACCTGACACTGTCCCCGCACCGGATTACGGTACCAGGTTAGAACCTAGATACGATCAGGGTGGTATCCCAACGTTGCCTCCACGCAAGCTGGCGCTCACGCTTCAAAGGCTCCCACCTATCCTGTACAGATCGTACCCAAATTCAATATCAAGCTGCAGTAAAGCTCCATGGGGTCTTTCCGTCTTGTCGCGGGTAACCTGCATCTTCACAGGTATTAAAATTTCACCGGATCTCTCGTTGAGACAGCGCCCAAGTCGTTACGCCATTCGTGCGGGTCAGAATTTACCTGACAAGGAATTTCGCTACCTTAGGACCGTTATAGTTACGGCCGCCGTTTACTGGGGCTTCGGTTCACAGCTTCGGATTGCTCCTAACCACTCCCCTTAACCTTCCAGCACCGGGCAGGCGTCAGCCCGTATACTTCGCCTTACGGCTTCGCACAGACCTGTGTTTTTGCTAAACAGTCGCTTGGGCCTTTTCACTGCGGCCCCCTCGTGCTATTCACACTACCGGGGCACCCCTTCTCCCGAAGTTACGGGGTCATTTTGCCGAGTTCCTTAACGAGAGTTCTTCCGCGCGCCTTAGAATACTCTTCTCGCCTACCTGTGTCGGTTTGCGGTACGGGCACCTTCACCTGGCTAGAGGCTTTTCTTGGCAGTGTGAGATCATGACCTTCGCTACTACAATTTTCGCTCCCCATCACAGCTCAGCCTTATGATGTGCGGATTTGCCTACACATCAGCCTTACTGCTTAGACGGACATCCATCAGTCCGCGTCACTACCCTACTGCGTCCCCCCATTGCTCATAACGGCTTACGGTGGTACAGGAATTTCGACCTGTTGTCCTTCGACTACGCCTTTCGGCCTCGCCTTAGGTCCCGACTTACCCTGAGCGGACGAGCCTTCCTCAGGAACCCTTAGGCTTTCGGCGGATCAGATTCTCACTGATCTTTTCGTTACTCATACCGGCATTCTCACTTGTATAATGTCCAGCGCTCCTTACGGTACACCTTCAACCCTTATACAACGCTCCCCTACCCCTGATGCAAAGCATCAAGCCATAGCTTCGGTGGTGTGTTTAGCCCCGTTACATTTTCGGCGCAGAGTCACTCGACCAGTGAGCTATTACGCACTCTTTCAATGGTGGCTGCTTCTAAGCCAACATCCTGGTTGTCTGTGCAACTCCACATCCTTTCCCACTTAACACACACTTGGGGACCTTAGCTGATGGTCTGGGCTGTTTCCCTTTTGACAATGGATCTTAGCACTCACTGTCTGACTCCCGGAAGTAAGTCTATGGCATTCGGAGTTTGACTGAGCTTGGTAACCCTTGCGGGCCCCGCACCCAATCAGTGCTCTACCTCCACGACTCTGTTTTCCGAGGCTAGCCCTAAAGCTATTTCGGGGAGAACCAGCTATCTCCGAGTTCGATTGGAATTTCTCCGCTACCCCCACCTCATCCCCGCACTTTTCAACGTGCGTGGGTTCGGGCCTCCAGTGCGTGTTACCGCACCTTCACCCTGGACAGGGGTAGATCACCCGGTTTCGGGTCTACGTCCACGTACTACATCGCCCTATTCAGACTCGCTTTCGCTGCGGCTCCGGCTCTTCACCTTAACCTTGCACGGGAACGTAACTCGCCGGTTCATTCTACAAAAGGCACGCCATCACCCCTAAAACGGGCTCTGACTTTTTGTAAGCACACGGTTTCAGGTTCTATTTCACTCCCCTTCCGGGGTGCTTTTCACCTTTCCCTCACGGTACTGCTTCACTATCGGTCGCTAGGAAGTATTTAGCCTTGGCAGATGGTCCTGCCGGATTCATACGGGGTTTCACGTGCCCCGCACTACTCGGGATCCGTCTCGGAGGGAACAGACTTTCAATTACAGGGCTTTTACCTTCTTTGGCGGGCCTTTCCAGACCTCTTCGCTTAACCGGTTCCTTTGTAACTCCATGTGAGACGTCCCACAACCCCAAAGAGCAAGCTCTCTGGTTTGGGCTTCTCCGCGTTCGCTCGCCGCTACTGACGGAATCACTATTGTTTTCTCTTCCTCAGGGTACTTAGATGTTTCAGTTCCCCTGGTATGCCTCTACACAACCTATGTATTCAGTTATGAGTAACTGGAAATTACCCCAGCTGGGTTTCCCCATTCGGACACCCCCGGATCAAAGCTTGCTTACAGCTCCCCGAGGCAGTTTCGTTGTTCGCCACGTCCTTCATCGGCTCCTAGCGCCTAGGCATCCTCCGTGTGCTCTTAGTAGCTTAACCTCGTGCTCCGGTATTGGCTGCTCGCTTCCCTTGTTTTGCTTGCGCAAAGCCAAAAGTCGCTCCCACCCAAAACCATCGTACGTGCAATCTACCGTTTTATTGAAACTTGTTTAACACAAGTTCAGCTAAAAAGGAATGTTCTAATTCGCATTTACTTTCGTTTCGATATCTAGTTTTCAAAGAACAAGCTCCATGCAAAAGCAAGCTGTTTGAGAGTTTGAGCTCTCAAAACTGAGCAACGAGTGAGTTAAAAGCTTTACGAAGTAAAGCTCGCTTCGGAAGCATGCTTCCTGAAGACTTGTATTTGAATGTTTCCACGCGGGAAACGATTCTCCATAGAAAGGAGGTGATCCAGCCGCACCTTCCGATACGGCTACCTTGTTACGACTTCACCCCAATCATCTATCCCACCTTCGGCGGCTGGCTCCTTGCGGTTACCCCACCGACTTCGGGTGTTATAAACTCTCGTGGTGTGACGGGCGGTGTGTACAAGACCCGGGAACGTATTCACCGCGGCATGCTGATCCGCGATTACTAGCAATTCCGACTTCATGCAGGCGAGTTGCAGCCTGCAATCCGAACTGAGACCGGCTTTTTAGGATTCGTTCCACCTCGCGGCTTCACAGCCCGTTGTACCGGCCATTGTAGTACGTGTGTAGCCCAGGTCATAAGGGGCATGATGATTTGACGTCATCCCCACCTTCCTCCGGTTTGTCACCGGCAGTCACCTTAGAGTGCCCATCCGAAATGCTGGCAACTAAGATCAAGGGTTGCGCTCGTTGCGGGACTTAACCCAACATCTCACGACACGAGCTGACGACAACCATGCACCACCTGTCTCCTCTGTCCCGAAGGAAAGGTACATCTCTGTACCGGTCAGAGGGATGTCAAGACCTGGTAAGGTTCTTCGCGTTGCTTCGAATTAAACCACATACTCCACTGCTTGTGCGGGTCCCCGTCAATTCCTTTGAGTTTCAGTCTTGCGACCGTACTCCCCAGGCGGAGTGCTTAATGTGTTAACTTCGGCACCAAGGGTATCGAAACCCCTAACACCTAGCACTCATCGTTTACGGCGTGGACTACCAGGGTATCTAATCCTGTTTGCTCCCCACGCTTTCGCGCCTCAGCGTCAGTTACAGCCCAGAGAGTCGCCTTCGCCACTGGTGTTCCTCCACATATCTACGCATTTCACCGCTACACGTGGAATTCCACTCTCCTCTTCTGCACTCAAGTCACCCAGTTTCCAGTGCGATCCGGGGTTGAGCCCCGGGATTAAACACCAGACTTAAATGACCGCCTGCGCGCGCTTTACGCCCAATAATTCCGGACAACGCTTGCCCCCTACGTATTACCGCGGCTGCTGGCACGTAGTTAGCCGGGGCTTTCTTCTCAGGTACCGTCACCTTGAGAGCAGTTACTCTCCCAAGCGTTCTTCCCTGGCAACAGAGCTTTACGATCCGAAAACCTTCATCACTCACGCGGCATTGCTCCGTCAGGCTTTCGCCCATTGCGGAAGATTCCCTACTGCTGCCTCCCGTAGGAGTCTGGGCCGTGTCTCAGTCCCAGTGTGGCCGATCACCCTCTCAGGTCGGCTACGCATCGTCGCCTTGGTGAGCCGTTACCCCACCAACTAGCTAATGCGCCGCAGGCCCATCCCCAAGTGACAGATTGCTCCGTCTTTCCAGTTTCCTTCAGGCGAAGGAAACAACTATTTGGTATTAGCTACCGTTTCCGGTAGTTGTCCCAAACTTGAGGGCAGGTTGCCTACGTGTTACTCACCCGTCCGCCGCTAAGCATCAAAGAAGCAAGCTTCTTATCAACTCCGCTCGACTTGCATGTATTAGGCATGCCGCCAGCGTTCGTCCTGAGCCAGGATCAAACTCTCCAATAAAGTATTGAAAAGAGCGATAAGCTCATTTTGAATCTGACGAGATTAAACATCTCATTTGTGCTCCAGTCGATCCAAGCCAAGGCTTGTTTCAAACTTTCGCATTCATTCTGCAAGCAGAATGTTTACTCACTCGTTGTTCAGTTTTCAAAGATCAAACTTGTTTCGTTACCGAATGTTGTTCTCTTCAGCAACTTTTATATCTTATCACATCCGAACCAACTTTGCAAGCTCTTTTTTTAAGTTTCTTTCGAAGCTTATTTGATTTGCTTGCCGCACCGTGTTTCTCGTGTTTTCTTGGCCGGAATTAGAATATACCATGTACAGATTTTGATTGCAAGCCTTTTTTTCAACTTTTATAGTTACCGAAATGATACGTCCTAAACGAATATAGAGTGTCCTCCCAATGTAGCAGATTCTTATGCGCGTCCCACTTGTTTTTATTGTTTAACATTCCTAGCAGGAACTTTTCTTGGCCATAAACTATAGCTAAAGCTTATTATAAAATCGATTCCGATTATGATTCCCCACATTTTAATCAGATTATAGAAGACGGCTGTACGTTCAGCATCCCCAATCCACCATATCATGGCGAATAGAAATGCACTACCTATTGCCCAAGCCAAAAGATGTCTAAACCATCCAATACGCTCATGACGTGCATGCTCCCTTCCATATAACTTGTTGCTACGAGGATTCTCTCCGCCTTTGAACCAATACAGGAAATATCGATCCGCCCAAGCGATCATCTGATGACCATAGGCGATACTTACTCCGATATACACCGCAGCAATACCATGAATCATGCTCGCTGTAGCTCCACGTTGAAGATCTATCACAGTGGCCACCAGCAACAACAGATCCACTATTGGTGTTGCCATCAACAAACCGATGCCTAACCTTTTCATGCCAAGAAGATACCTGACACTTAGACCCGCAAACACAAACACCCAAAAGGCAATCTCACATCCTATAATGAAATAACCAATCATCTGTTAGCCCCCTTTTTTATAATACGAGTGTATTAAATATAATTTAGCACATTTGTATCATAATAATCAACAATGATATAATGTTCCTATGCCTAAAATTGTTAATCATGATAAACAGCGTATGCTCGTGGCCGAGGCAGCTTGGCGTATTATACGAAGAGATGGCATGGAACAAGCCTCTGTTCGGAATATCGCTGAAGAAGCAGGAATTTCGGTTGGTTCGATGCGTCACTACTTTTCCACTCAGTCAGAACTACTACGATATGCCATGAATCTGGTATCCGAACGGGTATCTAACCGAATCCAACACATGTCCTTCACCGGATCTCCCGTGGATAATATGAAATGTTTATTACTCGAGTTATTACCAAACACAGATGAAAAACTGGCCGAAATGGAGGTGTGGTACGCTTTTACAGCCAGATCCAAAACCGATGCAACGCTCAAAGAACTTGCCGATACAGTGTATGATGAACTCAGACAGGCTGTAGGCTATGTTATCACTCACCTGATCGAACATGATCTCACGAGACCAGATCTTGATATTAAACTTGAGATCGAGAGATTGTATGCACTCGTGGATGGCTTGGGTATCCATACGGTGCTTAGACCCGATCAGATGAATGCCAAACTCATGGATGATATCCTGGGTGTGCATCTTGCCTCCTTATGCCGTTAAACCAAAAAAACCGCAGCACATTCGTTATGACCAAGCCCTGTTACGATAACAGGAGTTAGTTCTGAATGTCTGACGGTTTTTCTTTTTATCCGATAATAATCCGGCCCTCCGGATGACGATACAGTTTCTTCTCTTTGCGCGGACGAAGAGCATACGCGATGGTTAATGGCCCAATACGACCTACAAACATGGTAACGGTAATAATGATTTTTCCCCAATTGGTCAACTCATCCGTCACTCCCACAGAAAGACCCACGGTACCAATAGCCGATGCAGCTTCAAACATCAGTGAAAGGAATGGCGCATCCTCTGTCGTAAGCAGAAGCATCACCACGATCATGAATATGATCAGTGAAACCATAATAATGGTCAGCGCCCTCATCAGTAATTCCTTCGGCACACGCTGGCGGAAAAACACAATATCCTTGTCTCCCCGAATCATGGCATACACTGCACCAATCATAATCAGGAATGTAGTCGTCTTGATCCCGCCCCCGGTCGATCCCGGGGAAGCCCCGATAAACATCAGCAGAATGAAGAAAAATTGGGTAGCCTGCCTCATCTCCGTGATATCGATTGTACTTGTTCCCGACGAACGTGTAGAGACCGACTGGAAGAAGGATGCATAGATCTTCTCGCTCCAGGTGAGTGAAGCCAGTGTATGTCCATTGGTAAATTCGAAAACAAACAACACAATTGCTCCTATACCAATCAGCGCTCCCGACACAGACAGCACCAGTTTCGACTGTAGGGATAGACGACGGCGTTTGCGATACTCAAACAGATCATTTAATACCACAAAACCTAGTCCACCAGAGATAACGAGCACGGATGCAATCAGGTTGAATATCCAGTCTCCAGTGTAATATTGAAAGCTGTTGCCTAACAGATCAAATCCCCCATTATTAAACAATGAAACGGAATGAAATATTCCATAGTATATAGCCTGAACCAATGGCATCTCTGTTGCCCAGCGCATCGCCAGTATGACAGCAGCCACCCCTTCAATGGTAAAAGAGAAGATCAACACCTTGCGGATAATGCGTACAATCCCTTCCATACTGTCTGCATTAATGGCTTCTTTGAGCAGTAGCCTGTCCTTGAGTGAGATTCGTCTGCCCAATACAAGTGCAAAAAGGGTAGCTATGGTCATGAAACCGAGTCCACCAAGTTGCATTAATACCATAATGACGAGCTGACCAAACAGATTAAAGGTCGTCCCTACATCCACAACGACAAGTCCTGTCACACATGCGGCAGAGGTTGATGTAAAGAGCGCGTCAATAAACGCCAAATGCTCACCACTTTGGTTAGAGATTGGCAACATGAGAAGCACTGTTCCAATCGCAATGATAAGCAGAAAACCACCGACCAGGATTAACGGGGGAGATAAAAATTTGGCAAAGTGAAGCCTGAACTTCATGAAGGGCACCTCTTTTAACAAAATACGAGCAAGTTAGTCTAACTTGAATCCACGACGCAGTTCCACCATATTGTTGTTGTGCTTTGAACAGAACGTTCTGATGAACATTATTTTAAGCGCCTATGTAAACCTAAAGAGGAACTTGCCTCAGCATCATACTGAACGCAGGTTCCTCTTCTATTATGAACGTATGGTACGTTCCTTATTTAATCTTGCGTACGAGGACGCATGTGCGGGAAGAGCAGTACGTCACGAATCGAAGGGGAGTTGGTCAGCAGCATGATCAGACGATCAACCCCGATTCCCAATCCGCCTGTCGGTGGCATACCATATTCAAGCGCACGGATGAAGTCATCATCCATCTCATGAGCTTCGTCGTTCCCATGTTCTTTCTCCAGCATCTGTGCTTCAAAGCGTTGACGTTGATCAATTGGATCATTCAGCTCTGTGAAGGCATTGGCATGCTCGCGTCCAACGATGAACAATTCGAAGCGATCCGTGAAGCGCGGGTCTACATCGTTTTTCTTCGCCAGTGGTGAGATTTCAAGAGGATGTCCCGTGATGAATGTCGGTTGAATCAACGTCTCTTCCACAAATTCTTCAAAGAACGCGTTCAGAATATGACCGAATGTCATATGTTTTTCAACCGGAACCTTATGTTCCTTCGCCAAGTTATGTGCTTCCTCATCCGTCATATGTACGGAGAAGTCTACGCCCACAACTTCCTTAACTGCATCCACCATCGTAACACGACGCCACTGCGGCGTAAGATCTACTTCATGGTCTCCATACTGGATCACTTGCGTACCCAGCACTTCCTGTGCAATATGAGCTACCAGGTTCTCCGTCAATTGCATAATATCCTTGTAGTCGGCATATGCCTCATACAATTCAATCATTGTGAATTCCGGATTGTGACGTGTGGACATACCTTCATTCCGATATACACGGCCGATCTCATACACCTTCTCCAGTCCGCCAACAATCAGACGTTTCAGGTGAAGCTCAATCGCAATCCGCATGTACAATTCCATATCCAGCGCATTGTGATGTGTGATGAACGGACGTGCTGCAGCTCCTCCTGCGATGGTATGCAACGTAGGTGTTTCCACTTCCAGATATCCAAGGGAATCCAGGTAACGACGCATTGATTGAATGATTTTGGAACGTGCGATAAAGGTCTGTTGTACGTCCGGGCTCATAATCAAGTCAACATAACGCTGGCGATAACGAAGCTCCACGTCAGTGAGACCATGGAATTTGTCCGGAAGCGGATAGAGCGATTTGGACAGCACTTCAAGGTCTTTAACTTTGACAGAAGTTTCACCTGTTTTGGTCTTAAAGATTACGCCAGTTACCCCAACGATATCGCCAAGGTCCAACAGGCTGAATGCCGCATACTTGTCCTCAGGCACGGTATCCTGACGAACATAGATCTGGATTCTGCCGCTCAGGTCCTGAATATGTGCAAAGCTTGCTTTACCCATTCCCCGCTTCGCCATAATCCGTCCGGCAATACTGACTTCGATGTGCTTCTCTTCCAGCTCTTCCTTGGTCAGTTCTTCATACTTTTTCAGAATGGAGCCGGCTTCTTCGTTACGTACGTATTTTTGGCCAAAAGGATCGATTCCCAATTTGCGGAGCTCGTCCAATTTGTCACGGCGAATTTGTAAAAGCTCGCTAAGTTCGGTTTCCTGATTCAAGACTTCATCCGTCATGATCTATATTCATCTCCTTATTTACATTGCAGGCATCGCGTGAGGACACTCTTCCTCAAATGTTGAAAAAGCTTCCCTAAGGAAGCTTTTGTTTACCATGCCCAACTGCTTCGTTACTATAGCTTTTTAATATCTACAATTTTATATTGAATTACGCCAGCAGGCACACTTACATCAACAACTGTACCATTTTTCTTGCCCAAGATCGCTTTACCGACAGGGCTTTCGTTGGAAATCTTGTTCTGAAGCGGGTTTGATTCAGCAGAACCTACAATTGTATATTCTGTGATGTCGCCGAATTCCAAATCTTCCACAGTAACTGTTGCACCTACACTCACGACATCGGTGTCAATCTCATCACTGTTAATAATGCGTGCGTTCCGAAGCATTTTCTCCAAAGTAATAATACGACCTTCAATGAAAGCCTGTTCGTTCTTGGCATCTTCGTATTCAGAGTTCTCACTGATATCTCCATACCCGATGGCTACCTTAATCCGTTCAGCCACTTCGCGGCGCTTCACTGATTTCAATGTTTCCAGTTCTTCTTCCAGCTTCTTAAGTCCCTCTGGTGTAAGGATAACTTCCTTGTCGCTCATCTCAACCGATTCTCCTGTCATGGGAATAATTTGATTGTACGGCAACGGAATCAGTGGTAATTACATAGCTCCGCCCGCATACATCTTCAAAACTATATGAAGTTCTCCAGAGAAATAGAATATTCCTCCTGATGACTAGCCTTTAATTAACGCACATGGCGAATTTATACTGTGAAAGTATAGGGGAACGATCTCGAAAAGTCAATGTTACGTCATCTGTAGCTGTAAACGTTTTACAGACTTATTACGATGCACTTCCGGCAATTACCGGTTCTGACTCCAAATTACCTTCACTTTTCAGCTGACTCACAAAGTTCTCCAGAATCTGTACCATCTCATCCCGCTTGGTGCCTTCCATAATAACATCCTTGATACGGGCAGATCCTTTCAAGCCTTTCAGATACCAAGCCAGATGTTTACGCATCTCGCGTACGGCAACTGTCTCATTCTTCAATGCAATCAGGCGATCCATATGCAGGATGGCAACACGGATCTTCTCTTCGCCATTCGGGTCAGGAAGCAATTCCCCCGTGCTTAAGTATTGAATGGTACGATACAGCATCCATGGGTTTCCCAGCGCGGCACGACCAATCATAACCCCGTCACAGCCCGTTTCATCCAGCATACGGCGTGCGTCCTCTGGTGTATGGACATCACCGTTGCCGATCACCGGAATAGAGACAGCCTCTTTGACATCTTTGATGTGTGACCAGTCAGCAGTGCCTGTATAGAGTTGCTCTCGTGTTCGGCCGTGTACACTTACCGCCTGTCCGCCTGCACGTTCCACCGCGAGCGCATTCTCAACCGCGAAGATATGCTCGTTATCCCAGCCAATACGCATCTTGACCGTTACCGGCTTCTCAACCGCATCTACTACAGCGGATACCATCTCATAGATCTTGTTCGGATCAAGCAACCAACGTGCACCTGCATCACATTTTGTTACCTTAGGCACAGGACATCCCATGTTAATGTCGATGATGTCTGCATTCGTTTCCTTGTCCACAATCTTGGCTGCTTCTATGAGGGAATCACGATCTCCTCCAAAAATCTGAAGGCTCAGCGGTTTCTCACGCTCATCTACAAACAACATCTCCCGTGTACGCTGGTTGCCATGGACAATGGCTTTGCCACTCACCATCTCCGCACATACGAGGCCTGTTCCGAATTCTTTTGCGATTAATCGAAAAGCCGGATTACATACGCCAGCCATCGGCGCAAGTACGACCTGATTTTTCATTTCAATGCCACCAATGTTAAGCACGGTAGTCGTTTCACTCCTTTTACAATTCTATATAAATCAACGATTATGGTTCGATCGATATCTCTATTGTTATAGCATGACAAAACCGAAACGGTCCTAGTTACCCTGCAACTCCTCGATACTGATTGCCAGCACACCAGCAATTCGATCCAGTTCTTGCTGTGATACCTTACGGTTCCCCCGCTCAATGGTTCCCAGAATGGCCAGCGAGATGCCGGTCTCGGCAGCAAGTTCATGTTGTGTTAAACCTTTCAGCTTCCGGAATGCCCGGATTCGATTGGCCAATTGCATGTTTTCCAAAGCTGTATTCCATCCTTTCCATCCAGTACAGACAACGATGCGTGTACAAAGGTATACAAACCTGAAACCTCGTCCTCCGGTACGATATCCGACAGTGGCACCAGTACAAAAGCCCTTTCGCCCATACGGGGATGAGGCAATTGGAGCAATTCGGTATCTCGCGTCTCACCCTGCATCCAGAGCAGATCCAGATCAACGGTGCGCGGTCCCCAGCGAATATCACGAACACGACCAAGCCGGTTCTCGATATCCAGTAATTCCGTAAGTAACTGCTCCGGTGTCAGCATCACCTGTACGGCGACTGCCATATTCAGAAACGCAGGCTGATCTACATATCCTACAGGTTCCGTCTCATATAGCGAAGAACAACGCAGAACGAATATATGAGGGTGTTCATCGAGCAAAGACAACGCCTCAAGCAACGTCTCTTCCCGGTCACCCAAATTGGCCCCTAAAGCAATATAAGCCTCTGAAGATTCAGAGGTCGAATGTGCAATCATGATCGGTTCTCACTTTCTTGTGCGGCGAAGCTCTACCGTTACGCCCTCAAAATGAATATCGAATGGCGGATGTGGCTTCGTCACCTTGACTGTCAATGCATTGATAATAGTATAAGTGTCTAGTAAAGAAGATGCAATATGTTCGCCCAAAGCTTCAATTAACTGGAATGATTTATTCTCTACAATCTGTTTGACTAGCTCATGGATCTCCGCATAATTGATCGTTTTGGTCAGATCATCATTACGTCCAGCCTCACTCAGGTCCATGTCAATCTCCAGATCAATATAGTAACGTGCCCCTAGCTTCCGCTCCTCGGCAAATACACCGTGATATCCGTAATACTCCATGCGATGCATAACCATTCTATCCATACGATCCGCCTGCCCTCTATATATATTGAAATTCTAATCTATTTGAAGTTATTCCTTAGCTTCGCCTTATAAAAACGCTGCGCTTCCACTGGACGGGTCACTCTGACCCGCCAGAATTATTTCCTCCGTATACCTGGAGAAGCGTATAACATGGCATCACACATATCTGCCGTCCGCCGAATCGACTTCACATCATGAACCCGAACCATCTGGCAGCCTTGGGCGATGCCGAAGGCAACGGTCGCAGCCGTTCCTTCCAGCGCATCATCGGCACCAACATCCAGGGTGTTCTGGATGAATCTTTTGCGTGAGGTGGCTAGCAGAACCGGATAACCCATTTCATTGAGTAAACCGAGCGATGACATGAGCTTCAGATTTTCTGCGAGATCCTTCACAAAACCAATGCCCGGGTCCAGGATAATCTGATCTGCTTTTACACCGGATCCCAGCGCAATCTGTATGCTCTCCTGCAAATCGCTGACGACATCACTCAAATAATCGGTATAGTTTCGTTCCTGTCGATTATGCATCAGAATAACGGGACACTCCAGTGCTGCTGCCGTGCGTGCCATATCTGGATCTGCCTTGGCCCCCCACACATCATTAATGATATGGGCACCGGCTAGAATAGCTTGACGCGCAACATCGGCCTTATACGTGTCTACCGATATTGGAATGTGCGGGGCTTGCTGATGCAATGCTTCGATAACCGGAATGATCCGGCTCAGCTCTTCATCGGCGCCCACTACATTTGAACCTGGCCGTGTGGACTCCCCGCCGATATCAATAAGGTCCGCCCCGTCCTCCATCATCTGCATGGCATGAGCAACCGCCCGCTCCACGTTGGTATACCGACCACCATCCGAGAATGAGTCAGGTGTGACGTTGAGAATACCCATGATCTGTGTTCTTGCACCCAGCTTCAACTCAGCTGGCCCCCATGCATAGTTCCGTTCATAGATGACAGGTGTAAGTGTCATGAAGTATACCCCGCTTTCTGCCGGTACATACCCAGAAGGACTGTTGTAACCGGGCCTATATGTCCGTTGCTGATTATCGTTACGACTCCGTCCTGATCCCGCAGAGTCGTAACCGGAACCAGTTCGGCAACTGAGCCTGTTAGAAATATTTCATCTGCTTGCAGAAGATCTTTCCAAGCAGCTAACGTTTCTATGCAAGGAATGCCTTTCTTCGTGGCGATCTCAAGCACCACGGCTCTCGTGATGCCAGGCAGAATGCCGGTTGAGAGCGCTGGCGTGTAGAGCACATTTTCCCGTATCCAAAATACATTGCTGACAATACCCTCAGCGACATGCCCGTCACGGGTTAATTGTAGACCTTCTGCACCCTGTGCATCCTGCCCATACGCATTCAACTCCCGTTTCGCCAGAATGCTGTTCATATAATGCAGTGACTTGAATCGGACTTCACCTTCGGGCGTGTTGCGTGGTGTAGACAACCTTTGAAGCATTTTGCCACTTTCATATAAAGAGGGAGTGGGCTCAGGTAATGCTTTTGCCAGTAAAATATGATTTGGATTCGAATAATCACCAGAAGGTAAACCTAGCGGCGCTTCACCTGCGGATACCGTGTATCGGACGTATGCATCCTGAAGTCCGTTCGCCTGCATCAAACGTTGAATCCAATCTGTCACCTCTGCCGCGGTCGTTGTAAAAGGAATGCCCAGTTCTT
Organism: Paenibacillus sp. FSL R5-0713; assembly: GCF_037973325.1. Lineage (NCBI taxonomy): Bacteria > Bacillati > Bacillota > Bacilli > Caryophanales > Paenibacillaceae > Paenibacillus > Paenibacillus sp. FSL R5-0713. The sequence continues at coordinate 76,339 of NZ_CP150229.1, read as the reverse complement.
CACACCCCGAAGCCATCCGCTCCAAATGCCGTTCCAGCAGAAAAGGGATGCCTCGATAGGTCCGAAATGTCTCGAACAATCCAAGTCCGTACAAAAAGCCGTGATCCGTTACAGGAACCACGGCTGCCGCCATATTGACCAACTCTCCGTTTATCGCGGCATATTGCATATTATACCTTCACCTGTTGGGACAGGAAGTTGCGAAGCATCTGATGCCCATGGTCTGTAATAATGGATTCCGGGTGGAATTGAACCCCTTCAATCGCATATTCTTTGTGACGCAAACCCATAATTTCACCTTCAGCTGTCTCCGCTGTAATCTCCAGGCAGTCCGGCAGACTGCTGCGCTCTACAATGAGGGAGTGATAACGGGTAGCTGTAAACGGGGATGGCAATCCGGCAAATACGGATGTTCCATTATGGTGCATCTCGGATGTTTTGCCGTGCATCATGCGCTCTGCACGAATGACATTGCCCCCAAACGCTTGTCCAATGGACTGATGCCCCAAACATACACCAAAGATCGGAATGCTTCCCTTGAAATGCTCAATGACTGCCAGGCTAATACCTGCTTCATTCGGTGTACAAGGACCCGGAGAGATCAGAATATGATCAGGTGCCAGTGTCTCTATGCCTGCCAAATCAATCTCGTCGTTGCGGCGAACTTCCACCGTCTCACCCAGTTCACCCAGATATTGAACCAGGTTGTACGTGAAGGAATCGTAATTATCGATAACCAGTATCATATGCCTGCTCCTCCTCATCTTCCGTCAATCAAGTGACGGTTGCTTCGTTTTATTTTTTAATGGCTTCGGCTCGCTCTACTTGTTCCTGTTCCATAACTCTGCTTGCTTCTGCCTCTTCGCTGTAATTCACAGCTCTCATCATCGCTCTTGCCTTGTTGCGACATTCCTTGTATTCCCGATATGGATCGGAATCAATGACAATGCCTGCACCGGCCTGTACATAACCAATACCATCCTTAATGGCAAGTGTACGAATGACGATGTTCAATTCCATATTTCCACTGTAATCCATCCACCCGATGGAACCCGTATAAGGTCCACGACGCACAGGCTCAAGCTCCTCGATAATCTCCATGGTGCGGACTTTGGGCGCTCCGGTAATCGTTCCACCCGGGAATGTCGCAGCAATCACATCAAATACGGATAACCCTTCTGCCAGTCTGCCTTCCACCTGGGAAACGAGATGCATGACATGGGAATACTTCTCGATGGTCATCAATTCAGGCACATGAACCGAACCGTAGGCTGCAATCCGTCCGATATCATTACGTTCCAGATCGACGAGCATAATATGCTCCGCCCGTTCCTTCTCACTACTCAGCAGTTCATCCGCCATCGCCTTATCCTCTGCCTCATCACGACCCCTTCTTCGGGTCCCTGCGATGGGACGTGCACTGACTTTGCCATTCTCCACTTTGACCAGCAGCTCTGGAGATCCGCTTACCAGTTGAAAGTCTGGACTACGAAGCATACCCATATACGGTGATGGATTCACGAGGCGTAACCATTCATAAATATGCTCAGCGCTCGAATGAAGCCGTTTTTCCTGTCTCAAGGACAGATTCACCTGAAACACATCGCCCTGTCTGATATATTCCTGTACTGTGCGTACTGCCTGTTCAAATTCCTCCTGCGGGAAGGAGGTTGCCCACCCTTCGGATTCCCCGTTCGTATCTTCAGGCTGCGGTGTACGATTGACCTGCTTGTTGCGGTGTTCCAGTGCCTGCATTTGTTCCTCGGCCTGTGCAACCCCCATTATATGAAGCCATCGTTGCTGCATCGCTATCGCCCGCGCTTCGGCTACTGCATATAGACCACGCACATCGGTTTCGTTCGGATTAGGCTCTACAGCCAGATGAACCATGCAGAAAAGTGCCTGTTGCTGATGGTCATACGCCCATATTTCTTCAAAACGCATCCACCAATAATCCGGCAGAGCCGGGTTATCTTCAGCCGAGGCTGGAAGCTTCTCCAACGATCTCGCTACATCATAGCTGAGATAACCTGCGTATCCACCCCCAAAGTCTGGAGCCCCAGTAACCTTAGGCGCACGATAAGGGGCTGTCCATCTCTTCAATACATCAAGCGGCTTGCCGCTGTCCATCGAGGTGGTTCCTTCCGGTACATCACGAATAACCGCTTCCTGACCCTTCCCGGAAATAACGGAAACGGGGTCTAGTCCCAGAAATGTATATCTTCCGCCTTTGCCATTCTCCAACACCATTGCGTAGGGTGACGCCTGTTCCCAGGCTGCCTCCCAAGATAACGGTAAACCGCCATGATACGGCCCCTCATCCGACTTGGTGATATAGGGCATCATGGTCCAGCCTTGCTCAGCCCACTCCATCCAGTCGGCGTATGTTGTCATCAGGTGTGTCATTGCGGTTTGCCGCCCTCCATCTGTCGCTAGTTCTATTGTCTGATAGTATACTAAAGCGCCGCTCCTTTTAAAAGCATTACATCAAAAATCCTCCATACCCGTCAGCGGGCAAGGAGGATTGGTTTTATTATTTGTAGGTTTAGCCTTCGAAGTTGTAAAGCGGCGTGCTGAGGTAACGTTCACCGTTACTTGGCACGATTACAACAACGCGTTTGCCTGCACCCAGCTGTTTGGCAACCTGGAGACCTGCACGGATCGCTGCACCGGAAGAAATTCCGGACAGGATGCCCTCTTCCTTCGCTACCTGACGAGCCGTCTCGAATGCATCATCATTCTCAATGTGGATGATCTCATCATAAATTTCTTGGTCGAGGATCTCAGGAATAAAGTTGGCACCAATTCCTTGGATCTTATGAGGTCCTGGTTTGCCGCCTGCGAGAATTGGCGAAGCTGCTGGCTCAACTGCAACAATTTTAATACCAGGGAAAGCTTCTTTCAGCACTTCGCCTGTACCTGTAATTGTTCCGCCTGTACCAATTCCGGCAATGAACGCATCCAACGTACCGCCCACAGACTGGATTGCATCAACAATTTCAGGGCCAGTCGTTTCACGGTGAATCTTCACGTTGGCTTTATTTTTAAATTGCTCAGCCATGAAATAGGATGGGTTTTCTTTCAGCAGTTCTTCGGCTTTTTTAACAGCACCGTTCATACCTTCAGCTCCAGGTGTAAGCACAAGCTCAGCACCGTACGCACGAAGCAAGTTGCGACGCTCCAAGCTCATGGTCTCAGGCATTACAATAACGGACTTGTAGCCTTTGGCTGCAGCCACCATCGCGAGTCCAATTCCCGTGTTACCACTTGTTGCTTCGATAATGGTATCACCTGGTTTCAACTTGCCTTCTTTTTCCGCTTCTTCCACAATGCTAATTGCGATACGATCTTTCACGCTTGAACCTGGATTCTGATACTCCAGCTTCACGAATACTTCAGCACTGCCTTCAGGTACGATACGGTTCAGACGAACAAGCGGAGTACCTCCGATGAGTTCTGTTACGTTATTAACTACTTTAGCCATATGAATGCCCTCCTTAGTGGATGAATAAAACTTGAGTCCTGTTAACTATACTGTGCGGCTGATAGCCTCTGGGATGTTATAGAAGAACTGCGGAAATCCTGCTGCTCCCATCCTTTACTGCTAATATTTCAAGACAGGGTGAAGGTTTCCGTAAGTTTCTTTGTTCATAAGTAAAGCTTTTATATCCGAGTAAACGAGTAGGTATTTATTATTTTCATCTTATCAACGTTAACCCTTATTGTCAATATGAGTACTCAAAAAAATACTCTGCCTTCGGCCCTAAGACCGCAGACAGAGTATTTTTATCAAGATGCTGCAGAGCGAGACCATATTCCCATAAAATTTCAGGAGGCAGGAATCTCGGACAGGATTACGGCTTCATACTTGTTACGCAGCATTTGTTCGACCTGTGGCAAGGGATCTGCCTGACTCAGAGCCAGCTGCATTCGAATCTCCTCACGGACCTCTTCGGCCGATTGCACCTGTTGTTCTTCTTTATCATTGAGTCTGATAATCGCATAGCCCTCTTCCACTTGAACTGGACCACCAATATTACCTATATCCAGTCCGGCAGCGAGTTGAAGAATTTCTTCGGACTGGAATGGATCATTCCGCTCAATCCAGCCCAGCCTGCCGCCAGCATCACGAGAGAAGCTGTCTGTCGATTGCCTGCGGGCAGCTTCTTCAAAGTCTTCCCCCTTCTCCAACGCATCCAGTAAGGAATCGGCTTCCTCTTCTTCCTTCACTACGATAATGGACAAGTCATATTTCTCGGGGGAAACGTAGTCCTCACGGTGTTCAGTCCAGTAATGCTCAATATCTGCATCCTTGATCTGTATGCCGATCGTTGCGATTTTCTCCAACAGCAGCCTGTAGCCGGCTTCCAATTCAAGCTCCTGTTTCGACAGGCCCAATTGAGACTTCATTTCGTCATAATACGCTTTCTCCGAATCGTAACCATCCATCGCGGCCGCGAGCTCCCTTGCAATCTCTTGGGGAGTGACGATCAGCTTGCGTTCAATTGCTTCGGCATATACCGCTTTACGGTTTAACATCTGGAGTAATAACTCACTGCCGTAACGTCTTTTCAGCGCATCGGTCCACTCTTTATCCGTGATAACTTCTCCGTTGATCGTCGCTACGGTGCTTCCTTCTTCCGTATTGGCATCATGGGATGCATCTGCCTCGTCTTTGCCCTGTCTGAGACCATGCATAGCCATCACCGTACCCATGACCAGCATGCCCAGCGTCAAGACAATGACAGCCGTCCACAACCCTTTTTCCTGTCTTGTCATTCGGCATCCCGTCCCCGCATAGATCAGTTCTTGGCTTGCTCTAGGATGGTCTCAAGTTGTTCTTTATTAAAGTCATAAGCTTCATTACAGAATTGGCAAACTACTTCAGCTTGGCCCTCTTCTTCAATTAATTGTTCCATCTCCGTTTGGCCCAGGCTGATTAGCGTCTTCTCTACCCGCTCACGTGAACACTCACAGCTAAAATGAATATCCAATCCTTCCATTACTTGTACATCTGGCAACAATCGGCGAAGCAACTCTTCCAATTCAAGCCCCTGCTCCAGTAAAGTCGTCACTGGCGGCAATGCACTAATAGCATTTTCGATCGCCGTGATCTCTTGATCTGTCAATCCCGGCAACAGCTGCATAATGAATCCGCCTGCGACAATAACGGAATTATCCGTATCAACGAGCACGCCAACGCCTACAGCAGAAGGTGTTTGCTCCGATTGAGCAAAATAGTACGTGAAGTCTTCACCCAGTTCTCCTGAAATAATAGGTACACTGCCACGATATGGCTCTTTCAATCCCAGGTCTTTCGTTATGTTAATGAAACCTTCCGTTCCAACCGCACCGGCAACGTCCAGTTTCCCCACACTGTTGCTTGGCAGATGTACATGTGGATTAGAAACATATCCTCGTACTTCGCCTTTGGCATTGGCATCGGCTACAATCTGTCCAATTGGACCATCGCCGTTGACTTGTACCGTTAACTTCTCTTCACCTTTGAGCATTGCACCCATAATGGCTGCAGTTGTAACCGTACGCCCCATGGCAGCTGTAGCCGTGGGAAACGTATCATGTCTTCTGCGTAGTTCCTCAACCAGTTCCGTAGTCTGGATAGCAAAGGCCCTTACCTTTCCATTCATTGCTGTACCACGAATTAACCGGTCATGCTTGTTGTTGTTTTCCAAGTCATTCAGCCTCCTTTGGCGTATCGCCATAATAGTCGTAACACAGAAAAAACGGCACAACACTTAAGCTGTAATCTCAGCCCGCTGTATGCCGTCTCTATGCTCACCTTTCCCGGTTCCGCTCATATATAATACGCAGCCCTTCAAGCGTAAGCAGCGGATCAACTTCCTCTATACTACGGGTTTCTTCTGCGATAAGTGTAGCGAGACCACCTGTCGCGATAACTCTGGGTTTCGCACCCATCTCTTCGCGAATGCGTTCTACAATACCGTCTACCTGCCCTGCATAGCCAAATATAATACCTGCTTGCATGGCATGAATAGTATTACGGCCAATGACCTTTTTAGGTTTCTCCAGCTCTATACGAGGCAGCTTGGATGCCCGCTCATAGAGGGCTTCCGTGGCGATCTGAATGCCAGGTACAATAGCTCCACCCAGGTAGTGACCTTTCTCGTCAATACAGTCAAAGGTCGTTGCGGTCCCGAAATCGACCACGACGAGAGGGCCACCATATTTCTCAACGGCTGCCACTGCATTCACAATACGATCTGCACCCACTTCACGAGGGTTCTCATATCGCAAGTTCAAGCCGGTTTTAATGCCGGGCCCGACGAGTAAAGCTTTTTTGCCTACATATTTCTCACACATCGCTTCGATGACATTCACCAGTGGCGGAACCACAGATGAGATGATGACACCTTCGATGTCACTTGCCCTGATGCCCGACATATGAAATAAATTATAAATCAATACGCCGTATTCATCCACTGTTGACTGACGGGATGTACTCAGACGAAAGTGGTGCAGCAATTCCCGGCCTTGATATACGCCGAGCACCATATTGCTGTTCCCCACGTCTACAACTAGAATCAAAGAGGTTCACCCCTCTTTCTTTTCATTTAAATCCAGGCTGATATCCAGGCTCTCAAAAGAATAGGTTAACCTGCCAACCGAGATTACATCCACACCACTCTCAGCAATACCACGAATGGTCTGGAGGGATACGTTACCGGATGCTTCAACCTTCACATGAGGAGCCTGTTCACGAATAAGCTCAACCGCTTCACGCATCCGCTCTGGATGCATGTTATCCAGCATAATGATATCTGCCCCGGCTTGCAAGGCTTCTCTCACCTGCTCCAGATTTTCAGTCTCCACTTCAATCGTCATCGTATGTGGAATAACGGTTCGCGCACGCTGTACCGCCTCGGTGATTCCGCCTGCACCCTTGATGTGGTTATCCTTAATCATAACGGCATCGTACAGTCCAAATCGATGATTCGCTCCGCCACCCACGCGCACTGCGTATTTCTCAAGTAATCGGTGACCCGGCGTTGTCTTACGTGTATCCACAAGTCTGGTCTCAAGTCCATCTAGCAGATCAACGTAAGCACGCGTACGCGTAGCAATCCCGGACATACGTTGCAGCAAGTTGAGTGCCAGTCGTTCCCCCGTAAGCAGCGAGTGTGTACTTCCCTCTACCTCGGCCAAAATTGTGCCGTGGGTAACCTTGTCTCCGTCTATTACCTTCGGTGTAAATACAAGATCAGGATCAACGATCTTAAATACAAGTTCAGCCACAGTCATGCCTGCAATAATACCATTGTCTTTGGCGTGTATAATAGCCTTGGATTGGTTGCCTGCTGGGATCGTCACACTCGTTGTAACGTCACCTGCACCGACATCTTCACGAAGCCAGTTTTTGATTGATTCGATAAGCCCTTCATTATATCCGTTCAGTATCATGACATCAATTCCTCCACAATCGCTTGTTCTCGCTGCTGCAGACTATGCTTCTGCCACACCATATCATCACGTACCGGGAAATCCTCACGATAGTGAGCCCCCCGACTCTCCTCGCGGTGTAATGCGCCACCGGTAACTAACCAGGCACAGGTCAGAAGATTGGCATACTCCAACTCTTCCTTATGAGTAAGTGTCTGATCAAAAAACTGCAATTCCTGTTGCAGCTTCTCCATGGCCTTCCGCAGGTCCTCACCTTTCCGGCGCAAGCCTACCTGACGAACCATCATTTTCTGTAATCGTAAGCGTCTTTCGGATACCGGCTTTTGCTCTTCCATGATCTTGTTGATCTTGCTATTCATGCCCGCAGATGAAGGCGCACCCGCTCTTGCTTGTAATGAACCAAGCGGAGGAAGAGATTGAATACGCTCAACAATTCTCCGACCAAATACAATCGCTTCTGATAAGGAGTTGCTTGCCAGTCGGTTAGCTCCATGCACTCCTGTAGAAGATACCTCGCCACAAGCAAATAATCGGGAGATACTGCTTTCTCCACTTAAATCCGTTTTCACGCCACCCATCATGTAATGGGCAGCAGGTGCAACGGGAATCCAGTCGGTTGTCATGTCCAATCCATAACGCATACAAGTCTCATATATGGTAGGAAACCGGTGCTTGATCATCTCTGGCTGTTCATGCGTAATGTCCAAATACACGAACGTACTGTTGGTGGACTCCATCTCACTAACAATCGCTCGTGCCACGATATCGCGTGGGGCCAGTTCAAGCTGGACATGATAACGATCCATGAAACGTTCGCCCTTCACATTGCGCAAGTATGCTCCTTCACCACGTACGGCTTCTGACACAAGGAAACGCGGGGCCCCCGGGTAACAAAGAGAGGTGGGGTGGAATTGGATAAATTCCATGTCACGCACGATAGCCCCAGCCCGGTAGGCCATTGCTACACCATCGGCAGTAGCTACATCCGGGTTCGTTGTGTATCGGTATAGTTGCCCTGCCCCGCCAGAGCAAAGAACGGTTGCCTGTGCTTTCACGAACACTTGCGATCCGTCATCCTTTTGAACCAGTGCGCCATTGCATTCCCCTCGCTCTGTAATCAGGTCAACAACAAAATGCTCATCCCATACTTCAATCCCGGGATGCTCATTCACTTCGACAGCAAGTGCACGTACAATCTCATATCCCGTGGCATCCCCGTTGGCATGCAAAATACGGCGGTGGCTATGCGCACCTTCCTGCGTCAATGCCAACTCGCCGTTCTCCAGATCAAACAAAGTACCCAGACGAATCAGTTCCTTCACTCCGTCCGGACCCTCATTCACCAATACCTCTACCGCCTCGGAGCGGCATAAGCCCGCTCCTGCAACAAGTGTGTCCTGCAAGTGGTAAGCAGGTGAATCATCCTCAGCAATAACCGCAGCGATTCCTCCCTGCGCATATCTGGTGTTACTTTCAAGTAATGACTTCTTCGTGATCATTAATACACGTTGTTGTTCACTGGCCTTAATAGCAGTAAACAAGCCAGCAATCCCTGAGCCTATAACGAGTACATCCGTCTCTACCATGGGTAGCGCAGACAGATCAAAATTAACTAAATATTGCGGTATCATGTTATTCACCTGTCTTGGAGCAAGAGTAGCGCATCCTATTTTACCAACAACATGCGCTCTAGTGATTCTCTGGCTTTGTCGGCAACAGCCGGTGGCACGTAGATCTGCGGCTTCATCGTTTCCAGGCATTTCACCAGTTTCTTCAAGTTGTTCACCTTCATATTGGGACATACGAGGAACTTGGTAGCAAAGTGGAACTGTTTATCCGGACTGTCCAGACGAAGCTGATATCCTGTGCCATCTTCGGTACCTACGATAAATTCCTTCGCTGATGAATTTTTGCAATACTCCAGAATAGCTGTTGTGCTGCCCACAAAATCACCCATTTCCACAACTTCAGGGCGACACTCTGGATGAACAACAAACTCTGCATTTGGATGCTTGGCTCTCATCTCCACCACATCCTTGACTGTGAGCATATCATGCGTGTTGCAGTAACCTTCCCAGATAATCATTTTTTTGTCTGTATGCTGCTGCACGTAATGTCCCAGGTTTTTATCAGGTACCCAAATAATCTCGTCGGAATCCACCGATTGAATAACCCGAACTGCATTCGCTGAAGTACAACAGATGTCAGTCTCAGCCTTAATCTCAGCCGAGGAATTGATATAAGTAACCACCTTGGCGTTAGGGTGTTGTGCTTTCAATTTGCGTAGTCCATCCACGTTCACCATATCTGCCATCGGGCAGCCCGCACGTTCATCCGGAATAATAACTGTTTTGTTCGGCGCCAGAATTTTAGCGCTTTCACCCATAAAATGAACACCACAGAAAACGATCACATCCGCATCGGTTTGTGCTGCTTTCTGGGCTAACAGAAACGAATCTCCACGGAAGTCAGCAACCTCCTGTACTTCGTCACGTTGGTAATAATGGGCAAGAATAATGGCATTACGTTCCTTCTTCAATTCCATCAGCCGCTCACGCAGCTCGCGGTTCATCTCAGCCTTGCGCTCTAAAGCCAGAGCTTCCACCTGTGATCCTCTCCTTTATCGGGACAGCGTCATGCGCTGTTTCGTAGGGCTAACCTAAGTCGTTAACATCGCTTGAGAAACGAATCACAAGCGGTTTAACAACTAATTTACACAACGTTCACGACTCTGTCAATAAATGAAAAAGGCCCAGTACTGCGCCTTAACCACCTGTTTGCTAACTGGTTCGCCATCTAACTCCCGTTTATCTTTATCTATCCTCTTTTAAAATAAAGGACAAAAAAAGAGAGCCCGAGGGCTCTCCTGATTTCACCTGCTATCCTAGCCAGATGGATTATGCATTAAGACGTTGGCTTCGTTCCACCATCATCCGGGTTATTGTTATTACCTTTTTCCAGATTCGGAGCTTCGTTTGGAATATCTCCGGCTGGTGGCTCAGGCGTTTCATCTTTACCTTGAATACGGACACGCACATCACCGATGTTGTCGATGATTGGCTCTCCGCCTTCAGTTGGTGTGCCTTCACCATCATTGTCGTTCTCTGCTTTTGGAGTTAAGGAACCTGTTTCGATCAATTGCTTGATCTGATCCATTTCCAAAGTCTCTACCTCAAGCAAAGTTTGAGCGATCAGATGCATCTCTTTTGAATGTTTAACAAGCAAGTCCTTACATTTCTCATAACATTCATTGATAAAGCGTTGCATTTCCTGATCAATCTCATACGCAATGGAATCCGAGTAATTCTGTTCATGACCGATATCCCGACCAAGGAATACCTGTCCTTGTGAACTTCCGAATTGCATAGGTCCCAATTTCTCACTCATTCCGTATTCCATAACCATGCTGCGAACAATACCTGTCGCTTGCTGGAAGTCACTGTATGCACCAGTACCAATCTCTCCGATGAACAATTCTTCAGCTACACGACCTCCGAGAAGTCCGGTTACTTTATCCAACAGTTCCTGCTTGGTAACCAGCATACGGTCTTCTTTTGGCAACATGATTACATATCCACCCGCACGTCCGCGCGGGATAATGGTCACTTTATGTACCATATCAGCATGTTCCAGGAAGTATCCTACAATGGTATGGCCTGCTTCGTGATAAGCAACGATTCGTTTCTCACGATCACTGATGACACGGCTTTTCTTCTCCGTACCAACGATGACACGGTCAATCGCTTCGTCAACTTCTTTCATGGAAATATCTTTACGATTACGACGTGCTGCGAGCAATGCCGCTTCGTTCAAGAGATTCTCCAAATCTGCACCAGAGAAACCTGTTGTACGTTTCGCGATAATATCCATCTTCACGTCTTTAGTCAGTGGTTTATTACGGGAATGTACTTTCAAGACAGCTTCACGACCTTTTACATCAGGGCGGTCAACCGTAATTTGACGGTCAAAACGTCCTGGACGCAGCAAGGCAGGGTCCAAAATATCTGCACGGTTCGTTGCAGCTACGATGATAATACCTTCGTTAGCTCCGAAACCGTCCATTTCAACGAGCAACTGGTTAAGTGTTTGCTCACGCTCATCGTGACCACCACCAAGACCAGCACCACGCTGACGTCCTACAGCATCAATCTCATCGATAAAGATGATACATGGCGCATTTTTCTTTGCATTTTCAAACAAATCACGTACACGTGATGCACCGACACCGACAAACATTTCCACGAAGTCGGAACCTGAAATACTGAAGAATGGTACACCCGCTTCACCGGCTACCGCACGAGCGAGCAACGTTTTACCTGTACCTGGAGGACCTACGAGCAATACGCCCTTAGGAATCCGTGCACCTACTGCTGCGAATTTACGAGGGTCCTTGAGGAAGTCTACAACCTCAACAAGTTCCTGTTTCTCTTCGTCAGCACCCGCAACATCTTCAAATGTAACCCGCTTCTTCTCTTCGTTATAGAGACGAGCACGGCTTTTACCAAAGTTCATTACTTTACCGCCGCCGCCTTGAGCCTGATTAAACAGGAAGAAGAACAGCAGGAACATAATGATCAAAGGGATAAAGGAAGTCAGCAACGTCAACCAGATGCTGTCACCTTTCATTGGCTCCTGATGATATTGGAAATTGTTAGTTTCACTTGCAGCTACAAGCTCACTAATTGCCTCATCCGTAGGAGGAATATACGTTGAGAAATTTTCTGATTTGGCGCCATCTGGTGCCTTCTTGTATTGACCGGTCACGAGATACGTTTGACCGTTGAATTGAACCGTCAATTCAGAGACATTGTTGGCTTTGATCGCTGCACGCAACTGATCATATCTAGGATTATCGGTGGCTTCGCCGCCATTGCTGACGAACTGGACTATCCCCACCACAACTAAAAAAAGAATCAAATAAAAACCAGAATTCCGGATGAACCGATTCATCCCCTACCTCCTCTCGAGACACTTTAATTATTTTAACATAGCCCGACATGGCTTCTCAACAGAAGCCAAGAACAGCTCAAGGCTTGGGTCGGGCAGGATATTAGCTACTATAGACTTCCGGCTTCAAAATCCCGATATAGGGCAGGTTCCGGTACTTCTCCGCAAAATCCAAACCGTAACCAACGATGAACGCGTCAGGAATGTCAAAGCCTGTGTAATGAGCTTCCAACTCAACTTTACGGCCTGAAGGCTTGTCGAACAGCGTAACCACACGCACCGATTCGGCACCGCGGTTTTCTAACAGTTCAATCAGATAGCTGAGTGTAAGTCCGCTGTCGATAATATCTTCGACAATCAGAACTTCCCGTCCTTCAACGGACACATCCAGATCCTTAATGATTTTGACAACACCTGATGACTTGGTGGAAGCGCCGTAACTGGATACCGCCATAAAATCCATTTCAACAGGTACCGTTATGTTTTTAACCAAATCAGCCATAAATATAAACGCACCCTTGAGCACACAAATGACCAAAGGATTGCGGTTTGCATATTCGGCACTTAGTGTTGCACCTAATTCCTTGACTTTACTCTGAATTTCTTCTTCACTGATCAATACTTCTTGAATGTCGTTCTGCAACTGTGCGAACCTCCTAAGTTATACTATGAAAGCCTTACCTGAACCATAACCACTACCCCTGAATCGCTGAATCGCCTACAGTCATGTACAGGATTGCGGAAGTGCCCTCCCTGACAGGAGCCACACTGGACCGTCGAACACCCGGTAACCAGATGATATGACCTGCTCCATCACATACCACAGGAATACGTGGACGGACAGATGGGGGGATTTTCTCATCGATGAAAATATTTTTCACCTTTTTGCTTCCGTTTAATCCCATTACTTTCATGGTATCTCCAGGTAACCGTGAACGCACAACCAGCGGCATAAGCAGTTGATCCGCATCAAACGCGGCTTGATCCGCCGATTCTGGTACATGATAGTCCTCGGGACTCACCGTCATCAACCGAATATATCGATTAATTGGGGTGAGTGAAAGCTCATAAGTTCCACTCCATTGCGCAAGACGATACTCGTAAGATTGATCCTGTACGTCCGTCCGTATGCCGAAAGAAATCAGATTATACTCCCGAGTGCAGGCGAGTGTCTGTCCTATATCCAGGCTCCAGGTCGTCACATCGGTCTCCATGACCTTGTGTCGAATGGTTTCTATACGGGTAAAGTCGACAAAATCACTGTCCAAAGGCAGATAATTCAATATTAGTTTAATCAACCTTCGTTGTAAAGCGACATGTAACTTCAAGAAGGAAGGCACCTCAAAGGTTTGCCTTCCGCCGTTCACCTGCACTAGACACCTGTATGTGTCATATGCACTCTGCTCCATGAAATCGTCTTCATCACCCACAATTTCGGCAAGCCGATTCAATGACGGCGTGAGTTGTCCATTATACTGCCCCAAAAAAGGAAGCACATCCAAGCGAATGGCATTACGCCGATATTTACGCAGGGTGTTGCTTTCATCATTAAAATACATAAAACCCTGGGTATTACAAGCTTCTACAAGGTCTGTCTTGTTTATACGAAGGCATGGACGAATAAGTTCCACATTTTTTTCTTGCCTTTTAAACTTCATTCCCGAGAGTCCCGACAAGCCGGTTCCACGAAGCAAATGAAGCATGACTGTCTCCGCCTGATCATCCGCATGATGTGCCAAAGCGATGCTTGCGGCATTATACTTGGTAGCTACTTCATGTAGAAAAGCATACCGCTTGTTGCGAGCAGCCTCCTGTGGTCCTTGACCCGTCAGCTCCATATATGAAGGAACATCGGCCTTGGTCCATTCAAATGCAATGCCAAGCTGCTGTGCCAGTTCCATCATTTTGTCGGCTTCATCATCCGATTCGGGACGGAAACCATGATGCACATGCGCACAGATCAATTCAAGCGGGACATGCCGCTTGCTGATCTCGTGCATGATATGCAAAAAAGCCACCGAGTCCGGCCCGCCCGATACTGCGACGACAATCCGATCCCCGGGAACCCATAACTGATGCTCTTCCGCTGCATCCAGCACGTTCTTCACCAGCATGTTCCAGCGTAAAGCCTCCATACCTGTTCCTCATTCCTTGCGTTATGTATATGCACTCTCACAGATCAGAAACGCAGTGCATAGATGAGCACTCCAATAAGTAATATCACAGATACAGCGAATGCGTTCTTAAGCCAGCGCGGTGTTGTACTTTTGGAACGACGGCGTAGAGGCGTGGGACGAGCCATCATTTCCTTCCACGCTTGTGCCGCATGACCTGCATCACGAAACTGACCTCGTAGTGCCTGAATCGTCCAATTGCGAAAAGGACCCAGTCGTTCACTGCGCTCCACCAGCGCTACGAGCTGATTCACACTTCGCAGTTGTGGTAATCCTTCTGCTGCCAGTGCCTTGAGCGCGTCTGCTTCAAGTACATGAATCAACAATAATGCAAATGCAAACACATCATAGGTACCATCGGCTGTACGGCTGCCTGCATTCCAGAAGCCCCGATCATACCATTCGGTGAACTGCTTGACGCTTCGACCAATAGACGTAACTCCGCCGTAGTCGATCAGTTCTACCTGCCCATAATCGGATACCAGCACATTCTGAGGTTTGAGATCACCAAACACCCATCCTGCCTGATGCAATTGTGCCAGCTTCTGCAAGAGCCTAAGTCCCACCAGAAGTGTCCAGTCTGTCCCCTGACGCCGAATGAAGTGATGAAGAGCCTCACCTCTAACGTAACGCATCACATAAAAGGGAATATCCCGGCCACGAACGGCATAATCATCCACATCTTTAAGATAGGAAGGAATGCCGCTCTGCCGAAGGGCTTCATGATTACGCTGTAGTTGAAAAGATTTGAGCACATTGACTTCCGATTGTAGATCTACCGGATCAAATCCCATTTTTAGCGCGTAGTGTTTGCCATTTTCACCCCGTTGGACAAGAAAAACGATGCCATTGGCTCCTTTGCCCAGTAGCTTCCGAATCGTGTAACGACTGCGATTCCATTTCCCTGTAACCACTGTTCCTGGCGGGAAAGAGGCGTCAGACAACGTTGTCACCGAGCATCCCTTCTCTTTCAATGCGATAGTTCCCTTCTATTTCCTGCTGTTCCTCCAGTGTACCATAACGGTAAAAATCAATCACCTTCTGAATTGCAGGACCTGTCGGTGTTGCGCCCTTCATCTGCAACCTTCCAAACAGGGACCGAACACGGCCCGGATCCGTTGTCCAGTCAATATCCATTACCGCATCTTCTCCACTGTGTCGTCCCGGGAAATGAAATACGGAAAGCTTGCTCTGACCTACACGCGCCTGCAAACTCAACATTAAATCGCGAATGCCCTCTTCAACCGCTGCCAGTTTGGGCTTCATGCTGGCACTGACGTCTATTAGCAATATCACCTGTAAGGCTGTAGTTTCAGCCATGTCATCCATCACTTCCACGACCCGGGCGCGTTGTGCAGGCTCCAGATCGGTTACCGTTTTGGGCTCCTTCTCCCCCAAAATTTGTGTTAACTCTCTATTAACCGCCTGCTGAATAGTCTGAACCACCGTTTTCCTTGTCATCATCTGCATGGTATGGGCAAGCTGCCGTGTACCTACGATTTGGCTGATTCCACCTCCGGCTCTGGCAATATCCTCAATCTCCCGACTGCCCAACTCACCAATGGTTCCATAATCAATCACACCAACTACATTAACCGTAATGCCCTCTTCCTGTGCTTCGGCCGCTGCCAGCACCGGACTTGGTCCAACATTGGAACAACCGTCGGTGATCAATAAGATTTGCTTCATCCGATATCCCTCCGTTATTCGTTACTCTCCAACTCTATGACTAGCATTGCCAGATTGAAGAGACTTCAAACAGAAGAATATGCAATTAGCTGACGGTCCGTGGTCGCTCCATCCGATTAATGCCGGGCACACGCAGTGTGGCCCATTCAGGACGGAAATGCTCTACTTTTCCAACAACGACGGTCATATCATCCAGAATTTCATGCTGCTGATATCTTATGACACTTTCAAGCAGGCAATCGGCCAAATCTTGTGGATCGTCTGTATCAATCTCTTGAATGAGCCGTTTCATCCATAGCTCTTTGTTAACAGCATACCCCGGTGCATCATAGATGCCATCCGTCATCATAATGAGGATATCACCTGGTTGTAGCTGTACCGTCACCAAATCCACTTCAATATCTTTAATAATACCGATTGGCAAATTGCTGGCTGAAACTTGAATAACCTCCTGTCCACGTTTGATAAAGCTTGGCGTTGAACCGATTTTCATAAACGTTGTCTCTGCCGTATATTCATCAATCAGCGCCATATCGACTGTGGCATACATCTCTTCAGGGGAGCGCAGCATCAGAACGGAGTTCACGGATTTGATTGCCAGTTTCTCGTCCATGCCGGACTGTAACAACTGCTCCAGTATGTTCAGCGCCGCGCTGCTCTCCATGCGAGCCCGTTCCCCATTGCCCATTCCATCACTGAGCGCAACCGCGAATGTACCGTTTCCTAACTCAACCGTGCTAAAGCTGTCGCCTGACATCACATCTCCCCCTTTGGCAGCAGCAGCAACACCGGTGGTTACCTCGAACGTTTTGGCTGAACCAAACGTAACAGTCGCCAGTCCCTGACGAGGGTCGGTCATCGTCTCATGCAAGACGGCGATATGTTCGTCCAGTACATCCGAGATCAGCGGAGCGATCATTTTCCGGCACTCGTCGAATCCCCGTGTATATGCATGTACTATCTCAATTTCCACATTGCCCGCTTCCAGATTGATGATCTCAATAGAGTGAATGGACAGGCCCAGTGACTCCAGTGCATCCCGAATCTGTTCCTCCTGTTGCACCATCTCCTCACTTTCCCGCTGAATTTCTTTGGCCAGGTCCTCCATGACCTGAGATACACCGGACAATTGCTCTGCAACCAGCTGCCGGCTATCAATAATCTGGCGTTTCCACTGCATGTTATGCTGATGCAGCCCGTATTGGGCACGCATGACTTCAAGTACCTCTTCCGGCTTGGAACATACCCTGTTCCATTCGACTGGAATTTGCTTACCTGAAATCTCCGGGTTCCCTTCAATGGTACTCATCACATCGGTCATGTATTTATAGGTCTGAATAAACTTGGCATCCCAACATTGCGTACGCTTGAAGCAGCTTGCACATGTGCCCTCGGCAACCGCATTCATGAAATGATCCATTCCACCTTCTTTCTGTACTGGCTCGCCCGCACCGGACATCTGATCAAAGCTGCGTGACAATTGACGGAATACCTGCGAGAAGCGAGTGACCCGTTCTGCTGTGATATCCCTAATCCGCTTGGCATACTCATGCTGGGATTTGGTATGGTCCTGCGTACCTGGTACATATTTCGATATCGCCGTCATCAAGCTCTTAGGTGTCAACATAAACAGAACGATAGCCGCACATGTCTCCCATAATGAATTCATCACATCACCTGGCCCACCCAAGTAGATGGATAGAATGGACGAACCCAGCAGCATGCCCAGTGCAACCCCCGCACGTTTACCCTCTCGAAGCATCCCTGCCAGCATCCCGGCAAAAGCAAGCAGGCTCATCTGATACACCGCTGACATGTCAGCCAGACTCAGAATCAAGCCGGTAATGACCCCAACTGAGGCTCCGAGGGGGGCTCCGCCCACCAGCGCAAAGATTAATATGAGATAACGGGAGAGCATATGCTCGACGGATAAGGATTGAATGGTCCACCCCACGGCTCCCGTCATAACGGAAGCGAGCAATATAATCAGGCAGAGGATCTCCTCGTTCTTTAGGCTGAACTTTTTTTTGCGGTAGGTGAAGATCGGTATGGCTTGTATGAAAACAAGGGTAAGCACAAAGCTTAGTACCGAATCCATCGTGAGCATCAGCATAGCGTACCAGCTGAAGGATGGCCCGATCACAACCGCGAATAATTTGACCATAAATGTAGTGGTAAACACCATCGTCGGCGCATAAGATAATTCAGCACGATCATATGACTCCAGACCGCGGAAGAGCAGATAAAAGATGGCGATCTCTGATGCAACAATGAGTGGTACGGGAAACGGTGCAAAGAGACTACCTGCGAGTAGAGCGGCGCCTACCGGAATGATGTAATCCCTGCGCATGAAAGCAATTACGGCGAAGTACGCAATGGCAAAAGGAGATAACTCATTCAGGATCATCGCCTTTCCGAGTAGAAATCCCATAAACGTAAGCAGCAGTACCCATTTGCGGGAAGCCACCATTTGGACAGCCTTGCGGGAGCCAAGCCAATGTTTCAGACGTACAGACAACTCCTCCCGAGCTTCCGTACCACCTTTACCTGCTTTCATTCCCGGAAATTGAATGACATTCCACTTTTCCATCATCCTCAAGGCACCCCATTCGATTAATTTGAATTTTCGTGTTTCGTTCTCGATGGTTCTGATTATAGATAGAATAGAAGACGTAGTTTGTCAGAATAGGTGGGCAGGGTCCAAAAAGTTTACGACAAAAGAAACGAACCTGGCGCGGTGGAGCAAAACCCCCGGCCTTATTGTGGTTTCTGTCCTTCCCTTACTTCATTCCGACAAAGGCAATGTCTGATTTTGAACTGGAGATGCTTTGGTCTCGCCATCATTTGAGCAGGATAGCTGTGGAATGCCACGGAAACCTGTCGGTAAAAAATGGTAGACGACAAATGTTCTTATGGTTCCATTTTGTCGTGCAGAAAAACTGGGGATATGGAGATTCACTTTACAAAA
Source organism: Paenibacillus sp. FSL R5-0713 (assembly GCF_037973325.1). Classification (NCBI taxonomy): domain Bacteria; kingdom Bacillati; phylum Bacillota; class Bacilli; order Caryophanales; family Paenibacillaceae; genus Paenibacillus; species Paenibacillus sp. FSL R5-0713. The sequence continues at coordinate 57,121 of NZ_CP150229.1, read as the reverse complement.
AAAGCTATTCCGCTCTTATCTGTGAAAGTCATCTGTGAAAGAAATGCAAAAAAACCGTTAGCCCAAGGGCTAACGGTTTTACTTATATGTTTAGATCAGGTTGTGACAGATTACACACGCTTGGCTCCGCGGCCTCCACGTTTGCCTTCTGTGTTCTTCTTAAGCGAAGAGATCCGCTCTTCACTATCTTTCAGGAAGCGTGACATTTTATCCTCAAATGAAGGTTTGCCTGCTGCGGGCTTGAAAGAACGGCCTCCGCGGTCACCACGGTTAAATCCACCGCCGCCGCCACCACGACCTTGGCCACCACTTGGACCTCCGCCGCTGAATCGTTCGCGATCTCCTCCACTGCGTTCCGGTCTAGGAGCTCTCGGGGGTCTGGATTGTGTTTGTTGCTCAACCGGTTTGTCAACAGCTTGCTTAATGGAAAGTCCGATCTTGCCATCCTTGTCAACGTTGATAACCTTCACTGTAACGAGGTCATTCAGCTTCAGGTGGTCGTTGACATCTTTGACGTAATTGTCGGCGATTTCCGAGATGTGAACGAGACCCGTGACACCTCCTGACAGATCCACAAATGCTCCAAAATGCGTGATTCCTGTCACCTTGCCCTCTAACTTGGTGCCCACTTCAATTGCCATAGAATAAAATGATCCTCCCTTAAAAATATACAACCCGATTTTTTGAATGCCAAAATCAATGCTGCGCTAATGTAATTATACCTTATGCCGTAAACCAAGGTCAACTGAACACTACCCCATCAGAGAGCCTATTTTTTCCGGTTTAACGGCTTCAGACACACGGATAACAAACCTAGCTCGGTAATGGACCGAATTCCATCAGTTCCCTGACTCTTCAACCTGGATTGGCGTTTCCTCAGGAAGATAATATCCTTTTTTCCGTGCCAGCTGTCCTATGTATTCAGGGTCATTCAACCGGCTGACTTCGTACTTCAACTGTTCCAGCTTCTTCAATGTATCTGCCTTTGAAGCTTGCTGAGTAGCCAGCTGAGAACTCTTGTCCGAAATTTGTGCATTCTGCACAAGGAATGTATATCCTGCCCATACTACAAATACAATCATAAACGTCATCCAAAGCATGAGGCGCCTTTTTGCACCGGCAGATTTTCCTTGGTTAGTTGGAGCCTTTGATCTGCCCACAGGTGTTTTACCCATTACGGACCTCCTTAAAACCAGCGTTTCCATATCGCTGCAATTCTTGTACCCACACGGATCATGAAGCGTGGCGTTACCCAATATTTCAGGAGCGGCCTAAACATCCAGCGGAACAACTTGCCGAAAGGTACCAAACATTGCAGTACCAGCCTGCCCAGGAATAATAGTATCGCAATTACAAAACCGAATAATACGCGAATTAACTTATAAATTCCTTTAGCCGGCATAACGATCAGGATGTTAAGGATATGTCCACACCAATGAATCAGCGTTCTTGCGAGTTTAATTAACATTACCACAAAACGCTGGGTTGTAACACTTAAAAGCCAAAAATAGAAACAAACCCCTATAATCAGCCCCAAAAAGACATAAAACCGCAACTGTCCGTGGTTTCCGGCGTATAGCATCCGAAAAACGAACAGCGCGGAAGCAACCCAATACAACAGATCGAGCGTGTGAATACTCCATCTCGGAAACCGCAGCTGTCCGGACAGTACCCGGTAACTGTCGTAGGCCATTCCCATCACGACCCCCGAAGTAAGCATCCACATCAATGTGATCCATTGAGTATCCGGACTCATCGGAACATCTTGCCGAACAGGCCTTTACTATTCTTGTTCTGGGAACCGGGGTCCAGATATTGCAGAGAGCTAACTGTGCCTTCAATGGATAAGAGACCTTCCTCCAGGCTCAGGTTTTTGATATGTAAATTGTGCCCTCGGATGGTCAGATGCCCAAGTTCAGTCTGCAGCAAAAATTCCTCACTGTCGAAGCTCTCCACGTTGGAGACACCCGTCAGATCCAGCAGTTTCCGATTCTGCATGCTCAGATGATGCTGTTTGGCCTTACCGTGCTCAACCATGGCATGTACCCCTCCTTCTTACACCTAGCTTATGGATGTGGAGGTCGGAATAGAACCAGCGTTGTTGAACAAATAACCCGTCTTCCAGTAAAAACAAAAACGCCCTTCCCTGTGACAGGAGGACGTTTCGATTCAACTTGCATTGAATGCATATTCATACCAGATGTACTGTTACCAGTTCATCCCGTTATCCTTGGCGATCGGCTCTTCCTTCACCAAGGTGTAGAGGCTGCTCGCCTCATCCTTCTTGGTACTCTCGGCAATTCGTTCCACCTTCACGGTGACCAGTTTCTGACCGAACTGAACCGTCAGCTCATCGCCCACTTTGACATTGGCGCTGGGCTTTGCTTCACGTCCGTTCACCAGAACACGTCCCTGTTCAGAGACGTCCTTGGCCACAGTGCGGCGTTTGATTAGCCGGGAGACCTTCAGGAATTTATCAAGACGCATTATTTTACGGCTTCTTTAAGTTTGTTGCCTGCTTTGAATGCAGGAACAGTGGACTCAGGAATCACGATTTCATTCCCTGTTTGTGGGTTACGTCCGGTACGACCGGAACGTTTGCGGGTCTCAAAAGTGCCAAAGCCGATCAATTGTACTTTGTCTCCGCTGGCAAGTGCATCTGTAATTTCTCCCAAAAAGCCGTTCAATACGGACTCAACGTCTTTTTTAGTCAAACCACTTTTGGTTGAAATGTTGTTAATCAGATCTGTTTTGTTCATTTTTAAAAGCCTCCCAAATTGAAAAAAAAGTATCTGCGATCCCTGACAATACATTGATTGCCGCTGATTCGCGTTAGGTCACTACACATGTATTCTGGCTTGGCATCTGAAATCCTGCCTTGGTCCGCGACTTTTTTAGCTTTTTTGTCGATGGTCGGCAGGGAACAGTCTAAGACCAGTACCCGAAACTATCCATGACTAAACATCAATCCAGTCATTACAGTTGAACACATGTTCGTATTATCATAACATACTGCATAGCATGATGGAATAAGGCTAATAGGTATTTTCCAGAAAATTGAACCCGTTATAATCCTGCCTTCTTCGCTTCCTGCCAGAATTGCTCCATCTCTTCCACATTGCTATCTGCTGGTGTTCTTCCCTGTTCATGAAGACGCTCCTCAATATATTGGAAACGCCCAATGAATTTGCGGTTCGTCGCAGCAAGTGCCTCTTCCGGGTCCGTATCGATGAATCTTGCAACGTTCGCGGCTGCGAATAATAAATCACCCAGTTCGAGCTTCCGTTCTTCCGCAGACTGGCCTTGTTGCACCGCTTCTTTCAACTCTGCGAGTTCTTCCTCGATCTTGGCAAACACACCGTCAACATCATCCCAGTCAAAGCCAACTTTGGCTGCTTTCTTCTGTAGCTTGTATCCCTTCATCAGTGCAGGCAAGTCACGCGGTATACCATCCAGCACGGAAACCTTCTGCTGGTCCTGACCTTTGCGCTTCTTCTCCTCTGCTTTCATCTGTTCCCAGTTCTGAAGAGCTTCATTCGCATCTTCTGCCTGATGTTCGCCAAAAACATGGGGATGACGGAAGATTAGCTTATCATTCAACCCTTCGATGACATCATAGACGTTAAATGCGCCCACTTCTTCTTCCATCTGGGAATGCAATAAAATCTGCAGCAGCAGATCACCCAGCTCTTCTTTCATATGGTCAGGGTCATCCTCATCGATTGTCTCAATGACTTCATAGGTCTCTTCAATCAGGTTTTTGCGAATGGACTGATGCGTCTGCTCCTGATCCCATGGACAGCCACCCGGGCTGCGAAGAATATTCACGATCTCATGCAAACGTGCGAAGGATCGGCGACGCAGGGCATCATCGGTGTTCTTCGGTACATAGATCAGTGACAGATTGCCGTACCCTTCGATCCGGTCCAGTTCGTGTAGCGGAATTTTGTGAATGATCTCCTCGCCCTGTACACCCAGTGCATGACCGACAAATACGGGATAGTCATCCGGGTAAACTTCCATCAGGCACAGCTTCACGTCCGAAGCAGTGAACACATCATAGACTTGTCCGATCAACGTATGTAGCTGTGGTTGTACCAGTTCTGTATTCAAGCTGCTGGCATCCAGGAGTTGAAAGCCTTCAATAGGATCAAATCCAAGCCGTATAAAGGCTTCGTCCAGAAAGCTTTCTCCACCCATTACACGTAGTGAAATGCCCATTTGCGGACAGCGTTCTTTGAGCAGTCGCACACTGGCTTCTGCCACCATGGGATGACCGGGTACGGCATACACAATCTCCGTTCCAGCCTCACCCTTGCGAGCAGCCTCGATCAATTGGTTCGCGATCTCATCATACACCTCGGGGAAGGAGGACTTCGCCTCATAGATGGCATCAAACGAGGTCATCTCCAGCCCCTCTTGCTTCAGATCATTCAATACAGGATGATCCAGGGTACGTACATACAGCGTAGCTGCATGTTTCATTTTTTTGATAATACCTACGGTCAGTTGGTCTGCATCTCCTGATCCAAGACCCACTACGGTTAAAGCTGCACTCATTACGTAAACCTCCATCCGGACTATCCTGCCCAGGCTCACTCATTCAGCGTGCCTGATCAGGACTAATTACACGTATTATACCAGAATCATTCGATATCCTATAATTGCATATTGGCTGTGCTGAATGCAGAAGGACCGTGAGCATGAAGCTAGCGCAGCACACGCAGTCTGCGCAGCAGCTTGGCCAGGCGAGGCCCCAGCTTGGGCACAGCCGCCAGCTCCGCTGCGGTCAGTAGCCCTGTCCGGGCCGCCGCCAGCAAAAACACGGCCGAGCCTGCGGCGATGCCCAGCAGGCTCACGCCCATTGCGGCCAGCCTGCGGTCGGCCGCGATACCCATGCCGCCGAGTACCGCTTCGGCGGCCAAGGCCATGCCTACCGCCGCCAGACTCATGGCGGCGATCACCAGCGCCGGCTTCGCCAGGACGGCGCCAGGGGCAGGGCGCAGGGCGACAAGTCGCGCCAGCAGCGCCACATTCAGGCCAGCCGCCAGCATGTAGGCGACTGCGCCTGCCAGGGCCGCGCCGCTGATGCCCAGCGCCGGCACAAGCATAACGTTCAGCAGCGCCTTGACGCCTGCGGCGGCCAGCATGCTGAACGCGGGTGCGCGCACGGCGCCGAGGCCTTGCAGCAGCGCCGCTGCAATAATGCTGACGGTGCTTCCCGCAGCCGTCAGCGCCATGTACCGCAGTGCTTCGGTGCCTGCGGCATCTCCGTACAGCATGCGGTTAATCGGCTCGGCCAGCACCGCGAGACCCGCGGATGCCGCCAGGCCGATCAACCAGAACCAGCGCAGCGCGAGGCCTGCTTGCTGCCGAACGGCTTCTGGCCCGCCCTTTAACCGGGCTTCCGCCATCGCCGGAATAAACAGCACAGACAGTGACGTAGCCAACATCGTCACCAGTTGAACCAACGGCAATCCACGGTTGTAGATGCCGAAGGAAACCATCGACTGGAGCTCATCCAATCCTTCTCCCCGCAGAAGCCGTGGCACGGTGAAGGTATCCACCAGATTCATCAGTGGTACGGCAAGCGACCCGAGACAGACCGGAATGGCGTACATGAGCAGCATCCTGATCCATTCGCCATTGGACCGTGACCTGTCTGACAGAGCGGGGTTAATGGAACTCACCGTTTTCATCTGTTGTGTAACAGATCTATTCTCTTGATGCTCTTGATGCTCATGACGATCTGATCCAACCTCTCTGCCGTTACTGCTCCTTCCCAAATCCAATGATCCGGGTCCCACTTCCCTATGTTTCCGCCGATGACGGAGCATGTACCCTAACATCGTTAACAGCCCGACCATTCCGCCGGCAACGGAGCCCATCATGGCTCCAGCGGCAATCGTCTCAAGCGAAGCGTCTCGTCTCATCAACCATACAAGCAGAACAATCATAACGGTGACACGTATCGTCTGCTCCACCACTTGCGATACCGCTGTTGGGACCATCTGCTGTAACCCCTGGAAATATCCACGCAGTCCTGTCATCACCGGAACGAACAACAACGCCCATGAAGCTGCACGAATCGATGGAACCACATGTCGATTGCCAATCATGTCAGCGATTAGCGGCGCACCTGCATACATCAAGAGCGCCATAACAAGTCCTATTCCCCCGAGTAGCACGGAAGATAACCGGATGATCCTCCTGCTCTCGTCCGGTCTCCCCAGTGCATTTTGCTCTGCTACGAATTTGGATACGGCCAGGGGCAGCCCGGCAGCAGCAAGCGTAACAATGAGCATATATAACGGATACACCGTATTGTAAATGCCAAAAACACCGTCTCCCCCCAGATTCTGCAACGGAATCTTTTGAAAAGCACCAATGATTTTGGAGATAATGGCGGCAAGCCCAAGAACAAATGCACCCTGTAGTAGCCTCGAGCCTGTAGACGGCTGTTTCATAAGTCCCTCCTGCATAATCCGTTTAAGCATACCTTGTTATTATACCTGCCTGAGGGCATACAGACTAACTCTGCACCATGATACCCGTCTTGATCAACTCCTTTCCCTTAAAACGCAAAAACTCCCGCATGCCCATGTCAGGGCACCAGGAGTTGATTCGCTATCTATTGTTCCATTTGCTTGCCAAGGAAACCAGCAGCTGTCTCGGACATCTTCACTTCCATCTGAGACATCTTCACCGATTCATCCTTATTGAACAGGATAACCGTTCCGATGGGGTCACCACCTGAAATAATCGGCGCAATAACAAATGATGATAACGTCTCGTCATGATCTTTGCTAAGCTCATAGGAACCGTTGTTTGTTTCCAAAATGGTCTTTCTGTTTTCCATACAGCCCTCTAACAGTTGACCTACCTGCTTGTCCAAATACTCTTTTTTGGAACCACCTGCCACCGTGATGATCGTATCCCGGTCGGAAATCATCGTTACATGACCCGTACTCTCATACAGGGATTCTGCATATTCTTTGGCAAAATCACCAAGTTCGCCAATTGGCGAATATTTTTTAAGGATAACTTCTCCATCACGATCCACGAAAATTTCCAATGGATCACCTTCACGAATACGTAACGTACGGCGAATTTCTTTTGGAATGACCACACGACCAAGGTCATCTATACGGCGGACAATACCAGTAGCTTTCATTTCACATGTTGCCCCACTTTCTCGAGAAGATTTTTCAACTACTGTTCCTTAATGGGTAGAGGAAAGTCCCAGAACGTTTAGTGTGATATCTTGACCATAGTATTCATCTGTTCCCATTTCCTTATACATGCTTCGGAGAATATAGTTGTGTAACTTTCGAAGAAGACGACCATGTACCCATACAGCCTGAATATATACAAGAAGAAGCAAGAAGGAGGTCCTAAGTCCTCCCCTTGCTTCTCTGTATGGTTGTCCATATTTACGTAGTACAAGACATATTCGGGCAGAATTAACCCTGAACGTGTGCTAACACAGCATTACTTACTGCTTGTACCTTCATCTGTAGTTGCATCTTTGTCTGTTCCGGTCGTACCTTGGTCCGTCTTGGTATCTGTACCTTTGGAGTCATCCGTTTTTGGTTCGGTTGTTTTCTCTCCTTCAGTTCCTGTACCCGTTGTACCCTCAGTTGTACCTTCAGTCGTGCCTTCTTCGGCTTTTTCTGTTTTTGGCAATTTAACTTCTTTTACGATTTTGTCCAATTCATTTTGCATGAACGTATCAATCTCAGCAGCTGCCAATTGGCTCTTCAGACTTTCTTTTTGCTCAGCTGTCAATTTGGTGAAGTCCGCTTCCGTACGAGCTTCCACTTTCATGATGTGGTAACCATACTCCGTTTCAACCGGATCACTGATTTTGTTCAGTGGCAATGTTTTTGCAGCTTCCTTGAATGCCTCTACCCAGCTGCCTACAGGTGTTTCTTCGTACAATCCACCTTTTTCAGCAGAACCTGGATCTTCGGAATATTCTTTTGCAATTTTAGCAAAATCAGCTCCGCCATCCAATTTCGTTTTTACTTCTTTTGCAATTTTCAATGCATCTTCTTTTTTACGCTCTTTTTGCGTTTTTGGATCTGTGAAGTTAATCAACACGTGGCGAACAGAAGCTGTTGTGAACTGATCTTTGTTTTTCTCAAACTCAGCCTTAACTGCATCTTCCGTAACGCCTGTTTCTTTGTCTTTAATAACTGTCATGATGCGAGTCATGTAGTTTTTAATGTTATCGTCTGTCAGGTTCTGAGCTTTCAGCATCTCAGTCCATTGATCTGCCTGTACAGAAGCTTTCATTTTATCGAATTGCTCGGTTGCCGCTTTGGAACCTGCTGTTTTGGCTTCCTCACTTGCTTTGCCACTCAGATATTCATAAGCAACTTCCTGTTTCACCAAATACTCTTTGAAATCGTCCATATCCATCATTTGTGCATACTCCGGATAGAGGAATTTCATGACACGTTGCTCCATGTCGAATTCATTGGCTGTAATGGTACCACCATCATACGTAGCGACTACAGCACTCGTATCCGTCGATTCAGGTGTTTTTGCTTCTTCCTTCTTGCCACATGCAGCAAGCAGTGATAAGGATAGTACTGCGACCATGCTCACAGACAGTACTTTTCCTACTTTTTTATACTTTGGTAACATCTTTTAGTTCCCCCTTTGATTTAAAAGCCGTCTTCATGGACTCCAGAATTTTCTCTACCAGCTCCATCAGTTGCTTATCCCCAAGCCCCTTGCCTTTAGCGTGAATCAGCATATGGGGTCCTTGTTCAAATTGTACACGTCTTTCGAACTGATTTCCAATGTGCGCGATTTTCGAGAGTTCAAAGGCATGTTCACGCCCTTCATAAAACTTCACGGTAATGTCCTCACCACGTTGGGAAATGGACTCAATACCGTAAATTTTGCCGTATACTTTCATCCGCGCAACAGCCAGCAAGTTAATGACGGCTTCCGGAAGATCACCGAACCGGTCAACCAATTCGTCTTCCAACTCCATCGCATCGTCGAAGGATGCAATGACCGCCACTTTTTTGTATATCTCAATCTTCTGAATACTGTCATAAATATAATCGGACGGCAAGTAGGCATCAATACTGAGATCCAGCGTTGTGTTCCACTGGTCGGAAGGTACCGGCTCTTCGCCAAGCATCGTAACTTTGCGTTTGTTGATCTCCTCTGCAAGCATCTGAGAATACAGATCGAAGCCGACGGAAGCGATGAATCCATGTTGCTCTGCGCCTAGCAGATTTCCTGCACCACGGATCGACAAGTCACGCATGGCAATTTTGAAACCTGAACCCAGTTCGGTAAATTCTTTGATGGATTGCAGACGCTTCTCAGCAACTTCTGTAAGCACTTTATCCCGTTGGTACGTAAAATAGGCATACGCAATACGGTTGGAACGACCCACACGTCCGCGCAGCTGATACAGCTGGGAGAGCCCCATTTTATCCGCATCATGTACGATTAGTGTATTTACGTTTGGAATATCTACCCCGGTCTCGATGATACTTGTGCTCACAAGCACGTCATATTCACCATCCAGGAAGTCCAGAATCGTTTTCTCCAGCTCTGTTTCCGACATCTGACCATGTCCCACACCAACCTTGGCTTCAGGCACAAGTTCAGAAATTTCGGCAGCCATCTCCTGAATTCCCTGAACACGGTTGTAGAGGTAATACACTTGCCCGCCACGAGCAAGCTCACGTTCAATGGCTTCACGAACAAGCGCCTGGCTGTGTTCAACCACATAGGTCTGTACCGGGAAACGATTCTCTGGCGGAGTCTCAATAACGGACAGATCACGCACACCCAGCATGGACATGTGAAGCGTACGCGGAATCGGGGTTGCCGTTAGCGTCAGCACGTCCACATTGGTTTTCAGCTTCTTCAGTTTCTCCTTATGGGTTACTCCGAAGCGCTGTTCTTCATCAACAATGAGCAGTCCCAGATCCTTGAACACCAGATCCTGCGACAGCAATCGATGCGTTCCGATGACAATATCTACTGTGCCTGCTTTGATACCTTTGGCAGTTTCATTCTGCTCTTTACGGGAGCGGAACCGGCTAAGCACATGAATGTTGAACGGATAACCGGAGAACCGCTCACGGAACGTCTCAAAATGCTGCTGTGCCAGAATCGTTGTCGGAACGAGTACAGCCACCTGTTTGCCTTCAATAGCTGCTTTGAATGCAGCCCGAATAGCCACCTCGGTTTTTCCGTAACCCACATCCCCACACAATAAACGGTCCATTGGACGGTTTTGTTCCATGTCCTTCTTGATTTCTTCGATCGCACGCACCTGATCACGTGTCTCATCGTAAGGGAACATGTCCTCAAACTCCTGCTGCTCTGCAGAATCCTTGTCGAATCCAAATCCTTTGGAGGTCTGACGCTCTGCATACAGCTTGATCAGATCATCAGCAATATCCTGTACGGATGTGCGGACTTTATTTTTAACCCGTGTCCACTCATTGCCGCCCAGCTTGTATATTTTCGGTTCTTTTTCTTCGGAACCCACATATTTCTGAATCAGATCGATCTGCTCAATAGGTACAGACAGTTTGTCTCCACCGGCATAGAGAATATGCATGTAGTCCTTATGAATACCGCCAACCTCGAGGGTGCCGATCCCAAGGTACTTACCAATCCCGTGGTTCTGGTGAACGACATAATCGCCCACTTTTAGCTCGCTGTAGGATTTGATTCGTTCCGCGTTGTCTACATTCCGAATCGGTTTGCGTACTTTACGCTGTTTTTGCGAGAACATCTCGCCCTCGGTCACGACAGCCAAATGAATGGACGGCATTTCAAATCCCGTTTGCAAGTTACCGATCATCATCTCGGGCTCTGGAATATCATAGTCCATCAATACCCGGCGCATTCGGTCGAGTCGTTCCTCACCGTTCGCCAGCATGAGCACTTGAACTCCGGCCTTATGCCAGCGCTCCATCTCTGCCTTCAGTACGTTCATCTGTCCATGGAAATCCTGCATCCCACGACTGATGAAGTTCAGAATGTTCTGTGGTTGGGTGTGTGGAACTTGGCGCAAAAAGATCGACATAAACAGCGTCTGGAATGGACGCTCATACAAGAGTTCATCACCGTCTGCGGATAATGGAAGATCCGGAAGTGTTTTTCCGTTTTGCATCAAATGCAGGTTCCACTCCGATTCATCACGGTCCAGCTGTTTTGATGTCTCTGATAGTCTGGCAGGCTCATCAAGGACCAGCAGGGTATCTTCTGGCATATAGTCGTAAATCGTTTTGTTCTCCGGATAGAGCGGAGAAATATATTTATACATTTCGGAGAAATACACGTGCTCCCGCAAAAGCTCGATCTCCCGGTGAATTTCTTCACGAAGGCGCAGCTTCGCCTGCCGGTCCGTCATTTTCTCCAGCTGTTGCTCCAGCAAAAGAGCAGCCGCATCGGCAGCCTTTTCCATCCGTTCACGATCTGCAATTAACTCCTTGCATGGCAAAACCGTAATCTCTTCAATTCGTTCAATCGAACGCTGATCGGCTGGGTCAAATGTCCGAATGGAATCGATTTCGTCATCAAATAACTCCACTCGATATGCGATCGATGAAGTAACCGGATAGAAATCGATAATACCTCCGCGTACACTCATCTCACCACGAGATTCCACGCGCTCCACACGCTCATATCCGAGCTTTACCATCTCCAGAAGGAAGGAGTCCAGTTGGAGTGTGTTGCCCTGTTTAATTAAAATTCGAGCATTGGCCATCACTTCCGGAAGCGGAACATAACGTCTTACCCCTGAAAATGGAATAACAACAACGCCCCTGAATCCCTGGGCGCAGCGGACCAACACATCAATACGCTGACCCAATGTTTCCGGGCTGGAAACAGCAGCTTCAGCAGCGACAAGTTCGTTGGCAGGATAGATTAACACCTGATCAGGTGAAAGCGCTTCCTGTAAATCTTCTGCAATTTTTTGAGCTGAAAACATATTGTGCGTTACTACGAGCAATGGTCGTTTCATTTCCTGATGCAGAGCTGCCAGCATAATCTGACGCGCCGAGCCGGATAGACCCGAAACCAATTGTTCCTTCATGCCGGACTTGATTCCGGCTGTAATGGACCCGAAGTCCGGATCTTTGGAAAAAGCCTGTATAAGTGCTTGTAACAAAAGGGGCACCTCTCTTATAACTTACTTGATTATCTCACGCATACGCGTAGTATCACTAATAAAATGGATACAAATTCCTTTTTTGTCCTGTTTCATCATAAAGGATTACTCGCAACATTGCCACATCTGTTGATGTGGCGGGACCTGGTGTGGAGATAGCAGTGTATTTCATGCCAACTGAAAAGAAGCCTCAGCAGGCTGCCAAGGCTATAAAAGGTGGAGCGTTATTACGCAACCGCCCTCAACTGTCATTCGATCCTGTACGGGCGATGTCTACTGAAGCGGACTCGCGAGCAGGCTAAGCTCTGGATTGTGCTCCAGGGCTTCCTTACAGTAATCACATGTAATCCGAACGGTAATATCACCACCGGAATTATACGCTATTATATCCCTCCGCTCGTCGGGGGTCAAGAAATGAAAGCCGAGCTCTGCTTCCGTTATCCGGGCAGAATCGATTCGTCCGATAAAGGTACGGCAATGCCTACATACGTAATTCACTGACATGTTTATGCCTCCTGAACATGGTTTATACGTCCAGTATGTCCAGTATGGCTGAATCGAACCCGTCTTTTTGATCATTTTACCAGGTTGTTTTACAACATTATCCGTTAAACTTCGCCATTGTTTGTTCAAACGTATGAGTCAAGCTATGCTCCAAGGCATCACATGTTTGCTCGATGGTCTGATCAAGGGCTTCCTTTTCTTTCTTCATGAATGTCGACAGTACATAATCGACAATGGCATGTCCTGGTTCAGGACGGGATATTCCCATGCGTACCCGGTTAAACTGCTGTGTACCGGTATGCTGAATGATGGACTTGATCCCATTATGCCCGCCAGCACTGCCTTGATAACGCAATCTGACTTTGCCAATCTCAGTATCCATGTCGTCGTACACAACAATCAGATCTTCAAGACTAACTTTATAAAAATCCATATACGCCCGAACTGATTCACCAGATAGGTTCATATAAGTCATTGGTTTAATTAGCACGGTTTTCACACCGCCAATATGGCCTTCTCCAATCAGCGCCTTACATTTACTCTGTGTAATGGAGATACTATGACGATCAGCCAACCGGTCGAGTGCCATAAAACCGATATTATGACGGGTTTTGGCATAGTTCGAGCCTGGATTTCCAAGTCCGACAATCCACTTCATCTTGTTCCCTCCTTCGGATTAGCCTGAGGTGAGGCATAGACTTCGAATGTTATATTTCATATAATATCAGGAAAGTAAAGTTACGATTTACTGTAGTATTCACAGTTAATATTTTATCAACCCAGGAAGGTGAGCGGGTTTTGCGCGAAGACAACGGACAACTGACTCAACATAGCGATTTTATCTATCATCTCGAATATCACGTACCTGTACAGGTATACGACCGCGACACCCATATTGAGATTGGACTCATCACCCGTTTTGATAATCAATTTGTCGAAATTGCCGATACACTTTTTCATCGGCGGCGTTTCCGATTTATCTCCCGCCCCGGGTATTAACCATATTAAGATGAACGAACCATTTTACACTGGATCATTGCGTGTGCAGAAACATCTTGCGTTGTAAATGAGTAGTTCAACTTATATGGATTGACCAGGGTCTATTTTCACTTTTAATAAAACGGCACGCCGACAGGGGTTACATTTTCCATTGAACCGGAAAACGTAACCCCTCTACTACTTTATGCAGACGTCCTTATTCAATTTCAAACAGCTTGCTGATTGACAATTCCTCATGAACCCGGATAATGGCTTCTCCGAGCAAAGGCGCTACAGACAACACTTTGAGTTTGCTTGTCGGATTAGCATGCGTAATTGGAATGGTATCCGTTACGATGACTTCCTTCAATGGTGCATTCTCCAAACGTTCCATCGCAGGTCCGGACAATACCGGGTGAGTACAGCACGCGTATACTTCTTTTACGCCGCCTTCCATCAGAGCATTCGCTCCCAGTACAATCGTTCCCGCCGTGTCAATAATGTCATCGATCAGAATGGCTGTTTTGCCCTCGATATTACCAATAATGTTCATCACTTCGCTCACATTTGGCTCAGGACGACGTTTATCGATAATCGCCAGGGGTGCATTCAGGAAATCAGCCAGTTTACGTGCACGCACTACGCCACCGTGGTCAGGCGACACAACAACCGGATTTTCGATCTGTTTCGACCGGAAATATTGAGCCAGAATCGGCACGCCGAGCAAATGGTCAACCGGAATATCGAAGAATCCCTGAATCTGCATTGCATGCAAGTCCATCGCGATGACACGCGTTGCACCCGCTTTTTCAATCAGGTTAGCAACCAGTTTCGCTGTAATCGGGTCACGCGAACGTGCCTTGCGATCCTGTCTTGCATAGCCGTAGTAAGGTATAACAACGTTAATCGTCTTGGCAGATGCCCGTTTGAGTGCATCAATCATCACGAGCATTTCCATCAGGTTATCATTAACCGGCAAGCAAGTGGACTGCACGATGTAAACGTGACAGCCCCGAACACTCTCGGAGAGTTTCACTTGAATCTCGCCATCACTAAAGCTGGTCGTGTGGGATTCACCCATAGGGATCCCGATATAATCAGCAATTTGATGGGCAAGCTTGGGGTTAGAATTGCAAGTAAATATTTTTAATTTCGAATCAAAATAAGTCATAAAATAAAAACCCTCCGTGCTGGTTCATTGGAATCTATAAGCGTCTGCGACATGTCGGCACCTCCCGGATCTTCGGGAGGCAATCTTGTTATCAAAACCCCTTATTGGGGTTTGGCATTTTGTTTCTTGGCTTTGGCACGTCCGCGAATCTTCTCCGCATAACCAGGTTTATTCTCCTGACGTGGACGAGCAATGGCCAGATCATTCTCGGGAACGGAATGGGTAACGGTAGAGCCAGCAACGACATAAGCGCCTTTTCCTACCGTAATTGGTGCAATCAGATTGACGTTGCTACCTACGAAAGCATCATCTTCAATCGTCGTTACAGCCTTATTATAACCATCATAATTGACAGTTATTGCCCCGCATCCAACATTTACGTTTTTCCCTACTTTGGCATCCCCAATATAGCTGAGATGAGATACTTTGGAACCTTCGTCAATTGTAGCATTTTTCACTTCAACAAAGTCACCAATTTTTACGTTGCGACCCAGTTTAGTTCCTGGACGTAAATTAGCAAATGGACCAACCGTTGCATCAGAACCCACTTCGGCATTGGATAACACCGAATGTTTAATTGTAACTCCGTCCTGAATAACGCTGTCTTCCACATCTGCCTGAGGACCAATATGACATGCTTCGCCGATGGAAGTTGTGCCTTTGAGAATTGTCCCCGGATACAGTACTGTATCTGCTCCAATCGTAACATCCGCTCCGATATATGTCGATGACGGATCAATGATTGTAACACCGTTCAACATATGACGTACAGCGAGACGTTCACGCATGAAGGCTTCTGCTTGCGAAAGTGCCAATCGATCGTTAACCCCGATGGATTCCGCGATGTCATCCGACATGTAAGCCTCAACCACATCTCCATCATTACGCAAAATGCCGATTACGTCTGTGAGATAATATTCTCCCTGAGCATTCTGGTTCGTTACTTTATCCAGCGCAGCGAACAATTTTGCATTATCGAAGCAGTATGTGCCTGTGTTAATCTCATTCACAGCATCTTCCTGTTCGTTGCAATCCTTTTGTTCTACGATCCGCTGTACGGAACCATCTTCTCCACGTATTACTCGGCCGTAGCCTTTGGGATTGTCCAACTGAGCCGTAAGTACTGTAGCTGCTGCCCCGCGACTCTCATTGTGATTCATCAGACCTTCCAATGTCTCACGAGTCACGAGCGGTGTATCCCCACAGACCACAATTGTGGATCCTGCTTCGCCACCAAGCAAGGATTTAACTTGCTGTACTGCATGTCCTGTGCCCAGTTGTTCCGCCTGGAGTGCATACTCCGCCTTGGAACCTAAAAATGACTGCACCGCTTCGGCACCATGGCCGACAACTACCACACTGCGTTCAACGCCTGCGCTGAGTGCTGCATCCAGCACATGTCCAACCATAGGTTTACCGCATACGGGATGCAGTACTTTGTACAATTTTGACTTCATTCGTTTGCCTTGCCCTGCGGCAAGAACGATTGCCATTCGTTTCAAAGTTAACGACCTCCTGTTCTGAAAAACCCATTGAAATGCATTGCTTATCTATATCCAATGAGTATCGTTCAGCCGGCTTCACGCCGGTCTTGTTCATCGCCTGCTGTCTCTGTAATCACACGTAACAACGCGGACACCAACGAAATGTGACCTATATGTATACGCCGTGTACCTGCGAGCTTAACCGAATCCCAATGATTCCTAAGATGCCGCCCTGCCACCAAGCGCACGATGCGCTTTTTGTTCTCTGCTAATAAACTCAATACTGAATATATCTTATTCCGATCAAAAAGAAAAGAGAGCCATAAGACATGGCTCTCTTTTCCTTCGAACCCCAATAATGTTCTCAGGCACCTTCTTCAATGACTTCTTCCTCAGTTGCAGCACGATCGTATTCAGTCAGAACTGCTGCCTGAATCTTCTCACGCGTACCGGAAGAGATCGGGTGGGCGATATCACGGAACTCTCCATCAGGAGTGCGCTTGCTCGGCATAGCAACAAACATTCCGTTGTTACCATCAATGACACGAATGTCATGAACGACGAATTCGTTATCGATGGTAATGGATGCGATAGCCTTCATTCTCCCCTCCGAGTTAACACGGCGGAGTCTGACATCCGTAATTTGCATGTGTGTGTTCACCACCTTTTTCCATCAGAACTTGGTGTATAATTCCACACGGCATATACGAACTCCTTCTTTTTATAACCATAAAAATTTCCTAATTTCAGGAATTTTTTTATTTAATACACAATTCGACAACGTTAGTGCCAGGTCGATGGAAAAGACCCTTTAACGACATAACATTCGTCATCTTTCTACAGGTCAAAATAGTTGCCAGGCTTGACGGAAATCTGTCTGCTCTTGGCATCAACTGCTGTCAGCTTCGCGAGAGATACGTAATCGGTTAACAGCCGTTCTTCTGAATCTACAGAACCAGATTCCACCAGTACCCCTACCCCGGCAACTGTAGCATTAAACTCGGCCAAAAGATCGATCATTCCTTGCACCGTACCCCCAGCCTTCATGAAGTCATCCACAATAAGTACTCTGGAATGCTCACGCATCGCCCTACGAGACAGGGACATGGTATGCAGACTTTTATGGGACCCGGATACATAATTGATACTTACGGCCGATCCTTCTGTAGCCTGATGGTCCCTGCGTACGAGCACGACAGGCAGGTTGAGCTGGGCTCCGGTCGCATAAGCCAGTGGAATTCCTTTGGTTTCTACCGTCATAACCACATCAATATTCATATTGCCAAAGGCCGTTGCAAAGATCTTGCCGGCTTCATTCATCAATGCGGGCTGACCAAGCAAGTCGGACATGTACAGGTATTCTCCAGGCAAGATCCGATCAGGTTGCGCGAGCTGGGTCGAGAGCCGTTCCGCAAATGCAAGTGCCAGTTCTCGGGATACCTTCGGAATCCACCTTACTCCCCCGGCTGCTCCAGCCAGTGTATGCAGTTCTCCTGAGCCACCTTCTTCGAACACTTCCTTGATAATCGCCAAATCTTCACTAATTGAAGACTTTGCGGCACCATAACGTTCGGCAAATGTGGTGAGCGGAATAACCGTATGCGGTCTGGACAATAAGTATTGCGTCATTTCAACCAGCCTTGCGCTTCGTTTTAACTTCTTCACAGAGATCCATCCTCACGATCACGGAAACATCTAAATCCGAATAATTATTTAAAAATATACCACCTTTATACGTGTTTGTACATTATAAAAGCGAATTTCATGTCAACATACGTACAGCGTACACTTCTTTACAGAAACCACGCAGGCCATTGTATATCCGGGCAACCTTGGATTCTTTGGAGACCAGTCCAAATACCGTTGGACCACTACCGGACATCAACACACCGTCTGCGCCCAACCGAATCATGGCATCCTTCAGATGCTGAACTTCCGGATACAGCTTCAACGTTACATCTTCAAGCACATTGCCCATCTGGTCACAGACTTCCGTAAAGGATTGGTTGCGAATCGCCTGTTCCATTTTAGCCGCACTCGGATGACGAACAATCTTGTCACTGCGGAACCGTCCGTATACATCGGCTGTAGACACATTGATTGGAGGCTTGGCCAGAATTACCCAACATTGCGGCGGATTAGGAATGGGAGTCAACTTCTCACCACGGCCTGTAGCGAGTGCAGTCCCTCCTGTGATACAGAATGGAACATCCGAACCGAGTTCAGCTCCAAGCTCCTGCAGTTCGTGATCCGGTATATTCAATCTCCACAGACGGTTCAATCCACGCAGAGCTGCTGCTGCATCACTGCTGCCTCCGGCAAGGCCGGCTGCAACTGGAATCTTTTTATCCAGATGAATATGGACGCCCGTACGTACGTTATAGCGCTCCTTAATCAGTCTGGCTGCCTGGAAAGCCAGATTCTTCTCGTCCAGCGGGATATAACCCGCCTGACTGGAGATGAAAATGGTATCTCGCGGCAGCTCCGACATTTCCAGCCGATCAGCAAGATCGACCATGGTCATGATCATTTCAACTTCATGGAATCCATCGCTTCTTTTATGTAAAACGTCCAGCATCAAATTAATTTTAGCAGGCGCTTTTTCGTAAATTTTCAAGGCGTTCACCCGTCCTCACCTTTTCCCTAAGACAACTTAACATATTATATCAAAATGGGGCTGTCAAGTCATTTCTATTCCGCATCTAAGGGGAAAAAGCGGGGTTGTCCCTGACGGATTTCCCCACTTTTCAATCTGCTTGAACCGGATTAAGATTTGCGGGCAGCCTGCTCAGCAAGTTGAATGGCTCTTTTCACCATGTTTCCTGCATCCTTGGCTTTGATTCCACCCCAACCTTCCTGTTGGACCGTATCATAGAAGCCCAGGTCTTTCGCGAGCTCATTCTTCAGATCCTCGGACATGACACTTCTTCTTCTGCGACTCATGAACCATCCTCCTCCAAAGTATCCATCATAATGTAATGAGTTCGTTCACGTTTTGGACATCTTGCATCAGGCCAATTGAAGTTTCCTTCATTGCTTAAGAAACTGCCCTTCACCTGTCCATATAGTATGCCGCGACCACCCCTCACTCATTCCTGCGTATGTATGGGTTACCTTAGAAGATAAATGGGTGATTTTGTAGACATAAAAAAGCGATCCACCCAAGGGGCGAATCGCCTGTACAACGATACTTACGTCTCCATATAGGAGCTATGCGTCTGGCTGCCCGGGTCAAAAACCATGACTTCCACCGATTCCGTAAGTATATCCGCATAACTATAAGATACTCGCTTGAAGGTTTCTTGCTCTTCATCAAGCTTAACAATAAAAACAGAAGGGTACGTTTCTTCCAATACACCCGTACGCTCAATGGTCTTACGGCGGCCACCATTAGCCCGCAGCATAATCTTCTGACCAATATGTGCATCGAGATTGCGTTTGATATCCAACAGCGTGTTTTTAGCCATTGTCGACGACCACCTCTTTTCTTGTCCATTATACCGGATTTTACAGTCATTGTCAAATCAAAACTAATTATTATATCAGCATCAAAAAGTTGTTGTCAATGAATTTTTTTGCAAACAAAAAAAGCCCCAAATTGGGACTTTAAATGGCCTACATCAGACTGCCGACGGGTTCACTTTTAGCGTAGATAAATCATTCAGCCCCGGC
Source organism: Paenibacillus sp. FSL R5-0713 (assembly GCF_037973325.1). NCBI lineage: Bacteria > Bacillati > Bacillota > Bacilli > Caryophanales > Paenibacillaceae > Paenibacillus > Paenibacillus sp. FSL R5-0713. Next base: position 37,149 of record NZ_CP150229.1, on the reverse strand, counting down.
AGGCCTACCCGGTAGCTCCCCCGTGTCTCTACACCACCCACACCTTGGCTACCACTGATCGTATTGTGCAGCACATCATTCATGTTGACCGTTTCCCGTACCGATGTGAAGGAAGCCTTGGCTGCCACGTAGACCGGGTCAAGTGCATGAATGAGGATTCTGCCTGGAGAACTGGCAAAGTTCGCTCCAGCGCGCAGCAGTGCCTCAAAATGGGACTGACAGGCCCCTGCCACAATAGTGAGTGCATCCAGATGGCGTTCATATTGTCTGGCCACCTGAATGGCCGCCACAAAATTTTGCGAGTTCTTATAACTACCAAGACTATATAAGTCATAGGGCTGACGTGTCTTTAACACCCCGTCATGACCCGTAATGACCACGATATCTGGACGTACTTTGGGTAATAAACGGTATAAGGTATCTGCCATTGCCGATTCATGAACGTATTGTCCCTCTGCGGGAACACGAAGTTGCTCATAGAGATCCATACTTTTTTTCAAATAGTTCGGATCACCATCCAGATGAAGCACCTTTCCCGGCATTTCAAAATAAGCCGGCTCCTGTTGAGCAGACCAGTCCTGTACCAGACCTTCACGATTCCGCTCAGCCTGTTCCATACGAATCTGTTGCAGGCGGGAAAGGGTCTGATGTGCTTTAATATGCGCCTGTCTGGTCTTGGCGCTTTGCGGTTCGTAAGGAACCTGTATCAAATCGTCCACTGGGGAATCGGCAAGCAGCCGGAACTCAGTCCCTTTAATGACCGCAGCATCCAACTGAAGGCCTTCCACCCGAAAAGTCACATCGCCGCCGTATGACTTCCGAACGACCAAGTCTCCGATATTCATCAACGTAATCACCTCTACCCCATCGTATGGGCAGAGACCCGGTTTGGTTCATTCGAATTTTATAATGCTGCGCGTACCCCTGCTTCCCACATTACGGTGCTGAGTGTAGCATACTCCTGCAGACTTAACGTCTCTCCGCGTCGGGATGGTTGGATACCTGCCTGCTCCAGCAGAATGTCTGCCTGTTCCCGGTTCTCCTTTGTGAAGAAACGAGCCTTCAGGTTGTTCGAGATTGTTTTTCTCCGTTGGGCAAAAGAAGCCTGTACCACTTCGAAGTAGTGTGCTTCATCGGGAATCTCAACTGGTGGTTGCTCACGCACCTTCAGCTTAATGACAGCTGATTCCACATTAGGTTGGGGAATGAAGACCGTCGGTGGCACAATACACACAAGCTCAGGAATACTGTAGTACTGAACTGCGATGCTCAGACTGCCGTAGTCTTTCGATCCCGGTGCAGCAGCCATGCGTTCAGCCACTTCTTTTTGGATCATGACAACAATGCTGTCCACTGGCAGCTTCTCTTCCAACAGTTTCATCATAATTGGAGTCGTTACATAATAAGGCAGGTTAGCCACAACACTGACTTTGTCCACCGATGCAAAATCGCTTTGGAACAGTTCAGCCAGATCAAGCTTCAGCACATCACCATGATGCACACGTACATTCGGATAAGGCTGCATCACTTCTCCCAGAATGGGAATCAAGCGCTGATCAATCTCTACGGCTGTGACAGGACCCGCTACCCGGGCCAATCGTTCCGTAAGGGCTCCAATACCCGGTCCGATCTCTAAAGCGCCCTTGGACTCGTCCAAATCGGCTGCATTAACAATTTTGTTCAGTATATTTTGATCGATCAAAAAGTTCTGACCTAGACTTTTCTTAAATGAGAATCCGTGTCTTTGAATAATTTCTTTGGTTCGCTTGGGCGTTGCAATTTCTATCGTCTCTTCCATATCCTTCATATGCTCACAATCCTTCACGTTCAATTTGCGCTAATGCTGTAGAGAACTCTTCCCGTGTAATCTGAAATACACCGAGACGTTTGTGGAACTGCTTACCGTTACAATATCCGATACCCAGCAGATTGCCCATCTCCATGCGACGTGCAGCAGCCTGCGGATGCACAATAAGTCCTGCCGCGATCAGGTCCTCCCAATCGATCAGGCTAGGAGCGCCTTCGTATGAAGTATGTACGCGTGCAAGAGCATGACGGATCGCCTCCGGTGAGGCATTCTCCACCCCAATATCCCCTTTGCGTGTGGCATCGGCTTCCGGAATGAAAGCATGTTTGCAGCCAGGCACCTTATTCGCAATGATTTTACGAATGCGTTCGCCGGCATGATCCGGATCTGTCAGTACAATGACTCCCCGTCTCTCCTGAGCAAGCGCAATCCGCTTCAGAATGCGTTGGTTAATGGCTGATCCACCTGTTTCTATGGTATCGGCTTCCACGGCCCGACGGATGGCTACCGTATCATCACGGCCTTCCACCACAATGACTTCTTTTATCATGTTCCATTTCTTCCTTTCTAACGCAAAAAGAAGAGGAATATCCTCTTCTCTGCCAAACGGCGGGGGAGACTGAATTCAGACCCCTCCGCCGCATATTCCGCATGAATTATTCATGCAACTATTTTATAGCATTCCCATTTCAAAGTAAAACGATTTTAGTTCGCTTCCGGCTTCACCGGACCGATCACGTAGACCGTCTTGCCTTTCTTGCGTCCAAAATTCAGGGCATGCTTCACACTGTCATAATATACGTCAATTTTGTTGCCTTTAATGGCACCGCCTGTATCTTCCGCACGACGGAATCCCAGACCTTCGATATATACCCACCAGCCAATTGGAATGACTTTGGGATCAACCGCAATGGTGCGTCCTTCCGTTACACGAGTACCGGAAGCTGTTTTGGTTCCAATGCCAGGCTCTTCGGAAGAGTAGGCAGTCATGGATACATTCTTAAGTACTTTGGAGTATTTAAAAGAAGTCCCGGATACGGTAATCACTTTGCTGCCCGAGGCAGATGTTTTCTTCGAGTTCGTTGTTGTAGCCTTCTTCGTTGTTGAAGTTTGAGCTGATACGGTCTGAATCTCTGGTTTTTTCACAACAGGTTTTGCTTTGGTGCCGACAGCAATCACTTTATCTACACGATTATTCGCGACAGATTTGCCGACCATTTTTTTGGAGACCAATTCTCCATCCTGAAATACCTTTTCGATGTGCTGTACAAGTGTGCCTTCTTTGCCGTTCACAACGACACGGTTATCCCCTTTGTACAAGCTAGGGTCAGCCGTTTTAATTACTTTGTAAGCGATTGGTTGTTCTACATCCACTGTACGCTTTGTTACGCGCACTACACGGATCTTCATATCTGCTTTGATCGCAGTTCCAAGCGCCGGATACACCTTATCATTACTTTCAACTTGAATACCTGATTTTTGAATTGCATCTTCTACGGATGAATCCGTTGTATACAGAGTCTTGGTGTCTCCGTCTGCCGTAATGTTAACTGGAACGGCCCGCTCAATAACGATTCGGTCTCCATCTGTAATCGCCCCGTTCATGGACATGGATACCTTGTCGTGAGGGCTGACTGTGATCGACTGCTCCTCCAGCATTTCCTGAAGCATTCCTGTACGAGTCTCTACCACCTGAGCTTTGCCATCAATAACCAGTGAAATTTGTTTCCCGGCCTGACCGTAAACGACTAACAAGATCATGATTGTAAGCGCAATTGAGAAAATCGCGATCAATGCCATTTGACGCATGTTCTCATGCTTCCACCGCAACGCGAAAGACTTACTGGATGATCGTGACTCATGGGTCTCTTCTGGTTGGAATGTGCCCACTTCTCCGTCCTCCTTCATAGCCTCGCCGTCTAAAGTAACGCATGATGTCTTTGACGTGACTATACCAAATTTTCTACAGAACACAGATCGGACCAACTGATCGGTTCTGCACCATGAATCAATCTTCGCAACATGATGTCATCCTCCTGAATACCTACCGTATGATGACAACATTTCTTTTATTCAAAAACAAAAAAGCCAAAGAAAGAGTGTAAGAGGAACTCTTTCGTGGCTTCCGAATGATTTTGAATATCGGAAATTCATGCACGAGGTTGCCTCTCTTTTTCCGCTTGCGAGGTTAGCTGTCGGGTTCGGGCGAAAGAGAGCCGCCCTATCTTGGGTCACCCGCTCATGGCGGACGCCCTTGAATTCACCCCGAGACCCAAAGAAGAAATCAAATACGGCTTCGCAGTTCCCTTCGCTGCTTTTGGGTCAGCGAACGTTGCGCATCGGCCAAATACACCGATGTTTAAGCCCTATTGGTTCCCCCGCTCTCCGTTAACGGAGACTCAGCGAGACTGATTCATGAAAGTAATGTTGTTTCATCGGAAAGTGTCCCTTTGTTCATCCCCCGAACATCTGTCCAATTTTCCGCACAACAATTCACTGAAAAGATGATATCCTGTTTTGATGCATGTTGTAAAGCGTTGATCAAGTACGTTTTTCTGAATATTTGGTTAAAATATTGTAATATTCTTGATTTATTTGGATCAAAGGGCAAATTAACTCCCCTTACCTGCCTTTTTCACCTCATTTGCTCGTTTTTTTAACGAATTCCAAATCGTTCCATGGCATTTTTGGTGGTTATTGCAGCAATTTCCTCCACCGAAATGCCTTTAATTTCCGCAGCTGCCTCTGCAACCAGACGTACATGCGCTGTCTCATTTCGTTTCCCGCGATAAGGGTGAGGTGTCAAATACGGAGCATCGGTTTCAATGAAAAATCGGTCCATCGGAACCTTCGCCAGCACCTCTTTGGGTTGCTTTGCGTTTTTGAATGTAATCGGTCCTCCGAAGGAGAGATGGAAACCCATATCGAGACAACTTTTTGCTGTTTCCCAGCTGCCCGAGAACGAATGCATCACACCACCAACTTCACTCGCCTTCTCTTCACGCAAAATTCTTATGATATCCTCATGTGCATCCCGATTATGGATGACAATCGGCATGTTCACTTCACGCGCTAAGGCAATTTGTTGTCGTAATACGCGATGCTGTATTTCCTTCGGTGAAGTATCCCAGTGATAATCCAATCCAATCTCACCGATTGCCACCACTTTTTCATGCTTGCATAAAGATGCAATCCACTCCAAATCCCCTTCCTGCATTGTGATCGCATCTACGGGATGCCAACCTACAGCTGCATATATAAAGTCATACGTTTCAGCGAGTTTCATTGTCGTTGGAATTGTCTCCCGGTTAAAGCCAATGTTGATCATGCGACCAACTCCTGCATCCACAGCACGCTGAATCATGTCCTCGCGGTCCTCGTCGAATTGTGGTGCATCCAGATGTGTATGTGTGTCGAACAGCATCATGTCTGTATCTCCCTTCATGTCGAAATAACGACTATCTTCTTTTGAAAATTTAATTGGTGAAATTCAAATTTTTCAATGACTCATACATAAAACATTTTGGGCAATCTGTATATTACATCATTACGTTTGTTTCTTCACAACTACAATATATAGAAGATATAAGGATATTCTGATCTACATATTGCTGATTGTGCTAACTTTGCCTACTTGCATTTACAAAATTATGTCGATCTACATATACTCCCCATTAAAGCAGATTACTGTATCATGAAAAATAGCTCTTTTTGAAAGTCTTTTGATATCTAAATTCTTCATTGGATTATACCCACACGATTACAAGAAATAGGGGCGTATATGTGACGGTAATTCATGAATAATCGCATCCACCTTGTTTTGCGGGTAATACAAATGATGTTTCCCCCGGTGAAGCCCGCTGATGGAACGGACAATGTCAGATACTTCTGACAACTCACGTAAATTGTCCTGTCGATCCAGAAGAAGAATCTGCTTATCCGTGGATTCATCCGGACGAAAAACATCATACGGATTATCGGAAGGAAAATCAATTTCAAGATCATATTCGGGATCAAGGCCTGCCTGTACAAAAGCTTCCCGAATCTCTTCTATTATTGTCAAGTCGACCTGTTCAAGCTCTACATACTTATATAACTTGCGATCCATAAAACGTTCGCATAACTCACTCAGAACAGTATCGTCCTCCTTTCGCCACTGTGTAAATGCCGTCTGAATTAATGCTTCATCCAACTGCAAATATTCATCTACGGATAATTCTCCTGCAAATAATTGAGGGAGTGGATCAATCATAAAGCGAAATTGAAAATCATGCTGTATGAGTGTTTTTGCTCGCTTGAATATTTGCCGCAATAGAATTTCAGAACTACGAGTTACCGGATGGAAGTAAATCTGCCAATACATCTGATACCTAGACATGAGGTAATCCTCCACAGCATGCATGCCTGACTCCTTGACTACAATTCGTCCATGATAGGGACGCAGCATCCGAAGGATGCGATCAAGGTCAATCGTGCCGTAATTTACACCTGTAAAATAAGCATCCCTAAGCAAATAGTCCATTCGGTCTGCATCAAGCGGGCTGGTCACCAAGTTCACCACAATCGGCTTTTCGTACGTTTTTTGAATGACAGATGCCACTTTCTCAGGAAAATCAGGAGCATACCGTCTTAAGATCGCCCCTACTTCGGTATCACCTGTAATAATGCGACAAGTCCAATCTTCGTGATTCATGTCAAAAGCTTCCTCGATGGAGTGAGAGAATGGACCATGCCCGAGATCATGAAGCAGAGCTGCACACAGAGCTACAATCTTTTCTTCCTTCGGCCAATCTGAATAATGACTTCTTTCAAATTGAGAAATGATCTTGCGTGTAATTTCATAAACACCTAGTGAATGTGAGAACCGGCTATGTTCTGCTCCGTGAAAAGTAAGGTAAGAAGTACCGAGTTGGCGAATCCGGCGTAAACGCTGAAATTCCGGGGTGTTAATTAACTGCCATATAACCGGATCTTGCACGTGGATATAATTATGTACCGGATCTTTGAATACTTTCTCTTCCGTTAGTCGTTGTTCCATGTCGATTCACTCCTTTAATTTCTTTTATATTAACGCTTTGAGCTCCACGATTCACCTAAGATTCGACACGTTATGACGAACTTTGTCGAATAACGTAGTTTTGTCGTTTTCCAAATCGACAAACTTGGCATTGTTGTTTAAATGCGAAAAAAGGCTGCCAATCCCTTACCACCAGTAACCTTGTGAAAAACAGCCTTAATTTTAAGCTAATTTTAAGGTTGACTGTTTTGGGAATCGTTGGTATGATGAGTATCATAAAACATAAAATAATGTCGAATAATGACAATGATAGTTAGCTGAGAGGAGCACTGATTATAATGATGAAATCAACAGGTATTGTAAGAAAAGTGGACGAACTGGGACGGGTAGTTATTCCAATCGAATTGCGCCGTACGCTCGGTATTGGTGAAAAAGATGCTCTGGAAATCTATGTTGACGGCGAGCGCATCATGTTGAAAAAATATGAGCCTGCTTGTATCTTCTGTGGTAATGCAGAGAACGTTACTTACTTCAAAGGTAAAATTGTTTGTAACGAATGTATTTCCGAAATCCCTGCACCTGTGACAAAATAAGAAAAACCAGGTATACTGGACTTATCTAAATTGTTATTTCTAACCTTTTTAATATTCCTTAATAGCCTTCCCGGTGTGAACCCCACCGCGGAAGGTATTTTTTTGCCCTGTTATGGGTTCTATTACCCAAAAACTACATGAATGTTGAATATAAGGTCCTTTTCAGGTTATGTTCCCCATAACAGAAGATATTGAGTTAGATTGGCTACTCGATTAACGCATTATATACATCCCGCTTCGTCAGACCACGATCCGTTGCCGTTTTTTTCATCGCATCTTTGCGGTTATATCCTTCACCCTCATAATGGCTGACATGATCCGCCAGTGACATCAGCTGCCACCATGCTTCGCGCTCAGCCTTACGCTCCTCTTCCTTAATACCTTCCACCAGCAAACAGTACTCGCCAAGAGGTGGATGCTCTTCAAGCCAGTCTATGCATTCCTTCACAGTACCCCTTGCGAATTCCTCATGACGCTTGGTTAGTTCACGAGCCAGGACAATGGAGCGATCACCCAGAATTTCTTCGAGGTGGACTAATGTTTTCCGAATACGGTGAGGTGATTCATAAAATAACAAAGTCCCGTTGGATTCGTCAAAAGCCTCCAGCACTTTTCGCATGTCCTTTTTCTCCCGCGGCAAAAAACCGCCGAATGTAAAACGCTCCGTCGGTAATCCGGACACGATCAGAGCAGACAATGCAGCATTGGGTCCAGGGATGGGAATGACCGTTATTCCGGCTTCCAGTGCAAGCTGTACAAGGTCGGATCCCGGGTCTGAAATGGCTGGCAGACCAGCATCACTGACGAGTGCCAAATTTTTTCCTTCTATTATATAGCGTATCAGTTCAGGTCCACTTGCCCCCTTGTTATGCTCATGATAACTAAACAGCATCGAAGGTGTAATTTCAAAATGAGTGAGTAGCTTCCGGGTCTGTCGTGTGTCTTCTGCTGCAATGATGTCACAACTCTGCAATGTCTTGATGGCTCGGAAGGTCATATCCTCCAGATTACCAATGGGTGTTCCAACCAGATACAGCTTGCCTGATCCTTCAAGCTGCTCCGCATAGCTTTTCTGAATATGCAAAGTCATCTATAGTCCTCCTTTCGTAGTACGCTCAGCATGTTGCTGGCCATAGTAAATATCCATAATCTCTTCGCAGTATTTCCCCTCTTCATTGTAGACAATGAGTGGAGGAAGCATCCTTACTTCCGGTTTACCATCTTTCATGCCTTCAATTAATACCATGTTGGCTTCCAGATGAGCACGGGGATGTACCATCCGAATTCGTTTCGGCTCCAGCTTATACTCACGCATGAGCGAGATAATCTCTGCAAGTCGCTGTGGACGATGAACCATCGATACTTTGCCGCCATTACGTACAAGTCGACTGCAAGCCTGGATCACTTCTTCCAAGGTACACCCGATCTCATGACGTGCCATTGCCTGATGTGTGTTCATTTTGAGGTCACTGCCATTCAGGGGCATATAAGGGGGGTTTACCGTTATTGCATCATATACAGCATGTCCCGTTTCTTTCACCAATTCTCGCAAATCACCTTCACGAATCATAATCGATTCGTCCAGTGCATTTAATTGAACGCTGCGACGAGCCATATCCGCCAAACGAGGCTGAATTTCGATTCCCTCCAGACTAGCCTGTGTACGCGTTGTAAGCAAAATGGGAACTACCCCGTTACCTGTACACAAATCAAGTACACGACCGCGTTTAGGTACGGAAGCAAATCGGGCTAACAATACCGCATCCATCGAAAAACTGAACACTTCATCACTTTGAATGATTCTTAAATCATGAGAGAGCAGATCATCAATCCGCTCTGACTCATGCAACACGACTTCATTTGCTTTCATATGGTACGCTCATCCTCCGGTACTCTATATCTCATGCTTGTTAAGTTTAGGTTTGTAACCTTGAAAAAAAACCGTAGGGGATCCCTACGGTCACTTCATTTATTCAAAAAAGACAGGCAGAACAGACAATCGCCTTCCGTCCGCAGATGTCCATAATAGACATTGCAGATATGGAAGCCTTCGTGATACAACCGAGCCAGGTTATCATACCCTTCACCCACAACGTCTTCACCTGTAGCCGGACCTGCTGGTCTTGCTACGGGAGCGAGTGCTGAGGAGATTGGCAGATCTGCCGGAGCCTCACGTTTGAGCAATTTGCGTAATTGCTCATTCTCGATGGTAAGCCGCTGATTATCCTCAAGCAGCTCCTTCACAATCATTTTTAACTCTCCTAAATCACCGTGCAACTGACCCAGTTGGGTTTCCATTTCATGAATGTGCGTAAACAGATTTTTCTTTTCCAAGTTTCCACCCCGAAGCAACCTTTATGGTTTACTTGATAACGACGTCATCCAGCGGAAGTTCTTTGACTTTACTGATGTCGAACAGTTGAACATGGACTGTGCGGCTACCGGCATTAATTCCGACAACTTTTCCTTCACCCAATGAGGTGACGACCAATTTGCCTACAGCTGGCAGTTCTTCTCTCACACTTTCATAGTTATCATGCTCAAATTTCAGACAGCACATGAGTCTTCCGCACAACCCTGAAATTTTCGTCGGATTCAGTGACAGGCTCTGATCTTTAGCCATCTTGATTGATACCGGCTCAAAGTCTCCCAGCCAGGAAGAACAACACAATACACGGCCGCAAGGTCCGATACCGCCAAGCATCTTCGCTTCATCACGTACACCAATCTGTCTCAGCTCGATTCGTGTCCGGAATATGCTTGCCAGATCCTTGACCAGCTCCCGGAAATCGACTCTTCCTTCAGCTGTAAAATAAAATATGATTTTATTGCGATCAAACGTAAATTCCACATCGACCAGCTTCATTTTGAGGCCATGGTCTTTGATTTTATTTAAACAAGTACCGAATGCTTCCTTCGCTGCACGCTTATTTTCATCAACCACACGGGCATCGGTCTCGCCCGCAACGCGGATGACTTTCTTCAGCGGCAACACCACATCGGACTCGCCCACTTCCTTCTTACCAACGACAACCTTACCGTACTCTACCCCCCGCGCTGTCTCCACGATAACGCAGTTTTCTTTCTCAATGGGAAGGTCCAGGGGATCGAAGTAATAAATTTTGCCCGCTTTTTTGAAACGGACACCCACTACACTGTACAAAAAATTAACCCCCTTGTAAGCCAACCCCACTTCGTCTGAAGCCCCGTCTTCTTAGGGAACCGGCCGAAGTTATAACCGTTTGCATATGATTGGAACTAACTTATCCCTCTCCCAGTCTTATGCCAAACCGATCAAAAATTGCTCCAGACAAAGCTGGCCATTGACGTTAAAACGCAATTTTTTTCTGCATGCTGCGGCCAGATCCATATAGGAAACCCACTGTTCTGTGCTGCGGGTATGTGCCAACTGAGATAGCATGTCTAACTGATCTATAAAAACGATATGTTCATGCCTACCGTACTGAACATACAGCATGTCCCTAAACCATAGATGGAACAAACTGAGTAACATGTCCAGGTGTTCAGAGAGTCCGGTTTTAAAAAGCTTCTGCTGTGCAGAGATCAATGATGTACTTCCTCTACCCAGGGACTCCTTCCCTAATTGTAACATTACGTTTCTAATTTCTGCAAACCAATTCTGCTGGAGAATTTCTCTACATGCTTCCAATCCTGACGCTAAATGGACGGCAGAGCGAGCCAGATTGGCAGGGTGCCCTTCCTCAATTAGTGATTGCAGCATCTCTTCCGGATTCAGTGCACTGAACGGCACCAATTGGGAGCGTGAACGAATCGTAGGCAACATGGCCTGTCCATTATCTGTAATCAGGATGCCAACTGCCGGTACCTGCGGTTCCTCCAGAAATTTCAACAGACTGTTTGCTGCCTGCACCGTCATTTTCTCGGCTTGTTCTATAATATATACTTTGGGATGACCTGCCTCTGATCGGTATGAAAAGATACGCTGCAGATCCCGAATTTGATCTATTTTAATATTGTTTCCATCAGGTGCAAGCATGGTTAGATCCGGGTGATTACCATGTTCCACCTTACGACATTCAAGACATTGTCCGCACGCGTCATCTTCCAGCTCTGTACAGAATATTGCCTTGGCAAAGGTAATTGCCGTCTTCCGTTGCCCGCTTCCCGCTGGACCGCTAAATAAATACGCGTGGCTTATTGCCTGACGTCTCAAACTGCTTTGTAACATTTGCTTGGCCGCTTGTTGACCCATAATCTGTTGAAAGGACATACTTCCTCCTCAGAAGCTTAAATTAATAAGCATCCCCCGAATTTCGCCTACTTGTTGCAATAGAGAGATTTTTCCTTCTTCTGTATCCAGCAATTCATCTGCCATGGATAACAGAGCGGAGTCAATTTCATCAATCAGCTTATAACGCTTGCCTCTGCCACGACGATCCCAACCCCTTGTCTCTTTCATGGATACACCGCGACGAACGGTCTCTTCCAGGAACCTTTTAACAAGTTGCTTATACGCCTTCAGTTCACGAATCGTCATGGAACGTGCCAGGCGATCACCTTGAAGCTGGATTTCACTAAACCGGCGATTCAGTTCAGCTTGTGAGGCCCGTTCCCCCTGGTGGTTCATCATATCAGAGAAATTTTTGGATTGAACCGGTTTGGAGCCTGAATCAGTAGAACTGATCCCGCTCTGAATCGGTCTGAATCCAGGATTGATTTTCATGGATACGCCCGCTTTCTATCAAAGTTAGCTAATCGCCCATCAGCACAGTGCGCGTTGCGCCTGTGCGTGAGGATGAGGCTTCTATATATGCTGATCACACTCTATATAAATGGTAGATATACATCACCATTAAGGACTTGTTGTTTGTAGTCAACCTCTTTCCGAATGAGCATTCCCCAGCTAGAAAATGTTCATTCGGAAAGAGTGTGCCAATTCTTCTGGTCAAGAAAGGCGGTTCCATAGGTGGCACACACGAACTTCTTTTAGATCTGCTTGCATCCATCGTTTCCAACATGCTATTGATCATGAAAGACCCTCATGGGATGATTCATGCAAAAAGTTTAGAAGTGTTCGAAGCGATCTACCGGGAGAACAAATACAGTAGCTCCACCTACTTGAACTTCAACAGGTAGCGGCAGGTAAGAGTCGGTTGTTCCACTCATCGGTGTGACCGGAGTCACGAGCTGTTCACGAACCTTACAGCTGCTGCGAATGACGTTCATTACGGACTCGACTTGACCATCATCGACACCGATCATAAACGTCGTGTTGCCTGCCTTCAAAAATCCACCCGTACTGGCCAACTTCGTTGCCCGAAAGTTTGCTTTGACCAATGCGCTGGATAATCGGTTGCTGTCTTTATCCTGTATAATCGCAACAATCAGTTTCATCCTGCATAACCTCCTTCAGAATAAGCACCTTTATTAAATGCCCTGTCTATATATTAGACAATTACTCGTCAAAATCCTTCAAAACCCCTGTCTCCAGCGACAAAATCATCGCTGCCAAGACATCCTCCTGCTTCATGGAAGCATCAATAACTCTGATTCGTTCCGGGAACTGCTCTTTTAATAGGAAATAACCCTCTCGCACTTTATGGTGAAACTCCAGATTCTCCAGATCCAGACGGTTCACCTCGCGGCCATCATGAGCGTCGATCCGTGCAAGCCCCAATTCAGGCTCGATGTCCAGATATAAGGTCACATCCGGCATAAGATCACCGATCGCAAAGCGATTAATAGCCCATACATTCTCTATCCCGAGTCCCCGGGCATATCCTTGATAGACCAGACTGCTATCGACAAATCGATCACAGATGACTGCTTTTCCAGCTTTCAGCGCAGGCTCTACCTTCTCCGCCAGATGCTGGCTGCGTGCAGCTGCATACAATAGCGCTTCGGTTCGAGCATCCATTGCCGTATGAAGAGGGTCCAGGATTATTGAACGTATTTTCTCCGCAATTTCAATTCCGCCAGGCTCTCGCGTAACTACGTAAGGTATACCCCGTTCTTCAAAATAAGAACCTATTCTACCAATCATCGTTGTTTTACCGGAACCCTCTCCCCCTTCCAGCGTAATGAATTTACCTCTGCCCTGCATATGCTTCCCTGCTTTCTATGTCGATAATTGCATCTATTGCTGCTGTAATTGAAAATGCTTTGACCCTCTTGCTACAGGATATGATATCCCCCGCCCAGAGGTGTATAGCTACAGCTATATCGTTACGTATTAATAACACCAAGATCATACAAGCTTGTTTCTTTCTATAATACTATAGGTCAGCAGTTACTCCAACATGAACAACAAAGTAAAGCGTCAACCGTAGATGATCCATACCCATAATGGAAGCATCATTGATCCGGCAATGGCACTTACAATCATGGATACTGAACTGAGGGCTACAGCATTCTCTCCATATTCAACAGACCTTGCCATGCCAAGGGCATGAGATGCTGAACCCAATCCAATTCCGTAGGCATGTTTACTGCGGACTTTGGCCCATTTCAGGAGCATCGGTCCCAGTAATATCCCTGAGAATCCTGCAATCATCACAAACAGCGATGTGAATGAGGCATTCCCTCCAACCTGATTAGCAAGTTGAATAGCAACAGGAGTCGTCACGGATTTTGGCAATAAAGCAATGACCATCTCTTGAGGATACCCCAGAAGAATGGCGATTAAAGCACCTGTGGACACCCCTGTAATACTGCCTCCGATCGTTCCGCCCACAATTGGAATGATATTTTGCTTCAGCACATGCAGATGTCTGGACAAGGGAAACGCGAGAGATACAACTGCTGGGCCCAAGAGTTCCTGTATCCATTTGCCACCTAGCATATACGTTTCCAGCTTGATACCGGAAATCACCAAGATCAGGATCAGGATGGCAGTCGTTGTGAGTACAGGCATAAGTATCGGCCATTTCAGCCTTTTATATAGACGAGTGGCTGGAATATATACAGCGATAGTTAGCGCGATCATTCCAATTCCGAGGATGAATGCTGACAAGTGATCGCCTCCTTTTTACCTTTATGAGACGATCTCCATATCATGAGCCACTCACTTAATTTGGCAGATATCAGACATGTGATTAATGTGCTAACGATCAAACCAAGGACTAATAATAATGTGTTAGCTCTAAAAAAATCAAAATGATTAATGATGCCCACAGTAGGTGGAATGAACAATAATTGCAAATGGGATTGAAGCCACGTTGACCCTTCTTCTCCCCAGCTCATTTTGACCCATCCCAGTTGGATGGCAATGAACAAAACCAGCATACCCACAATACTTCCTGTTAACGGCAGATGTAATAGAGTTTGAATGAGGTTGCCAATCCAGTAAAAACCGTACATTAACAAAACTTGCAGGACTATTCCTGTATATTTTTTTAGCGGAATACCCAAAGTGTTCCCTTCTTTCTTATGTCTATCTGTATAAGCTGAACTAGAGCGTGTCTCCTTACCTGCCGAAAGCAGGAACGTAACTGAACGTGTCTGGAGCAGAACACGGAGCGGGAGCGCTAACGACCCTGTGGCGTCTTATTCAGCGATTTGAAGCGCCCGTAGCAATCTAAGGAATCTGAAACACGCTATATTAGAATAACCAGTCGTTTACAGCGTGTTTATTAGGTGATTTGGGTTAATAACAAGTCTCAGGTTCCTTACAAAATAAAAGTAGGACTCGAAGGCTAAATAAGACGTCCTCGGTTCCTTAGAATATCGTCTGGACAATTCGCGAGGATCGGCAATCCTTGACTTCAAAATGTTGGACCCTGACATCCTTCAACATATTGCATGCCTGAGTTGGAAGATAGCAACTAGATTAATGACCAAGAGACCCTCACATGTGTAGGGTCCGGTATCACTAACCGTATTGGTCATACAGACTACCGTTGGTAAATGTAATTCAGACTTCATATGTGTATTTATCGATCCTTCATGACCTTTAATACCTGTAGTGATGCATCTGATACCCCGTGAAACTTCGCTCCTTCATTACGCAGGAGTTGTATACGCTCCACCATCGTTGGACTTAGACGTTCACCTGGATAGACAAGCGGAATCCCTGGAGGGTATGGAGTAACCATCTCGGCTGATCGACAGCCTGCACTTTCTTCTATCGGGACATAGATCGTATCCGTCTCCACAATTGGTTGCAGTGTGAAGGAGATCGGTTCGGAATAACCAGTGTTTTCTTGTAAATTGTTCCACGTGGAAATATAATGCGCAGAATCTTTCACGAGCTGATGTGATGTCTCTGCATTAGATTGGACCTGCTCATGACCATTGGCAGAGCTGATATGGTGTAAAGCCTGCAACAGGTGCTGAGCATCTTGCACCGTTGAGCCCAGGCTGAAGAGCAAGACGACGTACCGTTCGTCGCTCATCTCGGGCACACAGCCGCATGCTTCCAGCTGCTGCTGTAGCCCATAACCGCTCAGCACCCCTGCGCCGTCATAGATGACGGCCTTGAATGGGTCCTGAGCGGTATACCCCGCGGCAGATGTCATCGCCGCCGCGGGCAGGCCCTCCCGTGTCTGCTGCGCAGCGGACACGGGCATACCAGCCGGCTTCGCTGTTCCGGCTGGCGGTTCTGGCTGCAGCGGCTGTGCAGGCTGCAGCAACTGGAAGCGCGGCAGCTCCGCGAGGCCGCGCTTAAAGGCGTTCACGGCGGCGAGCCCCGCCGTGAACGTGTCCGCGCCCTGCACGTGCAGGAGCCGGCGCGCCAGATCAAGCGAAGCCATCACCGGGTATGATGGGCTTGAGCTTTGCACCATGGACAGGCGCTGCCTTAACAGGGACCGGTTTAACCGTGGTCCCTGGATGTGCAGCATCGCACCCATGGTGAAGGCCGACAGCATCTTATGCGTCGACTGCACGACACCGTCTGCTCCGCATGACAGTGCAGAAACAGGCAGCTCCGGATGCTGCCCATAATGCGCGCCATGCGCTTCATCTACGAGCAATGGCATGCCAGCAACGTGGCATACCTCGGCAATGGGCGTCATATCAGCGCCCATGCCGTAGTAATTGGGCAAAGTGACAAGTACGCCCTTTGCCTCAGGATAGGACTGGACAGCAGCCTGAACCGTCTCAACCGACGGCATGACCGCAAGTCCAGACGCTGGATCGACCCACGGCTCCAGAAATACAGCTCTTGCGCCGGCCAGCATTAACCCGTGAATAACGGATTTATGTACATTCCGCTGTACTAGCACAATACTGTTCGGCTCATCACACACAGTAAGAAGTAAGGACAGATTACCAGCCGTACTTCCCCCCACAAGGAAGAAACTCTCCTCTGCACCAAAACAATCTGCCGCAAGCTCCTGTGCTTCCTGGATCACACCTTCCGGATGATGCAAATCGTCGGTGCCCGTAATCTCGGTAACATCCATCTCCATCATCTCCAGGAATGAACGATCCGGTACTAATCCTGTCTGCGAATGAGTCGCTTCATCGCTGAGTCGTTCCCCATTCCCTATGGCATCCCCATCGTTCTCCACTAAACTAAGTTGCTCTATCCTTCTATTTACATTTCTTCCCGCTTCGCTCTGAATATCTCCGTTATGCCGGAGTTCCTCATTAACAATATCCTTAACGGGAGATTGTCCTGCTTCTGCTGGTTTCAGCAAATGTCGGTAAGCTTGTCCATTCTTATGCCCAGGCACATGAAAAGAACGCTGCTTCGAATCACGATACGCAAGCAACGCTTCATATAAAGGGGCTCTACTTGATTTAATTTTATGATTCATGAAATAACCATCCTGTACATATATAATGTGCGCCCGGTGCGCTCCCACATGCTTCTTAATCCAAGGAACGCCATTCTTCCCCATCTCCACACGCGCTGCTGCAAATTTTCGATATCATTATATCAGCATACGCCTTCCTTAAATGTCAGACAAGACTCTCTCTCCTAAAAACAGAAAAAGGCCCAATGGGCCTCTATACACATCAGCATCTTTACAGCGTGATGTTTCGCTTCTACTTCTATTAGCAATATGCATTATGCGTTTTTTTGTACCCAAATTTGCTTCATTTGATGAATAAAATAATTGTACTTGGCATCCTGCGCATCGGTATGAACCATTTCTGCTTCACAAGTGTCACATATGAATTCAGATACAATAAAAATGCCTTCTCTTTTTCTTTGCTCGCAGATAATACATGTGTGTTCGGCATGTTCTTCCATGAACCATCCCACCTTGTTTTACGTTTACTATCAGTATTGCACAGTTTCTATTATTTTATACATTTTCATAGTGCTTTCTTTCTATAAAATATATATATTCGCCCACCCCCTCCGGGGTGTCTGTACCGAAAAATACATTCATCTTCTGATCAAGAGCATTCATCTTCTCATGTCTACACTGTTATCCTGCATCCATCGCGTTTCCCTCAAAATCACGTATCCCTTAGTCTGACTCAAAACTTATATTCAAATTACTTAAAAAAACTTGGAATCTCAGCCGATATATAATACATGATAACGATATCAAAGCCTGACAGTCCATGCATTCGAGAGTATACTGAGATAAGCTCATTCGAATCTCAATATCTTGTACAATCGTCATGGCGTGATAGACAAGGTTCATATATACATACATAATGCATTCCCTTTTACACGTATAAGAAAACAAATACCTATCCCACACAAACGTGAATTTGAAGGAGGATATATAAACGTATGATCGCCGAACCGGAGAATAAAGCAACATTTTATCAATACCGGCTTCTGAAAAAAAAGGCTATCGCCCGCAGTGTCATCTATAGTTATCTTTGTTTGCCGGTCATCATGCTTTTATTCAATCTACTTGCATTCTCTTGGACTGGCCTCTTCTTTTTTGTACTGGCAGGCCCAATCACCATTTGGATTCATTATGTCATTGCCAGAACAATATTACTTTTGGTACGTACCTCTTACGCCAAACGGTGGCGCTGGAATCTGCGTATGCCTTGGTTAGGTTATATCCCTGATCAGCATTTCAGCTTCCGTATGTTTGTCCGGGTACACCTTAACATGAGCTGGATTGGACTATGTATCATTACAGTATGTTTGATATGGTCCCCATTGTCCTTCACCCTCTCGCTGATCTTCTGGCATTTGTGGTTGCTGGGTCCTCGCTTATATGTTGTCATGGTACTCTCCCGCGAGCGCAAAGATGGACTCATCAAATTAAATGAACAAGATGTCTCATATTATCTGCAATAATACCCTTCGTTCATCCAATAGTGCAGTATCTCATTCACCTGTAATACATAATGGCCTGAGCCCCTCAGATATTTGTTAAAAAAAGAGCTCGTATCGTCTAGCTGGCTCAGCCTCACATGATCAAATAAAGGTTATCCACAGTGGATAACCTTTATTTTTTGTTCCCTTCCTGTCCCTTATCCACAGTCTGGGTATGGCTAAATTAGTTATCCCCATGACAGACTCCATTCTTCTCCACTTTTTCATCTGCTGTTCCATATCCTTTAACTCCAGATATCTCGTATACTTTACTCCTATGAGCGATCCTCAATCTCCCTTCTAGCCTAGCCTTCCATTAACCATTCAATCTACCCCATACCTTTATATAACTACATCTCTCGTCCTCTACCTTTAAAAGCTCAGCACACCCCTATAATAGTTCAAGCGCATATACTCGCCTTTCTGTACCACAATATCTACTCCTAATCCTCTTTACCTTTATGGCTTCTCTTGCATTACACACTAGGTACTCCGATCACGATTGCAGCCTACTTCGTAAAATAACAAAAAGCCCCCTATCATGTACACGGGAGCTTTACTATATAAGGAACATCACAGCGTTAATTTTCATATCCAATCTTACACGCAGCAGCTCAATCGTCTTCAGCCAATGATTTAACTGTCGTTTGAGTAGCATCATTTCTAGGAACCATTAGTGTAAAGGATCCATCATGTACTGCTAAATGCACAGTATGTCCTTCCTTTGCAAATACTCGCAAGGTACTGGATTCATTGGATGTACCCTTGGCTTGCCTCTCTGTCCAACCCCAGCTTTTAATCTCGTCTAGATATACCTCAGGCAAGCTAGTGCTCTCACTAATACCAGACAGCGTATATCGAACATAGTCCATATCCGAATTGTTCTCGGACTGGTCAGATTTATTCGCTACTTTAGGCACCGGAAAACTCTTCTCGTTCACCGCACCTTCATATGAAGTCCATACAGATCCTGAAGCTTCACCGCATCCTGCCAGAACAACGGTCAAACAAAGCAACAGAATTGATTGTAGTCCAAGTCTCCGCCAACTTAACACACACACCCTCCTTTTCACAGCTGCACATTCCAGCTCTGTGGTCAGGTACTTTTAGCATATTTAACATAGTCCTATTATACTGGTTTTGCCGCTGTTATCCGTAACAAAAATGTTACCTTCATTTGACGATCATGTTAGAGCTTCCGCTCATCATCTCTAATCCTTATAAACAAATAAAAACCACCACCGAATAACATCGGCAGTGGTTCTTTGCTTGGCGGCGTCCTACTCTCCCAGGACCCTGCGGTCCAAGTACCATCGGCGCTAGAGGGCTTAACGGTCGTGTTCGGGATGGGTACGTGTGGAACCCCTCCGCCATCGCCACCAAACGCATAGCTTACATTTCAGAGATCGTTCTCTGAAAACTAGATTCGAAACGAAAGTATGCGAATTATCACTTGCATATTTGGATAAGCCCTCGACCGATTAGTACTGGTCAGCTCCATGCATTGCTGCACTTCCACCCCCAGCCTATCTACCTCGTCGTCTTCAAGGGGTCTTACATACTGGGAAATCTCATCTTGAGGGGGGCTTCACGCTTAGATGCTTTCAGCGTTTATCCCGTCCGTACATAGCTACCCAGCGGTGCTCCTGGCGGAACAACTGGTACACCAGCGGTACGTCCATCCCGGTCCTCTCGTACTAAGGACAGCTCCTCTCAAATTTCCTACGCCCACGACAGATAGGGACCGAACTGTCTCACGACGTTCTGAACCCAGCTCGCGTACCGCTTTAATGGGCGAACAGCCCAACCCTTGGGACCTACTTCAGCCCCAGGATGCGATGAGCCGACATCGAGGTGCCAAACCTCCCCGTCGATGTGGACTCTTGGGGGAGATAAGCCTGTTATCCCCAGGGTAGCTTTTATCCGTTGAGCGATGGCCCTTCCATGCGGTACCACCGGATCACTAAGCCCGACTTTCGTCCCTGCTCGACTTGTAGGTCTCGCAGTCAAGCTCCCTTATGCCTTTGCACTCTTCGAATGATTTCCAACCATTCTGAGGGAACCTTTGGGCGCCTCCGTTACTCTTTAGGAGGCGACCGCCCCAGTCAAACTGCCCACCTGACACTGTCCCCGCACCGGATTACGGTACCAGGTTAGAACCTAGATACGATCAGGGTGGTATCCCAACGTTGCCTCCATGGAAGCTTGCGCTCCCACTTCAAAGGCTCCCACCTATCCTGTACAGATCGTACCCAAATTCAATATCAAGCTGCAGTAAAGCTCCATGGGGTCTTTCCGTCTTGTCGCGGGTAACCTGCATCTTCACAGGTATTAAAATTTCACCGGATCTCTCGTTGAGACAGCGCCCAAGTCGTTACGCCATTCGTGCGGGTCAGAATTTACCTGACAAGGAATTTCGCTACCTTAGGACCGTTATAGTTACGGCCGCCGTTTACTGGGGCTTCGGTTCACAGCTTCGGATTGCTCCTAACCACTCCCCTTAACCTTCCAGCACCGGGCAGGCGTCAGCCCGTATACTTCGCCTTACGGCTTCGCACAGACCTGTGTTTTTGCTAAACAGTCGCTTGGGCCTTTTCACTGCGGCCCCCTCGTGCTATTCACACTACCGGGGCACCCCTTCTCCCGAAGTTACGGGGTCATTTTGCCGAGTTCCTTAACGAGAGTTCTTCCGCGCGCCTTAGAATACTCTTCTCGCCTACCTGTGTCGGTTTGCGGTACGGGCACCTTCACCTGGCTAGAGGCTTTTCTTGGCAGTGTGAGATCATGACCTTCGCTACTACAATTTTCGCTCCCCATCACAGCTCAGCCTTATGATGTGCGGATTTGCCTACACATCAGCCTCACTGCTTAGACGGACATCCATCAGTCCGCGTCACTACCCTACTGCGTCCCCCCATTGCTCATAACGGCTTACGGTGGTACAGGAATTTCGACCTGTTGTCCTTCGACTACGCCTTTCGGCCTCGCCTTAGGTCCCGACTTACCCTGAGCGGACGAGCCTTCCTCAGGAACCCTTAGGCTTTCGGCGGATCAGATTCTCACTGATCTTTTCGTTACTCATACCGGCATTCTCACTTGTATAATGTCCAGCGCTCCTTACGGTACACCTTCAACCCTTATACAACGCTCCCCTACCCCTGATGCAAGCATCAAGCCATAGCTTCGGTGGTGTGTTTAGCCCCGTTACATTTTCGGCGCAGAGTCACTCGACCAGTGAGCTATTACGCACTCTTTCAATGGTGGCTGCTTCTAAGCCAACATCCTGGTTGTCTGTGCAACTCCACATCCTTTCCCACTTAACACACACTTGGGGACCTTAGCTGATGGTCTGGGCTGTTTCCCTTTTGACAATGGATCTTAGCACTCACTGTCTGACTCCCGGAAGTAAGTCTATGGCATTCGGAGTTTGACTGAGCTTGGTAACCCTTGCGGGCCCCGCACCCAATCAGTGCTCTACCTCCACGACTCTGTTTTCCGAGGCTAGCCCTAAAGCTATTTCGGGGAGAACCAGCTATCTCCGAGTTCGATTGGAATTTCTCCGCTACCCCCACCTCATCCCCGCACTTTTCAACGTGCGTGGGTTCGGGCCTCCAGTGCGTGTTACCGCACCTTCACCCTGGACAGGGGTAGATCACCCGGTTTCGGGTCTACGTCCACGTACTATGTCGCCCTATTCAGACTCGCTTTCGCTGCGGCTCCGGCTCTTCACCTTAACCTTGCACGGGAACGTAACTCGCCGGTTCATTCTACAAAAGGCACGCCATCACCCCTAAAACGGGCTCTGACTTTTTGTAAGCACACGGTTTCAGGTTCTATTTCACTCCCCTTCCGGGGTGCTTTTCACCTTTCCCTCACGGTACTGCTTCACTATCGGTCGCTAGGAAGTATTTAGCCTTGGCAGATGGTCCTGCCGGATTCATACGGGGTTTCACGTGCCCCGCACTACTCGGGATCCGTCTCGGAGAGAATCAACTTTCAATTACAGGGCTTTTACCTTCTTTGGCGGGCCTTTCCAGACCTCTTCGTTTAACTGACTCCTTTGTAACTCCATGTGAGACGTCCCACAACCCCAAAGAGCAAGCTCTCTGGTTTGGGCTTCTCCGCGTTCGCTCGCCGCTACTGACGGAATCACTATTGTTTTCTCTTCCTCAGGGTACTTAGATGTTTCAGTTCCCCTGGTATGCCTCTGCATAACCTATGTATTCAGTTATGAGTAACTGGAAATTACCCCAGCTGGGTTTCCCCATTCGGACACCCCCGGATCAAAGCTTGCTTACAGCTCCCCGAGGCAGTTTCGTTGTTCGCCACGTCCTTCATCGGCTCCTAGCGCCTAGGCATCCTCCGTGTGCTCTTAGTAGCTTAACCATTGCGCTCGTGTTCGAGCTGTCGCTCCGCTTGGTTTGCTTGCGCAAATCCAAAAGTCGCTCCATTTCGATCACTCGCTCCAGCAATCTACCGTTTTTATTGAAACTTGTTATACACAAGTTCAGCTAAAAAGGAATGTTCTAATTCGCATTTACTTTCGTTTCGATATCTAGTTTTCAAAGAACAAGCTCCATGCAAAAGCAAGCTGTTTGAGAGTTTGAGCTCTCAAAACTGAGCAACGAGTGAGTAACTAGCCGACCTGGCTAGATTTTATATTTGAATGTTTCCACTCGGGAAACGATTCTCCATAGAAAGGAGGTGATCCAGCCGCACCTTCCGATACGGCTACCTTGTTACGACTTCACCCCAATCATCTATCCCACCTTCGGCGGCTGGCTCCTTGCGGTTACCCCACCGACTTCGGGTGTTATAAACTCTCGTGGTGTGACGGGCGGTGTGTACAAGACCCGGGAACGTATTCACCGCGGCATGCTGATCCGCGATTACTAGCAATTCCGACTTCATGCAGGCGAGTTGCAGCCTGCAATCCGAACTGAGACCGGCTTTTTAGGATTCGTTCCACCTCGCGGCTTCACAGCCCGTTGTACCGGCCATTGTAGTACGTGTGTAGCCCAGGTCATAAGGGGCATGATGATTTGACGTCATCCCCACCTTCCTCCGGTTTGTCACCGGCAGTCACCTTAGAGTGCCCATCCGAAATGCTGGCAACTAAGATCAAGGGTTGCGCTCGTTGCGGGACTTAACCCAACATCTCACGACACGAGCTGACGACAACCATGCACCACCTGTCTAGCATGTCCCGAAGGAAAGGACTATCTCTAGCCCGGTCATGCTGATGTCAAGACCTGGTAAGGTTCTTCGCGTTGCTTCGAATTAAACCACATACTCCACTGCTTGTGCGGGTCCCCGTCAATTCCTTTGAGTTTCAGTCTTGCGACCGTACTCCCCAGGCGGAGTGCTTAATGTGTTAACTTCGGCACCAAGGGTATCGAAACCCCTAACACCTAGCACTCATCGTTTACGGCGTGGACTACCAGGGTATCTAATCCTGTTTGCTCCCCACGCTTTCGCGCCTCAGCGTCAGTTACAGCCCAGAGAGTCGCCTTCGCCACTGGTGTTCCTCCACATATCTACGCATTTCACCGCTACACGTGGAATTCCACTCTCCTCTTCTGCACTCAAGTCACCCAGTTTCCAGTGCGATCCGGGGTTGAGCCCCGGGATTAAACACCAGACTTAAATGACCGCCTGCGCGCGCTTTACGCCCAATAATTCCGGACAACGCTTGCCCCCTACGTATTACCGCGGCTGCTGGCACGTAGTTAGCCGGGGCTTTCTTCTCAGGTACCGTCACCTTGAGAGCAGTTACTCTCCCAAGCGTTCTTCCCTGGCAACAGAGCTTTACGATCCGAAAACCTTCATCACTCACGCGGCATTGCTCCGTCAGGCTTTCGCCCATTGCGGAAGATTCCCTACTGCTGCCTCCCGTAGGAGTCTGGGCCGTGTCTCAGTCCCAGTGTGGCCGATCACCCTCTCAGGTCGGCTACGCATCGTCGCCTTGGTGAGCCGTTACCCCACCAACTAGCTAATGCGCCGCAGGCCCATCCCCAAGTGACAGATTGCTCCGTCTTTCCAGTTTCCTTCAGGCGAAGAAAACAACTATTCGGTATTAGCTACCGTTTCCGGTAGTTGTCCCAAACTTGAGGGCAGGTTGCCTACGTGTTACTCACCCGTCCGCCGCTAAGCATCAAAGAAGCAAGCTTCTTATCAACTCCGCTCGACTTGCATGTATTAGGCATGCCGCCAGCGTTCGTCCTGAGCCAGGATCAAACTCTCCAATAAAGTATTGAAAAGAGCGATAAGCTCATTTTGAATCTGACGAGATTAAAAATCTCAATTGTGCTCCAGTCGATCCAAGCCAAGGCTTGTTTCAACTTTCGCGTTCATTCTGCAAGCAGAATGTTTACTCACTCGTTGTTCAGTTTTCAAAGATCAAACTTGTTCCGTTACCGAATGTCGTTCTCTTCAGCAACTTTTATATCTTATCACATCCGAACCAACTTTGCAAGCTCTTTTTTTAAGTTTCTTTCGAAGCTTATTTGATTTGCTTGCCGCACCGTGTAAACCGTGTTTTCTTGGCCGGAATTAGAATATAACATGTACAGATTTTGATTGCAAGTCTTTTTTTGATTAAATTATACATCCTCCTAATAATCTTTTCTTGTATATCTACATTTATATATATCTCAAACGAAAAGGCCTCTCTATAAATGAAAGACCCTCTCCTCAAGTTGCCCTAATATCTATAGTTAACCGATAACCTCTTGGATGTGAAGCTGCCTTTGCTGCATTAGGTTAATGATCGTTCCTTCTACTGACACCATAGGCCGTGTAGGATGATCTCGATCAGAGAATACGATCTCTCCAATCTGGTTATTGCTGAGTTTTACTCGGATGCCATTATGGATCTGGGTTGATCGTTGAACAAATACACGTACAATTGCAGGATCCAATTTTCCAAATGCCTCACTCTGGATTTGTTCTAGAACTAGATACGGTGATTGTGCCTTACGGTAAATCTTCTCCAGCGTCATGGCGTGGAAAATATCAGCGATAGCTACGATTTTAGCGTAAATATGAATCTGCGTCCCACTAAGCTGCAACGGATAACCTGATCCGTCAACTTTTTCATGATGCTGCAAAGCAGCAAGTCTGGCGCCCTCATTAATAGCCTTTGCCTGTTTAAGAATCTGGTAACCATATTTGGTGTGCTGCCGGATCTCATTCTGCTCTGTAACGGTTAACGTAGAAGGCTTATGGAGAATTTGCGGATCTACTTTGTTATTACCAATATCATGGAACAAGCCTGCAAACGCAACTTGCATCCAATCCTTGGAGGGAAGATCTATCCACTGGGCCAGTTGGTAGGATGTGATTGCACTCAGTACAGCATGGTGATACACATAATCATGTTCTTGCATTACTCGTGGACTGAAGGTAAGCACATTATATTGTTTGAGATGTGCAAACACAGCCTCTAACTGTGTACGCAGCTCATATACAGGCAATTCAGCCGCCAGAGAGGACAAGAACGCATTTTTGGTCAGTCCTACCATCTTTTCATACTCATCCTGTAGAGACGTTGTTACAGGGGCTGTGCTGACATTCCCTGTCTTCGCTGTCCGTTCACCATTCTTCTCGTTTGCTGTACTTCCTGCAGACGCAGATGCACCCTTGGTTCCTGTATTACTTGATCCCATTCTCTCGTGCTCAATATCCACCTGGTGAATCATAAAGGCTTTGAGCACTTCCATATCCTTGGGTAAAATGACTTTGCCCTTCTGAAGCAAAACGTTGCCACGAAGCGTTTGCACATCACTCCCAAGTTTGAGTCCTGATTTGACTTCTGACAGGGTGATAAGTCCCATGTATATTCCCCTCACTCATCGTTCTTCTATGTTAATAACAAACAAGACCATAGTCCCGGTTTTTCATGATATTTCCCATTATATTACTCAGAAATGAGGCTGTACATCCTAGATTCGAAAGAATAGAAGAAGAGATCCCTTTATACAACAAAAGGGCTCCCAGTGGGAGCCCTCGCAATCTTTTTCCAATCTCCAAGAGATCGGTTTATAACATTCTAGGTTTATGCTTCCGAACCGGAATCGTCGTCCTCAACTTCAGCATCTGCATCCGCGTCAGAAAGGGTTCCTTCTTCCAGGCTTACTGCCGGAGCTTGGGTTTCCCCGCCTTCCATGCCTTCAAGTGACTCATCGTCTGGTTCTTCTTCATTTTTGTCAATCCGGCTGACTGTAGCTACTGAATCTTCGTCACGAATATGAATCAGCTTCACACCCTGCGTGTATCGACCCATCGTGGATATGCCTTCCATGCTCATCCGGATCAACGTACCGCTAGACGTAATAATCATCAGATCCTCTTCGGTTTTAACCATCTTGAGGCTGACTACTGCGCCGTTCTTCTCTGTGACATTAATCGTCTTAATTCCTTTACCGCCACGAGTCTGCATTCGATAGTCACTCACAGGTGTACGTTTACCGTATCCTTTGGCTGTAACGATCAGAACATCGAGATCTTTATCGACTACATCCATGCCGATAACGGCATCCTGTTCATCCAATGTGATCCCTTTAACCCCGGTTGCACTACGTCCCATGGAACGTACATTACTTTCGGAGAATCGAATAGACATTCCGTGAGCTGTACCCATAATGATCTCTTGCTGTCCATCGGTCAGCTTAACATCAATTAGAATGTCATCATCACGCAAGGAAATACCGATCAAGCCGCCTTTGCGGATATTGGTGTAATCCTCAAGTGGCGTTTTCTTCACGACCCCTTGACGGGTAGCAAAGAACAAGAATCTGTCACTTTCAAATTCTTGAACCGGAATCACGGCATTAACCGATTCACCCTGCTCAATCTGGATCAGGTTGATAATCGGTGTTCCCCGTGCGGTACGTCCAAGCTCTGGAATCTCGTACGCTTTGAGACGATACACCTTACCTTTGTCGGTGAAGAACATGAGGTAGTTGTGAGAGTTGGTTACGAACAGATGCTCAACAAAGTCAGTATCTTTCGTATCCATACCCACAACCCCACGTCCACCACGTTTCTGGCTGCGGTATGTGGATACCGGCAGACGTTTCACGTAGCCTGTATGGGTAATCGTAATGATAACCTCTTCGCGCGGAATCAGGTCCTCATCCAGAATACTCTCTTCACCTACAGTGATCTCTGTACGACGATCATCACTAAAGCGGTCGCGAA
Source organism: Paenibacillus sp. FSL R5-0713 (assembly GCF_037973325.1). Classification (NCBI taxonomy): domain Bacteria; kingdom Bacillati; phylum Bacillota; class Bacilli; order Caryophanales; family Paenibacillaceae; genus Paenibacillus; species Paenibacillus sp. FSL R5-0713. Next base: position 9,310 of record NZ_CP150229.1, on the reverse strand, counting down.
TCTCTTGCAGCTCTGTGCTGATAATTTCAAGCACCAAATGTTCATTGGCCAGAATTTCGCGATACTCTCTAATTTTGACCATCAGTTCGTTGTATTCATTCTCAATACGTTCGCGTTCCAGACCTGTGAGGCGTTGCAAACGCATATCGAGAATCGCTTGAGCCTGATCATGACTGAGTGAAAAACGCTCAATCAAACCTTCTCTGGCTGCATCTGCATTACTGGAAGAACGAATCAATGTAATAATCTCGTCGATATGATCCAACGCTATGCGCAAGCCTTCTAGAATATGTGCACGAGCTTCAGCCTTCTTCAGTTCAAACTGCGTACGTCTGCGAATAACCTCAATCTGATGCTGCAGGTAGTGATACAACACTTCACGCAGGTTCAGGATTTTAGGTTCTTTATTCACAATCGCAAGCATGTTAATTCCGAAAGTGGATTGCATCGATGTGTGTTTGTATAGGTTGTTCAGAACAACACCCGGATTCACGTCTCTGCGAAGCTCAATTACAATCCGCATACCATTACGGTCAGACTCATCACGAAGGTCGGTAATGCCATCAATCTTTTTATCACGTACCAACTCGGCGATTTTCTCAACGAGTCTCGCCTTGTTCACCTGATAAGGCAGCTCTGTAACGATAATTCGCGCTTTGTTGTTATTCTCTTCGATGTTGGTTTTGGCCCGCATCGTTACTGAGCCACGTCCGGTCTGATACGCCTGGCGAATGCCTGAGCGGCCCAAAATGTAGCCGGATGTAGGGAAGTCTGGTCCTTGAATGTAATCCATGAGTTCCATGGATGTAATGTCCGGATTTTGAATCATGGCCTGTACACCATCAATGACCTCACCCAGATTATGAGGAGGAATATTGGTGGCCATACCTACCGCGATCCCGCCAACCCCATTGACAAGCAAGTTAGGAAAACGAGCAGGCAAAACGATTGGCTCATGTTCTTCACCGTCATAGTTCGCCTGGAAATCAATCGTATCCTTGTTGATATCTCTAAGCATTTCCATAGCAATCTTGGACAAGCGAGCTTCCGTATAACGCATCGCTGCTGCCATGTCGCCATCGACCGATCCAAAGTTACCATGTCCATCTACATGCATATAGCGCAGGGAGAAATCCTGTGCCATCCGTACCATCGTCTCGTATACAGCAGAGTCACCGTGTGGGTGATACTTACCGATAACTTCGCCGACGATTCTGGCTGATTTTTTATGTGGTTTATCGGGGGTCATGCCGAGCTCTGACATTGCGTACAGAATACGCCGGTGAACCGGCTTCAATCCATCACGTACGTCAGGTAAGGCACGGCTAACAATGATGCTCATCGCATAATCCATAAACGATTCACGCATCTCCACGCCTATATCCCGATCTGTAATCTGAGAGTTCATTTCTTCCGCCATGCTGGACCTCCTTCTTGTCCTTCAACAAACGTTCCATTCCGTCATGCAAGAAAATTGATTATATGTGAAAAGCCTAACAAGGCTAAAACCGCGCAAGAACGCTACTCTTTATTATATTACTTTCACAAAAGTTACACAATTAAACGTCCGCTGGGCAATAGCCTTTCTTCCGGGAACTTCTGCGTCTCTGGGGATACGCCCTGCCTTCCTCCTCAATTGCACATACAATGCTAGAAATACGGCATATGTACTGTGCCCATCGAGGCTAAAGCCATTCCCGTCCTACGATCAAACTGCAGATTGTGCAGCTCATCGCACAAAACGCCATATTTCTCTATTATACCACTGAAATCGTCTCTTGTCCTTTGATTTCTCCGTGTCTTTCCCTCTTTGGAAATGAACAAAACATGAAAGGACTGATGGATCTTGGGTATCCAACGCGTCTCCAGCAAATGGGCCAAAACAGCTGTGTTACAACGCAGTCGCATAGTGAATGAATATATCCCAGTCACCCGAAAATATAGCCGTCAAACTTTGGAACGAATGACTGAATTATTCGAGTCCAACTATATCAAACCGGACCGTGGTACTTACGGTAATGGGGTCATGCGGGTGAAAACAACCCGTTTATACGAACCAGTTGTTAATTCCGACGATTACGCCACAGAAGCAGATGTTCCTGAAGAAACCAATGATCGGAACCCACCTGTGGATGAACTCGAAGCAAGTGCTGTTACCTCCAGAGCTACCCAGCTCATAACAACATATCATCTCCAATACGGTACAGAGGAGAGATCCTTTCATTCCCTGGATGAACTCGAACGAGCACTGAATGATCGCATTCAGGAACGGGATTATATCATTCAACAGGGAATCTCCTTGATGAAGCATGGAGATTTGCCTTTTGACTTGCGTGTGTTGACTCAAAAAAATCTGCAACATAACTGGGAAACAACAGGTATTCTGGGACGTGTTGCTGCACCGGGCAAAATTATCACGAACATTCATGGTGGTGGACAATTGGCCACGTTTGAAGAACTCGTACTGCCCCATCTTCAACAGGATAGATTCAAAAAACTCCGCAATGAGCTATACCGTCTAGGTATCCATACCGCTGTGCAATTGCAGACATCATTTCCAAGGCTCAAAGAGATTGGTATTGATATTGCACTAGACGAAGAAGGACGTCCCTGGATTCTTGAAGTCAACACATTGCCGGGCATTTATGCTTTTGGTTTACTCCCGGACAAGGGGGCATACCGGAAGATCAAACGCTATGCAATTGCGTACGGCCGTTTGCCAGCCAAAAAGAGTAAGACTTCTCGTCCATCCCCCAAAGCACAGGCCTCGTCTGCCAAAAAACGTGTACGTCGCTAACCACAGGTTACGGAAGTCCTCTGCCTCCTATTCCGTGATTCAAATAATATAAAAAGGCGCCCTCACAGGCGCCTCTTCGAATATCGTTAAATGTCGAGGTTTTTCACGTATTTCGCATTTTCCTGGATAAAGTCACGACGTGGTTCAACGTTATCCCCCATCAGGGTATCAAACATCGCATCAGCAAGTATGGCATCATTGATCGATACTTGCATCATAGTCCGGCTCTCCGGATCCATCGTCGTTTCCCACAATTGTCCGGCATTCATCTCGCCAAGACCTTTGTAACGCTGAACGTTAAATTTCGCATTTTCTCCGAACGTGGCAATAATTTCATCGCGCTCTTGCTCGGAACCGGCATAACGAATCACTTTGTTACGCTCAATCTTGAACAATGGCGGTTGTGCAATATATACGTAACCTGCCTCAATGATTTTACGCATGTACCGATACAGGAATGTCAGCAACAGTGTTCGGATATGAGCACCATCGACATCGGCATCCGTCATCAAAATGATTTTGTGATATCGGGCTTTGGCAATATCGAAGTCATCACCAATACCTGTACCCATCGCCGTAATAATAGCCCTGATCTCCGCATTACCCAAGATCCGGTCGAGACGAGCTTTTTCCACGTTCAGAATCTTACCACGCAGCGGCAAAATCGCTTGGAAATGACGATCACGTCCTTGCTTCGCTGATCCGCCGGCAGAGTCACCTTCGACGATGTACAATTCGCTGATTGAAGCATCCTTGGATGAACAGTCTGCCAATTTACCCGGAAGTGAGCTTACTTCAAGTGCACCTTTACGACGTGTCAGCTCCCGGGCTTTACGGGCTGCTTCACGCGCACGGGCTGCTTGCAGTCCTTTTTCCAAAATGCGGCGGGATACGGAAGGATTCTCTTCCAGGAACTCCTGCAGTTTCTCGGCAAACAAGGATTCGACAATCCCACGAACTTCGCTGTTACCCAGCTTGGTCTTTGTCTGTCCTTCAAATTGCGGTTCCGGAATCTTGACCGAAATAATAGCGGTCAAGCCTTCACGCACATCGTCCCCAGAAAGATTACCCGTACTGTCTTTGATTACCCCCGCTTTACGGGCGTAGTCATTGATAATCCGTGTAAGGGCACTCTTGAAACCTGATTCATGGGTTCCGCCCTCATGCGTGTTGATATTGTTGGCGAAGGAATAGATATTCTCGGTGTAGTTGTCATTGTATTGCAGGGCAACTTCCACCTGGATATTATCTCTGGAACCTTCAACGTAGATTGGAGTTTCATGCAGTACTTCTCGCTTCTGGTTGAGGAAGGAGACGTATTCGATAATGCCGCCTTCGTACAGGAACGAGTTGGTTGCACCTGTACGCTCATCCGTCAGTGTAAGACCAATTCCCTTGTTCAGGAATGCCAGCTCACGAATACGGGCAAGCAAGATGTCATAATCATAAACTCTCGTTTCCGTGAAAATTTCAGGGTCTGGGTGGAATCTAACCGTTGTTCCCGTTTCTTCCGTTGTTCCAATTACTTTCAGGTCATATTGTGGAGCTCCACGACGGTACTCCTGTTGATAGACATGCCCGTCAACCTTAACTGTGACAACAACTTTTTCGGATAGTGCATTAACTACGGATACACCTACACCGTGCAAACCACCGGATACTTTGTACCCGCCGCCACCAAATTTACCTCCTGCATGGAGGACGGTCATAACGACCTCAAGCGCAGGACGTTTCATTTTGGCATGTTCACCGACAGGAATCCCACGTCCGTTATCGACAACAGTGACACTGTTGTCTTCATGGATAGTAACCTCGATATGGTCACAGTAACCTGCGAGCGCTTCATCGATACTGTTGTCCACTACTTCCCAGACCAGATGATGCAGACCTTTGGAACTGGTGGAACCGATATACATCCCCGGACGTTTCCGTACGGCTTCCAGTCCTTCAAGAACCTGAATTTCATCTGCACCATATGACGGTTGATTCATAGACATGCTTTCACCTACTTCTATAGATTCAATATCGTAAATATGCGTTAACTAATAATGTTTGCTGAAATGGGCAACGTCCTTCATTTCAGCGCCAGTTGTCCACATAAAGACAAGCAGCAAAATACACCCTTATGCCAATGAACTACTAGAGATCAGGAAAAATGTGAGCTCTCTTTTTCAACGTGGCTGAGGAAATTGGCGAGTAGTACACAATGTTTTTGGTCACCACAATGGACTTGGCTTCCTCCTCACCGATGTGTTCCACGGTTTTTTCCTGCTCGGCATGCGTGACATATTGCTTGGAGATCTTTGAGGATTTTTCAATCGATATATCAAAAATAGCGACCAATTCGGAAGAACGGATGATCTTCTCACCGCCCAGATGAATGTACATAAGCCCTCACTCCTTAGCGTTCAACCTGTCCGGCATGAACGTGATAAATACTGGCATCTTTGAGCTTGTCAACGTTCAGGCTCTCGATCCCCGTAGCTGTAATAAAGGTTTGCACCTTGCTCTGGAACGTTTCGATCAGCTGCGTCTGGCGAAAAGGGTCCAGTTCTGACAGAACATCATCCAGCAGCAGGACCGGATATTCTCCGATTTCTTCGTGAATCAGTTCGATTTCCGCAAGTTTAAGGGACAACGCCGTTGTGCGCTGCTGCCCCTGCGAGCCATATGTTTGTACTTCCCGATCGTTAATGAAAAAGGACAGGTCATCCCGATGCGGCCCACTAAGGGTTGTGCCTCGGCGAATCTCCTGCTCTTTCATTTGTGATAATTTTATCATAAATTGGTCCATTAAGACAGCTTCATCTTCCTCAGCGGCTTCGCTGAAGGACGGAAGGTAGGCTAGGCGCAAGACTTCCCCGCCTCCGGTGATCCCCTGATGAATCGTTTCTGCCCACTTTTGCAATTTCTTTATGAATTGTTTCCTTTTTTTGACGATCTTAACACCATGCTCGACCAGTTGTTCGTTCCATACCTCAAGCATGGTCTGGGCTGATGCCCCTTGTCCCCAAAGCTGCTTAAGCAAATTGTTTCGTTGGACGAGCACTTTTTGGTATTGCTGCAGGTGATACAGGTAACCTGGTGCGACCTGTCCGATCTCCATGTCAAGAAACCGGCGGCGGACCCCCGGTGTGCCTTTTACAATCTCCAGATCCTCCGGAGCAAACATCACGACATTGAGTGCTCCGACAAAATCACTTAGCTTGCGCTGCTCCAGGCCGTTAATCTTTGCTTTTTTGCCTTGTTGCGACAAAGATAACTCAAGTTTGACCGATCCGTACTTTTTGTCGACCTCTGCTGCAAGTCTGGCACGTTCCTCACCGAAACGAATCAGCTCCTTGTCACGGGATGTACGGTGGCTCTTGGTGAGTGCAAGTACAAAAATTGCCTCTGCAAGATTGGTCTTGCCCTGGGCATTCTGCCCGATCAACAAGTTTACGGGACCAAAAGAGTCCAGTCTCAGATGTTCATAATTGCGGAAATTCTGCAGATCAATGCTGTTCACAAACACGCGGTAACCTCCCTTTTATCCCGTCCGTCAGGAGGCAGCAGGATCGAACTGGTCTTCTTATTCTGCGGCAACTTCGAATGTGCCTTCTCCGTCCACTTCAACGATATCCCCAGGGTATAACTTACGTCCCCGGCGTTCCTCGGGCTCTTTATTCACACGTACAAGTCCTTCCTGAAGCAAAGCTTTGGCCATACCCCCAGTTGGGATGCAGTCAGCCAGTTTCAAAAATTGATCAAGCTTAATATATTCCGTTCGAATCGTAACTTGGTTCACTCTGATCTTCCTTTCTTTAGTTGGTCGTCCGATATGGCAATATCACGTAAAGGCTGTGACTGTCATCCAGCGGTTTCAAGATGATAGGACTCATGACTCCTGTAAAAGCGATCATCAGCTGCTCACTTTCAACGACTTTCAGCACATCCAGCATGTATTTGGAGTTGAACGAGATTTTTAACGGATCTCCTGTAAATTCGGCAGGTTCGATTTCTTCTCTTACTTTACCTAGCTCGGAAGAGCTTGAAGAAATTTCAACAGATCCTGAATCCATTGTTTGCATACGCACAATGTTTGTTTTCTCTTCACGCGACAGCAAATAAGCCCGGTCAATGGATTCACTTAATTTTTTTGTATCTAAAACAAGTTCTGTTTTGTATGACGTTGGAATAATTCTAGAAGTATCGGGATATGTCCCGTCCAGAATACGGGAGTAGAACAATACACGGTCGATTTTGAACAGAACCTGATTGTCTGCAACAACGATATCCACAAGCGTATTTTGATCCGGAACAATTTTGCTGAGCTCGTTCAGCGTTTTACCGGAAATGACCACGTTGTTGAAGCGGATACCTTCTGCATTATCCAGCATTGCTGAACGAGTAGCAAGACGGTGGCGGTCCGTTGCCACAAATTTCAATTCGTTGTCACCCAAACTCCAGAGTACACCCGTCAGGATTGGAGTTGTCTCATGTGTGGAAATGGAGAAGACGGTTTGTTTGATCATATTTTTCAGCAAATCGCCTGGAATGGAAACCGTTTGGTTTTCCTCGATGCTTGGCAGTACCGGGAATTCTTCCGGATCAAGACCTACCAGTTGAATCTCGGTAGCACCTGCGGAGATAAAGGTGTTGAAGTTGTCTTTGACTTCCATATGGACTTCTTGGGATGGCAGCTTCTTGATGATCTCCACGAAAAACTTGGCTGGCAGAACTACACTGCCCGGTTGATCTACCTGAACTACGCTTTTATCTCCGTCTTCAAGCGGGATGAAGGATTGAATGGATATATCGGTGTCGCTTGCTGTCAACGTTACACCTTGATGATTCACGTCGAATTTGATACCGCTCAGAATCGGAATCGTTGTACGACTTGAGATCGCTTTGGATACTTGCTGTATGGAATCGTTTAAGTAGTTTTTCATTATGCTGATTTTCATGGTTTCACTCCTAGCTGATTTTTTGGGTGTTGGGGTGTTAAAAGGTGTTTTTCAAAGGCCGAAGGCTAAGCTCCGAAATGGCTATTTTGGAGATGATATCTTTAAGATCTTTTTAGTAATAATAGTAATAGGGGCACTGAATATGTGGATAAGTGGGTATAAACCCGTACACCCAAGCCTATCCACATGTGTATACGTTGTGCATAGGCTTGGGACTTGTTCAGGTTGGATTCTTGATTTTTTCGGTTAAGTTGTTGATAACTTTATAGAGATCCTGATCGTTTTTAATCGCTTGGGAGATTTTTTCGTGAGCATGTATGACAGTGGTATGATCTCGTCCTCCGAATGCTTCCCCGATTTTGGGCAGAGAAAAATCTGTCAGTTCACGAGAGAGATACATGGCAATCTGTCTTGGGAAAGCAACTGCCTTGGTCCGTTTCCGTGCTTTGAAATCTTCAAGCTTAAGGCTATAGTACTCGCCGACCTTTTGTTGGATGTCATGAATAGTGATCATTTTGGGGCGACTGGAAGGAATAATATCCTTCAGTGCTTCAGCTGCCAGATGAGTGGTTACATCTTGATTAGTCAGTGAAGAATAAGCAACGACCCGAATCAGGGCGCCTTCCAGTTCACGGATATTGGTGTCAATCTGGTTGGCGATGTACATCATCGCTTCATTCGGAATATCCAAGTTTTCCGCACGTGCCTTTTTACGCAAGATTGCGATCCTTGTCTCCAAATCTGGAGGCTGGATATCCGTAATTAACCCCCATTCAAATCGAGAACGAAGTCGTTCTTCCAGTGTCGGAATTTCCTTTGGTGGTCTGTCGCTGGAGATGATGATCTGCTTCCGTTCCTCATGCAGCGCATTAAACGTATGGAAAAATTCCTCTTGTGTTGATTCTTTTCCCGCCAAGAACTGAATATCATCAATGAGCAAAATGTCGACGCTCCGGTATTTGTTACGGAAGCTCTCCCCGCGGTTGTCACGGATCGAGTTAATGAATTCGTTCGTGAATTTCTCAGACGACAAATAAACAACTTTGCTGCCTGGATCATGCTCCAGAATGTAATGTCCGATCGCATGCATCAAGTGTGTTTTACCGAGACCTACTCCTCCATACAGAAAAAGAGGGTTGTAAGCTTTGGCGGGCGCTTCAGCGACCGCCAGCGATGCGGCATGGGCAAAACGGTTGCCTGGCCCGATGACAAATGTATCGAACGTATATTTCGGATTCAGCATGCTGAGTACCGCTTCTTCCTGTACAACGGTAGGCGTTGGTGCCGGCAGTTGCGGGTCCGGTTCAGCAGGCTTGTTCTCTTCAATGACAAATTTCACATCGACTTGCTTGCCAAGCAGCTCGTATACCGTCGATCCGACCAATTTGGTGTAACGGCTCTCCAGCCATTCGACGGCAAACGTAGTTGGGGCGGAAATGACGATGGAGCGGTCATTCAGTTTGGTAGCCTTGGTTGCTTTGAACCAGGTATCAAAACTGGGTTTGCTGAGTTTGTTTTGTATGATTGATAAAATTTGCTGCCATAAATCAGAAGTATGGCTGTCCAC